>CP077096.1:4950000-5251862 GCA_014268975.2 Pseudomonas wayambapalatensis | reverse complement strand
GAAGATTATTGAATAAGTAGTTGATTTATCTAAATCAGGCCGGCATAATGGCCGGCCTGATACAGCGTTACAGGTCAGTAGCTCAATTGGCAGAGCGACGGTCTCCAAAACCGTAGGTTGGGGGTTCGATTCCCTCCTGACCTGCCATTCACCTCGGTGTGATTGGCTTTCTTCTTACAGGATCCTCCCCGATGACTCCCAAAACTGAAGCCCAAGAATCGCGTTTTGATCTGTTCAAGTGGCTGGCTGTAGTTGCATTGGTTGTCGTAGGTGTCGTGGGTAATCAGTATTACTCCGCTGCTCCTATCCTGTACCGCGTTCTCGCGCTGCTCGCTCTGGCAGCTGTCGCAGGCTTTGTTGCTCTGCAGACTGCGAAGGGTAAGTCGTTCTTTGCGCTGGCGAAGGAAGCTCGTACCGAAATTCGTAAAGTCGTGTGGCCAACCCGCCAGGAGACTACTCAGACCACTTTGATCGTTGTGGCTGTGGTGCTCGTTATGGCGCTGCTGTTGTGGGGTCTCGATTCCCTGCTCGGTTGGTTGGTTTCCTTGATTGTTGGCTAAGGGTGTCTCGTGGCTAAGCGTTGGTATGTTGTGCATGCTTACTCGGGTTACGAGAAGCATGTAATGCGCTCCCTCATCGAGCGCGTAAAGCTGGCAGGCATGGAAGACGGGTTTGGCGAGATTCTCGTCCCGACCGAAGAAGTCGTCGAAATGCGCAACGGCCAGAAGCGCAAGAGTGAGCGTAAATTCTTCCCGGGCTACGTCCTGGTGCAGATGGAAATGAACGAAGGGACTTGGCACTTGGTCAAGGATACCCCTCGCGTCATGGGTTTCATTGGTGGTACCGCGGACAAGCCCGCGCCGATCACCGATAAAGAGGCTGAAGCTATCCTGCGTCGCGTTGCCGATGGCAGTGACAAGCCCAAGCCGAAGACGCTGTTCGAGCCGGGTGAAGTGGTTCGCGTCATTGACGGTCCATTCGCTGATTTCAACGGTAGCGTCGAAGAAGTTAACTACGAGAAGAGTCGCCTGCAGGTTGCAGTGCTCATTTTCGGTCGCTCTACTCCGGTAGAGCTCGAGTTCAGTCAGGTCGAGAAGGTCTAACTGAACGATGCATCCCATACCCCGCAGCCCTATGTGCTGCGGGGTTTTGTCGTCACTGGGATAAAACGCAAGTCATCCGGGGAGCCACCAGGCGTTCGAACCCGATTTTGGAGTAGCTCATGGCTAAGAAGATTCAGGCTTATATCAAGCTGCAAGTAAAGGCCGGCCAGGCCAACCCAAGCCCACCCGTTGGTCCAGCACTGGGTCAACACGGTGTGAACATCATGGAATTCTGCAAGGCCTTCAACGCCCGTACTCAGGGTCAAGAAGCCGGCCTGCCGACTCCTGTGATCATCACTGTCTACAGTGACCGTAGCTTCACCTTCGAAACCAAGAGCACCCCTGCCTCGGTTCTGCTGAAGAAAGCTGCTGGCCTGACCAGCGGTTCGGCTCGTCCGAACACCGTCAAGGTCGGTACCGTCACCCGCGCTCAGCTGGAAGATATCGCCAAGGCAAAGCAGGCTGATCTGACCGCCGCTGACCTGGATGCAGCTGTACGCACCATCGCTGGCTCTGCCCGCAGCATGGGCCTGAACGTGGAGGGTGTGTAATGGCTAAGCTGACTAAGCGTCAAAAGGCAATCGCCGAGAAAATCGAAGCAGGCAAGGCCTACAACTTCGAAGAGGCCGCTACCCTGCTGGCTTCGCTGCCGGCTGCCAAATTCGTCGAGTCGTACGATATCGCCGTAAACCTCGGTGTTGACCCGCGTAAATCCGACCAGGTCGTTCGTAGCGCTACTGTGCTGCCGCACGGCACTGGCAAGACCGTACGCGTTGCCGTCTTCACCCAGGGCCCAGCTGCCGAGGCCGCTCTGGCTGCCGGCGCTGACCGCGTAGGTATGGACGATCTGGCTGCCGAAATGAAAGGCGGCGACCTGAACTATGACGTCGTCATCGCATCCCCTGATGCCATGCGCGTTGTCGGTCAGCTGGGTCAGGTTCTGGGTCCTCGCGGCCTGATGCCTAACCCGAAAGTCGGTACCGTGACCCCGGACGTAGCCACTGCCGTCAAGAACGCCAAGGCTGGTCAGGTTCGCTACCGTACCGACAAGAACGGTATCATCCACACCTCCGTTGGCAAGATCGGCTTTGAAGCTGGCAAGCTGAAGGAAAACGTTGAAGCCCTGATCGCTGATCTGAAGCGTATCAAGCCAGCTTCTTCGAAAGGTATCTACGTCAAGCGCGTTACCCTGAGCACCACCATGGGCCCAGGTCTGATCATCGATCAGAGCTCGCTGAACGTGTAATGCAAAGTCGGCGCGGTCTTTCGAGCGCGCCGGCTGCAACAAGATTGGGGTCCCTGCCTGGCGGGGGCTATCCAAGACCGTAGGCGACGCAAGTCTTAAAACACAAGCCTACGCAGATGGTGCTCCCGATTCGCTCGCGAATCAGACACCAAAACGACATCCGGCCTCGGCCAGATGAAACGGTAGAAACCAGGAGTAAACCCGTGGCAATTAAACTCGAAGACAAGAAGGCCATCGTCGCTGAAGTCAACGAGGCTGCCAAAGTCGCTCTGTCCGCTGTCGTGGCCGATGCCCGTGGTGTGACTGTAGGCGCAATGACCGGACTCCGTAAAGAGGCTCGTGAAGCTGGCGTATACGTACGTGTCGTACGTAACACCCTGCTCAAGCGCGCTGTTGCTGACACTGAATTCAGTGTCCTCAACGACGCCTTCACCGGCCCTACCCTGATTGCGTTCTCCAACGAACACCCGGGCGCTGCTGCCCGTCTGTTCAAGGAATTCGCCAAGGGTCAGGACAAGTTCGAGATCAAGGCAGCTGCGTTCGACGGCAAGTTCCTTGCCGCTAACCAGATCGACGTGCTGGCAACCCTGCCAACTCGCGACGAGGCTATCGCACAGCTGATGAGCGTAATCCAAGGTGCAACCAGCAAGCTGGCTCGTACCCTGGCAGCTCTGCGCGACCAGAAAGAAGCCGCTGCTGCCTAAGGCGGCGTAGCTTCTCTCGAAATCAAACGTTTAATTTGATGGCCGTGTAAGGCTGTCCCCCAATACAGGAATTCATAGTCATGTCTCTGACTAACGAGCAAATCATCGAAGCAATCGGCCAGAAAACCGTTCTGGAAATTGTTGAACTGATCAAAGCAATGGAAGAAACCTTCGGCGTTACCGCTGCTGCCGCTGTTGCCGCTGGCCCAGCTGCTGCCGCTGCCGTTGTTGAAGAGCAGACCGAGTTCAACGTTGTCCTGGTTGAAGCCGGCGACAAGAAAGTGAACGTCATCAAAGCCGTTCGCGAGCTGACCGGTCTGGGCCTGAAAGAAGCCAAAGAGAAAGTCGATGGCGCTCCTCAGGTTGTAGCTGAAGGCGTTTCGAAAGAAGCCGCTGAAGACGCTAAGAAGAAGCTGGAAGAAGCTGGCGCTAAAGTCGAGCTGAAGTAATTTCGACTTTGCGACTGCAGCCTGAGCGTCAAGCGTAGGGCTGATGGCTGGTGGCCTGTGCCACCGGCCTTTTTCCGTTATTGGTGGCCGATCAGGTCGGCCCCGATAACGAGCTGCAAGACACCCATGTGGGTGGCGCAAACCAAGGGGTTTGCACGATTTTCTGGCTGCTCCCGCCGGGAGAAGCCAAACAAGCAGGTGACCAAGCTGGGGAACGCTGATGGCTTACTCATACACTGAGAAAAAACGTATCCGCAAGGACTTTAGCAAGTTGCCGGACGTCATGGATGTGCCGTACCTCCTGGCCATCCAGCTGGATTCGTATCGCGAATTCCTGCAGGCGGGAGCATCCAAGGATCAGTTCCGCGACGTCGGTCTGCATGCGGCCTTCAAATCGGTATTCCCGATCATCAGCTACTCCGGCAATGCTGCCCTGGAGTACGTAGGCTATCGCCTGGGCGAGCCTGCCTTCGATGTGAAGGAATGTGTCCTGCGTGGCGTGACCTTCGCGGTCCCACTGCGGGTCAAGGTGCGCCTGATCATCTTCGACAAGGAATCGTCGAACAAAGCGATCAAGGACATCAAAGAGCAAGAAGTCTACATGGGTGAAATCCCCCTGATGACTGAGAACGGTACCTTCGTTATCAACGGTACCGAGCGTGTGATCGTTTCCCAGCTGCACCGTTCGCCTGGTGTGTTCTTCGACCACGACCGTGGCAAGACTCACAGCTCCGGCAAGCTGCTGTACTCCGCTCGCATCATTCCTTACCGCGGCTCCTGGCTCGACTTCGAGTTCGATCCGAAGGACTGCGTGTTCGTCCGTATCGACCGTCGCCGCAAGCTGCCGGCCTCCGTACTGCTGCGCGCCCTGGGCTACAGCACCGAAGAGATCCTGGACACCTTCTACACCACCAACGTGTTCCACGTTTCCGGTGAGAAGCTGAGCCTGGAGCTGGTTGCCCAGCGCCTGCGCGGTGAAGTTGCGGTCATGGACATCACCGACGACACCGGCAAGGTCATCGTCGAGCAAGGCCGCCGTATCACTGCGCGCCACATCAACCAGATCGAGAAAGCTGGCGTCAAGCAGCTGGACGTTCCGCTCGAGTACATGATTGGCCGTACCACTGCCAAGGCCATCGTGCACCCGGCAACTGGTGAAATTCTGGCCGAGTGCAACACCGAGCTGACCACCGATCTGCTGGTCAAGATCGCCAAGGCCCAGGTCGTTCGCATCGAGACCCTGTACACCAACGATATCGACTGCGGTCCGTTCATCGCCGATACGCTGAAGATCGATACCACCAGCAACCAGCTGGAAGCGTTGGTCGAAATCTATCGCATGATGCGCCCAGGCGAGCCGCCAACCAAGGACGCCGCCGAGACCCTGTTCAACAACCTTTTCTTCAGCGCCGAGCGTTACGACCTGTCCGCAGTCGGCCGCATGAAGTTCAACCGTCGTATCGGTCGTACCGAGATCGAAGGTTCGGGCGTGCTGAGCAAGGAAGACATCGTCGATGTACTGAAGACCCTGGTCGACATCCGTAACGGCAAGGGCATCGTCGACGACATCGACCACCTGGGTAACCGTCGTGTGCGTTGTGTCGGCGAGATGGCCGAGAACCAGTTCCGCGTTGGCCTGGTGCGCGTCGAGCGTGCGGTCAAAGAGCGTCTGTCGATGGCCGAAAGCGAAGGCCTGATGCCGCAGGACCTGATCAACGCCAAGCCGGTTGCGGCGGCGGTGAAAGAGTTCTTCGGTTCCAGCCAGCTCTCGCAGTTCATGGACCAGAACAACCCGCTCTCCGAGATCACCCACAAGCGTCGTGTCTCTGCGCTCGGCCCGGGCGGTCTGACCCGTGAGCGCGCAGGCTTCGAAGTTCGTGACGTACACCCGACCCACTACGGCCGCGTGTGCCCGATCGAGACGCCGGAAGGTCCGAACATCGGTCTGATCAACTCCCTGGCGGCCTACGCCCGCACCAACCAGTACGGCTTCCTGGAAAGCCCGTACCGTGTGGTGAAAGAGGGTGTGGTCACCGACGACATCGTGTTCCTGTCGGCGATCGAAGAAGCTGATCACGTCATCGCCCAGGCTTCGGCTGCGATGAACGAGCAGAAGCACCTGATCGACGAGCTGGTAGCGGTCCGTCACCTGAACGAATTCACCGTCAAGGCGCCGGAAGACGTCACCCTGATGGACGTTTCGCCGAAGCAGGTTGTTTCCGTTGCTGCCTCTCTGATTCCGTTCCTCGAGCACGACGACGCCAACCGTGCGTTGATGGGTTCGAACATGCAGCGTCAGGCTGTACCGACCCTGCGTGCCGACAAGCCGCTGGTAGGTACTGGCATGGAGCGCAACGTCGCCCGTGACTCCGGCGTCTGCGTCGTGGCTCGCCGCGGTGGTGTGATCGACTCGGTCGACGCCAGCCGTATCGTCGTGCGTGTAGCTGATGACGAAGTCGAGACCGGTGAAGCAGGTGTGGATATCTACAACCTGACCAAGTACACCCGTTCGAACCAGAACACCTGCATCAACCAGCGTCCGCTGGTGAGCAAGGGTGATGTGGTCGCGCGTGGCGACATCATGGCCGACGGCCCGTCCACCGACATGGGTGAACTGGCGCTGGGCCAGAACATGCGCATCGCGTTCATGGCGTGGAACGGCTTCAACTTCGAAGACTCCATCTGCCTGTCCGAGCGTGTGGTCCAGGAAGATCGCTTCACCACGATCCACATCCAGGAACTGACCTGTGTGGCCCGTGACACCAAGCTTGGCCCAGAGGAAATCACCGCGGACATCCCGAACGTGGGTGAGGCTGCGCTGAACAAGCTGGACGAAGCCGGTATCGTCTACGTAGGTGCCGAAGTCGGCGCCGGCGACATCCTGGTCGGCAAGGTCACTCCGAAAGGTGAGACCCAGCTGACGCCGGAAGAGAAACTGCTGCGTGCGATCTTCGGTGAGAAGGCCAGCGACGTCAAAGACACCTCCCTGCGCGTGCCGACCGGCACCAAAGGCACCGTCATCGACGTACAGGTCTTCACCCGCGATGGCGTTGAGCGCGACAGCCGCGCCCTGGCGATCGAGAAGATGCAGCTGGACGAGATCCGCAAGGACCTCAACGAAGAGTTCCGCATCGTCGAAGGCGCGACCTTCGAGCGTCTGCGTTCTGCTCTGAACGGCCAGGTGGTCGACGGTGGTGCGGGCCTGAAGAAAGGCACCGTGATCACTGACGACGTACTGAACGGTCTGGAGCACGGCCAGTGGTTCAAACTGCGCATGGCCGAAGATGCACTGAACGAGCAGCTGGAAAAGGCTCAGCAGTACATCGTCGATCGTCGCCGTCTGCTGGACGACAAGTTCGAAGACAAGAAGCGCAAGCTGCAGCAGGGCGATGACCTGGCTCCAGGCGTACTGAAGATCGTCAAGGTTTACCTGGCAATCCGCCGTCGCATCCAGCCGGGTGACAAGATGGCCGGTCGTCACGGTAACAAGGGTGTCGTCTCGGTGATCATGCCGGTAGAAGACATGCCGCACGACGCCAACGGTACTCCGGTCGACGTCGTACTGAACCCGCTGGGCGTACCTTCGCGTATGAACGTCGGTCAGATTCTCGAAACCCACCTGGGCCTGGCGGCCAAAGGTCTGGGCGAGAAGATCGACCGCATGCTCGAAGAGCAGCGCAAGGCAGCCGAGCTGCGCACCTTCCTGACCGAGATCTACAACGAGATCGGTGGTCGTCAGGAAAACCTCGACGAGTTCTCCGACGCAGAGATCTTCGCCCTGGCCAACAACCTCAAGAAAGGTGTGCCGATGGCGACGCCTGTCTTCGACGGTGCCAAGGAGCGTGAGATCAAGGCCATGCTGAAGCTGGCCGACCTGCCAGAGAGCGGCCAGATGGTGCTGTTCGACGGCCGTACCGGCAACAAGTTCGAGCGTCCTGTGACCGTTGGTTACATGTACATGCTCAAGCTGAACCACTTGGTGGACGACAAGATGCACGCGCGTTCCACTGGTTCCTACAGCCTGGTTACCCAGCAGCCGCTGGGTGGTAAGGCGCAGTTCGGTGGTCAGCGTTTCGGGGAGATGGAAGTGTGGGCGCTGGAAGCATACGGCGCGGCATACACCCTGCAAGAAATGCTCACAGTGAAGTCGGACGACGTGAACGGCCGTACCAAGATGTACAAGAACATCGTGGATGGCGATCACCGTATGGAGCCGGGCATGCCCGAGTCCTTCAACGTGTTGATCAAAGAGATCCGTTCGCTCGGTATCGATATCGATCTGGAAACCGAATAACACGTGACGCGAAGGGGAGCGGGGCTGGTACAGCCCGCTTCCTGCTCCGCCAGGAGGAAAGGCCTTGAAAGACCTACTGAATTTGCTGAAAAACCAGGGTCAAGTCGAAGAGTTCGACGCCATCCGCATCGGTCTGGCGTCGCCTGAAATGATCCGTTCGTGGTCGTTCGGTGAAGTTAAGAAGCCGGAAACCATCAACTACCGTACGTTCAAGCCTGAGCGTGACGGCCTGTTCTGCGCCAAGATCTTTGGCCCAGTCAAGGACTACGAGTGCCTGTGCGGCAAGTACAAGCGCCTCAAGCACCGCGGTGTGATCTGTGAGAAGTGCGGCGTTGAAGTTGCCCTGGCCAAGGTTCGTCGTGAGCGCATGGCGCACATCGAGCTGGCCTCGCCGGTCGCCCACATCTGGTTCCTGAAGTCGCTGCCGTCCCGTATCGGCCTGCTGATGGACATGACTCTGCGTGACATCGAGCGCGTGCTCTACTTCGAGAGCTACGTGGTGATCGATCCGGGCATGACTACCCTCGAGAAGGGTCAGCTGCTCAACGACGAGCAGTACTTCGAAGCGCTGGAAGAGTTCGGTGACGACTTCGACGCCCGCATGGGTGCCGAGGCTGTCCGCGAACTGCTGCACGCGATCGACCTGGAGCACGAGATCGGTCGTCTGCGCGAAGAGATTCCACAGACCAACTCCGAAACCAAGATCAAGAAGCTGTCCAAGCGCCTGAAGCTGATGGAAGCTTTCCAGGGCTCGGGCAACCTGCCTGAGTGGATGGTCCTGACCGTCCTGCCGGTGCTGCCGCCGGACCTGCGTCCGCTGGTTCCGCTGGATGGCGGCCGCTTCGCGACCTCCGACCTGAACGATCTGTATCGTCGGGTGATCAACCGTAACAACCGTCTGAAGCGCCTGCTCGATCTGTCGGCGCCGGACATCATCGTGCGCAATGAAAAGCGCATGCTGCAGGAAGCGGTCGACGCCCTGCTCGACAACGGCCGTCGCGGTCGTGCCATCACTGGCTCGAACAAGCGTCCGCTGAAGTCGCTGGCCGACATGATCAAAGGTAAGCAAGGTCGCTTCCGTCAGAACTTGCTCGGTAAGCGCGTGGACTACTCCGGTCGTTCGGTAATTACCGTAGGCCCGACCCTGCGCCTGCACCAGTGCGGTCTGCCGAAGAAGATGGCCCTCGAGCTGTTCAAGCCGTTCATTTTCGGCAAGCTGGAAATGCGTGGTCTGGCGACCACCATCAAGGCCGCCAAGAAGATGGTCGAGCGCGAGCTGCCAGAGGTCTGGGACGTTCTCGCCGAAGTCATCCGCGAACACCCCGTCCTGCTGAACCGTGCACCGACGCTGCACCGTCTGGGTATCCAGGCGTTCGAGCCGGTGCTGATCGAAGGCAAGGCGATTCAGCTGCACCCGCTGGTCTGTGCCGCGTACAACGCCGACTTCGACGGTGACCAGATGGCCGTTCACGTGCCGCTGACCCTGGAAGCCCAGCTCGAAGCGCGCGCGCTGATGATGTCGACCAACAACATCCTGTCGCCAGCCAACGGTGAGCCAATCATCGTTCCTTCGCAGGACGTTGTACTGGGTCTGTACTACATGACCCGTGAAGCCATCAACGCCAAGGGCGAGGGTCGCGTGTTCGCTGACCTGCAGGAAGTCGACCGCGTATTCCGCGCCGGCGAGGCTGCCCTGCACGCGAAAATCAAGGTCCGTATCAACGAGACCGTGAAAGAGCGTGATGGCTCGGTGGTCAAGAACACCCGTATCGTCGACACCACCGTCGGCCGTGCGCTGCTGTTCCAGGTTGTTCCGGCAGGTCTGCCGTACGACGTGGTCAACCAGCCGATGAAGAAGAAGGCGATCTCCAAGCTGATCAACCAGTGCTATCGCGTGGTTGGTCTGAAAGAGACCGTGATCTTCGCTGACCAGCTGATGTACACCGGTTTCGCTTACTCGACCATTTCCGGCGTCTCGATCGGTGTTAACGACTTCGTTATCCCGGACGAAAAAGCCCGCATCATCGGTACTGCTACCGATGAGGTGAAGGAAATCGAAAGCCAGTACGCCTCGGGCCTGGTTACCCAGGGCGAGAAGTACAACAAGGTCATCGACTTGTGGTCGAAGGCGAACGACGAAGTGTCCAAGGCGATGATGGCCAACCTCTCGAAAGAGAAGGTCATCGACCGCGAGGGCAAGGAAGTCGAGCAAGAGTCCTTCAACTCGATGTACATGATGGCTGACTCGGGTGCGCGGGGTTCCGCTGCACAGATCCGTCAGCTGGCCGGTATGCGTGGTCTGATGGCCAAGCCGGACGGCTCGATCATCGAGACGCCGATCACCGCGAACTTCCGTGAAGGTCTGAGCGTACTGCAGTACTTCATCTCGACCCACGGTGCTCGTAAAGGTCTTGCGGATACCGCACTGAAGACTGCGAACTCCGGTTACCTGACTCGCCGTCTGGTAGACGTGGCGCAGGATCTGGTCGTGACCGAGATCGACTGCGGCACCGACCAGGGCCTGCTGATGACGCCGCACATCGAAGGTGGCGACGTTGTAGAGCCGCTGGGTGAGCGTGTACTGGGTCGTGTCATCGCCCGCGACGTGTTCAAGCCAGGTACCGAGGACGTCATCGTTCCTGCCGGCACCCTTGTCGACGAGAAGTGGGTCGAGTTCATCGAGCTGAACAGCATCGACGAAGTGGTCGTGCGTTCGCCGATCAGCTGCGAAACCCGCTACGGCATCTGCGCCAAGTGCTACGGTCGTGACCTGGCTCGTGGTCACCAGGTGAACATCGGTGAAGCTGTCGGCGTTATCGCTGCACAGTCGATCGGTGAGCCGGGTACCCAGCTGACCATGCGTACCTTCCACATCGGTGGTGCTGCAAGCCGTACCTCGGCTGCCGACAGCGTCCAGGTGAAGAATGGCGGCATGGTGCGTCTGCACAACCTGAAGCAGGTCGAGCGTGCCGATGGCAACCTGGTCGCGGTATCGCGTTCCGGCGAGCTGGCCATTGCCGACGAATTCGGTCGTGAACGTGAGCGTTACAAGCTGCCTTACGGTGCGGTGATTTCGGTCAAGGAAGGTGACAAGGTCGAAGCTGGCGCCATCGTCGCCAAGTGGGACCCGCACACCCACCCGATCGTTACCGAACTGAAAGGTACCGTGACCTTCGTGGGCATGGAAGAAAACATCACCATCAAGCGCCAGACCGACGAACTGACCGGTCTGACCAACATTGAAGTCCTGGACGTCAAGGATCGCCCTGCCGCTGGCAAGGAAATCCGTCCGGCCATCAAGATGGTCGATGCCAACGGCAAGGACCTGTACCTGCCAGGTACGGACGTACCGGCTCAGTACTTCCTGCCGGCCAACGCCCTCGTCGGTGTGGCTGACGGTGCCCAGATCGGTGTCGGTGACGTTATTGCGCGTATCCCGCAAGAAACGTCGAAGACTCGTGACATCACCGGTGGTCTGCCACGCGTTGCCGACCTGTTCGAAGCGCGTCGTCCGAAAGAAGCGTCGATCCTGGCTGAAGTCAGCGGCACCATCGCGTTCGGTAAAGAGACCAAGGGCAAGCGTCGCCTGGTCATCACGCCGACCGATGGCAGCGATCCGTACGAAGAGCTGATTCCGAAGTGGCGCCACCTGAACGTCTTCGAAGGCGAACAGGTAAACCGCGGCGAAGTCATCTCCGACGGTCCGAGCGATCCGCACGACATCCTGCGTCTGCTGGGTGTCAGCGCGCTGGCCAAGTACATCGTCAACGAGATTCAGGACGTTTACCGCCTGCAGGGCGTGAAGATCAACGACAAGCACATCGAGACCATCCTGCGTCAGATGCTGCGTAAAGTTGAGATCTCCGAGTCCGGCGATTCCAGCTTCATCAAGGGCGACCAGATGGAGTTGACCCAGGTACTGGTAGAGAACGAGCGTCTGGCGAGTGAAGACAAGTTCATCTCCAAGTTCACCCGTGTCCTGCTGGGTATCACCAAGGCCTCGCTGTCGACCGAGTCGTTCATCTCCGCGGCTTCCTTCCAGGAAACCACCCGCGTACTGACCGAAGCGGCGGTAACCGGCAAGCGCGACTACCTGCGCGGCCTGAAAGAGAACGTGGTCGTGGGTCGTCTGATCCCGGCCGGTACCGGTCTGGCCTACCACAGCGAGCGCAAGCGTCGCCGTGATGCCGACAAGCCGCTGCGTGTGAGCGCCAGTGAGGTGGAAGCCGCACTGACCGAAGCGCTGAACTCCAGCGGCAACTAAGAAGAGGCGGGGCCCCGGCCCCTTCCTCCCGAGCCTCGGTGACATGATTTGTTGCCGATGATCGGGCAGGAAGGGTCGGGGCCTTGTCTTGACTGGGTGCAAGATCCTCTTTAGACTTTTGTACCCTTAAATTTGGTGAGGCTCCGTCTCGCCAATTTTTGGCTTTCTTGCAAGACAATAGAGTCGCAAGACAATCAGTGGAGCTAGTAGATGGCAACTATCAACCAGCTGGTACGTCAGCCGCGCAAGCGTTCGGTCGAGAAGTCCGACGTTCCTGCGCTGCAGAACTGCCCGCAGCGTCGTGGCGTGTGCACCCGTGTGTACACCACCACGCCGAAAAAACCTAACTCGGCACTGCGTAAAGTATGCCGTGTGCGTCTGACCAACGGTTTCGAGGTTTCCTCGTACATCGGTGGTGAAGGCCACAACCTGCAAGAGCACAGCGTCGTCCTGATCCGTGGCGGCCGTGTAAAAGACTTGCCAGGTGTTCGTTACCACACCGTTCGCGGCTCTCTGGATACTTCGGGCGTCAAAGGCCGTAACCAGGGTCGTTCGAAGTACGGTACCAAGCGTCCGAAGTAATCGGGCGTTTGCAGACATCCATTTATTTGAGTCGATAAGAGTAAGGTCGGGCAGGGGTCGAAGACCCGCGTCCCGGGCTAACCTGAAGACCGTTTGAGGGCTTATCATGCCAAGACGTCGTGTAGCAGCAAAACGTGAGATCCTTGACGATCCGAAATACGGATCTCAGATCCTCGCCAAGTTCATGAACCACGTGATGGAAAGCGGCAAGAAGGCCGTAGCCGAGCGCATCGTTTACGGTGCCCTGGATACCGTCAAAGCACGCAAGAACAGCGACCCCCTGGAAATCTTCGAGAAAGCTCTCGACGCCATCGCTCCGCTGGTCGAAGTAAAGTCCCGTCGTGTCGGCGGTGCCACTTACCAGGTTCCGGTTGAAGTTCGTCCATCCCGTCGTAACGCTCTGGCAATGCGCTGGCTCGTAGACTACGCCCGCAAGCGCGGCGAGAAGTCGATGGCCCTGCGTCTGGCCGGCGAACTGCTGGATGCTGCCGAAGGCAAGGGTGCTGCAGTCAAGAAGCGTGAAGACGTGCACCGTATGGCCGAAGCCAACAAAGCGTTCTCGCACTACCGCTTCTAATTCAAGCATCAATCATTTTGCGAGGGCTTTATGGCTCGTACTACAGCAATTAACCGCTACCGTAACATCGGTATCTGTGCTCACGTTGACGCGGGCAAGACCACCACTACCGAGCGGATCCTGTTCTACACAGGTCTGAGCCACAAGATGGGCGAGGTGCATGATGGCGCCGCGACCACCGACTGGATGGTGCAGGAGCAGGAGCGCGGTATCACCATTACCTCCGCTGCCGTTACCACCTTCTGGAAAGGCTCCCGTGGTCAGTACGACAACTACCGCGTAAACGTCATCGATACCCCCGGCCACGTTGACTTCACCATTGAAGTAGAACGTTCGCTGCGTGTACTCGACGGCGCGGTCGTCGTGTTCTGCGGCACCTCCGGCGTTGAGCCTCAGTCCGAAACCGTATGGCGTCAGGCCAACAAGTACGGCGTTCCGCGTGTTGTCTACGTGAACAAGATGGACCGTGCCGGTGCCAACTTCCTGCGCGTTGTCGGCCAGATCAAGAACCGCCTGGGTCACACCCCGGTTCCGGTCCAGCTGGCTATCGGTGCAGAAGACGACTTCCAGGGTCAGGTTGACCTGATCAAGATGAAAGCCATCTACTGGAACGACGACGACAAAGGTACTACCTACCGTGAGGAAGAGATTCCTGCCGAGCTGGTGGACCTGGCCAACGAATGGCGCAACAACATGGTCGAGGCTGCTGCCGAGGCCAACGAAGAGCTGATGAACAAGTACCTTGAAGAAGGTGACCTGTCCGTCGAAGACATCAAGGCTGGTCTGCGCGCCCGTACCCTGGCGAGCGAGATCGTTCCTGCTGTCTGCGGTTCCTCGTTCAAGAACAAGGGCGTTCCCCTGGTTCTCGACGCCGTCATTGACTTCCTGCCTGCGCCCACCGAGATCCCTGCGATCAAGGGTATCCACCCTGATCTGATCGACGTGCCGAAGGATGAAGTCACTCCAGAGCAGTACGATGAGCGTCCTGCTGACGACAACGAGCCGTTCTCGGCCCTGGCGTTCAAGATTGCCACCGACCCGTTCGTGGGTACTCTGACCTTCGTTCGCGTCTACTCGGGCTTCCTGACCTCCGGTGACTCCGTCATCAACTCGGTCAAGGGCAAGAAAGAGCGCGTTGGTCGTATGGTGCAGATGCACGCCAACCAGCGTGAAGAGATCAAAGAAGTACGCGCTGGCGACATCGCTGCTCTGATCGGCATGAAGGACGTCACCACCGGTGACACCCTGTGCAACGCCGACAAGCCGATCATCCTCGAGCGTATGGACTTCCCTGAGCCGGTAATTTCGCTCTCCGTAGAGCCGAAAACCAAGGCTGACCAGGAGAAGATGGGTATCGCTCTGGGCAAGCTGGCCCAGGAAGACCCGTCGTTCCGCGTCAAGACCGACGAAGAAACCGGCCAGACCATCATCTCCGGTATGGGTGAGCTGCACCTGGACATCCTCGTTGACCGCATGAAGCGCGAGTTCAACGTCGAGTGCAACGTCGGCAAGCCGCAGGTTTCGTACCGCGAGAAGATCACCAAGTCCAACGTCGAGATCGAAGGCAAGTTCGTTCGTCAGTCGGGTGGTCGTGGTCAGTTCGGTCACTGCTGGATCCGTTTCTCGGAGCCGGACGTGGACGACAAAGGCAACATCACCGAAGGTCTGGTGTTCACCAACGAAGTCGTTGGTGGTGTGATTCCTAAGGAATTCATCGCCCCGATCCAGAAGGGTATCGAAGAGCAGATGAAAAACGGCGTTGTTGCCGGCTATCCGCTGCTCGGCCTGAAGGCTACGGTATTCGACGGTTCGTACCACGACGTCGACTCCAACGAAATGGCGTTCAAGATCGCCGCTTCGATGGCGACCAAGCAGCTGGCCCAGAAGGGCGGTGGCGTGGTGCTTGAGCCGATCATGAAGGTCGAAGTTGTAACCCCGGAAGACTACCTGGGTGACGTGATGGGTGACCTGAGCCGTCGTCGTGGGATGATCCAGGGTAATGAAGACTCGGTGTCCGGCAAGGTAATCACTGCTGAGGTACCGCTCGGAGAGATGTTCGGTTACGCGACCGACGTTCGTTCCATGTCTCAGGGTCGCGCAAGCTACTCCATGGAATTCTCCAAATACGCCGAAGCTCCGTCGAACATCGTCGAAGCACTCGTTAAAAAACAAGGCTAATCCCCTTTAGGCAAGAGGTTCACTGTCGTGGCTAAAGAAAAATTTGATCGTTCCCTTCCCCACGTTAACGTCGGCACTATCGGCCACGTTGACCACGGTAAGACCACTCTGACCGCAGCTCTGACTCGCGTCTGCTCCGAAGTTTTCGGTTCGGCAGTCGTTGAGTTCGACAAGATCGACTCGGCTCCGGAAGAAAAAGCGCGCGGTATCACCATCAACACCGCTCACGTCGAGTACAACTCGAACATTCGTCACTACGCTCACGTTGACTGCCCAGGTCACGCTGACTACGTGAAGAACATGATCACCGGTGCTGCCCAGATGGACGGCGCGATCCTGGTTTGCTCGGCCGCCGATGGTCCGATGCCACAAACCCGTGAGCACATCCTGCTGTCCCGTCAGGTAGGCGTTCCGTACATCGTGGTCTTCCTGAACAAGGCTGACCTGGTAGACGACGCTGAGCTGCTGGAACTGGTCGAGATGGAAGTTCGCGACCTGCTGTCCACCTACGACTTCCCAGGCGACGACACCCCGATCATCATCGGTTCGGCTCGTATGGCGCTGGAAGGCAAAGACGACAACGAAATGGGCACTACCGCTGTCAAGAAGCTGGTAGAGACTCTGGATGCCTACATCCCTGAGCCAGTTCGTGCGGTCGACCAGCCGTTCCTGATGCCGATCGAAGACGTATTCTCGATCTCGGGTCGTGGTACCGTTGTGACCGGCCGTATCGAGCGTGGTATCGTCCGCGTTCAGGATCCGCTGGAAATCGTTGGTCTGCGTGACACCACCACCACCACCTGCACCGGCGTTGAGATGTTCCGCAAGCTGCTGGACGAAGGTCGTGCTGGCGAGAACTGCGGCGTTCTGCTGCGTGGTACCAAGCGTGACGACGTTGAGCGTGGCCAGGTTCTGGTCAAGCCAGGTTCGGTCAAGCCGCACACCAAGTTCACCGCAGAAGTCTACGTTCTGTCGAAGGAAGAAGGCGGTCGTCACACTCCGTTCTTCAAAGGCTACCGTCCTCAGTTCTACTTCCGTACCACTGACGTGACCGGTAACTGCGAACTGCCGGAAGGCGTTGAGATGGTAATGCCAGGTGACAACATTCAGATGACTGTCACCCTGATCAAGACCATCGCAATGGAAGACGGTCTGCGCTTCGCCATCCGTGAAGGCGGTCGTACCGTCGGCGCCGGCGTCGTAGCCAAAATCATCGAGTAATCACTCGGCCGATTGAAAAAACCCCCGCTTAGCGGGGGTTTTTTTTATTAGGTTGACACTAAATAGGGGCGTCTATAGAATCACGCCTCCTTTTAGCGGGCGTAGTGCGTCCGTTGGGAACAGCCTGGAGTCTGAAATCCAATGCAAAATCAGCAAATCCGTATCAGGTTGAAGGCTTTCGACCATCGCCTGATCGACCAATCCACCCAGGAAATCGTGGAAACCGCGAAACGTACTGGTGCACAAGTGCGTGGTCCAATTCCACTGCCTACCCGCAAAGAGCGTTTCACCGTTCTGGTCTCCCCGCACGTCAACAAAGACGCGCGTGACCAGTACGAGATTCGCACTCATAAGCGCGTTCTGGACATCGTCCAGCCAACGGATAAAACCGTTGATGCGCTGATGAAGCTTGATCTTGCGGCAGGTGTGGAAGTGCAGATCAGCCTCGGCTAAGACTTCGGTCTGAGTCGTGTAACGCTCTGAAATGGGCGGCCATAGCGGGTGAAAGCCCCGTACACTCATGAGGTTTACAACATGACTATTGGTGTAGTCGGTCGCAAGTGCGGTATGACCCGCATTTTCACCGAAGAAGGTGTCTCCATTCCGGTCACGGTCATTGAGATCGAGCCGAATCGCGTCACCCAGTTCAAAACTGAAGAAACCGATGGCTACCGTGCAGTGCAAGTCACTGTCGGCGAGCGTCGTGCTTCGCGTGTGACTGCCGCTCAGGCAGGTCACTTCGCCAAGGCTAACGTTGCCGCTGGTCGCGGTGTTTGGGAGTTCCGTCTTGAAGAAGGCGATTTCCAGGCTGGCGATCTGATCAAAGCTGAACTCTTCACTGCAGGCCAGCTGGTAGACGTAACCGGTCAGTCCAAAGGTAAAGGCTTCGCCGGTACCATCAAGCGTTGGAACTTCCGTGGTCAGGATAACACCCACGGTAACTCCGTATCGCACCGTGTCCCTGGCTCCATCGGCCAGTGCCAGACTCCTGGTCGTGTATTCAAGGGCAAGAAGATGTCCGGTCACATGGGCGCTGAGCGCGTGACTGTACAGTCCCTGGAAGTAGTACGCGTAGACGCTGAACGCAACCTGCTGCTGATCAAGGGTGCCGTTCCAGGCGCTACTGGCGGCGACGTGGTTGTGCGTCCGGCTGTCAAGGCTCGCGGTTAAGGGGAAACTGACATGCAACTCAATGTAAATGACGCTCAGGCGATCGAAGTTTCCGAACTGACTTTCGGTGGCGAATTCAACGAGACGCTGGTACACCAAGCAGTCGTGGCCTACATGGCCGGCGGCCGTCAGGGCACCAAGCAGCAGAAGACCCGCTCTGACGTAGCCGGTGGCGGTAAGCGCCCATGGCGTCAGAAGGGTACTGGCCGTGCTCGTGCCGGTACCACTCGTGGTCCGATCTGGCGTGGCGGTGGTGTAACCTTCGCAGCTCGCCCTCAGGATCACTCGCAGAAGCTCAACAAGAAGATGTATCGCGCAGCCCTGCGCTCCATCCTCGCCGAGCTGGTGCGTAGCGATCGTCTGGTTGTGGTTCAGGACTTCGCTGTTGAAGCGCCGAAAACCAAAGACCTGCTGAACAAGCTGAACGGCATGGGCCTGAACGACGTACTGATCGTTTCGGACGCAGTTGATCAGAATCTGTACCTGGCTGCTCGTAACCTGCCGCACGTCGACGTACGTGACGTTCAAGGTTCCGACCCGGTCAGCCTGATCGCCTACGAGAAAGTGTTGATCACTGTCTCGGCCGTGAAGAAATTCGAGGAGCTGCTGGGATGAACCAGGAACGCGTATTCAAAGTCCTCCTTGGCCCGCACGTTTCCGAGAAGGCTACCGTTCTGGCTGAGAAGAAAGGCCAGTTCGTATTCAAGGTTGCTACCGATGCAACCAAGCTGGAAATCAAGAAAGCTGTCGAAGGCCTGTTCAACGTAAAAGTTGAAAACGTGTCGACTGTCAACGTTCTGGGTAAAACCAAGCGTACCGCACGTGGTCTGGGCAAGCGTAATGACTGGAAGAAGGCGATCGTCTCCCTTCAGCCAGGCCAAGATCTCGATTTCAGCAGCAGTGCTGAGTAAGGAAGGGGTGCATCATGGCAATCGTTAAATGCAAACCGACTTCCCCTGGCCGCCGTTTCGTGGTCAAGGTGGTCAACAAGGAGCTGCACAAAGGCGCTCCTCACGCACCGCTGCTCGAGAAGAAATCGAAGTCTGGTGGTCGTAACAACAATGGCCGCATTACCACTCGTCACGTTGGTGGTGGTCACAAGCAGCATTACCGTCTGGTCGACTTCCGTCGCAACGACAAAGATGGCATTCCAGCCACTGTCGAGCGCGTCGAATACGACCCGAACCGTACTGCTCACATCGCCCTGCTGTGCTACGCAGACGGTGAGCGTCGCTACATCATCGCCCCTAAAGGCGTGAGTGCTGGCGACCAGCTGATCGCAGGTGCCCTGGCCCCAATCAAGGCCGGTAACTCCCTGCAACTGCGCAACATCCCAGTAGGTAGCACCGTTCACGGCATCGAACTGAAGCCGGGTAAAGGTGCGCAAATTGCTCGTTCCGCTGGTGCTTCGGCTCAGCTGATCGCGCGTGAAGGTGCATACGTGACTCTGCGTCTGCGCTCTGGTGAGATGCGTAAAGTACTGGCTGAGTGCCGTGCGACCCTGGGCGAAGTCTCGAACTCCGAGCACAGCCTGCGTTCGCTGGGTAAAGCAGGTGCTAAACGCTGGCGCGGCGTTCGCCCGACCGTTCGTGGTGTTGCCATGAACCCGGTTGACCACCCACATGGTGGTGGTGAAGGTCGTACCTCCGGTGGTCGTCATCCGGTATCGCCATGGGGCTTCCCAACCAAGGGTGCGAAGACCCGTGGTAATAAGCGTACCGACAACATGATCGTCCGTCGTCGCAAGTAACTAGAGGGATACGACAGTGCCACGTTCTCTGAAAAAAGGTCCTTTTATCGATCTTCACCTGCTGAAGAAGGTCGAAGTGGCGGTGGAGAAGAATGATCGCAAGCCAGTGAAAACCTGGTCGCGCCGTTCGATGATCCTGCCACAAATGGTCGGTCTGACCATCGCGGTACACAACGGTCGCCAACACGTCCCAGTTCTCGTGAACGAAGACATGGTCGGCCACAAACTGGGCGAGTTCGCCGGTACCCGCACCTATCGCGGGCACGTGGCTGACAAGAAAGCCAAGCGTTAAGGGGTAAGGAAATGGAAGTAGCCGCTAAGTTGTCGGGCGCTCGAATCTCCGCCCAGAAAGCCCGCTTGGTCGCCGACCAGATCCGCGGGAAGAAGGTGGGCGAAGCGCTCAACCTGTTGGCCTTCAGCAGCAAAAAAGCCGCTGAAATCATGAAGAAAGTCCTCGAGTCGGCCGTTGCCA
Organism: Pseudomonas wayambapalatensis; assembly: GCA_014268975.2. GTDB lineage: Bacteria > Pseudomonadota > Gammaproteobacteria > Pseudomonadales > Pseudomonadaceae > Aquipseudomonas > Aquipseudomonas wayambapalatensis. The sequence continues at coordinate 5,231,852 of CP077096.1, read as the reverse complement.
ACGCCGAACACAACGAAGGCGCAGACGTTGATGACCTGAAGGTCAGCACCGTTTTCGTCAACGAAGGGCGTTCGCTGAAGCGCATCATGCCGCGTGCCAAAGGCCGCGCTGATCGCATCGTCAAGCGGTCTTGCCATATCACTGTCAAGGTTGCGGACAAGTAACGGAGTCGATCAGATGGGTCAGAAAGTACATCCCACTGGCATTCGCCTGGGAATCGTCAAGGAGCACACCTCCGTCTGGTACGCAGACGGTGCTACTTACGCAGATTACCTGTTGAAGGATCTGAAAACGCGTGAGTACCTCCAAGACAAACTAAAAAGCGCGTCCGTAAGCCGTATCGATATTCATCGTCCGGCTCAAACTGCACGCATCACCATCCACACCGCTCGTCCCGGTATCGTTATCGGCAAGAAGGGTGAGGATGTCGAGAAGCTGCGTCAGGACCTGACCAAGCAGATGGGTGTGCCTGTGCACATCAACATCGAAGAGATCCGCAAGCCGGAACTCGACGCCATGCTGGTTGCGCAAAGCGTTGCCCAGCAGCTGGAGCGCCGCGTTATGTTCCGTCGCGCCATGAAGCGCGCCGTACAGAACGCCATGCGTATTGGTGCCAAGGGCATCAAGATCCAGGTGAGCGGTCGTCTTGGCGGTGCCGAGATCGCCCGTACCGAGTGGTATCGCGAAGGTCGTGTGCCTCTGCACACCCTGCGTGCCGATATCGACTACAACACCTACGAAGCTCACACCACCTACGGTGTGATCGGTGTCAAGGTTTGGATCTTCAAAGGCGAAGTGATTGGTGGTCGCCAGGAAGAGCTGAAGCCGCAAGCACCAGCGCCTCGTAAAAAAGCTGCTAAGTAAGGGGTACGCCAAATGTTGCAACCAAAGCGTACAAAATTCCGCAAGCAGATGACCGGCCACAACCGTGGTCTGGCACTGCGCGGTAGCAAGGTCAGCTTCGGCGAGTTCGCTCTGAAAGCTGTCGCTCGCGGTCGCCTCACCGCTCGCCAGATCGAGTCGGCACGTCGTGCCCTGACCCGTCACGTAAAACGTGGCGGCAAGATCTGGATCCGTGTATTCCCGGACAAGCCGGTTACCAAGAAGCCTCTCGAGGTTCGTATGGGTAAAGGTAAGGGTTCCGTGGAGTACTGGGTTGCCCAGATCCAGCCAGGCAAAGTCCTGTACGAGATCGAGGGTGTTTCTGAAGAGCTGGCGCGCGAAGCTTTCGCCCTGGCTGCTGCAAAGCTGCCTCTCGCCACCTCCTTTGTTAAGCGGACGGTGATGTGATGAAAGCGAATGAACTTCGTGAAAAATCGGCACAGCAACTGAATGAGCAACTGCTCGGCTTGCTGCGCGACCAGTTCAATCTGCGTATGCAGAAAGCAACTGGCCAGTTGGGGCAGTCGCACCTGCTCTCGCAAGTTAAGCGTGACATCGCTCGCGTGAAAACTGTGCTCAACCAGCAGGCAGGTAAGTGATCATGGCTGAAGCTGAAAAAACCGTCCGTACGCTGACTGGCCGTGTCGTCAGCGACAAAATGGACAAGACCATCACCGTTCTGATCGAGCGTCGCGTAAAGCACCCGATCTACGGTAAATACGTTAAGCGTTCGACTAAGCTGCACGCGCACGACGAAACCAATCAGTGCAAGATCGGCGACAAGGTTTCGATCACCGAAACTCGTCCGCTGGCCAAGACCAAGTCCTGGGCACTGGTTGAAGTCCTCGAACGCGCTGTTGAAGTCTAAGGGCTAGGGGTCGGAGAAATTTTATGATTCAGACTCAATCCATGCTCGATGTGGCCGATAACAGCGGCGCTCGTCGCGTCATGTGCATCAAGGTGCTCGGCGGTTCGCACCGCCGTTACGCTGGCATCGGTGACATCATCAAAGTTACCGTCAAGGAAGCGATTCCTCGCGGTAAGGTCAAGAAAGGCCAGGTGATGACCGCTGTTGTCGTCCGTACCCGTCACGGTGTACGTCGCGCTGACGGTTCCATCATTCGTTTCGACGGCAACGCTGCTGTTCTGCTGAACAACAAGCAAGAGCCGATCGGTACCCGCATCTTCGGGCCAGTGACCCGTGAACTTCGTAACGAGAAGTTCATGAAGATCGTCTCGCTCGCCCCTGAAGTGCTGTAAGGAGATCCGACATGCAAAAGATTCGTCGTGACGACGAGATCATCGTGATCGCCGGCAAAGACAAGGGTAAGCGCGGTAAGGTGCTGAAGGTTCTCGCTGATGACCGTCTGGTCATCGGTGGTGTCAACCTGGTCAAGCGTCATACCAAGCCGAACCCGATGGCCGGCGTTCAGGGCGGTATCGTCGAGAAAGAAGCGCCTCTGCACGCTTCCAACGTTGCCATCTTCAATGGCGAAACCAACAAGGCTGACCGCGTTGGTTTCAAAGTAGAAGACGGTAAGAAAATTCGTGTCTTCAAGTCGACCCAAAAAGCGGTTGATGCTTGAACACTGCTAGGTAGAAGACCATGGCACGACTGAAAGAGATGTACCGGAACGAAATCGCTCCCAAGCTTAAGGAAGAACTTAAGCTGTCGAACGTGATGGAAGTTCCGCGCGTTACCAAGATCACCCTGAACATGGGTCTGGGCGAAGCGATCGGCGACAAGAAAGTCATCGAGCACGCAGTTGCCGACCTGGAAAAGATCACCGGTCAAAAGCCGGTCGTGACTTTCGCTCGTAAATCCATCGCGGGCTTCAAAGTCCGTGAGGGCTGGCCGATCGGCGTCAAGGTGACCCTGCGTAGCGACAAGATGTACGAATTCCTGGACCGCCTGCTGGCGATCTCCCTGCCTCGGGTTCGCGACTTCCGCGGCCTGAATGCCAAGTCCTTCGATGGCCGTGGCAACTACAGCATGGGCGTGAAAGAGCAGATCATCTTCCCGGAAATCGACTACGACAAGATCGATGCTCTGCGCGGTTTGGACATCACCCTGACCACCACTGCTCGTTCGGACGACGAAGGCCGCGCTCTGCTGCGTGCATTCAAGTTCCCGTTCCGCAACTGATTGGAGTAGGAAAATGGCCAAGAAGAGCATGAAAAACCGCGAGCTGAAGCGTCAGCTCACGGTAGCCAAGTACGCCAAAAAGCGTGCCGAGCTGAAAGCGACCATCGTCAACCTGAACGCCTCTCCAGAAGAGCGTTTCGCTGCCGTTGTCGCTCTGCAGAAGCAGCCTCGTGATGCCAGCGCCTCGCGCCTGCGCAACCGTTGCCGCCTGACCGGTCGTCCTCACGGTGTTTACCGTAAGTTCGGCCTGGGCCGTAACATGCTGCGTCAAGCTGCAATGCGCGGTGACGTACCAGGTCTGGTCAAGGCCTCCTGGTAATAGCTGCAGGTGTGATCCCGGCGTAGGGGGGGCAATCTTCCGACCGCCGGTGACATCGCCAACAAACAAGCCCCCTCGTGGGGCTTGTTTCGTTTCTGTCTTGTGTCTAGAATGACCGGCTCACCTGAGCCTGGGTTTTTTGCCCGGGGCGGTCAGGTGGTTGTGATAGCCGCAAGGCTAATAATTCTTGTATCAGGAGCATCTAGCCCATGAGTATGCAGGACCCGTTAGCGGACATGCTAACTCGCATCCGTAATGCCCAGATGGCTGAAAAGTCCGTCGTAAGCATGCCTTCCTCCACTCTGAAGGTCGCGGTTGCCAAAGTTCTGAAGGACGAAGGTTACATCGCTGGCTACCAGGTCAGTGGCGAAGTCAAGCCTTCCCTGTCGATCGAACTGAAGTACTTCGAAGGCCGTCCGGTCATCGAGGAACTGAAGCGCTCCAGCCGTCCAGGCCTGCGCCAGTACAAGTCCGTCTCTGACCTGCCGAAAGTACGTGGCGGTCTGGGCGTGTCTATCGTCTCCACCAACAAAGGTGTGATGACTGATCGCGCTGCGCGCGCTGCCGGTGTCGGTGGCGAAGTTCTGTGCACAGTGTTCTAAGGGGAGATAGGCATGTCTCGCGTCGCTAAGAACCCCGTTAAGCTGCCATCCGGTGTCGAAGTCAAATTCGCCGGCCAGCAGCTTTCGGTGAAGGGTGCCAAGGGCACTCTCGAACTGAACGTTCACTCGTCTGTTGAAGTTACCGAAGAGTCTGGCGAGCTGCGCTTCGTCGCTCGCAACGGTGACCAGCAAGCTCGCGCCATGGCCGGTACCACCCGTGCTCTGGTGAACAACATGGTCCAGGGCGTAAGCCAAGGCTTCGAGCGCAAGCTCCAGCTGGTCGGTGTTGGTTACAAGGCACAGGCCAAGGGCACCATCCTGAACCTGGCTCTGGGCTTCTCGCATCCAGTGGACTACGAACTGCCAGCCGGTATCACCGCTGAAACCCCAAGCCAGACCGACATCCTGATCAAGGGTATCGACAAGCAGCTGGTGGGTCAGGTGGCCGCTGAAATCCGCGATTTCCGTCCGCCAGAGCCTTACAAAGGCAAGGGTGTGCGTTACGCGGACGAAGTAGTCCGTCGTAAAGAAGCCAAGAAGAAGTAGGGCCTAGCAAATGACCGACAAAAAAGTTATTCGACTGCGTCGCGCTCGCAAAGCACGCCTGAAAATGCACGAGCTCGAAGCCGTGCGTCTGTGCGTGTTCCGCTCCTCGCAGCACATCTATGCCCAGGTCATTTCGGCCGACGGCAGCAAGGTTCTGGCAAGCGCCTCGACCTTGGACAAAGAACTGCGTGATGGCGCCACCGGCAACATCGACGCGGCCACTAAGGTTGGCAAGCTGGTAGCTGAGCGTGCGAAAGCCGCCGGTGTATCTCAAGTTGCCTTTGACCGTTCCGGCTTCAAGTACCATGGTCGCGTCAAGGCGCTGGCCGATGCTGCTCGTGAAGGCGGACTGGAGTTCTAAGTTATGGCAAATAACGATCAAAAGCGCGACGAAGGCTACATCGAGAAGCTGGTTCAAGTTAACCGCGTTGCTAAAACCGTTAAAGGCGGCCGTATCTTCACCTTCACCGCGCTGACCGTGGTAGGTGATGGCAAAGGTCGCGTCGGCTTCGGCCGTGGCAAATCGCGCGAAGTACCTGCCGCGATCCAGAAAGCCATGGAGGCTGCCCGTCGCAACATGATCCAGGTTGACCTGAAGGGCACCACCCTGCAGTACGCCACCAAGGCTGCCCACGGCGCCTCGAAGGTTTACATGCAGCCTGCTTCGGAAGGTACCGGTATCATCGCCGGCGGCGCAATGCGTGCTGTCCTGGAAGTTGCTGGTGTCCAGAACGTTCTGGCCAAGTGCTACGGTTCGACCAACCCAGTGAACGTGGTTTACGCCACCTTCAAGGGTCTGAAAGCCATGCAATCTCCTGAGTCCATTGCTGCCAAGCGCGGCAAGAGTGTTGAGGAGATCTTCTGATCATGGCAACCGTAAAAGTAACGCTGATCAAGAGCACCGCCGGCCGTCTGCCTAACCACATCCTGTGCGTTAAAGGCCTGGGTCTGCGTCGCATCGGTCACACTGTAGAAGTCCAGGATACTCCCGAGAATCGCGGGATGATCAACAAGGCTTACTACATGCTGCGCGTCGAGGGTTAATCGATGAAACTCAATGATCTGAGTCCAGCGCCGGGTTCCCGTCGCGAGAAGCATCGTCCGGGTCGTGGTATCGGTAGCGGTTTGGGCAAGACTGGTGGCCGCGGTCACAAAGGTCAGACCTCCCGTTCCGGTGGCACCATCGCTCCGGGCTTCGAAGGCGGTCAACAGCCGCTGCACCGTCGTCTGCCGAAGTTCGGCTTCGTTTCCCTGAAAGCCATGGACCGCGCTGAAGTGCGTCTGTCCGAGCTGGCCAAGGTGGAAGGCGACGTGATCTCCGTACAGTCCCTGAAAGACGCCAACGTGATTGGCCAGCATGTACAGCGTGTGAAAATCATGCTGTCCGGCGAAGTCACTCGCGCAGTCACTATCAAGGGCATCGCCGTCACCAAAGGTGCGCGTGCGGCTATCGAAGCAGCTGGCGGCAAGTTCGAGGAATAAATGGCTAAGCAAGGTGCTCTCTCTTCGCTCGGTAAGGGCGGGATGTCGGAACTCTGGGCTCGTCTGCGCTTTCTGTTCATGGCGATCATCGTCTATCGGATCGGCGCACATATCCCGGTGCCTGGCATCAATCCAGACCGTCTGGCGGATCTGTTTCGACAGAATGAGGGGACCATTCTTAGCTTGTTCAACATGTTTTCCGGTGGTGCGCTGGAGCGTATGAGCATCTTTGCACTGGGGATCATGCCGTACATCTCGGCATCGATCATCATGCAGCTCATGACCGCAGTCAGCCCTCAACTGGAGCAGTTGAAGAAGGAAGGTGAAGCTGGCCGTCGCAAGATCAGCCAGTACACCCGCTACGGCACCGTTATCCTGGCGCTGGTTCAAGCCATTGGCATGTCCATTGGCCTGGCCAACCAGGGCGTGGCGTTTTCTGCAGGCCTGGGCTTCCATGTCGTTGCCGTCTCCACTTTCGTGGCTGGCGCAATGTTCATGATGTGGCTCGGCGAGCAGATCACCGAGCGCGGTGTGGGCAACGGTATCTCGATGTTGATCTTCGCAGGTATCGTTGCCGGTCTTCCGAGAGCAATCGGGCAGTCTTTCGAGTCTGCGCGCACAGGCGATATCAACATCTTCGCCCTGGTCGCTATCGGTTTGCTTGCAGTAGCGATTATCGGTTTCGTGGTGTTCATTGAGCGTGGTCAGCGTCGTATCGCCGTTCACTATGCCAAGCGTCAGCAGGGCCGCAAGGTCTTCGCTGCGCAGACCAGCCACTTGCCGCTGAAAGTGAACATGGCGGGCGTCATTCCTGCCATTTTCGCGAGCAGCATCTTGCTGTTCCCGGCTTCGCTGGGTGCCTGGTTCGGTCAGTCCGAAGGTATGGGCTGGCTGCAGGACATCTCGCAGTCGATCGCTCCTGGTCAGCCGTTGAACATTCTGCTGTTTAGTGCAGGGATCATCTTCTTCTGCTTCTTCTACACAGCGTTGATGTTCAACCCGAAAGACGTAGCGGAAAACCTGAAGAAGTCCGGTGCCTTTATTCCGGGTATCCGTCCTGGTGAGCAGTCGGCGCGCTACATTGATGGCGTTCTGACTCGTCTGACCATGTTCGGTGCTCTTTACATGATGGCCGTCTGCCTTCTGCCCCAGTTCCTGGTGGTGGCAGCAAACGTGCCGTTCTACCTTGGCGGGACCTCGTTGCTGATTGTGGTAGTGGTTGTGATGGACTTCATGTCCCAAGTACAATCGCACCTCGTTTCGCACCAGTACGAATCCCTGATGAAGAAAGCCAACCTGAAAGGCTACGGTGGCAGCGGCCTGCTGCGCTGATAGACCCCTAAGGTTCGAGGAGTCGGTAATGAAAGTTCGTGCATCGGTGAAAAAGCTGTGCCGCAACTGCAAGATCATTCGTCGCGAAGGTATCGTGCGCGTGATCTGCAGCGCGGAACCGCGTCACAAGCAGCGCCAAGGCTGAGTGTGATCTGCGCTTCAAACCCAGCAGCTAGTGTGCTGCTGGGTTGATTATTCGTTTCTACAGCGATATTATCTCGCGCCCTATTTCTTGGCTTCCGGGGCGTAGGTAGCTGTCAATTGGAGTCCCACTGAATGGCCCGTATTGCAGGCGTCAACATTCCAGATAACAAGCATACTGTTATCTCGCTGACCTACATCTATGGTGTCGGTCGCACAACTGCACAGAAAATCTGTGCAGACGCTGGTGTAAATCCAGCCGCTAAGATCAAGGATCTGAGCGACGAGCAAATCGAAACCCTGCGTGGCGAAGTTGCGAAGTTCACCACCGAAGGTGACCTGCGTCGTGACATCAACATGAAGATCAAGCGCTTGATGGACCTGGGTTGCTACCGCGGCCTGCGTCATCGTAAAGGTCTGCCGGTTCGCGGTCAGCGCACCAAGACCAACGCACGCACCCGTAAGGGCCCGCGTAAGCCGATCCGCAAGTAATCGCCCAGGAATATAGACATGGCAAAACCTGCTGCTCGTCCTCGTAAAAAAGTCAAAAAGACAGTGGTTGATGGCATCGCCCACATCCATGCGTCTTTCAACAACACCATCGTGACCATCACCGACCGTCAGGGCAATGCTTTGTCCTGGGCGACCTCCGGTGGTTCGGGTTTCCGTGGTTCGCGCAAATCCACCCCGTTCGCAGCCCAGATCGCTGCTGAGCGTGCTGGTCAAGCTGCGCTGGAATACGGTCTGAAGAACCTCGACGTCAACGTCAAGGGTCCAGGTCCAGGTCGTGAGTCCGCCGTTCGTGCACTGAACAGCTGCGGCTACAAGATCGCCAGCATCACCGACGTGACGCCAATCCCGCATAACGGGTGCCGTCCGCCGAAGAAGCGTCGCGTGTAATCAGGAGACAGATAAATGGCACGTTACATTGGTCCAAAATGCAAACTGTCTCGCCGTGAAGGCACTGACCTGTTCCTGAAGAGCGGCGTTCGCGCTCTGGAATCGAAGTGCAACATCGAAGCAGCCCCAGGTATCCACGGCCAGCGCCGTGGCCGTCAGTCCGACTACGGTACCCAGCTGCGCGAGAAACAAAAAGTCCGCCGTATCTACGGTGTCCTGGAGCGCCAGTTCCGCGGTTACTACCAAGTCGCAGCCTCGAAAAAAGGCGCTACTGGTGAGAACCTGCTGCAACTGCTGGAATGCCGCCTGGACAACGTCGTTTACCGTATGGGCTTCGGTTCGACTCGTTCCGAATCCCGTCAGCTGGTTTCGCACAAAGCGATCAGCGTCAACGGCAAGACCGTAAACATTCCATCCTACCAAGTTCGTCCGGGTGACGTGGTCGCGGTTCGTGAGAAGTCGCTGAACCAGCTGCGCATTGTTCAAGCCCTTGAACTGTGCGCCCAGCGTGGCCGCGTTGAGTGGGTAGACGTTGATTCCGCTAAAAAGTCGGGCGTTTTCAAGAACGTTCCTGCTCGCAGCGATCTGTCCGCCGACATCAACGAAAACCTGATTGTCGAGCTCTACTCCAAGTAAGGGCTAGAAAATAGGTGCATCCATGCAGATTTCGGTAAATGAGTTCCTGACTCCCCGTCACATCGACGTGCAGGTAGTCAGTCCAACCCGCGCCAAGATCACGCTCGAGCCTCTCGAGCGTGGTTTCGGCCATACCCTGGGCAACGCGCTGCGTCGCATCCTGTTGTCCTCCATGCCTGGCTGTGCGGTAGTCGAGGCCGAGATCGATGGCGTACTCCATGAGTACTCCGCGATCGAAGGTGTACAGGAAGATGTCATTGAAATCCTGTTGAACCTCAAAGGCCTGGCGATCAAGCTGCACGGTCGTGACGAAGTTACGCTGACCTTGTCGAAAAAGGGTTCGGGGGTGGTTACCGCTGCCGATATTCAGCTGGATCACGATGTCGAGATCGTCAATCCCGATCACGTAATCGCGAACCTGGCGTCCAACGGCGCCCTGAACATGAAGCTCACCGTAGCTCGTGGTCGCGGTTACGAGCCGGCCGATTCCCGTCAGACTGACGAAGATGAAAGCCGCAGCATTGGCCGTCTTCAGCTGGACGCTTCGTTCAGCCCGGTGCGTCGTATCGCCTACGTGGTCGAGAACGCCCGTGTTGAACAGCGTACCAACCTGGACAAGCTGGTCATCGATCTGGAAACCAACGGCACCCTGGACCCAGAAGAGGCCATTCGTCGTGCCGCGACCATCCTGCAACAGCAGCTGGCCGCGTTCGTCGACCTCAAAGGTGACAGCGAGCCGGTCGTGGTCGAGCAGGAAGACGAGATCGATCCGATCCTGCTGCGCCCGGTTGACGACCTGGAACTGACTGTACGTTCGGCCAACTGCCTCAAGGCGGAGAACATCTACTACATCGGCGACCTGATTCAGCGTACCGAAGTAGAGCTGTTGAAGACTCCTAACCTGGGCAAGAAGTCCCTGACTGAAATCAAGGACGTCCTGGCCTCCCGTGGTCTGTCTCTCGGCATGCGCCTCGACAACTGGCCGCCTGCAAGTCTTAAGAAAGACGACAAGGCGACTGCCTGATCGTCGTAATCACCGAACGTAGTGTTTGGTAAGGAATGAATCATGCGTCATCGTAAAAGTGGACGTCACCTGAGCCGTACCAGCTCTCACCGCAAGGCTATGTTCCAGAACATGGCAGTGTCGTTGATCGAGCACGAGCTGATCAAAACCACCCTGCCGAAAGCCAAGGAACTGCGCCGCGTTGCCGAGCCGCTGATCACCCTGGCCAAGGAAGATAGCGTCGCCAACCGTCGTCTGGCTTTCGACCGTACCCGTTCGAAATCCGCTGTTGGCAAGCTGTTCAACGACCTGGGCAAGCGTTACGCCACCCGTCAGGGCGGCTACCTGCGCATCCTGAAGTGCGGTTTCCGCGCTGGCGACAACGCGCCTATGGCGTACGTCGAGCTGGTTGATCGTCCGGTCGGTGGTGCTGTAGAAGCTGCCGAGTAAGACGTTCCGTCTGCTACAAGAAACCGGGCCTAGTGCCCGGTTTTTTGTGTTTACATGAATTGTAAAAAACTATCGATATAAGCATATCTATAAATTAGATCTTGTCATGTTGCCCATCCATACTTGCTCTCAAGCCGATTAGCCGGCGTTTCGAGACCGATAAGGAGAGCCCATGAGCAAGATTCTTACTACCGCCAGCGGTGCACCTGTAGCCGATAACCAGAATTCCCGTTCGGCAGGCCCGCGCGGCCCGTTGCTGCTCGACGACTTCCATCTGATCGAGAAGCTGGCCCACTTCAACCGCGAGAACATCCCTGAGCGCCGCGTGCACGCCAAGGGCTCGGGCGCTTACGGCACCTTCACCGTTACTCGAGACATCACCCAATACACCAGCGCCCGCCTGTTCGAGAGCATTGGCAAGCAGACCGAAACCTTCCTGCGCTTCTCCACGGTCGGCGGCGAGCGTGGTTCGGCCGACACCGAGCGTGACCCGCGCGGTTTTGCCGTCAAGTTTTACACCGAGGAAGGTAACTGGGACATCGTCGGCAACAATACCCCCGTGTTCTTCATTCGCGATCCGCTGAAATTCCCGGACTTTATCCATACCCAGAAGCGTCACCCGCAGACCAACCTGAAGAACGCCCAGATGATGTGGGACTTCTGGTCGCATTCGCCCGAGGCGCTGCACCAGGTCACCATCCTGTTCTCTGACCGTGGTATTCCGGACGGCTACCGCCACATGCACGGTTTCGGCAGCCATACCTACAGTCTGCTGAGTGCGGATGGCCAGCGTACCTGGGTCAAGTGGCACTTCAAGACCCAGCAAGGCATCAAGAACCTGGCCCCGGCCGATGCGGCACGTATCGCCGGTACCGATCCGGATTACGCACAACGTGACCTGTTCGAAGCGATCGATCGCGGCGACTACCCACGCTGGACCGTCTGCATCCAGGTGATGAGTGAAGAAGAGGCAGCCAACCGCGCCGAAAATCCCTTCGACGTCACCAAGACCTGGTCGCAGAAGGACTACCCGCTGATCGAGGTGGGTGTGCTTGAACTCAATCGCAACCCGCTCAACTACTTCGCCGAAGTCGAGCAGGCCGCGTTCGGGCCGAGCAATATGGTGCCAGGTGTTGGCCTGTCTCCAGACCGCATGCTGCAGGGGCGCGTATTTGCCTACGCCGATGCTCACCGCTACCGCATTGGCACCAACCACCAGCATTTGCCGGTGAACGCGCCACGTAGCCCGGTGCACAGCTACCAACGCGATGGTGCGATGAGCATGGGCAGCTACGGCAGCGCTCCGAACTACGAGCCGAACAGCTACGCCGATGCGCCCAAGCAGTCGCCCCGTCACGCCGAGCCTGCGCTGGCCCTCAAGGGGGCGGCGGATCGTTACGACCACCGCGAAGACAATGACTACTACAGCCACGCTGGTGCGCTGTTCCGCCTGATGAACGCCGAGCAGCAAGCGCTGTTGATCGACAACATTGCCGGCACCCTGAAAGGCGTCAGCGACGATGTGGTGCAGCGTCAGTTGCAGCACTTCTTCAAGGCAGATCCCGCTTACGGCGAGGGGATTGCCAAGGCCTTGGGCATCAAGCTCGCCTAAGTCGAAGTGATAAGAAGAACCGCCCTCATTTGGGCGGTTTTTCAATGAAAATCACTACGGTTTGCCCGCTTTTTTCACACAAATTGCGCATTTTTCAGTGACCTTGAAGAAATCATGGTTCACACTATCTCCCTATCAAGCTTTCACTCAGGGAGAATCAGGGCGATGCAAGGTCACCCGGACGTAATCGATTACCTCAACACGTTGCTGACGGGCGAACTGGCGGCACGTGACCAATACTTCATCCACTCGCGCATGTACGAAGACTGGGGCCTGGCCAAGCTCTACGAACGTATCAACCACGAGATGGAAGAAGAGGCGCAGCACGCCGATGCCCTGATTCGCCGCATTCTCATGCTCGAAGGCACCCCGCGCATGCGCCCGGATGACCTCGACGTGGGCACCACCGTGCCGGACATGATCGCTGCCGACCTGCGCCTTGAGTACAAGGTCCGCGCCGCATTGTGCAAAGGCATCGAGTTGTGCGAGCTGCACAAGGACTACATCAGCCGCGATATCCTGCGCGCGCAACTGGCCGACACCGAGGAAGATCACACCTACTGGCTGGAGAAGCAGCAGGGCCTGATCAAATCCATCGGGCTGCAGAACTACCTGCAATCGCAGATGTAACGTCCCTGCAGAGGGCACGCATATAGAGAAAAGCCCCTGGCATTTGCATGTCAGGGGCTTTTTTCGTCAGGCCCGATCGCGTTCCAGCAAGGGCTTGAGGTAATGCCCGGTATACGACTGCTTCATCTTGGCCAGTTCCTCGGGCGTGCCGCTGGCAATGATCTGGCCTCCCTTCGAGCCACCTTCCGGCCCCAGGTCCACCAGCCAGTCGGCGGTCTTGATCACGTCCAGGTTGTGCTCGATCACCACCACCGTGTTGCCGTGGTCGCGCAGGCGATGCAGCACGTCCAGCAGTTGCTGGATGTCGGCGAAGTGCAGGCCGGTGGTTGGCTCATCCAGGATGTAGAGGGTCTTGCCGGTATCGCGCTTGGACAGCTCGCGCGACAGCTTCACCCGCTGCGCCTCGCCGCCCGAAAGCGTCGTCGCCGATTGCCCCAGCTTGATGTACGAAAGGCCCACGTCCATCAGCGTCTGCAGCTTGCGCGCCAACGCCGGGACCGCGTCGAAGAACTCGCGGGCGTCCTCGATGGTCATTTCCAGGACCTCGTGGATGTTCTTGCCCTTGTACTTGATCTCCAGGGTTTCGCGGTTGTAGCGCTTGCTCTTGCACACATCACACGGCACGTAGATATCCGGCAGGAAGTGCATTTCCACCTTGATCAGGCCATCGCCCTGGCACGCTTCGCAGCGCCCGCCCTTGACGTTGAACGAGAAGCGCCCCGGGCCATAACCTCGCGAGCGCGACTCGGGCACGCCAGCGAACAGTTCGCGGATCGGAGTGAAGATCCCGGTATAGGTGGCCGGGTTGGAGCGCGGTGTGCGGCCGATCGGGCTCTGGTCGATGTCGACTACCTTGTCCAGGTGTTGCAGGCCGTCCATGCTGGTGTGCGCTGCTGCTTCCAGGCTGCTGGCACCATTGAGCGCGGTGGCGGCCAAGGGGAACAGGGTGTTGTTGATCAGTGTCGATTTGCCCGAGCCGGACACACCGGTGACGCAGGTCAGCAGGCCGATCGGCACTTCAAGGTCGACGTTCTGCAGGTTGTTGCCGCGCGCGCCCTTGAGCTTGAGCGACAGCTTCTTGTTGCGAGGCGTGCGTTTGGCCGGCACGGCGATCTTCTTGCGGCCTGACAGGTACATGCCGGTCACCGAGTCGGGGTGCGCCATGACTTCCTGCGGCGAGCCTTCGGCGACGATCTGTCCGCCATGCACCCCGGCGCCCGGGCCGATGTCGACGACATAGTCGGCCAGGCGAATGGCATCCTCGTCGTGCTCTACCACGATCACCGTGTTGCCCAGGTCGCGCAGGTGGTTGAGGGTGGCCAGCAGGCGGTCGTTGTCACGTTGGTGCAGGCCGATCGACGGCTCGTCGAGGATGTACATCACCCCCACCAGGCCGGCGCCAATCTGGCTGGCCAGACGGATCCGCTGGGCCTCGCCGCCCGAAAGGGTTTCGGCGCTGCGGTCGAGGGTGAGGTAGTCCAGGCCGACGTTGACCAGGAACTGCAGGCGCTCGCAGATTTCCTTGAGGATCTTCGCTGCAATCTCTCCGCGCCGACCGCTCAGCGTCAGGGTGGCAAAGTACTCGCTGGCATCGCCGATCGGCAGGTTGGTCACGGCCGGCAGGGTTTTTTCGCCCACCCATACATGGCGTGCTTCGCGGCGCAGGCGGGTGCCGCGGCAGTCCGGGCACGGCTGGGTGCCAAGGAACTTGGCCAGCTCCTCGCGCACAGTCGCCGACTCCGTCTCGCGGTAGCGCCGCTCCAGGTTCGGCACGATGCCTTCGAAGGGGTGCGAGCGCTTGACGATGTCGCCGCGGTCGTTGAGGTACTTGAAGTCGACGCTTTGCTTGCCGCTGCCCTGCAGGATCACCTTCTGGTGATCGGCCGAGAGCTGGCCGAACGGCTCGTCGAGGCTGAAGCCGTAATGCGCCGCCAGCGAGCCGAGCATCTGGAAGTAGTAGACGTTGCGTCGGTCCCAGCCACGGATCGCGCCTTCGGCCAGGGTCAGCTCGTTGTTGACCAGGCGCTTGGTGTCGAAGTACTGCTTCACGCCCAGGCCGTCGCAGGTCGGGCAGGCGCCAGCCGGGTTGTTGAAGGAGAACAGCTTGGGTTCGAGCTCGCTGATCGCATGGCCGCAGACCGGGCAGGCGAAGCGCGCGGAGAAGATCATGTCCTCGGCGCTTTCGTCATCCATCTGCGCCACCAGGGCGATACCGTCGGCCAGCTTGAGGGCGGTCTCGAAGGACTCGGCCAGGCGCTGCTGCAGGTCGTTGCGCACCTTGAAGCGGTCGACCACCACATCGATGCTGTGCTTCTTCTGCTTGTCGAGCTTGGGCAACTCGTCGAGTTCGTACAACTTGCCGTTGACCCGCGCACGAACGAAGCCCTGGGCGCGCAGCTCATCGAACACCGCCAGGTGCTCACCCTTGCGCTCGCGCACCACGGGTGCCAGCAGCATCAGCTTGCTGCCTTCGGGTTGCTCGAGCACCAGGTCGACCATCTGGCTGATCGTTTGCGCTTCCAACGGAATGTCATGGTCCGGGCAGCGTGGCGTACCGACGCGGGCATAGAGCAGGCGCAGGTAATCGTAGATTTCGGTGATGGTGCCAACGGTCGAACGCGGGTTGTGCGAGGTCGACTTCTGCTCAATGGAGATCGCCGGTGACAGGCCTTCGATGGTGTCGACATCGGGCTTTTCCATCATCGACAAAAATTGCCGGGCATAGGCCGACAGCGACTCCACATAGCGGCGTTGGCCTTCGGCGTAGAGTGTGTCGAAGGCCAGGGACGACTTGCCGGAACCGGACAGACCGGTGATCACGATCAGTTTGTCCCGGGGCAGGGTCAGGTCGATGTTCTTCAGGTTGTGGGTACGTGCCCCACGGATCAGGATCTTGTCCACTACGGCCTCGCTTGGCGGGCATAAACAAGGAAGTATACGGCGCGCTGCCACTACGCGGCAAAGCGTCGCGTAGATGCCGTCTAGCCGTCGGACTGATAGAATCGCCGCCGGTTCACACGAGGTTTATCCATGCACGACACCCACAACGAGCGCATGAGTGGCAGCGAAACCCGCGCCGCAGGCGGCCTTGCCCTGGTCTTTGCCTTTCGTATGCTGGGCATGTTCATGGTCCTGCCCGTGCTGGCCACCTATGGCATGGACCTCGCCGGTGCCACGCCCGCGCTGATCGGCCTGGCCATCGGCGCCTACGGCCTGACGCAAGCCGTGCTGCAGATTCCGTTCGGGGTGATTTCCGACCGCATCGGTCGCCGTCCGGTGATCTACCTGGGCCTGGTGATCTTCGCCCTTGGCAGCTTGCTGGCGGCCCAGGCCGATTCGATCTGGGGCGTGATCGCCGGACGCATCCTGCAGGGCGCGGGGGCGATTTCCGCAGCGGTCATGGCCTTGCTCTCCGACCTCACCCGTGAGCAGCATCGCACCAAGGCCATGGCCATGATCGGCATGAGCATCGGCCTGTCGTTCGCGGTGGCGATGGTGATAGGGCCGCTGCTGACAAGCGCCTTCGGCTTGTCGGGATTGTTCCTCGCCACTGCAGGACTTGCCGTGGTCGGCATCGCCCTGATCGCCTTCGTCGTGCCCAGTGCGCACAGTGCGCTGCAGCACCGCGAGTCTGGTGTCGCACGCCAGGCGCTCGGCCCGACCCTGCGTAATCCGGACCTTCTGCGCCTGGACCTGAGCATTTTCATCCTCCATGCGATCCTCATGGCGAGCTTCGTGGCATTGCCGCTGGCGTTCGTCGAGCGTGGCGGCCTGCCCAAGGAAGAGCACTGGTGGGTATACCTGACCGCGTTGCTCATCTCATTTTTTGCAATGGTGCCGTTCATCATCTACGGCGAAAAGAAGCGCAAGATGAAACGCGTGTTGGTTGGTGCGGTCACTGTGCTGCTGCTGATCGAGGTGTTCTTCTGGCAATGGGCTGACAACTTGCGCGGACTGGTGACCGGCACCGTGATATTCTTTACTGCCTTCAACCTGCTGGAGGCATCCTTGCCTTCGCTGGTCAGCAAGGTGTCGCCCGCCGGCGGCAAGGGAACGGCCATGGGGGTCTACTCCACGAGCCAGTTCCTGGGTGCCGCGCTGGGAGGAATCATCGGTGGCTGGTTGTACCAGCACGGTGGCCTGGGCATGGTGTTCCTGGGATGTGCTGTACTGTGTGGTATCTGGCTGGTATCTGCCCTGGGCATGAACGAACCGCCGTACGTCACCAGCCTGCGCATGCCGCTGACACCGGAGGCGGTTCGGGAAGCCGGATTGACCGAGCGCCTGATGGCTGTGCCGGGTGTGACCGACGCCGTGGTGGTGGCAGAAGAAGCCGCCATCTATATCAAACTGGATACGAAAATTTTGGACCGTGCGACCCTCGAGCGTCTGGTGAACCCAGCCCCGACGGCGTGCGAAGCCTAGGAGAACGTTATGGCCCGTGGGGTTAACAAAGTCATTCTGGTTGGTACTTGCGGCCAGGATCCCGAAGTCCGCTACCTGCCCAACGGTAACGCCGTGACCAACCTGAGCCTGGCCACCAGCGAGCAGTGGACCGACAAGCAGTCGGGGCAAAAGGTCGAGCGCACCGAATGGCACCGTGTCTCGCTGTTCGGCAAGGTTGCCGAGATCGCTGGCGAGTACCTGCGCAAGGGTTCGCAGTGCTACATCGAGGGCAAGCTGCAGACCCGCGAGTGGGAAAAGGACGGCATCAAGCGCTACACGACCGAGATCATCGTCGACATGCAGGGCACCATGCAGCTGCTCGGCGGTCGTCCGCAGGGGCAGGGCGGTGATCAGTACAACCAGGGTGGCGGCAACTACAACCAGGGTGGTGGCCAGCAGCAACAGTACAACCAGGCACCACGCCAGCAGGCGCCGCGTCCGCAGCAGGCGCAACAGCGTCCAGCGCCGCAGCAGCCAGCTCCGCAGCCTGCCGCTGATTTCGACAGCTTCGATGACGATATTCCGTTCTAGGAGTTACCTGAGCCTTTACGTGTAAAGCTGTCACCTGAAACCCCCGCCTTGCGGGGGTTTTTCATTTTCGCGCGGCATGCGCCTGGTTTCCTTTGCCCACTCTTCTGCTGCCCTCATGTGGGGCGTTACGCACCCAATGTGGTCATTGGTAGCACTGCCCTCGCTGTGCTCGTCTTGATGCTGCGCTCGCGCCAGCACGCATCCTGTTGATTCAACTCATATTCGAATGGCTGTGGGATTTCCCTTCTCGGCTGTGGCACACTTTCTGCCGTCTATTCCGTTGTTGCAAACAACGTTCCGCTATAGCGGAATAAACAATATCTGGGAGTTCCCGTCATGCAGCGTCGACTTTCCTTGTTTACAGCGTGTGCTTTTCTCTTTGCGGCTTCAGCTTCGCTCGCGGGCATTGCCCAGGCGGCGGACAGCAAGCTCGACAGCGTGTTGAAGCGTGGCCACCTCATCGTGGGCACAGGCAGCACCAACGCGCCATGGCACTTCCAGGGCGCGGATGGCAAGTTGCAGGGTTTCGATATCGACATCGGGCGGATGGTCGCCAAGGGGCTGTTCAATGACCCGGAGAAGGTCGAGTTCGTGGTGCAGTCGTCTGACGCCCGGATTCCCAATCTGTTGACCGACAAGGTCGACATGAGCTGCCAGTTCATCACCGTCACCGCCAGCCGCGCGCAGCAAGTGGCATTCACCCTGCCGTATTACCGCGAAGGCGTCGGCCTGCTGCTGCCGGCCAACAGCAAGTACAAGGAGATCGAAGATCTGAAGGCGGCGGGTGACAGCGTCACCGTGGCCGTGCTGCAGAACGTCTACGCCGAGGAGCTGGTGCACCAGGCGCTGCCCAAGGCCAAGGTCGACCAATACGACAGCGTTGACCTGATGTACCAGGCCGTGAACTCCGGTCGGGCCGACACCGCTGCCACCGACCAGTCGTCGGTCAAGTACCTGATGGTGCAGAACCCCGGTCGCTATCGCAGCCCGGCCTATGCCTGGAGCCCGCAGACCTACGCCTGTGCAGTCAAGCGCGGCGACCAGGACTGGCTGAATTTCGTCAATACCGTCCTGCACGAAGCCATGACCGGTGTCGAATTCCCGACCTACGCAGCGTCGTTCAAGCAGTGGTTTGGTGTCGAGCTGCCTAGCCCGGCCATTGGTTTCCCCGTCGAATTCAAATGACTCCGCAAGAGCGGGGCGCCTCTGTCGCACCCCGCTCCAGGTACTGCTGACCATGAACTATCAGTTGAACTTTGCTGCCGTGTGGCGCGATTTCGACACCTTGCTGGCGGGGCTCGGTCTGGGGCTCGAGCTGGCGCTGGTGTCGATCGCCATCGGCTGCGTGATCGGCCTGTTGATGGCGTTTGCCTTGCTCTCGAAGCACCGCGCATTGCGAGTGTCGGCATCGGTGTACGTGACGGTGATCCGCAACACGCCGATTCTCGTGCTGATCCTGTTGATCTACTTTGCGCTGCCAGGGTTGGGGATCCGCCTCGACAAGATTCCCTCGTTCATCATCACTCTGTCGCTGTATGCCGGGGCGTACCTGACCGAAGTGTTTCGTGGCGGTCTGCTGAGCATTCCCAAGGGCCTGCGCGAGGCGGGGCTGGCCATTGGCCTCGGCGAGTGGCAGATCAAGGCGTACATCACGGTGCCAGTGATGTTGCGCAACGTGCTGCCTGCCTTGTCGAACAACTTCATTTCGCTGTTCAAGGACACCTCGCTGGCGGCGGCGATCGCCGTGCCTGAGCTGACCTATTACGCGCGCAAGATCAATGTCGAGAGCTACCGGGTGATTGAAACCTGGCTGGTGACCACAGCGCTCTATGTCGCGGCCTGCTACCTCATCGCCCTGCTGCTGCGTTACCTCGAGCAGCGTCTGGCGATTCGTCGATAGGAGGGCCCTCATGTACGAGTCCCCAAGCTGGTTGCATGAATTGTGGAGCGCCCGCGAAGCCCTGTGGTCAGGCTTTCTGACCAGTGTGCAGTGTTCCATCCTGGCGATTTTGCTCGGCACCCTGATCGGTGTCGTTGCCGGGCTGGTGCTGACCTACGGCAGGTTCTGGGCACGCGCGCCATTTCGTTTCTACGTCGACCTGATTCGCGGCACGCCAGTGTTCGTGCTGGTGCTGGCCTGTTTCTACATGGCGCCGGCGCTGGGTTGGCAGATCAACGCGTTCCAGGCCGGGGTGCTGGGGCTGACGCTGTTCTGCGGCTCTCACGTCGCCGAGATCGTGCGCGGTGCGTTGCAAGCGCTGCCACGTGGGCAGATGGAAGCGAGCAAGGCCATCGGTCTGACGTTCTATCAGGCGCTGGGCTACGTGTTGTTGCCTCAGGCCATGCGGCAGATGTTGCCGACCTGGGTCAACTCATCGACCGAAATCGTCAAGGCCTCGACCTTGCTCTCGGTGATCGGTGTGGCCGAGTTGCTGCTGAGTACCCAGCAGATCATCGCCCGGACCTTCATGACCCTGGAGTTCTACCTGTTCGCCGGTTTTCTCTTTTTCATCATCAACTACGCCATCGAATTACTCGGCCGGCATATTGAAAAGCGGGTGGCCTTGCCATGACTCACGTTGCAGCTTCTACCCAGAACACCAGCCAGGCCCTGCTCGAGATTCGCGGCCTGCACAAACAGTACGGTCAGCTCGAAGTGCTCAAGGGCGTCGACCTGACGATGCAGCGCGGCAACGTGGTCACGCTGATTGGCTCCAGCGGCTCGGGCAAGACCACGCTGTTGCGCTGCGTGAACATGCTCGAAGAGTTCCAGGGCGGGCGGATCCTGCTCGAGGGTGAGTCCATCGGATACCACGAGGTCAACGGCAAGCGCGTGCGCCACTCGGAAAACGTCATCGCCCGGCATCGGGCCATGACCGGCATGGCGTTCCAGCAGTTCAACCTGTTTCCGCACCTGACCGCTTTGCAGAACGTCACCCTGGGTCTGCTCAAGGTGAAAAAGCTGCACAAGGACGAGGCCGTGGTGCTGGCGGAAAAATGGCTGGAGCGCGTAGGCCTGCTGGCGCGCCGCGATCATTTTCCCGGCCAGCTCTCTGGCGGGCAGCAACAGCGCGTGGCGATCGCCCGGGCGATTGCGATGAAGCCGAGCCTGATGCTGTTCGACGAAGTCACCTCGGCCCTCGACCCGGAGCTGGTGGGCGAAGTGTTGAGCGTCATCAAAGGGCTGGCCGAGGACGGCATGACCATGTTGCTGGTGACCCACGAGATGCGCTTTGCCTTTGAAGTCTCGGACACCATCGTTTTCATGAACCAGGGGCGTATCGAAGAGCAGGGGCCTCCCAAGGACCTTTTCGAGCGCCCGCAGTCTCCGCGCTTGGCGGAATTTCTCAAAAGCACCCGCTTTTAACAGTCAATTTGCAACCAGGAGAAACACCCATGAGCATTACTCGTTATGGCACGGGTAGCACCGCCGGTGGCGGCCAGCCCCGTCCTTTCGCCCGCGCGGTCGAGGCCGATGGCTGGCTGCACGTGTCAGGCCAGGTGCCTGCAGCGGATGGCGAAATCATCGTCGGCGGCATCGTCGAGCAGACCCACCAGACCATGCGCAACTTGATCGCCATCCTCGAAGAAGCCGGCTATGGCCTCGAAGATGTGGTGCGCGCCGGCGTATGGCTGGAAGATCCGCGGGACTTCTGGAGCTTCAACAAAGTCTTTTCCGAGTACTTCAAGCCCGAGCATGCACCGGCCCGGGCCTGTGTGCAGGCAAGCATGATGGTCGACTGCAAGGTCGAGATCGATTGCATCGCCTACAAGAAAAAGGGCTGACGCGCGGCGGCGCTTGTAGGCGCCGTCGAAGGCTGCAATCTTTTGCCGATCGCAAGCACGCGCAGCCTGCGCCAGCGCCTACGAACTAGCATGGGAACACTGAAATGACCGAAGACACTATCAAACGCCGGGCTCGTGGCTTGGACCGGGCGTTCGATATCCTCGATTACCTCAAGGAAGTCGGCCAGCCCCTGCGGCCGAATGACATCGCCAATGGTATCGGCAGCCCGAAGTCCACGGTCTACGAACTGGTCGCCTCGTTGCTCGAGCGCCGGATCTTGGAGCAAGTGGGCAAGGACGGCCATGTCTACCTCGGTCGTCAGCTGTATTTTCTCGGGCAGGCCCACCTGCGGCATTTCGACCTGACGCGCGAGGCCGATCACGCGCTGCAGGAAATCGTCAGCCAAACCCGTGAAACCGCACAGATGTGCCTGCTCAACGGGCGCAAGTACACCGTTGCGCTGATGCGCGAAGGGGAGCGGCACTTCCGCATTTCCTCGGACATCGGTGAAGACGCCCCCATCCCCTGGACCGCCTCCGGGCGGCTGTTGCTGGCGCACCTGAGCGACCAGGCGATCGTCGACCTGATCGACCACGACGACTTCATCCTGCCCGATGGCGAGCGCCTGCCGCTGGAGCAATTCCTCAAGGAGATCCGCCAGGCTGGCATCGACGGCTTCTTTTCCTTCGACAGTGTTGCGGACACCTTTACCCATTGCTTTGCCGCACCGGTCAAAGACAGTGACGGCGTGGCCATCGCGACCCTGTGCATCGTCGCCCCGCGGGCTGATGCCAAGAACAACTACAACGACTATCGCCGGGTGTTGATCGAAAGCGCCAACAGCCTGGCCCGTCGCATCAATGAATGACCGTGGCCGTTAGCGGCTGCGCGTGAGGAGTGAGAGCATGTCTTCTGCCTTGAACATCGCCGCCGTGGAAAAGGGTGCAGGCCAACCCGGCGCCAGCCTGGTGCGCGACGTAAGCCTGCCGGCGCTGGTGCTGCACCGCGAAGCGCTGGAGCACAATATCCGTTGGATGCAGTCGTTCGTCAGCGACAGCGGCGCAGAGCTGGCGCCGCATGGCAAAACCAGCATGACGCCAGCGTTGTTCCGTCGCCAACTGGACGCCGGTGCCTGGGGCATCACCCTGGCCACCGCGGTACAGACTTGCGCCGCCTACGCCCATGGCGTGCGCCGGGTGTTGATGGCCAACCAATTGGTGGGGGCGCCGAACATGGCGCTGATCGCCGAGTTGCTGGCCGACCCTGCATTCGACTTCCACTGCATGGTCGATCACCCGGACAACGTCGCCGACCTTGGGGCATTCTTCGCCGCACGCGGCCTGCGCT
This sequence comes from Pseudomonas wayambapalatensis, assembly GCA_014268975.2. Taxonomy (GTDB): domain Bacteria; phylum Pseudomonadota; class Gammaproteobacteria; order Pseudomonadales; family Pseudomonadaceae; genus Aquipseudomonas; species Aquipseudomonas wayambapalatensis. The sequence goes on along the minus strand of CP077096.1, from coordinate 5,209,060 downwards.
TGAACGTCATGATCGAGTACGGCGTGGTCGGTGGCCGTTGCGGTTGCCGTAGCGAAGCCGAAGTGCTGGCGCTGGCCGAGGCGATCAAGGCCCAGCCGGGCCTGGCCTTGACCGGCATCGAAGGCTACGAAGGGGTGATTCACGGCGACCACGCGGTCAGCGGCATTCGTGCGTTCGCCGCGTCGCTGGTGCAGTTGGCCGTGCAACTGCAGGACAGCGCGGCGTTCGCCCTCGACAAGCCGATCATCACGGCGTCGGGGTCGGCCTGGTATGACCTGATCGCCGAGTCCTTCGAGGCGCAGAACGCCACGGGGCGCTTCCTCAGCGTGCTGCGCCCCGGCAGCTACGTGGCGCATGACCATGGTATCTACAAGCAAGCGCAATGCTGTGTGCTCGATCGCCGCAGCGACCTGCACGAGGGCCTGCGTCCGGCGCTGGAGGTCTGGGCCCATGTGCAGTCCTTGCCGGAGCCGGGCTTCGCGGTGATCGCCCTGGGCAAGCGCGACGTGGCGTATGACGCCGGGCTGCCGATGCCATTGCTGCGCTACCGGGCCGGTGTGGTGCCGGCGGTTGGCGACGATGTCAGTGCCTGCACGGTAACGGCCGTGATGGATCAGCACGCCTTCATGACGGTAGCGCCCGGGGTGCAATTGCGGGTCGGCGACATCATCTCGTTCGGCACCTCCCACCCGTGCCTGACCTTCGACAAGTGGCGCACAGGGTGCTTGGTGGATGAGCAGTTGAACGTCATCGAAAGCCTGGAAACCTGCTTCTGAGGTCTGAGGCCGCAGCCCTTCCGTCACCTGTGAAACAGCAGAACCATCGAGAATCCACAACCATGAACAGCATCAGCAGGCTCGGCCCCGGTATCGCGCGTATCGCGTTGATCGGCGAGTGCATGATCGAGTTGCAGCAGCGCGCTGACGGCAGTCTGCAACAGGGCTTTGGCGGCGATACCCTGAACACGGCCGTCTATCTGTCACGTGAAATGGGTGATGGCGCCAGCGTGGATTACGTCACCGCGCTGGGCGATGACAGTTTCAGCGATGCCATGTGCCAGCGCTGGTCCGACGAAGGCATCGGCCTGGGCATGGTCCAGCGCTTACCGGGTCGCTTGCCCGGTTTGTACTGCATTCAGACCGATGCATCGGGAGAGCGTCGTTTTCTCTATTGGCGCAACGAAGCCGCCGTGCGCGATTGTTTCACCACGCCAGCGGCGGCCCCGATTCTGGCGGAGCTGGTGGCTTACGACGTGCTGTATTTCAGCGGCATCACCCTGGCGGTGCTGGGTGAGGCAGGGCGCACCAAACTCATTGAAACGCTGATCGCGGCGCGACAGCGGGGCGCGCGGGTGGTCTTCGACAACAACTACCGGCCGCGCTTGTGGAGCACGGTGGAGCAGGCCCGGGCGGCGTACCGCGACGTGCTGCCCTATGTCGATTTGGCACTGTTGACGGTGGACGATGAGCAGGCCCTGTTCGGGTTTGCCGATTGCGCAGCGGTGTTCGCGGCCTATGCGCAAATCGGCACGCCTGAAGTGGTCCTCAAGCGCGGCGCTGAGCCGTGCCTGATTCGCTGTGACGGTGCCTCGTTCGAGGTCCCGGCGCAGCGCGTCGAGCGCGTCGTGGACACCACGGCGGCCGGGGATTCGTTCAGCGCGGGGTATCTGGCCAGTCGGCTGCGTGGCGCCAGCCCGGAACAAGCGGCAGAAGCGGGGCACCGCCTGGCGAGCCGGGTGATTCAACAACCGGGGGCGCTGATTCCCCGAGGCTGAATGGCCTCCGGGCCAGATGACTGGCCCGGTTTGAACCTGCCATGGCCGCGCGCAACGCGTCGAGGATGAAAATCCGCCAGGGCTAATTTCAAAAATAACGACCCGCCATGCCTCTGTGCGACAACCCTTACCTCGTGACGAAAATTAGTTTCACGTCATTTGAAAAGGCTTAACGGAAATGTTTTATGACTTTCACAAAACATTCGACGTGACCCTTTCGAGGAGTACCGCATGACCCTGTCCCCCGGCTACCCGGCCGACGTGGCGATCCCGCAGCGCGCGGCGGAAGGGATCGACGGGGTGTGGGTCAACGGTGTGTTGAGTTACCGCGACGGCCAGGCCAACGGCAGAAGGGAAGGGCGCTTCCTCGCGCGCGAGGGCGATTTGCGCGAGGGCTTCAGGTAACGCGCAGACCAGCGCAATGCGTTGAGGTTGCCAGGTGCCTGGAGGCACTCATTCATACGTGATCCATCTTTTGTCGCGGGGTGCTCCTGGAAAGGGGCATGGATGAATGTGGAAACCCTTCAGTTTTGTCAGGCGCGTGCGGGGTCGTTTGAATGGCGGCTCTTTACCCGTACTGAACGGAGCTGGTCATGACGCAAAATCACCAACCTTTGATGGGCTGCTACTTCCGATCCTGGCGCGACACTGTAAATGGGGTGGAGGGCAACTGCTGTTCCATGGCGGATCTACCCGAGGAGGTGGATATCGCCTTCGTGTTTCCCAATGGCGAAGAGTCGCCGCTGTTCTGGGAAAAGCTGGAGAGCGACTTGATTCCCGCCCTGCACGCCAAGCAGATCAAGGTCGTGCGCACGTTGTTCATCGATGAACTGATCAACCCGGACTTTGCGGATTCGCCGCAAGGTTACCAGGACCTCGCGAACCATCTGCAGCAACGTTTCCTCTGCGTCCCCGGACTGGACGGACTGGACATCGACCTTGAAAAAAAACTGACGCCCGCCCACCGTGCCAAGGCGCAGGCCGTCTCGCTGCTGCTGGCCGAGCGCTTGAAGCAGAGCGGCAAACTGTTCATCTACGACACCAGTGAATTGGGTGACATGGAGCTGCTGAGCGCCTTGGCGCCGTCGCTGGACTACCTGCTTTTCCAGGCTTACGGACAGAGCCCGGAGCGAGTGCAAGCACACTTCGACAGACTGTTCTGCGGCTTCCTCGCACCGGAGAAATTCATGGTCGGCTTCTCGTTCTACGAGGAGCGTGGAACCCGCTGGGGCGATACCGCTGCTGATTTCGACGGCAGCAGGGCGCGCCAGTACGCGGAGTGGGTTCCGACCCAAGGTAACAAGGCAGGGATTTTCTCCTACGCCGTCGACCGTGATGGCGTCACGGAGGGCGACGATAACCTGCAACCTACCGATTACAGCTGGACCCGGCGGCTCAAGCAGCTCAGCCGCTGATGCATCGCCGATGCCCGCGCAGGTGGCGCGGGCATCTTCCTGCGCTGCACTACACCGGCGCTTTATCGCTACAGCCCGTCGAGCGCGGCCTGGGCAAAGTACGCATCCAGTTCTGGGGTTGCACCGCTGATGCCGATACCGCCGATATGCTTGCCGTTCCTGTCCAGGATCGGCAGCCCGCCCTCCAGCAAGGTGAAACCCGGCAAGGATGCGTAGGGGTTGGCCGGGTGTGCGCTGCTGCGCTCGCTCAACGCGCGTGTCGACAAGGGAAAGCGGGCAGATGTCGCCGCTTTGAGTTGTGCCACCTGGATGCTGCCGCTGCTGGTGCCGTCCATGCGGTGGAAGTGCTTCAGGTTACCGTGGTTGTCGATGATGCTGATCACGATCGCGTAGCCTCGGGCGATGGCTGCACGTTCAGCGGCCGCCGTTATTTCTCGTGCCTGTTGTGAAGTGAGAGGCAGGGGCGCGTCTTGGCCAGGTGTCGCCTCCGAGGCCGCCGCGAAGCTTGGGAGAGCAGCGCCTGAGCTGGCGATGAGCATGGCGAGAAGCAGATTTTTGATACCCATTGCGAGTGATCCGTTTTTCGGAAAACCCGGCAAGTTAGCGGCTTTTCAGTGGCTTTGGTGTAGCCCATTTCCGAAAGCGCTGGACGGACAGCGGGGCTACGAGGGGACCTTGCCGTGACCGCAAAGCGCGAGCGTGCGGAGTGCCGCTCGTAGCGCCAGCGGCCAAAACCTGGGGCAAGTTTGACATGTGTCATCGCACCTTTTCGTTTCTTGGCTAGTCTTACATGTTGGCGGCCAACAAACCGCCGCCCGTGATATCCGAGAGACGCCGGCAACGTCCCGTGCGTCCAAACCTGATCAGGAGTGCACGATGGACCTGAACCGTCGGCAGTTCTTCAAGGTCGCCGCCGTCGGCCTTGGAGGCTCGAGTCTCGCGGCGTTGGGCATGGCCCCGACAGCCGCGTTCGCCGAGCAGGTGCGCCACTTCAAGCTGGCGCACACCAAGGAAACCCGCAACACCTGTCCCTACTGCTCGGTCGGCTGCGGCCTGATCCTGTACAGCCAGGGCGATGCGGGCAAGAACGTCAAACAGAACATCATCCACATCGAAGGCGACGCTGATCATCCGGTCAACCGCGGCACCCTGTGCCCCAAAGGCGCCGGGCTGCTCGACTTCATCCACAGCCCCAGCCGCCTGCAATACCCCGAGATGCGCAAGCCGGGCAGCCAGGAGTGGGTGCGGGTCAGCTGGGACGAGGCGCTCGACCGCGTCGCCACGCTGATGAAGCAGGACCGCGATGCCAACTTCATCGAGAAGAACGCCCAGGGCCAGACGGTCAACCGCTGGCTGACCACGGGCTTCCTCGCGGCGTCGGCAGCGTCCAGCGAAGCAGGCTACCTGACTCATAAAGTCATCCGTTCACTCGGCATGCTGGGGTTCGACAACCAGGCGCGTGTCTGACACGGCCCGACGGTGGCAAGTCTTGCCCCGACGTACGGCCGTGGCGCGATGACCAATCACTGGTCTGACATCGCCAACGCAAACCTGGTGCTGGTCATGGGCGGCAACGCAGCCGAGGCTCACCCCTGCGGGTTCAAATGGGTGACCGAGGCCAAGGCGCACAACAAGGCGCGCCTGATCGTGGTCGATCCGCGTTTCACCCGGACCGCTTCGGTGGCCGACTACTACGCGCCGATTCGCACCGGCAGCGACATCGCCTTCATGGGCGGGCTGATCAACTACCTGCTGACGACCGACCAGATCCAGCACGAATACGTGCGCAACTACACCGACGTGTCGTTCATCGTCAAAGAGAACTATGGCTTCGAAGACGGCCTGTTCAGTGGCTATGACGCGGCCAAGCGGATCTATGCCGACAAGTCCGGCTGGGGCTACGAGCTGGGTGAGGACGGTTTCGCCAAGGTCGACCCGACGCTGCAGCACCCGCGCTGCGTGTTCCAGTTGATGAAGCAGCACTACAGCCGCTACACGCCGGAAATCGCCAGCATGACCTGCGGCATGCCCCAGGACCAGATGATGAAGGTCTGGAAAGAGATCGCCACCTGCGCCGTGCCGGGCAAGACCATGACGATCCTCTACGCCCTGGGCTGGACCCAGCATTCGATCGGTGCGCAGATCATCCGCAGTGCGGCCATGGTCCAGTTGTTGCTGGGCAACGTCGGCATGCCCGGCGGTGGGGTCAACGCCCTGCGCGGGCATTCCAACATCCAGGGTCTGACCGACCTGGGGCTGCTGTCGAACTCGCTGCCAGGCTACCTGACGCTGGCCGGCGACGCCGAGCAGGACTACGCCGCGTTCATCGACAAGCGCGCCTCCAAGCCGCTGCGTCCGGGCCAGCTCTCGTATTGGCAGAACTATGGCAAGTTCCATGTCAGCCTGATGAAGGCCTGGTATGGCGCCAACGCCACCGCCGAGAACAACTGGGGCTACGACTGGCTGCCCAAGCTCGATGTGGCGGCCTACGACGTGCTGCGCATGTTCGAGATGATGGGGCAGGGCAAGGTCAACGGCTACATGTGCCAGGGTTTCAACCCGATCGCCGCGCTGCCGGACAAGAACCGCGTCACCGCGGCGCTGGGCAAGCTCAAGTGGCTGGTGGTCATGGACCCGCTGGCCACCGAGACATCCGAGTTCTGGCGCAACGCCGGGCCTTACAACGATGTCGACACGGCCAATATCCAGACCGAGGTGATTCGCCTGCCCACCACCTGCTTTGCCGAGGAGGACGGCTCGCTGGTCAACAGCAGCCGCTGGCTGCAGTGGCACTGGAAGGGCGCTGACGGCCCCGGCGAGACGCGCACCGACGTACAGATCATGAGCGAGCTGTTCCTGCGTCTGCGTGAGCGCTACAAGTCGGAAGGCGGCGCTTACCCCGACCCGATGCTCAACATCAGCTGGCCGTACAAGATCCCCGACGAGCCTTCCCCCGAAGAGCTCGCCAAGGAGATGAACGGCTGGGCGGTGAGCGACATGACCGACGCCAGTGGGCTGGCCATCAAGGGCGGCCAGCAGTTGTCGGGCTTCGGTCAGTTGAAAGATGACGGCAGCACAGCATCCGGCTGCTGGATCTTCGCCGGTTGCTGGACCGAGCAGGGCAACCAGATGGCCCGGCGCGACAACAGCGACCCCTACGGCATGCATCAGGTGCAGAACTGGGCCTGGGCCTGGCCGGCCAACCGCCGCATCCTCTACAACCGCGCCTCCAGTGACCCGCAGGGCAAGCCCTGGGATCCGCACAAGAAGCGCCTGGTGTGGTGGAACGGCAAGGCCTGGGGCGGCACCGACGTGCCGGACTTCAAGGTCGATTCACCGCCTGAAGCGGGGATGAACCCGTTCATCATGAACCCCGAGGGCGTGGCGCGCTTCTTCGCCATCGACAAGATGGCCGAAGGGCCGTTCCCCGAGCACTACGAGCCGTTCGAGACGCCGATCGGGATCAACCCGCTGCACCCTAACAACAAGAAGGCCACCAGCAACCCGGCAGGCCGGATCTTCGATTCGGTATGGGACACCCTCGGCAAGCACGAGGAGTTCCCCTACGCGGCGACCACCTACCGGCTGACCGAGCACTTCCACTTCTGGAGCAAGCACTGCCGCCTGAACGCGATCATCCAACCCGAGCAGTTCGTCGAGATCGGCGAAGTGCTGGCCGGCGAGAAGGGCATCAAGGCGGGGGATCGGGTACGGGTGTCGAGCAAGCGCGGGCATATCGAGGCGGTGGCGGTGGTGACAAAGCGGATCCGTCCGCTGCAGGTCAACAACCAGACCGTGCACCAGATCGGCATTCCGCTGCACTGGGGTTTTACCGGTTCGACCCGGCATGGCTACCTGACCAACACCCTGGTGCCGTTCCTCGGTGATGGCAACACCCAGACGCCGGAGTCCAAGTCGTTCCTCGTCAACGTGGAGAAGATCTGATGGCCCAGCAAGATATCATCGCCCGCTCGGCCACCACGACCGTACCGCCTTCGGTACGCCAGCAGGAGCAGGTCGCCAAGCTGATCGACACCACCAAGTGCATCGGCTGCAAGGCCTGCCAGGTGGCGTGCTCGGAGTGGAACGAGCTGCGTGACGAGGTCGGCCACAACCATGGCACCTACGACAACCCGCAGGACCTCACCGCCGACACCTGGACCCTGATGCGCTTCACCGAGCACGAGCGCGACGACGGGAACCTGGAGTGGCTGATCCGCAAGGATGGCTGCATGCATTGCGCCGACCCTGGCTGCCTCAAGGCCTGCCCGAGCCCCGGCGCGATCATCAAGCACGCCAACGGCATCGTCGACTTCAACCAGGACCACTGCATCGGTTGCGGCTACTGCATCACCGGCTGCCCGTTCAACATCCCGCGGATCTCGCAGAAAGACCACAAGGCCTACAAGTGCAGCCTGTGTTCCGACCGCGTGGCCGTGGGCCTGGAGCCGGCCTGCGTGAAGACCTGCCCGACCGGGGCGATCGTCTTCGGCAGCAAGGACGAGATGAAGGTGCATGCCGACGAGCGCATCGTCGACCTCAAGTCGCGCGGCTACGAGAACGCCGGCCTGTACGACCCGGACGGTGTCGGTGGCACCCACGTGATGTACGTGCTGCACCACGCCGATACACCCAGGCTGTATGCAGGCCTGCCGGACCAGCCGGTGATCAGCCCACTGGTAGGGTTGTGGAAAGGCATCAGCAAACCGCTGGCGCTGCTGGCCATGGGCGCGGCGGTCCTGGCTGGGTTCTTCCACTATGTGCGGGTCGGGCCGCAGCGGGTCGAGGAAGACGAACATCCCGCCCCGACCGATACCAGCGTGCACCAGGTGGATCCGGCAGTGCACGTCTATGACCCGGGCAAGCCCGGCGGGCAAGGGGAGCAGCGGCCATGAACGACAACAAGCCTATCCTGCGCTACAACGCCAACGAGCGGACCAACCACTGGATCGTCGCGATCCTGTTCTTCATGGCAGGGCTGTCGGGCCTGGCGCTGTTTCATCCGGCGCTGTTCTGGCTCAGCAACCTGTTCGGTGGCGGCCCCTGGACGCGCATCCTGCACCCCTTCCTCGGCGTGGCGATGTTCGTGTTCTTCCTGGGGCTGGTGATCCGCTTCTGGCGGGCCAACTTCATCACCGCCAACGACCGCCTGTGGCTGCGCCGTGTAGATCGGGTGATGCGCAACGAGGAAGAGGGCGTGCCGCCGATCGGCAAGTACAACGCCGGGCAGAAGCTGCTGTTCTGGACCTTGCTCGTGTGCATGCTGATCCTGCTGGTCAGTGGGGTGGTGATCTGGCGCGCCTGGTTCAGCCAGTACTTCGACATCGGCGCGATCCGCCTGGCCACCTTGCTCCATGCCCTGGCGGCGTTCGTGCTGGTGCTGAGCATCATCGTGCACATCTATGCCGGGATCTGGATCAAGGGCTCGGTCGGCGCCATGCTGCATGGCTGGGTCAGCCGTGCCTGGGCACGCAAACATCATGAGCTGTGGTACCGGGAAGTGACCGGCGACAAGACGCCACACAACCCCGGACGGAAAGAAGGATGAGCGCTTGAGCACGATTCTCGAACCCGGGCAGATCGAAGCATCGGCGGTAATGCCGCCGTTTCTTCACCAGCCCGCCGACAACCTGTTCGAACTGCGCGCGGCGCGACTGGAGCAGCTTGCCCAGGGCCATGCCCTTGGCGACTACCTGAGGTGGGTCGCGCGCCTGTGCCGGGTGCAGCAGCACCTGCTCGACAACCCACCGGGCGGGGTGCCGGTGGCCGAGGCGCGTCAGCGACTGTGCATCAGCCACGGCCTGCCGCCGCTGGCCGCCGACAGCCTGGTGCGAGAAGGGCCGTGGCTGGTTTGGTTGCAGGCGTTGCTCGATCGCTTCGAGGCACCGGGGCAAGGCGCCTTGGCTGATGCGTTGGAGGCCCTGCGCAACAGCGACGAGGCCCAGCGCAAAGGCTGGGGCATCGCTTTGCTGAGCGGGCAGTACGATGCCGTGCCCGCCGCACTGGTGCCTTTCATCGGCGCCGCACTGCAGGCTGCCTGGGCCAGTTGGCGCCGGGCCTTGCCCAGCGATGAACTCAAGCCCGGCGGCAGCCTCGCGCAGTGCCCCTGCTGCGGCTCGCCGGCGATGGCGGGCCTGGTGCGCAACCGGGGCAAGCACAACGGGCTGCGTTACCTGGCCTGTTCGCTGTGCGCCTGCGAGTGGCATGTGGTGCGGGTCAAGTGCGTGTATTGCGAGTCGAGCAAGGACTTGCGCTACTCCAGCCTGGAAGATGACCGCCATGCACCGGGCAAGGCGCCGCTGCGGGCGGAGTGCTGCCCAGGATGCAACACCTACCTCAAGCACTGCTACCTGGAAAATGACGCGATGGGCGAGGCACTGGCCGATGACCTGGCCAGCCTGGCGCTGGATATCCGCCTGGACGAGGAAGGCTTTCATCGGCTGGCGCCGAACCTGATGTTGGCGCCGGGGGGCGGGTGAGGGTCTACACTGTCAGACCGAGTCGCCCTTTCCGCTTGTAGGAGCGGCGGTTCGCCGCTGCGACTTGCCCGCGAAAGGGCCATCACAGACACCGGATCAACCAAGGTAGTACCGCATGTCGTCAAGCCTCGCCAATCAAGCCCCACGCCTGCCCTCCATCGACACTCTGCTGCGCCACCCCGCCTGCCAACCCTTGATCGATCGCCATGGCCGCGACGCGACCCTGGCCAGTCTGCGTCAATTGCTCGACGACCTGCGCGACTCCGCTCGCCTTGGCCAGTTGAGCGCCGTCGAACTGGCTGCCGAAGTCCTGCTTGGACGCTCCGGCGAGCGCCTGGCGATTCAGCAGCGCAGCCAGGTGCGAAGGGTCTACAACCTCACCGGTACGGTGCTGCACACCAACCTCGGTCGCGCCCTGTTGCCGGAAGAGGCCGTACAGGCGATGCAGACCGCCGCGCGTTATCCGCTCAACCTCGAATTCGACCTGGCCACCGGCAAGCGTGGCGACCGCGATGACCTGATCGAGGGCCTGATCCGCGAGCTGACCGGCGCCGAGGCGGTCACCGTGGTCAATAACAACGCCGCTGCCGTGCTGCTGGCGCTCAACAGCCTGGGCGCGCGCAAGGAAGGGATCATCTCCCGTGGCGAGTTGATCGAGATCGGCGGCGCCTTCCGCATCCCCGACATCATGGCCCGTGCTGGCGTGCGCCTGCACGAGATCGGCACCACCAACCGCACCCATCCCCGCGACTACGAGGCGGCGATCAATCCGCGCACCGGCCTGTTGATGCGTGTGCATTGCAGCAACTACAGCATCCAGGGCTTCACCACTCAGGTGCCGACCGCGGAGCTTGCGCGCATCGCTCACCAGCATGAGCTGCCGCTGCTCGAAGACCTGGGCAGCGGCAGCCTGCTCGACCTCACCCGCTGGGGACTGCCCGCCGAGCCGACGGTGCGCCAGGCGCTGGCCGACGGCGCCGATATCGTCACCTTCAGTGGCGACAAGCTGCTGGGTGGTCCGCAGGCGGGCATCATCGTCGGGCGCAAAGAGCTGATCGCCAGGATCAAGAAGAACCCGCTCAAGCGCGCGCTGCGTGTGGACAAGATCACCCTGGCGGCGCTCGAGGCGGTGCTGGCGTTGTACCGCGACCCCGATCGCCTGGCCGAACGCTTGCCCAGCCTGCGCCTGCTGACCCGGCCCCAGGACGAGATCGTCGCCCAGGCGCAGCGCCTGGCGCCCGAACTGGCTGCGCGACTGGGCGGGCAGTGGACGGTCACGGTCGAGCCCGCATTGGGCATGATCGGCAGCGGCAGCCAGCCGGTGGCACGGCTGCCCAGCGCGGCGCTGTGCTTGCGGCCACAGGTCTCGAAGAAGCTGCGTGGGCGCAGCCTGAGGGTGCTGGAGCGCGCCCTGCGCGAATTGCCGGTGCCGGTGCTTGGGCGCATCGATGACGATGCCTTGTGGCTCGACCTGCGTCAGCTGGATGACGAAACCCAGTGGCTGGCGCAGTTGCCGGCGCTGCAACTGGGGCCGGTGCAGTGATCGTCGGCACCGCCGGGCATATCGATCACGGCAAGACCGCGCTGCTCCAGGCCCTGACCGGCCAGGCCGGCGACCAGCGCCAGGAAGAGCGCGCCCGGGGCATGACCATCGACCTCGGCTATCGCTATGCGGCGCTGGCCGAAGGCGAGCCGTTGACCGGCTTCATCGACGTGCCCGGTCACGAGCGTTTTATCCACAACATGCTCGCTGGCGCCCAGGGTATCGACCTGGTGCTGCTGGTGGTGGCCGCTGACGACGGCGTCATGCCGCAGACCCGCGAGCACCTGGCGATCATCGAGCTGCTGGGCATTCCCCAGGCGCTGGTGGCGATCAGCAAATGCGACCGGGTCGAGGCGTCGCGGCGTCTTGAGGTCCAGCGGGAGGTCGATGCGCTGCTGGCGCCCGGGCCCTATGCGGGCGCTCGGCAGTTTGCGCTGTCCAGCGTGACCGGGGAAGGCGTCGAGGCGCTGCGCCAGGCCTTGGTCGAGGCCCGCGCACAGGTGCAGCGGCGCGCGACGCAGGGCGGTTTTCGCCTGTCGATCGACCGCGCTTTCGCGGTTTCGGGCGCGGGGGTGGTGGTCACCGGCACGGCACTGGCCGGCCAGGTGCGTGCGGGTGACACGCTGTTGCTGGGCAAGGCGGGCAAGCCAGTACGGGTACGTGGCCTGCATGCGCAGAATCAGGCTGCGCTGGTGGCCGAGGCCGGGCAGCGGGTGGCGCTGAACATCAGTGCCGAGCGCCTGACCGTGGAGCAGGTGCACCGTGGCGACTGGCTGGTGCCCGAGTGGCTGCATGCGCCCAGTTCGCGTATCGATATCGAGTTGTCATTGTTGCCGGGCGAGACGCGCACCTTCGAGCATTTCAGCGCGGTGCATGTGCACCTCGGCACCCAGGACGTGACGGCGCGGGTGGCGCTGCTGGAGGGCGAGGCTCTGACGGCAGGCCAACGCATGTTCGCTCAGTTGCTGCTCAACGCACCGTTGCAGGCTGTGCATGGCGACCGCCTGGTGCTGCGCGACCAACGCGCCCAGCGCACCCTCGGCGGTGGCCAAGTGCTTGATCCTTTCGCCCCCAGCAGACAGCGCCGCAGCGAGTCGCGCTTGCGCCAACTGCAGGTGCTGCGCGATGCCTGCGATCTGGAGCAGGCCCTGCCGGCCCTGTTGGCGGCGGCTCCCGCCGGGCTCGACCCGCAGCGCCTGGAGCGACAGTTCAACCGTCTGCGTGACAGTTGGCGGTTGCCCGATGACGTCCAGGTGATTGCCACCCGCCAGGGGCCGTTGCTGTTCGATCGTCAGCAATGGCAGGCGCTCAGGCGTGAAGTGCTCGTGCAACTGGCGCGGTTCCACGAGCAGGAGCCCGACCAGCTTGGCCCCGACCGCGACCGCCTGCGCCGCTTCTGCGCCTTGCCGCTGGAGCGTGCCGCTTTTGTCAGCCTGCTGGACGAGTTGCTCGGTGAGGGCGCAGTCGCCAGCAGCGGCCCGTGGTTGCACCTGCCGGATCACAAGGTGCAGTTGAGCGACGCCGATACTGCGCTCTGGGAGCGTCTGCAACCGCGTTTGCTGGAAGGCGCGTTCGATCCGCCCTGGGTCAGGACCTTGGCTGCAGCCGAGCAGGTGGAGGAAGCCCAAGTGCGCCTGCTGATGCGCAAGTTGGCGCGGCTGGGATTGCTGCACCAGGTGGTGCGCGACCTGTTCTACCCGCAGGAGACGATCCTGCGCATGGCCGAGATGTTGTTGCGGCAGACACAGGACACGCCGGTAGTGCAGGTGGCGGCGTTTCGCGATATGTTGGGCATCGGTCGCAAGCGCAGTGTGCAGATTCTCGAGTACTTCGACCGGCTCGGCCTGACCCGCAGGGTCGCCGAGCAACGTCACATCCGCGCCGACAGCGCGCTGGCCCGGCAGCAGGCCAGGCCCTGAGTTCAAGGAAGGCAATCGCGCCCGGTGGCGCGGCCGGGCTTCAAACCCGGTTGGGGACGGCAGCCGTTCCCGGGCAGGTTCGACTCCCGCTGCCTTCCGCCATTTTCGCCAGGCCCATTCGCGGGCAAGCCCGCTCCCACAGGTACAGCACAATTCTCAAGAACTGTGGAAATCCCTGTGGGAGCGGGCTTGCCCGCGAAGAGGCCATGACAGGCTGAAACCTAAGCCCGCTCCCCACACAGGTCCAATGCAAACCACCGCTCTGCGGCCTCCACATCCAACCCAGCCCCCAACAGCGCGAACATCTTGCCCAGCGCCGCTTCGCGAGTCATCCCGCCACCACTGACCAGCCCGGTATCGCGCAGCTTGCTGCCGGCGGCATAGGTGTCGAACACCACCGCGCCTTCGGGGCACTGGCTGATCGCGACGATCATCACCCCACGCCGACGCGCGTCATGCAGCGCATCGAGCAGTGCCTGGTCATCGGAGGGCCCGGTGCCGCTGCCATAGCACTCCAGCAGCAAGCCCTGCACACCGGCCTCGCGGAACCCGCGCAGGTAATCTGCACACAACCCCGGGAACACCGGCAGCACCGCCAGCTTCACTGGTTGGCGCACCTGGCGGTAGTCCAGGCTGGCCGGGATCTGTGCAGCGCGCTCGCCTTCGCGATGGCGCTCCATCACTGTGAACGCATCGAAGGCTTCGCTGCGCAGTTTCGAGGCGCGGCAGCCGTGCAGCAGGTGGCCGTGGAAATACAACTGCACGCCGTTGCCCAGGCCCTGCTCGAAGTGACGCAAAGCACCGACCAGGTTGTCCCAGGCGTCGCTGTCCGGCGCACCGGCCGGCAGCATGGAGCCGGTGAGCAGGACCGGCACCTGCAGGCCGAGCAGCAGGAACGACAAGGTCGCGGCGCTGTAGGCCAGGGTGTCGGTGCCATGCAGCACCAGCACGCCGTCATGGCCGTCATGCTCGACCGCCTCGACGATGGCATCACGCATCGCCAGCCAGTTGGCCTGCTGCATGTTGGCGCTGTCGATCAGCGGGTTGAGCTCGCGCAAGGTCCATTGCAGTGTCGGCGCGTCCTTGCGCTGTGCCAGGTGGTCACGCATGCGTGCATCGAAGCCACCCGCCGGCGCCAGGCCTGCGGGGGTCTGCAGCATGCCGATGGTGCCACCTGTGTAGAGAACGAGGAGATTCTTGACTGCACCCATGGAAGGATTCCGAAGCGAGGAGCGAAGGAAAGCCGGCCGCCCACGAGCGGGGCGGCCGGACAGGGCAGGGTATCAGCGCTGGTGCTGAAGTTCGCCAGCCGCTTTGTCAGTGGCTGTTTCAGCCTGAGGATTGGCTGGCCAGGCGGCACGGTCCAAGTCCAGGTCGGCAAATTTGCTGGAGTCGAAAACTGGCTGCTTGATGCCAGCCTTGCGCTGTACGTCGTAGTCGCGCATCACGCGCAGGCCGACCTTGAACAGCAGGGCCAGGGCGACCAGGTTGACGAAGGCCAGGCAGGTCATGGTGATGTCGGCGAAGGCGAACACGGTCGACAGGTCCTGCATCGAACCCCAGACCACCAGCGCCAGCACCAGGCCACGGAAGACCATCAGCACGACACGGTTGCGGCTCAGGAACTGCAGGCTGTTCTCGCCCAGGTAGTAGTTGTAGAGGATGCAGGTGAAGACGAACAGCGACAGCGCGACGCTGACGAAGATGCGGCCCCAGTCACCGACCACGGCGGCCAGCGAGTTCTGGGTCAGGACGATACCGTCGCCCTCGAAGCCCGGAGTGTAGAAGCCCGACAGCAGGATCAGCAGCGCGGTGCAGGTGCAGATCACGAAGGTGTCGAGGAACACGCTGAAGGCCTGCACCACGCCTTGTGCGCCTGGGTGCTTCACCGCAGCCACTGCAGCGACGTTCGGGGCACTGCCCAGGCCCGCTTCGTTGGCGAACACGCCGCGCTTCACGCCCATGACGATGGCGCTGCCGAGCAGGCCGCCAAAGGCTGGGTCGAGGCCGAAGGCGCTCTTGAAGATGGTTTCCAGCATGGCTGGCACGTGTTCGATCTGGGTGCCGATCACGTACAGGGTCACGCCGATGTAGGCCAGGGTCTTGATCGGGACCAGCAGGTCCGAGACTGCGGCGATGCGCTTGATGCCACCGATGAAGGTGATGGCCAGCAGCACTGCCAGGACGATACCGGTTTGGCGTGGGTCGAAGGCAAAGGCGTTCTGCAGCGAATGGGTCACGGTGTACGACTGCAGGCCGATGAAGGCGAAGCCGTAGGTGACCAGCAGCAGGATCGAGAACACGATCGCCATGCTCTTGAGCTTCAGGCCGTGCTGAATGTAGTAGGCCGGGCCGCCGCGGTACAGACCGTCACCGTCGGCGCGCTTGTACACCTGGGCCAGGGTACATTCGAAGAAGCTGCTGGACATGCCCACCAGTGCGGTGACCCACATCCAGAACACCGCGCCTGGGCCGCCCAGGGTCACGGCGATGCCGACACCGGCGATGTTACCTGCACCGACGCGGCCGGCGAGGCTCAGCATCAGGGCCTGGAACGAGCTCAGTTGGCCAGCCTGGCCGCGCAGGGACTCCTTGAATACGCCGAACATGTGGCCGAAGTGGCGGAACTGGACGAACCGGGAACGAATGGTGAAGTAGCTACCGAGCCCGACGATCAGGACGATGAGCAGTTTTCCTGAAAGGAAATCGTTAAGTGCTTCGAGCATTGGAAAATGACCTCGATTCTTATTCTTCGTGTGGAGTGACCAGCGGCGGCAAGGACGCGCGCTATCGTTGGCGCGCATGGTTGGTCATGACACCTGTGGTTACAATTTCGCGGGTTGCTCTGTTTTGGTGCGACTTGATGCTAGACTTGCACCACTCGCATCACCTGGAACGCCGTTCATGGCCGATTTTCTAGCCGCCAATCTCAAACTCGCCTGCAGTCACTACCGCTCTATTTCAGAGGTTTGCCGACAGCTGTCGATCAATCGCGCGCAATTCAACAAGTACCTGAGCGGGCAGAGCCAGCCGACGACCTACAACCTCAAGCGCATCGGCGATTTCTTCGGGGTCGAGGATTACGAGCTGAATCTGCCGCCGGAGCAGTTCGCCCGGCTGATCGGTGCGCGCAACCCGTCGATGTCGTCAGGCCCGCAGGACGACCCGATCAGCGAGCTGTTCAAGCCCTTGCATGCCCAGGCCGGCAATCTGTCGCGCTATTGCGGCTACTACTTCGAATACTCCAACTGCATGTCGGTACCGGGCTCGATCCTGGTGTCGCTGGTGCACCTGTGGGAGGAGCGCGGCAGCTTCCTGTTCGAGCGCCAGGAACGCCAGGAGCGCAGCAGCGCCAGCCAGCATGCGGAAGTGCGTTGCCGCTACCTGGGTGCGGCGTTCCAGTTGCAGGACCGGATGTTCCTGATCGACTACGAGTCGCTGACTCTCAACGAGATGAGCCAGACCGTGCTCATCCCCAGCTTCAAGAGCCGCATCACCCGCCTCAACGGTCTCAAGACCGGGGTTTCCAGCGGTGACCGGCGCAACCCTGCCTGCACTCGCGTGGTGTGGGAGTTTCTTGGTGAGGAGATCAACCGAATCAATGCCTATCGCCAGGTGAAGCTCTACCGCCCGGATGATCCGCGCATCGACGACGACATTCGCGACCGGCTCGGCGCCGGGGCGATCAGCAATGGCTTGTTCGAGATCGAATAGGGCATCGGCTCTACTTGCCCGCGAAAAGCAAGCCACGGTGCCCAACCTGTCACCCCTGGTCGAGAATGAACGCCGCCACCGCATCGGCCACCTGATCGGCAATTTCCGGTGCATCACGCAGGTGCGCGGCGATGCCGTGGTCGCAGTCGGTCAGCAACAGGCACTCCACATGGGGCGCCGGCACCGAGCGCAGCAGCGCATGGGTGACTTCCTCCGGGATCGGGCTGTAGCGCTGCACACCGCGCAGCAGGCGGGTGCCGGCCGACGTGCCGGGGCCCTGGCCGTGGGTCTGGGAGTTGAGGCCGTCGTACTCGCCGATCACCAGCAGTACCCGCCCCTGGAACTGGCGCAGGAAGGCGTAGCTGTCGCAGTCGAGAAAAGCGTAGGGCTTGCGGATCGCCGCGCTGAAGGCCGGCCCGAACGGCGCGTCGTGGGCGTCATCGGGGTAGACAGCCGGGCAGATCAGCACCAGCTTGTCGATGTCTGGCAGTTGCGCCGCAAGCTTGAGGGCAATCGCGCCGCCCAGGCTGTGGCCGACCAGGGTGCGGCAGCGCTCGGCGATATGCCGGTGGAAGCGCCGGGCCTCCTGCAGGTTGATCGCCAGTGTCGGTGCGCTGGCGCCGGGCTCGCTCGCCTTGCTGTGGCCGGACAGGTTGCCGGTCAGCGAACCGATGCCCTGGCGTTGCAGGCGATAGAGCAGCGGGTTGAGGCGGGTGAAGTCCGAGCGTGCGCCGCCGACCACGAACAGCGGCGGTGCCCGCTCGCTGTCGGGCAGCAGCAGGCGTGCCTGTTGCTGATAACCGTCGAAGGCTTCGTCGATGAAGCCTTCGGTGCCCGGCGCGGGTTCGTCGTACTGCCAGGTGCTGCGTTGCTCGGAGGTGTTCGCGAAGTCCATGGCGCTCCTTAGAGGAACTGATGTTGCAGCCATTCGCCGAGCGGGTTGCCTGCGCCAAGCAGCAGCTTGAGGGCCATGATGCAGCACACGCAGACCAGCAACGGCTTGATCAGCCTGGGCCCGAAATGCACCGCGCAGCGTGCGCCCAGTTGCGCACCGATGAACGCGGCACAGGCCATCGCCAGGGCCAGGGGCCAGATGATCGCCCCGCTCAGCGAGAATACCGAGAGGGCGCCCAGGTTGCACGCGGCGTTGAGCAGCTTGCTGTTGCACACCGCGCGCAGCAGGTGCTGGCCGAGCAGGATCACGCAGGCGAGCATGAAGAACGAACCCACCCCGGGACCGAACACGCCGTCATAGAAGCCGATCAGCGGTGCGGCGGTCAGGCAGAACACCGCGTTGGAGATCTTCGCCTTGCGCTCGTGCTCGTCGGGCTTGGGGCTGAAGGCGAAGTAGGCCGCCACCAGGATCAGCAGCACCGGCACACAGGCCTGCAGGAACGTCTTGGGCACCAGGCTCACCGACAGCGCCCCGAGGGCGCCTCCGGTGAAGGCCATGGCGGCCATGGGCAGGCCGCGTTGCCAGTCGATCATGCCCTTGCGGGCGAAGGCGACGGTGGCCGACACCGTCGCCGAGGCCGCCTGGAACTTGTTGGTGGCGATGGCCGCCAACGGGTCGATGCCGGCGACGAACAGTACCGGCAGGGTGATCAGCCCGCCGCCACCCGCGATGGCGTCGAAGAAGCCGGCCATCAGCGCCACCGACGCCAGGGTCAGCAGCAGGGAGACATCGATTTCCATCATTACCGCACGTTCCTTTTATTCAGCCGCGCACCAGCAGCGGATCCGGAGTGATCACCCGAGGTTGGGCGAAGGGGGAGTAGCCGAACAGCCGCACCAGCAGGCGACGGTTGTCCTGGACGATGTCGCGACCATGCAGGGCGCGGTTGTTGTTGATCACCAAAGCAGTGTCCGGTTGCAGCACGAAGGGCCGTGGCCGTGTCTCGGCGACCCGTTGCTGGAAGGCGTCGAAGGCCTGGGCGGCGAGGTCGCTGGCCTGGTCGTTGAGCGAGAACCGGTACGAGTTATAGCGCAGGGCGAAGCCGCCATTGGCGTCGAACTGCAGCATCGCGGTGGCCTGCTCCGGTTCGCCGCTGCCGGCGACGAAGCAGTCGCTGCGGGTGAAGTCGAACGATGCCGAGGTCAGCGCCAGCGCATGCAGGCTGCCCAGGCCTTCGATGACCTCGCGCATGGGGATGACGTGGGTAGGCTCGTTCGCCGGGTTCCAGCGCGCGGTGAGGATCAGTGCAGAGGGCGCAGGCGAATGGTCATCGCGAGCGATCACCGAGCAGTTGTACGGAGCTTCGGTGTGTGGGCCCAGGCGCAGACCGGCGTGGGAGCTGAGTTCCACGCGGGTGTCGCGGGTTTCCTCCGGGCGCGGCTGGCTGCCGCCGCCCTTGAAGTTGCCGACCAGACGCACCTGCTTGCCTTCGTTGTCGATATCGAAGGCGAACGCCCGGTAACGCACCAGTTCCAGCAGGATCTGGTTGCGCGAGGCCAGGTAGAGGCAGCGGGGGTCGTGCTCCAGGCCCTGCAGTTCAGGCAGGTATTCGGGAATGGGGTCGTCGTCCGGGCTGGTCATGCCGCGGTACATCAGTGCCGACAGCGTGCCGTCGGCGAAGCGCCGCAGTGTTGCCTGTTGCTGGGGGGCGAGCGATCCTGCCAGCGTTTCGGCAGATTGCCGTGCCTTGCCAGCCGCCCCGAAGACTTCCGGGCCGCCAAGTCGGGCGAGGGATTGACTGGCGACGAACAGCGCATCGGCTTGGTCCTGGGTAAATTCCAGGTACGCGACTTCGGAATCCTGCATGGGAAACCTTCCTTGTTATTGTTGTGTTGGCGTTCCGTGCCGGCCGACAGCTGGAGTGCGTTGGCCTGACTGCGGTGAATACAGTCTGTAGTGGCCAACTGCCGCGCAGTATCGGGTAGTTTCCGAAGGCGCAAAAGAGGGGCGAGAAAATTTCACGGCTGTGAAGCGTTGTGAAGAACGAAGCAGGCACGCCATGGTGATTCTCCTGATTGTCGGGTGCGCACACGGGGCTGCCATGCCCCGGCTTCTGCTATTAGTTCAGGGTTTTCGTCTGCCGTGGTGCAAGACCGGTTTTATGTGAGCGACAGAGAAATCTTCGATGCCTATTGGAAATTTCCCACACAAAGACAAGCGAACCCCAAGGGTTGGACTTCCCCAGGCGGAAACCGCAAAATGACCCCTTTCCCTTAATCGATCTGAGCGGACCTGCTGACTCTATGCGTATGCGCCTGATGCTGTTGGGTGGTGGCAATGCCCTCGGGCAAGCGCTGATTCGTCTTGGGGCCGAGGAAGACATCGCGTTCCTGGCTCCGCGCCCGCCGGACGAGGGCTGGGATCCGGCCAGCCTCACCCAGTTGCTCGACGATCACCGCCCCGACACCCTGGTCAACCTGGCCTATTACTTCGACTGGTTCCAGGCCGAGTCGGTCAGCGAACAGCGCCTGGCCCTTCAGGAGCGTGCCGTGGAGCGTCTGGCCGAACTGTGCCAGCACCATGAGATCACTCTGGTCCAGCCCTCCAGCTACCGCGTGTTCGACGGTTCGCGCGCCACTTCCTACAGCGAGAAGGACGAGCCGGTGCCGCTGGGCCTGCGTGGCCAGGCGCTGTGGCGTATCGAGCAGAGCGTGCGTGCGGCCTGCCCGCAACATGTGCTGCTGCGTTTCGGCTGGGTGCTGGACGAAAGCCTTGACGGCGCACTCGGGCGTTTCCTGACTCGCGCCGAGCAACCGCAGGAGCTGCTGCTGGCCGATGACCGCCGCGGCAACCCGACGCCGGTGGACGACGCTGCCAGGGTGATCCTCTCGGTGATCAAGCAGCTGGACTGCGACGCGCCGCTGTGGGGCACCTACCATTACGCCGGCAACGAGGCGACCACACCCTTGGCGCTGGGACAAGCTATCCTTTCCGAGGCAGCGCAGTGGCACAAGCTGGCCGTGCAGGCCCCCACCGCACAGGCCCACGCCGCGCGCCCGGATGCCAGCGAGGAGCCGCAGCATGCGGTGCTGGCCTGCAAGAAGATCCTTCACACCTTCGGCATCAAGCCCCGTGCCTGGCGCGCCGGCTTGCCGCCCTTACTGGACCGTTTCTATCGTCATGGCTGATGCCCCCATCCTCATTACCGGCGGAGCTGGTTTCATCGGCTCCCACCTGTGCGATGCGCTGCTCGACAAAGGCTATGCGGTGCGCATTCTCGATGATCTGTCCACCGGCAAGCGCAGCAACCTGCAGATCGACCATCCGCGCCTGCAACTGATCGAAGGTGATGTTGCCGACACTGCACTGGTTACCCGTGCAGCCGCCGGTTGCGCGGCGGTGGTCCACCTCGCTGCGGTTGCGTCGGTGCAGGCGTCGGTGGACGACCCGGTCAAGACCCACCAGAGCAACTTCATCGGCACCCTCAACGTCTGCGAGGCGATGCGCATCAACGGTGTGCGCCGGGTGTTGTTCGCCTCGAGCGCAGCGGTCTACGGCAACAATGGCGAAGGCCAGTCGATCACCGAGGACACGCCCAAGGCGCCACTGACGCCTTACGCCGTGGACAAGCTGGCTGGCGAGCAGTACCTGGACTTCTACCGCCGCCAACATGGGCTGGAGCCGGTGGTGTTCCGCTTCTTCAATATCTTCGGACCGCGCCAGGATCCCTCTTCGCCGTACTCGGGGGTGATCAGCATCTTCTGCGAGCGTGCGACCAAGGGCTTGCCGATCACCGTGTTCGGCGATGGCGAGCAGACCCGCGACTTCCTCTATGTCGGCGACCTGGTGCAGGTGATGGTGCAGGCGCTGGAGCAGCCGCAGGTGGAAGAGGGCGCTGTGAACATCGGCTTGAACCAGGCGACTTCGCTAAATCACTTGCTTGCGGCATTGCAGCAGGTGGTTGGCAGCTTGCCGACGATCAGCCATGGCCCGGCGCGCGCGGGGGATATCCGCCACTCGCGGGCGGACAACCACCGGCTGTTGGCGCGTTTTGATTTTCCCCAGGCGACCCCGATCGCCGAGGGGCTGGCGCGTTTGTTGGGCAAAGACTGACAAACACGCTGACCTTGCAGGTACTTCACTGATCTCCAGGACAGTGGAGTACCCGCGAACAGGCCCTGACAGGCCAGAACACCTTCAAGCCCGTCGACAATCCTCTGGCCTCAGCAACCGCCCATCCCGCGCCCGCACTTCCAGCTTCGCCACAGGTTCGCCCTTGGCATTGTCCAGCAGCACCGAACGCGCCTCGCCCGCCTCGAACTGAAAGCGCTCCCCCCACTGACGCAGGCCCACCACGATCGGAAACACCGAGCGGCCTTTCTCTGTCAGCACATATTCCTTGTACGCACTGCCATCCGACGCCGGCTGCAGTTCCATGAGCCCTGTTTCCACCAGCAGCTTCAGTCGCGTGGCGAGGATGTTCTTCGCCAGCCCCAGGTTCTTCTGGAACGCGCTGAAGCGGCGCAACCCATCGAACGCGTCGCGCAGGATCATCAGTGCCCAGCGGTCGCCGAGCACTTCGAGGGCTCGGGCCACGGGGCATCGGCTGTTGTTTTCGTCGAGCATCGCTCATTCCGGATCTGTCACTGTGGTTGCAGACTAAAACCAGATTTGCTAGAAATCCAGCCTGTGGTTTTATTTTAAAACCAGATTTCCAGGAGTCTGCATGTCATCTGCCCACGAAGCGTCGTCGTTTCAACTCACGCGCGGCCTGACCCTTCTGCTGGCCGCAGCCTGCGCACTGGCGGTGGCTACGGTGTACTGCGCCCAGCCGCTGCTGGAGTCCATGGCCCAGAGCCTGGGCGTGCCGAGTGGTCAGGTCGGGTGGGTGGTCGGCGCAATCCAGGCAGGTTATGCGCTGGGATTGCTGCTGATCGTGCCGCTGGGTGATCTGCTCGACCGCAAGCGCTTGATCCTCGCGCAGTTGCTGCTGTCGGCACTGGCGCTGGTTGCGGTCGGCCTGGCCCAGCATTGGGCGGCGCTGTTGGCGGCCATGGGGATGGTCGGGCTGATGGCCGTGGTGGTGCAGTTGATGGTCGCCCAGGCAGCCACCCTGGCGACACCGGCGCAGCAGGGGCAGGCGGTGGGCGCGGTCACCAGCGGCATTGTGCTGGGCATTTTGCTGGCGCGGCTGGTGGCGGGTGTCGTGGCTGACCTGGCCGGCTGGCGAGGCGTCTATTTCGCAGCTGCCGGGCTGGTGCTGCTGATGGTGGCGCTGCTCGGCTGGCGTATGCCCGCTGCACGGCCGCCGGGGCAGCGCCAACGGTACCGGACGTTGTTGTGTTCGATGGTGGTGTTGCTGCGCGATGATCGGCTGCTGCGCCAGCGGGGTGTGTTCGCGCTGCTGATCTTCGCGGCGTTCAGCGTGCTGTGGAGCAGCATGGTGCTGCCGTTGAGTGCGCTGCAACTGACCCACACCCAGATCGGCCTGTTCGGCCTGGCCGGTGTCGCCGGCGCCCTTGCCGCCTCGCGTGCTGGGCGCCTGGCCGATCGCGGTCTGGGGCAGCGCACCACGGGGCTGGCGCTGGGGCTGCTGACACTGTCGTGGCTGCCGAGCCTGTTCGTCGAGCAGTCGTTGCTGGCCCTGGTGGCCGGTGTGGTGATGCTGGACCTGGCCGTGCAGGCGGTGCATGTGACCAACCAGAGCCTGCTGCTGGCCGGGCGTGCACAGATGGCCAGTCGCCTGGTTGGCGCGTACATGTGCTGCTATTCGGTTGGCAGCGGGGCAGGGGCGGTGGCAGCGAGCTGGGTCTACGGGGCGTGGGGGTGGGGCGCGGTGTGGCTGGGGGCTGGGATCAGCGCGTTGGCGTGGGGGTATTGGTGGCGGCTGCATCGCTGAGGATTGCTGCGCTCGTGTAGGAGCGGGCTTGCCCGCGAAAAAGACACCGCGCAGTCTGGCACGGGCTACGCCCGTGTTCGCGGGCAAGTCGGGGCGCCGAACCGCCGCTCCCACAGGGAGATTGGGCTGGCCTTTAGATTCTGAACAGGACAGTTGCTCCTGCAGGTGTGCAGGAGCGGCGTGTCAGAACTTGTAGCCGATACCTACCATGTATACCCATGGATCGACATCGACGCTGACCTTGGTCTTGCCCACGCCCAAGGCGCTTGGGCCGTCGATGGTGGCTTTGGTGTCGATGTCGACGTACCAGACTGCGGCGTTGACCAACAGGTTGTCGGTCAGCATGTAGTCCATGCCCAGCTGGCCTGCCAGGCCGATGGAGTCCTGCAGCTTCATGTTGCTGAAGCCCTGCTGTTTGCGGGCGCTGCTGAGGTCTTCATCGAAGAACAGCGTGTAGTTGATGCCGATACCGGCGTAGGGCTGGAACTTCGACGAGGCTTCCATCGGGTAGTACTGCAGCGACAGGGTCGGTGGCAGTTGCTTGATGTCGGCCAGCTTGCCGTCGAGTCCACCACCCAGGCCCTTGACGCCCACGGTGTGCTTGAACGGCGTGGCGGCCAGCAGCTCGATACCGATGTGGTCGGTGAGCATGTAGGCGAAGGCCAGGCCCAGTTGGGTGTCGCTATCGAGGGTGGCCTTGGTGCCGGAGACCTTGGCGCCGTCGAGCTTGAGATCGCTGCTGCTTTCGTTCGGCGCGGTGGTGATGGCGCCAGCACGGAGGATGAAGTCGCCCGCCTGGTGGGCGTGGGCAACGGGGGCTGCGAGTGCCAGCGCGACGAGCGAGGCACCGAGCAATGTCTTGTTCATGGAAGCTCCCAGAGGACGTGAGTAATCGAGTAGTCCAATGGTAAGGAGCCGTCCAAACACATTGTTTGACTCAGCTCAACGAAGCGGGCTTCACACGGGCGACACAGTTCTCATTTCAGCTCATATGCGTAGATTTTCTCGGCTTCCATCTGGTATCCGGCGTCGGCCAGCTCGCTACTGGTGTTCTTGACCTGCATGCGTCCCTCGATCCAGTAGGGCTGGTACAGGTCTTCGACGCGCACGCCCATCTCGCTGAAGATGTGCACGATCTGGTTGGACGGCGGCGGCGGCACGTGGATGCAGGCGCCGTAGTAGGGCACCAGGAGAAACTCGGTGGTGCGGCCTTCTTCGCTCACTTCCAGCGGCACGATGTAGCCGGGCAGTTTGATCTGCTGGCCATCCAGCGCTTTCACCACCGGGGCGTCGGGCGCCTGCTGGCGGGCTGCCGGAGCAGACTCGGCAGCGAGCGCGTCGCTCAGCGAGTTGCCCATCTGCGAGAGGTCATGCAGCGGGGTGAGCTGTGGGGGGATGACGGGCGCGCCCTCGGGGATCAGTGCCGGCCAGTCCAGCTCGCGCGGCTCGTCCGCCCAGGCCGGAATGATCAGCACCAGCAGCAACAGCAGGAGGATCTGTAGTGCTTTCTTCGCGGACAAGCCCGCTCCCACAGGGATCGACATGACAAACTCTCAGAGGTGGATCGACAGGCCATCGGCCAGCGACTGCCGGTAGGCACGCCAGGCCGGAACACTGCCCATCAGCAGTGCCGCGCCGAGGATGATCGCCAGCAGGGTCCATTCGTGCGGGCTTGGCCAGGCCAGCGGCAGGAACAGCCCGTAGTTGGACTGTACCGCGTCCTGGGCCAAGGCGATCCCTCCATAGAGCAACCCCAGCCCGGCGACGATACCACTGACCGACAACGCCAGCGCTTCGAGCACCAGCAGCCCGGCGATATGCCAGGGGCGCGCACCCACCGAACGCAGGATGGCCATCTCGCGTCGCCGTTCGTTGAGGCTGGTGAGAATCGCCGTGAGCATGCCGATCAAGCCGGTCAGCACCACGAACAGCGACACCACGAACAACGCCTGCTCGGCGATGCCCATCATGCCCCACAGCTCCTGCAATGCCACGCCCGGCAGGATCGCCAGCAGCGGTTCACTGCGAAAATCGTTGATTTCGCGCTGCACGCTGAAGGTGGCGATCTTGCTGTTCAGGCCCAGCATGAAGGCGGTGATGGCCGTGGGGCGCAGGTCCATGGTGCGCGCCTGGTCGGCGCTGATGCGTGCGGCGCCGCGAGCCGGTACGCCGTTCTGCCAGTCGACGTGGATGGCCTCCATCCCCGCCAGGCTGATGTGCAGGGTGCGGTCCACGGGCGTGCCGGTGCGCTGCAGGATGCCGACCACGGTGAAGGGTTTGTCGTCGTGCTTGACCAGGCTGATGGTGGCGATGCCGTGGGCCAGCACCAGGGTGTCGCCGAGCTTGTAGTGCAGGGCTTCGGCCACTTCGGCGCCCAGTACCACTTCGAATGGGTCGTTGGCGAACTGGCGGCCCTGGCTTAGCTGCAGGTGCTGCTGGCGCCCGTACTGGTAGTGGGTGAAGTAATCGCTGTTGGTGCCCATCACCCGGTAGCCACGGTGCGAGTCGCCCAGGGAGATCGGGATCGCCCACTTGACCCGCGGGTCCTTGGCGTAGTGCTCGAAGCTGTCCCAGCGGATGTTGTTGGTGGCGTTGCCGATACGGAACACCGAGTACAGCAGCAGGTTGACCGACCCCGAGCGCGCCCCGACGATCAGGTCGGTGCCACTGATGGTGTTGGCGAAGCTGGCGCGGGCTTCGGTACGCACGCGCTCCACGGCCAGCAGCAGGCACACCGACAGGGCGATGGCGAAGGCGGTGAGAAACGCGGTGAAACGGCGGTTGGCCAGGCTGGCCAGGGCTAGACGGAGCAGGTACATCAGGCCTCCCGAGGCTTGGCGGCGCGGTTGAGCTCGGCCAGCGACAGGTCGCGGTCGAACAGTGGCGCCAGGCTCTGGTCATGGCTGACGAACAGCAGGCTGGAACCTGCAGCGCGGCATTCGTCGAACAGCAGGCGGATGAACACCTCGCGGGTGTCGGCGTCGAGCGCTGAGGTCGGCTCGTCGGCGATCACCAGTTCCGGCTGGCCGATCAGCGCGCGCGCAGCGGCGACGCGTTGCTGCTGGCCGATCGACAGGGTGTCGGCGCGTCGGGCGAGCAGGTCGGGGTCGCCCAGGCCCAGGTGGGCAAGCAATTGCGCCGCCGCCTGGTGGATGCTGCCATGGCGCTGCGCCGCGCGTTCGGCGCGGCTGCGCGAAAATCGGCAGGGCAATTCGACGTTTTCCTGCACGGAGAGAAACGGCAGCAGGTTGAACTGCTGGAAGATGTACCCGGTATGGTCGACGCGGAAACGGTCACGAGCGCCCTGGCCCAGCTCGGCCAGGTTCTGCCCGAGCAGCCGCACTTCGCCCTGGTCGGGCAGGTTGACCCCGCCCAGCAGGCCGAGCAGGGTGGTCTTGCCGCTGCCGCTGGGGCCTTTGAGGAACAGCGCCTCACCGGCCTCCAGGCGGAACTGGGGGATGTTCAGCAACGGCTGCTGACCTGGCCAGGCGAAGACCAGGTCATGCAGTTCGATCAGCGGCTGGCTCATTCAGAACGCAACCACGGCCTTGGCCGGGGTGCTTTCGAAGCCCTTCTGGCCGTTCGGGCCGACCAACTGCACATTGATCTTCTGGGTTTGCGGGTACGCCTTGTACAGCGGCGACAGGTCGATCTGGGTCAGCTTGGCCGGAGCTGCGCAGGTCAGCTGGTAGTGCGCGTGGATCTCGCTGTGCTGGTGTTCATGCGCGTGGTCATGGTCGTGATCGTCGTCACCGTCGTCGTCCTTGGCCGATGGCTCGTCACCGAACAGCGGGCTTTCCAGCTCCTGCTGGTCTTCCTTGCAACCGGCCGCGCTGGCCAGGCCGAACAGCTTGAGCGGCTGTTCGAGTTGTTTGCGCACAGCCTCGACCTTGGCCTTGTCGGCATCGCTGCCAGGCATGTGCTCGAAGCCGACCAGGTTCATTGCCGGGCTCTCCAGCGCCAGCTCCAGGGTATTGCCATCCAGGCCGACGTTCAGGCGTGCGACGCCGTGCTCGTGGGCAGGCAAGGTGCCGTGGGCATGATCGTGGTCGTGATCGTGATCTTCATGGGCCTGGGCAACGGCCAGTGGCAGCAGGGCGAAGGGCAAGGCGAGGAGCAGGCGGCGCATGGACGACTCCGGAAGCGGACGGGAAAGATTTGGTAATGTTATAACAACTTTTCTGGTCGATGCCACACGCTTGGCGCAGGTTTCATGTCGTGGGAGCATGCACGTCATCGATCCGCGATTGAAGGAAGGCAGCGTGAGAATCCGAGGACAGATCGGCGACTGGCCGGTAGACCTGACCATCGAACTGGACCCGGCGGAGTGGGCTCAGCTTGGGCGCAGGCTCGAAGAGGCGCCTGCAGTGGCAGAGGTGGCGAGTACGCCTGTGACTGCGCCAGCGCGGCAGGACGATAGCCAGTGGTCGGCGGCGCGCGAGGTGCTGCGTCAGGCCGGGGCGCTCAGTGGGCCTGAGTTGCTCGAGCGGCTGGAAGGGTTGGCCGGCAGTGTTGCGGCAGGCAAGCGGCTGCTGGTGCGGTTGCGCCACAGCAGTGAAGTGAAGGTGGAAAGCGGGGCGGATGCGCCGGTATATCGCTGGGTAGGCTAGTTGCCGAGGGCGGTGCGTGGCTGGATGCCACCTCCTGCAGGAGGTGGCTGCGCCTTGGGGCTTAGAACATCGCCGAAGACAACCGGCGGCGGTACACACCCACCAGCGGATGGTCGCCGCCGAGCAGGTCGAACACCTGCAGCATGGCCTTCTGCGGCAGGCCGTTCTCGTAGGCGCGATTGCGCTGGAACAGCTTGAGCAGCCCGTCCAGCGCGGCTTCGTACTGCTGGCGCGCCAGTTGCTGGATGCACAACTGATAGGCCGCATCGTCATCCTGCGGGTTCTGCGCCAGGCGGCTCTTGAGCTCGGCGGCCTCCGGCAGGCTGGCGGCCTGGCGCAGGAAGGTCAGCTGCGCCTTGGCACCGGCCAGCGCGGCCTTGTGTTCATCGCTCTTGACCGCGTCCAGCACCTGCTGCGCGGCGTCCAGGTCGCCGCGCTCGGCCAGGCAGCGGCCGTAGTAGATCAGCGCTTCGGCGTTGCTGTTGTCTTCACCGAGCAGGGCCTGCAGCAGTGCTTCGGCTTCGCTGAAACGGCTTTCGGCGAACAGTGCCTTGGCCTGCTCCAGTGGCGAGGCGGTCGGCGCGGCAGGCATCTGCACATGAGGTTCGAGCATGGCGCGGATGGCCGACTCCGGCTGGGCACCGGCAAAGCCGTCGACCGTCTGGCCATCCTTGAACAGCACCACGGTCGGCAGGCTGCGGATACCGAACTGGGCCACCACCTGCTGCTCGACATCGCAGTTGATCTTGGCCAGCAGCAGCTCGCCCTGGTAGCCCTCGGCGATCTTTGCCAACAGCGGCATCAGCGCCTTGCAGGGCGCGCACCATTCGGCCCAGAAGTCCACCAGCACGGGCTTGTGGAAGGAGTTATCGATCACCAGCTGCTGAAAATTCGCATCGGTGGCGTCGAAGATGTAGGGCGTGGCGGTGTTAGAGGAAGCTTGGCTCATCGCAACTCTCGCAGCTTTCGCAAATTCGGAATGGCACCACTATAAAGGCTCGCGGCTGGCGTGGTACAGGCTGACCCGGCGGAATTCGTGCGGCTCGGCCAGGTCTGGCAGGGTCAGGGCGTCGAGCACGCCGAGCTGGCGATAGAGCGGGTGGCTGAAGTCACGCACCCGCGAATCGGCGACCAGTGCCTGGCGACCCCGACCGAGAAAGGCATCGAGCAAGGGCAGGTTGGCGCGGTCGTACAGTACGTCGGCGACGAGGATCAGGTCGAAGCGGTCGGCTTCGGCGAAAAAATCCTCGCTGTAGCCCAGCGTCACGCCATTGAGCGCGGCGTTGGCGCGGCATGCGTCCAGGGCCAGTGGGTCGAGGTCGCAGGCGACCACTTCCCGCGCACCGGCGCGGGCTGCAGCGATGCCGGCGATGCCCGAACCTGCGCCGAAGTCCAGCACACGCTTGTCACGTACCCATTCGGGGTGCACGGCCAGGTAGCGGGCCATGGCCAGGCCGCTGGCCCAGCAGAAGCTCCAGTAGGGTGGCTCGTCGAGGATGCGCCGGGTTTCGTCGGGGCTGAATGCCCGGTCCATGTTCTCGGCGTCGATCAGCCACAGCTTGAGGTCGCAGCCCGGCAGTTCGCTGATGACCAGGCGCGCCTCGCCAATCAGGCCGCTGAGGGCCTGTTGCAGGTGTAGCGGTGTCACCTTATGGCGCCTTCTCGAAACGCAGTGGGCCGGTGGCCTGGGTTTCGGCCTGGACGATGCGCTGCGGCGGCAGGTGCATGATCAGTTGGCCGGAGCGGCTGGCGCGACCGCGCAGCTCGACCCGGGCACCGGCCGGGAAGGCCTCGGGGTTGAAACGCAGGTGATAGGGCAGGGCCTGGCCGGTGCCGGTCAGGTCGCTGCTGGCCAGCAGGCGCTGGGGACGGCCGCGTTCGTCGATCACCAGCAGTGCCAGCTCGACTTCGGCGCCCGCGGGGATTTCCATCAGGGTGCCGCTGAGTTCGCGCTGGTAGGCCGGCAGCGGGCCCGGTTCGTCGCTCTTCTTGACCGTCTTGGGCGCGGGGGACGCCGCAGGCTGTTCGGTCTTCGGCCGGTCGCTGCCGCAGGCGGCGAGCAGGCCGGCCAGGCACAGGACGAGGAGGGCTCGATGGTGCATGGGGTAATCCTTCACAGGCAGATTTCTCTGGATGGTAACCCCTTTGGCTTGTCTTGCCAGTGGGATGCGCTACCATGGCCCTCCCTTTTTTTGTTGCCTGCCACCATGCACTGTCCCTTTTGCGGTGCCAACGACACCAAGGTCATTGATTCGCGACTGGTCGCCGAAGGCGAACAGGTCCGTCGTCGCCGTGAGTGCGTCGCCTGCGGCGAGCGCTTCACCACCTTCGAGACCGCCGAACTGGTCCTGCCCCGGCTGATCAAGCAGGACGGCACACGCCAGCCCTTCGACGAAGACAAGCTGCGCGCCGGCATGCAGCGGGCGCTGGAAAAGCGCCCCGTCAGCGTCGAGCGCCTGGAAGCGGCGCTGGCGCACATCAAGAGCCGTCTGCGCGCGACCGGCGAGCGCGAAGTGAAGTCGCTGGTGGTCGGTGAGCTGGTGATGTCCGAGCTGCGCAAGCTCGACGAAGTCGCCTACATCCGCTTCGCTTCGGTGTACCGGCGCTTCCAGGACCTCGACGAATTCCGTGAAGAAATCGACCGCCTGGCCCGTGAGCCAGCCAAAGAGTAAGCATGTCCAGCCAGACCGCGTTGCTTGACGCCCATTACATGGCCCGTGCCCTGGAACTGGCCCGCAAGGGCCTGTACACCACCCACCCCAACCCGCGCGTGGGCTGCGTGATCGTTCGCGACGGCGAAGTGGTCGGTGAGGGCTGGCACGTGCGTGCCGGCGAGCCGCATGCCGAAGTGCATGCCCTGCGCCAGGCCGGTGAGCGCGCGCGCGGCGCCTGCGCCTACGTCACCCTCGAGCCGTGCAGCCACCATGGCCGCACGCCACCGTGTGCCGAAGCGCTGGTCAAGGCAGGGGTGGCGCGGGTGGTGGCGGCGATGCAGGACCCGAACCCGCAAGTGGCCGGGCGCGGCCTGGGGCGGCTGGCCGAAGCCGGTATCGAGGTTGCCAGTGGTGTGCTCGAGGCCGAAGCTCGCGCACTCAACCCGGGCTTTCTCAAGCGCATGGAGCATGGCCTGCCATTCGTTCGGGCCAAGCTTGCGATGAGCCTGGACGGGCGTACCGCCATGGCCAATGGCGAGAGCCAGTGGATTACCGGCCCCGCAGCGCGTGCTGCGGTACAGCGCCTGCGCGCCCGCTCCAGCGTGGTGCTGACCAGTGCCCAGAGCGTGCTGGCCGACAACGCGCGGATGACCGTGCGCGCCGCCGAGCTTGGCCTGGACGAGGAAATGACCGCACTGGCCGTGTCGCGCCCGCCGCTGCGGGTGCTGGTCGATGGCCGTCTGCGCCTGCCGCTGGATGCCCCGTTCTTCCAGGCCGGTCCGGCGCTGGTGGTCACCGCCGCCGCGCACGACCCGCGCTACGCCGCCGCCGGCCATGAGTTGCTGGTGCTGCCCGGCAGCGATGGCCAGGTCGACTTGCCGGCGCTGCTGCGCCTGCTGGCCGAGCGCGGTGCCAGCGAGGTCCTGCTCGAAGCGGGCGCCGGGCTGGTCGGCGCCTTCGCTCGCCACGGCCTGATCGACGAGTACCAGTTGTTCGTCGCCGGCACCTTCCTCGGCTCCCAGGCCCGCCCGCTGCTGGACTGGCCCCTGGAGCACATGAGCGAGGCGCCGCGGCTGAAAATCATCGAAATGCGCGCCGTGGGCGATGACTGGCGAGTCACAGCCATCCCCTTGCCCGCGCCCGGCGTATAATGCCGGGCTTGCTTCGCGCAGCCCGTACCTGAGGAGAACATCATGTTCACCGGCATCATCGAATCCATCGGCACCATCCGCAGCATGACCCCCAAGGGTGGTGACGTGCGCGTCTACGTCGAGACCGGCAAGCTCGACCTGGGCGACGTCAAGCTCGGCGACAGTATCGCGGTCAACGGCGTGTGCCTGACCGCCGTGGAGCTGCCAGGCGATGGCTTCTGGGCCGACGTCAGCGTCGAGACCCTCAAGCGTACCGCCATGGTCGAGCTCAAGAGCGGCAGCCGGGTCAACCTGGAAAAGGCCCTGACCCCGACCACCCGCCTGGGCGGCCACCTGGTCAGCGGTCACGTCGACGGTGTCGGCGAAATCGTCTCGCGCAGCGATAACGCCCGCGCCATCCAGTTCCGCGTACGCGCCCCGAAAGAGCTGGCCAAGTACATCGCCCACAAGGGCTCGATCACCGTCGATGGCACCAGCCTGACGGTCAATGAGGTTGATGGCGCCGAGTTCGAGCTGACCATCGTCCCGCACACCCTGTCCGAAACCATCATGGCCGATTACCGTGCAGGTCGTCGGGTGAACCTTGAGGTCGACCTGCTGGCCCGTTACCTGGAGCGTCTGCTGCTGGGCGACAAGGCCGCCGAGCCGAGCAAAGGCAGTGGCATCACCGAAAGCTTCCTGGCCGCCAACGGCTTCTTGAAATCCTGATTGAGAAGGGGGTGCCGCGTGGCGCTCAACAGCATCGAAGAACTGGTCGAAGACATCCGCCAGGGCAAAATGGTCATCCTCATGGATGACGAAGACCGCGAAAACGAAGGCGACATCATCATGGCAGCCGAGTGCTGCCTGCCCGAGCACATCAACTTCATGGCCAAGCACGCCCGTGGACTGATCTGCATGCCGATGACCCGTGAGCGCTGCGAGACGCTCAAGCTGCCGCTGATGGCGCCGCGCAACGGCTCCGGCTTCGGCACCAAGTTCACCGTGTCGATCGAGGCCGCCGAGGGTGTCACCACCGGCATCTCCGCCGCCGACCGCGCCCGCACCGTGCAGGCTGCCGCCGCGAAGGACGCCAAGGCCGAGGACATCGTCAGCCCGGGCCACATCTTCCCGCTTATGGCCCAGCCAGGCGGCACCCTGGCCCGCGCCGGGCACACCGAAGCAGCCTGCGACCTGGCGCGCATGGCCGGTTTCGAGCCCAGTGGCGTCATCTGCGAAGTGATGAACGACGACGGCACCATGTCGCGTCGCGCCGAGCTGGAAGTGTTCGCCGCCCAGCACAATCTCAAGATCGGCACCATCGCCGACCTGATCCACTACCGCATGATCCATGAGCGCACCGTGCAGCGCGTCTCCGAACAGCCGATCGAAAGCGAGCTGGGCCAGTTCAATCTGGTCACCTACCGTGACTCGGTGGAAGGCGACGTGCACATGGCGCTGACGCTGGGCAAGATCTGCGCCGAAGAGCCGACCCTGGTGCGTGTGCACAACATGGACCCGCTGCGCGACCTGCTGATGGTCAAGCAGCCAGGGCGCTGGAGCCTGCGCGCGGCCATGACCACCGTGGCCGAGGCCGGCAGCGGCGTGGTGCTGCTGCTGGGCCACCCGCTGGACGGCGACGTGCTGCTGGCGCATATCCGTGAAAGCGCAGGCGACGTGCAGGCCAAAGTGCCGAGCACCTACAGCACCGTCGGTGCCGGTTCGCAGATCCTGCGTGACCTCGGTGTACGCAAGATGCGCCTGATGAGCTCGCCGATGAAGTTCAACGCGATATCCGGATTCGATCTGGAAGTTGTAGAATACGTGCCCTCCGAGTGACACAGGTGCGCCAGCGTTGTCCTGGCGCTCGTGTCCGAACCCTCCCGAAGGCCGCCCGGTGCGGCCTCGCTCTTTAATATGAGAATACCGGAATGACCCTGAAGACCATCGAAGGTACCTTCATCGCCCCCAAAGGTCGCTATGCTTTGGTGGTTGGCCGCTTCAACAGCTTCGTCGTCGAAAGCCTGGTGAGCGGTGCCGTCGATGCCCTGGTACGCCATGGCGTCAGCGAAAGCGACATCACCATCATTCGTGCCCCGGGCGCTTTCGAGATCCCGCTGGTGGCACAGAAAGTCGCCCAGCAAGGTGACTACAGCGCGATCATCGCCCTGGGTGCGGTGATCCGTGGTGGTACCCCGCACTTCGAATACGTGGCGGGCGAGTGCACCAAGGGCCTGGCCCAGGTGTCCATGGAGTTCGGCGTTCCGGTCGCCTTCGGCGTGCTGACCGTTGATTCCATCGAGCAAGCCATCGAGCGTTCCGGCACCAAAGCCGGTAACAAAGGTGCCGAAGCTGCCCTGTCCGCCCTGGAAATGGTCAGCCTGCTGGCGCAGTTGGAGGCCAAGTGATTAGCGACGACAGCGATCGTTTCAACCCGCGCGATCCAAAACCTGCGGATGCCGGCAAGCCCTCCAAGAGCGCCAAGCGTCGCGAAGCCCGCAAGCTCGCCACGCAAGCGCTCTACCAGTGGCACATGGCGCAGCATTCGCTGAACGAGATCGAGGCTCAGTTCCGGGTCGATAACGATTTCTCCGATGTCGATGGTGCCTACTTCCGCGAAATCCTCCACGGGGTTCCGGCAATCAAGGGCGAAATCGACAGCGCACTCAAGCCTTGCCTGGACCTGGCACTGGATGAGCTCGACCCGGTCGAGCTGGCCGTGCTGCGTCTGTCCACCTGGGAGTTCATCAAGCGCGTCGACGTACCGTACCGCGTGGTGATCAACGAAGGTGTGGAACTGGCCAAGGTCTTCGGTGCCACCGACGGCCACAAGTTCGTCAACGGTGTGCTCGACAAGCTCGCGCCCAACCTGCGCGAAGCCGAAGTCAAGGCCAACAAGCGCTGATCCCGGCGCTGACGAGCCATGGGTGAGTTCGAGCTGATCCGCCGCTTCTTCGCTGCCGCGCCCTGTGCGCAGGGCGGCGAGGGCGTGGCCCTGGGGATCGGCGACGATTGCGCCCTGCTGGAGCTGCCGGCTGGCGAGCAACTGGCAGTCTCCACCGATACGCTGGTCGCAGGTGTGCATTTTCCGGCGGTCTGCGACCCCTCGCTGCTCGGCCAGCGCTCGTTGGCCGTGGCCGCGAGCGACCTGGCGGCCATGGGCGCGACCGCCATCGGCTTCACCCTGGCCCTGACCTTGCCCGAGGTCAGCGCGGATTGGCTGCAAGACTACGCCGAAGGCCTGGGGCGCATGGCCCACCGCTGTCGCATGAGCCTGATCGGCGGCGACACCACGCGCGGCCCCCTGAGCATCACCGTGACCGTGTTTGGCCGGGTTCCGGCCGGGCAGGCCTTGCGCCGCGATGGTGCCAGGCCGGGTGATCTGCTGTGTGTCGGCGGCAACCTGGGTAGCGCGGCGGGGGCCTTGCCGCTGGTGCTGGGCGAGCGCCAGGCGCCGGCTGAACAGGCCCAGGCGCTGCTTGCGCAGTACTGGTCGCCGATGCCGCAGCTCACCTTGGGCGAGCTGCTGCGTGGCCATGCCACGGCGGCGCTGGACGTTTCCGACGGCCTGCTTGCCGACTGCGGTCATATCGCCCGGGCCTCGGGCGTCGCCCTCGAAGTGAACCAGCACCAGGTTCCGGTATCTACCGAACTGGAGGCCTTCCTCGGGCGTGACGCTGCGGTGCACGCGGCGCTCACCGGCGGCGACGACTATGTGCTGGCCTTCACCATCCCGGCCGCGCAACACCAGGCATTGCAGCTACCGGGATTCATCCATGTCCATGTCATCGGCCGCGTCCTGGACGGGCAGGGCGTCACCCTGCGTGATCGCCAGGGTCGTGACATCACCCCGACGCAACGGGGCTATCAACATTTCAGGGAGACACCGTGACCGACCACCCCAATCAGGTGCCTGCGGAGTTCGTTCCGCCTTCGGTCTGGCGCAATCCGTGGCACTTCATCGCGTTCGGCTTCGGCTCCGGCACCCTGCCCAAGGCGCCGGGCACCTGGGGCTCGCTGGTGGCGCTGCCGTTCATTCCGCTGTGGCAGATGCTGCCGGACTGGGGCTACTGGCTGCTGCTGGGGATCACTATGCTGTTCGGCTTCTGGCTGTGCGGCAAGGTGGCGAACGACTTGCGCGTGCACGATCATGAAGGCATCGTCTGGGACGAGATGGTCGGCATGTGGATCACCTTGTGGCTGGTGCCCGAGGGTTGGCAGTGGCTGCTCGCAGGGTTCCTGATGTTCCGCTTCTTCGACATCCTCAAGCCCTGGCCGATCCGCTGGATCGACCGCCATGTGCACGGCGGTGTCGGCATCATGCTCGACGATATCCTGGCTGGCGTGTTCGCCTGGCTGGGCATGCAAGTGCTGGTTTGGGCGGTAGCCTGATACAGGGAGCGGGTCGATGGCCATACGGACTGTGCTGCTGGCGCTGATGCTGGTTTTCCTGCCCTGGAGTGCCGGGGCCGTTGAGTTGCCGAAGCAGGTGCGACTGGTCAGCGAGGAATGGATCGACTACACCAACGCCGACGGCACTGGCGTTGCCTGGGACGTGCTGCGCAAGGTGTTCGAGCCGGCCGGGGTGAAGGTCGAGGTAACGAGCGCGCCTTACAGCCGTGCAGTCGGGCTGGTCAAGCGCGGCGAGGCCGACGCCTGGGTGGGTTCGTACAAGGAAGAGAACGAAGACAACCTCTACCCGCGCTGGCACTTCGACCTGGATCATATCTATGCCCTCGGCCTGGCCAGCAAGCCAGTCCCGGCACTGAACAGCGTCGGCCAGTATCGCCTAGCCTGGGTACGTGGCTATGGCTACGACAGATATCTGCCGAATGTGCATGAATTCCGCGAGATCCAGCGTCGCGAAGGCATCCTGCCGATGCTCGAGCATGACCGGGTGGATTTCTACATCGATGCCGAAACGGAAGTGGACTACGTGCTGCATCAGGCCAGCAAGCCGCAGGACTTCCGCCGCACCCACATCGCTGAATTGCCGCTGTACCTGGCCTTTACCCGCAGCGATCAAGGCAAGGCCTTGCGCGACCTGTTCGACCAGCGCATGGCGAAGCTGGTGCATAGCGGCGAACTCAAGGCCATCTTCGAGCACTGGAACCAGCCGTACCCGTTCGCGTCCGACAGCCAGCCGCACTGATCGAGCGCGCGTCTGGCAGGCCTATGCATCGAACTTTTCGATCTTAAGCGGCGAGATTCAGCCTGCGCATGCCCGCTGGGCTGCTGATACAATCTGGCCCATTGAAATTTCCTACTTATCAGGAGCACAACGTGCCCGTCGTCTTTGTTGCCGCCTCCAAACTCCCAACGCCTTTTGCGACATTCACCATGCATGGCTTTCTCGACGAAGCCAGCGGCCGCGAGCATGTGGTGCTCAGCCTGGGTGATATCGCCGACGGTGAACCGGTGCTCGGGCGTCTGCACTCCGAATGCCTGACCGGCGACGCGCTGTTCAGCCAGCGTTGCGACTGCGGTTCGCAACTGGAAGCCGCGCTGCAGGCCATCGCCCGTGAAGGCCGTGGCGTGCTGCTGTACCTGCGTCAGGAAGGTCGAGGCATCGGCTTGTTGAACAAGATTCGCGCCTATGAACTGCAGGATGGCGGTGCCGATACCGTCGAGGCCAACGAGCGCCTGGGCTTTGCTGCCGACCAGCGTGACTACGCCATGTGCTTGCCGATGCTCGAGCACCTCGGCGTCAAGTCGCTGCGCCTGATGACCAACAACCCACGCAAGGTCAAAGCCCTGACCGACATGAGCATTGTGGTTGCCGAGCGCGTGCCGCTGCACACCGGCCACAACCCGCACAACCGCCTGTACCTGGCCACCAAGGCCGACAAGCTCGGTCACATGATGGGCAACCGTCACCAGGGCGAGGCGCCCCAGGCGTGACCCGTGGCCAGGTGAAGCGGCGTCTGGCGCTGGCCTGGTGGCAATACCTGGCGGTCGGCCTGGTGCCGCTGCCGGTCATGGCCTGGGCCTTTGGCGGTGGTCAGGCATTGATCCCGGTGCTGGCAATGCCGCTGTTCATCGCCGGCGCCGCGACCCTGTTTCTCAGCCTGCCGCGCTTCGGTGCCTACAAACGGGCGCTGATCGGCACCTCCAAGGTACTCGACACCCCCGAAGAACCCGCTGCTTGGATCGAACTGGCGCGGGTTCGTCGCCTGGCCATGACCTACGCCTGCTTCCCGGCCTGGATCGCCGCACTCTCGGTGCTGGTGGGGCTGGAGGCGGTGCCTCAGGTGTTGTTGGCGTTGTCTACCGTGATGCTGCTCTACCTCTATCGCATCCCGCGCCAACTGGGCTGATGCGCGCCTTTTTCGTTGCCGTGCTGCTGTCGATCGGTGCATTTGCCGAGGCTGGGCCGCGTGTAGTCAGCCTCGGGCCGTCGATGACCGAGATCGTCCTGGAGCTTGAGGCGGACGATCTGCTGGTGGGCGTGCTCGACAGCGGCGAGCGGCCGCAGCGTCTGAAAAATCTGCCATCGGTCGGGCGCTACGGGCAACTGGACATGGAGCACCTGCTGGCGCTCAAGCCCGACCTGCTGCTGCTCTGGCCCGGCAGCGTGCCCCCGGCCCAGCGCGACCAGTTGCGTCAGTTGGGGATTGCCACGTTCAGCAGCGAGCCCCACGACCTGGCGCAACTGATCGAGCAGATCCAGGCCATCGCCGTGCGCCTGGGGCGTGCGGAGCAGGGGCAGCGCTACGCTGACAGGTTGCGCGAGCGCCTGGCCGACCTGCGCGAGCGCTATCGCCGCGAGCAGCCGCTCAAGGTGTTCTATCAAGTCTGGGACTCGCCGCTGTACACCTTGGGCGGCCGTCAGGTGGTGAGTGATGCACTGGCGGTCTGCGGTGCGCGCAACGTCTTTGCCGATCTCGAACAGCCTGCGCCGCAGGTGAGCGTCGAGTCTGTGCTGGCGCGTGACCCTGAGGTGATCCTGGCCGGCGACGCTACGCAGTTGGCCGGTTGGAAGGCCTGGCCACAGCTCAGCGCCGTTGCCGGCGGACACTTGCTGGTGGTGCCCGACAAGGGCCTGGAGCGCCCCAGCGGGCAGATGATCGAAGCGACGGCGCGCCTTTGTGCGCTGCTGGCGTCTAGAGCGCCGGTGTCCAGGTAAGGCTCAGCAGCCAGGTGCGGCCTTCTTCGCGGTAGCCATAGTCATTGCCGTCATAGTTGTAGAGCGCGCGGCTGTAGCCTTTGTCCAGCAGGTTATCCACCTTGACCTCGAACTTCAGCGCATCGCTTGCCGCCCAGCTACCGCGCAGGCCCAGCAGTGCGTAACCGCCGAGCCTGTTGCGGTTGGCCTCGTCGTCATAGCTGCTGCTGATCGCTTGCCAGCTCGCCCCTGCACTGAAGCGCTCGAACTGTCGGTCCAGGTCCAGGCTCAAGGTCCGGCGGGCGCGGCGAGCCAGGGTATGGCCGGTGTCACGGTCGCGTGGATCGATCAGTGCCAGGCCGAGCTGGCTGCGCCAGGGGCCCCAATCCTGGCTAAGCGCGACCTCCATGCCGTTGATCCGCGCCGAGGCAACGTTCCGCGGGATCGAGCCCTCGCCGAAGATGATCGCATCGCGCAGGTCGGTGCGGTACAGCGAGGTTTCCAGGCGGCTGCTGGCGCTCAACTGGCTGCGCCATTGCAGCTCATAGCTCCTGGAGCGTTCGGGGTCGAGGTCTGGGTTGCTGTACTGCGGGTAGTACAGGTCGTTGAAGGTGGGCGCGCGAAACCCTTCGCTGTACGACAGCAGCAGGTCGTTGTCGGTGTACAACGGCAGGGTCAGGCTGGCGCTCCAGGTGGTCTGGCCGCCGAACTGCTGGTTCTGGTCGCGCCGCATGCCCAGTTCGGTGGAGAAGCTTTCACCGCTATAGCGATGCTGGATGAAGGCTGCACGGTTGTAACGGCTGTCCTCGGCGAAGTCGGTGCTGCCGTGCACCCGGTCCTGGTACCAGTCGGCGCCCAGCGAGAGGTTGTTCCGTGCGTCGAGGGCGAGGTCGTTCTGCCAAGTGATCTGGTCGCGATAGGTGTTGAACACGCTGCCATCGTCGCTGAGTTTGTCGCGCTTGCGGTCGCGATTCTCGCTGTGGCCGATCTCCACGCGCGAGTGCCAGAGGTCGCTGAGCTGGGCGTCGAGGTAGGTGCCCAGGCTGCTGACGGTGAAGTCGGTGTAGGGCTTCTGGCCGAAGCTTTCGAAGCTGACTGGGTCGAATCGGCCAAAGGGGTTGTCGTATTCGCTGCGCCCCCGGCTGTCGAGCAGGTTCACCCCGGCCTCGAAGCGCTCACCGAAGGTATGGCTCAGGCTCAGGTTGAAAGACTTGTTGCGGTAGGCGTCGTGATCGCCATCGCTGGCGAAGGACGGCCCGGTCGAATCGATGCCTGCGGTTTCGTCGAGGCTGGCGCCGAGGTTGAAGCGTGTCTGGCCATCACCACCGGACAGCCCCAGGCTGCGCTGGAAGGTCTGGTTGCTGCCGGCCGCCAGGCGCAGCCGCGGTTGCAGGCCGGGGCCGCTGGCGCGTCGGGTGAAGATCTGGATCACCCCGCCGATGGCGTCGCTGCCGTAGACCGCAGAGCGCGAGCCGCGCAGCACTTCGACGCGCTCTATCTGATCGACGTCGAGAAACTGCAGGCCGCTGTCGCCGGAGGTGGCGTTGGCGATGCGCACGCCATCGACCAGCACCAGGCTCTGCGCGGCCTTGGTGCCGCGGATGAAAATCCCGGGCAGGCTGCCGCGGCCGCCGGTGGCGGCGACTTGCACGCCGGGCACGCGGGTCAGCAGGTCGGTGACGCTGGAGGGTTGCAGACGGTCGATGTCGGCGCGGGTGAAGACGCTGTTGGCGGCGCTGGTGGCGCTGCGCGATTCGACTTCGCGGTTGGCGCTGATCAGCACGTCGGGGAGCTTCAGGGCGTTGTCGCGTTCGGCGGCCAGCAAGGGCAGGGGGAGGCAGAGCAGCGGTGCAAAGGTCAGGATTTTCATGGGCAGTACAATAGCATTCGCGGGCGAGCCCGCTCCCACAGGGTTTCTACAGTACTCGAATACTGTGCAATCCCTGTGGGAGCGGGCTTGCCCGCGAAAGGGCCTTACAGGCCGAGCTTGGCCATGCGGGCTTTCACCGAGGCCTCGATGCCAGCAGCATCCAGCCCGCACTCGGCCAGCATCTGCGCAGGCTTGGCATGCTCGACATAGATATCCGGCAAGCCCAGGTGCAGCAGTGGCTTGACCACCGCCTCACGCGCCAGGAACTCGCTAACCGCAGCGCCGGCGCCGCCCATGATGGCGTTTTCCTCGATGGTCACCAGCAGCTCATGGTTGCCGGCCATCTCCAGTACAAGCGCCTCGTCGAGCGGCTTGACGAAGCGCATGTCGACCACCGTGGCGTCGATCTGCTCGGCCACCTGCAGCGCTTCGGTCAGTTGCACGCCGAACACCAGCAGCGCGACTTTCGAACCCTGGCGGCGGATCACGCCCTTGCCGATTTCCAGCGGCTCCAGGTCGCCGTCGATCGGCGCGTTGGGGCCGGTGCCACGCGGGTAGCGCACGGCGGCCGGGCCTTTGTACAGGTGCCCGGTGCTGAGCATCTTGCGCAGCTCGTTCTCGTCGCTCGGGGTCATCACCAACATGCCCGGGATGCAGCGCAGGTACGAGAGGTCGAAGCTACCCGCGTGGGTCGGGCCGTCCTCGCCGACCAAGCCGGCGCGGTCGATGGCGAACAGTACGTCGAGGTCCTGTACCGCCACGTCGTGGATCAGTTGGTCATAGGCGCGCTGCAGGAAGGTCGAGTAGATCGCCACTACCGGCTTGGCGCCTTCGCAGGCCATGCCGGCTGCGAAGGTGACGGCGTGCTGCTCGGCGATCGCCACGTCGAAATAGCGCTCCGGGAAGCGCTCGCTGAAGGCGACCAGGTCCGAACCTTCCTTC
This sequence comes from Pseudomonas wayambapalatensis, assembly GCA_014268975.2. GTDB lineage: Bacteria > Pseudomonadota > Gammaproteobacteria > Pseudomonadales > Pseudomonadaceae > Aquipseudomonas > Aquipseudomonas wayambapalatensis. The sequence continues at coordinate 5,167,111 of CP077096.1, read as the reverse complement.
ATCGCCGGGGTGATGCCCACCAGGCGGTTGTCGGCGGCGGCCATGTCGCACAGCCATTGGCCGAACACTGCGGAATACTTCGGCCCGCTGGGCTTTTTCGGCGCGGCGGGCTTGTCGGCGGGCTCGAGCTTGGTGATGGCGTGGTAGCCGATCGGGTCGACTTCGGCGGGGGCGAAACCCTTGCCTTTCTTGGTGACCACGTGCAGGAACTGCGGGCCCTTGAGGTCGCGCATGTTGCGCAGGGTGGCGATCAGCGTCGGCAGGTCATGCCCATCGATCGGGCCGATGTAGTTCCAGCCCAGTTCCTCGAACAGCGTGCCGGGCACCAGCATGCCCTTGGCATATTCTTCGGTGCGGCGGGCGATCTCCCAGGCGCCGGGCAGGCGCGACAGCACTTTCTTGCTGCCTTCGCGCATGCTCGCGTAGGTGCGGCTGGAGAGGATCTTGGCCAGGTAGTTGGACAGCCCGCCGACGTTGCGCGAAATCGACATGTCGTTGTCGTTGAGGATCACCAGCATGTCGGCATCGACTTCCTGGGCGTGGTTCAACGCTTCGAAGGCCATGCCGGCGGTCAGCGCGCCGTCGCCGATCACCGCGATCGACTTGCGCGGGTTGTTCTGCAGACGGGCGGCAATGGCCATGCCCAGGGCGGCGCTGATCGAGGTGCTGGAGTGGCCGACGCCGAAGGTGTCGTATTCACTTTCGCTACGGCGCGGGAAGGCGGCGATGCCGTCTTTCTGGCGCAGGCTGAGCATGCGGTTGCGCCGGCCGGTGAGGATCTTGTGCGGGTAGGCCTGGTGGCCTACGTCCCACACCAGGCGATCGTCCGGGGTGTCGAAGACGTAGTGCAGGGCAATCGTCAGCTCGATGACGCCCAGGCCTGCGCCGAAGTGCCCGCCGGTCTGGCCCACGGTATAGAGCAGCTCCTGGCGCAGTTCGTCGGCCAGGCTCTCCAGGTCGGCTTCGGCCAGCCGGCGCAGGCCGGCTGGCGTGTCGGCGCGGTCCAGCAGAGGCGTGACCGGGCGTTCGCGGGGGATCTCTTGAAACGTCGTGGGCATCAGGCGAGTCGTTATAGGTTTGAAGACGCGGCAGTTTACCCCATTGTGGGAAAAGCTGCCCATTCACGCGCGGGTGGCGGCTGCTGTTGTAGGAGCGGGCTCGCCCGCGAAAAGCCCAGCCGCAGCCCCTTAGTGACGGCGCTCGACGATATAGCGCGCCAGCGCCCGCAGCGGCTCGGCGCTTTCACCGAACCCTTCAAGTGCGACCAGCGCCTGGTCGCGCAGTTCGATCGCATAGCCCTTGGCGGCCTCCAGGCCGAGCAGCGCCGGGTAGGTCGGTTTGTCGCGGGCGATGTCGGCGCCCTGGCGCTTGCCCAGGGTGGCGGTATCGCTTTCGACGTCGAGGATGTCGTCCTGCACCTGGAAGGCCAGACCGATGGCCTGTGCATAAGTCTGCAAGGCATCCAACTGGGTGGGCTCGGCACGGCCGCTGGCCAGGGCGCCGAGGCGCACGCTGGCCTCGATCAACGCGCCGGTCTTGTGTCGGTGCATGTATTCCAGTGCGTTCTGGTCGAGCTTCAGGCCGACCGAACCGAGGTCGATGGCCTGGCCGCCGACCATGCCGGCGGGGCCAGCGGCCTTGGCCAGGGCCTGGACCATGGCCAGGCGAATGGCATCGGTCTGCGGGCTCAGGCGGGTATCGAGCAGGGCGCTGAAGGCCAGGCTCTGCAGGCCGTCGCCAGCGAGAATGGCGCAGGCTTCGTCGAACGCCTTGTGGGTGGTCGGCTGGCCGCGGCGCAGGTCGTCGTCGTCCATGGCCGGCAGGTCGTCATGCACCAGTGAGTAGGCATGGATCAACTCCACTGCGCAGGCCGCGCCGTTGGCCTGCTCGGGCGCAACGCCGAAGGCTTCGCAGGCCGCGTAGGCGAGCAGCGGGCGCACGCGCTTGCCGCCGTTCATCACGCTGTAGCGCATCGCCGCGTAGAGCCGTTCGAGCTCCTTGGACGGCGCCACGAACAGCGGTTCGAGGGCCGCGTCGACGCGTGCCTGGCACTGGGCCTGATAGGTGCTGATCATGCGTCCGGTTCCGCATCGAAGGGCTGGGCGGCCAGTTCGCCGTCTCGCTCCAGGAGGATCTGCACTTTCTGTTCGGCCTGGGCCAGTGCGCCCTGGCAGTCGCGGGTCAGGGCAATGCCCTGCTCGAACGCTGCCAGCGACTCTTCCAGCGACAGTTCGCCGGTCTCCAGGCGCTCGACCAGGGCTTGCAGGTCGGCGAGGGATTGTTCGAAATCGATGGAGGTTTTCTTGCGGGCCATGGCGACTGTCTCGGTGGCGTTTTTAACGGCGCGACACTAGCAGAGCGGGGCGGGGGGAGCAAATTGCGGTGCCTCCCGGAAAGGCATTCCTTGGTAGTATTTTGTTGCATTTGTGCGAGAGTTTTCTTATTGCAATTTGAGACGTGGTCGGATTGTGACCCCATGGGTGCTCTGCCATAATCCCGCCCGCTCTGGCCTGGGCATCTTGATGGCCTCGGGCAATCCCCTCTTCTCGACGTCACGTAACGGACTACGTTGTGAGCTTCCTTTCGATCGAATTCGGCCTCTGTTTCACGCTCTTCTTCATTGTCTACTGGAGCCTTTGCTGGAGCCTGCGCCTGCAGAACCTGTTGCTGCTTGCGGCCAGCTACGGGCTGGTGGCGAGTTTCAGCCTGCAATCGTTGTACATCCTGCTTGGCTACAGTGTGCTGGTGTACCTGCTGGGGTTGCTGGCTGCGCGCCAGCCCGGGCGCTGGTTCAATGGCGTGCTGCTGCTGGCGCTGGTGTTGGGGTGTTTCTACCTGTTCAAGTACCAGGAGTTCTTCGCCGCCAGTGTGCAGGGCGCATTCGCGGCTGCCGGGCTCGAGGTGTCGCTGCCGGTGCTCGAGCTACTGGTGCCGATCGGCCTGTCGTTCTATGCCTTCCATTCGGTCAGCTACCTGGTGTCGATCAACCGCGGTGAGATGGCCTCGGCGCCGCCGCTGGACCTGGCCCTGTACCTGGCCTTCTTCCCCAGCCTGATCGCAGGTCCGGTCAATCGCGCGGCGCATCTGCTGCCACAGATCCGCCCGCAGGCCATGCGCGAAGTACTGGAGCCGCAACGGGCGCTTGGCCTGATTGCACTGGCGGTGGTCAAGCTGTTCCTGCTCAGCGGCTGGCTGGGCAGCCAGTGGGTCGATCCGGTGTTCGAAACCCCGGGCAGCTTCACCCCCGAGCAGGTGCTGCTCAGCGTCTATGGCTACAGCTTCCTGATCTATTTCAACTTCAGCGGCTACACCAACCTGGTCACCGGCATCGCCCTGCTGCTGGGTTTTCGCCTGCCGGACAACTTCAACGCGCCTTATGCCGCGCGCAATCTCAAGGAGTTCTGGGGGCGCTGGCACATCAGCCTGTCGCGCTTCATTCGTGACTACATCTACATCCCCCTGGGCGGCAATCGCAAAGGGGTGTGGCGCGGCAACCTGAACATGCTGCTGGCCATGCTGATCTCCGGGCTGTGGCACGGCGCGAGCCTGAATTTCATTCTCTGGGGCGCGCTGCATGGAGTGGGGCTGGCGCTGTACAAGCTGTTCGAGCAGTTGTGGCCGGGCTTTGCGCGCCTGCCGGGCAGCGGGCTGCTGGCCCGCTTGCTGACGTTCCACTACGTGGCCTTCGCCTGGATCTTCTTCCGCAGCCCAACCCTGGATGGCGCCTGGGAGATGCTGGGCGATATCGCCCAGGTCAGCCTGGTCGGGCTCGACTCGGCCACCGGTGTAGCGCTGCTGGCCTGTGTGCTGTACGTCGCCACGTATCCACAGTGGCTGGCGACCCTGCGCCAGGGCTTTTCTGCCAGCCAGCGCCTGCCCTGGCAACTGTACCCACTGCCACTGGCGGTCTTCGTGTCGCTGGTGATCTTCGCGTCGCAATCGGGTGTGCCGGGGTTCATCTATGCAAGCTTCTGATATCCGCCAGCTGTTCCAGGTGCAGATGGGCGCGGCGCGCACGCTGTATGCCCTGGTGGTCGCCACAGGGCTGCTGTTCTGGCTGAACCAGGACTCGATCAGCCTGTATTGCCAGCAGAAGTATCACGACAGTTGCGAACTGCCGGTGCTGGGGCAATTGCCAGCCTGGCGCCTGGGTGCGGGCCTGACCACGGCGCTGGAGCAGGGCCGTGACAGCTTCCTCGACAGCCTGAGCGGGCAAGCCACGGTGGCGCAGGCGCCGCCTGTGGTCGAACTGCCGGCGCCGATGCCGGTGGTGAGTGTCGATCTGCAGGCCCCTGTTGCCAAGCCTGTGCATGTCGCCGCAACTGCCGCGCACCCTGTCGCGCCGGTGCAGGTGCCAGCGGCGGCTCCCGTGGTCGTGAAGCCGCCGCTGCCGCAGATGGTCGCACCGGGCACCCTGGCGTCCCTGGCGGCGGGCGATGAAGTGTTCCTGGTGGGCGATTCGCTGATGCAGGGCGTCGCCCCGCACCTGGCCAACAGCCTGCGCAAGCGCTACCAGATCCATACCATCAACCTCAGTCGGCAGAGCACCGGGCTTGCCTACCCGGGCTTCTTCAACTGGCCGAAGACCGTGGCCGAAACCCTCGCCAGCGCGCCGAAGATCCGCCTGATGGTGGTGTTCCTCGGCCCTAACGACCCGTGGGACATGCCCCAGGGCAAGGGCAAGCCGTTCCTGCGCTTTAAGTCGCCGGAGTGGGAAGTGGCCTACCGTGAGCGCATCGACGCGATCCTCGAGCAGGCCCGCGAGCACAATGTCCAGGTGATCTGGGTCGGCCCGCCGAACATGGAGAAGTCACGGCTGTCGACGGCCATGAACTACCTCAGCGGCCTTTATCAGGAGCGCACCGCGCAATTCGGTCAGCACTACGTTTCGGCCAACCCGATTCTCGGCTATCCCGACGAGCAGTTCTCGTATACGGTGCAGACGCCGGAGGGCAAGCGGGTCAAGGTCCGGGTCGACGACGGCATTCATTTCACCATCTCGGGCCAGAAGATGATCGCCGCGCAGGTACTGTCACTGATCAGCTTCCCGGTCCTGACTGCAACAGGACATTGAGATGCGCCTATGGCATCACCTGCTGGGCGTGGCGCTGCTGATCAGTGCCTTGCCCGCGTGCAGCACCGGCGCCAGCGCGCCACCCCAGCCTGCGGCCAAGCCCGCCGTTGTCGCCAAGGGGCGCGACGACGGCAACCTCGCGCTGCTCGCCGGCAAGTTCCGCAACGCCGGCCGTGCGCCCATTTCCATCGTTCAGCTGGGTGATTCGCACACCGCTGCCGACCTGTTCAGCGGTGAGCTGCGCAAGCTGCTGCAGGCCCGCTATGGCGACGGTGGCATTGGCCTGGTGCCGGCTTCGCCGGTGCCGGGAATTCGCAACGACCGGGTCATCGTCACCAGCGAACGGCGCCAGTGGGAGCTGGTTTCTGCGCGCAACCAGCAGAGCAGCCAGTTTCCGTTGGGTGGCTACCTGTCGCTGCCGGTGGTCGATCGCCCTGGCGTGAAGATCCAGGCCCGCGACCCCGACGAACAACGCTACCGGATCTCGGCGCTGTACCAGGCAACGCGCAGCAGCACGCTGGTGGCCAATGGCAGCCAGCGCCGCATGTTGCCGGCTACCAATGGTGAGTGGCGCTTCAGCCCGGCCTTCATCAATCTTGGGCTGCCGTTGCAACTGAGCGTGGAAGGCGCCCAGGGCGTGGCGCTGGGCGGCTGGTATATCCAGGGGCAGAAGAACGCCGGGGTCACCTATTCATCGTTGGGTATCAACGGTGCACGGCTGGAGGTGGTGGACAAGTGGCAAGCGGGTTGGCAGGGCACGCTCAAGGCGTTGCGGCCTGACCTGGTGATCCTCGCCTACGGCACCAACGAAGCCTTCGATGACAAGCTCGACCTGGCGCTGTACCAGTCGCAGCTGGACGCCACCCTGGCCCGCTTGCGCCAGGAAATGCCCAAGGCGGCCATCCTGCTGGTCGGGCCGCCCGATTCGATCAAGCAGCGCAAGGCCGCCAGTTGCGCGGCGCGCCAGCCGCAGCCGCTGGCGAGCGTGATCCGCATCCAGCGCCAGGCGGCGCAGAAGTACAAGGCGCTGTTCTGGGATTGGCAGGCAGAGATGGGCGGGCCGTGCTCGATCGCCGCCTGGCAGGCCAGCGGCCTGGGGCGGCCTGACCTGGTGCACCTGACCGCCGATGGCTATCGCAAGAGTGCGGCGATGTTATACGCCTACCTCAAGGGGCAGTTGGGGCTGCGCTGAGCGCCGCCCTTAAAGATACAGCGCGGCTCCTGCAAGGGGCCGCGCTGCAGGTCAGGCGGGCTGCGCCTCAAGTTCGAGCATCGCTTGGCGATAGCGTGCCAGCTCCTCGATGGTCACCACCGGCAGGTTGTACTGGCGCGCATACACCGCCACCTGCTCGCCCCGGGCCATGCTGCCGTCGGGGTTCATCAGCTCGCACAGCACCGCCGCTGGCCGCAACCCGGCCAGGCGCGCCAGGTCCACCGAGCCTTCGGTATGGCCGCGGCGGGTCAGCACGCCACCATCACGCGCACGCAACGGGAACACATGGCCAGGGCTGACGATATGACGCTGCTCGGCGGTCGAGCGCAGTGCGGCCTCGATGGTGGTGATCCGGTCCTGGGCCGACACGCCGGTGCTCACGCCCTCGGCCGCCTCGATGGTGACGGTGAAGCCGGTGCCGTGGCGGGCCTGGTTGTTCTGCACCATGGGTGCGAGCTGCAGGGCATCGACCGTGGCTTCATCCAGGCACAGGCAGACGATGCCGCTGCAATCGCGAATCATCATGGCCATGGTCTGCAGCGACAGGTTTTCGGCAGCGGCGACGATATCGGCTTCGTCCTCGCGATCGTCGTCGTCGAGCAGCAGCACGGGGCGCCCGGCCTGGAAGGCGGCGATGGCGGCGGTGACGTTGGGGAATTTCGAGTGGTGCAAGGTGGACATGAAACGCTCCTCGTGAATGATCGATGAACGTCTCGGGGCGAACAAAATGCGCGCGCAAGGGCGCCCGATGGCCCCGCGCTTGCGCCTTCTTTCATCCGGACTATGACCGTCGGCTCTGGAGTCTCACCAGATCTGCTGACCCCCGGCATGGCCGGGGCGCTCGCGGGCTCATCTTTCGATTTACCGCCGGTGGGGACTTTCACCCCGCCCTGAAGACCGGCGGAGCATACCGCAAACCGACCGTTTGCTGGCAAGCCCTGCTTAAGTCGATGCCCGCCTTGCCCTTAATCCTTGTAGGAGCAACTGTCTTTCTCAAAAAATCTGAGGCCTGCCCAATCCCCTGTGGGAGCGGGCTTGTCCCGCGATCGGGCGCGAAGCGGCCACAATCCAAGCGACTATCTTTTCCTGAAAAACCTCGGGGCCTGGTTTTACGGCCGCTGCGCGCCCGATCGCGGGACAAGCCCGCTCCCACAGGGATTAGGCCGGTCTTTGGGTTTTGAGCAAGACAGTTCAGTGCAGCCTGCCGCGCTCGACATCCGTCATCAGTGCTTTGGCAAAGGCGCTCAGGTAGTCGGCGGCGGTCAGCAGCCGGTTGTCCTGCTCCATCAACCCTTCGTGCAGCAGGTGGCGGATGCAGGCGAGCAGGTTCATCACTTCGTCGTAGGCGTGTTCGGCGGGGATGCCGGGCAGGATGCGGAACATGTCCACAGGCGGGTTGCCGGACTCGTGGAAAGTTTCCAGGCCAGCAGTCAGGAGAGGTGGGTCGGGGAGACCGCGATCAAGGCCGCGCGTCGCTGGGGTTATCGGGTCAAGGGCATCGCCCGTGACAAGGCGCGTATCGTCACCGCCACCGACAACTTCCATGGTCGCACCACTACCATCGTCGGGTTCTCCACCGAGCCGCAGTACAAGGATGGCTTCGGCCCGTTCAGCGACGGTTTTGACACTGCGACCTTCGGCGATATCGACAGCTTCCGTGCCGCCATCGGCCCGAATACCTGCGCCGTGCTGATCGAGCCGATCCAGGGCGAGGCCGGCATTCGCGTGCCGCCACAGGGCTTCCTGCGTCAGTTGCGCGAGCTGTGCGACGCCACCAACACCCTGCTGATTCTTGACGAGATCCAGTCGGGCCTTGGGCGTACCGGCAAGACCTTCGCTTTCGAGCACGAGGGCATTCGCCCGGATGGCCTGATCGTCGGCAAGGCGCTGGGCGGCGGGATCCTGCCGGTCTCGGCGTTTATCGCCGACCATGCGCTGATGGACCTGTTCGATGCCGGCAGCCATGGTTCGACCTTTGGCGGCAACCCGCTGGCGGCAGCGGTGGGCCTGGAGGCGCTGCGCGTGCTGCAAGACGAGCAACTGGCGCAGAACAGTGCCGAGCTCGGCGCCTACCTGCAACAGCGCCTGCGTGAGATGGCGGTGCCGTTCGTGCGTGATATTCGTGGCCGTGGGCTGTGGGTCGGGATCGAGCTGGACCGCCCGGCGCGGCCATACTGCGAGGCGCTGATGGCGCTGGGCGTGCTGGCCAAGGAAACCCACGAGACCGTGCTGCGCATCGCGCCGCCGCTGTGCATCAGCCGCGATGAGTTGGACTGGGGGCTGGAGCGGATTGCCCAGGTGCTGGTTGATTGCTAGCCGAGTGGCTTGGACCGCGGTGTTCTTCTCGCGGGCAAGCCCGCCCCCACGATCTTGCTATTGATCCTGATTCGGCTGTTTCCCTGTGCGCTGCCCTGTTCCCGATCACTTAATCGGCTGCGCTACCGCCAGTCAGTTTGAGCGTGCTCAAGGCCGCAACGCCGCTGTGGGCTGAAGTTGGAGTTCGATATGTCGAGAATACGCAAGTCAATCTGCGTTTCATTGACCGTGTCCCGGCAGGCGACAGCGTGACCTTGAGGGCTATCCTTTTAAGGGTTGGGGCTGCGCTTGCACGATCTCGATCAAGGCCCTGCGGTCCTGGATATGCGACTGTATGACGCCTTGAGCTTCACTGTCGCAGAATCAGGCGTGCGGCTAACTCGGGCAGTGCGGGTTGTCATGGTAAGTGATCAATCTCCTGCATTTGGACGCTATCAGCCCCATGTGCAGCCGATCATCGATTATCTCTGAAGGTTCTCGCTCAGCGCTATTGCGTTATTGCGGCGTACCGCAAAGACCATTGCCTGCGCTGTTCTAGGTGTCATGTGTCGGCCGTCAGGTACGAAGCCCGCTTATTGGGCGTTGTCAGGAAAACTGACGAGTTTCTATGCAGTAGGCCATCAGCTCTTGATCACTGTCGATCTCCAGCTTGCGCATGGCCGACACTTTTTGTGCACTCACCGTCTTGTTGCTGCGGCACAGTTGCCGCGCAATGTCACTCACCGACAAGCCAGTCACGAACAGGCGCAGCACCTCCATTTCACGAGGCGAGAGACTTTGAAAGCGATCCTCTACCTGGCCGGGGCGGACCAGCACCGAGCGCGCCTCGGGTTTAGGGCTGGTGTAGCGACGCTGCGAACTCAGAGCGGTCAACGCCTTCTCGATCTCTTGATGCAGGTGGTTTTTCTGGATCACGCCGACAACCCCCAGTTCCTGCAGGCGTGACAGGATCAGGCTGTTGGAAATCATCGTCAGCACCAGGACCTGCGTCTGTGGGAAATTGCGCAGCACGTACTCGATCAACTTCAGGCCATCGCCATAGGTGGCATCGCCGGGCATGTTGAAGTCGGTGATAAGCAGCTGCGGGTTGTGCTTGCGTAGCTGCTCGATCAACTCACTGGAGCTGACCGCCTCGCCTACTACGGTGTAGCGCCCATCGCGCTGGATGATTTCGCGCACGCCGAGTAGCACTATGGGATGGTCATCGGCGATGACGATCTTCAATTGAGACATTGGTGGAATCTCTTGCAGTAGATGGTAGGCATCATTGAGTTTGCTCGCCCAAAGATTGCGCCAATGCCGCGAGGCGGGCGCAGAGGGCTCTGATCTGTACGATCAGCGGCGCGTCGAGCGGACCCGCATGCAACGCTTCTTCCAGTTGCTGGCAGAGGTGGTGGAGTGCCTGTGCGTGCACACTGGCCAGAGCTCCACTCATGCTGTGCAGGCGTTGACGCACGACAAGTGCATCTGACGCCTGAAGCCCTTGCTCGATCTGAGAAATGTCCGCCACCAGCGTCTGAGCCATCAGCTCGCGCATGGCAGGCGACAGCTCGATCCAGCCTTCCTGATCGTCCTTTGCCGACGGCGCCAAAGGCTGCAACTGCAGGCTATTGGCTTTACGGCAGTGCGACATCAGGGCTTGGCGGAGCATGCCCAGGCTCAGCGGCTTGACCACCCAGGCGCTCATGCCCATGGCCAGGCAATGCTCGCCTTCTTCACGTAGGGCGTTGGCGGTAACGCCGATGATCGGTACATCCACGCCCTGCACGCGCAGGGCTTGCGCCAGCTCATAACCGTTGAGACGTGGCATGTTGATGTCGGTGATGACCAGGTCGAATGTCTGGGTATGCCACAGTTTCAGCGCGTGTTGACCGTCGTTGGCAACCGTCGGGTGGGCACCCAGCGCTTCGAGCTGCTCGCGCAGCACCGCTTGGCTGACCGGATTGTCCTCTGCAACCAGTACGCGCACGTTCAGGCAGGGCTCATCCAGGCATGTAGGCAGCAGTGAGGTCGGCGGTGGCGGTGGCGCAGTGTGAACGATAGGCAGGGTGATCAGCAGAGAGAAGCTGCTGCCCAGCCCGGGCTCGCTCACAACCCGCATGCTCCCGCCCATGAGTTCGCTCAACTTTTTGCAGATCGACAGACCCAACCCTGCACCATTGCCATCCTGGCCGGGCGCGACCTGATAGAACGGCTTGAACAGTTGCTCAATCGCTTGCTCCCTGATGCCGACGCCGGTATCGGTGACCTGCCATTGCAGCGAAACGCAGTCGGCGTTGCGCGATTGCACAGTCAGACGCAGGCGAACACGGCCCGAGTCGGTAAACTTGATGGCGTTGCCCAACAGGTTGTGCAGTATCTGCCGCAGCCGCCCGGCATCACCCAGGATCTGCTTGGGGATCTGCGGATCTATCTCCGCTTCGATATCCAGGCCTTTGTTGCGTGCGGTTGCGCTGAAGGCAACCACTGCATCCTCCACCAGTTGAGCGGGGTCAAACGGCGCCTCCTCAACCGGCATCTGGCCCGATTCGATCTTGGATACGTCCAGTACGTTGCTGATCAGTTGGAACAGCACTGTTGACGAGCCCTGGATGACTTCCAGGTAGTGGCGTTGACGCTCGGTCATATCAGTCAGCGAGAGCAGTTCCAGATTGCCCAGCACGCCATAAAGCGGCGTGCGGATTTCGTGACTCATGGTCGCCAGGAACACGGTCTTGGCTTCGTTGGCGGCAGTGGCGCGGCGGTGTGCCTGGTTCAGCATCAAGGTCTCGTCTACATGCCGTGTGATGTCATTGCAGCCACACAGGAACACGTCCTGGCCCTCGTAGCGGGCGGCCACGACCACGACCTGAACATAGCGACCGTCGACCAGCAGGCAGGTCTCCCCGGGCGCCTGATCGCCATCATGGCTTTCCAGCAATTGGAGGACGGCTGGGGTGGCAGCCAACTGCGCAGCGCGCTGGTTTTCCAGCAGCAGCTTGCGGTCACTGCGACGCAGAACACACAACCCAACGGGTGCGTTGTGAAGCATCAGGCGGTTGAATGACTCGTTCTCGAACAGGCGTTCTTGCGCCTTTTGAGCTGGTATGACGATACGGGTCTGGTACCAGCGGTTGATCCACAGGCCGACCAGAATCGCCGCAATAAACGTCAGCATCAGCCCCATCAACGGCCATTTGGCATAGCGCAGAAAGTCCTGATAGCTGATTGCATAAAGGCCGGTCCAGCGCTCCCCGGAGTTCGATATCAACTTGAAACGCAGCCCCTGCTGATTGAAGCTCAGCCCCAAAGGAGCAGTGGTGCCTGGCTCCAGAGCGCCGAGCACTACGTCGTCCTCAGGCGAGATCAGGGTGAACTGGTTGTACACCGGCAATTGCAGCACCCGCTCGAACTCATCGACCTGGGCGGTATCGACGGCGGCGGCTAGGACCAGCAGGCCATTCGCTTTGCCGGCAGGAAGCAGGGCACTGGCAGCGTCCAGGCCGATCATCGCGACAATGCTGCGGTGCTTCTGGTACAGCTGCGAGGGCGCGCGCATCCAGCGCACACGATGATCGTTCAGCAGGGTCTGTGAGGGCAGGATCTGCTGCAGACGGTTGATGACAGAGCTGTATTGCTCTTGCAGCAGCGGCAGATGCTGGCGAGGTGCATCTGCGGCGGGAATTGCCAGGCTGGCTTCGCCGGCCGGGCTGAGAATGAACAGTTGTGGTGAAGAATAGAATGAACTGGCCCAGAACCCGCCAAAGTAGTCGGTCATCTGCACGCCCAAGGCCAGCGCTCGGCCTTCGTCTTCTTTGCTATAGCCTGGGCCATGGGCCAGGGAGAACGGCAACGAAAGGTCGAAACCTTTGGCCTTGAGCAACACCTGATCACCAATAGGCTGAGTCTGGATCACTGAAACGGACTGTACCGAGTGCAGGGGCGGCGAGCTGCTGTAACGGTAGCCGGTCGCTACATTTCGCATAAACGACTCGTGCTCGTGGATGATTTCCACGACCCGAGCGAAATGAAATTCGACGCGCTGTTGTTCGGCCTCCAGCAGCCGCGACACCGCCCAGTAGCAGGTGCTGGACAGAAGTATCAGCAAGCCTGTCATCAGCAACAGAGCTTTGTTCAGGCGTTGGGAACTCAGCGCCAGGGCGTCCAGGTGTAGGCTCGCGTGTTTCATGGGGGTAGGGCTCGGCTAAAGGAAGAAAATAGACCGACGCTAAAGGTGCGCAAATAGCGTCTATCGTCCTTGAACAGTCAGCACTTCCCTGAGCTGAATCGTTTGACCATGAGGTTTCAAATTAGTGCTGGCCGTGGGCCATCTTCCCTTAATAAATTGGCCAAGTCATCTCGCGCGACTGCTGGAGAGATGATAAAACCCTGCACGTGGTCACACTTGATTCGGCGAAGCACTGCCAATTCGGCTTGGGTTTCTGCACCCTCGGCGACCGTGATGAGGCCAAGCTTGCGTCCCAGTTCGGTGATGCTGAGCAAGGCTGACGCCAAGCCGTCGTTTTCGCCGCAGCCTGATACCAGCGAGCGGTCGATCTTGAGCTCCGTGAACGGCGTCGACACCAGATTGAAGTACGAGCTGTACCCCCTGCCGAAGTCGTCCTGAGCGAGGCCGAACCCCATCAGCCGCAAGCGACATGCACCGGCGTAGTAGCTGCTGGACAGTTGGGTGGTAGAGGTCTCGGTGAGCTCGAAGGTGATCTGGCGGGGGTCGGCCTGGTTGATCCGTACCTGGGCCAGCAAGCGGTCGACCAGGTCGGCATGATCGAGCAGGTGGGTCGGCAGATTGATCGATACAGGCAGCGGATGGCCCATGCGCTCCCACTGTGCCTGGGCGCCAAGGGTTTGACCCAGCATGCAGGTGAGCAGCTCGATTTCCAGTTCGGCGTTTTCGATCTCATCGAGAAAAGCGCCGGGCATAAGCAAACCTTCGGCAGGATGTACCCAGCGCGCGAGCGCCTCGGCACCGACGATGCTTCCGTCATGCAGCGACATCTTCGGCTGGAACCACGCTTGGATTTCACCGTTCTCGAGGGCCTTGGCCAAGGTGCTGCGCGAACGGCAGCCTCGCGGTCTGCTGCTGAATGCTCGGGCCTGCTCGGTGAGGTCATCGAGTCGTTCGCGCAAACCGACAACTTCAGCCTCTCGGACCGGTTTGGAGATCAGGCCGGCGACGCGCAGCCCAAGATTCTTGGCGACCTGGCCGGAGCCAACCAGCATGCGTCGTGATGCTGCGGTCATCAATGCCAGGGCAGGGGGACGATGCAGTTGCGCTAGTTGCTGTATCAGTTGCACACCGTCCATATGCGGCATCATCAGGTCAGTCAGCAGCAAGTCATATCGGCTACTTGCCAGGCGCTGCAGTGCAGTGGCGCCATCCCAGGCCAGTTCCACCTCAAAGCCGCCTGCCGCCTGGAAGACAGTCGTCAGGTACTGGTGTTGAAACGGATGGTCCTCGACTATTAGCACGCGATACACGTTCACGACACGCTTCTCTGGTAAGGCTGCAAGCACTGGTACAAGGCGTGCAGCGTGAAGGGTTTGACAAGCAGGTGTGCCATGCCTGCCCCCAGGCAACGCTCTGCCTCATCCAGCATGGCGTTGGCAGTAGCACCGATGATCGGTACGCTGCAGCCCCTTGCGCGCAGCTCTCCGGTGAGTTGATAGCCGTTCATGCGCGGCATGTTGACATCGGTCAGGACGATGTCGAAGTCGGCGTCTTGCCACAGCGCCAGGGCCTCGACACCGTCGCGCGCCAGCACCACGGTGCAGCCTAGTTCCTCGAGTTGGTCGCGCAGAATGAGCTGATTGATCATGTTGTCTTCTGCCACCAGCAGGTGCAGATTCAGCCGGCCTTTCTGAACCGTGACAGGCTTCATCGGCTCGTCTTGCAGTTCTATGCCCAACGCTTGGCCGACGGCACGATTGAGTGCCTGAAGGTTGTTCAGCCCCACGCGCCAGGTGCGCTCGTCGACCTGGACAATGCCGTGTGCATCCTGCGCCACCACGACCCGATTACCATTCCAGTCATCTTTGAGGGTGGTACTGGCCTGACCTGGACACAGCTCGACCAGCGTCGCGCCAGTATCCAGTTGACTCGTATCCTGGCCTGTCAGCTGTGCCCGTGCCCCCCAGCGGCGCAGCCAGCCCGCAGTGTGCTCAGCCAGTTCCTGCACCTGCGAGTGGACATAGATGCGCTCACTGACCAGTGGCTGAGCCCAGGCGTACTGCGTGTGCGCTGAGACCTGCTCGAGCGGCAGGGTGAACGTGAAGCTGCTGCCCAGGCCCGGTTCGCTGAACACCCTGAGCGAGCCATTCATCAAGTGCACCAGGCGCTTGCAGATGGACAGGCCCAGGCCGGTGCCAGCGACCACATTGGCGGTCGGGCTGCTTTGAAAGAACGGCTCGAACAGCTGTTGTTGATCCTGCGTAGGAATGCCCTTGCCGGTATCGACTACCTGCCACTGCAACATGGCCCGTTCGCCCTCGCGGGACATCAGCAGCAGGCGCACCACAATGCGTCCGGTCTCGGTGAATTTGACTGCGTTGCTCAGCAGGTTGCCGAGAATCTGACGAATCCGGGTGACGTCCCCCAGCACGTGCTCGGGCAGTCGCGGATCAATACAGGCGAACAGCTGCAGGCCTTTGCTCTGGGCCGCGCCGGTATAGTTCTGGATTACGTCCTGAGTCAGCTCCAGCGGCGCAAAAGTCGTGAGCTCCAGTGCCAACTGGCCGGCTTCGATCTTCGACACATCCAACACATCGCAGATCAATTGCAGCAAGGATGCCGAGGAGCCTTCGATCGCGGTGAGGTAGCCGCGCTGCTGTGTGTCCAGCTGAGTCCGGGAAAGCAGTTCGAGCGTTGCCAGCACGCCATACAACGGGGTGCGGATTTCGTGGCTCATCGTTGCCAGGAACAGCGTCTTGGCTTCATTGGCTGCGTCGGCCAGGGTGCGAGCCTGCTGCAAGGCCATTTCGGTGGTTTTGCGTTCGGTGATGTCACTGAATGCACAGATCAGTACATCTTCGCGCTGATAGCGCGTTGGAGCATAGCTCAGGAACAGATGTCGACCGTCCGCCATCTGTAGTTCGTCGGTGCTGCTTCGCTCTGTTTCGGAGCCAAAAGCGCGGTCAATCCATTGATGGCATAGCCGCGTTCGCTCATCGCCCATCCCCAGCCACTGTGTCGATAGTTGATTTTCCAGCACCACCGCGCCATCGCTGCGGCGCAGCACGCACAAGGCCACAGGGGCGACGTGAATCACTGCGCTGCAGAACGCCTCGCTTTCTATCAGGGCGTCAATACGCGCGGCGGCCGGCACGATCAACCGCTGGTTGATCCGCTTGACGCACCAGAGCATGAACACCGTGGCCAGAAGGCAAACAAGAAGCGCCGCCGCAAGCGGTATTGCCAAGCTGGGAAGCAAGGATTTCAGTTGTATGCTGTAGATGATTTGCCAGTTGGAATAGTCCAGATGTTTGCGGATAGTCAGCCTTTCCGGCAACCAGAACCCGCCCTCCCAGCCGAAGCTGGTGGACGTCGGGACGTTATCAGCCCGTCGCGTGCTTGCAGGCGGGAGCGGGGCGTTGCTCAGAATCAGTTGACCATTGGCATCCAGCAACTTGAAGTCACCAGCCTGCTCGTGCTGCAGGGCTTTGATCAGGTTTGGGCCATCGACCTCGAGCCCCAGCCAGCCTGAGGTGGCCTTGCGTTCGTCCATTCTGATGAAGATGTACAGCGGTGAATCCAGTCGGCCGGGATCGGTCAGCCAGAGTTCATCTTGAGACGCCTGGATATCGTTGGCCGATCGCACGCGCTCAAGCACCCGCGAGGGCATGCTCTCAGCATGGGTGGCGGCGGTGAACAGGCGTTGCACCTCTGCGCCTGGCGTTTGCGGCACATAGATCAGGTTGACCTCGTTGGTCCGCAAGTAATCGAGCATCCGCCGGGTCAGCCATAGGCTCCAGATTTCATGGTCCTGGCCGAGGATGATATGAATCTCCTCTTCCGGCACATTGTTGGTTTCGGCGGCGGCAAGCGTGGGTTGCCTGACCGTAGACAACCCCAACCCTTTGAGCAGCGTCTGGCGGCTGACGAAGAAACCCTGAGCATCAAAGATCGCTTCGTTCATGTAGCTGCGGCGGGACGATATCTCCTGATTCAGCGTTACACGAAGGTAGCTGTAAGCACCGATGAACACTCCCGCTACAAGGCTGAAGGCGAACAGGCACAGGAGCTTGCGCGCCGCCTGCGGCGTCGAGAGCGAGGAGTGGAGCGTCGGGATCAGGTGGTCAGGTCTCATCGGCGCCAGCCTAGTGCGCGGCTGCCGTGTCCTGAATAGGACGGATCTCAATCTCTAGTCGGCAAGCCTTGGTCAGCGGCTGCTGAGCATGGGGGGATGCTTAGGCATGCTTCAAAGCACTTTCTGGGTAATCACATAGCGGCCTTGTTTGACCGCGCTGCCCGTGGCGTTGATCAGTACATACTCCTGATCCATCTTGGTTGAGGGCTGCGGCAATGGCTGGATGCTGATGTGCTGGGGCGGTGTGCTCGCAGCGGCTTGAACCGTCAAGGTCGAAAACGTCGCATCCTGCGCACATGATTCCCACACCCTGCCTTGGCTGTACGTGGTGACATTGCAGAGTCCAGTCACCACCGCTCCAGTGAAGCGCACAGTGCCATGCAGCGGCGTCCTATCTTCGGCCTGGCTCAATAGGGGCAAAGAGCAGAGCACCGCAGCAACGAAAAATCCTTTCATGTTTGCATTCCAATTTTGAGTGACTAATCGGCTTATCGGCTGGCGGCCAAATAGGGTGAGAGCTGAATCCTTTCACCCGACGAATGGTCCGGCATGCACGATTCCCTGCCGCGAGGATTTTTCCATCAAGTCAGTACAGACCCCCTTAGCGGGGCTGAAATAGCACTCTGATCAACTGCCCGGGCATGGTGCCGCGGCGAATGTGGCCGATGTAGCGGCGCCCGCCACCTGTTGCATGGCTAGGAAAGTTTTATCTGTGCCGAAGCGGGTCATACCGGCGTGGAGAAACGGCCGGCGCATGAAGGGCGACCCGCGATCTGGCAGATTGCGGCTCGTCGCAGGTAGGCTGGCAATCATTTCGTGGTGTGGGGGGGGCTGTGCACCAGGGGCAGATAACCAAAGCGTTGCATTGGTCATCCAATAAAATCAGCACCTGAACATCGGGCTTTTCTGCATGCCCATGCCGCCCATTTCCGGTTGGTCAGAAACTTCGCTTGGGTTTTCCTAATGCCTGAAGGCCAACTATTTTTCCGTGGAAACCTATTTGCTGAATGGCGCCTCTGCCTCTATTAGTTGGCCTGTGCTGGGCAGATTGGCTTTTGAGATTCGTCTTATGTTGATCACGGGTGAGCTAAGCGATAGTTCAATCCCCTGCTGACAGTATGCGTTGCCAGGGACCTATCACTTATAAAGCGAGGCCTGTCATGTCTGTTCGTTCAATCAAATACTCCGCATTGTCCTGCGCTGCCCTGGTAACTTCTTTCATGCTCACCGCTGCGCAAGCGGCCGATGGTCAAATCGAGTTCACAGGCGTGGTCAATGACAACGCGTGCACAATCAATACTCAAAGTGCTACTCAGTCTGTCGATATGGGTCAAGTGCGTATCGCAGACTTCCCAAATACCGTCGGTGCCCTGGCTGCCAATGGCGGTACACCTTTCAGCATTTCGCTGGAGAACTGCAGCGGGCCGACTCTGCGTAACGCAACCGTGAAGTTCAGCGGTCAGCAAGCCGCCAGCGATGCGACGGTATTGGGCATGGTCGGCAGCAATCAGGTTGCAGGCGTGGGTATTCAGATCGCCGATGCCCGCACCGGTGCCAAGCTGCCGCTCAACACTGAAAGCGCTGCCTACAGCCTGCGCCCAGCCAGCAACACCTTCGACTTCACTGCCTCTTACGTGCGCCTGGTAGCCGACACGGTAGACACCGACGGTGCCGTCACTGCGCGTGGTATTGGCACCGGTCGCGTCAATGCCATTGCCAGCTTCGACATCACTTATCGCTAATTACGCTGAATCACCAGGGTCCACGTGCAGCGTGGATCCTGGGCCAAGGGTGTGACATCAGATGAAATCGAAACTCGCAGGGTTGTTCGCCCTGGTACTTAGCCTTAGCAGCGTGCTGGCGCATGCGGGTGTCAATGTAGGCGCCACGCGGGTCGTCTATCAGGCCAAGCAAAAGGAAGCGAGCCTGTCAGTAACCAACTCCGCTGAAGACAATATTCCTTATCTGATCCAGTCCTGGGTCAGTGAGTACGGTGGCAGTGAGAGCAGCAGCGATGCCTTTCTGATTACGCCTCCATTGTTCCGCCTCGATCCCGGTAGTCAGAACATGCTGCGGATTATGGCCATCGATAAAAGTGTCTTCGCCAGCGATAAAGAAAGTTTGTTTACGGTCAATGTAAAAGCTATTCCCGCAAAGTCCACCGATCCGGCCCATCAGAACGTGCTGCAGATTGCCGTTAAAACCAGTATCAAACTGTTTTATCGCCCTGAGGGGTTGCAAGGCAATTTAGTTGACGCTGTGGCAGGGCTAAAAGCTTCAGCTGGACAGGGCCGTCTGCATATTCAAAACCCGTCTGGCTACCACGTGGTCGTCAGCAAGCTGGTGGTCAATGGCATCGAGCGTAAAGGGCTGCTCGAACTCATCAAGCCAGGCGAAAGTAGGATCGTTGACCTCCCTGTACGCGCAGGCGACACGATTAACCTTACTTACATCAATGAGTACGGCAGCGCAGTCGAAGCACCGGTAAAGACCCTGGTCAATTAATTCATTTGCTTGCATGAGGGATACGCCATGGCAACGGGGCGCATGAGTCAGCGGCTGCGTCACACCCCGGCTGCCTGTCTATCCTTGGTTTTCGTTTGCGCTGGTCCATCCAGTGCGCTGGCTGCCATTGATTTCGATCCCAGCTTTCTGGAAATCGGCGGAGGACGCGGCGGTGAGGCTGTGGTTGCGCAAGTTGGTGCGCTCAGTCAAGGCCAATTGCCCGGAATCTACCAGGTGTCGCTCAGCTTGAACGGCAAGGCGCTGGATGTGCGGGATGTGCAGTTCATCCGCACGCCGGCAGAACAGCCGGCGAGCATCACCGCGTTGTACCCTTGCTTTACCCTGGCTGCGTTGCAGGAGTTGGGCGTCGATACTGACCGTCTTGCGAGCGCCGAAAGTTACGAACATGGGTGTATAGCGTTTTCCGGCAGCTTGGCTGGCGTGACGTATGACTACAACTTCGGCAAACAGCAGTTGCAGTTGCAAGTCCCTCAAGCGTTCATTGGCGAAGTGCCCTTCGAGTTGCGGCGTCGGCGTTGGTCGGACGGTGAGTCTGTGGCGTTCGCCAACTACACGTTCACCGGCAGCGATAACCGCAACGACAACAGCCGCCGGCAAGCAGAATTCGGCAGCCTGCGCAGTGGGATCAATGCCGGTGCATGGCGTCTGCGTAATTTCTCTACGTACCAGAAAAGTACTGGCACGGCAGGCCAGTGGAAGTCGGTGGATACCTATGTCCAGCATGCGCTCGGCGACAGTATGGCCATTGCGACCGTTGGCGAGGGTGCGACCAGCAGTGACTTGTTCGATGCGATTTCCTATCGCGGCGTCAGTGTCGCGACGGACTTGGACATGCTGCCGGATGATGCGCGTAACTTCGCCCCCGTGATCCGCGGGATCGCCAACGGTCGCTCGTTGGTGACGCTGCGTCAACGTGGTTATGTCATTAGCGAGCAGTGGGTGCCGTCTGGCCCGTTTGCGCTGAAAAACCTGTATTCCACACCCAATAATGGTGACATCGAAGTGACCGTGGAGGGGCCCAATGGCGATCGTCAGGTCTACGTTCAATCGTTCTCGTCGGTGCCTTACATGCTGCGCGAAGGGCAGCAGAGCTATGAATTCACCGTGGGCCAGTATCGTTCCGCCAACTCGACGTCCGGCCTGCCAAAACCGACCTTCGCCCAGCTTAGCTACCGCCGCGGCGTGGCCAGCGGCACGACGCTGCTGGCCGGCAGCATCTTGAGCGCTGATTATCGTTCCGCGCTGTTCGGCATCGCGCAGGACATCGCAGGCTTTGGCGCAATTTCTCTTGACGTGACTCAGGCAGCGACGCGTGGTATCGATGCGCGCAGCAGTTCTGGCCAGTCGTATCGCTTTCGCTACTCGAAGTCCGTAGAGGCGACCGACACCAATTTCAGTCTGGTTGGCTACCGTTATTCCACAGCGGGCTATTACAGTTTCAACGAGGCGGTCAACTTGCGTGCCAAATCGCCTGCGACCGCAGTGATTGATGACGAACACTTGCTCGACAGCGCGTTGTTAGCTTCCGAGTACTTTTCCGGGCATATGAAAAGTGCGTTCACCGCCAATATTTCGCAGCAGTTCGGCGCGTATGGCGGAATGTTTGCCAACCTTAGCAAGACCCAGTTCTGGAACCAGACACGCAGTACCACCTCGCTGCAATTGGGCTATAACTTCAGCGTCGGCAGTGCAGCCTATACCCTGAGCCTGGCCCAAGCGCGCGGGGCAGGGCAAACCCAGAACAGTGTATCGATAGGGGTCAGCCTGCCGCTCGGCGGTCCAGGGTCGAGTCGCAGGGTAAGTGCGGGAGCCAGCCGCGACAATGCTGGCAACGCCAACCGCAACCTCAATTTGAGCGACTCGCTGCTTGCCGACAACGCATTGACCTACAACCTGGGCCTGGAGCAGCGCGATACCCAGGGTGACCGCTTGACGGGACATTCGCTGGCCGCGCGCTACAACGCCGCCAATGCCGTTTGGCACGGTGCCTACAGCTCTGATCGGCAAAGCACGCAATTCGACTATGGCGTCGAAGGTGGCCTGGTCGCCACCAGCGATACTGTCATGTTCACCCAGCCATTGGGCGAGACCAACATCATCGTCTCTACGCCGGGCGCCGCTGGCGTTGGCGTTAAGTCGCGCAGCGGCATCCGCACCAATCAGTCCGGCTATACCATCGTGCCGTCAGCTCAGCCTTATCGGGCTAACAAAGTGTCGCTCAACACCGACACCTTGTCTGACACCACTGACATCAGTGATCTGGTCCAAGAAGTCTCGCCTACACGCGGCGCCTTCATCAAGGCGGCTTTCGAAACCCGTAACGGTCGACGTCTGTTGGTCAGGCTGGTGACACCAGACGGTGAGGAAGCGCCGTTTGCGGCCCAGGCCACTCTCAGTGACCAGGCCGGCCATTTGCTCAGTAGCGCCATGATTGCCGACAGCGGCCGGGTATACCTCACGGGGGTGCCGGATGTATCGCAATTGATCGTCGAGGTGGACGGCAAACCTTGGTGTCAAGCGCCTTTGGATCTCGAACACTTCGCGCTCAAGGGCGAAGGCATCGAGCAGATAGCGATCACCTGCGCGCGTTCACCGATGAGCTCCTAAGGATTCTTGATATGAAGCTTCTTACCTCAACCCCTCGCCCGAACATGGCCCAGACGTGCTGGACAGCACTCATCATGATCATGGCGGTGCTGTTCCACCCCGCTGCGCAAGCGTTCGTCGGCAACAACTTGACCTGCGCCAGCACGCCTTTGCAAATGGACAGAGGCACCTTGGCTCCGGGCGATATGTTCACGATTCCCGTGAGCCTTGATTGCAACATCACTCGGCGCTTCCCCGTCGGTGCCAACATCACTTACACCGCGCAATATTCGAACGGTGCACCCCTTGGCACATTTGTGGTCATGGCCAACGGTCAGCAAGTCAGTCGGGGGGGGCTTGGAACTACCGGTACGACTTGCATGCCTAACGGCTGCACCGCGCTGCCTGTCGGCACGCGATTCACGATTTCGACCACTATCTACACGAGGGCGGTGGACAGGCCTGGGCCCTACTTTCTGCTGTTCAACTACGCAATCACTTCCATTGGCGGCTACGAGAATTGGTCGGAGTGGGTTTATTCCGGGTTGGTGCAATACACCGTGGCAAACCCGGCCTGCAGGTTGAACTCCACCGCACCTTCCAACGTGTACTTCGGTACGCTGTCGAACGCTGAAACTGCAAGCGCCAGTCAGGTAGCGAACATCGCTGTCAACTGCCAGTCAGCATCGACCATTCGTGCAACCCTCACACCCACGCAAGCTGTCGTGAACGCGGCACAAGGACTTTCCGCGACCACCTTGTCCGGCTTGTCCATGGCCAGCACCTGGGCTGACACGAACAGCCCGGTCGCACTTGGCAGCGCGCGAAGCATCGCGCTGGCAGCGGGCACTAACAACCTGAGTTTGCGCTTTCAGCCGAGGTTGAATAATGCGGGCGCTCCGCCAACAGGCAATTTTTCCAGCCAGTACACCCTAACGCTAACGTACCCCTGATCTTCCGGAGCTGAACCATGAAAATTCCATTTTTTTGTGCTGCGGCTGCCCTTGTAATGAGCGCATCAGCTAACGCCGCTACCGAGTCGGTGACCATCAACGTGAGTGGCACTCTCACGCGACCGCCGTGCACCTTGACCAGCGCCAGAACCCTCACCGCCAATTTTGGCAGTATCGAATACGACAAAGTGGCCGCAGCGCCGGCAATCGATCTGCCCCTGGCGCTCACCTGTCCAGCTAACTCATCGTTCACGATCGCAATTACGGCTTCGAGCGCGCTGACCGACACCATCGCATCTGCCGGTCGAGCGAACCTCGGCTACCAGCTGCTGCGCAAGGACAACAACACCGCCATCAATGTGCGCGGGGTGGCGCGGACGGTGAGCAATGTATCGGGGGCAGTCGATCTTGGTATGTCGGCCAGGCTGGTTGCGCAGGGCGCGCTGACTGAGGGAGCCTTTTCGGCCTCGGCGGTCGTGAATATTGTTTATCTGTAAATCGACGGGGGCTGGGATGAGGGGGATCATTGCACTGTGCCTGCCTGTGTTGATGTGCCAGGCAAGCCTGGTCCGCGCCGACGCAGCGAGTGAGCTGCAAGTTACCGGCGCGTTGGTACGGCCTTTGTGCACCACACTGTTCCCGCAGAGCCAGAGCGTTTCGTTGCCAGCGATAAGCCGCAACGAACTGACGGCTGGCTCATCTCCTTGGACCGACGTGCCGCTGGCGTTTCGCTGCGCCGACGATACTCGGGTGAATCTGCGCCTGGTGCCGGCTGATGCGGCATACGACGACGCCACGCTCAAGACCACTCTCAATGGACTGGGTTTGCGTCTGCGGCTGCGTGACCTGACTTCGGCCTCGCCGACATCTGCTTTGCGGCTCAACGAAGTGTTGGCGTTCACCGTTTCCGGTGGAAATCTGCAGCTTAGTTTGGGAGCCAAGGCGATCAAGATGGGGGATCAGACTCCAGCGGTTGGGGGGTATCAGACACAGTTGCTGATGGTTATGGAGTATTTGTGAGGGGAAGGCCGATGAGTACTATTGGATTTCTTCGGACAAATAAAAAGCCGGCTTGTGGCCGGCTCTCGGGGACGGGCTTGGCTAATTTTTGGTAAGCCGCAACCGCCTTAACAGGTTGGCCATCGAGGCCTGAAAAAGATGACAAACGGCCGTGTGGGGCGTCGTCAGGTGCTCTGGGATGCGGCTTGTGCCGACCCTCGGCTAAATGTGCCGCGTAGCATACTAGGGCTCGCCAGGGATGCCCAGCGAAAATTGGCACCGGGTGTGTCATACGGGCCGCTGACGGCTGAACCACGACCACCAGAATACCCAACCCAATACCTGCATGCCCTGGGCGTGGCGCTGGGCCGGGGTGTAGCGCTCGACGGCGTAGTTGCGTCGGTCGTGGCTGTGCAGGCACAGCGTGCCGTTCTGCCCCACGCTGAGGCTGTGCACCCGCAGCCGGCCCTCGTGCAGCAGCGCGTAGGTCTGCCCGTCGACCACGCGGGTCAGGCTGCGGTCGATGGCCAGGGCGGCGCCAATGGGGATCAGCGGGGCCATGTTGGCGTCCGGCATGTCCAGGCAGATGGCATTTTCCGGGAGGATGCCGAGCGTCTCCAAGGCCTGGGCCGACACCAGCAGGTGGCGGTCCGGATCCGGTATGAGCAGGCCGTCGAGCAGGCGGTGGAAATCGACGCAGATCTGCCTGCCGCCATGGCCGGGTAGCGTGGTTTCGGGTTGAGGCAGGCCAGGACGCAGGATCGGGCTCGGGTGCTTGGGGCCTTCGCCGTTGCGCAGCCAGCGGCGATGGACGCAGAACAGGTCGGCGAGTTCGTCCAGGCGCGCCAGGGGAATACCCCGTTTGAACCAATTGTTCACGTGCTGGGGCGTGACCTTGCGCTGGGCGGCGAAGTCGGAAGCGGTCAGGCCACATTCCTGCAGAAGGGTCTTGAGACGGTCACCGGAATTGTTCATGGCGGCGAGTCTAGATTGTGGCGCGAGGCGAGGAAATAAACAGGATGTTTATGCTGATGGTGGGAATCTGGAGTTTTTGTCGGCCGCTTTTGCAGGCTAATGTGGGATTTTTCTCTTATTTCTGGATGAGGCATTTGAAGACCCCGCAAGAAAACGGTGTCTGTATCTGACAGGCATAAAAAAACCCAGCACACATGGCCGGGCTTTTTCATGGCAAGGCGGTCATCAGCCCTTGTAGGCGGCAACCGACTTGGTGATCGCGGCGCGGGCGGCGTCAGCGCCTTCCCAACCTTCGATCTTGACCCACTTGCCCTTCTCCAGATCCTTGTAGTTGGCGAAGAAGTGCTCGATCTGCTGGATCAGCAGGGCCGGCAGGTCGGTGTACTCTTTCACGTCGACGTACAGCTGCGACAGCTTGTCGTGCGGTACGGCGATGACCTTGGCGTCGCCGCCGCCGTCGTCGGTCATGTTCAGCACGCCGACCGGACGGGCGCGAATCACCGAGCCTGGGGCGACCGGGTACGGGGTGACGACCAGCACGTCCAGCGGATCACCGTCGTCGGCCAGGGTGTTGGGGATGAAGCCGTAGTTGGCTGGGTAGAACATCGGGGTTGCCATGAAACGGTCGACGAACAGGGTATCGCTGTCCTTGTCGATCTCGTATTTGATCGGCGCGTGGTTGGCCGGGATCTCGATGGCGACGTAGATGTCGTTCGGCAGGTCCTTGCCCGCAGGAATCTTGCTGTAGCTCATTGGGCTTTGCCCCCGTGATTGACCAAAAAAGTGGCGGCGATTATAGGCACATTCCGCCAACGCATGCCACGGTCGGCCTGATGTGCGGGCAGATCAGACGGAGGCGTCGCGGTACTGCGGGTGCTCGGCTTGCAGGCGTGTCAGTCGGGCCAGCGGGTCCTGGCGGTAGAACAGCGACAATTGCCGGTACACCTGTGGATAACTTTCATGCAGCAAGTCAGGGGCACTGAAGAAGTATTCACTGGTCACGGCGAAGAACTCGGCCGGGTTTTCCGCTGCGTAGGGGTCGATGGCCGTTTCCAGGTCAGGGTTGGCGTCGAGCTGGCGGTTGAGGTCGTCGTAGGCCTGTTGCATGGCCTCGGCCCAGGCACTGACGTCCATGCCTGGGTGCAGGGGCGGCAGGCCATTGGCGTCGCCGTTGAGCATGTCGAGCTTGTGCGCCAGCTCGTGGATCACCAGGTTGTAGGCTTCCCAGCCGCCGCTGGCCTCGACGCCGGCCCAGGCCATGATCACCGGGCCCTGCTGCCAGGCCTCGCCGCTGTGTTCGGCGTCCCACACGTGCTCGACACCACTGGCGTCGCGGTGGCGCTGCGGGCTCTTGAAGTCGTCGGGGTAGAGAATGATCTCGTGAAAGCCCTGGTACCAGTTCAGATCGCCCAGGTGCAGCAGCGGTAGCTGAGCCTGGGCCGCGAGGAACAGACGCTGCTCGTCGTCCAGCTCGACGCCGGGCAGGGTGGTGAGGTGCTTGTCGTAGAGAAACAGCACGCTGGCCTCGCGCAGCCAGCGGTCTTCCTCGTCGCTGATGCCGTCGAGCAGGGGCAGACGGTCACGGATCGCCTGCCACAGTGCTTGATCGACCTGGTAGCGCGCCAGGGTGCGCTTGCGCCGCCAGGCGCTGAACGACCACATGGACGGTCAGTGGGCCTTGGCGGTACGGCCCAGCCGGCCACGCAGCAAACCGAGGATCATCGGCACCAGCGACAGGACGATGATGGCCACGACCATCAGCGACAGGTGCTGCTTGATGAAGGGCACGTTGCCGAAGAAGTAGCCCAGGGTGACCAGGCCGCCGACCCACAGCAGGGTGCCGGCGACGCTGAAGCCGAGGAAGCGCGGGTAGTGCATGTGGGCGATGCCGGCGACGAATGGCGCGAAGGTGCGCAGGATCGGCAGGAAGCGCGCCAGGGTGACGGTCTTGCCGCCGTGGCGTTCGTAGAATTCGTGGGTGCGCTGCAGGTAGTCGCGGCGGAAAATCTTCGAGTTCGGGTTGCGGAACAGCCGTTCTCCGGCCGTGCGTCCGATCACGTAGTTGGTGCTGTCGCCCAGGATCGCCGCGATCATCAGCAGGCCGGCGAGCAGTACCGGGTCCATGCCACCGCCCGCGGCCACGGCGCCGGCGATGAACAGCAGCGAATCGCCCGGCAGGAAGGGCATGACCACCAGGCCGGTCTCGCAGAAGATCACCGCGAACAGAATGGCGTAGATCCAGGGACCATAGTTGGTCACCAGCAGGTCGAGGTAGGCATCGAGATGCAGGATAAGGTCCAGCGGGTTGAATTCCATGTACAGCACCTGTTGTCTTGACCCGCTTCCACGGGCGCGCGATGACGGACGACGTCATTTTGCGTGGGCATGTTCACCGGTGGATAGGTAACTTTTCACACATGACGAATGGGGCATTATACGGCGAAGTCGGGAAGATGCCCGGGGAGTTTGTAGCGGCGGGTTACGGGACGGCAGGTGCCGTCCCCACAGGCCAGAAGCCCGGCTGGTCAATCCTGGCTGATCGGCAGGACGTAGTTCTCGAACTCGGTATCCTTGCGAAAGCCCATGGACTCGTAGGTTTTCATCGCCACCTCGTTGTTGCTGCTGGTGGACACGCGCATGCGTACGGCGTTGGTTTCCTTCGCCATCTTCTTGGCTTCGCGCATCAGATGGTCGGCCACCAGCATGCGCCGGGAATCCTCGGCGACGTAGATGTCGTTGAGGATCCACACGCGCTTGAGCGACAGCGACGAGAAGCTCGGGTAGAGCTGGCAGAAGCCCAGCAGCTTGTGGTCGTCGTCATCCGGCAGGGCCAGGTAGATCACCGACTCGCCGCGTTTCAGGCGCTTCTCGAGGAAGGTGCGCGAGGTATCGGGGTAGGGCAGTTGCCCGTAGAACTCGCGATAGGTGACGAACAGCGGGGTGAGCAGGTCGAGGTGTTCCAGGGTTGCCTTGATGATGCGCATGAGCAGGCCTCAGAGTCCATGTGGGAACGGGGGGATGCAAGCTGCCTCGTACCGGCATGCTGCCCCAAGGCAGCCTAGAAGCGCAATCCGCCTTGGGTTACATGTTTTTTACCCTTCACCGAGCAGGAAGTTTCCGCATTTGTTGGAGGAATTTTCGCTGTCGATACTGTGGACCTCGGCTTCATCCTTCAGGTTCACCCCTGAAAGCTGCCGGCGACAGGCCTCGCGCATCAGGTACAGCAGGCGATGCGCGGCCATGCCGTAGCTCAGGCCTTCCAGGCGTACGTTCGAGATGCAGTTGCGGTAGGCGTCGGTCAGGCCCACTTTCGGGGCGTAGGTGAAGTACAGGCCCAGGCTGTCGGGCGAGCTCAGGCCGGGGCGTTCGCCGATCAGCATCACGGTCATCCGCGCACCGAGCAGCTCGCCGACCTCGTCGGCCACCGCGACCCGTCCCTGCTCCACCAGGATCACCGGGGCGCTGCTCCAGCCATCGGCGGCGGCCTGTTCCTCGAAGCGACTCAGCAACGGCAAGGTGTGGCGATGCACGGCCAATGCCGAGAGGCCGTCGGCCACCACGATTGCC
Source organism: Pseudomonas wayambapalatensis (assembly GCA_014268975.2). Lineage (GTDB taxonomy): Bacteria > Pseudomonadota > Gammaproteobacteria > Pseudomonadales > Pseudomonadaceae > Aquipseudomonas > Aquipseudomonas wayambapalatensis. Next base: position 5,138,599 of record CP077096.1, on the reverse strand, counting down.
AGATCGACGCCGCCCGGGTTGGCCTGGGCGTGTTCGCGCAGTTTCAGCGCCGAGTCGTCGCTCAGACGACGTCCCAGATCGGGACGCTGCAGGTACTGGTGACGATCGGCAGCGGCGCTGTGCAGCAAAAGACTGTCACGGCCACGGTCGCTCAGTTGCTGGCGCAGGCCGGCATGGTCGAAGGGCAGGTGTACCGCATCGCGGGCCTGGGCGTGGGCGAACTGGAAGTCCAGTTGCGCCCCGGTCGGCAGGCTTGTGCCGGTACGGCCCAGGGCAATGCGCGCGGGCGTCAGGTTGCGCAGGGCCAGCCAGGGATTGTCATGTGTGGGGGTATGTCGGTCCATGCTCATCCCTATGCGAGCTGCGCCAGCGCGTGGCGGAAGGCCGGAGGCAGGTTGTCGCCGAAGCGCACCCGGCCGTCGGCCTGGGTGAAGATGCCGGTGCGTTCCAGCCAGGCTTCGAATTCCGGGCCGGGTTTCAGGCCGAGGGTCTGGCGCGCGTAAAGCGCGTCGTGGAACGAGGTGGTCTGGTAGTTGAGCATGATGTCGTCGGAGCCAGGGATGCCCATGATGAAGTTGATCCCGGCGACACCGAGCAGGGTCAGCAGGGTGTCCATGTCGTCCTGGTCGGCTTCGGCGTGGTTGGTGTAGCAGATGTCGCAGCCCATCGGCACGCCGAGCAGCTTGCCGCAGAAGTGGTCTTCCAGGCCGGCGCGGATGATCTGCTTGCCGTTGTACAGGTACTCCGGGCCGATGAAACCGACCACGGTATTGACCAGGAATGGCTTGAAATGCCGAGCCACGGCGTAGGCGCGGGTCTCGCAGGTCTGTTGATCGACGCCGTGGTGGGCGTTGGCCGACAGCGCGCTGCCCTGGCCGGTCTCGAAGTACATGAGGTTCTGCCCGAGGGTGCCGCGCTTGAGCGACAGCCCGGCCTCGTAGCCTTCCTGAAGCACGTTGAGGTTGATGCCGAAGCCGGCGTTGGCGGCCTCGGTGCCGGCGATGGACTGGAACACCAGGTCCAGCGGCACGCCTCGGTTGATCGCCTCGATCGAGGTGGTGACGTGGGTGAGCACGCAGGCCTGGGTGGGAATGTCGTAGCGCTGGATGATCGCATCGAGCATTTCCAGCAGGGCGCAGATCGAGGCGATGCTGTCGGTGGCCGGGTTGATGCCGATCATGGCGTCGCCGTTGCCGTACAGCAGGCCGTCGAGGATGCTGGCGGCGATGCCAGCCGGCTCGTCGGTGGGGTGGTTGGGCTGCAGGCGGGTCGACAGCCGCCCGCGCAGGCCCATGGTGCCGCGAAAGGTTGTGACCACGCGGATCTTCTGCGCCACCAGCACCAGGTCCTGGACACGCATGATCTTGGATACGGCGGCGGCCATTTCCGGCGTCAGGCCGGGGGCCAGGGCGCGCAGGCTGGCTTCGTCGGCCGCCTCGCTGAGCAGCCAGTCACGCAGGCCGCCGACGGTGAGGTGGCTGACCGGGGCGAAGGCGGCGGCGTCATGGGTGTCGATGATCAGCCGGGTGATCTCGTCCTGTTCGTAGGGGATCAGCGCTTCGTTGAGAAAGTGACTGAGCGGGATGCTGGCCAGGGCCATTTGTGCGGCGACCCGCTCACCGTCGTTGCTGGCGGCAACACCGGCCAGGAAGTCGCCCGAGCGCGCCGGGCTGGCCTTGGCCATGACTTCCTTGAGGCTGTCGAAGCGGTAGACCAGATTGCCTACCGTGTGTACGAAACTTGCCATACAGAATCTCCAGGGCGCCGCAGGGCTGGCCTGCGGCGTAAGTCGGCGATCAGTGCAAGGCCTCTTCGGCCTTCTGGATCGCGGCGAATTCCTCTTCCGGCGTCCCGGCCACCAGATGGTGGCGACTGTAGAAAGCAAAGTAGGCAATTAATACCGCATAGATCACGGCAGCGCCAATCACCACGCGTGGGTCGACCAGGAAGCCGGCGACCACGGCGATGCAGGCCAGCACCAGCGCCACGCCCGAAGTGAAGATGCCGCCGGGCGTGCGGTACGGGCGCTCCATCTTCGGTCGGCGGATGCGCAGGGTGATGTGCGCGGCCATCATCAGCACGTAGGACAGGGTGGCACCGAACACCGCGACCAGGATCAGCAGGTCACCCTGGCCAGTCAGCGACAGGGCAAAACCGATGATGCCGGGGATCACCAGGGCCAGTACCGGCGCCTTGCTCTTGTTGGTTTCCGAGAGCTTGCGCGGCAGGTAGCCCGCGCGTGAAAGTGCGAAAATCTGCCGCGAATAGGCGTAGATGATCGAGAAGAAGCTGGCGATCAGCCCGGCCAGACCCACCAGGTTGACGAAGCCGCCCATCCAGGTCGAGCCGCCGTACGCCTTCGACAGCGCCTCGACCAGCGGGTTGCCCGAAGCCTTGAGCGCTTCGGAGCCGGCGCCGCCGGGGCCGACCACCAGGATCAGCAGGGCGAAGGCCAGCAGCACCAGCATCGCGCCGATCAGGCCGCGGGGCAGGTCGCGCTTGGGGTTCTTGGTCTCTTCGGCGGCCAGGGGCACGCCTTCGACGGCGAGGAAGAACCAGATCGCATAGGGGATTGCCGCCCAGATGCCGACATAGCCAAATGGCAGGAAGCTGCTGGCGCCGACGGCGTCGGTCTTGGCGATGTCGAACAGGTTGGCTGCATCAAAATGGGGCACCATGCCGATCAGGAACACCGCCAGTGCAATCGCAGCGATGGCGGTGATGATGAACATCAGCTTCAGCGCCTCGCCGACGCCGAAGATGTGGATGCCGATGAAGACGATGTAGAACGCCAGGTAGATCATCCAGCCGCCGATGCCGAACAGCGATTGGCAGTAGGCGCCGATGAACACGGCGATGGCGGCAGGGGCGATGGCGTATTCGATGAGGATCGCCGTGCCGGTGAGAAAGCCGCCCCAGGGCCCGAACGCGCTGCGCGCGAAGCCGTAGCCGCCGCCCGCGGTGGGGATCATCGAGGACAGCTCGGCCAGCGAGAAGCACATGCACAGGTACATGGTGGCCATCAGCAGCGTGGCCAGGAACATGCCGCCCCAGCCGCCTTGGGCGAGGCCGAAGTTCCAGCCGGCGTAGTCGCCGGAAATCACGTAGGCCACGCCCAGGCCCACCAGCAGGACCCAGCCTGCGGCGCCTTTTTTCAGTTCACGTTGCTGGAAATAGTCGGAGCCGACTTTCTCGAAATCTACGGAGGAACTTGCCGGCGTGCCGGCGGAGTGATCGCTTGGCATGGTTTCACCTGTTGTTTTTTTTTGCTGGCCGGAGGGGTTCCGGGCCTTGGTGATTTGTGTTGCAGGAAGCGAGCCAGAGCGGTTGGGGCCGCTTTGCGGCCCATCGCGGGGCAAGCCCGCTCCTACACACAGATTGCGCAATTTCTGTAGGAGCGGGCTTGCCCCGCGATGGGCTGCGCAGCAGCCCCAACGCACTGTTTTAGAAGAAGCCCAGCGGGTTGATGTCGTAGCTCACCAGCAGGTTCTTGGTCTGCTGGTAGTGGTCGAGCATCATCTTGTGGGTTTCACGACCGACGCCGGACTTCTTGTAGCCACCGAACGCGGCATGCGCCGGATACAGGTGGTAGCAGTTGGTCCACACGCGACCGGCCTTGATGCCACGGCCCATGCGGTAGGCGCGGTTGATGTCGCGGGTCCAGACGCCGGCACCCAGGCCGAACTCGGTGTCGTTGGCGATCGCCAGGGCTTCGGCCTCATCCTTGAAGGTGGTGACGCTGACCACCGGGCCGAAGATTTCCTCCTGGAACACACGCATCTTGTTGTTGCCCTTGAGCAGGGTCGGCTGGATGTAATAGCCGGTGGCCAGCGAGCCTTCGAGCTGCTCCACTTTGCCGCCGGTCAGCAGCTCGGCGCCTTCTTCCTGGGCAATCTTGAGGTACGACTGGATCTTCTCGAACTGCTGCTGCGAGGCCTGCGCGCCGACCATGGTGTCGGTGTCCAGCGGGTCGCCGCGCTTGATCTGCAGCACCTTCTTCATCACCACTTCCATGAACTGCGGGTAGATCGATTCCTGCACCAGGGCGCGGGACGGGCAGGTGCACACCTCGCCCTGGTTGAAGAAGGCCAGCACCATGCCTTCGGCCGCTTTCTCGATGAAGGTCGGCTCGGCCTGCATGATGTCTTCGAAGTAGACGTTCGGCGACTTGCCGCCCAGTTCCACGGTGGATGGGATGATGTTCTCGGCGGCGCACTTCATGATGTGCGAGCCCACCGGGGTGGAGCCTGTGAAGGCGATCTTGGCGATGCGCTTGCTGGTGGCCAGCGCTTCACCGGCCTCGCGGCCGTAGCCCTGGACCACGTTGAGCACGCCCTTGGGCAGCAGGTCGCCGATCAGCTCGAGCAGTACGGTGATGCCCAGCGGGGTCTGCTCGGCGGGCTTGAGCACCACGCAGTTGCCGGCGGCCAGGGCCGGTGCGAGTTTCCAGGCGGCCATCAGCAGCGGGAAGTTCCAAGGGATGATCTGGCCGACCACGCCCAGCGGTTCGTGGATGTGGTAGGCGACCGTGTTTTCGTTGATTTCGGCGGCGCCGCCTTCCTGGGCGCGGATGCAGCCGGCGAAATAGCGGAAGTGGTCGACCGCCAGCGGGATGTCGGCGTTGAGGGTCTCGCGGATCGGCTTGCCGTTGTCCCAGGTTTCGGTGATGGCCAGCACTTCGAGGTTCTGCTCGATGCGGTCGGCGATCTTCAGCAGGACGTTGGAGCGGTCCTGCACGCTGGTGCGGCCCCAGGCGTCGGCGGCGGCGTGGGCGGCATCCAGGGCCTTGTCGATGTCTTCGGCAGTGGAGCGGGGGAATTCGGCGATCAGCTTGCCATTCACCGGCGAGGTGTTCTCGAAGTATTGCCCTTTGACCGGAGCTACGAACTCGCCGCCGATGTAGTTGCCGTAGCGGCTCTTGAACGAGACCTTGGCGCCCTCGGTACCGGGATGTGCGTAACGCATGGTGTGTCTCCTGGCTATTGTGTTTGTTGGGGAGTTGAAAAGCGTAGAGCAAAGGTCGGGCCAGCGTGGTGGGCCCTAGCCAAATCAATGACTTGGGTCACGCGCAGGGCGGCTTCGCTGGGCGTGTGTGCCAGTGCTGGCACGGCCAGGGTGACACTTTGTACTGTTTGCGGTACGTGCTTGACCGGGCGGTCGCTGAGGAGGATGCTGGCTGAAATCTCTATCTGCGGAGAACAACAACAAATGCAGAGCAACGCATTCAGCCGCCATGCCCAGCAAGTGCATACCGTTGCCCGTGGCGAAGCTGGCAGCGACCCTTCCATTGCACGCTCCTGGCTGCGCTGCCTGGACGACTATCACCTTGACCCGTCTGTGCTCGAGGCACCGGTAGTGCTCGAGCACGGTCGTCTGCTGGAGAGTCGCGAGCGCCTGCGCCAGGTGCTGAAGATCGCTGACCATGAAATGAACAGCCTGCACCAGCAGCTGTCCGGCGCCGGCCATGCGGTGTTGCTCACCGATGCCCGCGGCGTGATCCTCAATTGTGTCACCTCGCCCACCGAGCGGCGCAGCTTCGAGCGTGCCGGGCTGTGGCTGGGCGCGGACTGGAGCGAGGCCCGCGAGGGTACCAATGGCATCGGTACGTGCCTGGTCGAACGTCAGGCCCTGACCATTCACCAGGACGAGCATTTTCGTGGTCGGCACACCGGCCTGACCTGCTCGGCGAGCCCGGTGTTCGACCCGCACGGCGAGCTGCTGGCAGTGCTCGATGTGTCCTCGGCGCGGCCGGACGTGTCGCGCCAGAGCCAGTTTCACACCATGGCGCTGGTCAACCTCTCGGCGAAGATGATCGAGAGCTGTTATTTCCTGCGTCATTTCGAGCAGCAATGGTTGCTGCGCTTTCATGTGCAAGCCGAGTCGGTCGGTCAGTTCAGCGAAGGGTTGCTGGCGTTCGATGGCGATGGCCGCATCTGCGCCGCCAACCAGAGTGCCCTGAACCTGTTGAGCACCATTCGTGGCGGTGTGCTGGGCAAGCCGCTGGAGATGTTCTTCGCCTGCAGTCATGACGAGCTATTCAGCCGTGCCACGCCAGTCGGCAGTACGGTCTGGCCGTTGCGCACCCGCGATGGCCGCCAGGTGTTTGCCAGCCTGCGCGGGCAGGCGAGGGCGCCGCAATGGACCGTACCGGCCAGCCTGCCCCGGGGCATTCCCGCTGCGCAGCCTGGCATCTGCTTGCTGGACCCGGCCTTGCAACACGATTTCCAGCGTGCCGTGCGCGTGTTCGAACGCGATGTGCCGCTGCTGCTGCGCGGCGAAACCGGCTGCGGTAAAGAGGCCTTCGCCCTGGCCGTGCATCAGGCCAGCCAGCGCCGTGGCAAGCCGTTCGTGGCGGTGAACTGTGCGTCGATCCCCGAGAGCCTGATCGAGAGCGAGCTGTTCGGCTATCGCGGTGGCAGCTTCACCGGGGCGCGCAAGGAAGGGATGCGTGGCAAGCTGCTGCAAGCCGATGGCGGTACCTTGTTGCTGGACGAGATCGGCGACATGCCGCTGGCTTTGCAGACCCGCCTGCTGCGGGTGCTGGAAGAGCGCCAGGTGGTGCCGATTGGCGGTGAGCCGCAGGCGGTGGATGTGCGTATCGTCAGTGCCACGCACCGCGACTTGCTGGAGCGGGTGGAGCAGGGCAGTTTCCGTGAGGACCTGTACTACCGGCTCAATGGCATGGAGGTGGCGCTGCCGGCGGTGCGCGAGCGCAGTGACAGGGGGGCGTTGCTGGACTTCCTGTTGCGCCAGGAGGGGCAAGGGCAGGTGGTGCAGTTGGCTCCCGAGGCGCGCCAGGCGCTGCTGGACTTCGCCTGGCCGGGGAACGTGCGACAGATGCGCAATATGCTGCGCACGCTAGTCGCCTTGTGCGAGGGCTCCCTGATCCGGTTCCCGGACCTTCCCTCTATTGTCAGGACTCGCGCGAGCTCTGTGGGAGCGGGCTTGCCCGCGAACGAGGGCAACGCCCTCGCCTTGCCTTGTCAGGTCGGGCCTCTTCGCGGGCAAGCCCGCTCCCACAGGTCCGGTGTCACGCCTGAGAGATCGGTGGGCGTCGATGTATTGCAGGGTGCAGAACGCCAGGCGCTGCTGGACGTGCTGGAGGCAAAACACTGGCACATGACCCGTGTCGCCGAACACCTGGGCATCAGCCGCAATACCTTGTATCGAAAACTGCGCAAACACGGTATCGCCAGGGCCGGTTGAGCGAAACAGCGGGTGCGATTTCCCTCGCCCTGGGCTACCCTGCCTCGATGTTTTGCGAGGTCGACCATGCACATTCACATTCTCGGTATTTGCGGCACTTTCATGGGTTCGCTGGCGGTGCTCGCCAAGGAGCTCGGCCATCGCGTCACCGGTTCCGACGCCAACGTCTATCCGCCGATGAGCACTCAGCTCGAGGCTCAGGGCATCGAGCTCACCCAAGGCTACGATCCGGCCCAGCTGGAGCCGGCTCCTGACCTTGTGGTCATCGGCAACGCCATGTCGCGTGGCAACCCTGCCGTGGAATACGTGCTGAACAAGGGCCTGCCCTATGTCTCCGGCCCGCAGTGGCTGGCCGACCATGTGCTGCAGGGCCGCTGGGTGCTGGCAGTGGCCGGCACCCATGGCAAGACCACCACCAGCAGCATGCTGGCCTGGGTGCTGGAGCATGCGGGCATGAGCCCGGGCTTCCTGATCGGCGGCGTGCCGCAGAACTTCTCGGTCTCGGCGCGCCTGGGCGGCACGCCGTTCTTCGTGGTCGAGGCCGACGAATACGACAGCGCCTTCTTCGATAAACGTTCGAAGTTCGTGCATTACCATCCGCGCACCGCGATCCTCAATAATCTTGAGTTCGATCATGCGGATATCTTCCCGGATCTGGCGTCCATCGAGCGGCAGTTCCACCATTTGGTCCGTACCATTCCTAGCGAAGGCCTGGTCATCCACCCGACCACCGAACAGGCGCTCAAGCGGGTCATCGGCATGGGCTGCTGGACCCCGGTGCAAACCACCGGCGAAGGTGGCCAGTGGCAGGCGCGCCTGCTCAGTCCGGACGGTTCGCGCTTCGAAGTGCTGTTCGACGGTGAGGTGCAGGGCGTGGTGGACTGGGCCCTGACCGGTCAGCACAACGTCGCCAATGCCCTGGCCACGCTCGCGGCGGCGCGCCATGTCGGCGTTGTGCCGGCCATGGGCATCGACGGCCTCAGCGCGTTCAAGAGCGTCAAGCGGCGCATGGAGAAGGTCGCCGAGGTGCAGGGTGTGACCATCTACGACGATTTCGCCCACCACCCGACCGCCATCGCCACCACCCTCGACGGCCTGCGCAAGCGTGTGGGCGAGGCGCCGGTGATTGCGGTGATCGAACCGCGCTCCAACTCAATGAAACTGGGCGCACACCGTGATGGCCTGCCGGAGAGTGTCAACGATGCCGACCAGGTGATCTGGTACGCCCCGGCCAACCTGGGCTGGGACCTGGCCGCCACGGCAGCGCAGTGCTCGGTGCCGAGCGTGGTGGCCGACAGCCTCGAGGCGATCATCGAGCGGATCAAGGGCCAGGCACGTCCGGGCACCCATGTGGTGATCATGAGCAATGGCGGCTTCGGTGGCCTGCACGGCAAGCTGGCCGAGGCCCTGAAGTGAGCGGCCCGGAGCGCATCACCCTGGCGATGACCGGTGCTTCCGGGGCGCAGTACGGGCTGCGCCTGCTCGATTGCCTGGTGCGCGAGGACCGCGAGGTGCACTTCCTCATCTCCAAGGCTGCGCAGCTGGTGATGTCCACCGAAACCGACGTGGTGCTGCCGCCCAAGCCGCAGGCGATGCAGGCCTTTCTGACCGAATACACCGGCGCTGCCGACGGGCAGATTCGCGTGTATGGCAAGGAAGACTGGATGTCGCCGGTGGCTTCGGGCTCCGGCGCACCTGCGGCGATGGTGGTGGTGCCCTGTTCGACTGGCACGCTGTCGGCAATCGCCACCGGTGCCTGCAACAATTTGATCGAACGGGCAGCGGACGTCACGCTCAAGGAGCGCCGCCAGCTGATCCTGGTGCCGCGTGAAGCGCCGTTCTCCACCATTCACCTGGAGAACATGCTCAAGCTTTCGCAGATGGGCGCGGTGATCCTGCCGGCAGCGCCGGGCTTCTATCACCAGCCGCAGACCATCGATGACCTGGTGGACTTCGTTGTCGCACGGGTGCTCAACCTGCTGAACATACCCCAGGACATGTTGCCGCGCTGGGGCGAGCATCATTACGGGGTCGATGATTGAAGCGCGCGCTGGCAGGCTTGCTGCTGCTGGGCAGCCTGGGTGGTTGCGCGACAGTACGAACGCTGGACGCCAACCAGCCTGGGGCGCCGGTGGTGTATGCCGGCACTCGCCTGGACCTGTATGTGATCAATGGTGGGTGCTGCCCGCGGGATCATTTCGGCGCGGATGCGCCGGCATATCCACGGTTGGATCTGCCTGGGAGCATGTTGCTGGATACTGTACTGTTGCCGCTGTCGTTGCTGACGGCGGTCGGGGTGGGGTTCAACGCCCGCGGCGGCCTGTAACGGCCCTTTCGCGGGTAAACCCGCTCCCACAGGGACCGCACCGTCTTTGAATTCTGTGCGGTCCTGGTGGGAGCGGGTTTACCCGCGAAGAGGCCTCTGAAGGTATTGCTATTTCTTGCCCAGCTTGCGCAACTCGTCGGACTCGACCACCCGAATTCCGTCCTCTTCCTCCAACGCCAGCCGCCACAGTGCCCGGGCCAGGGTGCAGGCCTCGATGCCGCGGTACTTCCCGGGAATCAGCCTTGCGAAAGGCCCGGCCAGTTGCTCGGCCAGCCGTGGCTCGAGCCGCTCACCCAGCAGCAGCGATGGTCGCACGATGGTCAGTTGCGGCCAGTCCTGAGCCTTGAGCGCCTCTTCCATCTCGCCCTTGACCCGGTTGTAGAAGATCGATGATTTGGGGTCTGCACCGAGCGCGCTGATCACCAGCAGATGGCGTGCGCCCATCTCGCGGGCGCGCTTGCTGAAGGCCACGACCATGTCCAGGTCCACTGCACGGAAGGCGGTTTCCGAACCGGCCTGCTTGAGCGTGGTGCCCAGGCAGCAGAAGGCGATATCGACGCGCCCGGCCAGTTGCGGGAGAAACATCGCCGGGTCACCCACTGGGTTTTCCAGGTGCGGATGCTTGGCCAGCGGCCTGCGGGTAGGCGCCAGCACACGGCTGATGGTGGGTTCGTTGAGCAGGCGGTCGAGCAGGTGTTCACCCGTAAGACCCGTGGCTCCGGCAAGCAGGACATGCTGAGGCGTCAAGTACATGATGTCTCTCCCTTGTTACAGCTCAGCTTAGCGGGTTCCAGGCTTTTTTGCCTGCTCCGGCGCGGCTGGCTGGGCCTTGTTTTTCAAGGCCTCCTCGGCTTGTTGCCGGCGCAGGCGCTGCCAGTGCGCGAGCACCTGCGGTGGTGCCCAGATCTGCGGCTCGGAGGCTTCGAAACCTTCCCTTCGTTCCCGTTCGGCAACGCTGTTGCGCGCCAGTTCAAACGCTTGTTTCAGATCGTCGGTCTGATTCAGTGCCTGGGCGAACAGGGCATCGCCGAAATAGGTGAAGTCGGCTTCTTCGGAGCAGCCGAACGAGACCCGGTCAGGGCGCGCTGCAGTCATGATCAGCGTGCGATCATCCTTGAGCGGGGCGATGTAGCCACCTGAATAGCAGGCGGAGATGACAATCACCTTGTCGCGATCTTTCAGCGGGGCGAGGGCGTTGGCCAGTTCGTCGGCAGACAGGTCGGCCAGTTGCAGGCGCGGCTGGTCGAGCACCAGTTGGTGGTCATGGCTGCCGTGGCTGGTCAGGTAGACGAACACGATATCTTCCGGGCCGCTGCGTTCGGCCAGAGTGCGGGCGGCACGGGTGAGGTTCTCGCGGGTGGCCATTGGCCGGTCGGCCAGATGGTCGCGGTGATTGACCAGGGTCACCTGGCCACGGGCGCCGAAGCGCACTCTGAGCATGTTGCTGACATAGTCGGCTTCGCGCAGGAACACGCTCTGCTGGCCATCGCCGGCCAGCACCAGGCTGTACAGCTGGATGGGTGGGGCCGAGCGTGGCACCTTGGCCAGGGCCTCGTCGAGCAGCTTGCCCTGGTTGAGCAGGGCCAGGTCCAGCGGGTCGGGCAGCAGCGTGCCCTTGTCGTCGCGCACGCGCACGCCGTTGATCCACTGGCCGGCCTCGACACGGCCATCGGCCTGGATCAGCCGGCCGCTGCCCTGGTAGGCATCGTTGTCGAAACCGCCAATGTACTGGCTGCCGTCGGCCAGGTGCAGATGACCCTGGCCAGAGAAGCGCCAGTCCTGGAAGCCGCCCTTGTAGCGGCTGCCATCGCTGCCCAGCAGCTCGCCCTGGCCGCTGAGCGCGCCATCCTTGAAGTCGCCGATCCACACGTCGCCGTCGGCGTTCTCGTAGCGGCCGCGGCCTTCGAGGCGGTTTTCCTTGAATTCACCGATGTACTGCTCGCCTTCGACGCTGTCGTAGGTGCCGGCACCTTCGAGCTGGCCGTCGATGAAATGGCCGCTGAACTGGTTGCCGCTGGCATCGCTGCGCACTCCGGCGCCATTGGGCTTGCCCTTGGCGAACAGGCCTTGGTAGCGGCTGCCGTCAGCCAGCTCGAGCTGACCGGCGCCGTCGTACTGGTCGTCCTTGAACTGGCCGCGGTAGGTCTGGTCGTGCTGCTTGAGGGTGCCTTCGCCGTCGCGCCGGCCATGCTTGAAGGTGCCGGCGTAGTGGCTGCCGGGGGTGGTCAGGTCGCCCAGGCCTTCGAACAGCCCAGCGACGAATTGGCCGCGATAGACCTCGCCGTTGCTGCCGTGCCACTCGCCCTGGCCGTGCCACTGACCGTCCTTGAACGTGCCCGCATACCAACTGCCGTTGGGGTAGTCGATGCGGCCTTCGCCCTGCAGCAGGCCATTGACCACTTCGCCCCGGTAGCGCCCGCCGTCGGGCAGGCGCGCGTCCGGCGGCGACAGCGGTTCGCCTTCGCCGCAGGCAGCGAGCAGCAGGATCAGGGTCAGGGGCAGCAGCGGGCGCATGGCGTAATCCGGGCACAAAGGTGCGCCGAGTATGCCGCAGAATCGGAGCGTGAGACAGCCGTGGCCGGGGCCGCCGAACGGCCCCGGTGCTGCCTCAGACGAAGCAGAGCGACAGTGGCTCGGCGATGTAGGCCGGTTTTTCCTGGCCTTCGATCTCGAGGGTCACGGTGGCCTTGAGCAGCCACTGGCCGGGCTTCTTCTCGGTGGCGTCGGTGAGGTCCACCTTCAGGCGCACGCGGCTGTCGACTTTCACCGGCTGGATGAAGCGCACGCTGTCCAGCCCGTAGTTGACCACCATCTTCAAGCCCTCGGGCAGCACGAGGATGTCTTCCATCAGCTTGGGAATCAGCGACAGGCTGAGGAAGCCGTGGGCGATGGTGGAGCCGAAGGGGGTCTTGGCGGCTTTCTCCTGATCGACATGGATGAACTGGAAATCGCCGGTGGCCTCGGCGAACAGGTTGATGCGCTGCTGATCGATCTTCAGCCATTCGGAACGTCCCAGTTCCTTTCCAACGTACTGCGAAAGCTCTGCAACAGGTACATAGGGCATCGCGACTCTCCAGGTTGTCTTTTGGTACGAAGGTACAAGATCACCACGGCGCACCGTTGCGGTCAAGTTCTTCCCTTTTCGGCGAATATCGCCTTATACAGGCAGGACGCGTGCTTATAATGGCGCCCGATGCCCCAAGGAGATGCTTATGCTGTTGCGTGGATTGACCTGGCTGGTGATGTTCCAGTTGCTGGGCACGGCGATCAATCACCTGGTACTGCCCATGTTGCCGGGCCCGATCATCGGCTTGCTGTTGCTGCTGGCCTGCCTGATGATCCGCGGCGAAGTTGGCAAACCGCTCAACGAGGCCGCCAGCAGCCTGCTGCGTTACCTGCCGTTGCTGCTGGTGCCGCCAGCCGTCGGCGTGATGGTCTATGCCCGCGACATCGCCGCCGACTTCTGGGCTATTGCCGGTGCGCTGGTGATCTCCTGCCTGGTCACCCTGGTGTTCGTCGGCGTACTGATGCAGAAGCTGATCCATCGCCACGGCAAGCACGAGGAACAGCCATGAGCCTCGACTGGCAGGGTGCATTGCAAGCCGTCATTCACCACCCGTTGTTCGGGATCGGTATCACGCTTGGGGTTTACCAACTGGTACTTGCCGGCTACGAGCGCACCCGTTGGATCTTCCTGCAACCGGTGTTGGTGTCGATGCTGGTCCTGATCGGTGTGCTGCTGGCGTGTGGCATCGACTACAGCGAGTACAAGCGCAGCACCGAAATCCTCAATATTCTCCTCGGACCGGCCACTGTGGCCCTGGCGGTCCCGCTCTATCTCAACCTGCGGCGTATCCGCCAACTGTTCTGGCCGATCTTTACTACGCTGGTAATCGGGGGAGTGTTCGCCACCTTGGCCTGCGTGACGCTGGGCTGGTGGTTCGGCGCCGAACACATGATCCTGATGACCATGGCGCCCAAGTCGGTGACCTCGCCCATCGCCATGCTGGTGGCCGAGCAGATCGGTGGCGTAGCGGCATTGGCGGCGGTATTCGTGCTGATCACCGGGGTGATCGGCGCCATCTTCGGTCCGGCCCTGCTGACGCGCTGTGGTGTGCTCAGCCCCGAGGCGCGGGGTATGGCCCTGGGCGTCACCGCACACGCGGTGGGCACCTCGGCGGCCTTGCAGGAAAGTGATGAATGCGGCGCTTTTGCCGCACTGGCGATGAGCCTGATGGGCGTGGCCACGGCGGTGTTCCTGCCGCTGGCAGTCAGTCTGGTGGCTTGAGGAGTCGAGATGACGTTACCGCTGTTCCCCCTCAATACCGTGCTGTTCCCCGGCTGCCTGCTGGACTTGCAGATCTTCGAGGCGCGTTACCTGGACATGATCGGCCGCTGCATGAAGCAGGGCGAAGGTTTCGGGGTGGTGTGCATTCTCGAAGGCGAGCAGGTGGGCAAGGCGCCGGCTGGCATCGCTGCGTTCGGCTGCGAGGCGTTGATCCGCGACTTCGTGCAGCAGGGCAACGGCCTGCTGGGCATTCGCGTCGAAGGTGTGCGGCGCTTCAGGGTGGAGCAGACCGATGTGCTCAAGGATCAGTTGATGGTCGGCGAGGTGCAGTGGCTGGCCGAGCTGAGCGACAGCCCGCTGGGCGAGCAGGATGATGACCTGCTGGCGCTGCTGGTCGCGCTGGGCGAGCACCCGATGGTCGAGGCGCTGGACATGCCGCGCGAGGTGGACGGGCGCCAGTCGCTGGCCAACCAACTGGCGTACCTGCTGCCGTTCATGGAAGAAGACAAGATCGATCTGCTGGCGATCGACTCGCCGGCGCAGCGGCTGGAGGCGATCCAGGCGCTGCTGGAGCGGATTCAGGGCGAGTTGTTCGCCTGAAGTTGCGGGTTGCCAGCGTCAGGGCCGGCAACCCGCGCATCACTTCAATACTGATAGCGCAGCAATGCCTTGGGCAACGAGTGCATGGCGAAGAACGCCAGCAGCGCGATACACGCCGGCAAGATCAGCCACCACACCTTCTGCGGCATTGCCCTCAGTGGCTCGCGATACTGCACCAGCGTCAGACTGGCCGCACACACGCAGCACGCCAGCAAGGCCCCGGCCAGGATGTCGGTGGGCCAGTGCACACCCAGGTACACCCGTGACAGCGCGATCGACAGCGCTGGCAGCACCCCCAGCAGCACCCAGGTCAGGCGCATGCGCGGCGGCTGGCCGCGACCGGCCAGCACCGCCAGTACCAGGAAGAACGCAAAGGATGCCGAGCTATGCCCGCTGGGCATGCTGTAGCTGGTCAGTGGATCGGCCAGTACTTCCGGGCGCGCCCGGGCGAACAGCCATTTCAGCGAGCCGTTGCACAGCGCGGTGCCGATCAGTGCGCCCCCGGCGAACAGTGCATGGCGCCATTGCCGCGCCAGGAGCAGGAGGCCGGTCAGCAGGCCGCCGAGGAAGAACTGGGTCTTGAAGTCGCCCAGGCGGGTGACGATGACCACGGCGCTGTCGAACGCCTTGCTGCGATGCTCCTGGACGAGGGTCATCACGCCCTGGTCGAACTCGTGCAAGTAGGGCCAGCCGAGAAATACGCCCGCCAGTGCTACCAGGCTCAGGCCGGCGATCAGGCGGGTGCCGTGGCGCTGGTCGCGGATGCTGGCGTTGAAGCTCAGGGCCACCAGCACCGCCAAGCCACCGGCGACGATCCCCGCATCCAGCCAGAAGCCTTCCGGCAGCGGCAGGCGCATGGCGGCACCGGTGGCCCAACCAGGCAGCAGGTAGGCCACCGACCAGCCAGCACCGGCCACCAGGCTGACGGCGATGAAGCGCGGCAATGGCATGTCGAACATGCCAGCAACCATCGGCAGCATCGGCCGCAGCGGGCCGATGAAGCGGCCTATCAGCAGGCTGGCGATACCGTAGCGCTGGAAGTAGGTTTCGGCGCTGCCGATCCATTCGGGGTGGTGGCGCAGCAGCGGCAGGCGCCGGATGTTCTGGTGGAAGTACTTGCCGATGGCGTACGACATGGCGTCACCGAGCATGCCGCCGAGAAAGCCCAGCAGCAGCGTCTCGCCCAGGCTGAAGGTGCCGCTGCCGGCCAGCACCGCTACAGCGAACAGCAGCACCGTGCCGGGCACGATGATGCCGGCGATGGCCAGGCACTCGATGCAGGCGATCAGGAAGATGGCCAGGCCAAGCCACTGCGGGTTGGCGCTGAGCCAGCCGGTCAGGCTGTCGAGCCATTGGCTCATGGTGTCAGTTTCCTTGTTCCAGAATGAAGAAATCCCGTCCTTCGACCTGGCCCCGGCGTAGCGGGTTCCGGGTGCAGAAACGGGCGAATTCGGCGTCCACGAAGCGGTACGGCAGGTGCTCGTCGCGGCCGTGGGGGATGCCCAGGCGGGTGGTCTGGATCACGCGTGGCACATTGATTGCGCAATCTTCGACATAGAGCCCCTGCGGGTCGAAACGGCGGGCGTCCCAGTCCGGCACCTTCAGGCCCAGGGCGCGGCACAGCAGGGTCTGGCCGGCGCACAGGCGCTCTGCCGGGCGCAGGTTGCCGTTGGCGTCCGGGTTGTTCAACTGCATCTGCGCCAGGCTGTTGTCATCGGAGAGGGCGTCGACCCAGGGGTAGGCCGACTTGATCAACACCGCGTTGCCCGGCCCGTGGGCGCTGAAGTTCAACGAGTCGCCGCCGCGGGCGTAGTACATGTAGATGTGCCCGCCGTCGAGGAACAGCGCCTTGCGCTTTTCCGTATAGCCGAGCGAGGCGTGGCTGCCCTTGTCGGTGAGGTAGTAGGCTTCGGTCTCGATGATGCGGGCGGCCAGCCACAGATCGCCGTGGCGGTGGCGGATGACCTTGCCGAGCAACTCGCGGGCGAGGGTCTGGGCATCGCGGTCGAAAAAGCGGTCGGGCAGGGCGCGGGCCGGGCAGGGGACGGGCATGTTGGCGGTTCGTGGTGGCGAAGGCGGGGATGATAGCAATGAAAGGCTTAATCGAGGCTGAACCAGGTTGTAACCAGGTTGATCTTCCCAGGGTTTAGTCCGCGTCGCCCCAGGCTACGCCACTCCCGGTAGGAGCGGGCTTGCCCGCGAAAAGGTCGACGCCGAAGTGGGTCAATTCCGATACCCTCAGTTACATCTTTCCTACATATTTCCGCTGCCATCTTCTACCATCCGCCACCCGCCGCTGGGCGTACCCGAGCGCGGCAGTTATAATCAGCCGATTTCCCCTTCGCCAAGACACCGAACCCATGACCGAGTCCGTTCTTGACTACATGACCCGCCTGGGTCGCGCCGCCCGTGAGGCCTCGCGGGTGATCGGCCGCGCCAGCACTGCGCAGAAGAATCGCGCCCTGCAGGCCGCTGCCGACGCGCTCGACGCTGCCCGCGCCGAGCTGACCGCAGCCAACGAACAGGACCTCGCCGCAGGCCGTGCCAATGGCCTGGAGCCAGCACTGCTGGACCGTCTGGCCCTCACCCCGGCGCGCATCGATGGCATGATTACCGGCCTGCGCCAGGTGGCTGCGCTGCCGGACCCGGTCGGTGCGATCCGCGACATGAGCTACCGTCCGTCGGGCATCCAGGTTGGCAAGATGCGCGTACCGCTCGG
The DNA here is from genome assembly GCA_014268975.2 of Pseudomonas wayambapalatensis. Lineage (GTDB taxonomy): Bacteria > Pseudomonadota > Gammaproteobacteria > Pseudomonadales > Pseudomonadaceae > Aquipseudomonas > Aquipseudomonas wayambapalatensis. Next base: position 5,121,460 of record CP077096.1, on the reverse strand, counting down.
TGTGATCGGCATCATCTACGAGTCTCGCCCGAACGTGACCATCGACGCTGCCAGCCTGTGCCTGAAGTCCGGCAATGCGACCATCCTGCGTGGCGGCTCGGAAGCCATCCACTCCAATCGCGCCATCGCCACCTGCATCCAGCGCGGCCTGGCCGAAGCCGGCCTGCCATCAGCCGTGGTACAGGTGGTCGAAACCACCGACCGCGAAGCCGTCGGTGCGCTGATCAGCATGCCGGAGTTCGTCGATGTCATCGTCCCGCGTGGTGGCCGTGGCCTGATCGAACGTATCAGCCGCGATGCGCGCGTGCCGGTGATCAAGCACCTGGACGGCATCTGTCACGTTTATGTCGATGCCCACGCCGACCTGGAAAAGGCCGCGCGCATCGCCTTCAACGCCAAGACCTACCGCTATGGCATCTGTGGCGCCATGGAGACGCTGCTGGTCGACGCCAGCGTGGCCCAGGCGTTCCTGCCGGACATGGCCCGCCGCTTCGAAGAGAAGGGTGTCGAGCTGCGTGGCTGCGAGCGCACCCGGGCGATCATCGCCGCCAAGCCGGCCACTGAGGACGACTGGCACACCGAGTACCTGGATGCGATCCTGTCGATCCGCATCGTCGATGGCCTGGATCCGGCCATCGAGCACATCAATCACTATGGCTCGCACCACACCGACTCGATCGCCACCGAGCACCAGGGTAACGCGCGGCGCTTCATGGCCGAGGTCGATTCGGCGTCGGTCATGTTCAACACCCCGACCTGCTTTGCCGATGGCTTCGAGTATGGCCTGGGTGCGGAGATCGGGATTTCCACCGATAAGCTGCACGCCCGCGGTCCGGTCGGCCTGGAAGGGCTGACTTGCGAGAAGTACGTGGTGATCGGCGACGGTCAGTTGCGCGGGTCCTGCTGAGTTGAGCAAGGCCCCGGCAGTCCGGCGTATCGGCATTCTTGGCGGCACATTCGACCCGGTGCACATCGGCCACCTGCGCAGCGCGCTGGAAGTGGCCGAGTTCATGGGGTTGGACGAGTTGCGCCTGCTGCCCAACGCCCGACCGCCGCACCGCGACACCCCGCAGGTGGCCGCCACCGACCGGCTGGCCATGGTGCGTAGCGCGGTACAAGGGGTCGAGGGCTTGAGCGTGGATGCCCGGGAGCTGGCGCGCGACAAACCGTCGTACACCATCGACACCCTGGAGTCGATCCGCAGCGAACTGAACACGCACGACCAGCTCTACCTGGTGCTGGGCTGGGATGCCTTCTGTGGTCTCCCGGGCTGGCACCGCTGGGAAGAGCTGCTGCAACATTGTCACATCCTGGTGCTGCAGCGCCCGGATGCCGATGTCGAACCCCCCGACGAGCTGCGCAACCTTCTGGCTGCGCGCTCGCAGAGCGATCCCACCGCCATGTCCGGCCCGGCGGGGAACATTTCGTTCGTCTGGCAGACGCCGCTTGCGGTGTCCGCCACACAGATCCGGCAGCTGCTGGCCAGCGGCAAGTCGGTTCGGTTCCTGGTGCCGGACGCAGTACTGGCCTACATCGAGGCGCACGGTCTGTACCGTGTGTCCAACTGAGGGCGCCGCAGGGCGCCTCATTACAACGAGTTGAACGAGTTTTATATGACCAAGCAGAAAATCAATGGCGAAGAACTGGTCGAACTGACCAAGGCCGCGCTGGAAGACGTCAAGGCCCAGGACATCCAGGTCATCGACGTGCGCGACAAGCACAGCCTCACCGACTACATGATCATTGCCACCGGTACCTCCAACCGCCAGATCAACGCGATGCTGGAAAAGGTCCGTGAGGCCGTCAAGGCCAAGGGCGCGCAGCCGCTGGGCGAAGAAGGCAAGGGCGACAGCGACTGGGTGCTGCTGGACCTGAACGACGTCATCGTGCACATGATGACCGCCGCTGCCCGTCAGTTCTACGACCTGGAGCGTCTGTGGCTGGGCGCCGAGCAGAGCCGTGCTGCTGATGCCAAGCACCACAGCCCGGAAAACGCCAGTGACTACTTCACCGACAAGCTCAAGGATCGGGAATAAGGAACCGCCGTGCGTCTGCGTCTGATCGCGGTCGGCTCGCGCATGCCGAAGTGGGTCGAGGAAGGCTGGCACGAGTACGCCAAGCGCCTCCCCGCCGAGCTGTCGCTGGAGCTGGTTGAAATCCCGCTGAACACCCGTGGCAAGAACGCCGACGTTGCCCGCCTGATCCGTCAGGAAGGCGAGGCGATGCTGGCCAAGGTCCAGCCCGGTGAGCGGATCGTCACGCTCGAAGTCCATGGCAAGCCGTGGAGCACCGAGCAACTGGCGACCGAGCTGGATCGCTGGCGCCTGGATGCGCGTACGGTCAACCTGATGGTGGGCGGCCCGGAAGGGCTGGCGCCGGAAGTCTGCGCCCGTGCCGAACAGCGCTGGTCGCTGTCGCCGCTGACCCTGCCGCACCCGTTGGTGCGGATACTCATCGGTGAACAGATCTACCGCGCCTGGACCGTGTTGTCCGGGCACCCTTACCACAAATGACTTCGTAAGCCTGTCCGATGCCGCAGCAGATCCGCCTCAAGGACCACGAGAAAGACGCACGCCTGGTGCGCAACCGCGTCGTGGTCGGCGCGGTGGCGATCATGCTGCTCGTGTCCGTGCTGATCGCGCGCCTGTATTACCTGCAGATCATCCAGTACGACTACCACTCGACGCTGTCGGAGAACAACCGGGTGCATGTGCAGCCGATTCCGCCGACCCGTGGGCTGATCTTCGATCGCAACGGTGTGATCGTCGCCGACAACCGCCCCAGTTTCAGCCTGACCATGACCCGCGAACGCGCGGGTAAGTGGCAGGAGGTGCTGGACACCATCATCGAGGTGCTCGAGCTGAGCGAAGATGATCGTGCCTTGTTCGAGCGCCGCATGAAGCAGGGGCGTCGGCCATTCGAGCCGGTGCCGATCCTGTTCGAACTGAACGAGGAGCAGATCGCCCGCGTCGCCGTGAACCAGTTCCGTCTTCCCGGGGTGGAGGTGGCGGCGCAACTGGTGCGGCATTACCCACAAGGTGCGCATTTCGCTCATTCGGTGGGCTATGTCGGGCGGATCAACGAGAAGGAACTCAAGTCCCTCGATCCGGTGAACTACAGCGGCACCCACCATATCGGCAAGACCGGCATCGAGCGTTTCTACGAGGACGACCTGCATGGCCAGGTTGGCTACGAGGAAGTCGAGACCAACGCTCGCGGCCGTGTCTTGCGGGTGCTCAAGCGCACCGATCCGATTCCTGGCAAGGATATTGTCCTGAGTCTGGACATCAAGCTGCAGGAGGCCGCCGAAGAGGCGCTGGCAGGCCGCCGTGGGGCGATCGTCGCCCTCGACCCGCGCACCGGCGAAGTGCTGGCGATGGTCAGCCAGCCGAGCTTCGATCCCAACCTGTTCGTCACCGGCATCAGCTTCAAGGCCTATGCCGAGCTGCGCGATTCGATCGATCGTCCGTTGTTCAACCGCGTGCTGCGCGGCCTGTATCCTCCGGGCTCGACCATCAAGCCGGCAGTGGCCATCGCCGGCCTGGACAGCGGTGTGGTCAATGCCAGCAGTCGGGTGTTCGACCCGGGCTATTACCAACTGCCCAACTATGACCACAAGTACCGCAACTGGAACCGCACCGGCGATGGCTGGGTGGATCTGGATGTGGCGATCATGCGTTCTAACGACACCTATTTCTACGATCTTGCGCACAAGATGGGGATTGATCGGCTGTCGGCCTACATGAACAAGTTCGGCATCGGCCAGAAAGTCTCGCTGGACATGTTCGAAGAGTCGCCCGGGCTGATGCCTTCGCGTGAATGGAAGCGCGCCACCCGCCGCCAGGCCTGGTTCCCCGGTGAAACGCTGATTCTGGGCATTGGCCAGGGCTACATGCAGGCAACGCCCCTGCAACTGGCCCAGGCCACCGCACTGATCGCCAACAAGGGCAAGTGGAACCGTCCGCACCTGGCCAAGACCATCGAGGGCAAGCAGCCGGTGGATGAGAACCCGGTGGAAGACATCGTGCTGCGCGACAAGAACGACTGGGCCCGGGTCACCCATGGCATGGAGCAGGTGATGCACGGCGCGCGCGGCACGGCGCGCAAGGCCGCGCTCGGCTCGCAATATCGTATCGCCGGCAAGAGCGGTACCGCACAGGTGGTGGCGATCAAGCAGGGCGAGAAGTACGACCGCAACAAACTCCAGGAGCGTCACCGCGACCACGCGCTGTTCGTCGCCTTCGCACCCGCCGAAGATCCGAAGATCGTGGTCTCGGTAATGGTCGAGAACGGCGAGTCCGGCTCTGGTGTCGCCGCCCCCGTGGTGCGCCAGGTCATGGACGCCTGGTTACTCGACGAAAACGGCCGGCTCAAGCCCGAATTTGGCCCTGCCACTGTCACTGTCGCCCAGGAAACGGCCCCGTGAAGAACAATTTCGATCGCATGCTCTCCAGCGAAGACGTGATGCGCAGGCGCGCCAGCTTCCTGCAGCGCATCCATGTCGACGGTCCTCTGCTGCTCATTCTGCTGACGCTCGCCGCCGGCAGCCTGTTCGTCCTCTATTCGGCCAGCGGCAAGAACTGGGACCTGCTGATGAAGCAGGCCAGTTCCTTCGGCATCGGCCTGGTGTCCATGTTCATCATCGCCCAGCTCGAGCCGCGCTTCATGGCACGCTGGGTGCCGCTGGCCTACGTGGCGGGGGTGCTGTTGCTGGTGGTGGTGGATGTGATGGGCCACAACGCCATGGGCGCCACGCGCTGGATCAACATTCCCGGGGTGATTCGTTTCCAGCCCTCGGAGTTCATGAAGATCATCATGCCGGCGACCATCGCCTGGTACCTGTCCAAGCGCACCCTGCCGCCCCATCTGAAACACGTGGCAATCAGCCTGGTGTTGATCGGTGTGCCGTTCATCCTTATCGTCCGACAACCCGACCTTGGCACGGCGCTGTTGATCCTTGCCTCCGGTGCGTTCGTGCTGTTCATGGGCGGCCTGCGCTGGCGCTGGATCATCAGCGTGGTGACGGCGGCCGTACCGGTGGCCGTGGCGATGTGGTTCTTCGTGATGCATGACTATCAGAAGCAGCGGGTCCTGACCTTCCTCGACCCCGAGAGCGATCCGCTGGGTACTGGCTGGAACATCATCCAGTCCAAGGCCGCGATCGGTTCGGGCGGCGTGTTCGGCAAGGGCTGGCTGCTGGGCACCCAGTCGCATCTGGACTTTCTGCCCGAAAGCCACACCGACTTCATCATCGCCGTGCTGGGTGAGGAATTCGGCCTGGTGGGCATCTGCCTGCTGCTGATCATCTACCTGTTGCTGATCGGTCGCGGCCTGGTCATCACCGCGCAGGCGCAGACCCTGTTCGGCAAGTTGCTGGCCGGCAGCCTGACGATGACCTTCTTTGTTTATGTGTTCGTCAACATCGGTATGGTGAGTGGCCTGCTGCCCGTGGTGGGTGTGCCGTTGCCCTTTATCAGCTATGGCGGAACTTCGTTGGTGACGCTGCTGTCAGCGTTTGGCGTTTTGATGTCGATCCACACGCACCGCAAATGGATCGCGCAGGTTTGAAAAAGGTGAAGAATTTCATGCAAGCAGTGCGTGGCTGGGCTGCCCGTTGTATGCCGTGGATCGGCGCGATGGGGCTGTTCGGCGCTGTCCAGCAGGCCAATGCCGGCGACTATGACGGCTCGCCCAAGGTGGCCGAATTCGTTGGCGAAATGACCCGCGACTACGGCTTTGCCGACGAGCAACTGATGGCCGTGTTCCGCGAGGTGCAGCGCAAGCAGGCGATCCTCGACGCGATCTCGCGTCCGGCCGAGCGGGTCAAGCCGTGGAAGGAATACCGCCCGATGTTCATCACCGATGCGCGCATTGCCCGCGGTGTGGACTTCTGGCGCCAGCACGAAGCCGTGCTGGCCCGCGCCGAGCAGGAATACGGCGTGCCGGCCCAGTACATCGTCGCGATCATCGGCGTGGAAACCTTCTTTGGCCGCAATACCGGTAACTACCGTGTCATCGATGCCTTGTCGACGCTGGGCTTCGACTACCCGCCGCGAGCCGAATTCTTCCGCAAGGAGCTGCGTGAGTTCCTCCTGCTGGCGCGCGAGGAGCAACTCGACCCGCTCACGCTCAAGGGCTCCTATGCTGGCGCCATGGGCCTGCCGCAGTTCATGCCGAGCAGTTTCCGCAATTACGCCGTGGACTTCGACGGCGACGGCCACATCAACATCTGGAACAACCCGGATGACGCCATCGGTAGCGTGGCCAGCTATTTCAAGCGCCACGGCTGGATCGCCGGGCAGCCGGTGGTCAGCCGGGCGCAGGTCAGTGGTACGCGTGTCGACGAGGGCCTGACCACTGGCATCGAGCCTGTGAAGACAGTCGGGGAGTTGCGAGCGCTGGGCTGGTCGAGTCATGATGCGCTGCGCGATGATCTGCCGGTCACGGCGTTCCGGCTCGAAGGCGACAATGGCCCCGAATACTGGATGGGCCTCAAGAACTTCTACGCGATCACGCGTTACAACCGCAGCGTGATGTATGCCATGGCGGTGCATCAGCTCTCGCAACAGCTGGTCCAGGCACGGGGCGTCAAGTAATGCGCGAATTGTTCAAAGCCAATACCTTCAAGCTGCTCACCTGTGCCGCCATCGGCCTGGTGCTGGTCAGCTGTTCTTCCAGCCGTCCGACCTCGCAGGCGGGCGGCAACACCGTTCGCTCGCAGCCGGGCCTGGACATCAACCGTGCCCACAAGGACGGTGCGCCCTGGTGGGACGTGGACGTCAACAAGATTCCCGACGCCACCCCGACCGTGCACACCGGCAACTACAAGGCCAACCCGTACACCGTGCTGGGCAAGACTTATTACCCGATGCAGGACTCGCGCAACTATCGCGCCGAGGGTACTGCGTCGTGGTACGGCACCAAGTTCCACGGGCAGAACACCGCCAACGGCGAGCTTTACGACCTCTACGGCATGAGCGCGGCGCACAAGACCCTGCCGCTGCCGGCCTATGTGCGGGTAACCAACCTGGCCAACGGCCGTAGCGTGATCCTGCGGGTCAACGATCGCGGGCCGTTCTATTCGGACCGCATCATCGACTTGTCGTATGCCGCGGCGAAGAAGCTCGGTTACGCCGAGATCGGCACCGCCCATGTGCGCGTCGAGGGTATCGACCCGCAGCAGTGGTGGGCGCAGAAGGGCCAGCAGCCGCCATCGATGCTCAAGGAGCCGCAGGTCGCCCAGGCGCAGCCGATCCCTGCCAGCACCGGGCGCGTCGAGCAGTGGACCCCGCCGCCGCAGCAGCACGCGGCACCCGTGGTGCCGGTGCAGGTTGCCGGCAACAACGTACCGGGCAACGGCGGCGGCAGCTTCCTTCAGGTGGGCGCCTTCGCCAACCCGGACGCGGCCGAGCTGTTGCGTTCCAAGTTGAGCACCATGGTCAGTGCTCCGGTGTTCATCAGTTCCATCGTACGCAACCAGCAAACGCTGCACCGGGTACGTCTGGGGCCGATCAGCAGCCAGGGTGAGATCCAGCAGGCGCAGGACAGCATTCGCCTGGCGAACCTGGGGCAGGCCAAGCTGGTCACAGCAGACTGACTGCGCAGTATCTTGCCGACCTGTCGGTTTGTTCATGAATTGCCAGGTTCGGCCATGTACAATGGCGGTTTTGCCCCTTGGGGCATGGGGTTGTCCGCCAGCCCTGAAGCAGACTGAAACGCCGTGGTATCCCCGCGGAACATCAGACCATTAGCGATTTACGAGAGACGGATGAACATCACCAACCTTGCCAAACGACTTTGCCTGCCCGTACTGCTGATGATCGTGCCTGCTGCCTTTGCAGCCGAGCAGATGATGCCAGCACCTCCGCAGTTGGCAGCCAAGTCCTATGTACTCATGGATGCGTCCAGCGGCAACGTGCTGGTCGAGAACAACGGTGACGAGCGCCTGCCGCCAGCCAGCCTGACCAAGCTGATGACCGCCTACATCGCCACTCTCGACATCCGTCGTGGCCAGATCGGCGAGAACGACCCGGTGACCGTCAGCGAGAACGCCTGGCGTACCGGCGGTTCGCGCATGTTCATCAAGGTCGGCAGCCAGGTGACCGTCAGCGACCTGCTGCACGGCATCATCATCCAGTCGGGCAACGATGCCTCGGTCGCCCTGTCCGAGCACATCGCCGGCAGTGAAGACGCCTTCGCCGACATGATGAACAAGACTGCCGGCGACCTGGGCATGTCCAATTCGCACTTCATGAACCCGACCGGCCTGCCGAACCCTGAGCACTATTCCTCGGCCCACGACATGGCCCTGCTGGCGCGCGCGATCATCAACGAAGATCCGGCCCACTACGCGATCTACTCGCAGAAAGAGTTCTACTGGAACAACATCAAGCAGCCTAACCGCAACCTGCTGCTGTGGCGCGACAAGACCGTCGACGGTCTGAAGACCGGCCACACCGAGGAAGCCGGCTACTGCATGGTGGCGTCGGCCGTTCGCGACGGCCAGCGTCTGATCGCGGTGGTGTTCGGCACCAACAGCGAGCAGGCCCGTGCCGCCGAGACGCAGAAGCTGCTGACCTACGGTTTCCGCTTCTTCGAAACCCAGACCTTCTATCAGAAGGGCACCGAGCTGACCCAGGCTCCGGTCTGGAAGGGCGCCACCGGTCAAGTCAAGGCCGGTCTGGCCAACGACCTGACCATGACCATGCCTAAAGGCCAATTGAAACGCCTCCAGGCTTCGATGACCATGAACCCGCAACTGACCGCTCCGATCGCAAAAGGTGACGTGATCGGCAAAGTGGAAGTCAAACTGGACGAGAAAGTGGTGCACAGCGCCGACCTGATCGCCCTGGATGGCGTCGAGGAAGGTGGTTTCTTCCGCCGTATGTGGGATAGCATCCGCCTGTTCTTCTACGGTTTGTTCAACTGATACGTGACCGGCCATGCCCCCGTGCAACCACGCGGGGGCATTGTTGTTGCCACGCCTTACGAGGGCGTATGCGCCATGAGCGAAGCTGACGTCAAGTCGCACAAAATCGAATTCCCCTGCGCCGATTACCCGATCAAGGTCATCGGCGATACTGTTGTCGGCTTCAAGGACATGGTCATCGAAGTCCTGAGCAAGCACGCCAAGGTCGACCTTTCCACCCTGGCCGAGCGCCAGAGCAAGGAAGGCAAGTACACCACGGTGCAACTGCACATCGTCGCCGAGAGCGAGAATCAGCTGCACGATATCAACAGTGCCCTGCGTGCCACCGGCATCGTGAAAATGGTGCTGTGATGCCCGCGTGTCTCGGTTTTCGCGATCTTGGCCTGCAGCCCTATGAACCGGTGCTGGAGGCCATGCGTCGTTTTACCGAGCAACGCAGCCCGGACAGCCAGGACGAAGTCTGGTTGGTCGAGCATCCTGCAGTCTTCACCCAGGGCCAGGCCGGCAAGGCCGAGCATCTGCTGATTCCGGGCGATATCCCGGTGGTGCAGACCGACCGCGGCGGCCAGGTCACCTACCACGGCCCCGGCCAGTTGGTCGCCTACCTGCTGCTGGACGTGCGCCGCCTGAGCATTGGCGTGCGCGAACTGGTCAGCCGCATCGAGACTACGCTCATCGAACTGCTCGCCAGCTATGGCGTGCAGGCGGTGGCCAAGCCCGACGCCCCTGGCGTCTATGTCGATGGAGCGAAGATCGCGTCACTTGGCCTTCGAATCCGCAATGGCCGTTCGTTCCACGGCCTTGCCCTGAACGTGGACATGGACCTCGCGCCATTCCGCCGAATCAACCCCTGCGGGTATGCGGGGCTGGCCATGACCCAGCTGCGCGACCTGGCAGGTCCGATCGAACTCGACGAGGTCAGGACAAGGCTGCGCGGACAGCTGGTCAAGCACCTCGACTATGCTGAGCAGACGACCCTCACGGGCGGAATCGACTGAATATGACAACTGTGCAAGAAGCCGTGCCGAACCTGATCGCGACCCAAGACGTCACCCCGCGCCCCGCCCCCAAGAAAGTGGAAGCCGGGGTCAAGCTGCGTGGCGCCGATAAGGTCGCGCGCATCCCGGTGAAAATCATCCCCACCGAAGAACTGCCGAAGAAGCCCGACTGGATTCGCGTGCGCATCCCGGTTTCGCCGGAAGTCGATCGCATCAAGCAACTGCTGCGCAAGCACAAGTTGCACAGCGTCTGCGAAGAGGCATCCTGCCCCAACCTGGGCGAGTGTTTCTCCGGTGGCACCGCGACCTTCATGATCATGGGTGACATCTGCACCCGCCGCTGCCCGTTCTGCGACGTTGGTCACGGCCGTCCGAAGCCTCTGGATCTGGACGAGCCGAAGAACCTGGCGGTCGCCATTGCCGACCTGCGCCTGAAGTACGTGGTGATCACCTCGGTAGACCGCGACGACCTGCGTGATGGTGGCGCCCAGCACTTTGCCGATTGCATCCGCGAAATCCGCGCCCTGTCCCCGGGCGTGCAGTTGGAAACCCTGGTGCCGGACTACCGCGGGCGTATGGACGTGGCGCTGGAAATCACCGCGCAAACGCCGCCTGATGTGTTCAACCACAACCTCGAGACCGTGCCGCGTCTGTACAAGGCCGCGCGTCCGGGTTCGGACTACGACTGGTCGCTGGACCTGCTGCAGAAGTTCAAGCAACTGGTGCCGCACGTCCCCACCAAGTCGGGCCTGATGCTCGGCCTGGGCGAGACCGACGAGGAAGTCATCGAAGTGATGCACCGCATGCGCGAGCATGACATCGACATGCTGACCCTCGGCCAGTACCTGCAGCCGTCGCGCAGCCACTTGCCGGTGCAGCGTTTCGTGCACCCCGACACCTTCGCCTGGTTCGCCGAGGAAGGCTACAAGATGGGCTTCAAGAACGTCGCCTCCGGCCCGCTGGTGCGCTCGTCGTACCACGCCGACCAGCAGGCTCACGAAGCCAAGATCAAGCTCTGATCCGGGCTTGCGCTGAACATGCCGATGCGCGCCGAAAGGCGGCATCGGCATTTTTGTTTTCTGGGGCAACGCGCCCTGTGTGCGCCCTCCAATACGCCCGATAGAGTGGCAAGCCCCTGTATGCAAGGAGTCGCCCGATGAACTGTCTTGAAGCCCCAACCTTCCGCCTGCCCAAGGCATTACCCGGTAACGCCTGCTTCGCAATTGTCGCGCCGGCGGGGCCTGCACGGCTGGATGTGGGCAAGGCGCGGCAATGGTTCGAACAACGGGGCTTGCGCTGCCGCGTCTATCCGGGTGCGCTGCAGGCCGACGGCTATCTGGCAGGCAGCGACGAGCAACGCCTGCGTGACTTGCACGACGCCTTCGCTGACCCTCAGATCGACGCGATCCTGTGCATGCGGGGTGGCTATGGCAGCATGCGGCTGCTGGATCGGCTGGATTTCGAGCTGATTCGTCGTCACCCCAAACCCTTGATCGGCTACAGCGACATCACCGCCCTGCACACGGCAATCCAGCGCCATGCCGGGTTGCTCACCTTCCATGGCGGGATGCTCAATGCCGACCTGCTCGGTGCCAAGCTCGAGCCGACCGTCAGTTCGCTATTCCAGCAGTTGCAGGGGCAGGTCGGGCGAGGCGATGCCATCGGGCATCCTGCGGCGTTCGGCCTTACGACCGTGGTCGGTGGTGTTGCCAGCGGACGTTTGGTGGGTGGCAACCTGTCGATGCTCGGAGCGACCCAGGGCACTGTGGCGCAGATCGATACCCACGACAGCATCCTGTTCATCGAGGACGTCAACGAGCCCCTGTACCGAGTGGACCGTCTGCTGACCCAGCTGCGCTTGGCCGGCAATCTGGAGGGAATCAAGGGGGTGCTGGTGGGAGACTTCGCGGGGATCACGGTGGCGGCGCTTGAGCCGTTGCTCAGGGATATCTTCGGGCCACTGCAGGTGCCGGTGTTGGCAGGATGGCGCAGTGGGCACTGCGATCCGAATGTGTGCCTGCCGTTGGGTGCGCAGGTGCGGCTGGACAGTGATGCACAGCAGCTTGTGCTGGAGCAGGCGTTGTTCACAGCCTGAAGCTATAGGGGCTGCACAAGCAGCCCCGATATTCTCTAGCGCCGCAGGCTATCGAGCAGCTTGTGTGTTGGATAGCCATCGGCCGGCCAGCCCTGAGCTTGCTGGGCATTGCGAATGGCCTTGCGGGTGTTGGCGCCGATGATGCCATCGGCGTTACCGGCTTCGTGCCCGCTGGCGTTGAGCAGGTTTTGCAGCTCCATGCGCTCGCTGCGGCTCAGCGGCAGGTCGTCCTTCGGCCACGATCCGGCAATGAAGCCCCAGCCCGAGAAGCGATCGCCCAGCAGACTGACCGCCAGGGCGTAGGACGAGGAATTGTTGTACTTCAGGATTGCACGGAAGTTGTCCAGTACCAGGAATGCCGGTCCGCGTGCGCCTGCTGGAAGCAATAGCGCTGCCGAGAGCTGGCTGCTGCCGCTGGGCAGTTGGGTGCCGGTTGGCAGTGTCACACCGAGGCTCAACCATTCGCTGACCGACTTGCGTTGAGCGCCGTCTGCCAGCCAGTAATCGAAGCCTGCCGGCACCTGAACCTCGAAGCCCCAAGGTTGGCCACGCTTCCAGCCCGAGCTTTGCAGGTAGTGCGCGGTGGAGGCCAGGGCGTCTGCCGTGCTGTTCCAGATGTCGCGGCGACCATCGCCGTCGAAGTCCACCGCGTGGGTGTTGTAGGTGGTAGGGATGAACTGGGTCTGCCCCATTGCACCGGCCCAGGAGCCGCGCATGGCCTCGGGCTGGATATCGCCGTTCTGCAGGATCTGCAGGGCCGCGATCAACTGGTCCTGGGCGAAGGTCGGGCGGCGGCCCTCATAGGCCAGGGTGGCCAGCGAGCGGATCACCGACTTGTTGCCCTGGAACTGCCCGAAATTGCTCTCCATGCCCCATACGGCAACCAGCACCTGGCGGTCGACGCCATAGCGTTGCTCGATACGACCGAGCAGCTCGGCGTGCTGTTCCAGCAGTTTCTTGCCGTTGCGCACGCGCAGCGGCGACAACGCACCGTCGAGATACTCCCAGACCGGGCGGGAGAATTCAGGCTGGCTGCGGTCGGCCTTGATCACGTCCATGTCGGGTGTGACGCCAAGGAATGCACGGTCGAAGGTATTGGGGCTGATGCCTGCCAGCAGGGCTTGCTGGCGGAAGCCCGCCTGCCATTGGGCGAAGGTCTGCAGCGGCTGGATTTCGCTGCTGGTGTCAGTGGCGGTGCCGGGCAGGGTAACGTTCGGAGCAGGCTGGGCAGGAGCCAGCGGCAGGGCGTCGGCGGCGGTGGGTTTTTCCGCGCAGGCGACGAGCAGGATGAAGCTGGAGGCCGCGATCAGCTGGCGGGGGCGCCAGCGCTGGGAAAGACTGAAGGACATGCACAGATCCAGTTTTGCAGTTCAGGTGCCGACCATATCATGCCTGCGCCTTTTTCAGGCGGCCAGAAAGCAAGAAGCCTCCCAATCTCTCGATTGGAAGGCTTCGCGGCGGTAGCTGCCCTTGCCCTTTTCCGGTCGTTCCTGACGGCAGCGGAACAGGGGTTGGGCGATGATCGACTTGGCCTTGTTGGGGCCGTGTTTTTTCGGCTTCTTGCTCATGGCGGGGTTCCCAGGTTGGATGAACTTGGGGCGGACTTTATGGCCTGGGCGAGCGGGGGGCCAATTGATTGTGTGTATGAGCTGTGACACCCCTGTGGGAGCGCCGGACCGCCGTTCCTACAGTAGTCCCAATTATTCCGAAGGAAGCGTCAGGCGCTGGCCGGCCATCAACAGCGACAGCCGCGACAACCCGGTCCACGGCGAGCCCTCGGCCTGGCCTTTGATCTGTGCGTCGATACGCTGGGCATCCTGCAGCAGTTGCGCCCAACGTTGCGCTGACAGGCGCTGCAGAGCCTTGCTGACCAGAGGGCGGCGTTTATCCCACACTGGTGGGCGCGACTGGCTGAAGGCCTTGTCCAGCGGCACGCCCTGGCTGAACTGCTGGGCCAGACCCGCCAACAGGCGCAGCTCGCGCGCCAGCGCCCATAGAATGACCGGCGGCTCGACGCCCTCGCCACGCAGCCCTTCGAGCATGCGCAGGGCATGCCCGGCCTCGCCGTTGAGGATGGCATCGACCAGGCCGAACACATCGAAGCGAGCGCTGTCGGCGACCGCGGCCTGGACGGTCTCGACGGTGATCTGGTTGCCCTCGGCGAGCAGCTTGAGTTTCTCGATCTCCTGGGCGGCCGCCAGCAGGTTGCCCTCGACCCTTGCGGCGATCAGGTCGATCGCATCGCGCTGCGCCGACAGCCCGGCCTGGGACAGGCGCTGGTTGATCCATTGCGGCAACTGCTGGGCGTCCACCGGCCAGATCTGAATGAATTGGCAGTGTTCACCCTCGATGAGGGCCTTGCCCCATTTAGTCTTCTGCGCACTGCCGTCAAGCTTGGGCAGGCTGATCAGCAGCAGCGTGTCCTCGGCGGGATTGGCGCAATACTCCATGAGCGCAGCAGCGCCCTTGTCGCCGGGTTTGCCCGACGGCAGGCGCAGCTCCAGCAGACGTCGTTGGGCGAACAGCGAAAGGCTGGCACCGGCCAGCAGCAGGCTACCCCAGTCGAAGTTGGCATCGGCGCTGAACACCTGACGTTCATCGAAGCCCTGTTGGCGCGCGGCGGCGCGAATGGCGTCGGCGGCTTCCTGGCACAGCAGAGGGTCGTCGCCGCTGACCACATAGACCGGGGCCAGTGTGCCTTGCAGGTGCTTGTTGAGTTGGGCGGGAGAAAGCTTCATGGGATGGGCGGGGCACCAGCGGTGCCCCGTTCAGGCTCAATGGGCCGGGACTTCCAGCGGGGATTGCTGGGGCGTGTTGTCCTGGATGCGCTGGGCCTCTTTCAGGGCTTCGGCTTCGGCGCGGGCGCGTTCGTCAGCCTTGCGCTGAAGGTGCGCCAGGTGCTCCGGGGTCAGCTGCTGCAGGCGGCCCATCATGCTCTGGACCAGGTCACGACGCATTTCCTGGCGAACCTGAGTGGCTTCCTGGGTGGAGCCGGTGATGTTGTTGCCGTCGTAGACATAGATCTTGCGTACTT
The DNA here is from genome assembly GCA_014268975.2 of Pseudomonas wayambapalatensis. GTDB lineage: Bacteria > Pseudomonadota > Gammaproteobacteria > Pseudomonadales > Pseudomonadaceae > Aquipseudomonas > Aquipseudomonas wayambapalatensis. The sequence goes on along the minus strand of CP077096.1, from coordinate 5,106,404 downwards.
CCAGCTTGTCTGTGAGCAGTACCGCATCGTTCTGCCCCTGAACTTCGTAGTTCAGCACGGTAGTCAGCTCGTATTCAGCAGAGCGGCTGCCGCCGGAGTAGGTCGCCGCGCGCTGGCTGTCCTGCTCGTTGGTCAGTACCAGCTTGTAGGGCGCGCCGGCCTGAACCTTGACGCCACTGTTCTGCAGAGTCTGGCGCAGTTGGGTGACGGTCTCGCCATAGGCATTACGCGCGCTCAGATCCAGTTCCTTGAGGGCGATCTCGTTGGTGCCGGTACCGCGCAGCTGGAAACCGCAGGCGCTGAGCACGACGGCCAGGCCTATTACCAGCAGATTGCGTTTGATCATGTTGTTGCTCCCTTGTGGGCCTGTTCCGCCCGCCCCGTGTCTAAGGGGCGGGCGTTGCCATCAGTTGGCGACGATATTGACCAGCTTGCCCGGTACCACGATGACCTTGCGGATGGTCAGGCCATCGATGAAGCGCAGGACATTGTCGTTGCTGCGGGCGGCGGCTTCGATTTCCTCGCGGCTGGCGGCGGCAGGCATTTCGACCTGGCCACGCAGCTTGCCGTTGACCTGCACTACCAGGGTGATGGTGTCTTGTACCAGCGCGCTTTCGTCGACGGCCGGCCAGCCAGCGTCGATCACCGCCTGGGTGTGGCCCAGTTCCTTCCACAGTGCGTGAGAGAGGTGCGGGGTGATCGGTGCCAGCAGCAGGGTGACGGCCTCCAGGCCTTCCTGCAGCAGGGCACGATCCTGTTCGCTGGCTTGCGGAGCTTTTTCCAGTACGTTCATCAGGGTCATCACCTGGGCGATGGCGGTGTTGAACTTGTGGAACTGACCCACATCGGTGCTGGCTTGCTTGATTGCAGCGTGGATGCCTCGGCGGATGACTTTCTGCGCGTCGTCCAGGGCGGCGATGTCCAGCTTGCCTGGCAGGCCCTGGGCAACATGGCCCTGGGCCAGGCGCCAGACACGGCGCAGGAAGCGGCTCGCGCCTTCGACACCGGAGTCGGACCATTCCAGGCTCATGTCGGGCGGCGAGGCGAACATCATGAACAGACGGCAGGTGTCGGCGCCGTAGGCGTCGATCATGGCTTGTGGGTCGACGCCGTTGTTCTTCGACTTCGACATCTTCTCGGTGCCGCCGATTTCCACCGGCAGGCCGTCGGTCTTCAGGCGTGCGCCGATGATCTTGGCCTTGGCATCACGCTCGACCTCGACATCGGCCGGGTTGAACCAGTCACGACCGCCGTTGCTGGCGACGCGGTAGTAGGTTTCGGCGACGACCATGCCTTGGGTCAGCAGGTTCTTGAACGGCTCGTTCGAGGTGACCAGGCCTTCGTCGCGCATCAGCTTGTGGAAGAAGCGCGCGTACAACAGGTGCAGGATGGCGTGCTCGATACCGCCGATGTACTGATCGACCGGCAGCCAGTGGTTGGCCGCTTTCGGATCGACCAGACCACCCTCGTAGTTGGGCGAGGCGTAGCGGGCGAAGTACCAGGACGATTCGACGAAGGTGTCCATGGTGTCGGTTTCGCGCTTGGCCGCAGTGCCGCATTTCGGGCAGGTGCACTCATAGAACTCGGGCATGCGCGCCAGTGGCGAACCGGCGCCGTCCGGCACCACGTTCTCCGGCAGCACGACCGGGAGCTGGTCTTCCGGCACCGGCACGTCGCCGCAGGACGGGCAATGGATGATCGGGATCGGGCAGCCCCAGTAGCGCTGGCGGCTGATGCCCCAGTCGCGCAGGCGGAACTGGGTGCGCGACTTGCCGAGGTCCTTGCGGATCAGCGCGGCTTCGATGGCGTCGAAGGCGCCGGCGAAGTCCAGGCCGTCGAACTCGCCGGAGTTGATCAGTTGGCCGTGCTCGCCATAGGCGGCCAGCCACTCGCTGCCGACTTCATCGCCCGCGCTGGTGCGCACCACAGCCTTGACCGGCAAGTTGTACTTGTGGGCGAACTCGAAATCGCGCTCGTCATGGGCCGGAACAGCCATTACCGCGCCATCGCCGTAGTGCATCAGCACGTAGTTGGCGACCCAGACCGGCAGTTTCTCGCCGGTGAGCGGATGCTCGACCAGCAGCGAGGTGGCCATGCCTTTCTTCTCTTGCGTGGCCATGTCGGCCTCGGCCACGCTGCCGCTCTTGCATTCGTCGATGAATGCTTGCAGCGCCGGGTTGCCCTGGGCGGCCTGGGTGGCCAGCGGGTGCTCGGCGGCGACGGCGACGTAGGTGGCGCCCATCAGGGTGTCGGGGCGAGTGGTGAAGACCTTCAGCGTGCCCTCGTGACCGATGCTCGCCTGGTCGTAGGGGAACTGCACTTCCATGCCGCGCGACTTGCCGATCCAGTTGCGCTGCATGGTCTTGACCTGCTCGGGCCAGCCCGGCAGCTCGTCGAGGCTTTCCAGCAGCTCGTCGGCGTAGTCGGTGATGCGGAAGTAGTACATCGGGATTTCGCGCTTCTCGATCAGCGCGCCCGAACGCCAGCCGCGGCCGTCGATGACCTGCTCGTTGGCCAGCACGGTCTGGTCGGCCGGGTCCCAGTTCACGGTCCCGTTCTTGCGGTAGATCACGCCTTTTTCGAACAGGCGGGTGAACAGCCACTGCTCCCACCGGTAGTAGTCCGGCTTGCAGGTGGTGACTTCACGCGACCAGTCGAAGGCCAGGCCCAGGCTCTTGAGCTGGGTCTTCATGTATTCGATGTTTTCGTAGGTCCACTTGGCCGGGGCGACGTTGTTCTTCATCGCCGCGTTTTCCGCCGGCATGCCGAAGGCATCCCAACCCATCGGCTGCAGGACATTCTTGCCCAGCATGCGCTGGTAGCGGGCAATGACGTCGCCGATGGTGTAGTTGCGCACGTGGCCCATGTGTAGCTTGCCGCTCGGGTACGGGAACATCGATAGGCAATAGTACGTATCCTTGCCTTGCTGTTCGGTGACAGCGAACGATTGTTGCTCGTCCCAGAACTTCTGGGCGGCGGCTTCTAAATCACGGGGCTGGTATTGTTCGTGCATGGCTACTTTTGCTGAAAGTGAAAGAGACCTTGTTTCCAGGCAGCGCAACCTCGCTGCGTCCGGCACTCCGGTGTCGATGAGAGTGAACGGCCTAGCATACATGAGCGTCGCGCGTCGTGGGAAACCCAGAATGCGATTGGCGCCGTGCGGGCCGTTTGTCGCGGCGGGCGGCTGCTTTTTTCAGTGCCGCTAAGCTCATCTGTGGGGGGGGGGATATTCTTACCTTCAATGAGGTGAACGGATGGGAGAGTCGCAGCTAACCGCAATCAAACCGGAGCTATACGAACGCCTGATCGACCGACTGGGCCTGGCACTCGAAGTGGCCAGAACCTCGGTGCGACTGCGCGACGAAATGCCAGCAGAATTGGAGCTGCGCGGCCTGAGCCCCGCGGAGTTCCAGGTGATCAAGGCTTATCTGGACACGCTTCCTGAGAGCCGTTTCGCCAGTGCCGGCGCCTACCCTCAGCCGGAGTCCGGCAAGGGCAAGATCGTCTGGCTCAAGGACCGGCAGCGCCCCGCTGCAATGGACAGATCCAGAACGCAACCTTCCCGATAGCCGTTCAGGACACCAGGCCCACGTCGTTTCGTGACGCTTCTTCGATTAACCACTCTGATCGACGCCGGTCGTGCACTTGTTGCCCGGCGTCGATCCTCTTAGGCTGCACCTCTTCCATGGAGGTGCGCGCATGCCGATTCGTTTTTTCATCAAGCAGTGGCTTATGCCTCCGGGCTTGCTGTTCCTGTTGCTGTTGGCGGCCTGGTGGCTGCGCAAGCGCCGCCCGCGCCTGGCCGGGTTGTGCTTTGTCATCGGGCTGGGTGGCTTGTGGCTGATGAGCCTGCCGCTGGTGGTGCAGGAGTCGGCACGGGCATTGGAAACCGAGGCGGCCCTGGGGCTGGATGAGTGGGCCGGTTTGGCCGCGCGTGCCGATGCCATCGTGATTCTCGGTGCAGGCCGGGAGCGCGGCGATCCGGCCTGGGGTGGGCAAGACCAGCCCACCGGCACGGCGCTGGAGCGCATGCGCTATGCGGCACAGTTGTCCAAGGCTTCGGGCTTGCCGGTGCTGACCACGGGTGGCCTGCACTACGGCATGCCGCCGAGCGAGGCACAATTGATGGCCGATCGGCTCAAGGCTGACTTCGGGGTGGAGGTAGCCTGGAAGGAAGAGGCCAGCCGCACGACTTGGGAAAACGCCCGTTTCAGCGCCGATGTTCTGCAGCCGTTGGGGTTGCGCCGTGTGGTGGTGGTGACCCAGGCCTGGCACATGCAGCGCTCACGCTGGAGCTTCGAGCAGGTGGGCTTCGAGGTGGTGCCGGCGCCAGTGGGGTTTCTGGGGGGCGATCATGCGCGACCGTTTGCCGGCTTGCTGCCGGAAAGCCGGGCGATCTGGCAGAGCGGGCAGTTGCTCAACGAGGCGGTGGGGCTGCTGGGATATCGACTGTTCTATTGATGTGGCGAACGCTGTGCCGGCCTCTTCCAGGGCAAGCCCGCCCCCGCAGGCACTGAGTCCTGAAGACCCTGCAGGAGCGGGCTTGCCCGCGAAAAAGCCCCTCTACAGGGCCCTGGCGATCCGCCCCGCCAGCAGCGCCCAGCCCATCAGCAGCGCGCAGACGATCGCCAATGGCCACGAGCGCCATTGCAGGTAGGGCGTGAGCTGCTGCATCGGCACCACATCACCATACAGAATCGCCTTCTGGAACTGCGGAATCTGGGTGGTGATCCTGCCGAACGGGTCGATCAGGGCCGTTACGCCATTGTTGGTGGCGCGGATCATCCAGCGCCCCGCCTCGAGCGCGCGCATCTGTGCCATCTGCAGGTGCTGTAACGGGCCGATCGAGGTGCCGAACCAGGTGTCGTTGCTGATGGTCAGCAGCAGATCGCTCTGCGCTGCCAGTCCTGCGGCGAATTCCGGGTAGACCACTTCGTAGCAGATGTACGGCGCTATCTGATAGCCCTTGGCCTGTAGCAGCGGCTGGTCTTCAGGCCCGCGGGCGAAGTCCGACATCGGCAGGTTGAAGAACTCGATCAGCCCGCGCAGCACGTCCTGCAGCGGAACGTATTCGCCAAATGGCACCAGCTTCTGCTTGAGGTAGGTGCCGTCGCCTTCGCCGGTCACGGTGATGCCGTTGTAGTAGCGGCGCTGGTGGTGCACCACTTCGCGGATCGGCACCCCGGTGATCAGCGCCGAATGACGGTCAGAAGCGAAGCTGCCCATCATGTCGATGTAGCCCTGGGCCTGGTCCTTGAGCACCGGTACCGCGGTCTCGGGCCAGACCAGCAGGTCGACCGGCTTGGAGCTCAGGCTCATGTCGCGGTACAGCGCCAGTTGCGCGTTGACGTGGGCCGGATCCCATTTCAGATCCTGCTCGACGTTGCCCTGCACCGCGGCCACTTTCAGTGGCTCGCCGGCCGGTTGGGTCCAGGCGTGGTCCTTGAGGCTCAGGCCGATGCCCCAGGGGGCGACCAGCAGCAGTGCGCCCACGGCGAGGAAGGCCGGGCGTGCCCGCAAACGGTGCAGGTTGCACAGCAGTGCGGCAGACAGCGCCAGGGCGAAGGAAATCAGCCAGACACCCCCCAGCGGCGCAAGCCCCGCCAGCGGACCGTCGAGCTGGCTGTAGCCGGCATAGAGCCAGGGGAAACCGGTCAGGAACCAGCCGCGGAAGGCCTCCTGCAACAGCCACAGGGCAGCGAAGCACAGGGCATCGGCCAGCGGCGCCTCGTTACGCCGCAGCCAGCGTGCCCAAAGCCAGGCGGGCAGGGCGAAGAACCAGGCGATGGCGGCGAAGAAGGCCACCAGCAGCAGGGTCGCCAGCAACGGCGAAGCCCCGCCGTAGGTGTTGATGCTGACGTAGATCCAGCTGGTGCCGGCGCCATACAGGCCGAACCCATAGCACCAGCCGCGACCCAATGCCTGGCGCGGGCTGAGCTCGCGCAGGCCGAGGTAGAACAGCATGATCGCCAGCAGGGCGATCGGCCAGATGTCGAAGGGCGCCAGGGCCAGGGAGGTGGAGGCGCCGGCCACCATGGCCAGCAGGTTACCGGGCCAGCCGGGGCGGGTGATCCAGCGCATGTTCGTCCTTAGCGAGTGATCGGGGTCAGGCGCAGCAGGTGTATCCGGCGGCTGTCGGCATTGAGAATGCGGAAGCGATAGGCGCCGATTTCGGTGGTCTCGTTGCGCTTGGGCAGGTGGCCAAAGGCGCTCATGACCAGGCCGCCGACAGTGTCGAACTCATCGTCGGAGAACTCGCTGTCGAAGAACTCGTTGAAGTTCTCGATCGGTGTCAGCGCTTTTACCAGGAAGTCGCCGCTGGGCAGTGGCTTGATATAGCTGTCTTCCTCGACGTCGTGCTCGTCTTCGATGTCGCCGACGATCTGCTCGAGCACGTCCTCGATGGTCACCAGGCCCGCGACGCCGCCGTATTCGTCGATGACGACGGCCATGTGATTGTGGTTGGCGCGGAACTCGCGCAACAGCACATTCAGGCGCTTGGACTCCGGCACGAAGGTGGCCGGGCGCAGCAAGTCCTTGATGTTGAAGCTGTCGCCGTTCTCCTTGAGGATCAGCGGCAGCAGGTCCTTGGCCAGCAGGATCCCGAGCACATCGTCATGGCTTTCACCGATCACCGGGTAGCGCGAGTGCGCGGCGTCGATCACCGCCGGCAGGAATTCGCGTGGCGACTGGCTGGCCTTGATGCTGATCATCTGCGAGCGCGGGACCATGATGTCGCGCACCTGCAGGTCAGCGACCTGGATGGCACCTTCGACGATGGTCAAAGCTTCGCTGTCGAGCAGCTTGTTCTGATGGGCTTCGCGCAGCAGCTCGAGGAGCTCCTGGCGGTTTTTCGGCTCATGGGCAAAAGCCTGGGTCAGTTTACCCAGCCAGGACTTCTGCCCGTTGCTCGATCGATCTTCGCTCATGGCGGTTTACTCGTGTTCCTTTGCAGTGATCAAGGGTTGATTGAATCGGTGTCGTCATCGGCGTACGGGTCGGGGTGACCCAGTTCGGCCAGCAATTCGCGTTCCAGGGCTTCCATTTCCTCGGCCTCATCGTCGTCGATGTGGTCGTAGCCCAGCAGGTGCAGGCAGCCGTGAATGACCAGGTGCGCCCAGTGTGCTTCCAGCGCCTTGCCTTGTTCGTTGGCTTCGCGCTCGACCACCGGCACGCAGATGACCAGGTCGCCCAGCAGCGGAATATCCAGCAGATCGTCGGGCACGTCAGCAGGGAAGGACAACACGTTGGTCGCGTAGTCCTTGTGCCGGTAGGTGTTGTTCAGCTCGCGGCCCTCGGCCTCGTCGACCAGGCGGATGGTCATTTCCGAGTCGGCGCTGCGCTGGCGCAATGCCAGCTCGCACCAGCGGCGGAATGCCGCGTCGTCCGGGGCGGGACTGTCGGTGGCCCGTTGCAGATCGAGTTCAAGCATCTTTGGCGGGCGCCTCGGGCTTGGCCTGACGGGCTTCGAAGCGATCGTAGGCTTCGACGATGCGCTGCACCAGCGGATGGCGTACCACGTCCTTGGGCTGGAAGTGGGTGAAGCTGATGCCCGGGACGTCCCTGAGTACTTCGATCACGTGGGCCAGGCCCGACTTGGTGCCGCGAGGCAGGTCGACCTGGGTGATGTCGCCGGTGATTACCGCGGTCGAGCCGAAGCCGATGCGGGTGAGGAACATCTTCATCTGCTCGAGGGTAGTGTTCTGGCTTTCATCGAGAATGATGAAGCTGTTGTTCAGCGTGCGGCCGCGCATGTAGGCCAGCGGGGCGATCTCGATTACCTGGCGCTCGATCAGCTTGGCCACGTGCTCGAAACCGAGCATCTCGTAGAGTGCGTCGTACAGCGGGCGCAGGTAGGGGTCGATCTTCTGGGCCAGGTCACCGGGCAGGAAGCCGAGCTTCTCGCCGGCTTCGACCGCCGGGCGCACCAGCAGGATGCGGCGCACCTGTTCGCGCTCCAGCGCATCGACGGCACAGGCCACGGCCAGGTACGTCTTGCCGGTGCCGGCCGGGCCGATGCCGAAGTTGATGTCGTTGGCCAGGATTTCCTTGACGTAGCGCTGCTGGTTGGCCCCGCGCGGGCGGATGTTGCCCTTGCGCGTGCGCAGCGAGACGCTGACTTCGTTGACGGCGGGGTTGTCGATGTTCTCGACCGCCGACTCCTGGAGATAGAGGTGGACCGTTTCCGGCGACAGGTCGGTGGCCTTGGTCTCGCGGTAGAGACGGCGCAGCAGCTGTTCGGCAGCGGAGGTGGTCTTGGGTTCGCCGATCAGTTCGAACTGATTGCCGCGGTTGCGGATCTCGATGGCCAGGCGTTGTTCGATCAGGCGCAGGTGCTCGTCGAACTGGCCACACAAGTTGGCGAAACGGTGGGCCTCGAAAGGTTCGAGGGTGAAGCGATGGGGTTGTATGGGTGCGTTCAAGGTCGGTTCAAGGCGCTCGACGAAAGATATGAACTCAAGAATAACCCTTGAGCGACAGTGGCGAAAGATCTGAAACGATCAAGGGCAAGGCTGACAGTCTGCCAGCAAAATTTGACGGTTGGGTGATCGGATCAGGGCAGCGGCGAGAACGGCGTGCGCCCTTCGGCGCTTTGCAGCTCCAGCAGGTACTTGCGGAAGATCTGTCCGAGCACTTGCGTGGCATGCTCGAGTTCGTCGCGGGGCATCTGCTCGGTGACTTCGTCGGCCATGTCCAGGGCGTCTTCGGCGCCGTTGACCGCAGCGATCTTCAGCAGGATGTAGGCCTGGACGTTGTTGGCCTTGACCCCTTCGCCGTGGAAGAACATGCCGCCCAGACGGTACTGGGCCTGGGCGTGGCCCTGCAGCGAGGCTTTTTCGAACCAGTTCAGTGCCTTGTTCAGGTCCTTGGGGGCCTGGTTGCCGGTGTAGTAGAACTCGCCCAGTTCGTACTGCGCCTGGGCATCGCCGGATTCCGCAATTTGCGCGCAGGCTTTCAGTGCGTTCTCCAGGTCTTGCGGCTGGGCGTTGAGAGTGCAGCGGCCCGTCGCTGGAATCAGCAACGAGTTACCGCCCTCCGCCAGGGCCAGCAGGGGCTGAAGAAGCAACAGGCAGCCCAGGATGAGGGCGCGGCCGGTGCGGTTCATGGGGATCGACTTACCTCTGCAAAGCTGCGGCCAATGTCTCTGGTGGCACATTATGGGATAAGCAGCGCCAACCTTACAAAGTTTTACTCGAAATTCTGCATCGAGGGGTATTTGTGCGACTTGTGATGGGGCTCACGTTTTGCTCTGAAGCAGCCTCATCGGGGTACAACCCTGCCCGCACAGACGGTAGCAGTGGGGGTGGGCTTGTCCCGCGATGAGGCCATCAGGTGGTCACTTCAGCTTGGCAAATGCCCGCTCGGCCGCATCCAGGGTGATCTTCAGCTCTTTCTCGCCATGGGCGATGGAGGTGAAGCCCGCTTCGAACGCACTCGGTGCCAGGTACACACCGCCCTCGAGCATCAGGTGGAAGAAACGCTTGAAGCGCTCCGCGTCGCTGGCCATCACATCGTCGAAGGTGACGATGTCGTCGGCGCCGGTGAAGTACAAGCCGAACATCGCGCCCGCCTGGGTGGTGACGAACGGTACGCCGGCTGCATCGGCGCGCTGCTGCAGGCCGTCGAGCATACGGCTGGTGAAGGCGCTCAGTTCGTCGTGGAAGCCCGGGCGGCTGATCAGCTTGAGGGTGGTCAGGCCGGCGGCCATGGCCAGTGGGTTGCCCGACAGGGTGCCGGCCTGGTAGACCGGGCCGAGCGGGGCGATGCAGCCCATGATCTCGCGCTTGCCGCCGAAGCAGCCGACCGGCATGCCGCCGCCAACGATCTTGCCGAAGGTCGACAGGTCCGGGGTGATGCCGTAGTAGCCCTGGGCGCCGCCCAGCGATACGCGGAAACCGGTCATCACTTCATCGAAGATCAGCACCACACCATGCTTGTCGCACAGTGTGCGCAGGCCTTCGAGGAAGCCGGGCGCCGGCGGTACGCAGTTCATGTTGCCGGCCACCGGCTCGACGATGATGCAGGCCACTGTCTGACCAACATCGGCGAGGGTCTTCTCGACGGCTGCGATGTCGTTGAACGGCAGGGTCAGGGTGTGCTTGGCGAAGTCGGCCGGCACGCCCGCCGAGCTCGGTACGCCCTGGGTGAGCAGACCGGAACCGGCCTTGACCAGCAGGCTGTCGGAGTGGCCGTGGTAGCAGCCTTCGAACTTGATGATCGCGTCGCGACCCGTGTAGCCACGGGCCAGGCGAATGGCGCTCATGGTGGCTTCGGTGCCCGAGCTGACCATGCGCACCATCTCCATCGACGGCACGATTGAGCAGACCAGGTCGGCCATCTCGGTTTCCATGGCGGTCGGTGCGCCGTACGACAGGCCGTGCTCCAGTTGGCGGCGCACCGCGTCCAGCACGTCCGGATGGCCGTGGCCGAGGATCATCGGCCCCCAGGAGCCGACATAGTCGACGTAGCGCTTGTCGTCTTCATCGACCACATAGGCGCCTTCGGCATGCTTGAAGAACAGCGGTGTGCCGCCGACGCTCTTGAAGGCGCGCACGGGCGAGTTGACGCCGCCGGGGATGTGCTTCTGGGCTTGGGCGAACAGGGTTTCGGAACGGGACATGGGATCTTCTCTCGAAATCAGGAAGCGAACAGGGCGTTGAAGGCGCGGGCGCGGCGGGTGACTTCCTGCGCGCTGTCGGCACCGAACAGGCCGTGGATCACCGCCAGCAGGTCGGCGCCATGGGCGACCAGCGGGGCGGCGTTGTCGAGGGTGATGCCACCGATCACCGCGATCGGCAGCTTGACCTGGGCGCGGGCCTGCTCGATCAGGTCGAGGTTGGCGGCCGGGGCGCCGGGCTTGGTCAGGGAATTGAAGAAGCGGCCGAAGGCCACGTAGCTTGCGCCTTCGCTGGCGGCCTGTGCAGCCAGGTCGAGGCTGGCATGGCAGGTTGAGCCAATGATGGCTTTGCGCCCGAGCAGGGCACGGGCCGGCGTGAGTGGGCCGTCGGTCTGCCCCAGGTGCACGCCGACGCCCAGGCGCGCGGCCAGCTCGGCGTCATCGTTGATGATCAACTGGGTGCCGTAGCGTTCGCAGAGTTGCATCAGCGCTTCGGCCTCGCGCAGGCGTCGCGCCGCATCGTCACCCTTGTCGCGGTACTGCAGCAGGCAGACACCGCCTTCGAGCGCTGCCTCGACATGGGAGAGGAAACGGCCGGCGAGCAGCTGGCTGTCGGTGATCGCGTACAGGCCGCGTAGCTTCATGTGATGGCCTCGTATCAGGAGCAGAAGTCCAGGGGCAGGCGGCGTGGCACGTACTGGCCCTTGCCCAGTTGCTCGGCGTCGCGCAGCGTGCGCCAGGTGTAGTCCAGGGCACTGCGCACGGCGCTTTCGAGCTGCTCGCCCAGCGCCAGCCGGCCGGCCAGGGCGCTGGCCAGCGTGCAGCCTGAACCATGGTAGCTGCCGGGCAGGCGCTGGCAGGTCCAGGTGTGTTGCTGGCCGCTGCGGCTGTACAGGCGGTTGTGGATTTCCACCTCGTCGCCATGGCCGCCGGTAATCAGAAGATGCTCGCAGAACGGCAGAAGTTTCTCTGCGCATTCGTCGGCACTGCCGTTCGGCAGTTCGGCAAGGATGCGTGCCTCGGGCAGGTTGGGCGTGGCGATGGTAGCCCGCGGCAGCAGACGCTCGCGCAGGGCGTAGCCGACCTCGTCCTTGCCCAGGCGGCCGCCACCACCGGCACGCAGCACCGGGTCGCAGACCAGCGGCAGGTGCGGATGCGCGGCGAGGAGTTCGGCGACGGTGTCGACCATCTCGATCGAGCCGAGCATGCCCAGCTTCACCGCTGCCACGGTGGAGTCGGCCAGCACGGCATTGGCCTGGGCCAGCACCCACTCGCGGTCGAGTACGCGGAAGTCGGAAACGTTGACGGTATCCTGAACGGTCAGGGCGGTCACGGCAGGGGCGGCGTGACAGCCTTGGGCGATCAGGGCTTCGATATCTGCCTGCAGGCCGGCACCGCCACTGGGGTCGTGGCCGGAGAGACAGAGGACAACGGGGCGGGAGCTGTAGGTATTCATGGTCGGCGAGCTTACCACCAAACCCCTTTGCGCGAATCGGCGAGTGCGGCAATTTTGTTGACCAAATGGTCAGGTTGTACGTTTGGCGTTGCCTGAAATGTCCGTTCTAGAGGGCTTTCTTTGAAATTGGCAGTGGCTGCTGGACGGCTCCGAAGGCTATGCTAGAGTGCTCGGATAACTCGATTAACGGCGCTGCCGGGTTTCGTCGTCTCAAAGGGATGGGAGGCAATCACGACACAACCGCGCAGACCATGCTGGGGCTGTATGCGCTATTTGCTGATTGTGCTCTTGGGCTGCCTGCCCCTGCTCGCCGGAGCGGTCGATTTCGACGATGCTACCCGGCAACTCCCCTTGGGCAAGCTGATGCAGGTCTACGAAGACGTGGATGGCAGCACCAGCATCGACCAGGTCAGCGCGCCAGCGTTCGCATCGCGCTTTCGTACGCATACCCACGACGTGCTCAATGCCGGTTATTCGACGTCGGTGTTCTGGCTGAAGCTCGACCTGCGCCCTGTCGGTCTGCCGGCAGCGGCGCCCCGCCAATGGTTGCTGGAACTGGCGTACCCGCCGCTGGATCATCTGGAGCTCTATCTGCCTGACGGCGAGGGCAAGTGGCGCCTGGCGCAAAGCACTGGCGACGCTTTACCCTACGCCAGTCGGCAGATCCAGCAGAACAACTACCTGTTCGAACTGCCGTTGCCCCGCGAGCAGACCACCACGGTCTACCTGCGCCTGCACAGCCAGGGATCGGTGCAGGCGCCGCTGACCCTCTGGTCGGCCGAGGCCTACATCGAGTCGCAGCCGGGGCGCTTCTACATACTGGGCATGATCTACGGCGTACTGCTGGTGATGCTGGTCTACAACCTGTTCATCTATCTGAGCGTGCGCGATGTCAGCTATCTCTACTACATCCTCTATATAGGTGCGTTCGGGCTGTACCAGATCTCGGTCAACGGTGCCGGGGTCGCCTACTTCTGGCCTGAAAACCCCTGGTGGACCAACGCCGCCACGCCGTTGTTCATCGGTGCGGCCGGCCTGTTCGGTTGCCAGTTCACCCGCCACTTCCTGCAGGTGCGTCGCCTCAGCCCGGGGTTCGATCGGTTGTTGTTGCTGTTGATGGCCGGGGGTGTGCTGGTGATGATGCTGGCCGTCAGCCTGTCCTATGGCGTGGCGCTGCGCATGGCCACGGCGCTGGCGCTGGCCTTCACGGTGACTGTGTTCGCTGCCGGTGTGATGGCCTGGCGGCGCGGCGTGCGCGTTGCGCGCTGGTTCGTCATCGCCTGGACGGCGTTTCTGCTCGGCGGGTTGGTCAACACGCTAATGGTGCTGGGTTACCTGCCCAATGTGTTCCTGACCATGTACGCCAGCCAGCTCGGCGCGGCACTGGAGGTGGCGTTGCTGTCGCTGGCCCTGGCCGATCGCATCAACAGCCTGCGCGAAGAGCAGTCGCGGGCGCTGCGTGACAGCGGCCGAAAACTGGAGCAGCTCAATCAGCAACTGGCGCGCAGCAATCGGCTCAAGGATGAATTCCTCGCCACCGTCACCCACGAGTTGCGCACACCGATGAACGGCGTGATCGGTTCGCTGGAACTGATGCAGACCCTGCCCATGGGCGCCGAGCAGGCGCAATACCACCGCACGGCCGTGGGCTCGGCACAGGACATGATGGCGATGGTCGACGACATCCTGATCCTCACCGAACTCCAGGCGGGCCGTCTGCGCGCCCACGGCGCACCGTTCAGCCTTCGGCGACTGTTGCAGGAGCTGCGGGCAGGGTATGCCGGGCAGGCACTGGGCAAGGGCTTGTACCTGAGCCTGGACGTGCCTGCGGACCTGCCCGACAGCCTGGTGTGCGATGCGCAGAAACTTGCCCGCTGCCTGGCCTGCCTGGTGGACAACGGGCTGAAATTCACCCATCAGGGCGGTGTGATGATCCAGGTTCGTGGCCGCTTGATCGGGCCCGACAGCCTGGCGTTGAGTGTGACGGTCAGCGACAGCGGCATCGGCTTCGACGACCTGGACCAGGCGATCCTGTACCAGCGTTTCTTCCAGGTCGATGGCTCCATGACCCGGCGCTATGGCGGCCTGGGGATCGGTTTGTCGATCTGTCGTCAGTTGGGCGAGCTCATCGGCGCGCGCCTGTCTCATGAGTCGACGCGTGGCCTGGGCAGTCGCTTCGAACTGGTGATGACGGTGGCCGTGGCCCAGGTGCAGGTCCCTGCCGGGCAGATCGCTTCCGGACCTCGGACGCTGTAGGTCGGGTCGCCAGAATCGGCGCTTTTGCCACTTTGACTCAAGGGTAATGAGTGCTTCACTGGACCTTCCAGGCCACTTCGGATCCAGGAGCCGCCATGAACCTGCACCAGTACGCCGAAACCCACGAAGTCACCAACCAACCGCCGCCGCTCGACGGTGCCAACCTGTACCGCCTCGATGTACCGCTGCAGGAGTGGTCCAAGCGTTTCGGTGCAGGGTGGGCCGAGGCACGGATCGATGCCTATGGTGCATTGGCGGGTGGGCCGCTGATGGCAGCAGGGTTCCTGGCCAATGCCCACAAGCCCGAATTCAGCAGCCACGACCGCTATGGGCATCGCATCGACCTGGTGACCTTCCATCCGGCCTACCACGAGCTGATGCGTACTGCGGTCGAGCATGGCCTGCCCTCGCTGCCCTGGTCCGAGCCGCGCGCCGGTGCCCATGTGGCCCGGGCCTCGATGACCTACCTGCACAGCCAGGCCGAGGCCGGCACAGGCTGCCCCTTGACCATGACCTTTGCCGCCGTACCGGCATTGCGCCTGCAGCCGGAGCTGGCCGAATACTGGCTGCCCAAGGTGCTGGCGCGTGAATACGACCCACGCAACATCGGTGACCGGCACAAGGCCGGGGTGACCATCGGCATGGCCATGACCGAGAAGCAGGGCGGCACCGACGTGCGTGCCAACACCACCCGTGCTTATCCGGTCGGCACGCCCGGGCCGGGGCAGGCCTACGAGCTGGTGGGACACAAGTGGTTCTGTTCGGCGCCGATGTGCGATGCCTTCCTGACCTTGGCGCAGACCGAAAAAGGCTTGAGTTGCTTCCTGCTGCCGCGTCATCGACCGGACGACCAGCGCAACCAGTTCTACATCCAGCGCTTGAAGAACAAACTGGGCAACGTATCGAACGCCTCCAGCGAGGTCGAGTTCCGGGGTGCCCTGGCCTGGATGATTGGCGAGGAGGGCCGCGGCGTGCCGACCATCATCGAGATGGTGGCCATGACCCGCTTCGACTGCATGGTCGGCTCCAGTGCCTTGATGCGTCAGGCCCTGACCCAGGCCACCCATCACTGCGCGCACCGCAAGGTCGGCGGCAAGCTGCTCAGCGAGCAGCCCCTGATGCAGAACGTGCTCGCCGACCTGGCCCTGGAAAGCGAAGCAGCGCTGGCCCTGAGCCTGCGCATGGGCCAGGCGCTGGATCAGCTCGACGATCCGCAGCAGGCGCATTTCGCGCGGCTGGTCACGGCGGTGGGCAAGTACTGGATCTGCAAACGTGCCCCGGCGATGATCAACGAAGCCGCTGAATGCATGGGCGGCGCCGGTTATGTAGAGGACAGCATCCTCCCGCGGCTGTACCGCGAGGCGCCGGTCAACTCCACCTGGGAGGGCTCGGGCAATGTGCAGTGCCTTGACGTGCTGCGCGCGCTGTCCAAGGAGCCGGGCGTGCTCGACGCCCTGTTCGTCGAGCTGGGGGATGGCCATGGCGATCCTCGGCTGGCCGCGCACATCGGCAATCTCAAGGGCGCCTTTGCCGACACCAGCGACATCCAGTACCGGGCGCGGCAGTTGACCGAGGACATCGCCGTGGCGATTCAGGCCAAGCTGCTGCTCGAGGCGGGCAACGCCGCAGTGAGCGATGCGTTTATCGGCAGTCGCCTGGGCACTGGTGGTCGGGTGTATGGCGCGTTGCCGCGTGGCGTCGATGCCCAGGCCCTGGTGGCGCGGGCCACGCCGCTTTGATCGCGTTGGCCCCTTCGCGGGTAAACCCGCTCCCACAGGTACTGCGCTGTATTTGAAACCAGCGGTGAACGTGTGGGAGTGGGTTTACCCACGAAGAGACCACCGGGGATGTTTTTAGCGCCGAAGGCAGGCAAGATGGAAACCCTGCATGCCCTCGAAGACAGGAAGCCCAGCGTGAGCCAAGCGTTTGTAGTCGTTGATACCCCCGAACAGGCCGTCGATCGTCTGGCGGCCCTGCATGAACAGGCCACCGGGGCCCTCAGCCAGGCCCTCAAGCGTTACCTCAAGGACCGCACCGAACCGGACGAAGGCCAGCGCGCCCAGTTCCGCTATCCGGCGTTACGCCTCACCTACTTCAGCCAGGGCGAAGTCGCCGCTACCACGCGTGCCTATGCCAAGGTGCAGGTCGCCGGGACCTACAGCGTCACCGTTACCCAGCCGGCCGCCTTCCGCGGTTATTTGCTGGAGCAGCTACGCCCGCTGATGAACGACTACACCGTGACGGTGGAAGTAGGTGTCAGCGAGCAGAACATCCCGTATCCCTACGTGGTCGACCAGGGCGACGAACTGGCCGGCAGCGGCATCACCGCCGCGCAGCTGGCGCGGGTGTTCCCCAGCACCGACCTGTCTGCCGCCACCGACAACATTGCCGATGGCCTGTACGACTGGGAAAGCGCCGACACGCTGCCGCTGGCGCTGTTCGACGCCGCCCGTGTGGACTTCTCGCTGCGCCGCCTGGTGCATTACACCGGCAGTGACTGGCGCCACATGCAGCCGTGGATCCTGCTGACCAACTACCACCGTTATGTCGACCAGTTCATCGCCCACGGCCTCGAGCAGTTGCGCCAGGACCCGCGTTTCGTGCGCATGGTGCTGCCGGGCAATGTCGTGATCGAGAAGGGCATGGATAACGGCGAGGCCCAGGCTCTGGTGGCCGGCGTGGTCTGGCACCGCTACCAGATGCCGGCCTACCACCTGATCGCCGCCGACGGCGATGGCATCACCCTGGTCAACATCGGTGTCGGCCCGTCCAACGCCAAGAACATCACCGACCACCTGGCCGTGCTGCGTCCGCACTGCTGGCTGATGATCGGCCACTGTGGCGGCCTGCGTCAGTCGCAGACCATCGGCGACTACGTGCTGGCTCACGCCTACATGCGTCGCGACGGCATCCTCGATCGCGTGGTGCCGCCGAACATCCCGATCCCGGCCCTGGCCGAGGTGCAGTTGGCGCTGCAGGAAGCGGCGGCGCAGGTGACCGGCGAGCGCGGCGAGCAACTGAAGAAGCGCCTGCGTACCGGCACCGTGCTCACCTACGACGACCGCAACTGGGAGCTGCGCTGGGCCCAGGAGCGCCCGCTGATCAACCTGTCGCGCGCCGTGGCGGTAGACATGGAGAGCGGCACCATCGCCGCACAGGGTTATCGCCTGCGAGTGCCCTACGGCACCCTGCTGTGCGTTTCCGACAAGCCGCTGCACAGCGAGATCAAGCTGCCGGGCTCGGCGAACGCCTTCTACAACCGTGCGGTCAGCCAGCACCTGAAGATCGGCATCGCTGCCCTCGATCTGCTGCGCACCGAGCTCAACTCGCTGCACTCGCGTAAACTGCGCAGCTTCGATGAGCCGCCGTTCCGCTGAGGATCCATGCCCCTGCCACCCCGCTCCAAACCGCGCCGCCCGGCGGCGCGTCCTGTCGGCCCGCGTCGCCCGCCCAAGGCGCCGCCGGCCGAGCCGCGCCTGATTCTGTTCAACAAACCCTTCGATGTACTGACCCAGTTCAGCGACGACCAGGGGCGCGCCACGCTCAAGGACTTCATCGATATCCCGGGTATCTACCCCGCCGGGCGTCTGGACCGCGACAGCGAGGGCCTGTTGCTGCTGACCAATGACGGCGGTTTGCAGGCGCGCATCGCCGACCCGAAGCACAAATTGCCCAAGACCTATTGGGTGCAGGTGGAGGGTGAGCCGAGCGAGGAGCAGTTGCGGCAATTGCGTGAGGGCGTCGAACTCAACGATGGCAAGACCTTGCCAGCCGAGGCGCGCCTGCTCGATGAGCCTGCACTGTGGCCGCGCAACCCACCGGTACGCTTTCGCAAGAGCATTCCCACGCAGTGGTTGGAGCTGGTGATCCGCGAAGGGCGCAACCGCCAGGTGCGGCGGATGACGGCGGCAGTGGGGTTGCCGACCTTGCGTCTGGTGCGGGTCAGGATCGGTAGCTGGACCCTTGATGGACTGGAGCAGGGCTGCTGGCGCGAGGTGCCGGCACGGCTGTAGGGCTGCGCTACACCCCTTCGAGAAACCCCACCACCACGCTCTTGATGATGAAGGCCAGCACCCCAAGCCCCAGCACGAAGAACAGGATCAGCGTGCCGAAGCGCCCGGCCTTGGATTTTTTCGCCAGGTCCCAGACGATGAAGCCCATGAACCCGATCAGCACGGTGACCAGAATGATCATCATCCATTCTTCGAATACGGCAGGATCCATCTTCAAGCTCCAGGCGGTTTGAAGGCCCGATCATACGCCGGGCCTGGCACGGTTCAACGGAGGTGGGTCAATGGCATCTCGGTACTGGCCAGTACCTGGTTGAGCACGAAGCTCGAGCGCACGCTGGTGACGCCTTCGATGCGGGTCAGGCTGCCTAGTAGTAATTTCTGATAGTGGTCCATGTCCGGTACCACCACCTTGAGCTGGTAGTCGGCGTCCATCCCGGTTACCAGGCTGCACTCGAGCACCTGGGGCAGGTTGCGGATGGCGGCTTCGAAGGTTTCGAAACGTTCGGGGGTGTGGCGGTCCATGCCGATCAGCACGTAGGCGGTGAGGCTCAGGCCGAGCTTCTTGCGGTCCAGCAGGGCCACCTGGCGCGAGATATAGCCGTCGTCTTCGAGCTGCTTGACCCGCCGTGAGCAGGGCGAGGGGGACAGGCCGATGCGTTCGGCCAGTTCCTGGTTGGAGATACGTGCATCGCGCTGCAATTCGGCAAGAATGCTCAGGTCATAGCGGTCGAGCTTGCTCATCAAGAAGGCCTTTTCTGTTCGGATTGCGGCGAATTATCGATCCTGAGTGAAAAATTGCGCAAGTGCTATTTATCAGAGCAATCTTCGCAATCCTCTGTCGCACCCATTCCTCTATCTTTATCAACAGAATCACTGCCCGGACTCAAGTCCACGGCGACGCGCCCTAGGCGGGCGGTCGCGGCCAGCCATCCAACCGGATCACCTGGCCCCCGGGCTGCACAGCGTCCAGAAGACACTGTGAGGTGAGCCGACGCCACAAGCGTCGAGCACGGACGACAATTCCCAAAGGGAGGCCCAACGGCCTCCCTTTTTTATTGCCCGTGTACCTGGGGGATTTCATCTGCCTGCCCCCGCCTCAGGTTAGACTGCTGCCATCAAGCGCTGTGGTTATCGAGAGGACGAGCATGAGGTCACGCATCTGGCAGTGGGCGGGTGTTGGGTTGCTGGGCATGGGCATCAGCCTCGGGGCGCTGGCCCAGGGGCCGGACGACGGACGTGGCTGGGGTGGCCAGCAGGAGTCCAACGGCCCAGGCCAGGGCAGTTCGCCGCTCAACTCCCGTGACGAAGTGCGCCAGACCCAACCTCCGCGCCAGGGCTACTATCAGGATATTCCGCGCCGCAACGGCGACAACCGCCACTGGGAAGCCGGCGGCCCGGGCCAGCGCCCTGGCGGTGATTGGCGGGGCCGGCCCGACGGCCATGGCAACGGCTGGGGACCGGGGCCGCAATACCGCCCTGGCTACACCACCGACCGTTTCCCGGACCGTTACTGGAAAGTGCCTTACCGCGGGCAGGACTATTTCTATTCAGGCGGCTACTGGTACCGCCCGCACAGTGGCGGCTACATCGTGGTGCGCCCGCCCTACGGCGTGCGGGTCAACTACCTGCCTCCCTATGCCCAGGAAGTGTGGTTGAGCGGATTGCTGTACTTCCTGGTGGCCGATACCTACTACCAGTATCAGCCCGACAGCCAGGAGTACGTGGTGGTCAATCCGTCCGCCCCTGCATATGCACCGCAACCCCAGCCCCAACCGGACAATGGTTATGACGTGGTCGCCTACCCGGCGAACGGACAGGGCCCCGAGCAGCAGGAGCAGGATCGCTACCAGTGCCATCGCTGGGCCGTCAGCCAGTCCGGGTTCGATCCGGCCACGGCCACCTATGCGCCACCGGCCAATGTGGCCAACGGCTACCGCCGTTCGCTGGCGGCGTGTCTGAGTGGTCGGGGGTACAGCGTCAACTGAGGGGGCGCGCGGCTTGGGGAGCAGAGCAAATCTGCTCCTGCCGCTAGACAGGGTCGGCGTGGACCATGACATCCGCGCGCGGATAACGCTGGCGGATCGCTTCCGACGCCTTCACGCACAGGGCATGGGCGTCATGCAGCGGCAGTGCGCCGGGCAGTTCCAGGTGCAACTGGACGAACCAATGGCTGCCTGACACCCGGGTACGCAGGTCGTGCACGCCCTTGACGCCGGGAATGGCCAGGGCCAGTTCCTGCATGCGTGCGCCGATGTCGGCGGGCAGCTCCTGGTCCATCAGGATCGAGGTGCTCTCACGGGCAATCTGCAGGGCGCTCCAGAGGATGTACAGCGCAATCCCCAAGCCGAACAGGGCATCCAGTTGTGGCCAGCCAAAGCCGGCCAGCAGCAGGGCGAGCAGGATGCTGCCGTTGAGCAGCAGGTCGGAGCGATAATGCAGCGAGTCGGCACGCACGGCAGTGGAGCCGGTGATGCGGATGACCTTGCGTTGGAACGCCAGCAGCGCCACGGTCAACACCAGCGACAGCAGCATCACCGCAATGCCCGCACCCGTGTCGCCCAGCGGCTGCGGCGTCTGCAGGCGCTCTACCGCCTGGAAACCGATCAATACCGCACTGACCGCGATGAACAGCGCCTGGGCCATACCGGCCAGGGCCTCGGCCTTGCCGTGGCCGAAACGGTGATCGTCGTCGGCCGGGCGCAAGGCGTAATGCACCGCCAGCAAGTTGAGGAAGGAGGCGACGGCGTCGAGCGCCGAATCGGTCAGGCCTGCGAGCAGGCTCACCGAGCCGCTCAGCCACCAGGCCACGGCCTTGGCCAGCACGAGAATGCCAGCCACCGTCAGCGAAGCACGGGTGGCCAGGCGCAGCAGGCGTAGATGTTCGGCGGTGGCAGTCATGCGTGGCGTGTCGTTCCGGTGTCGGTCAGGCGGCCGGGACCAGGCCGAAGGCGGCCAGTTGCTCAACGCTGCCACGATGCTGGATCAGCCGTGGATCGTTCAGCGGCAGGCGCTGGCCCAGTTCGCTTTCGAGAATAGCCTGCAGCTTGAGGTTGTCGATCTTGCCATCGGTACCGACCGCAGGCTTGAGCTTGGCCGGGTCGACCTGGGCGGTCTTGCCGCCAGGGTAGTAGATGGCGCCCGTGGCGAAGTCGACGCCGAAGGCGATCAGGCCAGGGATGACGTAGAAGAGGATGCCGATCGCGTCCATGGCGGCGACCACCGGGTCGATCTTGCCTTCGATCTGGCCACGGCGATCGGGATAGAAAAGGGTGCCGCAGGCCGTCAGCTGGGTCAGCAGGGCGGCGATGAGGGCGCCACCGATGACGCGGGAATGGATGCGCATTTGAATCTCCGGAAAAGATGACTGCAGGAGGTCGGGCAAAAAACGCCTGCACCTGATGCTCAGACCATGACGAAGCGGCCTCGGTTCGCCGTTATACTCGCTCGTTCGTTTGAGGACCACCATGAATTCTTTACCGATCGATGCTGTCTTGCCCGCCCTGCGCCAGGCCTTGGGCCAACGCCACGAAGCTGTGCTCGAGGCGCCGCCTGGCGCGGGCAAGACCACCCGCGTGCCACTGGCCCTGCTCGACGAGCCATGGCTGGCCGGGCAGCGTATCGTCATGCTCGAGCCGCGTCGTCTCGCGGCCCGCGCTGCCGCCGAGCGCATGGCCAGCGAGTTGGGGGAAAAGGTCGGTGAGACGGTCGGCTATCGCATCCGGCTGGATAGCAAGGTCGGGCCGGATACCCGCATCGAAGTGGTTACCGAAGGCATTCTCACCCGCCGCCTGCAGGCCGATCCGGCGTTGGAGGGCGTGGGGCTGGTGATCTTCGATGAATTCCACCTGAGAAACCTCGATGCTGACCTTGCCTTGGCGCTCACGCTCAATGGTCGTGAACTGTTCCGGGACGATACGGCGCTAAAAGTGCTGCTCATGTCGGCGACTCTCGAAGGAGAAAGGCTGTCGCGCCTTCTGGAAGACGCTCCGATCATCACCAGCGAGGGGCGGATGTTCCCGGTCACGACGATCTGGGGCAAGCCGCAGCAAGCCGGCGAGTACATCGAGCCGCGAGTGATCAGCACCTGTCTCGATGCGCTGGCCGAGCAATCGGGAAGTCTGCTGGTGTTCCTGCCGGGCCAGGCTGAAATCCGTCGCGTCCTGACAGGGCTTCAGGACAGCCTCGATGCCTCCCCGTCCCTGAAGCGCAATACCTTGCTTTGCCCGTTGCATGGAGAGCTCGACCTGAACCAGCAACGGGCCGCGATCGACCCTGCGCCACCGGGCATGCGCAAAGTGGTGCTGGCCACCAACATTGCCGAGACCAGCGTCACCATCGATGGCGTGCGGGTGGTCATCGATGCCGGGCTTGAGCGTGTTCCGCGCTTCGATCCACGCAGCGGCATGACTCGTCTGGATACCCAGCGGATCTCCAGGGCCAGCGCTACCCAGCGGGCAGGGCGTGCCGGACGGCTGGAGACCGGCGTTTGCTATCGCTTGTGGTCCGAAGCGCAGCACGATCAGATGGCAGGCTTCGCCACCGCCGAAATCCAGCAGGCGGACCTGACCGGGCTGGCGCTGCAGTTGGCCAAGTGGGGTGTCCAGCCGAATGAGCTGGCGTGGCTCGATGCCCCCCCTGCGGCTGCGTACGCACAGGCCAACGACTTGCTGCGCCGCCTTGGCGCGCTCCAGGCGGACGGGCAACTGACCCGGCACGGGCAGGCGATGGCCGAGCTACCGAGCCATCCTCGAATCGCCCATCTTCTACTGCGAGGTCACGAGCTGGGGCTGGCCGAAACCGCGTGCACTATCGCGGCCCTGCTGGGAGAGCGGGATATACAGCGTGGCGCGGGCGCTGACCTGCACAGCCGGCTGGCCATTCTCAGCGGTGAGCAACGTGCCCAGCGCGGTGAGCAGGGGGGCGCCCAGCGCGCCAGGCAACTTTCCAGGCAATATCGATCCTACCTGCGTGGCCCTGTGTCGCAAGCCGTCGCCGATCCTCATCATCCACGTTGGGTGGGCTGCCTGCTCGCGCTCGCTTATCCCGACCGTGTCGCCCTGCAGCGACGTGATGGCGGGGCCGAATATCGCCTGGCCAATGGCCGGGCAGCGATGTTCACCGAGCCGGACGCCTTGATGAAGCATACCTGGCTGGTCATCGCGGACCTGGGCAGCCGACAGGGCCAGCGGGAGGAGCGGATCTATCTGGCCGCCGACCTGGACGCGGCGCTGTTCGACACCGTCCTGAAAGAGCAGGTCCGCACGGTGGACGAGCTTGACTGGGATGAGCGAGAGGGCGCCCTGCGCGCCGAGCGACAAACCAAGGTTGGCGAGCTCGTGCTGTCGCGCACGCCCCTGGCCTCTCTGAGCGATGAGGCGCGCGTGCAGGCGCTGCTTGACTATGTTCGACGCAAAGGTCTGGAGCTTCTGCCCTGGACGCCTGACCTTCGTCAGTGGCAGGCGCGTGTGGAGCTGTTGCGGGTACTGGATGAGGAGGCGGGTGTCGTCGGCCAATGGCCCGACCTGCGGGATGAGACGTTGCTGCAATCATTGGACGAATGGTTGGGCCCCTATGTCGGCAAGGTCGCCCGGCTCAGCCATTTCGCCCTGCTCGATCTGTCTTCGATCCTGCGCAATCTCCTGCCCTGGCCGCTGCCGCAGCAACTGGATGTCCAGGCACCCCAGACGATGGCGGTGCCCTCAGGATCCAGTATTCGTATCGACTACAGCGAGCGCCCACCCGTGCTTGCCGTTCGACTTCAGGAGTTGTTCGGGCAGGCCGACACGCCACGCATTGCCAACGGCAGGCAGGTGCTCAAGCTGCACCTGCTGTCCCCAGCCCGGCGCCCGGTCCAGGTGACCCAGGATCTGGCGAACTTCTGGCGCTCGACCTACCTCGAGGTGAAGAAGGATTTGAAGGGCAGGTACCCCAAGCATTTCTGGCCAGATGACCCGTTGGTCGCGCAAGCCACTGCCCGCGCCAAACCAAGGGGTACTTGAGTTAGGCGACGGTGCGTTGAGGCGTTTCAATACACGTGTAGCCAGGACGTGCCTTCAACTGAACCTGGCACATCCACCTTATGGATCACGAACTCGGCAGGTTGGGTATCTTGAATACTCAGATAGTGCATCTTGTGCCCCTCGATTTCCGTATGTTCGCTACAGACGCCTACGCGAATGCCACGATGGTCTCTAGGCTCTGTATGAAAAACCTTGATACTCGGTGATGCTGCGTTGAAAACAGCCTCGGAATGCTCATTTACAACCCGTAAACTCCGCTTCCTCGGCTGTTTTCGCCTTGCCTGACCTTCGTCTCAAGGCTTTTCATACAGACCCTAAGATGGCAGCGCATTTAGCCGTCTGCCCAATCCAGTAGCTCGATCTTCCAGGGATAGGTTGTGCTGTTGTAGTCATAAAGTCCCAGATAACCATTTTTGCTGAAGCCCAGGTGTCCAAGGTTGTCGCTGTAACCTGTGGCCATCAGCTTGAACCAGAGGCGGTCGGGCGTTTTGGAAAGGAACTTCATCGAAAACAAGGGTGATTCACCCATGCCGCCCGCTTGAAGCCAGTTCGCTTCGTTGAACACACCCCAAGCAAGGTGTTCGTTGGGGCGACTGAAGCGTAACGGCACCTTTTCTTCGTTTTGCAACAGGTAGATTCTGGCGTTGGAGTCTTCGATGGTGGGGGCGGCAAGAACTGCCTTGATTTCTTAATTGATCATTGGTCTCTAATCTCCTGCAGAGTTGGGGGCGTGTCCGGAACGGATACACACCCTCTACTCTGCAGTTGCTTCATCGATGGCAGCAGCGTGAAAGCGTTCCTGCAAGGGCGAAGCATGTCGCGCAGGTCACTGACTGCTGGCAACCTTGTCCACGGCCTGCAGGATCACCTTGGCCACTTCGGCCGGTTGCGACTGCTGCGGCACGTGGCTGGTCTGCAGTTCGGTGGTCTGTGCCCCCAGCTTCTTGGCGAAGTCGCGTTGCAGGCCTGGATCGATCATGCGGTCCTGACCGGCCACCACGTACCAGGATGGCTTGGTGCTCCAGGCTGCTGCGCTGGTGCGCTCCTCGAAGGCCGAGGCGCGGATCGGGCCTTGGGTGGCGGTCATGATGTCAGTCTGGGCCTTGGGCAGGTCCTGGGCGAAGTCGGTAGCCATGCCTTGAGGCGTCAGGTACAGGTAGCCGTTGCTGTCGGCCGCGATCTGGCTGATGCCGGGTGGGGTCGGGTAACCCTGGGCCAGGTCCTTGCTGGCCTGGCCGGCATCGGGTGCGAATGCTGCCACATAGACCAGCCCGCGAACGTTGGCGTCGGTACCCGCCTGGCTGATCACCGTGCCGCCCCAGGAGTGGCCGACCAGGACCACGTCCCCTTGCTGGTTGTTCAGCACGCGCCGGGTGGCGGCGACGTCCTCGGCCAGCGAGGTCAGCGGGTTCTGCACCACGGTGACCTTGACGCCATGGGCCTGCAGCAGCGGTACGACCTTGGCCCAGTCCGAGCCGTCGGCAAAGGCGCCGTGGACGATGACCACCGACGGTTTGGCGGTGTCGGCGAAGCTGCTGCCCAGGGTGAAGATCGAGGCAGTCATTGCGATTGCGGTGGCAAGCTTTTTGAATTGGAACATGGCGTGGTCTCCTGTGAGTGATGGCTGTATTCTCGGCAGGATGTGCCTGTACGGGTATCGGTCGAATGACCGAGCCTCCAATTCACTCCACTGTAGACCGCTCATGCCTGCTACCGACTGCATCCCCCTGGAAGATGCCATCCTCGCCCTGTCGATGGTGGGTGACCTGAGCATGGGTCAGCCTATAGATCAGTCGCGCCGCACGGCGCGGCTGGCGCGCAGGCTCGCGCACGCCTGCATGGGCGAGGGCGACCACCTGCAGGTGGCCGCTGATGTCGCACGGTTGCGCTGGTCCGGTTGCACTGCCAACGCCGAAGATTTCACCCGCCTGCTCGGTGACGACGTGGGTGGCCGCCAAGCCATGCTTGCGCAGACCCTCGACGCCGCCGGGCAGCGGGCGATGCTGCAGACCGGGCCGCTGGCGCGCGTGCACTGCGAGGTGGCAGGCGAGGTGGCCGCGGCTCTTGGGCTGGGCGCGCCAGTGGAGCAGGGGCTGCGGCATGTGTTCGAGCATTTCGACGGTAGCGGCCGACCATACGGCCTGCGTCATCCGCAGGTGCCTGAGGTGGTCTATCAGGTGGTGCTGGCAGGTGATCTGGAGATTCTTTCGCGGGCGCGGGGTCTTGAGGCGGCGCTGGCCTGGATCGAGGGGCAGGCCGACCAGCGGTACCCGCGCAGCCTGGTGAGGGAGCTGCAGTGTCAGGCGGCGGACTGGTTGCATGACTTGCAGGAGGCTGAACAAGCGACGGTCCTGAATACAGCCTGCTCCGACGTGCCTTTGACCTTGGTTGCCGATGTCATCGACCTCAAGTTGACCTGGCTTTCGGGCTATTCGCGTGGTGCGGCTGCGCTGGTGCATGACGCCGCCGCGCTGATGGGCATGCCGGAGGCGCTGCAGGGCGTGCTAAGACAGGCGGCGCTGGTGCATGGCATCGGCCGCGCCGCGGTGCCGAACCGGGTCTGGAACCTGCCAGGTGCATTGCTTGAGGGCGACCGCGAGCAGATTCGCCTGGTGCCCTACTGGACTCAGCGCGCTTGCGCGCAGATACCGGCATTGCAGCGTGCGGGCAAGCTTGCAGCACACGCCTACGAGCGTCTCGATGGCAGTGGTTATTTTCGTGGCGTGGAGGGTGATGCCCTGGCGCCGGAGCAGCGCTTGTTGGCCGTGGCGCTCGCCTGGCAGGCGCTGCGGGCCGAGCGTCCATGGCGAGCGGCGCTTGGCCAGCAGGAGGCCGAGCAGTTGCTCAGGCAGGAGGCGCAACAGGGGCGCTTCGACCTGCAGTGTTGTGAAGCCGTGTTCGCTGCCGAACGCGGGGAGCGCAAGCTGCCGATAGCCAAAGGGGGCGGTGGCCTGTTGAGTGAACGCGAAAGCGAGGTGCTGCGTCAGATCAGCCTGGGTCACAGCAACAAGGAGGTCGCGCGGTTGCTGGGCATCAGTCCCAGTACTGTGCGCACCCATGTCGAGAGCACCTTCCGCAAGCTCGAATGCACCACGCGCGCTGCAGCAACGCTCAAGGCACTGACCCTCGGGTTGTTGTGAGCGCTGGAGTTCAGGTTGTGGGAACCACGAGGAACTCGGCGTCGTTCCCTTCGTAGGTGTTCAGGAAGTGGTAGTTGAAATTATCGAAATGGGGGGCGTCCTGCCAGGTCTTGACGCCATGCCCTTCGTGATCCCGCAAACGGCAGACCCAGCCATTGGGCGCGTGCCGCAACGGTTCCAGTTTCCAGTAGTCGGTCACCTCGCTGACCTTATAGAGCCCGAGATAGCCGCCGACGCTTCGCCCAAGCCTGATCAATCCGCTCGACCTGCTGATCATGTAGTGCAGGCGGTCTTCGGTCTTGGAGTGAAGCTCGAAGTCCAGAATCAGAGAAGGTTGGTCACCTCCTGCCTGCAGCCAGTCGTCCCCCGGGACTAATCCCCAGCTGAATTTATCCGTCGTTTTGCTCCGCCTGATCGGGACGAGCACGTCCCCCTTCATCCAGTAGATCGTGGCTTTGAAGTCACGCTGTAGCTCGGTTGCGGAATCTGTTGTCATACCCATTGCATGCATCTCCTGCGGGTGCCCGCGACTGTCGGGCGTCGTTCAGGAGTGTCGATGCAATACGTTGGGCAGGGCACCGCGAACGCTTTCCAGAGCGTTGCCGTCATCCCGTGCAGCTTTCAGTTTCCCGCAGCGGCGCCGGCCTCGCTCTCCAGCAGCATGAACAGGCGGTACAGCACCACGCTGCTGAACAGTTGCAGGAAGCCGCTCAGGCTGTCCAGCGCCAGTTGCGCGCCCGGCTGTGGCTCTGGGAAGGCCATCAGCAGCAGGCCATCGAGCAGCCATAGCGGCGCGAGCACCGACAGCACGCAGATCAGGATGCGCATGAAATGCCCGGTGGTCATGCGTGCGCTCTCGCGCATCGACTGCACGACAGGCAGGCCGCGCAGCACCAGCAGGTACTCGGCGAACACCAGGTTGATCATGATCCATACGCCCGGGAAGATGAACAGCGCCAGGCCCGCCATGATCAGCAGCGAACTGATCAGGATCAGCAGGGCCAGCGCCGGCCACAACTGCACGGCGCGCGCGAACAGGTTGCGCTTGCTGATCTGCTGGCCGTTGCTGCGGGTGTCCAGGTAGAGGATCAGCGCGGCGCTGTACAACGGGTAGAACAGCAGGCTGACCAGCATGCCGTAGGCTGGCGAGGCGTCGTCACCCAGCTGGCGGTACAGCAATTGGCTGAACAGGGCTTCCAGCACCACCAGCGGCAGGCACAGCTGCAGGATGCTGGTGAAGTGGCGGCGGAAGAAGTAGAGGGAGTCGCGCAGTATCGTCAGCGGGTTCATCGGTCTATATCGCAGGAAAAAGCAGTGCGTCACTTTAGCCCAGGAGCGAGCGATGCTGAAAAAAGTTTCATCGGCCCCGTAATTGAATCCGGCCCTGGCACGCCCCATCTTTGACCTTGTCCGATGTTCCGCATGGCCCAAGAGGTAGCCCATGAACACTGAAGAACAAACCCTGATCGACGGCCTGTTCGGCCGCATCAAGCAGGCCGAGGATCCACAGCAGCCGCGCGATGCCCAGGCCCAGGCGCGGATCGAGGAGCATCTGCGCCAGCAGCCGGCGGCCCCGTACTACATGGCCCAGGCGATCCTGGTGCAGGAAGCGGCGATCAAGAAGCTCGACGAGCAGAACAAGCAGCTCGAGGCCGAGCTCAGACAAGCCCGCGCCCAGGCCCAGCAAGAGGCGCCGAAGGCCAGCGGTGGCTTCCTGTCGAGCATCTTCGGCAGCAGTACACGTAGCCCGGAGCCTCAGCGTCCGGTCGCGCCGCCCCCAACCTCCGGTTCCGGTGGCTGGCGCGAGCCTGCGCCCCAGGCCTATGCCCCGCAGCCTCAGGCGCAACCGCAACCACAAGGTTTTGCTGCGGCCCCGGCGCGCAGTGGTGCGAGCAGCTTCCTCGGGGGGGCCATGCAAACGGCTGCGGGGGTGGCGGGCGGTGTGTTGCTGGCGCAAGGCATCAGCAGTTTGTTCAGCCATAACTCGCAACCCAACGAGGTGGTCGAGGTGATCCGCGAAGAGCCGGCCCCAGCCAGCGACAATGGTGGCTGGAATGATCAGGACAACCAGCGCCAGGTCGCTGACAACGGCGATTGGGGCAACGATCAGGGCGGCTACGTGGACAGCGACTACGACAGCGGCGGCGGTGGCTTCTTCTCGGACGATGACGACACCTTCGTCTGATGCGTCTGGCATAATCGCCGGATTCCCAGGGGCGCACTGCGCCCCTTTCGCCGTTATCCCGGGGCCACCAGGTGAAAAAGATCGCGCTGTTCGCGGATGTGCAGAACCTCTACTACACCGTGCGCCAGGCCCATGGCTGTCACTTCAACTACAGTGCCCTCTGGTCCCAGGTCAGCCGCGATGGCGACATCGTCGAGGCCGTGGCCTATGCCATCGACCGGGGTGACAGCAAGCAGCAGCAATTTCAGCAGATCCTGCGCAACCTCGGCTTCGAGGTGCGCCTCAAACCTTACATCCAGCGCAGCGACGGCTCGGCCAAGGGTGACTGGGACGTGGGCATCACCCTGGATGTGTATGAGGCCGCCGGCCGGGTCGACCAGGTCGTACTGGCCTCCGGTGATGGCGACTTCGACCAGTTGCTCGAGCGGGTGATGCTGCGCCATGGCGTCGAGACGGTGGTCTACGGCGCGCCAGGGCTTACCGCGCTGTCGTTGATTCGCGCAGCCACGCGCTATGTCCCGATCGAGGGTAATTTGCTGCTGCGTCACTGAACCGGCGCACTCATCCCTTCCTGCCATTGCCCTGCAAGTGATCCAGCGGCACCCGCCGTTCCACCGCGCTGGACAGAATGATCGACGTCTTGCTGAACCCCAGTTGCGACACCTGGTTGATCAGCGCTTCGAGCTCATGCATCGAACCCACCGCCGCCTGCATGATCACGCACGGGTCGCCCGTGACCCGATGGCATTCGGTGAGCTGGGGGATGCGCGCCAGGGCGTCATAGGCCTGCTGGTTGCTGTGGCTGGCCAGGCGCAGTTCGATGATGCACTGGATGGGCAGGCCGATCTTTTCCAGGTCGACTTTGGCGGCGTAACCGGTGATCACTCCGCTGGCCTCGAGTTTGGCGACTCGTTCGGCCACCGCCGGCGCCGACAGGTTGACCTGGCGGGCGAGCTGGGCGTAGGTGGCGCGACCGTCTTCGAGCAGGGCGGCGAGCAGCATGCGATCGTACTTGTCCATGGGCTTCTCGGTGCGGATATGCAATCAACGGAAAAACAGGTGAATTACCGTTCATTGCAAAGTGTATGGGTCTATTAAACGTGTTTTGTAACTTATGTTTACGGGAGTGCCTTTCTAAACTAAGTCACCCGTAAACGGATTTCGAGTCTTTTGTCATGCCTGCCTCCCGTCGTTTTCCCTGGCTGCTGATCGGCGCCTTCATCGCCCTCTATCTGGTCTGGGGGTCTACCTACCTGGCCATTCGCATCGGTGTCGAATCCTGGCCGCCCTTGCTCATGGCCGGGGTGCGTTTTGTCATTGCCGGCAGCCTGTTGTATGGCTTCCTGCGCTGGCGCGGGGTGCCGGCTCCGACCTGGGCGCAATGGCGGGCGGCGGGGGCGATCGGGTTTCTGCTGCTCAGTTGCGGCAACGGTGGCGTGACCCTGGCCGAGCATGCTGGCGTGGCATCGGGCGTTGCCGCGCTGGCGGTGGCCACGGTGCCGTTGTTCACCTTGCTGTTCGGGCTGCTGTTCGGTCATCGCAATTCGCGTCTTGAATGGGCGGGGATTTTCCTCGGGCTTGCCGGTATCGGGCTGCTCAACCTCGGTTCGAACCTGCAGGCCAGCCCCATGGGGGCGGTGTTGATCCTGTTCGCAGCCGCGGCCTGGGCGTTCGGCTCGGTGTGGAGCAAGAACCTGCCCTTGCCCCAGGGCGCCATGGCCAGTGCTGCCGAGATGCTGGTGGGCGGCGCTGCGTTGTTGATCGGCAGCGCCCTGAGCGGTGAGCGCCTGACCCAGATGCCGACGGCGGCGGGCTGGGGGGCACTGGCCTACCTGATCTTCTTCGGTTCGATCGTGGCCTTCAGCTCGTACATGTACCTGCTCAAGCACGTGCGGCCGGCGGCTGCGACCAGCTACGCGTACGTCAACCCGGTGGTGGCGGTATTGCTCGGGATTGTCTTTGCCGGTGAGCAGATCGGCGCCGAGGAATGCCTGGCCATGGGGGTGATCGTCGGGGCGGTGGTGCTGATCGGGCTGCCACAGTGGCGGCGTGCGCCCCGGCAGCTGGCCTGAGGGGCCGGTGCATCCGGTGGTAGCGGTGGGCGTCAAAGCCAGCGCAACTCCAGGGGGCTTGCGGTAAACTGCCGCCTTCGCTGAACCCCCTGACGGTATCACCATGAATTTCGCCAAACTCGGCCTGATCGAACCCCTGCTGCGCACCCTGCAGCAGCGGGACTATTCCACCCCGACCCCGATCCAGGCCCAGGCCATCCCCGCCGTGCTGGCAGGGCGCGACCTGATGGCCGCTGCCCAGACCGGCACCGGCAAGACCGCCGGTTTTGCCTTGCCGGTGTTGCAGCGCCTGGCGCTCGAGGGTGAGAAGGTGGCCAGCAATTCGATTCGCGCGTTGGTGCTGGTGCCCACCCGCGAGCTGGCCGAGCAGGTGCACGCCAATATCCGTGAATACGCCGAGCACCTGCCGTTGAGCACCTACGCGGTGTACGGCGGCGTCAGCCTCAACCCACAGATGATGCGTCTGCGCCGTGGCGTCGACTTGCTGGTGGCGACGCCGGGCCGCCTGCTCGATCTGTTCCGCCAGAACGCGGTGAAGTTCGGTCAGGTGCAAACCTTGGTGCTCGACGAAGCCGACCGCATGCTCGACCTGGGCTTTGCCGAAGAACTGCAGGCGGTGTACGCCGCCTTGCCACGCAAGCGCCAGACCTTGCTGTTCTCGGCGACGTTCTCCGATCAGATCCGCATGCTCGCCGGCCTGGCCCTGAACGATCCGCTGAGTATCGAAGTCAGCCCGCGCAACGCCGCCGCCACCACCGTCAAGCAATGGCTGGTGCCGGTAGACAAAAAGCGCAAGGCCGACCTGTTCTGCCACCTGATGCGCAAGCAGCGCTGGAAGCAGGTGCTGGTGTTCGCCAAGACCCGCAACGGCGTCGATCAACTGGTCGAGCGGCTGCTGGCCGAGGGGGTCAATGCCGATGGCATCCATGGCGATCGTCCACAGGCGACCCGCCAGCGGGCGCTGGATACCTTCAAGGCGCGTGAAGTCCAGGTGCTGGTCGCGACAGACGTCGCTGCTCGCGGCATCGATATCGACGACCTGCCGCTGGTGGTCAACCTCGACCTGCCGATCGTTGCCGAGGATTACGTACACCGCATCGGTCGTACCGGGCGAGCGGGTAACAAGGGCGAGGCGATTTCGCTGGTGTGCGCCGACGAGGTGCAATTGCTGTCGGCGATCGAGGTCCTGATCCGCCAGACGTTGCCGCGTCATGAAGAGCCGGACTTCATCCCCGATCACCGGGTGCCGATGACCGATGCCAGCGGCCAGGTGCTGAAGAAACCGAAAAAGCCCAAGAAACCCAAAGAGAACAGTGCCAAGCGCGGGCTGGGCAAGTGGATGGACAGCTCGGAAGATTCGGCACCGACGGTCAAGCCGGTGCGCAAGGTGCCGAGTTTCAACAGCGGGCCACGCAAGCGCAAACCCTAGTGCGGGGGTTCCTGTAGGAGCGGGCTTGTCCCGCGATCGGGCGCGAAGCGGCCGTAAACCCAGCTATCGCAGTCCCTCAGGAAAAGTACGGTCGCCTGAGTTACGGCCGCTTCGCGCCCGATCGCGGGACAAGCCCGCTTCCACAGGGATTGGGCTGGCCTTTAGATTTTGAACAAGACAGGTGTTCCTACAGGGACGCGGGCTGGCGCTCGGACAACCACTCCAGCGCCGCCCGCCCGGCGCGCAAGCCGCTGGCAAAGCACGCCGTCAGCAGGTAGCCCCCGGTCGGCGCTTCCCAGTCCAGCATCTCGCCGGCACAGAAGACGCCGGGCAGTTGCTTGAGCATCAAGCCCTCGTCCAGCGCCTCGAAACGTACGCCACCGGCACTGCTGATCGCTTCATCCAGCGGCCGCGCACGCATCAGTTCGATCGGCAGCGCCTTGATGGCCTGGGCCAAGCGCGTGGGGTCGGCGAAGGTGGCCTGGTCGGTCAGCTCGCGCAGCAGCGCGGCCTTCACCCCGTCGATCCCGAGCTGCCCGTGCAGGTGCTTGGCCATCGAGCGGGAGCCACGGGGCTTGGCCAGGGCCTGAGCGATTTTATCCACAGGGCGATCCGGCAGCAGGTCGAGCAGCAAGGTAGCGCGTCCGTCGCGCTCGATGCCGGCGCGCACCGCCGCCGACCATGCATACACCAGGCTGCCTTCCACGCCTTGGGCGGTGAGGATGAACTCGCCCTTGCGCGCAGCGCTGCCAGGCACGCTGAGGGCGATGTTCTTCAGCGGCGCGCCGGCGAACTTGTTCCTGAGCAGATCGCTCCAGCCCTGCACCTCGAAACCACAGTTGCTCGGGCGTAATGGCGAGATATCCACAGCGCGCTCGGCCAGCAGTGGCACCCAACTGCCATCCGAGCCCAGGCGCGCCCAACTACCGCCACCCAAGGCCAGGATCACGGCAGTGGCGCGCACCAGGCGTTCGCCCTGTGGATAAGCGATCCGCAGTGCGCCTTCCGTGTCCCAGCCGAGCCAGCGGTGCCGGGTGTGGATAACCACGCCGGAATCGCGCAGGCGCTTGAGCCAGGCGCGCAGCAGCGGTGCCGCTTTCATGTCAGTGGGGAAGACCCGCCCCGAGGTGCCGACGAAGGTCTCGATGCCCAGGCCGTGGATCCACTGGCGCAGGGCGTCGGCATCGAAATCACGCAGCAGCGTGTCGATGGCCTCGCGGCGTTCGCCATAGCGGCCGATGAAGGCCGGGTAGGGCTCGGAGTGGGTGATGTTCATGCCGCCAACGCCTGCCAGCAGGAACTTGCGACCCACCGACGGCATCGCATCGAACACCTCGACCGCTACGCCGGCCTGGGCCAGGGCCTCGGCAGCCATCAGGCCGGCGGGGCCACCGCCGATCACGGCGACGAGGGGAGGGGAGGTGGGGTGGGAATCGGTCATGGTGGCGGCAGGCTGTGGAAAAGAGTCGGCATTCTACCCCAGAGGTGCTTGTGCAGGTACTGTTCAAAAAATGAACAAATCTTTGCAGGTCAGGCAGTTAAAGGGCTCCAGGGGCTTTCCCGCAGGTTATCCACAAGCGGTTCCACAGTCATTGTGTGTAACCCAGCACCCGCGCCGCGCTGTGGTGAAGGATGCCGTGCCGCCGCGCCAGCGCCGCCCGGTCCTTGCTGTAACCGCCGCCGATCACCCCGACCACCGGAATATCACGGCCAAGACAGTGGCGCAGGACCGCTTCGTCACGGGCGGCGACGCCTGCATCGGTCAGTTGCAGATAACCCAGGGCGTCGTCCTTGTGCACATCGACGCCGGCGTCGTACAGCACGAGGTCGGGCTGGTAGAGCGGCAGCAGGTAGTTCAGCGCATCGTTCACCACCTTCAGGTACGCCGCGTCGTCCATGCCGCGCGGCAGGGGGATGTCCCAATCGCTCTGGGCCTTGCGTGCGGGGAAATTCTGCTCGCAGTGCAACGACACGGTGATCGCCTCTGGTGTGTCGTGAAGGATGCGTGCGGTGCCGTCGCCCTGGTGCACGTCGCAGTCGAAGATCAGCACGCGGTGCACGCGTCCGGCTGCGAGCAGGTAGCGGCTGATCACCGCCAGGTCGTTGAAGATGCAGAACCCGGCGGGGTGGTCGTAGTGGGCATGGTGGGTGCCGCCGGCCAGGTGGCAGGCGATACCGTGACGCAGGGCCATCTCGGCGGTCAGCAGCGAACCGCCGACGGCGCGCACGGTGCGCCGTGCCAGGGCCTCGCTCCAGGGCAGCCCCAGGCGGCGCTGGTCTTCGCGTGAGAGTTCGCCGTTCATGTAGCGCTCGATGTAGGCGCGGTCATGGGCCAGGGCGAGGATGTCGTTGGGGCAGAGTTCGGGGCGCAGCAAGGCCTGGTCGGTGGTCAGCCCGCTGTCGATCAGGTGATCGTGCAGCAGGCGGAACTTGTCCATGGGGAAACGATGTTCCGGCGGGAACTCGGGGCTGTAGTCTTCGTGGTAGATCAGCGGCAGGGGCATGGGCAGGATCGCGGCTGGAGGCAGCGTTGATCTTGCCAGTGGGCCGGAATGCCACGCAACTCAAACACTCATCAGCGTTGTGCCGACGCCAGTACCCGTCGCCAGTCCGGCTCGTTCATGCGCCCAAGGATACGGGCCTTGCCGCTGCCATCGACCGACACGAACAGCGCGCTGGCGTAGCCACTTTCGCGCTCGCCCGGCGCAACCTTGAGGGTGCGCTGGAAGTGATCGACGCAGCCGTTGTGGGTCACCAGCACAAGATTGTGCCCTGCACGCTTGTGCGCCATGGCCTGGCCTGCGAAGCCGCTCTCGCAGCCTTCGAGCCAGTCCTCGCTGGTCACCGTGTCGCCGACGATGAAGTGCGCGGTCTGTCGGGTGCGCAGCTTCGGGCTGCTGAGCAGGTCGGCACCGTTCAGCCCCAGGCGCTGCAAGCCTTCTCCGACACGCTGGGCGGCCTGGCTGCCGGACACGGTGATGCCGGTTGGATCGTCCAGGCAAGGGCCGGGCGCGCTGTCGCAGCGCTCGGCGTGGCGAATCATCACGATCACGCTGCCTTCGGCCCACTTCTGCAGCAGGCCGCTGGCGTTCAACTGCCGTTCATTGCCAAGGTTCACGATGTGCGTCCTCGTTGACGACCACAGCATCAATCCCGCCGCGACCAGCACCAAGGCGAGGCCGATTGCCCAAGCCATGCGCAAACGTCGGTGTCGCTTGCGGCGTGTGGGGATGGCCAGGTTTTCCAGGATGTCGCTCGACAGCATGCTCGGGCTCCGGCAAGAGGGGGCCGCGCGCAGGGCGGCGGCAGGTGGTGGCATTCTGTGAAGTGGTCTGTCTGCGCCGAGTGAAGCCGTTGTGAAAATTGCATTGGGCCTGGGGTGCAGGTGAAAAGCGCCCCCGGCGCCTAATCTGTAGACTGCAGGACTGAAAATCCGGAGCCCACCCGATGACCTCGATCCTCAAGCTCGAAAGCGCCCGCCTGGTGTTGCGCCAATGGCGGGACGACGATTTGCAGGCGTTTGCCGAGATGTGCGCCGATCCGCAGGTGATGCGCTATTTCCCGGCGCCATTGACGCGCCTGGAGGCCGCCGCGCTGATCGGACGCATCCGTGGCCATTTCAACGAATACGGCTACGGTCTCTGGGCATTGGAGCGCATGGACAGTGGCGCCTTCATTGGCTTGACCGGGTTGCTCAACGTCAATTTCGACGCACCCTTCGCGCCGGCGGTGGAGATCAGTTGGCGTCTGGCCCGTCGTCACTGGGGCCAGGGCTTTGCCAGCGAGGCGGCCTGGACCTGCCTGCGCTGCGCATTCGCCCAGTTGCGCCTGGATGAGGTGGTGTCGTTCACCACTCAGGACAACGTACCCTCGCAGAAGGTGATGCAGGCGATCGGCATGGTTCAGGACGAGGCAGGCAGCTTCGAACACCCGCGGCTGCCCGAGGGGCACCCGCTGCGTCCGCACGTGCTGTATCGCATCGACCGGCCGCGCTGGGAGCGAACCCTGCATGCCTGAATGGGGCGCCATGCACGGAGGCGATGACAAATTCTGTATGATTTGCGCCAATGCCCGAATTGCCGTGACACCTGTCAGGAGTAGCCCCCGATGAGCCATGTGTTGGACGACCTGGTCGACCTGTTGAGCCTCGAATCCATCGAAGAGAACCTGTTCCGTGGCCGTAGCCAGGACCTGGGCTTTCGTCAGTTGTATGGCGGCCAGGTGCTGGGCCAGTCGTTGTCGGCGGCCAGCCAGACGGTCGAGGACGCGCGCCATGTCCATTCCCTGCACGGCTATTTCCTGCGCCCTGGCGATGCCAGCATGCCGGTCGTCTATTCGGTCGATCGGGTGCGCGACGGCGGCAGTTTCAGCACCCGCCGGGTCACGGCGATCCAGAAGGGCAACCCGATCTTTACCTGCAGCGCGTCGTTCCAGTACGACGAGGGCGGTTTCGAGCACCAGGTGCAGATGCCCGATGTGGTCGGCCCCGAGAACCTGCCCAGCGAAGTCGAACTGGCCCGCGTGATGGCTGACAAGCTGCCCGAGCGTATCCGCGACAAGGTGCTGTGCGCCAAGCCCATCGAGATCCGCCCGGTGACCGAGCGTGATCCGTTCGACCCCAAGCCGGGCGACCCGGTGAAGTACGCCTGGTTCCGCGCCGACGGCAACCTTCCGGACATCCCGGCGCTGCACAAGTACGTGTTGGCCTACGCCTCGGATTTCGGGCTGCTGACCACCTCGTTGCTGCCCCACGGCAAATCGGTGTGGCAGAAGGATATGCAGATCGCCAGCCTCGACCATGCGCTGTGGTTCCACCGCGACCTGCGTGCCGACGACTGGCTGCTGTACGCCACCGACAGCCCATGGGCCGGCAACGCCCGCGGTTTCACCCGCGGCAGCATCTTCAACCGCGCCGGGCAACTGGTGGCCTCGTCCACCCAGGAAGGCCTGATCCGCCATCGCAAGGACTGGGCATGAGCCTGCACGAAGTACGCAACTGGGTGTTCGACATGGACGGCACCCTCACCGTGGCGGTGCACGACTTTGCCGCGATCCGCGAGGCGCTGGAGATTCCGCCCGAGGATGACATCCTCACCCACCTCGCCGCGCTGCCTCACGAGGAGTCCAAGGCCAAGCACGCCTGGCTGCTGGAGCACGAGCGCGACCTGGCGATCGCCTCGAAGGCCGCGACCGGTGCAGTCGAGCTGGTACGCGAGCTGTCGGCGCGTGGCTGCCGGCTGGCGATCCTCACCCGCAACGCGCGGGAGCTGGCGCATGTCACGCTGGAGGCCATTGGTCTGGCCGACTGCTTCCCGGTCGAACACATTCTGGGACGTGACGAGGCGGCGCCCAAGCCCGACCCGGATGGCCTGTTGCAGATCGCCCGGGCCTGGGGTGTGAATCCGTCGGAACTGGTGATGGTGGGCGACTACCGCTTCGACCTGGATTGCGGGCGTGCGGCGGGGGCCAGGACGGTCCTGGTAAACCTGCCCGACAACCCCTGGCCGGAGCTGGCGGACTGGCATGCGGCGGATTGCCGGGCGTTGAGGGCGATGCTTGACTGAAAGGTTGCGCTGGTTTTTTCGCGGGCAAGCCCGCTCCCACAGGTAACACCACCGCGAAGAACTCACCGCTATCCCATGTAATGAACAGTAACCCATGACGATTCACTGACATCCCACTACATTCCCGGACACTGGCAAGGGCAGCCCCCTGACTAGAATGCCCGGTCTTGAATGAGACCGATTCTCTGTCACGCATCCGCTGTTGCCAGGAGCCCTCCGATGTTCTCCGTTCTCCGTTCCGCGCGGCGCCTGCTGCCGCTGCTCATGCTGCTGGTCGCAGGCCTCGGCACTCTCCAGACCGCCAGCGCCGCCCAGGTCACCGACGTGCTCGGGCGCAAGGTGGAAGTCGATCACGCGCCCCAGCGCATCGTCCTCGGCGAGGGCCGGCTGTTCTTCGCCCTGGCCCTGCTGGATCGCGACAACCCGTTCCAGCGCGTGGTCGGTTGGCAGAACGACATGCGCCTGCTCGACCCGCATACCTACGACGTCTACGCCAAGCTTTATCCCCAGGTGGCCAAGCTGCCGCTGATCGGCCAGGCCTCGGAGCAGAGCGTCAGCGCCGAGCAGATCCTGGCACTGAAACCGGACCTGGCGATCTTCAGCATCGCCGGCGAAGGCCCGACCCAGCACAGCCCGGTCGCCGACCTGCTGGAACAGGCCGGCATCCCGGTACTGTTCATCGACTTCCGTGTGCACCCGATCAAGAACACCCGCGTCAGCCTCGAAGCCCTGGGCACCTTGCTGGGTCGTGAGCAGCAGGCGCAGGAATACCTGGACCTCTACGACAGCCACCTCAAGCACGTCACCGACCAGGTGGCGGGGCTCAAGGACAGCGAGCGGCCGAAGGTCTTCCTCGAACTGCTGGCGGGCGTCTGGCAGGCGCCGGGGCACACCACCGGCAAGAGTGGCCTGGGCAGTGCGGTCGAGGCGGTCGGTGGGCACAATATCGCTGCTGACGTGGTGCCCGGCGCGCTGGGCGACGTCAGCGTCGAATACGTGCTCAAGGCCGATCCGGACGTCTACATCGCCACCGGCAACCGTGCCCCCGGCGTGCTGCTCGGCGCCGGCGTGAGTGCCGATACCGCGCGCCAGAGCCTGGCCAGGATCATCGCGCGCCCCGAATTCGCGCCGCTGCGCCCGATCCGCGATGGCCAGGCCCATGGCCTGTGGCATGACTTCTACAACTCACCGTTCAACATCCTCGCCATCGAAGCCATGGCCCGCTGGATTCACCCCGAGCGCTTCAAGGATCTGGATCCGCAAGCGACCATGGCCGACATCAACCACCTGCTGAAGGTCGGCCTCGACGGCCACTACTGGACCGACGCCAAGTGACCGCCCAGGCTCTGGACGGCGCCGCGCTGGCGGCCTGGCGGTATCGGCGCCTGCTCTGGCGGCGTGCCGGGCTGGTCGGCGGGCTGGCCGTGCTGCTGGCGCTGGCGGTGCTCGGCGACCTGGCCAGCGGCGCCTCTGGCATGGGGCTTGGACAGCTGCTGCATGGGGTGTTCGATCCGAACGCACTGAGCGCCACCGA
This sequence comes from Pseudomonas wayambapalatensis, assembly GCA_014268975.2. GTDB lineage: Bacteria > Pseudomonadota > Gammaproteobacteria > Pseudomonadales > Pseudomonadaceae > Aquipseudomonas > Aquipseudomonas wayambapalatensis. The sequence continues at coordinate 5,066,117 of CP077096.1, read as the reverse complement.
ACGGGTGATCATCTGGAACGTGCGCCTGCCCTACGCGCTGATGGCGGTGCTGGTCGGGGCCGCGTTGGCGCTGGCTGGCGCCGAGATGCAGGCGATCCTCGACAACCCGCTGGCCAGCCCTTTCACCCTGGGGGTGTCCTCTGCCGCCGCGCTGGGCGCGTCGCTGGCCATCGCCTATCCGCTGTCGGTGGCCTGGCTGGCGCCGAGCGCCCAGGTGACGGTGATGGCGTTCGTCTTCGCCTGCCTGTCGGTGCTGTTGCTGCAGGCCATGTCGCGGCTGCGCGGTGCCGGGGTCGAGAGCCTGGTGCTGTTCGGTATCGCCCTGGTGTTCAGTTGCAACGCATTGGTGTCGTTGCTGCAGTTGCTGGCCACCGAGGATGTGCTGCAGCAACTGGTGTTCTGGACCCTCGGCAGCCTGGCGCGGGCCAACTGGCAGAAGCTGGGCATTCTTGCTGCGGTGCTGGCGCTGGTGCTGCCGTTCTCGCTGCGCGCCGCCCCGGCCATGACTCTGCTGCGCATGGGCGAAGATCGCGCCCGCAGCTTCGGCGTGGACACCCGGCGTCTGCGCGTCGCCTCGCTGCTGCGCATCAGCCTGCTGTCGGCGACCGCCGTGGCCTTTGTCGGCACCATCGGGTTTATCGGCCTGGTCGGCCCGCACATCGCCCGCCTGCTGGTGGGCGAGGACCAGCGCTTCCTGCTGCCGGCCAGTGCACTGGTCGGGGCATTGCTGCTGTCGCTGTCGTCGATCGCCAGCAAGCTGATCCTGCCAGGGGTGATCGTGCCGGTGGGGATCGTCACCGCCCTGGTGGGCGTACCGGTGTTCGTGGTGCTGGTGTTCCGGCGGGGGAGAAGGTTGTGAGCTTGCGTATCGAAGGGCTGTCGGTCACCTATGGCGCGCGCCGGATCATCCAGCACCTGAGCCTGCCGCCGCTGCCGACGGGCAGCCTGGTGGCGCTGGTCGGGCCCAACGGGGCGGGCAAGTCCACCCTGCTGCGCGCCCTGGCCGGGCTGGAGCGGATGCAGGGCGCTGTGCACCTGGGCGATGAGGACGTTACCCGCCTGAGTTTCGCCGAACGCGCCCGGCGCCTGGCCTACATGCCACAGCAACTGCCGCCGGGGCTGGCGCTCGGGGTGCTGGAGAGCATCGTCGCTGCGCTGCGCGTGGGGGCTGCCGATGACCTGTTGGCGACGGCCTTCGATGCGCTGCGCCAGTTGGGCATCGAGCACCTGGCCGAGCAAGGCTTGGACAGCCTGTCCGGCGGCCAGCGCCAACTGGTGGCCCTGGCCCAGTTGCTGGCACGCAATCCGCAGGTGCTGTTGCTCGACGAGCCAACCAGCGCCCTGGACCTGCACTACCAACTGCGGGTGATGGATGCAGTGCGTGAGCGGGTGGTTCGCCATCGGCTGTTGGCGGTCGCGGTGCTGCACGACATCAACCTGGCGGCCAGCCATGCCGATTGCCTGGTGATGCTGGAGAAGGGCCGGGTGGTGGCCTGCGGCACTCCGGCCGAGGTGCTCGAACCGCAGTTGCTGGCGCAGGTATATGGCGTCGAGGCGCGGGTCGAGCAGTGCTCCCGTGGCCGCCTTCAGGTGCTGGTGGACCGGGCGCTGCGCTGAGCCTGCCGGCCCGGCTGCACGCCCGCTACATCAGATGCAGTCAGGCGAAGACGAAGTACTTGCGTACGGTCTCGACCACCTCCCAGGTGCCTTTCATGCCGGGCTCGATGACGAACACATCGCCGCCCTTGAGGTGCTTGGGCTCTTCGCCTTCCGGGGTGATGATGCAGTAGCCCTCAAGGAAGTGGCAGAACTCCCACTTCTCGTAGTTGACCTCGAACTTGCCTGGCGTGCAGATCCAGGTGCCCATGATCTTGCTGCCATCGGCCGACAGGTAGGCGTTGAGGTTGACGGTGTGCGGGTCGCCGCCGATGCGTTTCCACTTGGTCGCATCGACCACCGGGGTCGGACAGGTTTCGCGCAGGACGGTGATGAAGTCGGACATGGCAGGGCTCCTGATGACGGGCTGAGTGACCCGTCACCTTAGGGCGTTGGCGTGACATGCAGTTGCCTGGATTCGACGCCTATCTGCCTGGTCGCGCTATGGCGGTCACGCCCACCAATAGCGCACGAAGTGGAAGAACACCGGCGCGGCGAAGCACACCGAATCCATGCGGTCGAGCATGCCGCCATGTCCTTCGATCATGTGCCCCCAGTCCTTCACCCCGCGATCGCGCTTGATGGCCGACATCACCAGCCCGCCAAAGAACCCCATGGCGTTGACCGTCAATGCCATCAGCGCCGCCTGCCAGAAGTTGAACGGGGTGATCCAGCACAGCAGCGCGCCGACCAGCGTGGCCAACGCCACCCCGCCGGCCAGGCCTTCGACGGTTTTGGACGGCGACAGGTTGGGCGCCACCTTGCGCTTGCCGAACAGCTTGCCGCACACGTACTGCAGCACGTCGCTGATCTGCACCACCAGGATCAGCCAGGCGATCAGCAGCAGGTTGCGGCCCTCGTAGCCGGGGATGTCCAGGGTCATCAGCGCGGGCACCGCCGACACGCAGTACACCGCGATCATCAGGCCCCACTGCACCTTCGAGGCGCGCTCGAGGAAGCGCGTCGTATCCCCGCCGAAGCTGGCCAGGATCGGCAGCAGCAAAAACAGGTACACCGGAATGAAGATGCTGAACATCCCGTACCAGTCCATGGCGATCAGCAGGTACTGCACCGGCAACGCTACGTAGAACGCCGCCACCAGCGCCGGGTAGTCGCTGCGCCGGGTCGGGGTGAGGGTCATGAACTCGCGCAGGGCATAGAACGACACGCAATAGAACAGCACGATCACGCCGTACTTGCCGAACACGAAGGCAAGGCCAATCACCAGCACCATCACCCACCAGGCGTTGATGCGTGCGTTGAGGTTGTCGATCACCGCGTGCGGCGCGGAACCTGCGCGCCACTTGAGCAGGCGGCCGATGACACTGGCCAGGAGCAGCAGGGCGCCGATGCCGGCGAACAGGGACAGGGTGTTGTGATCCATCTCAGGCTTCCTTCGGGGCCAGGTTCAGCAGGGCCTGACGGGCCCGCTCGAGAAACGCCTGCTTGCTTTCGTCAGGCAGCACCTGCAATGGCTCGCCGAAACTCAGCGTGCACAGCAGCGGCAACGGCAGGGCGCGGCCCTTGGGCATCACCCGGTTGAGGTTGGCGATCCACACCGGCACCACTTCGATGTCTGGCTGGGCGGATGCGAGGTGGAACAGGCCGCTCTTGAAGGGCAGCAGTGGATCGTCGCCAAGATTGCGTGTGCCTTCGGGGAAGAAGATCAGCGAGTCACCCTGGGCCAGCGCATCGAGTACCGGTTGCAGCGGATTGTCCTGGCCTTCGCTGCGCTGACGGTCGATCAGGATGCCATTGAAGACATTGTGGATGACGAAGTTGCGCAGGCCTGGCGTGTTCCAGTAGTCGGCGCCGGCCACGGGCCGCGTGCGGCGCCGCAAGGGTTCGGGCAGCGAGGCCCAGAGCAGGACGAAATCGCCGTGGCTGCTGTGGTTGGCGAAGTACAGGCGCTGCACCGGTTGTGGCGTGCAGCCGAGCCAGAGGGCCCGAGCGCCGGTGATCAGGCGCGCGGCGGAGGTGATGGCGAAGGCGGTCAAGGCGGCGAGCATGGTGCAGGGTCATCCGGTGAAGGGCAGTGTCAGCAGGGTAGCCAAGGTCAGCAGTAGCTGCAGGCCCAGGCACAGGCTCTGGCGGCGCAGCAGGGCGAGGGCGGCCTGGCTGCGGGTTGGCCAGTCGCGTGGATCGTCGGCCTTGGCCTTGAGGTTGAGGTCGAACAGGGCGCGGTCCAGGGCGCGGGTATCGTCGGCACGTTGCGGGCTGGCGGCCAGGCGTGCGAAGAGCTCGGCGTCCAGGGCCACGCGAATGGCCCAGTACTTGTGGGCAACGCCGAGGATCAGCAGCAGGATGCACAGGACGCTGGCCAGCGGGTGCAGGTGCAGGCCGAGCAGCGGTGCCAGGCCGTAGGCGATGGCCAGCAGGGTCAGTGCATCGGACAGGCGTTCGAGTTGCCGACCACGAGCTAGCAGGGTCGCGACCAGGTACAGGTTCATGGCTGCACTCCGAGTTGCAGCAGGGCCTGGCGGTGGCCCGTATGCAGCACCACGCCCGGGCGGGCCTGGCGGATGAGGGCTTCGGCGGCGTCGATGTCGGCGCAGCGGCCGGTGTGGATCAGCCAGGCGGCTACGGCGCTGGCGCTGCGTGAATAGCCCAGGGCGCAGCAGACCAGCAGCGGGCCTTGCTGGCGCAGGCGGTCGATGGCTTCGGCGGCTTGGAGCAGCAGGGCGGGGCTCGGGGGGATGAGGTCCAGGGTGGGCAGGCTGAGGTAGGTTGCCTGTTCTGGCCCATTCGCGGGCAAGCCCGCTCCTACACATGGACAGGGCAGCTCCGCACTCAAATCCACTACCGTGGCAAGATCGGCGGCATCTCGCAACCCGGGAACACGCCCCAGATACACACCGTCGCGCACCTCATCCGCTTGCGGATGCCGCCAGGTCCAGGCCCGCGCGTTGATCCAGGCGCCAACCAGATAGGGCGCCAGCAGCCAGGTCGCGGCATTCGACAACCGTCCATCCGCGCCCTTCTGAAATCCGCCGGCACCGAACAGCACATAGTTCAGCGCCACCACCAGCAACGCCAGTGCCGGCCATAACAAGCACAGCCATACACCACCGAGCTTGAAGGCCAGCCCTGCACACAACAGGGCGCCGATGCCATAGCGCAAGCCAAGCCGCCAGCGTTTCGGCTCACGCGTCAGGCGCGCCTCGCGCAGCGGCAATGCGCCCTGGTGCGGCCATAGCCACAGGCACAACAACCCCACCAGCGCGCCGCTGGGCAGGTCGATGAAGTGGTGCTGCCAGGTGGTCAGCACCGACAGCCCGATCAACGCCATCCAGCCGTGCACAGCCCAGCGCCAGAGCGGCTTGTGTGTATGCCGGGCGAACATCGTCCAGATGATCACCAGCAGCGCGATATGCAGCGACGGGGCCTGGTTGTACGGCTTGTCGAAGCCCATCAGCACATCGAACAGCCAGCCGAACACACCTGCCAGTTCCGGTCGCTCGAAGGTGAAGCGCAGCGGCCAGAGCAGGAAGCAGGTCACGCTGACCACCTGTGCGGTCAGCAGCGCCAGGGCATGGCGGTCCATCTCGCGGCGAGTGAGCGGCAGCAGGAATGACAAACCGTACAGCAGGTCGATCGACCAGTACGGGATGATCGTCCACGGCCACAGCGGCATATGCTGCTCCCAGCCGAATACCAGGCTGCCGACATCGTCGCGCCCGGCGGTGTAGCTGTTGGCCAGGCCGTAGCTGAGGAAGAAGAACGGCCCGAGCAGCATCAGCCACAGCACGCCGCGCCGGATCAGCCCGGCTTCGCGTGTCATCAGCGAACCCGCTGGGCCAGGCTGACGCTGAAGATGCCCCATTCGTCGATGCGCTGGGCGATCTTGCGAAAACCGGCCGCTTCCACCAGTTGGTCCATCTCGGCCTGGCTGCGTCGACGCATCACCCAGGCGTCGCCGCCGCGGTGGCTGGTCAGGGCGCGGGCGATCATCTCCAGCTGTGGGTGCCAGGGCTGGCCGGTGTAGACCAGGTAGCCGCCGTCTTCCACGGCATCGGCCAGCCCGGCCAGGGAGTCGCCCACCAGTTGGTTGCTGGCGAACAGTTCATAGAGCCCGGACACCACCGCCAGGGTGGGGCGCGGGTCGAGGCTGGCCAGGCTCTGGCGGTCGAAGGCATCGCCCTGGACGAAACGGGCAATCTCGCCCAGGCCCTTTTCGTTGATCAGCGCGCTGCCCTGTTGCACGTTCAGCTCGCTGTAGTCGCGCAGCAGGATCGAGTCCGGCAATTGCTCCTGCAGCGCTTCGAGGATGTAGCGGCCGTGGCCGGCGGCGATATCGACGATGTGCACAGGTCGTGCCTGTTCGCGCAGGCGCGCGATGGCCAGGCGCAGCAGTTCCTCGACATGCACCTTGCGTTGGCGGATGCCACGCCAGCCAATGGCGTCGAGGTAGTTGCGATCGATCAGCTCGCCCAGTTTGCCCTTGCCGGTGGCCTGGTTGCGGTACACGTAGTCCAGGGTGCTGCCGGAGTCGAAGCCGGTGTCGAAACCCAGCTTCACCCCTTCCGACAGGCCCTTGCCCAGGCGCAGGCTGGCGCGGTAGCTGCGCCAGTAGAGGTCGCGCGGCGAGTTGCGTGGCAGCGGTGCGGCCAGGCACTCGGCCTTCGCGCAGCTGGCGCCGACCTTGTCTGCATCGAGCAGCGACGGTGCAGGCAGCGGTGCGTCGAAACAGTGGGCGATGAAGCGCTCGATCCGCGCCAGGGCGTGGGTGCGGTCGCGTTCGCCGAGGGTGTCGTGGAAGAAACCGGGCAGGATGTGCATCTCCTTGCGCGGGCTGCCCAGGCGCTCGAAGAAGCGCTCCTGCGGGCCGCGTTCCACTACGAAGTCTGCGCCGGACACCAGCAACTGAGTCGGCACCTGGATGGCCTGGGCATCGGCCACCACACGGTCGGCAGCCTCGTACAGGCCCAGCAGCACGGTCACCGAGATCGGTCGGCTGATCAGCGGGTCTGCGGTGTACGACATCACCCGTTCCGGGTCATGGGTGAGCAGGCGCGGCTTGACATAGCTGTTGACGAAGAAGTTGCCGCGCAGGGCCTTGAGCAGTTTCAGGCCGGGGCGGGCGAAGGGCACGTAGAGCTTGACCTTGAACGCCGGCGAGGCCAGCACCAGGCAGCGCACCTTGGGCGCGTAGTCGTGGGCCCAGGTGGCGATCAGCACTGCGCCGACGCTCTGCGCCAGCACTGCCATATCGGGCTCGGCGATGCCGTGCCGGGCCTGGATATGTTCGATGAAGGTCTGCACGTCGCGCACGCTGGTGGCGAAGCTCGGGCTATCGCCCCGGGCCCCTGGCGACAGGCCATGGCCACGGGCGTCCCAGGCGAAGATGTCGTAACCGGGCAGGTCCAGTTCGTCGGCCAGGTGCGCCATGCGCCCGCCGTGCTCGTGCCCGCGATGGAACATCACCAGCGCCCGGCGTGGCTGGTGCTCGTTGCGGGTGGCCGGCCAGTGCCGGTAGTGCAGCTCGACGCCGTCGTGGGTCGAGAAGTGCAGCGATTGCGCTTGGCGCATGGTGAAAGTCCTTGTCCTGCGGCGGTGGGGTCAGCGGGTTTCGGCCAGCCCGTGGCGTACCCGGTTGTAGAGGGTATAGAGCGAGAGCAGCAGGATGACCAGCAGCAGGCCGTTGATCCACGTCGAATTCAGCACGCCGAAGCCCACGCCGGTCCCCAGTACGCCGAATGCAAAGGCCCGGTCGCTCTTGCCCATCGGCCCGTCGTAACGCCGCGAAGCACCGGCCAGCGGGCCCATCACCCCGGCGTATTCGCTGATGACGGCAAGCAACACCACCAGCACCACCAGTGTCGGCGACACCCCGACCAGCAACGCGAAGGGCAGGTACAGCGCCGCGTCGGCGATCACATCGCACAGCTCGTTGAGGTAGGCGCCGAGGGTCGATTGCTGGCCGAACTCGCGGGCCAGCATGCCATCGACGGCATTGAGCGCCATGCGCAGCAGCATCCACACCGGGATGAGGATGAACAGCCAGGTGACGTGGGGCAGCCAGGTGAGCAGCAGCCCCAGCAGCACCGACACCAACGCTGCGGCGACGGTGACCTGGTTGGCAGTGACGCCGCGATCGTAGAGACGCTGAACCGATGGGCGCAGCAGAGCCTGGAAGCGGGGTTTGAGCTGATAGATGGATGGCACGGTGAGTTCCCTGTCGTGGTGCGGCGTGGAGGGGATTGTGGGGAAAGAGATTGGCGGGCGGCAAGGTGCATCTGTCCTACATGTGAACCAGATAAAGCCTTCACCTCAGAGAGCCTGCCATCGCTCGTCAGGGGGTGTGTGGGTAGTGTGTATTACAGACTGGTTTAAGTTAAATAGATGTGTACCATACACATCAGCTGCCACCGGAAGGATGGATGCGCAGTCGGGATGTAATCCAGGTCATCGAGGCAGATGGTTGGTATGAAGAGCAAGTCAAGGGAAGCCATCATCAGTTTCGGCATCCCTGGAAGCGAGGACGGGTCACCGTTCCCCATCCCAAGGCCAATCGTCCAAAGGGAACCGTGCACAGCATTTTGAAACAGGCAGGTCTCAAGTGAGTAGACAGCTTCGCTGCACATCTTGCAGACCCATGGAGTGAGTCGATGAAATTTCCAGTTGTTTTGCACAAGGACAAAGATTCCGACTACGGCGTGACCGTACCCGATGTCCCTGGGTGTTTTTCCGCCGGCGTCACCGCTGCCCAGGCGCTGGATAATGTCCAAGAGGCACTGGCGCTGCATTTTGAAGGCCTTGTCGCTGATGGCGAGCCTTTACCCCAAGCGCAGGAGATCGACGTGCACGTGGTCAATCCGGATTTCGCCGGTGGTATCTGGGCGGTAGTGGATTTTGATGTAACGCCCTACCTGGGCAAGGCGGTGCGTTTCAATGCGACGCTGCCAGAGAACCTGTTGCAGCGCATCGACGAGAAGGTGAAGCGCGATAGCCGATATGCCTCGCGCTCCGGTTTTCTGGCTTCAGCGGCGCTACGCGAGTTGGCTATCGCCTATTGAACCGGCCATCGCGGCTACAACGCATCCCGCGCCTTGCCGCGATACACCCGCAGCACATCCGCCATTACCGCCAGGGCGATTTCCGCTGGCGACTTGCTGCCCAGGTCCAGGCCGATCGGCATGTGCAGGCGTTCGATCTGCTGTGCTGACAAGCCGCCGATGCGCTGCAGGCGTTCGGCGCGGCGTGCGGAGGTGGTCACCGAGCCCATGGCGCCGATGTAGAACGCCGGGGTGTGCACGGCCTCCATCAGCGCCAGGTCATCGATCTTCGGATCGTGGGTCAGCGCCACCACCGCGGTGGCGGCATGGCAGCCACCTTCGGCAATGAACTCCGAGGGCAGCACGCGGTGCAGTTGAGCACCCTCCAGATGCACATGGGCCATCTCCTCGCGCGGATCGCAGGCGATCACTTCGCAGCCCAGCGTACGGGCGATATCGGCGCAGGCCTCGGCCACGGGCGACAGCCCCGCCAGCAGCAGGCGCAGGGCCGGGCCGATGGCGATATGTACGGCATCCTCGCTCAGGCGCACGGCAACGCTGCTATCGCTTTCCAGGCCAAAGGTGCCATCCATCAGCCCCACCCTGCGCGTCACCCGGCGCTGGCCAAGCAATGCGCCGCGCAACGCCTGCAAGTGCTCCAGCCAGGCCGCACTGGCCTCGCGCCGCTCGACCAGCACCACCAGCACGCCCCCGCACGGCAGGCGCAAGCGCCGGCTTTGCGCCTGTCCGTCGCCATAGCGCACCACCTGTGCGGCACAGCCGAATGCTCCCTGTGTGAGGCTGTCGAGAAACTCCTCCTCCACACAGCCTCCCGACAATGATCCGACATACTCCAGCCCGCCACGGCAGACCAGCATCGCTCCCGGTGCACGGGGTGCCGAGCCGTAGGTGGAGAGCACCGTGCACAGCCATACCGTGTCGCCGGCACAAGCCCACGCCAGCGCCTTGTCGATCACTTGCCGGTCGAGATGCTGCATGTTCCGTTACCCCGTTCCAATCGTTGGCGCCACACCCCATGTCTGTGGCAGTGTTGGCTATCTGGCCAGCCCCACAGGGACCGACATGCAGACTCGCAAAACCGGTGTTCGCGCCCAGCAGGCCGACCGCACCAAGGACAACATCCTCAAGGCCGCGGTGAAGGTCTTCAGCAAGGAGGGCTTCACCGGCGGGCGCGTCGAGCAGATCTCCACGCTGGCCAAGTCCAACGACCGGATGATCTATTACTACTTCGGCAACAAGGAAAAGCTGTTCATCAGCGTGCTGGAGCATATCTACGCCAGCTTCAACCAGGCCGAAGCCAAGCTGCGCCTGGACCTGTCCGACCCCGAGCTCGCGCTGCGCCAACTGGTGGCGTTCATCTGGGATTACTACGTACGCCATCCCGAGTTCGTCACCATCCTGGCCACCGAAAACCTTCACCAGGGCCAGCACGCGCGCAAGTCGCAGAACCTGCAGGCGCTGTCCGGCGAGGCGGTCGGCGTGCTGCGGCCGATCATCGAGGCTGGGCAGGCCAAGGGCCTGTTCCGCGACGATATCGACATCACCCACGCCTACCTGATGATTGCCTCGCTCTGCTATTTCTATAACTCCAACCGCCATACGCTCAGCTCGTTCCTCGCCGTGGACCTTGCCGACAAGCAGGCCAAGGCCGACTGGCTGGACTTCATCAGCGACCTCGCCCTGCGCGGTCTGCGCCGCTAGCCTCAGTGGCTGCCGGGGTTGGCACGCACTTGCGCGCTCTTCGCCGTCAGCCCTTGCCAGGCCGGTTTGTCTGCGGCGAAACGCTGGCGCAGGTAGGCGGCCAGATCCGCCACCTGGCGGTCCGAGAGGCTATCCCTGAAGCCGGGCATATAGCCCAGGTCGCGGGTCGCAGGCGTCGGAATCCCGTGCAGGATCACGCGCAGCAGGTTGTCCGGCACATCGCTGTGCACGTTGCTGTTGACCGCCATCGACGGGCTGACACCGAACAGCTTCGGGCCCAGACCATCGCTGTGGCAGGCCATGCACGCACCCTTGAACACCCGCTCGCCGTTGCTGATGGACAGTTGCGTATCGATATGGGGCGCAGCCGGGGTCGCGACTGGCTGCGGCGCGCCGTCCAGTGAAGTCAGGTAGTGGGCAATGGCCCGCACGTCGGTCTCCGGCAAGGTTGCCAGCTCGCTGACCACCGGCCCCATGGGCCCGGCGGCGACACCGTGCCTGTCGGAGAAACCGGTGCGCAGATAAGTGAACAGCTCGCTCTCGCTCCAGGGCGTGGACGACTTGCCCAGGCCGTTGAGTGCTGGCGCTTCCCAGCCATCGACCATGCCCCCGGCCAGGTAGCTTTTGCCGGCTTTTTCCGCGCCCATCAGGTTGCGCGGCGAGTGACAGGCGGTGCAGTGCCCGAGGCCATCGACCAGATAGGCGCCGCGGTTCCACTGCGCACTGCGCTGCGGGTCGGGCTGGTACTCGCCGCGCTTGAGGAACAGTGCGTTCCAGCCGGCCATCAGCGGGCGCTGGTTGAACGGGAAACGCATGTCGTTGGCGGGCGCCTCCTGGCGCACCGGTGTCTGCGACATCAGGTAGGCGTACAGCGCCTGCATGTCACCGTCGGTGATGTTGCGAAACGAGGTGTAGGGAAAGGCCGGGTACAGATGTCGGCCGTCGCGGCTGATGCCCTCGCGCATGGCGCGCTCGAAGGCGGCGAACGACCAACGGCCGATGCCGGTTTCCGGATCGGGCGTGATGTTGGTGCTGTACAGCGTGCCGAACGGCGTTTCCATCGCCAGGCCGCCGGCATTGACCTTGCCGCCGCTGACCGTGTGGCACACCGCGCAATCGCCGGCCGCCGCCACCTGGCGCCCACGTTCGAGCATTGCCGCTGACCAGCTGCCGGCCGCCGGAGGCGTCACCGGCGCGATTTCCGCGCGAAAGGGCAGGGCGGTCGCGAGCATGCCCAGGGCGGCACCGAACACGCCGGCGATCGAGCCGAACCACCACTTCGAGCGTTTCGACGCGGGCCGTGCTGGCGCAGACGAATCCTCGCCGTTGCCGCCAAGCGCGGCGCGCACCCGTTCGGCAGTGATCGGCAGCTCGCGAAAGCGTATGCCGGTGGCGTCGAAGATCGCGTTGGCGATGGCCGCCGCGCTCGGCACCGAGGCCGATTCGCCGCTGCCCATCGGTGGTTCGTGCTGGCGCGGCAGCATCATCACGTCGATGGCTGGCAGCTCCGGGAAGGTGAGGATCGGGTAGCCGCCCCATTCCTTGCTGGCCACCGTCGATTCCTCGAAGTGCACCTGTTCCTTGAGCACGCGGCTGGTGGACTGGATCACGTTGCCGTGGATCTGGTGGCGCACGCCCTCAGGGTTGACCATCATGCCCGCGTCATGGCCGATCACCACCCGCGTGACGGCCACCTCGCCGGTACGTCGGTCCACCGCCACATCGGCGACCCAGGCCGCCCAGGCCGCGCCGAAACCCGGGAACTTGCTGTGGATGTAGCGCGCATAGGCAAAACCGCGACCGCGCAACACATCGCCTTCGGCGGGCGTCTGCATGGGCTGGGTGTGCGCCTGCCACTGGGCGCGCTCGGCGGTGGCCTTGACCAGGTCGATGGCGCGCGGATCGGACAGGTGGCGCAGGCGGTACTCGACCGGGTCGACCCCCGCCGCGAAGGCCAGCTCGTCGATATATGACTCGTGGGCAAAGCTGTTGGGCATCGCCGACACGCCGCGCATCCACGACGCACGCACCAGCGGCGTCATGTCATTGATGGTGACGCGCATGTGTTCGTAGTCGTAGGGCGGAATCGAGGTGCGGTCGCCCATTTCGAACAGCGCCGGCACCGGCTCCACCGCGCCGGTCAGCAGCAGGGCGAGGGTGGGGGCCCCGTTGGAGGGGTAGCTGGTCTGGAAGTCATAGGCGGCGACCGTGCCGTCGGCGTTCAGGCCGCCGTCGATCTCCATCAGTTGCGCGGTGCCCTTGGGCTCCCAGACATGCTCCTGCTCGCGGGTCAGCTGTACCCGCACCGGGCGTCCGACCGCGCGCGACAGCAGCACCGCATCGGCGCACACGTCGTCGGCGCAGTTGCGGCCGTAGCAGCCCGCCGCCTCCATGCGGATGATCTCGATGCGTGCTTCGGGGCATTCCAGCAACCAGGCGAGGTCGGCGCGCAGCAGGTGTGGATTCTGGGTGCCGGACCAGACGCGAATCTGGCCTTCGGTGAAGTCGGCCAGGGCGCAGGATGGGCCGATCGAGCCATGCAACTGGTAGGGCCACAGGTAGCTGCGGCTCAGACGCTGGCTGGCGTTGGCGATGCCCGCGTCGACCTCGCCCTTGTTCAGCACGGTGCGCTGCACCCTGGGGTTGTCGCGGATGGCCTGGGCGACGTCGCTGAGATCGGGCAGCTTGCCGGTGAACGGTTTCCAGCTCAGCTTGAGGTCGTGGGCGGCGCGGATCGCCTGTTCCTCACGTTCGGCCACCACGCCGACGAAGTCGCGGATCACCACCACGGCGACCACGCCAGGCACATGGGCGATGGAGCTTTCATCCACCGCCAGCAGGCTGTTGCCGACGAAGTCGCCGCTATCGTGGCCGGCATAAGGTGGGCGGATCACCCGGCCATGGAGCATCTCGGGCAAGCGCATGTCGTGCACGTAGGTCAGCTCGCCGGTGGCCTTGCCGGGGATGTCCACCCGCGCGGTACTGCGTCCGACCAGGCGGTAGTCCTCGACGGCCTTGAGCGGCGCGTCTTCGGCGATGCGCAACTGCTGGTTGTGCCCGCGCACCAGGTCGGCGAAGGGTAGGCGACGGCCGTCTTCGGCGATCACCGCGCCTTCTTCGATTCGCAACGCATCGGCTGTGCAGTCCAGCTCAAGGGCAGCCTGCTGCAGCAGGAAGCGTCGCGCGGTGGCTGCTGCCTTGCGCAGCGGCACGGCGGAGATCTGCAGTGTGGCGCTGGCGATGGTCGCGCCCTGGTTCGGCACACGCTCGGTGTCGCCGAGCACCATGTGCACCTGGTCCATGCGCAGGTCCAGTTCCTCGGCGACGATCTGTGCCAGCGAGGTGCGGATGCCGGTGCCCAGGTCGACGTGGCCATTGAAGGCATACACCAGGCCGTCGTCGCTCACGGCGATGAACAGTGCCAGTTCGCGGTCCTTGACCTGGGGTGTCACACCCTTGGCAACCGGCCCCGAGGGCGGGGTGATTTCGTCGACGATCAGCAGCACACCGTTGCTGGCCAGCAATTGCTCGCGTGAAGGCACCTGTTGCGAGTGGTTCATGGGGTTCTCCGGATCTCAGGCCTGGCGGCCGGCGGCGCGGCGCACCGCGCGCAGGATTTCGACGTGGGTGCCGCAGCGGCAGAGGTTGCCGGACAGTTCGTTGCGGATCTGTTCGTCGGTGGGATTGGGGATGCGGTCGAGCAGGGCCTTGGCGGTCATGATCATGCCGTTCATGCAGTAGCCGCACTGGGCTGCCTGCTCGTCGATGAACGCCTGCTGCACCGGGTGCGGCGCGGCCTTGTTGCCGAGGCCTTCGAGTGTGGTGACCTCGCGGTTTTCAGCGCCGGCCAGCGGGATCACGCAGGAGCGCGCGGCCACCCCGTCGATGATCACCGTACAGGCGCCGCACTCGCCCAGGCCGCAGCCGTATTTCGGGCCGTTCAGGCACAGGTCGTTGCGCAGCACCAACAACAGGGGGGTGTCGGGTTCAGCGGCGACCGTGACGGTCTGGCCGTTTATCCGCAGGGCGATGTCTTCTTGCATGGCTCGCTCATCTCTGGGGCGCTACCAAAGGACTCAAACGGTGCGCTTTTTCGGTAAGTGCTCACTACATGAAATGAGAAGGCAAGAAGCAGGCCAGGCGGGTTGCAGGGGGGGGCAGCGACGGTGGTGGGCAGGTCAGACGCAATCGCGGGGCAAGCCCGCTCCCACAGGTACCCCACCGTTCTCGAGGGCAGTGATTAACCTGTGGGAGCGGGCTTGCCCCGCGATAGGGCCGGTAACGACGGTGAGGGTTTTGTTGAAGGGCGCGATCAGCCCGCCGCCTCGTCGCTGTCGATCATCTTGCGCAGCAGGAACAGGATCGCCACCCGCTCCCCGGCATTGAGGCTGCCCATGCTCAGCTCGCTGATCTGCCGTGCGCAGGGAATCATCGCATCGAGCAGCGCCGAGCCGCTTTCGGTGAGCTCGACGATGACCTTGCGCCGGTCGTCCGGGTCTGGCGACAGTTGCACCAGTTCGCGCGCCTTGAGGCGCTCGACGATGCCACGGATGGTTGCCTGGTCCACGGCGGTGGCCTTGATCAGCTCGGCCTGGGAGCTGGGCCCGTGGTCGCGCAGGGCGCACAGGGTGACGAACTGGATCGAGGTGAGCTGCGGATCGCACGCTTGCTGCTGGAAGATCGCCGTATGCCGCTGGTACGCCTTGCGCAGCAGGTGGCCGATCTGTTCGGTGACGTCATACGGCGTGGTGTCGAGCGGGGTGGCAACGGGGGTGGTTTTCTTCGGCATGTGATGGCTTGGGCTGTGTGGGTTGGCTGGCCGGCCCCCGAAAGCGGAGCGCCGGGCCAGTATACCCGCTATCGGGCCTTGGACTCCTCGGGCGCGACCACCTCGCCGGCCAGCACCACGGGCTGGTCGTCCAGGTAGATATCGCAGTTGCGCAGCGGTATATCCAGGTGGCACGGAGTCTTGCGCTTGCCGCCGACCTCGGTGTTGGGGCCGGTGGAGAACAGGAAGTTGCCGTAGAAGGCGCGGGCGTCCATGCACATGCCGTCGTTGCGGTCGTGCAGGCCCATGGCGGTCCACTGTGCGCGGGGTTGCAGGCCCCAGCCGATGTGGGAGATGCCGTACACCTCGGGGTCGTTGAAGTACTTCATGTAGTCGCGCAGGTACTCGGCCTCGAAGCCGCCGTGGATACCGGTGATGAAGCCTTTCTCGATTTCCAGGGTGATGCGCTCGCGGCAGTAGTTCTTGAACGGCAGGATGATGTCGCCGACATCCAGCACCAGCGTGCCTTCGGCGCTGTCCTCGTTCGGCCAGGTGAACAGGAAGCCACTGGGCCAGTGGTCCCAGCGCCCTGGCTCGTCGGCGTAGCCGTATTCGGTGACCGCCGGATACTGGCCGAGCGGGGCGTGGAAGTCGCTGCCGGCCTTGGAGCGCACGTGCATGCTGCGCGCTTGCTTGAGCAGGGTCTCGGCGGCCAGCACTCGACGTTTGTCGTCCTCGGTGGGCAGCATGCGCGCCAGTACTTCCGGGGGTTCGACCGCCAGCAGGATGCGCGTGCCGGTCTTGAGGATCTGCTCCTGCTCGGGGGAGTGCAGCAGCATCATGGTGTCGACGATCAGGTCGGCCGCCTCCAGCGCCCGCTGGGCGGCGATGTTGCCGGTCAGCGCGGTGTCGCCGCAGTAGGCGGTCATGTCGTTGCCCATGGCGGTGGGATGGTTGAACGACGGCAGCTCCACCGCATAGACCTTGGCTTTCAGGCGCTGCGCCGCCTCCATCGCGGCGTTGACCGTGCGCGGATCGGAATAGTGGCTCTTGAGCACGGCGACGCTCTGGGTTTCGTCTACCCGGGACAGTTTCAGCACGTGTTCGAACATCTGGGTCAGCTCTGCATTGCTCACCGGCATGGGGGTTCTCCTGGTCAGGACTCAAGGGTCGAGCGGCTGCACCACGGCGGTGCCGGGCGCGTCATCTCGGTGCAAAAAATAGTGTGTACGCCATATTTGCTCAGATGAAAGCGCATCCCGTCGATAAGCGCAAGCGGTGCGATCAAACGTTACCTATCCACACATATTCCAATGTTTGCGGTAACAACGGCCGCGTTATCGCCATTGATCCGGGGCCGATAAAATATTTTGCGCTGCCTCTTCCAATTAAAAAAATAGAGCGTATACACTCTAAATCGTCGAGCGGCCGAACCGCTGGCAACACATCAGAACAAGAGGAGACATACCCATGCGGGGTAGGCAGAAAATCGCAATCGTCGGTGCGGGTCTGGGTGGGGCGGCCGCCGCCACGTTGCTGCAGCAGGCCGGGTTCGACGTCGAGGTGTTCGAGCAGGCGCCGGAGTTCACCCGCCTCGGTGCGGGCATCCACATCGGCCCCAACGTGATGAAGATCTTCCGTCGCATGGGCCTCGAGCAGAAGCTGGAGCTGATGAGCTCGCACCCGGACTTCTGGTTCAGCCGCGACGGCAAGACCGGCGACTACCTGTCGCGCATCCCGCTGGGCGAGTTCGCTCGCCGCGAGTACGGGGCCTCGTACATCACCATCCACCGTGGCGACCTGCACGCCCTGCAGATCGAAGCGATCAAGCCGGGCACCGTGCATTTCGGCAAGCGCCTGGAAAAGATCGTCGACGAGGGTGACCAGGTGCGCCTGGACTTCGCCGACGGCACCCATACCGTGGCCGATATCGTCATCGGTGCCGACGGCATCCACTCGAAGATCCGCGAGGAACTGCTGGGCGTCGAAGCGCCGATCTACAGCGGTTGGGTCGCCCACCGTGCGTTGATTCGCGGCGACAAGCTCAAACAGCACGCGGACGTGTTCGAGGACTGCGTGAAGTGGTGGACCGACGATCGTCACATGATGGTCTACTACACCACCGGCAAACGCGACGAGTACTACTTCGTCACCGGCGTACCGCACGAGGCCTGGGACTTCCAGGGCCCGTTCGTGGACAGCAGCCAGGAAGAGATGCGCGCCGCCTTCGAGGGCTATCACTCGACGGTGCACAAGCTGATCGACGCTACCGAGTCCATCACCAAGTGGCCGCTGCGCAACCGCAACCCGTTGCCGCTGTGGAGCCGTGGCCGCCTGGTGCTGCTGGGCGATGCCTGCCATCCGATGAAACCGCACATGGCGCAGGGCGCCTGCATGGCCATCGAGGACGCGGCGATGCTGACTCGCTGCCTGCAGGAGACCGGGCTGTCCGACCACCGCACCGCCTTCGCCCTCTACGAGGCCAACCGCAAGGAGCGCGCCTCGCGGGTGCAGTCGGTGTCCAACGCCAACACCTTCCTCTACACCCAGGAAGACCCGGCGTGGGTCTATGGCTACGACCTGTACGGCCAGGAACTGAAAAGCGGGGAGGCGGCATGAGCAGCTTCGTCGCCGGCGGCAACGTCAGCGCCAACGGCATCCGCCAGCATTACCTGCGCTACGGCGGCAAGGGGCCGGCGCTGATCCTGGTGCCGGGGATCACCAGCCCGGCGATCACCTGGGGATTCGTCGCCGAACGCCTCGGTCAGCACTTCGACACCTATGTGCTGGATGTGCGCGGGCGTGGCTTGTCCTCCAGCGGCCCAGGCCTGGACTACGGCACCGACGCCTGCGCCGCAGACATTCCGGCCTTCGCCGCAGCGCTGGGGCTTGGCAGCTATCACCTGGTCGGTCATTCGATGGGCGCGCGCTTCGCCATCCGCGCTGCCGCCCAGGGCGCGCCGGGCCTGCAGCGCCTGGTGCTGATCGATCCGCCAGTGTCCGGCCCGGGCCGGCGCGAGTATCCCAGCAAGCTGCCGTGGTACGTCGATTCGATCCGCCAGGCCACGATCGGCATGACCGGTGAGGACATGCGTGCCTTCTGCGCTACCTGGAGCGACGAGCAACTGGCCCTGCGCGCCGAATGGCTGCACACCTGCCACGAGCCGGCGATCGTGCGGGCTTTCAACGATTTCCATGATGTGGATATCCATCAGGACCTGCCTGCCGTGCGCCAGCCGGCGCTGCTGATGGTGGCCGGGCGTGGCGGTGTGATCCAGGCACAGGACATCGCCGAGATCCGCGAACTCAAGCCGGACATCCAGGTGGTTCAGGTCGAAAACGCCGGCCACATGATTCCCTGGGACGACCTCGAAGGCTTCTTTGCCGCCTTCGGCGATTTCCTCGACCATTCCCTCGTCTGAAGGAGCACGAGACATGACCAAGCTGTACCGCATCGGCCAGATCGTGCCGAGTTCGAACACCACCATGGAAACCGAGATCCCGGCGATGCTCACCGCGCGCCAGGCGATCCGTCCCGAGCGCTTCACCTTCCACTCCAGCCGCATGCGCATGAAGCAGGTGAAGAAGGAAGAACTGGCGGCGATGGATGCCGAGTCCGATCGCTGCGCGGTGGAGTTGTCCGACGCCAAGGTCGATGTGCTGGGCTACGCGTGCCTGGTGGCGATCATGGCCATGGGGCTGGGCTATCACCGCCAGTCGGAGAAGCGCCTGCAGAAAGCTACCGCCGACAACGACGCGCTGGCGCCGGTGATCACCAGTGCAGGTGCCTTGGTCGAGGCGCTGCACGTCATGAAGGCCAAGCGCATCGCCATCGTTGCGCCCTACATGAAGCCGCTGACCGAGCTGGTGGTGAACTACATCCGTGAAGAGGGCTTCGAGGTTCAGGATTGGCGTGCGCTGGAGATCCCCGACAACCTCGCCGTGGCGCGCCATGATCCGGCCAACCTGCCGGGCATCGTCGCCGGCATGAACCTGGAAGGCGTCGATGTGGTGGTGCTGTCGGCCTGCGTGCAGATGCAGTCGCTGCCCGCCGTGGCCAAGGTCGAGGCACAGACCGGCAAGCCGGTGGTCACCGCAGCCATCGCCACCACCTACGCCATGCTCAAGGCGCTGGACCTGGAGCCTGTGGTTCCGGGGGCCGGTGCCCTGCTGTCGGGCGCCTACTGAAAACGGGAGACGAACATGAGCGACGCACAGAGCGCCCATGACAACTATCAGGGCGTGTGGGGCCAGCGCATCGGCTTCGGGCGCAAGGCGGCCCTGCTGATGATCGACTTCATGCAGGGTTACACCACCCCCGGTGCGCCGCTCTACGCCCCCGGTGTGGTGTCGGCCGTCGAGCAGGCCAGCGGCCTGCTGGCGCTGGCGCGGGACTGCGGTACTCTGGTGGTCCACACCAATATCCGCTACCAGCCCCCGCACTTTGCCGATGGTGGCGTGTGGGTGCGCAAGGCGCCAGTGATGAAGGACATGGTCGAGGGCAACCCACTGGCCGCCTTCTGCGAGGCGGTGATGCCGCAGGCGGATGAAGTGGTGCTGAGCAAGCAGTATGCGAGCGCCTTCTTCGGCACCAGCCTTGCACCGCTGTTGCATGCACAAGGGATCGACACCGTGGTGCTGGCCGGCTGCTCCACCAGCGGCTGTATCCGCGCCAGTGCGGTGGATGCGCTGCAGCACGGGTTCCGGACCATCGTGGTGCGCGAGTGCGTCGGCGATCGCCACAACGATCCGCACGAAGCGAACCTGTTCGACATCGACAGCAAGTACGGCGATGTCGTCAGCCGCCAGGAGGCCATGGAGCAACTGACGCGCCTGGCCGACTGAGCCGGACGCTTTGTACCCATAACAATCGAGGAACGGTGCAGGAACGCCCGTTCCATCGCCGTCCGCTGTGCGGACGGTCGCCCCGCAGGAGCACTCGGGGTCTTGTGACGCTGCCCTGGACAGCCGCCTGTAGTGTGCGGCGCTCTTGGAGCGTCGAAAACTGCTGGCCTAAAAACAACCACAAAGTCGCCGCCAGGAGACAAGAAATGCCAATTGCGAATGCAACCGCGGTCCACAGTGCAACCGACCATGGCACACAAGCGCTCTACCGCAAGATCACATGGAGGCTCATTCCTTTCCTGTGCTTCTGCTATCTCGCGGCCTATCTGGACCGCATCAACGTCGGCTTCGCCAAGCTGCAGATGCTCGAAGACCTGCAGTTCAGCACCGCAGCCTATGGCCTGGGTGCCGGGCTGTTCTTCGTCGGCTACATCATCTTCGAGGTGCCGAGCAACCTGATCCTGGAGCGCGTCGGTGCCAAGCTCTGGATCGCACGGATCATGATCACCTGGGGCCTGCTGTCGGCCTGCACCATGTTCGTGTCCACCACCACCCAGTTCTACATCCTGCGCTTTCTGCTCGGGGCCGCCGAGGCGGGCTTCCTCCCGGGCGTGCTGTACTACCTGACCATGTGGTATCCGACCTACCGGCGTGGGCGCATCATCGCGCTGTTCATGATCGGCTTGCCGCTGTCGAGCGTGATCGGCGGGCCGATCTCTGGCTGGATCATGGGCCACTTCGACCAGGTCCACGGCCTGCATGGCTGGCAGTGGCTGTTCCTGCTCGAGGCGATCCCCAGCGTGTTGCTCGGCATCCTGACCTTCTGGGCCCTGCCGAACAATTTCCAGCAGGCCAAATGGCTGTCGGACGATGACAAGGCGCAACTGGCCAGTGACCTGGCTGCGGACGATGCCGAAGGCAAGGGCAGCAAGCACAGCTTCCGCGATGGCTTCTTCAACCTGAAGGTGTGGATGCTCGGTGGCATCGATTTCTCGATCCTGCTCAGTGCCTATGCCATGGGGTTCTGGATGCCGACCTTCATCCGCGATGCAGGCGTCAGCGACACCTTCCACATCGGCTTGCTCACTGCGATTCCGAGCCTGGCGGCGCTGCTCGGGATGCTGATGATCGGCGCCAGTTCCGACCGTCATCGCGAGCGTCGCTGGCACATCATCGTGCCGTTCATCATCGGCGCCATCGCCATGGCCAGCAGCACCTTGTTCAGCCAGAACCTAGTGATGACCGTGGCGCTGTTCGCCATCGCATCGGCGGCGATCATCGGCGCGGTGCCGGTGTTCTTCAGCCTGCCGGCGACCTTCCTCAAGGGCACTGCCGCGGCCACCGGTTTCGCCCTGGCCTGTTCGCTGGCCAATATCGCGGGCCTGGTGAGCAACTCGCTGATGGGCATCGTGACCGATCTCACCGGCACCTCCCATGCGGCATTGTGGGTGTTCGCCGGCTGCCTGATCCTGAGCTGCTTCCTGGTGATCGCGCTGCCCGCGAAGCTGGTCAACCGCTAGCGGTCGACCGCTTTTCGCAACGGTAGCTTGGCGGGCCCTGGCGCCCGCCTGATCCCTTCATTACGCCATCCGCACGTCGGCAGCCTTCAGGCTGCCGCGGTGGATCGCTGTTGCCCGAATCCAGGAGTCGCTCCCCATGCACGTACAGATTTCTCAACGTTTTTCATCGGCTACCCGACTGGCCGGTGGCTGTGTCGCCGCGGCGCTGTGCCTCGATGCTTCTGCCGAAGACAGCGGTTTCATCGAAGGCGCCCGCGCCACCTTGCAGGCGCGCAATTACTTCTTCAGCCGCGACTATGCGGATATCAAGGGCGCCAGCACCCAGTCGCGTACCCAGGAGTGGGCGCAGGGTTTCATCCTCAATGCCAGCTCCGGCTATACCCAGGGGACGGTGGGCGTCGGCCTCGATGTGACCGGGCTGCTCGGTTTCAAGCTCGACAGCAGCCCGGAGCATTCGAAGTCGGGGCTGCTGCCGAGCCTTGCCAGCGGCAAGTCGGCGGACGAATACAGCCGCCTGGGTGCGGCGATCAAGTTCAAGGTGTCGCAGACCGAGCTCAAGGTCGGTGAGCTGATGCCCAACCTGCCAGTGCTGTTGTTCAGCGACCTGCGCCTGCTGCCGCCGACGTACCAGGGGGCGATGCTCGAGTCCCGCGAGATCGCCGGGTTGACCTTGAACGCCGGCCAGTTCCGCTCCACCAGCCTGCGCGACTCGTCCAACAGCCAGAAGATGTACGCGCTGGTCAACGACCCGATCAACCCGTCGCGGCTGGCGCGCTTCACCAGCGACCGCTTCAACTACGTCGGCGCCGACTATGCCTTCAACGACAACCGCACCAGCGTCGGGGTGTGGCAGGCGCAACTGGAGGATATCTACCAGCAGCGGTTCTACAGCTTCAAGCACGCCGAGCCGGTGGGCGACTGGACGCTGGGTGTCAATGCCGGGTACTTCGATGCCCGCGAGGACGGCCGCAAGATTGCCGGTGACTACGACAACCATGCCTTGTTCAGCCTGTTCTCGGCCAAGACCGGCGGGCATACCTTCTATGTGGGCTACCAGCAGATCGGCGGCAAGGATGGCTTCATCCAGGTCGGGGCCAACACCAACCCGATGGGCAACACGCTGCCGACCTACGAGTTCTCGGCGCCAGGGGAACGTTCGTGGCAGGTGCGCCATGACTACAACTTCGTGGCCCTGGGCATTCCCGGCCTGACCTCGACCCTGCGCTATGTGAAGGGCGGGGATGTGGACACCGGGCTTGGTTTCGAAGGGCGTGACCGGGAGCGCGATCTGGACCTGGCGTATGTGGTGCAGAGCGGGCCGCTGGCCGGGCTGGGAGTGCGGGTGCGCAATGTCATGGCGCGGTCCAACTACCGGACCGACATCGATGAGAACCGGTTGATCCTGAGTTATACGGTGAAGTTGTTCTGATCGAGGTGTGCTGAGTCAGTACCGGCCTCTTCGCGGGCAAGTCGCAACGGAGAACCGCTCCCCCTGTGGGAGCGAGGGCTCGGCGCTCCGACGCGCTGTATGGCACGGGCTACGCCCGTGTTCGCGGGACCAGCCCGCTCCCACAGGGATTGGGCTGGTCTTTAGATTTTGAGCAAGACCGTTGCTCCTACAAGAGCTCCGCAACTTCTGAATACTGCGGTGTTAATTGTGGGAGCGGGCTTGTCCCGCGATCACCGGCGAAGCCGGTGCCATGCAGCGCGTTATCTTATTCGCGGGACAAGTCGGAGCGACGAACCGCCGCTCCCACAGGCTAACTCAATCCCCAAGCCCAAGCCGCTCGACCAGCGCCGCCGCATACCCCGGCAACCCGGCAAAATCCCGTGCACACAGCTGCAGCCGACGATTGGCCCAATCTTCCTCCAGCGCCACCCAGCGCAAGGGCAGCACCCCCTCCCAGCGTCTCACCGAGGCCAACGGCACCACGCCGACCCCGGCACCCCCGGCCACCATGCGGATCACACCGTCAAAACCTTCGGCCCGCACCCGTACCTGCATGCGCCGCCCGAGGCGCAGAGCCTGTTCTTCGAGGTGCAAGGCCAGTGCGCTGTCCGCACCCAGCCCCACATGGCCATGCACCAGGCTGTCGACGAAACGGGGCGCCGGGTGTCCAGTCAGCGGATGCGCCAGGGGCATGATCAGCACCAGCGGGTCTTCGCGAAACGGCCGCACCTGCAAGTGCTCGCTTGGTGCCGCGGTGGAAATGATGCCCAGGTCCGCAGTCCCCTGGGTGATCGCCTGCACGATGCGCAGGCTCGGCTGCTCCTGCACATCGACGCTGACGCCCGGGTACTCCACCAGGTATGCAGCCAGCAACTCCGGCAGGTACTCGGTCAGCGCCGCGGTATTGCACAGCAGGCGCACCTGCCCCTGTTGGCCCTGGGCGTACTGGCCGAGGTCGTATTGCAGCCGCTCGACCTGCTGGGCAATCAGCCGCGCATGCTGTAACAACGCCTGGCCCGCTGGCGTTGGCTGTACCCCTCGGCGGTTGCGCTCGAGCAAGGGGATGCCCAGCGAGGCTTCCATGGCACGGATGCGCGCACTGGCCGCAGGCAGCGAAAGATGGCTGCGACGGGCACCGGCGGTGATGTTGCCGCATTCGAGGGTATGACGGAAAAGGCTGAGGTCGATCAGGTCGAAATGCATGTGCCTCTGTCCTGGCAAGAGTCTGGCTGAGTATATGGCAGATTTTCACTGTGCTCGCGGCAGCCCAGGATAGCGCCATGAATACCTTTATCGCGTTGTATCAGAACATGGGGCCGGCATTGTCACTGCTGGTGATCATCACCTTTGCCATGGCCGGTGCGGTCAAGGGCGTGATCGGCCTGGGGATGCCGACCATCGCCATGGGCATGCTGGGGCTGGCTATGCCTCCGGCGCAGGCAGCGGCACTGCTGATCGTGCCCTCGACCCTTACCAACCTGTGGCAACTGGCCTCGGGCGGGCACTTGCGCGGGCTGCTCAAGCGCCTGGGCAGCATGCTGGTGATGATCGTCGCCGGTACGCTGCTGGGCAGCCTGTGGCTTGGCATCGACAGCGGCCCCTGGGCGGCGCATGCGCTCGGTGGTGCGCTGTTGATATATGCCCTGTACGGGCTGGTGGGGCCGGGTTTGCGCGTCCAGCCACAGTGGGAGTGCTGGCTGGGGCCGCTGTGCGGCCTGCTGACTGGTGTGGTGACGGCGGCAACCGGGGTGTTCGTGATACCGGGGGTGCCCTACCTGCAGGGGCTGGGCCTGGATCGTGACGCGCTGGTCCAGGCGATGGGCCTGTCGTTCACGGTCTCGACCCTTGCGCTGGCGCTGGGCCTGGCCGGGCAGGACGCGCTCGACGGCCCGGCCCTGGGTGCGTCATTGCTGATGCTGGCCCCCGCCTTGCTGGGCATGTTCGCCGGCACCTGGCTGCGCCAGCGCATCAGCGCGGCACAGTTCAGGCGCTGCTTCTTCGTGGGCCTGGCGCTGCTCGGCGGGCACCTGCTGATCAACGGCTAGCGGAGGAAGCGCTGAGCATCTCGATCATCTGGATTTCGAAGTCGCGCTCCAGGTAGTCCATGCGCTTCTCGAAGAACGCGGCCATGTGCGGCAGGGCCGAGTGCACGTCGAGGGCGGCCTTGTCGGCCCAGACCTCGTAGAACACGAACAGGCTCGGGTCTTCCTTGTCGCGCAGCATGTGGTACTCGATGCAGCCGGGCTCCTGGCGGCTCGGTTCGACATAGGCGCGGAACAGGGTTTCGAAGGCTTCGGCCTTATCAGGACGGGTCTTGGCTTTGAGGATGAAAGCGAACTGTTCACTCATGGCGATGGCCTGTGCGGGGGAAAGTGAGCAGATTGTATTGCAATAATCTGATGTCTATTCGTGACTTTAAGGCAAATGTATTTTGCCGCCAGCCGGCTTTTTCCTGCGCCTGCGACTGCCTAGTCTGCCGCCATCACTTTTGACTCGGTCGGCAGGCGTCCTTGCCTCGGACCGACCCAGACCTACGAGGCTCCCCATGAAAAAGATTCTTCTACTCAACGGCGGCAAACAGTTCGCTCATTCCGACGGCCGCCTGAACCGCACCCTGCACGAGGCCGCGCTGGCCTATCTGGACCGCGCCGGTTTCGACGTGCAGCAGACCTTCATCGACGGTGGCTATGACGTCAAGGAAGAGGTGCAGAAATTCCTCTGGGCGGACGTGGTCATCTACCAGATGCCGGGTTGGTGGATGGGCGCGCCCTGGACCGTGAAGAAGTACGTCGATGAGGTCTTCACCGAAGGCCACGGCAGTCTGTACGCCAGCGATGGTCGCACCCGTTCCGATGCCTCGCAGAAGTACGGCAGTGGCGGGCTGATCCAGGGCAAGCAGTACATGCTCTCGTTGACCTGGAACGCGCCGCAGCAGGCTTTCGACGATCCGACCGACTTCTTCGAGGGCAAGGGTGTGGATGCGGTGTATTTCCCGTTCCACAAGGCCAATCAGTTCCTTGGCATGACCGGCCTGCCGACCTTCCTGGCGGTGGATGTGATGAAGCGCCCGGATGTACCGGCAGCGCTGGCGGCGTACGAAGCGCACCTGAGCAAGGTGTTCGGCAAGGCTGAGTGACGAGGCGGCCACACTTGCGCCGTGACCGCCCAGCAGCTATCAATCAGCACTACCCCAAGCCCAAGGCCACCGCGTGAAAACCCGATCCGAAGAACTCCAGGTATTCGTCGCCGTCATCGACTGCGGTTCGATCTCCGCCGCCGCCGAGCAGATGGGCCAGACCCCGTCGGCGGTCAGTCGCACCCTGTCGCGCCTGGAGGGCAAGCTTGGGACCACGCTGGTCAATCGCACCACCCGGCGCATGGACCTGACTGAAGAAGGGCGTTTCTTCCTCGAGCGTTCGCGGGTCATCCTCGAACAGATGGACGACATGGAAGAGCGCCTGTCGATGAACCGCCAGACCCCGTCCGGGCGTCTGCGGATCAACGCCGCCGCGCCGTTCATGCTGCATGCCATCCTGCCGTGGATCGGCGAGTTTCGCCGCCAGTACCCCGGCATCGAACTCGAGCTCAATACCGACGACCTGATCATCGACCTGCTGGAACAGAGCACCGACGTGGCCATTCGCATCGGTGAGCTGGCCGATTCCAGCCTGCACGCGCGCTCGCTGGGGTGCAGCCCCGTGCAGGTGCTCGCCAGCCCGGATTACCTGGCCCGGCGCGGTACACCGCAGAAGGTCGAAGACCTCAGCACGCACTGCCTGCTGGGGTTCAGCGCACCCGAGACGCTCAATCAGTGGCCGTTGCGCCATGCCCAGGGGGACCGCTGGGCGATCCGTCCGGCGATCCTCGCCTCCAGCGGCGAGACCTTGCGCCAGCTGGCACTGGCCGGTGAAGGCATCGTCAGCCTGTCACATTTTATGACCCACGAAGACATTCGTGCCGGTCGGCTGCAGGTGGTGCTGGCCGAGGCCAACAACGGCTATCGCCAGCCGATCCACGCGGTTTACTACCGCAACACCCAACTGGCGCTGCGCATCCAGTGCTTCCTCGATTTCATCCAGCGCAAGCTATCGATGTACGCCTGCTGAGTTACCTGAACGCGACAGATTTGCCCAAAGACGCCTCCTTTCCTGTGTGCCGTTTGCTTAGTCGCAACGCTTGAGCCTTAAATGAGTGCTCGACAAAAACAACACCAAGGAAGTGTCATGCGTATCGTCATGTTCCAGTCCCTGGCCCTCGGGGCCGCGATCCTGAGCTGTTCTTCCGCCTATGCCGTGACACTCGAAGGTGGCGCGGTGGCGGCGCCCGATCAATATGGCGCACAGGTAGCCGCCGACATTCTCAAGAAAGGCGGCAACGCGGTGGATGCCGCGGTCGCCACTGCGTTCACCCTGGCGGTCACCTACCCCGAAGCCGGCAACATCGGCGGCGGTGGCTTCATGACCCTGTTCGTCGACGGCAAGCCGTACTTCCTCGACTACCGTGAAGTCGCGCCCAAGGCCGCCACGCGCAACATGTACCTGGACGACAAGGGCGAGGTCATCGAGAACCTCAGCCTGGTCGGCGTACGCGCTGCTGGCGTGCCTGGCACGGTGATGGGCCTGTGGGAGGCGCACCAGAAGTTCGGCAAGCTCAAGTGGAGCGAGCTGCTCACCCCGGCCATCGGCTATGCGCAGAACGGCTTCAAGATCGCGCAGAAGCAGTACCAGTACCGCGACGATGCCCAGGGCCTGTTCAAGACCGCCACCAACTTCAACGACTACTTCGGCGACATGAAGGTCGGCGAGCTGTTCAAGCAGCCCGAGCTGGCCAAGACCCTGGAACGCATCGCCGACAAGGGCGTCAGCGAGTTCTACCAGGGCAAGACCGCCGACTTGCTGGTGGCGCAGATGCAGGCCGACAAGGGCCTGATCACCAAGGAAGATCTGAAGGACTACAAGGCCGTGTGGCGGGACCCGATCGCCATCGACTGGCGCGGCAATGTGGTCTACACCGCGCCACCGCCAAGCTCTGGTGGCGTCGC
Organism: Pseudomonas wayambapalatensis; assembly: GCA_014268975.2. GTDB lineage: Bacteria > Pseudomonadota > Gammaproteobacteria > Pseudomonadales > Pseudomonadaceae > Aquipseudomonas > Aquipseudomonas wayambapalatensis. The sequence goes on along the minus strand of CP077096.1, from coordinate 5,038,120 downwards.
CCTGGCTCAGCTGTTGGGCATCAAGGAAGACCGTGCGGCCGATTTCAAGGGTGTCGAGCACAACTCGGTCAAGTACATCCACCTGCTAGCCGAGATCGAGAAGCGTGTGTTCGCCGACCGCGCCGACTACCTGGGCGACCCGGCCTTCACCAAGGTGCCGGTCAAGGAGCTGGTGGCCAAGGACTACCTGGCCAAGCGCGCGGCGCAGGTCAACCCCAAAGCGATCTCCGCCACCGACCAGGTCAAGCCGGGCCTGGAGCCGCACCAGACCACGCACTTCTCCATCGTCGACAAGCAGGGTAACGCGGTGAGCAACACCTACACCCTGAACCTCGACTATGGCAGCGGCGTGGTGGTCAAGGGCGCGGGCTTCCTGCTCAACGACGAGATGGACGATTTCAGCGCCAAGCCTGGAGCGGCCAACGCCTTTGGCGTGGTGGGTGGTGATTCCAATGCCATCGAGCCGGGCAAGCGTATGCTCTCGTCCATGAGCCCAAGCCTGGTCACCCGCGACGGCAAGCTGACCCTGGTGGTCGGTACGCCGGGTGGTTCGCGGATCTTCACCTCGATCTTCCAGGTGATGAACAACCTGTACGACTATGGCATGCCGCTGGAAAAAGCCGTGGCCGCCCAGCGTGTGCACCACCAGCTGCTGCCCAAGGACACCATCTATTTCGACAGCTATGCACCGCTCAAAGGGCAGGTGGCAGAGGATCTGAAGAAGATGGGCTACGTGCTTGAGGATCAAGGCTGGGAAATGGGCGATATCCAGGCGATCCGGGTCACCGGCGAGAAGCTCGAGACCGCGTCCGATCCACGCGGGCGCGGGGTTGGGTTGATCGTCAAGTAATACCGTGCAAGCCCGCTTCCACAGGCACCCCACCGCGCTCAACGGCAGTGGGGAACCTGTGGGAGGTGCTTCAAACGCGGAAGTGGCTGACCATCGTCTGCAACTGCCCACCCAGCCGCGCCAGCTCCACGCTTGACGCTGCTGTCTCCTCACTGGCCGCCGCCGTCTGCTCCGACACATCGCGCACATTCATGATGCTGCGGCCGATCTCGTCGGCCACGGCGCTCTGCTGCTCTGCCGCAGCGGCAATCTGCTGGTTCATCGCCTGAATTCCCGACACAGTGCGGGTGATGCTGGCCAATGAGGTGCCAGCCTTGCGGGCCAGTTCCACGCTGCTGTCGGTCAGCCCGCTGCTGCCTTGCATGGCGGTGGCCACGCGCTGGGTGCCGTTCTGCAGGCTGGCGACCAGTTCTTCGATCTCTTCGGTAGACTTCTGCGTGCGCTGGGCCAGGGCACGGACCTCATCGGCGACCACCGCAAAGCCGCGCCCGGCTTCACCGGCACGCGCCGCTTCGATGGCGGCATTCAGTGCCAGCAGGTTGGTCTGCTGGGCCACCGACTTGATCACGTCCATGACGCTGCCGATCTTCTGGCTTTCCTGTTGCAGCAGGTTCATCGCCTCGGTGGAGTGCTGTACCTCAGCGGCCAGGCGTTCGATCTGGCCGATGGCCTCGTTCACCACCCTGTCACCGGCACGGGCCTCGCCATCGGCCTGCGTGGCGGCTTGGGATGCCTGCTCGGCATTGCGTGCGACTTCCTGCACGGTCGCGATCATCTCGTGCATGGCGGTGGCGACCTGGTCGGTTTCGACCTTCTGATTGTTGACTCCGGCACTGGTCTGTTCGGTCACTGCCGACAGTTCCTCGGCGGCGCTGGCGATCTGGGTGACGCCGTCGCGGATACCGGTGATCAGTGCGCGCAGGGTTTCGCCCGTGCCCGCGATGCCCTGCCGCAAGGTGCCGAGTTCGTCACGGCGGGTGATTTGCAGGCGCTGGGTGAGGTCGCCTTCGGCGATCTTCTTCACCACTTCGAGGGTTTCCTGCAAGGGGCGGGTGATCTGGCGGGTGATGATCACGGCGCCGAGCAGGCCGAACACCAGCGCCAGCAGCGCCACGCCGAGTTGCAGGTTGCGCGCCTGGGCGGTATCGACATCGCGCCTGCCAAGTTCGATCTTGTACAGCTCGTCGCTGCGCTTGGTGATCTGCGCCTGCTCCTCGATCATTTCCTGGCGTGCCGTGGCGATCGCCGCCCGGGCGTCGCGTACCTGCTGCTCGGCGTCGGGTTTGCTGGCGATGGTGCGGTAGCCCTGGCGCATCTTGTCCAGCGAGGCGCGGTACTGGTCGATGTAGGTGGCCTGTTCGCGCAGCAGTTGCAGGCTCTGGGGATGGTCGAAGCTGGCGAGCAGTTCCTGCTTGTGCTGGTCGAAGGTGTCCAGGCGGGCTTGCACGGTGGTGGCGGCGCTTTCGTCGCCGTCGGCGAGCATGTATTGCAGGCGTGCCACGCGCAGGTTGTTCAGGTGCGTGTTGAACTGGGTGATCTGCCCCATAGAGTTGCTGCGTGCGACGAGGTTTTCCAGGCTGTTCCAGCCGGTCAAGGCCAGTGCGGTGGTGAGTAGAAGGACCAGGCTGAAGCCCAGCATCAGTTTGAGTTTGACGCTGATGTTGGCAAACCTGTTGCTCATGGAGGTTCCCCGGGGAAAGCGCCTGCTCGCGGGACTTCGCGTCATTCGGCTTTTGTTTTTGTGATGGGCCCTCCGTTGCCGCAGAAGAGATATCGGCAATATTTGCAGGAGCTGAAACGCTATTCAGCAGATTTTTTGGGGGAAGGATGGGGGCCGCGACGCGGCCCCGGAAGGCGTGTGGTCAGACGCGGAAATGGCTGACCAGGGTTTGCAACTGCCCACCCAGCCGCGCCAGCTCGACGCTGGAGGCCGCCGTCTCGTCGCTCGCAGCGGCGGTCTGTTCGGACACATCGCGTACGCTGAGGATGCTGCGGCTGATCTCTTCGGCCACGGCACTCTGCTGCTCTGCGGCGGCGGCGATCTGCTGGTTCATCGACTGGATGCCCGATACGGTGCTGGTGATGTTCTCCAGCGACGCGCCGGCCTTGCGTGCCAGTTCCACGCTGCTGTCGGTCAGGGTGCGGCTGCCGAGCATGGCGTTGGCCACCTGCTGTGTGCCGTTCTGCAGGCTGGCGACCAGCTCTTCGATCTCTTCGGTGGACTTCTGCGTGCGCTGCGCCAGGCCACGCACTTCGTCGGCGACCACGGCGAACCCACGTCCCGCCTCACCGGCGCGAGCCGCTTCGATGGCAGCGTTGAGCGCCAACAGGTTGGTCTGTTCGGCCACTGACTTGATCACGTCCATGACACTGCCGATCTTCTGGCTTTCCTGTTGCAGCAGGTTCATCGCTTCGGTGGAGCGGTTGACCTCGGCGGCCAGGCGCTCGATCTGGTTGATCGCCTCGCCCACCACTTTGTCACCGGCACGGGCTTCGCCGTCGGCGTTGGTCGCTGCAAGCGACGCCTGTTCGGCGTTGCGCGCGACTTCCTGCACGGTGGCAGCCATTTCGTGCATGGCGGTAGCGACCTGGTCGGTCTCGACCTTCTGGCTGTTGGCACCGGCGCTGGTCTGCTCGGTCACCGCCGACAGCTCCTCGGCCGCACTGGCGATCTGGGTAACACCGTCACGGATGCCGCTGATGAGGTCACGCAGGGTCGTACCCATGCGCGCAATACCTTGCTGCAGCACGCCCAGCTCGTCGCGGCGAGTGACTTGCAGGTTGTGGGTCAGGTCGCCACCGGCGATCTTCTCCACCACGGCGAGGGTCTCGCGCAGCGGGCGAGTGATCTGGCGGGTGATGATCACGGCGGCGAGTACGCCGATGAGCAGGGCCAGCAGCGTCGCGCCGATCTGCAGGGCGCGGGCCTCGGCACTTTCGATGTCACGGCGTTCGAGCTGGATCTTGTAGAGGGCGTCACTGATCTTGACGATATCGCCACCCTGGGTGGTCATCTCCTGGCGTGCCAGGGCGATCTGCGAGATGGCATCGCGGAACTGACGCACCGAATCACCATAGGTCCGCACGGCGACGTCGAATGCCTGGATACGCGTGCCGTCGTTCGGCAACTGGCGCTTGAGGCCGTCGATTTCGGTCAGGGCCAGGTCGAGCTGGCGCAGGGCGGCCTGTTCGTTGGCGTTGCTCGGATCTGAGATGTAGTTGCGCACGTCCAGGCGTACCTGGGTCAGCTGTTGGCGAGCCTTGCTGACGGTCAGGTACTGTTGCAGGCGGCTGGCATCGCTTTCCTCGCGGGTCAGCACATCGTTGCCGATGGCGGCGACGGCTTCCACGGCCTTGGTGCCGTTCTGGTTCATGCTGTCGCGGGCGCCAAGAGTGGTCTTGTAGGCGGCACGCATCTTGTCCAGCGATACGCGGTACTGGTCGATGATACCGCCCAGCTCGCGCAGCAGCTTGACGTTTTCCGGGCTCTTGAAGGTGGTTACCAGGTGCTGCTGCTGTTTGTTGAAGATATCCAGCTTGGTCAGCACGTTGGCTGCCGCGGTGTCGTCGCCGTCGGTCAGCATGTATTGCAGACGCGCCACGCGCAGGTTGGTCAGGTCAGTGTTGAGGCGGGTAATGTCGCTCATCCAGTTGCTGCGATTGATGAGGCTGCCCAGGCTGGTCCAACTGGCCAGGGCCAGCAGGCCGGTCAATACCAGGACCAGACCGAAGCCCAGACCGAGTTTGAGGTTCACGCTCTTGTCGGCAAACCATCTGTTCATGCACGCTCTCCAGAAAATGTGTCTTGCAAAATCTCACGTCGCCGGGCGTTGTTCTTATAGGGGCCAGCTGAAGGGTCCATGGGTTATCGGCCGAATTGGCTGTGGCTGAAACGTTTTTCAGCAGAAAATGACCCATTGGTCGTATTGCATTCTGGAGAGGCTCTGCAACGCCCGTTGCAGCGGGGCGTTACAGGTTGCGTGCGCTGAAGGTGTCGCAGCGGTTCAGGTCGCCGCTGGCAAAGCCAGCCTTGAACCAGCGTACCCGCTGCGCCGAGGTGCCATGGGTGAAGGAGTCGGGCACCACGCGTCCCTGACCCTGTTGCTGCAGGCGGTCGTCGCCGATGGCGTTGGCGGCGTTGAGCGCCTCTTCGACATCGCCGGGCTCCAGCCAGTTGAGGCGTTTCTGTGCCTGGTAGGCCCAGACACCAGCCAGGCAGTCGGCCTGCAGTTCCTGGCGTACCAGCAGGCCATTGTCGCCTTCCAGGCGCTGGCCGCTGCGGCGCGCGGCATCGACCTTGGCCGAGACGCCGAGCAGGGTCTGCACGTGGTGGCCAATCTCGTGTGCGATCACGTAGGCCTGGGCGAAGTCGCCGGCGGCGGCGAAGCGGGTTTCCATTTCGCGGAAGAACGACATGTCCAGGTACACCCGCTGGTCACCCGGGCAATAGAAGGGGCCGACCGCCGAGGAGGCGAAGCCGCAGGCGGAGTTGACCTGGCCGCTGAACAGCACCAGCTTGGGATCGCGGTACTGTTTTCCGGCCTGGGCGAACAGGGCTTTCCAGGTGTCTTCGGTATCGCCGAGGATCGAGGCGACGAACTCGGCCTGTTGGTCATTGGCCGGTGGAGCCTTGCCGCCAGCGCCGCTGGGCGCTGCCTGCTGCTGCTCCATCTGGCCGGCGAGCTGGCCGAGGATCTGCAGCGGATCCTGGCCGGTGAGCCAGCCGATGCCGACGATCAGCAGCACGGCACCCAGCCCCAGGCCCTTGCCACCGCCGAAGCGCATCCCACCGCCACCGCCTTCGCCGCGTGCATCCACTACATTGTCGCTGCGTCGGCCTTTTCGCCAGTCCATAGAAGTTCTCCGCTGTGAGGGTCGTGCCTGGCTGAAGGGCCGTTGGGCTCTGCGCAGCCAGCACCGCAGTCCATCCAGAATAGTCCAGCGCTTCAGATCGGGAGGTCTGGTGAAAAGTTGCATAACCAAATGGTTATGTCTGGCGCGCATGTTTTCAGTTTTCGCCCTGCGCGACCTGCCGGAAACTGCACGTCCGCCTGCCACGCACAGGTGGTTCGAACAATTCCAAGAGAGGAAAACGGCATGCCCGCCCAGGACACCAGCCGCTTCGTGATCCGTGATCGCAACTGGCACCCCAAGGCCTTCACGCCTGATTACAAGACATCCATCGCCCGCTCGCCGCGCCAGGCGCTGGTGAGCATTGCGCAGTCGGTCAGCGAAAGCACCGGCCCGGATTTTTCCCACCTGCGCTTCGGCGAGCACGACCATGACCTGTTGCTGAACTTCAACAATGGTGGCCTGCCGATTGGTGAACGCATCATCATCGCCGGGCGGGTCGTCGACCAGTACGGCAAGCCGGTGCCCAATACTCTGGTGGAGATGTGGCAGGCCAACGCTGGTGGTCGCTACCGCCACAAGAACGACCGCTACCTGGCCCCGCTCGATCCGAACTTCGGTGGCGTCGGTCGCTGCCTGACCGACCGTGACGGCTACTACAGCTTCCGCACCATCAAGCCCGGCCCCTACCCCTGGCGCAACGGCCCCAACGATTGGCGTCCGGCGCACATCCACTTCTCCATCAGCGGCCCTTCGATTGCCACCAAGCTGATCACCCAACTGTATTTCGAAGGTGACCCGCTGATTCCGATGTGTCCGATCGTCAAGTCGATCGCCAACCCGGACGCGGTGCAGCGCCTGATTGCTCGGCTCGACATGAGCCACGCCAACCCGATGGACTGCCTGGCCTACCGCTTCGACATCGTGCTGCGTGGCCAGCGCCAGACCCACTTCGAGAATCGCTGAGGAGATCCGTCATGCCTATCGAACTGCTGCCGGAAACCCCCTCGCAGACTGCCGGCCCCTATGTGCACATCGGCCTGGCCCTGGAAGCGGCTGGTAATCCGACCCGCGATCAGGAAATCTGGAACCGTCTGGCTCGTCCGCAGGCCCCGGGCGAGCACATCCTGCTGATCGGCCAGGTGTACGATGGCAATGGCCATCTAGTGCGCGATTCCTTCCTCGAGGTGTGGCAGGCCGATGCCAACGGCCAGTACCAGGACGTGTTCAACCTGGAGAACGCCTTCAACAGCTTCGGCCGGACCGCCACCACCTTCGATGCGGGTGAGTGGACCCTGCACACGGTCAAGCCAGGTGTGGTGAACAATGCCGCCGGGGTGCCGATGGCACCGCACATCAACATCAGCCTGTTCGCCCGGGGGATCAACATCCACCTGCATACCCGCTTGTATTTCGATGACGAGGCCGAGGCCAACGGCAAGTGCCCGGTGCTCAACCTGATCGAGCAGCCGCAGCGGCGCGAGACACTGGTCGCCAAGCGCTGTGAGGTGGATGGCAAGACAGCCTATCGGTTCGACATTCGCCTCCAGGGGGAAGGGGAGACGGTGTTCTTCGATTTCTGAAGGGCGCTACTCAACAAAAATGGGCGTAGCGCCAGGCGCTACGCCCAAAACAGGAGCGGTGCGGTTACAACGGGGTGTTACTTCTTGACCGGCTTCAGGTCGAACTTGTCAGCCTGGTACTGGAACAGCAGGCAATCTGCTGCAGCGGTGCAGCCGCTCTCGTGAACCAGGTCGGCGGGCAGCTTGTAGTACGAACCTGCCGGGAATTCGGTGCGCTTGCCATCGATCACGGCATAGAAGGTCCCGTCGAGTACTACGGTCGGCAGGGTCTCGGTGTGCTGGTGCAGGCCGTTGTCGACGCCCTTCTTGAACTTCACGTAGGCCGAGTACGGGCCCTCGCCAAAGATGTCGCCTTCGACGTTGGCGTAGCTGACCGCGCCCTTGGTGTTCGGCACGTCCTGCCATTTGAGTTCGGCGCTGTTCGGGACAGAGACCAGTTTGGTTTCGACGGCCTGCGCGGTAAGGGCGAGGGTGCCCAGGGCGAGGCCGGCAATCAGGGTGTGCAGTGCTTTCATGGAGAGGCTCCTTCGCCGATCAATGTGAGTGAGCGAAGGTTAACCAGATGTTCTAAGCACAGATACGGCACAAGTTAGCCATGACTTGTGCTTTTGTTGCACCAATCAATCTTCCCAGCGCGGCGTTCCGTAGTAGTGCTGCACGTAGTCGAGCAGTGCGCGTACCTTCGGTGCCAGATATCGGCTCTGCGGGTAGACGACATACAGGCTGCGCCCCGGCAATCGCCAATCGGCCAGCACCGGCACCAGGCGCCCGTCGCGCAAGGCGTCATGCACGATGAAACGGTCGAAGCTGGCGATACCCAAGCCACCGATGGCGGCTGCACGCAGGGCCATGGGCGAGTTGGCGCTCAGCCGCCTGGGCATCAGCACGTCCTGCTGGGCACCTTGCGGACCGCTGAGCTGCAGGCGCTGGGGATGGGTGAGGCGGCTGTAGCCAAGTAGCGGATGGTCCTTCAGTGCGTCGGGCGTGGTGGGTGTGCCTTGGCGTTCGAGGTAGCCCGGTGCGGCCACCAGCATGACCGGGCTGGGCGCCAGCAGGCGTGCGACCAGGCTGGAGTCGGGCAGGTGGTCGGTGATCCGCAGGCAGACATCCACTTCCTCCTCGATCAGGTCGACGAAGCGATCGGTGCAACTGAGCTCGATCTGCAGGTGCTCGTACCGTGCCGCGAAATCCGGCAGCCAGTGGCCCAATTCGAGCTCTCCGAAGGCGGTGGCAACGCTCAGGCGCAATGTGCCAGTGGGCTGTTGCTGGTGCTCGGACAGCTCCAGGTTCATGGCCTGCATCTGTTCGAGAATCAACACACAGTGGCGGTAGAACAGCATGCCCGCTTCGGTGGGTTGCAGGCTGCGGGTGGTGCGGTTGAGCAGTTGCGTGCCGAGTTCGCGCTCGAGGTTCTTCACCTGGCGCGACAGCACGGTGTGAGACACGCCCGCCTGATGGGCGGCGGCGCTGAAACTGCCGAGGTCGACGACTCGGCGGAAGGTCTGCATGGCGCTCAATTGGTCCATCGGCACATCGCTCCTTGGGTGCGTGCGGCGGGGTCTGCTCGACCCCGCAGTGCGCGGATCAGCGCCTGACCAGCAGGACCCCGCTTTCCATGTGATGGGTGTAGGGGAACTGGTCGAACAGCGCGCAGCGTTCGATACGGTGGCTATCGTGCAGTTGGGCGATGTTCTGCGCCAGTGTCTCGGGGTTGCAGGAGATGTACAGGATGCGCTCGAAACGTCGGGTCAGCTCGCAGGTGTCCGGGTCCATGCCGGCGCGCGGTGGGTCGACGAAAACGGTGCCGAAGTCGTAGCTTTTCAGGTCGATGCCTTCCAGGCGACGGAATGGGCGAACCTCATTCAGCGCCTCGGTCAGTTCCTCGGCCGACAGACGCACCAGGCGTACGTTGTCGATGCCGTTTTCGTCGAGGTTGTGCAGGGCGGCGTTGACCGAGGTCTTGCTGATCTCGGTGGCCAGCACCTGGCGCGCGCGGGTGGCCAGGGGCAGGGTGAAGTTGCCGTTGCCGCAGTACAGCTCCAGCAGGTCGTCGCTGCGCTCGCCCATCGCCTCGCAGGCCCAGCCGAGCATCTTCTGGTTCACCGCGCCGTTGGGCTGGGTGAAGGCGCCTTCAGGCTGGCGGTAGCTGAAGGTGCGGCCGGCGATATCGAGTTTCTCCACGGCATAGTCACGACCGATCACCACGCGCTTGCCCTTGGAGCGACCGATCACGCTGACGCCCAGTTGCGCGGCCAGTTGCTGCGCGGCGGCTTCCCAGGCCTGGTCGAGCGGGCGGTGATAGCACAGGGTGACCATGGCATCGCCAGCCAGTGTGGTCAGGAACTCGACCTGGAACAGACGATTGCTCAGGTCTTCGTTGCCCTGCCAGGCGGCCTTCAGGCGGGGCATCAGGTCATTGATGCGCTGGCTGGCGATAGGGAAGTCGTCGATCAGAATTGCCTTGTGCTTTTCGCCCGGGGCGAACATCGCGTAGTGGCGTTGACCCTCTTCGCGCCACAGGCGGAACTCTGCGCGCAGGCGATAGTGCTCGCGCGGCGACTCGAACACTGCAGGTTGCGGTGCATCGAAGGGCGCCAGCAGCTCGCGCAGGCGCTCGACCTTGGCCTGCAGTTGGGTCGTGTATTGCGAAGGGTCGAAGACGGCACTCATGCGTTGAACCAGCCCAGCTTGATGACGAACAGAATGGACAGGATCACCAGGGCCGGGTTCAGGTCGCGGTGACGACCGGAGATCAGCTTGATGGCGGTCCAGGCGATGAAGCCGAAGGCGATGCCGTTGGCGATCGAATAGGTCAACGGCATGGCCAGGGCGGTGACCACCACCGGCGCGGCCTCGGTGACGTCGTCCCAGTTGATCTCGGCCAGGCCCGAGGCCATCAGCACGGCAACGAACAGCAGTGCCGGCGCGGTGGCGTAGGCCGGCACGCTACCGGCCAGGGGCGCGAAGAACAGGGCCAGCAGGAACAGCACGGCCACCACGATGGCGGTCAGGCCGGTGCGTCCGCCGGCACTCACGCCTGCGGCCGATTCGATATAGCTGGTGGTGGTCGAGGTGCCCAGCAGTGAGCCGGCCATGGCTGCGGTGCTGTCAGCGATCAGCGCACGGCCCATTTTCGGCATGTGGCCGTCCTTGCCCATCAGCCCGGCGCGCTTGGCCACGCCGATCAGGGTGCCGGAGTTGTCGAACAGGTCGACGAACAGGAAGGCGAAGATCACGCTGATCAGCCCGACGTCCAGTGCGCCCTTGATGTCCAGTTGCAGGAAGGTCGGGGCCAGCGACGGCGGCATGGAAACGATGCCGCCGAACTGGCTGGCCCCCACCAGGATCGACACCACGGTCACGGCGAGGATGCCGATCAGCACGGCGCCGCGCACTTTCAGCGACTCGAGGCCGACGATGAGGAAGAAACCGAGGGTGGCAAGGATCGGTGCAGGCTGCTTGAGGTCGCCCAGGCCCACCAGGGTGGCCGGGTTATCGACGACGATGCCAGCGTTGTGCAGGGCGATCAGCGCCAGGAACAGGCCGATGCCCGCAGCGATCGCCGAGCGCAGCGGCAGCGGGATGCTGTTCACGATCCACTCGCGGATACGGAAGATCGACAGCAGGAAGAACAGCACTGCCGAAAGGAATACCGCGCCCAATGCCACCTGCCAGGTGTGGCCCATGTGCAGGACCACGGTGTAGGTGAAGAAGGCGTTCAGGCCCATGCCCGGAGCGAGGGCGATCGGGTAATTGGCGATCAGGCCCATGGTGACCGAGCCGATGGCCGCGGCCAGGCAGGTGGCGACGAAGATCGCGCCCTTGTCCATGCCGGTTTCGCCGAGGATGCTCGGGTTGACGAACAGGATGTAGGCCATCGCCAGGAAGGTGGTGACGCCCGCGAGGATCTCGGTGCGCACGTTGGTGTTGTGTGCTTTTAGTTGAAACAGCCTTTCCAGCATGCCTGCTCCCATGGCGCCGCGGCGCCGTGAATGTATTCGACCCCATCAGCAAAGCACAGACCGTACCGGTTGCCGTGGTTTTGTGGGGGCGGAAAAAAGCCGCGCATCATACCAGCATGGGGGGCGGGGGCCTATGGCTGTTGGTCTTTGTGGCGTGGCGCCCGCTGTCGGCGCGGCCTGGTGCCGCGAAAGGGCTGCCAGGCAGCCCCATGAAGACTATTGCGGATTGTGCATGCGGTCGCGGTTGGCCAGGGTCGGGAACAGCTTCATCCACACGCCAGTGACCACCAGCGTGCCCACGCCACCCAGCACCACCGCCGGAACTGTGCCAAACCAGTGCGCAGTGACCCCGGATTCGAACTCGCCGAGCTGATTCGAGGCGCCGATGAACAGCCCGTTCACCGCGCTGACCCGGCCGCGCATTTCATCCGGTGTCTCCAGCTGCACGAAAGCACTACGGATGACCATGCTGATCATGTCTGCCGCGCCCAGTACCACCAGCACCGCCAGCGAGAACCAGAACGAGGTCGACAGGCCGAAGGCGATGGTCGCCACGCCGAACACACCCACGGCGGTGAACATGGTCCGGCCGACCTTGCGCTCCACCGGGAAGCGCGCCAGCCACAGCGACATCAACAAGGCGCCCACCGCCGGGGCCGAGCGCAGCAGGCCCAGGCCCCAGGCGCCGGTGAGCAGGATATCCTTCGCGAACACCGGCAGCAGCGCCGTGGCGCCGCCCAGCAGCACGGCGAACAGGTCAAGCGAGATGGCGCCGAGGATGTCCGGGCGACTGCGAATGAAGCGGATGCCGGCCAGCAGCGATTCCAGGCTGGCACGGCCGCGTTGAGGTGTTTGCTGGCGCGAATCGAGGGTGAACATCAGCAGGCAGGCGATGGCGTACAGCAATACGGTCGGGCCATACACCCAGATGCTGCCGAAGGCGTAGAGCAGGCCGCCGACCGCCGGGGCGACGATGGTAGCTGCCTGGGTCGCCGACGCCGACGCAGCGACGGCGCGCGGGAACAGCCCTGGCGGCACCACGTTGGGCAGCAGTGCCTGGGTTGCGGGCATCTCGAAGGAGCGAGTGGCACCGAGCAGGAACGCCAGCACGAAGATCAGTTCGCGGGTGACGCTGTCGGTGGCACTGCCCAGGGCCAGGGCCAGGGCGATGAGCCCTTGCAGGCACTGGCACAGGGCGGCGACCTTGCGCCGGTCGTAGCGGTCTGCCACATGCCCGGTGTGCAGCATGAACAGCACCCGGGGGGCAAACTCGACCAGGCCGACCAGGCCCAGGTCCAGGACGTTGCCGGTGAGCTGGTAGAGGTGCCAGCCGATGGCCACGGTGAGCATCTGGAAGCCGCTGGCGGTGAAGACCCGCGCAAGCCAGAAGGCGATGAAAGGACGGTGGTGACGCAACAGCAACGGTGCGGACTCAGACATCAGGGGCCAACGGCAGCGGAGGGACGGGGCTGCAGATTAGCATTTACTTGTAACAAATGGTTGCGGGCTGTTGGGCAATAGCCTGGGTAGCCGCTCCCATTGTAGGAGCGGGTTTACCCGCGAAAACGACACCGCGCTGCCTGGCACGGGCTACGCCCGTGTTCGCGGGACAAGTCGCAGCGGCGAACCGTCGCTCCCACAGGGATTGGGCTGACCTCAGAAAGCTCGTGCGCGCGTCACCCGGTCCACCAGATAGACCAACCCGTGATAGTCGATACCACTATGGCTCGACAGCCCGATCTCGCAGGTCCGGCTGGTGGAAATCCCTTCGCTGCAGTACTGCACGGCATCTTTCAGGCTGCGCAGGGAGTGGGCATTGAGCTCCGGCGTGGTGAAGCCCTTGTCGCCAGCGAACCCGCAGCAATGGATGCCCTCGGGAATCACCACCTGCTTGCTGCAACGCCGCGCGAGGTCTATCAGCGCCTGGCTTTCGCCCAGGTGCTGGGTGCTGCAGGTGACATGCACGGCCACAGGTTCCTCCTGCGGGGTGAACTCCAGCTTGTCGAGCAGATGCGTGCGGATGAAGCGTACCGGGTCGTAAAGATCCAGTCGGGTTTCCCCCAGGTCCTGTACCAGGCGCAAGGTGCAGGGGCTGGTGTCGCAGTAGATCGGGTCGAGGCCGCCGCGGCTGGCATGCAGCAGGGCGGCGATCAGTTCCTGGCGTTTGTGCTCGGCCTGTTCGGCATAGCCCTTGGAAGCGAATGGCTGGCCGCAGCAGAGGTTGTCGGCGTTGTCGGGGAAGATCACCTGGTAGCCGGCCTTTTCCAGCAGGGCCCGGGTCTTGTCCAGCAACGAGCGCTGCTCGCGATCGCCATAGGCCGGGCCCATGACGCGCGACACGCAGGCCGCGAGGTAAACCACCCGAGGTCGTGCATCGTGGCTTGCCGGGCCGAAGTCGATCGGTTTGAGCGGTTGCGGCATGGCCGGTGTCCACTGCGGCAGGCGACCGTTGCTGACTTTGCGCAGGCCGCTGCTGAGGCGTCCCAGGCGCGGGGCGCCGAGCAGCTTGCGGGCGCCGTTGGCTGCGGCGAGGGTCAGGCGTGCGCCGCTGAGGGCCGAGTGGAAGTGCTCGGCCAGCCAGTCGGCGGTCTTCAGATGGCCGGCGGCCTCGCCGCGAAGCTTTTTCACCAGCTCGCCGGTGTTGATCCCCACCGGGCAGCGCTGGGCGCACAGGCCGGTCGCGGCACAGGTGTCGAGGCCCTGGTATTGATAGGTCTGCAGCAGCTCGCGGGTGTCGAGACCGGCACGGCGCCTGGCCTGGATATCGCGCCACATGACGATGCGCTGGCGCGGGCTGAGGGTCAGCCCTTTGGACGGGCACACCGGCTCGCAGAAGCCGCACTCGATGCATTTGTCGACGATCTCGTCGGCCGCCGGCAGTGGCTTGAGGTTTTTCAGGTGGATGTCTGGATCGCTGCTGAGCACCACATCCGGGTTGAGGATGCCGTTGGGGTCGAGCAAGCGCTTGAGTGCCCACATCAATTGGTAGGCGTCCTTGCCCCATTCCAGCTCGACGAAGGGCGCCATGTTGCGTCCGGTGCCGTGCTCGGCCTTGAGCGAACCGCCGAATTCCACCGCCACCAGTTGCGCAACGTCCTCCATGAAGGCCTGGTAACGCGCAACTTCTTCGGCGCTGTTGAAGCCCTGGGTGAAAACGAAGTGCAGGTTGCCTTCCAGCGCGTGGCCGAAAATGATCGCCTCGTCGTAGTGATGCTTGTCGAACAGCTGGATCAGGCGGTTGACGCCTTCTGCCAGTTGTTCGACCGGGAAGGTTACGTCTTCGATGATCACTGTGGTGCCGGTCTGGCGTACGGCGCCGACAGCGGGGAAGGTGTCCTTGCGAATCTTCCACAGCAGGTTGTACACCGCCGGATCTTCGCTGAACTCGACCTTCTGCTCGAGCGGGAACTCGGCGATGGACCCCATCACCTGCGCCAGTTGTTCATGCAGCAGGCTCTGGCTGGCGGCGCGGGACTCGATCAGCAGGGCGCAGGCGTTGTCTGACAGGCCCTTCACCCAGGCCGGCATGCCTGGCATCTCCTGCACCGAGCGCAGGCTGCGGCGGTCAAGCAGCTCGACCGCCGACACGGGCTGGCGCTTGAGCACGGTCACCGCTCGGCAGCAGCTTTCGACACTGGGGAACACCAGCAGGGCGCTGGCCTTGTGCGGGTGGTCGGGCACGGTGTCGTAGGTGACTGCGCTGATGAAGCCCAGGGTGCCTTCGGAGCCGACCAGCAGATGCTGAAGGATGTCCAGCGGCTGGTCGTAGTCCACCAGTGCGTTGAGCGAGAGGCCGGTGGTGTTCTTCAACCGGTACTTGTGGCGGATACGGTCGGCCAGTCCGGTGTTGGCGCGGGTCTCACGGCCAAGGCGGGCAAGTTCGTCGAGCAGCGCGGCGTGGCTTTGTTCGAAGGCGGCGACGCTGGCCGGATCCTCGCTGTCCAGGCGAGTGCCGTCGGCCAGCACCAGGCGCAGGCCGGCAAGGGTGTGGTAGGTGTTCTGCGCGGTGCCGCAGCACATGCCGCTGGCATTGTTGGCGACGATGCCGCCGATCTTGCAGGCATTGATCGACGCCGGATCTGGCCCGATCTTGCGCCCATAGGGGGCCAGCCAGGCATTGGCCTGGGCACCGATGACCCCGGGCTGCAGGCGGATCTGTTCGCCCTGGTTGCGAATCTCGCGGCCGTTCCAGTTGTCGCCCAGCACGATCAGCACCGAATCGCTGATGGCCTGGCCGGAAAGGCTGGTGCCAGCGGCACGGAAGGTTACCGGCACGCGCTCGCGCTGGGCCAGGCGGATCAGCTCGACCACCTCGTCCTCGGATTCGACGCGCACCACCAGCTTGGGGATCAGCCGGTAGAAACTGGCGTCGGTGCCGAAGGCCAGGGTCGAAGTCGGGTCGTCGAAACGGCGTTCGGCAGGGATCAGGCGCTCGGCATCACGCAGGAACGCAGCGGGCAGGCTCATGCAATCTCCTCGCGGGGCCGGCGCGTCTGGCGCGCGACGTGCCCCGGACTATCAGGCGTTTGTTTCGTAAGGGCTCAGGCGCCCAGCTCGCGTACCAGCGAATCGCGGCTGATCTCGCCGATCGACTTGGCGCCGGTCAGTACCATGGCCACGCGCATTTCTTTCTCGAACAGCTCCAGCAGGTTCTTCACCCCGGCCTGGCCATGCACGGCCAGGGCCCAGAGGAAGGCGCGGCCGATCAGTACCGTGTCGGCGCCCAGGGCGATCATGCGCACCACGTCCAGGCCGCTGCGGATGCCCGAGTCGGCGAGGATCTTCAAGTCACCCTTGACCGCGTCGGCAATGGCCGGCAGGGCGCGGGCGCTGGACAGCACGCCGTCGAGCTGGCGGCCGCCGTGGTTGGAGACGACGATGCCGTCGGCGCCGAACCTCACGGCGTCACGGGCGTCATCGGCATCGAGGATGCCCTTGATGATCATCGGGCCGTCCCAGAATTCGCGGATCCACTCCAGGTCCTTCCAGGAAATCGACGGGTCGAAATTGTTGCCCAGCCAGCCGATGTAGTCGGCAAGGCCGGTCGGGTTGCCGCGATAGGTGGAAATGTTGCCCAGGTCGTGCGGGCGTCCCATCACGCCGACGTCCCAGGCCCATTCAGGGTGGGTCATGGCTTGCAGCACGCGACGCATCGGGCCGTTGGCGCCACTCATGCCGGAATGGGCGTCGCGGTAGCGGGCGCCGGGCACGGGCATGTCGACGGTGAACACCAGCGTCTTCACCCCGGCGGCCTTGGCGCGCTCCAGGGCGTTGCGCATGAAGCCGCGGTCCTTGAGGACATATAGCTGGAACCACATGGGCCGGTCGATGGCCGGCGCCACTTCCTCGATCGGGCAGACCGACACCGTGGACAGGGTGAAGGGAATGCCGTGCGCCGCCGCCGCGCGCGCCGCTTGCACTTCGCCACGACGCGCGTACATGCCGGTGAGGCCGACCGGGGCCAGGGCCACGGGCATGCTCAGGGTTTCGTCGAACAGCCGGGTCTGAAGGCTCAGCTCCGACATGTTTCTCAGGACCCGCTGGCGCAGGGCGATGCTGGCCAGGTCCGAGACGTTGTGGCGCAGTGTGTGCTCGGCGTAGGCGCCGCCGTCGGCGTAGTGGAACAGGAAGGGGGGCAGCTTGCGCTGGGCCGCGGCGCGATAGTCGGTGGAGGCGGAAATGATCATGGATTCTCGCAGCGTGGGTTGAGGGAGCTGCCGGGCGCATGAGGGCGCCCGGCCCCTGTCACTTTAGTGATGAACCAGCATACCGGTCAGCCAATAGGCCTGGACCAGGGTGATCAGGCCGACGATGGTAGCGAAGAACAGGCTGTGCTTGACGGTGAAGCGGAACAGGTCCGACTCCTTGCCGACCAGGCCGGTGGCGGCGCAGGCCACGGCGATCGACTGCGGCGAGATCATCTTGCCGGTCACGCCGCCGCTGGTGTTGGCGGCGACCAGCAAGGTGTCGCTGACGCCGATCTGGTGCGCGGTGGTGGCCTGCAGCGAGCTGAACAGGGCGTTGGACGACGTGTCGGAGCCGGTCAGGAACACGCCCAGCCAACCCAGGAACGGCGAGAAGAACGGGAACGCCGCGCCGGTGCCGGCCAGGACCAGCGCCATGGTCGAGGACATGCCCGAGTAGTTGGTGACGAAGGCGAAGGCCAGCACCATGCCAATCGACAGGATCGGCCAGCGCAATTCCCTGAAGGTCTCTTTGAAAGTGGTAAGACCAGTTTTGAAGTTGATCTTCAGGACCCACATCGAGATCAGTGCCGACAGGAAGATCGCGGTGCCGGTGGCGGAGATCGGGTCGAGCTTGAACACCGCCGGCATTGCGGTCGGCGCGGTCACGATCGGCGCGGTCTTGATCACCAGTTGATCGAGGTGCGGGATGGCGAAGTTGAACACGAAGTTGTACATCGCACCGCCCGGCGCGAATGCGGCCTTGAAGGGCTTGAGGGTCCAGATGGTCACCAGCACGGTGAGAATCAGGAATGGCGACCAGGCCTTGAAGATCTCGCCGAAGCTGTACGGCGAAGGCTGGCTGCCGCCACTGCTGACCACGGCTGCACCGACACTGCCCTTGGCCTCGGCGAACGCGCGCTTGGGCTGCCAGACTTTGAGGAACAGGGTCAGGGCGATCAGGCTGGCCAGGGCCGAGGTGATGTCCGGCAGTTCAGGACCGATGAAGTTGGAGGTGAAGTACTGGGTCACGGCGAAGCTCAGGCCGGCGACCAGCGCAGCGGGCCAGGTCTCTTTCACGCCACGCAGGCCATCCATCATGAACACCAGCCAGAACGGCACGAACAGCGACAGCAGTGGCAACTGGCGGCCGGTCATGGCGCCAATGTGGAAGGCGTCGATGCCGGTCACCTGCCCGGCGACGATGATCGGGATACCCAAGGCGCCGAAGGCGACCGGCGCGGTGTTGGCGATCAGGCACAGACCGGCGGCATACAGCGGGTTGAAGCCCAGGCCCACCAGCAGTGCGGCGGTGATGGCCACAGGGGCGCCAAAGCCCGCTGCACCCTCAAGGAAGGCACCGAAGCAGAAGCCGATCAGCAGCACCTGCAGGCGCTGGTCGTCGGTGATCGACAGCACCGAGCTGCGGATGACTTCGAACTGGCCGCTCTTGACCGTGAGTTTGTACAGGAACACCGCGGCAACGATGATCCAGGCAATCGGCCAGAGGCCGTAGAGGAAGCCATAGCCTGCTGCGGCAAGGGCCATGTCGACAGGCATCTGGAAGGCGAAGATCGCCACCAGGATCGACAGGCCGAGGGTAATGCTGCCTGCCACGTGGCCCTTGAGGCGGAACACGGCGAGGGCGAGGAAGAAGAACACGATGGGGATGACCGCCGCCAGTGCGGACAGGCCGAGACTACCAAGCGGTGTGTAGAGTTGTTGCCAGGTTTGCATATGGGGTGACCCCTAATTGTTGTTGGTCAGCACTGGCATTGGATAATTGGTAATACCAATTTACAATGACTGGTCGCTAGGTTAAAAGCCGGATACGGGGTGTGTCAATTTGTCCCAAGCAAAACTTTGGTCGAGTGCCGATGAGCGGATGGCGAGATCGCGTCGGATCAATCGAGGAATATCTGTCGGGCTGCCGCGGATAGGCGCAGAATAGGCGCCCCGAAATCGGTGCCGGGGTTTGTGGAGAGCATGTGATGGTTTTTGATCAGGTCCGCCAACGGCGCCTGTCCGACGATATCGTCGATCGACTGGAAGGGATGATTCTCGAGGGGACGTTGACCTCAGGGCAGCGCCTGCCCGCCGAACGCGCCCTGGCCGAACAGTTTGGCGTTTCCCGCCCGTCGTTGCGCGAGGCGATCCAGAAACTGGTGGCCAAGGGGCTGCTGGTCAGCCGCCAGGGGGGCGGCAACTATGTGGCCGAGTCGCTGGGATCGACGTTCAGTGATCCCTTGTTGCAGTTGCTCGAGCACAACCCTGAGGCTCAGCGCGACCTGCTGGAGTTTCGTCACACCCTTGAGGCCTCATGCGCCTTCTACGCAGCCCAGCGTGCTACCGAGCCGGATCGGGCGCGGTTGAAGGCCGCCTTCGATGCGCTGCAGGACTGCTATGCCCGCGTCGATGAGGTCAGTCGTGCAGAAGAAGGCGCTGCGGATGCGCGTTTTCATCTGGCGATTGCCGAAGCCAGCCACAATGCCGTGCTGCTGCATACCATTCGTGGCCTGTTCGACCTGCTCAAGCGCAATGTGGTGACCAACATCGGGGGCATGTACCAGCAGCGCACGGAGACGCGCGACATGCTGATCAGTCAGCATCGCGAACTGTACGAGGCGATCGTCGAGGGGCGTGCGGAAGATGCGCGGGAGGTGTCGAGCCGGCACATCCTGTATGTGCAGGAAGTGCTGGAAGAGGCGCAGCAGGAAGCTCAGCGCGTGGCGCGTGCGGAGCGACGCAGCGGGCGCTAGACAGGTGTTGCAGCATTCGCGGGCAAGTCGAAGCGCCGAACCGCCGCTGCGACTTGCCCGCTGAAGAAGATCTACTCTTCCTTGCCCTTGTTGCGCACCGCACGCTGCAGCTCGCGGTTGGAGTCGCGCTCGCGCATCGTGTCGCGCTTGTCGAACTCCTTCTTGCCCTTGCCGAGCGCGATTTCGCACTTGATCAGGTGCTTGCTCCAGTACAGCGCCAAGGCCACGCAGGTGTAGCCTTTCTGCGCCACGGCAGCTTCCACGCGCTCGAGCTCGCGCTTGTTCAGCAGCAGCTTGCGGGTACGCATGGGGTCGGCGATGACGTGGGTGCTGGCGGTGTTCAGCGGGGTGATGTGGCTGCCGAACAGCCAGGCTTCGCCATCCTTGAGCAGCACGTAGCTGTCGGTCAGGTGCGCCTTGCCGGCCCGCAGGCTTTTTACTTCCCAACCGGACAGGACCAGCCCGGCCTCGAACTTGTGTTCGATGAAGTAATCGTGTCGCGCTTTCTTGTTCTGCGCGATGGTCCCGGTCGGATGTTTCTTTTGCTTAGCCATAGGGGCGGCATTATAGGCAGTCGCCACGTCCTCTGGCTATGGGGTTCGGTGCGCTTGAGCCTGCAGGATGAATCCCGGACAATGCAGGCCTCGTTCCGTTGCACGGAACCGTTCCGAAGCGCTGCGATGCGCTGCCGCCCAGCTTGGAAGTGATGCCTGGATGACTACCCATATTCAACGCTCCGCCCTGCTGCCATACCCTGCCCAGGCGCTCTACGACCTGGTCAACGACGTGGCCAGCTACCCTGAGTTTCTTCCCTGGTGCTCGGACTCGACGGTGCTCGAGGCGAGTGACACCCACATGCGGGCGAAGCTGGAGGTGGCCAAGGGCGGCATGAGCCAGCAGTTCGTCACGCGCAATGTGCTGGTGCCGGGGCAATCCATCGAGATGAACCTGGAAGAAGGACCCTTCACCCAGTTGCATGGCGTATGGGTGTTCAAGGCGCTGGGCGAAAAAGCCTGCAAGATCAGCCTCGACCTGTCGTTCGATTATGCCGGGCCGCTGGTGCGCGCCACCCTCGGGCCATTGTTCAACCAGGCAGCCAACACCCTCGTCGATGCCTTCTGCCAGCGAGCCAAGCAGCTGCATGGCTGAGACGCTGGGTATCGAGGTGGCTTACGCGACTGCGGCACGCCAGTGGCTGCTGGCGTGCCGGGTGCCGCAGGGTGTGACGCTGCGTGAGGCTTTGCATTTGTCTGGTATCGCTGCGCAAGTGCCAGGGCTGGATATTGAAAGCTGCCCGGTGGGCGTGTTTGGCAAGGTCGTTGCCGAACCGCATCAGCGTCAGGTCGAGGAGGGTGAACGCCTGGAAATCTACCGGCCGCTGCTGGTGGACCCGAAGGCGATGCGCAGGCAGCGAGCCGAAAAGGCCAAGGCTGCACGCGGGTAAGGTTGTTGCTGTATACGCTGCGCAATAAAAAGCCCGGACCAGGTCCGGGCTTTTTCATGGGCCATGCCGTTATTGCGGCGAGGTCTCCAGTGGCGCCGGCGTAGGCACCGGGGTCGTCTCGATGGTGTCGATTTCGCGCTGGATCGACTCTTCCGTCGAGCCAGCCTTGGCTGGTTTTTCCGGCTGTTGAGACGGCTGGTTGGCCGGGCTGACGGTCGTGGTGCTGCTGCCGCCCAGGATTTCCTGGTCGCGGCTTACGCCCGGCATGAAGTCGCCGGAAAGGCTGACCAGTTGGTCGCTCTCGTTGAAGAAGATACTCATGCGCTCCTGCTGGCGCTTACCGCCGCCAGGCTGGATGCTGTAGAGATAATCCCAGCGATTGGTGTTGAAGGTGTCCTGCAGGAGTGGGTTGCCCATGATAAACCTTACTTGCCGTCGGGTCATTCCGGGGCGCAATTGGTCTATCATGTCCTGCGTGACGACATTGCCCTGCTGGATGTCGATTTTGTAAACCCCGGGAAACGAGCAACCGGCGAGTGCGAGCAGTCCCACGAGGGTGAGGCTGGTTAGCAAGAGCTTGGTGTTTTGCATCGGTGGGCGACTTCCACTATCTTGGCTGGACAACGTAAACCCCGATCATACCCGTATTAAGAGAAGCTGCGAAGCAGCATCGGCGAGAAAGCTGACCATGGTTGAAAATAGCGAATTGCGCAAAGCCGGTCTCAAGGTGACCCTGCCTCGAGTCAAGATCCTTCAGATGCTCGATTCGACCGAGCAGCGTCACATGAGCGCCGAGGATGTTTACAAGGCGCTGATGGAAGCGGGTGAGGATGTCGGTCTGGCGACCGTCTACCGCGTACTGACCCAGTTCGAAGCTGCGGGTCTGGTGGTTCGCCACAACTTCGATGGCGGCCACGCGGTGTTCGAGCTGGCCGATGGCGGACACCACGACCATATGGTCAACGTGGACACCAGCGAAGTGATCGAATTCATGGATGCGGAGATCGAGCGCCGCCAGAAAGAGATCGTCGCCGAACATGGCTACGAGCTCGTGGACCACAACCTGGTCCTGTATGTGCGTAAGAAAAAGTAACGATTTCGATCGTTATTAACAGCAAAGGCGACCTTCGGGTCGCCTTTGTGCTTTCTGGCGCGGGTCGAGGAGTGAGCTGCCTCAGGCCTTGCCGCTGACTACCATCTTGCGCGCATGCGCCAGGGACTCTTTGGTCAGGTCTATCCCACCCAGCATGCGTGCCACTTCTTCGACCCGCTCGCGCTTGCCGAGGCTGGCCACGGCGGTATGGGTGGTGTCGCTGTTGCGTACCTTGTGCACGAACAGGTGATGGTGCCCTTGGGCTGCAACCTGCGGCAGGTGGGTGACGGTCAGGACCTGGCCGCGCTCGCCCAGGCGGCGCAACAGTTGGCCGACGATCTCGGCGGTCGGGCCGCCGATGCCCACGTCCACTTCGTCAAAGACCAGTGTGGGAATGCGCGAGGTTTGTGCGGTGATGACCTGAATGGCCAGGCTGATGCGTGACAGCTCACCTCCCGAAGCCACTTTGGCCAGCCCCTTGAGCGGTTGGCCGGGGTTGGCGCTGACCAGCAGCTCGACCTGCTCCAGCCCGTGGGGCGAAAGCTCACCGCTCTCGTTGGGCGACAGCTCGATACAGAAGCGCCCGCCGGGCATGCCCAGGCGCTGGATCTCCTGCTCGACCGCCACCGCCAGTTGCGCTGCGGCCTGCCGGCGCAGATTGCTGAGCTCGACGGCCTTCTCTTTATAGTGCTGTGCATAGGCGGCCAGCTCGCCGCCCAGGCGCTCGATGGATTCATCGCTGGCGTTGAGCCCTTCGAGCTCTTCCATCAGGCGCTGTTGCAGGCGTGGCAACTCGCTCGGGTGCACGCGGTGCTTGCGAGCGAGGGTATAAAGGGTGTCGAGCCGCTCTTCCAGTGCTTGCAGGCGCAGAGGGTCGGCGTCGAAGTGATCGAGGAAGCGGTTGAGCTCGCCAACCGCTTCCTCGATCTGGATCTGCGCACTGGCGATCAGGTTGACGGCTTCGCCCAATGCCTTGGGGGCGTTGTTCACGGCGGTCAGGCGATTGAGGCTGACCGTCAGGGCGCTGAGCACGTTGCCGGAGTCGCTTTCGCTGCATTGATCGATGACCTGGCGGCAGATGCCGAACAGGGCTTCGGCATTGGTCAGGTTCTTGTGCTCGTGCTCAAGCTGTTCCAGCTCGTTTTCGCCAAGGCCCAGATTGTCGAGCTCTTCGAGCTGGTAGCTCAGTAGCTGATGACGGGCGCGTTGCTCGTCGCCGGAGTTGGAAAGGCGCTCCAGCTCCAGGCGGGTCTGGCGCCAGCGCTGGGCTGCCAGTTGCACCTGGCGGGCGAGGTCGACGGCGCCGGCGTACTCGTCGACCAGACGACGATGCGTGTCGGTCTTGAGGAGCGACTGGTGCTCGTGCTGGCTGTGGATGTCGATCAGTAGCTCGCCGAGTGCCTTGAGGTCGGCAAGCGGGCAGGGAGTGCCGTTGATGTAGCCGCGGCTGCGGCCTTCGGCGGTGATCACCCGCCGCAGGATGCACGGGCCGTCGGTGTCGAGGTCGCGTTCTGCCAGCCAGGTGCGGGCTTCGGGGATATCGACCAGGTCGAAGGTGGCAAGCAGGTCGGCCTTGTCGGCGCCGGGTCGCACCACGCCACTGTCGGCGCGGTCGCCCAGCGCCAGGCCAAGCGCGTCGAGCATGATCGACTTGCCAGCGCCCGTTTCGCCGGTGATCACCGACATTCCGCGGGCGAGTTCGAGGTCGAGGTGCTCGACGATGGCGTAGTTGTGAATGGACAGGTGCACCAGCATGAGGGCCACTCCCGAAGGTCATGTCTGGTTATTTATACAGTACTTTTTTCCTGCCTGCCAATGCTCGCCTGATGAATGTGGAAATGCCGCTCGCCCCTTGAACCTGTTTTTTCCGACCCCATATAACCGGCAGACAAGGCAGGCATGACCTGTACACCAGAAATTGCGGAGGAGAGACCCGATGGCTGACGAACAGCTGGATGAACAAAACCTTAACGCCGAAGAAGCCGGCTCCGAAGATCTCGGTGCCCGCGTCCAGGTGCTCGAGGAGCAGCTGGCCGCCGCCAAGGATCAGTCGCTGCGCGTGGCTGCAGACCTGCAGAACATCCGCCGTCGTGCCGAGCAGGACGTCGAGAAAGCTCACAAGTTCGCCCTGGAGAAATTCGCCGGCGACCTGCTGCCGGTGATCGACAGCCTGGAACTGGCCCTGGCCCACTCCAGTGCCGATGACGAGAACGTCAAGCAGATCCGCGAAGGTGTCGAGCTGACCCTGAAGATGTTCCAGGACACCCTCAAGCGCTACAACCTCGAAGCCGTCGATCCCCATGGCCAGCCGTTCAACCCTGAGCATCACCAGGCCATGGCCATGCAGGAAAACGCCGAGGTAGAGCCGAACAGCGTGCTCAACGTGTTCCAGAAGGGTTATCTGCTCAACGGTCGCCTGCTGCGCCCCGCCATGGTGGTGGTCAGCAAGGCGCCGGCAGCGCCCCAGCCTTCTATCGACGAAAAGGCTTGAAATCCGCCGGGGCATCCCCATCTAGGTGTCAAGCCTTCAAGTATTACCGCAGTTGGCCAAAGTAGTCGCTGCTACCAAATTCAAGTTTCGGGAGAGTTAACATGGGCAAAATCATCGGTATCGACCTGGGGACGACCAACTCGTGCGTCTCCATTCTGGAAAACGGTAACGTCAAGGTCATCGAGAACGCCGAAGGTGCGCGTACCACCCCTTCGATCGTGGCCTACGCCAACGACGGCGAAATCCTGGTCGGTCAGTCGGCCAAGCGCCAGGCCGTCACCAACCCGCACAACACCCTGTTCGCAGTGAAGCGCCTGATTGGCCGCCGCTTCGAAGAAGACGTCGTGCAGAAAGACATCAAGCTGGTCCCGTACAAGATCGTCAAGGCCGGCAACGGTGACGCCTGGGTCGAGGCCGCTGGCAAGGAAATGGCTCCGCCGCAGATCAGCGCCGAAGTCCTGAAGAAAATGAAGAAGACCGCCGAAGACTACCTCGGCGAGCCTGTCACCGAAGCGGTCATCACCGTTCCGGCCTATTTCAACGACAGCCAGCGCCAGGCTACCAAGGATGCCGGTCGCATCGCCGGTCTGGACGTCAAGCGCATCATCAACGAACCGACCGCCGCTGCACTGGCCTATGGCATGGACAAGGCCAAGGGCGACCACACCGTCATCGTCTATGACCTGGGTGGTGGTACTTTCGACGTGTCGGTCATCGAAATCGCCGAAGTCGACGGTGAGCATCAGTTCGAAGTACTGGCCACCAACGGTGACACCTTCCTGGGTGGTGAAGACTTCGACATGCGCCTGATCGACTACCTCGTCGACGAGTTCAAGAAAGAGTCCGGCATGGACCTGAAGAACGATCCGCTGGCACTGCAGCGTCTGAAAGAAGCTGCTGAAAAGGCCAAGATCGAGCTGTCTTCCGCTCAGTCGACCGACGTCAACCTGCCGTACATCACTGCTGACGCAACCGGTCCGAAGCACCTGAACGTGAAGATCTCCCGCGCCAAGCTGGAGTCGCTGGTCGAAGACCTGGTCAGCCGTACCATCGAGCCTTGCCGCATCGCCCTGAAAGATGCCGGTATCGACGCGAGCAAGATCGACGACGTGATCCTCGTCGGTGGCCAGACTCGTATGCCGCTGGTGCAGAAAGCCGTTGCCGACTTCTTTGGCAAGGAAGCGCGCAAGGACGTTAACCCGGACGAAGCCGTTGCCATGGGTGCCGCCATCCAGGGTGCAGTACTGGCCGGTGACGTGAAGGACGTCCTGCTGCTCGACGTCAGCCCGCTGACCCTGGGTATCGAAACCATGGGTGGCGTGATGACCGCGCTGATCGAGAAGAACACCACCATCCCGACCAAGAAGTCGCAGGTGTTCTCGACTGCCGACGACAACCAGGGTGCAGTGACCATCCACGTTCTGCAGGGCGAGCGCAAGCAAGCTGCGCAGAACAAGTCGCTGGGCAAGTTCGACCTGGCTGACATTCCGCCAGCCCCGCGCGGTGTTCCACAGATCGAAGTGACCTTCGACATCGACGCCAACGGCATCCTGCATGTCGGCGCGAAAGACAAGGCCACTGGCAAGGCGCAGTCGATCGTGATCAAGGCCAACTCCGGCCTGTCTGACGAAGAAGTCGAGCGCATGGTGCGTGATGCCGAGGCCAACGCCGAGGAAGACCGCAAGTTCGAAGAGCTGGCCGCTGCTCGCAACCAGGGTGATGCGCTGGTTCACTCGACCCGCAAGATGGTCGTCGACGCCGGTGACAAGGCGACTGCCGAGGAAAAGGCTGCGATCGAAGCTGCCGTGGTTGCCCTGGAAGCTGCCGTCAAGGGCGACGACAAGGCTGCCATCGACGCCAAGGTCGAGGAACTGTCCAAGGTCTCCGCGCCAGTTGCCCAGAAGATGTACGCCGAGCAACAGGCACAGCAGCCTCAGGATGGCGCTCAGCAGGCCGAGCCGGAAGCCAAGCACGATGACGTGGTTGACGCCGAGTTCGAGGAAGTGAAAGACAACAACAAGCAGTAATGCCTGCATGTTGTCGGCCGGTTCATCGCCATTGGTCGGTGAACTGGTAGGATGTCGCCGCGCGGGGGCTTGCTCCCGCGTTGGCGTGTCTGGAACACGGGAAATATTTCCAGCATCTGTCAGGGCGCATCAGGCGTGTTGCGGCAGGTGCTGACGGCACGGTGCACAGATGCCGAAAGCCCTCAAGAGTGCAAATGACCTATGGCAAAGCGTGATTTTTATGAGGTCCTGGGTGTCGAGCGCGGCGCCAGCGAAGGTGACCTCAAGAAGGCCTATCGCCGCCTGGCGATGAAATTCCACCCGGACCGCAACCCGGGCGACAAAGAGTCGGAAGAGAGATTCAAGGAGGCCAACGAGGCCTACGAAGTGCTCTCCGATGCCAGCAAGCGCGCGGCCTACGATCAGTACGGCCATGCCGGCGTCGACCCGAGTATGGGTGGCGGTGGCGCCGGTTTCGGCGGCGCGAACTTCTCCGATATCTTCGGCGATGTCTTCAGCGACTTCTTTGGTGGCGGTCGCGGCGGCGGCCGTGGTGGTGCCCAGCGGGGCAGTGACCTGCGCTACACCCTCGAGCTGAACCTGGAAGAAGCAGTGCGTGGCACAACGGTCAACATTCGTGTGCCGACGCTGGTCAACTGTCAGCCCTGTGACGGGACGGGCGCCAAGAAGGGCTCTACACCGTCGACGTGCCCGACCTGCGGTGGCATCGGTCAGGTGCGCATGCAGCAAGGCTTCTTCTCCGTGCAGCAGACCTGCCCGCGCTGTCATGGCCAGGGCAAGATCATCACCGACCCTTGCAACGCCTGCCATGGCGAAGGACGGGTCGAGGAATACAAGACCCTGTCGGTCAAGGTGCCGGCAGGCGTCGATACCGGTGATCGCATCCGCCTGTCTGGCGAGGGCGAGGCGGGGGCCCATGGTGGTCCGACTGGTGACCTGTACGTGGTGATCAGTGTGCGCGAGCACGCGATCTTCCAGCGTGACGGCAAGCACCTGTTCTGCGAAGTGCCGATCAGCTACACCGATGCGGCGCTGGGTGGCGAGCTGGAAGTGCCGACGCTGGACGGCCGGGTCAAGTTGAAGATCCCGGAAGGCACCCAGACCGGCAAGCAGTTCCGCCTGCGCGGCAAGGGCGTTGCGCCGGTGCGCGGTGGTGCGGCGGGCGATTTGCTGTGCCGTGTTGCGGTGGAAACGCCGGTCAACCTGAGCCGTCGCCAGCGCGAACTGCTCGAAGAGCTGCGTGACTCGCTCGAAGGCGACAGCTCCCATTCGCCCAAGGCCAGCGGCTGGTTCGAGGGTGTGAAGCGCTTCTTCGGCGATCTCTGACAAGGAATAGGCTATGCGACGTATTGCGGTAATGGGCGCGGCAGGGCGGATGGGCAAGACCCTCGTCGAAGCCGTGCAGCAGCAGGCTCCCCAGGCTGGCCTGACGGCGGCGATCGATCGTCCGGACAGCACCCTGGTGGGTGCCGACGCCGGCGAGCTCGCGGCGCTGGGTCGTATCGGCGTGCCGATCTCCGATGACCTGACCAAGGTCGCTGACGAGTTCGATGTGCTGATCGACTTCACTCACCCGTCGGTGACCCTGAAGAACCTGGCGTTCTGCCGTAAGGCGGGCAAGGCCATGGTGATCGGCACCACTGGCTTCTCGCCAGAAGAGAAGCTGCTGCTGGTCGAGGCGGGCAAGGAGATTCCGATCGTCTTCGCTGCCAACTTCAGCATTGGCGTCAACCTGTGCCTGAAATTGCTCGATACTGCCGCGCGGGTGCTGGGTGGCGAGGTGGACATCGAGATCATCGAGGCTCACCACCGCCACAAGGTCGACGCTCCGTCGGGTACCGCGCTGCGCATGGGTGAGGTGGTTGCACAGGCGTTGGGTCGCGACCTGCAGGAAGTGGCCGTCTATGGTCGCGAAGGCCAGACCGGCGCGCGTGATCGCCAGACCATCGGCTTTGCCACTGTGCGTGCCGGTGACGTGGTCGGTGATCACACTGTGCTGTTCGCGGCAGAGGGCGAGCGCGTCGAGATCACCCACAAGGCCTCGAGCCGCATGACTTTCGCCAAGGGTGCCGTACGTGCGGCGCTGTGGCTGGATGGCCGCGAGCCTGGGCTGTACGACATGCAGGATGTGCTCGAGCTGCATTGAGGCGTCAGTGCGGCAGTGGCTTGTTCGCGGGACAAGTCGCAGTGGCGAACCGCCGCTCCCGCAGGAATTACACGAACCTGAAGGCTTGCAAAAATCCAGTGGGAGCGGGCTTGCCCGCGAAGAAGCCACCGCCGACGCCAGTCTGTCGCAATTATGTGTTTTAGAGGCACATATACGGTAGACCGAAACCTCACTTTTCTGTAGACTACAGCTTTAGTGTATCCACTAAAAGCGCGCAGAGAATTGAATTCAGCACATAAAAGCGGGGTGACGTATCCATACGGCACTCCGCTTTTTTGCAACCTGCGATCGCCCCTTCATGCGTCATTTACGGGAGGTCTTCTTGACAAAGCCAGCCATACTCGCCCTTGCTGATGGCAGCATTTTTCGCGGTGAGGCCATTGGGGCCGACGGACAAACCGTTGGTGAGGTGGTGTTCAACACCGCTATGACCGGCTACCAGGAAATCCTTACAGACCCTTCCTATTCGCAGCAGATCGTCACCCTGACCTACCCGCACATCGGCAATACCGGCACTACGCCGGAAGACGCCGAATCGAACCGTGTATGGTCCGCAGGCCTGGTCATCCGTGACCTGCCGCTGCTGGCCAGCAACTGGCGCAACACCCAATCGCTGCCGGACTACCTCAAGGCCAACAACGTCGTTGCCATCGCTGGCATCGACACCCGTCGCCTGACCCGTATCCTGCGTGAGAAAGGCGCCCAGAACGGCTGCATCCTGGCCGGTGACAACATCACCGAAGAGCAGGCCATCGCCGCTGCCCGTGCCTTCCCGGGCCTCAAGGGCATGGACCTGGCCAAGGTCGTCTCCACCAAGGAGCGCTACGAGTGGCGTTCCAGCGTGTGGGAGCTGAAAACCGACAGCCACCCGACCATCGAGGCCGCCGACCTGCCGTACCACGTCGTCGCCTACGACTATGGCGTCAAGCTGAACATCCTGCGCATGCTGGTCGCTCGTGGCTGTCGTGTGACCGTGGTGCCTGCCCAGACCCCGGCGAGCGAAGTGCTGGCGCTGAATCCGGACGGCGTGTTCCTGTCCAACGGCCCAGGCGATCCTGAGCCGTGCGACTACGCGATCCAGGCGATCAAGGATGTCCTCGAGACCGAGATTCCAGTCTTCGGCATCTGCCTCGGCCACCAGTTGCTGGCCCTGGCCTCCGGTGCCAAGACCGTCAAGATGGGCCACGGCCACCACGGTGCCAACCACCCGGTCCAGGACCTGGATACCGGTGTGGTCATGATCACCAGCCAGAACCACGGTTTCGCCGTCGACGAAGCCACCCTGCCGGGCAACGTGCGCGCCATCCACAAGTCGCTGTTCGACGGCACCCTGCAGGGTATCGAGCGTACCGACAAGAGCGCGTTCAGCTTCCAGGGCCACCCTGAAGCGAGCCCAGGCCCGACCGACGTCGCGCCACTGTTCGATCGTTTCATCGATGCCATGGCCAAGCGCCGCTGAGCATCCTGCATCAAGGCCCCGGACCGGCATGCGCCGCGTCCGGAAGCGCCTGACCCAGATTGTTCAAGACGGCTTGCCGACTGACCCGCGGATTTGAGTGACAACCATGCCAAAACGTACAGACATCAAAAGCATCCTGATTCTCGGCGCTGGCCCGATCGTGATCGGCCAGGCCTGCGAATTCGACTATTCCGGCGCCCAGGCCTGCAAGGCCCTGCGCGAGGAAGGTTTCCGCGTCATCCTGGTGAACTCCAACCCGGCCACCATCATGACCGACCCGGCCATGGCCGACGCCACCTACATCGAGCCGATCAAGTGGCAATCGGTGGCCAAGATCATCGAAAAAGAGCGTCCTGACGCGGTGCTGCCGACCATGGGCGGCCAGACTGCACTGAACTGCGCCCTGGACCTGGAGCGCCACGGCGTTCTGGAGAAGTTCGGCGTAGAGATGATCGGTGCCAACGCCGACACCATCGACAAGGCCGAGGACCGTTCGCGTTTCGACAAGGCGATGAAGGACATCGGCCTTGAGTGCCCGCGCTCCGGTATCGCCCACAGCATGGAAGAGGCCTACGCGGTTCTCGAGAAGCTGGGCTTCCCATGCATCATCCGTCCTTCGTTCACCATGGGCGGCACCGGTGGCGGCATCGCCTACAACCGTGAAGAATTCGAAGAAATCTGCACCCGTGGCCTGGACCTGTCGCCGACCAAGGAACTGCTGATCGACGAGTCGCTGATCGGCTGGAAGGAATACGAGATGGAGGTGGTCCGTGACAAGAAGGACAACTGCATCATCGTCTGCTCCATCGAGAACTTCGACCCGATGGGCGTGCACACCGGTGACTCCATCACCGTTGCTCCTGCACAGACCCTGACCGACAAGGAATACCAGATCATGCGCAACGCCTCGCTGGCGGTGCTGCGTGAGATCGGTGTCGAAACCGGCGGTTCCAACGTGCAGTTCGGTATCTGCCCGAACACCGGCCGCATGGTCGTGATCGAGATGAACCCGCGGGTTTCTCGTTCGTCCGCCCTGGCCTCGAAAGCCACTGGCTTCCCGATCGCCAAGATCGCCGCCAAGCTGGCCATCGGCTACACCCTCGACGAGCTGCAGAACGACATCACCGGCGGTCGCACCCCGGCGTCCTTCGAGCCGTCCATCGACTACGTCGTGACCAAGCTGCCACGCTTCGCCTTCGAGAAATTCCCGAAAGCCGATGCCCGCCTGACCACTCAGATGAAGTCGGTCGGTGAAGTCATGGCCATTGGCCGTACCTTCCAGGAGTCCTTGCAGAAAGCCCTGCGTGGCCTGGAAGTCGGCGCCTGTGGCCTGGACCCGAAAGTCGACCTGGCCAGCGCCGATGCTTCCAGCATCCTCAAGCGCGAGCTGACCGTGCCGGGCGCCGAGCGCATCTGGTACGTGGCTGACGCCATCCGCTCGGGCATGACCATCGAAGCAATCTTCGAGCTGACCGGTATCGACCTGTGGTTCCTGGTGCAGATGGAAGATCTGATCAAGGAAGAAGAGAAGGTCAAAACCTTGGCCCTGTCGGCCATCGACAAGGACTACATGCTGCGCCTCAAGCGCAAGGGCTTCTCGGATCAGCGCCTGGCCAAGCTGCTCGGCATCACCGACAAGAACCTGCGTCGTCACCGCCACAAGCTGGAAGTGTTCCCGGTCTACAAGCGTGTCGACACCTGTGCGGCCGAGTTCGCCACCGACACCGCCTACCTGTACTCGACGTATGAAGAAGAGTGCGAGGCCAACCCGTCGACCCGCGACAAGATCATGATCCTGGGTGGTGGCCCGAACCGTATCGGCCAAGGCATCGAGTTCGACTACTGCTGCGTACACGCAGCCCTGGCGCTGCGTGAAGACGGTTACGAGACCATCATGGTCAACTGCAACCCGGAAACCGTCTCCACCGACTACGACACCTCCGACCGCCTGTACTTCGAGCCGCTGACCCTGGAAGATGTGCTGGAAGTCTGCCGCGTCGAGAAGCCGAAGGGCGTGATCGTCCACTACGGCGGCCAGACCCCGCTGAAGCTGGCCCGTGCCCTGGAAGAAGCCGGGGTGCCGATCATCGGTACCAGCCCGGACGCCATCGACCGCGCCGAAGACCGCGAGCGCTTCCAGCAGATGGTGCAGCGCCTGAACCTGCTGCAGCCGCCAAACGCCACTGTGCGTAGCGAAGAAGAGGCCATCAACGCTGCTGGCGGTATCGGCTACCCGCTGGTCGTGCGCCCGTCGTACGTACTGGGCGGTCGTGCCATGGAGATCGTCTATGAGCTGGACGAACTCAAGCGCTACCTGCGCGAAGCGGTCCAGGTGTCCAATGACAGCCCGGTCCTGCTCGACCACTTCCTCAACTGCGCCATCGAGATGGACGTGGATGCGGTCTGCGACGGCACCGACGTGGTGATCGGTGCGATCATGCAGCACATCGAGCAGGCTGGTGTTCACTCCGGTGACTCGGCGTGTTCGCTGCCACCTTACTCGCTGAGCCAGCAAGTGCAGGACGAAGTCCGCGAACAGGTCAAGAAAATGGCCCTGGAGCTGGGCGTCGTCGGCCTTATGAACGTGCAGCTGGCCCTGCAGGGCGACAAGATCTACGTGATCGAAGTCAACCCGCGCGCCTCGCGTACCGTACCGTTCGTGTCCAAGTGCATCGGCACCTCGCTGGCGATGATCGCGGCTCGCGTCATGGCCGGCAAAACCCTCAAAGAGCTGGGCTTCACTCAGGAAATCATCCCGAACTTCTACAGCGTCAAGGAAGCCGTCTTCCCGTTCGCCAAGTTCCCGGGGGTTGACCCGATCCTCGGCCCTGAGATGAAATCCACCGGTGAAGTCATGGGTGTCGGCGACAGCTTCGGTGAAGCCTTCGCCAAGGCCCAGATGGGCGCCAGCGAAGTGCTGCCGACCGGCGGTACCGCGTTCATCAGCGTGCGTGACGACGACAAGCCACAAGTGGCTGGCGTTGCCCGTGACCTGATTGCCCTGGGCTTCGAAGTGGTTGCTACTGCAGGCACCGCCAAGGTTATCGAAGCGGCGGGTCTGAAAGTGCGCCGTGTGAACAAGGTGACCGAGGGTCGTCCGCACGTGGTCGACATGATCAAGAACGACGAAGTGTCGCTGATCATCAACACCACCGAAGGCCGCCAGTCTATCGCCGACTCCTACTCGATTCGTCGCAATGCGCTGCAGCACAAGATCTACTGCACGACCACCATTGCGGCAGGTGAAGCCATCTGCGAGGCGCTGAAATTCGGTCCCGAAAAGACCGTTCGTCGCCTGCAGGATCTGCATGCAGGACTGAAAGCATGAGCATTACCAAGTATCCGATGACCGTCCAGGGCGCTCGCGCCCTGGAAGAAGAGCATTTGTTCCTGAGCAAGACCGAGCGTCCACGTCTGAGCCAGGCGATCGGCGAGGCTCGTGAGCTCGGCGATCTCAAGGAAAATGCCGAATACCACGCCGCCCGTGAGGAGCAGGGCATGGTCGAGGCGCGTATCCGCGACATCGAAGGCCGTTTGCAGAACTCGGTGGTGATCGACGTCACCACCATCGCCCACACCGGCAAGGTGATCTTCGGGACTACCGTAGACCTGGAGAACACCGAGACCGGCGATCAGGTCACCTACCAGATCGTTGGCGAAGACGAAGCGGACATCAAGAAAGGCAAGCTCTCGGCGAGCGCGCCTATCGCCCGTGCCATCATTGGCAAGGAAGAGGGTGATACGGTCGTGGTCAAGACGCCGAGCGGCACCGTCGAGTACGAGATTGTCGAAGTCAAGCACATCTGATCGGCGCCAGCGCGCGCCGTCCCTCGAGGGCATCCTCTGGCAACTGGCCCAGGTATTCTGGGTCGGTGGCCTGTGGGTGTTTCATGTGGGGCTGGTGCCGGCGCTGAAGGTCAGCGGCCTTGCGCCATTATTGGTGCAGGACATCGCCGGGCAGATCGATCGCTGGTTGATCGGCGTGGCGCTGCTCGGGCTGTTGACCCAGTTGGCAGTGCTGGCGAGGGTGGATGGCCTGGCGGCCTGGTGGCGGCAGTTCCGCGGCCAGATGCTGTTGCTCGGCTTTGGTGCCTGTGTCGGCTACTACACGCTGCGCTACGGGATTTCCGTAGGGGAGCGCTGGCAGATGTTCTGTTTCCTGGTGCTGGGCTTTTCCGGCATCGTGCTGGTGGCCCAGCCGGTCCCGGTCAGGGTGCGCAAGGCGCGCCACTGACCGGCGCCACCCTTACTTGTAGCGGTGGATGTTGGACAGCTGCTTGTTCGGCTGTGGGTTCTTGCGATAGATCAGTGCCTTCTTGCCAATGGTCTGTACCAGCTCGGCACGGCCCGCCTTGCACAGTTCAGCGATAGCGGCGGCGCGCTCTTCACGATCGTCCGAGCGAATTTCGACCTTGATCAACTCGTGATCGGCCAGCGCACGCTCCAGTTCGGCGATCACGCCTTCATTCAGGCCGTTACCGGCAACGATCAGGACCGGTTTCAGGTCGTGACCAATAGACTTGTACTGTTTCTTCTGCTCGTTATTGAGCGGCATAATCTGACCCTTTTCGTCTGATTCTGTAAAATTGGTGGCCATTTTACCCGAGGGCCACTGGCTCCGCCCAGTCAATCACGACGCTAATCATCGAGGTGCCCCGTGGCGCAGCGTTCCAAAAGCAGCCATAACTGGCTGAGAGAGCATTTCAACGATCCTTTCGTCAAGCAGGCGCAGAAGGATGGCTACCGCTCGCGTGCGAGCTACAAACTGCTGGAGATCCAGGAAAAGGACCGCCTCATCCGCCCCGGCATGAGCGTGATCGACCTTGGCGCAGCACCGGGCGGCTGGTCGCAGGTGACCAGTCGTCTGATTGGTGGGCAAGGGCGTCTGATTGCCTCCGATATCCTGGAAATGGACTCGATCCCTGACGTGACCTTCATCCAGGGCGATTTCACCCAGGACTCGGTGCTCGAGCAGATTCTCCAGGCGGTCGGCGATTCACATGTGGACCTTGTGATTTCCGATATGGCCCCCAATATGAGTGGTACGCCCGCTGTGGACATGCCGCGCGCCATGTTCCTCTGCGAGCTCGCCCTGGACCTGGCAACCCGTGTGCTCAAGCCCGGCGGCGACTTCCTGATCAAGATTTTCCAGGGAGAAGGCTTCGATGTGTACCTCAAGGATGTGCGCAGCAAGTTCGACAAGGTGCAGATGCGCAAGCCGTCGTCCTCTCGGGATCGCTCCCGTGAACAGTACTTGCTGGCCAGGGGGTACAAGGGCGAGTGACTGTGGAAGGGCGGGGTGCCGATAGTTATTTCCAATCGGCCGCGGCCTCTGGATCGTCCGAACTTCGTGTAGTCTAGGTTTCACAAAGGGTTACAGACGGTGCCTGCGGATGCGCAGGTAATGTAGTAAGTTAGGGCGGTGAATATCATGCGAGGCACGGCTGCGTCGTGCGCCGACCTCAGAGGGTAGCTAATTGAACGACATGGCAAAGAATCTGATCCTGTGGTTGATCATCGCGGCTGTCCTCGTGACGGTGATGAACAACTTCTCCAGCCCTAACGAGCCGCAGACCCTCAACTATTCCGACTTCATCCAGCAGGTCAAGGACGGTAAGGTCGAGCGCGTGACCGTCGACGGCGCCGTCATCACCGGCAAGCGTACCGATGGCGACAACTTCAAGACCGTTCGTCCGGCCATCGCCGATAACGGCCTGATCGGTGATCTGGTTGACAATCACGTCGTGATCGAAGGCAAGCAACCCGAACAGCAGAGCATCTGGACCCAGTTGCTCGTTGCCAGCTTCCCCATCCTCGTGATCATCGCCGTGTTCATGTTCTTCATGCGCCAGATGCAAGGCGGTGCAGGTGGCAAGGGCGGGCCGATGAGCTTCGGCAAGAGCAAGGCGCGCCTGCTCTCCGAAGACCAGGTGAAAACCACACTGGCCGATGTCGCCGGTTGCGATGAAGCCAAAGAAGAAGTCGGCGAACTGGTCGAATTCCTGCGTGACCCGGGCAAGTTCCAGCGCCTGGGTGGTCGTATCCCGCGTGGCGTGCTGATGGTTGGCCCGCCCGGTACCGGTAAGACCTTGCTGGCCAAGGCCATCGCCGGTGAAGCGAAAGTGCCGTTCTTCACCATTTCCGGTTCCGATTTCGTCGAAATGTTCGTCGGTGTCGGTGCCAGCCGTGTCCGTGACATGTTCGAGCAGGCGAAGAAACACGCGCCGTGCATCATCTTCATCGATGAGATCGACGCCGTCGGTCGCCACCGTGGCGCCGGCATGGGTGGTGGTCACGACGAACGCGAGCAGACCCTGAACCAGTTGCTGGTCGAGATGGATGGCTTCGAGATGAACGATGGCATCATCGTCATCGCTGCCACCAACCGACCTGACGTGCTCGACCCGGCGCTGCTGCGTCCCGGTCGCTTCGACCGCCAGGTGGTGGTCGGCCTGCCGGATATCCGTGGTCGTGAGCAGATCCTCAAGGTGCACATGCGCAAGGTGCCGGTCGGCGAGAACGTCAATGCCGCCGTCATTGCCCGTGGTACCCCAGGCTTCTCCGGTGCCGACCTTGCCAACCTGGTCAACGAGGCGTCGCTGTTCGCTGCTCGTGCCAGCAAGCGCCTGGTCGAGATGAAGGAGTTCGAACTGGCCAAGGACAAGATCATGATGGGCGCCGAGCGCAAGACCATGGTCATGTCCGAGAAAGAGAAGCAGAACACGGCCTACCACGAAGCGGGTCACGCTATCGTTGGTCGTGTCGTGCCTGAGCACGACCCGGTGTACAAGGTTTCGATCATTCCGCGCGGTCGTGCGTTGGGTGTGACCATGTTCCTGCCCGAGGAAGACCGTTACAGCCTCTCCAAGCGCGCGCTGATCAGCCAGATCTGCTCGCTGTACGGCGGCCGTATCGCCGAGGAGATGACCCTGGGCTTCGACGGCGTCACCACGGGTGCGTCCAATGACATCATGCGTGCCAGCCAGATCGCACGGAACATGGTCACCAAGTGGGGCCTGTCCGAGAAGCTCGGTCCGTTGATGTACGCCGAAGAAGAGGGCGAGGTGTTCCTCGGTCGCAGTGCTGGCAGCCAGCACGCCAGCGTCTCCGGTGAGACTGCCAAGCTGATCGATTCCGAAGTGCGCAGCATCATCGATCAGTGCTATGCCACTGCCAAGCAGATTCTCACCGACAACCGCGACAAGCTTGACGCGATGGCCGAGGCCCTGATGAAGTACGAAACCATCGATGCCGACCAGATCGACGACATCATGGCGGGCCGCACGCCGCGCGAGCCGCGCGACTGGGACAACGATGCCGGCACCTCCGGCAACCAG
Source organism: Pseudomonas wayambapalatensis (assembly GCA_014268975.2). Taxonomy (GTDB): domain Bacteria; phylum Pseudomonadota; class Gammaproteobacteria; order Pseudomonadales; family Pseudomonadaceae; genus Aquipseudomonas; species Aquipseudomonas wayambapalatensis. Next base: position 5,000,413 of record CP077096.1, on the reverse strand, counting down.
GCCTCCCAGGGCGATCGCCCCGAGTCGCCGATCGGTGGTCCGGCGGCTCAACACTAAGGGTTCATATGACCTCTCAGCAGTACCCGACCCGGTTGCCTTGCGGCAACCGGGTTCTTGATTTGTCCCGTACCCATGTCATGGGTATTCTCAATGTCACCCCTGACTCATTCTCCGACGGCGGTCGCTTCAATCGCCGTGACGAGGCCCTGCGCCATGCCGAGGCCATGGTCGCGGCGGGTGCCACGCTTATCGACGTTGGTGGCGAGTCCACCCGCCCCGGTGCTCGCGCAGTGTCGCCCGTCGAGGAGCTGGAGCGGGTCGCCCCGATCGTCGAGGCGATCAGCAGTCGCCTCGACGTCATCATCTCTGTCGATACCTCTACGCCTGCGGTGATGCGCGAGACGGCTCGGCTCGGTGCCGGGCTGATCAACGATGTGCGCGCCCTGGAACGCGATGGCGCGCTGGACGCCGCAGCGGACACCGGCCTGCCGGTATGCCTGATGCACATGCGTGGTGAGCCGGGTAACATGCAGGACAATCCACGATATGACGATGTCACCGAGGAGGTGGCTAGCTATCTGGAGCGGCGCATGGCTGCCTGCGCGGCAGTTGGCATCGGTGCAGAACGAATCATTCTTGATCCGGGCTTCGGGTTCGCCAAGAACCTGGCGCACAACCTGAGCCTGTTCAAGCATATGGAAGTACTCTATCGCCTGGGGCGGCCGCTGCTGGTGGGCGTCTCGCGCAAGAGCATGATCGGCCAGGCGCTGGATCGTCCGGTCGGCGAGCGGCTGTACGGCAGTCTCGCGCTCGCGGCATTGGCCATGACCATGGGAACGAGCATTCTGCGCGTACATGATGTGGCCGAGACTGTCGACGTGGTGCGCATGATCGCTGCGGTACAGAGCGCCGAATAAGAACGTTTGGAGTTTCTATGAGCAGAAAATACTTTGGTACCGATGGTATCCGTGGCCGCGTTGGCGAATATCCGATCACTCCCGACTTCATGCTGAAACTCGGCTGGGCGGCAGGCATGGCCTTCCGCAAGCAGGGCAACTGCCGCGTTCTGGTGGGCAAGGATACCCGTATCTCCGGCTACATGTTCGAGTCTGCGTTGGAGGCCGGCCTCTCGGCCGCCGGTGCCGACGTGATGCTTCTCGGGCCCATGCCGACCCCGGCCATCGCCTACCTGACCCGCACCTTCCATGCCGAAGCGGGTATCGTCATCAGTGCTTCGCACAATCCGCATGATGACAATGGCATCAAGTTCTTCTCGGGTAACGGTACCAAGCTGCCAGACGAGGTCGAGTTGATGATCGAGGAACTGCTCGATCAACAGATGAGCGTGGTTGAGTCGAGCAAGTTGGGCAAGGTTTCTCGAATCAATGACGCCGCGGGCCGTTACATCGAGTTCTGCAAGAGCAGCGTGCCCAGCAGCACTGATTTTGCAGGCCTCAAGCTGGTCGTCGATTGCGCACATGGCGCCACCTACAAGGTCGCTCCCAGCGTGTTCCGCGAGCTGGGCGCCGATGTCACCGTGCTGCACGCCCAGCCTGACGGTTTGAACATCAACGAGGGCTGTGGTTCTACGCATATCGAGTCGCTGCAGGCGGCCGTGCTGGTGGGGCATGCCGATCTGGGTATCGCCTTCGATGGCGATGGCGATCGGGTGCTGATGGTTGATCACACTGGGGCCATCGTCGACGGTGACGAACTGCTGTTCATCATTGCCCGTGACCTGCAGGAGCGTGGCAAGCTGCAGGGTGGGGTGGTTGGCACGCTCATGAGTAACCTGGGTCTGGAGCTGGCGTTGAAGGACCTCGATATTCCGTTCGCACGCGCCAAGGTCGGTGATCGCTATGTCATGGCCGAGCTGCTTGAGCGCGAATGGCAGCTTGGTGGCGAGAACTCCGGCCATGTGGTGTGCTGCAACCACACCACCACAGGCGACGCGATCATTGCGGCGCTGCAGGTGCTGATGGCGCTCAAACGTCGTGGCGAAAATCTTGCCCAGGCCCGTCAGGCAATTCGCAAATGCCCGCAGGTACTGATCAATGTCCGGTATGCCGCCGGCAGCGCCGATCCGCTGGAAAACCCAGCCGTGCAGGAAGCCAGTGCCAAGGTGACCGAGGCAATGGCAGGTCGTGGTCGTGTGTTGCTGCGCAAGTCCGGGACCGAACCGCTGCTGCGGGTGATGGTCGAGGGTGACGACGAAAATCAGGTGCGCAGCCACGCCGAAACCTTGGCCAAGGTCGTTGCAGAAGTTTGTGCCTGAAAGATGCTTGCCAGCGTGATTCTGGTTGGGTAAGATCTGCGCCCACTTTGACCGACGAGGTAGAGCATGCGTCGCCCCATGGTAGCTGGTAACTGGAAGATGCACGGTACCCGCGCCAGCGTCGCTGAGCTGAGCCTGAGCCTGAGTAATCTGGCTCTTCCGAGTAGTGTCGAAGTTGCGGTGTTTCCACCGTCGCTGTTCATCAATCAAGTTGTTGATGCGCTGAAGGACAAAGGAATCATCTTTGGAGCACAGAATTCTGCAGTACAGCCCGAGCAGGGTGCGCTGACGGGTGAAGTTGCACCCAGTCAGTTGGCCGACGTCGGTTGCAAGTTGGTCTTGATTGGTCACTCGGAACGCCGCCAGATCATTGGTGAGTCGGACGAAGTGCTGAATCGCAAGTTTGCAGCTGCACAGGCAAGTGGTTTGAAGCCGGTGCTTTGCGTAGGGGAAACCCTCGAGGAGCGCGAGGCTGGCAAGACGCTCGAAGTTGTAGGGCGTCAACTAAGCAGTGTTATCGATGCATTCGGTATCAGTGCTTTTGCCAATGCAGTAATTGCCTATGAGCCTGTATGGGCCATTGGTACTGGTTTGACGGCCTCGCCTCAGCAAGCTCAGGATGTGCATGCTGCCATCCGTGCTCAGCTGGCGGCGCAGGACGCCGAAGTTGCAGCGAATGTGCAACTTCTCTACGGCGGTAGCGTGAAGGCGGCCAATGCGGCCGAACTGTTCGGCATGCCGGATATTGATGGGGGGCTCATTGGTGGAGCATCCCTGAACGCAGACGAATTCGGTGCAATTTGTCGCGCCGCAGGAAACTGAACATATGCTGGAAACAGTCGTAGTTGTTTTTCATCTGTTGGCTGCGCTGGCGCTGGTAGCGCTGGTTCTGATGCAACAGGGTAAAGGTGCGGAAGCAGGTGCATCTTTCGGCGCAGGTGCTTCAAATACTGTGTTCGGAAGCCAAGGTTCTGCTACCTTCCTGAGTAAATTTACTGCTATACTTGCTGCCACTTTCTTTTTGACTGCACTTGGGTTAGGATACTTCGCCAAGCAGCAGGCACACCAGCTGACTCAAGCCGGTTTGCCAGATCCAGCGGTGCTGGAAGTCAAAGAGCAAAAGCCGGCAGTAAATGATGATGTACCGGTGCTCCAGGAACAGAAGAGTGAAGCCGCCCCAAAAGGTGATGTCCCTCCTCCTACCGAAGAGCAGAAGTAACGGGTTTCAAGATGTAATATTGCCGAGGTGGTGGAATTGGTAGACACGCAACCTTGAGGTGGTTGTGCCCATAGGGTGTAGGGGTTCGAGTCCCCTTCTCGGTACCAATTGAAGCATGAGAGCCCGCTTTAGCGGGCTTTCTTGCAGGTGGAGGTCGGATTGACCCTGCAGAGGGTTCGGTCTTATACTTTCGCCCCAGCTTTGTCGCGGGGTGGAGCAGCTTGGTAGCTCGTCGGGCTCATAACCCGAAGGTCGTTGGTTCAAATCCAGCCCCCGCAACCAGCTTCAGCGGAGCCCCTTTTCAGGGGCTTTTTGCTAGCTGAACAGTTCTTCGCGTCGTTGTTCAACGGCGCTTTCAGGGATGGGCGCTTCGCCCATTTTTTATTTGCACAGCATGCACGAGGGGGTTCAGGTGTCGAGCAAGCTAGAACAGTTGCAGGCCTTGTTGGCCCCGGTTGTCGAGGGTCTGGGCTATCAGTGCTGGGGGATCGAATACGTTTCCCAGGGTAAGCATTCGGTACTGCGCATCTACATCGACAAGGAAGACGGGATCCTGGTGGACGACTGCGAAGCGGTCAGCCGTCAGGCCAGTGCGATTCTTGATGTGGAAGATCCGATCAGCAGTGAATACACCCTCGAGGTGTCCTCTCCAGGCATGGATCGCCCGCTGTTCACTCTGGAACAGTTTGCTTCGCATGCCGGCGAACAAGTGAAGATCAAGCTGCGTACGCCCTTCGAGGGGCGTCGTAACTTCCAGGGCCTTCTCCGCGGTGTGGAGGATCAGGATGTGGTGGTCCAGGTGGACTCCAACGAATTCCTGCTGCCGATCGACTCGATCGACAAGGCCAATATTATTCCCAGTTTTGACTGAGACGTGCCGGGCCCGGCGGACATTCCGGGTCTAATGGCTTGCGCAAGGCGAGGCGTACGATGAGCAAAGAAGTACTGCTGGTTGTTGAATCGGTATCCAACGAAAAGGGTGTACCGCCCGGCGTCATTTTCGAAGCGCTGGAAGTGGCCCTGGCCACTGCAACCAAAAAACGTTTTGAGGACGAAGTCGACCTGCGTGTGGAAATCAACCGCCACACCGGTAGCTACGAGACGTTCCGCCGTTGGACCGTGGTCGATGAAAACGACCTTGACGATCCGGCGATCGAAACCTGGCTGGACAAGATCAAGGACACTCACCCCGAAGCCAAGATCGGTGATGTGATCGAAGAGAAGATCGAGTCGATCGAGTTCGGTCGTATCGCCGCCCAGACCGCCAAGCAGGTCATCGTGCAGAAGGTCCGTGAGGCCGAGCGCGCACAGGTGGTCGATGCCTATCGCGAGCGTGTTGGCGAAATCATCTCCGGCACCGTCAAGAAAGTCACCCGTGACAACGTCATCGTCGACCTGGGCAACAACGCCGAGGCGCTGTTGGCCCGCGAAGACATCATTCCGCGTGAGACTTTCCGTGTTGGCGTGCGCCTGCGTGCCCTGCTCAAGGAAATTCGCACCGAGAACCGCGGTCCGCAACTGATCCTGTCGCGTACCGCACCGCAGATGTTGATCGAGCTGTTCCGCATCGAAGTACCGGAAATCGCCGAGGGCCTGATCGAGGTGATGGCAGCGTCCCGTGATCCGGGTTCGCGCGCCAAGATCGCCGTGCGCTCCAAGGACAAGCGTATCGACCCGCAAGGCGCCTGCATCGGCATGCGTGGTTCGCGCGTTCAGGCTGTCTCCGGTGAACTGGGTGGTGAGCGTGTGGATATCGTCCTGTGGGACGAGAACCCGGCGCAGTTCGTCATCAACGCCATGTCGCCGGCTGAAGTCGCGGCGATCATCGTCGATGAAGATGCCCATGCCATGGACATCGCCGTTGCCGAGGACAACCTGGCCCAGGCCATTGGCCGTGGCGGTCAGAACGTTCGCCTGGCCAGTCAGCTGACTGGCTGGACCCTGAACGTGATGACCGAGAAGGACATCCAGGCCAAGCAGCAAGCCGAAACAGGTGACATCCTGCGTAACTTCATCGAGGAACTGGAAGTCGACGAAGAGCTGGCACAGGTGCTGGTCGACGAAGGCTTCACCAGCCTCGAAGAAATTGCTTACGTACCGTTGGAAGAAATGCTCAACATCGATGGCTTCGACGAGGAAATCGTCAACGAGCTGCGTGCTCGTGCCAAGGACCGTTTGTTGACCAAAGCCATCGCTACCGAAGAAAAACTGGCAGACGCCCATCCGGCCGAAGACCTGCTCTCCCTCGAGGGCATGGACAAGGATCTGGCGGCGGAACTGGCGGTGCGCGGCGTGGTTAACCGCGAAGACCTGGCCGAGCAGTCGATCGACGACCTGCTCGACATCGACGGCATCGACGAAGAGCGTGCCGGCAAGTTGATCATGGCCGCCCGAGCCCACTGGTTCGAGTAATTAGGCGCGGCCTGAGGAGAGAAGTGCATGACGCAAGTCACGGTGAAAGAACTGGCCCAAGAGGTCGAGGCACCGGTAGAGCGCCTGCTGCAGCAGATGCGTGAGGCAGGTCTGCCGCACACCGACGCCGGTCAGGTAGTGACCGACAATGAGAAGCAGGTTCTGCTGACTCATCTGAAAAGCAGCCACAAGAGCAAGGCGGAAGAGCCACGCAAGATTACCTTGCAGCGCAAGACCACCAGCACCCTGCGTGTCGCCGGTAGCAAGAGCATCAGCGTAGAAGTACGCAAGAAGAAAGTATTCGTACAGCGTAGCCCGGAAGAGATCCAGGCCGAGCAGAAGCGTGAGGCTGAAGAGCGCCGTGCTGCGGAAAACGCTGCGCGTGAGAAGGTCGAGGCCGAGACTCGCCAGCGCAACGAAGAGCAGGCTCGCCGTCAGGCCGCCGAAGCTCCGGTTGCAGCGACTGCTCCACGTGCCGAGCCGGCTCCGGTTGCTGCCGAGCCTGTCGTGGCCGACGCCCCGGTGTCCGACGACGCCGCTGTACGTGCCGCCGAGCGCAAGAAGGACGAAAACCGTCGCAACGAAAACCGCACCCGTGACGACGACCGTCGTGGCGCCGGTGGTGAGCGTCGCGGTGAAGCCCCTCGCGTTTCGATCAAGGTCAAGGTCAAGGAGAAGGAAAAGGCTCCGACTCCGCGCGCTGCACCGCGCACCACTGACGAAGAGAGCGATGGCGCACGTCGTGGCCGTGGCGGCAAGAGCAAACTGAAGAAGCGTAACCAGCACGGCTTCCAGAGCCCGACCGGCCCCGTCATCCGTGACGTCAGCATCGGCGAGACCATCACCGTCTCCGAGCTGGCTCAGCAGATGTCGGTCAAGGCTGCCGAAGTCGTCAAGTTCATGTTCAAGCTGGGTACTCCGGTCACCATCAACCAGGTGCTCGACCAGGAGACCGCTCAACTGGTCGCCGAAGAGCTGGGCCACAAGGTCACCCTGGTCAGCGATACCGCCCTGGAAGATTCCCTGGCCGAATCGCTGAAGTTCGAAGGTGAAGTCGAGTCCCGTGCGCCGGTCGTGACCGTCATGGGCCACGTCGACCACGGCAAGACTTCGCTGCTCGACTACATCCGTCGTGCCAAGGTTGCCGCTGGCGAAGCCGGTGGTATCACCCAGCACATCGGTGCCTACCACGTGGAAACCGACCGCGGCATGGTCACCTTCCTCGACACCCCAGGCCACGCTGCGTTTACGCAAATGCGTGCCCGTGGTGCCAAGGCGACCGACATCGTCATCCTGGTGGTGGCGGCGGACGACGGCGTGATGCCACAGACCCGTGAGGCGGTTCAGCACGCGAAAGCTGCTGGTGTTCCGCTGGTGGTCGCAGTGAACAAGATCGACAAGCCGGGTGCCGACCTCGATCGCATCCGCAACGAACTGGCCGTCGAAGGCGTGACCTCCGAGGACTGGGGGGGTGACACTCCGTTCGTCAAGGTTTCGGCGAAGATGGGCACCGGTGTCGACGAACTGCTCGAAGCTGTCCTGCTGCAGGCCGAGATTCTCGAACTGACCGCTACCCCGACCGCACCTGGTCGTGGCGTTGTCGTCGAGTCGCGTCTGGACAAGGGCCGTGGTCCGGTAGCCACCATCCTGGTTCAGGACGGCACGCTGCGTCAGGGCGACATGGTTCTGGTCGGCTCCAACTATGGCCGCGTACGTGCCATGCTCGACGAGAACGGCAAGCCTGTGAAGGAAGCCGGCCCGTCGATCCCGGTCGAGATCCTCGGCCTGGATGGCACTCCGGAAGCCGGTGACGAGCTGTCCGTGGTCGCTGACGAGAAGAAGGCACGTGAAGTCGCCCTGTTCCGTCAAGGCAAGTACCGCGAGGTCAAGCTGGCCCGTGCTCACGCAGGCAAGCTGGAAAACATCTTCGAGACCATGGGTCAGGAAGAGAAGAAGACCCTCAACATCGTCCTCAAGACCGACGTGCGCGGCTCTCTGGAAGCACTCCAGGGCTCGCTCGGCGGCCTGGGCAACGACGAAGTTCAGGTACGCGTCATCGGTGGCGGCGTCGGTGGTATCACCGAGAGCGATGCCAACCTGGCGCTGGCTTCGAATGCAGTACTGTTCGGCTTCAACGTGCGTGCCGATGCCGGTGCGCGCAAGATCGTCGAGCAGGAAGGTCTGGATATGCGTTACTACAACGTGATCTACGACATCATCGAAGACGTCAAGAAAGCACTGACCGGCATGCTCGGCAGCGATGTTCGCGAGAACATCCTGGGTGTCGCCGAAGTGCGTGATGTGTTCCGTTCGCCGAAGTTCGGCGCCATCGCTGGCTGTATGGTCATCGAAGGTACCGTGTACCGCAACCGTCCGATCCGCGTACTGCGCGAGGACGTCGTGATCTTCGAAGGCGAGCTGGAATCGCTGCGTCGCTTCAAGGACGACGCCGCCGAAGTGCGTAACGGCATGGAGTGCGGTATCGGCGTGAAGAGCTACAACGACGTCAAGGTCGGCGACAAGATCGAAGTCTTCGAGAAAGTCCAGGTTGCCCGTACCCTGTAAGGGATGGGCGCGGCCCAGGCCCCGTCGCAAGGCGGCTGGCTGGGCCTCTGAAGGTAACGCCCGGTCAGGCACACCCGCCTGACCGGGCGTTTGCCGCTTTAAGATACAGGTAGCAAAAATGGCAAAAGAATATAGCCGTACCCAACGTATCGGCGATCAGATGCAGCGCGAGCTGGCCGAGCTGATCCGCCGTGAAGTCAAGGATCCACGCGTGGGCCTGGTGACCATCACCGCGGTCGACGTCAGCCGTGATCTTGGCCACGCCAAGGTCTTCATCACCGTGATGGGCCAGGACGACGCCGACGCAGTCCCCCAGACCCTCAAGGCGCTCAACAGTGCCGCCAGTTTCCTGCGCCTGCACCTCGGCCGGGCGATGCAACTGCGCAGTGTTCCACAACTGCATTTCCACTTCGATGAAAGTGTCAGCCGGGGTGTTCATCTCTCGGCACTGATCGAGCGTGCGGTGGCCGAAGATCGCCTGCACAAGGATGCTGACGAGCTGGACACCAAGGAGTAAGCGGTGGCCCAGGTCAAACGTATCCGTCGTAACGTCAGTGGTATCATCCTGCTCGACAAGCCCTTGGGGTTCACCTCCAATGCAGCCTTGCAGAAAGTCCGCTGGCTGCTCAATGCAGAAAAGGCCGGCCATACCGGCAGCCTCGACCCACTGGCCACCGGTGTGTTGCCGCTGTGCTTTGGTGAGGCGACCAAGTTTTCGCAGTACCTGCTCGATTCCGACAAGGGCTACGAAACCGTCATGCAGCTGGGGCAGACTACCAGCACAGCGGACGCCGAAGGCGAGGTGCTGCAGACTCGCGAGGTGACCGTTGGTCGCGCCGATATCGAAGCCGCGATCCCGCGTTTTCGCGGTGAAATCCGCCAGGTGCCGCCGATGTACTCGGCGCTCAAGCGTGACGGCCAGCCGCTTTACAAATTGGCGCGTGCAGGAGAGGTAGTGGAGCGCGAGGCGCGTTCTGTTACTATTAACCGCTTGGAGTTGCTCGAGTGCGAAGGCACCCGTGCGCGCCTCTCGGTCGGCTGCAGCAAAGGCACCTATATCCGCACGCTGGTCGAGGATATCGGTGAGGTGCTGGGCTGTGGTGCCTATGTCGCTGAACTGCGTCGCACCCAGGCCGGGCCTTTCGCCCTGGCACAGACCGTGACGCTCGAGGAGCTCGAGCAGGCGCATGCCGAAGGTGGCAACGAAGCACTCGATCGCTTCCTCATGCCGTCCGACAGCGGGCTGCAGGACTGGCCGCTGGTGCTGTTGTCCGAGCACAGCGCGTTCTACTGGCTGCACGGTCAGGCAGTGCGAGCACCGGACGCGCCGCAGTTCGGCATGGTCCGGGTACAGGATCACAATGGCCGCTTCATCGGTATCGGTGAAGTGAGCGAAGACGGGCGCATTGCGCCGCGTCGACTGATTCGGTCGGAATGACCGAAACCACAGGGCAGGGCTTCGGTCATGCGCTGTGGAACCGAGGATGGCTGTCAGTAGGCACGGTCAGACCTCTTTTTATTAATACAGGGATTTCAGTCCCTGGCCTATTGGACCCCGCTTGCGGGATCCGTTTATCAGGAGAAGCCAAATGGCCCTCAGCGTTGAAGAAAAAGCTCAGATCGTTGCCGATTACCAGCAAGCCGCCGGCGATACCGGTAGCCCGGAAGTGCAGGTTGCTCTGCTGACCGCCAACATCAACAAGCTGCAAGGCCACTTCAAGGCCAACGAAAAAGACCACCACTCCCGTCGTGGTCTGATCCGTATGGTCAACCAGCGTCGTAAGCTGCTGGATTACCTGAAGGGCAAAGACACCACTCGTTACAGCGCCCTGATCGGTCGCCTGGGCCTGCGTCGCTAATAGCGGCCTGGCAGTGGTGTGCATGGCGTGTCGCATGCTTGGGGAGCGCTGCTTGTCAGCGCTACCCTTGGACACGCCACGCGTATCTCCGAGGTTGGCAGCCTGATGCCGTCGAGCGAATTTTCGCAAGACGCCCAGGCTCCCAGCCTCGTGTTGTATCTGGACGGTCAACGGAGTCGACACTCCCTTCCGCCCAAGAATTCGCAAGATCCCAGTTTTCCCAGTTCCCCCAAGAGCCACTGAAAAGGTAGGAAACCGTGAACCCGGTAATCAAGACGTTCCAGTTCGGTCAATCGACCGTCACTCTCGAAACGGGCCGCATTGCCCGTCAGGCCACCGGCGCCGTGCTGGTCACCGTCGACAACGATGTCACCGTGCTGGTGACCGTGGTCGGTGCCAAGCAAGCTGATCCAGGCAAGGGCTTCTTCCCGCTGTCCGTGCACTATCAGGAAAAGACCTACGCCGCTGGCAAGATCCCTGGCGGTTTCTTCAAGCGTGAAGGCCGTCCTTCCGAGAAAGAAACCCTGACCTCGCGTCTGATCGACCGTCCGATCCGCCCGCTCTTCCCCGAAGGCTTCATGAACGAAGTGCAGGTCGTCTGCACCGTGGTTTCCACCAGCAAGAAGACCGATCCGGACATCGCTGCGATGATCGGTACCTCGGCTGCCCTGGCCATCTCCGGCATTCCGTTCGAAGGCCCGATCGGCGCTGCCCGCGTTGCCTTCCACGAAAGCACCGGCTACCTGCTGAACCCGACCTACGAGCAACTGGCTGCCTCGAGCCTGGACATGGTCGTTGCCGGTACCTCCGACGCCGTACTGATGGTCGAATCGGAAGCCCAGGAGCTGACCGAAGACCAGATGCTGGGCGCCGTGCTGTTCGCCCACGACGAATTCCAGGCTGTGATCCAGGCCGTCAAGGAACTGGCCGCCGAAGCCGGCAAGCCAACCTGGGACTGGAAACCTGCCGTCGCCAACACCGCACTGTTCGACGCTATCCGCGCCGAGTTCGGTGAAGCCGTATCCCAGGGCTACACCATCACCGTCAAGGCCGACCGCTACGCGCGGCTGGGCGAGCTGCGCGACCAGGCCGTCGCCAAGTTCTCCGGTGAAGAAGGCCAGCCATCGGCGAGCGAAGTCAAAGACATCTTCGGCGAAATCGAGTACCGCACCGTTCGCGAAAACATCGTCAACGGCAAACCGCGTATCGACGGTCGTGACACCAAGACCGTGCGTCCGCTGAACATCGAAGTCGGTGTTCTGCCTAAGACCCACGGTTCGGCGCTGTTCACCCGTGGCGAAACCCAGGCCCTGGTCGTTGCCACCCTCGGCACCGCCCGTGACGCCCAGCTGCTGGACACCCTCGAAGGCGAGAAGAAAGACCCCTTCATGCTGCACTACAACTTCCCGCCGTTCTCGGTAGGCGAGTGTGGTCGCATGGGCGGTGCTGGCCGTCGTGAAATCGGTCACGGTCGTCTGGCACGTCGCTCGGTCCAGGCCATGCTGCCTGCTCCCGACGTATTCCCGTACACCATCCGTGTCGTTTCGGAAATCACCGAATCCAACGGTTCGAGCTCCATGGCTTCGGTCTGCGGCGCTTCCCTGGCCCTGATGGACGCTGGCGTTCCAATGAAGGCGCCGGTTGCCGGTATCGCCATGGGCCTGGTCAAGGAAGGCGAGAAATTCGCGATCCTGACCGACATCCTGGGTGATGAAGACCACTTGGGCGACATGGACTTCAAGGTTGCCGGTACCGCCAAAGGCGTGACCGCGCTGCAGATGGACATCAAGATCAACGGCATCACCGAAGAGATCATGGAGATCGCCCTGGGCCAGGCCCTGGAAGCGCGCCTGAACATCCTCGGCCAGATGAACCAGATCATCGGTCAGTCGCGTACCGAACTGTCGGCCAACGCCCCGACCATGATCGCGATGAAGATCGACACCGACAAGATCCGTGACGTCATCGGTAAAGGCGGCGCCACCATCCGCGCCATCTGTGAAGAAACCAAGGCCTCGATCGACATCGAAGACGACGGCTCGATCAAGATCTTCGGCGAAACCAAGGAAGCGGCAGATGCTGCCAAGCAGCGCATCCTGGGCATCACCGCAGAAGCCGAGATCGGCAAGATCTACGTCGGCAAGGTCGAGCGTATCGTCGACTTCGGCGCCTTCGTCAACATCCTGCCTGGCAAGGACGGTCTGGTGCACATCTCCATGCTTAGCGATGCGCGTGTAGAGAAGGTCACCGACGTGCTGAAAGAAGGTCAGGAAGTCGAAGTACTGGTACTGGACGTGGACAACCGCGGCCGTATCAAACTGTCGATCAAGGACGTCGCCGCTGCCAAGGCATCGGGTGTCTAAGCCTTATCGGCCCTGATGAAAAGGACCTCTTCGGAGGTCCTTTTTTTATGTGCGCAGAAAAACCTGTCGGACTTGCATCTTGCATGCAGGTTTTTCGCCGGGCTTGCAAATTGCACGACACCAACAAGATGAATGTTTTCGTAAGTCATTGTTTTTAAAGGAATCAAGCGAAGCGGAAAAACTGGCACAGCCCCTGCAACTACCTTCATACCTGCAGCCAGGAACCACGGCGCAGATCTTTCGAATAAACAGGAGTGACCCACATGAAGAAGTTTGCCATTGCTGCCGCTACTGCTACCGCCCTGACTCTGTCCATGGCTAACGGCGCATTCGCCGCAGAGGCTACCCAAGCTCCAGTGATGCTGGCTTCCAACCAACCGGTGGCCGATGCCAAGCAAGAAACCTCGGACACCTGGATCACCACCAAGGTCAAGGCTGATCTGCTGACTGAAAAAGGCATCCCGGGCAGCGATATCAAAGTTGAAACCAGCCACGGTGTTGTCTCCCTGTCTTCGGACACGAAGGTCACCCCATCGCAGAAAGAAGCCGCGGTGAACATCACCAAGAAGATCAAAGGCGTGAAAGACGTAACTGCTGAAGCGCTGAAAACCGAATAAGGATTGTCCCGTCGGTCAGAAGGATCTGGCCACCCAAAGAGAAAGCCCCGGCATCTGCCGGGGCTTTCTCTTTGCGCATCTGAAATCGTTCAGGGATTACTCTGCGTCAAGATGCATCGGGGTGATCACTCGCCCGTCGCTTTCGGCCTGCCCCAGGCTGGTATCGATGAAGTACACCCGGTCATCCTCCAGCTTGCCCTTGTCTACCAGGTAGTCCTTGATGCTGCTCGCCCGATCCTGGCCGAGGTTGCGCAGCAAGACCGCGCTTTCGGCCCAGGATTTGATCACCGCCTCGCGCAGCTTGGTGGTGCGTTCGTCGCGGCTGAGCTTCTCCCATTCCGCAGGTGGCTGCTGCTTGAGACGGGTGCGGTAGATGCCCTCGAGCATGGCCGGCTTGTCGCTGTCGTCGACCACCAGCATCGAGGCATTGGCCGGCACCTTGTCGCCGCGACGCTGCAGGATCTTGTACCAGGTCGTCTGGTACTCGCGCTCCAGGCGTTGCTGGGCGATCAATGGGCCGTCGCTGCTCTGCGCGCTCGTACCTTCGATCTCCAGGCGCAGTTCCGGCCGCTGTTGCAGGGCCGAGGCCAGCTTGTCCAGGGCCGACTGGGCCTCGCTGCTCAGGTCGCTGGAACCGGGAGCGAAGGATACGTTGCCCAGATCTTCCGAACCGCCACCGGCAATCAACCCGCCGATGAACTTGAACGGCGCCTGCGCTGCACGCAGCACCAGGTTGCGCAGGGTCTGCCAGACGATCGGCATGACGCTGAACTGCGGGTTGTTGAGATCGCCCGTGACAGGCAGCTCGATGGAGATCTTGCCCTCGGTATCCTTGAGCAACGCGACAGCGAGGCGAATAGGCAGGTCGACGGCATCGGGGCTGTCGACTTTTTCACCCAGTTGCAGTTGCTCGACCACGACCTTGTTCTCGGCCTTGAGCTGACCCTTGGTGATCACATAGTGCAGGTCGAGATTCAGGCGTCCCTTGCGGATCCGGAACCCGGCGAACTTGCCGGAGTAGGGCGTCAGGGTGGTCAGTTCGACGCGCTTGAAGCTGGTGGCGATGTCGAGGCTGGCCATCGGGTCGAACGGATTCAATGCGCCCTTGATGGTCACCGGCGCGTAGCGATCAACCTTGCCTTTGACGTCAACCTTCGCCGGCAGCGGCTTGCGGTTGTCGATGGTGCCGATCTGGCCGTTCAACTGTTGCACGGCGGTGGCGAAGTTGGGCGTCAGTGTCAGGTCGGCGAAGTTGGCCGAGCCATCGTTGATATCGATCTGGCCGATTCGGATGCCCAGCGGCTTTTCATTGCTGGCTGTGGCCGGTTTCGCTTGGCTGGCGGCTGGTGCGTCAGCAGGTTGCGGGATGAGAAGGTCGTCGACACTGGTGGTGCGGTCTTCGTTGATGATGAAGCGCGCGTAGGGCTGCAACAGGGTGACCTTGTCGATCGACAGGGCATCGCCGTGCACATAGGACAGCCCATCGACGTTCACCTGCTGCCATTTCACGAAGTCGCGCCCCTTGATCGTGTCGAGGGTGTGCAGTTGGTTGACCTGGGCCTTGCCCGCCACGCTGAAGGCCAGTGGCTCGGTGCCCTTGAGGTCGACCTTGAGATCGCTGGCGAGCATGCCGCTGCGCAGCTCCAGACGAATGAACGGGCTGATGTAGGCCTGGGCTACGCGCAGGTCGATGTCGCGGGTACTGACGTCCAGCTTGGCGGTGACCGGTGCCAGGTTGATCTGGCCGGCAGCCTGCAGCTTGCCCTGGCGGCCAACGCCGGTGTCGAGCTTGAGCGTGAAGGGCGACTTGTTGAGGCTGTCAAAGCCTTGCATGTCCAGGTTGAGCGGCCCGACATCGAGCGCTACGGGCTCTTTCTGGCTGCGGTCGGCCAGGTGAATCATGTAGTTGCGTGCCTGAACATCCTTGAGCAGTACCTGCCAGGGTTTGCTGGGCTGCTTGGCGGCGTTCTCCTCAGGGGGCGGCGCTGCGGTGGCGGGCTCGGCCTTTTCCTTGGGGGTGGCTTTGGCGGGCTGACTGGCGAAGAGTTTCTGCCAGTCGAGCTGGCCGTCACGTTCGAGGGCCGCCCAGGTTTCGAGTTTTTCGCTGCGGATCTTGCCGACGGTCACCAACTGCTTGGCCAGGTCGATGGAGGTTTCGCTGACCTCAAGGCTGGCCAGGCGCGCCAGCGGGCGGCCGTCGGGCGCCTTGATGGCGAAGGGCGCGATGCGCACGGAGGCGTTATCGAGCAGCAGCTCGGTTTCCTTGGACAGGTTCAGTTTGTAGTGGGTATCGAGGCTGAGCACGCCGTCTTCCAGCACCAGCGGTACGGCATCACGTACGTAGGGCCAGAACAGCTTCATCTTGCTGTCGGTGATCTTCAGCGTGCCTTCGGAGGTGATGGGCGACAGGCTCAGGTTGCCGCTCCAGTCGATGCGCCCGCCGTTGGGGCCGTTGGCGACCAGCGTCATGTCGGCGCTGTCGTCCGGCAAGGTGCTGAGGTTCTTCAGTTCGAGGTTCATCGAGTCGTAGAGGAACTCGATGGGTTCGCTCGGGCGCAGGTCCTGGAAGTGCAGGTAGCCTTCGTTGAGCTTGATGCTGGCGATCCGCAGCGGGAACGGATCGCTCGGCGGCTCGTCCGGTTTTGGCTCGCTCGGCGGCAGCTTGAACAGCTGACTGAGGTTGAGGCTGCCGTCCTTGGCGAACAGCAGCTCGGTGCGCGGCTTGTCCAGCTCTACCGCGTCCAGGTGCAGGGCGCCGCTCCATAGGCTGTCGAGCGAGAGGTTGGCGTAGAGGCGTTCGAAGGCCACCTGCTCCTTGCCCGGCTCGCCGATCTGCAGGCCCCACAACGTCAGCTCGAGGCTGAACGGGTTGAACTCGATACGCTGCAGGTGCGCCGGCACGGTGGCGTACTGCGCCAGTTGCTGGTTGGCGATGCGCAGGCCCACACCGGGAAGAATGAAGAAGCCAAGCAGGCTGTACAGGGCCACGATGGCCAGCAAGGCGCCAATGGCGCGATTCAATCCTTTGGGCATGTGCGGCGTCGTCTGTCTCGAGCGGAGGTGCTTGGAGTATGGCACGTCAAATCAGTTCCGATACATCGGACAACTCTCAGACAAGCCCCATCCGCCGTCGAGCCCGATGCGCCGAGCCGTCGCGCATGGCCCAGCGCAGCACGGGCGCCGCACGCTCTACGCCCAGACGTACCAGGCGCCGTTGCAGCGTGCTCTGGTGCTGACCGAGCATGGCGCTGGCCCAATCGGGCAACAGGTCGATACCTGCGTGCAGCATCAGCTTGCCCACAGGCTCTGCCAGGCGACTGGGCGCCGGGGCTTCGAGCAGGATGTCGACCACTTCCAGGCTGCGAGCATCACAAAGCAGTTGTGCGCGCATGTGCTGCAGGTAGTCGTCCACCTGGCGGCATGAGCGCGGGACGTTGCGGGCGCCCAGGCGTTCGGCGATCAAGGCGATCTCGTCGTAGTAGGCGTCCTGGTCGGCCACTGACAATCGCGGGTTGCGGTAGCGCAGGTGAGCGGCGAGAAAACTGCTGACCTCGGCCACGTGTACCCAGGTCAGCAGGTCCGGGTCGCTGGCGGCGTAATGACGCCCATCGGGAGCGGTGCCGACCACCTTGAGGTGGATGGTGCGGACCTTTTCGATCAGCCATTCGGCATCTCGGGTCGAGCCGAAGGTGGTGCCTGAGATGAACTGGCTGGTGCGGCGCAGTCGGCCGAGCAGGTCTTCGCGAAAATTCGAGTGATCCCAGACCCCGGCCAATGCCAGCGGATGCAACAGTTGCAGCATCAGTGCGCTGATGCCGCCGATCAGCATGCTGGGGAAATCACCATGTACTTGCCAACTGACGCTTTGTGGGCCGAACAGGCCCGGGTCGCCTTTGGGGGACTCCAGGTCGAGCTGGCCGAGGGCCAGCCCGGTGAGGCTCATGACCTGGGTTTCGATGCGGCGACGTAAGGCTTCCATGGCGACCTGTGCTGGCCGCTTGGCGGCCGTCTATTGGTTGAGGCGTGTGTCGATGAGGCCCTGGACCACGCTGGGGTCGGCGAGGGTCGAGGTATCGCCGAGGTTGTCCAGCTCGTTGCAGGCGATCTTGCGCAGTATACGCCGCATGATCTTGCCCGAGCGGGTCTTGGGCAAGGCCGGTGCCCACTGGATCAACTCGGGTTTGGCGAAACTGCCGATCTCTTTGCTGACCAACGCCAGCAGCTCGGCCTTGAGCGCATCGTTTGGGGTGATGCCATTCATCGTGGTGACGAAGGCATACACGCCCTGGCCCTTGAGGTCGTGGGGGTAGCCGACCACCGCAGCCTCGGCGATGCTGTCATGCAGCACCAGCGCACTCTCCACCTCGGCGGTGCCGATGCGATGGCCGGATACGTTGATCACATCGTCGATACGCCCGGTGATCCAGTAGTCGCCGTCGGCATCGCGGCGTGCGCCATCACCGGTGAAGTAGTAGCCGGGCATGGGCTTGAAGTAGGTGTCGACCATCCGCTGGTGATCAGCATAGACGCTGCGGATCTGCCCTGGCCAACTGGCCTTGATCGCCAGCAGGCCGGCGCCGGGGCCTTCGATCGGCTTGCCTTTTTCGTCCAGCAGCACCGGTTGCACACCGAACATCGGTTGCGTGGCGCAGCCGGGCTTGAGACGTGGTGTTCCGGGCAGCGGGGTGAGCATGATGCCGCCGGTTTCGGTCTGCCACCAGGTGTCGACGATGGGGCAGCGCTTTTGCCCGACGGCTTCGAAATACCATTCCCAGGCTTCAGGGTTGATCGGCTCGCCGACGCTACCGAGCAGGCGCAGGCTCTCGCGCGAGGTGCCCTGCAACGGTTTGTTGCCTTCGCGCATCAAGGCGCGCAGCGCTGTGGGCGCGGTGTAGAAGATGTTCACCTGGTGTTTGTCGACCACCTGCCAGAAGCGCGAGGTGTCCGGGTAGTTGGGCACGCCTTCGAACATCAGCGAGATGGCACCGTTGGCCAGCGGGCCATAGACGATGTAGCTGTGGCCAGTGACCCAGCCGACGTCGGCTGTGCACCAGAAGACTTCGCCGTCGCGGTAATCGAATACCACCTTGAACGTCATCGTCGCCTGCAGCAGGTAACCTGCCGTGCTGTGCAGCACGCCCTTGGGTTTGCCAGTACTGCCGGAGGTGTAGAGGATGAACAGCGGGTCTTCGGCGGCCATTGGTTCGGGGGCGCAGTCGTCGCCTGCGCGCTCGGTGGCCTCGTGGTACCAGAGGTCGCGTCCTTCGCTCCAGGCCACATCACCCCCGGTGCGCTTGACCACCAGCACGCTGCTGACATTCGGGCAACTGGCCAGGGCTTTGTCGACGTTCTGCTTGAGAGGGATGCGTTTGCCGCCACGCACGCCTTCGTCGGCAGTGATCACCGTGCGACAGTCGGCATCGAGGATGCGGTCGCGCAGGGCATCGGGGGAGAAGCCGCCGAACACCACCGAATGAATGGCGCCGATTCGCGTGCAGGCGAGCATGGCGTAGGCGGCTTCGGGGATCATCGGCATGTAGATGCAGACCCGGTCGCCTTTCTTCACGCCGCGTGCTTTCAGGGCGTTGGCCAGGCGGCAGACCTGGCGATGCAGTTCGCGGTAGGTGATCGGTTTGGCGTCTTTCGGGTCATCGCCTTCCCAGAGCAGGGCGGTCTGCTCGCCACGCTTGTCGAGATGACGGTCGATGCAGTTGTAGCTGACGTTGAGCTGGGCACCCTCGAACCAGCGTGCGGTGCCGGTCTTGAGATCGCACTGTTGCACGCTCGACCAGGGTTTTGTCCAGTCCAGGCGCCTGGCCTGCTCGGCCCAGAAGGTATCGGGGTCATCCACCGACTGGCGGTAGAGGCGGCGGTAATCTGCATCGGAGAGTTCTGCGGCCTGGCTGGCGGCCAGGGCCTCGGGGTAGTCGCGGATATCGAACATGGCGGGTGGTCCTGCTCTTGTCGGAGGGACTTCAACGGCTATTCGATGGACAGTGTAGCTGGAGGTGTGTTCAACCTGTGCTGGCCTCTTCGCGGGCGAGCCCGCTCCTACAAGGGCCTGTAGGAGCGGGCTCGCCCGCGAATGCAGCCTTCAGGTCAGCCGCGATGACGGCCGCGGAAGTAGTTGATCAAGCCCTGGGTAGAGCCATCTTCAGCGCTGTCTTCCAGGCTGCCGACCAGGCGCTGGTACACGCCCTTGCCCAGTTCCTTGCCCAGCTCCACGCCCCACTGGTCGAAGGCGTTGATGCCCCAGACCACGCTCTGCACGAAGACCTTGTGCTCGTACATGGCCACCAGCGCGCCGAGGCGGCGTGGGCTGATGCGCTCGACCACCAGGGTGTTGCTCGGGCGGTTGCCCGGGATCACCTTGTGTGGTGCCAGCTTTTCGATATCTGCTTCGTTCAGGCCCTTGGCGCGCAGCTCGGTCTCGGCTTCCTCGCGGGTCTTGCCGAGCATCAGCGCCTGGCTCTGCGACAGGCAGTTGGCATACAGCCACTGGTGATGGTCGGCCACCGGGTTGAAGCTCACCACTGGCACGATGAAGTCGGCCGGGATCATCTGGGTGCCTTGGTGCAGCAACTGGTGATAGGCGTGCTGGCCGTTGCAACCAACGCCGCCCCAGATCACCGGGCCGGTCTCGGTTTTCACCGGGGAGCCGTCGGTCAGTACACTCTTGCCGTTGGACTCCATGTCCAGCTGTTGCAGGTGCTTGGTGATGTTACGCAGGTAGTGGTCGTACGGCAGGATCGCGTGGCTGCTGGCATTCCAGAAGTTGCCATACCACACGCCGAGCAGCGCCAGCAGGACTGGCATGTTCTTCTCGAACGGCGCGGTCTGGAAATGCTGGTCCATGGTGTAGGCGCCGGACAGCAGTTCCTTGAAGTTGGCAGTACCGATGGCCAGGGCGATCGGCAGGCCAATGGCCGACCACAGCGAGTAGCGCCCGCCCACCCAATCCCACATCGGGAAGATGTTTTCTTCACGAATGCCGAAGGCCACGGCGGCGGCCTTGTTGCTGGAGACTGCGATGAAGTGGCGATAGAGCTCGGCTTCCGAGCCGCCCTGGGCCAGGTACCAGGTGCGCGCAGCCATGGCGTTCTTCAGGGTTTCGAGGGTGTTGAACGACTTCGACGAGACGATGAACAGGGTGGTTTCGGCGCGCAGGTTGGCCGACAGTTCGTGGAACTCGCTGCCGTCGATGTTGGCCAGGTAGTGGCAGCGCACGCCGCGCTGGGCGTAAGGCAGCAGGGCCTCGGAGACCAGTTCGGGGCCGAGGAAGGAGCCGCCGATGCCGATGTTGACCACGTCGGTGATCGGTTTTTCGCTGTAGCCGCGCCACAGGCCGTCGTGGATGCGTCCGACCAGTTCGGTGATCTGGTTGAGGACCTTGTGCACTTCGGGCATCACATTGACACCACCGACATTCAGCTTGTCACCGACCGGACGGCGCAAGGCCGTGTGTAGCACCGGACGGCCTTCGGAGCCGTTGATGATCTCGCCGCTGAACATCGACTTGATGGCGTCAGCCAGACCGACTTCCTGAGCCAGTTCGACGAGCAGCTCACGGGTCTTTTCGTTGATCAGGTTCTTCGAGTAGTCGAGGAACAGGCCGCAGCTGCTGAGCGAAAACTGCTCGAAGCGCTTGGGGTCGGCGGCGAAGGCGTCGCGCATGCTGAAGCCCTGCATGGCATCGCGGTGTTGCTGAAGCGCCTGCCAGGCGGGCAGGGCCGTCACATCGTGGGGAGTGCGGTAATACGCCATTGCGGATGGTTTCCTTCGGGCATGGTCAGGCTTTGACACTGGCAGGCTTTGCCAGTTGCAGCAGAGGCCCATTATAGGCATTGGCCGGTCGGCGGGAATGGGGCGGGCGGGCGGGGCGTGAAATATTTGCGTGGGGTTGTCAGTGCTGGCCTAATCGCGGGACGAGCCCGCTCCCACAGGTACAACGCCGTATTCAGTGGCGGCGCTGTACCTGCGGGGGCGCCGCGATCAGGCGGTCTTTTCGTCCAGGTGCAAGTACAGGTTGTCGATCAGCCGAGTGCTACCCAGATACGCCGCCCCCAGGATCACCAGGTCACGATCGTCGGCTTGCGCCGGTTTCAGGCTGACGGCATGACGCACTTCCAGGTAGTCCGGGCGGAACCCGGCGGCTGTCAGCTGCGCCTGGCCTTCAGCCAGCAGCGTCAGATAATCGCGCTGACCACGCCGGACCGCCTCGGCCAACAGGCTCAGCACTTTGTATAGCATCGGTGCCGCAGCGCGTTGTTCAGCGCTCAGATAACCGTTGCGCGACGACAGCGCCAACCCATCCTCAGCCCGCACGGTCGGCTCGCCGATGATCTGGATCGGCATGTTCAGGTCTCGCACCATGGCGCGGATGACCGCCAGCTGCTGGTAGTCCTTTTCGCCGAACACGGCCAGATCCGGCTGGACCATGTTGAACAGCTTGCTGACCACCGTCGCCACACCCTCGAAGTGCCCGGGGCGGCTGGCGCCGCACAGGCCTTCGGACAGTTGCGGCACGCTCACCCGGGTCTGCACGGTCATGCCGTCGGGGTACATCTCTTCGACAGTAGGCGCGAACAGCAGATGGCAACCGGCCTGCAACAGGGTTTCCTGATCGGCAGCGAGGGTGCGTGGGTATTTGTCGAGGTCTTCGCCTGCGCCGAACTGCAGCGGGTTGACGAAGATGCTGGCAACCACGAAGTCGGCGCGCTGGGCGGCCTTGGTCACCAGGGCGGCGTGGCCGCTGTGCAGGTTGCCCATGGTCGGGACGAAGGCGATACGCTTGCCTTCGCCCCGGGCGCGTGCCACGGCGGCGCGCAGTTCGCGGACAGTCTTGACGGTATTCATGCGCTGAACCCGTGTTCGGGGGCCGGGAAGCTCACATCTTTGACCTGCTTGACGTAGGCCGCCAGGGCGCTCTGGATATCGGGCTGGCCGGCCATGAAGTTCTTCACGAACTTCGGTACGCGGCCGCTGAGGGACAAGCCCAGCATGTCGTGCAGCACCAGTACCTGGCCATCGGTACCACTGCCGGCACCGATACCGATCACTGGAATGCTCACCGCCTGGGAAATCTCCGTGGCCAGCTCGCTGGGCACGCATTCGAGCAGCAGCATGGCGGCGCCAGCCTGCTCGAGGGCGATGGCATCGGCGCGCATCTGTTGCGCCTGGGCTTCCTGGCGACCCTGGACCTTGTAGCCACCGAGCACGTTGACGGTCTGCGGGGTCAGGCCCATGTGCGCGCACACCGGCACGCCGCGGTCGGCCAGCAGGCGGATGGTCTCGGCCAACCAGGCTGCGCCCTCGACCTTGATCATGTGCGCACCGGCGCGCATCAGCTTGGCGCAGTTGACGAACGACTGCTCGAGCGTGGCATGGGCCATGAAGGGCAGGTCGGCCAGGATCAGTGCACCGTCGTTGCCGCGTTTGACGCAGGCGGTGTGGTAGGCCATGTCGTCGGTGGTGACGGGCAGGGTGCTGTCATGGCCCTGCAGGACCATGCCGAGCGAATCGCCAACCAGCAGCACCTCGACGCCGGCCTGGCTGGCGGCCTTGGCGAAGGTGGCGTCGTAGCAGGTCAGCATGGTGATTTTCTCACCCTTGGCCTTCAGGCCATGCAGGGTGGTCAGGGTTACTTCAGGCATGTAGCGAAATCCTCGTTCAGGCGCTGTGAAAAACGACTGCGTACAACGCGTGTATTCATCTTCCGGAGCGGCACATCATCGTGCGTGATGTTCGGGTCACAGGGCTGTCCGGGCCTAAATGGGTGTGATGCGGCATACGGGCGCCGCGGGACGCCTATAGTCGTGAGCGATGGGGGGGAAGTCAATGACCCTGTTACCGCATTGTTACGCTCAGGGTGTTACTGGCGTTACCGATGGCTGAAACGCCCGGATTACAAGCGTTCCAGCCCGACGAACGGGCAGTCCTGGAGCAGTTGCGCGAGGCTGCGGCCATCGGCCAGATGGAAGTCTTCAGGGACCAGCTCGGCCAGCGGATAAAGCACGAAGGGACGGGCATGCAGGTGGTAATGCGGCACTTTCAGACGTGGCACATCGATGACCTGGTCGCCGAACAGCAGCACATCCAGGTCGAGTGTACGCGGGCCCCAGCGCTCCTTGCGCACCCGGCCCTGATCGTTCTCGATGCCTTGCAGGGCATCGAGCAGCGCCAGCGGCGCCAGCTCGGTGTCGAGCGCTGCGACCGCATTGGTGTAGCGAGGCTGGCCGGGCAGCAGGGAGTCACTGGTGTACAACGCCGAAGCGGCCACCAGGTGCGTCCCGGCGATCTGGTCCAGCGCCTGGAGGGCGCTGCGCAGTTGCTCGGCGGGGGCGTCCAGGTTGCTGCCCAGGCCAATATAGGCGCGTACCGGCATGCTCAGTCGAAGGCCTCGTCGCCACCGGCCTTGCGCTTGCTATTGCTGCGCTTGCGTTTGCGCGGGGCCGGCCCCGAACCTTCGTCACGGCTGCCCAGCTCGCGGATCATGTCGCGGCGTTCGCTGTCGTGGGCGTCCTGGTAGTCGGTCCACCACTGGCCGAGATCGTCGGTTTCCTCACCGGCACTTTCGCGCAGCAGCAGGAAGTCGTAGCCGGCGCGGAAGCGCGGGTTGTCCAGGAGCATGTCGGCGCGTTTGCCGCTGCGCCGTGGCAGGCGCTCCTGCATGTCCCAGATCTCGCGGATCGGCAGGGTGAAGCGCTTGGGAATAGCAATGCGCTGGCACTGTTCGGCGATCAGGTCGTGGGCGGCTTCGTTCATTGCCGGGATCGGCGGCACGCCCTGGCTTTGCAGGTACAGGGCACGTGCTGGCAGGGCAGGCCACAGCAGCGCGGCGAACAGGAAGGCCGGGGTCACCGGTTTGCCCTGCTTGACGCGCAGGTCGGTGTTGGCCAGCGCCTGGCTGATCAGGGTGTGGGTGTAGTTCGGGCGTTCATCCAGGGCGTGGGCGCTGGCCGGGAACAGGGGTTCGAACAACTCGAGGTCGACCAGCATTTCGAAGGCGATCGCCCCCTGGCCGGACAGGAACAGCTTGAGCACTTCCTCGAACAGGCGCGCCGGCGGGATTTCGCGCAGCAGCTTGGCCAGTTCGCGGATAGGCTGGACGGTGTGCTTCTCGATGCCGAAGTCGAGCTTGGCGGCGAAACGCACCGCGCGCAGCATGCGCACCGGGTCTTCCTGGTAACGGTGGGTCGGATCGCCGATCAGGCGCAGCAGGCGATTGCGGATATCGTGGACGCCATTGGCATAGTCCAGGACGCGCTCGCTGACCGGGTCGTAGTACAGGGCGTTGATGGTGAAGTCGCGACGCTGGGCATCGTCTTCGAGGGTGCCGTAGACGTTGTCACGCAGGATTCGCCCGCTGGCGTTGTGCGACGAACGGTGGCTGTCACCCTGGTCATCTTCGCTGTGATGAGCGCGGAAGGTGGCGACTTCGATGATTTCGCGGCCGAAATGGATGTGGACCAGCTTGAAGCGCCGGCCAATGATCCTGGCATTGCGGAATTCGGCACGCACCTGTTCGGGCGTGGCGCTGGTGGCGACATCGAAGTCCTTGGGGGTGATGCCCAGCAGGAGGTCGCGCACGCAGCCGCCGACCAGGTAGGCCTGGTAGCCGGCGCCCTGCAGGCGCTCGACGATGCTCACGGCGTGGCGGCTGAACTGGCTGCGCTGCAGCGAGTGCTGGCTCTTGTTGATCACTTCAGGCGTGGTGCGCCTGTGGTGTTGACCACGGATGGGAGGACGGAACGACTGGAACAGCTTCTTCAGCATGGGATGCACTGTTTGAAGGAATGTTCGGCCAAGACTAGGAGAATGGCCGCATGATGGCGGGGGATTCTAGCATTTACTGGCGGAATGGTGTAGGCGGTGCCGAAAGGCGATTAAGGCGGGGAGAAACGACATGGGGAGCCTAGGCTCCCCATCAAGTCGTTGCGTGCTCTTATTGTTTTTTTGTCGGGCTTCTTGTTTTTGTTGAGTGCCCTGTCCACACAGCTTGAAGCGTGTGGACGACCCCAAATTCAGGGGTGAAGAGCAAACGGATTGCTTTGGTCGCTGATGCTATGCTGATCAATCGATCCAACCAGTTCAGGCGCTGCTTTAGTGCAGTTTTTGTTGTTCTCTGCCTGGTTGTGGGGCAAGCCCCAAACACAACTCCTCTCCAAAAGAATCAGTTAGCTGCGCCTCCGCCGTCTTGTTCTTGTTATGCGTGAGCCGTTTCGTCTTGTTCTTATTCTGAGTAGCAGTGCTTGTTATTGTTCTTGTACGAAAGATATAGCAGGTGGCGTGCCAACTTTCGCAAACCCAATTAAATCAATGGGTTACGGATTTTTGGGCCGCGCGCAAGGCGGGGAAATGTAGAAATTTCGTTACCGTATGCCTCGATTTGTTACGTCGCGGACGGTTGAGGTAACAGATTTTTCACGGTAACCGGGTGTTACCTGCTGAAGGGGCGGGGTGTGGTAGGGCTCACCGTGGGCAAGCCCCTGAACGCAAAGCGCCGACCCAGGGTCGGCGCTGTAGAGCTATGGACGTATCAGTTCTCGCTGGCGACGTTGCTTTTGCGCCGTGGAATACCCAGGCGCTGGCGACGCTCCCACAGGCACTTGCGGCTTACACCCAGCTTGCGGGCCAGTTCCGTCTCGGTCATGTGGTCCTGGTGTTCGAGGACGAAGTGCTGGAAGTAGTCTTCCAGCGACAGGTCTTCCGTCGGCTCGTGGCTGGCGTTGTTTCCACCGACACCGGCGACCATCGGCAGGCTGTCGGGGAGGTCGTCGTCTTCCAGGCCGCTCAGTTCGATGTCGATGCCCAGCAGGTCGGCGGATATTTCCGGGCTTTCGCTGAGAATGACCGCGCGCTCGACGGCGTTCTCCAACTCGCGGACGTTACCCGGCCAGCTGTAGTGGCGGATGGCTTGCTCGGCATCGCTGGAGAAATGCAGGTCGTCACGGCCGATGCGCGCGCTCTGCCGGGCGAGGAAGGCGTTGGCAATCTCGTTGACGTCGCTGCCGCGCTCGCGCAAGGCGGGCAGTTTGAGGGCGATGACGTGCAGACGGTAATAAAGGTCTTCGCGGAACTGGCCGGACTTGGCCAGGTTTTTCAGGTCGCGGTGGGTCGCAGCGATCAGGCGCACATCGACCTTTTGCGACTGCACCGAGCCGACCCGACGAATCTCGCCTTCCTGCAGCACACGCAGCAGTCGAGCCTGAGCCTCCAGCGGCAGTTCGCCGATCTCGTCGAGGAACAGGGTGCCGCCGTCCGCTGCCTCGACCAGGCCGGCACGGCCAGCGCTGGCGCCGGTGAACGCGCCTTTCTCGTGGCCGAACAGCTCGGATTCGATCAGCGTTTCCGGAATGGCCGCACAGTTCACCGAGATCATCGGCGCCTTGGCGCGTCGCGAAAGGTTGTGCAGGGCGCGGGCGACCAACTCCTTGCCGGTGCCGGATTCGCCCTGGATCAGGACGTTGGAGTCAGTCGGAGCGACCTTGCGGATCTTGCTGTACAGGTCCTGCATGGGGGGGCAGGAGCCAATGATACCGATTTCGCCGTTGGCCGAGGCGCCGCTCTGCTTGTCTGCGCCTGGTGCCTTGCCGTTGCTGCGCACTTCGGCCGCGGCCGCAGTGGCGACCGGGGCATTCTGCCGGTCGCGCAGGATGCGCGCGACAGCCTGGAGCATCTCGTCATGGTCGAAAGGCTTGGCGATGTAGTCCACCGCGCCCATTTTCATCGAGTCGACCGCCGAGCGCAGGCTGGCGTAGCTGGTCATGATCAGCACCGGCGTGCCCTGGCCGAGCTTGATCAGCTCGGTGCCCGGTGCTCCGGGCAGGCGCAGGTCGCTGACGATCAGGTCGAAGGTGGCAATGCTGAAGCGTTCCTGGGCTTCCTGCACCGAGCCGGCTTCGCTGACCTGGTACTGGTTCCGCTCGAGCAGACGACGCAGGGCCGAACGGATGATGGTTTCGTCTTCGACGATCAGAATGTGCGGCATTGATTCAATTCTCTCGACGGTCTCGAATTTCAGGGGACGTCGCTACGACATGCCGGGGCAGGGTCACGCGGATCCGTGTGCCACGTTGCCGATCGAGATCGGCCGGGCTGTCGATGGTGATTTGCCCATAATGCTCTTCCACGATGGAATAGACCAGAGCGAGCCCCAGTCCGGTTCCCTCGCCCGGATCCTTGGTGGTGAAGAAGGGCTCGAACAGGCGATCCATGATGTTCTTCGGAATACCGCTGCCCTCGTCTTCGACGATCAGGTCGACGGTGTGCTCGCTCGCTTCGCTGCGCACACGCACGGCGCTGCCAGGTGGCGAGGCGTCGCGGGCGTTGGACAGCAGATTGATCAGCACCTGGGCCAGGCGCTGCGGGTCACCCTCGGCCCAGTGGTCCGGGTCACAAAGGTTGAAGAACTGTACTTCGAAATTGCGCCGGTTCAACGCCAGCAGACCGATGGCATCCTGCGCCACCTCGGCCAGCGACACGGGCTCTTCGGTATTCTGGTGGCTGCCGCCGGCGTGGGCGAAGCTCATCAGCGACTGGACGATGCGCGAGACGCGCTTGGTCTGTTCGAGGATCTGGCTCGACAGCTCGATGATCTCGCCGTCGCCTTCGCGTTCCTCGCGCAGGTTCTGCGCCAGGCAAGCGATGCCGGTGATCGGGTTGCCGATCTCGTGGGCCACGCCTGCAGCCAGGCGGCCGATGCTGGCCAAGCGCTCGGAGTGCACCAGCTTTTCTTCGAGGGCCTGGGTCTCGGTGAGGTCTTCGACCAGCAGCACCAGGCCGCTGTTGCCCGGGGCCAGCGGCTCGTCGATGGCCGCCTTGTGCAGGTTGAGCCAGCGCGGCTGGCCGTCGAGGGCCAGGCGTTGCTTGTGCAGGTGCTCGTCGGGAAGGTCGATGAAGCCTTGCAGCAACCCGCGCCAAGGTTCGGCGATGGTCACTAGGCGCGAACCGACCACGTGCTTGGCGGCGATGCCGGTCAGCTCCTCCATGGCTCGGTTCCACATCAGGATTTCCTGGTCCTTGGCCAGCGAGCAGACGCCCATGGGCAGTTCCTGCAGCGTTTGACGGTGGTAGCGGCGCAGCGCATCGAGCTCGGCGGCAAGGCCGGTCAGGCGCGAGTGGTAGTCCTCGAGACGGCTTTCGATGAAGTGGATGTCTTCGGTGACGTAGTTCTCGTTACCTGACTTGTAGGGCAGGAAGGTCTCGACCATGTCCTGGGCTACGCTGGGACCCATCAGCCCCGAGAGGTTGGCCTCGATGCGGTCACGCAGGCGCCGCAGGGCGTAGGGGCGGCGTTCGTCGAAGGGCAGGTAGAGGTCGCGCAGGGCCTGCTCGACTTCTTTCTGCGCGGCCTTGGCGCCAAGTGGCTTGGCCAGTTGGGTGGCGAATTCCTGGGGGGAGGCCGCATGCAGTTCACGGCGTTGCGGGCGGCGCACATTGTCGACTGCGCAGGCCTCGGCGGCGCTGACCTCCTCGCTGCTGGCGTTGGTGAACAGCGAGATCAGGGTGAACAGCAGCACGTTGGCCGCCAACGAGGCAATGGCCGCCATGTGCCAGCTGGTGTCGTCCAGCACGTAGATCATGTTCAGCAGCGGAATGTAGAAGCCCTGCACATTGCCCAGCAGCGGCAGCAGCATGGTGACCATCCACACCAGCGTACCGGCCAGCAGGCCGGCGATGAAGCCGCGCCGATTGGCGGTTGGCCAGTACAGTACCGAAAGCACGCCCGGCAGGAACTGCAGCGTGGCGACGAAGGCGACGATGCCCAGGTTGGCCAGGCTCTGGTGGGTATTCTGGGTCAGGTAGAAGACGAAGCCTGCGGTGATGATTGCCACGATCAACGCGCGGCGGGTCCATTTCAGCCAGCGGTAGATGTTGCCCTCGGCAGGGGGCTGGTAGAGCGGCAGCACCAGGTGGTTGAGGGCCATGCCCGAGAGCGCCAGGGTGGTGACGATGATCAGGCCGCTGGCCGCTGACAGGCCGCCGACATAGGCGAGCAAGGCCAGCGCCTCGTTGTTGGCGGCGATGCCCAGGCCCAGGGTGAAGTACTCCGGGTTGGTGCTTGCGCCCAGGCGCAAGCCTGCCCACAGCACCAGCGGCACCGCCAGGCTCATCAGCAGCAGGAACAGCGGCAGGCCCCAGCTGGCGCTGACCAGCGAGCGCGGGCTGAGGTTCTCGGTGAAGGCCATGTGGTACATGTGCGGCATGACGATCGCCGAGGCGAAGAACACCAGCAGCAACGTGCGCCATGGGCCTTCCTGCAGCGGCGTGTGCAGTGCGGCCAGTGCCGTCTGGTTCTGCAGCAGCCAGACTTCCAGTTCGTGCGGGCCGCCGAACACCCCGTACAAGGCGTACAGGCCGATGCCGCCCAGGGCCAGCAGCTTGATCACCGACTCGAAGGCGATGGCGAACACAAGGCCTTCGTGCTTCTCGCGGGTGGCGATATGGCGTGAGCCGAAGAAAATGGTGAAGAGGATGATCAGCACGCAGAAGGCGAAGGCCACGCGCGCCTTGACCGGCTCGCCGGTCAGGATGCTGATGGAGTCGGCCACCGCCTGGATCTGCAGGGCCAGCAACGGCAATACGCCGATCAGCATGATCACCGTGGTCAGTGCCCCGGCCCAGGTGCTACGGAAACGGAACGCCAGTAGGTCGGCGAGGGAGGAGAGCTGGTAGGTGCGGGTGATCTTGAGAATCGGGTAGAGCAGCACCGGCGCCAGCAGGAAGGCCCCGGACACACCCAGGTAACAGGCGAGGAAGCCATAGCCGTACTGGTAGGCCAGGCCTACCGAACCATAGAACGCCCAGGCACTGGCATAGACGCCCAGCGACAGGGTGTAGGTCAGGGGGTGGCGGATGACCGAGCGCGGGATCAACCCGCGTTCGCTGACCCAGGCCACGCCGAACAGCACCAGCAGGTAGGCGGCGCTGATCAGGATCATCTGGGTCAGGCTAAAGCTCATCGGCATCTCGTTGGCTCTGCAGGATGAAGGTGACGACGATCAGGATCAGCCAGAGCAGATACGGGCGGTACCAGGCTCCGGTCGGTTCGATCCACCAGTCCATGATGGCCGGGGAGAACAGATAGATCCCCACGACCAGAAGCAGGACCAAGCGATAGATATACATGCGGGCCTCGATGGCAGGGCGCTGCGGGTTTGAGCTTCTTATTATTGGCGCAAATGGCTGGGGCGATGCTAGCGGGATTCTGGGGTGTTCGCCAAGGGTTTGAATTCGTTGGGGTTTTGAATGTGCGCAGCTTGCCCCGCGAGAGGGCCGGCCGCGTCAGCGCAGATCCGCCTCCGGCACCGTCAACTGCCGTGCAATCGCCCCAGGTTTCCACTGCCTGCGCGCCACCGCCAACACCTCGGCCGGACTGGCACCTTCCAGCGCCGGATCACTCGCCTGCCCCAGGGCTCGTAACGCCCGCAACAGCAGCGGCGTGGCCTGGTCCGCCTGCAGCGGTGGTGAACGGTACGATTTGCCCAGCTTGTGCCCATCCGGCTGCACGATCAACGGAATGTGCAGGTAGCGCGGCTGCGAGAACCCCAGCAGTTCCTGCAGGTACAGCTGGCGCGGGGTGTTGTCGAGCAGGTCGGCGCCGCGCACGATGTCGGTCACGCCTTGCCAGGAATCGTCCAGCACCACTGCCAGTTGATAGGCATACAGCCCGTCGCGGCGCTGGATGACGAAATCCCCCACCTCGCGTCCAAGGTGCTGCTGGAATTCCCCCTGCACACGGTCGTTGAAGCGGTAGAGCAGTTCGGGCACCCGAATGCGGATGGCGGCATTTTCGCGGGCATGGCCAGCGTTGCGGCAGAAACCGGGGTAGATGCCGCCATATCCTTCCAGTTGTTTGCGCGAGCAGGTACAGGCGTAGGCCAGGCCCATGCTGAACAGGCGATCGACCACCGTGGCGTAGGCCTCATGACGCTGACTCTGGAACACCACTTCGCCATCCCACTCCAGGCCGTAGCGTTCGAGGGTCTGCAGGATGGCGTCACGGGCGCCGGGCATTTCCCGGGGCGGATCGGTGTCCTCCATGCGCAGCAGCCAGCGCCCGTCGACGGCGCGGGCATCGAGCCAGGAGGCGAGGGCGGCGACCAGCGAGCCGAAATGCAGGAAGCCACTGGGGGTGGGGGCGAATCGCCCGATATAGCGGGAGTCGTTCATGGATGTGCTGGGCATATAAATGAAACGGGGCGCTCGATGCGCCCCGTTCGGAGGGAAGAAGGATCAGCCCTTGCCGACTGTCTTTTCCTTTTTCTCGGCAATTTCCTTGCAGTCGAAGCACAGGTCTGCGGTGGGACGGGCTTCCAGTCGGCGCAGGCCAATCTCGATGCCGCAGGAGTCGCACCAGCCGTATTCTTCGTCCTGGATCTTCTGCAAGGTCTTGTCGATCTTCTTGATCAGCTTGCGTTCACGGTCGCGGTTACGCAGCTCCAAGGCGAACTCTTCTTCCTGGCTCGCGCGGTCCGCAGGGTCCGGGAAGTTGGCGGCTTCGTCCTTCATATGGGTCACGGTCTGATCGACACTGGTCATCAGCTCGAGCTTCCATGCACCCAACAGCTTGGTGAAGTGCTTGCGCATGGGTTCGCCCATGTACTCTTCACCCTTGGTTTCCTTATAGGGCTCGACACCGTACATGGTCTGATTGGTTTTTTGCTTTTCTACGGTGGACATGAATAGACCGCCTCTCACTCATCTGATCCAATGCGCAGGATGCTCCATCTCCGGCGACCGCCGGCCCTGCGACTGCGAGCCGCCGAACTTACCAGATAGATCGGGGGTGCGCTACCCCGCCCGATCCGAGGTATTGACAGCAACCTGCGTCGCCCGTTCGGTGTTTCTCGACAGTAGAATCACCAGTTTAGACCCAATTGAGAGAAGGTCATGGCCCACTCCTACAGTGCGCGCAGCCGCGCCATCGAACCCTTCCATGTCATGGCGCTGCTGGCGCGTGCCAACGAGCTGCAGGCGGCAGGCCATGACGTGATCCACCTGGAGATCGGCGAGCCGGACTTCACCACGGCCGCGCCGATCGTCGAAGCCGGGCAGGCCGCGCTCGCTGCAGGGCATACCCGCTACACTGCCGCCCGTGGCCTGCCTGCGTTGCGCGAGGCGATCGCAGGTTTCTACGGCCAGCGTTATGGCCTGTCGGTGGATCCCGAGCGCATCCTTGTGACGCCTGGCGGTTCCGGCGCGCTGCTGCTGGCCAGCAGCCTGCTGGTGGATCCGGGCAAGCACTGGCTGCTGGCCGACCCAGGCTACCCGTGCAACCGCCATTTCCTGCGCCTGGTCGAAGGCGGCGCGCAGTTGGTGCCAGTAGGGCCGGAGGTGAATTACCAGCTCACCGCCGACCTGGTCGACCGGCACTGGGACAAGGATACCGTCGGTGCGCTGGTGGCTTCGCCCGCCAACCCGACCGGCACCGTGCTCGACCGCGAGGCCCTGGCCAGCCTGTCCCGGGCCACCCGTGAGCATCATGGGCATCTGGTGGTGGACGAGATCTATCACGGACTGACCTACGGTATGGATGCGCCGAGCGTGCTGGAGGTGGACGATGACGCCTTCGTCCTGAATAGTTTTTCCAAGTATTTCGGAATGACCGGCTGGCGTCTCGGCTGGCTGGTCGCACCGCCTTCGGCCGTGGCCGACCTGGAAAAGCTGGCGCAGAACCTCTACATCAGTGCGCCGAGCATGGCCCAGCATGCTGCGCTGGCGTGCTTCGAGCCCGGCACTCTGGCCATCTTCGAGGAACGCCGCGCCGAGTTCGCCCGGCGTCGCGACTACCTGCTGCCCGCCTTGCGCGAGCTCGGTTTCGGCATTGCCGTGGAGCCGCAGGGCGCCTTCTATCTATACGCCGACATCAGTGCTTTCGGCGGCGATGCCTTCGCTTTCTGTCGACATTTCCTGGAAACCGAGCATCTGGCCTTCACGCCCGGGCTGGACTTCGGCCGCCACCAGGCCGGGCATCACGTGCGCTTCGCCTACACCCAGAGCCTGCCGCGCCTGGAAGAGGCGGTGCAGCGCATTGCCCGTGGCCTGCGGAGCTGGCAACCCTGATGCGTTTCCTTCCCGAACTCGAGCGAGCGCGTCTGCTGCGCCGCTACAAACGCTTCCTGGCCGACATCGAGCTGGCCAATGGCGAACAGATGACCATCCATTGCCCGAATACCGGCTCCATGCTCAATTGCATGCGCGACGGCGGGCAGGTCTGGTTCAGTCGTTCCAACGATCCCAAGCGCAAGCTGGCGGGCACCTGGGAGATCAGTGAAACGCCTCAGGGTCGCCTGGCCTGCGTCAATACCGGCAGGGCCAATGCCCTGGTCGAGGAAGCCCTGCGCGCTGGCGTGATCACCGAGCTGGCCGGGTTCGCCGCGCTCAAGCGTGAAGTGGCCTATGGCGATGAGCGCAGTCGCGTGGATTTTCGCCTGGAGTTCGCCGAGGGCCCGGCCTATGTCGAGGTCAAGAGCGTGACCCTGGGCTATCCCGACACCGCGGTGGCGGCCTTCCCTGACGCGGTGACCCAACGCGGCGCCAAGCATCTGCGCGAGCTCGCTGCATTGGCCCGCCAGGGTGTTCGCGCCGTGCAGCTGTATTGCGTCAACCTCACCGGCATCGAGGCGGTACGCCCGGCCGAAGAGATCGACCCTGGTTATGCCCAGGCACTGCGCGATGCGGTGGCCGATGGTGTCGAGGTGCTGGCCTATGGTGCGCGCCTTGATGCCGAGCAGATCGTCATCGATCGCCGCCTGCCGGTATTGCTCAACCCTTGAGCCAGATGCCCTGGCTGTCTTCGTGGCAGTCCAGGGCCTGCAACGACTCGCCCTCGCAGGGGCCCGACACGCATTCGCCGGATTCGATCAGGAACAGCGCGCCATGATGGGCGCAATGAATCAGGCTGGCGCTGTCATCGAGAAAGCTGTCCGGTGCCCAGTTCAGCGTGATGCCGCGATGCGGGCAATGGTTGCGGTACAGGTACACCCGGCCCTGGCGGCGCACGCCGAACAGCGTTTCACCAGCTACGCTGAAGGCGCGGCTGCAGCCTTCGGCGAGGGCTTGGGAGGAGCAGAGGAAATGCATTGCAGATAAGACTCTTGAAACCAATGGTGGCTTGACGCTTCAATGCGAATAATTATCAAATTGCCCGCATCCACTGCGCCAGCCCGTCCATGGTGCGCAGTTCCGTCAGGTGCCACAAGGTGTCTGGCCGCCTTCTGCAAAGGAACCCGATGATGCGCCGTCCTGTTGCCCTGATCGCCTTGTGCGCCGGTCTTGTCCTTTCCTCCCCGTTGCTGGCCGCCGACCTGCCGCAGCGCTGGGTCAGCGCCGGTGGGGCACTGAGCGAATGGATCAGTGCCCTGGGCGGCGAGGCGCGGTTGGTCGGCGTCGATACCACCAGCCAGCACCCGCAGTCGCTCAAGGCACTGCCGAGCATCGGCTACCAGCGTCAACTGTCAGCCGAGGGTATCCTCAGCCTGCGCCCGGATGTGCTGGTCGGCACCGAGGAAATGGGGCCGCCACCGGTGCTGGCGCAGGTACGCGGGGCCGGGGTGCGTGTCGAGCTGTTCTCCAGTGAGGCCGACCTGGCGGCAGTGGACCAGAACCTCAAGCACCTGGGCGAGCTGCTCGGTGCGCAGCAAAAAGCCAGTGAGCTGAGCACTCGCTACCACCAGCAGCTCGATGCGCTGCACGCAAAGATCAAGCAGGCCCAGGCCGGTCAGAAGGCTCCAGGTGTGTTGCTGCTGGTCGGTCATGCCGGTGCCAAGCCATTGATCGCGGGGAAGGGCACCTCGGGCGACTGGCTGTTGCGTCAGGCTGGGGCGCGCAACCTGGCGGATCACCAGGGGTACAAGAACTTCTCTGTCGAAGCGCTGGCCGCGCTGGATCCGGACGTGGTGGTGTTTTCCGACCGAGCACTGGACGGCGAGCAGGCGCTCAAGGCGCTGCTCAAGGAAAATCCGGCGCTGGCCGCTTCGCGTGCGGTACGCGACAAGCGCCTGGTGTCACTCGATCCGACGCTGTTGGTCGGTGGCCTCGGCCCGCGGCTGCCGGCCACCTTGCATGAGCTGGCCGGCGCTTTCTATCCCGCAGCCAAGGCCAGCCTCAACCAATGAAGCAGCGGGTCCAGCCGCGTACGCTGTTCATCTGCCTGACATTCCTGTGCCTGCTGGCGGTGTGGCTGTCGTTGGCGCTGGGGCCGGTCAGCTTGCCGCTGACCGATATCCTGCGCGCCGGATTGCGGCTGCTGGGGATGCCCATCGACCGGACGGGGCTTGAGCAGGCTGAGCTGATTCTTGGGCAGATCCGCCTGCCGCGCACGCTCCTGGGGCTGGCCGTCGGTGCGGTGCTGGCGCTGTCCGGTGTGGCCATGCAGGGGCTGTTTCGTAACCCGTTGGCCGATCCTGGCCTGGTCGGGGTTGCCAGCGGCGCGGCGCTCGGCGCTGCAGTGGCCATCGTCGGCGGCGCCTGGCTTGGTGGCATACCGGAGTGGTTCGCACCCTATCTGCTGTCGCTCTGTGCCTTCATCGGCGGGCTTGGTGTTACGGCATTGGTCTATCGCCTGGGGCGGCGCAATGGTCAGACCGACGTGGCCACCATGCTGCTGGCCGGTATCGCCATGACCGCCCTCGGCGGCTCGGCGGTCGGGCTGTTCACCTACCTGGCCGACGACGCCACCTTGCGCACTCTGACGTTCTGGAACCTGGGCAGCCTCAACGGCGCCAGCTATGAGCGCCTGTGGCCACTGTTGCTGGTGGCGCTGGGGGTAACCTTGTGGCTGCCGCGCCGGGCGCAGGCGCTGAACGCGTTGTTGCTGGGCGAGTCGGAGGCGCGTCACCTGGGTATCGATGTAGAAGGGCTCAAGCGTGAACTGGTGTTCTGCACTGCCCTGGGTGTCGGCGCAGCAGTGGCGGCTGCGGGCCTGATCGGCTTCATTGGTCTGGTGGTTCCGCACTTGGTGCGTCTGGTTGCGGGGCCTGATCATCGCGTGTTGTTGCCCGCGTCATTGCTGGCGGGGGGAACCCTGCTGCTGTTCGCTGATCTGGTGGCTCGCTTGGCGTTGGCGCCGGCGGAGCTGCCGATCGGGATCGTGACGGCCTTCATTGGCGCTCCGTTCTTCCTGTTCCTGCTGGTCAGGAGGGGGCGCTGATGCTCGAAGTCAAAGGCTTGTCGCTCAAGCGCGGCAGCACCGAGGTGCTGCACGGTATCGACCTGCACCTGCGGCCTGGGCAGGTGCTGGGCGTGCTCGGCCCCAACGGGGCGGGCAAGAGCAGCTTGCTGGGGGCATTGTGTGGCGAACTGGCGCCGAGCCAGGGGCACGTCCTGCTGCAGGGGCGAGCGCTGGCGCACTGGCCGGGGCAGGAGCGTGCGCGACGCCTGGCAGTGTTGCCGCAGGTGTCCAGCCTGGGCTTTGCCTTCAGTGTCGAAGAGGTGGTGGGCCTGGGCCGTTTGCCCCACGGCAGTGGCCAGCAGCGCGACCGGGAGATCGTCGAGGCGGCGCTGAAGGCGGCCGATGCCTGGCACCTGGTCGAACGCAGTTACCTCGCGCTGTCCGGCGGCGAGCGTCAGCGTGTTCATCTGGCCCGGGTGCTGGCGCAACTGTGGCCAGGAGAGGAGGGGGCGACGTTGCTGCTCGATGAGCCGACCTCGGCCCTCGATCCGCTGCACCAGCACACCACGTTGCAGGCGGTGCGCAGTTTTGCCGACCGCGGCGCAGCGGTGCTGGTGATCCTGCACGACCTGAA
Organism: Pseudomonas wayambapalatensis; assembly: GCA_014268975.2. Classification (GTDB taxonomy): domain Bacteria; phylum Pseudomonadota; class Gammaproteobacteria; order Pseudomonadales; family Pseudomonadaceae; genus Aquipseudomonas; species Aquipseudomonas wayambapalatensis. The sequence continues at coordinate 4,963,353 of CP077096.1, read as the reverse complement.
CCTTGCCGCGCGCTACTGTGACGCTATTCTGCTGCTGGAACAGGGTCGCAGCCACGCGCTCGACACACCGGCCCGGGTGCTGACGCCACAGGCGCTCAAGGCAGTATTCGGTATCGATGTGCTGGTGCAGGCCCATCCGGAGCGCGGCCATCCGCTGATCATCACCCGCTAGGAGCCTTCGATGCGCTATCCCTTGCTGTTCGGCCTGTCGATGGGGGTGTTCTTGACCATGGCGGGTTGCCAGGTGCATCGGCCTGCGCTGCCAGCGTTGCCGGCCTGGCAGAGCAGCCAAGGGTTGAACGAGCCGACGCTCGGCCAGATACAGGCGTTGCCCAGTGGCCGTGTCCTGACGCCCGATGAGCTGATTCGGGCGCTGAGCGATGTGCCGCGAATACTGGTCGGTGAAAAACACGATAACCCCGATCACCATGCGCTGCAGCGTTGGCTGCTGCAGGCCTTGCAGGCCGTCAGGCCACAAGGCAGCGTGGTGCTGGAGATGCTCCAGCCTGCGCAGCAGCCCCTGATCGACAAGGTGCAGCGTCAGGCGCAGCTACCGAGCGACTTGGCCACAGCGCTGGACTGGCAGAAGGGTTGGGATTGGCAGATGTACGCGCCGATCGTGCTTGAAGCCCTGAAAGGCCCTGGGGTTTTGCTGGCTGGCGACCTGAGCCCCGAAGCAATGCGTGATGCCTATCGCCGACAGCCCGTCCTGACTGGCGTGCGGTCGAATGCACCGCAGGTAAAGGCTGCCTTGCTCGAGCAGGTGCGTGAGGGCCATTGTGGGTTGCTGCCGGAAAGCCAGTTGCCAGCCATGTTGGTCATCCAGCAGCAAAGGGACCGACATATGGCCGAGCGCCTGCTGGCGGCACCGCAGCCTGCACTTTTGCTGGCCGGCGCCTATCACGCGCGCAAGGACCTGGGTGTGCCGCTGCATCTGGCTGATCTGCAGGCGCAGGGCGAAACCCGCGTGCTGCTGCTGGCCGAAGTCGGGCAGAAGGTCGAGGCAGGAATGGCGGACTATGTGTGGTACACCGCGGCGCTGCCTGAGCAGGATTACTGTGCCCATTTGCGCGGTGGGTAGTTACCACGGGCAGCTTCCCGATTTGCAGGCAAAAAAAGACCCGGCAAATTGCCGGGTCAATAACCGTGATTAGCCTGATGAGGAGATAATCTGAGAGTCCGAACCAGGGGCTTTCAGTTTATCCAACCAGTCTCGCGACCAGTTGTGATAATCATAACGATTCTCATTTAGTGGTCAATACCCTTTCTTCGATTATTCTGCTTTTTTTTGCGGCGGGGTCTTGGCATCCAGTTGCTGGTTCAGTGCCTGCTTGCGTTCGGCGGGCAGATCGTTCCAGTGCATATCCAGCAGTGCGCCCTCGATGGCGTACAACAACACTTTCGAAGCGCGGAAGCCCCGCGTCCTCACGGCCTGGTAAGCCCCGACCGCGCCCAGGCGGCGCAAATCCGAAGCGCTGTGGATACCAGCGGCATGCAACCATTGCGCAGAGGTCTTGCCTAGATTCTTCAGATGCTGCAACTCATCGTTCATCGAGCCTCCTTGCGATGGCCGAACGGGTCTGTGGATAAATCGCGAGCAGGTCAGAGAGGAGTGTAGCGGGGCTGGGCGAATACGCGGCCTTTTGCCATGTGCGGGCGACGGGATGCTGTGTCCAGAAATGTCAGGCTTAGCCTTTCGGACGATAACGCATGCGCGTACCGAACTTCAGGGACATGAGGATTTCGTCAGCGCTCAGGTCGCCCGGGAAATAGGTCCCGGAGATCTGTGCGTGGGAGATGCTGGCGCCTTCCATGCCCGTTTCGCGCAGATCCAGCCCACGCAGGTCGGCAGCATGAAAGTAGGCGTCGGTGAAATCGATGCCGCGTACATCGAGGTTGCGCAGGTCAAGGCCCCGGAAGTCACCACCGCGAAAATCAATGGCGCCGTCGACTGGCTTCTCGCGGTTGAAGGTGGCGATCTGTTCATCGCGCACCAGGGTGTACAGGGCGTTGTCCAACTGCCGGGGCTGGTTCATGACGGCGCCTCCTCAGGGGTGTGATGATATTGTAATGCCATCACCGAGGTGGCGCCGAAGATCAGGCGCGAACTGTGGACTGGTTCACGCCTTGCAGGTCAGAGACCGGGCAGGCGCTGGCGGATCTGCTCGATGAGTTGGTCCATGCTGGCGCTTTCATGGGTGTCGACGCGCTTGCCATGCGCGGCCTCCTCTTCGTCCAGTGGGTCGCGGTTGGCTTGCTGGGCCTTTACCACTTCCAGGGTGGCGTCGGACGGATCGACATTTTCTGTCTGACGCTGCTCCAGCCAGCTGATGATGACCGCTTCGGGCGCCTGGCAGTCGAGGATCAGGAAGGGGACACCAGTGCTGTTGGCCACTTCCGCTGCGGCCTTGCGCTGCTCGCGCTTGAGATAGGTGGCATCGAGCACGACAGGGAAACCGGCGCGCAGGATGGTCGCTGCCAGCTCGTTCAGGCGCTTGTAGGTGGCAGTGCTTGCGTCTTGGCCATAGATGCCCGCTTGCAGTTGGCCGGAGTTCTGCGCCTGCTGCTCGCCGTACAGCCGCTTGCGCTCGACATCCGAACGTACGCGGATTGCCCCCAGCGACTCGACCAGGCGCATCGCCACATGGCTCTTGCCGACGGCGGACACGCCATGGGTGATGGCCAGCAGGCGCGAGGGGATGGCGCTGTAGCTCTCTGCCAGGTTGGCGTAGTTGCGATAGGTGCGCAGGGTCGTGGCGCGCTGCACGCCGTCGGCATCGGGCGACAGGCTGAACAGGGCAACCTTGGCGCGTACCAGGGCGCGGTAGGCCTTGTAGAAATTCAGCAGTTCCAGGCCTTCGTAGTCGCCGGTCAGTTCCAGGTACTGGCTGACGAAGCGCCGGGCCAGGCACTTGAGGCCGCGGTCTTCCAGGTCCATGGCCAGGAATGCGGTATCGGCGTACACATCGGTCAGGCGGAACGGCTCGTTGAACTCGATGCAGTCGAAGATCACCACCTTGCCGTCGATCAGGGTGGCGTTGCCCAGGTGGATATCGCCGTGGCATTCGCGGATGAAGCCATTGGCCTTGCGCGCCTCGAGCAGGCCATGCAGGCGCTTGAAGCTGTCCTGGGCCCAGGCTTGCAGGTTATCCAGTTGCTGCAGGTCGGCCTTGTCGGTGAGGAATGGGCGGATCTGCTCGAAATTCTGCTCCACCGGCGCCATTACCGCTTCCGGGGTGCCCAGCGCGTGCTCGACTGGCACTTTCGGCGCTTGCAGGTGGAACTCGGCGATCTGTCGGGCCATCTGGTCAATGTGGCCGGCATTCAGCTCACCGTTGGCTTGCAGGGTGCTGAGCATCTGGCCTTGGGGGAACTGACGCATCTTCAGGGCGAACTCGATCGGCTCACCTTCGCCGCCGAGCTGCGGTGCTTCGGCACTGCCGGTGATCGGCAGCACTTCCAGGTACAGGCCCTCGGTCAGGCGCTGGTTCAGGCGCAATTCTTCGTTACAGAAATGCCGGCGCTGGTCCAGGCCAGTGAAATCGAGGAAACCGAAATTCATCGGTTTCTTTATCTTGTAGGCATATTCGCCAGTGAGCAGAACCCAGGAGATGTGTGTCTCGATGAGCTGGAAGCCTTCTACGGCGTGGGGGTAGAGGGCGGGGTTCTGCAGCGCGCTGATCAGGGCTTGGCTCACGGAGATCCTTCCGGGGTAAGGGAATTCGGAGGCGACATTATGGTCAATGGAGCCGCCCCTGCCTACCGCCTGAGGGCGTCCCCTGCCTTTGCAAAGTGCGTATAATCCGCCGCCATGACTCGTACCCGAAATTCCCGAACCCCCAAGAAACGTCCGCCCAGCCGCTCCCGCGCCTGGCTGGGCTGGGCACTCAAGCTCAGTCTGGTCGGTCTGGTGGTGATCGCCGGCTTTGCGGTCTACCTCGATGCCGTCGTCCAGGAAAAGTTCTCTGGCAAGCGCTGGACCATCCCGGCCAAGGTGTATGCCCGGCCGCTGGAGCTGTTCGTCGGCCAGAAGCTGAGCAAGGATGATTTCCTCACCGAGCTCGATGCCCTGGGCTACCGTCGCGAGGCAACGGCCAATGGTCCGGGCGAGGCCTCGGTCAACGGTGGCAATGTCGATCTGAATACCCGCGGCTTCCAGTTCTACGAGGGCATGGAGCCTGCGCAGTTCGTGCGTGTACGCTTCTCCGGCGACTATGTCGCCGGGCTGGCGGGGGCCAACGGTGGCAAGCTCGACGTGGTTCGCCTGGAGCCGCTGATGATCGGTGGTATCTACCCGAAGAATCTCGAAGACCGCATCCTGATCAACATCGACCAGGTGCCGCCATACCTGCTGGAGACCTTGATCGCCACCGAAGACCGCGATTTCTACAGCCACTTCGGTGTTTCGCCCAAGTCGATCGCGCGGGCAGTGTGGGTCAACACCTCGTCCGGGGCCATGCGCCAGGGCGGCAGTACGCTCACGCAACAGTTGGTGAAGAATTTCTTCCTGACCAACGAACGCAGCCTCAGCCGCAAGCTGACCGAAGCGATGATGGCCGTGCTGCTGGAAATGCACTACGACAAGCGCGAGATTCTCGAAGCCTATCTGAACGAAGTCTTCGTCGGTCAGGACGGCCAGCGCGCGGTGCATGGTTTCGGCCTGGCCAGCCAGTTCTTCTTCAGCCAGCCGCTGTCGGAGCTCAAGCTGCACCAGATTGCCCTGCTGGTGGGCATGGTCAAGGGACCGTCCTACTACAACCCGCGCCGCTACCCTGAGCGCGCTCTGCAACGGCGCAACCTGGTGCTCGACCTGCTCGCTGAGCAGGGCGTGGCCAGCCAGGAAGTGGTCGATGCGGCGAAGAAGATGCCACTGGGCGTGACCAAGCGCGGCAGCCTGGCCGACAGCTCCTTCCCGGCCTTCCTCGACCTGGTCAAGCGCCAACTACGCCAGGACTATCGCGACGAAGACCTGACCGAAGAAGGCTTGCGCATCTTCACCAGTTTCGACCCGATCCTGCAGATGAAGGCCGAAACCGCGATGAGTGAAACCTTCAAGCGCCTGGCCGGCCGCAAGGGCGCCGACGAGGTCGAGTCGGCGATGGTGGTGACCAACCCGGAAACCGGCGAAGTGCAGGCGCTGATCGGCAGCCGTCAGTCGGGCTTCGCCGGCTTCAACCGCGCCATCGACGCGGTCAGGCCGATCGGTTCGCTGGTCAAGCCGGCGGTCTACCTGACGGCGCTGGAGCAGCCGAGCAAGTACACCCTGACCAGTTGGGTGCAGGACGAACCGTTTTCGGTCAAGGGCGCCGATGGCCAGGTATGGCGCCCGCAGAACTACGACCGGCGCTCCCACGGCACTATCTACCTGTATCAGGGGCTGGCCAACTCCTACAACCTGTCCACCGCCAAGCTGGGCCTTGAGGTGGGCGTGCCCAATGTCATCAAGACCATCGGCCGGCTGGGTGTCAAGGTCGACTGGCCGGCGTTCCCGTCGATGCTGCTGGGCGCTGGCGGCATGTCGCCGATGCAGGTCGCGACCATGTACCAGACCATCGCCAATGGCGGCTTCAATACACCGATGCGCGGGATTCGCAGCGTGCTGACCGCCGAAGGCGAGCCGCTCAAGCGCTACCCGTTCCAGATCCAGCAGACCTTCGACCCGGGTGCGATCTACCTGGTGCAGAACGCCATGCAGCGGGTGATGCGCGAGGGTACAGGTCGCTCGGTGTACAACGTGCTGCCGAACAATCTGACGTTGGCGGGCAAGACCGGTACCAGCAACGACTCGCGCGACAGTTGGTTCTCAGGCTTCAGCCAGGACCTGCTGGCAGTGGTCTGGCTCGGCCGCGACGACAACGGCAAAACCCCATTCACCGGTGCTACCGGTGCATTGCAGGTCTGGACCAGCTTCATGCGCAAGGCTGACCCGCTGCCGCTGGACATGCCGCAGCCGGATAACGTGGTGAAGGCCTGGATCGATCCGCACAGCGCCCAGGGCTCCGACGGTAGCTGTCCGGGAGCGGTGCAGATGCCGTATATTCGTGGGAGCGAACCGCCTGCCGGTACTGCCTGCGGTGGCGAGCAGAATCCTGCCGAGTCGGTCATGGACTGGGTCAAGGGCTGGATGAATTGAGCGGCCTGTATTGAAGAGGGTGTGAAGTGAACAAGTGGTGGTTTCCTGCCTTGACGGCGCTGGCCGTGCTGCACGGCTGCGCCAGCGTCCCGCGTGGCGCCATTCCGGTGGTCGATTCGAGTACACGGGTCTCGAACAGCGAGCGTGTCACGGCCAACCGTGGCGCGCCGGTCTACTCCGGCAGCAATGGTACGTCCCAGGCCCAGTCCCTGCCTGAAGATTCCGGGGTCACGGTGATGATCCCGCAGGGCGCGGGTGCATCGCCGATCCAGACCTTCCCGGCGCAAACCGGTTCTGCACCGCTGAGCACCGGGCCGATCACCCCAGGGCCGGTCAGCAGCGGCCCGATCACCACCAACCCCAATCCGGCAGGTGATGAACCTTTCGACATCGCGTCGATGAACAGTGCGCCGGCCGCTGCCACGCGTGCGCCTACCGGTATCCCACGCAGCAACGGCGGCGGGTTGTCCGCCGATGAGCAACTGGACGGTCCAGTCCTGGCATTGCTGACCACCGCCCAGCAGCAGCAGGGCAGTGGCGACCTCAACGGTGCTTCGTCCAGCCTGGAGCGCGCCCAGCGCATCGCACCGCGTGAGCCGCAGGTGCTGTTCCGCCTGGCTCAGGTGCGTCTGTCGCAAGGGGATGCTGCACAATCCGAGCAACTCGCCCGCCGGGCACTGACGTATGCCAACGGTCGTCCTGATCTGCAGGCCGAACTGTGGAACATCATCGCCCAGGCTCGCGAGAAACAGGGTGACAGTGCCGGTGCCGCCCTGGCACGGCAGAAGGCGCGGACCGCGTCGTGATGGAACAGCGCATTCTCGATATTGCCGACCACCTGCTGCTGATCGAGCGCGAGCTTCAGGTCCGTGGCTGGTGGGACCATGAGCCACCCAGCGCAAGCGCCCTGGCCAGCACCGTGCCGTTCGCGGTCGATACGCTTTCGTTCGAACAGTGGCTGCAGTGGATTTTCCTACCGCGCATGAAGCTTATTCTTGAGCATGGTCACCCTTTGCCTAATGCATCGGGGATCCTGGTCATGGCCGAGACGGTATTCACCGACCGTCCGGAAGAAAGCCGCGAACTGCGGCGCCTGCTGGCAGCATTCGATCAATTGATCGCTGCTTGAGCCTGATTTCTTCTCTTTTTCCTTCAAGGGCCGCAGATTGTGGCCCTTTTTTATGGAAATCTTTGCTTTCCTGCTGCTGGCATCGTTTTTCGTGGTGGTAGGAATTCATCTCAGGGAAAAATTGGCAATAATTTTTCTTGACTTGAGGGCGGCGAATCAGAAGAATCCAGTTTCCGCTGTAGGGGGACTGCCAGAAGCAGACCCGCTAGGCAGATCATGAGGCGCACACCCGCGCCGACTCGCTACACCCCGCAACGCGTTACCTCGCGCTGGGTGGGAAAACCCCGCAACACTCTGGGGCGCTCCCAATACTTGCTCAGTCAGTGCTGACGTTCGCTCATGCTCTGCTTGGCAGTAAACCTATTAAGACCCGCCCGGATGGGGCGGTATTCTGGCGTTTTAGAGGTGAACAACGTGGAGCTTTTATCTGGCGCTGAGATGGTCGTCCGCTTCTTGCGTGACGAAGGCGTTAAGCACATTTACGGGTACCCTGGTGGTGCTCTCCTTCATGTTTACGATGCCCTGTTCAAGGAACCGGAAGTCCAGCACATCCTGGTTCGTCATGAGCAGGCTGCCACGCACATGGCAGACGGTTATGCCCGTGCCACCGGCAAGGCTGGCGTGGTCCTGGTGACCTCCGGTCCCGGTGCGACCAACGCCATTACCGGTATCGCCACCGCCTACATGGATTCCATCCCGATGGTCATCCTGTCTGGCCAGGTGCCCAGCACCATGGTCGGCACCGATGCCTTCCAGGAAACCGACATGATCGGGATCTCCCGGCCGATCGTGAAGCACAGCTTCATGATCAAGAACCCGACCGAGATCCCGGAAGTTCTGAAAAAAGCGTTCTACCTGGCGCAATCCGGTCGCCCAGGTCCAGTCGTGGTCGACATTCCAAAAGACATGACCAACCCGGCCGAGAAGTTCGAGTACGTCTACCCGAAAAAGGTCAAGCTGCGCTCCTACAGCCCTGCGGTCCGTGGCCACTCCGGCCAGATCCGCAAGGCCGCCGAGATGCTCCTGGCCGCCAAGCGTCCGATCGTCTACTCCGGCGGCGGCGTGATTCTCGGTGGTGGCTCCGAAGCCCTGACCGAAATCGCCAAGTCCTTGAACCTGCCGGTCACCAACACCCTGATGGGGTTGGGCGGCTTCCCAGGTACCGATCGCCAGTTCCTCGGCATGCTGGGCATGCACGGCAGCTACACCGCCAACCTGGCGATGCACAATGCCGACGTGATCCTTGCTGTTGGCGCGCGCTTCGACGACCGTGTGGTCAACGGCCCGGCCAAGTTCTGCCCGAACGCCAAGATCATCCACATCGACATCGACCCTGCGTCGATCTCGAAGATGATCAAGGCCGACGTGCCGATCGTGGGGCCGGTCGAGAGCGTGCTCAGCGAGATGCTGGCCATCTTCAGGGAAATCGGCGAGAAGCCTGAAAAGGCGGCCCTCGATACCTGGTGGAAGCAGATCGATGAGTGGCGCGGTGACCGCGGCCTGTTCCCTTACGACAAGGGCGACGGCAGTGTCATCAAGCCTCAGCAGGTCATCGAGACCTTGTGCGAAGTGACCAACGGCGACGCCTTCGTCACCTCCGACGTAGGTCAGCACCAGATGTTCGCGGCGCAGTACTACCGCTTCAACAAACCCAATCGCTGGATCAACTCCGGCGGCCTGGGCACCATGGGCTTCGGTTTCCCGGCAGCCATGGGCGTCAAGCTCAATTTCCCGGACCAGGACGTGGCTTGTGTCACTGGCGAAGGCAGCATCCAGATGAACATTCAGGAGCTGTCCACCTGCATGCAGTACGGCCTGCCGGTGAAGATCGTCAACCTGAACAACGGGGTGCTGGGCATGGTTCGCCAATGGCAGGACATGTCCTACAACGGTCGTCACTCGCACTCGTACGTCGAGTCGCTGCCTGACTTCATCAAGCTGGCCGAGGCCTATGGCCATGTGGGTATCCGCATCACCAGCCTCAAAGACCTCAAGCCGAAACTGGAAGAGGCCTTTGCGATGAAGGACCGCCTGGTGTTCATCGACATCGCGGTCGACCGGACCGAGCACGTCTACCCGATGCAGATCAAGGACGGCTCGATGCGTGACATGTGGCTGAGCAAGACGGAGCGTACCTGATATGCGGCACATCATTTCCCTGCTGCTGGAAAACGAACCTGGTGCCTTGTCGCGCGTGGTCGGTCTGTTCTCCCAGCGCAACTACAACATCGAAAGCCTGACGGTTGCACCAACCGAGGACCCGACCCTGTCGCGCCTCACCCTCACCACCGTGGGTCATGACGAAGTGATCGAGCAGATCACTAAGAACCTGAACAAGCTGGTAGAAGTGGTCAAGCTGGTCGACCTGTCGGAGAGCGCCCATATCGAGCGCGAACTGATGCTGGTAAAGGTCAAGGCTACCGGCGCCCAGCGCGCCGAAATCAAGCGCACCACGGATATTTTCCGTGGGCAGATCGTCGATGTCACCGCCAGTGTGTATACCGTGCAACTGAGCGGCACCAGCGATAAGCTGGACAGCTTCATCCAGGCGATCGGCACCGCTTCGATTCTCGAAACCGTGCGCAGCGGCGTCACCGGCATTGCCCGTGGCGACAAAGTACTCAGCATCTAACTTCACTAATTAGCGAAGGTCCTGCGGGGCCGAGATATAACCAGGGGTATTTCCATGAAAGTGTTCTACGACAAAGACTGCGACCTCTCCATCATCCAGGGCAAGAAAGTCGCCATCATCGGTTACGGCTCCCAGGGTCACGCCCAGGCGTGCAACCTGAAAGACTCCGGTGTAGACGTTACCGTCGGTCTGCGTAAAGGTTCGGCCACCGTTGCCAAGGCAGAAGCCCATGGCCTGAAAGTCGCTGACGTCGCTACCGCCGTCGCTGCTGCCGACCTTGTCATGATCCTGACCCCGGACGAATTCCAGGGCACCCTGTACAAGACCGAGATCGAGCCGAACATCAAGAAAGGCGCCACCCTGGCCTTCTCCCACGGCTTCTCGATCCACTACAACCAGGTCGTTCCGCGCGGCGACCTCGACGTGATCATGATCGCGCCGAAGGCTCCGGGCCACACCGTGCGCTCCGAGTTCGTCAAGGGTGGCGGCATTCCTGACCTGATCGCGGTCTACCAGGACGCTTCGGGCAACGCCAAGAACGTCGCACTGTCGTACGCTGCTGGCGTCGGCGGTGGCCGTACCGGCATCATCGAAACCACCTTCAAGGACGAGACCGAAACCGACCTGTTCGGCGAGCAGGCCGTTCTGTGCGGCGGTACCGTAGAGCTGGTCAAGGCTGGCTTCGAAACTCTGGTCGAAGCAGGCTACGCGCCTGAAATGGCCTACTTCGAGTGCCTGCACGAGCTGAAGCTGATCGTTGACCTCATGTACGAAGGCGGCATCGCCAACATGAACTACTCGATCTCCAACAACGCCGAGTACGGTGAGTACGTGACCGGTCCTGAGGTCATCAACGAAGAATCCCGCAAGGCCATGCGCAACGCTCTGAAGCGCATCCAGGACGGCGAATACGCGAAGATGTTCATCAGCGAAGGTGCTACCAACTATCCTTCGATGACCGCCAAGCGTCGTAACAACGCCGCCCACGGCATCGAAATCATCGGCGAGCAACTGCGCTCGATGATGCCGTGGATCTCGGCCAACAAGATCGTCGACAAGACCAAGAACTGAGTCTTGCCTCGATAGATTAAAAACGCGGCTTCGGCCGCGTTTTTTCGTTTAGGCAGTCAGCTTCTGGTATAAAGCGACCAGAGGCCTGCCGTTAGAACCTGTTTCGCCGGCCTCTGTCGAACTTATTCCACCCAGTTGCAAGGTGCATTTCATGAGCGAACGTCCCGAAGAGCCGAACAAGCCCTCCGACGCCGAAAGCCTGCTACCTGTCGATGAGCATGTTGAGGAAGGTCACGACGCCGAAGGGCGCAAGGTCCGGCATCGCGGTATCTACCTGCTGCCCAACCTCTTCACCACCGCTAACCTGTTCGCCGGTTTCTACTCGATCATCAACTCCATCAGCGCGCAGAGCGCCCTGAGCGCGGGTGATCCGCGCGAGGCGAGCAAGTACTTCGCCTTCGCTGCGATCGCCATCTTCGTCGCCATGGTCCTGGACAGCCTCGATGGCCGTGTGGCGCGGATGACCAACACGCAAAGCGCCTTCGGTGCCGAGTACGACTCGTTGTCGGACATGGTTGCCTTCGGTGTGGCGCCTGCGTTACTGGCCTTTGGCTGGGCGCTGGGCGACATGGGCAAGGTCGGCTGGATGGTCGCCTTCATCTATGTGGCCGGTGCCGCGTTGCGTCTGGCGCGTTTCAACACTCAGGTCGGCACCGCCGACAAGCGCTACTTCATCGGTCTGGCCAGCCCGGCCGCGGCAGGTGTGGTCGCCGGTACCGTGTGGGCCTTCAGCGATTACGGTATCCAGGGTTCAAAACTGTCGTTCCTGGTGGCGCTGCTGGTGGCTGCTGCAGGCATGCTGATGGTCAGCAACATCAAGTACAACAGCTTCAAGGAGCTGGATCTCAAGGGGCGCGTACCCTTTGTTGCGATTCTGGCCGTGGTGCTGGTGTTCGCCGTGGTGTTCAGCGATCCACCACGGATTCTGCTGCTGATCTTCCTCGGCTATGCGGTTTCAGGCCCAGTGCAGTACTTGCTGCGCGGTCGTCGTCGCAAAGTCTGAAAAAAGATTTAATGCTGGAATAACTCTCCGGCTCCATAGTCTTACTGGTACATCCGCCACCAGTGCTGTGGAGCCGCCATGCTCATCAAGCTTCCCAAGTCGTCCGATTGCAACGAATCGGACGTTACCCCTGAAAGTGTCTATTTCTCTCGCCGCTCTGTATTGGGTGCCTCTCTAGCCGGGTTTGCGTTGGGCGCTTTGCCTGTGCTCGGCCAGGCCGCCGAACCTTCGCGCTATGCCGACGTGGAGGCGGGTTCGACGCCTGGCTGGTTCAAGGACAAGCTCGGTGCGACGCGCTGGCAAGCCGTGACGGTCAAGGATGAGGCAATCACGCCATTCAAGGATGCTACCCACTACAACAACTTCTACGAGTTCGGGCCCGACAAGGGGGATCCGGCGGCCAATGCCGGCAGTCTCAAGACCGAGCCCTGGAGCGTGGTGGTCGATGGCGAGGTGGGCAAGCCCGGGCGCTACGCGCTGGAAGACTTCGTCAAGCCCCTGCAGCTTGAGGAGCGTATCTACCGGCTGCGTTGCGTCGAGGCCTGGTCGATGGTCATTCCCTGGCTGGGCTTTCCGCTGTCTGAGGTACTCAAGCAGGTCGAGCCGACTTCGAAGGCTCGTTATGTTCGTTTCGAAACGCTGCAGGATCCCAAGAGCATGCCGGGTCAGCGCTCGGGCTTTGCGCTGATCGACTGGCCCTACGTGGAAGGATTGCGCCTGGATGAGGCGATGAATCCGCTGGCTATCCTGGCGGTGGGCATGTATGGGCGCGAGTTGCCCAATCAGAACGGTGCGCCGCTGCGTGTGGTAGTGCCGTGGAAGTATGGGTTCAAGAGCATCAAGTCGATCGTGCGTATCAGTCTGGTGGCCGAGCAGCCGCAGACCACCTGGCAGGGGCTGGCGCCGAGCGAGTATGGCTTCTATGCCAACGTCAATCCGCAGGTCGATCACCCGCGTTGGAGCCAGGCGCGTGAGCGGCGGCTGCCCAGCGGCCTGTTCAGCCCCAATGTTCGTACCACCCAGATGTTCAATGGCTATGAGGACGAGGTTGCATCTCTTTATAGCGGTCTCGACCTGCGGAAGAACTACTGATGCGTTATCCCTGGTTTCGCTTGGCGATCTTCATCATTGGCTGTCTGTTCCCGGCCTGGTGGTTGTATGAGGCGGCCATGAACCTGCTCGGGCCGGATCCAGGGAAAATTCTGGTAGACAGGCTGGGGCTTGGTGCCCTGGTATTCCTGCTGGTAACGCTGGGTATGAGCCCTCTGCAGCGCCTGACGGGGTGGGGTGGCTGGATCGTCGCGCGACGACAGCTGGGATTGTGGTGTTTTGCCTATATTGTCCTGCACATGACGGCCTATATGGTCTTCATCCTCGGGCTCGAC
>CP077096.1:2207500-4945000 GCA_014268975.2 Pseudomonas wayambapalatensis | reverse complement strand
GTTCTAACTCAGGTCCGTGATCCGGATCGAGGACAGTGTATGGTGGGTAGTTTGACTGGGGCGGTCTCCTCCCAAAGAGTAACGGAGGAGTACGAAGGTGCGCTCAGACCGGTCGGAAATCGGTCGTAGAGTATAAAGGCAAAAGCGCGCTTGACTGCGAGACACACACGTCGAGCAGGTACGAAAGTAGGTCTTAGTGATCCGGTGGTTCTGTATGGAAGGGCCATCGCTCAACGGATAAAAGGTACTCCGGGGATAACAGGCTGATACCGCCCAAGAGTTCATATCGACGGCGGTGTTTGGCACCTCGATGTCGGCTCATCACATCCTGGGGCTGAAGCCGGTCCCAAGGGTATGGCTGTTCGCCATTTAAAGTGGTACGCGAGCTGGGTTTAGAACGTCGTGAGACAGTTCGGTCCCTATCTGCCGTGGACGTTTGAGATTTGAGAGGGGCTGCTCCTAGTACGAGAGGACCGGAGTGGACGAACCTCTGGTGTTCCGGTTGTCACGCCAGTGGCATTGCCGGGTAGCTATGTTCGGAAGAGATAACCGCTGAAAGCATCTAAGCGGGAAACTTGCCTCAAGATGAGATCTCACTGGGATCTTGAATCCCCTGAAGGGCCGTCGAAGACTACGACGTTGATAGGTTGGGTGTGTAAGCGCTGTGAGGCGTTGAGCTAACCAATACTAATTGCCCGTGAGGCTTGACCATATAACACCCAAGCAATTTGCTGTGCAGATTGTGGTGGTGAAGACGAAACGAACCGAAAGTTCGAAGCGACTCACAAAGATCACATATCCGAATTGGCTGGCGTGTCTGCAAAGACGCACTGGCAACCGAATTTCTTGACGACCATAGAGCATTGGAACCACCTGATCCCATCCCGAACTCAGCAGTGAAACGATGCATCGCCGATGGTAGTGTGGGGTTTCCCCATGTGAGAGTAGGTCATCGTCAAGATTCATTTCGCAAAACCCCTATCTGCGCGAGCAGGTAGGGGTTTTGTCTTTCTGGCGTTTACTAAATCGCACCTGCAGCAGCTTGCTGGACACCAATCGTAACGTCCTTTGCAGAGCACCATCTCCCACATTTCGGGTCGGAACACTAGAATAGAGCCGAGATTCCCAGCAGATCCCCCTATGCCCAACCCTGTCGATCCCGAAGCGCTGGCACGCCTGCCGTTGGAAGAGCTCGTGGCTTGCCACGAGTGCGACCTGCTGCTGCGCAAGCCCGTGCTGCAGCATGACGAAAAGGCGCAGTGCCCGCGCTGCGGCTATGAGCTCTACGCCCACCGCCACAATGTCGTCAATCGCAGCTTGGCCCTGGTGCTGACGGCGTTGTTTCTCTACATTCCGGCCAACTTCCTGCCGATCATGCAACTGCACCTGCTCGGTCAGACCTCTGACGACACGGTGTGGAGCGGTGTGCTGGGCCTGTACAACTCACAAATGCGTGGCATCGCCGTGGTGGTGTTTCTCTGCAGCATGGCTATTCCGTTGCTCAAGCTGCTGTGCCAACTCCTGGTACTGCTGAGCATTCGCCTGAATATCGGTCGTGGTCATGGCCTGCTGTTCTATCGCATCTATCATCACCTTCGGGAGTGGGGGATGCTCGAGGTGTACTTCATGGGCGTGCTGGTAGCGATCGTCAAGCTGGTCGACCTGGCGCAGCTGACCGTCGGGCTGGGTTTGTTCTGCTTTATCAGCCTGTTGCTGGTGCAGGTGTGGCTGGAGGTGGTGATGTCGCCGCATCAGATATGGGTAGCGCTTTCCGGGGAGGACACCCATGCGGGCGATTGATGCCGGTATCCTGGTCTGCAATGAATGTCATGAGCTCAATCGCCAGGAGCCGGGCAGCGACTCGCAGACCTGCACTCGCTGCGGTGCCATCGTGCATGCGCGTCGCCCCAACAGTATCGTGCGCACCTGGGCGCTGCTCGTCACTGCGATGATCTTGTACATCCCGGCCAACCTGTTGCCGATCATGACGGTCAGTACATTGGGCAAGGGCAGTCCGGACACCATCATGTCCGGGGTCATCACCCTGATGAAGCATGGCATGCTGCCCATTGCTGCGGTGGTTTTCATCGCCAGTATCCTGGTGCCGACGTTCAAGCTGGTGGGCATTGGCCTGCTGCTTTACTCGGTGCAGCGTCATCAGCCGCTCTCGGCTCGGCAGCGGATACTGATGTACCGCTTTATCGAATTCATCGGTCGCTGGTCGATGCTCGACATCTTCGTCATCGCCATTCTGGTGGCGGTGGTGAATTTCGGTCGTATCGCCAGTGTCGAAGCCAACCTGGGCGCCGTCGCCTTTGCCAGTGTGGTGATCCTGACGATGCTTGCTGCTTTAACTTTCGATCCCCGACTGATCTGGGATAACACGGAGTCGGACGACGACCATGAGTGACTTGCCAACGGCCAAAACACGCCCAGCCTCGAACTGGTCGGCCATCTGGATTCTGCCGCTGATTGCCCTGATGATCGGGGGGTGGCTTGCCTGGCAGGCCTATCGTGACGCTGGCGTGGAGATCCAGGTACGTTTCGAGACCGGCGAGGGTATCGTCGCCAACAAGACCGAGGTGATCTACAAAGGCATGTCGGTGGGCAAGGTTACCAGCCTGGTGCTGGATGCCGAGGGCAGCAACACGGGTGTGATCGCCACCATCGAGATGAACAAGGCGGCGGAGCCGCACATGAATAAAGGCACGCGCTTCTGGCTGGTCAAGCCGAGTGTCAGCCTGGCCGGGATCTCCGGATTGGAGACACTGGTTTCCGGCAATTACATCGCCGTTGATCCGGGGCAGGGCGAGCCGACACGCCGCTTCACCGCGCTGGCCGAGGCGCCACCGCTTTCTGACCGGGAGCCTGGCCTGCACCTGACGCTCAAGGCCGAGCGCCTGGGCTCGCTCAATCGTGAGAGCCCGGTGTTCTACAAGCAGATCCAGGTGGGCAAGGTAAAAAGCTATCGCCTGGCAGACGATCATGGAACGGTCGAGATCAAGCTGTTCATCGAGCCTGAATACGCAAGCCTGGTACGCAAGCACACGCGTTTCTGGAATGCCAGCGGCATCAGCATCGATGCCAACCTGTCAGGCGTCAAGGTGCGCAGCGAGTCGCTTTCGAGCATCGTGGCGGGCGGCATCGCCTTCGCCACCCCAGAGCATCGCAAGGACAGCCCGCCCACCGATCCGAGCCTGCCGTTCCGTCTCTATGAGGACTTCGAGGCGGCTCAGGCCGGTATCCGCATCAAGGTGCACCTGACCGATTACGAAGGCCTGCAGGCTGGGCGTACTCCGGTGATGTACAAGGGTATCCAGGTGGGTTCCATGAAGACGTTGAAGATCGATGATGGTCTAGACGGCGCCATGGCTGAGCTCACGCTGGACCCGCTGGCTGAGGACTACCTGGTGGAGGGCACCCAGTTCTGGGTGGTCAAGCCGTCCATTTCATTGGCGGGCATCACCGGCCTTGAGGCACTGGTAAAGGGTAACTACATCGCCATCCGACCGGGTGAGAAAGGTGCGCGACCGCAGCGTGAGTTCGAGGCTCGGGCCAAGGCGCCACCGCTCGATCTCAAGGCACCGGGCCTGCACCTGGTGCTGTTCGCTGACACGCTCGGCTCGCTCGAGGTCGGTAGCCCGGTAACCTATCGCCAGGTCAAAGTCGGTAGCGTGCAGAGCTATCAGTTCGCTCGCAACAGCAAGCGTATCCTGATTGGTGTGCATATCGAGAAAGAGTATGCCGGCCTGGTGAACGGCTCGACGCGCTTCTGGAATGCCAGCGGCATCACCCTCACCGGCGGCCTGTCGGGTATCAAGATCAAGAGTGAGTCGTTGCAGACCCTGATGGCCGGCGGCATCGCCTTCGATACACCACAGCAGAATGTACCGCTCAAGCGACACATTCCGCGCTTCCGCCTGCTGGAGAACGAGGAGGCGGCCAACCGCGCCGGCACTCTGGTGACCATCCGTGTAGACCGTGCCGATGGCCTCAAGCCCGGTACGCCGATTCGCTTCCGTGGCCTGGATGTAGGCAGCATTGAAAGCGTCGACCTGACCTCCGACCTGCAGGCGGTGCTGCTGCGAGCGCGGATCACCGATGCCGCGGACCGTATTGCCCGGGCAGGCACGCAATTCTGGGTGGTGAAGCCGGCATTCGGGCTGGTGCGCACAGAGAACCTCGACACCCTGATCGGCGGCCAGTACCTGGAGGTACAGCCGGCACTGAAGAGTCAGGGCCCGCAGCGGGACTTCATCGCCTTGCCCGAAGCGCCGGAGGTGGTTGGTCAGGAAGTCGGGCTACCGCTGACGTTGAGTGCCTCGCGTCGTGGATCGATAAAGCCGGGTGTGCCAGTCACCTATCGTGAAGTGCAGGTTGGCAAGGTCACGGGCTACGAGCTGGGGCAGAGTGCGGATCGGGTGTTGATCCATATCCTGATCGAGCCGCGTTATGCTGCCTTGGTGCGTGGCGGCAGTCGTTTCTGGAACAGCAGTGGCTTCGGCTTTGACTGGGGACTGTTCAAGGGGGCTACAGTGAGGACCGAATCGCTGGAAACCCTCATCGATGGAGGGATCGCCTTCGCCACGCCGGATGGCGAGCAGATGGGCAATCCCGCACGGCCGCAGCAGACCTTCGCTTTGTTCGACAAGCCGGATGATGCCTGGCTGCAGTGGGCGCCGAAGATCCCGGTGGGCAAGTAGCAATGAAGTCGGGCCGCTTATCGCGGCCCGGTTTCATTGGGTAGCCTGACGCTGGCCACATAAATCGCAGGCAACAAAAAACCGACCCTGAGGTCGGTTTTTGTTAAAGCGCGTCGCTTAGGCAGCTGCAGCTTCTTTCAGTGCCTTGATGTGGCCATTCAGACGGCCTTTGTGGCGAGCAGCTTTATTCTTGTGGATGATACCTTTATCGGCCATACGGTCGATTACAGGTACAGCCAGAGTGTAGGCAGCTTGCGCTTTTTCGGCGTCTTTAGCGTCGATGGCCTTGACTACGTTCTTGATGTAGGTACGGACCATGGAACGCAGGCTGGCGTTGTGGCTGCGACGCTTCTCAGCCTGTTTTGCACGTTTCTTGGCGGAAGGTGTGTTGGCCACCGTCGAGCTCCTCGAAAGACTTTTGGGTAAATAGCAAACAAATAAGGCCGCGAATCATGCCGATGAGTCGGACGGATGTCAAGGCCAGTTGCAAGGATCTGCCGAGTGGCATGTGCGCGCGTAAGGAGAGATTCCTTTCTACGCAACGACCTGTAAACTCGGGAGTTTTTGGCACCCCTGCAAAGAAGCGGGATTATCGCACACTCGGGCGCCAACTGGCAGCGCTCTCAAGTCCCAGGCGTAAAACTTTTCGATGAACCTGCTCAAATCCCTGGCTGCAGTCAGCTCTATCACCATGATTTCGCGGGTGCTGGGCTTCGTGCGCGACACCATTCTGGCGCGGGTCTTCGGTGCCGGCATCGCCACCGACGCCTTCTTCATTGCCTTCAAACTGCCCAACCTGCTGCGGCGTATCTTCGCCGAGGGCGCGTTTTCCCAGGCTTTCGTGCCCATCCTTGCCGAGTACAAGACCCAGCAGGGCGAGGAGGCCACGCGCACTTTCATCGCCTATGTCAGTGGCCTGCTCACGCTGGTCCTGGCTCTGGTCACTGCCCTGGGCATACTCGCCGCGCCCTGGGTGGTGTGGGTCACAGCCCCCGGTTTTGTCGACAGTGCCGAGAAATACGAACTCACCACCGCACTGTTGAGGGTGACATTTCCTTATATATTGCTGATATCCCTGTCGTCGCTCGTCGGGGCGATCCTCAATACCTGGAATCGCTTCTCTGTACCTGCCTTCACGCCAACGCTGCTGAACGTGGCGATGATCGCCTTCGCCGTATTCCTCACCCCGTACTTCGATCCGCCGATCATGGCCCTGGCCTGGGGCGTTCTGGCGGGCGGCCTGGCGCAGTTGCTGTACCAGCTGCCAGCCTTGAAGAAGATCGGCATGCTCGTGCTGCCACGGCTGAACCTGCGGGATACCGGGGTATGGCGCGTGCTCAAGCAGATGCTGCCGGCGATCCTCGGGGTGTCGGTGAGCCAGATTTCGCTGATCATCAACACCATCTTCGCGTCCTTCCTGGTGGCCGGCTCTGTATCCTGGATGTACTACGCCGACCGCCTGATGGAGCTGCCCTCCGGTGTATTGGGCGTGGCGCTGGGCACCATCCTCCTGCCCACGCTGGCCAAGACCTACGCCAACAAGGACCGCGAAGAGTATTCGCGAATCCTCGACTGGGGCCTGCGCCTGTGCTTCCTGCTGGTGCTGCCCTGCACGCTGGCCCTGGCGATCCTTGCCGAACCACTGACCGTGGCGCTGTTCCAGTACGGCAAGTTCACCGCCACCGATGCGGCCATGACCCAGCGCGCGCTGATCGCCTATTCGGTGGGGCTGCTGGCGATCATCCTGGTCAAGGTTCTGGCGCCTGGCTTCTATGCGCAACAGAACATCCGTACGCCAGTCAAGATCGCCATCTTCACCCTGGTCTGCACGCAATTGTTCAACCTCGCCCTGATCGGTCCGCTGCAGCACGCCGGTCTGGCCCTGGCCATCAGCCTGGGAGCCTGCCTCAACGCCGGGTTGCTGTTCTGGAAACTGCGCAGCCAGGGCCTGTTCCAGCCCCAGGCGGGCTGGGCGATGTTCCTGCTCAAGCTGGTACTGGCAGTTGGGCTGATGTCCGTTGTGCTGCTGTTGGGCATGCACTTCATGCCGCCATGGGCGCAGGGCGGCATGCTCGAGCGCTTCCTGCGTCTGGGCGCATTGATTGGCGCGGGCGTGGTGACTTACTTTGGTTGCCTTTTCCTGTGTGGTTTCAGGCCCCGGCATTTCGTTCGCAAGGCACTTCACTAGGGCGCGGACAGGGTCAGGCGTCGGTTTTTCGCATTCCATGGCCCACAGTGGCACTGCTGCCTGTCACCAGCGCCCCGGTGTGGTTATAATCGGCCACTTTATGAGCAAGAAGCGCGTTATGCAGCTGGTTCGAGGTCTTCACAACCTGCGCCCCGAGCACCGGGGCTGTGTCGCCACCATTGGCAACTTCGACGGGGTTCACCGGGGCCACCAGGCCATCCTGGCGCGCTTGCGTGAGCGCGGCCAGGAGCTGGGCCTGCCCACCTGCGTGGTAATCTTCGAGCCGCAGCCACGTGAGTACTTCGCCCCGGACACCGCGCCGGCCCGGTTGGCGCGTCTGCGCGACAAGGTCGAGCTGCTGGCCGGCGAAGGCATCGACCGGGTGCTGTGCCTGGCCTTCAACCAGCGCCTGAGCAAGCTCAGTGCCGATCAGTTCGTCAAGGCGGTGCTGGTGGACGGCCTGGGCGTGCGGCACCTGGAGGTCGGTGACGACTTCCGCTTCGGTTGTGATCGCGCAGGTGACTTCGATTTCCTGGTCGAGGCCGGCCAGCAGTACGGGTTCACCGTCGAGGCGGCCAACACCGTGATCCAGGACGGCCTGCGCGTCAGCAGCACCGAAGTGCGCAAGGCTTTGGCCGAAGCCGACTTCGAGCTGGCCGAGCACTTGCTGGGCCGTCCGTATCGTATTACCGGGCGCGTGTTGCACGGCCAGAAACTGGCCCGTCAGCTCGGCACGCCCACCGCCAACATCCAGCTCAAGCGCCGTCGCGTACCGCTGTCCGGGGTCTACCTGACCAGCATCGAGATCGACGGCACGCCCTGGCCGGGTGTCGGCAACATCGGGGTTCGTCCCACCGTCAAGGGTGATGGGCGTCCCCACCTGGAAATCCACCTCCTGGACTACACCGGCGACCTCTATGGCCGGCGTCTGACAGTGGAGTTCCACCACAAGCTGCGCGAGGAGCAGCGATTCGCCTCCCTGGAGGCGCTGAAGTCGGCGATCGACGCGGACATCGCCGCCGCGCGTGCCCACTGGCACGCTCAACCGCTAACCAAGAGCCTGAAATGACCGACTACAAAGCCACGCTTAACCTTCCGGACACCGCCTTCCCCATGAAGGCCGGCCTGCCTCAGCGCGAACCGCAGATCCTGCAGCGCTGGGACAGCATTGGCCTGTACCGGAAGTTGCGCGAGATTGGCAAGGATCGTCCGAAGTTCGTCCTGCACGACGGCCCGCCCTATGCCAACGGCAAAATCCACATCGGTCACGCGCTGAACAAGATTCTCAAGGACATGATCGTCCGCTCCAAGACCCTGTCGGGCTTCGACGCGCCCTATGTACCGGGCTGGGACTGCCATGGCCTGCCGATCGAGCACAAGGTCGAGGTCACCCATGGCAAGCACCTGACGCCCGACCAGACCCGCGAGCTGTGCCGCACCTATGCCGCCGAGCAGATCGAAGGGCAGAAGAGCGAATTCATCCGCCTGGGTGTGCTGGGTGACTGGGATAACCCCTACAAGACCATGGACTTCGCCAACGAAGCTGGCGAGATCCGCGCCCTGGCCGAGATGGTCAAGCAGGGCTTCGTGTTCAAGGGCCTCAAGCCGGTGAACTGGTGCTTCGATTGCGGTTCGGCCCTGGCCGAGGCCGAGGTCGAATATGCCGACAAGAAATCCCAGACCATCGATGTGGCCTTCCCGATCGCCGACCAGGACAAACTGGCCGCCGCCTTCGGCCTGGCTTCGCTGGCCAAGCCTGCCGCGATCGTGATCTGGACCACCACCCCCTGGACCATCCCGGCCAACCAGGCGCTGAACATCCACCCGGATTTCAACTACGCCCTGGTCGATACCGGCGAGCGCCTGCTGGTGCTGGCCGAGGAGCTGGTCGAGTCGTGCCTGAAGCGTTATGCGCTGGAAGGCTCGGTAGTGGCCACGGCGCCAGGCAAGGCGCTGGAGCTGATCAATTTCCGCCACCCGTTCTACGAGCGCTTGTCGCCCATCTACCTGGCCGAGTACGTCGAGCTGGGCGCCGGTACTGGTGTGGTCCACTCCGCACCGGCCTACGGTGAGGACGACTTCGTCACCTGCAAGCGCTACGGCATGGTCAACGACGACATCCTCACGCCAGTGCAGAGCAACGGTGTGTACGCGCCATCGCTGGAGTTCTTCGGTGGTCAGTTCATCTGGAAGGCCAATCCGGCCATCGTCGAGAAACTGCAGGAAGTCGGTGCGCTGCTGCACACCGAAACCATCAGCCACAGCTACATGCACTGCTGGCGCCACAAGACCCCGCTGATCTACCGTGCCACCGCACAGTGGTTCGTGGGCATGGACAAGCAGCCCAACAACGGTGAAAACCTGCGCGAGCGCGCGCTCAAGGCCATCGAGGACACCAAGTTCGTGCCGTCCTGGGGCCAGGCGCGCCTGCACGCGATGATCGCCAACCGTCCTGACTGGTGCATCTCGCGCCAGCGCAACTGGGGCGTCCCTATCCCGTTCTTCCTCGACAAGCAGACCGGCGAACTGCACCCTCGCACCGTCGAACTGATGGAAGAAGTGGCCAAGCGCGTCGAGAAAGAAGGTATCGAGGCCTGGTTCAAGCTCGACGCCCAGGAGCTGCTGGGTGACGAGGCCGGCCAGTACGACAAGATCGCCGACACCCTCGACGTCTGGTTCGACTCCGGCACCACCCACTGGCACGTGCTGCGTGGCTCGCACGACATTGGCCACACCACCGGTCCGCGCGCCGACCTGTATCTGGAGGGCTCCGACCAGCACCGCGGCTGGTTCCACTCCTCCTTGCTGACCGGTTGCGCCATCGACGGCCACGCGCCGTACCGCGAGCTGCTGACCCACGGTTTCACCGTGGACGAGAATGGCCGCAAGATGTCCAAGTCGCTGGGTAACACCATCGAGCCGGAAAAGGTCAACAACACCCTGGGCGCCGACATCCTGCGCCTGTGGGTCTCGGCCACCGACTACTCTGGCGAGATGGCCGTTTCCGAGCAGATCCTGCAGCGCAGCGCCGACGCCTACCGGCGTATCCGCAACACCGCGCGCTTCCTGCTCTCTAACCTGTCCGGCTTCGACCCGGCGCGTGACCTGCTGCCGGCCGAAGACATGCTGGCGCTGGACCGCTGGGCGGTCGACCGCACCCTGCTGCTGCAGCGCGAGCTGGAAGAGAACTACGCCGAGTACCGGTTCTGGAACGTCTACTCCAAGGTGCACAACTTCTGTGTGCAGGAGCTGGGCGGCTTCTACCTCGACATCATCAAGGACCGCCAGTACACCACCGGCGCCAACAGCGTCGCGCGCCGTTCCTGCCAGACCGCGCTGTACCACATCAGCGAGGCGCTGGTGCGCTGGATCGCGCCGATCCTGGCCTTCACCGCTGACGAGATCTGGCAGTACCTGCCGGGCGAGCGCAACGAGTCGGTCATGCTCAACACCTGGTACCAGGGCCTGAGCGAGCTGCCGCAGGACAGCGAGCTGGATCGCGCCTACTGGGACCGCATCATGGCGGTCAAGGCAGCGGTCAACAAGGAGCTGGAGAACCAGCGCGTGGCCAAGGTCATCGGTGGCAACCTGCAGGCCGAAGTCACGCTCTTCGCCGAGGAAGGCCTGAGCGCCGACCTGGCCAAGCTGGGCGACGAGCTGCGCTTCGTGCTGATCACCTCTGCCGCCAGCGTGGTGCCGTTCGTCCAGGCGCCGGCCGAGGCGGTGACAACCGAAGTCGAAGGCCTCAAGCTGAAAGTGGTCAAGTCCGGCCACGCCAAGTGCGGCCGTTGCTGGCACTTCCGCGCCGACGTCGGCAGCCATCCGGAGCACCCGGAGATCTGCGGTCGCTGCGTCGACAACATCAGCGGCAACGGTGAGGTGCGCCACTATGCCTAATCCTGCAGCGGGGCGCTTCGGGCGCCTTGCCTGGCTCTGGCTGAGCCTGGTGGTCCTGGTCCTCGACCAGGCCACCAAGCTGTACTTCGATAACGCCCTGACCATGTATCAGCAGATCGTGGTCATCCCCGACTACTTCAGCTGGACCCTGGCCTACAACACCGGCGCGGCCTTCAGTTTCCTGGCCGACAGCTCGGGCTGGCAGCGCTGGCTGTTCGCCCTGATCGCCGTGGTGGTCAGTGTCGTGCTGGTGGTCTGGCTCAAGCGCCTGGGGCGCAACGAGACCTGGCTGGCGGTCGCGCTGGCCCTGGTGCTGGGCGGTGCCATCGGCAACCTGTGGGACCGCGTCGTGCTGGGGCATGTGGTCGATTTCATCCTCGTCCACTGGCGCAACACCCACTACTTCCCGGCCTTCAACCTGGCTGACAGCGCGATTTCCGTCGGTGCGGTGATGCTGGCGCTGGACATGTTCAAGAGCAAGAAAACCGAGGAGCCGGTCCATGACTGAGACCCGTATCGGCCAGAACACCGAAGTCACCCTGCACTTCGCGTTGCACCTGGAAAACGGCGACACCGTCGACAGCACCTTCGACAAGGCGCCAGCCGTGTTCAAGGTCGGCGATGGCAACCTGCTACCGGGCTTCGAGACTGCACTGTTCGGCTTCAAGGCCGGCGACGAGCGTAAGCTGACCATCGCCCCTGAGAACGCCTTCGGTCAGCCTAACCCGCAGAACGTGCAGGTGATGCCCCGTTCGCAGTTCGACGGCATGGAGCTGTCCGAGGGTCTGCTGGTGATCTTCAACGATGCCGCCAACACCGAGCTTCCGGGTGTGGTGAAAGCCTTCGATGACAACCAGGTGACCATCGACTTCAACCATCCGCTGGCTGGCAAGACCCTGAACTTCGAGGTCAAGATCCTCGATGTGAAGGCGCTGTGAGCCTGGAGCCGAGCATGCAAATCAAACTCGCCAACCCGCGCGGCTTCTGCGCGGGTGTCGACCGGGCGATCGAAATCGTCAACCGTGCCCTGGAAGTTTTCGGGCCGCCGATCTACGTGCGCCACGAAGTGGTGCACAACAAGTTCGTCGTCGAGGACCTGCGCAACCGTGGCGCGATCTTCGTCGAAGAACTGGATCAGGTCCCGGACGATGTGATCGTCATCTTCAGTGCCCATGGTGTGTCCCAGGCGGTACGCCAGGAAGCCGCCGGGCGTGGCCTGAAGGTGTTCGATGCCACCTGCCCGTTGGTGACCAAGGTGCATATCGAGGTTGCCAAGTACAGCCGCGACGGCCGTGAGACCATCCTCATCGGCCACGAAGGGCACCCGGAAGTCGAAGGCACCATGGGCCAGTATGACGCCAGCAATGGCGGCGCCATCTACCTCGTCGAGGACGAGAAGGATGTCGCCACCCTGCAGGTCCGCGACCCAGACCACCTGGCGTTCGTCACCCAGACCACCCTGTCGATGGACGATACCAGTCGCGTCATCGATGCCCTGCGCGCACGCTTCCCGAATATCGGCGGCCCACGCAAGGACGACATCTGCTACGCGACCCAGAACCGCCAGGATGCGGTCAAGCAACTGGCCGACGAGTGTGATGTGGTACTGGTGGTCGGCAGCCCGAACAGTTCCAACTCCAACCGTCTGCGCGAGCTGGCCGAGCGCATGAGCACCCCGGCCTACCTGATCGACGGTGCCGAAGACCTGCAGCGTGCCTGGTTCGACGGCGTACAGCGCATCGGCATCACCGCAGGCGCTTCTGCGCCCGAGGTGCTGGTGCGTGGGGTGATCGAGCAGCTCAAAACCTGGGGCGCTACGGGCGCTGAAGAGCTCGACGGGCGTGAAGAGAACATCACCTTCTCGATGCCAAAGGAGCTGCGGGTTCGCTCGCTGATCTGATCAGGGGGCTGCGCAGCGCGGTGCTTCGCTCGCCCCGCTGCGCAGGCTGACTCGCCCGCTAGGTGCGACAACGACCCGATGCTGACTGTTGCCCTGCGCGCGTTGGCAGACCTGCAAGGTGCCGCCGGAAAATGCGCCATTGTCGCGCAGGGGGACGCCCAGGCCACTGAATCTCAGCTTTTCCAGGTTGGCAGCGATCCTCACGGATCGGCCCAGCCGATGCTCGCGCAGCAGTTGCTGGTCTCCCTCTTGCACTGTTTGCCAACCCTTCCCCCAATCCCCCTCCAGTGGTTGCACCACAACGCTCCGGTTCTGCAGCAGGGCGTGGCTACGTGCACTTCGCAGGCTCTGCGCCAGGTCACGGGCGGCTGCGGCCTGGCGAAGGTCTTCGGTCAAGTTGGCGTAGGCCGGTGCCGCGAGCTGTGTCAGAAGCGCGAGCATGGCCAGTACGCTCATCATTTGTATCAGTGTTACTCCCTGTTGCCGCATCGTGCATTCCTCCCTGGAAGTGCTTCGCTGTAGCTTCGGTGCTGCGGACCAGGAGGTCCAGTCAGCCAGGCCGGTCATGCTTGGCGGGAAATTTCGCAGGAGGCGAAACCATGGTGCACAGGGAGCGGGGCATGACCTTGCTGGAAGTGGTGTTGGCAGTGCTGGTGCTGTCGCTCGGGCTGTTCGCCGCGGCGGCATCGCAGATACGCGCAGTGCAGGTCGGCGAAGGGGCGCGGCGCGATGCGCAGGCCGTGCAGTTGGCGCACTTGTTGTTCGAGCGGGTGAGGGCGAGCGGCACCCTTGAACCCGAGGCGCTGCACAGTTGGCGTGCCCTGATCGGTTCGCTGCTGGGCGAGAGCGGCGAGGGGCGGGCGGTGGTGACCGGGGAGTGGTTGCAACTGGAGATTCGCTGGCACGACCCACGCGGCAGCGAGGCGCAGGTCATCGCGCTGCAGGGCCGGGTGTTGCCATGATGAGCCGACAGCAGGGCTTCGGCCTGTTGGAGGCCTTGCTGGCACTGGCCTTGGGCTTGATGCTGCTGGCCGCAGCGGGGCAGGCCCTGGTCTCGGCCCAGCAGGCCTGGCACATGCAAGGCGCGTTGTCGCGGATGCAGGATGACGCGTCGCTGGCCTTGCACCGGCTGGCGCAGGACATTCGCATGACCGGCATGTTTGGTTGCCTGGCAGCCGAAACCCTCGAGTTCATCGACCCATCTGCTGCACAGGCCTTTGCCCAGCCCTTGCAGATATCCCGCGCCGGCAATAGCCGCGAGGCCACGCTCAGCCTGGTGACCGCCGATGTACCAGGGGCCGGAGGAAACCCGGACTGGACGCTGCTCACCGACTGTCTCGCCTGGGCACAAGTGCATCCGGCACGCCAGCCCGGCAGCGGCACCACGCTGGCTTTCCCGCTGCGGCGGCAGACCTACCGCTTTCAAGGCGACAGCCTGATGCTCAGCGGCGGCGGCATGAATGCCGTGCTCATCGACAATGTGCGTGCTTTTCGCGCCACCCATGTCGTGGGCAATGACGGGGAGCGTGTGGACCTGCAGTTGACCCTTGTCGACCCTGTGCTGGGCATCGAGCGGGACTACGCGCTGAGCGTTGCCCTGCGCAACCGGTTGCCACCGTCATGAGCGCCCAGCGCGGAATGGTCTTGCTGCTGGCCCTGGTGCTGAGCCTGCTGCTTGGTCTGTTCTCCATCTCGGCCCTGCGTGACACGCTGCAGCAGATAGCGTTGGCGGGCAGCGCGCTGGCGGCGGCGCGCGCCTTTGAAGAGGCCGAGGCGAGCCTGCTGGCGGGCGCGCTGCAGCTTGCCCTGGCGCCCCCCTCGCCCTGCCAGGTGTGCGCCCCACCGCCCGCACCCCATGACCTGATTGATGGGCGCCCACCTTGGCAGGCCAGCGAGCACGGTTTCTTCCTGGTGCAGCAACTGGGCGTTAGTACCCGCGCTGCGCACATGCCGGAAGGGGCAAGGGTGGTTCTGTTCCGGATCACTGCGGTAAGCCGTCAGGCCCGCGCACGGCAGGTACTGGAGGCGATCTATGCGGTCGAGCCCGGACAGGCCCAGGCACCCCGGCGTATCGCCTGGCGCCAGCGATTCAGGGGGGCTTGAGATGCAACGTGGCCTAAGCCTTATGGAGCTGTTGCTTGTCGTGGCCGTGACCGGCATTCTGGCGAGCGTTGCCTATCCCAGCTACAGCGACCAGCTTCGGCGTGCCGCGCGCGGCGAAGTGGTCGGCCTGCTGCACGATGCCGCCCAGCGTCTGGAATATCACTACGCCCGTACCGGCCAGTATGCCGACAGCGAGCAGTGGCAGACACCGCTGCCCGAGGGTAGCCGTTTCTACCGCCTGCGAGCCTGGCGCGAGCACGGCCAGTATCGGCTACTGGCCGAGCGTCAGGCCCAGGGGCTGATGGCGCGTGATCGTTGTGGCGACTACCAGCTTGACCAGGCCGGTGTGCGCGCAAACCCCGGGGCGCTGGATGAGGCGGATTGTTGGTGAGGCGTTTTTACTTCAGGTGTTGGATCGACAGATGAGCAAGCACGTAGTGATTGTCGGTGGCGGGGTGATCGGTCTGCTGACTGCGTTCAACCTGGCCGCAAAGGTTGACCGGGTGGTGGTGTGCGACCAGGGCGAGGTCGGCCGTGAGTCGTCCTGGGCCGGCGGTGGTATCGTCTCGCCGCTGTATCCGTGGCGCTACAGCCCGGCGGTGACCGCCCTGGCGCATTGGTCGCAGGATTTTTATCCACAGTTGGGCGAGCGCCTGTTCGCCAGCACGGGTGTCGACCCTGAAGTGCACACCACCGGTCTGTACTGGCTCGACCTCGACGATGAAGCCCAGGCCCTGGCCTGGGCTGCGCGCGAACAACGTCCCTTGAGCGCCGTGGATATCTCGGCGGCCTATGACGCCGTGCCAGTCATCGGCCCAGGCTTCCAGCGCGCCATCTACATGGCTGGCGTGGCCAACGTGCGCAACCCGCGCCTGGTGAAGTCGCTGAAAGCCGCGTTGCTGGCGCTGCCCAACGTCAGTCTGCGCGAGCACTGCCAGATCAGCGGTTTCGCCCAGGAAGGCGGGCGTGTGACCGGTGTGCTGACGAATGAAGGCGTGCTGAGCGCCGACGAAGTGGTGCTCAGTGCCGGTGCCTGGAGTGGCGAGCTGTTGCGCACCCTGGGGCTGGAATTGCCGGTGGAGCCGGTAAAGGGGCAGATGATCCTGTTCAAGTGCGATGCCGACTTCCTGCCAAGCATGGTACTGGCCAAGGGGCGTTATGCGATTCCGCGGCGTGACGGGCATATCCTGGTGGGCAGCACGCTTGAGCACGAGGGCTTCGACAAGACCCCGACCGAGGCAGCGCTGCAAAGCCTGCGGGCTTCGGCGATCGAGCTGTTGCCGCAATTGAAGGACGCGCCAGTCGTTGGGCATTGGGCCGGGCTGCGACCGGGCTCGCCTGAAGGCATTCCCTACATCGGGCCGGTGCCTGGGCATGCGGGGTTGTGGCTCAACTGCGGGCATTACCGCAACGGTCTGGTGCTGGCGCCTGCTTCGTGCCAGTTGTTTACCGACCTGCTGACCGGGGCCGAGCCGATCATCGATCCTGCGCCCTACGCGCCGGCCGGGCGTCTGGGCTGAAAACATGCAGCGGCCTTGCGTTGCGCAAGGCCGCTGCGGACTCTGCCAGCCTTCAGTGCCGGTGCGGCGCCTGCAGGTGCCGACTGGGGTAATGCTGCTCGTACACCTTGCACACCCTGAGCACCTGTTCATCGGCAAAGCGCGCGCCCACCACCTGCAGCCCCACCGGCAACCCCTCGTGCGTGAAACCGCAGGGGACCGACGCCGCAGGCTGCTGGGTCAGGTTGAACGGGTAGCTGAACGGCGTCCACTCCATCCACTGCGCCATGCCCGACCCTGGCGGCACGTTGTGCCCGGCTTCGAACGCGACCAGCGGCAGCATCGGTGACAGCAGCACGTCATGACGCTGGTGGAAGGCGTTCATCTGCGCGATCAGCTCGGCGCGTGCTTCCAGGGCCTGGGTGTAATCGGCCAGGCTGATGCCGGCCCCCTGTTCGGCGATGCCGCGCAGGCCCGGGTCGAGCAAGTCCCGCTGTGCCTCGCTCAGTCCACTGGCCAAGCGTGCCGCGCCAGCGAACCACAGGGTATTGAAGGTCTGCAGCGGGTCGCTGAAGCCTGGATCGACTTCCTCTACCGTTGCCCCCAGGCGCGCCAGGCGCTGCACGGCTTGGGCCACCAAGGCCTGGATCTGCGGATCGACCTTTATGTAGCCGAAGTCGGCGCTGTAGGCAATGCGCAGGCCGCGCAGGTCGGTCGAGTCGTCCAGCCAGGGCGACTGGCGCGGGGCTCCGGCCAGGCCGTCGCGCGGGTCGGGGCGGGCCACGCAGTCGAGCATCAGCACGGCGTCATCCACCGTACGAGTCATCGGCCCCAGGTGCGACAGCACGGTCATGGCGCTGGCTGGCCACTGCGGTACGTAGCCGAAGGTCGGCTTGATGCCGAAGGTGCCGGTGAAGGCGCAGGGGATTCGAATCGAGCCACCGGCATCGCTGCCCTGGTGCAGCACGCCGAGGTTGAGCGCCGCTGCTGCTGCCGCACCGCCAGACGACCCGCCCGCGGTCAGACGGGTATCCCAAGGGTTGCGGGTGATGCCGTACAACGGGTTGTCGGTGACCCCTTTCCAGCCGAACTCCGGCGTTGTGGTCTTGCCCACCAGCACTGCGCCAGCCTCGCGCATGAAGGCGCTGAAGGGCGCATCTACTTCCCACGGCCCGGCGCCTGAGCTGGTGCGCGAGCCTTTGCGGGTCGGCATGCCGCGGGTCAAGGTCAGGTCCTTGATCGACGCGGGCAGGCCGTCCAGGCGCCCGCACGGCTCGCCACGCTGCCAGCGGCGTTCGCTGGCGCGGGCCGCGGCGCGCGCGCCTTCACCGTCGACATGGCAGTAGGCGTTGACGGCAGGGTTGTGCAGGTCGATGCGGGCCAGCACGTCGTCGATCACTTCGAGCGGCGACAACTGGCGGCGTCGGTACAGTTCGAGCAGCTCGGTGGCACTGAATTCACCGATGGCGGTCTTGCCTGTCATCTCAATGGGCTCCCGGGTTGGCGGCCTGGACCATGGCGCGCAGCAGCACATCGCAGCCGTCTGCCAGGTCCTGCGGCGCGGCGTTCTCGATTTCGTTGTGGCTGATGCCGCCTTCGCACGGCACGAAGATCATCCCGGCCGGGCCCATCTCGGCGAGGAAGATCGCATCGTGGCCAGCGCCACTGACGATGTCCATGTGGCTCAGGCCCAATTCGCGCGCACCCTGGCGTACCGCATCGACGCACTGCTCGGCGAAGTACAAGGGTGGGAAGTCGGCGGTGGGGCTCAGCTCGAAACTCAGGCCATGGCGGGCGGCACTGGCCTCGATCACCTCGCGCACCTCGGCGACCATCGCATCCAGTTGGGCGGGGTCGAGGTGGCGCAGGTCGAGGGTCATCTGCACCTGGCCGGGAATCACGTTGCGCGA
This sequence comes from Pseudomonas wayambapalatensis, assembly GCA_014268975.2. Lineage (GTDB taxonomy): Bacteria > Pseudomonadota > Gammaproteobacteria > Pseudomonadales > Pseudomonadaceae > Aquipseudomonas > Aquipseudomonas wayambapalatensis. Next base: position 4,926,800 of record CP077096.1, on the reverse strand, counting down.
ACCAGGGTGCAGGTTCAGGCAGCCGACGGTGCCGCAGGCATGTGGCTGGTGGGCGTGGGCCACGCGGTTGACTGCGGCCACCACCTCGGCAGCGCCAACCAGCGCATCCTTGCGCAGGTGCATCGGCGTCGGGCCTGCATGCGCCTCGACGCCGGTGAGTACCAGGTCGAACCATTTCTGGCCCAGGCAGCCCTGAACCACACCGATGGTGGTGCGCTGGTCCTCCAGCACAGGCCCTTGTTCGATATGCGCCTCGAAATAAGCGCCGACCGGATGCCCGGTGGGCACCCGCGGGCCGGCGTAACCGATGCGCTGGAGCTCCGCGCCCACCGAAAGGCCTTGTTCGTCGACCTTGTCGAGGGTCTCCTGCAGGCCGAACTTACCGGCAAACACCCCCGACCCCATCATGCACGGTGGGAAGCGCGAGCCTTCTTCGTTGGTCCACACCACCACTTCCAGTGGGGCCTCGGTCTGCAGGCCAAGGTCATTGAGGGTGCGCACCACTTCGAGCCCGGCCATGACGCCGTAGCAGCCGTCGAACTTGCCTCCGGTGGGTTGGGTATCGATATGGCTGCCGGTCATGACCGGCGCCAGTGCCGGGTTGCGTCCTGCGCGGCGGGCGAAGATGTTGCCGATGGCGTCGACACTGACCATGCAGCCGGCCTCCTCGCACCAGCGCACGAACAGGTCGCGGGCCTGTCGGTCGAGATCGGTCAGCGCCAGGCGGCACACGCCGCCCTTGGCCGTGGCGCCGAGCCGGGCCAGGTCCATCAGCGATTGCCAGAGGCGCTCGCGGTTGACCAGGGCGCCCTGGCCGAGCAGGTGTTGCGAGGGATCGATGCGGGTGTTCATGGGGCGTCTCTCCTGTAGCAAATAGGGGGCTTCTTCGCGGGCGGCGCGTGGCGATATCCCAGTGGGAGCGGGCTTGCCCGCGAAGAGGCCGATACAGAGCAATGCCTGAAATCAGGCACTCAGCGCCAGGTAGCGGTTCTTGATGCTCGGGTCGTCGCGAAACTGTGCGGCGGTTCCCTGGTAGGCCACGCGACCCTGTTCGAGCACGTAGTGACGATCGGCCAAGGCATCGCAGACCATCAGGTTCTGCTCCACCAGCAGGATCGACAGGCCCTCGTCCTTGATCCGCCGCAGGATCTTCACCAACTCGTCGACGATCACCGGCGCCAGCCCCTCGGTCGGCTCATCGAGGATCAGCAACCGCGGGCCATTGAGCAGGGCCCGGGCGATCGCCAGCATCTGCTGCTCGCCACCCGACAGCGCGAAGCCGCCGTTACGGCGGCGCTCTTCCAGGCGCGGGAACATCGCGTAGACGTCACGCAGTTGCCAGCGGCTCTCCTTGCGCGTGGCGATCTTCAGGTTTTCCTCGACACTGAGCTGGCGAAAGATGCCGCGGTGCTCCGGCACCAGGGCGATGCCCCGGCGGGCGATATCGAAGATTTCGCGGCCGACCAGAGGCTGGCCATCGAAGCTGATCTGGCCCTGGCGTGGCCGCACGATGCCGAGGATGCTGCGCAGGGTGGTGGTCTTGCCGGCGCCGTTACGCCCCAGCAGGGTCACCAGTTCGCCGGCACCGACCTGCAGGGAGACGCCTTCGAGCACGTGGCTTTTGTCGTAGTAGGAATGGATCGAGTCGACGTTGAGCATCAGGCGGCCTCTCCAAGGTAGGCGGTGCGCACGCGTTCGTCGTTGCGCACGAATTCCGGGGTGCCCTCGACCAGGATCTGGCCGTGGCTCATGACGGTGATGCGTTGGCTGATCGACATGACGATGCTCATGTTGTGCTCGATCAGCAGCACGGTGTGGTCGCGGCCCAGATCGCTGATCAGCTCGGTCATCAGCGGAATGTCGTCGATGCCCATGCCAGAGGTGGGTTCGTCGAGCATCAGCAGGCTTGGCCTGGCGCAGATCGACATGCCGACTTCCAGTACGCGCTGTTGGCCATGGGAGAGTTCGCCGGCAAGGGTGTCGGCACGGCCGGTGAGTTTCAGGCGCTCGAGCACCTGGTCGGCGGTGTCCCAGTGGCTGCGCTTGTGCTCGACGCTGCGCCAGAAGTTCAGCGCGCCCAGGCCGTCGCGGCCCTGGGCGGCCAGGCGCAGGTTCTCGCGCACCGAGAGGTTCTGGAACAGGCTGGTGAGCTGGAACGAGCGCGCCATGCCCAGGGCCACGCGGCCATGGGAGGGCTTGCGGACGATGTCGCGGCCATTGAACAGGATGCTGCCGGCGGTGGCCTGGCGTTCGCCGGTCAGGCAGTGGAACAGGCTGGTCTTGCCGGCGCCGTTGGGGCCGATGACCGTGTGGATGGTGCCAGGGCGGACTTTCAGGTCGACACCACCGACTGCGCGGAACGGCCCGTAGGCCAGCTCCAGGTTGCGGGTTTCCAGCAGGAACTCGCTCATCACAAGGTCTCCTTGGTCTTGGTCGACAACGTACGCCCCGGACGCAGGCGCTTGCCCAGCTCGGCCAGGCCGCCCCACAGGCCGCCACGCATGAACACCACCACCAGGATCAGGATGAGCCCGAGCAGCATCAGCCAACGCGGCCACAGCTCCGACAGCACGTCGCCCAGCACCACGATGGCGCCGGCCCCCAGCAGCGAGCCGAACAGCGAGCCCGTACCGCCGATGATGGTCATGATCAGGATGTTCTCGCTCATCATCAGGTCGATGTTCGACAGCGGTGCAAAGTGCAGCAGCATGGCGTAAAGCGCCCCGGCGATACCGGTGATGGCGCCGGACAGCATGAACACCAGGATCTTGAAGTGGCGGGTGTCGTAGCCGATCGCCGCCGCGCGGGTCTCGTTCTCGCGGATCGCCAGCAAGGTGCTGCCGAAGGGCGAGCGGATCACCCGCAGGGCGAAGGCGAAAATCAACAGGAACAGCAGGGCTACGAAGGCATAGAAATGCCGAGGGTCGGCCAGATCGACCAGTACATGACCGAAGACCTCGATATTCGGCCGCGGCACGTCGAGCAGGCCGTTGTCGCCACCGGTCCAGCCGCTGAGGGTGTAGGCCAGGAAGTACGCCATCTGGCTGAAGGCCAGGGTCAGCATGACGAAGTAGATGCCCTTGCGCCGGATCGCCAGTGCGCCGACCAGCAGCGCCAGCAACGCACCGAATACCGCAGCGCCCAGCAGCGCGGCGAACAGCCCCCATTTCAGATGGATCATCAGCAGTGCCGCGCCATAGGCACCCACGCCGAAGAAAATGCCCTGGCCGAACGACAGCAGGCCGGTGTAGCCCAGCAGCAGGTTGCAGGCGAGCGCCGCCAGGGCAAAGATCAGGATCTCGGTGGCCAGCGTGGCCGAAGGCAGCACCAACGGCAGCAGCACCAGGCTGGCGACCACCAGCAACAGCAGGACCGGCGTGCGCGGCCCGACCGGTAATGGATTCTTCTCGCTCATCAATCATGCTCTCCCGAACAGGCCATAGGGACGGACCAGGATCACCGCGGCCATCGCCCCGTAGATCATCAGGCTGGCGCCTTGCGGCCAGAGGCTGGTCATCATGCTTTGCACCACGCCGACCAGCAGTCCACCGACCAGCGCGCCGCCGAACGAACCCATGCCGCCGATCACCACCACTACGAAGGCGATGCCGAGGATCTCCGGGCCGACGAAGGGCTGGGCACCGCGCAACGGCGCGAACAGCACCCCGGCGACACCGGCCAGGCCCACACCGAGGGCGAAGGTCAGGGAGAACAGGCGGAAGATGTTGGTGCCCAGCAGCGACACGGTTTCGGTGCTTTCACTGCCGGCGCGTACCAGGGCACCGAAGCGCGTGCGTTCGAGCAGCAGCCACAAGGCCAGGCCGATCAGCGCGGCGAAGCCGATCAGGAACAGGCGGTAGTAGGGGTAGATGAAGTCGCCCAGGATCACCACGCCACGGAGCTCCGGCGGTACGGCGATGTTCTTGCCCACCGGCCCCCAGATCAGGACCGAGGCTTCCTGGATGATCAGGGCGATGCCCAGGGTGACCAGGATCTGGAAGGTGTGCGGCAGGTGGTAGATGCGCTTGATCAGCAGGCGCTCCACCGCCCAGGCCAGCGCTGCCACGACCAGCGGGGCAATCAGCAATGCCAGCCAGAAGTTGCCGGTCAGGGCCACGGCGGTGTAGCACAGGTAGGCGCCGAGCAGGAAGAACGCCCCGTGGGCGAAGTTGACGAAGTTCAGCAGGCCGAAAATGATCGTCAGGCCTACGGCGATGAGGAAGTAGATCATCCCCAGGCCCAGGCCGTTGAGCAGTTGGAACAGGTACAATTCGAGCATGAGCGTGCCCTCGACAGCGCGCGGCGCGGCTGCCTGTACAGGTGTGTTTGACTGGCGGCGCGGCCTCAGGCCAGGGCGCAACCGGTGTGATCGACCTCGACGAACGAGCGGCCCGAACTGATGACTTCAGCCAGGTCGTCCTCGTCGCGCAACTGACCCTGGGGCTTGCCGCGCAGCAGGTAGTAGTCCTTGAGCACCTGGTGGTCGCCAGGGCGGATCAGCTCTTCGCCGGTCGGGCCCTGGAAGCGCATGCCCTGCAAGGCCCTGGCGACGCTGGCGCCGTCGAAGGTGCCAGCCTGGACGATGGCGTCGAGCATGACCTTGGTGCCGATGTAGTCGGCGGCCAGCGGATAGTTGGGGTTGATTCCATAGGCCTTCTGCGTGGCGGCGACCAGCGCCTTGTTCAGCGGCGTATCCACCTGATGCCAGTACTGGGCGCCCAGGTAGACCCCTTCGAGCACATCGCTGCCCAGCTCCTGGAACTGGTCGAGCCCTGCCGACCAGACCAGCAGCACCTTCATCCGCTCCTTGATGCCGAAGTTGACCGCCTGGCGCAGGGCGTTGGACGACTGGCTGCCGAAGTTCAGCAGCACCAGCACGTCGGGCTTGGCGGCGATGGCATTGGTCAGGTACCCGGAGAACTCCTGTTCCTGCAGCGAGTGGTAGCTGTTGCCGATGTGCTCGACACCGAACTCGGCAAAAACCTTGCGCGCATTGTCCAGCAGCGCATCGCCGAACACGTATTGCGGGGTGATGGTGTACCAGCGCTTGGCTTGCGGCAGCTGGCGGATCATCGGCACCAGGGTTTCGCGAATCGCGCCGTAGGTGGGCACCGACCAGCGGAATGTCGAGAGATTGCAATCCTTGCCGGTGATCTCGTCGGCGCCGACCGGGGTCATGAATACGCCGCCGGCCTTGTTGATTTCCTTGGACACGGCCAGGGCGGAGGAAGACAGGGTGCAACCCTGGAAGAATCTCGCACCGTCCTGGCCGATGGCTTCCTGGACCTTGCGCACGGCCTTGCCGGCATTGCCTTCGGTGTCGATGACCTTGTACTGCAGCGGCCGCCCCAGCAGTTGCGGGTGCTCGGCGATGGCCTGGCGCGAGCCCATGTCGGCGTACTTGCCGTAGCTGGCGAAGGCGCCGGACATCGACTTGAGCCCGTAGAAGACCAGCGGCTCTTCGGCGAATGCCCGCTGCGCTCCCAGGGGGAGACTGCCGAGGGCACCCAGGGCAAGACCTGCCTTGAGCAGGGTACGTCTTTGCATGGATAACTCCTTGATTCTGGTTATTAGGCAGGAGTGGCAATGGCAAAGCGGGTACGGCGGGGCCTGTAGGCAGGCCTCTGTGCAGGCTGGATCAGTGGTGGTGCTCGAACTCCAGCAGGAAGTTGCGTTCGACCTCGCCCTCCAGCGCGGTCATGTGATGTTCGGCGTCGCACATGTGCTCGTGCATCAGCCGGCGCACGGCCTTTTCATCGCTGGCGCGCAGGGCGACCAGCAGTTGCTTGTGGTAGTCGATGTTGGCCGCGGCGAACTGCTGGCGCTTGGGCAGGTAGGCCTTCTTCAGTACCACCAGGTCGCGCAGCAGGTCGTTGAGGAACACCGCCATGAAGCGCAGCAGCGGATTGGGGCAGCGGCGTGCCAGCAAGGTGTGGAACTCGATTTCCGCCAGGCGCTGTTCGCGCTGGCCCTGCTCGCTGTCTTCCGGGGTGCTGCAGAAGTCGATGTTGGCCTGCAGCGCGGCATAGTCGGCGTCGCTGAGCTGCCCCATCACGGCCACTGCCAACTCGACCTCGATGACCTTGCGCAACTGGTAGACCTGTTCGCCGTCCAGATGCTGGAAGTGCAGGTAGTTGCGCAACGCGCGACTGGCCGGCTCGGTGCCCACTTCAGCGAGATAGGCGCCGCCGGTCGGGCCGGTGCGGGTGTTGACCAGCCCTTCGACCTCCAGGGCCTTGAGCGCCTCGCGGGCGGTCCCTTTGGAGCATTCGAAGTGCTCCATCAGCTCGCGTTCGGTGGGCAGGCGATCACCGGGGCGCAAGGCTTCGGTGACGATCGAGCGCTTGACCGATTCGACGATCAGGTCCGAGAGCTTCTGGCGCTTGCGTTTGGGCTTGAGCATTTCGCTATTTTTCATATTTATGCGGATAAATAGGATTTAGCGAGTTTTGTCGGGCAGGGTCAATGGTGGCGGGGGAGAGGGGTCGCAAATGGAGCTAAAGGGTCGGGGAGGGATAAGCGGGCCTTGCCCAGGAATCTGAAAACTGGCCCCCTCCTGCACTGGGGGGAGCCAGTTGTCGGCAATCAGCCTTGTCGGCCAGGACCCTGCTCGAGGTGGGCCTGGCTGCAGTACCAGTCCTTGCCGAGCTTGAGTGCCCGGTCGTTGGGCAGGTGTACGCCGCAATGGGCGCAGCGCACCATGGTCAAGGGGTCTTCGAGGCGTGGCTCGGGGCGTGATTGCTGGCTGATCTTGAATTTACGCCACAGCCAGAACGCGGCGGCGATCAGGGCGATCCAGAAGAGTAGACGAACCATGGTGTCCAGCTTGTCGTGAATGAAGAGGCCACAGTCTAGGACGCGGCCATGAAAAAAGGGAGGCCTGGGCCTCCCTTTCTGTCGTTGCGCGATCTGTCAGTCGAACAGACCGAAGGTCAGGTAGCTGAACCAGGAACGATCCTCTTCGGCTTCCTTGGGGCCAGCCGGCAGGATCGGATCGCCGTTCTCGTCCTTGGGCAGCAGGTCGGCCGGCATTTCCGAGCGGGCGTCCTTGAACTGACGGACCACGTCCTGGTTGGCGCGGGTTTCACCCGGTGGCAGCGGGGTGTCGGTCTCGATCAGGCCCAGGGTAGCCTTGGACAGCCAGGAGCGACCGTCGGACTCGCTCTGCTTGGGTACGAACTGACCGTCGACCAGGCTCGGGTGGTTCGGGTAGTTGAGCTTGAGGGTTTCCAGGCTGGTGGCGGCCAGGTCGTCCAGGTGCATTTTCTGGTAGGCCTCGGTCATCACGGCCAGGCCGTCGGCAACCGATGGCGTTTCCTGGAAGTTCTCCACCACGTAGCGGCCACGGTTGGCGGCGGCAACGTAAGCCTCGCGGCTCAGGTAGTAGTCGGCGACGTGGATTTCGTAGGAGGCCAGCAGGTTGCGCAGGTAGATCATGCGCTGCTTGGCGTCCGGGGCGTAGCGGCTGTTGGGGAAGCGGCTGGTGAGCTGGGCGAACTCGTTGTACGAGTCGCGCGCCGCGCCCGGGTCACGCTTGGTCATGTCCAGCGGCAGGAAGCGCGCCAGCAGGCCGCGGTCCTGGTCGAACGAGGTCAGGCCTTTCAGATAATAGGCGTAGTCGACGTTCGGGTGCTGCGGGTGCAGGCGGATGAAGCGTTCGGCAGCAGACTTGGCGGCCTCCGGCTCGGTGTTCTTGTAGTTGGCGTAGATCAGCTCGAGCTGGGCCTGGTCGGCGTAGCGGCCGAACGGGTAGCGCGATTCCAGGGCCTTGAGCTTGTTCACGGCACTGGTGTAGCTGTGGTTGTCCAGGTCGGCCTGCGCCTGCTGGTACAACTCGGCTTCGCTGAGGTTCTCGTCAATGACTTCCTTGTTCGAGGAACAGGCAGCAGTGAGCCCGAGGATGGCGATCAGCAGCAGGTGTTTCACTTGCATGGCGGCTTGCGTCCTTTGACGGCCGCTGTCTTGGGCGGTGCCGTCCTGTTATGATGAGCGCCCCCGGCCAACCCCGGGGCAAAAGAAGCCGTATTTAACCACAAGCACGCAGCTGAAACCAAAGGCTGTAAGCCCATCGATTCGAGCATGTCCGAGATCATTCAACTTAGTGCAGAGGTCCCGTCCGAGCTGGGCGGCCAACGCCTCGACCAGGTCGCCGCCCAATTGTTCGACGAGTACTCGCGTTCGCGCCTGACTTCGTGGATCAAGGAAGGCCGCTTGACCGTCGATGGTGCGGTGCTGCGCCCGCGCGATACCGTCCACACCGGCTCCGTTCTCGCCCTGGAGGCCGAACAGGAGGCCCAGGGTGAATGGGAGGCAGAGGAGATCGATCTGGACATCGTCTATGAAGACGACCAGATCCTGGTGATCAACAAGCCTGCCGGGCTGGTGGTCCACCCGGCTGTCGGGCATGCCAGCGGGACCCTGCTCAACGCCTTGCTGCACCATGTGCCGGACATCATCAACGTGCCGCGCGCCGGCATCGTCCACCGCCTGGACAAGGACACCACCGGTCTGATGGTGGTCGCCAAGACGCTGCAGGCGCAGACCAACCTCGTCGACCAACTGCAGAAGCGCTCGGTCAGCCGCATCTATGAATGCATCGTGGTTGGCGTGGTGACGGCCGGTGGCAAGATCGACGCACCGATCGGTCGCCACGGCGGCATGCGTCAGCGCATGGCGGTCACCGATGGCGGCAAGCCGGCGGTCAGCCACTATCGCGTGCTCAAGCGCTTCCGCTCGCACACCCATGTGCGGGTCAAGCTGGAGACCGGGCGTACCCACCAGATTCGTGTGCACATGGCCCATGTCGGTTTCCCGCTGGTGGGTGACCAGACCTACGGCGGTCGCTTCCGCATCCCGCCGGCGGCCAGCGTGGCCATGGTCGAGGCGGTCAAGCATTTCCCGCGTCAGGCGCTGCACGCACGCTTCCTGGCGCTGGACCATCCGACGACCGGTGAGCGCATGGAGTGGAAATCGCCCTTGCCGGACGACTTCATGTGGCTGCTGTCGCTGCTCGACCAGGACCGCGAGAGCTTCATCGGATGAGCGAGCTGACGCAATCGCTGATCTTCCCCGACTGGCCGGCCCCGGCCTCGGTTCGCGCTTGCGTCACCACGCGTGAGGGTGGCGTCAGCCTGCCGCCCTACGAAACCTTCAATCTGGGTGACCACGTGGGCGACGACCCGGCGGCGGTTGCCGAGAACCGCCGCCGCCTGGGCGATGAATTCGCTATCCAGCCGGCCTGGCTCAAGCAAGTGCATGGCCTGGTCGTGGCCGACGCCGATCCGGCCGTGGTGGCCGAAGCGGATGCCAGCTGGACCGACCAGCCTGGTATCGCCTGTACCGTGATGACCGCCGATTGCCTGCCCGCGCTGTTCTGCGATCGTGCCGGCACGCGTGTGGCGGCCGCCCATGCGGGCTGGCGCGGGCTGGCCGGTGGCGTGCTGGAGGCCACCCTTGATCGTCTGGCGCTGGCACCTGAACAGGTGCTGGTGTGGCTGGGCCCTGCCATCGGCCCGCAAGCGTTCGAGGTGGGCCTGGAAGTGCGCGATGCTTTCACCGCCGTGCATCCGGAGGCTGCCAGTGCCTTCGTCGCGGGCGAGCGCCCCGACAAGCTGATCGCCGACATCTATGCCCTGGCGCGTATCCGTCTGGCCGCGCGCGGCGTGACGGCCGTGTATGGCGGCGGTTTCTGCACGGTCAGCGATCCGCGTTTCTTCTCCTATCGACGCACCCCACAGGGCGGGCGTTTCGCCTCGCTGGTCTGGCTCGAACCTCGCTGAGCCTTTGCGCCCTTGCCGGGGCGGTCTTTACTATGCCGTGCAATAGATCTCACTGATGTCCATCAGTGTTGTTGCTTTTTGTCGTAGTCTTTTCCCTCTCAAGCGTTTCGATTTTCTTCAAATGCGCCGCAATAGCCGTTAGTCTCGCAACAATCCGTACCGCCGTGATCTTCCAACCAGAACGAGTCGGCCATGACAGATTTGTCCCGTACGCATGGAGTCGCCAGCCAGGCCCTGGGTCTGCTGGACGGGCGTTTCTTCCGGCCACCGCTGCCGGACGGGCATGTGCTGCGCGCGCGCTTGTGCCAGCGTCTCGAAGCGGGTCTGGATGGGCGGCTGCTGCTGGTCAACGCACCGGCGGGGTTCGGCAAGAGTTCGCTGGCCATCGAGTTCTGCCAGCAGTTGCCCAGCCACTGGCGCAGCCTCTGGTTGGGCCTGAGCCAGCGCGATGCCGACCCCGGTCGTTTCCTCGAGCGTCTGCTCGAAGGCTTGCAGCAGTTCTGCCCGGCGTTGGGGGGGCAGGCCATGGGCTTGCTGAAGATGCGCCAGCGCCATCAGCCATTCGCCTTCGAAGAATGGCTCGACAGCCTGCTCGACGAGCTGGCGCTCTACCTGAATAGCGATACGCCGCTGCTGCTGGTGCTGGATGACTACCATCTTGCCCAGGGGTCGGTTCTCGATCGCTGCCTGCAGTTCTTCCTCAACCATTTGCCGCCGGGTCTGGCATTGCTGGTCACCAGCCGTCAGCGCCCCGACTGGCATCTGGCGCGGCTACGCCTGTCGCGCCAGTTGGCCGAACTCAACGAACAAGACTTGCGCCTGACCTCCGACGAAGCCCTCGCCGTGATTGGCCGCCAGCCCACCGGCCTGCGTGGTCAGGCGCTGGACAACCTGATCCAGCGCAGCGACGGCTGGGTCGCCGGGCTGCGTTTCTGGCAACTGGCGACCAGCGAGTCTGGCGAGGACCATGCCTTGCCCCAGGCGCTGCACGGTGGTGAAGGGTTGATCCGCGATTACCTGCTCGAAGAGGTCATCGAGATCCTGCCGGTAGAAGTCCAGGCCTTCCTCTATGACACCGCCTGCCAGGAGCGCTTCTGCATCGAACTGTGCGACGCCCTGCGCGAGCGCGAGGACAGCGCGGCCATCCTGCGTTACCTGCAGGCTCACCAGGTGTTCCTGGTGCCGCTGGATGAGCACGGTCGCTGGTTCCGGTATCACCACCTGTTCTCCGACCTGCTGCGCAGTCGCCAGGCCAGCGAGCCTTCGGCGGCGCTGCATCTGCGTGCCTGTCGCTGGTTCGAGCGCCAGGGGCTGCTCGACGAAGCAGTGGAGCAAGCCTTGCGTGCGGGTTCTCTGGATGTCGCCGCCGATCTGGTGCAGAGCCTTTCCGAAGAGCAACTGCTGGCCGAACAGAACGTCGGCATGCTGTTGCGCTGGAAGATGGACCTGCCTGACAGCCTGCTGATCAGTACGCCACGCTTGATCGTGCTGTACAGCTGGGCACTGGGCCTGGCCTGCCAGTTGGATGCTGCCGAAGAACTGGCGGCCTATCTCAGCCGTTTCCTCCCAGCGCCCTCGGCGACCGCCCAGAAATCCATGCTCGCCCAGTGGCTGGCGCTCAGCGGCGTGATCGCGCGCGGCCGCGGCGATCGCGAGCGCACCCTGGCCTACTGCGAGGAGGCCCTGCAGAGCCTGCCCTGCAAGCGCTATGGCCAGCGTCTGGTGTGCCTGTCGACGCTGTCCAACCTGGCCATTGCCGACGGTGACTTCTGGCGGGCGCGGGGCTGGAACCGTGAGGCGCTGGAGTTGGCCCAGCGTGTTGGCAATCCATTGTTCGAGGCCCTGGCCCATTACGATCGCGCCAGGGTATTGCACGCCCGCGGCGAGGTGTTGCGCGCCCTGGACGAGGTGCGTCAGGGGTTGCAGCGTCTGCAGGGGTTGTCGGGGCAGCGCCTGTACGCCGTGCGCGCCCGCTTGATTCTCTACGAAGGCTACCTGTATGCCTCGCGCCTGCAACCAGGCCAAGGGCGGGCGCGGTTGCGCGCCGGGCTGAGCGAAGCGCGGGCGTGTCGTGATATCAGCGTACTGATCGGCCACTGCGTGATCGCCTCGCTGGAGGGGCGCGACGGTCGCTTCGCCGAGGCTTTTGCGGAGCTCGCCGAGGCCGAGCGGCTGATGCACATCTGGGACGTGCCGCCGATCTTCTACCTGGCCATGATCACGCTGGTGAAGTGCGAACTCTGGCTGGCCCAGGGCCGCACCGACCTTGCCGAGTCCTGGCTGCTGCGCCTGGGGCAGACCTACGGCGGAGAGCAACCGGCCGCTGCACCGGAATTTCATCCATTGCTGCCACTGCATATCGAGCTGCAACAAGCGTTGCTGGAGCGCACCCTGGCACGACCGGAGCCCGCCGAGCAGCGCCTGCGGGCACTGGTGGCACAGGGGGAGGCCAGTGGTGGAATGATGCTGGCGGTCAGCGCGCTGTGTCAGTTGGTTGATCTGTTGCTGGCGCAGGGGCGCGAACAGGAAGCGGGCAAGTTGCTGGCCAAAGCACTCGAGGCTGCGCGTGGCGGGGCATTGCACGCTTTCCAGCGGCTGCTGGAGGAGCGCCCGATATGGTTGCGCGAGCAGCTCGCGGCAAGCCCTGCGTGCCCGGCACAGGCCGAACTGCTGGCACGCCTGCCACAAACCCAGCCTGTCAGCATGGCCAACAATGAGGCGCTCAGTGGCCGTGAGCTGGCGGTACTGGAACTGATCGCGCAAGGCTGCTCCAACCAGCAGATCAGCGAGCGCCTGTTCATCTCCCTGCATACCGTCAAGACCCACGCCAGCCATATCAACAGCAAGCTGGGCGTGGAGCGCCGCACGCAAGCAGTGGCACGGGCCAAGTCGCTGGGCCTGCTGGTCTAGAAAGCGCCTTGCAGTTAAAATGATGGCTAGTTGCCATTATCTCGTCATGCGCTGACTTCCCGGTCTCATCTTTCCCGCCGCCCGGCCGATACAGCATTCGCCGGGCCCAGTCGCCGCAGGCCTTTTTCCACTTCTTCTCAATACAGGTCGTGTTGATGCTGCAGTATGGGCAAAAAAGCTTTCTGATCGTCGACGACTTCACCGACTTTCGCACCTCGACGCGCTCCATGCTGCGCGAGTTGGGTGTGCGCGACGTGGATACCGCCGACAGCGGCGAGCAGGCCCTGCGCATGTGCGCGCAGAAGCGCTACGACTTCATCCTCCAGGACTTCCACCTGGGCGATGGCAAGAAGAATGGCCAGCAGGTGCTCGAGGACCTGCTGCTGGACAAGCTCATCAGCCATGAATGCGTGTTCATCATGGTCACGGCCGAAAGCAGCCAGTCGATTGTCCTCAGCGCCATCGAGCATGAACCGGATGCCTATCTGACCAAGCCGTTCAACCGCCTGGGCCTGGCGCAGCGCCTGGAAAAGCTGGTGCAGCGCAAGACCTTGCTCAAGCCGATTCTCCAGGCGCTGGACCGTGGGCGCCCGGCCGAGGTGCTGGCGGCCTGCGCCGAGCTGTGCAAGCAGGATCCGCGTTTCGCGCCGTTGTGCCTGCGCTACCGGGCCGATGCACTGCGCGACCTCAATCGCTTCGACGACCTGGAAAAGTTTCTCACCAACATTCTGGCCAGCCGCCCGCAGCCTTGGGTGTATGCGGCGCTGGGCAGCCTGATGCACAAGCGTGGCCAGTACGAACAGGCCCAGGGCGTCTATGAGCAGGCGCTCAAGGCCTTCCCGATCATGCCAGGGCTTTACGACGGGCTGGCTGAAGTGCTGGTGGCCAAGGGCGACAACAAGCGCGCCCAGCACATGCTCGAGGAAGCCGTGCGCCTGTCACCGCTGGCGGTACGGCGCCAGGCGGCGCTGGGCAAGCTGGCCCTGGACAACGAAGACTACGAAGGCGCATCCAAGGCCTACCGGCACGCCGTGAGCCAGGGGCAGAGCTCGCGCTACAAGAGCGCCGAGAGCAACCTGGGCCTGGTCCAGGCGCTGATGAACAAGAACGCCGGCAATGGCCTCGATGCGCGTACGCGGGTCGAGATCAATACCGTGCTCGGCGAAGTTGCCAAGGAACACACCGAAGACCAGGGCCTGCAAGTTCGCGCCCGCCTGATGAAGGCTGCCAGCCTGCAGCAGGCCGGCGATGCGGAAACCGCGGCCAAGCTCACCGAGCAGGCCATGCAGCGTCTGGAAAAGATGGATCAGTTCTTCTCGGTCGATGCCGCGCTGACCGTGGCCAAGCAGCTCAAGGACCTGGGGCAGGAGTCGGCCGGGACTTCGATTCTCAAGGGGTGCGTGGAAACCTACGGGGATGACCCGAAAGTCATGCAGAGCGTGGCCAAGGTCACCGACGATCCGACGGTGCTCGGAGCCGTCACCGAGGCTGTCGACCTCAACCGCCAAGGGGTGCGCAGCTATCAGGGCGGCCAGTTGAACGAGGCCCTGGAGATGTTTCGCAAGGCCCTGTCGCTGCAACCGAAGAACATCAGCATTGCCCTCAATACCGCCCAGGCGCTGCTGCGTATCGGCGGCGAAAGTCCGTCGGAGTCGCTTATGCAGGAATGTCGCAACTGCCTGAACAGCGTGGCTGGCATCCCCGCCAGCGACAGCCGTTTCGACCGCTACCGCAAGCTGCACGTGCGGGTGTTCGGCGCATGAGCCGGGATGAGCAGGGGCTGGATTTCTCGACGGTGATCGCCTCCACCGTGCACGACATGAAGAACTCGCTCTCGGCGCTGATCCAGGCCCACGATCAGTGGCTGGCGCGTTTGCCCGAACAGGCCCGCAGTGGCAGCGAACAAGGGGTGGTGGAGCATGAGTTCCGCCACCTCAACGGGATGCTGGTGCAATTGCTGGGGTTGTACAAGCTGGGCATCAACCAGTTGCCGATCTGCCCCGACTACCACGAGCTCGAGGATTTCGTCGAAGCCCAGTTGGCGGCGCATCAGGAAGTCATCCGCCACCGCGACGTGCTGGCGACCTGGCGCATCGACACCGAAAGCCCGCTGGGCTTCTTCGACCGCGAACTGGTCGCCTCGGTGGTCGCCAACGTACTGACCAACGCCATTCGCTATGCCGGGCATACGTTGCTGATCAGTATCGAGGAGGAGGGCGAGCAGTTGGTGATCAGCGTCAACGATGATGGTCCCGGTTATCCACAGCGCATGCTCGAGCGACAGCAGGACTACGTGCAGGGCATCGACCAGCAGAGCGGCAGCACCGGCCTTGGCCTGTACTTCGCCGCCAGGATCGCCGCCCTGCACGAGCGCAACGGCGTACGCGGGCGGATCGAAATCGCCAACGGTGGTGCGCTGGGTGGCGGGTTGTTCAGGTTGTATTTGCCTTGACTCTGGCTGTTTGAGTGTCACTTCCCACTGCGTTGTGGGATAGCTCCTGACCTCGGTTTCATGACTTCAGAAGCAGCGCTTCAGATGACAATGTAGACACGTTGTTTCTACAAGTTACTTGCAATCATCTGGAGGGTTTCTACTATGTATCTACCTTTGGAGATACTTATGGAAGTCAAGATTCAACAATGGGGCAACAGTGCTGCCATTCGCCTGCCATCGACCATTCTCAAGCAGATGCGCCTGAGCGTGGGCTCCGTCCTCTGCCTGGATACCGCCACCGGGTCGCTGGTTTTCAAGCCCGTCCGATCAAAACCCAAGTACAAGCTTGAGGATCTGATGGCCCAGTGCGATCTCGATGCACCTGAGCCGGATGAGCTCGCGGCGTGGAACGCCATTCGTCCTGTCGGTCGTGAGGTATGAGGCGGGCGGGATTCGCCAGGGGCGATATTGTGCGAGTCGATCTTGAGCCTGTGGTCGGTCGCGAGCAGCAAGGTGCGATGCGCCAGGTGCTTGTACTGACGCCGGCTGCCTACAATACCGCGGGCCTGGCCGTGGTCGTCCCGATTACTCAAGGTGGGGATTTCACCCGGCATGCCGGGTTTGCAGTCACGCTCAGCGGGGCAGGTACGCGAACCCAGGGCGTGGTGTTGTGCAACCAGTTGCGTACGATGGATCTCGAGGCGTCTGGTGCCCGGCGTATCGAGTCTGTTCCCGACGCCGTCATCGATGATGCGCTGGCGCGCGTACAAACCTTATTCGAATGAGCGTGAAGTCGCTTGGAGCTGGACTCCCATGACCCATATCCCTGTATCGCTGATCCGCGAAACCTTCCCCGTAGGCCCCCTGCAATGCAACTGCACGCTGATCGGCGACCCGGTCAGCAAGAAGGCCATCGTCGTCGACCCCGGTGGCGACGAGCAGAAGATTCTCGCACGCCTGCAACAGCATGGCCTGACGCTGGTGAGCATCATCCATACCCACGCCCATTTCGATCATTTCCTGGCCTCCGGCAGGCTCAAGGAGCTGACCGGTGCGACCTTGCACCTGCACAAGGACGACCAGCCGCTGTGGGACAACCTGGAGATGCAGTGCCAGATGTTCGGTGTGCCCTACACGCCCGTCCCTTCCCCCGACCGCTGGCTCGCCGATGACGAGGCGCTGGCCTGCGGCTGTGGCGTGGCGCTGCACACACCCGGGCATACGCCGGGCTCGATGAGTTTCTGGTTTGCCGAACACAAGCTGCTGATCGCCGGCGACACTCTGTTCCGGCGTGGCGTGGGGCGCACCGATTTGTGGGGGGGCGATCAACGGGCTATCGTTCGTTCCATCAAGGAGCGGCTGTACCGCCTGGATGAAGAGGCGATCGTGGTGACCGGCCATGGTCCGGACACTCGCCTCGGCGAAGAGATGCGTGAAAATCCGTTCGTGCGGGCATGAAGTTTCATGGAATTTTTCCGCGTCGCTGCAATCCAAGGCTGGCACTGATCCGTATACGATCCGCTGCACTTTCGAATTTCACCAGGAGCTTGTCCATGTTCACCATGCGTCGTCTGATTATCGTCGCTACCGCTGCTGCCCTGATGACCGGCTGTGCCGGCCAGAACCCCTACGACAACCAGGGCCAGGCGCAGGGCGGCTCCACAGGGATGAGCAAGACTGCCAAGTACGGTGGCCTGGGTGCACTGGCCGGTGCCATCGCCGGTGCGGCCATCGATCACAACAACCGTGGCAAGGGTGCGCTGATCGGCGCTGCTGCGGTAGGCGCCGCTGCCGCCGGTTATGGCTACTATGCCGACAAGCAGGAAGCCGAACTGCGCGCGCAGATGGCCAACACCGGTGTCGAAGTGCAGCGCCAGGGCGACCAGATCAAGCTGATCATGCCAGGTAACATCACCTTCGCTACCGATTCGGCGAACATCGCCCCAAGCTTCTACTCGCCGCTGAACAACCTCGCCAGCTCGTTCAAGCAGTTCAACCAGAACACCATCGAAGTGGTCGGCTTCACCGACAGCACCGGCAGCCGCCAGCACAACATGGACCTGTCGCAGCGTCGCGCGCAGGCCGTCAGCACCTACCTGACCTCGCAGGGCGTCGATGCGTCACGGGTGTCGGTTCGTGGCATGGGCCCGGACCAGCCGATCGCCAGCAACGCCGATGCCAATGGCCGGGCGCAGAACCGTCGCGTCGAGGTTAACCTGAAGCCGATCCCTGGCCAGCAGTATGACCAGCAGGGCACCGTTCAGCAGTATCCCTGACCTGTAACGCAGCCGCTTTGCGGCCCTGTCGCGGGACAAGTCGGTACGCCGGCTTGTCCCGCGATGCGTTTCAGCGCACGTGACTGGCCTGGATCGCCGTCAATGCGATGGTGTGCACGATATCGTCCACCTGCGCACCGCGCGGCAAGTCGTTCACTGGCTTGCGCAGCCCCTGTAGCATCGGCCCCAGGCTTACGCAGTCGGCACTACGTTGCACTGCCTTGTGCGTGGTGTTGCCGGTGTTCAGGTCCGGGAACACGAACACCGTGGCGCGACCCGCTACCTGGCTGTGCGGTGCCAACTGCCGGGCAATCTCCGGGTTGGCTGCGGCGTCGTACTGCAACGGCCCGTCGATCAGCAGATCATGTTCGGCCTGCTGCGCCAGGCGCGTGGCTTCGCGCACCTTTTCCACTTCCTCGTCACTGGCCGCCGAGTCGCTCGAATAACTGAGCATCGCCACACGCGGTGCAATCCCGAAAGCCTGCGCCGATTCGGCGCTTTGCCGTGCGATTTCCGCCAGCTCCACGGCGCTGGGGTGCGGGTTCATGATGCAGTCGCCATACACCAGCACCTGCTCGGGGAACAGCATGAAGAACACCGACGACACCAGGCTGCAGTCTGGCGCGGTCTTGATCAGTTGCAGGGCCGGGCGGATGGTGTTGGCGGTGGAGTGCACCAACCCTGAAACCAGGCCGTCGACCTCATCCAGCGCCAGCATCATGGTGCCGATCACCACTGGATCCTCCAGCTGCTGCTCGGCCATCGGGGCGTTGAGGTTGCGGCTCTTGCGCAGCTCGACCATCGGCTCGACGTAGCGTGCGCGAATCAGCTCGGGGTCGAGGATTTCCAGGTCGGCGGGCAGGGTGATGCCCTGAGCGCGGGCCACCGCCTCGACTTCCTCGGGCTTGGCCAGCAATACGCAGCGGGCGATGCCACGCGCCTGGCAGATGGCGGCGGCCTGCACCAGCAAAGGTTCGGCGCCCTCGGGCAGGACGATGCGCTTGTTGGCCTGCTGCGCGCGTTGGATCAGTTGATAGCGGAACACCGCTGGCGACAGGCGCATCTCTCGCGGCGTACCGCAACGCTGGTGCAACCAGTGGGCGTCGAGGTGGCTGGCGACGAAGTCGGTGATGAACTCGGCGCGCTCGCGGTCGTCCACCGGGATCTCGCGGTTCAGCGAGTTGAGCTGGTTGGCGGTGTCGTACGAGCCGGTGCTCACCGAAAGGATCGGCAGGCCGGCCTGCAGGGCGCCGCGGCACAGTTCGAGGATGCGCGGGTCAGGCTTGCTGTCGCTGGTCAGCAGCAGCCCGGCCAGCGGAACGCCGTTGATCGCTGCCAGGCTCACGGCGAGGATGATGTCGTCGCGATCCCCGGGCGTCACCACCAGGGTGCCCGGCTTGAGCAGCGGCACGGTGTTGGCCACGGTGCGCGCGCAGATGATGATCTTGTTCATCCGCCGCTGTTCGTAGTCGCCGGCATTGAGCACCTGGGCGCCGAGCAGCTCGGCCACATCGCGGGTGCGCGGGGCGTTGAGGTCGGCCTGGTAAGGGATGCAGCCGAGCAGGCGGAAGTCGTTGCCGCGCAGCAGTGGCGAATGCTCGCGCAGGCGCGTGGCGAAATCGGCCATGCTTTCGTCGGTACGGACCTTGTTGAGAATGACCCCGAGGACTTTCGGGTCGCGTGGGCCACCGAACAGTTGGGCCTGCAGTTCGACCCGCCCGGACAGTTCGCTGAGCACCTCGTTCTCCGGTGCCGAGACCAGGATCACCTCGGCGTCCAGGCTCTTGGCCAGGTGCAGGTTGACCCGCGCCGCATAGCTGGCATGACGGGTCGGCACCATGCCC
Source organism: Pseudomonas wayambapalatensis (assembly GCA_014268975.2). Classification (GTDB taxonomy): domain Bacteria; phylum Pseudomonadota; class Gammaproteobacteria; order Pseudomonadales; family Pseudomonadaceae; genus Aquipseudomonas; species Aquipseudomonas wayambapalatensis. The sequence continues at coordinate 4,907,557 of CP077096.1, read as the reverse complement.
TCGACCACCACCACGTCGTTGCCGACGCAGGCTTGCTGGTACAGGCGGATGATTTCTTCGAGCAGTTCGTCGAGTTGGCCATCGCCCAGCATGCGCTCGACCTGGGCCAGGCTCAGCGGCGTGGGTGGCTTGATGCCGTGGGTGCGTGCGACCAGCTCGCTGGAGCGCTCAGGGCCGGTATCGCCGGGATGCGGCTGGGCGATCGGCTTGAAGAAACCGACTTTCAGGCCGCCGCGCTCGAGGGCGCGTACCAGGCCGAGGCTGATGGAGGTCAGGCCGACACCAAAGTCGGTCGGCGCGATGAAAAATGTCTGCATGCGTGCTTCTCGGAATAAGCGGTGCAAGGGATCAACGGCCAAGGGTAGCGCTATCGGCCCCCTGCGCGCACCAGCCGCAGGCAAAAGCCTGGCCGATGCGCCGGGTGCGCTCGTGCGCATCGAGCACCCAGGGGCGTGCCTGCCACGGCGGCTGGTGGCGCAGGTGCTGGGTATGGCCGCAGGACAGCTCGACCACCCATTGGCCTTCCTCGTCCTGGTGAAAGCCGATGATCCGACTGATGGGCCGTTCGCCACCCGCCGCGCGTTCGCAATCGGGCGAGGCCTTGGTTACACTTGTGCGCTCTACATTCTTTTGCAAAAGGTCTTGCCCCATGCTGATCGCCGCCAACAAGGCAGTCTCCATCGACTATACCCTGACCAACGACGCCGGGGAGACCATCGACAGCTCCGCCGGTGGCGCGCCACTGGTTTACCTGCACGGTGCCGCCAACATCATCCCGGGTCTGGAGAAAGCCCTGGAAGGCAAGCAGGCCGGCGACGAACTGACCGTTGCCATCGAGCCGGAAGACGCCTACGGCGAGTACCTGGCCGAGCTGGTCAGCACCCTGAACCGCAGCATGTTCGAAGGTGTCGACCAACTGGAAGTCGGCATGCAGTTCCACGCTTCGGCGCCGGACGGCCAGATGCAGATCGTCACCATCCGCGACATCGACGGCGACGACGTGACCGTCGACGGCAACCATCCTCTGGCAGGTCAGCGCCTGAACTTCCAGGTCAAGGTGGTCAACGTGCGTGACGCCAGCGAAGAAGAAATCGCTCACCGTCACATCCACGGTGAAGGTGGCCATCACCACTGATTTCTCAGCTAAGCTCTGAGAGTCGTCAGGCGCTCGAGCAAGCCGACCTACCCTCTGCGGGCGGGTACACGGCTTGATCGCGCGCCTTTTTAGTGGGCGCAATTCGCCCCAGCGGCAACCGGCAACCTGAGAGGGGAATCAAGATGAGTGCATTTCACGATCTGACGCTCAAGGCGCTGAACGGCCAGGACCTGCCCCTGGCACCGTTCAAGGGTAAGGTGCTGCTGGTGGTCAATGTCGCCTCCAAGTGCGGCCTGACGCCTCAGTACGCGTCGCTGGAGAAGCTGCACCAGCAGTTCAAGGGCCAGGGCTTCAGTGTGCTCGGCCTGCCGTGCAATCAGTTCGCCGGCCAGGAGCCAGGGAGCGAAGACGAGATCCAGAAGTTCTGCAGCCTGAACTATGGCGTCAGCTTCCCCTTGAGCGCCAAGCTCGAGGTCAACGGGCCTGAGCGTCATTCGCTGTACCGCCTGCTGGCAGGCGAGGGCGCGGAGTTTCCCGGCGATATCACCTGGAATTTCGAGAAGTTCCTGGTGGGCAAGGACGGCCGCGTCCTGGCGAGGTTTGCGCCCCGCACTGCGCCGGACGATCCGACGGTGGTTCAGGCGGTCGAGAAGGCACTGGCCTGATGCATGCTGGAGCGGCGAACCGCCGCTCAGTTTTGCCACAGGTGCAGGAGCAAGCTGCGCCATATCGTGCTCAATCACCCAAATCAATAATGCTGTGCCCGCCACTCGGCTGGCTCTAAGCTCAGGCGCATTTCCTTACCCTCATCGGGAGCGCCGCATGTCCAGCAACCCACTGTTCCAGCCGTTCACCCTGGGCTCCCTCGAGTTGCCGACCCGCGTGGTCATGGCGCCGATGACCCGTACTTTCTGCCCTGGCGGCGTACCGCACGACGGCGTCATCGAGTACTACCGGCGCCGCGCTGCGGCTGGTGTGGGCCTGGTCATCACCGAGGGCACCACGGTCGATCACAAGGCTGCCAACGGTTATCCGAATGTGCCGCGCTTCCATGGCGAAGACGCCCTGGCTGGCTGGAAGAAGGTGGTCGATGCCGTGCACGCCGAAGGCGGGCGCATCGTTCCGCAGCTGTGGCATGTGGGCAGCGTTCGCCGCCTGGGCACCGAACCGGACGCCAGCGTGCCGGGCTATGGCCCGAGCGGTAAAAGCAAGGATGGCCAGGTGGTGGTTCATGAAATGACCCACGATGACATCCGTGAGGTCATCGCCGCCTTTGCACAAGCGGCCCGCGATGCCAAGGCCATCGGTATGGATGGCGTCGAGATCCACGGCGCGCACGGCTACCTGATCGACCAGTTTTTCTGGGCCACCAGCAACCAGCGCAGTGACGAATACGGCGGCGATCTGGCGCAACGCTCGCGCTTCGCCATCGAACTGGTCCAGGCTGTGCGTGCTGCGGTGGGGCCTGGTTTCCCGATCATCTTCCGGTTCTCCCAATGGAAACAGCAGGACTACAGCGCGCGTCTGGTCGAAACGCCCGAGGCATTGGCAGCCTTCCTTAAGCCGCTGGCCGATGCCGGTGTGGATATCTTCCACTGCTCCACCCGCCGTTTCTGGGAGCCGGAGTTCGACGGCTCGCCACTGAACCTGGCCGGTTGGACCCGCAAGCTCACCGGCAAGCCGAGCATCACCGTTGGCAGCGTCGGTCTGGATGGCGAGTTCCTGCAGTTCATGGTCGACACTGACAAGGTGGCCAAGCCAGCCAGCCTGGAAGGCCTGCTGCAGCGCCTGGGCGATGAGGAGTTCGACCTGGTCGCGGTCGGCCGTGCGCTGCTGGTGGATGCCCAGTGGGCGCAGAAAGTCCGCGAGGGCCGTGAGGACGAGATTCTGCCGTTCAGCCGCGAGGCGCTGTCGAGCCTGACTTGATCGTCAGTGGCGTGGCCGCGCGCTCACCCTGGGCGGCGGTCTGCCGACAGGCGCTGTACAAGTGCCCCTCGAACTCTTCGACGATCGCCTGCCAGCCCTGGCGACTGGCGTGCTGGCGGGCATTGAGACGCACCCTGCGCAGGGTCTCGGCGTCCTCTAGCAGCCAGCATGCGGCGTCGATGAATGCTGGCTGATCCCCCGGCATGGCCAGCGCGCCGCTGTGTCCGTGGCGAATATGCTGGGCTGCGGCGGCCTCGTCGTACGCCACTACCGCAAGGCCCGAGGCCAGTGCTTCGAGCACCACGTTGCCGAAGGTTTCGGTGAGGCTGGGGAACAGGAACAGGTCGCCGCTGGCGTAATGTTCGGCCAGTGTTTCGCCGCGTTGCACGCCACAAAACACTGCATCGGGGAACTGCTGCTGCATCTGCGCCCGCAGTGGCCCGTCGCCGACCACGATCAGGCGCAGGCGTCGCTGTGGATAACTCTTTTGCAGCCCCTGCATGCAAGGCAGCAGCAGTGCGAGGTTCTTCTCCGCCGCCAGGCGGCCGACGTGCAGCACCGCGACGTCATCCGGGCCAAGGCCCCACTGCTCACGCAGCGCCTGGCTGCGCCGTGCCGGGTTGAACAGTTGCGCATCGACGCCACGCGCCATCAGTGCCAGGCGTTCGAAGCCACGGCGCTCCAGTTCCAGGCGCTGGCTGGCGCTGGGGACCAGGGTGGTCGCGGTGCGGCGGTGGAACCAGCGCAGGTAGTGGGTGAGCAGGCGTGCCAGCAGACCCAGGCCGTACTGGCCGGAATACTGCGGGAAATTGGTGTGAAAACCACTGACCACGGCAATCCCCAGGCGCCGTGCGGCGCGCAGGGCGCTGAGCCCGAGCGGGCCTTCGGTGGCGATGTACAGCACATCCGGGCGCAACCGACGCCAGCGTCGCCACAGCTTGTGCATCGACACCTCGCCCCACTGCAACCCCGGGTATCCCGGCAGTGGCCAGCCACGGCACAGCAGTAGCGTGTCGTCGGCGTTGCCCGGCGCATCACCGGCTTGGCGCGGGCGCACCACTTCCACTTGGTGGCCGCGCAGGCGTAGCCCTTCGCTGAGGCGACCAAGGGTATTGGCCACACCGTTGATCTCGGGCGGGAAGGTTTCGCTGACCAGGGTGATGCGTAGGGGCGGTGTATTCATATCAAAAAGTTTCCCCCTGCTGGGTTGCCGTTATGTGACATCCAGATGATCCCCCGGTGACGCCTGTTTTCCAGGTTTTTCCGGCCCCTGGAATATTTCCTTGCCGGGCACTCAAGAACCTCCTGCCCGCAGCCGATGAAGATGCATTCGATGGATGGATTGCGCTCCGGGAGAGCGGTGATGTTCAACAGCAAACTGAAAAAAGAAATCCAGCAACTGCGCGAGGAGCTGCAATCCATCGAGCAGGTGAAGAACAGCCTCGACAGCGAGATGCTGGTCTTGCAGCTCGACCCTCAGGGACGGATCGAAGTCGCCAACGGCAACTTCGAAAAAGAGATGCTCTACAGCAGCGATCGTCTGATCGGCCGCAACATCGAAGAGATCGTCCCGGAGCACGTGAAGAAGCTGGATTTCTACCAGCGCATGAAGGCCGCAATCACCCGCGGCGAGCACCTCAACGGCGCGTTCCGCCTGCTGCGTGGCAATGGCGAAGAAGCCTGGCTGCGCTCGATCCTGCAACCGGTCAAAGGTATCGACGGGCGGATCAAGTACTTCACCCTGCATTCGAGCGACCTGACCCGCACCATCGAGACTTCGCGCGAGCATGAAAGCCTGATCAAGGCACTGATGCGCTCAACCGCGGTGATCGAGTTCAACCTCGACGGCCAGGTGCTGACCGCCAACGACCGTTTCCTGCAGACCATGGGCTACAGCCTGGAGCAGGTGCGCGGCAAGCATCACCGCATGTTCTGCGAACCCGAGGAAGTCAGCTCGGCGGGTTACCAGCAGTTCTGGGACAAGTTGCGCCGGGGCGAATACGTGGCCGAGCGTTTCAAGCGCATCGACGCCCATGGTCGAGTCGTCTGGCTGGAGGCTTCGTACAACCCGATCATCGATGCCCATGACGTGCTCTACAAAGTGGTGAAGTTCGCCACTGTGATCACCGACCAGGTCAACCAGGAAATCGCCGTGGCCCAGGCCGCCGATATCGCCTACAGCACCTCGCAGGACACCGACGCCAGCGCCCGCAAGGCCACCGGCGTGGTCACCCAGACGGTCGAGGTGATGCGTGGCCTGGAAAGCTCGATGCAGGAGGCGGCCGAGGGCATCCAGGCGCTGGACAAGCAGTCCAAGGTGATCGGCTCGATCATCAAGACCATCAGCGACATTGCCGGGCAGACCAACCTGCTGGCGCTCAATGCCGCCATCGAAGCCGCCCGTGCCGGTGAGCAGGGCAGGGGCTTCGCAGTGGTTGCCGACGAAGTGCGCCAGCTTGCCTCGCGTACCAGCAGCGCCACCGAGGAGATTGCCCGGGTGGTGCAGCAGAACGAGCAACTGGCCCAGGCGGCGGTGGACATCATCGACACCAGCAAGCGCCAGGCCGAGCAGGGCCTGACGCTGGCCGGGGAAACCGGCAGCGTGATCGTCGAGATCCAGGACGGGGCGAAGAAGGTGGTCAATGCGGTGGGGCAGTTCTCCAGCCAGTTGAGTCACTGACTGCCGGGCGGTGCCCGCTGCTGAAGGCGGTAGGCGAAACTAAAGACCAGCCCAATCCCTCTGTAGGAGCGGGCTTGCCCGCGAACACGGGCGTAGCCCGTGCCATCCAACGGGGGTGTGAGTTTCGGCACAAGAGCCGGACGCCTCAGTTGCGCTCCCGCACCCAGAACAACGTCGCCCCCGCCACCGCCGCCGGCATCATCAGCACGTTCACCCCCGGAATCATCAACGCCAGGTAGGTGATGCCACCAAACCCCATCGACTGCCAGCGCTTGCTGCGCAACCAGGCGAGCATGTCCTGCCAGCTCATCTTGTTGTTGTCCGCCGGGTAGTCGATGTACTGGATGGCCATCATCCAGATGCCGAACACCAGCCACAGCGGCGCGGCCACCACGTTCACCACCGGGATGAACGACAGGATGAACAGGCCGATGGCGCGCGGCAGGAAGTAGCCGAGCTTGCGCATCTCGCGGCTGAAGGTGCGCGGCACCATCGCCGCCAGTTCACCCCAGCTGAACGCCGGGAAGGTGTCTTCACCGCGTACCACCACCTCGACCTTCTCCGCGAGAAAACCGTTGAACGGCGCAGCGATGATGTTGGCGAACAGGGTGAAGGTGAAGAACACCATCAGCACCACCAGGGCGACGAACAGTGGCCACAGGATGTAGGTGAGGAAACTCAGCCAGCTGGGCAGGGTCGGCATCAGTGCATCGACCCACAGGCTGAACTGGTGGCCGGCAAAATAGATCAGGCCGCCGAACAGCAGCAGGTTGACCGCCAGCGGCAACAGCACGAACAACCGCAGGTTCGGGCTCAGGACCAGTTTCAGGCCCTCGCGCAGGTACTGGGGGCCGGACAGGACGGGGGCTTGCATCGGGATGCTCCACAGAAGGAAAACGGGCTGACATTACCGAGTTTGAGACGCCGACGAAAGGCGCGACACCGGCTGTAACAAAGCATAGGGACAATCGCAGATCGGATTCGTCCCTGGATAGAGCCTGTCTATAAGGTGGATTGTCGAAGGATATTTCCTTAATCTTTGCCACCTCGCTACAGTGCGCTCAATTTCTGAACGCCGTGAAACGCCGCGAGCCCTCAGTGGGAGGTGGCACCCAGGTTTTCGGACCTGTGCGTTGTAGCCTTCCCCAAGTGCTGCGCAGGTCCTTTTTCATTTCCAGCCGGCGTCGCCGGCACACTGGTGTCGGCCTCATGTGGCCGGCTCGACAGGAGCACGACATGTCCGAAGTTCGTCATTCCCGGGTCATCATTCTCGGTTCCGGCCCTGCCGGTTACAGCGCTGCGGTCTACGCTGCCCGTGCCAACCTCAAGCCGCTGCTGATCACCGGCATGCAGGCTGGCGGCCAGCTGACCACCACTACCGAAGTCGACAACTGGCCGGGCGACCCCCATGGCCTGACCGGCCCGGCACTGATGCAGCGCATGCAGGAACACGCCGAGCGCTTCGAGACCGAGATCGTCTTCGACCACATCAATGCCGTCGACCTGGCCAGCAAGCCGTTCACCCTGACCGGCGACAGCGGCACCTACACCTGCGATGCGCTGATCGTCGCTACCGGTGCCAGCGCCCGTTACCTGGGCCTGCCGTCGGAAGAAGCGTTCATGGGCAAGGGCGTGTCGGCCTGCGCCACCTGCGACGGTTTCTTCTACCGCAACAAGCCGGTTGCCGTGGTCGGTGGTGGCAACACCGCCGTGGAAGAGGCGCTGTACCTGGCCAACATCGCCAGCAAGGTGACCCTGGTGCACCGTCGCGATACCTTCCGCGCCGAGAAGATCCTGATCGACAAGCTCAATGCCCGTGTCGCCGAAGGCAAGATCGAGCTCAAGCTCAACGCCACCCTGGACGAAGTGCTGGGTGACAACATGGGTGTGACCGGTGCGCGCCTGAAGAACAACGATGGCAGCAGCGACGAAATCAAGGTCGACGGCGTGTTCATCGCCATCGGTCACACCCCTAACACCTCGCTGTTCGAAGGCCAACTGACCTTGAAAGACGGCTACCTGGTGGTCAACGGTGGCCGTGAAGGCAATGCCACTGCCACCAACGTCGAGGGTGTGTTCGCTGCCGGTGACGTGGCCGACCACGTCTACCGCCAGGCAATCACCTCGGCCGGTGCCGGCTGCATGGCGGCACTGGACGTGGAGCGCTACCTGGACGGCCTGGCCAACGCCTCGTTCTGAGTCGCTGCCTGATCACGAAAGAACCGGCCCTCTGGCCGGTTCTTTCGTTTCAGCCTGCCACCGCCGCACTGCGAAACACCGTGAGCGACGGCCCGCTCAGCCGCTAAGTCATTGCTGAAAGCGCAAGCATTGGTCGGCTGACGGGCAGCGGAATCAGAGGCTCAGGCGCATCGACAGGTCGACGGCCTTCACATCCTTGGTCATCGCGCCGATGGAGATGTAGTCCACACCGGTTTCGGCGATGACCCGCAGCGTGGTTTCGTTGACCCCGCCGCTGGCTTCGAGCTTGGCCTTGCCCGCAGTGATGCGCACTGCTTCGCGCATTTCGTCCAGCGTCAGTTCGTCGAGCATGACGATATCGGCACCGGCCGCCAGGGCCTGACGCAGTTCGTCCAGGCTTTCCACTTCGATTTCCACTGGCTTGCCCGGCGCGATGCGGTGCGCGGCGGCGACGGCTTCGGCCACGCCGCCGCTGGCCGCGATGTGGTTCTCTTTGATCAGGAAGGCGTCATACAGGCCGATGCGGTGATTGTGGCAACCCCCGCAGGTGACCGCGTACTTCTGCGCAAGACGCAGGCCCGGCAGGGTCTTGCGGGTATCGAGCAAGCGTACCTGGGTGCCCTCGACCAGGTCGGCAAGAAAGCGTGCGCGGGTGGCCACGCCCGAGAGCATCTGCAGGAAATTCAGTGCCGAGCGCTCGCCGGTCAGCAGCGAACGGGCCGGGCCTTCGAGGTGGAACAGCACCTGGTTGGCAGTGGCGCGTTCGCCATCGGCCACCTGCCAGTGCACCGCCACCCGTGGGTCGAGCTGGCGGAACACGGTATCGACCCAGGCGGTGCCGGCGATCACGCAGTCTTCGCGCGTGATGATGGTGGCCTTGGCCAGCCGCTCGGCCGGAATCAGCTGGGCGGTGATGTCGCCGCTGCCGACGTCTTCCAGCAGCGCGCGGCGCACGTTGGATTCGATTTCGGCGGTGAGATCGGCGAGACGTAGGTTCGGCATGGTCGGCTCCACAAGCTAGATGCCGGCGATTATAGGGCAGGGGGGCGCGGTGTACAGCCGTCGACCCTGCAGTCGGGAAGTGTGCGCCTGGTCGCGTCCTGTAAATGGCGTGTTGGCAGCTTTCATCTTTTTCACTGATAATGGCGCCTTGTATTTGGCGTCATAGCTTTGACGATGTTTCCTCGCCAGTCGACCAATACCCTGCAAGGAGTTCGGGATGCATGAAGAAGGCAAGATGGGGCCCTTGGTGGCCGCCATCGACAGAGGGGTGCGTACGCCCTTGCCTTGCCTTCCCGTCGTGCTCCTGCAAGTGCGTGACAAAGCTGCACTGCACCTGCGCCAGGGGCTGCGTGCCCTGTTCGACAACGCTGACGACACCCTCTTCGAAATGGCCGACAAGGCCTGCGCTGGCGATCAGCAACACCTCTATTTCGAAGCCATGCGCGACTTGCGTCTCAAGCGCAAGAGCATCGAGCGGGCCTTTCTCGACACCTTCCACGACACCTTCAGCCGCATCGGCCAGGCCGACCCGCTGGGCGCGCTGGGCAGTATCGACCTGCCCGTCGGCAAGGCCCAGCGCGAACGAACCCTGGCCGTTGGGGCCATGGTCGAGCGCGTGCTGGCGCGCGACGGCTTTGCCCTCGAGCAACTCGGCCAGCGCCTCGCCGCCCTGCTCGAAATCCCCCTGGATGCGCGCTGCAATCCGCTGGGGCCTGCGTGCCTGTGTGGCTACTTTCTGGACGCCGGACGCAGCCTGGGGGTAGACCTCAAGGTCAAGCTGGTCCTGCTCAAGCTGTTCGAGCGCTATGTGCTGCGCGACGTCGACCTGCTCTATGGCGAGGCCAACCAGCTACTGGCCGCGGCGGGCGTGCTTGGCGAACTTGCCCCCGCCCCGCGCCGGCGAGCCGAGGACCGCAGCCTGGCCGCACGCCGCACCCAGACCTCGTTGATCGCGGACGAAGACATTGGTGCGGACAGCGCCGGCCAGGCGTACTTCGCCTCGCTGGAAGGCCTGCTGGCACCGGTACGTGGCAGGCTGGCGCCGCGCTTGCAGAGTGTCTCGACGGCGCAGCCGATCGGTAGCGCCGACCTGCTGCGCCTGCTCACCCACCTTCAGCACTACGTGCCTGGGCCGTTCGAGGCCGACGACTTCGACTTGGGCCAGCAGCTCGAGCAACTGTTGTTGCGGGTCAGCGTTCGCAGTGGCACGCGCCGCCGCCTGGCCACCGCCGACGAGGACATGATCAACCTGGTCGGCCTGCTGTTCGATTACATCGAGCGCGACGATAACCTGCCGCCGCCCCTGCGTGCCCTGCTTGGACGCCTGCACATCCCTCTGCTCAAGGTCGCCCTGCTCGACAAGAGCCTGTTCAGCCGTGCCAGCCATCCGGCGCGCCGCCTGCTCAACGAAATCGCCGCCATGGCCATCGGTTGGGAAGGGGCGGGTGAAGGTCTGCAGGCGCGGGTGGAGCGTATCGTCCTGCGGCTGCTCAGCGATTTCACCGACGATGCTCGGCTGTTCGCCGAGGTGCTCGACGAGTTCCTGCTCTTCAGCACTGAAGAGCGCCGGCGCAACGAGCTGCTGGAGCAGCGCACCCGCGATGCCGAAGAGGGCCGGGCGCGGACGTTGCAGGCACGCCAGCAGGTCCAGCACGCGCTCAACCAACGCCTGCGCGGGCGCGTATTGCCGCGGGTGGTGGTGCAGATGCTGGTGGACTCCTGGAGCCAGGTGCTGCTGCTGGCCTGGCTCAAGCAGGGCGAGGCATCGGCGGCCTGGATCGATGGTCTGGCGACCATGGACGCGCTGCTGGCCAGCATCGCCCCGCACCCGGGGGCGCAAGCGCGCCAGGCCCTGCTCGAACAGGTGCCGGGCCTGCTCAAGGCGTTGCGCGATGGGCTGGCGGGGGTGGCACTGGACTCGGCCGCGCTGCGCGAGTTCTTCCTGCAACTGGAGCGTCTGCACCTGCGCGCCTGTGCCGAGCCTGGCCACTGGCAGGACGAGGCTGACGATGTGCGGGTCGAGTCGGACATCGTCCTGGCCGTCGCCGAGGAGTCGGCAGGTGGCCTGATGCCGGTGCCGGACGAACACAGCCCGCAACTGCGCCAGGTCCAGCGCCTGCGCCTGGGCACCTGGATCGAGCTCAGCGACGAGGACGAGCCGCTGCGCTGCAAGCTGGTGGCGCGTATCGACAGCAGTGATCGGCTGGTCTTCGCCAACCGCACCGGCATGAAGGTGCGCGAGTGGAACAGCATCGGCCTGGCCCTTGCCCTGCACCGTGGCGAGGCACGGGTGCTGGACGACGGGCTGCTGTTCGAACGCGCCCTGGATGCAGTGCTCGACAGCCTGCGCATCGCCCAGGTACGTTGAGGCGCCAACAATCATTTACATGCAAGCGCGCGGTTGGCGGGGCATACTGAAGCCTCGTATCCGGCGTTTTTCAGGATCTGCCCATGCAATTGGACCGCGCCACTGGCTGGTTCTCCGGTGTCACTCACTGCCCCTCGCCGAACTTCAACGCCCGCCCCGACGGCGAGGCGATTTCACTGCTGGTGATCCACAACATCAGCCTGCCGCCGGCCTGTTTCGGCACGGGCAAGGTTCAGCAGTTCTTCCAGAACCGGCTTGATCCGGCCGAGCATCCCTACTTCGAAAGCATCCAGCACCTGACTGTGTCGGCGCATCTGTTCGTCGAGCGCGATGGCGCGGTCACCCAGTTCGTCTCGTTGCTCGACCGCGCCTGGCATGCCGGGGTGTCGTGCTTCGACGGGCGCGAGGGATGCAATGACTTTTCCATCGGAATCGAGCTCGAAGGCACCGACGATATGCCCTACACCGATGCCCAGTACACCGCCCTGCAACAACTGACGCGGCAGATCCGCAGCCGCTGGCCTGCGATCGGTCCCGAACGCATCCAGGGCCACGACCATATCGCGCCGGGGCGCAAGACCGATCCCGGGCCGGCCTTCGACTGGCCCCGCTACCGCGCCGCGCTGAACGAGGACAAGGCATGAGTTTCCTGGTGTTGGTACTGGTGTTGTGGGTCGAACAGTTCTCGTCCCTGCGCCATCGCTTGCAACGTGACGGGTTCTTCCTGGGGGAGTTGGTACGTCTGGAGCGCAGCGGCAAGGTGCACCCCTGGTGGAGCCTGGCGATCCTGGTGCTGGCTCCGGTGCTGGTGCTGGCCTTGCTGCTGCACGTGTTGCAGCCGGTGGCCTACGGCCTGCTGGCACTGCCGGTGCACCTGCTGGTGCTGATCTACAGCCTCGGGCGCGGTGATGCCAAGGCGGCGCTTGGCCCGTTCCGCGATGCCTGGCGTCGGGGTGATGAACAGGCGGCGCTGCATGTGGCCGAGCGCGACCTGGGCCTGGCGGCAGACGATCCGCGCGACCTGCTGGCACGGGTGCAGGGCAACCTGGTGTGGCAGGCGTACCAGAGCTTCTTTGCCGTGATTTTCTGGTATTTCCTGCTCGGTCCGGCCGCAGCGCTGGGGTATCGCTTGCTGGCGCTGAGTGCGGCGAACAGCCGTCAACCGGCGCTCAAGGAGCGCGCGGCGCAGCTGCGCCATGCCATGGACTGGCTGCCGGTGCGGGTGCTGGCGCTGAGCTTTGCGCTGGTCGGCAACTTCGTTTCGGTGACCCGGGTGATGCTGCACGAAGTGCTCAACTGGCACATCAGCGCCGGGCAGTTGATCGCCCGTGTCGGGCGGGTGGCCGATGACATTCCCGAGGAAGAAGAGGCGCAGAGTGCGCTGGCGCGCCTGGACAGCCTGTGGGAGCTGCTGCTGCGCAGCGCGGTGCTGTGGTACGCGGTGTTTGCACTGTGGACGGTGCTGCTCTGAGGTGAGCGGCGAGGCTGCTTAACCTTAAGTTACAAACCTTGGATTGATTCTGCGCTATACAGAGTCTCGGCCAGTTATGGCCTTGTGCTACCCCGCAGAACAATAAAAATCCAAGGAGGTGACCCATGAAGCGCCTGCTCCATCCGGCCATCGCGTTGATGAACCGGCTGAGCTTCGGCATGAAGTTCAGCCTGATCAGCGTCCTGTTCTTTCTGCCCATGCTGGTCACCAGCTTCTACCTGGTTCGCGATGCCTATCGCCAGTTCCATGTCACAGGCGTCGAGCTGAACGGCCTTGGCCCCGTGGCTGGCAGCCTTAGCCTGCGGGGCGATCTCGAAAGCCTGGGCAATCTCCTGCAGATCAACGCCGTGCTCGGTCAGTCGGGCCAGGCAGGGGATGTCGAAGCGCGTATCGATGCCCTTGAGGACAAGGTCCAGGCCCAGCTCCAGGCCCTGGCGAGCCAGGATCCGCAACTCGAAGCCAAGCGCGTCGAGCTGGCCGACGCCTTCGCCAGGGCTCGTGCCGAAACCTCCCTGCAAAACAAGACCGCACTGTTCGACAAGCTGCTGGCCCAGGCCCAGGTGCTGGGCAAGCTGGTGGCCAGCCAGACGGGGTTGACCCAGGACAACCAGGCATCGGTACGCCAGTTGAGCGACCTGATCGGTGCCAGCACCGCACAGGTCACCCAGATGCTCGGCGAAGGACGGGCCATCGGCGCCGTTGCCCTGGGCCGCGGTTTCATCGATTCGGCGGGGAGTGCCCGTTTCGAAGACTTGCTGCAACGCCTGGAGCGTCTGTCGGCTGACTACGCCCTGCGAGTGGACGACGCCTTGGCAGCCGATGCCGAGGCCAAGGCCAGCCTCGGTACGCAGGCCCAGCTCAGCCAGGCAACGGTGCGCCGGGCTGCGGCGCTGTTCGAGGAACAGGTCGTGGTGGCCGAAACCCTCGACGCACCCTGGCCTGCGTTCTACGAGCAGGTCAGTGCCCTGATGGGCGAAACCTACCGGCTCAACGACGCAGTGGTCGCCCACCTGCAGCAGCAATTGCAGGCGCGCCTGGACGAGCACCGCTTGCACATGATCGCGTTGGTTGCGGCGCTGGCCAGCGTGTTCCTGTCGATCCTCTATCTCTACAGCGGTTTCTATGTGTCGACCCGGCGCACCCTCGGCAATCTTGGCGCGGCCATGGACAGGGTGGCCGGTGGCGACATGACGGTCAGCTTCGAGGTGCGCAGCCAGGATGAGCTGGGCGAGCTGGGCCAGGGCTTCAACGAGACCGTACGACGCATCCGGGGGCTGATCGAGCAGGTCGGGCGTACCGTGGCGACCGTCGAGGAGCAGGCCGGGCAGGTGCTGTCGGTGTCGACACGCAGCAACCAGGCCGTGAGTGGCCAGCGCGAACAGATCGAGCAGGTGGCCACGGCCATGAACCAGATGAGCGCCACCGCCCAGGAGGTGGCCCGCAGCGCGGCGCTGGCCGCCGATGGCGCGCAGCAGGTCAACCGCGAGAGTGCCAACGGGCGTAGCCTGGTGGCGCACCAGCAGGACAGCATTGCTCGCCTGGCCGGCGAGATCGACCAGACGGTGGCTGCGGTCAACCAATTGGTCGGCGACAGCCAGGCCATCGGCCGGGTACTGGAAGTGATCCGCAGTATTGCCGAGCAGACCAACCTGCTGGCCCTGAACGCGGCCATCGAGGCGGCGCGTGCGGGCGAGCAGGGCAGAGGCTTTGCCGTGGTTGCCGATGAAGTACGTACCTTGGCACGCCGCACCCAGGACTCCACCGAGGAAATCGCGCAGATGATCCAGCGCCTGCAGGAGGGGGTTGGTGCTGCGGTGCGCGCCATGGGCAGCAGCCACCAGATGGCGGCGGGGACCGTGGATGAGGCGCGGCAGGTGCAACAGGCACTGGCCAATATCCTGGGCGCGGTGGGTGGCATCGTCGAGCAGAACCAGCAGATCGCCGCGGCCGTCGAGCAGCAGACGGCCGTGGCCCATGACATCGACCAGAACATCGTGGCGATCAACCGCGCGGCGCAGGACACCACTCAGGGTGCCTGCCAGACGGAGGACGCCAGCCGCGCGCTGTCGAGCCAGGTGGTGGAGTTGAAGCGGCTGATCGGGGCCTTCAGGGTCTAGGCGACGCCTGTCAGCCCTGCGGCGCCGTGATCTCCACGGGTTTGCGCAGGTCCCTCAGGCTGCGGGTCACGGTGCCGGTGTTGCACTTGGCCGCAGCCTGCTCCGGGGTCATGTCGCGGATGGTGCGGTAGAACAGTTCGCAGGTCTGTTTTTTCTGGGTTACCTGCCATTTGTTCGAGCAGGCCTGCAGCGTCAGCTTGGCGTCAGCCTGCGGGTTGCGGCCCATGCCGGCCTGCCAGCAGGCGGCGCTCAGGTCCTGGCCCATCATCTTCAGGCCCGCAGCGTCCGCCTTGTCCTGATCTCCGCCGGTGTTGTTCTTGTCGGCCGCATACCAGATCGCGCTCGGGTGGTTGGCGCCCAGCACCGGTACCTGGGTGCCGGCTTCAGGGCTGATGCTGACCAGCCCCAGCACATTGACCTTCGGCCCGTACTGCTGCTGGATCCAGCTGCGCACCGGGGCGCCGAAGGCCACCATCGGCAGGGGCTTGGCGTCGTGGCGCAGGGTCATCTCCTTAACCATGCGCGTCTGATAGTCGGCGAAGTAGCTGTAGGTGCCTTCCAGGTCCTTGCCGGCGCTGGCGGGCGCGGCGATCGGGGCGATGTCGACGATGGTCTGGTAGGCCGGGGTCTGGCTGGCCTCGACACCGTTGAAGGTCAGCAGCTGTGCCCAGCGATCGGTGGTGTTGGAGCGCAGGTAGTCCTGGGCCTGGGTCAGCGAATAATCCGGCGGGAAGTGCAACAGCTCGATGCTGCGGCGATTTTCCAGGGCCATCCCCAGTGGCAGGAACAGGTACCAGTCGTAGGCCCACTTGCCATCGTTGTTCAGGCGCGTGGCGCCCTGGTAGGCCAGCTCGCCGCTGTCGAGCAGCTTGCGCAACGGCTCGGCATAGCTGGCCGGAACGTCGCTGATATGGGCATGCAGCCTGTCGTTGTCGCGACGCACCTGTACCTCGGCGTTGGCATAGCCGTCGCGGCGTACGCTCTGGGTCAGGTAGTGCTCGACGGTCTGTTCCAGCGTCCAGTCGCGAAAGCAGATCACGTGGCAGTTGTTGGGGAAGGCGAACAGGCGGGTGACCCGTTGCGCATCGCCCAGGTCGACCTGAGCATCCGCCAGTGCCAGGCCGCTGAAGGCGAGGGCGGCCAGGCCCGATACAGCCATCTTTTGCATGCTTAACTCCTTGTCAGTGGCCGCCAGGATCGGCGGGCTGCTCATACTGGATGAAGAGGTGGGGGATGAAAAGCGTCGGAACATGGCTGTTGGCGACGTCGCTTTTGGCGATGACAGGGGTCTGCGCCGATGAGCGTGATGTGCGGATGTTCGCCCATTGGGCGGGCGATCACGAGACCCGCGCGTTTCGCCAGATGCTGGTGGATGCGCGGTTGTACGGGGTGGTGCCGATCCACCAGTTGCTGCGCTCGGCGTCGGACTGGCGTCTGTGCCGCGCCTCGCCGTTCGCCGTGGCGCCCACCGCGCAATGGCCGGCGGTGCGCTCGACCCTGGCCCTGATCCGCACCCTCGATGAGCAGGGCATCCTGCGCCGGTTCGAGATGGTATCCGCCTACCGCGACCCCAAGCTCAACGCCTGTGCCGGGGGCGCGGTGGGCAGCGCCCATACCCGCGCCTTCGCTGTCGACCTGTTGCTGCCCGACTGGGCCGATCCCAATCCGCTGTGCGTCTTCTGGCAGCAGCACGGACAGGCCTGGAACATGGGGCTGGGGCGCTACCCTTCAGGCCGTATCCATCTCGATACCGCGGGCTACCGCACCTGGGGTGGCGACGGCAGCGCAGGTTCGTCGTTCTGTGCCAGGCCCAGGTGATCGAGACTGCCCTGGCACTGGCACAAGACCCATTCGGCGAAGCGCTGGCGCTTGCTGTCATCGTCCAGGGGCTGGGGGCTGAGCAGATGATAGGCCGAGCCGTCGCGCATAAATCCGTAGGGCGCCTGCAACTGGCCGCTGTGTAGTTCATCGCCAACCATCAGGGCCGAGGCGATGGCCATGCCCAGCCCGGCACTGGCGGCCTGGATTGACAGATAGAAATGCTCGTAGTCGCTGCGTTCCGTATGGGTGACGCTGTTGCCGCTCAGGCTCAGCCAGGTGTTCCAGGCTGTGGTGCGGGTGTGGCTGTGCAGCAGACGCTGGCCATCGAGCGTTGTGAGCGCGCCCGAGCGGACGACCGGGCCGATCCATTCCGCGCAGATCTTCAGGCTGTGCAGTTGGCGATCCCAGCGGAAGTCGTCACGGCGTAATGCCAGGTCGATACCGCCGCGGGTGAAGTCGACCGGGCCGCCCGCGGCCACCAGGTGCAATTGCAGGTCCGGGTGGCGGGCATGGAAGTCCGGCAGGCGCGGGATCAGCCAGCGCATGGCGAGGGTGGGCTCGCACGACAGCACCAGGACGTTGTCCTGGGCGTGTTCCTGAAGGCGCTGCACCGTGCTGGCGAGCTGTTCGAAGATCGTTTGCGTGGTGTCGAACAGGGTGCGACCGGCGGCGGTGAGAAAGACTGCGCGGTTGCGGCGTTCGAACAGTTCGATCCCCAGGCCCTCTTCGAGCAGGCGGACCTGGCGGCTGACTGCGCCATGGGTGACGTGCAGTTGCTCGGCGGCGCGCACGAAGCTTTCGCTGCGAGCGGCACTGTCGAAGTAGCGCAGGGCGGTGAGGTGGGGGAGTTTCATGGGGGAGTCCGCTGTCTGTTCCGGGCTGCCGCTGGAGTGGCTGGCGTGAAGAAGCCATGTGCGTCAAAGAATAGGTGATGAAAACTAGCAGATAAAGCCGCGATAAAATCGATTTTTACTCGTGCCAGCGCCTTCGATAATCGTCCCTCCTGTGTACTGACGTCACCTATCGAGGCCTCCTGCATGACCGAACTGATCGCCGTTGCCCTGTTCACCCTCCTGGCTGTCATCAGCCCCGGCGCCGACTTCGCCATGGTCACTCGCAGCAGTTATGCACAAGGGCGTCGGGCCGGATTGGCGGCAGCGCTGGGGATCGCCCTGGGGGTTCAGGTGCATGTGTTGTACACACTGTTCGGCATCGCGGTGCTCATCAGCCGCAGCCCGACGCTGTTCGTGCTGATGAAAACCCTGGGGGCGGGGTATCTGGTCTACCTGGGGTACAAGTCGCTGACCAATACTCAGCGCATCCGGCTCGACAGCCAGAAGCCGGCGAATGCGAGGGGCACATTCGCGGCCCTGCGCACGGGCTTTCTCACCAACGCACTGAACCCCAAGACCATGCTGTTCGTGATCAGCGCCTACACGCAGGTGGTAAAGCCGGGCAGCGAACTGGCGATAAACCTGGGCTATGGTGCCTTCATGTCGTTGGCCCATTGGGCGTGGTTCAGCCTGGTGGCGGTGTTTTTCTCCAGCGCCGGGCTGCGCAAGGCGATGATCGAACGACAGATCGTGGTGGATCGGGTGATCGGAGTGGCATTGATTGGCCTGGGAGTGGCCGTCGCCATGGCGGGAATACGCTGAAGGGGATTCTCGAGGGCAAAGAAAAAGGGCTTACCTTGCGGTAAGCCCTTTTCGTATTTGGTGGCTACACAGGGACTTGAACCCCGGACCCCAGCATTATGAATGCTATGCTCTAACCAACTGAGCTATGTAGCCAATGGCGCGCATTATTCTCTTGTGATGACCCTCTGTCAACACTCATTTCAAAAAAAATCTGCACGCTTTCAAAAACTTAGCCGGAAGGCCCGCTTCAGCGGACGATCAGCCACTGCCCGAGCAGGTTGTTGACCCGCAGTTGTTGGGCGGCGGCGAGCCTGTCGAGGGTTTCGCCTGCGCGGTCGAGGTTGAAATCACCGCTGATGCGCCGATAAGCGGTTTGCTCGTCCATCAGCCACACCCGCTGCCCTTGGTAGCTGGCTAGCCGCTCCAGCACTTGCTGCAACGGCATGTCCCGGGCGACCAGTTGCCCGCTGCGCCAGGCATCGGCAGTCTTGATGTCGGCCTTTTCCACCGCATCGATACGCACCGGGTTGAACCTGACCCGCTCGCCCGCCGACACCATGCGCTGGTCGCCGCCCTGGCTGACCATGGCCTTGCCGCTGAGTACCACCAGTTCGTCGTAGTCGCTGTTGCGGGCGATCATCAGGCGGGTGCCGAACACCTGGATCCGCGCGGCGTCCACCTGCACCTCCAGCGCACGCCCATCGAGCATCACTTCAAGGTACACCTGGCCCTGCAGCAGTTGCAGTTGCCGGGTACGGCTGCGCAGGTCGACATTCATGGCGCTGGCGCTGTCCAGATGCAGGGTCGAACCGTCCGCCAGGCGCAGGCTGCGGCGCTCGCCTGCAGCGGTGTGCAGCTCGCTGCCCAGGCGCTGCATCAATGGCCAGTAGAGGTAGGCCAGCGCGGCCAGCAGCAACAGGAACAACGCCCCCAGTGCCTTGCCCCAGTGACTGCGACGTACCGCCACCTCCCGCGGTCGCAGCCGCGCAGGCGGGCTCTGCAGTTGCTGCCAGCGGCTTTCCAGCGCCGCAAAAGCGCGGGCATTGTCCGGATCCTGGCACCATAGCGCGAAGGCCTTGCGCTGCCGCTCGTCACCGCCCGGCTGGCGCAGGCGCGCGAACCATTCCAGTGCTTCGCGTTGGGGGTCGTGATCGAACTGCACGGCGGGCATCGGGTTCATGGGATCGGTCTGCTCGCGAGAAGGGCGGTGTGCCCTGTGTTTGCGGAGGGAATGAGCTGAGGATGCTAAATATAGTGAGAACCATTTGCAAGTGAGTGGGCGATGGGTGGTCTTGTGGTTTAAGCGTCTTTGCGCTTTTTTCAGGCATGTCTTTCAAGGTGTTCGCATGTGATTGCGTGAGCGCATGGAAAAAACAAATTAAGGGTGGCTTCGTATCGGGATGTTTCTAATAATTGGATCCCAACCTGAGCACGGATGTCGAGCCCATGGCCATCAGCAGTACCTCGTCCAGCCCCACGACCAGCAGTGCAACGCCGACTTCCGGCAGCAGCCCGCTGGTGATGCGGATCATCACCTTCTGCGCACTTGCGCACCTGATCAACGACCTGATCCAGTCGGTGTTGCCGGCGATCTATCCGATGCTCAAGGCCAACTACGACCTGAGCTTCGCCCAGATCGGCCTGATCACCCTGACCTTCCAGGTGACCGCCTCGCTGCTGCAGCCATGGGTCGGCTTCTATACCGACAAGCGGCCGACGCCGAACCTGCTGCCGCTGGGCACGCTGTGTACCTTGGTGGGTATCGTCATGCTGGCGTTCGTCGGCAGTTTCCCGATGATCCTGCTGGCCTCGGCGCTGGTGGGGATCGGCTCGTCGACCTTCCACCCGGAAACCTCGCGCATCGCCCGCCTGGCCTCCGGCGGACGCTTCGGCCTGGCCCAGTCGACGTTCCAGGTAGGGGGCAACGCCGGCTCGGCCTTCGGCCCGCTGCTGGCGGCGGCGATCGTCATCCCGTTCGGCCAGACCCACGTCGCCTGGTTCGGCCTGGCGGCGTTGTTCTTCTTCGGTGTGACCTTGCTGCTGCGCCGCTGGTACAAGGATCACCTGAACCAGTTCAAGGCGCGCAAGGCCGGTGCCGCCACCCATGGCCTGTCGCGCCAGCGCGTGCTCGCCGCGTTGATCGTGCTGGGGCTGCTGGTGTTCTCCAAGTACTTCTACATGGCCAGCTTCACCAGCTACTTCACGTTCTACCTGATCGAGAAGTTCGACCTGTCGGTGGCCAGCTCGCAACTGCACCTGTTCCTGTTCCTCGGCGCGGTGGCGGCGGGCACTTTCTTCGGAGGGCCGATCGGTGACCGTATCGGGCGCAAGGCGGTGATCTGGTTCTCGATCCTGGGCGTGGCACCGTTCACCCTGGCGCTGCCCTACGCCGACCTGTTCTGGACCACGGTGCTGAGCCTGGTGATCGGCTTCATCCTCGCCTCGGCGTTCTCGGCGATCGTGGTGTATGCCCAGGAGCTGGTGCCGGGGAACGTCGGCATGATCGCGGGCATCTTCTTCGGGTTGATGTTCGGGTTCGGCGGGATCGGTGCCGCGCTGCTCGGTTATCTGGCCGACCTGCGCGGGATCGAGTACGTGTACGGGCTGTGCTCGTTCCTGCCGTTGTTCGGGTTGCTGGCGGTATTCCTGCCGTCTACCGGCAAGCGTTGAGCCCCCGGCACCTGCTGCGCCCCTTTCGCGGGTTCGCCCGCGAAAGGGGCTCTCCAGTTGACTGAACGATCAGCCCTGGCCTAGAGTGCCGCCTCCTTCATTTTTCCCTGCGATTCCAGCAATGCGCCGCCCACACCCCCTCAGCCACACATGCCTGCGTGTCGCCCCGACAGCGCGTCGCGCGTGGCCGAGCGACACGGTGCTCAAGCGCCGGCGCAGCGTCCTGTTCGCCTTCACCTTCTCGCCACACACCGCGCACTGAACTGATCAGCGCCCCTGTCTGCTGCGCCGCCTCGGCGTGGCCGCGGGCGCCTGCGTTTGCACGTCTTTTTCAGTGGAGTGGTACATGAACATGCGTTTGCTGGCGGGCCTTCTGTTCGCCGTGTCGGTGGTGGGCTTCAGCCTGGGGGCCAGCCTGCCGCTGGTGTCGTTGCGTCTGCACGAGGCGGGGGCGGGCACCCTGGAAATCGGCATCGTCTCGGCCATTCCGGCCGCAGGCATGATGCTCTCGGCGTTCATGGTCGATGCCTGCTGCCGGCACCTCACCCGGCGCACCATCTACCTGTTGTGCTTCAGCCTCTGCGCCCTGAGCATCGGCCTGCTGGAGTGGTCGTTCGCGTCGATCTGGTTGCTGGCGCTGCTGCGTCTGGCGCTGGGGATCGGCATGGGCATCGCGATCATCCTGGGTGAGTCGTGGGTCAACGAACTGTGCCCGGAGCACAACCGCGGCAAGATCATGGCCCTGTACGCCACCAGTTTCACCGGCTTCCAGGTGCTGGGTCCGGCGATGCTGGCGCTGGTCGGTGCCAACAGCCCCTGGGTGACGGGTGTGGTCACCGCCTGCTATGGCCTGGCGTTGCTGTGCATCCTGCTCACGGTGCCGAACGATCATGTCGAGCATGGCGAGGAAGACGACAAGAGCTTCACCTTGGGCGGCTTCTTCCGTGTTGCCCCGGCCCTGTGCGTGGCGGTGCTGTTCTTCTCGTTCTTCGACGCCGTGGTGCTGTCGTTGTTGCCGGTGTATGCCACCAGCCATGGCTTTGCCATAGGCGTGGCTGCGCTGATGGTGACGGTGGTGTTCGCTGGCGACATGCTGTTCCAGTTGCCGCTGGGCTGGCTGGCGGACCGGGTGGAGCGCACCGGGCTGCACCTGGCGTGCGGGCTGGTGGCGATGGCGATCGGTATCGCCTTGCCGTGGCTGTTGCAGGTGACCTGGCTGCTGTGGCCGTTGCTGGTGGTGCTCGGGGCCGTGGCAGGGGGGATCTATACCTTGGCGCTGGTGCTGATCGGGCAGCGCTTCAAGGGCAAGGACCTGGTGACGGCCAACGCCAGCGTCGGCTTGCTGTGGGGTGTAGGTAGCCTGGTCGGGCCGCTGGTCAGCGGCGCGGCAATGGACGTCGCGCCGCACGGCTTGCCCATGGCGCTGGCGGTGATGGCAGGGTTGTTCGTGTGCTTTGCACGGCAGGCCTGGCGGCGGGCCGGGCGGGTTTCTGTGGAAGCCAGCCCGGGCCAGTGAGGCTTCTTGGCGGGCAAGTCGGGACGGCGAACCGCCGCGAACAGGCCCATTCAGGTCGAGGCGATCAGAAGCTCCCGCGCAAGGTCACCGACACATTGCGCGGATCGCCCCAGTAGTAGCCGGTCGGTGTCGGTGCCACCTGGCGGTAGTACTGCTTGTCGAAGATGTTGTTGGCGTTGACCTGCAACGAGTAGTGGTCGTTGAAACGGTAGTTGACCATCGCGTTGTACACCGCATACCCCGACTGCGTGGCGACCGCAGTGCCGCTGCGGTTGTAGATGTCGCTCTGGGCCTGCACGCCACCACCAATGGTCCAGGCGTCCAGCTCACCCGGCAGGCGGTAGCTGGTGAACAGCCGCAGCATACGCTTGGGGTCGGTGGTGCGGATCGCATTGCCGGTGTTGCTGGTGGTGTCCTTCAGGTACTCGGTGGTGTTGTAGGTGTAGCCACCGGTCACGTTCCAGCCCGGCAGCACTTCGCCGGAAATCTCCAGTTCGAAGCCCTGGCTGCGGTTCTTGCCTGCCGCAACCTTGCAGTAGCCACTGGTGTAGTTGGGTGGGCAGGGATTTGGCCCGCTGATGTCGTCCAGCGGGTTGCCGACCTGATAGATGCGGAAGAACGCCAGCGAGGTATTCAGCCGTCCGTCATAGAACTCGCCCTTGATGCCAGTCTCGTAGGCCTCGCCGGTGACCGGCGCGAGCACCGAGCCAGTGGCGTCGGTGGCGGTCTGCGGGTTGAAGATCTCGGTATAGCTGGCGTAGGTGCTGAAGTTGTCGTTGAGGTCATAGATCAGCGCCGCGTAGGGCACCACTTCGTTGTCGACACTGAACTTGCCGTTGGAGCGGGTGTTGTTTTCCTGCTCATAGTCGTACCAGTTAGTGCGCGCGCCGATGATCGCGGTGAGCGGATCGGCCAGGGAAATGCGCCAGGTGGCGTAGGCGCCTTCCTGGGTGGTGCGGGTGCGCACCGGGTGGGCGAGGATGTTGATAGACGGGTTGGCCAGGCTGGTCTTGGGGTCCCAGTTGCGGATGTCGAACACCCCCGACTGAACGTTGTTGGTGGCCGAGGCGTAGGAATCGTTGCGGATGCGCTCGACGCCCAGCATCAGCTCGTGGGTGCGGCCCAGCAGGTCGAACGGGCCATTGAGGGTCGCGCTCAGGTTGTTCTGCAGGCTCTCGCCGCCATCGCCTTCGGTGACCTGGTAGCTCATCAGGTACGGGTTGTTGGTGGGGTTGGCGGCGCCGGTGGCGCGGGTGAAGTAGGTCTGCTTGAAACCATCGTCGGCCAACTCGAAGTGGGTGCGCTGGGCCATCAGCTTGAGCTTCCAGTCGTTGTCGAAACGATGTTCGAGCTCGGCGAAGGTTTGCAGGTTGCTGCGGTTCCAGCGGTTCCAGTCGGCACCCAGGTAGGTGCTGCGGCCAAACGGCAGCGGCGAGCCGTCGTAGTTGGCGGGCAGGTTGCCCCAGGCGCCGGTGGCGTCGAGCTTGGTCCATTCAAGGCCGGTGGTCAGGGTGGTGCTGTCATTCAGGTCGAAGGCCAGTACGCCGTACAGCACGTCCTTGCGTTCCTGGCGCGACTCCTGGAAGTGGTCCTTGTCGTCGTGCACGGCGATGATCCGCCCACGCACGTTGCCGGTTTCGGTCAATGGCCCGGAGATGTCCGCGACATAGCGCTGGGCGTTCCAGGTGCCCAGGGTAATGCTGCCGCTGCCCTGGTATTCGTAGGTCGGGCGCTTGCGCACCAGGTTCACCGTGCCCGAAGGGTTGCCCGCCCCGCGCAGCATGCCGGTGGCCCCGCGCAGGATCTCGGCGCGGTCGATGATCGCCGAGTCGCTCTGGATGAACGAGCCGCCGCCGCTGCTCTGCACCACGGTGGCGCCGTCGTACTGGATGGCGTCGATCGAGTAGCCGCGCGAGTAATACTGCACGCGCTCGCTGTCGGTCAGGTTGACCACCACGCCCGGGGTCTGCTCGAGCAGGTTGGTGAGGTTGGTGATGTTCTGGTCGTCGATGCGCTGGCGGGTGACCACGGTCACCGACTGCGGGGTGCGGCGGATGCTTTGCGGAGTCTTGCCGATGGTCACCGCGCCGGTGGTGTAGGAGCCGGTGTTCTCGGTGGTCTCGCCCAGGCGGTCGCTGGAAATGCTGGTGGCACCAAGCTCGAGTGCATCACCGACGTCCAGCGCCGGGATCAGCATGAAGCTCTTGTCGCTCTGTTGCTGAACTTGCACGTTGCTGCCCTGCAGCAGGATCGACAGGGCCTGGGCGCTGTCGTAGCTGCCTTGCACGCCACGGGTGGTCTTGCCCTGGAGGCTGTTCGCGTCGAACGACAGGTTCAGGCCGCCCTGGCGGGCCATCTGGTCCAGCGCTGGGGCCAACGGGCCGGCCGGGATGTTCCAGGCGAGCTGCTGGTTTTGGCCTGCCGTGGCGGCGAAAGCTTGGGCCGAGAGCGTGGCGCTGGCAAGGCCCAGGCCGAAGGCAGCGGCGTGTATGGCATTGCGCAGCCTGTCGTTGCGGGGGTAACACGGGCGAATCATGAAGCGCTCCTGAAGGTTGGGGGAGACCACTTTTCGGGCTTTGTTCCTTCAGGCCGGACGAGAATGAGATTCCACCTCATTTATTTTCGTCGATGCATGTTGACTGGCCAAACGTCCCAGGGTCAGGCCAGGTCGATGCTCACCCAGTAGCGCGTGCGGTAGTCGATGCGCACCGGCAGGGTTCGTGCGATCAACAGCAGGATCTGATCGATGTCTGCCAGTTGATAAGTCCCCGAGACCTTCAGCCCGGCGACTTCCGGTGCGCATCTGAGCAGCCCCGGCCGATACCGCGAAAGCTCGGCCACGAACTCGCCCAGTGGCATCTGCTGCACACTGAGCACGCCATCGGTCCAGCCCCACGGGTCGCCATGCAGGGTCGCCACCTCGGTTAGCCCCGAGGCACTTACCTGCAGCACCTCGCCGGTCTTCACCCACCGTGGGCGAGCGGAGGAGGGGAACAGCAGCACCTCGCCACGGCGAACCGCCAACAGCAGGCCGTCGTCGTTCTCGCGCAGCAGCAACTGGCCGTTGCGGGTGTCCATGTCGGCGATGGCGGTGTCGATGTGGAAGGTGCGGTTGTCGCTGGCGTTGCTGTCCAGGCTGACCTCGCCGCGAATCAGTGTCAGCAGGCGCTGGTCGGCGCTGTAGCGCAGGTCGATGGCGCTGGCGGTGTTGAGCTGGATGCGGCTGCCGTCGCTGCCTTGCAGGTCGCGGCGCTCGCCGGTGGCGGTGCGGCTGTCGGCCATCAGCGCGGGCAGGCCCAGGGGCTCGCGCGCGGTCCAGAGAGCCCCCCCGGCAACCGCGAATCCGACCAGCAGCTTGAGGTTGTCGCGCCGGCTCATGCGTTGCCGCTGGCTGCCCTCGAGGGTGCGTCGGCTCAGGTCGGGGGGCAGGCCGGCCAGTTCGTTGCCCAGGCTGTTGACCCGCTGCCAGGCCAGGGCGTTGTGCGGATGGCTGTGCAGCCAGTGCTGGAATTGCTGCTGGTGGTGCGCCGATGGATCGTCGAAGCGCAGTTTCACCAGCCAGTCGATCGCCTCGTCGACCTGGGCCTGGGCCGGGATGCGCTCAGGCGTCGGCATAGCGCAACCGATAGCAGGTGCCCAGCGCCCGGGCCAGGTCGCGCTCGACCGTGGCCCGGGACACCTCCAGGCGCATGGCGATCTGCGGGATGCTCAGGCCATCGAGCTGGGCCAGCAGGAACGCCTGGCGCACCCGGGGTTTGAGCAGGTGCAGGGCGCGGTCGAGGCGTTCGAGGGTGTCGAGGATCACCAGGCGATGCTCCTCGCTGGGCGCTTCGCTTTCGGGCAGGCAGGCCAGGCTTTCCTGATAGGCGCGTTCCAGTGCGCGGCGCCGGAACTGATCGATCATCAGGCCGCGGGCGATACTGCTGAGGTAGGCGCGTGGCTCTTTCAGCGGCGAAACCTGACGCGCGCGCAGCAGGCGCACGAAGGTGTCCTGGGCGAGGTCCGCGGCATGCTCCCGACAGCCGACCCGGGCCCGCAACCAGCCGCGCAGCCAGGCATGGTGGGTCTGGTAGAGCAGATCGATTTCGGCAGGCTTGAGCATGTCGTTCATCTGCATCGTGGCTGCGGCCCTGGTTGCGAGGAAAGAGTGGGGGAGTGAGTGTGAATAGTTCTCAATTCTATGCGGGGCAATGCTGTCGGAGCAATGGCATACCAGGAATTTGTCGCGCAAGATTCGGCGATCTGGCGATGAACGGTTGGTCTAACATGGGTCTTTCAGTTCATTCCACGGGTAACGTGCCATGATCCATGCCGATCTCTCGCCGCACGCCTATCAGCAGGCGATCGACTTCCTCAGCGGGCTGGACCCGGACTGGGCCCGGCATATCGCCGCGGTCGGGCCGTGCCTGCACCGCGCTACGCCTGGGCGTGAGCCGTTCGAGGCGCTGGTGCGGGCGGTGGCGTACCAGCAACTGCATGCCCGGGCGGCCGAGGCGATACTCGGGCGCTTGCTGGCGTTGTATCCGCAGGTGGCGTTTCCTGCGCCGGAGCAGTTGCTCGCCACCGACCCCGAGGTGTTGCGCGGTTGTGGCTTCTCGGCGAGCAAGCTGGCGAGCATCCTGCACATCGCCCAGGCCCGTCTCGACGGGGCCGTGCCCGGGCGCGAGGAAGCGCTGGCGATGAAGGATGAGGCGCTGATCGAGCGGCTGGTGGCCTTGCGTGGCGTGGGACGCTGGACCGTGGAGATGTTGCTGATCTACAGCCTGGAGCGTTCGGACATCCTGCCGGTGGATGACTTCGGGGTACGCGAGGGATACCGTCGCCTGAAGGGGTTGGAGAGGGCACCGACACCGGCGCAGATGCGCTCGCTGGGTGGGGTGTGGAGCCCGTATCGGACGGTGGCGGCCTGGTATCTCTGGCGGGCTTGAGGTGGGGGCCTTTTCGCGGGCAAGCCCGCTCCTGCATGGGCGCGCTGTCTCTTGTAGGAGCGGGCTTGCCCGCGAAAAGGTCAGCACAAAATAGCCCCGCAAGAACCGGAGAGCCCGCTCCAAGAGAACCTGCCACCCTGACAGCCAATCACCCCAGAGGCCCCGCCCATGCCAGCCACCCCCTACAACACCGATGCCGCCCGCTGGCAGGCCGTCCAGGCCCGCGATCCACAAGCGGCCGGTCACTTCGTCTATGCCGTGCGCACCACGGGCATCTATTGCCAGCCCGGCTGCAAGTCGCGGATGGCCAAGCGCGAAAATGTCGAGTTCTTCGATGATGGCGCCGCCGCTGAAGCCGCCGGCTACCGCCCTTGCAAACGCTGCACGGCAACCCTCGTCGACCCTGGCGCCAAGCGTACCGCGCTGGTCGCGCGTGCCTGCCGACTGATCGAATCCCACGACAGCGCTCCTCAACTTGAGCAGCTTGGCGCCGAACTGGGTGTCAGCCCCTTCCACCTGCACCGCTTGTTCAAGGCCGAAACTGGCCTCACGCCCAAGGCCTATGCGTCGGCCTTCCGTGCCCGGCGCTTGCGTGAAGGGCTGGAGCAGGCAGGCAGCGTCACCGATGCGATCTACGACGCCGGCTACAACTCCAACAGCCGCTTCTATGCCAGCGCGGGCCAGCGCCTGGGCATGCAGCCGCGTGAGTACCGGGCTGGCGGGGTGGGCGCGACCATCCGTTTTGCCCTTGGCCAGTGCTTTCTCGGGGCGATCCTGGTGGCGCAAAGCGAGCGCGGCATCTGCGCGATCCTGCTTGGCGATGACCCGCAAACGCTGCTCGAACAACTGCAGGACCAGTTCCCCAAGGCCCATTTCATCGGGGGTGACCCCGCTTTCGAGCGCTTGGTTGCCGAGGTGGTGGGTTTTGTCGAGCAACCGTCGCTGGGGCTGCAACTGCCCCTCGATGTACAGGGCACCGCGTTCCAGGAGCGCGTCTGGCAGGCACTGCGCGAGGTGCCGGCGGGCGGCCGGGTCAGCTACAGCGATATCGCCGAGCGCATCGGCGCCCCCAAGGCGGTGCGTGCCGTCGCCCTGGCCTGCGCGGCCAACCGCATTGCCGTGGCGATCCCCTGCCACCGAGTGGTGCGGCGTGATGGGGATATCAGTGGTTATCGCTGGGGTGTGGAACGCAAGCGTCTGTTGCTGGCGCGAGAAACGGTCATCACCTGATCGCCGCGGCAGCGTAGAATCCTCCGCCTGTCGAGTTGTATAGAGGGTATTTCGATGAGGCGTGTAAGCCTTGAGCGTTTTTACGTGGGGATTTTGGCCTTGTTGCTGTGGGTGGCCACGCCCGCCTGGTCGGCACCGGCCACCCCGGTATCGAGCCTGGCCGCTGCCGAACAGCAGGTGCTGGACGAAGATGCCAGCCTGGATCAGCTGAGCGACCGGCTCGACCAGATCCGCCAGGGCGTGACCAGCAATGCCAATGACGACCTGCTCTCGCAACTGCGTCAGTCGGCGCTGCAGGTGCAGCGCCAGGCCGATGCCCTGGCCACGCAGCGTACGGCGGATGTCGCCCGGCTGGATGATCAGCTCAATGTGCTGGGGCCGGTGCAGCCCGAGGAGGCCGAGAGCCTGACGCGCCAGCGTCAGCAACTGGGCAAGCAGAAAAAGACCCTGGTGGCCGAGCAGACCGAAGCTACCCAGCTCACCCAGTCGGCGCGTGACCTGTCTACGCAGATCGTCAACCTGCGCCGCAGCCTGTTCAACTCGCAGATCACCAGCCGCGCCGCCAGCCCGCTGAGCCCGGCGTTCTGGTCGAGCCTGATCCGTCCTACCGATGAAGACGTGGCGCGCCTGCGCGACCTGCGCGGTGAGGCGGCAGATGCCGTGGCCAGTGCCCTCAGCGCCGAGCACCGCTGGTTGTTCATCAGCGCGCTGGTGGCTGCCGTGCTGGTCTGGACCTTGGTGCGCAAGGTGCTCGAGCGCCTGCTGGCCGACGCGATGATCCGCTGGCTGCCCGAAGGCCGCTTGCGCCGCAGTGCCCTGGCCCTGGGCGTGGCGTTGGCCACCCTGGCGACCATCGCCGGTTCCGTGTCGTTGCTGCGCTGGGGCCTGGAAAGCAGTGCCGAGGTGGGGCCGGACCTTGCCAGCCTGACCAATCATGTTCTCACCCTGGTGGTGTTCAGCGCCTTCATCTCGGGCCTGGGCCGCGCCATGCTGATGCTGCAGCGCCCGTCCTGGCGCCTGCCGCCGATCCCCGACGAAGTGGCCAGCGCCCTGGGCTGGTTCCCGCAGGCCCTGGCCCTGGCGTTGGTGCTGCTGCTGACCCAGGAGCGGATCAACAGTGTCATCGGCACCAGCCTGGCACTGACCCTGGCCACCAACGGCCTGACCGCGCTGGTGGTATCGCTGCTGTTCGTCGCCGTACTGGTACGCTATCGCCGCACTCGTCGCCAGCACGGGTTGGAGCGCCCGGCGGGCCTGGCGGGGCTGATCCCCTTCGTGGTGGTGGTGTGGGTCATCGCGATCCTGCTGGCGCTGCTCACCGGCTACCTCACCCTGGCCTACTTCCTGACCGCCAAGCTGCTGTGGATCAGTGTCGTGGCGGTGTGCGCCTACCTGCTGGTGACCGTGTTCGGCGACCTCTGCGAAACCTTGCTGTCGCCGCGTCAGCCTGCTGGCCTGGCGCTGGCCTCGGCGCTGGGCCTGCAGCAGCGTCACCAGGCCCAGGCCAGCACGGTGCTGGCCGGTATCGGTCGCACCGTACTGCTGTTCATCGCTGCGCTGCTGGCGTTCATGCCTTCGGGCACCAGCCCCGGCGAGCTTCTGCTGAGCCTGGCCGACTGGGATGGTAGCGGTGGCAAGGTCCTCGGCAATCTGAACATCGTGCCCCAGGATATCTTCCTGGCGCTGGCGATCTTCCTCGGTGGGCTGTTCGCCATTCGTGTGGTCAAGCGCTGGCTGAGCGAGCGTCTGTTGCCGGAAACCGACATGGACGCTGGCATGCGCGCCTCTTTGGTGACGCTGGTTGGCTACCTGGGCTTCCTGTTCCTGGCCATGCTGGTGATGTCGACCCTGCACATCAACCTGACCAGCCTGACCTGGGTGGTCAGTGCGCTGTCGGTGGGTATCGGTTTCGGTCTGCAGCAGATCGTGCAGAACTTCATCTCCGGCCTGATCCTGCTCACCGAGCGTCCGGTGAAGGTGGGTGACTGGGTCAGCCTGGCGGGGGTGGAGGGTGACATCCGGCGCATCAACGTGCGTGCTACCGAGATCCAGATGTCCGATCGCTCGACGGTGATCGTGCCCAACTCGCAGTTCATCTCGCAGAACGTGCGCAACGTGACCATGGCCAATGCGCTGGGTGTGGTCGGTGTGACCTTGACCCTGCCACTGGAGACCGATGCCAACCACGTGCGCGAGCTGCTGTTGCAGGCTTACCGCGACCACGAGGCGATCCTCGATGCTCCGGCGCCGTCGGTCACCTTCAAGGATTTGACCGCCAGCGGCATGGTGCTCAGCGCCAGCGGCTACGTGGCCGGGCCGCGGCAGGTGTCGGGCGCACGCAGTGACCTGCTGTTCGCCATTCTCGGGCGCCTGCGCGAGGATGGTATCGCGCTGTCGTCGCCGCAGAGCATGGTGTTGCTGCAGGAAGGGACGCGGGCGGCAGACGAATCGGTGTGACACAAATGGGGCCGCTTTGCGGCCCATCGCGGGACCAGCCCGCTCCCACAGATTTAGTGGGATATGCGTCCACCCTCTGGGCATGCCCCGATCAGTGTGGGAGCGGGCTGGTCCCGCGATGGGCTGCAAGGCAGCCCCAACTGCATTACCGAGACCTCAGCCTACGCACCGCGTCACGTGCTTCACCGACAGATACCCCGACAACCCCCAAGGCCCAAGCTCGCGCCCGATGCCGCTGCCCTTGGTGCCGCCCCACGAGGTTTCGACGAACACCGCCTGCACCGAGTTGATCCATACATGCCCGACCTCCAGCGCATCGGCCACGCGTTCGGCGCGCTCGAGGTCCGCCGAGCAGACCGTGGCCACCAGGCCGAAGCGGCTGTCGTTGGCCTGGGCAATTGCTTGCTCTTCCGTGGTGAACCGGCGTGCGCACAGCACCGGGCCGAAAATCTCTTCGACCCACAAGCGGCTGGTCTCGGGCACATCGACGTACAGTGTCGGACTGACGAACCAACCTTCGGCATCCAGCGCCTTGCCACCGGCCAGGCACTTCAACCCTTCTTCACGCGCCCTGGCGAAATAGCTGGCAACCTTGAGCCATTGCGCCTGGCTGGTCAGCGGGCCCATCTCGACGTCTTCGACCAGTGGATTGCCCACGCGCAATTTCTCCAGCGCCGCCTGCAGGCGTGGCAGCAGCGTGTCGGCGATACCGTCCTGCACCAGCAGGCGTGAGGTGGCCGAGCACATCTGCCCGGCGTTCCAGGTAATGCCGGCGACAATCCACTCTACCGCCTGGTCCGGATCGCAGTCGTCGAAGACCACGATCGCCGACTTGCCGCCCAACTCCAATGTCACTGGGCGGCACTGCGTGGCGGCGCTGCGCATGACCTGGCTGCCGACGGCATTGCTGCCGGTGAACGACAGCTTGTCCAGACCGTTGTGGCCGCTCAGCGCCGCGCCGGTCTCGGCCTTGCCGTTGACGATGTTCAGCACCCCGGCAGGCAGCCCCAACTGCTCGGCGATCTGGCCGTAGGCCTGTTCGATCAGTGGGGTGACCTCCGAGGGCTTGAGCACCACGGTGCAGCCGGCGGCCAGGGCCGGGGCGAGCTTCCAGGCACTGGTCACCAGCGGGAAGTTCCACGGCACGATCAGGCCGACCACGCCGACGGCTTCCAGGCGGGTGCGTGCGGTAAAGCCTGGGGCGGCCAGGGGCACGCCGCAGTTTTTCTGCGGCAGTTGTTCAGCGAGCTCGGCGTAGTAGGCGAAGGTTGCCACCGCGTCGTCCAGATCGATCTCGGCCTCGTGCCGTGGCTTGCCGTTGTTGCGCATCTGCAGCGCGATCAATTCCTCGCGGCGGGCACCGAGCTGTTCGGCAAATCCGCGCAACAGGGCCGCGCGCTCAGCGGCGGGGCGGCTCTTCCAGGTGGGCAGCGCACGGCGTGCGGCTTGCACCGCCTCGTCCACCTGGGCGCTGCTGGCCGATTTCAGCTCGGCGAACGGGATGCCCAGAGAGGGATCGCAGACGCTGATGCTGTCGTTGCCTTGGCCTTCGACCCAGCGGCCGTCGATGTAGTGGGGGGTGGTCATGGTCGGATTCCAGTCAGGCCATTTCGGCAGTGGTCACGGGTGTCACGGGAGCGTCTTTGCAGCGTACCCAGCGCGGGCCGCGCGGGCCGTAGACACCGGCAGGTTCGGGGAACAGGTTGAGCAGGATCAGGTACAGCACGCCGGCGATGCCGAGGGTGACCGGCAGGCTCAGGTCGATGCCGCCAGCCAGGTCACCGAACGGGCCGACGAACTGTCCCGGCAGGTTGACGAAGCACAGGCCCACGACGGCGCTGGGGATCCAGGCACCCATGCCGCGCCAGTTCCAGCCGTGCAGGAACCAGTAGTGGCCGCCACGCTGGCCGCGGGTGAACACCTGCAGGTCGTCGGCGTGGTAGAAGCCACGGCGGGTGATCAGGCCGAGGATCATGATCACCATCCACGGGCTGGTGCAGGTGATGATCAGCACGGCGAAGGTCGATACGCTCTGCACCAGGTTGAAAGCGAAGCGGCCGATGAAGATGAAGGCGATCGCCAGCACACCGATCAGCAGGGTGGCGGCCGCGCGGCTGAGCAGGCGCGGGAACACGCTGGACATGTCCAGCCCGGTGCCGTACAGCGCGGTGGTGCCGGTGGACATGCCGCCGATCACGGCAATCAGGCATACCGGCAGGAAGAACCAGGTCGGCGAAATCGCCAGCAGGCCGCCGACATAGTTGTTGCCGGCGATATAGTCCGGCGCCTGGCTGGCCACCAGGGTAGCGGTGCACAGACCGAACAGGAACGGGATCAGGGTCGCGGCCTGGGCCAGGATCACCGCCAGCATGATGCGCGATTTCGGGGTCTGGCGCGGGATGTAGCGTGACCAGTCACCGAGGAACGCGCCGAAGGACACCGGGTTGCTCATGGCGAGGATCGCGGCGCCAACGAAGGCGGCCCAGAAGCCCGGCTGGCCGAGGTTGACGCTGCCGGCGAAGCTTGCGTCGAACGGTCCGGCGAAGGCGGCGACGCCGAGCAGGAACAGCAGGCTTGAAGCCCATACCGCAACCTTGTTGACCCACAACATGAAGCGGAAACCAAAGATGCATACCACCAGCACCAGCACTGCGAACAGGCCATAGGCCAGACCCAGGGTGAGGTCGGTTTCGGGCAGCCCGACCAGGCGCTTGGCGCCGCCGATCAGGGCATCGCCCGAGCTCCACACCGACAACGAAAAGAACGCCACGGCGGTCAGCAGCGACAGGAACGAGCCGACGATCCGTCCGTGTACGCCAAAATGCGCACCGGACGAGACGGCGTTGTTGGTGCCGTTGAGTGCGCCGAACAGCCCCATGGGGGCAAGGATCAGCGAACCGACCCCGACGCCGAGCAGGATCGCCCACAGCCCTGCCTGGAAGGACAGCCCGAACAGTACCGGGAAGCTGCCGAGCACGGCGGTGGCGAAAGTGTTGGCGCCGCCGAAGATCAGGCGGAAAAGGTCAAGGGGAGTGGCGTCGCGTTGATCGTCGGGGATCTGTTCGACGCCATTGGTCTCGATACCGGTCGAGTGGCTCATGGTGGTGCTCCAGCGCGTGTGTTGTTGGCCTGAGGCAGGCCTTGTTGTGAGTGCGATGGCAGTGCGGCAAGGCCGTTAGGCGCAGGAGGCGACCGACAGGTGTTCATGGCACGCCAGCCAGCGCTCGCCTTGCAGGCGGAACACGATGGTCTCGCGCTCGTTCAGCGCTTGTTCCTGCTCGGCAATGCGAATGCGTGTGGCCACGTCGTGCATGAAGATCGCCAGATCGCCCTGCAGGCTCACGTGGGCATTGCTCGAGGTGCAGCCGAGCACGGCAAAGCCGTCGGTTTGCCACTGGGCCCAAAGGTCTTCATAGGCGCGGCGAGACAGCAGAGGTTGGGGCAGCGTATGGAACAGGAACGTGGCGTCTTCGCTGAAACAGGCGAAATAGCGGGCAGTATCGTTACTGGCAAAGGCGTCGACGAGGTCGGCGGCAGCTTGCCGTACCTGGAGGGTCTGGTCCACGGGAGTGGCCTCACGGTTATTGTGATTGTGGTGAGGCGATTCTGGAGAGGCGTGTCAGGGGGAAAAATCGGCAGGGGCAAATAATCAGTTCAGAAAATCATGAACTGATTATTTGCCCCTGGCGGGAGGCCATTAACCGGCGTTGAGTTCGCTACGGTAGTTTTCCAGGTACACCTGACGCTCGTGGCTGGCGGCATTGCGGTCGGCTGCGATCATGTCCAGCTTGCCCGCCGCCTGGGTAAGATAGGCCGGCAGTTCGTCGTTGGTGATGTACTTTCCGGACAGCGTGTTGAGCTTGCTCCAGCCGTCCTTGAACGTCAGGGCGAAATGATCGGAGACAATGCCGACGGCGATCCACTGCCCGGTCTGACTGATGAAGAATGCGTCGGTGGACTCACACAATTGCGAGAAGAGGTAGTCGCGGCTCGAGTCGATGTCTTCGGCATCTTCGAACTCTTCGATCTGCTCTTGGGCATCCTGGCGAACGATCTCCATGAAGTCGCAGAACGAGCGGAAGAAGAACGCAATTTCCACGACGATTTCGCGGGTGCGCTTGAGGGCGCTAACGCTCAGGTTCAGTGACCTGATGGCAAGCTCGATGATCTCCTGCTCGCTGCCTTTGCCTGCCATCAGCACAGAGACTTCCGCCAGTTCGGCTGCCTGTTCGCGCCGGGCGGTTTCGTACTTGTCGGCATTATCGAGCATATGCAGCTGCATCTGGCGCAGGTTGTCGGCTTGTTCCCGGCTGGCATCGCTGATCTCACCGGCTGCCGAGGCCAGCGTCTGGAGCGCGGAATCCAGTGTTCCAAGGTGCTCCTTGGCCAGGTTGTACTTGACCTTGGCCTTGGCCAGAAGCTCTTGGGCTTCGGTGATCCGGTTCTCCAGCGCCTTGAGCTTGCCGGTGTCGCTCTCCTGGCCTTTCTGCTTCTGATAACCGGAGATCGACGTCTGCAGTTTCTCCACATCCTCCTGTATCAGGGCCAGTTCCGCGCGCTGCTCGGAGCGTTCTTTCTTCAGGCGAATGAGATCGCCAGTGGTGTCGCTGTTGGCGCCTTTACCGACGCTGGTAGCGACTGAGGCGGCGGCGATCAGCGACGAGCCGCCGCCGCTGGCGGCCATGGCCACCAGTGGCATGGCGGCCGATACCACCTGCGCCGCACCACGCAGCATGCCTGACCAGAAGGCGCGCTCCTCGGAAGACTTGGCTTGGGCTGCATAGTCGCGGGCAAGCGCCTCGTAGCGCTGGACCTGTTGTTGCATGTCGGCTACCAGCGATTCCAGTGCCTTGCTGCGAGCCTTGTGCTGAAGAATTTCCTGACGAATTTTTTCGTTGGCCTCAAGTGTCAAGCTCAAGGCCATTTCGCTGCTGGCGGTCACTTCGTTGGTGTCATTGATGATGCAATCGTAGCGGTCGACGATGGTTTGCAGGTTCGCGTTGACCTCCATGGCCGATTTTTTGATCTCGTTGGCCATCTCCATCAGTTCTTTGCCGACGAAGCGCTTGATCTGCGTGAGGTCGCCGCTTGTCTGGGCGGCGGTCCAGCCGGTCAGGCCGCGGTTGAGCCTTCGGGTGAGACGGCTGGCGGCATTGCTGGCGGCCTTGATCTGGCGTTCACTCTCCTGCTGCGCTTTGATCAGGCTGTTCATGATGCTGCTGATCTTGACGCGGATGTCGCCGTTGCGTTGGGGCGTGGTGTTGTAGGCGATGTAGAGCAGGTCGATGGCGTGGTCCGTATCGATCCTGGCGCGCGACGAGTCGTAGGAGCCCTCGATCCTGTTCACGTAGTGAGTCACGAGCGGGCTGTGGACGGTTGGCAGGCTCAACGGTTGGGATGCGCCATGAGTTGTCAGTTCCTTACGGATGTTTTTCTCGATCAGGGCTCTGCGGCTGATGAATGGGGTAGATTCAGACACGGTGGACCTCTTCTGTGGATTGGGAGAACTATCTAGCGGGGGGTTGGAAATCGGGGGATGGCTGTCGGCCGAATCCCGAGGGGGCTGTCGCCGCGCAGTCGTCTATCCATGTCATCGAATAGAAGGCAATGTTGCTGAGCTGTGACCAGAGCGTTTTGAGCAGCGCATGGGTGTCGTCGAGTGCCGACTGCAGCAGAGGGTGCAGAGGTACGACCTCCTCGGCGTAGCACTGAGGGCTGTGCTGGGGGGATTCACAGTCATGGCGTGCGGCGGTGAATGCGTCCAGTTGCTGGAGTACGGCGCTCTGTTGCAGGCGTGTGCTGCTGAGTGCCGGTTTCATCACCGTCAGGTTGCGCTCGTCGAACTGGGTCGAACGGATGGCGCTCTGATTGGTCCAGATTTCGTTTTCAAGCGCTTGCAGACGTATGCGGTGCTCTGGGCGCCACGGCAGTTTTTCGTAGTCCTGGAGCTCCTGGTCCAACTGCTGGCGCAGGCGGGCTATACGACGTTCGATTTCGGGAATCTGCCGCAGCCTTTCACCCATGGTGGGCTCCAGGCGATGGATGCTGTCGATGAGCAGCCGCTCCAGACTCTCCAGATGCGGCACGCACTGCGCGGCACGGCGTTCCAGTTGAGAGTCTCGGTCTGCGGATCGGCTGGCTGTGCGCTGATGAGCCCGGTGTATAGCAAGGCCACCGCCAGACCTGGCAATTGCATGGACGCGTTGATAAGTGGCATGGGACGCTCCGTTCCTGGGGGAAGCGGAGCGTCTGCGACGGACCGCTGTCGGCATTAGAGCGTCGGGGCACAGCTCGAAAAAGAAGGAACGGATGCCTTTCAGGGACGGTTTACCAAAGCAGGTGGCATTGCCTCAGATATTGATGAAACCCCCGGACTTCACCTCGTTGAGCACGAAGAAGGTGCGCACCTGCCGCACTCCGGGAAGGGCGATGATCTGCGTATTGTGCAGTTGGTTGAAGGCCGGCAGGTCACGCACGCGGATCTTCAGGAAGTAGTCCACATCCCCCGCCACCAGCCAGCATTCCAGCACCTGCTGCAGGTTGCGCGCGGCCGCTTCGAACGCGGCGAAGCTCTCGGGGGTGGAGCGATCCAGCACCACGCCGATGAGTACTACGGTGCCTTGCTGCAGCACGTTCGGATCGACGTGGGCATGCACCCCTTTGATCACGCCCGCATCGAACAGCCGCGCCAAGGGCGGCAAGCCGTTCCCGATTCCGGCAGGGTGCTCCGAGCACCCCTACGGCGGGCTGGGCTTTGTCGGCTTTGCCGAGGAAGTACGCCAGCAGGAGGCGGAGCTGGGCTTCAAGTTCGACTACATCGTGGTGTGTTCGGTTACCGGCAGCACTCAGGCGGGCATGGTGGTCGGTTTTGCCGCCGATGGGCGCTCGCAGCGGGTGATCGGCATCGACGCTTCAGCCAAGCCGGAGCAGACCAAGGCGCAGATCCTGCGCATCGCACGTCACACCGCCGAGCTGGTGGACCTGGGGCGCGAGATCACCGAGGACGATGTGGTGCTCGATACCCGCTACGCCTACCCCGAATATGGGCTGCCGAACGAGGGCACGCTGGAAGCGATCCGCCTGTGTGGCCGGCTGGAGGGGGTGCTGACCGACCCCGTGTACGAGGGCAAGTCGATGGCGGGGATGATCGGCATGGTGCGCGATGGCGAATTCCCCGAAGGTTCGCGGGTGCTGTATGCGCACCTGGGCGGTGTGCCGGCACTCAACGCCTACAGCTTCCTGTTCCGCAACGGCTGATCGAGCGTCGCCTGAACGGGTCGCGTTGCACTTAGCGCCCGTGTCACAACGTGTGACCCAAGGCAAAGCGTCCGCCGCCCCGGATGGCCATGTACAACGCCAGGCTGCCGAGGATCACCGGATATTCGATGCCCCGGTCCACCCACGGCCAGGTCGGACCGAGGGCGTAGCTGATCCCGACCATCTCCGCGGCCATGGCCAGGGCAACGGGCCGGGTCAGCACGCCGACGACGAGCATCAGCGCGCCGACGGTTTCCAGCAGCATCACCAGAAACGCCAGTTCGGCGGCGAACGGCAGGCCCATCACGTTGCCGATCAGGTGGGTCGAACTGGCCATCGGATCGGCCATCGAGCCATGTGAGTCACCCAGCAGCTTGGGCAGCCCGTGGGTGAACATGACGATGCCCAGTACAGCGCGCAGCAGGGCGTAGAACACCGGCTCCAGGCGTGCCTGAAGATTGCGGACGGATGACGGGGTGTCGCGGGGAATGCTGGTCATGTTCGAGCCCTCGCAGTGTTGCTTGCGTCGATGGTCGGCAGTGGAGCGGTTGATTCAATGATGGTGGTTGATGCCGGCGGGATAAAGCGGGCGGATTGGACTTGTCAATTCCAGCTGCATTAACAGTAGCCGTGATGTTCGCCTAGCGGCCCCTCGCCCATCGAGGCTTCCAATAGCCAATAAAAAACCGCGCAAAGGCGCGGTTTTTTTATTGGCTCGGAGTGAGACGGCGTACCGAATGCTCCTGCAGCGCGATCAGACGTTGAAGCGGAAGTGCATCACATCACCGTCCTTGACGATGTAGTCCTTGCCTTCCAGGCGCCATTTGCCGGCTTCCTTGGCACCGCCTTCACCCTTGAACTGGATGAAGTCGTCATAGGCGACCACTTCGGCACGGATGAAGCCTTTCTCGAAGTCGGTGTGGATGACACCGGCGGCTTGCGGGGCGGTGGCGCCGACGCGGACGGTCCAGGCGCGCACTTCCTGTACACCGGCGGTGAAGTAGGTCTGCAGGTTGAGCAGCTCGTAGCCGGCGCGAATCACGCGGTTCAGGCCGGGTTCTTCAAGGCCCAGGGCCTCGAGGAACATGTCCTTCTCCTCGCCGTCTTCCAGCTCGGCGATCTCCGCTTCGATCTTGTTGCACACCGGCACCACGACCGCGCCTTCTTCCTCGGCGATGGCTTTCACCACGTCCAGGTGCGGGTTGTTGTCGAAGCCGTCCTCGGCAACGTTGGCGATGTACATGACCGGCTTGCTGGTCAGCAGGTGGAAGCCGCGGATGGCAGCCTTCTCGTCGTCAGCCATATGCTTCATCAGGCTGCGCGCAGGCTTGCCTTCGGTGAAGTGCGGGATCAGCTTTTCCAGCAAGGCCTTCTGTGCGAGGGCTTCCTTGTCGCCGCCCTTGGCGTTGCGAGCGACCTTCTGCAATTGCTTCTCGCAGCTGTCGAGGTCGGCGAAGATCAGTTCGAGGTCGATGATCTCGATGTCGCGCTTGGGGTCGACGCTGTTGGAGACGTGGATCACGTTCTCGTCTTCGAAGCAGCGCACCACGTGGGCGATGGCGTCGGTCTCGCGGATGTTGGCGAGGAACTTGTTGCCCAGGCCTTCACCCTTGGAAGCACCGGCGACCAGACCCGCGATGTCGACGAACTCCATGGTGGTCGGCAGGATGCGGTTCGGCTTGACGATCTCGGCCAGCGCCGCCAGGCGTGCGTCGGGCATTGGCACGATGCCGCTGTTCGGCTCGATGGTGCAGAAGGGGAAGTTCTCCGCCGCGATACCGGATTTGGTCAGGGCGTTGAACAGGGTGGACTTGCCGACGTTGGGCAGGCCGACGATGCCGCAATTGAAACCCATGGGAATTCCCCTTTCTAGAAAGTCAGGCCTTCTGGCTGTGCAGTTCGCGCATGGCCTTGGCGAAGTCGCCGGCCAGTACGTCCGGCAGCACGCCGAGGGCAAAATCGATGCTGGCGTCGAGCTTCTCCTGCTCGGCGCGCGGCGCGCGGCCCAGGACGAAGTTGGAGACCAGTTTGGCGTCGCCCGGGTGGCCAATGCCAAGCCGCAGGCGGTGGAAGTCGTTCTGGTTGCCGAGCTGCGCGATGATGTCGCGCAGGCCGTTGTGCCCGCCATGCCCGCCGCCACGCTTGAGCTTGGCGACGCCGGGAGGCAGGTCGAGTTCGTCATGCGCCACCAGGATCGCTTCCGGCTTGATGCGGAAGAAATTGGCCAAGGCCGCCACGGACTGGCCGCTGCGGTTCATGTAGGTGGTGGGAATCAGCAGGCGAACATCGTTGCCTTGATGGCTGAACTTAGCCGTCAGGCCAAAATACTTTTTGTCAGCAGACAGCGAAACGCGCTGGGCGCTGGCAATGCGTTCAACGAAAAGAGCCCCTGCGTTATGCCGGGTCTGTTCGTATTCGGGGCCGGGGTTACCCAGGCCGACGATCAACTGGATGGCGGTCACGTCAGGGGCTCTTTCCTTGGAGTTGGTGGGTTACGGTGCGCGCGGCACTGTAACCCGATCAACGCCGGCGTGCGAGTGGATTACTCGGCAGCGCCTTCTTCAGCAGCTTCAGCGGACACGCGTGGGGCGTGAACGTTGGCAACGGCTTTGTCATCACCGTGGGCCAGAGCGACGAACTCTACGCCTTTCGGAGCTTTCAGGTCCGACAGGTGGATGATGGTGCCGATTTCGGCCTTGGACAGGTCGACTTCGATGAACTCAGGCAGGTCTTTGGCTTCGCAGGAAACTTCGATCTCGGATTCTACGTGGGAGATCTCGCCGCCTTTCTTGATCGGGGCTTCTTCACCAACGAAGTGAACCGGAACCTTGGCGGTCAGCTTCTGGCCAGCAACGACGCGAACGAAGTCGGCGTGCATGATGAAGCCTTTGGCCGGGTGGCGCTGCAGGGCCTTGACGATGACGTCTTGCTTGGTGCCGTCGACGTTCAGCTGCAGAACGTGGCTGAAGGCAGCCTCGTCTTCGAACAGCTTGGTGATTTCCTTGGCCAGGATGGTCAGGGACTCGGCGTCCTTGTTACCACCGTAGACAACGGCTGGGATGTTGGCGGAGTGACGCAGGCGGCGGCTCGCACCTTTCCCCAGGTCAGTACGCACTTTGGCGTTCAGGGTGAAATCAGTCATTTTGTTTCTCCAAAATAGCCCCCCGAGGGCGTTTGCGACCAGCGCCGGACGGGGATGGCAAAAAAGCCCCGCCCCGACATCGATGCCGGGGCGGGGCGCTTTTCGTCAGCGTGCGTTCCGCTTAGCGGAACATCGCGCTGATCGATTCTTCGTTGCTGATGCGGCGGACCGCCTCAGCGACTACCGGTGCGATATCCAGCTGGCGGATACGGTCACAGGCTTGAGCAGCGGCGGACAGCGGGATGGTGTTGGTCACCACCAGCTCGTCGAGCACCGACTTCTCGATGTTCTCGATCGCACGACCCGACAGAACCGGGTGGGTGCAATAGGCGTAGACCTTGGCAGCGCCGTGGTCTTTCAGGGCCTTGGCCGCGTGGCACAGGGTGCCGGCGGTGTCGACCATGTCGTCTACCAGGATGCAGGTGCGTCCTTCGACGTCGCCGATGATATGCATCACCTCGGAGTGGTTCGCTTTCTCGCGGCG
Organism: Pseudomonas wayambapalatensis; assembly: GCA_014268975.2. Lineage (GTDB taxonomy): Bacteria > Pseudomonadota > Gammaproteobacteria > Pseudomonadales > Pseudomonadaceae > Aquipseudomonas > Aquipseudomonas wayambapalatensis. The sequence goes on along the minus strand of CP077096.1, from coordinate 4,865,535 downwards.
CTTGTCGATGATACCCAGGTCGACGCCCAGCGACTTGGCGACGGCGCGTGCACGCACCACACCACCGATGTCGGGGGAGACGATCATGAGATTATCGAAACGCTGGTCTTCGATATCGTCGACCAGTACGGGCGAGCCGTAGATGTTGTCGACAGGAATATCGAAGAACCCCTGGATCTGGTCAGCGTGCAGGTCGACGGTGAGAACACGGTCGATACCCACGACAGTGAGCATGTCAGCGACGACTTTGGCGCTGATGGCTACACGTGCCGAACGCGGACGGCGGTCCTGGCGGGCGTATCCGAAGTAAGGAATCACAGCGGTGATTCGGGAAGCTGAGGAGCGGCGGAAGGCGTCGGCCATCACTACCAGTTCCATCAGATTATCGTTGGTCGGAGCGCAAGTCGGCTGAATGATAAAGACGTCTTTACCGCGGACGTTTTCATTAATCTCAGTGCTGATTTCGCCGTCGGAGAATTTACCGACAGAAACATCACCCAGTGGGATATGCAGCTGACGTACTACACGCCGAGCCAGATCGGGGTTGGCATTCCCCGTGAAGACCATCATCTTGGACACGCGCAGTACCTGAAGGCTGAGGGTAACCTGGATGAGTATAAGGAAAATGGCAGGGGCGGCTGGATTCGAACCAACGCATGGCAGGATCAAAACCTGCTGCCTTACCGCTTGGCGACGCCCCTGTATCTGTTGCTGCGAACGCTTATGCGCTCGACTTCTTGATCAGACCTTGCAGCTTGCGATGCAACATCGAAACATTGCTTCCTTTTGCCACAAACCCTGTTTGGGTCTCTGAAAGAAGGGCCAGAACTCTATCAGCTTCGGCTTTGCTTGGGAAGGCCCCAAACACGCAACTTCCAGTGCCGGTCATTCGAGCTTCCGTAAATTTACCCAGCGAATTCAGCGCATTGCGAACTTCTGGATAACGTTGCTCTACCACCGGTTGGCAGTCATTTCGACTGTTTCCCTCGGGAACGGGGCGCATCTTAAGGGGGAGGGAATCACGTGTCAACTCTGGATGCGAAAAAATTTCCGCTGTGCTGACAGACACTTGCGGCACCAGCACGACATACCAGGGTTCTTCAGGATCAACCGGGGTCAGCTGTTCGCCGACACCCTGGGCGAAGGCGGCGTGACCGCGTACGAACACCGGCACATCTGCGCCCAGTGTCAGCCCCAGCGCAGCAAGGCGGTCGACCGGCCAGTCGAGCTGCCAGAGATGGTGCAGGGCGAGCAGGGTAGTGGCCGCATCGGAGCTGCCGCCACCGATACCGCCGCCCATGGGCAGGATCTTGTCGAGCCAGATGTCGACACCCAGTTGCGTGCCGGACTGTTCCTGCAGCTTGCGCGCTGCGCGCACTATCAGATTGCTGTCGTGGGGGACATCGGCGATCTCGGTGTTCAGGCGGATCAGGCCATCGTCGCGCAGCTCGAAGCTCAACTGGTCGGCGTGGTCGAGGAACTGGAACACGGTTTCCAGCTCATGGTAGCCGTCGGCACGTCGGCCGGTAATGTGCAGCCACAGGTTGAGCTTGGCCGGGGCGGGCAGGGTGAGCCTGTGCATCGGATCAGTGTCCCAGCTGGCGGGGTTGCCAGTCCTTGACCACCAGGGTGACGTCGAGGTTTTCGCCGCGCAGCTTGAGGCGCTCGGGCAGCCAGTAGCCGTTCTGCTCGATGTAGCTCAGGTATTCGACTTCCCAGCCGTCCTGGGTGAGGCGGGCCAGGCGGCTGTCGCCATCGAGGGTCAGCTGGCTCTTGCTGTCGGGGGCCGGAAGGCCGCGGACCCACCAGACCAGATGCGACACCGGCAGGCGCCAGCCGAGTTGCTCTTCGAGCAAGGCTTCGGGGTTCGCTGCTTCGTAGCGACCCTGGTTGGCCACTTCCAGCACCACGCCGCCGGGGCGGCCGGTCAGGCGTGCGGCGCCACGACCCAGAGGACCTGCCAGGCGAATGTCGTAGTAGTCCTGGCGCTGCAGCCAGAACAGCGTACCGCTGCCCGAGTCACGCGGGGCACGGATGCCGACCTTGCCGTTGATCTGCCAGCCGTCGAGGGTGCTCAATTGTTGCTTGTGTTCGCGCCACTGTTGCGGGCTGCCCTTGCCCTGGACGGCTTCACGGGTGCCAAAACCGGCGCAGCCGGTGAGCAGGGCGATGAGGGCGAAGGTGATGAGATGACGCAAACGCATGATTTAGAGGTTCTCGGATCCGGTCAGGCGCAGGACGGTCTTGCGCAGGATAGGGCTGTCGGGCTGCTCGGCGAAGGCCTTGGCCCAGACCTGGCGTGCTTCGCGGCGTTTGCCGTTGGCCCACAGCACCTCGCCCAGATGGGCGGCGACTTCATGGTCGGGGAAGCGCTCCAGCGCCTGGCGCAACAGGCGTTCGGCCTCGTCCAGGTTGCCCAGGCGATAATTGACCCAGCCCAGGCTGTCGAGCACCGCAGGATCGTCCGGGGTGAGCTGGTGGGCTTTGTCGATCAGTGCTTTGGCTTCGCCATAGCGTGTGGTGCGGTCGGCCAGGGTGTAGCCCAGGGCGTTGAGGGCCATGGCGTTTTCCGGCTCGCGGGCGATGATGGCGCGCAGGTCTTTTTCCATCTGCGGCAGGTCGTCGCGCTTCTCCGCCAGCATGGCGCGGGTGTAGAGCAGATTGAGGTCGTCGGGGTAGCGCTTGATGGCCTGCTGCAGTACCTGGTCGGCCTGGGCTTCCTTGCCATTGTTACCCAGGGTCTCGGCCTCGATGAGGTAGAGCTGGATCGCATAGTCGGGCTGTGCTTCGCGGGCTTCGGCCAGGTGGCGCGAGGCCTCGGCGCTGCGGCCGTTGGCGATCAGGATGTCGGCTTGGCGCAATTGCGCGGCCAGGTAGTCCGGGCCTGGGCCGACCAGCGCATACTCGCGCAGGGCCGCTGCCGGCAGGTTGCGTTCTTCGCGAATGCGGCCGAGGTTCAGGTGCGCGGCGTCGACGTTGCTGTCGCGCTCGACCAGTTCCTGCAGATAGCCTTCGGCCTCGTCCCAGTTCTTGTTCTCCATGCTCACCAGGGCCAGCGAATAACGCAGCTCGTCGTCATCCGGGTACTGTTGCAGCAGGTTCTCGAACTCGGCCTTGGCGTCGGTGATGCGGTCTTGCTCGACCAGCGTGCGCGCATAGGTGAGGCGCAGGCGCTTGTCGTCCGGATTGTCGCGAATCGCCCCGCGCAGCAGTGGCAGGGCCTCGTCGCCACGGTCCAGGGCCTGGAGCAGGCGCGCGCGCAGCAGGATCGGCGCGATTTCGCCATTGCGTGGCGGGTGGCTTTCGAGCAGTTCGAGTGCTTGTTCGGTCTTGCCGTCCTGGTTGAGCAGCAGGGCCTTGCCGAAGACCAGCTGGCCGTTGTCCGGGTACTTGACCAGCAGTCGGTCGAAGCTTTGCATCAGCCCGTCGCGGGTGCTCTGGTCGGTTTCGGCGGCAGACAGGGCGAGGAAGTCGAAGTGGGTGTCGCCCTGGCCCTGAAGCACTTTCTCCATATAGGCCATGGCGTCGTCGTAGCGCCCGGAACGGGCCAGCTGGATCGCTGCGGCGCGCTGGGCGTCGAGGCTCTGCGGGTCGTTGCGGGCCCAGATCAGTGCGGTGTCGAGGGCCGGTTCGTCGGCTCCGAGGTACTCGGCGATGCGGTAGGCGCGCTCGGAGACGGCCGGATCCTGGGTTTTTTGCGCCTGGTCGACATAGTTGGCCAGGGCAATGTCGAAGCGATTGCGCTGGCCGGCAAGCTCAGCCACCAGCAGGCTGTAGAGTGTGTCCTGTTTGAACGATCCATACACCACAGGCGCTTTCGCCTCGGGCTTGTCGGCTTCGGCAACAGCTTGCTGATCCTCGCTCTTGTGCGGGGTCAGGCTCTGGCAGCCCTGGAGCAGGGCGAAGGCAAGCAGCAATGCGTAGGGTCTGTTCATAGAGGCTTTGGTGGACTAACCGGCGGTCGGAGCATGATGACACAAGCGCGGGGGCAAACCCACCCGCGAAGTGTGTGACCGCGCCGGGCGCGGGATGTTCGGCGGGCAGGCCCGCTACCACAACTGGTTGCGGCAGGTGCCGGGCCTTGATTCGCGCCTTATCCGTAGGCCTCGAGATAGCCCAGGCTCATCACGACAATAGCGAACGGTGGTTGTCCTGAATCCTGCGAAGTAGGACAATTATCGGCTTCCCGTCCCAACCAGCGACCTTGCATGGCCTTTCTCGCCCTCGGTATCAACCACAAGACTGCCTCGGTAGACGTACGCGAGCGCGTGGCGTTTACGCCCGAGCAACTGGTCGATGCCCTGCAGCAGCTCTGCCGACTGACCGCCAGCCGCGAGGCGGCGATCCTGTCGACCTGCAACCGCAGTGAGCTTTATATAGAGCAGGACCAGCTCAGCGCCGACGCCGTGCTGCAATGGCTGGCCGCCTACCATCGCCTGAGCCTCGACGAACTGCGTGCCAGCGCCTACGTTCACGAAGAGCACGATGCGGTCAAGCACATGATGCGTGTCGCCTCCGGGCTCGACTCGCTGGTGCTGGGCGAGCCGCAGATCCTCGGCCAGATGAAGTCGGCCTACGCAGTGGCCCGCGAGGCCGGCACCATCGGTCCGCTGCTCGGGCGCCTGTTCCAGGCCACCTTCAGTGCCGCCAAGCAGGTGCGCACCGACACCGCCATCGGTGAGAACCCGGTTTCGGTCGCCTTTGCCGCGGTCAGCCTGGCCAAGCAGATCTTCGCCGACCTGGGCCGCAGCCAGGCCTTGCTGATCGGTGCCGGTGAAACCATCACCCTGGTCGCCCGCCACCTGCACGAGCAGGGGGTCAAGCGGATTGTCGTCGCCAACCGCACGCTTGAGCGAGCCAGCATCCTCGCCGAGCAGTTCGGTGCCCATGCCGTGCTGCTGGCGGACATCCCCCAGGAGCTGGCCAACAGCGATATCGTCATCAGTTCCACCGCCAGCCAGCTGCCCATTCTTGGCAAGGGTGCGGTCGAGAGCGCGCTGAAGCAGCGCCGGCACAAGCCGATCTTCATGGTCGACATCGCTGTGCCGCGGGACATCGAGCCGCAGGTTGGCGAGCTGGACGACGTCTACCTTTATACTGTCGACGATCTGCACGAGGTCGTCGCCGAAAACCTCAAGAGCCGCCAGGGTGCAGCCCAGGCCGCCGAAGAGCTGGTCAATCTCGGTGCCGATGATTTCATGGCGCGCCTGCGCGAGCTGGCTGCGGTGGACGTGCTCAAGGCCTACCGTCAGCAAAGCGAGCGGCTACGCGATGAGGAACTGCAAAAAGCCCAGCGCCTGCTGGCCAACGGCGGCAACCCCGAAGAAGTACTCGCCCAACTGGCCCGCGGCTTGACCAACAAGCTGTTGCACGCGCCCAGCGTGCAACTGAAAAAGCTCTCTGCCGAAGGCCGCGTCGATGCGCTGGCCATGGCCCAGGAACTCTTTGCCCTCCACGAGGGCTCGACGGACAAACCCACGCAATGAAAGCGTCGCTGCTGAAAAAACTGGACATCCTCCAGGACCGCTTCGAAGAACTCACCGCCCTGCTGGGTGATGCCGAAGTCATTTCCGACCAGACCCGTTTCCGCGCCTATTCCCGTGAATATGCCGAAGTCGAGCCGGTGTTCGTCGCCTACAAGGAGTGGTGCAAGGTCCAGGAGGATCTGGAGGGCGCCCAGGCGCTGCTCAAGGACAGCGACCCGGACCTGCGTGAGATGGCCGTGGAGGAAGTGCGCGACGCCAAGGAGCAACTCGTCGTCCTGGAGTCGCAGTTGCAGCGCATGCTGCTGCCCAAGGACCCCAACGACGGGCGCAACGTGTTCCTCGAAATCCGCGCCGGCACCGGCGGCGACGAGGCTGCGATCTTTTCCGGCGATTTGTTCCGCATGTACTCGCGCTACGCCGAGAAGCGTGGCTGGCGCCTCGAGATTCTCTCCGAAAACGAGGGTGAGCACGGCGGCTACAAGGAAATCATCGCCCGCGTCGAGGGCGACAGCGTATACGGCAAGCTCAAGTTCGAGTCTGGTGCGCACCGCGTGCAGCGGGTGCCGGAAACCGAATCGCAGGGTCGCATCCACACGTCCGCCTGCACCGTGGCGGTGCTGGCCGAGCCTGACGAGCAGGCCGCGATCGAGATCAACCCGGCCGACCTGCGCATAGACACCTATCGCGCCTCCGGTGCCGGTGGTCAGCACGTGAACAAGACCGATTCGGCGATCCGCATCACCCACTTGCCGACCGGTATCGTCGTCGAGTGCCAGGAAGAGCGTTCCCAGCACAAGAACCGCGCCCGCGCCATGTCCTGGCTGTCGGCCAAGCTCAACGACATGCAGACCAGCGCCGCGCAGAATGCGATTGCCAGCGAGCGCAAGCTGCTGGTGGGGTCGGGCGACCGCTCCGAGCGCATCCGCACCTACAACTACCCGCAGGGGCGGGTGACCGACCATCGCATCAACCTGACGCTCTACTCCCTCGACGATGTGCTCGCCGGTGGCGTCGATGCCGTGATCGAACCCTTGCTGGCCGAATACCAGGCCGATCAACTGGCCGCCCTGGGGGACTGATGACCATCATCGCCAGCCTGCTGCGCAACGCGCAATTGCCCGATTCGCCGACCGAGCGCCTGGACGCGGAGTTGTTGTTGTCCGCTGCCTTGGGCAAGTCGCGCAGCTACCTGCACACCTGGCCCGAGCGCATCGTCAGCAGTGAGGCGGCGCAGACGTTCGCGGCTTTTCTCGAGCGCCGTCGTGCAGGTGAGCCGGTGGCGTACATTCTCGGTCAGCAGGGCTTCTGGAAGCTCGACCTTGAAGTCGCGCCGCACACCCTGATCCCTCGGCCGGACACCGAGCTGCTGGTGGAGGTCGCGCTCGAACGGGTGCCTGCCAAACCTGCCCGGGTGCTGGATCTTGGCACCGGCAGCGGCGCCATCGCTCTGGCCCTGGCGAGCGAGTGCCCGGCCTGGCAGGTGACGGCGGTCGATCGCATCGACGAGGCCGTGGCTCTGGCCGAGCGCAACCGCGAGCGTCTGCACCTGGCGAATGTCCAGGTGCGCAGCAGTCACTGGTTCGACGCCCTGGCCGACGAGCGCTTCGACCTGATCCTCAGCAACCCGCCCTACATTGCCGCCGAAGATCCACACCTGAGCGAGGGCGATGTGCGTTTCGAGCCTAGCAGTGCGCTGGTGGCCGGCCCCGATGGCCTTGACGATCTGCGCCTGATCATCGCCCAGGCGCCGCAGCACCTGTTGCCCGGCGGCTGGTTGCTGCTCGAGCATGGCTACGACCAGGCGGCCGCCGTGCGCGACCTGCTGGTTGGCAGCGGTTTCATCGACGTGGACAGCCGCCGCGACCTGGGCGGCCACGAACGTATTTCCCTGGGGCGCCTGCCATGCTGAGCGACCAGGAGCTGTTGCGCTATAGTCGGCAGATCCTGCTATCGCAGGTCGACATCGACGGCCAGTTGCGGCTCAAGCAGAGCAAGGCCCTGGTGGTCGGGCTTGGTGGCCTGGGGTCGCCGGTCGCGCTCTACCTGGCGGCTGCCGGCGTGGGTGAATTGCACCTGGCCGACTTCGACACGGTCGACCTGACCAACCTGCAACGCCAGGTCCTCCATGACAGCGGCAGCGTCGGCATGAGCAAGGTCGATTCGGCGCTGCAGCGCCTGCAGGCGATCAACCCGGAAGTCACGCTGGTCGCCCATCGCCATGCCCTGGACGACGACTCCTTGGCTGCGGCGGTGGCGGCGGTGGACCTGGTGCTGGACTGCTCCGACAATTTCGCCACCCGTGAGTCGGTCAACGCCGCGTGCGTGGCGGCCGGCAAGCCGTTGGTGAGCGGCGCGGCGATTCGCCTGGAAGGGCAGTTGTCGGTGTTCGACCCCCGCCGCGACTACAGCCCTTGCTATCACTGCCTCTATGGCCATGGCAGCGAGGCCGAGCTGACCTGCAGCGAAGCCGGCGTGATCGGTCCTCTGGTAGGGCTGGTCGGCAGCTTGCAGGCCTTGGAAGCGCTGAAGCTGCTGGCCGGGTTCGGCGAGCCCCTGGTGGGCCGCCTGCTGCTGATCGATGCCCTCGGCACGCGCATGCGTGAGCTGCGGGTCAAGCGTGATCCGGCCTGCACGGTGTGTGGCGATCGCCATGGCTGATCGCTCGGCGCCGGTGGGCGTGATGGATTCGGGGGTCGGTGGCTTGTCGGTGCTCGCCGAGATTCGCCGCTTGCTGCCCAACGAGTCGCTGCTCTACGTGGCCGATTGCGGTCACGTACCCTATGGCGAGAAATCCCCCGACTACATCCGTGAGCGCTGCCGGCGCATCGCCGAGTTCTTCCATGCTCGCGGTGCCAAGGCCATGGTCCTGGCGTGCAATACCGCGACCGTGGCGGCCGTGGCCGACTTGCGCGAACGCTACCCCGATTGGCCGTTGGTGGGCATGGAACCTGCGGTCAAGCCGGCCGCCGCGGCGACACGCTCCGGCGTGGTCGGCGTCCTGGCCACCACCGGCACCTTGCAGAGCGCTAAATTTGCCGCGTTGCTCGACCGATTCGCCAGCGATGTACAGGTCGTGACCCAGCCGTGCCCGGGGCTGGTGGAGTTGATCGAGACAGGCGATCTGGGCAGCCCGAAGCTGCGTGCAATGCTGCAGGGGTACGTGCAGCCGCTGCTGGCGGCGGGCTGCGACACGCTGATCCTCGGATGCACTCACTACCCCTTCCTGCGCCCGCTGTTGGCCGAAATGGTGCCCTCGGATGTGGCTATCATCGACACGGGCGCTGCGGTGGCGCGCCAGTTGCAGCGCTTGTTGAGCGCCCGCGACCTGCTTGCCGAGGGGCCTTCACGCGAGGCGGCCTTCTACAGTAGCGCTGCGCCGCAGCACCTTCGCGAAATCCTGCCGGTGCTGTGGTACGGGTCTGTAGAACAGGTCAGCGCGTTCGACCTGTAAAAAATAGCTGAAATCTCCCGCACACAAGCTGAACTATCGTCCTAATGTCGATTTCTATCATTTTGCCTGGTTCACAGGCGGACACTTGATAACAACACCAGGAAGAAGGACGAGCTCATGAGGCATTTGCTTGGAATGGCGGCGGTTGCCGCGTTGGCATTGGGGCAGGCGGTGTCGGCACAGGCGGCTGATGTTTCGTTGTCGGTGGGGCAGACTGGCGACAGTACCATGGTCTATCGACTGGGGTTGCAGTCGAACTGGGATGCCAGTTGGTGGCAGACCAGCGTAGGCCGAATCACCGGGTACTGGGACGGTGCCTACACCTACTGGGATGGCGATGAGCGGGCAAGCAATCACAGCCTGTCGTTCGCCCCCGTGTTCGTGTACGAGTTCGCCGGGGACTCAGTCAAGCCCTACATCGAAGCGGGGATCGGTGTGGCGGCATTCTCACGGACCAAGCTGGAAAGCAATGACCTGGGCTCGTCGTTCCAGTTCGAGGACCGCATCGGTTTTGGCCTGCGCTTTGCCGGTGGGCACGAGATCGGGGTTCGCGCGATCCACTACTCCAACGCCGGGATCAAGCAGCCCAATGATGGGGTCGAGAGCTATTCGCTGCATTATCGAATGGCGCTCTGACCCGGATCACCGGGGCGTGCAGCGCCCCGGGTTTACTTCAGGCTTCCCAGGGCAGTGGCCACAGCAAGGTCGGGTCCAGCACTTCGAGCACCAACTCGGCCTGTGGGTGCTTGAGCCTGCGCGCCAACTCATCTGCTGCGCTCTGCGCCGTCCAGGATTCAGGTATCGCCATGCTGTTGCTGACCGGTGCCTTGAGCGACTGTGGCGCGACCACCGTAAGCTGTACCGCCAGATCGTCGAGGACCTTGCGTTGCTCACGGAACCACTGGGGCAGGCTGTTGTGGCCCGCCGGGGTCTGCGCTGGCGCAAACAGTTGCAGCGTCGAATAGCGGCTGAACAGTGCCATCACCTGTGGCCTGTCGCCTCTGGCCAATAACGACAGTGCGCTGGCCAGGACATGCTCGCTGGCGCGCCGGTTGCTGCTGACGATCTCTTCCATTACCGCGTTGGCAGGTAGATCGTTTGCTAGGTAATCGCACGTGCCGGCATTGACGATCAAGACGTCCAGTGCCCCCCAGTGCGACTGCAGCTGCTCGGCCGCAGACTGCGCCCCGACCAGCTCGTTCAGGTGCGCTGGCAGGCGCAGCAGGCGTGCCTCGTGCAGCTCGGCCAAGGTATCGAGCTCCTGGCAATCCATGCCGCTGGCCGCGACCCGATGGCCCTCTTCGAGCAATCGTTCGACCAAGGCGAGGCCTACTCCATTGCTGGCCCCTGTTACCCAGAACCTTCGCGTACTACTCAATGCTATGCCCTTCAGTTGATGGAGGCGGGTAGCGCCTTGAATGCTGCCAGTGCCCGATGGCGGCTGCTGTTCAGATCGACGATCGGGCTGATGTAGCCACTTGTATCAAATAGTCCGGAAGATTTCACAGGCAAATGAATGCATTTGTCATCCAGATGAGTGAGTTCCGGTAGCCAATGGCGTATGAAGCGTCCTTGGGGGTCGAAACGCTGCGACTGGGTCACCGGGTTGAAGATCCGGAAATAGGGCACCGAATCGGTGCCGGTGGAGGCGCTCCACTGCCAGCCGCCGTTGTTTGCCGCCAGGTCGCCGTCGATCAGGTGTCGCATGAAATGCCGCTCGCCCTTGCGCCAGTCGATGAGCAGGTTCTTGCTCAGGAACATGGCTACGACCATGCGCAGCCTATTGTGCATCCAGCCGGTATGCAGCAGCTGGCGCATGGCCGCGTCGATCAACGGGAAGCCGGTGCGGCCTTGTTCCCACGCCTGGAGATCGTCGGGCGCGTCACGCCAGGGCAGAGCCTCGGTGGGGGCGCGGAAGGGGCGGTGGCGCGAGACCTGTGGATAGCCCACCAGGATGTGCTTGTAGAACTCGCGCCAGAGCAGCTCGTCGATCCAGGTGCGTACACCTTGGCTGCCGCTGTCGAATTCGCCACGGTTGCTCGACAGTGCGGCGTGCAGGCATTGGCGCGGCGAGATCACACCGGCGGCAAGGTAGGGCGAGAGCTGGCTGGTGCCGGGCCTGGCCGGCAGGTCACGCAGGGTCTGGTAGTCGTCGATGGTTTCGTCGACGAAGCGCGACAGCCTGCCCTGGGCTTCGTCTTCACCGGCAGGCCAGTGCTCGCGCAGGCTCTGCTCGGGCGTGTCGAAGCCTTCTATGTGCCGGGGGATCGGGTCGCTGGCGATGCCTAGGGAAGCCTGTGGTTTCACGGGCTGGGCAAGGGTTGGCAGGCTGCGATGCAGATGTTCCAGGCAGGTCTTGCGAAACTGGCCGAAGACCTGGAAATAGTGGCCCGCCTTGGTCAGCAGGGTGCCGGGATGGAAGAACAACTGATCCAGGTGTGTGCGGGCGGTCACGCCGGAGCGCTCCAGCAAGGATTGGGTCCGCCGGTCACGCTGGCTTTCGTTGACGCCGTACTCGTCGTTCCAGTGCACGGTCTGCACCTTGTGCGTGCGGCAAACCTTGAGCACGGTTTCGGGCACCTGTTGCCAGGTGTCGGTATGGCGGATCAGCAACGGGATGTTCAGGCGTTCGAGGGCGTGGCGCAGGTCGCGCAGGTTGCGCAGCCAGAAGTCAACCTTGCTCGGCGCATCGTCATGCGCCTGCCATTGCCCGGGGCTGGCGATCCACAGGGCAATGGTCGGCCCCTGTGCGGTGGCGGCGGCGAGGGCGGTGTTGTCGTTGATGCGCAGATCGCTGCGCAGCCAGATCAATTGCATCTCAGGATCTCTGACAGTCGGGTTCAGCGTGATTGCTGAAGCAGGCGCAATGCCCCCTGCGGTGTCTCGAAGAGCAGCAGCGCCGGAAGTTCCAGGCCGCGCAGTCGCTCCTCATGGATGAAGACACTGGCGCCCCCGAGGAGTTTCGTCAGCGTTACATCCCGCAGGGGGGCCAGTGCTTGGAGGTCGATGCGCGGCCCCAGGTGCAGCACCAGGGCGCGCGGGGCGAGTTGGGCGATCGCGTGCAGCAGTTGCTTGCCGCCGACCGGTTGTTCGAGCACCTCCACGGCAAAACCGCTGCTGCTGAGCAGCCAGGCGGCGAGCCACAGTTGAGCATCGAAGGGGGCGTCAAGGGTCGTGGCCAGCAGTACCGGCGGCCCCTCGAGCGAATGGTTGTCGTGGTAGACCCGCGCGCCCAGCTTGCTGCGCAGCCAGGTGTGGAAGAAGGCCTGCTCGAGGCTGGCGTCGAAGTGCTTGCGCCAGCGTTGCTCCAGGCGCTCGAGCAGCGGCAGCAGCAGTTGCTCGCACAGAGTCGAGGCGGGATAAAGCGCCATGGCCTGGTTGAGTTGCTGGTCCAGCGCGCGTTGGGCGAGATTGGCAATGGCCTCGACCAGTTGCTGGCAGCGCGCTTGCCAGTCACCCTCCAGCCTTGGCGAGGCTTCGCTGCGGTTTTCAAGCAGGTCACGCACCTGGCTCACCGAGGCGCCGCGTTCCAACCACTGCAGGATCGCCTGCACCTTCTCGACATGCTGTGTGCTGTACAGGCGATGGCCCTTGGGCGTGCGCTCCGGCACCAGCAGGCCGTAGCGTCGCTCCCAGGCCCTTAGGGTGACCGGGTTGACCCCGGTGCGCCGGGCCAGTTCGCCGATCGGCAGGCTGTCTTCAGAGTGCATTGCGCAGGCCCAGGTTTTCCGGGTGCGGTTGCAGGTAAGCCTGCTGCATCAGGTAAGGGTCGGGGTGAACGCGCAGATGGTGCTTGAGCAGGGTCAGCGGGACCACCAGCGGCACGCTGCCCTGCTGGTACTGGCTGATCAGGCGCTGCAGTTCGGCTTTGTCGCTGCTGTCCAGGGCATCGCGCAGATAGCCGCACAGGTGCTGCAGGACGTTGCTGTGGGTGCCGCGGCTGGCGCAGCGGCGCAGAGCCTGCATGAGTTGGCTGAAGTAGCGCGGGCCTATCTGCAGCGGGTCGTCGTCGCGGCTCATGCTGCCCAGCAGGCGCCCGAGTTCGCGATAGGCCTGCGGGTTGTGCGCCATGAGCAGGTATTTGTAGCGTGAGTGGAAGCGGATCAAGGCGCCGCGGCTCAAGCCTTGTGTCAGCAGGTGCTGCCAGTCGGCATAGGCGTAGACGCGGCTGATGAAGTTCTCGCGCAGCACTGGGTCGTGCAGGCGGCCTTCTTCTTCCACCGGCAGGTCCGGGCGGCGCTCGCAGAACGCCTGGGCATAGGCGCCGCGCCCGCCCAGCAGTGAGGGGCGGCCATTGTCCTGGTAGACCTTGACCCGCTCCAGCCCGCAGGAGGGTGACTTCTGCATGAACACATAGCCGCAGATATCGTCGAGTGCTTCGGCCATCTGCTGGCCGTAGGCACGCAGGGGAGGGGCGAGGTCGGTACCGGGATTGCGCGGGTTGATCACTTCCGGGGCCTGGGGATCGCCGACCAATCGAATGGCGTCGCGAGGAGTGCCCAGGCCAATGGCAACTTCCGGACACAGCGGCAGCCAGTCGAAATGCTCATCGAGTGACTGGCACAGGTCCGAGGCTTTGTGCCCGCCGTTGTAGCGCACATCCTGCCCGGCCAGGCAGGCGCTGATGGCGATGCGGGGTTTGCCTGTCGAGTGGGGAGCGTTCATCGTGGCCTCCGTAGACCTGTACAATCCGATAATTTTGTACAGGTCTATTCCAGCACATCGAAAAACTTATGCAAGACAAATTTTTTGTACAACTTTACTCGAGGTGCTCGAGCAAGCGACGCGCCGCCTCCTGGCCGCTGAGCCAGGCACCTTCCACGCGTCCGGACAGGCACCAGTCGCCGCAGGCGTACAGGCCCTGGTCGGCGTCGGCGAGGGTGCCCCATTCATGGTTGCCGACGGGGCGGGCATAGAGCCAGCGGTGGGCGAGGGCGAAGGTCGGTGCTGGCACCACGCAGCCGACCAGTTCGGCAAACTCGCCCCACAGCTGCTCGATCACTTCTTCTCGGGGCAGGTCCAAGTGCTGGCGACTCCAGCTGGAGGTGGCGTGCAGCACCCAAGTGTCGAGGTGTTCGTCGCGGCCGGGTTTGCTGCGGTTGCGTGCCAACCAGTCGAGCGGATTGTCCTGCACGAAGCAGCCTTGCATCGGGGTATCGAGCGGTGTCTGGAAGCCCAGGGCGATGGCCCAGGTGGGTTCCATCTGCACGCCGGCGGCGACCGCTGCGAGCTTGGGTGTGGCCGCCAGCAGGGGAGTGGCCTGGGGGGCTGGCACGGCGATCACCACCTGGCTGAACGGCCCGTGGCTGCAGCCTTCGGTGTCCTGCAGATGCCAGTACTGCTTGCCGCGGAAGACCTCGGTGATACGGCACCCGAAGTTCACCGTGACATCCTTGAGCAGGCCGCGGGTGATGGCGCTCATGCGTGGCACGCCGACCCAGCGGGTCTGTTCGTCGGGGGAGGGGGTCAGTTCACCGTCGCGGTAGTTGTAGAGCTGCGGCTTCCACTGCGCGGCCCAGCCGGCGGCGACCCATTGCTGGACCTGCTCGACGAAGCGTCGGTCGCGGGCGGTGAAATACTGGGCGCCCAGGTCGAGCGCGCCGGCATCGCTGCGCTTGCTGGCCATGCGCCCGCCACTGCCGTGGCCCTTGTCGAACAAGTGGACGTTCTGTCCGGCCTTCTGCAGGGCCTGGGCGGCGGACAGGCCGGCGATACCGGCACCGATGATGGCTATAGGTACTGTCATGATGGCCTCTTCGAACCTTGCTTTAAGCAGACTACGCTGTCAGACAAACCTGTACAATGCAGAAGTTTTGTATAAGGTTATTCCGCTCGATAGGACAGGTTGGCCTATGTTTATCCGAGAGCTATCGGTTTAAAAAGTGCCTTGATCTTAAAAATAGACCATGGCCGCAGCTTGCGAGGACACAGCCATGCATATATTGCTGACGGGCGGTACTGGGTTGATTGGCCGGCACCTGTGCCAGCTCTGGCTCAGCCAGGGCCATCGCCTGACGGTATGGAGCCGCGAGCCTGCCCAGGTGCCCAAGCGTTGCGGCAGCGGCGTGCGCGGTATCGCTCGGCTGGAGGAGCTGGAGGCGGACGATCCGCTGGACGCGGTGGTCAACCTGGCCGGCGCGCCCATCGCCGACCGACCCTGGACGGCCGCGCGCCGGCAGCTGTTGTGGGCCAGTCGTGTCACCCTCACCGAGCAGTTGCTGGGCTGGCTGGAGCGCCGCGAGCAGCGTCCCGGGGTGCTGATTTCCGGCTCGGCCGTGGGTTGGTATGGCGATGGTGGCGAGCGGGAGTTGACCGAGGCCTCGCAGCCGGTGAAAGAGGACTTCGCCAGCCAGCTGTGCATCGCCTGGGAAGAGACTGCGCAACGTGCGCATACGCTCGGCATGCGCGTGGTGCTGGTGCGTACCGGGTTGGTACTGGCCAGCGACGGGGGCTTTCTTTCGCGTCTGCGCCTGCCCTTCAAGCTGGGGCTTGGCGGGCCGATCGGCGATGGTCGGCAATGGATGCCCTGGATCCATATAGAGGACCAGATCCGCCTCATTGATTTTCTCTTGCAGCAAAACGACGCCAGCGGTCCCTATAATGCCTGCGCGCCAGAGCCGGTACGCAACCGTGAGTTCGCCAGGCGTCTGGGACGTGCATTGCATCGCCCGGCGTTGCTGCCGGTGCCTGCGCTGGTGCTCAAGGCTGGCCTGGGCGAGTTGTCGACCCTGCTGCTGGGTGGCCAGCGTGCGCGCCCGGTGCGCCTGCTGGCTGAAGGTTTCACGTTCCGCTTCAACGATCTGCAATCGGCGTTGGACGACCTGTCCGACCGCCTCTGACATAGGACGCTGCATGACCGATCATGCCCTGCTGCTGGTCAACCTGGGTTCACCGGCATCCACCTCGGTCGCCGATGTGCGCCGCTACCTCAACCAGTTCCTCATGGACCCGTATGTGATCGACCTGCCCTGGCCGGTGCGGCGCTTGCTGGTGTCGCTGATCCTGATCAAGCGCCCGGAGCAGTCCGCCCACGCCTATGCGTCGATCTGGTGGGACGAGGGTTCGCCGCTGGTGGTGCTGACTCGGCGCCTGCAGGCGGCCATCACCCCGCATTGGCCGCATGGGCCGGTGGAAATTGCCATGCGCTATGGTCAACCGGCGCTACCAGAAGTGCTCGAGCGCCTTGCCGCGCAGGGTGTGCGCAAGGTGACCCTGGCACCGCTGTATCCGCAGTTCGCCGACAGCACCGTGACCACGGTGGTGGAGCTGGCTCGCCAGACAGTCGTCGAGCGCGACCTGCCTGTCGAAATGCGCGTGTTGCAGCCGTTCTACGATGAACCTGAGTACATCGATGCGTTGGTCACCAGTGCCCGTCCTTACCTGGAACAGGACTACGATCATCTGCTGCTGAGCTTCCATGGCCTGCCGGAGCGCCATCTCAAGAAACTCGATCCGACCGGTTCGCACTGTTTCCAGAGCCCGAATTGCTGCGAGACTGCCTGTGCCCAGGTGCGCAAGGTTTGCTACCGCTCGCAGTGTCTGGCCAGTGCTGCTGCGTTCGCCAAGGCGGCAGGAATTCCCGAGGGGAAATGGTCAGCCTCGTTCCAGTCGCGGCTGGGGCGAGCCAAGTGGATCGAACCCTACACCGAGACGCGTCTGGACGAGTTGGCCAAGGCGGGAGTGAAGAAGCTGCTGGTGATGTGCCCGGCGTTCGTTGCCGATTGCATCGAGACGCTGGAGGAGATCGGCGATCGCGGCAAGGAGCAGTTCATCGAGGCCGGCGGCGAGGAGCTGGTGCTGGTGCCGTGCCTGAACGATCACCCGCAGTGGGCGCAGGTATTGGCGGGGATGTGCGAGAGGGCTTGAGTCGGTGACGACTTCTTCGCGGGTAACCCTGCGAAGAAGTCGGCTCGGTTCAACGCCTGGTCAAGGCAACTGGTCATCCAGCTTCTTGTTCTTCCAACCATCGTTGCCCGGCAGGATCAGGTTCAGGGCAATGGCGACCACGGCGCACAGGGCGATGCCCTTGAGGCCCCAGTCGTCCGGGCCGTCGCCGCTGCCGATCAGCACACCACCGATACCGAACACCAGGGTCACCGAAACGATCACCAGGTTGCGCGCCTCGGCGAGGTCGATCTTGTGGCGGATCATGGTGTTCATGCCCACTGCCGCGATCGAGCCGAACAGCAGGCAGAGAATGCCGCCCATCACCGGCACCGGAATGCTCTGCAGCAGCGCGCCGAACTTGCCGATGAACGCCAGGGTGATCGCGAACACTGCAGCCCAGGTCATGATCTTCGGGTTGTAGTTCCTGGTCAGCATCACCGCGCCAGTGACTTCGGCGTAGGTGGTGTTGGGCGGGCCGCCGAACAGGCCTGCAGCGGTGGTGGCCAGGCCGTCACCGAACAGGGTGCGGTGCAGGCCGGGCTTTTTCAGGTAGTCGCGACCGGTCACGCTGCCGACCGCGATCACCCCGCCGATGTGCTCGATCGCCGGCGCCAGGGCCACCGGAACGATGAACAGGATCGCCTGCCAGTTGAACTCCGGCGCGGTGAAGTTGGGCAGTTCCAGCCAGGGGGCTGCGGCGATTTTCGCGGTGTCGACCACGCCGAAGGCGAACGACAGGGCAAAGCCCACCAGCACGCCAGCAATGATCGGCACCAGGCGGAAGATACCCTTGCCGAACACGGCGACGATCAAGGTGGTCAGCAACGCCGGCATGGAGATCAGCATGGCGGTCTTGTACGGCATCAGCGCGGCGCCGTCGCCACCCTTGCCCATGGCCATGTTCGCGGCAATCGGCGCCATGGCCAGGCCGATGGAAATGATCACCGGACCGATGACCACAGGTGGCAGCATGCGGTCGATGAAACCGGTGCCCTTGATCTTCACCATCAGGCCCATGAAGGTATAGACGAAGCCTGCGGCCATCACGCCGCCCATGGTCGCGGCCAGGCCGAACTGGCCCTTGGCGAGGATGATCGGGGTGATGAAGGCGAAGCTCGAGGCCAGGAATACAGGCACCTGACGGCCCGTGACCAGCTGGAACAGCAAGGTGCCGAGGCCCGCGGTGAACAGTGCCACGTTAGGATCCAGGCCCGTGATCAGCGGCATGAGCACCAGCGCGCCGAATGCCACGAAGAGCATCTGCGCGCCCGAGACGACCTGGCGCCACAGCGGGTCGTTGAAGCCGTCCTGCATGTTCAGGCGTCCTTCTGCTTGGTGCCGAAGATCTTGTCGCCGGCATCGCCCAGGCCCGGCACGATATAGCCATGCTCGTTCAGGCGCTCGTCGATGGACGCGGTGTAGATCTGCACGTCCGGATGGGCTTTCTCGACCACCTCGATGCCTTCGGGCGCCGCGACCAGGACCATCGCGCGGATTTCCTTGCAGCCGGCTTTCTTCAGCAGCTCGATGGTGGCGACCATCGAACCGCCGGTAGCCAGCATCGGGTCGATGATCAGCGCCAGGCGCTGATTGATGTCGGGGGCGAGTTTTTCAAGATAGGTGTGCGCTTCGAGGGTTTCCTCGTTGCGGGCTACGCCCACGGCACTGACCTTGGCGCCCGGGACCAGGCTGAGCACGCCGTCGAGCATGCCGATACCGGCACGCAGGATCGGGACCACGGTGATCTTCTTGCCGGCGATCTTCTCGACCTGGACCTTGCCGCACCAACCGTCGATCTCGTAGGTTTCCAGCGGCAGGTCTTTGGTGGCTTCGTAGGTCAGGAGCGCACCGACTTCCTGGGCGAGTTCGCGAAAATTCTTGGTGCTGATATCGGCACGGCGCATCAGGCCGAGCTTGTGGCGGATCAGCGGATGGCGGATCTCACGAGTAGGCATAGGGGAAGGCTCCGGGGGGCGGGCAAAAAAACCGCGCTAGGTTAATCTATTCAGTCCTTGCTGTCGTGCAGTCATTGAGCACGTTAGTCCATAAATGCTTGATCTGGGACGAGCGGATGCGTACCTTTGCCCGCTTTTCCAAAATGCACCTCCTGGAGAGCGCCATGTCCGCCGATCTCGAGCATATCCGCCAAGTGATGAGCGAGGCCGATTGCCTGTACAACGAAGCCCAGGTCGAAGCGGCCATCGCCCAGGTCGGCGAGCAGATCTGCAAGGACCTGCACGACAAGAACCCGGTAGTCTTCTGCGTGATGAACGGCGGCCTGATCTTCGCCGGCAAGCTGCTGACCCACCTGCAGTTCCCGCTGGAGGCCTCGTACCTGCACGCGACCCGCTACCGCAACCAGACCAGCGGCGGTGAGCTGTTCTGGAAGGCCAAGCCGGAGATCTCGTTCATCGATCGCGATGTGCTGATCGTCGATGACATCCTCGACGAAGGCCACACCCTCAGCGCCATCATCGACTTCTGCAAGCATGCCGGCGCGCGTTCGGTGTACACCGCGGTGCTGATCGACAAGGACCACGACCGCAAGGCCAGCCCGGACTTGAAGGCCAACTACGTCGGCCTGCCGTGCGTCGATCGCTATATCTTCGGTTATGGCATGGACTACAAGGGCTACTGGCGCAACGCCAATGGCATCTTCGCCGTAAAGGGCATGTGAGCCATGCGCCAGCCTGCCTTCATCGACAAGACGTTGTTCGACGGGCTGGCCGCCAAGGCTGCCAGCAACCCGCGTGGTCGCCAGCACCACAATTTCCATGAGATGGAAGAGCCTTGCCATCGCATGGCAGTCGGCTTGCAGACGAACACCTACATTCCGCCACACCGTCATCTGAAGGATGACAAGGCCGAGGCGCTGGTGGTGCTCAAGGGGCGTCTGGGGCTGCTGATCTTCGATGAGCAGGGCGCGGTGTGCGACAAGCGTGTGCTCGAAGCCGGCGGTGATTGCCTGGGGGTCGACCTGGCGCCCGGCACCTATCACGGGTTGGTGGTGCTCGAAGATGACAGCATCCTGTTCGAGTGCAAGTCCGGCCCCTACCGCCCGGTGGGCGAGGGCGAGCATGCCTACTGGGCACCGCGCGAGGGCGAGGACGGGGTGGCGCAGTACCAGGCCTGGATGCGCGCGCAGTTCGATTGAGCGCGCGCTGACAGTAGCGGTCGATCAGGCGTGCTAGAGTGCTCCCCTCTGCCAAGGAGCCTCTCATGCGTGCGATCTTTCCCCTTCTGCTGGCGCTTAGCCTGCCGCTGTCGGCAGCCCCCTTGCACAGCCAGTTCCTTCCGCCTGATGACCTCTCGCTGCGCCAGGAAGAACCCGAGTCGCAACAACTGCTGCAGGTCACCGACTACTCGGTGGTGGTCGGTGCCCAGCGTCAGTCCAACCAGCAGCCGATTCCCATCACCTCGTCCCTGACCTTGCGCCTGAAGGGCAAGCCCTTGAGCAAGGGGGCAACTATCGGGCAGGTGCTGGTCACCTTCGACGGCGAGGGCGGCAAGAGCCTCAAGCGGCCGACCTACGATGACAAGTCCCGCACCCTTACGCTGAATTATCCACAGGCCGATTACCGGGTGATCATGGACCTGCTGCGCAACGAGACGCTGTACGTACAGTTCCTCAGTTACGCCAACGGCCACGTCTGGGCCGACCTGCACACCGGAACCGTACGTACGCGTTGAGGCGCACGGGCTGCCAGCGGTACACTGCCCGCCTTTGAAATGCCCGTGATGGCCCAGTTGGAGTCGGCAATGCGTAAAGACAAGAAGCAGGTTATCGGTGACGAGATCAGCGACGACTACATCAAGACGTTCCTTCAGTTCGAGCCGGCCGATGGCCTGACCTCGCCGTCGCACCACAAGCTGATCAAGGCCTACCGTGGCCTGCGCATCGACGACTTCGAGCGTTTCGTTGGCTTCTTCGTCGAGGCCGGATACGACGTCGATGGCAAGGACGAGCACGGCAAGACCTTCGCCGAAACGATCGCCGACCAGCGCAATGCGCCGGAGTACATCGAGGTCATCGCCAACGCCCGCGGCTGATCCTCCAGTCTGCCCTTTTCGCGGTCAGGGATTGCAGGCACAAAAAAACGCCCCTCGGGGCGTTTTTTCGTTTCAGCCATTTCAGGCGTAGTGCTTGGCCGGGCTGTTTTGCGCCAGGTCCAGGGCCACGTCGTTGTCGGCGCTGATCTTGTGGTACAGCGCGGCATCGGTGGCCAGGGCCTTCTCGCGAGCCGGGAAGATTTCCTTGAGCTTGGCAGCCCAGGCGCCCTTCGCTTGCTCGGGGAAGCAGCGCTCGATCAGTTCGAGCATGATCGAGACCGTCACCGAGGCGCCCGGCGAGGCGCCAAGCAGCGCAGCCAGGCTGCCATCGGCGGCCGAGACCAGCTCGGTGCCGAACTGCAGGATGCCGCCTTTCTTCGGATCCTTTTTGATGATCTGCACGCGCTGGCCGGCCACTTCCAGGCGCCAGTCCTCGGCTTTGGCTTCGGGGTAGAAGCGGCGAAGCGATTCCAGGCGCTGCTCCATCGACTGCATCACTTCGCTGACCAGGTACTTGGTCAGGTCCATGTTGTCGCGGGCTACCGCCAGCATCGGGCCGATGTTGCCCATGCGCACCGACAGCGGCAGGTCCATGAACGAGCCATGCTTGAGGAACTTGGTGGTGAAGCCGGCGTAAGGGCCGAACAGCAGGGATTTCTTGCCATCGACCACGCGGGTGTCGAGGTGCGGCACCGACATTGGCGGGGCACCGACCGCGGCCTGGCTGTAGACCTTGGCCTGGTGCTGCTTGACGATTTCCGGATTGTCGCAGCGCAGCCACTGGCCGCTCACCGGGAAACCGCCGAACCCCTTGCTTTCCGGGATGCCCGACGCTTGCAGCAGCGGCAGCGCCGCGCCACCAGCGCCGAGGAAGACGAAGCGGGCGTCGACTTCACGGCTGTTGCCGCTGTTGACGTCCTTGATGCTCACGGTCCAGCCGTCACCTTTACGGCGCAGGCCGGTGACCTTCTTGCTGTACTTGACCTGGGCATTGGGGCTGTCGCCCAGCAGCTTGAGCAGCTTGTTGGTCAGGGCGCCGAAGTTGACGTCGGTGCCCTTGAGCACGCGGGTGGCCGCGATGTGCTGGTCGGCCGGGCGACCAGGCATCATCAGGGGCATCCATTCGTTCATCAGCGCCTTGTCTTCGGTGTATTCCATCTCGGAGAACGCGTGGTGCTGCTTGAGCAGCTCGAAGCGCTTCTTGAGGAATTGCACACCCTTGTCACCTTCGACATAGCTCAGGTGCGGCACGGGATTGATGAAGTCGCGCGCCGAGCCGAAGCCGCCTTTTCTGCTCAGGTAGGCCCAGAACTGGCGGGACACCTCGAACTGGGTATTGATGTGCACGGCCTTCTTGATGTCGATGCTGCCATCGGCGGCCTGGGGCGTATAGTTCAGCTCGCACAGGCCGGCGTGGCCGGTCCCGGCGTTGTTCCAGGGGTTGGAGCTTTCCGCGGCCCCGGAGTCCATCGCCTCGACGACTTCCAGCTTGATCGCAGGGTCCAGCTCCTTGAGCAGTACGGCCAGGGTGGCACTCATGATGCCCGCGCCTACCAGTACCACATCAACCGATTCGTTCTGCGCCATTAACGCGTCTCCACAATCTACAGCACCTAATTGACAGCATAGGACCCCTGGGTTGGCCAGGATCGCCATGTCCGACTCTTCGCAGTTCTTGCAACTTCCGCGGACACCGCCAATCAGTCTTGGGTGTTCGATAATTGAACGCCATTTGCCACGGGTGCGGCAATTCGACTTATGGTCAAGTGTTCCGTCGTGCGTTATGGACCGGCCTCAGGCTCCCATCCAGGATGAGCGCTTTTGCCGTCTGTTCAGGGCTGTTCGAGACGTATCTGCCGCTTTTGCACATGCCAGACTGTTCATTTGCTCGCCACACTCTCGTGAAGTTGTGAAAAACCGTTTTTTCACGCTCTTTTGGAGTCGTGAACCTCAAAAGTGGACTGCGCGGAGGCAACCCGCAGGTTCATGCGCAGCAGACGGCCAGAGACAGCAGGCACGACAGCCAATGCAAGACCTGAGTGGAAGGCTCTCTGTGGGCGAAGCGGTGAAGGTGCCGGGGTCAAGCGGCGAGTGCGGGGCCCGATCAGGAGACGTCCTTATAATCGGGGGGAGATTATAACGAGGTCGCGGGCAGAAAGGTCGTTCTTCTTGGGTTTTTATTGCAGCGTTTGTCAGGCAGGGAGGATGCGTTGCTGCCAACGGCGGCTTGCAGGTACGCAAATCCGGGCACTGTTGGGCAGCGGATGGCCCAGCCAGCTCAGGTGCGCTTCGCTGACCTGGACCCAGCCACTGCCGCTGGGTGCCTGGTGGCACTGCTTGAAGGCCAGGCATTTGCCGTCGCTGTCGAGACGGGCGTAGGTGGTGTGGCGCGGGCGTTTGAAGAGCAGAGTCCAGAGCGAGGCCATGGCGGCGAGTCCTGTTTGATCGGGCTGGGGCAAGGATAGCGCCGTGGCCATGAAACCATTGTGACAGCAGCTGCGGGCCGATGACTGGCTTGCTCCAGGCTGGGTATACTGTGGGCCTTTGCCGCTTTATTCTGGAGAAATGCGCATGCTGCAACGTCTGTTGTTCGGTTTGATGGCGGTGGCCACCCTGAGCCTGGTCGGCTGTGCACACAGCCCGCAGCAACTCAGCCCGCAACCCAAGCTCACCGCTCAGCTCAATCCGGTAGGTCGTGGCCAGCCGGTGGTCGTGCGGGTGGTCGACGGCCGTGCTTCGCAGTCGCTGGGCACACGGGGTGGCATGTACCCGGAGACCAGCACCATTACCGTCAACGGCAATGACGTGGTGCCCAAGCTGCAGGCCCAGGCCGAAGCGGCAGTACGCCTGCTCGGCTTCACCCCCACCTCGGGTGCCGGCAGCGCGCCACAGCTGACCGTGACCCTGGCCGAGCTGAAGTACCAGTCGCCCAAGGACAAGATGTACGTGACCGAGGCCACCATCGGTGCCACCTTCCGTGCCGACGTGTCCAACGCCAACCGTCGCTACAGCGGCCGCTATGGCGCTTCTCTCGACCAGCGTTTCGGCATGGCGCCGAACCAGGAAACCAACACCAAGCTGGTCAGCGACGTACTCAGCGATGCGCTGACCCGGCTGTTCAAGGATCCGACCATCGGTCAGGTCCTGGCTGAATAAGCACGCGGCCTGAATGAACAAAACCCGCTGCCTGGTGACAGGCAGCGGGTTTTTCTTTGGCTGGACCAGGGCTGAGGCTCGCTCAAACCCTGGTTGCTGCGGCACCTGGGGTCACTTCTCTGTAGGAGCGGGCAGGTCAAGCCGCCTCGATTCCAAAGTCCAGCACACTCAGCCCGGTGTCTTGATCCACTTCCGGCAGGTCCTGGTGCGCGTGTCCGCCCAGGGCGCAATACACCAGCCAGCGCTGGTCGTGGACATTGATCGCGAACCCGTCGATCAGCGCCTGCTGCTCGTCGCTCTGCGAGACGTGGTAGAGACGGTCCTGGTTTTCGGCGTGCAGCATGACAAGCTCCGGTCTGCAAAGGCCGACAGGGTGGCCTGTCTGGATGACGAGCGTGTGACAGATGAAATTTAGTGACACTTGGTCGCAAAAAACGAGAGGGTGGGTCAGGCTTGGGTAGAATGCCGGGCTTTGCTTATCGTCGTTACGAGGTTGCGCGATGTCCCTGCAAGTCCTCTGGGGGTTCCTGGCCGCCCATCCCGCCAAGCTGATCAATGTCCTGGCGCTGTTCATCACCTGCCCGGGCGGCCTGCTGCTGCACAGTGCGCGGCGTCGCCAGAGCGATGCGCGTGAAAGCCTGGCTGGCGAGGAAGGGCTGGTCGATGCGTTCGACCTGCGTGTACCGCGCTACTACTACATCCTGGGCTTCTCGTGCCTGGCGATGGCGTTGTTGCTGTCGTGGTTCAGTACCTGGATCTGAACTGCCTACCTGTCAATTCTGCCAGTTGTCGCTTGTGATGCGTGCACGTACGTTGGATCGGCGTGTCAACCATCTCAAGGAGGCAACATGTCGCGTTCAAGCGAAGCGTTTGATGCGGACGTCCTGAAGAAGGCCAAGGCGACCGGAAAGGTCGTTCTGACCGTCAAGGGGACGCCATATGAGATGACCGGCGAACTGAAGTTTGACCAGAAGTCATTCTCCGCCGTGCAGCCGCGGCCCGGTGGCAAACCACTCAAGCTGGTGTTCAAGTGGACCAACGCCAATGTGTTTGCGCCGGGCACCACCAGCCTGTCTGCTGGTCAGGCGCATGTGACCACGGTCGGTGTTGTGGGGCTTGGCGAAAATGTTCCCGTCCACTCAGGAACACTGCAGATCAGCGAGTTTGTCGATAACCGACGTCTTAAAGGGGTACTGCGGCTGAACCCTGGCAGTGGTTCGGATGCTCTGGAAGCTGATTTCGATCTCACCGTCGTGTAGCGAACATCAGCTGTGCAATCGCCGGTCCCACTACGAACCGGCGCTTGCACCAGGCTCAGACCGCCTCGGCCTGCACCTTCACCTGATACTGGTTGCGCACTGGCGTCGCATACTGCTGAACCAGATACGGCCGGTGCTCCGCAGGGCAGGCTTCCAGGCGGCGCTGCCACTCCTCCTTGGCCCGTGCCAGTTCCTCGGCCGCAAACACCTTCTCTGCAGCGGGTACTTCCAGCGCCGCGTCCTGCCCGTCCCACATCGCGTAGGCCAGGTAGTGCACCGGGAACAGCCGGTAGCCGCCGAGAATCTGCCGGTCGATGGCCTGGGCCAGTTGCTTGGTGTCCTCGTGGTACTCGGTCACTGGCGGTGCGAAGTTGATGTGCACCCGGCCTTTGTAGCCGGTGATGCCCTGGGCGATGCTGTTGTCGTCTTCGCCAGGCACTTTCTTGTAGGTGCCGGTGGTGGCGCGGATGTACAGCTCGCGGGCCTTGGCCTGGTCGCACGGGTCGTATTCGTAGCTGATCGACACCGGGA
Source organism: Pseudomonas wayambapalatensis (assembly GCA_014268975.2). Classification (GTDB taxonomy): domain Bacteria; phylum Pseudomonadota; class Gammaproteobacteria; order Pseudomonadales; family Pseudomonadaceae; genus Aquipseudomonas; species Aquipseudomonas wayambapalatensis. The sequence goes on along the minus strand of CP077096.1, from coordinate 4,839,715 downwards.
TCAGGTTCAGGCTCTGGATCACGGCGCCGAACGGCTCGTCTTTGCGGCTCATGTGGAACATCTTGAGGATCGCCGAATCGGTGCGATCGTCACCATCCTTGGCGCGGCCTTCGGCCTGGGCGATCCAGATCGAGGCGCCGTCGCTGCGGATCGAGTGGTTGATGTAGGCCGACAGCAACTGGTATGCCGCAAGCTTCTCGCGACGACCGCTGATCGAGCGGTGCACGATGAAGCTCTTGTTCAGACGCATCATGTCGCTGACGAACGGCTTTTGCAGCAGGTTGTCGCCGATGGCGATACGTGGCGTCGGCAGGCCAGCGTGATAGACCGCATAGTTGACGAACGCCGGGTCCATGACGATGTCGCGGTGATTGGCCAGGAACAGGTAGGCACTGCCCGACTTGAGCTGCTCGACGCCGGTGTAGGTGACCCCGTCGGTGGCACGGTCGATGGTGCGGTCGACGTAGTATTCGACCTTGTCCTGCAGGGTCGAGACGCTGGTCACGCCAGCGAACTCCTTGCGCAGGCGCCGGGCGATCAGCGGCTTGAGCAGCCAGCCGAAGGCACCTGCGATACGCGGGAAGCGGAAGTGGGTGAGGATATCGAGGAATGCCGGGTCGCTGAGCAGGCGCGCCAGAACGGCAGGCACTTCAGCGTCGTCGTAAGGTCGGATGGCATCGAATTCGCCCATCATGCTCTCTTGTTGGAAACGGCTAGAGTAATAAAGTAGGGGCGGGGCCGAAAAAAACGGCTCGGACACACACGGACCCCGTAAACAGACCGGCAATTATACGCATAAGTCACTGCGCAGGCCCCCGATGCTCGAAATCGACTTTTATGACTGCCCTTATTGCGGTGAGCGTGTGGAGACCACGGTCGATATTTCCGCTGGCGACCAGCTCTATACCGAGGACTGCCAGGTGTGCTGCCAGCCCATCGTGTTCATCCTGCAGGTGCATGGTGACGAATGGATGCTCGAAGTGCGCCGCGAGGACGATGCCTGATGCGTCGGATCTACGAACCGGAAAGCCTGATGGAGGCGCAGATGCTGGTAGGCATGTTGGCCAGCGAAGGCGTCGAGGTGCACCTGATCGGCGGCGATCTGGTCGGTGCCATGGGCGATCTGCCGATGCAGGGCCTGCTGGCCCTGGCGGTGGCCGATGAGCAGGCCGGGTACGCACGGCAGCTGATCGATGAGTACAATGCCGCCCAGCCCCTTGCCGGGGACGAGCCGGAGAGTATCCCCGGTACCCTGATCTGCTAGGTTTGCTGTCTTATGTGTGGACGTTACGCCCTCTTTCGCTGGTCCCAGGCTTTTGCCGCCCTGCCCGGGTTTCCCGCCGACCAGCAGGCCCAATGGAACATCTCGCCTGGGGCTTCGGTGCTGATCCAGCGCCGACTCGACGGCCAGTTGCAACTGGCCAGGGCGCGCTGGGGCCTGACCCCGGCCTGGCTCACCGACCTGTCCCGTACCCCCGCCCATGCCCGCGCCGAGACACTCGCCGAGCAGCCGATGTTTCGCGAAGCCTTTCGCCAGCGCCGTTGCCTGATGCCGGCCAACGGTTTCTACGAGTGGCGCGGCACGGCGCGCAAGCGCCCGTACTGGGTGACGCCGGGGGAGGGCGCGTCGTTGTTCTATGCCGCGGTATGGGAGGTGTATCCGGTGCAGGAGCAGGTGTGGCTCAGTTGTGCGGTGGTCACCCAGGCGGCGATGAACCAGCGCCGGCCGCTGATCCTCGACGAGGCCGGGCAGGCGGCCTGGCTGGACCCCGACACACCGCTGGCGCGGCTGCATGAACTACTGGCCAGCCCGCCAGCGGCGTTGCGCGAGCGGGCGCTGGCGCATCTGGTCAACGATCCGAAGCTCGATGGGCCGGAGTGTCTGACCCCGGCTTGAGGTCGGTGTCGAGCTTTTCGCCCCACAGGCCCGCGAAAAAAGCGACACGGTGGGTGAGTCAAACCCTGAACTGATTGATCAACCGCCGCTGCTGCTCGGCCAGCTTGGTCAGCTCGGCACTGGCCTGGCTCGATTCGTCGGCCCCGCCGGCCACTTCGCCGGCCACCTGGCCGATGTTGATGACGTTGCGGTTGATATCCTCGGCCACCGCGCTCTGCTGTTCGGCGGCGCTGGCGATCTGGGTGTTCATGTCGTTGATCACCGACACGGCCTGGGTGATGCTCTCCAGCGCTTCGGCGGCGCGGCTGGCCTGCTGCACGCTGTCGTCGGTCTTGCCCTGGCTGTCCTCCATTACCTTGACCACATCGCGGGTGCCCTGCTGCAACTGCTGGATCATCTGCTGGATTTCCTGGGTCGCCTGCTGGGTCTTCTGCGCCAGGTTGCGCACCTCGTCGGCAACCACGGCGAAGCCGCGCCCTTGCTCTCCGGCGCGGGCAGCCTCGATGGCGGCGTTGAGCGCCAGCAGGTTGGTCTGTTCGGCGATGGCGCGGATGGTCACCAGGATGGCATTGATGTTCTCGCTGTCGCGGGCCAGGGTCTGCACCACGGTCACTGCGCGGCCGATCTCGCTGGCCAGGACGCTGATCGACTGCGAGGTGTCGCGCACGATCTGCATGCCCTGGTTGGCAGCCTGGTCGGCGTTGCTGGCTGCGTGGGCGGCGTGGGTGGCATTGCGTGCCACGTCCTGGGCGGTGGCGGTCATTTCCTGCACGGCGGTGGCTACCTGGTCGATCTCGGCCATCTGCTTGTGCACGCCCTGGTTGGTGCGGATGGCGATGTCGGCAGTGTGCTCCGAGGAGTCGCTGACTTTCTGCACCGAGGTCACCACCTGGCTGATCATCGCCTGCAGCTTGGCGAGGAAGGTGTTGAAGCCTTTGGCAATGGCGCCCAGCTCGTCGGCGCGATCGCTCTGCAGGCGGCGGGTGAGGTCGCCTTCGCCCTGGGCGATGTCGTCGAGCATCGCCACCATCTGCTTCAGCGGACGGGCAATGCCGTGGGCCAGCAGCCAGATCACCAGAAGGCCGAGGGCGGCGATGCCCAGGCCGACCAGGGTCATGCCGGCGATGTCGGTGCGGCGCTGCTCGCCAAGGTCTTTCTGCAGTTGGTTGACGTCGGCCATGACCGTGCTCAGCGGCATTTCCAGCAGCAGGACCCAGCGCGCGTCGGTGCTGGCGACCTTGAACGGCAGGAACAGCTCGATACGGTCCTTGGCGGTGTCGACTTTATATTGCAGGTCTTCGCCGCTGATGCTGGCCAGGGTTGCGGCTTCGGCAGGGTCCAGCACGTCGCTGGCCTTTTCGCCGAACTTGGAGGCGTCCTTGGTGTAGGCGACCAGGCGACCATTGCTCGACACCAGTGCCAGTTCGCCAGCGCCGTTGTACAGCTGGCGGTCGGCGGCGTTGAGCAGGTCCTGGATGAAGTTCACCGACAGATCGGCCCCGGCGATGCCCTGGAACTGGCCGTTGACCATGATCGGCTCGACGAACGAGGCGAGCATCACCATCTTGTCGCCAACCTTGTAGGGCGCCGGGTCGATCACGCAGGCCTTCTTGGTTTCCTTCGGGCATAGGTAGTACTCACTGGCGCGTACCCCGGTCGACAGCACGGTGTGGTCGTTGACGTCCACCAGGCGGTCCTGGCCGAGGCTGCCGTCGGCGTTGCGGAACCACCAGGGCAGGTAGCGTTCGCCATTGATGTCGGCGTGATCCAGTGCGTTCGGTTCCCAGCCCAGATACGCACCGAGCACCGTCGGGTTGACCTCCACGGTGCGCTTGAGCAGGTTGTTCAGGTAGGCGCGGTCGATTTGCATCAGCGGTTTGCCGTCGGCGTCCTGCATGCCGAGCATGGCGTTGATCGTGGCCAGGCTGCGGCTGATCAGCAGCGGCGCTTCCAGGCCGCGCTGGATCTCGCTGACCTGGGTGCGGGCCAAGGCCGAAAGGCGCTGTTCGATCACGCTTTCGAACTGCTGCTGGGTGCGCTGCTGTACCAGGTCCTGGGTGCGGGCCCCGGAGTACACGGCGTACAGCACCAGCGCCGCGACAATGCTCAATACAATGGCACCGGCCAGGGCCGCCACGGAAAACTGGATCGACTTGAACTTCATTACCGGAAAGCTCCACGCAAGGAGGTCGTTTTCTTTTGTTATCGGCGTGGTCGAGGGAAAGCATGAGGGGGGGATGAGAGAAATCTTCCCTGCGGCTCTGGCAGGGTCAGGCGAGTGGGCCTAGGATACGCGGCATGTAGAAAGGGAGTGTTTTCATGCGTAAGTCTTTCGTGATCAGCCTGTTGAGCGCCAGCGTTCTGCTGGGTGGTTGCCAGGCGGTCAATACCACCAGCGGCGGAGCGGTTGGCGTCGAGCGCAAGCAGTACATGTTCAGCATGCTGTCGACCGATGAGGTCAACAAGATGTATGCGCAGTCGTACCAGCAGACCCTGGGCGAAGCATCGAGCAAGGGCGTGCTGGACAAGAGCAGCGTCGATGCCAAGCGTGTGCAGGTCATCGCTGACCGCCTGATTGCCCAGGCCTCGCAGTTCCGGCCGGATGCCGCGCAATGGAAGTGGGAAGTCAACGTGATCAAGAGCGACGAGCTCAACGCCAACTGCGGCCCGGGTGGCAAGATCATCGTCTACACCGGGCTGATCGATCAGCTCAAGCTCACCGACGCGGAGCTGGCTGCGGTCATGGGTCATGAAATCGCCCACGCCCTGCGCGAGCATGGTCGCGAGGCGATGTCCAAGGCATACGGTATCGAAATGGCGCGCCAGGGGGCCGGTGCGATCTTCGGCCTTGGCCAGGACAGCATGGCGCTGGCCGACACCGTGGTGAACTACTCCATGACCCTGCCCAACAGCCGGGCCAATGAGAACGAGGCCGACCTGATCGGCCTGGAACTGTCGGCACGGGCCGGTTATGACCCGAATGCGGCGATCACCTTGTGGAACAAGATGAGCAAGGCCTCCGAAGGCGCGCCGCCTGAGTTCATGAGCACCCACCCGGCCTCGGCCAGCCGCATTGCCTCGCTGCAAGCGGCGATTCCGAAGGTGATGCCGCTGTACCAGGCGGCGAAGAAGTAAAGCGCTCTGCGCTGTGGGGTAGTTGTCTGGTTCAACTATCCCGCGGCTGGAGCAATTCCTGTGGGAGCGGGCTCGTCCCGCGATCACCGGCAAAGCCGGTGCCAGGTGCTGCGGTGTCTGGCACCGGCTTTGCCGGTGATCGCGGGACGAGCCCGCTCCCACAGTCAGGACCGCTCTCACGGTCCTGCCCTGTCTTCGTTGCTCTAGCCAATCCACCCACTGGTCTTCATCGCCGAATACACCGCGACCGCTGCCAGCACGAAGAACGCTGCCGCCGCCAGTCGACGGATCAACGCCAGCGGCAGTTTGTCTGCCGCGAAGTTGCCCGCCAGGACCACTGGTACGTTGGCAATCAACATGCCCAGGGTGGTGCCGATGATGACCATGATCAGGTGCGGATACTGCGCGGCCAGCATCACCGTGGCGACCTGGGTCTTGTCGCCGATCTCCGCCAGGAAGAACGCGATCAAGGTGGTCAGGAACGGGCCGAAGCGGCGTGCATTGCTGGTTTCGTCATCGTCCATCTTGTCCGGGACCAGGGTCCACAAGGCGGTGGCGGTGAAGCTTGCCGCCAGGATCCAGTGCAGCACGCTTTCGGTGAAGAACCCGCTGACCCAGGCCCCCACGGCGCCAGCGGCCGCATGGTTGGCGAGGGTGGCGGCGACGATACCGGCGATGATCGGCCACGGCTTGCGAAAGCGCGCCGCGAGAATGAGCGCGAGCAATTGCGTCTTGTCGCCGATTTCAGCGAGCGCAACGATGGCGGTGGGAACGAGCAGGGATTCGAGCATCAGGCTTCCTACGGGGGCGGGTCGACACGGCTATGACACGTACAGCCTTCCCGCCCCGGGTAAGGTGTGCGTGTCATAGGTCTTGTCAAACCCCGGGCTCATCTGTGTGAGCCGTGAGGTCGCACGCGCCATGGCCTGTGGGCCAAGTGTGTTGACGCGTACCGGGCAAGCAGAGGGTGCTTGCGGGAGACTACTCCCCTAGGACGGAGCGGATTCTGCCTAGCCGAATCGGTTTGGGCAAGCGTTAATTTTTTAACCGCGTGTTGCCCGATAGATTCGGAAGCCATCCCCTTCGGCGCGGATTTCGCAGTTGCCCAAGGCCTCCTGGAGCAGCGGCTGATAGCGCAGGAAGCTATTCGCTACCAGGCGTATTTCCCCGCCTTTTTGCAGAATTTGTCTGCTTTTTCGCAGCAGATTTTCTGCTGCCTGATAGTCGGTGTGGACCCCGGTATGGAAGGGTGGATTGCTCAGGATCACGGTCAGATTATCCGGTGCTGCGTCAATGCCATCACCGCTGATCACCTCACCTTGCAGACCGTTGGCAGCCAGGGTCAGTCGACTGGCTGCCACGGCAAAGGCATCGACATCGAGCAGGGTGACACTGCTTTGCGGATAACGTCGCTTGATGGTCGCGCCGATTACGCCTGCACCACAGCCGAAGTCCAGCACATGGCCGATCGGCAGTTGTTCGAGATGCTGCAGCAGCAGCGCGGTGCCGCGATCCAGGCGACCGTGGCTGAACACGCCCGGCAGGCTGACCACCTGCAGCGGGCCGTCCTCGAGTGGTAGCTCGAAGCGTTCGGCCAGGCTCTCCAGGGGGGTGGCCTCTGGCGCATTGACCACGGTCACCTGCCACAGTTGGCAGTGGCGGGCGCTGTCGAGCTTGCGCGGTTTGCCGAAGGCCTGCAGTTGCTTGGCCGCGCCCTCGATTCCGCCACGTTTCTCGCCGACCAGGTACAGCTCGCGTCCGCCCAGGCGCGAGGCCAGCGCATTGAGCAGGTAGGCAGCGAGGTCACGGGATTTGGGCAGGAACAGGACCGCCGCGTCGAACGGAACTTGCGGGGCTTCGACGCCGTAGTGGCTGCGGCCCGTGAAACGCTGCTCCAGCAGCGCCTGATCGCCGGCGTGCCAGGTCCAGGCCTGCGCGTGCGGCAATTGCCCGAGCAGGCCATCGGCGGCGGCACCGGCGATCAGCAGCGGGCCCTGGAACAGGTCCGCTTGGCGGAGCAACACTTCACTGCGCGGGTCCATCGGCGGACGCCTCCTGAAAAAAGCGCGAAGTGTATCACCTGGCGTATCGGGGCGCGGCGCCGACGCTGCAGGAGCGACTGTCTTGTTCAAAATCTCAAGGCCAGCCCAATCTCTGTAGGAGCGGGCTTGCCCGCGAACACGGGCGTAGCCCGTGCCAGGCAGCGCGGTGTGTTTTTCGCGGGCAAGTCGGGGCGCCGAACCGCCGCTCCTACAGGTACCGCACCGGTGCTGAGGACCGTGCACGGCTTGGCAGGAGCGGCCGAGCGGGTTTGTGCTTCAGCCCACCACCCGGCGTGGCTGGCCGGCGAAGTACGCCTGGGCGTTTTCGGCCAGTTGTCCGACGATGCGCTGGCGCGACTCCACCGCACCCCAGGCGCTGTGCGGGGTGATGATCAGGCGCGGGATGTCTGCATGCAGCAATGGATTGCCATTGACTGGCGGCTCGACGCTCAGCACATCGGTGGCTGCGCCGCCCAGGTGGCCGCTGCGCAGGGCATCGGCCAGCGCCTGCTCATCGATCAGGCCTCCGCGAGCGGTGTTCACCACCAGCGCACCCGGCTTGAGCAAGGCCAGTTCACGGGCGCCGATCATGTGGCGGGTCTGATCGTTCAACGGGCAGTGCAGGGTCAGGGCGTCGACCTGTGGCAAGAGGTCGTCCAGCGCCAGGCGCTCGGCGCGTGCCGGTCGCCCAGGGATCTGCCCGCTCAGCACACGCATGCCGAATGCCTCGGCCAGGCGCGCCACTGCGCCGCCCAGCTCGCCGTGCCCCAGCAGGCCCAGGGTCTTGCCTTCCAGCTCGACGATGGGGAAGTCCAATAAGCAGAACTGGCTGGCCTTGGCCCATGCACCGTCCTTGACTGCCTGCTGGTAGTCGCACAGCCGGGTGGCCAGGGCCAGCAGCAGCGCCAGGGTGTGCTGCGCCACCGAAGGTGTGCCGTAGCCCTGGCAGTTGCACACGGTGATGCCCTGGGCACGGGCTGCGGCAAGGTCGACGTTGTTGGTGCCGGTGGCGGCTACCAGGATCAGTTTCACTTGTGGATTGGCCGCGAGCGCCGCAGCATCGAGCATCACCTTGTTGCTGATCACCACGCTGGCGCCTTGCAGACGTTCGCTGACCTGTTCCGGAGCGCTGGCGGCATGCAGTTGCAGGCTGTCGAACTGCTGTTCGAGCGCAGAAAGGTCGAGATCTCCCAGGTCAAGGGAGTGATGATCGAGAAAAACTGCATGACGCGACATTGGCGGCTCCGTCGGCAAAGGCCAGAGGTGGGGAGCGCATCGGCTCCGGATTCTGCGGCGCTGTAACGCCCTGTTCGCACATTGCCACTCATACTTTGCGACGCCAAATCATTCCTTCGGCTGATTTGACTGCCGCGTCACCGATCTACAGTAAATCCTTGAATATCCGGCACGCTTTTCAGAAAAGGGATACCCATGCTGCAGACCCGCCTCCTCAAGCCCGCCGACGGCGCCTACACCTACCCGCTGCTGATCAAACGCCTGCTGATGTCTGGCAGCCGCTACGAAAAGACCCGCGAAATCGTCTACCGCGACAAGGTGCGGCTCTCCTATCCCGAACTCGGCGAGCGCATCGCCAGGCTGGCCAACGTGCTCACCGAAGCCGGGGTCAAGGCCGGCGACACGGTGGCGGTGATGGATTGGGACAGCCACCGCTATCTGGAGTGCATGTTCGCCATCCCGATGATCGGTGCGGTGGTGCACACCATCAACGTGCGCCTGTCGCCCGAGCAGATCCTCTACACCATGAACCACGCCGAAGACCGCTTCGTGCTGGTCAACAGCGATTTCGTCGGCCTCTACCAGGCCATCGCCGGGCAACTGACCACGGTCGACAAGACCGTGCTGATCACCGATGGCCCGGACCAGACCGCCGAGCTGCCGAACCTGGTCGGCGAGTACGAGCAACTGCTCGCCGCCGCCAGCCCGCACTACGATTTCCCCGATTTCGACGAGAATTCGGTGGCCACCACCTTCTACACCACCGGTACCACCGGCAACCCCAAGGGCGTGTACTTCACTCACCGCCAACTGGTGCTGCACACCCTGGCCGAAACGTCGGTGCTCGGCAGCCTCGACAGCGTGCGTCTGCTCAGCACCAACGACGTCTACATGCCGATCACGCCGATGTTCCACGTGCATGCCTGGGGCATCCCCTACGCAGCGACCATGATGGGCATCAAGCAGGTGTATCCGGGGCGCTACGAGCCGGACATGCTGATCAAGCTGTGGCGCGAAGAGAAGGTCACCTTCTCCCATTGCGTGCCGACCATCCTGCAGATGCTGCTCAACTGCCCGTCCGCCAAGGGCCAGGACTTCGGCGGCTGGAAGGTGATCATCGGCGGCAGCGCACTCAACCGGGCGCTGTATGAGGCTGCCCTGGCGCGGGGCATCCAGCTCACTGCGGCCTATGGCATGTCGGAAACCTGCCCGCTGATCTCTTGCGCGCACCTGAACGAAGAACTGCTGGCCGGTGGTGAAGACGAGCGTGTCAGCTACCGCATCAAGGCCGGTGTGCCGGTGCCCCTGGTGGAGGCGGCCATCGTCGACGAGCACGGCAACTTCCTGCCCGCCGACGGCGAGGCCCAGGGCGAGTTGGTGCTGCGCGCACCCTGGCTGACCATGGGCTACTTCAACGAACCGGAAAAGAGCAACGAGCTGTGGGCCGGAGGCTGGCTGCATACCGGCGATGTCGCCACCCTCGACGGCATGGGCTACATCGACATCCGCGACCGCATCAAGGATGTGATCAAGACCGGTGGCGAGTGGATCTCGTCCCTTGATCTTGAAGACCTGATCAGCCGTCACGGGGCGGTGCGCGAGGTGGCGGTGGTCGGCGTGCCCGATCCGCAGTGGGGCGAGCGGCCGTTCGCGCTGCTGGTGGTGCACGAAGGCCAGCAGCTGGACGCCAAGTTGCTCAAGGAGCATCTCAAGCCGTTCGTCGAGTTGGGGCACATCAACAAGTGGGCGATTCCGAGCCAGATCGCCGTTGTTACTGAAATTCCCAAGACCAGCGTGGGCAAGCTCGACAAGAAGCGTATCCGCGTGGACGTCACCCAGTGGCAGGCCAGTAACAGTACCTTCCTCTCTACCCTGTAACACCTGCCCGGGTCACGTCTGTTCTGGCGTGACCCGCGTGTTAGAGGTATCGCGCCTTGTCAAACGGCGAAATTGAGCCATGCTTCTGCACTGCCAGCGATCGAAGTGGCCATTTGCGATGCCTCTACTTGCGAGACGCAAATCACACTTTAGAGGGATCAAGTGCGAGTGGCCGCTGGCTATAGTCGGGTCAGGGGATTTTCAGGAATGGGGGAGGGCGCACGCGCATGCCGTGCTGCCTCTGGCAGGAGCCTGCTCGCAGCGCTCGGGGCCGTTTCTGAAAGGACTCACTGCCATAACAAAAAAGTACATGGAGTAGCGTCGATGACATCTGCAAACCCGTTCTGGCGCCGGGCCAAGCTGCCCTTGGCCGTCAGCCTCGCTTCCACGCTCGCAAGTCCCGCATTCGGTGTGAGTTTCAACATCGGGGAAATCGAAGGTCAGTTCGACTCATCGCTCTCCATCGGGGCCAGCTGGTCGACTGCCAATCCAAACAAGAACCTGATCGGCGTCAACAACGGCGGCAAGGGCCTGTCCCAGACCTCCGACGATGGCCACCTCAACTTCAAGAAAGGCGAGACCTTCTCCAAGATCTTCAAGGGCATCCACGATCTCGAGCTCAAGTACGGCGACACCGGCGTCTTCGTCCGTGGCAAGTACTGGTACGACTTCGAGCTCAAGGACGAGGGCCGCGAGTTCAAGGATATCAGCGACTCCGGGCGCAAGTCGGGGGCCAAGTCCTCGGGTGCACAACTGCTCGACGCGTTCATCTACCACAACTACGCCATCGCCGACATGCCCGGCTCGGTGCGCTTCGGCAAGCAGGTGGTGAGCTGGGGTGAAAGTACCTTCATCGGTGGCGGTATCAACTCGATCAACCCGATCGACGTCGCAGCCTTCCGCCGTCCTGGCGCCGAGATCAAGGAAGGCCTGATCCCGGTCAACATGTTCTACATCTCCCAGAGCCTGACCGACAACCTGTCGGCCGAAGCCTTCTACCAGCTCGAATGGGACCAGACCGTCACCGACAACTGCGGGACCTTCTTCTCCCAGCCGGACATCATCTCCGACGGTTGCACCGACAACCTGCGCGTGCTCAACAGCAGCCGCGCGGTGCCGGGCGCAGCGCGGCAGTTCCTCGCCACCCGCGGCGTGAACATCAACGAAGAAGGCGTGATGGTGCGCCGTGGCCCGGACCGCGACGCGCGTGACAGCGGCCAGTTCGGCGTAGCCCTGCGCTACATGTTCGAGCCGCTGGACACCGAGTTCGGTGCCTACTTCATGAACTACCACAGCCGTGCGCCGATCTTCAGCGCCACCGGCGCCTCGCCTGCGGTCTTCGCCGGCATTCCGTCGCTGCCGGCCAACCTGCGTCCGCTGGCGCCGCTGATCGTCGCGGGCAACTCGCAGTACTTCGTCGAGTACCCTGAAGACATCCGCCTCTACGGCCTGAGCTTCTCCACCACCCTGCCCACCGGCACGGCGTGGAGCGGTGAAATCAGCTACCGTCCCAACGCGCCTGTGCAGTTGAACACCACCGACATCCTGTTCGCCGGTGTGCGTCCGCTGGGCGGCGCCCTGGCCAACGCCTCGCTGCTCAGTGGTACTCCGGGCCAGGACCTGCACGGCTATCGCCGCAAGGAAATCACCCAGTTCCAGACCACCCTGACGCACTTCTTCGACCAGGTGATGGGCGCCAGCCGCATGACCGTGGTGGGCGAGCTGGGCGTCACCCACGTGGGCGGCCTGGAGAGCGCGCACGACACCCGTTATGGCCGCGACCCGGTGTTCGGCCCAGGCCCGCTGCCGGCCACCGGCGGCGCCAACACCTGCCAGGCACTCAACGCCAGCACCATCGCCGGTGCCGGGGCTGGGGCGTCGACCACCAACCTCAACCGCAAGTGCGAGAACGACGGCTACACCACCAGCACTTCCTGGGGCTACCGCGCCCGGGTGATCTGGGACTACAACGACGTCTTCGCCGGGGTCAACCTCAAGCCCAACGTAGCCTGGTCCCACGACGTGTCCGGCTACTCGCCGGGCCCTGGCGGCAACTTCGAGGAAGGCCGCAAGGCGATCAGCCTGGGCCTGGACGCCGAGTACCAGAACACCTACACGGCGAGTCTGTCGTACACCAACTTCTTCGATGGCAAGTACAGCACCGTGGATGACCGCGACTTCGTCGCCCTCAGCTTCGGCGTGAACTTCTAAGAACTCTGATCCAGGACGACAACGATGAAGATGACCACAAGTCTGCTGAAAGCCGGTGTGCTGGGCATGTCCCTGCTGGCGACCAGCGTCATGGCTGCGGTTTCCGCCGATGAGGCGGCCAAGCTCGGTACCACGCTCACGCCGATGGGCGCCGAGAAGGCCGGCAACGCCGATGGCTCGATCGGCCCGTGGGAGCCGCTGTCCAAGACTGCCGGCAGTGTCGATGCCAGGGGCTTCCTGTCCGACCCGTACGGCAGCGAAAAGCCACTGTTCACCATCACCGCCGCGAACGCCGACCAGTACAAGGACAAACTGGCTCCCGGCCAACTGGCGATGCTCAAGCGCTATCCGGACACCTACAAGCTGCCGGTATACAAGACCCACCGCGGCGCCACAGTGCCGGATGCCGTGTACGCCGACATCAAGACCAACGCCACCCAGACCACCCTGGTCGAAGGCGGCAACGGCCTGAACAACTTCCGCGGCGCGATCCCGTTCCCGATTCCCAAGAGCGGGGTCGAGGTGATCTGGAACCACATCACCCGTTATCGCGGCGGTAGCGTGTCGCGCCTGGTGACCCAGGCTACGCCGCAGCAGAACGGCTCCTACAGCCTGGTGTACTTCAGCGACCAGTTCGTGTTCCGCGACAAGATGAAGGACTACGACCCGAACAACCCGGGCAACGTGCTGTTCTACTTCAAGCAGGAAGTGACTGCGCCAGCGCGCCTGGCTGGTACCGTGCTGCTGGTGCACGAGACCCTCGACCAGGTCAAGGAACCGCGCAAGGCGTGGATCTACAATGCCGGCCAGCGTCGTGTGCGCCAGGCGCCGCAGGTCTCCTACGACGGCCCGGGAACCGCCGCCGACGGCCTGCGTACCTCCGACAACCTGGACATGTACAACGGCGCACCCGACCGCTACGACTGGAAGCTCGAAGGCAAGAAGGAGATGTACATCGCCTCCAACGCCTACAAGCTCGACGATCCGAAGCTCAAGTACGCCGACATCATCAAGGCCGGCCACATCAACCAGGACCTCGCCCGCTACGAGCTGCGCCGTGTGTGGCATGTGGTCGCGACCCTGAAGCCAGGCCAGCGCCATATCTATGCCAAGCGTGACTTCTACATCGACGAAGATACCTGGCAGGCCGCGGTGATCGACCAGTACGACGGGCGCAACCAGCTGTGGCGCGTGTCCGAGGCGCATGCCCAGCCGTACTACAACAACCAGGTCCCGTGGTACACCCTCGAAGCCATCTACGACCTGCAGTCGGGCCGTTACCTGGCACTGGGCATGAAGAACGAGGAGAAACAATCCTACGACTTCGGCTTCAAGGCCAGCAAGGCTGACTTCCAGCCTGCGGCCCTGCGTCAGAGTGGCGTGCGTTAAGCGTTCAAAAACCAACTCCGTGTAATCTCCCAGAACGCCCCGGCTTGCCGGGGCGTTTCTGTTTCTGTCGGTTCACCAGGCTGACCTCGGTCAACCCCGCTAAGCTTGAATCTTCCAGAATCAGCCTTATCTATTGGTCATCTCAGGCAGGTTCTTCATTACAGGTGCTGTCCATCGCTCCGCCTGCCCTTTAAAGGAAGGTATCCCCATGCGAATAGACCGACTGACAAGCAAGCTGCAACTGGCATTATCCGATTCCCAATCCCTGGCCGTTGGCATGGACCATCCGGCCATTGAACCTGTGCATCTGCTGCAGGCCCTGATCGAGCAGCAGGGTGGCTCGATCAAGCCGCTGCTTATGCAGGTAGGCTTCGACATCACCAGCCTGCGCAAGGCGCTGACCAAAGAGCTCGACCAGCTGCCGAAAATCCAGAACCCCACGGGCGATGTGAACATGTCCCAGGACTTGGCGCGCCTGCTCAACCAGGCTGACCGCCTGGCCCAGCAGAAGGGCGACCAGTTCATTTCCAGCGAACTGGTGCTGCTCGCCGCCATGGATGAGAACAGCAAGGTCGGCAAGCTGCTGCTCGGCCAGGGCGTGAGCAAGAAGGCCCTGGAAAACGCCATCAACAACCTGCGCGGTGGCGAGGCGGTCAATGATGCCAACGCCGAGGAGTCGCGCCAGGCGCTGGACAAGTACACCGTCGACCTGACCAAGCGTGCCGAAGAAGGCAAGCTCGACCCGGTGATCGGCCGTGACGACGAAATTCGCCGTACCGTGCAGGTGCTGCAGCGCCGCACCAAGAACAACCCCGTGCTGATTGGCGAGCCCGGCGTCGGCAAGACTGCCATCGCCGAAGGCCTGGCCCAGCGCATCATCAATGGCGAAGTGCCCGATGGTCTCAAGGGCAAGCGCCTGCTCGCCCTGGACATGGGCGCGCTGATTGCTGGCGCCAAGTATCGCGGTGAGTTCGAAGAGCGCCTCAAAGGTTTGCTCAACGAGCTGTCCAAGCAGGAAGGCCAGATCATCCTGTTCATCGACGAACTGCACACCATGGTCGGCGCCGGCAAGGGCGAGGGCGCGATGGACGCCGGCAACATGCTCAAGCCGGCCCTGGCCCGCGGTGAGTTGCACTGCGTTGGCGCCACCACGCTCAACGAGTACCGCCAGTTCATCGAGAAGGACGCAGCGCTGGAGCGACGCTTCCAGAAAGTGCTGGTCGAGGAGCCGAGCGAGGAAGACACCATTGCCATCCTGCGTGGCCTTAAGGAGCGCTACGAAGTGCACCACAAGGTGGCCATCACCGACGGTGCGATCATCGCTGCGGCCAAGCTCAGCCACCGCTACATCACCGACCGCCAGCTGCCGGACAAGGCCATCGACCTGATCGACGAAGCCGCCAGCCGCATCCGCATGGAGATCGACTCCAAGCCAGAGGTGCTCGACCGTCTTGATCGTCGTCTGATCCAGTTGAAAGTGGAGTCCCAGGCCCTGAAGAAGGAAGAGGACGAAGCGGCCAAGAAGCGCCTGGAAAAACTCACCGAGGAAATCGAGCGCCTTGAGCGCGAATATTCCGACCTCGAAGAAATCTGGGCGTCGGAAAAGGCCGAGGTACAGGGCTCGGCGCAGATCCAGCAAAAGATCGAGCAAGCCCGCCAGGAGCTGGAAGCCGCCCGCCGCAAGGGTGACCTGAGCCGCATGGCCGAGTTGCAGTACGGGGTGATCCCCGACCTGGAGCGCAGTCTGCAGATGGTCGATCAGCACGGCAAGACCGAGAACCAGCTGCTGCGCAACAAGGTCACCGAGGAAGAGATCGCCGAGGTCGTGTCCAAGTGGACCGGCATCCCGGTGTCGAAGATGCTCGAAGGCGAGCGCGAGAAGCTGCTGAAGATGGAAGGCCTGCTGCACGAGCGGGTGATTGGCCAGGACGAGGCGGTCACTGCCGTGGCCAACGCCGTGCGCCGGTCGCGTGCCGGGCTGTCCGACCCGAACCGCCCGAGCGGCTCGTTCCTGTTCCTCGGCCCGACTGGCGTCGGCAAGACCGAGCTGTGCAAGGCGCTCGCCGAATTCCTCTTCGACACCGAGGAGGCCATGGTGCGCATCGACATGTCCGAGTTCATGGAGAAGCACTCTGTCGCTCGCCTGATCGGTGCACCACCAGGCTATGTGGGTTATGAGGAGGGCGGCTACCTGACCGAGGCGGTGCGTCGCAAACCTTACTCGGTGGTGTTGCTCGACGAGGTGGAGAAGGCGCACCCGGATGTGTTCAACGTGCTCCTGCAGGTGCTGGAGGATGGCCGCCTGACCGACAGTCACGGGCGTACCGTTGATTTCCGCAACACGGTCATCGTCATGACCTCCAACCTGGGCTCGGCGCAGATTCAGGAACTGGTCGGCGACCGTGAGGCGCAACGTGCGGCGGTGATGGATGCGGTGGGTGCGCACTTCCGTCCGGAGTTCATCAACCGGATCGACGAAGTGGTGGTGTTCGAGCCGCTGGGCCGCGAGCAGATCGCCGGTATCACCGAGATCCAACTGGGCCGCCTGCGCGGTCGTCTGGCTGAGCGCGAGCTGTCGCTGAGCCTGAGCCCGGAAGCCCTCGACAAGCTGATTGCCGTTGGCTACGACCCGGTGTATGGCGCACGGCCGCTCAAGCGTGCGATCCAGCGCTGGATCGAGAACCCGCTGGCGCAACTGATCCTCGGTGGCCAGTTCGTGCCAGGTGCGGCGATCACGGCGAAGGTGGAAGGCGACGAGATCGTCTTTGCCTGACGGTGTTGCCATCGCGGGCTTGCCCCGCGATGGCACCTGCGCAAACCCCGCAAACCCCTGATTTTTCGGTGCGGGATCTAACTCGCTGAAAATTTTGAAAAAAATGCTTGCACAAAAAAACGAGTGCCCCTAATATTCGCACCGCTGTCAGGCACTACGCAGATCACCGGCGGTAAAGATGATCTGAAAACAACTTACAAATCAGTAAGTTGGGTAAAAAAAAGTGGTTGACAAGCAAAACGAAGAATGTAGAATAGCCGGCCTCAGCAGCGACAACGCTGAAGAGATCGAAGCTAACACAAACTTCGAAGCTGTAAGAGTTGTACGAAGTTCAGTTCCGCGATAGCTCAGTCGGTAGAGCAAATGACTGTTAATCATTGGGTCCCTGGTTCGAGTCCAGGTCGCGGAGCCAATTTCGGGGTGTAGCGCAGTCCGGTAGCGCGCCTGCTTTGGGAGCAGGATGTCAGGAGTTCGAATCCCCTCACCCCGACCATTTTCCGGGTCGTTAGCTCAGTTGGTAGAGCAGTTGGCTTTTAACCAATTGGTCGTAGGTTCGAATCCTACACGACCCACCATGTAAAAAGGGCATCTCGAATGAGATGCCCTTTTTCTTTTGTCTCGAGAAAATCATTTCGTAACTCGCGGCTGTTTTACTGGGGTTGCAACTGTCCTGTTCAAAATCTGAAGGCCAGCCACAGTCTCGGTGGCAGCGGCCGACTTGGCGCGCGAGGGGCTGCTGGATATCTTCCCAGCGATTATCATTCGACCAGCCTGCTGCCGCGTTCATTCTCGGCACCGCCGGGCACAGCGGCATCGGTTTGCCCCGGGCCGTGCAAAGGATCAGTGCTGCGAGAGTCGCATGACCGTGGCGATATCCGCGTCGGTGCGGCAGGTATGGCGAGAAGCGAAGAGGGTGTACTGATGGCAGGCAGGTTGATTTACCTGATCGGGCCGTCCGGATCCGGCAAGGACAGCCTGCTGGACGCCGCCCGCGAACAACTGACAGCGCGTGGCTGTCGCATTGCCCGGCGGGTCATCACCCGGTCTGCCGAAGCGATGGGCGAAGCCGCCCTGGCGGTGAGCGCCGCACAGTTCGAGCAGATGCGCGAGGACGGTGCATTTGCCCTGCACTGGCAGGCCAACGGCCTGCACTACGGCATTCCACGGGTCATCGACCAGTGGCTGGAAGAAGGGCACGACGTGCTGGTGAACGGCTCGCGTGGCTACCTGAATACGGCGCGGCAGCGTTATCCGAATTTGCAGGTGGTACTGCTCAGTGTCGAACAGGACATCCTGCGCCAGCGCCTGCTGGCGCGGGGGCGTGAGTCGCAGGAGGAAGTGCAGGCGCGCTTGGCGCGTAATGCCCGCTTTGCCAGCGAAGCGCGCGAGGCCGACCCCGGCTTGCTGGTGCTCGACAACTCCGGGCCATTGGCCGACACCGTCTCGCATCTGCTCGCGCACCTGGAGCGGCCATGCAGCTGACCCTGCCTGGCCTCTGCCCTGCCGATCACGCCAGAGCTTGCGGCTCCTGCGCGGCGACGTGCTCGCAAAAAGGGCCGCAAAGCGGCCCTCGTGATCTCAGCTGATCAGTGCAACTTCAGGCGCGGCTCGGTGCCGCGGCCGATCTTGCTGCCGATCATCAGCATCGCCGTGCGGAACACCCCATACAGTGCCATCTGGTGCATGCGGTACAGCGATACATAGAACATCCGCGCCAGCCAACCCTCCAGCATCACGCTGCCGGTCAGGTTGCCCATCAGGTTGCCCACCGCCGAGAACCGCGACAGCGACACCAGCGAGCCGTAGTCCTTGTACGCGTAGGTTGGCAGCGGCTTGTTCTCCAGCCGCGCCTTCAGGCTCTTGGCCAGCATCGATGCCTGCTGGTGCGCCGCCTGCGCCCGCGGCGGCACATTGCGGTCGCTGCCCGGCTGCGGGCAGGCAGCGCAGTCGCCGAAGGCGAAGATGTCGTCATCCCGCGTGGTCTGCAGCGTAGGACGCACCACCAGCTGGTTGATCCGGTTGGTCTCCAGGCCGTCGATATCCTTGAGGAAGCCCGGCGCACGAATACCCGCCGCCCACACTTTCAGGCTCGCCTGGATCACTTCGCCGGTCGCGGTCTTCAGGCCTTCCTCGGTCACTTCGCTGACCGCGGCGTTGGTCATCACCGTCACCCCGAGTTTCTCCAGGGTCTTGTGCACCGGCACGCTGATGCGCTCCGGCAAGGCTGGCAGCACGCGCGGGCCGGCCTCGATCAGGGTGATGTGCATGTCCTTGGGCTGGATGCGGTCCAGGCCGTAGGCGGCCAGCTCGTGCGCAGCGTTGTGCAGCTCCGCCGCCAGTTCCACGCCGGTAGCACCGGCGCCGACGATGGCCACGCTGATCTGCTCGCTGGCCTGATCGCCGGCGTGGGCGCGCAGGTAGTGGTTGAGCAGTTGCTGGTGGAAGCGCTCGGCCTGCTTGCGGCTGTCGAGGAACAGGCAGTGCTGCGCCGCGCCCAGGGTGCCGAAGTCGTTGGTGTTGCTGCCCACGGCGATCACCAGGGTGTCGTAGCCCAGAGTGCGCGCGGGCAGCAGCTCGCGGCCTTGTTCGTCGAGGGTCGCAGCCAGCTGGATCTGCTTGCCTTCACGGTCCAGGCCGCTCATGCGCCCCAACTGGAAGTTGAAGTGGTTCCACTTGGCCTGGGCCACGTAGTTCAGCTCGTCTTCCGAGGAGTTCAGCGAGCCGGCAGCCACTTCGTGCAGCAGCGGTTTCCAGATGTGCGTCAGGTTGGCGTCGACCAGAGTGATCTCGGCGCGTTTGCGCTTGCCGAGGCTCTTACCCAGGCGGGTCGCCAGTTCCACGCCGCCGGCGCCGCCGCCGACAATCACGATGCGATGAGTCATGGGGATATCTCACAAGTTTTACGGAATTCTTGGACACAAGGTCCGGCCGCTGCGTGCGAGAGAGGAGGGCGAGCGCAAGGCAGCTCATAGCACCAGTCCACTCAGCAAGCGGCTCAACAGGCCCAGACCAATGGTCACGATCACCACCAGGGCAAGGAGCAGCCAGGGCCTGAAAGGCTTGCGCTCGACTTGATGCTGGGGGGCTCGCAGATACTCATCGACGCGACGCTGATCTTCCGGATTCAGGCGGCTGGTCATGGTGGGCCTCGTGGGTAGACGCTTGGGATGACGAGAACGCTACAACCTTTCCTGCAGCGTTATCGCAAGCACGTGAAACAAATGATAATACCTTTCATCTCCGCCGCCGAGTGTACGCCATCGCAAAGACACCCGGCACGCGATCAAAGACTGATACCGACATCGAACAGAATGCTGCGCCCCAGGTTGCCGCGCAGGAAATCCGGCGCGTCCGGGTGGGCGAACAAGACCCGGGCGAAGGTCGGCCCCACCAGTGACAGCGAGCGCCAGCCCTGGCGCAGGTATTCGGTGGGTGGCGGGAAATGGCTGTTCAGGTCGAGCACTTCGCGCTTGAGGCTGGCGAAGGCGATGATATCCAGCTCGCTCAAGTCCAGCCCGCGCTCGCGGTAGTTGTGCGCCTTCTTGCGCAGGGTCGGGGCCAGGCGCGCGAGCAGCTCCTGCGCGCTGATGCGCCGGGGGCGCGCCTCGCGGCGCACCAGTTGGGCCAGGGAGAAGGCACTGCGCCGGCGCTGCAGTTCCTCGCGCCATTCGTCGTTGAGCCGACGCCCCTCGTCGAGGACGAAGAACACCTCGAACGCCGCATCGCGAAACAGCACGTCTGGCGGCTCTTGCCCGGCCGGGGTGAAGTCTTCGCTGCGGTAGGGAATGTTCAACCCTTGCAGCAGGCGTTGGCAGACCCAACGCTCACGCTCCCATTTGCGGGCATTGGACAGGAACGCGTTGGCTTGTTCGGCCTGGATGGTAAGCAGGCGCAGGTAGTCTGAGTCATCCATGGGAACAAGCTTAGCCTGCAATTGTGAAGGATAAGGGCTTGTTTGTTCGTGGGAATCGTCATCAGGGAATGGGTGTAGACTCGAAAGCATCCGACATGCACGCGAGGTCGCGATGATCAGCGCACAGGTCCTGTCCTCCACCAGCCTCACGCTTGGCTGGCTGGCCTACGTGCCCCTGTTGATCTGGGCGGCCAGCCGCACTCGGTGGGTCGAGCTGTTCAGCGACCCCCGCCGCCAGCACCTGCTGTTCGGCACCGTGTTCGGCCTGTTCGCGCTGTGGCTGGTGCGCCGCGATTTCGACACCGGCGTGTCCTACCACTTCATCGGCATGACTGCCGTGACCCTCCTGCTGGACTGGCCGCTGGCCATACTCGGCGGTTTTCTTGCCCAGCTCGGCCTGCTCGCCCTCGGCCGTCAGGACCTGGCCGCGCTGGGCGTCAACGGCCTGTTGATCATCGGCTTGCCGGTGCTGGTCACCGAGGTGTGCGCGATCCTGGTCGAACGCGCCCAGCCGCGCAACCTGTTCGTCTATATCTTCTGTTCAGGATTCTTCGCCGCCGCCCTGGCGACCTTGCTGTGTCTGATGGCCGCGCTGGGCGTGCTATGGCTGGACGGTCTGTTCGCCATGCCAGAGTGGCTCAGCGATTTCGTCGGCTACCTGTGGCTGATGATATTCCCCGAGGCCTTCATCAACGGCACCGTGATCAGCGCCTTGGTGGTGTTCTGCCCCGAGTGGCTGGAAACCTTCAACCGCACCCGCTACCTGCAGGCCCCATGGAAGGATGAAGAGGGTCAGGGGAAGGACTGAGCCACCGCTGAAAATCCCTGTGGGGGCAACTGTCTTGTTCAAAATCTAAAGGCCAGCCCAATCCCTGTGGGAGCGGCGGTTCGCCGCTGCGACTTGTCCCGCGATCACCGACAAAGCCGGTGCCATCCACCACTGTGTTCTTTCCCGGTTAAACCCATCCCCACCCCCTCAGCAAATCAATGCCGAGGCTCAAGATCCCCCGAATACAGCTCATCCTCCGACTCCGGCGCCGCTGGAATCTTGTGTTCCTCGGCCGCCCAGGCCCCCAGGTCGATCAGCTTGCAGCGATCCGAGCAGAACGGCCGGTTCGGGCTCTTCTCGCTCCATTCCACAGGTGCGCCACAGGTCGGGCAATCGACGGTCATTGGCTGGCTCAAGGCTGGCCTCCTCGCAAAGTCAGGTAAAAGGCATGCAACTGGTCGATCTGCTGATGCAGCCACGGCAGGTCGCGGTCATTGACCACCACATCGTCGGCATGGCGCAGGCGCTCTTCCCGCGCCAACTGCGCCTTGAGAATCGCCTGCACCTGCTCCTCGCTGATGTTGTCACGCTGCAGCGTGCGCGCGATCTGCACCTCTTGCGGCACATCGATCACCAGGATGCGTTGGGTCTTCTGGTACTGCCCCGACTCGATCAGCAGCGGCGATACATACACCGCGTAGGGCGACTCGGCCTTGGCCAGGTAGCTGAAGATCTCCTGCCCGATCAGTGGGTGCAGCAGTTGCTCGAGCCAGCGCCGCTGCGCAGGGTCGGCAAAGATCTGCTGGCGCAGGGCCGAGCGGTCGAGGGTGCCGTCATCCAGCAGCACGCCCGCACCAAAGCGCTCGACGATGCTCGCCAGCGCCGGCCGACCCGGCTCGACCACCCAGCGCGCCGCCTGGTCGGCATCCACCAGGTGCACGCCAAGTTCGACGAAACGCTCCGCGGCGGCGCTCTTGCCGCTGCCGATGCCGCCGGTCATTCCGAGAATCCAGGGGGTAAATGCAGCAGTGGTCATCAGTATCCGAGCAGTTGCATGTAGGAAGCGTATATTTCATCACCCCAGAGCCATGCGATCCAGCCCGCAATCGCCAGATAGGGCCCAAAAGGCATCGTCGTCCCCAGCGAAGCCTTGCGCAGGCGCAGCAGACACAGCCCGATCACCGCCCCCACCACCGACGACAGCAACAGTGTCAGCGGCAGCACCTGCCAGCCGCCCCAGGCGCCCAGCAGCGCCAGCAGCTTGAAGTCGCCATAGCCCAGGCCCTCCTTGCCGGTGACCAGCCGAAACAGCCAATACACCGACCACAGGCTCAGGTAACCGACCACCGCCCCCCACAGCGCATCGGCCAGCGGCACGAACAGCCCGAAGGCATTGACCACCAGCCCCAGCCACAGCGTCGGCAGCACCAGCACATCCGGCAGCAATTGATGTTCCGCATCGATCAGGCTCAGTGCCAGCAGGCACCACGTCAGCACCAGCGCCAACAGCGCCTGCACGCTCACCCCGAAATGCCACGCCACCACCAGCGACAGCCCCGCGCAGGCCAGCTCCACCAGCGGATAACGCGGGCTGATCCGCCCTTTGCACGCCGAGCAGCGCCCGCGCAGGGCAAGGTAACTCACCACCGGAATGTTTTCCCACGCCCGAATCCGATGTCCGCAACTGGGGCAGTGCGAGGCCGGCAGGCACAGGTCGAAACGCTCATGCGCCTGCACCGGCATCCCCAGCACCTCCCGCGCCTCGTTCTGCCACCGGCGTTCGAGCATCACCGGCAAGCGATGCACCAGCACATTCAGAAAACTGCCCACCAGCAGCCCGAGCACGGCTGCACTCGCCAGGAAGAACCCTGGCTGGTCGGCAAGAAAAGTCCACAGATTCATGTCAGATCAGGCTACCCAACTGGAAGATCGGCAAGTACATGGCCACTACCAGGCCACCTACCAGAACACCGAGGATCAGCACGATGGCTGGCTCCAGCAGGCTGGTCAACTGCTCCAGGGCCTGCCCGACCTGCTCCTCGTAATGACAGGCCGCCTTGTTCAGCATCGCCTCCAGCGTGCCGCTGGATTCACCGATCGCCGTCAACTGCACCAGCAGTGGCGCGAACAACGGTTCCAGCGCCATCGCCTGATGCAGCCCCAAGCCATTGGCCATGCCTTGGCGCAACTGGCGAATCGCCCGCTCGTGCAAGGCATCGCCGCTCGCCGCCGCCACGGTTTCCAGCGCATCGAGCAACACCACGCCCGAACCATAGGCCGTCCCCAGGCTGCGTGCGAAACGCGCCAATGCCGCATGGCTCAACAACCGCCCGAACACCGGCACTCGCAGCGCTTGGCGAATCATCCACAACCGCCCCGGCAGATGCTCCCGGTACAGCTTGCGCAACGCCAGCCCCGCCACACCGAATACCCCCAGCACACCGAGCAGATGGCGCCCCAGCGCGTCAGACAATTCGATAACCCACCGGGTAAATGCAGGTAGCTCCTTACCCACCCCCGCAAACACCCCCTCGAAGCGTGGCACCACCTCCAGCAACAGCAACCCCGACACCCCAAGCCCCGTCAGCAGCAGAATCAGCGGATACAGCATCGCCTTGCGCACCCGGCGCCGCAGCGCCTGACGCCGCTCCAGCAGGTCTGCCAATTGTTCCAGCTGCCGATCCAGCGTCCCCGACTGCTCTCCGACCCGTACCAGGTTGCAGTACAACGCATCGAACCAACGCGGGTGCCGCTGCAACGCATCCGCCAACCCCAGCCCCGCAGAAACATCCTGCTGCAAGCGCCCCAGTAACCCCACCATCCCAGCGTCAGCACCACTGCGCCCCATCACCTCGAACGCCTGCAACAGCGGCACTCCCGCCTTCAACAGCGTCGCCAACTGACGCGAAAACCCCGGCGCATCCACCTTCTCCCGCCGCACCGGCAGTTTCCAACCCCGCCCACCCGCAGGCCACACCCGCGCGCCCTCGATGCCCTGGCGTAACAACCCCGCCTGCACGAATGCCGGGCTACGTCCCAGCATCTGCCCACTGACCCGCGCCCCCTGCGCATCCACGCCCTGCCACGCATACAACCGAGTCGAACCCTTCATTCACCAGCTCCTTGCTACACCCCGACAAGCTCCGTAACAGCTTGCCGCGCCCCACCCAGGGCAGAAACTCCAGACGCCCACTAGAGTAGTCGAGCGGACATGACGTCCAGCCACGCAGGGGTGACAAAAGGTGTCCGTTGGGCTCTACTGCGCCCCAGCCGGCCCCGGCCCGCCCAGCGGCTCGCGGCCCGACCGAATCGACAAGGAACCTGTTATGAAAGGCCAACGCGGTATCACCCTCATCGAACTGATGATCGTCGTCGCGATCATCGGCATCCTCGCGACCATCGCGATCCCCATGTACACCAACCACCAGGCCCGCACCAAAGCAGCGGCCGGCCTGCTGGAAATCTCCGCGCTCAAGACCCCGATGGACCTGCGCCTGAACGAAGGCAAGGACGTCGCCGACGTTGCCGCGCTGGGCGGGCAACCCACGACCAACCACTGCGCCATCGTCGCCAGCGGCAATGCCGCTGCAGGCACCGGCAGCATCGTCTGCACCCTCGCGGATGCGCCTGCGAACGTGGTGGGCAAGCGCCTGACACTGACCCGCGCGGCGACCGGGTGGGCGTGCAGCACCGACATCGAAGAGGATCTCGCGCCCAGCGGCTGTGCAGGTTCGGCGGGGCAG
This sequence comes from Pseudomonas wayambapalatensis, assembly GCA_014268975.2. Taxonomy (GTDB): domain Bacteria; phylum Pseudomonadota; class Gammaproteobacteria; order Pseudomonadales; family Pseudomonadaceae; genus Aquipseudomonas; species Aquipseudomonas wayambapalatensis. The sequence goes on along the minus strand of CP077096.1, from coordinate 4,814,729 downwards.
GGTGGGGCGCAGGGTAATAAGTGAGGGGAAACAGGGGTTTGCGTATGGATGGCGGCGGTGGTAGCTTTGCGGACACGCCGGTGTAGCTCAGTCGGTAGAGCAGCGCACTCGTAACGCGAAGGTCGCAGGTTCGATTCCTGTCTCCGGCACCAGTAAAAATCAAGGCCATCCAGCGATTTTTATGCCATAGCGTAAGTATTCGTGACAGCAGGATGACGGTAAAAGGCCCCGCCAGAATAGTCTGAGCGGGGCCTTTTTTTTGGTCATTATTGGGTATCGAGTTCGATGCGCCGGGCCATAAAGCCTGGCGGCGCTGTCGATCTCAATCTGTGTTTCTGCGGGGTAGGCTCCATTCTGTGCGTAATTGCACCCGTGTGACCGCACGTTTGCATTCGACATGACCAGTCTCACGCATGGCTGAGGGGCAAAAGCAGCATCCACGACCAGCAGCTAACTAGCCGAGCCACATGGCCTGAAAATCTCGATTTCCCGCAGCCCATGTCTCGCGATGCGGCTGACTGTGCCATTTTTCAAACCGGCACACCCATTGCTCATAGCCATGCTCCGTGCGTAGGCTATAGTGTTTGTTAAAAAACGCTCGCTGATCTAATTAAACAATCGTGTGGCGTGTAACACAGGAAAGGTGCGGTCTACATTGCGTTAGGCTGTAAAAATTATTTATGGAAATTGAATAATGTATTTTCAGTATTTTGTGTTGAGAAGAACCAAGATTTTTTGGCTGTACTCACCAGTTCAAACACACAGTGGACGTCATGAATCCTATCCAGTGGCTTGAAAAAAATGCCCCAGGTTTCGACACGTTGTCGGGGAAAGAGCGCGCAGCTATTACTCACTTTGTTCTGTTGTGGAGTCTCTTCGAAGCTCGCGCTCTCTCAACATGCGGCTCTTCCAGAGCAATTCTCGCGCTTACACATGAGTGGTTGGCGCAAGGCCGTCTAGTTAGCGAATCGTTTTCTGAAAGCCTTTTGTACTTTCAACAACGGTACTATTCAAATGGCGTGGAAACCGACTATCTTTCCGGGCTAAATCTCCGGTCGAATGATTGTCGTGACTTGGTTTACGATGTTCTAAAAGGTGACAACACAAATCCAGCAGATTGCGTCGCCGTGCTTCTCATCGTTGTTTATCGGATTCGAAACAATCTTTTTCATGGCGTAAAGTGGGCTTATGGGGTTCAAGGGCAACTGAACAATTTTACACATGCCAATGCCACACTCATGAATGCACTTTCAATTGTAGGGCTGCCGTGATAACACCCAATTCCGCCGATTGTATCGGAGGTTAGGGTTCATCTCCAGTTAAAAGGACTCTCATGGAAGAAAAGCCGAATTACATCGAAGATGCTGTCTCTATCGCTATTGGTAGCCAGTTATCTTTACTGAGCTTTCCGTTTCTACGTTACTCCATTGTGCCCATCTCTAGGGGGCGTGAACGGTGGCTGGGCGCCGATGCTAGGCTAGTCAGCGGGAAGCGCTTCCTTCCTTTTTATATGCAGTTTAAGCGTCCTTTCGCGCATACTGTCCCAAGTCGCGCGCAGATTATCAAGGATCGTAACAAGTTGTCGCCCAAGCTATCCACTGAGCCCCGAACGCTGTTTTTTTCATTGCAACATAAGCTTAAACACCACAAGGACTTCCAGCATAACGTCCTGTATAGACTGCGGAAGAAGTTGCGAGTACAGAATCGCGGAGATGCAGCCTACGTGTGTCCACTGTTTCTTGACAGGCAAACGTATTTCTTGCATTCGCACATGGCGGGTATCCTTCGGTGGGCGCGGCATTGGTCATCGCGCCCATACAATAAACACGCTCTCGATATTACTAATGCATCTGGAAGCACAATTTCTCTGCTAGATATTCCCCTACTCTCCGAGCACATATCCATTCCGCCTCATGAGCTAGTGACCACTGCGGCGCATAAGTACAGTTTCACTGAACGTGGCGACGAGGTGTGCTTTCACTCGCCAAAGTATCTTCCAGAGGGCAGCTTTCTTTTCCATCAGTGGCTGGGCAGCTTGATTTCCTCGGCAAGCTCAGATGACCGATTAACGGCTTTAGGTGATAGCCGCCACGACCTAGAAGAACTTGTTTCAGCAGCGCTCGGGGAGAACCAACAGGAATTTGAACTGCCGAAAGATCCTAGCCTCGCCTGGTTCGCATGGGGCGAGTATCTCAGTCGTCACTACGCCATTGAGCAATATGCTGTCATCGCACATAAGTTCTAGAGTGATATTTCTGAAACACCACACTAGGCTCTGTCTGAAAAAAGCCGCCGCATACACCGCATGACGCAAGCCAGCGAGACGATTGCGGCATAACTTTTTGCGAGCTTGTCGAAGCGCGTGACGATTCGGCGGTTCTCTTTTAGCCAGCCGAACATGCGTTCGATGATGTTGCGCTGTCGATATTTGGGGCGATCAAACAGTCTCGGCAAGCCGGGTTTGGGCTTGCGTTTCATTGAGCGTAGTGGAATGACCGGCTGCATCCGATATCGATCGCAGTAACGGCGCAAGGCCTCGGCGTCGTAGCCTTTGTCAGCCAGCAACCATTTGCATCGTTTGCGTGGACGACCACGCTGATTTGTCGGGATGCTGACATCATCAAGCAACGGCTGGGCATAGCTGATGTCGCTGGCTTGGCCGCCAGAGAGAAGGAAGCGCAACGGTATCCCGTTGGCGTCGCAGAGCATATGGATTTTGGTTGTCAGGCCGCCGCGACTGCGGCCTAGAGCGTGATCGGCAGGCTCGTCAGCCCCCCTTTTTTCCGCGCTCCAGATGAAGCACGGGTTGATCGAACAGCGGTCGAATCAATCATCCAGGTGTGGGGATCGATCAAGCCTTTGTCATTGAGCCTGAGGTGCAATCGTCTGAGCATCTGATCGAATGTTCCGCGGTTTCGCCAGAGTCGGAAGCGGTGATAGACCGTCGCCCAAGATCCGAAGCGCTCGGGCATATCTCGCCAGGCTGCTCCTGAGCAGAGCACCCAGAGCACACCATCGAGCATCAAGCGATCACTGCTGCGAGGCCTGCCCCTGGCGTGGGCCGCCGTAAAGAGGTCGGCGACCACTGCCCATGCTTCATCCGAGAGTTCATAACGCTTTGCCATCACAGAATTCCTTTCCGTAGATGGCCTGCGACTGTACAGAACCCAGGCTGTTCCGAGGCCACATTTCAGTTTCTTGGGATTTCAGACAGAGCCTAGTAGGCGTCATTCAGCTTGCACACAGGTTTCACGGTGGCCAGGGGGCGATTCACCATGGTGGGAATATTTCATTGCGCTAAATTCCCGCCAATCTGAGCCGTTCGACCTTGGTGGACGCGTCGTGAAGTCGAGCCGCGACCAATGCCAAGTAGTTGTTGAATCTGGGCCTTGCGCCTGGCGAGACGCTAGCTATCACCGTTTCGTCTACAACGCCCACGCCTCGCAGAGTGTTCTGCAGGTTAGTAATCCACTCACTCATGAAGCCCTCATATAGGCTGGGCACCGCCTCGAATACCGATTGAATGGCTCCAGAGATGGCCGTGTCGTTGAGACTGTTTACTACCTCATGTGCAAAGGTATTTCTTGCATCGCGCAGGCTATGCAGCAGTGTGAGCATTTCCTGTGAAATCAAACCCAGTGAGAAAGCCATGTCGATCTTGGCTGCATACTGGAATCTGAGTTTCCCTTTTCGGGTTCCGGGTAAGCCTATGAGGCGCGCTCTGATCATCTCGTCCAGAATTCCGTCGGTTATCACTCCGCTGAGCAATACCGCACCTCGGTCATTTTCCTCAGATAGCAGCTCAAAGGTTTTCTTATAAACCTCACCGGGTGTAGCTCCTGCGAACATGGGTTTTCTCCATTTTAGAAGTTATGCATGATCAGCCTTGAGACGATGGCTATCATACTAAAGCCATATATAAATATAATTGTAATATGTACGCTTGGGTTGAGTTTGGCTTCATTCAGTTTATGCATTCCATGACGCTCGTTAATCACTATCAAAAATAATCCAATGAGCATCACGCAAACACCACTGACTATGCGCATCCACTCAAAAAAACCGCTCTTTCCTTCCTCTGATAATAAAGCGATTCCCACTGCAAGAATCACGGCGGCTACTGCAAAGTTTTTATAATGGTCAAAAATAAGCTTTATTGCATTATCGTTTTTAATTAGCTTTGTAAGCATGAATTCCTCGGAATGTTGGAGGTTCGCCATTTAGAGAATCGTTATTCGGGTTCGCTGAAATAGTGGTTGACTTAAACTAACACTTATTTTTCTGCGTGCCCCCTATCATTGACAATAGTCCGGGTAATGATTTCTGGTACCTTTGCATCGCGGGAAGCGCTTGCACCCCCAAAATTTCCCACCAGCATTTTTTCCTACTTTGGCAGTCCGAACCGACATGCCCCCGCCGCAAACTGGACACTTCACTGTTGGCGGTCGCTTGAGGCGTGGTGCTACGACAGATGTCGGAGGTGGTGGGATGTGCTGTGTGATCGCTGGCTTTTCGACGGTGACAGACTTCGCGGCTTCACCAGCTTCTCGACCCTTGGCGAGCCACTTTTCCCTTCCGGCGCTATAAGCGAACACTGCCCACCAAGTCGCGCCAATGCTGAGAAAAAGCTTTATGACGCCGGCTGTTTTGTCCACCCCGCCGTGATAGGAGCATGCGCCTCGTCGACCGATTGATGGTGAGGCCCATCCATCGCTACAGACGGCAGACCCAAAGAGAATCGACAGCAGGATCATCGAGCCGATAAAACCGCCTACTCCGATCAGCCAAACTCTGTCCTTGGAATACAAAGCAGTATCTCTCCCTGATGCTCTCAATGCTCGATGATGGCGCAGGCCATGGCTGAGCTCTCAGGGAATATCGTATTTGAATCCTCTCTCCTTGGCTGAACTACTTAGCTGATGGATGGTGTCGTGACTCAAAAGCATTCTGCATACCCACGCCCCCACTTTCACTGAAGAACATGAGACAGGCATGAGACGGAAACCGCTTGGCCTGGGCGCCTGCGGCCATACCCAGGGCCGTGTCGGTAAAGCTGGTGGCCGGCACCGTCTCACATTGCCGGTGGTGTCGGGTGCTTGTTTGACCGCGCTTTGACGGAACGCGGGCTAGGCAGATTGCAGTAACGCCTGTGGCCGGCGTCTGAGATCTTACCGGTTCTGAAGGCCGTCAAAGTCGCGGGGCTGGCTATGTTCATACCCCTGACAGACCTTAGACGAATTTTGGACAGCTCTAGACGGATCGGTGCAGGTGTTGGGTGGTGGTGTTGGCGCTATGGGGCGTGGCACCTGAGCCGCCGATCTTGTTGTGGCCTGCTCCAGCCACATGGTCGTCCAGAATCGCCAGAAGAAGCTAGACCAGCCCTAGACGGTGGTCGATCAGCACCCACGCCCTGATACGCTCGACGGGCTTGACCTGGGCCTATGCGTGATGGGCTGGCGCGGGCAGTCCCGTCTAATGCCGAAGCCCGAATTCTGGGCAGGCTCTGGACGGATCGGCGCCAGCAACAGTAGGCAGAATTTCGGGGAGCCATCGGCACACCTGGTACGTGGGACGGCTCGACCACACCCTGGTGATTTACCCCGTCCAGAATGCCCCGCACCTTGACCCGCCCTTGACAGTCCTTGACGGAAATTCTTGACCAGTCTTGACGGATCGGGCCGCTGGCGCCCGGGGTAGGATCGGCTGTAGGCACTGCTGTACAAGGGCAGCAGCTGAATCTGGTGGGCTTGTGGGAGCGGAGGCCGTCAAAAACTTCCGCGCATGCTAGTCAGGGGAATCGGGGAGACCGCAGACTGACATAATCTGCCATGCTGACCGCCGAACAGAGACCCGACTGACGCGCCATCCGGTCCAGTGAGTATCTCATGTGAGCACCAAGGCAAAACATGGTTTCCGCTACAACCCTGTAGGAGGCAAGGATGACATACGAACCTACGTCAAAAGGCAATGAGTTCCAATTGACGATAAACCAGCATTTCCACATGGAAGCGATCCTTCGGAAGTTTGCTGCAGATGACAAAAAAGTCGCTGTCACCGATAAGGTGTCAGGCTCTACAGAGCGTTTCAGTGTCGAGAATAGGCGTTTCAAGGCCAAGCGAGCGTGGTCTCAAGAAATTGAGCAGCATATCAGTTGGCCTATTGAGGCCGCTTTCATCCTCGAGGTCCAGCGGATTGAGGATGGCGGAATCGTTGAGGACCAGAAAGCGATTTCGGCTTACCATTTGCTGTGGGTACTACGACACTCGTTTGCTTTAAATCCCTCATCGGCACGGACGCTAATTCCGGGGATGCCGCTCGGTCAAATGGATAAACGGCTGGAAGAGTTCGCTGAATCTCTCGGAAAGCTGCCGCTGAGCGGAGGCCAGGCTGCAGGCCGTTTCGCAACCACTCTGGATATCAAAGCCTGTTTGAACGAGCCACATAACAAGGCTAACTATGACGGCATCTATTGGCAGGTGTTGAGATCAGACACTACGCGCTTTATTTCAGCCGACAGTTATCCGAGCAAGCTCTTGGTCCCCATTGGGCCGCAAATTTTGTTGAAGGGATGCAGAGAGGCCAGCGATGCCATGCTCATCGATACCACCCAAGTAGAGAAATTCAACAAAGTCGCAATTGGGGAAGCAACAAACTTCACCTTTGGGTAGGCGCTTTCTTTTCTACTCTGGCCCCAGAACAGCTGCCGGTCCCCGATGGGGTCGTTATCACTGATTGTCAGGGAAACTGACGTCATGGCCCAGGTGTTCGAGAACATGGCTCTCGACCAGGTACCATGGACGCTAGCAGGGCGCTACGCGATGGAATGGAGCCGCGCAGGATCGTCAGGCAGATGGGGCTGTAGATCCCGGCAAACTTTCCGGTATCTGCTTGAGCAAGGGTCTGCTGTCAGGTCGCAACACCAGCCGGCGAGCAGCCACGGTCGTTGGATGGTGAAGCGTCACCCCACCGTTCCGGGGTGGTGGTGCCCGGCTATACACCGCCCCCTGGCCATCGCTTAAACAATGGCTATACACGACCCCCCAAGCATCGTCGTGTTGGAGGCTCTTGGCATGGAGCTGCTTAGGAAGGATGATGGCCCCAAGCCACTCAGTTTGGAGGGAGCAACTGTGACATGAAGTCCGATGATGAAGAGTACAAGCTCTATGAGAAGATCTACCTCGCCGAGGCTGACCGTAAGGAGAAGTTAATCTCCAGGCTGAATCTGCCGCTTGCGCTGATCGTAGCCCTCTTGAGCTTCCTCTCTTACCTTCTTCCCAAAGCTCCGCCTACAGAAACGACCGCGGGCATCTTTTTCTGGATTCTGTACCTAGGGGCAGGGATCTTCGTTATCAGAGCGATGTGGCATTTCGCCTGGGCGTGGCGCGTTCGTTTTGATGACCTAGCCATACCGGTTGCCGAAAAGCTTGAGGCTCACCGGAAGACGCTCATCGATTACTACGACGGGAACGTTGAGCAGGCGAACAGCTTTTTCATGCAGATCATGATGGACTACTACGTCATGGGAGCAACGAGGAATGCCACCAACAATGATCGACGAAGCAACGAGCTTGACGGTTTGTCGAGGAACGTCATCTACGCTGTGATCGGGTCGTTGGTCTCCTTCCTGCCGATCTACATTTCAACCCACCCATAGGAGCACTTCATGTCCGAGCAAAAGCCGCCGCCACCACCGCCGCCACCGATGAGAAACATCAAGAGTGATGTGGATCTGCCAAGGCGCGTACCCCCGCCGCCGCCGCCACCGCCGAAGAAAGGATAATAACAAGCCCTCTTCGGAGGGCTCGTCCATGGTTCCGGCATGGGGGTACTTTTCGTTTTAGGTATATGTTTAGGTATACAGTGGTGGCTTCATGCTACCTGTAGGCCTTATTTTACTGGGCTAAAGGTGCCCGATTCGACTCCTGTCTCCGAACTTCCCCACCCTCTACCAGCACTTACCTCCCTTGAAGGTTTGCGCGAGCCCACTGCTCGGCGGTCGTGACGTTAATCGCCTGCTGTTCATTAAAGGAGCCCGCTTTCGGCCAGGCCACGCCTCGGCCTTGGGCAAACACGGCCCGGTACTTCTTGATGTGATGAGTCGGGTCTTTTTCCAGTTCGTCCATCAGATACGGAACCGTCCATTCGTTACGTTTGAAAGGTCGTCCAAGGACACGTTCGAGCAACCCAGCAACTTCATCGTAAGTAACCGTGTCGCCCGAGAGATACACGATTTCGTTGCGCAAGCGGGGCTCGAAGAAAACGATCTCTGCTGTCAGCGCCCCGATGTCATCGGGTGTGGTCAGTGTGACGCTGTTATCCAGCCCGCCCAGCGCGTTCACCGTGTCATTCTCGAAGTCCACCACTTCAAAAATGGGCTCAAACATGAAGCTGGTGAACATGCCCGTCGAGATGATGACCCAGTCAGTCTTGTCTTGAGCCCTCAGCAACTCGCGAACGTCAAGCTGGGCATCGAAAAGGTCCTGCGGGCTTCCGCGTCCAATCACCTCAAAATCCACGCCGAACTGCCACGGGAAATAGCGCTTGACGCCGGACTTCAGAGCCGCAGTGGCAAGCTTCATCGGAGTTTCTCGGCCTGCAACCATCCCTGCGCAGCCAATGACGGTATCGAATTGAGCGAATACCGCCGCAAGCTGGTCGATGGAGTCGCTCACCAGATCGGCAGCGACCATCTGAATGCCGAGGCTACGAAGTTCATCGATTTCGGCCTTTTTCGCCGGGACTTGGGTGTTGATGGTGGCTTCGCGCAGCAGCACGCTGACCGTTGAGCCAGGGGCTCGTTCTGCAACCCGAGCAAGGTTGCGAAGCACGGGCAGCCCAAGCTCTCCTGCGCCTAATACGAGGATCGATTGAGGGGTTGGCTGGGTGGAATGGGTCATGATTTGTCCTGGTTAAAGTTGCCTGTAAGATGGACAAATGCTTGCACGACTATGCAGCGCTCGTAAGAAGGCACACGCGTGATACCAGGGGGAAGCATGGCCGATCATGAAGCTTTGAGGCAGGCGCAAGCCATCTGCCAGACGCTTAGAGAGGATGACGATGGGGTCAGGCGTGAGGTACTTGCACATGCGGGCAGTCGCTGGTCTCTGGGCATTCTGCATGCGCTAGGTGTCTACGGCACGATGCGCCACGCCGATATCAAACGGCAGTTGCGTGGCATTACACAGCGCATGCTGACCAAGACACTGCGATCACTTGAGCGAGATGGTTTGGTCAGCCGCCACGAGTTCCAAGAGATTCCGCCCCGTGTTGAATATGACCTGACTGCGCTGGGGATGCAGCTGCTTGTCCGCATGTCGCCTATTTGGACGTGGGTGGTTGAAAACGTGGAGCAGATCCGCGAGGCCCGCCACAGGTTCGACAGTCAGGACGGAAAGACACCGTTCTGGCAAGAGCCCGTCCCAATGCCTGCAAGTTCGGTTACTGGCTATGACAGCCCGCTGATAGAGCAGGCTATAACAGCGAAGAGAGACAAATGATTGTTGCGGAACACATCGAGAGTTCACCTCGAAACTGTCTGGTCCGCGATACCCTCATGGCGGCTAACGCTTCCGCTTTCAACGCCTACAGCCACGTCCTGTCCACATGGCGGGGCTTAGCGCTGTAACCTGTAGATCGGATCTGTGCTCGATCAGCAAGCAGGTCGAGCACTTGAATCTGGCCTACACCTTAAGCCCGCCCGTGCCGAAATCAGCTCGAACGGCGCCTCGTTCAATAATCCGCGGGCTATGTCCAGGCGTATCGCGTATGGTGCCCACGTGTGCCTGTTCTGGTACAACAGTTACTTTCGACTGCTGCGGAGTCACAGTCGCACCCCGCTTGTCCCATGACTCACCTAATCTTTCGGAAGATCGGGCAGTCGGGCGCTGCTAATAGCCAATTACACCAGGATTTTTATGACCCTGCAGAAGCGTAACAACGTCCATATTGTTGGGGACGGAGGGGTAACCTTGATCCTTGCGCATGGGTTTGGCTGTGACCAGAGCATGTGGCGGTTGCTGGTGCCGCATTTCTCCAAGAGCTTCCGCGTTGTTACCTATGATCTGACCGGCGCTGGTCAGTCTGAGCTTGAGGCGTACGATCATGGCAGGCACGCGTCGCTGTGGGGGCACGCAGCGGATCTTAACGAGATCATCAACGCGTTTGCGAAGGGCCCCGTGATCCTGGTGGGGCACTCGGTCAGCTCGATGATCTGTGCCTTGGCCACTGTGCAGTCGCCAGAGCGGATTGCTGCGCTGGTGATGATTGGCGGTTCGCCTTGCTACGTAGACAAGGGTGACTACACCGGTGGATTCTCGCCGGATGAAGTGCTGCAAATGCTGGCCACCATCGACGACAATTATCTCGGCTGGGCCGGGACCATGGCGCCTGTCTTGATGGGGGCACCGGGGCAGCCGGGGCTTCACGAAGAGCTGCTGGAAAACTTTGCTCGCACCAACGCCTTTATCGCCAGGCATTTTGCCCGTGTGATCTTCCTGTCCGATCACCGGCAGGACATTTGCGGGCTGTCGACACCCACGTTGATCCTGCAATGTCCCGGCGACGTGGTCGTGCCAATGGAGGTTGGCGATTATCTGCACCAGGTGCTGCCCGACAGTACGTTGAGCATCATCAACAATATCGGCCATTTCCCGCAGCTGAGCGCACCCAGTGCATGCACGGCTGCAATGGATGCTTTCTTCGTAGAACGTGGGTTCAGTGATGGATGACACCGCGCAGTTGCTCACAGCAGCGTATTTCGAGAACGCCCCGTGCGGACTGGTTGTCATGGCCGCGGATGGCACCATCATCCGCGCCAACCAAACGTTCTGCGATTGGCTGGGATACGACTCGACGCTGATGCACGCGTGCAGTTTCGAGCAGTTGCTGACGGTGGCGGGGCGTGTGTTCCAAAGCACACACTGGAAGCCATTGATGGACATGCAGGGCTCTGTTGCGGAGGTTAAGGTCGACCTGCAACATCGCAATGGAACAGCCGTTGCCATGTTGCTCAATGGTGTCCGGCAGGCAAGTGACGACGGGGTCGTCTACCAGTTGGCGTTGTTCGGGATTAGCCAGCGAGACCGCAATGAGCGGGGGGTATTCTTGGCAATGCAGCGCGCCGAGGAACTGCTGGCACAGAAGGCCGCCGCCGAATCAGCTCTGCAACGCGCCCAAGTCGAGTTGGCCGCAGCCTATGAAGATGTGCAGCATCGGGCACTGCTCGCCGAACGAATGGTCGCTGTGGCTAGCCATGACCTGAAGAATCCGATGACGGCCATCAAGATGGCTACTGAGCTGCTTGCACGCGATGTCCAATCCGACCGGGGGCGTCGCCTGCTGGGCAGCATTGGCACTTCTGCCGAAAGAGCGCAGCGCATGATCGTCGATCTTTTGGATTTCGCTTCGATCAAACTCGGTCAGGGCATCGGTATCCGTCGCCAACAAGTTGATCTTCTGAAGGCCATGGACCAATCCGTGAGTGAGCTCAGGATTGTTTTTGGCAACGCAAGCATTCGTCATTTGTCTCGGGGGCAAGGGACATTCGAGGTGGACCAGGACAGGTTGCATCAGATGATCGGTAACCTGGTCGCCAACAGTGCGGCATATGGCGACCTTCGCTATCCCATCACGCTCACTACTGAGTTCTGCGGCAACGGTGTGGTTTTGAGCGTTCACAACCACGGCCCTGCCATCGCCGAGGAATTGCTGCCGAAGTTATTCGAGCCGATGACGCGTGGTAGCGACCGGCAAGATACGCTGCGTTCGCTCGGGCTTGGTTTGTTCATCGTCAAGCAGATCGCCGAAGCCCATGGAGGCTGGGCTACCGTCACGTCCGACCCAATCTATGGCACCACTTTCATCATCCACTTGCCCTATTGAACTGCCGGCACTGCCGAACATTCCCTCACGGATTAAGCAACACTCCAGAGCCTCAGTCGTCAGTCAAACCTTTCCCCATCGCTGTGTATTCAAGCGTATGCCGTTGGCCTTTGGAGTCTTCGTAGATCATGCGCGCGGGTACCAATTCGCGCACGTCGGGCACTTCGCTCACGGAGATCACTCGGGCAATGTCCAGGTGCTGCGAGTAGTTGTACCGTTCAACCGGCGGCTGCTTGAAATCCTGCGCCACTTCATTGGCCATTGCCGTGCTGCAAAGGCCGCCAAACACCAATGCCACTAACGCTTTCATTTTCAAGTTACCTGTCTGTAGTGAGGGGGCTTGCGGCGCCGCGAGCGCCGAGTTGCACCCAGTGTTCTACAGGCGGATTAGTTGAGGGTTAACAGAGCAGGGTCGCCGGCCTTGGGCGTATGTCGGACTGTTCCCAAAATGCGGTTCACAGCTTCTGCTGGCTTCGCCGCGCCTTGCGCTGAAGCCCCGTTAGGCATAAATTCCCCCCAGTCGCGGCAACCTCCGCGACCGGGTTTGGCGACCCGGGAAAACTTGGCGCAAAGCGCCCCACACGATTGCAGGCGCTTTTTTTTGCGTCCGCAGCCTCGTGCCATGGCGGCTGTGCGTGGGAGACCTTCGGGTCTGCCGGGTTCCAAGTTCCCGGTTCGCCAACCTGCGTACAGCTGCCACCCAATTGTTTGGCGACGATGCGTGGCAGCTCCAACCTAACTTGGAGTTTCATGCATGCTTATCGCTACCCCTTACAGGATCCTCGCATCCGCTCTCCGCCGCTGCTCATCAGCGCCGGTATCTCGACCCCATCGCTTTTTCCCTGTCCACAGTCAGCCCACCCGCGAACTGAGGCAGGTGTCCCATGACTGACCACGAGCGCCTTTCCACAATCCAATCCTATGCCTGGACCCTCGAACTCCTGGGCGAGGCACTGGCTCAATACGATGAACTGCTTGAGTGTGAGCACAACCCGCAGTTGAGCGGTCGAGGTGCGGCGGGGATTCACCAGGCCATCCGCATCATCGGTCGGATGACGGCGGAGGAGTGTGGGAGGTTGATTGATTTGGCGGGGGAGGCTGTGTAGCTGTTGGAGGTGTTGTTGGCCCTCGAATGCCGGGGCCGCTTTGCGGCCCTTTCGCGGCACGAGGCCGCTCCCACACGGACTGGGTGTGGGCTACCGACGGAGCTTTTCATAGGCGATCCATTCCTCGCGCATTCGCCGTATTACTTGAAGCCTTTTGCACATTTGGCGATACCGACGGCTGTTGTAGCAGGCGAGGGCTAGTGCTGCTGAGAGCATGCCTATTAGCGAAACAAGTCTCATACCCTGTTCGAAGTAACCTATTCCGCTAGCTACGAGGCACATCACCAGCATTCCCATGATCCAGCAAGTGCCCCTCGATCTACCACGGGCCACGGAGTATTGAGCATTCCCGAGGACAATTGAACACGCCATCATCAAAGCGAACATGTATTCAATTTGGTTGGGGTGCCTGCGAAAGCAGAGATCGGCTGTCACTCCACACGCGAATGCGATGGCGACCATCGTCAGGAGCGCGCCCAACGCTTTAATAAGGACAAAGCGTTTTATGAACTTGCCCCAAGGGATTGCGAGAAACATCATTCCATTATCTCCTCAACCAATGTTATCGCTAGGTTCCGAAATTTCTCACTGCTGGCCAGGCCAATACCGTTATTGATAGATTCTTTAATAAGCTCTGTGGTCGCTTTCTGCATCTGTGCGGGTGTATAGCGTTTGGGCAAAACGCCAAGGCGCTGCTTGAGCTTAAGCTGCTTGCTCGTTAGTGATGGATGACGAATGGAAATTATCTCTGTCATCAGCTTTCTGCGTTGCTGGCGGCTCAGGTTTCTGCTCGAAGCAAACCATCCCAGGCCAGTCGCTCGCTTGCGGGCTTGGAGGTATTTGATTGTATTTAAAGAGGACCCGGCAATTCCAAGCAGGGCTATAGTGTCGAGAAGAGGAGAAACAATCTTGAACCATGTTTGACTGTCTAGTTCATCATTGTCTTTTGGTTGTTGAAGCTCAAGATAAACTCGAGATGCACTTATTGCACACTGGAAGCCAGAAGCAACTACAGCTGCACGACCAGCTACAGTCATCACAATCCCAATGCCGCCAGTGAAAACACTCACCGCGCCGCCTGACACTATCAGTAGCACCCCAATGATCAACCCTGCACACGCCAACCCCGCATCCCGAATATCCGAAATCAACCTGGACTGCCGCGGATCCTTCACCTGCTGCTCAAGATACTGCTCAGCCGTAACCGGCCTAGGCAGCTCCTGCAACACCACCCTCTTCGGCAGCACACTGCAAACAGGCTGAAACGCCCGCAAGGTAATCGCGTTGTAATGAGTATCGACATAAACCACCCCCGCCCCAACGATGGCGGGATCGCGGTCGATTGCGGCATATAGTTTGGGAAGATCGATCGAGCTTTCGATCCGCGCTCGGGCGAAAGGCTTGAACGGGTTGCCACCTAATTCCGTGATGGGCGGGCGAGGCATGACGGGTCCTGAGCAGGGCGTCAGGAGAGACCGTTGGGTCAGCCGCTAGCCCGCGATTGAGGGACTCGCGAGCATAAGAAGGCGCTATTGGCGGGTATGTCGGACCGTTCCGATATGATTGTGGGAGAGCGCCGCCGCGAGCTTTGCCTCTGGTCGTGGGACACGTCGTAGTGTCGCGGACTGTTGCCAGCGAAGTTTCATCATCTTCTGTAAGCACTACCGGTTTGAGGGGGTGCGCCAGTCTGTTCGTTCTTGACGCTCAGCATCCCTTGCCCGGGCACCATGGGCATGAACTCGTCATGCGCGTGGGCCCTAGTTTCGTAGGCACACTCGGTCCGGAGGCTACCTCACCACCTGGGCCAGGTTGCCGATGAACTGCCGCAGCCATTCATGATGTGGTTTGTTGTGCCGGGCAATGTCCCAGACCATGAAACAGCGGAACGACGGCACCGGGAAGGGCACCGGGCTCACGGTCAGGTCGGTCATCGCCGCATAGCTCTCGGCGGCGAAACTTGGGATCGTGGCGATCACTTCGCTGTTCATCAAGGTGCTCAGTGCACCGCTGAAATGGGTGAACGAGGCGGTGACATGCCGCGCATAGCCTGCCGCCTCGAACATGTCGTCGATGAAGCCGCGGCGGCCATCGTAGGAAATCCGCACGTGATTGGCGGCGAAATAGTCTTCCAGGGCGATGGGGTCGTTTGCCGCTCCATTGCGTGGACGGTAGAGGCAGGCGTAGGACGAGGAAAACAGCACCTGCGAGGAATAGCTGGTGTTGAAGTCCTTGGGTTCGGCACAGATCACCAGGTCCATGTCGGGGTCTTGCAGCGACTGTTTCCACAGCGAGCTGTTGCTCTGGTGGAAGGCGAAGGTCACGCCCAGGCCTTCGGCCGCTGCGGCGTTGACGATGCGCGGCGCAAGGCAGGCCTCGATATCGTCAGACAGGCCGATATTGAAGACATAGCTGGAATTGTGCGGCGAAAAGTCGGGTTCTGTGCCCAACAGGCCGGATATGGAGGTCAGGGCTTCGGTGATCTTCGGCGCCAGCTCCATGGCCTTGCGCGTGGGTTGCATGCCCGAGGCGGTGCGGATGAACAGCTCGTCGCCGAAGTGCTCGCGCAGGCGGCGCAAGGCCGAGCTCACTGCGCCCTGGGTCACGTGCAGCATGGCCGAGGCGCGGGTGGCGCTGCGTTCGGTCATCAGGCAGTGAAAGGTCAGCAGCAGGTTCAGGTCGATCCGAGAAATATTACGTACGTTAATCCGGCTCATATTTCCTAATCGTTTGCCCCGTGGTCGGTGGTGTTTCTAGTCTGGTGCCCACAACAGATAACAACACATAGGTGGATCCGGTGGGCACGATTTCGCATAGCGTGGGTGAAAGCAATACCCATACCAGGGGTGGGCAGGTGGATATCCGCAAGCGCGCCATCGCGGTAGGGATCGGCAACTTCATGGAGTGGTTCGACTTCGCCGTTTACGGCTATTTCGCGGCGGTGATCGGGATGCTGTTCTTCCCGTCCAGCGCGCCTGGCGTGTCGCTGCTGTCGTCGCTGGCGGTATTCGCCGTGGGCTTTCTCTCGCGGCCGTTCGGGGCGCTGATCCTGGGGCCGATCGGTGACCGTTTCGGCCGCCGGGCGGTGCTGATCATCACGGTGTTCGGCATGGGGGTGTGTACCACGATCATCGGGTTGTTACCCACCTACGAGGCGATTGGTATCGCAGCGCCCGTGCTGTTGATCGCCATGCGCTTCGTGCAGGGGATGATGGTTGGCGGCGAGTGGTCGAGCGCAGGCATCTATATTGTCGAGAGTGCGCCGGCGAATCGCCGCGCCACGGCGGCCAGCGTGATCACCGGGACTGCCGGGCTGGCGTTCCTGTTCGGCACCTTCGTCGCCGCGACCATCACCACCACGCTCAGCGACGCGCAACTGACGGCCTGGGGCTGGCGCCTGCCGTTCGTGGCCTCGATCGTCATGACCGGCATCGCCATCTTCATTCGCCGCAAGCTGGGCGATACCCCGGTGTACGAAGAGATGGTGCGCCAGCGCGATTCGGCGCAGGCCCCGAGCAAGGCGGTGCGGCGCCGGGCGTTCATCACCACCTTTGCCTTTTCGGCGCTGTTCGGGGTGTCGCTTTATTACTTCGTCACCTACGCCAACAACCACCTGGTCACCACCGTGGGGCTGCCGCGCAGCACGGCGCTGTGGCTGTGCAGCATCGCGCTGGTGGTGTACGTGATCGTCAACCCGCTGATCGGCCGGCTCAGTGACCGCATCGGCCGGCGCAAACTGTTGCTGGGTGCTGCCGCGGCGCTGACGGTGCTGGCGTTTCCGATTTTCCTGTTGATCAACAGCGGCAACAGCGCGGCGATCCTGCTCGGCTTGATCATCCTGGGGGTGCTGGTGGCGGTCACGGCAGTGATGGACGTGGTGCTGCTGGTGGAGGTCTTCCCGGCCTCGATCCGCTCCACCGGCGCAGCGCTGGGGCACAACCTGGCGCTGGCGATCCTGGCAGGCCCGGGGCCGTTCATCGCCGCGGCGCTGATCCGCATGACCGGTGACGCCAACCTGCCCGCTGCCTACCTCGCCGGGGTCTCGCTGCTGTGCCTGCTGGTGCTGTGCAAGACCTTGCCGGAAACCCGTGACAACGACATCAGCCGTTTCTAACCACAGACAGGAGTCATCATGACCCGTGTAGCAATCATCCAGGCCGCTTCCGTTCCTTATGACGCGATGGCCAGTGTCGAGAAGGCCGCCGGCATCCTGCGGCGGGTGGCGGAGCAGGGCGCACAACTTGCGGTGTTCCCCGAAGCGTTCATCGGCGGTTATCCCAAGGGCGCGGCGTTCGGCAGTGTGGTGGGCAATCGCAGTGCTGCCGGGCGCGCGCTGTACCAGCGCTACGTCGAGGGTGCGGTGGCCCTGGACGGCCCGGAGCTTGCGGCCTTTGCCGAAAGCGTCGAGCAGACGGGGGTGACCGCGGTGGTCGGCATCATCGAGCGTCATGGCCGCACCCTGTATTGCACCGCTGTCACCCTCGCGCCGGGCCGGGGCATTGCCGGTTATCACCGCAAGCTCATGCCGACCGGGCAGGAGCGCCTGATCTGGGGCTTCGGCGATGGCTCGACCATTGAGCCGGTGCAGACCGACTTCGGTGTGCTCGGCAGCGTGATCTGCTGGGAGAACTACATGCCGGCGCTGCGCCAGGCCATGTATGCGCAAGGGGTGCAACTGTACTGCGCACCGACTGCCGACGATCGACCGTCGTGGGCCAGCTCCATGGTGCATGTGGCGCTGGAGGGCCGGGTGTTCGTGCTCTCGGCCTGCCAGGCGATTCGCCTGGGCGAGTATCCGCAGCAGCACCGCGAGGCGTTCGGGCTGGATTTCGCCGACGACGACTACGTGATGCGCGGGGGGAGCATGATCGTCAGCCCCTTGGGCGAGGTACTGGCCGGGCCGGTGTTCGATTGCGAGACCGAGTTGTACGCGGATCTGGACATGAGCCAGTTGAGCCAGGGCAATCTCGACTTCGATGTGGTGGGCCATTATGCGCGGCCGGATGTGTTCGAGCTGAAGGTCAATACCGCGCCGTTGCGGGCGGTGAGTTTCGACGGCTGAGATCGCCGGGGCCGCTTTGCGGCCCAATCGCGGGACAAGCCCGCTCCCACAGATACGTGCGCTGAATCCGGTGTCAGCGCACGTCCCGCGATTGTATCGCCCTGTATCTCATCCCTGATCCTGCGTACTTGCATACAAATCCCTCCCTCCCCGGATACGCCCCCGATACACGCTGACGTTCAAATGGCTCCACCCGAACGAACGGGGCCAGGCGCCCCGGTTCATCGGCTCTCTCGCCCTAGGGGCAATGAACCCAGCGGTACGACCGCACTGACATCCGGAGAAATGCCATGTCCCATACCCCGATTTCCAGCAAGGCTCGCATCGGCCTGTTCGCCATCGCCCTGGCAGGCGGTATCAACGTCACCAGCTCCGCGTTCGCCGTTGAAGCACTGCCGCAGGGCTACCAGCTCGCGGCCAACGACAAGGCCCCGGAAGGCAAGTGCGGGGAAGGCAAGTGCGGCGCCAAGGGCAAGGCCACCCAGGCCGAAGGCAAGTGTGGGGAAGGCAAGTGCGGTGCCGAGGGCAAGGCCACCAAGGCCGAAGGCAAGTGTGGCGAGGGCAAGTGCGGTGGCCAGGCGAAAGCCACCGGGGCGGAGGGCAAGTGTGGTGAAGGCAAGTGTGGCGATGCCTCCTTCGCCCGCACCGACACCGACCACGATGGCCGCGTTTCGCGTGCCGAGCTGCTGGCCGTGGCACCGAAGGCCAACGCCGAGTTCGATGCGATCGACGCCAACCACGATGGTTACCTGTCCGAGGCGGAGGTGTATCAGTTCCGCAAGCATCAGTTCGACGCCAACGGCAAACCGTTCCCGTCCGACCTGTACAGCCGCCTGAGCCAGGCCAAGCAGTAACGGCCATCCGCGCCCTTCCCGCACCCTTGGTCGGGGAGGGCTGTGCGAAACGTCCTGACCGGCAAGAAGGAGATGCACCGTGATCACCCCTTTGACAACCACCCTCTACACCGCCCGTACTCACACCACCGGAGGCCGCGACGGCCGCGGTCGCTCCAGTGATGGTGCGCTGGACCTGCCGTTGAGCCCGCCAGGCTCCGGACGTCCAGGCACCAACCCCGAGCAATTGTTTGCCATCGGCTGGTCGGCCTGCTTCATCGGCGCACTGCGTCGTGCGGGGCAGAAGTTCGACATCCGCCTGCCCGAGGGCGTGGCGGTGGAGGCTGATGTGGCGCTGGGCAATACCGCCGATGGCGGCTTTGCGCTGGCCGCTCAGTTGACCGTGCACTTGCCCGGGCTAGCCCTGGAGGACAAGCAGAAGATGGTGGCCGAGGCGCACCAGATCTGCCCTTACTCCAAGGCGACACGGGGCAATATCGAGGTGGGGTTCGTGATCCTGTGAGTTGGGATGGCGCCTGTCAGGTTCGTACCACTGCCGGCACCACCCGCACGTAGATCAGTTCGCTCACCAGTTCTACCAGTGTCTGGGTTATCACCGCCGCTGCCGCCAGCACCCGCAAGTCTTCCGGCAAGGCCAGCGCCAGCGGCAGTACCACCAGCGAATTGCGGGTCGCGGCGCTGAACGTCACCGATCGCGCTTCGCGCGCCTGCAGCCGGAACAGCCGCGCCGAGAGCAGCCCCAGCAGCGGTGCCAGCAGCGCGAACCCGACATACACCGGAATCACCGGCAACAGGCGCTGGAAGTCGCCCAGCACCACGGCGATCTGCGAGCCGATCACGGCAATCAGCACCAGGGCCATGGCCGGCACCGGCATCCACGCCCAGGCGTCGCTCCAGCGGGCGATGGCCTGCGAGCGGCGTGCACCGACGCTGGTGAACACGGCCAGCAGCATCGGTAGCACGATCAGCAGCACGAAGGCTTCCACGAACGGCGCGATGGAGAGTGCCACAGGGTTTTGCGCGCCGAGCATCAGGGTCAGGTACAGCGGCAGCAGGGCCAGTTGCGCCAGTAACAGCATCGGCGTGGCGGCGAGGGTCAGGCGCGAGTCGCCTTTGCCGATGTGGGTGAACACCACCACGTAGTCGATGCAGGGCGTCAGCAGTACCAGCAGTGCACCGATCAGGATCGCCGGATGCTCGACCAGACCGCGCGTGGCCGCCCACACCAGCAGCGGTACCAGCACGAAGTTGGCAAGCAACAGCGCGCCCATGAAGCGGCGGTTGCCCAGCCCCTGACGCAGGTCGAGAAAGGGGATCTGCAGGAACATCGCGTACATCAGCACGGCAATCGCCGGAGTCACCAACGCTTGCAGGTGGCTGGCGGTGTCGGGAGCGAGCAGGCCTGCGGCGATGGCCAGGACCACGGCGGCGAAGTAGAGGGGGATCTGCTGGGTTTCAAGTTGCGCTCGGGTCACGCGGCGGTCCTGTGGGCGAGTGTAGGGCGATGGCCGCTCAGGATAGAGGCTGTCGGGCCCCCTGTACCAGGCCTTGCCGGGTCGCTCCTACAGGTCCGCGGCCTCGGGTTGCGGGCGCTTGGCGCGCGCTGCGGGTCGTACTGGGGGTGGCTCGGCGAACCAGCGCGGCCAGGAGCTCTGCTGGCGCCCACCCACCTCGACGCAGGGGATCAGCTTGTCCCTGAGTACGTCTGTCTGCCCGACCGACACCGCCGTGCGGTATTTGCGGCTGTGGATGCATTCCCGGTCGCCGAACTCGCAGCGGTTCAGTTGCGTCCCGCCGCAGGGCCCGTTGGCCAGGCCCTTGGGGCAGGTTTCCGGGCAGATGTACAAGGTGTCTTCGAGCCGGCATTGACCGCAGGTATCGCAACCGACCACCGGCCGCTTGAGGCCGCGCTCCACGCGGTGCAGCACGCGCGCCGCGGCTGGGGTCGACCACAGCGACCGGCGCACGCTCCAGCCGAATGCCTTGCTCAACAGCGTTTCGCGGCTGAACAACTGGTGGTGCATGGCCGACAGCAAATGGTAGCGGGCCTTTTCCGTAAACGACGCCTGGACCTGGCGCTGGCCTTGCTGCCAGTGATGCCCGGGTGGGTGGAAAGTGACCGGCGCCACGCCGGGCATCTGCCAGGCGGCGTCCCAGGCGCTGCGCCATTGCTCGAGGCTGTTGATGCGTGGCAGCCAGTCTTCCAGAGCTTGTTCCAGTTCGAGAAACTGTTCGAGTTCGTGCACGCCGGAGAGGTTGATCCCGGCGTAGCCCAGCAGGCGCAGGCCGATGATCTGCAGGGCCAGGCGCTCCGCGGCACGCTGCCGGGCGTGGGCCTTGGACACTGCCGCCTCGGCGGCGAGCAGCGCACGCATCGCGGGGCTTACGGTGACACCCGCCACATGCTCGAGCATCCCGGCGCGGCCCTCGGTCAGCCCCATGATGCAGGCGAGCATGGGCCGAGGCCTGGGCTGGCGCTGCATCCAGTGCATGGCCTCACGGTATTTCTGGAAGTCGAAACCCAGTTGCAGGATGAAGAAGTCGACGCCGGCGGCGAGCTTCTTTTCGGCCTTGAAGTATTGTGCGCCGCCTTCTTCCTCGCGGTACTTGAACGGATTCAGTGCCGCGCCGAGCAGCCAGTCGGGGCGCGCCTGGCGCACGATCTGCAGGGCTGCGACGGATTCGAGGTAACGCACCGGACGCTGGCCTGGCGTGTGGCCGGGCAGGCGGTCGCCGGTCAGCAGCAGGAGCTGGTCCAGGCCTGCGGCGTCCATGGGTGACAGCTGGGCGAGCAGGTCCTGGCGCTCGCGGTCCTTGCCGGAGAAATGCAACAGGGTCGGGACCGGTGTGTTGAAGCTGCGGCAGGCGTCGAGCGGCGACATGTCGAGCGCACTGCCGACCCGGTCGGCGATGGACACCGCCAGTGGCCAGCCGCACAACTGCGCACGCGCCATGATGCTCTCCAGTGCAGCGAAGCGCTGGGCAGAAGGCTTAGGGACGAACTCCATGATGCAGACGAAGGATTGATCGTTCAGGGCTTGTCTGAGCAGGCTCATGGCGGGTACCGGGTGCGGGCAGGATGACAGTGTGGCTGGATTGGGGGGGCGGTGGGTTGTCTGCAAGCGTACGGCATTGATCTGAAACAGACACGCGGCTTGGTTTACATCTGGATACAAGCCCGGCTTTGTCATCGAGCTGGCGGGTTGCTTGGATGCTGCGCTAGTGGATCGAATCTACTTTTGGCGGTGACCTTTTCGCGGGCAAGCCCGCTCCTACAGGCCCTGCGGCTCGGAAGACTGTGGAGTACCTGTAGGAGCGGGCTTGCCCGCGAAAAGGTCACCGCTGTCCCGGCCTCTTTCCCCAAACCTCGATAAATGGAGTTATTGATGAAGACCCTGGTAATCGGCGCCAGCAAAGGGCTGGGCAAGGCTTTGATGCAAGGCCTGGGCAACCCCGGTGACACCCTGATCGGCGTCGCCCGCGCCATCCCCCCGCATGTCCCCGTCATCGCTGGTATCGACACCCGCTGGATCGAAGCCGACCTCACTCAACCCGCAACTGCCGTCGCCTCCATCACCAAGGCTGTGGCCGATCAAGGCATCGACACCCTGATCTACAACCTGGGCATCTGGGAGCCCCTGGCGTTCCACCCCGCCTACGATTTTCTCGACGACCAGGACGCCCAGATTGAAACCATGGTCGGTTGCAACATCACGGCGACCATCCTGCTGATCAAGCGTCTGCTGCCCCTGTTGCTGCAAAGCCAGCACCCACGCATCCTGCTGACCGGCTCGACCTCGGGCCTGCCGCGCAGCGGGCGCCCTGAGGTGACCTTCGGTGCCAGCAAGTTCGCCCTGCAAGGCATCGCCGACGCCCTGCGCGAGGGCTACCGCGATCGGCATCTTGGCGTGACCTGTCTGAACCTTGGCTATCTCAATACCGAGGACGGCCTGGAGGTGCCGGTTGCTGAGGCTGCGCGGCGTGGGGAAGGGCAACTGATACCGGTGCACGATGTGGTGCAGGTGGTCAGGACGATCCTGTCACTGTCGCCGGCCAGCTTTGTCAGGGAGCTGAGCTTGCCGGCGATCCTGGATGAAAGATTCTGAGATTAGCGGTGAGTGCTTCGCGGGCTCGCCTGCGCAGCACTCACCCCAGACTCATCGCTCGATCGTCAACGCGACACCCTGGCCACCACCGATGCACAACGTCGCCAGGCCTTTCTTCGCATCACGCTTGATCATCTCGTGCAACAAGGTCACCAGCACCCGGCAACCCGAGGCGCCGATCGGGTGGCCCAGGGCGATGGCACCGCCGTTGACGTTGACCTTCGCCGCATCCCAGGCTAGCTCCTTGCCCACTGCCAGGGCCTGGGCCGCGAAGGCTTCGTTGGCCTCGATCAGGTCCAGGTCGGACAACTGCCAGCCCGCCTTCTGCAGGCAGCGCTGGGTCGCCGAGACCGGGCCGATGCCCATGATCGCCGGGTCTACACCGGCACTGGCGTAGCCGGTGATCCTGGCCAGCACCGGCAGGCCCAGGGCCTTGGCCTTGTCGACGCTCATCAGCAACACGGCAGCGGCGCCATCGTTGAGGCTCGAGGCGTTGCCAGCGGTGACGCTGCCGTCTTTCTTGAAGGCTGCACGCAGCTTGCCCAGCGATTCGGCGCTGGTGCCTGGGCGAGGTTGTTCGTCGGTGTCGAACACCAGCGCATCGCCTTTTTTCTGCGGGATGTGGATGGGGGTGATCTCGTCCTTGAAACGACCGCCTTCGATAGCCGCCACGGCCTTGCGCTGAGACTCGGCGGCGAAGGCGTCCTGCTGTTCGCGGGAGATGGCGTACTTGTCCACCAGGTTCTCGGCGGTGATGCCCATGTGGTAGTCGTTGAAGGCGTCCCACAGGCCATCGGTGATCATGGTATCGACCAGTTGGCCATGGCCCATGCGCTGGCCGGTGCGGGCCGAGGGCAGCACGTACGGCGCCAGGCTCATGTTCTCCTGGCCGCCGGCGATCACCACCTCGGCGTCGCCGCAGCGGATCGCCTGGGCCGCCAGATGCAGGGCCTTGAGGCCCGAACCGCAGACCTTGTTCAGGGTCAGCGCCGGCACCGCGTGGGGCAGGCCGGCCTTGACCGCGGCCTGGCGGGCGGGGTTCTGGCCGGCGCCTGCGGTCAGCACCTGGCCGAGGATCACCTCGTCGACTTGCGCGGGGTCAAGGCCGGTCTGCTCCAACAGGCGCTTGATCACCGCAGCACCGAGGTCGATGGCCGAGACATTGGCCAGGGTGCCCTGGAAACTGCCGATGGCAGTACGGGTGGCGGCGACGATGGCGACTTCGTTCATTGTTGTTCTCCGGGAGGCGAAGTGGATCGCGACAGCATCACTGCCCGGGGCTCATTTGAGAAGTTTGTTTTTCTTTGTGATTGATCGGGTTTGCAAATGAATAGGGTGTCTGTGCCGGCCCTATCGCGGGGCAAGCCCGCCTCTACAGAACCTGAATGCATCGGGGTCTGTGGGATCGGGCTTGCCCCGCGATAGGGCCGGTACTCACACCGCTGGACAATGGCTGGTCACACAATGGATGCCGCCACCTCCCGCCGCGATGGCATCGATATCCAACTGCACCACGTCCCGATCCGGATACAACTCGGCCAACAACGCCCGGGCCTTTTCATCGGCCTCGCGGTCGCCGAACTGCGGGGCGATGACCGCACCGTTTATCACGAAATAATTGATATACCCCGCCGCGAAATCCGGGTTGCCCTTGTTGAATGCACTCTTGCGTGGTTTCAGCGGCGGCGACACGGTGTGCACCTGCAACGCCCGGCCATCGGCATCGGTGGCCTGCTTGAGTATCTCCAGATGCCGCAGCGTCACTGCGTGGTCATAGGAATCGGGGTCGGTGTCGAGGTTGGCCAGCACCACGCCGGGGCGCACGAAGCGCGCATAGAAGTCCACATGCGCGTCAGTGATGTCCTTGCCCTTGATGCCCGGCAGCCAGATGATCTTGCGCAGGCCCAGGCGCGCCTTGAGCTCCTGCTCGACTTCGGCCTTGCTCCAGCCGGGGTTGCGGTTGCCGTTGATCCAGCTGCTCTCGGTCATGATTCCGGTGCCATGGCCATCGACCTCGATACCGCCGCCTTCGCCGACCAGTTCGCTGCGCTGGTAGGCGGCGTTCGCCCGCGTGGCCACCTGCTTGGCCAGCTTCGCGTCGAAGCGGTGCCGTTGCTTGCCGCCCCAGCCGTTGAAGTTGAAATCCACCGCGCCCAGCTCGCCATCGTCGTCGACCACGAAGTTGGCGCCGATGTCGCGCATCCAGATGTCGTCCAGCTCAGTGATCACGAACGTGGTGTTGTGGCTGGCGCAGTGTTCCTCGGCCAGGTCGCGCTCGTCCTCGCGGCAGAACACCGTCACTGGCTGGTAGTTGGCGATGGCGCGGGCGATGCGGCCCAGCGCCGCCTGCACGTCTTCGGTGAAGTCTTCCCAGATCGCGTCCTGGGCGCCGAAGGCGAGGTAGGCGCACCGCTGCGGCTCGCCCTCGTCGGGCATGAACCAGCGGCCCGCCTCGCTGGCGCGGGCGCTGCCCAGCGGCAGGCCGATGCTTGCGGCGGCGCCGAGGCCGGCGGCGATCGACAGGTGCTGGAGGAAGGTACGACGGGTTGGCATGGGTCAGTCCTGGGCAGTCTTGAAACGGGTCCAGACGCGCATGCGCGCACGCATGTCGGCCTGGGGAATATCCTTGCCCGGAATCAGCCGGGCATAGGTGGCGGCATCGAGGTAGATGTCGGGGTTGTCGCGCATGCGCGCGTCCACCAGTGGACGGGCCTTGGCGCTGGCCGTGGGGTAGCCGGTGAAGTTGCTGATCGCGGCCATGTTTTCCGGGCGCATCACGAAGTTGATGAAACGATAGGCGTACTCCGGATGGCGTGCATCGGCGGGGATCGCCATGGTGTCCATCCATACCGTGGTGCCTTCGCGCGGCACGCGGTACTGGAAGTCGATGGCCTTGCCTGCGGCCTCGGCAGTACGCTGGGCCTGGATCACGTCGCCGCTGTAGCCCAGCGACAGGCAGGTGTTCTCGTTGACCAGTTCGGTCACCGGCTGCGACTGCAACTTGCGCACGTAGGGCCGGATCGACTTGAGCAGCTCGCTGGCGGCAGCCAGGTCTTCACGCTTGGCGCTGCGGGGTTCACGCCCCAGATAGTGGAGCACCACGGCGAGCACTTCGTCGGGCGAGTCGATCATCGAGATGCCGCAATCGGCGAACCTGGCGGCCAGCTCCGGTTTGAACAGCAGGTCGAGGCTGTCCAGCGGTGCGTCGGGCATGCGCTCGCGGATCTTGGCGGCATTGAAGGTCAGGCCGATGGTGCCCCAGGTGTAGGGCACTGTCGCCTCGCTGGCCTTGGGATAGCGCGCGTGCAGGGCGCGCAGGCCTGGGTCGATGTCGTCCAGCGCGGTCAGTTGCTGGCGGTCGAGCGGCTGCAGGCTGCCGGCGCGCATCAGGCGCTCGGCCACGGTGTCGCCGGGAAACACCAGGTCGTAGCCGCTGCGCCCGGACATCAGCTTGGCCTCGAGCACTTCACTGCCGTCCATGACGTCGTAGATCACCGGGATGCCGGTTTCGGCGGTGAAGCGCTTGAGGGTATCTTCGGCAAAATAGTCGGCCCAGTTGTACAGGCGCAGGGCCTCCTGCTGTGCCTGGGCGACGGACGCGCAGCAGGCCAGGGCGAGGGCGGCGAACAGTTGTGATGGACGGCGTGGCATGGTTCAGGCCCTCGTCGGTTGTGGGGTGCGGCCGTCGAGGGTCATCAACGGTGCGTACAGCTCGGGACGGCGGTCGCGGTAGACGCCCCAGCTCAGGCGGTCTTCACGCATGCGCACCAGATCCAGGTCGTGCAGCCATACGCCGCTGCTGTCGCGATCGGCTTCGGCGAGCATCGCGCCCTTGTGGTCGCAGATGAACGAGGAACCATAGAAACGCATCGACAGGTGCTCGTCGCTGCGCGCCACTTCCTGGCCGACGCGGTTGGCGGCCACCACCGGCAGCAGGTTGGCTGCGGCATGGCCACGCATCGCCATCTGCCAGTGGTCGCGTGAGTCCAGTTCGGCGGCACCGGGCTCCGAGCCGATGGCCGTCGGGAACAGCAGCACCTCGGCGCCGAGCAGCGCCAGGCAGCGCGCGGTTTCCGGGAACCATTGGTCCCAGCAGATGCCGATGCCCAGGCGGCCGAAGGCGGTGTCCCAGACCTTGAAACCGGTATCGCCGGGGCTGAAGTATTCTTTTTCCTGGTAGCCGATGGCGTTGGGGATGTGGGTCTTGCGGTAGATCCCCAGCAGGCGACCGTCGGCGTCGGCCACGGTCAGCGAATTGAAGAAGGCGTTGCCGGCGCGCTCGTACCAGCTCAGTGGCAGCACCACCCCCAGCCCTTTGGCCAGCGCGGCGAAGCGGCGCAGCAGGGGGCTGTCGTGATAGTCCTGGGCCAGCGCCTGGTGGCTGTGGCACTGCTCGATGCAGAAATACGGCGTAGCGAACAGCTCCTGCAACAGGATTACCTGTGCACCCCGGGCGGCGGCCTGGCGCACCAGTTGCTCGGCGCGGTCGAGGTTGGCCGCAAGGTTCCAGTCGCAACTCATCTGCGTGGTGGCGATGCGCAGCAGGCTCATGGGCGGTCCTCCGTCACAGGCCAGGCCGGTTGTTGCTGGGTGATGCAGTGGATACCGCCGCCGCCGTGGGCGATGTGGTCGATACGCACTGGCACGATCTCGCGGTCGGGGAAGGCCAGGGCCAACTGACGAGCGGCGGCCTGGTCGGCGTCGATGCCATAGGCCGGCATGATCACTGCGCCGTTGGCCAGGTAGAAGTTGGTGTAGGAGGCGCAGAACACTTCGGCGTCCTTGTCCACTGCGGCGCTGGCCTCAAACAGGTCGAGCAGCTCGAAGCGCCGGCCCTGGGCATCGCGAGCCAGCTCCAGGGCGCGGCGGTTTTCCCGGGCGACGTCGGCGTAGACCGAGCCTTGCTCGTGGGTGGCATCGACCAGCAGCACGCCGGGCCGGGCGAAGGCGCAGACCCCGTCGACGTGGCCATCGGTCATGTCGCCGGTGACATACTGCGGATCGCCGGGCAGCCAGATGGTCTTGCGGATGCCCAGCAGACGGGCGAAGCACTCCTCGAAGTCCGCCTTGCTCAGGCCGGGGTTGCGGTTGGGGTTGAGCAGCACCGACTCGGTGGTGATCAGGGTGCCTTCGCCGTCTACATGAATGGCGCCGCCTTCGTTGCACAGCGGTGTGCTGAAGCCTTCCAGGCCCAGGTGGTCGAGGATGCGCCGACCGAGGCTGCGGTCCAGGCCGTGCTCGGACTTGCCACCCCAGGCGTTGAAGCGCCAGCTCAGGCCGGCCAGGCCGTGTTGCGGGTGAGCGATGAAGGTCGGCCCGCTGTCGCGGCACCAACTGTCGTCCACGGCCAGTTCGATCAGCTCGATACCGGCGCCGCACAGGGCGCGGGCGCTGGCCATGGCGGACGGCGCGACGACCATCTTCACCGGCTCGAAACGGGCGATGGCGCTGGCGACCCGGGCGTAGTCGCGCTGTACGTCGGCCAGGGTCACGCGCCAACCGGACTCCCACAAGGCTTGGTTGTGCGGCCAGATCATCCAGGTGGCGGCGTGGCGGGCCCATTCGGCGGGCATGCGCCAGCCGCTGGCGATGGACAGGTCCATGGTTAGCTCCAATGTATTAGTGATTTTTATCAACGAAGCCCGCCGTTGCGGGTGTTGGTGCCCATGATATGGCTATGAATGGGCGTGGACTAACGATAGATTTAGCGTATTTCTGATTAGAAAGGCTTATCGATCATGCTCAAGCACTGGCCGCCCCTGAATGCCCTGCGTGGCTTTGAAGCCGCTGCCCGCCTGGGCAGTTTTCACAAGGCCGCCGAGGCGCTGAACCTCACCCAGTCGGCGATCAGCCAGCAGATCCGCAGCCTGGAAAGCTACCTGGAGCAACCGTTGTTCCACCGGACCGGGCGCAGTGTCAGCCTCACCGACGCGGGCCATGACCTGCTCAGCACTACGCAGGTCATGCTGCAACAATTGGCGGTGGGCATCCGTCGGCTGGACCAGTACCGCAAGCCCAACCAACTGGTGGTCAACACCACCCCGGCCTTTGCCCGGCACTGGTTGTTGCCGCGCCTGGCGGACTTTCATGCGCGCTGCCCGGAGGTGGACCTGTGGCTGTTCACCAGTTTCGAGGTGCCGGACATGAGCAGCCAGACCATCGACCTGGCGATCCGCGATGATCTTGGCCCGCAGGCCGAATGCAGTTTCAGCGTGTTGCACCAGGACCGCCTGTACCCCGCCTGCCATCCCGCCTTGCCCGAAACCGGGCGCACCACCTTGCACGGCGAACGGGAGATGGACTGGAGCCACTGGCAACTGGAGGGCGGCGAAGCGGTGGGGCAGCAGGGCAAGGGGCTGAATTTCTCCGACCCGGGGCTGCTCCTGGACGCGGCGGGAGAGGGCCTGGGGATTGCGCTGGTCAGCCAGTTGCTGGCCCAGCGGTTGGTGGACGACGGGCGTTTGCAGGCGTTGTCGGCGCAGCGGGTGCGAGGCCCGGCCTGGAGTTGCCTGGTGCACCGCGACAGCCAGGACGATCCGCTGGCGCGGCAGTTCCTGGCGTGGTTGCGCGCGGCCGTGGAGCCCCTGGCCCCACCCGTCCCTGTGTAGGAGCGGCCTTGTGCCGCGATCGGGCGCGACACAAGGTCGCTCCTACAGGGAGCGAGTCGCTTTCGGATTCGGGTTTTGCTCGGGCCATTGACCCCGTAATATGTGTCGGATGACTTGCGGGGGTAGTCTCACCCTCTGATCAATCGGAATCGCCCCTGCGGCGCTTCCCCAGCATAAACCTGACGAGGTACAGACATTGGCCATCATTCATCCCAAGGTACGCGGTTTCATCTGCACCACGACTCACCCCAAGGGCTGCGAGCTCAACGTCCGTGACCAGATCGAAGCCACCCGCAAACTGGGCGTGCGCGAAGATGGTCCGAAGAAAGTCCTGGTGATCGGCGCCTCCAGCGGCTACGGCCTGGCAGCACGCATCACCGCCGCCTTCGGCTTCAAGGCCGACACCCTGGGCGTGTTCTTCGAGAAGCCGGGCACCGAGACCAAGGCCGGCACCGCAGGCTGGTACAACGCCGCCGCCTTCGACAAGTTCGCCAAGGCCGAGGGTCTGTACAGCAAGTCGATCAACGGTGACGCCTTCTCCGACGAAGCTCGCGCCAAGGTCATCGAGCTGATCAAGAACGAGATGGGTGGCAAGGTCGACCTGGTCATCTACTCCCTGGCCTCGCCCGTGCGCAAGCTGCCGCAGACCGGCGAGCTGATCCGCTCGGCGCTCAAGCCGATCGGCCAGCCGTACAAGTCGACCGCCATCGACACCAACAAGGACACCATCATCGAGGCCAGCATCGAGCCGGCCACCGAGCAGGAAATCGCCGACACCGTCACCGTCATGGGTGGTCAGGACTGGCAGCTGTGGATCGACGCCCTGGCCGGCGCTGACGTGCTCGCCGAAGGCGCGCGCACCGTGGCCTTCAGCTACATCGGCACCGAAATCACCTGGCCGATCTACTGGCACGGCGCCCTGGGCCAGGCCAAGCAGGACCTGGACGAAACCGCCCTGCGCCTGGACAAGAAGCTGGCCGGTGAAGTGAAGGGCGGCGCCAACGTTGCCGTGCTCAAGTCGGTGGTCACCCAGGCCAGCTCGGCCATTCCGGTGATGCCGCTGTACCTGTCGATGGTCTTCAAGATCATGCAGGAGAAGGGCGTTCACGAAGGCACCCAGGACCAGCTGGACCGCATGTTCCGCGACCGCATGTACCGCGCCGACGGTGCTCCGGCCGAGGTGGACGAAAAGGCCCGCCTGCGCCTGGACGACTGGGAACTGCGCGACGACGTGCAGGACGCCTGCAAGGCCATGTGGCCGCAGGTCACCACCGAAAACCTGTTCGAGCTGACCGACTACGCCGGTTACAAGAAACAGTTCCTCAACCTGTTCGGTTTCGAGCGCGCTGACGTCAACTACGACGAAGACGTGGCCACCGACGTACGGTTCGACTGCATCGAGCTGTAAGCAAGCCCTTGACCGCGCAGCCGTTTGTTTCGGCTGCGCGGTTCCCTCCGGGGCCTTGTTAACATTCTGCAACAAATCCTCCTCTGGCCCTTTGCCATGGCCACTTTCTCCCTGATCTATACAGCAGCTATTGGTCCGGCAATTTCGCCTGGGCCGGGGAGGCAGCATGCGCGTATTGCAAAAAATACAAGAACGGATCCGCCAGAAGGGGCTCAAGCGTACCTTCAAGACCCTTGTCGAACGCTACGTATTCTTCCACTGGGAATTGCTGTGGATGGAGCGCGACCTGGTCACCCCCGTGCCGCCCCACAAACTCAAGGAACACCCGCCGGTGACCCTGGTAGATATCACCACCGCCAATGCCGACGCCTTTGCGCGCTATTTCGGCGACCGTGTCGAAACCATGCGCGAACTCGCTGCCGAAGGCCATACCGGGCACATGTACCTGGATGAGCACGGCGATGCGGTGGCCTTCATCTGGGCGAGCGTGGTCGACTACCATGACAAGCACTATTACGGCTGCACCTTCCCGGTGAAGCCCGGAGAGTTCTTCGAGTTCGGCGGCGAGATGACCCGGCGCTACTTTGGCAGCGAGCTGTCGGTCACCGCTCAGGTCGAGTTGTGGAACACCATGCATGCCAAGGGCTGCCGCAAGGTGGTGGATGTGGTGGAGACGCATAACGTGCCGGCCATGAAGCTGCACCTGCGCATGGGCTATCACGAGCAAGGGCGGGTGATGCATGTGTATGGCCTGTTCGGGCGCTGGAAGATGTTCCGCGAAACGCGTTATCACGGTTCGCGCCTGGAGGTGCTGCGCAAGCCTGGCGTGGCGCGGGCGATGCCGACCACCTGAGGCAGGTACAGCCAGCGAAAAATTTGCTAGCGTGGGCGGATGACAAAAAACGCCGCCCGCCTCCCGGCGCGACGGCGCAGGGAGCCCGCCATGAGCAGCCTGACCCAACCTGCGACTGCCTTTCGCCATCAAGCCGCCGACGGCTACAGCCTCGGCGGTTTCCAGTGGCGCCACGCCGAACCCGACCCCCAGCGCCCGCTGGTGATCATCAATGCGGCCACCTCGGTGCGCTGCCGCTATTACGCTCGCTTTGCCGATTACCTGTTCGCCCACGGCTTCGACGTGCTGAGCTACGACTACCGTGGCATCGGCGAGTCTCGCCCGGCATCGTTGCGCGGTTTCCAGGCGTCGTGGAGCGACTGGGGCTGCCTGGACTTCGAAGCTATCCTGCAACGCGCCGCCAGCGAATTCCCCGGGCAGCCGGTGAATGTGGTGGGGCACAGCTTCGGTGGCTGGGCAACTGGCCTGGCGCCTTCGGCCGGGCAGGTGCGGCGGCTGGTGATGGTCGGCGCACAGTTTGCCTACTGGCGTGACTATGCGGCCGAAGGCCGCTGGCGGATGGTGGGCAAGTGGCATGTGGTGATGCCATTGCTGACCCGGCTACTGGGCTATTTCCCCGGCAAGCGCCTGGGCTGGATGGAGGACACGCCGGCCGGGGTGGTGCGTGACTGGAGCACGCCGGCGCCGCGCTACGAGCAGCGTCCCAGTGGACGGCTGCTGCAGGCGCGTCCTTTCGCCCAGGTCCAGGCTGCGGCCCTGGCGGTGAGCCTGAGCGACGATCCTTTCGGCACTGTGGCGGCGACGGATCGCTTGCTGGGCTACCTGGAGCACGCCCAACCTCGCCACCTGCGCGTGGCACCTGTGGATATCGGTGAGCAGGAGGTCGGACATTTCGCGTTCTTCCATGATCGCTTTCGGGCAAGCCTGTGGCCGATTGCGTTGGAGTGGTTGCGCGAGGGTGTGCTGTCGGAGCGGATACCGGGGCAGCGCATGAGGTGATGGGGGCTGTGTCGACCTCTTAGAGCACATGCCCATACAACACCACCAGTAATCCCGCCAGGGCGCAGGCGATCAACACTTCCAGCACACTGCGACGCAACACCAGCAGCCCCGCCGCCGCCAGCAGCGCGATCCCCAGTGCCAGCCCGTCGATCCCTTCGGCGAATCCGTGCGGCCAGAACACGTGATAGGCGAAGAACAACGCCAGATTCAGGATCACCCCCACCACTGCGGCGCTGATTGCCGTCAGCGGAGCGGTGAAGCGCAGTTGCCTGCGTGTGCGCTCCACCAAGGGCGCGCCGATCAGGATGAACAGGAACGATGGCAGGAAGGTGAACCAGGTGACCAGGCATGCCGCCAGGGCGCCAGCCACGAACACCTGGTCGGCACCGAACTGGGCCTGCACATAACCGCCGACGAAGCCGACGAACGCCACCAGCATGATCAGCGGCCCGGGTGTGCTTTCGCCCAATGCCAGGCCGTCGATCATCTGCGTGGGCGTCAGCCAGCCGTAATGATCGACAGCCCCCTGATACACGTAGGGCAGCACTGCGTAGGCACCGCCGAAGGTGAGCAGCGCGGCTTTGGTGAAGAACCATGCCATCTGGGTGAAGGTGCCTTGCCAGCCGAACAGCAGCGTCAGTGCGGCCATCGGCAGACACCACAGCGCTGCACCGCAGGCCAGCAGGCCGAACAGGCGCGGCCAGTGCAGGCGGGTATGGGCTGCCTGGGCCAGGGGGGCTTCGGCGATGGAGTCTTCAGTGTTGGCGCGACCGGTCTGGAACAACTGCGGCCGCCGGCGCCCGCCCAAATAGCCGACCAGCCCCGCGCCCAGCACGATCAGCGGAAACGGCAGCCCCAGCCCGAACAGGGCGACGAAGGCTGCCAGAGCGATGCCCCACAATGCAGCGTTGTGCAGCACCCGGGAGCCGATGCGCCAGGTCGCCTGCACGACGATGGCGGTGATCGCAGGCTTGAGGCCGTAGAACAGGCCGGCGACCAGAGGTTGCTGCCCCTGGGTGATATAGACCCAGGACAGTCCGATCAGAATGAACAACGAGGGCAGGATGAACAGTGTCCCGGCGATGATCCCGCCCCAGGTGCGGTGCATCAGCCAGCCGAGGTAGGTGGCCAGTTGCTGGGCCTCGGGCCCAGGCAGCAACATGCAGTAGTTCAAGGCGTGGAGAAACCGCGACTCGCTGAGCCAGCGACGGCGTTCGACGATTTCCCGGTGCATCAGGGCGATCTGCCCGGCCGGGCCGCCGAATCCGATGAAACCGAGCTTGAGCCAGAACAGCATGGCCTGACGGAAAGGGATACTGGGTTCTGGAGGCATTCGGGCGAGTCCTTCTGGCAGGAAAAGGGCAGTCGGCGACATCATGTCGGGCGCCGCTTTGCGGCCCATCGCGACACAAGGCCGCGCCTGCACCGAATACCTGCAGGAGCGGCCTTGGTGCCGCGAACAGCCTTGCCTCAGGCGTTGCGGGTCAGCGGCTGCTCGGCAAACTTCACGCCGGCCAGGCCGTGCTTGATCAGCGCGCGGATATTGCCATGGTCGCTGCCCTCGGGGGTGGCGAGCACGCTGCGGTAGTGTTCGCCAAAGGCCAGCAGCGCTTCCTGATCGCTCAGCCCTTCCAGCAGGGCCAGGCCCAGGGTCTTGCACGACCCCTCGTTCTGCCCGGCAGCGTTTTCCACGCCGCCGTTGTTGAAGGCCTGGGGCTGGTAGCTGTAGTTGGCGGCAATGAAGCCCAGGGTGTCGGCAAACACGTGTTCGCCGCTGGCGAGGCTGCTGCGCAGGGTGTTCAGGTCAGTCACGGGGTTTTCCTTGTTCGAACGCCGCTTGTTGTTCGGCGCTGGCTTCTTTCTGGTATTGGGCTTTCCACTCGGCGTAGGGCATGCCGTACACCGCTTCGCGGGCATCGTCCAGGCTCAGCTCGACCTGGCGCTCGTCGGCGGCGGCCTTGTACCACTTGGACAGGCAGTTGCGGCAGAAGCCGGAGAGGTTCATCAGATCGATGTTCTGCACGTCGGTACGCTTTTGCAGGTGTTCGACCAGGCGCCGGAACGCGGCGGCTTCGAGTTCGAGCTGTTGTTGCTCAGTCATGGGCTTACCTCAGGTCATGCGGTTCTTCAGATGGCGGCCACCGTTGATGACCACCTGGCTGCCGGTGCTGTACTGGCTTTGCAGCAGGAACATCACCGCTTCGATCAGCGGCTGTGCACCCGGTTCGAATTCCAGCAGGGCCTTTTTCAGGGTCTGCCGGCGGTACTGTTCGTCGCCGCCTTCCTTAAGGATCAGCAGGCCCGGCAGGATACCGTTGACACGCACCTTGGGCGCGTATTTTTCGGCGAAAGACAGCACCATGTTCTGCAGCGCGGCCTTGGTTGCGGCGTAGCCGATATGGCTCTTGCTGCCGCGCGAGGAGGTTTCGTCGCATATGTGGATGATGTCGGCCTTCTCGACCTTGGCCAGGTGCTCGCCCAGCGCCAGGTTGAGGTGGTAGGGCGCCTCGACGTGCAGGCGGAACATGGTTTCGAGGCTCTGCAGGTCGTCGTCCAGCCACAGCGAGGCGTTGTGGATGATTGCGCGCAGCCCGTCGTAGTTGTGCTGCAGGTGTTCGATCAGCGCCAGGCGGTCGGCCTCGCGGGTGAGGTCGGCCTGGAACTGGATGATGTTCGGGTGTGCGGCCTGCGCATGAAGGCTGCGGCTGGCGCTGACCACCTGATGGCCGGCCTTGGCCAGGGCCAGGGCCAGGGCCAGCCCGACGCGCTGGCTGGCTCCGGTGATGAGGATGGGGCTGTTCATGTTCGGGGCAGTCTGTTCGTCTGTTCGTTCGTGCCCCAGCATACCCGAACTGCGCGGGCTTGCGTGCCCGCTCCTCAGCGGCTGCGCAACCCTTCGCGGCGCTGTGACGCCGTGCGTGCCGAGGGATTGAGCCAGCCGGCCAGCAGGCGGGTGGACAACGGAATGAACAGGTAGACCATCAGCGGCGTCAGCACCAGGGTGCTCAGCAGTACCCGGGGCAGCAGGTCCAGCGGTGCCAGCCAGTGGCCGAACAACAGGTTGAACAGCAGCGACACCGGGAAGAACGCCAGCCAGATGGCGGTAGCCTGCTTCCAGCGCGGCGGTTTATGCACCGTTTCGGTGCCGAACCAGGCGTCGATGCCGCTGACGCGCCGCTCTTCGGGGCGCTCGAACAGGCCGTCGCCACGCTGCAACCAGGCGCGTCGCGAGGCGGAATGTTCCCAGGCGTGCAGGGTCGGTTCGTCGTTGAAACGGAAGATGATCTGGAAGGCGTCGCTGTCGGCCGGCGGCGCGAGGATGCCCGAGCCCAGGTAGCCGGGGAAGTCGGTGGCCAGCTGCTCGCCTTCATGGAGCCAGGCCAGCAGGTCCTGGTAGCGTCCATTGGCGGCGCGGCGCGACACCATCAGGGTGACGGGTGCGGTAGACATCGTGTATCTCCTTACGACGGGGCTGGCGGGTAGCCGGCCCCTTGGCCTGTGCCCGGGGTGGTGGGCGACGCAGGCGTGGATGCAAGAATCGGGCGCGGATTATCGCGTAAATTTCGTGACCGGTCAGTGTCGTGATCGAGCCGTTACGCTGACCCCTGGCCGATCCCGGCGTAGAATGGCCACCACGAATCTACGAGACAGAGTTGCCACTCTCATGAAAGAGCCACAAGCGAGTGCCCTGATCGAAAATGGGCTGGTGGGTCAGGAGCTGTTTCCGATCCGCGAAGTGTCGCGCCTGACTGGCGTCAATCCGGTGACCCTGCGCGCCTGGGAGCGCCGCTACGGGCTGATTCAGCCGACCCGCACCGAGAGTGGCCATCGTCTCTATTCGCAGGCCGACATCGACGCCATCGAGAGCATCCTGGGTTGGCTGCGCCGTGGTGTCGCGGTGAGCAAGGTCGGCAGTATCCTGGCGCGTAGCCAGGTGCCGGCGGAGGGGGCCTGGGCCGGAAGCACGGTTGGCGACCGCTCACGCTGGCAGGCCCAGGTGCGCGAGGCCGTGCGCCAGTTCGATGCTGCGCAGTTGGGGCGGTTGTTCGAGCAGGTGTTTGCCAGCCATGCCCTGGAGCAGGTCTTCGGCGAGGTGTTCATGCCGGTATGGCAGGCCCTGCGCGCCGGCCAGGCGGGGTATGGGCAGGCCAGCGAGTGGCTGTTCCTCGATCAGTTCCTGCGCGCGCGGGTGCTGTTGCGCCTGCAACTGGCGCCCGAGCCCAAGCGCCGTCGGATCCTGCTGTCACCGTTGTCGGCAGAATGCCAGGAACTCGAGTTGCTGGTGGCGGGACTGCTGCTGAGCAGTGACGAGGTAGCCGTCACGGTGCTGGCGCCAGGGCAGCCTGTCGAAGAGCTGGCGTTGGTCTGCGAGCGGTTGGCGCCGGATGCGCTGGTGCTGTACGACAACCATCGCCCGGCCAGCGACCTGGACAAGCGCCTGGCGCGTCTGGCGCAGCGGGTGAACTGCCCGCTGCTGCTGGCGGGCGAGGCTGCCGAAATGGCCCAGGACAGTCTCGAGGGCGGGCCGGTGGGCTGCCTGGGCGCCCAGGCCTTTTTGATGAAGCAGCGGTTGCGCCAGTTCCTCGCCGGTCAGATCGAGACCTGAGCGTGCAACTCTGGGTGCGCCTGGCGGTGGGCCTGGAGAATGTACTCACGCAGCCGGTCGATTTCCTCGTCCGGGCTGTGGCTGAGGTCGTAGGCCGCCAGGTCCGGGCCGATGCGGCGGCGCAGTGTGCCGTGCAGTTCGATCGGCTCGATGCCCGGTGGAGCGAAGAACAGCTCGAAGTGGCTGGGTGCCTGGGCCTGGCCGTTCACTTGCAGCAGTACCCCTTTGAACGAGATATCGCGCACCCACAGCTCGCTCTGCGTGCCGCGGGCGTCGACCAGTGCCGCCGGCTGGTCCAGCGACAGGCGCCAGGGCCGCAGCATCGGGCCGTCTTCGTAGATTTCCGGTGAACCCAGTTGCAGGTGCAGGGCGTGAAACTCGTCTTCGACCAGTTGCAGGGGAATGCTGATCTGCTGGTTGTTGAATTGCGCCTGCAGCGTGACCTGCTCGTTGGCCACCAGGCGGGTGAGCAATTGCTGCAGACGACGATCGCCATTGACCAGCAGGCTCGAGGTGGGATCGGCCAGGTTCAATTGGGGCGTATGCTGCATGTCCTGAATGAAATCCAGCTCATCCTGAGTAAGGAGGGCGTCTGCTTGCATGATCGGACTCGGGTCGGGCGTCGTCGGTGGGTTCTTCATTGCCATGGACTGTGCCCGGGGCGTTTGGTTCAGGTCATTGGACGGATGGTTGCCCGCCCAGTCGGGTGTGTGCGTCGGCCAGCTCGCGTTCGAGTTCGACCTGACGGCTGACATCCTTCTGGATGCCGATGAAATAGGTGCGTTGATCAGCCTCGTTGTACACCGGGGTGATCGACAGTTCGTTCCAGAACCCACTGCCGTCCTTGCGGTAGTTGCGCAGTACCTCGCGACACGGCCGACCTTCGGCCAGAGCCTTGCGGATACGGGCGCGACCCAACTGGTCGCGATGGTCGCCCTGGAGGAAGCGGCAGTCCTGGTAGAGGATCTCGTCGCGCGCGTAGCCGGTGAGGCGTTCGAAGGCCGCGTTCACGTAGATCAGGATGGTGTCGTCACCTTCCTGTTCGGCGACCACGATGCCGTCGTTCGACGCGTCGATCATGGCGTGCAGCAGTTGCGCGTTGATCATGTTCCTGGCCATGGGAGTCAAGTGGAGCGGCCTTTTGCCACTGTCGAATGGTAGTATCCTACGTTTTCACTCAGTTTCGGAATCCTCTCCTGATGAAAGTCGCCATTATTTCAGGCTCGGTCTATGGCACCGCCGAAGAAGTCGCCCGCCATGCCGAATCCTTGCTCAAGGCTGCCGGGTTCGAAGCCTGGCATGCGGCGCGTGCCACCCTCGACGATCTGCGCGGTTTTGCCCCCCAGGCGCTGCTGGCGGTGACCTCGACCACCGGGATGGGTGAGCTGCCCGACAACCTTATGCCGCTGTACAGCACCATTCGCGATACGCTGCCGGGCGAGTGGCGCGGTTTGCCGGGCGCGGTGCTGGCCCTGGGCGATTCGAGCTATGGCGACACCTACTGCGGCGGGGGCGAGCAGATGCGCGAGCTGTTTGCCGAACTGGGCGTGCAGGAAGTGCAGCCGATGCTGCGACTGGATGCCAGCGAGACCGTCACCCCGGAAACGGACGCCGAGCCCTGGCTGGCAGAGCTGGTGCAACGGCTCAAGGGGTAAGCCCCGGGTTCTGCGCGATCTTTTCGTGAGCGGCGCTTCGCCGCTCACTCTCCCTTTCGCTCCCGCACCAACGCCAGCCACGCCTGTGCCGCTCGCGACAGGTACGCCCCGCGCCGCCAGATGAAGGCGATGTCCCAGCGTAGATGATCCGGCTCCACCAGCGGCACCCTCACCACACCATCACGCTCCAGCCCACGTGCCACCACGCTGGGCAGCAGCACCACGCCCTGTCCGGCGGCCACCAGCGCGGTGAGGAAATCCGCCTGGCCGCTGCGCCCTCCTTCCTTCGGGGTGAAGCCGGCCTGTTCGCAGGCGCTGAGCAGTTTGTCGTTGAGCATGAAGCTGCGGTGATACAGCAGGAACGGCGTATCGGCCAGTTGGCGCAGGCTCACGCCGTCGCGTCCGGCCAACGGATGATTGTCTGGAAGCAATGCATCGAGCGGTTCGTTGCAGAACGGTTGGTAGTCGAAAGCCGGGTCGCTCGGGGTGACACTGCCACCAAGTTCGAGTTCGCCACTTCTGACGCCCTGTTCGACGATCCGGCTGCCGCCTTCAACCAGGTGAACGCTGATGTTCGGATAGCGCTGCCGATATTCGGCGAACAGGCTAGCGAACAGGGCCTCCCCGCCGACCACCGGCAAACCCAGGCGCAGTTCGCCACGGGCCATCTGGCTCAGGTCGTCGAGCTCGGCCAGCAACTCATGGCGCTGGCGCAGCAAGGCTTCGCCGCGTTCGAGCACGATGCGTCCGGCAGCAGTGAGGTGTAATTGCGAGCTCTGGCGCTCGAGCAGAAGCTGGCCGAGGTCTTCCTCGAGCTGGGCCACCTGCTTGCTTACCGCCGACTGGCTGATGTGCAGCGTCTGTGCGGCCTGGGTGAAACCGCCCCGGTGAA
Organism: Pseudomonas wayambapalatensis; assembly: GCA_014268975.2. Classification (GTDB taxonomy): domain Bacteria; phylum Pseudomonadota; class Gammaproteobacteria; order Pseudomonadales; family Pseudomonadaceae; genus Aquipseudomonas; species Aquipseudomonas wayambapalatensis. The sequence continues at coordinate 4,774,700 of CP077096.1, read as the reverse complement.
CCACTTCGATAAAGCTGCGCAGCTGCTTGAATTCCATTGCGTGAATTCCAGATTGGAATGGATAACAGTCTAACAATTCGCTTTTGGCCTTGGCAGCGGCTTTTTAAAATGGAGCATCCCGAGGAAACCCATCATGAAAGCCACCGTATCGAATGCGTTGCCCCGCCTGCTCGCCGAGCTGTGCGCGCTGTTTGTCCTGTACTTCGTGGGCGGTCAACTCGTCGCCTGGCTGGGCTGGCCGATCCCGGCCGGAGTCATGGGCATGGCGCTGTTGCTGATGCTGTTTGCCGTGGGGGCCTTGAAGCCCGGAACCTTGCAACGTGGCGCCGGTTGGCTGATGGCGCAGATGCTGCTGTTTTTCATCCCGGCGCTGATGAGCCTGCTCGATTACGGCAGCCTGATGCGCAGCGAGGGGTGGCGCATCCTGCTGGTGATCGCCCTGAGCACCCTGGTGGTGATGGTGGTCACGGCGCTCACGGTCGAACTGGTCTGCCGCTGGAGCCTGCGCCATGAAGCTTGAACCCATGTCGCTGTTCTGGCTTGCGCTGACAGTGGCGGCCTACCTGTTCAGCCGCTGGCTGTATGGGCGCACTGGCCGTTATCTGCTGTCGCCGCTGGTGCTGGTCCCGGCGCTGCTGCTGGCGGTGGCCATTCCGCTGCACACCGCCTACGCCGAATATGCTCGCAACACACATTGGCTGATCGGTGTGCTGGGGCCGGTGACCGTGGCCTTCGCCGTGCCGATCTGGCAGCAGCGGGCGATGCTGGCACGACATTGGCCGGCGCTGTTGTTGGGGATGCTGGCGGGCAGCCTGGCGTCGATCTCCAGTTCCTGGGGGCTGGCGCACCTGCTGGCGCTGGATGAGTCGGTCAGCCTGTCACTGGTGCCGCGCTCGATCACCACGCCGTTCGCCATGCCGCTGGCCCACGACCTGGGCGGCGTGCCCGAGCTGACGGCGGTGTTCGTGATGTTCACCGGTGTGCTGGGGGCTGTGTTCGGCGGCCTGCTGTTGCGCGTGCTGCCGTTGCGTACGTCACTGGCGCGCGGCGCACTGTTTGGTGTCGGTGCCCATGGCGCCGGGGTCAGCCGCGCCCATGAAGTGGGCGGGGAGGAGGGCTCGGTGGCGGGGCTGGTGATGGTGCTGACCGGCCTGCTCAACCTGTTCGCCGCGCCATTGCTCGCCTGCCTGCTATGACCGTTCGTGCCAGTGTCCTGCAAGGTCATCAAGCTGGCTGCCAAGGTAAGTTCCGCCATTCAAGGCGCTGACTAGACTCAGCCTCGACACAGAGAGCACATGCAAGTGCCGAGGTGACATGCAATGAACGCAGCCTTGCCCTATACCGTCAACACCTGATCAGCGGGACGATTCCGATGCCTTTGGCCGAAATTCCATTGTGCGTCTGGCGTACCCGGGGACAGAGTTTTTCCTTCCGGGGCCAGAGCATCCGTTACTGGACAGCGGGGCAAGGAGAGCCCTTGCTGCTGTTACATGGCTTCCCAACCGCCAGCTGGGACTGGCACTACCTGTGGGCGCCCTTGGCGCAGCGCTTTCGCGTGGTGGCCTGCGACATGCTTGGCTTCGGCGACTCGGCCAAGCCTGCCGACCACGAGTACAGCCTGATGGAGCAGGCCGATCTGCAACAGGCGCTGCTCAAGCACCTGAGGATCGAACGGCCGGTGCACCTGCTGGCCCACGACTACGGTGGCAGCGTCGCCCAGGAGTTGCTCGCGCGTCATCACGAAGGACGCGCCGACATCGCCAGTTGTGTCTTTCTCAACAGTGCGCTGTTCCCCGAGCTGTGTCCGTTGCTGCTGGTGCAGAAACTGTTGCTCAGCCCGCTGGGCTGGCTGGTGGCGCGTTCGTTCGGGCGTGACGACCTGGTGCGCAATGTCAGCCAGGTCTATGGCCCTTGCACCCACCCCAGCGAAAGCGCGCTGGACGATTGCTGGAGCCTGATGGTGTCGAACCGCGGGACGCGCATCCTGCACAAGTTGATGGCCTATGTGCCGGAGCGGCAGGCACAGCGACAACGCTGGGTCGGTGCACTTCAGGCGGAGGGGGTGCCGTTGCGCCTGATCAATGGTGCGGTCGACCCGCTGTCGGGTGCGCACATGGTCGAGCGCTACCGGCAACTGGTGCCTGATCCCGATACCGTGGTGCTGCAGGGGATCGGCCACTATCCGCACACCGAAGCGCCGGTGCAGGTGCTGCGTCATTACCTGGCGTTTCGCGAGCAGCCCCTGCGCTATATACCGCAGCGGGTTGCCTGGTCCTGAGCGCGGCGATCATCGCCCTGTGTTATCGCCTGCCATTCAGCGTCACTGCGCTTGATTGTCCGCTGCCGATGGCTGTCGGACACTCCAGGTATCCCAACCCTTGCCTGGAGCCTTGAGCATGAGCGAGCCGGTAAATCTGCAAGACCGCGTAGTGATCGTCACGGGGGCCGGCGGTGGCCTGGGCCGGGCCCACGCGCTGCTGTTCGCGGCCCGTGGTGCACGTGTGGTGGTCAACGACCTGGGCGGCTCGACCCATGGCGAAGGCGCCAGCGCCTCGGCGGCCGACCGGGTGGTGGAGGAGATCCGCGCCGCTGGCGGCACGGCGGTGGCCAACCATGACTCGGTGGCCGAGGGGGCGCGTATCGTCGAGCAGGCGCTGGACAGTTTCGGGCGGGTTGATGTGCTGGTGAACAACGCCGGCATCCTGCGCGACAAGACCTTCCACAAGATGGACGACGCCGATTGGGACCAGGTCTACCGGGTTCATGTCGAAGGTGCCTACAAGGTGACCCATGCCGCCTGGCCGCACCTGCGCGAGCAGAACTGGGGACGGGTGATCTTTACTGCCTCCACCTCCGGCATCTACGGCAATTTCGGCCAGGCCAACTATGGCATGGCCAAGCTCGGCCTCTACGGGCTGACCCGCACCCTGGCCATCGAAGGCCGCAAGCATGGGATTCTGGTCAACGCCATTGCGCCCACTGGGGGCACGCGCATGACCGAAGGCCTGATTCCGCCGCAGGTGTTCGAGCGTCTCAAGCCTGAACTGATCAGCCCGGTGGTGGTGTACCTGGGCAGCGATCAATGCGAGGACACGGGGCAGTTGTATGAAGTGGGTGGGGGCTGGGTTGGCAAGGTTCGCTGGGAAAGAAGCCTTGGTGTCGGATTTGATCCGATCACCGGCTTCACGCCTGAACAGGTGGCCGAGCAGTGGGGGCAGATCGGCGACTTCGAGGGGGCGATTCATCCACAGGATACGTTGCAGGCCTTGCAGCAGATGATGGCGAATCTGCAGAAGCATCCGCAGGGGTAGCGTGCTTCGGGCGCAAAAAAAAGGCCGCTGCACAGGCAGCGGCCAATCGAGACGTCAGATCAAGGAGCTTCAAAATCAACGTCGTTCACACGTGGCGGCCCGAACGACGGGGGAGTGCCTTTCGCGCCAGCCAGTGAAGACAGAATAAGCCTCTGATCCCACGGGAAAAATAGCCCTGGGTGACATTCACCTTTACGTTTCGGGTAAAAGTGCCCCAAAAACAGCCATGCCGCATCACGACAGTGCGGGGCCTTGAAACCCCGGCCCGGCTCAGGCTTCGTAGCCCATCCGCCAACTGACAGTCTGCGCCGCGGTCAGCAACTGCCGCGCGGCCGGGCCATCTTCATCGGCATGGAAGATCGACGTCGGGCCAACGACCGTCATCACCGCTGCAATCTGGCCCATGGCGTTGAACACCGGCGCCGACAAGGCATCCACCCCCGGCATCAGCAAACCGTGAACATGGTGCAATCCGCGTGTGCGGATCTGCGTCAACAGGTCCATGTAGTCCTCGACCCGTTGCCCCCGTGCGGCCAGTTCTCGGTCGCGCAACTCGATGGTTTCCCGCTCTGGCAGATGGGCGGCGAATACCAGCCCGGTGGAAGAACTCAGCAGGGGCAGCACCGAGCCGATCTGGGTCACCACCGTCACGGCGCGCACCGCAGGCTCGATGTTCACCACGGTTGCACCCTGGTTACCCCACACAGCGATGAAGCAGCTCTCGTTGAGCGCGTCGCGCAATTGCGACAGCGGCAGGGCAGCGACCTTCAGCACATCGATGCTGCCCAGCGCCGCCATCCCCACGCGCAAGGCTTCGCGCCCGAGCCCGTAGTGATTGGTCGCCGCATCCTGCTCGGCGAAACCGCTGGCGATCAAGGCCTGCAGGTAGCGATGGACCTTGCTGGCGGGCATCTGCACATGTTCGGCCAGGCGCGACAGCGAGGTGGAGGGCGACAGTTCGGCCAGCGCCTTGAGGATGTCAGTGCCGACTTCAGCGGAACGGACCTTCTGTTTGCTGTTGTCAACTGCGGTTTTGTCTCTGGACATCGTAAGACGCTTCCGGAATTCATTCTGGCCGACTTTATAGCTTGACGCCCCTTACCGAGCAAATTACGTTATTCGTAATCGGATTACGATAAATATAAATTCAGATGCGCTGTGTATCCCCTGGCAGTGGTCGGGGCTGCAGCTCTCTGCCATCAACGGCTCCACCGAGCCCGGAGGCCCCGATGACCCGCGACACCTCCCCCGAACTCAGCTACCTGAGCGGCTTCGGCAACGAATTCGCCAGCGAAGCCTTGCCCGGCGCGCTGCCGGTCGGGCAGAACTCGCCACAGAAAGCACCCTATGGGCTGTACGCCGAGTTGCTGTCAGGCACCGCCTTCACCATGGCGCGCAGCGAACTGCGCCGCACCTGGCTGTACCGTATCCGCCCCTCCGCGTTGCACCCGCGCTTCGAGCGCCTGGCGCGTCAGCCACTGGTCGGCCCGCTCGCTGCGGCGAACCCCAATCGCCTGCGCTGGAACCCGCAGCCAATCCCGTCCGAACCGACCGACTTCATCGAGGGCTGGTTGCCCATGGTGGCCAATGCGGCCGCTGACAAACCGGCCGGGGTGAGCATCTATATCTACCGCGCCAATCGCTCCATGGAGCGGGTGTTCTTCAACGCCGACGGCGAGTTGCTGCTGGTGCCGCAGCAGGGGCGGCTGCGCATTGCCACCGAACTGGGCGTGTTGCAGGTCGAGCCGCTGGAGATCGCGGTGATTCCACGTGGCATGAAGTTCCGTGTCGAGCTGCCTGACGGCCAGGCGCGCGGCTATATCGCCGAGAACCACGGCGCGCCATTGCGCCTCCCGGACCTGGGGCCGATCGGCAGCAACGGCCTGGCCAACCCGCGGGACTTCCTCACTCCCGTTGCGCATTACGAAGAAGCCCGTGGCCCGGTGCAGCTGGTGCAGAAGTTCCTCGGCGAGCACTGGGCCTGCCAACTGCAGCATTCGCCGCTGGATGTAGTGGCCTGGCACGGCAGCAACGTGCCGTACAAGTACGACCTGCGCCGCTTCAACACCCTCGGCACGGTCAGCTTCGACCACCCGGACCCGTCGATCTTCACCGTGCTGACCTCTCCCACCAGCGTGCACGGCCTGGCCAACATGGACTTCGTGATCTTCCCGCCGCGCTGGATGGTGGCCGAGAACACCTTCCGTCCCCCATGGTTCCACCGCAACTTGATGAACGAGTTCATGGGTCTGATCGACGGCGCCTACGATGCCAAGGCCGAGGGCTTCCTGCCCGGTGGCGCGTCGCTGCACGGGGTGATGAGCGCCCACGGGCCGGACGCCGAAACCTGCGACAAGGCGATCGCCGCCGAGCTGGCGCCACACAAGATCGACCACACCATGGCCTTCATGTTCGAGACCAGCCAGGTGCTGCGCCCGAGCGAGCAGGCCCTCGAGAGCCCGCAACTGCAGGCCGACTACGACAGTTGCTGGGCAACGCTGCCGAGCACCTTCAATCCGAACCGGAGATGACCGATGAACCAGACCGCCACTGCCCGTAGCTGGGTCGAACACGCCAACGGGCACCGCGATTTCCCGCTGCAGAACCTGCCGCTGGGCATCTTCAGTCGTCCGGGCCAGGCGCCACGCTGCGGCGTGGCCATCGGCGACGCCATCCTCGACCTGGAAGCCGCGCTTGCCGCCGGTGTGTTCGAGGGGGCGGCCAAGGCTGCTGTCGAGGCCACTCGCGGCGGCGCCCTGAACGCCTTCTTCGCCCTCGGCCGTCCGGCCCGGGTGGCCCTGCGCGAGCGCTTGCTGGTTGTACTCGGCGAGCACAGCGAGCATCAGGCCGTGTTGCAAGCGGCACTGTATCCTGCTGGCGAATGCACCTTGCACCTGCCGGCCCGGGTCGGTGACTACACGGACTTCTACGTCGGTATCGAGCACGCCAAGAACGTCGGCAAGCTGTTCCGCCCTGACAATCCACTGCTGCCCAACTACAAGCACGTGCCGATCGGCTACCACGGCCGTGCCTCGACCTTGCGCCCGTCCGGCACCGACGTGCGCCGCCCCAAGGGCCAGACGCTCCCGGCCGGGCAGACCGAGCCGAGTTTCGGCCCATGCGCGCGGCTGGACTACGAACTCGAGTTGGGCATCTGGATCGGCCAGGGCAATGACATGGGGCAGCCGATCGCAATCGGTGATGCGGCCGAGCACGTGGCTGGCTTCTGCCTGCTCAACGACTGGTCGGCGCGCGATATCCAGGCCTGGGAGTACCAGCCGCTGGGGCCGTTCCTGTCCAAGAGCTTCATCACCAGCGTCTCGCCCTGGGTGGTGACCGCCGAGGCGCTGGAGCCGTTCCGCTGTGCGCAACCGGCACGTCCGGAAGGCGATCCGCAACCCCTGTCTTACCTGCTCGACCAGCGCGACCAGGCCGGCGGCGCCTTCGATATCGAACTGGAAGTGCTGTTGCTGACCGAGCGCATGCGTGACGAAGGCTTGCCGGCGCACCGCCTCACACTGAGCAACACCCGCAGCATGTACTGGACCGTGGCACAGATGGTCGCCCACCACAGTGTCAACGGCTGCCAGTTGCAAGCCGGTGACCTGTTCGGTTCGGGCACCTTGTCCGGGGCCGTGCCGGGCTCGTTCGGCAGCCTGCTGGAGATCACCGAAGGCGGCAAGCAACCGGTGCAACTGGCCAATGGTGAGGTGCGCAAGTTCCTCGAGGACGGCGACGAAATCATCCTGCGGGCGCGTTGCGTGCGCGATGGCGTGGCCAGCATCGGTTTCGGCGAATGCCGTGGCACGGTGGTCGGGGCCAACTGAGAGGGCTGGGCGATGGAGCTGTTCACCTACTTCCGTTCCACCTCCTCTTACCGGGTGCGCATCGCCTTGGCGCTCAAGGGCCTGGATTATCAGGCCCGGCCAGTCAACCTGCTCAAGGGCGAGCACCGTGCTGCGGATTACCTGGCGCTCAACCCCCAGGGGCGGGTACCGGCCCTGCGCACGGACAGCGGCGAATTGCTGGTGCAGTCACCAGCGATCATCGAATACCTGGAAGAGCGCTTCCCGGGCACGCCGCTGTTGCCCCAGGGCGAGCAGGCCCGCGCGCGGGTGCGCGGCGTTGCGGCGATCATCGGTTGCGACGTGCACCCATTGCACAACGTCAGCGTGCTCAACCAGTTGCGCCAACTGGGGCACGATGAAACCCAGGTCAATCAGTGGATCGCCCACTGGATCGGCCAGGGGCTGGCGGCGGTGGAGCAACTGATCGGCGATCAGGGCTTCTGCTTTGGCGATACGCCGGGGTTGGCGGATGTGTACCTGCTGCCGCAGGTGTACGCGGCCGAGCGGTTCAATGTGGACCTGGAGGGTTACCCGCGCATTCGCCGGGTCGCCGCCCTGGCTGGGGAGCATCCAGCCTTCGTCAAGGCGCACCCGGCGAACCAGCCGGATACGCCCTGACCACCGGGTCGGCATTGCCCCCGCACCTCTACAACAAAAACAACCAGGTACCTTGCGATGCACAACCAGATAGCCAGCTTTCGCGCGGCCCTCGATGGGCGTCCTGTGTCCTCCTACCAGTGGCGCCTGCTGGCGCTGCTGATCCTGTTGCTGGTGACCGACGGCTATGACGCCCAGGTGCTGGGCTACGTGATTCCGGCCCTGGCCCAGGACTGGGGTCTGGAGAAGGCAGCGTTCGGGCCGGTGTTCAGCGCCAACCTGCTGGGGCTGACACTGGGCTCGCTGGCCGTCACCCCGTTGGCCGATCGCTTCGGCGTGCGCAGGGTGCTGCTCTGGTGCGTACTGCTGTACGCGAGCCTGACCCTGCTGATGGTGTTTTCCACATCGCTGAACAGCCTGATGCTGGCGCGCTTTCTTTGCGGGATCGGCATGGGCGGGGCGATGCCCAGTGCGATGGCGCTGATGGCCGATTATGCACCGCCGCGCCTGCGCACCTTGATGGTGACCCTCGCGGCCTGCGGCTTCTCCCTCGGCGGCGCGGCGGGGGGCTTCGTCGCGGCAGGCTTCATCGACAGGTTCGGCTGGGAGGCGGTGTTTCTTGCCGGTGGCGTGGCGCCGCTGCTGCTGTTCCCCTTCCTGGTGATGTTCCTGCCCGAGTCCTTGCCGCGCCTGTTGCGCGATGCGCCTCCCTACGCCCGTCTGCAACGCCTGGCTGCGCGCATGCTACCCGGCTGGCAAGTACCTGCGGCACAGGGTGCGGTGGATGAACCGGCGGCAGACAAACTGACCGTGTTGGGCTTGTTCCGCGATGGCTTCGCCCGGCCGACGCTGCTCATCTGGGGCACCTTCTTCGTCAGCCTGATCCTGCTCTACTTCATGATCAGCTGGTTGCCGTCGCTGTTGCTGGAGAGCGGGCTGGCGCTCAAGCATGCCAACCTGGTGACCTCGCTGTTCCTGTTCGCCGGGACCTTCGGCGCGATATGCCTGGCCTGGTGCGCCGATCGCATGGTCAACAAGGTCAGGCTGCTGGCGGCGGTCCTGTTGGGCGCTGCGGTCTTCAGCGTGCTGGTCGGGCTGAACCACGCCGATCCGCGCTGGTTGGTGCCGAGCGTGTTCGCTGCAGGCTTCTGCATCATTGGCGGGCAACTGACGCTCAATGCCTTCGTCAGCAACTTCTACCCGGCTCAGGTTCGGGCGACCGGCACCGGCTGGGCGTTGGGCGTCGGGCGTTTCGGTTCGATCCTCGGGCCGTTGTTCGGCAGCCTGCTGCTGGCCATGCACATGCCGGTGGAGTGGATTTTCTTCTTCTGCGCGATTCCGGCAGTCATCGCGGCGCTGCTGATCAGCCAGGTGCGTGCGCCGGGCAAGCAGGCCGATACGCAGGCGGCCAAGGTCGATGCGCTAGTGGATTGAACGGTTTGTCGAAGGCAACTGGGCGAGGCGCTCGCCCAGCTTGAGGCGCTGCACCGGATCGTCGCTCAACAGCAATGCGTGCTCCAGGTCGAAGCGCTCGGCCTGGGGGCAGTCCAGGTGCTGGTAGAGGGTGGCGCGGGCCAGATAGTCGGCGACCTGCACTGGCCCTAGTTGCATCACCCGTTCAGCGTCGATCAGCGCAGCCAGGTTGTTGTCGTTGCTGCTGTGCAGCTGGCGCAGGTTGCGCGACAGGCGCTGTAGCATCTGCATCGGGCTGGCGCTATGCAGGTGTTCGGCGGTCAGGGTCATGTGCGGGCCGTACTGGCGGTTGAGTAGTTCGCGGCAATCCGCGGGGTACAGGCGTCGACCGCCGCAGGGGTCGAGCAGATGATCGGCGCCGGGCACGCGCAACAGGAAATGGCCAGGAAAGTTCACCCCCTCCAGTGGGATCGACAGGCGCTGCGCCATCTCCAACGCCAGGATCGCCAGCAGCAACGGCTGGCCTCGACGGCGTTGCAGCACCTTGTCCATCAATGCTGCTTGCGGGCGTAGCGGGTGGTATTCGTCCTGCTGGAAGCCCAGGGCATTGAGTTGGCGCAGCAATGGCTGGGCGAGTTCGCCGACGGGAAGCATCGGCAGGCGCGCGTTGATTTCTCGATGCAGGTCGTGCAACTGCGCAAGGTTGGCGGCGGGATCGACCTCGCGGTCATGCTCGGCGGCGATCCAGAGGGTGGCTTCCAGCAGGGCGACCGGGGTGCGGTCGAGGCAGGCCAGGCAGGCTTTACGTGGGTTCATCGGACTTCTCCACACACACTAGATTTTTAGCTCCGGTGCACCGATTCGTCCAGTGGTCCGCCCAGGCCCTGGACCGTCGCGGGCTGCCTATACTGATGGGAGCACCTTGTGGGGAGCCCGTCGATGTTCGCGCTCATGCAAAGCACCCGTACCCAGTCCCTGCACCTGTGGAACGACCCTGCCACCGGCTTGAAAGCCGTGGTGGCGATTCATAGCGAGCATCTGGGGCCAGCCATGGGGGGCTGTCGCTACCTGCCGTACGCCGACGATGAAAGTGCGATGACCGATGCGATCCACCTGGCCCAGGGCATGAGCTACAAGGCGGCCCTGGCCGGGCTGGCGCTCGGCGGCGGCAAGGCGGTGATCGTGCGCAACCCTCATGTGGAAAACCGCGCAGCGCTGTTCGAGGCGTTCGGGCGTTTCGTCGACAGCCTGCAAGGGCGCTTCATCACCGCCGTGGACAGCGGCACCTCGACGCTGGACATGGACTGCATCGCCCAGTCTACCCCTCATGTCACCAGTACCACGGCCTCGGGCGACCCTTCACCGCACGCGGCCATGGGCGTGTTCGCCGGCATTCGCGCCACCTCGATGGCACGGCTGGGCAGCGATAATCTCGAGGGGTTGCGCGTGGCGGTGCAAGGGCTGGGCAACGTGGGCTATGCACTGGCCGAGCAGTTGCGTGCGGCAGGGGCAGAGTTGTTGGTCAGTGACCTCGACCCGGGGCGGGTGAGGCTGGCGGTAGAGCAGTTCGGGGCGCATCCGGTGACCAACGATGCGCTGATCAGCACGCCCTGCGATATCTTCGCGCCATGCGGGGTAGGGCCTGTGCTCAATGGCCAGAGCGTGATGACGTTGCGTTGCGCGGCGGTGGCCGGCGCCGCCAATCATCAGTTGACCACCTTGCAGGTGGCCGACCAGCTCGAGAGCCGCGGGATTCTGTACGCCCCGGACTACGTGATCAATGCCGGTGGGCTGATCTACGTGGCGCTGACCCACCGAGGCGCTGACCTGAGCACCATTACCGCGCATCTGGCGCGCATCCCCACGCGCTTGACCGAGGTGTTCGCCCATGCCCAGGCCGAGAAACGCTCGCCTGCGCGCGTGGCGCAGATGCTGGCGGAGCGGCTGTTGTACGGTTGAGCGGACAGCGCCAGCATCCACGCCGCCGTGTACAGTCGGCGCAGATGCTGCTGCAGGAGCCTTACTCGGCTGCCTCGCCTTCGAGCAGCTCGGCCAGCGCATCGGGCTGGCTCTTGAATGCCCGGGCGAACACGTCGCGGTTCTTGGCCATGTAGATGCCCGCTTCCTCGACCTGCTGCTCGCTCAGCGACGGCACGGCCTTGTGCAGTACTTCGGCCAGCCGTTCGGCCAGCTCGAGCATCTTGTCGTGACGATCTGCTTCGGCCTTATCCATGAACAAGCGCTCCGGGTCGCGGCTGCTGCGGTACACCACTTCGACGGCCATTCATCACCTCTGTGCCTTTTGTGTATGTGAGTTGGATAACAACTGTATCTTTATACAGTGTCGAGCATAGCGGATTCTTTGGCAATCGGATAGTGGCGTTCTGATTTACCCGGATGCACGCGGCGAAGCATAGTTCATAGGTGCCTTGCGGCAATCGGTCACCTTCCAAGTACGGGGCCTGGCCCTTTAACTGCATGTCAAAAGCGTCACATCGGTGGCGCATCATCCTTCATGTCGTATCGAGGAATCCTGCATCGTGAAATCCAAATGGCCAGAAAAGCTGCGCAAGGGCCTGCATGCGCCCGCCGACGCACTGGGAAATCTGTTCGTCGAATCGTTCCACTACCTGGCCCTGTTCGGCATCGGTGCGATCACGGCCTATGCCGCCGTGGCGACCTTCATCGAGATGCTCGAGAAGGGCGGCATCAGTGTCGATGACATTCTGCTGCTGTTCATCTACCTCGAGCTGGGGGCCATGGTGGGGATCTACTTCAAGACCAACCACATGCCCATCCGCTTCCTGCTGTATGTGGCGATCACCGCACTCACACGCCTGCTGATCGGCGATGTCTCGCACCACAAGGCGCCGGACGTGGGGTTGCTGTACGTGTGTGGCGGCATCCTGCTGCTGGCCTTCGCGATCCTGGTGGTGCGTTTTGCCTCGTACCGCTATCCGTCGACGCGGGTGATCGATGCCAGCGGCAAGGATATGGATGACGGCAAGGTCTGATCCATCCGGCAGCGACTTGGGCAAGCTGGACGGCTGGGTGATGGGAAATACTTACTGCGCGGGCGCCTTGCTCAATGGCAGCGCCTACACTCTGGCGCCCGCACTCTGAAGTGCTGACGTCGTGGTTGCAGCATCGCTGCGACCTGCCGATTCGCTCTATCGAGCGACCCCCGCACCCCGCCAGACCTGATCCCGTCCTGCACTGTCGGTCATCCCCGCCAGCACTTGCAGGGCATCTTCCCCTTGTTCGATGGCCAGCCCCAGGCGAATGCTGTCCACCACCCGGCGCAGGCGCGTCGGGTCATTGCGTTGGGCGGCGCTGATCAGTCGCTTGGCGACCACGCCGGTATCGTTGGAGAGGGTCAGCATGATGCTGCCGTCGAGCCGCTCGATGCTCAGGTTGACCCGGTAGTATGGGGCGAAGGCGTCGCTGATGAGGTCGAAGGGATTGGTCATGGGCTGGCATCTGCAAAGAATGTTCACCGATTGACCGGGAGACAGCAGGGATGGTTCAGCGACGTTGATCAATTGATGCAGTGTGTGGCTTGTGCCGGCCTGGAACCCTGGAAACGAAAACGCCCGGTGCCAGGCACCGGGCGTCTGTGTGTCACCGATCACTCTTCTTCGGTTTGCTGCACCACGCTGCGCTTGCTGCGCAACTTGCCGTAGAAATGTTCCAGCGCGTTGTTCAGCTTGCTGGCCGCACCGTCGATCGCGTGGTCCAGCGAGGTGGCGGTATGGCTGACGGAAATCGGTTGATGACCTTTGGGGCGAGCCTCCATCTGGCAGCGTTTGTCATGCGGGCCGGGCTTGTCGCCGTTCTCGTCACGCAAGTGGACCTCGATGCGGGTAAGGTCGTCCTCGTAGCGCTGCAGCGTGCTTTCCAGCGTACTGCGGACCCATTCGTTCAGACGGCTGCTGCTGTCGATATGGTTGCTGCTGTTGACCTGGATTTGCATGATTCAATCCTTATTCAGCTTGCTCGCATGGAGGCGTGCCTAGGCCCTTGAGGCCCTTGGGGAAAGCATCGCCTCTTGACTCTAAGGTCAGGGATTGGCGCGCCGAATTCAAGCCCCTTTTCCGATAAATTTTTTGTAGCAATTCGCAGGGTTAACACTGTTGATGCAGGAGCGACTGTCTGGTTCAAAATCTAAAGGCCAGCCCAGGCTCCCTGTGGCAGCGGCGGTTCGCCGCTGCGACTTGCCCGCGAACACGGGCGTAGCCCGTGCCAGACAGCGCGGTGTCTTTTTCGCGGGCAAGCCCGCTCCTACACAGGTACCGCACTGGTACTGAGGACCGTGCCATCGTCAGAACGCGACCGAGGTCTGCACATACAGCGTGCGCGGCTCGCCCACGTACTTGCCCTTGTTGTTGTCGTCGAACGAACGGGTGTAGTACTCGCGGTTGAACAGGTTCTTCACCCCCACCGCCACCTTCAGGTTCGACAACTGCGGCCCGAAGTCGTACCCGGCGCGGGTGCTGACCAGCATGTAGCCCGGTATCCGTCCGGTGCTGCCATCGGCGCTTTCGCTGGCGGTGTTGGCGTTGTCGGCGTACTGGCTGCTCTGGAAGCTGCCATCCAGGTTCAACTGCCATGGCCCCTCGGTGTAGCCGAGCCCCAGCGTGCCCTTGTGGCGCGAGGAGAACGGCACCTGATTGCCCTTGTTCGGGCCGTCCTCGCGGATGGTGGCGTCGACGAAGGCGTAGCTGGCGTGCACATCGAAGCCGGCCAGCGCCGGGCTCAGTCCGTCGAGGGCATAGCGCACGCTGGTCTCGATGCCCTGGTGGCGGGTTTCGCCGCGGGCGATCACCGAGTCGTTGGTCTGGTTGCTCTCGTATTGGTTGTCGAAGTTGATCAGGAAGGCGCCGATCTCTGCCTGCAAGTCGCCGCTGTCGTAGCGGGTGCCGACTTCCCAGGTGCGCGCCTTTTCCGGCTTCACTTCGCCGCTGCTGACACGGTTGGGCATCTGGCTGTACTGCACGCTGCCGAACGAGCCTTCGGTGTTGGCGTAGAGGTTCCAGGTGTCGGTCAGGTGGTACATCACGTTCAGTGCCGGCAATGCGGTGTTGTAGCTGCCCTGGTAACGCTGGTTGCTGAGCTTGTTGCTCTGCTCGGAGTCGATCATCTCGTAGCGGATGCCGGGGGTGATGGTCCAGCGGCCGATGTCGATGCGGTCGTCCAGGTAGATCGCGTGGGCTTCGGTGGCGCCACGGGTGTCGCGGTCGTTGCGGCTGGCGGTGGTCGGCAGGTTGCCGGTCACCGGTTCACGGAAGCGCAGTTCGTGGCCGGCCTCGTTGATGTAGCGATAGCCCACGCCCAGCTCGTGCCAGCTGTCGCCCAGCGCCACACCTTGCGAGAAGCGGGTCTCGATGCCACGTACCCAGTACTCGCGTGGCGACAGCGAGACGAAGCTGCCCTGGTCGAGGTAGCCGCTGCGCAAGGTCTTGGTGAAGAAGCTGTTGACGCTGAACTGGCGGTCGTCCTGCTTGTAGTCGTAGCCGAAGTTGACCAGGGTGCGACGGCCCCAGAACTTGTCCTTCAGGCGGGTCGACTGGTACGGGTCTTCATCGAACGCCGCCTTGCTCAGGCCGCCGGGCATGTCGGCCTCCCCCTCGTAGTACTGAGCCATGGCGTGCAGGCTGTTGGCCTCGTCCAGTTGCAGCTTGCCTTTGAGAATGAGGTCGTCGATCTGGGTGTCGCTGTGTTCGCGCCAGTCGCCGCCGCGGGTGCCGGAGTAGAGCAGGGCGCCACCCAGGCCGTTGTCGTTGGTGCCACCGACCAGCAGGTTGGCGCTGTTCTTGACGCCGTCGTGGCTGGACGAGGGGCTGATCTGGTTCTGCATGGCGGCCTTGAAGGTCGCCTCTTCGGGGATGGCACGGGTGACGAAGTTGACGATACCGCCGACGTTCTGCGGGCCGTAACGCACTGCGCCGCCGCCGCGCACCACATCGACCGCATCCATGTTGCCCAGGCTCAGCGGAGCCAGCGACAGCTGTGGCTGGCCGTAGGGGGCGAAGGGGACCGGGATGCCGTCCATCAGCACCGTGGAACGCGAGGCCAGGCGCGGGTTGAGGCCACGGATGCCGAAGTTCAGTGCCAGGTCGTGGCTGCCGGTGCCGTTGTTTTCCGGGGCATTGACGCCGGGGATGCGGTTGAGCACTTCACGGGCGTTGTTGGCGCCACTGCGCTCGAACGCTTCGCGGCGGACCACGTCACGTGCGCCGGGGTGTTCGAAGACGTTGTCCTGACGTGCCTCGGCCAGCCAGTCGCCAACCACGGTCGAGGCACCCAGCTCGATTGCCGCATCGCTGCCGGACGTGGCGAGCGGTTGCAGGCTGTAGGCATTGTCGGCCTCCTGGCGCGCCTGCAGGCCGCTGCCATGCAGCAATGCCTCCAACCCTTGCTGCACGCCGTACTGGCCTTCCAGGCCGGGGCTGCGCAAGCCTTGGGTGACACTGGAACCGAACGAAATCAGCGCACCGCTTTCGCGGCCGAACTGGTTGAGGGCGTCTTCCAGGGTGCCGGGCGCGATGTGATAGGCGCGCGGTTCGGCAGCCTGGGCGAAGTTCAGGCTGGTGGCGAGCAGCAGGGCGATGGCGAGAGGCGTGGGGCGCAGGGGCATGGGGTTGGGTCCTGTCAGGAGGGTTCTGCCTGCTCTGTCACGCGAGGGAAGCGAAATGGCTCAGGTTGGAAGAAAAATAGTTGTCGGCACAGGCTCAAACCGCCTCGACCTTGACCCAGTACCGGGTGAACCGCCGCACCCGCACCGGCAGCGCCACCTCCAGCATCTCCAGGATCCGTTCGCTGTCATCCAGCGGGTACGACCCGGAAATCCGCAGCCCTGCGACCTGCTCGCTGCAGCCCAGCTGTCCGTGGCGATAACGTGACAGCTCGGCGAGAAACTCGCCCAGGCGCATCTGCGAGACCACCAGCATCCCATCGACCCAGGCGCCAATGTTGCGATCCAGCGCGCCGATACTTTCCCAGTGGCCCGCTGCCAGGCGGGCTTGCTGCCCCGCGAGCAGCACCTGGCCCTGTAGCCGAGCCATGCCGCTGAACACCGAGACCTGGCTGAACCCCTCGAACTGGCGCACGTTGAAGCGGCCGCTTTCGAGTTGCAGGCTGCCATCGTCGGTGCGCAACACCAGCGGGCGGGTATCGCGGGCGACGTCTAGCGACAACTCACCGTCGAGCAGGTGCACGTAACGTTGCTGCCCACCGAACCGCACATCGGCGGCGCTGCGGGTGTTCAGTTGCAACAGGCTGCCGTCGTCCAGCGGCAGGCGTCGGCGCTGGCCCACGGGGCTGCGGTAGTCGGCCATCAGCCCTGGCAACGGATTGTGCGATTGCAATCCCAGCCCGGTGGCACTGGCCACGCCCGCCAGCAGCAACGCCTTGAGCGCGCGACGCCGGGCCGGGGAGGGTGGTGCCTGCAAGGTGGCGTGCACCACGGGCGAGGTCGCGCCACGCAGACGCTGGTTGACCTGCTGGATATGCGCCCAGGCGCGCTGGTGTTCGCCGTCCGCCTGTAACCAGTGTTCGAGTGCCTGCTGCTGGGCCGGATCGAAATCGGCCCCCTGGGATTCGATCAGCCAGTGCACCGCCTGCTCGGCGACCTGGGGCGAGATGCCTGCGCTCACAGGGCGAAATAACAGCGCAGGGCTGCCTTGTGCAGGTAGCGTTTGACCGTTGCCAGGGAAATACCCAGTTCACGGCCGATCTCGGCTTGGCCAAGACCATCGACCTGGGCCAGCAGGAAGGCGCGTTTGACCAGCGGCGGCAGGCCATCGAGCAGGCGGTCGAGTTGGAGCAGGGTTTCGAAGATCAGCGCCTTTTCTTCCTCGCTTGGCGCCAGGCGCTCGGGCACCTGGGCCAGGGCTTCGAGGTAGGCGCGCTCCAGCTCCTGACGGCGGAAATGGTTGCACAGCACGCGCTTGGCGACCGTGGTGAGAAAGGCCCGGGGCTCGATCAACTGTGGGGTGTCGCGAGCCTGGAGCAGGCGCACGTAGGTGTCCTGGGCCAGGTCGGCGGCGCTCTGCGGGCAGCCCAGGCGACGGCGCAGCCAACCGGTCAGCCAGTTGTGGTGGGCGTGGTAGAGGCCTTCGACGGTGGAGGAGAGGGCACTGGACACCGAGGTGACTCCGGCGTCCGATGACGCGATTGGGAGTAAGAATTGTTCGCATTATATTCAGGGTGGTGTGGTGTCGCAATCCTGTTGGGCGGGCACAGCTCATCCCCAATCTTTGCTTATGAGAATTGAAATCATTACTATTGCACCCCTCTCAACCTGTCCCCGGACCGTCGCCCCATGAAAAGCAAAGCCGCCGGCCTGCCCCTGAGCTACCGCCTGGCCGTGACCTCGCGCAGCCTGGCTGCCTTGCTGGGGGGCTACCTGCTGGCCTCGGCGGCCAGCGTCTGCGTCAGCCTGCTGATGCCCGGCGCCCAGGTCGATGCGGCACTGACCGGGATGATGCTGTCGTTCGTGTTCTATCTGCTCGCCTTCATCTGGTGCTTCGCCTGCCGCAGCGCATGGCGCGCCTGGCTGGGCGTCTTGCTGCCAAGCCTCGTGCTGGGCGCGATCGGCGGGCTGGCTTATTGGATGAAGAACCCATGAAAGAGGGCTTCCGCCAGGCCATGGCCTGGCTGCACACCTGGACCGGCCTGATCTTCGGCTGGCTGTTGTTCGCCATCTTCCTCACCGGCACGCTTGCCTACTTCAAGGAAGAGATCAACCACTGGAGCAAACCGGAGATCCACAGCCATCCGCTGAATCCGGCGGCCAGCCTGGAGATGGCGCAGCGCTACCTGCAAGCCAACGCCGCCGATTCCAGCACCTGGTTCATCCGCCTGCCCAGCGAGCGCGAGGCGGCGCTGAGCGTCGGCTATCGCGACCCCAACGCCGGTGGGCGACGCGGCTTCACCAGCAAGGAACTGGACGCGGCCAGCGGCGAGATGGTCGAGGGCCGCGACAGCCGTGGCGGCGACTTTTTCTACCGTTTCCACTTCCAATTGGAGATGCCGCACCCCTGGGGGCGATGGCTGTCGACCTTCTGTGCCTTCATCATGCTGCTGGGGCTGGTGACCGGGATCATCACCCACAAGAAGATCTTCAAGGAGTTCTTCACCTTCCGCCCCGGCAAGGGCCAGCGCTCCTGGCTCGATGGCCACAACGCCATCGGCGTGCTGGTGCTGCCCTTCCACCTGATGATCAGCTACAGCAGCCTGGTGATCTTCATGTACATGGTCATGCCTGCCGGGATCATGGCCAGCTATGGCAGCGCCAACGGTTACTTCAACGACCTGTTCGGCCGCGACGAAGTGCCGAAGGTGGCTGGTGTGGCCGCGCCGCTGGTCCCCCTGTCGAGCCTGTACGCCAAGGTCCAGGAGCAGGCGCCAGGCGCGCGTATGGGCTTCATCCAGGTACAGAACCCTGGCGACCAGAATGCCCGCGTCACCTTGAGCCGTGCCTCGGCCGACAGTGTCGCGTACAAGCGCAGCGCCAACTGGACCTTCGACGGTGCCACCGGTGCACTGCTCACCCAGGGTGCGCCGGAAAGCGCGGCGATGATGACCTCCTTCACCTTCGTCGGCCTGCACATGGGCAACTTCGCCGGGCCCTGGCTGCGCTGGTTGTACTTCGTCTTCGGGGTCGCCGGCACGGCGGTGATCGGCACTGGCCTTGTGATGTGGCTGGGCAAGCGTCAGCTCAAGCATGCCAAGAGCGAGCGCATGCCCGCGGAGCTGCGCCTGGTCGAGGTGCTCAACATCGCCAGCATGAGCGGCCTGCTGCTGGGCGTGGCGGCGTTCTTCTGGGCCAATCGCCTGCTGCCGGTCGGGCTGCAAGGGCGGGCCGACTGGGAGGTCAATGCGTTCTTTCTGGTCTGGGCACTGTCGCTGCTGCACGCCATGCTGCGTCCCGGGCGTCGCGCCTGGGGCGAGCAGTTGGCGCTGGGGGCCCTGGTGTTCGCAGCGTTGCCGTTGCTCAATGCCGTGACCACAGGCCAAGGTCTGGATCATTCGCTGATCGTCGGTGACTGGGCGATGGCTGGGTTCGATCTCACGGCCCTGGCCACCGGCCTGTTCCTCGGCTGGGCGGCCGGCAAGATGCTGCGCGCGCCCAAGCCGGTCGCCAAGCGCTCGGCCAAGGTCAAGGCCCGCGCCGAAACCGTGGAGGCGAATTGATGCTGAGCCTGGCGCTGTTCACCTTCGCCGGCCTGGCTGCCCTGTGCCTGGCCATGGAAAAACACTTCACCGACCTGCTGGGCCGCAAGCCGCGGCAGGCCCAGTTGCGTGCCTTGCGCATCCTCGGCTGGCTGCTGCTGGTGCTGTCGGCGGTACTGGCCGTGCACTTGCGTGGCTGGGCGCTGGGGCTGGTGGAGTGGACGGCCGTGTTGATGGCCGGGCTGACCCTCTGGGTGTTCGGCCTGCCGTACCAGCCACGCCTGCTGCTGAGCCTGGCAACGGCGAGCCTGGTGCTGGCGCCGGTCGTGGCGGTGTTTGGCGCGTGAGCGAGCCTGACCTCGACGAGGCCGGTGGCCGGGCGCGCTTCCTGCAGGTGTTCCTGGCCCAGCGCGGACGCATGGAGGCGCTGGTCAGCCGGCGCGTCGGCTGTCGTGCCACGGCCTCGGACCTGGTCCAGGAGCTGTTCCTGCGCTTCTGGCGTCGGCCTGCGGTCAAGGTCGAGGCGCTCGACACCTACCTCTTGCGCTGCGCCGGCAACCTGGCGATCGATCACCTGCGCAGCGAGGGCAGTCGCGGTCGTGTCACCGAAGGGCTGTCGATCAGCGACGAGGCGCTGTCGGCCCAGGCGCCAGAGCAGGCGCTGGAGGTCGATCACGATCTACGGCGCATCGAGCAGGCGCTGCGCGCCTTGCCGGAACGTACGCGACAGATCTTCCTGCTCAACCGCATCCATGGCTGCAAGTACGGCGAGATCGCCAAGGCCATGCAGGTGTCCCAGAGTGCGGTGGAAAAGCATATGATGCGCGCCCTCGAAGCGTGCAAGGCGAGTGTCGCCGAGCCCGCTATCCCATTGCGCAGGCCAGGGAGCGACCGTCGATGAGCCAGCCCTATCCGATCACCGCCGAACAGTCGCGCATGGCCCTGGGCTGGCTGAGCCGCATCAACGAGCATCCTCCGGCAGCCGAAGGCGCCGAGTTCAAGCGCTGGTTGCTGGCCGATCCTGCGCACCGCGCCGCTTATGCCGAGGCCCTGGCCGTGTGGCAACTGAGCGAAGCACCCGCCGCGCACCTGGCTGAAGAGGAACGCGAGGATCTCGAGCAGTACCTGCAGGCCATGCGTCGGCCGAAAGCCCGCTGGGGGCGGCGTGGCGGGGCACTGGCGGCAGCGGCCTGCCTGGTGCTGACACTGGGCAGCCTGGCCGGTTGGCAGCCGCAGTACTGGCTGCAGGACCTGCGTGCCGACTATCGCAGTGATGAGCATGTGCGCCACATCACCCTGGCCGACCAGTCACGCCTGACCCTGGATGCCAACAGCGCCGTGGTGGTGGATTTCGACCATGGCGAGCGGCGCGTACACCTGCTGCGTGGCGCGGCGTTCTTCGAGGTGACCCACACCGGTGCGCCGTTCCTGGTCGATGCGGCGGGCGGCGAAGTGCGGGTGCTGGGCACTCAGTTCGAGGTACGCGGGCAGGGCGACGGCGCCCAGATTACCGTGCGCAGTGGACGGGTGGCGGTGACACCGATTGCCGGTGCCGTGGCGCGTGAGCTGACCGCCAACCAGCAACTGACCTACGCCGAGGGCGTGGCGGGGGCGATCAGTGCCGTGGACAGTGACAGTCGCCTGGCCTGGCGCCAGGGCTGGCTGAACTATTACCAGGTGCCGCTGGCGCAGGTGGTCAAGGACCTGGAGCGGTATTACCCGGGGCGCATCCTGCTGCTCGACGATGCCTTGGCGCAGCGCAAGGTCAGCGGCAGTTTCCCGGTGGAGGAGCCCTTGCTGGCGCTGGCGTCGCTGGGCAAGGTCATGGGCTTCGTGCCGCAGACGCTGTTCGGGCGGGTGACGGTGGTGCGCTGAAGCCGACCCCATAACGGCAAAACCCCACCGGCACCCTGGTGCCTGTGGGGTTTTTCGCATATGCGAGGGCTTCAGTTCCCCGCTTTGATGCTGGTCCAGATCCGCGTGCGGATGCGGTCGATCTTCGCTGGCATCGCTTCCAGGGCAAACAGCTTGCCCATCACGTCCGGGCTCGGGTAGATCATGGTGTTCTGCTTGAGTGCCGGATCGACCAGGGCGTCTGCCTTGGCATTGCCGTTGGCGTACTGCACCGAATTGCTGATGTTGGCCATCACCTCAGGCTGCAGCAGGTAGTTCATGTAGGCGTAGCCGGCTTTCTCGTCCGGTGCATCGGCTGGCATGGCGACCATGTCGAACCACAGCGGCGCACCCTCCTTCGGAATCGAATAGCCGACCTTCACCCCGTTCTTCGCATCTTCGGCGCTGTTCTTGGCCTGCAGCACGTCGCCGGAGAAGCCGACCACCACGCAGATGTTGCCGTTGGCCAGGTCACCGGTGTACTTCGAAGAGTGGAAGTAGTTGATGTACGGACGCACCTTCATCAACAGTTCCTTGGCTTTCTCGTAATCCTCAGGCTTCTGACTGTGCGGCGGCAGGCCCAGGTAGTTCAGGGCGATCGGCAGCAACTCCGGGCCGTTGTCGAGCATGGCCACGCCACAGCTCTTGAGCTTTTCCATGTTCTCGGGCTTGAACACCAGGTCCCAGGAATCGACCGGTGCCTTGTCGCCGAGCACGGCCTTGACCTTGTCGATGTTGTAGCCGATGCCGGTGCTGCCCCACAGGTACGGGAAGCCGTACTGGTTGCCCGGGTCGTTCACTTCCAGCGCCTTGAGCAGCACCGGGTTGAGGTTCTGCCAGTACGGCAGCTGGCTCTTGTCGAGCTTCTTCAGGGCCTTGCCCTGGATCTGCCGGGCCATGAAGTGGTTGGAGGGGAAGACCAC
Source organism: Pseudomonas wayambapalatensis (assembly GCA_014268975.2). GTDB lineage: Bacteria > Pseudomonadota > Gammaproteobacteria > Pseudomonadales > Pseudomonadaceae > Aquipseudomonas > Aquipseudomonas wayambapalatensis. The sequence continues at coordinate 4,752,539 of CP077096.1, read as the reverse complement.
GTCGTAACCGGAGTTGCCGGTCATCAGCTTGCCGTCGAGGGTCTCGTTGCTGTCGTAGACATCGTAGGTGGGCACGATGCCGGTGGCTTTCTGGAAGTTCTGCAGCGTGTCCGGGGCGACGTAGCTGGACCAGTTGTAGATCTTCACCGAGTCGGCGGCGCTGGCGACGCCAGCAGCCAGCATCAGGGGGGCGAGGAGGAGTTTGCGCATGTCCGGTTTACCTTGCTTTGTCTGTTGTTATCGAAGAACGGCAGGCGATCAGCGGATCAGAAAATCAGTACGTAGGTCTTGCGCACGGTTTCCTGGATATCCCAGATCCCGGTGCTGTTGGCCGGTAGCATCAGTGCGTCTCCGGCTTCTATGACCAGGGGCTCGCCACCGTCGGGGGTGAAGGTGCAGCGGCCCTTGATGAAATGGCAGAACTCCTGTTGCACGATCTGCCGGCGCCAGCGCCCGGGGGTGCATTCCCAGATACCGGTTTCGACGCCATCGTTGCGTTCGACGCAGGTGACCGAGGTCACTGCGACGGGTTCTCCGAGGGGGACGGCGACCGGGTTGGAGGTTTCCAGCGCGGCGCTGTCGGTGTGCTTGAACTGGGTGATGCTCATGACTGCAGGATCTCTTGTGGTAGTGGGTGCAACTCAGTGCATGAAACCTTCCATGAACCCGGCCAGGCCGCTGGCCAGGCGTCGCCGCCAGGCCGGGCTGGCCGGGTTGGCGAGGGTGCGGTCCTCGTGGACGAAACTCTGGATGATCGCGTTGTAGCCTAGCCAGCGGCAGGGCTCGGGCGGCCAACTGGCGAGGCTCGACAGCGGGCGGTTGTCGTGGACCCAAGGCTGGGCGGTCAGCTCGTTGTGCTGGCCGAGAATCAGTGCCGCGAGCGTGCGCCCGCCCAGGTTGGTGGCGCCGACACCTTCGCCGCCATAGCCACCCGAGAGCGCCAGGCCGCGTTGGCGGTCGCACAGCATGTGCGGGCGGAAGCGCCGCGCCATGCCCAGGTTGCCGCCCCAGGAGTGGGTGATGCGCACGTTCTTCAGGTGTGGGAACAGTTCGCCGAACAGATAGCGGCGCAGCTCGATCTCGGCGTCGCTGAGGCTGAAGTCCTCGCGCAGACGGCCACCGAAGCGATACCCGCCGCGGGCGCCGAACACCAGGCGGTTGTCGGTGGTGCGCTGACCATAGGTGACCTGGCGGCTGCCTTCGCTGAAGGCCTGGCCCTGGCTCAGGCCGATCTGCTCCCAGGCCGATTCCGGCAGCGGCTCGGTCGCCACCAGCAGGCTCTGCACGGGCAGTTGATGGCGATCCAGCGGCGGCAGGCTGGCGGCGTAGCCTTCGACCGCCGGCACGACCCATTGGCAACGGACCTTGGCCTGGGCAGTGCGCACCTCACCGGTCTGCCAGTCGCTGGCCGGGGTGTTTTCGTAGATGGGTACGCCCATGCCCTCGACCACCCGTGCCAGGCCGCGCACCAGCTTGGCAGGCTGGATGGTTGCGACGTGGGGGCTGAAGATCGCGCCGTAGGCATTGCTGACCCGCAGTTGGCCGGCCAGTTGCTCGGGCTTGAGCCAGCGATAGTCGTCCTCGTTCATGCCCTGGCGGTACAGGTCGTCGAGGTAGGCGCGCAGGCTGCGCTCCTGCTCGGGGTAGCGGGCGGCGCAGTAGATGACGCCACCCTTGCGGTAGTCGCAGTCGATGCCTTCGCGCTGCAGCACGCCGTGCACTTCGTCGGGGATGGCGTGCAGCAGGTCGACGCTGGCGCGGCGCTGCTGTGGGGAAAGGGCGGCCAGCAGGCGGTCTTCGCCCAGCAGGTTGCCCATTAGCCAGCCGCCATTGCGCCCGGAGGCACCGAAGCCTGCGGTGTTGGCCTCGAGGATGGCGATGCGCAGGTGCGGGGCCTGGCGCTTGAGGTAGTAGGCCGTCCACAGGCCGGTGTAGCCGGCACCGATGATGCACACGTCGACATCCAGGTCCTGCTGCAGCGACGGGCGGGCGTCGAGCGGCTCGTCGAGCTGGTCCATCCAGAGGCTGATCGTGCGCCAGGCTTGCATCAGGTACTGCTCCCACTTCCGTTCAAGGTTCTGGGAGCGATGCTAGTAGGGCGGGCGCTTCGCTGTCTTACGTGCGTGCACGCAGAGAAATCTGCTTCACGTAGGCCTTGGGCGAGAGCCCGGTGTGTTCGCGAAAGCACTTGTAGAAGGCCGACAGCGAATTGAAGCCGGCGGCAAAGGCCAGTTCGTCGATCGGCGCCCTGCAGCCCGCGTCATCGAGCCCGGCGAGCAGGTGCTGCAGGCGGGCCTGGTTGACGTAGCGGTAGAAGCTCTGGCCGAGCACCTGGTTGAGCAGGTAGGAGATCTGGTTGCGGCTGTAGCCGCTCTCCTGTGCGACCTGTTGCAGGTCCAGCTCAGGGTCCAGGTAGGGGCGCTGGGCCTGGAAGTAATGTTCCAGGTCCTGGGCCATGGTGCTCAGTTGCCGTGGCGACAGGCCCAGGCGGCTGGTCGCGGGACGCGGCCCGGAGGCGCTGGCGCCCTTGCCGTCGCGGCGGATCAGCGTGCCGTATTCGTTGACCCGCCAGATCAGGTTGTCCTTGACCGTGATCGCCTCGCTGGACTGGAAGGCCACCAGGCCTTCACCGCCCTGGACCGTCACCTGGTACTGGATGAAGGCTGTGCAACCGTCGACCCGGATGCGGTCGCTGTGAACGATGTCTTCCCCGGCTTCGTGCGGCAACGAGACGCGCACGTATTCGCGCAGCTCGTCGAAGCCGAGCACGCGGTTCTGGAAAAAGTCGTGGTACTGGATCTCTGGGTGATACAGCGCCATGACCCCATCCAGGTCGCGATGCTTCCAGCACAAGTGGTAGCGCATGACGACTTCCGCAGTGAGCGGTGTCTGGGCGGGGCCGTCTGGAAGGAGAGTGGCGGTCATGGGCCGATAATGCATCGGGCCGCTCCGGGCGACAAGGGCGCACGGCCTGGCCTGAGAGGCCACAGGGCTGCGGGGACTGCATAACGCCCAGTTCGAATGGGTGGGTTCGGGCGATTCGCACGATCCTAGGAAGTGGTTTTCAGCTAAGTGATTGATTTAGTTGGATGTCATTTTTTGTCACAACTGGCACGCGCGCTGCACTGATCCAGTGGCAAACAAAAAGGAAGTTTTGCTCACCCTCATAAGGCGCGAATCATGATTACCACTGCCGATCTGCCAACCGTTGTTTCCGAGGCCCCGAACCGTTCGGGCGTATCCTGGGCCGCCATCTTCGCCGGTGCCGCTGCTGCGGCGGCGTTGTCGTTGATCCTCGTGATACTGGGCGCGGGCCTGGGCTTTGCCGCCTCATCTCCCTGGGCCAACGAAGGTGCCAGCGCCAAGGCGCTGGGGATATCCACCATCGTCTGGCTGCTGATTACCCAGATCCTCGCCTCCGGGCTGGGCGGGTATATGGCGGGTCGCTTGCGGGTGAAGTGGGCCAACCTGCATGGTGACGAGGTGTATTTCCGCGATACCGCCCATGGCTTCCTGTCCTGGGCCATCGCCACCCTGGTGACTGCGTTGCTGGTCGTGTCCTCTGCTGGCGGACTCGCCAGTGCCGGTGCCTCGGCAGGCGCTGCTGCCGCTTCCGGAGCCGTCGCCAGCGTTTCCATGGCGGATGACAAGAGCAAGCCGTCGGGCGCCGCCGACCCCATGGGTTACTACGTCGATCGTCTGTTCCGTGGGGATGGTCCGGTCGCGGTGAGCGAGGATGCGGCCAATGGCGTGGCCAGCCGAATCCTGGTCCGTGGCCTGGCTGCCGATGGCGGGATGGCTGCCGAGGATCGCACCTACCTGGCCCAGTTGGTGGCCCAGCGTACCCGACTGACCCAAACCGAAGCCCAGGCGCGGGTCGAGCAAGTCTATGAAGAGGCGCGTCAGGATGCTGCGCAAGCCAAGCAGGCGGCCCAGGAAGCTGCCGACACTGCGGCGAAGGTCGCGGCCTGGACCGCCATCTGGACCTTCATCGCCTTGCTGTGCGGCGCGTTCTTCGCCAGCTTCGCAGCCCTGTTCGGTGGCCGACTGCGTGACGGTGCGCGGTGGATCGAGCAAGACCACCGTGCGCTGCATGCTTCGACCACTGTTGTCCGCTAATTCGAATTCACGACTGGAGGAACCATCATGCGCTCGATACTGCTCTGGATGCTTGGGGTGCCAATCCCGGTGATCATTCTGATCGCGATCTTCATGCACTAATAGAAAAGGGCCGCTACTGCGGCCCTTCTTGCAACTGTTGTCCTACGGTAGCGGCTTCATGCTGCTTACAGAAACTGCTCCGCGTAGTGACAGGCCACCTGCCGCGTTCCGACCTGCCTGAACGCTGGAATCTCCTTGCCGCAACGCTCCGTGGCATAGGGGCAGCGCTTGTGGAAGGCGCAGCCGTCTGGCGGATTCAGCGGGTTGGGCAGCTCGCCGGCGATACGGATCTTCGGTTTGAGCGGATCCGGGTGAATGGCCGGGGTCGCCGAGAGCAGCGCTTGCGTGTAGGGGTGCAGCGGCTTCTCGTAGATATCTTCCTTGGGCCCCATTTCCGCCGGGCGGCCCAGGTACATCACCAGCACCTGGTCAGCGACATGCCGCACCACCGCGAGGTTGTGCGAGATGAACACGTAGGCGGTGTTGAACTCTTTCTGCAGGTCCATGAACAGGTTCAGCACCTGGGCCTGGATCGATACATCGAGCGCCGAGGTCGGTTCGTCCGCCACCAGCACCTTGGGCTGCAGCATCATCGCCCGAGCCAGGGCGATACGCTGGCGCTGACCGCCGGAGAACATGTGCGGATAGCGCTGGTAGTGCTCAGGGCGCAGGCCGACCTGCTGCATCATCTTCTGCACCTTGTCGCGGCGCTCGGCCTTGCTCAGCGACGTGTTGATCAGCAAGGGCTCGGCCAACTGATCGCCGATCTTCTGCCGCGGATTGAGCGAGGCATAGGGGCTCTGGAAGACCATCTGCACGTCACGGCGCAACTGCTTGCGCTGGGCTTTGTCGGCGCCTTTGACCTCGGTGCCGGCAATCTGCAGCGAGCCCGAAGAGGGCTCTTCGATCAAGGTCAGGGCACGGGCCAGGGTGGACTTGCCACAGCCGGATTCGCCGACCACGGCCAGGGTCTTGCCGGCCTCCAGTTCGAACGACACGCCATTGAGCGCGCGCACCAGTGCATGGCCCTTGAACAGGCCGCGGGAGACTTCGTAGTGACGGGTCAGTTCACGGGCGGACAGAACGACAGTCATCACGCCACCTCCTGGTTCAACGGGTAGAAGCAGCGCACCAGGCTGTGGGCCTGGGGATCGAGGGCCGGACGCTGTGCCCGGCAGTTGTCACGTACATAAGGGCAGCGAGGTGACAGCAGGCAACCCTGGGGGCGGTCATAGCGCCCGGGCACGATGCCAGGCAGGGTGGCCAGCCGTTCGGCGCCGATGCTGTGCTCGGGGATCGCTGCCAGCAGCGCTTCGCTGTAGGGGTGTGCGGGGATGTCGAACAGCTCCGGCACCTGGCCCACCTCCACCGCCTGCCCTGCATACATCACGCACACACGCCTGGCGGTTTCGGCAACCACGGCCAGGTCGTGGGTGATCAGGATGAGCGCCATGTTGCGCTCCTTCTGCAGGTTGACCAGCAGTTCCATGATCTGTGCCTGGATGGTCACATCGAGGGCGGTGGTCGGTTCGTCGGCGATCAGCAGCTTGGGTTCGCCAGCAATCGCCATGGCGATCGCGACGCGCTGGCTCATGCCGCCGGAGAGCTGGTGCGGGTAGGCGTCCAGGCGGCTTTCGGCGGCCGGGATCTCGACTTTCTTGAGCAGCTCCAACGCGCGCTGGCGTGCAGCCTTGCCCTTCAGACCGAGGTGTTGGCGCAGCACTTCCTCGATCTGGTAGCCCACGGTGTAGCTGGGATTGAGTGCGGTCATCGGGTCCTGGAAGACCATGGCGATGTCCTTGCCCACCACCTTGCGGCGCTGACGACCGCTGAGCTTGAGCATGTCGATGCCGTCGAAGGTGAGGCTGTCGGCGGTGATGCGCCCAGGGGCGTCGATCAGCCCCATCAGGGCCATCATGGTCACCGACTTGCCGGAGCCGGACTCGCCGACGATGGCGAGGATCTCGCCGGCGTCTACCGACAGGTCGAGGCCGTCCACCACGGGGACGGCGTTGGCGTCGCCGAAGCGCACGTTCAGGTTGTTGATCTGCAACAGTGACATGGCGCTCTCCTCAGGCGGCGTTCTTGAGTTTCGGGTCCAGCGCATCGCGCAGGCCGTCGCCCATCAGGTTGATTGCCAGCACGCTGAGCAGGATCGTCAGGCCAGGCAGGCTCACCACCCACCAGGCGCGCTCGATGTAGTCGCGGGCAGAGGCCAGCATGGTGCCCCATTCGGGGGTGGGCGGCTGGACACCGAGGCCGAGGAAGCCCAGGGCGGCGGCGTCGAGGATCGCCGAGGAGAAACTCAAGGTAGCCTGCACGATCAGTGGTGCCATGCAGTTGGGCAGCACGGTGACGAACATCAGGCGCGGCAGGCTGGCACCGGCCAGGCGTGCGGCGGTGACGTAGTCGCGGTTCAGCTCGCCCATCACCGCGGCGCGGGTCAGGCGCACGTAGGAAGGCAGCGAGACCACGGCGATGGCGATCACTGTGTTGATCAGGCCAGGGCCGAGGATGGCGACGATGGCCACGGCCAGCAGCAGCGAGGGCAGGGCCAGCATCACGTCCATCAGGCGCATGATCGACGGGCCTAGCAAGCGTGGGAAGAACCCGGCGAACAGGCCCAGCAGGATGCCGGGGATCAGCGACATCACCACCGACGACAGGCCGATCAGCAGCGACAGCCGTGCGCCCTGGATCAGGCGCGAAAGCAGGTCGCGGCCCAGTTCGTCGGTGCCGAGGATGAATTGCCAGGTGCCGCCCTCGAGCCAGACCGGTGGGGTCAGCAGGAAGTCGCGGTATTGCTCGCTGGGGTTGTGTGGTGCGACCCAGGGGGCGAACAGCGCACAGAACACGATCAGGCACATGAAGGCCAGGCCTGCCACTGCGCCCTTGTTGCGCGAGAAGGCCTGCCAGAACTCCTTGTACGGGGAGGGGTAGAGCTGGCTGTGGTCGGCGGTTGCAGCCTGGGTCACAGCGTTGGAAGTCGGATTAGTCATGGCGGGGACCTCAGCGCTGATGACGGATGCGTGGGTTGGCCAGGCCGTAGAGGATGTCCACGACGAAGTTGACCAGGATCACCAGGCAGGCGATCAACAGGATGCCGTTCTGGACCACGGGGTAGTCACGGGCGCCAATGGCTTCGATCAGCCATTTGCCGATGCCCGGCCAGGAGAAGATGGTTTCGGTGAGCACGGCACCTGCGAGCAAGGTGCCGACCTGCAGACCGAACACCGTCAGCACCGGGATCAGCGCATTGCGCAGGCCGTGCACGAAGACCACGCGGGCCGGCGACAGGCCCTTGGCGCGGGCGGTACGAATGTAGTCTTCGCGCAGCACTTCGAGCATCGAGGAGCGGGTCATGCGGGCGATCACCGCCAGCGGGATGGTGCCGAGCACGATGGTCGGCAGGATCAGGTGCATGAAGGCATCCTTGAACGAGCCTTCATCGCCCACCAGCAAGGTGTCGATCAGCATGAAACCGGTCACCGGCTCGACGTCGTACAGCGGGTCGATGCGCCCGGACACGGGTGTCCAGCCCATGCTCACCGACGAGAACATGATGAGGATCAGGCCCCACCAGAAAATGGGCATGGAGTAGCCGGCGAGCGAGACGCCCATCACCCCATGGTCGAACAAGGATCCGCGCTTGAGCGCCGCGATCACCCCGGCCAGCAGGCCGAAGACGCCGGCGAAGATCAACGCGCAGAACGCCAGCTCCAGCGTGGCGGGGAACAGCGTGGTGAACTCTTTCCACACGCTCTCGCGCGAGCGCAGCGATTCGCCGAGATCGCCTTGGGCAAGCTTGCCGATGTAGTCCATGTACTGGGCCGGCAGGGGTTTGTTCAGGCCAAGGCGTTCCATGGCCTGGGCGTGCATTTCAGGGTCGACCCTGCGCTCGCCCATCATCACTTCCACCGGGTCGCCGGGGATCAGGCGTATGAGCGCGAAGGTCAGCAGGGTGATACCGAAGAAGGTCGGTATCAGCAGGCCCAGGCGCCGGGCAATAAAACTCAACATCGTCGGAGGTACCTCATCGGCCGGTCAAGGCAGCCGCCGGCCCTTGCAGAGGCCGGCGGTCATGTTTTTCTTCTACTTCACCTTGGTGGTGGCGAAGTTGTTATTGGTCAGAGGGTTGATGACATATCCCTCTACGTTGTCGCGCATGGCCGTGAACATCTTCGGGTGGGCCATGCTGATCCACGGTTGATCCTCATCGTACACCGCCAGCGCCTCGCTATAGAGCTTGGCGCGTTCATCGTTGTCGATGATCTCGCGGGCACGGGTGATCAGTTCCTGGAACTTAGGGTTGCACCAGCGCGCATAGTTCTCGCCGGTCTTGGCGGCATCGCAACTGAGCATCGGGGTCAGGAAGTTGTCCGGGTCACCGTTGTCGCCGGCCCAGCCGGCGGAGACCAGGTCTGCTTCACCCTTCTTGGCGCGGCGCAGCATCTCGGCCCATTCCATCACGCGGATGTCGAGCTTGAGCCCGATCTTGGCAAGGTCGGCCTGCAGCATCTCTGCCGAAAGGCGTGGATTGGGGTTGGTCGGGCCGCCACCGTTGCGGGTGAACAGGGTGATGACGGTGCCTTCGGGAACGCCGGCTTCCTTGAGCAGGGCGCGGGCCTTGTCGAGGTCGCGCGGCGGATTCTTGTTGGCGGTGTTGTAGCCGATCATGGTCGGCGGGTAGGGGTTGACCCCGACCAGCGCGTTGCCCTTGCCGAACAACTGGTCGACGTGGTTCTGGCGGTCGAAGGCGATGTTGATCGCCTTGCGCACGCGCACGTCGCTAAGGTACTTGTGCTCGGTGTTCATGGCGATGTAGCCGGTCACCAGGGCTTCGATCTCGGCGACCTTGAGCTTGGGATCGGTCTTGATCGCCGGGACGTCGTCGGGCTTGGGGTACAGGGCGATCTGGCATTCGTTGGCCCGTAGCTTCTGCAGGCGCACGTTGTTGTCGGTGGCGATGGCGAACACCAGCGTGTCGCTGGGCGGCTTGCCGCGGAAGTAGTCGGGGTTGGCCTTGAAGCGGACCTGGGCGTCCTTGTTGTAGCGCTGGAACACGAACGGACCGGTGCCGATCGGCTTGCTGTTCAGGTCGCCGGTCTTGCCGGCCTTGAGCAACTGGTCGCCGTACTCGGCGGAGTAGATCGAGGTGAAGGCCATGGCCAGGTCACGCAGGAACGGCGCTTCCGGGCGGGTCAGGGTGATCACCACGGTGTGGTCGTCGGTCTTGCTCACCGACTTGAGCAGTTGCCCGAAGGCCATGCTCTCGAAATAGGGGTAGCCGACGCTGGTCTTGTCGTGCCATGGGTGCTTGGCATCGAACTGGCGGTTCAGGCTCCACAGCACGTCGTCGGCATTGAAGTCACGGGTGGGAGTGAAGTAGTCGGTGGTGTGGAACTTCACGCCCTCGCGCAGGTGGAAGGTGTAGGTCAGGCCGTCGGCGCTGACGTCCCAGCTATCGGCCAGCGCCGGCTGGATATCGGTGGTGCCGGGCTTGAAGTCGACCAGGCGGTTGAACACGGTTTCGGCCGAGGCGTCGGCGGTGACCGCGGTGGTGTACTGGACGATATCGAAACCTTCGGGGCTGGCTTCGGTGCACACCACCAGGGGCTTGGCCGCGAGGTTGCCGGCGGCGCCCAGGATGATCGCTGCCAGGGCAGCGCGTAGCGGTAGCGATTTCATGGAACCTCCCTGCGAATGACTCCAGCGTAGACGTCACGGCCCGGAAAGCCTGGGCCGTGACCGTGGCGGTCAGAGAATGTTGAACGGAATGGTGGTCACGATGCGCAGCTCGTCCAGGCTGCCGTCGGCCTGGGCCTTGCTCGCGCGGTGGGCGGTATAGGTGGCGCGGATGCTGGTGTCCTTCAGCATGCCGCTCTGCACCGCATAGCTGGTGCCGATGCCCCACTCGTAGTGGGTCTCGCCATCCATGCCACGCACGTCGTAGGCGGTACCGCGGTAGTGGGTACCGTCGATGCCCCAGCCGCGGGCGTTGTACAGGTTGAACTTCAGGCCTGGCACGCCGTACTGGGCCATGTTCAGCACGTAGGAAATCTGCAGGGATTTCTCGTTCGGGCCGTTGAAGTCCGACAGCAGGGAGTTGGCCAGGTAGATACCGTTGGTTTCGTGCAGGTAGTCGAAGTACTCGTTGCCGTTGACCTGCTGCCAGGAGGCGGTGAGCGTGTGCGCCTGGTGGGTGAGGCCGAACGACAGGCTGTAGGTGTCGTTGTCGATCTCGCCCATCTTCTTGCTGCCGGCATCGACCGTCTTGTAGTAGTTCAGGCCGGTGGTCAGGCTCAGCACCGCGCTGTCACCCAGCACGTGGTTGGCACCGAAGTAGTACTGGTTCCAGAAGTCGTCGACCTTGGTGGCGTACAGGCTGGTGGTCAGGCTCTTGAACGGCTGGTAGTTGATACCGGCGGTGCTGGCACGGTCGGTTTCCACGCCGGTGGCGCTGTATTCGGAGCGGAACTTGCTCAGGCTCTGTTCGGTACGCGGCGAGACCCGGTCGAAGGTGCCGATGTCGAACGACAGGTTGTCGAATTCGGCGCTGTGCAACGCCACGCCCTGGAAGCTCGAAGGCAGGGCACGGTTGCCGATGTAGGCGATCATCGGCGTGTCCAGGGACTGACGGCCGACGGTGAGGGTGGTGTTGGAGATGCGCGCCTTGACGTTGGCCAGGCCCGCCTTGCTCCACTGGCCGACAGGGTCGCCATCGCTATGGGTCAGGGTGCGGTTGTTCGGCCCGGCAATCGCTGCGCGACCACGCTCGAGGGCGATGGCGTTGTAGGCGGCGACTTCGGTGGCGAAGCCCACGGTGCCCTGAGTAAAGCCCGAACTGTAGTTGAGGATGGTGCCCTGTACCCAGTTGTCACGGCTGTGGGTGTCGTGGCGGGTGCCGTCGCTCTTGTAGTACTTCCACAGCGGCGCACGGGTGGCGCGTTCGCGGGCGTACCAGTTGCGGGTGCTGCCGCTCAGGCTCTGGCCTTCGAAGAAGCCTGATGCATCGGCCTGCTCACTGCCTGACTTGAGGCTCAGCGGGTAGAAGTCCTGGCTGACAGGTTCTGCCTGGGCGGCGGCGCAGAAGGCGCCGATGGATAGGGCCAGCGCGGTTTTGGTGGTTCGTTTCAAGGTTAAAGCTCCCTTTCTATTCTTATATCTGTGGCCCGATCTTGTGGGTCGGGCTTGGCTCGGTGACGCGGTACTGCGGGTGTTCACCTGGGATTGCCAGGCAAATCCGGGCTGCACGCGGTCGCGGGAGTGGGGGGTACTCCCGGTCTGGCGATACAGGGTCAATCGATGCTGACGCCGGAGAAAACGTTGCGTCCGAAGGGGCTGACCTTGAAGTCTTTCACACTGATGCTGAGGGGTTGGTTGACCGTCGAATGGGCCACCGGGGTAATCGGTACCTGCTGCTTGAGGCGTTGTTGGGCCTGCTGGTAGAGGTGGGTGCGCTGTTCGCGGTCGGTGACCTGCTTGGCCTTCTTGACCAGTTCGTCGTACTGGCTGTCGCACCACTGCGAGTAGTTGTTGCTGCCAATGGCATCGCAACTGAACAGGGTGCCGAGCCAGTTGTCCGGGTCACCGTTGTCGCCGGTCCAACCGATCAGGGCGATGTCGTGTTCGCCATTTTTCATGCGCTTGAGGTATTCGCCCCATTCGTAGCTGACGATACGGACCTTGAAGCCGAGCTTGCTCCAGTCGGCCTGGAGCATTTCAGCCATGAGCTTGGCGTTGGGGTTGTAGGGGCGTTGCACCGGCATGGCCCAGAGGGTGATTTCCGTGCCTGGCTTGACCCCGGTTTGCTCCAGCAACTGCTTGGCTTTTTGCGGATCGAACGGCGCGTCCTTGAGCGTATCGTCGTAGGACCATTGGGTGGGCGGCATGGCGTTGACTGCCACTTGCCCGGCGTCCTGGTAGACCGCCTGGATGATCGCCTGCTTGTTGACCGCCATGTCCATCGCCTGGCGCACTTCAAGTCGATCGAACGGTGGATGCTGGGTGTTGTAGGCGATGTAGCCGAGGTTGAAGCCGGGCTGCGTCATGATCTGCAGCTTGCCGTCCTGCTTGAGCGCAGGGAGATCGGCCGGGCGTGGATGAAGGGTGACCTGGCACTCGTTGCGGCGCAGTTTCTGGATACGCACCGAAGGGTCGATGTTGATAGAGAACACCAGGTTGTCGATCTTCACCCGGTCAGGGGCCCAGTAGTCCTTGTTGCCCTTGAAGCGGATCTGCGAGTCCTTCTGGTAGCGCTGGAACACGAACGGGCCGGTGCCGATCGGCTTCTGGTTGATATCGCTGGGCCTGCCGGTCGCCAACAGGTGCTCGGCGTATTCGGCGGAGAGGATGGACGCGAAGGCCATGGCGATGTTCTGGATGAACGCGGCATCGACCTTGTTGAGGGTGAAAACCACCGTGAGCGGGTCGGTTTTCTCGACCTTGGCGATGTTCTTGTCCAGGCCCATGCTGATGAAGTAGGGGAACTCGGTGGGGTAGGCCTTACGGAACGGATGCTCTTTGTCGAGCATGCGATTGAAGGTGAACAGCACGTCGTCGGCGTTGAAGTCGCGGGTGGGCTTGAAGTCCTTGTTGTGGTGGAACTTCACCCCAGGCCGCAGGTGGAAGGTGTAGCGCAGGCCGTCCTCGGACGCCTGCCAGTCGGTGGCCAGGCCTGGCTGCACAGCGGTGCCGCCACGCTCGAATTCGACCAGGCGGTTGTACAGGGGCTCGGCGGCGTCGTTGTCGGTGGCCGAGGTGTATTGGGCGGTGTCGAAGCCAGCCGGGCTGCCTTCGGAGCAGAACACGAGGTTGTTGGCCTGGGCAGCGATGGCCTGGCCGAGCAGGCCCAGGCCCAGCATGGTGCCAAGTAGTGTGGTACGGCGCATGGCGATCCTTTCCTCATCTGTTTGCGCTGCCGCGTACTGAACAGGCGGCAACAGAAGCCCGTTCCTGACGTTAGCGGCATCAGGAAGGGCGAGACAGGTAATGAATATGTCTAGTGGCGTAAGAAACTTCTGAATGTTGCCGAGAAATTTCGACAATTCGCCGAACCCATGCCAGCCCCGTCACATGGCGGGGCTGGCTGGGCACTATTTCTCCACGCTTACGCCATAGAAGGAGTTCAGTCCGAACGGACTGATCTTGAAGTCCTTCACTTTCGCACTCATCGGCTGATAGACCGTGGAGTGGGCGATGGGGGTCATCGGCACCTGCTCCTTGATGATGTGCTGCGCCTGCTTGTACAGCTCGGTGCGCTTGGCCTGGTCGGAGGTGGCCTTGGCCTGCTTGATGATGTCGTCGTAGGGCTTGTAGCACCACTTGGAGAAGTTGTTGCCCTCCAGTGCGTCGCAGCCGAACAGGGTGCCGAGCCAGTTGTCCGGGTCACCGTTGTCGCCGCTCCAGCCAATCAGCATGGCGCCGTTTTCGCCGCCCTTGGAACGCTTGATGTATTCGCCCCATTCGTAGCTGACGATCTTGGCCTTGATGCCGATCTTGGACCAGTCCGATTGCAGCATCTCGGCCATCAGCTTGGCGTTGGGGTTGTAGGGGCGTTGCACCGGCATGGCCCACAGGGTGATCTCGGTACCTTCCTTGACGCCGGCTTCCTTGAGCAACTGCCTGGCTTTTTCCGGATCGTACTTGGCGTCCTTGATGGTGGTGTCGTAGGACCACTGGGTCGGTGGCATGGCATTGACTGCCAGCTGGCCGGCGCCCTGGTACACCGAATCGATGATCTGCTGCTTGTTCACCGCCATGTCCAGCGCCTGGCGCACCTTGAGCTGGGCCATGGGGTTGGGCTCGTTGCTGCCCTTGATCTTGTCCATCACGTTGTAGGCGATGTAGCCGAGGTTGAAGCCGGCCTGTTCAGGCATCTGCAGCTTCGGATCCTTCTTCAGTGGCTCGATATCGGCCGGGCGCGGGAACAGGGTGACCTGGCACTCGTCACGCTTGAGCTTCTGCATGCGCACCGAGGCGTCGGTGCTGATAGCGAAGACCAGGTTGTCGATCTTCACGTCGTCCGGTTTCCAGTAGTCCTTGTTGCCCTTGTAGCGGATCAGCGCGTCCTTCTGGTACCTGTTGAACACGAACGGCCCGGTGCCGATCGGCTTCTGGTTGATGTCGGCGGCCTTGCCCTGCTTGAGCAACTGGTCGGCGTACTCGGCGGACTGGATCGAGGCGAAGCTCATCGCCAGGTTCTGGATGAACGCGGCGTCCACTTCGTTGAGGGTGAACTTGACGGTGTGATCGTCGAGCTTCTCGAGCTTGGCGATGTTCTTGTCCATGCCCATGTCGGTGAAGTACGGGAATTCGGTGGGGTACGCCTTGCGGAACGGCATGTCCTTGTCGAGCATGCGGTTGAAGGTGAACAGCACGTCGTCGGCGTTGAATTCGCGAGTCGGCTTGAAGTAGTCGGTGGTATGGAACTTGACCCCTTCACGCAGGTGGAAGGTGTAGGTCTTGCCGTCTTCGGAAACGTCCCATTTGGTGGCCAGGCCGGGGATGACGGCGGTGCCGCCACGCTCGAACTGGGTCAGGCGGTTGAAGATCGTTTCGGCCGAGGCGTCGAAGTCGGTTCCGGTGGTGTATTGGCCCGGGTCGAAACCGGCGGGGCTGCCTTCGGAGCAGAACACCAGGTTGGACGCGGCGAGGGCTGCAGGGGCGCCAGCCAGCAGGCCTGCGCCTACCAGGAACGGAATGACTGCGTGTTTGAGCATGGTGGCCTCATTGTTGTCATTTTTGAGTTGAGGTGGCCTCGTGAGCCGACCTGCGGATACTTATGCAGGGGGTGTACCCATTGCAACACTCAACAGGATAGTCGGCGCCAGAAATGTGGCACGGTCGTACATGGATGTCGCATTCATGTAAATTTTGCGCAGGTTGAACGTTTGCGCAAGAAAAAAGCTGGCATTTTGCGACATGTTTCGAAGCGATAAGGGATGTAGGTTGCACTGAAACAGTGCGTAGGAAGATTCAGATGCAGGCTGGAGATGACCATTGCCCCCGCTGTCATTGCGACAGGTGCGGTGGCCAGGAGAGGGGCCACCTTGCAGGTGGCCCCGGTCGCTCAGTCGAGCGCAGCCGCGATCACGGCATCTGTACTTCGATCAGCCCATCGGCATTCATGCTGACTTCGCTGGTGCCGGCTTCGATGTCCGGCGAGGCGGCTTCATCCGCAGCCATGGCTTTCATCGCCATCGGTGCGCTGCGCATGTAAGGGCGCGGGTAGCCGCTGCTGTTGAGGTTCAGGCTGACCACTTTGTAGCCTTTGCCGCCGAGGGCTTCGGTGGCCAGTTGGGCGCGGGCCTTGAAGGCGTTGACCGCATCCTTGAGCAGCTCGTCTTCACTGGCCTTGCGGGTGGCCGGGGCGATGGAGAAGTCCATGCCGCCCATCTTCAGTTCCTGCAGCAGCTCACCGGTGAGTTTGGACAGGGCCGGGAAGTCGGCGCTTTCCAGGCGCAGCTCGGCGCGCTCGCGCCAGCCGGTGATCTTCTGGCCCTTGGTGTCGTAGACCGGATAGCTGTTACGGCTGCCCTGGCTGATCTTCACGTCCTTGACTTCGCGGGCCTGCTGGACCGCCTTGTTCATGGTTTCGGTGATCTGCTTGGCGAGCTTGCCCGGGTCGGTGTTCTGCGCTTCGCTGTACAGGGTGACGACCATCAGGTCGCGGGCCACTTCCTTGCTGACCTCGGCGCGCAGCGATACCTGGTTGTAGCGCGGCTCGTCGGCGGCCAGGGCCGGCAGGCTGGCGAGCATGCCACAAGACAGGACTAACGCGGCGCTGCGACGGGAAATGTGCATGTATGACTCCTTCAAGTAGAAAGCGTGGGGATGACGTCCGTTCCACGCATGGCCCATCAGACCGGAAACAGTGTAGTGGGTTCAACAATGCCATCATGACTTTGTGACAGAGTGTGGCGCTTTGCCGCATTGCTGCAGCGGGGCGCCTGGCTTCGGTATACTCCAGCCGATTGTCCTGGAGCACTCATCAGGAGAGCTCATGCTCGCCCCCGCACACCCAATGTCCGCCACCCGTCAGAACCTCTGGCGCCTGACCATCATTCGCATCCTGGTCCTGGCCGCCCAGGCCGGCTCCGTGGGCGTGGCCTACTGGACCGAGCTGCTGCCGCTGCCGTGGCTGTCGCTGGCGGCAACGCTCGCGCTGTCGTCGCTGCTGTGTGCCTTTACCGCCTTGCGCCTGCGCCTGACCTTGCCGGTCACGGAGATGGAATACGCCCTGCAACTGGCCTGTGACCTGCTGATCCACAGCGCCCTGCTGTACTACTCGGGGGGCTCGACCAACCCGTTCGTGTCCTATTACCTGGTGCCGCTGGCGATTGCCGCCGTGACCCTGCCGTGGATCTATTCACTGGTGTTGTCGGGCATTGCGCTGGTTGCCTACAGCCTGCTGTTGGTGCAGTTCTACCCGCTGGAGACGCTGCCGTTGGCACGTGACACCATGCAGGTGTATGGCATGTGGCTGAGCATCGCCCTGGCCGCTGCTGTCATTACCTTCTTTGCCGCGCGCATGGCCGAGGAACTGCGCCGCCAGGAGCAGATGCGTGCCGAGCGGCGCGAGGATAGCCTGCGCGACGAACAGTTGCTGGCCGTGGCAACGCAGGCCGCCGGGGCCGCCCATGAGCTGGGCACGCCGCTGGCGACCATGAGCGTGCTGATCAACGAGATGCGCCAGGACCATACCGATCCGCAGTTGCAGGAAGACCTTGCGGTGCTGCAGGACCAGGTCAAGCTTTGCAAGGAGACGCTGCAGCAACTGGTGCGTGCCGCCGAAGCCAACCGACGCATGAATGTGCAGGAGCAGGATGTCACGGCATGGCTCGACGAGGCGCTCAATCGCTGGCACCTGATGCGTCCGGAAGCCAGTTACCGTTTCCAGCGCCTGCGCGATGGCGAGGTGCCGCGGCTGACTCCGCCACCAGACCTCACCCAGGCGCTGCTCAACCTGCTGAACAACGCCGCCGATGCCTGCCCGAACGACCTCGAAGTGCGTCTGGACTGGGATGCCCAGGATATCCTGATCAGCATCCGCGACCATGGCGCCGGCGTACCGGTGGCCATCGCCGAGGCGATCGGCAAACCCTTCTTTACCACCAAGGGCAAAGGCTTCGGCCTGGGCCTGTTCCTGAGCAAGGCCAGCGTGACCCGCGCAGGGGGCTCGGTGAAACTCTATAGTCATGAAGAGGGCGGCACCCTGACCGAGCTGCGCCTGCCCCATGGCAAGCGAGGAGATGAACGATGAGCGATGAGAACCAGATCGAAGGCGAAGAGCTGCCGCACCTGCTGCTGGTGGATGATGACGCCACCTTTACCCGGGTGATGGCCCGTGCCATGAGCCGCCGCGGTTTTCGGGTGAGCACCGCCTCGAGTGCCGAGGAGGGGTTGATCCTGGCTCAGCAGGACTTGCCGGACTACGCCACGCTCGACCTGAAGATGGAAGGTGATTCGGGCCTGGTCCTGTTGCCCAAGCTGCTGGAACTGGACCCGGAGATGCGCGTGCTGATCCTGACCGGCTATTCCAGCATCGCCACTGCGGTCGAGGCGATCAAGCGCGGCGCCTGCAACTACCTGTGCAAGCCGGCCGACGCCGACGATGTGCTGGCGGCGCTGCTGTCCGAACATGCCGACCTCGATACCCTGGTGCCGGAAAACCCGATGTCGGTGGACCGCCTGCAGTGGGAGCATATCCAGCGCGTGTTGACCGAGCACGAAGGCAATATCTCGGCGACGGCGCGGGCGCTGGGCATGCACCGGCGCACCTTGCAGCGCAAGCTGCAGAAGCGGCCGGTGCGGCGCTGATCGGACGACAGACCGCGGCGCCTGCTTCGACTTGCCCGTGAAGCAGGCGCCGCGAAAATCAGCCCCCGATCACCGTCCGATCCATGCGCACCGCCAGCGCACCTGTGCCTGGCTCGACCGCGAACGACACCTCTCCCTCCCGCGCCACCTGCGCTCGCCCGATCACCTGCCCATCGCGCAGCAGCTCCAGCGGCATCCCTTGCAGCGACTGGCCCGAAGCCAGTTCCAGTTTGATCCTGATATTCATCGGTGACCTCCTTGTCACGCGTTACGGTCGATGTAAGTGGTGGCCTGCCCGTCTAGGCGCGCGATCAGCTCCGGTGCGCCATCGCGGAACTGGCGGAACAGGTTGCGCCCACGACGTTGGGCATCGAGCGGTACCTGCACGGTCGGGTGGAACTGCTCGCCCAGCTCGGTATAGGGGTTCCAGGGGCCGATGTAGGATTCGTTGACGCCATCGTCGACACTGAAGGCATAGCGCACGGCATTACCCTGGCGCCAGTTCAGGCCATCCGGCTCGCGGCGCTGCCAGCCGCCGGCAACGATGGTCGGTGAAGTTGCCGGGGCATCGATGAAGCCCGTCGGGCGGTTGGGTTTGTAGTCCTTGAGCAGCAGGTAGCTGCTCCAACCCCACCAGTCACTGGTGTACTGGCGGTCGTTGAGGTCGGCCACATTCTTGCGCCGCAGTACCGTCGAGCCTTGCTGGCGGTAGAGCGCAGCGAAATTGCCGGGGACCAGGTCCTGCTCGGCTGCCTGCAGGTCTGGCGTCAGACGCAGGGCGGCGTACTGCTCCGGCGATGCGGCCCGCCCCTTGTCGAAGACCTGGAACACTTCGTCGGCCGAACGCTGTACCGCGCGCCCGACCTGGCGCCGGTTGGCCACATCAACGCTGTCGAAATAACGCTTGTCACCATAGGCGCGCCATTGCTCGCCTTCGGCATTGCGCACGCGCAGGCCGTACTTGCTGTCCTCGTCGTGCATGAAGCGCGACACCAGCGAGCCGATATCGCTCGGCGTGACCGCGTCGGCCAGGGCCTTGCGCGGTACACGCAGGTGGCCGGCGGAGAACAGGTCGGTAAGGAAGTGGTCGGCGAAGGCGTTCATGGCATAGGCCAGTTGCAGGTCGCGTTCGTCGCCGCTGTCACGGGCGCGCAGCGCCTGTTGCAGTGCTGCGCCGTGACCGGCCTGGTAGGCCAGCAGGGCCGACCGGCCGAAATGGTCCCAGTTGCTGGCGGCCAGTTTCAGGTAGCGACCCAGTGGCAGGAGATCCGAAGCCACGCTACCGCCCCCGGTGATGCGATTCCAGCGCGCCGACAGGCTGTCGCCCAGTGCGTCATAGGCTTCATGGGGTTGACGGCCGTCCTTGATGGCGCGGTTGGCCGCCGAGATCTCTTCCTGCATGACCGCCAGAATTTCCTGGGCTTCGGCACGGGAGGCGGGCAGGCGGGCCAGCGAGTCGAAAGCCTGGACGAAGCGTTCGATGCGCTCGGAGGGTGTTGTTCCATCGGCGATGGGGCGTTCCGGCACGCCGTAGAAGTCACCTCCCAGCGCAACCACCTGACCGTAGGTCAGGCTCAGACCGTTGGGCAACGGCAGCGGAGACTGGTGCGCCACGATCGGTGGTTGGTTGGCCGTGAAGCGCAGCAGGACGTTGTCGCCGATGGCGGTGTGCTCGCCGCCCTCGAAGCGCAACTCGGGCCCGGTGGGCTTCGGTGCTTCGAGTGGTGGCAGGCGGTGGTACTTGATGGTGTGATGGCCGTCCACCACCAGCACCAGATGCGTGTGCTCCCCCTCCAAGGGGATGCCTTCAGGGTCGAACAAGCGGTCGAGGTCCGCGACTTGCAGATTGGCTTGGCCGGTTGCGGGCAGTGATTGCATTTCTGACATTGGTTGCTCCATGCGATGTCTGAAAAGTCCTAATTAGCTGTATGTATATACAGTTGTTTTGATAATAGGGTGGAAATTTCCTACGTCAAGATCTGTTTGTGGGCAGATCCTTCATCCATGGCGGACGCAATCACCTGGCACTGACGTATGATTAGCTCCCTATCGGCAACCTTCTCAGGATCGCGCGCAATGCTCGCCCTTCTCATCCAGACGTTGAACATCACGGCCCCGGTTTTCGCCATGCTGTTCATGGGCGTGCTACTCAAACGCATCCGCTTGATCGACGACAATTTCATCAAGGTCGCGTCCTCGCTGGTGTTCAACACCTGCATGCCGGCGCTGCTGTTCCTGGGTATCTATCACGCCGACCTGTCGACGGCGGTCAAGCCCGGGGTCATCCTCTACTTCATCCTCGCGACCCTGGTGTGCTTTGCGCTGTCCTGGGGGCTGGCGATCTGGCGCAGCCCGCCAGAGGACCGCGGCATCTACACGCAAGGTGCGTTTCGTGGCAACAACGGGGTGATCGGCCTGGCGCTGGCGGCCAGCCTCTATGGCGACTACGGGATTTCCCTGGGTGCGGTACTCGCCGGGTTGGTGATCCTGCTCTACAACTCGCTGTCGACGGTGGTGCTGGCGGTGTACAGCCCGAGCCTGAAATCCGACCCGTGGAGCCTGTGCAAGAGCATCTTCAGCAACCCGCTGATCATCAGCGTGCTGGCGGCGACGCCCATGGCGTATGGGCAGGTGCCCCTGCCCAACTGGTTGCTGACTTCAGGCGACTACCTGGCGCAGATGACCCTGCCACTGGCGCTGATCTGCATTGGCGGCACCCTGTCGCTGGCGGCCCTGCGCGACAGCGGCAAGCTCGCGGTGGATGCCAGCCTGGTGAAGATGGTCTGGCTGCCGCTGGTGGGTACCCTGGGCGCCTGGCTGTGCGGGTTTCGCGGCGCGGAGCTGGGGATTCTGTTTCTCTACATCGGCAGCCCGACGGCGGCGGCCAGTTATGTCATGGCCCGCGCGGCCAATGGCAATCACGAGCTGGCTGCGTCTATCATCGTGATCACGACGCTAATGGCGGCGATCACCACCAATATCGGCATATTCATCTTGCAATGGGGCGGATGGATCTAGATGCTCGCCGCACAACACAACAACACTGCCTCCTGAACTAAAGGACACTTCATGCAAGACCAGAGCACGCCCGCGGGGTTGCAACGCGGGCTGAAGAATCGCCATATCCAGTTGATCGCGCTGGGCGGCGCCATCGGCACCGGCCTGTTCCTGGGGATCGCTCAGACCATCCAGTTGGCCGGCCCTTCGGTACTGCTGGGCTATGCGATCGCTGGCCTGATGGCTTTCCTGATCATGCGCCAGCTTGGCGAGATGGTGGTCGAGGAACCGGTCGCAGGCAGCTTCAGCCACTTCGCCCATCAATACTGGAGTGAGTTCGCCGGCTTCGTCTCCGGCTGGAACTACTGGGTCGTCTACGTGCTGGTGGGCATGGCCGAACTGACGGCCGTGGGTATCTACGTGCAGTACTGGTGGCCGGACTTTCCGACCTGGGCCACAGCGACGATCTTCTTCGTGGTGATCAATGCCATCAACCTGACCCAGGTGAAGGTCTACGGCGAGATGGAGTTCTGGTTCGCCCTGGTCAAGGTGGTGGCGATCGTCAGCATGATCGGCTTCGGCGCCTGGCTGCTGGGCAGCGGTCATGGTGGCCCGGATGCCAGCGTGGCCAACCTGTGGCAGTACGGTGGCTTCTTCCCCAATGGCGTCACCGGGCTGATCATGGCGCTGGCGGTGATCATGTTCTCCTTCGGCGGCCTGGAGCTGGTGGGTATTACCGCTGCCGAGGCGGACAATCCGCGCCAGAGCATCCCCAAGGCTACCAACCAGGTGGTCTACCGCATCCTGATCTTCTACATCGGCGCGCTCGCCGTGTTGCTGGCGTTGTACCCGTGGCAGAAGGTGGTGCAGGGCGGCAGCCCGTTCGTGATGATCTTCCATGAGCTGGACAGCGATGTGGTCGCCACCGTGCTCAACGTCGTGGTGCTGACCGCCGCGCTGTCGGTCTACAACAGCTGCGTCTACGCCAACAGCCGCATGCTGTTCGGCCTGGCCAGCCAGGGCGATGCGCCGCGCCAGTTGCTCAAGGTCAGCCGCAGCGGCGTACCGCTGGTGGCGCTGGGGGTTTCGGCTCTGGCCACCGGTCTTTGCGTGGTGATCAACTACCTGATGCCGGGGGAGGCGTTCGGTTTGCTGATGGCCCTGGCAGTGTCGGCGCTGGTGATCAACTGGGCGAGCATCAGCATCACCCACCTCAAGTTCCGCAAGGCCAAGCTGGCGGCGGGCGTCACGCCGTTCTACCGCAGTTGGGGGCATCCACTGACCAACTACCTGTGCCTGGCGTTCATCGTGCTGATCCTGGTGGTGATGTACCTCACCCCGCCAGTGCGCATCTCGGTGATGCTGATTCCGCTGTGGATCGCTGCGCTGTGGGTAGCGTTCCGGGTGAAGAAAGCGCGTCAGGCCAGGGGATGAATCTGCGCTGATGCGTCGTTCTTTTCGCGGGTTTAGCCGCGAAGAGTCCGGTGCGATCTCAGGCCTGGTAGCTGTCGATCACTTCCTGCGCCGCGCGGAATGCATCGATCGCTGCCGGCACCCCGGCGTACACTGCGCAATGCAGCAGTGCTTCGCGAATTTCCTCCACCGTGCAGCCGTTGTTCAACGCCCCGCGCACATGGCCCTTGAGTTCCTGTGGGCACTTCAGTGCGGTCAGCGCCGCCAGGGTGATCAGGCTGCGGGTCTTCAATGGCAGCCCCTCGCGGGACCAGACGCTGCCCCAGGCATGTTCGTTGACGAAGTCCTGCAGGGGCTGGGTGAACGCCGTGGCATTGCCCAGGGCACGATCGACGAAAGCGTCCCCCATCACCTGGCGACGAACCTGCTCGCCGGCCTTCTTGTTGTCGGTCATTGCGTAATCCTCAGTGTTGGCGGCGCCAGGCACGAACCGTGGTGTACAGCAACACCACCGCCAGCACCGGCATGACGTAGAACAGCATCAGACGCTCCAGTCGCCCGGCCAGTGGCATGCCGGTGGTGAAGGCCACCACATGCAGGCCGTAGGCCAGGTAGAGCGCCAGGAACACCAGCCCTTCGGCGCGGGTGATCCGGTAGCCGGAATAGAACACGGGCAGGCTCAGGGCGGCGACCCCGAGCATCACCGGCAGGTCGAATGCCAGTGCGTTGGGTGAGATGGTCAGTGGCTCGGGCGTGGTCAAGGCGGTCAGCCCCAGCACTGCCAGGAGGTTGAACAGGTTGCTGCCGATCACCGTGCCCACGGCGATCTCGCGTTCGCCCCGCAGGGCGGCGATCAGCGCGGCGGCCAGTTCCGGCAGCGAAGTGCAGACCGCGACCACGGTCAGGCCGATGATCCGCTCGGACAGGCCCAGATCCGTGGCGACCTCGACCGCCGCCTCCAGCAGCAAGTGCCCACCGAGGCTGAGCAGCACCAGCCCGAACAGGGTTTGCAGCACCACGGTGCTCCAGAAACGGCCCGGGCTGCGGCGCGCGGCGTCGGGCGCCGGATAGGTGCGGGCATAGTGGCGTGACTGGTGCCAGAGCATGCCCAGGTAGCCCAGCAGGCCCAGCAACAACAGCCCGCCCTCGAGCCTCCCCAGTTCGCCGTTGGCCGCCAGCAGGTAGACCACTGCACTGGCGGCGATCATCAAGGGGATGTCCAGGCGTACCAGTTGCCGCGAAACGCGTAGCGGGATGATCAGCGCGGCAAGCCCGAGGATCACCAGCACATTGAAGATGTTGCTGCCGATCACACTGCCCACCGCCACGTCCGGGGCACCCTGGTAGGCCGCCTGCAGGCTGACCGTCAGTTGCGGTGCGGTACTGCCGAAGGCCACCAGGCTCAGGCCGATGATCAGCGGCCGCACATGCAGGCGCGTGGCCAGGCGCAGGGCGGCGCGCACCAGCAGTTCGGCACCGATGACCAACAGCACCAGGCCCAGGCCCAGTTGCAGGAGGCTGAAGGTGGGGAGGGTAGCGAGGTCGAAAATGGCAGGGCTCCAGTCAGGTCAGTCGCTCAGACCTTGTACCCGGACTCGCGCCGTTCCGCTACGGAGCATGCCGATTTTTTCTGCGGCAGCGCGTGACAGGTCGATCAGTCGGCCACGGGTATGGGGGCCGCGGTCGTTGATGCGTACCACCACGCTGCGCTGGTTGGACAGGTTGGTCACCAGTACCTGGCTGCCGAACGGCAGGGTGCGATGGGCGGCGGTCAGGCCGTGCTGGTTGAAGGCTTCGCCGCTGGCGGTGCGTTTGCCGTGGTGGCGGGAGCCGTAATAGGAGGCGGTGCCGGTTTCGTCGTAGCCGCGTGGGTCGATGTCATGGCTGGCACAGCCGGCCAAGACAGAGAAAAGAGCCAGGGCGGTGAGTTTTTTTTTCAGCAAGGCAGGTGCTCTCCGGTGCTTCCATTCGCGGGCAAGTCGGCGCCCCGACTTGCCCGCGAACGAGGGCGTTCAGGTCACCCTTCGAGCTTGGCCTTGAGCAATTGGTTCACCTGCCCCGGGTTGGCCTTGCCTTTGGAGGCCTTCATCGCCTGGCCGACGAAGAAACCGAACATCTTGCCGCGCTTGGCCTCATCGGCGGCGCGGTACTGTTCGACCTGCTCGGCGTTGGCCGCCAGCACTTCATCGAGCATCTTGTCGATCGCGCCGGTGTCGGTCACCTGCTTGAGGCCCTTGCTCTCGATGATGCTGTCGGCATCGCCTTCACCGGCAGCCATGGCCTCGAACACGGTCTTGGCGATCTTGCCGCTGATGGTGTTGTCGCGGATGCGCTGCAGCATCCCACCGAGCAGCTCGGCACTGACTGGCGACTGGTCGATTTCGACACCCAGCTTGTTCAGCAGGCTGCCCAGCTCGACCATGACCCAGTTGGCCGCCAGCTTGGCGTCGCCGCCGATACTGGCCACCTGCTCGAAGTAGTCGGCCTGTTCGCGGCTGCTGGCCAGCACGTTGGCGTCGTAGGCCGACAGGCCGTACTGGCTCTGGAAGCGCTCGACCTTCTGTGTCGGCAGCTCGGGCAGCGAGGCGCGGACGGTCTCGAGGAAGCTTGGCTCGATGACCACCGGCAGCAGGTCCGGATCGGGGAAGTAACGGTAGTCGTTGGCTTCCTCCTTGCTGCGCATGGAGCGGGTCTCGTCCTTGTTCGGGTCGTACAGGCGGGTTTCCTGGACCACCTTGCCGCCGTCCTCGATCAGGTCGATCTGGCGCTGGATCTCGCTGTTGATCGCCCGCTCGATGAAGCGGAATGAGTTGACGTTCTTGATCTCGCAGCGGGTGCCGAACTCGACCTGGCCTTTGGGGCGAACCGAGACGTTGCAGTCGCAACGCAGCGAGCCTTCGGCCATGTTGCCATCGCAGATACCCAGGTAGCGCACCAGGGCGTGGATGGCCTTGACGTAGGCCACGGCCTCTTTTGCGCTGCGCATGTCCGGCTCGGAAACGATTTCCAGCAGCGGTGTGCCGGCGCGGTTCAGGTCGATCCCGGTGGCGCCGTTGAAATCTTCGTGCAGGCTCTTGCCGGCATCTTCCTCAAGGTGTGCGCGGGTGACGCCGATGCGCTTGAGGGTGCCGTCTTCCAGGGCGATGTCCAGGTGGCCCTTGCCAACGATCGGCAGGTCCATCTGGCTGATCTGATAGCCCTTGGGCAGGTCGGGGTAGAAGTAGTTCTTGCGCGCGAACACGTTGCGCGGCCCGATCTCGGCATCGATGGCCAGGCCGAACATACAGGCCATGCGTACGGCCTCCTGGTTCAGCACCGGCAGTACGCCGGGCATGCCCAGGTCGACCAGGCTGGCCTGGGTGTTCGGCTCGGAGCCGAAGGTGGTGGCGCTGCCGGAGAAGATCTTCGACTGGGTGGCGAGCTGGGTATGAATCTCCAGCCCGATCACAACTTCCCATTGCATGTGTGAATTCCTCAGAAGCCTTTGGGGGCGCGGGTGTGCCAGTCGGTGACTTGCTGGTAACGGTGCGCGACGTTGAGCAGGCGGCCTTCCTGGAAGTACGGGGCCAGCAGTTGTACGCCCACCGGCAGGCCATCGACGAAGCCGGCCGGCATCGACAGGCCGGGCAGGCCCGCGAGGTTGGCGGTGATGGTGTAGACGTCCTCGAGGTAGGCGGCGACCGGGTCGGCGTTCTTCGAGCCGAGTTTCCAGGCCGGGTTCGGCGTGGTCGGGCCGAGGATGACGTCGACCTGTTCGAAGGCGGCCATGAAGTCGTTCTTGATCAGGCGGCGGATCTGCTGGGCCTTGACGTAGTAGGCGTCGTAGTAGCCGGCCGACAGGGCATAGGTGCCGACCATGATCCGGCGCTGCACTTCA
Organism: Pseudomonas wayambapalatensis; assembly: GCA_014268975.2. Classification (GTDB taxonomy): domain Bacteria; phylum Pseudomonadota; class Gammaproteobacteria; order Pseudomonadales; family Pseudomonadaceae; genus Aquipseudomonas; species Aquipseudomonas wayambapalatensis. The sequence goes on along the minus strand of CP077096.1, from coordinate 4,726,270 downwards.
GCGCCGAAGCCTTCGCCACGCGAGCGCTTGTACAGGTCGGTGAGGTCTTTCGGGGCTTCGCAGCGGTAGCCGAAGCGCACGCCGTCGAAGCGCGAGAGGTTGGAGGAGGCTTCGGCCGGGGCGATCACGTAGTACGCCGGGATGGCGTGCTGCATGTTCGGCAGGCTGATTTCCTTGACCACCGCGCCGAGCTTCTCCAGTTCCTTGACGCTGGCCTGGACCAGTTCGGCGATGCGCGGATCGAGGCCGGCGCCGAAGTACTCCTTCGGCAGGCCGATGCGCAGGCCCTGCAGCGAGGCATTGAGGTTGGCGCTGTAGTCGGGTACCGATTCGTCGACGCTGGTCGAGTCCTTGGCGTCGAAACCAGCCATGCCTTGCAGCAGCAGGGCGCAGTCTTCGGCGGTGCGGGCCATCGGGCCGCCCTGGTCGAGGCTCGAGGCGTAGGCGATCATGCCCCAGCGCGAGACACGGCCGTAGGTAGGCTTGAGACCGGTGAGGTTGGTCAGCGCGGCTGGCTGGCGGATCGAGCCGCCGGTGTCGGTGCCGGTGGCGACCGGCAGCAGGCGCGCGGCCACGGCTGCGGCGGAGCCACCCGACGAGCCGCCTGGCACGTGTTCGAGGTTCCAGGGGTTCTTCACCGCGCCGTAGTGGCTGGATTCGTTGGCCGAACCCATGGCGAACTCGTCCATGTTGGTCTTGCCCAGGGTGACCATGCCGGCCTCGGCGAGCTTGGCGACCACGGTGGCGTCATAGGGGGCGGTGAAGCTGTCGAGCATCTTCGAGCCGCAGCTGGTGCGCACGCCCTGGGTGCAGAACAGGTCCTTGTGGGCAATCGGTGCGCCCAGCAGTGCGCCGGTTTCGCCATTGGCGCGACGGGCGTCGGCAGCGCGGGCCTGCTGCAGCGCCTGCGCTTCGGTGATGCTGATGAAGCTGTTGATCTGTGGGTCGAGCTGCTTGATGCGCGACAGCAGCGCGCCGGTCAGCTCTTCGGAAGAAAACGACTTGTCGGCGAGTCCGCGGGCGATCTCGGCCAGAGTGAGTTGATGCATGGCAGGCTCTATCCCTTACTCGATGACTTTCGGAACCAGGTACAGACCGTTTTCGGTCGAGGGTGCCACCGCTTGGTAGCGATCGCGCTGGTTGCTTTCGGTCACCTGGTCGGGACGCAGGCGCTGGGTGGCTTCGAGCGGGTGGGCGAGAGGCTCGATGCCGGTGGTGTCGACGGCTTGCATCTGGTCGACCAGCCCGAGAATACTGTTCAAGGCATCGGTAATGCGTGGCAGTTCGCCTTCATTCAGGCCCAGGCGGGCCAGATGGGCGATCTTTTCCACGTCACAGCGTTGAAGCGCCATGGGGATCTCCAGGAAAAACAGAAACAGAATGCTTCCGTAATGAGGAACATGCCGGGATTCTGGCGGTCATACGGCCGCGATCATCGGCTGGCGTGCTCGGAAAAACTGCCAATTTAACATATTGGCTCCTTGCCCAAAATCCCTGCCATTGTTAGAGTTTGCCGCACTTTTTTACCCACGCTTTCCCCAGGGTCACTTTCCCATGTTCAAGAAACTGCGTGGCATGTTTTCCAGCGATCTGTCCATCGACCTGGGTACTGCCAACACCCTTATTTACGTGCGTGAGCGCGGTATCGTCCTGAATGAGCCCTCGGTTGTTGCCATCCGTACCCACGGCAACCAGAAAAGCGTCGTGGCCGTCGGTACCGAAGCCAAGCGCATGCTCGGCCGCACTCCCGGCAACATCGCTGCCATTCGTCCGATGAAGGACGGCGTGATCGCCGACTTCAGCGTCTGCGAGAAGATGCTGCAGTACTTCATCAACAAAGTGCACGAAAACAGCTTCCTGCAGCCCAGCCCTCGCGTGCTGATCTGCGTGCCGTGCAAGTCCACTCAGGTCGAGCGCCGTGCCATCCGTGAATCGGCGCTGGGCGCCGGTGCCCGCGAAGTGTTCCTGATCGAAGAGCCCATGGCCGCCGCCATCGGTGCCGGCCTGCCGGTCGAGGAAGCCCGCGGTTCGATGGTCGTCGACATCGGTGGTGGTACCACCGAAATCGCCCTGATCTCGCTCAACGGTGTGGTGTACGCCGAATCCGTGCGTGTCGGCGGCGACCGTTTCGACGAAGCCATCGTCACCTACGTGCGCCGTAACTACGGCAGCCTGATCGGCGAATCCACCGCCGAGCGCATCAAGCAGGAAATCGGCACCGCCTACCCGGGCGGCGAAGTCCGCGAAGTCGACGTGCGTGGCCGCAACCTGGCCGAAGGTGTACCACGTGCCTTCACCCTGAACTCCAACGAAGTGCTCGAAGCGCTGCAGGAATCGCTGGCGACCATCGTCCAGGCGGTCAAGAGCGCCCTGGAGCAGTCGCCGCCGGAGCTGGCCTCCGACATCGCCGAGCGCGGCCTGGTGCTGACCGGTGGTGGCGCGCTGCTGCGTGACCTCGACAAGCTGCTGGCCCAGGAAACCGGCCTGCCGGTGATCGTTGCCGAAGACCCGCTGACCTGTGTCGCCCGTGGCGGTGGTCGTGCGCTGGAAATGATGGACAAGCACGCCATGGACCTGCTCTCCAGCGAGTGAGTCCTGGCGCTGTCCAGCCGTCGCTGAAGATCGTCTGGTTTACAGGTGGCACGCACAGTGCTACCTGTATGCGCTGTTGACGTCCGTCGGGCGTCGTTTCCGTCAATCCGCAGGCTGGTGGTTGCATTGACCTCGTGCAATGACCGCCTGAATCGTCGTCCACGAGGAACGGCCCATTAAACCGCTTTTCTCCAAGGGCCCTTCGCTGGGCGTTCGTCTGCTCGTGCTGGTGGTGATGTCGGTCGCGCTGATGGTGGTCGACTCGCGCTTTGACGTGCTCAAGCCGGTACGCAGCCAGATGGGGCTGGTGCTGATGGAATCCTATTGGGTCACCGATTTGCCGCAGCGTCTGTGGCAGGGCGTGGCCGGGCAGTTCGGCAGCCGCACCGAGCTGATCGCCGAAAACGAGAAACTCAAGACCGAAGCCCTGCTGTTGCAGGGGCGCCTGCAGAAGCTGGCGGCGCTCACCGAGCAGAACGTGCGTCTGCGCGAGCTGCTCAATTCTTCGGCACTGGTCAACGAAAAGGTCGAAGTCGCCGAGCTGATCGGGGTCGATCCCAATCCCTTCACTCATCGCATCCTGATCAACAAGGGCGAGCGCGACGGGGTGTTCCTCGGCCAGCCGGTGCTCGATGCCCGTGGCCTGATGGGCCAGGTGGTCGAGCTGATGCCCTACACCTCGCGCGTGCTGCTGCTGACCGACACCACCCACAGCATTCCCGTACAGGTCAACCGCAACGGCCTGCGCGCCATTGCCAGCGGCACCGGCAACCCGGAACGCCTGGAACTGCGTCACGTGGCCGATACCGCCGACATCAAGGAAGGCGATCTGCTGGTGAGTTCGGGCATGGGGCAGCGTTTCCCGGCCGGTTATCCGGTGGCCACGGTCAACGAGGTGATCCACGATTCCGGTCAGCCGTTCGCCATCGTGCGCGCCATTCCTACCGCCGCCCTCAATCGCAGCCGCTACATGCTGCTGGTGTTCAGCGATCGTCGTACACCTGAGCAGCGTGCCACGGATGCAGCGATCGCCCAGGAAGAGGCCGACCGTCAGGACGGTGCGAGTGCCAAGCCGACAGCTGCGCCAGCACCGGCAACTGCGCCAGCGAGCGGCGCGCCGGCCCACGCACCCGCGCCTGCCGCACCGGCTGCCACTGCGCCGGCCCACGGTACGTCCACCTCACACCCGCCAGCCGCACCCGCGTCGCCTGCACAGCCCCGGAGAGAATGATGGCCAGTACCCGTAGCAGAAACGGCTGGGCCATCTGGCTGACCTTCGTCATCGGCCTGCTGCTCAGCGTCACGCCGATGCCGCAGTTCATGGAGGTGTTCCGCCCCATGTGGCTGGCCTTGTTGCTGGCGTTCTGGACCCTGGCCGTACCCAGCAAGGTCGGGATGACCACCGCCTTCGTGCTGGGCCTTGCCGAGGACGTGCTCTACGGCACCCTGCTGGGGCAGAACGCGCTGATCCTCACCTTGATCACCTTCCTGGTGCTGTCCCTGCAGCAACGCCTGCGTATGTTCCCCATGTGGCAGCAGAGCCTGGTGATCCTGGTGGTGTTCGGCATCGCCCAGTTGATCCAGCTGTGGCTCAGCGCCCTGACCGGCAATCGCCTGCCGACGCTTGCGCTGGTGTGGTCGGCGGTGATCAGCGCGTTGCTCTGGCCCTGGATCAGCTTCGCCCTGCGCGGCATGCGCCGACGCCTGCATATCCACTGACGCGTCGCCACTGACAGGGAGATGTCCACATGACTCGACTGTACCTGGCCTCCGGCTCCCCGCGCCGGCGTGAGCTGCTGACCCAGATTGGCGTGCCATTCACCGTGGTCAGCGCCCCCATCGACGAAACCCCGTTGCCCGACGAAGCCGCCCAGGCCTACGTCGAGCGCCTGGCGCAAGCCAAGGCGGTGGCCGGTTTCAATCTGCTCGATGCCCCGGGTGTGGTGCTCGGCGCGGATACCGCCGTGGTGCTCGACGGCCAGATCCTCGGCAAGCCTGAAAACCGCGAGCACGCCCTGGCGATGCTCGGCGACCTGTCCAAACGCGAGCATCAGGTGCTTACGGCCGTAGCTGTGACCGACGGCCAGCGCTCGCTGAGCCTGTGCGTGGCCACCAAAGTCCGGTTCCGTACCATTTCCTTCGATGAAGCATGTCGCTACTGGGACAGCGGTGAACCGCTGGACAAGGCCGGCGGTTATGCGATCCAGGGGCTGGGAGCGGTGTTCGTCAGCGCCATCGAGGGCAGCTATTCGGCCGTGGTCGGCCTGCCCCTGAGCGAAACCGCCGAGCTGCTCGAACAGTTCGCCATTCCCTGCTGGCAGCAAGAGGATAACGCCCAGCGCTAGCCAGCCGCCCGACAGCGATCCATCATTACCGAAGACCTTTGACGAGAGCCTGCCATGAGTGAAGAGATCCTGATCAACATCACGCCAATGGAGTCACGTGTGGCAGTGGTGGAGAACGGAGTGCTGCAGGAGGTGCATGTCGAGCGCACCCAGCGCCGTGGCATCGTCGGCAATATCTACAAGGGCAAGGTGGTGCGTGTGCTGCCTGGCATGCAGGCCGCCTTCATCGATATCGGCCTGGAGCGTGCGGCGTTCATCCACGCCTCGGAGATCTCCCAGCGTGAAGGCTCGGCGGTCGAGACCATCACCGCGCTGGTCCACGAAGGCCAGGCTCTTGTGGTGCAGGTGACCAAGGACCCTATCGGCACCAAGGGCGCGCGCCTGACTACCCAGCTGTCGATTCCGTCGCGCTACCTGGTGTACATGCCGCGCAGCAGCCATGTCGGAATTTCGCTGAAGATCGAAGACGAAGCCGAGCGTGACCGTCTCAAACAGGTGGTCAGCGATTCGATGACGCAAGAGAACATCAAGGATGCCGGTGGCTTCATCCTGCGTACCGCCGCCGAAGGCGCGCGCGCCGAAGACATCCTCCAGGACATCCGCTACCTGCGTCGCCTTTGGGAGCAGATCGGCAGCCAGATCCAGACCTGCGGTGCGCCGACCGTGATCTACGAAGACCTCGGCCTGGCGCTGCGCACCTTGCGCGACCTGGTCAATCCAAAGATCGAGAAGATCCGCATCGACTCGCGGGAGACCTTCCAGAAGACCACGCAGTTCGTCGGCGAGCTGATGCCCGAGATCGCCGACCGCCTGGAGCACTATCCCGGCGAGCGGCCGATCTTCGACCTCTATGGGGTCGAGGACGAGATCCAGCGCGCCCTGGAACGCAAGGTGCCGCTCAAGTCCGGGGGCTACCTGGTGGTCGACCCCGCCGAGGCGATGACGACCATCGACGTCAACACTGGCGCTTTCGTCGGCCATCGCAATCTCGAAGAGACCATTTTCAAGACCAACCTCGAAGCAGCCACGGCCATCGCACGGCAACTGCGCCTGCGCAACATCGGCGGCATCATCATCATCGACTTCATCGACATGGAAGACGAAGAGCACCGCCGCCAGGTTCTGCGCACGCTGGAAAAACAGCTTGAGCGCGACCATGCCAAGACCAACATCATCGGCATCACCGAGTTGGGCCTGGTACAGATGACCCGCAAGCGCACCCGTGAAAGCCTCGAGCAGGTGCTGTGCGAGCCCTGCCTGGCCTGCCAGGGGCGTGGCAAGCTGAAGACGCCAGAGACTATTTGTTACGAAATCTTCCGCGAAATCCTCCGCGAGGCGCGGGCCTATCAGGCAGAAGGCTACCGGGTGCTGGCCAATCAGAAGGTCGTCGATCGTCTGCTCGATGAAGAGTCGGGTAACGTCGCCGAGCTGGAGGCCTTCATCGGGCGAACCATTCGCTTCCAGGTCGAGTCCATGTATTCCCAGGAACAATATGATGTGGTGCTGCTCTGACGCGTTCTGAAATCGTTCGCCCAGTGGCGAAAATGCCGCTTGCGGCCATAGTTAATGGACGACTCGGAGGGCAATGGCCATGGAACGTCTGACCCGCGTTCTTGGCGCGTTGACCCGCTGGGGGCTGGGGCTGTGTGCCCTGCTGGCAGTGCTGGTGGCGCTGTATGTCAGCCTCGGTCGGCAACTGGTGCCGCTGGTGGCCGAATACCGGGCCGACCTTGAAGACAAGGCCCAGCAAGCCTTGGGCCTGCCCGTGCATGTGGGGGCGCTCGAGGGGCGATGGAGTGGCCTGGCCCCGGTGCTCAGGCTGCGCGACCTGCAATTGGGCGAGGGCTCGGCGGCCTTGCGCCTGGATGACGTCAAGCTGGTGCCCGACCTGTGGGCCAGCCTGAAGGCCCGAGAAGTGCGGTTGGCGCATGTCCAGCTAGGCGGCCTGCAGCTGATCCTGCATGAGGACCAGCAAGGCGCCTGGACCCTTGAAGGCCTGCCGAAGAAAGACGATGCGCCCATCGACCCGGCCCAATTGCTGCAACGCCTCCAGCAACTGGGCAGGGTCGATGTGTTCGACAGCCAGGTCACGTTCCAGCCGTGGCGCCGTGATTCGGTCACGCTCACTTATGTCAGCCTTGGCCTGCAGGCCGGTCCGTCGCGCCAGCGCCTTGAGCTGCGCGCGACCTTGCCCGACGGCCAACCCCTGGCGTTGAACCTGCGCAGCCGCGCCACCCCTGACGCCTGGCGTGACGGGCGGCTGGAGGCCTACGCCAGCCTGCCGCAGAGCGATTGGGCGCGCTGGGTGCCGCCAAGCCTGCTCGGCCAATGGCGAGCCAAGACGCTGCGTGCGGGGGGCGAATTCTGGATCGACTGGAACAAAGGCCAGTTGCAGCGCGCCGTCGCCCGCCTGAACGCGCCGCAACTGCGCGGCGCCTATGTCGGGCGCAAGACCGTGACCCTCGACAACCTGGCGCTGTCCAGTTGGGTGCGCCGGGGCAAGGAAGGCTACGAGATCGTGGTCGATTCGTTGGCGGCGAGTATCGGTGAAACCCGCTGGGAAACCCACCTGCAAGCGCGCCAGCGCCGTGGGCAGGAGGCCGCCGGGGAGACGTGGCAGGTCCAGGCCGATCGCCTCGACCTGACGCCGTTGACCCCACTGATCGATGGCCTGGCACCGCTGCCGGACAACCTGATGACCGTGGTCGATGCCCTGAACGTGACCGGTACACTGCGCAATGTTCAGCTCGACATCCGTCCCCATGCCGAAGGTGACCAGCGCCTGCAGTTCGCCGCCAATCTCGACAAGATCGGCTTCGATGCGTATCACGGCGCGCCCGCAGCGGGCAATGTCAGCGGCAGCATCAGCGGCGATCTCGGGCACGGCGAACTGCGCCTTGATACCGATGCCTTCATGCTGCACCTGTACCCCATCTTCGGCAAACCCTGGCACTACCAGAAAGCCAATGCCCGCCTGACCTGGGCGCTGGACAAGGACGGCTTTACCCTCATCGCGCCCTACATCAAGGTGCTGGGCGATGAAGGCAAGATCGCCGCCGATTTTCTCATTCGCTTCAGGTTCCACGAGGAGCAGGCCGACTATATGGACCTGCGCGTCGGCCTCACCGAGGGCGATGGCCGCTACACGGCCAAGTACCTGCCGGAAGTGCTCAGCCCGGCGCTGGACGAGTGGCTTCGCAGTGCCATCGTCAAGGGGGCGGTCGACGAGGGCTACTTCCAGTACCAGGGATCTCTGAACCATAACGCGCCGGCGCATTCGCGCAGCATCAGCCTGTTCTTCAAGGTGCATGACGCGGCCCTCGATTTCCAGCCGGGCTGGCCGCAGGTGCAGCAGGTGGACGGCAATGTGTACATCGAGGATACCGGTGTGCGCATCCAGGCCAGCAAGGGCCTGCTGCTGGACACCCGAGTCAGTGATGTCAGCGTCAACATCCCCCATGTCGAGGGCGACCAGCATAGCCGCCTGTACCTGGACGGCGAGTTCGACGGCAGCCTGGGTGACGGCCTGAAGATTCTGAAAGAGGCGCCGATCGGCACTGGCGAGATCTTCGCCGGCTGGGAAGGCGAGGGCCCACTGCAGGGCAAGGTCAAACTGGACATCCCGTTGGAACACGGTCTGCGTCCCAAGGTGCTGGTGGATTTCTCGACTTCCGATGCCCGGCTCAAGGTGGAGCCGCCGGAGCTCGACCTGAGCCGCCTGAAGGGCGACTTCACCTTCGATCTCGACAAGGGCCTGAGCGGCAAGGGCATCAGTCTCCAGGCCTTCGACAGGCCGGTGACTGCGCAGATTCTCGCCGAAGGGCAGGGTGGCCAGATCCAGACCCGGATCAACGCCACCGGCCAGGTGCCGCTCAAGTCGTTGACCGACTGGCTGCAGTTCAAGCAGGCACTGCCGGCCTCGGGCGACATTCCCTACCAACTGCAGGTCAGCCTGGGTAGCCGCGACAATCGCCTGAGCGTCAACTCGTCGCTCAAGGGCCTGACCATCGACCTGCCAGCGCCCTTCGGCAAGACGGCGGCCGAGTCACGCGACAGCAGCTTCAGCATGAACCTGCAGGGTGGTGAGCGGCGCTTTGATGCGAGCTACGCCGATGTGGCGCGGTTGGCCTATGCGGCCTCGCTCGACAAGCTGGCCCAGGGACGCGGCGAGCTGGTGCTGGGCGGTGGCGATGCGCTGGTGCCGGGCGGCCAGGGTCTGCGGGTGCGCGGGCGTCTCGAATCGCTGGACCTCGAGCCCTGGCAGCAGCAGTTGGACAAGTATGCTGGCCAGGATCCAGGTGGCAGCGCTCGTCAGAGCCTGCAGGGTGTGGATGTGAGCATTGGCCAGTTGAAGGCATTCGGCACCGACCTCAACCAGGCGGTGGTGCGCCTGGCGCGTGTTGCCAGCGCCTGGGATCTGCGCCTGGACAGCAAGGAAGTGATCGGCAATGCGCGGATCCCGGATGCCAAGGCCGCGCCCATGGTGGTGAAGCTGCAGACCTTGCGCCTGCCGCCTGCCGATCCGCAGGAGGCCCAGGCCGAAGATGCGCCTGATCCGCTGGCCACCTTCGACCCGCGCAAGGCGCCGGCCCTGGACCTGAGCATCGACAAGTTGTATCGCGGCGACGACCTGTTCGGCAGCGCCTCGGTCAAGCTGCGGCCGAATGCCCGTGGTGTGTCCCTGGGCGACATCGACCTCAATCTCAAGGGCCTGCACATCGACGGCAGCGGCGGCTGGGAAGGTGTTCCCGGCAGCACCAGCAGTTGGTACAAGGGGCGCCTGGACGGCAAGGACCTGGGCGATGTGCTCAAGGCCTGGGGCTTCGCGCCCACGGTCACCAGCCGCGACTTCCGCATGGACGTCGATGGCCGTTGGCCGGGTTCGCCGGCCTGGGTCAGTCTCAAGCGATTCTCCGGTAGCCTCGATGCCTCGCTGCGCACCGGCCAGTTCGTCGAGGTCGAGGGTGGCGCCCAGGCGTTGCGGGTGTTCGGCCTGCTCAACTTCAACTCGATTGGTCGCCGTCTGCGCCTGGACTTCTCCGACCTGTTCGGCGAGGGGCTGGCCTATGATCGGGTCAAGGGCCTGCTGGTGGTCAGCGAGGGCGTCTATGTGACCCGTGAACCGATCGCTGTCACCGGCCCCTCCAGCAATTTCGAGCTCGATGGCACACTCGACTTTGTGCGCGACCGTATCGATGCCAACCTGCAGGTGACCCTGCCGGTCACCAACAACCTGCCGTTGGCGGCGCTGATCGTCGGGGCGCCTGCGGTCGGTGGCGCATTGTTCCTGGTCGATCGACTGATCGGTGATCGGGTCGCGCGCTTCGCCAGCGTGCACTATCGGGTCGAAGGTCCGGTCAAAGAGCCTAAAATCACCTTTGTGAAACCTTTCGATAAATCGCGCTAGGAGTGGTCATGAAGTCAGCAGTGATCCAGATGGTCAGCCAGGACGGCGTACTGGCCAACCTGCAGCGGGCTCACGTGCTGCTGGAACAGGCGGCTGACAGTGGCGCACGGCTGGCAGTGCTGCCGGAGAATTTCGCGGCCATGGGCCGGCGCGATGCCGCGGTGATCGGTCGCGCCGAAGCGCTTGGCGAAGGCCCGATCCTGCCCTGGTTGAAACGCGCCGCACGCGACCTCAAGTTATGGATTGTTGCCGGCACCTTGCCGTTGCCCCCGGTCGGTCAGCCCGAGGCCAAGTCACATGCCTGCTCGCTGCTGGTCGACGACCACGGCGAGATCGCCGCGCGTTACGACAAGCTGCACCTGTTCGATGTGGACGTGGCCGACAACCGTGGGCGCTACCGCGAATCGGACGATTACGCCCATGGCGCGCAGGTGGTGGTGGCCGATACACCGGTTGGGCGCCTGGGCTTGTCGGTGTGCTACGACCTGCGCTTTCCCGAGCTCTACAGCGCCCTGCGCGCTGCCGGGGCCGAGCTGATCAGCGCTCCGTCGGCGTTCACTGCGGTGACCGGCGCGGCACATTGGGAAGTGTTGATCCGTGCCCGCGCCATCGAAACCCAGTGCTACATGCTGGCCGCCGCGCAGGGCGGCAGCCATCCAGGCCCACGGGAAACCCATGGCCATGCGGCGATCGTCGACCCTTGGGGGAGGATCGTCGCCGAACATGCGCATGGCGAAGCGATATTGCTCGCTGAGCGCGACGCTGAAGAACAAGCGTCCATACGGGCGCGTATGCCGGTCGTTTCGCACCGGCGCTTTTTCTCGCAGGACGCCTTGCGGCCTGCGCACACCTCGGAGTGACTATGAGCCAGATGTTATCCACCGTCAGCGAGCAGCTCCTGGCCCCGGGCGGACTGACCCTGGACAGCCTGCAGGCTGTGCTGGGTGAGTTGGCAGGGCCCGGCATCGACGCTGCCGACCTGTATTTCCAGGGGCAGATCTCGGAAACCTGGGCACTGGAAGACGGTATCGTCAAGGAAGGCAGTTTCAACCTCGACCAAGGTGTCGGCGTGCGTGCGTTGTCCGGCGAGAAGACCGGCTTCGCCTACAGCAACGCGATCAATCTTGAAGCCTTGACGTCAGCGGCGCGCGCCGCCCGCTCGATTTCCCGCGCTGGCCAGAACGGTAAGGTGCAGGCCTTCCGCAGTCAGGACGTGACCGCCCTGTATGCACCGAACAACCCGCTCGATGTCCTGAGTCGGGCCGAGAAAGTCGAACTGCTCAAGCGCGTCGATGCCGCCACCCGTGCCCTCGATCCACGCATTCAGCAGGTCAGCGTGAGCATGGCGGGTGTGTGGGAGCGCATCCTGGTGGCGGCGGCCGATGGCAGCCTGGCCGCGGATGTGCGGCCGCTGGTGCGTTTCAACGTCAGCGTCATCGTCGAACACAACGGTCGCCGCGAGCGGGGCGGCCAAGGCGGGGGCGGGCGTACCGACTACCGCTACTTCACCGAAGAGCGGGTGATGGGCTATGCCCGCGAGGCGCTGCGCCAGGCGCTGGTCAACCTCGAGGCGCAGCCCGCGCCGGCCGGCACGTTGCCGGTGGTGCTCGGTCCCGGTTGGTCGGGCGTACTGCTGCATGAAGCGGTCGGCCACGGCCTGGAAGGCGACTTCAACCGCAAGGGCAGCTCCGCCTACAGCGGCCGGATCGGTGAGGCGGTGGCGTCGAAGCTGTGCACCATCGTCGATGACGGCACGCTGGAAGGCCGTCGCGGTTCGCTGAGCGTCGATGACGAAGGCACCCCGACCGAATGCACCACCCTGATCGAGAACGGCATCCTCAAAGGCTACATGCAGGACAAGCTCAATGCCCGCCTGATGGGCATGGCGGTTACCGGCAATGGTCGGCGCGAATCCTACGCGCACCTGCCGATGCCGCGCATGACCAACACCTACATGCGTGCCGGTGAGAGCGACCCGCAGGAGATCATCGCCTCGGTGAAGAAGGGCATCTACTGCGCCAACCTCGGCGGTGGTCAGGTGGACATCACCAGTGGCAAGTTCGTGTTCTCCACCAGCGAGGCGTACCTGATCGAAGACGGCAAGATCACCGCGCCGGTCAAGGGCGCAACCCTGATCGGCAATGGTCCTGAGGCGATGAGTCGGGTGTCGATGGTCGGTAACGACCTGGCCCTGGACAGCGGCGTCGGGACTTGTGGCAAGGATGGGCAGTCGGTGCCGGTTGGCGTTGGCCAGCCGACCCTGAAGCTGGACGCGATCACCGTCGGCGGTACCGGGGCCTGATGGCACGCGCTGCCTGCAGGAGCGGCCTCGTGTCGCGACGCGAGGCCGCTCCTGCAGGCGGTCAGTGGCAGGGCTCAGCGCAGGCCGCGCTGGAGCTCGTCGAGGTCGCGGATGTACTTGAACACCTTGCGCGCAGCGGCTGGCGGTTTGTTCCGCGCCTTTTCGTGCTGGGCATGGCGGATCAGCGAGCGCAGTTGCTGGCGATCGGTGTCGGGGAACTCCTGGACGAAGCGCTCGAGGTCTTCGTCGTTGCCGTCGATCAACCGGTCGCGCCAGCGCTCGAGGCCGTGGAAACGTTCGTTGTACTGGCGCGTGGAGCTGTCTATCTGCTCGAGCAGCGCATGGATGGCATCCAGGTCCTGTACGCGCATCAGCTTGCCGACGAACGACATGTGGCGTTTGCGGGCACCGTGGGCAGTGTGTTTGGACGCTTCCTCCAGTGCTTTGCGCAACTCGTCGGTGAGTGGCAGGCGCGCGAGGATATCGGGCTTGAGCGTGGTGAGGCGCTCGCCGAGTTCGACCAGCGCATGCAGCTCGCGCTTGATCTGGGTCTTGCTTTTTTCGCCGTCGAAGGCGTCGTCGTATGAATCAACCATGGTGGCAGTCCGCAGGAAATCGCCGCCATGATAACCAGTCGGGGGCCGCTTTGTCCGGCCCGGTCGAAGAATGGCCCTCGCCGAACGCAGAATTTGAGTGGAGAAAACCATGAGTGCAGTCCAGAGCATAGGTCCGAAGGACCTGCCAGCGTTGCAGGAACAGGTCGAGGCGATCGTTGCCGAAGCACGCCGCCAGGGCGCCAGTGCCTGCGAGGTGGCGGTTTCGCTGGAGCAGGGCCTGTCCACCAGCGTGCGCCAGCGCGAGGTCGAGACGGTCGAGTTCAACCGTGACCAGGGCTTTGGCATCACCCTCTACGTGGGCCAGCGCAAGGGGTCGGCCAGTACGTCGGCGAGCGGTCCCGAGGCCATTCGCGAAACGGTGGCTGCTGCACTGGCAATCGCCAAGCACACTTCCGAGGATGAGTGTTCGGGCCTGGCTGACGCGGCGCTGATGGCGCGCGAAATGCCTGACCTCGACCTCTACCACGACTGGGACATCGAGCCCGAGCGTGCCATCGAGATGGCCCTGGAGTGCGAAGCGGCCGCCTTCGATGCCGACAAGCGCATCCTCAATGCCGACGGCACCACCCTCAACACGCACCAAGGGGTGCGGGTGTATGGCAACAGCCATGGCTTCATCGGCGGCTACGCTTCGACGCGCCACAGCCTGAGCTGTGTGATGATCGCCGAAGGCGAAGGGCAGATGCAGCGCGACTACTGGTATGACGTCAATCGCCAGGGCCAATTGCTGGCCGACCCGCGCAGTATCGGCCAGCGTGCTGCCCAGCGTGCCGCCAGCCGTCTGGGCGCACGTCCAGTGCCGACCTGCGAGGTGCCGGTGCTGTTCGCTGCGGAGCTGGCCGGCGGGTTGTTCGGCAGCTTCCTGTCGGCAATCTCCGGCGGCAACCTGTACCGCAAGTCGTCGTTCCTCGAAGGCACCCTGGGCCAGCGTCTGTTCCCGACTTGGCTGACCCTCGACGAGCGTCCGCACATTCCGCGCGCGCTGGGCAGTGCCGCGTTCGACGGCGATGGCCTGGCCACCTATGCCAAGCCGTTCATCGACAAGGGCGAACTGGTGTCCTACATCCTCGGCACCTATGCCGGTCGCAAGCTCAAGCTGCCAAGCACCGCCAACGCTGGCGGCGTGCATAACCTGTTCGTCACCCATGGCGTCGAAGACCAGGCCGCACTGATCCGTCGCATGGGGCGCGGCCTGCTGGTGACCGAGCTGATGGGGCATGGCCTGAACATGGTCACGGGTGACTACTCCCGTGGCGCTGCGGGTTTCTGGGTGGAGAACGGTGAAATCCAGTTCCCTGTTCAGGAAGTGACCATCGCCGGCAATATGAAGGACATGTTCCAGCAGATTGTCGCGATTGGCAGCGATATTGAAACGCGCAGCAATATTCACAGCGGTTCGGTGCTGATCGAACGGATGACCGTCGCCGGTAGCTGACGGTGCACGTCTGACCTACGCTTTACGACAAACCCGGCCATCGCGCCGGGTTTTTTGTTTGTGGTCTCGCTCTTGAAGTGATTCTATTTATCAATTAATAATGAATATCATTATCCAGTAACCCTCGGCGATGATGTTCATGAAAACCGTCCTCCACGAATTGCCCTACCTGGAAAACTGGCGCTGGTTGAGTCGGCGCATCCGCTGCGCCCTCGAGCCGGACGAGCCACGGCTGATCGAACATTACCTGGCCGAGGGGCGCTATCTGGTCTGTTGCACCCAGACCTCGCCCTGGACCGTGGCGCTGACCTCCTTCCGCCTGCTGCTGGATACCGCCTGCGACCGCATGTTGCCTTGGCATTGGCGCTGCCAGTGCCTGGATCAGGCCTGGCGCCCGCTGCTTGACCTGCGCAACCTCGACCGTTGCGAGCAGAACGAGCGCTGGCAGCCCTATGCGATGCAACTGGCCAGTTGCGTGTTGCTGCCTTCGATTTCCCCCGATGAACTGATGCAAGGATCCGATGATGAGTAATACCCGTATCGAGCGTGACAGCATGGGCGAACTGCAGGTGCCGGCCCAGGCCCTGTATGGTGCCCAGACGCAGCGCGCGGTCGACAACTTCCCGGTCAGCGGCCAGCGCATGCCGCTGCAGTTCATCCGGGCACTGCTGTTGGCCAAGGCCGCAGCAGCCAAGGCCAACATCGCGCTGGGGCAACTGAGCGCGGAGCAGGGCGGTGCCATCGTCAAGGCGGTCGAGCAACTGCTGGCCGAGGACTTCATCCAGCATTTCCCGGTGGACGTGTTCCAGACCGGTTCCGGCACCAGTTCCAACATGAACGCCAACGAGGTGATCGCCACCTTGGCCAGCCGGGTGCTGGGTGACAAGGTCAACGCCAACGACCATGTCAATTGCGGTCAGAGCAGCAACGACATCATTCCGACCACCATTCACGTCAGCGCAGCGCTGGCCTTGCACGAGCAACTGCTGCCGGCGCTGGGGCATCTGGTCCAGGTGATCGAGGCCAAGGCTGTCGAGGTTCACCGTTACGTCAAGACCGGCCGCACCCACCTGATGGATGCCATGCCAGTGCGCATGAGCCAGGTGCTGGGGGGCTGGGCGGCACAGATCAAGGGCGCCCAAGCGCATCTGGAAGCCACCTTGCCCGCCCTGCAGGCGCTGGCCCAGGGCGGTACAGCGGTCGGCACTGGCATCAATGCCCACCCGCAGTTCGCCGTGGGCTTTGCCCGTGAACTGAGCGACTTGACCCGCATTCCGTTCACACCTGGCGAAAACCTGTTCGCCTTGATCGGCTCCCAGGACGCGGCCGTGGCGTTGTCCGGCCAGCTCAAGACCACCGCTGTCGCGCTGATGAAGATCGCCAACGACCTGCGCTGGATGAACTCCGGCCCCCTGGCCGGGCTTGGCGAAATCGAGCTCGAGGGGCTGCAGCCGGGCTCTTCGATCATGCCGGGCAAGGTCAACCCGGTGATCCCCGAAGCCACCGCGATGGTTGCCGCGCAGGTCATCGGCAACGACGCGACCATCGCCGTTGCCGGCCAGTCGGGCAACTTCGAACTCAATGTCATGCTGCCGGTGATCGCCCGCAACCTGCTGGAGAGCATCGAACTGATGGCCAACGCCAGCCGCCTGCTGGCAGACAAGGCCATCGCCAGCTTCAAGGTCAATGAGCCGAAGCTCAAGGAGGCGCTGTCGCGCAACCCGATCCTGGTCACGGCACTGAACCCGATCATCGGCTACCTCAAGGCCGCCGAGATTGCCAAGACCGCCTACAAGCAAGGTCGCCCGATCGTGGAAGTGGCGCTGGAGCATACCGACCTGTCGCGTGACCAGCTCGAGGCCCTGCTGGACCCGGAAAAACTCACCGCTGGCGGTATCTGATCCACGGTCGTCGCCCAGGAGACACGTCATGCAGCATTGGAAACGCACCACGGAAACCGCCAATCGCCTGTTCGAACAAGGTGAGCTGGTAGATGCCCGGGAACACTACCTGCAAGCCCTGGCCCTGGCCCAGGTGCTGTTCGAGCGCTGGCATGACGTCGACGAGGCGGTGGCGGCCTTCGTCATTGCCCATCACAACCTGGCTGACCTGCACCTGCGCCTGAACCAGCCCCACGAGAGCGCCGATTACCTGTGTGCGGCCCACCAGCGGCTGCTCCAGGCCAGTCAGGAGCCGCGCCTGCCCCAGGCGCTGCGTGATGCCGCGTTGCGCCACAGCGGGCGCACCTACACCGAGCTGTTGAGCTTTATCGCCGAATACGGCCAGTACCCACGCACCGAGCGCCTGCTCAATCGCCATGTGCCTGAAGCGAGCGAACTGGCTGCCCGGCCGGATGCCACTCACCGTTCACCTGCATACGGAATTCACTGACATGCCCCACACCTTGCCTGCTCTGCCTTACGCCTACGATGCGCTGGAGCCGCACATCGATACCCAGACCATGGAGATTCACCACAGCAAGCACCACCAGACCTATGTGAACAACCTCAACGCCGCCATCGAAGGGACCGAGTGGGCCGAATGGCCGGTCGAAAAATTGGTCGGCGCGGTCAAGCAGCTGCCCGAAAAGCTGCAGGGAGCGGTGATCAACCAGGGCGGCGGCCATGCCAACCATGCGTTGTTCTGGACTGTGATGTCGCCCAAGGGCGGTGGCCACCCCCAGGGTCAGGTGGCCCAGGCCATCGATACGCAGTTCGGTGGCTTCGAGGCGTTCAAGGACGCATTCACCAAGGCTGCGCTGACCCGTTTCGGCAGCGGTTGGGCCTGGCTCAGCGTCACCCCGGCCAAGACGCTGGTGGTGGAGAGCAGCGGCAACCAGGACAGTCCGCTGATGCACGGCAACACACCGATCCTGGGGTTGGACGTGTGGGAGCACGCCTACTACCTGAAGTACCAGAACCGTCGTCCCGAATATATCGGTGCCTTCTACAACGTCGTCGACTGGACGGAAGTGGAACGTCGCTACCTTGAAGCCCTGAAGTGAGTCGATCTGCCATGCGCTCCGAGGTGATGTCTGTCAGCAGTGCGCGCCTGTTCCGACTGGCGCTTGGGACTTTGCTGTTGCTGGTCGGCACGGCGCTGTTGGTGGCGCGGGGCATCGCCTGGCTGGACCTGGAACCGCGCATGTTACGTGCGCTCGAAGGCGGCGCACTGTGCGCGCTGGGCACGGCGTTGGGCGCGGTACCGGTGCTGGTGATCCGCAACATGCCGGTAGCGGTGGCTGACACCTTGCTTGGCTTCGGCGCCGGGGTGATGCTGGCGGCCACCGCGTTCTCCCTGATCATCCCGGGTCTTGATGCGGCGCAGTCCATCGGCTTCAGCCCTTGGGGCGCCGGTGGTCTGGTCAGTGCCGGGTTGTTGCTCGGGGCGCTGTGCCTGTTCCTGGTCGACTTGCGAATCTCCGGGGTTTCGCCGGAATCCTTGGTCGGGCAGGGCAATCAGCCGGTGATCGCTGCGCGTATCTGGCTGTTCGTGGCCGCGATCATTGCGCACAACATCCCGGAAGGTATGGCCATTGGTGTTTCAGCGGGGGGCGGCATGCCGGACGCTGACAGCCTGGCCATGGGCATTGCCCTGCAGGATGTGCCTGAAGGGCTGGTGATTGCGTTGGTGTTGGCGGGGGCAGGGATGTCGCGGTTCAAGGCCTTCCTGATCGGTGCAGCATCCGGGCTGGTGGAGCCGGTGGCGGCGGTGATCTGTGCCTGGCTGGTGAATGTCGCCGAACTGCTGCTACCGCTGGGGCTTGCGTGTGCGGCGGGAGCGATGTTGCTGGTGGTGACCCAGGAAATCATTCCCGAGTCGCGCAGCAATGGCAATCACCGCCTGGCAAGCCTGGGGCTATGCATCGGATTCTGCCTGATGATGGTGATGGACACCGCGATGTCCTGAGGCTGCCGGGCGAGAGACGGGGCGAGGGCTTACTCGCCTTCGTCGAAATAATTGTTGATCAACGCCACCAGTGCATCCAGTGCGTCGTTGTCCTGCTCACCCTCGGTATGCAGGTGCACCTGGGTGCCTTTACCTGCGGCCAGCATCATCACTGCCATGATGCTCTTGCCGTCCACCAGCTTGTCGGGGGCGCGCCCGACTCGAACCTGGCAGGGAAACTTCCCGGCCACGCCGACGAACTTGGCTGCCGCCCGGGCGTGCAGGCCCAGCTTGTTGATGATGGTGATTTCGCGGGCGGGCATCGTGGGGTGGATCCTGTGGGTTAGAGGTCGCGGTGACGGACCTGGACGTTTTTCAGGGTTTGCTGCAGCAGTTGTCCGAGGCGCTCGGTGATATAGACAGAGCGGTGGTGTCCGCCGGTGCAGCCGATGGCGATGGTGACATAGGCGCGGTTGCTGGCGGCAAAGCGCGGTAGCCATTTAAGCAGATAGCTGGAGATGTCCTGGAACATTTCCTCGACGTCCGGTTGTGCTGCCAGGTACTCGATCACCGGAGCTTCAAGGCCCGAGTGCTCGCGCAGCTCGGGTTTCCAGTAAGGGTTTGGCAGGCAGCGCACGTCGAACACCAAGTCGGCGTCCACCGGCATGCCGCGCTTGAAACCGAAGGATTCGACGAGAAAAGCGGTGCCGGGCTCAGGCTGGTTAAGCAGACGCAGCTTGATCGAGTCACGCAGTTGGTAAAGATTGAGGCTGGTGGTATCGATCTTGAGGTCGGCAAGGTCGGCGATGGGGCCGAGCAGCTCACTTTCGACGCGGATGGCTTCGGCGAGCGAACGGTCCGCGTTGGTCAGGGGGTGGCGACGGCGGGTTTCGGAGAACCGCTTGAGCAGCGTGTCTTCGTCGGCGTCCAGGTACAGCACGTCACACTGGATGTGACGGGCGCGCGCTTCCTCGAGCAATTCGGGGAAGCGCGACAGATGGCTGGGTAGATTGCGCGCATCGATGGACACGGCGACCTTGGGTTGCATCAGTTCGGTGTTGATCAGCGCGTTTTCCGCCAGCTGCGGCAGCAACCCGGCGGGCAGGTTGTCGATGCAGTAGTAGCCGTTGTCTTCCAGCACATCGAGCGCGGTGCTCTTGCCGGAGCCGGACCGGCCGCTGACGATGATCAGGCGCATGTTCAGTGCTCGTTCTGTGCGTCCAGGACTACCTGGTAGAGGGCTTCGCTGCTGTCGGCGGCACGCAGGCGATCACGGACTTCCTTGCGATCGAGCATGCTGGCGATCTGGCGCAGCAGTTCGAGGTGGGCATCGGTGGCCGCTTCCGGGACCAGCAGCACGAACAGCAGGTCCACGGGGGCGCCGTCGATGGCGTCGTAGTCGATGGGTGCGTCCAGGTGCAGCAGGGCGCTGACGGGGGCGGTACAACCTTCCAGACGGCAGTGGGGAATGGCGATGCCATTACCGAAGCCGGTGGAGCCCAGTTTTTCGCGAGCGATGAGCTTTTCGAAGACGTCTTGCATCGCAAGCTCAGGTACTTGCTCGGCAATCAGGGTGGCGACCTTTTCCAGGGCGCGCTTCTTGCTGCCGCCCGGCACGTTCACGAGGGAACGGCCGGGGGTCAGGATGGTTTCAAGTCGGATCATGGATGAGGGGGATCAGCGGGCAGCCGCACCTTGCAGCAGGCTTTGCTGTTTTTCCTTATGTTTTTTCAGTTGGCGGTCGAGCTTGTCAGCCAATGCGTCGATCGCGGCATACATGTCTTGGTGTTCAGCGTTGGCGACCACTTCGCCGCCGGGAATCTGGAGTGTTGCTTCAACCTTCTGCTGCAGCTTCTCGACCTTCATGATCACCGTTGCATTGGTGATCTTGTCGAAATGCCCTTCCACGCGGGCGAGCTTCTCGAGCACGTATTCGCGCAGTGGTTGGGTGACTTCTACATGCTGGCCACTGATGTTGACTTGCATACAGCTTCTCCTTTGTTGCCCGTGCATAAAGAGGCAGGTATTGCACCTGCCACTGAAACGCTGTGGCACATCCCGGGGCTACATCAATCGCTTGCGCTCGCTCGATGGGGCAATCCCCAGCGATTCGCGGTACTTGGCGACGGTGCGGCGGGCTACCTGGATGCCTTGTGCCTCCAGTAAACCAGCGATCTTGCTGTCACTCAATGGCTTTTTCTGATTTTCCGCGGCCACCAGTTTCTTGATGATCGCGCGGATCGCCGTAGACGAGCATTCGCCGCCTTCGGCGGTGCTCACATGGCTCGAGAAAAAGTATTTCAATTCGTAGATGCCACGGGGAGTGTGCATGTACTTCTGCGTGGTGACCCGCGAAATGGTCGACTCGTGCATGCCCACCGCCTCGGCGATGTCATGCAGCACCAGGGGCTTCATGGCTTCATCGCCGTGGTCGAGGAAACCACGCTGGTGTTCGACGATCTGGGTCGCCACTTTCATCAGTGTCTCGTTGCGGCTTTGCAGGCTCTTGATGAACCAGCGCGCTTCCTGCAACTGGTTGCGCATGAAGGTGTTGTCCGCGCTGGTGTCGGCACGGCGGACGAAGCCTGCATACTGCGGATTGACCCGCAGGCGCGGCACCGCTTCCTGGTTCAGTTCGACCAGCCAGCGGTCGCTGTCCTTGCGCACGATGACGTCTGGAATCACGTACTCCGGCTCGCTCGATTCGATCTGCGAGCCCGGGCGCGGATTGAGGCTTTGCACCAGCTCGATGACCTGGCGCAGCTCGTCTTCCTTGAGCTTCATGCGACGCATGAGCTGGCTGTAGTCGCGGCTGCCGAGCAGGTCGATGTAGTCGGTGACCAGGCGCTGGGCCTCGGCCATCCACGGCACGCTCGCCGGCAGTTGGCGCAGTTGCAGCAGCAGGCATTCGCCCAGGTTGCGGGCGCCGACGCCGGCCGGCTCGAACTGCTGGATGCGGTGCAGCACGGCTTCGACTTCATCCAGCTCGATGTCCAGCTCCGGGTCGAATCCGGCGCAGATTTCCTCGAGGCTGTCTTCCAGATAGCCCTGATCGTTGATGCTGTCGATGAGAGTGACAGCGATCAGGCGGTCGGTGTCGGACATCGGTGCCAGGTTGAGCTGCCACAGCAGATGGCTCTGCAAGCTTTCGCCGGCCGAGGTGCGCGTGGTGAAGTCCCACTCGTCGTCATCGTTGCTGGGCAGGCTGCTGGCGCTGGTCTGGTAGATGTCTTCCCAGGCCGTGTCGACCGGCAATTCGTTGGGGATGCGCTCGTTCCACTCGCCCTCTTCGAGGTTTTCCGTGCTGACGGTGGTTTCCTGGAAGCTGTTGTCCTGGGCTTCGGTGGCAGGTTTGCTTTCGCCGTTTTCCGCCATCGGATCGCTGTTGTCGAAGTCGTCGCCGTCTTCCTGACGTTCGAGCATCGGATTGGACTCCAGCGCTTCCTGGATTTCCTGTTGGAGGTCCAGGGTGGAGAGCTGAAGCAGACGGATAGCCTGTTGCAACTGCGGGGTCATCGTCAGTTGCTGGCCCATTTTTAGGACGAGCGATGGTTTCATGGCTGGGGCTTAATACCTTGTTCGCCGGCGCGCATGCGCCATCCACTACAGGGCGCCGGAGCGCCAAATCTTAAGCAAGTTATATGCCTGAAATTGTAGCGTTTGCCTAGAGCACTGTAACACTTAAGCCCGTTTCACCAGGCTTTTCCAATGCTCCAGGCAGGTCCCGGGGATCAGAGTCGGAACTCGTGGCCCAGGTAGACTTCCTTGACCAGCTGGTTGGCCAGGATGGTCTCGGCGTCGCCTTCGGCGATCAGTTGACCATCGTTGACGATGTAGGCGGTCTCGCAGATGTCGAGTGTTTCGCGCACGTTGTGGTCGGTGATCAGTACGCCGATGCCCTTGGCCTTCAGATGGTGGATGATCTGTTTGATATCACCCACGGAAATCGGGTCGACGCCAGCGAAGGGTTCGTCCAGCAGGATGAACTTCGGTGCAGTCGCCAGGGCGCGGGCAATTTCGACGCGGCGGCGTTCGCCACCGGACAGGCTCATGCCGAGGTTGTCACGGATGTGGCTGATGTGGAACTCCTGCAGCAGGCTTTCCAACTCCTTGCGCCGTCCATCGCGGTCCAGGTCCTTGCGCGTCTCGAGGATGGCCATGATGTTGTCGGCGACCGACAGCTTGCGGAAGATCGACGCTTCCTGCGGCAGGTAGCCGATGCCTGCCTGGGCCCGGCCATGCATGGGCTGGTGGCTGACATCGTGGCTGTCGATGAGCACGCGCCCTTGGTCGGCCTGGACCAGCCCCACGATCATGTAGAAGCAGGTGGTCTTGCCGGCGCCGTTGGGGCCGAGCAGGCCGACGATCTGGCCGCTGTCGATCGACAGGCTGACGTCGCGGACGACCTGGCGGCCCTTGTAGCTCTTGGCCAGGTGCTGGGCTTTGAGGGTTGCCATTTACTCGGCCTTTTTCTTCGGTTGGATCACCATGTCGATACGCTGACGAGGTGCGGTCACGTTGCCACCACGACCGGCGGTCGCCACCTGAGTCTTGGTGTTGTAGACGATTTTCTCGCCTTCGGTGGTGTTGCCTTCGTTCTCGACCTTGGCGCGGTCAGTGAGGATGACGATATCCTTTTGCGCCTGGTACTGGATGGTGACGGCCCAGCCCTTCATCTTGTCGGGCTTGGCGGCGCTCTGCTGCTGCTCGAAGTAGGCCAGGTTGCCCACCGAGGTCACGACGTCGATGTCGCCCGAGGCGGCGCGAGTCATGGTCACGGTATTGCCTTTGATCATCATCGAGCCCTGAGTGATGATCACATCGCCCGTGTAGGTGGCAACGCCCTGTTTGTCGTCCAGGTGCGCGTTGTCCGCCTGGATGCGGATCGGCTGGTCACGGTCGTTCGGCAGGGCGAAGGCGCTCGCGCTTCCCAGTGCTGCGCTCAGGCTGAGCAAAAGGGGGAGGGTTTTAACGAGCCTCATACTGTCCTCTTACGTTGGACAGCAGGTCCATCCTGCCGTCTTCCAAATATGCTTTCATTCCTACGCCCGTAGTCGTGCCACCGGCGCCGTCGATTCTAACGGCTTGATCGGTCTGCGCATATTGCTTCTGCGGGAACACGGTCATCCGGCTACTGGTGATCAGGGTGTCGCGTTGTTTTTCGTCGGTGCGGGCGATCCGCACGTTGTCGATCAGTTCGACCTCGGTGCCGTCCGGATTGACCTCGGCGCGCACGCTCTGCACGTGCCATGGGAATGCTGTCCCACGGTAGATGTGCATGTCTGGCGTGGTCACCAGGGTGACTTCGCTGGCTTTCAAGTGTTCGACCTTGTCCGCGGTCATTTCGTATTGCAGCCTGCCGTCGGGCAGGAACTGTACGCTGTGGGCGTTGATCGCATAGTAGTCGATGGCGCTTTCGTCGACCTGTGCCGTGGGCTTGTCGAGGAAGCTCTCAGGGCTGATGTTCCAGTAGCCGATCGCAACCAGCAGCGCAGCGATGGCTGCCAGCAGCACGGCGTTTCGAAGTTTCTTGCTGAGCATGGCGTGGCCTACAGGTAATGGGCGTTGGCAGCGTCCAGGGTGCCCTGGGCCTGCATGATCAGTTCACAGAACTCGCGGGCTGCGCCTTCGCCGCCGCGCGCCTGGGTGACGCTGTGGGCGTGCTCGCGGACGAAGGGCGCCGCGTTGGCCACGGCCATCCCCAGGCCCACCCGGCGGATTACCGGGAGATCGGGGAGGTCGTCGCCCAGGTAGGCGACCTGCTCGTAGCTCAGGCCCAGTTCGGCGAGCAGGCCGTCGAGCACCACCAGCTTGTCCTCACGACCCTGGAACAGGTGTGGAATGCCCAGGTTCTTTGCCCGACGCTCGACCACGGGGGTCTTGCGCCCACTGATGATCGCGGTGGTCACGCCCGAGGCCATGAGCATCTTGATGCCGTGGCCATCGAGGGTGTTGAAGGTCTTGAATTCGCTGCCGTCCTCGAGGAAGTACAGGCGGCCGTCGGTCAGCACGCCGTCCACGTCGAAGACGGCCAGCTTGATGGCCTTGGCGCGTTGCATCAGGTCCTGGGGCATTTACATCACTCCGGCGCGCAACAGGTCGTGCATGTTCAGGGCGCCGGTCGGGCGATCCTGGTTATCGACCACCACCAGTGCGCTGATCTTGTGATCTTCCATGATCTTCAGGGCTTCGGCCGCGAGCATTTCGGCGCGGGCGGTCTTGCCGTGAACAGTCATGACTTCGTCGATGAGCGTCCTGTGCACGTCGATGTTGCGATCCAGGCTGCGGCGCAGGTCGCCGTCGGTGAAGACGCCGGCCAGGCGGCCGTCGTGCTCCATGACCACGGTCATGCCCAGGCCCTTGCGCGACATCTCCAGCAAGGCGTCCTTGAGCAGCGTGCCGCGCTGTACCTGGGGCAGTTCGTCACCCGCGTGCATGACGTTCTCGACTTTCAACAGCAGGCGACGGCCCAGGGCGCCACCCGGATGGGAGAACGCGAAATCCTCGGCGGTGAAGCCGCGTGCCTCGAGCAGGGCGATGGCCAGGGCATCACCCAGGACCAATGCAGCGGTGGTGGACGAGGTGGGCGCCAGGTTCAGCGGGCAGGCTTCCTGGGCGACACTGGCGTCGAGGTTGACTTCGGCGGCCTGTGCCAGCGGTGAGTCCGGCTTGCCGGTCAGGCTGATCATCTGGATGCCCAGGCGCTTGATCAGCGGCAGCAGCGTGACGATCTCGGCGGTGCTGCCGGAGTTGGACAGGGCGAGGATGACGTCGTCGCGGGTGATCATGCCCATGTCGCCGTGGCTGGCCTCTGCCGGGTGCACGA
Source organism: Pseudomonas wayambapalatensis (assembly GCA_014268975.2). Lineage (GTDB taxonomy): Bacteria > Pseudomonadota > Gammaproteobacteria > Pseudomonadales > Pseudomonadaceae > Aquipseudomonas > Aquipseudomonas wayambapalatensis. The sequence goes on along the minus strand of CP077096.1, from coordinate 4,700,858 downwards.
AGAACGACGGGGTGCCAGTACTGGCGAGGGTGGCGGCGATCTTGTTGCCGATATGGCCGGACTTGCCCATGCCCACGACGACGACCCGACCCTTGCTGGCCAGGATCAGCTCGCAGGCCTTGACGAAATTGTCGTCGATACGGGCCCGCAGGCCTTCTACGGCCTCGAGTTCCAGGCGCAGGGTGCGCTGGGCGGATTGGATCAGCTCGCTGGATTGGCTCATGTCGAAAAAGCAATGCCTGATGAAAAGGCGCCGATTATAGCGGCAATGTGTGAAACGCTCACCTTCGAGTTGTCGTAGGAAGTTGCAAAATAGCTGTACGGTGCCTGAACGACTCGGGGAAATGGCCTTGGGGACAACTTTGCGCGGTGCTATAGTTCGCCGCTATTCGGCCCGCCAGGGATGCGTGTGCCTTCACGATGAAGGCAGGCGTCCATGTAGACGAGGCTGCATTGCAAGGAGTCTAGATGAGTTCGGATAGCGCCTACGCGGTCGAGTTGAAGGGGGTCACCTTCAAACGCGGTTCGCGTAGCATTTTCAGCAATGTCGACATCCGTATCCCCCGCGGCAAGGTCACCGGCATCATGGGACCTTCCGGGTGCGGCAAGACAACCCTGCTGCGCCTGATGGGCGCGCAGCTGCGTCCCTCCAGCGGCGAAGTCTGGGTAGGCGGGCAGAACCTGCCGGCCCTGTCGCGCAGCGACCTCTTCGATGCGCGCAAGCAGATGGGGGTGCTGTTCCAGAGCGGTGCGCTGTTCACCGACCTGGATGTCTTCGAGAACGTGGCCTTCCCGCTGCGGGTGCACACCCAGTTGTCCGACGAGATGATTCGCGACATCGTCCTGATGAAGCTGCAGGCCGTGGGCCTGCGCGGTGCCATCGACCTGATGCCGGACGAGCTGTCAGGCGGCATGAAGCGCCGTGTGGCGCTGGCCCGGGCGATCGCGCTGGATCCGCAGATCCTCATGTACGACGAGCCTTTCGTCGGCCAGGACCCGATCGCGATGGGCGTTCTGGTGCGCCTGATCCGTCTGCTCAACGATGCCCTGGGCATCACCAGCATCGTTGTCTCCCACGACCTCGCCGAAACCGCGAGTATCGCCGACTACCTCTATGTGGTGGGTGATGGGCAGGTATTGGGGCAGGGCACGCCTGACGAACTGATGGGGTCGGACAATCCGCGCATCCGCCAGTTCATGAAGGGCGACCCGGATGGTCCGGTGCCATTTCATTTTCCTGCGCCAGACTACCGCGCCGATCTGCTGGGAGCGCGTTGATGCGCAGAAAATCCTTACTCGAACGCATTCGCCTGTTCGGGCGTGCCGCCATCGACGTGCTGGCCGTGCTCGGGCGCTCGTGCCTGTTCCTTTTTCATGCCCTGGCCGGGCGTGGCGGCATCGGTGGCGGCTTCCAGCTGCTGACCAAGCAGCTCTATTCGGTGGGCGTGCTGTCGCTGGCGATCATCGTGGTGTCCGGCGTGTTCATCGGCATGGTGCTGGCCCTGCAAGGCTATAGCATCCTCACCAAGTACGGTTCCGAGCAGGCTGTCGGGCAGATGGTCGCGCTGACGCTGCTTCGCGAGCTGGGCCCTGTCGTCACGGCGCTGCTGTTCGCCGGGCGTGCGGGTTCGGCACTGACCGCCGAGATCGGCAACATGAAGTCCACCGAGCAGCTCTCCAGCCTGGAGATGATCGGTGTCGACCCGCTCAAGTACATCGTTGCCCCACGCCTGTGGGCCGGCTTCATCTCGCTGCCGCTGCTGGCGCTGATCTTCAGCGTGGTCGGCATCTGGGGTGGATCCTGGGTGGCCGTGGACTGGCTGGGGGTCTACGAAGGCTCTTTCTGGGCCAACATGCAGAACAGCGTTTCTTTCAGCGATGACGTGATCAACGGGCTGATCAAGAGCCTGGTGTTTGCCTTCGTCGTCACCTGGATCGCCGTATTCCAGGGGTATGACTGCGAACCCACTTCAGAGGGGATCAGCCGTGCCACCACCAAGACCGTGGTCTATGCCTCGTTGGCAGTCCTGGGTCTGGACTTTATTCTGACCGCCTTGATGTTTGGAGATTTCTGATGCAAAACCGCACCCTGGAAATCGGTGTCGGCCTGTTCCTCCTGGCCGGGATCCTGGCGCTGCTGCTGCTGGCCCTGCGTGTCAGTGGATTGTCGGCCAGCCCGAGCAGCGATACCTATAAAGTTTATGCGTACTTCGACAATATCGCCGGTTTGACTGTCAGAGCTAAAGTGACCATGGCCGGTGTGACCATCGGCAAGGTCACGGCCATCGATCTGGATCGCGACTCCTACACCGGTCGGGTCACCTTGCAGTTGGACAAGTCGGTCGACAACCTGCCGACCGATTCCACTGCCTCGATCCTGACCGCCGGGTTGCTCGGCGAGAAGTACATCGGCATCAGCGTGGGCGGTGAAGAGCAGGTGCTCAAGGATGGCAGCACCATCCACGACACCCAGTCGGCGCTGGTGCTGGAAGATCTGATTGGCAAGTTCCTGCTCAACTCCGTTGGCAAGGAACCGAAAGAAGCCCAACCAGCTAATTGAGGAGTTTCCATGATTTCGATCCTGCGACGTGGCCTGCTGGTCCTGCTGGCGGCCTTCCCCCTGATGGCCCTGGCGGCGCCGGGCCAGTCCCCGCGCGACGTGGTTCAGGGCACCACCACTGAGCTGCTGTCCGACCTCAAGGCGAACAAGGAACAGTACAAGTCCAACCCCGCAGCCTTCTATGATGCGCTCAACCGCATCCTTGGCCCGGTAGTAGACGCTGACGGCATTTCCAGAAGCATCATGACCGTCAAGTACTCGCGCAAGGCCACGCCCGAGCAGATGCAGCGCTTCCAGGAGAATTTCCGCCGCAGCCTGTTCCAGTTCTACGGCAATGCATTGCTGGAATACGACAACCAGGGCATTACCGTCGATCCCGCCAAGCCGGATGATGGCCAGCGTGCCTCGGTTGGCATGAAGGTGTCCGGCAATAATGGTGCCGTGTATCCGGTCCAGTACACCCTGGAAAACATCGGGGGCGAATGGAAGGTGCGCAATGTCATCGTCAACGGCATCAACATCGGCAAGCTGTTCCGCGATCAGTTCGCCGACGCGATGAACCGTAACGGCAACAACCTCGACAAGACCATCGACGGCTGGGCTGGCGAAGTGGCAAAGGCCAAGGAAGCTGCCGACAGCTCTCCCGAGAAGACTGTCAAATGAGTGAAGCCGACATGACTATGGCCGAGCCGGGTGTCCTGCGCCTGGCCGGTGTGCTGGACTACCGCAGCGGGCCGGCACTGCGCAAGCAGGGCAAGGCGCTGATCGCCGCCAGCCGCGAGCAGCGGCTGGTGCTCGACTGCTCGGCCGTGAGCAAGTCCAGCAGCGTGGGGCTGTCGTTGCTGCTGGCGTTCATGCGTGATGCCCAGGCCGCTGGCAAGGCCTGGGAAGTGCGCGGCATGCCTGCAGACATGCGTGAAATCGCCGAGGTCTACGACCTCGATGAAGTACTGGCGGGCTGATGACCCGTCAACAAGGGAAGGCCCCTCGGTCAGCGCGTCCTCGTATGGGCTTCGCAGGCGAGGGGCTTTTTTGTATCATGGCCGACCCGCGCGCACTGGGCGCCGATTGAGGTTGAGCATGCAGGCCGTAGAAGTTAAGAGCTTCCTTGAAGAAAAACTGCCGGGAACCCGGGTCGAAGTTGAAGGCGAAGGCTGCAACTTCCAGTTGAACGTGATCAGCGACGAGCTGGCTGGCCAGAGCCCGGTCAAGCGTCAGCAGGCGATCTATGCTCACCTGAATCCGTGGATCGCCAACGGCAGCATCCATGCGGTAACCATGAAATTTTTCAGCAGCGCAGCCTGGGCTGAGCGCACCTGAGCCAACGTTGGCGGCGAGATTGAAATGGACAAACTGATTATTACTGGCGGCGCGCGCCTCGACGGCGAGATCCGCATTTCCGGCGCGAAGAACGCTGCCCTGCCGATTCTGTCGGCTACGCTTCTGGCCGATGGCCCGGTCTCCGTCGGCAACCTGCCGCACCTGCACGATATCACCACCATGATCGAGCTGTTCGGGCGCATGGGCATCGAGCCTGTGATCGACGAGAAGCTGGCGGTGGAGATCGACCCGCGCACCATCAAGACGCTGGTCGCGCCCTACGAGCTGGTCAAGACCATGCGCGCCTCGATCCTGGTGCTCGGCCCGATGGTCGCCCGCTTCGGTGAGGCCGAAGTCGCCCTGCCAGGTGGCTGCGCCATCGGTTCGCGCCCTGTTGACCTGCACATCCGTGGCCTTGAAGCCATGGGCGCGAAGATCGAAGTCGAAGGCGGCTACATCAAGGCCAAGGCACCTGAAGGCGGCCTGCGTGGCGCGCACTTCTTCTTCGATACGGTCAGCGTGACCGGTACCGAGAACATCATGATGGCCGCTGCGCTCGCCAAGGGCCGCAGCGTGCTGCAGAACGCCGCGCGCGAACCTGAAGTGGTCGACCTGGCCAACTTCCTGATCGCCATGGGTGCGAAGATCCAGGGCGCCGGCACCGACACCATCACCATCGATGGCGTCGAGCGCCTGCACTCGGCCAGCTACCGTGTGATGCCCGACCGTATCGAGACCGGTACCTACCTCGTGGCTGCTGCTGTCACCGGCGGCCGTGTCAAGGTCAAGGACACCGATCCGACCATCCTCGAAGCCGTCCTCGAGAAACTCAAGGAAGCGGGTGCCGACATCACCACCGGTGAAGACTGGATCGAGCTGGACATGCACGGCAAGCGGCCCAAAGCCGTGAACCTGCGTACCGCGCCGTATCCGGCATTCCCGACCGACATGCAGGCACAGTTCATCTCCCTCAATGCCATTGCCGAAGGCACTGGCGCTGTGATCGAGACCATCTTCGAAAACCGCTTCATGCACGTGTACGAGATGCACCGCATGGGCGCGCAGATCCAGGTCGAGGGCAACACCGCCATCGTCACTGGGGTCAACATGCTCAAGGGCGCGCCCGTGATGGCGACTGACCTGCGCGCTTCGGCGAGCCTGGTGCTGTCTGCGCTGGTGGCCGAAGGCGATACCCTGATCGATCGCATCTACCACATCGACCGTGGTTACGAGTGCATCGAGGAAAAACTGCAGATGCTGGGCGCGAAGATCCGTCGCGTACCGGGCTAGTCGCGCTATCTGCCTGTGATCGGCACACGGACGTGCCAGCCGAATCGAACACGGCCAGGTCGATGACCTGGTCGGCTGTAGCCGCTTAAGGACCGACGTTGCAATGTTGACCATCGCGCTTTCAAAAGGCCGTATTCTCGACGATACCCTGCCGCTGCTGGCCGAGGCCGGTATCGTGCCGACCGAGAATCCGGACAAGAGCCGCAAGCTGATCATCCCCACCACGCAGGACGATGTGCGCCTGCTCATCGTGCGTGCCACCGACGTGCCGACCTATGTCGAGCATGGTGCCGCCGACCTGGGTGTGGCCGGCAAGGACGTGTTGATGGAATACGGCGGCCAGGGCCTGTACGAGCCGCTCGACCTGCAGATCGCCAAGTGCAAGTTGATGACCGCTGGTGTCGTCGGCGCACCCGAGCCCAAGGGGCGTCTGCGTGTGGCCACCAAGTTCGTCAACGTAGCCAAGCGCTATTACGCTGAACAAGGCCGCCAGGTCGACATCATCAAACTCTATGGCTCAATGGAACTGGCCCCGCTGATCAACCTCGCCGACAAGATCATCGACGTGGTGGATACCGGCAACACCCTGCGCGCCAATGGCCTGGAGCCACAGGAGCTGATCGCCACGATCAGTTCGCGCCTGGTGGTGAACAAGGCCTCCATGAAGATGCAGCACGCCCGTATCCAGAGTCTCATCGACACCCTGCGCAAGGCTGTCGAATCGCGACACCGCGGCTGACTTCTGCGCGCGACCTTCGCTGTCGCGCCCGTCTATCCGCGTCATAGCCACTTTTCTCGGGTGCCCGCGCGGATGGACTGGTAGCCTAGGGCGCCTGAGCATTCGCCAATAAAACGAGGCCCTCGTCATGACCGTGTCCACTGCAATTGCCCGTCTCAACGCCGCTGATCCGGATTTCGCGCGACATCTGGATCATCTGCTGAGCTGGGAAAGCGTGTCCGATGACGCGGTCAACCAGCGGGTTCTCGACATCATCAAGGCCGTTCGCGAGCGTGGCGATGCGGCGCTGGTGGAGTTCACCCAGCGTTTCGATGGCGTTGATGCCAAGTCCATCGATGACCTGATCCTTGGTCGCGAGCGCCTGGAACTGGCCCTGACCCGCATTTCCGCAGCCCAGCGCGAGGCGCTGGAAACTGCCGCCAACCGCGTGCGCAGCTACCACGAGCGGCAGAAACAGGACTCCTGGCAGTACACCGAAGCCGATGGCACCGTGCTCGGCCAGAAAGTCACCCCGCTCGATCGCGCAGGGCTGTATGTGCCTGGCGGCAAGGCGTCGTACCCGTCGTCGGTACTGATGAATGCCATCCCCGCCAAGGTCGCCGGTGTCGGCGAGGTGGTCATGGTGGTGCCGACCCCGCGTGGAGAAATCAACGAACTGGTGCTGGCTGCAGCCTGCATCGCCGGTGTCGACCGCGTGTTCACCGTCGGTGGCGCCCAGGCAGTCGCGGCGTTGGCCTATGGCACCGAGAGCGTGCCGCAGGTCGACAAGATCGTCGGTCCCGGCAATATCTACGTAGCCACCGCCAAGCGTCACGTGTTCGGCCAGGTTGGCATCGACATGATCGCCGGGCCGTCGGAAATTCTCGTGGTATGTGATGGCCAGACCGACCCGGACTGGATCGCCATGGACCTGTTCTCCCAGGCTGAGCACGATGAAGACGCCCAGGCAATCCTGGTCAGCCCCGATGCGGCTTTCCTCGACCGCGTGGCGGCCAGCATCGGCAAGCTGCTGCCAACCATGGAGCGCGCCGAGATCATCGAGAAGTCGATCAACGGCCGAGGCGCCCTGATCCAGGTGCGTGACATGCAGCAGGCCATCGAGGTCGCCAACCGCATCGCCCCCGAGCACCTCGAACTGTCGGTCGCCGACCCGCAGGCCTGGTTGCCGCAGATCCGTCATGCCGGCGCGATCTTCATGGGCCGCCACACCAGCGAGGCCCTGGGTGACTACTGCGCAGGTCCCAACCACGTGTTGCCGACCTCCGGCACCGCGCGGTTCTCCTCGCCTCTGGGGGTGTATGACTTCCAGAAGCGTTCGTCGATCATCTTCTGCTCCGAGCAGGGCGCGTCCGAGCTCGGTCACACTGCATCCGTACTGGCCCGCGGCGAGTCGCTGACCGCCCACGCCCGTAGCGCCGAATACCGCATCCTCAACGAGAAGGGGAACTGAACATGAGTCGATTCTGGAGCCCCTTCGTCAAGGACCTGGTGCCTTACGTGCCGGGCGAGCAACCCAAGCTGGCACGCCTGGTCAAGCTCAATACCAACGAAAACCCCTATGGGCCTTCGCCCAAGGCGCTGGAGGCCATGCGTGGCGAGTTGAACGACAACTTGCGCCTGTATCCGGACCCGAACAGCGACCGGCTCAAGCAGGCGGTGGCTGACTACTACAAGGTCACCCCGCAGCAGGTCTTCGTCGGCAACGGTTCGGACGAGGTGCTGGCGCACATCTTCCACGGCTTGTTCCAGCACGGCGCGCCGCTGCTGTTCCCGGATATCAGCTACAGCTTCTATCCGGTGTATTGCGGCTTGTATGGTATCGACTTCGAGCAGGTAGCGCTGGACGAGCAGTTCCAGATCCGCATCGAGGACTATGAAAAACCAAACGCCGGGATCATCTTCCCCAACCCCAACGCACCGACCGGCTGCCTGTTGCCGCTCGAGGCGATCGAGCAGTTGCTAAAGGCCAATCGCGACTCGGTGGTGGTAGTGGACGAAGCCTACATCGACTTTGGCGGCGAAACCGCCATCGCCCTGGTGGACCGCTACGACAACCTGCTGGTGACCCAGACCCTGTCCAAGTCGCGCTCGCTGGCTGGCCTGCGGGTGGGGCTGGCAGTGGGGCACCCGGACCTGATCGAGGCGCTGGAGCGGATCAAGAACAGCTTCAACTCCTATCCGCTGGATCGCATGGCGATCGTCGGCGCGGCGGTGGCGTTCGAAGATCGCGCTTATTTCGACGAGACCTGCCGCAAGGTCATCGACAGCCGCGAGGCACTGGTCGAGCAGTTGACGGCGCGGGGCTTCGAGGTGTTGCCATCGGCGGCCAACTTCATCTTCGCCCGTCACCCACAACAGGACGCGGCTGAACTGGCGGCGCGTCTGCGTGAGCAGGGTGTGATCGTGCGGCACTTCAAGCAGGCGCGGATTGCGCAGTTCCTGCGGATCACCGTAGGGACGCCGGAGATGAACCAGGCGTTGATCGATGCGTTGAACGGATAGTTCGCGGCGTCTCTATCGCGGGACTGGTCGGATCGCTGCATTGCCACTCCGACTTGCCCCGCGATGCTTTTCAGCGCTATTGTCACAAGTTGTAAATTCATCCGATGACTGGACGTTAATATGTCCCTGTTGATCAAGCGCTCCCTGGTGGAGCAAGCCGTGGACCAATTGCGCGAGCGCATCGCCCAGGGCGCATGGGCTGTGGGGCAGCGTCTGCCTACCGAGCCGGAACTGGCCCTGGAGCTGGGCATCAGCCGCAATACCGTGCGTGAGGCCATGCGCGTGCTGGCCTTCAGTGGTCTGGTCGAAGTGCGCCAGGGCGATGGCAGTTACCTGCGCGCCGCCCAAGACCCCTTGCAGGCGGTGCAGGCCATCTCGCGCTGCACGGTCGAGCAGGCTCGCGAGACCCGCTGCATCCTCGAAGCCGAGGCTATCGGCCTCGCCGCCTTGCGGCGTACCGACGATGATCTGCGCGGCTTGCGCGAGGCCCTGGAGCACAGTTGCGGGCACTTCCACGGCGACCTGGACACCTATGTGGCCTGTGACCTGGTGTTCCACCAGCGCCTGGTGGACGCTGCGCACAACCCCGCACTGAGCGAGTTGTACCGCTACTTTTCCAGCGTCGTCGCTGCAGCGGTACAGCACAACATGAGTGCGCTTCCCCGCAGTCAACGGGTGTTCGATCTGCACGTGCAGATCCTCGACGCCATCGAACAACGCGACCCGGACACGGCCAAGCGCCTGAGCCGGGCCCTCATCGAATCCTGAGCCCGAGTGCCCCATGCCTGAACAACTGACGCCCAACCGTTCCAAGCACGACCCCGAACTCGATGAACTGCTGATCGATGCCGAGGCCGACGACGAACAGGTCCAGCAGCAACCGGTGGTGCTGCGTCGACCTTGGTTGCTGCTGCTGGGGCTGGTGCTGGTCGCGCTGAACCTGCGCCCGGCGCTGTCGAGCATGGCGCCAGTGCTGGGCCAGGTGTCCGAGGGCCTGGGCCTCAATGCGTCCGCTGCAGGTCTGCTGACGACCTTGCCGGTCCTGTGCCTGGGCCTGTTCGCACCGCTGGCGCCGATCCTGGCGCGTCGTTTCGGCAGCGAGCGGGTGATTCTGGGCATCCTCCTGACCCTGGCGCTGGGGATCCTGCTGCGCAGTGCGCTCGGTGCGACCGGTGTGTTCGTCGGCAGCCTGATCGCCGGTGCCAGCATCGGCATCATCGGCGTGCTGCTGCCGGGTATCGTCAAGCGTGACTTCCCGGCTCACGCCGGCACCCTGACGGGCGTCTACACCATGGCCCTGTGCTTCGGTGCAGCGATGGCCGCAGGCAGCACCGTGCCCTTGAGTCGGTACTTCGGCGACAGTTGGGCCATGGGGCTGGGCTTCTGGCTGCTACCGGCGCTGCTGGCGATGCTGGTGTGGTCGCCCCAGGCGCGCCATGGACATGGTGCGCACCAGGTGGCCTATCGGGTACGCGGGCTGTGGCGTGATCGGCTGGCCTGGCAGGTGACCCTGTACATGGGGTTGCAGTCCTCGCTGGCCTACATCGTGTTCGGCTGGCTGCCGTCGATTCTCATCGGTCGTGGGCTGAGCCCCACGGAAGCTGGGCTGGTGCTCTCGGGGTCGGTGCTGGTGCAGTTGATCAGTTCGCTCAGTGCGCCTTGGCTGGCGACCCGCGGCAAGGACCAGCGCCTGGCGATCGTGGTGGTGATGCTGGTCACCCTCGGTGGTCTGTTCGGATGCCTGTATGCGCCGATCTCGGGGCTGTGGGGTTGGGCGATACTGCTGGGGCTGGGGCAAGGCGGTACCTTCGCTCTGGCCCTGACCCTGATCGTGTTGCGCTCGAAGGATTCGCACGTGGCGGCGAACCTTTCGAGCATGGCCCAGGGGGTCGGCTACACGCTGGCTTCGATGGGCCCGTTCGCTGTCGGCCTGGTACATGACCTCACCGGCGGCTGGGCAGCGGTCGGCTGGATTTTCGCGGTACTGGGGTTGGGGGCGATCGTCTTTGGCCTGGGCGCTGGGCGGGCACTGCATGTGCAGGTCGTTAGCGAACGGGTGTGAAGCCGGTACGACGCTGGATGCATTCATGGCGCAAATGACCATGGCGCGAAGGCGTGGCGCGGATTATCGTGCAGCTCTCGATTCCCAGGACGGACCTGCCCCATGAGCGACGCCAACAGCGCCCTGATCACCCGTTTCTACCAGGCGTTCCAGCGCCTGGACGCCGAGGCCATGGTGGCCTGCTACAGCGATGACATCGTCTTCAGCGATCCGGCCTTCGGTACTTTGCGCGGCCAGGATGTGGGCGATATGTGGCGGATGCTGACCACTCGCGCCAAAGACTTCTCCCTGACCTTCGACAGCGTGCACGCGGACGCACGGGGTGGCAGTGCCCATTGGGTCGCCACTTACCTGTTCAGCCAGACCGGACGCACCGTAGTCAATGATATCCAGGCTCGTTTCGTGATTCGCGACGGCTTGATCTGCCAGCATGACGACAGCTTCGACCTGTGGCGTTGGTCGCGCCAAGCCCTTGGTACGCCCGGCCTGTTGCTGGGATGGAGTCCCCTGGTCAGAAACAAGGTCCGCCAGCAGGCCAACAAGGGCCTGCGGGCATTTCAGGCGCGCTGAGCGTCTTTTCAGGACGTGGGAACCGCCTGCTCTTTGCTGTGATAGCTGAATGTGGCCTTGTCGTGGGCCTGCAGGGGCATGCGGATGCGAATGATCGGGATGTAGGTGCCGTAGGTCCTGTGCCAGTCCTTCTGGTCGGCCTGTGCCTGCTCGAGCGCCCCCCACATGCCTTCGATATGGAAGAACGACTGGATCGGCAGTCTGTGGGACTGGTCTTCCTCCCAAGCCTGAACGATGACTTCGTTCCAAGGGAATGGCAGTTCGGAGGCGAACATTCGCTGTGCCATCAGACTCTGGTAAAAGGCTTCGGCGCGCTCGCTCTTGCGGGTGTCACGGACATCGAATGCGCATTGGCGTCTGTAGTCCCCGGTGCGGCGGAACTGGTCGATCCAGGCCTGCGCGGTCATGATGCCTTGCTCGTGGCACAGGCGTTCGTTGAAGGTAGTTTCGCTGTTGTTGCCACACCCTTGTTGTTCACGGGTCCAGGTATCGCCATCGGTTGGCCAGGCGCACAGCACTTGATAGCTGATCGACCCTGCCGGGCGCTGCATGCGCGGGTACAGGGTAAAGCCGCTGCGGGCGTCGGCAGCCAGACGCGTGATTGGCAGATCGGCGCGCAGATAGGAGAACGAGACGCCGCCTTTTTCCTTGTTGTTCGGGCTATGATGCCAGGTGTGGTATTTGGGGGAGGGTTTGGTCGCGCGAATCAGTACGCCCGAACAGCCGTGGGCCGGAATGGCCGAGCCCCCGCAGTCAATCAGTGCGGCATCATAGTTTTCCTGCATCTGTGCAGCGGTTCGCTGCCCCAGGGACGCCTGGGCCAAATGTGAGGTCAGCAGCGCAGCTGCGGCCAGGAGCAGCCGGGAAGATTCTTTCAACATGGTAGAGCCCTCGAGATGGATGGGCTCTCCAAACTAATGACACTCAGGATCCCTGTGGTGAGTGAAGAGATTCCCGAACGGGAGGCCAAACCCTGGTACGTCTACCTCGTGCGGGCGGCCAATGGCTCGTTGTATTGCGGCATCAGTGACGATCCGCAGCGACGCTTCCAGAAGCATCGGAAAGGGCAGGGCGCACGTTATTTCAAGACCAGTCCGGCGCAGGCGCTGGTCTATGTCGAGCAGTGGCCGGACAAGGGCGAGGCCTTGCGCCAGGAACGGCTGGTGAAAAAACTGCGCAAGTCGGCAAAGGAGGCGCTGGTCGCCTCCTTTACTGTTGGCGAGGTGTAGCGGGGGCGTGATCAGTCCTTGCGGCGTTTGAGCTGGTCGACCAGTTGGGTCGGCAAGCCTTTGATCACCAGGGTTCCGGCTTCTTCGTCATATTCGATCTTCGAGCCCAGCAGGTGGGCCTCGAAGCTGATCGACAGGCCCTCGGCGCGGCCGGTGAAACGGCGGAACTGGTTGAGGGTGCGTTTGTCCGCGGGGATTTCCGGCGACAGGCCGTAGTCCTTGTTGCGAATATGGTCGAAGAACGCTTTGGGGCGGTCCTCGTCGATCAGGCTCGACAGTTCCTCCAGGGTGATCGGCTCGCCCTGCTTGGTCTGGCTGGTGGCGTAGTCCACCAGGGTCTGGGTCTTCTCGCGCGCAGCTTCTTCGGGGAGGTCTTCGCTTTCGACGAAGTCGCTGAAGGCCTTGAGTAACGTGCGGGTTTCGCCCGGGCCGTCGACACCCTCCTGGCAGCCGATGAAGTCGCGGAAGTAATCCGACACCTTCTTGCCATTCTTGCCTTTGATAAAGGAAATGTACTGCTTCGAGTGCTGATTGTTCTTCCACTCGGACAGGTTGATTCGCGCGGCCAGATGCAGTTGGCCCAGGTCCAGGTGCCGCGACGGGGTGACGTCCAGTTCGGCGTTCACTGCCACGCCTTCGCTATGGTGCAGCAGGGCGATGACCAGGTATTCGGTCATGCCTTGCTGGTAATGGGCGAACAGCACGTGACCGCCGGTGGACAGGTTCGACTCTTCCATCAGCTTCTGCAGGTGCTCGACCGCGATGCGGCTGAAAGTGGTGAAGTCCTTTTCCTCTTCCTGATACTGCTTGAGCCAGCCGCTGAGCGGATAGGCGCCGGACTCTCCGTGGAAGAAGCCCCAGGCTTTGCCTTGTTTGGCGTTATAGCTGTCGTTGAGGTCGGCCAGGAGGTTCTCGATGGCGTCCGACGCCGCCAGCTCGGTGTCTCGCGCATGGAGCACGGCGGGGCTGCCATCGGGCTTCTTGTCGATCAGGTGAACGATGCAATGACGGATTGGCATGGAATTCTCTGAAAGGGTGGGCGGAGCGAAACCGCGCTGCAAAGTGGCTCAGTTTACCGCAGGGCAGGGGTGATGCAGTGGCCATATGTTGGCGGAAATGTCGGTTGTTCGTTTTTTGTTCAAAAATCTGCGTTTTTCGGGCAACCCCCCGAAAAACCTGAATAAAATCACGGTCGACAGCGGATATTTCCTGATTCCTGTGTTAGCTTTGCGCCGTCTTGCGCCCCTTGGGGTGGCGCATTGCTGGCAGCTCGCTTGCGTCGTGTCGAACCAAACGCTGATTTTCGTATCTACATACGCGATTGGCGAGGCTCGCCGGACCTTCCGCGCAGCCCGATAACGATGAAGCACGCTGCATACCTCTGATTTGATAGGGAAGGAACACCACCATGGCATTGACCAAAGACCAACTGATTGCCGACATCGCCGAAGCCATCGACGCGCCGAAAACCACCGCGCGCAACGCTCTGGAGCAACTGGGCCAGATCGTCGCCGACCAACTGGAAAACGGCGCTGAAATCACCCTGCCAGGCATCGGCAAGCTGAAAGTCTCCGAGCGTCCTGCCCGTACTGGCCGCAACCCTTCGACTGGCGCTGCCATCGAAATCGCTGCCAAGAAAGTCGTCAAGTTCGTACCGGCCAAGGTCCTGAACGACGCCATCAACAAGTAATTGTCGATGCTTCATTGAAACCGCGCCCGGCTTGTCCGGGCGCGGTTTTTTCATGCCTGGGCCTTGCCCCGCGCGGCATGCCAGGCGCCGCGCATGGCGTCGTCCTGGAAGCTCCAGGCCACCATGCGGCTCTGTTTCTGGCCCTGGCCCATCTCGACGATGCGCTGGGCTTTCACGCCTGCTTTCTTGAGCACCGCTTCGATACCCGGCAGGTTGCCGGCCTTGGACACCAGGCTGGTGAACCACAGCACCTGCCCGCCGTACTGCACGCTTTCGTTCACCAGTTGGGTGACGAAGCGGATCTCACCGCCTTCGCACCACAGCTCGTTGTTCTGCCCACCGAAGTTCAGCACCGGTAGCTTGCGGCTGGGGTCCTGCTTGCCCAGGTTCTTCCATTTGCGCTGGCTGCCACGGGTGGCCTCCTCGCGCGAACTGTGGAAGGGTGGGTTGCACAGGGTCAGGTCGAAGCGCTCGTCGTCCTGCAGCAGGCCGCTGAGGATGTGCTTGCGGTTGGCCTGCTGGCGCAGGGTGATGGCCTTGGTCAGGCCATTGGCTTGGACGATCGCCTTGGCCGAAGCCAGCGCCGTGGCGTCGATATCCGAGCCGAGGAAGCGCCAGCGGTAGTCGCTATGGCCGAGCAGCGGGTAGATGCAGTTGGCGCCGACGCCGACGTCCAGCGCGCGCACCTGGGCGCCGCGTGGCACCTGCCCGCCGTTGTCTTCGGCCAGCAAGTCGGCCAGCACGTGGATGTAGTCGGCCCGCCCAGGGATCGGCGGGCACAGGTAGTCAGCGGGGATGTCCCAGTGCTGGATGCCGTACTGGGCCTTGAGCAAGGCACGGTTGAACACCCGCACGGCCTCGGGGTTGGCGAAATCGATGCTGGGTTTGCCGTGGGGGTTGGTCAGGGTGAAGCGGCCAAGGTCCGGGTGCGCCTTGATCAGCGCGGGGAAGTCGTAGCGGCCCTGGTGGCGGTTGCGCGGGTGCAGGGTGGGTTTGTTCTGGGTCATGCTCGTGTCCGGTGTTGCGTGCACTGGCCAGAGGCCGCAGGGCGGCCCATTCGCGGCCAAGGCCGCTCCCACAGGATAGTGGGGCTCCTTGAAGACAGCCCATTCCTGCGGGAGCGGCCTTGGCCGCGAACGAGGGCGGAGCCCTCGCCGGTCAGTTCAGCAATGTCAGGTTACAGCGCTGCAATCCGCGCATGCTGCTCGGTGAAGTTGGCCAGGGCCTGTTCGGACTCGGCCAACTTCGCGCGTTCCTTCTCGATCACCGCAGGTGGTGCCTTGTCGACGAAGGCGGCGTTGGACAGCTTGCCGCCGACACGCTGGACCTCGCCCTGCAGGCGCTGGATTTCCTTGTTCAGGCGTGCAAGCTCGGCATCCTTGTCGATCAGGCCGGCCATCGGCACCAGCACCTGCAGATCGCCCACCAGTGCGGTGGCCGACAGCGGTGCTTCGTCCTGTTCGCCGAGTACGGTGAAGGTCTCGACCTTGGCCAGCTTCTTGAGCAGCGCTTCGTTTTCCTGCAGGCGACGCTGGTCGTCGGCATTGGCGTTCTTCAGGAACAGCGGCAGCGGCTTGCCCGGGCCGATGTTCATCTCGGCGCGGATGTTGCGCAGGCCGACCATCAGCTCCTTGAGCCATTCGATGTCGCCTTCGGCGCCAGAATCGATGCGGCTCTCATTGGCCACCGGCCAAGGCTGCAGCATGATGGTCTTGCCCTGGACGCCCGCCAGCGGCGCGATGCGCTGCCAGATCTCTTCGGTGATGAACGGCATGAACGGATGCGCCAGGCGCAGTATCACTTCCAGCACGCGGACCAGGGTGCGGCGGGTGCCGCGGGCGCGTTCGACCGGAGCGTTCTCGTCCCACAGTACCGGCTTGGACAGCTCCAGGTACCAGTCGCAGTACTGGTTCCAGACGAACTCGTACAGCGCCTGGCTGGCCAGGTCGAAGCGGAACTGCTCGAGCTGGCGGGTCACTTCGGCTTCGGTGCGTTGCAGTTGCGAGATGATCCAGCGATCGGCCAGCGACAGCTCGTAGGCCTCGCCGTTCTGGCCGCAGTCCTCGCCCTTGTCCAGCACGTAGCGGGCGGCATTCCAGATCTTGTTGCAGAAGTTGCGGTAGCCTTCGACGCGGCCCATGTCGAACTTGATGTCACGGCCGGTAGAGGCCAGCGAGCAGAAGGTGAAGCGCAGGGCGTCGGTGCCGTAGCTGGCGATACCTTCGGGGAACTCCGCCTTGGTCTGCTTGGCGATCTTCTCGGCAAGCTTGGGCTGCATCATGCCGCTGGTGCGTTTTTCCAGCAGCGCTTCAAGCGTGATGCCGTCGACGATGTCCAGCGGGTCGAGCACGTTGCCCTTGGACTTGGACATCTTCTGGCCTTGGCCATCGCGCACCAGACCATGCACGTAGACGGTCTTGAACGGAACCTGCGGGGTGCCATCCTCGTTCTTGATCAGGTGCATGGTCAGCATGATCATCCGGGCGACCCAGAAGAAGATGATGTCGAAGCCTGTGACCAGTACGTCGGTGGAGTGGAATTTCTTCAGGAACTCGGTCTGCTCCGGCCAGCCGAGGGTGGAGAAGGTCCACAGGCCCGAACTGAACCAGGTGTCGAGCACGTCGTCGTCCTGGCGCAGGACCACATCGTTGCCCAGGCCATGCTTGGTCCGGACTTCTTCCTCGTTGCGGCCGACATAGACCTGGCCGGCCTCGTCGTACCACGCCGGGATGCGGTGGCCCCACCACAGCTGGCGGCTGATGCACCAGTCCTGGATGTCGCGCATCCAGGAGAAGTACATGTTCTCGTACTGTTTCGGCACGAACTGGATGCGACCGTCTTCCACCGCGGCGATTGCAGGCTCGGCCAGTGGCTTGGTGGAGACGTACCATTGGTCGGTCAGCCACGGCTCGATGACGGTACCCGAGCGGTCGCCCTTCGGCACTTTCAGGGCGTGGTCATCGACGCTGACCAGCAGGCCCTGGGCGTCCAGGTCGGCAACCATTTGCTTGCGCGCCACGAAGCGGTCGAGGCCGGCGTACTGGGCAGGCAGCGAGGTGTCGAGGTTTTCGTTGACGCTGCCGTCGAGGTTGAAGGCCTGGACCGCGGCGAGCACGGTGGCGTTCTTGTCGAAGATGTTCAGCAGCGGCAGGTTGTGGCGCTTGCCGACTTCATAGTCGTTGAAGTCGTGGGCCGGGGTGATCTTCACGCAGCCGGTGCCGAATTCTGGATCGCAGTAGTCGTCGGCGATGATCGGGATGCGGCGTCCGACCAGCGGCAGTTCGACGAACTTGCCGATCAGCGCCTGATAGCGCTCGTCGGTCGGGTTGACGGCAACGGCGACGTCACCGAGCAGGGTTTCCGGACGGGTGGTGGCGACGACCAGGTGGTCCTTGCCTTCGGCCGTGGTGGCGCCATCGGCCAGCGGGTAGCGCAGGTTCCACAGGTGGCCTTTCTCGTCGTGGTTTTCCACTTCGAGGTCGGAAATCGCGGTGTGCAGCTTGGTGTCCCAGTTGACCAGGCGCTTGCCGCGGTAGATCAGGCCGTCCTCGTGCAGGCGCACGAAGGCTTCCTTGACTGCCTCGGACAGGCCGTCATCCATGGTGAAGCGTTCGCGGCTCCAGTCGACCGACGAACCCAGGCGACGGATCTGGCGGCTGATGTTGCCACCGGATTGATCCTTCCACTCCCAGACCTTCTTCAGGAACTTTTCGCGGCCCAGGTCGTGACGGTTCTGGCCTTTCGCCTCGAGCTGGCGTTCTACCAGCATCTGCGTGGCGATGCCGGCGTGGTCGGTGCCTGGCTGCCACAGGGTGTCGCGCCCCTGCATGCGGCGGAAGCGGATCAGGGCGTCCATGATCGCGTTGTTGAAGCCATGACCCATGTGCAGGCTGCCGGTCACGTTCGGCGGTGGGATCATGATGGTGTAGGACTCGCCTGCACCTTGCGGGGCGAAATAGTTCTCGGACTCCCAGGTGTTGTACCAGGAAGTTTCGATGGCGTGCGGCTGGTAGGTCTTATCCATGCGCGGGGGGACCCTTAGGCATTAATTCGGGAAAGCCGAGAAGTATACAACGGGCAAGGCGAAGGGGACATGGTGTCGTTATGTTGCCGACGATGGCGTCCTTTTCGCGGGCAAGCCTGCTCCACACGTGGGAGCGGGCTTGCCCGCGAAAAGGACGCCGCAAAAGGCGAGTGTTACTCGGAACGCTTGATCAACCGTTCCATCCGCGCTTCAAGGCGACGCTTGACCTCGGTCTCGATGTGCGGAACGAAGTCGTTGATCACGTCCTGCATGATCGATTGCGCCGCAGCGCGCAGTTCGGTGTCCAGGTGCAGCAGGGTGTCCTGGCGGCGAGTCTGGGCATCCTCTATCGGTGCGCTGGCCGCGGACGGTTCGACGGCGCTTGGCGCTTTGCCGACCGGCTCATCGAGCAGCAGGGGAATCTGTTCGACCGTTTCGGTCAGCAGCGGCGGCTGCAGGTCGGCGTCGCCAAGCAGTTGGCGGATCGACTCGAGATCGTCGAGCAGGTGGGCGGATTGGGTCAGTGAAGAGGGTTTGTCCATCGTCGTCAAAGTCGCTGTAAGCGGTGGTCTTGCAGAGCATAGCCCTGTTCGCGGTAGAAACGGAACCGCTCGCGGGCCAACTGGCGTATGGACGCCTCCTCGACAACGATCTCGGCGACCCGCTCGAACTGGCCGACGAACCCCGGCACATCGCCGCCCAGGTTGATCAGCAGGTCGCGGTGCTCGCCAGCCGTGCCATCAAGGCCCAGCGCGACACTGGCATCGGCATGTTGCTCGGCCAGATCGTGCGGCACGAAGGCCTCGCCCTTGAAGCACCACAGGCGTTCGTCCAGTGCGTTTCGCTGTTCGTCGTCCTGGCAGTGCAGGTAGACCCGGTGGCCGAGGCGCCAGGCCTTTTCGCACAGCTTGCAGGCGAAATCCAGGCGTGCGGCGAGGGAGTCGGTGGGGAGGATGTAGAAGTCGACTTTGCCCATGGTCAGGTACGTTGAGCTGGAAGGTGGGTGTCCGTTACGGCCCTATCGCGGGGCGAGCCCGCTCCCACAGGTTCGCTGCAGTGCTGAAGCTGTGGGAGCGCGCTTGCCCGCGATAGGGTCGCCATGGTCTTACGTCATCAGATGCCCGCGCGGTCCAGCAGGTACTGGGTCAGCAGCGGAACCGGGCGGCCGGTGGCGCCCTTGTCCTTGCCACCGCTGACCCATGCGGTACCGGCGATGTCCAGGTGGGCCCAGCTGTAGTTCTTGGTGAAGCGCGACAGGAAGCAGCCCGCGGTGATGGTGCCGGCCTTGGGGCCGCCGATGTTGGCGATGTCGGCGAACGGGCTGTCCAGTTGTTCCTGGTACTCGTCGAACAGCGGCAGTTGCCAGGCGCGGTCGTCGGCGCGCTTGCCGGCGTCGAGCAACTGGCCGACCAGGTCGTCGTTGTTGCCCATCAGGCCCGAGGTGTGGCTGCCAAGGGCAACGATGCAAGCGCCGGTGAGGGTGGCGATGTCGATCACCGCCTGCGGTTTGAAGCGCTCGGCGTAGGTCAGCGTATCGCACAGCACCAGACGGCCTTCGGCGTCGGTGTTGAGGATCTCGACGGTCTGGCCGCTCATGGTGGTGACGATGTCGCCCGGGCGAGTCGCGCCGCCGCTGGGCATGTTTTCGGCGCACGCCAGCAGGCACACCAGGTTGATCGGCAACTGCAGTTCGAGCACCGCGCGCAGGGTGCCGAACACGCTGGCGGCACCGCCCATGTCGTACTTCATCTCATCCATGCCGGCGCCGGGCTTGAGGCTGATGCCGCCGGTGTCGAAGGTGATGCCCTTGCCGACCAGCACGAACGGCTTGTCGGTCTTCTTGGCACCTTGGTACTGCATGACGATCAGCCGTGGCGGCTGGTCGCTGCCCTGGCCAACGGCATAGAACGCGCCCATGCCCAGGTCCTTGATCTTCTTCTCGTCGAGTACTTCGACCTTCAGGCCCTTGTGCGCCTTGCCCAGTTCCTTGGCCTGCTCGGCGAGGAAGCTCGGGTGGCAGATGTTCGGCGGCAGATTGCCCAGGTCGCGGGTCAGGCTCATGCCGGTGGTGATCGCGGTGGCATGCTTGACCGCGCGCTCGACTTCAGCCTGGCCGGCCTTGTCGGCGAGCAGGGTGACTTTCTTCAGGGCGCGCGGTTCGGCCTTCTGGCTCTTGAAACGGTCGAACACATAGGCGCCGTCGAGCAGGGTTTCGGCCAGCAGGCGATATTTGCCGTAATGACCGTCGCGGTTGGCCACGGCGATGTCGTCCAGGGCCAGCACGGCGTCACCGCCTGCCAGGTTGCGCAGCACGCCGGCAACGCTGGCGATCAGCTTGCGCCAGGCACGATCGCCCAGCGCTTCATCCTTGCCGCTGCCAACCAGCAGTACGCGCTCGGCCTTGAGGCCCGGCAGGCTCTGCAGCAGCAGGGTCTGGCCCGGCTTGCCGGCCAGGTCGCCGCGCTTGAGGATGGCGCTGATGGCGCCATCGGTCGCCTGATCAACGGCCTTGGCCACGGTGCCAAGCTTACGGCCTTCACCGACTGGCACGACCAGGGTGGCGGTTTTCACGGATGCTGCGGCTACGGTCTTTACAACCAGTTCCATGTCAGGTTCCCCGAATGATCTCTGTTGTTGGCCACTGCCGCACACGGGGTACGACAGGCCTGGCCGCGTGCTTGCGTGCCAGTTGAAAAGCAGCCAGTTTGAGCCTGCCTCCGCCTCGCTGACAACCCCGGTCTATGCTTTTGCGGGGCAGTGTCTGCTTCAATGATGGGGCTTTGCCGCATTTTTGCGGGCATGACATCCACTGTCATGCGCCGCCAAGTGACAGGCGCGCCCAATCACAGGATAATGCGCGCACTTTTACATGGAGGTTCGCTTGAGGCGAACCGGCATAGGTCTTGGCTTTACTCAGTCATTGTCTGGCAATCCGCCCCTGACAACCCAGGAGTGTCTGGTTTGATCGTCTTTCGTTATCTGTCCCGCGAGGTCCTGGTGACCTTGAGCGCCGTCAGCGCTGTGCTGTTGGTGATCATCATGAGCGGGCGCTTCATCAAATACCTGGCCCAGGCGGCCCAGGGTGCGCTCGATCCGGGCGTGCTGTTCCTGATCATGGGCTTCCGCCTGCCGGGCTTCCTGCAGCTGATCCTGCCGCTGGGCCTGTTCCTCGGTATTCTGCTGGCCTATGGACGCCTGTATCTCGAAAGCGAGATGACCGTGCTTTCGGCCACCGGCATGAGCCAGCAGCGACTGCTGACGCTGACGCTGGCGCCGGCTGCGCTGGTCGCGTTGGTGGTGGCCTGGCTGAGCCTGAGCCTGGCCCCCCAGGGTGTGTCCCAGGTGCAGAAGATCATCGCCCAGCAGGATGCCCTGACCGAGTTCGACACCCTTGTGCCGGGGCGTTTCCAGACCCTGCGTGACGGCACCCGTGTCACCTACACCGAGCGGATGTCCGACGATCGCGTCAATCTGGGCGGGGTGTTCATTTCCGAGAAACGCTTCAACCAGGACAAGACCAAGGACCGTGCACCGTCGGTACTGGTGGCAGAAAAAGGCCACCAGGAAGTGCAGCCTGATGGCAACCGCTACCTGATCCTGGAAAACGGTTACCGTTACGACGGCAACCCTGGCCAGGCCGACTATCGGGCGATCAAGTACGACACCTACGGTGTGCTGCTGCCCAAGCCTGAGGTCAGCGAGGAGGTCACCGAGCGTGAAGCCATCCCGACCACCGACCTGTTCGGGCATGATGGCCTGCGTGAGCGCGCCGAACTGCAATGGCGCCTGTCGCTGCCGTTGCTGGTATTCATCGTGACCCTGCTGGCGGTGCCGCTGTCCAAGGTCAACCCGCGCCAGGGCCGCTTCCTCAAGTTGCTGCCGGCGATCCTCCTGTACA
This sequence comes from Pseudomonas wayambapalatensis, assembly GCA_014268975.2. GTDB lineage: Bacteria > Pseudomonadota > Gammaproteobacteria > Pseudomonadales > Pseudomonadaceae > Aquipseudomonas > Aquipseudomonas wayambapalatensis. Next base: position 4,678,974 of record CP077096.1, on the reverse strand, counting down.
TGGCCTACCTGACGATGCTGATTTCCGTTCGCGGCGCCCTCGAGAAGGGCAAGTTGCCGATCTCTCTGGGCATCTGGTGGGTGCACGCGTTGTTCCTGCTCATCGGCCTGGCGCTGATGTACTGGGAGCCGCTGCGCCTGAAGATGGCCGCGCGCCGAGCGGGGGTGGCCCATGGTTAAGATCGACCGGTATATCGGCCAGAGCGTACTGCTGGCCATTCTGGCCGTGCTGGGGATCATCCTCGGCCTGGCTTCGCTGTTCGCCTTCATCGACGAGATGGGCGACCTGAGCGACACCTATACACTGCTCGACGCCAGCAGCTACGTGCTGCTCACCGCGCCGCGTCGGCTGTATGACATGCTGCCGATGGCTGCGCTGATCGGCTGCCTGATCGGCCTGGGCAGCCTGGCCAGCAGCAGCGAGCTGACCATCATGCGTGCTGCGGGCGTGTCCATCGGTCGTATCGTCTGGGCAGTGATGAAGCCGATGCTGGTGCTGATGCTGGTCGGTCTGCTGATTGGCGAATACGTCGCCCCGGTCACCGAGAACAAGGCCCAGGCCGAGCGCTCGCTGGCCCAGGGCGGTGGTGAGGCGCAAAGCTCCAAGCGCGGCATGTGGCACCGCCAGGGCGAAGAGTTCGTGCACATCAACTCGGTACAGCCCAACGGCTTGCTGCTCGGTGTGACCCGCTACCGTTTCGACGAGCAACGCAAGATCGTCGCTTCCAGCTTCGCCCGCCGCGCGCTGTACCAGGATCAGCGCTGGGTGCTGCACGACGTCAGCACCACGTTCTTCCGTGGCGACCACACCGAAGTGGTGCAGGCACCGGAAGAAATCTGGGACGTGTCGGTGACGCCGGAATTGCTCAATACCGTGGTGCTGCCACCCGAGTCGTTGTCGATCACCGGGTTGTGGGAATACATCCACTACCTGGCCGACCAGGGCCTGAACAACGCCCGTTACTGGCTGGCGTTCTGGACCAAGATCCTGCAACCGGCGGTGACCGCTGCACTGGTCCTGATGGCGATTTCCTTCATCTTCGGCCCGCTGCGCTCGGTGACCCTGGGTCAGCGCGTGTTTACCGGCGTGCTGGTGGGCTTCGTGTTCCGCATCGCCCAGGACCTGCTGGGGCCGTCGAGCCAGGTGTTCGGTTTCCCGCCGCTGTTGGCGGTGGTGATTCCGGCCGGGATCTGTGCGCTGGCCGGTGTGTGGTTGTTGCGTCGGGCAGGGTGATGAGCCAGGCGTGAATGAGAAAGCCGACCCCAGGGTCGGCTTTTTTGTGGCTCGAAGTTGGCTTTATCGCAGCCCAGGGTCATTTCTTCTGCTTCGGAATCCGCACCAACTGGGTTTCCGAGTAGATGTCATGCCAGCTGCGCTTGCGCTTGTCGATCAACGACCAGATGAACCCCAGCCCCAGGCACAACCACGACGCGATCGACACCACGAAGCGCAACAGCGCCTGCCACAAACTGATCGCGCTGCCGTCGGCATTCTGTACACGCACGCCCCACACTTGCATGCCCAGGGTCTGGCCGCCGTGGGTCCAGAATTTGGCGAAGAAGCCGAACAGGGCAAACAACAGGACGGTGGACAACAGCGGATCGCCATCGAGCGCCCCGGCGTCGGTCAGCTCACGCATGCGGGCCTCGCCGATGATCGACATCTGCACCAACTTGTAGACACCTGCCGTGACGATCAGCAGGGCGGTGCACAGTAGGAAGTCATAGAACATTGCCGCCAGACGGCGCCCCAGGCCTGCGGGCGGGAAATCGCCCTGGGGGGTGAGAGAACGCTTGGACATGCAGGAGGGCTCCGGGTGGAAAGTCCTCATTCTATGAAATTGCGGGCACAAAAAAGCCCCTGCGCGTCAACGCAGGGGCTTTTTCACAGAAATCAGCCTTCTGCTTGTACTTCGTCAGCCTGCATGCCTTTCTGGCCCTGCACTGCAACGAAGGTGACTTTCTGGCCTTCTTTCAGGCTCTTGAAGCCGTTGCCTTGGATGGCGCGGAAGTGAACGAACAGATCCGGACCGCTCTCTGGGGTGATGAAGCCGTAACCTTTCTCGTCATTGAACCACTTGACGGTACCGTTCTGACGCTCAGCCATTTTCTTATTTCCTATGAATCTTTAGATAGTGATTTCAGTTTCTTTCGCATCACAGAGCGAAAGAGTACTGGGCTGGGTTGCAGGAAAGTAAGAGACGTCGAACGGGTTGTAGCAAATTGCGGCTACTGGCCCAGGTCACGAACTGTTGCGACCCATGCAAACACAGTGAGACGACTCTACGCCAACTCCAGCGACAAAAACAAGCCCCGTTCGGTGCACGGATCAAGGCTTTTGCCGATTACCGACAAAATTGTCGGAAACGGCATGGCGCCTGGCCTGGCGCCATGTTCAAAAGTTATTGCGCAGGTTCGTAAACGAATAAGCGCAGTGTTGTGAGATCGCTTTCAACCTCGGTAGTAACGTTGCGCCACGAAAGGCATTTTGCTGACTTTCAAGGCAACTTGTTTGCCGCGCACGACCGCAAACAATGGCGTTTCCAGTGCGGCATGTTCGTTATCGACATACCCCATTGCAACCGGTGCGCCCAAGGTTGGGCCGAAGCCACCGCTGCAGACCTTGCCGACCGCCTTGCCGTTCGCATCGACGATCTCGGCCCCTTCGCGGACCGGTGTGCGCTCCTGTGGCAGCAGGCCGACGCGCTTGCGTGCCACGCCTTGTTGCTGTTGCGCGAACACCGATTCGGCCCCCGGGAAACCACCGGCACGAGCACCGTCGGCGCGACGAACCTTGGAGATTGCCCACAACAGGCTGGCCTCGATCGGCGTGGTCTGGGTGTCCATGTCGTGGCCGTACAGGCACAGGCCGGCTTCCAGGCGCAGCGAGTCGCGTGCACCCAGGCCGATCGGCTGCACTTCAGGCTCACTCAGCAGGCGTCGGGCCAGGGCTTGGGCGGCAGTGGCGGGAACCGAGATTTCGTAGCCATCCTCGCCGGTGTAGCCCGAGCGGCTGACGAAGCAGTCCTCGCCCAACAGCTGCACCGGGCGGAACTGCATGAAGGTCATGCCGGCCACTTCCGGCGCCAGGCGCTCCAGCACCTTGACGGCGGCTGGGCCCTGCAAGGCGAGCAGGGCACGCTCCTCGAACAGGGGCTGGATCTCGCAGCGCTGGCCGATGTGTTTCTGCAAGTGAGCCAGGTCCTGATCCTTGCAGGCGGCATTGACCACCAGGAACAGCGTGTCATCGCCCAGGTTGGCCACCATCAGGTCGTCGAGGATGCCACCTTGCTCATTGGTGAACATGGCGTAGCGCTGCATGCCCACCGGCAGGTCGATGATGTCTACCGGCACCAGGCTTTCCAAGGCCTTGGCCGCGTCGCTGCCACGCAATACGATCTGGCCCATGTGCGACACATCGAACAGGCCGGCCTGCTCGCGGGTGTGCAGGTGCTCCTTGAGCACGCCCAATGGGTACTGCACCGGCATGTCGAAGCCTGCGAACGGCACCATGCGCGCGCCCAGTTCCAGATGAAGGGCGTGGAGCGGGGTCTTGAGCAACGTTTCGGACATCGGTAACTCCTTGGTTTTTGTTCGGGTCAACATTCGATGATGTTGACGGCCAGACCGCCGCGGGCGGTCTCCTTGTATTTGCTTTTCATGTCGGCGCCGGTCTGGCGCATGGTGCGAATGACCTTGTCGAGCGAGACGAAGTGCTGCCCGTCGCCGCGCAAGGCCATGCGCACGGCGTTGATCGCCTTGACCGAGCCCATGGCGTTGCGTTCGATGCAGGGCACCTGGACCAGCCCACCGATGGGGTCGCAGGTCAGGCCCAGGTTGTGTTCCATGCCGATTTCGGCGGCGTTCTCCACCTGCTGCGGGGTGCCGCCCATGACTTCGCAGAGGGCGCCCGCCGCCATTGAGCAGGCCACCCCCACTTCGCCCTGGCAGCCGACCTCGGCGCCGGAAATCGAGGCGTTCTCCTTGTAGAGGATGCCGATGGCGGCTGCGGTGAGCAGAAAACGCACCACGCCGTCTTCGCTGGCGCCGGGAACGAACCGCATGTAGTAGTGCAGCACCGCGGGGACGATACCCGCCGCGCCGTTGGTCGGTGCGGTGACGACGCGTCCGCCATAGGCGTTCTCTTCGTTGACCGCCAAGGCGTAGAGGTTGACCCAGTCGAGTACCGACAGCGCATCGCGCAGACTGGCTTCGGGGTGTCGGCTGAGCTGGCGGTACAAAGCAGGGGCGCGGCGCTTGACCTTGAGGCCACCCGGCAGAATGCCCTCGTGGCGACAGCCTGCTTCGACGCAATCCTGCATGACCTGCCAGATGCGCAGCAGGCCTGCACGGGTTTCATGTTCGGGTCGCCAGGCGGCTTCGTTGGCCAGCATCACCTGGCTGAACGACAGGTGCTGCGCGACGCAATGGCCGAGCAGTTGCTTTGCCGTCGTGAAGGGGTAGGGCAGGGCGGTGTTGTCTTCGACGATACGGTCCTGGCCGGCTGCATCCTGGTCGACGACGAAACCGCCGCCCACCGAGTAGTACTCGCGGCTGCGGATCTGCAGGCCGGCGGCATCGAAAGCACGGAAGATCATGCCGTTGGGGTGGTAGTCCAGTGGCTTGCGGATCATCGCCAGGTGCTGCTTCTCGACGAAGTCGATCCTGTGTTCGCCAAGCAGCTGCAGGTGACCGCTGGCGCGGATCGCCTGCAGGCGCTCGGGGATGGATTCGGTGTCGACGGTGTCGGGGTGTTCACCCTCGAGCCCCAGGAGCACAGCCTTATCGCTGCCGTGACCCTTGCCGGTGGCACCGAGCGAGCCGTAGAGCTCGGCCTTGACGCTGGCCGTGCTGGCCAGCAGGCCATCGCGCCGCAGCCCCTCGGCGAAGCGCGCGGCGGCGCGCATCGGGCCGACCGTGTGCGAACTGGAGGGGCCGATGCCGATCTTGAACAGGTCGAAGACGCTCAAAGACATGGTGACCTCCTGCCAGGTTGGTTGGGCAGATGCTGAACCCTGTGGGAGCGGGCTTGCCCGGTCCCACAGAGGAACACACCTCTATCAGAGGGCGGGCCGAGGGCTATCAGACGTCCTGATAGCTCTCGATCGACGGGCAGGCGCAGACCAGGTTGCGATCGCCGTACACGTTGTCGACCCGTCCGACCGGTGGCCAGTACTTGCCTTCCACCAGGCTCGGCAGCGGATACACCGCCTGCTCGCGGCTGTAGCCGTGGGACCATTCGCCAACCAGCTCCGCCGCCGTGTGCGGGGCGTTCTTCAGCGGGTTGTCGTCCTTGTCCAGGCTGCCGTTCTCCACGGCGCGAATCTCTTCGCGGATCTGGATCATCGTGTCGCAGAAACGGTCCAGCTCTTCCTTGGACTCGCTTTCGGTCGGTTCGATCATCAGCGTGCCCGCCACCGGGAAGGACATGGTCGGGGCATGGAAGCCGAAGTCGATCAAACGCTTGGCCACGTCATCCACGCTGATGCCGCTGGTGTCCTTGAGCGGACGCAGGTCGAGGATGCATTCGTGGGCAACCAGACCGTTGCCGCCGGTGTACAGCACAGGATAGTGCTCTTCCAGGCGACGGGCGATGTAGTTGGCGTTGAGGATCGCCATCTGCGATGCGCGCTTGAGGCCTGCGCCACCCATCATGCGAATGTACATCCAGGTGATCGGCAGGATGCTGGCGCTGCCGAACGGTGCAGCGCAAACCGCACCGGCAGTGTTTTCCAGGGTGGCATGGCCGGGCAGGAACGGCGCCAGGTGCGACTTGACGCCGATTGGGCCGACGCCCGGGCCGCCACCGCCGTGGGGGATGCAGAAGGTCTTGTGCAGGTTGAGGTGCGACACATCGCCACCGAACTTGCCCGGCGCACACAGGCCGACCATGGCGTTCATGTTGGCGCCGTCGATGTACACCTGGCCGCCGTTGTCGTGAATGATCGCGCAGATCTCGCCGATCGCCTCCTCGAACACACCATGGGTCGAGGGGTAGGTGATCATGATGGCTGCCAGGCGCTCGCGGTGCTCGAGGGCCTTGGCGCGCAGGTCGTCGATATCGACGTTGCCCCGGGCGTCGCAGGCGGTGACCACCACGCGCATGCCGGCCATGTGTGCGGTGGCCGGGTTGGTGCCGTGGGCCGACGAGGGGATCAGGCAGATGTCGCGGTGGCTATCGCCGCGGCTGCGGTGATAGGCGCGGATCGCCAGCAGGCCCGCGTATTCGCCTTGGGAGCCGGCATTGGGCTGCAGCGACACGGCATCGTAGCCGGTGGCGGCGCAGAGCATGGCTTCAAGCTCGGTGGTCATCTGCAGGTAGCCCTGGCTCTGGGCGGCCGGGGCGAAGGGGTGCAGGTTGCCGAACTCGGCCCAGGTGACCGGAATCATTTCGCTGGCAGCGTTGAGCTTCATGGTGCACGAGCCCAGCGGGATCATGCTGCGGTCCAGCGCCAGGTCCTTGTCGGCCAGGCGGCGCAGGTAGCGCATCAGTTCGGTTTCGCTGTGGTAGCGGTTGAACACCGGGTGCTCGAGGATCGCTGATTGGCGCACCAGCGCAGCCGGCAGGCGCGGGCTGTGGTTGGCGGCGAGGGCGGCGAAGTCCGGCAGCGCCTGGCCATCGGCGAACAACGCCCAGAGCGCCTCGACATCGGCCTGGCAGGTGGTTTCGTCCAGCGAAAGGCCAAGGTGCGTGGCGTCGACCTGGCGCAGGTTGAAGCCCTTGGTACGGGCTTGCTCATGAAGGCTGGTGGTATCGGTGCCAGTGGCCAGGGTCAGGGTGTCGAAGAACTCGCCAGTGATGACCTGAACGCCGAGCGACTTCAGGCCGCTGGCGAGGATGGCCGTGAGCGCGTGGGTGCGTTCGGCGATGCGCTTGAGACCGGCCGGGCCGTGGTAGACGGCGTACATGCTGGCGATGTTGGCCAGCAGTACCTGGGCGGTGCAGATGTTGCTGGTGGCTTTCTCGCGGCGGATATGCTGCTCGCGGGTCTGCATGGCCAGGCGCAGGGCGGTCTTGCCGAAGCGGTCGATCGAGACACCGACCAGGCGGCCTGGCATGTCACGCTTGAAGGCATCGCGGGTGGCGAAGTAGGCCGCGTGCGGGCCGCCGAAGCCCAGCGGTACGCCGAAGCGCTGGGCGCTGCCGATGGCCACGTCGGCGTCGAATTCGCCCGGCGGGGTCAGCAGGGTCAGGGCCAGCAGGTCGGCGGCCACGGCCACCAGGGCACCGGCGCCGTGCAGGCGCTGGACCAGCTCGCGGTAGTCGAACACATCACCGTTGCTTGCCGGGTATTGCAGCAGGGCACCGAAGAAGGCGCTGACATCGCCCAGTTCACGCTCGTCACCCACCACCACTTCGATGCCCAGCGGCTCGGCGCGGGTACGCAGCACGTCGAGGGTCTGCGGGTGGCAGTGCACGGAAGCGAAGAAGGCATGGCTGCCCTTGTTCTTCGACAGGCGTTTGCAGAAGGTCATCGCCTCGGCGGCGGCGGTGGCTTCGTCGAGCAGCGAAGCGTTGGCGATCGGCAGGCCGGTGAGGTCGCTGATCAGGGTCTGGAAGTTCAGCAGTGCTTCCAGGCGACCCTGGGAGATTTCTGGCTGGTAGGGGGTGTAGGCGGTGTACCAGGCAGGGTTTTCCAGGAGGTTGCGCAGGATCGGTGCTGGGGTGTGGGTGTTGTAGTAGCCCTGGCCAATGAAGCTCTTGAACAGCTGGTTCTTGCCGGCGATCGCCTTGAGGGCGGCGAGGGCATCGGCCTCGCTCTGACCGTCGGCGTTACCGAGCACGCTGGTGCCCTTGATGCTGTCGGGAATGACGGCGGCGGTCATGGCGTCGAGAGAGTCGAAGCCCAGGGTGGTCAGCATGGCCTGTTCGTCGGTGCTGCGCGGACCGATGTGACGGGCGATGAATTCGTTGGCGGTGCCGAGGTTGATGGTCATGGTCGTGGTCCTCAGGCGTCGTCGTTGGCTTTGAGCAGGCGGTCGTAGGCATCCTGGTCGAGCAGGGCGGTCACCTCGCTCATGTCTGCAGGAACGAAGCGGAAGAACCAGCCTTCGCCCAGCGGGTCTTCGTTGACCTGCTCGGGGCTGTCGTTGAGGCCTTCGTTGACCGCGACCACTTCACCGTTCAGCGGCATGTATACGCCGCTGGCAGCCTTGACCGATTCGACGGTGGAGGCTTCGGCGCCTTTTTCATAGTGCTGCAGTTCCGGCAGTTGCACGAAGACCACATCGCCAAGGGCGTTCTGCGCATAGGCGGTGATGCCTACGGTGACGCTGCCGTCAGCTTCGACGCGCAGCCATTCGTGATCTTCGGTGAAACGCAACTCGCTCATGGGAAATCCTCGGGAAGCAGGGGGCGTTGGGCGCGGTCGGTCCGCGCTCTTGAGATTGGATTTCCCTAAGCAATAATGCGGCCATTTATTTAAATCACTATAAAATCAATGACTTATTTATTTATTGGCGAACGCTTGTCACATCTTTGGAATGAAAACGCTACAGGGCGGGCTTAGAAGAAAAGGCTCGAGCGATCAAACCCTTGGAGATGGGGATGCAAGATGCCTTGTATCGAAATGATTACGGTGTATCGATATCGATACAAGGCGGCAGGCAGGTTATAGCGGGGTAAAGAAGGGCAACGCCAGGTACAGCTTGATCACGATGACATTGACGATGTCGATGAAGAACGCCCCCACCATGGGTACGACGAGAAAGGCGATCTGCGATGCACCGTAGCGCTGGGTCACCGCTTGCATGTTGGCGATGGCGGTGGGTGTGGCGCCGAGTCCGAATCCGCAATGCCCGGCTGCCAGCACCGCCGCATCATAATTGCGCCCCATGACCCTGAAGGTGACGAAGATCGCGAACAGTGCCATGACCAGTGTCTGTGCACCCAACAGGATCAGGAAGGGCAGTGCCAGGGCGGCCAGGTCCCAGAGTTTCAGGGACATCAACGCCAAGGCCAGGAACAGCGACAGTGCGACATTGCCCAGTACCGAAATCTCGCGTTCGAACACCTGGTACCCACCCCCGGCGGACAGTCCGTTCCTCAGCACGACACCCACGAACAGCACGCAGACGAAGGTCGGAAGTTCGAACGCGGTGCCGCGCAACAGGCTGTTCAACAGGGTGCCTGCCAACAGGCTGACCGAGATCAGCGCCAGGCTTTCGATCATCGAGAAAGGGGTGATCAGGCGTTCCTTGTTGGGCTGTTCGAAGCCTTTCGGTATGCGAGGTGTTTCCGGTTCGAGGCCGGGGGCCTGGACGCGGCTGACCAGCAACCGGGCTACAGGACCACCGATCAGTCCGCCCAGCACCAGGCCGAAGGTGGCCGAAGCCAACGCCAGTTCGCTGGCCGAGGGTAGTCCGTACTGGGTGCTGAAGGTCGAGCCCCAGGCGGCCCCTGTACCGTGGCCGCCCGAGAGCGAGATCGAGCCTGCCAGCAGCCCCATGAGTGGGTCGAGGCCCAGCAGTTTTGCCAGGCTGATACCGATGGCGTTCTGCACGATCAGAAACCCGGTAACGACTAGTAGGAAGAGTCCGACAGTTCGTCCGCCTTTTTTCAGGCTGCCGAGGTCGGCGCTCAGACCGATGGTAGCGAAGAAGGCCAGCATCAGTGGGGCTTGCAGGGAGGTGTCGAACTGGATGTGTATGTCCAGGGCCCGGAGTGACAGCAACAGCACGGCAACGACCAGGCCGCCTGCGACGGGTTCGGGGATGTTGTAGGTACGCAGGACGTTGACGTGGGCGACAAGACCGCGTCCGAGTAGCAGTACCAGTGAGGCGGCCACGAGAGTGCCATAGAAATCGAGTTCGAGCATTGAAACGCCACTCTTTGTCACTGTGAGAGAGGTGTTCCTGAGCGCGCTTTCGATCGTGCGCAGGGGCTTTATCGAAGATGCACCCGGAACACGCGTGCGGTGGTACGGCCGCCATTCTAAGTGGGAGGGGCTTGGTTCAATATGTAGGAAAAATCTGCAAAAACGGGGTTATCTGGTGCGCTCCAAGCTCAGGACTTGCCTGGAATTCCGTACTTGCGCAGCCGCTGGGCGATCGCGGTATGTGATGTCTGCAGCCTTCCCGCCAACTGTCGGGTCGAGGGATAGCTGGCATACAGGCGCTGCAATAGCTCACGCTCGAAGTCGCCTACCGCCTGTTCCAGGCTCGCCACCTCACCATCCTGCCCACGTGCCACTGAGGTTCCGGCGATATCCAGGTCGCCGATATCCACCAGGTTGGTCTCGCAGATCGCCGCTGCGCGGAAGATCACGTTCTGCAACTGGCGCACGTTGCCCGGCCAGGGGTTGGCCAGCAGTGCCGGATGGGTGGCCGGGGTCAGGCGGCAGGGCGGGCGCTGGATCTGGGTGCAGGCCTGCTGCATGAAGAAATGCGCCAGTGACAGGATGTCCTGGCCGCGCTCACGTAGTGGCGGGACTTGCAGGTTGAGGACGTTCAGGCGGTAGAACAGGTCTTCGCGGAAAGTGCCTTCGGCGACCATGCGTTCGAGGTCGCGGTGGGTGGCGCTGATGATGCGCACATCGACCTTCACCTCGCGGTCGCCCCCCACCCGGCGAAAGCTGCCGTCGCTGAGAAAGCGCAGTAGCTTGGCCTGCAGGTAGGGCGACATTTCGCCGATCTCGTCGAGGAATACCGTGCCTTGGTTGGCCAGCTCCATCAACCCGGGTTTGCCGCCACGTTGTGCGCCAGTGAAGGCGCCGGGGGCATAGCCGAACAGCTCGCTCTCGGCCAGGCTCTCGGGCAATGCGGCGCAGTTGAGTGCCAGGAATGGCGCGGCATGACGGCTGCTGACGGCGTGACAGGCGCGTGCTACCAGCTCCTTGCCGGTGCCGGTCTCGCCGTGCACCAGCAAGGGGGCATCGAGGGTGGCCACGCGCAGGGCGCGGGCCTTGAGCGTGCGGATCGCCGGAGAGTCGCCGAGCAGCGCATCGAAGCCTTCGGCGTGATCATGGTGCAGCGCCGACAGGCGTTCGCCCATGCGGTTGGGTGGATACAGGGTAAGCAAGCCGCCAGCGTTGGTGATCGGCGTGGCATCGAGCAGCAGGCTCTGGCCATTGAGCTGCATCTCGCGCATCGGCAGGTGGAAGTTGTTGTCGAGCAGGGCCTGGAGCAGGTCGCTGTCAGCAAACAGCTCGCCCACCGATCGACCGGCCGATTCGCGTCCGCACAACGCGATCAACGCAGGGTTGGCCAGCAGCACCTTGCCGGCGCTGTCCACTGCCAGCACCGGGTCGCTCATGGCCGCGAGCAGGGCGTCGAGCTGCAGGTGGCGACGCTGGCCGGGGAGGATGTCGACCACTTCCACCGACTGCACGCCGCGCACCTCGAACAGGGCGTCGTGCAGCTCTTCGAGCACGGCGGGGCTGAGTGTGGGGGCGTCGATGTAGACGTTCGGCGGGACCATCTCCACGGCATCGAGGTTGAGGTTGCGGGCACCGAGCAGGGCCAGGACTTCCTGGGTGATGCCGACGCGGTCGATGAAGCTGACGTGGATGCGCATGGGGGCAACGGGCGTGGGGGAAAGGGCGTCAGTATGCCATTGGCGAGGTGGAAGGCCCAATCGCGGGACAAGTCGGGACGCCGAACCGCCGCTGCGACTTGCCCTGCGATGGTGGTATTACGGATTACCCAGATGCTCGGGCTTGATCGGATCCCCGGACTTCACGTCCAGCTTCTGGCGGATGTCCTCGAACATGTGGTCGTAGAGCTTGTGCGGCGAGCTCAGGTTCTCGAACTTCTTCGGCGCCGGCAGGTGCGCCTGGGCCCTGCGGCTCAACTGCATCAGAAAGCTGGGCAGTACCTGGTCCTTGGCCAGGAAGAATTTTTCGTCGACCGTCTTGCCTTCGATGCTGCCATGCATGCGGAACTGGATACCGCGGCCTTCCGTGGGATCCTGAGTGGCTTCGTACTCGATGTTGAGGTCGTAGCTGTGATCATTCTGGTTCAGCGCCGTGCGCTCGATATGAACATGACCAGGACTGTACTGGGCCATGATGGCGTCCTCCGCAAGGTTGGAAATGGCCGGCGCCGTGCACCGGCCAACTGCACTCAACGGTAGCTGATACCTGGCTTGGCGGTCGATACCCGCGTACCGGCAGTACCCTTGACGATCTCTTCGATATTTTCCAGCGAGCTGATCACCGCAACCTTGCCCGTGTGGCGGGCGAAATCGCAGGCGGCCTGTACCTTCGGCCCCATCGAACCCGCTGCGAAGCCGAGTTTTTCCAGCTCGTCGGGATGCGCCTGGGCAATGGCTTTCTGCGTCGGCTTGCCAAAGTCAATGTAGGCGGCATCGACATCGGTGGCGATGATCAGCAGGTCGGCGTCCAGTTGCTCGGCCAGCAGCGCCGAGCACAGGTCCTTGTCGATCACCGCCTCGATGCCCTTGAGCTTGCGGTTTTCGTCGTACATCGTGGGGATGCCGCCGCCCCCGGCGCAGATGACGATGCTGCTTTTTTCCAGCAGCCACTTGATCGGACGGATCTCGAAGATGCGCTTGGGTTTCGGGCTGGCGACCACGCGGCGGTACTTGTCGCCGTCGGCCTTGACCACCCAGCCTTTTTCCTTGGCCAGGCGCTCGGCCTCGTCCTTGGCGTAGACCGGGCCGATGAACTTGGTCGGGTCCTTGAAGGCCGGGTCGTTGGCGTCGACCTCGACTTGCGTCAGCAGGGTGGCGAAGGGCACTTCGAAGTCCAGCAGGTTGCCCAGCTCCTGTTCGATCATGTAGCCGATCATGCCTTCGGTCTCGGCACCGAGCACGTCCAGCGGGTAGGCTTCGTCGGGCTTGTAGGCCTGGCCCTGGAGCGACAGCAGGCCGACCTGCGGGCCATTGCCGTGGGCGATGACCAGTTCGTTGCCAGGGTGGATCTTGGCGATCTGCTCGGTGGCAGTACGGATATTGGCGCGCTGGTTGTCGGCGGTCATTGGCTCGCCGCGGCGCAGGAGGGCGTTGCCGCCCAGTGCAACAACGATACGCATGGGGAATGTCCTTTCTGAAGGGCTGCGCAAAACCTCTGTGGGAGCGGGCTCGTCCCGCGATGGCGACCTGCCTGACACACCGTCATCGCGGGACAAGCCCGCTCCCACAGGGGAGGGGGCCAGCCCGGAAGTGGGGGTCAGAGATCAGCCAGGGTCGATACCAGGATCGCCTTGATCGTGTGCATGCGGTTCTCCGCTTGCTCGAAGGCGATGCAGGCTGGCGACTCGAACACGTCATCGGTCACTTCGATGCCGTTGGCCAGGTGCGGGTATTTTTCGGCGATCTGCTTGCCGACCTTGGTCTCGGAGTTGTGGAACGCCGGCAGGCAGTGCATGAACTTGCTGCGCGGGTTACCGGTGGCTTTCATCAGTTCCTTGTTCACCTGATACGGCAGCAGTTGTTCGATGCGCTCGCCCCAGGCATCCACAGGTTCTCCCATCGACACCCAGACGTCGGTATGGACGAAATCGACGCCCTTGACCGCCGCCTTCGGGTCTTCGGTGAGGGTGATGCGCGCGCCGCTTTCCTCGGCGTACTGCTTGCAGCGCTGCACCAGGTCGTCATGCGGCCACAGCGCCTTGGGCGCGGCGATGCGCACGTCCATGCCGAGCTTGGCACCGATCAGCAGCAGCGAGTTGCCCATGTTGTTGCGCGCATCGCCCAGGTAGGCATAGCTGATGTCGTGCAATGGCTTGTCGCTGTGTTCGCGCATGGTCAGCACATCGGCGATCATCTGGGTCGGGTGGTATTCGTCGGTCAGGCCGTTGAACACCGGTACGCCGGCGAACTTGGCCAGTTCTTCGACGATCTCCTGCTTGAAGCCGCGGTACTCGATGGCGTCGTACATGCGCCCGAGCACGCGGGCGGTGTCCTTCATGCTCTCCTTGTGGCCGATCTGCGAGGAGTTGGGGTCGATGTAGGTGACGTTGGCGCCTTGGTCGTAGGCGGCGACTTCGAAGGCGCAGCGGGTGCGGGTCGAGGTCTTCTCGAAGATCAGGGCGATGTTGTTGCCCTTCAGGTGCTGCTGCTCGGTGCCGGTGTACTTGGCGCGCTTGAGATCGCGGGAGAGATCCAGCAGGTAGCGCAGCTCACGGGTGGTGTGGTGCTCGAGGCTGAGCAGGTTGCGGTTGTGGATGTTGAACGCCATGACAGTGTCTCCTTGAATGCGGTGAGTGCCCGGCCCACGCCTCGTAAGCGCGGGCCGGATCGAGGGCGTTAGTAGTCGATAGGGTCGCGTACGATCGGGCAGGTCATACAGTGGCCGCCGCCACGACCACGGCCCAGTTCACCGGCGCTGATGGTGATGACCTCGATCCCGGCCTTGCGCAGCAATGTGTTGGTGTAAGTGTTGCGGTCGTAGCCGATGACCACGCCAGGCTCCAGGGCCACCACGTTGTTGCCGTCATCCCACTGTTCGCGTTCGGCGGCGAAGCTGTTGCCGCCAGTCTCGACCACGCGCAGCTTGACCCCGAGCTGCTCGCCGACCACCTCGATGAACGACTTGTTCTCACGGCGTACATCCATGCCGTAGGGCTTGCTTTCGTCGGGGCGGATGATGAACGGCACGATCTCGCGCACCACTTCCGGGAAGACCGTGACCAGGTCGCGGTCGCAGAAGCTGAACACGGTGTCCAGGTGCATCGCGGCACGCGACTTGGGCAGGCCGGCGACGATGACTTTTTCCACTGCGCCCTTGGCGAACAGGTTTTGTGCCAGTTGGCCGATGGCCTGGCGCGAGGTGCGCTCGCCCATGCCGATGAGCACGATGCCCTTGCCGATCGGCATGACATCGCCGCCTTCGAGAGTGGCGCTGCCGTGTTCCTTGTCAGGGTCGCCATACCAGATCTGGAAGTCGGCGCCGGTGAATTCCTTGTGGAACTTGTACACGGCGGTGGTCAACAGGGTTTCCTGGCGTCGCGCCGGCCAGTACATCGGGTTCAGCGTGACGCCGCCGTAGATCCAGCAGGTGGTGTCGCGGGTGAACTGGGTGTTGGGCAGGGGCGGCAGGATGAAGCTGGAGTGGCCGAGGTAGTCGTTGTACATCTTCACCACATCGGCGCCTTCGCTCTGTGGCAGGTCCTGGCCGGCCACGCCGCCGATCAGGAACTCGGCCAGGTGGCGCGGATCGAGGCCTTCGAGCCAGCTGCGCACTTCATTGGTCAGGCCAACGCCAACGGTATTGGGGGTGATCTTGCGATCGAGGATCCAGGCCAGGGCCTCCTTGTTCTGCACGATGTCGGTCAGCAGGTTGTGCATTTCCAGCACATCGACGCCGCGTTCGCGCATCTTGGTGACGAAGTCGAAGTGGTCGCGTTTGGCCTGGTCGACCCAGATCACGTCGTCGAACAGCAGTTCATCGCAGTTGCTGGGGGTCAGTCGCTTGTGCGCCAGTCCCGGGGCGCAGACCATCACCTTGCGTAGCTTGCCGGCTTCGGAATGCACGCCGTATTTCTGTTTATCCGTGGACATGATGATTCCTCCAATCATACGAAGACGTGGTCAAAGGGTCAGGAAGCCGTCGTATAACCCGTAGGCCGCCACCAGGGCGCCGACGATCACAGCGGCGAAGATCAGTTTTTCCACGTTGGTGAAAATCGGTTGGCCGACCTCGCGCTTGGCCTTGGCGAACAGGATCGCGCCAGGGGCGTAGAGCAGGGCCGACAGCAGCAGGTATTTCACGCCTCCGGCGTACAGCAGCCAGATCGCGTACAGCAGGGCGATACCGCCGATGATCAGGTCCTTCTTGCGTTCGGCGAGGGCCTGTTCGTAGGTTTCGCTACGCACCGCCAGCAGTACCGCGTAGGCCGCCGACCACAGGTAGGGCACCAGGATCATCGAGGTGGCGAGGTAGATCAGCGACAGGTAGGTGCTGTTGGAGAACAGGGTGATGACCAGGAAGATCTGCACCATGGCGTTGGTCAGCCACAGGGCGTTGGCCGGCACCTGGTTGGCGTTCTCGCGGCGCAGGAACTCGGGCATGGTGTGGTCCTTGGCGGCGGCGAACATGATCTCCGCGCACAGCAGCACCCACGACAGCAGTGCCCCCAGCAGCGAGATGATCAGGCCGACGCTGATCAGCACCGCGCCCCAGTGACCGACCACATGCTCCAGCACCGCGGCCATCGACGGGTTCTGCAGCTTGGCCAGCTCCGGCTGGGTCATCACGCCCATCGACAGCACGTTGACCAGCACCAGGAACAGCAGCACGGTGATGAAACCGATGACCGTTGCCTTGCCCACGTCGGAGCGTTTTGCCGCCCGCGAGGAGAAGATGCTTGCGCCCTCGATGCCGATGAACACCCATACGGTGACCAGCATCATGTTGCGCACCTGGTCCATCACGCTGCCGAGGTCGGGCGAGCCCAGGCCCCAGATGTCGGCGGTGAACACGTCGAGCTTGAAGGCGAACAGGCAGATCAGTGCGAACAGCGCCAGCGGCACGACTTTGGCCACGGTGGTGACCAGGTTGATGAACGCCGCCTCCTTGATGCCGCGCAGGACCAGGAAGTGCACGCCCCACAGCAGCAGTGATGCGCCGATCACTGCTGCCGGGGTGTTGCCTTCACCGAAGACCGGGAAGAAGTACCCCAGGGTGCTGAACAGCAGGACGAAGTAGCCGACGTTGCCCAGCCAGGCACTGATCCAGTAGCCCCAGGCCGACGAAAAGCCCATGTAGTCGCCAAAGCCGGCCTTGGCGTAGGCGTACACGCCACCATCCAGATCAGGTTTGCGATTGGCCAGGGTCTGGAACACGAAGGCCAGGGTGAGCATGCCGACGGCCGTGATGGCCCAGCCGATCAGCACGGCACCTACGCCCGCGCTGGCGGCCATGTTTTGCGGCAGGGAGAAGATCCCCCCACCAATCATCGACCCCACGACAAGTGCAACTAATGCGCCGAGTTTAAGTTTTCCGGGAGAATCAGACATTTAACAACTCCATGCCAGGAGAAAGTTGACGACAGAATAAATCCGGCGCTGTAGTCATTCGCTGATGTGGATCAGTTCATGGCGCAACAGCGTGAGAGAAATTCTTTCTTGGGTCTCCTGAAGAGTGCCGACCGCTTTGCTGCAAGCCTTGTGCGCTGGCACCTCCATGTACTTCTAGAGCAAACGCTCTGTTTGGCTTGCGAACTGTCAAGCTAGTCGCTTTTACCGGTTTCGCAAATTTTTCACGGGCCTTTCGACAGGGTGTCGCGAATTTACGAGTTGCTCGACAATGTGCACATTGGCCGCCGTCGTCATATAGACAAATGCGTTATGAGTGCTATAGCTTTAATGGCTTTGATTAATAAACAAGCTGTAACATTTATATGTAATTGCCGTTATGTTTCATACAGGCGACAGGCGTGAGGGAGCAGCAGATGGGCGAACCGGGACATAAGCTTCGCCTGGGGGCGCTGATCGCCCTGGTGGTCGGTTCGATGATCGGCGGCGGGATCTTTTCATTGCCGCAGAACATGGCCGCCCGTGCCGACGTTGGCGCGGTCCTGATCGGCTGGGCCATCACTGCGGTCGGCATGCTGGCGCTGGCCTTCGTGTTCCAGACCCTGGCCAACCGCAAGCCTGACCTGGACTCGGGCGTCTACGCCTATGCCAAAGCCGGCTTTGGCGACTACATGGGCTTCTCGTCGGCCTGGGGTTACTGGATCAGTGCCTGGCTGGGGAATGTCGGCTACTTCGTCCTGTTGTTCAGTACCCTGGGTTTCTACTTTCCCGTGTTCGGTGAAGGCAACACGCCGATAGCCATCGGCTGCGCTTCGCTGTTGCTGTGGGCGGTGCATTTTTTGGTGCTGCGCGGCATCAAGGAGGCGACCTTCATCAACCAGGTCACCACGGTGGCCAAGGTCGTGCCACTGCTGATCTTCATCGTCATCGCGGCCTTCGCCTTCCGCGCGGATATCTTCACCCGCGATATCTGGGGGCTGGGCAATCCGAAGTTCGGCAGCGTGCTGGAGCAGGTGCGCAACATGATGCTGGTGACGGTGTTCGTGTTCATCGGCATCGAGGGCGCCAGTGTCTACTCCGGGCGTGCGCTGCACCGGTCGGATGTCGGCAAGGCCACGGTGATCGGCTTTCTCGGGGTGCTGGCGCTGCTGGTGCTGGTCAACGTGCTGTCGCTGGGGGTGATGACCCGGCCTGAACTGGCCGGGTTGCAGAACCCGTCGCTGGCCTCGGTGCTGGAGCATATCGTCGGGCCCTGGGGGGCGATGCTGATCAGTATCGGGTTGGCGGTGTCGCTGCTTGGGGCGCTGCTGTCATGGGCGTTGCTGTGTGCCGAGATCCTCTTCGCCACCGCTCGCGACCAGACCATGCCGCGTTTTCTGGCCAGGGAAAATGCCAATCATGTGCCGGCCAATGCCTTGTGGCTGACCAACAGCATGATCCAGGGCTTCCTGCTGATCACCCTGTTTTCGGCCGGCACCTATACCAGCCTGATCTACCTGGCGTCGTCGATGATTCTGGTGCCGTACTTCTGGTCGGCGGCCTACGCCGTGCTGCTGGCCTGGCGGGGCGAGAGCTATGCCGGGCAGGCGGGGCTGCGGCGCAAGGATCTGGCGGTGGCGTTGCTGGCGCTGGTCTATGCGTTGTGGTTGCTGTATGCCGGGGGCCTCAAGTACCTGCTGCTTTCGGCGCTGTTGTATGCGCCGGGGGTGATCCTGTTTGCCCGGGCCAGGCATGAACAGGGGCAGGTGGTGTTCAGCCGCTGGGAGAAGCTGATATTCGCGGCGGTGCTGGTGGGGGCGGCGGTGGCGGCTTACGCGCTGTACTCGGGGGCGCTGAGTTTGTAAGTGGGCGGAGGTCGTAACCGTCACCAACACGCTTGAGCCGAGCCCAGCTCGCATGCCCCGCGTGCCCAGTGCATATGGGCAGGCCCAACCTTCAACGGCCCCCTGATCCTTTGCGCGGTCCCCCAAGGTGTCCGTTCCAGATGCGGGTCGAGATCCTCGGGCGTTTCTGCTGCCAGGGGCAAGTCATCCCCCATCGTTCCATGCTCCACCAACAGCTTGGCGGTGCGTGCCAGGGACAGCCGTGCCCGGTAACCGGCCCTTCCACCCAGGCGCTGCTCCAGCCCACGGATCGCTTCGGCCGCCATCAGGTACCCGGTTGCATGGTCGAGTGCCTGCACCGGCAAAGGCACGGGTTTTTCCGTTTGTTTCCAGCGCATGCCTTCGCGGGCGATGCCGCTGCTCATCTGCACCAGGCTGTCGAAGCCGCGACGTTCCTGCCAGGGGCCGCTCCAGCCGTAGGCGTTGAGGCTGACGTCGATCAGCCCGGGGTTGAGCTGACGCCTGCGCTGTGCGCCGAAACCCAGATGTCCCAGTGCATCGGCGCGATAGCCATGCAGGAGGATGTCGGCCTCACCCAGCAACCGCTCGAACACCTTGCGGTCAGGCGTCGCGCGCAAGTCCAGGCGTGCACAGCGCTTGCCCAGGGTGACTTCGGCGACCACCGCCGGTTCGTCCCAGCCGGGTGGGTCGATGCGCAGCACGTCGGCGCCGAAGCCTGCCAGCAGACGGCTGGCTGTAGGGCCGGCGAGAATGCGGGTGAGGTCGAGCACCTTGATGCCGGCCAGCGGACGTGTTTCACAGCCTTGCCAGGCCAATGGCGCTGCCGCGTCGAAATGCTCGCGCAACACCAGTGGCTCCATGTTCACTGCCCGCCCCTGCGGGTGCTCGCACCATTCGGCCCAACTGCGCATCTTCGCCGCACAGCCTCCGGCTTCGACCACGGCGCTTTCCAGCGCCTCGCCGTCCCAGCGCCGGACCTGCTCGGCGACCGCCTGGCGATCGGCCGGGGTGCCCAGCACGCCGAGTGCGGCCTTGCGATGATGGGGAGCGTTGGTGTGCAGGCGAATCCAGCCATCGCGGGTGGGGTAGTCGCCGGCGACGGCATCCCACAGAGGCGGTGTCTGCCAGCCCTGGGGGCGCAGGCTGGTGGCAAACCAGAACGAGGCCAGGCGCCGATCGATGCTGACCAGCGGGCAGTGGTCGGTCTGGCGCTGCAGCAGGCTGGCCAGTGCCAGACCGGCGGCGGCCATGCTCGCGGCGGCCAGGTCGGTGACGGCGAAGGTCGAGGGCAGCCCGCCGACGCCGTGCCAGCGCAGGGCGGCATGGTCGAGTTTCAGTTCACGGGCGATGGTGTCGAGCAACTGGGGCATGCAGGATCCTCCTGAGTGGATCCCATTGCAGTACATCCCGCGCAAGGATGCAAATGCTCAGCGTTGCAGTTGGGCGGGCAGTGGTGCGGTGGGTTGTTCGGGGCGCGACCAGATCCACAGGTTGCCCAGGGTCATCCCGGCGATGGCAAGAAACACTGGCCAGTGGTGTTCGAGAACGGTGAGCATCAACCCTGCGCACAGCAGCATGCTGATGGTTGCGCTGACCTTGGCGCGGCGCTGGATCACCTTGCCGTTGCGCCAGTTCCACAGGATCGGCCCGAACAGACGGTGGTTCTCCAGCCAGGCGGACAGGCGCGGCGAACTGCGGGTCGCGGCCCAGGCGGCCAGGAGGATGAACTCGGTGGTGGGCAAGCCAGGAATGACGATGGCGACCAGACCTATCCCGAGGCTGACATAAGCCAGGATCGCATACAGCAGGCGGGACAGTCGGGAGCGGGCAAGTCGGGTCATGGTCTCACTGCAAAGCGGTCCGGCCACCCGAATGGTGGCCGGCAGGTGCGTCTCAGGCCAGCGCGGCATCCGTGGCGTAGGCGTGCTTGAGCAGCTCGGTGAAGCGCTCGAAGGCAGCGACTGCGCCACGCTCGGCGGCGGCGTCCTCTTCGGCCGACAACTCCAGGCTGTCGAGGATGCGGGTGAACTGTTTCCAGCCCTCTGCACGGCCGCCGGCCGGCTCGCCCAGGTGACGGGCGCCGAAGCTGTCGGACAGCTCCAGGGCCACGGCACGCTTGATCAGGAACGCTGCGCCCAGTTTGGAGCCTTCGGAGACGAAGATCCAGCCCAGGGCTTCGCCCAGGCTTGGTTTGACCAGAGCGCCGGCAACCGGGGCGGGTACTTCGGTGTTCAGGTCGGCCAGGTCCAGGCGCGCCTGTTCGGCACGGCAACGCTCGGCCAGGTCAGGGACGATGGCGATCAGTGCTGGGTCGGTGTACAGCGCCTGCAGCTCGGACTGGAACAGGTACTGGGCGACGACGAAGCGGGCGAAGCTCTCGCGGCTGTCGAACGGCGCGTGCGACTTGACCAGAGCGTCCAGCTCGGTGTGCGGTGCGTGGGTGACCTGGTTCAGGCGTTGCGAGCGCAGGGCGGCGCGCTCGGAGGTGTGGCTGGTCATGGGTGCATCCTTGGGAAATGGGGCTGTCTAGGTACAAGACGAAAGAGAAGACGCAGGACAGTAAAAAAACCTCACCTGGGAGTGGGAGGCATTTGTGTTCGGGCGGGGGAGAGGGGTGTCCCTTGCGGGAGCGGCACAGGGCCACTCCCGCAGGGATGCTGGCCTGGATCAGATGTCCCAGATCACATTGATGGCAAAGTTGCGTCCCGGCATGGTCAGGCGGTCGAGGTTGGCCGGCTGGGTCACTGCCGCCTCGCCAAGGCCGTCGTAGCCGCGCACGTCATCCCACTGCCAGTACTTCTTGTCGGTGAGGTTGTAGAGACCTGCATTGACGGTCACGTCTTCAGTCACCTTGTAGAAGCCGGTCAGGTCCAGCACGCCGTAGCCTGGGGTGCGGAACTGCTTGCTGGCGCCGTCGGGGGCGAAGAAGGTGGAGTCGTCGACACGGTTCTTGCGCTTGACCAGTGTCCAGCTGAGCAGGCCGCCGTAGTTCTGCTGTTCGTAGCCCAGGCCCATCACGGCGGTCAGTGGGTTGACGCTGTTCAGCGGCTGGCCATTGTCGTCGTTGCGGCCATGGGCGTAGGCCAGGGAGCCCTGGGTGTAGAGGCCCTGCGGCGCACCGAAGTGGTCGAGGTTCAGGCGACCCTTGAACTCGGCACCCTTGATGGTCGCGTGCTTGATGTTGTTGGCCTGGAAGGTCGAGCCCAGGTTGGCCGACTGCACGGCGTCTTCGTTGATGAAGTCGCGGTACTTGTTGTAGAACACCGCCACGTCGAAGTTGCCGGCGTCGAAGTTGCCGCGCAGGCCGGTCTCGTAGCTCTTGCTCTTCTCGGGTTCCAGGTTCGGGTTGGGTTCGACGCGATAGCCCAAGGTCGGGTTGTCGAAGCGCCCGTACATGGCCTTGGCGGTTGGGGTGCGGAAGCCTTCTGCGTACTGGCCATACCAGGTGTAGTTGTCGTTGAAGGCGTAGGTGATGCCGAATTTGGGTGAGACACGGTGCCACTTCTTGTCCGAATCGTCGACGCTGGACGGTGCCGTGCCGGTGCCCTGGATGCCCCGCAGGAATTCGGCGGTCATCTTCGGTTCCATGCGGGTGTAGTCGTAACGCGCACCCGGCAGGAAGGTCCAGTTGTTCCAGCGGATCTCGTCCTGGGCGAACAGGCTGTAGGTGTTGATGGTCGGGTCCGGGAAGTCGCTGACCAGCGCCTGGCTATCACTCGCGCTGTTCTGGCCGATGGCGCGGCAGGTGCCGCCGATGTTCAGGCAAGTGCCGGTACCGCTGCGCGAGCCGGTGACCTTCTCGTGCTTGATTGTGGTGCCATAGGTGAGCAGGTGGTCGGTCTCGCCGATGCTGAAGGCTTTGTCCAACTGACCATCGAACACCCACTGGCGGTCCTTGTAGGTGGTCTGGCGGTCGCGGAACACCTGGCGACCGGAGGCGAAGTAGAGCTCGTCGGTACGTTGGTCGGTCTTGGCGATCTGGTAATTCAGGCTCCACTTGACGTGGTCTGCGACCAGGCTGTCGAGGCCGAACTCGTGGTTGATGCCGAAGCGCTCGCGGGTGACGGTGTCGTTGCCTTCACGCATCCGATACATGTTCGACGCACCACGGCCGGGGATGAATGGGCCGCCCACCGCGCTGAGGATGTTCTGGTCGCGGTCGTCCTTGTAGTGTTCGTAGGTGAAGCCCAGGCGCGCGTCGTCAGCGTAGTTCCAGCCCAGCTTGGCCAGCACGTTGGTGGTGCGCACGTCTTCCGGGTTGGCTTCGGTGCGGGCAAGGCCGGTGCCGCCGTGGCCACCGTAGGATTCGGTCTCGTGGCCGTTGCGCTGGCTCAGGTGCAGCAGACCGTCGAAGTCGCCCTGGCGGCCAGCGACGGTGGCGGAGGTCAGCCAGCTTTCGTCGGCCGAGCTGTAGCCGGTCTTAAGCCGGGCGCCGACGTCCTGGCCGGGCTTGATGATGTCGTCCGGATCGAGGGTGTAGTAGCTGACCGCGCCGCCGATGGCGTTGCTGCCGTACAGCACCGAGGCCGGACCACGCAGGATCTCGACGCGCTTGACGATCTCGGGGTCGACGTAATTGCGCTGGGTCTGGGCGTAGGGGCCGTAGAAGAAGCTGTCGGGGATCGACACGCCATCGACCTGGGTGAGGATCCGCTCGCCGTCGATGCCGCGGATGTTGTAGCCGTTCAGGCCGCTGCGCTGGCCGACACCGCCCACCGAGACGCCGGGCTCGTAGCGCACCAGTTGCTTGATGTCGTTGACGTTCTGGCGGTCCAGTTGCCCGCGGGTCTGCACGCTGACCGTGCTCGGCACCTGGCTTACGTCCTGGGCGCTGCGGGTAGCGCTGACGGTCAACTGTTGCAGGGCGATGGCGTTGCCTGCGGTCTGGCGCTCGAGCACGACGTTGCCGTTGCCGATCTTGCGAAAGCCCAGGCCGGTGCCGTGCAGCAGTTTCTGCAGTGCCGCTTCCGGTGCCAGTGCCCCTTGCACGCCCGGCGAAGCCACGCCCTCGGCCAGCTCGGCGGAGAAGCCGACCTGCCAGCCAGTGACTTCGCTGAACGCATTGATTGCCGAGACCAGTGGCTGCTGGGCAATGGCGAAACGGTAGTCGCCCATGCGTGGGCTGGCGGCCTGGGCAGGCTCTGCGGCCAGCGCGGGCAGGCTGCAGGCGCCACTGGCCAGCAGTGCCAGGGTCAGCAGGGACAGTTGCCCCATGCGTCGGGAAGAGGGGGAAGGGCGGGTTGGACCTGAGGACATCGGAAGCGCTCCCTGTCGCGCGAACTGTTATAGGTGAGTGCAGTTCTTGTTTTCGAACAAGAATCAGTTGCATTGGCTATAACGAGACGGACGTGGTGTGGGAGTCGCGTAAAAATAATTTAGTGGGGGCGGCGGTTCGACGCCCCCACAGGCATCACTCAGTTGAGAATCACCACCGCCGGATATTCGTGCAACTGCGCCGAGGTGATATGGGCCAGGGCCCGCAGGGTCTCCAGGGGCTGGTCCAGGCGGTAGTTGCCGGTAACGGCCACCTGTTGCAGGTGGTCGTTGCGGTTGATGATCCAGCCCGGGTAGTAGCGGCGCAGTTCATCGAGTACCTGGCTCAACGGGCAGTTCTCGAACACCAGGCGGCCATCGATCCAGGCCAGTTCCTTGTGCAGGTCGGCGCGCTGGCGTTGACCGAAGCCATCAGGCCCGACGCTGATGCTGTCACCGGCGCTCAAGCGGATGCGCTGGTCGCTGGCGGCCTGCAGGTCGACGTCGCCGCGCTGCACGCGCACCTGCGCCTGGCCATCGAGGTAGCGTACGGCGAAGTTGGTGTCGCGTACCTGGGCGCGCAAGGGGCCGGCCTGGACTTCAAGCGGCGGCTGGTTGCCGCCGGGCACTTCGAAATAGGCTTCGCCCTGCAACAGCCGCGCAACCTGGCGCCCGTCGCGCAGGTCACTGGCAAAGGCCGAGTTGGTGTTGAGCAGCACCTTGGCGCCATCGTCCAGTTGCAGCCGCTGGCGTTCGCCGACCACCGTCAGGTGATCGGCCTGCAGGCGCACTGGCAGGTTGCCGAAGGTGAACAGCCCGACCACCAGCATGGCGGCCGTGGCCAGCGGTTTCCAGTGGCTGCGCAGGCGCCCGCGCAGCGAAGTGCGGCGCTGCTGGTGCAGATCGCTCGCCAGGTGGCGCAGGGTGACGCCGTTCCACAGCGCTTCGACTTCGACATAGGCTTCGGCGTTCTGCTCGGCGGCGCCCAGCCAGGCTTCGAAGTCCTGGGTGTCCTGCTCCTTGGGGCATTGCAGGCGGATCAGCCAGTCCTGCGCTTCGTCCATGGCGCGGGCGCGGGCGTCTGGCTCGGCGGGCGATGGGCGAGGGGCGGGGTTGCTCACGGGGGATCCTTGCATGGCGTTTTTTGCAGATGATCGGCGCTGTGCGCAGGCATGGCAATAGCCAGCACCTGCCCAGGTGGCGAGCGGTCGCTTACTTGAGGCGGTCGGCCACACCCATGCAGATCGCCATGATCAGCTTCAGTTCCTTCTGCACGGTGCTGGCCGAGACCTGCAACTGCTCGGCGATTTCCAGGTAGCTGGCACCGTGCAGGCGGCTGAGAATGAAGATGCGCTGCTGGCGTGCCGTGAGCTGGCCGAGGCTGACGCTCAGGCGCTTGAGCAGTTGCTCGGCATGCACCGCATCCTCGCTGTTGCCCAGCGGCGCGGCGACATTGTGCAGCACCTGCTCGGGCACATCGTCGACCAGAGTGCGCGACTGCACGCGGCGCGCGCGCAAGTGGTCGAGGGCAAGGTTGCGGGCGGTCTGGAACACGAAGGGTTCGAGGTGTTCGATAGGGCGCTCACCCAGCGCGCGGGTAACCCGCAGGTAGGTTTCCTGCAGCAGGTCCTCCGCCGTGCTGGGGTTGCCGACCATGCGCTGCAAGGTGCGCAGCAGGGTGAGGCGCTGGGTGAGGAAGACTGAGTTGAACCGGGACTGACTCACGGGGAAACCTGGCCGACGAGGGGTGAATGATAATGCTTATCATCCATGCGCCAGGTCAAGCGGAGAAATGTCATGAAGGGGTAAAGGTGGGGCCGCCAGGCAGCCCCAAGGCCTTTCACTGCGCCCTGAACAACGCCAGGCAGTTGTCGAGCATGCGGTTGGAGAAGCCCCACTCGTTGTCGTACCAGGCCAGCACCTTGAGCATGCGGCCATTGGCGCGGGTGTGGTTGGCGTCGAAGATCGACGACAGCGGGTTGTGGTTGAAGTCGCACGACACCAGCGGCAGGCTGTTGTAGCCGAGCACGCGCGAATGGCGGCTGGCTTCGAGGAACAAGCGGTTGACCTCGTCGGCACTGGCTTCGCGCTTGAGGTTGACGGTCAGGTCGACCAGCGACACGTTGATCACCGGCACCCGTACCGCCATGCCGGTGAGCTTGCCGGCCAGTTCCGGCAGCACCAGGCCCACGGCTTCGGCGGCGCCAGTCTTGCTCGGGATCATCGATTGAGTGGCCGAGCGGGCCCGGTAGGGGTCGCTGTGGTAGACGTCGGTCAGCACCTGGTCGTTGGTGTAGGCGTGGATGGTGGTCATCAAGCCCTGCTCGATGCCGAACTCACGCTGCAGCACCTGGGCGATCGGCGCCAGGCAGTTGGTGGTGCACGAGGCGTTGGAGATGATCTGGTGCGAGGCGCGCAGCACGTCGTGGTTGACGCCATACACCACGGTAGCATCGGCGCCCTTGGCCGGCGCCGAGATGATCACCTTGCCGGCGCCGGCGGTGATGTGGGCCGCCGCCTTGGCGCGGTCGGTGAACAGCCCGGTGCATTCGAACACCACATCGATGGCTTCGGCTTTCCAGGGCAGTTCGGCGGGGTTGCGGATGGCGCTGACCGCGATGCGATCGCCGTTGACCGTCAGGCTCTCATGATCGGCCTCCACGGTGGCATCGAAGGTGCCATGTACGCTGTCGTACTTGAGCAGGTGGGCGTTCATCGCGCTGTCGCCCAGGTCGTTGATGGCGACGACCTGCAGGTCCTGGCGGTAGCCTTGGGTATAGAGTGCGCGCAGGACGTTGCGTCCGATGCGGCCGAATCCATTGATCGCGATGCGAAGGGTCATTGGCATTACCTCTGGCAGTCTGGGTGAAGCCTATGGCACAAAATGGGCAGAAGCTTCACTGAAACGGTTTTGTTATTGGAATTACAAGATTATTCACTCCAAGATAGAAAACAAGCATTTTTAGTGGCAATATTTTGGTAAACCTACAACGAGTGATCGAGCCTTCCACGCCAACGACCTTTCCGGCCCCTGCCTTGAGCCTAGGTCGCAACCGTTTGGAGTGGAAATGCCGGTTCAGGTCGCCCTTACACATAGCCTGGAGTCCAGTACATGCATCCGCGCATCCTTGAGGTCACCGCAAGGCTGACCGAACGCAGCCGTGCCACCCGTGAACGCTACCTTGAGCTCATTCGCGGCGCGGCCAGCGACGGCCCGATGCGTGCCAGCCTGCAGTGCGCCAACTTCGCCCACGGTGTGGCCGGTTGTGGCAGCCAGGACAAGCACAGCCTGCGGATGATGAACGCCGCCAACGTGGCCATCGTCTCTGCGTACAACGACATGCTCTCGGCGCACCAGCCGTACCAGCACTTCCCCGAACAGATCAAACAGGCGCTGCGCGAGATCGGCTCGGTCGGCCAGTTCGCTGGTGGCGTACCGGCCATGTGCGATGGCGTGACCCAGGGTGAACCTGGCATGGAGCTGGCGATCGCCAGCCGCGAAGTGATCGCGATGTCCACCGCCATCGCCCTGTCGCACAACATGTTCGATGCCGCGCTGATGCTGGGCATCTGCGACAAGATCGTGCCTGGCCTGATGATGGGTGCGTTGCGCTTCGGCCACCTGCCGACCATCTTCGTTCCTGGCGGGCCGATGCCTTCGGGTATCTCCAACAAGGAAAAGGCCGACGTGCGCCAGCGCTACGCCGAAGGCAAGGCCAGCCGCGAGGAGTTGCTGGAGTCGGAGATGAAGTCTTACCACAGCCCTGGCACCTGCACCTTCTATGGGACGGCCAACACCAACCAGCTGGTGATGGAGGTCATGGGCCTGCACCTGCCGGGGGCCTCGTTCGTCAACCCCTACACCCCGTTGCGCGATGCGCTGACCGCCGAGGCGGCGCAGCAGGTCACGCGCATGACCAAGGCCAGCGGCAGCTTCATGCCGTTGGGCGAGATCGTCGACGAGAAGGCGCTGGTCAACTCCATCGTCGCCCTGCACGCCACCGGCGGCTCGACCAACCACACCCTGCATATCCCGGCGATTGCCCAGGCTGCCGGGATCCAGCTGACCTGGCAGGACATGGCCGACCTCTCCGAGGTGGTGCCGACGCTGTCTCACGTCTACCCTAACGGCAAGGCCGACATCAACCACTTCCAGGCCGCAGGCGGCATGAGCTTCCTGATCCGCGAACTGCTCGACGCCGGGCTGCTGCACGAGGACGTCAATACCGTGGCCGGCCACGGTCTGCGCCGCTACACCCAGGAACCGTTCCTCGACGACGGCAAGCTGGTGTGGCGCGAAGGGCCGCAGCACAGCCTGGACGAAAGCATCCTGCGCCCGGTCGCCCGGCCATTCTCGGCCGAGGGCGGGTTGCGGGTGATGGAAGGCAACCTGGGGCGCGGGGTGATGAAAGTCTCCGCCGTGGCGCCGGAACACCAGGTGGTCGAGGCTCCGGCGCGAGTGTTCCACGATCAGCAGTCGCTGGCCGATGCCTTCAAGGCTGGCGAATTGGAGCGCGATTTCGTCGCCGTGGTGCGTTTCCAGGGTCCGCGTTGCAATGGCATGCCCGAGCTGCACAAGCTGACGCCGTTCCTCGGCGTGCTGCAGGACCGCGGCTACAAGGTCGCGCTGGTTACCGACGGGCGCATGTCTGGTGCGTCGGGCAAGATCCCGGCGGCGATCCACGTGTGCCCCGAAGCGTATGACGGCGGGCCGCTGGCACGGGTGCGCGATGGTGATATCGTGCGCGTCGACGGTGTCGAAGGCACGCTGCAACTGATGGTGTCGGCCGAGGAGCTGGCCGGGCGCGATCAGCCTGATGCGCCCCTGGGGAATGACCTGGGGTGCGGGCGCGAGCTGTTCGGCTTCATGCGCGTCGCGTTCAGCCCGGCAGAGCAGGGCGCCAGCGCCTTTACCTCTGCCCTGGAGCGTTTCAAATGAAGGCCTCGCTGGTCGGTGACATCGGCGGTACCAACGCCCGCTTTGCCCTGTGGCGTGACAATGACCTGCACGCGGTGCAGGTGCTGGCGACAGCGGACTATTCCAGCCCCGAGCAGGCCATCGAGGCCTACCTCAAGGACCAGGGCCTCAAGCGTGGCGATGTCTCGGACGTGTGCCTGTCGGTAGCCGGCCCTGTCGATGGCGACGAGTTCCGCTTCACCAACAATCACTGGCGCCTGAGCCGCTCGGCCTTCTGCAAGGTGCTGCAGGTCGAGCGCCTGTCGCTGATCAACGACTTTTCCGCCATGGCCCTGGGCATGACCCGCCTCAAGCCTGGCGAGTTCGTAGAGGTGTGCCCCGGGCAGGCGGACGCCGCGCGCCCGGCGCTGGTCATCGGCGCGGGTACCGGCCTTGGCGTCGGCACCTTGCTGAGCCTTGGCGAGCAGCACTGGATGGCGCTACCGGGCGAAGGCGGGCATGTCGACCTGCCGGTGGGCAATGCCCGTGAGGCGGCGATCCACCAGCAGATCCACAGGCAGATTGGCCATGTCAGCGCCGAGACCGTGCTCAGTGGTGGTGGGCTGGTGCGGCTGTACCAGGCCATCTGTGCACTGGATGGCGACACACCCCGTCACAAGACCCCGGCGCAGATCACCGATGCCGCGCTGGGCGGCGAGCCGCAGGCCCTGGCGGTGATCGAACAGTTCTCACGTTTTCTCGGGCGTGTCGCGGGTAACAATGTGCTGACCCTGGGGGCGCGTGGCGGGGTCTATATTGTTGGCGGCGTGGTGCCGCGCTTCGCCGAGCTGTTCCTGCGCAGCGGGTTCGCGGCAAGCTTTGCCGACAAGGGCTGCATGAGCGGCTACTTCCCCGGTGTGCCGGTATGGTTGGTGACGGCGGAGTTTTCCGGGTTGCTCGGGGCCGGGGTGGCCTTGCAGCAGAGGCTGGACCACTGACGGTCGGTTGTGGTGCCCTTCGCGGGCAAGCCCGCTCCCACAAAAAACTGTAGGAGCGGGCTTGCCCGCGAAGGGCATCGACGCCGATAGAATGTCGCCACAACAGGCATCAAGACCTGTACCGACCCAAGGGAATTCATTGTGAGCACTGCCGGTAAAACTATCCTGATGGTCGATGACGATCAGGACATTCGCGAGCTGCTGCAGACCTACCTCAGCCGCTCCGGCTTCCAGGTCCATGCCGAACCCGACGGCCAGGGCTTTCGCCGCGCGCTGGATGCCGGCAACTACGACCTGGTGATCCTCGACGTGATGCTGCCCGACGAGGACGGCTTCAGCCTGTGCCGTTGGGTGCGTCAGCATCCGCGTCAGTCGCGGGTGCCGATCATCATGCTCACCGCCAGCTCCGATGAAGCCGACCGTGTCATCGGCCTGGAGCTGGGCGCCGACGACTACCTGGGCAAGCCATTCAGCCCGCGCGAGCTGCAGGCGCGGATCAAGGCCCTGCTGCGTCGCTGTGACTTCACCACGGCCACCCCCGCCAGCGCGGTGCTCACCTTCGATGACTGGCGCCTGGATACGGTCAGCCATCGCCTGTTCCACCGCGATGGTGAAGAAGTGATTCTCTCCGGTGCCGACTTCGCCCTGCTCAAGCTGTTTCTCGACCATCCCCAGCAGATCCTCGACCGCGACACCATTGGCAATGCCACCCGCGGGCGTGAACCGATGCCGCTGGACCGCATCGTCGACATGGCGGTCAGCCGCCTGCGCCAGCGCCTGCGCGACACCGACAAGCCACCGCGGCTGATCCGCACCGTGCGCGGCAGCGGCTACCTGCTTGCAGCGAATGTCAGCTGTGCCGGCTGAGCAGGCCACCGAGCGCCGCTTGCGCCTGTTGCCGCGCTCGCTGCTCGGGCGCATGTTGCTGCTCACCTTGCTGGTGGTGCTGATCGCCCAGGGGCTGTCGAGCGTGATCTGGGTCGCCCAACTGCGCGCCAGCCAGCTGCAGGGGCTGCGCGCCAGCGCCAGCAGCCTTGCGCACTCGATGAGCGCCAGCGTCAGCTACTTCCGTTCCCTGCCGGTGGCCTACCGGCCGATGGTGCTCGACCAGTTGCGCAGCATGGGCGGTACGCGCTTTTTCGTCTCGCTCAACGAAAAGCCGCTGGGCATGCCGGTGCTGCCCATCACCCCGCGCAAGCAGGCGGTGATCGAGGTGTTCCAGCAGGTGCTGCACGAACGCCTGGGCCAGCAGATGGAAATCTCCGTCGAGTTCGTCAGCCCCGACGACCTGCGCATCTTCAACAGCGGCCTGAAGCTCGACGAGCTGCCGCGCTCCTGGGCCCACTACGCGCTGACCCTCGAACCGCTCAATCCGCCGGTGCTGGTCACCCAGATCCGCCTGGACGAAGGCGAGTGGCTGTACATCGCCTCGCTGCTGCCCGAGCCCTATACCGGCCTTGAACCCGAGCGCCTGCCGCGCCAGCAGATCGGCTTCATCGCCCTGACCACCCTGTTGCTGCTGTTGTTCATCGGCCTGCTGGTGCACTGGCAGAGCTGGCCGCTCAAGCGCCTGGCGCGGGCGGCGCGCGAGATGTCACTGGGGGCGGACGTGCCGCCGGTGGCTGAAGGTGGCGGCAGCGAAGTGGTCGAGGTGGGGCGCGCGTTC
This sequence comes from Pseudomonas wayambapalatensis, assembly GCA_014268975.2. Taxonomy (GTDB): domain Bacteria; phylum Pseudomonadota; class Gammaproteobacteria; order Pseudomonadales; family Pseudomonadaceae; genus Aquipseudomonas; species Aquipseudomonas wayambapalatensis. The sequence goes on along the minus strand of CP077096.1, from coordinate 4,647,378 downwards.
AATGCCATGCGTGAGCGCATCAGCCGCTACCTGACCGAACGCTCGCAGCTGTTCAGCGCCATCTCCCACGACCTGCGCACGCCGATCACCCGACTGCGCCTGCGCGTGGAACTGCTTGAAGACGAGCACCTGCAGGCCAAGTTCAGCCGCGATCTCGACGAGCTGGAACTGCTGGTCAAGGGCGCGCTGCAATGCGTGAAAGATACCGACATCCACGAAAACATCGAACCGATCGACCTCAACCAGGTACTGGAGATTCTTGCCGAACCCTACCTGGGCGATGGGCGCATCACCTTGGAGGGCCGCGCGCTGGCGCCGTACCCTGGCAAGTCGCTGGCGCTGCGCCGCTGCATCGGCAACCTGATCGACAACGCTATCAAGTACGGCGAGCGTGCGCACCTGCGCATCATCGACAGCACCGAGGCCTTCGTGCTGCAGGTCGACGACCAGGGGCCGGGGGTGCCGGAGCAGCGCCTGGAGCAGGTGTTCGAGCCGCATTTCCGCCTGGCGGGGCAGCAGCAGGGGTATGGGCTGGGGCTGGGGATCGCGCGTAACATCGCCCACAGCCATGGCGGGGAGGTGAGTTTGTTGAACCTGCGTGAGGGTGGGTTGCGGGTGACCTTGTTCCTGCCCCGGAATATCGATTGATTGGGCCAGCCCTATCGCGGGACAAGCCCGCTCCCACAGGGCCCCGCTGATTTCGAAACCAGCGGGGCCCTGTGGGGCTTGTCCCGCGATGAGGCCACTGCAAGTGTCACAGGATGGTGACATTCAGGCAGGCCTTCGTGACATGCCCGCCGGGACGGCTGGCTAGAATTCGCTGACGACAGGCACCCGGCCTGTCCCTGGCAAGGATTGAGCAGGTGATGGACAGCGTTGATTTCCCTTTCTGCAGTTGGCTCGACTCCCCGGTTCACAACGCCTGGCTGGTCGCCGAGGGCCAGCGCCTGGTGACCTTCGCCAAGGCCTCGCGCCTGCCAGGCGGCTTCGGCAGCCTCGATGCCCATGGCCTGCTGCCCGACAGGGCGATCGCCGAAACCCTGCACACTGCGCGCATGACCCACTGCTTCGCCATGGCGCATGTGCAGGGCATTCCTGGTTGCCTGCCGCTGGTGGAGCACGGCGTCGCAGCACTGCTCGCAGGGCCGTTGCGCGATGCGCGGGATGATGGCTGGTTCGCCCGCGCCGACGGTGAGGGCGACACCGGCAAGACCGCCTACCTGCATGCCTTCGTCGCCTTGGCCGCCAGTTCTGCGACAGTCGCCGGTGCACCAGGCGCCGAGCAGTTGCTCGGCGCGGCCATCGCGATCATCGAGACGCGCTTCTGGAGCGAGGAGGAGGGCGCCCTGCGCGAGTCCTTCGCCCGTGACTGGACGCAGCCGGAAGCCTACCGTGGCGCCAACAGCAACATGCACGCCACCGAGGCTTTCCTCGCCCTGGCCGATGTCACTGGCCACACGCACTGGCTGGACCGTGCCCTGCGTATCGTCGAACGGATCATCCACACCTATGCCGCTGGCAATGACTTCGCTGTCATTGAGCATTTCGACGTCAACTGGCAGGCGCTGCCCGAGTACAACCACGACAACCCCACCGACGGCTTTCGCCCCTACGGCACCACGCCCGGTCATGCCTTCGAGTGGGCACGCTTGGTCCTGCACTTGGAGGCCGCGCGCCAGCGTGCCGGCCTGCCCGCCCCGCAGTGGTTGCTGAGCGACGCGCGCGGGCTGTTCGCCAATGCCTGTCGTCACGCCTGGCACGCTGATGGCGCGCCGGGCATCGTCTACACCCTCGACTGGCAGAACCGGCCAGTGGTCCGGGCGCGCCTGCACTGGACCCACGCCGAAGCCTGTGCGACGGCTGCAGCGTTGTTGCGTCGTACCGGGGAAGGTGAATACGAGCAGTGGTACCGGCGCTTCTGGGACTTCATCGACAGCCATTTCATCGATCGCGTCCACGGCAGCTGGCACCATGAGCTGGACCCGCAGAACCGCCCTGGCGCAAGCATCTGGGGCGGTAAGCCCGATCTCTACCACGCCTACCAGGCGGTGCTCCTGCCGCGCCTGCCGTTGGCACCAAGCCTGGCCACTGCGCTGGCCCTGGGCAATGTAACCAAGTGATGACATTCGCGCATCGCTTCGTTACCTGCCCTGGTCTGCGCGCTCATTAGACTTCATGCAACGCAAGCGAACGACTTGCACCGCATAACAACAAGAAAGGTATACCGATGAATTCCACTCTGCGCCTCGCCGCCGCTATTTCCCTCGCCTCGCTCATGCCCCTCAGCGCCTTCGCCGCCGAATCCAAAGGCAGCGTCGAGGTGGTGCACTGGTGGACCTCCGGTGGCGAGAAAGCTGCCGTTGATGTCCTCAAGGCCCAGGTCGAGAAAGACGGCTTCACCTGGAAGGACGGCGCTGTTGCCGGTGGCGGTGGTTCCACCGCGATGACCGTGCTCAAGAGCCGCGCCGTCGCCGGCAACCCGCCCGGCGTTGCCCAGATCAAGGGCCCGGACATCCAGGACTGGGCGGCCACCGGCCTGCTCGACAGCGATGTGCTCAAGGACGTCGCCAAGCAGGAGAAGTGGGACAGCCTGCTCGACAAGAAGGTCGCCGACACCGTCAAGTACGAAGGTGACTACGTCGCCGTGCCGGTGAACATCCACCGCATCAACTGGCTGTGGATCAACCCTGAGGTGTTCAAGAAGGCCGGCATCGACAAGGCGCCGACCACCCTCGACGAATTCTATGCCGCAGCCGACAAGCTCAAGGCCGCAGGCTTCATTCCCCTGGCCCACGGTGGCCAGCCATGGCAGGACAGCACCGTGTTCGAGAACGTGGTGCTGGCGGTGATGGGGGTGGAGGGCTACAAGAAGGCCCTGGTCGACCTCGACGAAAAAGCCCTGACCGGCCCGGAGATGGTCAAGGCCCTGACCGAGCTGAAGAAGGTCGCCACCTACATGGACCCTGACGGCAAGGGCCAGGACTGGAACCTCGAGGCCGCGAAGGTCATCAACGGCAAGGCCGGCATGCAGATCATGGGCGACTGGGCCAAGAGCGAGTGGACCCTGGCCAAGAAGACCGCCGGCAAGGACTACCAGTGCGTACCCTTCCCCGGCACTGACAAAGGCTTCCTGTACAACATCGACTCGCTGGCGGTGTTCAAGCAGAAGAACGAAGGCACCACTGCAGGCCAGCAGGACATTGCCAAGCGTGTGCTGGGTGAAGACTTCCAGAAGACCTTCAGCATTAACAAGGGCTCGATCCCGGTGCGCAACGACATGCTGGCCGACATGAGCAAGTATGGCTTCGACAGTTGCGCCCAGACCGCTGCCAAGGACTTCCTGGCGGACGCCAAGTCGGGTGGCCTGCAGCCGAGCATGGCGCACAACATGGCGACCACGCTTGCCGTGCAGGGGGCGTTCTTCGATGTGGTGACCAACTACATCAACGACCCGAAGGCCGATCCGGCCGATGCGGCGAAGAAGCTCAACGCAGCGGTCAAGGCCGCCCAATAACGGCCCAATCGCGGGACAAGCCCGCTCCCACAGGTTTGGCGCCATGCGCTGAACCTGTGGGTGGGCCAGATCTTTGTGGGAGCGGGCTTGTCCCGCGATGCGGTGCGCAGCACCGCCCTCGTTCCGGTATCTGAAATCATGACTACGACCACCGCCCAACTGCGGGCCTCACCCCTGGACGCGCTCCAGCGCTGGTTACCGAAACTGGTACTGGCGCCGAGCATGTTCATCGTGCTGGTGGGCTTCTACGGCTACATCCTGTGGACCTTCGTCCTGTCGTTCACCACCTCGACCTTCCTGCCCACCTACAAGTGGGCGGGCCTGGCCCAGTACGCGCGGCTGTTCGACAACGACCGCTGGTGGGTGGCGAGCAAGAACCTGCTGGTCTTCGGCGGAATGTTCATCGGCATCACCCTGGTGATCGGCGTGCTGCTGGCGGTGTTCCTCGACCAGCGTATCCGCCGCGAAGGGGTGATCCGCACCATCTACCTGTACCCCATGGCACTGTCGATGATCGTGACCGGCACCGCCTGGAAGTGGCTGCTCAACCCGGGCATGGGCCTGGACAAGCTGCTGCGCGACTGGGGCTGGGAGGGCTTTCGCCTGGACTGGCTGATCGACCCTGACCGGGTCGTCTATTGCCTGGTGATCGCCGCGGTATGGCAGGCCTCGGGTTTCATCATGGCCATGTTCCTTGCCGGGCTGCGCGGCGTCGACCAGTCGATCATCCGTGCTGCGCAGATCGACGGTGCGAGCATGCCGCGCATCTACTGGACCGTGGTGCTGCCGAGCCTGCGCCCGGTGTTCTTCAGCTCGCTGATGATCCTCTCGCACATCGCCATCAAGAGCTTCGACCTGGTGGCCGCGATGACCGCCGGTGGTCCTGGCTATTCCTCGGACCTGCCCGCGATGTTCATGTACTCGTTCACCTTCAGCCGCGGGCAGATGGGCATGGGCTCGGCCAGCGCGATCCTGATGCTCGGCGCGATCCTCGCGATCCTCGTGCCCTACCTGTATTCCGAGCTGAGGACCAAACGCAATGACCACTAATCTCGACAAGCCGGCCCTCAGCCTGGGTCGCATCGCCATCCACGCCGTGCTGCTGCTGGCGGTGCTGCTCTACCTGGTGCCGCTGGTGGTGATGCTGCTGACCAGCTTCAAAACCCCGGAAGACATTAGCACCGGCAACCTCTTGAGCTGGCCGGAGCTGTTCACCGCGATTGGCTGGGTCAAGGCCTGGGGCACGGTCAGTGGGTATTTCTGGAACTCGATCCTGATCACCGTTCCGGCGGTGCTGATCTCCACGGCCATCGGCGCCCTGAACGGCTACGTGCTGTCGATGTGGCGCTTCCGTGGCTCGCAACTGTTCTTCGGCCTGCTGCTGTTCGGCTGCTTCCTGCCATTCCAGACCGTGCTGCTGCCAGCCTCGTTCACCCTCGGCAAGCTGGGCCTGGCCAGCACCACCTCGGGGCTGGTGCTGGTGCACGTGGTCTATGGCCTGGCCTTCACCACGCTGTTCTTCCGCAATTACTACGTGAGCATTCCCGAGGCGCTGGTCAAGGCTGCACGCCTGGATGGTGCCGGGTTCTTCACCATCTTCCGCCGCATCATCCTGCCGATGTCGACGCCGATCATCATGGTCTGCCTGATCTGGCAGTTCACCCAGATCTGGAACGACTTCCTGTTCGGCGTGGTGTTCTCCAGCGGCGATTCGCAACCGATCACCGTGGCCCTGAACAACCTGGTCAACACCAGCACCGGTGCCAAGGAATACAACGTCGACATGGCCGCGGCAATGATCGCCGCACTGCCAACCCTGCTGGTCTATGTGGTCGCAGGCAAGTATTTCGTGCGTGGGCTGACCGCCGGCGCAGTCAAGGGGTAAGTCATGGCAACGCTCGAACTTCGCAATGTAAACAAGACCTACGGCACCGGCTTGCCGGACACCCTCAAGGATATCCAGCTGGCGATCAAGGACGGCGAGTTCCTGATCCTGGTCGGCCCTTCCGGCTGCGGCAAGTCCACCTTGATGAACTGCATCGCCGGCCTTGAGAACATCACCGGCGGGGCGATCCTGATCGATGACCAGGACGTCTCCGGCATGAGCCCGAAGGACCGTGACATCGCCATGGTGTTCCAGTCCTATGCGCTGTACCCGACCATGAGCGTGCGCGAGAACATCGAGTTCGGCCTGAAGATCCGCAAGATGCCGCAGTCGGCGATCGACGAGGAAGTCGCGCGGGTGGCCAAGCTGCTGCAGATCGAGCACCTGCTCAATCGCAAGCCGGGCCAGCTCTCCGGTGGCCAGCAGCAGCGCGTGGCCATGGGCCGGGCCCTGGCGCGCAGGCCGAAGATCTACCTGTTCGACGAGCCGTTGTCGAACCTCGACGCCAAGCTGCGGGTCGAGATGCGCACCGAAATGAAACTGATGCACCAGCGCCTGAAAACCACCACGGTGTACGTGACCCACGACCAGATCGAGGCCATGACCCTGGGGGACAAGGTCGCGGTGATGAAGGACGGCATCATCCAGCAGTTCGGTACGCCCCAGCAGATCTACAACGATCCGGCCAACCTGTTCGTCGCCAGCTTCATCGGCTCGCCACCGATGAACTTCATCCCCGTGCGCATCAGCAAGCAGGACGGGCGCCTGTTCGCCCTGCTCGACAGCGGCCAGGCCCGCTGCGAACTGCCCCTGGGCGCGGCCAGCGAAGCGCTGGACGGCCGTGAGGTGATCCTCGGCGTACGCCCCGAGCAGATCGCACTCGGTAGCGCCGAAGGCAACGGCTTGCCGGCGGTGCGTGCAGAAGTGCAGGTCCTGGAGCCCACCGGGCCCGACCTGCTGGTGTTCGTCACCCTCAACCAGACCAAGGTCTGCTGCCGGTTGGCGCCGGATGTCGCCTGCAATGTCGGTGACAGCCTGAACCTGCAGTTCGATCCGGCGCGAGTCCTGCTGTTCGACGCGAGCAGCGGCGAGCGCCTGGACCTGCCGGCAGCGGACGCGCCAGTCAAGGACAACGTGACACGTATCAAGGGACGTTGAAGCAGCAAACCATCGATAACAAGAAAAGAGGAAACAAGGGATGGACCATCGCAAGCGTATCAAGGCACTAGGCTCGCTGACCCTGCTCGCCCTCGTGGGCAGCAATGGCGCGCATGCTGCCGAGGCTTTCTCCAGCGAGTCGAAATGGATGACTGGCGACTGGGGTGGGGCTCGCACCGAGCTGTTGGAAAAAGGCTACGACTTCACTCTCGACTACGTGGGTGAAGTGGCCGGTAACCTGCACGGTGGCTACAACAACGACAAGACCGCGCGCTACAGCGATCAGTTCGCCCTCGGCGCGCACCTGGACCTGCAGAAGATCCTTGGCTGGCACGATGCGGAGTTCAAGCTGGCGATCACCGAGCGTAGCGGACGCAACCTGTCCAATGACCGCATCAGCGACCCGCGCGCCGGGCAGTTCAGCTCGGTGCAGGAAGTCTGGGGCCGTGGCCAGACCTGGCGCCTGACGCAGATGTGGGTCAAGCAGAAGTACTTCGACGGCGCGCTGGACGTGAAGGTCGGCCGCTTCGGGGAAGGCGAGGACTTCAACAGCTTCCCTTGCGACTTCCAGAACCTGGCGTTCTGCGGTTCGCAGGTGGGCAACTGGGTGGGCGGCATCTGGTACAACTGGCCGGTCAGCCAGTGGGCGCTGCGGGTGAAGTACAACATCACGCCGGAGTTCTTCGTCCAGGTCGGTGCCTATGAGCAGAACCCGTCCAACCTCGAGACCGGCAACGGCTTCAAGCTCAGTGGCAGCGGGACCAAGGGCGCGATCCTGCCGGTGGAAATGGTCTGGTCGCCGAAGGTCAACGGCCTGCCGGGCGAATACCGCCTGGGCTACTACTACAGCACCGCCAAGGCCGACGACGTCTACGACGACATCAACGGCAACCCGCAGGCGTTGACTGGCCAAGCCTTCAAGTCGCACTCGAGCAAGCATGGCTGGTGGGTCGTGGCCCAGCAGCAGGTCACTGCGCACAACGGCGATGCCAACCGCGGCCTGAGCCTGTTCGCCAACTTCACCGTGCACGACAAGGCCACCAACGTGGTGGACAACTACCAGCAGGTGGGGATGGTCTACAAGGGCGCGTTCGATGCACGGCCCAAGGATGATATCGGCTTCGGCATCGCGCGCATCCACGTCAACGACGACGTGAAGAAGCGCGCCGAACTGCTCAACGCCCAGAGCGGTATCGACGACTACGACAATCCGGGCTTCGTGCCACTGCAGCGCACCGAGTACAACGCCGAGCTGTACTACGGCTTCCACGTCACCAACTGGCTGACCGTGCGCCCGAACCTGCAGTACATCAAGAGCCCGGGCGGTGTGGACGATGTCGACAACGCGTTGGTCGCAGGCTTGAAGATTCAGTCGTCATTCTAAGAAAAATTGTTGTAAATTTACGCCATCCACCCCCACACCCCGAGATCCACTGTTCTGCAGTGGATCTCGGGCTTGGGTAAAGACAGCGCTATCTCAAACAACAAGAGCTTTCTGAACATGTCTGAACATCCGCTCCATCGCTTTTTCACTTCGCAACGGCCACGGCCGGTTTTCGAGTGGGAGCGTCACCAGCAGCGCGATGTCCTGATCATCGATCACCCATGCTGCCAGGCGGTGTTCAGCCGCCAGGGCGCACAATTGCTGCACTTTCAGCCGACCGGCGAGAAACCCTGGCTGTGGTGCGCCGAACAATGGCCACAGGTCGGTGCGATCCGTGGCGGCGTGCCGGTGTGCTGGCCCTGGTATGGCCGTCATCCCAGCGAGGACCTGTGGCCGGCTCATGGCTGGGGACGCTTGCTGGACTGGAAGCTGCTCGACAGCCGCGAAGACGAGGAGGGCGTCACGCTCAAGTGGCGTCTGGACCTGTGCGACTGGCAGGTCGACTTGCACGCCCGGCTGGGCTCGAGCATGGAACTGCGTCTGTGCACCGAGCACCAGGACAGCGAACCCTGCCAGCTGAGCCACGCATTGCTGGCGTTCTGGCGCATCAGCGATGTGTCGCAGATCGCTTTGTCGGGCCTGGAGGATATCGACGGCTACGACCGCCTCAACCGACAGGCATGCCGTGAAGATGGCGTGCTCACGCTCAAAGGGGGTTGCCAGAAGGTCTACCCGGGCACGCCGAAGGTGCAGTTGCATGACTCGGCCTGGGCGCGCGAACTGTGCATCGACACCAGCGACAGCGACGACACGGTGGTCTGGCACCCTGGCAATCGCCCATTGATGGGGGTGAGCGGGCGCGAGAGCCAGGGGTTCGTCTGCGTCGAGGCTGCCAGTGGCAGCGGCGAAGGATTGAGCCTGGCGCCCGGGCAGCGCGCGCAGTTGCGGCTGCAGGCGCATCGGCTCAGTTGAGTCAGCTGTCTTCGGCGGGGTAGCGGCTGGCGTTGAGGCTTTCCTTGATCTTGCGCAGGTGTGGCTGGAAATCCGAGCCGCGGCGCAGGGTCATGCCGGTGGCCAGCACATCGAGCACCGTCAACTGGATGATCCGCGAGGTCATCGGCATGTAGATGTCGGTGTCCTCCGGCAGCGGCAGGTGCAGGCTCATGCTGCAGGCCTTGGCCAGGGGCGAACCGGCGGCAGTGATACCCAGCACCGAGGCGCCGTTTTCCCTGGCCTGTTTCGCCACTTCGACCAGTTCGCGGGTGCGCCCGGTGTAGGAAATGATCACGAACAGATCGCCGGTGTGCGCGACCGATGCCAGCATGCGCTGCATCAGCACGTCGGGGTGTGCCGACACCGCCAGGTTGAAGCGGAAGAACTTGTGCTGGGCGTCCATGGCCACCGGCGCCGAGGCGCCCAGGCCGAAGAAATGGATCTGCCGGGCCTGGATCATCATGTCCACGGCGCGGCTGACCTGCTGCGGGTCGATCTGCTGGCAGGCGCTGTCGAGCGATGCGATGGCGCTGGCGAAGATCTTCTGGGTGTAGGCGGCAGGATCGTCGTCGGCTTCCACCGCGCGGCTTACGTAGGCCGCGCCGCTGGCCAGGCTCTGCGCCAGTTGCAGCTTGAGCTCGGGGTAGCCGCTGACGCCGAACGAGCGGCAGAAGCGGTTGACAGTCGGTTCGCTGACCTTGGCCGCCTGGGCCAGGGCGGCAATGCTGAAACGGGTGGCTTGCTGCGGGTTGAGGAGGATGACTTCGGCGACTTTGCGTTCGGCCTTGTTCAGCTCGTCGAGGCGTCCCTGGATCTGTTCCAGGAGGTTTCGCACACGGTCCATGGGATGTCCTTGGGTCGGAAAGACGGCCGGCTGAGGGAACAGTCGGCTTTTTGCACGGTTGTCTATCGTACTGATGGTGGGATTGTCATACCACTTGTCTGTAATCGCTGTACGAGATGTTGTTATTTTTACTACATCGCGCTTGAAAATTGTCATCGAAAACGGTATTTCTAGGCCAACTTTAATAAAAGAACCAACATCATGGTTGCTATCAGTGTAGAACCTTGCACATTCGCCCTCTTTGGCGCCCTTGGCGACCTGGCGTTGCGCAAGCTGTTTCCTGCCCTCTACGAGCTGGACCGCGCCGGCCTGCTGCATTCCGACACCCGGCTGCTGGCCCTGGCCCGCGAAGCTGGCACCCCCGAGCAGCACCTGGCGAACATCGAAGCCCAGTTGCGCCGCTTCGTGCCGGCTGCCGATATCGAACCCCAGGCCCTGCAACGGTTTCTCGACCGCCTGAGCTACCTGCACCTGGACTTTGTCCAGCCCGAAGGCTACCAGGCCCTGGCCGAGCAGGCCGGTGAAGGGCAGCCACTGATCGCCTATTTCGCCACTGCGGCGGCGGTCTACGGGGCCATATGCGAAAACCTCGACAAGGCCGGCCTGGCATCGCGCACCCGCGTCGTGCTGGAAAAACCCATCGGGCACGACCTGGAGTCGTCGCGTCGGGTCAATGACGCCGTGGCGCGCTTCTTCCCCGAAAGCCGGGTCTATCGCATCGACCACTACCTGGGCAAGGAAACGGTACAGAACCTGATCGCCTTGCGCTTTGCCAACAGCCTGTTCGAAACCCAGTGGAACCAGAACTCCATCTCCCACGTGGAGATCACCGTTGCCGAGAAAGTCGGCATCGAAGGGCGCTGGGGCTACTTCGACAAGGCTGGCCAACTGCGCGACATGATCCAGAACCACCTGCTGCAGCTGCTGTGCCTGATCGCCATGGACCCGCCCAGCGATCTGTCGGCCGACAGCATCCGCGACGAGAAGGTCAAGGTGCTCAAGGCGCTGGCGCCGATCACCGGCGAGGGGCTGAGCACCCGTGTGGTGCGCGGCCAGTACATCGCCGGCTACAGCGACGGCACGCCGGTGCCGGGCTACCTGGAAGAAGAGAACGCCAACGCCCAGAGCGACACGGAAACCTTCGTCGCCCTGCGCGCCGACATCCGCAACTGGCGTTGGTCGGGCGTGCCGTTCTATCTGCGTACCGGCAAGCGCATGCCGCAGAAGCTGTCGCAGATCGTCATCCACTTCAAGGAAACGCCGCACTATATCTTCGCCCCGGAGCAGCGTTTGCAAATCGGCAACAAGCTGATCATCCGTCTGCAGCCCGACGAAGGTATCTCGCTGCGGGTGATGACCAAGGAGCAGGGGCTGGACAAGGGCATGCAACTGCGCAGCGGCCCACTGCAACTGAATTTTTCCGACACCTGGCGCAGCGCGCGGATTCCGGATGCCTACGAGCGTTTGCTGCTCGAAGTGATGCGCGGCAACCAGAACCTGTTCGTGCGCAAGGACGAGATCGAGTACGCCTGGACCTGGTGCGACCAGTTGATCGCCGGCTGGAAGAACGCCGGTGACGCGCCCAAGCCTTATGCGGCCGGGTCTTGGGGGCCCATGAGCTCGATTGCACTGATTACACGCGATGGGAGAGCCTGGTATGGCGATATCTGAACTGCAACTGCCGGCGAACGCGAAGGTTCACGCGCTGACAGACGCCAAGCGCCTGGCCGCGACGCTGGCCGGCGATGTGGCCGAGCGCCTGCGCGCCGCCATCGCCAGCAAGGGTCAGGCCTGTGTGGTGCTGTCTGGCGGGCGTAGCCCGGTCCCGTTTCTCGAGCAACTGGCCCTGGAAAAACTCGACTGGTCGAAGGTGACCGTGTCGCTGGCCGACGAGCGCTGGGTGCCGGTCGAGCATGCCGACAGCAATGCCGGGCTGCTGGCCCGGCACCTGCTCAAGGGCGAGGCGGCCAAGGCGCGGTTCATGGGCCTGTACCAGCGCGCCGACAACCTCGACGCGGCGGCGCAAAAGGCCGACCAGGTGCTTGCCGACCTGCCGCCGATCGACGTGCTGGTGTTGGGCATGGGCGACGACGGCCATACCGCATCGCTGTTCCCGGACAGCCCGAACCTGGTCGAGGGCCTCGATCCAGAGAGCGCGCGCCGCTGCCTGCCATTGCTGGCACCGAGCGTGCCGCACCAACGCCTGTCGATGACCCGCGCGCTGCTGTCGAGCGCTGCTTTCGTCGCACTGTCCGTGCAGGGGGCAGGCAAACTCGCTACCCTGCGCGCCGCTCTGGCTGGCGACGACCTCACGCAAATGCCCATTCGCGCCTTTCTTCACGACCCCCTGGACATCTACTGGTGCCCATGAGCCAAGGATCCACTGTCATGACCACGCTTGAACGCCCACAACCTCTGCTCTCGATGGCCGAGAAAGCCGCCCGGATCGATGAGATCTGCGGCAAGGCGCGCATCCTGCCGGTGATCACCATCGCCCGCGAGGAAGACATCCTGCCCTTGGCCGATGCCCTGGCAGCCGGTGGCATCCGTACCCTGGAGGTGACCCTGCGTTCGCAGCACGGTCTCAAGGCCATCCAGGTGCTGCGTGAGCAGCGTCCTGAACTGTGCATCGGTGCCGGCACCGTGCTCGATCCTGCGATGTTCGCGGCCGTGGAAGCGGCGGGGGCGCAGTTCGTGGTGACGCCGGGGATTACCCGCGAAGTGCTCGAGGCTGGTGTGCAGAGTGATATTCCGCTGCTGCCGGGCATCAGCACGCCGTCGGAAATCATGGCGGGCTACGCGCTGGGCTATCGTCGCTTCAAGCTGTTCCCTGCCGAGATCGTTGGCGGCGTGGCGGCGATCAAGGCCTACGGCGGCCCGTTCGGCGATATCCGCTTCTGCCCGACCGGCGGGGTGAACCCGGCCAACGCGCGCAACTACATGGCATTGCCGAATGTGATGTGCGTAGGCGGGACCTGGATGCTGGATAGCAGCTGGATCAAGAACGGTGACTGGGCGCGGATCGAAGCCTGCAGCGCCGAGGCGATGGCGCTGCTGGACTGATACGAATTTCGTTGTGTGCTGTACGGCTTGTGGGGCGCTTGGTCGGCGCCCCTTTTTTTTATGTGCAGGTTTTGCCTCCATCATGGCCCGCCATGAAATGAAAAAGCCCGCATCGACCGATGCGGGCTCCGTGTGCTGCGCGTGCCGTTACGCCGCCTTGGCGGCCTGCTGGCTCAGCGAGCGGTTCAATGCACTGAACAGCGCCTTGAAGCTTGCGGTGGTGATGTTCTCATCGATACCCACGCCATGCACCGGACGACCGCCGGCCACGCGCAGTTCGATGTAGGCCGCGGCCTTGGCATTGGTGCCTGCACCGATGGCGTGCTCGTTGTAGTCCATGATCTCGACTGCAATCGGCAGCCCGGCTACCAGGGCTTCGAGGGCGCCGTTGCCCTTGCCGCGCCAGTGCAGGGTGGTCTCGCCTTCACCGGCGACTTCCACTTCCACGGCACTGTTGCCGTTCTCTTCCTGCAGGCGATGGCTGACCAGTGCATAAGGGGCGTTGGCCTGCAGGTACTCTTTGTGCAACAGGCTGTAGATCTGCTGGGCTGTCATTTCCAGGCCGAGACGGTCGGTCTCGCCCTGGACCACCTGGCTGAATTCGATCTGCATGCGGCGCGGCAGGCTGATGCCGTATTCCTGTTCGAGCAGGTAGGTGATACCGCCCTTGCCGGACTGGCTGTTGACGCGGATGACCGCCTCGTAGCTGCGGCCGATGTCGGCCGGGTCGATCGGCAGGTACGGCACTTCCCACAGCTCGCCGTCCTGCTGCTTGGCGAAGCCCTTGCGGATGGCGTCCTGGTGCGAGCCGGAGAAGGCGGTATGCACCAGATCACCGACATACGGATGACGTGGGTGCACCGGCAACTGGTTGCACTCTTCGACGACCTTGCGCACGCCGTCGATGTCGGAGAAGTCCAGTTGTGGGTCGATACCCTGGGTGTAGAGGTTCAGCGCGAGCGTGACCAGGTCGACGTTGCCGGTACGCTCGCCGTTGCCGAACAGGCAGCCTTCGGCGCGGTCGGCGCCAGCCATCAGGCCCAGCTCGGTGGCGGCGATGCCGGTGCCGCGGTCGTTGTGGGTGTGCAGGCTGATGATCACGCTGTCACGGCGGCTGACGTTGCGGCAGAACCATTCGATCTGGTCGGCGTAGACGTTTGGCGTGGCGACTTCCACGGTGGCCGGCAGGTTGAGAATGATCTTGTGCTCGGGGGTCGGATTCCACACCTCGATCACCGCGTCGCACACTTCCTTGGCGAACTCCAGCTCCGTGGCGCTGAAGGTTTCCGGCGAGTACTGGAAGGTCCAGTGCGTTTCCGGCTGCTGGGCGGCGTACTTGACGAACAGCTTGGCTGCGTTCACCGCGATGTCCTTCACGCCTTGCTTGTCCTGGTTGAAGACGATGCGGCGGAACGCCGGGCAGGTGGCGTTGTACAGGTGGACGATGGCCTTCTTCGCGCCACGCAGGGACTCGAAGGTGCGGGCGATCAAGTCTTCACGGGCCTGGGTCAGTACCTGGATGGTGGTGTCGTCCGGGATGTGGCCGTCTTCGATCAGGGTGCGTACGAAGTCGAAGTCAGTCTGCGAGGCAGACGGGAACGACGCCTCGATCTCTTTCACGCCAACCTGCACCAGGGTTTTCCAGAAACGCAGCTTCTTCTCGGCGTCCATCGGCTCGATCAGCGACTGGTTCCCGTCACGCAGGTCGGAGCTGCACCAGATTGGCGCCTGGGTGATGGCCTTCGACGGCCAGGTACGGTCTGGCAGGTCGATGGTCGGGAAGGCGCGGTATTTCTTCGACGGGTCTTTGAGCATGGTCATTTGGAGCAATCCTTTAATGTGCGGCCTGATCGGGCCTGCCAAGCGATAACGAGATGAAGAGGCGAGGCGACGCGGTTCACCCAGGTAGTCGTGCACTGACCAGGCAAAGGCTGCGGTGTTGGCGGAGCAGAATGAGGGTGATCGAGGTTTTCATGCTCTCAACCCTAACCAGTGAGAGTGGGAGATGGCAAGTGTTCGAAAAAAATTGAGAGGAATGCTTAAAAAAAGCTTATGGGTGAGATTTTATGGCTGTCGTTTGATTGTTATTGATTTTTTATTGTGCCGAGGTTTGTTGCTGCGCAAGGTGATGCGACTGCGGCGCGGCCATCGCGGGACAAGCCCGCTCCCACAGGAAATCCCCGGTGTGAGCGGGCTTGTCACCGATCTCAGGGCTGGAACGCTCCGATGAAGATCGCCGGGTCCACTCGAGCATCGTTCAGGCTGACGTTCCAGTGCATGTGCGGCCCGGTTGCCCGGCCCGTGGAGCCGACCTTGCCGACCACGTCGCCGCGGCGCAGCACCTGCCCCGGTTGCACATCGACCTTGGACATGTGGCAGAACATGCTGATGAAGCCCTGGCCATGGTCGACGAACACCGTGCGGCCATTGAAGAAGTAGTCGCCAACCAGGATCACCTTGCCGTTGGCCGGGGTCTTGATCGGGGTGCCGGCGGGCACGGCGAAGTCCAGCCCGGCGTGGGGGTTGCGCTCCTCGCCATTGAAGAAGCGGCGCACGCCGAACTTGCTCGACAGGGGGCCGTTGACCGGTTTGTCGAGGATCAGGTTGCTCGGCATGCCCGGGCTGAAGCTGCGGTATGCCTTGACCTGCTCGGCCAGCTCGCGGTCGATGCGCTTGAGGTCATCCGGCTCGGGATTGACCTGGCGCTTGTTCTTCAGCGTGATGTGCTGCTCGGGGTATTTCTTGCTGCCCACGCTGAAGGGCAGGGAGCGTGCGCCCTGGGTGAGGGTGGCTGTGCCGGGTTTCTGCGTCAGCGGGATACCGACGATGGCCAGCCAGGTGTCCTGTTCCTTGACCACCAGCACCGGCTTGCCGTCGAAGTGCGCGCTCGGTGCACTGGCGGCGGGGCCGAGGTCGACCACCGCCACGCCACCGGGGACTGGCTTGTTGAGGGTGCGGGTGATGTAGCTGGCCTGGGCCGTGCTGGCCAGCAGCAGGGCGCAGAGTGCGAGCAGGGGGGCAAGCAGACGGGGCATGTGTCAGTCCAGTAGAGAGAGGGTGACCGGAGTCTGGTGGTTGTCTTCGACCCGAACCTGCAGATCGCCTTCGTTCAGGCGCGCGGTCAGGCGCTGGCCGTTGCGGGTCTGGGCGGCGCTGCGGATGGCCTGGCCGCGTTCGTCGAGCAGGATGCTGTAGCCGCGGGCCAGGGTGGCCAGCGGGCTGACCACCTGCAGCGTCTGCAATTGCGCCTGGAAGCGCTGGCGGCGGTCCTTGAGCGTTTCGCGCATGGCCCGCGGCAGGCGCTCGGCGAGGCTGTCCAGGCGCTGTCCGAGCAGCTTGAGGGTGCGCCCGGGATGCTGCGCGGCCAGGCGCGTGTCGAGGCGGCCCAGGCGCTGCTGGCGCTGGCTCATGTCGAGCATGAAAGCGCGGCGCAAGCGCATGTCCAGGTCATCCAGGCGCTGGGCCTGCTGGCGCAGGCGTTCGCCGGGGTGACGCAGGCGACGGGCCAGGCCTTCCAGGCGCAGGCGATCGTGGCTCAGGCGGTGCTGCATGCGCAGTAACAGGCGCCGCTGCAGGCTGTCGAGGCGTTGCTGCAGGCCGCTGTTGTCAGGTGCGAGCAATTCGGCGGCCGCCGAAGGGGTTGGGGCGCGCACGTCGGCGACGAAGTCGCTGATCGACACGTCGGTCTCATGGCCCACCGCACTGACGATGGGGGTCACGCAGGCGGCGATGGCACGTGCGACGGCTTCTTCGTTGAAGCACCAGAGGTCTTCCAGCGAGCCGCCGCCACGGGCCAGGATCAGTGCATCGAAACCAAGGCTGTCGGCCAGTTGCAAGGCGCGGACGATCTGGCCGATGGCTTCGCGTCCTTGTACTGCCGTGGGGACCAGGTTCAGCTCGACTTGCGGTGCACGGCGGGCAAAGACGCTGATGATGTCGCGGATCACCGCGCCGCTTGGCGAGGTGACGATGCCGATGCGGCGCGGGTGAGCCGGCAGCGGCTGCTTGCGTTCGGCACTGAACAGCCCTTCGTTGCCGAGCTTTTCCTTCAGCGCCTCGAAGGCCAGGCGCAAGGCGCCGTCACCGGCGGGCTCGACGGTATCGACGATCAACTGGTAATCGCCGCGCCCCTCGAACAGCGAGACCTTACCGCGTACCTTGACCGCCAGGCCGTCACGCAGGGCCTGGCGCACCCTGGCAGCGTTCTGCCGGAACAATGCACAGCGGATCTGGGCACCGCTGTCCTTGAGGGTGAAGTACAGGTGGCCGGAGGCCGGGCGGGCGAGGTTGGATATCTCGCCTTCCACCCAGACACTGCGGAACACGTCTTCGAGCAGCACACGGGCGCGGCCGTTGAGCTGGCTGACGGTGAGGACTTCGCGGTCCAGGCCGAGTCGTTCGAAAGGGTCTCTGATCATGGCGGGCATGATAAGGGGAGGGTGGGGGGTATCAAGGGGCAGAGGGGTTGGGCGCAGATAGCATCTGGGCGGTCTGTGGCCTGGCTTGGGATTTTCGGGGATCTTGAGATCGAGCGCCGCGCGGGCGGCGCTCGATCTCAAGAGCGCCGCAGAATCCAAGCCAGGCCCCTTGAACCCCCTCACACCTCTCGAGCCCCCGCCAATTCCTGTAAGCTCCAGCCCACCCCCAAAGGACTGCCTCAGGACCCGGCACGATGCTCGAACTTCTCCCCGCCACCCCACTGGAATGGCTCCCGATCCTGCTGGCCATCGCCGCCGCCTATGTCGTCTTCGGCATCGCCGGCTTCGGCACCGCGCTGGTCGCCGGCCCGGTACTGATCCACTTCATGCCGTTGTCGCGGATCATCCCCCTGCTGGTGCTGCTGGATTTCGTCGCCGCCTTCGGCAACCTGCTGCCTTCGCGCCGCGATGTGGTTCGCGGCGAACTGCTGCGTTTGCTGCCGTGCATGGCAGTGGGCTGTACCCTGGGCGTGGTGTTCCTGTTGCACCTGAAATCCGACCTGCTGCTGTTGCTGATGGGCCTGTTCGTCACCGCCTATGCCATCTACAGCCTGGCGGTGAAGGTCCGGCCGGCCAGGCTGTCTGGCCTGTGGGCGGTGCCGATGGGCACGATTGGCGGGCTGTTCGGTGCGCTGTTCGGCAGCGGTGGCTTCCTCTATGCGATCTACTTGAGCGCCCGGCTGGAGGTGAAGGAGCAGGTACGCGCCACCCAGAGCGCGCTGATCAGTTGCAGCACCCTGGTGCGCCTGTCGCTGTTCCTGATTGCCGGGGTCTATGCCGACGCCAGCCTGTTGATGCTGGCAGCCTGCTTGCTGCCGGTGATGTTCGCAGGGCTCTGGGTCGGCAGGCGCCTGAGCCTGAAACTGTCCCGCGAAGCCTTCGTGCGGCTGGTCACCTGGCTGGTGCTGGCCAGCGGGGTGGCGCTGATCGGTCGCTACCTGAGCGGCTGAGCAGGGCGTAGACTTACGCGATTACCGCAGTCTCAGGCCCGTCCCGTTCATGAACACCCAGAGCATCATCGTCCCCAAGCAGTCCACCGTTCCGGTTCACGAGGCCCGCGCACGGGCGATCCTGCGCTGGCTGGTGCGCGAGAAGATCGTCGAGGAGCAACTGAGCACCTGCGGGCGCACCGGCAATCGCATGGGCCACGCCCTGGCCCAAGGCGCGCGCAAGGTGGCGCTGCATCCCGAGAAACTGCCCTTCGGCGAGCCAGTCAACGGCCTGGAGGTGATGCTCAAACGCTGCATCTATACCCCCACCGACGGTTTTCGCGAGGAAGCGGGATGCCCTGAGTGTCGGCGTGAGGTGGGCGAGCCGCTGTTCGAAAGCCTGGAAGAGTGGATGCCGGGCGTCAGCGACAACTTCACCTGCCCGCTGTGCGGCTTCGAGGACGACATCAACGGCTTTCTGTATCTGCAACCCTGTGCCTTTTCCAACCTGGGGTTCATCTTCAACAACTGGGGCGAGGCCGGGTTTACCCAGGCGTTCCTCGACAGTTTCGCCGACTGGCTGGATCAGCCGGTCGCCGTGGTGCAGGTGAAGGTGGCCTGAGCGGCAGGAACTGGACCGAAGGCCCCTTTTTTGCATTGAGCGGCGCGCCATGGATGAGTATAATGGCGCGCTTCCATTTTTCCCGCCCGGGAGCCCCCGCGATGCTGCGTATCAGCCAAGAAGCCCTGACCTTCGACGATATCCTCCTTGTACCTGGTTACTCCGAGGTACTGCCCAATGAAGTCAGTCTCAAGACCCGTTTGACCCGTGGCATCGAGCTGAACATTCCACTGGTTTCCGCCGCCATGGATACCGTGACCGAAGCGCGCCTGGCCATCGCCATGGCTCAGGAAGGCGGCATCGGCATCATCCACAAGAACATGACCATCGAACAGCAGGCCGGCGAAGTACGCAAGGTCAAGAAGTTCGAGGCTGGCGTGGTCAAGGATCCGATCACCATCGATGCCGACGCCACCGTACGCGACCTGTTCGACCTGACCCGCCTGAACAACATCTCTGGTGTTCCGGTGCTGGAGAACGGTGACCTGGTCGGTATCGTCACCTCCCGCGACGTGCGTTTCGAGACGCGTCTGGAAGCCAAGGTACGCGACGTGATGACTCCCAAGGAGCGTCTGGTCACCGTCCGCGAAGGCGCCGACAAGAACGAAGTCCGCGAGCTGCTGCACAAGCACCGCCTGGAAAAAGTCCTGATCGTCGACGACAAGTTCGCCCTCAAGGGCATGATGACCGTCAAGGACATCGAAAAAGCCAAGGCCTACCCACTGGCCAGCAAGGACGACCAGGGTCGCCTGCGCGTCGGCGCTGCAGTCGGCACCGGCAAGGACACCGGTGAGCGTGTCGCGGCACTGGTTGCCGCTGGTGTTGACGTGGTGGTGGTCGACACCGCACACGGCCACTCCAAAGGCGTGATCGACCGCGTTCGCTGGGTCAAGGAGAACTACCCGCAGGTGCAGGTGATCGGCGGCAACATCGCCACCGGCGCCGCCGCCAAGGCCCTGGCCGAAGCCGGCGCCGATGCGGTCAAGGTCGGCATCGGCCCGGGCTCGATCTGCACCACCCGTATCGTCGCCGGTGTCGGCGTGCCGCAGATCAGCGCCATCGCCAACGTCGCCGCAGCACTGGAAGGCACTGGCGTGCCACTGATCGCCGACGGCGGTATCCGTTTCTCCGGTGACCTGTCCAAAGCCATCGTCGCCGGCGCCTCGTGCGTGATGATGGGCTCGATGTTCGCCGGTACCGAAGAAGCCCCGGGTGAAGTCGAGCTGTTCCAGGGCCGTTCGTACAAGGCATACCGTGGCATGGGCTCGCTGGGTGCCATGGCACAGGCGCAGGGTTCTTCGGACCGTTACTTCCAGGACTCCTCGGCCGGTGCCGAGAAGCTGGTTCCGGAAGGTATCGAAGGCCGCGTCCCTTACAAGGGTGCCCTGGCTGCGATCATCCACCAGCTGATGGGCGGGCTGCGTTCCTCCATGGGCTACACCGGCAGCGCGACCATCGAAGAGATGCGCACCAAGCCGGAGTTCGTGCGCATCACCGGTGCCGGCATGGCCGAGTCCCACGTGCACGACGTGCAGATCACCAAGGAAGCCCCTAACTACCGCGTAGGCTGAGGCTTCAGCAACAACCGAGAGCGGGGCTGTCACGAACAGCCCCGCGTCGTTTCCGATTTCCACTGACGAGATTGAGTCATGGCCCTCGACATTCACGCTCACCGAATCCTGATCCTCGATTTCGGTTCCCAGTACACCCAGCTGATCGCCCGCCGCGTGCGCGAGATCGGTGTCTACTGCGAACTGCACCCGTTCGACATGGACGATGAAGCGATCCGCGCCTTCAACCCGCGCGGCATCATCCTGGCCGGTGGCCCCGAGTCGGTCCACGAAGCCAACAGCCCGCGTGCACCGCAGGCGGTGTTCGACCTGAACGTACCGCTGCTGGGCATCTGCTACGGCATGCAGACCATGGCCGAGCAACTGGGCGGCAAGGTCGAAGGTTCCGAGCTGCGCGAGTTCGGTTACGCCCGCGTCGACGTGGTCGGCAAGAGCCGCCTGCTCGACGGCATCGAAGATCATGTCGACGCTGACGGCGTACTGGGCCTGGACGTGTGGATGAGCCACGGCGACAAGGTCACCCAGATGCCGGGCGACTTCCACGTGCTGGCCAGCACCCCGAGCTGCCCGATCGCCGGCATGTTCGACGATGCCCGCGGCTACTACGGCGTGCAGTTTCACCCGGAAGTGACCCACACCAAGCAGGGTGGTCGCATCCTCTCGCGCTTCATCCAGGACATCTGCGGCTGCGAAGCCCTGTGGACCCCATCCAACATCGTCGAAGACGCCATCGCCCAGGTGCGTGAGCAAGTCGGTTCGGCCAACGTCCTGCTGGGCCTGTCTGGCGGCGTCGACAGCTCGGTGGTTGCCGCGCTGCTGCACCGCGCCATCGGCGACCAGCTGACCTGCGTATTCGTCGACAACGGCCTGCTGCGCCTGCACGAAGGCGACCAGGTGATGGCCATGTTCAAGGAGAACATGGGCGTCAAGGTGATCCGTGCCGATGCGGAGCAGCAGTTCCTCGACAACCTGGCCGGTGAGGCCGACCCGGAGAAGAAGCGCAAGATCATCGGCCGTACCTTCATCGACGTGTTCGATGCCGAAGCCAGCAAACTGGAAAACATCCAGTTCCTCGCCCAGGGCACCATCTATCCCGACGTGATCGAGTCGGCTGGCGCCAAGAGCGGCAAGGCCCACGTGATCAAGTCGCACCACAACGTCGGTGGCCTGCCGGAGGAAATGAACCTCAAGCTGGTCGAGCCGCTGCGTGAACTGTTCAAGGACGAAGTGCGCAAGATCGGCCTGGAGCTGGGCCTGCCGTACGACATGGTCTACCGCCACCCGTTCCCGGGCCCGGGCCTGGGCGTGCGCATCCTCGGTGAAGTGAAGAAAGAGTACGCCGACATCCTGCGTCGTGCCGACCACATCTTCATCGAAGAACTGCGCAAGGCCGACTGGTACCACAAGACCAGCCAGGCATTCGTGGTGTTCCAGCCGGTGAAATCGGTCGGTGTGGTCGGCGATGGCCGTCGCTACGCCTGGGTCGTCGCGCTGCGCGCCGTCGAGACCGTGGACTTCATGACCGCACGCTGGGCGCACCTGCCGTACGAGCTGCTGGAGACTGTGAGCGGTCGTATCATCAACGAGATCGAAGGTATCTCGCGGGTGACCTACGACGTGTCGAGCAAGCCGCCGGCGACGATCGAGTGGGAATGATCCCGCGTCCGGCACTGCCAGGCACGATCTAGCAAAAAATGCCCTGAAGCCCGCGTAATTGCGGGCTTTTGGCTTTTTGGGTCTGGCAAATTCGGGTAGCGTTCTGCATCGCCAAGCACGGTGTTTGTGTGGCATGGTACGGGGTATTGACTGTATCTAATGCCATGCATGACGCTCAATACCATGTCCTTTGCCTCAGTGTTGGCATGGTATCGAGTTGGCCTAAAGGCCCAGTTTTACTGGGGATAGACCTCATTTTTCCGCGCTTTTCAGAGCATGGTATTTTTTCATGGAAATAGTGGAAGCCATGCTCACCGATACCAAGCTTCGAAATCTCAAGTCCCAGGACAAGCTCTACAAGGTGAGTGATCGTGACGGCTTATACGTGGCCGTCACCCCAGCCGGCTCAATCTCCTTTCGCTACAACTACTCCATCAACGGCCGGCAGGAGACCATCACCTTCGGTCGTTATGGCTTAGGGGGGATCACTCTAGCAGAGGCTCGCGAGCGGCTAGGGGGGCGAAGAGGATGGTCGCCGCTGGCAAGTTGAATCGCCCCTGGTTTCGTAGACACCTCCAAGCCTCATAATGAGGCCCAAATAGGAGGTGCCATGAGTCGTCAGCGTTACCCCGAAGAATTCAAGATCGAAGCGGTCAAGCAAGTGACCGAAAAAGGCAAACCTGTCGCCGAGGTCGCCCAGCGCCTGGGCATGTCCGTGCACAGCCTTTACGTCTGGATCAAGGTTTACAGCAAGCCCCAAGAGCAGCGTCAGCAAGACAATGATCAGCAGGCTGAACTGCGCAAGCTGCGCGCTGAACTCAAGCGGGTGACAGAAGAGCGAGACATCTTAAAGAAGGCCGCCGCATACTTTGCCAAGGAGTGCGGCTGAAGTACGCCTTCATCAACAAGCACTCGACGGATTACCCAGTGCGTCGCCTTTGCCAAACCCTCAAGGTGCATCCCAGCGGCTACTACGCTTGGTTGGCCGAGCCTCAATCTGCCCGAGCCAAAGAAGATCAGCGCCTGCTTGGCTTGATCAAGCAGGCCTGGTTAGAAAGCGGCGGCGTGTATGGCTATCGCAAGATTCACGATGACCTGCGAGAGCTAGGAGAGATCTGTGGGCGAAATCGAGTCGGTCGCTTGATGCAGGCAGAGGGGCTGCGTTCGCAAACGGGCTATCGCCGTCGTCCTGGGTTTTATGGCGGAAAACCAAAAGCGGCATCGCCCAACCATCTGGCCAGGCAGTTCAAGGTCAGTGAGCCGAATAAGGTCTGGGTGACCGATATCACCTACATCCGCACCTACGAAGGGTGGCTGTATCTGGCGGTAGTGCTGGATCTGTTCTCTCGCCAAGTCATTGGTTGGTCAATGAAGCCCAGGATGAGCAGCGACCTAGCCATCGACGCCATGCTGATGGCCGTGTGGCGACGCAAGCCACAGCAGCAAGTGATGATTCACTCAGACCAAGGCAGTCAGTTCAGTAGCTCAGATTGGCAAAGCTTCCTGAAAGCCAACAATGTGATCAGTAGCATGAGCCGACGGGGAAACTGCCACGACAATGCCGTAGCCGAGAGCTTTTTCCAGCTTTTGAAACGGGAGCGAATCCGACGGAAGATCTACGCAACGCGTGACGAAGCCCGAAGTGATATTTTCGATTACATCGAGATGTTCTATAACCCCAAGCGTCGACACAGCAGTGCTATGCAGCTGTCTCCAGTAGAGTATGAGAAACGCTATTTCCTGAGCTTGGAGAGTGTCTAGGAAACCAGGGGCGATTCAGTGAGTGGATGCTGCATTACTGCATTACTGCGTAATGCGGTGTGCTTGAAAAGGGGGCTATCATTAGCCCCTTTTTTTTTTGGGCAATTGGCAGGCACTGCGTTCACGCGCTCAAGGAAACGGAACGTTTTTCTCGAGAAGCCAACCCCTGGTGATTTTCATGATCAGCTCGATGTTCGACAGATATTCAATCTGGTCATCGGTCTCGTGCGACTCAATCACACGGCTCATGTCGAACGCAGTCGTTTCATCACACCGATAGACTTTGAGCGGTGTATCGGGTGCGTACGTCTCCATGTCCTTGCGAACTGTATCGAGCAACCACGCGAACACCATCGCTTTTTGTCCATCCATTCCTTGGATTCCGTGTTCCAGGAAGGCAAAAGGGGCGTTGAGCGACGGGGCGGTCAGCCTCTTGTACGCGGCGTCCAGTGCAATGATCTGTTTTTCCACAGATCGGACCCTGAGAGCCATGACCTCTTCCTGCACATCATGCTTGAGCGTGTCCAGCGAGGTCAGATGGATATTGGTTTTGTAGGCTTGCTGTATTGCCCCTGACTGAAATCCTTTTTTGGAAATCAGGATGCCTTTGTCTGCGCCCAAATCGTCAACGATGGCCTTGAGTGCCAGTACCTTTTCCTTGGGTACGGCGGAGTTCCAGTGCTTGCATTCCACGACCCACATGCAGTCGATATCGTGGTGCTTGAAACTCACCAGTACATCGACCTTGTGGGTTCCCCGGATGCCCGTGACAGGGGCTTCTACTTTGGCGCTCCAGCCAATGCTGCGAAAAATCTCAGCGGCATCTTCCTGATATTTCTTCCAACTCATTAGAGCAAACCCTGAACAGTTTTTTACTTCCTGAAACCGGCCTTCTACTGGGTCGGCACCAGATTACCTGAGCGCAGGCACGCGCAATTGAACGTCGGTTTTTTAAGTGGATTAAGTTGTAGCAGCGCCGATCCACTGCGCGCGGTAGTGCCTGGAGCGGCAAGCCTTGTTTGCGTGAGCAGGCTAGTCCTCCAGCCAGCACGGGAATAGCTGCGTAGAATTGTGCAGCTCGGGTGACGGTGAGCATTGCCGCTACCTACCGATATCACCAGCTTCTGCCGGGGCTCTAGACTGGGCAAGTGAGTGTGGATGCCAGTTACGCGGCCCCCATGATGTGAGGCGAGGAGGCTGGTGATACTGGCGCCCCCCGGGGGGAGCCTGATTCGCATATAAGAGGCATCGCCGGGTAGGAGAACGGCTGCGGCACTACCGGGATGACCGACGAACCAGGCCAATCCTTGCTCGTTTCGGTCGTGCGGCTTTACCTTCGGATCGGTCCTGGTCAACGTCCCCCCCCAGAAACTGACGCTACGCAACCTAGTGGGCCACAACAGACGAAACGGCAATTCGGTCAGCAGGCGCATGTGGGATGGACCCAAGCCCGTGCTGTTCCCGATCCTGGGCGGTCTAGGCAGAATCCATGGACGATTTATGGCCTCAGACTTGAATGTGATGCGCGCGGCATCGCTTTGATAGTCGTATGTCTCGTTTTCGATCGCGTAGGCCCAGTGGTCAAAATCCCAATGGGACAGAATAACGGGTGCTCTATCCGCAGAGCGGTTGCACGCTTGGCACCGTTCGGGACTGAACAGCGCCGGGGGATTGGTGGGTCTTGTTCCGGCGTTGGCCGAAGTCGGCCAGCCAAGATCGAAAAAGATGACAGGGTGACCTATGTCATCCACGAGCGCGGTAGCGCTGCCCTGGCCAATGTCGTAGACGACCACGTTACGTGAGGTGACGGCGGGCGGAGGTGATTCAGCCCAAAGCACCTCGAGTATCTGTCGCTTGAGTGCTTGCAGGCCAATCAGTTGTGCCAGTTCAGGAATCGGGCAGGCTTGTAGAGTGATGCCCGTCAACATGAAGCTCAGTGGTGGGGCCGACTCATTCGAGCCGCCGAGGCTGACGTAGGATCCTGTAACTGCATTTACCTGCTCAACCGCAACCGCGTTCTCCAGTCGCTGCAAGTGAAAGCTCAACCAGCGGCCTTTCTTTGCGAAGCTTGGTTTCACGCGATGTAGTTCGTCCAGAGGCACATGCAACACCAGGGTGCCGCTGAAGCCTTCACGCAGTTTTTCCGGATGGCGCCAGGTCTTGCCCTTCAGTTTTTCGAGCGAGTTGCATGTAATACAGTCGAACACCGCATGGGGCTTGGGAGCGCCATTGACGACGATATCGACTGTGTCGTCGAACAACGCGTAATGCGTCGCTGTAGGTTCATCCTGAGCGTGATCTGGCATTCCATTTCTCTCGGCGATCAGGGGTTGGCAAGACCCATTCAGCCATGATGGCCTACCGCCGCGCAATATCCGAAAAGTAGAACTTGTCCAGCGTATGCCGCGACTCGGTGTACTCGAATTGCCGCCCATCCTGCAGGAACGTCTGGTTACTCACGACGATCACATGACTCTGCCCGTCCAGGTCGAGCAGGGCCTTGTCGTCCTTGCTGCGCGGCTGCGCCTCGATGGTGCGGCGGGCGTAGCTGATCTGCAGTTGCAGGGTCTGCTCGATGTAGGCGTAGATCGACTGCCCGGCAATCGCCTGGTCCAGCCCCGGGATCAGGTCGGCGACGAAATGGTTGATGTCCAGGATCACACGTTTGCCATCAATGCGCCGCACCCGCTTGATACGAGTGATGAGGCTGCCGGGTTCGGCTTCGATGTGCTGCAGCAGGGCGCCCTCGAGCGGGAACTGGCTGAACTCGACCACTTCGGTGCCGACATCGTCGCCCAGGTCCAGGTGCGTCTCGTGAAAACTGACGATGCCGCCGAGCTGGAACTCGATCGGGTTGGGTGAGAGCACGAACGTGCCCTTGCCGTGGATCTTCTGCGCGAAGCCGCGCTCCTGCAGTTGCTCGATGGCCCGGCGGACGGTGCCGCGGCTGGCCTGATAGGCGTCCATCAACTCGGTTTCCGAGGGCAGGCGGGTGCCGCGCTCAAGGCGTTCGGTGGTGATGCTGGCAAGCAGATCGCTGTAGATCTGGTTGTATTTGCTCATGAGATGGCTCTGTGCCGCGTCCGCGTTCAAGCCAGGAACCTTAAGGGGGCCGGGGGCGTTTTGTCCATGGCCGAGGTGTCGTTGTGCCCGGTTGAAAATGACATTTTACAACTCGTACAGACGAGTTGTTGCTTTAACTCGTCTGTACGAGTACTTTTGCTCTCGGCGTGCTGCCACAGAACTCTGCATAACAAGAATTCCAAGAATGGAAGAACAAGCATGAGCCACGATTACCCGCAGATTGCCCGCGACCTTCTCGAGAGCCTCGGGGGCCGCGACAACCTCGAACAAGCTGCCCATTGCGTAACCCGCCTGCGTCTGGCGGTGAAGGACACGGCCCAGGTCGACCGCGCCGCGCTCGCCCGCATCGACCTGGTCAAGGGCTCGTTCTTCACTGGCGGGCTGTTCCAGATCGTCATCGGCCCTGGCGAAGTGGAGCGGGTCTATGCCGCGCTGCGCCAGGAAACCGGGATGGCGGCCTCGACCATCGCCGACGTGAAGAAAACCGGTGGCGACAAGGCCAACGCCATGCAACGCCTGGTTCGGGTGTTCTCCGATGTGTTCATGCCGATCCTGCCGGCGCTGATCATTGCCGGCCTGCTGATGGGCGTGAACAACCTGATGGGCGCCAAGGGCATGTTCATCGAGGGCAAGACGCTGCTGGAGGCGTACCCCAATCTCGACGGGCTGTGGAGCCTGATCAACCTGATGGCCAACACCTCGTTCGTGTTCCTCCCGGCGCTGGTTGGCTGGTCGGCGGCCAAGCGCTTCGGCGGCAGCGAGATCCTCGGCATCGTGCTGGGCCTGATGCTGGTGCACCCCGATTTGCTCAACGCCTGGAACTACGGCAAGGCCGTCGCCGGTCTCGACGGCCAGAGCCTGCCGTACTTCGATATTTTCGGTTGGTTCCAGATCGAGAAGGTCGGCTACCAAGGGCAGATCCTGCCGATTCTGATGGCCGCCTACGTAATGAGCGTGATCGAGAAATGGCTGCGCGCCCGGGTACCGAATGCCATCCAGCTGCTGGTGGTGCCGATCACTACCATCGTCGTCACCGGCGTGCTGGCGCTGGCGATCATCGGCCCGGTCACCCGCCACCTGGGCATCCTCATCACCGAGGGCGTGGTGACCTTGTTCGACCTGGCGCCCATGGTCGGTGGGGCAATCTTCGGCATGCTCTATGCGCCACTGGTGATCACCGGGATGCACCACATGTTCCTGGCCGTGGACCTGCAACTGATCTCGACCCAGGGTGGCACCTTCATCTGGCCGATGATCGTCATGTCCAACCTGGCCCAGGGCAGCGCTGCGCTCGGGGTGTTCTACATGAGCCGCAACGCACGGGACAAGAGCATGGCCTCGACCTCGGCGATCTCGGCCTATTTCGGCATCACCGAGCCTGCCATGTTCGGCGTCAACCTGCGCTTCAAGTTTCCCTTCTACGCCGCCCTGCTGGGCTCGGCCCTGGGCAGCATCGTGCTGTCGCTGAACAAGGTGCAGGCCTCGGCCATTGGGGTGGGCGGGTTGCCGGGCTTCATCTCGATCATTCCGCAGTACATCCCGATCTTCGTCCTCGGCATGTTCGTGGCCATTGTCGTGCCCTTCGTCCTGACCTGCGCGCTGAGCGTGAAGATCGTCCGCCCAGGCTATCGCGTCGCCTGACCCTGCAACCGTCGTCGAGGAATCCACCATGCAAGACTGGCAACACCAGGTGATCTACCAGATCTACCCGAAAAGCTTCCACAGCCATGGGGGTAACGCCACCGGTGACCTGCTTGGCGTGGTCGACAAGCTCGACTACCTGCAGTGGCTGGGGGTCGAGTGCCTGTGGCTGACACCCTTCCTGCGCTCGCCCCAGCGCGACAACGGCTATGACATCAGCGACTACTACGCCATCGACCCCAGCTACGGCAGCATGGACGATTGCGACCTGCTGATCCGCGAGGCCGGCAAGCGCGGCATCAAGCTGATGCTCGACATCGTGGTCAACCACACCTCGATCGAGCACGCCTGGTTCCAGCAGGCACGCAGCAGCCTCGACAACCCTTACCGCGATTTCTACATCTGGCGCGACCAGCCGAACAACTGGGAATCCAAGTTCGGCGGTTCGGCCTGGGAATACGAAGCGCAGACCGGCCAGTACTACCTGCACCTGTTCGACCACACCCAGGCCGACCTCAACTGGGACAACCCCAAGGTCCGCGCCGAGGTGTACAAGCTGATGCGCTTCTGGCGCGACAAGGGCGTGGGCGGCTTCCGCCTGGATGTGATCAACCTGATCTCCAAGCCCGCCGACTTCCCCGAAGACCACAGCGATGGCCGACGTTTCTATACCGACGGCCCGAACGTGCACGACTACCTTCAGGAAATGCACCGCGAAGTCTTCGAAGGCCACGACCTGATCAACGTCGGCGAGATGTCCTCGACCACCCTGGAGCACTGCGTGCGTTATTCCAGCCCGGCGTCGAAGGAGTTGTCGATGACCTTCAACTTCCATCACCTGAAGGTGGACTATCCCAACCTGCAGAAGTGGGTGAAGGCCGACTTCGACTTTCTGCAGCTAAAGCGGATCCTCTCCGACTGGCAGGTGGGCATGCAGGCCGGCGGCGGCTGGAACGCCTTGTTCTGGTGCAACCACGACCAGCCGCGGGTGGTCTCGCGTTTCGGCCACGACGGCGAATACCGCGTGGTGTCGGCGAAGATGCTCGCCAACGCGCTGCATTTCCTTCAGGGCACGCCCTTCATCTACCAGGGCGAAGAGCTGGGCATGACCAATCCGGGCTTCGAGCACATCGACCAGTACCGCGATGTCGAGACGCTGAATATCTTCCGCCTCAAGCGCGATGCCGGGATTTCACAAGCCGACAGCATGGCGGCGATCATGCAGAAGTCGCGCGACAACGGCCGTACGCCGATGCAGTGGACTGCCGGGGCGCACGCCGGTTTCAGCAGCGCCGAGCCATGGATCGGTGTTGCAGCCAATGCCGCGCAGATCAACGTCGAGCAGCAGTTGGACGATCCCGACTCGGTGCTGCACCACTACCGCGCGCTGATCGCCCTGCGCCGTCGTGAGCCGCTGATCCAGGACGGGGTGTACCGCCTGTTGCTGGACGACCACCCGCACGTCTGGGCCTACCTGCGCGAGGGCCAGGGCGAGCGCCTGCTGGTGCTCAACAACTTCTACGCCGCCCCCTGCCATGTCCGCCTGCCGGACGGGCTGATGCTCGATGACACCGAGCAGCGGGTGCTGATCAGCAATTACCCCGACTGCCCGCAGCGTACCGCCAGCATTGCTTTGCGGCCCTACGAATCGTTCGTGCTGCACCTGAAGGACTGAGCCTTTGCAATACCCCCGTCCGGGAGTGCGGGGGGCTGGAACACCATAATAAAAATACCGGAGTGCTTCATGAGAACAACAATAAAGCTCGGCCTCGTCGCGTCCTGTTTCTGTGTTCCCGTTGCCGCCCAGGCCCTGGAGTTTGCCGGCTACCTGCGCAGCGGCGCCGGCACCTCCACCGGCAGTGGTCCGCAGCAGTGCTTCCAGTTGCCGGGTGCGCCTTCGAAGTACCGCCTGGGCAACGAGTGCGAGCAGTACGCCGAGCTGGAATTGCGCCAGGACCTGCTGACTTTCGACGACGGTTCGGTGCTGAGCGTCGATGCCATGGCCTCGCTGTACAACAAGTACGACCGCTCGTTGCAGTTCCAGGGCGACGACCACGGCAGCGCGCGCATGCCGCAGATGTATGCGCAGTGGTCGAACCTGCCCAGCCTCAATGGGGGTTCGATCTGGGCCGGGCGGCGCTACTACAAGCGCAACGACATCCACATTTCCGACTTCTACTACTGGAACCAGAGCGCCACGGGCGGGGGGATCGAGGATGTGAAGATCGGCGACCTCAGGTACAGCTACGCGATCTCGCGCAAGGACAACCTGTACCAGAAGGAATACGCCACCCGCCACGACTTCAACGTCGCCGGCTTCAAGACCAACCCTGATGGCGAGCTGGAACTGGGCCTGAGCTACATCGACAAGGCCGGAGGTCGCGACACCCATACTGGCTGGGCGGTGACCGCGCAGCACGTGCAGAAACCCTTCCTCGGTGGCCGCAACAAGTTCGCCCTGCAGTACGGCGAAGGGCCGGGCACCGGCCTTGGCTACACCGGCAATACCGCACTGGACGACAGCAGCAAGAGCTACCGGGTGGTGGAGTTCTTCGACTGGCAGGTGACGCCGCGCTTCGGTGGCCAGGTCGAGGCCGTCTACCAGAAGGATATCCGCCCTGGCAGCCAGGATCAGACCTGGATGTCGCTGGGCGTGCGCCCGGCCTATGCCATCAGCGAACAGTTCAAGCTGGTGGCCGAGCTGGGGCATGATCAGATCGATGCCAGCGGCGGTACCCGCAAGCTCAGCAAGTTCACCTTCGCCCCGACCTGGTCGCCCAAGGGCCCCGAGTTCTGGGCGCGCCCGGAAATCCGCCTGTACTACACCTACGCCACCTGGAACGAGGCGGCCAAGCGTGCAGCCAATGAACTGGCGGCGGGTTCCGCCTTGTCCGATACCGGCTCGTACGGCACCGCGCGCCATGGCGCCAACGTCGGTGTGCAGATCGAGTACTGGTGGAAGTAGACCGCTCCGATGACTTTCAAGAACACGACAGCAGGTGACGTCATGACCTCATCCCAACCGCTGGAACTGCTGGCTCCCCTGTCCGGGGTGCTGCTTGCCCTGGACAAGGTGCCCGATCCTGCCTTCTCCAGCCGCCTGGTCGGCGATGGCCTGTGCCTCGATCCGACTTCCTCGGTGCTCTGTGCGCCGCTCGCCGGCACGGTCAGCAATATCCAGGACAGCGGCCATGCCGTCAGCATCACCGATGACCAGGGCGTGCAGGTACTGTTGCATGTCGGCCTGGACACCGTGAACCTGGCGGGCAAGGGCTTCACCCGCCTGGTCGTGGAAGGCCAGCGGGTCGAGGCAGGGCAACCACTGATCGAGTTCGATGCCGACTATATCGCCCTGCATGCGCGCAGCTTGCTGACGCTGATGCTGGTGGTCAGTGGCGAGCCGTTCACCGTGCTGGCCGACGACGGCAGCCTGGTGCAACAGGCGCAGCCGGTGTTGCGTGTGGCCCTGCAGGCGGGTGAACAGCAGGCGCAAGAGGAGGAGGGTGAGGCACTGTTCACCCGGCCACTCATGCTGCCCAATGCCAACGGCCTGCATGCGCGTCCGGCGGCGGTGCTGGCCCAGGCGGCCAAGGGTTTCAAGGCGAGCATCTGCCTGCACAAGGGCGTCGAGAGCGCCAATGCCAAGTCGCTGGTGGCGATCATGGCGCTGCAGACCTCGCAGGGGGATGCCGTGCAGGTCAGTGCGGCGGGCGAGGACGCCGAAGCAGCGCTCGCCGCATTGAGCGCACTGTTGCTGGAAGGTTGTGGCGAGGTGGTGAACCTTGTTGGCGAGGAGCAGCAGGTGGTGGCGGACCCCGAGCAGGAAACCCTGTTACGTGGCGTCTGCGCCTCGCCCGGCTCGGCGTTTGGGCATGTGGTCCAGGTTGTCGAGCCTGAGCTGTCGATCAGCGAATCGGGTGTCGGACAGGCGCTGGAACGCGCCGCGCTCGACCGCGCCCTGCAAGAGGCCGATCTTGCACTGCAGGCGATGCAAGCCAAGGCGGGCAGCGCGGCCCAGGCCGAGATCTTCCAGGCCCACCAGGAACTGCTGGAAGACCCGACCCTGCTTGAGCAGGCCCATCAACTGCTGGCCGAGGGCAAGAGCGCCGCGTTCGCCTGGAACCGCGCCACGCAGGCAACCGGTGCGCTGTTCCAGGGGCTGGGCAGTGCCTTGCTCGCCGAGCGTGCCGCCGACCTTACGGATGTCGGGCAGCGGGTGTTGAAGTTGATTCTCGGCGTGACGGACAGCGCCTGGACCCTGCCCGAGCAGGCGATCCTGGTGGCCGAGCAGTTGACCCCATCGCAGACCGCGAGCCTCGACCCCGACAAGGTGCTGGGCTTCGTCACCGTTGGCGGCGGTGCGACCAGCCATGTGGCGATCCTCGCTCGGGCCCTGGGGCTGCCGGCGATCTGTGGCGTGCCAGCGAGTGTACTGGCGCTGGCCGATGGGACTCAGGTGCTGCTCGACGCCGACAAGGGTGAGCTGCACTTGAGCCCGGATCCTGCGGCCATCGAGCGTCAGCGTATCGATCGCCAGCAACAGGGCCTGCGGCGCGCCCAGGACCTGCAGCAGGCACAGGCGCCTGCGATCACCCGTGATGGGCATCGGATCGAGGTGACGGCCAACGTCGCCTCGCAGCAGGAGACACAACAATCGGTGGAGCTGGGCGGCGAAGGCGTCGGCCTGCTGCGTTCGGAGTTTCTCTACCTGGACCGCAACCGTGCGCCCAGCCCGCAGGAGCAGGCCGATACCTACAGCGCGATCGCCCAGGCATTGGGCCCGGAGCGCAACCTGGTGGTGCGCACCCTGGATGTCGGCGGCGACAAGCCGCTGGCCTATGTGCCGATGGCGGCCGAACAGAATCCCTTCCTCGGTCTGCGCGGTATCCGCCTGTGTCTGGAGCGCCCGCAACTGTTGCGCGAGCAGTTTCGCGCCATCCTCGCCAGTGCAGGCCAGGCTCGCCTGCACATCATGCTGCCGATGGTCAGCCTGCTCTCGGAGTTGCGCCAGGCCCGCAAGATCCTGCAGGAGGAAGCGCATGCCCTCGGCCTGGCGAACCTGCCCAAGCTGGGAATCATGATCGAGGTGCCGTCAGCGGCGCTGATGGCCGATGTGTTTGCGCCTGAGGTGGATTTCTTCTCCATCGGCACCAATGACCTGACCCAGTACACCCTGGCCATGGACCGCGACCATCCGCGCCTGGCCGGCCAGGCCGACAGTTTCCACCCGGCGGTGCTGCGCCTGATCGGCACCACGGTCAAGGCGGCCCATGCCCATGGCAAGTGGGTCGGGGTGTGTGGCGCGCTGGCGTCGGAGTCGCTGGCGGTGCCGGTGCTGCTGGGGCTGGGGGTGGACGAACTGTCAGTCAGCGTGCCGCTGATTCCGACCATCAAGGCCCGGGTACGCGAGATGGACCTGCAGGATTGCCAGCAACTGGCGCGTCAGGTGCTGGGGCTGGAGGAGGCCGATCAGGTGCGCGAAGCCCTGCGCGGCTATCAGGCACGTGACGTCGAAACCTCATTGGCCGTGGAGGGCTGAGCATGTTCGAGAAATTGCAGCGGGCATTCTGGAAGGCGCTGACGCCGGACCTGATTGCCGAGGAGCCCGCGCCGGCGGCGGTCGGTGAGCTGTTGCCAGACGTGCTGGCGGCACTGGGCGGGGCGGGGAATCTCAAGTCGCAGCAGCGCGTCGCGTTGACCCGCGTGCGCGTGCAGTTGCTGGACCCGGCGCGGCTGGACGAGGGCGCGCTGAAGGCGGCCGGGGTGCCCGGGGTCATGGTGCTGGCGGGTGGGGTTGTGCACCTGCTGGTGGGAGTTGTGTAGCCTGTTCTGGCCCTATCGCGGGACCAGCCCGCTCCCACAGGCGCAAGATCATGGTGCCTCTGAACTGCCCCCAAAGGTTGAATTGGTGTCCAACTTCTTGGGGGCAGTCCATTCTGTGGGAGCGGGCTGGTCCCGCGATGACGCCCGAACAGGCATGCCCGGCTCCGTCATTCTTTTGTAATGACCGGGTCATGCCCCGGTTTCCCCTGGCTTCGTACAGTGAGCTCACTCCCGTACGCACCCAGAGGAACACCCATGAAACTCCGCTCGCTCGTCCTTGCCCTGTCACTCGCCGGCGCTGCTTTCGGCGCCACCTCTACCTGGGCCGCCGATACCGCGCCGCAGGAAGTGAAGAACATCGTGCTGGTTCATGGCCTGTTCGCCGATGCGTCCAGCTGGTCCAAGGTGATTCCGTTGCTGCAAGCCAAAGGCCTGCACGTGACCGCAGTCCAGAACCCGACCACCTCGCTCGACGACGACGTCGCGGCCGTCAATCGGGCGCTCGCCCAGCAGGACGGCCCGGTGATCCTGGTCGGTCACTCCTACGGCGGCATGGTCATCAGCCAGGCCGGTGATGCCGAAAAGGTCAAAGGCCTGGTCTACATCGCCGCCCGTGCCCCGGAAGCGGGCGAAGACTACCCTGCATTGACCAAGCGCTTCCCGGCAGCGCCGGCTGGGACTGGCCTGCAGTGGTCGGCGGACGGTTACGGCATGCTCAGCGAAAATGCCTTCGTCAACGACTTCGCCGGCGACCTGCGCCTGGATTCGGCAAGCACCGCTGCGAACGCGCAGGCATTCGCATCGACCTGACCAGCAAGGAGTTCAAAAAGTCGACGAACCCTTTGCGGTGCGCCTGATCCATACCGTGCACGGCGTTGGCTATCGCTGCGAGCTCGAGGCATGAGGCGCCTGTCGCTGACCGTGCGCCTGGCGGTATTGCTGGCAACCTTTTCCTTCGTCGCCCTGGCTCTGCTGGGCGGCGCACTGTATGTCGCACTCGGGCAACAACTGGCGCTGCGTGACGACGGCGCGCTGCTGACCCGCGTCGAGCAGATCCGTACCTTGCTGCGTGACATGGATGCCCGAGAACTGGTGCGTGACAAGCCGCAGCTGTTTGCCAACATGCTGGGCAATACCGAATCCTTGCTGGTTATCCGGCCGGTCGCCGGGGCGCCACTGCTGGAGGTCAACCCAGGGCGCCGCGAAGTGCCGCAGGTCACGCCTCTGCCCGCCGCGGCATGTCGCCACTGCGCCGGTTGGCGCGCCAGACGGCAACCATTGGCGTCGGCACCTTGTCGCAGCGGCTGCAGCGCGACGATGCACCCGCCGAGCTGGATGCCCTGATCGAGCAGTTCAATGCCATGCTGGCGCGGCTCGAACGCGGTTTCGAGCAGCTCAAGCAGGTCAGTGCCGACATGGCCCACGACCTGCGTACACCCATCAACAACCTGCTGGGCCAGACTGAGGTCGGCCTTGGTCAGGTGCGTGAACCGCATTACTACCAGCACCTGCTGGGCTCGCACTTCGAAGAGTTGCAACGGCTGTCGCGGATGATCGACAACATGCTGTTCCTGGTCCGCGCCGAACATGCCGACCACCCCATCGATCGCACCGGGCTGGAATTGGCCCAGGAGTTGGGGCGTCTGTGCGACTACTTCGAAGACCTTGCCTGCGAGCGTGATGTGCGGCTGGCGTGGCATGGCGAGGGCACGGTGTGGGCCGACGCCGCGTTGCTGCGCCGGGCACTGGCCAACCTGCTGGCCAATGCGGTGCGCTTTGCCGAGCAGGGCAGTGTCATCGAGGTGACCGCCGGTGAGCAGGGCGATGAGGTGTTGATCCAGGTGCGTAACCGTGGGCAGGCAATTGCTCCTGAGCACCTTGAAAGCGTGTTCGAACGTTTCTACAGGGTCGATGCCTCGCGCCAGCATTCGTCACAGTCCAGTGGGCTGGGCCTGTCGATCGTGCGGTCGATCATGCAATTGCACCAGGGGCACTGCTGGGCCGAAAGCAGCGAGGGTTCGACCTGTTTCACCCTCGCGTTCCCGCGTGTCAGCCACGATAGGCCACCCAGCCCTTGAAGGACAGCGCGCAATAGACCATCTCGATACCGCTGAAGCGGGCCTGGTGCAGCAGCGCGACAACAGTTCACTTAATCTTTCTCAATTGCAGGTGTATCGTATTCGCCCTTCATTGCCAGCGGTGCTGGCAGCTTGATTGCGCAAAACGAGGTGCCTGCACGTATGTCCTTTACCCGTCGACAAATGCTCAAGGGCCTCACCGGCCTCGTCGTGGTTGGCCTGGGCGCCGGAGGCGCGGCTCGCTACTGGCTGGGCAAGGTCGAGGACGACAATGCCGGGCACGACTACGAGCTGATCGCGGCGCCCCTGGATGTCGAGCTGGTCCCCGGATTCAAGACCGAAGCCTGGGCTTTCGGGCCGTCGGCACCGGGCACCGAGTTGCGGGTGCGCCAGGGCACCTGGTTGCGGGTACGCTTCATCAATCACCTGCCGGTGGAAACCACCATCCATTGGCACGGCATCCGCCTGCCGCTGGAAATGGACGGCGTACCTTATGTGTCGCAACTGCCGGTCAAGCCGGGCGAGTTCTTCGACTACAAGTTCCGTGTGCCGGATGCCGGCAGCTACTGGTATCACCCGCATGTCAGCAGCTCCGAAGAGCTGGGGCGCGGCCTGGTCGGGCCGCTGATCGTCGAGGAGCGCGAGCCGACGGGTTTCCGGCATGAACGCACCCTGAGCCTGAAGACCTGGCACGTGGACGAACAGGGCGAATTCATGCCATTCAGTGTGCCTCGCGAAGCGGCGCGCAATGGCACGGCTGGCCGCTTGATCACCATCAACGGCAAGGCCGAGGCAGTCACCGAGTTGCCTGCGGGCCAAGTGGTGCGCGTGCGGCTGCTCAACTTGGACAACACCTGGACCTACCGCATCAACCTCAAGGGCAACTACGAGGCGATGGTCTATGCGCTCGATGGCAACCCAGTGACCCCGAGGCCGCTCGAGGACGATTACTGGCTGGGCCCCGGCATGCGCATCTGCCTGGCCATCCGAATTCCCGAGGCCGGCGAGGAGATTTCCCTGCGCGACGGTTTCGTGCGCCTGGGCACATTGCGTTCGGTCGCCAGCAGCGAGGCGCCGGGCGACTGGCCCAAGGCGTTGCCGCCGAACCCGATCGCCGAGCCGGACCTGGAGAACGCCGAGAAGCTGAACTTCAATTTCGAGTGGGCGGGCAAGGTTTCGGTGAACACCGACAATGGCAAGCCACCGAGTCTGTGGCAGATCAACGGCCAGGCCTGGGACATCACCGACAAGACCTGCGCCGACCGGCCGATCACCACGTTGAAAAAGGGCAACAGCTATATCTTCGAGCTGAAGAACATGACCCAGTACCAGCACCCTATCCATCTTCACGGTATGAGTTTCAAGGTGATCGCCTCCAATCGCCGCAAGATCACCGAGCCCTGGTTCACCGACACCTACCTGCTGGGCAAGAACGAACGTGCCCAGGTGGCGCTGGTGGCGGATAACCCGGGCACCTGGATGTTCCACTGCCATGTGATCGACCACATGGAAACCGGCCTGATGGCCGCGATCGCGGTGGTCTGATGCGTCCGCGGATCATCGATCGCAGCGGCGATCAGGCATTCATGCAGTTGGCCCTGGAACTGGCGGCTGAAGGCGCCTTGCTGGGCGAGGTGCCGGTAGGTGCGGTGCTGGTGCAGCAGGGGCAGGTGATTGGCCGAGGTTTCAACCGGCCCATCACCGACAGTGACCCCAGCGCCCACGCCGAAATGGTCGCCATCCGCGATGCGGCCAAGGCTGTCAGCAACTACCGGCTGCCGGGCAGCACCCTGTATGTGACCCTTGAACCCTGCAGCATGTGTGCGGGGCTGATCGTCCATTCGCGAATCGAGCGGGTGGTGTATGGGGCGCTGGAACCCAAGGCCGGGGTGGTGCAGAGCCAGGGGCAGTTCTTCGGGCAGGGCTTTCTCAACCACAGGGTGATGGTCGAAGGCGGGGTACTGGCTGAGGAGTGCGGGGCAATACTGACCGAGTTCTTCAAGGCCCGACGGGCCAAGGTTAAACCTTGACCGGCCTTTTCGCGGGCTTACATCGGCGGTGATTGTTCCGCCGGCTTGTCCTTGTTGACCCCCGGCACATGCAGGTTGCCCTCGGCCACCTGGCCTTCGAGCTGCGGCTGGGTCACCCAGGTGAGGATGTCGTAGTAGCGACGGATGTTGGCCACGAAGTGCACCGGCTCGCCGCCGCGGGCGTAGCCATACTTGGTCTTGCTGTACCACTGCTTTTGCGACAGGCGCGGCAGCATCTTCTTCACGTCCAGCCACTTGTTCGGGTTCAGGCCTTCACGCTTGGCGAGTGTGCGG
This sequence comes from Pseudomonas wayambapalatensis, assembly GCA_014268975.2. GTDB lineage: Bacteria > Pseudomonadota > Gammaproteobacteria > Pseudomonadales > Pseudomonadaceae > Aquipseudomonas > Aquipseudomonas wayambapalatensis. The sequence goes on along the minus strand of CP077096.1, from coordinate 4,608,570 downwards.
GCGTCCTCGAGGTGGCCGCTGCCGACGTTGTAGGCGGCCAGGGCGAACCAGGTGCGGTCCGGCTCCTGAATGCTGTCGTCCAGTTGCTCCTTGATGAGCATGAAGTATTTCGCCCCACCCATGATGCTCTGCTTCGGGTCCAGCCGGTTGGACACGCCCATGGCCTGGGCGGTGCGCTGGGTCAGCATCATCAGGCCGCGTACGCCGGTCTTGGAGGTCACCTCGGGCTGCCACATCGATTCCTGGTAACCGATCGCCGCCAGCAGCCGCCAGTCGACCTGCTCGACCTTGGCGTAGCTCTTGAAGTGCTTTTCATACTTGGGCAGGCGCTGCTGCAGGTGCTGGGCGAAGGTGTAGGCACCGACGTAGCCAAGCACGTCCACATGGCCGTAATAACGGTCTTTCAGACGCTGAAGCGTGCCGTTCTTCTGCGCCTTGTCGAGAAACTCGTTGATCTCGTTGAGCAGGCTGTTGTCTTCGCCGGCCGCCACGGCCCAGCGCTGGTCGCGGGCATCACCCAGGTCGAAGGCCACGCGCACGTTGGAGAAGTACACCTGGTTCATCGCCAGCTCGTTGGAGTCGACCAGTGTCAGGTCGATCTGGCCTTCGTCGACCATGCGCAGCAGGTCGACCACCTCCACGGCGTCGGACTCTTCGTATTCAAGCGTCGGATACTGTTTCTTCAGTTCGGCCAGCTGTTCGGCGTGGCTGCTGCCCTTGAGCACCATGATCTTCTTGCCGATCAAGTCCTTGGGTTCGGTGGGGCGGGAGCGGCCGTTGCGGTAGATGACCTGGGGGGTGACTTCGAGATACGGGTGGGAAAATTTCGCCTGGGTGGTGCGTTGCTCACTGCTTACCAGGCCGGCGGCGGCCAGCACCGGGCCGGAAGGCTTGCCCAACTGGTCGAAGAGATCGTCGAGGTTGTCGGCGGTCTCGATCTCCAGCTTGACGCCGAGATCGTCGGCGAAACGCTTGACCAGCTCGTATTCGAAACCGGTTTCGCCGTTGCGGTCCTGGAAGTAGGTGGCCGGGCTGTTGCGGGTTATGACGCGCAGCACGCCGTCCTCCTTCACGCGCTCGAGGGTGCTGGGTTTTTCAACACAGGCACCGAGCATCAGGAAGAGTCCGGTTGCGAAGAGCCATCTGGCGCAGCGCTGGCGCAAAGCAGTGTGGGCGAACATAGGTTGCAGTATACGCAAAGGACCGCCCGCGCCATATCTCGACAACCGGTAGCTTGTCTGGTAGCGGGTTTTGGGTTGCGAGGGGGAGGCGCGGGTTGTGGTGGGGCGGGGAGGTGTATGCCTTTGGAGGGAGGGTGTCCGAAAGATCGAGCGCCGCCCGCGCGGCGCTCGATCTTTCGGACGCCCCCTCAAGCCTGGCGCTTAACAAGCGAAAAATCCCCCAAGCCAACCCGGCAGAATTCTGACCCCCAGGTCCGGTTCCGCCGCCCGGCAGCATTGCCCTCTGGCGGGTGCCGAAAGCCGTCGAATTAGGCTAGAATGCACGGCCTCTAAGCACACCCCTTCCTGAGGCTGTCCCGACGATGTTGATCCTGCGCGGCGCTCCTGCCCTTTCTGCCTTTCGCCACGGTAAATTACTCGAGCAACTGAGCCAGAAAGTCCCCGCTGTTACTGGTTTGTATGCCGAATTTGCCCACTTCGCCGACGTCGACGGCGAGCTGACCGCCGACCAGCAGCAGGTGCTGGGGCGTCTGCTCAAGTACGGCCCGAGCGTGCCGGTACAGGAGCCGAGCGGCCGCCTGTTCCTGGTCGTGCCGCGTCTGGGCACCATTTCGCCCTGGGCTTCCAAGGCCAGCGACATCGCCCACAACTGCGGCCTGCAGTCGATCCAGCGCCTGGAGCGCGGCATCGCCTACTACGTTGCCGGCTCGCTCAGCGACGCCGACGCCGCGCAGGTCGCGGCCGAACTGCACGATCGCATGACCCAGCGCGTGCTGACGCAACTGGAACAGGCCGCTGACCTGTTCAGCCACGCCCAGCCCAAGCCGATGACCTCGGTCGACATTCTCGCAGGTGGCCGCGCCGCCCTGGCCCAGGCCAACGTCGACCTGGGCCTGGCCCTGGCCGAAGACGAGATCGACTACCTGGTCAACGCTTTCCAGGGGCTCAAGCGCAACCCGAACGACATCGAGCTGATGATGTTCGCCCAGGCCAACTCCGAGCACTGCCGCCACAAGATCTTCAACGCCAGTTGGGACATCGACGGCCAGGCTCAGGAAAAGAGCCTGTTCGGCATGATCAAGAACACCTACCAGATGCACAACGAAGGTGTGCTGTCTGCGTACAAGGACAATGCCTCGGTGATCGTCGGCAACGTCGCCGGCCGCTTCTTCCCGAACCCTGAAACCCGCCAGTACGGTGCGGTGCAGGAGCCGGTGCACATCCTGATGAAGGTCGAGACGCACAACCACCCGACCGCCATTGCGCCGTTCTCCGGCGCCTCCACCGGCTCCGGCGGCGAGATTCGCGACGAAGGCGCCACCGGCCGGGGCGCCAAGCCCAAGGCCGGCCTCACCGGCTTTACCGTCTCCAACCTGCGCATCCCGGGCTTCGAGCAGCCATGGGAGCAGGCCTACGGCAAGCCGGAGCGTATCGTCGACGCCCTCGACATCATGATCGAAGGCCCGCTGGGCGGCGCTGCGTTCAACAACGAATTCGGTCGTCCGGCCCTGACCGGTTACTTCCGCACCTTCGAGCAGTCCATCAACACCCCGCACGGTGAAGAAGTACGCGGCTACCACAAGCCGATCATGCTCGCTGGCGGCATGGGCAACATCCGCGAAGACCACGTGCAGAAGGGCGAGATCACCGTTGGCGCCAAGCTGATCGTGCTCGGTGGCCCGGCCATGCTGATCGGCCTGGGCGGCGGCGCTGCCTCGTCGGTGGCCACCGGTGCCAGCTCGGCTGACCTGGACTTCGCCTCGGTACAGCGCGAAAACCCGGAAATGGAGCGCCGCTGCCAGGAAGTCATCGACCGCTGCTGGCAGTTGGGCGACGCCAACCCGATCGCCTTTATCCACGACGTCGGTGCCGGCGGCATCTCCAACGCCTTCCCGGAGCTGGTCAACGACGGTGGCCGCGGTGGCCGCTTCGAGCTGCGCAACGTGCCCAACGACGAGCCGGGCATGGCCCCGCACGAAATCTGGAGCAACGAATCGCAGGAGCGTTACGTGCTGGCCGTCAGCGCCGTCGATTTCGAGCGCTTCAAGGCCATCTGCGAGCGTGAGCGCTGCCCGTTCGCGGTGGTCGGCGAGGCCACCGAAGAACAGCATTTGACTGTCACCGACAGCCACTTCAAAAACACGCCGGTCGACATGCCGCTCGACGTGCTGCTGGGCAAGCCGCCGCGCATGCATCGTTCGGTTACCCGCGAAGCCGAGCTGGGCGATGATTTCGACCCGAGCGAGCTGGACCTCGACCAGGCTGTGCAGCGCGTGCTGAGCCACCCGGCCGTGGCCAGCAAGAGCTTCCTGATCACCATCGGCGACCGCACCATCACCGGCCTGGTCGCCCGCGACCAGATGGTCGGCCCGTGGCAGGTGCCGGTGGCCGACTGCGCCGTCACCGCCACCAGCTTCGACGTCTACACCGGCGAAGCCATGGCCATGGGCGAGCGTACACCGCTGGCACTGCTGGATGCCCCGGCGTCCGGGCGCATGGCCATCGGCGAAACCATCACCAACCTGGCCGCCTCGCGCATCGACAAGCTGTCCGACATCAAGCTGTCGGCCAACTGGATGTCCGCTGCCGGCCACCCAGGTGAAGACGCGCGCCTGTACGACACCGTCAAGGCTGTCGGCATGGAGCTGTGCCCCGAGCTGGGCATTACCATTCCGGTCGGCAAAGACTCGATGTCGATGAAGACCAAGTGGAGCGAAGAGGGCGTCGAGAAGAGCGTCACCTCGCCGATGTCGCTGATCATCACAGGCTTCGCCCCGGTCACCGACATCCGCAAGACCCTCACCCCGCAACTGCGCATGGACAAGGGTGAAACCGACCTGATCCTGATCGACCTGGGCCGCGGCAAGAACCGCATGGGCGCCTCGATCCTGGCCCAGACCTACGGCAAGATCGCCGCCCAGGCACCGGATGTCGACGACGCCGAAGACCTCAAGGCGTTCTTCGCCGTGATCCAGGGCCTGAACGCCGACGGTCACCTGCTGGCCTACCACGACCGTTCCGACGGCGGCCTGGTCACCACCGTGCTGGAAATGGCCTTCGCCGGTCATTGCGGCCTCGACCTGCAACTCGATCCGCTGACCGACAGCAAGGGCGACGTGCCGGCCATCCTCTTCAACGAAGAGCTGGGCGCGGTCATCCAGGTTCGCCAGGACGCCACTCCGGACGTATTGGCCCAGTTCAGCGCCGCCGGCCTGGGCGAGGAGTGCGTCGCGGTGATCGGCAAGCCGGTCAACAACGGTGAGGTGTCCATCAGCCTGAACGGCGAAGTGCTGTTCGACGATGACCGCCGCATGCTGCAGCGCCAGTGGGCCGAGACCAGCTACCAGATCCAGCGCCTGCGCGACAACGCCGACTGCGCCGACCAGGAGTTCGATGTCCTGCTCGAAGAGGACAATCCAGGCCTGTCGGTCAAGCTCGGCTACGACGTCAACGACGACGTTGCCGCGCCTTACATCAAGAAGGGTGTGCGGCCGCAAGTGGCGATCCTGCGTGAGCAGGGCGTCAACGGCCAGGTCGAGATGGCTGCGGCCTTCGACCGTGCAGGCTTTGCCGCCATCGACGTGCACATGAGCGACATCCTCGCCGGTCGTGTCGACTTCGAAGCCTTCAAGGGCCTGGTCGCCTGCGGTGGCTTCTCCTACGGCGACGTACTGGGGGCCGGTGAAGGCTGGGCCAAGTCGGCGCTGTTCAACAGCCGTGCCCGCGATGCCTTCCAGGCCTTCTTCGAGCGTACCGACAGCTTCGCCCTGGGCGTGTGCAACGGTTGCCAGATGATGTCCAACCTGCACGAACTGATCCCGGGCACCGAGTACTGGCCGCACTTCGTGCGCAACCGCTCGGAGCAGTTCGAAGCGCGTGTAGCCATGGTCGAGGTGCAGAAGTCCAACTCGATCTTCCTGCAGGGCATGGCCGGTTCCCGCATGCCGATCGCCATCGCCCACGGTGAAGGCCATGCCGAGTTCGCCAGCGAAGAGGCGCTGCTGGAAGCCGACCTGTCCGGTTGCGTGGCCCTGCGTTTCGTCGACAACCACGGCAAGGTCACCGAGCAGTACCCGGCCAACCCGAACGGTTCGCCACGGGGCATCACCGGCCTCACCAGCCGCGACGGTCGCGTCACCATCATGATGCCGCACCCTGAGCGTGTGTTCCGCGCCGTGCAGAACTCCTGGCGTCCGGATGACTGGCAGGAAGACGCCGCGCTGATGCGCATGTTCCGCAACGCGCGGGTGTGGGTGAACTAAGCGGTGCACAAGCTCGCCTTCTTCGTCCCCGCCAGCCATGTCGAAGTGGTCAAGGCCGCCGTGTTCGCTGCTGGAGGCGGACGTATCGGTGACTACGATCACTGTGCCTGGCAGACACTTGGCCAGGGTCAGTTCCGCCCGTTGGATGGCAGCCAGCCATTCCTCGGGCAGGTGGGCCAGGTCGAGGTGGTGGAGGAGTGGAAGGTGGAGCTGGTGGTGGCCGATGAGCGGGTTCGTCAGGTGGTTGCTGCATTGAAGCAGAGCCATCCTTATGAAACGCCGGCGTATGAGGTCTGGCCTTTGCTCGACGTCTGAATGCGCTGAAGTTTCGCTGCTGCAAACCGACAAGCCCCGGCAGTCTCCTGCCGGGGCTTGTCGTTTCTACAGGTTTTAACTGAACAGCCCTTTCAGACGTTCCCAGGCGCTTTCATCCACCGCTGGCGCCTCATGATGGTGATGGAGCTCTTCGAAGACGGCTGGGTTGCTGGATTTCTGGATTTCCTTGGGATGCTCGCTAGCCCATTTGCTGACTAGTTCGTCCTGCCATTCGCTGTCATTGGGGTGGGTAAAGTAGCTGCGCGCTACCTTGACCGGATCGCGCAACCGGCCGCCCTGCCAGTATTTGTACATGGCGAAGCCGACATCGCGCACCGCAACCCGGGCCATCAGAGTGGCCAAGGTATGCAGCGGATGCACGTCATGGTCCTTGGCAAGCTGGGAGTGGGTCGGATTGGTCGAACCGGTGAGCATGGGATTGCCCATCCTGTACGTCTGGATATCGTCGACCGAGTTGCCGATCAGGTTGAGGATGGCGCGATAGCCGATCTTGGGCAGGTCGGTTGCAAGGCGCAGCGGTGAGCCCGTGATCCAGGAAACGCGCCTCGCCACATTGAACCCGGGAAGGTCCGCCAATGTATCGCGAATTTCCAGTGCACTGTTCAGGTGTTCCTGCCACTGCGGATCGGGGTGATCCTGAAGCAGGATCAGCAGCGCCAGTTCAGTGTCCGAGCGTTGCCCTGGCGTGATGTTCTCGAAGTCGCCGGAGGGCGCGAAGAGTACTTTGGCCATCGGCTCGGCCAGGCTGGCTATCACATCGCTACCGGCGAACATGCCAGTGACAATGGGCCAGCCGTGCTTGCAGTCGGCTTGTGCGGTCCAGGTCAGTACAGTGTCGTGACCCTGCTTGTGCAGGCTCAATTCGGCGTAGTTGGAGTGGGCGAAGTAATCTTCCAGCACGTGCAGTGCTGCACCGAATTTGCGCATGCCCTCAGGGGTCGGGCCGGCCGCCATTGCCTCGCGTAGTCGTTCGCACATGTAATCGACCGAACTGAAGATGTGGCGCTTCATGGACGTATCCGGATCGACCTGCAACCGCGGATCGTCCTGTGCCACAGGCGGCTCGAAGTCTGCATCGATGGTGCGCGGATCAGTCACTGACGGGCTGGGGTTGTAGGGATTGTCGATGTGCTCGGTAGGACGATACACCCCGAGCATCTGCGGTGTGATCACGTAGTGCGCGCGCTCTTGCAGCGTGGATTGCAGGCTGGGGAATGCCTTGAGCGCCAGCAGGTCTACGAGTTGGGTCAGGACTTTCCGGGAAAGCTTGCGCGGGAACTCTTTGGGCGCGTCCTTGGCGCGGACCAGCTTGGGATCGAGCAACTGCGAGTAGTCGCGCAACCAGTTGCCGAAATAGATCGCCTTGCGTTGTTGCTCATTGAACCCGGCGTACTTGAGGTCTTCCTCGATCGACTCATGCCCCCAGGACATTTCAGGGTTTTTCTTGTCGCCCTTGCCCGCAGAAAAGCCCTCGGTGCTGCCTTCATTGGTGTTGGCGCGTTGCGCATGTTCATCCTGGCTCTGGCGGATGAACATGCGCATGGCCTGGTCATCGGCTCGCAGGGTGATGGTTCGGCCTGCTTCGGTCAGCTGGGCGATCGGCAGATCACCGCTTGGGCCTGGCTCCATGCAGCCGATCAGGTAGGCGAAGCGCGCACCTTCCTCGAGTTCTGCATCCTCGGCCACCGAGGCTAAGCCATCGTCCAGGCCTTTCGCGAAGTCTTGGCGCAGAAGGTTGTCCAGGTGATGACCGAACTCGTGCAGCAGGATGGTCGCCAGTTCACAGGCTGCCTGTGGCTGCAGCAGCGCGCCAGCGATCACCTCGGGGTGCAGGTGGATGATACGCGTGGCATTGTCGTAGCAGGCTTTGCCCGCCACCTGTGGGTTCACCTGGTGTACAGGGTTGCTCAACGTGCCGTCGCGCAGTGCGTCCTGCAGCTGCTGGTAGCAACTGTCTGGCAGGTCGTCACCGAACACAGGGATGAGCATTTCGCGAAAGGCCTGTGCTGAGAGCGGCCGGCTGATTTCGGTGAGTCGATCAAGAGCGAAGCGGGTGTGCAGGCTTAGTGGGATCATGCTGGGGACTCATCAACTGACGGAGCCTCCAGCATGTGAGCCGCGTGGTGCAAGAGGGAGCAGGCAACGCCTCCCGCTGTAGGCGCTACGAAAGGCGGGTGCGGTTTTGAAGGGCCCCGCAGGCCAGCAGGCCGATCTCGAACAGCAACCACATCGGGATGGCGAGCATGGTCTGGGAGAACACGTCAGGAGGCGTGAGGATCATACCGGCCACGAAACAGCCGACGATCACGTAGGGCCGGCTACGGCGCAAGCTGGCAACATCGGTCATGCCTGCCCAGACCACGATGAAGGTCGCCACCGGTATCTCGAATGCCAGGCCGAACGCCAGGAAAAGCGCGAGGATGAAGTCCAGGTACTGGCTGATGTCGGTCATCATTGCCACGCCTTCGGGCGTCACGCTGGCGAAGAAGCCGAACATCATCGGAAACACCAGGAAGAACGCGAATGCCATGCCGCCGTAGAACAGCAGGATGCTCGATACCAGCAGCGGCAGGGCGATGCGTTTCTCCCGCCGATACAGCCCCGGCGCGATGAAGCCCCAAGCCTGATGCAGCAGCACTGGCATGCTGATGAACAGCGCGCACATGGCCGTCAGCTTGAAGGGCGTGAGAAACGGCGAGGTGACGCTGGTCGCGATCATGCTCGCGCCTTCGGGCAGGAAGCGGCGCAGCGGTTCGGAGACCAGGGTGTAGAGGGTCTGGGCGAAGGGGAACAACCCGGCGAACGCCAGGGCGATGGCCAGCAGGCAACGCACCAGGCGCTTGCGTACGTCACGCAGGTGTTCGGTCAGCGGCATTGCCGACCTTCCGTGGATAGCGAAGCTCATGATCTACCTTCCCTGGCGGGGGCTTCATCGAGGCTGACACCCTGGCGGATATCCTGCTCCAGTTTGCGCAGCGCCGCATCGTCCAGGGCTGGCATGTCGATTTCCCGCTCGACCTGGGCGCGCAGCATGTTCATGGCCTGCCGCGCCCGCCCAAGGCCGCGCCCGACGGTGCGCATCGCCACCGGCAGGCGTTCGGGCCCCAGGACCAGCAGAGCGACGACGCCAACCAGCAGCAGTTCGCTGAAACCGATCTCGAACATCAGCCTTGGCGATCCGTTGGCTGCTGTTGAACCTGTGCGTTGGGTGATGCGCTGCTGTTGTCGTCACCGCCCATCGACTTGCGAAAACCCTGGATCGCTTCGCCGACATCGCTGCCCAGGCCTTTGAGGCGCTTGGTGCCGAACAGCAGGAAAACGATCAGCAGCACGATCACCAGTTGCCAGATGCCTATACCGCCCATTTGTGAGAACCCCTGTAAGGTCATGAAAAGGAAGGCCAATCCTGCCTGCTTCAGATGACGCCAACGTGACTGTCGGGAAACATTGCCATGTGCTTGCAACACGCACCGTGTTGACTGGCGCCTCCACGGATGAAGAGGCGCGGTGCAATGGGTGGCGGGCGACAACAGGGTGCAGCGTTGCTGATGGTGATGGTGGCGCTGGCGATGCTTGCGGCGGGCCTGGCCTGGCTGGTGGAGGAGGGGCGTCGCCAGGTCGATGAAACGCGCTTGCTGCGTCAGCGCGTGCAGGTGCGGGCGATGGAGCAGGCTGGCCTTGCCTATGCCAGCCAGGCCCTGCGCGATCCGGCCTGGCGCGCCAGCCCTCTGTTCTGGCAGGCCCTGCGCGGCCAGGCGCTGGAGTATGACTTTGGGGCAGGCAAGGCACGCCTGCGGGTGCGCGACCAGCACACCTGCTTCAACGTCAATGCCTTGCTGGGCGAAGACGCCGAGCGTGCCGAGCGTCAGCTGCGCCGGTTGCTCGGCGACGACATGGCGGCCGAGCGATTGGTCGACGCCCTGGCCGATTGGCTGGACGCTGACAGCGACACGCGCCTGCAAGGTGCCGAGAGCGGCCAGTACCTGCGTCAGCAGCCACCGCGTCTGGCGGCCAACCAGGCGATGCTCGACCCGAGCGAACTGAACCTGCTGCTCGAGCCCGATGCCGGGCGCCAGGGGCGTTATCCGATGCTGTGCGCATTGCCGCAGACCAGCGGCTGGCGGCTCAATGCCAATGCCTTGAACCTGGAGCACCTGCCGTTGCTGGAGGCGCTCTACGAGGGGCACTTTTCCCGATCGCTGCTCAGCCGGATCATCAGTAATCGGCCGGCTTCGGGTTATGTCGATGCAGGAGCGTTACGCCAGGCGCTGGGCGCTTTGGATGACGAGAGCTTTGCCCGGTTGAGCGAGGGGTTGTTGCTCAACAGCGGGCTCTTCCTGTTGCAGCTTTCGTTCGAGGAAGAGGGGCGGTCGGTGCGCAGTCAGTTTCAGATCGAGGCGCTGGGGGTGGTGCAGTGGCATGCGCGGGTGCCGGCGCAGCAGGTGCGGGTGCTGGGGCGGGAACCGATGGCCTGGTAAGCCTGACATGCCCGCGAAGAGGCCGGTGCAGCCAGCACAAGGCTGACTGCCCGGCCCAGGCTCAGGCGGTCCCGATTTCCCCGCCATCATTACGTTGAATCACCACGGTAGATGCCCGTGGTCGCACCCGGCTCCCTGCCGGGGTCACATCTGTCGCCTTGTCGGTATACGGCCAGTTCCCCGGGTGCTGGATGTTGATGAACAGCGTCTTGTTGTCCGGCGTGAAGCTGATCCCCGTCACCTCGCAGCCGTTAGGGCCGACGAAGAAGCGCCGCAGGTCCACCTGGTTCTGGGCGTTGACCGGGATCTGCTTGCCGGTGGCATCGACCAGGTCGGTGGGGATCACCGCCAGCAACTGGTCATTGGTGTAGCTGGTCAAGGTGGTCTCGCCGTTGTCGGTCTCGATCCACAGCACCCCACGGCTATCGAAGCTCATCCCGTCTGGGCTGGCGAACTGGTTCAGTTCGGTCAGGCCCGAGCGGTTGATATCCGGTGTACCGGCAGCGTTGGCGCCGAACACGAAGATGTCCCAGGTGAAGCTCTTGTGATCGTCGCTGTCGTGCCAGCGGATGATGTGGCCATGGCGGTTCGGGCCGCGCGGGTTGGCCGCATCCACCTTGGCGGCAGTACGCGCGCTGTTGTTGGTCAGGGTCAGGTAGACGTCGCCATTGAGCGGGTTGACGGCGGTCCACTCAGGGCGGTCCATCGGCGTTGCGCCGACTGCGTCAGCCGCGCCGCGGGTGTTGAGGATGATGCCCGGCAGATCACCGTACAGCGCCCCCAGCGTGCTCCCGGCGGTGGTGGGGGTGGCCACGTCCAGCAGCAGCCATACGCCCTTGCCGTCGGCATTGAAGCGGGCGACGTAGAGCTTGCCCTTGTCCATGTACTTGGCACCGGTGGCCAGACGGTCGGCCGGGGTGGCGTCGGCCGGATCCCATACGGCGTCGGAGACGAACTTGTACAGGTACTCGTTGTTCGAGTCGTCGCCGGTGTACCACACCAGCGGCTTGCCCGCGACCGGCAGGCCCGGGCAGCAGCCCTCGTGGCGGAAGCGGCCAAGGGCGGTGCGCTTCACTGCAAGGGTGGCGCTGTTGTACGGGTCGATCTCGACGATGTAGCCATAGGTGCTGGCTTCGTTGCGGTAGTCGTCGGTGGCGCTGGCGCCGGTCGGGGTCACGTTGAAGCGGGCGAACTCGCCGTTGACCTCGCTGGCGTCGCCAGCAACGGTTTCCCACTTGTACTGGCCGCCGCTGGCACTGACGCCGATGCGCACCTGATCAGCCGGGCGCACACCCTTGTTGACGAAGATGCCAGGCCAGTTCTCCTCGCAGGTCAGGTAGGTGCCCCACGGCGTGTAGCCGTTGCCGCAGTTGTTGTTGGTGCCGCGCGCCTGGGTGCCGGTCGGCGAGAACTTGGTCTTGACGTGATCGGTGCCGCGCATAGGGCCGGCGATGTCCATCAACGAGGCAGTGGTGAAGCGGCGGTTGAGCGGGTCGTTCTGCATTACCTGCCAGCGGCCGTTGACCTTGCTCAGGCGCACCACGCCAGCGCCGTGGGCGTTGATCTCCTTGCGCACTTCTTCGACCGGGCGCTTGCCGGTGCCATCGGTGGTCGGGCCGTTCGGGTGCAGCGCGTCGGCTTCGATGTATTCGAAGTTGATCGCCAGCAACCCATCGTCGGAGCTGCCGTTGATGGGGAAGAAGTGCATGCCGTCATGGTTCATGCCCATCGCGTTGGCCTGATCGGTCGAGGTATTGCTGCCGTCGGACTTCCACGGATTGCCGTTGCTGTTCAGCGGCGTGCCCCACGGCGCGATCACATAGGCGCTGTAACCGGGGGCAATGACGCAGGCGTCGGTGCGCGAGCCGGCGATGGACTGGAAGCCCAGCTTGAGCTTGGCTGGTGGTTCGGTCACAGGCGGCTCGGTGGCCGGGTCATCGTGATGTGAGCTGCCGCCACCCCCGTCGAAACAGGCGGTCAGGCCGGTGCCTGCGATCATCGCGATGGCCGCGCCGAGGCTGCCGCGCATCACGGTACGACGGCTCAGGTAGGTATCCATCACGCTGGCCATCGGCAGGTTGCCGCTCTGGTTCCGGTCCAGGTTATCGCCGGTTTCTCGACTCATCAGGGTGTCCTTGTAATGGCTGAGTAAGAGGAACCGCGACTTTAGGGGGCAAGTGTGATGATTGATTGGCAAAAATATTAACGGGGTTTTAAAGCCTAGCGCCATTAGTAACAAGATTTGTCAGAGCTTTACCGCATCGGCTGTCGGATTTCTGCCATCAAACTGTCACGCAGCCACCCCAATATCCGGGGCCGAACGTGAACTCAGGTTAGGGATGGCGGGGGCGATGGCGAGCAGTGTGCGCAGACGCGAAGTGATTGGCTGGATGGGCGTCGGGGCCTTGGCGCCTTTGTTGGGCGCCTGCTCCGCGATCCCCGGTCAGCGCGGCGGCGACGCCTCGCTCGAACTGCTCTATGTCGCCGACACCCTCGATGCCCGCGAGCCTGGCCTGCCAGTGGTGCCGGCCACGCGCCTGGGGCCGGTCAGCCATCTGGGGCGTGCTCCGTGGATGACCGGCAGCCATGCCAGTAGCGGCCATGCCGAGCTCGCGCCATTGCTCGATGCCGGCCAGGCCAGCCAGGCGCGCCTTGGCGGTTATGCCGTATTGGCCGCACTGATGGAGCAGATGCGCAACGAGGCCGGCGCCGAGCGCTGCCTGACCCTGGAAAACGGCCAGAACTGGAACGGCAGCGGCCTGGCCTACCTGACCCAAGGCGATAGCGGCGTGCAGGGCAGTCGGATGCTGGCCAGCGACGTGCGTGTGAGCAGCGATGAGCGCGTGCTGTGGCCGCAACGCTGCGCCGCTCTTTATCGTCAGTCCCCTGCGATTACCCTCGGCGCCGGGCTTGGCGTTGAACAGGCCAAGGGCCTGGGTGTCGAGCCCCTGCGTGTGTTCGAGCGCGGCGGCGTGCGCATTGCGGTGGTCGGTGTGACCGACCCTTACGCCCAGGATCAGAAAGCCTCGCTCAAGCAGTGGTACCAATCATTGCTGCCAAGTTTCCAGCAAGCCCGGCGCGAGGCCGACCTGGTGGTCGCCCTGGCGGATGTCGGTACTGGCCCCGGCCTTTGGCTGGCCGAGCGGATCGACGAAATCGATGTCCTGCTGTGTGCCCGTGGCCAGGATCTGTGGCCGACACCGGTGCCTGTCACGCAAGCGTCGGGCCGTCAGGTGCCGGTGCTGTTCGCTGGGTGCCGCGCCAGTGGCGTCTATCGCCTGCGTTGCCAGCAAACCGGGAGGCAGTGGCAATTCGAGGCGCGTTTCGTGCCTGCTTTCGAGGATCGACTTTCGCCAACTGCCCAAGCGCGCGCCAGCCAGTTACGCACCACGCTGCGCCAGCAGCGCGCCGGTCATGCGGCCTGGCTTGACCAGCCGCTGGCGCGCGCGCCGCAGGCCTTGTGGCGCCGTGATACCCGTGGCGGCAGTTGGGATCGTCTCTTGCATCAGGCACTGGCCGACGACTCGAGCATGCCGGTGCTGCTGCCGGGGCTGCGTTACGACCATCCACTGCCTGCTGGCCAGGCGATCACCCGCGAGCATCTGATCAGCCTCACTGGCGGCTACTCGGCGCCTGTGGTCGAGGCCCCTGCGCGCCAGGTGGAACAGGTGCTGGAGAATGCCGCCGAGCAATTGTTCGGCGACCCGCTGCTGCTCGACAACAGCCAGGACCTGCCGCGCTGGCAAGGCCACGCCTGGCAGGTCAGCTACAGCCCGATGGGCAAGCGTGTCGCCGGGCTCCCCACGGTGCAGGGCTCGTGTCGCACCTTCGGCCTGCACTTCGATGCCCAGGCCGGTGAGCCGCTGTGGCAGAAGGTCGAGGCCTGGCTGGCGCGCCAGGCGCCGAACTGGCAACTGGCGCCGTTGCAATGGCCCGAGGTGCGCTATGTACAAGGGCATCCGGGGTGGCATCCGCGCCAGGTGGCGTCGTGATCGGGCTGTCGCGCCTGCCCAATGTGCTGCTGCTGACCTTGGCCGGCTGGCTCGCCGCCCAGTGCATCCTGCAACTGACTCGCCAGCCGCAACCGCTCGGTGTCCCGCGTGAACAGGCATCGACCTTGCCAGGCCTGATGGCTGGCCACTGGCAGGCGCCATCCGATGAGGGTGGCATCCCCCTGACACGCCTGCCGCTGCACTACCTCGGCGGGCTCAAGGCCGAGCCGCTGTCCGCCACGGTGGTGGTGCTGCGTTTCGGCCAGCAGGTCCGCACCCTGGGCCGTGGCCAGCGACTGGCGCCAGGGATCGTGCTGCAGGACATCGATGCCGATGGCCTGATTTTCGACAACCAGGGGCGGCGCGAGCGCCTGCCCTGGCCGCCACGGCCCGCCGTGACCGGCTTCAAGCGGCAAGGATGAGCAATGATCGCAAGATACGCTGTGGCCTGCGTGCTGAGCCTCGGCCTGTGCTCTGCGCAGGCCTGGGCCGAAGACCCTGAGGTCGACGAAGACGGGGTGCCGCAATACGAGGTGAACTTCGTCGACACCGACATGGGCGAGTTCATCGACAGCGTCTCGCGCATCACGGGCACCACCTTCATCGTCGATCCACGGGTCACCGGCAAGGTCACGGTACGCACCGTCGATCGCCACGACGCCGAAGCCATCTACGACATCTTCCTCGCCCAGTTGCGTGCCCAGGGCTTTGCCGCCGTGGACCTGCCCAACGGCAGCGTGAAGATCGTCCCCGACCAGGCCGCGCGCCTGGAGCCGGTGCCGGTGGAGAACGCCGGCAAGCAGAGCAAGGGCAGCGACGGCGTGGCGACCCGGGTATTCAATGTGCGCAACGCCGCCAGCGAACAGATGCTCGGCATTCTCAAGCCGCTGATCGACCCACGCGTCGGGGTGATCACCCCATACCCTGCCGCCAACCTGCTGGTGGTCACTGACTGGCGCAGCAACCTGGAGCGCATCGACAAGCTGCTACGCCAGCTCGACCAGGTCAGCGACGAGCCCTTGCAGGTGATGCCACTCAAGCATGCCAGCGCCGCCGACACCGCGCCCCTGGTCACCCGCCTGCTGGCCCGCGAGCAGGGCGCCGACAGTGCCCAGGTGGTGGCCGACCCGCGCAGCAATGCGCTGCTGGTGCGTGGCAGCGCCGACAGCCGCGAGCGCGTCCGTGCGCTGCTCGGCCAGCTCGACCGACCCAGCGACAACCTGCACAGCAGCAACACCCAGGTGATCTACCTGCGTCACGCCAATGCTGCGGAAGTGGTCAAGGTGCTGCGCGGTCTCGGCCAGGACGGCGGGGTGCCCGATGCGCCCGCCGGCGAAGGCAAGGAGGCGCCAGTACGCACCGCCAGCGATTCGGGCGTGCGCCTGGAGTATGAAGAGGGCGCCAATGCGGTGGTCATGGTCGGCCCCGACAGTGAGCTGGCGGCCTATCGCAACATCGTCGAGCAACTCGATATCCGCCGCGCCCAGGTGGTGGTCGAGGCGATCATCGCCGAAGTGTCCGACAGCAGCGCCCAGGAGCTGGGCGTGCAGTGGCTGTTCGCCGACGAGAAGTTCGGCGCCGGCATCGTCAACTTCGGCAGCAACGGGGTGAACATCGCCAACATCGCCGGCGCTGCCGCCAGCGGCGACAACAAGGAACTGGGCAAGCTGCTCTCGGCCACCACGGGCGCCACCGCCGGCATCGGCCATTTCGGCGGCGGTTTCAACTTCGCCATGCTGATCAACGCGCTCAAGGGCAAGAGCGGTTTCAACCTGCTGTCGACCCCGACCCTGCTGACCCTGGACAACGCCGAGGCGTCGATCCTGGTCGGCCAGGAAGTCCCTTTCGTCACCGGCTCCGTGACCCAGAACAACGCCAACCCCTACCAGACCATCGAGCGCAAGGAGGTGGGGGTGAAGTTGCGCATCAAGCCGCAGGTCAACAGCGACAACAGCGTGCGCCTGGACATCGTCCAGGAAGTGTCCTCGATCGCCGATTCGCGCGCCGCCAGCGACGTGATCACCAACAAGCGCGAGATCAAGACCAAAGTGATGGTCGACGACAATGGCCTGGTGATTCTCGGTGGCCTGATCAGCGACGAGTCCACCACCAGCAATCAGCGCGTGCCGTTGCTCGGCGACATTCCCGTGCTCGGCCGTTTGTTCCGCTCCGACAGCAACCGCAACGTGAAGCAGAACCTGATGGTGTTCATCCGCCCGCGGATCATGCGTGACGGGCCGAGCCTTGCCGGGCTGAGCCAGGAAAAGTACCGCAGCCTGCAGCAGGACACGGCCTTGCAGATGCCGGAACTCGCCGAGGGTGGCGCCTTGCTCAAGGCGTTCCCGGCCAGCCGCGCGCGGCTTGAAGGCGGTAACTGGTGATGCTCGGCTACCGCCTGGCGCGTCAGGCTGGCGTGGCCATGGCCCCGGACGACCAGGGCTGGCAGCTATGGTTGCGCGAGGATGCCGACAGCGACCAAGTGCAAGAGCTGCTGCGCGTGCATGGCCAGCCACTGCGCCTGGAGCGCCTCGATCGCGCCGCTTTCGACGAGCGTCTTGGCCAGCTCTACCAGGCTGCCGACTCGGCCACCGCCGCATTGATCGAAGGCATCGGCGAGCAGGTTGACCTCGACAGCCTGATGAGCGAAATGCCACGCATCGAAGACCTGCTCGAAAGCGACGACGAAGCCCCGGTGATCCGCCTGATCAACGGCCTGTTCGGCCAGGCCCTGCGCCTGCGTGCCTCGGACATCCACATCGAGACCTTCGAGCAGAGCCTGGTGGTGCGCCTGCGCGTCGATGGTCATCTGCGCGAGGTTCTGCGCCCGCCGCGAGCGCTGTCGGCCATGCTGGTGTCGCGAATCAAGGTCATGGCGCGCCTGGACATCGCCGAGAAACGCCAGCCCCAGGACGGACGCATCACCCTGCGCGCCGCCGGACGCGAAGTGGACGTACGGGTCTCGACACTGCCCGGCATCCATGGCGAGCGCGTGGTGATGCGCGTGCTCGACAAGCAGGCCAGCCTGCTGGCGCTGGACAACCTCGGCATGCCGGCCGCAGCGTTGCAGGGCCTGCGCGCGTGCCTGGCGCGGCCCAATGGCATCGTGCTGTCCACCGGCCCCACGGGCTCGGGCAAGACCACCACGCTGTACGCCAGCCTCAACAGCCTCAACGACGGCAGTCGCAATATCCTCACCGTCGAAGACCCGGTGGAGTACGCCATTGCCGGTATCGGCCAGACCGCGATCAACCCGCGTGCCGGGCTGACCTTCGCCACCGGCTTGCGCGCGATCCTGCGCCAGGACCCGGACGTGATCATGCTCGGTGAGATCCGCGACCAGGAGACGGCGCAGATCGCCGTGCAGGCCAGCCTGACCGGCCATCTGGTGCTCTCGACCTTGCACACCAACAGTGCGATCGGCGCGGTGACACGCCTGCGTGACATGGGCATCGAACCCTTCCTGATCGCCTCCAGCCTGCGGGGGGTGCTGGCCCAGCGCCTGGTCCGGCGCCTGTGCAGTTGTGCCGAGCCACGCCCGTTGCTTGCCGCCGAGCGGCGCCTGTGGCCGGAGTTGGCTGCCTTGCAGGCCACCCACCATCCGGTGGGTTGCGACAGTTGCCAGGGCAGCGGTTATGTCGGGCGCTTGGGCCTTTATGAATTCATCGAGCTGGATGCAGGCTTGGTCGCCCTGCTTTATGAGGGCGCCAGCGAAGTGACGATGCAGGCCCACCTGGCCACACGCCGGCAGAGCCTGGTGGCCATGGCCAGTGACTGCCTGGCCCGTGGCGAGACCAGCCTGGCCGAAGTGTTGCGCGTGGTGCAGGGCTGAGCATGCGGACCTATCGCTACCAGGCCCTGGACCTGGCAGGCAAACCGCACAAGGCCAGTGTGCAGGCCGACAGCGAGCGCCATGCGCGCCAGTTGTTGCGTGAGCAGGGCCTGTTCGCACGCAAGCTGCAACGCCATGAAGGCAGCTTGCGGCAACCGCGTCGCCAGCGCCTGAGCCGTGCTCAGCTGTGCGAGCTGACCCGCCAGTTGGCCACGCTCACCGGTGCCGGCATTCCCCTGGTCGATGCCCTGGCCACGCTCGAACGGCAATTGCGCGCGCCCGCCTTGCAGGCCGTGCTGGTATCGGTGCGCGGCGCGCTGGCCGAAGGCCTGGGGCTGGCCCGCAGTCTTGCGCGGCAAGGCGCGCCGTTCACCGGGTTGTATTGCGCACTGGTCGAGGCGGGCGAGCGCTCCGGGCGCCTGGCGCAGGTGCTGACGCGCCTGGCGGATCACCTGGAGCAGGTCCAGCGCCAACAGCACAAGGCGCGCACTGCGCTGATCTATCCCTGTGTGCTGATGGGCGTGTCGCTGGCGGTGGTGGTCGGTCTGATGACGTTCGTGGTGCCCAAGCTGACCGAGCAGTTCGCCCATTCCGGACAGGCGCTGCCGCTGATCACCTCGTTGCTGATCGCCATCAGCCAGGGCCTGGCCAACGCTGGGCCCTGGCTGATGGGTGCGGCGATCCCGCTGACGCTGCTGTGCGGTTGGCTGTTGCGCAAGCCGCACTGGCGCCTGCGCCGCGACGACCTGCTGCTGCGCCTGCCGCGTGTCGGCAGCCTGCTGCAGGTGCTGGAGAGCGCACGTCTGGCGCGCAGCCTGGCGATTCTCTGCGGCAGTGGCGTGGCCCTGCTCGAAGCATTGCAGGTGGCCAGCGAAACGGTCGCCAACCAGCGTATCCGCCTGGCCCTGGAGCAGGTGCGCCTGCAGGTCCAGGGTGGCACCAGCCTGCATCGGGCGCTGGATGCCAGCGGCCAGTTTCCACCACTGCTGGTGAACATGGTCGGCAGCGGCGAGGCCAGCGGCACCCTGGCCGACATGCTCGAGCGCGTGGCCGACGACCAGGAGCGCGGCTTTGCCCGTCAGGTCGACACCGCCATGGCGCTTTTCGAACCTCTGATGATCCTGGTGATGGGCGGCGTGGTGCTGTTCATCGTGCTGGCGGTGCTGTTGCCGATCATGCAGCTCAACCAGGGTCTGCAACTGTGAAAAGGAGTCTTTGCATGCAGTATCGCGCCAAGCGTCAGCGCGGCTTCACCCTCATGGAAATCATGGTGGTGATTTTCATCATCGGCCTGCTGATCGCGGTGGTCGCGCCCAGCGTGCTGGGCAACCAGGACAAGGCCATGCGCCAGAAGGTGATGGCTGACCTTGCCACCCTCGAGCAGGCGCTGGACATGTACCGGCTCGACAACCTGCGCTTTCCCAGCAGCGAGCAAGGCCTCGCCGCATTGGTGAAGAAGCCGGGCCAGGAGCCGCTACCGCGTGCCTGGCGCAGCGATGGCTACATTCGTCGCCTGCCGGAAGACCCATGGGGCACGCCTTACCAGTACCGCATGCCGGGCGAGCATGGCCGTGTCGATGTCTATTCGCTCGGCGCCGATGGCGTGGTCGGTGGCGAAGGGCTGGATGCCGACCTGGGCAACTGGGAGCTCTGACTTGCCTTCCCAGCGCGGCTTCAGCCTGCTCGAATTGCTGGTGGTGCTGGCCATCGCCGGGCTGATGACCGGCTTGAGCGTGGCCTGGCTCGACAGCGGTCGTACGCGGGTCGACCAGGCCATGCAGCGGCTGGTCGCCGCGACCCGCGAGCAGTCCGCCGTGGCCCGGCATACCGGCCAGTTGCGTGGCCTGCGCTGGAGCGGCAAGCGCCCTGAGTTCGTTCGCCATGACGGCACCGGCTGGGTGCTGGAGACGGTCGCGTTGGGGGATTGGCCGCAAGACCTGCGCCCGGACTGGCAGGCGGCAGCAGCGCCGCAACTGGTGTTCACCCCCGAAGGTTGGGCAAGGCCCGGCAAGGTGAACTGGCGTGGCGCCGAAGGCGGGCAGCGCTGGAGCTGGGGGCGCGAGGGGCAGTTGCAGGTCGTGGCGCTTCCATGAGGCGGCGACAGCGCGGTTTCACCTTGCTTGAAGTCAGCGTGGCGCTGGGTATTGCCGCCGTACTGGCGGTGATCACCAGCCAGGTGTTGCGCCAGCGCCTGGCGGTGCAGGAAGGCGTGCAGCAGCACCGCCTTGGCGCCCTGTGCGCCCGTGAGCTGCAGGCACGGTTTGCGGTCGAGCAGTATTGGCCGGCCAGCAATCGCACCGCCGGGGCGCTGCAACAGGGCGCGCAGGTGTGTCACTGGGACCTGCAACTGCGCAGCACCGGCGTGCGCGATCTGCGCCGTGGCGAGCTGCGCCTGTTCGCCGACCGCGATCAGCGTGTGCCGCTGGGTTTGTACACCCTGTTTCTGGAGCGCCCATGAAGCGTCGCCAGACGGGGTTGACCCTGATCGAACTGATGGTGGCGCTGGCGCTGACCGCGGTGCTGGGCATCCTGCTGGCGGCCTTGGTGCATGGCTGGCTCACGGTGCGCGAGCGTCTCGCCGAGCAGCAGAACGAGCCCGGTGTGCTGGAGTTCTGTCTGGCGCTGGAGCGGCGGTTCGACAGCCCTGTGCTGCGCCAGGTGTACGAGCAGCGCCTGCCACTGGCCATGCGCTGGCTCGATTGGCAGGCGCAGAACCAGCAGTTGCTGTGGGTCGCTGCTGCGGCCTGGCCCCAGGCCGAAGGCGGTTCCCGCTTGCAGCGTCAGCGCCTGCGTTTCGAGCCGAGGGAGCAGCGCGTGCTGCTGGAAACTTCCGCCGATCTCTACGCCGCCGACAAGCCGCGTTGGGTGGTACGCGAGCGCCTGGAGCGGGTCAGCGAGATGAGCATTCTGTATTTCCAGGGCGGCAGTTGGCTGGCCTGGCCTTACGATCAACCGACGCACCCCGGCCGTGGCGTGCGCCTGCATCTGCAGCGTGACGGAGCACCTTATGTCTGCACATTCGTCCTGCCCTGGGGGCGCTCATGAAGCTTGAATGGCGGCGGCGCTCGCCTGCGCGACCCTGGTTGCTGTTGCGTCCTGGGGCTGACGGCGGTTGGCACTGGTGCCTGCTGGAAAGCGGCATGCTGCGTGACGAAGGGCGGGGACGCCCGCCGCAGGATCTGATCGCCCGGGTTGCCCTGGTGGTGCCGGGCGAGGCGTGCAGCCATTTCCAGTTGCCGGCGCCGCCCGGGCTCAAGCGTGAGGAATGGCCGCTGCTGCTGGAGGACCGTCTGTTGCAGGGGAGCGATGAGGTGCACTGTGCATGCATCGGTCGCACGGCAGGGCAACTGCGGTTGGTGGTCGTGGCGCGGGATCGGCTCGATGGCTGGTTGGCCCAGTGCGTGGAGTGGGGGCTGGAGGTAGAGCGTTGCTGGTCGCAGTTCCAGCTGTTGCCGACACTCGCCCCGGGCTGTGGATGGCAATGGCGACAGGCACGGTCGACCCTGTACGCGCGGGTTGACGAAGAGGGCAGCGAGCACTGGCTGGCCTGGCCACAGGTGTTGGGCTCTGCACCTGCGCCGTGGGATACGCAGGCGCTTGAGCCGGTCGATGGACACTGGCCACAGCGGATTGCCGATCTCGATACCTTGCCAGTGCTGCGGGAAACGCGTCGTCCGCGCCAATCATTGAAGGTCACGGGGCTGCAAAAGCGCTTGGTAGCCGCCTGCCTGGTGCTCGCCGCCGTCTGGGGCGGTCTGTGGATCAGCCAGCAATGGCGTCAGGCCCAGCTGTATCGGCAGCAGGTGCTGGCGGTTACCGGCCCGCAGGCCACGCCACGCCAGGCAGCGCAGGCGCTCAGGCGGCTACGTGACGCCGACGGCGAGCGGGTTTTGCGTCTGCGTCGGCTCGACGGTTTGCAAGGGCAGTTGCAGGGCTGGCTGCACGAGCACCCGCAGTGGCGCCTGCGCGCCGTGCGCTTCGATGGGCAGCGCTGGCATCTGCAATTGGACGGCGACGGCACGGTGCCGCCGTGGGATGAAATGGCCGCAACGGTCGGGGCGGCGGTGCAGGTGCAGGCACAGGGCGTGGTGTTCGACCTGGGGAGCGGTTCATGATCCGCGTCTTTTTACAGCGCCAGCGTATGCGTCTGGCATGGGGGCTGATCGCGCTGTTGCTGATCGTCATCCTGGTGCGTGAGGCGAGCGCACGCTGGGCCGAGATGAGCCAGTGGCGCGGGCTGGCAGAAGCGGCGATCAGCCTTGAGGGCGGCCCGGTCTTGAGCCTGGAGCGTCTGCGTCAGTCTGCCCAGGCCCGGCACATCGAGCTGACGGAGGTCGAGCCGCAGGAGCAGGGCTGGCAGGTGCGTGGCTCGGTCGCGGACGAGCAGGCGCTGCTGGGGTGGTTGCAGGCGTTGCAGATCGAGGGCGCACAGCCGCTGCAATGGGGTATGGAACAGGAGGGCAAGCGCCTGCGCTTCGACCTGCGGGTCCGGCCATGAGGGCGCGCGTGCTGCTGTGGCCGGCGCTGGTGTGTGCTGTCACGCTGCTCGTCGAGTTGCCTGCACACTGGCTGGTGCCAGGCAGGGCCGTCAGCGGCAGCCTCTGGCACGGACAGGCCGAGCAGGTGGGCGATGTCGGGCCGCTGAGCTGGCAGTGGCGACCGTGGCAGGCACAGGGCGAAATCCGCCTGGGTTATCAGGGCCAGGATTGGCTGATGCGGTTGAGCGGTTGGCCCTGGCGCTGGCGGGCGGATGTCGAGGCGCTCGAGGCTGCGGCGAGTGTGCCGGTGGCTTATCGCCTGGCGGGGCATTGGCAGGGGCGTGTCAATGTGAAGGGGGCGTGGCGACAGTGCGTCGGTGCCGAGGGGCGTTTGCAGGTGAACGACCTGGCGCTGGTATCGCCATGGTCGCTGGGGTTGGGGCAGGGCTGGCTCCAAATGCGCTGTGCAGGTGACTGGCACTTGCAGGGCGCGCTGGCCCTGCAAGGTCAACACCAGCTCGATCTTGACGCCGACCTGCTGGCTAGGCGCGCCCAGGTCCGTTTCGAGGTCCAGCCTGATGCTGCGCTGACGCCCTTGCTGCGTGGCGCGCAGTGGTTGGGGCCGGAGGCTGCCAAGGGCGAGCGGCAGCTCAGGTGGTAGCTACAGTGCATGAGTCTGTTCCTTGCCAGCTCAATCCTTGTAGGAGCGGGCTTGCCCGCGAACACCGGCATAGCCGGTGCCATGCCCCCACCACCCACTCAACTCCAGGTCCGATAACCCCGCTTTTACCGGCCCATCCCCAGTTCCGCATCGTCCATCAATGCCTTGGCCAATGCGCTCAGGTAGTACGAAGCCCAGACCAGTTGCGGGTTCTCATCCATCACTGCGCTCAAGGTCATGTCGCGCACGTACCCCATCAACTCCGAAGCCTGCTCGCGTGCACGCTCGCACGGGATGCCCGGCTCGATGCAGAACAGCGGCTGGGTCAGCCCCTTGCCTTGGTAGAACCGAGTCTTGCCAACGGTGGTGTTCGGTGTGGTGTCGCTTGTATCCATCCCTTCATCTCCCGAAAACCGCTTAGTGAGCTGTCTGCGGCTCTGCCGGCATCTGAATCTGTATCAAAGCCGACTCCAGCAAAATCCTTAGCGCTTCCATTTCATGAATGGCAGCCATTACCAGGAGCGAGACGGGGGACTTGGGTTGGAGGAGGACCGCTTGATGGGCCACGGTTTGTGCGCAGAGTGCGTACTCGGTGGCTTGGATGATGGTGTCTTCGAGAGAGTGGTTGTTGTGAGGTGGGTCGGGGACGATCTTTAACATAGCTATTTACCTTCATGTGCGGCCACCTACCTGCTGTCAAACAGAAGGGTGGCAGCTGTACGTGGGTTGACAGACCGGCGGAAATAGCAAAGTTCCGGCGCACGCGAGCGTGCCCGCACGTACAGCCGCCATCAAGGTTTGGCCATACGCTATTTACCGTCACAGCCTGTCAAAGCTGTGTCGTTGATGTGCAACGACGCGCCGAGACTAGAGCGCTGCCCCAGGAGCCGCAACGGAAAAAAGGCGCCGGGAGTATCTTTGGGAAATGGACTACAGGAAAGGCGTATTTTCTGATTTTCGAAGGATGCGATACGCATAGGCGACGCCAGGAATACCAGCCACCTACGCCACCCCCTTGTAGGAGCGGGCTTGCCCGCGAACACCGGCATAGCCGGTGCCATCCACCGCGGTGTTGCCATCGCGGGACCAGCCCGCTCCTACAGGATCTCCCTGCTCCTGCACTCAACGATCAGCGCGCACCTTTGCTCCCGACATTCGACACCCACTCCTCACTGCGGCTATGTCCGCTGGTGCGCAGCAGCCCCAGGTCCAGGGCATTTTCACCGTCCGCCGCGCCCTTGCTCTTGGACAGTTCCGCAATGGCCGTACCCATGTCGACCGGCGAGTTGGAGAAGTCCACCGAGACATTGCGCTGGTAGTCGCGACCCGTGAGCGTTTCGCGGCTGACCGATTGGGCCTGCAGATCGACGTCACCAGCGCTCGACTGGATCCGTGCCCCGACCAGACGCGCCTGGCCACCGACCTTCAATTCGACGCCTTCATTGCCCTTGAGCGTGGCCTGGTGAGCGACGGTGTCGCGCTGGGTGTGGGACACCTCGACTTTCACGGTCGGCGACAGCTTCGGGTCCACCTTGCTCAGCGTCGGGCCAACCTTCTCGGTGACCTTGCCTGCCGCTGGGCCGGAGAGGGCTCCGGCAGCATCGAGATAACCCTGGGGATTCTTCTCGTGGCTCAGACGGGCGTCGGCCTTGACGACCAGTGTGTCGACGCGATCCTTGCGGCTGGCCAGTAGCAGGTCGCCACCGATGTCGCTGCGGATCCGGTCGGCGTCCAGGCTTGCGCCTTCGATGCGGGTGTCACCTTGGCTTGCCAGCTCGATGCGGTCAGCGCGCAAGGTGCTGGCATTCCAGGTCTGGTTGTCGCGCTTGTCGAGATTGACCTGCACCCGCCCGTGCAGGCCGCGGATATCCTTGTCCGGGGTTTCGCCGCGGTTGAGCCTGAAACCGGCACCGGCAGTGATCTCCAGGTTGTCGCGCTGCTCCTTGTCGGACGAGGCTTCGACCAGCATGCCACCCTTGCTGGCCTCCAGCTTGATCTGCGCGGCCGAGGCTTGCAGGCCCTGGAGATGCAGGGCGATATCGTCGCGTGCACGGCTACTGATCTGCAGGGTGCCTTGGGTGTCGAAGCGGGCATCGACTGCCTGGCTGGCCTTCTCGTTGAGCTTGCCATTGGCGAAGTGACCACCCAGTGCGCCGCCTTTGCCCGTGCCGAACTTGGCTGCCAGCTCGAGCCCGCCGCCGAGGTTGTGGCCGCTGGCCTGCTGGCTGTCGTGGGCCGCCTTGACCTGCAACAGCCCGGCGCTGTCCAGTTCGATGCCGCCAGTCGGTGCTTCGCGGCTGCCGATGCGAGTGCCTTCGAGGATAAGGTCGGCGCCGCTGCTGAGCAGCACCTTGCCCTTGGCGTCGATCTGGCCGACCTGGGCCTTGCTTTCCTGGCGCTGGAGCTCGGTCAGGTCAAGGTAGCCGCGACCCTCGACACCGGTACTGCCGGGGCGGTTGCCCACCTTGGCCCAGGCATTGCCGTCGGTCTGGCGCTGGTGTTCGGAGCGCTGGTCGTGAGCTGCGCTCAGCAAGAGCTTGCCGTTGCTGGTGATGCTGAGGTCGCCGTTGCCGGCGTTGATGCGCGTACCTTCGTACAGGCCGTCGGCGCCCAGTTGGACCTGGATACCCGTTTGCCCATAGAGGCTGCCGACTCGGGCGTTGCGGGTGCTGTCTTCGCTGTTCGACGAGCCACCTTTAGCGCTGGCGCGCACATTGAGGTCGTTGCCGGTACTGGTGTCGACCCGCATGTCACCGCCAACGGCCAATTGCTCGACGAGGCGCGACTGCTCGTCGACCGCCGCACGTTGATGATGCTGGTTGGCGGTGATCGCCAGCAGGCCCTCATTGGCGCGCCAGGCCGTGCCTTGATCGTCGATGCGCTCGGCTTCGACCTTGACGCTGGCACCGGACAGCTCGCTGACCTGGGCGATACCGCGGCGCTGGTTTTCCAGGCGCTTCAGATGGTCCACGGTCATGTCGCCGCCGACGCTGGGTGCGGCCATCGCGTCCTCGGGCGAGGCCTGCTGGAAGCGCGCGGCTTCCTCGCCGAGTATCAGGCGCTCGATGGGCCGGGTCAGGTCGCGGTATTCGAGGCTGGCACCGAGGGTGCCACGCCAGTTGTCATTGCGCTGCTCGCGTTCGTGCACATCCTGTACCGCTCGGTTCTCGATCTCCTTGGCCTTGACCAGCAACGCCTTGCCAGCGTCGACGCGTGCGGCCTCGGTCACCAACGTCCCTGTGTCGATCTTCACATCGCCACCTGCCTGCAATTCGCTGCGTTGTACCTTGCTGTCGCGCTCACGCACGGTCTCCTTCTGATGATGCCCCTCGAAGAGGCTGCCGATTCGGTCGATGCCGCCGGTCACGACCAGGCTGCCACCGCTGTCGGTGCTCTGGGTGTCTGTCTGGTGGTCGTTGTGGGTGGCGCCGAGTGTGATCCGTTGCCCTTGCAACGCGAGGTCGCCAGTAGTGGCGGTGACTTTCGAGCCATTGACCTGCAGGTGTGCACCGCTTTGCAGTTCGACCGAGCCGCCCTTGAGCTCGCTGCCCACCTGTTCGGTCACGCGTTGCTGGCTGTGTGTGCTGACGACCGCATAGCCGACTCCAGCCTCGTACTGGCGAGATCCGGGCTTGTCGTCCTTGGCGTTGGCGGTCTGGCGGGCGCTGGCGGTGAGTGAGCGTTGTTGCGTGTCGGTCTTGCTGTCGCTGCGTGCCTGCGCACTCTCGACGATGAGGTCGCCCTTGGCTTCGATCTTGAGCTGCCGACCGGCCTCGACCTTGGCGCCCTGGATGCGCAACTCTTCGGCGCTGGCCAGGCGCAGGTCGCTTTTCGAACTGACGTCGCTTGCCAGCACCTTCTCCTGGTTGGCGCTGTGGCTGCGGTCGTGGCCGATCAGGCCGAACAGCTTGCTGTCGCTCTGTTTGTCGGTGGTGCTGGAGCGGCTGTGGTCGGCTTCGATCACCAGTTTGCCCTTGTAACCGTAGAGCACCGATTCGCCTTCGCTGGCGATGGTGCTGCCCTTGACCCTGACCTGTCCGGCGGTGACGTTCAGGTTGGCGCCCGAGGTGATCACACTGCCGGCGACCTGCTGGGCGGTATTGTCCTTGCCTTCGCGGTCGCCGAAGAAGCTGCCGGAAACCAGGTCGCCCCGGTAGTCGCGTTGTGTGCCGCGTGCCTCCAGGGCCGTGGTGGCGATGTCGACCTGGCTTGCCGACAGCGCCATGTCGCCCTCGCTGTGCATCCGGCTGCCCTGGACCTTGAGTGCCTCACCAGCCTTGGCGATCAGCGTGCCCCCCTGCAGGTCGCTGGGTTTGGCGGTCTGCTGGTACTGGTCGCTGTCGCTGTCACCCCGCCACAGGTGCTTGCGATGGCGTACCTGCTCTTCGACACGTCGGCTCTGCTTGCCGGCTTCGATGCTCAGGTTGGTCGCGCTGTCGAGGTTGAGTTCGCCGCCGGCCTTGAGGGTGGCCGCTACCAGTTGCATGTCGCCGCCGGACTTCAGCGCCAGGCGGTCATCGGCTTGCAAGTGCGTGCCGGTGAGCGTGCGCTCGGTCTCGGTGGTGTTGCGTTCGTAGGTCTCGGTGGTGACGAACAGCCACTTCTTGTCCCATGACTTACGGTCACGTTCGATGTTTTCCCGGGCTGTGGTATCCAGCGTGAGTTTCTGGCCCGCATTGACGTTGATCGATTTGCCCTCGCCCGTGACGGCCTGCAGCCTCAGGTCGCCGCTGGCGCTGAGGTCGAGGTCGCCCTTGCGGCTGCGCAGCGCGGCGTTGCGCGTGCCG
Source organism: Pseudomonas wayambapalatensis (assembly GCA_014268975.2). Lineage (GTDB taxonomy): Bacteria > Pseudomonadota > Gammaproteobacteria > Pseudomonadales > Pseudomonadaceae > Aquipseudomonas > Aquipseudomonas wayambapalatensis. The sequence goes on along the minus strand of CP077096.1, from coordinate 4,580,566 downwards.
TCGTCACCGATGTGCAGCCCGCCGGCCGACTGGACCTGGATGCCATCGTACCCGTGCATGTCGATGGCGCCGATTCGCACGCCCGCGCCCTCGGCCGTGCTGACCACTCGGATGCGGCCGGCGTACATGGCGCCGAACAGGCTGGCATCGATGCTCGCCGGGGTGCCTGGCAGGTGTTCGAGGACCTGGCCGTTGCTGGCGTCGATGCGGTTGCGTCCGGCAATCAACTGCAGGTCGTCGCGGGTCTTGAGCGTACCCTTGCTGTCGATGCGCGGGGCGATCAGTTCGAGGGCGCCGCCATCGTTGCTCTGGCCACCGTCGAGCACGCTGAGGGTGCCATGGGCGTTGCGTGAGTCGAGCAGGCGCACGCGGCCGTCCTCGAGCTGCACATCACCGACCAGGAAACCGGCGCGGGTCGTGTTGATGAAGCTGCCACCATTGAGGGTGATGCCATTGCTGTTGGCGAGGATGTAGTCGGCGGGGCGGCCGAAGATTTCCTGTGGGCCTTCGATCAGCGAGGCGTTGCGGCTGATCACTTCGTTGAGGATGGTCGAGGCAGCCTGCCCCTTGAACTGCGGGTTGGCGGCCAGGGCGCCTGCCAGTTGCGACTGGCCGGCCTGCAGGGCGTTGTTGAGCACCGCACCCGCCTGGCCGATGTTGTAGTGGAGGAACTGGTTGTGCGACAGGCCGCTGGCGTTGGGTGCGACGATCTCGATGACCGGCACGCCATGGGCGTCGTTGATCAGCGGGGTGCCGCCCGGTCCAGGAGCCGGTTGCAGGCTGCCCTGGGCGAGCAGGGCCGGTGAGGCGGCTGCCAGTGTAAGGAATATGCTCCAGCGCAGGGCGTCGGGAGTGGTCGCTTTGCGGGGCTTTTTATCGTTCACGGGGTTGTCTCTCTTGTTGTGGGTGAATCAGATCGTCAAGGTCCATTCGAACACCCAGAAGCCCGGCTCCAAGGTGCTGCGTGATCGGTCGCTGGCACTCAGCGCGCGCTGGTAGTCCAGGCGCAGGCGATTGCCCGGCGTGCCCAGTACCACGCCGAGCACGGCCCCGCTCAGGCGTTGCGAGCTGCTGCCGTGATCGAAGCGCGTCCAGCCCAGGTCCAGCCCGAGGTGCGGGCGGATTTCCAGGGGCAGGCTGAGGGGAAGGGTGTGGCTCAAGGTGTTGCGCCACACCGCACCGCTGGCGCCGGAGACGCTGTGCTGGCGAAAGCCGCGCACGGCGAGGTCGTCGGAGAGGGCAAGCTGTTCGATGGCCGGCAGGCGGTCGGGGCTGTATTGCAGGTTCAGTTCGCTCTGCCAGCGCCAGGGCCCCGGGTGCAGGTACAGGAGGTTGGCGCGGTACTTGCGAAAACCAGGCTCGGCGCTCTTGCGGCCAAGCGGTGCGCGGTCGGCACCGAACAGATCCACGCCTTGGGCGACGCCGACATAGGCGTTCCACAGGCCGCCTTCGAGCCAGAGCAGGTTGAGGCCCGCCTCGAGGGTGGTGAGTGTCGGGCTCTGCTGGGCGATCTTCAGCGGGCCGAGCCAGTTGCCCACGCGTTTGTGGTCAAGGCGCAGGCTGGCGTTGAGCATGCCCTGCTGGTTGCGCCACAGCATGCGGTCGGCACTCAGCCCTTGCAGGCTGCTGCTGCCCCGGCTGCTGAGGCGGTTGCCGGGTAGTGGTGCGCGGTAGCTGAGCTGGCTGGCGTTCAGGGCGAAGGTCCAGGGGCCGTAGGGAACGCTGTAGTAGAGGCTGGCACCCTGGCTGCGCCCCGGTGCCTGGAAGACACTGGAGTTCAATGACAGGCGCAGGTCGTCGTTCAGCCCCAGCGGGCTGTCCAGGCCGAGGCTCAGGTTCAGGCGATGGCGGCCGGTGAGTGCGCTGCCGCGGTTGTCGAGGCGGCTGTCCAGATGCCAGCGCGAACCGATCCGGCGTGGTTCGAGTTGTATCCGCGTACCGCCGGGTACGTCGCCGGGCAACAGGTTGGTGCCCAGGTCATAGGCGCGCAGGCGGTTCAGTTGATCGAGCCCTTGCTCCAGGTCGGGCAGGTACAGTGGATGGCCGAGCATGTCGGGAAAGGCACCGGCCAGCGACAGCGGCAGCGCGGTATCCAACTCGATACTCTCGACGAAGCCTTCGACGATGACGATGTCGAGGGGGGCGCCAGCCTTGGGGGGATGTCTCAGATATGGGCGGCTTGCCGGATACCCCGCCCTTACGTAGCCTTCGGTGATTGCCAGGAGCAGTCGGTTGATGGCGTGCGCAGTCATGCACGAGTGCAGCAGCGGGCGCAGGCTCTGTTCGAGCGTGGCGTTGGTGATGCGCACGTTGCCGCTCAGGCGCAGGCCGCTGACCGGCCAGCATTGGGCTGAAGGGGTTGCCGATGGTGCCGGCTGCCCTGATCCTTGCGGGGCAGGGCGGCGCTGCCAGTGCTCCAGCCGCTGCTGTTGCTGCAATTGCTGAAGCTCGCGTTGCTGGTCGCGTAGCTGCTCGCTGGCGGTATCGGCTGCAAGGGCAACCGAGCTGGTCAGCAGCGCGAGCAATGCACTGATGATTGAAAGGCAGATAGCCGGAAACGGGGTGTTCGCCATCGAAGAATTCCGCAGAGGTCGTACGGTTCAAGTACTCGTTTGCGTGGATTCTAAAAATTCGAACAGTCGTTTGGATGCGATACATTGCCTGTATGGGTATCAGGCAAATAACCTTTTTGAGTCGGGATATTCTGAGGACTTGCTGAAAATGTAGGACGCGCCGTCAGCCTGCGCCGTCTTTCTCAGGCGCGGGCGGGCTCCACGCTGGGGAAGTGGGAACTGCAAGGGTGAGCCCGAGGGCTCAGGGGCGAATCTCGATCATGGTCCCGTCCTTGACCATGCTCCACACTTCACGCATGTCGTCGTTGCGCATGGCGATGCAGCCTTCGGTCCAGTCGAGGGTGTGGAAGTACCACTCCGGGTATTCTTCGTTGATCGGAGTGCCGTGGATCATGATCATGCTGCCGGCATTGACCCCTTCGCGGCGCGCCTTGGCGGCGTCGCTGATGTTTGGGTAGGAGATGTGCATGGCCAGGTTGTAGCGGTCGCTGACCTTGCGCCAGTCGAGCCAGTAGAAGCCTTCAGGGGTGCGCTTGTCGCCTTCGCGCTCCTTGGCGCCCTTGGGTTGTTTGCCCAGGGAGATGCGGTAGGTCTTGAGTGGCTCGCCGCGGCTGATCAATTGCAGGCGCCGCTCTGACTTGAGCACCAGCACCTTGTCGATCTGCGGCTGGCTGCTGCTTTGCACAGGCCTGGCCTGGGGCTGCGTGCCCTGCGACGTGCTCGCGGGCAGGGGCTTGCGAATGATGGTCTCGGTGAACGCCGCCTGGGACACCGATGCAACGCACAAGCAGAAGAGGGCAAGCAACCAGCGCATGAAACGTATCCTGAAATAGCTAGGTGGACGACGAAACGTTCATCGGCGGCAGGTATTCATGGCCTATGGGGTACTGCTGCCCGATGCGGTCGCGATAATAGCATTCTAGTGTCCGCGTGACGGTGCGGAAAGCCAGTTCGTTCCAGGGTATTTCATGCTCTTCGAACAACCGCACTTCCAGGCTCTCGACACCGACGTCGAAGTCCAGGTCGACGAGCTCTGCGCGGAAGAACACGTGCACCTGGTTGATGTGCGGCAGGTCGAACAACTGGTAGAGGGTGGTTGGGCCCACGCGTGCGCAGGCTTCCTCGACGGTCTCGCGACGAGCGGCCTGGTCAAGGGTTTCGCCGTTCTCCATGAAGCCGGCGGGCAGGGTCCAGAAGCCGCGGCGGGGCTCGATGGCGCGGCGACACAGCAACACCTGGCTGCCCCAGATCGGCAAGACGCCTGCGACGATGTTGGGGTTCTGGTAGTGGATGGTCTGGCAGGAGGGGCAGACGTACCGCAGGCGGCTGTCGCCCTCGGGAATCTGCTGAATGACCGGTTGGCCGCACGCGCTGCAGAATTTCATGCTTTTATTCCTGTGTGAGCGGCTATCTTGGCGCGGCCGACGGGGTTGTCGCAAGCCGTCGGGGCTTGGGTGCCTCGCGGCTTTGGTGCATCATGCAAGGCAGGCCTTGGAATCGAGAGTGCGTAATGCTGGACGAGCTTCTTCGCCGAATGAGCAACCATACCCCTGCGTCACTGGAGGCGGATCGCCGTTTTCCCGAGGCGGCGGTGCTGCTGCCCATTACCCGTAGCGAAGAGCCCGAGCTGGTGCTCACTCTGCGTGCCAAGGGGCTTTCCACCCATGGTGGCGAGGTGGCCTTTCCCGGAGGGCGCCGCGATCCGGAGGACCCGGACCTGGTGTTCACCGCCCTGCGCGAAGCCGAGGAGGAAATCGGCCTGCCGCCGGGGTTGGTCGAGGTGATCGGCCCCCTGAGCCCGCTTATTTCGTTGCACGGGCTGAAGGTAACGCCGTTCGTCGGGCTGATTCCGGATTACGTCGAGTACCAGCCCAACGATGCCGAAATCGCCGCGGTCTTCAACGTCCCTCTGTCGTTTTTTCGCCAGGACCCACGCGACCACACCCATCGCATCGACTACCAGGGGCGCAGTTGGTACGTGCCCAGCTACCGTTATGGCGACTACAAGATCTGGGGGCTGTCGGCGATCATGATCGTCGAGCTGGTCAACGTGCTGTTCGACGCCGGTATCAGCCTGCACCAGCCGCCAGAGCGCTTTATCCAGAACTGAGCGGGGTTCACCCGCCGACTGCGTTCAACCGTGAGGAACACGACATGAAATACCGCTTGGGCGACCTGCGGGTCGAAGCCCATCCCAGCAGTTGGGCTGCCCCCACTGCCACCTTGATCGGCAAGGTGCGCCTGCAGGCCCGGGCCAGTGTTTGGTTCGGCGCCGTGCTGCGCGGCGACATCGAGCTGATCGACATCGGCGAGGACAGCAATGTCCAGGACGGTACCGTCATGCACACCGACATGGGGTCGCCGCTGACCCTGGGCAAGGGCGTGACCATTGGCCACAACGCCATGCTGCATGGCTGCAGCGTCGGCGACTACAGCCTGGTCGGCATCAATGCGGTCATCCTCAACGGTGCGCGGATCGGCAAGCACTGCATCATCGGCGCCAATGCGCTGATCCCGGAAGGCAAGGAGATTCCCGACGGTTCGCTGGTGATGGGCTCGCCGGGCAAGGTGGTGCGCGAGCTGACCGAGCAGCAGAAGCGCATGCTCGAAGCCAGCGCCGCGCACTATGTGCACAACGCCGAGCGCTATGCGCGGGAGCTGGTGGTCGATGAAGACTGACGAGCGGCCGGTCGCCTCGCCGTGCGTGAACGTCTGTGCGCTGGATGAGCAGGACATCTGCATCGGTTGCCAGCGTACGGTGCAGGAGATCACCCGGTGGGCACGGATGGACAATGACGAGCGCCGGGCGGTGATCAAGCTGTGCCATGAGCGGGCCGTGGCGGCGGGGTTGGTGATCGGTTGAGCTAGCGGCGGTTTGCCGCTGCGACTTGTCCCACGATGGGGCTGGCGCTAATCTGTCGGGCTTGCCCCTCGAATCTCCGGATCATGTTCTACCTCATCGCCTACATCAGCAGCGTGGTGCTCATCAACTACGCCTTCTCCAGCGCTCCGCACCTGGACGTGATCTGGTCCGCCTGGGGCGGGCTGGTGTTCATCCTGCGTGACATGGTGCAGACCCGTTACGGGCATGGCGCACTGATCGCGATGCTGGCGGCGCTGGTGCTGTCCTACGCGACTTCGGAGCCGGCCATCGCCCTGGCCAGCGCTACGGCGTTCTTCGTGTCCGAACTGATTGACTGGCTGGTGTTCAGCGTCACCCGCAGACCCCTGCGTGACCGCCTGTGGCTGAGCTCGGCGCTGAGCATCCCGGTGGACACCTTCATCTTCTTCGGCATGATCGGTGCACTGACGCCTGCCGTGATCGGCACGGCGATGGCCTCGAAGTTTGCTGGTGTGACGGCGGTCTGGCTGATCATGGCGTGGCGGGCGCGACGCGCGCTGGCGGTGGGTTGATCCGCGCCCGATTGATGTAGAATACCGGTCCTTTTTCAGCGGGCAGCACCAGCCGGCGCGCCCCGGACGCCTTCGAGGACCTGAAATGACCCGTATCGGAACCCCATTGTCGCCGACCGCGACCCGCGTACTGCTGTGTGGCTGCGGCGAGCTGGGCAAGGAAGTGGTGATCGAGCTGCAGCGCCTGGGCGTCGAGGTGATCGCCGTGGACCGTTACGCCAACGCGCCTGCCATGCAGGTCGCGCACCGCAGCCATGTGATCAACATGCTCGACGGCGTCGCCCTGCGTGCGGTGATCGAGGCTGAAAAACCGCACTACATCGTGCCGGAAATCGAGGCCATCGCCACCGCCACGCTGGTCGAGCTGGAGAACGAAGGTTTCAACGTGGTGCCGACCGCCCGCGCCACTCAGCTGACCATGAACCGCGAAGGAATTCGTCGCCTGGCTGCCGAAGAGCTGGAACTGCCGACCTCGCCCTACCACTTCGCCGACACTTATGAAGACTTCGCCAAGGGCGTGGCCGATGTTGGCTATCCTTGCGTGGTAAAGCCGGTAATGAGCTCGTCGGGCAAGGGCCAGAGCCTGCTGCGCAGTGATGCCGACCTGCAGAAAGCCTGGGACTACGCCCAGGAAGGCGGGCGTGCTGGCAAGGGCCGGGTGATCGTCGAGGGTTTCATTGATTTCGAGTACGAAATCACCCTGCTGACCGTGCGTCATGTGGGCGGCACCACCTTCCTCGCGCCGGTCGGTCACCGCCAGGAGAAGGGCGACTACCAGGAGTCCTGGCAGCCCCAGGCCATGAGCCCGAAGGCGCTGGCTGAGTCGCAGCGTGTGGCTCAGGCGGTCACCGATGCGCTGGGTGGTCGTGGCCTGTTCGGCGTCGAGCTGTTCGTCAAGGGCGACCAGGTGTGGTTCAGCGAAGTGTCGCCACGTCCGCATGACACCGGTCTGGTCACCCTGATTTCCCAGGACCTGTCGCAGTTCGCCCTGCATGCCCGTGCGATTCTTGGCCTGCCGATCCCGGTGGTGCGTCAGTTCGGTCCGTCGGCCTCGGCCGTGATCCTGCCCGAAGGCCAGTCGCAGCAGACCAGCTTTGCCAACCTCGGCGCAGCGCTGAGCGAGCCGGACACCGCCATTCGCCTGTTCGGCAAGCCGGAAATCAACGGCACCCGCCGCATGGGCGTGTGCCTGGCCCGCGACGAGTCGGTCGAAGCGGCGCGCGCCAAGGCGACCCGTGCTTCGCAGGCGGTGAAGGTCGAGTTCTGATCTGAGATCGCACGGGGCTGCTGCGCAGCCCATTCGCGGGCAAGCCCGCTCCTACAGACTCCTGCAGGAGCGGGCTTGCTACAACTGCTCAAAGCTCGGTATGGCGAGTTTCCTTCAGGCACAGCACTGCAATCAGGCTGATCACCGCCGCCACCGATACATATCCCCCCACCCAGCTCAAACCACCCATGCTCACCAGTTGCTGGGCAAAGAACGGTGCCGCCGAGGCGCCGACGATGCCGCCCAGGTTGTAGGCCGCCGAGGCCCCGGTGTAACGCACGTGGGTCGGGAACAGCTCAGGCAGCAGCGCGCCCATCGGGGCGAAGGTCACGCCCATCAGGAACAGTTCGATCGCCAGGAACAGTGCTACGCCGGCGGTGGAACCCGAGGTCAGCAGGGGTTCCATGGTGAAGCCTGAGGCAATGGCCAGCAGGCCGCCGACGACCAGCACCGGCTTGCGCCCATAGCGGTCGCTGAGCCAGGCCGACAGCGGCGTAGCCAGGGCCATGAACACCACGGCGAAGCACAGCAGGCCGAGGAAGGTTTCGCGACTGTAGCCGAGTGTGGAGACGCCATAGCTGAGCGAGAACACCGTGGAGATGTAGAACAGTGCGTAGCACACCACCATCGCCGCAGCACCCAGCAAGGTGGGCATCCAGTACTTGGCGAACAGGTCGACCACCGGCATTTTCACCCGCTCTTGACGGGCCACGGCCTTGGCGAAGACCGGGCTTTCCTCGAGCTTCAGGCGTACGTAAAGGCCCACCAGCACCAATGCAGCGCTGAGCAGGAACGGAATGCGCCAGCCCCATTCACGGAACTGCTCGTCGCTGAGCACCAGTGCCAGGGTCAGGAACAGACCGTTGGCGGCGAGGAAGCCAATCGACGGGCCCAACTGCGGGAACATGCCGAACCAGGCGCGCTTGCCGGGCGGTGCGTTCTCGGTGGCGAGCAGGGCTGCACCGCCCCATTCGCCGCCCAATCCCAGCCCCTGGCCGAAGCGCAGCACGCAGAGAATGATCGGGGCCCATACGCCGATGCTGTCATAGCCTGGCAGGACACCGATCAGTGTGGTGGACACCCCCATCAGCAGCAACGAGGCGACCAGGGTCGACTTGCGCCCGATACGATCACCGAAGTGGCCGAACAGGGCCGAGCCCAGCGGCCGGGCGAGGAAGGCGATACCGAAGGTGAGGAAGGCTGCAAGCATCTGCGCGGTGCCTGAGCCGGACGGGAAGAACACCGGACCGATCACCAGCGCCGCAGCCGTGGCGTACACGTAGAAATCGTAGAACTCGATGGCGGTGCCGATGAAGCTGGCGGTGGCGACCCGGGCGGGCGAATTGACCGCAGTCGCCGAGACAGGTTCGGCGTAGGTGTTGCTGGTTGTCATGCGTAGGTCCCTGAACAGTCGTTCGCGCGGCCGATCAGGCGGGCCGCAGCGTATTGTTGTGGTTCGCCAGGCTGACGAGGGCCCCGGGGTGGCAGGGCGCGGACGCTGTTCGGGATAGGACGCAGGGCCGCTGGCACGTCAGTGAGGCGGACTGGCCGTGGGGCGCCGGGTGCGGGTAGCAGGCGGGACGGCAGGGCTGGGTAAGCGTGGCCCGAGTATAGCTATCGGGTTACGGTCCAGACCAGTACCTTGCTGGCGCAATTGTCCTCGGTTTCGAGGATTTCCAGGCGGTAGCGTCCGACTTTCAGGCAAACCGCGCTTGCCGGGATGCTTTCCAGTGCTTCGGTGACCAGGCCGTTGAGGGTTTTCGGGCCGCCGTCGCAGGGCAGGTGCCAGCCCAGGCTGCGGTTGAGCTCGCGCAGCGAGGCGGTGCCTTCGATGATGAAGCGGCCATCGGGCTGGGGATGGATATGGGGGTTGTCCAGGCTCTGCTCGTCCTCGAACTCGCCGACTATTTCTTCAAGGATGTCTTCGAGCGTCACGATCCCCAGCACTTCGCCGTACTCGTCCACGACCACGCCCATGCGCCGCTGCTGCTTGTGGAAGTTCAGCAGTTGCAGTTGCAGCGGGGTGCTTTCCGGGACGAAGTAGGGCTCGTAGCAGGCGGCCTGGAGTTTCTCCAGGGTCAGTTCGGCGCGTGGCAGCAGGTGGCTGATGAGCTTGGTGTTGAGGATCGCTTCGACCTGGTTGATGTCGTTGTGATAGACGGGCAGGCGGGTGTGGCGGCTGAGGATCAGTTGTTCGATGATCTGTTCGATCGGGTCGTCGAGGTTGATGCCATCGACTTCGTTGCGCGGGACCAGGATGTCGTTGACGGTAATCCTGTCCAGCGCTTGCAGGCCCTCGATCAGGCCCTGGCGTGGGGTTTCGTGCGGCTCGTCGTCATCCAGGGCGTCTTCGTCCTGTGGGTGCAGGGCGACGGCGGTAGGCTGCACGCGGAACGGGCGCAGGATCACTTTGGCCATGCCGTCGAGCAGGCAGGCCAGCGGCTGCAGCGCTGCCAGTGGCAGCTTGAGCAGGCTGCCACCGAGGCTGGCGAAGGCGTGCGGGTTGCGTCGTGCCAGGCGCCGCGGCAGGTACTCGGCCAGCACCAGCAGCGTCAGCGTGGCACAGAGCCCGGCCAGCCAGAAGCCATGTTCGCCGCTGTAGCGCTGGCCGATCAGGCAGGCCAGGCCCAGCACCAGCAACTTGCCGAGGCTGGCGCAAAGGACCAGTGCCTGGGCGGGCAGGGTGGGGGCTTCTGTCTCGCTGGAGCGGGCGTGGCCGTTGAGTTGCTGGCGGGCGGCCTCGACCGCACTGAACAGCGCCGACCACAGCAACGCCAGTATCAGGGTGCCGAGCAGCGGGGCGTACGGCAAAGTGTCCATGATTGCCCGTCAGATGTGCAGGATGAATTCGCGGACCAGCTTGCTGCCGAAGTAGGCCAGCATCAGCAGGCAGAAACCCGCCAGGGTCCAGCGGATCGCCTTGTGCCCGCGCCATCCCAGGCGATTGCGCCCCCACAGCAGGACGCTGAACACGATCCAGGCCAGGCACGACAGCGAGGTCTTGTGCACCAGGTGCTGGGCGAACAGGTTCTCGAAGAACAGCCAGCCGGAGATCAGCGACAGCGACAGGAGGATCCAGCCCGCCCAGAGGAAGCCGAACAGCAGGCTTTCCATTGTTTGCAGTGGGGGGAAGTTGCGGATCAGTCCCGAGGGGTGCTTGTGCTTGAGCTGGTGGTCCTGGAGCAACAGCAGCAGGGCCTGGACCACGGCGATGGTGAACAGGCCATAGGCGAGGATCGACAGCAGGATATGCGCCAGGATGCCGGGCTCTTCATTGACCAGCGGCACGGTGCCGGCTGGCGCGAACTGTGCCAGCAGCGCTGTCACTGCACCCAGCGGGAACAGCAGCACCAGCAGGTTCTCCACCGGAATGCTCAGGCAGGCGAGCAGCGTCAGGGCGATCACCGCGGTGGCGATCAGGCTGGCGGCGCTGAAGAAGTCGAGGCTCAGGCCCAGTGGGGTGAGCAACTGGAAGAACAGGGCGCCGGTCTGTGCGACAACGGCAATCACGCCCAACAGGCCGAGCAGGCGTTTGTCGACCTTGGCACCCTGTGCCAGGCGCGAGCCTTGATAGGCGGTCGCGGCAATATAAAGGATGGCCGCGATCAGGTTGGGGATGAGGCTGGGTGAGGAGAGCATAGGTCCTGGTAGGCGAGCCCTAAAGGAGGGGAGTTTGGCATAGAACGCGGTTGCCTAGGAAGACTGCAGGCCGTGTCGGCCTTTTCGCGGGCTCAAGGTTTCATGGAGGCGGCGGTTCGGCGCTGTGACTTGCCCGCGAAAAGGCCGCCGCCGCTGCCGCTCAGCGCCAAGGTGTGCGCCGTCGCCGCTCTCCGTTATAATGCCCGGCTTGCTGTGCCCTGCGCGCGTGGATATCCGCCAGGGCGCCTGAACAACCTCGGCTTTACTGGGCCTGAAAGGATCACCATGTTCGAAAACCTGACCGACCGCCTGTCACAGACGCTGCGCCATGTCACCGGCAAGGCCAAGCTGACCGAAGAGAACATCAAGGACACGTTGCGTGAAGTGCGCATGGCCCTGCTCGAGGCCGACGTCGCCCTGCCGGTGGTCAAGGACTTCGTCAACAGCATCAAGGAGCGCGCGGTCGGCACAGAGGTGTCGCGCAGCCTGACGCCGGGCCAGGCCTTCGTGAAGATCGTCCAGGCCGAACTGGAAAGCCTGATGGGCGCGGCCAACGAAGACCTCGCGCTCAATGCGGCTCCGCCAGCCGTGGTGTTGATGGCGGGCCTGCAGGGCGCCGGTAAGACCACCACCGCCGGCAAGCTGGCGCGCTTCCTTAAAGAGCGCAAGAAAAAGACCGTCATGGTGGTGTCCGCCGACGTCTACCGCCCGGCGGCGATCAAGCAGCTCGAAACCCTGGCCAACGACATCGGCGTGACCTTCTTCCCGTCCGATATCAGCCAGAAGCCGGTCGATATCGCCGAGGCGGCGATTCGCGAAGCCAAGATCAAGTTCATCGACGTGGTCATCCTCGACACCGCCGGCCGTCTGCACATCGACGCCGACATGATGGACGAGATCAAGGCCCTGCACGCGGCGGTCAAGCCGGTCGAGACGCTGTTCGTGGTCGATGCCATGACCGGCCAGGACGCCGCCAATACCGCCAAGGCCTTTGGCGAGGCGCTGCCGCTGACCGGCGTGGTGCTGACCAAGGTCGATGGTGATGCCCGTGGCGGTGCCGCGCTGTCGGTGCGCGCCATCACCGGCAAGCCGATCAAGTTCATCGGTATGGGCGAGAAGACCGAAGCCCTCGAGCCTTTCCACCCTGACCGCATCGCCTCGCGCATCCTCGGCATGGGTGACGTGCTCAGCCTGATCGAGCAGGCCGAGCAGAACATCGACAAGGCCAAGGCCGACAAGCTGGCCAAGAAGCTGAAAAAGGGCAAGGGCTTCGATCTCGAAGACTTCCGCGACCAGTTGCAGCAGATGAAGAACATGGGCGGCCTGGGTGGCCTGATGGACAAGCTGCCCAGCATCGGTGGCGTCAACCTGTCGCAGATGGGCAATGCCCAGGGCGCGGCCGAGAAACAGTTCAAGCAGATGGAGGCGATCATCAACTCCATGACCCCTGCCGAACGTCGCGACCCCGACCTGATCAGCGGTTCGCGCAAGCGCCGTATCGCCCTGGGCTCCGGCACGCAGGTGCAGGATATCGGCCGACTGATCAAGCAGCACAAGCAGATGCAGAAGATGATGAAGAAATTCTCCGCCAAGGGCGGCATGGCCAAGATGATGCGTGGCCTGGGCGGGATGCTGCCGGGCGGCGGCATGCCAAAGCTGTAACCGAATCCGCTTGGTCGCCTTGATTTCAAGGCGGCCAGGCAGACCCCGCCTCGGCGGGAAAGCGCCGCAAAACAGCGGCTTAAGCGGCAGGTCTGGATTGCTTTGCATGGCTCTTGCGAAAAAGCCATTTGCAAATGTCCGTGTATTCCCTGAGAATATGCGGCCTTTTGGGCACCCGTGTGCCTATTTGGCATTCAGATTTGCAGCACTGACTGCAGTACCGACTATAGGAACGATGTTCACATGGTAACCATTCGTCTGGCCCGTGGCGGCTCGAAAAAGCGCCCTTTCTACCACCTGACCGTGACCAACTCGCGTAACGCCCGTGACGGCCGTTTCGTTGAGCGCGTTGGCTTCTTCAACCCGATCGCCTCGGGCGCCGAAGTCAAGCTGTCGGTCAACCAGGAACGCGTCACCTACTGGCTGAGCCAGGGCGCGCAGCCGTCTGAGCGTGTTGCTCAGCTGCTGAAGGACGCTGCCAAGGCTGCTGCCTGAGCAGTATGAACGCGACGCCAGAAAAGGCTGACGACCTCATCGTCGTTGGCAAGATTTTTTCGGTTCACGGCGTTCGCGGCGAGGTGAAGGTGTATTCCTTTACCGATCCGATTGAAAACCTGTTGGATTATCCGCGCTGGACGCTTCGGCACGAAGGCAAGGTAAAGCAGGTCGAGCTGGTCAGCGGTCGTGGCTCCCAGAAGGGCCTGGTCGTGAAACTGAAAGGCCTCGACGATCGCGATGAAGCCCGTCTTCTGAGCGGTTACGAAATCTGCATTGCGCGGAGCCTTTTGCCCAACCTGGCCGCCGACGAGTACTACTGGTACCAGTTGCAGGGCCTGAAGGTCATCAACCAGGACGAACAACTGTTCGGCAAGGTCGATCACCTGTTGGAGACCGGTGCGAACGATGTAATGGTGGTCAAGCCTTGCGCTGGCAGCCTGGATGATCGCGAGCGTCTGTTGCCCTATACGGAGCAATGCGTGCTGGCAATCGACCTGGAAGCAGGTGTGATGCGAGTCGAATGGGACGCGGATTTCTAGACGATGGGTAACCTTCGCGTAGAAGTCATCACGTTGTTCCCCGAGATGTTCTCGGCCATCACGGAGTACGGCATTACCAGTCGTGCGGTGAAACAGGGGTTGCTGCAAGTGACCTGCTGGAACCCACGGGACTACACCACTGATCGTCACCACACGGTGGATGATCGGCCGTTTGGCGGTGGTCCGGGCATGGTGATGAAGATCAAGCCTCTGGAAGACGCCCTGGCCAGTGCCAGGCAGGCGACCGGAGCATCGGCGAAGGTGATCTACCTCTCGCCACAAGGCCGCAAGCTGACTCAGCAGGCGGTCAAAGGCCTGGCCGAACAGGAATCGTTGATCCTGATCGCCGGTCGTTATGAAGGCATCGACGAGCGTTTTATCGAAGCTCATGTCGATGAGGAGTGGTCGATTGGTGACTATGTACTTTCCGGTGGCGAGCTGCCGGCCATGGTACTGATCGATGCGGTTACGCGGCTGCTGCCCGGAGCTTTAGGGCATGTGGAGTCGGCGGAGGAAGACTCCTTCACCGATGGTCTGCTGGATTGCCCGCACTACACCCGACCTGAGGTGTATGCGGATCAGCGTGTACCCGACGTGTTGCTAAGTGGCAACCATGCACACATCCGGCGTTGGAGAATGAAGCAGTCCCTTGGTAGGACCTTCGAACGACGCGCCGATCTTCTGGAAAGTCGCTCGCTTTCTGGAGAAGAGAAGAAGCTGCTCGAGGAATACCTCCGCGAGCGGGACGATAGTTAACGTATCGATGGTGGATCAAGTTATCCATCTTAGGAGCACAGCATGACCAACAAGATCATCCAGCAGCTCGAAGCCGAGCAGATGAGCAAGGAAATCCCGACCTTCGCACCAGGCGACACCATTGTCGTTCAGGTTAAAGTGAAGGAAGGCGATCGCTCGCGTCTGCAGGCGTTCGAAGGCGTTGTTATCGCCAAGCGTAACCGCGGTCTGAACAGCGCCTTCACCGTGCGCAAGATCTCTAGCGGCGTTGGCGTAGAGCGTACCTTCCAGACCTACAGCCCACAGATCGACAGCCTGGCCGTGAAACGTCGTGGTGACGTGCGTAAAGCCAAGCTGTACTACCTGCGCGACCTGTCCGGCAAAGCCGCTCGCATCAAGGAAAAACTGTCCTGAGTGCAGTTTGACCGGCGGCCTTGGTCGCCTTGCGAGAGAAAAAGCAGCCTTCGGGCTGCTTTTTTGCATTTTGTGGTATTGGTGTTGCCTGCTTCGCGGGTCGCCCCGCTGCCATTCCCTTGCGATTCGAGTACCCCATGACCACCACCCCAAGAGACCAGGAAATCCAGCGCCGTACCGAGCTGTCGATCACTCGCGTGACCAAGGCCGTATTTCCCAATACCACCAATCACCACAACACCTTGTTTGGCGGCACCGCGCTGGCCTGGATGGATGAGGTGTCGTTCATCGCCGCTACGCGTTTCTGTCGCCTGCCGCTGGTGACCGTGTCCACCGACCGCATCGACTTCAAGCACCCGATCCCGGCGGGCTCGATCGTCGAGCTGGTTGGCAGCGTGATCAAGGTGGGCAATACCAGCTTGCAGGTACAGGTCGATGTGTTCGTCGAGAACATGTACCTCGACGGCCGCGAGCGTGCGATTCATGGGGTGTTCAGCTTTGTTGCCATCGACGAGGACAAGCGACCGGTGCCGGTACTGCCTCAGGCTTGAGTGCTTCTGTGCCGGCCTCTGTGAAAAGGGCTTGCCTGTCCAGAGGTCGGTACAGACAACCCGCAAGCCGCTATGAAACACTAGGCCCACTTTCAACACCCAGCAGCCCTCCGAATGCCCGCCCTGGACCACCCCCTGATCGATCAGTTTCTCGATGCCCTCTGGCTGGAAAAAGGTCTGTCCGACAACACCCGCGTTTCCTACCGCAGCGACCTGGCCCTGTTCAATGGCTGGTTGCAGGAGCGTGGCGTCGCGTTGCCTGAAGCTGGCCGCGATTCGATCCTCGACCACCTTGCCTGGCGCTTCGATGAGGGTTACAAGCCGCGCTCCACTGCGCGGTTTCTCTCTGGTGTGCGTGGCTTTTATCGCTATCTGCTGCGGGAAAAACTCATTGGTGTCGATCCGACCTTGCAGGTCGATATGCCGCAGCTGGGTAGGCCTTTGCCCAAATCTCTGTCGGAAGCGGATGTCGAAGCGCTGCTCAAGGCACCCGACCTGGCCGAAGCCATCGGCCAGCGCGACCGAGCCATGCTCGAGGTTCTCTACGCCTGCGGCCTGCGGGTCACCGAGCTGGTGAGCCTGACCCTCGATCAAGTCAACCTGCGCCAGGGTGTACTGCGGGTGATGGGCAAGGGCAGCAAGGAACGTCTGGTGCCGATGGGCGAGGAGGCGGTACTGTGGATCGAGCGCTACGTGCGCGACGGTCGCGGCGAGCTGCTCAACGGTCGCCCCAGCGATGTGCTGTTCCCCAGCCTGCGCGGCGAGGAAATGACCCGCCAGACGTTCTGGCACCGCATCAAGCACCACGCGCGCGTGGCCGGTATCGACAAGCCACTGTCACCGCATACCTTGCGTCACGCCTTTGCCACCCATCTGCTCAACCATGGTGCCGACCTGAGGGTGGTGCAGATGCTGCTGGGGCACAGCGACCTTTCCACCACGCAGATCTACACCCACGTCGCCAAGGCACGTTTGCAGCAGTTGCATGCCCAGCACCATCCGCGTGGATGAATGATTTTCATGTTCCGCCCGGCGGCCATCAGACAGTGATTTCGTCGCGGCCTGATGTGGTAGGCTTGAGCGGTTTGCACCAGGGACTGTCTGGTCGCCGCGATTTTTTCCGCAGGCGACGTCCTCCGGTCCCCGTCCGCCTTCAGGAGTACCCCATGCGCGTGACCCAGATGTTTGCCGCCGCCGCCCTGGCGCTGGCCAGTACCTTTGCCGTCGCTGCGGCCACCGATGTCAACGCCGGTGCCGAGCAAGCCATTCGCAACACACTCAAGACACTGGAACTGGAAGTCCCGATCGAAAGCGTCGCCACCAGCCCGGTCGGCGGTCTCTACGAAGTCAAGCTGCAGGGCGGTCGCGTGCTCTATGCCAGCGCAGATGGCCAGTTCGTCATGCAGGGCTACCTGTACCAGATCCAGGATGGCAAGCCGGTCAACCTGACCGAGAAAACCGAACGCCAGGGCATCGCCAAGCTGATCAATGGTATTCCTGCGACTGAAATGGTGGTTTACCCGGCCAAGGGCGAAACCAAATCGCACATCACCGTGTTCACCGACACGACCTGCCCATACTGCCACAAGCTGCACGCCGAGGTGCCCGAGCTGAACAAGCGCGGTATCGAGGTGCGCTATGTCGCCTTCCCGCGCCAGGGCCTGGGCTCGCCGGGTGACGAGCAACTGCAGGCTGTCTGGTGCTCCAGTGACCGTCGCGCGGCGATGGACAAGATGGTCGACGGCAAGGAAATCAAGGCGGCCAAGTGTGCCAACCCGGTCAGCAAGCAGTTCCAGCTCGGCCAGTCGATCGGTGTCAACGGCACGCCGGCGATCGTGCTCGAAAGCGGCCAGGTGATCCCGGGCTACCAGCCGGCACCGCAGGTGGCCAAGCTGGCCCTGGCCGGCCAGGCGCAAGCCGCCAAGTAATTCATTCAATACGCCGTCGTCATGGGGTGACGGCATGTTTCACGGTCGGCGCAGGTGCCGGCCGTTCAATGGGGAGTTCACAGTGAAACCGGTCAAAGTAGGCATCTGTGGGTTGGGGACCGTCGGTGGCGGTACCTTCAATGTACTTCAGCGCAACGCCGAGGAGATTGCCCGCCGTGCCGGGCGCGGTATTGAAGTGGCCCAGATTGCCATGCGCTCGCAGAACCCGAACTGCCAGATTACCGGTACCCCCATTACCGCTGATGTGTTCGAAGTCGCGACCAACCCCGAAATCGACATCGTCATCGAGCTGATCGGTGGCTACACCATTGCCCGCGATCTGGTGCTCAAGGCCATCGAGAACGGCAAGCACGTGGTCACCGCCAACAAGGCGCTGATTGCCGTGCACGGCAACGAGATTTTCGCCAAGGCCCGTGAAAAGGGCGTGATCGTGGCCTTCGAGGCGGCGGTTGCCGGCGGCATCCCGGTGATCAAGGCGATCCGCGAAGGCCTGTCGGCCAACCGCATCAACTGGTTGGCCGGGATCATCAACGGCACCGGTAACTTCATCCTCACCGAAATGCGTGAAAAGGGCCGTGCTTTCCCTGACGTGCTGGCCGAAGCCCAGGCGCTGGGCTATGCCGAGGCCGACCCGACCTTCGACGTCGAGGGCATCGATGCTGCGCACAAGCTGACCATTCTGGCCTCCATCGCCTTCGGTATTCCGCTGCAGTTCGACAAGGCCTACACCGAGGGCATCACCCGCCTGACCACTGCTGACGTCAACTACGCCGAAGCCCTGGGCTATCGCATCAAGCACCTGGGTGTGGCCCGCCGCACTGCCGACGGCATCGAGCTGCGCGTGCACCCGACGCTGATCCCGAGCGACCGCCTGATCGCCAACGTCAACGGCGTGATGAACGCGGTGATGGTCAACGGCGACGCTGCTGGCTCGACGCTCTACTACGGCGCCGGTGCCGGCATGGAGCCGACCGCTTCGTCGGTGGTCGCCGACCTGGTCGATGTGGTGCGTGCCATGACCTCCGACCCGGAAAACCGCGTTCCGCACCTGGCCTTCCAGCCGGATTCGCTGTCGGCGCACCCGATCCTGCCGATCGAGGCGTGCGAAAGCGCCTATTACCTGCGGATCCAGGCCAAGGATCACCCAGGCGTGCTGGCCCAGGTCGCCAGCATCCTGTCCGAGCGTGGCATCAACATAGAGTCGATCATGCAGAAGGAAGCCGAAGAACAGGACGGCCTGGTGCCGATGATTCTGCTGACCCACGGCGTGGTCGAGCAGCGTATCAACGATGCCATCGTCGCCCTTGAAGCCCTGCAGGATGTGGTCGGCAACGTCGTGCGTATCCGCGTCGAACAGCTCAATTAATTCAGCGGCGGGCCGCGACGGCGGCCCGCGCCCAGAACCGAAGGTTTGCACAATGCGCTATATCAGTACTCGCGGCCAGGCTCCGGCCCTGAATTTCGAAGACGTCCTGCTGGCAGGTCTTGCCAGCGACGGCGGCCTGTACGTGCCGGAAAACCTGCCGCGCTTCACCCAGGAAGAAATCGCTTCCTGGGCCGGCTTGCCGTATCACGAACTGGCGTTCCGAGTGATGCGCCCCTTCGTCACCGGCAGCATCGCCGATGCCGACTTCAAGAAGATCCTCGAGGAAACCTACGGTGCCTTCGCCCACGCCGCGGTGGCACCGCTGCGCCAGCTGAACGGCAACGAGTGGGTGATGGAGCTGTTCCACGGCCCGACGCTGGCGTTCAAGGACTTCGCCCTGCAACTGCTCGGCCGTCTGCTCGACCACGTGCTGGTCAAGCGTGGCGAGCGCGTGGTGATCGTCGGTGCCACCAGCGGTGATACCGGTTCCGCCGCCATCGAAGGCTGCCGCCGTTGCGACAACGTCGACATCTTCATCCTGCACCCGCACCAGCGCGTGTCGGAAGTTCAGCGTCGGCAGATGACCACCATCCTCGGTGACAACATCCACAACATCGCCATCGAAGGCAACTTCGACGACTGCCAGGAGATGGTCAAGGCCAGCTTCGCCGACCAGTCCTTCCTCAAGGGCACTCGCCTGGTCGCGGTCAACTCGATCAACTGGGCGCGGATCATGGCCCAGATCGTCTACTACTTCCATGCTGCACTGCAGTTGGGCGGCCCGGCGCGCTCGGTCGCGTTCTCGGTCCCGACCGGCAACTTCGGCGATATCTTCGCCGGTTACCTGGCGCGCAACATGGGCCTGCCGATCAGCCAGCTGGTGGTGGCCACCAACCGCAACGACATCCTGCACCGCTTCATGAGCGGCAACCAGTACGTCAAGGACGCGCTGCACCCAACGCTCTCGCCGTCGATGGACATCATGGTCTCGTCCAACTTCGAGCGCCTGCTGTTCGACCTGCACGGTCGCAACGGCGCGGCGATCGCCGAGTTGATGGCCAACTTCAAGCAGGGTGGTGGCTTCAGCGTGGAGCAGGATCGCTGGACCGAGGCGCGCAAGCTGTTCGACTCCCTGGCAGTGAGCGACGAGCAGACCTGCGAGACCATCGCCGAGGTGTTCAAGGCCACCGGCGAAGTGCTTGATCCGCACACCGCCATCGGCGTCAAAGCCGCTCGTGAGTGCCGTCGCAGCCTGGATACGCCAATGGTGGTGCTGGGCACCGCGCATCCGGTCAAATTCCCCGAGGCAGTGGAGAAGGCCGGTGTCGGCAAGGCCCTCGAGCTGCCTGCGCACCTGAGCGACCTGTTCAGCCGCGAGGAGCGTTGCACGGTCCTGGCCAATGACCTGAAGACGGTCCAGGCCTTCGTCAGCCAGCACGGCAACCGCGGCAAGCCACTGTAAAACGCGGTACTCGAGGGCATTGGCGGGGCAAGTCGGAACATCGGCTTGCCCCGTTTGCGTTTGAGCGGTTCTTTAATTACAGAATCATCCTTCGTCTTTTCAGGCTTTTCCTATTTGAGTCCCTATGCTGCTTTTCTAGAGTGGGCGCCCTGTCCATAAGGGCTCGCAGCCCTCAGGAGCGGCTCATGCACCGGCTCAACATTCTTATCGTCCAGTCTCATCCCGCCCAGCAGATCGCTTTGCACCAGGCCTGCAATGCCCTGGGGGTTTTCAACGTGCGCATCGCCTGCGATCTGGCCAGCGCCAAGGCAAGCATGGCGCAAATGCGAGCCTTGGACATGCTCATCATCGACCATGGCATGCCGGCGCTGAGCGCCCAGGCACTGTTGAAGCACGTGACCCGGCAGGGCCATGCGCGTGCGCTGCTGTTCGTCGGACAGCCCCCTGTGCGCGGCCCTGATCTCGCTTCCGAGGCCCAGCGTCAGGGGCAGTGGGTCGTTGCCCAATTGCCCTGGCCGTTGTCGATGAGGGGGTTGCAGGCGGCATTGCAGCGGCTGCGTCGACCGCCGCGCAGGCACTCCGGGCGGGATATCGAAACTGTCATGTTGCCCACGCATGCTGGCTGATACAGGCGCGAGCGAACTTTCCCAAGTGCCTGACGGTCAGTTCCGATAGGTCCCCGACAAAGCGAGTACGCCGGATGGAAAGAATCTGCTCCCTGCTCAACGATGCCCTGTCCCCTTATCACACCCGACTCGACGATGTGGATGCGCGCGGCAATCGCCAACTCACCGTGCTCGATGCGCAGGGCAACGAGGTATTGCGCCGCGCCGTGAGCGTGCGCCAGCTACAGGAGCAGCGCTTGCTGGTCGATCTGGTCGACGGTCTGCACCGCGACCTGCAGATCGTCGAAGGGCGTCTGCAGCCCTGTGTGATCGCGGCATTACAACACCGGCATCAACCTCAGGGAACCTTTGCCTGAGTGTCTCGTCAGATTTTATAGGGTGCTCGAACGCTGCTTTGCTCCGGTAGCGTTGGATCGCCGTACAGAGTCCATTCAAGGGCTTTGCGTTGACCCCGGATGTCTTCCCCAGCATCCGGGGTTTCTTTTGCCTGCGTCATGGCTTGATGCTGGTCGGAGCGGGAGCCTCCTCGACCAGGCGTCGGGTCTGTTCCAGGTACTCTGTGCGCAGTTCGGGGTCAAGCCAGTTGGCGTAGAACTCAGGGAGGACTTCCTGGCGCAGGTGTGGCAACAGCTTGTCGATATGGGCGATGGCCTCGCGTCCTAGTGGGGTGTCGGAGCAGCCCACATGCAGAAACTGGTAGCGATTCGCCCCTTTGATCGGGTGGAACTGGTAGCTGTCCAGCGAGCCGCCCTGCTGCTGGACCAGGTAGCGCACCTCTGGCCAGTAGCCAAGCACCAGTTGCAGGCGCCCCAGCTGCTGCATCTGCAAGAGGTTGGCGGTGGCATCGTTGCCGTAGTGGCGGCTCAACGTGGCTTCTGGCAACAGCCGCAGGATATCGTCGACCACTGCCCCGTAGCTGCGCTGGGCCACGATTCCCAGTTTCAGCCCTGGACGCTCCAGCAACTGCTTCAGGTCCACAGGCGAGCCTTCCCCGGGATCGTCCAGCAGCCTCTGGTCAGCCTTGCGGATGACTAGCCCGCCACTGAGGATGGGCAGCGAGGGTTGGGAAAAGTGCACGAAACGGGCGCGTTCCGGCGTCCATAGCAGGGTCGGGTCGCAGGTGAAGCTGTGCTCTTGGAGCATCTGGATGCCACGGGCGCGATTCACCCGAAGGACTGTGTGATCGTATTCTGGCATCTGCTCGATGAGCAGAGGCAGCATGCGGTCGACCACGCCCTGGCCCTTTTCCTGGCCTTCGAGAATGGTGAACGGCGGCAGGTCGCGCACCAGCCAGGTCAGGCGCTCACGGGCCTGGCCCTGCTGCCAGGGCAGCAGCAGGGCGCAGAGCAGCACACACAAGCGCATCATGCTGGTTCGGCGCCCGATCAGACCGCCCCCTGCTCGCGCAGGCGTGCCACCTGGGCATCGCTGTAGCCCAGCCCGGCGAGCAGCGTCGCCGTGTGCTCCCCCAGCGCAGGCCCGACCCACTCCGTGGAGCCTGGTGTCTGCGACAGCTTGGGCACGATACCTGGCATCTTGAAGGGCTTGCCGTCCGGGAGTTTCGCCTGGAGGAACATTTCCCGGGCGAGGAATTGCGGGTCGCTGAACATGTCCTCGGCCGAATAGATGCGGCTGGCAGGCACGCCGGCATCGTTCAGTGACTGCATCACCTGTTCCAGCGGCAGGCTGTTGACCCAGCGGTCGATCACCCCGTACAGCTCGTCGCGACGCAGGTCACGACCATCGTTGCTGGCCAGGGTCGCGTCCTCGGCCAGGTCGTCGCGGCCGATGGCCTGCATGAAGCGTTTGAAGATCGCATCGCCGTTGGCGCCGATCTGCACGTGCCGGCCGTCGGCACTGGTGTGGATGGAGGAGGGGGTGATGCCCGGCATGATGTTGCCGGTGCGCTCGCGAATGAAGCCGAACACGTCGAACTCCGGCACCATGCTTTCCATCATCGCAAAGATTGCCTCGTACAACGCCACATCCACCACCTGCCCTTCACCGCCATTGACCTCGCGATGTCGCAGGGCCATCAGCGCGCCGATCACGCCCCAGAGGGCGGCAATCGAGTCGCCGATGGAAATGCCCGTGCGCACGGGCGGGCGATCCTCGAAACCTGTGATGTAGCGCAGGCCCCCCATGGACTCGCCGACTGCACCGAAGCCCGGCTGGTCCTTCATCGGCCCGGTCTGGCCGAAGCCTGACAGGCGCACCATCACCAGGCGTGGGTTGAGGGCATGCAGCACGTCCCAGCCAAGGCCCAGTTTCTCCAGCACGCCAGGGCGGAAGTTCTCGATCAGGATGTCAGCGCCGGCCAGCAATTGCTTGAGGATCTCGCGCCCTTCGGGGTGCTTGAGGTTGAGGGTAAGCGATTGCTTGTTGCGTGCCTGGACGAACCACCACAGCGAAGTCCCTTCATACAGTTTGCGCCACTTGCGCAGCGGATCGCCGCCATCAGGTGATTCGACCTTGATCACCTCGGCGCCGAATTCGGCGCAGATACGCGAAGCGAAGGGACCGGCGATCAAGGTGCCGAGCTCGATGACCTTCAGACCGGCGAGGGGTTTGGCGGGGGTGGGCATGGTGCGTCCGTGGCGACAGAAAAGAGGCTTGGTTTTATCACAGCTGGTCAATGGCAGATACTGTTGCAAGGCAGAGTCTAGTGCACGCAGATGCGCAACCACCCACCCCAACAAACTCGGATCGGTTAAACTCTGCGACTTTCTCCAAAGAAGCCCCTTTCCCATGGCCCAGCCTTCCACTACCTACAAGTTCGAACTGAATCTGACCGACCTCGACCGTGGCGTGTACGAAAACGTCCGTCAGACGATCGCTCGTCACCCGTCGGAGACTGAGGAGCGCATGGCCGTCCGTCTGCTGGCCTACGCCCTTTGGTACAACGAGAACCTGTCGTTCGGCCGCGGTCTGTCGGATGTCGATGAAGCTGCCCTGTGGGAAAAAAGCCTGGATGATCGCATCCTGCACTGGATCGAAGTCGGCCAGCCCGACGCCGAGCGCCTGACCTGGTGCTCGCGTCGCACCGAGCGCACCAGCCTGCTGGCCTACGGCAGCTTGCGGGTGTGGGAGAACAAGGTGGTCGGCGCGGTCAAGGGCCTGAAAAACCTGAGTATCGCTGCTGTTCCGCAGGAAGTCCTGGAGGTTCTGGCCACCGACATGCCGCGTACCATCAAATGGGATGTGATGATCAGTGAAGGTACGGTATTCGTCACCGACGACCGTGGCCAGCACGAAGTCCAACTGCAGTGGCTGCTCGGTGAGCGCGGCTGACCTGATCCGATCTGACCGCCGAAGACCCCATGCGTATCGAACCCCGCCCCCTGCCATCGGCATTGCCCTTCCTCGGTAACCTGCCGCCCCTGTTGACCCGCCTGTATGCCGCGCGCGGCGTGCAGAGCGAGTCCGAGCTGGACAAGAGCCTGGCGCGCCTGTTGCCGTACCAGCAACTTAAAGGAATCGAGGCGGCCGTCGACCTGTTGGTCGAGGCCCTGGACCTGCGTCAGCGCATCCTGATCGTTGGCGACTTCGACGCCGATGGCGCCACCGCCAGCACCGTGGGTGTGCTGGGGCTGCGACTGCTGGGTGCGGCCCATGTGGATTACCTGGTGCCCAATCGCTTCGAGTACGGCTATGGCCTGACCCCCGAGATCGTGCAGGTGGCATTGCAGCGTCAGCCACAGCTGCTGATCACTGTCGATAACGGTATCTCCAGCGTCGATGGCGTGGCGGCGGCCAAGGCGGCCGGGCTCAAGGTCCTGGTCACCGACCACCACCTGCCTGGCGAGCAGTTGCCCGACGCCGATGCGATCGTCAACCCGAACCAGCCAGGCTGTACCTTCCCCAGCAAGTCGCTGGCTGGCGTGGGGGTGATCTTCTACGTGCTGATGGCCCTGCGTGCCCGCCTGCGCAGCCTTGGCCGCTATGAGACGCAAGCCCAGCCGAACATCGGCGAACTGCTCGATCTGGTGGCGCTGGGCAGTGTCGCCGACGTGGTGCCGCTGGACGCCAACAACCGTATCCTCGTGCACCAGGGCCTCGAGCGCATTCGTGCCGGGCGCGCTCGCCCCGGGCTGAAGGCAATTCTCGAAGTGGCGCGCCGCGATCACCGGCGCATCACCTCGACCGACCTGGGTTTCATCCTCGGACCACGGCTCAATGCCGCCGGTCGGCTGGACGACATGAGCCTGGGCATCGAATGCCTGCTGTGCGAAGACGCCGCCGTGGCGCTCGACATGGCCGGGCAACTGGACGGGCTCAACCAGGATCGCAAGTCCATCGAGCAGGGCATGCAGCGTGAAGCCCTTGCCCAGCTCAAGGACTTGCCGGTCGAGTCCATGCCCTATGGCCTGTGCCTGTTCGACGCCGACTGGCACCAAGGTGTGATCGGCATCCTCGCCTCGCGCCTGAAGGAGCGCTACCACCGGCCGACCATTGCCTTTGCCGATGCGGGCGAGGGTATGCTCAAGGGGTCGGCGCGTTCGGTGCCGGGCTTCCATATCCGTGATGCGCTGGATGCCGTGGCCGCGCGCCACCCGCACCTGATCAGCAAGTTCGGCGGCCATGCCATGGCCGCAGGCTTGTCGCTACCGGAGGCCAACTTCCAGGCCTTTGCCGATGCGTTCGACGAAGAGGTGCGGCGCCAGTTGTGCGAGGACGACCTGACCGGGCGCCTGCTGTCCGATGGCACCCTGGCGGTCGAGGAATTCCATCTGGACCTGGCTCGTGCCCTGCGCAATGCCGGCCCTTGGGGGCAGCATTTTCCCGAGCCGCTGTTCCATGGCGTGTTCCAGTTGGTCGAACAGCGCGTGGTAGGGGAGCGGCATTTGAAAGTGGTGCTCAAGAGCGAGTGCGGCTCGGTGAAACTTGATGGGATCGCCTTCGGCATCGACCGCGAAATCTGGCCCAATCCGACAGTGCGTTGGGTGGAGGTGGCCTACAAGCTCGATGTGAACGAGTTTCGCGGCAATGAAAGCGTGCAGTTGATGATCGCGCACATGGAGCCGCGCTGACACGGGGCAGGTGTCAGCGCGGGGCGTCCATCCGGCGGAACTTCCCCCCAAGGTAATCTGGTCTAGTCTCAACAAAGACCGGTACCGGGCCACGGCCGCACACGAGTGTCCGGGTCGGATGACCATTGGAGTCCTTGGGAGGTCCCCTCATGAGCCTGCTGCTTGAGCCGTATACCCTGCGTCAGCTGACCCTGCCCAATCGCATTGCGGTATCACCAATGTGCCAGTACTCGAGCGTCGATGGCCTGGCCAACGACTGGCATCTGGTCCACCTGGGCAGTCGCGCCGTCGGTGGCGCCGGGCTGGTGATCACCGAAGCGGTGGCTGTCACTGCCGATGGAAGAATCACTGCCGAAGATCTCGGGTTGTGGAACGACGACCAGATCGCCCCGCTGCAACGTATCACCCGCTTCATCACCTCCCAGGGCGCCGTCCCGGGCATCCAGCTGGCGCATGCCGGGCGCAAGGCCAGCACCCATCGTCCCTGGCTGGGCAAACACGGTAGTGTCAAGATCGAGGACGGCGGCTGGCAGCCGGTCGGGCCTTCGAAGATCGCCTTCGACCCGGAGCATACGCCGCCGCGCGAGCTGAGCCACGATGAAATCCAGGGCGTCGTCCAGGCCTTCGTCCAGGCCGCCGAGCGTGCGAAGACGGCCGGGTTCAAGGTCGTCGAAATCCATGCGGCCCACGGCTACCTGCTGCATCAGTTCCTCTCACCTCTGAGCAACCAGCGGCGTGACGAGTACGGCAGCTGCTTCGAGAACCGTATTCGTCTGACGCTTCAGGTGACCGAGGCCGTACGTAAGGTGTGGCCGCAGGAGTTGCCGCTGTTCGTGCGGGTCTCGGCCACCGACTGGGTCGAAGATGGCTGGAACCCCGACGAAACGGTCGAGCTGGCGCGTCGTCTGAGGGCGCTGGGGGTCGACCTGATCGACGTGTCCTCGGGCGGTACCTCGGTCAATGCCGAGATCCCCACCGGCCCGGGTTACCAG
Source organism: Pseudomonas wayambapalatensis (assembly GCA_014268975.2). GTDB lineage: Bacteria > Pseudomonadota > Gammaproteobacteria > Pseudomonadales > Pseudomonadaceae > Aquipseudomonas > Aquipseudomonas wayambapalatensis. Next base: position 4,553,849 of record CP077096.1, on the reverse strand, counting down.
ACTCGCTTCGCCGAGCGCGTACGCAAAGAGTCGGAAATTGCCACCGGCACCGTGGGCATGATCACCGAACCCGCCCAGGCCGAGCACATCCTGCGTACCGGTCAGGCCGATGTGATCTTCCTCGCCCGCGAACTGCTGCGCGACCCCTACTGGCCGCTGCATGCCGATGATGACCTGGGTGGCAACAAGGCAACCTGGCCTGCGCAGTACCAGCGTGCGACCAGCCGGGCCAACCCGATTCATGAGTCGGACTTGCGGGATTGACAGATCCGCACGGTGGAAACGCTCGACGAGACTAATGCAACATCCCGAAGCAAATGCATTAAGCGAGAATTCAGGCTGCGGGCCTAATCTGGAGCTTCCCTATCCGTCCAGGAGTCATCCAGATGAACACCCGTGGTCTGCTCGATCAATTGCTCAAGTCCGGCCAGTCGCTGCTGCAGAACCAGCAGGGCAAGGGCGGGGCGGGCAAGGTGCCCGGTATTGGCGACCTGCTCGGGGGTGGCCAGGGCAAGGGGGCAGGCCTTGGCGGCCTGCTTTCCGGTGCCGGAGGCGGGGCGCTGGCGGCCGGGGCCATGGGCCTGCTGCTGGGCAGCAAGAAGGCGCGCAAGTACGGTGGCAAGGCACTTACCTATGGTGGCCTCGCTGCGCTTGGCGTGCTTGCCTACAAAGCCTATGGCAACTGGCAGGCGCGCCAGGGCCAGGCTGCGGCGCAGGAGCCACAGACCCTCGATCGCCTGCCGCCGGCCCAGGCCGAGCAACACAGCCAGGCGGTGCTCAAGGCGCTGGTGGCGGCGGCCAAGTCCGATGGCCATATCGACGAGCGCGAGCGTGAACTGATCGAAGGCGAATTCGTGCGCCTGGACAACGATCGCGAGCTACAGGCCTGGCTGCATGCCGAGCTGAACAAGCCGCTCGACCCTGCCGAAGTGGCCCGTGCCGCGCAGACGCCTGAAATGGCCGCGGAGATGTACCTGGCCAGTGTAATGATGGTCGATCAGGAGCACTTCATGGAGCGCGCCTACCTTGACGAACTGGCCCGTCAGTTGCGCCTGGACCCGAACTTGCGCGAGGAACTGGAGCGCCAGGTGCGGGACGCTGCAGCGCAGTGAGGTGGCGATTGGCCATTTAATCGGCAGGGATGCCTGAATACTCCGCAATTCAACCGATAAAGCGCCTGGCGGCTAGGCTATACTTCGACGATTTTCCCGCTCGTGAAGAACTCCTGAGGGCTGATTGTGAAGAACTGGACCTTGCGCCAACGGATCCTGGCAAGTTTCGCCGTGATCATCGCCATCATGCTGTTGATGATCGTCGCGGCGTATTCACGCCTGGTGACCATCGAAGCCAGTGAGCAGGCAGTGGGTACGGACAGCATTCCGGGGATCTACTACAGCTCGATGATCCGCAGCGCCTGGGTCGACAGCTACGTCGCCAGCCAGCAGTTGGTCGGCTTGTCCGATCATCGCGAACTGACCTCTGCCGATATCGAACTGTTCAAGGGTTTCCACGACCGACTCAGGGCGCAGATGACCAACTACCAGGGCACGATCCAGGATGCGCAGGACCAGGCATCCTTCGACACCTTCGTGCGCCTCGAGGAGGATTACGTCAAGGTGGTCGACCAGGTCCTGGCAGCCTACCGCGAGAAGAACTACCCCGAAGCCGAGCGTCTGATCGCCGAAGTGCTGACACCGGCCTGGACCGCTGGGCGCAAGCACCTGAACACGGTGATCGACCGCAATACCGAATCCGCCAATGCCGCCACCCGCGAGATCGTCAGCGCCGTGGCCACCGCCAAGGGCAGCATGATCGTTTCGCTGATCCTGGCGATCGTCGCCGCCGGCATCTGCGGCCTGCTGCTGATGCGCGCCATCAGCGCACCCATGCAACGCATCGTGCACGCCCTCGACAAGCTGCGCTCGGGTGACCTCAGTGCGCGCCTGAACCTGGACCGCAAGGATGAGTTCGGCGCCATCGAGAACGGCTTCAATGAAATGGGCGAGGCACTTGCCAACCTGGTGGCCCAGGCCCAGCGCTCATCGGTGCAGGTGACCACCTCCGTCACCGAGATCGCCGCCACCTCCAAGCAGCAGCAGGCCACCGCCACCGAAACCGCGGCAACCACCACGGAAATCGGCGCCACCTCGCGCGAGATCGCCGCGACCTCGCGTGACCTGGTGCGCACCATGACCGAGGTGACCAGTGCCGCCGACCAGGCTTCGAGCCTTGCCGGCTCCGGCCAGCAAGGCCTGGCGCGCATGGAGGAAACCATGCACCAGGTGATGGGCGCCGCCGACCTGGTCAACGCCAAGCTGGGCATCCTCAACGAGAAGGCCAGCAACATCAACCAGGTGGTGGTGACCATCGTCAAGGTCGCCGACCAGACCAACCTGCTGTCGCTCAACGCCGCCATCGAGGCGGAAAAAGCCGGCGAGTACGGTCGTGGTTTTGCCGTGGTGGCCACCGAAGTGCGTCGCCTGGCCGACCAGACCGCAGTGGCCACCTACGACATCGAGCAGATGGTGCGCGAGATCCAGTCCGCAGTGTCGGCTGGGGTCATGGGCATGGACAAGTTCTCCGAGGAGGTGCGCCGTGGCATGTTCGAGGTGCAGCAGGTCGGCGAGCAGCTCAGCCAGATCATTCATCAGGTGCAAGCGCTGGCGCCACGGGTGCTGATGGTCAATGAGGGCATGCAGGCACAGGCCACCGGCGCCGAGCAGATCAACCAGGCGCTGGCTCAGCTCAGTGATGCCAGCACGCAGACGGTCGAGTCGTTGCGCCAGGCCAGTTTCGCCATCGACGAACTGAGCCAGGTGGCTGCCGGGCTGCGTGGCGGTGTGTCGCGCTTCAAAGTCTGACGGTGATGAACGATCTGCAACCGCGTGATCAGCGTCAGGCCGAAGCCAAGGGCGTGTTGTACCTGCTGTTCCATATCGGCGGACAGCGCTTTGCCCTGGATGTGCGCGAGGTGATAGAGGTGCTGCCGTTGCGTCCGCTCAAGCCCATCGCCCAGGCACCCGCCTGGGTCGCCGGGATTCTCGGGCATCGTGGCGCGCTGGTGCCGGTCATCGACCTGTCGTCCCTGAGCTTCGGTGAGCCTGCGCCGCAGCGCACCAGTACGCGCCTGGTACTGGTGCGTTATGGCGCTGACCTGCAACTGGGGCTGGTGCTCGAGCAGGCGACCAACACCTTGCGTTGCCAACCCGACGAGTTCCAGCCCTACGGGGTGGACAACGGCGAGGCGCGTTACCTGGGGCCTGTGCGACAGGATGCACAGGGGCTGTTGCAGCGCATCCAGGTCGACGACCTGTTGAGCGATGCCGTGCGCCTGCTCTTGTTCCCTGATCAATCCACGCAGGTGGCAGGATGATCGAACAACGCTTCTTCCGCTTCCTGCAGGAGCGCATCGGCCTGGATGTGGAGTCGGTGGGCGCGCCGATGGTCGAGCGGGCCTTGCGCCAGCGATGTGTGGCACTCGCCGCGCGTGACCTCGACGATTACTGGCTGCGCTTGCAGCAATCGTCCGGTGAGCAACAGGCGTTGATCGAGGCGGTGATCGTTCCCGAGACCTGGTTCTTCCGTTACCCCGAGTCGTTCACGGCATTGGTCGGGCTGGCTCGGAAACGCCTGGTCGAGCTGGCCGGATCACGGCCGCTGCGTATCCTCAGCTTGCCGTGCTCGACCGGCGAGGAGCCCTATTCGATTTCCATGGCGCTGCTCGATTCGGGTCTGCCGCCATCGGCCGTGCGCATCGATGGGATGGACATCAGCCCCAGTTCCCTCGCCCGTGCCGAGCAGGCCGTGTATGGCCGCAACTCGTTCCGCGGCAGTGAACTGGCGTTCCGTGAGCGGCATTTCGACTGCGCCGATGACAGTTACCGCTTGCATGAGCGCGTGCGTCAGCAGGTCAGCCTGCAGCCTGGCAATGTGCTCGATCCTGCCCTGCGCAGCCGCAAGGGGGTCTACGATTTTGTCTTTTGCCGCAACCTGCTGATCTATTTCGACGTACCCACCCAGCAGCGGGTCTTCGAGGTGCTCAAGCAACTGCTCCACGACGATGGCGTGCTGTTCATCGGCCCGGCCGAGGGCAGCTTGCTGGCGCGTCTGGGCATGCGGCCGATCGGCATCGCGCAGTCGTTCGCCTATGTGCGTCAGGACCAGGTCGGCGTGCAGCCGCCGGTCAGCCCGGTGCCGCCGGCACGACCCAGCGTCCCGCCGGTAGCTGCGCCGCGTCCTGTCGCCATGCCCGTGCTGGCGCCATCCCTGGCCCGTGCTGCTCGCCCGCCCGCCAGGCCGGTTGCGTTGCCGACCGTGAACGAGAACGAAACCGAACTGCTGGCAGCCATCGCCCGTCAGGCCAATGCCGGGGCCAGCGAGCAGGCCCGCGCCAGTTGCGAGCGCTACTTGCGTCTGTTCGAGCCCAAGGCGCAGGTCTACTACTGGCTGGGGCTGCTCAGCGATACCCAGGGCGATGCCGGCGAAGCACTCAAGCATTACCGCAAGGCCCTGTACCTGGAGCCCCAGCACACCGAGGCACTGCTGCACCTGGCCACGCTGCTGGCATCCCAGGGGGATGTCACAGGGGCACGGCGTCTGCAGGAAAGGGCGGCGCGGGCGGGCAGGGAGTCTGAACGATGAGCGGTGCCTACTCGATGGACCTGATCGCCCAGGACCATGACGATATCGACGATTGCTGGAATCGCATCGGTGTCCATGGCGACAAGCAATGCCCCCTGCTGGACCGGCACATCCACTGCCGCAATTGCGAAGTGTATGCCGCTGCGGCTACCCGCCTGCTCGACCGCTACACCTTGCTGCAGGACGAGCATGTCGAGATGGCGCAGGTGGAGCAGGTGGAGCAGGGCACTGCCGGTCGCTCCATGCTGCTGTTCAGGCTGGGCGAGGAATGGCTGGCACTGGCCACTGCCTGCCTGGCGGAGATCGCGCCGCTGCAAGCCGTTCACTCGCTGCCGCACCAGCGCTCGCGGATGCTGCAGGGGGTCGCCAACGTGCGGGGTGCGCTGGTGCCGTGCCTGTCGTTCCCTGACCTGCTGGGCATGGAGCTGGCGCCAGCACAGGAGCGCAGTGGGCGGGTGATGCCGCGGATGTTGATCCTGGCTGCCGAAGGTGGGCCGGTGGTATTGCCGGTCGATGAGATCGACGGCATCCATCGCCTGGACCTTTCGCGCCTGCACGAGGAGCACGACACGGCCCATTTCACACTGGCGGTGATGCAGTGGCGTGGCCGCAGTGTGCGCGTACTCGATGACCAACACCTCCTGTCTGCCGTGAAGCGGAGCCTGTCATGACCCCGGAGCAAATGCGCGACGCATCGTTGCTCGAGCTGTTCAGTCTCGAGGCCGAGGCCCAGACCCAAGTGCTCAGTGCCGGGCTGCTGGCCCTCGAGCGCAATCCGGCCCAGGGCGATCAGTTGGAAGCCTGCATGCGTGCGGCGCACTCCCTCAAGGGCGCGGCGCGTATCGTCGGCATCGATGCCGGTGTCAGCGTCGCCCATGTCATGGAGGATTGCCTGGTCGCGGCCCAGGAGCGGCGCCTGTTGCTGCGCCCCGAACACATCGATGCCTTGTTGCAGGGCACTGACCTGCTGATGCGCATCGCAACGCCCGGGGACACCCAGGGCGAGGCGGCGGTGCCGGCGTTCCTGGTACAGATGGCCATGTTGCTCGACCCTTCGGCGCCTGCGCTGGACGCTGCCGGCGCATCGGCTGAACCTTTGCCTCTCGCGATGCCGCCCGAAGTGCCCGCGATGCCTGTGGAGCCTGAGCCGGAAGTGGAGCCTGCTCCCGCACCCAGGAGCGGCAAGCGCACAGGCGAAGGCGGTGAGCGCGTGCTGCGGGTCACCGCCGATCGCCTGAACAGTCTGCTCGACCTGTCGAGCAAGTCGTTGGTGGAAACCCAGCGGCTCAAGCCCTATCTCGCCAGCCTGCAGCGCCTCAAGCGCATGCATGGCCAGGGTATGCGCGCCCTCGACGGGCTCAAGACCCAGCTCGAAGGCAGCGGCCAGAGCGCCGAAGTGCTCGACGCCCTGGCCCAGACCCAGCGCCTGCTCGCCGAAACCCAACAGATCCTCCAGCAGCAGGCTGCCGACCTCGACGAATTCGGCTGGCAGGCGAGCCAGCGCGCGCAGTTGCTGTACGACACTGCGTTGGCCTGCCGGATGCGCCCCTTCGCCGATGTGCTGACCGGACAGAGCCGCATGGTGCGCGACCTCGGGCGCTCCCTGGGCAAGCAGGTGCGGCTGCTGATCGAGGGGGAGAAGACTCAGGTCGACCGTGATGTGCTGGAAAAACTCGAGGCGCCGCTCACGCACTTGCTGCGCAATGCTGTCGATCATGGCATCGAGCAGCCCGAGCGACGCCTGCTGGCGGGCAAGCCCGGTGACGGCACGCTGCGCCTGCGCGCGTCGCATCAGGCCGGGTTGCTGATTCTCGAACTGAGCGACGACGGTGCGGGTATCGACCTTGAGCGCCTGCGCCGCAGCATCGTCGAGCGGGCACTGTCGCCCGCCGAGACCGTGGCGCAGATGAGCGAGGCCGAGTTGCTCACCTTCCTGTTCCTGCCCGGTTTCAGCCTGCGTGACCAGGTCACCGAGGTGTCTGGCCGTGGGGTCGGCCTGGACGCGGTGCAGCACATGGTGCGCGAACTGCGCGGGTCGATCGAGCTCACTCAGGTGGCAGGGCAGGGCTGCTGCTTCCACCTGGAGGTGCCGCTGACCCTGTCGGTGGTGCGCAGCCTGGTGGTCGAGGTCGGTGGCGAAGCCTATGCCTTCCCGCTGGCGCATATCGAACGCACCCTCGACGTACCGGCCGAGGCCATCGTGCAGATCGAAGGCCGCCAGCACTTCTGGCACGAGGACCGCCACATCGGCCTGGTCGCCGCGAGCCAGTTGCTCAACCGTCCGGCCGCGCAGGACGAGGCGGACAGCCTGCGCGTGGTGGTCATTCGTGAGCGCGAGCAACTGTACGGCGTGGCCGTGGAGCGCCTGATCGGCGAGCGGGTGCTGGTGGTGATGCCGCTCGACCCGCGTCTGGGCAAGGTCCAGGACATTTCCTCTGGCGCCTTGCTCGACGATGGTTCGGTGGTGCTGATCATCGATGTCGAAGACCTCTTGCGCTCGGTGGACAAGCTGTTGAGCACCGGGCGCCTGGAGCGTATCGATCGCGGTGCACGGGCGGGCCGGGGTGTGGTGCGCAAGCGCATCCTGGTGGTCGACGATTCGCTGACGGTACGCGAGCTCCAGCGCAAGCTGCTGGGTACGCGCGGATACGACGTAGCGGTGGCGGTCGATGGCATGGATGGCTGGAACGCCCTGCGCAGCGAAGACTTCGACCTGCTGATCACCGACATCGACATGCCGCGCATGGACGGTATCGAACTGGTCACCCTGGTGCGTCGCGACAGTCGCCTGCAATCGCTGCCGGTGATGGTGGTGTCGTACAAGGACCGGGAAGAGGACCGCCGACGTGGACTGGATGCCGGCGCCGACTATTATTTGGCCAAGGCCAGCTTCCATGACGATGCGTTGCTGGATGCGGTGGTGGAGTTGATCGGAGGAGCCCAGGGATGAGGATCGCCATCGTCAATGACATGCCCATGGCTGTCGAGGCGCTGCGCCGTGCGCTGGCCTTCGAGCCCGCGCACGAAGTGATCTGGGTGGCCAACAATGGCGTCGAAGCCGTGCACAAGTGTGCCGAGCAGACGCCGGACCTGATCCTCATGGACCTGATCATGCCGGTGATGGATGGCGTGGAGGCGACTCGCCGGATCATGGCCGAAACCCCTTGCGCCATCGTCATCGTCACGGTGGACCGCAAGCAGAATGTGCACCGGGTGTTCGAGGCCATGGGCCACGGCGCCCTCGATGTGGTCGATACGCCGGCACTGGGTGCGGGCGATGCCCGGGAGGCGGCGGCGCCTTTGCTGCGCAAGATCCTCAACATCGCTTGGTTGATCGGCCAGCAGCGCTCCAGCGCAGTCCGCTCCGTGGCGGCGCCGGTCCGCAATCTAGCGCGTCGTTGTGGCCTGGTGGCCATTGGCTCGTCCGCAGGCGGGCCAGCCGCGCTTGAGGTACTGCTCAAGGGGCTTCCGCAGGATTTTCCGGCGGCCATCGTGCTGGTCCAGCATGTCGATCAGGTGTTCGCCGCCGGCATGGCCGAATGGCTGAGCGGTGTGTCCGGGCTACCGGTACGCCTGGCCCGTGAGGGTGAACCACCGCAGCCGGGGCAGGTGTTGCTGGCAGGCACCAACCACCACATCCGGCTGTTGCAGAATGGCCAACTGGCGTATACCGCCGAGCCGGTCAACGAAATCTACCGCCCCTCGATCGACGTGTTCTTCGAGAGCGTGGCGCGCTTCTGGCGCAGCGATGCGGTGGGCGTGCTGCTCACCGGTATGGGCCGCGATGGCGCGCAGGGCCTGAAGTTGATGCGCGAGCAGGGCTTCCTGACCATCGCCCAGGACCAGCAAAGCAGTGCGGTGTATGGCATGCCCAAGGCCGCCGCAGCGATCCAGGCGGCGGTCGAGATACGACCGCTGGAGCGAATTGCCGGGCGACTTATGGAAATCTTTCCGAAATGACGATATGTATTGAGTCACGCCGCCTGGCCGGTAGTGACCTGGTGAATAGGGATGAATGACCTACCGATCGATGGTTTCACGACGATCAACGAAAGCGCCGCGATGGTCCTGCTGGTCGACGACCAGGCGATGATCGGCGAGGCGGTGCGTCGTGGGCTGTCCCACGAGGAGAACATCGACTTCCACTTCTGTGCCGATCCACACCAGGCAGTGGCCCAGGCCATGCGCATCAAGCCGACGGTGATCCTCCAGGACCTGATCATGCCGGGTCTGGACGGCCTGACGCTGGTGCGCGAGTACCGCAACAACCCGGCGACCCAGGATATCCCGATCATCGTCCTGTCGACCAAGGAAGACCCGCTGGTCAAGAGTGCGGCCTTCGCCGCCGGGGCCAACGACTACCTGGTCAAGCTGCCGGACACCATCGAGCTGGTGGCGCGTATCCGCTATCACTCGCGCTCCTACCTCACCCTGCTACAGCGTGACGAGGCCTACCGCGCACTGCGCGTCAGCCAGCAGCAGTTGCTCGACACCAACCTGATGCTGCAGCGGTTGATGAACTCCGATGGCCTGACTGGGCTGTCCAACCGCCGCCATTTCGACGAATACCTGGAACTGGAGTGGCGCCGCGCCATGCGCGAGCAGCAGCAGCTGTCGCTGCTGATGATCGATGTCGACTACTTCAAGGCCTACAACGACGGCTTCGGTCATCTGGCCGGTGACGAAGCGCTGCGCCAGGTGGCCGAGGCAATCCGCGGCTCCTGCTCGCGCCCAAGCGACCTGCCGGCGCGCTATGGCGGCGAGGAGTTCGCTCTGGTGCTGCCCAACACCTCGCCGGGTGGTGCACGGTTGATTGCGGAAAAACTGCGTCAGACTGTGCTCGCCCTGAATATTCCGCACAATGCCCCGCAATCCGATGCGCGCCTGACGGTAAGCATCGGATTGGCCACCCAGACACCGGTGGTGGGCAGCCACTGTCGGCAGTTGATCTCTGCCGCAGACAAGGGGCTTTACCTGGCCAAGAATAGTGGGCGTAACCAGGTTGGCATTGCATGACGCGGTTCTGCATGAAATGAATCTGCACTTGCCCGCCCTCAAGGCTGAACGGCCTGATCGGCTTTGTTGTAGCTGAACGGTGAGTGGGTGAGCTGTTTCAGGTTCAGCGCCACTACCGGTACCCATATCCCGGTGTTGGCCTTGAACTTGGTCTGGAATGACTTGGCATTGTTGAGCGAAGCGGTGTTGCCGACCTTGTAAAAGAACGCCTCGATTGGCAGCTGGGCACCATAGTTCTGCGGCCAAAGATTCACCATCAACTCATTCCAGGCCGCTTTGATGTTCGGCGGTGGATTGCTGCGTACCTTGTAGCTGATCGCGAACTGTGCGGCATTCTGGGTACTCAGTGAGCATTGATAGTTTCGGTCGGGCAGTTTGCTGGAGTACGCATACCAGGTGGCCTCCGTTGTCACGTTTACACTGGCGCAGGTGCTGAGGTCTGCCGCTGCCACGCTTCGCGGTTTCAGGCCACAGCCCTTGCCAGAGCGAACGCCGACTGCCGTCGCTGCATCATAGGCGTAGATGCACAGGTACTCCATACCCTTGCCTTTTGCGGCAGCCTCGGCTTGCGGAAGGAAGATGAAGCCTGCATCCCGGTAGAAATTGCTCACAACGGAATCGACGCGAAAGTAAGAGAAGGACACGGCACCCAGTTTAATTGCGGATGGGCTCGGGTCCCACGGGTTGAAGGGGCCGTCGTCCACTGAGCGAATGATGATGCCATTACAGTAGTAGGCAGGCAGATTTCCCGGGCAAGTATTTTCCCTGGCGTTGTAACGAGCATTCAGATTAGCGGCAATTCTTGAACCGGGGTCGGTACCGGTTTGTGTCACCCGAACGTTGAACGGCGGCGAGATGAGCAGCGGATTACCGCCGACACCGACACTGCCCGTGACCACGGCGGTACTTCCAATATCCTTGGCGATTTCGCTTCTGGGAATCTGGAACATCAGCGGTACATTGGGGGTCTTGACGACCTGAGTTTTTGCAAGCCATTCGCTGCGACCTTTCCAGCGCATGCCCACCGTATCGTTCAACGTCATGGGCTTGTAGAGAAAGCTGACGGTGACCGAATCGCCAATGGCATCGACATCCACCGTGCTGGAACCGGAGTTGGGGAAGCGCGGGCGGTACAGTTCCAGTTGGGTCGCCGCCTGAGTCGATGACTGGATCGCCGCCACCGCAGGTGTTTCTGCCTGGTGAGTCTGGCAAGCGGTCATCGCCAGCAGCGCCAACAACAGAGCACTTGGGCCTATGCGGTAAGTACATGGCTTTACTGGCATTATCATCATGACTTCCTTGTTCGTGAGATAGAAGCGGTCATGGTGACGCTGACGTTAGTTTGGCGTGTACGCCAGCGCTCCACGAAATCAGAAGGGCGCAATAAAGTTGAGGGTGAGCAGGCTAATGACTTTGTTGTGCCCTCCGGGTATTAAGATTTTTTATCTTCTGATTCAAAAAACCGGACTTCGAGTGTTTTGCTGATCGAGAGCGGCTTCCCAGGAATACCTACGCTGGCCGTCAGTTTTGATGTCCATTTGTTGCCGAGGTCTGTTTTGACCACACCATAAGGAATGACGAACGTCATGACTTTCTCATCTTTCACTTTCTGCAGAGGCAGGTCGTACGTCGCATTCCCACGCCAGCGCATGCCTACTGTGTGGCCTTCCGCAATGTCGTCATACTCGAAGGTGACCTTGAGTTCTTCTCCCAACTTATCCAAATAGATCTTGTTATCCTTGAAGTCCGGAACCTCAGGGGGGTTGTATACATCTTCTTCATTCGCTGGTTTAGTTACACTGTTCATTGTATGTCTCCTTGCGCAACTGCGCCTGACCTTAAATGTTGGTGGTGCCTGCAAGCTCATTAGTGCATAGGCTGTGGTACTTATCTACTGACAAAAATACTAGGTCGAAGAGGTTTGCAATCGACGTTCCCGCGCTCGCTCGTTACCCCTGCCAGCGTTCGGTGCTGATCGCTTTTGCCGAAGTGCGGCGCCCGACGGGTCTGCCGCCGTGGCTCGGACTGGGTTATACTCGCGGGCTTTTCACCGAATTCGTGCGAGTAGCCAGAAGCCATGGAAATCCAACCGATCCTGAACACCATCAAGGACCTCACCGAACGTTCCCAGTCCATTCGGGGGTATCTTTGACTACGATCACAAAGCTGATCGTCTGATCGAAGTCAACCGCGAGCTGGAAGACCCCAACGTCTGGAACAAGCCGGAGTACGCGCAGGCCCTGGGCCGCGAACGTGCCATGCTGGCGCAAGTGGTCGAGACCCTCGACAAGCTGTCCAACGGCCTGGTCGACTGCCAGGACCTGCTCGACATGGCGGTCGAGGAAGGTGACGAAGCTGCCGTCGGCGACGTTGTGACCGAACTGGAAGGCCTGGAAGAAAACCTTGCCCAGCTCGAGTTCCGTCGCATGTTCAGCGGCGAGATGGACATGAACAACGCCTACCTGGACATCCAGGCCGGCTCCGGTGGCACCGAGGCGCAGGACTGGGCCAACATCCTGCTGCGCATGTACCTGCGCTGGGCCGACAAGCGCGGTTTCGACGCCACCATCATCGAGCTGTCCGAAGGTGAAGTCGCCGGTATCAAGGGCGCCACCGTGCACATCAAGGGCGAGTACGCCTTCGGCTGGCTGCGTACCGAAATCGGCGTGCACCGCCTGGTGCGCAAGAGCCCGTTCGACTCCGGTGCCCGTCGCCACACTTCTTTCTCGGCGGTGTTCGTCTCGCCCGAGATCGACGACAAGGTCGAGATCGAGATCAACCCGTCCGACCTGCGCATCGACACCTACCGTTCCTCCGGCGCGGGTGGTCAGCACGTCAACACCACCGACTCGGCGGTGCGTATCACCCACGTGCCGACCAATACCGTGGTGGCGTGCCAGAACGAACGCTCCCAGCACGCCAACAAGGATACCGCCATGAAAATGCTGCGGGCCAAGTTGTACGAGCTGGAAATGCAGAAGCGCAACGCCGCCTCGCAGGCGCTGGAAGACAGCAAGTCGGATATCGGCTGGGGTCACCAGATCCGCTCCTATGTACTCGATGACTCGCGTATCAAGGACCTGCGTACCGGTGTCGAGCGCAGTGACTGCCAGAAGGTCCTCGACGGCGACCTCGACCAGTACCTGGAAGCCAGCCTCAAGCAGGGGCTGTAAACCGCACACCACCGCCGCGATACGAGGCCATGGGCCCGTATCGCGTGCCCTGCCCGACAGGGGCACCGAATACCTGATGGAAACAATGACGACATGAGCGACCTCAAGACCGAATCGCAAGACCTGCAACAGGAAGAAAACACCCTGATCGCCCTGCGCAAGGAAAAACTTGCCGCCGAGCGTGCCAAGGGCAACGCCTTCCCCAACGACTTCCGTCGCGACAGCTACTGCAACGACCTGCAGAAACAGTACGCGGACAAGACCAAGGAAGAGCTGGAAGCAGCCGCGATCCCGGTCAAGGTTGCCGGTCGCATCATGCTCAACCGTGGCTCGTTCATGGTGATCCAGGACATGACCGGGCGCATCCAGGTCTACGTCAACCGCAAGACCCTGCCCGAAGAAACCCTTGCCGCGGTCAAGACCTGGGACCTGGGCGACATCATCAGCGCCGAAGGCACCCTGGCTCGCTCGGGCAAGGGCGACCTGTACGTCGAGATGACCGACGTGCGCCTGCTGACCAAGTCGCTGCGTCCGCTGCCTGACAAGCACCACGGCCTGACCGACACCGAGCAGCGCTATCGCCAGCGTTACGTCGACCTGATGGTCAACGAGGAAACCCGCCACACCTTCCGTGTGCGTTCGCAGGTGATCTCGCATATCCGCAAATTCCTGATCGAGCGCGACTTCCTCGAAGTCGAGACGCCGATGCTGCAGACCATCCCTGGCGGCGCTGCGGCCAAGCCGTTCGAAACCCACCACAACGCCCTGGACATGGCCATGTTCCTGCGCATCGCGCCGGAGCTGTACCTCAAGCGGCTTGTTGTCGGTGGTTTCGAGAAGGTCTTCGAGATCAACCGCAACTTCCGTAACGAAGGCGTTTCGACCCGGCACAACCCCGAGTTCACCATGCTCGAGTTCTACCAGGCCTACGCCGACTACCGCGACAACATGGACCTCACCGAGGAGCTGTTCCGCGAGCTGGCGCAGTTGGTCCTGGGGACTACCGACGTGCCATACGGCGACAAGGTATTCCACTTCGGCGAACCGTTCGCGCGCCTGTCGGTGTTCGATTCGATCCTCAAGTACAACCCCGAGCTGACTGCCGCCGACCTGCAGGACGTCGACAAGGCCCGCGCCATCGCCAAGAAAGCCGGTGCCAAGGTGCTGGGGCACGAAGGTCTGGGCAAGCTGCAGGTGATGATTTTCGAAGAGCTGGTCGAGCACAAGCTGGAGCAGCCGCACTTCATTACCGAGTATCCGTTCGAAGTGTCGCCGCTGGCCCGTCGCAACGACGACAATCCGGCCGTGACCGATCGCTTCGAGCTGTTCATCGGTGGCCGCGAGATCGCCAACGCCTACTCCGAGCTCAACGATGCCGAAGACCAGGCCGAGCGCTTCCTGGCGCAGGTTGCCGAGAAAGACGCCGGTGACGACGAAGCCATGCACTACGATGCCGACTTCGTGCGTGCCCTGGAATACGGCATGCCGCCGACCGCCGGTGAAGGCATCGGTATCGACCGCCTGGTGATGCTGTTGACCAACTCGCCGTCGATTCGCGATGTGATCCTGTTCCCGCACATGCGTCCGCAGGCTTGAGTGAATTGAAAAAGCCGCCTCCAGGGGCGGCTTTTTCTTGCTTGGCTGTGTAGTGTCTGTACCGGCCCTATCGCGGGACAGACAATGAACATCCCCCAGACAGACACCGAGGTCGCCACCGTGCCCCCCGCAAACGCCCAGCAAGGCGCCGCCGGCGTAGCCAACGCCGTCGCCGAGAGCGTGCAGTACCAAGGTCGCAAGACCAGTCGCCAGGGCAGCGAGCAACGCCGCCAGCAGATTCTCGACGCCGCCATGCGCATCGTCGTGCGCGACGGTGTGCGCGGTGTGCGCCACCGTGCAGTGGCGGCAGAGGCCGAGGTGCCGCTGTCGGCCACCACCTATTACTTCAAGGATATCGAAGACCTGCTCACCGATACCTTCGCCCAGTACGTCGAGCGCAGCGCCGCCTACATGGCCAAGCTGTGGGCCAACACCGAGGTTGTGCTGCGCCAGCTGCTGGCCCAGGGCGACGGCAGCCCGCAGTCCCGTGCACGTCTTGCCGACGAAGTGGCGCGCATGACCGCCGACTACGTCACCCGCCAGCTGTGCAACCGGCGCGACTTCCTCATGGCCGAACAGGCCTTCCGCCAGGAGGCGCTGCTGTGCCCGCGCCTGGCCGAACTGGTGCGGGCCCACGAGCAGATCCTGCTGCATGGCGCGCGGCAGATGCTTCAGGTGGTCGGCTCGCGCCAGCCCGAGCAGGACGCCCTGGTGTTGACGGCCATCATCGAGCAGATGGAATATCAAGGGCTGCTCAAAGAAGCGAATGCCCAGGCCGATGGGCAGATGCTCGCTATCCTTACCCGTTACCTGCACCTGGTGCTGGCCGCGGTCTAAGGCGCAGCCGACCTTTTCAAGGAGAACCTGATGAAAGCCTGGCGTGTGCTGTTGTTGACCTTGTCGTTCCTGCTGCTGGGCGGGTGTCTGGTGACCTTCGACGAACCGCTGGCCAGTAACGAACCAGCCCCCAAGGCCTTGCTGGGCCAATGGAGCAGCAAGGACGCCTGGGGCCAGCCACTGAAGCTGACCATCAGCCGCGTTGGCGGCAACACCTACAAGGCCGTGGCCCGCGCCCAGGGCAAGGCGCCCGAGGATTACACCTTCAGCGTTTCGCGCCATGGCAATCGCTGGTACCTGTCGGCAGGCGTGCCCAAGCGCCTGGGCGGCAAGTTCCTGATTGGCGGTTTCGAAGTCGTCGATGGCAAGCAGTTGGTGCTCTACAACCTCGATGTCGAGCAAGTCCAGCAGGCCGTGGACAACAAGGAATTGAGCGGTCGCAGTACCGAGGTGCCCGAAGACAATGGCCCGGGCGTCCTGATCGACAGCCCCGCCGAGCGGGTGCTGGCCTATCTGGACGACCCCGCCAACTCCGACCTGTTCGTCGAGGTGGCGCGGTTCCAGCGGGCCGGCAAATAGCGGATACCGCGTACCTGTAGGAGCGGGCTTGCCCGCGAATAGGCCCTTGCAAGGAGTCTCCGTTGGACGAATACCAGCAAACCATCCGCACATTGTCCGACCGTATCGTCGCGGCCCAGACCCCGATCCGGGTGCTGGACGCGGTGAAATGGGACGACGGCATTCGCCAGGGTTTTCTCAAGGCCAAGGGCAAGGAGCCGCCAGCGGTAGACCATGCGTACTACCACAGCCGCCCTCTGTCGTTCGACTCCAGCGCGGTGAAGGCCGAGTTCCAGGCCATCGAGCGCGACATCATCCGCCAGCTCGGCCAGTTCAACCCGGTCGGGCAGATCATGAAGCGCATGTGCCGCGAGTACCGCATGGTGGTGCGCATGCTCGAGGCGCGCGGCACCGAGGATTTCGGGCTGATCTCCCAGGAGCTGTATGGCGCCGCCTCCGACGCCTTCCACGCCGGTGACCCGACCCTGGCCGACCTGGGGCTGATGCTCTCGGACTACCTGAACAACATCGATGGGCGTGGCGATCTGAAGGACGAGCCGAAAAACCTTACTGCCAAGGAAGCGGTGGAGATCCTCCAGCGCCGCCTGAACAAGGTCTTCGGCGAGGCGGAAGAAACCATCCGCGTGTTCGAGTCCGATGGCATCGTCGCCGATGCGGCGGCCGGTGCCGACTACATCAAGGTGCGTGCCGACGCCATGTTCAACAGCCGCGACGTCCGCGCGCTGGAGGTTCACGAAGGGCTGGTGCATGTGGGCACCACGCTCAATGGCCTCAACCAGCCGATCTGCACCTTCCTGGCCAAGGGCCCGCCCTCGTCGACCGTGACCCAGGAGGGCCTGGCCATCCTCATGGAGGTGATCGCCTTCGCCTCCTATCCCAGCCGCTTGCGCAAGCTGACCAACCGCACCCGCGCCATTCACATGGTGGAGCAGGGCGCGGACTTCCTGCAGGTATACGAGTTCTTCCGGGGCCAGGGTTTCGAAATGGCCGAAAGCTATGGCAATGCCAGCCGAGTATTCCGCGGCTCGGTGCCCAATGGTCTGCCGTTCACCAAGGACTTGTCCTACCTCAAGGGTTTCATCATGGTTTACAACTACATTCAGTTGGCCGTGAGGAAAGGCAAGCTGGAGCAGATTCCGCTGCTGTTCTGCGGCAAGACCACGCTGGAAGACATGCGCACCTTGCGCCAACTGGTCGAGGAGGGCCTGGTGGCGCCGCCGAAGTACTTGCCCGAACAGTTCCGTGACCTCAACGCGCTGTCGGCCTGGATGTGTTTCTCCAACTTCCTCAATCACCTGAGCCTGGATCGCATTGAAGCCGACTACGCGAACATTCTCTGAGCGCTGCCGCACCCTGTTGCTCGGGCTCGGGTTGTCTTGCCTGGCCGGTTGCAGCAGCCTGCTGTTCTATCCAGAGCCGGGCCAGCCGTTCACCCCCGAGCGCGCGCACCTGCAGTACCGCGATGTCACGCTGAACACCGAGGATGGCACCCGCCTGCATGGTTGGTGGCTGCCGGCCAAGGCGGGCGTCGAGGTCAAGGGCACGGTGCTGCATCTGCACGGTAATGGTGGCAACCTGGCCTGGCACCTGGGCGGCAGTTACTGGCTGCCCGAGCAGGGTTATCAGGTGCTGATGATCGACTACCGTGGCTATGGTTTGTCCCAGGGCACGCCGACGCTGCCGGCGGTGTACCAGGATATCGATGCTGCGCTGGGCTGGTTGGGCAAGGCGCCCGAAGTGCAGGGCAAGCCGCTGGTGCTGCTGGGCCAGAGCCTGGGCGGTGCGATGGCCATCCATTACCTGGCCGGCCATCCCGAGCAGCGCCAGCGTTTCAGTGCGCTGGTCTTCGATGGGGTGCCGGCGAGTTACCGCGACGTCGGGCGCTTCGCCCTGAGTACGTCGTGGATGACCTGGCCGCTTCAGGTGCCGCTGTCGTGGCTGGTGCCCGACGCTGACAGCGCGATCCACTCCATCGAACGCCTGG
Source organism: Pseudomonas wayambapalatensis (assembly GCA_014268975.2). Taxonomy (GTDB): domain Bacteria; phylum Pseudomonadota; class Gammaproteobacteria; order Pseudomonadales; family Pseudomonadaceae; genus Aquipseudomonas; species Aquipseudomonas wayambapalatensis. The sequence continues at coordinate 4,536,023 of CP077096.1, read as the reverse complement.
ACAGCCCGCCCAAGCTGTTCTTCCACAGCATCGATGACAACCTGGTGCCCATGGCCAACGGTATCCGCCTGTACCAGCATGCCCCGCCGCCGCGCGTGTTGCAGTTGACCCGTGGCGACCATGTGCAGACCTTCGCCGACCCGACCTGGCGTCAGGTGATGCTGCGCTTCCTCGACGACCCCAGCCACTTCAACGGCCTGCGCCGATTGGCGGAGGTCCCGAACTACCCTGACGAGAAGAATGCGCAATGAGTGAAGAACGCAACGCCATCCCGCTGATCCTGACCGGTGTCGGCAGCATCATCGTGACGGTGGGTGCCTTGTGGTACTACGGCTACCTGCATTTCGCCAAGCCCGAGGATGCCCTGCTGCTGCAGGACTACACCATGCTCAAGACGATTCCGGGTGAGGACTACCGGGTTTCCCTCGATCCATCGCCGCAGGTGGCGCAGTGCGTCGAGGGTGTGCTGGTGTTGTTCGACACTCAGCAGAAGGGCCTGACGGGCGTGCTGGTCGATAACCGCAAGCGTGCGATCCGCTGCATGGGCCAGGACACGCCGCAGCAGGTACAGTGAATCTGATCTTGCGCACATGAAAAACCCGCCATCAAGGCGGGTTTTTCATATCGCTCACAGCGCGTATCAGCGAATCGCAGCACGTGGCTGGACCGGTTGGTTATCGTTGGAGATGGTCACCTCCACACGACGGTTCTGCGCACGGCCCGAGGCGCTGGAGTTGTCCGCGACCGGATACTCCTTGCCATAACCCTGGGCGACTACGCGGGATGGGTCGATGCCGGCACGCACCAGCGCACGGCGTACGCTTTCGGCGCGACGCTCCGACAGGCCTTGGTTGTAGTTCGCCGAACCGACGCTGTCGGTGTAGCCCTCGACAATCACCTTGCGCTCAGGGTTTTCCTGAAGGAAGTTGGCCAGGGTGGTGATGTTCGGCAGGGCGCTGCTCTTGAGGTCGGCCTTGTTGAAGTCGAACAGCACATCGCCGAAGGTCACCAGCGTACCGCGGTCGGTCTGCTTGGCGTTGAGGCTGTCCTGCAGTTTCTTGATCTGCGCGTCGCGGGCCTCCAGCTTGGCCTGGGCGCGTTGCGCCGCAGCGTTTTTGATATCGGCTTCTGCGGTGCGCAGGGCGATGGTCTGCTTGGCGACTTCGACACGCTGGTTGGTCAGGTAGGCCAGTTGATCGACCTTCTTCTCATCTTCGCGATCCATGTAGGCCTTGTCGGCCTTGTTCAGCCAGTCCTGGGCGTCCTTGGTCTCGAGGGCTGCCAGCTTGCTCGACTGCGGATCGCTCTGCAGCGCCGAGAAGTTGGTGCGGGCCGATTCGAGGTTGGCGTTCGGGTCGTGCGAGCACGCAGCCAGACCGACGCTCAGGGCCAACAGGGCAGGGATCATTACGTAATTGCGCATAGTGTTCATCCTTTGATCGATAACGAAGGCAGGGGAATACCGGGCAGGCCTCACTGGGCGCTGCGCAGGCCTTCCTCACGTACGTCCTGAACGCCTTGGCGGGCATCCTGCACGGCTTTCTGGGCCTTGGCTGCCTGTGCCTTGCGCTCGGCGACGCGGGCGTCCCATTCGGCCTGTTCGGCCAGTCGCTTGGCTTCGTCGTACTTCTTGTCATGCATGGCGATTTCCGCCTGCTTGAACTTGTCTTGCGCCGCTTTCATCTCCACGGCGGCAAACTCGGTGCCGCCTGCGCTGACGGCAGAGTTCACGGCAGACTGGGTCACCGCGTACTGCTCGGTCGGCGGGTTGCCAGCACAGCCAGCCAGTACCAGGCTGCTGCCAAGCGCCAGCGCGGCCAGCTTGAGCCCGCGCAGAGAGTTGGACGGGAATTTTTCGGTGCGGGTCTTCATGGTGGTCAACTCCATTGGATCACTCCTGATAACGATGTCCGTAGCAGTCCATCGCTCCCTGACATACACATGTGCTCGAGTGCAAGGCCAAACACCATGCGTGCAGGGTTTTTGCGTGATGGCTATTGGCTCCGACTTGAGCGTTTTCAGAATAGTTCAGAAAAAGTTGCGTAGGCTTCGTAATTATTTCTGACTGGTCGGTCAGTGCTTTTCCTACGGAACTATTTCCGCGCGGGGCAGTATTCGTGGGCCTTCCGGCTCAAGCGTCGCGCTTGGGAAGCGGCTGGCTGAGGTCGTGCAGATGCCGCCGCGACAGGCTTAGGAAGCGTGGCGTGGGGCCGATATCTTCGTATATCGGTTGAAAATGAAATAGGAATTTATCATAAGCCTATATTTGATAGGAATTTTCTATGATTGGTGAGGATTTGTTGCTAGTGATGGCCAAGTGATATCGTTCCATTCCTCAATGGAGAAGGCCCTCATGGATATTCACGATGTAACGCAGTTTAAGGCTAAAAAAAAGCATCATTATGTTCCTCAGTTCTATTTAAAAAAATGGCTGACCGTCGACGGGCTGTGGGTTAAGAATAAGATTGGGCTTAAAGAGAAAATATATCCAAAAAAATCAACTTTAGATGTGGCCGAAGAGAACTACTTTTACGGCATTGAGGTTGATGATGTCGTTTGGGATATGTTGGTCTACCGTTTTGGAAATGATGCTAGAAACAATAAAGTGCTGAAGAAGATTATGGATGGTTTTTGGTTTTTAAAAGCTGTCGATGATGTAGTCTCGAAAGATATTGGAGTTGTTAATCGTGACGAAAAGCTTCTCGAATCTGCCAAAACTATGTTCGATTACTTGAAAAAGACGCATTTAGAGGACGCTTACTCGAATATAGAGAGTGCTGTTGCTATACAGATAGAATCGTTTAGTAAAGTGCAGGACTCGGATTTGTGGGTGCCGCCATCCACGGAAGTGTATTTAAGCTTAATGACTTTTTTTGGTTTTCAATTATTTAGGACTAAAGAAGTAATATCTAGAGTTAGTTCGGATGTTTCTAATTTATTTTTGCAGCGTGGTGATGAAGAGATAACGCTTTCAGAGAAGCAAAAAAATTCTTTCCTAAAATGTTTGCTCTACATGATTTCTTATCAGTTCTGTATGAGGATGGAAAAGCTCGGCTGCCACATGGTGATTCACAGAAATAGGACCAAGCAAGCATATTTGACATCTGATTGTCCAGCGATCTATTACGATAAGCAAAACCATCCCGGATTGCCGCAGTCTTTTGGTGTGATGCCATTATCCCCAAAATTATTAATTGACTTTAGAATGGGTGAGGTGGGGCAAAAGGTAACCGTGGAGATGAAGGATGTTTATAGTAGTTTTGAAGTGCAGAAAGCTAATAAATTTATAGATAGTAACTCTCACAATTTTGTGTTTGCAAGAAAGAAAAAGGATTTTCAGTGTGGAGCTGTGTGACTGTTCATTTAGAAAATCGTATTTTATCAAGTCGCTGGTGTGATATACGATTCGATAGCTGTCGCGGCTTTACTTTGTTTTTGAATGGGGTTTATAGATATGTCCGTTGCTCAGATTGAAAAAGCACTTATTAGATTTGTCAGTCAGCCGGAAAACACGGCTATCGTTCTAAAGGGGGATTGGGGGACGGGAAAAACACACTTTTGGAATGGTGTGGTTAAGTCGAATCGATCATTGTTTTCAAAGAAAAAATATTCTTATGTATCACTTTTTGGCCTGAATGGTCTCAGTGAGCTAAAACGTTCAATTTTTGAAAATACGGTGGTGTCTAATAAGGCTGGAGATTTATCTTCAAAGGAGTCTATATTCGAGAATTTGAAAAAGCTTGATTTTAGTGATGCTGTCACCGGTTTCCGGAAGATGTTTGGTTTTGGGAAGGAGGCAAAAATACCCTTCGTAGGTAGCTTTGGTGGCATAATTGACTCTATTCAGTATGCTCTAGTCGAAGAAACAATTATTTGTATTGATGATTTTGAGCGGCGAGGTAGTGGTTTGTCGTCTCGTGACGTTCTTGGCCTTGTTTCTAATCTGGTTGAGACGAAAAAATGCTCTGTTGTTTTAATACTGAATGATGGGACTTTGAAGAAGGAAGATGAGTTTTTTTCTTTTAGTGAAAAAGTGTTTGATTATGAAGTTACATTTGCTCCTTCGGTGGAGGAGTCCGTCAATCTGGTTTTTGGATCGGCAGGTGGCGGGCGTCAAACGCTTGCTGATAATTCTATAAGGCTCGGTATTAGTAATATCCGATTGCTAAAAAAAATTGAGTTGTTCGCTTCAATACTTGACGATGTGTTGAAAGACTCTCATCCGAGAGTGGTTATACAGGCTCATAGCACTTTACCTCTCGCAGTCTTCGCGGTCTATGGTGGAGGGAAATGCAAGGTAGATCTTGATTTCGTTTTGGGATATCAGGGGAGCTTGGTCTCTTACATGCCAGATAGTCCTACTGCCTCCGTCGAAGAGCTTGAAATCAAGAAAGCTACTCGTGAGAAAAGTAATTATCTGGAAGAGTACGGCTTCGGAAGTTGTGATGAGTTCGATGCTTTGTTAGTTGATTTAGTAAAAAAAGGGTATGCTGATGGAGATCTGTTGAAAAGTCTTGTGGGTGGGCTAGAAAGGAAAATTAAGCATGATGATGATGTGGCTCTTCTTGGGAAGGCATGGGAGTTGCTTCATGCGTCATTCTCGAAAAATGAGCCCGATGTCTATGCTGCTTTTGAATTGGCTATATCAAAGGCTTTGCAGTATTTCACTGTGAATGACCTAGACTCTGTTGCGTTAGTGTATTACGAGTCGGGTAAAAAAGCTTATATTAACGATATTATTGATGAGTATTTTTCTAGTGTTTTTCCCGGTAGTGGTGTAAGGGCGAAAGAAGAAATCTTTCAATGGCCGCGTAATTCTTACGTGGTTTCAAAGCTCGATAAGTATTTTGAAAGTTTAGCGATCAAGGGAGATCTGGCTGCTCTGATTCGTGCGATGATTGAAGGGGGCGGCTTTCCAGATGGAGACATTAGGAGGGGGATTGCACAAAAAACTGATAGTGAATTTTATGATTACTTTGCAGGACTGGATAGCAAGGAATTTACTAAATATGCGAGATCGTTGCTGAAGTGTGGTGAGGTTCAATCCTCTGATGTGGATGTTACAAGTGACTACGAAGCTATATTTATAAAAACCTATCGGGCGTTGCTAGAGCTTTCGAAACTTTCGCCGCTGAATGAAATTCGCATGAGTAAGTTTAGATCGTATGAGCAGACTTATAATGAGCTCATACGCAAGCTAGAGGGTAGCATAGAAGCTAAGAAATCTTAGAGGGTATGTGTTTTTTGTTTAGGTGATGCATGCAGACGCTACTCTGGCACTGCATGCATAATTTTAGAGCTGTTGTAGCTGTTCTCGAACCTTGCTGTAAGGCCAGTTCGCTCTTTCTCTGTGCTCTTTTTGTGAGGCTTTGTTGAGTATTTTTAATAGTGCTTCTTGCAAAATCGTAAATAGTGTTATGGAAGGGTCTGATTCTATTCCCGTAAAGCTCCTTGCTGGGATAGGGTTCAAACAGTGACCGGAACTCACGAATGACCAGTCGTAAGGGTTAATGAAGCTGCCCTTTTCATCTTTTGATATCATGGTTTTCGGTATTTTAGAGTTTTTAAGTGCAGGTATATCTGGGTCTATGATTATTCTTGGGTATACGCCTGTGGACTCTAATGTATATGCCTTGTTCATGGCGGGCCCAAATACAATTTTGTCTTCGTGATGAATCTTTCCGATGGTTAATCCTGCTCTAAGAAGAAATCCTTCTAAGGCACAGCCTATAAAGATATTAGACAACCCATAAATAAAACTTGGAAGATGATCTTCGATAAATGGGATGCTCACTACACAGCAATCAGAGAAGTTCGTGATTCTGCTTCCCAGTTGCCCCCCTTTTTCAGCTGCCTCCAAAACGGGAAGGCTGTTTAATAGTCTCGGTATTAAAGCAATTCTTCCGATTTTTTCAGGGTCGTCGCCTGCTTCATATATTAATCCTTTCCAGCCCAACACGTCGAAAAAAACAACAATTCGTTCCTCATACTGGATGGGTGAGCGAAGGTACGCAATTTCGGGTGTTTTCAAATTTTTTACCTTTAAAGTTGGATTTTGATTTTGCTCATGAAATTTTTGCTTGTGGATGCAATTGTTGGTTTGGTAATTATTGATCTTGCTTGGGAAGAATCTTTGAAAGCCTAATTTCGGCTTCCACATATGCCGGGGTTCTTCCAGCGTCTGCGTAGACATTCTCGCCCTCTTCAACACGGATTACTTTAGAGCCCTTCACGTAAGGTATTGCCTGTTCTGCTTCCTTAATAGCAGCGTTTAACAGGCCTTCGGTGATCAGTGCTTCGGGTAGCTCGTAGGCTTCAGCCAACGCCTTGATTTTCACTAGATCGCTCTGACGCAAAGAGAGTGTGTACTCAGCCCGATCGTTGATTTCATTGGCCTTAGCTTCCCAGCTGCTTAGCATCTGCTCGAACGTGTTCATGGCAACCTTCTATATAAGGAGGTGGGAGGGCGACTGTATCAGCTGCTAAGGGTGACACGCCAAGAGTCACTGGGCCTTGGCTGGTTTCACGCATTTCTCTAATACGTGCTCGCTTTCTTCGTACAGCGGATCACCTTCTTCATCGGTGGCGATCACCTGCTGGCCCTTCACGTAGGGGAAGCTGGCTTCGAGTTCTTCGAGCGCGGCGGCGACCAGCTCCCCGAGCAGTTCTTCGGTGGTGCGCTTGGGGTACATCTCGACCAACGCGGCCAGGCGCGCCTCGGATTCCAGGTCAAGGTGCAGGTGGTGCCCGGTGGGGCTGAGGGTGCCAGCGGCGTTCTGTTCCCAGTGTTGTGCGAGCTCGCGGATTTTCATGATGACCTCTGTAGAACCGTGACATGAGCTGTGAGGGCCGTCTCTTCACTTTAGTTGCATTGGCCGATCCCGGCTTGCCTTGCGGGGGCGCCTGTGGGCACTCTTGGAGCAATGACCTGGGCGGCAGCGCGGGTGGACCGCGCGATAAGGAGAGCCAATGACCGATATCGATGTGCGCTTGCGTGAGGATGTCCATCTGTTGGGTGAACTGCTGGGCGAGACCATCCGCCAGCAGCATGGCGAGGCATTCCTGCAGAAGATCGAGGATATTCGTCACAGCGCGAAGGCCGATCGCCGTGGCGCGGCCGAGCAGTTGAGCTCCACGCTTGGCGATCTTGCAGACGATGACCTGTTGCCGGTCGCCCGAGCCTTCAACCAGTTCCTCAACCTGGCCAACATTGCCGAGCAGTACCAGTTGATCCATCGCCGTGGCGCCGACCAGCCGGCACCATTCGAGGACCGCGCATTGCCCGAGTTGCTGGCGCGGCTCAAGCAGGCCGGGCACGCCGACGATGCCTTGGCCCGGCAACTGGCCAAGCTGGACATCCAGCTGGTACTCACCGCCCACCCCACCGAGGTGGCGCGGCGTACGCTGATCCAGAAGTACGACGCCATCGCCGCGCAGCTTGCCGCCCAGGACCATCGCGACCTCACGCCGGCCGAACGCCAGCAGGTGCGCGAACGCCTGCGTCGGTTGATCGCCGAAGCCTGGCACACCGAGGAGATTCGCCGCACCCGTCCAACGCCGGTCGATGAGGCCAAATGGGGCTTTGCGGTGATCGAGCATTCGCTGTGGCAGGCGATTCCCAGCCACTTGCGCAAGGTCGACAAGGCGTTGTTCGAGGCCACGGGCCTGCACCTGCCGCTGGAGGCGGCGCCAGTGCGTTTCGCCTCGTGGATGGGCGGCGACCGCGATGGCAACCCCAACGTCACCGCCTCGGTCACCCGCGAGGTGCTGTTGTTGGCACGCTGGATGGCGGCCGACCTGTTCCTGCGCGATATCGACTACCTCGCCGCCGAACTGTCCATGCAACAGGCCAGCGACGCCCTGCGCGCCAAGGTGGGTGACAGCGCCGAGCCCTACCGCGCCTTCCTCAAGCAACTGCGTGATCGTCTGCGTGCCACCCGGGCCTGGGCCCATGCCGCATTGGCCGGCCCGCAGCCTGCAAGTGCCGAAGTGCTTGTCGACAATCGCCAACTGATCGAGCCCTTGCAGCTGTGCTATCAGTCCCTGCATGCCTGTGGCATGGGGGTGATCGCCGATGGTCCGTTGCTCGACTGCCTGCGCCGGGCGGTGACCTTCGGCCTGTTCCTGGTGCGCCTGGACGTGCGTCAGGATGCGGCCCGGCACCGCGACGCGCTGTCGGAGATCACCGAGTACCTGGGGCTCGGGCGTTATGCCGAGTGGGATGAAGAACAACGTATCGCCTTCCTCCAGGCCGAGCTGAAAAACCGTCGGCCGCTGCTGCCCGCCCACTTCCAGCCCCAGGCCGAGACCGCCGAGGTGCTCGCCACCTGTCGCGAGATCGCGGCGGCGCCCGCGGCTTCTCTGGGCTCCTATGTCATCTCCATGGCGGGCGCCGCCTCCGATGTGCTGGCGGTGCAATTGCTGCTCAAGGAGGCCGGGCTGACTCGGCCGATGCGCGTGGTGCCGCTGTTCGAGACCCTTGCTGACCTGGACAACGCGGGCCCGGTGATGGCGCGCCTGCTCGGTTTGCCCGGCTATCGCGCGGGGCTGCACGGGCCGCAGGAAGTGATGATCGGTTACTCGGACTCGGCCAAGGATGCCGGTACCACGGCGGCAGCCTGGGCGCAGTACCAGGCGCAGGAAAACCTGGTACGCATCTGCCGTGAACACCAGGTCGAGCTGCTGCTGTTCCACGGCCGCGGTGGCACCGTCGGCCGTGGCGGTGGCCCGGCCCATGCGGCGATCCTTTCCCAGCCGCCAGGGTCGGTGGCGGGGCGTTTCCGCACGACCGAACAGGGCGAGATGATCCGCTTCAAGTTCGGCCTGCCGGGGATCGCCGAACAGAACCTCAATCTCTATCTGGCGGCGGTGCTCGAGGCGACCTTGCTGCCGCCGCCACCGCCCGAGCCTGCCTGGCGCGAACTGATGGACCAGCTCGCCGCCGATGGGGTGAAGGCTTATCGCGCGGTGGTTCGCGAGAACCCTGATTTCGTCGAGTACTTCCGTCAGTCCACCCCGGAGCAGGAACTTGGGCGCCTGCCGTTGGGCAGTCGGCCAGCCAAGCGCCGGGCGGGCGGCATCGAAAGCCTGCGGGCCATCCCGTGGATCTTCGGCTGGACCCAGACGCGCCTGATGCTCCCTGCCTGGCTGGGATGGGAAACCGCGCTGGGCAATGCCCTGGCGCGTGGCCAGGGTGAGCTGCTGGGGCAGATGCGTGAGCAATGGCCGTTCTTCCGCACTCGCATCGACATGCTGGAGATGGTGCTGGCCAAGGCCGATGCGGAAATCGCCAAGGCCTACGACGAACGTCTAGTGCAACCGGCGCTGCTGCCTTTGGGTGCGCATCTGCGCGACCTATTGTCGCAGTCGTGCCAGGTGGTGTTGGGCCTGACCGGCCAGCCGGTGCTACTGGCGCACAGCCCGGAGACCCTGGAATTCATCAGCCTGCGCAACACCTATCTGGACCCGCTGCACCGCCTGCAGGCGGAACTGCTGGCGCGTTCGCGGGTGCGCGAAGCCGCTCTGGACAGCCCGCTGGAGCAGGCCCTGCTGGTGACCGTGGCCGGTATTGCCGCCGGTTTGCGCAACACCGGCTGAGGCCGTCGGGCAGCGCCGCACCGGGTTGTGCGGTGGTGCAGCCGAGGGATGCATCGGGGTAGGTTGCGATGGGTGCAACCTGCTCGGCAGAAGGGCGCTAGATGGGCGTTCGTGCAATTTTGGAACGCTTGTCTGGCTGCCGGGCGCTGTGTATCTTGAGCAGCCTTTTGACCGATTTTCCGGTCTGATCCGATTTTCCGGACTTGGCCCTGAACGCCGAATCCATTGATTTGCAATAAAAAAATATGAGGAGCACAAGATGCGCGTAATTCTGCTGGGAGCTCCCGGGGCCGGTAAAGGTACTCAGGCAAAGTTCATCACCGAGAAGTTCGGTATTCCACAGATCTCCACCGGCGACATGCTGCGTGCCGCTGTCAAGGCCGGCACCCCGCTGGGGCTGGAACTGAAGAAAGTCATGGACGCCGGCCAGCTGGTTTCCGACGATCTGATCATCAGCCTGGTGAAGGAGCGCATCGCTCAGCCAGACTGCGCCAAGGGCTGCCTGTTCGACGGTTTCCCACGCACCATCCCGCAGGCCGAAGCCATGGTCGCTGCCGGTGTCGACATTGATGCCGTGGTCGAAATCGCCGTGGACGACGAAGAGATCGTCGGTCGCATGGCCGGTCGCCGCGTGCACCTGGCCTCGGGCCGCACCTACCACATCCAGTACAACCCGCCGAAAGTGGCAGGCAAGGACGATGTCACCGGCGAAGACCTGATCCAGCGCGACGACGACAAGGAAGAAACCGTGCGTCACCGCCTGTCGGTCTACCACAGCCAGACCAAGCCGCTGGTGGACTTCTACCAGAAGCTGTCGGCCGCCAACGCCGGCAAGCCCAAGTACGCCCACATCGAAGGCGTCGGCTCGGTCGAGTCGATCACCGCCAAGGTGCTGGCAGCCCTGAGCTGATCGCCCTCTGCGTTTTACAACGGCCCGCTTGCGGGCCGTTGTCGTTTATACTGCCGCTCTTTTCCCTTTCGCCTGGATACACGTTCGATGACCACCCTGCTGGCCCTGGATACCGCCACCGAAGCCTGTTCCGTCGCCCTGCTGCATGACGGCAAGGTGACCAGCCATTACGAGGTGATCCCGCGCCAGCACGCGCAGAAGCTGCTGCCGATGATCAAGCAGTTGCTCGCCGACTCCGGTGTCGCCCTGAGCGCAGTGGATGCCATCGCCTTTGGTCGTGGGCCTGGGGCCTTCACCGGTGTGCGCATCGCCATCGGTGTGGTGCAGGGGCTGGCATTCGCCCTCGAACGGCCGGTGCTGCCGGTGTCGAACCTCGCCGCCCTGGCCCAGGGGGCGCTGCGCCAGCATGGTGTGCAGCAGGTGGCCGCGGCCATCGATGCACGCATGGATGAAGTGTACTGGGGCTGCTACCAGGCGCACGATGGCGAAATGCGCCTGCTCGACCAGGAGCGGGTGATCGCCCCTGAGCGGGTCTTACTGCCCGAGGGTGGCCAGTGGTTCGGTGCGGGCACCGGCTGGGGCTATGGCGAGCGTCTGGGCGTTCAGGTCGAGCGCTGCGATGCCCAGGCCCTGCCGCATGCCCTGGATATCCTCAGCCTGGCCGGTCATGCCTGGGCGCGGGGCGAGGCGGTCGTCGCCGAACAGGCGCAACCGGTCTATCTGCGCGATAATGTCGCCACGCCCAAGGCGCGCTGAGTGCAGTTCGTCGGCTATTGCCGTTCGAGATAAAACCTTTTGCGCGATCTGTGGTCCAGTTATCACACGCGCATTGGTGATGGACGCCTGATGCTGCTAGATTGCCATCATTGCTCCCGAGTGCACCCCTCATGCGCATCGACGGTTTCTCCTCACAGTCCTACCCGGTCAAGCGCGCACCGCGCAAAGCATCGGTGCGCGACGAGAGCATCGACGATGCGCAGGTCATCGAGGACGTCGAAGACCACGAAGCCGAGCAGATCGCCCGCGCCAACCGCCGCAGCGCTGGCCTGCCAGCGCGCCAGCAGGACATGGTGTTCCCCCGCGCCCGCGACAGACGCACCGCCACCGCGTTGGCCAGCTACCTCAGCACCGCGGGTTTCACCGACTGGGAGATGGAAGTGCTGGGGTTGGACCTGTACATTTGATGGATGAATCCATCGCCTCTGCCTTATCACCTCGGTTGTCCGTCCTGGAGCGAGAACGCCTGGCGCGACTACCTCTATCCCGCCGACGCTCGCCCTGCTGAGTACCTTGGCCTGTACAGCCAGGTGTTCAATGCGGTCGAGGGCAACACCACCTTCTACGCCCGTCCTGCGCCTGCCACGGTGGAGCGCTGGGCCCAGGTCATGCCCCGGCAGTTTCGCTTCACTGCGAAGTTTCCCGGTGACGTCAGCCATGCTGGCGACCTGCGTGATCAGCTCGAATCCGCGCTGGACTTCACCCGCCTGCTGGCGCCGCTGGGCGAGCGAGTATCTCCCTACTGGCTGCAGCTACCGGCGCTGTTCGGCCCGGCGCGATTGGCGGAACTGAGTCACTTCCTCGACGAGATCGGTGTGCCGGTGGCCGTCGAGGTGCGCAACGATGCCTTCTTCGCCCGTGGCGATGAGGAGCGTCTGCTCAACCGGCTGTTGCATGAGCGCGGTGTGGAGCGAATCTGCCTGGATCCGCGGGCGCTGTTCAGTTGCACGTCGCGCGACCCAGCGGTGCTACACGCGCAGGCCAAGAAGCCCAAGGTGCCACCGCGTCCGGCCGCCTTCAGCCAGCACCCGCAGGTGCGCTTCATCGGTCATCCGGAGTTGGCCGCCAACGAAAGTTTTCTCACACCCTGGGTGGACAAGATCGCTGGCTGGATCGAAGAGGGGCGTTGCCCGTACATTTTCCTGCATACCTCCGACAACCGCCTGGCTGCTGCGCTGGCCCAGCATTTTCACCAACGCCTCATGGTGCGGTTGCCGGGCCTGGCGGCCTTGCCGGAATTGCCGCGCGCACCTGAGGTCGAACAGCTGGGACTACTCTGACCCCCAGACCCTGCCGGAGACCTGATCATGGATGTGCAAACCCTGCGAGCCGAAGCCTTCAAGAAGTTGCACGAGCGTGATGGCGCCTTCGTCATTCCCAACCCGTGGGATGCCGGGTCCGCCAAGCTGCTGGCGGCGCTGGGCTTCGAAGCTCTGGCCACCACAAGCGCAGGATTGGCCTTCAGTCTGGGCCGACCTGATGCCGAGGGTGCACTGAGCCTCGACGATACCCTGGCCAATGCCCAGGCCATCGTCGATGCCACACCCCTGCCGGTCGCCGCAGACTTGGAGAACGGTTTCGGCGACCTGCCCGAAGACTGCGCGCAGACCATCCTACGCGCGGCCGAGGCTGGGTTGGTGGGCGGCTCGATCGAGGACGCCACCGGTCGCAGCGACGCCCCCATCCACGATCTTGGCCTGGCCGTCGAGCGTGTCCGCGCCGCAGTTCAGGCGGCCCGCAGCCTGCCATTTCCTTTCACCCTGTGCGCCCGTGCGGAAAACCTCCTGCACGGGCGCCTGGACCTGGATGACACCATCAAACGCCTGCAGGCGTTCGCCGAGGCGGGCGCCGATGTGCTCTACGCCCCAGGCCTGCGCAGTGTCGACGAGATTCGTGCAGTGGTGCAGGCGGTGGCGCCCAAACCGGTCAATGTGCTGCTGGGCATGGCGGGTGTGCCGCTGTGCGTGAATCAGTTGCAGGACCTGGGGGTGCGCCGGATCAGCGTCGGCTCGTCGCTGGCGCGTGCGGCACTGGGCGCGTTCCAGCGTGCGGCGCTGGAGATTCGGGATCAGGGCACCTTCAGCTATGGCGAACAGGCGATGCCGTTCGCCCAGCTCAACGACCTGTTCCGACGCTGACCGGCCATGCGCTTGCTGGCGATGGTGCTGGGCGGGCTGATGGCCGCAGGTGCGCTTGCCTGGTATCTGGGCTGGCGTCCACCGGCAGCGTGGAATCCCTGGGCGGCGCTCGATGTGCGTCAGCCGCCGAACCTGCTGACGGCCTACAAGCTGTCACGTCTGCGTGACGACCCGGCTTTGTGTCGACAGGCGCTGCAAACGTCTGCGCTGCGTTATCGAGAACAGGCCGACAGCCCGGAAACGGCGCGTTGCCCGTTACGCAATGTGTGGCGTATCGAAGGTGGCGAGGCGCGCCTGAGCAGCAGCTTTCTCGCCAGTTGTCCGCTGGCGGTGGCCTATGCGCTGTTCGAGACCCACGGCTTGCAGCCTGCGGCGCAGCGTGTGTTCGGCCAGTCGGTGGCACAGGTGGATCACCTGGGCAGCTTTGCCTGTCGCAATATCTATCATCGCGAGCAGGGGCGGCTCAGCCAGCACGCCACGGCCAATGCTCTGGACATCAGTGGCTTTCGCCTGAAGGACGGCCAACGCATCGTACTGGCGCGAGACTGGCAGGCGGGGGGAGCGAAGGCGCAATTCCTGCGCGAAGTGCGCGATGCGGCCTGCGAGAGCTTCAGTACGGTGCTGGGGCCTGACTACAACGCTGCCCACGCGAATCACTTTCATCTGGACGCGGGGCTTTGGCAGGTCTGCCGCTGACTCAGGCGTGTACGCGCACGTTGTTCAGCACCACAGGGCGGGCCCAGTGGGTATCGAATTCCAGGTCGTTTTGCTGTTTGGCGAGGGTCGCGTCGTCGAAGGGTTCCGGAGCCGGTTCGAGCAGGTACTTCTCCAGTTCGGCGATCGGCAGGTGCAGCGGACGCGGCGAAGGCGCCGGGCCCGGCTCGGGCGAGGGATGGCCCTGGTTCATCACCAGCGGGCGCAGCCAGCTGCCATTGAGGTCGAGCTGGCGCTGCTGCTCGATCAGCTCGCTGGCGCTGAAGGGTTCGGGCGCCGGCTCCAGCAGGTTGGCTTCCAGTTCTGCCTTGGGCAGGAACAGCGGCTCGGGCGGACGCACCTCGGTATCCTGAACCGGCAGCGCGCGCTGAATCTCGATCAATGCCAGCGCCTTGGCGCCGCCCAGTGGCTCGCCGCTGTCCTTGTCGTACTGGCGGGTCAAGGCCTGGCTGAAGCTGTCCTGCTCTTCTGCGGACTGCTCGGCCATCGCGCGGGCGAAGAAGTCCTGCCACAGGTGGCTGACGCCGCCCAGTGCCTGGGTATTCTGGCGACCGTAGTTGCCGACTGGCGACAGGTAGGTCAAACCGATGGGAAGAGTATCTGACATGGCAGTCGCGCGCGTTGTGCTCTGGCAGAATAGCGGATAGAGCTTTTATCGGCCGTGGCCGGGGTTTCATTAATTTTTTCGAGTGCGGGATCGGATGGCAGAGCAAGAGCAGGGCACAGGTATCAGGGTCGAGGCGCTGTCGGCGCCGTTCCAGGCGCAGGCGCAGGATTGGGCGCAGCGTCTGGGCCTGCCGCAGGAGGATGACTCGGCGCAGTTCGCCGTGCAGATCGGCGCTGATGGTCTGCAGATCCAGCAATTGGGGCCGCAGGCCCCCGGTCCGGTGCGGGTGGATTTCGTCGAAGGGCAGGCGGCGCATCGACGCCTGTTCGGCGGCGGCAATGGGCAGATGATCGCAAAGGCGGTCGGTATCGCCCAAGGCGTTCGGCCTCAGGTGCTGGATGCCACCGCGGGGTTGGGCAAGGATGCTTTCGTGCTGGCGAGCCTGGGCTGCCAGATGACCCTGATCGAACGCCAGCCGCTGATTGCTGCGTTGCTCGAGGATGGCCTGGCGCGTGGGCGCCTGGATGCTGAAGTGGCGCCGATCGTCGAGCGCATGCGCTTGCTGACGGGCAATGCCATCGAGCGCATGCGCGATTGGCAGGGCGAGGCGCCGCAGGTGATCTACCTCGACCCGATGTTCCCGCACCGTGACAAGAGCGCACTGGTGAAGAAGGAAATGCGCGTGTTCCGCCCGCTGGTGGGCGACGATCTGGATGCTCCGGCATTGCTGCAGGCCGCGCTGGCGCTGGCCAGCCACCGGGTCGTGGTCAAGCGCCCACGCAAGGCACCGATCATCGACGGGCCAAAGCCGAGCCATAGCCTGGAGGGCAAGTCCAGTCGCTACGATATCTACCCGAAGAAGGCGTTGAAGGCTTAGGGTAAGCGGGCGCCGAATCGCCGCGAACACCGGCACAGCCGGTGCCATGCATCGCGGTGTACTTTTCGCGGGCAAGCCCGCTCCTACAGGTGGCTGCTATACGCCCGCATGAACACCCCGACCACCTCGCGCACATGCTGCTCGGCTTCCTCTCCGGCCAGCGGCGGTGCGCAACCGAGCAACAGCCGGTAATCGGCGGCGCCCTTGATCAGGCAGAAGAAATGCTCGGCCGCGCGCAACGGATTCTCCATCCGCAGCAACCCGCGTGCATCGACGCAGCGCAGCAGCGCCTCCATTTCGGCCAGCACCCGCTTGGGCCCCACCTCGTAGAAGAACTGCCCAAGCCCCGGGTCCTGGCTCCCCAAAGCCATGATCAGGCGCGTCAGCTTGACCGACTCGTCGCTGCTGATCAGCGCCTGGAAGCCCCGGGCAATTTTGAGCAGCACGTCTTCGATCGGCACGCCCTCGGGCAGCTCGAAGATCAGGTCGGGCAGTTGCGTCTGGCAGGTGGCCATGACCGCCGAGCCGAACAGGGTCTGCTTGTCGTTGAAGTGGCTGTAGACCGTGAGTTTTGAAACACCTGCCGCCGCAGCGACCGCATCCATGCTGGTGTTGGCGTAGCCAAGGCTGAGGAACAGCGACTTGGCGGCTTCGAGGATGGCCTCGCGCTTGGCGAGATCCTTGGGCCGGCCAGGGCCTGTGGGTGCGTCGATGGGCATTGGAGTCCGTGTCTGTCTGATGAAGCGCTCATATTACCGAGTCGCGCGGCTCGCGGCTGCTACGCACGTCGCGGGATAAATACATTTTTCTGTCTGGCACCCGCTTCCCGGCGTCGGTTCCCTGACTTAATATACCCGCCAGTATAATTATTCGATGCGTCCTCTGCGAAAGGTTATTCATCATGTTGCGTCGTGCGTCGCCCCTCGTCCTGCCCCTTGCCTGCGTCTTGCTGCTCACTGCCTGTGGCCAGGAGGCCGCGGCACCTGCGGCCCCGCGTCCGGCACTGGTGATCCAGCCCCAGCCCACCGGCGCTTCGGCCAACAGCTATCCGGGCGAAGTACGCGCCAGGTTCGAGCCGGAGCTGGCGTTTCGTATCGGCGGCAAGGTCAGCAAGCGCCTGGTCGAGGAAGGGCAGCGGGTCAAGGCCGACCAGCCACTGGCCGAGCTCGATCCGCAGGACGTGCGCCTGCAGTTGGAGGCCAACCGCGCGCAGATGGCCGCCGCCGAGGCGAACCTGTCGCTGGTGCGTGCCGAACGCGACCGTTACCAGAAGCTGCTTGACCGCCAGATGGTCAGCCATTCCCAGTTCGACAATGCCGAGAACCTCTACCGTGCGGGTCTTGCCCGCCTCAAGCAGGCCAAGGCGCAATTCGACGTGGCCGGCAACCAGGCGGAATACGCTGTGCTGCGGGCGCCGCAGAACGGTGTGATCGCCAAGCGCCAGGTCGAAGTGGGCCAGGTGGTTGCGGCTGGGCAGACAGTATTCACCCTGGCAGCCGATGGCGAACGTGAGGTGGCCATCGGCCTGCCCGAGCAACAGTTTGCCCGCTTCACGGTGGGGCAGGCGGTAACTGTCGAACTCTGGTCGCACCCCGAGCAGCGCTTCGAGGGGCGTATCCGCGAGCTGTCGCCGGCCGCGGATCCACGCTCGCGCACCTTCGCTGCGCGAATTGCCTTCACATCGACGCAAGCCCCGGCAGAGCTGGGCCAGAGCGCCAGGGTGTACATCGCCCATGCCGAACGCTCGCCGCTGTCGGTGCCGCTGTCGGCGGTGACTGCCGAGCAGGGCCAGGCCTATGTCTGGCGAGTGGGCAAGGACAATCGGCTGGAGCGTGCGCCTGTTCGTCTCGGCCCCTACGGTGCCGACAGCGTGCCGGTGCTCGAAGGGCTGGGCGTCAACGACTGGGTGGTCGCCGCAGGTGGCCACGTGCTGCGCGAAGGCCAGGAGGTACGGCCGGTCGATCGCAGCAACCGTGTGGTGAACCTGGCGAGCAAGGAGTAAGTCCCGATGGGGTTCAACCTTTCCGCCTGGGCGCTGCGCAATCGCCAGATCGTACTGTTCCTGATGATCCTGTTGGCGGCCATTGGCGCTATGTCCTACACCAAGCTTGGGCAGAGTGAAGATCCGCCCTTTACCTTCAAGGCCATGGTCGTGCGTACGTTGTGGCCTGGTGCCACCGCTGAAGAGGTGTCGCGACAGGTCACCGAGCGCATCGAAAAGAAGCTGATGGAGACCGGCGAGTACGACAAGATCGTCTCGTTCTCCCGTCCGGGTGAGTCCCAGGTCACGTTCATGGCTCGCGACTCGATGCATTCGGACGAAATTCCCGCGCTGTGGTACCAGATCCGCAAGAAGGTCGCGGATATTCGTCACACCTTGCCGCCTGAGGTGCAGGGGCCGTTCTTCAACGATGAGTTCGGCACCACGTTCGGCAATATCTACGCCCTGAGCGGGGCAGGCTTCGACTATGCGGTGCTCAAGGATTATGCCGACCGCATCCAGATCCAGCTGCAGCGAGTCAAGGATGTGGGCAAGGTCGAGCTGATCGGCTTGCAGGACGAGAAGATCTGGATCGAGCTGTCCAACACCAAGCTGGCGACCCTGGGGGTGCCGCTGGCCGCGGTGCAGCAGGCGTTGCGCGAGCAGAATGCGGTGAGCACCGCAGGCTTCTTCGAAACGCCCAGCGAGCGCCTGCAACTGCGGGTCAGCGGGCGCTTCGACAGCGTCGAGCAGATTCGCCAGTTCCCTATCCGCGTGGGCGATCGCACCTTCCGCATCGGCGATGTTGCCGAGGTCCATCGCGGCTTCAACGACCCACCTGCGCCGCGCATGCGCTTCATGGGCGAGGATGCCATCGGCCTTGCTGTGTCTATGAAGGACGGCGGTGACATCCTGGTACTGGGCAAAGCGCTGGAAGCCGAGTTCGCCCGGCTCGCGCACGACCTGCCGGCGGGCATGGAGCTGCGCAAGGTGTCCGACCAGCCGGCAGCGGTCAAGGCCGGGGTCGGCGAGTTCATCCAGGTGCTGGTCGAGGCACTGGTCATCGTGTTGCTGGTGAGCTTCTTCTCGCTGGGGGTGCGCACGGGGCTGGTGGTGGCCCTGGCGATCCCGCTGGTGCTGGCCATGACCTTCGCTGCCATGCACTACTTCGGCATCGGCTTGCACAAGATTTCGCTGGGGGCGCTGGTACTGGCCCTGGGGCTGCTGGTGGACGATGCGATCATTGCCGTGGAGATGATGGCGATCAAGATGGAGCAGGGCTACGACCGGCTCAAGGCGGCAAGCTATGCCTGGTCGAGTACCGCCTTCCCGATGCTGACCGGAACGCTGATCACCGCCGCAGGCTTTCTGCCGATCGCCACGGCCGCGTCGAGCACCGGCGAATACACCCGTTCGATCTTCCAGGTGGTGACCATCGCGTTGCTGACCTCGTGGGTCGCGGCGGTACTGTTCGTCCCCTATCTGGGCGACCGCCTGCTGCCGGACCTGGCCAAGCGCCATGCGG
Source organism: Pseudomonas wayambapalatensis (assembly GCA_014268975.2). GTDB lineage: Bacteria > Pseudomonadota > Gammaproteobacteria > Pseudomonadales > Pseudomonadaceae > Aquipseudomonas > Aquipseudomonas wayambapalatensis. Next base: position 4,516,897 of record CP077096.1, on the reverse strand, counting down.
CGCGTCACGGCAATGGCGAGCATACGCCCGACCCTTATGCCACGCCGTTCTACCAACGTGTGCGCAAGGTGGTGGAGTGGTGCGTGCGCCGCCGCAAGACCGTGATCGTGCTGACCATTGCCGCCTTCGTCGGCAGCATCGTGCTGTTCCGCTTCGTGCCCCAGCAGTTCTTCCCGGCATCGGCGCGGCCTGAGCTGATGATCGACCTGAAACTGGCCGAAGGTGCTTCGCTGGCCAACACCGCCGAGCAGGTCAAGCGCCTGGAGGCGCTGCTCAAGCAGCAGGATGGTATCGAGAACTACGTGGCCTACGTCGGCACCGGTTCACCGCGTTATTACCTGCCGCTGGACCAGCAACTGCCGGCAGCGAGCTTCGCCCAGTTCGTGGTGCTGGCCAAGTCGCTCAAGGACCGCGAAGCCCTGCGCAGCTGGGCCATTACCACCCTTGACCAGGAATTCCCGCAATTGCGCTCGCGGGTCACGCGCCTTGAGAACGGCCCGCCCGTGGGTTACCCGGTGCAGTTCCGGGTCACCGGCGAACACATCGAGAAAGTGCGCGCCCTGGCCCGAGAGGTGGCGGTCAAGGTGCGCGAGAACCCGCACGTGGTCAACGTGCACCTGGACTGGGAGGAACCGAGCAAGGCGGTGTTCCTGGCAATCGACCAGGACCGCGCCCGCGCGCTCGGCGTGAGTACCGCGCAGCTGTCGAGCTTCCTGCAAAGCTCGTTGACGGGCACCACGGTCAGCCAGTACCGCGAGGACAACGAACTGATCGAAATTCTCTTGCGCGGCACTCGCGAGGAGCGCAGCGACATTGGGGGCCTGGGCAGTCTGGCGCTGCCGACCGACAACGGCCAGAGCGTGGCGTTGTCACAGGTGGCGACGCTGGAGTACGGCTTCGAGGAGGGTGTCATCTGGCACCGCAATCGCCTGCCGACGGTGACCGTGCGTGCCGACATCTACGACAAGGAACAGCCGGACAGCCTGGTCAGGCAGATCCTGCCGACCCTGCAGCAGGTGCGCGAGCAATTGCCCGACGGTTACCTGCTTGAGGTCGGCGGCACGGTGGAGGATGCCCAGCGCGGCCAGCGCTCGGTGAACGCCGGCATGCCGTTGTTCATCGTGGTGGTGCTGAGCCTGCTGATGATCCAGCTGCGCAGTTTCTCGCGCACGGTGATGGTGTTCCTCACCGCACCGTTGGGGCTGATTGGTGTGACCTTGTTCCTGCTGGTGTTCCGCCAGCCGTTCGGCTTCGTGGCGATGCTCGGCACCATCGCGCTGGCAGGGATGATCATGCGTAACTCGGTGATCCTGGTGGACCAGATCGAGCAGGACATCGCCGCTGGGCTGGACCGCTGGCAGGCGATCATCGAGGCTACGGTGCGGCGCTTCCGGCCCATCGTGCTGACGGCATTGGCCGCGGTGCTGGCGATGATTCCACTGTCGCGCAGCGTGTTCTACGGGCCGATGGCAGTGGCGATCATGGGCGGCTTGATCGTGGCGACGGCCTTGACGCTGCTGTTCCTGCCGGCGCTGTATGCGGCCTGGTTCAGGGTGAAGAAGAGCGCCTGAGGTCGACCGTCAGACCGCCGCGATTTCCTCGGCGGTCAGGGCCCTGAACGCGCCGGGCGTCAGGGCCGGGTCCAGGCTGATGGGCCCCATGCGTTCGCGGTGCAGGCCGATCACCTTGTTGTCGAAGTGGCCGAACATGCGCTTGACCTGGTGATAGCGGCCTTCGACGATCGCCAGTCGCGCGCTGCGCGGGCCAAGAATGTCGAGTTGGGCGGGCAGGGTGGTGAGGTCTTCGAAGGCGAAGTAGAAGCCTTCGCGGAACTTTTCGATGTAGTGCGCGCCGATTTCGTCCTCGGTCTCGACCTGATAGACCTTCGCCTGCTTGGTGCGCGGTTGGGTCAGGCGGCGTGACCATTGGCCGTCATTGGTCAGGATCATCAGCCCGGTGGTGTTGTAGTCCAGGCGCCCGGCGATGTGCAGATCCTCTCGCAGCTCGGGCGGCAGCAGGTCGAGTACGGTGGGGTGCTGCGGGTCGCGGGTGGCGCTGACGCACCCCGCGGGCTTGTACAACATCAGGTAGCGTGCCGGGCGCCCGGCCTGCAACAACTGCTCATCGACCTCGACCCGGCTGAATTCACGCACCTCGTGTCGCGGATCTATCACCGGCTGTGTGTCGACCCGCACACGGCGCTGCACCAGCAGCAAGCGCACCTGCTGGCGGTTGTACTGGGGGAAGTTGGCGAGAAATCGATCGAGGCGCATCGTAGCAATCTTAAAGAGGCTGCCGCTGGTCGGCTGCCTTGAGCTGTTCGTCGACTGCTGCGCAGCGAGGGCACAGGCAGGCCTTGTTGCGCAGTTCGTCGGGAAGCGCCTCGAGCAAAGCGGCATCGATGCTGACGCTGAAACACCAGCAGGCCTGGGTGGCACTGCGCGGGTCGGCCAGGGCGCACTGGTTGGCGGCGCCGCAGGCGGGGCAGCGCTGGCTGTCGTTCATGGTGGCTTCCGGGTTCGCGGTATGTCTGCACCGAGGCGCGCAGTATATCCGTTGGAGGCTTTTGTCGCGCCTCTGTCTATTTGTATTTCCGGATCGTTCTGTCTGTTTCAATTTGTTGCGCAAATGGCACCGGACCTTGGGCGCACTGTCTTACTCAGTGTCGATCAACGTGTTGCGATCGACGTCCGCCAGCGCCGCTGTGCCGGGCAATCCAGCGGTCCAGGAGGCCGCCATGTACCCTCGAATCCTGTTGGTCGTTCTGCTTGGCCTGATGACCAGTGCCTGTGCCCCTTACTACGGGGGCGGGGGCTATTACCGCAGCGAGTACTACACCGCTGACCGCTACGCCTACCCGGGTTACTACTACCGTCAGGACCGTTACTACGTCGCGCCGCAGCCTCGGTATTACTACCAGACGGCACCGCGTTACTACCGTCCGGCGCCGGCACCTTACTACCGGCCCTACACGCCACCGGTGGTGAACCAGTGGCATGGCAATCCGCGTCATGACTACGGCAACCGCCAGCGCTACGACTACGGGCGTGACCGCGATCGCCAGGACTACCGTGGCGGCGGGCGGGATGATCGCTGGCATTCCAATGGGCAAGGCGATCGGGGGCGTGGGGATCGCAACTGGCAGCGATAGGGTCAGCCCAGATCCGCCAGCGGGTGTCGCCCCTCCCAGACTTTGACGAAGTGCGCTTCGACCACCGCTGCTGGCACCTTGCCGATATCCGGCCAGTGCCAGTGCGGTTGGTTGTCTTTGTCGAGCAAGCGAGCGCGCACCCCTTCGCTGAATTCCGGATGCCGACAGCAGTTCAGGCTCATGGCGTATTCCATCTGGAACACCTGGGCCAGCGACAGGTGACGGGCGCGGTGAAGCTGTTCCCAGACCAGATGACCGGTAAGCGGGCAGCCTTCATGCAAGCGCTCGCCCGCCTTGGCCAGCAGTGGATCGGTGTGGTGTCTCAAGCCGTACACGGCCCGCCAGGCGGCTACCGGGTCAGCGACATCGAGCAATGTGTCGATCACGGCGCGGCGAGGCAGCCACTGCGCTTCGGGAAGCTCGGCCCAGGCGCGATGCTGCTCGGCCTTGAGCAGGCTGTTCAGTTGCAAGGCGGTCTGTTCCTGCCAGTTCAGTTGCAGCAGTTCTTTGATCAGCGAAGCCTGCTGCTGCTCGCCGAGGAAACGGTCGGCCAGCCCCAGATCAAGGGCGTCACGGGCATTGATCGGCGCGCCGGTCAGCCCCAGGAACAGCCCAAGCTTGCCCGGCAGGCGGCTGAGGAACCAACTGGCGCCGACATCCGGATACAGGCCAATGCTCACTTCCGGCATCGCCAGTCGGCTGCTGGGGGTGACGATACGCACATTGGCGCCCTGCAGCAGGCCCATGCCGCCGCCCAGCACATGACCGCGGCCCCAGCACAATAGCGGCTTGGGGTAGGTGTGCAGCAGATAGTCGAGGCGATATTCGGCGGCGAAGAAGGTTGCTGCCAGCGGTGGCACGCTGCCGGGATGCTCGCGACAGGCCTGCACCAGCGCGCGCACATCGCCGCCTGCGCAGAAGGCCTTTTCGCCGTTGCCGCGCAGCAGCACGCAGACGACGCCCGGATCGCGCGCCCATTCGCGCAGGTGCGAATCGAGCATCTCGATCATCGGCAGGGTCAGGGCGTTCAGGGTCTTGGCGGCATCCAGGGTGGCGATGCCGATACGGGCGCCATCGGCGCCGGTGAGTACCTCGCAATGAATGGACATGGACAACCTCGCGCAAGTCGTCGCACAAGTATGGCTTGCCTGACCGATCGTGCCTGTCACCGGTCGGAGCGATTGACAAGCGGGGGCGGCTTTCCTAGTGTCGCGCCCACTCTGATTCAGGATTGCTCCATGACCGACGACGATCGCATCAAGCTCGAACCCAGCTGGAAGGCCGCGCTGCGCGCCGAGTTCGACCAGCCCTACATGCACCAGCTGCGCGAGTTCCTGCGCCAGGAGCATGCCGCCGGCAAGGAGATCTATCCACCTGGGCCGCTGATCTTCAATGCCCTCAACACCACGCCGCTGGACAAGGTGAAAGTGGTGATCCTCGGCCAGGACCCTTACCACGGCCCGGGCCAGGCCCATGGCCTGTGCTTCTCGGTGCAGCCGGGGGTGCCGACGCCGCCTTCGCTGGTGAATATCTACAAGGAGCTGCAGCGCGACCTGAACCTGCCGATCCCCAATCATGGCTACCTGCAGAGCTGGGCCGAGCAGGGGGTGTTGCTGCTCAATACCACCATGACCGTCGAGCGCGCCAATGCTGCGTCGCATGCCAAGAAGGGTTGGGAGTTCTTCACCGACCGCATCATCCAGCTGGTCAGCGAGCAGTGCGAGAACGTGGTGTTCCTGCTGTGGGGATCGCATGCGCAGAGCAAGCAGAAGCTGATCGACGGGACCAAGCATCTGGTGCTCAAGTCGGTGCATCCGTCACCGTTGTCGGCGTATCGCGGGTTTTTGGGCTGCGGGCATTTTAGCCGGACCAACAGCTTCCTGCAGCAGCGCGGATTGGAGCCCATCAATTGGGCGGTGCCGCCTTTGTAAGGGCTTGCGGTCGGGTTGGCCTCTTCGCGGGCAAGCCCGCTCTCAGCCAGTGGGGGCGGCGGTTCGGCGCTCCGACTTGCCCGCGAAGAGGTCGACCGGTCAATCGTCCTGGCGTATCCAATACCTGAACATCGGTTCTGCCAGGAACAGCACGAACAGCAAGCGCATCACCTGCAGCGCCGTCACCAGCGGCACCGACAGTTGCAGGGTCTCCGCCGTCAGGCTCATCTCGGCGATCCCGCCCGGCATCATCCCCAATGTCAGCGAACGCAGGTCCAGGTGGCTGAACAGGCTCAGCCCCCAGGCCGCGCCGCCTGCGATCAGCATGCACAGGGCCGTCGCCACCAGGGTGCGCCCCAGGAAGGCCGGCGCACGGCGGAAGAACGCGCGGTTGAAGTGGCAGGCCAGGCCGCTGCCGATCAACCACTGGCCGATCTGGCTGGCGCCGTTGGGCAGGCCGATCTGCAGGTTGTTGGCCAGGCTGATGCTGGCAGCCACCAGCAGTGGCCCGAACAACCAGGGATTGGGCTGGCGCAGGCGCTGCCAGAGCAGCGCCACGCCAATGCTCAGCGGCGCAATCAGCGCCAGCCAACCCCAACTGACGCTGCCGGCATGGTTCAGCGCCACGCCATCGCCCAGCAGCAGCTTGAACAGCGCCGGTACGCACAGCACCACCGCCAGTACGCGCAGGCTCTGCGCCGCCGCCACTTGGCTGAGCACCGCACCATTGCGCGCGCCCAGGTTGACCATCTCGCCCGAGCCGCCGGGCATGCTGGCAAAGAATGCCGTGGCACGGTCCTCGCCGGACCGGCGCAGCAGCCACACGCCGACGCCGCTGGAGACCGTGGTCAGCAGTGCGCCGAAGAAGATCAAGCCGAAATGGCTGGCAACCTGTTCGATCACTTCTGGGGTGAAGTGCAGGCCGATACCGATACCGATCACCCACTGCCCGCATTTACGGCCGTTGGGGATTTCCGACAGTTGCCAGGGGGTGAGGCAGCGCACCGCAATGATCGCCAGCAGCGAGCCGACCATCCACGGCAAAGGCCAGCCGACCTTGCTGGCGATGAAACCGCCAGCAAGTCCGACCAGCCCGGTAGCCCAGAACAGCGGCAACGACCGATCAGGCATCGGCCATGGCCCGGCGCTGCAGGCTGCGGCGGCGCCAGATGCGCAGCAGCGGCAGGGCCAGCATGCAGACCACCAGTGCCCATACGCTCATGCTGATCGGGCTGGACCAGAGGATGCCCAGCTCGCCGTTGGAGATCGACAGCGCACGGCGCAGGTTCTGCTCCATCAGCCCGCCGAGGATGAAGCCCAGCAGGATCGGCGACAGCGGGAAGTCCAGCTTGCGCAGGATATAGCCCATGATGCCGATGCCGACCATCAGGAACAGGTCGAAGGTGGTGGCGTGCACGGCGTAGACGCCGATCGCGGTGATGATCGCGATCACCGGCACCAGCGCCCAGTTCGGTACGGCAAGGATGCGGGTGAAGATGCGGATCATCGGGATGTTCAGGATCACCAGCATGATGTTGGCGATGAACAGCGAGGCGATCAGGCCCCACACGATGTCAGGCTGCTGTTCGAACAGCAGTGGGCCGGGGGTGATGTTGTACAGGGTCAGTGCACCGATCATCACGGCGGTGGTGCCCGAACCTGGCACGCCCAGGGTCAGCATTGGCACCAGGGCGCCGCAGCAGGATGCACCGATGGCGGTTTCCGGGGCGGCGAGGCCACGGGCGTCGCCCTTGCCGAACTTGCCGCTGGCACCGGCGATACGCTTCTCGGTCATGTACGCCACGGCGCTGGCCAGGGTGGCACCGGCACCGGGCAGCACGCCCATGAAGAAGCCGAGCAGGCCGCAGCGAATGTTGACGACGAAGACCGAGGCGGCTTCCTTGAGGTTGAACAGCATGCGCCCGGTGGCCTTGACCGCCTGGTGGCCATGGTGGGTCTTCTCCAGCAGCAGGAGAATCTCGCTGATGGAGAACAGGCCCAGTACCAGCACCACGAACTGGATACCGTCGGCCAGGTGAACGCTGTCACCGGTGAAGCGGTACACGCCGCTGTTGGCGTCGATGCCCACGGCCGACAGGAACAGGCCGATCAGTGCAGCGATGAAGGTCTTCAGTGGCTTGTCGCCGGCCATGCCGCCGAGGGCGACGATGGCGAACACCATCAACACGAAGTATTCCGCCGGTCCGAAGGCGATCGCCCATTTCGCCAGCAGCGGCGCGAACAGCACCATGCCGCAGGTGGCGATGAGGGCGCCGATGAACGAGCTCCAGGCCGACAGCGACAGGGCGACACCGGCCAGGCCCTGGCGGGCCATGGGGTAGCCATCGAGGGTGGTCATTACGGTCGAGGCTTCGCCCGGGATGTTCAGCAGGATCGAACTGATCCGGCCGCCGTATTCGCAGCCCAGATACACCGCGGCCAGCAGGATCAGCGCCGACTCCGGCGGCAGACCGAGGGCAAAGGCGATGGGGATCAGCAGCGCCACGCCGTTGATCGGGCCCAGACCTGGCAACAGGCCGACCACGGTGCCGATCAGGGTGCCGCTCAGGGCGGTGACCAGGTTGTAGGGGCTCAGGGCGACGCCGAAGCCCTGGCCGAGGTAGCTCAAGGTATCCATGTGTCAGTTCTCCAGTACGTCGAGCAGGCCGAGGGGCAGGGGGACATCCATCACCCGGTCGAACAGCCAGTAGAGGAAGATGCTCATGCCCACCACCACGATCGCGCTGTGCAGCCAGCGGCCGCCATACAGGCGGGCCATGGGCAGGCCGGCGAGGACGGCGCTGAGGATGAAGCCCAGCGACTCGAAGGTGGCGGCGAAGACGATCAGCAGGCCGACGCAGGCGGCGATCTTGGTGAGGGTCTCGCGGTCCAGGGGGACTTCGTCGTCCTTGTGCACGATGGGCGTCGGACGAATTGCCAGATACAAGAGGCCCAGGCTCATCAGGCCGAGCATCAGCAGCGGGTAGGCACGCGGGCCCACCGGCTCATAGGAAAACGCCGCCTGGTACGGCCAGGCCATAACGGCCAGGGCGGCGCAGACCGCCAGCAGCACCAGGGCGAAGATGCGTTGCAGGATCATGAAGGAATCCTCGATAGAAGCGGCTTTCATGCTTCCTTCGTGGGGGCGGGCAAGCCCGCTCCCACAAGGACCGAGATTACTGGATCAGGCCGAATTCCTTGGCCAGGGTCTTGTAGTCGGCGACCTGCTTCTTCACATAGCCATCGAGCTCTTCACCGGTCATGGCGAACGGGAACAGCTCGCGCTGGTCACGCAGCTTGGCGAAGTCTTCCGAGGCCAGCAGCTTGTCGAACGACGCTTTCCACCAGGCGTACTCTTCGTCGCTCACCTTCGGGCCGAGGTAGAAGCCGCGCACCACCGGCCAGACGATGTCGTAGCCCTGCTCCTTGGCGGTCGGGATGTTCTTCATTTCAGGCTCGTCCAGGCGATTTTCCGAGAACACCGCGAGGATGCGCATGCTGCCGCTCTGGATGTGTGGCATGGAGTCGGAAATGTCGGTCGAACCCACCTGGATATGGCCGCCGAGCAGCGCGGTGGCGATTTCGCCGCCGCCTTCCAGGGCCACGTAGCGCAGGTCGCGCGGGTTGATGCCGGCAGCCTTGGCGATCAGCGCGGTCTGCATCCAGTCCTGGCTACCGACGGTGCCGCCGGAACCGATCACCACCTTGCTCGGGTCTTTCTTCAGTGCGGCAACCAGGTCATCGAGGGTCTTGTAGGGCGAGTCGCTTTTCACTGCGATGGCGCCATAGCTGGTGCCGACGGCGGCCAGCCATTTCACCGCGTTCTCGTCGAAGCGGCCGAACTTGCCCTGGGCCAGGTTCAGCAGCGAGCCGCTGGACCAGGCCACCAGCGTGCCGCCATCGGCCGGACGCTGGGCTACCACGGCGTTGTAGGCCACCGCGCCGACACCGCCTGGCATGTAGGTGACGCGCATGGGTTTGCTGAGGATCTTCTCCTCGACCAGTGCGCTCTGCACCAGTTTGCAGGTCAGGTCAAAACCACCGCCGGGCGAGGCCGGGGCGATGCATTCGGGGCGTTTCGGTTCGGCGGCCAGGGCGTTGCCGGCCAGCAGCAGGCAGCCGGTGGCCAGGACGAGTCGGCGCAGTGAAAGGTTCATCGTCTATCTCCGTGAGCGTTGTTGTTATGGGTTACCACAGGGCCACGCTGTAGCTGACCAGCAGGCGTACTTCATCGGCGTCGCGGGCGAAGTTGGAGCGGAAGGTAGCGTTGCGCAGGCGCACCGCGACGTTCTTCAGCGGACCGCTCTGCACCACATACTTGAACTCGGTGTTGCGTTCCCATTCCTTGCCCTCGCTGCCATCGGCGCGGCTGACGTTGTCGCCGTTGATGTAGCGGGTCATGAAGGTCAGGCCAGGAATGCCCAGGGAAGCGAAGTTGTAGTCGTAGCGTACTTGCCAGGAGCGTTCGTCGGCGCCGGCGAAGTCGTTGATCTGGACGAAGTTGACCAGGTACGGGTCGGCGCCGTCGACATAGGGGAAGGCGCTGTCGCCGGACAGGTGCTGGTAGGCGGCGCTGAACTTGTGGCCGCTGAGCGCGTAGCTGAGCATGCCGTTGACCGTGGTGTTGTCGATCTTGCCTGCAAGGGCCTTGCCCTGTTCGTCACTCTTCGAGAGGCGCAGGTCGGCGCCGAAGGTGCCCGGCCCCCAGGGCTGTGTGGCGACCATGCCGACGAAGTGCTGGCGGTAGATGTCATCGAGCTGGGCGAAGTGGTAGCTGCCGGTGATGCGGTCGGTGAACTTGTAGTCCAGGCCACCCAGGTCGAAGTGGTCGGCGCGGAACGTACCACCAAAGCGGCCGTTCTTATTGTTCAGCGCCAGGTCTTCCCAGTTGGTGTCGTCGCGGTCCTTGGCCTTTTCAAGGCGCCCGCCAGTGAAGGTCAGGTTCTTGATCTCGCGGGAGGTGAGCAGGCCGCCTTCGAAGGTCTGCGGCAGGATGCGCCCGTCGTTGGGCTGCAGCGTCGGCAGTTCCGGGATCAGGGTGCCGACTTTCAACTCGGTCTGGGAGATCTTGACCTTGCCGGTCAGGCCGAGCTTGGAGTACTCGTTGGCCGCCTTGCCGTCGTCATGGGTCGGCAGCAGGCCGGTGCCTGTGCGGTCCTTGCTGGAGTCGAGCTTGATGCCGAGCATGCCCAGGGCGTCGAGGCCGAAGCCCACGGTGCCGTCGGTATAGCCGGATTCGAAATTGAGCATGAAGCCCTGGGCCCATTCGTCGCGTTTGGATTGTTGCGCGCTGGTGCCATCGCGGAAGTCGCGATTGAAGTACATGTTTCGGGTTTCGAAGGTGGCCGTACTGTCTTCGAAGAAGGCGGCCTGGCTCATCGGAGCAATGCCGGCAAGGGCAATGGCGCTGGCGAGCGTGGAAGGGCGGGCGGAAAGGGACCGGCTGGGCTGCATTGACAGCATCGTCGTCTGACTCCGTTTTATTGTTCTTATTCGTTGCACCTTGCTGGTGCTTTTTTCGGCGCGTGGAGCGACCGTGGTGCGATGCTAGGTGGCGAACCTTTCGCTAACCTTTCAGCGCGAAAGGTTTGTCACAAGGGCTTCACAGTGCCGGCGAGGGCGTTACACTCCGCGCCACCGCCCAACCCGAGCAGGGAGAATCCGATGCGTGTGTTGCTGGTCGAAGACCATCTGCCGTTGGCTGAAAGCGTGGCCCAGGCCCTCAAGAGCCAGGGCTTGACCGTGGATGTGCTGCATGACGGCGTGGCCGCCGACCTGGCCCTGGCCAGCGAGGACTATGCTGTCGCCGTGCTGGATGTCGGCCTGCCGCGCATGGACGGTTTCGAAGTGCTGGCGCGCCTGCGCTCGCGGGGCAAGACCCTGCCGGTGCTGATGCTCACCGCGCGCAGCGACGTCAAGGACCGCGTGCACGGCCTGAACCTTGGGGCCGACGACTACCTGGCCAAGCCTTTCGAGCTCACCGAGCTTGAGGCGCGGGTCAAGGCACTGCTGCGCCGTAGCGTGCTCGGTGGCGAACGTCAGCAACGTTGCGGGCCCCTGGTGTATGACCTGGACACGCGGCGCTTTGCGCTGGGTGACGAGCCGCTGACCTTGACCTCGCGCGAACAGAGCGTGCTCGAGGCGCTGATCGCCCGTCCCGGGCGGGTGATGAGCAAGGAGCAATTGGCCGCACAGGTGTTTGGCCTGGACGAAGAAGCCAGCCCCGATGCCATCGAGATCTACATCCATCGCCTGCGCAAGAAGCTCGATGGCCACCCGGTGGCGATCGTCACGTTCCGCGGCCTGGGCTACCTGCTCGAGCATCGCGATGCGTGACAACGGCAGCCTGCGCGCGCGCCTGCTCGGCAACCTGGCGCTGTTGCTCGTGGTGCTGATGCTGGCCAGCGGCCTGAGCGCTTACTGGAATGGCCGCGAGGCCGCCGACACCGCCTATGACCGCACGCTGCTGGCCTCGGCGCGGACCATTGCCGCCGGCCTTTCCCAGCGTGATGGCACGCTCAGCGCCGATGTGCCCTATGTGGCGCTGGACACCTTCGCCTACGACAGCGCCGGACGCATCTACTACCAGGTGCTGGATATCCACCAGAGGCTGATTTCCGGTTACGAGAAGCTGCCGCCGCCGCCCCCTGGCACGCCGCGCACCGACGACTATCCGGCACTGGCGCGCTTCTACAACGCCACCTACCTGGGCCAGGATGTGCGCGTGGTGAGCCTGCTCAAGGCCGTCAGTGAACCGAACATGAACGGCATGGCCGAGATCCGCGTGGCCGAGACCGAAGAGGCGCGGGTGAGCATGGCGCGCGGACTGATGGCCGACACGTTGCTGCGCCTGGGCATGCTTGCGCTGGGCGCGCTGGTGATGGTGTGGTTCGCGGTCAGTGCTGCACTGCGTCCGCTGGAGCGTCTGCGCACGGCGGTGGAGGCCCGTCAGCCCGACGATCTGCGGGCCCTGCCGGTGGTGCAGGTGCAGCATGAACTGGGGCCGCTGGTGCGGGCCTTGAACCACTTCACCGAGCGGCTGCGCGGCCAGTTCGAGCGCCAAGCGCAGTTCATCGCCGATGCTGCCCACGAGTTGCGCACACCACTGGCGGCGCTCAAGGCTCGGGTGGAGTTGGGCTTGCGCTCGCGGGAGCCCGAGGAGTGGCGCCAGACCCTGGAGTCTGCGGCCCAGGGGACTGATCGCCTTACCCACCTGGCCAACCAGTTGCTGTCGCTGGCCCGTGTGGAAAATGGCGCCCGGGCAATCGCCGAAGGCGGTGCAAAGCGCCTGGATCTCAGCCAGCTGGCCCGCGAACTGGGCATGGCCATGGCGCCGCTGGCCCATGCCCGGGGTGTTGCCCTGGCGCTGGAAGCCGAGGCGCCGGTTTGGCTGAAGGGCGAGCCGACCTTGCTCAACGAGCTGCTCAGCAACCTGGTGGACAATGCCCTGGCCCACACACCGATGGGCGGCAACGTGATCCTGCGCGTGCTGGCCCCTGCGGTGCTGGAGGTCGAGGACGATGGGCCGGGGATTCCACTGGATGATCGCGAGCGCGTGTTCGAGCGCTTCTACCGGCGCAGTGCCCAAGGCAGTGGGCTAGGGTTGGCGATCGTCGGCGAAATTTGCCGTGCGCATCTGGCGCAGATCAGCCTGCATGATGGCGACAACGGCGGTTTGAAGGTGCGGGTGAGCTTCATCGCGGATTGACCGCCGCACCCGCGGCAGTCAGCGCAACATATCCCGTGCCTCGACCAGCTCCAGCAGATCCAGCTCTTTGCCCTCCGGCAAGCGCAGCAGCTTGTAGGCGGGCAGGCTGGTCAAGGGCTGGCCGCGCCCGCGCAGGCTGAGCGAGCGGGCGATCTGGACGATGCCGATGTAGTCGATCTTGTCGGTCTCGCGCTCCAGGTCCTGGACCTGGCTGGGCAGGTTGACCAGTTGCTCGGGAAACTCCCAGGCGCTGAGGATCTTGTCGCCCAGCACGGGATGGATCTGTTCGATCACGAAGTGCAGGCACACCGGGTCGGACAGCAGCTCGTTGTGCTCTTCGGCGTAGATCAGTACCGGCAGGGCGCCGATCTGGTGCACAAGACCACCCAGGGTGGCCTGGTCGGGTTTGAGGTGGGTGTAGCGTCTGCAGATTTCGTAACTGATGCCCGCCACTTCCAGGCTGTTTTCCCAGATATCGCGCAGCTTGTGTTCCACCGCCGGCGATCGGGCATGGAAGATCTGTTCGATCACCAGGCCGATAGCCAGGTTGCAGCTGTAGTTGACGCCCAGGCGTGTGATCGCGGTGTGCAGGTCGGTGACCTCCACCAGTGCGCGCAGCAGCGGGCTGTTGACCACCTTGATCAGGCGCGCCGACAGCGCAGCATCGCGACCGATCACGCGGCTCAAGGCGGCCACGCTGATTTCGCTGTCTTCGGCGGCTTCGCGGATGCTCAGGGCAACCTCGGGCAGCGTGGGCAGGACCAGGTCGTCGTTGTCGATGGCAGCGAGCAACTGCGCTTGAACCATCTCGGCCAGCTTGTTCATGGACTTCTCTACCGCAGTGGTGGGGCTGCCCCGCCGCAGCGGCGGGGCGGGCTGGTCAGCGCTGGATTTCCCGATCGCGGTCCAGTTCGTAGGGCAGGTCGAGCAGGGTCAGGCGTGGGCCTTCGAGGCTGCCCAGGTGCAGGTTGTCATCTTCCACCGAGTCGGCGCTGAGCACTGCCAGCAGTTCGACACCTTGCTCGGCCGGTGCCGCGATGACCACCTCGCCGACCGAGGAGCCGTGGGTGGGCGAGAAGATCTCTGCGCCGGGTGCGGGGGCTTCGTCCACGGGCAGCGAGAGGCGATACTGGCGACGCTTGAGCTTGCCCAGGTACTGCATGCGCGCGACGATTTCCTGGCCGGTATAGCAGCCCTTCTTGAAACTCACGCCGTCGACGGCCTGCAGGTTGATCATCTGCGGGATGAACAGTTCACGGGTCGGGCCCATGACCTGGCCGATGCCGGCGCGGATCTGGCCCAGCAGCCAGGCATCCAGGGTGCCTTCGGGCAGTGCGGCGGCGAGGACTCCGCGCACGTTGGCGGCCTGTTCGGCGGGCACCCACAGTTCGACGCGTGCAGGCGAGACAGCGATGGCGACGAGCCCTTCATGACGCACGGTGGCGCCGGCTGCCTGTGGTGTTTCAAGCCCCAGCGCCTGCAGCGCGGCATCGCCCTGCTGCAGGCCGAAGCGTACCCAGGCGGGGCTTTCGTCGGTCAGCGTGGCCTTGGAGAACACCGCGTACTTCTTCAGATCCGCCAATTGCGCCTCGAGCAGTTCGCTGGCCATGGCAAGCAGATAGCCATTGCCTTCGGGCAGGATGCGGAAGCTGGATTGCATGCGGCCTTTGACCATGCAGCGAGCGCCGAGACTGGCGTGCTGCGGATTCAGATAGTCGAGGTTGCAGGTCAGCTGGCCTTGCAGGAACTTGCCGGCGTCGGAGCCGCGGACAGCGAGGATGCCCTCGTGGGACAGGGGACAGAAGAAAGCGGAGTCGGCCATGGGTCATCGCGGTAGCTATAAAGACTGGCGGCCATCATAGAACGCCAGTAACAAAATAGGTAGGTGACTAGACCAATGCCTCGTGCCGCTGTGGTTGCAGCGCGGTATACTGCGCGACCATTCGAGGAGGGCCCCATGGTCGAACAAACTGAACTCAACCGGCTTTTCTGGCACAGCCGCCGCGGCATGCTGGAGCTGGACGTGCTGCTCGTACCCTTCACCCAGGAGGTTTACCCGAACCTGAGCGAAGCGGATCGCGAACTGTACCGCCGCCTGTTGACCTGCGAGGACCAGGACATGTTCGGCTGGTTCATGGAGCGTAACGAATCCGAAGACCCTGAGCTGCAGCGCATGGTCCGCATCATCCTGGACCGTGTCCAGCCCAAGTGAGTGCTTCGAGTGCCGTTGGCAGGGCTCGCGCCTGCTGCTGACGGCCTATCTTGCCGGGCAGGCGCTGGCGCTCGCCACTCTGTGGTTCAGTGCCTTGCCCTGGTGGTTGGCAACCTGCGTGCTGATTGCCTGCCTCGCCCATGCCTGTTGGGTGATTCCCCGTCGTATCCTCCTGACCCATCCTGATGCCGTGACCGGTCTGCGCCGTGATGCGCGTGGCTGGCAGGCGTTCAGCCGTGCCCATGGCTGGCAGCGGGTGAGGTTGTGCCGTGACAGCGTCGCGCTGCCGGTGATGGTGGTGTTGCGCTTCGTGCGCGAGGGGCGGCGGGTTGCCCAGAGCCAGTGCATTCCAAGGGATGCGCTGACGGCGGATGAGCACCGACAGCTTCGTGTGCGCTTGAAGTTCAGCCGACGCCGATGGGTGATGGCTGTAGAGTGAAGTGGGTGTTGCCGACCTCTTCGCGGGCAAGTCGCCGCGGCGAAAAGGCCGGCGCCAGGCTCAGGTCGGGCTGAGTATCGTATCCCTGGCCTCACCCAGCATCCCCGGGTAGTCCAGGGTGTAGTGCAGCCCACGGCTTTCCTTGCGCTGCATCGCCGAGCGAATCATCAGCTCGGCCACCTGTGCCAGGTTGCGCAGCTCGATCAGGTCGCGGCTGACCTTGTAGTTGCTGTAGAACTCATCGATTTCGTCCAGCAGCAGGCGCACCCGGTGCTCGGCGCGCTGCAGGCGTTTGCTGGTGCGCACGATGCCGACGTAGTCCCACATGAATCGCCGCAGTTCGTCCCAGTTGTGCGCGATGATCACGTCTTCATCCGAATCGGTAACCTGGCTGGCATCCCAGCAAGGCAGGGCCTGCGGCCTGCCGACTTGATCCAGGTGCGCCTCGATGTCCGCGGCAGCCGCGCGGCCGTAGACGAAGCACTCCAGCAGCGAATTGCTGGCCATGCGATTGGCGCCGTGCAGGCCGGTGAAACTGGTCTCGCCAATGGCATACAGGCCCGGTACGTCGGTGTGGCCGCGCTCGTCGACCATCACGCCGCCGCAGGTGTAGTGCGCTGCCGGTACCACCGGGATCGGCTGGCGAGTGATGTCGATGCCGAAGGTCAGGCAGCGTTCGTAGACCGTGGGGAAGTGGCTCTTGATGAACTCGACCGGCTTGTGGGTGATGTCCAGGTACACGCAGTCCACGCCCAGGCGCTTCATCTCGTGGTCGATGGCGCGAGCGACGATATCCCGTGGCGCCAACTCTTCGCGCGGGTCAAAGCGCGGCATGAAGCGCTCGCCGTTGGGCAGGCGCAGCAGCGCACCTTCGCCACGCAGGGCCTCGGTGATCAGGAAACTTTTGGCTTGCGGGTGGTACAGGCAGGTTGGGTGGAACTGGTTGAACTCAAGGTTCGCCACCCGACAGCCGGCGCGCCAGGCCATGGCAATGCCATCACCGCAGGCGCCGTCGGGGTTGCTGGTGTAGAGATAGACCTTGGCCGCGCCGCCTGTCGCTAACACCGTGAAGCGTGCGCCGAAGGTGTCCACCTCGCCGCTGTTGCGGTCGAGCACGTAGGCGCCCAGGCAGCGTTCGCCGGGCAGGCCCAGGCGCCGCTCGGTGATCAGGTCCACGGCTACACGCTGTTCGAGCAGGTCGATGTTCGGGCGCTGGCGCGCCTGTTCCAGAAGCGTGGTGAAGATCGCGGCGCCCGTGGCATCGGCGGCATGGATGATGCGGCGGTGGCTGTGACCGCCTTCACGGGTGAGGTGGAACTCGAAGCCGCCGTCGTCGACGCTGTGGTGTTCATCGCGGGTGAAGGGCACGCCCTGCTCGATCAGCCACTCGATGGCTTCGCGGCTGTGTTCGACGGTGAATCGCACGGCGTCTTCATGGCACAGGCCACCGCCTGCATTGAGCGTGTCCTCGACGTGCGATTGCACCGTGTCGGTGTCGTCCAGTACCGCGGCGACACCGCCCTGGGCCCAGAAGGTAGAGCCGTTGGCGAGGTCGCCCTTGCTCAGGACCGCGACGCGCAGGTGGCCGGGAAGGTTCAGTGCCAGGCTGAGACCGGCGGCGCCACTGCCGATCACCAGGACATCATGTTGGAATTGTTGGCTCATGTCGGGACACTAGTAACTAGGGAAGGGGAGCGGCACAATAGTCATGCGTATATGGCATTGTGAAACTATCGTGAAAGATGCCGGGCTGCCTTTATAGCAGCCCCCGGCGTCGGATTTCCAATGGCGGTTGCGCAGGCGTGGCGACTTTGTGGGAACTTTCCAGTACCCCTGCAAATCTCAAGAAGGCTGCCCGTCTGCCACGATTGCCGAGGCGACGCAGGACAGCGGCTCTACCCGGGCTGAAACCTGTGTATTCGAGACACCGATTATCGACGCAGCCGGCTGCGACCGCGCTGTGTCTTTTTCGTGCGAGCCGACCAGAGGCCGCAGGAAACTTGCTTGGAGGGGAGAACTTTTGCGCAAAGCCCGAGTCTATGGTTGCAAGCCTGAACGATGGCTGTCGCAACGCTCCTTTGAGTTCACTGAGGAGTGTTCATGCTAACCCAGGAAGAGGATCAGCAGCTTGTCGAGCGCGTGCAGCGCGGTGACAGGCGAGCGTTCGATCTGTTGGTGCTGAAGTATCAGCACAAGATTCTCGGGTTGATCGTGCGTTTTGTACACGACACCCATGAAGCGCAGGACGTGGCGCAGGAAGCTTTCATCAAGGCCTACCGTGCGCTTGGCAACTTCCGCGGTGACAGTGCGTTCTACACGTGGCTGTACCGCATCGCCATCAACACGGCGAAGAATTACCTGGTGTCCCGTGGAAGACGGCCGCCAGACAGCGATGTGAGCTCCGAGGATGCGGAGTTCTACGACGGCGATCATGGTCTCAAGGATCTCGAGTCCCCAGAGCGCTCGTTGTTGCGGGATGAAATCGAAGGCACTGTCCATCGCACCATCCAGCAACTGCCCGAAGACCTGCGCACGGCATTGACCCTGCGCGAGTTCGACGGGCTGAGTTACGAAGACATTGCCAGTGTCATGCAATGTCCGGTGGGTACCGTGCGCTCTCGAATCTTCCGCGCTCGGGAGGCCATAGACAAAGCCCTGCAACCCCTGTTGCAGGAAACCTGAGACAGCGGCGACAGCCAAGAGAGGAACCGCCATGAGTCGTGAAGCTTTGCAGGAATCGCTGTCCGCGGTAATGGATAACGAAGCGGACGAACTGGAATTACGTCGCGTGCTGAACGCGGTCGATGATGCCGAGACCCGTGCCACCTGGTCGCGTTACCAGGTCGCTCGCGCAGCCATGCACAAGGAACTGCTGCTGCCCAAGCTCGACATCGCGTCGGCCGTTTCTGCCGCGCTGGCCGACGAAGCCGTCCCGGTCAAGGCCAAGCGTGGCCCGTGGCGCAGCATTGGTCGCCTGGCCGTTGCCGCTTCGGTGACCGTCGCTGTGCTGGCGGGTGTACGCCTGTACAACCAGGATGAGATCAACGGCGCGCAACTTGCTTCGCAGCAACCTGTGCAGCAGGGGGTCACCGTACCGCAGACTCAAGGTCCAGCCGTTCTGGCAGGCTATAGTGAGAGCAGTGAGCAACCGACCGGGCCGATGGCCAACGGTGTGCTGCAGAACCAGGCCGGCTGGGATCAGCGTCTGCCAGGTTACCTGCGCCAGCACGCTCAGGAGTCTGCGCTGAAGGGCACTGAAACCGCTCTGCCTTACGCACGCGCCGCCAGCCTGGAAAATCGCTAAGTAAGGAGGATCATGCGCGCGCTACCTCTTCTGTCGCTGCTGCTCGGCAGTTGCATCACGGTGCCGGCATTGGCGGCCAACTCTTCGCCCGAGGCGAGCGAGTGGCTGAACAAGCTGGCACAGGCCGAGCAAGGGCAGAGTTACCAGGGTTCTTTCGTCTACGAACGTAACGGCAGTTTTTCTTCCCACGATATCTGGCATCGCGTCCAGGACGGCAAAGTCAGCGAGCGGTTGTTGCAGCTCGATGGCGCCGCCCAGGAAATCGTGCGGGTCGACGGCAAGGTGCAGTGCGTCAGTGGTTCCCTGGTCAGCGGGGTCGGTACGCCGCCCGATTCCGCCCCGCGAGTGCTCGATCCTCTGAAGCTGATGAGCTGGTACGACCTGGGTGTGGCTGGCAAGGCACGTATCGCCGGGCGCGACGCGGTGATCGTCACCCTCACTCCACGCGACCAGCACCGTTACGCCTTTGAACTTCACCTGGATCGCCAGACCGGCCTACCGCTGCGGTCGTTGATGCTCAACGACAAGGGCCAGTTGCTCGAGCGCTTCCAGATGACCCGCCTGGATACCGATGATGTTCCGACCGATCGCGACCTGCAGGCCAGTTCCGCGTGCAAGCCGGTGCAGCCTCTTGCGGCGGCGAAGCCTGAAACTGTCGCTGGCTGGCGTTCCGACTGGCTGCCGCCTGGCTTCGAGCTGGTCAACAGCGCCGTGCGCCGTGATCCCGAACGCAACAGCACCGTCAGCAGCCTGATGTACGACGATGGGCTGGCGCGGTTCTCCGTCTTTCTCGAGCCGATCAAGGAAGACGCCGGTACCGATACCCGTGCGCAACTGGGGCCTACCGTCGCTGTCTCACGGCATCTGAACACACCCAAGGGCAAGGTCATGGTCACCGTGGTCGGAGAGATTCCGCTGGGGACCGCCGAGCGCGTGGCATTGTCGATGCGCGCCCAGGATGTCCAGGCGCGGTAATGACCGTCCCAGACCCTTCCTACAAGCTGTCAGGCGCGCAGCTGACATGAAATTAAAGCATTGTCATTTGCAATCAACTGGTAAATTTTCTATAGGTCAGACTTCCTGGAGTCTGGCCTTTCCTGCATCTGCAGGGGCCCTTCTGCTAACTACGCTCGTTGTGACGGGAGCCGTATGTCAATACCACGCTTGAAAACCTATCTATCGATGTTCGCCGCCGTGCTGATGCTCGGCCAGGTGCTTACCGCCCAGGCCGAGGAAGCCCTGCCGGACTTCACCACCCTGGTCGAGCAAGCCTCGCCGGCGGTGGTCAACATCAGTACCAAGCAAAAACTGCCGGACCGTCGCGTCGCCGCCGGGCAGATGCCCGACCTGGAGGGCCTGCCTCCGATGTTCCGCGAGTTTTTCGAGCGCAACATGCCGCAGCAGCCGCGCTCCCCGCGTGGCGATCGCCAGCGTGAGGCTCAGTCGCTGGGCTCGGGCTTCATCATCTCCAGCGATGGTTATGTCCTGACCAACAACCATGTTGTCGCCGATGCCGACGAGATCATCGTCCGCCTGTCCGATCGCAGCGAACTGCAAGCCAAGCTGGTTGGCACCGACCCGCGCACCGACGTGGCACTGCTCAAGGTCGATGGCAAGAATCTGCCGACCGTCAAGCTGGGCGATTCCGAGAAGCTGAAGGTCGGTGAGTGGGTGTTGGCCATCGGCTCGCCGTTCGGTTTCGATCATTCGGTGACCAAAGGTATCGTCAGCGCCAAGGGGCGTACCTTGCCCAACGACACCTACGTGCCGTTCATCCAGACCGACGTCGCGATCAACCCGGGTAACTCAGGCGGCCCGCTGTTCAACATGAAGGGTGAGGTCGTGGGTATCAACTCGCAGATCTTCACCCGCTCCGGCGGCTTCATGGGCCTGTCGTTCGCCATCCCGATCGACGTGGCGATCGATGTCTCGAACCAGTTGAAGAAAGACGGCAAGGTCAGCCGCGGCTGGCTCGGCGTGGTGATCCAGGAAGTGAACAAGGACCTGGCCGAGTCCTTCGGGCTCGACAAGCCTGCCGGTGCGCTGGTAGCCCAGGTGCTGGAAAACGGCCCTGCGGCCAAGGGCGGCCTGCAGGTCGGTGACGTGATCCTGAGCATGAACGGCCAGCCGATCGTCATGTCCGCAGACCTGCCACACCTGGTCGGCGGTCTCAAGGATGGCCAGAAAGCCAAGCTCGAGATCATCCGCGAAGGCAAGCGTCAGACCCTGGACATCACCATCGGTGCACTCCCTGAAGACGATGCCGACATTGGCACCGCTGGCCAGGCAGGCGTGGAGCGCAACAGCAACCGCCTGGGCGTCTCGGTCGCCGACCTCAGCGACGAGCAGAAGAAGTCGCTCGAGCTCAAGGGTGGTGTGGTCATCAAGGAGGTTCAGGATGGTCCGGCAGCACTGATTGGCCTGCGTCCGGGCGACGTGATCAGCCACCTGAACAACCAGGCGATCAGCTCGGCCAAGCAATTCACCGAGATCGCCAAGGACCTGCCGAAGAACCGTTCGGTATCGATGCGTGTGCTGCGACAGGGCCGCGCCAGCTTCATCACCTTCAAGTTGGCTGAATAGGCTGAGTGAAGGGTAGGAAAGGGCAGCTTCGGCTGCCCTTTTTCATGAGCGTGTCATGATGTTCTGTGGGAACATCAGCGAGCCGAGCAAATTCATGTCGCATTTGCAGGTGTGCGTGGCGATAGAGGAATCTCCCATATCCCTCCGGCTTGAGGTACAATTCCCGGCTATTTTTCCGCGGGCGTCCGGCTCGCAGCCTTTTCGAGTGTTGACCCGTGAGTGATTTGAGTCATATCCGCAATTTCTCCATCATCGCCCACATCGACCATGGCAAGTCGACGCTGGCCGACCGTTTCATCCAGATGTGCGGTGGCCTGTCGGCGCGCGAAATGGAGGCCCAGGTCCTCGACTCCATGGACCTCGAGCGTGAACGCGGTATCACCATCAAGGCCCACAGCGTCACCCTGCACTACAAGGCGCAGGACGGCAAAACCTACCAGTTGAACTTCATCGACACCCCCGGCCACGTCGACTTCACCTACGAAGTCTCGCGTTCGCTGGCCGCGTGCGAGGGCGCGCTGCTGGTGGTCGATGCCGGTCAGGGCGTCGAGGCGCAGTCGGTCGCCAACTGCTACACCGCCATCGAGCAGGGCCTCGAGGTCATGCCGGTACTGAACAAGATGGACCTGCCCCAGGCCGATCCGGACCGCGTCAAGGACGAGATCGAGAAGATCATCGGCATCGACGCCACCGAAGCCGTGGCCTGCAGTGCCAAGAGCGGCATGGGCGTGGACGAGGTGCTCGAGCGCCTGGTGCAGACCATTCCCGCGCCAGAAGGCGAGATCGACGCCCCTCTGCAGGCGCTGATCATCGACTCCTGGTTCGACAACTACCTGGGCGTCGTGTCGCTGGTGCGTGTGCGCCAGGGCCGGGTCAAGAAGGGCGACAAGATCCTGGTCAAGTCCACCGGCAAGGTGCACCTGGTCGACAGCGTCGGTGTCTTCACCCCGAAACACACCCAGACCGCCGACCTCAAGGCTGGCGAAGTGGGCTTCATCATCGCCAGCATCAAGGACATTCACGGCGCGCCGGTCGGCGACACCCTGACGCTGTCCTCGACCCCCGAGGTCGAGGTGCTGCCTGGCTTCAAGAAGATCCAGCCGCAGGTGTACGCCGGCCTGTTCCCGGTCAGCTCCGACGATTTCGAGGACTTCCGCGACGCCCTGCAGAAGCTGACGCTCAACGACTCGTCGCTGCAGTACATGCCGGAAAGCTCCGACGCCCTGGGCTTCGGCTTCCGTTGCGGCTTCCTCGGCATGCTGCACATGGAGATCATCCAGGAGCGCCTCGAGCGCGAATACGACCTGGACCTGATCACCACCGCGCCGAGCGTGATCTACGAGCTAGAGCTCAAGACCGGCGAAACCATCGTCGTCGACAACCCGTCGAAGCTGCCGGATGTCTCGGCGGTCGCGGACTTCCGCGAGCCGATCGTCACGGCGACCATCCTCGTGCCGCAGGAGCACCTGGGCAACGTCATCACCCTGTGCATCGAGAAGCGTGGCGTTCAGCGTGACATGCAGTTCCTCGGCAGCCAGGTACAGGTGCGCTACGACCTGCCGATGAACGAAGTGGTGCTGGACTTCTTCGACAAGCTCAAATCCACCAGCCGCGGCTACGCTTCGCTGGACTATCATTTCGATCGCTACCAGTCGGCCAACCTGGTCAAGCTGGACGTGCTGATCAACGGCGACAAGGTCGATGCCCTGGCATTGATCGTGCATCGTGACAACGCGGCCTACAAAGGCCGTGCGTTGACCGAGAAGATGAAGGAACTGATTCCTCGGCAGATGTTCGACGTGGCGATCCAGGCAGCTATCGGCGGCCAGATCATTGCGCGGACCACTGTCAAGGCGCTCAGAAAGAACGTACTGGCTAAGTGCTATGGCGGTGACGTCAGCCGTAAGAAGAAGCTGCTGGAGAAGCAGAAGGCCGGTAAGAAACGCATGAAGCAGGTGGGCAACGTGGAGATCCCACAGGAAGCCTTCCTCGCTGTGCTCAGGTTGGATAGCTAGGTCCTATGTCGCTAAATTTCCCGCTGTTGCTAGTCATCGCCGTCGCTGTCTGCGGCCTGTTGGGTCTGATCGATCTGCTGTTCCTGGCCCCGCGCCGGCGAGCGGCGATCGCCAACTACCAGGGCAGCGTCAGCCAGCCCGAGGTCGCGGTGGTCGAGCGCCTGAACAAGGAGCCGTTGCTCGTCGAGTACGGCAAGTCGTTCTTCCCGGTACTGTTCATCGTGCTGGTGCTGCGCTCGTTCCTGGTCGAACCCTTCCAGATTCCGTCGGGTTCGATGAAGCCGACCCTGGAAGTGGGCGATTTCATCCTGGTGAACAAGTTCTCCTACGGTATCCGCCTGCCGGTGATCGACAAGAAGGTCATCGAGGTCGGTGACCCGCAGCGCGGTGACGTCATGGTGTTCCGCTACCCGAGCGACCCGAACGTCAACTACATCAAGCGTGTGGTCGGTCTGCCGGGCGACCGGATCCGCTACACCAACGAGAAGCACCTGTACGTCAACGACCAGCTGGTCGCTGAGCAACTGGTGGGCACCGAAGCCGGATCCTTGGGTAGCGCCGAGTTGTACAAGGAGAAGCTGGGCGAAGCCGAGCACCTGATCCGCAAGGAAATGAGCCGCTATCGCATGCCGCCGGACCAGCAGTGGACCGTGCCGGCTGGCCATTACTTCATGATGGGCGACAACCGCGACAACTCCAACGACAGCCGCTACTGGGACGACCCGAGTATCCCGCGCGAGCTGCAGGGCATGGTCCCGGACCGTAACATCGTCGGCAAGGCCTTTGCGGTCTGGATGAGCTGGCCCGAGCCCAAGCTCAGCCACTTCCCCAACCTGTCACGGGTCGGTCTGATCCATTGATACCCCTCGGCGCTGTCCACAGACAGCGCCGAATGCATTTCTGACATAGGCTGTGTTCTCAGGGATGGGTAAATTCGCCGCTGCATGACGGCGTGACACAGCCAAACAGTCTTTCAGGATGTTGATTTGAACGCGTTTAACAACGAAGGGGTGGCTGCATGAGCGCTTCCCTCGAACGCCTGGAGCGCAAGCTCGGCTATACCTTCAAAGACCGGGATCAGATGCTCCTGGCACTTACGCACCGCAGCTACGCCGGGCGCAACAACGAGCGCCTGGAGTTTCTCGGCGATGCGATTCTCAATTTCGTGGCTGGCGAGGCGCTGTTCGAGCGTTTCCCGCAGGCTCGCGAAGGCCAGTTGTCGCGCCTGCGCGCTCGCCTGGTCAAAGGAGAAACCCTGGCCCGCCTGGCCCGTGGCTTCGACCTGGGCGACTACTTGCGCCTTGGCTCGGGTGAACTCAAGAGCGGTGGTTTTCGCCGCGAGTCCATTCTTGCCGACGCCCTCGAAGCGCTGATCGGCGCGATCTACCTGGACGCCGACATGCAGACTGCCCGCGAGCGCATCCTGGCCTGGTTGGCCGGTGAGTTCGATGGGCTGACCCTGGTCGACACCAACAAGGACCCCAAGACGCGACTGCAGGAATACCTGCAGTCGCGTGCCTGCGAGCTGCCGCGTTATGAAGTGGTGGATATCCAGGGCGAACCTCATTGCCGCACCTTCTTCGTCGAATGCGAAGTGGTGCTGCTGAACAACAAGAGCCGCGGTCAGGGCGTGAGCCGGCGTATCGCCGAGCAGGTCGCCGCTGCCGCCGCACTGATCGCCTTGGGCGTGGAGAATGGCAATGACTGAGAACAATCCGACCCGCTGCGGTTACGTGGCCATCGTCGGCCGCCCCAACGTGGGCAAGTCCACGCTGCTCAACCACATCCTCGGGCAGAAGCTGGCGATCACCTCGCGCAAGCCGCAGACCACCCGTCACAACATGCTCGGCATCAAGACCGAAGGTGACGTGCAGGCGATCTACGTCGACACCCCCGGCATGCACAAGGCCAACGACAAGGCCTTGAACCGCTACATGAACCGCAACGCCTCGGCAGCCCTCAAGGATGTCGACGTGGTGATCTTTGTGGTCGACCGCACCCGTTGGACCGATGAGGACCAACTGGTGCTCGAACGTGTGCAGTACGTCACTGGCCCGCTCATCATCGCGGTCAACAAGACCGACCGCATGGAAGAGAAAGCTGAGCTGATCCCGCATCTGCAGTGGCTGCAGGAGCAACTTCCGAACGCCGAAGTGATGCCGATCTCGGCCCAGCAGGGGCACAACCTGGACGCGCTGGAAGCTCAGATCGCCAAGCACCTGCCGGAAAACGAGCACTTCTTCCCGGAAGACCAGATCACCGACCGCAGCAGCCGTTTCCTGGCGGCCGAACTGGTACGCGAGAAGATCATGCGCCAGCTCGGTGCCGAGCTGCCGTACCAGATCACGGTCGAGATCGAGGAATTCAAGCAGCAGGGGCATGTGCTGCACATCCACGCCTTGATCCTGGTCGAGCGTGATGGCCAGAAGAAGATCATCATCGGCGACAAGGGCGAGCGTATCAAACGCATTGGTTCCGAGGCCCGCAAGGACATGGAGGTGTTGTTCGACTCCAAGGTCATGCTCAACCTCTGGGTCAAGGTCAAGGGCGGCTGGTCCGATGACGAACGCGCCCTGCGTTCGCTGGGTTACGGCGACCTCTAAGCCTCGCCGCGCACCTTGTAGGAGCGGGCTTGCCCGCGAACACGGGCAACGCCCGTGCCATGCATCCACGGTGCCTGGGCTGGCCTCTTCGCGGGCAAGCCCGCTCCTACAGGTGTGCGCTTTGCCTGAGACCGAGTGACCGCTCATGGACCAACCCACCCCGCAACCCGCCTACGTCCTGCACAGCCGCGCCTACAAGGAAACCAGCGCGTTGGTGGACTTCTTCACCGCCCAAGGCCGTGTGCGGGCGGTGCTGCGGCGCGCGCGCGGCAAGGGCGGCAGCCCGGTGCGCCCCTTCGTGCCGCTGGAAGTCGAGTTGCGCGGGCGAGGCGAGTTGAAGAACGTCGGTCGGTTGGATACGGTCGGCCTTGCCGGCTGGCTGCATGGCGATGCGTTGTTCAGCGGGCTGTATCTCAACGAGTTGCTGATGCGCCTGCTTCCTGCCGAGGCGCCGTTCCCTGCACTGTTCGAGCACTACACCCTCACCCTTGAGGCGCTGGCTGCCGGTCGCCCGTTGGAGCCGCTGCTGCGCGCCTTCGAATGGCGTCTGCTGGACGAGTTGGGTTATGCCTTCTCGCTGACTCACGACGTGAACGATGACGCGGTCGTCGCCGAGGGGCGCTACCGACTCCAGGTGGACGCCGGGCTGGAGCGGGTCGAACTGCTTCAGCCTGGTCTGTTCATTGGCACAGAGCTGTTGGCCCTGGCCGATGCTGACTGGGACGCACCTGGCGCGCTGCTTGCGGCCAAGCGCCTGATGCGCCAGGCGCTTGCCGTTCACCTTGGGCCCAAGCCGCTGGTCAGCCGGGAACTGTTTCGCAAGCGCTGAGCACGTCGTATGCTGTGTGGCTCAATCTTCAGGAGAGCCTTTCGTGACTCACAGCAACCGCATGCTTCTCGGCGTCAACATCGATCACGTGGCCACTCTGCGCCAGGCCCGGGGCACCCGCTATCCGGACCCGGTCAAGGCCGCGCTGGACGCCGAGGAAGCGGGTGCCGACGGCATCACCGTGCATTTGCGCGAAGACCGTCGGCACATCCAGGAGCGTGATGTGCTGCTGCTCAAGGACGTGTTGCAGACGCGCATGAACTTCGAGATGGGCGTGACCGAGGAAATGATGCTCTTTGCCGAGAGGATCCGCCCTGCGCACATCTGCCTGGTGCCCGAGACCCGTCAGGAGCTGACCACCGAAGGTGGCCTGGACGTGGCCGGCCAGGAGGCGCGGATCAAGGCTGCGGTGGAACGCCTGGCGCGTACCGGGGCCGAGGTGTCGCTGTTCATCGATGCCGACGAGCGGCAGATCGAAGCGTCGCGTCGCGTGGGCGCACCGGCCATCGAGTTGCATACCGGTCGCTATGCCGATGCACAGACCCCGACCGAGGTGGCCGAAGAGTTGAAGCGTATCGTCGACGGTGTGGCCTTCGGCGTGGGGCAGGGGCTGATCGTCAATGCCGGGCATGGCCTGCACTACCATAACGTCGAGGCCGTGGCAGCGATCAAGGGTATCAATGAGCTGAACATTGGCCATGCGCTGGTGGCCCATGCATTGTTCGTCGGCTTCAAGGCCGCGGTGGCAGAGATGAAGGCCCTGATCGTGGCGGCCAGTTCCCGCTGATCAGTGCCGGCCCAATCGCTCCCACAAGTACCCGCTGTCCATGAGAATAGCGGGTACTTGTGGGAGCGGGCTTGTCCCGCGATTGGGCCGGTGTGACCCCCTCATCATTCCGCCCGAAACACCAGGGTAAACCGCGTAGGCCCCTGAGCCTGGCTGCTCACCTCGACCCGGCCGCCATGCAATTGCATGATCGACTTCACGATCGCCAGCCCCAGCCCGGTTCCACCCTCCTGTCGCGAGCGCCCACAGCCGACCCGGTAGAAACGCTCGAACAGATGCGCCAGATGCGCTTCGTCGATCCCGGGCCCCTGGTTCTGCACCCATAACCACACCTGGTCCTGGCGCCGCTCGATGCCCAGTTCGATCACCTGGTCTTGCGGGCTATGGCGAATCGCATTGCTCAGCAGATTCGACAGCGCCCGCTGGAACATCAACCGGTCGGCCAGTGCCGTGCCCCAGCCGTGTGCACGCAGCTCGATACCTTTCAGTTCGGCGCTGAAGTCGAACAGCGCCATCACCCGTGCGGTTTCATCGGCCAAGGACAGCGGCTTGAGCATGGCCAGCGCCTGGGGTTGGCTGACCTGGGCCAGGAACAACATGTCATTGATGATGCGGTTCAGGCGGGTGAGTTCCTCGACGCTGTCCTCCAGCGCCTCGCGGTAGCGGTTGCCGTCGCGCTCGCGGGACAGGGTGACCTGGGCCTTGCCCATCAGGTTGCCGATGGGAGTGCGCAGTTCGTGGGCCAGGTCGTCGGAGAACTGCGACAGCTGGCGAACGCCCTGGTCGAGGCGATCGAGCATGATGTTGATGCTGCCGGCCAGCTCCGCCAGTTCCTGGGGCAGGCCACTGGTCGGCAGGCGGTGCGCCAGGTCGTGTGCGCAGATCTGCCCGGCGATGCGGCGGAACCGGCGCAAGGGGTCGAGCCCGCGCTGCACCAGTTTCCAGGCACCGATGCCGATCAGCAGCAAGAGTATCGGCAGCGCCAGCAAGGTCGAATTCAGGTAGGCCTGGAGCAGCGCATTGTCGTCGGCGCGGTCCAGCGACATCATCACCCGCACCGGCTGGTCGTCGCGCAGGCGCATCAATTGAGTGACGGTGAGGATCTGCCGCCCGTCGCTGTCGCGCCATTGCGTGAAGCTTGGTTGCTGCCCCGCCGGTAGCTGGCGCAAGGCCTGTGCTTCGAGCGCCGGGCCCAGGCTCAGCAGCGACGGATGCCGCCCGTTGATTGCCAGCACATTGAGGCTAAGGTTGTCGTGCCCCATCACCAGGTCGAGCAGGGGATGAGCGCGAGCGCCAAGGTCGTCGCTGCGCAGGTCCACCCGCAGGTTGTGCTCGACTTGCATCATCTTGCGCGCCAGGTCGCGACGGGCGCGGCTGTCCAGTTCGTGGTCGAGGGCGAACACTGCCAGGCAGGCCAGCAGCAGCACCAGCGCGGCGCCCATCAGGGTGACCGAAAGCCCCAGGCGCAGCGACAGGGTGCGGCCTTTCACGTGCGAGCCTCGAGTACATAGCCCACGCCGCGCAAGGTGTGTATGAGCTTGTTGTCGAAGGGGTCGTCGATCTTGGCCCGCAGGCGGCGGATCGATACCTCGACCACATTGGTGTCGCAGTCGAAATTCATGTCCCACACCAGCGAGATGATTTGCGTACGAGAGAGCACTTCGCCGCTCTGGCGCATCAGCAGGTGCAGCAGGGTGAACTCCTTGGCGGTGAGGTCGATGCGCTGGCCGCCACGCCAGGCGCGATGCCGGCCGGGGTCGAGCTCGAGGTCGGCGACTTTCAGGGTGTCCGGTTGCAGGTGCTGATCGTTGCGCCGCAGCAGGCTGCGGATTCGTGCCAGCAGCTCCGGGAACTCGAAAGGTTTGAGCAGATAGTCGTCGGCACCCAGGTCCAGGCCCTTGACCCGGTCGGCCAGGCGACCGTGCGCGGTGAGCATCATGATCCGAGTGGATGATTCGGCACGCAGGCGCTGCAGCACGCCCCAGCCATCGAGCTCGGGCAGGTTGACGTCGAGGATCACCAGATCGTAGCTGTGCTGGCGCGCCAGGTGCAGGCCATCGGTGCCCGTATATGCGCAATCGACCACGTAGCCGTTTTCGCGCAGGCCCTGCTGCAGGTAGTCGGCGGTGCGGGGTTCGTCCTCGATGATCAATAGGCGCATGGGGGGCTCTGTGGGGTGGAAAGGGCGCGATTCTCAAGCCTGTAGGGGCTTTAGGGTCAAGCTGCAGGATGTTACGGCATGAGAACGCGTTGTCGGCGCAAATAACCGATTTGTAATGCGGGCGTCATCTGGCTGCTTGTTCGAGCTCCGTCGCGGGTAAACACAGCCCACAGGACCACATTGCAAGACTGTAATGCCCACCTCACCTTGGCGTTAGCTGCCCCTCGCTAGGATGGCGCTGTCTGAACGGTGATCATGAGGCAAGCACGATGAACCTGACCAAATACCTGCTGCTGGCGATTCTCGCCGTGGGCAGCACCAGCGTTTTCGCCGAGGGTGGCGCGGAGCGTTCGCAGCGGTTCGTGGATACATTTCTCAAGGAACAGCAGCGGCTGTTCGGCGACCGCCAGGAAGTGCTGGTCAAGCGTGAGCGCCAGGCGCAGGAGACGGCTCGTGAGGTGGCCAAGGAATAGTCTTGGTGAGGCACCGGTGCTGCGACAGCTCCCCGCCGCCGGTGAACTTGGGCGCCCCTCGGGGCGCCTTTTTTATTTGCGCGCCAGCAGCGTGGCGCGGCGGGGGGCCGGGAGGCCTTCGATGGTCTTGCTGTGGTCGTTCGGGTCGAGGAAGTCAGCCAGCGACTGGTAACGCATCCAGTCGGTGCTGCGCTGCTCCTCGACGCTGGTGACGCTGACATCCACGCAGCGCACATCGCTGAAGCCGGCGCGGCGCAGCCAGCGCTCCAGCGCGGGCACCGACGGCAGGAACCAAACGTTGCGCATCTGCGCGTAGCGGTCTTCTGGCACCAGCACGTGCTGCTCGTCGCCTTCGACCACCAGGGTCTCGAGTACCAGCTCGCCGCCTTTGACCAGGCAGTCCTTGAGCGCCAGCAGGTGCTCGATGGGCGATCGACGGTGATAGAACACGCCCATCGAAAACACGGTGTCGAAGCCTTCAAGGTTGGCGGGCAGCTCTTCCAGGGCGAAGGGCAGGTGCCAGGCGGGCAGCTCCGGCAGGTACTTCTGCACCGCCTGGAACTGGCAGAAGAACAGCCAGTTCGGGTCGACACCGACCACCATGTCGGCACCGGCGCCGAGCATGCGCCATTGGTAGTAGCCGTTGCCGCAGCCGACATCGAGCACGCGTTTGCCCTTGAGGTTCAGGTGCGGGCCGACCCGCGACCACTTCCAGTCCGAGCGCCATTCGGTATCCACGTGCACACCGAACAGGTCGAACGGCCCCTTGCGCCAGGGCGAAAGCCCCATCAGCGCCTGGTGTACCTGGGCGCGGGTGGCGGCATCGCAGTCGCTGTCCAGGCGCAAGCCGTCGACCAGGTCGATTTTCTCGGGCGTCAGGTCCGGCAGCGCATCCAGCGCGCCGCGCCAGCGCTCGAGGTCGCCATGGCCTTTTTCCAGCTTGGTGTCGAGTTGTGCTTGCAGCCCTTGGGACCAGGAAGCCAGCGGCGTGCCCGCCAGACGGCGGACGAGGGGGGACAGATCGATCATGGCAGGGCTATCAGCGAGGCGAAATTGAGGCATTGGAACCAGGGCACGACTTTCGAGAAGCCGGCGGCGCGCAGGCGCTCCTGGTGGGCTTGCAGGGTGTCGGGCTTCATCACGTGCTCGATGGCGCTGCGCTTCTGGGCGATTTCCAGGTCGCTGTAGCCATTGGCGCGCTTGAAGTCCAGGTGCAGGTCGTTGAGCAGCTCCTGTTCCTGTTCGTCGTCGAAGCGCAGTTTCTCGGACAGGATCAGCGCGCCGCCTGGCAGCAGGGCTTGGTGAATGCGTGCGAGCAGGGCCAGGCGTTGCTCCGGGGCGATGAACTGCAGGGTGAAGTTCATTGCCACCACCGAGGCAGGCTCGAAGGGCAGGGCGAGGATGTCGGCCTCGAGCACCTGCACCGGCAGCAGTTCCTGGAACATCGAGTCCTGGGCGGTGAGGTACTGCCGGCAGCGTTCGACCATGGCCGCGGAGTTGTCCACGGCGATCACCCGGCAGCCATCGTGGCGCACGTGGCGGCGCAGCGACTGGGTCACTGCGCCCAGCGAGGCGCCGAGGTCGTACAGGGCGGTGTGTGGCTGGGCGAAGCGTGCGGCGAGCACGCCGAGGTTTTCGACGATGGTCGGGTAGCCGGGTACCGAACGCTTGATCATGTCCGGGAACACACGCACCACGTCCTCGTTGAAGACGAAGTCGGGCACTTGCTCCAGGGGTTGGGCGAAGAGGCGGTCGGGGTCTTTGCTCACGGCGGGTCCAGATTCAGCGGGTGATGTCGAGGGGCGGCATTCTAGCCAAACCGGGCCGAGGATGCATGGCCGGCTGACCAGTGTGGCGCGTTCATTTCACCCGGATGGCGCAATCGAAGGTTTCCACGGGCTGGACTTCCGGGGCCCAGGGCTGCTGGTAGACCAGCACCAGGTGCCCTTCGCCGGCACTGACCGCCTGGAAGCGCCAGGTGGCGACACCGGCACTGCCAACGATGCCAGCTTCCTCGGGCGAGTTGTAGACTTCCGGGCCGAGGCTGCGTAGCAGGCCCGAGGCCGGATCCTTGATGCTCCAGCGATACCCGGTGGAGGGGTTGCTGGCCAGCGACAGCGACAGGGTCTGGCCGACGTGCAGGCGCTGGGGGCATTCGCTGTCGGCATCCAGCTCGACGGTCTGCCGCGATTGCTGGGCGCAGGCGGCGAGCAGGCTGAGGCTCAGGGGGAGCAGCAGGCGGGAGAAGGTCATGATGGCTCCTGAGGCGGACGATGGCCCTGAGGATAACCGATGCGCTGGAGTGTGTGGGGCCTGTGAGGGCCCATCGCGGGGCATCGCGATAGGCCCTGGGTTTATCAGAACAACACTTTCGCCACGTCGGCAAAGCGCTTGGCGAAGTGGACGGTCAAGCCTTCGCGCAGGTACTCGGGCAGTTCTTCGAAATCACCTCGGTTGGCTTCCGGCAGGATCAGCTCGTGAATCTTCTGGCGCCGCGCGGCGATCACCTTCTCGCGCACTCCGCCAATCGGCAGCACCTGCCCGGTAAGGGTCAACTCGCCAGTCATCGCCACACCTTTCTTCGGCGCCTGGTCCCGCGCCAGTGACAGCAATGCGCTGGCCATGGTCACGCCGGCACTGGGGCCGTCCTTGGGCGTGGCGCCCTCGGGCACGTGCAGGTGAATGAAAGCTTCGTTGAAGAAGCCTGGATCACCGCCGTACTGCTTGAGGTTCGAGCTGACATAGCTATAGGCGATTTCTGCGGACTCCTTCATCACGTCACCCAGCTTTCCGGTGAGCTTGAAGCCGCGGTTGAGCGTATGAATGCGCGTGGCCTCGATCGGTAGGGTGGCGCCGCCCATGCTGGTCCAGGCAAGGCCTGTGATCACGCCCTTGCCCGCCAGTACTTGCTCGCTGCGGAACACCGGCATGCCCAGTGCTGCCTCGAGGTCCTTGGTGCCGATCTTGAGCTTGGCGTCCGGGCTCTCCAGCAACTTGACCACTGACTTGCGCACCAGCTTGCCGAGCTGTTTCTCCAGCTGGCGGACCCCGGCTTCACGGGCATAGCCCTCGATCACCATGCGCAGGGCGCCGTCGCTGATGCTCAGGCTGGTCTTGGCAACGCCGGCCTTGTCCAGTTGCTTGGGCCACAGGTGGCGCTTGGCGATGGCCAGCTTTTCTTCGGTGATGTAGCCGGACAGGCGAATCACTTCCATGCGGTCGAGCAGCGGGCCGGGGATCGAGTCCAGAGTGTTGGCGGTGCAGACGAACAGCACCTTCGACAGGTCCAGGCGCAGGTCCAGGTAGTGGTCGAGGAAGTCGACGTTCTGCTCTGGATCCAGCGTTTCCAGGAGTGCCGAGGCCGGATCGCCCTGATAGCTCTGGCCCATCTTGTCGATCTCGTCGAGCATGATCACCGGGTTCATCACCTCGACATCCTTCAGCGCCTGCACCAGCTTGCCGGGTTGGGCGCCGATGTAGGTGCGGCGGTGGCCCTTGATCTCGGCTTCGTCGCGCATGCCGCCGACGCTGAAGCGGTAGAAGGGACGCCCCAGGGATTCGGCGATGGATTTGCCGATGCTGGTCTTGCCGACACCCGGCGGGCCGACCAGCAGCACGATCGAGCCGCTGATCTCGCCTTTCCAGGCACCTACGGCGAGGAACTCGAGAATGCGCTCCTTGATGTCGTCGAGCCCGGCGTGGTGCTGGTCGAGTACCTTGCGTGCGTGCTTGAGATCGAGCTTGTCCTGGCCGTACTGCCCCCACGGCAATGCGGTAGCCCACTCGAGGTAGTTGCGTGTGACGGCGTATTCCGGCGAGCCGGTTTCCAGGATCGCCAGTTTGCCCATTTCCTCGTCGATGCGCTTTTTAGCCTGCTCGGGCAGGGTCTTGCCTTGCAGGCGCTGTTCGAACTGTTCGAGGTCGGCACTGCGGTCGTCTTTGGTCAGCCCCAGTTCCTGCTGGATGACCTTGAGCTGTTCCTTGAGGAAGAATTCGCGCTGGTGCTCGCCGATCTGCCGGTTTACTTCGGCGGAAATCTCGTTCTGCAAACGCGCGACCTCGACTTCCTTGCGCAGCATCGGCAGGACCTTCTCCATGCGCTTGAGCATGGGGACGCAGTCGAGCACTTCCTGCAACTGGTTGCCGGTGGCGGAGGTCAGGGCGGCGGCGAAGTCGGTGAGCGGCGAGGGGTCGTTGGGGCTGAAGCGGTTGAGATAGTTCTTCAGCTCTTCGCTGTACAGCGGATTGAGCGGCAGCAGCTCCTTGATCGCATTGATCAGGGCCATGCCGTAGGCCTTGACCTCGTCGGTGGGCTGCGCGGGCTGGTGCGGGTACTCGACCTCGACCAGGTAGGGTGGTCGATGGTGCTTGAGCCAGGTGCGGATGCGTACGCGGGTCAGGCCCTGGGCGACGAACTGCAGCTTGCCGTTCTCGCGGCTGGCATGGTGCACCTTGACCAGAGTGCCGTATTCCGGCAACGCCTTGGTGTCGAAGTGGCGGTGGTCTTCGGGCGGGGTGTCCATGAAGAACAGGGCCAGGGAATGATGATCGGTCTTGGCGACCAGGTCGAGGGTTTCGGCCCAGGGTTCCTCGTTGACAATCACCGGCAGCACTTGCGCTGGGAAGAACGGGCGGTTGTGGATCGGGATCACGTAGACCTTGTCCGGCAGTTGCTGGCCGGGCAGGGCAAGGGCGCGGCTGGTCTCGGCCTTGGCCTCGAGGTGTTCGATTTCGCTGTGTGCGTCGGGGTGTTCCGGGAAATCCTGCTGGTCGCTCATGGGGCACCTGCGTGAATGACTATGGTGCTTAGATGGGGCAGGGAGGGATGGGTTTCAATGGTAGACGAAGGCAGGAGGGGGAGGCTTTCATCTTTGCCTGCCGGTGCCGGACCGCTCGCGGGCTTGCCCGCGAAGGCGGCGGTGACGCCACCGCCGCCTTCGAAGGTTACTCAGCCAGTTTGTAAGCGATGATGTAGTCGCCCATCCTGGTGCCCAGCGAGCCATGCCCACCGGCCACGATCAGCACATACTGCTTGCCGTCCTTGCCCGTGTAGGTCATCGGCGTGGCCTGGCCACCGGCTGGCAGGCGAGCGCTCCACAGCTCCTTGCCGTTGTGCACGTCATAGGCGCGCAGGTACTGGTCCAGGGTGCCACTGAGGAAGCCCACGCCGCCGGCGGTGACGATCGAGCCACCCATGCTCGGTACACCCACCGGCAAGCCGATCGGCACAGGGGTGCTGTCACGAGTGGTGCCGTTCTTGCGCTTCCACACCACCTTGTTGGTGAACAGGTCGATAGCGGCCACATAACCCCAGGCTGGTGCCTGGCACGGCACGCCCAGTGGCGACATGAACGGGTGCATGGTCACGGCATACGGAGCGCCGGTATTCGGCTGCACGCCGCTGGTCTCGCTTTCGCGCTTGCTGCCTTCGGCCACTTGCTCGCGCGGAATCATCTTCGACACGAACGCCATGTAGTTCGGCGAGGTGAACAGCAGCTGACGCACCGGATCGACCGACACGCTGCCCCAGTTGAACACGCCGACGTTGCCTGGATACACCAGCGAGCCTTGCTCGGACGGCGGGGTGTACTGGCCTTCGTAGCGCAGCTCGCGGAACTGGATGCGGCACAGCATCTGGTCGAACGGCGTGGCGCCCCACATGGCCTGCTCGGTCAGCTCGGGGCCGAGCAGGTTGAGATCGGAGCGGGCCTGGGTCGGCGCGGTGTGGTCACCCTTGACCGCGCCTTGCGGCACCGGAATCTCGCGGATCGGCACGATCGGGGTGCCGTCACGACGGTCGAGCACGTACAGGCTGCCCTGCTTGGTCGGCACGATGACTGCAGGTTTCACGCCATCGTCGGTCTTCAGGTGCACCAGGGTGGGCTGGCTGCCCACGTCCATGTCCCACAGATCGTGGTGGGTGAACTGGTAATTCCAGCGTGCCTTGCCGGTGGCCAGGTCCAGGGCGACCACGCCAGCGCTGTACTTCTCGGCGCCTGGGGTGCGGTCGGCGCCCCATTGGTCAGGGGTCTGGTTGCCCAACGGCAGGTAGATCATGCCCAGCTCTTCATCGACGCTGGCCAGCGACCACATGTTCGCCGAGTTGCGGCTGTAGGTCTTGCCCGGCGCCAGGGGCTTGGTGTCGTCGGGGTTGTTGCTGTCCCAGTTCCACACCAGGCGGCCGTCGTGCACGTCGTAGGCGCGGATCACGCCGGACGGTTCGTTGGTCGACTCGTTGTCGGTGACATGCCCGCCGATGATCACCAGATCACGGGTGATCGCAGCTGGCGAAGTGGAGTAGTAGCCGCCGGCGGTGAACGGGCCGATGCCGGTGGTCAGGTCGATCGCACCCTGGTTGGCGAAGCCTTCGCAGACCTTGCCATTGTCGGCATTGATCGCGATCAGGCGGGCATCGGCAGTGGGCAGGTAGAGGCGTCGTGGGCAGGCCTGGGCAACGACCTGGCCGGCATCGGAGATCTTCGGCGCAGGGCTGCCGTCACGGCTGACGTAGCGGTTCTCGTCATAGTACGAAACGCCGCGGCAGGTCATGTGGGCGAAGCCCTTGAAGGTCTTGACCGGGCTCTTGACCTGCGGGTCGAAGCGCCAGATTTCGGCACCGGTGTCTGGGTCCAGGGCCAGCACCTTGCTGTGCGCGGTGCAGGCATAGAGCATGCCGTTGGCCTTGAGTGGGGTGTTCTCGTTGGTCAGCTCGACCGGGTCGTTGTCGGTCGGCAGGTCGCCGGTGCGAATACGCCAGGCTTCTTCCAGGCGATAAGCGTTCTGCGGGGTGATCTGGCGCAGGGGCGAGTAGCGGTCGCCGTGCTCGGTACGCCCGTAGGCCTGCCATTCGCCATCCGGCATGGAGGGAGCGGCACTGGCCATCTCGCTGCTGTCACGCCCCAGTTCGCCGAAGATTTCCCCGGGATGGGTGAACTGGCTACCGACTGCGGTTGCGCCGGAGGCGACCACCGCGGCGGCCAGCAGGGCGCCGTTGACCTTCGATGCAGGCCCAAGCAGCGGGCGGCGCGCCCAGGGCAGCAGCAGGATCACGCCAAGGGCGAACCAGATGGCCAGGCGTGGCACCAGTTGCCACCAGTCCAGGCCCACTTCCCACAGCGCCCAGGCGGTGCTGGCCAGCAGCACCACGCCATACAGGCCAAGGCCGATGCGGCGCAGGGCGATCAGCAGGATGCCCGAGAGGGCAAAGCCGATCCCGCCGATCAGGTAGTACAGGGATCCGCCCAGCTGGCTCAGCTTGATGCCGCCTGCGATCAGGGCCAGGCCCATCAGCAACAGCAGCACGCCTACGAGGCGCGGTAGCCAGCGGGTTCCATTCTTGGCACCGTCAGTGCTCATCGCATGTTCTCCGTTCGTTCAAGGTTGGGTTCAGAAACTGCTCTGGATCTTCAGGCCGCCGACCAGCGCGTCATCGACCTGCGACACCCCGCCCGGATGGCGGATGTACTGCAGGTTAGGGCGCACGGTAAGCCAGTCGGCCAAGTGAATGCCGTAGTAGAGTTCGGCGCTGTATTCGGTGTCCTGGACGGGCAGGAAGCCGGGATTGTCGTAGTCGACGACGGCGTTGGCCTGGTTGGCCAGGCGCGCGTTCTTGCGATAGGCGGGGTTGACGTGCACGCGGGCGAGGGCGAAACCGATATCGTCCTTGGCGCGGGCATCGAAGGGCCCCTTGTACACCACACCGGCCTGAACATAGTTGTCGATGGCATTGGTCTTCTTGTCGTGCATCGTGGCATTGGCGAACAGGCTGAGCCCGCGTGAGGCGTCCGAGGCGCGCGAGGTCACCTGCTGCTGGGCGCCGAGCCAGAAACCATGCTTGCTGGCGCTGCTGCGGTAAGCCTGGCCGCTCAAGGCCGCCGGTTGGCCGTTGCCGTCCTTGTAAACATCCTGTGCCTTGGCATTACTGTAGTAGTAGCCGGCGCGATATTCCCCTTTCAGGCCATTGACCCGTGGGCTCCATACCAGTTCGATCGGCATCAGTGCGCCTTGCGTGCCACTGCCGCTGAGCTTGAAGCCATTGCCGGATTCGAGGTTCGAGGGGTTCTGTTCGAAGACGCCGACCTGGGCATAGAGATCGTCGGCGAGGTTGTAGCGCACGCGCAGCGCCCACTGGCTGACCGGCCAGTTGTACCAGATGCCGCCAACCCAGTTACCCACCTGCGAGCCGCAGAACGCCAGGTTCTGGAAGTCACAGGGGAAGCTGTTGAAGTCTTCGCCTTCGCCGAAGCGGCCGAGCTTCACGTCCAGTGCGCCATCGAAATATTTCTGCTTGATCCACATCTGCGTCAGGCGCCAGGTTTCGCCACGGCCCCAGACTTCCTGGGCGGAGGTGAAGCCGCCCACGCGCGGGTCGTTGATGCGGTCATTGCTGATGTTCTGGCCGTGGCGTTCGGTTACCGTCAGCTGGAATTCGCTGTCTCGCCAGCCCAGGATCTTCTGCAGGTCCAGGTGCGCACCGAGGGTGAACTGGTCGCTGTAGCGCGCAGTGCGATCGTGATCGAAGCCGCCGTGCAGGTTGCTGCCCATTTCGCCGGTGTAGCCGAAGGTGAAGTCGTAGCCCTGGGCCTTGAGTGAGGTGCGGGCGCCGCCCCAGTCGCCGAACATCCAGGGCGAGTCGTTGGCGAAGGCTGCGGTTGCGCTGACGCTGGGCGAAAAGCCACCAAGCAGGGCAGTGAGGGCAAGGCCCGGGTATGGATTCTTCGGCAGTTGGAGCATGAGATAGCGCTGTCTTTTGATTATTGAAAAAAACGCAAGCGCATCGAGGAGCGGGCTCTTCGATGGAAATGGCTGCAGGGATTTAAAAGTGAAGCGTTTCAGCTTGCGTTGGGCAGGATATAGCGGAAGTTGTAAGAAAAAAAGACAAAATGTCGCAGGGGATTGTTGTCGCAGAGGTAACAGTCGGCGCGGTTTCTGTAGGAGCGGGCTTGCCCGCGAAAAAGACTCCGCGCTGCCTGGCACGGGCTACGCCCGTGTTCGCGGCGGTTCGGCGCCCCGACAAGCCCGCTCCCACAGGGGGATTGGGCTGGCCTTTAGATTTTGAACAAGACAGTCGCTCCTGCACGCAGGTCAGAAGCTGGTGCGCAGCCCGACTTCGACGCTACGCCCCGGTGCCGGCGCGATGTCGCGCAGGATGGAGCTGGCGTAACGCACGGTCTGGTCTGTCAGGTTTTCGCCACGTACGAACGCCAGCCACTGGCTCTGGCCAATGTCGAAGCGATAGCCGACGCTGGCGCCGAGGGTGGTGTAGCCGTCCGTGCTGTGTTCGTTGTCCGGCTTGCGGTGCTGGGAGGCGGCGTGTTGCACGTCCACCCGCGCCTGCCAGCGATCCAGCTCCCACAGCAGGCCTGTTCCCAGCCGCAGCGGGGCGATGCGTGGCAGTGGCTCGCCGGTGTCGAGGTTCTTGGCGCGGGTATAGTCGCCGGACAGCTCCAGGGCGAAGCTGCCGTAGCGGTTCTCCACCAGCTTCCAGCGATCCTGGGCCTCGATACCGTAGAAGCGCGCACGCACGCCTTGATACAGGTACTCAGGAATCCCGCCGTCGTCGTGGTCATGATCATGGTCGTGGTCGTGGTCGTCGTCACCATGGCCATGATCATGCCCTTCGCGCAGATTACCGCTGCCGATCAGGCCGATGTAGTTGCGAAAGTGGCTGTAGAACACGCCGACACTGCCCTTGTGCGTGCCGTTGTCGAAGCGCAGTGCCAGGTCGCCGGAAATCGCCTTCTCCTTGTTCAGGTTCGGGTCGCCCACTTCATAGGCGCCGGTGGCGACGTGCGCGCCGTTGGCATACAGCTCGTAGAAGGTCGGTGCGCGCTCGGTGTAGGCCAGGCTCGCCGCCAGCGCCCAGACCGGGTCGAGCTGGTACACCGCGCCCGATGACAGGCTTGCGGCATTGAAGCTGGTCGATTTGTCGGCACCGACGAAGTTTTCGTTACCCTTGGCATCCGGATCGATGCGGGTGTGCTCCAGGCGCGCGCCCAGGCTCAGGTTCAGGCGTTCGGTAGCCTGCCATTGCTCGAGCATGAACAGCGCCAGGCTGTCGGTGTCGGTGTGCGGCACAAAGGCTTCTTCACCCAGCGCCGAGAATTCGTTGCGGCTGACGTGGGCACCGATCACCCCTTCGACCGGGCCGATGGGTTGGTGGCGGGCCTCGATGCGTGCCTCATAGCCTTTGTTCTTGAAGGTGGTGTGGACCTCGCCCTCTTCGATCTCGCGGTGCTGGTAGTCGGTGTAGCCAGCGTCGACCTTGACCGAGCTGAACGGCCCTTCGAGATCGCGCAACTCCGAGGCGAAGGCGTAGTGATCCTGCTGCATGTCCAGGCGCACACCGGGCTCGGCCACCGAGCCGTAGTTGCTGTCGTAGCGGCTGTAGGACAGGCCGGCATAGCCATGATCCCAATGGTAGGCCCCGCCGATGGCGCCGCCGTCCTGGCGGCCGTCGCTGTTTTCCAGGCGATGCTTGCTGCCGGGGTCATCGGCGTCGCGCACCTTCGAGCTGCGGGCGTAGCCGGGGATGCGCAGGTCGTTGAACTGACGGCTGTTGGCGTCCAGGTGCAGGGCGAAGTTGCCGTCACCGGCTTCGAGCTTGCCGGCGCTGCTGCGTGTGGTATCGGCGCCGCCGTAGCGCAGCTCGCCGGCGCCATGGATGCCGTCGATGGGCGAGTCGGGAATGCGGTTGTCGAAGGTGTTGATCACACCGCCAATGGCGTTGCCGCCATAGAGCAGGGCGGCGGGGCCGCGGACGATCTCGACGCGGTCTACGGTGACCGGGTCCAGCGGCACGGCGTGGTCATAGGACAGCGACGAGGCATCGAGGGCACCGACGCCGTTGCGCAGGATACGGATGCGGTCGCCATCCAGGCCACGGATCACCGGGCGACTGGCGCCTGGGCCGAACCAGGTGGAGGCGACACCTGGCTGCTTGTTGAGGGTTTCACCGAGGCTGCCGTGCTGCTGTTGCAGCAGGTCGTCGCCTTCGAGCACGGTGCTTGGCGCGGCGAGTTGGCGGTTGCCGAGTGGGTTGGCGGTGATCACCTGGGGTTCGAGCTCCACCGCCTGGCTGGGCGATGACGCCAGCCACAAGGCGACGGCGAGGGGAGAGAGACGCAGGGGCTTGGACAACATGAGCGTGTGACGTTCCTTGGCAGATACTTATAGTAAAGATACGTAT
Organism: Pseudomonas wayambapalatensis; assembly: GCA_014268975.2. Lineage (GTDB taxonomy): Bacteria > Pseudomonadota > Gammaproteobacteria > Pseudomonadales > Pseudomonadaceae > Aquipseudomonas > Aquipseudomonas wayambapalatensis. The sequence goes on along the minus strand of CP077096.1, from coordinate 4,475,513 downwards.
AGATACAATATAACATTACTATTTCATCACAGAGGTTGCGTCCTGGCCAGGGGGGGGCGTGCTGTGGAAGGCTCTGGCCTGGGCTGGGAGCACAGGCGGTCCGCATCCTTGCACACCGGCCCACTACACTCGTGTAAGGTGCGCATCTTTCAACGCGGGAGCACTGCATGAGCACGGCCCAACACAACGCACTGCACGGCAAGACGCTGGAGCAGATCCTCATCGAGCTGGTGGCCCACTACCAATGGCAGGGGCTGGCCGAGCGCATCGACATCCGCTGCTTCAAGAGCGACCCGAGCATCAAGTCGAGCCTGACCTTCCTGCGCAAGACGCCTTGGGCGCGGGAAAAGGTCGAGCAGCTGTACATCAAGCTGTCGCGCAAGGCTTGAGGGTGCCGCGTCCCTGGCTGACCCTGGCCGCGCTGCTCGGCTGGACGGGGTTGGCGGTGCAGTTGTACCTGGTGCTGCTGGCGCGCTGGCAGGAACAGGCCAGCCTGATCGGTGGCATGGTCAATCTATTCGGGTATTTCACCGTGCTGAGCAACACCCTGGTGGCCACGGTGCTGAGCCATGCGGCGTTCGGCCGTGAGACGGCGGCACGGCGTTGGTTCCTGGCGCCGGCGGTGAGCTCCGGTGTGCTGGTCAGTATCGTGCTGGTGGCGCTGGCCTATAGCCTGCTGCTGCGGCACCTGTGGCAGCCCGAGGGTTGGCAATGGCTGGCCGATGAGTTGCTGCACGACGTGATGCCACTGGTGTTCGTGCTGTACTGGTGCGTGGCGGTGCCCAAGGGGCGCTTGCGGCTATGGCACCTGGGGGCCTGGAGCCTGTATCCGCTGGTGTATTTCCTGTTCACCTTGTGGCGAGGGCATGAGATCGGGGTCTATCCCTATCCCTTCGTCGATGTGGCGAGCCTGGGGTATGGGCGAGTGCTGCTCAATGCGCTGGCGATGTTGGCGGGGTTCTGGGGGATCGGGTTGCTGGTGATTGGGGTGGATCGGTGGTGGGGGCGGGTGAAGGGATGAGTCGGGACGAGTCGCTACGACTCGTCCCGCGACAGGGCCGGATCGGTCTTACTCGCTACTCATCATCCGCAGTGCCCTCTGCACGCCAGTACGCAGCAGCCTTGAGCGCATTCTCTGGCACACCCTTTTCAAGCAGCAAGGCCTTGGCCTGCCGGGTCAGGCCTTTCTCCAGCGCCACCCAGCCATACAGACGGCCCTGGGGCAATGCCAGGTGTTTCACCTGCTCAAGCAGGTTCTCTGTCTGCCGACGTACCCAGATCACCTCCACCTGCGCCTTGCTGGGCAGCGGCTGGCGCTCCTGTTCATCCTCGATCTGGATGACCGCCAGCACCTGGCGTCCGGCTGGCAGTTCTTCGAGCCTTCTGGCAATGGCGGGGATGGCGGTTTCGTCGCCGATCAGCAGGTAGCTGTCGAAGATGTCCGGCACCACCATCGACGCGCGTGGGCCGGCGATATCGAGGTGCTGACCCGGCGCAGCCTGGGCAGCCCAGGTCGAGGCAGGGCCGTCGCCATGCAGAACGAAATCGATGTCCAATTCCAGGGCTGTCAGGTCGATGCGTCGCGGTGTGTATTCGCGCATGGTCGGCCGCACGCCGCCGTCGCGGCCCAGGTTGCGGGCGTCGATCGCCTGTTGCTCTTCGGGCGTGCAGCCGAACAGGACCTTGACGTGGTCGTCCGTGCCCACGCTGGTGAAACCTGCCAGTTCCGCACCGCCCAGGGTGATGCGGCGCATGCGCGGGGTCAGGTCGGTGACCCGCAGCACCTGCAGGCGACGTTGGCGGATCTCGTGGTTGACGCGGTGAATGGTGTCGCTCATGGGGTTTTCTCCTGAACGGAATCGCTCGGCCCGCCTGCGATGGCCTTGGCCGTGTCGTTGAGCAGATCGCGCACCCGCTCGATTTCCTCGGGTGTCCAGCGGCCGCTGTGCATGTGCAGGGCGTGGCGCAGATTGCCGACTGCCTCGTTGATCTCTGGCGGGCGGTCATGTCCGCGCAGGGCACGCTTGCTCAGCTCGATGCGCATGCGTACGCCGTCGAGGGCGACGGCTTGTTCGGCGAGTGAATGGCGGCCGACCTCGGTGATGACATAAAGGCGTTTGCTGCCCTGGATCTGGCCACTGATCAGCTCGGCTTCCTCGAGAAAGTTGAGGGTCGGGTAGATCACCCCGGGGCTGGGGCTGTAGCTGCCATCGAAGAGTCCTTCGATCTGGCGGATCAAGTCATAGCCATGGCCCGGTTGCTCGGCGAGCATCGACAGCATCAGAAGTTTCAGATCGCCAGGGGCGAACACCCGTGGGCCGCGCTCACCGCGACCGGGGCGGCGCTCGAAAGGGTCATGGGGGGCGTGGTCACGCATGGTGGGGAGGTTCCTTGTGTTTCGATATATCGCAAGATATTACTCAAGATATATCTAAACACAAACCCTTAAATGCAGATGATTATCATCTTGTTTTTTGATGGGTCGGACATCTCAGTGCATCGCCAATTGCGGCGCCTTGCATTCATTGGGGTTTCCCGGCTCCAGGTACGGCATGAGAATCGGCGCCATGCCCTTGAGCACCTGCACGGGCAGGGCCGAGGTGAACTTGAACGACTCTGCCGTGCGCCCTGGTACGAAGGCGGTGAGCGTGCCGAAGTGGTTGTCGCCGAGGAAGAACACGAAGGTGGCGGTGCGGTTCAGCGAGCGTGAGCCGATCAGCCGTCCACCGGCGCCGTAGCTCTGCAGGCGGTTGTCACCGGTACCGGTCTTGCCACCCATCACCAGCGAGGTGCCGTCGTGCAGCTTGAAGCTGCCGGAAATGCGCCGCGCGGTACCGGCATCGACCACCTGCGACATGGCGCCTTTCAGAGCCCGCGCCACTTCCACCTTGAGGATCCGCTGGCCGCGGTCGGGATCGCTGATCAGCTTGGTTTCATAGGGCGTGCCGGCGGCGAAGTGCAGAGTGTCGATGCGCAGGGTCGGCAGGCGTACGCCATCGTTCTGGATGATGCCCACCAGTTCGGACAGCGCCGCAGGGCGGTCGCCCGAGCTGCCAATGGCCGTGGCCAGCGACGGTACCAGATGATCGAAGGGGTAGCCGACGCGCTTCCAGCGCTGGTGGATGTCGAGAAACGCCTCGATTTCGACCATGGTACGGATGCGACTGTCACGGGCGCCCTGGTGACGGCTCTTGAACAACCAGCTGTATACCTCCTGACGCTCGAAGCGGCTGGCGTTGACCATCTCGGTGGGGGTGGCACCTGGGTTTTTCAGCAGGTAGCCGAGCAGCCAAAGGTCCAGGGGGTGGACCTTGGCGATGAAGCCCTGGTCGGGCAGGTCGTACTTGCCGGGACCGTAGGCGGCGTACATCTCCGAGAGGCGGCCGTCATTGAGCTTGGCCATGGCGGCCTTGTCCTTGGCACTGTGCGCGCGGACGAAGGCGTTGAAGGTTTCCTGGCTGGCCTCGGGGAACAGGTAGCGGTGCACCGCCGCCAGGCGCTGGGGGGTGACGCGCATGCTGTCGAGGAAGGTGTCCAGGCGTTGCTGCGAGGTCTTGCGCTGGTACTTGCGCCAGAAGCGCATCAGGTAGTTGGTGCCCTCGCGATCGGCGAAGCGCGCCAGGTATTCCTGGCGGCGCGGATCGGCGTCATCCTTGAGCAGTGGCTCGCGGTTGTAGGGTTGCTGGTAGGTGACGTAGCGCACCAGGTCGCGCATCAGGCGGATGAACGGCAGGTTGATCGACTCGCGCAATGCGTCCTTGAGGGTCGGGTTGCGGCCGTTGTCCTCCTTGCGGAAGTTGTTGAACACGTGCATGCCGCCGCCGGTGAAGAATGCCTCGCCGGTATTGGCCGAGTATTTGCGCTCCAGCGCGGCGTCGAGCATGGCGTCGAGGTTCTGGTTCTTGCTGTTCTGCATCAGCCATTCCAGCGACCACTGGGTGATGCGGTCGAGGTCGGCCACTTCCACTTTCTTGAGCTCGGCCACCGGCTTGCCGGCGTACTTGTCGTGCAGCTCGGCGACGATCTCAAGGTAGGTGGTCAGCACCCGCAGCTTGGCGGTCGAGCCCAGTTCCAGCTTGCTGCCCTCGTTGATGTCGAACGGCTGGTTGGTGCTGTCGGTCTGCACCCGAACCCGCGAGCCGTCGGCGGTGCGCTCGAACAGGGTGAAGCTGTAGCTGACCTGGTCGGTGGTCTTGCTGGTCAGCAGGCGCTCGCCGATCAGGCCCATCTGCGCGGCGAACTCGGGGTCGGCGAGGTTTTTCAGGTACTGGCTGACCTGGGTCTGCAAGTCGGCCTGCAGGGTGCTGGTGGCGGAGAGATCGAGGCGATCGAGGTCGTACAGCGGGCGGTTGAGCATGGCCGCCAGGCGGTTGCGGGCCAGGCTGATGCCCTTGTTGGTGATGATCGGCACGATGGTCGGCTGGGCCACCCAGTCGCGGTACACCGCCTTGCTGGCCAGCGCGGCGTCGGCCAGCGGGCGATCGATGATGCCGTTGGTGGCGAGCACGCGGATATGCGAGTCGGTGAGCTCGGCCAGCTCGACGCGGCCTTTGGACAGGTAGTGCGAAGGCCGGCGCTGGGCGATCATCAGCGACAGCACCTCACGCAGGGCCAGGCCGCGAGCGGCCATGCTCTGGGGGTCGGTTTCGGTCGAGTTGAGCGCCTGGTTCACCTCGGCGAAGTCGGCGCCGTACCAGGCCCTCAGCCCTTCTGCCATGCCATGCACTTCACCGTGCCCGGGTACCGCCGAGAGCGGCACGCTGTTCAGGTAATCGCGCACGATGCGCTGGCGCGCCTCGGTGGTGTCCGGCCCACCCTGATAGGCGCGAACGCTGGCGGAAATCATCTGGCGGATCTTCTCGGCGCCATTGACCGTCAGCCCGTCCGGCGAGTGACGGTATTTTTCCAGTTGCGTGGCCAAGGTGCTGCCGCCTGCCGACTGGCCGGGCAGGGCGAGGTACTTGGCGACCTGGCTGTAGGCGGCCTTGGCGAAACGTGGCCAGTCCACCGCCGGGTTGTTCTGCGGATCCTTGCTGTCGAGCAGGTCGCGGTTCTCGATGAACAGCAGGCTGTTGACGATCACCGGCGGAATCGAGGCGAAGTCGCCGTACAGGTGCTGGGGGTAGTGATACTGGTAGAGAGTGTCGCCGCGGCAGTCGGTGATCGACAGGCCGGCCTGGATCTTCTCGACGTAGGGCACGAACAGGCCGTGGTCGACGTAGCGCATCAGCGCTGGCGAGAAACGGACCTGCTCGCTGATCAGGTAGTCGCGCTTGAGCAGACGCGGCAGGAACTGGCCCAGGGCGCTGTAGCCCAGGCGCTTGTCAAAGGGGCCGTCGCCTGGGTAGACGATCGCGTCGCTCGGTCCGCGCTCCAGCGAGTAGGTGAGGGTGCTGGCCAGGCGGCTGAACTCACGCGATTGCAGGTCCGAACTCTGCATCTCGTCATAGACGGCAAAGCCCACCGCAACCATGGCCACCAGCACGATCAGGATGATCAATCGCCACCACAACCGACGCTGACGAGGAGTCTTTGGCTGTGGGGGCTCGGCCAGAGGTGTTTCGGGTGCTTCCGTTCTGGTCTGTTCCGATTGCCACAGTGCGCCCATAGAGTTCAGTCCGGCCAAGTATTTTCGTCTTGCTTGTCTGAAGCTTAGACGCTGGCCGGACTTGGTGAAAAAATTGTGAGGGCGATGATCGGTGTATTCGGATCAGGCTGCGGCTTCGCTGTGCGGCTCGAAACTGTCGGCGCGGGCCAGTTGCCACATCCGCGAGTAGAACTGCCCGTCCACCTCTCCGGTCAGCAGCTCGCCGGGCTTGAGGAACACGTGCATCTGCGAGAACAGCTTGATCTCGGTGGCGGAAATACGCCGCACCAGGTGCTTGGCCTCCAGTTGCGCGGGGTGCTCGAGGCCTGCAGCGGCCAGCATTTCGGCCAGGGCGCGCAGGGTGTTGTGGTGGAAGTTGAGCACCCGCTGGGCCTTGTCGGGCACCACCAGTGCGCGCTGGCGCAGGGCGTCCTGGGTGGCTACGCCGGTCGGGCACTTGTTGGTGTGGCAGCTCTGCGACTGGATGCAGCCGATGGCGAACATGAAGCCGCGTGCAGAGTTGGCCCAGTCGGCGCCGATGGCCAGCACGCTGGCGATGTCGAAGGCACTGACGATCTTGCCACTGGCGCCGAGCTTGATCTTGTCGCGCAGGTTCAGGCCGACCAGGGTGTTGTGCACGAACAGCAAGCCTTCGCGCAGGGGTACGCCAATGTGGTCGGTGAACTCCACGGGGGCCGCGCCGGTACCGCCTTCCTTGCCGTCGACGACGATGAAGTCGGGCAGGATGCCGGTTTCCAGCATGGCCTTGGCGATGCCCATGAATTCCCATGGGTGGCCCAGGCAGAACTTGAAGCCCACCGGTTTGCCGCCCGACAGCTCACGCAGTTGGGCGATGAACTGCATCATCTCGATGGGCGTGGAGAAGGCGCTGTGGCGAGACGGCGAGATGCAGTCCTCGCCCATGACGATGCCGCGGGTGTCGGCGATTTCCTGGGTCACCTTGTGCTTGGGCAGGATGCCGCCGTGGCCGGGCTTGGCGCCCTGGCTCATCTTGATCTCGATCATCCGCACTTGCGGGTTGGCGGCCTGCTCGGCGAAGCGCGCGGGGTCGAAGCGTCCGTCCGCGGTGCGGCAGCCGAAGTAACCGCTGCCCAGCTCCCAGACCAGGTCGCCACCGTGCTCGCGATGGTAGGGGCTGATGCTGCCTTCGCCAGTGTCATGGGCGAAGTTGCCGAGCCGGGCACCTTCGTTGAGGGCGCGGATGGCGTTGGCGCTGAGCGAACCGAAGCTCATGGCCGAGATGTTGAAGATCGACGCCGAGTAAGGCTGGCTGCACTGCGGGCCGCCGACGGTGATGCGAAAGCCTGCCGGGTCGGCCAGGGGGGCGGGGCGCATGGAGTGGCCGATGAACTCGAAGCCCGACTCATAGACATCGATCAGGGTGCCGAAAGGTTTGTCGGAGGCTTCGTTCTTGGCGCGGGCGTACACCAGCGAGCGCTGGGCGCGGGAGAAGGGCAGGGCATCGCTGTCGGATTCGAGCAGGTACTGGCGGATCTCCGGGCGGATGCCTTCGACCAGGTAGCGGATGTTGCCCAGGATCGGGTAGTTGCGGCGTACCGCATGGCGTTTCTGCAGCAGGTCGAACAGGCCGATCAGGCTGAGCACGGCGGTGGTCAGGGTGAAGGGCCACAGCCATTCGTGGTGCAGGAAGGGTAGGCTGGCCAAGGTGAACAGCACGCAGGCGGCGAACACGGCGTAACGGCTGAGGAGTGACAGACTCATGCGAAAATCCTTGCGAATGCTTCGGTCAATCAGGCTCAGGGGCCTGGGCAAACCCCGACCATAGCCCGGTCGGGTGACAAATGGCCAGCGGACGAAAGGCGAGGAAAAATGAAATTTCGGGTATCGAAAATCATTCTCAATATAGTATGTTATAAAGTATCAACTTTATGAGCGAGGTGATTATCATGAAAGCAGGTATCCATCCCGAGTATCGTCCGGTGCTGTTCCATGACACGGCGGCGGATGTGTTCTTCCTGATCGGGTCGACCGTGGAAACGGATCGCACCCAGGTCCACAGCGACGGTCAGACCTACCCCTACGTGGCGCTGGATGTCTCCAGCGCATCGCACCCGGTGTACACCGGGCAGCAGCGCAAAACGACCGTCGAAGGGCGAGTGGCTGGGTTCAACAAGCGTTTTGCAGGGTTTGCCGGGAAGGCGAAGTAACGCTCGGTTCGCGCGGCGGGTTACCCGCAAAAAGGCCTCATCAGGTATCCTCGCCAGTCTCTGTCCAGGAATGCCCCCATGACCAAGACTATCCACATCGCCGCCGCCCTGCTCATCGACCCGGCGGGCCGTACCCTGCTGGTACGCAAGCGCGGCACCCAGGCCTTTATGCAACCGGGTGGCAAGATCGATGCGGGTGAAACGCCGGTTCAGGCGCTGGTGCGGGAGCTGCATGAAGAGCTGGGCGTGCGTGTCGATCCTGAGCAGGCGGTGCACCTGGGGCGCTTCAGCGCTCCGGCGGCCAACGAGCCGGGGTTCGAGGTGCAGGCCGAGCTGTTTCGTGTCGAGTGTGCCGAAGCGGTGTCCCCAGCTGCGGAAATCGAAGAAGTGCATTGGCTGGCCGCTGATCAGGCGCCAGCGCTGGCCCTGGCACCCTTGACCCGCGACCTGATCCTGCCGCTGTGGCGTGAAGGCCTCAGCGCACCGCGCTGACACCGTCGAGGGTGGCGAACGAGGTATCCTTGGCGGTCAGCAGGAAATCACGCATGTACGGTGCATCGAGCATGTCGGTGCGCACCGCGGCATAGAGTGTGGCGAACAGGCCTTTTTCGCCCAGACGCTTGCCCTTCACGTAGCCACGCGAGCTGTACTCGTGCAATGCCCAGTGCGGCATGCCGCACACCCCGCGACCGCTGGCGACCAGCTGCATCATCATCACTGTCAGCTCCGAGGTGCGTACCGCGGCCGGTTCGATATCGGCCGGCTCGAGGAAGCGGGTGAAGATGTCCAGGCGATCACGCTCCACCGGGTAGGTGATGAGGGTCTGCTCGGCCAGGTCGTCCGGAACGATGTAGGGCTTGCTCGCCAGCGGGTGCTGGTTGGCCACCGCCAGCATGGCTTCATAGGTGAACAGCGGCACGTAGGTGATACCCGCTAGGTCCAGCGGGTCGGAGGTCACCACCAGGTCGAGATCGCCCCGGGCCAGGGCCGGCAGGGGGGCGAAGGCAAAGCCCGAGGCCAGGTCCAGCTCGACTTCGGGCCAGGCATCGCGGAACTGGTCGATGGTCGGCATCAGCCACTGAAAGCAGCTGTGGCATTCGATGGCCATGTGCAGGCGGCCCGCGGTGCCGCCGGCGAGGCGGGCGATGTCGCGTTCGGCGCCACGCAGCAGCGGCAGCGTGGCGTCGGCCAGTTGCAGCAGGCGCAGGCCGGCGCTGGTGAAGCGGATCGGCTTGGTCTTGCGCACGAACAGTTGCATTCCCAGGCGCTCTTCCAGCTCCTTGAACTGGTGCGACAGCGCCGACTGGGTCAGGTGCAGGCGCTCGGCGGCCTCCACCAGGCTGTCGGCTTCGCGCAGGGCATGAAGGGTTTTCAGGTGACGGATTTCCAGCACTCGCAACTCCGGGAGAAACACTTGGTAATAGATCGATTGGGTTGAGTTTCTCTCATGTTGGAGTGTCTGTCGACAGAACCCTGCAGATGACCGTTCGGCGACATTAATCAAACTGTCACGCAACTGTGGCAGCGCCACCGAATGGATTTCATCAGACTCGCGCTCTACTGGGGATTTGCATTCTGGTGTTTCCTTCCATGCGGGTTTTTCTGATCTTCTTTCTTTTGTTATGCGGGGTGCCGACAGGCTTCGCAGCCGGGCGTTGCGATGCCCATGTACCGGTGCAGCGTGCCGAGCTGGGTGAGTTGAGCCTGGTCTACCAGAGCATTGGTGCGCCGGGGGATCCGGCACTGCTGCTGGTCATGGGGCTGGGCGGGCAATTGATCCACTGGCCGGATGATGTGGTCGAGGCGTTGTGTCGCCAGGGTTTTCGGGTCATCCGTTATGACAACCGCGATGTCGGCCTGTCGCGCTGGAATCAGGCGCCGGCTTCGGCCAACCTCACCGTCGAGTTGCTGCGCTACAAGCTCGGCCTGCCAGTGGCGGCACCCTACAGCCTGACTGACATGGCCGGTGACGGCCTGCACCTGATGGATGTGCTCGGGATCGAGCAGTTCCATGTGCTGGGGGTCAGCATGGGTGGGATGATAGCCCAGCACCTGGCCGCCATGGCGCCGCAGCGTGTGCGCAGCCTGACGCTGATCATGTCCAGTTCCGGGGCCGAAGGCTTGCCGGCGCCGAATCCTGCGTTGGTGCAGTTGCTGGCCCGGCGCAGCGCACCGAGCCGTGAGGTGGCGCTGGAGCAGCAGGCTGACCTGCTGGCGGCGTTGGGTAGCCCGACGGTGCACGATGATCGCGCGGTGCTGTTGCAGCAGGCGGCGTTGGCCTATGACCGCGCGTTCAACCCGGAGGGCGTCAAGCGCCAGATCATGGCGATCCTGGCGGAGCCGAGCCGAGTGGCGCTGCTCAACCAGTTGCGTGTGCCGACGCTGGTGGTGCACGGCACGGCCGACCCGCTGCTTCCGGTGATGCATGGGGTGCATCTGGCGGCGCATATCCAGGGCAGCCAGTTGCGCTTGATTCCTGGGTTGGCCCATCGCTTCCAGGAACCGTTCAAGGCGCCGTTGCTGGCAGCGGTGCTGCCTTACCTGAAGTCGCATCGCCAGGATGTGACGCACCTGGCAGGGCTTTGAGTCGGGGGCGCGGCTCCCCCTCAGCCCAACCCGTACTTCTTCACCTTGTCGAACAAGGTGGTCTTGGCCATGCCCAGCTCCTGGCTGGCCTGGCTGAGGTTGCCGCCAGTGCGCTGCAAGGCATCGCTCAGCAGGTTGCGCTCGAACGCTTCCACCGCCTCGGCAAAGCCCAGCCCCTGGCTGGCACCGCCACCGGCCTTCTTGAACGCCGGCAAGCCCAGCGCATAGCGCTCGGCGACATTGCGCAGCTCGCGCACATTGCCGGGCCAGTCATGGGCCATCAGCCGCGACAAGGTCTGGCTGTCCAGCTCGGGGACTTCGCGGTCGAAGCGCAGCGCCGATTGCTGCAGGAAGTGCTCGAACAACTGCAGCACGTCCTCGCGGCGCTCGCGCAATGGCGGCAACTCGAGGGTGACCACGTTGAGGCGATAGTACAGGTCGCTGCGGAACTGCCCGGCCTGGCCCATGGCGTCCAGGTCCGACTTGGTGGCAGCGATCACCCGGCAGTCCACCGGGATGCTCTGGTTCGAGCCCAGGCGTTCGAGGGTGCGCTCCTGCAAGACGCGCAGCAGCTTGATCTGCAGGTTGATCGGCATGCTCTCGACTTCATCGAGGAACAGTGTCCCGCCGTTGGCATGCTCGATCTTGCCGATCCGCCGTTTGCCGGCGCCGGTGAACGCGTTGGCTTCGTGGCCGAAGATTTCGCTCTCGAACAGGTTTTCCGGCAGGCCGCCGCAGTTCAGGGCCACGAAGGGGGCTGCCTGGCGACGGCTGAAATCGTGCAGGCAGCGGGCGACCAGTTCCTTGCCCGTGCCGGTCTCGCCTTCGATCAGTACGTTGGCCGAGGTGTCGGCGACGTTGGCGATTAGTTCGCGCAGGTTCTGCATGGCGGGCGAACGGCCGATGATGCGCCCTTCCAGCGAGCTGTGACCGGCCAGTTGCCGGCGCAGGGCGACCACTTCACGCGACAGGCCGCGCTGCTCCAGCGCCCGGCGCACGACATCGACCAGTCGTTCTGGCGAGAACGGCTTTTCCATGAAGTCGTAGGCGCCGTTGCGCATGGCACCGACAGCCATGTCGATGTCGCCGTGGCCGGTGATCAGCACCACCGGCAGGCTGCGGTCGCGGGCCTTGAGGCGATTGAGCAGCTCCAGGCCGTCGATGCCCGGCAGGCGAATGTCGCTGACGACGATCCCGGCGAAATCGTCGCCGATCCGCTCCAGGGCCTGCTCGGCGCTGCCGACGCCTTCGCAGGCGATATCCTCGAGCGCCAGCGCCTGCTGGCAGCCGAGCAGCACGTGGGGGTCGTCTTCGACGATCAGGACCGTCAAGGGTGCTTGGTTCATGGGGACCCTTCGTTCATGGGGCATCGGCCGAGTCGGTGGGGGAGGTGACCAGGGGCAGGGTGAGGATGAAGGCCGTGCCGCCGCCAGCGGGGTGCTCGACGCTCAAGGTGCCCTTGGCGGCTGTGGCGAGGCTGGCCGACAAGGTCAGGCCCAGACCCAGGCCATGCTCGCCTGGTTTGGTGGTGAAGAACGGTTCGAACAGGTGCTTGCGTGCCTCGACGTCAATGCCGTGGCCGTTGTCGCGAACCCTCAGGCGGTATCTGTCGCCCATCAGTTCGCCTTCCAGCCACAACTGCGGTTGGGGTTGGGCGGTCATGGCGTCGAGGGCGTTGCCGAGCAGGTTGACCAGGATCTGCTCCAGGCGCGTCTGGTCGATGGCCAGCGGCTGATCTTCGAACTGGCGATGCAATTGCAGGTTGCATGCGCCGATGCGATTGCCGAGTACCTGCAGGGACGCTTCCACCGCCACGCCCAGCGAGGCGCGACCGCTGTCCTCGCCGCGCCGGGCGAAGGAGCGCAGGCTGGCGGTGATACGCCCCATGCGATCGATCAGGTCATTCATGGTGCGCAGGTTGGTGCTGGCGGTCTCGAAGGCGCCGCGCTCGAGGAAGCGCACGGTATTGCCCGACAGGGTACGCAGCGCCGCCAGCGGCTGGTTCAGTTCATGGGCGATGCTGGTCGACATCTGCCCGATGGCCGCCAGCTTGCCGGCCTGGACCAACTCGTCCTGGGCATGGCGCAGGGTCTGCTCGGCGTGACGTCGTTCGCGGATCTGTCCCTTGAGCCGTTCGTTGCTGGCACGCAGGTCGGCAGTACGTTCGGCGATCCGCCGCTCCAGCAGGCTATTGGCTTCTTCCAGGGCTTCGCGGGCGGCCAGGCGCGTGGCGATCACCTTGCGCCGTTCGTTCCAGGCGATGCCGAGGATTGCCAGCAGGGCGAAGGCAACGCCGACCAGAATGCCCTGCACCATCGACTCGCGATGCAGATCCTGCAGCGGGGTAAGCAGGGTGAAGTCCCAGGGGGTGTCTGCCAGACGCCGCGTCTGAGCCAGGTAGGCGACTTCTCGCACTTTGCCCTGGACAGTTTCGCTGCTGGTCGGGAAGGTCAGCTTTTCTACACCATCGCCCAGCGTCTCGCGAGCCAGCGGTTGCAGTTCGTTGAGTGGCCACCAGTAGTACTGCAGGCTGCGCGCCAGCTCTTCCTTGATCTGCGGGGTAAGCGGGCGCACCGACTTCAACCGCCGGGCGGGGTCGCTGGAAAGGATGATGATGCCGTTCTCGTCGCTGACGAAAGCTTCGAGACGGGCGCGCTGCCAGCGCTCTTCCAGGGTGTCCAGGCGCACCTTGATCACCGCGACGCCGATGATCTTGCCGTGCTCCTCCAAGCCATGGGCCAGATAGTAGCCGGCTTCTCCGGTGGTGCTGCCGATGCCATAGAAACGCCCAGGCTGACCGCGCACGGCGTCCTGGAAGTAGGCGCGGAAGGCCAGGTCTTCACCCAGGAAGGAGTCGGCGTCGCGCCAGTTGCTGGTAGCTTGCACTCGGCCGCTGGTGTCCAGGACGTAGATGGCCCGGCTGCGGCTGCGGCGGTTCAGGCCTTCGAGGTATTCGTTGACGACCTGCCGCGAGCCGCCGTCAGGGTCGGCGAGCAGTTGCGAGACGCTGTCTTCGAGCTCCAGCAGGCTTGGCAGGTAGGTGTACTTGCTGATTTCGCTTTCGACCGTGCGCGCGTGCAGCTCGAGCTGACGCTCGCCGTTCTCGCTCAGGGCGCGGATGCCGTTGTTTTCGCTGATCATGTAGCCGACCAGACCCAGCCCGACCATCAGCAGGACGATCAGTGGTGGGAGGAACAGTTGGCGGATCAGGCGGGATTTCACGGCAGGCTTGGCAGGGCGAAGTAGCGAAGGATCGCATTTCATCACAGTGGCCTTGTCACGACCAGCGTCCGCTGCCCTGACAGGCAGCGGACACCGGGATCATCAGTGCTGCAGGATCTTGCTGAGGAAGTGCTGGGTGCGTTCGTGGCGGCCTTCGGGGTTGCCGAAGAAATCTTCCTTCTGGCAGTCCTCGATGATGTTGCCCTTGTCCATGAAGATCACCCGGTTGGCGACCTTGCGTGCGAAGCCCATTTCGTGGGTCACGCACATCATGGTCATGCCTTCGTGGGCGAGCTCCACCATTACGTCCAGTACTTCGTTGACCATTTCCGGGTCCAGTGCCGAGGTTGGTTCGTCGAACAGCATGACGATCGGGTCCATCGACAGGGCGCGGGCGATCGCCACGCGCTGCTGCTGGCCGCCGGAGAGCTGGCCGGGGTGCTTCTTGGCATGGGCGCCGAGTCCGACCCGGTCGAGCAGGGCCAGGCCTTTCTTGGTGGCCTCCGCCTCGCTGCGGCCGAGCACCTTGCGCTGGGCGATGGTCAGGTTCTCGGTGATCGACAGGTGGGGGAACAGCTCGAAGTGCTGGAACACCATGCCCACCCGCGAACGCAGTTTGGGCAGGTTGGTCTTCGGATCGGCGATCGAGGTGCCGTCGACCACGATGTCGCCCTTCTGGAACGGCTCCAGCGCGTTGACGCACTTGATCAGGGTGGATTTGCCCGAGCCGGACGGGCCGCAGACCACCACCACTTCACCTTTCTTGACCTCGGTGGTGCAGTCGGTCAGCACCTGGAAGTCCCCGTACCACTTGTTGACATTCTTGATGGAAATCATACGGCGATCCTTTTTTGCAGACGCTTGACCAACCAGGAAGCGGAGAAACTGATAATGAAGTACACGACGCCGGCGAAGATCAGGAACTCGTGGGAGCGTCCGATGATGTCGCCGTTGGCGCGTGCCGAGTTGAGGAAGTCCACCAGGCCCACGGTGTAGACCAGCGAGGTGTCCTGGAACAGGATGATGCTCTGCTGCAGCAGCAGCGGGGTCATCTTGCGGAACGCCTGGGGCAGGATGATCAGGCGCATGCACTGGCCGTAGGTCATGCCCAGTGCCTGCGCGGCGCCCATCTGGCCCTTGGAGATCGACTGCACGCCGGCACGCACGATTTCGCAGAAGTAGGCTGCCTCGAACATCATGAAGGCCACGACGCAGGAGGTGAACGCGCCGATCGGGGTGTCTTCGCCGGTAATCCAGCGCAGCACGAAGGGCACGGCCAGGTAGAACCAGGTGATCACCAGCAGCAGCGGGATGGAGCGGAAGTAGTTGACGTAGGCGCCGGCGATATTGGCCAGCAGCTTGCTCGACGACAACCGCATCAGCGCCAGGACGGTCCCCAGCGCGATACCACCGACCACACCCATGACCATCAGTTGCAAGGTCATGACCATGCCGTCCCACAAGGCGGGCAGGGCAGGGATGATTTCGCTGAAATCCATGTCCATTATTTACCTCCCACGGAAATCAGGCCAGGCACGGCGACTTTCTTCTCGACCATGCGCATCAGCAGCATCAGGCCCATGTTCAGGGTGAAGTAGATCAGCGTGGCCAGGGTGAAGGCCTCGAACAGGTTGGCGGAGAATTCGGCGGTCTGCTTGGTCTGGGCCAGCAGCTCCATCAGGCCGATCAGCGACGCCACCGAGGAGTTCTTGAACACGTTCAGGAATTCGGAGGTGAGCGGCGGAATGATGATCCGAAAGGCCTGCGGCAGCAGCACGTTCATGTAGATCTGCGGAAGGCTGAAGCCCATCGCGCGCCCGGCAGACTCCTGTCCGCGGGGCAGGGCCTGGATACCGGTGCGCACTTGTTCACAGACACGCGCGGCGGTAAACAGGCCAAGGCAGATGATCACGCTGATCAATGCCGAGGTGGTCGGGTTGAGGTCCTGCTTGAACCACTCCTGCAGGCCCTCCGGAAGCAGGTCCGGTACCAGGAAGTACCAGATGAACAGCTGCACCAGCAGCGGTACGTTGCGGAACAGTTCCACGTAGGCAGTGGCGATGCCCGAAACCAGGCGGTTCGGCACGGTGCGCATGACGCCAAGCAGCGATCCCAGCAGCAAGGCGATGATCCAGGCAGAGATGGCGATGGCGATGGTCCAGCCCAGGCCGGTGATGTACCAGTCCAGATAGACTTCGCTGCCCACGCCGGTGGACTTGAAGAACACGCCCCAGTCCCAGTTGTAATTCATCGGGATTTCCCCTCAGACGGTTGTTTCACGGGCACCTTTGAACTTCCAAGGGCGCGGGCGCCCTCGGAAGTAAAGGTTAGACACTTATGCGTGGCCCGTCGGTTCGATTCGTGCTCGTCGGAGCACACGGGCCATTTCAGCAGGGGATCAGGACTGTTTGTCGTCCGCAGCCTTGTCGGTAGGCTCTGCGATCAGTTTCTTCAGCTCATCGCTCATCGGGAACTGCAGGTTCAGGCCTTTCGGTGGGATTGGCTGCTGGAACCACTTGTCGTAGCTCTTCTGCACTGCGCCCGACTTGTAGTAGGCGATGATGGCGTCATCGACCGCTTTCTTGAACTGCGCATCGTCCTTACGGACCATGCAGCCGTAGATTTCGTAGGATTGCGGGGTGCCGGTGATGACCCAGTCGGTCGGTTTCTTGGCCTTGGCCATTTCGCCGGCCAGCAGGGCGTCGTCCATCATGAAGGCTACGGCGCGGCCGCTTTCGAGCATGTTGAAGGCTTCACCGTGGTCCTTGGCGGAAATCACGTTCATCTTCATCTGCTTGTCGGCGTTCATGGCCTTGAGCAGGCGCTCGGAGGTGGTGCCGGCGGTGGTCACGACGTTCTTGCCAGCCAGGTCCGGGAAGTCTTTGTAGGAGGGCTGACCGTCCTTGACCTTGGTCAGCAGGCGGGTGCCGACTTCGAAGATGCCGACCGAGAAGCCGACTTGCTGCTGGCGCTCGACGTTGTTGGTGGTGGAGCCGCACTCAAGGTCGACGGTGCCGTTCTGCACCAGCGGGATGCGGGTCTGGGAGGTGACGAGGTTGTACTTGACCTTGATGTCGGTGCCCAGTTGCTTTTTCAGGGCCTCGACCACAGCCAGCTGGACGTCGTGGGAGTAGCCCACGGGCTCAGTGCTGCCAGCCAGGTAGGAGAACGGAATGGAGGAGTCACGGTGGCCCAGGGTGATGGTGCCGGAGTCCTTGATCTTCTTCAGGGTGCCGGTCAGTTCTTCGGCCATGACCGGCGAAGCGATAACGGCGGCGGCGATTGCAGCGCCCAGCAATTGACGAACGATACGCATCAAATTTTCCTCGACGTTTGTTTTTTTTATGGAGCCGTTGGCGGACTCTTCGTTCAACGAACACAACAAGAAGCGGTGTGCGTTCGGCTACCAAGTGTAGAGCATGACTCGTGCCAAGCCCCCATATTCATCATAACGCCGCGAATTTTCTGGAAATTAATCTTTTCTGACGAATTATTTCCAAGGGAAGGCGTGCGGTTTTCCGAATGGCTGGGCTGGTGTCGTTCGGAAATCCGAATGGATGGGCGCGCGCCATGACCTACGCCCCCCACCCCGAGTCCATCGATAGCCTGATTGCCTCTCGCCTGCCTGCCTGGTTGACCGGTGCCTCCCTCGACCGCCTCAGGGCCCTGCAGGCGGCGATGACCCGCCAGGCCAAGGCCAACGAAGCCCTGAAGCCCATACTCGATGCCATCCCGTCTCTGGATGCCTTCGCCGAGCGCTTGATCGACGCTGCGCTGCGCAGGCGCGCGATTGCACGGCCGGATGTCAGGTACAGCACCGTGAAAATTCGCCAGCGCATCGTCACGCCCAGCATCTCGGCGGCCCTGCCTGCGCCGACCTTCACCCATGTTTCCCGGCAGACGCTGCTGGCTGCGGCACTGCACAACTACCACGTCACCGAAACCAAGCCGGCACCCGGGCGCACGGGGCAACTGATCGATGCCACCGGCAAGCATCTGGGAATGGGCTTCGAAGCGTTTGCCGGGCTGTATCGCACGCTTGACCTGGGCAAGGCGTACCAAGCCGTGTTGGCGCAGCAACTGCGCCCGTCGGATTCGCCAGCCAAGGTGCATGGTCTGTTCGAAGAGAGTCTGGCCGCGCACCTGGAGGTCGCGGTGCGCGTGGCCGTGCTCAAGGGCGAGCTGGACGAGCAGAGCTATCTGGAACTGTTGCCGTTGATCGCGCCCAGGCCGATCGTTCCGCCGGTCTCGTCGTCGGTGATTCCACGCCAGTTGTACCTGCTGGGCAAGTGCATCCGTGGTGTGGTCACGCTGGAGGTGCGCGCCAGTCCAGACGCCGCGGTGCGCGGGGTGATCGCCTGGCTACCAGGCGATGCGCGGCAGCCAGTGGCGCGATACCCTTCATGGGCCGCGCTGTACCAGGCGTTGGCCGAGAAGTTGACTGACAAATCCTATCGCACGTTCTTTTCCCGTTTTGTCAGTGAGCGTGATCGACCTCGTTTCTTCTCCCGCCTCCTCGAGTTGAACCGGGCGCTGGGCACAGGTGAAACGTTGGCGCTGGATGGACGCCATCAGGCCATCGACGGAAAGCTGTTCGCCTACTTGCGTGAATTGCACATCGCCAAGCTCTTCGACGACGCGCGGGTACTGGCGGTGCCCACCGGCGATGAAGATGAGGAGGATCGGCGCGAGCGTCTGGATGCCTACCTCGGCCTGGGGCTCGATGTACTGAACCTGGCCGGGCTGTTCGTCCCGCTGCTCGGGCAGGCCATGCTGGTGGTGGGGGCCCTGCAGATTGCCGATGAAGTGTACGAGGGCTATCTGGATTGGAGCGTCGGTGATCGGCAAGGTGCGCTGGATCACCTCTTCGGTGTGGCTGAAAACATCGCGGTCGGCGTAGCCGTTGGCATTGGGGCTTCGGCAGCGAGGGAGGCGCTGCAGCGGGTGGCCTTCGTCGATGCCCTGGTGCCGCTGCGTAACGAGGCGGGGGCGTTGGTGGATGAGGTGGAGATTCGTCTTTTCTACCGGCTCAAACTGGCTTACGCCCTGGACCTGCCGATCGAACCCGAGACGATGCATTACCAGAGTTTCGCCAACGTCAACACCAGCGACTTGTTGCGGGCCCGACGGGAGGTCCTGGCGGCCGAGAACACCCAGTCGCTCGCTGATTCCCTATCGCAGCGTCCGGTCTGGGAAGCCTATGCGCGACATCATTACAACGACAGGTTCGGCGAGGTAGTAGAGCGCTTTCATACGCGCTTGGCCGATCTGGAGGCTTACGTAGGCAAGGGGGCGATCGATGAATGGACGTTCGATCTGCGCAGCAGGGCCAAGCTGCTGCGCGAACTGGCCGAAGAGGCGTTTGCTCGTGTGTAGAAACAGGGACGGGCTGGCGCGGCGCCAACCCGTCGATGGACTCAGGCCGCGCGGACCCGGGCCCGGTTCGAGGCGGCCTGCTGCAGGTAGTCGGCCAGAGCCTGTTGCTCGGCAGCACTGGTGAACAGGCCCAGTTTGGTGCGACGCCAAAGAATATCGTCCACGCTGACGGCCCATTCCGCGGCGCACAGGTAGTCCACCTCGCGGCTGAACAAGCCGCCACCGATCGACTGACCAAGATCGTCCGGCCCTTGTACACCTTCGAGCAGACGCCAGACCCGACTGCCGTAAGTCAGTACCCAGCGCTTGGCGATGTCCACCGGCAGCCAGCCGTGGCGCGCCAGAACGGCATCGACCAGGGCCTGCACGCTGGTCATGCCTTCGCCGCCTGGCAATGGCGCACTGGCAGTCCAGCTGCCGCGCATCTGGGAGAAGAAGGGCTTGAGTTCGGCCATGGCCGACTCTGCCAGCTTGCGGTAGGTGGTCAGCTTGCCGCCGAACACCGAAAGCAGGGGCGCCTGCCCCTCGCTGGCGGACAACGCCAGTGTGTAGTCGCGGGTAACGGCCGAGGGGTTGTCCGACTCGTCGTTGCACAGCGGGCGTACGCCGGAGTAGGTGTGCTGGATGTCGGCGCGTGACAATTGATGATTGAAATGTTCGTTGACCACCTTGAGCAGGTAGTCGGTTTCCGCGTCGGTGATCGCCACCTTGGCCGGGTCGCCGCTGTATTCACGGTCGGTAGTGCCGATCAGGGTGAAGCGGTCCAGATAAGGGATGCAGAAGACGATGCGCTGGTCTTCGTTCTGCAGGATGTAGGCGTGTTCGCCTTCGTACAGCCGCGGCACGATGAGATGGCTGCCCTGGATCAGGCGGATGCCGTAGGGCGCGTCGAGCTTGAGGTCGTCCTTGATGAAGTTTGCCACCCAAGGGCCGGCGGCGTTGACCAGGGCGCGGGCGCGGATGGTCTGCAGGCTACCGTCGGCATGCTGCAGCTCAACCTGCCACAGGCCATCGACACGTTCGGCGCGCAAGCAGCGGGTACGGGTGTGCAGGTGGGCACCTTTTTCGCGGGCAGCCATGGCGTTGAGTACCACCAGGCGAGCGTCATCGACTGCGCAATCGGCATATTCGAAACCGCGGGTGATCGTGGGCTTGAGCGGATATCCGGCACCAAAACGCAGGCTGCGCGAGGCGCCCAGGCGTTTGCGCTTGCCCAGATGATCGTAGAGGAACAGGCCGGCGCGAATCATCCAGGCCGGACGCAGGTGCGGACGGTGTGGCAACACGAAGCGCATGGGTTTGACGATGTGCGGCGCCTTGGCCAGCAGCACTTCCCGCTCGGCCAGGGCTTCACGTACCAGGCGGAATTCGTAGTGTTCCAGGTAGCGCAGGCCACCATGGATGAGCTTGCTGCTCGCCGAGGAGGTGTGCTGGGCCAGGTCGTCCTTCTCGCACAGGAAGACCTTCAGGCCGCGCCCAGCAGCATCGGCGGCGATACCGACGCCATTGATGCCACCGCCGATCACGGCGAGGTCATAGCAGTCGGCGAGGGGCGGCTGGGGCTGGACGGGCTGGGACACGGGCAAGGCCTCCTGGGAGCGGTTCACAGCGAATGTGAACATCTATGTTCGTTTCCGAAAATAGTAGCGCAACAAAAAGGCCATCGCCAGTCGCTGATCATAGAAAATACTGATCAGATGGCAATAAAGTGAACATTAGTGAACATTCCATGGCGCTGTCTCACCGGCGGATCACCACCGGCGAGGTGCAGAGGTGCGCGCTCAGACCACTTCCAGGCGGATCTTGTACTGGTTCAGCAGTTGCGTGAGCGTGGGAGTGGGATGCTGGTCGGTCACCAGGCAGTCGATCAGGTTGATCGAGCCCAGGCGCACCATGGCGTTGCGCCCGAACTTGCTGGAGTCGGCAGCAAGGATGACCTGCCGGGCATTGGCGATGATGGCCTGGGATACCCGTACTTCCTGGTAGTCGAAGTCCAGCAGGCTGCCGTCTTCGTCGATGCCACTGATGCCGACCAGGGCGAAATCGACCTTGAACTGGCTGATGAAGTCGACGCTGGCCTGACCCACCACGCCGCCGTCACGGCGAACCGTACCGCCTGCCACCAGGACTTCGAAGTCGTCCTTGGCACCGAGGATCGCCGCCACGTGCAGGTTGTTGGTGATGATCTTCAGGTGGCTGTGGTTGAGCAGGGCGCGGGCGATGGATTCGGTGGTGGTGCCGATATTGATGAACAGCGAGGCGTGATCGGGGATCTGCCGTGCGACGGCCTCGGCGATGCGTTGTTTCTCGTCGCGCATCTGGTCGGCGCGCATGGCGTAGGCGGTGTTCTCCACGCTCGAGTCATAGGCGGCACCACCGTGATAGCGGCGCAGCAGGTTGACCTCAGCGAGCTGGTTGATGTCGCGACGGATGGTCTGGGGCGTGACGACGAACAACTGCGCCATTTCCTCGATACTGACGTAGCCGCGTTCGCGCACCAGTTCGAGGATTTGTTGTTGGCGAGGGGGCAGATTCATGGGCGGTCCTTTGGGGCTGCCGGACAAATGCTGCAATGATGCCGTAGGAAGGGGATGACGACCAGTAGACTGTTGTCGCTAGCCTGTGCTGGTACTTCTGTGGAAGCGGCCTTGCGCCGCAATCGGGCGTGCAAGGCCGTTCCTGAACGGATCGAGTGAGAGGCTGACGTCAGCCTTCGTGATCTTCCCAGTCGCGGGTGCGCTCGATGGCTTTCTTCCAGCCCGCGTACAACTTTTCTTTCTGCGCGTCATCCAGTTGCGGGCTGAACTCGCGTTCGATGATCGCCTTGTCGCGCAACTCGTCGAGGCTGCTCCAGAAGCCACAGGCCAGGCCTGCCAGGTAGGCGGCGCCGAGGGCGGTGGTTTCGCGCATTTTCGGACGCTCCACGCAGGTGCCGAGGATGTCGGCCTGGAACTGCATGAGGAAGTTGTTGGCCACCGCGCCACCGTCCACGCGCAGCTCCGAGAGGCGCTGGCCGCAGTCGTGCTGCATGGCGTCGAGCACGTCGCGGGTCTGGTAGGCGATCGACTCCAGGGCGGCACGGATGATGTGGTCGACCTTGACGCCACGGGTCAGGCCGAACAGCGCGCCGCGGGCGTACGGATCCCAGTAGGGGGCGCCGAGGCCGGTGAAGGCAGGCACCAGGTAGACGCCGTTGCTGTCCTTCACCTTGCTGGCGAAGTACTCGGTGTCGAGCGCGTCGTTGACGATCTTCAGCTCGTCGCGCAGCCACTGGACCGTGGAGCCACCGTTGAACACTGCGCCTTCGAGGGCGTAGGCCACTTCGCCACGAGGGCCGCAGGCGATGGTGGTGAGCAGGCCATGGGACGAGGTGACGGCCTTGTCGCCGGTGTTCATCAGCAGGAAGCAGCCGGTGCCATAGGTATTCTTGGCCTGGCCCGGCTCCACGCACATCTGGCCGAACAGCGCCGACTGCTGGTCGCCGGCGATACCGGCGATGGCGATACCGCTCTTGGTGTGGCCGTAGACCTCCGAGGACGGGCGCACCTGGGGCAGCATCTGCCGCGGGATGCCGAGGATGTCCAGCAGCTTGTCATCCCATTGCAGGGTGTGAATGTTGAACATCAGCGTGCGTGAGGCGTTGGTGTAGTCGGTGACGTGCACCTTGCCGCCGGAGAATTTCCAGATCAGCCAGCTGTCGACGGTGCCGAACAGCAGTTCGCCCCGTTCGGCACGTTCGCGGGCGCCTTCGACGTTGTCGAGGATCCACTTGAGCTTGGTGCCGGAGAAGTATGGGTCGGTGACCAGGCCGGTGGTTTCGCGGATGTACTGCTCGTGGCCGTCACGCTTGAGCTGGGCACAGATCTCGGTGCTGCGGCGGCACTGCCAGACGATGGCGTTGTATACCGGGCGACCGGTTTCCTTGTCCCACACCACGGTGGTTTCGCGCTGGTTGGTGATGCCGATCGCTGCCACCTGGGCGTGGCTCAGGCCTGCCTGCGCCAGGGCCTCGACCATGGTCGCGCTCTGCGTGGCGAAGATCTCCATCGGGTCGTGTTCGACCCAGCCAGCTTGCGGATAGTGTTGGGCGAACTCGCGCTGGGAGGTGCCGACCACATTGGCGTCGCGGTCGAAGATGATCGCCCGCGAACTGGTGGTGCCCTGGTCCAGGGCGATGATGTAGTTCTTATTCTGGGTGTCTGTCATGGTCGTTGCCTTGCACGAAAAGGGAGTGAGTCGGGGAGGGTGGGCGAGATCGCGCAGCGCCGGTCTCAGGAAGTTTGAGTATCGCCCTGGGTAGCAGCATCTGTCTGTGGGTTCGTGGCGTCGGCCGTCGGCAGGTTGCGGGCAATCAGGACGCGATAGCCCGCAGCCCCCAGGCACGCGCCGATGATCGGTGCGAACACCGGAACCAGGAAGTAGGGAATGTCCCGTCCACCCGTGAAGGCAATTTCGCCCCAACCCGTCAGGAATGTCATGAGTTTGGGCCCGAAATCCCGTGCCGGGTTCATCGCGAAGCCGGTGAGCGGCCCCATGGCGCTGCCGATCACCGCGATCAGCAGGCCGATCAGCAGCGGTGCGGTGGCGCCACGCGGCAGGCCGTTGTTGTCATCGGTCAGCGCCATGATCACGGCCATGAGAATGGCAGTGATCACCACTTCAACCAAGAACGCCTGGCCGATGGACAGCGACGGATGCGCATAGGTGGAAAACACCGACGCCAGCTCGAGACTGGCCTGGCTGCCCCTGACCATGCTGTGCGCCTGTTCGAAATCGAAGAACAGCGTGCTGTACAGGGTGTAGACCAATGCCGCACCACAAAACGCGCCGCAGACCTGGGCGAGTATATAGAAAGGCAGTTTGCGCCTGTCGAAACCGGCGAACAGGGCCAGCGCGATGCTGACGGCCGGGTTCAGGTGCGCACCGGAAACGCCAGCGCTGAGGTAGATCGCCATGCTGACGCCGACACCCCAGATGATGCTGATTTCCCAGAGTCCGAAGCTGGCACCAGCGACCTTGAGCGCGGCCACGCAACCGGTACCGAAGAAGATGAGCAATGCTGTACCCAGGAACTCGGCCATGCACTGGCCGGAAAGCGTTGGTTGTCGTAGAGCTGTCGTCATGTAGGACCTTCGGTTCTTGTTGTTGTGAGGCGCTGGGCGCTCGGGTGTAGACGCCGGTTGTCCATCCCCATGAACGACCGGCGAGTGTACGGGTGTGCACTATTTATGTGCGTATTTTCTTCATAAACGAAAAAATATAGACAAGAAACGCTGATGTCAAAGGTCGAAAGTGAACGGTCGGCCACATTCTGACCCACGAACATGAACCTGCCTGCACAGGTCCGGTGCACGCCCCGAAGTCCGCTGGCTGGCCCCCGGGATTTGCCCTAAAGTAGCCGGCAAGCTGTCATTGACTGGAGCTGTACATGACCCCCGCACTCGACCTGCTGAAGAAGGCGCGCGCCGAACATCGCGTGCTCAGCTACGAACACGACCCCAAATCCGCCTCCTATGGCCTGGAAGCCGCCGAGAAGCTCGGGCTCGATCCGCAGCAGGTGTTCAAGACGCTGCTGGCCAGCAGCGAGAAAGGTGAGTTGCTGGTGGCAGTGGTGCCGGTGATCGGCACGCTCGATCTCAAGGCGCTCGCCCAGGCTGCGGGGGTAAAGAAGTGCGAGATGGCCGACCCTGCCGCGGCCCAGCGGGCCACGGGTTATCTGGTCGGAGGCATCAGCCCTTTAGGGCAGAAGAAGCGCCTGCGCACCTTCATCGATGAGTCGGCGCAGCAGTTCGCCAGCATTCATGTCAGCGCCGGACGGCGCGGGCTCGAGGTGGAGCTGGCAGCCGCGGTGCTGGCCGAGCATACCCAGGGCACGTTTGCCGGGATCGGCAGGGGCTGAAGGCCTGCAGGAAGGCGGCTTCAGGTCGCCGAGCTGTAGCGGCGCACGCCGTTTTCCTGTATCTGCAACTGCGCCGCGACACTTCCCGGTACGGCGAACAGCACCAGATGGTCAGCCGCTACGGCGATGCCTACGTCCTGGCCGACCTGGTGATCGACATGACTGGGGAAAATCGCCTCCAGCTGGCTACCGGTGGGCAATTCCAGGCGATAGAGCGTCGAGGCGCCCAGGAAGCTCTTGCCATTGATGCGCGCGCGCAGCGTGCTGTCTGGTGCGTGCACGATGTCGTCCGGACGCAGCAGGACATCCACCGAACTGCCCACCGGCATCAGGTAGGCACGATTGCCGCGCAGTTCACCGAGCTCGGTGTTCACCGATTCCGGGCTGCTCATCTGGCCGCGGATGAAGTAGCCCTGGCCGATGAAGCTGGCCACGAACGGCGTCTGTGGCTCGTGATAGAGGTTGTAGGGCGTATCCCATTGTTCCAGGCGACCTTCCTTGAACACGCCGACATGATCGCTGACGGCGAAGGCTTCTTCCTGGTCGTGGGTGACCAGAATTGCGCTGGTGCCGCGGCTCTTGAGAATGTCGCGCACCTCGTGGCTCAGGCGTCGGCGCAGTTCCACGTCGAGGTTGGAGAACGGTTCGTCGAGCAGCAGCAATTGCGGCTCTGGCGCCAGCGCGCGGGCCAGGGCGACACGCTGCTGCTGGCCGCCGGAAAGTTCATGGGGGTAGCGTGCACCCAGACCGCCGAGCTTGACCAGCTCGAGCATTTCCTCGACCACTTCGCCTTGGCGTGGATGCTTGCCGATGCCGAAGGCAATGTTCTGTGCCACGGTCAGGTGTGGGAACAGCGCGTAGTCCTGGAACACCATGCCGATCCGGCGTTTTTCGGGGGCGAGGGTGAAGCCTGCGCGGGAGATGACGTCCCCGGCCAGCTGGATCTCGCCGTCATGCACCGGCTCGAAGCCGGCGATGGCGCGCAGGGTGGTGGTTTTGCCGCAACCCGAAGAGCCCAGCAGGCAACCAATGTCGCCTGCGTTCAGGTGCAGGTTGAGGTTCTGGACGATGCGCTGCTCGCCATAGCCACAGGCGAGGTTGCGCAGGTTGAGCAGCAGGGGTTGACTCATGCGTGGTGGTAAGCCGGTTCTACAAGGAATTCAAGAAGGGCCTTCTGTGCATGCAGGCGGTTCTCGGCCTGGTCCCAGGCGACCGAACGTGGGTCGTCGAGCAGATCCTGGCTGATTTCCTCACCGCGGTGGGCGGGCAGGCAGTGCATGAACAGGGCGTCGGGTGCCGCCAGGTCGAGCAGTTCGCGGGTGACCTGGTACGGCGCGAAATGCGCCAGGCGCCGTGCAGTTTCCTCTTCCTGACCCATGGAAGTCCAGACATCCGTGGTCACCAGGTGCGCGCCGCGTACCGCTTCCTTCGGATCACGGATGATCCGTACGCGTTCGCCACCGAGCTCGAGGAAGCGTGGATCGGGCTCGTAGCCCTCCGGGCAGGCAATGTGCAGCTGGAAATCGAACTGGCGGGCCGCCTCGATGTAGGAGTTGCACATGTTGAAGCCATCGCCGATCCAGGCCACGGTCTTGCCCTGGATCGAGCCACGGTGTTCGACGAAGGTCTGCATGTCGGCCAGCAGTTGGCAGGGGTGCGATTCGTCGGACAGGCCATTGATCAACGGCACCTTCGAATGCGCGGCGAATTCGGTCAGGGTGCTGTGGGCATGGGTGCGGATCATCACCGCGTCGACCATGCTCGAGAGAACGATGGCGCTGTCGCTGATCGGCTCGCCGCGACCCAGTTGCGTGTCGCGCGGGGACAGGAAGATCGCCTGGCCGCCGAGCTGGATCATGCCCGCTTCGAACGATACGCGGGTGCGGGTCGATGACTTCTCGAAGATCATGCCCAGCACGCGGTTTTTCAGGGGTTCGAAGAGCACGCCTCGCTTGCGCAGGTCCTTCAGCTCGATGCCTCGACGGATCACGCCGAGCAATTCGTCAGCGGTGAAATCCAGCAGGGAGAGAAAGTGCCTGGTGCTCATGATTGACTACCTTATCTGCAACGGTTTGCAGGTCGACCGTATGGTTTTTTTTGACAACGGGAGTGACCTGCGGCGTAAGCCGCACGGGGCGGACGGAATAGGGAAAGGCGCAATACTATAATTAAATGTCGCCTGAAACCAAGAGGGGAAACAGCGGGGCTGTTTCAAAGGGTGTCGTAAACCCTTGTGGAAGGTCTGTTTTTTATTTTCTACAGGGGGTTGTACACGGCTTGGCAGGGCTTTGGCAAACGCCGTGTCGCGAATCGTGTGCCTGATGACGTCCGATTCACACGACTAAGCGGCGTGGCATCGGTGATCGGCCGGGGGCATAGTCGGAGCTTCCAGAACAACAAGGCAGAGGCGGCCATGACCAAGACCCTGCATCACCGTGCCTGTCACCTGTGCGAGGCCATCTGCGGCCTCAATATCGAAGTCAGCCATGCGCCCGATGGGCGGGCGTCGATCAGCGCGATCAAGGGCGATCCGCAGGACCCATTCAGCCGAGGACACATCTGTCCCAAGGCGGTGGCGCTGCAGGACATCCAGGAAGACCCTGACCGCTTGCGCCAGCCTCATCGGCGCGTGGGGGAGCGCTGGGAGCCAATCGCCTGGGATGAGGCATTTGCGCTGGCTGCCGAACGCTTGTGGAGCATCCAGCAGGCGCATGGGCGCAACGCCGTGGCGGTCTACCAGGGCAATCCCAGCGTGCACAATTACGGCCTGATGACTCACAGCAACTACTTTCTGGGGCTGCTCAAGACGCGCAACCGGTTTTCCGCCACCTCCGTCGACCAGTTGCCCCAGCACCTGACCAGCCACCTGATGTATGGCCATGGCCTGCTGCTGCCGATCCCCGATATCGACCACACCGATTTCATGCTCATCCTCGGCGGCAACCCATTGGCGTCCAATGGCAGCATCATGACCGTGCCGGACGTGGAAAAACGCTTGAAGGCGCTGCGTGCCCGCGGCGGGCGGCTGGTGGTGATCGACCCCCGACGCAGTGAAACGGCGGCGATGGCCGATCAGCACCTGTTCATCCGTCCTGGCGGTGATGCGGCGTTGCTGTGTGGCCTGCTCAACACCTTGTTCAGTGAAAACCTGGCGCGCGGCTCGCATCTGCCGATCGATGGGCTCGAGCAGGTGCGCGAGGCGATCTCGCCCTTCACGGCGCAAGCCATGAGCCCGCTGTGCGGCATCGAGGCCGGGCAGATTCGCCAGCTGGCGCGCGATTTCGCTGCGGCCGGCAGTGCCGTGTGCTACGGGCGCATGGGTGTCTCCACCCAGACCTTCGGCACGCTCTGCCATTGGCTGGTGCAACTGATCAATCTGGTCACCGGCAACCTCGATCGCCAAGGTGGTGCACTGTGCACCGAGCCTGCGGTTGACCTGGTCGCCAGTACCTCGGGCGGTCACTTCAACCAGTGGCAGAGCCGGGTCTCTGGCCTGCCGGAGTACGGCGGGGAGCTGCCAGTTGCGGCGTTGGCCGAGGAAGTGCTGACACCCGGCGAAGGTCAGGTGAGGGCGCTGGTGACCGTCGCAGGCAACCCGGTGTTGTCCACGCCCAACGGCCGCCAGCTCGACGGGGCGCTGGCGGGCCTTGAGTTCATGCTCAGCATCGACCTGTACATCAATGAAACCACGCGCCACGCCGACCTGATCCTGCCTTCCACGTCGGCGCTGGAAAACGATCACTACGACAGCACTTTCAACCTGCTGGCAGTGCGCAACGTCACCCGTTTCAACCGAGCGATCCTGGCCAAGCCAGAGGGGGCGCTACATGATTGGGAGATCTTTGTCGGGCTGGCGCGGGCGTTCGCCGAGCGTGCGGCGCTCGAGTTGAAGCCGACCCTGCCTCCGGCGCAGATGATCGACCTGGCGCTGCGCAAAGGCCCGCGCGGCGAGGCGTCGCCATGGGGGTTGTCGTTGCAGGCGCTGGACGCCTACCCTCATGGACTCGACCTGGGGCCGTTGCAACCCAATCTTGCTGCTCGGCTGCGTACCCCAGGTCAGGTTGTGCAGGCCGCGCCACAGGTTCTGCTCGACGATCTCCAGCGCTTGGCGCGGCAGGTGCCGATGGCGCACGACCAGTTGTTGCTGATTGGCCGTCGGCATGTGCGCAGCAACAATTCCTGGATGCACAACTTCCATCGCCTGGTCAAAGGCAAGCCACGGCACCAATTGCTGATGCATCCGCAGGACTTGCAGCAGCGCCAGCTCGAGGACGGGCAATGGGTAAGGGTTCGCTCGCGTACTGGTAGCCTGGAGGTGCAGGTTCTGGCCAGTGAAGAGGTGATGCCCGGGGTGGTCAGCCTGCCGCATGGCTACGGGCATGGTCGCCAGGGTGTTCGCTTGCAGATTGCCCACGCACAGCCGGGGGTGAGTGCCAATGACCTGACCGATGAACGGCTGCGCGATGCGTTGTCGGGCAATGCCGCGCTCAATGGAGTACCGGTGCAGGTGGAGGCGGCCTGATTGCGAAATGGGGCGGCTTGACGCCCCAGATCCATTACCGAGCACGACACTCGGCTTTCCGATACAATGCGTCACCGTGCCGACGACCGTGTCGGAAAGTTCAGCCGAGGTGCTCCATGGATATCATCGAAACAATCAAAGAGCAGATTGCCAACAACACCATTCTGCTTTACATGAAAGGCTCGCCGAATGCCCCGCAGTGCGGCTTCTCGGCCCGTGCTTCGCAGGCTGTGATGGGTTGTGGCGAGAAATTCGCCTACGTCGACATCCTGCAGAACCCGGAAATCCGCGCCAACCTGCCCAAGTATGCCAACTGGCCAACCTTCCCTCAGCTGTGGGTAGGTGGTGAGCTGGTGGGGGGCAGCGACATCATGCTGGAGATGTTCGAGAAGGGTGAGCTGCAGACCCTGATCAAGGAAGCAGCCGCCAAGGCCAAGGCTTCCGAGGCCTGATCCAGGTTTACCGCCGGCATGAAAAAGCCCCGCCTAGGCGGGGCTTTTTCATGGGTGCTATCCAGGGAGGCTTATTCTTCGCCCATCTGCGACTGCAGGTAGTTCTCGATGCCGATCTTGTCGATCAGGCCCAGCTGGGTTTCCAGCCAGTCGATGTGCTCTTCCTCGGACTCGAGGATGTCTTCGAGCAATTCGCGGGAGCCGAAGTCGCCGACCGTTTCGCAGTGCGCGATGGCGGCTTTCAGGTCAACCAGGCCTTTCTGCTCGATCTTCAGGTCGCACTCGAGCATTTCCTTGGTGTGCTCGCCGATCAGCAGCTTGCCCAGGTCCTGGACGTTGGGGATGCCTTCGAGGAAGAGAATACGCTTGATCAGCTTGTCAGCGTGCTTCATCTCGTCGATGGATTCCTTGTACTCGTGCTTGCCGAGCTTGTTCAGGCCCCAATCTTCGTACATGCGTGCGTGCAGGAAGTACTGGTTGATCGCGACCAGCTCGTTTCCGAGGATCTTGTTGAGATGCTGGATGACGCTTACGTCGCCTTTCATGATCGGGTTCCTGCCCTGTAGAAGTGTGCCAATGCAGGAAGTTTGAGCCCGACAACTTCGCGTGTCAAACCTAAGTTCTTGAATAATAAGTGAAAATTAATAGGAATAAGAATGTTTGTGAACCGCGTTCGAAGGCTAACTTATTGAATTACAGGCATAAAAAAACCGGACACGAGGTCCGGTTCTTCAAAATCGGGGTGTTTCAGGCGGCGTTAAATTCTACCGGATAAGGCAGGGCGGCCGTTTGACTGAGCTGAAGGTCTGTCAATGTTTCACGGACCACCTGCTTGGCGAGGCACGCACACTTGCCGCACTGGCTGGCGACGTTGGTGGCGGCACGGACTTCCTTGTAGCTGCAGCATCCTTCGTAGATCGCATCACGGATCTGTCCATCGGTTACGCCGACGCAGAGACATACATACATAAGGTCAGACCATCGCTGGTTGAGTCGATGGGGTGGAGCTTAATGGTAATGAGAATGCTTGTCAAAGCACTTGAAGAAAGCTTCATCTTCCCGCGACCGGTGGTTCGATTCGGCCTGTCACGATAAGCCGTGTATGATGGTCGGCCTTTGTTGGATGCCGGGCGTGCCAGCCTCGCCCGGGCAACGGTTTTTCACCATCATCAGGAGATAACGAATGAGCGTGCTCGTTGGTAAACAAGCCCCGGACTTCACCGTTCCAGCCGTGCTGGGCAACGGCGAGATCGTCGACAGCTTCAACCTGGCTTCGGCCATCAAGGGCAAGTACGGCCTGGTGTTCTTCTACCCACTGGACTTCACCTTCGTCTGCCCGTCCGAGCTGATCGCCCTGGACAACCGCATTCCTGACTTCGAAGCCCGTGGCGTGGAAGTGATCGGCGTGTCGATCGACTCGCACTTCACCCACAACGCCTGGCGTAACACCCCGGTCAACAACGGCGGTATCGGTCAGGTCAAGTACACCCTGGCGGCCGACATCACCCACGAAATCTGCAAGGCCTACGACGTCGAGTCCGAAGGCGGCGTAGCCTTCCGTGGTGCCTTCCTGATCGACAAGAACGGCGTTGTTCGTTCGCAGATCGTCAACGACCTGCCACTGGGCCGTAACATGGACGAGCTGCTGCGTCTGGTTGACGCCCTGCAATTCCACGAAGAGCACGGCGAAGTCTGCCCGGCCAACTGGAAGAAAGGCGACAAGGGTATGAACGCTTCGCCGGAAGGTGTTGCGGCCTACCTGAGCGAGAACGCTGGCAAGCTGTAATCGCCACGCGTAAAAAAACCGGCCCATGTGGCCGGTTTTTTTGTGTCTGGCATCCTGGAGCGCTGCGCGCCCCAGGATTTCGACTCAGTCGTTGAAGTCGCGCCAGCCGCCCATCTCTTTCCAGCGGTTGACGATCCCGCAGAACAGCTCGGCGGTCTTCTCGGTGTCGTAACGTGCCGAATGCGCCTCGCGCCCATCGAAGTCGATATCGGCACTCTGGCAGGCCCGCGCCAGTACGGTCTGACCATAGGCCAGCCCCGCCAGCGTCGCGGTGTCGAAGCTGGAGAACGGGTGGAAGGGGTTGCGCTTGAGATCGTTGCGCGCCACCGCGGCGTTGAGGAAGCCCAAGTCGAAGCTGCTGTTATGGCCGACCAGGATCGCCCGCTTGCAGCCATTGGCCTTGAGCGCTTTGCGCACGCCGCGGAAGATATCGGTGAGCGCGCTTTCTTCGCTCACGGCCATGCGCAGCGGGTGGTCCAGCTTGATGCCGGTGAATTCCAGCGCCGCCGCTTCGATATTCGCGCCTTCGAAAGGCTCGACACGGTAGAAGTAGGTGTGTTCCGGGAACAGGAAGCCCTTCTCGTCCATGCCGATGGTGACGGCGGCGATTTCCAGCAGCGCGTCGGTGGCGCTGTTGAAGCCGCCGGTCTCGACGTCCACGACCACCGGCAGGTAGCCACGGAAGCGCTCGGCCATCGGGTGGCGCGAGCTGCTGCCTACCTGACCGTCCTGGTCGTCATCGTAAAGGTCTTCGCTCACGCGTTGTCCTCCAACAGGCGCCAGCGCAGCGTTTCGCCAGCGCGCAGCGGAACCACGGTGGTGTCGCCGAACGGCAGGCTCGCCGGGGCGGTCCAGTCCTCGCGCACCAGGGTGATGGTGTCGGTGTTTGCCGGCAGGCCGTAGAACGCCGGGCCATGCAGGCTGGCGAAACCTTCCAGCTTGTCCAGGGCGTTACGCTGTTCGAAGGCTTCGGCGTACAGCTCGATCGCCGCGTAGGCGGTGTAGCAGCCTGCGCAGCCGCAGGCAGCTTCCTTGGCGTGCTTGGCGTGTGGCGCCGAGTCGGTGCCGAGGAAGAACTTCGGATTGCCACTGGTGGCCGCGTCCAGCAATGCCACCTGGTGGGTGTTGCGCTTGAGGATCGGCAGGCAATAGAAGTGTGGGCGAATACCGCCGACCAGCATGTGGTTGCGGTTGTACAGCAGGTGCTGGGCGGTGATGGTTGCACCGACGTGGGCTGGCGCCTCGGTGACGAACTGCGCGGCATCGCTGGTGGTGATGTGCTCGAACACCACCTTGAGTGTCGGGAAGCGTTCGACCAGGCGACGCATGTGCTCGTCGATGAAACGCTTTTCGCGGTCGAACACGTCGATCTCCGAGCGCGTCACTTCACCGTGGACCAGCAGCGGCAGGCCAGTCTCGGCCAGTGCCTCGATCGCCGGGAAAATGTTGTCGATGCTGGTCACGCCCGAGTCGGAGTTGGTCGTGGCACCGGCCGGATAAAGCTTGGCGGCATAGACGATGCCGCTGGCCTTGGCTGCGCGGATGTCCTCGGGGCTGGTACGGTCGGTCAGGTACAGCACCATCAGCGGCTCGAAGCGACTGCCGGCCGGACGGGCGGCGAGGATGCGCTGGCGGTAGGCGTCGGCTTCAGTGGCGTTGCGTACCGGTGGAACCAGGTTGGGCATGATGATGGCGCGGGCGAAGGTGCGCGCCACGTCGCCGACGGTATGTTGCAGCACAGCACCATCGCGCAGATGGATGTGCCAGTCGTCGGGACGCAGGAGGGTCAGGCGATCGGACATTGGGGTTTCCAGGCGGTTCGAACTCAGGCGTCAATGCTACCGGAAAACCCAGTGGGCAGCACGGCTATCAAGTTTTCCGACGAGCGTCCGATAGCCTGCAGGTAAGCCGTCAGAATCTGTGGAGCCGCCCGTGCGCCAGCGTTACCTACTCCTGTTCAGCCTGTGTGCCAGCCTGCCGGCTGGGGCACTCACCTTCCAGACCCGCATGGAGAACATCGCCTGGAAGGTCGAGGGCGATCAGTTCGAGTGTCGGCTGATCCAGCCGATCGACGGCTTCGGCAGCGGTGAGTTCGTGCGTCGTGCAGGCGAGCAGCCAGTCTTCCAGCTGCGCTCGGACAGCAATGCGTTGGGCGCAGGTTCCGCAACGCTGCTGGCCGCCGCTGCCCCATGGCAGCCCGGGCGTGGCGACATCAACCTGGGTGCGGTGCGCATGAGCCGCAATGGCGTGCTGTTCAGCTCTTCGCAGGGCCAGGCCAGCCGGCTGATCAATGGTCTGCTGGACGGTCGCAGTACGGTGGTGCGCAACTATGCCGGCGAGGGCGGGCGGCCGATGGAGGTGCATGTACTGCCGGTGAGTTTCGCCAAGGCCTATAGCGATTACCAAGTGTGTGCCGCGAAACTGCTGCCGATGAACTATGACCAGATTCGCCAGACCCAGGTGCCGTTCCCCGGCACCGGTTTCGATCTGGACAGTGCGGCCCGTGCGCGTCTGGACGTGATCCTCGACTACCTGAAGGCCGATCCTACGGTCAATCACATCGAACTCGACGGCCATTCCGACAACAGCGGTAATCGCCTGACCAACCGCGATGCCTCGCGGCGTCGTGCGTTGGCTGTGGCTGAGTACCTCAAGGCCCATGGCGTGCCGGACGAGCAGATCACCGTGCGCTTCCACGGTGAGCGCTATCCCTTGGCCAAGAACAACACGGCCGCCAACCGGGCGCGCAACCGTCGGGTGAACATTCAGCTCGACCGCGTCACACCGATCGAGAAGCCCGTGGAGAAACCTCACGACGCGGCGCCCACCGCCCCGGTCCAGCCTGCAGCACACGCGCCTGCGGCGCCGGTGCCGACGACTCAGGCTCCGCCCCCGGCATTGCCAGCGGGCGCGAAGAAAGCCTGAGTGCGGCGACGGGTCGCGCTCACGACATTTCCTGTCGCTTTGTCATCACAAGCTGTCGCCCCACTGTAAATTCTTCACCGAGGTCGGTAGAATCGACGGCTTTCCGTACAACCCCGTGGAGTGATGGCATGGCGGACGTAAAAAAGGTCGTATTGGCGTATTCCGGCGGCCTTGATACTTCGGTGATTCTCAAGTGGCTGCAAGACACCTACAACTGCGAAGTGGTGACCTTCACCGCTGACCTGGGCCAGGGCGAAGAGGTCGAGCCGGCCCGTGCCAAGGCGCAGGCAATGGGCGTCAAGGAAATCTACATCGACGATCTGCGCGAAGAGTTCGTGCGAGACTTCGTCTTCCCGATGTTCCGCGCCAACACCGTGTATGAAGGTGAGTACCTGCTGGGTACTTCCATCGCTCGTCCGCTGATCGCCAAGCGCCTGATCGAAATCGCCAACGAAACCGGCGCCGATGCCATTTCCCATGGTGCCACCGGCAAAGGTAACGACCAGGTCCGCTTCGAGCTCGGCGCCTACGCGCTCAAGCCAGGGGTCAAGGTCATCGCACCATGGCGCGAGTGGGACCTGCTGTCCCGCGAGAAGCTGATGGACTACGCCGAGAAGCACGGTATCCCGATCGAGCGCCACGGCAAGAAGAAGTCGCCCTACTCGATGGACGCCAACCTGCTGCACATCTCCTATGAAGGTGGTGTCCTGGAAGATACCTGGACCGAACACGAGGAAGACATGTGGCGTTGGAGCGTCTCTCCGGAGAACGCGCCTGACCAGGCCACCTACATCGAGCTGACCTATCGCAACGGTGACATCGTCGCCATCGACGGCGTCGAGAAGACCCCAGCTACCGTGCTGGCAGATCTCAACCGCATCGGTGGTGCCAACGGCATCGGTCGCCTGGACATCGTCGAGAACCGCTACGTCGGCATGAAGTCGCGCGGCTGCTACGAGACGCCTGGCGGTACCATCATGCTGCGTGCCCACCGCGCCATCGAGTCGATCACTCTGGACCGCGAAGTCGCTCACCTGAAGGATGAGCTGATGCCCAAGTACGCCAGTCTGATCTACACCGGCTACTGGTGGAGCCCTGAGCGTCTGATGCTGCAGCAGATGATCGACGCTTCGCAGACCAATGTGAACGGTGTCGTACGCCTGAAGCTGTACAAGGGCAATGTTACCGTGGTGGGCCGCAAGTCGGATGACTCGCTGTTCGACGCCAACATCGCGACCTTCGAGGAAGACGGCGGCGCCTACAACCAGGCGGACGCCGCAGGCTTCATCAAGCTCAACGCACTGCGCATGCGCATTGCCGCCAACAAGGGCCGTTCGCTGCTCTGAGTGTCGGTATGTGGTGAGAAACCCGGTCATTGTTGGCCGGGTTTTTTTTGCGTTCCTGTACCTACAGCGCAACCTTTTCTCCTTTCTTGATGGCCCGCACCGACAGCTGAATGCAGGAGTGGGCGCTCAGGTTGTAGAGCGTCCAGCGGCGCTCGCGCTGCGGGGGTTGAATCAACTCGGGCAGGATCTGGGTTTCGATGGCTTGGCGCACATCCTGCCCTGGCAGAGTGATGACCGTGGCTGCTTCGCTGTCGCCACGATCGTCGAGTGGCGGGTGTATGGCCCTGTGTTCCGGAATGTAGAGCGATTCGCAGTTGAAGTTGAGGGTCAGGAAGAACAGGACGGTCAGAAAGAAGGGGAACCCCATTAGAAACCAGGTGTAAATGGCCTGGCTCTCTGGATTCAGGAACGGTAGCGAGGCGAGCGCCGACGCTTCGATGATGCTAGCGAAGATGGCGATAATTCCCAAGGGTGTGATCTTTGCGGGACTGTTCATGGCATTCGATCTCCTGGCGTTAGCGCATCTGTATCGCTTCTGGCGCCCCGTGGAAAATGTCTGCTGTTTCCTCACCAGTAAAGTATTCCCGCTTATATGGCGGGTGATAAATGTTTCTTTATCAAAAGATAGAAATATCCCACCGCTTTGAAGCGCTATCCCCACCTGCTGCTTTCCCGGTTCATGCTAGCTTTCACGAGCATCTGGTCGAACGGATGGACATCGATTCGAGTCACGCAATGAATGTAGGAAGTTTCTATTAACGATGTAAGTTTCATCTTTGAATGCCCTCTGTCAGGGAATGGCTGCGCCATTACGCTATTGGCTCGGTTATCTTGGCGCGTCACAACTAGAATAATGGATCAATGGATATCCCATGAATAAAGTACTTATCGTGGATGATCATCCGGTCATTCGCTTGGCCGTACGTATGTTGATGGAGCGGCATGGATATGAAGTGGTGGCGGAAACGGACAATGGGGTGGATGCGCTGCAACTGACTCGAGAGTGTTTGCCGGATATCGTGGTGCTCGATATCGGCATACCCAAACTCGACGGGCTTGAAGTGATCGCGCGGATGACTGCTGCCAGTCCCGGCAGCAAGGTGCTGGTTCTGACATCGCAGGCGCCGGGGCATTTTTCCATGCGTTGCATGCAGGCCGGCGCCGCAGGTTATGTGTGCAAACAGCAGGAACTGACCGAGCTGCTCAGTGCAATAAAGGCCGTGCTGTCGGGCTACAGCTACTTTCCCAACCAGGCGTTGCACAAGACCCGCAGTGGTGTCAGTGGCGGCAGTGAGACGGAGATGGTCGAACGCCTTTCGGGACGCGAAATGATGGTATTGCAACAGCTGGCGAGGGGGCGTACGAACAAGGAGATCGCTGACAGCATGTTTCTCAGCAACAAGACGGTCAGCACCTACAAGACCCGGCTGTTACTCAAACTCAATGCTCGGTCACTGGTCGATCTGATCGAGCTGGCCCAGCGTCATGGCTTGGCCTGAAACACAAAAGCCTCCTTTGCGGGAGGCTTTTTCGCAGGGCTACAGGTCGTAATCGAAATCAGCCAGCTGCCGTTGCAGGCGCCGCTCTTCCAACAGATTGTCGATGGTGCGGCGCTTGCTGAGGTTGGTCTTTGCAGGTTCTACCTGAGGTTCGTCTTCGTCCTGCGCAGGGAAGTCGTCTTCGATTAGCTCGTCTTTATCGGTGCTCATGTGTCACTCCAAGCCAAAGGGCCATTGGCCGTCCTTATAGCGAGAATCACGGAGTCGGTAAAAAAGATTTTTTCAATCGAATTGGTTGATTTTTCGCTATTGCCTCAATCGTCAGAGGTCTTGCCCCTGTACTCGCACAAGTCTTCGATCCTGCAGCTGCCGCAGCGTGGCTTGCGGGCCTGGCAGACATAGCGGCCGTGGAGGATGAGCCAGTGGTGGGCGTCGAGCAGGTAATCCCTTGGTACGAATTTCATCAGCTTCCTCTCGACGTCCAGTACCGTCTTGCCCGGCGCGATGCCGGTGCGATTGCTGACGCGGAAGATGTGCGTATCGACCGCCATGGCCAGTTGGCGGAAGGCTGTATTGAGCACCACGTTCGCCGTTTTGCGCCCCACGCCGGGCAGTGCTTCGAGTGCTTCCCGGGTTTGCGGGACTTCGCTGCCGTGTTGCTCTATCAGCAAGCGGCAGGTCTCGATGACGTTCTTCGCCTTGCTGTTGTAAAGGCCGATGGTCTTGATGTATTCGCTCAAACCCTCAACCCCCAGGGCATAAATAGCCTCGGGCGTATTGGCGATAGGGTAGAGCCGCGCGGTCGCCTTGTTGACGCTGACATCCGTTGCCTGTGCGGAAAGGATGACGGCGATCAGCAATTCGAAGGGCGTGGTATAGGCCAGTTCGGTTTTGGGTTCAGGATTGTCTTCGTGCAGCCTGCGGAAGATCTCCAGGCGTTTGGCGGCATTCATGGGGTCAAAGCGTTCCTTGACGGCTTGAGGTGGCAGGGGCCGGACGCAGGCGATTGTACAAGGCCAGGAGCAGGCCGAGCAGTATCAATGCGCCGGGTGCCAGGTTCGCCAGGTGGATACCGGCACTCTGTCCCAGCCATTGGCGGCAGGCGCCCAGTATCAGGCACAGGCCCGTCAGGCCAAGCAGGTGCCGGATGAGCGCCGACCAGCGTCCAGGGTGCGGTGCCAGCGCATCCACCGCGAGGCAGTGCAGGCTCAGCAGGGCAGGGTAATGGCCGAGGCTCAGGGCAAGGGGCAGGGCCCAGGCGTTCAGGCCCAATTGCAGGCAGCTCGCCAGGGCGGCGGCGAGTATCAGGCTGACGATAATCCGCGGCGCGCCGATCATGCGGTGCAGAGGTCGCATCAGCGCCTGGTGGCCGAGTACCAGCAACAGGGCGGACAATCCGATTGCCAGCGCGTTCGCCAGGGTCTGGGTGGCGCCCAGCAGGGGAGCCAGGGCACTGCCCAGGAGCCAGAATCTATTCATCGCTGGTGTGCTCCAACAGGCTGCTGCGCTGTGCATCGAAGTAGCGCAGAGCGTCCTGCAAGGCCGCCATTACTGCGCGTGAGGTGACGGTGGCACCTGCCAACTGGTCGAAGTCGCCCTTATCGCGCTTCAGCGCCCAGTTGGCCGCTGCGCCCTGCCGGTCGAATTGCTCAAGCCAGTGGCTCGCGGGGTCGCCAAGTTGCCCGCCAAGCCCTGGGCTTTCTTCCTGCATCAGCACCCGGGTAGCGATCAGGCGGCCATTGGGATCGATGGCGATCGACAGCATGATGGGCCCCGCATACCCCTGGATCTTGCTGCGCAGCACGATGGCACTGGTCGTGCCGGCGAGGGTTGCGCGGTAGCCGCCCAATAGCTGACTGTGCTGCAGTTGAGCGCTGGCGATCGGCAGAGGCGCTTGCAGGGGAGCGTTGTCGTACCGTTGCGGGGGCAGCACCGCGAGCCATTGTTGTTCTTGCAGCTCTCGTGCGGCATCGGCAATGGGGGCCGCGGTCCACTGCCGCCAGGCCAGGGTGGCGGCAACGGCCAGGGTAGTGACCAAGGCAAGCAAGAGCAGGTCGCGCACTCTGGCGTTCATGAGGCGAGTGCCTGGCGTCGGGCTGCAATGCGATCGAGCGCCGGTGCTCCCAGGTTCATCAGCAGCACTGCGAAGGCCGTGCCGTCCGGGTAGTTGCCCCAAGTGCGAATCAAGTAGATCAGCAATCCGCAGCCGATGCCGAATAGCAGACGGGCCAGCGGCAGGCGAGGGCCGGACACCGGCTCGGTGGCGATGAAGAAGGCTGCAAGCATGGTCGATCCGCTGAACAGGTGCAGTAACGGTGAGCCGTGGGAGTCCGACCCTGAACCGTTCCAGCACAGCAGGCTGACGACCAGCAACGCACCCAACAGTCCCGCTGGGGCATGCCAGCTGAATACGCGACGCTGCAGCAGGAACACGCCGCCCAGCAGGAACGCTAGATTGATCCATTCGCTGGCGCGCCCACCGAGGTTACCGAAGCCTGAGTTACTGGCGAACAGCTCGTCGAGGGTCAGGCTGCGGTTGTGGCGCAGCACGTCGAGTACCGTGGGGCGGGCCCAGGCATCGATCTGCGTGCCGTGGCCGAACACCAGGCTCAGGCTGTCGGTCAGGTCGAGGTGGCCCGCCGGCCAGTGGGTCATCTGCAGCGGGAAACTCAGCAGCACGAAGGCGTATCCCAGCATGGCCGGGTTGAAGGGATTGCGGCCGACGCCGCCGAATACGTGCTTGCCCAAGGTGATCGCCACCAGCGCAGCGGTTATCGGCAGCCACCAGGGCGCCAGTGCGGGCAGGGCGATTGCCAGTAGCACGGCGCTGACCAGGGCGCTGCCATCGCTGAGGAAGGGGCGTATTGGCTGACCACGCAGATACAGCGAGAGCGATTCGCAGGTCAGTGCTGTTGCGCTGCACAGCAGCAGGTTGAACAGCACGCCCCAACCCTGCAGCCAGAGCAGGCACAACAGGCCGGGAACACAGGCCAGCAGCACAAGGCCCATGGCGTTGCGCTGTCGGCGATCAGGCGCCTGCATGGCCCGGTCCGGCCAGCAGAACGTCCAGCTGTTGCTGCGCTTCTTGCGCTGCCGCCTCCAGTCGCTGGATTTGCGCAAGCTGTGTCTGGTCCGCTGTCGCGCCCAGGGCGCTACGTGCAGCGTTCAACTGCGCGCGGCTCATCGCCGCCGCGACCTTGGCCCGCTTCAGTGCGCTTTCCTGGGCAGTCCCTTGGGCGTCGGTGCTGCGCTGAGCCCGGGCTTGGCGCTCGGCCTGGCGTCGTGTCTCTTCGCGCTGCAGACGTGCGGCTCGTTGCTCGTGGCGCAGTCGTGCCTGATTGCGACGATGGCTGCGCGCGATCAGGTGCTCGGCGGTCTGCGCCAGCCCGCCAACGATCGGCACCAGGTTGTCCGGCAGTGGCAGCAGCTCGATGCAATCGACCGGGCAGGGCGCCAGGCACAGGTCGCAGCCGGTGCATTCGCTGGCGATCACGGTATGCATAAGCTTGCTGGCGCCAACGATGGCATCTACCGGGCAGGCCTGTATGCACTTGGTGCAGCCGATGCACTCGGCTTCGCGGATGAACGCGACCTGCGCAGGCGCTGCACGGCGCTCGGGGTCCGGGGCGATCACTGGCACCAGCAGCAGTTGGGCCAGGGCGGCAATGGTTTCGCTGCCGCCAGGCGGGCATTTGTTGATCGCTTCGCCCGCCGCCAGGCCTTCTGCGTAAGGCCGGCAGCCTGCGTGATCGCATTTGCCACACTGGGTCTGCGGTAGCAGGGCGTCGATGCGTTGAATCAGGTTCATTGTGTGAACAGTCCGTTGAAGCCGGAAAAGGCCATGGCCATGATCCCGGCACCTATCAGTTCGATCGGCAGGCCGCGAAAGGCGCGGGGCGCATCAGGATGATCGAGACGTTGGCGCAGGTCGTCGAACAGTGCCAGTGCCAGCCAGAACCCCATTCCCAGGCCCAGCGCCCAGGCGACAGTGGCGGCTGGACGGGATTGCGATGTGGCCATGTGCAACAGCAAGCCTAGCACCGCGACATTGCTCAGCAGCAGCGTTGGCAGATTCTGTGTAGGCCAATGAGGGCGCAAGCGCGTCAATGCCGTCGGGATGCCCCACGCCAGCACTGCCAGCCATGACAAGCCCAGCAGCGGTTCCAGGCCTTCGAACTGCGGCTGGCGCAGCAACAGGGCCGCGGGCACCAGCAACAGCATCGACAGTGCGCTGCTTAGGCCAAGCAGGTGCAGGCGTGCGCGGTCGGGCGTGCCGCTGTGCAGGATCAGGTGATTGACCAGCGCAGCGCTGACCAGAACCAGGACGAAATCGCTCATGGAGGTGCCGAGGGCCGGGGATGGAACGATTATCCGGCAAGGGGGCAGGCATTGGAAATGCCCAAAGAGGGGAGGCAAGCCTGGGGATCGCAGGACGATCCCCAGGGCAAGCGGGCCTTACTTGATGCGCTGACCGGGCTTGGCGCCGCTGTCCGGGCTCAGCAGGTAGATCTCTTCGCCGCCAGGGCCGGCGGCCATGACCATGCCCTCGGAAACACCAAAGCGCATTTTCCGAGGTTTGAGGTTGGCCACCATCATGGTCAGACGGCCTTCGAGCTTCGAGGGGTCCGGGTACGCCGACTTGATGCCGGAGAACACGTTGCGACGCTCGTCGCCGATGTCGAGGGTGAGTTGCAGCAGCTTGTCGGCACCGGCCACGGCCTCGGCCTTGACGATCAGCGCCACGCGCAGGTCGACGGCGGCGAAGGTGTCGAACTCGATCTCGGCCGACAGCGGGTCCTTGCTCAGCTCGCCGTTGCCGGCTGGTGCCTTGGCTTCGGCGGCCAGCAGGTCTTCCTTGCTGGCGGCGACCATGGCTTCGACCTTGCCCGGCTCGATGCGGCTCATCAGGGCCTTGAACGGGTTCAGCTTGTGGTTTTCCAGGCGCGACTGCAGGTCGTTCCACTCGAGCGGTGCGACGTTGAGGAAGGCCTCGGCGTCGGCAGCCAGCACAGGAAGTACCGGCTTGAGGAAGATCACCAGTTGGCGGAACAGGTTGATACCCTGGGCGCAGATGGCCTGGACTTCATCCTGCTTGCCTTCCTGCTTG
Source organism: Pseudomonas wayambapalatensis (assembly GCA_014268975.2). Classification (GTDB taxonomy): domain Bacteria; phylum Pseudomonadota; class Gammaproteobacteria; order Pseudomonadales; family Pseudomonadaceae; genus Aquipseudomonas; species Aquipseudomonas wayambapalatensis. The sequence continues at coordinate 4,433,017 of CP077096.1, read as the reverse complement.
GCCAGCGACCACGGTGCCTTGTCGGCGATCCAGGCGTTGGCGCGGTCGGCCAGGGCCATGATTTCGCGCATGGCGCGGCCAAAGTCACGGGCCTCGTAGGCTTCGGCGATCGACGGTGCGGCGGCCAGGAAGGCTTCGGTCAGCTCCGGTGCGGCGTCGCCGGCAACCATTACGCCTTCGTTGCCCTTGTGGATGAAGCCTGCGCAGCGGCTGGCAATGTTGACCACCTTGCCGACCAGGTCGGAGTTGACCTTCTGCACGAAGTCCTCGAGGTTCAGGTCGAGGTCGTCGACCCCGCGGCCCAGCTTCGCGGCATAGTAATAGCGCAGGTATTCGGGCTGCAGGTGGTCGAGGTAGGTGCGCGCCTTGATGAAGGTGCCGCGCGACTTCGACATCTTCGCGCCGTTGACGGTCAGGTAGCCGTGCACATTGACGGCGGTCGGCTTGCGGAAGCCTGCGCCTTCGAGCATGGCGGGCCAGAAGAGGGCGTGGAAGTTGACGATGTCCTTGCCGATGAAGTGGTACAGCTCGGCCTTGGAGCCTTCGTTCCAGAACGCGTCGAAGTCCAGCTCCGGGCGGCGGTCACAGAGGTTCTTGAAGCTCGCCATGTAGCCGATCGGCGCATCCAGCCAGACATAGAAGTACTTGCCCGGCTCGCCGGGAATCTCGAAGCCGAAGTACGGTGCGTCTCGGGAAATGTCCCACTCCTGCAGACCGGAATCCAGCCACTCGGCGAGTTTGTTGGCGACCGCGTCCTGCAAGGTGCCGCTGCGGGTCCACTGCTGCAGCATGGCCTGGAAATCGGGCAGCTTGAAGAAGAAGTGCTGGGAGTCGCGCAGTACCGGCGTGGCACCGGAAATCGCCGACTTGGGGTTCTTCAGCTCGGTGGGGGCGTAGGTGGCGCCGCATTTTTCGCAGTTGTCGCCGTACTGGTCCTCGGTCCCGCACTTCGGGCAGGTGCCCTTGATGAAACGGTCGGCCAGGAACATGCCCTTCTCGGGGTCGTAGTACTGGGTCACGGAGCGATTGGCGATGTGCCCGGCTTCACGCAGGCGCGTGTAGATCAGGCTCGACAGCTCGCGGTTCTCTTCGCTGTGGGTGGAGTGGAAGTTATCGAACTCGACCAGGAAGTCGGCGAAGTCACTGCTGTGCTCGGCCTGGACGTTGGCGATCAACTGCTCGGGCGTGATGCCTTCTTTCTCTGCGCGCAGCATGATCGCCGAACCGTGGGCGTCGTCGGCGCAGACGTAGATGCACTGGTTGCCACGCATTTTCTGGAAGCGTACCCACATGTCCGTCTGGATGTACTCAAGCATATGGCCAAGATGGATCGATCCATTGGCATAGGGCAGGGCGCTGGTGACGAGAATCTGGCGTGGCTCGGACATGGTGGCTCGGCTACTTATCTGGCGACGGGTAAAAATTGAGGGTGATCGGCCACTATAAAGGGCTGGGAAATATATTTCACCCCGCAGACGCATCTGCTGACGGTTGACGGGTTAGCATAGGCGCCTGATTCACTTTTTCGGAATGCCACGGGAGTCTCCATGAGTGCCGTCACACGTGCCGCCATTGAAGGCGTGCTTCGCCAGTACACCGATCCCTACCTGAACCAGGATCCGGTCAGCGCCGGTTGCGTGCGCGCGATCGACATCCAGGACGGGCAGGTCAGCGTGCAGTTGCAACTGGGCTATGCCGCTGCACTGTTTCGAAATGGCTGGGCCCAGGTGCTGCAGACGGCGATCGAGAACCTCGAAGGCGTGACGGCAGCACAGGTGAGCATCGACACGCTGATCGCCACGCACAAGGCCCAGGCCCAGGTGCCTGCGCTGGCCAATGTGAAGAATGTCATTGCCGTGGCCTCTGGCAAGGGCGGTGTCGGCAAATCGACCACTGCCGCCAACCTGGCCTTGGCCCTGGCGCGCGAGGGCGCGCGGGTCGGTATCCTCGATGCGGACATCTACGGCCCAAGCCAGGGCGTGATGTTCGGGATCCCCGAAGGCACCCGCCCGCAGGTGCGCGAGCAGAAGTGGTTCGTGCCGATCAAGGCCCATGGCGTCGAAGTGATGTCGATGGCGTTTCTGACCGATGACAACACGCCGATGGTCTGGCGCGGCCCGATGGTTTCCGGCGCCCTGTTGCAACTGGTGACCCAGACCGCCTGGGACGACCTCGACTACCTGGTGATCGACATGCCGCCGGGCACTGGCGACATTCAACTGACCCTGGCGCAGAAGGTGCCGGTAGCCGGTTCCGTGATCGTCACTACCCCGCAGGACCTGGCGCTGCTGGATGCGAAGAAGGGTGTGGAGATGTTCCGCAAGGTCAACATCCCGGTGCTCGGTGTGGTGGAGAACATGGCGGTGCACATCTGCTCGAACTGCGGCCATGCCGAGCACCTGTTCGGTGAAGGCGGCGGTGAGAAGCTGGCGGCGCAGTATGGTGTCGAGTTGCTGGCGTCGTTGCCGTTGTCGATGCTGATTCGCGAGCAGGCCGACAGCGGCAAGCCGACTGCGATCGCCGAGCCGGAAAGCCAGATTGCCATGGTCTACCAGGAGCTGGCCCGCCAGGTGGGCGCTCGGATCGTACTGCAGGAAGCGGCGGCGCCGGCAATGCCGAGCATTACCATCAGCGAGGATTGATCCGCTGCTGGCCGCTCCTGCATTGGGGCACAAAAAAACCCGCCGGAAGGCGGGTTTTTTTGAAAGCGAGGAAGCTAAATCGACTTAGGCGATTTGAACTTCTTCAGCCTGCATGCCTTTCTGGCCGCGGGTAGCGACGAAAGTAACAGCCTGGCCTTCTTTCAGGGTTTTGAAGCCGTCAGCCTGGATGGCTTTGAAGTGTACGAACAGATCGTCACCCGACTGAGGAGTGATGAAGCCGTAGCCCTTCTCATCGTTGAACCACTTAACAACACCGGATTGGCGATTGGACATGTGTCTGTCTCCTTGGACAAAGTAGATTTCGGCTCAGGAATTGCCCTGGCCGGGACTGAGTGCAAAGAGAGCGGAAAATTCAGCGATGGGCCGATCAGGATCGTGCATCAAACAGATTCTCGGTGTCACGTGCAGCACAGTGGCGCCACCTTACCCCACTTTCCGCAAGCTGCCAATGGCCAACAGCGGCTTTGATGAAAATCGGATCGACGGGTGGCCCAGCCCCCGTCCGGCGCGGGATAGGGCGCGGAACTTTAACGCGCAGGCCAGGACCGGTAAGATGCGCATCTCGTTTTTTCACCTCGTACTTTCAGGACATCCCGCCATGAGCATCAAATCGGACAAGTGGATTCGCCGCATGGCGCAGGAACACGGCATGATCGAGCCGTTCGTCGAGCGCCAGGTGCGTGGCGAACAGGACAGCCGAGTCATCTCCTTCGGCGTCTCGAGCTACGGCTACGACGTGCGCTGCGCCGATGAATTCAAGGTGTTCACCAACATCAATTCGGCCACCGTCGATCCGAAGAATTTCGACGCCGGCAGCTTCGTCGACATCAAGAGCGACGTCTGCATCATCCCGCCGAACTCCTTCGCCCTGGCCCGTACCGTCGAGTACTTCCGCATTCCACGCGATGTCCTGACCATCTGCCTGGGCAAGAGCACCTATGCCCGCTGCGGCATCATCGTCAACGTCACCCCCCTGGAGCCGGAGTGGGAGGGGCACGTCACCCTCGAGTTCTCCAACACCACCACACTGCCGGCGAAGATCTACGCCAACGAAGGCGTGGCGCAGATGCTGTTCCTGCAGTCCGATGAAGAATGCGAAGTGTCGTACAAGGATCGCGGCGGCAAATACCAGGGCCAGCGCGGCGTAACGCTGCCACGTACCTGAGCCGACGAGCCGGGGGAATTAGTTTCCCTTTTGCCACTCCAACGAGGTAAGTCCCCGGCGTGCATGACGTACGCCGGCCCTCGTCAGGAGCAGCCCATGAAACTCGATCCTGCAATCAGCGCGAAGCTGGCCGTCCTGCAGCCGAACCAGATCGGCATGATGGCCTGGACTCTGCTCGCGCACCCGCATCCGCCTACGGATTTGCACGCCGGTGGCGTCCCGCACCAGCCTGATCCCGATACCCCGCAACCCCCCGAGCCTGGCGAGCACCCGCCGATGGAGCCGGGCGAGCCGACCTTGCCCGACGAGCCGCCTCCAGCGCCAGTCGCCTGATCAGGCCGGCACTGCCCAGACCCGTTGATCGCCCACGACGAACAGGCGGGCGCCGGGCTCTGGTTGCACCGTCCAACCGCCGGTGAATTCGCCGAACGCCGGCAGCAGGCTGACCTTTGGGTGGAACATGAAGCACGCCAGGCGCAGGCGTTGGCGGCCACGACCGCGCAGCACGCACGCCGGATGGACATGGCCTGCGATCACCGGATGCTCAGGGTGAGCGCCGGTCTCGTGCTGTAGCGCGAATGGCGGCAGTAGCAACGGTTCGTCGACGACTTCGATAGCCAGCTCCTGCGGCGGATCGCCAGCATGACGGTCGTGATTGCCTCGCACCAGGACCACCCGTAACCCTGGGTGCCGTTCGCGCCATGCAGCTACACGGGCTAGGGTGGCAGGTGCTCGCGCAGTACGGGCGTGGAGAAAGTCGCCGAGCACGATCAACTGCTGGCAATCGTAATGCTGCAAGAGCGTGTCCAGGCGATCCAAGGTCGCCTGGGTAGTGCCGCGTGGCACCGGCTGGTGCAGGGCGCGGTAGCTGGCAGCCTTGCCAATGTGCAGGTCGGCAACCAGAAGGGCGCCCCGGGCTGGCCAGTAGAGCGCTTTTCCAGGTAACAGCCACAGCGTTTCGCCGCAATGTTCGATCGCCAGGTGGTGCACGTTCAGGATTTCCTCCGTTCAGTCCCCGCAAGGTCGCTCATGGTTCGGCTCGCCGCCTTTTCGAGATCCGCCACCATCCGGGCGATGCGGTCTGCCAGTTTTTCCGTGCTCAGGGTTTCGCGCATGCCCTCGACCAATAGGGCGAAGGCCAGCGGCCCGGGCCGGCGCAATGCGTGCAGATCGAGGCGCAATCCTGCCATTTTCTGCAACTGCTGATGCAGGCGCTCGATCTCCAGCTCCTCACGCAGCACCTCGTCACGCGCCTGGCCCAGCAGCAGATTGCCAGCGTCATGCTTGCGAAACACTTCGTAGAACAGACCGCTGGAGGCCTGGAGCTGGCGCGTGCTTTTCTGCGCGGCGGGATAGCCGCCGAATATCAGCCCGGCGATCTGGGCAATTTCACGAAAGCGCCGCAATGCCATCTCGCCAGCATTCAGGCTGGCCAGTACATCTTCCAGCAAATTGTCCGCAGCCAGTGCAGCGGGCAAGTGCGCGGCCCAGTCCACAGGGCTTGCTGCGAGCAGTTCGAAGCCGTAGTCATTGACCGCGATCGATACCGACAGCGGCTGCACGCGGCTGACCCGCCAGGCGATCAGGTTGGCAAGGCCCAGATTGGCCATGCGCCCGGCAAAGGGATAGAGAAACAGGTGCCAGCCCTGGCGCGAGTGCAGGGTTTCGGCCAGCAAAGTGCGCTGGGTGGGCAGGGCGGACCAGCTTGCCTGAAGTGTCAGCAAGGGGCGAACGGCATGCATTTCCGCGCCTTCGTAGCGGCCGTGGGCAGCAGCATCCAGACGCTCGACCAGCGCCTGCGCCAGCTCGCTCGACAGCGGCATGCGTCCGCCATTCCAGCGTGCTACCGCTGCTTTGCGCGCGGTGCTGCGGCGCACGTAGGCGGTCATGTTCTCGACCCTTACCAGCTCCAGGATACGTCCGCCGAACAATAGCGCGTCACCGGGCTTGAGACGGGCAATGAAAGATTCCTCCACGCTGCCCAGCGACTTGCCACCGCCCCCTTTGCTCCAGTACTTCAACTGCAGGCTGGCGTCGCTGACGATGGTGCCGATACCCAGACGATGACGCCGGGCGAGGCGCTCGCTGGCCACGCGCCAGATGCCGTCGGGGTGCGCTGCGACGCGCTGGTAGTCCGGGTAGGCGGTGAGCGAGCTGCCGCCATTGCGCACAAATGACAGTGCCCATTGCCACTGGCTCTCTTCGAGATCGCGAAAAGCCCAGGTGCTGCGAACCTCCTCGAACAGTTCGGCCGGTCGGAAACCACTGCCCAGCGCCATGCTGACCAGGTGCTGGACCAGCACGTCCATGCTCAGGCGCGGCGAATAGCGTGCCTCGATATGCCCGGAAGCCAGCGCCTGGCGTGCTGCGGCCGCTTCCACCAGTTCAAGGCTGTGGGTTGGTACCAGGGTCACCCGCGAGGTACGCCCAGGTGCGTGCCCAGAGCGGCCTGCACGTTGCAGCAGGCGGGCGATGCCTTTGGCCGAGCCAATCTGCAGGACGCGTTCGACGGGCAGGAAATCCACCCCCAGGTCGAGGCTTGAGGTGCAGATCACCGCCTTCAGCGTGCCCTGCTTGAGGCTGCGCTCGACCCAGTCACGGGCGTGCCGGGCAAGCGATGCGTGATGCAGAGCGATCAGTCCCGCCCACTCGGGATGCGCCTCGAGCAGGGCCTGGTACCAGAGCTCGGCCTGGGCGCGGGTGTTGGTGAACACCAGGCTGTTGGCGCTGGCCGCGATCTCGGCGCTGACCTGAGGGAGCATCTTCAGCCCCATGTGCCCGGCCCAGGGGAAGCGTTCGATCGCGCTCGGCACCAGGGTGTCTACCAGGATGCGCTTGTCCTGACGGCCCTGAACCAGTCGCCCGCCTGCAGGCAGCAAGACCTCAAGGGCGTGCGGCAGGTTGCCCAGTGTGGCCGACAGCCCCCACACCACCAGTTGCGGTTGCCAGCGCCGCAGCCGGGCCAGGGCCAGTTGCAACTGCACGCCGCGCTTGTTGCCGAGCAGTTCGTGCCATTCATCGACCACCACCAGGCGCAGGCTGGCGAAGTCGGCGGCAGCCTGTTCGCGGGTGAGCAGCAGGGTGAGGCTTTCCGGAGTGGTGACCAGCGTGCTGGGCAGGCGCCGGGCCTGGCGTGCACGTTCGGCACTGGTGGTATCACCGCTGCGTACGCCGATGGTCCAGTTCAGCCCCAATTCGTCCAGCGGTGCTTGCAGCGCGCGCGCGGTATCGCTGGCCAGGGCGCGCATCGGTGTGATCCACAGCACTTGGAGTGGCGCCGGTCGGCGTACGTCGTGCAACTGTGCGAAAGCGCGCAGGGCGCCGAGCCAGACGGCGTAGGTCTTGCCGCTGCCGGTGCTGGCATGCAGCAGGCCCGACTCGCCGCGCTGGATCGCCGCCCAGACGCTGCGCTGGAAGGCGAACGGCTTCCAGTTGCGGGAGGCAAACCAGGTGCTGGCGAGGTCGGAAGGGGATGGCATCGGCGGCCGGTCTCGTCGAAGGCTGTGCTTCTACAGACCGGCCGCAAGGTGCTTTGGTTTGATCGGGATCAGTTGGCCAGCAGATAGCCGCTGCGGCAGACTTTTTCCCCTGCGACATGGGCGATCACCATGCCGGTGGTGGCCATGCGCCGGACGCTGCGGGCGTAGAGCAGCCCGCCCTGGACGTTGCGGATCGGGGTCACCCGGTCGCTGAGCGGATCGATGACCTCGGCGATCAGTTGCCCAGGCTCCAGGTACTGCCCCGGTTTTGCGTGGAACACCAGCAGGCCGCCCAGCGGTGCGATCAATGGCTCCACGGCAGCCAGCGGGGTGGCGGGGTGGCGCAGCGGCGGCAATGCTGCGGGCTGACCTTCGATCACACCGCTGTGGGTGAGGAAATCGAGGATTGCCTGGCAGTCCTGGCTTGCCAGCTCGTGGTTGACGTCGGCCTGGCCGCGCAGCTCGATGGTCACCGAGAGGCTGCCCATGGGGATCGGGAAGCGCTTGGCAAAACGCTGCTGCAGTTGCCACCACACCAGGCTGAAGCATTCGTCGAACGACTGCCCTCCGGAGTCGGTGGCCAGCAGGCTGGCCTGGGCGCCGAGGTAGCGTGCCAGCGGCTCGACCTGGGGCCAGGCGTCGGGAGTAGTGTAGAGGTGTTCGACGGCTTCGAAATCGCAGTGCAGGTCCAGCACCATGTCGGCATCGCAGGCCAGGCGCTGCAAGGCCAGGCGCTGGGATTGCAGGGGGGTGACGGCGGGGTGGCTGTCGAGCCCGCGGCGTAGATATTCACGGATCAGCGAGAGGTTGCGTGCCGGGTCTTGCGTGAGGTGGCTTTCGATCTGGTCGCCGATGCTGTCGGACAGGTCGACGAAATTGCGATTGAAGTTTTCCCCACTCTGCAACTCGAAGCGCCCCAATGGTGCGTCCAGCAGCACCTGTTCCAGGCCCACCGGGTTGGCCACTGGCACCAGCACCACCTCGCGGCGCAGCAGGCCTTGCTGGTGCAGTTCGTTCAAGCGCCGCTTGAGGTGCCAGGCCACCAGCATGCCGGGCAATTCGTCAGCGTGCAGCGATGCCTGGATGTATACCTTGCCGCCACCGCGCGGGCCGAAATGAAAGCTGTGCAACTGGCGGCAGATGCCGGGTACGGGGGACAGCAGTTCGTGGGTCGAGTGGTGCATGGGGGGCCTGATCTGCGCTGGGTTGTGAACGTGGACGACTGGAAATAGAAGCATAAACCAGGGATTTGTGCATGCGGGTGTGCGCAGAAGCGGCCACGGGCCTGGTTATACAGGGCCCAGCAAGCTCTGCAGGGTGGCCAGGTCGTCGGCCTCCTCGACCGGTTTGTCGAGCCGCCAGCGCAGCATGCGCGGGAAGCGCACGGCGATGCCGCTCTTGTGTCGCTTGGACAGGGCGATGCCTTCGAAACCCAACTCGAAGACCAGCGTCGGGGTTACGCTGCGCACCGGGCCGAAGGTGTCCACAGTGGTTTTGCGGATGATCGCATCGACCTTGCGCATCTCTTCGTCGCTCAAGCCTGAATAGGCTTTGGCGAAGGGCACCAGGTTGCGTTGCGCTGCTCCTGGTGGAGCATCCCAGACGGCGAAGGTGTAGTCGCTGTAGAGGCTGGCGCGTCGACCATGGCCGCGCTGGGCGTAGATCAGTACCGCATCGACGCTGAAGGGGTCGACCTTCCATTTCCACCACAGGCCCAGGTCCTTGGTGCGGCCGACGCCGTACAGGGCATCGCGCTTCTTCAGCATGAGCCCCTCCACCCCTAACTCGCGCGACTGCTCGCGTTGCTCGGCCAGGGCTGCCCAGTTCGATGCCTGCAACAGGGGTGAAAGCCGCACAGGGGCCAGGGGGTGTTCGACCAGCACGCGCTCCAGTTGCCTGCGGCGCTCATGCTGTAGGCGGTTGCGCCAGTCCTCGCCGTGCCATTCCAGCAGGTCGTAGGCTCGCAGCACCACCGGTGCATCGGCCAGCAGCTTGCGGCCCAGGGTCTTGCGGCCCAGGCGCTGCTGGAGCAGGGCAAAGGGCTGCACCGCCAGGGTGTCGTCGCAGATGCCAGGCTTCCATACCAGAATCTCGCCATCGAGCACGGTGCCGTCAGGCAAGGTCTCTGTCAGGCTGTGCAATTCGGGAAAACGCTCGGTGACCAGTTCCTCGCCCCGTGACCAGATCCACAACTGGCCGTCGCGCTTGACCACTTGGGCGCGGATGCCATCCCACTTCCATTCCGCCTGCCAGTCCTCGACCGGGCCGAGTAGTGTCTCGAACTGTTCCAGCGGCGCCTGCAGGGCGTGGGCGAGAAAGAACGGGTAGGGCTGGCCGCCGCGCTGGGCGTGTTCGTCGGCGGACTCGGGGGCGATCAGCTTCAGGTAGCTTTCAGCAACGGGGCGATGAGCCAGGTCGGTGTAGCCGACCAGGCGCTGGGCTACACGCTTGGCATCCAGCCCCGACAACTGCGCCAGCGCCCGGGTGACCAGCAGCTTGGAGACGCCGACACGGAAGCTGCCGGTAATCAATTTCAGGCACAGCATCAGGCTGGGGCGGTCCAGCCGTTCCCACAGTGCCGGCAAGCGCTGGCGCACCTCGTCCGCAGGTTGCCCGCGCAAGGGCAGCAGGTGCTGCTCGACCCACAGGGCCAGGCCCTCGTCGGTATCGTGTCGGTGCTGGGGCAACAGCAGGGAAATGGTCTCGGCCAGGTCGCCGACAGCCTGGTAGCTCTCTTCGAACAGCCAGTCGGGCAGGTCTGCCAACTGTGTGGCCAGCTCGCGTAGCAGACGGGTCGGCACCAGTTGGCGCGGGCGGCCTCCGGCCAGAAAGTACACCGCCCAGGCCGCATCGGCGGCGGGAGCCTTGGCGAAATAGTCGCGCAGGGCCTGCAGCTTGGCGTTGCTCGAAGTGGTGGCGTCCAGGCGCAGGTAGAGTTCGGCGAAGGCCTTCATGTGGCGCTCTCCGACGGGGGCGTGTCGTCTTCCTCGCCATATTCGGTGGCGAAGGCCCGAGCGTCCAGGCCCTGCTCGCACAGGTAGCGCACCAGCACGTTGACCGAGCCGTGGGTGACCATTACCCGTTCGGCACCGGTTTCGCCGATCGCCCACAACAGGCCAGGCCAGTCGGCATGGTCGGATAGGACGAAGCCGCGATCGACGCCACGCCGACGCCGGGTGCCACGCAGCAGCATCCAGCCACTGGCGAAGGCATCGCTGTAGTCGCCGAAACGACGCATCCAGCTACTGCCACCTGCCGAGGGTGGTGCCAGCACCAGGGCTTTGCGCAGCCGTGGGTCGTTGCGTGGCAAATCTCCGGCGTACAGGGTGTCGGGCAGGGCGATCCCGGCTTCGCGATAGACGCGGTTGAGCGGCTCGACCGCGCCGTGCACTACGATCGGCCCTATATCTGCGTCCAGCCCGTGGAGAATGCGCTGGGCCTTGCCGAAGGCGTAGCAGAACAGCACGCTGGCCTTGCCCTGGTCACGATTGGCGCGCCACCAGGTATTGATGCCGCTGAACACCTCGGCCTGCGAGGGCCAGCGATAGATCGGCAGGCCGAAGGTGGATTCGGTGATGAAGGTGTGGCAGCGCACCGGCTCGAACGGCGCGCAGGTGCCGTCGGGCTCAACCTTGTAGTCGCCCGAGGCGACCCACACCTGGCCCTGGTATTCCAGGCGCACCTGGGCCGAGCCAAGCACATGGCCGGCAGGGTGGAAGCTCAAGGTGACACCGTTATGCTGCAGACGCTCCCCATAGGGTAGGGTCTGCAGGGCGATATCCTGGCCAAGACGGCTGCGCAGGATACCGGCGCCGGGCTCGGCGCACAGGTAATGGCCGTTGCCGGTGCGCGCATGGTCTCCGTGCCCATGGGTGATCACCGCACGGTCAACCGGGCGCCAGGGGTCGATGTAGAAGTTCCCGGGCGGGCAGTACAGCCCTTCGGGGCGGGCGATGACGAGGTCCATGGCGTTCGCGCTGGCTGGGGTTACCAGTTAGGAGCGCAGCGCTGGCCTGGAAGTTCGGATGGCGTGGTGCTGACGAGCGGCTCGGACGAGCCGCTCGGGGTTACTGCCTACTTGCCCGGCACCAGCGTCAGGCGCTGGCTGCCATAGGCGCGGGCAAAGTTCTGCGGTTGCAGCGGCAGGCTCATGAAGCGCCCCTTGAACCAGGCGTCCAGGCCGTCACCGTAGTGAGGGCTGGCCGGGTTGCCGGACTGGCCGCTGCTGGTCAGGATCTGCAGCGGTTCGGTCTGGCCGAAGTCGACGACCATGCGCGCGGAGGCCGGCAGGCTGGTTTCGAAACCGTTGCCCCAGGCGTAAGGGGTCAGGGCCAGGGTGCTGAAGTCACCGCCAGTGGCCATCGGCGCGCGGCTGAGGCTGTCGCCGAGCCCGTGGTAGCTCGGTGCGGGCCAGCGGTACTGGTGCAGCTTGCCCCATTGCCAGGCACGCCGGTCGGCGCCCATCTGGGCGACACCGGCATCCACTGCAGCGGCCAGGCTGCGGGCGAGGATGGTCGGTTTGTCTTCTTTCTGCGGCGTGGTGCGGTCATCCCAGAACGGGCTGTCTTCGCGGCCAAGCAGGTGATCGGCCTGGGCCGAGTAGGACAGCCGGGCGTTGCTGACGAACGCTTGCCAGGCCGGGGAGGACTCGGGCCCGAGCTCGTCGAGGAAGGTCTGGCGGGTGACGGCCTGGAGGAACAGTTCGTACAGCGCCGCATCGGCCGAGACCGGGCTCAGGCGGCCATCGAAGGCCTTGAGCCGGGTGAGGGCTTCGCGGGCCTTGTCGCGCTGTTCGGCGGGCAGGGCATCGATGGCCTGTTTGAGCGGCTGGGCCATGCCAGGGGCGTCGAACATGCGCTTGAGCTTGTCGGCCAGCAGGGTGACCTGGTCGTTCTGCAGGGCCATCAGGCTGCGGCTGTCATGACGCCCGTTGGCGGCCAACTGGCCCAGGCGCTCGGCGCGTTCGGGATAGTACCAGGTGCTGGACAACTGCATGCCGTAGCCCTTGGGCAGGCTACGTTGGTTGGCATGGCCGATCCAGCCGCTGGGCGGATCCTGGTCGTAGGGGTGAAGCATTGCATCGGCGAAACCGTCCCAGTCGAAGCGTCCGTCCCAGCCCGGCGAGGGCAGCAGGCCCTGGCCTTCGCGGCGATTGGGGTAGCGGCCGCTGACCTGCCAGCCGATGTGCTCGGGCTCGGCGAAGACGAAGTTCAGCGCAGCGGCGCCGATCTCGCGGGTGCTGTCGAAGGCGCGTTCGATGTTGCTGGCGCGGGTAAGGTCGAACAGCGCATCGAGGCTTTTGTCGTCCTTGAGCTGCGGCAGGTGCAGGGCCAGGCCATAGCCGTTGCCGGGTTGTCCGAGCAGGGTGCCGTGGCGGGTGTCGTACAGCACTTCGCGCACCGGGCGCTGGCCGCGCACGAAGAAGGTTTTGTTGCGCGCGCGGGCCGGCTGCCACTTGCCGTCGGCCAGGTAGGTGAGTTGGCTGCCCTGGCGGCGCAGTTGCTCGAGGAACAAGTCCTGGTTGTCGGCCATCACCGCGCTGCTGCTCCAGGCCAGCTTGCCGTTGTAGCCGGCCAGCACGATCGGCAGGCCGGGCAGCGACAGGCCGGCGACCTGGTACTTGCCGGTATGGATCTGCACCGGGCTCAGCGCCCAGGCGGCGCGGCTGTCGCTGGCCAGCAGGCTCTTGCCGCTGCGGCTGCGCAGCGGGCCCAGGGCCAGGTTCGAGGAGCCGGGGCTGCCCAGCAGGTCGAGGTCGGCAAGCTTCTGGCTGGCGGCGGCGACGTCGTTCAGGCCGGGGATCTGGCTGGCCAGGTTGATGCCCTTGAGCTTGTCGGTTTCGCCCTCGGCCAGAGGCTCGTCGGGTGCGCCGGGCAGCAGCCAGGCAAGCTTGTCGCTGCCGATCTTCTGCGCCAGGGTCAGGGCCGAGAGTTCTTCCTGCAGGTTCACCGACTGGCTGAAGGCATAGAGGCTGAAGATCAGCGCCGAGTCTTCGGGCTTCCAGTATTCGGGGCGATAGCCGCTGCGGGCGAGTTCGGCCGGCAGCTTGTCGCGGTAGCGGAACAGATAGGCGTTGACCCCGCGGGCATAGACCTCGAAGAAGCGCTTCAGGCGCGGCGAGGCGTCGGCATACAGCTGGCCGGCGCTCTGCTTGAGGTTGGCCGCGCGCATCAGGCGGTCGATGTCCAGGGCTTCGCTGCCCGCGATCTCGGCCAGTCGCCCCTGGGCGAGCAGGCGCATGGCGATCATCTGTTCGATGCGGTCGCCAGCATGGACGTAGCCGAGGCTGAACAGCGCGTCATGGAAACTGCTGCTCTCGATCAGTGGTGCGCCCATGGCGTTGCGCCGTACCGAGACGTTCTGCGCCAGGCCTTTGAGCGGCTGGACGCCGGTGGTCGGTGGCACGCTGTCCTGGTAGCCGCCCATCTGGCAGCCGGCAAGCCCGAGCATGCCGAGCAGCACGGCGCTGGTGCCGAACCGAGGGCGGAAGGGAGGAAACACGGGGGCGGCCATGACGAGGGCTCCTGGGCGGCGTGGCGGGGTCGGAAAGGCGCTAAAGGTAGGGCGGCGCGCGTCGGGCTGCAAGCGGCAAACGCAGCGCCACCCGGAGCCGCGTTACGCGCCGTGGCACTTCTTGAATTTCTTCTCGCTGCCGCATGGGCATGGATCGTTGCGTCCGACGTCCTTCAGGGCGTTGCGCACCGGTTCCTGGTGGCCGTGGTTGCAGTGCGGGCCGTGCACATGGCCGTGCTCATGATCATGGTGATGATCGTGACCGTGGTTGCAGTCGGGGCCATGGACATGGGGTTGCTGGGTCATTGCGGGTTACTCCGGTTGAAAATCGCCGGGGATTATCTCACCACTGCGCGACAAGTGCAGGTCCCGTTGACTGATCAGGCCGGTATTGAGTTCGCCTTGCAGGGTGTAGTGCAGCGGATCGCCGCTTTTCAGCAGCTTGGCGAGGGGCTTGAGGTGCTGCCACAGGTTGGTGCGCGCGGTGATCTTGAAGGTACGCCGGGCATGGCCGCCGACACTGCGCCAGACACTGGTCTCGTCCTGCACCAGCAGCAGGTCGTTGAGCCGGATTGCGTACGACAGGCTGCGGATGAACAGGCGGCTGTCGTTGGGGTTGTCGATGCGCAGGTGCAGGACGAACTCCTGCTGGTGCAGGCGCGCCTTGACGGTTTCCACCCTGACCAGGTGCACCTCGGGCTCGCGCCAGTGGTTGCCGCCCCATCCCGCACAGCCCCCCAGCAAGGCCAGGGTGAGGCCGAGCAGGAGCAGGCGGGCCAGGGCATTCATCATTGATTACCGAGGTAGCTGGCACAGCATTTCTTGAATTTCTGCCCGCTGGCACACGGGCAGGGGGCGTTGCGTCCGGCCTTGAGCTCGACGGTCGGGTCGATGAAGTACCAGCGCCCGCTGTTCTGTACGAATGCCGAGCGCTCGCGGTGCTGGTGGTCGCCCTGCTGGTCGTGCCAGCGTGCGGTGAAGGTGACGAACGCATGCTCCGGCTGCCCGCCCAGGACCTGTGCGCTTTCCACCTCCAACCCCAGCCAGGTGCTCTGTGCACTCCAGGCGGCAATGCCGGCACGGTCCAGCCCGGCCTGCTGGGCGGGAAGCGTGGTGGCTACCAGGTAATCCACCAGCCCCAGCACATAGGCGCTGTAGCGCGAGCGCATCAGTGCCTGGGCATCCGGTGCCGGGGTGCCGGCATGGTAGTGCCCGCAGCATGCGTCGAGAAGATTGCCGCTGCCGCAGGGGCAGACCGAGACACTCATGAAATCACCACCAGTACTTGCCAAAGTTTTGCGGATTCGCCCAGAACTTGGCATTGAGCCAGTCCGGGACCTGCTTGTAGTCATGTAGATCATAGGTGAACAGGCTCAGCACCTGTTCGTCGCGACGGAATTTCTCGCTGGCCGACAGCGCCAGGGCGAAGAAATCGGTGTCCTGCCAGCCACAGGCGGACAGGTCGGCCAGTACCGCGACCCTGCTGGCATTCAGATTGCGAATGCCGCCGAGCAGTTCCAGCCCACTGCGCTTGGGCAAGTGCTCCAGGCAGTCGACCAGCACCGCGAGGTCGAAACGTTGCGCCGCCAGGTCGGCAGGCAGCGGACCGGGCGCAGCCACTGACAGCTGCACCGTCGGGTGGGCTGCGGCAAAGGCCTCCAGGGCCGGGAAACGTGTGCCGACCAATAGCAGGCGCGCGGGGGCGAAGCGCTCGAGAAGGGCCGCCAGGGCCTGTTGGGGGGTACGCTGGGAAAAACCGTCGGTCATTGCCAATCCTCGTTCAGGTCGCTCAAGACTAGCGGTCCCAGCCCTGGCGGCAAAGAGGCGCGGCGTCGCGTCGTGGCTTATTGCTGGCAGAGAGGGAATAGGCGGTCTTTACTCCCAGAGCATCGGTTTTGCACCGATCCCCCTAGGAGAAGCAACGAAAATGAGCATAGTACGCACAGCGATACCCCTGGTTCTGCTCACCAGTGTGTTGACTGGTTGTGCAGGTTTGCAAAAAACCGACTGGCCGAAGTGTGCTGCCGTCGGGGGCGTGGGAGGCGCAGCCCTGGGCGCCATCGAAAGCTCCAGTTGGGCCGGCTGGGGCGCGTTGCTCGGCGGTGGCCTGGCGGCGGGCTACTGCTGGGCCCATGGCGACGGTGACGAAGATGGCGATGGCGTGCCCGACAGCCGTGACAAGTGCCCTGGCACCCCGCGCGGGGTGCAGGTCGATGCCAACGGTTGCCCGCCCGAGCCGGTCGCCGTGGTCGAGGAAGTCGTCGTGGTCGAGAAGGAGGAAGTCATCGTCATTCGTGACGTGCACTTCGAGTTCGATTCCGCGCGCCTGACTGCCACCGACAAGGAACGCCTGAACACCATTGCCACGCGCCTGAAGCAGGAAGCGCCGAGCGCTCGTCTGAGCGTGACCGGCCACACCGACAGCGTCGGCTCCGACCGTTACAACCAGAAACTCTCCGAACGTCGTGCCCACTCGGTGACCGACTATCTGGTGAGCAGCGGCGTGCCACGCAGCAGCTTCGTTTCGGTAGTGGGGGCAGGCGAGGCTCAACCGGTGGCTGACAATGCCACGGCTGACGGTCGTGCGATGAACCGGCGCACCGAGATCAAGATCCAGCGCTGACGGCCCGCGCCCACGTCTTTAGCCGTGGCGTGGGCGCATTCACCGGGGACATGATCCATGAATACCTTGTCGAAGACGGCTGTGTCGCTGCTGCTGGCCTCCAGCCTGCTGAACGGGTGCGCTACCCACAGTGATGGCAGCGCCCCCCTCAATCAACGGACCTGGCCGGTCTGCAGTCTGCTCGGCGGGCTGGTCGGTGGCGGCCTGGGTGCGATCGAAAGTTCCAGTTGGGCGACGGGGGCCGGTGTTGCCGGAGCCATTGCCGGTGGCCTGATCTGTTATGCCCAGGACGGTGACGAAGATGGCGATGGGGTGTTCGACCGTCGTGATCGTTGCCCGGACACCCCCAAAGGTACGGCGGTCGACCACATGGGTTGCCCGCTTGCGCAGTATCCGCCTTCGACGCCCAAACCCGAGGCTCCAGCACCTGCGCCTGAGGTGATCACCCTCGACGATCAGGGCCAGGTGCTGTTTGCGTTCGACTCTGCACAGTTGTCGGCCGCTGCCCAGCAGCGCCTGCAAGCGCTGTTGCCGAAGCTCGGCGATCCCGGCGTGACCGCCATCAGGGTGATCGGGCATACCGATAGCGTAGGCACCGACCGCTATAACCAGGGCCTGTCCGAGCGCCGCGCGGCCAGTGTTGCGCAGTACCTGATCGGCCAGGGGCTGTCGCCGGCCAAGGTGACCAGCCAAGGTCGCGGTGAAAGCGAGCCGGTGGCCGACAACGACACCGACGAGGGGCGAGCGAAGAACCGACGGGTGGAGCTGCACCTGAACTGAATCGCCTCTGGCGCGCGCCCTGGCGCGGCGGTACTGTTGTGCGCACGGCCCGCTCGAACGGGCCGCGTGCACATAACAAGACAGTACAAGACAGTCGGGGGGCGGGGTATGAAGTTCATCCTGGGCCTGGGCAAGGCCCTGACGGTGGTTTTCTGGTGGGTGGTGCTGGTCAATCTGTTGATGCCGCAGCCCCTGCCATTCAATCTGCTGATCAATGCGGCAGGCATCACGCTGCTGGGCTTGCATGTGCTGGAGGTGTTTTTCTTCAACGCCAGCCTGCGCGGGCGCAGCCATCGCTGGTTCGATCGCTTGCAGATCCTGCTGACCGGCATCTTCCATGTCATGTCCATTCCCCGTCCGCAGGAGGCTTCGCGCCATGCGTAAGTTGATGTTGCTGGCCGCGCTGGCCACCCCGCTGGCCCAGGCCGAGAGTCTCGAAGTCGCTGCCCATTCGATGCTGCGCCTGCCGAACAAGGCGTCCAGCGTGCATCTGGAGCGTGTGCAGGTGGCCGACTCGGCGACCCTGCTGCTGCCGGCCACGCTCACCGCGCTGAAGATCGATCATCTTGAACTGGGACGCGATGCGCGCATTGCCATCGCCCCGGCGCAAAGCGCCTTGAGCATCGAGGCGAGCAGTGCCGTGCTGGGCGTCGGTAGTGAAATCAGCGCGCCGGGGGCGCCGGGCAGCTACGAGCGTGCGGCGCGCCCCGGTCGTGACCTCGACCTGCGCCTGCAGACGCTGGAGGCCGAGCAACTGTCGATCGACGCCCGTGGCGGCGCTGGGGCACCGGGCTATGCTGGCCTCGATGGGGGGAATGGCACGTCTGGAGGTTGTACCTGGGGCACTGCCAGCCGCGGCGCGAACGGTGACAACGGCGGCAACGGGCATGACGGCGCGGCCGGAGGAAGGATTCGCCTGGCCCTGCCGGCAGATTTCCCGCAGGAGCGCATCCAGGTACGCCTCGATGGCGGTGCACCGGGCAAGCCGGGCGCTGCCGGCAAGGCCGGGCAGGGTGGTGCGAGCAAAGGGTGCCTTGTGTATCGCACCGAGGCCGGTGCCAACGGTCGTCCGGGCCTGCCAGGGCAACCGGGGCTTGCCGGTACGGCGGGGGAGTTGATTCTGCAGCGGCTTTGACACAAGCGCTTTACGCGCCCGAGCGTTTGCGTTTCCAGGGCTGCGTCGCGGCCCTGGGTCAACGACTTCAGAACATGACGCGAGCGCTGGCCACTGCCACCACGGCAATGCCCAGCAGCAGGTTGATCCCCACCATCCGTCGGATCCTGCCCAGCACCCCGGCACCCGCCGGCCAGTCCTCGGCCTGCACCGCAGCGCGCAGCTCCGGCAGCAGCAGCGCGTGCACGCGCAGGAACAAGGCGAACATCACGATCCCGCCGCCCATCATCAGTTGTACATAGCGGGGCGCGGTCTCGAAGCCGGAAAATCGCAGGTGCAACATGCCGATACCACTTATCGCCAGCACCGCTATCGCCAGCCAGACCCATCCGAAGAAGCGTCGGAATACTTCCACCCACAGCCGCAGCCGCGCGGGCCCTTCCAGCGCTGCGACAGTCGCCGGGCGCAGTACCAGCCAGGCGAAGAACATCCCGCCAACCCAGACAAGGGCGGCTAGGACATGCAGTGTGTAGGGCAGGGCAAAGGCGAGCATCCGGATCTCCATGCGGCATAAAGGGCAATAGCGGGGTATGATAGCCGCCCCATGCGAAACACTGAAAATATATCCAGCCCTTTGGGCGCCCGCAGACCATGATCAGCAACGAACTCAAAGCCACCATCCAGGGCGCCTATTCGCGTTTTCTCGAAGCCAAGAGCCTCAAGCCGCGTTACGGCCAGCGCCTGATGATCGCCGAAGTGGCCAAGGTACTCGGCGACATCGCCTGCGATGATGAAGGCCGTCGGGCCGGCGAGCCTGCCGTGGTCGCGGTCGAGGCCGGCACCGGTACCGGCAAGACGGTCGCCTACAGCCTCGCCGCGATTCCCGCCGCCAAGGCCGCCGGCAAGCGCCTGGTGATCGCCACCGCCACCGTCGCCCTGCAGGAGCAGATCGTCTTCAAGGACCTGCCCGACCTGATGCGCAACAGCGGTTTGAACTTCAGTTTCGCCTTGGCCAAGGGGCGTGGCCGCTACCTGTGCCTGTCCAAGCTCGACGTACTGCTGCAGGAGGGTCACGCCCAGTCGGCTACCGCCCAGCTGTTCGAGGAAGAAGGCTTCCATATCGAAGTCGACGAGCGCAGCCAGAAGCTGTTCAACAGCATGATCGAGAAACTGGCCGGCAACCGTTGGGACGGCGACCGCGACAGTTGGTCGGAAACCCTCGAGGACCAGGACTGGGCGCGCCTGACCACCGACCACAGCCAGTGCACCGGCCGGCATTGCCCGAACTTCCAGCAGTGCGTGTTCTACAAGGCGCGCGAAGGCATGGGCAAGGTCGATGTGATCGTCACCAACCATGACATGGTCCTGGCCGACCTGGCGCTGGGCGGCGGCGCGGTGCTGCCCGACCCGCGCGACACGATGTACGTGTTTGACGAGGGCCACCACCTGCCAGACAAGGCCATCGGCCATTTCGCCCATTATTCGCGGCTGCGCTCCACGGCCGACTGGCTGGAGCAGACCGCCAAGAACCTCACCAAGCTGTTGGCCCAGCACCCGTTGCCAGGCGACCTGGGCAAGCTGATCGAGCAGGTGCCGGAGCTGGCGCGGGAAATCCGTACCCAGCAGCAGTTCATGTTCACCCTGTGCGAGCAGGTCGCCGATTTCCGGCCCGGTGAAGACATGGAGGGGCGTGATCGTCCGCGCTACCGCTTCGAGGGGGGCGTGGTGCCCGAGCAGATCCGCGAGGTCGGCATCGAGCTGAAAAAAGGCTTCGCGCGTCTCAATGATCTGTTCACCCGACTTGCCGACCTGCTCAAGGAAGGCATGGACGGTGAAGTCAACATCGGCATCGCCAGCCACCAGGCCGAAGAGTGGTACCCGCTGTTCGGCAGCCTGGTCACCCGTGCCCAGGGCAACTGGGAGCTGTGGACCGCCTTCACCGCCGAAGACCCGGAAGACAGTCCGCCCATGGCGCGCTGGCTGACGCTGGCCGAGAGTGGGGCGCTGTTCGACATCGAGGTCAACGCCAGCCCGATCCTCGCCGCCGAAATGCTGCGCCGCAGCCTGTGGAGCGTTGCCCATGGTGCACTGGTCACCTCGGCGACCTTGACGGCCCTGGGCAAGTTCGATCGCTTCCGCATGCGCTCCGGCCTGCCGCGCGATGCGGTGACCTGCGTCGTACCCAGCCCATTCGTGCATGGCGATGCCGGCTTGCTGCGGGTGCCCGATCTGGGTGCCGACCCGCGCGATGCGGCGGGCCACACGGCGGCGATCATCCGCGAATTGCCGAACATCGTCGAAGAAGCCCGTGGTGCGCTGGTGCTGTTCTCTTCGCGCAAGCAGATGCAGGACGTGTTCGATGGCCTGGACCGCGACTGGCGCAAGCTGGTGCTGATCCAGGGCAACCTGTCCAAGCAGGAAACGCTCAACAAGCACAAGGCGCGGGTCGATGACGGTCAGCACAGTGTGTTGTTCGGCCTGGCCAGTTTCGCCGAGGGCGTCGACCTGCCAGGTGCTTATTGCGAGCACGTGGTCATCGCCAAGATTCCGTTCGCCGTGCCGGACGATCCGGTCGAGGCGGCCCTGGCGGAGTGGATCGAGGCGCGTGGCGGTAACCCGTTCATGGAAATCGCCGTACCCGACGCCTCCCTGCGCCTGATCCAGGCCTGCGGTCGCCTGCTGCGTACCGAGCAGGACCGTGGCGTCATCACCTTGCTCGATCGACGCCTGGTCACCCAGCGCTACGGCAAGGCTATTCTCAATGCGCTGCCGCCCTTCCGGCGGGAGATCCAGTAACGGCCGGAGCATGATGCTCCGGCCCGTTGTCCATGACTCGATCAGGCCCATGAGGGCCTTGAAGGAGAGCCACGTCCACATGATCCGCCGTACCTTGCCCGTCGTTTTCACCCTGCTCTTCAGTACCCCGTTGCTGGCAGCCCAGCAGACGTTGTTCAGCTTCGTACGCCCGACTTCGGTCGTCACCGTGACCACCGAGGACACGGGCATGCCGCAGTACAACGCGGAGCAAACAGCCGAAGGCGAGGTGCTGCGGCGCGTGGTGTTCAACCCGGTGGAGCGTCCGACCCTGCGCCTGAGCCCGCAGGCCGGTACCTGGGATTGGTCGACGGGGCAGTTTCTGACGCTACGCCTGCAAAGTGCTATGGACTGGGCCTTGACCGTGGACGTCACGCTGCTGGGCAGCGACGGGCGTACGCTCACCAGCCGCATCGACCTGCCAGCGGGGCCGGCACAAACGGTGATGGTGCCGCTCAAGGCCAGTTCGCCGTTGAGCCAGGGTATGCGTGCCGGTCCACCGA
This sequence comes from Pseudomonas wayambapalatensis, assembly GCA_014268975.2. Lineage (GTDB taxonomy): Bacteria > Pseudomonadota > Gammaproteobacteria > Pseudomonadales > Pseudomonadaceae > Aquipseudomonas > Aquipseudomonas wayambapalatensis. The sequence goes on along the minus strand of CP077096.1, from coordinate 4,411,363 downwards.
TGCCCTGGACGTACGAAGGACAGCGTGTGCTGTTGACCAGCAGCGAGGGTGAGGTAGACCTCAAGCAGGTGGTTTCGATCAGCCTGAGCATTCCGCGACCCAAGGTCGCGCAGAACCTGCTGATCGAAAAGGTCGGGATACAGGATGATGACCAGGCATACCGGGCAGCCTACGGCGATCTGATCGACGCCTATGGCCAGTCCACCCGCGCACGCTGGCCGGAAAAAATCGTCAACGATGAACAACTCAAGGCCGCCGATACGCGTGAACGGCAGCAGCTCAAGGCTTGGCTGGCCGAGCGTGACAGGCAGAAACTGGACACCTACGGCGGCCTGGTGGCCGGCCCGGCCTTCGAAGCCACCGGCTTCTTCCGCACTGAAAAGCGCGATGGCCGCTGGTTCCTGGTGACCCCGCAGGGGCACCCGTTCTACTCGCTGGGCGTCAACGCGGTGGCCGCCGATGGCGGGCGCACCTACGTCGCGGGCCGCGAATCGATGTTCAAAGGGTTGCCCGGGGAGGGTGACCCGCTCGCGGCGTTCTATGGTGAGGGCAACAATGACGACGGCAATGCGTCTTCCCAGGGGCGCGGGTTCAAGCAAGGGCGTTGGTTCGACTTCTACGCTGCCAACCTGCAGCGTACCTATGCCAGGCCCTGCGCCCCTGCGGCCGAGGGCCAGCCGCCAACGAACTGCCCGGCAGCCGGTGTCGATGCCGAACGCTGGCAGGTGCACAGCCTCGATCGTTTGCAGGCCTGGGGTTTCAACACCCTGGGTAACTGGAGCGATCCGGCCCTGAGTCAGGCCAAGCGCATGCCGTACACCCTGCCACTATCGATTGTCGGCGACTATGCCAGCATCAGCACTGGCATGGACTGGTGGGGGCGCATGCCCGACCCGTTCGACCCAAGATTTGCCATGGCCACCGAGCGCGCCGTAGCCATTGCCGCGCGGGACCATCGCGACGACCCCTGGCTGATCGGTTATTTCGCCGACAACGAACTGGCCTGGGCGGCGCCGGGCGATGACCCCAAGGCACGCTATGGCCTGGCCTACGGCACCTTGCGTCTGACCACCGATGTGCCGGCCAAGCGCGCCTTCCTCAAGCAGTTGCGTGACAAATACCGAAACCAGGAGGGGTTGTCGAAGGCCTGGGGCATCGAACTGAAGGCCTGGGAGCTCATGGAGGACCCGGGTTTCGAGGCGCCCCTGCCCAACCCGGAGCATCCGGAAATCGAGCGTGACTACCAGTACTTCCAGCAGGTGTTCGCACAGACCTACTTCAAGACCATCTCCGATGCGCTGAAATGGCATGCGCCCAACCATTTGTTGTTGGGTGGACGCTACGCGGTCAGCACGCCTGAGGCGGTGAAGGCCTGCGCCGAGTTCTGCGATGTGCTCAGTTTCAACTTCTATACCCTCAAGCCCGAGGATGGCTACGACTTCGCCCGGTTGGTCGAGCTGGACAAACCGGTGCTGGTCTCGGAGTTCCAGTTTGGCTCCCGGGACCGTGGCCCTTTCTGGCCAGGGCCGCTCGAGGTGGCGCGTGAAGAGGACCGTGGGCCTGCCTACGGCAATTTCCTCAAGGCAGCCCTGGCTCAGCCGATGATCGTTGGCGCTCACTGGTTCCAATACCTTGACCAGCCCGCCAGCGGGCGCCTGCTCGATGGGGAGAATGGGCATCTGGGCTTGGTCGCTATCACCGATGTGGCGTATTCGGGTTTTGTCGAGGCCGTGCGTCGGAGCAACCAGCAGGCCCTGGAGCAATTGCGCGCGGGGCTTGAGGTCAAGGCGCCCTGAAGGTGACAGTTGGTTCAGCCAAACCCCAAGGTTTTCCTTACAACCTTCCAGCCACATTCAGTATGCAAACCCGCCAACTACTGAAACAATGCACGACTTTGTAAGACAGGTCGTACGGAGAGTAGGCGGGTGCAGATCCAGGGTCACTATGAGCTGAAGTTCGAAGCGGTGCGCGAGGCGTTTGCGGCATTGTTCAATGATCCCCAGGAGCGTGGCGCGGCGCTGTGCATCCAGGTAGGGGGCGAAACCGTCATCGATCTTTGGGCTGGAAGTGCCGACAAGGACGGCCAGCAGGCCTGGCACAGCGATACCATCGCCAACCTGTTCTCCTGCACCAAGACCTTCACTGCCGTGACTGCGTTGCAACTGGTGGGCGAGGGCAAGCTGGCCCTGGACCTTCCGGTGATTCGGTACTGGCCGGAGTTTGCCCAGGCGGGCAAGGAAGGCATCACCCTGCGTCAGTTGCTCAGCCATCGCGCCGGCCTGCCGGCAATCCATGAGCTGTTGCCCGCCGAAGCCCTCTACGACTGGCAGGTCATGGTCGATGCCTTGGCTGCCGAAACCCCGTGGTGGACCCCTGGCAGCGAACATGGCTATGCCGCTATCACCTATGGCTGGCTGATCGGTGAACTGATCCGCCGCGCCGATGGCCGCGGCCCTGGTGACTCGATCGTTGCCCGCACTGCGCGCCCGTTGGGCCTGGACTTCCACGTGGGGCTAGCCGATGAGGAGTTCCACCGCGTGGCGCATATCGCCCGTGGCAAGGGTAATCCTGGTGATGCCGCCGCCCAGCGCTTGCTGCAGGTGACCATGCGCGAGCCCGAGGCGTTGTCGACCCGCGCCTTCACCAACCCGCCGGCAATCCTCACCAGCACCAACAAACCCGAGTGGCGACGCATGCAGCAACCGGCTGCCAATGGCCACGGCAATGCCCGCAGCCTGGCGGGTTTCTATGCCGGCCTGCTCGATGGCAGCCTGCTGGAATCCGAACTGCTCGATGAGCTGACCCGCGAGCACAGCCTTGGACAGGATCGCACGCTGTTGACCCAGACCCGTTTTGGCCTGGGCTGCATGCTCGACCAGCCGGCTGTCGCCAACGCCACCTTCGGTCTGGGGGCTCGGGCCTTCGGTCATCCGGGGGCGGGCGGATCGGTTGGTTTCGCCGACCCTGAGCACGACGTGGCCTTCGGCTTCGTCACCAATACCCTGGGCCCTTACGTATTGATGGACCCCCGTGCGCAGAAGCTGGTGCGGGTACTGGGCAGTTGCCTTTGATCGGGTAATGCGGGTAATGCCCGATCCCTTTGACTATCCTCAATGCCAACGCCTCGCGTGCGTGGGCAAAATTTCTTTCTAATTCATGGTGTATCGCTGATGTCCTCACAAAAAACCTTAGCACTTGCCCTGTGCCTGGCCATGACCGGCTGCGCCAGCCACTCCCAGGACGCCTCGAAGGACGGTGGCCTCAGCTGGTGGCCGTTCGGTTCGGACAAGGTTGCCGAACAGGACGTGAAGGACGCGGTGACCGAGAAGGTCGCCCAGGCCGATGCCAAGTCCGAAAGCAGCAGCCGCTGGTGGTGGCCGTTCGGCTCCAGCGACAAGCAGGCCGAGGCGCCCGCGGTACCCAAGATCGACCAGAAGGCTACCCAGGCCTGGCTGGACGAGTATGAACCGAAGCTGCGCGAGGCGGCCAAAGACAGCAAGCTTGAAGTCGAGCGTCGTGACAACGTGCTTGCAGTGACCCTGCCGGTCGACGGCTCCTACAACCCGGACCGCCCGAACATGCTGCTGCCGTCTTCTCTGGGCCCGATCACCCGCGTGGCCAAGATCGTCGAAGGCGATCCGAAGACTGCCGTGCTCGTGCTCGGTCACGCTGACACCAGCGGTGTTGCAGTTGCCAATCAGAAGCTCAGCCTCGAGCGTGCAGCCTCGGTCTCGGCGATCTTCCGCTTGAGCGGCTTGCAGCGTGATCGCCTGACCCTCAAGGGCATGGGTGCGGTGATGCCGCGTGCCGCCAACGACAGCGTCGAGGGCCGTGCCTTGAACCGCCGTGTGGAAATGCTGCTGACGCCGCAGAACACCATGGTTGCGCTGTTGGCCAAGTACCAGCAGGCCGCGCCAGCGTCCGTACCGGCAGCGATGGTCGCCACCCAGGACGCCAAGGCCCCGGCCAAGGCCGTTGAGGCCAAACCGGCCGCCAAGCCAACTGCCAAGGCTGCCGCCAAACCGGCTGCGAAGAAGGCCGTGGCGAAAACCGCAACCAAGCCAGCCGCGAAAAAACCAGCGGCCAAGCCAGCAGCGAAGAAGGCAGCTCCAGCTGCCGACAAGAAAGTCGCCGCCAACAGCCCTGCGAAGACCAATTGATCGTCTGAGGAAACGCAGTCATGACTCAATCCCTGGCCGATATGCGCCGCGACTACACCCGTGATGGCCTGGCGGAGGCCCAGGCCCCGGGCGAGCCGTTCGCGCTGTTCCATCACTGGTTTGGCGAGGCGGTGAAGACCGAGCAGCCACCGGTGGAGGCCAACGCCATGACCCTCGCCACCGTCGATGGCGAGGGGCGTCCGCACTGTCGTGTGCTGTTGCTCAAGGGGCTCGATGAGCGCGGCTTCACCTTTTTCACCAACTATGACAGTGCCAAGGGCCAGCAACTGCTGGCCAACCCGTTCGCGGCCATGACCTTTTTCTGGCCAGCGCTCGAGCGCCAGGTACGGATTGAGGGACGGGTGGAAAAGGTCAGCGCTCAGGAGTCGGACCACTACTACCAGGTACGTCCGCTGGGCAGCCGTCTGGGCGCCTGGGCGTCGCCGCAAAGCCGGGTGATTGCCGATCGTGCCGAGCTCGAAGGGTTGGTCAAGGCCACCGAGGCGCGGTTCTCCGACACCCAGCCGCATTGCCCGGAACATTGGGGCGGCTACCGCCTGCTGCCTGAACGGATCGAATTCTGGCAGGGGCGCTCCAGTCGCTTGCACGATCGCCTCAATTACCGCCTGGTCGATGGTCAGTGGCTGCGTGAGCGGCTGGCACCGTGATCATCAGGGGCCGCTTGCGGCCCCGCCATTGCTCGGCAGGGTGTGGTCCCCATCCTGCCATTCAGCAGCAAAATACCGACCTGCAACGCCTGTCACTGCGACGATGAAGTAATCCACGACTATTCTTGGTCTCATTGGTGAAGTGGGCGGCAAGTCGCTTGGCGCCTGTACTCGAGCTGAATGAAAACAATTTAATAACGTTTGTGTCGTGACACCCATCTACACGGGGAGTCTAATGGACACCTGACTTATGGAGATTCCCCATGCGTAAATCCGTTTTGATAGTGGCGAGCTTCACCACCATGGCGCTGTTGCTCGGCGGCTGCCAGTCCAGCCTGACCGGTGACAGCTATTCCCGAGATGAAGCCCGTCGCGTGCAGACCGTGCGCATGGGCACCATCGAATCCCTGCGCCCGGTCAAGATCGAGGGTACCAAGACGCCGATCGGTGGTGGTGCCGGCGCCATCGTCGGTGGTGTCGCGGGCAGTGCCGTCGGCGGTGGTCGTGGCAGTATCGTCGCTGCGGTGATCGGCGCCGTGGCCGGTGGCCTGGCAGGTTCGGCTGCTGAAGAAGGCCTGACCCGCACCCAGGGCGTTGAAATTACCGTGCGTGAAGACGACGGCAGCATGCGCGCCTACGTGCAGCAAGTGCAGCAGAACGAGATCTTCCGCGTGGGCGAGCGCGTGCGCATCATGACCGTCGACGGCACAAGCCGCGTCACTCACTGATTTCGCAGGGCAAAGAAAACCCCGATCCGGCGAGGCCGGTCGGGGTTTTTTTGTGCCTGGTGCTATCAGCTGGCTGCAACCGCCACTTGTCGCTTGCGGCTGGCCGCCGCAGTCACGGCATAGCCGATCAATGCTGCGAAGAGCGAGCCGGTGAGGATGCCCATGCGGTCCTCTCCGGCATACTCGCTGACACCGGATGGGAAGGCCAGGGAACCGACGAACAGGCTCATGGTGAAACCGATGCCGCAAAGAATCGCGACGCCAAGCACCTGGCCCCAATTGGCGCCCGCCGGCAGGGCGGCCAGGCGCAGCTTGATGGCCATCCAGGTCAGGCCGAACACGCCGACCGTCTTGCCCAGCAGCAATCCGATGGCGATGCCCATGGGCACCGAATGCGTGAAGCTCTCCGCGCTGGCGTTGACCAGGGAGACTCCAGCATTGGCGAAAGCGAACAGCGGCAGGATCGCGTAGGCCACCCAGGGGTGTAGCGCGTGCTCCAGGGTGAGCAATGGAGAGGTACTTTTCTTGCCGCCAGCGCCCAGCGGGATGAACATTGCCAGGGCCACGCCGGCGAGGGTGGCATGCACGCCGCTCTTCAGCACGCAGACCCAAAGTACCAGCCCCACGATCAGGTAGGGTGCAAGCTTCTTCACCCCTAGACGGTTCATGCCCAGCAGAGCCAGCAGACAGCCCCCTGCAAGCATCAATGCCATGCTCGAAAGCTCGCCGGAATAGAACAGGGCGATGATGATGATCGCACCCAGGTCGTCGATGATCGCAAGGGTCATCAGGAACAGTTTGAGCGACACAGGCACACGCTTGCCGAGCAGCGCCAGCACGCCAAGGGCGAAAGCGATGTCGGTCGCGGTAGGGATGGCCCAGCCGGCGAGTGTCGCGGGGTTGTCACGGTTGATGAACCAGTAGATCAGCGCCGGGACCAGCATGCCACCGACTGCGGCGGTGGCCGGCAGGATGATCTGCGAAGGTTTCGACAGCTGGCCCTCGAGCACTTCGCGCTTGACCTCCAGCCCGATCAGCAGGAAGAACAATGCCATCAGGCCGTCGTTGATCCACAGCAGCAGCGGCTTGGCGATCTCCAGGGGGCCGATTTGCACAGCGACGGGGACGTCGAGAAAACTGACGTACAGATGCGACAGCGGGGAGTTGTTGACGATGAGGGCGATGATCGCCGCGATGATCAGCAGCAAGCCGCTGGCGGCCTCCAACTGAAGGAAACGATTGATGAGGCTGCGCACGGGGATGGGTCTCCAGTACGTTGATCGAACGGAACGGGAGTACACCCTAACGCGCAACGATATTCTTTAAAACAAAAATTATATTCTTTTTTGTTATAAGTGGTTTCACTTTGGCCTTGTGAGTCTTGCGCGGAAATATTCGCTTGGATTTTAGGATTACTCAGACAACTAACGGGTCTTTCTACCATTGAAATGCACGTTGAAATACTCGTGGGAAAACGTCGCAGCCGAACATGCACGACGGAAGGAAAGTTGGAGGTCGCACAGTAACCTACATCCTGCTTGGATCGTTCACTCGCAAGATTGGCTACGACAAACCGCATTCAGGCGACGTGGCGCCTGAGTTTCTCGAGTTCTACTGGGGCAACTGGCTGCGGGGGGCGTTGCCGCTGGCAGCTTTCGATCTTGATGAGCGCAGCGGTTATCGGCAGGCAGTTGCGCCAGCGGCTAGCTTGATGGTGACGCTGGCTCCGCAGCAGCTTGTGGGCGACAGCGGCTTCACTGCGCGCCAGCTGGGAGGTTATCGCAGCGTGACCGCAAGGAGCTGGACAAGACTGCGAGTCGCAAGTTGGGCTATGTGGCCGAGTACCGCAAGAACCGCAGTGCTCGGCAATAGCCGCAACCTCGTGCAACTGGCCTGGCTTTGGGCTTCAGGCCTTGATGCCGAGTATGTCGCGCGCGACCGCTTCAGCGATCCGAATGCCATCGACGCCGGCCGACAGGATGCCGCCGGCATAGCCTGCCCCTTCACCGGCCGGGAACAGGCCCTTGAGATTCAGGCTCTGGTAGTCCTCGCCACGGGTGATGCGCAGCGGTGAGGAGGTGCGCGTCTCGATACCGGTCAGCACTGCATCGTGCAGGTTGTAGCCCTTGATCTGGCGATCGAAGGCCGGTAGCGCTTCGCGAATCGCCTCGATGGCGAAGTCTGGCAGGCTGGGGGCCAGGTCCCCGAGGGTGACGCCTGGTTTATAGGAGGGTTCGACGCTGCCCAGCGCCGTGGACGCACGACCTGCGACGAAATCGCCGACCAGTTGCGCCGGCGCCTGGTAGTTGCTGCCACCCATGACATAGGCGTGGGCTTCCAGGCGTTCCTGCAACTCGATACCAGCCAGCGGGCCGCCCGGGTAGTCACGCTCAGGGTCGATGCCCACTACGATGCCAGAGTTGGCATTGCGCTCATTACGCGAATACTGGCTCATGCCGTTGGTGACTACGCGCCCCGGCTCACTGGTGGCCGCGACCACGGTACCGCCCGGGCACATGCAGAAGCTGTAGACCGAACGACCGTTCTTGGCGTGGTAGACCAGCTTGTAGTCGGCGGCGCCCAGTTTCGGGTGGCCGGCATACTTGCCCAGGCGCGCCTTGTCGATCAGCGATTGGGGATGCTCGATACGGAAGCCCACCGAGAATGGCTTGGCCTCCATGAACACGCCCTTGGCGTGCAGCATGCGGAAGGTGTCGCGGGCGCTGTGGCCCAGGGCCAGCACTACATGGCGTGAGTGCAGCTGTTCGCCGCTTTCCAGCACCACACCGGTGAGCTGTTCGCCCTCGAGCAACAAGTCGGTAACCTTTTCCTGGAAGCGGATTTCACCGCCCAGGCTGATGATTTCCTCACGCATCTTCTCGACCATGCTGGTCAGGCGAAAGGTGCCGATGTGTGGCTTGTTGATATAGAGGATTTCTTCCGGTGCACCCGCCTTGACGAATTCTTCGAGCACCTTGCGGCCATGGTGCTGCGGGTCCTTGATCTGGCTGTACAGCTTGCCGTCGGAGAAGGTGCCGGCGCCGCCTTCGCCGAACTGCACGTTGGATTCGGGGTTGAGCACGCTCTTGCGCCACAGGCCCCAGGTATCCTTGGTGCGCTGGCGCACTTCCTTGCCGCGTTCGAGCACGATCGGCTTGAAACCCATCTGCGCCAGCAGCAGGCCTGCAAAGATGCCGCACGGGCCGAAGCCGACCACGATCGGACGCTGCTGAAGATCGGCAGGTGCATGTCCGACGAACTTGTAGCTGACGTCCGGTGCCACGCTGATATTGCGATCATCGGCGAACCTGTGCAGAAGCTCGGCTTCGTTGCTGGCTTCAAGGTCGATGGTGTAGATGAACAGCAGCTCGCTGTTCTTCTTGCGCGCATCATAGCTGCGCTTGAACAGGTTGAAGCCGAGCAGTTGCTCGTCGCGGATCCCCAGGCGCTGGACGATAGCATCGCGCAAGGCTTCTTCGGGATGGTCCAGGGGCAGCTTCAGTTCGGTGATTCGTAGCATGGCAGGGTCCAGTATCCCGGCCATGGGCGGCCGGCGGCTTTACTCAAACCGCCAAGTATAAGCTGTTCGCCGGCCTGACTGGCAGGATAAAAGTACCCGATGATCAGTTGTCGCGCGCACCGCCGTAGTAGGCGCAGCCTTGCAGGGTCTGGCCATCGATGCGCAGTTCGGCGCGTAGATGGCGCACGGCACCGGTGCCAGGCTCGACGCAACGCTGCGGCGCGACCCATAGCTCGACGCGCTGGCCGTTGGCTTCACTGGACAGGCTAAGGCCGCCGCCGGGCATCTGCTCTTCGAGGAACGGCAGCGGCAGTGGATCCTTGTCGGCACGGTTGATCACCATGCCCTTGCCGCTGGCTTTGATGTCCCAGTCGGGTGCATGCCCGCCGGCACGCAGAGTCAGTTGCTTGAAGTTGGGGTCTTCGCAGGCGCTGGCGGAGTTTTCGACGCGGTACAGCCGGGTGACGTCCAGCTGGCCGTCACTGTTGGCTTCGCGGCTGCCGGCCAGGCGCCCGCGGAGGTCGGCGAACAGTGCGGCCTTGGGGCCATTGGCGAGGTTGGCGGCTTCCTGCAGGATACCGGTGCCGGCGGCATCCTTGACCACGAAGCGGCGTGCCTCGCTGCAAGGCTTGAACAGCAACTGACCGTTGGCTGCGCTCAGTTCGCCTTGCATGCGCGTGGTGCCGACGTTCGGGTCGCTTGGTTGCTCGGCGAGCATCTGGCAACCGGCGAACAGGGGCAGCAGGGCAGCGAGCAGCAGGGGAGGGGTGAGGCGCATCGGTGGACTCCGGGGTCGCGGCGGGTTGAAGTTGGCCACGTTACCCAGCGGGGAGCGGCTTCACAAGGGGCAGGCCGCAGGAACAGTACCGGCCACCGAACCTCCACCCCCATGAAAAAAGGGCCCGCAGGCCCTTTGATCATTCAACCACCCAGGTACGCGTCCCGTACCTTCGGATCGGTCAGCAGTGCTTCCCCGGTCCCTTGCATCACCACCTTGCCGTTCTCCAGCACATAGGCGCGGTCGGCGATCTTCAGCGCCTGGTTGGCGTTCTGCTCAACCAGGAACACCGTCACACCATCACGGCGCAGCTGTTCGATGATATCGAAGATCTGCTGGATGATGATCGGCGCCAGGCCCAGCGACGGCTCGTCGAGCAGCAGCAGCTTGGGCTTGCTCATCAGCGCCCGGCCGATGGCCAGCATCTGCTGCTCGCCACCGGACATGGTGCCGCCGCGCTGGGTGAAGCGCTCCTTCAGGCGCGGGAACAGTTGCAGGACCTTGTCCATCTGCTCCTGGTAATCGCCCTTGTCGGTGAAGAAACCGCCCATGGCCAGGTTTTCCTCGACGGTCAGGCGGGCGAACACACGGCGGCCTTCCGGCACGACGGCGATGCTCTTGCGCATGATATGCGAGGAGGGCTGGCCGACCAGCTCTTCGCCCAGGTACTTGATGCTGCCGCTGTGTGCCTGTGGCGAGCCGCACAGGGTCATCAGCAGGGTCGACTTGCCGGCGCCGTTGGCGCCGATCAGCGTGACGATCTCGCCCTGGTTGATTTCCACGTTGACGCTGTGTAGCGCCTGGATCTTGCCGTAGAAGGTGGAAACGTTCTCGAACTTCAGCATTTACGCTTCCCCCAGGTAGGCCTTGATCACATCAGGATTGCAGCGAATCTCTTCCGGCGTGCCATCGGCCAGCGGCGTGCCCTGGTTGATCACCACGATGTGGTCGGAAATGCTCATCACCAGTTTCATGTCGTGCTCGATCAGCAGCACGGTCACGTTGTGCGATTCGCGCAGGTAGCCGATGAGGGCCTTGAGGTCTTCGGTTTCCTTGGGGTTCAGGCCTGCTGCCGGTTCGTCGAGCATGATGATCCGTGGCTGGGTCATCATGCAGCGGGCGATTTCCAGGCGGCGTTGCTGACCGTAGGCCAGGGTGCCGGCGGTACGGTTGGCGAATTCGGTCAGGTTGACCTTCTCCAGCCAGTACTGGGCCCGCTCCATGGCTTCCTTCTCGCTGCGGCGGAAGGACGGGGTCTTGAACAGGCCGGCAAAGAAGTTGGTGTTCAGGTGCCGGTGCTGGGCGATCAGCAGGTTTTCCAGCGCGGTCATTTCCTTGAACAGGCGTACGTTCTGGAAGGTCCGCACCACACCCTTGCGGGCGATCTGGTGGCCGGCCAGGCCCTGGATCGGCTGGCCGTCGAGCAGGATGGTGCCGCCACTTGGCTTGTAGAAGCCGGTCAGGCAGTTGAACACCGTGGTCTTGCCAGCGCCGTTCGGGCCGATCAGGGCCACCACCTGTTTTTCCTTGACGGTCAGGCCCACGCCGTTGACCGCCAACAAGCCGCCGAAGCGCATGCTCAGGTCGCTGACTTGCAGAATTTCGCGGCTCATCGACGCAGCTCCATGTGTGGACGTTGCATAGGCAGCAGGCCTTGCGGACGCCAGATCATCATCAACACCATCAGCGCACCGAACATCAGCATCCGGTATTCGCTGAACTCACGCATCAGCTCAGGCAGCAGGATCATCACGATGGCCGCGAGAATCACGCCCAATTGAGAGCCCATGCCGCCAAGCACGACGATGGCGAGGATGATCGCCGACTCGATGAAGGTGAACGACTCCGGCGTCACCAGGCCCTGGCGCGCAGCGAAGAAGCTGCCGGCGAAACCTGCGAAGCAGGCGCCCAGGGTGAAGGCCGAGAGCTTGATCACGGTAGGGTTCAGGCCCAGCGCGCGGCAGGCGATCTCGTCTTCGCGCAGCGCTTCCCAAGCACGCCCGATCGGCATGCGCAGCAGGCGGTTGATCACGAACAGCGCCAGCAAGGCCAGCAGCAGGGCGACCAGGTAGAGGAAGATGACCTTGTTGATCGAGTTGTATTCCAGCCCGAAGAACTCGTGGAAGGTCTGCATGCCCTCTGCCGCGCGGCGCTCGAAGGTGAGCCCGAAGAACTCGGGTTTGGGGATGTTGCTGATGCCGTTGGGGCCGCCGGTCCAGTCGGTGAGGTTGCGCAGGAAAAGGCGAATGATTTCGCCGAAGCCGAGCGTGACGATCGCCAGGTAGTCACCGCGCAGGCGCAGTACCGGGAAGCCGAGCAGGAAGCCGAATGTCGCGGCCATGAGGCCGGCGATCGGCAGGCAGACCCAGAAGCTCCAGCCCAGGTAGTGCGAGAGCATGGCGTAGCTGTAGGCGCCGACGGCGTAGAAACCGACGTAACCCAGGTCGAGCAGGCCGGCCAGGCCGACCACGATGTTCAGGCCCAGGCCCAGCAACACGTAGATCAGGATCAGGGTGGCGATGTCGACCGCGCCGCGCGAGCCGAAGAAAGGCCAGATCAGGGCGGCCACGATCAGGCCGAGGATGATCCAGCGCTGGGTCTTGGGCAGGGTCAGGAAGTTGCTGACCGAAGGCGGGATCAGTTTGCGATCCGAGCCCCCGCCCATCACCGAACTCCACTGCTTGTCGAACAGCACGCGCAGGAACATCAGTATCGAACACACGGCAATGATGCTGATGGTGAAGCTGCCCTGGCTGTGCACGATCAGGCTGATGCCGTCGATGCTCAGCTTCAGGCCCAGCACCGGGAAGGCGACGGCCCAGACCAGCAAGGCGCTGAAGAACGCCTGTTTGAGATTTCTGTTCATACTTTTTCAACCTCCGGACGGCCCAGGATGCCGGTCGGCCGGAACAGCAAGACGAGAACCAACAAGCCAAACGCCACCACATCCTTGTATTGGTCGCCGAAGATGTCGGCGCCGAAGGCTTCGGCCACACCCAGCACCAGCCCGCCGAGCATGGCGCCCGGAATGCTGCCGATGCCGCCCAGTACCGCCGCGGTGAAGGCCTTCAGGCCCACCAGGAAACCGGCGTTGGGGTTGATCACCCCGTACTGCATGCTCAGCAGTACGGCCGCCACGGCCGCCAGGGCAGCACCGATGACGAAGGTCAGGGCGATGATGTTGTTGGTGTTGATGCCCAGCAGGTTGGCCATCTTGATGTCCTCGGCGCAGGCGCGGCAGGCGCGGCCCAGACGGGAACGGGAGATGAACAGGGTCAGGCAGGTCATGGCCACCAGGGTGACCACGAACACCAGGATCTGCATGTAGGACACCAGCACTTCCTCCGCACCGCCCGGGCCGAACGAGAAGGCGCCCGGAATCAGGTTGGGGATGGATTTGTCCTTGGAGTCCTGCGACAGGAGCACGGTGTTCTGCAGGAAGATCGACATGCCGATGGCGGAAATCAGCGGGATCAGGCGGTTGCTGTTACGCAGCGGTCGGTAGGCGACCCGCTCGATGCTGTAGCCATAGGCACTGGTGACGCAGATGGTGGCGACGAAGGCCACGGTCATGAGGATCGGCAGCGAGTGAATGCCCATCATGGCCAGCCCCGCGAGGGCGATGAAGGCCACGTAGGATCCGATCATGTACACCTCGCCGTGGGCGAAGTTGATCATCCCGATGATGCCGTACACCATCGTGTAACCGATGGCGATCAAGGCATAGGTGCTGCCGATGGTCAATCCATTAACCAGTTGTTGGAAGAAATGGTAGATCTCAGGCATTACAGCGCTCCTAAAAACCTGATTTGCATTTCGCTGGCGGGCGATGGGCCCGGCCCGTTTCGTGGTCTTCGCCAAGTCAGTGGGCACAGCCAGGAAACCGCGGGTGACGGTTTTAAGATTTTCAGGTGAACCGGCTCCCGGATCGCGGGAATCAGGTCCATGAACCTCGTAAAACAAAGCCCACTGCTCGCACAGTGGGCTTCTCGGTCAGCTATTAGTCACGCAGTTACTGAGGGGAGACTTCGGTCTTCGGCTTGCCGAAGTGCCATTCGTAGACCACGAACTTGAAGTCTTTCAGGTCGCCTTTCTCGTCGTAGGACAGCTCGCCGGTCGGGGTCTTGAACTTGCCGGCGTGGATGGCGGCTGCCACCTTGTCGGTGTCTTCGGACTTGGCGGCTTCGATACCCTTGGCGATCAGCTCGACAGCGGAGTAGGCCGGGAACACGAACGGACCGCTTGGATCCTTGCCGTCAGCCTTGATGGCGTCGACGATGGCCTTGTTCTCAGGGTCAGCGTCGAACGACTTCGGCAGGGTGACCAGCAGGCCTTCGGAAGCGCCCTGGGCGATCTGCGAGATGGAGTCGTTGCCGACACCTTCCGGCCCCATGAACTTGGCCTTCAGGCCCTTCTCTTGCGCCTGGCGCAGGATCAGGCCCAGCTCTGGGTGGTAGCCACCGTAGTAGACGAAGTCGACGTTGTTCTGCTTGAGCTTCTGGATGATCGAGGAGAAGTCCTTGTCACCGGCGTTCAGGCCTTCGAAGACGGCGACCTTGGTGCCTTTCTTCTCGAGGGTCTGCTTGACCGCGGTAGCGATGCCTTCACCGTACTGCTGCTTGTCGTGCAGGACGGCAACGACCTTGGGCTTGACGTGGTCGGCGATGTAGTTGCCGGCCGCCGGGCCCTGGGCGCTGTCCAGACCGATGGTGCGGAAGATCAGCTTGTAGCCACGCGCGGTGATTTCCGGGGAGGTGGCGGCAGGGGTGATCATGATCACGCCTTCGTCTTCGTAGATGTCGGACGCAGGCTGGGTGGAGCTGGAGCACAGGTGGCCGATGACGAACTTGACGCCGTCGTTGACCACTTTGTTGGCGACTGCAACGGCCTGTTTCGGGTCGCACGCGTCGTCATATTCCTTGGCCTCGAGCATCTTGCCGTCGACGCCACCCTTGGCGTTGATGTCTTTGATGGCCTGTTTGGCGCCGATGAACTGCATGTCGCCATATTGCGTGACCGGACCGGTCTTGGGACCGGCGATGCCGATCTTGATGGTGTCGGCGGCAAACGAATGGCTGGCTACCCCGGCCAGGACCATTGCGGCGAACAGCTTGGAAATCTTGATCATAGTGCTCCACTCATTCTGTTGTAATTCTTATAGTCCTGGCGGCCAGGGCTACAGACCGGGCGGGATTTGCGGCACGCTCGTGCCATGTCGCAAGCCCACCTTCCCCCGGAACATGTCCCGGAACTGTACCGGTACAGTGTAGAGCGCTGTCCGAGCGCTTGAAAAGCGGGCGAAAAGCGCCTGTTTCCCGGGGTGTCGCATGATCGACATAAAGATATAGAAAAGCGCCATCACTTTGCCTCTATCCCGAGCCCAACCCCATATAACCGGGGCCCGTCGATCAAATTACGTATTTGAAACCGGGTTTTTCTGCAAAAATGCCGGCCTTTTCAAATGGCCATTCTGTCGGCAGGAAAACCCATGACTGATCACACAAGCACCCTCTATGCCAAATTGCTCGGCGAGACCGCGATTATCGAGTGGAAAGCCTTGGAGCGTTTCTGGGCCAAGGGTGACCTGATTTGGGTCGACTCCAGCCTGGATCTGATCGCCGTTGCCGAGGCGATGGCCGAGAATCGCAGCGAAATCTTCGCCAAGTGGCGTAACGATGGCGTTGTCGGACCGCTCAGTGCAGAGCAGGCGCTAGACCTGCAAAGCCGCGATCCCGAGATCTGGGCGGTGGTAGTTTCGCCGTTCATCGTGATCCAGGTGAAGAAAGCGGAATAACTGCGGGCTTTTTTAGTGCGTAAAAGTAGTTGATTGCACCTTGTTGGTGCGTGTTGACGCTGACGTAAGGTGGAAGTAAGTAACAAGTCGCCGCTGCGTTCGCCACTGCGGTAACAGTTTACGGGATGCGTAATATCCCTGTAGGAGCGGGCTTGCCCGCGAATGCGTCCGCGCCGTCACTATTGCATTCGCAGGCAAGTCGCAGCGGTGAACCGCCACTTCTACAAGAGTCAGATGTCAGACCTCAGTAATCCACCCGCCCGGTATGGCTGTTGAGCGAAATCACCCGGGTCTTGCCGATCCGATGCCTGAAGATCTCGCGCAGGTACTTCACCGCTTTCTTCACGCATTCGCGCGACAGGCGGATGTCGTTGATCGAGACGAAGCGGCTCTTGTCGTTGATCAGCTCACGGTACTTCTTCTCGTACATCGGTTTGATCGCATACCAGTTGGTATCGAGGATCTTCGCCGGGTTCTCGAGTTCGTTGAGCAGGTCGTCGATACGGTCTTCATCGAAATGCTCGCTGGTGATGAATTCCAGGATGGCGTTGTCCAGCGTGTCGCCGAAACGGTAGGGCGCGCGTGCGAAGCAGCGCTTGATGAAGGCCACGATCAGCGTCAGGAAGTCGTCCGACAGGCAGGGGCTCTTGGCGATCAGAGTGGTCAGCGACAGGTTGGCCGAGGCACCGATCACCAGCGCGTAGCGCTTGAGCGTGGTGTTGGGGAACAGGCTGTTGAGGTGGGTCTTGAGCCGGTTCAGGTCCATGTACGACAGCTTGTAGTCCTTGGGCAGCGATACGATCGATACCACCGACGAGCAGTTCTTGAAGAAATGCAGGTCGTGCAGGGCCGCTGCGTCGAAGCCCGAGGCCTGGTACTGCTCCAGTGCCGCGCGATAGCGACGCGACTCGATGGGCAGCAGGCTGATGCCCTCGATGGCCTGGGTCTGCTTGTTGAAGTGGGGCAGGTCGATGGAGCGCAAGAACAGGTCGTCGATGTCCAGGCGCGGCGATTCGCGTTCGAACACCTTGAACTTGTCCGAGCCCTGCGCGGGCGCCTCCGGCACTACCGATTCGGCATAGGCGATGGCGACCGGGCCCGCGAGGCTCATGAACAGGTCGTTGGCATCCAGGCGGATGGTTTCGCCAATGTCGATGCCGGCACGGCGGAAGTAGTTCTGGTCGTAGTCGGTGGTTACGGCCTGGGCGGTGAGGATGTTGAAAATCTGCTGAGAGATGTACTGGTTGGCATGCTTCTCCATGGCATTGACGTCGATGTTCTGGATCGTGCCGTCATCGCTCTCTTCGGCATAGCGCATGATGTCGTTGGAGATCAGCATCATTGCGTTCCAGGGGCGGATGCGCCCCATCACGCTGGCCTCGCTGCTGTCTTCGTTGTCGAAGTTGTACGAGAAGTCCCATTCTTCGGACAAATACTTGCACAGCAGGCGCCCGGCATTGATGTGCAAGGCTTCGGACATTTCGCTGCGGTGGTCGGAGGCATTGGGCAGTACGCAGATGCCGCTGGTGAAGATCGGCTCGAACACGAACGAATGCCCGCCCTTGCCGTCGTTCTCGTCGGCCGGCTTGGTGTCGAAGGTCTTGTTCATGTACGAGTACTGCTGGGCCAGGCCGAACTCCGAGGCCATCCCTGAGCCGGTACCGCCGCCGGCGCTGAAGATGTAGAAGTACAGGCGCGATTGGTTGGCCTTGATGCCGCAGGAATCGATCAGGTAGGAGTGGATGAGTTTCCAGTCGGCGCTCGAGAAGCGCTGGGTATCCTTGTTGAGGATGATCTTGGCCAGGTACTGGCCGAGGATCGGCGCATTGCCGGCGCCACCGGCGTGCACCTCGGACAGGTCCATGATCTTCATCTTGCTGTAGTCGCGCAGGAAGCCCCCGCGCTCACCCTTGCGCGAAAAGCGGATGCGTCCGGCGATGTCCTTGTCCAGGTCGCCGAGCATCACCAAGGGCTCGACCAGAAATACCGGCTTGGCGCCCTTGTTCTGCACCAGGCGCAGGTTCTGTCGGATCCAGCGTGCAGGGCTGTAGCCGCCTTCGCTTCTGTTGCGGTCTTCGTTGTTGAATTCGTTGAGGAAGAAGGTACGTGCGTTGTACACCAGTTCCGCCACGTCAAGGGCAATGTTCGAACCGCAGCGCCCCAGGCCGATCAGGCATACCGAAGGGAACTGCTGGTCCAGACGCAATTGGCTTTCGTCTTCCGCGTGCAGGCCCTGCGGGAACACCAGGTCACGCAGGCCGTCGAGGTTGTCGAGGATGCGTTGGATATCGTTCTCGGTGAAGTACAGATATTGCGCGGGGACGTTGCGGGTGGCCTGGCCGCCACCGAGGGTCAGCGAGGTGATGCTGGTCGAGGGCTCGGGCACTGCATTGGCAGAAGTATTATTGGAGGTCATAGTGCGCCATTTGCCTGGAGTGGTGGACGGTCGGAAGATATGTCATCTGGCCATTACGTAAATCCGGCGACTGTAGCAGTGCGCCTTTTGCCCATGCGATAGGGGTTTACCCTATGGTCGATAGGGGTTTTACGCTGGCACCTGCACTGCATCGCCCGAGAGCCACGCTTCTTTAATCCTTGCCTGGAGTCATTCATGAGTACTGCATTGCCTTCCCTGGGGTTTGCCGGCATCGGTCTGATGGGGCTGCCGATGTGCCGTCGCCTGCTGGCTGCCGGCTATCCGCTGACCGTGTGGAACCGTAGCCCGCAGAAGTGCGCCGAATTGGTCACCGCCGGGGCACGTCTGGCCGAGAGCCCGGCAGCGTTGTGCCGTGACACTGAGATCGTGCTGCTGTGCCTGGCCGACACGGGCGTAGTACGTGAGGTGGTGTTCGGCGAGCAAGGCATCGCCCAGGGCGGTCGCAGTGGCCAGTTACTGGTGGATTTCTCCAGCCTTGAGCCAACCGCCACCCGCGAGATGGCCGCGGAACTTGCGGCGCTGTGCGGCATGGCCTGGCTGGACGCACCAGTGTCCGGCGGTACGCCGGGCGCCGAGGCGGGAACCCTGGCGATCATGGTGGGTGGTGACGCTGCAGACCTGGCGCGCGTACGCCCGGTGTTGCTGACCCTCGGCCAGCGCGTGACGCACATGGGAGCGGTTGGCGCCGGCCAGGTGACCAAGGCCTGCAACCAGATGATCGTTGCTTGTAATGCCCTGGTGATTGCCGAAGTGGTGGCCTTGGCCGAACGTTCAGGGGTGGATGCCAGCCTGATCGCCGAAGCACTCTCCGGCGGGTTCGCCGACTCTCGGCCGCTGCAGATCCTCGCGCCGCAGATGGCGCAAAGCTGCTACACCCCGGTCAAATGGCATGTACGCACCTTGCTCAAGGACCTCGACACTGCGGTGAAGTTTTCCCGCGAGCAGGGTTCGGCAACGCCGATCAGTGGCCTCGCCGCGCAACTGATGCGCCTGCACGGCAGCCAGGGGCATCTGCAAAACGATCCGGCGACCCTTGTAGAGCTGTTCCGCGCTCGGGAATGAAGTCGCTGTCCAGATTGTCGAGGCGTTCCAGCACTGGCTGCAGGTCGGTCAGCGGG
Source organism: Pseudomonas wayambapalatensis (assembly GCA_014268975.2). Lineage (GTDB taxonomy): Bacteria > Pseudomonadota > Gammaproteobacteria > Pseudomonadales > Pseudomonadaceae > Aquipseudomonas > Aquipseudomonas wayambapalatensis. The sequence continues at coordinate 4,392,160 of CP077096.1, read as the reverse complement.
ACCGGACGGCTGAGCAGGTAGCCCTGAAGGAAGTCGCAGCCTTGGGCGGCGAGAAACGCGCGTTGTTCGTCGGTCTCCACGCCCTCGGTGACGACCTGCAGGTGCAGGGTATGGGCCATGATGATGATGGCCTGGACGATCTCACGGTCTTGCTGGCTGCCCGGCACATCCTGGATGAACGAACGGTCGATCTTCAGCACGTCCAGGGGAAGGCGCTTGAGGTAGGCCAGCGATGAATAGCCGGTGCCGAAGTCGTCGATCGACAGGGCCACGCCCTGGGCGCGAATGCGTTTTAGCAGGTTGATGGTGCGGTGGATATCGCCCATCAAGGCGTTTTCGGTGACTTCCAGTTCCAGTTGGCGAGCCGCCACACCGGCCTGGAACAAGGCCATCTCCACCTCGCTGGCCAGTTCCTCGCGCCCCAGCGTCACCGCGGAGCAGTTCACCGTGACCTTGAGATGTCCGTAGCCAAGGCGGTTGAGTTCGGCGAGGTCTTCGCAGGCGCGGCGCAGTACCCACAGGTCGAGTTCGGCGATCAGGCCATTGGCTTCGGCAATTCCGATGAAGCGGTCGGGGCCGAGCAAGCCATGCTGCGGGTGCTGCCAGCGTACCAGGGCTTCCAGCTTGGCGACCCGTGCGCTGTGCAGGTCGAAGATCGGCTGGTAATGCACGCACAGTCCGCGCTCTTCGAGCAGCGCCACGCGCAGTTCCTCTTCCAGTTGCAACTCGAGCGTGGCGCGGGTCTTCAGGCTGCTGTTGAAGAAATTCAGGTTGTTGCGCCCGCCGCCCTTGGACTGGTACAGCGCCAGGTCGGCATTCTTCAGCAGCTCCTCAACGCTGCGCCCATCGTCGGGAAAGATGCTGATGCCGATACTGGTGGTCATGACCATGCGCCGCCCGCCCAGGTCGATCGGCTCCTTCATGCGTTGCATGATGCGTTGCGCCAGGTGGCGGGCCTCGTCGCGGTTGTGCAGGCTGGTGACGATGCAGAACTCATCGCCGCCAAAGCGTGCCACCACATCCTGGGAGCGGGTCGCCGCCTTGATGTGCCCGGCGATCACCTTGAGCAGTTCGTCGCCGGCAGCGTGCCCGAGGCTGTCGTTGATGCGTTTGAAGTGGTCGATGTCGAGGAACATCACGGCCAGCATGCCTTCGCTCGCGGTCTGCTCGGCCAGGCGTTCGGCAAAGACCTGGTTGAAGCCGCGGCGATTGACCAGGTTGGTCAGGGCATCGTAGTGGGCGGCCTGTTGCAGCGAAGCCCGGGCCTGATCGAGCTGGCTCAGCAGTATGTTGACCCGACGCAGATCATGTTCCTTGCTTTGCAGTTTCTTGTCGGCCAGGGCCGCGCTGATGCTGCTGCCACTGATCAGCAGGGTGATGAACGCGATGGTCAGCCCCAGCTGCAGGCTGTTGTTGGCTGAGGGCAGTTGCAGGGGCATGTTGTCTGGGATCACCAGCGACAGTGCAGCCATGCCGGTGAAGTGGGTAAGGACGATGCCCGCCGCCATCATCAGGCTGGCGCCGTACTTCATCACCAGGTGCAGGGTCCCGCTGCCACTGCGAAAATGCCGGGCCATCAGCAGCGCCACCAGGCTGGTGACAATGGCGATGCCCAACGAGGTGAGCAGCAGTGGGGTCTGGTAGTACTGCAGGGCGCTGGTCTGCAGCGCGGCCATGCCGACGTAATGCATCACGGTAATGCCGAGGCCGATCGCCAGTGCGGCCTGAAGGTAATGACGCCACTGCATCACCGTGCGATCGAGGCTGTTCATCGCCAGCCACGCGGCGAGCAGGGCGATGATCAGCGAAAGGGCGGTCAGCGGCATGTCGTAGTGCACTTCAAGTGGCGCCTGGAACGCCAGCAGGCTGATGAAGTGCATGGCCCAGATACCGCTGGCCAGGCAGCAGGCACCGAGGATCCGCCATTGGCGACGGGCGTTGCGTTGCTCGCTGTGACTCTGCCGTTCGGCCATGTCCAGGGTGGCGAAGCATGCAGCGCAGGCCACCAGGTAGGCGAGCATGACCAGGAAAGGGTTATGACGGCAGTCGAGGATGATTTGTCCGTTCGCCGGAAGCTCGGCGAACAATTGAAGTCCCAGCCACTCCATTGCCTGTCTCTTCGTCGAGTTTGCACTCGTCTCCTAAAAGCGTGGTGGAGACCGTTGAAACCCGAGTATAGGAAAGGGAAACTAGGCCTTCCTGATTAATGGCAATTTGATCTCTACCATTTGGGCATGGAGTCGATAGCGGAAAGTTATAAAAAGGGTGGGGCGACCTGGATTTTGATGTCGTCTCTTTCGCGGGCAAGCCCGCTCCTGCAGATGCAGGAGCAGGCGAGCGAAAGGGGCCGCAGTTCTATCAGCCGGCCACCAGCACGCGAATCGCTTCCAGACGCAGTGCGGCCTTGTCGAGCATTGCCAGGCCTTCTTCGCGCTGCTTGCGCAGGGCGTCGATCTCGCTGTCACGCACGCTCGGGTTGACGGCCTTGAGCGCCGTCAGGCGCGCCAGCTCTTCGTCGGCTTCAGCCGCCAGGCGGCGCTGCGCGTCGGCGACACGCTCGTCGTGCACTGGCAGTACCTTCGCCTCGCCAGCGGCGATGCGCTTGGCCAATACATCGCGCTGGGCCTGGATGAACTTGTTGGCGCTGGCCTTGGGCACGCTCTCGAGCTGGTCGTTGAGGGTTTCGAAGGCAACCCGCGGCGCCAGGTCGTTGCCGTTGGTATCGAGCAGGCAGCGCAAGGCGGCCGATGGCAGGTAGCGACCCAGTTGCAGGCTGCGTGGCGCCACCACTTCGCTGACATAGAGCAGTTCGAGCAGCACGGTGCCAGGCTTGAGCGCCTTGTTCTTGATCAGCGCCACCGCGGTGTTGCCCATCGAACCGGACAGCACCAGGTCCATGCCGCCCTGGACCATCGGGTGCTCCCAGGTCAGGAACTGCATGTCCTCTCGCGACAGGGCCTGGCCACGGTCGTAGGTGATGGTCACGCCTTCGTCGTCGCCCAGCGGGAAGCTGGCGTCGAGCATTTTCTCGCTGGGCTTGAGCACCAGCGCGTTTTCCGAATGGTCTTCGCTGTCGATGCCGAAGGCGTCGAACAGGGTTTCCATATAGATAGGCAGGGCGAACTGGTCGTCTTGCTCGAGAATCGCCTCGACCAGTGCCTCGCCTTCGCCAGCGCCGCCGGAGTTGAGCTCCAGCAGACGGTCACGGCCGCTGTGCAGCTCGGCCTCCAGGCGCTCGCGCTCGCCGCGGGCCTCGGCAACCAGGGCGCTCCAGGCCGCATTGTCGCCGCCGACCAGTTGCGCCAGCAGGCGTGGGCCGAACTGGTGCTGCAGGGCGTTACCGGTCGGGCAGGTGTTGAGGAAGGCATTCAGGCCTTCGTGGTACCACTGGAACAGGCGCTCTTGCGGGCTGTCCTGCAGGTACGGGATGTGCAGCTGGATCGTGTGTTTCTGACCGATCCGGTCGAGACGGCCGATGCGTTGCTCGAGCAGGTCCGGGTGCGCCGGCAGGTCGAACATCACCAGGTGGTGGGCGAACTGGAAGTTGCGGCCTTCACTGCCGATCTCCGAGCAGATCAGCACCTGCGCGCCAAATTCTTCGTCGGCGAAATAAGCAGCGGCGCGGTCACGCTCGAGGATGCTCATGCCCTCATGGAAAACCGTGGCGGGGATGCCGGAGCGCACGCGCAGAGCGTCTTCCAGATCCATGGCGGTTTCGGCGTGGGCGCAGATCACCAGCACCTTGGTGCGCTTGAGCATCTTCAGGGTGTCGATCAGCCAGTCGACCCGTGGGTCGAAGCGCCACCAGCGTTCGTCGTCGCTGACTTCGCCCTGGGCCTGGAAGGCCACTTCCGGGTACAGCTCGGCACGCTCGCCGGCAGGCAGCGCGCTGTACGGCTCGGGGTTGGCGAGCGGGTAGGGGTGCAGTTGGCGCTCGGGGAAGCCCTGGATCGCGGCGCGGGTGTTGCGGAACAGCACGCGGCCGGTGCCATGGCGGTCGAGCAATTCGCGGATCAGGCGTGCGCTGGCCTGGCTGTCACCATCGCTGACTGCGGCCAGCAGGGCTTCGCCCTCGGCGCCGAGGAAATTGTGAATGGTGGCGTGCGCCTTGGGCGACAGGCGGCCTTCGTCGAGCAGTTCCTGCACGGCTTCGGCTACCGGGCGATAGTGCTCGCTCTCGGCGCGGAACGCGGCCAGGTCGTGGAAACGGTTGGGGTCGAGCAGGCGCAGGCGGGCGAAATGGCTGTCCTGGCCGAGCTGCTCGGGGGTGGCAGTGAGCAGCAGCACGCCAGCAATGACCTGGGCCAGTTGCTCGACCAGCGCGTATTCGGCGCTGGCCTGTTCCTCGTGCCAGACCAGGTGGTGGGCTTCGTCGACCACCATCAGGTCCCAGCCGGCGGCGAACAGTGCGTCCTGGGCCTTTTCATCGTCGACCAGCCATTCCAGCGCCACCAGCGCCAGTTGGGCATCTTCGAACGGGTTGCTGGCATCGCTCTCGATGAAGCGTTCGGCGTCGAACAGTGCCACCTGCAGGTTGAAGCGCCGGCGCATTTCCACCAGCCACTGGTGCTGAAGGTTTTCCGGGACCAGGATCAGCACACGGCTGGCACGGCCCGTCAGCAGTTGGCGGTGGATGACCAGGCCCGCCTCGATGGTCTTGCCCAGGCCCACTTCGTCGGCCAGCAATACCCGCGGGGCGATACGGTCGGCGACTTCACGGGCAATGTGCAACTGGTGGGCGATCGGCTGGGCGCGGCAGCCGCCCAGGCCCCAGAGCGTGGAGAGCATCTGCTTGCTGCTGTGCTGCAGCGTGTTGTAGCGCAGCGAGAACCACGACAGCGGGTCGATCTGCCCGGCGAACAGACGGTCGCTGGCCAGACGGAACTGGATGAAGTTCGACAGTTGCGTCTCAGGCAGGGTACGCGCCTCGTTCTGCCCGTCCAGGCCATGGTAGACCAGCAGGCCGTCGACATCCTCGACCTCGCGCACGGTCAGCTTCCAGCCATCGAAGTGAGTGATCTGGTCTCCCGGCGAGAAGCGCACGCGAGTCAGCGGCGCGTTGCGTAGCGAGTACTGGCGGGTATCGCCAGTGGCCGGATAGAGCACGGTCAGCAGGCGGCCATCCTGCGCCAGGATGGTTCCCAGGCCGAGCTCGGCTTCGCTGTCGCTGATCCAGCGTTGCCCCGGTTGATACTGCTGCGCCATACTGCCTGAACTCCCGCGATGAAAAAGCGCATTATCTTAACGGATAGGCCCGGCGGACCAAAGCGTTCAGCCACTTCATCGACGAATACCCTTTAGTCAACGAGGGCCTCGCGCCAACATGCCTGTCACGCACCGCTGGTTGAACCTCTCCCTGGCCGTGGGCAGCGTGGCGCTCCTCGCGGCCTGTGACCAGAAGAAGTTCGAGATCCTCGCGCCGATCCCGGTCGAGCAACTGGAAGTCCTGGGCGTGCAGACACCGCTCAAGAGCGTGCATTTCCACGACCGCGAGGGCGAAGGCCTGCTGGTGCTCAGCCGTGTCGACGGCCAGGCGACCGATGCCGAGAGCGAACAGGAAGTCGACAAGGTCGTGCTCAAGGCCACGCTCTATGGGCGTGCGAGCGAAAGCGAGGCGTTCAAGCCACGCTGGCAGATCGACCAGGAAACGACCTGTCCCGGGCTGGACCTGGATGTCGATTTCTATACCGATGTCAGCGACGTCACCGACCTGAACAAGGATGGTGTCGCCGAAGTCACCGTGGCCAGCCACGCCTTCTGCGGCGGCGGCATCGACCCGCACGACATCAGCATCGAAATGCGCGAAGGCCAGGCGATCTACAGCATCAGTGGTCAGTCGCAGATCAGCCCGGCGGGCGAGGAGCCCATCGGCGGCGAGCGCGAGGACAGTGCGTCGCTCAAGAGTGCGCCGCAGGTGCTGCGCGAGCACATGGACGCGGTCTGGCAGCAGGTCTACAAGAGGCCCTGGAGCGAGACCAGCCAGCCCGCGGACGACGATCCCGACGACGAAGGCGAGTGATCGCGGTCTATACTTTGCAAACGGTATTGTGACCAGCCGCACAAACCCTTGCCCATGTGCTCAAGGCGCACCGTGACTGGCCGACACAGTGGCTACAGGAGAACCGACTCATGCTGCCGCCGATCATCCCGCTCAGTGCCGTGCCCGTGACCTCGCAACAAGACCCCGTCAAGCAGACCCCCAATATTCCTCCGGTGGTTCCGGCCCAGCCTGCCTCCAGTGATGGCACCATCGACCTCAAGCAGCAGCGCGACCCGCAGGATGAGGCCTATCGGCTGCGCGAAGAGCAGCGCCGCCAGCAGCAACGTCGCCAGCAACGCCGACAGGACGAGCAGGAAGAGCTCTACAGCGCCATGCCTGGCGATGAACTCAATGCCGACAACACCGTGCCGGTGGCGCCGCTGGGTGAGCGGCCGCGCCAGGGGCTGCTGGTGGATATCGAAGTCTGAGGCGGGGCTGTTCAGCGTCGCCATCAGGCTTCATCATGGGCGTATCCGCTGTCAGTCGAGCCCGCCCATGAGCCAAGACAACCTGATCGACTTCGGCGCCGAGCGCGCCAAACGTATCCACGACATCAAGGACAAGCGCCTGGATGAAATGCGCCAGGCCTTCGAGCAGGCCATGCCGTTGGCGAAAAGCAAGAAGAAGAAAAGCAAAAGCAAGCCCAAGAAACGCTGAAAACTGATGCAGGTCAAACCTGCGCCCCCTCTTGTGCCCGGTCCCGGGCCCTATTGACCCTGGTCAATTTCTCCTCCCCGCATATTCGTTACCTTGCACACATCGGACAACGGCAACGAATCGGGAGGCCGACATGTTCTTCGACAACGTGGTGATCGCCGGTGTGGTGACAGTCGGGTTGATGTTGACGTTCTTTGCCGGTCTGGGACTTTTCATCTGGAAGGATGCGAACAAGCGCAAATCGCGCTGATTCTTCCGGGTATACGAGCACGCAAGGCATTTAGGGCGACTTCGGTCGCCTATTTTTTTGCCTTTTTAAAAGATGATTAGCTAGCTAATTAGTTGACTGCATTTTATTCTTCCATCCGTTGTCTATCTTTCTACTCAATATCCCCTGCAAGGTCCGCTTCGTGCCCATCACCCTCCAGGCCCTGTTCGCACCCACCAGCCCTGCTCTGAAGTTCGCCATCAAGACCCTGCTGGGCGGTGGACTGGCGCTGTGGCTGGCGCTGCGCTGGGGGTTGGAGCAACCCGCCTGGGCCTTGATGACTGCGTTCATCGTCGCCCAGCCGCTGTCGGGCATGGTGGTGCAGAAGGGCCTGGCGCGACTGGCCGGCACCTTGGTCGGTACGTTCATGTCGGTCGTGTTCATTGGCCTGTTCGCCCAGACCCCGTGGTTGTTCCTGCTGACCCTGGCCTTGTGGCTGGCCCTCTGTACCGCCGCTTCAACCCAATTGCGCAGTGCCTGGGCTTATGCCTTCGTGCTGGCCGGCTATACCGCAGCGATCATCGCGTTGCCGGCAATCGACCATCCCTTGCAGGTGTTCGACCAAGCGGTGGCGCGCTGCACCGAAATCTGCCTGGGCATCGTTTGCGCCACGGCCACCAGCGCGCTGATCTGGCCCATGCGCGTCGAGCAGCAACTCGGCGGCCAGGCGAGGCAGGCCTGGCAGAACGGCATGCAGACCGCCAGCGCCATGCTCGGCGGCGAAGACGAAGCGCGCCAGGGCTTGCTGGATATCCTTGGACGCATCGTCGCCATCGACGCTCAGCGTGAACATGCCTGGTTCGAAGGCAGTCGTGGTCGCCAGCGGGCCCGGGCGATCCGTGGCCTGAGCCAGAAGCTGATGGTGCTGCTGCGCATCTCGCGTTCGGTGCGTCGTCAGTGGCGTCAGCTTGACGAACATCAAGCGGCGCACCTGGCGCCTTGGCTCGAGGAGGTTCGGACCCAGTTGGCCAGCCCCGACCAACCCAGCCTTCTGTTGTTGCGCCAGCGCGTCTGGGACGCTGCTCACGATGAACAGATCAGCCCCGCCGAGCATTTCTGCCTGGCGCGCCTGGCCTTGCTGCTGGATTTCGCCATGGCCGCCACCCAGGCGTTGCTCGATGTGGAGGAGGGGCGAACGCCCAAGGATGTATCGCTGGGACTGGCGGCGCATCGCGACTTGCCGCTGGCGCTGCTGTTCGGCTCGCGCAGTGCGTTGGCGTTTCTGGTCATGAGCAGTTTCTGGCTGGCCACGGCCTGGCCCTCGGCCCCTGGAGGCCTGGTGCTGACCTGCGTGGTCTGCAGCCTGTTCGCCAGCCGCGAGAACGGCGCACAGATCGGCTTGAGCTTTTTGCGTGGCATCTTGCTGGCGATTCCGGCGGCGTTTTTCGTCGGGCAGATCCTGTTGCCGCAATGGAGCAGTTTCGCCTTGCTGTGTCTTGGCATGGGCGTGCCGCTGTTCTTCGGTGCGCTGGGCATGGCCCATCCGCGCACGGGGCCGACGGCGACCTCGTACTGCCTGCATTTCATCGTGCTGGTGGCACCCCTCAACGCCATGCACTTCGACGTGGCCAGCATGCTCAACAGCGCCCAGGCCATGCTCATCGGTGTGGGGGCGGCGGTACTGGCGTTTCGCTTGGTCGTGCTGCGTAATCCGAAGTGGCTGGGGCGGCGCCTGAGGGCCGCCACCCAGAGCGACCTGGTTCGCCTGACCCATCGCGACCTGCGGGGTGCTGACAGTTGGTTCGGTGGACGCATGGCCGATCGCCTGATGCAGTTGGCCCGTCATGCCAGCGAGTTGCCCGAGGCCGAGCGCAAGCGTTGGGACGATGGCTTGCATGGCTTGGACATCGGTGACGAGTTGGTGCACCTGCGCATGTGCCTGGCGGTAGCCCAGGTGCCGCTGGCCGGTGCCGAGCGCCAGTATCTGCAGCAACTGGAGGCGGTTCTGGCCAGTGGCCCTGCGCCTGGGCGCGGCCAGCGTCTGGATGCCGCCAGCGAACAGTTCATCGAGGCCCTGCGCCGCCAGCCGTCGAGCGACCCGCTGCGCCTGGCCATCGGCGCGGTCCTGCAATTGCAGAAGAGCTGGGGCAAGTGGTGCCGTTGGCAGGAGGAAGTCCATGGGGTTGCGTGAGTGGGCGCTGGGCGGCGTATTGCTCAGCCCGTTTCTGATCTATGTGCTGATGGCGTTGGCGCTTACCGGCCTGTTGCGCCTGGTGGTGCAGGCGACGCCGCTAGGGCGCTGGATCTGGCATGAAGCGCTGTTCGATGCGGCGTTGTTCGTCTGTGTGCTGTCGTTGGTGGTACATCTGTTGGGACCTTTGTAAGGAGTCAGTCCATGCGTACAGCGGTACGTACCCTGGTCACCCTGTGCGTGGTGGCCATTGCCGTGTTTGCCGGGTATCACCTCTGGCAGTACTACATGCTCACCCCCTGGACCCGCGATGCGCGGGTGCGGGCCGATGTGGTGGTGATCGCCCCGGACGTGTCCGGCTGGGTGCGCGAACTGCGGGTACACGACAACCAGCCGGTGAAGGCCGGCGATGTGTTGATGACCATCGACCACGAGCGCTTCCAGGCCGCTTTCGACCAGGCCAGTGCCGTGGCTGAAACCCGCACCCAGCAGTTGCGCCTGCGTGAGCGCGAAGCGGCCCGACGCACGGCCCTGGGTCCGGAGGCGATCAGCGCCGAGCTGCGCGAGAACGCCCAGATCAACGCCGCAATCGCCCGTGGTGAACTGCACGAGGCGCAAGCGCAACTGCAAGTGGCGAAGATCAACCTGGCCCGCAGTGAAGTGCGCGCGCCGCGCAGCGGCCACATCACCAACCTGCGGCTGGCCCAGGGCAACTATGTCAATACCGGGCAATCGGTAATGGCGCTGGTGGACGAGTCGACCTTCTATATCCAGGCCTATTTCGAGGAAACCAAGCTGCCGCGCATACGTGTCGGCGATCCGGTGAAGGTCTGGTTGATGGGCGCAGGTGAGGCCATGCATGGGCATGTGGAGAGCATCAGCCGGGGCATCACCGACCGCAACTCGACGCCGGATGGACAGTTGTTGCCGGAGGTGGAACCGACCTTCAACTGGGTGAGGCTGGCGCAACGGATCCCGGTGCGAATCAGGCTGGACGAGATTCCTGCAGGGGTGAACCTCAGTGCCGGGATGACGGCGAGTGTGCAGGTGCGGGAGGATGAGGTGCAGCGCTGAACAAGCCCCCACAGGCACCCGGGTACCTGTGGGAGTGTTTGCCGATCAGGGTTGCTGGGCAGTGGCCGCCAGGACGATCTCGCGGATGCACACATACTGCGGCTGCTGGTACGCCCAGACGATCGCGCCGGCCACATCCTCGGCCTTGAGCACTACACCGCCCATGTCATTGGCTTTCCACGACTCGTAGTCGCGCTTGATGCCCTCGTCGGTGGTGTGGCCGAGCAGCTCGGTCTCGACCGCGCCCGGCGCGATGGTGACGACACGCACGTTGTGTGGCGCCAGCTCTTCGCGCAGGTTTTCCGACAGGCCATGCACGGCGAACTTGGTGCCGACGTAGGCGACATGGTTGGGGAAGGTCTTGCGCCCGGCGACGGAGCTGACGTTGATCAGGGTGCCGGCGCGACGCGCGACCATGCCGCTGGCCAGGGCATGCACGCCGTTTAGCAGGCCCTTGACGTTGATGTCGATCATCCGGTCCCACTGCTCGGGATCCTGCTCGTGCACCTGGCCCAGCAGCATCACGCCGGCATTGTTCACCAGCGCGTCGGCCGGGCCGTACAAGGCTTCGGCTTCGTTCACGGCCGCGACCAGCGCAGCACGGTCGCGAGTGTCCACGGCGCGGCACAGGCAGTTGGGCAAGGCCAATGCTTCGAGACGTTCCAGGCGACGAGCGATCAGCAGCAGCGGGTGGCCTGCGGCCGAAAATTGCTGAGCCGTGGCGGCGCCGATACCGGAGCTGGCGCCGGTGATGATGATCAGAGGTTTGTTCATGAGCGCCTCCTAGGCATAATCGTTTTCGATGGCCAGGATTGTAGGCGTCGATCCAGGCCATGAAAAACGGCTTATTCCTCTGGCTGGTATCGGTTCTATCTATGGATATTCGTCATCTCAAGGCGTTCATCGCCGTGTTCGAAGAACGCAACATCACCTTGGCCGCCCACCGCCTGTGCGTGGCCCAGCCGACATTGTCGGTGACCATAAGGCAACTCGAAGACGACCTCGGCGTCAGTCTGTTCCTGCGCCAGGCCCGCGGGGTGGACGTCAGCGAGCAGGCGCGGGCGCTGTATCCCCAGGCGTGCCGCATGGTCGCGGAAGCCGAGGCGCTGCGCCTGCGCTTTCGCCAGGAGCAGGAGCGTGTCCCGCTCGCGCTGGGTATCGAGGCCGATATTGCTCCGGCCCAGGTCGAAGCATGCGTGCGTCTTGCGGCTCAGGCCGTGCCCGGGCTGCAATTGACGTTGCTGGACGGTTGCGAGGGCGATGCGCGGCTGGCCGATGAAGCCGAGCGCTGTGAGGATGAGCTCTTCCTGGCGCTGTGGGAAGAGTCGTTTGTCCTGGTCATGGCCACCGGCAGCCAGGCCGACGGTCGCTGGATCACCTGCCCGCAGCACCCTTCGCACCAGCGCCTGATGGGGCTGTATGGCGAGGGTGAGCAGGTGGCACAGGCCGGATCGTTGCAACTGGCGTTGGCGCTGGTCGCCGCCGGAATGGGCGCGGCCTGGTTGCCACAGTCGCTGGTCGAGCGCCACCCGGGGGTCTACTGGCAACCAGGGCCCGGCCCGGCGCTGCGGCGTCGGGTCGGGTTGTGCTTCGCCGCCCAGGCTTTGGCCATTCCTGCCTTGGCCAGCTTGCAGCAGGTGCTGAGCGGCAGCAGCCTGGGTTAGAGGAGCATGCCGCCGGAGACTTCCAGGCGCTGCCCGGTTATCCAGCCATTACCGTCCTCAAGCAGCAGAGCGATGGCTGCGCCTATATCGTCGGGCAGGCCGGCGCGGCCCAGGGCAGTATTGCTGGCCACGAAGGCGTTGACCTGCGGATTGTCACGTATGGTGCCACCAAAATCGGTCTCGATGGCGCCCGGATGCCGCGCTAGACACCCAACTCCTTGGCCTGGTAGCGGGTGAGCACCTCCATGTCGGCAGGCCCGGGCCATGCCAGTGACGATGCTGTACCTGCGCCAGCGGCATGTTCCGCGCCGGGTACAGGCGTTCATGGGATGGATGGAGGCGCTGTTGACCGATCAGCTCGATCCGGCGGTATCCGGCGCTCGCTGAAAAACCTTGGCGAAGGCGGCGCAGGTTGCGTTAGTCTGCGCAACAAACGATCTGCGCGTTGCCCGACAGAGGCAACCGTTCCCGCCCGGCGTGCGTTCCTTCCGATTTCATTGCGAGGTAGCGTCATGGCCATTACATCCCAGGATATCTGCACAGCTGCTGAGCAGCTCAACGGCTTCGTCGGTTTTCATGGCAAGCGTGGCACGCATATCGTGCGCTTTTCCGAGGACGCATTCGGTATGGATGTCGCGGATGCGAGCATTACACCCTGCAGCGAGTTCGTCTGGCGTCCCGAGTCGGGGCAGCGCATGGCGCTCTGCCGTGAGCGCCTGGCACTGTTGGTGCAGCAGCATGTGGACGATCGTCTGAACATTGGCGAGCCGCTGCGGATCTATCTGCGCCGCATCGACCTGCCGGAGATCGTCGCCGAGCGTAGCCTGCGCTGAGCCTGCGGTTCAGTCGGGGTAGGCCAGCTTGAGAGGGCCAGCCTCGCTGCGAGCGACGTTGACCTGGTTGCGACCTTGATGCTTGGCGGTATAGAGCGCCTTGTCGGCGTCTTCAAGCCACTGCTCGGGCGTCTTCAGCCCAGGATGATAGGCCGAGAGGCCTATGCTCAGGCTGATGCGCAATTCCGGCAGTTGTGGGTTGCGATAGGCGCCGACCTGTTCACGCAGGCGCTCCATCGCAACACCGGCCTGGATCTGGTCGGTGGCAGGCAGGATCAGGCAGAACTCGTCACCGCCGTAGCGCCCGGCCAGGTCATCTTCGCGCAGGATGCGCTTGAGCTCATGGCTCAGCTGGCGCAGCACGCAATCACCGACCACGTGGCCGAAGGTGTCGTTGATGGTCTTGAAATGGTCGATATCGATCAGGGCGATGACGGCCGGTGCTTGCTGTTGCTGGCAGATCTGGAACCTCAGCAGCAGCAAGTCTTTCCATGAGCCGTGGTTGAGCAGCCCGGTGAGGCTGTCGGTGCGGCTCAGGGCGCTCAGTCGACGCTTGTGGTCGGCCAGCTTGATCGCCAGCTGGTAGCAGACCCATCCGAGCGCCAGCGGGTAGAGCGTCAGCATTGGCAGGCAGGCATAGACCTGCAATGTCGTGGCTTGCAGTTGCAGGCCGGGGCCGAACAGCGCCATGGCCAGCAGCATGCCTGCCAGTTGCGCCAGCAACCCGCGCAGCACCAGGCGCTTGCCGCCTGCGGCGACGTTGTTCATGGTCATCATCGACAGGATGGTCACGGTCGGCAACGGATTGAAATGAATGGCCGCGGCCCAGAAGCCGCCGCTCAACGAATCGAGCAACAGGTTGCGCTGTTCGGCGCGGTAGGGCGCAGGGGAGCGGATCGCCCATTGATAAGCCAGGTGGGGCCAGGCCAGACCGTTGAGCAGCATCAGCAGCCACGCCCAGGTGGGCGGGTGCAGCGGGGCAAGTGCCGCCATGACGCTGAACAGGCCGATGCCCATGCCGATGGTGCGCGGCAGGTAGATGCGTCTGACGAATGAGAGCCCCTTGCCGCTTCTGTTGTCGATCATGTCTATCGTTCTTTTTCTGCAGAAGCCGTTTATCGCATAAGTTGCATGAATATTGTTGAACAATGATTCATGGCGGAAAAATGACCTTACAAGCCAATTCACGGTTGATCCGATCATTGTGAGGTAGCATCAAGCCTATCTTCCTCCTCGGAGTGCTCCTGCTGATGGCCCCCATGGCTTCCCTCGCCGGCGAGCCGGCACCTTACAGAGATGGGCGTTTCCACAATCAGGCCGAGCTGCCCAAGGATGGCGTGCTCAAGAAGTTGCGCATCGGTCTCAAGTACCTGCTGCTGCGCAAGCCTCCCGAAACACGACCTGCCACTCCCCCGAGCCTGCAGCCGATGACCCGCCAGCAGGTACTCGATGCTCCCGACCACAGTCTCTGGCGTCTGGGGCACTCCACTGTACTGCTGAAACTGCGTGGACATTTCTTTATTACAGACCCGGTGTTTGCCGATCGCGCCTCGCCGGTGCAATGGGCCGGCCCGCTGCGCTTCCACGCTTCGCCGCTGGCGATCGACCAGTTGCCGCCGCTGGCTGCAGTGATTCTGTCCCACGATCACTTCGATCATCTCGATGAGTCGGCCATACGTCAGTTGGCGCCAAGCACCGGCCAGTTTCTTGCGCCGCTGGGCGTGGGCGACCGTTTGGTCGATTGGGGAGTGCCGAGCGACAAGGTGCGTCAACTGGATTGGTGGCAGGAAACCGAAGTCGCAGGCGTGCGCTTCGTCGCCACACCCGCGCAGCATTTCTCGGGGCGCGGCCTGTTCGACAGCAACAGCACCTTGTGGGCGTCGTGGGTAGTGATCGATGAAGGGCTGCGACTGTTCTTCAGTGGAGATACTGGATATTTCGAGGGCTTTCGTGAAATCGGCGAGCGCTTCGGACCCTTCGATCTGACACTGATGGAGACCGGCGCCTACAACCTGGCCTGGCCCAATGTGCATATGCAGCCTGAGCAGAGTTTGCAAGCGCACCTCGATCTGCGCGGACGCTGGATGTTGCCGATCCACAATGGAACCTTCGATCTGTCCCTGCACAGCTGGCAGGAGCCGTTCGAGCGCATCGTCGCGCTCGCCGCGCAGGCCCAGGTTCCGTTGAGCACGCCACAGATGGGCGAGCGCGTCAGTCTCGATTCGCCCCATGCCGGGCAGAACTGGTGGCAGCCCAGGCCTTTGCGTCAGCGAGGCGACAGCACTGAGCGTGCAGTGGCGGTGCGCTGAGTATCAGCTTTCACGGCCCTTCTTTATTGGCGACTCTTGTTCATCATCCAGCAGCTTCGACGGCGGCTTGCCGCTGTCGCTGCGTACCTGGGCGTGGCTGATGAGGGCGAAGATGAAGCTGCCACCGATGATGTTGCCGGCCAGGGTCGGCAGGGCGAACTCCAGCCAGAAGCTGCGCCAGGTCTGCTCTCCGGCCCAGACCAGATAAGACACTTCTACCGAGCCGACGACGATATGGGTGAAGTCGCCCAGGGCCATCAAGTAGGTGATCATCAGGATGATCCAGATCTTGGCGTGTTCCATGGACGGGATCATCCAGACCATGGTCGCGATCATCCAGCCCGAGACGATGCCCTTGGCGAACATCTGGCTCGGATCGTTGTGCATCACCTTGCGCCCGATTTCGAGGAAGGCCACATCGGTCTTGCTGTCGAAGATCGGCAGCTCGAGCATCACCCAGGCCACCAGCAAGGTGCCGGCGAGATTGCCCACCAGCACCACGGTCCACAGGCGTAGCAGGCGACCGAGGTTGGCGAGCGTAGGGGAGGTCATTACCGGTAGCACGGCGGTCAGGGTGTTTTCGGTGAACAACTGCTGTCGAGCGAGAATCACGGCAAGAAAACCAGCGGCGTAGCCGAGGCTGGCGATCACCTGACTGCTGTCGTTGTCTGGCAGGCGTGCATAGAACAGCCCCATGGCCATCAGCGACAGGCCCATGGTCAGGCCGGCAGCCAGTGCCGACCACCACAGGGCCGCGAGGGTGCGCTCCAGTTCCTGATCGCCCTGGGCGCGGATGATCTCGTGCAGTACTGCCGCGCGGGGTGGCTGGTTATGGCTGACTTCCTGCTCTTCATCTGCCGACAGGCCTGGTGTTTTCTCGTTCTGCGCTTTGCTCATCGTGGTGCGCTCCAGGGGGTGTTTCTCTACAGATCGATTGCGCTCGGATTAGTTGCCAGTGAGCTCATGGAGGCGGATAAAAGTTTTTTTGGATCAAAGTGTTGACTGTGATTTCAAACCACGTATTATTCGCCTCCTCGCAGCGATGAACGCAGCGGGGCAGTCGGTAAGTCGTTGACGTTGAAGGCTTTTGAAAAAAAGCGGTTTGAAAAAAACTTCAAAATAAACGCTTGACAGGCAATGAGGAAAGCGTAGAATGCGCGCCTCGGTTGAGATGAAAAGCTCTTAGCCAAACGCTCTTTAACAAATTGAATCAAGCAATTCGTGTGGGTGCTTGTGAGTATGGACTGATAGTCGCCAAGATTATCAGCATCACAAGTGGCCATGCGAGAAATCACATAGTCATTTGAGGTTGCTGAGCCAAGTTTAGGGTTTCTTAAAAACCCAAGCAGTATTGAACTGAAGAGTTTGATCATGGCTCAGATTGAACGCTGGCGGCAGGCCTAACACATGCAAGTCGAGCGGATGACGGGAGCTTGCTCCTTGATTCAGCGGCGGACGGGTGAGTAATGCCTAGGAATCTGCCTGGTAGTGGGGGACAACGTTTCGAAAGGAACGCTAATACCGCATACGTCCTACGGGAGAAAGCAGGGGACCTTCGGGCCTTGCGCTATCAGATGAGCCTAGGTCGGATTAGCTAGTTGGTGAGGTAATGGCTCACCAAGGCGACGATCCGTAACTGGTCTGAGAGGATGATCAGTCACACTGGAACTGAGACACGGTCCAGACTCCTACGGGAGGCAGCAGTGGGGAATATTGGACAATGGGCGAAAGCCTGATCCAGCCATGCCGCGTGTGTGAAGAAGGTCTTCGGATTGTAAAGCACTTTAAGTTGGGAGGAAGGGCAGTAAGTTAATACCTTGCTGTTTTGACGTTACCGACAGAATAAGCACCGGCTAACTCTGTGCCAGCAGCCGCGGTAATACAGAGGGTGCAAGCGTTAATCGGAATTACTGGGCGTAAAGCGCGCGTAGGTGGTTCGTTAAGTTGGATGTGAAAGCCCCGGGCTCAACCTGGGAACTGCATCCAAAACTGGCGAGCTAGAGTATGGTAGAGGGTGGTGGAATTTCCTGTGTAGCGGTGAAATGCGTAGATATAGGAAGGAACACCAGTGGCGAAGGCGACCACCTGGACTGATACTGACACTGAGGTGCGAAAGCGTGGGGAGCAAACAGGATTAGATACCCTGGTAGTCCACGCCGTAAACGATGTCAACTAGCCGTTGGAATCCTTGAGATTTTAGTGGCGCAGCTAACGCATTAAGTTGACCGCCTGGGGAGTACGGCCGCAAGGTTAAAACTCAAATGAATTGACGGGGGCCCGCACAAGCGGTGGAGCATGTGGTTTAATTCGAAGCAACGCGAAGAACCTTACCAGGCCTTGACATGCAGAGAACTTTCCAGAGATGGATTGGTGCCTTCGGGAACTCTGACACAGGTGCTGCATGGCTGTCGTCAGCTCGTGTCGTGAGATGTTGGGTTAAGTCCCGTAACGAGCGCAACCCTTGTCCTTAGTTACCAGCACGTTATGGTGGGCACTCTAAGGAGACTGCCGGTGACAAACCGGAGGAAGGTGGGGATGACGTCAAGTCATCATGGCCCTTACGGCCTGGGCTACACACGTGCTACAATGGTCGGTACAGAGGGTTGCCAAGCCGCGAGGTGGAGCTAATCTCACAAAACCGATCGTAGTCCGGATCGCAGTCTGCAACTCGACTGCGTGAAGTCGGAATCGCTAGTAATCGCGAATCAGAATGTCGCGGTGAATACGTTCCCGGGCCTTGTACACACCGCCCGTCACACCATGGGAGTGGGTTGCACCAGAAGTAGCTAGTCTAACCTTCGGGAGGACGGTTACCACGGTGTGATTCATGACTGGGGTGAAGTCGTAACAAGGTAGCCGTAGGGGAACCTGCGGCTGGATCACCTCCTTAATCGAAGACATCAGCCTGCTGATGAGCTCCCACACGAATTGCTTGATTCATTGTCGAAGACGATCAAGACCCTATATAGGTCTGTAGCTCAGTTGGTTAGAGCGCACCCCTGATAAGGGTGAGGTCGGCAGTTCAAATCTGCCCAGACCTACCAATATGCGGGGCCATAGCTCAGCTGGGAGAGCGCCTGCCTTGCACGCAGGAGGTCAGCGGTTCGATCCCGCTTGGCTCCACCACTTACGCTGTACCTTGATCAGAACCTAGAAATGAGCATTCGGTGATGAATGTTGATTTCTGGCTTTTGTCAGATCGTTCTTTAAAAATTCGGATATGTGATAGAAATAGACTGAATGCCAGTTTCACTGCTGGTAGTTCAGGCTAAGGTAAAATTTGTGAGTTCTCACGAATTTTCGGCGAATGTCGTCTTCACAGTATAACCAGATTGCTTGGGGTTATATGGTCAAGTGAAGAAGCGCATACGGTGGATGCCTTGGCAGTCAGAGGCGATGAAAGACGTGGTAGCCTGCGATAAGCTTTGGGGAGTCGGCAAACAGACTGTGATCCAGAGATCTCTGAATGGGGGAACCCACTCAGCATAAGCTGAGTATCTTGTACTGAATACATAGGTGCAAGAGGCGAACCAGGGGAACTGAAACATCTAAGTACCCTGAGGAAAAGAAATCAACCGAGATTCCCTTAGTAGTGGCGAGCGAACGGGGACCAGCCCTTAAGTTGATTTGAGATTAGTGGAACGCTCTGGAAAGTGCGGCCATAGTGGGTGATAGCCCCGTACACGAAAGTCTCTTTTCAATGAAATCGAGTAGGACGGAGCACGAGAAACTTTGTCTGAACATGGGGGGACCATCCTCCAAGGCTAAATACTACTGACTGACCGATAGTGAACCAGTACCGTGAGGGAAAGGCGAAAAGAACCCCGGAGAGGGGAGTGAAATAGAACCTGAAACCGTATGCGTACAAGCAGTGGGAGCCTACTTTGTTAGGTGACTGCGTACCTTTTGTATAATGGGTCAGCGACTTATATTCAGTGGCGAGCTTAACCGAATAGGGGAGGCGTAGCGAAAGCGAGTCTTAATAGGGCGCTTTAGTCGCTGGGTATAGACCCGAAACCGGGCGATCTATCCATGGGCAGGTTGAAGGTTAGGTAACACTGACTGGAGGACCGAACCGACTACCGTTGAAAAGTTAGCGGATGACCTGTGGATCGGAGTGAAAGGCTAATCAAGCTCGGAGATAGCTGGTTCTCCTCGAAAGCTATTTAGGTAGCGCCTCATGTATCACTGCTGGGGGTAGAGCACTGTTTCGGCTAGGGGGTCATCCCGACTTACCAAACCGATGCAAACTCCGAATACCAGCAAGTGCCGAGCATGGGAGACACACGGCGGGTGCTAACGTCCGTCGTGAAAAGGGAAACAACCCAGACCGTCAGCTAAGGTCCCAAAGTCATGGTTAAGTGGGAAACGATGTGGGAAGGCTTAGACAGCTAGGAGGTTGGCTTAGAAGCAGCCACCCTTTAAAGAAAGCGTAATAGCTCACTAGTCGAGTCGGCCTGCGCGGAAGATGTAACGGGGCTCAAACCATGCACCGAAGCTACGGGTATCACCTCTGGTGATGCGGTAGAGGAGCGTTCTGTAAGCCTGTGAAGGTGAGTTGAGAAGCTTGCTGGAGGTATCAGAAGTGCGAATGCTGACATGAGTAACGACAATGCGAGTGAAAAACTCGCACGCCGAAAGACCAAGGTTTCCTGCGCAACGTTAATCGACGCAGGGTTAGTCGGTCCCTAAGGCGAGGCTGAAAAGCGTAGTCGATGGAAAACAGGTTAATATTCCTGTACTTCCAGTTATTGCGATGGAGGGACGGAGAAGGTTAGGCCAGCCTGGCGTTGGTTGTCCAGGTTTAAGGTGGTAGGCTGAAATCTTAGGCAAATCCGGGATTTCAAGGCCGAGAGCTGATGACGAGCGCTCTTTAGAGTGCGAAGTGGTTGATACCATGCTTCCAAGAAAAGCTCCTAAGCTTCAGATAACTGGGAACCGTACCCCAAACCGACACAGGTGGTTAGGTAGAGAATACCAAGGCGCTTGAGAGAACTCGGGTGAAGGAACTAGGCAAAATGGCACCGTAACTTCGGGAGAAGGTGCGCCGGCGAGGGTGAAGGACTTGCTCCGTAAGCCCATGCCGGTCGAAGATACCAGGCCGCTGCGACTGTTTATTAAAAACACAGCACTCTGCAAACACGAAAGTGGACGTATAGGGTGTGACGCCTGCCCGGTGCCGGAAGGTTAATTGATGGGGTTAGCGCAAGCGAAGCTCTTGATCGAAGCCCCGGTAAACGGCGGCCGTAACTATAACGGTCCTAAGGTAGCGAAATTCCTTGTCGGGTAAGTTCCGACCTGCACGAATGGCGTAACGATGGCGGCGCTGTCTCCACCCGAGACTCAGTGAAATTGAAATCGCTGTGAAGATGCAGTGTATCCGCGGCTAGACGGAAAGACCCCGTGAACCTTTACTATAGCTTTGCACTGGACTTTGAGCTTGCTTGTGTAGGATAGGTGGGAGGCTTTGAAGTGGGGACGCCAGTTCTCATGGAGCCATCCTTGAAATACCACCCTGGCAACCTTGAGGTTCTAACTCAGGTCCGTGATCCGGATCGAGGACAGTGTATGGTGGGTAGTTTGACTGGGGCGGTCTCCTCCCAAAGAGTAACGGAGGAGTACGAAGGTGCGCTCAGACCGGTCGGAAATCGGTCGTAGAGTATAAAGGCAAAAGCGCGCTTGACTGCGAGACACACACGTCGAGCAGGTACGAAAGTAGGTCTTAGTGATCCGGTGGTTCTGTATGGAAGGGCCATCGCTCAACGGATAAAAGGTACTCCGGGGATAACAGGCTGATACCGCCCAAGAGTTCATATCGACGGCGGTGTTTGGCACCTCGATGTCGGCTCATCACATCCTGGGGCTGAAGCCGGTCCCAAGGGTATGGCTGTTCGCCATTTAAAGTGGTACGCGAGCTGGGTTTAGAACGTCGTGAGACAGTTCGGTCCCTATCTGCCGTGGACGTTTGAGATTTGAGAGGGGCTGCTCCTAGTACGAGAGGACCGGAGTGGACGAACCTCTGGTGTTCCGGTTGTCACGCCAGTGGCATTGCCGGGTAGCTATGTTCGGAAGAGATAACCGCTGAAAGCATCTAAGCGGGAAACTTGCCTCAAGATGAGATCTCACTGGGATCTTGAATCCCCTGAAGGGCCGTCGAAGACTACGACGTTGATAGGTTGGGTGTGTAAGCGCTGTGAGGCGTTGAGCTAACCAATACTAATTGCCCGTGAGGCTTGACCATATAACACCCAAGCAATTTGCTGTGCAGATTGCGGTGGTGAAGACGAAACGAACCGAAAGTTCGAAGCGACTCACAAAGATCACATATCCGAATTGGCTGGCGTGTCTGCAAAGACGCACTGGCAACCGAATTTCTTGACGACCATAGAGCATTGGAACCACCTGATCCCATCCCGAACTCAGCAGTGAAACGATGCATCGCCGATGGTAGTGTGGGGTTTCCCCATGTGAGAGTAGGTCATCGTCAAGATTCATTTCGCAAAACCCCTATCTGCGCGAGCAGGTAGGGGTTTTGTCTTTCTGGCGTTCTGAAGCCAGACCGGACCCGCCCATGCCACGGGACAAGCCTGCTTCTACAGGGTATGGTGCACCTCTATTCTTCCCTGACCCGGCCCGCATGCGCTACGACCTTACCAGCCTGGACCTGTTCATCACTGTCGCCCAGGAGCGCAATCTGACGCGCGCTGCGGGTATCAAGCACCTGGCGGTCTCGGCGATCAGCAAACGCATCAGCGAACTTGAGGCGCAGATCGGTTCGCCGCTGCTGATTCGCAACGCGCGCGGTGTCGAGTTGACGCCTGCCGGTCAATCCCTGCTCTATTACGCCCGTCAGCTCAAGCAGACCCTGGCACAGCTGGACAACGAACTCAGCGAGTTCGCCGCAGGGGTCAAAGGCCATATCCGCATTCACGCCATCACCTCGGCGCTGTCGCAGTTCCTGCCCCAGGACATGGCTGGCTTCACCCAGCTTTACCCACAGATCAAGTTCGATATCGAGGAAGGTGTAGGCTCGGCGGTAGTCCGCGCTGTCGCGGATGATCACGCCGACCTCGGTATCATCTCGTCGCACACAGCCCCACTGGGGCTTGAAACCCTGCCTTACCGGCACGATGAACTGGTGCTGGTGGTGCCGGTAGAGCACGAGCTGGCCAAACGCCGCACCGTACAGTTCAGCGAGGTGCTGGCATACGAGTTCGTCGGCCCGCACCTGGACAGCACCCTGCACAGCCTGCTCACCGAACAGGCCAAAGAAATGGGTCAACCGCTCAAGTTGCGTATCCGTATCAGCAGCTTCGACTGCATGTGTCGCATGGTCGCCAATGGCCTGGGTATTACCGTGCTGCCACGTAGCGCGGTGGAGCCCTACGTGCGCAGCCACAGCCTCAAGCGTGTGACCCTGTCAGAGCCCTGGGCCCACCGCTCATTGCTGCTGGTATTCAAGAAGTACGAGCTCGCCTCGCCGACGCTCAAGACCTTCATCGACCACCTGGGCGCTCCCTCCCAGCCATAACTTTCCTTTCGAGCGTTCTCCGATGGAGAACGCTGACGTGATAATCGATCAATTTTCACCCCTCGCTCCAGCGCCTAGCATTGGCTCACCTGCAGCGTCGTCGCCTGAACGACGCCATGATGACAAGAAGCCGAGCGACACGCGCATGATCGACAATGCCCACCTGATGAGCCCCCTGCAGATCGACCAGGATCACTTCACCTACCTCGATCTCAAGAAACTGCTGACGCCCACCCAACTGCAGCGCTTGCCCTACGCCATCCGCATCCTTCTGGAGAACGTGGCACGCTGTTCTCCCGAGGCGCTGGACGCCGTGCTTGCCCGCGCCATCGGCGAGGGGCCGGACTGCGAGGTGCCATTCCAGCCCAACCGCCTGATGTTCCATGACACCACGTGCCTGCCAGCCCTGGCCGACTTTGCCGGTATGCGCGATGTGGTCGCCGAACTCGGCGGCGACCCGGCGGCGATGAACCCGCTGATTCCTGCGGTGCTGACCATCGACCATTCGGTGATCGTCGAACACTACGCAGAAGCCGATGCGGTGGAGCAGAACCTCGAGATCGATTTCCGTCGTAACAGCGAGCGCTATCGCTTCATCAAGTGGGCGCAGAAGAGCCTGGACAATTTCGGTGTCATTCCGCCGGGGACTGGCATCATCCACCAGATGAACATGGAGGCCCTGGCCAAGGTGGTGTGGGAAACCCGCACCGCCGAGGGGCAGCGTTTGCTGCACCCTGACGACATGGTCGCCACCGACAGCCACACGCCGATGATCAACGCCATCGGTGTGCTCGGCTGGGGTGTCGGCGGCCTGGAAGGACAGGCGGCGATGGTGGGTGAGCCGGTGCCGATCAACTTCCCCCAGGTTATCGGTTTTCGCGTCAGCAACGCCCTGCGTCCTGGAGTGACCGCCACCGACCTGTCGCTGCACGTGGCCGAGATCCTGCGCCAGCGTTCGGTGGTGGGCAAGTTCGTCGAGTTCACAGGCCCGGGTCTATCGAACCTCGGTTGGGCTGCGCGTGGCACGGTATCGAACATGGCGCCCGAGTATGGTGCCACCGTGGTGTTCTTCCCCTTCGACGATCAGACCCTCGATTACCTCAAGCTCAGCGGTCGCTCCGCCGAGCTGTGCCTGCAGGCCACCACCTACCTGCAGGCCCAGGGGCTCTATCGCCACGACGCGCTGCCGGAGCCTGAATTCGACGAACTGATCGAGCTCGACCTTGCCAGTATCGAGCCCAGCGTCGCAGGCCCCTACCAGCCGCACCAGCGTCAGCCGCTGTCGCGCGCCGGTGAGTCGTTCCGCGAACAGGTGCTGGGCGGTAGCGAGCTGATCGGCAGCCGCTACCTCGCGCCCAGCTTCGGCGAGGCCATCGACCATGGCGCGGTGGTGCTCTCGGCCATCACCAGTTGTACCAACACCGCCAACCCCGCGCAGATGATCCAGGCCGGTCTGCTGGCCCGCCGCGCGCGGCGGTTGGGGCTCAAGCGCAAGCCCTGGGTGAAGACCTCGCTGTCGCCCGGCTCGCAGGTGGTGGCTGATTACCTGAGCGAAGCCGACTTGTTGCAGGACTTCTCCGCGCTGGGCTTCGACCTGGCCGGGTTCGGCTGCATGACCTGCATCGGCAACTCCGGCAAGCTCGAGGCGCATGTCGAGGCCTTCGCCGACCAAGGCCTGAAGGGGGTGGTGGTGCTTTCAGGCAACCGCAACTTCGAAGGTCGGGTAAACCCCAAGGTGCCTGCGGGCTACCTGGCATCGCCTGCGCTGTGCGTAGCCTTCGCCATTGCCGGGCGCATCGATATCGACCTGACCCACGAGCCGCTCGGTCAGGATAGCGCCGGTAACCCGGTTCACCTGCACGACCTGATGCCCACTGATGATGAAGTGCAGGCGCTGGTGGCCCAGGTGGTCAAGCCCGAGTTCTTCCAGCAGCGCCTGGCCACGGTGTGGGCCGGCACCCATCATTGGCAGGCCCTCTCGGCCGAGGGCAGCGTGCAGTTCCCCTGGGATGCACGCTCGACCTACCTGCGCCGCCCGCAATACCTGGCCGATATCCAGGCCGAACCCAAGGCCAGCCTGGCAATCGAGAACGCCCGTACCTTGATGGTGCTGGGGGACAATGTCACCACCGACCACATCTCTCCAGCCGGCGCCATTCCCGCCAGTAGCCTGGCCGGCCAGTGGCTGCTGGACCGCGGCGAAGACCCGCAGGACCTCAATCAGTATTCGACCCGGCGCAGCAACCACGAAGTCATGCTGCGCGGCGCCTTCACCAACAAGTCGGTGAAAAACCGTCTGCTCGGTGATACCCAGCCTGGCGTCGGCGCCTGGGCCTGGAATGCCGACCACAGTCAGTGCCTGCCGCTTTACGAGGCCGCGCAGAGCTATGTCGGCACCCCCATGGTGGTGTTCGCCGGTATCAACTACGGCGCAGGCTCCAGTCGCGATTGGGCGGCCAAGGCACAGGCGTTGCTCGGGGTGCGAGCTGTGGTGGCGCGCAGTATCGAGCGTATCCACCGCAGCAACCTGATCGGCATGGGTGTGCTGCCTTTGCTGTTCCCGGCAGGGCAGGGCGTCGATGACCTGCAGCTCGACGGCAGTGAGCAGTTCGATTTCATCGGCCTGGACGAACTGAGGGTCGGTGACAACCGCATCCGCCTGCAGGTGCGTCGCGTCGATGGCGGTGTCGATGAGGCCGAACTCATCGCACGGCTCGACTCGCAGCAGGAGATCCGCTATCTCACCAATGGCGGTGTACTGCCTTACGTGATCCGCAAGGTGGTGCAGCGCACCCGCGGCTGAGGCCCCGGCATCGTTTGCACATATGAAGGGCGCGGACTTGCCTGGCAGCTCCGTGTCCCTGACCATGGGCGGCCAGCCAGGTGATCCACCTATCCGCAACTGGGAGAACGACCCCCTATGTACGCCTATGTCGGCTCGCGCACGACCCGGGAGCGCAATGCCCGTGGCGATGGCATCACTGTCTACCGCCTCGATCAGGCCAACGGCAGCCTGGAGCAGGTCCAGGTCGTCGGTGATCTGGTCAACCCTTCCTTCCTGGCGCTGAATCGCGCTGGGGATCGGCTCTACACGGTGCATGGCGACCTCGACGAGGTCAGCGCCTTCACCGTCGACAAGGCCACTGGTCGGCTCGCGTTGCTCAACCGTCAGCGCTGCGAGGGCAGAAATCCGGTGCACCTGGCACTGGACCCGAGCGAGCGCTTCCTGGTGGTGTCGAACCACATCACGGGCACGCTTGCCGTGCTCAATGTCGAACAGGACGGGCGCATCGGCCCCCTCAGCCAGTTGCTCACGCTTGAGGGGCCGATCGGCCCGCACCGTATCGAGCAGCCCTTCGCCAAGCCGCACTTCAACCTCTTCGATGCCTCGGGCCAGTTCGTCCTGGTGCCGGACAAGGGGCTGGACCGGATATTCACCTTTCGCTTCGACGACGGCCGCCTGCATCCCGCCGAGCAGCCTTTCGTCACCACTCGCGAAGGCGCCGGCCCGCGGCATCTTGCAGTGCACCCCAAGGCGCCGTTCGCCTATGTGGTCAACGAGCTGGACTCGACCGTCACCACCTACCGTTTCGACTCGCACAACGGCGCGTTGCAGCCGCTGCAGATCCTCTCGACGTTGCCCTCGACCTACACCGGCAACAGCCGCGCCGCGGAGATCGAGATCGACCGCAATGGTCGTTTCGTCTATGCCTCCAACCGGGGCTACGACAGCCTTGCGGTGTATGCGGTCGATGCAGCCAGTGGTCTTCTGAGCCTGGTCGAAGTGCAGCCCAGTGCCGGCAAGACTCCTCGCTTTTTCGCCCTTACCCCCAATCAGCGTTTCCTCTTCGCGCTCAACGAAGACAGCGACAGCATCGTGGCTTTCGTCGTCGATCCCGAGCAGGGCAGGCTGCGCCAGACTGGTTTCTCGGTGTCCACCGGCAGCCCGGTGTGCATGGTCTTTTCTGCCTCAGCCCATTCTTGAATCGGTGCTGGCCTTTTCGCGGGCAAGCCCGCTCCCACAGCCAGTAGCTGTAATCATCAATTCCACTCATCGCCCAGCGGAGTTCCAATGACGCTCACTATCCCCCAGGCCGTCCTCGACGAAATTGCCCCTGATGGCGTCCTGCGTGCTGCCATCAACTACGGCAACCCGGTCCTCGCCCAACGCGGCCCTGACGGCGAGCCCCAGGGCGTCTCGGTCGCCCTGGCCAAGCAGTTGGCCGAAGAACTGGGCGTGCGCCTCGAGATGCGCACCTTTGACGCCGCGGGCAAGGTGTTCGCCGCCCTGGAGGAGGGCGCCTGGACCTTGGCCTTCCTCGCCATCGAACCGGTGCGCGAGGCGCAGATCGCCTTCAGCGCGCCCTACGTGCTGATCGAGGGCACCTACCTGGTCAGAAAAGACGCCCCCTTCCAGCACGTCGACGAACTCGACCAATCCGGCCTGCGCCTGGCCGTCGGCAAGGGCGCGGCCTATGACCTCTACCTCAGCCGCACCCTGCAGCATGCCGAACTGTGTCGCGCCGACACCTCCGCAGCTGCCGTCGATCTGTTTGTCGACGAAGGCCTGGACGCCGCCGCAGGTGTGCGCCAGCCTTTGCAGAAGGTCGCCGACACCGATCCGCGCTACCGTGTGCTCGACGGTGCGTTCACCGCGATCCGCCAGGCCATGGCCGTTCCGAGGGGCTGCGACAATTCGGCCGCATTTGTAAGTGACTTTGTCGAGCGTTGCCTGCGTCAAGGCTTTGTTCGGGGGGCTTTGCTGGCCACCGGACAGACCGATGTCAGCGCACCGCGCTGACCGTCCCTGGACTCCACCCACGTCCAATCAATTGAGGTAACAAGCAAGATGGCCAAGGCCGCCGATGTCGTTGTGCAATGCCTGGAAAACGAAGGTGTCGAGTATGTGTTCGGCATTCCCGGCGAGGAGAACCTCGACCTGCTCGAATCCCTGCGCAAGTCGAAGATCAAGCTGGTACTGACCCGCCACGAGCAATCCGCAGGCTTCATGGCTGCCACTTATGGCCGCCTGACCGGCAAGACCGGCGTCAGCCTGTCGACCCTGGGCCCAGGTGCGACCAACCTGGTGACCGCCAGTGCCTACGCGTACCTGGGCGGCATGCCGATGATGATGATTACCGGCCAGAAGCCGATCAAGAAGTCCAAGCAGGGCCGTTTCCAGATCATCGACGTGTGCGGCATGATGGACCCCATCACCAAGTACACCCACCAGTTCGCCTCGGCCGACAACATCCCCGCGCGCATGCGCGAAGCATTCCGCCTGGCCGAAGAAGAAAAGCCCGGTGCCGTGCACCTGGAGCTGCCCGAAGACATCGCTGCCGAGCAGACCGACGCGCTGCCGATCCCGCGCAGCCTGCACCGCCGCCCGCTGGCCGAGCACGTGGCCATCGAAGCCGCTGTGCAGAAGCTGCAGAACGCCCGCAACCCGATCCTGGTGATCGGCGCCGGTGCCAACCGCAAGATGACCGCCAAGGTCCTCAAGCAGTTGATCGACAAGACCGGCATCCCGTTCATCACCACGCAGATGGGTAAAGGCGTGGTCGACGAGCGTCACCCACGCTTCCTGGGCAACGCTGCGCTGTCGTCCGGTGATTTCGTGCACCGCGCCGTAGAGGCGGCCGATCTGATCATCAACATCGGCCACGACGTGATCGAGAAGCCGCCATTCTTCATGGTCCGTGGCGGCACCGAAGTCATCCACATCAGCTTCCGCTCTGCCGAAGTCGATGCCGTGTACTTCCCGCAGGTCGAAGTGATCGGCGACATCGCCAACGCCGTGTGGCAGATCAGTGAAGCGCTGACCGACACCTCGCACTGGGACTTCACCCGCCTGATGGCGATCCGTGAAGCCAACGAGGCGCAGATCGCCGAAGGTGCCGATGACGACCGCTTCCCGGTCTACCCGCAGCGCTTGGTCGCCGACATCCGTCGTGTACTGCCATCCGAAGGCATCGTTGCCCTGGACAACGGCATCTACAAGATCTGGTTCGCCCGCAACTACAAGGCGCACAAGCCCAACACCGTACTGCTGGACAACGCCCTGGCGACCATGGGCGCCGGCCTGCCGTCGGCCATGGCTTCGCACCTGGTGTACCCGGACCGCCCGGTGATCTCGGTATGCGGCGACGGTGGCTTCATGATGAACAGCCAGGAGCTGGAAACCGCGGTACGTCTGGGCATGCACATCACCGTGGTGATCCTGCGTGACGACGGCTACGGCATGATCCGCTGGAAGCAGGCCAACATGGGCTTCACCGACTTCGGCCTGGACTACGGTAACCCGGACTTCGTCAAGTATGCCGAAGCCTACGGCGCCAATGGTCACCGCGTGGAAAGCGCCGAAGGCCTGCTGCCGCTGCTCGAGCACTGCATCAAGACCCCGGGCGTGCATGTGATCGACTGCCCGGTCGACTACAGCGAGAACGACCGCATCCTCAACAGCGAGCTGCGTGAGCGCGCGCTGGCGGTGTAAGGCCTGAGGTGCCTTCGCGGGCAAGTCGGCTTCCCAGCAGGTGTTGGGAGCGGGCTTGCCCGCGATTGCATTGTTGCGGACAACAAACGCTTCACCTTATTTTTCCCTGTGCTAGGGTGCACGCACTTCCGCTTTCCAGGACACCCGCACCATGCTCCCGCCGCTCAGCGAAAAAGAACTCCACCGCCTCGAAGACCTCCTGATCACCTACGGCAACGACTACTCGGTACTCAACCTCGCCGAGCTCAACGGTTTCTTCACTGCGCTGGCCAGTTCGCCTGTCAGGGTCAACCCCGAGCAATGGCTGCCAGCCGTTGCCGGCGGCAAGGTGCCCAAGTTCAAGAAGCCCGCCCACGAGGAAGCCTACACTGCGCTGATGCTGCGCTACGCCGACCAGGTCGCCGAGCAGTTGGCCGAGAACCTCGACGGCTTCGAGCCTTTGTTCGAGGAAAGCGAGGGCGAGGAAGGGCCAGCGATCATTCTCGAAGAGTGGTGTTTCGGCTACATGCGCGGCACCCAGGTTGCCGAGTGGAGCGAGTTGCCAGCGCAGCAGGACGCCCTGCTCAAGGCCATTTCCCTGCATGGCCTGGAAGACAATTTCGAGCTGCTCGATGCGATGAGCTTCGACGAACATCAGGCCTGCGTGCCAGGCGTGATCGAGGCGGTCCGCGGTCTGTATCGCTATCAGAAGCTGATACGCAACTGATCACTGGTGCTTCATAGCGAAGTCGGCACTCAGAGCAACCGGTGGCAACCGACCTACCACCGGTGCCATGTACTGCGGTGGCTTCTTCGCGGGCAAGCCCGCTCCCACAGGGTTTGTGAGCAATGCACCGCTTGTATTATTCCGATCAACGAAATTATGGATTGCTGGCCACACGGATTCTGTTGAACGGCGAACGGGTGCAGGATTCCCTCCAGCAGCGCCACTCTTGGATACCGGCGCTCAGACCTCAACCCTTTGAACCGGAGTCCAGACCATGTCCAACCCTATCAAGCTCTATCACTTCCCCAAGTCCGGACACGCTCATCGTGCACGGCTGATGCTGTCGCTGCTCAAGCTGGAGCCGGAAGTCATCTTCGTCGACCTGGCCAAGGGCGAGCAGAAAAAGCCTGAGTTCCTGGCCCTCAACCCGTTCGGGCAAGTGCCTGTGATCGACGACAACGGCACCATCATCGGCGACTCCAACGCCATCCTCGTCTACCTGGCCAAGACCTATGGCCAGGGCCGCTGGCTGCCCCAGGATGCCGCCGGCGAAGCCCGTGTACAACGCTGGCTCTCCATTGCCGCCGGCCCCCTCGCCTTCGGACCGGCCGCTGCCCGACTGATCACCGTGTTCGGTGCAGGCTTCAATGCCGACGAAGTCATCGGTCGTGCCCACAACCTGCTCAAGGTGATGGAGGCTGAGCTGGGCAAGGCGCCGTTCCTCACCGGCAGCGAGCCGAGCATCGCCGACGTCGCCAACTACTCCTATATCGCCCACGCGCCGGAAGGCAACGTGTCGCTGGATGCCTACCCGAATGTGCGAGCGTGGCTGGCGCGGATCGAGGCGCTGGATGATTTCGTGGCGATGCCGCGCACGGCGGTAGGGCTGCAGACTGAGGCGGGTCCTCGCGACAGGAGATGAGTGATGAACGTCGTCGAACCGCTCGGGGAGTATCCTGCGTGGCCTGGGGACAATCGTCCCGATATCGATGCACTCGATGTCCCGGCGCTGCCCTGTGCCGCGGAGTGTGAGGCCAGTTACTTGCTGCCGCAGGTCATCACTCATCCCTACCTACTCATTCGCCCCGGCTGCTGAAATAATCGCACATCGTTTCCAGGCAGAAGGGCAAGGCATGGACCACATCCATCTGATGAAGGTATTCGTCGCCGTCGGCGAGCTGGAAAGCTTCGCTGGCGCTGCACGGCGACTGGACATGTCGCCCGCTGCGGTGACCCGCGCGGTCAGCGCCCTCGAAGAACGCCTGGGGGTCAAGCTGCTGCTGCGTACCACCCGCAGCGTGCGCCTTACCGAGGCCGGAGGCCGTTACCTGGAAGACTGCCGCAGCATCCTCGCCAGCATCGCCGAGGCCAACGAGGCGGCTGCCGGGGTCAATGCCACGCCCAAGGGCGAACTGGCCGTGACCGCGCCGATCCTGTTCGGCAAGAAGTTCGTCATGCCCAGCATCGTGCGTTACTTGCAGCAGTACCCTGAGGTGGACGTGTCGGCGTACTTCCTCGATCGGGTGGTGAACATGGTCGAGGAGGGCATGGATGTGGCGGTGCGCATCGGCCAGTTGCCCGACTCCGGGCTCAAGGCCCTGCGTGTCGGCAAGGTCAGGCGCATGCTCTGCGCCTCGCCTGATTACCTCGCCAGGCACGGCGTACCGACTCACCCCTCCGACCTGCACGAGCATGTGGTGATCGCCACCACCAACCTGTCGCCACGCGCAGGCTGGCGTTTTGGCCTGACCGACGAGCCGACCATGGTGCGCATGAAACCTCGGCTGACCGTGACCAGCAACGACGGTGCCATTGCCGCCGCATGCGCAGGCCTGGGTATCGCCCGGCTGCTGTCGTATCAGGTGGTCGAGGAGATCGCCAGCGGCCGCCTGCAGGTAGTGCTCGCCGATTTCGAAGAGGCGCCCTGGCCCATCCATATCCTGCACCGCGAGAGCAAGTACGGCTCGGCCAAGGTGCGCGCGTTTATCGACATGCTGGCCGCCGACGTGCGCGCCAAGGGCCTGGAATGACTGCCCGTCAGCCTGGCAGATAACGCAGGCGCAACCCCAGACTGACCTGCTCGCCCTGCTGCAGCAAGCGCAGCCCCGGACGCCCGGGCAGGTGATGGGCGTTGATCGGGTGGCTGACCGGCTCGAAGCAGAAGAAGTCGCGATCTTGCGGACAGAACAACAGAAAGTGTTCGGCGCCGGTGGCCTGGCATTCCAGGCGATAGCCCGCGTCGGGCTGTTCGATGGTGCAGCTGCCTGTCCAGCCTGCGAAGGCGTGGTCGACCGGTGTCAGGGGCAAGTGGCGGGCGCTGTCGAAGCGCCAGGCCTCGGGAATGGGCGCCAGCCGTGATGGCAGCTCACCGCTCTCGCAAAGCCACACCTGGCGGGCGGATGCCTGCAGGCGGGTGTTGGCAGACCTTGGAAAATACGGATGCAGGCCCAGCCCGTGCCAGGTCGCCTGGGCGGCAAGGTGGGTGACGTGCAGCTCCAGGTCAAGACGCCCCTCGTGCAGGTGCACATCCAGCATGGCCTGGTAGGCGAAGGGCTGCTGGCTGTCGAGGATCAGCCGGGCCCGCCGCTGGCTGTGGTGCTCCACACGCCACGGCTGCTGCCAGGCGCTACCGTGGATCGGGTAGGGATCGTGATCGGTGTTCGCGGCCAGGGCCTGCCAGCCGTCCGGGCGGGCAAAGCCGCCAGCGGCGATGCGATTGGACCAGGGCACCAGCGGATAGCAGGCCAGGCGCCGGGGTGAGCCGCTGGCGCGTGCTGCGGCGTCGCTGTGGCGCAACAACGCCTGGCCGGTGGCCTTGACCTGCCAGTTGACCAGGCTGGCGCCCAGCGCGGGGGCCAGGGTGAGACGGGTCAGTCGGTCCTGCAGGTGCAGTTCGGTCATTGCGCTGTTCTCCGGCAGGGCCGTGATCATTTCACCGCGGGCTGGCGGCGGTACGTCAGCAGCACGATGCCACTGACCACCACCGCCCCGCCGAGCAGTTGCAGGCCGCTCAACTGTTGGTCGAGCAGGGCCCATCCCAGCAGCAGGGTGGCGATCGGTTCGATGTTCATCACTGGCGCGTTCTGTGCCATGTTCAGCCGCGGCACGCAGACGAACAGCAAGGTGAATGCCACCCCGTACAGCACCACCAGGCTGGCCAGGGCCATCCATCCCCCTGCGCTGCCCGGCAACGACAGACCCGCCGGCACCCAACCACCAGCGCCTGCCACCAGCATGCTGGTGAACACGATCAGCAAGGTCAGCAGGCTGCGGACCGGGCCATGCACAGCGGCCAGCTTGTTGTCGGTGATCCACAGCGCACAGGCGAACACGCAGGCGGCACAGAAGGCCAGGCTGACCCCGAGGGTCCAGTGCGGATTGCTCGTGCCACTGTCGGCCAGGCGTCCCGGCACATCCAGGGCCAGCACCAGGCCGCAGAGGATCAGGGCCATGAACAGCACCGTGCGCCCGGTTGGGCGTACGCCGTTGAGCGCCCAGTTGAGCAGCGCCAGCAGGATCGGGAAGGTGTTGCCCACCAGCAGTGCCAACGCCACCGGGATGCGCGCCACCGCCGAGTACAGGCACAGGCTCTGGGTGGCGATCAGCAGCCCCAGCAGCAGTTGCCAGCGCCGGGTGCCGCTGGGCAGCCCCAGGGCCTGGCGTTGCCAGAGCACCAGGCTGGCCAGGGCCAGGAAGGTGATGCCCGAGCGGCAGAGAATCGCCAGCAGCACGCCGGTGCCGTCATCGAAGGCGATGCGTGCGGCGATGTGGTTGCCGGCGAACGAGCAGGCCAGCAGCGCCAGGAGGGCGATGGCCAGCTTGCGCGGGAAGAGGGAAGGTGAGGCGGGAACAGCCATGTGCAGGGTCCATTTGCAAAAGAGGTCAACAGTGGGGGCTTGCCGGGGCGGGGGCCTACGCCAAGAACACCGCGCTGCATGGCACCGGCTCTGCCGGTGATCGCGGGACAAGTCGGGGCGCCGAACCGCCGCTCCCACAGGGGATTGGGCTGGCCTTTAGGACTTGAACAAGACAGGTGCTCCCACCGGGAGAGAGCAGGCTGTCCGCGAACTTACAGAACCACGCTTGGCAGCCACAGCGAGATGGCCGGGATGTAGGTCACCGCCATCAGTACCATGAACAGCGCCAGGTAGAACGGCAGCAGCGCCTTGACCGTTGACTCGATACTGACCTTGCCGATCGCCGAGCCGACGAACAGCACCGCACCCACCGGCGGGGTGATCAGGCCGATACCGAGGTTGACCAGCATGATCATGCCGAAGTGCACAGGGTCCACGCCGATGCCAGTGATCACCGGCAGCAGGATCGGGGTGAGGATCAGGATCAGCGGCGCCATGTCCATCACCGTGCCCAGCAGCAGGAGCATGAAGTTGATGCACATCAGGATCACGTAGCGGTTGTCCGACAGGGTCAGGAACGCGGTGGTGATCTTCGACGGGATCTGCATCAGCGTCATCACGTAGCCGAAGCTGGCTGCGAAGCCGATCAGGATCATCACGATGGAGATGGTCCGCACCGTGCGATGCATCAGCTTGGGCAGGTCGCGCCACTTGTAGTCGCGGTAGATGAACATGGTCACGAAGAACGACCACACCACCGCCACGGCCGCCGACTCGGTGGCGGTGAACACGCCCGATAGAATGCCGCCGAGGATGATCACCATGGCCATCAGGCCCCAAAGCGCTTCACCGGCGATCTTCAGCGCCTGGCGCATCGGGATCACTTCGCCCTTGGGGTAGTTGCGCTTCTTGGCGAACAACAGGCAAAGGCCCATCATCACCGCACTGAGCAGCAGCCCCGGCATCACCCCGGCCATGAACAGCGAGGCGATCGATACCGAGCCGCCTGCGGCCAGCGAATAGAGCACCGAGTTGTGGCTTGGTGGGGTGAGCAATGCCTGCACCGAGCCGCTGACGGTCACCGCCGTGGAGAATTCGCGCGGATAACCTTTGCGCTCCATTTCCGGAATCAGCACCGAACCGACCGACGCCGTGTCGGCCACCGAGGAGCCGGAAATCGCGCCGAAGAAGGTCGAGGCCATGATATTGACCAGCGACAGCCCGCCACGCACGAAGCCCACCAGCACCCCGGCGAAAGCCACCAGGCGCCGCGACATGCCGCCCTCGGCCATGATCGCACCGGCTAGCACGAAGAATGGAATGGCCAGCAGCGAAAACTTGTTAACCCCGCTCGCCACCTGGATCATCATTGCCTGCAGCGGAATGTCGATCCACCAGGCACCGATCAGTGCAGAGAGCCCCAGGGCATAAGCCACCGGCATGCCCAGCAGGATGAGCGCGATGAAACTGCCCAACAGAATGAACGCATCCATTTATGCCGCTCCTTCGCTTTCTTCCACCAGGTCGAAGCGCACCACCTTGCGGTTGCTCTGATCGCCCAGCACGAGTTTTTCCAGCACGAAGATCAAGGTCAGCACGCCGCCCACCGGGATCGGCGCATAGGTCATGCCCACCCGCACGCCCGGCAGCGAGGCGAGAAACTGGTTCCACGTCGTGATGCACAGTTTGGTGCCGTACCAGGTCATGAACAGGCACACCACGATCATCAGCACCTGCACCAGCACGCCAACCAGCTGGCGCAGTGGTGCGGGCATGCGGTCGGTGAGCATCGCCACCGCCATGTGCGCGCCGGCGCGATAGCTGGCGGCGGCGCCGACGAAGGTGAACACCACCATCAGCAGGATCGCCACCGGCTCCGGCCAACTGGAGCCGGTGCCGAGCACGTAACGGGCGAAGATGCCCCAGGGAATGATCAGCGACATGGCCAGGATCGACAGGCCAGCGATCCAGATGCAGCTGCTGTAGAGCCTGTCGTTCAGGCGCAGGAAAAACGTTTTCATGGGCATCACCAGGAGGCGGCACGGCGGGCGCCGTGCTGCCGGAGTCGTCTGGAAGGAGTGGCTTACTCGACCGCGTCGATACGTTTCATCAGGTCGGCGTACTGCGCACCGTATTTTTCGCGTACCGGGGCCGTGGCGTCATAGAACGGCTTGGTGTCCACGGCGATGAACTCGACACCCGCGGCCTTGAGCTTTTCTTCGCTGGCGGCGGACTTGGTATCCCACAGTTCGCGCTCTTCCATCTGCGCTTCACGCGCGACTTTCTTCACCAGTGCCTGCTGGTCCGGGGTGAGCTTGTTCCAGGTGGTCTTGGACATCACCACCGGCTCCGGCAGGATCAGGTGGTTGGTCAGGGTGAAGTACTTGGCGCTCTGGTAGTGGTTGTGCTCGAGCAGGGTCGGCGGGTTGTTTTCGGCGCCGTCGATCACCCCGGTCTGCAGGGCGCTGAAGATCTCGCCGGTGTCCATGGCGATGCCGTTGCCGCCCATGGCGTTGATCATGTCGATGAACAGCGGGTTGCCCTGTACGCGGATCTTCATGCCCTTGAGGTCATCGATGCTGCGCACCGGCTTCTTGGTGTAGATGCTGCGCGAGCCGCCATCCATCCAGGCCAGTGCCACCAGGTTGAATTCGGAGTTGGTGATCTTGTCGAGGATCTCCTGGCCGATCTCGCCATCGATGATCTTGCGCATGTGCGCCTGGTCGCGGAACACGAACGGCATGTTGAACACGTTCACATCCGGCACCACCGGGCCGACGATCCCCAGGCTCACGCGGGTCATCTGCACCGCGCCGATCTGCGACTGTTCGATGACTTCCTTTTCCGAGCCGAGCACACCGCCGGCGAACATCTTGAAGGTGATCTCGCCATTGCTGGCCTGTTCGAGTTTCTTGCCCATGTTCTGCTCGGCGACCACGGTCGGGTAGCCGGCTGGGTGGATCTCGGCGAACTTGATGTCCAGTGCGCTGGCGGCACTGGACAGACCGAGGGCCAAGGGGAGGGCGGCAAGAAGCAACGTGCGTTTGAAGGTCATGATGAAACTCCGTGGTTTTTATTATCTGGTTTCGGTCGTGCAGGTGTGGGTGGGCTGGGCGGTCAGCCTTGCCAGGGTGTTTCCTCCAGGCCCTTGACGCCGGGGTTCAGGGCGAACACGCCGCCGGCCAGCGGCTGGTCGGCGAGGTCGATGCCGCCGGGGCGGATCGAGGTGACGTACAGGGTTTCGAGCTGAGGGCCACCGAAGGCGCACATCGCCGGCTTCTTCACCGGCACGTGCAGCGAGCGGTCCAGGCGGCCATCGGGGGCAAAGCGATGGATCACCCCCTCGTCGTTGCCGCAGATCCAGTAGCAGCCGTCCTGGTCGACGGCCGCGCCATCGGGGCGGCCTGGATGCTCGCGCATGTCGACGAACAGCTGCTGGTTATGGGGCGTGCCGCTGTCGGTGTCGTAGTCGAACGACCAGATCTTCTGCACCGTCGGGTGCGAGTCGGACAGGTACATGCGCCTGCCGTCCGGGCTGAAGGCCAGGCCGTTGGGCACGATCATGCCGTCGAGCTGGCAATGCAGGTGGTCCTTGCCATCGAGGCGGTAGAGTGCGCCGACCTGGGCGCCTTGCTGCATGTCCATCAGCATGGTGCCGACCCAGAAACGGCCCTGGCGGTCACAGCGCCCGTCGTTGAAACGCATGCCCTCGCGGGCATGCTCGACGCTGGCCAGGAGCGTGCCGAGCAGGCGCCCGTCCGCGGTCGGTTCAAGGGTGAACAGGCCGGTCTCCATCGCCCCGACCCAGCCCTGTGCGCCACGGGCGATGCAGGCCAGCATTTCATCGCCCTGCCAGACGTCGTGCTTGCCATCGGCCAGGCGCCAGCGCTGCAGTTGGCGGGCGGGAATATCGACCCAGTACAGGGCCTGCTCGCCGGCATGCCACACCGGGCTTTCCCCGGTGGCGTTGCGGGCGTCGACGATCAGTTCACAGTGCTGCATGGTGCTGCTCCTTGCACGCAGTGGCGCTCAATCGAAGGGGCCGGCAGCGACGAAGGCGCCGCCCTGGTAGACCATGCTGGGGTCGTCGGCGGGGGGCGCGGGCCTTGATTCGACGTCGGCGCGGAACACCTCCGAGCTGTCCTTGGGCTGGTAGCCCAGGTGCTCGGCGTGGCGGTTGTCCCACCAGACGATGCGGTTGTCGGAGGCGCCATAGACCACGGTGTGGCCGACGTCGGGGGTGCGCAGGCTGCGTTCGATGAGTTGCAGCAGGTCGTCGTAGCTCAGCCAGGTGCAAAGCATTCGCGGGTTCTGCGGTTGCGGGAAGGACGAGCCGATACGGATGCTGACGGTCTCGATGCCGTAGCGGTCGAAGTAGAAGCTGGCCAGGTCTTCGCCGTAGCTCTTGGACAAGCCGTAATAGCCATCGGGGCGGCGAGGGGAGTGGGCATCGAGCCGCTCGTCCTGGCGATAGAAGCCGATCACATGGTTGGAACTGGCGAAGACGACGCGTTTTACCCCATGCTTGCGCGCCGCTTCGTAGATGTGGAACACCCCGCAGATATTGGGGCCGAGGATATCCTCGAAACTGTGCTCGGTGGACACCCCGCCAAAATGCAGGATGGCATCGACGCCTTCGACCAGCGCGTGTACCGCAGCCTTGTCGGCCAGGTCGCAGGTGATCACTTCTTCATGCGGACCTGCAGCAGGTGCCATCGGGGCGATATCGGAAAGGCGCAGGACTTCGGCGCTGCCTTTGAGGCGTTCGCGAAGCACCTGGCCCAGGCCGCCTGCCGCTCCGGTGAGCAGCAGGCGTTTGAAGGGAGTAGTGGTCATGGCCAGCTCTTGTCGTTGATTGTTGTAGGTTGTCGTACGACATGGGTCGATTATCGACAGCGAGTTCGCGGCTTGTCAATGCATTGATGGTATCGGTTTACAGGATCGACAGCGGATAGTTGAAGATCAGCCGGTTCTCGTCGAACTCGTTGTTGCTGAAGCTGCGGCGGATGTTGGAGTTGCGCCACTTCACGCTCAGATCCTTGAACGGGCCGCTCTGGATCACGTAGGCCAGTTCCGATTCACGCACCCACTCCTTGCCATCGCTCACCGCGCCGCTGTGCACATCGCGGCCGCTGATGTAGCGGTTCATCATGCTCAGGCCGGGGATGCCGACGGTGACGAAGTTGAAGTCGTGGCGCACTTGCCAGGAGCGTTCGTTGGCGTTGTCGAAGCTGGCGTTGTAGCTGTCGTTGGCCAGGGTGCCGCCGCTGGTGCCGTTGACCCGCATCCAGGTATCGCCGCTGACCTTCTGCAGGCCGACCCAGAAGGTATGGCCGGCATAGCGCGCCGAGAACATGCCCGAGTAGGTCTTGTTGTCCAGCTTGCCGGCACGTTCGGCGCCGTCGTCTTCGCCCTGGAAGTAGCCGAGGTTGGCGCCCAAGGTCCAGTCGCCCAGTGGCTGGCTGTGGCTCAGTTGCAGGTACTGCTGCTGGTAGACATCCTTGAGCTGGGCATTCCACAGCCCGACCAGGGTGCGCTTGTCGTTGAAGCTGTATTCGCCGCCGACGAAGTTGAAGCGATCGGACACCCCACGGCCGAAACTCATGTCGTCCATGCTCGCGTCGTTACGCGGGCTGTTGCCGCGGAACTGCCCGCCATAGAGGGTCAGCCCGGCGATCTCGCTGGATGTCACCTGGCCGCCACGGAAGGTCTGCGGCAGCGAGCGGCCATCGTCGGAGCGCAGGATCGGCAGGACCGGCATCCACTCGCCGACCTTAAGTTCGGTCTTGGAGATGCGCGCTTTACCTGCCACGGCCAGGCGACCGAAATCGTCCGCCGGGCGTCCATCGTCATGGCGTGGCAGCAGGGCCGTGCCATAAGTGCCGCCACCGCCGTCGAGCTTGACCGACCACAACCCCAGCACATCCACACCGAAGCCAATCGGTCCCTCGGTGAATCCGGAACGGGCGTCGAGGATGAAGCTTTGTGTCCACTCCTCGGCCTTGCTTTGCGGGTTGCTCGGGTCGACGAAGTTGCGGTTGATGTAGAAGTTGCGCAGGTTCAGGGTCGCCTTGGAGTCTTCGATGAAGCCGGCGGCCAGTGCAGCGTCGGGCAGTGCCCCCAGGGCGGTGGCGCCGAACAGGGCGAAGGGCAGGGTCTGGCGGATTTTCATTATTGTTGTGCTCCCAGCAGTGAGGCAGCCGCCTGCCAGGCACGCGCGAGCGGCCGATTGCAGGGGCGGTGGGGTGAATGGCCCGTCGTGGACCAAGGTGAAACGCGCGAATCGGGCGCTCAGGTGCCCGTTGCTGCCAGCGATTCGCCGCAGCGGCGAATGTTGGAAAGAGGAGGGTGCGAGTA
Source organism: Pseudomonas wayambapalatensis (assembly GCA_014268975.2). GTDB lineage: Bacteria > Pseudomonadota > Gammaproteobacteria > Pseudomonadales > Pseudomonadaceae > Aquipseudomonas > Aquipseudomonas wayambapalatensis. The sequence continues at coordinate 4,352,240 of CP077096.1, read as the reverse complement.
GCGTGGGTAGGATGTCGACATGATGGGCTTCACGAGTTGTTGTTTTTGTTGTGTGTTGTCGTACAACTTTGGCGATTATTAACAACCGCTGAAAACGCTGTCAACGCTTTTGAACAGGGTTTTGCGTCCATATTTATCGGAGGTTTTCCAGTGTTGAGGCTTTAGTCGCTCTAGCTCGCCAGTTGCGAAGACATCCTATGACTGGCGAGGTGGCTGGCGCTCGTAACGCGGCCATCCCGACACAGGCTGCGCAGCTTCAAAGGCTGGCAAGGTCGCTGCGATACGGGCCGGTTCAGCCTTGCTTGTCGAGCCAGGCGATCTGTACGCCATCGACTTCGGCGGTGCGGTAGTTGACTTGCGCGGCCATGGTAGGTCGGTCAGGCCAAGGCCCAGGGCGAGTGTGCAGAATGCGATATGGTTCATGGTGGTGCTCCAGGGAGCAAGTGATGGGCGGACTTTAGCCAGTACCTTCAGGCGGGAGAACCGGGCAGGGCGGAACAGAGCCTAGCGCACGCGCCCCAGCATCTCGATATAGCGCTGCACCGCTGGCGCCTTTTCGAAACGGCGATGCAGCAGGGCCAGGCAGGAGCGCGGCTGGCAATCTTCGATCGGGCGATAGTTGACCTGCGGCAGATTGACCCTGCGCACCATCGACTCCGGCACCACCGCGATGCCCTGGCCCAGCGAGACCAGAGCGACCACCGCCACCAGGCTGCCGGGCTGCGGCCCCAGGTGCGGGGTGAAGCCTCCCTGTGCGGCTACCGCCAAGGTGCCGGAGATCTGCTCGGGCAGGATGAAGGTTTCCCCGGCCAGCCGTGCGGCGTTGATCTGCGGCAGTTCGTTGAGGCGGGAGCTGGAGGGCAGGGCGAGGACGAAGCCTTCTTCCAGCAGCGTAATGGCGTTCAGTTCTTCTGGCAGTTCCATGGGCATTCGTACATAGGCGAGGTCAAGCTGCCCATCACGAACCAGCTCGGGCGAGGCCATCATGGCAACTTCGCGAATATTGAGCTGGACGCCGGGGCAGGATTGACTGAAGTGCGTCACTTGCTGCTGCAAAAGCCCCGAGTACGCGGCAGAAGCCACATAACCCAGTTCGATACGCCCGACATCGCCCCGCCCGGCCCGCTGCGCGCCGAGTTGCGCAGCATCGAACTGGCGCACCGCCTGCAACGCCTCGACCCGCAGCGCTTCACCCGCCGCGGTGAGACGCACGGCCCGCTGGCTGCGCTGGAACAGGCGTACGCCAAGCTCGTTTTCCATGTCCTGGATCTGCCGGCTCAGCGTTGGCGGAGCGATGCCCAACTGCTCAGCGGCACGGGTGAAGTGACCGTGCTGGGCAACACTCAGGAAGTAGCGGAAATGGCGGATTTCCATGGGGGCTAGTCAGCTCTGGGGCGCATAAGGGTGCCGCCACGCTACAAGGCCGTTGGTCCGGGTGCCAAGTGCCTAGATAAAAAAACGGCGTGAAATTCGCACTTCACGCCGTGGCCGCACAGGGCAGGGCCCAATCACTTCGAACGGCTCAGCCTCGGGTACTCGTTGTGCGCATACTCTGCGTCAACCCCGCGCCTGTGCCGCTTCGAAGCATCCCGATACATACCAGCGACAGTGCGATCGCCAGATGTCTTCGCATCCTTCGTCGTCGGCACTTGCCCTGGATATCGTGCTGTTGCGTACCTTTCTAGCTGTGGTCGACCTGCGCGGTTTCGCCGCTGCGGCCGATCGCCTGACGCTGACGCCGTCAGCGGTCAGCGGCCACATCAAGCGCCTCTAGGAGAGCCTGGGGACGCGCCTGTTGCCGCGCACCACCCGCCAGCTGGACATGACGTCGGCGGGAGAAACGCTCTACACCTACGTCCGCAATATCCTCGACCTGGAACAGGAGGTGCGGGCACGCCTGCGAGGCGAGTCGCCCGCCGGGCGGTTGGTGATCGGCGCTTCCGAAGACTTCGCCGGCACCTGGCTTGCACAGGTGCTGCAGGTGTTTCGCCGCGGGCATCCGGGCATCGCCATCGAGTTGCGGGTGGGCATCACCACCGAACTGCTGCGCCAACAGGCGGAGGGGGAACTGGACGTGGTGTTCGGCAAACGCTGCGCACGCATCGAAGACGACAGTGAACTGCTGTGGGAAGAGCCTCTGGTGTGGGCCTTCGCCGAACACACCGTCTTGCCGTCCGATGAGCCCGTACCGCTGTCGGTGTTTCCCGAGCCTTGCGTGTACCGCGAGTCGGCGATCAATGCCCTGCCTGCGGCGGATATCGACTGGCGCCTGGCGTTCGAGAGCCGCAGCATGGCCGGTTGCCTGGCGGCGGCGCAGGCAGGCTTCGCCGTCAGCCCCGTGGCGCAGAGCCAGTTGCGCCAGGGGCTGCGTGCGGTGGACGAAAGCGAGGGCTTGCCGCCGCTGGCGATGGCACGCTTCCATGCCTTCACCGGCAAACCTGCGCCAATGACCCGCGCCCTGGTCGAGGCTGTGCGCGAGGTGGGACGCAGGCGCCGCTTTGCCAGTGACTGACGCGTATCATCGCCGGGTGTTGCGGGGTGCCGGAGAAATGGAGGACGTGCGGGTAGGTAGTCAGCGAGTCGATCAGGCGTCTTGCAGGGCATCGCGATAGGCGAACAACCCAGGTGTTCCGCCGGTCATGACGAACAGCAGGTTGTCGCCGCGCACATAGCGGTCGCTCTGCAGGTCGGCGATCAAGCCGGCGAATGCCTTGCCGGAATACACAGGGTCCAGCAGCAGGCCTTGATGGCGGGCCATCAGGCGCAGGGCATTGAGCATCTCGGGAGTCGGTAGCCCATAGCCTTTGCCGAGGCAACTGCCATCCACCTCGATATCGTGCGCTGCGATGTCGGCCGGCAGGCCGAGCAGGGTCTGGGCATGGTGTGACAAGTCGAGGGTCTGGCGTTGTGCAGTGCTCGCGTCTGCCAGTACCGCGTAGGATTTCACCAGGTTGGCGCCACGTCCGAGGGCGGCGAATCCTGCACTGAGGCCGGCATGGGTGCCGGAGCTTCCGTTGGCCGTGAACACCCGCGTGAACTGCAGGGCCAGGGCCTGCTCCTGCTCGGCGATTTCCTGTGCGGCCCTGACATACCCCAGGCAGCCCAGAGCGGTAGAGCCGCCGGTAGGGATCACCTTGACCTTGTGGCCCGCCTTCTCCAACTGCGCTGCACGCAGTTCGGCCCAATGCAGCGCGCTGATCCCGTCGGGGCTGATATGCACCTTGGCGCCGAAAAGCTCGTCCAGCAGCACGTTGCCGCTGTGCTCGTATTCTTCGCCATCCTTGGCGACTGCCCGCGACAGCACCAGTTCGCAGGGCAGGCCCAGTGACGCACAGGCCGCCGCGGTCAACCTCGCGTGGTTGGACTGCAGGCCTCCGACGGTGATGACATGCTCGATGCCGTCATGCAGCGCTGCGCCCAGCAGAAACTCGAGTTTCCTCAGCTTGTTGCCACCGCCACCGAGCGCCATGAAGTCGTCCCGCTTGGCGAACAGACGGATACCACGTACCTCGAGCCCCAAGACCTGTTCCAGCGCGACGAGGCGTTGAATGGGCGTGGCCTGTTCGATCAAGCACTTGCGTGGGAACTGTTCGAGCAGGGAGGTGAGCGTCCTCATCATGAAGCACCGTGGTTGTGAGTTGACGACGACACGTTATAGGAAAATTATTTGTTAATAAATAAAGGTTTTGTTCAATTATTTTTAACTTAGAGTTAAATATGGATCGTCTGCGCGCAATGGAAGTCTTCGTCACCGTGGTGGAGCAAGGCAGCTTCAGCGCGGCTGCCGAGCACCTGCGGCTGTCGACCGTGATGGTCAGCAAATACATCCGTGGGCTGGAAGAAACGCTGCAGGTGGAGTTGATCCAGCGCAGTACCCGGCGCATGCGTGTCACCGAGGCAGGAAGGGTGTTCCATGAGGAGTCCCGGCAGGCGCTGGAGCAGGTGCGCCGGGCCTACGAGCAAGTCGAGAGCTTGCAGAAGGCACCCAGCGGCCTGCTGCGAATCAGTGCACCGATGACCTTGGGCTCGGCGCTGGTGGCGCCGATCGTGGCGCAGTTTCTGCGGGAGCATCCGCAGATGCGCGTCGATCTGGTCCTGGGCAACAGTGTAGTCGACCTCATGGCCGAGGGTTTCGACCTGGCGTTTCGTATCGGCGAGCTGGGAGATGTCGATCTGGTCGCCAAGCCGCTGCGCCCCTATCGCATGGTGATCTGTGCGGCCCCGGCCTATCTGGACGAACAGGGTTGGCCCACGGTGCCGGCCGATCTCGGCAAGCACCGCTTGCTTGTCCATTCCAGTTGGACCCATCGCTTTAGCTGGCCGCTGCAGGACGCCGGGCGTGAATACTCCTGGCCGGAACACTGGACGCTCAAGAGCAACGACGGCCAGGTGCTGCGCCTGGCTGCGATCAGTGGCAACGGCATCCTCATGCAGCCGGAATTCCTGGTCGCCGATGACCTGCGGGAGGGGCGGTTGGTCTCGTTGCTCGAACCCTTCCTGCCGGCGACTCGCCCGGTCAATCTGGTCTACCTGCGCCAGCGCAGCGCGTTGTCCAAACTCGACGCCTTCGTGCGGTTTGTGATGCAGCGCGCTGGCTAGCTGTAGTTGGCTTTGAACGTTCCATTGTCGGGGCTGTGGTAGTTAACTTCTGCCGCGACTATGCCAAGATCGCTAGATTTTGGGGTGAATTTATACGTCCGTTTTTCTCCCACTGTAGATGTCGGATCTACCCAGGCGTTAAACCGTACCCGGCCAGGCTTACCTCTTGCCCCCGGTAAAGCCGTCCCTCACACCCACGATTACAAGCGTCACGGAACCACAGCACTGTTCAGCCTCATCCCCAGCCAGCATCAGCGGCATATCTCGCATCCTCATCCAGGGCTCGCTCTGCCAATAGAGCAATGTCGCCGTGCGCCCTCCAGGCCAGCACATCTGATTCAGTAGCGGCGTTTCATCTCCATCTATCTGCCCATCACGTAGCACTGCCACCACCTCGTGGGTCAGCCAGCGCCGCAAGTGTCGGTTCTCTGGGATGTGATGATGGGCCAGCAGAAATTAGGCCCCGGACGCAGTGACCATGTGACCATGGTGGTTTCCTGATACTTGCCGTAGCGCAGTAATTACAAGATGCGGTACTGGTCCGGGTCGAGTTTGCGGGTGCAGTGTTCATCGAAGAAGCGCCCGGTCATCCAACCGAGTTCCTGGGTGCCGAACCAGGCTTGGGACTCGAGCCGGAGGGTGTGGAGGTGACGGTTGTGGTGGGTGAAGAGGGTGGGGGGCAGTAAGTCATGATGGGCTATCCAGACCAAGAAAAGCCGTTTCTAACGGGAACGGGGTTCCGCCATGTGAGCGTTCTTAAGTAAGCAGCAAAGGGGCGTCTCCGCATCGTCTTTTATGAGGCAGACTCAGAATCTGTAATGCTTGGATATCTATTTCGAGAAAAAATCAGGCCACTCTATTGCCATCACAAGCGCCTTGTGATTTATTGTCTGAAGCGCGAGCGTACCGCTTGCTTGCTACAACTGATTCAATAAATGCACTGAAATTTGCTCTTCCATGAGCGTCTGCGACTCATAGTCGTAGGCTTAAGGGGCACGAGCGGGACGGTCCGTCTCCTCCGACCCGGAGTAGCGACAGACGGTGGGATTAGCCAGAGGGGATTTTGGCTGTATCAGTGCATTGAATCGGCTAAGGCAACAACCTCCCCTCTAGTCGCTCTATAGTATGAGTTGGCTAATCCTGCATTCTTTATAGGTATTCGATGATTAAAGATAAAGCTCATCGGATTTTTAAAGCCTCTACCTCATCAATTTCCAGTTTAGAGAGTCTTGCTTCTGCATTAGATCTCCAAGTTGATGATTTTGAACGAGTGTGGGCTAAAGAAGAATCTAGTCGATATACAAGAAAGGAAATCCCCAAGTCTGGTGGTGGTGTCCGAGTTGTATTTAACCCTTGTGTTGAAGTGCGAAAAATTCAGCGTAGGGTTAATACGCGTATTTTTTCTAATCCACATGTTGTTAAGTGGCCTGGATATTTGTATGGCTCTATTCCAAAGTCATTGAACTCTGAGGATGAGCTAGCTAGTCGTGATTATATTTCCTGTGCTAAGCAGCACTGCGAAGCCAAATCATTACTGAAAATGGATATAAAGAATTTCTTTGATAATGTTCATGATGACCTAGTTTATGGTGTTTTTAAAGATGTTTTAAAATATCCTGAAGTAGTGTCCAATGTGCTGACTAGGATTTGCACATATAGATCAAGTTTGGTTCAGGGTGCGCTGACTTCTAGTTATTTGGCAATGCTCAGTCTCTATAAGGAAGAAAATGACGTAGTAAGTAAGCTAAAAAGAAAAGGGCTTGTTTATACTAGGTTTGTAGATGATATTAGTATCTCTTCTAAAGTTTCAGGATATGATTTTTCCTATGCTAGAAGTCTAGTAGAGAAAATGCTTTTGAATGCAGGGCTTCCCTTGAATTCAAATAAAACAAAAGTGCTTTATGCTACAGCTACTCCGCTCACTCTTCATGGTTTAAGAATTTGCTTTAAGGATCCCAGGCTTCCTCCGGAAGAAGTTAGAAGAATAAGAGCGGCGGTAAAAGAAATTGAAATTGTCGCTGGGGAAAGCAATTATCGAAATACTTATGCCTATCGTCGCAATTTCAATAGATGTTTGGGTAGGGTAAATAAGCTATCTAGAGTTAAGCATAAGCAGCACTCCAACCTTGTAAGGAGGCTTTCCAAGGTATTACCTCTGCCTTCTCAAAAAGAAGTTAACTATGTGCAACATGCCTTAGTAAAGCTGGAGGGGCTTTTTCAATCTAGAGGTGATACATATTGGTATAGGAAGCACTTTTATCAGCTTGGAGATAGGCTGAACCTGGTTGCACGTTCATACCCAAGGTTGGCGGAGGAAATCAGGCGTCGATTACGAGAGGTGAAACCTACGTATGAGTGATTTTGAAGGTGTGTTGAGTTTGTTGAATAGGTTTTCTTCCAGATATCTGACTTTGCCAATGGTTGCGCTGGTCTCTGCGGTTATAATTTTTGGTGCCGTATTTTTTTCTTTTATTTTTTTTTTTGTCACGCTATTTTCTCGTGGGCTTTTTGGTATGCCACTATGTTTTAGTAGTGGATGTGTGGATTTCTGGATTAAAGAAAATTCGGCTGTGTTTAGCGTTCTAAGTGCGGCGGGAGCTGTTGTTACTGGACTGGTTACAATAGGAGGTATTTTAATTGCTTTAAAAAGCTATCAGAGCTCCGTTAAAGCATCGGCTATTACTAATCATTTGTCGCACCTATCGCTTTTTATATCGTATGTTTCCTCGGAGATTAAGCGCCGTTCGAGAATTGCTGATTCGGAGGTGGAATCATTGAGGTGGTATAACTTGGTCTATGCCAAATCTATTTCCGGCGTCCTAACTGTTTCTAATGAGTACGCTGAATTTGTTACTAGGCTTAACTGCCAAATTGAGCGATCGAATAGCTTGTACGCTAGTGCTGAAGGTGTTGGATATCGATACAAAGAGCATCAAACGGCTATGATTGTTATTTTTTCTGATATTGGAATTTATCTCGAAAGATTGCCGAGGATTGATTTTAATGAAGTTGAGTCTCAGGTTTTAGATTTGGTTCAGACGATTAATTTGTCATTTTGTAGAGATGGGAAGGTTTCTAAGATTTCTGAACGGAACTATCATTAAAAAGGGCTGCTTTTTAGCAGCCCTTTTTGTTCGATCAATCCCAGCTCAACGCACCACCAGTCTGATACTCAATCACTCGAGTCTCAAAGAAGTTCTTCTCCTTCTTCAAGTCCATGATCTCGCTCATCCAAGGGAACGGGTTGGTAGTCCCCGGGTACTCTTCCTTCAGACCAATCTGGGTCAGACGACGGTTGGCAATGAACTTGAGGTAATCCTCCATCATCGCTGCGTTCATCCCCAGCACGCCGCGAGGCATGGTGTCGCGGGCGTATTCGATCTCCAGCTGGGTCCCTTGCAGGATCATCTGGGTCGCTTCTTCCTTCATCGCCGCATCCCACAGGTGCGGGTTCTCGATCTTGATCTGGTTGATCACGTCGATACCGAAGTTCAGGTGCATCGACTCGTCGCGCAGGATGTACTGGAACTGCTCGGCAACGCCGGTCATCTTGTTGCGGCGGCCCATCGACAGGATCTGGGTGAAGCCGCAGTAGAAGAAGATGCCTTCCAGTACGCAGTAGTAGGCGATCAGGTTGCGCAGCAGCTCTTTGTCGGTTTCGACGGTGCCGGTGTTGAACTCCGGATCCGAGATCGCGCGGGTGTACTTCAGGCCCCAGGCGGCTTTCTTCGCGACCGACGGGATCTCGTGGTACATGTTGAAGATCTCGCCTTCATCCATGCCCAGCGACTCGATGCAGTACTGGTAGGCGTGGGTGTGGATCGCCTCCTCGAAGGCCTGGCGCAGGATGTACTGGCGGCACTCGGGGTTGGTGATCAGGCGGTACACGGCCAGGGCCAAGTTGTTGGCAACCAGCGAGTCGGCGGTGGAGAAGAAGCCGAGGTTGCGCATCACGATGCGGCGCTCGTCTTCGGTCAGGCCGTCCATGCTCTTCCACAGGGCGATGTCGGCGGTCATGTTGACCTCTTGCGGCATCCAGTGGTTGGCGCAGCCGTCGAGGTACTTCTGCCAGGCCCAGTCGTACTTGAAAGGCACGAGCTGGTTGAGGTCGGCGCGGCAGTTGATCATGCGCTTCTCGTCGACCGCGACGCGGGCCGAGGAGCCTTCGAGTTCGGCCAGGCCTTCGGCGACGTCGAGGGCGTCCAGCGCGGCCTTGGCGCGCTTGACCGCGTCGGAGTCGTTGGCGGTGGCGGCGCGAGCTTCCAGGGCGGCGGCACCGCCGGCGCTGTCGAGCTTGTCGAGGGTCGCGGCGGCGTTGGCCTGCGCAGGGGTGTTGGTTTTGGCGGCGACTTCGCCGTCTTCCTTATCGAATTCGTCCCAGCTCAGCATGGTGAGGTTCTCCTGCTTGAGGGCCATCTATGGAGTATGGCCGGTGGATCTTGGTTGCGGTGCGGTGCACGCAAATCGGAAGCGCCCTTTGAGGGCTGGCCGCGGCACTGGGCGGCGGCTTTTTATGTCTGTCTGCAGGAGAGGTGGTGGCCTCTTCGCGGGCAAGCCCGCTCCTACAGGGTGCTGTGCTGTTGCACAGAAAATTGAGGCTTCCCGGGGGAAGCCTCAGCCAAGCCTTACTGGCAGGCTTCGCAATCCGGCTCGTCGATGGCGCAGGCCTTCGGTACCGGGGCTGGGCCCGCGGCCTGGACCGGGGCGCTGTCGCCGCCGCTGGAGACGGCGTTGAGCTTGCCGGTGTTGATGGTCGACTTCTCGGTGCTGGTCGCGGCCAGGGCACGGAGGTAGTAGGTGGTCTTCAGACCACGGTACCAGGCCATGCGGTAGGTCACGTCCAGCTTCTTGCCCGAAGCGCCGGCGATGTACAGGTTCAGCGACTGGGCCTGGTCGATCCACTTCTGGCGACGCGAGGCGGCATCGACGATCCACTTGGTGTCGACTTCGAACGCGGTGGCGTACAGGTCCTTCAGCTCTTGCGGGATACGCTCGATCTGCTGCACCGAACCGTCGTAGTACTTCAGGTCGTTGATCATGACCGAGTCCCACAGGCCGCGGGCCTTCAGGTCGCGGACCAGGTACGGGTTGATCACGGTGAACTCGCCCGACAGGTTCGATTTGACGTACAGGTTCTGGTACGTCGGCTCGATCGACTGCGACACGCCGGTGATGTTGGCGATGGTTGCGGTCGGCGCGATGGCCATGATGTTCGAGTTGCGGATGCCTTTCTGCACACGCTCGCGCACCGGAGCCCAGTCCAGCGACTCTTCCAGGTTGACGTCGATGTACTTGGCGCCACGGGCTTCGATCAGGATCTGTTGCGAATCCAGCGGCAGGATGCCCTTGGACCACAGCGAACCCTGGAAGGTCTCGTAGGAGCCGCGCTCATCGGCCAGGTCGCACGAGGCCTGGATGGCGTAGTAGCTGACCGCTTCCATCGACTTGTCGGCGAACTCGACGGCTGCGTCCGAGCCGTACGGGATGTGCTGCAGGTACAGCGCGTCCTGGAAGCCCATGATCCCCAGGCCGACCGGGCGGTGCTTGAAGTTCGAGTTCTGCGCCTGTGGCACCGAGTAGTAGTTGATGTCGATCACGTTGTCGAGCATGCGCACGGCGGTCTTGACGGTACGCGCCAGTTTCGCGGTGTCCAGCTTGCCATCGACGATGTGGTTCGGCAGGTTGATCGAACCCAGGTTGCACACGGCGATTTCGTCGGCGTTGGTGTTCAGGGTGATCTCGGTGCACAGGTTCGAGCTGTGCACCACGCCCACGTGCTGCTGCGGCGAACGCAGGTTGCACGGGTCCTTGAAGGTCAGCCATGGGTGGCCGGTCTCGAACAGCATCGACAGCATCTTGCGCCACAGGTCTTTGGCCTGGATGGTCTTGAATACCTTGATCTTGTTGTACTCGGTCAGGGCTTCGTAGTACTCGTAGCGCTCTTCGAAGGCCTTGCCGGTCAGGTCGTGCAGATCAGGCACTTCGCTTGGCGAGAACAGGGTCCACTTGCCGTCGTCGAAGACGCGCTTCATGAACAGGTCCGGGATCCAGTTGGCGGTGTTCATGTCGTGGGTACGGCGACGGTCGTCACCGGTGTTCTTGCGCAGCTCGAGGAATTCCTCGATGTCCAGGTGCCAGGTTTCCAGGTAGGCGCAGACCGCGCCCTTGCGCTTGCCGCCCTGGTTGACCGCAACGGCGGTGTCGTTGACCACTTTCAGGAACGGCACGACGCCTTGCGACTTGCCGTTGGTGCCCTTGATGTACGAGCCCAGGGCGCGTACCGGGGTCCAGTCGTTGCCCAGGCCGCCAGCGAACTTGGACAGCATGGCGTTGTCGTGGATGGCCTTGTAGATGCCCGACAGGTCGTCCGGAACGGTGGTCAGGTAGCAGCTGGACAGCTGCGGACGCAGGGTGCCGGCGTTGAACAGGGTCGGGGTCGATGCCATGTAGTCGAACGACGACAACAGGTTGTAGAACTCGATCGCGCGGGCTTCGCGGTCTTTCTCCTGCAGCGCCAGGCCCATGGCGACGCGCATGAAGAACACCTGCGGCAGTTCGAAGCGCACGCCATCCTTGTGGATGAAGTAACGGTCGTAGAGGGTCTGCAGGCCCAGGTAGGTGAACTGCTGGTCACGCTCGTGATTGATGGCCTTGCCCAGGCGCTCCAGGTCGTAGCCCTTCAGTGCAGGGTCGAGCAGCTCGAACTCGACGCCTTTCTCGACATAGGCCGGCAGGGCCTTGGCGTACAGCTCGGCCATTTCGTGGTGGGTGGCGCTGTCGGCCACGCCCAGGAAGCCCAGGCCTTCGGCGCGCAGGGTGTCCATCAGCAGGCGGGCGGTGACGAACGAGTAGTTCGGCTCGCGCTCGACCAGGGTACGGGCGGTCATCACCAGGGCGGTGTTGACGTCCTTGATGGCCACGCCGTCGTAGAGGTTCTTCAGGGTGTCGCGCTGGATCAGGTCGCCATCGACTTCTGCCAGGCCTTCGCAGGCTTCGCTGATGATGGTGTTCAGGCGTGCCATGTCCAGCGGCGCCAGGCTGCCGTCGGCCAGGGTGATGCGAATGCTTGGGTGCGGCTCGACCACGGCGTCGGTGTGGGCGCGGGTGGCGCGCTCTTTAGCGCGCTGGTCGCGGTAGATCACGTAGTCGCGGGCGACTTTCTGCTCGCCGGCGCGCATCAGGGCCAGTTCGACCTGATCCTGGATCTCTTCGATGTGGATGGTGCCACCCGACGGCATGCGGCGCTTGAACGTGGCAGTGACCTGCTCGGTCAGGCGCGCGACGGTGTCGTGGATGCGCGACGAGGCGGCGGCGGTGCCACCTTCAACTGCAAGAAACGCCTTGGTGATGGCAACGGTGATCTTGTCGTCGGTGTAGGGGACGACAGTGCCGTTGCGCTTGATCACGCGCAGCTGGCCCGGAGCGGTCGCAGCCAGATCCTGGTTCGAATCGGCGGCCTGCGGCGCCTTGGCCTGCGGGTTCTCGCGAGTTGTGTCGGTTTGCATGGGTGTCTCCACAGTTTCTATATTGTTCGGGCGCCTTGTGGGCGCCCACCGTTCCATCCATCAGTTCGACCGGCCCGGGCGGGGGATGCCACGCGCACGTGCATCCGCCCGCTCGGGCTTACCGACTTCGGGACAGACTCAGGAATAAGGGGCAATCACTTGCCGCTCCCTGGCCGAAGTCAAAGATTCTGGGTCACGCCCAAAAACTGTTGCTGTCGGGTGTCAGGCGATGCCTGCAACACCCATACCCGAACAAGGCCCTGGAGGGCTTGCCTCGGTCGCGCCTCCGCAGGAGCGGTTTGGCTGCTGAAATCACTGTAAGTTCCTGCAGAAAAATCGCTTGAGTTTCTGCCTGGACTTGTGTTTGTGATTTGGGTCGAAGCCACAACATGTAGTGGTTCGCTGCAATGGGGATACAAGATAATGCGGTATTGGGGTCTTTGCAAGGCGAGCCGCTGTGGATAACTTGTGGGTACTTTGTGTGTGAAAGGTGGGTATTCGCTGTAGGCCTTGTCGCAAGAGGTTTTTGCCGGTTTCAGGCCTGTGACAGAATTTTTCGCGTGGTTGGCAGTGCCTGGGGCGGGACGTAGTATCCGAGGGATATGTTGCCCTTTGGTGAAGGGCGGCAGTTGCCCCGTCGCGGGGCAAGCCTGCCCCCACGATAGCGCACCGCCAACAAGATCATGAACAGAGGTGACCGGCGATGGACCAGCCCAACAACCGTATCCTGATCGTCGAGGACGACCAGCGCCTGGCCGATCTCACCGCCGAATACCTGCAGGCCAACGGCTTCGAGGTGGCGGTCGAGGGCGATGGCGGGCGGGCGGTGCGGCGCATCATCGACAGCCAGCCTGATCTGGTGATCCTCGACCTGATGCTCCCCGGCGAGGATGGCCTGAGCATCTGCCGGCGGGTGCGCGGGCAGTTCCCCAACCCCATTCTCATGCTCACCGCGCGCAGCGATGAACTCGACCAGATCCAGGGGCTGGACCTGGGTGCTGACGACTATATCTGCAAACCGGTGCGCCCACGCCTGTTGCTGGCGCGCATCAACGCCCTGCTGCGGCGCAGCGAGGCGCCGCAGGGCAAGGGCCATGACCTGAGCTTCGGCCCGCTGCGCATCGACAACCGCCTGCGCGAGGCCTGGCTGGGCGAGCAGCCGATCGACCTGACCGGCGCCGAGTTCGACCTGCTCTGGTTGCTGGCCAGCAACGCCGGGCGGGTGCTGTCGCGCGAGCAGATCTCCACCTCGCTGCGCGGGGTGGGTTACGACGGCCAGGATCGCTCCATCGATGTGCGCATCTCCAAGATTCGCCCCAAGATCGGTGACGACCCGATCCACCCGCGGCTGATCAAGACCCTGCGCAGCAAGGGCTACCTGTTCGTCGGCGATGCCAGCCCATGAATTCGATCTTCCTGCGCATCTATGGTGGCATGCTCGCGGTGCTGGTGCTGGTCGCCGTGCTCGGCGTGCTGAGCCTGCACCTGGTCAACGAGGTGCGCGCAGGCCAGCATCGTGAGGGCCTGGCGCAAGGCACCTTCAGCCTGATGGCGGACAACCTGGCGCTGCAGAACGAGGTCGAGCGCAAGCGGTCGCTGGTGATCTGGGAGCGCTTGCTCGGGGTGCCGCTGGACCTGGCGCCGCTGTCGATGCAGACCCTCGATGCCGGGCAGCGCAGCCGTCTGGCGCGCGGCCTGGTGGTGGTGGAGAAGACCGGTCCGCATGCGGCCAAGGTCTTGCGCCAGGTGGCGCACGAGGATGTGGTGCTGGTCGCGCAGGTCAAGCAGGTCAGCGAGCAGTTGGCCCGTGCCACCCTTTATCTGCTGGCCGACGAGCTGGTGCGCTACCCGGTGACCGAGCAGCAGCAGCGGTTGGCGCAGATCAGGCAGAGCAAGGGGTTCGGTTTCGACATCGCCCTGCAGCGGATCGAGCGGGTAGGGCTGGACGACGACCAGCGGCGCCGGGTCGAGGAAGGCGACACGGTGATGGCGCTGGGCCGCGATGGTGACTCGATCCGCGTGTTTGCCGGTTTGTCCGGCTCGCCGTGGGTGCTGGAAATCGGCCCGCTGTATCAGCTCAATCCTTATCCGCCGCAGCTGTTGATCCTGATCGCCTTTCTCGGCCTGTGCCTGATCGGGTTGGTGGTGTACCTGTTGGTGCGCCAGCTCGAGCGCCGTGTTTCGGGGTTGGAGATGGCGGCCTCGCGCATCGCCCAGGGCAGCCTGGAAACCCGCGTGCCGGCCGGTGATGCGGACTCGGTCGGGCGCCTGGCAGCGGCGTTCAATGGCATGGCCGAGCACTTGCAGCGCTCGCTGAGCATGCAGCGTGAGCTGGTGCGGGCGGTGTCCCACGAGTTGCGCACACCGGTGGCGCGCTTGCGCTTCGGCCTTGAGATGATCGAGAGCGCCAGCACCGAGCAGGCGCGGAGCAAGCACCTGGCGGGCATGGACAGCGATATCCAGGACCTGGACCGACTGGTCGACGAGATGCTGACCTACGCGCGGCTGGAGCAGGGCGCGCCGGCCCTGAAGTTCCAGCGCATCGAGCTGGACAGCCTGCTGGATCGGGTGATCGACGAACTGGCACCGCTGCGTGCGGATGTTCGGGTGACCCGCGGGACCTGCCTGCTGGGGGAAGACCATCAGGCCTGGGTCGAGGCCGAACCGCGCTACCTGCATCGGGCGTTGCAGAACCTGGTGAGCAATGCCATGCGCCATGCCGAGTCCGAGGTGCGCCTGAGCTTTCAGCTTGGCCAGCAACGTTGCCGCATCGAAGTGGAGGACGACGGCCCAGGGATTCCCGAAGGCGTCTGGGACCGCATCTTCACTCCCTTCACCCGCCTGGATGACAGCCGTACCCGTGCCTCGGGAGGGCATGGCCTGGGCCTGTCGATCGTGCGGCGGATCATCTACTGGCACGGTGGGCGGGCGCAGGTGGGGCGCAGCGAGGCGCTGGGTGGCGCCTGCTTCAGCCTGAACTGGCCACGACAGCAGGCGCCGGGGTGAGGCTCAGGCGCTGACCAGGCTGAGCAGGTGGCCGTCCTGCAGGCAGAACTGGCCATCCAGTTCGCGGCCGTGGTGCCACTCGCTCGACAGCTCGGTGAGCAGGCGCAGGCGTGCGTGGCCTGTGGCGTCCCACTCCAGCACTTCGGCGTGTTCGAAATAGAAGCGCTTGAGGGTCAGGGGGTAGAGGGCCTTGAACAGGCTTTCCTTGAGCGAGAAGGTCAGGGTCACACCCAGGCCGATCATTGAGCGGTCCAGACGCTGCAGCTCGTCGGCGGTGAGGATCTCGCCCGCCAGGCGCTCGGCGCGTTCGTCGTCAAGCAGGCTCTCCTGGTCAAGGCCGATACCGTTGCAGGCACCTTCGTGGGCGACGACGGCAGCGGCCCAGCCCTGGCCATGGGTGATCGAACCTCGGATGCCGGCGGGCCAGACCGGTGAGCGGTCTTCGTGGCTGCCCGGAACATAGTCGCGGCCGTCCAGGCGTTGCAGCGCCTCACGGGCACAGACTCGGCCGGCCAGGTACTCGGCCTGACGCTTGGCCACCGAGCGCTGCAGGCTGGGGCTCTGTGCGATGCCGGCGCGCTGGAAATCGTCGGCGGCCAGGCGCTTGGGATCGAAGGCGCAACTGACCAGCACCGCGCCGGGAAGGGGCTGGGGCAGGGGCCAGTGATGCTGGAGTGGGGTGCAGCAGGTGGGGAGTCTGTCCATGGGCGGTATTGTGCCAGTTCCGGCCGTTTCGCGGGCAAGGCCAATGCAAATCCGCAACTGACGCGATTCCTGTAGGAGCGGGCTTGTCCCGCGATCGGGCGCGCAGCGGCCGTGCAACCAGGCGACCGAAGTCTTCCTGAAAAACCTCTGTGTCAGTTTTACGGCCGCTGTGCGCCCGATCGCGGGACAAGCCCGCTCCTACAAGTACGCAGAGAATTCGCGGGGGCTTGGGCCCTTACTTGAACGCCTGCTTGAAGAACGCCTGCATGTCCTTCCAGGAGCTTTCATCTGCCGCCTTGTCATAGCCGATATCCGGCCCGCCATGCGCGCCATGGCTCAAGCGGTCCGCATCGGGGTTGGTAAAGCCATGCTTGGCCCCGGGAATGCCGACGAACTGCATGTCTGCTCCGGCATCCTTCATCTCCTTCTTGAAGGCCTCGACCTGTTCGGGCGTGACCATGCTGTCGGCCTCGCCATGTTCGACCAGGATCTTCGCCCTCACCACTCCGGGCTTGGCCGGGGTCTGGGTGACCAGCGCGCCATGGAAACTCACTACGCCATCGAGCTTCTCGCCCCGGCGTGCGGCGTCGAGTACCACCTTGCCACCGAAGCAGTAGCCGATGGCGCCCAACTGGTGCTTGTTGGTGTTGGGTTGCAGCTTGAGCAGCTCGAGCCCGGCGTCGAAGCGTTGCGCCGCTGCCGCTGGATCCTTCAGCGCGGCGGCCATGAATGCCTGGGCGTCCTGCGGGTGCTCGGTGTGCTTGCCGTCGCCATACATGTCGATGGCCAGTGCGTTGTAGCCCAGCGCCGCGAGGTCGCGGGCACGGCGCTTGGCGTAGTCGTTCAGCCCCCACCATTCATGCACCACGACGACACCGGGGCGCTTGCCCGCGATGGCGTCGTCATAGGCGTAGTAGCCGATCAGCGCAGTGCCGTCGGCGTCCTGGTAGCGGATCTCGCGGGTCTGTACCGCCGCCTGGGCGAAGGCGGCGCTGCACATCAGGGCCAGGGCAAGCAGTGAACGCATGAGGGGGTCTCCAGGAAAGATGCAGCCGTATCGGGTTCGTTCAGCCAAGGTTCAGCCGGGGTTCAGGAGCGGTTCAGGGCGCCCTGCTTACTCTAGTCCCCAGACCGAAACAGCGCACCTAACTGGAGTAACAAAGCATGAAAGCACTCAACACCCTGATGGTCGCCATGGCTGTTTGCGCCGCTGGCGTTGCCGCCACCGCCCAGGCCGACGATAACTTCGCCAGCCTGACCTACGGTCAGACCAGCGACAAAGTCCGCAAGTCCGGCCTGCTGCAACGCAACACCGATAACCTCAACGCCGACGGCATCATCGGCAAAGACAGCACCTGGGGCCTGCGTGTCGGCCAGATCAACGATCAAGGCCGCTACTACCTGACCTACGACAACGTTTCGGGTGATCACAGCGGCGTCAAGTTGCGCCAGGAAAACCTGCTCGGCAGCTACGATGTGTTCCTGCCGATCACCGACACCACCAAGCTCTTCGGCGGCGGCAGCCTGGGCATGACCAAGCTGACCCAGACTTCGTCTGGCTACAGCCGCGATACTGACTACGGCTACGCGGTCGGCCTGCAAGCCGGCGTGCTGCAGCAGGTCACCGACAACACCTCGGTGGAACTGGGCTACCGTTACCTGCGCAGCAATGCCGCCACCGAGCTGTCGCCGCACGGTGGTCCGAAGGACGGCACCCTGCGCCTGACCAGCAGCGCCCAGACCTACCTCGCCGCCAGCTACAAGTTCTAAGGCTGAGGCTCATCGAACCGGCAGGGGTTTCCCGTGCCGGTTCGCTGTTATGCTGTGCCGGCCCTGACCGCTCGGCGGTCCGGGAGATATAGACAAAGGAGATGCGGCATGAAATTGCTGGTGGTCGAGGACGAGGCGCTGCTGCGCCATCATCTGTATACACGTCTGGGCGAGACCGGGCATGTGGTGCAGGCGGTGGGCGATGCCGAAGAGGCGCTCTACCAGGCCGAGCAGTACAACCATGACCTCGCCGTGATCGACCTGGGCTTGCCGGGCATGAGCGGGCTGGACCTGATCCGCCAGTTGCGCAGCCAGGACAAGACGTTCCCCATTCTGATTCTCACCGCCCGCGGCAACTGGCAGGACAAGGTCGAAGGCCTGGCCGCCGGTGCCGACGACTATGTGGTCAAGCCTTTCCAGTTCGAAGAGCTGGAGGCGCGCCTGAACGCGTTGCTGCGTCGCTCCAGTGGCTTTACCCAGTCGACCATCGCTGCCGGCCCGCTGGTGCTGGACCTCAATCGCAAGCAGGCGACACTGGACGAGCAGCCCCTGGCGCTGACCGCCTATGAATACCGGATCCTCGAATACCTCATGCGCCATCACCAGCAGGTGGTGGCCAAGGACCGTCTGATGGAGCAGCTCTACCCGGACGATGAGGAGCGCGATCCCAACGTCATCGAGGTATTGGTCGGCCGTTTGCGCCGCAAGCTCGAGGGCGACAACGGCTTCAAACCCATCGACACCGTGCGCGGCCTGGGCTACCTGTTCACCGAGCGCTGCCGATGATCCGTTCGCTGCGCCTGCGCCTGATGCTGGCCGCAGCGCTGCTGGCCCTGCTGTTCATGCTGGCGCTGCTGCCGGCGCTGCAGAAGGCCTTCAGCCTGGCCCTGCAGGAGTCGATCGAGCAGCGCCTGGCCTCGGATGTGACCACCATGATCTCGGCGGCGCGCATCGAGCATGGTCATCTGCAGATGCCCGAGCTGCTGCCCGACGAGCGCTACAACCTGCCCAACATGGGCCTGCTTGGCTACATCTTTGACCGCGAGGGCCGGCTGGTCTGGCGTTCACGCGCCACCGCCGACAAGCACATCAACTATCAACCCCGCTATGACGGTCGCGGCAGCGAATTCGCGCGAATCCGCCAGGACGACGGTGACGAGTTCTTCGTCTATGACGTCGAGGTTAAGCTGCTCGGTGGCAAGAGCGCAGCCTTCAGCATCGTTGCCCTGCAGCCGGTGCGCGAGTACCAGCACACCCTCGACGGCCTGCGCGAGAAACTCTACCTGGGCTTTGGCGCGGCCCTGCTGGCATTGATGGTGCTGCTCTGGGCTGGTCTGACCTGGGGGCTGCGGTCGTTGCGCCGGTTGAGTCACGAACTGGATGAAGTGGAGAGCGGCGCTCGTGAGGGGCTGAGCCGTGAGCACCCGCGCGAACTGCTGCGCCTGACCGGCTCGCTGAACCGCCTGCTGCACAGCGAGCGCGAGCAACGTCAGCGTTATCGCGACTCGCTGGATGACCTGGCACACAGCCTCAAGACCCCGCTGGCGGTGCTGCAGGGGGTTGGCGAAAGCATGGGCCAGCGCAGCGGCGAACGCGAACAGGCGCGGGTGCTGCAAAGCCAGATCGAGCGCATGAGCCAGCAGATCGACTACCAGCTGCAACGCGCCAGTCTGCGCAAGAGCGGCCTGGTGCGGCACAAGGTACGCCTTGCGCCGGTGCTCGACAGCCTGTGCAACACGCTGGACAAGGTCTATCGCGACAAGCGTGTCACCGTCACCCTGAGTGTTCCCGCGCAAGCCTGGGTGCCGATCGAAGAGGGTGCCTTGCTCGAGCTGCTCGGCAACCTGCTGGAGAACGCCTATCGGCTGTGCCTGGGGCAGGTGCGGGTGAGCCTGGAGGCGCTGCCCGGGCAGCAGGTGTTGTGCGTGGAGGATGATGGTCCGGGTGTGCCCGCAGGCCAGCGCGAACGTATCCTGCAGCGCGGCGAGCGCCTGGACCGGCAGCATCCGGGGCAGGGGATCGGGCTTGCGGTGGTCAAGGACATCATCGACAGCTTCGATGCCCGGCTTACGCTGGATGATTCGCCCCTGGGCGGGGCGGCATTCAGGATCGTGTTCAGCCTGGAGTGAGCTTGCGGGCAGGCTAGCTCCCGCAGGTGAGGCTTTCCTGCATCATGCCCCGCATCGGGCGGATTCCCGCCATCGGCCTTGTACGAATTTCGCCACCGGGCGGAAATCCGCCAACCCACCCCTGTCGATTCGCCCTGTCCTTGGGCAGAAATTTCCCGAAAACACTGGCATTGCACCCAATCCGGGCATTTTGGCATCACCCTTGCTAAAGATCTGGCAGAGGCCTGCTCAGGCAGCTCGAACACAACGACAAATCCCTCCAGGTGCAGGAGGGTTCGCGCTTTAGGTGCCTCGCCCTGGGAAGGGTGAAACGGCACACTTGAGGATAATTAAGCCATGACGAAACGTCAGCCGCTGTACAAGTCCCTGTATGTCCAGGTGATCGTTGCAATCACCATCGGTATTCTGCTCGGCCACTACTACCCCGAAACCGGTGTCGCCCTCAAACCCCTGGGTGACGGCTTCGTCAAACTGATCAAGATGGTCATCGCCCCGATCATCTTCTGCACCGTGGTCAGCGGCATCGCCGGCATGCAGAGCATGAAGTCGGTCGGCAAGACCGGCGGCTATGCGCTCCTGTACTTCGAGATCGTCTCCACCATCGCCCTGATCATCGGCCTGGTCGTCGTCAACGTGGTTCAGCCTGGCGCTGGCATGCACGTCGACGTCAGCACCCTGAACGCCAGCAGCGTCGCAGCCTACGCCGCCGCCGGTGCGCAGCAGACCACCGTTGGCTTCCTGCTCAACGTCATCCCTAATACCGTGGTCGGTGCCTTCGCCAACGGCGACATCCTCCAGGTGCTGATGTTCTCGGTGCTGTTCGGCTTCGCCCTGCATCGCCTGGGCAGCTACGGCAAACCAGTGCTCGAGCTGATCGACCGCTTCGCCCATGTCATGTTCAACATCATCAACATGATCATGAAGCTGGCGCCGGTCGGTGCCTTCGGTGCCATGGCCTTCACCATCGGCCAGTACGGCGTGGGTTCGCTGGTGCAGCTGGGCTACCTGATGGCCTGCTTCTACATCACCTGCCTGGCGTTCATCCTGATCGTCCTCGGCGGTATCTGCCGCGCCCACGGTTTCAGCGTCCTCAAGCTGATCCGCTACATCCGTGAAGAACTGCTGATCGTACTGGGTACTTCCTCCTCGGAATCGGCCCTGCCACGCATGCTGACCAAGATGGAGCGCCTGGGCGCGAAGAAATCCGTGGTTGGCCTGGTGATCCCGACCGGCTACTCGTTCAACCTGGACGGCACCTCGATCTACCTGACCATGGCTGCAGTGTTCATCGCCCAGGCCACCGATACCCCCATGGACATCACTCACCAGATCACCCTGCTGCTGGTGCTGCTGGTCGCGTCCAAAGGTGCTGCTGGCGTTACCGGTTCGGGCTTCATCGTCCTGGCCGCCACCCTGTCCGCCGTTGGCCACCTGCCAGTTGCCGGCCTTGCGCTGATCCTGGGTATCGACCGCTTCATGTCCGAAGCCCGCGCCCTGACCAACCTGATCGGCAACGCCGTTGCCACCGTGGTCGTGGCCAAGTGGGTGAAGGAACTGGACACCGACAAGCTGCAATCGGAACTGGCTTCCGGCGGTGCACCGCTGGTTGAAACCCGTCCGACCGACGACCTGGGCGTTGCTGAAGGCCCGGCTACTCGCTGATAGCGGTTGTAGTGATGCGAAAAAGGCGACCTTCGGGTCGCCTTTTTTCATGCTCGGTTTTTGTGGTGATCAGACTGGCCCGCAAATGCGTTGGGTCATTCGACGCGTGTCTCGCCGCTGTACACGAGGATCTCCCGGCAGCGCCGGCACAGGTAGCGCCGGCCCTGGCGCACCAGCTTGTGTCGCTGTGCGCTGAAGGGGAAGTCGCTGTCCGGGCAGGGGCAGCGGTAGATGTAGCGGGTTGCCACACGGCGCTGCACCTCATAGTTGTGGCAGCGGTTGGGCGGCAGTTCGTACACCCCGCGCATGATCAGTTGCCACTCCTCGCCATGGGCCTGGATGCGGTCGCCGAACAGTTGGTGGGCGATCAGGTGGGCGACTTCATGGGCCACGGTCTGGCGCAGGAAATCATCCTGGTTCTCGCGGTACAGCTGCAGGTTGAAGCGCAGCAGGTTCTCGTGCAGATGGGCGACACCGGCCTTCTGGCCGCGCAGTTTGAAGCTGACTTCCGGGCGGGGGAAGGGGCGTTTGAAGAAGGTTTCGGCTTGCTGGTAACAGGTTTCGACGCGTTGCTTGAGTTGCTCGGGCATGGCGGGATGATTCTCCTGACGCGCCATTATGCCGCAAGCCCTGCACGCTTGCCGAGCCGCCGGTCAGCACGAAGCCAGAGGCCGCCAAAACGGCGGCCCCTGGCCCGACGCCCCAGTGTTGGTGTTTCTAATTGGTGTAGACCGGCCCCACGCCAAGCCCCCAGATGATCACGGTGGCGGCCATGATCGCCACCAGCACCACCAGGCCCACCGCCAGCACGGAGCTGGAGAACAGGAAGCCCTCGTCAGTGGGGATGTTCATGAAGGTCGGTAGCCCGACATACAGCAAGTAGACCGTGTAGCAGATGGCCGCTGTCCCCAGCAGCATGCCCAGCCACAGGTGGGGGTAGAGCGCCGCCAGGCCGCCGAGGAACAGTGGCGTGGCGGTGTAGGTGGCAAAGGCGATGCATTGCGCCATAGAGGGGTTGGCATCGTAGGTGCGCGCCATCCAGTGGATGAAGGCCCCCATCACCGCCACCCCGGCAAGCATTGCCAGGTAGGACATGACGCTCATCCATAGCGCGCTTTCCATGGTCAGCATCACCGGTGGTCGGTCACCGATCACCCAGCCGACCTGAGTGGTGCCGATAAAGGCGGACACCGCCGGAATCGCCGCCAGGATCAGGGTGTGGGTCAGGTACATATGGCTGATGCTTTCTTCTTCGCCACGAATCTCCCGCCATTCCTGGTCGGGATGGGTAAACAGTCCCAGAACGTGATGGATCATGCCGGTCACTCCTATCGTCGTTGCCAAACGCCCCCCAAGCGGAGCGCCTGTGGCTCGAGGCCAGGCAACCGATCAAGCGGTGATATGGCCTTATATCGCAGTATAGGAAGCAGAACCCGGCATAAACGCGGCTTTTTAGAGCAAATCGCGCTGTCGGTGGCGCTGTTGATTCTTTATCGGAATGGCCTACGCCTGTGCTCGGTTTGTGCGTAAAATAGCCGGCTTTTGTCACACCTCGCGGATCCAAGCGCTATGGGCACCCTCTCGGTCAACCAGAACAAACTGCAAAAACGCCTGCGTCGTCTCGCCGGCGAAGCCATCACCGACTACAACATGATCGAGGATGGCGACAAGGTCATGGTCTGCCTGTCCGGCGGCAAGGACAGCTACACCATGCTCGATGTTCTGCTGCACCTGCAGAAGGTGGCGCCGATTTCGTTCCAGATCGTCGCGGTGAACATGGACCAGAAGCAGCCAGGCTTCCCCGAGCATGTGCTGCCTGCCTACCTGAAGACCCTCGGCGTCGAGTACCACATCGTCGAGAAGGACACCTACTCGGTGGTCAAGGAACTGATCCCCGAAGGCAAGACCACCTGTTCGCTGTGCTCGCGCCTGCGCCGTGGCACGCTGTACACCTTCGCCGACGAGATCGGTGCGACCAAGATGGCGCTCGGTCACCACCGCGACGACATCGTCGAGACCTTCTTCCTCAACATGTTCTTCAATGGCGCGCTCAAGGGCATGCCGCCCAAGCTGCGCGCCGACGACGGTCGCAACGTGGTGATCCGTCCGCTGGCCTACTGCAGCGAGAAGGATATCCAGGCTTACTCGGACATGAAGGAATTCCCGATCATCCCGTGCAACCTGTGCGGTTCGCAGGAGAACCTGCAGCGCCAGGTGGTCAAGGACATGCTGGTGGAGTGGGAGCGCAAGCATCCGGGCCGTACCGAGAGCATCTTCCGCGCCCTGCAGAACGTCGCGCCGTCACAACTGGCCGACCGCAACCTGTTCGACTTCACCAGCCTGAAAATCGACGAGAGCGCCACTCCGCGCTTCCTCGACGTGCTGAACATCTGAACCCATGCGCGATTACCAGTGGCTGCACGAGTACTGCCTCAATCGCTTCGGCTCGTCCAAGGCGCTCGAAGCCTTCCTGCCGCAACCGCGCACGCCGGCGCAACTGCGCGACATCACTGACGACCGCTACCTGTCGACCCTGGCCCTGCGCGTGTTCCGCGCCGGGCTCAAGCACAGCCTGGTGGACGCCAAATGGCCAGCGTTCGAGCAGGTGTTCTTCGGTTTCGACCCCGAGAAAGTGGTGCTCATGGGCGCCGAGCACCTGGAGCGCCTGATGCAGGACGAGCGCATCATCCGCCACTTGGGCAAGCTCAAGAGCGTGCCGCGCAATGCGCAGATGATCCTCGATGTAGCGAAGGAGAAGGGTAGTTTCGGTGCCTTCATTGCCGACTGGCCCGAGACCGATATCGTCGGGCTGTGGAAGTACCTGGCCAAGCATGGCAACCAGCTGGGTGGGTTGTCGGCGCCGCGTTTCCTGCGCATGGTCGGCAAGGATACCTTCATCCCCACTGAGGACATGGCCGCGGCATTGATCGCGCAGAAGGTGATCGACAAGCCGCCCACCAGCCAGCGCGACCTGGCGCTGGTGCAGCAGGCGTTCAACCAGTGGCATGAAGAGAGTGGCCGGCCGCTGTGCCAGTTGTCGGTGATGCTGGCGCATACCGTCAATCATTGAGGTTTGCGGCGCCTGCTTCGCGGGCAAGCCCGCTCCTACAGAGCCGGCTTGCCCGCGAATGCCGCACCCGGTGTTCTATTCCCCCGCCAGCCGCCGCTCGTGCTGAAACTTCCAGCGCACGTACAGCAACCCGCTGACGAACAATCCCAGGCTCACCAGCACCTCGACCCAGCCAAACAGCGCCCGGGCCGGGTCGAACGCTGCCAGCACGCCCTTGATGAAATAGATGTTCACCACGAAGCAGGTCCAGGCATGCGCCCGGGCGCTGCCGCTGAGCATGCCTGGCAGCAGTAGCAGCAGAGGGATCAGCTCGATGGCCAGGATCACTTCGACCCGCGCCCCATGCAGGTCGGCGAACCACAGGTTGTTCACCACCAGCAAGGCGATCAGGCCGAAGAAGCAGGTCAGGCTCAGCGCCCGGGTCAGGCGCAGGCGTGGGGCCAGCCAGTCGAGTGCAGGCAGGGCCTTGGGCTTCCTAGCCACGCTCGCCACCCAGGGCCTTGGCAGTGTTGGCCAGGCGTTGGCCGAGCGCCCTGCACAGGGCGATCTCGTGTTGGTCCAGTTCGCGTTTGCCATCGGCACCAGCATGATGGCTGGCGCCGTAGGGCGTGCCGCCGCCACGGGTTTCGAGCAGGGCCGATTCGCTATAGGGCAGGCCAGTGACCAGCATGCCGTGGTGCATCAGTGGCAGCAGCATCGACAGCAGGGTGGTTTCCTGGCCGCCGTGCAGGCTGGCAGTGGAGGTGAATACCGCCGCTGGCTTGCCGACCAGTTCACCGCCCAGCCACAGGCTGCTGGTGCCGTCGAGGAAGTACTTGAGCGGCGCGGCCATGTTGCCGAAGCGCGTCGGGCTGCCCAGGGCCAGGCCCGCGCAGTGGCGCAGGTCGTCGAGGGTGGCATAGAGTGCGCCGCTGGCGGGGATGTCCGGGGCCACGGCTTCGCACTCGCTGGAAATCGCCGGCACGGTGCGCAGGCGCGCTTCCAGGCCCGCCATCTCGACACCGCGGGCGATGTGCCGGGCCATCTCGCTGGTGGAGCCGTGGCGGCTGTAGTACAGGACCAGGATGAAGGGATCGCTCACGGCAGGATCTCCAGGACTTTCTCGGGGGGCCGGCCGATCACGGCCTTGTCGCCGGCGACCAGGATCGGGCGTTCGATCAGTTTCGGATGCTGGACCATGGCGTCGATCAGTTGCGCGTCGGTGAGCGCTGGGTTGGCCAGGTCCAGGGCCTTGTATTCGTCTTCGCCGCTGCGCAACAACTGGCGTGGGCCGATGCCGAGCTTGCCGAGCAGCGCCTTGAGCGTGGCGGCGTCGGGCGGGGTTTCGAGGTAACGCACCACGGTCGGGGCCAGGCCGCGTTCTTCCAGCAGTTCAAGGGCGCCGCGGGATTTGGAGCAGCGCGGGTTATGATAGAGGGTCAGATCGGTCATGACGGGTCGCATCCAGCTGGGTTTGGCGGCTATTCTAACCGCAGCGACCGACATTTCATGCTTTAAAACTTCGAGAAGGATTGACCCATGGCAAGGCGTTTGGCAGCTGCACTGGCCATCACCGCGAGTCTTTTGCTCGGCGGCTGCGGTGCGGACTACGGCGTGGACCAGCACGGCAATACGGTGAAGGCCGAACAGATCGACGGGCACTGGCTGGTGCTCAATTACTGGGCCGAGTGGTGCGGACCGTGCCGCACCGAGATCCCTGAACTGAATACGGCGGCCAAGCAATGGGACGCCCAGGGCATCAAGGTGGTCGGGGTGAACTTCGACGGGCTGCAGGGCGATGACCTCAAGCAGGCCGCGCAGGCCCTGGGCATCGACTTCACCGTGCTGGCCCAGGACCCGGCCGAGCGCTACGAGCTGCCTCGCAGCGAAGCACTGCCGGTGACCTACATCATCGACGACAAGGGCAAGGTGCGTGAGCAGTTGCTCGGCGAGCAGACGCTCGAAGGGCTGCAGGCGAAGATCAAGGCGCTCAAGGGCGACGCCTGACCTGTTGTCGGGGCTGCTTCGCAGCCCATTCGCGGCACGAGGCCGCTCCTACAAGAGCTCCGCAATTTCTGAATACTGCGGTGTTACTTGTGGGAGCGGCCTCGTGCCGCGAATGGGCCGCGCAGCGGCCCCGATGCACTTCAGCCTTCCTCAGGCCAGAAGCGCAGCGGCTTGCCTTCGGCCGGCCAGAAGCGGATCTGCTCGATCGCCGACACATCCCAGCGCTGCACCGTCTCCAGTGCCTGGAGGAAGCGTTTTTCCTGCTCCATCAATGCCGGTGCACACAGCTTGCGGGTCTTGCCGATCTTGCCGAAGCTCAATTGCTCGCCGTCCAGCGTATAGCTGGCGAACCAATGGTTGCAGCCGGCATTGCCGTAGGCGCGGCCATCATTGGCAAGGGTTAGCGTCAGGTGGCTGTAGTCGATCAGCGGGCGTTCGCCGATCCATTCCAGCACATAGCTGCGCTCCTGCTGCAGTTTGGATGGCTGCGCCGCGCAGCCGAACAGGCCGCCGAGCAGCGCGGCGCAGATCAACAGGTGTTTCACTGGGCGCTTCCCTGGCAGTTGCGGCACAGGTGACGCTCGCCCTGGCTGCTCCAGCCCAGTTCCGCGATGCGTGCATTGGCGGCGGGCTGGCGGGCCTTCTTGCCGAGCTTGGCATCGACGGCGAATTCGAAGTCGAGCACGGCCTCGCAACTGTCGCACTTGACCTGCCAGGTGAGGATTTCCAGTTCGTTGAACACCGGGCCGCTGGCCACGGCAACCCACTGGCCGCGAGGGTTGATCAGGTGACGGACGCTCTCGACGGTCAGGCGCATGGACAGGTCCTTGCTGCCTTTGAGCGTCACCAGCAGGACGTCGCCTTTATGCATCGATCCGCCGTTGCCGGTCACCTGGTAGCGACCTGGCACCAGTGCACGGCATTCGATCAGGGTGTGTTGCGGGTTGAAAAGGGTGTAGCGGAAATCGTGCTCGACCATGGGTCCTCCAGAAATGCCGCGTATCCTACCCTGTGACCGTGTTTTGCGCATCGCCTGCTGCCCAGCGGGCGATGTTGTCCAGGGTGGTCGCGGCGATCGCCTCCAGGGCTTCGCGGGTCAGAAACGCCTGGTGTGCGGTGACGATCACGTTGGGGAAGGTCAGTAGCCGCGCCAGCACGTCGTCCTGCAGTGGCAGGTCGGAGCGGTCCTCGAAAAACAGTTGCGCCTCTTCTTCATAGACATCCAGGCCCAGGTAGCCGAGCTGGCCAGACTTGAGCGCGTCGATCAGCGCCGGGGTATCGACCAGCGCACCGCGCCCGGTGTTGATCAGCATGGCACCGGGCTGCAGGCGCGCGAGGCTCTCGGCGTTGATCAGGTGACGGGTATGCTCGGTCAGTGGGCAGTGCAGGCTGATGATTCGCGCCTGGCCGAGCAGTTCGGGCAGTTCCAGGTAGCGGGCGCCGAGGGCCAGCAGCTCGGGGTTGGGGTAGGGGTCGTAGGCCAGCAACTGGCAGCCGAAGCCGGCCATGATGCGGGCGAACGCAGCACCGATCTGCCCGGTGCCGACCACGCCGACAGTCTTGCCGTGCAGGTCGAAGCCGGTCAGGCCATGCAAGGTGAAGTCGCCTTCGCGGGTGCGGTTGTAGGCGCGGTGCAGGCGGCGGTTGAGGGCCAGGATCAGCGCCACCGTGTGTTCGGCCACGGCGTGCGGCGAATAGGCCGGGACGCGCACCACTGTCAGCCCCAGGTGTGCTGCGGCCGTCAGGTCAACATGGTTGTAGCCCGCCGAACGCAAGGCGATCAGCCGTGTACCGCCGCTGGCCAGGCGTTGCAGGACGTCGGCGCCCAGATCGTCGTTGATGAAGGCGCAGACCACCTCGAAACCCTGGGCCAGCGGTGCGGTGTCCCGGGTGAGGCGGGCGGCTTGGAAATGCAGCTCCAGCGCGCTGCTGGCAGCGGCCTGGGTGAAACTTTCCTGGTCGTAGTGCTGGCTGCTGAACAACAGGACGCGCATGGTGGGGATTCCTTCGGTGTGTCGTCGACGATCAGGCACTCAGGTGCGCCTGCTCCGCCAGCCGGTGGATGGCGCGCTCCAGGTCATCCAGCGCCTGCAATGCCTGCGGGCTGTCCTGCTTGAGCAGCGTCTCGCTGCGCTGACAGGCCGCCCGCAACTGTGGGACGCCGCAGTAGCGCGAAGCGCCGTTGAGGCGATGCACGCGCTCGATCATTGCCGAGCGATCACCTTGTTCGCGGGCGTTGCGGATGGCCTGGCGATCACCTTCCAGCGAGGCCAGCAGCATCGCCAGCATGTCGGCGGCCAGGTCCGCTTTACCGGCCGCCAGGCGCAAACCCTCTTCGTGGTCGAGCACCTTGAGCTCGTTGCCATCGGGGAAACGTTCAGTGGCGCGGTCCAGCGAGGGCGTGCCGAGGCTCAGGCCGGTCCACTTCATCACCACCTGGGCCAGTTGGCGCTCGCTGATCGGCTTGGTCAGATAATCATCCATGCCACTGTGCAGCAGAGCGCGCTTTTCGTTGGCCATGGCGTGGGCCGTCAGGGCGACGATGGGCAGGGGTGGGCTACTCTGGCTGGTTTCCCAGCGACGGATCTGCTCGGTGCAGGCGCAGCCGTCCATGCCGGGCATCTGCACATCCATCAGCACCAGGTCGAAGGGCTCGTCCTGCACGGCCTGAACTGCCGAAAAGCCGCTGTCCACCGCCACCACTGCGGCGCCCATGCCTTCGAGCAGGGTCTGCACCAGCAGCAAATTGGCCGGGTTGTCGTCGACGCAGAGAATCCTCGGCACCCGTGAGCCGGCCGTATACCGCGGTTCGCTGCTGGGGCGGGTCGGTTGCACCAGTTCCAGCAGCAGGCGGCGCAGCTTGCGGGTGCAGGTGGGCTTGGACAGCAGTTGGCCATGGGCATTGGGCAGGAATGGGTGATACAGCGCCTGCTCGGTGGTCGGGCACAGCACCACGCACTGACAGCCCAGGCGTTCGAGTTGTTGGTGGTACTGGCCGAGCTGGTCGGGCGAGAGGTTGGCCAGGTTGGCGCCAAGCACGGCGAACTCGAAGGGTTGGCCGGCCTGGCTGGCGGCCTGCACCCCTTGCAGCAACTGCTCGAACGACGAGAACAGGCTGACGCTCAGGCCACAGTCTTCGAGCTGGTGCTCCAGGGCCTGACGGGCCAGTTCGTGGCCGTCGACGATCGCTGCGCGACGGCCCAGCAGCGCTTGCAGGGGCAGTTCCTCGGTGTCGTCATGGGCCTTGGGCAGGCTCAGGTTGATCCAGAACTGCGAGCCTTCGCCCGGCGTGCTGTCGACACCGATTTCGCCCCCCATCTGTTCGATCAGGCGCTTGGAAATCACCAGCCCAAGGCCGGTGCCGCCGGGTTGGCGCGACAGCGAGTTGTCGGCCTGGCTGAAGGCCTGGAACAGGGTGCGCACGTCCGCCGGTGACAGGCCGATGCCGGTGTCCTGCACGCTGATGCGCAGTTGCGCGGTGTCTTCGTGCTCGTCTTCGACCATGGCGCGCACGACGATCGTGCCTTCACGGGTGAACTTGATGGCGTTGCTCACCAGGTTGGTGAGGATCTGCTTGAGCCGCAGCGGATCGCCGACCAGCGACAAAGGCGTGTCGCGGTACACCAGGCTGACCAGCTCCAGCTGTTTGGCGTGGGCCGCTGGGGCGAGAATGGTCAGGGTGTCCTGGATCAGGTCGCGCAGGTTGAAGGGGATGCTGTCGAGCACCAGCTTGCCGGCTTCGATCTTGGAGAAGTCGAGAATCTCGTTGATGATCCCCAGCAGGTTGTCGGCGGATTTTTCGATGGTGCCCAGATAGTCGAGCTGTCGAGGCGTGAGCTCGCTTTTTTGCAACAGGTGGGTGAAACCGAGAATGCCATTGAGCGGGGTGCGAATCTCGTGGCTCATGTTGGCGAGGAATTCGGATTTGATCCGGCTGGCCTCCAGGGCCTCCTTGCGCGCCATGTCCAGCTCGATGTTCTGGATCTCGATGGTCTCCAGGTTCTGGCGCACGTCCTCGGTGGCCTGGTCGATGCTGTGCTGCAGCTCTTCGTGGGCGTTGTGCAGGGTTTCGGCCATGCGGTTGATGCCAGCCGCCAGCTCGTCCAGCTCGACACTGCCCATCGGCGGCAGACGTTCTTCGAGATTGCCCTCCTTGAGCTGGGTGACCGCGTGCTTGATGCGCCCGATCGGGCCGTTGATCGCCCGGCTCATGCGCAGTGCCAGCAGCACCGTGAGGCTCAGGCATGCGAAGATCAGCAGCAGGCTGGTGAACAGGTTGCGATAGCCGCGCAGGAGCGTGCCGTCGTGGGACAGTTCGATTTCGACCCAGCCAAGCAAGCGCTCGGATTCGTTAGGCACGGCTTCGGTGGCCAGGTCACGGTGATGGCCTAAAACCGGCATCAGGTAGCGCGTGGCGTCGTTACCGGTGCGTTGCAGCAGTTGCGTACCGGTGCCGCCGCTGGGCGGCTGGTTGAGCATGCTGGGGCCGGCATGGGCCAGGCGCGAACGGTCCGGGGCCAGGAAGGCCACGGCACGTACATCGGTCTGCTCCAAAGCCTCGGCGGCAATGCGCTCGAGCTGCGCTGGCGCTTCCTGAGCCAGGGCGGGGGCTGCGAGCGGTGCCAGTTGCTCGGCGATCATCTTGCCGCGTTGCAACAGCTGGGTGCGCAGTTCGTTCTGCTGCAACCAGGTGAAATAAATGCCCAGCACCAGCGCCATCAGCCCGGCGGGCAGTAGGGCCAGCAGCAGGACGCGGCTTCTGATTCCCAAACGATCGAGCACACCTGTCTCCTGTCATGTGCGTGCGGGCCGTCGCGAGTGGACGGGATCCCGCAGAACGTTACTCCGCGCGCAGCGGTAATGCACTTTGTTTGTGCGGGTTTTTTATGCCGCACGGCGCTTGCCGGGGCATTGGTCGACACTCGGTTGCCAGAACGGCGTCCCTCGCCAATAATCGCACAACTGAGAATTCATGGCAGATGCCAATGCATACCGTATCCATTCACGACTCAAGCATCCTCGCCATCGAGGACGATCCGGTGCTCGGCGCCTACCTGCACGAGGAGTTGCAGCGCGGCGGTTTCCGCGTGACCTGGTGCCGTAACGGCCTGGAAGGCTTGGAAACTGCTGGCCGCGAGGCCTTCGATGTGGTGTTGCTGGACATCCTGCTGCCCGGGTTCAACGGTCTGGACACCCTGGCGCAACTACGCCGGCGCAGTGCCACGCCAGTCATCCTGATGTCGGCGCTGGGGGCCGAGGCGGACCGTATAAGCGGTTTCCAGCGCGGTGCAGACGACTACCTGCCCAAGCCCTTCAGCATGGCCGAGCTGCGCGTACGCATCGAGGCGATCCTGCGTCGGGTCGCTCTGGAGCGCCGTCATCAGGCGCCGCGTGACGTCCTGCCGGGGCAGCTGCATTTCGACGAACAGGCCTGCGACGTGATGCTCGACGGGCAGCCAGCAGGGCTCACGCCCAGCGAGTACCGCCTGCTCGACACCCTCAACCGCAGCCAGGAGGAGGTGCTGAGCAAGCCCTTCCTTTATCAGCAGGTCCTGCAGCGGGGCTATTCGCGCCATGATCGCAGCCTGGACATGCATGTCAGCCAGATCCGTCGCAAGCTAAAGGGCATCGGTTATCACGAGCGCCAGGTGCGCACGGTATGGGGCAAGGGCTACGTGTTCTGTGCGGGCGAGGCAGACTGAGGATGCTCGAGCGTCGATCGCTGTTCTGGAAGCTGGCGGTGCTGCTGGTGGGCTTCTGCCTGCTGATGATCGGCCTGAGCTACACCTGGGGCCGGCACATGGAAACCCAGAACGCCTTCCTGTCGGAGCCTGCCCGGCACCTGCTGCGCGGTTATGCCGCCGAGGCCGAGCAGGCCTGGAACCAGGGCGGTCGCGAAGGCCTCGACCGCTGGTTGCTGGACATGCGCCAGCGTGAGTCGGGCTGGATCGGGGTGCTCGATGGCAACTTGCGACCGCTCGCCGGCGCTCGCTTGTCCACTGAGGAAATCCAGCGCCTGACCCGTCTGCGCGGAGTCGACTGGCCGATGAGCAGGCGCAGCGTCGACCAGCCCTGGCTGCGCCTGCCGTTCCCCCATGCCCCTGAGCAAGGCATGCTGGTGATCGAGTTGCCCCAGCGCCTGACCCCCGGCCAGTATCGGCTGTTCTGGCGGATCATCACCAATGGCGTGATGCCGGGGCTGTTCACCCTGCTGTTGTGCGTAGGCCTCTACCGGATGCTGATTGTGCCGCTGAACCAGTTGCGCGAGCAGGCCAATGCCTGGCGTGCCGACCAACTGTCGGCGCGGCTCGATTCGCGCACCATCGGCCGTGACGACGAGCTGGGCGAACTGGCGCGTGCCTTCGACCAGATGGCCGAGCGCCTGCAGAGCACCGTGGCCCTGCAGCAGCAACTCTTGCGCGACTTGTCCCACGAGATGCGCACGCCCCTGAGCCGCCTGCGTGTGGCCTGCGAGGGCGAGACCGACGTCGCGCGCCTGCGCGAACGCCTCGGGCGGGAACTGGATTGCATGCAGCAACTGGTCGAGGACACCCTGCAACTGGCCTGGCAGGATGCCGAGCGTGCGCCGATGAACCTTGAGCCCATCCAGCTTCAGGCCCTGTGGGACCTGCTGGTGGAGAATGCCTGCTACGAAAGCGGCTGGGCGGCGCAGCGGTTGCAGTGCACGTTGCCGGCCAGTTGTTGGGTGGAGGGCAACCTCAACCATTTGGCCCAGGCGCTGGAGAACATGCTGCGCAATGCCATCCGCCACTCGCCGCACGACGGAGTGGTGCGCCTGAGTGGCCAGCGCGAGGGCAATCACTGGCAGTTGTTCCTGGAGGATGAGGGCGGCGGGGTGGACGAAGACGATCTGGAAAGGATCTTCGCGCCGTTCTCCCGTCTCGACGGTTCGCGCCCCGGGGATGGAGGCTTTGGGCTGGGGCTGAGTATCGCCCGCAGTGCGATCCAGCGTCAGGGCGGGAGGCTGTGGGCCGAGAATGGGCAGCGAGGGTTGCGACTGTGCATGCGCCTGCCGTGTATCGACAGTGGGTTTCTCGCGGAT
This sequence comes from Pseudomonas wayambapalatensis, assembly GCA_014268975.2. Classification (GTDB taxonomy): domain Bacteria; phylum Pseudomonadota; class Gammaproteobacteria; order Pseudomonadales; family Pseudomonadaceae; genus Aquipseudomonas; species Aquipseudomonas wayambapalatensis. The sequence goes on along the minus strand of CP077096.1, from coordinate 4,318,745 downwards.
CAACCCGCTCCCCCGAAGGCGTTCGATGTTCTTGTGGGGGTAGGGTTGTCCGTGAAGAACGCACCGCCCATATAACGGTCTGCTATATGCCCCAGCAATTGCGTGATATGGCCACGCGTCCTTTGCCGGTATGATAGGCGCCCCTGCCGTCCTGATTGCGAAACACGCCCATGACCTTGCAGTACCCAACCATCGCCGATTGCGTCGGCAACACCCCCCTGGTTCGCCTGCAGCGTATCGCCGGGCAGACCAGCAATACCCTCCTGCTCAAGCTCGAAGGCAACAACCCGGCCGGCTCGGTCAAGGACCGCCCGGCGTTGTCGATGATCACCCGCGCCGAACTGCGCAACCAGATCAAGCCTGGCGACACCCTGATCGAGGCGACTTCCGGCAACACCGGTATCGCCCTGGCCATGGCGGCGGCGATCAAGGGCTACAAGATGATCCTGATCATGCCCGACAACTCCACGGCCGAGCGCAAGGCGGCGATGACCGCCTATGGCGCCGAGCTGATCCTGGTGACCAAGGAAGAGGGCATGGAAGGGGCGCGCGATCTGGCCGAAAAGCTGCAGGCCGAAGGTCGCGGCCTGGTGCTTGACCAGTTCGCCAACGGCGACAACCCGATTGCCCACTACACCAGCACCGGCCCGGAGATCTGGCAGCAGACCCAGGGCAGCATCACCCACTTCGTCAGTTCCATGGGCACCACCGGCACCATCATGGGCTGCTCGCAGTACCTCAAGGAACAGAACCCGGCGGTGCAGATCGTCGGCCTGCAACCGATGGAAGGTTCGGCCATTCCGGGTATCCGCCGCTGGCCGGAGGAATACCTGCCGAAGATCTTCGACGCCACTCGTGTCGATCGGGTGATGGACATGTCCCAGCAGGAAGCCGAAGACACCACCCGTCGCCTTGCACGCGAAGAGGGCATTTTCTGCGGAGTGTCCTCCGGCGGTGCGGTCGCGGCGATGCTGCGCCTGTCCCGTGAAGTGGAAAACGCCGTGATGGTCGCGATCATCTGCGACCGCGGCGACCGTTATCTCTCCACCGGCCTGTTCGACGCAACCTGATGTCCAGAAAGAAAAGCAACAGTAGCGGCCTGCGCTTCCAGCCAGCCGGCGGCGATCGCACCCCACAGGTGCCGGTAGGCAAGAAGCAACGCCTGGACATCGAGCGCCTGGCCGGTGACGGACGCGGCATCGCCTTTGTCGAAGGGCGCACCTGGTTCGTCAGCGGCGCCCTGGCAGGTGAGGCGGTCGAGGCACGGGTGCTCAATGCCCGCGGCAAGATCGTCGAAGCACGTCTTGAGCGCGTGCTGCAGGCCAGCCCCGAGCGGCGCGAGGCGCCGTGTCGGCATTACGCCCGCTGCGGCGGTTGCAACCTTCAGCACCTGCCCCACGAGGGCCAGCTGGCGCTCAAACAGCGCCTGCTTGCCGAGCAGTTGCAGCGTGTCGCCGGTGTGCAGCCTGAGGAGTGGGCCGCGCCGCTGGCGGGGCCGGAATTCGGCTACCGCCGCCGCGCGCGCATCGCCGTGCGTTGGGATGTGAAGGCGCGGGAGCTGCACGTCGGTTTTCGTGCCGAAGCCAGCCAGGACATCATCGCCATCGACGAATGCCCGGTGCTGGTACAACCCTTGCAAACCATCCTGCGTCACCTGCCGACCGTGCTGCGCAGCCTGAGCAGGCCCCAGGCACTGGGGCATGTGGAATTGTTCAGCGGCACGGCCGAGGCGGTGCTGGTACGCCATGTAGCGCCGCTGGCCGATGACGACCTGGCGCGCCTGCAGGCGTTCTGCGAGCAGTCGGGTGCGCAACTGTGGCTGCAGGGCGAGGGTGAGCCGGCGCCACATGATGGCGCCGCGACACTTGGGTTTGACCTTGCCCCTTGGGGGCTGGAGCTGGCCTGGCGACCTGGCGACTTCGTGCAGGTCAATGCCCAGGTCAACACCCTGATGATCCAACAGGCGCTGGCGTGGCTTGCGCCGCAACCGGATGAACGGGTACTGGACTTGTTCTGTGGCCTGGGCAATTTTGCCCTGCCGCTGGCTCGCCAGGCCCGTGAAGTGGTGGCGGTGGAAGGTGTGCAGGCGATGGTCGATCGGGCCGCCGCCAACGCCGCGAGCAACAATGTGCATAACGCACGGTTTTTTCAGGCCGATTTATCGCAGTCTTTGGCAGGTGCCGAATGGGCCGCCGAGGGCTTTTCTGCGGTACTCTTGGACCCACCGCGCGACGGTGCCTACGAGGTGGTGCAAAGCATCGCCCGCCTCAAGGCCAAGCGGCTGGTCTATGTATCGTGCAACCCCGCCACGCTGGCGCGAGATGCGCAGGTGCTGGTCGGCCAGGGGTACCGGTTAAAAAGGGCCGGGATTCTCGACATGTTTCCTCAGACGGCGCATGTCGAGGCCATGGCGTTATTCGAAGTGGGCCAGTAACGGCTGGCCCCTTGGTGTGGCTTCCACGGATGGGAAGCGGCACGGTTGATTGTCAGTGCACCCGTGAGGTGCGCTGTATGGAAAGGTAAACGGAACATGGTACAGGTGAGAGTGCACCAGCCGGTCAACACCGACGGCAGTATCAATCTCGAAGCATGGCTGGATCATGTGGTGAGCGTCGACTCGGCGCTGGATCGCACGGCGCTCAAGGAGGTCTGCGATTTCGCCCAGGAAGTCGAGAAGAAGGGCAACCCGGCCAAGCATTCCTGGGCCGACGGGACGTCGAGCTTCCAGGCGGGGCTCGAGATCGCTGAAATTCTCGCTGACCTCAAGCTCGACCAGGACTCGCTGGTCGCCGCCGTGATCTATCGCTCGGTCCGCGAAGGCAAGGTCACCCTGGCCGAGGTCGGCCAGCGTTTCGGCCCGGTGGTCTCCAAGCTGATCGACGGCGTGCTGCGCATGGCGGCCATCAGTGCCAGCCTCAGCCCGCGCCAGTCGCTGGTGCTGGGCTCGCAGGCGCAGGTCGAGAACCTGCGCAAGATGCTCGTGGCCATGGTCGACGACGTGCGCGTCGCCCTGATCAAGCTGGCTGAGCGGACCTGCGCGATCCGCGCGGTGAAGGCCGCCGATGACGAAAAACGCCTGCGCGTGGCGCGCGAGGTGTTCGACATCTACGCACCGCTCGCTCATCGCCTGGGCATCGGCCATATCAAGTGGGAGCTGGAGGATCTGTCCTTCCGCTATCTGGAGCCCGACCAGTACAAGCAGATCGCCAAGCTTCTGCACGAGCGGCGGCTGGACCGCGAGCGCTTCATCAGCGATGTGATGAACCAGTTGCAGAACGAGCTGCTGGCCACCGGGGTCAAGGCCGACATCAGCGGCCGGGCGAAACACATCTATTCGATCTGGCGCAAGATGCAGCGCAAGGGCCTGGAGTTCAGCCAGATCTACGACGTGCGTGCGGTGCGCGTGCTGGTGCCGGAAATCCGCGACTGCTACACCGCGCTGGGTATCGTCCACACCTTGTGGCGCCACATTCCCAAGGAGTTCGACGACTACGTCGCCAACCCCAAGGAGAACGGCTACCGCTCGCTGCACACCGCGGTGATCGGCCCCGAGGGCAAGGTGCTGGAGGTGCAGATCCGCACCCATGGCATGCACGAAGAGGCCGAACTGGGCGTCTGTGCGCATTGGAAGTACAAGGGCACCGACGTCAAGTCCAGCTCCAACCACTACGAAGAGAAGATCTCCTGGTTGCGCCAGGTGCTGGAGTGGCACGAGGAACTGGGCGACATCGGCGGGCTGGCCGAACAGCTGCGGGTCGACATCGAGCCGGACCGGGTCTACGTGTTCACCCCTGACGGCCACGCCATCGACCTGCCCAAGGGCGCCACGCCGCTGGACTTTGCCTACCGGGTGCACACCGAGATCGGCCACAACTGCCGTGGCGCCAAGATCAACGGGCGCATCGTGCCGCTGAACTACAGCCTGCAGACCGGCGAGCAGGTGGAGATCATCACCAGCAAGCAGGGCAGCCCGAGCCGCGACTGGCTGAACTCCAACCTGGGCTACGTCACCACCTCGCGGGCGCGGGCCAAGATCGTCCACTGGTTCAAGTTGCAGGCGCGCGACCAGAACGTCGCTGCCGGCAAGACCCTCATCGAGCGCGAACTCAGCCGCCTGGGCCTGCCACAGGTGGATTTCGAGCGCCTGGCGGAAAAGGCCAACGTCAAGACTGCCGAGGACATGTTTGCCGCCCTGGGGGCTGGCGACCTGCGTCTGGCGCACATGGTCAACGCCGCCCAGCAACTGCTGGAGCCGGAGCGCATCGATCCGGTCGAGCTGGTGCCACGACCTGCGCGCGGAGCCCGATCGGGCAAGCGCAACGACATCCAGATCCAGGGCGTAGGCAACCTGCTCACGCAGATGGCCGGTTGCTGCCAGCCGCTGCCGGGCGATGCCATCGTCGGCTACATCACCCAGGGCCGCGGCGTGAGCATTCACCGCCAGGACTGCGCCTCGGTGCTGCAGTTGGCGGGCAAGGAGCCGGAGCGCATGATCCAGGTGAGCTGGGGGCCGATTCCGGTGCAGACCTACCCGGTCGACATCGTCATCCGCGCCTACGACCGCCCGGGCCTGCTGCGCGACGTTTCGCAGGTGCTGCTCAACGAGAAGATCAACGTGCTGGCGGTCAATACCCGCTCGAACAAGGAAGACAACACCGCGCTGATGTCGCTGACCATCGAGATTCCAGGCCTGGATGCGCTGGGGCGCTTGCTCGGACGGATCTCGCAGTTGCCGAACATCATCGAGACGCGGCGTAATCGTACGCCTTGAGACTGCGTCGCCTTCATCGCGGGCAAGCCCGCTCCTACGGGTGCAGCGTGATCCCTGTAGGAGCGGGCTTGCCCGCGATGAAGGCACCGCCGAAGGACCTGTAATGACCTACACCCTAGACGACCTGCTCCACCTCATGGCCCGCCTGCGCGATCCGCAGTACGGCTGCCCCTGGGACCTTGAGCAGGACTACACCAGCATCGTCAAGCACACCCTCGAGGAAGCCTACGAGGTGGCCGACGCCATCGAGCAGGGCGACTTCGCGCAGTTGCAGGGCGAGCTCGGCGACCTGCTGTTTCAGGTCGTCTACTACAGCCAGCTGGCGCGGGAGGAGGGGCGTTTCGAATTTGCCGGTGTGGTCGATTCGATCACCCGCAAGCTGATCCGCCGCCACCCGCATGTATTCCCCACCGGCGATCTCTACGCCGCACCCGACATCCCGCGCTTGAGCGAGGCGCAGGTCAAATCGCGCTGGGAGGAGATCAAGGCCGAGGAACGCGCCGAGAAGAGTACCCCCGAACAGCTCTCGCTGCTCGACGATGTACCCGGCGCCTTGCCGGCACTGTCGCGCGCGACCAAACTGCAGAAGCGCGCGGCCACCGTCGGCTTCGACTGGCCCGAGGCGTTACCGGTGCTGGACAAGGTGCGCGAGGAGCTCGACGAGGTGTTGCAGGCCATGGCCGATGGCGATGAGCAGGCACTGGAGGACGAAGTCGGCGACCTGCTGTTCGCCGCCGTGAACCTGGCCCGTCACCTCAAGCAGGATCCAGAAAACGCACTGCGCCGCGCCAACCGTAAATTCGAACGACGTTTCCGCTTCATCGAGCAGGCATTGCGCGACACTGGCCGACCGATCGAAGATTGTAACCTTGACGAGTTGGATGCCCTCTGGGGTGAAGCCAAGCGTCAGGAAAAGAACCTGCCCAGCTGCGGCTGAGCCGATGCATAAGTGAGTGAACACCGATGAGCCTTTCCCTTCGCGATCAATTGCTCAAGGCCGGTCTGGTCAACCAGAAGCAGGTCTCCCAGGCCAACAAGGCCGAAAAGAAACAGAAACGCCTGGAACACAAGGGCCAGGTCGAGGTGGATGACAGCCAGCAGCGCCTGGCCAAGGAAGCCATGGCCGACAAGGCCAAAAAGGACCAGGAACTGAACCGCCAGGTGCAGGAGAAGGCCGAGCAGAAGGCCCGTGCCGCGCAGGTCAAGCAATTGATCGAGGCGACCCGCCTGCCCAAGCTGACCACCGAGGACTACTACAACTTCGTCGATGACAAGAAGGTCAAGCGAATTGCCGTCAACGCGCTGATGCGCAGCAAGCTGAGCAACGGCTCGCTGGCGATCGTCGCCCATGGCGGCGGCTACGAAGTGATCCCACGCGAGGCGGCGGTGAAGATCCAGGAACGCGATCCCAAGCGCATCCTGCTGCTCAACACCCATGTCGAGGAGGCCGATGAGGACGATCCCTATGCGGCCTACAAGATCCCTGACGATCTGATGTGGTAAATGACGAAAACCCCGCTCAGGCGGGGTTTTTCGTGGGGGAGATCTTATTGTGTGCCGCGTTGGCTCTCGAGGGTCTCGAGTTCCTGGCGGTACTGGTGGGCTTCATGTTCGTTGTGGAACATGCCGACCAGTTGGCCCTGCTGGTGTACGTCCCAGATCCGCACGCCAGCGGCCAGGCCTTCGTGGGACATTCTCGATTCGTCGCGTTCGGTTACTTGGACAGTCATCGGTAAACTCCACTTCTGTTGGTCTGCGACACTGTGTCGCACACCTTCTTTATAGAGTTTGTTAGCAGGCTAAGTAAATAAAACGACGATGAAACTATGTTCATGAAACGCGCTGCGCTTGCTCCTGCAAGCCAAAACAAAGCCCCGCACTAGGCGGGGCTCGGGCTACAGCAGGTTACAGCGCAGGTAAGGGATCAGTTGCCCTTCACCGTCCTGCCATCGACCGTACCATCCTGCAGCACGATCACGTATTCCTTGCCATCGGTCTCGACCTGGCGCAGTTGCACCAGCAGGTAGTCCCAGTCCTTGGCGAACCACAGCTCGGTGATGCGCTTGCTCTGGCTTGGGTCGCGCACGCGCTCGACCTTCACCGCATCGACCTGGCCGGTCTTGGTGGCAACCTTCTCGGTGCCCAGCACGCGGAAGTCGTAGGTGTCGATCTCGTCACCGTCGACCACCTGGTACGTCATGCTCTTCTTGCCCGCCGCCACGTCATGTTGCAGGGCCAGTTGATAGGACGACTTGTCCAGCACCCCGCGGTTGAGCGGCAGGCTGATCGCATCGCCACGGTCGCTGCCGGTGACTTTCTTGCTGTTCCAGTCGAAGTCCAGGTCGACCTTCTTCGCCTTGCCCAGGCCACCGCGCTCGAAGTGGTACTTCTGCGGCAGCAGGGTGTCGTTGTCCATGCGCACCGTGCTCTGTTCGGTCAGGCTGGCGATCATCATGGAGGCTTTGAAGTTGAGGTCCCAGGTACCGTTGGCGTTCTTGACCAGGCTGCGTTCGGCGGTGCCGCTCATGGGCAGCTGTTTCCAGTCGGCGGTGTAGCTGGCCGAGAACGGCTTCAGATCAGCTGCCTGGAGGGGCAGGGCGAGCACGGCGAGAGCCAATAGCAGGGCGCGACGCATAAATTCTCCTAGGGTCGAATCAAGTGACCGCTGGCCGCCAGCGGCTGGCCATCCAGTAATGCACCTTGTTCGCCCAGGCGCAAGCGTCCTTCGGCGAACCAGCGCACCGCCAGCGGGTAGATCTGGTGTTCCTGTTGGTGGACCCGTTGTGCCAGGCTCTGCGCATCGTCGCCTGGCGCGACCGCTACCACAGCCTGTACGACCAAGGGCCCGCCGTCGAGTTCCTCGGTGACGAAATGAACACTGCAGCCGTGCTCGGCGTCACCGGCATCCAGGGCCCGCTGGTGAGTGTGCAGCCCTTTGTACTTGGGCAACAGCGAGGGGTGAATGTTGAGCAGGCGCCCCTGGTAGTGGCGCACGAAGTCGCCACTGAGGATGCGCATGAAGCCGGCCAGCACCACCAGGTCGGGGGCGAAGCCATCGATCAGTTGCACCAGCGCCGCGTCGAACGCTTCGCGCCCGTCGAAACCACCGTGCTCGAGCACGGCGGTGTCGATCCCGGCGGCTTTGGCCCGTTGCAGGCCAAAGGCGTCGGGGCGGTTGGATATCACCGCGCGGATCCGCGCCGGGCTATCGGTGGCGGCGGTGCTGTCGATCAGGGCTTGCAGGTTGCTGCCGGAGCCCGACAGCAGTACCACGACATTGCAGGTCTTGCTCGGCATCAGTGTGCCTTGAGGTTCTGCAGCTCGACCTGGGCAGCGCCTTCGGCGGCCACGTCGATGCGGCCGATCACCCAAGGCTGCTCGCCGGCCTGGCGCAGGACGTTCAGGGCGTTGTCGACCTGGTCCTGGGCCACGCAGATGACCATGCCTACGCCGCAGTTCAGGACGCGGTGCATCTCGTGCTCGTCGACGTTGCCTTTTTGTTGCAGGAAGTCGAACACCGCCGGGCGCTGCCAGCTGGCCACGTCGACCACGGCCTGGGCGCCTTTTGGCAGGACGCGCGGGATGTTGTCCAGCAGGCCGCCACCGGTGATGTGGGCCATGGCCTTGACCGCGCCGGTCTTCTTGATCAGCTCCAGCAGCGGCTTGACGTAGATGCGGGTCGGCGCCATCAGCAGGTCGGTCAGCGGCTGGCCGTCGAGCTGGGTGTTCTCGATGTCGGTGCCGGACACTTCGAGGATCTTGCGGATCAGCGAGTAGCCGTTGGAGTGCGGGCCGGAGGAAGGCAGGGCGATCAGGGCGTCGCCGGTGACCACTTTCGAGCCGTCGATGATTTCCGACTTCTCCACCACGCCGACGCAGAAACCGGCCAGGTCGTAGTCTTCGCCTTCGTACATGCCAGGCATCTCGGCGGTTTCACCACCGACCAGCGAGCAACCGGCCAGTTCGCAACCGGCGCCGATGCCGGTGACCACGGTGGCGGCCACGTCGACATTCAGCTTGCCGGTGGCGTAGTAGTCGAGGAAGAACAGCGGCTCGGCGCCGCAGACCACCAGGTCGTTGACGCACATGGCGACCAGGTCCTGGCCGATGCTGTCGTGCTTGTTCAGGTTCAGCGCCAGGCGCAGCTTGGTGCCGACGCCATCGGTGCCGGAGACCAGCACCGGCTGCTTGTAGCCGGCCGGGATCTCGCAGAGGGCGCCGAAGCCGCCCAGGCCACCCATGACTTCAGGGCGTGCGGTGCGCTTGGCGACGCCCTTGATGCGTTCGACCAGTGCTTCGCCGGCGTCGATGTCTACACCGGCGTCTTTGTAGCTCAGGGAGGGTTGCTTGCTCATTGAACCAGGCCTTTAAGGGGGAGGGATTCAGGAAAACGACCAGCGCGGCCAAGGCCGGCTCGGGAGGCGGCGGCTGCCTGTACGTGACTGGTCTGCGAAGGCGCGCGATTTTATCAGGGTTGCCCGGCAGCGGCCATCCTCCATTGAGCGGCAAGTGGCGAGCGGTAAGCTATAAGAGAAGACAAGCTGCGGTGTCGCGCGCTTTTTCTTGCCGCTGACGGTGTGCAGCTTGTAGCTTCTGACCTGAAAGTCATCCGGACAGGAATCCTCCATGCGTTTTCTCAATTACCTGGCAGTGGTTTGCGTAGGGCTGATCGGTGCAACGGCACAGGCCGAGACCGTATCGGGCCTTTACCAGGTCCGCGAACCTGTCGATGGGCAGGGCAGCGAGGCGCGGACCCAGGCCACCGCCAAGGCACTCGACACCCTGGTGCTGCGTCTGACCGGCGATGCCAAGGCGACGCAGAACCCGGCGGTGGTCGCCCTGCGCAAGGATCCGCAACAGATCATCAACCAGGTGGGCAGCGACGCCGGCCCACCTGAGACGGTGGTGGTGGAGTTCGACCCCGGCAGCACCGAGCGCGCCCTGCGCCAGGGCGGCCTGGCCCTGTGGGGCAGCAACCGGCCATCGATTCTTGGCTGGTGGCTGTACGACAGTGTCGAGGGCAGCAGCCTGGTCGGCGATGGTCAGACCAGTGCCGAGCCGCTACGTCGTGCCGCCCAGCACCGTGGTCTGCCGCTGCGCCTGCCGCTGGCCGACCTGCAGGAACAACTGGTGGCCAATGCCAAGCAGCTCGAAGGCAACGACCCGGCGCCGCTGCGTGAGGCGTCCGAGCGTTATGGCGCCGATGCCCTGCTGGCTGTGCACGCCCACGAGGCAGACGGCAAGTGGCAGGGCAAATGGCAACTGTGGCTAGGCGATCAGCGCGAGCAGGGCACGGCGCAGGGCGCCGACCAAGCTGCGCTGGCCGATGCGGTGATGCTGGCGATCAGCGCACGCCTGGCGCCCCGTTACGTCACCCGTCCGGGGGCGAGCAGCGACCTGCAGGTCCAGGTGCAGGGCATGAACCTGCAGCGCTACGCCGAACTGCTGCGCGTGCTTGAGCCCTATGGCCCGCGGCTGCAGTTGGCCGACGGCGACACGCTGACCTATACGGTCACCGGCAATCGCGAGCAACTGCGTGCGCAACTGGGGCTAGCGCATCTGCAGGAGGTGCCTGTCGAACAGGCGCCTGCCGCCGCTCCCGCTCCCGTAGCAGAGGCAGCGCCTGGCCAGGCGGTCGCCCCGCAGGCGGCTGCGCCCAAGCCATTCGATGGCCTGCGTTTTCGCTGGTAAGGAGCCGCGAACATGACTGATGTACGCCGTTGGGTGTGGCTGGGCGTCGCCTTGCTGATCGCCGTTCTGCTCTACCTGCTGCATAACATTCTCTCGCCGTTCCTGGTTGGCATCCTGCTGGCCTACCTGGCCGACCCTTTGGTCGATCGCCTGGAGCGCCTGGGCCTGTCGCGCACCTGGGGCGTGGTGGTGGTGTTCAGCCTGTTCACCCTGGTGTTCCTCGCCTTGCTGCTGGTGCTGGTGCCGATGCTGGCCAAGCAGTTGCTGCGCCTGTACGAACTGGCGCCGCAGATGCTCGACTGGCTGCAGCATGTTGCCCTGCCCTGGGTGCAGAGCCGTCTGGGCCTGGCCGATGGCTTCTGGAAGTTCGACAAGATCAAGGCTGCCATCGGCGCGCACATGGGCCAGACCACCGACATCGTCGGCATCGTCCTGTCCCAGGCCACGGCCTCGAGCCTGGCGCTGATCGCCTGGCTGGCCAACCTGGTGCTGATCCCTGTGGTGGGCTTCTACCTGCTGCGTGACTGGGACCTGATGATGGCCAAGCTGCGCAGCCTGCTGCCACGTCAGCGTGAAGATCAGTTGGTAGGGCTGGCGGGTGAATGCCATGAGGTGCTGGGGGCGTTCGTGCGCGGCCAGTTGCTGGTGATGCTGGCGCTGGGCGTGATCTACGCGGTCGGGCTGTCGCTGGTCGGTCTCGAGCTGGGGCTGTTGATCGGTTTGCTGGCGGGGCTGGCGGCCATCGTGCCGTACATGGGCTTCATTGTCGGCATCGGTGCAGCGTTGATCGCCGGGTTGTTCCAGTTCGGCGGCGACCTGTACCCGATGCTGGGCATTGTCGCGGTGTTCATGATCGGCCAGGCCCTCGAGGGCATGGTGCTGACGCCGCTGCTGGTGGGCGACCGCATCGGCCTGCACCCGGTGGCGGTGATCTTCGCCATTCTCGCCGGTGGCGAGCTGTTCGGCTTCACCGGCGTCTTGCTGGCGCTGCCGGTGGCGGCGGTGATCATGGTGCTGCTGCGCCATGTGCACGACCTGTATAAAGAGTCGGACATGTACGCCGGGGATATCGATCCCGAGCTTTGAACCTCCCAATCGCCCGGCCACGTGCCGGGCGAGCCCCTGGGACAACCCGCCACCTTGACGTTCCCGCCGCCAATTTGTTTGTGCTGGCGTTTCGGTTACAATCCGCAACCGTTTCAGCCGACCCCGGTCAATCAGACCAATGGCTGAAGCCTGTAAGGGTTCTCTGGCTGCTGAACAATGATCACAAAAAGCCTGCGCTGAAGAACAAGAAACACCTGGGCCAGCCACAGGCCCCCCCTCCGTTCTACTGACTGGAAGTGATCAATGTTCAAAAAAGCTGGCAAGACCTTGCTGGGTCTGGCTGTCGCGGCGAGCTTCATGCAAGCGCACGCCGACGAAGCCAAGAAAGTCGATGTGCTCCTGATTGGCGGCGGCATCATGAGTTCGACCCTGGGCGTATGGCTCAGCGAACTGGAGCCGAGCTGGTCGATGGAAATGGTCGAGCGCCTGGATGGCGTCGCCGAGGAAAGCTCCAACGGCTGGAACAACGCCGGTACCGGCCACTCCGCGCTGGCTGAGCTGAACTACACCCCGATGGACAAGGACGGCAAGGTCAACATCTCCAAGGCGATCGAGATCAACGAAGCCTTCCAGGTGTCGCGCCAGTTCTGGTCCTGGCAGGTTCGCCAGGGCGTGCTGAAGAACCCGAAATCGTTCATCAACACCACCCCGCACATGAGCTTCGTCTGGGGCGACGACAACATCGCCTTCCTGAAGAAGCGTTACGAAGCACTGCAGGCGAGCCCGCTGTTCCGCCCGATGCAGTTCTCCGAAGACCACGCGCAGATCGCCAAGTGGGTCCCGCTGATGATGGAAGGGCGTGACCCGAACCAGAAGCTGGCAGTGACCTGGACGCCGATCGGCACCGACGTCAACTTCGGCGAGATCACCCGCCAGTTCGTCGGCCACCTGCAGACCCGCGACAACTTCAAGCTGAAGCTGTCCAGCGAAGTGCAGGACATCACCCGTAACAAGGACGGCTCCTGGCACGTCGAGTACAAGAACCTGAAGGATGGCAGCACCTCTGCCACCGACGCCAAGTTCCTGTTCATCGGTGCCGGCGGCGGCGCCTTGAAGCTGCTGCAGAAGTCGGGCATTCCTGAAGCCAAGGAGTACGCAGGCTTCCCGGTTGGCGGCTCGTTCCTGGTGACCGAGAACCCGACCGTTGCCATGCAGCACATGGCCAAGGCCTACGGCATCGCCTCGACCGGCGCGCCACCCATGTCGGTTCCGCACCTGGACACCCGCGTGCTGGACGGCAAGCGCGTGATCCTGTTCGGGCCATTCGCCACCTTCTCGACCAAGTTCCTGAAGAACGGTTCGTACCTGGACCTGCTGAGCAGCACCACCCTGCACAACGTCTGGCCGATGACCAAAGTGGGTATCGAGCAGTACCCGCTGGTCGAGTACCTCGCCGGCCAGGTGATGCTGTCGGATGACGACCGCTTCGAAGCCCTGCGCACTTACTTCCCGAACGCCAAGAAAGAAGACTGGCGCCTGTGGCAGGCCGGTCAGCGCGTGCAGATCATCAAGCGTGACGAAGAGAAGGGCGGTGTGCTGAAGCTGGGCACCGAGGTCGTGGCGTCCGAAGACCGCACCATCGCCGGTCTGCTGGGTGCTTCGCCAGGCGCCTCGACTGCTGCGCCGATCATGCTCAACGTGCTGGAAACCGTGTTCAAGGAGAAGGTCGCCACGCCTGAATGGCAGGCCCGCATCCGTGAAATCGTGCCGAGCTACGGTACCAAGCTGAACGATTCCGCTGCTGCTGTGCAGAAAGAGTGGAACTACACCGCTGAAGTGCTGCAACTGGAGAAGCCGCCGGTCATTGACCAGAGCGTCGGGACCAGCACCGGTGTCGAGTCGACCGCACCTGCCGAGAGCAAGGCTGCCAACGACATGGCGCTGTAAGCTGCCCTGGGGATCGCCTGTCGTCTGACAGGCCGTTGCCTGAAAAGCCACGAGGATCGCCGCAGGCGGGCTCGTGGCTTTTTTGTGCCCAAGCCACAGCCCTTGTAGGAGCGGCGGTTCGGCGCCCCGACTTGCCCGCGAACACCGGCGAAGCCGGTGCCATTCACCGCGGTGTTCTTTTCGCGGGCAAGTCGGGGCGCCGAACCGCCGCTCCCACAGGGATGGATTGCAATCAGTGGCTCAATGATCCACGTGCAACTTGTCGTCCAGGCGGTTGCTCGACGAGCCATTCTTCTGCGGCGTCTCGTCGAAATGCTTCCATTCGGCCTCCTGGAAGCGGAACAGGCTGTCATCCTCCGGCGCCTCGCGGTCGCCATAATGGTGGATCGAATAGTGGGCATACTCGACCTTGTCCGCCCAGTCGCCCTGCAACAACCCATCGGCCGCCAAATCCCGATACCAGTCGTTTTCCTTCTCACTGGCCTTCTGCCGTTTGTTGTGATCGACGAAGTAACCGATGATCCCGCCAATCACTCCCAGCACCACGCCCACCAGGAAGAACGGCCCGGTCAGCGCTGCAGCCGTGCCTGCACCGAACAGGCTGGCAGCACCGAGGACACCGGCCGAGGCACCGAAGGCACCGCCGGCGATCTGCAGGCCACCGGAGGCCTTGGCCAGCGGGTCGCCATCCTTGATCGCGTTCTTGATGGTGAAGGCCCCCAGCACGATGTCGGCGAAACCACCGGCAAGGTCTGTGGCCGGGCCCAGTACCTTGATCACCGACCCCGCAATCTTCGCCGCCTTGCCCGGTGGCAGCTTGACCGTGCCGGAGGCCGACACCGCGTCCTCCAGGCGCTGGGTAATGCCGCCATAGGCGTTCTTGGCGGCGTTGGCATTGCCCGCGCCGTCACCGAGCACATCGGAAAAGTCCCCCAGCTTGCTGCCGGGCAGGGTATCGAGCGCTTCGGCGATCTTGGCCTTGGTGCTCGCCGGCAGCTCGCTGAGCTTGAACTCGAATTTCGGCTCCTGAATACCGCCCTTGCCCCAGATCTCCGGCAGCGTCTTGTCCAGGCCGAGGAAGTCGACCAACCCGCTCTTGCCGACCAGCCCGCCGATGGCATCGCCGACCTTGGCGAAGTGGCTGCCGGCGCCGGCGAAACTGACGAAGTCCTTGGCGATCGACAGACGCTGCTGCCAGGTCTCGCCCAGCTTGCCGCCCTGGCCGACCAGTTGATAGATGCCCGAGAACAGGTTCACCCCGGCACCCAGCGTGCCGAGGATGCCCTTGCTGTTGAGGGCGCTGAACACCTCGCCGAGGGTGCCACGGTCGGCAATCGGTACATAGGGCTTGGACAGCACGGTCTTGAGGTCGGCCTCGCTGATGCTGCCCTTGGCCATGTCGATCTGCGACAGCTCTTCGAGCACCTTGGTGACCACCGAGGATTTCTGCTTGCCCTGCAGCCCCTCTTCGAGAAACTTCTCGATGACTTCCTGGGTGCGGCGCGGCATGTCCAGCAGTGAGCCCTTGAGCACACTCTTGAGCAGGCCGAACAGGTCCTTGGTGGCCAGCTCCTTGTTCTCGTCGGAAATCTTGCTCGGGTCGCCGACCAGGTCGTTGAGGTCGCTGGTCAGTCCGTCGGCCTGGATCGACTGGGCCGCCTTGGTGGCCGCCTCCGGATCGAACAACGACAAGGCCGAGAGCGTATTGTTGAGGTCTTCCTTGGCCTCGTGGTCCTTGCCCTGCTTCTGCAGGTCCTTGAGGTAGGCGATGTAGTTGGGGTTGTTGGTCAGGTCGAGCAGCTTCTGCTTGACCTCGTCCTTGTTGGGGATGCGGTTGAGCGCATCGTCCATCTTCGATTTGTAGTCCTTCTGGATGGTCTCGTCGGCGAACAGGGTGCTGATCTGCTCCTTGAGCTTGCCGCCGTCGATGATGTCGTGCATGTCGGCGGAGGTGAGCGCGGTCTGTTCCTTGTCGAACACCCGCCAGGTGCCGCCGAAGGCGCCGGGCTCTTCCTCGTAGCCGGTGATGCCGCGGCCGTTCTGGTAGGCGGCCTGCGCCTCGAGGGCGCGGACCAGCTTGGCACGCGGGTCGTCCTTGGCGATCGAGCCGTCCTGCACGCCTTTGCGGTAGCTGTCGAGCAGCTCCTTGGTGGCCAACTCGCCCACGGTCAGTTCGGGCGAGGAGGCGTCCTTCTCATCGGCCTTGACCCCGGTCTTGAGATTGAGCGCATCGAGCTCCTCGCGCGGCGGCAGGTTGTACTTGCTGCGGGTCTCATCGACCTCGCCCTTGGTCCAGCCTTCCCATTTGCCGACCACTTCGTCGTACAGCTGTGGGCTGAGCTCCTTGGAGACGATGAACTTGCCCTCGTCGGTCTCGAAGCGGATCAGGCCATCGCCCAGCTCGTCCGGCGAGCCGAAAGACATGTCCTTGTTCTTGAGAAAATCGTTGGGGCCGGCCAGCTTGTAGCCGTCCTTCTCGCTGTCGTGGATCTTGCCCCAGGTGTCGTTGGCGGTCGCCACCTGCTTGAACTGCTCCGGCGCGATGTCGCGCGAGACCACGACCTTGGTGCCGTCGTGGGTTTCGTAGGTGAGGACGTTGTCTTCCTGGCCGGTGGTCCAGCCGAAACCCTTGTAGTCGTTCAGGCCCGGCGCCTGTGTGTTGGCATCGGCCAGCACTGCGCCGTTGTCCAGTGCAGTGCGGATGTCGGCAGCCTTGGCCGGGTCGCTGTAGACCTCATGCAGGCCGGCCAGGTAATCGAACAGCTTGGGGTTGTCGTCGCGGGCGACCACGACTTTCTCGCCATTGTGTTCATAGCGGATAAGGTCCGGGCCCACCTCGTCGCGGGCACCGATGGCCGTACCGTCGAAGGGCGGCCAGACTTCATTGTCGGTGGCGCGCCGGTAGCCGTCGGCTTCGCTGGCCTGCAGGCCCGAGAGGCTGTCGTAGGCACTGCTGGCGGCCTTGAACAGCTCGGGATTGTCGCGTTCGGACACCACGTACTTGCTGCCATCCTGGGTCTCGTAACGGATCACGCCCGGCCCGACTTCCTCGGCGGGGCCCACGGCGCGGAAGTCGCCAAGCGTGCCGGGCACCTGCTGGTCGGCCCCGGCCCATTGGTAGCCATCGGCGATGCTGCGGTTGATGCCCGAAAGTGCCTTGTAGTCCTGCGAGACCTGCTTGAACAGTTCGGGGTTGTCCTGCTCGGCGACGATGTAGGCCTTGCCGTCGGCGGTCTGGTATCGGATCAGGCCGGGGCCGACTTCGTCAGCGGCACCGATGGCCTTGTAGTCACCAAGGGTGGCGGGGGCCTGGGCGTCCTTGCCGAGCAGTTCGTAGCCGTCCTGCTTGCTCTTGGCGATGGCCTCCAGTGCCGGGCGGGCCTCGACGATCTGTTGGTAGAGCTTGGGGGTGGTGGCCTTGCTGACCAGCACATGGTCGCCTGCGGCCGTCACGTAGCGCACGGTGTCGGCCCCCTGGGCACCGGGCGCTTCGATCGCGGCCAGCTCGCCCAGCGTGGGCATCTGCTCGTCGGGCTTGGCACTGCGGTAGCTGTCGGCGTTGCGCTCGCTGTTGGCGAGCAGCACGCGGAAGGTGGCGGCGGGTTTATGATCGCGTGGCTCTGACAGTTTGGTGTCGGCGCTGCGGGTGAGAGGGCTGGTCGACATGCCGTGAAACTCCTTTCGTCGGGGCAGAAAGGGCGCAAGGCGTGTCAGCGTTGCTGGACGCTCGGCGACCCTCGAGGCGGCTCGACGGTAGCAGAACAGAATGTAAGTAAAGATTTCAGTGCGCGGGAATTCACAACGTTTTACATCCGTGAAACAGCTGTCCTGATCGGTACGGCAGGGCAATAACCCTACCGTTAATCCGATTATTTTTCCTGTGGCAAATGGCCAGCTAGCCTGCAAATCAGCGTCAGGGATAACGCTGAATACTGGGACCATGAAGGGCCCGCATCTTGTGTCGTCCCGACGCTTTATCTGCTGAGGAGACGATAATGAGAAAACGACCGAAACACCTGGCCTGCCTGGGTGCAGGCTTCACCAGCGTACTGGCCGTGGCCGCGGTGGCAGACAGCCCCGTGCTGTCGCCGCAGATTCCCTTCGATGTCACCGTCGTGGTACCGCCCACACCTACCCTTGAAAGCCTGCAGCACGATTTCGACCTGTTGTCGTGGAAGACCTTCGTCGCCCTGAACTGGCCGGCCAAGCCCGATGGCAGTGCCGACACCGATGCGCCGATCGGCAAGCCGAACACAACGACGGTGTGGGAGTCGTGGAAGGAGAGTTACGAGATCTTCCTGCCCAAGGGGCAGAAACCTGTAGGTTGGCACGAGAAAGCCCCGCTTCCCGCGGCCTGTGAGGGCAAGGGCAACCTGCCTGTGCTGCAGCAGATGGGCAAGGTCGCCGGAGTGCTCGATGAGTTCATCCAGCCGTTCAAGACCGGCCCACTGGTCGACCAGAGCGGGCAGTACACGCGCAACGCGATCATGGTCAACCAGCCGATGTTCGACGATATCGTCAACAACGGCCTTTACAGCAAGGAGGGGCAACAGGCGTTCCTCGGCAAGAGCGACAACCGCATCGCCTTTGCCTGCGGTTCGAACGAGGATAAGCGGGTCGGCGCGATCATGGTCAAGTCGGCCTGGAAGGTCCTTGATGCAAGCGACAAGGCCGATGAGTTCCATGCCGTCGATGCCCTGGTCTATACCCCGGGCAATGACGATCCGGACAAAGGGGCGCTCATTCCCGAGTCGTGCAGTGCGCAGAAGGTCGGCCTGGTCGGGCTGCACATCGTGCACAAGACCCAGGACGCGCAGCAGTGGGTGTGGTCGACGTTCGAGCACGTGCGCAACGTGCCGGAAAAGACTACGCCGATGAGTGAGCGCAAGGGGCCGTACCTTTTCTATGACGCCAAGGCCGATCGGCCGATCAACGAGCCGCCGGCGCTGCCGTGGGATCCATCGAAGAAGGCCGTGCCGTCGCAGATCGTGCGCGAGATTCCGATCACTGCCGCCGCCCAGGCGCTCAACCAGCAGTGGCGAGGCGCGCTGGCCGGCACGGTCTGGGCCAACTACCAACTGGTCAGTACGCAATGGCCGACCAAGCCCGCCAAGGATCCGAAGTGCCAGGTACCGGACCCGGTCAACCCCCTGGGCTCTCCGGCGCCAAGCTTCCTGGCCAACGCCACGCTGGAAACCTACAACCAGGGCACCGTGCCGCAGGCGTCTTCGAGCTGCATGGAGTGCCACAACAACGCGACCACCCGGGTGACTGAATCGCCGCGTACCAGCTTCGCGGACTTCACCTTCCTGCTTGAACGTGCCCAATCCACTGGCGCCAAGGAGTGATGCCATGAACGACCAGAACCTGCAGAACTTCATTGAGCTTTCGGCGCTGCTGACGGGCCTGTCCAGCGACCACCTTGCCCCGTCCGACGACCCGGTCAACCTGCCACCGGTGTTTTTCGCCACAGCGCAAAGCGGCATGGGCGCGGCAGCCTTCAGCAATCTGCTGGAGCTGTTTGTCAGCCTCAAGGGCCGGCCCGAGAAAGAGATCGCCGCCGCCATTCTGGACCGCAAGGATTCACCGATCGCCCAGGGCGCGCGTTCGATCATGAAGCTCTGGCTGCTGGGCAGTTGGTACCAGCCCTACGACCTGAAGGACGCGCAGAAAACCAAAGGTGATATCCACGTGGTTTCCGACCAGGCCTACAAGGAAAGCTGGGCGTGGAAGATCGCCCAGGCCCATCCCATGGGCTATAGCCAGTATCACTTCGGCTACTGGGCCGAGCAGCCACCAACCCTCGAGCAATTCACCGGTGTCAAAGCCAAGGAAGGGCAGCAGCCATGAGCCTCGTACAAGCCAAGAACATCGAGCAAGCCGATGTGATCGTCGTGGGCGCCGGCATGGCCGGCAGCGTGATGGCCTACCAGTTGGGCCTGGCCGGGCTCAAGGTACTGGTGCTGGAGTCGGGGCCGGCGATTCCGCCGAACCGCAGCGAGTATCTGGAGCGTTTCTACACCGCGGTGCTCAAATCGCCCGAATCGCCCTATCCGCCTGAGCAGATGGAGCAGACCCCGGACAAGCAGTTCGCTCCCCGAGCGACCATCAAGGACGTGATCACGGTCGCTAGCAACGACCCGCACAAGGATGAGAAAAGCTATCTGGTACAGAAAGGGCCACTGCTGTTCGCCAGCACCTACGAGCGGGTCGGTGGCGGCACCATGTGGCACTGGATGGGCACCGCACTGCGCCTGTTGCCCAATGACTTTCGCATGAAGTCGGCCTACAACGTCGGGGTCGATTGGCCGATCAGCTATGCCGACCTGCAGACCGCGTACTGCCGCGCCGAGGAGGAGATGGGCGTGTCTGCCGACGTGGCGGCCCAGTCCTATCTCGGCGTGACCTTCCCCGAGGGCTACCAGTACCGCATGCACGGCATCCCGCCTTCGCTGGTCGACCAGGGCGTGGCCAAGGCAATCGACGGCAAGCTCTATAACGGCATCACGCTGAAGGTGCGCCCGACCCCGGCCGGACGCAACTCGCAGAACGACAACGGGCGGCGGGTCTGTGCCGGTAATACCAGCTGTACGCCGATCTGCCCGATCCAGGCCAAGTACGATGCCACCGTGACCATGGCCAAGGCGCTGGACACCGGCAACGTGCGCATCCTCTACCAGACCGTGGCCAGCAAGGTGCTGGTGACCGACAAGCAAGTCAGTGGCATCGAGTTCATCCAGTACCAGGCCGATGGCAAACGCAATGATGGCGTGGCCCAGGGCCAGCGTTACGTCATCGCCGCCCATGCCATCGAGACGCCGAAACTGCTGCTCAATTCCAAGAGCAAGGATTGGCCGGATGGGGTTGCCAACAGCAGCAAGCAGCTTGGCTGTGGCTTGTCGGACCATCCGGTGTACCTGGCCTGGGGCCTGATGCCCGAGGGTAAGCCGCTGTTCCCGTTCCGTGGCCCGCTGTCGACTTCAGGCATCGAGGAAATGCGTGACGGCGACTTTCGCAGGAAACATGCGGCCTGGCGTATCGAGATCGGCAACGAGGGCTGGAACTGGTCGCAGGAGGATCCGTACAAGGCCGTTTGCGACTACATCGACGGGACCAACGAGGGCGGGACCAACCCCAAGAAGTCGGCACTGTCTGGCCAGGCACTGGTCCAGCAGCTCAACAGCGTGCTGACTCGCCAGTTCCGCCTGGGCTTTCTGGTCGAGCAGTTGGAAAAAGACCCGGACAAGGCGCTGTGTCGAGTGAAGGTCAGCGATACCCTCACCGATGGCCTCGGGCTGGCTAGACCGGAGATCGAATATGATTTCTCCGACTACACCAAGGAAGGGTTCAGGCAGGCGCGTTTGGCCGCGACGCACATCATCACTGAGCTGATGGGCGCCAGCGAGTTGACCGACTTCCACCCCAAAAAGGAACCTGGACCGCAAACGGTGTTCGACCATGGCAACGAACGCTATGCGTTCTACGGCGCCGGGCACCTGATGGGCACCTACCGCATGGGTAGCGACCCGGGCAAATCGGTGGTCGACAAGCAGCAGCGCAGTTGGGACCACAAGAACCTGTTCCTGGTCGGCGACGGTGTGTTCCCCACCACCGGTACCGCCAACCCCACCCTGACCATCACTGCGCTGACCTTCCAGGCTGCCGATGTGGTGGCCAGCGACCTGCTTGCGCGCACCGTGCAGGTACAGGCCAACCAGGCCTGGCAGGGGACCGGTGTGCAGGTCAATGGTCACAGTTGGCAGTTGGCGGTGTGCAAGGGCGGGCAGTGGACAGCCAACCCGGCTACCGGGTTCGTGGGCGCCAGTGGTCATGCGGGTTTGATCGCCAAACCTGGCTATACCTTGCCCGGGCAGAACGAAGGTGCGCTGATCGGCCGTATCGGCAGTAACGGCACGCCGTTCCTGATAGGGGACAAGGTGCAGTTGCCGCGTGGCCAGAAGGGCGAGTTGCAGTTGTGCATCAATGACGATCTGGAGGGGCGTTACGGGGTTGGTCTGCGCGACAACCTGGGCAGCTTGAGCGTGGAGCTTAGCTTCGGATCCTTGTAGTCCGCGATGGCAGGAAGGGCACCGGCGTGGCCGTTGCCCTCCGATCACGCTTCTTCGAAATGCATCTCCGGCGGCTGCTTGCTGAACCCACCCGTCAGCACTGCCAGGTACAGGATTCCCGCCGCCAGCCAGGCCAGGCCCAGGTAGATCGCCAGGTGATCCAGGCTCACCATCAGCCACAGGTCTGCCGCCAGGCCGATCAGCGGGAACACCAGGAACAGCAGCACCGCGCGTGGCCCGCGTTCGCCACGACCGATCCAGTAGTGGAACACCACCGACAGGTTGACCAGGCTGAAGGCCAGGAAGGCGCCGAAGTTGATGAACGAGGTGGAGGTGGTGACATCCATGTGCAACGCCAGCAGCGCCACCACGCCGCACAGCACGATGCTGCCGACCGGGGTGCCGAAGCGCTCGCTCAGGCGCCCGAAGAATGCCTTGGGCAGTACACCGTCACGCCCCATGGCGAACAGCAAGCGCGAGGCGCTGGCTTGGGCGGACAGCCCCGAGGTGAACTGGCCGACGATCAAACCGACCAGGAACAGGCTGACGAACAGGTCGCCACCGATGTTGCGGGCGATCTCGTAGGCCGCCGAGTCGGCGTTTTCGAACTGGGTGGAGGGGTGGGCAAGCTGCACGAAGTAGCTGGCGGCGATGAACAGGAATCCACCGATCAGGGTAATCAGCAGGATCGCCCGCGGGATGTTCTTGCGCGGCTCGTGGGTTTCCTCGGTCAGGGTGCTCACCGCATCGAAGCCCAGGAACGAATAGCAGGCAATCGCTGCACCGCTCATGATCAGCGGCAACTGCACGCCTTCCTTGAAGAACGGCTCCAGCGACCACAGCGGTTTGCTCGCGTCCCCCAGCACATAGTGGATCGCCAGCACCACGAAGGCCGCCAGAACGAGGAACTGCACCAGCATCAGCGCGCCGTTGATGTTCTTCGCCAGGCGCAGGCCGACCACGTTGATCGCCGTGGTCACGCCGATGAACGCCAGCACCCAGACGGCTTGCGGCACGGCGGGGAAGGCCGAGTGCAGGTAGGCCGCGCCGATCAGCCAGATGGCCATGGGCAGGAACAGGTAGTCGAGCAGCACACCCCAGCCGGCCAGGAAACCCAGTTTCGGGCTGATCGACTTGCGCACATAGGTGTAGGCCGAGCCCGCCACCGGGAAGGCGGCGGCCATGCGCCCGTAGCTCAGGGCGGTGAACAGCATGGCGACGGAGGCGGCGAGGTACGCCGAGGGCACCACGCCGCCGGTGGTGTCGGCGAGGATGCCGAAGGTCCCGAGGACGATGATCGGGGTCATGTAGGCGATGCCAAACAGCACCACCGCACTGAGCGAAAGGGTTCGCTTGAGTCGGGCCATTACTGCTTACTCCAGATTATGTTTGTTATGCAGAGTTCGAATGTGCGAGCAATCGTCTTGCACCAGACCCAAGGCTGGCGCCGATACCTGTGTGGGAGCAGGAGCTGATTGCCGGCACAGGACCTGGTGTTCAGGCCCCGATCACCAGCTCGCGCAGGCCGTTATCGTGCTCGCGCACTTCGCCCGGCAGGACGAAGCGTCGCTCGGCCAGATAGCTGTAGTCGCGACGGGCAACATCCAGTTGCGCCAGGTCCAGTTCCAGCCCGATGCGGCACTCCTCGCGCCCGGCTTCGCAGAGCAACTGCCCGTATGGGTCGACCACCGCGCTGCCGCCGGCGAACACCAGGGCGCCATCCCCCTCGCCGACGCGGTTGACCATCACTGCAAACGCCTGGTTTTCCATGGCGCGGCCACTGATCGCGGTACGGTGGGTCGGCCCATAGGGGTCCATGTTGCCGTTGGTCACCAGGATCAGCTCGACGCCCAGTTGGCCGAGGGCGCGGGCGCTTTCGGGGAACTCGATGTCGAAGCAGATCAGCAAGCCCACCCGCACCCCCTTGAACAACGCAGTGGCGTAGCGGTCGCCCGGGGTGAAGATGCCGCGGTCCGACGCCCACAGGTGGGTCTTGCGGTACTTCAGGGCGATGCCTTCAGCGGTGATCAGCAGGGTGGTGTTGTAGAAGCGGCCGTCGTCACCCGCTTCGGCCATGCCGACCACCACGCCGACGTCACGTTCGCGCGCTGCCTGTTGCACGGCGCGCACGCTGGGGCCGTCGAGGGGCTCTGCGAGGGTTGCGATGTTGTCCTCGCTGGGGAACCCCATCAGCTGGGTTTCAGGGAAGACCACCAGGTCGGTGCCGGCAGGGCAGGCGTGGATCGCCTCCAGGGTGCGGCTCAGGTTGTAGGCGGTGTCACCGTCGCGGCCCACCAGTTGCACGAGTTCGACCTTCATTGCTGTTCTCATAGACCCAATCTTTTATTGAAATGCCCGAGCCATGGCGGTGACATGACCGCCCGGTGAAAAACGGTCAGAATGCGCATCGGACCGAGGCAAGGCTTGCCCGAGTATGCGTCGGCCACCGTATCGGGGGTAATTACGCCCACGTGGTAACCCAACAGGGGTAGAGGCATGAACCTTACGCTGCAGGACCTGGCCTGGCACCGCTCGGTCGGTCACCTGGTCGAGACGCTCGACAAGCCCGGCTTCTGGCTCGCCCTGGTGCGCCTGCTCGATCAGTATGTGCCGTTCGACAGCTGGGTGGCCTTGCTCTTCAGCAATGGTAGACCGCAAGTGTTCGCCGAGTGTCCTGGTGAGGACGGCGGGCCCGACCCGCTGTTCCAGGACTACCTCAAGGGCCTGTACCTGCTCGATCCGTTCTACATCGCCAGCCGCGAGGCGCCGGGCAGCGGCCTGTTCCAACTGGCGGACGTGGCGCCGGAGTGCTTCGAGCAGACCGACTACTACCAGCGCTACTTTCGCCTGAACGTGGTCGCCGACGAGGTGCAGTTCAATGTGCAACTGGAGAAGGAGCGCACCTTGTGCCTGTCGTTGGGGACCAAGGGGCGTTTCAGCGCCGAGCAGATCACCCTGCTCGACCTGCTGCGCCCCTGGGTGGCCGGGCTGATGCGCCAGCGCATGACGTTCGAGCGCGAATTGCTGGAGCAGGCCACGCCACCGGCGCCACGCTGGCAGAGCCGTCTGGAGGAAACCGTCGAGGCGCTGCAGACACCCCTGACTGCACGGGAACTGGAGGTGGGGCGCTTGATGCTCAGTGGTTGTTCGAGCAAGGAGATCGCGCGCAAGCTGGCGATATCCGCCGAGACCGTGAAAGTGCACCGCAAGCACATGTACAGCAAATTGGGGATCAAGTCACAGTCCGAGTTGTTTTCGCTGTTTCTACAGGCGCAAAGTTGATTGAGTTCACAGAAGTGATTATTTATCCGTTCATCCTGCCGCCTTGTAATATTTGCCCTGTCATGCCTCCTGAGTGACTAAGTTTGTTCGATAACTGAACTTGACTGCCGGCTGTTTCGACCAGAAATACAGCGCGTTTAACCCCATCCGAGACATTTAAAGGTATTCGGCTTTTCAGCTGAAGGCCTTGCTGTGCCTGGCTTGTAGCCTGTGTAAAGGTGCTATCTGGTGGTTTGTATCAAGAGTTTTCCCAACCTTTCACAACGTTTCACAGCAGTGGCGAATATTCATTGCCTAACATGGGCCTCGTGTTAGAGAGCGACTGCCAGACTTCCCCTCAGGCGCTGTCTTGCACGGACTTCTACCCGCCTCAAAGCGGCTTCTTATGAATCCCTATCCTGAAGGAGTATCACCATGAGCAACGTACCTCCAGCAAGCAGCGGTGGCGGCGCAGACGCAGCAATCGCCAAGATGGAAGCCACTTTCAACATGGCTATCGAGAAGTCGGCCAAGATCACCGAGCTGACCACGGCCAAGAAGGCTGAGCTCGACGCCACCAAACAGCGTCCGCAGAACTGACGTTGTGCCCTGCGGGCGGAGGTTGCTCCGCCCGCATGTCTTGCAACGACGCATTTTTCGGCAAGGGCCTGAATGGCCGTTGCCCGTGGTATTCACGGTGGTGCCCCGCCCATGACAGCCCTTACCGCTCTGGCCGCCGTCACCGGTGGCGCGACAGCCTCCAAGCCGGTCCTCAGCGTCACCCAGGGTCTGCACCAGGGTGGCCGGATCAGTCTGGACGGCGCCCAGCACACCTTCGGCAGCACACCTGATGCCGACTTCATTCTCAATGACCCGGGCGTCGTGCCCCGCCATCTGGTATTGCGCCTGGCTGACGGCAAGGTCGCGGTCGAGGCCGTGGGCGGCGAAGTGCGGGTCGAAGACCAGCAGGGGCGGGCGATCATCGTTCCGCTGGGCAGCGGTTATCGCGGCCAGTTGCCGCTGCGTATCGCCTTGGGTGAGGCGCGGTTGAGCCTGGAGCACGAACAGTCCGCGCGCGCCGCTGCCGCGATCGCACGGCCCCAGAACGCCTCGGCATTCACCCGCACCCACGTTGCGCTGGCGCTGGGCCTGATGCTGATCTGCGCCTTCGCCTACGCCGTGCGTGGCGAGCCACCCAAACCCCTGGCCGCCAGCGTGATGCCTGCGCCGCGTGCACCGCAGCTGCCTTCGCTGGCGCAGGCCCATCAATGGCTGGGGCAGCAGCTGCAGGTCAACGGCCTGGAAGGCGTACGGCTCAGCGAAGCAGGCGGGCAACTGCTTGCCGAGGGGCGCCTGGACCTGACGCAGAAGGCGCGCTGGCTCGCCGTACGCCAGGACTACGACCAGCGCTACGGCCAGCAGGTGATGCTGCACAGCACGGTCACCGCCCAGGCCGATGTCGCCCGTCCACGGGTGCGCTTCCAGGCGGTGTGGTTCGGCAACAACCCCTATGTGATCAGCGAAAGCGGCAAGCGCCTCTATCCCGGCGCGGCCTTGGCCGACGGCTGGATGCTGGAACGTATCGACAGCGACCAGGTGATCCTGGCCAGGGGTGAAGAACGCTTCACCCTGACCCTATAGGACCGAGCATGAGGATCGAACCGCGGCCATTGTTGCCGTCTTCCACCGAAAAGACCCCCTCCGTCGAGGTCGTGCGCCCGCTGCAGGCGCGCCCCAATGCTCGCTTCGATGCGTTGCTGGGCAAGCGTGAAGTGGCTGGTCGCCGCTCGCTGCGCGCAGAGCTCGAGCAAGCGTGCGCCGGCGAGGAGATCAACCCGGACCTGTTCAGCGGCACCCGTGCGCTGGACCTGCTGCAGTACCTGCTGGACGAAGTCATGCCGTCGCTGGATGCCGAACCGGAGATCCGCGATCTGGCCGAAGACCTACTTCGTGAAGAGATACACCTGCGCCAGTCCCTGGAGCAGCAACGCGCCGAGGTGCAGGAACCATGATGTCCCGCGAACGACACGACAGCATCGAGCTACTCAAGGGCCTGGGCGACCTCTACCGCCGCAGCGGTCAGCCCCAGCGCGCGCTGGTGATGCTGTTGATCGCCGCGCAGATGGCCCCGCAGGACGGCACGCTGCTGCGCTACCTGGCCATGGCCTTCACCGACAGCGGCAACGCCAGTCGTGCCCTGAACGCGCTCGACCGCCTCACCGAGCAGGAAGGCGAATCACCCGGCCTGTTGCTGCTGCGCAGCCATGCCCTGTGGCGCGGCGGGCGCAAGGACGAAGCGCGCCAGTGCTTCAAGCGCTACCTTAGTGCACGCAGGGCCGCCCGATGAGCCCGCTCGATCGCCTCAACGGCCTGGCGCGTGCGGCCTCCCAGCGCACCGACGTGATCATCGTGTCGTTCATGCTGATGGCCATCGCGATGATGATCATCCCGCTGCCGACCTATCTGGTCGACGGCCTGATCGGCCTGAACATCGCCCTGAGCATGCTGATCCTGATCGTCGCTTTCTATATCAACCACTCGGTGGAGTTCTCGGCGCTGCCGCCGCTGATCCTGCTGAGCACCCTGTTCCGCCTGTCGCTGTCGATCACCACCACGCGGCTGATCCTGCTGCACGGCGATGCCGGCCATATCGTCCAGGCGTTCGGTGACTTCGTCATCGCCGGCCAGGTGGTGGTCGGCCTGGTGGTGTTCCTGATCATCACCGTGGCGCAGTTCGTGGTCATCACCAAGGGGGCCGAGCGGGTTGCCGAGGTGGCCGCGCGCTTCACCCTCGATGCCATGCCCGGCAAGCAGATGAGCATTGACAACGACCTGCGCAACGGCGACATCGACCAGGCCGAAGCCCGTCGCCGTCGTTCGCGCCTGGAGCGCGAAAGCCAGATGTTCGGGGCCATGGACGGTGCGATGAAGTTCGTCAAGGGCGACGCCATCGCCGGCCTGGTGATCCTCGCGGTGAACCTGCTGGGCGGCATGCTGATCGGCATGGTCGAGCGTGACATGCCGTTCGGCACCGCAGTGCACACCTATTCGCTGCTGACCGTCGGTGACGGCCTGATCGCACAGATTCCGGCGCTGCTGATTTCGGTGGCGGCCGGCACCGTGGTGACCCGCGTCAACAGCGACGGTGCCAGCGGTGACCTGGGGACGGAGATCATTCGCCAGTTGGGCGCCAGCCATCGTGCCTTGTTCCTCACTGCATTGATCCTGCTGGGCATCGGCCTGCTGCCGGGCTTCCCGGCGGCGGTGTTCTTCGTGCTTGCCGCAGTACTGGGTGGCTCGGCGTTCTACCTCAAGCGTCGCCAGGCGATCGAGCAGGCTGAGCCTGTGCAAACACCGGAGGCCGAGGACGAACCCCAGGTGCCGACGGTGGAGGCCAGCGTGTCGGCGAGCAAGCCGCTCGACTGCCGTATCCTCCTGGTCATGGGGCCGGGCCTTGCGACCAGTGCGCCGGAGCAGCCGCTACGCCAGCGCTTCGAGGCGCTGTGCCACGAGATCCGTGGC
Organism: Pseudomonas wayambapalatensis; assembly: GCA_014268975.2. Classification (GTDB taxonomy): domain Bacteria; phylum Pseudomonadota; class Gammaproteobacteria; order Pseudomonadales; family Pseudomonadaceae; genus Aquipseudomonas; species Aquipseudomonas wayambapalatensis. The sequence goes on along the minus strand of CP077096.1, from coordinate 4,290,437 downwards.
GAGCTCGGCATCGATGTGCCCCTGGCCGCCGTGCATGTGGACGCCAAGAGCGCCGCCCAGCGCTTCGTCATCGAACTTGAAGGCGTGCCGGTGAGCGAAGGTGAACTGCCTGCCGATTGCCTGCTGCTCAGGGACGACCCAGTCAATGTGCAGTTGCTCGACATCCCGATGATCGAAGCCGACTCGCCCCTGGCCGCGCGCAGCGCCCACTGGATCGCTCGTGAGTACCAGGAGCGTCTGGAACAGGCGGGCGTCGGTTTCATGCTCCCCGAGGAAGTCCTGCGGGCGACGGTCGAGCGCACCCTGCGCCGCTACGCGGCAGATTTCCTCGGCATTCAGGAGACCCGTGCGCTGCTGGAAAGCATCGAGGGCAGCTATGGCGAGCTGATCAAGGAAGTGCTGCGCAACCTGTCGTTGCAGCGTATGGCCGAAGCCCTGCGCTACCTGGTTGCAGAGGGTGTGTCGATCCGCAACCAGCGCGCCTTACTTGAGGCCATGGTCGATTGGGGAGGCCGCGATGCCGACGCCGCGCACCTGGCCGAACACCTGCGCGCAGCGCTGGCCCGACAGATCAGCCACCAATATGCCGACCGCAACCGGGTGATCAGCGCCCTGGTGCTGGCGCCGGTGCTGGAGCAGCAGTTGCGCACTGGGATACGGCGTCAGGACGGTAGTCGCGAGGCGATTCCCGAGCAGGTCAGCCGCGCCTTGATGCTGCAACTGCGCCAGGCCTGCGAGCGCCTGCCCGAAGACCGCACCAGTGTGCTGCTAGTACACCCGGAATTGCGCCGCTATCTGCGCCGCCTGGTGCTGCGTGGAGACCTGGAGCTGGCTGTGCTGTCGTTCCGCGAGTTGGCCGGTGAATACAACCTGCAGGCCGTGGGCACTCTCGAACTTGGCGACACCTCTCAACGCCGCTCCACCAGCGGTGCCTCGGTCACTTCTCTGGCGAGTGCTTCATGATCGGTTCATCACGCGTTGGCGCTGTGCTTCATTACCGGCTGTGGCTCGGCCTGGTCGGGTTGCTGCTGTCCTTCCTGGCCACTGCCGATGAGATCGCGGCCGGCAGCCATGGCCGCCTGGACCTGGCATCGGGCGAGGGCAGGGTGCTGCATTTCAAGGCGCCGGTGGCGTCGGTGCTGGTCGCCGAGCCGGGAATCGCCGACCTGCAAGTGGTGTCCGACGGGGTGATCTACGTGTTCGGCAAGGCGCCGGGGCAGACCAGCCTGATTGCTCTTGACGACGCGGGCAAGCAATTGGCGGCCTTGAGCCTGTCGGTGAACAACGCCACCCAGAGCGTCAGCCGTCCGCTGCAGGACCTGCATCCGGCCAGCGGCGCGCAGGTCAGCGCCGTGGGTAATCAGCTGGTGGCCAAGGGTTTGGTCAGGGATGTCGGCGAAGCCAGTGACCTCAATGCACTGCTCGACAACCAGAGCCCGGTGCCAGCGGTCAACGCCGCGACCTATGCCGGTTCTGCCCAGGTCAACATCCGCGTGCGCTTTGCCGAAGTCTCGCGTTCCGAGCTGCTGCGCTACGGGGTGAGCTGGAACGCACTGTTCAACAACGGCACCTTTTCCTTTGGCTTGATCACCGGTGGTCGCCTTGCCGCCGACGCCGCCAGCGGTGCATCGAATGTCATCAGCGCCGGCCTCAGTTCGGGCAACGTGAACATCGATTCGATGCTTGAAGCCCTGCAGAGCAATGGCGTGCTGCAGATCCTCGCCGAGCCGAACATCACCGCCATGACCGGGCAGACCGCAAGCTTCCTGGCGGGCGGCGAAATCCCCGTGCCGGTGCCGGTCAACCGTGACCTGGTGGGCATCGAATACAAGCCTTTCGGTGTGTCGCTGCTGTTCAGCCCGACGCTGCTGCCCAACGGCCATATCGCCTTGCAGGTGCGCCCCGAGGTCAGCAGCCTGATGGGCTCGGACACCACCGACGTCAACGGCTACCGGGTGCCGTCGTTCCGCGTGCGGCGTGCCGATACCCGGGTCGAGGTCGGCAGCGGCCAGACCTTTGCCATTGCAGGCCTGTTCCAGCGCGAAAGCAGCCAGGACATGGACAAGGTGCCGATGCTCGGCGACATGCCGATCCTGGGCAACCTGTTCCGCTCCAAGCGCTTCCAGCGCAACGAGACGGAGCTGGTGATCCTGATCACCCCGTACCTGGTCCAGCCGACCCGCGAGCGCGACCTGGCCACCCCCCTCGATGCCCTGCCGGGCCCTGCGACCGCTTCGGCGGGGCCACGCAGTGGCGGCAAGTTCGGCTTCTACATGAACTGACTTGGGGGTGACCATGAAATCGATCTTTTCCAAGCCGATGATCAGCGCCCCCGCCGGGCTCTGCTGGCTGTTGCCATTGGCACTGCTGGCTGGCTGCCAGACACACCTGGAGCCGGTCACCTACTCCCCTGATTTCCAGCACAAGACACTGGCCAACGGCAGCACCGAGATCCTGCCGGTGGAATGCCTGAAACCGGCGAGCAAGGATGATTTCGGCCTCGATGAGGACTTCGTGCCGCTGCTGCCGCCGGGCTGCGCCAACAACCTCACGCTGATGCGCATGGTCGAGCAGCCGGACGACCTGGCCCAGGGGCGGCCGACCGGCCCGACCATGGCGGCGCCCGTGGGACGCGCCGCGCAGGTCTATATCGAGGGTTACGATCGCGCCGAGCTGCGTCGACGCCAGGATGAACAGCAAGCGCGCGCCGATCGCCAGGAGAAGCAATGAAACGCGCGCATGTGCAGGTGCTAGCGACCGTCCACCAGGCCCAGCTCGCGGGCCTGGGCCTGGGCATCCGGGATCGCCTTGATGCGCCGGGCTTCGTTGAGCAGCGTCTGGCGTTCGCTGGCGGAGAGATCGTCCAGGGGCAGGCCGGCGACATCCTGCTCGCGGCCGGCCAGTACGGTGACCAGCAGTTCGTTGCGCTGGTGCCGGGGCAGAGCACGGGGCGACTGGCCGACCACGCGCACGGTGTCCAGGGCCCGTTGCGCCTGACCGCCCAGGGCGTAGGCCAGGGCCAGGTTGCAGCGGGTGTCGAGGTCGTTCGGTGCCAGCGCCACGCTCTTGGCGAATGCACCTTGGGCGGCAACGGCCTGGCCGCGCAGGATCTGCGCGATGCCCAGACGGTTCCAGGCATCGGCGCGGTTGCCACGTTCGGCCGCCTGGCTCAGGGACGTGACCGCACGCTCCAACTTGCCCTGGCGCAGTTGGGCGCTGCCCAGCCCCAGCAGGGCGTCGAGGTTGTCCGGCTGCAGTTCAAGCGCCTGCTGGTAGGCCCGCTCGGCCGCGCGCGCATCGCCCGCGGCCAGCGTGGTGTCGCCCAGCTTCTGCCAGGCTTCGGGATGGCGCCCAGGTTGCTGCGCGGCATTCTGGTAGAGCGCAGCAGCCGAGGCGGTATCGCCGCGCTGCTGCAGATCGCCCGCCAGGTGCATGAGGCGATCGTAGCCATCGTCGGCACTGTGTGGCTGGCTGGTGCAGGCACCGAGCAAGGTGCTGGCGATCAGAAGCAGGGTGGACGGCAAACGCTTGGGCATGGAAAGGACTCGAGCGGACGACTGAGTGGCCATTCTAGCGACTTGATGTGTGAATTCGACTGCGCTTCATACGATTTCACACCTGTGACCTCTGCCAAAGAGGTGATTGCACATGCGTAACTCGCTCTGGCTCATCGGTTTGTTGCTGGTCGTGCTGTCGTTGCCTGCGCGCAGCGATGAAGGCAAGGGTGACCCCGCCTGGTTCGCCCAACCCTATGCCTACGCCCTGGTCGACCAGGACCTGCGCGGCGCCCTGAGCGAGTTCGGGCAGAACCTGGAGCAGGTCGTGGTGGTGTCCGACAAGGTCCGCGGCAAGGCTCGCAGCCCACTGCGCAGCAGCACTGCCGGCGAATTCCTCACCCAGCTGTGCGACAGCAACGCGCTGGGTTGGTACTACGACGGCAACGTGCTCTACATCAATAGCAACGATGAAGTGGCCACGCGCTTGTTCCGTCGCCAGCCCGGGTTGGACCTGGAGCAGTTGCGCGACTACCTGCAAAGCCTCGATGTGTACGGCCGCCAGTTGTCGCAACGCCCTGGCGCCGACCGCGACGAGCTGCTGGTGTCCGGACCGCCCGCCTACCTGAACATGATCCAGCAGCACCTCGACAACCGACCCCAACCCGTCGCGACGTCCGCAGCCTCCCGGGGTATCCGGGTGTTCCGCGGCGCCAGCGTCAGCGATCACTGAAAAACCAACCAGGAGAAGCCCCATGGCCGTTACCCCGATCGATACCCCCGGCAGCACCCCGAGCAGCGCTGAAGCGCGCTTCGATGCTGCGCTCGGCAAATCCCAGGACGCCTCTGACGATCCAAGCTTCCAGGAGGCGCTGGTGAACCAGGCCGTGATGATCGGCGGGCAGTTCATCATCATGCCCAAGGCGCAGGAAATGCTGAACGAAGCCCAGTCCTCGGACGACGATGAGTAAGCGGCCATGACAGCCAGTCTTGCGACTACGGCGGCACTGCCGCCGTCAGGAGGACAAGGGGGGCTTGGTGCCTCCCAGAACCTCTTCGAACACATGGCCAACAGCGCCAAGGGCATGCCTGAAGGTGCCAGTCCTCACCAGATCGGTGAGAGCCTGATGCAGCGCCTGGATGGTTTCATCGACCGTTCGCGCACCTTCAGCGCTCGGGCCGAGTTGCTTAGCCATGGCGGCCCAGCGATGCCATCGTCGAGCCCGGCCGTGGGCTCGTCGCCGTTCATGGCGCCGGGCGCCGAGGGCGCGCCCAAGGTCGGAGAGACCCAGGTCGCGAACATCGTCGAGTCCCTCGGGCGGATGTTCGACTACTCCATCGAAACCCAGATGGTGGTGCGTGGTGCGACCCAGGTTTCCGGCTCCGCCAACACCCTGCTCAAAGGACAATGAATCGATGACCCGTCGTTGGCGAGCCCTGCGTGTGCTGATCGTCGTCGCCCTGGCCAGCCTGTTGCAGGCCTGTGACATGGACTTGTACAGCAACCTCAGCGAGCGCGAGGCCAATGCCATGCTCGCGGTGTTGCTGCGCGATGGCATCCCGGCCTCGCGCAAGGTCCAGGACAACGGCCAGATGAAGATCGTGGTGGACGAGCGTCGCTTTGCCGACGCCATGGCCCGCCTCGACGAGGCCGGGCTGCCGGGGCAGTCGTTCTCCAACCTGGGCGAAGTGTTCAAGAGCAATGGCCTGGTGTCCTCGCCGGTGCAGGAGCGTGCGCAGATGGTCTACGCCCTGAGCGAAGAGCTGTCGCACAGCGTCTCGCAGATCGACGGCGTCGTCTCGGCGCGGGTACATGTGGTGCTGCCGGACAACGACTTGCTCAAGCGGGTGATTTCCCCGTCGTCGGCCTCGGTGCTGGTGCGCTATGACGCCAACACCGACATCAATCCGCTGATCCCGCAGATCAAGACTCTGGTCGCCAACGGCATTTCCGGGCTCAGCTATGACGGTGTGTCGGTGACTGCGATCAAGGCTGCGGCCCCCAGGAGCGAAGCCGACGGCCAGCCGCGCCTGGTCAGCGTGATGGGCATCTGGATGCTAGAGCAAGATGCGTCCCGCGCGCGTCTGCTGCTCGGTGGCAGCCTGCTGGTGGCGCTGGCCCTCGCCGGGCTGTTGGGCTGGCGACACTGGCAGCAGCGTCGTGGTCGTGCGCTGTACAGCCTGTCGGAGGCGCCATGAGCCTGATGCCCCAATGGCAGGCCCTGCTGGGGCAGCCTCTGGCCTTTGTCGACCGGCGCCACCTGCGCCGCTGTTTCGCCGAGAACGTCGCCGGTGCGCAGATCCAGGCATTGATCCAGTCGCCGCGTTTCCACGCGCGCCTGCAGGCGCTGATGCTGGCGCACTTCCAGTTGCAGCCGTTGGATCAGGTGTCGCAACCGACCGAACAGGACCTGCCGGTATTGCTGCTGGCGCCGCAGGATTTCGCCCGTTTGCCGCGCCTGTGTGGGGCCATCTGGCACGGTGCGACCTTAGGCCGGGAAATCCGTCGCGAGGTGGTCGAGCACCTGCGTCAGGGTCTTGGGCATGAGGTCTTCGGCCTGGCCATTGCTCACCGCCAATGGGGCGGGGCAATGGACCTGTTGCGCCAGCCTGACGACCTGCTGACCGCCATCGATCACGACGGTGCGCGCTGTGTGCAGGCCTGGTTCGACGAGCAGCCCGCCGACCTCCGCGATTGGCTGCAATTGCGCCTGCCGATGCCTGTGGCGGAAGGTTCGGCATCGTTGGCCGACCCTGGCATCGTGCGTCGGGTCGCCGCCTTGCTGATGCCGTTGTCCGAGAACCGGGAGAGCGTGCAATGAGTCAGCTGCCCAGCCGTCCGGCGTCGCGCATTCTGCGTGCCGCCGAGGTCCAGGCCTGGACCGATGGACGCGATTACCTGCAGGCCGCCCGCGATGAGGCCGAACGTATCCGTGAAGACAGCGCGCGCTGGCTGGAGCAGGCCCGCGCCGAGGGTTTTGAACTCGGCCGCGCCAAGGGCGCCGAGGCAGTCAGCGAATTGCTGGCCGACACTGCCGCCAAGGTCGAGGCCTACCTGGCGGGGCTGGAAAACAGCCTGGCCGACTTAGCCCTGGGCATTGCCCGCGAAGTGCTGGAGAGCCTGGGGGACGCCGAGCGCATCGTGCTGTGCACACGCAAGGCGCTGGTTGCGTTTCGCCAGGACCAGGCGCTGACGCTATTCGTGCCGCGCCTGGAGGTCGAGGCTGTGCGCCGCCGCATGCACGGCGAAACGGATGGCCTGGCGACGATCGCCGTGGAGTCCGATGATCAATTGCAGCCCGGTCAGGCTCGCCTGAGCAGCCCGGTCGGCTCGGTGGAGCTGGGGCTGGACGCCCAGTTGCAGGCGCTGCGCCGTAGCCTGTTGCCGTTCGCCGAGGTGACACCGTGAGCTTGCAAGCGTTGTTGCCGCGCCTGCACGCGCGCCTGGGGGATGCCCGGCCACGGCCGATGAAGGGCACCATCCGCAGCATTCGTGGTGTGTTGCTGCGTGCCAGCGTCGCCGGGGTGCGCATCGGCGAGCTGTGCCGCCTGCACGACCCGTCCAGTGGTCGCGCCCTGGCGGCAGAGGTCATCGGTTTCGATGGCGACGAGGCGATTCTCTCGCCGATCGGCTCGCTCGAAGGCTTGTCGACGCGCACCGAGATCACGGCCACCGGCGAGGCGCTGGGGGTGAGCGTGGGCGATGGCCAGTTGGGGCGGGTCATCAGCCCCATGGGCGATTACCTCGATGGTGATCGCCAGCCGCCGCTGGGGCCGATGCGCCGTTATCCGCTGCAGGCCGAGCCGCCTGAACCCTTCGCCCGGCAGGTGATCGTCGAGCCGTTGTCGGTGGGGGTTCGCGCCATCGACGGGCTGCTGACCCTTGGCCGTGGCCAGCGCATGGGCCTGTTCGGTGAGCCGGGGGTGGGCAAGTCGTCGCTGCTCGCCAGCATGGTGCGCAACACCGATGCCGACGTGGTGGTGATCGGCCTGATCGGCGAGCGTGGCCGCGAAGTGCGCGAGCTGCTCGACGTGCAGCTCGATGCCCAGGCCCGCGCGCGCACCGTGGCGGTGGTCGCCACTTCCGACCGGCCGGCCGCCGAGCGTGCCCGCGCCGCCTATGTGGCGACGGTGCTGGCCGAGTATCACCGCGACCAGGGCCGCAACGTGCTGCTGCTGATGGACAGCCTGACCCGCTTCGCCCGCGCCCAGCGCGAGATCGGCCTGGCGGTGGGCGAGCCGCCGACCCGTCGCGGTTATCCGCCGTCGTTCTTCTCGGCCCTGCCGCGCCTGCTGGAGCGTGCCGGCCCCGCAGCCCGGGGCAGCATCACGGCGCTTTACACGGTGCTCACCGAAGGCGACGCGGCGACCGATCCGGTGGCCGAGGAGGCGCGCTCGATTCTCGACGGCCATGTGGTGCTCAGCGCCGAGCTTGCCCAGCGCAACCATTTTCCCGCCATCGATGTGCTGCGCAGCCGCAGCCGCCTGATGGAGCAGGTCGCCAGCCCTGAGCAACGCCAGCTGGCCATGCGCATGCGCGAGCTGATGGCGCGGCGCAACGATATCGAAATGCTGATCCGCATCGGTGAATACGCCGCCGGCAGCGACCCACTGGCGGACGAAGCGATCGCCCGCCACGCCGCGATCGAAGCTTTCCTGCGCCAGTCGGCGGCGGAGCCGAGCGGCGCCCGACAAACCCTGGATCACATGCGCAAGGTGCTGGCATGAATGAGGAGCGCCCATGAAGAGTCACGAACTGAAAAGCCTGCAGACCCTGCGCCAATTGCGTGAACAACGGGCGTCGGCGCAACTGGCCGCGCAGCGCCAGCTCTGTCGCCAAACCCATGCGGCCCTCGACGACGCCCGCCAGCGGCTGTGCCTGGCGCGGGAAACCTCTGCGCTCGAGGCGGAAAAACTCTACGGTCGCTTCAGCGAGGGGCTGTCGGTTAAGGCCTGGCTTGCCGCGCAAGTGCACCTGTCGGAGCTGGAGGACGAACAGGAGACGCTGCTGGGTAATCTGGACGAGGCCCACGACTATCACCAGCAGCAGGAGCAGACCCAGGAGAGCCTGCGTCAGGCCCATGTCGCTCGCCAGCGCCAGGCCGATGCCTGGGATTCCCTGGTCGAAGGCCACGCCTTGGGCGAGCGCCGCGTCGTGGAAGCGCAGGATGAAGGCGAAGACCTGTTTGCCCCCTTGCTGGATCTCACGCCTTGACCCTGCAGACCACCGAGGTGCCCGCCGACGCGCTGGCCTTCGAGCGCAGCCTGGAGCGCCTTGACCCGCATTGGCAAGCCCTGCACCAGCGCCTGCATCGGCCGCGCCAGCCCTGGCAGGGGCAGTTGGGCGGGGAGCCGCTGAGTGTCGCCTGGGCGTCGAGTGGTGTGGCGATGGATGAACCCCAGCTTGAGTTGTGGCTGTCGCTGGGCGACTCGCCCGTGCAGCTGCTCGTGCCGGCCCGTGCCCTCGATCTGCTCGGCTTGCCCGAGGGGCTGGTGCTGCCGAGCCTGCCCGCGGCGCTGTTGCTGGAGCAGGCGCTGCTGACGCTGATCGCGCCGCTGGAGCAGTTGTTCGCGCAGCCCATCCGCGTGCTCGACCGCGCGCTCGCGCAGTGCGTCGAGCTGGCGCCGCTGAGCCTTGACCTGGCGGTGCACCTGGGTGACAGCGCGCTGGCGGTGCAATTGCGCTGCGATGCCGCAACCTGGGCCGAGATCGCCCTATTGCTGGAACAGCATGCCACCCCCATGCCCCACGACCTCGGTGGCCTGGCGCTGACGCTGGGCGTCGACGGCGGCGAAGCCTGGCTCAGCCTGGCCGAGCTGCGCAGCCTGCTGCCGGGCGATGTGGTCATGCTCGACCCCTGGTCGAACGATCATCTGCGCCTGCACCTGGACGACCAGTGGCAGGCCCGTGTGCAGCGCGACGGACTACGCCTGCAACTACTCGAACCCCCTATCACCGCGCTTGCCTTGAAGGAGCGACACATGAGCGAACAGGGCACCGGGCCGAGCCTGGACAGCAGCCTTGACGAGCTGCAACTGAAACTGGTCTGCCAGGTCGGCAGCGTCGAGTTGAGCCTGGCGCAACTGCGCGAGCTGGGCGTGGGCAGCGTGCTGGAGCTGGCGCCGCGCATGCACGAAGGCGTCGACCTGATGATCAACGGCCGACGCGTCGGCCAGGGCCAATTGGTGAAGATCGGCGACGGCCTGGGCGTGCGCCTGCTGAGCTTTGCCGCATCATGAGTGGCTACCAGCCAAACCTGATCGAGATCATCCTGGTCGTCGCCTCCATCGGCCTGATTCCGCTGGCGGTGGTGACCCTGACCGGGTTCCTGAAGATCTCCGTGGTGCTGTTCCTGATCCGCAACGCCCTGGGTGTGCAGCAGACGCCGCCGAACCTGGTGCTCTATGGCATCGCGCTGATCCTGTCGGTGTACGTCACCACGCCGGTGATCGGCGACATGTACCGGGCCGCGCAAAGCCACGGCCTGCAACTGGAGAACGCCGAGCAGCTCAAGGAGCTGGGCGAGGCGATCAGGCCGCCCTTGCAGGCGCACCTGTCGCGCTTCGCCAACGAGAGCGAGCGCGGTTTCTTCGTGCAGGCTACGCAGAACGTGTGGTCCGAAGAGGCCCGCGCCGAGTTGCGCGACGACGATCTGGTGGTGCTGATCCCGGCGTTCGTCAGCTCCGAGCTGACGCGGGCGTTCGAGATCGGTTTCCTGTTGTACATCCCCTTCCTGGTGGTCGACCTGCTGGTATCCAACGTGTTGATGGCGATGGGTATGTCGATGGTGTCGCCGACGCTGATCTCGATACCGCTGAAGCTGTTCCTCTTCGTTGCGCTGAGCGGCTGGTCGCGCTTGATGCATGGTCTGATTCTGAGCTACGGGAGCTGAGCCGATGGGACAGGACGTGTTCCTTTCGTTGATGAAGCAGGCGCTGATGACGGTGTTGCTGCTGTCGGCGCCAGCGCTGGGGGTGGCGATCATCGTCGGCCTGAGCGTGGGCCTGTTGCAGGCACTGACGCAGATCCAGGACCAGACCCTGCCGCAAGTGGTCAAGCTGGTGGCGGTGCTGCTGCTGATCGTCTTCGTCGGCCCGCTGCTGGCCGGACAGGTGATGGGGCTGGGCAACCAGGTGCTGGACAACTTCGCGCTGTGGACGCGCTGACCGGGCATGGACGCAGGTTTCGTCAATGCCTTTCTGGAGATCGCCTACCCGGTGATCAGTTCGGCCGCGCTCTCCACGGCCCGTGCCATGGGCGTGGTGGTGATCACCCCGGCCTTCAACCGCTTGGGCCTGACCGGGATGATCCGCACCTGCGCCGCCGTGGCGATTTCGGTGCCGATGTTCCTGCCGGTGTTCTCGGCCTTTACCGCCTCGCCTGAGCTTGGCGGATTCTGGCTGGCGGGCTTGCTGATCAAGGAGTTCCTGGTCGGGTTGGTGGTCGGTCTGTTGTTCGGTATCCCGTTCTGGGCGGCGGAAGTGGCGGGGGAGCTGATCGACCTGCAGCGGGGCTCGACCATGGCGCAACTGGTGGATCCGCTGTCGTCGGGAGAGTCGGGGGTGATGGCAACCTTGCTCACCGTGATGCTGATCGCGCTGTATTTCATGTCGGGTGGTTTCATCCTCATGGTCGATGGCTACCTGCACAGCTACCAGTTATGGCCGGTGACCCAGTTCACGCCGTTGTTCGCCGGTTCCGCGCTGACGGCGGTGCTGTCGATCCTCGACCAGGTGATGCGCATCGGGGTGCTGATGGTGTCGCCGTTGCTGATTTCGTTGCTGATCACCGACCTGATGCTCGCCTACCTTTCGCGCATGGCGCCGAGCCTGCACATCTTCGACCTGTCGCTGCCGGTGAAGAACCTGTTCTTCACCCTTCTGATGGTGGTCTACATCGGCTTCCTGGTGCCGCTGATGCTCGATCAGCTTGCGGAGTTTCGCGGCACGGTCGGGGTGCTGCAGAGCCTGGTGGAGGGGGGCAATGGCTGACACCAGCGAAGAGAAGTCGCAGCCGGCAACGGACAAGAAACTCAAGGACGCGCGCAAGAAGGGCCAGGTCGCCAAGAGCCAGGACCTGGTTTCGGGGGTGGTGATCCTGCTCTGCACCCTGTGCATCGCCATCCTCGCGCCACGGGCCAAGGCCCAGGTCACGGCACTGGTGGACCTGACCGCGCAGATCTACATCGAACCCTTCGCCACGGTGTGGCCGCGCCTGCTCGATACCGCCGAGCAACTGCTGATCGGCATCACCCTGCCGGTGATGGCGGTGACGGTGACGGCCGTGGTGCTGACCAACCTGGTGACCATGCGCGGGCTGGTGTTCTCGGTCGAGCCGCTGAAGCCGGATTTCAAGCGCATCAACCCGGCCGAGGGCTTCAAGCGGATCTTCGCCATGCGCAACGTGGTGGAATTCCTCAAGGGCCTGGTGAAGGTGCACTTGCTGGGGCTGGCGTTCTATGTGGTCGGGCGCCATGCGCTGCAGGCGTTGATGGAGTCGTCGCGGTGTGGGCCGGAGTGCCTGCAGTCGACCTTCCTGCTGGTGCTCAAGCCGCTGGTGTTCACGGTACTGGCGGCGTTTCTGGTGCTGGGGGCGGCGGATGTGCTGATGCAGCGCTGGCTGTTCGGCCGCGACATGCGCATGACTCGCAGCGAGCAGAAGCGCGAGCGCAAGGATACCGATGGCGATCCGTTGATCAAGCGCGAGCTGCGCCGCCAGCGCCAGGAAATGCAGGCCATGGCGACCAAGCTGGGGCTGGGCCGGGCGTCGTTGATGGTGGGGGTGGCGGGTGGTTGGGTGGTGGGTTTGCGCTATGTGCGCGGCGAGACCCCGGTGCCGGTGGTGGTGTGCCAGGCAGACCCTGAAGACAGCGTGCGGATGCTTGGCGAAGCTGCACAACTGGGGATCCCCCATGCCATGGATGCCCGCCTGGCAGCGGAGCTTGCCCGGCGCACCGTGGCGGGGGACCCGGTGCCGGACAGCACCTTCCAGACCGTGGCGGATCTGTTGGTGGCTGCGCGGTTGATCTGAGCACCTTTGACGCCTTCAGCGTGCCGCTATCGAGAGCTTGCGGGAGCTCGGCGACCAGGTTGCGCGACCGACATCAAAGGCTCATGGAAGTCTGATCCCAGGCGAGCTCGACCTCTAGAACGCACCACCTTGGCAAATTACAAAACGGTCTCACCTGTGTGAAAACTGTGTGTTGACCAGGCGCTCCTGACGACGCTGATCCCAGGCCTGACTGGTGCGCCTGGGGGCTTCCTCCGGTGGGCTGGTCAACTGCGACAGGCTGGCGGTGATGCGTCCGGCCCAGAATCGCGCGCCCTGTTCCTGGGCCTCGTGCATGGCCTGATTAAGCAGTTCCTGGGCTTGCGCCTGGCGTTCGGGCGAATCGGGCCTGGCCAGCAGTTGGGCCTTGATGCGCAACAGCTCGGGACGGAACCAGCGTTCCTGGCGAGCGGCGGTCACGGCCAGGGTCTGGTCGAGGATCTCGATGGCCAACTGCTCCAGGCCCAGTTGCGCCAGACCTTGGGCGTACTCGCTGCGCACCAGGTTGTACAGCGGGCTGTCGCCGATCGCATGGAGCTGGTCGAGTGCTTCGCCCAGGCCGCGCACGCCATCTTCGGCATTGCCCTGGCGGATCAGCAGGATGTGCTCGAAGCACCGAGCGAACAGGCGCCATACCGGCATCTCGTGGTGCCCCAGGCTGTCCTTGAGGCGGGCAAGAAACTCGCGGCTGCGCTTTTCGTGGCCGACCAGCAGGGTGATGGGGATCGCGCTCAGGCTCAGGGTGTACCAGAGGCTGGCCGGGTGGTGCTGGGTCAACGCCGCCTCGACGTTGGCCTCGATGGTCAGCAGGGCCTGACCGACCTGGCCTTGCAGCAACTGCACCTGGGCCTTGAGTGAGCGCGCGGCGATCCCCTGGTCGAAGTGGCTGTCGATGACGTGGGCGCGGGGCATCATCGGGAAACTCAGGGCTTCGCTGATCGCCTGGCGGGCGCCATCGAAGTCGGCCATCTGGAACAGCGGCGTTGCACGCATGCGTCGGCCGAGCATGCGCCGCTCAAGGATGCCGGTGCGTTCGCTGAGCTGGATGTACTGGTTGGCCAGGTCCAGCGCCTCGGCGTGCTGGTTGCTGCAGCAGTGGTCGTGCCAGAGGCCCCACAGGCCGCGCAGTTCATGCTCGGTGTCGCCCAGGGTACGGGCGTCTTCGATCACCTGCTGCCAGGCGTCGCGGATCGACTGCCCGGCACCGCGGGTCAGGGCCATGACGCTGGCCGAGAGGGTCAGCAGGAGCATGCGCTGGCGAGGTGTGATGGCCTCGAAACGCAGTCCGCGGTCGACCCAGGCGTGGCATTCATCGACCCGCGACAGGCGCAGCCACAGCGGCACGCTCATCAGCGTGAGTTCGACGCCGAGGCAGGCGTCGCCCTGGTCGCTGAAACACCAGTCCAAGGCGCTGCGTACGCTGTCGCTGCCGGGGCTGTGCAGGGCCAGCCAGCTGTCGCTGTCCAGGCGCTCCAGGTCTTGCACCGCGCGGCGTTGCTCCTGAAGGGTGTATTGCGCGTGGCGCTGGGCGATAGCATCAGTCTCGTCATGCAGAGCCAGCTGCTGCGCTGCGTACACGCGGGCGGTGTGGTGCAGGCGGTAGCGCTTGATCGGTTGCGCGCCGGCGGCCACCAGCAGTGACTTGTCCATCAGGCTTTCCACCAGCCAGGCGGTGTCCTGGAACGGGCCCGGCTGGACCTCGACCACCGCCTTGGCGGCGGCGAGGGTGAAGCTGCCGGTGAACACCGACAACTGCCGGAACATCGCCTGCTCCTGCGTGCACAGCAGGGCGTGGCTCCACTCCAGCGAGGCTTGCAGGGTGCGGTGGCGGGGCAGGGCGGTACGCCGGCCGGCCATCTGCAGGCGGAAGTCGCCATCGAGCAGTTCGACCAGATAGGCCAGGCCAAAGGCGCGGACGTGGCTGGCGGCGATCTCGATGGCCAGCGGATTGCCGTCGAGGGTGCGGCACAGTGCGAGCGCCGCCGGCACGTCGGCATCGCCGAAGGCAAAGTCTGTGTCGTGCGCTGCGGCACGTTCGACGAACAACTGGACGGCGGGGCTGAGCAGGGCCTGGGCGGCGCACAGCACGTGATCGTTTGCGGGGCAGGGCAGCGGCGCGACCTCGTGGACGCATTCGCCTTCGGCGTGCAGGGCTTCGCGGCTGGTGACCAGGATATGGCAGCCCGGCGCCTGTTGCCGCAGGGCTTCGACCAGGGTCGCGGTGGCTTCGAGCACGTGGTCGCAGTTGTCCAGGATCAGCAGGTGGCGGGCTTCGTCGAGCAGGGAGGCGATCAGCGCCACGGCGTCTTGTGCGGTGCTATCGATGCCCAGGGCCGCCGCCACCATGTCGGCGACGCAGGCAGGCTGGTCAGCCTCGGTGAGGTCGACGAAGGTGCGCCCCTCGCTGAAGTCTTCGGCCATGGCGTGGGCGAGCGTCAGTGCCAGGGTGGTCTTGCCGATACCGCCGGTGCCGGTGAGGGTGAGCAGGCGGCGGCTGCGCAGGGTTTCGGCCAGGCTCTGGCGAATGTCGTCGCGGCCGATGACGCTGCTGCCAAGGCTCGGGAGATCGTTGCCGGTCTTCGTTGCGAGCAGGGGTTGTGGCGCCATTTCACGGATGGTCACCGGGGCCACGAAGCGGTAGCCGCGGCCCGGTACGGTGACGATGTAGGTGAAGTCGCCTTCTTCGCCAAGCACTCGGCGCAGGGTGGTCATCTGCGCGCGCAGGTTGCATTCCTCGACGACGACCTTGGGCCAGACCAGCGCCAGCAGCTCGTTCTTTTCCAACAGCTCGCCGGTTCGGCTCGCCAGCGTGACCAGCAGTTGCAGCGCACGGCTGCCCAACTGCACCAGTTCCCCGTCCTTGAACAGCAGATGCTGTTGGGGGTAGAGCACGAAGGACCCAAAGCACAGGGCGTTTTCCGGATCGGGGGTATCCAGGGCGTCCAGGGCGACAATCTTTCCGGGCTTGGTCTTGGTCAGGGGCATGATTAAACCTTTATGAATGAGTTAGTTATTGGCGGTCTTGAAGGGCGCCTTTGTTGTTTCACATGTTCAGGATAAACAGCACGATCCGACGTAAAGGTCTGTCTTGGCGGCACGGGCGAACTTCGATAGCCAAGGGCCATTCGTTTGTCATTGTTCGTTCATGTTTCGCAAGGCACGGCGCGGAAGGACTCCGCGGCGGATCAAGTTCTGGCAAGTATCGTGCCATGGATCCAATGATTATCAGGTAACGGGCGTCCTTGAACTTTCGCGAAACGATGCGCACGGCAGAGGGCGGTCGTTGTTTTATTCGGAATTCCGAATGTTTCATTCGTATGACGTTCGGGTTGCCGAATGAGTGAGGCTGTGGACGTGCTTTACAGGACGACGACGGCGAATGGAGGCTTTGTAAATCGCGGGCTGCACGGATCATGACGGTGTGTACTGACAAAAAGCCGAATAGCGCCTGGCGGTTCCCCGCCATACCTGGCAAAGGGTGTTAAGTGTGTGCGCGATGCGCAGCCACGGCGCGATTCATTGTTGGGCGGGGATAAACTGACCCCCTATGGATACTATTTAGATCATCCTTTTGTGTTGTTTATTAGTTGGCGGTAATCCGCCATCGCGAAGTTTGTGAACACATTCGCAGTTGTCATCTTTGTCATGAAACAAATGGCGGGTTTGCGGTAGGGTTTGCGGTCGTCTTTCGCAAACAGTCATGCGCACGCAGTTTGTTATTGGCTGTTTTTATTGGGAAAGTTTGGAAGTTTCGAGTAATTGCTCGAAAACGTTACGCGGGCCACCATTTTTTTGCACCACAACAGGTCGTGGCGACAAACCGCCACGCATGACAACACCCCGGGGCCGGGGTGCAGAAAGGCGGGAAGATCAGGGATGTGGGGCGGCGTTATCGGCTGCTCAGGCCACGCCGCCGTTGGCGCGCAGGATCTGGCCGTTGACCCAGCCGCTGTCGGGGCCGGCGAGGAAGGCGACGACACCGGCGATATCCTCTGGCTGGCCCAGGCGGCCCAGGGGCGGAGCCTGAGTGGCGGCCTGGATCTGCTCGGGCGTCTTGTCGGCCAGGAACAAATCGGTTTCCACCGGGCCAGGGGCCACGGCATTGACGGTGATGTTGCGACCGCGCAGCTCCTTGGCGAACACCTGGGTGAAGGCCTCGACCGCGGCCTTGGTGCCGTTGTAGATGGCGTAGCCTGGCATTTTCAGGGCCAGCGTGGTGCTGGTCAGGTTGATGATGCGCCCGCCGTCGTTCAGGCGTGTGGCTGCAGCGCGCAGGGTGTTGAACACGCCCTGGGTGTTGATCGCGAAGTTGCGGGCGTACAGCTCGTCGCTGGTCTGCGCCAAGGGCGCGACCTTGAGGATGCCGGCGTTGTTGACCAGCACATCGATGCGACCCAGTTGCCGCTCGAGGGTGTCGAACAGGGTTTGCACCTGGCCTGCGCTGGACACATCGGCCTTGAGGGCGATGGCCTTGCCGCCGGCCTGGCGGATCTCGCTCACCAGCGCATCGGCTTCGTCATCGTTGCTGGCGTAGTTGATCGCCACGGCGAAGCCGTCACGGCTGAGGCGGCGGGCGATGGCGGCACCGATGCCGCGCGAGGCGCCGGTGATCAAGGCTACTTGAGAGGTCATGCTGGGCATCCTTCTGAGTGGGTGTGGGAAGGAGTGTGGACTGTTGGCGAAAAAAGATAATTGCGCGGCAGGTGCGATCAGTGTTCCATTTGCTTTAATTATCGCCTTGGCGTCTTTTCCCTTGCGAAGCAAGCGTAGCCGCCACCTTCCAGGAGAACCCGTCCATGGATCGCTTCCAGGAAATGCAGGTGTTCGTGCGTATCGCCGAGCGCGGCAGTTTTTCCCAGGCCGCCGAAGACCTGCAGATCCCGCGGGCCACCGTCACCAACCTGATCAAGCGCCTGGAGCAGCGCCTCGGCGTGCGCCTGCTCGAGCGCACCACCCGGCATGTGCGCATGACCCACGATGGCGAGGCCTACTACCACCGATGCGTGCGCCTGTTGCTGGACCTCGAGGAGACCGAAAGCGCCTTTCGCAATGCCCCGCCCAAGGGCCTGCTGCGGGTCAACCTGCAGGGCACCCTGGCCAAGCATTTCGTCATGCCGGCGCTGGGTGGGTTTTTGGCGCAGTACCCGGACATCACCCTGCGCATCGGTGAGGACGACCGCCTGGTCGATCTGGTGCGCGAAGGCGTGGACTGCGTGCTGCGGGCGGGCCTGCTGCAGGATTCGTCGTTGATCGGCCGACAGGTCGCCAGCCTTGAACAGGTGACCGTGGCAAGCCCCGAGTACCTCGCGCAACACGGCACGCCCGCGACGCTGGACGACTTGCAGCAGCATTTCGCGGTGGATTACCTGTCCAGCGCCACCGGCAGGGCGGTGCCCCTGGAGTTCAGGGTCGGTCGTGAGGTGGTGGAGCGTTTGTTGCCAGCGAGGGTTTCGGTGACCGGCGTTGACCTGTACACCGGCGCGGCGCTGTCGGGGCTGGGGATCGTTCAGGTCCCGCGCTACCGGATTGTCCAGGAACTGGCGGCCGGCAGCCTGCGCGAAGTGTTGCCGGACTGCCCGCCACCGCCGATGCCGGTGTCGGTGGTGTACCCACAGAGCCGACAACTGTCGGCGCGGGTGCGGGTGTTTTCGCAGTGGTTGGCGGCGCAGTTAGGGCAAGGTCGCTGACCGGGTGACCGACGGTGAGGGAATAAACCGGCGTGGCGGGCGTTTACGAGCTGAAAACCCCAACGACCGGAGTCGTCACCATGCCCCACCTGCGTACCCTTGCCCACGGCACTCTGCTTCTCGGCACCCTTGGCCTGGCCAAGCGCTGAGCAGGCTCAGCCTGCGCTGAACAGTGCACGTGCTTCGTCGAAGCACTGTTCGGCGATGGCCGAGCGTGGTTCGCTGCGACGCAGCAACAGGCCCACCGGGCTGTGAATGCTGGCGTCGGCCACCGGGATGATGCGCAGGTGTTCGCTCAGCTCTTCCAGGCCGCAGTCCAGCGGCATCACCGCGCAGCAGATGCCGGCGTTCAGTGCCTGGATCAGTTGGAAGGTCGAGTCGCTTTCCAGCACGGCCTGGGGTTCCAGGCCGCGGCTGCGAAAGCTCAGGTCCAGCGACTGGCGGTAGTGCATGCCTTTGCTCAGCAGGCCCAGCGGCAGGCCGTCGAGGTCTTCCCAGCGCAGTTGCTCGGCGTCGAACTGGAAGTGTCGGGTATCGTGCAGCAGGCCCATGGTGGTGGTGCCCAGCTCGATCACATCGAAGAAGCTGACATTGACCTGGTCGAGGTAGCAGATGCCCAGGTCGAGCTGGTTGCGGCTCAGGCCGTCGATGATCTGCTCCGAACTCAGCGAGCTCAGCTGGAAGTGCAGTTCGGGGTATTTCTCGCGCAGCGGCAGCAGCAACTCCATCGGGTTGAAGCTGGCCAGCGGCACGGTGCCCAGGCGCAGGCTGCCGACCACCTGGCCGCGGCAACTGGCGGCCTCGGCCTGCAGGCCGTCGTGGGCGGCGAGCAGGGTCTTGGCCCAGGCCAGGATGCGCTCGCCGGCTTCGGTGAAGCCCTCGAAACGCTGGCCGCGCTTGACCAGCACCAGGTCGAGCTCATCCTCCAGGTTGCGCAGGCGCATCGACAGGGTCGGCTGGGTGATGTGGCACAGCGCGGCGGCCTGGCCGAAGTGGCGGGTCTGGTCGAGGGCGATGAGGAACTTGAGCTGCTTGATGTCCATGGTCGGGCCTGACGATAGAGAAGGACTGCACGACACGTCTTATCGACTGGACGCTCGCGCCGGGCCCCTAGCCTGACGCAAAAAACCCTGTGTAGACAAATCTTGTGAGCGGCCGTCCCTAGCTCAACACATGCTTCACCGGCTCCAGCACCGGCGGCAGCGGCTCGCCCAGCGCAGACAGCACATCGCGCTCCAGCGTGCGCACCATGGCGTCGGTGGGCAGGTCGTTCTCGTCACGGCCGAACGGGTCTTCCAGTTCGTTGCCGATCGCATCCAGGCCAAGGAAGGTGTAGCTGACGATGGTGGTGAACAGCGGCGCGAGCCAGCCCAGGGGCTGGGCCAGGGCGAACGGCAACAGCAGGCAGAAGATATAGATGGTGCGGTGCAGCAGCAGGGTGTAGGGGAACGGCAGCGGCGTACCCTTGATCCGCTCGCAGGTCGCCTGCACCTCCGACAGCCCCAGCAGGCGTTGCTCGAGCAGGGTATAGCGGAATTCGCTGATGTGCTGCTGGGTGGCCAGGTGCGAGCAGTGCGCGCCGATCTGGCGCAGGATGCCGTCGCAGACATTGTGTTCGGTGCCGACTGCGCCCTCGGCTAGCCACGGCTTCGCGCCACGCAGTTCGTCCTCGTTGCGCAGGCGGGCGTTCAGCGCATGGGCGAAGCCGCACAGGCTGCGCAGCAGCTCACGTCGCAGGGCCGGATCTGCGATCACCACGCTTTCGCGGATGAACGAGCGAGTCTCGATGATCATCCGCCCCCAGGCCTTGCGCCCCTCCCACCAGCGGTCGTAGCAGGCGTTGTTGCGAAAGCTCATGAAGATCGACAGCGACAACCCGAGCAGGGTGAAGGGCGTGGCGCTGACCGGGTAGAACAGCGCCGGGTAGCGTCGCTCGACCAGCACGATCAGCGCTGCCATCAGGGTCACCATCAGGCAGCGCAGGGCGATGCGCTTGACGATCGAGCCGCGCAGGGTGAACAGCATGCGCAGCATGTCGGTGTTGGAATGGACGATCAAGGCGGTTCCAGAGACGGCCGATCAGCCGCCGGTCATGTTCATGAAGCGCAGGATCTGCACCTCGCCACCCACCTCGAAGTGATGGCGGTAGGGCTTGAGGTGCACGGCGTCGCGAATCGCTTGCTCCAGGCGCTCGCTGTCGCCGGGATGGCTGCGCAGGACCTGTTTGAGGTCCATCGAATGCTCGTTGCCCAGGCACAGCAGCAACCGGCCTTCGACGGTCAGGCGCACGCGATTGCAGGTGGCGCAGAAGTTGTGGCTGTGCGGCGAGATGAAACCGACCCGCGTCTGCGGCGCTTCGGCCAGGCGCCAGTAGCGGGCCGGGCCTTGGGAGGATTCGGCCGATTCGATCAGGGTGAAGTGCGGTTCCAGGCGCTCGCGCACATCGTCGCTGGAGTAGAACGACTCGCCACGCTCGTGCTCGCTGATCACGCCCAACGGCATTTCCTCGATGAAGGTGATGTCCAGTTCGCGGTCGATGGCAAAGCGCACCAGGTCGACGATTTCATCGTCATTGCGGCCCTTGAGCACCACGCAGTTGAGCTTGGTACGGCGGAAGCCTGCCTGGCGCGCAGCGTCGATGCCGGCGATCACCTGGGCCAGGTCGCCGGTGCGGGTCAGGGCCTTGAAGCGTTGTGCATCGAGGCTGTCGAGGCTGATGTTCAGGCGTGTGACGCCAGCATCGAACAGCGGTTGGGCCAGGCGGCCAAGCTGCGAAGCATTGCTGGTCATGCACAGCTCGCGCAGGCCGGGCAGGGCGGCGATGCGCCCGCACAGGTCGACGATGCCCTGGCGTACCAGCGGCTCGCCACCGGTCAGGCGGATCTTGCGGGTGCCCAGTGCGACGAAGCGCTCGGCGACCTGGTAGAGCTCTTCGAGGCTGAGGATCTGCTGGCGGGGCAGGAACTGCATGTCTTCGGCCATGCAGTAGACGCAGCGGAAGTCGCAGCGGTCGGTCACCGACATTCGCAGGTAGTCGATTTTTCGGTTGAAACCGTCGATCAGGGCCTGGCTGCTGTGTTCCACGTTCGCGCTCGGAAGGGTGGGGTGGGGTAATGTCCACGCTATAACCTGCAGGCACGGGCGTCAAATTGCTTTGCCCGACCGTTTGATAGGTGTGATCTATCAAGCGATCGGTAAGGGCGCATCAGGCCGCTGCCGTGATCTTCTCACCGATACACCGGAAACGCCGTGGTGTACTTGATCTGTTCCATGGCAAAGCTGGACGTGATGTTCGACAGCCCGTCGGTGCTGGTGATCAGCTTCTTGTAGAAGCGGTCGTAGGCGGCAATGTCGCTGACCACCACCCGCAGCATGTAGTCCCAGTCGCCGGACATGCGGTAGAACTCCATCACTTCCTCGAAACCGGTCACGGTCCTGGCGAAATGCTCGAGCCAGGCGCTGTCGTGGCGCTGGGTCTTGAGCTGGACGAACACGCTCAGGCCCAGGTTGATGCGCTCGGGGTCGAGCAGGGCGACGCGGCCGCGGATATAGCCTTCATCCTCCAGGCGCTTGACCCGTTTCCAGCAGGGCGTGGTGGTCAGGTTGACCGCCTCGGCCAGGTCTTTGAGGGAGATCGAGGCGTCGCGCTGGAGCAGGGTGAGGATGTGCCGGTCGAAACTGTCCATGGCGATAGGGGCCGAATTTGCAGAAAAAGTTTCTCGAGAGTAGCTCAATCGGGGAATCGCTTGCTACGTCTGGCGCTGTTGCAGCGGGTCGGGCCGGGATATGCGATAGTGGCGGTTTTCTACCTGACCCCTTCAGTCAACGGATCCGACCATGGCCGAAAAACCGCGCAATTTCGCCACCCGCACCATCCACGCCGGCGAGCAGTCCAGCGTTGCCGACAACGCTATCTTCCCGGCCATCGTCACCTCCAGCTCGTTCATCAAGCGCGGCCTGGACGATAACCCCGAATACGCTTACAGCCGCGTCAGCAACCCGACCCGGCACGCTTATGAAACCTGCGTCGCAGCCCTGGAAGAGGGTGTCGGTGCGGTCGCTTGTGCGTCGGGCGTGAGCGCCACTGCCACGGTGCTCGAGCTGCTGCCCAAGGATGCCCATGTGGTGGTGATGAATGGCGTCTATGGCGGCACCTTCCGCCTGATGGAGGACTACCGGGCACACACCTGCGGCCTGACCACCACCTACGTCGACCTCAACGACCTGGACGCCGTCGCCGCAGCGATCCGCCCGAATACGAAGATGATCTGGCTGGAGTCGCCGACCAACCCGCTGCTGCACCTGGTGGACATCAAGCCGCTGTGCGACCTGGCCCGCGAGCGCGGCATCCTCACCTGCATCGACAACACCTTCTGCTCGCCGTGGAACCAGCAACCGATCACCCTGGGGGTGGACCTGGTGATGCACTCGGCGAGCAAGTACATCGGCGGCCATTCCGACCTGACTGGCGGGGTGGTGGTGGCGGGCAATCCTGAACTGCTGGCGCGCCTGCGCAAAATCAGCATGGCGGTGGGCGCGATCCAGGGCCCGTTCGACTGCTACCTGGCCCTGCGCGGTCTGAAGACCCTCGATGTGCGCATGGAGCGCCAGAGTGCCAACGCCCTGCGTGTGGCGCAGTACCTGGAGCAGCACCCGCAGGTCGAGCAGGTCTTCTACCCAGGCCTTGCGAGCCATCCGCAGCATGCGCTGTGCCAGCGCCAGATGCGCACTGGCGGGGCGGTGGTGGCAGTGCGTGTGAAGGGTGACCGTGCCGCGGTCAATCGCCTGGTCGAAGCGTTGTCGATCTTTGTCCTGGCTGACTCGCTGGGCGGTGTGGAGAGCATGATCAACCATTCCTGGACGATGTCGCACAACTCGCTCAGTCCGGAGCAGAAGGGCGTGATGGGTATCAGCGAGAACCTGGTGCGGTTGTCGATGGGGATCGAGGATTACCGCGACCTGATCGATGACCTTGAAGCGGGGTTGCGGGCGGCCGCGACGGCGTAGCAGCAAATATCGTAGGAGCGGCGGTTCGGCGCCCCGACTTGCCCGCGAAAAGCACATCGCGGTGTCTGGCACCGGCCAAGCCGGTGTTCGCAGGCAAGCCAGCTCCTACCACAAACCAGTGAGTTCGATTGAAAGGGCTCAACCCTTGGGCGGATGAATGATCCGTTCGATCTTGTCCTTGATCAGCAGACGCTCCTTGCGCAGGCGGTTGACCGCCTCGTCGTTGGTGCCGTTGCCTTCGGCGGCCAGCACCTCCTTGTCCTTGGCGTTGTATTCCTTGTGCAGCTTGTGCAGGTCCTGATCCTTGTCGATCAAGGCCTGGAATTTGTCTTCGGTAATATGCAGGTCGGCTAGCAGATCGTGCGGGACTGGCATCTCTTCACCTCTGTTTCAGGGGTTGGTAAAAGTCCTGATCTTTCAGGATAGCTGCGTTTGCCGAAGGCGGGAGCGGTTCGCCGGGCATGGCTGCAGCGTCGCAACGCGGCTGAATGGCAGCTGAATGAACTTTAATTAATCATGAAAGACGCATGACAACTGATTGTTGGCGTCTTTTTCACAAAAAATTGATGCTACGCTTTCTACAGTTCGGCCAACTTCCCAAGGTGCCCGCCCGGGTACGCCTGGTCGCTTCTAAACTCTGATTGCGAACGCCATGTTGAAAATCAAATCACTGCGGACCGAGTGGGTCACGCTGCTGGCCAGCCTTTACCTGTTGATCGGCTTCAATCTGTTCCTCTGGGAGCATCTGGAGACCATCCTGCCCCCCGGCATGGTTGGGCTGTGGCTGGGCCTGGCGTTTGCCGTACTGATGTTGTTCGCCTTCAACCTGATATTGACGTTGTTGGCCTTCAAGTATGTGTTGAAACCGGTTTTGATTGTGCTTTTCATGAGTGGTGCCGGTGTCGCCTACTTCATGAATCAATATGGCGTACTTATTGATGCCGGGATGTTCCGCAATGTCGCCGAAACCAATATCGAGGAAGTGCGTGACTTGCTGTCGTTGAAGTTCGCACTTTATATGCTGGGGTTGGGCGTCGTGCCGTCGTTGTTGCTCTGGAAGGCGCGCATCGCCTACCGCCCCTGGCACCGCGAGCTGCTGGGCAAGCTCATCGTCAGCGGCGCCTGCGTTGCAGCCCTGGGCTCGATCGGCCTGGTCAATTACCAGGGCCTGTCGTCGCTGTTTCGCAATCACCACGAACTGCACTTGATGCTGACCCCCAGCAATATCGTCGGGGCGTCGTTCAGCTATGCCAGCGAAAAGCTCGGCAGCGCTGCCAAACCCTTCCAGAAATACGGCGAAGATGCCCATCGCGATGCCGCCTGGCAGAAGCATGAGCGCAAGTCGCTGACCGTTCTGGTGGTGGGTGAAAGTGCCCGGGCCGAGAACTTCGGTGTGCTGGGTTATGGCCGCGATACCACGCCACGCCTGTCGAAGGAGGCTGGCCTGCTGGGCTTTACCGATGTGCATTCTTGCGGGACCGAGACGGCTGTGTCGGTGCCTTGCATGTTCTCCGGCATGGCACGCAAGGACTACGACCCGAGCCTGGCCAGCCGCCGCGAGGGCCTGCTCGATATCCTCGGGCGTGCCGGCATCGAGGTGCAGTGGCGTGATAACCAGTCCGGCTGCAAAGGCACCTGCGATCGATTCAACTACGTCAACCTCACCAGCGCCAAGGACCCGGTCCTGTGCGCCGATGGCGAGTGCCACGACCAGATCCTGCTGCAGAACCTCGATGCGCTGCTCGACAGCCTCGACAAGGATACCGTGCTGGTGCTGCACCAGATGGGCAGCCATGGCCCTGACTACTACAAGCGTTACCCCGCGGGCTTCGAGCGCTTCACTCCGGTGTGCCGCAGCAACGCCCTGAACCAGTGCAGCCAGCAGGACATCGTCAACAGCTACGACAACACGCTGGCCTACACCGACGAGGTGCTGGCGTCGCTGGTCGACACCCTGCGCAAGCACCAGGACAAGGTCGACACCGCCATGATCTACCTCTCCGACCATGGCGAGTCGCTGGGCGAATACAACCTGTTCCTGCACGGCACCCCGTACATGCTTGCCCCTGACCAGCAGAAGCATATTCCGCTGCTGGCCTGGTTCTCCGACAGCTACCGCCAGGACTTCGCCATCGATACCGACTGCCTGTCGAAGATGCGTGACACGCCGCTGAGCCAGGACAACCTGTTCCACTCGATGCTGGGCCTGCTGCAGGTGCGCACCGAGGTGTACCAGCAGTCGCTGGACATGTTTGCCGGGTGCCGGCCCTGGTTGACGGCCAGGAACTGATCGCGCGCCAGCGCTACCGCTGATCGCCACCATGGATGGCCCGGGTTTCACGAGCAGTGCCCGCGCCGTATATACTGCGCGCCAATGTTTGTGGGAGAGCCTTGTGGCCATCGAAATACACTGGATCCGTGACGACCAGACCCTGGCCGAACTCTGCCGGAAGTGGCGTACGCTGCCGTTCGTGGCCGTCGACACCGAATTCATGCGGGTCGATACCTTCTATCCCAAGGCTGGCCTGGTGCAGGTCGGCGATGGTCAAAGCGCCTACCTGATCGACCCTCTGCTGATCCGCGATTGGCAGCCGCTGGGCGAATTGCTCGAAGACAGTAGCGTGGTCAAGGTGCTGCACGCCTGCAGCGAAGACCTCGAAGTCCTGCTGCGCCTGACCGGCAAGCTGCCGCAGCCGCTGTTCGACACGCAGTTGGCCGGTGGTTACCTGAACATCGGTTTCTCGATGGGCTATTCGCGCCTGGTCCAGGAAGTGCTGGGTATCGAGCTGCCCAAGGGCGAGACGCGCTCCGACTGGTTGCAGCGCCCGTTGTCCGACACCCAGGTCAGCTACGCCGCCGAGGATGCCGTGCACCTGGCCGAGCTGTTCACCGCCCTGCGCCCGCGCCTGTCGGATGACAAGTACGCCTGGGTGCTGGAGGACGGCGCCGAGCTGGTCGCGCAAATGCGCCGTGAAGTCGAGCCCGAAACCCTTTACCGCGACGTCAAGCTGGCCTGGAAACTCGGCCCGCAGCAGTTGGCGGTGTTGCGCGAGCTGTGCGCCTGGCGCGAGCGTGAAGCCCGCAGCCGTGATGTGCCGCGCAGCCGGATCCTCAAGGAACACTCGCTGTGGCCCATGGCCAAGGGGCAGCCCGACACCCTGTCGGCGCTGGCCAAGATCGACGAAATGCACCCGCGCACCATCCGCCAGGACGGCGCAACGCTGCTCGAGTTGATCAAGAACGCCGCCAGCCAGCCCGCCGAGCAATGGCCCGCGGTGCTGCCCGAGCCGCTGCCAATCGAAGCCGCCGGCATTCTCAAGCGCCTGCGCGCCATCGGCCAGGCCGAAGGCGAGCGCCTGCAGATCGCCCCTGAGCTGATGCTGCGCAAGAAGGCCCTGGAAGCCCTGCTCAAGAGCGGCTACCCCAATGGCCCCTATCAATTGCCCGATTCGCTGCGCGGCTGGCGCCGTGAGCGGATGGGCCAGGCCCTGCTGGACGACCTGGCAGGCGCCGGAGAGACTCGATGAAACGTATCTGCTCGATCTACAAAAGCCCGCGCAAGCGCGAAATGTACCTGTATGTGCTCAAGGCCGAGGGCCTGGAGCGCGTGCCCGAGGGCCTGCTGCCGTTCTTCGGTACGCCGGTGCATGCCTTCGACCTGGTGCTGACCCCCGAGCGCAAGCTGGCTCGCGAGGACATCGCCAAGGTGCTGGAGAACCTCGACAACCAGGGTTACCACCTGCAGATGCCGCCGCCGGACGACGACTACATCGAGCACCTGCCCGAAGAGCTGCTGCGGCGCAACGATCCGGCCTGAGCCGGGCGCGAACCCTATCAACAGGCGGCCCTCGACGGGCCGCTTTCGTCGTTCTGCAAGGTTGTCATCGAGATGCGCGTTCTGATCGCTGAACAGGATCATGCCCTTTACGCTCGCCTGCTGGGCGAGCTGGCACCGGACCTGGAGGTCCTGACCAGTGGCGATTCCGCCGAATTGTCGCGCCACGCCCCCGAATGCCCGATCTGGCTGGGTGAGCCTCACCTGGTCGCCAGCCTGCTGCGCCAGGGCCACAAGCCGGCCTGGATGCAGTCCACCTGGGCGGGTATCACGCCACTGCTGGCCGACGGCCTGCCGCGTGACTATCGCCTGACCCGCGCGGTGGGCATCTTCGGCCAGGTCATGGCCGAGTACATGCTGACCTACATGCTGGCCCACGAGCGCGATGTACTGGCGCGGCTGGTCAGCCAGGTCGAGCGGCGCTGGGATGGCCGGCCGGGCAACAGCCTGGAAGGGCGCAAGGTGCTGATCGTCGGCACTGGCGACATCGGCCAGCGGGTCGCCGAGTTCCTGCTGCCGTTTGGCGTGACGCTGTATGGCGTGGCCAGCAGCCCGCGCGAGCAGGCGCCGTTCGTCGAAGTGGCGGGGCTGGATGCGTTGCCGCGGCTGGTCGGCCAGGTCGATTACGTACTCAACCTGCTGCCGGATACCCCGGCCACCCATGACCTGTACGATGCCGCGCTGTTTCAGTGCTTCAAGCCGACCGCGCTGTTCATCAACGCCGGGCGTGGTGTGGCGGTGGTCGATGCCGACCTGGTCGAGGCACTCAAGAGCGGGCACCTGGCTGGTGCCGTGATCGATGTCTGCCGCCAGGAGCCGTTGCCCCAGCGCCATCCGTTCTGGACCGCCTGGGGGTTGCTGCTGACCGGGCACAGTTCGGCGCCGACCTCGCCGGTGGCGATGGTGCGCTTGTTCGTCGAGAACGTGCGGGCGTATGCGGCGGGGCAGGGGCTGCGCGGGGAAGTGGATTTCTCGCGGGGGTATTGAGGTGCTTCTGTTGGCCCTATCGCGGGTTTTTCCCGCGATAGGGCCAACCCGGTCTTAGAGGCTGAAATCCCCCTCAGCCGCCAACTCGCTCAGCGGCCGGCGCGGACTCGGCACTTCACGTGCCTGCAACGCCTCGATCAGGCTGGCCTTGTCGCCCAGCTTGCCGATCGCCACCATCGCATGCAGCACATAACCTTCGGGGACCTTCAGCTCCTTGCGCGCCAGTTCCTGGTCGAACCCGGCCATGCCGTGAGTGTGCCAGCCGCTGATGCTCGCCTGCAGCGCCAGGTGGCCCCAGGCCGAACCGGTATCGAAGGTGTGCCACAGGGCAGGTGTCTCTTCGCTGGCGCCCGGGGCAGTGAAGGTGGTCTTGGAAAGGATCAGCACCAGCGCCGAGGCCTGCTGTGCCCAGCTGCGGTTGAACGGCACCAGGAATTCCAGGAAGCGCTCCCAGTTCGGCGTGTCGCGGCGGGCATAGAGGAAGCGCCAGGGTTGCGAGTTGTAGGCCGACGGCGCCCAGCGCGCAGCTTCGAGGAAACTCAGCAGGGTCTCTTCGCTGATGGGTTCAGCGGTGAACGCACGAGGTGACCAGCGGTTGATGAACTGCTCGTTGATGGCATAGTCGGCGATGCGGGGATTGACGCTCATGCGGGCTCCTGCGAAAGGACGAGGGAAAGCCTGAACGCTACTGCGTCCGCTCGGCACTGACAAGCGGTATGGCATTGCGTCGGGACAGGCTCTAGACTGGCGCCGCCGCGCGCCGCGGCCTTCAAAGTGATTGCAGGAAAACGTGTGATGATCGCCGACCCCGCGCCCTTCTGGCGGCGCAAGACCCTCGACCAGCTCGACCCGCAGGAGTGGGAGTCGCTTTGCGACGGCTGCGGGCTATGCTGCCTGCAGAAGCTCGAAGACGAGGATGACAACAGCATCTATTACACGCGTATCGCCTGCAAACTGCTGGACATGAACACCTGCCAGTGCAGCGACTACCCCAACCGCTTCGAGCAGGTGCCCGACTGCATCCAGCTCACGCCGGGCAAGGCCGACCAGTTCAAATGGCTGCCGACCACCTGTGGCTATCGACTGGTCAGCGAGGGCAAGGATCTGCCGGCCTGGCACCACTTGGTCTGTGGCGACCGCGAGCAGGTCCATGAGCAGCGCATTTCCCAGTCCGGGCGGATGCTCAGCGAGAACGACGTCGACGAAGACGACTGGGAAGACCACCTGATCTTTCGCGCCGGCTGATCCGCCTGGCCCGCGCCTCTGGGGAACAAGGAGTTTCTGTATGCGTCGCCCGTTGTTGTTGCTACTGGCCCTGTCGGCCAGCTTCCCGGCCTGGGCGAAGAAGGTCGATCTGGATTACCAGGTGCGCTTGCTGCCCCAGACGGGCCAGGCCGAAGTGCGCCTGACCCTGGCCGAGGGCACGCCGGTGCGCAGCCTGGACTTCGACCTGGGCAGGCAGGGTGCCTACAGCGATTTCAAGGCGGACGGCCAATGGCAGGTGCAGCAGGACCGTGGCGTCTGGCACCCCGGAGCAGGCAAGAGCAGCCTCAGCTACCGCGTGCAGCTCGATGTGAAGCCCCATGGCAGCGCCCATGAGGCACGCATCACACCGCATTGGGCGTTGTTTCGCGGCGATCAGCTCGTGCCCCCGGCCCGTCTCGATCAGCAGGATGGCACCGAGTTGGTGACACGCCTGGCCTTCGAGCTGCCGTCGGGCTGGCAGAGTGTCGAGACGGCCTGGCCGCGCATCGGCAAGCAGAAATTCCGTATCGACAACGTCTCGCGCCTGTTCGACCGCCCCACTGGCTGGATGCTCGCCGGCAACCTCGGCAGCCGCCGCGCACGCCTGGGTGATACCGAGGTGACGGTCGCCGCGCCGCAGGGGCAGGGCATGCGGCGCATGGATACCCTCACCCTGATGACCTTCGTCTGGCCGCAGTTGCAGGCGGTGTTCCCGCGCAATCCGTCCAAGCTGCTGGTGGTCGGTGCCCGCGACGACATGTGGCGCGGTGCGCGTGCCTCGCGCAACTCGCTGTACCTGCACAGCACCGGCCCGCTGATCGGCGAGAGCGGCAGCAGCCCGCTGCTGCGTGAGCTGGTGCAACTGTTCGCGCAGATCGATGACCGTGATCGCAGTGACTGGCTGGGCGAGAGCCTGACCGACTACTACGCCACCGAACTGCTGCGCCGCGCCGGCGGCCTGAGCGATGACCGCTACCAGGCGTTGCAGGCGCGATTGCAGAAGGACGGCGCCAAGGTCAAGACCCTTCGCACCGAGCAGGCCGACGCAATGCAGGTGGCCAGGGGCGTGCTGTTGTTGCAGGCGCTGGATCGCGAGATTCGCCTGCACAGCCACGACAAGCGCTCGCTGGACGACGTCACTCGCGCGCTGATGCGCATGGCCAGTGTCAGCACGGAGGAATTCATCCAGATCAGCGAGAGCGTGCTGGGGCGCGAGTCCGAGGTGCTGGAGAGCAAGTTGTTGCGTTGAGCGGGTGTCGGCTTCTTCGCGGGCAAGCCCGCTCCCACACCACCCTCAAGGCTGTGGAGGTCCTGTAGGAGCCGGCTTGCCCGCGAAGAGGCCACCGCCGATTCAAACCCCAGCCAACGGATCCTTACCCGTCACCGTCACCGTGCGGGTCGCCGCCTCGGCGCTGGCCTTGAGTGCCTTCAACTCCGCCGCTCCCCGTTCGATATCGGCATGCAACCGGTGGTACTCCGCTCGATGCTTGTGGAACCAGGCCTTGGTCGCGCAATGGCCCTTGATGCCCCGGGCCAGCGCCATGCCGCCCACCGCTACCTGCAGCAAGCCGATCAGCCCGCCGTGGCGCATCCCTTTGCTGATCATCAGGGCACCGCCCGCCAGTGAGCTGACGCGCTCCCAGCCCTGGACGTTGTGGTCATGCCTGTCTGACGCCGAATGGATATCGAGCATGGGTAGGTCTCCTTGTGGGTTGGTACATCAGCTGACCTTGGAGGCTGCCCCGGCGTTCAGTGCAGTTACCCTGATCCCCGTTACTTGAACTTGGGCCCGGAGCGAGTATTCAAGCCCTTGGCCAGCCGGTCATACAGCACCACGTTGACTGTCGCGGCCAGGTTCATGCAGCCCTGGGTGGGGATGTAGATGGTTTCTTCGCACCAGGCGCGTACGCTTTCGTCGAGGCTGCCGTCCTCCGGGCCGAAGATGTAGATCGCCCGATCCGGATGGGTGTATTCGGGCAGCGGCCGTGCGCCGTCGACCAGCTCCACTGCCACTGGCGTGCAGCCCAGCGGGATGATGCGCTGCAGGTCGTCGATGCCGATCAGCGGGATGTCGTAGTGCACCCGCTTGGTGTCGGTGACGAAGTCGCGGGCGCGCTCGTAGCGTTTGCCGGTGTAGAACACCGAGTTGACGCCATAGCATCCTGCCGCTCGCATCACCGAGCCGACGTTTTCAGCAGATTTTGGGTTGAACAGGCCGATGCAGCTGTACCGTTTGTTCGCCACGAGTCGGGGCCCTTCGCAAAAAAAGAGCGCGATTATACGGGCTCGCCGACGCCGTGGGCGGATGAATCGACGGTCAGTCCTTCTTCATCAGGGCAGCCAGGCCGGCGAAGGGGTTGTGCGTGGCGACATTGGTTTTCGGCGTGCTCAGCGAGCCCTCGCCGAAATACTGCTGGTCGGTATAGCGCGAATGCTCGTTGTCGTGGCAGTACAGGCACAGCAACTCCCAGTTGGAGCCATCCTGGGGGTTGTTGTCGTGGTTGTGGTCGCGGTGGTGCACGGTCAGTTCCGACAGGCGCTTGCCGGAGAACTCACGGGCGCAGCGCCCGCAGACGTGCGGGTACATCTTCAGTGCCTTGTCGCGGTAGCCCATTTCCTTGTCGCGCTTGGCGTCGGCGAGGATGCGGTCGAGGCGGGCGGTGGCGGCGGAGTTGGAGGCCGAGCTCATGGTGTTACCTTTTTCGTTATCAGGGCAATGACGGTTATGGCGTTGAGTCTAGCGCGCCTGCGGGCCTGGCGGACAGGCAAAAGCGCGCAATTGGGCGTAGCCTTTAGGCAGGTTCCGGACGGGAGGTTAACGATGTTGCCTGTGATCCTTGCCACGCTGATGTTGCTTGCTGCCCCAGCGGCCGAAGCTGCCGGGCAGCCATCGGGGAGCATCACCCCGGTGCCCGGCGCGCCGGGTACGGCCACGCCCACGCCCTACCCGCAGATCACCCCGAGCACGCCGCCCAAGGCGGGCAGCAGTCAGCCTGGCGCGCCATTGCTGCCGCCGATGCCGCTGCCCGGGCCGCCAAAGGACCAGCCATTGCCGGGATTGTCCCAGGACCCGCCGAAAAAGAACGACTAGACCTGTTGCGAAAGGCGCTGGCCATCTTGCATCCGCAAGCGCTTCGACAACGCCACGGCCAGGGCACGGATGATCCGTGCGGCGATGCGCGGTGCGTCGTTGAGCATCTTGTCCAGCGAGTCCTTGCCCAGCGTCAGCAACTGGCAGTCACTGGCCGCCACGCAACT
The DNA here is from genome assembly GCA_014268975.2 of Pseudomonas wayambapalatensis. Classification (GTDB taxonomy): domain Bacteria; phylum Pseudomonadota; class Gammaproteobacteria; order Pseudomonadales; family Pseudomonadaceae; genus Aquipseudomonas; species Aquipseudomonas wayambapalatensis. Next base: position 4,257,875 of record CP077096.1, on the reverse strand, counting down.
GGCCGAGCGACGTTCGCCGTCGAGCACGGCCATTTCGCCGAAGGCCCGGCCCTTGCGCAAGATCGCGATCTCAACTTGCTGGCCGTTGCCGTTGGTCTTGCGCACCGACACCGCGCCGCGGTGCAGGATGCACATGAAGGTGCCGGCGTCACCTTCGGCGAAGATGGTCTGGCCCTCGGTCATCGCCGCGATGGCGAAGTAACCGGCGACGGCCTGGAAGTCGCTGGGCTGCAGGCTGTCGAATAAGCCGCAGTCCATGAGCATGTCGCGGATTTCGGCGCTGAGGAGGCTTGGGTCGGGCATGTGTTGTTCTTCGTGTCGTCCGGTATTTGAGAGCTTCCACAGACCCTGCGGGAGAGGCCGCAGGGTGTGCGAGAACTCTATGACAACAAGAAATGCGATTTACACCACGCCCAGCTCATTGAAGACGAACGCATATTCCAGGGCCACGTCTTTCAGCCCCTGATAGCGTCCGCTCATGCCGCCGTGGCCGGCGCCCATTTCGGTCTTGAGCAGCAGCAGGTTGTCGTCGGTCTTGCGGGTGCGCAGGCGCGCCACCCACTTGGCCGCCTCCCAGTACTGCACGCGGCTGTCGTTGTAGCCAGCCACCACCAGCATGGCCGGGTAGGCCTGGGCCTTGACGTTCTCGTAGGGGGCATAGGCCTTGATGCGTGCGTACACCTCAGGCTCTTCGGGGTTGCCCCACTCGTCGTACTCGGTGACGGTCAGCGGCAGCTCGGGGTCGAGCATGGTGTTGAGCACATCGACGAAAGGCACCTCGGCGATGGCGCAGCGGAACAGCTCCGGACGCTGGTTGAGCACCGCGCCCATCAGCAGGCCGCCGGCGCTGCCGCCGCTGATGGCCAGTTGCTCGGTGCGGGTGACGCCCTGGGCGATCAGGTGTTCGGCACAGGCGATGAAGTCGTCGAAGCTGTTCTGCTTGTGCTCCTGCTTGCCAGCGCGGTACCAGGCTTCACCCAGCTCGCCGCCGCCACGCACATGGGCGATGGCAAAGGCCACGCCGCGTTCGAGCAGGCTCAGGCGGGCGTGGGAGAACCAGGGGTCGAGGCTCTCGCCATAGGCGCCGTAGCCGTAGAGGTACAGCGGCACTTCGCGGTCCAGGTCCTGGCGGCGGCGCACCAGGCTGATCGGCACCTGGGTGCCGTCCTTGGCGGTCGCCCATAGGCGTTGGCTGACATAGTCGTCGGCATCGAAGCGACCGAGTACCGGGGTCTGCTTGAGCACCTGCTGCTCACCACTGGCCAGCTCCAGCTGGCGGACCTGGGCCGGGCGGTTGAGCGCTTCGTAGCGCAGGCGGATGCGCATGCTGGAAAACTCCAGGCTGTCCTGCACGTAGAGGCTGTAGGCGGCGTCGGGCAGTTCGACGCGATAGGCCGGCAGGCCCTGGGGGCGGACTTCGATGATCGGCAGGCCGCCTTCACGCAGGCTCAGCGACAGCGCCGAAGCGTTCAGGCTCAAGCCTTCGAGCATGATGTCGTCACGGTGCGGCACCAGTACCTGCCATTGTGCGCGGCTGGGCACCTGGTCGGCCGGGGCGTGGAACAGGGCGAAGTTGATGCCGTCCTGGTTGCTGCGGATGAACCAGCGCCACTGGCCATCGAGCTGGCCGTGGTCGGGGAAGTACTCGTGGCCCTCGACCCGCGGCGCCAGGCAGGTGAAGTCGGCCTGTGGCGTGGCGGCATCGAGTACCCAGGCTTCGCTGGTGGTCTTGCTGTTGAGCAGCAGCACCAGTTGGCGCTCGGAACTTGCGCGGTAGCAGTGCAGGAAGAAGCGCCCATCGGGCTCTTCGAACACGGTGCTGGCGTCGCTTTCGCCCAGGGTGTGGCGGCGCAGGCGCCACGGGCGGTGGGTGTCGTCCAGTTCGGCGAAGAACAGCGTGCGGCTGTCGTTGGCCCAGGTCAGGCTGCCGTCGCAGTCGTCGAAGGGCAGGGTGGTGACGCTGCCGCTTTCCAGGTCCTTGATGTAAAGGGTGTAGACCTCGTCGCCGCTGGTGTCGAGGCTGTAGGCCAGCAGGCGATGGTCGGGGCTGACATTGAACGCGCCCAGGGCGAGGAAGCCGCCGTTGGCCAGGGCGTTGGGGTCGAGCAGCAGTTGCTCGGCGCTTTCGTCGACGCGGTTGCTGTCGTCGGCCGGGCGCGGGCAGCGGTAGTGGCGCGGGTATTCGTCGCCTGCCGTGGTGCGGGTGTAGTAGAGGTAGGGGCCCCAGGGGGAGGGGAGCGACAGGTCGGTTTCGAGGATGCGGCCCTTGATTTCTTCGAACAGCTGTTCGCGCAGCTCGGCCTGGTCGGCGAGGCAGGCTTGCTGGTAGGCGTTTTCCTGCTCCAGGTAGGCCAGCACTTCGGGGGTGTCGCGTTCCTGCAGCCAGGCGTAGGGATCGGCGGCTTGGGCGGGGCGGGCGATGGGGGGCTTGGGTCTGGTATGCATGGGATGTCCGTGGTTTGGTGGCGTCTGTGCCGGCCTCTTCGCGAGCATTGCCGGTCTGCGGGAGCGGGCTTGTCCGCGAAGAGGCCGCTCAGGCTTCATAGAGGGAAGAGGCGCCTGTGCCCGTAAAAGTGTTTATCATAGGCATCTCTTTGCCTGCCTTGCACGGACACCATGATCGAACAAGACTACACACTGGCCTGGGGCCTCTACGCTGTCGCCGCCCTGGGCTGCCTGCTGGTGGCCTTCAAGTTCACCGGCTGGATGTGGCGCTGGCTGCGCGAGCCGCTGCGGGTGATCGTTGCCGTGCTGCTGTTCACTCCCACCATTGTCGACCCGGTCAAGGACAGCTTTGCCCCGGCCATTGCCATCACCGCCCTGGACCTGGCGTTCAAGGTGGGCAACAACGCCTGGCGCGCAGCCTCGGACCTTTCGATGTACGGCATGATCGCCTTTGGCCTTTACCTGCTGTTCGTGCTGGTGCGCTGGCCACTGGAAAAACGCGCTGGCGAGCGCCGCGAGAAGGTCGAGGCCGCCGCCAAGCGCCAGGCGGCCGAAGACGATGCGGTGATGGCCGATGCGCCCGTCGCCGATCGTCGCGATCGCTACCGTGAAGAGCCACCTGCTGCTCCGGTGCGTCGCCCGGGCAATGGTGGCGGCCGCGTCGAGCCACGGATCTAGGACGGAGCCCTCGCCAATGTGTGAATTGCTGGGCATGAGTGCCAACGTCCCCACCGATATCGTCTTCAGCTTCACAGGCCTGATGCAGCGCGGCGGGCGTACCGGGCCGCACCGCGATGGCTGGGGCATTGCCTTCTACGAAGGGCGTGGCCTGCGCCTGTTCCAGGACCCGGCCGCGAGCAGCGAGTCGGAGGTGGCCAACCTGGTGCAGCGTTACCCGATCAAGAGCGAAGTGGTTATTGGCCATATCCGCCAGGCCAACGTCGGCAAGGTCTGCCTGTCCAACACCCACCCCTTCGTGCGTGAGCTGTGGGGGCGCAACTGGTGCTTCGCGCACAACGGCCAGCTCGCCGATTTCAGTGGCGAGAAGACGTTCTACCGCCCGGTCGGCGACACTGACAGCGAAGCCGCCTTCTGCGACCTGCTCAACCGCGTGCGTGCGGCATTCCCCGAGCCCGTCGAGGTCGAGGCGCTGCTGCCGGTGCTGGTCGAGGCCTGCGCAGGCTACCGCGCGAAGGGCGTGTTCAACTGCCTGCTCAGCGACGGCGACTGGCTGTTCTGCTTCTGTTCGACCAAGCTGGTACACATCACCCGACGCGCGCCTTTTGGTGCCGCGCGGTTGAAGGATGTCGACCTGATCGTGGATTTTCAATCGGAAACCACACCCAATGACGTGGTCACGGTGATCGCCACCGAGGCCCTGACCGAAAACGAGACCTGGCAGCGTTACGAGCCGGGTCAATGGGCCCTGTGGCGGCACGGCGAGTGCGTCGCCAAAGGCTAAGGACAGAGCATGTTCAGAAGTTACCTGCGTTTGCTGCTGTTCACCTTCGGCCTGCTGGCCGGTGTCCAGGTGCCCGGCCTGGTCAAGGACTACAGCCAGCGGGTCGAGGCGCACATGCTCGAGTCGCGCGAAGCGCTGGCGGGCTTCCAGGAAACCGCCGAGCGCTTCTTCAAGGGCGATCTGCAGGCGTTGGTGCGCCATTACCGTACCAGCGACGACCCGGTGTTCAACAGTGACGCCAACAGCATCGAAAGCCTGATGATTCGCAACCAGTTGCTGGAAAACGAATGGCAGGCGCTGCAAGGCAGTTGGGCCAGCCGCAGCTGGCATGTGCTGGTGCAGGCCGATCCGCAGCTGCGCGAAGAGACGCTCAAGGGCTATAGCTACCAGATCCTGCTGGTGCCCGAGGCGATCGGCTGGGGGATTGCCAGCGGCTTCCTGCTGGCGTTCCTGGTCGAGAGCCTGTTGCTGGGGATCGGTTGGGTGATCCTGGGCGGGCGGCGTCGGGCGGTGAAGGAAAGCTGGCGCTAGGCTGCCGGTATTTCGTTGCCGGGGCGGGCCTCATCGCGGGACGAGTCGCAGCGATGAGGCCGAAACTGACACATCCCTGGCTCAGACCAGCACGATCCGCTGCACCCCCACATCCTGCGCATAGCGCTCCAGCACCTGCCGGCACAACCCTACCACCTCGTCCACCAGTTCCACCCCGGTCTGCCACGACACCACCAGCTCCAGGCTAGGCGGTGGCTGCAGCCCGGTCAGCAGCACCAGTTCGCCGCGTGCCAGCTCTGCGGCGACCAGCGCCGGGGGCAGGGCGCCGATGCCGAAGCCGTCGCGCAGCAACCGGGTGATGGCCGACACCGAGTTCACGCAGTTCAGCCGCGGCGTCTCGCTCCCCGCGCTCTGCAGCAGGCTGAACACCTCCTGGTGCGGCCGTGAGTTGCGCGAAAAGGTGATGATCCGCTCGCGCGCCAGTTCGGCCAGCGATGCATAGTCGCGATGGTGCGGTGAGCCGGTGGCGACGATCCAGCCCATCGGGTAGCGCGCAAGGTCCAGGCTGCGGATGCTTTCCTGGCGCAGCAGGTCGGTCTGCAGGATCACGTCGAGAAAACCCTTCTGCAACTGGTCGCGCAGGTTCAGCGAGGTGTCGGCGACCAACTCGATTTCCACCTGCGGGTAGCGCTCGGTCAACTCGGCCACCAAGGCGCTCATCCAGGTGTGGATCACCGTGTCCATGACCCCCAGGCGGATCCGACCGACCACGGCCCGTTCGCCGCCCAGCGACTGTTTCATCGCCTTGGCGGTGTCGAGCATGCGCTCGGCGTACTCCAGCACCTTGCTGCCTTCCGGTGTCAGGCTGACGCCGCGCGAGTCGCGCAGCAGCAGCTTCACGCCCAGGTCGGCCTCCAGCGCGGCGATGCGGCTGGACACCGAGGCCTGGGTGGTGAACAGCTTCTCGGCCGTAAGGCGAAAGCTCTTGAGCCGGGCGACCCAGACGAAGGTTTCGAGAAATCGCAGGTTCATCGTGTGCTCGCAGGGCAGGGCGATCAGGTTTTCTTGTTCCAGACCGACGGTTTTTCTCGTTGGACGCAGGTTGCGCGGGCTTTGAACAATAGCGTCCAGGCCGCGACCACGCAGTCGTTCCTCAAACAATACCAACAAGCCGAGGCATCCATGAACCCCACCGGCGTACAGCAGCAGGCACCCGCCCGATCTTCGGGCGGGCCCTTTGCCTGGTACCGTGACATCGACTCCCAGCAACGACGCACCTTCTGGAGCTGCAAGATCGGCTATGGCCTGGACGGCATGGACACGCAGATGCTCAGCTTCGTCATCCCCACCCTGATCATGATCTGGGGCATCAGCACTGCCGAAGCCGGCCTGATCCACACCAGCACCCTGATCGCCTCGGCCATCGGCGGCTGGGTCGCCGGTATCCTCTCCGACCGCATTGGCCGCGTACGTACCCTGCAACTGACCGTGCTGTGGTTCGCCTTCTTCACCTTCCTCTGCGGCTTCGCCCAGAGCTACGAGCAGTTGCTGATCGCCCGCACCCTGATGGGCTTTGGCTTCGGTGGCGAGTGGACCGCCGGTGCAGTGCTGATCGGCGAGGTGATCCGTGCCCAGGACCGCGGCAAGGCAGTGGGCATGGTGCAATCGGGCTGGGCCATCGGCTGGGGCCTGACCGCGATCCTCTACGCCTTGTTGTTCTCCTGGCTGCCGGCCGAACAGGCCTGGCGTGCGCTGTTCCTGCTCGGGTTGTTGCCGGCGATCTTCGTGATCTTCGTGCGCCGCATGGTCAAGGACCCGGAGGTCTACCGCGAAGCCAAGAGCGCGGAAAAGCCTGAAGCGCCTTCGCACTTCTACGAAATCTTCGCCTCCGGCATGCTCTGGACCACGATCCGCGCTTCGCTGCTGACCACCGGCGCCCTGGGTGGCTACTACGCCATCACCTCGTGGCTGCCGACCTTCCTCAAGAACGAGCGTGGCCTGAGCGTGCTGGGCACTGGTGGCTACCTGGCCATGGTCATCGTCGGCTCCTACATCGGCTATGTGATCAGCGCCTACCTCAGTGACCTGCTGGGGCGTCGCAAGAATTTCATCCTGTTCGCGGTGGGTTCGTTCGTCATTGTCCTGCTGTACACGCAGATGCCGGTCAGTGACGGCGTTATGTTGTGGCTGGGCTTCCCGCTGGGCTTCTTCGCCTCGGGCATCTTCAGCGGCATGGGGGCTTTCCTCACCGAACTGTTCCCCACGCGCATCCGCGGCTCGGGGCAGGGCTTCTGCTACAACGTCGGCAAGGTGCTGGCGGCGATGTTCCCGCTGCTGATCGGCCTGCTCGGCGAGAAGATCCCGTTGGGCCTGGGCATCGGCGCATTCGCTGCGGTGTCCTATGGCATCGTGATCGTCGCCGCCCTGAGCCTGCCAGAAACCCGCGGCAAAGAGCTGAAGGCGCGTTAAGGTAGACCTATGAACAGCACAACAGGAGTTCGACAGGTGAACCGCCTGCTTCTCAATTGCGACATGGGCGAGAGTTTCGGCAACTGGCGCATGGGCCTGGACGCCGAGGTCATGCCCTTCGTGGACTGCGCCAACATCGCCTGTGGCTACCACGCCGGCGACCCCGGCACCATGCGCCGCACCGTGGCCTTGGCGCTGCAGCATGGCGTGACCATCGGTGCGCACCCGGCCTACCCGGACCTGGTCGGCTTCGGCCGCCGCTCGATGGCCTGCAGCGACGACGAGATTCGCGACCTGCTGCACTACCAGATCGGCGCCCTGGACGGCATCTGCAAGGTGCTCGGTGGCCGCGTGGCCTACGTCAAGCCGCACGGCGCGCTGTACAACGACATGATGGCCGACCCGCAGAAGCTGCGCGCGGTGCTGGAGGCTGTGGCCGCTTATGACGCAGACCTGCCGCTGATGCTGATGGCCACCGCCGACGACAGCGCTGCACAGGCCCTGGGCGACGAGATCGGGGTGCCGCTGTGGTTCGAAGCGTTCGCTGACCGCGCCTACACCGCCAGCGGCCACCTGGTGTCGCGTCGCCTGCCCGGTGCCGTGCACCATGACCCGGTCCTGGTGGTCGAACAGGCCGTGCGCCTGGCCCGTGGCGAGGCATTGGTGGCCAATGATGGCAGCGCGCTGCGGCTCAATGCTGCCACCTTGTGTGTGCATGGCGACAACGAAAGCTCGGTGGCTGCGGTGCGGCAGATCCGCCAGGCCCTCGACGCGTTGCAGGCATGAGGATGTCGCGATGAAGCCACGTATCGAAGTGGTGGCGATCGACAGCCTGATGGTGCGGCTGTTCGACACCATCGATGAGGGCAACATGCCGTGGATCCTCGCCGCCAGCCAGCGCCTGCGAGCAGCGTTCGGTGAGCACCTGATCGACCTGGTGCCGTCCTACACCACGCTGATGCTGCAGTCGGACCTGGCGCCAGCTGAAGCGCGCACGCGAATTGGCCAGGCGCTGGAAGGCTTGCAGCCGGATACAGGCCACAGTGGTCGGCGTCACGAGATTCCGGTGTGGTACCACGCCAGCGTCGGCCCGGAGCTGGCGCTGCTGGCCGCACGCAGTGGCCTGAGCGAAGACGAGGTGATCCGCCTGCACTGCGCGCGTGACTACCCGGTGTTCGCCCTGGGCTTCGCACCGGGGTTCGGTTTCATGGGGCTGGTGGACGAGCGCCTGGCCACGCCGCGCCTGAGCACACCGCGCAAGCGTGTCGCAGCCGGTAGCGTGGGCATCGCCGAGCGGCAGACGGCGGCTTACCCTGCGGTGTCGCCGGGGGGCTGGAACCTGATCGGGCGCACGCCGGTGCGTCTGTTCGACCGCGAGCGTGATGGCTACAGCCTGCTGCAGCCAGGGGATCGGGTACGTTTCGTGGCGGTGTCGCACACCGAATTCATGGCATTGGGCGGCGATGACCGTCCGTTGGAGGCGCTGGCATGAGGCAGTTGAGGATCGAAGCCAGCAACGCGCTGTGCCAGCTACAGGACGCCGGGCGCCTGGGTGTGCGGCATCTGGGTGTGACCCAGGGCGGGGCGCTGGACTGGGTGGCGATGAACTGGGCCAACTGGCTGCTGGGCAATGCCCTGGACGCGCCAGTGGTGGAGGTGGCGCTGGGTGGTTTGAGCCTGCTCGCCGAGCAGGACTGTGTGCTGGCCCTGACCGGCGCCGATCTGGACGCCAGGATCGACGACCAGCCGCTGGCGCCCTGGCGTAGCTTCGCCCTGCACAAGGGCCAACGGCTGACGCTGCGGCAACCACGCCAGGGTGTACGTGCCTACCTGGCCGCCCCTGGCGGTTTTGCCGGCGAAGCGGTGCTGGGCAGTTGTTCGACGGTGGCGCGTGAAGCGCTCGGTGGCATCGAGGGGCGCGGCGAGGCGCTGGCCAAGGGGCAGGCTCTGCGCTTTGCCGAGGGCGCCCCGGCCTTGCGTGAAGTACCCGAAGCCTTGCGTCCGCTGTATCCGGCCAAGCCGGTACTGGACCTGGTGATGGGCGCGCAGATCGGCGACTTCAGCGGCACCAGCCTGTTCGAGGCCTTCAACAGCGACTGGACGCTGGACAGCCGTGCCGACCGCATGGGCAGCCGCCTGTTGGGGCCGCAACTGGTCTACCAGGGCGCGCCGATGATTTCCGAAGGTATTCCGCTGGGCGCCGTGCAGGTGCCGCCGGATGGGCAGCCGATCGTGCTGCTCAATGATCGCCAGACCATTGGCGGCTATCCGCGGCTGGGGGCGTTGACGCCGCTGGCGCTGGCGCAGTTGGCCCAGTGCATGCCGGGGGCGGTCGTGCGGTTTCGGGCGGTGGTGCAGGAGACGGCCTGGCGGGAGCAGCAGGGGTATCTGCAGCGCTGGGCGTGAGCTTTCGGGCGCTATCGCGGGGCAAGCCCACAGATAACCCACTGTTCGCAGGGACGGTAGGGTATCTGTGGGAGAAACTGTCTTGTTCAAAATCTAAAGGCCAGCCCAATCCCTGTGGGAGCGGGCTTGTCCCGCGATAGGGTCGGTACAGACGCCGCGAACCTATTTGGACAGATACCTCATCGCTTCTTCCAACCCCTGCAAGGTCAGCGGGAACATCCGGTCCTCGACCAGCTCACGCACCAGCTGGGTGGAGGCGGTGTAGTTCCAGGTCTGTTTCGGGTAAGGATTGATCCAGACGATCTTCCTGAATTTCTCCATGAAGCGCTGCATCCACACATACCCGGCCTCTTCGTTCCAGTGCTCGACGCTGCCGCCCGGCTGGGTGATCTCGTAGGGCGCCATCGCCGCATCGCCGACGAACACCACCTTGTAGTCATCACCGTACTTGTGCAGCAGGTCGAAGGTGGAAAAACGCTCGGAGGTGCGGCGCAGGTTGTTCTTCCACACCGATTCGTAGACGAAGTTGTGGAAGTAGTAGTACTCCAGATGCTTGAACTCGGTCTTGCAGGCCGAGAACAGCTCTTCGCACACTTTCACGTGGGCATCCATCGAGCCGCCGATATCGAACAGCAACAGCAGCTTGACCGTGTTGCGCCGTTCCGGACGCATCTGGATGTTCAACAGCCCGGCATCGCGGGCGGTGTGGTCGATGGTGCCGTCGATGTCGAGCTCCTGGGCGGCGCCCTCGCGGGCGAACTTGCGCAGGCGACGCAGGGCCAGCTTGATGTTGCGCGTGCCCAGCTCGACCTGGTCGTCGAGGTTCTTGTACTCGCGCTGATCCCAGACCTTGACCGCCTTGCCCTGACGCTTCCCGGCCTCGCCGACGCGGATGCCCTCGGGGTTGAAACCGCCCGAGCCGAACGGGCTGGTGCCGCCGGTGCCGATCCACTTGTTGCCGCCGGCGTGGCGTTCCTTCTGCTCCTCGAGACGCTTCTTGAATTCCTCGATCAGCTTGTCGAGCCCGCCGAGCGACTGAATCTGCGCGCGCTCTTCATCGCTGAGCGAGCGTTCGAACTCCTTGCGCAACCATTCTTCGGGGATCAGCGCTTCCAGGTGGCGGTCGAGGTTTTCCAGGCCCTTGAAATAAGCCGAGAAGGCGCGGTCGAACTTGTCGAAATGGCGCTCGTCCTTGACCAGGATTGCCCGCGCCAAATAGTAGAACTCGTCCATGTCGGCGAATACCACACGCTGCTGCAGGGCGTTGAGCAGGTCGAGCAGTTCGCGCACCGACACCGGCACCTTGGCCGCGCGCATTTCATTGAACAGGTTGAGCAGCATGGCCAGCCCCTCAGCGGTTGCCGCGACGGCTCATGAAGGCCAGGCGCTCCAGCAGTTGCACGTCCTGCTCGTTCTTGACCAGGGCACCGGCCAGCGGCGGGATGGCCTTGGTCGGATCGCGCTCGCGCAGCACCGCCTCACCGATGTTGTCGGCCATCAGCAGCTTGAGCCAGTCGACCAGCTCGGAGGTGGAGGGCTTCTTCTTCAGGCCCGGCACCTTGCGCACGTCGAAGAATACGTCCAGCGCCTCGCTGACCAGCGACTGCTTGATGTTCGGGTAGTGCACATCGACGATGCGCTGCAGGGTTTCGCGGTCGGGGAAGGCGATGTAGTGGAAGAAGCAGCGGCGCAGGAAGGCGTCGGGTAGCTCTTTTTCATTGTTGGAGGTGATGATGATGATCGGGCGCTGTTTCGCCTTGATGGTCTCGTCGATTTCGTAGACGTAGAACTCCATCTTGTCGAGTTCCTGCAGCAGGTCGTTGGGGAACTCGATGTCGGCCTTGTCGATCTCGTCGATCAGCAGGATCACGCGCTCATCGGCCTCGAAGGCTTCCCACAGCTTGCCTTTCTTCAGGTAGTTGCGCACATCGTGGACCTTGTCCACGCCCAGTTGCGAGTCGCGCAGGCGGCTCACCGCATCGTACTCGTAGAGGCCCTGGTGGGCCTTGGTGGTGGATTTGATGTGCCAGGTGATCAGGCGTGCCCCGAAAGATTCGGCCAGTTGCTCGGCCAGCATGGTCTTGCCGGTGCCCGGCTCGCCCTTGACCAGCAGCGGGCGTTCGAGGGTGATGGCCGCGTTGACCGCCAGCTTCAGGTCGTCGGTGGCGACGTAGTTGCGGGTGCCTTCGAATTTCATGGAGCCGATCCTCTGCGGGGTGTCGGTGCTGGCTTTTTCGCGGGCAAGCTGGCTCCTACAGGGGAGAGTACCTTGTGGGAGCGGGCTTGCCCGCGAAAAGGCCGACACCGAGAACTCATGTCTATGATGTGTCCCCGACTATAACGCGGCCCCAGGCGGCTGCAAACGCAGACCGGGTATTCAGTCCCTGAATGGCCCGTCACCCCGGTTTCAGTCAGCCTTGGGTGGCGGCTGCTCGTAGCGGGCGTTGAATGCCTGGACGAAACCATTGCGCAATATCTGCAGGAACGCCTCGAATGCGCTGATGTTCTGTTGATGCACGCTGCCACTGAGCTCGACGCGGGTGGCGAACTGATTCTTCGGCTGGTTCTTCAGCACCGTTTCACTGGCACCGACCACCGCCTCCCAGATCGAGCGGAAGAAGCCTTTGTCCTTGTCTTCGACATCCTGCTGCCAGTCGAACACATCGACATCGCGCAGCAACGGCTTGATATAGCCGTTGAGCCTACCGTTCTCGGCCTGGGCCTCGATCACCAGGTCGCCGTGCCCGGCATTGAAATCGAACTTGCCATAGGCGCTGGCGAAGTCATTGAGTCGACGCAGTTCCAGGCCCTCGGCGCGCAGGCGGAACTCGAAGTCGTCGAAGTCGCTGAACGGATCGAAGGTGGCGCGGCTTTCGACCTTGGCATCTCCGGCGATCAGGGCGGTGGCCTCGAAGCTGGCGTCACGCCGACCCTTTTCGTCGCGCACGTTGGTCAGGTTGCGGATGCTGGCCTGAAGCTGGATGGCCTTGAGGTCCACAGGCGGCTTGGAGTTGAAGTTGCGAAAGGTCAGGGTGCCGTTTTCGATGCGCACTTCGTTGAGCGTAATCGGCAGCAGTTTCTCCAGTTGCTGGCGCCAGTCGGTGCCCTGGCCGGTCTGCGAGTTCTGTTTACTGCCGCCATCGACGAAGTTGAGCTCGGGCCGCACGAACGCCACCTCGGCGACCACGGCCTGGTCGTACCACAGCGCATGCCAACTGACCGACAGGTCGATCAGCGGCGCATCGAGCAGCGGCACGGGCACCTTGCCGGTGGTCTTGACGATCTTCAGCCCGTTGATCTGGTAGGCACCGCGCCACCAGGCGAGATCGACGTCGGCGACCTGGCCGCGGTAGTCGCCCATGTCGGCGAGCTTGTCGTTCAGGTAGTCGCGCACCAGGTAGGGCAGGGCCAGATGCAGGGCCACCAGCAGCACGATCAGGCCGGCCAGGCCGATCAGCGGCCAGCGATAACGGGCTTTCATCGCAAGCTCTCCAAGGCAGGTTGTGCGGTTGACCGCCAGGCGCCGGGCTTGGTTCGAACGGGCTTTACGGGCTGCCGGGGCAGGCTTACCCTTGAAGCTTTACCGCCTGTTTCCAACGATTCAAGGACCCCTGCCATGAGCCGTATCTACGCCGACAACGCCCACTCCATCGGCAACACGCCGCTGGTGCAGATCAACCGCATCGCCCCGCGCGGGGTGACCATTCTGGCCAAGATCGAGGGGCGCAATCCGGGCTATTCGGTGAAGTGCCGGATCGGCGCGAACATGGTCTGGGACGCCGAAGGCAGCGGCAAGCTCAAACCGGGCATGACCATTGTCGAGCCCACCTCGGGCAACACCGGCATCGGCCTTGCCTTCGTTGCTGCGGCGCGCGGCTACAAGCTGATGCTGACCATGCCGGCCTCCATGAGCCTGGAGCGGCGCAAGGTGCTCAAGGCGCTGGGCGCCGAGCTTGTGCTGACCGACCCTGCCAAGGGCATGAAAGGTGCGATCGAGAAAGCCAACGAGATCGTCGCCTCCGATCCCGCGCAGTACTTCCAGCCAGGGCAGTTCGAAAACCCCGCCAACCCGGCGATTCACGAGAAGACCACCGGCCCCGAGATCTGGAACGACACCGACGGCGCCGTTGATGTGCTGGTCGCAGGTGTCGGCACCGGCGGCACCATTACCGGCGTGTCGCGCTACATCAAGCACACCCAGGGCAAGCCGCTGCTGTCGGTGGCTGTGGAGCCGGTGGCTTCGCCGCTGATCAGCCAGACCCTGGCCGGCGAGGAACTCAAGCCCAGCCCGCACAAGATCCAGGGCATCGGCGCAGGTTTCGTGCCGAAGAACCTCGACCTGTCGGTCGTCGACCAGGTCGAGCAGGTCACCGATGAAGAGTCCAAGGCCATGGCCATCCGCCTGATGCAGGAGGAGGGGATCCTGTGTGGTATCTCCTGCGGTGCGGCGATGGCGGCGGCCGTGCGCCTGGCGGAAAAACCGGAGATGCAGGGCAAGACCATCGTGGTGATCCTGCCGGACTCGGGCGAGCGCTACCTGTCGAGCATGCTGTTCAGCGACATGTTCAGCGAGCAGGAAAACCAGCAGTGAAGCCCAGGGGCGTCTAGCGCCCCTGCCTCAACGCTGATCCTGGGCAATGCCGACGGTTTCGGTTTGCTGCACAATCCGTGACACTGTGATCCGGTGCGGGCTGTTTTTACCCGGCCCGGATGGGTTTATCATGTCCGGCTATCTGGGGATGGCCTGATTTCCCCGTCAAGGAGTGTTGCATGACCTTTTCCTTCGTCGCCAAGGCGGGTGTCCTGCTGGTGTTCTTCGGCAGTGTGCTGTTCGTGCACCTGCGCGGCAAGGCACGCCTGCCGGTACTGCGCCAGTTCGTCAACCATTCGGCGCTGTTCGCCCCCTACAACAGCCTGATGTACCTGTTCTCCGGCGTACCGTCCAAGCCTTACCTGGACCGCCAGCGGTTCCCGGAACTGGATGTGCTCAAGGATAACTGGCAGGAGATCCGCGAAGAGGCCATGCGCCTGTTCGACGAGGGGTATATCCGCGCAGCCGAAAAAGACAACGACGCCGGCTTCGGCTCGTTCTTCAAGAAGGGCTGGAAGCGGTTCTACCTCAAGTGGTACGACAAGCCGCTGCCGTCCGCCGAGGCCCTGTGCCCGCGTACCGTCGAACTGGTCAGCAGCATTCCCAACGTCAAAGGTGCAATGTTCGCCCTGTTGCCTGGCGGTAGCCACCTGAACCCGCATCGCGACCCGTTTGCCGGCTCCCTGCGCTATCACCTGGGGCTTTCGACCCCCAACTCCGATGACTGCCGCATCTACGTCGATGGCCAGGTCTATGCCTGGCGTGACGGCGAAGACGTGATGTTCGATGAAACCTATGTGCACTGGGTGAAGAACGAAACCGATGTGACGCGGGTAATCCTGTTCTGTGACGTCGAGCGTCCGCTCAACAGCCCGCTGATGACCCGCATCAACCGCAAGGTCAGCGCGTTCCTTGGCCGCGCCACCGCGCCGCAGAACACTGACGACGAGCGGGTGGGCGGGATCAACCAGGCCTATGCCTGGAGCAAGCGCTTCAGCAACCGCATCAGCACCCATGTGAAGCAGTTCAAGCGCTCCAACCCCAAGGCCTACCGCATCCTGCGGCCGGTGCTGGCGGTGGTGGTGGCCTACCTGCTGTATCGCTGGTTGTTCTGATTCGTTGACCTCTTCGCGGGCTTGCCCGCGAAGAGGTCTGTCCGATCAATCCAGGGTGTTGCCCTGTCCCGCATTCACCGATATATTCCGAAACATCCATCTTCCCCGAAGACCTGTTCATGCCAGCCATCCCTTCCACCTCCGCCTACGTTCTCGCGCCTGTCGCGGGCGTTGTCGTGCGTGGCAGCCAGCAGCCGGCCATGATCAGTCACTACCCACCACCTGTCAGTGGCGTCGTCGGCGGCGTATCCCCGCCCCGCTGCGTGGTCGTGCTGGGCTGATCGGCGTTCTCGCCGGCCCACGCGCACTCGCAACCTACTGAACACGGTCGGCCTCTTTCCTCGCTGAAGCGCGCCCACCGTTTGGCTTTTGCCCAATACTCAGGTGGCACTACATGTCTGTCCTTTCCAAAGCATCCGTGGCCTCGGCGGCCACTACCAGCCTGTTCGTCCTGCTGTGGAGCAGCGGGGCGATCGTCTCCAAGCTCGGCCTGGCCCAGGCCAGCCCCTTCGCCTTCCTGCTGCTGCGCTCGGCCCTGGCCCTGGCAGGGCTGTTGCTGATCGGCCCCTTGCTGGGGTTGCGCTGGCCGCGCAGTCGCGGCGGTATCCTGCGTGCCCTGGGCACCGGTTGCGTGCTGCTCGGTGCGTACCAGATCTTTTACCTGCTGGCGCTCAACACCCACGTCACCCCCGGTGTTATGGCCACGGTCATGGGGGTGCAACCAATCCTCACGGTGGTGTCGATGGAGCGTCAGCGCTCATGGAGCCGTCTGTTCGGCCTGGGCCTGGGGCTTGGCGGCCTGGTGATGGTGGTCTACCAGAGCATCAACCTGGGTGGGGTTTCCCTTGCCGGGATGCTGTTTGCCCTGCTGGCGCTGACCAGCATGACGTTCGGCTCGATCCTGCAGAAGCGCATCACCGACAACCCGATGGGAACCTTGCCGCTGCAATACCTCGCAGGGTTTGCCCTGTGTGCGGTGTTTGCGCCGTTTCAGCCGCTGCACGTCGAATGGAGCGCCAGCTTCGTCGGCGCCCTGCTGTGGATGGGATTGGTGGTGTCGTTGCTGGCGACGCTGCTGCTCTATCGGTTGATCGCCCGAGGCAACCTGGTCAATGTCACCAGCCTGTTCTACCTGGTGCCAGCAGTGACTGCCGTGATGGATTTCCTTATCTTCGGTAACCGCCTGGCGCCGCTGAGCCTGCTGGGGATGGGGCTGATCGTGGTGGGGTTGCTGTTCGTGTTCCGCAAGCCTGGGGTGAAGATGGCCGAGGCCTGATACCGCCTGCGGCGGTACGGTTTCAGGCACGCGCCGGCCGCAGCACCAACCACAGTGCTGCGGCAATCAGGACCCCGCCATACAGGTGCGCCAACGACAGGGGCTCATCCAGCAACCAGGCTCCCCACAGCACCCCGAACACCGGAATCAGGAAGGTCACGGTACTGGCCTTGACCGGCCCGATTTCGTTGAGCAGGCGGAAGTACAGGATGTAGGCGAAGGCCGTGCACACCAGCCCCAGGCCCAGCAACGACAGCCACACCGACCAGCCACCCCAGCTGGCGGGTGGCTGGGTCAGGGCGCTCCAGGCAAACAGCGGGCTGAGCAGCAAGGTCGCTCCCAGCATGCTGCCCAGGGCCGACAGGCGGCTGTCCAGGCCGCCGATCCAGCGCCGGGCGAGAAAACCGGCGAAGCCATAGCAGGTGGTCGCCGCAAGGCAGGCCAGGGCGCCTTGCACCAGTGCCATGTCCAGCGCCACCGGGCCTGCGCCGCTGAGGATGCCGACGCCGAACAGGCCCAGGAAGATCCCGCACAGTTTGGGCAGGGTCATGCTTTCGCGGAAGAACAACGCGCCGATCAGCACGCCCATCAGCGGTGTGGTGGCGTTGAAGATTGCCGAATAGCCCGCGGGCAATACCTGCGCGGCGACCGAATAGAAGGTCGCCGGAATGCCCGAGTTGATCATGCCCAGCACCAGGCAGGCACCGAGCTTGCCCTGGAAGTCCCAGCGCACCCTGGCTGCGGCGAGGATGCCGATCAGGCCGAGGCAGGCGATGGAGACGCGAAAGAAAGCGGTCGGCACCGTACCCAGTTCAGGGGCGATGATGCGCATGAACAGGAAGCTCGCGCCCCAGACGGCGGCAAGGGTCAGCAGGCGGGCGAGGGCGATGGGACTCACGGGTATCTCCGGGTTCTGGGCAGGGGCGCGAGTGTACGTCAGCTGTCGGGGGTGTTTCTTGTGCTTTCTTGCTTTGGCAATTGTGTCGGCCCACGAAAAGGCCGACACCCGACTAAGCTCTTTTCATTCCGCACCCAACGAGCCCCTCAGCATGCCCCAGCCCTGGCCCGCTGCAGCCATCGCCCGGATGATCCTCGATGGCTTCGACAATTACCGCGAACACTTTCGCCGCATCACCCTGGGCGCCCGCGAACGCTTCGAACAGGCGCAATGGCAGGCGATCCAGCAGGCCGCTGCTGCGCGGATCAACCTGTACGAAGAGAAGGTCGCCGAGGTCAACGGCTGGTTGCGCGAGGGTTTCGACGCCTCGCTGCTGCTGGACGTGGAACAGTGGCCGCTGGTCAAGAGCGCCTATATCCGCCTGATCGACCCGCGCCTGGACGATGAGCTGGCCGAGACCTGGTACAACTCCCTGTTCTGCAGCCTGTTCAGCCACGACCTGATCAGCGACGGCTGCATGTTCATCCACACCACCCGTCCGGCCATGCGCGGCCGCGAGCGCGCTGCACAGACCCGCACCTATCACCTGCGCGATGGCCTGGGCAGCCTGTTGCGGGCGATCCTTGCCGACCATGCTTTCGAAGTGCCCTACGGCGAGCTGGACGCCGATCTAATGCGCCTTGAGGAGCAACTGCGTGACTGCCTGCCCGACTGGGTATGCAAGGACCCGGCGTTGGCCGTGGAGCTGTTTTCCTCGGTGCTGTACCGCAACAAGGGCGCCTATCTGGTCGGGCGCCTGTACACCCGTGACGAGCAATGGCCGCTGGTGATCCCGCTGCTGCACCGCGAGGGCCATGGCATCGAGGCCGATGCCCTGATCACCGACGAGGCCGAGGTGTCGATCATCTTCTCGTTCACCCGCTCGTACTTCATGGTCGATGTGCCGGTGCCGGCGGAGTTCGTCAACTTTCTCAAGCGCATCCTGCCGGGCAAGCACGTTGCCGAGTTGTATACCTCGATCGGCTTCTACAAGCATGGCAAGTCGGAGTTCTACCGCGCGTTGATCAATCATCTGGCCAGTACCGATGACCGTTTCGTCATGGCGCCTGGCGTGCGTGGCATGGTGATGAGTGTGTTCACCCTGCCGGGCTTCAATACCGTGTTCAAGATCATCAAGGACCGCTTTTCACCCTCGAAGACCGTCGACCGGGCCACCGTGATCGAAAAATACCGGCTGGTGAAAAGTGTCGATCGCGTGGGGCGTATGGCCGACACCCAGGAGTTCGCCGATTTTCGCTTCCCGGTGGCCAAGTTCGAAGCCGATTGCCTGGCCGAGCTGTTGGAGGTCGCGCCTTCGACGGTGGTGGTGGAGGGTGACAGCGTGCTGATCCGCCACTGCTGGACCGAACGGCGCATGACGCCGTTGAACCTGTACCTGGAGCAGGCGAGCGAGGCCCAGGTGCTCGAAGCGCTGGAGGACTACGGGCTGGCGATCAAGCAACTGGCGGCGGCGAACATCTTTCCCGGCGACATGCTGCTGAAGAACTTCGGGGTTACCCGGCATGGGCGGGTGGTGTTCTACGACTATGACGAGATCAGCTATCTCACCGAGGTGAATTTTCGCCATATCCCGCCGCCGCGCTACCCGGAAGATGAGATGTCTGGCGAGCCCTGGTATTCGATCGGGCCGCACGATGTGTTTCCCGAGGAGTTCCCACCCTTCCTGTTCGCCGATATCGGCCAGCGCCGCTTGTTCAGCCGGCTGCATGGGGAGCTGTATGACGCCGATTACTGGCAGCGATTGCAGGGGGCGATACGGGCGGGGAAGGTGATCGATGTATTCCCCTATCGGCGCAGGGGCAGGTGAGGGTGTCAGTTGAGTCGGTGGTGGCCTTTTCGCGGGCAAGCCCGCTCCTACACCCCCTCCACCGCCCTTGTAGGAGCGGCGGTTCGCCGCTGCGACTTGCCCGCGAAAAGGCCACCCCGACCCTCACCCCTTGAGGCACTTCAGCTCGCTGAAGTCACGACGTACCTTGGCCAGCCGATCCTGCAGGAACTGCCGCTGCGCCGGGCTGCTCTGCTGCATCAGGTCGACAAGCAGGCTGCGTGCCTGCAGTTCGGTGTTCTCGAAGGCCATGCGGTAGGCCGGTGACCACAGGCTCTCCTTGCGCTGCAGCAGCTGCGCCAGGCGCGGCTCGAACGCTGGCGAGCGGCGTTGCTCCATGGCCAGCACCAACTGCTGCTGCCAGGCTTGGCGGTTGGCGATCCACTCGCTGTTCTGATCGCCGAGGGCCTGGGACCAGATCATCACCCGCAGGCGCTGGCGGGCATTGAGTTCGCCCAGCCACGGCGTCAGGCGTTTTTCCATGCGCGTTGCGCGCGCCTGGATCTGCTTGGGCAGCGGAGTGTCGACATACTGTTTCTGGCGTTCGGCAATGTCGTCATCGAACGCCTTGCGCATTTCGGCGACCTGCGCGTCGCTCATGCCGCGCAGCAATTCGGTCGCGGAGGGTGTGATTTCTTCGGCGACCCGGCCAATGGCCTGGCGCGCCTCGGTAGTGCGCTGCTGCAGGGCCTGGTCGGTCACGGTCTGGTTGGCAACCATCAGGCGCACCTTGTCGAGCCAGTCGAGGTAGCCGGGCAGCTGTGTCTTGCAGTGCCAGGCCAGGTGTTCCTTGAGCCGTTCGTCGAGCAGGGCCTTCTGCTGGCGATTCATGTCCAGGTAGTCGCCCAGCGACCAGGGCACCAGCCGGTCGAGGTTGCGGTAGGCGAGGTCGATACGGCTGCAGGCTGCGAGCGTAAGGGCAAACGCGAGAATGAGTAGCAGGGCTCTGGGCAGACGGACAGGCATGAGCGAATCCTTGCAGGTTGCTTGCCAGGCAATAGATACGCGCCGCGCTCGGCGGTTCCCACGGATCGGGCAGCCGGGCAGCTTCAGGTGTAGAATAGCCGCCTTGTCTTGAGGAACATCGGAAATGGCTCTGCTTGGGCGTTACAACAGTTTGCAAATCGTGAAACACGTGGAGTTCGGTCTTTACCTGGACGGCGGCGCCGACGGCGAGATCCTCCTGCCCAGGCGCTACTTCCCCAAGGACGCCGAGCTCGAGCTCGACGACTGGCTGAACGTGTTCATCTACCTCGACAGCGAAGACCAGCTGATCGCCACCACCGAGAAACCCAAGGTGCAGGTCGGTGAGTTCGCCAGTCTCAAGGTCAAGGACATCAACGGTGCCGGCATCTTCCTCGATTGGGGCCTGTCCAAGGACTTGCTGATGCCCTACTCGGAAGAGGCGCAGCAGTTGAAGATCGGCGATTACTGCGTGGTGCACGCTTACCTCGACAAGCGCACCCGACGCATCACCGCCACCGCGCGCCTGGACCGCTACCTCGACCGTACCCCGGCCGACTACAAGGCGGGCCAGCCGGTGGAGTTGCTGGTGGCGGGCGAGACGCCAATGGGCTTCAAGGCGATCATCAACAACCGCCACTGGGGCCTGATCCACAAGAACGAGGTGTTCAAGTTCCTGCGCTCGGGCATGCACGAGAAGGGCTTCATCAAGGAAGTGCGCCACGACGGCAAGATCGCCCTGAGTCTGCAGCCGGTGGGCGCGGCCTTGGCCGACAGCCTGCAGGAGCAGATCCTCAAGCGCCTGGACGAAGCCGGAGGCGTGCTGCCGGTGTGCGACAAGAGCGCACCGGAAGTGATCGCCAAGCTGTTCAACGTCAGCAAGGGCAATTTCAAGAAGGCTATTGGCGGGCTGTTCAAGCAGGGGCTGATCGTCATCCATGACGATCGCATCGAGCGGGCCTGATCAGGCCTGCACGAAGGTGCTGAAGTCCAGTTGCTCACCGCCTGGGCGGGTGTCGCGCAGCAGCGAGTCGCGGTCGGCGCTCAGCGCCAGGCTGATGGTCGAGCGGCGCTTGCCGGGGTGGCGGACTTCCATCTGTTCCTGATGCGCGCGCAGGAAGTTGACCGGCACTTTCAAGTGCTGCAGTTCGTCGGTTTCCGGGGAGTGCAGCAGCAGGTTGACCCAATCGGGCTGGCCTTTGCGCAGCAATGCCACCGGCACCTCGAACCACCACAGGTTGCGTTTCTTGTCGAGGATGGCGAACAGGGTGTTGTCGCGGTCGAGCACCGGCCGGTTCAGCGCTTGGTTGCGCCGGGCGATGGCGGTGGGTTTGTCGAGTTTCATGCAGGTTCCTGCGGGTTGACGCCAGAAAGGCCTGACATTGTGCGGGGTGGCGCGGGGCGCGGCAAGGGTTGTGGGGTGGGTTGGGTCGGCCTCCTCGCGGGTTTGCCCGTGAAGAGGCCCTGAGCTTCAGCGCCGCAACGGCTGGCTCAACTCCGAGGTCGCGCCATCGGCTGTGGTCACCGTCGCGGTGAAGCTGTTCAAGCCGTCACTGCCGTCCAGCCTCTTCTCGAACCGTGCCTTGCCCTGGGCATCGCTGGCGACCAGCACCTCGCCCAGATACTGCTCCGCCTCCCGCCCATCCGCCGCCGCATTGCCGAACACCTCGATGCGCAGCAGGCTGGATGCCGGCCCTTGCACTTCACCTTGCAGCATCTGCCCGGCCAGCCCGATCAGACGCGGCGCCTGCTGATTGTGATTGGGCAGCGGCTGGCACGGCTGGGGTTGGCCGCTGCCATCGCAGATGATCGCCTGGTCCTTTTTCGCCAGTTCCGCGCCGACACCGCGCGAACCGACGTACAGCGCGTGGGCCTGGGCCGGCACACCGAAGATGATCGCGCCAGTGCGCTGGTTCGCGACGCACGAGCCACCCGCTTCGCAGCGCCGGATATCCAGGCCATTGCCCCAGATACGGTTGGCGGTGACGCGGGTGGCGGTGACTTCCGGCTCCGGACGCAGGGCCACGCCAATGCGGTTGCCGTGGATGAGGTTGCCGTCGAGGATGTTGCCCTCGCCGGTCACGCTGATGCCGATGGAGTTGCCGGTGAAGGTATTGGCACCCAGGTAGTTGCGCTTGCCCCAGTTGATCTGCAGGCCGTCGGAGTAGTTCTCGAAGCGGTTGCGCACCACGCTGTTGTCGTTGCCCAGCAGGATCTCGATGCCCTGGGAAGGCTCGGGGTTGGCGTCGGTGGAGCGGAACAGGTTGTCGGCCACCAGGTTGAACGCGGCGCCGCGGGTCAGCTCCAGCCCGTCGCCGTTGTCGATCAGTTGGTTGCGCAGCACCTTGTTGTTGAGTGTGGTGGTGGCCGTCGGGTTGCCCGCGCCGTCATCGCCCGTGAGCATGATCCCGGCCCCGCCCTTGTTGGCGACGATGCGGTTGTCTTCGATCACGTTACCGCTGGCGCGGTTGACCAGGATGCCGATGCAGAAGTTGCGCACTTCCAGGCCACTCAGGTGCACGCCCTGGGTGTCGCGCAGCACCAGGCCGGGGTTGGTGGTAGTGCGCACATTGGTGCCGAACTGGCCGGGCAGGGCGCCTGGGCAGGTGCGTACCCCCTGGTCCTTGATATAGCCGGCGCCGTCGATGGCGATGTACTGGCCGTCACGTGCCCAGGCCAGGCCGGTGATGCGTACCGGGCCTTTGATTTCAGGCAGTGGCTGGCTCGGGCGGATCACGTAGGGCGGCTCGCCGACCGCGGCGATGTCGATGCGGTAGTGGCCGGGGTTGCGGTTGCTGGTTTCCAGGGCCCAGCGCAGGGTGCCGGGTTGGTCGTCGTCGGTGTAGCGCTCGACCCGCAAGGTTTGCACGGCGGTCGGGGCGGCGGCGAGGGCGGGCAGGGGAAGCAACGGCAGCATGGCCGCGAGTAGGGGCATCAATCGCATGTGCAAGGTTTCCACGAACTGTTGTTTTTATGAATGGCCGGATTCTAGAGCTGCGCCTTCCGAGTGCGCAGCGGCGCTGGGACAATTCGGTGCGGTATTCGCCCGCTGTTTGCCGTTCGGCTTGGTGCCCGAGAAATTGTTGAAACTCTTGCGCAAGCGAACCGGTCCACCTTTTGTCGACACGGTTCACGTGTCTCTTTTTGCAGGAGATTCGCCATGAGCGGCACTAAAGACAAAGCCAAGGGCCTGGTCAACGAAGCGGTTGGCAACATCAAGCAAGGCGTCGGTAAAGTGACCGACAACGACAAGCTGCGTGCCGAGGGCAAGGCCCAGGAACTCAAGGGCGAAGGGCAGCAGGCGGTGGGCAAGGTCAAGGATGCGGTGAAAAAGCCTTGAACCGCGGTTGATGCACAGTGCCTTGTGGGCGCGCCGTTTTGCGCCCATGAGGCCTTACCGTTTTGTCTCAACGTCCGCCGTAGCCGTTTTCCTGATTTCGCCAGTGAGCAGTACGCGGTGCGCGTGGTCTATTAGACTTGTCTGCACAGTTGCAACCACGACGATCAAGCGGCGAAAGGAGACGCTATGATTTTTCCCGCCCTGCAGGGCCTGCCTCTGCACCGCGTGCTGGTGCGCACCGTCAAGGAATTCCTCGATGACGAGATGTCCACCTATGCCTCGGCACTGGCCTACCAGATGCTGTTCTCGCTGTTCCCTTTCATTTTGTTTCTGATCGCGCTGATCGGTTTCCTGCACCTGCCCGACTTCTTCTCCTGGTTGCGCCTGCAATCGGAACTGGTGCTGCCGCCCCAGGCACTCGAACAAGTCAATCCGGTGATCGACCAACTGCAGCAATCGAAGGGCGGATTGCTCTCGGTGGGTATCGTCATCGCCCTGTGGACGGCCTCGGCCGGTGTGCGCCTGATGATGAGCGCCATGAACGCCGCCTACGATGTGCCCGAGGGCCGTCCGGTGTGGAAGCGCATCCCGTTGTCGATCTTCTACACCATCGGCATCGCTGGCATGCTGCTGGCCGCCGCCGCACTCATGGTGCTGGGGCCGCAGGTGATGGAGTGGATCGCCGCCCAGGTCGGCCTGCAGGAGGTGATCGTCACCATTTGGACCGTGCTGCGTTGGCCGGCGATCATCATCCTGATGATGGTGGCGGTGGCGTTGATCTACTACGTGATGCCCGACGTGAAGCAGAAATTCCGCTTCATCACCCCAGGCTCGGTGCTGGCGGTGGTGGTGTGGATCATCGCCTCATTGGGCTTTGCCTACTACGTCAAGACCTTCGCCGACTACAACGCCATGTACGGCAGCATCGGGGCGATCATCGTGCTTTTGCTGTATTTCTATATCTCCGCCGCCGTGCTATTGCTGGGCGCCGAGATGAATGCGGTGATCGAGCACATGTCGGCTGAAGGCAAGAACCCCGGCGAGAAGGATTTCGACGGCGAGCAGCCGAAGGAGACCATCACTGTGCTCGGCCATGAGCATCCCGCGCATGCCGAACCCCAGACCCGTGAGCCGAACCCCTGATGATCCGTGACATCCTCAAGATGGGCGATGAGCGCCTGCTGCGCATCGCACCGCCTGTGCCCGAGCAGATGATCGGCAGCCCAGAGCTGCAGCAACTGATCGACGACATGTTCGAGACCATGCGCCACGTCGGTGGCGTCGGCCTGGCCGCGCCGCAGATCGGCATCGACCTGCAGCTGGTGATCTTCGGATTCGAGCGCAGCGAGCGCTATCCGGACGCCGAGCCCGTGCCGCAGACCATCCTGCTCAACCCGCTGATCACCCCGATGTCCACCGAGCTCGAGGACGGTTGGGAAGGGTGCCTGTCAGTGCCGGGCTTGCGCGGTGTCGTGCCCCGCTACAAGCACATCCGCTATGAGGGCCTCGACCCCCAGGGTGCCCCGATCAACCGCTTCGCCGATGGCTTTCATGCGCGGGTGGTGCAGCATGAGTGCGATCACCTCATCGGCCGGCTCTACCCATCGCGCATCCAGGATTTTGCCCGCTTCGGCTATACCGATGTGCTGTTTCCCGGGCTCGACGTTGCCGACGACTGAGCGCACACCATCGCTACCAGCGCTTTGCTGCGTTGGTAGCGGGCCAGCCGCGAGGCCAGTTCGGCGGGCAGGGCGCTCGCCGTTGTGAATGCCTGGCGCGCATAGAAGCTTTGCAGGTCGGGGTGGCAGAACAGCCAGGTTGGGCCTGTGCTGTCTGCCAGCGCTGCGCCTACCAGCCCTGCAGCGACACCCTGGCCACGCCACTGTGGCGCCACGAACAGGCCGGTCAGCCAGTGGCCATCGGCGACGGGCGTCAGGTTCAATGCACCCACCATAACCTGATTACGCGCGACCCACAGTTGCCCCTCTGCACTGGCGCGCATGCGCGAGCCGTGCTGGCGGTAGAAGTGGTCGAGCAGGCGGCGCTGCGAGCGGCAGAGCGGGAGGAATTCGGGCAGGGTCATGGGGGCTTTGTCGCAGATTGTTGCAAATCTGGCAAGGGTGAATATCCGACTGCAGGGTTCAAGTATTCGGTGGCGGGCGTAGAATTTCACTCATCCCTTCTGCAGTACGACGATGCGGGATCGGTGCTTCGTGTCATCGCCGACGATGACAACTTCTCCGCGCCAGTGACGGCATAAGAAGTCAATCGATCAACGTGATTGCTTTCAAGGCCACAGACTCATGAAAACATTACTCATTCTTGCATTGGTCGGGATGTCTTCGCTCGCCCTCGCGGACGAGGCCAAGACCACCCAGCCCCAGCCCCCGGTGCAGTACGATTACTCGATGAACCTGGATATCAAGCGGGTGATCAATCTATCGACCATCCCCGATGTCTGCGAGGTGGTGCCGGCCACCATGACCTATGAGGATCATCAAGGTCAGGTGCACACCATTCAGTACCGAGCCATGGGCGAGGGTTGCCAGCAGGGGTGAGGGCTATCTCCCTGCCAGCTCGCCAAGTACCGCGCGCACGACGTCCAGCCCCTGCTTGAGCTGCGCGCGGCTGGTGGCGGCCGACAGGCTGATGCGCACGGCCCTGACCTCATCGCCACCCACCGCGAAGACACTGGCTGGTACTACTTCGACCCCACGTGCCCGGCACGCGCCTACCAGTGCTTCAGCAGGCCCTGGGGTGGTCACCCAGACATGTGGCGAGGGCTCATCCTGACCGCGCATCGCCTCACCGAACAGACGTCGCGCCAGGCGCCAGCGTTCCCCGATTTCCTCCCGTTGCCAAGCCAGCCGCCGCGCGGCTGTGCCATTGGCGATCCATTGGCAGGCGATGCGTAGGTTCAGCGGTGACACCGGCCAGTGCGTGGCCCGGGCATGCGGGTCGATGTGTTCCAGCACTGACGCCGGTGCGGCGATCCAGCCCAGGCGCAGCCCCGCCGCGACCGTCTTGGACAAGCTGCTGACGAGTATCCCCTGGCCGTCGAGCAAGGGGTACAAGGGGGGCCGCTCGCTCAGTGCGCCATAGACATCATCTTCGATCACCCGCAGGCCGTGGCGCTTCACCACCTCGGCGACGGCCTGGCGACGGCTGTCGTCCATGCAGGCCCCGGTGGGATTGTGCAGGGTCGGCGTGGTCACCAGCACCCTGGCGCCACTGGCCCGCGTCACCCGATCGAGCTCATCCGGGCGCAGCCCTTGGTGATCCAGGGCCACGCCATGCACTGGCAGGCGCAACTGGCGACACGCTGCCTTGATCCCTGGTGCGGTCAGGGCTTCGACCATGACCGCCTCGCCGGGCTGGCACAGCGACTGCAGCACACAGGCCAGCCCTTGCTGGGCGCCGCCGCACAGCAGCAGGTCGTCAGCGCCCAGCGTCAGCCCGCGCCCGGCCAGCCAGCGTGCGCCGTGCAGACGACCGAGCATCAGTTGGTGGTGATCGAGGTAGTGATCGAGCAGGCTGAGGTCGTCCGCCTGCAGCAATGCCTGGAGGCTGTGCTGCAGGTCGTGCGGGTGCGGATCGGCTACCGGCACGTTGGTCGACAGGTCGATCAGCGACGAATGCCGGTCGTGCTGTTTGAGGCGAAACAGCGTTGCTTCCTTGCTGCCCGCCAATACGTAGGTACCTCGCCCGACTTCGCCAGCCACCAGATGTCGCGCTGCAGCTTCGCGGTAAGCCTGCTGGGTGGTGCTCGGGTTGAGCCCCAGCTTCCAGGCCAGGCGCCGTTGTGGCGGCAGACGTTCCCCTACCTTGAGTTCACCGCGTTCGATGGCGGCGGCGATGGCATCGACCAGTGCCAGGTAGCGGGGTTGGGCGTCGTCGATCAGTTCCGGGGTCCACACGAAATTGCTACCCATGCAATATAAGGTTTGACCCATACAATGCCCGGCGCTCAGGATCGTCGCAACTGCCCTCGATGAAGGATGATCGCCATGTTCGACCTCACTGCCCTGCGCGAAGCCGCCGATTTCGTTCACCAGCATGTGCCTGCGACGCCGCAGCACGTCTGGCCGTTGCTCGCCGAGCGGGCCGGCTGCCAACTGTGGGTCAAGCATGAGAACCATGCGCCGACCGGCGCATTCAAGGTGCGCGGCGGGCTGGTCTATGTGCGCTCGCTGCTGGCCAGCGGTGATGTGCCTGCGGGGCTGGTCACCGCCACCCGCGGCAATCACGGCCAGAGCATGGCCCTGGCGGCGCGCCAGGCAGGCTTGCCGCTGGTGATCGTGGTGCCTGAAGGCAACTCGCGGGAGAAGAACGCCGCCATGCGTGCGCTGGGTGCCGAACTGATCGAGCACGGTGTCGATTTCGACGTGGCCCGTGAGTACGCCGCCCAGCTGGCTGAACAGCGCGGCTACCGGATGGTGCCCTCGTTCCACCCTGAGCTGGTGCGCGGCGTGGCGACCTATGCGTTGGAGCTGTTCGAGGCCGTGTCGGACCTCGACACCGTGTATGTGCCGATCGGTATGGGGTCTGGCATCTGCGGGCTGATCCAGGCGCGTAACCTGCTGGGGCTGCGGACCGAGATCGTTGGCGTGGTGTCCTGCGCCGCGGATGCCTATGCACAGAGCTTCGAGCTGGGGCGTATCGTCACCACGGCCACCGCCGACACCTTTGCCGACGGCATGGCCTGCCGCGTGCCGCACCCGGACGCTTTCGCCCTGGTGCGTGAGCATGCTGCGCGCATCGTCCGGGTGAGCGATGACGAGATCGCCCAGGCCATGCGCCTCTACCACGAAACCACCCACAACACCGCCGAAGGCGCGGGCGCCGCAGCGCTGGCCGCACTGTTGCAGGAGCGCGAACGCCAGCAGGGCAGGAGGGTTGCGGTGGTGTTGAGCGGGGCCAACGTGGACCGGGCGCGTTATGCGCAGGTGCTGGCTGGGTAAAGAGTGCGCAACGAAAAATCCTGAATCACTCTCGGTGGAAATAGTGCTATCTTAATTTGATAGCATTTTTCCATGAACACTCGATACCGCAGAATCCTGGAAACCATTTTTAGAACGCCCACCACGGCGTCCCTGGTGTTTTCCGATATTGAAGCGCTTGTGCTGCACTTGGGTGGGCAGGTGCTGGAAAGGCAAGGGTCCAGGGTCAAGCTGGTGCTTGGCGAGCAGTGCTGGCGCTGCCATCGGCCCCATCCGGGCAAAGAAGCCAAGCGGTATCAGGTAGAAGAAGCCCGTGAGTTTCTACTGCGGGCGGGAGTTGGGATATGAGTTGCATGCGCTACAAGGGCTATGTTGCCCGCATCGATTATGACGAACGCGACGACCTGTTCGTCGGCCGTGTGCTGGGGATGCGTGACATCATCAGCTTTCACGCAAGCTCGGTGCCTGCGTTACACGAGGCTTTCGCTCAAGCCTTGGAAGATTACCTAGCGGATTGTGCCGAACAGGGTATTGCCCCGGAAAAACCGGCCTCCGGCAAAGTGATGCTGCGTATTCGTCCTGAAGTGCACGCTGCCGCAAGTGTCGCAGCGCGAGCTGCAGGCAAGAGTCTCAATCAGTGGGCCGACGAAGTGTTCGAGCAGGCGGCGCGGGCTTGAACCTGCGAAGGTCTGTCGGCACGGGCCGGTAACGGAAAACCGCAAAAAGTTTTCCCGCGTTGTCGATTCCTCCCATCCCCAGTCGACCATCAGTGAAGGCGCCGCAAACATCCGGCGCCACCCACTGATGACCTGCTGGAGGCTTCCCCATGAATACCCCTGCCGAAACCGAAATCCGTCAACTTATCGAAGGCTGGATCCAGGCTGTGCGCGAGCGCGACCTGCCGGCCATCGTCGCGCCCTATGCCGATGACATCGTTGCCTTCGACGCCATCCAGGCCCTGCAATTCAAGGGTAAGGCTGCCTACCAGGCACACTGGGAAATGTGCATGGGCTTTTGCACCGGTCCGATGGTCTTCGAGGTGGCCGAGCTGGACGTCCAGGCCGATGGCGACCTGGCCCTGGCGCATTGGCTCAACCGCTGCGGCCCGGCCGACGATGAAAGCCAGTGCGGCTTCATGCGCGTCACGGTGGGCTATCGTCGTAGTGCAGGGCGCTGGCAGGTGATCCATGAGCACTGGTCGGCACCGTTCGACATGGAAACCCAGAAGGCTCGCTTCGACCTCAAGCCCTGAACCGCCCGTCAGCTGGAGACGATCATGAAATACCTGTGCCTGGTCTATTGTGACGAGGGGCTGCTGCACAGCCTGCCCGACAGCCCCGAAGACGCCGAGTGCATGGCTTACGCCGAGTCGCTGCACGGCTCCGGGCGGATGCTTGCGGCCGAGGCGCTCAAGCCGGTGCAGACCGCCACTACGGTGCGCATGCGCGCTGGCAAGATGAGCCTGACCGACGGGCCCTTCGCCGAAACCAAGGAGCAACTGGCCGGCTTCTACCTGGTCGATGCCCGTGACCTCAACGAGGCACTGAACATCGCCAAAGGCATTCCGGCGGCGCGGGTCGGCAGTGTCGAAGTGAGGCCGGTGCGCGAACTGCAACCCTGATGACGGGAGGTCAGCCAAGATGACGCCGCGGACCGCAACACGATGACGGGTGATGAACTGCGCACCCAGGTCGAGGTTATCTACCGGCGCGACTCGCGGCGCATCCTGGCGACCCTGATCCGCCTGTTGGGTGATTTCGACCTGGCCGAGGAGGCCCTGCATGATGCCTTCTTCATTGCCGTGGAACGTTGGCAGCGCGACGGCATGCCGGATAACCCCCGGGCCTGGCTGGTCTCGGCCGGGCGCTTCAAGGCCATCGATGCCTTGCGCAGACGCGCCCGTTTCGATCGTTCGCAGGCGGTGCTGATCATGCAGCTCCAAGACCCGTCGCAGGATCCGAGCGAGGAGGAACTGCTCGCTGACGACCGCTTGCGCTTGATCTTCACCTGTTGTCACCCGGCGTTGTCCGCCGATGCCCAGGTGCCTTTGACCCTGCGTGAGGTGTGCGATCTGACCACCGAGCAGATCGCCCGTGCGTTCCTGCAGTCGCCCTCGACCATCGCCCAGCGCATCGTGCGGGCCAAGGCCAAGATCCGCGATGCACGGATTCCCTACCAGGTGCCCGCCATGGGCGAACTGGCCGAGCGCCTGGAAAGTGTGTTGCGGGTGATTTACCTGGTGTTCAACGAAGGCTATTCGGCGTCGGCGGGGGAAGACCTGGTGCAGCGCGACCTGTGTGACGAGGCGATTCGCCTGGGGCGGCTGCTGGCGCAATTGCTGCCGGATCCAGAGGTGTTCGGCCTGCTGGCGTTGATGCTGTTGCAGGCCTCGCGCCAGCAGGCGCGCACCGATGGCGAAGGCGAGTTGGTGCTGCTCGACCAGCAGGACCGCAGCCTGTGGGACAAGGCACAGATCGACGAGGGGTGCGCCCTCGTGCGTCATGCGCTGGGTAGCCGTGATATCGGGCCCTACAGCGTGCAGGCGGCGATTGCTGCGGTGCATGCCGAGGCCGCCAGCGCCCAGGACACCGACTGGGCAGAGATCGTCGGCCTGTATGACGTGTTGCAGCGGCACTGGCCGTCACCTGTGATCGAACTCAACCGCGCAGTGGCGCTGGCCAGTCGTGACGGACCGGCGACGGGCCTGGCGGTGGTGGAGGCGATTCTGGGGCGCGGCGAGTTGCTCGATTACCATCTGGCCCATGCGGCCCGGGCTCAGCTACATGGGCAGCTGGGGCATGTGCAGCAGGCCCGGGAGGCGTGGGGCAGGGCGCTGGCGCTGGCCCGCCAGGAACCTGAGCGGCGGCATATCGAGCGCTGCCTGAGGGCGTTGGAGCCCTGTCGCGGGTAGATCCGCGACAGGATACTGCTCGATCAGCCGGCGACAAAGTTCGGCGGCGATACCAGCTCTACTGTCTGCTGCTTGCGTGGCGCCAGGATCTCGGCCTCGCCCTCGACTACCAGTTCGTCGTTCTGGTTGTACACGTTGGTGGCGATGCGCACCTTGAACTTGGGCAGCTTCTCGAGGATTTCCAGGCGTACGGTCAGGGTGTCGCCAATCTTCACCGGCTTCTGGAAGCTCATCTTCTGCCCCAGGTAGATGGTGCCGGGCCCTGGCAAGGTGCAGGCGACCGCGGCGCTGATCAGGGCACCGCTGAACATGCCGTGGGCGATGCGCTCGCGGAACATGCTCTTGGCCGCGAACTCGGCGTCCAGGTGCACCGGGTTGTGGTCACCGGACATGGCGGCGAACAGCTGGATGTCGCGTTCTTCCACCGATTTTTCATAACTGGCTTTCTGGCCGACTTCGAGGGCTTCGTAGGGCGTGTTGGTGACCTGGGTCATCAGGGCTTCCTTGGAGGGACGAGGCGGTGCACATCATTCGCTGCGGGCAGGGCGGCCAAGGGCCAGTGCCTGCTCCAGCCAGGCAATGATGTCGTGGGTGACCTCGTCGCGATTGGTTTCGTTGAGCACTTCGTGGCGTGCCTGCGGGTAGACGCGCAATTGTACATGGCGATTGCCGGTCGCGCGCAGGGCGTTGGCCAGGTGGGTGAGACGCTTGCCGGCGCTGAGCGGATCACATTCGCCGCCGATCACCAGCATCGGCAGGTTCGGATCGATCTGCGCCAGATGGCGCGGT
This sequence comes from Pseudomonas wayambapalatensis, assembly GCA_014268975.2. Lineage (GTDB taxonomy): Bacteria > Pseudomonadota > Gammaproteobacteria > Pseudomonadales > Pseudomonadaceae > Aquipseudomonas > Aquipseudomonas wayambapalatensis. The sequence goes on along the minus strand of CP077096.1, from coordinate 4,225,893 downwards.
TGGCTGATCTGTGCCAGGCCTTGCAGCAGGTCGAGCCACAGCTGGTTGCTGCAACGAAAGCCGCACAGCGGGTCGTCGATGTAGGCGTCGACCTCGGCCGGGTCGCGGCTGAGCCAGTCGAACGCCGTGCGGTTGGGTTTGAAGGCCTTGTTGAACGAGCCGAACGACAGCCAGTCGATCAACGCGCTCTTGCCCTCCACCCCCTGGCGCCAGGCCTCCAGGCGGGCGATCAGGCGTGCTGCGCGATAGAGCGCAGGCGGCTGGAAGTTCGAGCCGCTGAGCACCGCCCCATGCAGGCTGCCACTGTGGTGCAGCAGGTACGCCTGGGCGATGTAGCTGCCCATGCTGTGGCCGAACAGGAACAGCGGCGTGCCGGGGAACTGCTGGCCGATGTGCTGGCTGAGCAGGCCCAGGTCGTTGACCACCGTGTTCCAGCCGTGCTGATGGGCGAACAGACCGAGGCTACCGAGCTCCGCGGTGCGGCCGTGGCCACGCAGATCAGGGGCGAACAGGGCAAAGCCGGCATCGTTCAGCGCATGGCCCAGGCGCCGGTAGCGCCCGGCGTGCTCGGCCATGCCATGGGCCAGCAGCACAACGGCCTTGACCGGCGTCTGCGGCAGCCACTGGTGGACGTACAGGCTGCAGTGCTCGCTGGCGGGTAGCCAGAAGGCGTCGTGGGGCATGGGAAATCCTTTGTGCACGGGATTGAGCTCAGTGTATGCACAATGACCAGGATTGCAGCAGGGGCACAAATAAGATTCACAATGTTAATGGCAGCCCTTGGCGTATTTGCCACCTCCGGCTTACCTGCTAACGTCGGCTGAACGCCTTTTTGCCGCTGGGCAATCAGGTCATGGACGGTTCAGGCTGAGGAACAACAATAAATGCAAGCCGACTTCTGGAATGACAAGCGCCCGGCGGGCGTGCCTTCCACCATAGACATCACTGCTTACAAATCCGTCGTCGAGGTGTTCGAGCGTTCCTGCAAACGCTTCGCCGACCGGCCGGCGTTCAGCAACCTCGGTGTCACCCTCAGTTACGCCGAACTGGAGCGCCATTCGGCGGCCTTTGCGGCCTGGCTGCAACAGCACACCGACCTCAAGCCCGGTGATCGCATCGCCGTGCAGATGCCCAATGTCCTCCAATACCCCATCGCCGTATTCGGTGCGATGCGCGCCGGGTTGATCGTGGTCAACACCAACCCGCTGTACACCGAGCGCGAGATGCGCCACCAGTTCAATGACTCCGGAGCCCGTGCGCTGGTGTACCTGAACATGTTCGGCCAGCGGGTGCAGACGGTGCTGCCCGATACCGGCATCGAATACCTGATCGAGGCGAAGATGGGCGACCTGCTGCCCGCCGCCAAGGGCTGGCTGGTCAACACGGTGGTCGACAAGCTGAAGAAGATGGTGCCGGCCTACCGCCTGCCCCAGGCCGTGTCGTTCAAGCAGGTACTGCGCGAGGGCCGTGAGCTCACGCACAAGCCGGTGGTGCAGACGCTCGAGGATGTCGCCGTATTGCAATACACCGGCGGCACCACGGGGCTGGCCAAGGGCGCGATGCTCACCCACGGCAACCTGGTCGCCAACATGCTGCAGGTACTGGCCTGCTTCGCCCAGCACGGGCCCGACGGCCAGCCGCTGATCAAGGAAGGGCAGGAGGTGATGATCGCACCGCTGCCGCTGTATCACATCTATGCCTTCACTGCGAACTGCATGTGCATGATGGTCACGGGCAATCACAACGTACTGATCACCAATCCGCGCGACATTCCGGGCTTCATCAAGGAGCTGGGCAAGTGGCGCTTCTCGGCGCTGCTGGGCCTGAACACACTGTTCGTCGCGTTGATGGACAACCCGGGCTTCAAGTCGCTGGATTTCTCGGCGCTGAAGGTCACCAACTCGGGCGGCACGGCGTTGGTCAAGGCCACCGCCGAGCGCTGGGAGAGCCTGACTGGCTGTCGCATCGTCGAGGGTTACGGCCTGACCGAAACCTCCCCGGTGGCCAGCACCAACCCCTACGGGCAACTGGCGCGGCTGGGTACGGTGGGCATCCCGGTGGTCGGGACTGCATTCAAGGTCATCGACGACGACGGCAACGAAATGCCGCTGGGCGAACGCGGCGAGCTGTGCATCAAGGGGCCGCAGGTCATGAAGGGCTATTGGCAGCAGCCGGAGGCGACAGCCCAGGCGCTGGATGCCGACGGCTGGTTCAAGACCGGCGACATCGCGGTGATCGACCCGGACGGCTTCACCCGCATCGTCGATCGCAAGAAGGACATGATCATCGTCTCGGGCTTCAACGTGTATCCCAACGAGATCGAGGACGTGGTCATGGGCCACCCGCAGGTGGCCAGTTGCGCGGTGATCGGCGTGCCCGACGAACGCTCCGGCGAAGCGGTAAAACTGTTCGTGGTTCCTCGGGCGGGCGGTGTCAGCGTCGAGGAGCTCAAGACCTTCTGCAAGGCCAACTTCACCGGCTACAAGGTGCCCAAGCACATCGTGCTGCGCGATTCACTGCCCATGACGCCGGTAGGCAAGATCCTGCGTCGGGAGTTGCGCGACATCGCCTGAAATCCAGCGCATGTGTGGGAGCAATTGTCTTGCTCAGAATTTAAAGTCCAGCCCAATCCCCTGTGGGAGCGGCGGTTCGGCGTGCCGACTTGTCCCGCGATCGGGCGCGAAGCGGCCGTAGAACCTGGCACCGAGATTTATCAGGACGATCTCGACTGCCTGGCTTGCGGCCGCTTCGCGCCCGATCGCGGGACAAGCCCGCTCCTACAGCGACCGAGTCGGCTGCAGCACGCACCGCAATGCGACATTTTGATTAAATACTCTAGAAATGACTCATAGAGTTCATTGAGTCACTTTGGTTACTCTTGAGGCTTGCGAAGCCCTCTAGGCGACCCCAGGCAAAGCTGTTACTCTCGGCGCGCTTTCAGATGATGCGGTTTGCAATGAATCCCTTCATCTCATATCAATAATAAACGCATCGACGCGTGAAGAATTCGCTGTTGCTAAAGGAGTGGGCTTCCATGATCGAACATTTTTGGAAGGATAAATACCCAGCCGGAATTACGGCGGAAATCAATCCTGACGAATTCCCCAACATCCAGGCCGTACTGAAGCAATCCTGCCAGCGCTTCGCCGACAAACCGGCGTTCAGCAACCTCGGCAAGACCCTTACCTACGGCGAGCTGTACACCCTGTCCGGCGCTTTCGCGGCCTGGCTGCAACAGCACACCGACCTCAAGCCCGGCGATCGCATCGCCGTGCAACTGCCCAATGTACTGCAATATCCCGTCGCCGTGTTCGGTGCCATGCGCGCCGGCCTGGTCGTGGTCAACACCAACCCGCTGTATACCGCGCGTGAGCTGGAGCATCAGTTCACCGATTCCGGTGCCAAGGCCGTGGTGTGCCTGGCCAACATGGCGCACTTGGTCGAGAAGGTCCTGCCCAAGACCCAGGTCAAGCACGTCATCGTTACCGAAGTGGCCGACCTGCTGCCGCCGCTCAAGCGCGTGCTGATCAACAGCGTCATCAAGTATGTGAAGAAGATGGTGCCGGCCTACAGCCTGCCCCAGGCCGTGCGCTTCAACGATGCACTGGCCAAGGGCCGTGGCCAGCCGGTCATCGAGGCCAGCCCGCAAGCCAATGACGTGGCTGTGCTGCAATACACCGGCGGCACTACGGGTGTGGCCAAGGGCGCGATGCTGACCCACCGCAACCTGGTCTCCAACATGCTGCAGTGCCGCGCGCTGATGGGCTCGAACCTGCAGGAAGGCTCCGAGATCATCATCACGCCGCTGCCGCTGTACCACATCTACGCGTTCACCTTCCATTGCATGGCGATGATGCTGATCGGTAACCACAACGTGCTGATCAGCAACCCGCGCGACCTGCCGGCGATGGTCAAGGAGCTGGGCAAGTGGAAGTTCAGCGGCTTCGTCGGGCTGAACACCCTGTTCGTCGCCCTGTGCAACAACGAAACCTTCCGCAGCCTGGACTTCTCGGCGCTGAAGGTCACGCTTTCTGGCGGCATGGCCCTACAACTGAGCGTGGCCGAACGCTGGAAGGCGGTCACCGGCTGCGCCATCTGCGAAGGCTACGGCATGACCGAGACCAGCCCGGTGGCGGCGGTCAACCCGTCCGAAGCCAACCAGATCGGCACCATCGGCATTCCGGTGCCGTCCACCCTGTGCAAGGTCATCGACGACAGCGGCCAGGAACTGCCGCTGGGAGAAGTCGGTGAGCTGTGCATCAAGGGCCCGCAGGTGATGAAGGGCTACTGGCAGCGCGAAGACGCCACCGCCGAGATCCTCGACAGCGAAGGCTGGCTGAAGACCGGTGACATCGCGGTGATTCAGCCCGACGGCTACATGCGCATCGTCGACCGCAAGAAGGACATGATCCTGGTCTCGGGCTTCAACGTGTACCCCAACGAGCTGGAAGACGTGCTGGTTTCCCTGCCGGGCGTGCTGCAATGTGCCGCGATCGGCGTGCCTGACGAGAAGTCGGGCGAGGTGATCAAGATGTTCATCGTCGCCAAGCCAGGTGTCACGCTGACCAAGGAGCAGGTGATGGAGCACATGCGTGCCAACGTCACCGGCTACAAGGTGCCGCGTTTCATCGAGTTCCGCGATGCCCTGCCGACCACCAACGTCGGCAAGATCCTGCGTCGTGAGCTGCGCGACGAAGAAATGAAGAAGCTTGGGCTGAAGAAGATCGCCTGATTCACACCGGCCCGCTCCTGCAAGAACGGGCCGGTTTTGGTTTCAGCGCAACTTTTCCAGCATCTGGTAGTACCACATCCCCACCGACAGCAGCGGATTGCCCAGCAAATCCCCCATCGGCACCTTGATGTGCTTGCACGCGGCAAAGGTGTCGAACTTCTCCAGCGTCCCGGTCAACGCCTCGGCCATGATCTCGCCCATGATGTGGCTGGTCGCGATGCCATGCCCGGAGTAACCCTGGCAGTACCAGACATTGTCCGACAGCTTGCCCAGCTGCGGGATGCGGTTGACCACGATGCCCATGGCGCAGCTCCACTTGAATTCGATCGGCACGCCCTTGAGCGCCGGGAAGGTGCGCTCGATGCAGGGGCGCAGCTCGGCTTCGATGTCCCGCGAATCACGCCCCGAATAGTTGGCGCCACCTCCGAACAGCAGGCGCTTATCGGCGGTCAGGCGGTAGTAGTCGAGCACGAAGCGACAGTCGTACACCGCCAGGTCCTCGGGGTTGATCTGCTCGGCCAGCTCGCCCAGGGGCGCGGTGGTCACGATGCCGCCCATGGCCGGGAAAATCTTGCCCTTGAGCTGGCGCTGTTCGAGCTTGTGGTACACATCGCCCGCCAGCAATACCTGGCGCGCCTCGATCCGGCCGTTGGCAGTGACCACCGCCGGGCGCGGACCGTGGACGATATCCAGCACTTCTGAATTCTCGAAGATCAGCGCGCCGAGGCTGTGCGCAGCCCGCGCCTCGCCCAGGCACAGGTTGAGTGGATGCAGGTGCAGGTTGCGCGTGTTCTTCAGCGCCCCGAGATACAGCGGGCTCTGCAGGTGGCGCGAGATGCCCTGGCGGTCGAGCAGCTGTACCTGGTCGCCCATCCCACGGCGCTGGGCCTCGACTTCGAGGGCGCGCAGTTCCTCCATATGCGACGGCTTCATCGCGGCATGCAGGTGGCCGCGCTTGAGATCGCACTGGATGCCGTAGCGCGCCACGCGCTGCTCGATGATCTGGTGCCCGCGCCAGCGCAGGTGCCAGATGAAATCATCCACTTCGCTGCCGAGCCGATCGCGCATCTGCGTGCGCATGGCCTCGTCGCCGGACAGGCTGCCGGTCACTTGCCCACCATTGCGCCCGCTGGCGCCCCAGCCGATGCGGTTGGTCTCGACGATGGCGACCTTCAGGCCGCGCTCGGCCAGCTCCACGGCGGTGGCGACACCGGTGAAGCCGCCACCGATGATCGCCACGTCTACCTGCTCGCTGCCCTCGAGCGTCGGGTACTCGGTCCTGTCGTTGAGGGTGGCGCTGTAGTAGGACGGTGCGCGCTGGGCCGGGCCGTTGTTCAGTGCTGCGTTCATGGGGTGTTCCTTGTTCTGAATAGGGTAGGGCTCAGGCCTGGTGCAGGTACCAGCGCCAGTCCTGTTCGCTGACTTCGGCCATGAACTGGCGGTATTCGGCGCGTTTGACTTTCAGGTATACCCCGAGGAAGGCATCTCCCAGCGCTTCGCGCGCCCAGGCCGAGTGCTCCAGTGCATCGAGGGCGGTGAGCCAGTCGGTGGGCAGGTGCTCGGTGGCCTGGGCATAGCCGTTGCCCTCGACCGGCGCACCGGGGTCCAGTTGTTCGCGAATGCCTTGGTGCGTGGCGGCGAGAATGGCCGCGGCAGCCAGATAAGGGTTGGCATCGGCGCCGCAGATACGGTGCTCGATGTGCCGGCTGGGGGCAGGGCCGCCGGGCACGCGCAGGCTCACGGTGCGGTTGTCGACACCCCAGGTCGGCGCCAGCGGCGCATAGCTGTTGGCCTGGAAGCGGCGGAACGAGTTGGCGTTGGGGCAGAACAGCAGCAGCGAATCGCGCAGGTGGCGCAGCATGCCGGCCACGGCCTGGCGCAGCAGCGGCGTGCCGGCCGGGTCCTCGCTGGCGAACAGGTTGCGGCCTTCGCTGTCAGCCAGGCTCAGGTGCATATGCATGCCGGTGCCGGCAATCTGCGCGAAGGGCTTGGCCATGAAGCAGGCCTGCATGCCGTGGGCGTGGGCCACGCCCTTGACCAGGCGCTTGTAGCGCACGGCCTGGTCCATCGCTGCCAGCGCATCGCCGTGCTCCAGGGTGATTTCCACCTGGCCGGGTGCGTATTCGGAAATCGCCGTGCGCGCCGGAATGCCCTGGGCCTTGCAGGCGGCATACAGGTCGGCGAGGAAGGGTTCGATCTGTTCCAGTTCACGCAGGCCGTAGACCTGTGTGCTGCGTGGCCGGCCGCCGTCGCTGTCGAGCGCCGGTTGCGGGCGGCCCTGGGCATCGCGCTGCTGGTCGAGCAGGTAGAACTCCAGCTCGCAGGCCATCACCGGGTGATAACCGTCGGCCTTCAGGGCCTCGATGGTGCGCAGCAGGACATGGCGTGGGTCGGCAATGCTGGCGGGCAGGCCTTCGCTGGGGTGCATGCTGACCTGCACCGCGGCGGTCGGCACCCGGCGCCAGGGCAGGCGCACCAGGCTGCCATCCAGGGGATAGGCGCGACAGTCGATGTCGCCGACATCCCAGACCAGGCCCGAGTTTTCCACATCGTCGCCATTGAGGGTCAGGCCAAGGATGGTGCTGGGCAGCGGCCGGCCGCTTTCATACACCGCCATCAGCTCGTCACGGTGCAGCAGCTTGCCGCGCGGCACGCCGTTGGCGTCGAGGATGAACAGTTCGATCAGGTCGATATCGGGGTTTTCGGCCAGAAAGCCGCGGGCTTGCTCGGGGTTGGCAAAGTGCATGGAGGCTCGCTCGCGCCCCTGTCGTTCAGGGGCGCACAAGACCACCGCGGGTTGACGCGGTGTGTCGGACGGATTCAGGCAGCCGCAGGGCTGCGGTAGGCGTCAATGGACAGCGAGCGAGGTATCCGGCGGGCGAGCATGGCGGCAGTGCCACAGGGCCCAGAAGGCGAGGATGATGTGGACCAACGGATTTTCACCGGCGCGGGCCCTGACCTTCGGCAGCGAAGGGCGTGATAGCGGGGGCGTGGTGATCGGGTCGGGAATCATGCCCTGGATACTCACATGATGGGTAAGGTTGATTAAAGTGGTGAGTGGTGATGTTCAGATCGGTTTTGGCTAAACATTGTGTTGATCCGCTCGGCTCTGTCGCGGCATAGACCCACTCCTGCACGGGCTGCTCTTGCGTAGGAGCGGGCTTGCCCGCGAAGGGGCCGGTACAGGCAGCAGAGAACCCACAAATCTGCGACAATCGCCCATCCCCACGAATGCCGATCATGCAAAAGCAGGCTCACCTGCATCATCAGAAAGCCCCATGACTGACCACGCCATCGACAAACTGCTGCAAAACCTCGACCACGCCATGATCGCCGACCGCCATCGCCTGCGGCGGCAACTGCACGAGCTGCGCAAGCGCCCCGACGAGGGCAAGCTGGCGCAGTGGGTGGAGAAGGTCCAGGCGTCCTGTGCCCAGGTCACCGCGCGCCAGCAGAGCGTGCCGAGCATCCGCTACGACGACAACCTGCCCATCGCCGCCAAGCGCGACGAGATCAAGAAGGCCCTGTCCGAGCATCAGGTGCTGGTGATCGCCGGCGAAACCGGCTCGGGCAAGACCACCCAGTTGCCGAAGATCTGCCTGGAACTGGGCCGCGGCAGTCATGGCCTGATCGCCCATACCCAGCCACGCCGGATCGCCGCGCGCAGTGTGGCGGCGCGGGTTGCCGAGGAGCTCGGCACACCGCTTGGGGCGCTCGTCGGTTACCAGGTGCGTTTCGAGGACCAGAGCGACTCGAACACCCTGGTCAAGCTGATGACCGACGGTATCCTGCTGGCCGAAACCCAGCACGACCGCTTCCTCGAGCGCTACGACACGATCATCGTCGACGAAGCCCACGAGCGCAGCCTGAACATCGACTTCCTGCTCGGCTACCTCAAGACCCTGCTACACCGGCGCCCTGACCTCAAGCTGATCATCACCTCGGCGACCATCGACCTGGAGCGCTTCTCCAAGCACTTCGATGGCGCGCCGATCATCGAGGTGTCCGGCCGCACCTACCCGGTTGACACCTGGTACCGCCCGCTGACCAGCGAGCAGGACGAGGAGGGTAACCAAGTCGAGGATGACCTCACCGTCGATCAGGCGATCCTCGCCACGCTGGATGAAATCGCCCAGCACGAGCGCAGCCAGGGCAAGGGCCCGGGCGATGTGCTGGTGTTCCTGCCCGGCGAGCGCGAGATTCGCGATGCCGCCGAAATCCTGCGCAAGGCACAACTGCGCCACACCGAAATCCTGCCGCTGTACGCGCGCCTGACCCCGGCCGAGCAGCAGAAGATCTTCCAGTCCCACAGTGGCCGGCGCGTGGTACTGGCGACCAACGTCGCCGAAACCTCGCTGACCGTGCCGGGCATCCGCTACGTGATCGACAGCGGCACCGCGCGCATCAGCCGCTACAGCTACCGCGCCAAGGTCCAGCGCCTGCCCATCGAGGCGGTGTCGCAGGCCAGCGCCAACCAGCGTAAAGGCCGTTGCGGGCGGGTCGAGCCGGGGATCTGCATCCGTCTCTACAGCGAGGATGATTTCAACGGCCGCCCGGCCTTCACCGACCCTGAGATCCTGCGCACCAACCTGGCGGCGGTGATCCTGCAGATGCTGCACCTGCGCCTGGGCGAGATCGACGCGTTTCCGTTCATCGAGCCGCCGGATGGCAAGGCCATCAGCGACGGCTTCAACCTGTTGCAGGAGCTCTCGGCGGTCAACCGCGAGAACCAGCTCACGCCGCTGGGCCGCCAGTTGGCGCGCCTGCCGATCGACCCGCGGCTGGGCCGCATGCTGCTCGAAGGTGCCCGCCAGGGCAGCCTGCAGGAAGTGCTGATCGTCGCCAGTGCGCTGTCGGTACAGGACCCGCGCGAGCGACCGCCAGAGCGCCAGCAGGCCGCTGACCAGGCGCACGCGCAGTGGAAGGATGTCGATTCGGACTTCGCCGCGCTGGTCAACCTGTGGCGCGGCTTCGAGGAACAGCGCCAGGCGTTGACCGCCAACCCGCTGCGCAACTGGTGCCGCAAGCAGTTCCTCAACTACCTGCGCCTGCGCGAGTGGCGTGATGCGCACCGCCAGCTGTCGCTGATCTGCCGCGACCTGCAGTTGGCGGTGAACAAGGAAGCCTCCGACTACCAGCGGATGCACAAGGCGATCCTCAGTGGTCTGCTCAGCCAGATCGGCCACAAGACCGAAGAGGGTGATTACCAGGGCGCGCGTCAGCGGCGCTTCTGGGTGCACCCCTCGTCCGGCATCGGCCGCAAGCGCCCGCAGTGGGTGATGGCCGCCGAGCTGGTGGAAACCACCAAGCTGTATGCGCGCATGGTCGCCAAGATTGAGCCGGACTGGATCGAGCCGCTGGCCGGGCATCTGATCAAGAAGAACCATTTCGAGCCGCACTGGGAGAAGAAGCGCGGTCAGGTGGTCGCCTATGAGCAGATCACGCTTTATGGCTTGATATTGGTCGGTCGTCGCCCGGTGCACTTCGGTCCGATCGATCCGGTGACCTCGCGCGAGCTGTTCATCCGCGAGGGGCTGGTCGGTGGCGAGATCCAGTCCAGGGCCAAGTGCCTGTCGGCCAACAAGCGCCTGCTCGAGCAGCTCGACGAGCTGGAAGCCAAGGCCCGCCGTCGTGACATCCTGGCCGACGAAGAGACACTGTACGCGTTCTACGAGGCGCGCCTGCCCGAAGAGATCCACCAGACCGCGACCTTCGACAGCTGGTACCGGATGAACAGCCAGAAGGACGCCAACCTGCTGATCATGCGCGAAGAGGACGTGCTCGCTCGTGAGGCCAGCGAAGTCACCGCCGCGCAGTACCCGGACCATCTGCAGGTGGGCGACCTGCGCCTGCCGCTGAGCTATCACTTCGAACCCAATCACCCGCGTGACGGTGTCACCGTGCGGGTGCCTGCGCCCCTGCTGCCGAACCTGCCGGGCGAACGCCTGGAGTGGTTGGTGCCGGGGTTGCTGGAGGCCAAGTGCGTGGCCCTGGTGCGCAACCTGCCTAAGGCCTTGCGCAAGAACTTCGTGCCGGTGCCGGACTTCGTCAAGGCGGCATTGTCGCGCATGAGCTTCGGCCAAGGTGCCTTGCCGCAGGCCCTGGGCCAGGAGCTGTTGCGCATGACCGGGGCGCGGGTGTCCGACGAGGCGTGGGCCGAATCGGCCGGCCAGGTCGAAGGGCACCTGCGCATGAACATCGAGGTGGTCGACGGCCAGGGCAAGTTCCTCGGCGAAGGCCGCGACCTGGCTGAGCTGACCGCGCGTTTCGCCGCCGCCAGCCAGGCCGCCCTGGCGTTGCCACGTAGCGAGAAGACCGAACAGCCGGTGCAGGCCAAGGCCTTCGCCCAGGTGGCGCAGACTGCCCAGCAGAAGATTGCCGGCCTGTCGCTGACGGTCTACCCGGCACTGGTGGAAGACAACGGCGCGGTGCGCGAGGGGCGTTTCTCGACCCAGGCCGAAGCCGAATTCCAGCACCGCCGCGCGCTGCAGCGCCTGTTGCTGCAACAGCTGGCCGAGCCTGCCAAGTTCCTGCGCGGCAAGCTGCCGGGGCTGACAGAGCTGGGGCTGCTGTACCGCGAGCTGGGCCGGGTCGAGTCGCTGGTCGAGGATATCCTGCTGGCCAGCCTCGACAGCTGTGTGCTCGAAGGCGAGACGCCACTGCCGCGCGACGGCGCCGCACTGGCCTCGCTCGCCGAACGCAAGCGTGGCGACTGGGCCGAGCATGCCGAGCGGCTGGCACGCCAGACCCTGGAAGTGCTCAAGCTGTGGCATGGCCTGCAGAAGCGCTTCAAGGGCAAGATCGACCTGAGCCAGGCCGTGGCGCTGAACGATATCAAGCAGCAACTGGGCAACCTGGTCTACCCAGGCTTCGTGCGCGAGACGCCGGCGCAGTGGTTCAAGGAACTGCCGCGCTATCTGAAGGCCATCGAGCTACGTTTGGAGAAGCTGGGCTCGCAGGTGCAGAAGGACCGGGTCTGGAGCGGCGAGCTGGGCAACCTGTGGACACAGTACAAGACCCGCGCCGACAAGCATGCCCAGGAGGGCAAGCGTGACGCCGAGCTGACCCTGTATCGCTGGTTGCTGGAGGAGTACCGGGTGTCGCTGTTCGCGCAGCAGTTGGGGACGAAAGTGGCGGTTTCCGATAAGCGATTAAGCAAGCAGTGGAGTTTGGTGGAAGCCTAAATTCCCTGAATTGTGGCAATATTGGTGCAATTTGGGCCGCGTTGCGGCCCATCGCATGACAACCGCGCTCTCACTTTGTGGGAGCGGGCTTGCCCCGCGATCGAGGGCGCAGCCCTCGCTGACGATCTCAAGTTGGCACTAAAGTGCCATTAATCACAGCCCATCCCGGCCAACGCCCGACAGGCGCAGGCCACAGACCAGAGGAACGACCGTGCATAACGTCGTGATCAGCGGCACCGGCCTGTATACCCCGGCCCAGAGCATCTCCAACGAAGAACTGGTGGAATCCTTCAACACCTGGTCGCAACAGTTCAACGCAGACAACGCCGCCGCCATCGAGCGTGGCGAGGTCGAGCCGGCGCCGCTGTCCGACGCGGCGTTCATCGAAAAGGCGTCGGGCATCAAGAGCCGCTTCGTCATGGACAAGGCCGGCATCCTCGACCCGCAGCGCATGAAGCCACGCCTGCCGGAGCGCTCCAACGACGAGTACTCCATTCTTTGCGAAATGGCCGTGGCCGCCGCCCGCCAGGCACTGGAGCGTGCCGGTCGTACCGCTGCCGACGTCGACGGGGTGATCGTCGCCTGTTCCAACCTGCAGCGCGCCTATCCTGCGATCGCTATCGAAGTGCAGCAGGCCTTGGGTATCCAGGGCTTCGGCTTCGACATGAACGTGGCCTGCTCCTCGGCCACCTTCGGCATCCAGAACGCCGCCAACAGCATCCAGCTCGGCCAGGCCCGGGCGATCCTGATGGTCAACCCGGAGATCTGCACCGGGCACCTGAACTTCCGTGACCGCGACAGCCACTTCATCTTTGGTGATGCCGCTACTGCCGTGTTGCTCGAGCGCGCCGACCAGGCCACCTCGAAGCATCAGTTCGACATCGTCAGCACCAAGCTGCTGACCTCGTTCTCCAACAACATCCGCAACAACTTCGGCTTCCTCAACCGTGCGGCGGAGGAGGGTGAAGGCACCCGCGACAAACTGTTCGTGCAGGAAGGGCGCAAGGTGTTCAAGGAAGTCTGCCCGATGGTCGCCGAGCTGATCGGCAAGCACTTGGCCGAGAACGACCTGCAGCCGTCCGACGTCAAGCGCTTCTGGCTGCACCAGGCCAACCTGAGCATGAACCACCTGATCGTCAAGAAACTGCTGGGGCGTGAGGTGAGCGAGCAGGAGGCACCGGTGATTCTCGACCGTTATGCCAATACCAGTTCGGCCGGCTCGGTGATTGCCTTCCACCTGTACCAGGATGACCTGGCCGAGGGTTCGCTGGCGGTGCTGAGTTCGTTCGGGGCGGGGTATTCGATTGGCAGTGTGATTCTGCGCAAGCGCTGATAACGGCGGCGGCCTTTTCGCGGGCAAGTCGCAGCGGCGAACCGCCGCTCCCACAGATACACCACTGCCCTCAAGCTGTTGTGTACCTGTGGGAGCGGCGGTTCGCCGCTGCGACTTGCCCGCGAAAAGGCCGTTGTATTTTCAGCAGACGAAAAAAAGCGGGAAGCGCCGGATGGGGTCGGCACTTCCCGCTGAGCTACGCAGGGGAGCGTTCTTTTAGAACTTGGCTTCCAGGTCGACCTGCAGGGTGTCGACGTCCGCGTCGGTGTTCGGCAGCTGCGAACGGTCGGTCTTGGCCATCAGGTAAGCCGCGCCGACAGCGAAGTTCTTGTCGATTTCGTAACCGACCTTGAACTTGTGACCACGGTTACCGGTGAAGCCGTTACCGAAGTCGGAGTCGGTGAAGGCGCTGACCACAGCGTTGCGCTGCACGTCGCGGTAGTTGTAGTCCAGGCTCCAGGCGCCGAGCTTGGTCTTCACACCAGCCAGCCAGGCCTTGTCTTCGCCGTCGGTGCTTTCGGTGTTCTTCACGTACTGACCGTAGGCTGCCAGCGGGATGGCGAAGCCGGTGAAGTCGATCTGACCGAAGCCTTCCACCAGGTTGAATTCGTTGGTGGTGTTGCCGAACTGACGCAGGGCGGCAGATTCCTTGTCGTTGTCGTAGCCGTAGATGCTGCCGCCAACGGTGACCTTGAGGGTATCAGCCGGTGCGAAGCGGGCACCCAACTGGCCGTGGTACAGCTGGGCGTCGTGCTTGAACTGCACGCCGTCGCCGTCGACGTTGTCCTTGAGGGTGTACTGACCGGCGCTGCCGAACAGCTCGGCGCCGCCCAGGTTGGTCTTGTAGGTAACAGCCACACCTTCCGGGTTCAGGTCACTATCCCAGATGATGTCGCCCATGCTCACCCAAGGCTGCTGCATCTTGCCGCCGATCAGGTGCAGGTTCGGGATGGCGGTCGGGTGCCAGTCGAGGTAGGCCAGGTCGACCCACAGCGATTTCTTCTCGAAGTAGTTGTCCAGACTCTGGTTGGTCGAGCGGCCATCGGCGCTGCTGCCGGTGGCGATACGCACGCCAGCGTCAACCTGCGGGTTGATTTCGCTGTAGAAGCCGACGCGGGCACGGACGCGTTCGCGGTCCTGGTTGCCGCTGCCGCTGCGTGGGTTGTCGACGTTGACGTCTTCGTAACGCAGGCGCACGTCACCCTTGATCTGGGTCTTGGCGGCCCATGCCACTTTCTGTTCGAAGGAGCTCAGGCGTTCGGACTGTGCCTTCTGGTCGGCCTTTTCCTTGGTTTCTTTTGCCAGATCGGCCTGCAGTTCGCTGTACTGCGCCTGGTTGATCGAGCCGTTGGCGCGGAGCATTTCGAGCAGCTTGGCGTCGACTGCAGCACTGGCCGGGGCGCTCAGGGCCAGCATCATGCCGGTGAGGCTAACTCCGGTAAGTGTAGAAACAAGACGCATAAGGTTCTCCCTATTGGAAAAGTGTGGGGAGGCTTGTGTGCGCCCACCCCCAAGTTGGCATGTCTCCGGAAAAGGCCTGACTAGACAGGTTCTCGGCATCCGAAAAACAGGCGCAAGTATTGCGAGGGGGGATTACAGAATAATGTCTATTTAGTGGCACTGCTGTTAAGTAATTACTCACTTGGTTATAAGAACGGTCGTCGTCATTTGAGCGAACCGGCGCCTTTGGCGATACTGGCGACCTGTGTTCAGGGAGCCGAAGTCGTGACCAGCCTCTACAGTCTTGCCCACCTGCGTGACCTTCCGGCACTGTCCTGGGACGCGCTCGTGCCCGCCGGCCAGCCGTTCTTGAGCCATGCCTTTCTCAGTGCGCTGGAGGACAGCGGCAGCGTCAGCCGCCAGACCGGCTGGGCCGCCGAGCACCTGGTGCTGGAGCGTGACGGCGAGGTGCGGGCGTTGCTGCCGGCGTACCGCAAATGGCATTCGTTCGGTGAGTACGTGTTCGACCACGGCTGGGCCGATGCCTGTGAGCGTGCGGGTATCGCCTATTACCCCAAGCTGCTCGGGGCGGTGCCGTTCAGCCCGGTCAGTGGGCCGCGCCTGCTGAGCGCAGACCCTGCCGACGCCCTGCTGTTGCTGCAGGCATTGCCGGAGTACCTGGTCAAGGGTGAACTGTCCGGTGCGCACATCAACTTCACCGACAGCAGCCTGGACGAGCAGATGCTCGGCCAGCCGGGCTGGATGGAGCGCCTGGGCTGCCAGTTCCACTGGCGCAACCGTGGTTATCGGGATTTTCAGGACTTTCTCGACACCCTCAGCTCGCGCAAGCGCAAGCAGATGCGCAAGGAGCGCGAGCAGGTGACCGGACAGGGCATCGACTTCCAGTGGCTGCGCGGCGATGAGCTGGACCAGGCGCGCTGGGATTTCGTCTACCGCTGCTATGCCAACACCTATGCGGTGCGACGACGTGCGCCCTACCTGACCCGTGAGTTCTTCAGCCTGCTGGCCGAGCGCATGCCCGAGGCGCTGCGGGTGGTGGTCGCACGGCAGAACGGCCGCGACGTGGCCATGGCCTTGAGCCTGGTCGGGGGCGACAGTTTCTACGGTCGCTACTGGGGCTGCCTGGACGAATTCGACCGCCTGCATTTCGAGACCTGCTTCTACCAGGGCATGGACTACGCGATTGCCGAGGGGCTGCAGCGGTTCGACGCCGGTGCCCAGGGGGAGCACAAGCTGATCCGCGGGTTCGAGCCAGTGCTGACGCGTTCGTGGCACTACTTGCGCCATGCTGGGCTGCGGCGGGCGGTGGATGAGTTTCTGGCTCAGGAGCGAGACGGGGTGAGGGCGTATGCCGAGCAGGCACGGGAGATGCTGCCGTATCGGCGGGGTTGAGTGGGGTCTGTGCCGGCACTATCGCGGGGCAAGCCCGCTCCCACAGGTACCGCGCTGTCCGTCAGTGCAACGCGCTACCTGGCCGGTTAGAACCCCTCAATCCACCCCGACGAACCCGCCGGTCTGGTGATGCCACAACCGCGCATACAGCCCTTGCTGGGCCAGCAGCTCGGCGTGGCTGCCGCTTTCGACGATACGCCCCTTCTCCAGCACCACCAGGCGGTCCATCCGGGCGATGGTCGACAGGCGGTGGGCGATGGCGATCACGGTCTTGCCCTGCATCAGGGTTTCCAGGCTCTCCTGGATCGCTGCCTCGACTTCCGAGTCCAGCGCCGAGGTCGCTTCATCCATGATCAGGATCGGCGCATTCTTCAACAGCACGCGGGCAATGGCGATGCGCTGGCGCTGGCCGCCGGAGAGCTTGACCCCGCGCTCGCCTACATGGGCGTCGAAGCCGGTGCGGCCCTGGGCGTCGGACAACTGCGGGATGAACTCGTCGGCCCGGGCGCGGCGCACGGCCTCCCAGACTTCCTCGTCGCTCGCGTCCGGCCGGCCATACAGCAGGTTGTCGCGGATCGAGCGGTGCAGCAGCGAGGTGTCCTGGGTGATCATGCCGATCTGCGCACGCAGGCTGGCCTGGTTGACCTGGGCGATATCCTGACCATCGATGAGGATGCGCCCGCCCTGCACGTCGTACAGGCGCAGCAGCAGGTTGACGAGCGTGGACTTGCCCGCACCGGACGGGCCGATCAGGCCGATCTTCTCGCCCGGGCGAATATCCAGGTTCAGCCCATCGATGACCTTGCCACCCTTGCCGTAGTGGAAGTCGACATCGTCGAAACGTACGCCGCCACGGCTGACCTTCAATGCCGGGGCATTGGGTGTGTCGGTGACCGAGACCGGCTGGGCAATGGTCTGCAGGCCATCCTGGACCATGCCGATGTTTTCGAAGATGCCATTGACCACCCACATGATCCAGCCGGACATGTTGACGATACGGATCACCAGGCCCGTGGCCAGGGCAATGGCGCCGACGCTGATCAGCGACTGGCTCCAGAGCCACAGGGCAAGGCCGGTGGTGGCGACCACCAGCAGGCCGTTGAGGGTGGTGATCACCACATCCATACTGGTGATGACGCGTGAGGCCAGTTGCGTCTTCTCGGTCTGTTCGCTGATCGCCTCGCGGGCGTACTGCTGTTCGTAGTCCGTGTGGGCGAACAGCTTGAGGGTGGCGATGTTGGTGTAGCCATCGACGATCCGCCCCATCAGTTTGGAGCGTGCGTCCGAGGACACCACCGAGCGTTCCTTGACCCGCGGCACGAAGTAGTAGAGCGCGGCGATATAGCCGACGATCCAGACCAGCAGCGGAATCATCAGGCGCCAGTCGGCCTCGGCAAACAGCACCAGCGAGCTGATCGCGTAGATCAGCACGTGCCACAGCGCATCCACCGCCTGCACCGCCGAGTCGCGCAGCGAGTTGCCGGTCTGCATGATGCGCTGGGCGATGCGCCCGGCGAAGTCGCTTTGGAAGAAGTTCAGGCTCTGCTTGAGCACATAGGTGTGGTTCTGCCAGCGGATCAGGCTGGTCATCCCCGGGTTGATGGTCTGGTGCACCAGCAGGTCGTGCAGGCCGAAGAACACCGGCCGCAGCAACAGGACCACCACCAGCATCCAGATCAGCTCGCCGCTGTGCTCACTGAAGAAGTTGACGTTGGGCGTGCCCTGGGCCAGGTCGATGATCCGGCTCAGGTAGCTGAACAAGGCCACCTCGATCAGCGAGGCGACCAGGCCGACCACCAGCAAGGCGAGAAAGCTCGGCCAGACCTGGTGCAAGTAGTACAGGTAGAACGGCCAGACCGTGCTCGGCGGCGCCTCGCTGGGCGCCTCACGGAAGATGTCGATCAGTTGTTCGAAGCGACGGTACAGCATGGAAACTCCTGTTGATCCCGCTCGCGGGCGGCGTCACATCCTGTGAGACCCGCGATCAATCGATACGTTTGGCCGACTTGATGTAGACCGGATCGGCCGGTACATCGCGCATGCCTTTCTTGACGGTGGTGGGGGAGTTGACGATCTGGTCGACCACCTCCATGCCCTTGGTCACCTTGCCGAACACGGCGTAGCCGCGGTCACGACCAGGGTTGAGGAAGTCGTTGTCGGCCACGTTGATGAAGAACTGGCTGGTGGCCGAATTCGGATCCGAGGTGCGGGCCATCGACAGCGTGCCGCGCGTGTTCTGCAGGCCGTTGCTGGCTTCGTTGCGAATCGGATCCTTGGTGCTCTTCTGTACCATCTGGTCGGTGAAGCCGCCGCCCTGGACCATGAAGCCCGGGATCACGCGGTGGAAGATCGTATTGTTATAGAAACCGCTGTCGACGTACTCCAGGAAGTTCTTCGTACTGATGGGGGCTTTTTCGGCGTTCAGTTCGATCTCGACATCGCCGAAGCTGGTAGTCAGCAGCACGTGAGGGGTCTTGTCGGACGCCATGACGCTGGCAGCGAAGGCGAACGAGCAGGCGGTCAGCAGGAGTTTCTTCAGCATGGGCTCAATGATCCTTGAGAGGTGGATGCGGCTGCGAGGAAACGCAGCAGGGTCTGGTTGAAGACCTCGGGTTGGTCCAGGGGCGTAGCGTGCCGCGAATCCTCGATGACCGCCAGTGTCGCATGGGGCATCAGGGCAACGTAGCGCGCTTTCTGTTGTATCGGGGTGTAATCGTGGTCGGCGGCGATCACCAGTGTCGGACACGGGATCTGCCCGATGCGTTCCTGCACACCCCAGTCGACGATGGCGTCGAAGCTCTTGAGGTAAGCGCGCTTGTCGTTGCGCGCCCAGCGCTCGGCCATCTTGCGGCGCAGTTCGCCTTGCTCGGGTTTGGGGAACAGCCGCGCGGCCAGGCCCTGGCCGACCGTCTCGACGCTGAGCAGGCGTGCCAGGCTCCAGCGCTTGGCCCACCAGATCCAGTGTTCGAGGTTGTGGCGCTTGACCTCGGGGGCGCTGTTGACGATGCACAGGCTGCGCAGCCTGTGCGGATGGTCGACGGCAAACTGGAAACCGACCATGCCGCCCATGGACAAGCCCACAAAGTGCACCGGGCCGGTGTCCAGATGGTCGAGCAGGGCCAGCAAGTCTTCGCTGAAGGTCTTGATCTGGTAGCCGTGGCGAGGCTTGGCCGACTGGCCGTGGCCGCGAATGTCCATCAGGATCACCCGATAGTGACGGCTCAGCTCCGGGACCTGCAGCTCCCAGTCCTGGCTGCTCGAACCGAGCCCGTGCAGCAGTACCAGAGGCTCGCCCTGGCCATGTTCCTCATAGTGCAGCAGGCATCCGTCACGTTCGAAACAGGCCATGGGCGCGGTCCTCTCAGGCTTGCGGGGGGGCTGCGAAGGGCACGTCCAGTGGCGCGGTGTCGAAATTGCGCAGCAGCTCGATGAGGATCTGCGTGGCCGGACCCAAGGTCTTTTCCTTGCTCGAGTAAAGGTAGAACAGCGGGTGTCGACTGCCACCCTGATCGAGCGGCAGAGGCTTTAGCAGGCCCTCGCGCAGTTCGCGTTCGATCATGTGCCGGGGCAGCCAGGCAAAGCCCAGGCCGCTGCCGACGAAGGTCGCCGCGGTGCCCAGGCTGCCGACGGTCCAGCGCTGTTCGGCACCCAGCCAGCCGACGTCGCGTGGCTGGCTGCGGCCGGAGTCGCGGATCACCACCTGCAACTGGCTTTCCAGGTCCTGGAACGTGATCTCTCGGCCCAGGCGATGCAGGCTGTGCTCGGGGTGGGCGACGGCGACGAACTCCACCGCGCTCAGCTCGGCGCCCAGGTAGCCGGGAATGTTGAAGCTGCTGATGGCAAGGTCGGCGATGCCTTCGTGCAGTACTTCCTCGACCCCGGACAGCACTTCTTCACGCAGGCGCACACGGCAGCCGCGGCTCTGCGGCATGAACGCGCTCAGTGCGCGCACCAGCCGGGCGCTGGGGTAGGCGGCGTCGACCACCAGGCGCACTTCGGCCTCCCAGCCCTGTTCCATGTGGTGAGCCAGGTCTTCGAGCTGGCTGGCCTGTTTGACCAGGTGCCGCGAGCGACGCAGCAGCACGCTGCCGGCCTCGGTCAGTACCGCCTTGCGCCCGTCGATGCGTAGCAGCGGCACGCCCAGTTGCTCCTGCATGCGCGCCACGGTGTAGCTCACCGAGGACTGCGAGCGATGCAGGGCTTCGGCGGCCTGGGCGAAGCCGCCGTGATCGACCACCGCCTGCAGGGTTCGCCACTGATCCAGGGTCACGCGCGGCGCTTTCATCTTCGGCTCCTGTTGTCCTAAGCTGCGCTCATCACAAGGAGAGCGCGAAATGAAGAAATGGTTTGCGGTACTGCTGACGTCCCTGCCCCTGAGCGCCATGGCCTATCCCATCGATGTGCAGAAGGAGATCGAAGGGGTCAAGCTCGACTACACCGCGTACGACACCGCCTACGACATCGGCAGCATCAGCCTGAACAACTACGGGCAGGTGCCGGCTGCCTGCAAGGTCACCATGCGCAATGGCCCCGAAGCGCCGAGGGTGCGTCGGGTCAATGTGCCGGCCGGCAAGAGCGTGGATGTGACGGCCAAGTTCAACCGGCAGATCATCAAGCTGCGCATCGACCTGAGCTGCAAACCGGAATAAAACCAATTAATCGATAGATTGAACCCACTTTTTACGCTTTTTTATCGATAGGTCAAGTCTTAATCTCACCTCCATCGAATCGCAACCCTATTTGCCGATGGAGGCACCCCATGTCCCGCGTACTGATCATCGAAAGCAGCGCCCGCCAACAGGATTCCGTTTCCCGTCAACTGACCCGTGACTTCATCCAGCAGTGGCAAGCGGCGCATCCTGCCGACGAGATCAAGGTACGCGACCTGGCGGTCAACCCGGTGCCGCACCTGGACGCCAACCTGCTCGGCGGCTGGATGAAGCCTGAAGAGCAGCGCAGCGCGGCTGAAATCGATGCGCTGGCCCGCTCCAACGAGCTGACCGATGAGTTGCTGGCCGCCGATGTGCTGGTGATGGCGGCGCCCATGTACAACTTCGCCATCCCCAGCACACTCAAGGCCTGGCTCGACCATGTGCTGCGTGCCGGCATCACCTTCAAGTACACCCCGACCGGCCCGCAGGGGCTGCTCAACGGCAAGCGTGCGATCGTCCTGACTGCCCGCGGCGGTATCCACACCGGCGCTGCCAGCGATCACCAGGAACCCTACCTGCGCCAGGTGATGGCCTTCATCGGGATCCACGAGGTGAACTTCATTCACGCCGAGGGCCTGAACATGAGTGGCGACTTCCACGAGAAGGGGCTGAACCAGGCCAAGGCGAAGCTCGCCGCAGTGGCTTGAAGCGCGAGGCATCCACGAATTCCCAACCCTGACACCTGTTGCTCCTTTGGGTGTATGTGCCCGGTCATGCGAATGGCCGGGCTTTTTTTTGCGCCAGGCTCATTGCAGGTCCGCCGCGTCCCTGCGCTGCTGCGCCAGCTCCATGAAGGCGCTCATCGCCGAGGTCGGCAGCGAATCCTGGCGACGGATGAACACCGTGGACACGCGGGAGAATTCCGCGGGTAGTTCATGGCAGCGAATCGCATGGCGCACGCTGCAGTTCTGCGTCACCGACCTGGGCAACAGAGTCACGCCCATTCCCGCCGAGACGCAGGTAAGGATGCCATCCAGGCTGCCCATTTCCATGATCTGGTTGGGCACCAGGCCCATCCGATAGAACCAGTTCTCCAGCGTCGATCGGTAGAAGCAGCCGCTGCGAAACACCAGCACTGTCTGCGAGGGCATTCGCGCCATCAAGGTGTCGAGCGAATCGAACTGGTCGCTGCTGACCAGCACCAGTTCCTCGCTGAACACCTCTTGCTGGGCAAGCATCGGATTCTGGTGAAACCCTCCGACGAAAGCGCCATCGATCCGGTGGGACTCGATGGCCTTGATCAGTTCGGCAGTGGTGCCGGTGAGCAACGACAGTTGCACATCGGGATGCTGCTCGCGGTAGCGGGTGAGGATCTTCGGCAGGCGAATGGCGGCAGTGGTCTCCATCGAGCCCAGGCGCAGCGGGCCGTTGGGTACACCGGTATCGAGCAGGGCGCTGCGGCTTTCTTCGGTCAGTTGCAGGATGCGCCGGGCATACCCGAGAAACGTCTCGCCCGCGACCGTGAGCACGACGCCGGATTTTCTGCGGATGAACAGCTCGCGCTTGAGTTCCGCCTCGAGCTCCTTGATGCGCATGGTCACGTTGGACTGCACGGTGTTGATCCTGACCGCAGCCGCGGTGAAACTGCCCAGCTCGGCCACGGCGCAGAAGATCTTCAACTGGCGCATTTCCATGGGGTCTACCTATCACTGATGATGATTGATGGGGTGTTTATGCATCATTTCATGATCGGTTTTCCAGTGGCTTGGAGGCGACCGGGCCAGACTGCTGGTTCACGATCAGTGATGGAATTCATCATTTATCATCATTTGTGAAAATTCATGGGTGCGCTTAAGGTCAACTCTGGGCTCGCTCTCCGCCAACGGACATGCGCACCCGCCATGAGCAACCCATGATGAGCAACCTCCATGACCACTGACATCCAGGCTTTGCTGAACGTCCGTTTCCCCATCATCCAGGCGCCCATGGCGGGCGTTTCTACGCCAGCGCTGGCGGCGGCGGTATCGAATGCGGGTGGTTTGGGGTCGATCGCGATCGGCGCGAGCTCGGTCGAGCAGGCTCGCCAGTACATACGCGAAACCTTCGCGCTGACCCAACAACCGTTCAACGTCAATCTGTTCTGCCACCGCCCGGCGCTGCGAGATGACGTGCGCGAGGACGCCTGGCTGCAGGCGCTCGAAGCGCGCTTTGCCGAGTTCCAGGCCCAGCCGCCGAAGGGCCTGCGGGAAATCTATCGCTCGTTCGTCGAAGACCCCGAGATGCTGCAGATGCTGCTGGAAGAAAAACCGGCAGTGGTGAGTTTTCATTTTGGCCTGCCGCCGCAGTCGTTCATCGAGGCGCTGAAGGCGGCCGGTATCGTGCTACTGGCCTGCGTGACCTGCGTGGACGAGGCGCTGCAAGTGCAGCAAGCAGGGGTCGATGCACTGATCGCCCAGGGTTACGAGGCGGGCGGTCATCGCGGGATATTCGATCCTGAGCATGACGACGAATCGAGCACGCTGGAGTTGGTGCGCCTGTTGGCCGAGCAGGTTCGACTGCCGATCATCGCAGCTGGCGGAATCATGGATGGCACAGACATCGCCAAGGCGTTCGCGCAGGGCGCTTGTGCGGCGCAGTTGGGTACAGCGTTCTTGCTATGCCCGGAATCGTCGGCCAACGCGGCCTACCGTGAGGCGCTGAGCGGGCCACGGGCGCGGCAGACGCAGATCACCAGCGCAATTTCCGGACGGCCTGCGCGGGGTATGGTCAACCGGGCGTTCGAGGTGAAGAGTGCTGCGGGCGTGCCGGATTATCCCCGCGCCTACGATGCCAACAAGGCACTCAATAGCGTGGCGACTGCCCAGGGCTGCAGCGACTTCGCCGCACAATGGGCCGGTACCGGCGCCCACCGGGCGCGCGCCCTGCCGGCCGCGCAGCTGGTCGAGGTGCTGATGGCCGAGTTCGACGCGCAGCGCTGACAGGCAAGCTCTGGGTGGAGCAACTGTCTTTTTCAAAATCCAAAGACCAGCCCAATCCCTGTGGGAGCGGGCTTGCCCGCGAACACCGGCACAGCCGGTGCCATCCACCGCCGAATCTTCATCCTCCTCCCGGTTGCCCAGACCACCCCCTACCCGCTAAGGTCGCCGCCTTGATCCACGAGAGGCAACCATGGGCTATCTGATTATCGTCGCGCTGATCCAGGCGTTTTCCTTCAGCCTGATCGGCGAATACCTGGCCGGCCATGTCGACAGCTATTTCGCCGTGCTGGCGCGGGTGCTGCTGGCAGGGCTGGTGTTCCTGCCGCTGACCCGCTGGCGCCAGGTCGAGCCGCGCTTCATGCGCTCGATGCTGCTGATCGGCGCGCTGCAGTACGGCATCACCTATGTCTGCCTGTACCTGAGCTTTCGCGTGCTCACCGTGCCTGAAGTGCTGCTGTTCACCATCCTCACCCCGCTGCACGTCACCCTCATCGAAGATGCACTGAACCGCCGCTTCAACCCTTGGGCGCTGCTTGCGGCGCTGGTCGCGGTGGCCGGCGCAGCGGTGATCCGCTTCGACAGCATCAGCGGCGAGTTCTTCATGGGCTTCCTGCTCCTGCAACTGGCCAACTTCACCTACGCCGCCGGGCAGGTCCTGTACCGCCACCTGATCGCCCGCCACCCCAGCGACCTGCCGCACTACAAGCGCTTTGGCTACTTCTACCTGGGCGCGCTGATCGTCGTGCTGCCGGCCTTCCTGCTGTTCGGCAACGCCCAGCACCTGCCGAGCACCGACGTGCAATGGCTGGTGCTGCTGTTCCTCGGCCTGTGCCCGACCGCACTGGGGTTGTATTGGTGGAACAAGGGCGCCTGCCTGGTTTCCGGCGGCACCCTGGCGGTGATGAACAACCTGCATGTGCCGGTGGGCCTGCTGCTCAATTTGCTGATCTGGAACCAGCACGAACCGCTGGGGCGGTTGTTCATCGGCGGTGCGGTGATCCTCGCCTCGGTGTGGCTGAGCCGGCTGGGCGACCGTCGCAGCCCGGCGCTGGTCGGCAAGGCCTGAGGCGTCCATGCATACCATCCTGGTCATCGTCGCGCCGATCTTTGCGCTGATCCTGGCCGGCTACCTGTGCCGCAAGACCGGCAAGCTCGGCGAACAGGCCGCTGCCGAAATCAATCGCATGGTGGTCTGGCTGTGTCTGCCGGCGCTGCTGTTCAAGGTGACCGCCACCGCGACCTGGAGCGAAATCTGGCATCCCGGTTTTATCGTCGCTTTCGGGGCCGGCGCGCTGGCGATGTTCTTCATCACTCTCGCTTGGCGCCTGTTCAGCGGCCACAGCCTGGTGGCTTCGAGCATCGATGGCCTAAGCGCAGGCTATGCCAACACCGGCTACATCGGCATCCCGCTGTGCCTGTTGCTGTTCGGCCAGCCGGGGCTGCAACCGGCGCTGATCTCATCGCTGATCGTGGTCTGCCTGGTGTTCGCGATTTCCCTGACCCTGATCGAGATCGGCCTGCAGGAAGAACGCCAGATCGGCCGTGCCGTAATGCTGGTGGCCAAGGCACTGGCGAAGAACCCGCTGGTGATTTCGCCACTGGCCGGCGCCGCCTGGGCCATGTCCGGCCTGGGCCTGGCGGAGCCTGTGACGCATTTTCTCGACATGCTCGCCCTGGCCACCACGCCTTGCGCGCTGGTGTCGCTGGGCGCATTCCTGGCGCAGAAACGCAGCGGCGCGCAGGCCAGCCCCTGGCCGCTGGTGGGGCTCAAGCTGGTCGGGCAACCGGCGCTGACCTGGGTGCTGGCCTTCAAGGTGTTCAGCCTGCCGACCATGTGGGCGACCTCCGCGGTGTTGCTGGCGGCGCTGCCGACCGGGACCGGGCCATTTATGTTGGCTGAGTACTACAACCGTGAGGCGGGGCTCATTTCGCGCACCATCCTGCTGTCTACGGTGGCTTCGCTGCTGACCCTGACCGGGCTCATGTACCTGCTGGGTGTGGCGGGCTGACTGCTACGGGATGATCGCGGGACAAGCCCGCGCCTGTAGGACCGGCCGAGGATACGCGCAATTCAGCGAGTCTATGCGGCCAACTGAAATAGGGTTGGCCGAGAGCGGCGGCTTGCTGACCGTGACCGAATGCTCTCGACCCAAAGCCGACACGCGCGCAGCGAAGGCTGAGGCGAGACCGTCGTGTCTTGCGGAGCCGCGTGGTCAATGTCGGCGCGTGTCGTCAGCTTGCTGGATGGGGTAGCGGCGTCAAGCCACTATCTTTGATCGCTGCGTCGGCTTCTGATGAGGCCAGGTAATCGAGCAGCGCCTGGGCTGCGGCGTGATGCTGGCTCTTGTTGACGACAGCGCCCGAATACAGGGTCATTTTCTGCGCTTCTGCCGGGATCAGACCAACGATGTCGATACCTTTTACTGGCTTAAGCTCACTTAGCTGTTGAAAGCCGATCTGTGCTTGGCCACGAGCGATCACTGCGCCTACGGGCTCGGCAGGTATCATGTGAGCCTTCGACTCGAACTGTTCACCAAGCTGCATGCGAGGGAACAGCGTCTTGGAAAGATATACCCCGCTTGCGCTGTCGGAGTAAGCGACGGAGCTGCTATCTTGCAGCACTTTGCGTAAGGTCTGCATGGTGCTTATGTCTGGCTTCGGTTCACCTTTGCGAACGGCCATGGCAATGAAAGATTTTCCGAGATCGATTCGACTCGTTTTGTCGGCTTGTCCACTGGCGACCAAGTTGTCGAGGGCCGAACCAACCATCAGCACAACATCCGCCTGCTCACCACGAGCGAGTCTGTTTGGGATGGCCTGTGGGGTATCCCCCATCGATGGGGCGGCTAGAATTTCCAGCTTCACGCCATATTTCTTCTCATACGCTGGCGCTACTTCCCGGATGGCGCCCATGATCCCGCCGGAACTCAGAACGGTCAGTGTTTCCTTACCGCCGTGTACAACGTCAGCAGCCGAGCAGGCGAATGAAGTGGTTAAGAGGGTGGCACAAAACAGCATGCGGAACATCGGAGCTTTCTCCACAGGTATACGCGCAAAATCCTACCTGGGCGAAGCTCAAAGTTGTGATTAATCAGCGATTAAGAATGTTTTACTTTCTCCCCACCAATGGCATCTACAGGTAGAAAGTTGAGCTTCGTGGAAGCGTTGTATTCCCCCCAAAAATCGTCTGGGGCCGCTCGCCGCCATCAAGCTGCCCCTGCACGGGTCCCGACGCTATAGCGCCAGCAGTGCTGCTGCAAGTGCAGGCGGCATCACCAGCACCCCTAGACGCAAAAAGTTCCAGGCGCTGACATGCGCCCCTTCGCGACGGATCGCCACCAACCACAAAAGGGTGGCCAGTGATCCGGTAATCGACAGGTTCGGCCCCAGGTCGACGCCGATCAGCAGCGCAGCGGTCACCTGCTGCGGCAGGGCCACCAGCGACCCCATGGACCCGGCTATCAGTCCAGTCGGCAAGTTGTTCATCAGGTTGCTGGCGATGGCCACGCCCACGCCTCCCACCCAACTGGCCCTGATCGTCGAGTCTGCGGCCAGAGCAGCCAGCCCCTGGGCAAGCTGCACTATCAGGCCGGTCTGGGCGACAGCTTCGACCAGTATGAACAAGCCCGCCACCAACGGCAGCACACCCCACGCCACATGGCGTAGCACCGGCATCGGGCTACGCCGCTGGCGTAAGTGGATCAGTGCTGTGGTTGCCACGCCGGCACAGAAGGTCGGCAGGCCTAGTGCCCGGTCCAGCGCTGAGGCCCCCAGCAGCAGAATTGCCGTGAGCACGATGCCCACTGCGCATAGACGGGCACCCAGAGACAGTGGCTGGTTATCCACATTCAGGGTCAGCGGTTGGCGGATCTGCCGGCGTTGGGTCAGGCGCAGCACCAGATAGGTCACAGCGATTGCCGCAAGCGATGGCAAGCTGAACTGCCTCAGCCACTCCAGTAGCGGGGGCATCTGGCTGCCGAAGACTACCAGGTTGGCCGGGTTGGAAATCGGCAGCACGAAACTGGCGGCGTTGGCGATGAAGGCGCAGATCAACAGGTAGGGCAAAGGCTCGGCCTTGGCAGCCTTGCACGCCGCATACACCGCGGGAGTCAACACCACCGCCGTTGCATCGTTGGACAGGAACACGGTGACCAGCGTACCCACCAGAAATACCAGGTCGAACAGTCTTTGCCCCGAACCTCGGGCGTGGCGGACCGCGTAGCGGGCCAGCCAGTCGAACAGCCCCTCCTGGCGTGCAAGCTCGGCCAGTACCATCATGCCGATCAGGAAGAGGTACACGTCGCCGCCTTCGGCCACTGCCGCCAGAGCGCTGCGCGGTGTGATCAGGCCCAGGCCTGTCAGTAGCAGCGCACCGCCCATGGCCCAGACGTATTCCGGGATCCGCCATGGGCGCAGGATGACACCGCAGGTTGCCAGAGCGGCTACCGTCCAGATGATCGAGGCATTTTCGCTGTAAGGCATGAGGCGTCTAGTTTCCGGCAGGGGTAGGCAGGGGCGATGGTGCGACGCGCGGGTGAGTCTCCGGCAGCGCCATCAGCACTATTGCGAAGGCGACCGCGGCAATGCCGGCCAAGGTCAGGAATGCCGCATCGTAGCCGGCTGCTTGAACAACCAGCCCGGCAATCCCAGGGCTGAGCGCAGCGCCCAGTCCGAACACCGCCGTCAGCGCGCCAAGGCTGAAATTGAAGCGCCCGGTGCCTTCGGTCAAGTCCTTGATCACGATCGGGAACAATGCTCCGAAGATGCCTGCGCCGATTCCATCGAGCAATTGCACGCCAACCAGCCAGAAGGGATTGTCGGACGCAACGTACAGGGCTCCGCGTAGCGGTAGGATGAAAAAGCCGGCCAGAAGGAACGGCCTGCGCCCCCAGGTCTCGGCCTTTGCCCCCACGAGCAGCGCCATCGGCACCATCACCAACTGCGCTGCGACGATGCAGGCGGATGTGAGTGGCGTGGCCAAGCGCAGGTCGACTTGCGATAGCTTCTGGCTCACCAGCGGCAGCATCGCCGCGTTGGCCAAGTGGAATAAAGCGCAGCACACAGCGAATACCAAGAGCGTGCGGTTGTGCAGGAGGACCCTGAACCTGGCAAGGTTTTCAGCACAACCCGGACCATGGACAAGGCCGCGAGCCACCTGGTGGTCGATGGCGGCTGCTGGCACACGCCACATCGCCACAATGCTGGCTACGGTCATGACCGCCATGAGATAGAACACCACCACCGGGCCGAACAGATACGCCAAGCCACCGGCCAGCAATGCTGAGCAGGCATTGCCCGCATGGTTGAACGTCTCGTTGCGACCCACCCTTCGCGTAAAGGCCTTGGGGCCTGTGATGCCCAGCGAGATGGCGGCAATCGCCGGAGCGAACAGCGAGCCTGCTATGGCACCGATCGTCTGGGTCAAGGCCACCCCGGCGAACGACGAAATCCACGGCAGCAGCAGGCAGCTGCCGGTCACCAGCACGGCGGCGGTCACGACCACCGCGTGTTTGGCTGTCGTGCGGTCAATCAAGGCTCCCGCTGGAGTTTGCGCCACCAGTGCAGCAATGCCTGCCAGGCTCATCACCAGGCCAATGCTCGCCGGCTGCCACTGGTGCACGGCAAGTAGGTAGATGGCGAGGTAGGGGCCGAGTCCGTCACGCACGTCAGCCAGGAAGAAGTTCAGCCAGTCAAGGGCACGGTCGTGCGAAGCGGCGCAGCTCGAGTGTTCCATGGACGCAGTCTCTAAAAACAAGGGGGAGCGCGATGGGCAGTTACTGGACGCGCGCAGGGCTGATAAAGCAGCCGTCTGATGCCCATCAGTCCAAAGCACTTTCTGCACTGTAGGCCAGCGCGCCCCTATCTGTACGCGGCTCTGTCGTTGACATAGGACTTGCTCAAATGGTTCGGCACACGATCGCTCAGCATGCAGATTATTTGCGGTTTAAATGGGCAACCGATAAGTGCGGCTACGCGTTGCGCAAGCGAAGTACTGGCAGGGAGGCGCGAGTTGCTATGCGGCTTTTAGGTGGAAACCCAAGAGTTTGAGCTTCCATTGGTTATCGGATACGGCTTTTCATTGCAGAGGGCCGCTTTGCGGCCCTTTCGCGGGGCAATTCGGGGCGCTGAACCGCCGCATCCACAGGGGGAGCGCTTTTTAGGCCTCGCTCATCCGCTCGACCCGCGCCGCCAGCCCTGAGCGCATATCGCTACCACTAGGCTGCTGATACAAACTCAACCCAAACTCCGGCAACACCGCCAGCAGGTAATCGAAGATATCCCCCTGGATCCTCTCGTACTCGCCCCACACCGTGGTGCGGGTAAAGCAGTAGATCTCCAGCGGCACACCTTCGGCGCCGGTCTCCATCTGGCGAACCATGCAGGTCATGTCCGGATGCACCTCGGGGTGGTTCTGCAGGTAGGCGAGGGCGAAGGCGCGGAAGGTGCCGATGTTGGTCAGCTTGCGGCGGTTGGCCGAGAGTTCGGCGACCAGGCCCTGGGCCTCGTTCCAGTCGTGCAGCTCCTTGCGCTTGGTCGCCAGGTAGTCGCCGAGCAGGCGCACGCCGCCCAGGCGTTGTTCCTCTTCCTGAGTGAGAAAACGCACGCCTGTGGCGTCGATGAACAGGCTGCGCTTGATGCGCCGCCCGCCGGACTGCTGCATGCCGCGGTAGTTGCGGAACGACTCGCTCATCAGGCGCCAGGTGGGGACGGAGACGATGGTCTTGTCGAAGTTCTGCACCTTGACCGTGTGCAGGGTGATGTCGATCACATCGCCATCGGCGCCGACCTGGGGCATCTCGATCCAGTCGCCAACGTGCAGCATGTCGTTGCTGGTCAACTGCACGCTGGCAACGAACGACAGCAACGTATCCTTGTACACCAACAGCAGCACCGCCGACATTGCACCCAGGCCCGACAGCAGCAACAGCGGCGAGCGGTCGATCAGGGTGGCGACGATGACGATGGCACTGAACACCCACAGCGCCATCTTCGCCAGTTGCACATAGCCCTTGATCGAGCGGGTGCGTGCGTGTTCGGTGCGGGCGTAGATGTCCAGCAGGGCGTCGAGCAGGCACGACACCGCCAGGGTCATGAACAGCAGGGTGAAGGCCAGCGCAAGGTTGCCCAGGAAATGCTGCGCGGTATCGGACAACTCCGGCACCAGGCGCAGGCCGAACTGCACCACCAGTGACGGCGTGGTCTGCGCCAGGCGCTGCAGTACCTTGTTGTCGCGCAGGTCATCGAGCCACCGGAGCGTGGGCTGACGGGCCAGCAGACGGCTGACGTGCACCACCAGCAGGCGTGCCAGGCGGCCTACCAGCAGCGATACCAGCAACAGCACGCCAAGGCCGAGGGCCGCGTGCAGCAGTGGATGTTGGTCGAGAACGCCCCAGAGGTCGAGGGTGTCGTGCCAGAGTCGTTGGATGTCCATGGGATAAGGCCGATATTCACATTAAACGAAGCGCAGTCGATGCGCGGAAGTCGCTGATGGTGCCAAAAGAAACTCGGCTCTGGCCACGGAAAACGTTACCCTATGCAACCGAATTGTCCGCATCTGTCTGAGGTACACCCGTGTTTTCCCAATTCGCCCTGCACGAACGCCTGCTCAAAGCCGTGGCCGAGCTTAAATTTGTCGAGCCGACCCCGGTGCAGGCGGCGGCCATTCCCCTGGCCCTGCAAGGGCGTGACCTGCGGGTCACGGCGCAGACCGGCAGCGGCAAGACCGCAGCCTTCGTGCTGCCGCTGCTCAACCGCCTGGTCGACCTGAGCGGGCCGCGGGTCGAGATCCGTGCGCTGATCCTGCTGCCGACCCGCGAGCTGGCGCAGCAGACGCTCAAGCAGGTGCAGCTGTTCTCGCAGTTCACCTACATCAAGTCTGGCCTGGTCACTGGCGGCGAAGACTTCAAGGAGCAGGCCGCGATGCTGCGCAAGGTGCCGGACGTGCTGATCGGCACCCCGGGCCGTCTGCTCGAGCACCTCAACGCGGGCAACCTCGACCTCTCGCACGTGCAGGTGATGATCCTCGACGAAGCCGACCGCATGCTCGACATGGGCTTTGCCGAAGACATGGAGCGCCTGTGCAAGGAGTGCGAGAACCGCGAGCAGACCCTGCTGTTCTCCGCCACCACCGGCGGTGCAGCGCTGCGCGACATCATCGGCAAGGTATTGAAAGACCCTGAGCACCTGATGCTCAACAGTGTCTCGCAACTGGCCGAAGGCACCCGTCAGCAGATCATCACCGCCGACCACGACCAGCATAAAGAAGCGATCGTGCAGTGGCTGCTGGCCAACGAGACCTTCGACAAGGCGATCATCTTCACCAACACCCGCGCCCTGGCCGACCGCATCTACGGTCACCTGGTGGCCAAGGACGTGAAGGCTTTCGTCCTGCACGGCGAGAAGGACCAGAAGGACCGCAAGCTGGCCATCGAGCGCTTCAAGCAGGGCAGCTCCAAAGTGCTGGTCGCCACCGACGTGGCGGCCCGTGGCCTGGACATCGACGGCCTGGACCTGGTGATCAACTTCGACATGCCACGCAGCGGCGACGAGTACGTGCACCGTGTGGGCCGTACCGGCCGCGCCGGTGGCGAAGGCCTGGCGATCTCGCTGATCACCCATAACGACTGGAACCTGATGTCGAGCATCGAGCGCTACCTCAAGCAGCAGTTCGAGCGCCGCGTCATCAAGGAGGTCAAGGGCACCTACAGCGGGCCGAAGAAGGTCAAGGCTTCGGGCAAGGCGGTTGGCGCGAAGAAGAAAAAGGTCGACAAGAAGACCGGCGAGAAGAAGACCGCCGCCAAGCGCAAACCAACCGCCAAGCCGCGCCCGAACGCGCCGCTGGCCAGCTCCGATGGCCTGGCACCGCTGAAGAAGCGTACGCCGAAGGCAGAATAACCCCCCATCCCTGTGGGAGCGGCCTCGTGCCGCGATCGGGCGCGAAGCGGCCGCAACCCAGTCACCGCGGTGTTCCAGAGACATCCCGGCGGCCTGGTTTGCGGCCGCGTCGCGTCCGATCGCGGCACCAGTCGGGGCGCCGAACCGCGACTCCCACAAAGGGGGTCAGGCTGCTTGATTCAGCTCGCCTTTTGCTCCGCCTCTTTCAACTCCTTCACGCGCTTGTCGATCAGCTGGCATTTGTCTGGCAAGTCCTTGCTCGCCGTCCCTAGCTCCATGCCCTGGAGTTCGTCGTTGATCTCCTTGGCCTTCTGCGGGTTCTGCTCGGTCAGTTGAGTCACCAGCTTGGCCAGCTCCTCGCGCTTTTGCGTGGCTTCTTCCGGTGTGCAGGCCCAGGCGGGCAGGGCGCAGGACAGGGTGGCGAGCAGGGTGATGCGGCAGATAACGTTCATGGCGCTTGCTCCTTGTGCAGTCTATCGGTGGAGTCTGGCCGGCCAGCAAAGGTTCAGCATGTAGCTGTTTGCCCTTGATGTGATGTCAAATTGACGCCAAAAGGCCATCTCTGTATTCTCCGTCCCCACTTTTTCACCGCCCAGGGACTGGAACATGGCGACAGGGTTTCGCACACGCCTTTGCAGCGCGATTCTCATGCTGACTGCCAGCATGCCTGCCCTGGCGGCCTCGCCGCTGGAGCAGGATCTTATACGCGACCGCCAGGATCGCCTGCTGCAAGAGCAGCAGCGGCGCATCGAAGAGCTGCGCAACCTGCCCGGCAGCACGGCGCCGCCGAGTGCCGTACCGGCGACTGAAGACACCCGCTGCTTCACCATTCGCACCATCACCCTCAAGGGTGCCGACAGCCTCACCGAGACCGAGCGCGAGCGCCTGCTCAAGCCGTTCATTGGTCAGTGCCTGGGTGTCAGCCAGCTCAACGAACTCCTCAAGGTCATCACCAACCATTATCTGGATCGTGGCCAAGTGACCAGCCGCGCCTACTTGCCGCAGCAGGACCTGTCCACCGGGCATCTGCAGGTATTGGTGGTAGAGGGGCGCCTGGAGAGTTTGCGCGCAGCTCCCGACAGCAGGCTGAGCGAGCGGGAGCTGGCCATGGCTTTTCCCGGCGCGCCCGGTGAGCGTCTGAACCTGCGTGAGATCGAGCAGATGGTCGACCAACTCAACCGTCTGCCTTCGAACAAGGCGCAGATGGAACTGGTCCCTGGCGAGGCGGTGGGTGGCAGCCAGGTGCTGGTACGCAATCAGGCGCAGAAGCCCTGGCGGGCTTCCCTGTCGCGCAACAACGAAGGCCAACGCAGCACTGGCGAGCAGCAGGTCAACCTAGGCTTCGAGTGGGATAGCCCGCTGGGCCTGGCCGACCAGTTGGTGCTACGCGGTGCCCACGATGTGGTCAGCGATCACACCAAGGGGGCGAAGAACGGGGTGCTGGCCTACAGCCTGCCCTGGGGCTGGTGGAACTTCTCGTACAGCTACAGCGCGTCCGACTACCGCTCCGTAGGCCAGGCCAACGGCTTCGACTTCAAACAGACCGGCGACAGCCAGAATCATCAATTGCGCGTCGATCGTGTACTGCATCGCGACGCCACAAGCAAGACCTCGGTCAACCTGGGCGTTGCCCATCTGCGCACCCGCAACTACATCGAAGACAGCCTGCTGCGAGCCAGCAGCAATCGTCTGAGCGAAGCGCAGTTCGGCATCAACCACGGTCGGCGCCTGGGCACGGCCTTCGTCAACCTTGACCTGGGCACGCAGGAGGGCATTGGTGCCTTCGATGCCCAGGGCAACGGCAATCCGCGACCTGGCGAGCCGGTCGCGCGCTATCGCAAGTACACCGCGACGGTCAGTTACGTGCAGGGCTTTGAGGTATTCGGCGAGCAGTTGAGCGTCACCAGCCTGGCTACCGCCCAGCGCAGCGAAGACGTGTTGTTCAGCCCTCAGCGCATAAGCCTGGGTGGGTTGTCATCGGTGCGTGGTTTCAAGGACCAGTCGCTGTCCGGCGACAGCGGCGCCTACTGGCGCAGCGACCTGCGCTGGACGCGCCCGGTGACCTGGTCCGTCGCACAGCCGGTGATTGCCGAATACGGGATGGGCTTGGGCTACGACCTGGGTGTGATCCGCAACGACCGCTACAACGGCGACCGCCATGGCCGTGCCAGCAGCCATTCGCTGGAGCTGTTCGCCCGGGGCCGTCACCTGGCGGCCAGTGTGACTTTTGCCCGCAGCCTCGAACGCCCGGATGCCCTGCCCGACAAGGAGCACCCGGTATACCTGCGCCTCGATTTCTTCATCTGATTCGTGCTTTGAGCCCCGAGAGAACACATGGACGTTCGCCTTTTCACCTTCCTGGTTCGCCAGCCTTCGGCGCGCCTGCAACCCCGCCTGCAATTCTGCGGTGTGTCCAAGCGCGCGCTGGCCTTCCTGTTGGCCAACGTCATGTTCTGGCAGCCACTGTGGGCGCAGGCTGCCGAAGGAGTGATGGTCAGCGGCGGCAACACCAGTGTCGGTCAGGCGGGCAACGGCGTGCCGATCGTCAATATTGCCGCGCCCAACGGCAGTGGCCTCTCGCATAACCAGTTCAGCGATTACAACGTCGGCCAGCAGGGGCTGATCCTCAACAACGCCACCAGCCGTACGCAGCAGACGCAACTGGGCGGCATCATCGTCGGCAACCCCAACCTGCAGGGCACCGCGGCAAGCATCATCCTCAACGAAGTCAACGGCGCCAACTCCAGCCAGCTACGCGGCTATACGGAGGTGGCGGGGCAGTCGGCCCATGTCATCGTCGCCAACCCGCATGGCATCACCTGTAATGGCTGCGGCTTTATCAACACGCCCCAGGTGACCTTGACTACGGGTACGCCGGTGATCGACAACGGTCAATTGATCCGCTACCAGGTGGAGCAGGGCAGCGTGGCGATCGAAGGTGCCGGGCTCAATGCCAGCAACGTCGACCGCTTCGAGATCATCACTCGCAGTGCGCAGATCAATGCCGGGCTGCAGGCCAAGCGCCTGGATATCGTCGCCGGACGCAACGATGTCGATGCCCGGACGCTCGCGGCGACGGCTCGAGCCGAAGAGGGTAGCGCCAAGCCGACACTGGCCATCGACAGCTCTGCCCTGGGCGGCATGTATGCCGGGGCCATCAAGCTGGTGGGCACCGAAGCCGGTGTAGGGGTCAAGCTCGATGGCCAGATGGCCGCCAGCGGCGGCGACATCCAGCTCGATGTCAACGGGCAGCTCACCCTGAACCAGGCCAGCGCCAGCGGCGCGGTGGTGGTGCGGGCGGCAGGTGTCGATCTCCAGGGGCCGGTTCATGGCGCGTCGCGCGTCGAAGTGCTCAGCAGTGCCGAAGTGGTCAATCGTCAGGCGCTGACCGCAGGCGCCAAGCTGCAGGTCCAGGCTGCCGGCACCCTGAGCAACCTGGGCGTGATCGAGAGCGGGGTCAACACCGACGGCAGCCGCAATACCCAAGGCGATATCGACCTGGCCGCTGGTGCGCTGGTCAATACCGGCAAAAGCATCGTTGCCAGCCGTGACCTGAGCGCCGACATTCGTGGCTCGCTGGACAACCGCGACGGCACGCTGAGCGCCGCCCAAGACCTGCGCAGCCACGTCGGTGTGCTGGACAACAGCGCCCAGGGCCGCGTTCTGGCAGGCCGCGACCAGACTGTGCAGGCTGCCAGCCTGATCAACGATCAGGGCGGGCAGGTCGTTGCCACGCGTGCCCAGCAGATCACCGCAACCCGGGTCAGCAACCGCGCCGGGCAGCTCGCCGCTGGCGAGCGCCAGGCCATTGCCGCGCAGCAGGTGGACAATGACAGCGGGCGTATCAGTGCCGGCCGCGAACTGGCCGTGACCGCCAGCAGCACACTGGATAACCGCGCCGGTACCCTGGCCGCCGACCGTGAGCTGCACCTCCAGGCGGGCAGCCTCGGCAACCGTGACGGTGGACGCATCGCCAGCACCGGCCAGCTCGATGTCCAGGCCGGCAGCCTCGACCAGCGCGGCGGCGGCCAATTGCACGCCGACCAGGCGTTGAGCCTGGACCTGCGCGGCGGGCACCTGGAGAACAGTGACGGCGGCTTGATCAGCAGCCCTGGTACGCTGCGGCTGCTAGGCTTGGGCAGCGTCGGCAACCGCGCCGGCGAGATCTCCTCGGCGCAGGGCTACCAGCTTGCCACGCGCCAGCTGGATAACCGCGGTGGCAAGTTGCTGAGCGGCGCCGACCTGCAACTGGCGATTGTCGAGCAGTTGAACAACGGTGCAGGGCTGATCGCGGCACAAGGGCTGGCGCTCAGTGCCGCCGAACTGCTCAATGGCCAGGGTACCCTGCAGGCGCGTGGCACCCTGGCTGCACAGGTCAAGGGCCGGTTCGACAACCGTGGCGGGCTGACCAGCGCGGTCCTGGCCGCCGACGTTCAGGCGCTCGCGCTGGACAACCGTGGCGCGCGCATGACCAGCCAGCAGAGCCTGAGCCTGAGCAGCGCCAGCCTGGACAACAGTGAAGGTGGGCGCCTGGACGCCGATCAGGCACTCACCCTCGATCTGCTGCATGGTCATTGGAACAACGCTGGCGGGCGCCTGAACAGTGCAGGTGCGTTGGTGTTGCGCAATCTGGCGAGCGTGGACAACCGTCACGGCGAGATGCATGCCAGCAGCGGTTTCACCTTCGCCGCCGACAGCCTCGACAACCAGGATGGCAGCCTGTCGTCCAATGGTGCGCTGATCCTGCGTATCGCCGCCGTACTCGATAACAGTCGCGCCTTGATCAGTGCCGAGCAGTTGGACCTGAGCGCCGGTGACGTGCTCAACCTCGATGGCCGTGTGCAGGCCCGTCAAGGGCTCACCCTGAGCGTTCAGGGCGCGCTCGACAACCAGCGCGGCAACCTCGGCGGGCAGACCCTCAATGCCCACCTCGGCCGCCTCGACAACCGCGCCGGTCGCGTGCAGACCGATGCGGGACTGACCCTGACCAGCGCCGCTGTGCTGGACAACCGCAGTGGCGCCGTGATCGCCGGTCAGTCGGCAAATATCGACAGCGGTGACCTCGACAACACCGGTGGGCAACTGTACGCCGCCGATCATCTGAGCTTGAATGCCGCACG
Source organism: Pseudomonas wayambapalatensis (assembly GCA_014268975.2). GTDB lineage: Bacteria > Pseudomonadota > Gammaproteobacteria > Pseudomonadales > Pseudomonadaceae > Aquipseudomonas > Aquipseudomonas wayambapalatensis. The sequence goes on along the minus strand of CP077096.1, from coordinate 4,188,146 downwards.
CCTGGACAACGGCACTGCCGCGCGCCTGCATGCTGGTCAGAGGTTGCAGGTCAGCGCCACGCAAATGCACAACGCCGGGCAAGTGTTCAGTGGCGCCGATCTGCTGCTGAACCTGCGCGGCGGTCTGCTCGACAACCAGGGCGGCCTGATCAATGCACCTGGCCAGTTGCTGCTTCGACAACTGGCTCAGGTCGACAACCGCGGCGGCGAGATCTCCTCTGCGCGGGCCTTCGAACTGCTGGCTGACAACCTCGACAACCGGGGCGGCAAACTGCTCTCCGAGCAAGCACTCACCTTGCGCATCGCTCGCGCCCTGGACAACAGCGTCGGCGGGCGTCTGGCTGCACCGCTCATCGATCTGCACAGCACGGCACTGATCAACAACGCCGGAGTGCTCGCCGCCACTCAGCGCCTGGACCTGCAGGCTGAAAGCCTCGACAACCGCCAGGGCGAAGTGCGTGCTGCGCACCTGAATGCGCGACTTGGCCAACTGGACAACCGCCAGGGCCTGTTGCAGGTCGAGCAGGATGCCGAGTTGCAATTGACGACGCACCTGGACAACCAGAACGGCACGTTGCAGGCCGGCGGGCCGCTGACGCTCGACGCCGGCAGCCTCGACAACAGCGCCGGGCAACTGACCAGTGATGCGGGCCTGCGCGCCCGTATCGCTGCCGGGTTGCTCAACCGTGGCGGCCTGCTCGCCGCTGGCGCTCAGTTGCAATTGAGCGCCGGCAGCCTCGACAACCAGGCCCAGGGACGATTGCTGGGCAAGGCCGGGCTGAGCCTGAGCGGCGAGTACCTGGACAACCGCGCTGGGCGTCTGCTCAGTGGCAATGCCCTGACCCTGGTGCTCGGTCAGGTGGACAACCGGGGCGGCATGGTCAGCGCCGAGGCCGGCATCGAGCTGCTTGGCCAGCGCCTGGACAACAGTGCCAGTGGCCTGTTCGAAGGCAAGGGCCCGTTGCGCCTGGAACTGGCTGAACTGAGCAACGCCCAGGCCGGTCGCGTTACCAGTGGCGCGACCCTCAGCCTCATCGGCGTCAATCTGGATAACCGCAACGGCGGTCGTGTCACAAGTCAGGGTGCACTGCTGGCCGAACTCATCGGGCTCGACCAGCGAGGCGGCGGACAGTTGCTCAGCGACACCGCCCTGACCATCGACATGCGCGGCGCGCGGCTCGACAACCGTCAGGGCCTCATCCACACCGCCGGCCAACTGCTGTTGCGCCAGCTCGGCGAGGTCGACAACCGCGCAGGTGAGATCTCCAGCGCGCGCAGTTTCGAGCTGGTCGCCCAGCGTCTGGACAACGGTGGCGGCCAACTGATCAGCGATGACGCACTGCTCATCCGTGTGGCGCAACAGTTGCGCAATACCCAGGGCCTGGTACAGGCCGACCAGCTTCAGGTGGTGGCCGGCACGCTGGATAACCAGCACGGCACTCTCGGCGCCGGGCAACGCCTGGACCTGCAGGTGGCTGCCGAGGTAGACAATCGCGGCGGCGAGCTGTCCAGCAGCGGTCAGACCCAGGTTCGCGCTGCCAGCCTGGACAACCAGGACGGCGCCGTACTGGGCGACGACAGCACGACCCTGACCCTGAGCGACGCTCTGGACAACCGCGGCGGTACCCTGGCTGCCGGCAACGCCTTGCAGGTCGAGAGCGCGGGCCTGGACAACAGCGCCCAGGGCAGCCTGGTCAGCGACGGCAACCTGCACGTACGCAGCACCGGCCTGTTCGACAACCAAGCTGGCGAACTGCGTGCCCGTGGCCTGATCGACTTGGCCCTGGGCCGTCTGGACAACCGTGGCGGCGTCGTCTCCGGCAAGCAACTGCTCAGCCTGCAGGCGAACAGCGTCGATAATCAGGCTGGCCTGCTGCATGCCGACAGCCTGTTGCAACTGCTGGTCGACCGCTTCGATAACCGCCAGGGGGTGACGCGCAGCAAGGACCGCCTGGATTACCAAGGTTCCACGCTGGACAACCGCGAAGGCCTGCTCAGCGCCGGCGGGCCACTTGATCTGCGCCTGGCCCAGGTCGACAACAGCAGGGGTCGTATTGCCACTCGCGGTAATCTCGACGCCAGTGTTGGCACCTTGCAGCAGCAGGGTGGCGAGTTGATCGCCGAAGGTCGGCTCACCCTGCACGGCGATAATGCCGATAACCGAAGCGGTGGCCTGATCGCCGGCAACACGGGTCTCGATCTGCAGGTCGGTATGCTCGACAACCGTGGTGGCCAGCTCAGCAGCCTGGCGCAGGCTACTCTGGGCGGCACACAGCTGGACAACAGCGACGGTGGCAAGCTGATCGCCGGCACGCGTCTGGCCCTGACCGTCGAACGCCTGCTCAACCGCAATACGGCGCTGGTATTCGCCCAGCAGGTCGAATTGCGTGCTGCGCGGGTGGACAACCAGGGCGGTTCGATCGCTGCCGGGCAGGCTCTGCGCCTGGTGCTCGACAACGGCGGCGCGCCACTGGCCGAGGCGCTGCTGGACAACCGCGGCGGACGCCTGGACAGCGCTGGCCGCCTGATCCTGGAAGGCGGGCAACTGCTCAACCAGGCAGGCCAGCTTTCCAGCCATGGTGAATTGTCCCTGACGGGCATCCAGGCGCTGGACAACCGCGGCGGCACCATCGAGTCCGACGCGGCGCTGACACTGGCCAGCGCCAGCCTCGACAACCGTGACCACGGCCGCATCACCGCCGAGGGTGACAATCACCTGAGCAGCGGTGCTTTGAGCAACGGCCAGGGCGGCCTGATCAGCAGTGGGCAACTGCTGCAAGTGCGCGCCGGTCAGGTCGGCAACCAGGCCGGCACCTTGGCCGGACGTCAGGTCCAGGCCAGCGTCAGCGGTCTCGATCAGCACGGCGGTGAACTGTTCAGCCTCGATGGCCTGAACCTGGACCTCAACGGCGGTGTGCTGGATAACAGTGCCGGGCTTATCCGCGGCCCGGGCAGCCTGTTGCTGCACAACCTTGGTAAGGTCGACAACCGCGATGGCGAGATCTCCAGTCTGGTCGGCTTCGAGCTGGCCGCGGACGGTCTGGACAACACCGGTGGCAAGCTGCTCTCCGGCGCCAGCCTGACTTTGCGCATCGCCCGGCAAATGGACAACCTGCGCGGCCTGGTCAGTGCGCGCAGCCTGCAGTTGCAGGCTGCCGGCCTGGACAACGGCGCCGGTCTGATCAGCAGCCGCGGCGATCTCCAGGTGCAGGTCGACGGCCTGCTGGGCAACGCAGCGGGCACATTACAGGCTGACGGCAAGCTGTTACTGGTGGCCGGCAGCGTGTTCAACGGCAAAGGCCAGTTGTCTGCCAGATCGGGTCTGCACGCGCGCCTGGGCAGCCTGGACAATCAGGCTGGCCAGATTGCCAGCGACACTACGCTGAACCTGCAGGCCGACACCCTCGATAACCGTGACAAAGGCCTGCTCGCCGCCAAGAGCCTGTTGACCGTGCACAGCGCTGCCTTCGACAACCGCGCTGGCGAAGTCTCCGGGCAGGGCGAAGTGCGCCTGAGCGGGCAGCGCTTGGATAACGGCGCTGGCTTGATCCTGGCCAAGGGCGCGCTGGTCATCGAGCAGCACACTCTGCTCAACGCCATGGGGCTGGTGTCCAGCGTGGGGCCGCTGACCCTCACCGGCACGCGGCTGGAAAACGCCGGCGGTACACTGCGCAGCGGCGCCGACCTGAGTGTCGAGCTGGACGACGGCCTGCTCAACCAGAATGGGCGTCTGGACAGCGACGGCGCGCTGAGCGTCAGCGCCGCAAGCATCGACAACGATCACGGCGTGCTGTCCGGTGCCAGCGACCTGCTGTTGCGCAGCCAGGGCACGCTGGGCAACGCCGGGGGGCAGATCCTGGGCGACGCGGGCCTGGAACTGAGAGCGGCGCACCTGGATAACCGCGACGCTGGTACGGTTAGCGCCAAGGGCCTGCTGAGTATTAGTGCCGCCAGCGTCGACAACCTTTCCGGCGCCCGCCTGAGCAGTGCCGATCGCTTGCACATCGAGGCTACCCAGCTCGATAACAGTGGCGGACGCATCACCAGTCAGCAGGCCTTGCAGGCCAACCTCGGCAGCCTGCGCCAGCATGGCGGCACGATTTATAGCGCCAGCGGCGTGGCAATCGATCTGGCCGGCGGCACCCTCGACAACCAGGCCGGGCTGATCAACACCCCAGGCCAACTGCTGCTTACGCGCCTTGGCCGGGTCGACAATCGTGGCGGTGAAATTTCCAGTGCCAACGCCTTCACCCTGGCGGCCGCCGAACTGGACAACGGCAACGGTCGCCTGCTCGGCAACCAAGGCCTGAACCTGATCGTCGCGCGCAGCCTGGCCAACCTCAAGGGCCAGATCGCCGCCGCCAGCCTCTCGGTCAGCGCCGCCAGCCTGGACAACGGCGCGGGCCTGCTGACCAGCCGCGGCGATCTGCAACTGGACGTTGCCGGTCAGTTGGCCAACCAGGGTGGCGGGCTGCTCAATGCCGGTCGCGCACTCGTGCTGAACAGCGCGAGCCTGGCCAACCAAGGCGGTCAGTTGCTTGCCAGCGAACGACTGACCCTCGTGACCGGCCAACTCGACAACGGCAACAAAGGCTTGATCAACAGCCAGGCAGGTCTGGATCTGACAGCCACCGACATCAACAACGACGGGGGCGAACTTTCCGCTGGCGCGGCGCTGCAGATCAAGGCACGCCAGTTCAGCCAGCAGGGCGGACGCCTGCTCGGCGACAGCACCTTGGCCCTGCTGCTGGGCCTGGATGGCGGCGGCCTGAACAACCGCGATGGACTGATTCGCGCCAAGGGTGCCCTGACCCTGGCCAACCTGCGCGACCTGGATAATCAGCGTGGCGAGATCGCCAGCGACCTGGGCTTCGACCTGGCAGCACGGACCCTGAACAACGACGGCGGCCGGTTGATTTCGGCCCAGCGCCTGGGTGTCGGCAGCGGCGTGTTGAGCAACCAGGGCGGCCTGGTTTCCGGCTGGCAGGGCCTGTCGGTCAGTGCCGACAGCCTGGACAACCGCAACCAGGGCACGCTCTCCAGTCGCGCCGGCGACCTGGACCTGAGCGTCACTTCCAACCTCGACAACAGCAGCGGTGGCGCTCTGGTCAGCCAGGGCGCGCTGCGCCTGAACGCGGCTGCGCTGGACAACCGTAGCGGCTACCTGGCCAGCGGCGGATCCCAGCGCCTGCACCTGCTCGGCGCCCTGGACAACCGTCAGGGCCGCATCGATGCCGGTGGCGACCTGTTCATCCAGGCCGCCAGCCTCGACAACCGCAGCGCCAACGTCATCAGCCAGGGCTTGCTCAGCCTGGACCTGGCCAGTCTGCTGAACAACGCCCAGGGCCAGTTGCTCGCGACCAGCGCCTTGCAGGTGCTGGGCAACGCGACGCTGCTCAACCAGGGTGGTCAACTGGCCAGCCAGGGCACCCTGCAGTTGGCAGGTAGCCGTCTGGACAACTCTGCCCAGGGCACCCTGGCCGCCAACGGCGCGGTAGCCGTGACGCTCGCCGACACCCTGGCCAACGACCAGGACGGCCTGATCTCCAGCCGTGACGCCAGCGTCAGCCTGCAAGCCGCCAGCCTGACCAACCAGGGCGGTGCGGTACAGGCCGGCCAGGCGCTCGATGTGCGCCTGCAGCAAGTGCTGGACAACCAGCGCGGCAAACTGATCGCCCAGCAGGGCCCGCTGGCGCTGTCGGCCAGCAGCACGGACAACCGCGGCGGTGTGCTGGCCAGCCTTCACGGGCTGCTGCAGGCGCAGGTCGCCGGCCTGTTGCGCAACGACCAAGGCGGCACGCTGCAGGCCAGCCAGCTCAACCTCGTTGCCCTCGGCGGCCTGAACAACCAGGGCGGTCGTCTGGCGGCGCAGGCAGGGCCTCTGGTTATCCGTACTCAACAGTTGGACAACCGTAATGGCGGGCTCTACGGCCAGGGCCAGGTCATCCTCGAGGCGACTGCGCTGGACAACAGCGCCGGTGGCAAGCTCGCCGGTCAAGCGCTGGACTTGACCCTTGGCGGTGCTTTGTACAACCGCGCAGGAATCATCGAAAGTGACAGCCGCCTGGGCCTGGTCGCTGCCACCCTCGACAACCAGGGCGGCCAATTGCGCAGCCTTGGCGGCGCCCAGAGCCGCCTGCAGGTTACCGGGCTGCTCGACAACCGCACTGGCGCCCTTGAAATCGGCAGCCAGGACTTCAACCTGCAGGCCGGCACCTTCCTCAACCAGCAGGGCCGCCTGCTGCACGGTGGCAGTGGCGACCTGCAGATCGGCATGGCCAACCTCAGCAATGCCGGCGGTGACATTGCCACCCTTGGCGGCCTGACCCTGGAGGCGGCCAGCTGGACCAACAGCAGTGTGCTGCAGGCCGCGCGGCTGACGCTCAACGTCGGCGAGCTGACCCAGACAGCCTCCGGGCAGTTGCTGGCGACCCAGCGGCTGTCGGGAAGTGGCGGCAATTGGCTCAACGACGGCCGGATCATCAGTGATGGAAGCCTCGACCTGCACCTTGGCGGACGCTATGCCGGCAATGGTCGCACCGCCAGCCTTGGCCAACTGGGCATCGATGCCGGGCAGCTAGAGCTTGGCGTCACCGGCAGTATCGCCGGGGGCGACAACACGCGTATCGCAGTAGCCGGTCAAGTGTCGAACCAGGGCCGCCTGACCTCGGCACGCAACTTCGAAATGCTGGCTGGGAGCATGACCAACGTCGGAACCCTGGCCGCCTCGCAGGACTTGACGGTCGTCAGCCAGGACCTGCGCAACGTCCAGGCTGCCGATGGCAGCCGTGGTTTCATGTTCAGTGGCCAGAACATGAGGCTTCAGGTGGGCGCTTTCAGCAACGAATACGCCGATGTCTACAGCCTCGGCAATCTGCTGGTCGGCGGTGTGACGGGCGGAACGCGGGCAAACAGCGTGCTCAACAGCTCTGCCAGTATCGAAGCGGCGGGTGATATCGACCTGCAGGCCGCCAGCGTGATCAACAAGCGTGAAAAATTCCGTTCGGACACGCAGGTGACCGGCGGTTCGATCAGCATCTACTGCGTCCAGCATTGCGGTCGCCCTGGCGGCAAGTGGGTGCGTGGGCCGGCGTTCATCTCGCAGACGGTTTCCACCGTTGTGCATGAAGATTCGCCCATGGCAATGCTGATGGCTGGCCGTAACCTGACGATTGCCAGCACTGCACTGAACAACGAATTCAGCCTGATCTCCGCCGTCAACGACCTGGCCATTGACAGTGCCAATATCTCCAATGTGGCCGGCGGTTCGGCTTCGGGGACTGACCGCCATCAGATCGGCAAGGACGTGAAGATCGCCGGTCGTTACTTCTACGAAATGATCGATGCGGTGGCCGCCTACGATCAGGCCCATCCGCAATCTGGGCCGTTCGATCCGGTGGCGTTCAAGGCCTTGGTCGACAAGTTCGATCCGGGTGTGTTCATCGGGATCGATGACAAGATCAAGGTCGAGGGTGGCGCCCCCGTGGCCCCTGCGATCATCCAGGCCGGTGGCAAGGCAAGGCTGACCGCCAGCAACGACATCAGCAACATCGTGGTGCAGAACACCGCGTCATCCATCAGCCAGCGGTCTTCGGACACTACGGTCTCCGGCGGGGCCCAGCCGACCATCGTCACGATTCATCAGCAACTGCCGCCTGACCTCGCCCAGCAGCAGGTCAACCCGCTGAGCCTGCCCGGCTTCAGCCTGCCTACCGGTCAGAACGGCTTGTTCCGCCTCAGCGCCCAGGCTGCCAACCAGGCCAAGGCCAGCGCTACGTCCAGCGTCCCGACCCAGTGGCAACTGGGCAGCGCGAGCATCGACCTGCAACAGCGCCAGCAGCCCACGCCGCTTGTGCAGGGCCGCAGCGTCGACCTCGCCGAGCTGGCCGCCGTCGCTGGCAGCGACCGCGCCCTGCAGGCGCATCAGCGTCAGGCCGCAGGTCTGGACCCGGCCGCCACCAACGTGCGCGTGGCCGCCATCGATCAGGCCCAGGGGCCGGGTACATTGCCCAGCCGCAGCGGCGAAGTGGCCGCCAGCCAAGGCACGTCGAGCCAGGTAGGAGGGGCCGCCGACGGGTTGCACTGGTCCACTGCACAGCCTGGGCCGAGCACGCCAATCACGCTTGCACAGCCCTCCACCGAGACCATCCTTGCGCGCGACACCAGCCTCCCGGCAATGACGTCGGTGGCCGCGCCGACGCTCCAGCAGGCCCTCCCGACCGTCGCCAGCACCGTCTCCACCGCCATGACACTGCCCGCGGCGCAGAGCATCCTGCGGGTACAGGGGGTTCCGGCCAATACAGGCACCCCGCAGCCGCACAAGTACCTGATCGAGACCAATCCGGTACTCACCGACCTCAAGCAGTTCATGAGCTCGGACTATCTGCTTGGCAACCTCGGCTACGACCCTGACCATAGCTGGAAGCGCCTGGGCGACGGCTTCTACGAGCAGCGTCTGATCCAGCAGGCGGTGGTCGCCCGCACCGGTCAGCAATTCATCGATGGCCAGGCCGACGGCGAGGCCCTGTACCGCCACCTGATGGACAACGCTCTGACGAGCAAGAACCAGCTCGACCTCCAGGTCGGCGTCAGCCTCAGCGCCGAGCAGGTCGCCGCCCTGACTCACGACATCGTCTGGCTCGAACAGCACGAGGTGATGGGCGAGCAGGTGCTGGTGCCGGTGCTGTACCTGGCCCACGCCAACAACCGTCTGGCGCCCAACGGCGCCCTGATCGCCGGCAACGACCTGACCCTGGTCGCCGGCCAGAACCTGGACAACAGCGGCACCTTGCGGGCCAGCAACAACCTCTCCGCCAGCGCCGGCCACGACCTCGACAACAGCGGCCTGATCGAGGCCGGTAGCCGTCTGGACCTGCTGGCTGGCAATCGCATCGTCAATGGTGCCGGCGGCCTGATCAGCGGCCGCGACGTCAGCCTCACCAGCCTCAGCGGCGATGTGGTCAACGAGCGCAGCGTCAGCAGCCATGCCAGCGGTGCAGGTGCGTACAGCAAGCGTGCTGACTTCGTCGACAGTGCCGCGCGTATCGAGGCAGCCAATGACCTTTCGATTCATGCTGGTCGCGACCTGATCAATAGTGGCGGTGTATTGAGTGCTGGAGCCGACCTGGATATCCGCACCGGGCGCGATCTGCTGATCACCTCGGCGCAGCAGGTCGACAGCACGCAGATAGGCTCCAACTACCGCACACAGACCACGCAGCAATATGGCTCGCAGGTGACCGCAGGCGGCGACCTGGCCTTGAGTGCCGGTCGCGATTTCACCGCCATCGCCAGCACCCTGGAGGCCGGGCGCAATGTTGCGGTCGATGCACTGGAGAACCTGACCCTGGCCTCTGCGGCCAACGAGTCGAACTTCTACAGCAAGACCAAGAAAGTCACCCGCCAGGAAGACCACGTCAGCCAGGTCGGTACTTCGGTCAAGGCCGGAGGTGATGTTGCGCTGACCGCTGGCAAGGACCTGGCGCTTATTTCCAGCCGTGTGAGTGCTGGGGACGAGGCGTACCTGTATGCCAGGGAGCAACTGTCGTTGCTCGCCGAGACAGATAGCGACTACTCCCTGTACGACAAGAAGAGCAAAGGCAGCTTCGGCAGCAAGAAGACCAAGCGTGACGAAGTCACCGATGTGCGTCATGTCGGCAGCGAAGTCTCGGCGGCAGGCGCTGTCACGCTGGCGAGCGGCGGCGACCAGCGCTATCAGGCGGCGAAGCTTGAGAGTGGTGAAGACCTTACCCTGGCCAGTGGTGGGACGATCACGTTCGAGGGTGTGAAGGACCTTCATCAGGAGAGTCACGAGAAGAGCAAATCGAGCCTGGCCTGGAACAGCGCCAAGGGCAAGGGCAATACCGATGAGACGTTGCGCCAGAGCCAGTTGCTGGCCCAGGGCGAGGTGCTTATCAAGGCTGCCGATGGGCTGCAGATCGACATCAAGCAGGTCGACCGGCAGAGCGTGAGCCAGATCATCGATGCGATGGTCATGGCTGATCCGCAATTGGCCTGGCTCAAGGAGGCCGAGGCACGCGGCGACGTCGACTGGCGTCAGGTCAAGGAGGTGCACGACTCCTTCAAATACAGCCATTCCGGCATGGGCGTGGCAGCGCAGATGGTGATCGCCATCATCGTCAGCTACCTGACGGCGGGTGTGGCCAGTGGCCTGGTCGCCAGCGGCGCGACTACCGCAGGTGCTTCGGCAGCAGCAACCACTGCCGCTACTGCGACCACTGCAGGTGGCGCCTGGGCAGCAGGTACCGGCGCTGCCCTGAGCGGGATTGGTTGGGCCAATGCGGCGGTGACGGCCGGGCTGACCGGCTTGACCAGCAATGCGGCGATCAGCGCCATCAACAACCGCGGCAACCTGGGGTTGGTGGTCAAGGATACCTTCAGCAGCGATAGCCTGAAGGGCGCGGTGATCTCCGGCCTGGTAACCGGCGCCACCGCTGGCTACATCGATCCCAAGCTCGGCGGCGACAAAGCCGCCTTCAGCCGCACTTACGGCTTTGACCTGAGCAAGCTCGAAGGCATAGGTGGCTTCGGTCTGCGGGCCGGTGCGATCGGTGTGACCTCGGGTGCGATCAAGACCGTGGTGAACGGTGGGAGCCTGAGCGACAACCTGCTCAACGCATTGGTGTCACAGGCGTCCAACGTCGTCGCCGCTTCCGCCTTCAATGCCATCGGCAACCTCGCAACGAAGAACCTGGCCGACGCAGAAAGCCGCAGCGATGCCGCCGCTATCGCGTTGTGGCAGGAAGGTGGCGCAGGCCGTGTAGCCTTGCACGCGTTGGCAGGGGGCGCCGTTTCTGTGGCCTCCGGCGGCGACTTCGCCAGCGGAGCGACGGCTGCCGGGGCCAACGCCGCCATGGCGGGTGCGCTTGAGGAGCTCTACAAGAAGCAGCCTGCGCTGCGCGATACCTTCTCGCAACTCACCGGCCTTGCTGCGGCGGGGCTGGTCAACGGTGACGTCGAGAAAGGTGCCTGGATCGCCCAGATGGCCGACCGCTACAACCGGCAGGCGCATCCCAAAGAAGTGGTCCAGATCAAGAAGCAGGCACCTGCACTCGCCCAGGAGCTAGGCATCAGCCCCGCCGAGGCGGAGCGGCGCATGGCCGAAGCCTTGGCCTACTACACCGACAACGAGTGGCGGCAGGTGATTACCGCCAATGGCAGGAGCATCGAGGCCAGCACCCTGGCGCACCTCGGCCAGGCTCTGGCGCCAATGGCTGACAGCCTCGACGTGAGCCGCGCCAATGGTGACGTGCCTATGGTGGGGGAGGCGGGCAAGCAGTACACCGCGCAGCAGACCGTGGCATTGCTCAAGGACTATGCGAGCACGCATAGCGCCGAGTTCAACGATTCCACCAAAAATCGCGAGTTCCTGCGCCCTGGGGGGGACACCGAGTACGCCGCGTATTACGCCAATAACCTGAACTTCGGCAAGTACGATCCCACGGCAGAAACGCTGGGTTCGGTGGCGGGTGTAGGCACGGCGCTGGGCGACATGCTCAAAGGCTTGTATGGCCTAGGCAAGGGGTTGCTGACCGATACCCAGAACACCGCCTCGCAGGTGTCTCACCAGCTGATCAACTCCTTGAGTCATCCTGAAGCGGTGGTGCAGGAGTGGCAGGACATGCGCGCCGAGGCGACCCTGTATCGGCTGCAGGGCAATCCTACGGCTGCGGCGCGGGTGGAAACGGAGTGGCAGACCAAGTTCGTGATGAACCTGGTACCGGTCGGCAAGGCCGGGAAGCTGGGTCAGGTGAGCAAGACGGTGGCCGAGCGCGAGGCCATTGCCGAAGCGGTGGGCGGCGCGACGGGCAGGCAGGTGCCGGGGTTGCCGTCGTATTACCGCGATGGTTCAGGGGTTGGTGCGAACGTGGTGGCGCCGGAGGGGTATACGGCGGTAGTGAACCTGCGCACGGGCAATTTTGAGTTTGTCGCGCCGGATGGCAAGCTGTATTTCTATAGCGAGTCGGCGTTGGTGCCCAAGGAAGGTGGGAACCTTGCGGGGTTGGCGGCGGCGGAGCGGGAGATTGCGGCTGGGAAGGCGGGGGGTGGGGCAAGAGGCGCAGCCTCCGGCGCTGAAAATGCGGCCTTGTATCCAAAGCTGAAGGATCAACTGATACAAGAAAACCTGAGGAGTATTGCTGCTCAGGATGCAAGATTAGCTGCGGCTGTGAACGGCAGTGGAACGAAAAATCCGAACTTCTCTATAGGCCAAGGCACATCTTCCGAAGCTAATCAGTTGGGTAAGATCTGGGTTGGAGATGGGGCGACAAAAACAAGTGATGGGCTTGGTTTTATTAGCGCAGACGGTACTCGTGTATATAGGCCGCCAACATCTAAAAATTCATCTTTTGCAACGACAGGTGTGCAAGCCAATTTTGAAAATTATAACATCAACCCAATAACAGGTCAGCGCATAAAAGTAAGTAACGGGCATCTGAATGTGGCTGACTAGGAGGAATGATGCGTGCTGTTATAAAAGGTGTTTCTAATGATGTTTTTGATGTCGCGACCTACGCTCCCGAAAAGTTAGACAATTTTTCTTTAAGTCTTCGTATTCAAATTGGGCTTGACTGCACGCAAGGGGCAGATGATTTTGAGCTTTTCATTTGCACCCCGAAGTGGCTAGAGGAGACAATGTGGGAGCCTCGTTGGGGGAGAGGTCTATTAATTGTTCGAGAATATGATCTTTCGACTATTAATGGATTGATTCATGAATATGTGAGTCGCTGCGAGGGGGATAGTTGGGAAACTATTGTGATAAAGCTAGGGAAGGCATTTTCCTGGGAATTTGATGATTATCAATCCTAATCAATAGGATTATTTATCTAACACCGGCCCTGCGCCGGTGTTGTTTTATCTGCTTAATGCTAGCCCCTCCATCCTTCACAGCGCTACATCCGCTGTGCCATTAGCAGATCCAGCAATGACTGCAGTTGATCCTTACTGTGTGACTGCGAGTTCTCGGCGTGCGCAATCAATGTGCTCAGGTCTTGTTCGTAGCTGTCTGGCAGTTGAGCCTCCATGATTGGCGGCAGGCTTTTGTAGTAATTTCGCCAGCGGAGCGACGGCTGCCGGGGCAAACGCCGCCATGGCGGGGGCGCTGGAGGAGCGGCGTTGTTCAAGGACTATGCGAGCACGCATAGCGCCGAGTTCAACGATTCCACCAAGAATCGCGAGTTCCTGCGCCCTGGGGGGGACACCGAGTACGCCGCGTACTACGCCAATAACCTGAACTTCGGCAAGTACGATCCCACGGCAGAAACGCTGGGTTCGGTGGAGGGTGCAGGTTCGGCGCTGGGCGACATGCTCAAAGGCTTGTATGGCCTAGGCAAGGGGTTGCTGACCGATACCCAGAACACCGCCTCGCAGGTGTTTCACCAGCTGATCAACTCCTTGAGTCATCCTGAAGCGGTGGTGCAGGAATGGCAGGACATGCGCGCCGAGGCGACCCTGTATCGGCTGCAGGGCAATCCTACGGCTGCGGCGCGGGTGGAAGCGGAGTGGCAGACCAAGTTCGTGATGAACCTGGTACCGGTCGGCAAGGCCGGGAAGCTGGGGCAGGTGAGCAAGACGGTGGCCGAGCGCGAGGCCATTGCCGAAGCGGTGGGCGGCGCGACGGGCAGGCAGGTGCCGGGGTTGCCGTCGTATTACCGCGATGGTTCAGGGGTTGGTGCGAACGTGGTGGCGCCGGAGGGGTATACGGCGGTAGTGAACCTGCGCACGGGCAATTTTGAGTTTGTCGCGCCGGATGGAAAGCTGTATTTCTATAGCGAGTCGGCGTTGGTGCCCAAGGAAGGTGGGAACCTTGCAGGGTTGGCGGCAGCGGAGCCGGAGATTGCGGCTGGGAAGGCGGGTGGGGGTACAAAAGGCGCAGGGGCATCCTTAGAACGAGGTCTTGCCTATGACAACCCGTCAAATCTTGTCCAAAATCGTGTAAGTGAAATTCAGTCACAAATACCTGCGAACTCTCAAGGCCGAATAACTATGGGTGTTGCAGTAGTAGAGGATGCGAATGGTGTTCGCTCTGTTCTAGTCAGTACAAGTGAATCTCGTGGCTATCTTCGTCCTGGAGTAAGTTTGCATGAAGGCGAGAAAGTAGTTGTTGGGACTGGCCACGCAGAAGCTGATATTGTCAGCTATGCCAACGCTAACGGATTGAAAGTTGTTGATATTGGTGCGACACGCCCGGTCTGTGCATCATGTCAGAACGTAATTGAACCGACAGGGGCCAATGTGTCAACGCCATTAAAACCACTACCAAAGGCTAAGCAATGATTATGCGTTTAGAAATGGTTGAGAAAGGCCTTGTGGAAAAGCTTAAGTTGGTCAGTGATGAGCAACGAAGAGGTGCTGTAAAAGTGGCTTGCGAACTTGCTTTTCAGGCTTGTCCAGTAGAGATGCCTATTGTTATCGAGTCTCTTAGGAAACTTCGATCTGGTAGTAAGCTCACGCCTGATCAGGTTTCTGGGCTGAATGCTTTAGCTGCACAGTTAGATGAGAAGTATTTTGATGTGCAAGACAGCCTGGATGAAGGGCAAAACTTAAATGTAGAAGGCCTTCAGCTGTTTAGCCAAGCTCGTGCTGTATCGGCCCTGTCTTTAGCTGGTGGAGACGATTCGCTTATGACAGCGACCGAAGCAATATATGAGGCATCATCAGCCGTTGATGATGGAACTCATATATTTAAAGCAGTACTTTCGGTTTTGCCAGAGTCTTAGGCTCTGTACGAAAAGCCTTGATACTCGGTGATGCTGCGTTGAAAACAGCCTCGGAATGCTCATTTACAACCCGTAAACTCCGCTTCCTCGGCTGTTTTCGCCTTGCCTGAACTTCGTCTCAAGACTTTTCATACAGACCCTAGCGCCTTCGATGCCGGATGGCATCGAGGCGATTGGCCTGGTCTCAGTCGCCAGCGTTGCGGCTGACTTCAAGATCATTCAACAACGCCTTGGCCAGGGCGCTGAGGTGTCAGCGCTCCATGAACCCCACCCAACCCAAGATGGGCAGAGCACTCAGCTATGTATTTGAGGTGTGCAATTCCACGGCAACAGCGCTTCGTAGTCTTCCACTGAGGACGCCTGCGGCAGGCGTTCCAGTGCGTGGCGCAGCCACGCATAGGGTTCTTGGCCGTTGGCTTTGGCCGTTTCTACCAAGCTGTAAAGTTGTGCGCTGGCAGTGGCACCTTTGGGCGTGTCACTGAACAACCAGTTCTTTCTTCCGATGACAAACGGGCGGATCGCACGCTCGGCTGCGTTGTTGTCCATCGGCAAGTAGCCGTGCTCGACGTAGCGTTCCAATTTGCTCCAGTTGCTGGCCAAGTAACCGATGGCCTTGCCCAAGGCATTCTGCGTCGTGACCTGAGGCTGCGTTTTCTCTACCCAGTTTTTCAGCTGAGTCAGCAATGGCAGGCTGCGCTCCATGCGGGCAGCCTTACGATCTTCGTCGTCACGGTCCTTCAAGTCGCGCTCGACGCCATAGAGCTTATTGATCAGGTTCAACGCGATGTCAGCGCGTCCTGTTTTGCCCTTGGGCTGCACTTTCTGCGCTTCGACGAACTTGCGCCGCGCGTGCGCCCAGCAGCCCAATCGCTCCACCCCGTCCTGCGCGGCCAGCGCGTTGTAACCGGCGTAGTCGTCGGTCATGACATAGCCGCGATAGCCATCCAACAGGCGCGTCGGCACCTCCTGCGCTCGGCTGGTGGCGTAGTCGAAAAGGATCACCGGGCGATCAGGTGGGCCGCCGGTTTGTACCCACATCCAGGATTGGCTGCTGGGCTCACGACCCGGCTCTTTCAACACCTGCACACGTGTTTCGTCACAGTGGATGATCCGACTGCTCAACAGGCTTTCGCGCATCAGATTCAGCAGCGGCTGAAAGTGCTCGCTGCATTGAATCACCCAGCGTGCCAGGGTTTGGCGCGAGATATCGATACCGTGACGCCCCAACACTTTTTCGAAGCGGTGAAACGGCAAGCCGTCTACGTATTTGGTGGTCAGCAGCATGGCCAACACACTCGGGCTGGCCATGCTTTCTCTATCACCTGGGCGGGCTTGCCTGCCGTCACGGGCGCTGACTCGCAGTCCCGGCAGCTGTATACCTTGCGCACATGCTTGATGACGCGAATCTGCATCGGGACGATTTCAAGCTGTTCGCTGACTTCTTCTCCGATGGCATGTTTGCGGCAGCCGCAAGCGCAGGTCAGTTCATGCTCGGACAGTTCGTGGACAACTTCGATACGCGGCAAATCAGCCGGCAGTGGCTTACGTTTGCCACGGCGCTTGGTCGGTGCAACGACTTCTTCGTCGCCGGCCTCATCCAAGGGCTCGGCCAGGCTTTCTGCCTCGTCGAAGAGCGGCAGTTGTGGCGTCGCCGCATCGCCTGTCTGCTCGGTCTTGCGCCCGAACGCGGCTGGCGCAGCTGTCGGCTATTCTGCACAGCTCAGATGAGCCGCGTTGATTTGTTTTGAGGTTTCTGGAGACAAGACTTGTCTCGAGTTCGGGGGAGCTGTAACCCGTGAGCAGGTTTGAAGTGCCGTAGATACCTGTTCGCAGGCCCCGAGCCGGTTCCAACCGTGTACTGTCAATGATTTGAACGGACCTCCAACGCCTCCGGTCCCATGCTGTGTACCCACCGTCCACAGCAAGAGGCCACTGCCATGAGCACCTACGACTGGGACCTGATCGAACGCTTGCTGCACGAGGTGCAGAACGGCGCAGGTCAAAGCTTCACGCCACGCCCCTACGCCGAGCAGCATGCTGCGGCGATGGCCGCCAAAGGCCAGCCGGTGGGCGATCTGGATCAGCTGAAAACCCGCGCCTGTGAATACGAAAAGCTGCTGTTCCAGCGCGGATTCATCGAAAGCCGGCCTGAAGAGGATGGCGGCAACGGTGAAAACTTCGTGCTCACCGAGCGCGGCTCGCGCCTGCTCAGCCTCATCGACAGCGCGATTCCAGGAGCGGACAGCCCACGCTTGAAGCTGGATCAGCAGGCAGATGCGCTGAATGAGTCCACCTTCGATCAGGTCTCGAGCAAGCCGCAGATCACACCGGGCGCGATTTAGGCTGGTATCGGCGGGGCGGGCGCGCCGATAATCGGTAATGGATCCATTTTCTGACTGCCGAGCGTTGCCATGCCCCTGACCCGACACGAGGCCCGCCCATGAGCGTGGCCCGCAAGAACACCGACGCCTTTGCCCTGCAGGTGATGCTGGGGCTGTGCCTGATCTGGGGCTCCCAGCAGGTGATGATCAAATGGGCCGCCGTCGATATCGCGCCAGTGATGCAGGCGGCGTTTCGTTCCGGTATCGCTGCGGTGCTGGTCGGGCTGCTGATGTGCTGGCGGGGCGGTTGGGCGCAGTTGGGCAGCACCTGGCGCGCGGGTTTGCTGGCCGGGGCGTTGTTCGGGCTGGAGTTTCTGTTCATCGCCGAGGGGCTGAAGCTGACCTCGGCGGCGCATATGTCGGTATTTCTCTATACGGCCCCAGTGTTCACCGCGCTGGGGCTGCACTTCATGTTGCCCAGCGAGCGCCTGCGTTTGTTGCAGTGGCTGGGGATTGCGCTGGCGTTTGCCGGGATCGCCCTGGCCTTTGCGGGCGGGCTGTCGCTGGATCAACTCGATGGGCGGGTGCTGCTCGGCGATGCCATGGCGGTGCTGGCGGGGCTGATGTGGGGTGCGACCACGGTGGTGGTGCGGGCTTCGCGGCTATCGGAGGCGCCGGCGACCTTGACGCTGTTCTACCAGTTGATGGTGGGCTTCGTCGGCTTGCTGCTGATGGCGTTGTTCAGCGGGCAGATCGGTGCGGTGTCGTTCACGCCGTTGGCACTGGGCAGCGTGCTGTTCCAGGGGTTGGTGGTGTCGTTCTTCAGTTACCTGACCTGGTTCTGGTTGCTGCGCCAGTACCTGGCGTCGAACCTGGCGGTGTTTTCGTTCATCACGCCGTTGTTCGGGGTGACGTTCGGGGTGCTGTTGCTGGATGAGCCGCTGAGCGTGAACTTCGTGGTGGGGGCGGTGATGGTGCTCGGTGGTGTGGTGCTGGTGAGTGCCGAGCCTTGGGTGCGGCGGCAGTTGCGCCGGGTGGTGGGGTAAGGCGGGCTGTAGCGTGTCTGATTTTTCCTAATTCTCGGGCGCCGGTTTCAGGTTTTGAGTCGTTAGGATCTATCCTACGCGGCTTGCGGAAGCGTCTTAATTGTCGTGGAAATGCGTCAGGGATAACTTCGCCGGGTCGTCCAAACGACAGGGTGTGAGAACCCTAATCACGATAGCGTCCGCTCTGCTATGGCAGCCGTGCGCGGGCAGGTTCGTCCTGACCGGTTCCCCTATCGTGGCCGGGTTCTCACCCCGCGTACGACTGCCACCCAATCCTGTGAGAACGAGCGAGTGGCAGTTCCTGTTTTTCACGATGGGAGTCATGCCATGAAAAAGCTCGTCCCCGATCCACCCCGCCTTACGCACGTTCCCCACACCACAGTGAGGAGACGTGACCATGACTGATCTATCCAATGGCTACACCACCGCTGGTGTGGCGACTTTCCTGGACATGTACCGCGTACAGCCTGGCATTCCTTTCGAGCGGGTGCTGGAAGAAGTGTCGGTGATCCTTGGCTGTGTCCGGGAGTTGAGCGAGCAGGAGCAGGTGAACCCGGTGAGCATCACCGCACTGCACTACCTGAGCGCGATGGCCAAGGCGTTGTTGAACGACCTGGAGGTTGGGCGTAACTCGGTGCATTGAGGCCACAGCCCGGCTACGAAACCGCCTCGACCCTGTAGGAGCGGGCTTGCCCGCGAAGAAGATATCGCGCTGCCTGGCACGGGCTACGCCCGTGTTCGCGGGCAAGCCCGCTCCCACAGGGATTGGGCTGGTCTTTAGATTTTGAGCAAGACAGTTGTTCCTACACGCTGGTCGCCAGTTGCTCGGCGGCGCGTTGATCCGATCTGCTTGTCGCCACCAGCAACCCGGCGACCCCCAGCCCCGCAGCCGCCAGCAACAGTGCGGGTTGCAGCCCGCCGCTGAAGTGGTTGCTCAGCGCGGCCAGCAAGGGTCCGCTGAGTTGGCCGAGGGCGAAGCAGGCGGTCAGCAGGCCGGCGTTGCGTTGTGTGGCGTGGGGCGCGAGCTCTCGCGAACGCTGCATCACCAACTGCATGCAGGCCAGGAACGGCGCACCGCACAGCAGTACCCCGAGCCCCAGTCCGATACCGCCGCCCAGCAGGCAGGCCAGCACGCCCAAGGCTTGCAGCCAGAGTGTGGTGGTCAGCCAGACGCTGGTGCGACCCGGGCCGCGCAGGCTGACGATCACTACGCCAAGCGCCGCAGCCAGGCCGAAGCCGGGCCAGAACAGGTCGGCAAGCCACTGCCCCTGGAATTGCTGGCTGGCCATCTGCGACAGAAAGGTGGCCGGCAGGATGTAGCCGATGCCGTACAGCGCATAGACCACCGCCAGGCGAGCGATGCCGCGCTGGTGTGGATGAGCCTGTACCGCTGCGGTGCTGGTCGCGGGTGTCAGCAGGTGGGCGCGGGGCAGCCACGGCAGCACAGCCAGCAGCATCACCAGCGCGGCCACCGAGTACATCAGCCACAACGCGGCCGAATCGAGGCTGAGCAGGTGCGCGCCCAGTGCCAGGAAGCCGGTGATGGCGATCCCCACGCCGGGGCCTGCGAACACCAATGCGCCGAGTCGCGCCCGACCATGGCTGCTGGCCACGTGCTGGCTGAGGCTGGTCAGCATCACCAATGCCCAGGCGCTTGCCACACCGGTGCCGAAGCGCAGCAGCAGGTGGCTCCAGAATCCGTTGGCAGCCCAGGAGGCCAGGGTCAGCAGCACGCACAGCCACAGCCCGGCATGCAGGCGCAGGCGCACCTGGTGCGGGTGGCGAGCGAACATGCCGTCCACGGCGCCGATGAAATAGCCGAGATAATTGGCTGCGGCCACCAGGCCGCCTGCGGTCAGGTCGAACTGGCCTTCGGCAATCAGGCGGGGCATTTGTGGGGTCAGTGCGAAGCGGCCGATGCCCATGGCCATCATCAGTGCGACGGCACTGGCCAGCAGTTGCAGTAAGGGCGACATGGGAAAACTCCTGCGCAGTGATAAGCGATGGATGGCAGGGTAGGGAATCTTGACTTTCAATAAAATTGAATAATGATGATCAAGTTGTTCTGTTTTGGAGAATGCAATGGACTTCAGCCAACTGCGGATTTTCCAGGCGGTCGCCGAGGAGGGGTCGGTGACCCGGGCCGCCGAGCGCCTGCACCGGGTGCCCTCGAACCTGTCGACGCGCCTGCGTCAGCTCGAAGAGCAACTGGGGGTCGAGTTGTTCCTGCGTGAGCGTCAGCGTCTGCAGTTGTCGCCGGCAGGCAAGGTACTGCTGGATTACGCCAACCGTCTTGCGGCGCTGCGCGATGAAGCCATGGCGGCGGTACAGGGTGGCCAGCCGGCAGGGGACTTCACCCTCGGCACCATGTACAGCACGGCGGCAATCCAGCTCCCGGCGTTGCTGGCGCGTTATCACCAGGCGTACCCGGCAGTGAACCTGCAGGTGCAGGCCGCGCCCAGCGGCGAGCTGTTGCAGGGCCTGCTCGAGCGCCGCCTGGACGCCGCCCTGGTGGATGGCCCGCCGGGGCTGGCCGGGCTTGATGGCGTGCCCTTGTGCGAGGAGCAACTGGTGCTGATCACCAGCCCCGAGCACCCCCCTGTGCACAGCGCGCGTGATGTGGCCGGGCGTTCGGTATTCACGTTCCGTCAGGGGTGTGCCTACCGCATGCGTCTGGAGGCTTGGTACGCGCACGACCACACGCCCATGGGGCGGGTGATGGAGATCGAGTCGTACCAGGGCATGCTGGCATGTGTGATCGCCGGTGCCGGGGTGGCGATGATGTCGCGTTCGATGCTCGACAGCCTGCCGGGGCGCGAGCGGGTCAGCGCGCATCCGCTGCAGGCGCCGTTCGATCATGCCGAGACTTGGTTGATGTGGCGCCAGGGCATGTGCGGGGCGAATTTGCAGGCCTGGATCGACCTGCAACAAGGTGAAACAGTAAACCGGCTGTCGGAGTACGGCGTTTCCGCTTGATCTGCGGCAAAATCGCCCATATCTGTAAGTTTAGACGCAGGCGATATACAGAACATGGGACTATGATCTGTATGAAGCATCGCAGGACTGATTTGCCGCAAGGCTGACCCGTGAAGGGGGCACTATGAACAAGCGCATGTACAACTGGCTCCACGACCTTGCCGTCGCCCTTGGCCTGGTACCACCGCCATTGCAACCGGTACCGATCCCCACCGACGAAGAACAGCGCAAGCGCCAGCCGCGTCGGCGCTGATTAGCGCAGGAAAAAGGCCGCTGCATCCTTGGGGGATGCGGCGGCCTTTTGCGTTTTTGCAAGGGGGATCTGTGGTGTGGCTTTCGTAGTGCATGGCACCGGCTTCGCCGCTGATCGCGGGACCAGCCCGCTCCCACAGGGATTGGGCTGACCTTTAGATTTTGAACAAGACAGCTGCTTCCACAGGGTAGGGGCGGGCAGGTCCGGAGAATTTCTGCCCTGGAATCAGGCCAGGTTCACCGCAGCCGTCGGTTTACGCGACATCAGGCTGACCACGATGAAGCTCACCAGGCCCACCGCCAGGCTGTAGTAGATCGGTGAGTTGGCATCCAGGCCGTCCTTGAACATGAAGAACAGCGCGGTGGCAAAGCCCAGCGACATGCTGGCGATTGCGCCTGGAGTGGTGGCGCGTTTCCAGAAGATCGCCCCGATCAGCGGGATCAGCATGCCACCGACCAGCAGGTTGTAGGCCAGGGTGAGGGCACTGATCACATCGTTCACCGCCAGGGCGATCACCAGCACGGCCACGCCAGTGAGCAGGGTGAACAGGCGGTTCACGCCCAGGCTCGAGCGCTTGCCGCCACGCAGCTTGGGCAGCAGGTCTTCGGTCAGGGTGGTGGACGCCGCCAGCAGGCCGGCGCTTGCGGTCGACATCATCGCCGCCAGTGCCGCCGCCATCAGCAGGCCACGGATGCCGTCGGGCAGGGTGGTCTTGATCATCTCGGCGAAGGCGTTGTTCGGGTTGGCCAGGTCAGGCATCAGCACATGGGCGGCCATGCCGATCAGGGCACAGGCCAGGCCGTAGATCACGCAGTACACGCCTGCGGCGGTGCCGGCGCGCTGGCAGACCTTCTCGTCACGTGCGGTGAACACGCGCTGCCAGATGTCCTGGCCGATCAGGATGCCGAAGAAGTAGATCAGGAAGTAGGTGATGATGGTATCCCAGCCGATGGTGGTGAGCTGGAAGCTCGCCGCCGGCAGCTTGGCCACCAGTGCATCCCAGCCACCGGCCTTGTACAGGCACACCGGCAGGAGGATGAACATCAGGCCCACGGTCTTGATGACGAACTGCACGATGTCGGTGAGGGTCAGCGACCACATGCCGCCGATGGTCGAGTAGACCACCACCACGCCACCGCCGAACAGCAAGGCCATCCAGAACGGCACATCGAGCAGCACTTGCAGCACGGTGCCCATGGCCAGCGTGGAGACCACGCCGATCATCAGCGCGTAGGCCAGCATGATCACTGCACTGGCCTGGCGCGCCATCGGGTTGTAGCGGCGCTCCAGGACCTGGGTCACGGTGAAGATGCGCAGGCGCAGCAGCGGTTTGGCGAGGAACAGGTTCAGGGCGATGATGCCCAGGCCCAGGGCCGCGCACAGCCAGAAACCGGAAATGCCGTGGACATAGCCCAGGCGCACGGTGCCGACGGTGGATGCACCACCGAGCACGGTGGTGGCCATGGTGCCCATGTAGAGGGTCGGGCCGAGATTGCGTCCGGCGACCAGGTAGTCTTCGTGGGTTTTCGCCCGCCGCATGCCGTACCAGCCAAGCCCGAGCATGCCAGCGGCGTAGATCAGTACAACAATGATGTCCAAGGCCATGGGTGTCTCCGATTATCTTTATTATGCGAGATCGATCGCTCGGACGCTCTCACCGCGTCCGGCGCTCCTCATCGAGTGTTGGCGGGCCTCTATGGCCCTGACCCACGGCTCCTGCCTGGGTATTGCAGGTGTTTCAGGTGATCAGCGACGCACCACGCCGGGAAGCACGCAGAGCATTTCGAACAACAGGTTGGCGCCCAGCAGCGAGGTGTTGCCGGTGGTGTCGTACGGTGGCGAGACCTCGACCAGGTCGCAGCCGATCAGGTCCAGGCCGTGGCAACCGCGGATGATTTCCATCGCCTGGATGGTGGTCAGGCCGCCAATTTCCGGGGTGCCGGTGCCTGGCGCCCAGGCCGGGTCGATGCCGTCGATGTCGAACGACAGGTACACCGGGCCACCGCCGACCTTCTCGCGCACTTCGGCCATCAGCGGCTCCAGCGACTTGTGCCAGCACTCTTCGGCCTGCACCACGCGGAAGCCCTGGCGGCGGCTCCAGTTGAAGTCGTCGGCGGTATAGCCCTGGGCGCGCAGGCCGATCTGCACCACGCGGTCGCAGTCCAGCAGGCCTTCCTCGACGGCGCGGCGGAAGGTGGTGCCGTGGGCGATCTTCTCGCCGAACATATGATCGTTGACGTCGGCGTGGGCGTCGATGTGTACCAGGCCGATCTTGCCGTGCTTTTTATGCAGGGCGCGCAGGATCGGCAGGGTGATGGTGTGGTCGCCACCCAGGGTCATGGGGATGACGTTGTGTTCGAGGATTTCGTCGTAGGCTTCTTCGATGATGCGCACGGCGTCGAGCAGGTTGAAGGTGTTGATCGCCACGTCACCGATGTCGGCGACCGACAGCGAGTCGAACGGGGCGGCGCCGGTGGCCATGTTATACGGGCGGATCATCACCGATTCGGCGCGGATCTGCCGCGGGCCGAAGCGGGTGCCGGAGCGCAGCGAGGTGCCGATATCCAGTGGCACGCCGATGAAGGCGGCGTCCAGGCCTTCGGCGCTTTGCAGGTGAGGAAGACGGAGCATGGTGGCGATGCCGCCGAAACGCGGCATTTCGTTGCCGCCCAGTGGTTGGTGGAGAATCTTGTCCACGGTGGGCCTCATCAGTCGGTCGATTGTTCTGTTTGTTCGAACCTGTGTCGCGGCACGCTCGGCAAGCGCGAAGGCGCCGGCGACCAGGGACATTTCGGCCAAGTCTGCGCAAGGTAGTGCGCGGGAAGAATCGCTACCGACAAATACTTACTTCAGGAATTTCTGAACTATCGACGCGCAGGCGCGGTAGACTCTGGCGCATTTCCACTCGACGGAACCCGTGCGCCATGGCCTCATCGCTGCCCGACCTGAAACTGTTGCGCATCTTTGCCAGCGTGGTGCGCCACCAGGGTTTCGCCAATGCCCAGCGCGACCTCAACCTTTCGACGTCGGCCATCAGCACCTACATGAGCCAGCTGGAAAGCGCCCTGGGCCTGGTGCTGTGCCACCGTGGGCGTGGTGGTTTCAGCCTGACCAGCAAGGGCGAGCTGTTCCACCAGGAGACCTTGCGCCTGCTGGGCGAGCTCGACGGTTTCGAGCAATACGCCGCGGCGCTCAAGGGTGAGCTGCGCGGCACCCTCAACCTGGGGGTGATCGACTCCACCGTTGGCGATCGCGCGCTGCCCCTGGCCGAGGCGATCGGCGCCTACAGCCAGGAACACCCGGCCGTGCACTTGCACCTGTCGGTGTCCAGCCCTTACGAGCTGCAGTTGGGTGTGCAGGACAACCGCCTGGACCTGGCCATCGGCGCCTTCTCTTCGCGCATGAGCGGCCTGGTGTACCAGCCGTTGTACCGCGAGCAGCACTGGCTGTACTGCAGCAGCCGCCACCCGCTGTTCAGCGAGCGGCGCATTCCGGCGCAGGTCATCACTCAGCAACGCATGGTCGGCCGGGGTTACTGGAGCCAGGCGGAACTGGCCCGGCACGGTTTCAAGCACAGCGCGGCGACCGTGGAAAGCATGGAGGCGCAGTTGATCCTGATCCTGTCCGGTGCCTACATCGGTTACCTGCCCGAGCACTATGCCCAGGCCTGGGCCGACAAAGGTGATCTGCGGGTGTTGTCGCCGTCTACCTTCGGCTATCAGGCGCCATTCTCTTTGATCATCCGCCGTGGGCGCAGCCGCGAACCGTTGATCCAGACCTTCCGCGACCTTCTCAAGTCGCAGTTGAATGTGGGCTGATCGGCGTTGCCGAAAATACATTCCGTCAGGTCGGGAACTTTTCTTACAAATGCTGATCCCGCACGTGAAAAAGCTCTGCTAAACCTTTACTTGCTTTGATGAAGTTTCCCTCTCATCTACACAAGCAAGGACCGCCCGAGATGCGCACGAATCTGCCCGTAACCGAGCATGAAAGAACGTTCTCCAGCGAGCAGCGGTTGATTTCCACCACCGACCTGAACAGCCGGATCACTTACTGCAACGACGCGTTCGTGGCGATCAGCGGATTCACCTACGACGAGTTGGTGGGGCAGCCGCACAACCTGGTGCGCCACCCCGACATGCCGCCGTCGGTGTTCGGCCATATGTGGGAAACCATCAAGCAAGGCAAGCCCTGGATGGGCGTGGTGAAGAACCGCGCCAAGAACGGCGACTTCTACTGGGTCAGCGCCTATGTCACGGCGGTCTACGAGAACGGTCGCATCAGTGGCTACGAGTCGGTGCGCTCGGTGCCGACCCGCGAACAGATTCGTCGTGCCGAAGCGTTGTACGCACGCCTGCGGGCCGAACGCTCGCCGGTGCCCTGGGCGGCGCGGCTGGGGCATGGCCTGGGGACTGGCTGGCCACTGGTGGGTGCCGGGCTGATTGCGGCGGCAGGCTACCTGTGGCTACCGCCCTATGCGGCGCTGGGCCTGCTGATGGTCAGCCTGTTCAGTGCCTGGTACCTGATCGAACACCGGCAGAACCAGGCCATTCGCCGTACCCTGGCCGAGCATCCCAAGGCTTTCACCAGTCCGCTGGTCGCCCTGACCTACAGTGACAACCCGGGCCTGCGCGGTCAGCTCGACCTGGCGATCATCAGCGAAGAGGCGCGTCTGCAGACTGCGCTCACGCGGCTGGTGGACGCTGGCGTCGGGGTCAAGTCACGGGCCGCGCAGTCAGCGGAACTGTCCGATGCCCAGGCGCAGATGCTCGACCGACAGCGCAGCGAAACCGACCAGTCGGCGACCGCTATCGCGCAGATGGCGGCGACCATCCAGCAGGTCACCCATAACGTGCAGAGTACCGCCCACGCGGCCGGCGATGCCGACCAGCTGGCGCAGCAGGGCAGTGACCTGGCCCAGCAGAGCCTGCGCGCCATGGGCAGCATGAGCGAGGCGGTGAACGACATCGGCCAGGCAGTCAATGCCCTGGCCGAGCAGACCCAGTCGATCGGCAGTGTGGTGGATGTGATCACCTCGATTGCCGAGCAGACCAATCTGCTGGCGCTCAATGCCGCAATCGAAGCGGCGCGTGCCGGGGAACAGGGCAGGGGCTTTGCGGTGGTGGCTGACGAGGTGCGTTCGCTGGCCCAGCGTACCCGCACCTCCACCGAGGAAATCCACCAGATCATTGCCTCGCTGCGTGCCGGTGCCGAGCGCGCGGTGAGCAGCGCCAGCCGCGGCGAGCAGATTTCTCGCGATAGCGTGCACAGCGTCGAGGCGGTGCAGTCGGCACTGACCGGCATCGTCCAGGCGGTGAGCCGCATTACCGGCATGAGCCAGCAGATGGCGACCGCGTCCGAGCAGCAGAGCCATGTGGCGGAGGATATCAACCAGCAGATCGTGCGCATTGCCCACCTGTGCGACGAAAGCGCCGGGCAGGCGAAGCAGGGGGCTGAGATCAGCCAGGATCTGGAGCGGATGGCGGAGTACCTGCATAGCCTGGCGGAGCGGTTCAATCGTTAGAGGGGGGTGGCCCGCAACGCGGGCCCCGATTTCCGGCATACAGTTCCGGCATATGGCAAAATCCCTCCGCCAACGGAGACCCCCATGCCCAGACCCCGCTGCGAGCGCTGCCAGCGTCCGCTCGCCCATTGCCTTTGCCCACTGATCCCGTCACTCGACAGCCGCACCCGCGTGGTCCTGCTGCAGCACCCCAGTGAAACCAGCCACGCCCTGAACACCGCCCGCCTGGCTGCGTTGGGGCTGCGCAATGCCGAGCTGGTGATTGGCGAAGTCTTCGAGGATCTTCCTGCACTGCTGGCCACCCCCGGCTATCGTCCGGCGCTGTTGTTCCCGGGCGAGCAGGCCGAGGTGGTATCGGCCTATGGCGAAGGCGATGCGTTGCCGCTGCTGCTGATCGTCCCCGACGGTACCTGGCGCAAGGCACGCAAGCTGCTGTACCTCAATCCGCTGTTGGGGGGACTGCCGCGGGTGACGCTTGGCCAGGTGCAGCCCTCGCGTTACCGGCTGCGCAAGGCGCCGGAGGAGGGTGCGCTGTCGACCTTGGAGGCGGTGGTGCAGGTGTTGAATGGGTTGGAACAGCCCGCGAATTTCGATGAATTGCTCAGACCGTTCGAGGCATTGATCGAGGGGCAGATCAGCGCCATGGGGGCTGAGACCTTTGCTCGGAATCATGGGCAAGGATGACGGATTGGCGGGGGCCTTTTCGCGGGCAAGCCCGCTCCCACAAATTGGACTGCCCCATAGCATTCTGAATGCTGTGGGGCCCCTGTAGGAGCGGGCTTGCCCGCGAAAAGGCCACCACCAATCCCACGGCCCTCACCGCTCGCGCATTGCTTCGGTCCTGGCTTTCATGACCGGCTTGAGCAGGTAATCCAGCACGCTCTTCTGCCCGGTGATGATGTCCACCGTCGCGGTCATCCCCGGGATGATCAGCAGCGGCTTGTTGTCCCCGCCCAAATGGTTCTTCTCGGTGCGCACCTGGATCAGGTAGAACGCATTGCCCTTGTCGTCAGTGACGGTGTCGGCGCTGATCAGCTCGAGCGTGGCCTTGAGCCCGCCATAGATGGTGTAGTCGTAGGCACTGAACTTGACCATCGCCACCTGCCCCGGATGCAGGAACGCCACGTCCTGCGGGCGCACCTTGGCCTCGATCAGCAGGTTGTCCTCGATCGGCACGATCTCCACCAGGTCGCTGCCGGGCTGGACCACGCCGCCGATGGTGTTGACCTTGAGCAGCTTGACGATGCCACGCACTGGCGACACCACGGTGGTGCGGTTGACCCGGTCGTCGATGGCGATGCTGGTGGCGGTGATCTTCGACAATTCCGTGCGCTTGTCATTGAGCTCCTTGGCCGCGTCGGAACGAAAACTCGCCTCGGACTCCTGGATCTTGCTGCGAATCTCGGCAATGGCCGCTTCAGCGCGAGGAATGGCCAGGTTGGTCGCGTTCAGTTGGCCGCGGGCTTCGACGCTGCGCTGCTTGAGACGCAGGATTTCCACCGGAGAAATGGCGCCTTTGCTCACCAGTGGCGACGACATGTCCAGCTCTTGCTGCAGCAGCCCAACCGCTGAACGGTACTGATCGACCTTGGAGCGGAATTCGGCGAGCTCCTGGGTCTTCTGCCGCAGTTGTTCGTTGAGCGTCTGCTTCTCGCTGGTGAGCCGGCGCTGACGCGACTGATAGAGGGCGATTTCGTCTTCGGCCACCTGCGGTGCCTTGGCGCGGATTTCGTCCGACAGCGCGAAGGGGCGCCCTTCGGATTCGGCCGACAGGCGCTCGACCTGTGCGGTCAGGGCGTAGCGGTCGGCTTCGCTCTCGCCCTTGTTCGACTTGAAGCGGGTGTCGTCCAGGCGCAGCAGGGTGGCGCCCTTGTCGACCATCTGTCCTTCGCGCACGAAGATCTCGGTGACGATGCCGCCTTCGAGGTTCTGGATCACCTGCACCTTGCTCGAGGGGATGGCCTTGCCTTCGCCGACCGTGACCTCGTCGAGCACGGCGAACTTGGCCCAAACCAGGGCCACCAGCAACAGCGCTGCTGCCAGCCACACCGTGATGCGCGACAGGCGCGGCGAGTCCTGCAGGGTGGCGCCGGCCAGCTCCGGCATGTAGTCGCGCTCGGCATGCTTGTCGGCGCCGGCGAGATGGCTGCGAACGCTTTGGCTGAGGGGCATGTCTACCTCCGATGAAAACCACGGAGCCTCTGGCAGCGCCGTTCTTGACGTCGTTTACAGGGCTGCGCCGATACGGCCTTTGCGCAGGGCGTCGATCACCGCGTCCTTCGGCCCGTCGGCCACCACCTTGCCGTTGTCCAGTACCACCAGCCGATCCACCAGGCTGAGCATCGAGCTGCGGTGGGTGACCAGCAGCAGGGTCTTGCCGGGCACCCAGGCCAGCAGGCGTTGGCGCAGTTGGTCTTCGCTACTGTTGTCCATGTGGCTGGTGGGTTCGTCCAGAATCAGGATCGGCGGCTCCAGCAACAGTGCGCGGGCCAGCAGGACGGCCTGGCGCTGACCGCCGGAGAGCAGTTGGCCACGCTCGCCCAGCGGGCGGTCGAAGCCCTGCGGATGTTGGCGGGCCAGTTCGCTGACGCCGGTCAGCTCGGCGACTTCGAGCATGCGCGCATCGCTGACGTGGCGTGCGCCCAAGGTCAGGTTGTCGCGCAGGCTGCCTGCCAGCAGGGGCATGTCGTGGGCGACATAGCCCAGCTGGTTGCGCAGGTCGGCAATATCCAGTTGGCGCAGGTCGAGGTTGTCCAGCAGCACCTGGCCTTCGTCAGGGTGATGAAACCCCATCAACAACCGCCCGAGCGTGCTCTTGCCCGAACCGCTGCGGCCGATGATGCCGATGCGCTCCCCGGGTTTGATCGACAGGTTGATGTCGTTCAGGGCAGCGGCAACCTGGCCGGGGTAGCGGAAGGTCACGTGGCTGATGCCCAGGCCGCCTTGCAGCGCCGTATGCTCCAGTGCCTGCTGGCCGGGTTGGCGCTCCTGCGGCAAGCTCATCAGTGCGTCGGTGCTGCGCATGGTCAATTGCGCTTGTTGGTAGCGGGTGATCAGCCCGGCGATCTGGCCCAGCGGCGCCAGCACCCGGCTGCCGAGCATGTAGCAGGCGACCAGGGCGCCCACGCTGAGGCTGCCGGCGATGATCGAGTAGACCCCCGCGACGATGGTGGCCATGCCGCAGAACTGCTGGATGAACAGCGTGCCGTTGCTGGCCAGGGCCGACAGGTTGCGGGCATGGGCGTCGAGACGGGCGATGGCGCCGTTGGTGTGTTCCCACAGATACTGGCGTTCGCTTTCGGCGCCGCAGGCCTTGAGGGTTTCCAGGCCGCCAAGGGTTTCGATCAGCAAGGCCTGGCGCACGGCGCCGAGGCTCAGGCTTTTCTGCACCGTATCGCGCAGGCGTATCTGGATGAACAACGCCACACCCACCGCCAGCGGGAAGGCCACCAGCGGGATCAGCACCAGCCAGCCGCCGAGCAGGCCGATCACCAGCAGCATCAGCACCACGAAGGGCAGGTCGATGATGCTGGTCAGGGTGACGGCGGTGAGGAATTCGCGCAGGCCCTGGAAGTCGTGGATGCTCTGGGCGAAGCCGCCGATGCTGGCCGGGCGTGCTTTCATGGCCATGCCGGTGATGCGCTCGAACAGTGTGGCGGACAGGATCAGGTCGGTCTTCTTGCCGGCCTGGTCCAGCAGGTGCGCGCGGACCATGCGCAGTACCAGCTCGAAGGCGGTACCGATGAACAGGCCGATGACCAGCACCCACAGGGTCGAGAGTGCCTGGTTGGGCACCACGCGGTCGTAGGTCTGCATCACGAACAGCGGCACCATCAGCCCGAGCAGGTTGATCAGAAGGCTGGCCAGCAGGGCATCGCTGTACAGCCAGCGTGAATGCTTGAGGGTGTCGCGAAACCAGGCTTCGACCCGTGGCAGCAGTGGCGTACGCAGGTCTTCGAGGGTATGTCGCGGGCGGGCGAACAGGGCTTGCCCGCTGTAGGCCTGCTCCAGCGCCTGGCGCTCGACCCATTGCTCGCCACCTTCGGCCTCGCACGGCAGTATCAGCGCCCGTCCATCTTCGCTCCAGCGTTGCAGCACGGCGCTGCGCCCGTCACCAAGCAGCAACAGTACCGGCAGGTTCAGCGGGCTGATGGCGCCTAGCTCGCGGCGCAGTACTCGCGCCTGCAGCCCGGCGCGGGCGGCGGCCCGGGGCAGCAGTTCGAGGCTCAGGCGCTGGTCGGCCAGCGGCAGGCCGGCACACAGGCTGGCGCGGCTGGCCGGGCACCCATGAACCTTGCACAGGATCAGCAGGCCATCGAGCAATGGATCATCCGCAGCCAGGTTGGGCTGCGTGCTTTGCATACTGGTCACGATGGCCTACTCCTGCCGCGGTGGACGGGAAGTGGCTGCAGGGGGCTACAGCCGCCTTTCGCAGGGCCTAGCGCATATCGGGCAACTGCGCCTCATTGCGCACTTCGGTCTTGGCGATGGCTTCCGGTGGCAGCGAGATGCGCTGCTTGCTCAGCAATTCGCCCATGGTCGCCAGCACCCGGTACATGGAGAACTCTTCGGTGTAGCGCACTTCGGTGTAGCGACGGTTGGCGTTGTACAGCTCGTTCTCGCTGTCGAGCACGTCGAGCAGGGTGCGCTGGCCCAGGCCGAACTGGTCCTGGTAGGCACCACGCACACGTTGGGTGGTCTCGGCGTATTCACGGGCGCTGGGGGTCTGCTTGCGTGCGTTGTTCATGGCGTTCCAGGCCAGGCTCAGGTTCTCGGTGAGCTCGCGCAGGGCGTTGTTGCGGATGTCCATGGCCTGGTTGATCTTGTGCGCATCGGACTGCAGGCGCGCCTTGTCGCTGCCGCCGCGGAACAGGTTGTAGCTGAGCTCGACGCCGGCCTGCCAGTCGTTGTTGCTGTGGCCGCGCTCGCCGCCCAGGTTGTTGTTGGCACCGGTGGCCAGCACTGCGTCCAGGCGTGGATAGAACGGCGACTTGGCCACTTCGTACTGTTTCTCTGCAGCGTTGACATCGGCCTGGGCGGACTTGAGGTACGGGTTGTTCTCGCGCATGCCCTGGCGGGCTTCATCGAGGGTGCCGGGCATCTGGATCTTGATCGAGGTCGGCGTTTCCAGTTCGTCCGGCTGGCGGCCGATGACGCTGTAGAAGTTGGCCTCGGCGTCGGCCAGGTCGACCTCGGCGGTGTCCAGGTTGTTTTCCGCCAGGGCGCGACGGGCGCGGGACTGGTCGAGGTCGGCGGTGCTGCCCACGCCGCGCTCGCTGCGCAGGCCGATCTGGTCGTTGACGCGCAGGTGTGCCTGCAGGTTGTTCTTGGCCAGGGTCACCAGCTCACGGCGCTTGAGCACTTCCAGGTACACCTCGATGGCGCGCAGGGCGACATCCTGGGCGATGGCCTGGGTGTAGTACGCGCGCGAGGTGGCCACCGATTCGGTGCGCCCGACTTCGTTGGCGGTGTTGAAGCCGTCGAAGATCATCTGCCGCAGGCGCAGCTCGGACTGTGTGTAGTTGAGGGTTTCCTTGTTGTGGTTGCGCGTGCCGTCGGGGTTGATGCCGCGCGTATTGAGGTTGTCCGAGCGCTGGCGGCCATAACCGGCCACCAGGTCGACGCTGGGGTAGTAGCCTCCGCGCGCGAACTTCACATCCTCATCGGCCGACAGCTTGCTGTTGCGATTGGAACTGATCTGAGGGTGGTAGTCCACGGCGCTCTGGACAGCCTCGGTGATCGACATCGCCTGAGCGTTGGCACAGGCCATGGCAAACAGGATCGCACTGGTGATGGGGGTTAACACGCGCATGGGGTACTTCTCCCTGGTCTTTAAAAAAGTCCTGCGATTCGCCAAAAAAATGACGAAAAATTGAGTTGAAACCGTTTCAGGTTTGTAACAACAGAGCTAAGAACATTTAACGGGCAAGCTAAGAAGATTTTTTCATAAGGTCTATGCGAAAAAAAACTTATGCGGTCTAAGCAAACCGAGACATTGTTCTATTCAAGCGCCCGGGTAAATCGGCTGCAGTACCTGATTTCCGGGCTTCGGAGAAAGTTCCAGATTTTTTGCAGCTAAGGACCCTGGAGAGGACAACGACGGCGGAATTTGGCGACAAAAAATTGGCATTATAATGATGGCCAATTCCCACTGCCGCACGCGTTGAGCTGTCTTGGTGAAGGCGATTTCTCACCCTTGTGACAGACGCGAGACCCCGCAAAGGATCGCTTCCCGCATTACCTGGCCCGTCCGCCACTGCAGAAAGCCAATCGGCAGGGGAGGCGTGCGTTCATGGCTAAATCAATTGGCGTGGTCAGCAAGGTCATAGGCCAGGTATTCGCGGTGGGCAGCGACGGTGCCAAGCGCATGCTGGTGGAGGGCGACCGCCTGTTCGCAGGCGAGCAACTGGAAACCGGAGCCGCCGGTGCTGTGGCCGTACGTTTGCACAACGGCGCCGAGCTGACGTTGGGACGAGGCAGCAGCCTGGAAATGACCCCGGACCTGTTGGCCAACCGTGCTCCCCACGTACAAGCTCCTGATCCGCTTCCCAGCCAGGCGCAGCTCAGCGATGTCGAGCGTCTGCAGCAAGCCATTGCCGCAGGTGCCGACCCGACGCAGGAGGGCGAAGCACCCGCCGCCGGGCCTGGCGCCAACGGAGCGCCCGGGGCCTTGGGGGGCGGGCACAGTTTCGTGTTGTTGACCGAAGTGGCCGGACGGGTCGATCCGACCATCGGCTTCCCCACCGCCGGCTTCAACGGTATTCCGGAACTGGCCAACCGTTACATCGGCACCCTGGACGCCGACAACAACGCAGGGCCCTTCGGACCGCCGCTCAATCCGCCGGTCAATCCCCCTGTAAACCCGCCGATCAATCCACCTGTGAATCCTCCCGTTACACCGCCGGACAATCCTGTCACCCTGCGCGGGCTGGACCTGAGCCCCGCCGAACTGACCCTCAACGAGGCAAACCTGCCATTGGGATCGGCCAGCAACCCGGCAGCCCTGACCCAATCGGGCAGTTTCACCGTGGTCGCGCCGGATGGTGTGTTCAACCTCAGCGTCGGCGGTATCAACGTGGTGACTGCCGGTGTGGTGACCGGTGTGGGCCAGTCCATTACCACGGGCCTTGGCAACGTCCTCACCATCACCGGTTACAACCCGTCCACGGGTGTCGTCAGCTACAGCTATACCCTCACCGGCGCCGAGCACCATCCGGACGGGGCGGGCAGCAATGAACTCGGCGAGCATTTCCCGGTGCTGGTCAGCGACACGGATGGCGACGTCGCCAGTGGCTCGCTGGACGTGATCATTCGCGACGATGTGCCCACGGCGGTCAACGATACCAACGCGGTCACTGCCACCGAGCAGCACACCCAGCTCACCGGCAATGTGCTGGACAACGACGTCCAGGGCGCCGATCGGGTGGTCGGCGGCCCCGTGGTGGCCGGTACCTACGTCGGAACCTACGGCACCCTGGTGCTTGCTGCGGACGGCTCCTACACCTACACGCTCAACCCCGAGGATGCGGACTTCAAGAACCTCAACGGTGGCGGACATGGCGTCGAGACCTTCACCTACACCCTGACGGATGCGGACGGTGACACCAGCAGTGCGACCCTGACCCTGAACATCACCAACCTCGACGATCCGGTAACCCTCGGTGGTCTGGATGTGAAGGGCGGTGAGCTGACGGTGTTCGAGAAACACTTGAGCAACGGCAGTGCGCCGGACAGCACCGCCCTGACCCAGAGTGGCAGCTTTACCGTCAATGCACCGGACGGCCTGCAGACCCTGAGTGTCGGTGGCATCAGCGTGGTCAGCGGCGGCATCGTGGCGGGTTTCCCGCAGTCGATCACGACCGCGCTGGGCAACACCCTGACCATCACCGGCTACAACCCGGCCACCGGCGTGGTCAGCTACAGCTACACCTTGCTCGGTAACGAAGGCCATCCTGCGGGCGAGGGCATCAACAGCCTGAGCGAGCATTTCAGCGTGATCGCCCAGGACACCGATGGCAGCAGCGCCACGGCCACGCTGGATGTGAACATCGTCGACGACGTACCCCAGGCGCAGCCCGATTCGGCCAGCGTGGTGGAAGGTGGCACGGTCAGCGGCAACGTGCTGCTTAACGATCAATTGGGCGCCGACCAGGCTGGGACCAGCAATGTGGTGGTGGGCGCGCGGGCGGGGTCCGACACCTCGACCTCGGCCATCGGCAATCTCAATACCGCGATCGGGGGCCTGTATGGCACCCTGACCATCGATGCCGCTGGCAATGCTACCTACCATGCCAACCCGAATGCCGTGGCGCCGGCCGGTGCCACCGATGTGTTCGTCTACACCATCCGCGACACCGACGGTGACGAGAGCACCACGACCATCACCATCAACGTCAAGGATTGCTCGCTGATCGCCGGGCCCAACGACGGCGTGACGGTGTACGAGAAGGCGTTGGACCTGGTGAAGGACGGCAATGACCTGGCGCCGGGCACTGTCACCGGCAGCACACCGAGTTCCACTGGCGAAACCGCCTCCGGTAGCCTGGCGGGCTCCGTGAGCGGTGGCGTCGGTGCGCTGACCTTTACGCTGGTGGGCAATGCGGTGGGCCAGTATGGCCAGATTCAGCTCAATGCCGATGGTTCCTACACCTACACGCTGACCTCGGCGCCGAAATCGCCGGATAACGTCAATGATGGGGCGAACAGTCTGACCGAGAGCTTCACCTACGAGGTGAAGGATTCGCTGGGCAATTCGACCACCAGCACCATCGTCATCACCATCGTTGACGACGTGCCCAAGGCGCACAGCGATTTTGCCAATGTCTTCGAGGGCGGCACGGTCAGTGGCAACGTGCTGGTCAATGATGTATTCGGCGCCGATGTGGTGGCCGATGGCAAATACGTGGTCGGGGTTCGCGCAGGCGCTGATACCTCCACCTCGGCCATTGGCCAACTGGGCGTCCAGGTGGCCGGCCAGTATGGTTACCTGACCCTCGATGCCCAGGGTAACGCGACCTATCACTCCAACCCCGACAGTGTCGCGCCGCCTGGTGCTACGGATGTGTTCGTCTACACCATCCGCGATGCCGACGGTGACGAGAGCACCACCACCATCACCATTGATATCCACGACTGCTCGTTGGTCGCAACGCCTGATGGCGGCGTGACGGTGTACGAGAAGGCGCTGGATCTGGTGAAGGACGGCAATGACCTGGCGCCAGGCACTGTTACCGGCAGCGATCCACACTCCCCGGGCGAGACGGCCTCGGGCTCGCTGGCCGGGGCGGTGAGTGGTGGTATCGGGGCGATGACCTTCACTCTGGTAGGCAACGCCGCAGGTCAGTACGGGCAGATCCAGCTCAATGCCGATGGCTCCTACACCTATACACTGACCTCGGCGCCGAAAACGCCGGGCAACGTCAATGACGGCGGGAACACGCTGACGGAGTCCTTCACCTACCAGGTGAAAGATTCGCTCGGCAACTCGACCACCGGCACCATCGTCATCACCATCGTCGACGATGTGCCCAAGGCGCACTGCGATGTGGCCAGCGTGACTGAAGGCGGCGTGGTCAGCGGCAATGTGCTGGACAACGACATTGTCGGTGCCGATGTGCGCGGGGACGGCCATTACGTGGTCGGCGTGCGTGCCGGCTCCGACACCTCGAGCTCGGCGATTGGCCAGGTCGGCAGCCAGATCATGGGCCAGTACGGTTACCTGACCCTCGATGCCCAGGGCAACGCGACCTACCATGCCAACCCCAACAGCGTGTCCCAGGCCGGCGCTACCGATGTGTTCGTCTACACCATCCGTGATGCCGATGGCGACGAGAGCACCACGACCATCACCATCAATGTGCACGACAGCAAGCTGGTGGCCTGCGAAGACAGTGAAGTGAAGGTGTATGAAAAAGCACTGGACCTGAACAAGGATGGCAACGACCTGGCCGCAGGCAATGTCACCGGCAGTGACCCGCACTCGACAGCGGAAACCGCGTCCGGCAGCCTCGCGGGCTCGGTGGGTGGTGGTGTTGGCGCGCTGACCTTCAGCCTGGTGGGCAATGCCACGGGGCAATATGGCCAGCTCCAGCTCAATGCCGATGGTTCCTACACCTACACCCTGACCTCAGCGCCGAAAACGCCGGGCAACGTCAATGACGGTGCGAACAGTCTGACCGAGTCCTTCACCTATCAAGTGACGGACTCCGTAGGTAACTCGACTACCAGCACCATCGTCATCACCATCGTCGACGATGTACCCAAGGCCCATTGCGATGTGGCCAGTGTGACTGAAGGCGGCGTGGTCAGCGGCAATGTGCTGGACAACGACATTGTCGGTGCCGATGTGCGGGCAGACGGTCAGTATGTGGTCGGCGTGCGCGCCGGCAGCGACACCTCGACCTCGGCGATTGGCCAGCTTGGCAGTCAGGTCATGGGCCAGCACGGCTACCTGACCCTCGATGCCCAAGGCAATGCGACTTATCACGCCAACCCTGACAGTGTGTCCAAGGCCGGCGCTAGCGACGTGTTCGTCTACACCATTCGCGATGCCGATGGTGACGAGAGCACCACGACCATCACCATCAATGTGCAGGACAGCAAGCTGGTGGCTTGTGAGGATCGTGACGTCACCGTGTACGAGAAGGCGCTGGACCTGGTCAAGGACGGCAACGACCTGGCGGCGGGCACGGTCACCGGCAGTGACCCGCATTCTACGGCGGAAACCGCCTCCGGCAGTCTGGTGGGTTCGGTCGGCGGCGGTGTCGGGGCATTGACCTATAGCCTGGTAGGCAATGCTGTCGGCCAGTTCGGGCAAATCCAGATCAACGCCGATGGTTCCTACACCTACACCCTGATCTCGGCACCGAAAACCCCGGGCGGTGCGGACGATGGCGCCAATCGGGTTGTCGAGTACTTCACCTACAAGGCCACCGATTCGCTGGGCAACAGTGTCACCAGCACCATTGCCATTTCCATCGTCGATGATGTGCCCAAGGCCGTGTGCGCCGAACGCAGCATCACGCCCGGCCAGGTGGACTCCAATATCCTGCTGGTGATCGATGTCTCCGGCAGCATGAACTTTGCCTCTGGTGTGCAGGGGCTGAGCCGTCTGGCCCTGGCAAAGCAGGCGATCAACGCCTTGCTCGACAAGTACGACGACATGGGCGATATCAAGGTGCAAATCGTCACCTTCGCCACCGGAGCCTGGGTCAAGACGCCGGTCTGGGTATCGATCGCCGAGGCCAAGAGCATCGTCGCCGGGTTGAGCGCCGACGGCTCGACCTACTACGACTCCGCCGCGACCAAGGCGCAGGAAGCCTTTGTCACCAGTGGCAAGATCGCGGGGGCGCAGAACATCAGCTACTTCTTCTCCGATGGCGTGCCCACTGACAATCATTCGATGACAGCGGTGCGCGAAGCGGCCTGGGAAAGCTTCCTCGATAACAACGGGATCAAGTCCTACGCCATTGGCTTGGGCACTGGCGTCAACCAGGCCAACCTCGACCCCTTGGCCTACGACGGCAGCAGCCATGTGGATACGGGCTCCGTGGTGGTTACCGACCTCAGCCAGCTCAGCGCCGTGCTGTCGGGCACTGTGCAGGGGGCACCGATCACCGGCAGCCTGATGAGTGGCGGGCACTTTGGTGCCGATGGCGGCTTCATCAAGGCGCTGCTGGTCGATGGCACCACCTACACCTTCGATCCCAAGGCCAATGCTGGGCAGGGGGGCTACAGCGTTGCCGGAGGGCCGGACAAGGCCAGCTTCGATACCAGCGGCAACACGCTGTCGATCAAGACTGCGCTCGGTGGCACGCTGCTGGTGGACATGGACACTGGTGAATTTACCTACACGCCGCCGAAGGATACCGGCAGCAGCCAGGTCGAGAAGTTCGGCTTCACTGTCAGCGACAACGACGGCGACACCAGCAGTGCCAGCCTGGTGGTGAAGATCAACAGCAACAGTGCGCCAGTGGCGGGTGCCGACCACATCATCACCAATATCACCGGTGCCAGTGTCACCGTACCGGCCGAGGCGCTGCTGGCCAATGACAGCGATGCGGATCACGACCACCTGAGCGCTGCGCCCATCACCTTCAACACGGGCTTTGCCGACAAGGGCGCGGGCTTCACGGCAGGCAGCCAGGCACAGACGCTCAAGTTCGATGGCACCGCCAACAAGCTCGAGAACCAGCTCAAGGACCTGGCGCGCAGTGACTTCACGGCGATCTCGGGCTCCATGACGGCGGCCTTGGTGATTGCTGGGTACCTGGGTTCGATCAGCACCGGCAATGCCAACGATGAGGACACCCTGACCGTGACCCTGCGCAAGGGTGAGAGCCTCAGCCTCGACCATGACCGCCCGGCAGGCAACCTGATGCTGGAGTGGAAGGATGCCAACGGCAGCTATCAGCCGATCGCCGACGGTGGCAGCTTCACCGCCAGCCACGACGGTGTGTACAGCATTCACGTGATCAACAGCGAGAATGCCCTGGGCAACAGCAAGGCGGCGGAGAACTACAAGCTGAGCCTGGTGATCGACTACAGCCATGCCGAGAGCGAGGTCTACCAGGGCAGCTACACGCTCAGCGACAACCATGGCGGCAGCGCCTCCGGGGCGGTGGACATCACCTATCAGGCCGGTAGCACCTTGCAGGGCACGGCAGGCGACGATGTACTGCTGGCGGGCAATGGCGACGACACCTTGAACGGCGGGGCCGGCCACGATGTGCTGGTGGGTAGTGCTGGGAACGATGCCCTGTATGGCGGGGAGGGTGATGATCTGCTGATCGGAGGCCCCGGCAACGACCTGCTGGACGGCGGGCCCGGCAATGACACCGCCAGCTACGCGTCGGCGACGGCCGGGGTCACGGTCGATCTCGGCCATGTCGGTGCGCAGAACACCGGCGGGGCGGGCCTCGACACCCTGGTCAGCATCGAGAACCTGATCGGCTCGGACTACAACGACACGCTGATCGGCAACGAGGGGGACAATGTGCTCAGTGGTGGCCTGGGGGACGACATTCTCATCGGCGGTGGCGGTAACGACATCCTCATTGGCGGGCCAGGCAACGACACCCTCACCGGCGGCAGCGGCAACGATACCCTCGTCTGGCAGAAAGGCGATACCGGGCACGACCGGGTGACCGACTTCACGCCGGGCAGCGACCGGCTCGACCTGTCGCAATTGCTGCAAGGCGAGAATGCTACGGCAGCCTCGCTGGATGACTACCTGCACTTCAAGGTCAGTGGCAGTGGGGTCAATGTGGTCTCGACCATTGAGGTCAGTAGTGTGGCGGGTGCTGCGGCGACCCAGACCATCGATCTTGCCGGCGTCGACCTGGCCCAGCATTACGGGGTGACGGCGGGAGCGGGGGGCATGATCGCGGCAGGGCACGATACCGCGACCGTCATCAGCGGCATGCTCAACGATCATTCGTTGAAGGTGGATACGGTGTAACCGGTTACGGATGGCGCAGGGTCTTCTGCTTGAGGATGTAGAGGGTGACCAGCACGGCGCTGGTGAGCATGAAGGCCCTGGCCCAGAACAGCGGCACCAGGTAGCTCGAAAGCCCGATGCTCGCCCACATCAGGCCGATGGCGTAGACCTTGCCCTTGAGCGGGATACCTTCGCCGTTGAGGTAGTCGCGAATCCACGGTCCGAGCCTGGGGTGGTTCACCAGCCAGTCGTGGAAGCGCGGCGAGCTGCGGGCGAAACAGGCCGCCGCCAGCAGCAGGAAAGGGGTGGTGGGCAACACCGGCAGGAAGATCCCCAGCACCCCTAGCGCGACACTGAGCCAGCCGACGGCCAGCAGCAGGTAGCGCACCACTGCGAATCAGTGGTGGCGCGGCTTGAGCAGGGCCGGCTTTTCTTCCGGCGCGTGCAGCAGCAGGAACAGCGCGCTCAGTGCCTCGGGAATCTGCACGACCATGTCGTCCTGCAGGTTGGCGTTGCTGGCGATGTCGGCGAACTCAGGCTGTTCGTCGAACAGGCCCGAGCCAACCATGATCGGCAGCAGCATTTCGCTGACTTCCTCTTCGGCGTTCTCGAACCAGGCCTCTTCACGCAGGAACACGCCCTCCATGAAGCCGATGCACCAGCCGCGCAGGTCGGAATCGTCCGGTTCGTCGGTCAGGTCCAGCTCGCAAGGCAGGTCGAATTCCTCGTCGCTGGCCAGTTGGCGAGCGATGTGGCCCTTGAGGGCCACCAGCGTCGCTTCGATCTCGGTGCGTTGGGCTTCGCTGGCGTAGTGAGGTTCTTCGGCGAAAAGCGCGTCGATCCATTCGCGCTCGGGAACGTCCTCGGCACAGATCGACAGCGCGGTCAGGTAGCCGTGTGCGGCGACGTAGTCCAGCGCTTCTTCGTGCAGCTCATCGGCGTCGAGGAAGGCTTGCAGGCGGGTCAGTTGCTCGGCGAAGGACATTACAGGGCTACCTTGGGGAATAAACGATAGTGAATTCTAGCACCTTGCAGCCTCGGCGGGGCAAAGGGAACGTCTGTCACCGGAGCCTGCCGTAGAGCAGGGCACTCGGGTATACTCCGCGGTTTTTCAAGCCAGCTGGCGTTTCTGCGCCGCCCGGCAAAAACCGCTTACGCATTCGACGTGTGCGCGGCGGATTTATCGTCCAGCCTGTGTCCAGGATGGTACGGCGATTTGGAGTGGCAAATGCTCGAACAGGCTCAGCGCGTCCTCAAGGACATCTTCGGCTACGACAGTTTCCGAGGTCGCCAGGCGGCGATCATCGAATGCGTGGCCAACGGGGGCGATGCACTGGTCCTGATGCCCACCGGGGGTGGCAAGTCGCTGTGCTTCCAGGTGCCAGGCCTGCTGCGCCCTGGCCTTACCGTCGTGGTCTCGCCGCTGATCGCGTTGATGGACGACCAGGTCGCCACCCTCGATGAGCTGGGGGTGGCTGCGGCCGCGCTGAACTCGACGCTCAGCCCCGAGCAGCAGCGCGACCTGGCTGGGCGCCTGCGCCGCGGCGAGGTAAAGATGCTCTACCTGGCGCCTGAGCG
Source organism: Pseudomonas wayambapalatensis (assembly GCA_014268975.2). GTDB lineage: Bacteria > Pseudomonadota > Gammaproteobacteria > Pseudomonadales > Pseudomonadaceae > Aquipseudomonas > Aquipseudomonas wayambapalatensis. The sequence goes on along the minus strand of CP077096.1, from coordinate 4,146,272 downwards.
CCTGGTGCAGCCACGCATGCTGGAGTTCCTGCGCGACCTGGATATCTCGCTGTTCGCCATCGACGAAGCGCATTGCGTGTCGCAATGGGGGCATGACTTCCGCCCCGAATACCTGCAACTGGGTCAGCTTGCCGAGCTGTTCCCGCATGTGCCGCGTATCGCCCTGACCGCCACCGCCGACATGCGCACCCGTGAGGAGATCGTCCAGCGCCTGCACCTGCAGGGCGCGGAGCGTTTCCTGTCGAGCTTCGACCGGCCCAACATTTTCTATCGCATCGTGCCCAAGGAATCGCCGCGCAAGCAGTTGATGGCGTTTCTCGGCGAGCGGCGCGGCAACGCCGGCATCGTCTACTGCCTGTCGCGCAAGAAGGTCGACGAAACCGCCGCCTACCTCTGCGAGCAGGGATTCCCGGCATTGCCCTATCACGCCGGCCTGGCTGCCGAGACCCGCGCGGCCAACCAGCACCGCTTCCTCAACGAGGAAGGGCTGATCATGGTCGCCACCATCGCGTTCGGCATGGGCATCGACAAGCCCAACGTGCGGTTCGTCGCCCACCTCGACCTGCCCAAGTCGCTTGAGGCCTATTACCAGGAAACAGGTCGGGCCGGGCGTGACGGCCTGCCGTCCGATGCCTGGATGGCCTACGGCCTGCAGGATATGGTGATGCTCAAGCAGATGCTGCAGAACTCCGAAGGCGACGAGCGTCACAAGCGTATCGAACAGCACAAGCTCGACGCGATGCTGGCGCTGTGCGAAGAGACGCGCTGCCGGCGCCAGTCTTTGCTGGCCTACTTCGATGAGGTGCTCGAGCAGCCCTGCGGCCATTGCGACAACTGCGTCGACAAGGTACAGACCTGGGATGCCACCGAGCCTGCCCGCCAGGCGCTGTCGGCCGTGTTTCGCACTGGCCAGCGCTATGGGGTTGGCCATCTGGTCGATGTGCTGATGGGCAAGGATAACGAGAAGGTACGCAATTTCGGTCACGAGAAGCTGTCGGTATTCGGGGTCGGCAAGGCGCTGGGCGAGCACGAGTGGCGGTCGCTGTTCCGTCAGCTGGTTGCCCGTGGCCTGGTGGACATCGACCTCGAAGGTTATGGCGGCCTGCGTCTGTCCGACACCTGCCGGCCACTGCTGCGAGGCGAGGTGAACCTGCAACTGCGGCGTGATCTCAAGCCGCAGACCGTGGCCAAGTCCTCGGGCAGCGGCGGCGGCAGCCCGGCTAGCCAATTGGTGCGTGCCGAGGAGCGCGAGCTGTGGGAGGCGCTGCGTACACTGCGGCGCAAGCTGGCGGAGGAGCACAGCGTGCCGCCTTATGTCATCTTCCCCGATTCGACGTTGCTCGAGATGCTGCGCAGCCAGCCCACCAGTCTCAGCGACATGGCCCAGGTCAGTGGCGTGGGTGCGCGCAAGCTGGAGCGTTATGGCCAGGCGTTCCTGGAGGTGCTCAACGGCGCCGGCGGCACCGAGGAGGCACCGAAGGTGGTGCTCGACCTGCGGCACGAACTGGTCAGCCTGGCCCGCGCCGGCATGACCCCGGCGCAGATCGCCGGGCAGTTGAACTGCAGCGAGAAGAACGTCTACAGCCTGTTGGCCGAGGCCATCGGGCGCCAGGAACTGAGCCTGGAGCAGGCGCTGGACCTGCCAGAAGAGTTGATGATGGAGGTACAGGACGCATTCCTCGACGGGGAGGGTGAACTGCCGCCGGTTTCGGCCATTGCCCCGCAGTTTGGCCAGCGCGTGCCGGAAGGTGTGCTGTATTGCGTGCGTGCGGCGCTGGCGGCGGAGTTCGAGCTCTGAGGCAATAGTGCCTGCTGCCGTGAGCGTAGAGTGCCGCCGGTAACGCCGGGTTTCCCGGTCATTCCTGACCTTTGTCATTCTTTTTGTTGATTATCGGACGTTTCCCACTCGCCGAGCCTTGCCTGATACTCCGGGGCATGATTAGCTGACTAATAATTAGTTCTATCGATCGAGTTGCTTATGCCCCTGACCGACAACCAACACCGCTTCGGCATGCAGCTGGCCCAGATGTCCCGGGGCTGGCGCGCCGAACTCGACCGCCGCCTGGCCGGGCTGAACCTGTCCCAGGCCCGCTGGCTGGTGCTGTTGCACCTGGCCCGTTTCGACGAAGCGCCGACCCAACGCGAGCTGGCGCAGAGTGTCGGTGTCGAGGGCCCGACGCTGGCGCGCCTGCTCGACAGCCTGGAAAGTCAGGGGCTGGTGCGTCGTCAAGCGGTCATGGAAGATCGGCGCGCCAAGAAAATCCTGCTGTGCCCGCCTGCAAAACCGCTCATCGATCAGATCGAAACCATTGCCAATGCCCTGCGCGCCGAACTCTTCACTGGCGTCGATGAGGCGGATCTGGAGGTGTGCATGCGCGTGCACGCGAAGATTCTTGGCAACCTCGAGAAGTCCTGACCACAGCACTACGCTTCAGAACAGCACTACGCTTCAGCGGCACGAGAAAACGGATAGAGGCTCACGCCCTATCCGTTTTTTTATGTCGCGCCTTCGCGCGTACTAGAAGGTGTGGCCCAGGTTCAGGTACACCGCCTTCTGGTGCTCGGTGTTGGCGCCATAACTGATGTTCAGCGGCCCAAGCGGTGTGTCCAGCCCGAGGAAGATGCTCGCTGCGTTGATATAGCCACTGTCGAACTCGTTGTCGTTGTTCCAGGCGCGGCCACGCTCCAGCGACCCGCCCAGGTACAGCGGGAAGTCCAGCGGCAGGTAGGCGCGTGGTGTCAGGCGCCGGTAGTAGACCATGCGCATCAGGCTGATGTTCTGCCCCGACACCGAATCCTGGCGAAAGCCCGATAGCTGACGAGCGCCGCCAAGCACGAAGCTGGAGGTCACCACGTCGGTATCGTCCAGGGTACGGCCGTAGCGGCCGCCGAATACCCAGGTGTTCGGCCCGTAGCTCAACGCCTTGTCGATGTTGAACTGCCACTGGCGGTAGTCGGTGTCTGAATCCAGCGAGCGGTCGTACTTGCGCAGGGTCAGGCCGATGTCCTCGCCGCTGTGGGGGAAGTACACGTTGTCGAGGGTGTCGAAGGAGTATTTCAGTTCGTAGAAGCCTTCATTGAAGCTGACCTTGGGCAGGTCCTGGTCGCCGATGCGCACTTCGGCCTCACCCCAGGCCTTGCCCACGCCCAGGCGCACTTCCCCGTAGGTGCCGATCTGTCGACCCAGGTTCAGCCCGAAGCCGTAGCGTTCCAGGCGGTACTCGGCAACCGGATCGTTGTCCAGGGTCGCTTCGATGTTCTGCGAGCCAAGGGACAGGTACGGCGCGACAAAGTAGCGCGAACCCACGTCCAGCGGCTGGTAGAACTCGCTGTACAGTTCCTGCTGATCGCCGATCTGTGCCCGGGTCAACCATTCGGCGCCCAGGCGGTTGATGCCATTCACCCGATAACTGGCACCCAGATTGAAGGCACTGTCGCCGCGCATGTCGTCGGACAGGTTCAGGCCCAGGCGCAGGTAGTCGGTGCCGCCGCGCTTGCCTCGGGCGTTGATCACCAGTGTGTTGTCGTCGCCCTTGTGCACCACGCGGTACTGCACCCGGTCGAAGTAGTCCAGGCCGTAGAGGGTACCCATGTCGGTCTCCAGGCGCTCCAGCTCCAGCGGCTCGCCGATGGGTTGGCGGATGTAGTAGCGGATCACGTCATCGCTGACCTTTGAATCGTTCTCCACCTTGATCGCCGTGATGATGGGCGTGCGCTGTTGCGCAGAGCGGGCCGCGGCCAACTGGCTGTCGCCGCCTGCCTGGCGCAGCACCGCCAGGCGTGCGTCGAGGGCGCGGGTGGCGCGGTAGCCGGCGTCGATCATGTCCTGGGCACGACCGAAGTCGGTGACGCCAAAGGCTGCCAGTGCTGGTTGTACCAGGATGTCGTCGCGGTGCAGGCTGGCCAGTTGCTCCTCGGAGTTGCGCCGGGTCATCAGGGTGATCGACTGGTTGAGCACGTCCACGACCGTGGCCAGTTGCTTGCGGCTGCGCAGCGGGGTGCCGATATCGACGACGATGGCCATGTCCACGCCCATTTCGCGCACCACATCCAGTGGGATGTTGTCGACCATGCCACCATCCACCAGCAGGCGCCCGTCGAGTTCGACCGGGGCGAACACTGCCGGAATCGACATGCTGGCGCGCACCACCTGAGGCAGGTGGCCACGGCGGAACACCACTTTCTCGCCGCTGGCGATGTCGGTGGCGACGGCGCGGAACGGGATCGGCAGTTTGTCGAAGTCGCGAATGTCAGCAGTGTGCGCCAGCTTGCTTTCCAGCAGCAATGACAGGTTCTGGCCCTGGATCACACCCAGCGGCAGGCCAAGGCTGCCGTCATCGCGAAAGCTCAGCTTCTGCTTGACCAGGAAATCACGGTCATCCTGCTTGCGGCGAAACGGCACGTCCTTGCGCGGCGGGGCGTCGGAGAGTGCCTGCTGCCAGTCGAGGGTGCGCGCCAGGTGCTCGAGCTCCTCGATGCTGTAGCCGGAGGCATACAGGCCGCCGACCACCGCACCCATGCTGGTTCCGGCGATGGCGTCGATGCGCACGCCCTGTTCTTCCAGGGCCTTGAGCACGCCGATATGCGCCAGGCCGCGGGCGGCGCCGCCGGAAAGTACCAGGCCGACCTTGGGCCGGGGTGGCTCCACGGCCAGGGCGGTGAACGAGGTGAGCGCCAGCAACAGGCATAGCAGCAGATGATGCATCGTGAGTCTCAAAGCGGTGGGCAAAGACCGCTAGTATAAGCGGCTCACCCACCAGGAAATGTCCTCATATGGCCGATACCAAACCCGAAATCGTCATCACGTATTGCACGCAGTGCCAATGGTTGCTGCGCGCTGCCTGGCTGGCGCAGGAACTGCTCAGCACTTTTTCCGACGATCTCGCGCGAGTCGCCCTGGAACCGGGCACTGGTGGAGTGTTCCGCATCACTTGCGACGGCGCGCAGATCTGGGAGCGCAAGCTCGATGGTGGCTTCCCCGAGGCCAAGGTGCTCAAGCAGCGGGTGCGCGACCAGATCGACCCGCAGCGTGACCTGGGCCACAACGACCGTTGATCATGCACCTTCGGCCAGGCGTTCACGCTGTGGTGGTGGCTCGGCAGACAGGCGGCTGGACAGCACGATGGCGAAGATGATCAGCACCCCGCCAGCGAGCATGCGCAGGGTGGGGGTCTCGGCGAACACCATCCAGGCCACGGCAATACCGTAGACCGGCTCCATGCCGAACACCACCGAGGCGGTACGGGCCTTGATCACTGCCAGGCTGGCGACGAACAGGCTGTGCGCCACCCCGGTGCAGAAGATGCCGAGCAGGGCGATCCACAGCCAGTCCATCGGTTTCACGGCACTCAGGCCCGGCAACGCGAAGGGCAGGAGGCACAGGCCGACCACCAGGTTCTGGCACAGCGCAGCCTGCACCGCAGGCACACTACCGGAGCCGGCACGATTGGTCAGCGACAGCAGCGAGAACAACAGGCCCGACAGCAAGGCCCAAAGCAGGCCGCCCGTGGCCTCGCTGGCCAGGTTGAACGCCGGGGTGACCAGCACCAGGCCGATGCTTACCAGCAGTACCAGCACGGCTTCGTTGCGCCGGATGCGCTCGCGGAACAGCACGCCCTCAAGGATTACGGTGAACGCTGGAAAGCTGGCAAAACCGAGGGTGGCGATGGCAACGCCACCGACCCGCACGGCGATGAAGAAGCTCACCCAGTGCCCGGCCAGCAATATGCCGCCAAGTAGCAAACGCCCCAGGTCCTGAGCCCTGAGTCGCTGCCATCCCTTGCGGGCGAGGCCGGCGAACAAGGCCAGGGCCAGCACCGCGAAGAGTGCGCGGCCAAAGACGATGATCGAGGGCGTGGCACTGGCGGCCAGTTTGCCGAAGACGCCGGTAAGGCCGAAGAACAGCGCGCCGATGTGCAGGGCGCCGAGGGCAGTACGGTGGTTCATGCTGAGTCCTTGCTCGAGATCGTTGCTGGCACTTGCGCGGGTAAACCCGCAGCCACAGGCCGATACAGGCACAGTGTAGAGCTCGGGGAGAACAGATTCTGTCGCGATCCTGGCGTCAGTTGTCGCCAGACTCTCGCCGCAGCGCCAGCGGCGTAAGGCCGAATGCCCGCAGTATCGCCGCCGAAAATGCACTCTGCGAGCTGTAACCCACCTGTGCGGCGATTTCGCCCATCGGCAGCGAAGTGCGAAGGATCAGTTGCCGTGCCTTGAGCAAACGCCGCTGGCGGATGTAGTCCATCGGCGTCATGCCGCATTCCTCGACGAAGCGTGCGTGCAGGCGGGCACCTGACAAACCGGCCAGTCGTGCCAGGTCGGCGACCTGCAGCGGGTGTGCGGCATGACGCTCGATATGTGCATCGAAGGCGGCGTAGGGCAGGCGTTTGCTGGCGGTGGTGGGGGCGGCAGCGGTGTTCAGGCTGGCCAGCAGCAGGAGTGCGCCTTGGCGGCTGATCAGCGGGTCATCCACCGGGCTCGCCGCGAGCCAGTCCACCAGTTGCTGCTGGCGGCCGTCGAGCAGTAGCGCCGCCGAGCGTTCGAGCAGGCGGTGGCTGGCCTCGGCGTGGCCGCCCATCTGTTCGCGCAGCCAGTGTTCGCCTGGAATATCCAGCACCAGGCAGTGGCTGCCCGCGTCGCTGGCACAGGTGTGGTGAAAGCCGGCGGGGACCACGATGAGCCCCTGGCGGTCGATGCGCGCGCCCCGGCCCTGTACTTCGAAATCCAGTTGCCCACGCAGGCCGAACACCAGTTGCGGGTGTTCGTGGCTGTGGGCGAGCAACTCGTCGCGGTAGTGGCGCAGGGAAAGGATCGGACCGACCATGGGAGCATCCTTGGAACAGAGGTGCAGTGTATCACCGTGGGAATTGCCCGCGAAAAGGCCGGCGCTCCGTGCGGGACGATCACTCGTCACATCACTGCCACCAATCTGTCATCCGCACCTGCCAGTCTCCTGCAAACAGCGCCGGAGGCCGCCCCATGACACATGCCGAACTTGTCCGTCCGTCACGCAAGCAGCGGGTGCGCACCCTGTGGATCTCCGATGTGCACCTGGGCACCCGGGATTGCCAGGCCGAACACCTGTCGCAGTTCCTCAAGGGCTACCAGGCCGACCGCGTCTACCTGGTCGGCGACATCATCGACGGCTGGAAGCTGCGTAGCGGCATCTATTGGCCGCAAGCCCATACCAACGTGATCCGTCGCTTGTTGACCATGAGCAAGCGCGGTACCGAGGTGATCTACGTCACCGGAAACCACGACGAGTTCCTGCGCCGTTATTCGAAGCTGGTCCTGGGCAATATCCAGCTGGTCGACGAGGCCGAGCACCTCACCGCCGATGGTCGTCGCTTGCTGGTGGTGCATGGCGACCAGTTCGACGTGATCACCCGCTACCACCGCTGGTTGGCGTTTCTGGGCGACCGGGCTTATGAGTTCACCCTGGTGCTCAATCGCTGGCTCAATCATTGGCGTGCCCGCTACGGGTATGGCTACTGGTCGCTGTCGGCTTACCTCAAGCACAAGGTCAAGGGGGCGGTGAACTTCATCAGCGACTTCGAGGATGCGATCGCCCATGAATGCACGCGCCGGGGGTTCCAGGGTGTGGTGTGTGGGCATATTCACCACGCCGAGATTCGCAAGGTGGGCGAGGTCGAATACCTCAACTGCGGTGACTGGGTCGAATCGTGCACGGCGTTGATCGAGCACTGGGATGGCCACATCGAGCTGTATCGTCTGGCCGATGCCCAGGCGCGGGAGACCGAGCGCGTCGCGGCGTTGCGCGAGCCAGCTTAGTTCGATACGGCCGCAGGCCTCTCAAAGACTGATCTTGCCTCTCAGGATGTCGCGGAACATCGCGAAATCACCAATCAGGCTATACAGCGGATACGTGAAAGTTGCCGGTCGGTTCTTCTCGAAAAAGAAGTGCCCGACCCAGGCGAAGCCGTACCCGGCGAACGGTATGGCCAGCAATAGCAGCCAGTTGCCGCTGCCAATGGTGTAGGCCAGCAGGGCGATGACCAGGCTGGTGCCGACGAAGTGCAGGCGTCGGCAAGTAGGGTTGGCGTGTTCGCCAAGGTAGTAGGGGTAGAACTCGGCAAAACTGCGAAACTGCGCTGTGCTGTTCATGGGCTGTGTTCCCGCAGGTGCGTTTTTGTTCAGGATACACGGCGTGGAGCCTGTTTCGAGTCTAGAGTCACTGGGAGCGGCTACCAGTGACAATTGGCGCCAATTGACTATCCTTTTGATTCACCGCTGGAGCGGTCAGCACAAGAAATCTGTCATGAGTGAAAGAACCACGTCAGCCAGCTGGGCATCAGGGATCGTCAAGGCGCTCGAGCTGGAAGGGCTCGACTGCCGTGCCATGTTCAAGCAGCTTGGGCTGGATTTCGCCGCCTTAGACGATCCGGATGCACGCTTCCCGCAGGACGCCATGACCCGCCTCTGGCAGCTGGCGGTGGAATTGTCGGGCAACGAGGCCATTGGCCTGAACATGGCACGAGTGGTGCGGCCCGCGTCCTTTCATGTGGTTGGCTATGCGCTGATGTCCAGCCGTACGCTGGCCGAAGGTTTCGAACGCCTGGTGCGTTACCAGCGGATCATCGCCGAAAGCTCCGACCTGAGCTTCCGTCTCGGGCCTGAGGGCTATTCGCTGATTCTCACCGTTCATGGTGATCACCTGCCTCCGACCCGGCACAGCTCGGAAGCCTCGCTGGCCTGTGCGCTGTCGCTGTGCAGCTGGCTCAGCGGACGCCCGGTGCAGCCGCGCCGGGTGCTGATCCAGGGGCCGCAACCGAGGAATGTCGAGCCTTATCGGGTCGCTTTCCGGGCACCGCTGGTGTTTGGGGCTCCGCACGATGCGCTGGTGCTCGAACGGGCCGACATGGAGGCGCCGCTGCCCACTGCCAACGAAGCGATGGCCATTCTTCATGACCGTTTCGCGGGCGAATACCTGGCGCGTTTCTCGGAAAGTCGGGTCACCCATCGAGTGCGCCAGACCCTGTGCCGCATCCTGCCCCAGGGCGAACCCAAGCGCGAAACCGTGGCCCAGGCCTTGCACCTGTCCCAGCGCACGCTGCAGCGGCGTCTGCAGGAGGAAGGCACCAGCTTCCAGACCCTGCTCGACGACACGCGGCGCGAACTGGCCGAGCAATACCTGGCACAGCCGGGCATGACCCTGCTGGAAACCGCCTATCTGCTGGGTTTTGCCGATCCGAGCAATTTCTACCGGGCCTTCCGCCGCTGGTTCGACGTCACTCCCAGCGAGTACCGCGCGCGCCTGGAGGCGTCAGTGGTCAGTGACGCCAGAACGCAGGCATGCACAACACCAGCACCGTGATGATCTCCAGGCGGCCGAGCAGCATGCCGCCGGCGAGAATCCACTTGGCGGCATCCGGCAGGCTGGCGAAGTTGCCAGCCGGGCCGATCACCTCGCCCAGGCCTGGCCCCACGCCGGAAACGGTACTGGCTGCGCCGGTCAGGGCTGTCATCCAGTCCACGCCCAGTAGCGACAGCAACAGGGCGATGACGCAGATGGTCACGGCGAAGAAGAACGAGAAGGTCAGGATCGAGCGCACGATTTCTTCGTCGAGGCGGTGACCATTGTATTTCTGCTTGATCACTGCGCGCGGGTGGATCAGCTGGTTGAGGCTGGCCTTGAGCAGGATGTAGGCGACCTGGAAGCGGAAAATCTTGATGCCACCGGCGGTCGAGCCGGAGCAGCCGCCGATGAAGCCCAGGTAGAAGAACAGCATCAGCGAGAAGTTGCCCCACAGGCTGTAGTCGCCCAGGGCGAAACCGGTGGTTGTGACCACCGAGGTGACGTTCAGTGCCACGTGGCGGAAGGCGTCGAGCCAGTGCAAATCGGTGGTGGCCCAGTACCAGGTGCCGAGCACGATCCAGGTGGCCACCAGCAACCCGAGCAGCCCCTGCACCTGCTGGTCGCGGATCAGCGCCCGGCGATTGCCGCGCAGGGTGGCCACATAAAGGGTGAAGGGCACGCTGCCCAGGATCATCACCACCACGGCGACCCAGTGCACCGCAGGAATGTCCCATTTGGCCAGCGACAGGTCGGAGGTGGAGAAACCGCCGGTGGAAATCGCCGACATGGCGTGGTTGATCGCATCGAAGGGGCTCATCCCCGCCCACCAGAAGGCCAGGCTGCCGAGTACGGTGATGCCTACGTACACCGCGACGATGTACTTGGCAACCATGTGCGAGCGCGGCATGACCTTTTCCGAACGGTCCGAGGACTCGGTCTGGAACAGGCGCATGCCGCCGATGCGCAGCAATGGCAGGATCGCCACCGCCATGCCGATGAAGCCGATGCCGCCGAGCCAGTGCAGCATCGAGCGCCACATGAGGATGCCGGGCGACATGTTGTCCAGCCCGCTGAGCACCGTCGAGCCGGTGGCGGTGATACCGGACATGCTTTCGAAGAAGGCGTCGGTGTAGCTGATGTGCTGGGTCAGCAGGAAGGGCAGGGCGGCGAACACACAGACCACGAGCCAACTGCTGACGGTCAGCAGGTACATGTCGCGTGGGCGCAGGTGCACGTGCTCGGGGCGGCCTTGCAGGACCATGGCCAGGCCTGCAATGAAGGTGATCAGGCTCGACCAGAGGAATGACGGCATGTCGCCGGTGCGTTCGAAGATCAGCAGGGTCGCCATGGGCACGACCATGCTCACCGCCAGGGTGATCAGGAAGATGCCGATGATGAAACCAATGATCCTTAAGGTCGGCAACGCCATGTGATCTGCCCTGACTCGAAACGGAAAGGGCGCCATTCTACCTGTGGGTTGCGGGATGTAAACGTGTGCCCGGCGGTGCGGGGTGCGGACTTTTGATCGCGATCGCGGACAAGTCGGCTCCACATGTGCGCGAGGTCCTTTAGAATGGCGCCACATTTCTTCTGTCAGGAGGGTAGCCGATGGAGGCTCTCGACGCATTGCTCAACCGTGTTTCCGTACCACGCCTGACCGACCCGGCGCCCAATGCCGCCCAGCGCGAGGGTTTGTTCCAGGCCGCGCTGCGTGCACCGGACCACGGTCAGCTGCGCCCCTGGCGTTTTCTGACCATCGAAGGGCAGGGGCGCGAAAAGCTTGGCGAGCTGTTCGCCGAAGCTGTACAGGCCAAGGGTGACGCCAGCCAGGCGGCACTGGACAAGGCCCGGGCCATGCCGCTGCGCGCGCCCTTGCTGATCGTGGTCATTGCCCGTCTGCAGGATCACTTCAAGGTGCCGAAGTCGGAGCAGCGTCTGGCTGCCGGTTGTGCGGCCCATGGCATCCTCATCGCCGCCCATGCTCAGGGGATCGGCGCGGTGTGGCGCACTGGCGACATGGCCTTCGATGCCCATGTGAACAAGGGGCTGGGGCTGGCGGAGAACGAAGAGCTGATCGGATACCTGTACCTGGGCACGCCGGTCAATGAACCACGCACCCCGCCGGTGCTGGAGACCGCCGAGTTCGTCAGCGCCTGGGGCGAGTGACCAGGTGGGCTTGCACGCTCAGGCAGTTGCCTGGGCCACCGGCAGTTCCAGCCGCGCGACAAAGCCCCCCTGCGGATGATTCTCCAGCACCAGCGTCCCGCCATGTCGCTCGGCCGCGCGCCTGGCGATCGCCAGGCCAAGTCCGTGGCCTGGCGTTTCCTGTCCCGGCGCGCGGAAGAACGGCTCGCCCAACTGTGCAAGGTGTTCTGGCTCCACCCCCGGCCCATGGTCGCGCACGCTCAGCAGCAGGTGTTCCTGCTCGCGGGTGGCGCGGATCTCGATCGGCTGCCCCGCTGGGCTGAAGCGCAGCGCATTGCGCACGAGGTTGTCTACCGCACGCTCCAGCAGGGTCGGCCAGCCCTGCAGGGTCAGCCCGGGCTCGGCCTCCAGGCGTACTTCCTGTTCCGGCACGCTGAGCTGGGCATCCTTGCGCACGCTGCCGAGCAGTGCGTTGAGGTCGACAGGCTCGGCATGTGCCTGCTCGGCATCGACCCGGGCCAACACCAGGATTTCGCTGATCAGGTCTTCCAGCCGGTCGCACTCGCGGGTCAGGCGTGGCCAGAGGGCGTGGCGCTGTTCGGGCTCGGCGCGTTCGGCCAGGGCCAGGGCGATGCGCAGGCGTGCCAGCGGCGAGCGCAGCTCGTGGGACACATCGCGCAGTAGCTGGCGCTGGCTGCCGATCAGGCTTTGCAGGCGGGCGCCCATCTTGTTGAAATCGTTGGCCAGTACGCCGAACTCGTCGCGGCGCACCGCCAGCCGCGCCAGGCTGTTCTGCTGGTAGCTGGTCTGGCCCAGGTCGTGCACCGCACCGCGCAGGCGGCTGAGAGGGCGGGTGATGGAGAGGGTCACCAGCAAGCTGAACAGGGTCAGCACCACCAAGGCGATTCCCAGGGCGCTGAGCGGCCAGATCAGGCTTTCACGGTGCCAGGCCATCAGCTCCGGGTGCGGGATACGGTAGATCAGCAGGTAGGTTTCGCCCGTGGTCGGGCTGGTGTATTCCTCGGTGAGGCGGCGCCAGGGCAGGCGCCGCTCGTCGTTGTGCTGGCGTCGCTCGAAGTCTTCGGCGCGACGCGGGAAGGTGCCGGGCACCACGGCATCGCCGCTGTCGTCGAGCACCTGGACGTCGATCTTGTAGCGCTGCTTGCGGCGTTCCAGAAAGCGCTGCGATGCCTCCAGCCCTTCCTGTTCGTAGTGCTTTACCCAGCGGCTGGCCAAGGTGTTCAGGCCTGGGTGGCGGCTGAGAATCCAGGCGTCCTGGTTGAGCATGTGGCCGAGCAGGATCGACAGGCCCGCAACCAGGGCGATGGCCAGCCAGAAACTGGCCAGGATGCGCCAGAACAATGAACGCAAGACGAGTACCTCCCACACACGAGAAAGGCCCGGCCCGCATTACCGCGAGCCGGGCACCGGTCGGACAGCTTACTGGGCCTTGGCGGCTTTTTCAGCTTTCCAGGCCTGGAACTGCTGCCATTCAGCCTTGTCTGCCGCGCGTTTGCTCTGCAGTTCGTCGAACTGCTTCTGTTGCTCTGGCTTGAGCAGGGCACGGATCTGGCTCTGGGTCTTGTCGTGACCGGCCTTGATCTCGTCCTGCATGGCTTTCTGGTCCGCTGCCGGCAGCTTGGCCAGGTAGCGTTCGGTGATGTCGCGGCGCTGCTTCATCTGCTCGCCCATCAACTTGCCGATCTGCTGGCGCTGGTCACGGGTCAGGTCGAGCTGCGCGAAAGGCGCATCACCGCGGTGATGCGGGCCGTCACCGCGTGGGCCGCCGTCTGGCATGGCCATGGCTACGGTCGGCAGGGCTGCGGCGAACATCAGGGCGATAAGGGTCTTGCGCATGGTGTGTCTCCTTTCTGAGGCCGGTGGTTACCGGATGAGCCCAGTCTAGGGAGATCAAGGTCAAGGGCGGTCAGTGCAGGGTAAAGGCTGGGTAAAGACTGCCTTGGCGCTACACTGTGACCCGACTTGCCGTGGAGCCCGTACCGTGACCTTCAGCCTTTCCCTCAAGCAGGCCCGACGCCTGGCCCTGTCCGCGCAGGGCTTCGGCAAGCCCCAGGCACCGACGCCGGCTGCTCTCAAGCGCATGCTGCAGCGCTTGGGCGTGGTGCAGATCGACTCGGTCAATGCGTTGGTGCGCTCGCACTACCTGCCGCTGTTCTCGCGCCTGGGCGACTACCCGGCCGAGTTGCTCGACCAGTTGGCCTGGGGCCGTGGGCGTCAGCGCCAGTTGTTCGAATATTGGGGGCATGAGGCGTCCTTGCTGCCCTTGTCGCTCTATCCGCTGATGCGTTGGCGCATGGCGCGAGCGCAGCAGGGCGAGGGTATCTACCGGCAGTTGGCGCAGTTCGGGCGTGAGCGTCAGGATGTCATTGCCCGCGTGCTGGCTGCGGTGCGCGACCAGGGCGCCCTGGGCGCCGGAAGCCTGTCGACCCGACAAGAGCGCGCCGGCCCATGGTGGGACTGGAGCGAGGAGAAGCATGCCCTGGAGTGGCTGTTTGCGGCCGGGCAGGTCACCGTCGCCGGGCGCCGCGGGTTCGAGCGTCTGTACGACCTGCCGGAGCGGGTGCTGCCAGCGGCGATCCTCGATCAGCCCGAACTCCGTGACAGCGAGGCCCAGCAGGGGTTGCTGCTGCAAGCCGCCACGGCGTTGGGCGTGGCAACCGAGCAAGACCTGCGCGACTATTTCAGGCTCAGTCCCGCGCAGGCGCGGGCCGCCCTGGGCGAGTTGCTCGCTGACGGTCGCTTGCAGCAGTGCACGGTGCAGGGCTGGAAGCAGCCGGCCTACTGCGCCGGCACGCCGCGTATTCCCCGGCGTGTGGAGGCCAGCGCCTTGCTTTCGCCGTTCGACTCGCTGGTTTGGGAGCGCGCCCGTACCGAGCGGCTGTTCGACTTTCGCTACCGCCTGGAGATCTACACCCCGGCGCACAAGCGGGTGTATGGCTACTACGTGCTGCCGTTCCTGCACGACGGTCGTATCGCCGCGCGCCTGGACCTGCGTGCGGAACGGGCACGCGGCGAGCTGGCGGTGCATGCCGTGCATGAGGAAGTTCAGGGGCTGGATGAAGAGGGCTTCCAGGCCCTGGCCCGCAGCCTGGAGCGGCTGGCGGGCTGGCTGGGCCTGGAACGGGTGCGTCTGGATTGCGCGCGCGAGTCGGCAGGGCCGTTGCGTCAGGCCCTCAGCGACGCACCTGCTTGAGGGTTTCGGCGATCAGGAATGCCAGCTCCAGTGATTGATCGGCGTTCATCCGTGGGTCGCAGTGGGTGTGGTAGCGGTCCGACAGGCCATCTTCGGTGATCGGCCGGGCGCCGCCGATGCATTCGGTGACATTCTGCCCGGTCATCTCGATGTGGATACCCCCGGCGTGGCTGCCTTCGGCCTGGTGTACCTGGAAGAACTGCCGTACTTCGTCGAGGATCTGCGCGAAATCGCGGGTCTTGTAGCCGCTGCTGGCCTTGATGGTGTTGCCGTGCATCGGGTCGGAACTCCACAACACCTGGCGCCCCTCGCGCTCGACGGCGCGGATCAGCCCCGGCAGGTGATCGCCGACCTTGTTCGCTCCCATGCGCACGATCAGGTTCAGGCGGCCGGGGTCGTTGTCCGGGTTGAGCACGTCGATCAGGCGGATCAGATCCTCAGTGTTCATGCTCGGGCCGACCTTGACCCCGATCGGGTTGTGCACGCCCCGCAGGAACTCCACGTGGGCACCATCAAGCTGACGGGTGCGGTCGCCGATCCACAGCATGTGCGCCGAACAGTCGTAGTAGTCCCCAGTCAGGCTGTCGCGGCGTACGAAGGCTTCCTCATAGTTGAGCAGCAGCGCCTCGTGGGCCGTGAAGAAGCTGGTTTCACGCAGTTGCGGGGCGCTGTCCAGGCCGCAGGCGCGCATGAAGGCGAGGGTTTCGTCGATGCGATCGGCAAGCTGATGGTACTTGTCGGCCAGTGCCGAGTTGGCGATGAAGTCCAGGTTCCATTTGTGCACCTGGTGCAGGTCGGCGAAGCCGCCTTGGGCGAACGCACGCAGCAGGTTGAGGCTGGCGGTGGCCTGGTGATATGCCTGCAGCAGGCGCTCCGGGTCGGGGACGCGGCTGGCGGCGTCGAAGCCGATACCATTGACGATGTCGCCACGGTAGGCGGGCAGGGTGACCTGGCCGATGGTTTCGTCGTTGGCCGAGCGCGGCTTGGCGAACTGCCCGGCCATGCGCCCGACCTTCACCACCGGGCAGCCAGCGGCGAAGGTCATGACGATGGCCATCTGCAGCAGCACCTTGAAGGTGTCGCGGATTTTCGCGGCGGAGAATTCGGCGAAGCTTTCGGCACAGTCGCCGCCCTGGAGCAGGAAGGCGCGGCCCTGGGTGACCTCGGCGAACTGGCGGCGCAACTCGCGGGCTTCCCCGGCAAATACCAGCGGCGGGTAGCTGGCCAGGGTCTGCTCGACCTTGAGCAGGTGAGCGGCGTCGGGGTAGGTCGGTTGTTGCTGGATCGGCAGGGCGCGCCAGCTGTCAGGGGTCCAGGGTCGGTTCATCACGGGCTCGATGTGGTCGGTTCAGGCGTACCTGTCATGGTATCAGTTGGCGGCGTGCTTGTTGCACCGCAGGCATTGGCGGACAATGCCGGTTTTTTGTGTGGGCAGGTGGCAAGCGATGGCGACGGAGCGGGAAGAGCGGCTGCTGGCCCGGGTGGAAGATGCCTACGGGGTCATCAGTGTGTACGAGGTCGAGGATTATCGCTTCCTTGAGTTCGGCGACGCCATCGAGCAGAGCTGTACCTTCACCGCCGACCCCAGTTGGCTGGAATACGACTACACCCGCGCGATGCTGGTCGGTGCGCTGTGCCATCCGCAGCCAGAGAGCGCGCTGTTCCTGGGGCTTGGGGCCGGTACCCTGACCCAGGCCTGCTTGAAGTTCCTGCCGCTGGAGGATGTCGAGGCCATCGAGCTGCGCCCGGACGTACCGCGCCTGGCCATGCAATACATGGGGCTGGATGATGATCCGCGCTTGTACGTGCGCATTGGCGACGCTCTCGAACTGCTGCCCACGGCTGAGCAGGCCGACCTGATCTTCGTCGACCTCTATACCGATCATGGCCCGGGTGTCGGGCACCTGGCCTGGGGCTTTCTGGAGCGGTGCCAGCAGCAGCTCAATCCGGGGGGCTGGCTGGTGATCAACCAGTGGGCCGGCGACGATGGCCGGCCGCTGGGCGCGGCATTGTTGCGTGGGTTGTATCACCGGCATTACTGGGAGCTGCCGGTGAAAGAGGGCAACGTGATCCTGCTGGTGCCGGCGGATCTGGAGCAGGCACTGGATCTGGACGGGCTGCGCGCCCGCGCCGCTGCGCTGGCGGCGCATTTGGGGTATTCACTGGAGTATCTGATCAAGGAAGTTCGACCGGCGAGCTGATCCGGCGTTGGTGATGCCTTCATTCGCGGGCAAGCCCGCTCCCACAAAAGTGTGCCGCGGAGCAAAAAAAAGGAAACGATTCATCAAGCTGCTCGATGATGGCCTGATACCATGCAGCACCCCAGAAAAAAATCTCACGGTACAGGGCGAATTCGTATATAGTACGCGCCGGTCTTTTAGCGGACCTCAAAATCAGGTGGTGCAAACCCTCCGAGTCCAGCTTCGGCTGCACGTCCGCTAGGCGGACCTTTCCCACGTAATTCTTTTTCAATCGTTTTCGCAAATCCCCGCCGCCAAAGCTGCCTGGGTGACTTTCGGGTCTTTCAAGGCATGTGCAGCTTTGGAGCATGGGTCTTTGCGGATGCACATAGAGGCAGACCCATGACCCAGGAAACCGGCGGATTCGCCGCTCTCGATCTTCATCCGAACATCGTTGCCGCCGTTCTGGCCACCGGCTATGAAGAGCCGTCGGCCATCCAGCAACAGTCGATCCCGATCATCCTCGCCGGTCATGACATGATCGGCCAGGCGCAGACTGGCACCGGCAAGACCGCTGCCTTCGCCCTGCCGATCCTCAACAAGATCGACGTGAGCAAGCGCGAACCGCAAGCCCTGATCCTGGCGCCAACCCGTGAGTTGGCGCTGCAAGTAGCCACCGCTTTCGAAACCTATGCCAAGCAGATGCCGGGCGTTAACGTGGTGGCTGTGTACGGTGGTGCCCCGATGGGCCCACAACTGCGTGCCATCCGTAACGGTGCGCAGATCGTCGTCGCCACCCCGGGCCGTCTGTGCGACCACCTGCGCCGTGACGAGAAAGTGCTCTCCACCGTTCAGTACCTGGTGCTCGACGAAGCCGACGAAATGCTCAAGCTGGGCTTCATGGACGACCTCGAAGTGATCTTCGACGCCATCCCCGCCACCCGCCAGACCGTGCTGTTCTCCGCAACCCTGCCGTCGTCGATCCGTTCGATCGCCGAGCGCCACCTGCGCGAGCCCAAGCACGTCAAGATCCAGAGCAAGACCCAGACTGTCACCGCGATCGAGCAGGCTCACCTGATGGTCCACGCCGACCAGAAGATCCCGGCCGTGCTGCGTCTGCTGGAGGTCGAGGAGTTCGACGCGCTGATCGCCTTCGTGCGCACCAAGCAAGCCACCCTGGACCTGGCCGCCGCGCTGGAAGCCAAGGGCTACAAGGCTGCCGCGCTGAACGGCGATATTGCCCAGAACCAGCGTGAGCGTGTCATCGACTCGCTCAAGGATGGTCGCCTGGACATCGTCGTCGCTACCGACGTCGCCGCCCGTGGCCTGGACGTACCGCGCATCACCCACGTGTTCAACGTGGACATGCCATACGATCCGGAATCCTACGTGCACCGTATCGGCCGTACCGGTCGTGCCGGTCGCGATGGTCGCGCACTGCTGCTGGTGACGCCGCGTGAGCGCCGCATGCTGCAGGTAATCGAGCGCGTCACCGGGCAGAAGGTTGCCGAAGCTCGTCTGCCTGGCCCACAGGCCGTGCTGGATGCGCGCATCAAGAAGCTGACCGCAAGCCTCGCGCCGCTGGTTGCCGAAGCTGAGGCCACCCATGGCGAGCTGTTCGACCGCCTGACCGCCGACCTGGGCTGCTCGGCCCGTGCGCTGTCTGCTGCGTTGCTGCGCAAGGCCACCAATGGCCAGTCGCTTGACCTGGCTGCTGTCGAGCGCGAGCAACCGCTGGTGCCGACCTACACGCCGCGTGAGCGTACCGGCGAGCGCAGTGACCGTGGTGAGCGCAGCGAGCGCGGTGATCGCGAGCGTCGTGCGCCGATGCCGCTGGCCGAAGGCCGCGTGCGTTGCCGTACTGCCCTGGGTGCCCGTGATGGTATCGCCGCCAAGAACCTGTTGGGTGCGATCCTCAATGAAGGCGGCCTGGCCCGTGATGCTATCGGTCGCATCCAGGTGCGCGACAGCTTCAGCCTGGTCGAGCTGCCGGAAGAAGGCCTGGAGCGTCTGCTGTCCAAGCTCAAGGATACCCGCGTGGCCGGCAAGCAACTGAAGCTGCGCCGCTATCGCGAGGACTAAGTCCTGCTGCAATGAAAAATCCCCGGCCTTGCCGGGGATTTTTTTTGCCTGTCAATTGAGGTCTGTGGAGTCAGTCGAACCTGTAGATATCCATTCCCAGTGCTCCCATCGTGAAGCCCTGGTGGACGATCCCGAACCTGTCGCCTGCACCCATGGCAAAGAACAATGGCAGGAGATGCTCATCACTCGGGTGGTTGCGCACCGCGTAGGGAGCCTGCTGTCGATAGTCTTCCAGGGCGGCCGTATCCTCTGCCTTCAATTGCTCGACCACCCAGTCGCGGAACGCCCGTGCCCAGGGCTCGATGGCGTCTGGGCCGGCGTGCCAGTCCAGTTCGCCCAGGTTGTGGGTGATGCTGCCGGAACCGACCAGCAGTATCCCCTGGGCGCGCAACCCGGCCAGTGCCTTGCCAACCTGCAGCTGCAGGGCTGGGCCCTGGCGGCTGGGCAGCGACACCTGGATTACCGGGATGCCAGCATCCGGGTACATGAGCGACAGTGGCACCCAGGTGCCGTGGTCGAAGGGGCGTTGTGCATCGAGCTGGGCGGACAGGCCGGCGTCACTGAGCAAGCCTGCTACCTCGCGCGCCAGTTCGGGGGCGCCAGGTGCTGGATACTGCACGGCATACAGCGCAGCGGGGAAGCCGCCGAAGTCGTGCCAGGTCTGTGGCTGCGCGCCACTCATCACCTGCAGTTCCTGGCTTTCCCAGTGCGCGGACACCACCACGATCGCCTTCGGCCGTGGCAGGCCTGCCGCCAGGCTGGCCAGTGCGGGGCCGCTGGCGCCGGGTTGCAGGGCAAGCATGGGGGAGCCATGGGAAATGAACAGGCTAGGCAGCATGGCAGGGTCCTGAGCGGTTAAGATGCCGCCATCTTCGATCAGTTACAGATCGATATCCAATATAAGTTTTGCAAGTTATCTATCGAAATATTCGGAGGAATCATGGAGCCAGCGTTCTGGCACAAACGGTGGGCGGACAATCAGATCGGCTTTCACCAGTCGCAGGTGAACCCGTACCTGCAGGCGCACTGGCCAAAGCTGGAATCCGGCAGCCAGGTGCTGGTGCCTTTGTGCGGCAAGAGCCTGGATGTCATCTGGTTGGCGGGGCAGGGGTATCGCGTGCTGGGGGTGGAATTGTCGCAACGTGCGGTGGCGGATTTCTTCCTGGAGCACAAACTCGAGCCCGAGGTGTCACAGCATGGGGCCTTCGAGGTCTGGCGCAGCGGCCTGGTGGAGTTGTGGTGTGGTGACTTCTTCGCCTTGCAGGCGGAGGATCTGGCACAGTGCGCGGGGCTCTATGATCGCGCTGCGGTGATTGCATTGCCGCAGGCGCTGCGTACCCGTTACTTTGCGTTGCTGTCTGACTACCTGCCGACGGCTTGCCAGGGGCTGATGGTCACCTTGGATTACGATCAGTCGCGTCTGGACGGGCCGCCGTTCTCGGTGCCGGATGACGAAGTCCGGCACGGGCTTGCTGGATGGCAAGAAGTGGCCGAGTTGCAGGCGCCGGACATTATCGAGGACAGCCCTAAATTCCAGAAAGCGGGAGTCGGCAGCCTGGTGGAACGGGTGTATCGGTTGCAGCGTTGATCGGCCTTCTGGCCAGAAGACGTGCAAAGAAAAGGGCGACCTGAGTCGCCCTTTCCATTTACCGCGTTGAATCAGCCGCGACGACGCAGTGCATCGATACGGTCTTCCAGCGGCGGGTGGCTCATCAAAAGGCCGGCGAGGCCCTGCTTGAGGCCGCCGTTGATGCCGAAGGCCTTCATCGTATCGGGCATGTGCACTGGCATACCTTGTTCCGAACGCAGGCGCTGCAGTGCGGCAATCATCGCGCCAGTACCTGCCAGGCGGGCACCGGCTTCGTCGGCGCGGTATTCGCGGCGACGCGAGAACCACATGACGATGATGCTGGCCAGGATGCCCAGGATCAGTTCGGCGACGATGGTCGCGACGTAATAAGCGATGCCCTGGCCTTCTTCGTTCTTGAAGATCACCTTGTCGACGAAGTTGCCGATGATACGCGCGAAGAACATCACGAAGGTGTTCACCACGCCCTGGACCAGTGCCAGGGTAACCATGTCGCCATTGGCGACGTGGCCGATCTCGTGGGCCAGTACCGCGCGTACCTCGTCCCGCGAGAAGCGTTCGAGCAGGCCCTGCGAAACGGCGACCAGTGCGTCGTTGCGGTTCCAGCCAGTGGCGAAGGCGTTCGCCTCGTAGGCGGGGAACACGCCCACTTCCGGCATCTTGATACCCGCCTCGCGGGACAGCTCCTCGACCGTCTGCAGCAGCCACTGTTCGTGGTGGGTGCGCGGCTGGGTGATGATCTGGGTGCCGGTGGTCATCTTCGCCATCCACTTGGAGATGAACAGCGAAACCAGCGAGCCAGCAAACCCGAACACGGCGCAGAAGACCAGCAGGCGGCTCAGGTCCAGGTCGACGCCGTTGGCGGCCATGAACCCGTTGAAACCGAACAGGCTGAGGGTAATGCTTGCAACCAGCACCACCGCAAGGTTGGTGGCTACAAACAACAGAATGCGCATCATGGTTGTTACGTTCTCCTGACGGATGAAAATGTCGCTCTACTGCGGGGTATATAAGGTGGCGGCCGAGGCGATTCAACTGGCCGACTATTTCAAACTGTGTATCGCGAAGTATGACAGAGACGCGGCGGATCGCCGGGAGATAGACCGTTGCAGGATGTAAGAATTCATCCGTGGGGCGGAGGGCGTCGTGCCAACATGGCTGGTTGGCACGACAAGGCCTTGATCGCTTACTGCGAGTAGGTGCGCAGGAAGTTGCCGATACGGCCGATGGCTTGCTCCAGGTCATCCACCCGCGGCAGGGTGACGACGCGGAAGTGATCCGGCCACGGCCAGTTGAACGCCGTGCCCTGGACGATCAGCAGTTTCTCCGACAGCAGCAGGTCGAGGACGAACTTCTCGTCGTTGTGGATCGGGCAGACCTTCGGGTCGATTTTCGGGAACGCGTACAGGGCACCCATTGGCTTGACACAGCTGACGCCGGGGATGGCGTTGAGCAACTCGTAGGTGCGGTTGCGCTGTTCGAGCAGGCGGCCCGGCGGCAATACCAGGTCGTTGATGCTCTGGTAGCCGCCCAGCGCGGTCTGGATGGCGTGCTGTGCGGGCACGTTGGCACACAGGCGCATGTTGGCCAGCATGTCGATGCCTTCGATGTAGCTCTGCGCGTGGTGCTTGGGCCCGGAAATGATCAGCCAGCCGGAGCGGAAACCTGCGACCCGGTAGGACTTGGACAGGCCGTTGAAGGTCAGGCACAGCACATCCGGAGCGAGCGAGGCGGTGCTGATGTGTACGGCTTCGTCGTAGAGGATCTTGTCGTAGATCTCGTCGGAGAACACCACCAGGTTGTGCTGGCGGGCCAGCTCCAGCATGCCGAGCAGCAGCTCCCTGGAGTACACCGCGCCGGTCGGGTTGTTCGGGTTGATGATCACCAGGGCCTTGGTGTTCGGAGTGATCTTGGCCTTGATGTCGTCAAGATCCGGGAACCAGTCGGCCTGCTCGTCGCACAGGTAGTGCACGGGCTTGCCGCCAGCCAGGCTCACTGCTGCGGTCCACAATGGGTAGTCGGGGGCCGGGATCAGCACCTCGTCACCGTTGTTGAGCAGCGCCTGCATCGACATCACGATCAGTTCGGAGACGCCGTTGCCCAGGTAGATGTCCTCGATGCCAACGCCTTCGATCTGCTTCTGCTGGCAGTACTGCATCACCGCCTTGCGCGCGCTGAACAGCCCTTTGGAGTCGCTGTAGCCCTGGGCGGTCGGCAGATTGCGGATCACGTCCTGGAGGATTTCGTCCGGCGCTTCGAAACCAAAGGGCGCCGGGTTGCCGATGTTCAGCTTGAGGATGCGCTGGCCTTCCTCTTCCAGACGCTTGGCGTGCTTGAGCACCGGACCGCGAATGTCGTAGCAGACATTGGCGAGCTTGTTCGATTTGCTGAACTGCATGATGTGATCCCGAATGGATAAGTCGCGGGGCGCGGTCGTCAAAAGGTTTGAAAAGGACGGGGCGCGGGTGCCAGACTGATCGTCTGCGCACAAGCCAACTAATATACGTGCCACCCGCGCCAGGGAAAAGACGGCGCAGGGTGAAATTCAGCCTGCCGAGGTCCATCCATGCAAAAGATCGACAAAACACTTGAAGAATGGCGTGAGATGCTCGATCCCGCCCAATACCAGGTATGCCGCCTGAAGGGGACCGAGCGACCGTTCACGGGCAAATACAACAGTGAAAAGCGTGCCGGTGTCTATCACTGCATCTGTTGTGATCTGCCGCTGTTCGATTCGCAGACCAAGTTCGACTCCGGTTGCGGCTGGCCGAGCTTCTACGCGCCGATCGAGGAGAGTGCGATGATCGAGATCCGCGACACGTCCCACGGCATGATCCGCACCGAAGTCACCTGCGCCCAGTGCGACGCGCACCTGGGTCACGTGTTCCCGGATGGCCCGCCACCGACGGGGCTGCGCTACTGCATCAATTCGGTTTGCCTGGATTTCAAACCGCACGACTGAACGGAGATTCGACATGGCCGATGCGTTGCTGGACATTCCCTGCGTCACCCTCAAGGGCGAGCAGAAAACCCTGGGCGACTTCGCCGGCAAGGCGCTGCTGGTGGTCAACACCGCCAGCCAGTGCGGTTTCACGCCGCAGTACAAGGGGCTTGAGAAGCTGTGGCAGGACCATGCCGCCCAGGGCCTTGTCGTACTGGGCTTTCCGTGTAACCAGTTCGGCAAGCAGGAGCCGGGCGATGCGTCGGAAATCGCGCAGTTCTGTGAGCTCAACTTTGGCGTGAGCTTCCCGCTGTTTCGCAAGATCGAGGTGAACGGCCCTGGCGCCCACCCGCTGTTCGCCGAGCTGAAGAAGCGTGCGCCCGGCCTGCTGGGGACGCAGAAGATCAAGTGGAACTTCACCAAGTTCCTTGTCGATCCGTCCAGCGGCCAGGTCACGCGCTATGCACCGACCACCAAGCCGCAGGCGCTGGAAGCCGATATCGAGCGTCTGCTCAGCCGCTGACCGGCACCCAGTGGTCGATCAGGGCGAGTAGTTCTTCGCGGCGGAACGGCTTGGCCAGGTAGTCGTCCATGCCCGCAGCGCGACAGCGTTCGCGCTCTTCGGGCATGGCGTTGGCGGTCAGGGCGACGATTGGCAGGTCGGGCCAGCGCCCGCTCTGGCGGATGCGCCGGCTGGCCTCGTAGCCATCCATCACCGGCATGTTGCAGTCCATCAGTACCATGTCGAAGCCTTCGCGCTCGAGTATCTCCAGCGCTTCGGCACCATGGGCGGCAACCTGTACCTGGCAGCCGAGCTTGCCGAGCATGCCCTTGGCTACCAACTGGTTTACCGGGTTGTCTTCCACCAGAAGGATCTGCGCGCGTCGCTCCAGCAGGCGGCCGGCCTCGGTGGGTGCGGGGGTGGCATTCTCGCCTTGCAGGGTGCGACGCAGCATCTGGTACAGGGCATTGCGCGCCAGAGGGCGTGCCTGCTGGTGCAAAGGGGCCAATTGCGCGGTTTGCTCGCCGGGCAGGAAGTTGCCATAGGCCGTGACCAGCAGGATCGGTGCGCTGAGGCCGGGGCGCAGTTCGAACAGGTGCTCGGCATCGTCGGTGATGAGCAGGTCGATGGCCATGCCGTCGAGTCCACTGGTATCGTCGCGCCGCTGATAATCCAACCCCCAGCTTGGCAAAAGGCCGTGCAGTAGTTCAGCCAGGCCGCTTGAGGCATTGCTCAGTGCCACCACCTGACCCTTCAGCGGCGCAGGCGAGACCGCTTCGGTGTGAGTGGGCAGGGGCAGGTCGGCGCTGAAGCGGCTGCCGAAGCCGGTTTGCGAGTGAATATGCAGGTGCCCGTGCATGGCCTTGCACAGGTTGTGGGTGAGCGCCAGGCCCAAGCCGGTGCCGCCGTACTGGCGGGTGATGCCAGCGCCAGCCTGGGTGAAGGGCTGGAAGATGCGCACCTGGGCTTCCTCCGGGATTCCGATCCCGGTGTCGCACACTTCAAGGCGTACGCCGCCGACGATGCTCGAAAGGCGAACGTCGACGCGCCCGAAGCGGGTGAACTTGAGCGCATTGGACAGCAGGTTGCTGACGATCTGGCGCACCCGTGTGGGGTCGCCGAGCACGGTGCTGGGAAAGTCCGGAGCGATCAGGCAGGTCAGCTCGACACTGGGCGCGGCGTTCTGCGACAGCAGATTGGCGGTGTCCTCGACCATTGCCCCCATGTCGAAAGGAATGCGTTCGAGCTCCAGTTGCCCGGCATCGAACTTGGACAGGTCGAGGATATCGTTGAGCAGCTCGACCAGCACCTTGCCCGAGTCGTGGGCGATCGACAGCTGCTGGCGTTGCTCGGCGGTCAGCCCGCTGTCCAGGGCCAGGGCGATCATGCCGAGCATCCCGTTGAGCGGTGTGCGGATCTCGTGGCTCATGTTGGCCAGGAAGGCGGCGCGCGCCTGGGCCATGTCCAGGGCGCGGCGGCGGGCCTCTTCCAGTTCCTGGTTGGACTGGCTCAGCCGGTTGTTGCTGGCCTTGAGTTCTTCGGTACGGGCCGAGACGATGTCTTCCAGCTCGTTGAGGTATTGGGTGAGGCGGTTTTCGGCGTTGCGCCGCTGCTGGATTTCGGTGGCCATGCTGACGAACTGCTGGTTGGCGACTTTCACCAGTACCCCGATCTCATCGTGCTCATGACCGGTGGGGTAGTCCAGGCGCGTCTGTCCGGGTTGGCGTGGATCGCTGCCGCTCAGGGCGCCGATGACAGTGACCAGCGGTTTGGTCAGCATGATGTAGAACAGCCCCAGGAGAATACCGGTCAGCACCAGGCTGCGGGCGAAGCCGTTGAGCAGGGTGATGCCGGCGCGGTCGAGAAAGCGGCTGCCGAAGGCGTAGGTGTCGACATCCAGGTACAGGGTGCCGAGGTAATCGTCGGGCATGTGGGCGAGGAACAGGCGGTCCTTGAACTGGCGTTGCTCGCCGAACAGGAAGTCGCTGAGCGGCCGGTAGCTGTCTTCCTGGCGCGGGCGATGGACGTCGGCCAGCACCGTATCGTTGTTGTCGATCAGGCGCGCACGGATGATCGCTGGCGATTGCAGCAGCCCGCCGGTGAGCTCCTGAGCCAGCTCGGCGTCGATGTTGTAGGCGATGCGCGAGGCCGGGTCGTGGCTTATTTGCAGCAATGCCTGCACTTCGCGGTTGATGGACGCGTCTTCGCTGGCATAATCGATGCCGATCTGGATGAGACTGAGCAATGTTCCCAGGATGAAGCCGACCAGGACTGTCAACCGGGCTTGCTTGTATGACAGGCGATTGGTGAACTTGATATCCATGGTTCCCGAGCCGGTTCAACGCCCCTTGCGCTGCGCAAGCATAGCCGATCAGCCCCGGCTGCTGGCGGGTCTGTCTGTTGTTTCGAGCGATCCAATCAATGGGCCGGTGTGCGGCCATCGCGGGACGAGCCTGCTCCCACAACCTCTGTTGGCTCTGTAGGGGCAGTCTTGTCGCGCGATGGCGGCGCTCCGGCTCCTGAACCGGTCTTGATTAAGGAAACCTTCATGGACACCCGCCTCATTGCATTCCTGGAACACGCCGAATCCATACTGACCCGCCTCGAACCGCTGCTGCCGGCGCCCCGACCGCAGATCGACTGGTCATCGACCCTCGCTGCGCGCTGGCAGCGTGATGGTCGCAGTGGCTACCTCATGCCGTTGGAAGTCAGCCTGGACATCCGACTCTCGGACCTGATCGGCGTCGATCAGCAACGTGAGCAACTGGGCCGCAACACCCACCAGTTCATCAATGGCATGCCCGCCAATCACGCCCTGCTGTGGGGCTCGCGGGGCACCGGCAAGTCGTCGCTGGTGCGTGCGCTGCTGGCCGAACATGCCAGCCAGGGCCTGCGCCTGATCGAGATCGAGCGCGATCATCTGGCCGACTTACCGCGGGTGGTCGAGCAACTGCAAAAGCTCGAGCAACGCTTCATCCTGTTCTGCGACGACCTCTCGTTCGAGGCGGGAGAGGGCGACTACCGCGTGCTCAAGAGTGTGCTCGATGGTTCGCTCGAGCAGGCGCCGGACAACGTCCTGCTCTATGCCACCTCGAACCGCCGTCACCTGGTGCCCGAGAAGCAGAGCGACAACGAAAACTGGAAGATGATCGATGGCGAGCTGCACCCCAACGAAGCGGTGGAAGACAAGATCGCCTTGTCTGACCGGTTTGGCTTGTGGTTGTCGTTCTATCCGTTCACCCAGGAGCATTTCCTCAACGTGGTCGAGCACTGGATCGGCCAACTGGCGCGACCGGCCGGGCTGGCCTGGCAGCGCACCGAAGAACTCGACATCCTCGCTGCGCGCTGGGCCACCGGCCGCGGCAACCGTAATGGCCGTTGTGCCTACCAGTTCGCCCGCTACTGGGTCGGACTGCAATTGCTGGAGCAGAACCAATGATCGACCTCAACGCCAGCGGCAAAGGCCTCGATGGCTATGACCTGCTGGCTGCGCAAGTACAGGCGTTGTTCGCCGACGAACGTGACTTCATCGCCAACGCCGCACAGTTCTCGGCATTTCTCTACCACCAGGTGGAAGACCTGAACTGGGCGGGTTTCTACCTCAACCGCAACGAAGAACTGGTGCTCGGGCCATTTCAGGGGCAGGTGGCGTGCGTGCGCATCGCATTCGGCAAGGGTGTGTGCGGCGCGGCCGCAGCCACGCGGCAGACCCAGCGGGTGGAAGATGTGCATGCATTCCCAGGTCACATCGCCTGTGACAGCGCGTCCAACAGCGAGCTGGTGATCCCGCTGGTAAAAGAGGGCAGGCTGATTGGCGTGCTCGACCTGGACAGTCCGAGCCTTGCGCGTTTCAGTGAGGCCGATCAGTGCGGGCTTGAACGCCTGGCGTCGATCTTCCTGGCGTTGAGCGACTGCTGAAAAACAAGAAGGGCCGCTTTTTGCGGCCCTTCTTGTATTCAACGGTTGTGGATCAGTCGTAGATCACCCGCTTTTTCCACGTCTCGTCTTCATCGGTTTTCAGGCCCTGGGTCAGCGCGTTCTGGTCATTTTCGGCCGGCTCCATCTGGTCCAGTACTTGCGCGTTGGCGCGAGCGAGCAGTTTTTCCAGGTAGGTCAGCTGCTCTTCATATTGTTTCGGTTCCGGTTGTTTGCGCAGGTACTGCACGCCGCGTTCGAACGCCAGCCGCGCATGGCCTGGTTGATTCTGCTGCAACGCCTGCTGGCCCAGGTTATTGAAGAACTCGATGTGCAGTAGTACCAGGATGTGGCGAATTTCCCTGACCCAGTACTTGCCTTCGTTGGACTGCAGGAAGTTTTCCTGGGTAGCGCGCACGATCTGGTTGTGCAGCGACTCAAGCAGGAAGCGCACGTCCTTGGCTTTGACCTCGGTCTGAATCGGGCTCGGCGGGTTGTTGACCGGCAACTTGTCGCCCTTGGCAATCAATCCTTCGAGTTCGGTGATGCGCGCCTTGAAGTCGCCGTTGTGCTTGTCCAGCGCCAGCAGGCGCTGATTGAGGTTGAGCTCCAGGCGGGTCAGCAGCAGCTTGAGTGCCGGGGTCATCAGTTGGCCGGGGAAGGTTTCGGTGATCTCACCGCAGCGGCGCAAGCGTTCGGTCAGCTCGACTTTAAGGCGCGCGCGCTCGAGCTTGGCGTTTTCCACGACATTGTTGAGGTAGCCGATCACGATCAGCAACGCGATACCCGCCACGATGAGCAGGGTGATCAGAAGTGGTGTCACCGTTAACGCCTCATGAAGAAGTTTTGCATCATTGAGTGTAGTGAGTTCGCCAGGGGGCGAACAGTGCAGCCTGGCGGACAGGTCATACCCATGGGGGTCGGCGCAAGGTCGAAAATCTACAGTGCTGGCACTTTGATGCGAGCTTGCCGGGCTGGCGTCAGAAAAGCAACGCCAATCCCCGGGCGCATCATGCGCGACCTATGTACAGGGGCGGAAGTCGTTGATTTAAATAAATTTCCACAAAGGGGTTGACGGCTTGTCGAGGCATCCATAGAATGCGCGCCACTTGCAGCGTAAAGCACACAGCGAAACGCGGCAGGCAGTGAAGTTGTAGCGTGTCCCCTTCGTCTAGTGGCCTAGGACACCGCCCTTTCACGGCGGTAACAGGGGTTCGAGTCCCCTAGGGGACGCCAATGCGGGAATAGCTCAGTTGGTAGAGCACGACCTTGCCAAGGTCGGGGTCGCGAGTTCGAGTCTCGTTTCCCGCTCCAGTTTTAAAACTGTGGCGTCCATTGACGGTGCAGCGGTAGTGAAAGGCTCAGGCCATTCACGCCACGTGCGGTTTTGCTTCACATTGCGGGAATAGCTCAGTTGGTAGAGCACGACCTTGCCAAGGTCGGGGTCGCGAGTTCGAGTCTCGTTTCCCGCTCCATTCGAAAACGCCACTTCGTTGAAGTGGCGTTTTTTTTTACCTTCAAAAACATCGCAGCCACGGGGCCGCGGGCATTTGTAATGCCCGCGGCCTTTTTGCTCAGTGGCGCTCGCCCTGGTCAGGCGCGCTCAGCAACTGCTTCTCCAGGTTCCAGTCAAAGGGCTCGTCATTCTGCTCGGCTTCGTAGCGACGCTCTTCAAGGGTCTGGTACAGCTCGAGTTCCTCATCGGGCATGTAGTGCAGGCAGTCGCCGCCGAAGAACCACAACAGATCGCGCGGGACCAGGTGAGCGATCTGCGGGTAGCGCGTGATCACCTGGCAGATCAGGTCCTGGCCCAGGTACTGGCTTTCCAGTGGATTCTGCGGCAGCAGGGTCAGCAGTTCGTCGAAGCGTTCGAGGAACAGGGCGTGGCTTTCTTCCGGCACTTGCTCGGCGTCGCCCAGGGCCACCAGGATGGTGCGCAGGTGTTGGAGCAGTTGCAGGTGGTACTCCAGGTGGGGGTTGGCCATGGGGGCGATCCTCTGGTATTGAAACGGGGGCCGGAGTATACGCAGGTTTTGCCCCGCCGGGGCAGGCGCAGCCTCGCTCTGCCCTGACCGCCGGACCGTCAGGTGCCGGCGATCCGTGCGACTGACGGTACTCAGCGCACCTTGCCCTCCACGGGCAGCAGTTGTGCCTTGTCGAAAGCATCCACATCGATCACTGTCCGACGTGCAGCTTCGGCTGCATGGAGTCTCTCGCCCTCATCAGCCTGCAGCACGCCAGCCTGCACGGCGGCTTCGATGTCCGACTGGCCCGGTGCCGGATGCACCTTGCCCTCCTTGAGCCCCTGGTGCAGCGCCTTGTGCAGTGGCGCCACCTCGTCCAGCAGGTCGCAAGCTGTCTGCAGGGCGGCTACCGGATCACCTTCGCCGTCAGGGCGGAAGCAGCCCGCCAGCAGCTCCTCCAGAGCCGGATCACCCTTGCGTCGGCCGATCAGTTCAGCCACCTCTTTATCCAGTTCATCGCTTGGCCCGGTATGGCGGCGACCGAACGGGAATACCAGAACCCGCAACGCACAGCCGATGAAGCGATTGGGGAAGTTGTCGAGCAGCCGATCGAGGGCCTTTTCGGCCTGCCCCAGGCTTTCTTCCAGCGCCCAGCGCAGCAGAGGTTGCATGTGCTCGGGTGAGCCGAGATCGTGATAGCGCTTGAGTGCGGCGGATGACAGGTACAGGTGGCTGAGGACATCCCCCAGGCGCGCGCTCAGGCGTTCGCGCCGCTTCAGTGCGCCACCGAGCAGCATCATCGACAGGTCGGCAAGCAAGGCGAATGCGGCCGCCTGACGGTTCAGTGCACGGAAGTAGCCCTGGCTGAGGGCGTCGCCCGGCGCCTTCTCGAAGCGTCCCAGCCCGATCCCGAGCACGAAGGTGCTGGCAGCATTGCTGGCGGCGAACATGATGTGCTTCATCAGCAGATCGTCGAACTCGTTGAGCGCCTGCTCGCGATCCTCGCGCCCGGCGAGGGCCATTTCCTTGAGGACGAAGGGGTGGCAGCGGATCGCGCCCTGTCCGAAGATCATCAGGTTGCGCGACAGGATGTTGGCGCCCTCGACGGTGATGAAGATCGGCGCGCCCTGCCAGTTGCGACCCAGGTAGTTGTTCGGGCCCATGATGATGCCCTTGCCACCGTGTACGTCCATGGCGTGCTGGATGCATTCACGGCCGCGTTCGGTCAGGTGGTACTTGAGGATTGCCGAAAGCACCGAGGGTTTTTCGCCCAGGTCCACTGCCTTTGCGGTGAGCAGGCGGGCGCTGTCCATCAGCCAGGCGTTGCCACCTATCCTTGCCAGCGATTCCTGGATGCCCTCGAAGGCGGACAGCGGCACGTTGAACTGCTCGCGGATGCGGGCGTACTGGCCGGTGACCAGGCTGGTGTACTTGGCAGCGCCAGTGCCGACCGCGGGCAGCGAGATGGAGCGACCGACCGACAGGCAGTTCATCAGCATCATCCAGCCCTTGCCGAGCATGTCCTTGCCGCCGATGAGGAAGTCCAGGGGCACGAACACGTCCTTGCCGCTGTTCGGGCCGTTCATGAAGGCGGCACCCAGCGGCAGATGGCGCTTGCCGATCTGCACGCCCGGGGTGTCGGTGGGGATGAGTGCCAGGCTGATACCCAGGGACTCCTGTTCGCCCAGCAAGTGATCGGGGTCGTAGGCCTTGAAGGCCAGGCCCA
Organism: Pseudomonas wayambapalatensis; assembly: GCA_014268975.2. GTDB lineage: Bacteria > Pseudomonadota > Gammaproteobacteria > Pseudomonadales > Pseudomonadaceae > Aquipseudomonas > Aquipseudomonas wayambapalatensis. The sequence continues at coordinate 4,114,699 of CP077096.1, read as the reverse complement.
GCAGGGTGGCCACCGGGCCGAGGGTGATGTAGCGCTTCTCCCAGTTCAGGCGAAGGCCGATGACTTCCTCGCCGTTCCATTCACCTTTGCAGACGATGCCGGTGTCAGGCATGGCGCCTGCGTCGGAGCCGGCCAGTGGGCCGGTGAGGGCGAAGCAGGGGATTTCGTCGCCACGGGCCAGACGCGGCAGGTAGTGGTTACGCTGTTCATCGGTGCCATAGTGCAGCAGCAGTTCGGCGGGGCCGAGCGAATTGGGCACCATCACGGTCGAGGCCAGGTCGCCGCTGCGGGTGGCAAGTTTCATCGCCACTTGCGAGTGGGCATAGGCGGAGAAGCCCTTGCCACCGAATTCCTTGGGAATGATCAGGGCAAAGAAGCCGTGCTGCTTGATGTGTTCCCAGGCTGCGGGCGGCAGGTCGAGATCCTGGCCGATCTGCCAGTCGCTGACCAGGGCGCAGAGTTCCTCGGTGGGGCCATCGATGAATGCCTGTTCTTCTGCGGTGAGCGTGGGGGCAGGGTAGTCGAGCAGGGTGTTCCAGTCAGGCTGGCCGCTGAACAGTTGGCCGTCCCACCACACGGTACCCGCGTCGATCGCCTCGCGCTCGGTCTGCGACATGGGTGGCAGGGTGCGCTGGAACCATTTGAACACGGGGCCGGTGAACACCTGGCGCCGCCACTGCGGCAGCACCAGCAGGGCGGCCTTGGCGGCCAGCACCAGCCAGATCACGGTCAGCAGCCAGCCGGGTGCGTCGGCGAAGATACCCATCAGCAACACATAGGCAGCGATCACCCCGAGGATCTGCAGCGGTGCCAGACGTCGATGGGTGAGATATGCGGCGCCGATCACCAGCACCACCAACCACAACAGCAGCATAGTTCTTCCTCCTTGGAAGCTTGGGCTCGCGCCATCCCGGATAGCTTAGACGCGATGCGCCGGATGGCTCGCTATGAACAGTGACAGGGTGTGGCGACAGGAGTTTCAGCGCATTGTCTGCTGGTACAGGTGCCGTCACTGTGGAGTAGACTGTTCGCCCTCTGCACTCACTAAGGACGTCGTCATGCTGAAGATCTGGGGTCGCAAGAATTCGAGCAATGTGCGCAAGGCGCTGTGGATTGCCCACGAGTTGGGGCTAGAGTTCGAATCGATCGACGCCGGTGGGGCGTTCGGCTTGGTCGACGAGCCTGAGTACCGTGACCGCAACCCCAATGGCCTGGTGCCGTTGCTCGAAGATGGCGACTTCGTCCTTTGGGAGTCCAACACCATCGTGCGCTACCTGAGCGCCGAATATGGTGCCGAGCAGGGCTGGTATCTGGACGATCCGCGTCAGCGCGCCCTAGCGGACAAATGGATGGACTGGACCACCTCGTCCTTCGCCGCGCCGTTCCGCCCGCTGTTCTGGGGCATGCTGCGTACGCCAGAGAACGAGCGTGACTGGACGGCGATCAACGCTGCGCGGGAAAAGTGCGGCGAGTTGCTGGCGATCGTCGACAAGGCGCTGGCCACCCAGCCCTACCTCTCCGGTGAGCAGATCGGCATGGGCGACATTCCGCTGGGCTGCTTTGCCTACGGCTGGTTCGAGATGCCCATCGAACGCCCCGAGCTCCCTCACCTGCAGGCCTGGTACGAGCGCCTGAAGGCGCGTCCGGCCTATCAGAAAGCGGTAATGACGGCACTGACTTGAGCGGATACCCCGCCCGTTTCGATAGTCACTATCGATACACATGACTGTACTTGTGCGGTCAGGCCTTGCACCATGGCCGCACTACTCACTGCGCCAGTGACTTGACCTGGCGTGTCCTGAACCTTTTTCTTCGGTACGTGACCCGCTATGAGTTCTGCCCTGTCCATAAGACAGCTGACCAAGACCTACGGCAACGGCTTTCAGGCCCTGAAGGGCATCGACCTGGAGGTCGCCGAAGGTGATTTCTTCGCCTTGCTCGGCCCCAATGGCGCCGGCAAATCCACCACCATCGGCATTCTTTCGACCCTGGTGAACAAGACCAGCGGCACGGTGAATGTCTTCGGTCACGACCTGGACCGCCAGCCTGCCGCGCTCAAGCGCAGCATCGGCGTGGTGCCCCAGGAGTTCAACTTCAACCAGTTCGAGAAGACCTTCGACATCGTCGTCACCCAGGCTGGCTACTATGGCATCCCGCCGAAGCTGGCCAAGGAGCGTGCCGAGCAGTACCTCACCCAACTGGGGCTGTGGGACAAGCGTGACGTGCAGTCGCGGTCGCTGTCCGGCGGCATGAAGCGGCGCCTGATGATCGCCCGTGCGCTGATCCATGAGCCGCGCCTGTTGATCCTCGACGAGCCGACGGCTGGCGTGGACATCGAACTGCGTCGCTCGATGTGGAGTTTCCTCACCGAGCTGAACCAGAAAGGCATCACCATCATCCTCACCACGCACTATCTCGAGGAAGCCGAACAGCTGTGCCGCAACATCGGCATCATCGACCACGGCACCATCGTCGAGAACACCAGCATGCGCCAGTTGCTGGGCAAGCTGCATGTCGAGACCTTTGTCCTCGATCTCAAGCAGGACCTGCCCGTGGCGCCGACGCTGCAAGGCTACCCGTGCCGGCTGATCACGCCGCATACGCTGGAAGTGCAGGTAGAAAAGGATATCGGCATCACTGCGTTGTTCGGCCAATTGGCGCTGCAGAACATCGAGGTGCAGAGCCTGCGCAACAAGACCAACCGACTCGAGGAGTTGTTCGTGGCACTGGTGGAAAAGAACCTGTCGAAGGTGGCGGTATGAGTGTGGAGCTGCGCACCAACTGGGTCGCCCTGAATACGATTGTCTATCGCGAGGTTCGACGCTTCCTGCGTATCTGGCCGCAGACCCTGCTGCCGCCGGCGATCACCATGGTTCTGTACTTTGTCATCTTTGGTAACCTGATCGGCCGTCAGATCGGCGACATGGGTGGGTTCACCTACATGGAGTACATCGTGCCGGGGCTGATCATGATGTCGGTGATCACCAACTCCTACGGCAACGTGGTATCGAGCTTCTTCGGCAGCAAGTTCCAGCGTTCGATCGAGGAGTTGATGGTCTCGCCGGTCTCGCCGCACACCATTCTTGTCGGCTACACCCTTGGTGGTGTCTTGCGTGGCCTGGCGGTGGGCGTGATCGTGACTCTCCTGTCGATGTTCTTCACCCATCTGCAGGTGCATCACCTGGGTGTGACCATCGTCGTGGTGTTGCTGACGGCGACGATCTTCTCGCTACTGGGGTTCGTCAATGCCGTGTTTGCGCGCAACTTCGACGATATCTCGATCATCCCGACTTTTGTTCTGACACCGCTGACCTACCTGGGTGGCGTGTTCTACTCCATCAACCTGCTGCCACCTTTCTGGCAGACCGTGTCGCTGGCGAACCCGGTGCTGCACATGGTCAACTCGTTCCGCTACGGCATTCTAGGGGTGTCGGATATCAGCATTGGTACGGCGATCACCTTCATGCTGGTGGCTACCGTGGTGCTCTATGCCCTGTGCGTCCGCCTGCTGGTCAGTGGTCGCGGCATGCGTGCATGACATCCTGCATTTGCGCCGGCGCCACTGCCGGCCGACCCACCAGCGCCAGTAGAGCAAGGTGGTGAAGTAGGCGGCCAGGCCCAGTATCACGCCGCACACCACCGAGCCGAGCAGGAACGGCTGCCAGACGGTGGACAACTGGTCAGTGATCCATTCGAAGGTCAGTTCCTCCGGTAGCGTTCGCGGGGGAATCTGCATCAGCCAGGCGCCGGTCATGTAGGTGACGAAGAACACCGGTGGCATGGTCAGCGGGTTGGTCAGCCAGACCAGGCTGACCGCGATGGGCAGGTTGCCGCGTACCGGTATCGCCAGGGCGGCAGCCAGCAGCATCTGCATGGGGATGGGGATGAGCGCCGCGAACAGCCCGACGCCCATGGCGCGCGCCACCGAATGGCGATTCAGGTGCCAGAGGTTGGGGTCGTGCAGCAATCGGCCGAAAAAGCGTAAGGACTTGTGTTCCCGAATGCTGGTCGGATCCGGCATGTAGCGTTTGAAGAGACGGCGCGGCATGTAGGCTCCCGGGGCTCGAATAGGGCGAGTATGCCTTGATTCCACGTCAGCCTCGTTCAGAGTTTGTGACAATTGTTGAGTGAGCTCGGCGGCCAAACAGGCCTAGCCTGACGGGGCGATTACGCTGCGGAGCTTTACTTCATGCGCACAGGGATGTCTGCGCTGGCGCTCGGGTTGTTGAGCCTGGGTCTCTTGCCTGCCTTGCCGTCGGTCGGGTGGCTGTTCCTTCTGTTCTTGTCGGCACTGATGTGCCTGTTCACTCGTGCGTGGCCGATAGGGTGGTTCCTGTTGGGGATGAGCTGGGCCTGCTGGTCGGCGCAGCAGGCCCTTGATGATCGTCTGGTCGCCGAGCTCGATGGGCGCACGCTGTGGCTGGAGGGCAGGGTAATAGGGCTGGCGACCCAGTCTGGTCGCAGCGTGCGTTTCGAACTGGACGAAGCGCAGTCCCGACGTGCGCAATTGCCCCGCCGGATGCAACTGAGCTGGTTCGAGGGTCCCATGGTCAGGGCTGGCGAGCGCTGGCGACTCGCGGTCAACCTCAGACGCCCTCAGGGGCTGCTCAATCCTCATGGTCCCGACCGCGAAGCGATGCTGCTGGCGCGGCGAATAGGTGCCACCGGATCGGTCAAGGCCGGGGAGATGCTGGCTCCGGCAACCGGGGGCTGGCGCGACAGGCTGCGCCAGCGCGTGCTGGCGGTGGACGCCCAGGGGCGGGAGGCGGTGCTGGCTGCGCTGGTGCTCGGTGACGGTTCTGGACTGGCGCGGGAGGACTGGCAGGCACTGCAGGCGACCGGCACCGTGCACCTGATGGTGATCTCGGGGCAGCACATAGGCTTGCTGGCGGGGTTGGTCTATGGGCTGGTTGCTGGGTTGGCGCGGCTGGGCGCCTGGCCTGGGAGGCTACCCTGGTTGCCTTGGGCGTGTGGCCTGGCGATGGCGGCAGCCCTGGCTTATGGCGCGCTCGCTGGCTTTCAGGTGCCGGTGCAGCGTGCCTGCCTGATGCTGGCCACTGTCTTGGCCTGGCGTCTGCGCTTTCGTCATTTAGGAGCGTTTTTCCCCCTGTTGCTGGCATTGGTCGGCGTATTGCTGTTCGAGCCCTTGGCCAGCCTGATGCCGGGCTTCTGGCTGTCTTTTGCTGCGGTGGCGGTATTGATCTACTGCTTCAGCGCGCGCCTGGGTGGCTGGCGGCCTTGGCAGGCCTGGAGTCGCGCTCAATGGGCGATCGCTGTCGGTTTGTTGCCCGCGCTGCTGGCGTTGGGGCTACCGGTCAGTCTGACCGCGCCCTTGGTCAATCTCCTGGCAGTACCTTGGATTAGCCTGGCGGTGTTGCCGTTGGCCCTGCTTGGAACGGTAGCATTGCCGTTGACGGGGGTGGGCGAGTCATTGCTGTGGCTGGCAGGTGGATTGATCGACCTGATGTTTCGCGGGCTCGGCCTGCTGGCCGAATGGCGGCCAGCCTGGACGCCCCCGTCGCTTTCGCTGTGGGCGTGGGGGCTGGTCTGTGCGGGTGCGGTGCTGCTCCTGCTGCCACGTGGCGTGCCGCTGCGAGGGCTGGGTGCGGTGATGCTGCTGGCGCTGTGGACGCCTCGCGAGCAGGTGCCGCACGCAGAGGTGGAGGTGTGGCAACTGGATGTCGGTCAGGGCCTGGCGGTGTTGCTGCGCACGCAGCATCACAGCCTGCTCTACGATGCCGGGTCGGCGATGGGCATCAATGACCTTGGGCAGAGCGTGGTATTGCCGACCTTGCGCGGGTTGGGCGTCAACCGGCTCGATCTGATGCTGATCAGCCATGCACATGCCGACCACGCTGGTGGCGCTCTGGCCGTGCAGCGCGGCCTGCCGGTGGCGCGGGTGCTGGCTGGCGAGGCACGGGAGTTGCCCGTAGCCTTGGGCGCGCAGGTATGCAGCAGTGGTGAGCGCTGGGAGTGGGATGGCGTGACTTTCTCGCTTTGGCACTGGCCGGGTGGCAAGAGCAGTAACGACCGCTCCTGCGTGCTGCTGGTCGAGGCTCAGGGCGAGCGCTTGCTGCTGGCTGGTGACATGGAGGCAGCCGCCGAGCGCGCCTGGCTGGCATCCGCCGATGCGGCGCGTGTCGACTGGCTGCAGTCACCGCATCACGGCAGCCGCAGTTCCTCCACCGAGCCCTTCATCCGCGCTATCGCGCCGCGTGGCGTGATGATTTCCCGTGGGCGATACAATGGCTTTGGTCACCCGCACCCGCAGGTAATCGAGCGCTATCGGCGGCATGGGTTGGCGGTGCATGACACGGCATTGCACGGGGCGCTGCGCCTGCAACTGGGCAGTCGGGGAGAGGTCGAGGGATTGCGTGCGCAGCGGCGCTTTTGGCGTGAGCCGCCTTCGTAGGTTGTGCAGGCCTGAAATATGCGAATCACCCGACAGCCCGCTGACCTTCGGCAGATGAGCCCCATGCCTGCCTATGGTAGAGTGGCGGCCTTTTTCAGGGGGATGCTTACTGTGTGGGAATTGGTCAAGTCCGGCGGCTGGATGATGCTGCCGATCATTCTGAGCTCCGTCGCAGCCATGGCGATTGTCGTCGAACGCCTGTGGACCCTGCGTGCCAGTCGCGTCACGCCACCGCACCTGTTGGGCCAGGTATGGATGTGGATCAAGGACAAGCAACTGACCAGTGACAAGCTCAAGGCCCTGCGTGCCGACTCCCCCCTGGGCGAGATTCTCGCCGCGGGCCTGGCAAACTCCCGCCATGGCCGCGAGATCATGAAAGAATGCATCGAGGAGGCCGCCTCCCGGGTCATCCACGAGCTCGAGCGCTACATCAGCACCCTGGGCACCATCGCTGCAATGGCGCCGCTGCTCGGCCTGCTTGGCACCGTGCTCGGCATGATCGACATTTTCAGTGCGTTTATGGGCTCGCAGATGACGGCCAACGCCGCGGTGCTCGCTGGTGGTATCTCCAAGGCGCTGGTCACCACCGCAGCGGGCCTGATGGTGGGTATCCCCGCGGTATTCTTCCACCGTTTCCTGCTGCGCCGCATCGATGAGCTGGTGGTCGGCATGGAGCAGGAGGCGATCAAGCTGGTCGAGGTGCTGCAGGGCGACCGCGAGGTCGAGGTGGCCGGAGGCAAGGCGTGAAGTTCCGGCGCAATCGACAGCGCGAGAACGTCGACATCAACCTGGCATCGCTGATCGACGTGGTGTTCGTGCTCTTGCTGTTTTTCGTGGTCACGACCACCTTCACCCGTGAGACCCAGCTGCGCGTCGAGTTGCCCGAGGCGGCCAGCGGCGCACCGGCGGCGCCGCTGGATGGCAAGTTGGTGGAGGTGACGATCAGCGCCGATGGCGTGTATTCGGTGAACAACCACCTGCTACCCAAGAGCGACCTGGCCACCCTGACCGAGGCACTTGAGCGCGAATCCGGGGGAGACAACACCTTGCCCCTGGCGATCAGTGCCGATGGCAAGACCCCGCACCAGGCGGTGATCACTGCGATGGATGCTGCTGGCAAGCTCGGCTTCAGCCACCTGCGCATGACCACCGTCGAGGCGGCCCCGGGGACGCCCTGATGGCTTTCGCCGATCGTCTGCTCGCCGCCTGGTACCAAGGCCATCCCGCCCTGGCGCTGTTGCGTCCGCTCGAAGCCCTTTACCGGCGTGTGGTGACGCGTAAGCGTGCGCGTTTCCTCAGTGGCGAAAGCCCCAGCTATCGGGCTCCGGTGCCGGTCGTCGTGGTGGGTAATATCACTGTCGGAGGAACCGGCAAGACGCCGATGATCCTCTGGCTGATTGAACATTGTCGAAGCCAGGGGCTGAAGGTTGGTGTGGTCAGCCGTGGATATGGTGCCAAGCCGCCGCATTTCCCTTGGCGGGTCCAGGCCAGCCAGAGCGCTGTGCAGGCTGGAGATGAACCGTTGCTGATCGTGCAGCGTACCGACGTGCCGCTGATGATCGACCCTGACCGATCCCGTGCCGTGCAAGCGCTGTTGGCCAGCGAGTCCTTGGACCTGATTCTCTGTGATGACGGCATGCAGCATTACCGGCTGGCGCGCGACCTGGAGCTGGTGCTGATCGACGCGGCCCGCGGCCTTGGCAACGGCCGATGCCTGCCTGCCGGCCCTTTGCGTGAGCCGGTCGAGCGCCTGGAGGGCGTCGGTGCAGTGCTGCACAACGGTGCCACCGTCGATCCGTCGGGTGGATTCGCGTTCGGTCTGCGCCCGAGTGCATTGGTCAATCTGCGCACCGGCGAGCGCCGTCCACTCGCACATTTTCCTGCGGGTCAGGCCCTTCATGCCGTAGCTGGCATTGGCAACCCGCAACGTTTCTTCAATACCTTGCAAGGGCTAGACTGGCAGCCTGTGCCGCATCCTTTCGCCGACCATGCGCAGTTCAATGCCCAGAGCCTGGCATTCGAACCACCACTGCCATTGGTCATGACCGAAAAGGACGCGGTGAAATGCCGTGACTTTGCAGGTGACGACTGGTGGTACCTGGCCGTAGATGCCGAACCGTCTCCATCCTTCGTCGCCTGGTTCGATGCGCAGCTCGCTCGTCTGCTGCCTTGAATCACTTCCACTTTCCGGCCTTCGGCCTCAAGGACACCTCCATGGACACCAAACTGCTCGATATCCTGGCCTGCCCGATCACCAAAAGCCCGCTCAAGCTCAGCGCCGACAAGACTGAGCTGATCAGCAAGGGCGCCGGGCTGGCCTATCCGATCCGCGACGGCATCCCGGTCATGCTGGAGAGCGAGGCGCGCACCCTGAGCGACGACGAGCGTCTGGACAAATGAGCCTGGACTTCACTGTGGTAATTCCTGCCCGGCTGCGCTCGACGCGCCTGCCGGGCAAGCCGTTGCTGCCGATCGCTGGCAAGCCGATGATCCAGCATGTCTGGGAGCAGGCGCGCAAGAGCGGTGCTGCACGGGTAGTCATTGCTACCGACGATGCCAGCATCCTCGAGGCATGCCAGGCCTTTGGCGCCGAAGCGCTGATGACCCGTGCCGACCATGAGTCGGGCACCGATCGTCTGGCCGAGGTCGTCGCGCACCTGGGCTTGCCGCCAGACGCCATCGTGGTCAACGTGCAGGGTGACGAACCGTTGATCCCGCCGGTGATCATCGATCAGGTGGCCGCCAACCTGGCTGCTCACCCCGAGGCGGGTATCGCAACCCTGGCCGAGCCGATCCACGAGCCGCAAAGCGTGTTCAACCCCAACGCGGTCAAGGTGGTCAGCGACAAGAACGGCCTTGCCCTGACCTTCAGCCGTGCGCCGCTGCCCTGGGCGCGCGATGCCTTCGCCAAACAGCGCGACGTGCTGCCGGAAGGTGTGCCGTATCGCCGTCATATCGGCATGTATGCCTACCGTGTCGGCTTCCTGCAGGATTTCGTCGGCTGGGGCCCGTGCTGGCTCGAGCAGACCGAGGCCCTGGAGCAGTTGCGGGCGCTTTGGCATGGCGTGCGGATCCACGTCGAGGACGCCATCGAAGCGCCCGCGGTGGGTGTCGACACCCCTGAAGACCTGGAGCGCGTCCGGCGCTTGCTGGAGGCCTGATGCGCGTACTGTTCGTTTGCCTGGGCAATATCTGCCGTTCACCCACCGCCGAGGGTGTGCTGCGCCACCAGTTACAGGTTGCCGGACTCGCTGAGCGCGTACAGGTGGCGTCTGCAGGGACCGGAGGCTGGCACGTGGGCAAGGCGCCCGATAGTCGCACCTGCAAGGCTGCCCTGGCGCGGGGGTATGACTTGTCGCGCCAGCGCGCGCAGCAGGTCAAGGCCGCTCACTTCGGTGAGTACGATCTGATCCTGGCCATGGACAAGAGCAATCTGGGTAATCTGCAGGCGCTGCGCCCACACGATGCTCGCGGCGAACTCGACCTGTTTCTGCGCAGGTATGGCGCGGCGCTGGACGAGGTGCCGGACCCTTACTATGGCGGTGCCGAGGGATTCGAGCAGGTTCTGGACCTGATCGAAGCGGCCTGCCATGAGCTGGTCGTGGAAATCAAGGGGCGGTTATGACAGCGCAGTGGCAGGAGCGTGTATCGCTCAAGCCGTTCAACACCTTCGGTATCGACGTCGCAGCGCGCTACCTCACCCAGGCCCATGACGACGAAGAAGTTCGCCAGGCCCTGAAGCTGGCCGAGCAACGGCAGCTGCCGGTGCTGATTGTCGGTGGCGGCAGCAACCTGTTGCTGACACGCGACGTCGATGCCTTGGTGCTGCACATGGCCAGTTGTGGCCGACGCATCCTCAGTGATGATGGCGAGCGTGTCGTGATCGAGGCCGAGTCAGGCGAACCCTGGCATCCTTTCGTGCAATGGAGCCTGGCGCAGGGCCTGTGCGGGCTGGAGAACCTAAGCCTGATTCCCGGTACGGTCGGCGCGGCACCGATGCAGAACGTCGGCGCGTACGGGGTCGAGATCAAGGATGTGTTCGCAGGCTTGACCGCTCTGGATCGTGAGACTGGCGAGTTGCGTGACTTCACGCTGGACGAATGTGCGTTCGCCTATCGCGACAGCGTGTTCAAGCGCAACCCAGGTCGTTGGTTGATCCTGCGGGTGCGTTTCGTGCTGAGTCGTACATTGCGTGCGCACCTGGACTACGGGCCGGTTCGACAGCGCCTGCAAGAGCAGGGTGTGCAGGAGGTGACTGCACAGGCCATCAGCGATGCCATCTGCAGTATTCGTCGCGAAAAGCTTCCGGATCCGGCGGAGCTGGGCAATGCTGGCAGCTTCTTCAAGAACCCGGTGGTCTCGGCGCAGTTGGCCGAGGGTATTCGCGCGCGTTATCCGAACCTGGTGGCTTATCCCCAGGCTGAGGGGCAGGTCAAGCTGGCGGCAGGCTGGCTGATCGAGCAGGCGGGCTGGAAGGGCTATCGTGAGGGTGATGCTGGCGTGCATCGTTTGCAGTCGCTGGTGCTGGTCAACTACGGCCAGGCGAGTGGCGCACAGTTGCATGACCTGGCGCAGCGAATCCAGGCAGATATTCTGGAGCGGTTCGGCGTCGAGTTGGAGATGGAGCCGAATCTGTACTGATTGCCACCTGTCAGGCTGGCCCTGCTTCCCTGGGTTTTGAGCGATAAAGAAAAACCCCCGCCAGTGCGAACTGGCGGGGGTTTTTCATTCAGCTGTCGGAATCAGCCGTGGTGAGGTTTGTGCTCATCCTCGGTGGTTTCCAGCGCCGGGGCCGCTTCGGCGGCAGCCTGGGCTGCGGCAGCAGCGGCGGCTTCAGCCTCACGCTTGCGGCGACGCACTTCACGCGGGTCGTTCGGCGCACGGCCGTTCGGCAGCATGACGGTGGTCGCTTCGGCGACAGCCGGCTCTTCGACAGGAGCCGCTTCGGCTGCAGCAGGCGCAGGCGCCTCGGCAGGGGCTGCTTCGGCGACGACCGGTGCTGCCTCGACAGCCACTGGCTCGACCACGACAGGCTCGATCACTTCGGCTTCGGCAGCAGGTGCTTGCTCTACGACAGTTTCAGCAACCGGTGCTTTCTCTGCTTCGCCCGCTTCCACGGCCGGTGCTTCGATGGCTGGTGCTTCGACTGCAGGCGCAGGCTCGCTTGTGGCCACTTCGGCCTGTGGTTGTGCAGGTGCTTCGACGACAGGCTCTATACCGGGTTCGACCACGGCCACAGGTTCATTGACCGGCTGCTCGACAACAGGCGCGATCGCGACTTCCTCGGCCTTGGCGACAACCTCTGCCGGCTCGGTGCTCTGAACTACTTCACGGTCGTCGGTCTCGACGACGGTAGCGGTAGCGCGCTCGGCCTGCTCGTTGGCCTGGGCCTCGGCGTCGGCACTGATATTGCTGCTGGCAACGGCGGCGGTCACCGCCAGGCCTGCGGCCAGTTCGGCACCCAGCTCAGTGGCTTTGTGCTGCTGTGGCTGTTGCTCTTCGCCGGCTTCTTCGTCGCCGTCGATCAGCTCGCCATTGGCATTGCGCTGGCGCTCACGACGGTTGCTGCGACGACGCTGGCCACGGGAGCGGCGACGAGGGCGCTCGCCATCGGCACCTTCCTGCTCGTCCTGCAGCAGTTCTTCGTTCGGCAGTTGCTCCTCGCTTGCCTCGGCAGCCTGTTCGGCGGCGCGTGGCTGGCGCTCTTCGCGCGGCTGGCGTGGTTGGCGTTCTTCACGTGGTGCGCGCTCTTCACGCTCCTCGCGTGGTGCGCGTTCCTCACGGGCTGGACGCTCTTCACGAGGTGCGCGATCTTCGCGTGGGGCACGTTCTTCGCGTGGTGTGCGCTCTTCGCGGGCTACGCGTTCCTCGCGAGGTGCACGCTCTTCGCGTGGAGCACGCTCCTCACGGGCCGCCGGGGCGGTATCCAGTGGCTCGCGCAATTCGCGGACGCGTTCTTCACGATTACCGCGACGGTCTTCGCGCGGTTGACGTGGAGCACGTTCTTCGCGTGGAGCACGTTCTTCACGAGGTGCGCGCTCTTCGCGTGGCGCACGCTCTTCACGTGGCTGGCGCTCTTCGCGTGGGGCGCGCTCACTGCGCTCTTCACGCGGTTTGCGGTCTTCATCGCGGCGGCCATTGCGGTTGCGGCTCTGCTGACGACCGTTGCGGCGCTCCTCGTTGCGCTGGGTGCGCTCGGTGGTTGGCTTCTCGGGAGTAGCGGCCGGAGCGACGACAGGTTCTTCCTTGCCGGCGAACAGGCTGACCAGCGACTTGACCAGGCCCTTGAACAGGCTTGGCTCTGGCGCGGCGACAGGCGCTGGAGCGGTTGCAGCAGGTTGTGCTTCGCTCGCGCTCGGCTCAGGGGCGTTGGTACGAGCCGGAGCGGTCTTCACTGCAGCTTCCTGGCGAACCAGGGTGCGGGTAGCGGTTGGTTGCGGCGCTTCCTCGGCTTCGCTGGTGGCGATCTCATAGCTCGACTGGTTGTTCAGCACGTCCGGATTGTCGTCGCGCAGGCGCTGGACTTCGAAGTGCGGGGTTTCCAGGTGATCGTTCGGCAGGATGATGATGCGCGCACGGGTGCGCAGTTCGATCTTGGTGATCGAGTTGCGCTTCTCGTTGAGCAGGAAGGCAGCTACCGGGATCGGCACTTGTGCGCGTACCTCGGCGGTACGGTCCTTCAGCGCTTCTTCCTCGATCAGGCGCAGGATCGCCAGCGAGAGGGATTCGACGTCACGGATGATGCCGGTGCCCGAGCAGCGTGGGCAGACGATGCCGCTGCTTTCGCCCAGCGACGGACGCAGGCGCTGGCGGGACATCTCCAGCAGGCCGAAGCGCGAGATGCGACCGACCTGGACGCGGGCGCGGTCGGCTTCGAGGCATTCGCGTACGCGTTCCTCGACGGCGCGCTGGTTCTTGGCCGGGGTCATGTCGATGAAGTCGATGACGATCAGGCCGCCGATGTCACGCAGGCGCAGCTGGCGGGCGATTTCCTCAGCCGCTTCCAGGTTGGTCTGCAGGGCGGTTTCCTCGATGTCGCTGCCTTTGGTGGCGCGCGCCGAGTTGATGTCGATGGAGACCAGTGCTTCGGTCGGGTCGATGACGATCGAACCGCCGGACGGCAGGTCGACCACACGCTGGAACGCGGTCTCGATCTGGCTTTCGATCTGGAAACGGTTGAACAGCGGGACGCTGTCTTCGTACAGCTTGACCTTGCTGGCGTACTGCGGCATCACCTGGCGGATGAAGGTCAGGGCTTCTTCCTGGGCGTCGATGCTGTCGATCAGTACTTCGCCGATGTCCTGGCGCAGGTAGTCGCGAATGGCGCGGATGATGACATTGCTTTCCTGGTAGATCAGGAAAGGCGCGACGCGGTCCTGGGAGGCTTCCTTGATGGCGGTCCAGAGCTGCAGCAGGTAGTCGAGGTCCCACTGCATCTCTTCGCTGCTGCGGCCCAGGCCTGCAGTGCGCACGATCAGGCCCATGTCGCCGGGAACGGTCAGGCCGTTGAGGGCTTCGCGCAGCTCGTTACGCTCTTCGCCTTCGATGCGACGGGAAATGCCGCCAGCGCGTGGGTTGTTGGGCATCAGTACCAGGTAGCGGCCGGCGAGGCTGATGAAGGTGGTCAGGGCTGCGCCCTTGTTGCCACGTTCTTCCTTTTCGACCTGAACGATGACTTCCTGGCCTTCGCTCAGCACTTCCTTGATGTTCACCCGACCTTCAGGGGACTTCTTGAAGTACTCGCGGGAGATTTCCTTCAGCGGCAGGAAGCCGTGACGTTCGGAGCCGAAGTCGACGAAGGCGGCTTCGAGGCTGGGTTCGATGCGGGTAATCTTGCCTTTGTAGATGTTGGCCTTTTTCTGCTCACGCGCGCCGGATTCGATATCCAGGTCGTAGAGGCGTTGGCCATCCACCAGGGCTACACGCAACTCTTCGGGTTGAGTCGCGTTAATCAGCATTCTTTTCATGTTGTACCGTCGGTTTCCGGGCTGCCGGAAACGGCGTTCGGCACACACGACTTCTCATGGTCGGTGCCAAGGTGCGCAAAGGGTAGCGTGCCACCCCCGTGTCAAACGACGTTCGGCACCAGCCGGTTGCCCAGCCTGCCGTTGTCGCGACGACGCGTCCTGTTTGCTGCGGTGCCTATCGCACTCAGTCAGGAGGAGGAATCAGCCGAGGGCCGTGGACGCCTCTGGGGCATCTGCAAACACCGGTTCCGCTCGCCGGGCCATTACAGTGGGCCGGTGGCCGGCCGTGCTGTACGGTCCGGGCTGTACATCTCCACCCTGCACGTATCCCTGATAATTCGGGTGCTGCCGCGCGCTGAATCCGCAACGGGTTGCATTTTTCGCCAGCGCAGATTCTGGGCTGGCGCCATTCATGTCCAAGGCAGGTATTTCCGAAGCATTCGCCAGGCGCTGCACGGAAGCGACGAGGCGGGGCAGGGGCATGCGAAAAAGAACAGGAGGGAGGTGAAACACCGCACTTGTCGTTTTTTTTCGTTCTTCTCTGCTCGGCGCTGGTGGCGATTCCAGGCATTTCGGTAAACTGGCGAAAACCCCGTCGGACGGCCTCGCGTCCTCGAGAATTGCGTTGGTCAGGGCCGGTTCGAAACCGTGCGGTACTGACCTACCGCTTTTGGCGGCGTTCGCGACTATAGCAGTAATCATTAAGTGCTTCAATTCCATAAAAAATTGTTATGATCCAGCAATGACGACCAATAATCCCCCGACTTCCGGCGTTCAGCTGATCGAAGTCGCGCCGGAACTTGCCGGCCAACGCATCGACAACTTCCTCATCACGGCCCTCAAGGGCGTGCCCAAGACCCTGGTCTATCGCATCCTGCGCAAGGGAGAGGTGCGGGTGAACAAGGGGCGCATCAAGCCCGAATACAAGCTGCAGGCTGGTGACATCGTGCGCGTGCCGCCTGTCCGATTGCCCGAGCGCGACGAGCCTGCTCCCGTGGCGCAGGGGTTGTTGCAGCGGCTGGAAGCGGCGATCGTCTACGAAGACAAGGCGCTGATCGTGATGAACAAGCCTGCCGGTATCGCCGTGCACGGCGGCAGTGGCCTGAGTTTCGGGGTGATCGAGGCGCTGCGTCAGTTGCGTCCGGATGCCAAGGAGCTCGAACTGGTGCACCGACTGGACCGCGACACTTCGGGGCTGCTGATGATCGCCAAGAAGCGCAGCATGCTGCGTCACCTGCACGCAGCCCTGCGCGGCGATGGCGTCGACAAGCGCTACATGGCTTTGGTGCGCGGGCACTGGCCAACCTCGAAGAAACAGGTCAATGCGCCCCTGCAGAAAAGCAACCTGCGCTCGGGAGAGCGCATGGTCGAGGTAGACGAAGAGGGCAAGGAGGCGTTGACGCTTTTCCGTGTGCTGCGCCGCTTCGGTGAGTTCGCCACGATGGTCGAGGCGCGACCGATTACCGGTCGCACCCACCAGATCCGTGTGCACACGCTCCATGCCGGGCACATGATCGCCGGTGACAGCAAGTACGGCGATGAAGACTTCAGTCGCGAAATTCGTGATCTGGGGGGTAAACGCCTGTTCCTCCACGCTTATGCGTTGACCGTGCCCCTGCCGGATGGTGGCGAGTTGAAGCTCGAGGCGCCGGTGGACGAGATGTGGGCCAAGACCGTGGAGCGCCTGAGTGCGACCTGATCTGTCATGAGCAAACCCTACGAGCTGCTGATCTTCGATTGGGATGGCACTTTGGCCGACTCCATCGGGCGCATTGTCGAGGCGATGAGCGCCGCTGCCGAGCGTGCCGGCGAGGCGCCCAGTGCCGACGCCGCGGTCAAGGGCATCATTGGTCTGGCCCTGAGCGAGGCGATCTCGGTGCTCTATCCGCATCTGGACGCCCGGCAGCTCGAGGTTTTCCGGCAGCACTACGCGGATATCTACACAGCGCTGGATCAGCAGCCGTCACCGCTGTTCGACGGGGTGGTGGAGTCGCTGGAAGCCTTTCGCGGTGAGGGGTATCGTCTGGCGGTGGCCACTGGCAAGGCGCGTCGCGGGCTGGATCGGGTGCTCAAGGCCAATGGCTGGGAGGGGTATTTCGATATCACTCGTGCCGCTGACGAAACCCGCGGCAAGCCTCATCCGTTGATGCTTGAGGAAATTCTCGCTCATTGCCAGGTCGAACCTGGCAGCGCGCTGATGGTCGGAGATTCGGCATTCGATCTGCAGATGGCCAGCAATGCGGGCATGCACTCGGTTGCCGTGGGTTATGGCGCGATGTCGCTGCAGGCGCTGAGCGAGTTTGGGCCGCAGGTGTGCATCGAGCATTTTTCACAGTTGCGTGAGTGGCTGGCTGGTCCCGCGCGGCTTCAATTTCAAGGTGGGTGAGCATGGCTGACGAGTGGAAAGCCCCTGAGCCCGAGGGCGCAGCGCAGGACAAGGAAGAGCGCAAGAGCTGGAAGCTGCTCGAGAAGACCCTCCTGGCAGGTGTTCAGGAGCAGCGTCGTGCGCGGCGCTGGGGGATTTTCTTCAAGTTGCTGACCTTCCTCTACCTGTTCGGTCTCCTGTTCCTGTTCTCGCCGCTGATGGACATGGAGAGTACGGCCTCGCGCAGTGCCAATCATACCGCCTTGGTGGAAGTGCGCGGGGTGATCGCCGACCAGGAAGCTGCCAGCGCCGACAATATCATCAAGAGCCTGCGTGACGCGTTCAAGGACGCCAAGACCAAGGCTGTGGTGATGCGTATCAATAGTCCGGGCGGGAGTCCGGTGCAGGCGGGTTATGTATATGACGAGATTCGTCGCCTGCGCGCCGAATATCCGGCGATCAAGCTGTATGCAGTGATCACCGACCTTGGTGCCTCGGGTGCCTACTACATCGCCAGTGCGGCGGATGAGATCTACGCCGACAAGGCCAGCCTGGTCGGATCCATTGGCGTGACTGCGGCCGGCTACGGCTTCGTCGGAACCATGGAAAAGCTCGGTGTGGAGCGTCGTGCCTACACTTCTGGCGAACATAAGGCCTTCCTCGACCCGTTCTCGCCGCAAAAGCCTGAAGAGACTGCGTTCTGGCAGGGCGTGCTGGATACCACGCACAATCAGTTCATCGCCATGGTCAAGCAGGGCCGAGGGGAGCGTCTGAAAGACAAGGAGCACCCAGAGCTGTTCAGTGGTCTGATCTGGTCGGGCGAGCAGGCCAAGGCGCTGGGTTTGATCGATGGACTGGGCAGTGCCAGTTACGTGGCGCGTGACATCGTCGGCGAGAAAGAGTTGGTGGACTTCACGGTGCAGGAATCGCCGTTCGACCGCTTCTCCAAGCGTATCGGTGCCAGCGTCGCCGAGCGCCTGGCCATGTACATGGGCTTCCAGGGGCCATCCCTGCGTTGAGTCATGAGCGGGGCTGCCGGGCAGCCCCCTCTTTCAGGGTAGCTGCACACCTTCTGCGTGCAGCATGTCTACCAGGCGAATCAGCGGTAGCCCGATCAGGCTCGTCGCGTCGCAGCCGTGGGTGCTCTGGAACAGTGTCACCCCCAATCCCTCCGCCTTGAAGCTTCCTGCGCAGTCCAGGGGCTGTTCTGTCTGCACGTAGCGCTCGACCCGTTCGCGGTCCAGTTCGCGCAGGGTTACGGTGAACGGTATGCAGTCTACCTGGCATTTTCCCGTGCTGCTGTTGAGCAGGGCGAGGCCGGTCAGGAAGGTGACCTGCTGCCCGCTGGCGGCCAGCAATTGCTCGCAGGCGCGCTCGAAGGTGTGCGGCTTGCCAAGGATCTGCTCGCCCAGTACAGCGACCTGGTCCGAGCCGATGATCAGGTGCTGCGGATGGCTGTTTGCCAGAGCTTCGGCTTTTTGTCGGGCCAGGCGACGGACCAGTTCGGTGGCAGGCTCCTCGGCGTTGCGCTTTTCGTCTATATCGGGGCTTGCCCAGGTGAAAGGCAGGCGCAGGCGCTGGAGCAGTTCGCGCCGGTAGGGGGAGCTTGAAGCAAGCAGCAGGGGAAGCATGGTAGACTCCTTCGCAATTGAACCGATTCTAACATGCGTGATGCCGCCTAATTTCCTTTGACAGGGGCGGGGGGCATCCCTAGAATGCTGCGCCTATGTTGAATGACCCGATTCCACCTCACGTTGACCCGCGCAAATTGGCCGATCGTGGCGTAACCCTCCAAGGTTCGCTGCAACTCGCTGATTTGGAAAGACTCTGCGACCCGCTTTCCGATAATGTCGGTACGGTGCAGGCGAAGTTCGATTTTGAGCGAGACGAGCAGCACGTTGTGGTTATCCACAGCGATCTGAACGTCGAAGTCAAAATGGTTTGCCAGCGTTGTCTTGAGCTGGTCACCCTGCCGATTCACAGCGAATGTACTTACGCCGTGGTGAAGGAGGGTGCGAATACCCAGTCGTTGCCGAAAGGCTATGACGTGCTGGAACTGGGCGAAGATCCTTTGGATCTGCAGGCGCTGATCGAGGAGGAGCTGTTGCTCGCCCTCCCTATCGTGCCTGCTCATCATCCGGAAGAATGCCAGCAGCCGGCGGGCGCAGACGAGCCCGAATCGAGCAAGGACGAGGTATCGCGGTCCAACCCGTTCAGTGTCTTGGCGCAGTTAAAGCGTGACCCAAACGTTTAGGAGTTAATCAATTATGGCTGTTCAGCAGAACAAAAAATCCCGCTCTGCCCGTGACATGCGCCGTTCGCACGACGCCCTGTCGGAAAACGCGCTGTCCGTAGAGAAGAGCACCGGTGAAGTACACCTGCGCCACCACGTTTCGCCAGAAGGCGTATACCGTGGTCGCAAAGTGATCGACAAGGGCGCTGACGAGTAATCCTTGTCCGCTCAGATCATCGCGATCGACGCAATGGGCGGGGACTTCGGTCCCCGCAGCATTGTCCAGGCTAGCATTGCCTGCCTTTCGGCTACTCCCTCGCTGCACCTGACCCTTGTCGGTCAACCCTCTCTCCTTGAAGAACTTGTCAGTGGCCTTGCAGCTGCCGATCGTGCGCGCCTGCAAATCGTCGCGGCGAGCGAGGTGGTGGGCATGGACGAGCGGCCTTCGCAGGCGTTGCGCGGCAAGCCTGATTCGTCGATGCGCGTCGCCCTCGAGCTGGTGCGCGACGGCAAGGCGCAGGCCTGTGTGAGCGCCGGGAATACCGGGGCGCTGATGGCGCTGTCGCGCTTTGTCCTCAAGACGCTGCCGGGCATCGATCGCCCCGCCATGGTGGCGGCGATTCCAACCCAGGCTGGCTATTGTCAGTTGCTCGATCTGGGTGCCAATGTCGATTGCAGTGCCGAGAACCTCTACCAGTTCGCCGTGATGGGATCGGTGGCGGCTCAGGCGCTGGGGATCCAGCGCCCGCGCGTGGCGCTGCTCAATGTCGGTACCGAAGACATCAAGGGCAACCAGCAGGTCAAGCTGGCGGCCAGTCTGTTGCACAATGCCCGTGGGTTGAACTACATCGGTTTTGTCGAAGGCGATGGTCTGTATCGCGGTGAGGCCGACGTGGTGGTGTGCGACGGCTTCGTCGGCAATATCCTGCTCAAGTCCAGCGAAGGGCTGGCGAGCATGATCGGGGCGCGTATAGAAGCGCTGTTCAAGGGGGGGCTGTTTTCCCGTGCAGCCGGGGCGGTGGCGATGCCGTTGCTCAGGCGCCTGCAGGCCGACCTGGCGCCGGCGCGACACAATGGCGCAAGCTTTCTCGGTTTGCAGGGTATCGTCATCAAGAGCCATGGCTCGGCGGGCGTGCAAGGTTTGCAGAGTGCGATTCAGCGTGCGCTGATCGAGATCCAGGAAAATCTGCCGCAGCGGCTGCATGGTCGTCTCGAAGACCTGTTGCTTTAGGCATATTGGCGATGAAGTGGTTAAATGTGACCGCTTGGTCTGCGTTTCCATCCAAGTTTTCAGATTCCGCGCCTCGCCATTGGTGGGGCGCACCCTATCCGACGACAAGATCATAAGGGCTTGTTCAATGTCTGCATCCCTCGCATTCGTCTTTCCTGGTCAAGGCTCCCAGTCGCTGGGCATGCTCGCCGAGCTCGGCGCTGAAAAGCCGGTGATCGTCGAGACCTTCAAGGAAGCTTCCGAGGCTCTGGGCTACGACCTGTGGAAGCTGGTCCAGGAAGGTCCGGAAGAACAACTCAATCAAACCGACAAGACCCAGCCGGCCATTCTGACAGCCTCGATCGCCCTTTGGCGTCTGTGGCTGGAAGAGGGCGGCGCGCAACCTGCTCTGGTCTCTGGTCACAGCCTGGGTGAGTACAGTGCCCTGGTCGCGGCTGGCAGCCTGTCGCTCAAGGACGCCGTTCGTCTGGTCGAGCGCCGTGGTCAGCTGATGCAGGAGGCCGTGCCTGCGGGTCACGGTGCCATGGCTGCGATTCTCGGCCTGGATGATGCCGATGTGGTTGCCATCTGCGCCGAGGCGGCCGAGGATGAAGTGGTCAGTGCGGTCAACTTCAACTCCCCGGGCCAGGTCGTGATCGCCGGTAACAAGGCGGCGGTCTATCGTGCGATCGAGCTGTGCAAGGCCAAGGGCGCCAAGCGTGCGCTGCCATTGGCGGTCAGCGTTCCGTCGCATTGTGCGCTGATGAAGCCGGCTGCCGAGCGTTTCGCTGAAGCGGTCAACGCCATCGAGTGGAAGGCGCCGCAGATTCAGGTGGTGCAGAACGTCACCGCCGCCGTTGCGGCCGATCTCGACGCACTCAAGCACGACCTGTTGGCGCAACTGCACCAGCCGGTACGTTGGGTGGAGTGTGTGCAGACCCTGGCGGCCAGCGGTGCGGTCAACCTGGTCGAGTGCGGCCCGGGCAAGGTCCTGGCTGGCCTGAACAAGCGTTGCGCCGAAGGCGTCACCACCTACAACCTCAATACCCCTGACGCCGTCGCCGCCACCCGTGCGGCGTTGGCCTGATATCTGGAGAAACTTGCATGAGCCTGCAAGGTAAAGTTGCACTGGTCACCGGCGCCAGCCGTGGTATTGGCCAGGCCATCGCCCTGGAGCTGGGCCGCCAGGGCGCGACCGTAATTGGTACCGCCACTTCCGCTTCGGGTGCCCAGCGCATCGCCGAGACCCTCAAGGAGCATGACATCACCGGTACCGGTCTTGAGCTGAATGTCACCAGCGAAGAGTCCGTGAGTGCCGTGCTGGCCGCGATCACCGAGCAGTTCGGTGCGCCGGCGATCCTGGTCAACAATGCCGGTATCACCCGCGACAACCTGATGCTGCGCATGAAAGATGAAGAATGGTTCGATGTCATCGACACCAACCTCAACAGCCTTTACCGTCTGTCCAAGGGCGTGCTGCGTGGCATGACCAAGGCGCGCTGGGGTCGTATCATCAGCATCGGTTCGGTCGTCGGGGCCATGGGCAACGCCGGCCAGGCCAACTACGCTGCTGCCAAGGCGGGCCTCGAAGGCTTCAGCCGTGCCCTGGCGCGTGAAGTGGGTTCGCGCGGTATCACTGTAAACTCGGTCACCCCGGGCTTCATCGATACCGACATGACCCGCGAGCTGCCCGAGGCGCAGCGTGAAGCGCTGCAGACCCAGATTCCGCTGGGCCGCCTGGGTCAGGCCGAGGAGATCGCGAAAGTGGTTTCCTTCCTGGCATCCGACGGCGCAGCCTATGTCACTGGCGCTACCGTGCCAGTGAACGGCGGGATGTACATGTAACATCAGCAACTCAATGTGACGGATTGCTTAAAAAAACAGTCATACTGCGAGCCTAAAATCCGTTATAAAGCTGCAACCAGATTCCAGGTGGCAGGCCGGGTGTCTCTCGTGAAGGCGCGTTACGCTTGAAAAGCAGGCGTCTTCCTATAAACTTGGTCACCGGCCAGCTGCCTGACATATGTCCATTAGGAGTGAAAACTAGGTATGAGCACCATCGAAGAACGCGTCAAGAAAATCGTCGCCGAGCAACTGGGCGTCAAGGAAGAGGAAGTCAAGAACGAATCTTCCTTCGTTGAAGACCTGGGTGCCGATTCGCTTGACACCGTTGAGCTGGTGATGGCTCTGGAAGAGGAATTCGAGACCGAAATCCCTGACGAAGAAGCCGAGAAGATCACTACCGTTCAAGCTGCAATCGACTACGTCAACAGCCACAAGGCCTAAGACGTTTCAGTCGACGCTTCTTGTCGGGAAAAACCGCACTGCCTTTGCCGGCGTGCGGTTTTTTCTTTGCGAGCCATTGGCGTCATTCACCGGGCAATCGAGAGCCTGTTGCCATTTCATTCGGCCGTGCTGAGTGCAATCGCAAGAGACTCTGTTATTAGAAAAGGAGAGTGCTGTGTCGCGTAGACGCGTCGTGGTCACCGGTATGGGTATGCTGTCGCCACTGGGTACTGATGTACCAAGCACCTGGCAGGGCATTCTGGCTGGCCGCAGTGGCATCGGTCCGATCGAACACACGGACCTGAGTGCCTACTCCACCCGTTTTGGCGGCTCGGTGAAGGGCTTCGAGGTCGAGCAGTACCTGTCGGCCAAGGAAGCTCGCAAGCTTGACCTGTTCATCCAGTACGGCCTGGCGGCCGGTTTCCAGGCGGTGCGCAATGCTGGCCTGGAAGTGACCGATGCCAACCGCGAGCGCATCGGCGTGGCCATGGGCTCGGGGATCGGTGGCCTGACCAACATCGAAGACACCAGCCGTACACTGCACGAGCAAGGGCCGCGCCGGATTTCGCCATTCTTCGTGCCGGGCTCGATCATCAACATGATCTCCGGCTTCCTGTCGATCCATCTGGGTCTGCAGGGCCCCAACTATGCGATCTCCACGGCGTGCACCACCGGTACTCACTGTATCGGCATGGCCGCACGCAATATCGCTTATGGCGAGGCTGACGTGATGATCGCCGGTGGCGCGGAAATGGCCGCGTGCGGCCTGGGCATGGGCGGTTTCGGCGCCTCGCGGGCACTTTCGACTCGCAATGACGAGCCATCCCGTGCCAGCCGTCCGTGGGACAAGGGGCGTGATGGTTTCGTATTGTCCGATGGTGCCGGCGCCCTGGTGCTGGAGGAGCTTGAACATGCCAAGGCACGTGGCGCGACCATCTATGCCGAACTGGTCGGTTTCGGCATGAGCGGGGACGCGTTCCACATGACGTCGCCACCGGATACCGGCGACGGCGCTGCACGCTGCATGGTCAACGCCCTGCGCGATGCGGGTGTGAAGCCTGAAGACGTCAGCTACATCAACGCCCACGGCACCTCGACCCCCGCTGGCGATATCGCCGAAGTGGCGGCCATCAAGCGTGTGTTCGGCGAGCACGCCTACAAGCTGGCCGTCAGCTCGACCAAATCGATGACCGGTCACCTGCTTGGGGCTGCCGGTGCGGTAGAGGCGATCTTCAGCGTGTTGGCGATCAACAGCCAGATGGCGCCGCCGACCATCAACCTGGACGAGCCGGACGAAGGTTGCGACCTGGACTTCGTGCCGCACCAGGCGCGCAGCATGCCGATCGATGTCGTGCTGTCCAATTCCTTCGGCTTTGGCGGTACCAACGGTTCGCTGGTATTCCGCCGGTTCGCCGATTGATGCACAGCTGGATCGATGGCCAGCCGGCGACTGCAGTCAACCTGCAGAACCGCGGCCTGGCCTACGGCGATGGTCTGTTCGAGACTATCGCCGTGCGCGGCGGCAGGCCCAGCCTGCTGTCGCGACATCTCGATCGACTCAAGCAGGGTTGTCAGCGGCTTGCGATCGATATCGATCATGCGTGTGTTCGCGACGAGTTGCTGCGCTACGCCAGCCAGCTCGGTGAAGGCGTAGCCAAACTGATCGTCACTCGCGGTGATAGCCAGCGCGGCTATGCGCCCGCCTCCGAAGCCGTGGCCCGACGCATTCTCCAGAGCAGTCCAATGCCTGCTTATCCCGTGGCCAACGCGGAGCAGGGGATCGGGCTGTTCGACTGCCAGACCCGTCTTGCGCAGCAGCCGCTGCTGGCCGGGCTCAAGCACCTCAATCGCCTGGAGCAGGTAATGGCTCGCGCCGAATGGCAGGACCCTGCCTGCGCCGAGGGTTTGATGCGTGATGTGCAAGGGCACCTGATCGAAGGGGTCTACAGTAATCTGTTCCTGGTCCGCGATGGCGTGCTGCTGACCGCCGACCTGAGCCGCTGCGGCGTGGCAGGCGTCATGCGCGCTGCGCTGCTGGACGAAGCCTCGGCGCTGGGTATCGAGGTCCGAACAGCTGACCTCGTGCAAGCCGATCTGGAGACGGCCGATGAAGTGTTCGTCTGCAATAGCGTGTATGGAATTTGGCCTGTGCGCACGTTCGCTGCGCTCAACCTCGACTGGCCGGCCGGGCCGCTCACCCGTAAACTGCAGGCCGTTGCCCGTACGTTACTGGATACCTGATTCGTGAGACGCAAAATCCTGCTGCTGCTGGAAATGGGCCTGATCCTTGCCGGCCTGGCCGTAGGCTGGTCGGCCTGGAAGGTCAACTCGGTCCTGGAGCAGCCGTTGCATGTCACCGAAGAGCGCCTGCTCGATGTGCCCAATGGCACCAACCCCAACCGCATGTTCTATCGCATGCAGAGTGAAGGGTTGCTCGACGACGCCTTCTGGTTGCGACTTTACTGGCGTTTCAACATGGCTGGCACTGCACTGCACACGGGGGAATACCGCCTGACGCCCGGCATGACCGTCGAAGCGCTGTTCGATGCCTGGCGCCGTGGTGATGTGGTGCAGTACAACCTCACCCTGGTCGAGGGCTGGACCTTCCGCCAGGTGCGCTCGGCCGTGGCCAGGCATGAAAAGATCAAGCACACCCTCGACGGGCTGTCCGATACTGAAGTGATGGACAAGCTTGGGCATACCGGTGTGTTCCCTGAGGGGCGTTTCTTCCCGGACACCTACCGCTTCGTGCGCGGCATGAGCGATGTGGAGCTGTTGCAGCAAGCCTACATGCGCCTTGAGGAGGTGCTGGCCAAGGAGTGGGCAGACCGGGTAACCGATTTGCCATACCGTGATCCCTACCAGGCGCTGATCATGGCCTCGCTGGTGGAGAAGGAAACCGGTATCCCCCAGGAGCGAGGGCAGATCGCAGGTGTATTTGTGCGCCGCCTTCGCCTGGGCATGATGCTGCAGACCGACCCTACGGTTATCTACGGCATGGGTGAGCGCTATAACGGCAAGATCACGCGTGCCGACCTGCGTGCACCGACACCCTACAACACATACACCATGACCGGCCTGCCGCCGACACCGATCGCCATGGTCGGGCGCGAGGCGATTCACGCTGCCCTGAATCCGTCAGACGGTACCAGCCTGTATTTCGTCGCGCGTGGCGATGGCAGCCACGTCTTCTCCGATGACCTGGACGACCACAATACGGCTGTGCGCGAATATCAGCTCAAGCGCCGCGCCGACTACCGCTCCAGCCCAGCACCACAAGCCCTGCAGGGTACGGTCGATCAGGCACCGGACGCCGAGCCGCCGACTGAAGCCTCGCCTCGGTCCGGCGAACCCCTTGAAGGCGCACCAACCCAGTCCGCCGAAGAGCCCGCGCCCGAACAGGCGCCGGCGCCCACCGAAAAACAGTAAGGAATGCCCGTGAGCGGTTTGTTCATCACTCTGGAAGGCCCCGAAGGCGCGGGCAAGAGCACCAACCGCGAGTACCTGGCCGCGCGCCTGCGTGAGCAGGGCGTGGATGTGGTCATGACCCGTGAGCCTGGCGGTACGCCGTTGGCCGAGCGTATCCGCGAGTTGCTGCTCGCTCCCAGCGACGAAGCCATGGCGGCCGACACCGAGCTTCTGTTGATGTTCGCTGCACGCGCCCAGCATCTGGCCGAGGTCATTCGCCCGGCGCTGGCGCGGGGCGTCGTGGTGCTGTGCGACCGATTTACCGATGCCACCTACGCCTATCAGGGCGGTGGGCGTGGCCTGCCGGTGGAGCGCATCGCGGTGCTGGAAGACTTCGTTCAGGGTGCGCTGCGCCCGGACCTGACCCTGGTCTTCGATCTGCCAGTGGAAGTCGGCCTTGCCCGTGCTGCCGCTCGCGGACGCCTGGATCGCTTCGAGCAGGAGGGCCAGGCATTCTTCGAGGCGGTGCGTCAGGCCTATCTGCAACGCGCAGCCCAGGCACCGCAGCGCTACAGCCTGCTGGACGCCGGGCAGTCGCTCGAGGCGGTACAGCGCGCCATCGATGCATTGCTGCCAGGTATCCTGGAGCGTTGCCGTGGCTGAGGCGTACCCCTGGCAGCAAGCGCTCTGGCAGCAGTTGGCCGGGCGCAGCCAGCATGCCCATGCCTACCTGTTGCACGGGCCGCAGGGCATCGGCAAGCGAGCCATGGCCGAACGCCTGATGGCTCGCCTGTTGTGCCAGCAGCCGCATGGCGTGGATGCCTGCGGGCAATGCAAGTCGTGCCTGTTGCTCAAGGCTGGCAGCCACCCCGATAACTTCGTGCTGGAGCCGGAAGAGGCCGACAAGCCCATCAAGGTCGACCAGGTGCGAGATCTGGTTTCGTTCGTGGTGCAGACTGCGCAGTTGGGCGGGCGCAAGGTGGTGCTGATCGAGCCGGTCGAAGCAATGAACGTCAATGCTTCGAACGCTTTGCTCAAGAGCCTCGAAGAGCCTTCGGGCGATACCGTGCTGCTGCTGGTGAGCCATCAGCCCAGCCGTTTGTTGCCAACCATCAAGAGCCGTTGCCAGCAGGTCGCCTGTGCCCAGCCGACGCTTGCGCAGAGTCACGCCTGGTTGGCGACGGCCCTGCCGGAGCTCGATCAGATCGAGCGTGACGAACTGCTGACCCTGGCGGCGGGATCGCCACTGATGGCCGTCACCTTGCAGTCCCAGGGTGTGCGCGAGCAGCGCGCGCTGGTCACCGAGGGGGTGAAGAAGCTGATCAAGCAGCAGCAATCGCCCTCTCAGTTGGCTGAAGCCTGGAGCAATGTGCCGCTGCTGTTGCTGTTCGACTGGTTCTGCGACTGGTCGCACCTGATCCTGCGCTATCAATTGACCCAGGACGAGGACGGGCTAGGCTTGGCCGACATGCGCAAGGTCGTACAATACCTTGCGCAGAAGAGCAGGCAGGGCAGGGTGCTCGAGGTCCAGGCCTGGATTCTCGAACAGCGCCAGAAAGTGCAGGGCAAGGCCAACCTCAATCGCGTGTTGCTGCTCGAAGCCCTGTTGGCCCATTGGCTGCAGATGCTGGCCGCGCGCTGATTCCCCCCATCGTTTATTTTCATGTGTGCTCTCATTCCATGCTCGTAGATTCCCATTGCCACCTCGACCGACTTGACCTGAGCGCCCATGCCGGCTCGCTCGATGCCGCACTGCAGGCGGCTCGCGAGCGTGGAGTCGGGCATTTTCTATGCATCGGCGTAAGCGCCGAGAACGCCGGGGCGGTCAAGGCCCTGAGCGAGCAGTACGCCGACGTCGACTGTTCGGTAGGCGTGCACCCCCTCGACCTGGCTCCGGGGGAGACGCCTGCGCTGGAGTGGCTGCTGCGTGAGCTGGCCCACCCGCACGTGGTGGCTATCGGCGAAACCGGATTGGACTATCACTACGAGCCGGAGGCCGCCGAGCTGCAGCAGGCATCTTTCCGCCTGCACCTGGAGGCATCCCGGCAGACCGGCAAGCCGGTGATCGTTCACACTCGCGCGGCGCGGGCGGACACCCTGGCGCTGCTGCGCGAGGCCAGCCTGCCGCAGGCGGGTGTGCTGCACTGCTTCACGGAAGACTGGGACATGGCCAAGGCCGCACTCGATCTGGGGTACTACATCTCGCTCTCCGGAATCGTAACCTTCCGCAACGCCGATGCGCTGCGCGAGGTTGCACGCCAGGTGCCTGTCGAGCGCCTGCTGGTGGAGACCGACTCGCCGTACCTGGCGCCCATCCCGTATCGCGGCAAGCCCAATCTGCCGCAGTACGTGCGTGAGGTCGCCGAGTACGTCGCATCGTTGCGGGGGGTGAGCTATGCGCAGTTGGCCGAGCAGACGACCGCCAACTTCAAGCGCCTGTTCCCGTTGGCGCGCGTCGCCTGAGGATAAGGCGGGGCGGGCAAAAAAAACCCGGGTTCTGGGGGGGGAATCCGGGTTAAGACCATTAGGAGTAAAACAAAGGTACGCGGTCCCTGGGCACCTTTATCGGCGCGCCACTTGGGGGGATGCGCCGCGCCAACACTTCAAGTATTGGCGAGTATCCTCGCACTGCCAGCGCCAGTTGGTCGTTTTTTAAACAGATTTGGAATACACCTGACAGCCAATGGGCCATCAGGGCATGGCATTGGGCGGACTCTGGGTGAATTTGCGCCTATCAGGTGCCGATTTGTATAGAGGTGCGGTTAAAAGGTTGAAGAGTGCGCGACTCGTACGCTTTCTTCGTGCCGACGTGCGCAATTCGATGAGCGTGGTGGCCTTGGCGAGCCGTGCTGCGTCGGTTGCAGGCGAGAGTCGGCCGGGCGCGGGGCGTCGCACGCACTCATGCGATTCAAGCCGGACAGGCACGGTTTGCATGCAAACTCATCATGAAACATAGATATGGTTGGATGATCCGTGCAATTTGCCGCAAGTTAGGCATAATAATCTGCTTCGATTGTCATCCAGTCCTTCCTATGCAGAAAGAACCTCGTAAGGTCCGTGAGTTTCGCCGCCGCGAGCAAGAAATCCTCGACACGGCGCTCAAGCTGTTTCTCGAACAGGGTGAAGACAGTGTCACCGTCGAGATGATCGCCGACGCTGTCGGTATCGGCAAAGGCACGATCTACAAGCACTTCAAGTCCAAGGCGGAGATCTACCTGCGCCTGATGCTCGACTACGAGCGTGACTTGAATGCGCTGTTGCATTCGGACGACGTCGACCGCGACAAGGAAGCCCTGTCGCGTGCCTACTTCGAGTTCCGGATGCGTGATCCTCAGCGCTACCGCTTGTTCGACCGTCTTGAAGAGAAGGTGGTCAAGGGTAATCAAGTGCCGGAGATGGTCGAGGAACTGCACCGTATCCGCGCCTCCAATTTCGAGCGCCTGACCCAGTTGATCAAGGGCCGTATCAGCGAAGGCAAGCTCGAGGATGTGCCGCCGTACTTCCACTACTGTGCTGCCTGGGCGCTGGTGCATGGCGCTGTAGCGCTGTATCACTCGCCGTTCTGGAGCAACGTTCTCGAGGATCAGGAAGGTTTCTTCCAGTTCCTGATGGACATCGGCGTGCGCATGGGCAACAAGCGCAAGCGCGATCCGGAACCGGCAGCCTGAAACCCCTGCGGGGTACTGTCCATGATGGGCAGGCTCCGCCAGCCACGCCCGCTTCGGCGACAGGGCTTGCAAAAACTTGATCTTTGAGTCAAGTTTTGCCGGCTCGCTTTTTCTCATGCCGGAGTCATCCATGATCGTCGATCGTCAAGGCAGGCGTTTTCGCAACCTGCGCGTCAGCCTGACGGCTGCCTGCAACTATGCTTGCAGCTACTGCGTGCCCGATGGCAAGCGCCTGGTGGCTGCACAGGATGAGCTCTGCGCCGATGCGCTGGCGCGCGGGGTGGCTTATCTGGTCGATGCCGCAGGTATCGAGCGCCTGCGCATTACCGGTGGCGAACCGTTGATCAGCCCTCGCCTGGAGCCGTTCCTGAAGATTGTCGGTGGCTTGGGGCTCAAGGATATCGCCTTGACCACCAACGGCCAGTTGTTGAGTCGCAAGCTTGCCGTGTTGCGCGCGGCAGGTATCGACCGGCTCAATGTCTCCCTCGACACCCTTGACCCGACCGCGTTTCGCAGCATTGCCCGGGGCGGCGACCTGGCCAGCGTGCTGAGGGGCATGGAGGAGGCGAGTGCAGCGGGTATGCGTATCAAGGTCAACATGGTGCCGATGCGCGGACACAACCTCGATCAGGTGGTGCCGCTGCTCGACTACTGCCTGGCAAGAGGCTACGAACTGCGGTTTATCGAGTTGATGCGCATGGGCCATCTGGCGCTTGATTCGAATGCATTCCTGCGTCAGTTCGTCAGTCTCGAGCAATTGCTGGCACTGATCGGCCATCAATATCACTTCCAGCAGGCGCCAGCGGCCTTGGATGCAACGGCCCTGCGCTACCAGATTCCCGGCCAAGGTCACTTTGGTGTGATTGCCAACGAGAGCGTGCCGTTTTGCCGGACCTGCTCGCGTTTGCGCTTGTCGTCTACCGGCTGGCTGCATGGCTGCCTGTCCTCGGGGAATCGTCACTTTATCGGCGACCTGCTCGACAAGCCGCGTCACCAGGCGCTTCCGGTGATTCAGCGGCTGCTGGTCAAGGCCCTGGCGGACAAGCAGGAGCTGGCGTTCTCGGGTGGTGTGACCGTGATGAAGGTGATCGGCGGCTGAGCTGGCGCAAAAGCTGCATCTGGCGGCTATTCGCCGGTTTTTCGTCACCGGTCACTGGAGGAAAGATGCGTAGCCTGGTCTTGCTGCTGGCGCTGATGGCGTTGAGCGGCTGCATGAAAGTCAGCGACATGGGCGAAGGTGTTCGCTATCAGATGAGCGACGCCGGTCTGCTCGATCACAGTGATACCACTCGAACCTTGTCGGTCCGGCTGCAGCCTGATTCGTTCATCTTCATTGGCCAGGGCGCTTTCGTTCCGCCTGGAAAAGGCCCGGTGCCGCAGCAGAATGCCGTTGCCGAAGAGGCATTCAAGAGCTTCGTCGAGTATTTCCCGCTGGTGCGTCGCGCCAAGGCGCCGTTGGGGCTGGAGGACGCCATCGCCGAGGCGCGTTCGGTGGGCGCCCATTACGTGCTCTATACCCGCTTCGCCCGCACCGATGACCGCATTGGTAATGGCGATGAATGGTACGACGAGCAGGCAGTGGATCGCCTTGGCTGGGATACCGGTGTAGTGCAGATGATGCTGATCGAAACCAGCACTCGCTACTTGATCGATACAGCGCGCATCAAGAGCCGTGGCGGTTTGTTGACGTTCCACGACAACACGCCGCAGGATTTGCTCGCGGCACCCATGCGCGAGTACGCTCGTAGTCTCCTGGGAATGAGTCGGTAAGGAACGGGTGATGACAGGTACGGGTAAGGCCAACGATCTTCTGGCGCAGATTCCCAAGGACAAGGGCCTGCCTCCCGTGCACCTGTGGAATCCTGATTTCTGCGGCGATATCGACATGCGCATCGCCCGCGACGGCACCTGGTATTACCTGGGGACGCCGATCGGGCGCAAGCCAATGGTGCGCTTGTTCTCTACCATCATTCGTCGTGACGGTGATGACTATTTTCTGGTAACGCCTGTGGAGAAGGTCGGCATTCGTGTCGATGATGCGCCGTTCGTGGCGGTCAGCCTGGAAGTGGAGGGTAGTGGTGAGCAGCAGGTCCTGCGTTTCACCAGCAATGTCGAGGATCAGGTCGATGCCGGTGCTGATCACCCTATTCGGGTAGAGACCGATCCGAAAACGCATGAGCCATCGCCTTACCTGCTGATGCGCAGCAACCTCGAAGCGCTCATCCACCGCAATGTGTTCTACCAACTGGTGGAGCTTGCCGTGCCGCGCGTGATCGATGGTGAGGAGTGGTTGGGGGTTTGGAGTGGTGGGGTGTTCTACCCTATCGGGCGCGACCGCTGAGCGCATCTTGCGACGATCTTTCTGATCCCGGAAAACAAAAAAACCTCCAGTGCTTGCGCATCTGGAGGTTTTTCAGTGTCTGGCTCCGCGACCTGGACTCGAACCAGGGACCCAATGATTAACAGTCATTTGCTCTACCGACTGAGCTATCGCGGAATCTGCTCGTATCTTACTGAATGCCAAGGGGAAGTCAAGCCGCCCCCTGGCAAATCAAGCAGTTACAGCACTTCGACGATGGCCTTGGTGACCACGTGGATGTTGCTCTGGTTCAGTGCGGCCACGGCGATGCGACCGGTGTCCAGCGCATAGATGCCGAAGTCGTTCTTCAGGCGCGCGACCTGTTCCACGGTCAGGCCTGAGTAGGAGAACATGCCGACTTGGCGACCGACGAAGCTGAAGTCGCGGTTGGCGCCGTACTCGGCCAGGAGCGAGACCATCTGCTTGCGCATGCCGTGGATGCGTTCACGCATCTCGCCCAGCTCGGCTTCCCACATCTGGCGCAGTTCCGGGCTGTTGAGCACGGTGGCGACGATGGTTGCACCGTGGGTCGGCGGGTTGGAGTAGGTGGTGCGGATCACGCGCTTGACCTGCGACAGCACGCGGGTGCTCTCGTCTTTCGAGGCGGTGACGATCGACAGTGCGCCAACGCGCTCGCCATACAGCGAGAACGATTTGGAGAACGAGCTGGAGACAAAGAACTCCAGGCCCGACTCGGCGAACAGGCGCACGGCGAAGGCATCTTCGCTGATACCGTCGCCAAAGCCTTGGTAGGCCATGTCGAGGAACGGTACGTGGCCCTTTGCCTTGACCACTTCCAGCACGTTCTTCCAGTCGTCGAGCGACAGGTCGACACCAGTCGGGTTGTGGCAGCAGGCATGCAGGACGACGATCGAGCCCGAGGGCAGCTTGTTCAGGTCTTCGAGCATGCCGGCGCGGTTGACGTCGTTGCTCGGTGCGTCGTAATAGCGGTAGTTCTGTACTGGGAAGCCTGCAGTCTCGAACAGGGCGCGATGGTTTTCCCAGCTCGGATCGCTGATGGCGACGACCGCGTTCGGCGAAAGGCGCTTGAGGAAATCGGCACCGATCTTCAGTGCGCCGGTGCCGCCGACAGCCTGCACGGTCACTACGCGGCCTGCAGCCAGCAGTGGGGATTCAGCGCCGAACAGCAGTTTCTGCACGGCCTGGTCGTAGGCGGCGATGCCGTCGATCGGCAGGTAGCCGCGGGAGGCATGTTGGGCGACACGCTGGGTTTCGGCTTCGATCACCGCGCGAAGCAGCGGGATGCGGCCTTCCTCATTGCAATAGACACCGACGCCCAGGTTGACCTTGTCGGTACGTGGGTCGGCGTTGAATGCTTCGTTGAGGCCCAGGATGGGGTCGCGGGGTGCCAGCTCGACAGCGGAAAACAGGCTCATTGTTACCTTGGCTCTGAATAGGAGAGTGATAGGAGATGCACCCTCCAGCCCAGTGCACTGAAGCGGTGCAAACGGGGAGTCAGTATAGTGATACCGACCGGTCACTGCGACACTCTGGCACAGGTTTTCAGGCGCTTTGCGCAAATATTTTTCGACCATTGGTCGAATTGCCGGGTCCACTGCAATGAGCGTTCACATCTGCAGCGGCGAAGGCCACCCCGGCGCGCCTTTTTGCGTATAGACTACTGGCTAAATTTACAGTTGCCGCGACATCCACGAGGTCCCGTCATGTCCGAGTTCCAGCTCGTCACCCGATTCCAGCCCGCCGGCGACCAGCCCGAGGCCATTCGCCTGATGGTCGAGGGTATCGAGGCGGGGCTGTCGCACCAGACCCTGCTCGGGGTGACCGGCTCCGGCAAGACCTTCAGCATCGCCAACGTCATTCAGCAGGTCCAGCGCCCGACCATGGTGCTGGCGCCGAACAAGACGCTGGCTGCTCAGCTGTATGGCGAGTTCAAGGCGTTCTTCCCGAACAACGCGGTAGAGTACTTCGTCTCCTACTACGACTACTACCAGCCGGAAGCCTACGTCCCGTCGTCGGACACCTTCATCGAGAAGGATGCCTCGATCAACGACCACATCGAGCAGATGCGTCTGTCGGCGACCAAGGCATTGCTTGAGCGGCGCGACGCGATCATTGTCACCACGGTGTCGTGTATCTATGGTCTGGGCAGCCCGGAAACCTACCTGAAGATGGTTCTGCACGTCGATCGCGGTGACAAGCTCGACCAGCGCGCACTGCTGCGCCGGCTGGCCGACCTGCAATACACCCGAAACGAGATGGATTTTGCCCGCGCCACCTTCCGGGTGCGTGGCGACGTGATCGACATCTTCCCGGCCGAATCGGACCTCGAGGCCATCCGTATCGAGCTGTTCGACGACGAAGTAGAGAACATCGCCGCCTTCGACCCCTTGACCGGCGAAGTGATCCGCAAGCTGCCGCGTTTCACCTTCTACCCCAAGAGCCACTATGTGACCCCGCGCGAGACCCTGCTCGAGGCGGTGGACGGCATCAAGGAGGAGCTCGGCGAGCGGCTTGAGTACCTCAACAAGGCCAACAAACTGGTGGAGGCCCAGCGTCTGGAGCAGCGCACGCGCTTCGACCTGGAGATGATCCTGGAGCTGGGCTATTGCAACGGTATCGAGAACTACTCGCGCTATCTGTCCGGCCGCCCGGCTGGGGCACCGCCGCCGACGCTCTACGATTATCTTCCTGCCGATGCGTTGCTGGTGATCGATGAATCACACGTCAGCGTTCCTCAGGTCGGCGCCATGTACAAGGGCGACCGTTCTCGCAAGGAGACGCTGGTGGAGTACGGTTTCCGTCTGCCATCGGCGTTGGATAACCGGCCCATGCGCTTCGACGAGTGGGAGTCGGTCAGCCCGCAGACCATCTTCGTCTCGGCGACACCCGGCCCCTACGAGGCTGAGCATGCCGGGCGCGTGGTCGAGCAGGTGGTACGGCCGACCGGTCTGGTCGATCCTCAGGTAGAGGTGCGTCCAGCCCTCACCCAGGTGGATGACCTGCTGTCGGAAATCGGCAAGCGAGTGGCGGTGGGGGAGCGGGTGCTGGCGACGACCCTGACCAAGCGCATGGCCGAGGACCTTACCGACTACCTTGCAGATCATGATGTGCGTGTGCGCTACCTGCACTCGGACATTGACACCGTGGAGCGTGTGGAGATCATCCGAGACCTGCGTCTGGGCACCTTTGATGTATTGGTGGGCATCAACCTGTTGCGCGAGGGTCTGGACATGCCGGAGGTGTCGTTGGTGGCCATTCTCGATGCCGACAAGGAAGGCTTCCTGCGTTCGGAGCGTTCGCTGATCCAGACCATCGGCCGCGCAGCACGTAACCTCAACGGCAAGGCGATCCTCTATGCCGACCAGGTGACCGGCTCCATGCAGCGGGCGATCGACGAGACCGAGCGGCGTCGGGACAAGCAGGTCGCGTTCAACGAAGCGAATGGCATCGTGCCCAAGGGGGTGGTCAAGGACATCACCGATATCATGGAAGGTGCCACGGTGCCCGGTGCGCGCAGCAAGAAGCGCAAGGGCATGGCCAAGGCGGCGGAGGAGGCTGCGCGCTACGAGGCAGAGCTGCAGACCCCTGGCGAGATCACCAAGCGCATCAAAGTGCTGGAAGAGAAGATGTTCCAGCTGGCCCGCGACCTGGAGTTCGAGGCCGCCGCTCAGTTGCGCGATGAGATCGGGCAGTTGCGTGAGCGGCTTATTGCCAGCTAAGCGCGCGCATCGGTGCAGAAGCGGCCGGGATACTGGTCAATGTGCCTCCCCGGCCTTCAGTCCCTGTGGCAGTTTGCGTGTCAGCAGTACTGCCACCATGCTGACTGCCAAACCGATCCCTACCAGGTGGAACGCATCGTTGTAGGCCATGATCAGTGCCTGCTGGTGGGTGATTTCGCTCAAGCGCCCCAGTGCTGCGCTGTCACTGCCTAGCCGTTCGGCCAGTTGGGCCAGTCGCTCCG
This sequence comes from Pseudomonas wayambapalatensis, assembly GCA_014268975.2. Lineage (GTDB taxonomy): Bacteria > Pseudomonadota > Gammaproteobacteria > Pseudomonadales > Pseudomonadaceae > Aquipseudomonas > Aquipseudomonas wayambapalatensis. The sequence continues at coordinate 4,078,848 of CP077096.1, read as the reverse complement.
CCACTTGCGGGTTGCTCGGGACCACTGATTCGCGCAGGTAGTCGAAATACACCTTGGTCCGTGCATCCAGCAAGGTGGCCAGCAAGGCGATACCAATGGCGCCACCCAGGTTGCGCAGGATGTTGAACAGACTCGAGGCCGAGCCCGCATCCTGAGGCTGAATGTAAGCCGTGGCGATCAGCGAGATGGTGACCATGATCATTGGCTGCCCAAGTGCACGAATGATCTGGATATGGTTGAACTGCGGCCCTGCGAAGTCCGGGTTGAGCACTCCCGAGCCGAAGCTGGCAGCCCCGAACAGGCAAAACCCCAGTGCACAGAGCAGCTTGGGTGCAATGACCTTCATCAGTTGCGGCACCAGCGGAATCAGGAACAGCTGTGGAATACCCATCCACATGATCACCTCGCCGATCTGCAGGGCGTTGTAGCCCTGGATCTGCGCCAGGTACAGCGGCAGCAGATAGATCGACCCATAAAGCCCCACACCCATGCCCAGGCTGGCGATGCTCGACAGGCCGAAGTTGCGGTTGCCGAGGATGCGCAGGTTGATCAGGGGATTGGCTCGGGAAAGCTGGAGAATGACGAAGGTGATCAGGCAGAGCAGGGCCATGGTACCCAGGCCGACAATAAGGCTGGACTCCAGCCAGTCCTTGCGATGACCTTCTTCCAGAAACACCTGCAGGCAACCCAGGCCGACCCCCAGGGTGACGATGCCGGCGTAATCGGTGCTCTTGAGCAGCTCCCAGTGCGCCTGTTTCTTCTCCAGCCCGTAGAGCAGGCCCGCGATCATCACCAGCCCCGGCGGGATGTTGATGTAGAAGATGTATTCCCACCCCCAGTTTTCGGTGAGCCAGCCGCCCAGGGTCGGCCCGATGGAGGGCGCGAAGGTCGCGGTCATGGCGAACATTGCCATGCCCTTGGCTCGATGGTGTTCGGGCAGTTTGATCAGGGTCAGGGTGAAGGCCAGCGGAATCAGGGCGCCGCCGGTAAAGCCCTGGAGGGCGCGAAACACGATCATGCTTTCCAGGTTCCAGGCCATCGAGCACAACAACGAGGACGCCAGGAAACCGAGCGACACCCACACCGCCAGGCGCCTGGCGGAAAGCAGCTGCACAAGCCAGGCGGTCAACGGGATCATGATGATTTCCGCCACCAGGTAGGAGGTCGAGATCCACGAGCCCTCTTCCAGGGTGGCAGACAGTGCCCCCTGGATATCCTTGAGCGAGGAGTTGGTGATCTGAATGTCCAGCACTGCCATGAATGCGCCGAGCATCACGCTCATCACCGCAATCCAGTCGCGCCTGCTCGGCTCCGCGGTCGGTCGCAGCAGTTGATCACCGGCCATCGTGGGGCTCGCCGCGCTCTGCCTGATCGGCCGTGTCGCGCAGGTCGACGGTGGCGGTTACCGACATGCCTGGGCGAATACGGCCATGCAAGGGGTTATTGGCGGCAAAGGTCAGCTTGACCGGAATGCGTTGAACCACCTTGGTGAAGTTACCCGTGGCATTGTCCGGTGGCAGCAGGCTGAATTGCGCCCCGGATGCAGCGAACAGGCTATCGACACGGCCTTCGATCGGGGTGTCGGGATAACTGTCGAAGGTCAGTTCGGCACGCAGGCCCCGATGCATGTTGCCGATCTGGGTCTCCTTGAAGTTAGCCTGCACCCAGATGTCTTCGTCCGGCACGATCGACAGCAGGTAGGCGCCGGCCTGTACCACCTGGCCATTGCGGGCGCTGCGCTGACCGATGGTGCCACTGATGGGGGCGTGGATTTCACAGCGGGTAAGGTTGAGTTCTGCCTGTGCCAGGTCTGCTCGGGCGTTGGCAATTTGTGCATCGAGGCGCTTGAGTTCGGCCGTCAGTGCATCTATCTGCTGGCGCTGGCTCTGCAGGTCGGCCTGGGCCTTGTCGACCTGGGAGCGGGCGACGTGGTTTTCTGCAGACAGGGTGGTGACTCGCTCTTCCGAGACGAACCCGGGTTTGCGCAGGGCCTCGGCACGATTGAGGTCCAGGCGCGAGCGATCGAGAGTGGCCTGGTTGGCGGCCACCTGGGCTCGACCGGCGGCGATCAAGCTGTCTTGCTGGATCAGTCGGCTTTGCGCCTGGACACGCTCGGCTTCTCGCGTCGCCAGTGCCGCCCGGGCGCGCTCGACCGCCAGCTGGAAGTCGGCGACCTCCAGGCGGACCAGCAGGTCGCCTCGCATGACGTGTTGATTGTCCTCTACCAGAACCTCGTCGACCCGCGCACCAAGCTGGCTGGAAATGCGTGTGATCTCACCCTGCACATAGGCATTGTCGGTACTTTCGTAGAAGCGCCCCTTGAAGTACCAATGGGCGAGAAAGGCGAGGGCGATCAGCACCACCAAGGCGAGAAAGATCAGCAGGCGGCGTTTGAGTTGAGCAGGCATAGGGACTATCGTTCCAGAAATGTAAGCAAATTTAACAGCTCGGCAATGCACCGCCACAAGTGACGATAGCGCCATTGCTGGAGCCCGATGCCCGCACCCTGCTAACATCTCGCCTTTGTTTCATCTTTCGTCCGAGACTGTCCATGACCACCGTTCGCACGCGTATCGCGCCATCGCCCACTGGCGACCCCCACGTCGGCACCGCCTACATCGCCCTGTTCAACTACTGCTTTGCCAAGCAGCACGGCGGCGAGTTCATCCTGCGCATCGAAGACACCGATCAGTTGCGTTCGACCCGCGAGTCGGAACAGCAGATCTTCGACGCCCTGCGCTGGCTCGGGATCGAATGGAACGAAGGTCCGGACGTTGGCGGCCCGCATGGCCCGTACCGGCAGAGCGAGCGCGGTGAGATCTACGCCAAGTACGCCAAGCAACTGGTCGATGCCGGCCATGCGTTCTATTGCTTCTGCACCGCCGAAGAGCTGGATCAGATGCGTGCCGAACAGATGGCTCGCGGCGAAACACCGCGCTATGACGGCCGCGCATTGAAAATGAGCGCCGAGGAAGTGCAGCGTCGACTGGCCGCTGGCGAGCCTCACGTGATTCGCATGAAAGTGCCGAGCGAGGGCATCTGCGTGGTGCCTGACATGCTGCGTGGCGATGTCGAGATTCCGTGGGACCGCATGGACATGCAGGTGCTGATGAAGAACGACGGCCTGCCGACGTACTTCCTGGCCAACGTGGTCGACGACCACCTGATGGGCATCACCCACGTCCTGCGAGGCGAGGAATGGCTGCCGTCGGCGCCGAAGCTGATCAAGCTCTACGAGTATTTTGGCTGGGAGCAGCCCAAGCTGTGCTATATGCCGCTGCTGCGTAACCCGGACAAATCCAAGCTGTCCAAGCGCAAGAACCCGACTTCGGTCACGTTCTACGAGCGTATGGGCTTCATGCCTGAGGCCATGCTCAACTACCTGGGGCGCATGGGCTGGTCGATGCCGGACGAGCGTGAAAAGTTCTCCCTGGCAGAAATGGTCGAGCATTTCGACCTGTCGCGCATTTCCCTTGGCGGGCCGATCTTCGACATCGAGAAGCTGTCCTGGCTCAATGGCCAGTGGCTGCGCGACCTGCCGGTCGAGGAGTTTGCTGCGCGCGTGCAGAAGTGGGCGTTCAACAGCGACTACATGATGAAGATCGCACCGCATGTACAGGGGCGTGTCGAAACCTTCAGCCAGATCGCGCCACTGGGCGGGTTCTTCTTCGAGGGCGCCCTCAAGCTCGATGCCAAGCTGTTCGAGCACAAGAAACTGTCGCCCGATCAGGTGCGTCAGGTCATGCAGTTGATCTTGTGGAAGCTCGAAAGCCTGCGGCAGTGGGAAAAGGAGCGTATTACCGGCTGCATCCAGGCGGTGGTCGAGGCCCTGGAGCTGAAGCTGCGTGACGCCATGCCGCTGATGTTCGCCGCGATTTCGGGGCAAGCCAGCTCGGTGTCGGTGCTCGATGCCATGGAGATTCTCGGCCCCGATCTGACCCGCTACCGTCTGCGTCAGGCACTGGAGCTGCTGGGCGGTGTGTCGAAGAAAGAGAACAAAGAGTGGGAAAAGCTGCTGGCAAACATTGCCTGATTGGCTTGTCACACAATGCCGTGGCAGCGGGCTTGTCCCGCTGCCACGGCACCCGGCATTCCCCAGGAGCAGGGCAGGGCGGTAAGTGATTGTTATCTGTGAAAAAAATTTTGAATATTTTCACGAATTCGTTTGACAGTGCTGCAATCCGATCTTAATATGCGCCCCGTCCACAGCGATGAACGAAAATGAAGCATCAGGCATCCAGCCGGTGATTCGGTTCAAAGCGACATTGTGGGGCTATAGCTCAGCTGGGAGAGCGCCTGCATGGCATGCAGGAGGTCAGCGGTTCGATCCCGCTTAGCTCCACCAAATTCCGCTTCATGATCAAGGTCGTGAAGAAAGACTGGTCCAGCAACCATGTCTTGAAGGTAAGAAGGTTCGTCCCCTTCGTCTAGTGGCCTAGGACACCGCCCTTTCACGGCGGTAACAGGGGTTCGAGTCCCCTAGGGGACGCCAGTATTGCACAAGCGATATTTCATGATGTCGCTGGGCCGAGAGGCTAGAAATCCGGGGCTATAGCTCAGCTGGGAGAGCGCCTGCATGGCATGCAGGAGGTCAGCGGTTCGATCCCGCTTAGCTCCACCAATTTTGCCGCGGTTCGTGAAAGCGGATCGGCACGAAGGTTACGTCCCCTTCGTCTAGTGGCCTAGGACACCGCCCTTTCACGGCGGTAACAGGGGTTCGAGTCCCCTAGGGGACGCCATTTCTTCCCGCGTTTTGCGGGGTTGAAAGGCTCATTCGACTGTTGAGTGAGCTTTTTGTTTTGTTTCGGGGCTATAGCTCAGCTGGGAGAGCGCCTGCATGGCATGCAGGAGGTCAGCGGTTCGATCCCGCTTAGCTCCACCAATCTGCCACGATTCGTGAAAATGAATCGGTGCGAAGGTTTACGTCCCCTTCGTCTAGTGGCCTAGGACACCGCCCTTTCACGGCGGTAACAGGGGTTCGAGTCCCCTAGGGGACGCCACTTTTACCCGTGTTTTACGGGACTTCAAAGGCTCATTCGATTATTGAATGGGCCTTTTGTTTTTCTACCTCCTTCATCTTCCAAGTGCCCGATCAGCGGTACGCGATTTCGCTTGCCATAAAATATTACATGCGTAATATTTCGATCATCATATTTGGGGGTGCCCATGAACGATAAAAAGACCAGGACCCGCGAGCGTATTCTCGATGCTGCCTGTAGCGCCCTGATCCAGCAGGGGCCAGCCGACCCCAGCGTAGGCCAGGTAATGGCTGCGGCAGGCCTCACTGTCGGAGGTTTCTACGCCCATTTCGACAGCAAGGATGAGTTGATGCTGGCGGCATTCGACCAGTTGCTCGGTGAGCGACGGGCCTTGCTCTCGCAAGTCGACCCCAGCCTGTCTGGCGCCGAGCGTCGTGCGTTGGCAGCGGCTTTTTATCTGTCGCGCAAGCACCGTGATGCCCATGAGCACGCCTGTCCCTTGCCTAATTCGCTGGGTGAGATGCAGCGTTTGCCCGAAGCCTTTCGCGAGAAGCTGGCTGAACACCTCGAGCTGATGACGGCGCAGATGGTCGATCGTCCCGAGGATATCGACAAGGCATTCGCCGACCTCGCCCTGATGGTCGGCGGCCTGGCCCTGGCCCGAGCCTTGGGCGCTTCCGAGCTTTCCGACCGTATTCTGCGCGCCGCCAAGTCGGCGGTTATCTGAGCAACCTCAACTCTGGAGCAAGGCGATGACTACCCTGAGCTGGATTCGCAGCGTCAACGGCACCCTTGGCCATCTGGCCCCCGAGCATGTCGCCGGGCGCATGCGTCGCGCCTTCATGACGCCGCGCAACCTGCCTGCGCGGCAATGGGAACTGCCGTTATTGGCATCTGCCGAGCGGATCACCCTGCGCTTCGGTCTTTCGGCGTTGCGCTGGGGCAAGGGGCCGACGGTGCTCCTGATGCACGGCTGGGAGGGGCGGCCCACTCAGTTCGCCGCGCTGATCGAAGCCCTGGTGCAGGCAGGGCATACGGTCGTGTCCCTCGAGGGGCCGGCCCATGGCCGTTCGCCGGGGCAGCAGGCGCATGTGGTGCTGTTCGCCCGGGCACTGCTTGAGGCCGCGGCGGAGCTGCCGCCTTTACGGGCGGTGATCGGTCATTCGATGGGCGGCGCCAGCGTCATGTTGGCGTTGCAGTGGGGATTGCGTGCCGAGTCGGCGGTGAGCATTGCTGCACCTGCCCAATTGCTCGGGGTGTTGCGCGGTTTTGCCCGGCGCCTGGGGATGCCTGGGCGGGCGCGTGCAGCCTTCATTCGCCAGGTCGAGCGCGACGTAGGCGTGCAGATCGATCGGCTGGATGTCAGTGGCTACCAGCTTGAGTTGCCTGGGTTGGTCGTTCATGCGGCTGACGATGCGCTGGTTGCGGCCAGTGAGGCTCAGGTCATTCACAAGGCCTGGTTCGACAGTCGCCTGTTGCTGCTGGAGGAGGGTGGGCATCAACGGGTGCTGGCTGATCCGCGTCTGACCCAGGCTGTGCTCGAGTTGCTGGCACGTACGACCCAACCGGCACGGCAAAGCGCCTGAGCATCCGTTACACTCTGCCCGTTCACTGACTACAGGAGCGGGCATGAGCTGGGATCTGGCAGCGCCATTCATCATCGACCTTCGCGTCGGCACCGAGGATATCGACGGCCTCGGTCACGCCAACAACGCGGTCTACGTCACCTGGCTGGAGCGCTGCGCCTGGCGTCATTCACAACGCCTGGGGCTGGACCTTGCCGAGTATCGTCGTCTGGATCGGGCAATGGCCGTGGTCCGCCATGAGATCGATTACCTGGCAGCGGCGTACGAAGACGACGAGCTGCAATTGGCCACCTGGATCATCGACTGGGATCAGCGCCTGCGCATGACCCGTCGTTTCCAGCTCAAGCGCCCGAGTGACGGGGTCACCCTGTTGCGCGCGCAAACCACCTTTGCCTGTATCGAGCTGTCCAGCGGCAAGCCCAGACGCATGCCGGCCGAGTTCCTCGAAGGCTATGGTCCGGCGCTGATCGGCGCCTGATCGACGGGCATTTTTTGCTAGACTGCCGCCTTTTCTCGTCGAGACCCTGAAATGCAAATTGCCCTGGCCCCCATGGAGGGGCTGGTCGACAACATCCTGCGCGACGTGCTGACCCGCGTCGGTGGTATCGACTGGTGTGTCACCGAGTTCATCCGTGTCTGTGATCGCTTGCTGCCACCTTCGTCGTTCGACAAGTTGGCACCCGAGTTGCGCAACGGTGCGCGCACGGCTGCCGGCACGCCGATGCGTGTGCAGTTGCTGGGCTCCGATCCGCTGTGCCTGGCGGACAACGCTGCCCTGGCCTGTGAACTCGGGGCACCGGTAATCGACCTTAACTTCGGCTGCCCGGCCAAGACCGTGAACAAGTCTCGCGGGGGCGCTGTGCTGCTCAAGGAGCCCGAGCTGCTGCATGCCATCGTTCGTGAGGTTCGACGGGCGGTGCCGGCGCAGATCCCGGTGACGGCGAAGATGCGTCTGGGCTTCGACAGTCCGGATGGTGCGCTGGAGTGTGGCATCGCGCTGGCCGAGGGTGGGTCGCAGCACCTGGTGGTGCATGCGCGAACCAAGGTAGAGGGTTACAAGCCGCCGGCTCACTGGGAGTGGGTGGCGCGGGTGCAGGACGTGGTCAAGGTGCCGGTCTTTGCCAATGGCGAGATCTGGACCGTCGATGATTGGCGACGCTGCCGCGAAGTCAGCGGCGCCGAAAACATCATGCTCGGGCGCGGGCTGGTGTCGCGGCCGGATCTGGGCTTGCAGATCGCCGCTGCGCGCGAGGGGCGGGACTACCAGCCGATGGTATGGAGCGATCTGTTACCGCTGCTGCGCGAGTTCTGGCGCCAGGCGCAGGCCAAATTGTCGCCGCGCTATGCGCCCGGGCGGATGAAGCAGTGGTTGGCGATGTTGACTCGCAGCTACCCGGAGGCTGTACTGTTGTTCGCCGAGTTGCGGCGCGAGGATGACTGCGCACGCATCAGCCGGCTGTTGGGTGTCGAGCCAGTGAAAACGGCCTCTTTCACCGAGTGCGTCGCCTGATGGGCAGCTGCATCGTGCGGGGTGGGCAGATTTTTTCATGAGAGCCCTTGAAAGTCTGTTGCCTGACCTTATCTCTTGAGTACGCGATGCCGAAGTCGGGTCGCGTAGTGACTTACTTGCTGAATCTCAGGAGTTTATGACCATGACTACCGCTTTCTCCCTCGCACCACTGTTCCGCCATTCCGTAGGTTTCGATCGTTTCAATGACCTGTTCGAATCCGCGGCACGTAATGAGGCCGGTAGCAGCTACCCGCCCTACAACGTCGAAAAGCATGGCGATGACCACTATCGCATCGTGGTTGCTGCAGCCGGCTTCCAGGAGCAGGATCTCGACCTTCAGGTCGAAAAAGGCGTCCTGACCGTTACCGGTGGCAAGCGCGAAAATGGCGCTGCCGAAGTCACCTATCTGCATCAGGGTATCGCCCAGCGTGCTTTCAAGCTGTCGTTCCGCCTGGCGGATCACATCGAAGTAAAAGCCGCCGGTCTGGCTAACGGCCTGCTCAGCATCGACCTGCTGCGCGTCGTGCCGGAAGAAGCCAAGGCCAAGCGTATTCCGATCAATGGTGAAAAGGCTGCACTGAATTGAATGCAGTGAAGTGAATGGAAGGGCACCCTAGGGTGCCCTTTCGCATTTCTGTGACACCGCCCTCCTGTGGGGCGTGCGCTATCAATAGTCTGCAGGGGTTTCCTGCAAGATCTGGCGAAACTCCGGCAAGGGTAGCGGCCGGCTGTGCAGGTAGCCCTGGTACAGGTAGCAGCCCTGGCGCTCGAGAAACTCCAGTTGCTCTGTCAGTTCGACACCTTCTGCGATCACCGCCAGTTCCAGGCTGCGCGCCATGGCCACGATGGCGCGAACGATCTCGGCATCATTGGGGTCGTTGGGCGCGTCACGCACGAAGGTCTGGTCGATCTTCAGCGCATCCACCGGCAGGCGCTTGAGGTAGGTCAGCGACGAATAGCCCGTGCCGAAATCATCCATGGCGAAGCTCACCCCGTAGCGTTTGAGTTCGCGCATCTTGTTGATGGTGTCTTCCAGGTTCTGGATGACGATGCCCTCGGTGATCTCCAGTTTGAGCATGCGCCTGGGCAGGCGATAGTCGTCGAGGCTGCGTAGTACCCGCTCGACGAAATCATTCTGGCGGAATTGCCTGGGGCTGATATTCACGCAGAGGCTGAAATCGTCGGCACTGATCAGCCCATCCTCGAGCATGCGCGCGCAGGCGTCGCAGGCTTCGTCGAGGATCCAGCTGCCCACCTCGAGTATCAGGCCGCTTTCCTCGAGTACCTGGATGAACTGTGAGGGCGCTTGCTGGCCAAGTTGCGGATGGTGCCAGCGCAAGAGCACTTCGGCGCCGACGATGCGGTTGTCGCGGGCGTCCACCTGGGGCTGGAAGTGCAGGGCCAGTTCGCCACGCGCCAGTGCCAGGCGCAGGTCGTTTTCCATGCGCAGGCGCTCGCTGGCCGCTTTCTGCATGGTGGTGTGGAACAGCTGGGTGGTATTGCGCCCGGAATCCTTGGCCCGGTAAAGGGCGATGTCTGCACGCTTGAGCAAGTCGGCCGGGGTGGCGCCATGGTCGGGAATCAGTGCCACGCCGATGCTGGGCGTCACCTGCAGGCGCTGGCCATCCAGCGACATGGGTTCGGCCAGCAGCTCGCGCAGGGTGTCGGCCAACTCGCGAACCTTGCCTTCGACGTGCTCGCGACTTCCCTCGAGACCGCTGAGCAGGACCACGAATTCGTCGCCGCCCAGGCGTGCCACGGTGTCTTCCAGGCGTACGCTGGCTTCGAGGCGGGCAGTGATGATCTTCAATACCGTGTCGCCGACGGGGTGGCCCAGGGAGTCGTTGATGTGCTTGAAGTGGTCCAGGTCGAGGAACAGCAGGGCGCCGCGCAAGTTGTGACGCTTGAGCAGGGCGATCTGCTGGCTGAGCCGGTCCATCAGCAGGGCACGGTTGGGCAGGTTGGTCAGCGGATCGTGGTAGGCCAGGTGACGGATCTGCGCCTGTGCGTTCTTCAACTGGCTGACATCGCGGGCGGTCAGCAGCAGGCAGTCGGTTTCATTGAGGCTGATCGGCTCGACGGACACCTCGACGGTCAGGATGTCTCCGCGCTTGTTGCGCCCGAGCATTTCCCGGTGGTGTACCCGGCCACGCTCCCCTAGTTCGGCGAGCAATGCCGCTCGTTGCTTGTCGTCGGCCCAGATGCCCAGTTCGAAAACGGTGCGGCCCACCACCTCGCTGCTGCTGTATCCGGTCAGGCGGCAGAAGCCGTCGTTGACCTCGACATAGCGGCCACTGTGCCGTTCGGTGATGGTGATGGCGTCGGGGCTCGAGTGGAAGGCTTTGGCGAACTTCTCCTCGCTGGCCTTGAGTGCCGCTTCGGCGCGCTGTTGCTGGGTGATGTCACGTAGCGTGGTGACGCTGCAGGGTTGGCTGTCTACCGTGATCAGACGGCTGGAGATCACGCAGGTGAGCGGTGAGCCATTGCGGTGGTTGACCACGACCGCGACATTGCTCAAGGCCTGCTCGCGGATCACCCGTTCGATACGCTGGGCGCGCTCGGACGACTCGGCCCACAGGCCGATCTGCTCGGCGCTGCGCCCGATGACCTGTTCGGCCTCCCAGCCGAAGGTCTGGGTGAAGGCTGGATTGATCTCGATGAACTGGCCCGTATCCTGGTGAGTGACGCAGATCGGGTCGGGGCTGACCTGGAACAGGCTGGCGAACTTCTCTTCCGAGGCGCTCAGGCGTTGCTCGCGCTCGACCTGGTCGGTGATGTCCAGCAAGGTCCCGGCCATGCGCAGTGGGTTGCCATGTTCGTCGCGATAAAGCCGCGCACGGCTTTCGATATAGCGCGATGCGCCGTTCTCCAGCTGGACGCGATAGGTGATCTGGTAGTTGCCGGCCGGCCCTTCGCGCAGGCTACGGTAGGCTTGACGCATGACGCTGCGTTCTTCCTCGGGCACGCCTTCGAAGAAGGCGTCGAAGGACTCATGGAAGGGCACCGGGTCAAGGCCGTGCAGTTGCGCGGCGCGCGCGGAGCCATAGAGCATGCCGCTGGGAATGTGCCAGTCCCAGGTACCCAACTGCGCCGAGTCCAGGGCCAGGTCCAGGCGCTCCTGGCTGTCCTTGAGTGCCTGTTCGGCCCGCTTGCGCTCGGTGGTGTCGACAAAGGTGCTGATCAGGTAGGTTATGCCTTCGAGCTCGATACCCTGGGTGCAGAGGATTCCATCGTGGATGTTGCCGCTGGTGGCGCGGAACTGGACTTCCATGATCACCGGGCTACCACTGCTGCGGGTGGCCTCCAGTACCTGCTGTCGCTGCTCGGGGTGAACCCAGAGGCCGAGTTCCACGCTGGTCTTGCCGACGACCTGGGCGCCGGGCCAGCCGAACATGTCCTCGAAGTGCTGGTTGACCTCGAAGATCATGCCATCGTTGCGGCGGGTCAGCAGGATGGCATTGGGGCTGAGGTGGAAGAGGGTGGCAAAACGCTTTTCCGAGTTGATCAATGCGGTTTCGCGATCACGCTGGCGAGTGATCTCGCGGATCACCCCGATCATCTGCGGACGGCCATGGCGATCATGGGTGAGGCTGCCATTGATTTCCAGCCAGTGCAGGCTGCCGTCCGGCCAGCGGATGCGATGACGCATGGCCTGCTCCACGGGCTCGCCATTGACCACGGCGTGGAACAACTGGCGGGTGCGGGTGCGATCTTCCTCCGGCAACAGGTCCAGGTAGTCGATGTCCGCGGGTAGCGGGCGCAAGGGGTCGAAACCGAACAACGCCTGCGTGCCTCGCGACCAACTCACCCGGCCGGTTTCGATATCCCACAGCCAGGCGCCCAGGCGTGCGCCATTCAGCGCCGCCAGCAATTGCGGAGCATTCTGCCAGGCCTGCTCGGACTCCTGGGGGTCGACCGCAGGAATGCGCGGCAGGCGCGGAAAGCGGTTTGCTGATTTGGGCATCGGTACCAGACCTTTGGCGGATGAAGCGTCCTTGTAAGTGAAATGCCTGGCTGATGGACGGTCAGGCGGACCCTGAGTGGCTGTCGAGCAATGCCATGAACGCCTTTGCCGCATTCGACAGCGTTCGTTCCGTATGCAAAATGTAGCCTAGCTGGCGCGACAGCTGTATGCCGGGCAAGGCGATGGGTGCAACCTGTTCATCGAGCATAGTACGTGGCAGCACGCTCCACGCGAGGCCGATGGAAACCATCATCTTGATGGTCTCCAGGTAGTTGGTGCTCATGGCGATGTTCGGCGTCAGGCCCTGACTCTCGAACAAGCGCTGCACAATGTGATGGGTAAAGGTGTTGCCGCCGGGGAACACGGCGGGGTGGCGGGCGATATCGGCCAAGCTGACATCTCCATCAAGGGCCAGGGCGTGCTCCGGGGCCGCTACGAAATCCAGGGCGTCATCCCACACTGGAACGGCCCGGACCAGGTGATGGGGCTCGGGGGCCAGGGTGATCACTGCGATTTCCGCCCGGCCATGGAGAACTTCGTCGTAGGCCGTTTCTGAATCTAGGAACTGAATATCCAGTGCCACGGAAGGGTACTGTCGGGTGAAAGCCCTCAGCAGCGGGGGCAGACGGTGCAGGCCGATATGATGGCTGGTGGCCAGGGTCAGGCGCCCGGTAACTTCTCCTGTCAAATTGGTCAGGGCGCGGCGCGTATCATCCAGTACATTGAGGATCTGATAGGCGCGAGGCAGCAGGGCTCGGCCGGCTTCGGTCAAGGTGACCTCACGGCCCAGGCGATCGAACAGGCGTACATCCAGTTGCTGCTCCAGGCCGGCGATGCGTTTGCTGACGGCAGGCTGGGTCAGGTGGAGGCGCTCACCGGCGCCGGAAAAACTTCCGGTTTCGGCGATGGCGATGAAGGCGCTGAGGTTGGCGAGGTCCATGCGCTCAGATTCCTATTGGTTATCCAAAGTATAAAAATTATGAATTTGAGTTATTCAATCTAACCCCATAGCATCGTCCGTACAAGCCAAGGGGTTATTGGCATAGAAAGACGCTGATGAGGAACAGTCTGATGGCTGGCAAAACGCTCTACGACAAACTCTGGGATGCGCACGAAGTCAAACGGCGCGACGATGGCTCGTCCTTGATCTATATCGATCGTCACATCATCCATGAAGTGACTTCGCCGCAAGCTTTCGAAGGCCTGCGCCTGGCCAATCGCAAGCCATGGCGCATCGACGCCAACATCGCCACGCCCGACCACAACGTGCCGACCACGCCAGAGCGCAAGGGCGGTATCGAGGCCATCGTCGACCAAGTGTCGCGCCTGCAGGTGCAGACCCTGGACGAGAACTGTGACGAATACGGCATCGTCGAATTCAAGATGAACGACGAGCGCCAGGGCATCGTCCACGTCATCAGCCCGGAGCAGGGCGCCACCTTGCCGGGCATGACCGTAGTCTGCGGTGACTCGCACACCTCGACCCACGGCGCCTTCGGGGCCTTGGCCCATGGCATCGGCACCTCCGAGGTCGAGCACGTGCTCGCCACCCAGTGCCTGGTTGCCAAGAAGATGAAGAACATGCTGGTACGCGTCGAAGGCCAGTTGCCGGTCGGCGTCACCGCGAAGGATATCGTGCTTGCCGTCATCGGCAAGATCGGTACTGCCGGTGGCAATGGCCACGCCATGGAGTTCGCCGGCAGCGCCATCCGCGAGCTGTCGATGGAAGGCCGCATGACCATCTGCAACATGTCCATCGAAGCCGGCGCCCGTGTCGGGCTGGTGGCTACCGATGCGACCACCGTTGCCTATGTCGAAGGCCGTCCGTATGCGCCCAAGGGCGAGGACTGGAAACGTGCCGTCGAAGCCTGGAAAGACCTGGTCTCCGACGATGATGCCGTGTTCGACACCGTGGTCGAACTCGACGCTGCACAGATCAAGCCGCAGGTCAGCTGGGGCACTTCCCCGGAAATGGTGCTCGCCGTCGACCAGCGCGTGCCGGATCCGGCCGCCGAGGCCGATCTGATCAAGCGTGGTTCGATCGAGCGCGCGCTCAAGTACATGGGCCTCACTGCCAACCAGGCGATCACTGATATCCAGCTGGACCGCGTGTTCATCGGCTCCTGCACCAACTCGCGGATCGAAGACCTGCGCGCTGCGGCGGACATCGCCAAGGGCCGCAAGGTTGCCGCTACCGTCAAGCAGGCCATCGTCGTGCCGGGCTCGGGTCTGGTCAAGGCCCAGGCCGAGCGTGAAGGCTTGGACAAGATCTTCCTCGAGGCGGGCTTCGAGTGGCGTGAACCAGGTTGCTCCATGTGCCTGGCTATGAACCCGGACCGCCTGGAAAGCGGCGAGCATTGCGCCTCGACGTCCAATCGCAACTTCGAAGGCCGTCAGGGTGCCGGTGGTCGTACCCACCTGGTCAGCCCGGCCATGGCCGCCGCCGCTGCGGTAACTGGCCATTTCATCGATGTCCGCGAGTTGATCCAAGGGAGCGCAGCATGAAAGCCTTTACCCAGCACACCGGCCTCGTCGCGCCGTTGGACCGTGCCAACGTCGACACCGACCAGATCATCCCCAAGCAGTTTCTCAAGTCGATCAAGCGTACCGGCTTCGGCCCCAACCTGTTCGACGAGTGGCGCTACCTGGACGTGGGCCAGCCCTACCAGGACAACAGCAAGCGCCCGGTGAACAAGGAGTTCGTGCTCAACCACGAACGCTACCAGGGTGCCAGCGTGTTGCTGGCGCGGGAGAACTTCGGTTGCGGCTCCAGCCGCGAGCACGCACCTTGGGCGCTGGACGAGTACGGTTTCCGCAGCATCATTGCGCCGAGCTTTGCCGACATCTTCTTCAACAACAGCTTCAAGAACGGCCTGCTGCCGATCATCCTCAGCGATGAGGAAGTGGATGAGTTGTTCAAGCAGGTCGAAGCCAACCCGGGCTACCAGCTGACCATCGACTTGCAGGCGCAGGCTGTCACCCGTCCAGATGGCAAGGTGCTGCACTTCGAGATCGATGCGTTCCGCAAGCACTGCCTGCTCAACGGCCTGGACGACATCGGTCTGACCTTGCAGGACAGCGACGCGATCAAGGCCTTCGAAGGCAAGCACCGCGCCGCGCAGCCCTGGCTGTTCCGGGATGCCTGAAGCAGGTAGGTGACAGTACCGGCCTCTTCGCGGGCAAGCCCGCTCCTACAGATATCACAAGGCCTGAGGCAATGCTGTATTAGTGGGAGCGGGCTTGCCCGCGAAGAGGCCGGTACAGGCAATAAAACCAAAAGGATTCAATCATGACGGGTACCAGCCACACCGAAGTAGTCCAGCGCCAGTTCGGCGAGCAGGCCAGCGCCTACCTCAGCAGCACCGTGCATGCCCAGGGCAGCGAGTTCGCCCTGCTGCAGGCCGAGCTGCAAGGGCAGGGCGCTGCTCGCGTGCTGGACCTGGGCTGTGGCGCCGGTCATGTCAGTTTTCACGTGGCCCCACTGGTGGCCGAAGTGGTGGCATACGATCTTTCCCAGTCGATGCTTGACGTGGTTGCCAAGGCCGCCAGCGAGCGTGGGCTGGGCAATATCGTCACCGAGCGCGGCGCCGCCGAGCGTCTGCCGTTCGCCGACGCATCGTTCGACTTCGTCTTCAGCCGCTATTCGGCACATCACTGGAGCGACCTGGGCCTGGCCCTGCGTGAAGTGCGACGGGTGCTCAAGCCCGGTGGCGTGGCGGCATTCGTCGATGTCATGTCGCCGGGCAGCCCGTTGCTCGACACCTACCTGCAAAGCGTCGAGGTGCTGCGCGACACCAGCCACGTGCGTGATTATTCTGCCGCCCAGTGGCAGCGCCAGGTCAGTGAGGCAGGGCTGTTCACGCGCAGCCATAGCCGTCAGCGCCTGCGTCTGGAGTTCGCATCCTGGGTGGAGCGCATGCGAACCCCAGAACCGATGCGTGTGGCCATTCGCCAGTTGCAGCAGGCGATGGGCGAGGAAGTGCGACAGTATTACCAGATCGAAGCCGATGGCTCCTTCAGCACCGATGTCCTGGTGCTGTGGGCCGAGCGATAGAGTTTTCGGCGTGGCTGAACGGGCCGCGCTGTTTGAATGAATAGAGGAAAGCATGAGCAAGCAGATTCTGATTCTCCCAGGTGATGGCATCGGTCCGGAAATCATGGCCGAGGCGGTCAAGGTGCTGGAACTGGCCAACGACAAGTTCGGCCTGGGCTTCGCCCTGGAGCACGACGTGATCGGTGGTGCGGCCATCGACAAGCACGGCGTACCGCTGGCTGACGAAACCCTGGAACGCGCGCGCAAGGCCGATGCCGTGCTGCTCGGCGCCGTCGGCGGGCCGAAGTGGGACAAGATCGAGCGTGATATCCGTCCTGAGCGCGGTCTGCTGAAGATTCGTTCGCAACTGGGCCTGTTTGCCAACCTGCGTCCGGCGATCCTCTATCCGCAACTGGCTGACGCTTCGTCGCTCAAGCCCGAGATCGTCTCCGGGCTGGACATCCTCATCGTCCGCGAACTGACCGGTGGCATCTACTTCGGTGCTCCGCGCGGCCAGCGCGAACTCGAAGGCGGCGAGCGCCAGGCCTATGACACCCTGCCCTACAGCGAGAGTGAAGTGCGCCGCATCGCCCGTGTGGGCTTCGACATGGCTCGCGTGCGCGGCAAGAAACTGTGCTCGGTGGACAAGGCCAACGTCCTGGCTTCCAGCCAGCTGTGGCGTGAAGTGGTCGAAGACGTGGCCAAGGACTACCCGGACGTCGAACTGAGCCACATGTATGTCGACAACGCCGCGATGCAGCTGGTGCGAGCGCCCAAGCAGTTCGACGTGGTGGTGACCGACAACATGTTCGGTGACATTCTGTCGGATGAGGCTTCCATGCTGACCGGTTCCATCGGCATGCTGCCTTCTGCTTCGCTGGATGCCGACAACAAGGGCATGTACGAGCCATGCCACGGCTCGGCGCCTGACATCGCAGGCCAGGGCATCGCCAACCCGCTGGCGACCATCCTCTCGGTGTCGATGATGCTGCGTTACAGCTTCAACCAGCAGGCCGCTGCCGAGGCGATCGAGCAGGCTGTGAGCCTGGTGCTGGATCAGGGGCTGCGTACCGGCGACATCTGGTCGGCCGGTTGCACCAAGGTCGGTACGCAGGAAATGGGCGACGCAGTAGTCGCAGCGCTGCGGAATCTGTAATCTCTCTGGCCCGCCATCGTTTCCCTTCGATGGCGGCCCACTTTTTAGCAAAGGTGTAGTTGCGATGAAACGTGTAGGTCTGATCGGTTGGCGCGGTATGGTCGGTTCCGTGCTCATGCAGCGGATGCTGGAGGAGCAGGACTTCGACCTTATCGAGCCGGTATTCTTCACCACCTCCAACGTGGGTGGCCAAGGCCCGAACGTGGGCAAGGATATTGCTCCGCTCAAGGACGCTTATTCGATCGAAGAGCTCAAGACCCTCGACGTGATCCTGACTTGCCAGGGCGGCGACTACACCAACGAGGTCTTCCCCAAGCTGCGCGAAGCCGGCTGGCAGGGGTACTGGATCGACGCCGCCTCGTCCCTGCGCATGCAGGATGATGCGGTCATCATCCTCGACCCGGTCAACCGCAGGGTCATCGACCAGCAGCTGGACGCTGGCACCAAGAACTATATCGGCGGCAACTGCACCGTCAGCCTGATGCTGATGGGCCTGGGCGGGCTGTTCGAAGCCGGCCTGGTCGAGTGGATGAGCGCCATGACTTACCAGGCGGCCTCCGGTGCTGGTGCGCAGAACATGCGCGAGCTGATCAAGCAGATGGGGGCGACCCATGCCGCGGTGGCCGACGATCTGGCCAACCCGGCCAGCGCGATCCTCGACATCGATCGCAAGGTTGCCGAAGCCATGCGCAGCGAAGCCTACCCGACCGAGAACTTCGGCGTGCCGCTGGCCGGCAGCCTGATCCCGTGGATCGACAAGGAACTGCCAAACGGGCAGAGCCGTGAGGAGTGGAAGGCGCAGGCCGAGACCAACAAGATCCTCGGCCGCTTCAAGAGCCCGATTCCGGTCGATGGCATCTGCGTACGTATCGGCGCCATGCGCTGCCACAGCCAGGCCCTGACCATCAAGCTCAACAAGGACGTGCCGATCGCCGATATCGAAGGCATGATCAGCCAGCACAACCCCTGGGTGAAGCTGGTGCCGAACCAGCGCGAGATCAGCATGCAGGAACTGAGTCCGACCAACGTGACCGGTACCCTGAACATTCCGGTCGGTCGTCTGCGCAAGCTGAACATGGGTTCCCAGTACCTGGGGGCCTTCACTGTCGGCGACCAACTGCTGTGGGGCGCTGCCGAGCCACTGCGTCGCATGTTGCGGATTCTGCTGGAGCGTTGATCGCCTCAAGCTGAGCGAAAACCCGTGCTGGAGACAGCGCGGGTTTTTTGTTTGTGCGGCAATCAAGTAAAGTGCCGCTCCCGCCGTACCCGCAGAAGGAGCCAAACCATGAGCCAACCCCTAGATATCGCCGTTGTCGGCGCCACCGGCAGCGTCGGTGAGACCCTCGTGCAGATTCTCGAGGAGCTGGAGTTCCCGGTCGCGACCCTGCACCTGCTGGCCAGCATGGAGTCGGCGGGCAGCAGTGTGATGTTCGCCGGCAAGAAGGTGCGAGTGCGTGAGGTGGACAGCTTCGACTTCGCCCAGGTCAAGCTGGCGTTCTTCGCCGCAGGTGCTGCCGTCAGCCGCAGTTTTGCGCAGAAGGCACGCGAGGCCGGCTGCTCGGTGATCGATCTGTCGGGCGGGCTGGATGACGCGCTGGCGCTGGTGCCGGAGGCCAATGGCGAGGTCGTGGACAGCCTTGCATTGCCAGCCTTGCTGGCCAGCCCAAGCAGCGCCGCTGTTGCTCTGGCTGTAGCGTTGGCACCGCTCAAGGGGGTGCTGGATATCGAGCGGGTCCAGGTGATGGCCTGCCTGGCCATCTCGTCCCAGGGGCGCGAGGCGGTGAACGAGCTGGCGCGGCAGACGGCCGAGCTGCTCAACGCCCGCCCGTTGGAGCCGCGTTTCTTCGATCGCCAGGTGGCGTTCAACCTGCTGGCGCAGGTGGGTGCCACCGATGAGCAGGGGCATGCAACGCTGGAGCGTCGCCTGGTCAGCGAACTGCGCGTGCTGCTGGGGCTGCCTGAACTGAAGATTTCCGTGAGTTGCGTTCAAGTCCCGGTGTTTTTCGGCGATAGCTTCAGTGTGGCGGTGCAGAGCCGTCAGCCGGTCGATCTGCAGTCGGTCAACCAGGCGCTGGATGCCGCTGTCAGCGTCGAGCGTGTGGAAAATGACGATTATCCGACCCCTGTCGGTGACGCAGTGGGCCAAGACGTGGTCTATGTTGGTCGTGTACGCCATGGCATCGATGAGGATCAGCAACTCAACTTGTGGCTGACCACCGACAACGTGCGCAAGGGTGCGGCGCTCAACGCCGTGCAATTGGCGCAATTGTTGATAAAAAAAATGGCGTAAAAGATACTGGCCAGCAATTTTGTCCTACACCACTGGCAGGTTTTTAGGACGATTCATACAAGGGAAGAGGTCATGCTTCGAATTCGCAAACTGGTTCTGGCCATCGCGGCCGCCTCGGCGCTGTCGTCCGGCATGGCCAATGCCCTTGGCCTGGGGGAGTTGACCCTCAAGTCGGCGCAGAACCAGCCGCTGGATGCCGAGATCGAGTTGCTCGATGTGCGCGACCTCACCGCCGCCGAAGTGGCGCCGAGCCTGGCCCCTCCCGAGGAGTTCGCCAAGGCTGGGGTGACGCTGCCCGCCTATCTGGAAGACCTGACGTTCACGCCGGTGATCAACCCCAACGGTCGCAGCGTGTTGCGCGTGACATCCAGCAAGCCGCTGCCGGAGCCGGTGGTCAAGTTCCTGGTTCAGGTGATGTGGCCCCAAGGGCGGCTGTTGCGTGACTACAACGTGGCGCTCGACAAGCCGCAACAGGCCAACGCCAAGCCTGCCCAGGGGACCATCAGCCCGGCGGTGAGCGCCGCCAGCTACACCACGCGCCAGCGCGACACGCTCTGGCAGATCGCTGCGCGCAACACCCACGGCGGTTCGATCCAGCAGACCATGCTGGCGATCCAGGCCCTGAATCCCGATGCCTTCATCGGCAACAACATCAACCAGCTCAAGACCGGTCAGGTCCTGCGTCTTCCTGACCAGCAGCAGATCCGCAGCATCGCCCAGGGCGAGGCGATCCGCGAGGTTTCCGAGCAGTACGCGGCCTGGCGCGAAGGTCGGCGCCTGGGGCCGCGTGCGCGGCAGTTGGACGCTACCCGTCGAGGTGCCGCCGAAGCCGCGCCTGCACGTATCGCCCAGGGCGATAACCTGCGGCTGGTTGCGCCCGGCACCCAGGCGGGTGGCGGTAGTGCCAAGGCTCTCAGCGACAAGCTGGCCGTGGCCCAGGAAAGCCTGGATACCAGCCGCCGCGACAACGAAGAACTCAAGAGCCGCATGACCGACCTGCAGAGCCAGCTGGACAAGCTGCAGCGTCTGATCGAATTGAAGAACGACCAACTGGCGCGTCTCGAGGCGCAAGGTGCCGCCGAGCCGGCAGCGCCTGTAGCCGCGACGCCGCCGGTCGAGCCGGTGGTCAACGCCCAGCTGGCGCCTGGCGAACCTGCGGTCACGCCACCGCCAGCAGCGGCGGATACTGCGCCGCAAGCAGCGGCGGCGCCAGAGCAGCAGCCGAGCGTACTCGACGAACTGCTGGGCAACCCGCTGCTGCTGGCGCTGTTGGCGGGCTCGGCCTTCCTCGTGTTGCTGCTCCTGTTGCTGCTTCTGGCGCGCAAGCGCAAGGCCCAGCAGGAAGCAGAGAAGCACCTGCGCATGGCGCGGGCCCTGGCCGAGGAAGGTGAGCGCGGTCCGGATCTGGACCTGCCGCCCAGCAGTTTCGATGGGCTGGATGTCTCGGCGCCGAGCGTGACCTTGGCGCCTGCCGTGGTGGCGGCCTCTGCTGCAGCCGCGGCTGCGGCGGAAAAACCAGTCGTTGCCAGCGCTCCGGCTGATGCCGATCCGCACGCGGCGCTGTTGGCCGAGGTCGACGAGAGTGTCGCCAAGGGGCGCTTGAACCACGCCGCGACTCTGCTGGAGCCGGTGGTGGCTGCTGAGCCGCAGCGCAGCGACCTGCGCCTGAAACTGATGGAAGTCTACGCCCGCCAAGGTGATCAGGACGCGTTCGCCGGCCAGGAGCGTCAGTTGCCCGGTACACCTGAGAACCAGGGCGAAGTCGAGGGGCTCAAGCAGCGTTATCCGGCCATGCTCGGTGTTGCAGCGGTGGCAGGGCTCGGCGCGGCTGCGCTGGCGGCGGAGATGGACGAGCAGTATGTGCAGGAGCTGCTTCAGGAGCACGAGGCTGCACCTGCCGCAGAGCCCGAGCCGGTTGTCGACGAAGCGGTAGCGGTGGCGCCCGAGCCTGAGCCTGAGCTGGACAGCGTGCCGGACCTCGACGACGTGACCGCCACCGCCACGGACGATCTGGACAGCGCGTTCGACCTGAGTCTGGACGATGACCTGACGCTCGACGACCCGCTCGATGCCCCGGTGCTGGATGCACCTGAGGCGACGCAAGCGCTCGAGGTCGTGGCTGAGCCGGCGATTCAGCCCGAGCCGGTCGCCGAGAGTGATGCCGACGACGATTTCGAAGCGTTGCTGGCGCAGGCTCAGGCGCAATCCGAGCCACAAAGCCTGGATGATCTGGCGGACTTCGATCTGGATGTCGGTGAGCCTGCGGCAGCCGCGCCGCCTGCTGCCGAGCCGGAGGCGCCCGTGGATGTCGCTGCCGAGCTGGCTGCCTTCGACGAGATTCCGGAATTCGACCCGATTTCCGAGCTCGAGCTGCCGGACGACTTCGACCTGTCGTTGTCGCTGGATGACGAATCGCCGGCCGACAAGCACTTCGCCTCGGAGCTCGGTGACGTCAACGCCGAGCTCGACAAGTTGTCGCAGAGCCTGGCATCGCCGTCGCTGGAGCCGCACTTCACTGCCGAGGATGCGGCGCTCGAGCCCGGAGCCCTGGATGACCTGGACTTCGACTTCTTCTCCGGCACCGACGAAGTGGCCACCAAGCTCGACCTGGCTCGCGCCTACATCGACATGGGCGATCACCAGGGCGCCCGGGATATCCTCGACGAGGTGGTCAAGGATGGCGACGACGGTCAGCGCCAGGAGGCGCAGGACATGCTGTCGCGTCTGGTCTGACGCGTAGCTGGCCCCGATCGGACAACGGCAGCCCTGAGGGCTGCCGTTGTCGTTATAATGGCCGCCTTTTCGTTTCATCCACAGGTTTGGCTTTCTTGGACATCAACGACATCGACGCGGCCGAATCGGCGGCTGAAGGGTACTCGCGCATAGCCCTGGGCGTGGAATACAAAGGTTCGCGCTACCGCGGCTGGCAACGCCAGGCCAGCGGCGTGCCCAGTGTCCAGCAGGCGCTGGAGCAGGCATTGTCGAAGGTCGCCGACTCGCCGATCAGTGTCATGTGCGCCGGGCGCACCGACGCAGGCGTTCACGGCTGCGGCCAGGTGGTGCACTTCGATACCCGTGCAGTGCGTGACGAGCGTGCCTGGACCCTGGGCACCAACTTCAACCTGCCCCATGACATCAGCGTGGTCTGGGCGCGGACGATGCCTGCGCACTTCCATGCGCGGTTCAAGGCCACCGCCCGGCGTTACCGCTACGTCATCTACAACGATCCGATCCGTCCGGCGCACCTGGCCGAAGAGGTGACCTGGAATCACCGCCCGCTGGATGTCGCGGCGATGGCCGAGGCCGCCGAATACTTGCTCGGCACCCATGACTTCAGCGCGTTCAGGGCCAGCCAGTGCCAGGCCAAGTCGCCGATCAAGCATATCCACCACCTGCGTGTTACCCGCCATGGTCGGATGATCGTGCTCGATGTACGTGCCACGGCCTTCCTGCATCACATGGTGCGCAATATCGCTGGTGTGCTCATGACCATCGGTGCTGGCGAGCGCCCTGTGGAGTGGGCCCGTGAGGTGCTCGAGGGGCGCAACCGTCGGGAGGGGGGCGTGACGGCGCACCCTTACGGCCTGTACCTGGTGCAGGTGGAGTATCCGGAAGAGTTCGCCCTGCCGCAGCGTTACATCGGCCCACACTTTCTTACAGGCTACGAGGCGTTGGCAGACTGACGGGCGAAACGTCATTTGCTAACATCCGGCCCTTCACCGATCACTCAAGGTTCGTCGTCCATGAGCAACGTCCGCACCAAGATCTGCGGGATTACCCGCATCGAAGATGCGCTGGCCGCCGTCGAGGCCGGTGCCGATGCCATTGGCTTCGTCTTCTATGCCAAGAGCCCGCGCGCGGTGGATGTGCGCCAGGCGCGGGCGATCATCGAGCAGTTGCCGCCCTTCGTGACCACGGTGGGGCTGTTCGTCAACGCGTCACGCTGTGAGCTGAACGAGATCCTCGAGGTGGTTCCACTGGACCTGCTACAGTTCCACGGCGACGAAACCCCCGCTGATTGCGGAGGCTATCATCGCCCGTGGATCAAGGCCCTGCGAGTGCGCCCCGGGGATGATATCGAGGCTGCCTGCCAGCAGTACTCCGGCGCCCGTGGCATTCTCCTGGACACCTACGTGGCTGGTGTGCCGGGGGGGACTGGCGAAGCCTTCGATTGGTCGCTGGTGCCGAAGCGCCTGAGCAAGCCGATCATCCTCGCGGGCGGGTTGTCGGCGGACAACGTCGGCCAGGCCATTGCCCAGGTTCGACCCTATGCGGTGGACGTCAGTGGCGGCGTCGAGCAGGCCAAGGGCATCAAGGATGCCAGCAAGATCGAAGCCTTCATGCGCGCGGTCCGCGCGGCGTGACGGTGGATGTGACGGTTGGCGGCGTGCCATCGTCCATAGCTATCGCAGCCCGGTGCTGCCCGGCTGGCCCCGTGGGGCTGGTCATCAGAACACGCGACGCCAGGGGCGTCGGCGTACAGGTTGAAGGTGGAGTGGTGCGCGGGTGGTCCCCGTGACCGGTCCATCGTCGTTTCGAACACGAATTTGAGCTCAAGGGTCGGGGCAGGGCAGGCGACAGCAAGCCCGCCAGCGGCCAAAACGGGAGAATAGAGCATGAGCAACTGGTTGGTAGACAAACTGATCCCTTCGATCATGCGTTCCGAGGTGAAGAAGAGCTCGGTGCCGGAAGGCCTGTGGCACAAGTGCCCGGCTTGCGAAGCCGTGCTGTATCGTCCGGAGCTGGAAAAAACACTCGACGTCTGCCCCAAGTGCAACCATCACATGCGTATCGGTGCCCGTGAGCGTATCGACATCTTCCTCGATGTCGAAGGGCGCGCCGAGCTCGGTGCCGACCTGGAACCGGTCGATCGCCTGAAGTTCCGTGATGGCAAGAAGTACAAGGATCGCCTGACCGCTGCCCAGAAGCAGACTGGCGAGAAGGACGCGCTGGTCTCGGTCAGCGGTACCCTCATGGGCATGCCGATCGTGGTCAGCGCCTTCGAGTTCTCCTTCATGGGGGGGTCGATGGGTGCCATCGTCGGCGAGCGCTTCGTGCGCGCAGCCAACTACGCCCTGGAAAACCGTTGCCCGATGATCTGTTTCTCCGCCTCCGGCGGTGCGCGCATGCAGGAAGCGCTGATCTCGCTGATGCAGATGGCCAAGACCTCGGCGGTGCTGGCGCGCCTGCGTGAAGAGGGCATCCCGTTCATCTCGGTGCTGACCGACCCGGTCTATGGTGGTGTATCCGCCAGCCTCGCGATGCTGGGCGATGTCATCGTTGGCGAACCGAAGGCGTTGATCGGCTTCGCCGGCCCGCGTGTGATCGAGCAGACCGTGCGCGAAAAACTGCCAGAGGGCTTCCAGCGCAGCGAGTTCCTGCTGGAGCACGGCGCCATCGACCTGATCATCTCCCGTCATGAGCTGCGTCCACGCCTGGCCCGCCTGTTGGCCCAGATGACCGGCCAACCGACCCCCGAGCAGGCGAAAGAAGCGGCCGTCGTCGCGTGATGAGCCAGCGTACTCTGGGCGAGTGGCTCGCATACCTCGAGCAGTTGCACCCTTCGGCCATCGACATGGGCCTGGAGCGTTCGCAGCAGGTGCTGGCGCGCCTCGCGCTCGGTCGGCTGGCGCCGCGGGTGGTGACGGTTACCGGCACCAACGGCAAGGGCTCGACCTGCGCGTTCGTCGCCTCGCTGCTGCGTGCCCAGGGGCTGAAGGTCGGCGTGTACAGCTCGCCGCACCTGTTGCGTTACAACGAAAGGGTGCTGATCGATGGCGTCGAAGCCAGCGATGAGCGACTGTGCGAAGCCTTCGCCGCCGTCGAGGCGGTGCGGGGCGAGATTTCCCTTACCTACTTCGAGATGGGTACGTTGGCGGCGTTCTGGCTGTTCCAGCAGTCGCAGCTCGATGCCGTGGTACTCGAAGTGGGCCTTGGTGGCCGTCTGGACACCGTGAACGTGGTGGATGCCGACCTGGCGCTGGTGACCAGCATCGGTGTCGACCATGTCGATTACCTGGGTGATACCCGCGAACTGGTGGCCTTCGAGAAGGCTGGCATCTTCCGTGCAGGCAAGCCGGCGCTGTGCGGCGACCTGGACCCACCGCAGCCGCTGCTGGACAAGGCCGCCGAACTGGCTGCGCCGCTGTTCCTGCGTGGGCGTGAGTTCGACCTTGGCAGCGCTGAAGGCCGCTGGAGCTGGCGTGGTACTGCGACCGATGGTCAGTCGGTGGAGCTGCATGACCTGCCGCTGCTCGACCTGCCCATGGAAAACGCTGCCCTGGCACTGCAGACCTATCTGCTGATGGGTTTGCCGTGGCAGGCAGCGCAAGTTCGCCAGGCATTGCTCGATACCCGCATTACCGGTCGCCTGGACCGTCGCCAGTTGACCTGGCAGGGCAAGGCGGTGGAGCTGCTGCTGGATGTCGGGCACAACCCGCATGCCGCCGAGTACCTGGCTCGCCGCCTGGCTGCACGCCCGCTGAAGGGGCGTCGCCTGGCGGTTTTCGGCCTGCTCGCAGACAAGGACCTGGAAGGCGTGATCGCGCCATTGCAGGGCTTGGTCGACGACTGGGCGGTAACCCCTCTGGACACCCCGCGCAGCCGCACCGCTGCCGAACTGGCCACCGCCTTGACGAACGAAGGTGCTACGGTGAAGTCTTATGCCAGTGTCGCCGCAGCCCTCGAAGGGCAGTGTGCACAGGCAACGGCGGATGACCAGATCCTGCTGTTCGGTTCGTTTTTCTGCGTCGGCCAAGCCTTGGAATGGCTCGAGCGGCAGGCCCCGGAGGATGGAGTAGATGGCAGTGCTGGATAAAGGGATGAAGCAGCGCATGGTCGGTGCGCTGGTGCTGGTGGCGCTGGCGGTGATCTTCCTGCCGATGCTGTTCACCCGCGAGGACGAGATGCGCCAGGTGCGTGTCGAGGCGCCCCAGGCGCCGGCCATGCCAAGCCTGCCTGAGGTCAAGGTGGAGCCTGTGCAGGTGCCGGAGCCCCAGGCGCTGCCCGATCCCTCGGAGCAAGCGCCGGTGGTGGTCGATGAGTCCACTGCGCCAGTCAGCGCGCCAAGCCAGCCGATCACTCCGTCGCCTTCGCAGGTCGCCCAGGTGCCGGTGGTCAAGCCGCCAGCGCCTGCCGCTAAAGTTGAAACGCGCCCGGTGCAGCCTGCCACTCCGGCACCTGCTGCCACCGCCAGTGCAAGCAAGCCGGCGGCAGCGTCGAAGATCGACGCCAACGGTCTGCCGGTAAGTTGGTCGATCCAACTGGCCAGCCTGTCCAACCGCGCTGGGGCCGATAACCTGCAGAAGACCCTGCGCAGTCAGGGCTACAACGCCTACATCCGTGCGGCTGACGGCATGAATCGGGTGTTCGTCGGTCCGCTGATCGACCGCGCTGAAGCCGAGCGTGTGCGTGATGTGATCAACCGCCAGCAGAATCTCAAGGGTATCGTGGTTCGTTTCCAGCCGGAACGAGGCTGAATCCGGACGGCCCTGCCCGATCTGCGCATTGATGCAGGTCGGGCAGGGCCGTTTTTCGTTCGGATTCCATCCTTCGCGAATGCGGCAAAGTTGTCCTGGAAGTCAGGCTGCAGGCCTTCAGCGACGTGACATTCCGCTTACCCCAAGCCCTTCGCTCTGTTAAAATGCGCCGCCTCAAACGTCTGCAGGCAGCACCGTGGCATTTACCTGGGTTGATTGGGCGATCATTGCGGTCGTCGCCGTTTCCTCACTGATCAGTCTCAAGCGCGGCTTCGTCAAGGAAGCCTTGTCCTTGCTCATCTGGATCATTGCCGGCGCGGTCGCCTGGATGTTCGGCGGGTCGCTGTCGCAGTACCTGGAGAGCTATATCCAGACACCCTCGGCACGAATCATCGCCGGGTGTACCATTCTTTTCGTCGCCACCCTGTTGGTGGGGGCGATGATCAACTTCCTCGTCGGCGAGCTGATCCGCGTGACCGGGCTGTCCGGCACCGATCGTTTCCTCGGCATGGCGTTCGGCGCCGCGCGCGGGGCCTTGCTGGTGGTGGTGGCCGTCGGGCTGCTCAGCCTGGGCCCGGTACAGCAGGATCCGTGGTGGCAGGAATCACGCCTGATACCACAATTTCTATTGGTCGCTGACTGGTCGAAGAACCTGATTCTCGGTTTTGCCGGTCAGTGGATGTCCAGTGGGATCAGCTCTCCAGTTGATCTTCCGTTCAAGGAACAGCTGCTCGGTCCATCCCGGCCCTGAGCGCTTTTCACTCAAGTTTCGTCAAAGTAGGGGTTGCGTCGCATGTGTGGCATCGTCGGTATCGTCGGTAAGTCGAACGTCAATCAGGCGCTGTATGACGCGCTAACGGTCCTCCAGCACCGCGGCCAGGACGCTGCCGGTATCGTTACCAGCCATGACGGCCGGTTGTTCCTGCGCAAGGATAATGGCCTGGTGCGCGACGTCTTCCAGCAGCGCCACATGCAGCGCCTGGTCGGCCACATGGGCATCGGCCATGTGCGCTACCCGACCGCGGGCAGCTCCACCTCGGCCGAGGCCCAGCCGTTCTACGTCAACTCGCCATATGGCATCACCCTTGCGCACAACGGCAACCTGACCAACGTCGAGCAGTTGGCCAAGGAGATCTACGAGTCCGACCTGCGTCACGTCAACACCAATTCCGACTCGGAAGTGCTGCTCAACGTGTTCGCCCATGAGCTGGCTGTACGCGGCAAGCTGCAGCCGACCGAGGAAGACGTGTTCGCGGCGGTCTCTCACGTGCACAGCCGCTGCGTCGGTGGCTATGCGGTGGTGGCGATGATCACCGGCTACGGCATCGTCGGCTTCCGCGATCCCAACGGGATTCGCCCGGTGGTGTTCGGCCAGCGCCACACCGACGAAGGCGTCGAGTACATGATCGCCTCCGAAAGCGTTGCCCTGGACGTCCTCGGCTTCACCCTGATCCGTGACCTGGCGCCGGGTGAAGCGGTATACATCACCGAAGAAGGGCAGATGTACACCAAGCAGTGTGCCAACAACCCGAAACTGCAGCCCTGCATCTTCGAGCATGTCTACCTGGCCCGTCCTGACTCGATCATGGATGGTGTCTCGGTGTACAAGGCGCGTCTGCGCATGGGTGAGAAGCTGGCCGAGAAGATCCGCCGCGAGCGCCCCGAGCACGACATCGACGTGGTCATCCCGATCCCGGACACCAGCCGCACCGCGGCCCTGGAACTGGCCAACCACCTGGGTGTGAAGTTCCGCGAAGGCTTCGTCAAGAACCGCTACATCGGCCGTACCTTCATCATGCCCGGCCAGGCTGCGCGCAAGAAGTCCGTACGCCAGAAGCTCAACGCCATCGAACTCGAGTTCCGTGGCAAGAACGTGATGCTGGTGGACGACTCGATCGTGCGTGGTACCACCTGCAAGCAGATCATCCAGATGGCCCGTGAGGCAGGCGCGAAGAACGTCTACTTCTGCTCCGCGGCGCCGGCTGTGCGTTACCCCAACGTCTACGGCATCGACATGCCGAGCGCTCACGAACTGATCGCCCACAACCGTACCACCGAACAGGTGGCCGAGTTGATCGGCGCCGACTGGCTGATTTATCAGGACCTGCCGGACCTGATCGAATCGGTCGGTGGTGGCAAGATCAAGATCGAGCACTTCGATTGCGCGGTGTTCAA
The DNA here is from genome assembly GCA_014268975.2 of Pseudomonas wayambapalatensis. Lineage (GTDB taxonomy): Bacteria > Pseudomonadota > Gammaproteobacteria > Pseudomonadales > Pseudomonadaceae > Aquipseudomonas > Aquipseudomonas wayambapalatensis. The sequence goes on along the minus strand of CP077096.1, from coordinate 4,049,677 downwards.
CGGTGAATACGTCACCGGCGACATCGACGATGCCTATCTGGAACGTATCGAGCAGGCTCGTAACGATGCGGCCAAGGTCAAGACCCAGGCTGTCAGCGCGATCATCGACCTGTACAACAACTGACTTTGGGCTTTTTAGGAGTAACGGCATGACGGATCAATGGGATGCCGGACGGCTGGACAGCGACCTGGAGGGTGTCGGTTTCGACACCCTGGCAGTGCGTGCCGGTCAGCACCGTACGCCTGAGGGCGAGCACAGCGAAGCACTGTTCCTGACCTCCAGCTATGTCTTCCGCACGGCCGCCGATGCGGCTGCGCGGTTTGCTGGCGAAACGCCGGGCAACGTTTATTCGCGCTACACCAACCCGACCGTGCGTGCCTTCGAGGAACGCCTGGCGGCCATGGAAGGCGCAGAGCAGGCCGTGGCGACTTCCACCGGCATGGCGGCGATTCTCGCCGTGGTCATGTCGCTGTGCAGCGCTGGCGATCACGTGCTGGTATCGCAGAGCGTATTCGGCTCGACCATCAGCCTGTTCGAAAAGTATTTCAAGCGCTTCGGCGTGCAGGTGGACTATGTGCCGCTGGTCGATCTCGGCGGTTGGAAGAGCGCCCTCAAGGCCAACACCAAGCTGCTGATCGTCGAGTCGCCGTCCAACCCGCTGGCAGAACTGGTGGATATCGCTGCACTGGCCGAAATCGCCCATGCCGGTGGCGCGATGCTGGTGGTGGACAACTGCTTCAGCACTCCGGCGCTGCAGCAACCACTCAAGCTGGGTGCCGACATCGTCTTCCACTCCGCGACCAAGTTCTTTGACGGCCAGGGCCGTTGCATGGGCGGTGTGGTTGCCGGTCGTGCCGAGCAGATGAAGGAAGTGGTGGGCTTTCTGCGTACCGCGGGGCCGACCCTCAGCCCGTTCAATGCCTGGATTTTCACCAAGGGCCTGGAGACCCTCAAGCTGCGCATGCGTGCACACTGCGAGAGCGCGCAGGCCTTGGCTGAGTGGCTGGAGCAGCAGGATGGTGTAGAGAAGGTGCATTACGCCGGCCTGCCAAGCCACCCGCAACACGAACTGGCCAAGCGCCAGATGAGTGGCTTCGGCGCCGTGGTCAGCTTCGAGGTCAAGGGTGGCAAAGAGGGCGCCTGGCGCTTTATCGACGCCACTCGAGTGATTTCGATCACCACGAACCTGGGTGACAGCAAGACCACCATCGCCCATCCGGCGACCACCTCCCACGGTCGTCTGAGCCCGCAGGAGCGTGAGGCAGCCGGCATCCGCGACAGCCTGATTCGCGTTGCGGTGGGGCTTGAGGACGTCGCCGACCTGCAGGCCGACCTGGCGCGTGGGTTGGCAGCGCTGTGATCGACTGGGCAGGCGGCGAGCCAGACCATAACGGTCGGGTGGCCTTGGTAACCGGTGCCGCCCGCGGCATCGGCCTGGGCATCGCCGCCTGGCTGATCTGCGAAGGTTGGCAGGTGGTGTTGAGTGACCTGGACCGCCAGCGCGGTGCCAAGGTTGCCAAGACCCTGGGCAGCAACGCCTTGTTCATCGCCATGGACGTCTCCGACGAGGCCCAAGTCAGCGCTGGTGTGGCGCAGGTGCTGGGCCAATTCGGGCGTCTGGATGCGCTGGTGTGCAATGCGGCCATCGCCAACCCGCACAACCATACGCTTGAGAGCCTGAGTCTTGCGCAATGGAATCGTGTATTGGCGGTCAACCTCAGTGGCGCGATGCTGTTGGCCAAGCACTGTGCGCCTTACCTGCGCGCGCATGGCGGGGCGATCGTCAACCTGGCCTCCACACGTGCACGTCAGTCGGAGCCGGACACCGAGGCCTATGCCGCGAGCAAGGGCGGGCTGCTGGCACTGACTCACGCCCTGGCCATGAGCCTGGGGCCGGAGATCCGGGTCAACGCCGTCAGCCCTGGCTGGGTCGACGCGCGCGATCCGTCCCAGCGCCGCGCTGAACCCCTCACCGAAGCCGACCATGCCCAGCATCCAACGGGCAGGGTAGGGACGGTGGAGGATGTTGCGGCACTGGTGGCCTGGCTGTTGTCGCGTCAGGCTGGATTCGTCACCGGCCAGGAGTTTGTGGTCGATGGCGGCATGAGCCGCAAGATGATCTACAGCTGACGCGTCACTTGTCGCTGTGCAAAGCAAAGGAGCCGACAAGGCTCCTTTTTCGTTCTGGCGTTTTTTCAGGTTTTTGAAAAAAAATTCAACGGGGCTATTGACTTAGCATCGGTACCTGCGTAAATTTCGCGGCCTCAGCGAAGCAAACGCAACAAGCAACATCGCGAGGGTGATTAGCTCAGCCGGGAGAGCATCTGCCTTACAAGCAGAGGGTCGGCGGTTCGATCCCGTCATCACCCACCACTTCCTGAGATTGTTCCTGGCCCGGGACGCTTCGAAAGAGGCTTCCTACCAGAGAGGAACAGGACGCAAGTCCACATGCGCAGCGGTAGTTCAGTCGGTTAGAATACCGGCCTGTCACGCCGGGGGTCGCGGGTTCGAGTCCCGTCCGCTGCGCCACTTACTTCAACAGATGGGTGAGATTCACCGGTCTGTGGCATAAAGGCAAGACCTTTCTGCCAGATCCCAGTTTCAAGCAGGTTACGGCCTGCAAGATACGCAGCGGTAGTTCAGTCGGTTAGAATACCGGCCTGTCACGCCGGGGGTCGCGGGTTCGAGTCCCGTCCGCTGCGCCATCTTCTGCTTTGAGGCCCTAGAACTCCTCGAAGCGACATTGAAGGCGATAAACCAATCGCCTTTTTTGTGCCTGCAATACCAGCGTCATGCGCTGGCACGCAGATCCCAGTTTCAAGCAGGCTTCGGTCTGTGCGATACGCAGCGGTAGTTCAGTCGGTTAGAATACCGGCCTGTCACGCCGGGGGTCGCGGGTTCGAGTCCCGTCCGCTGCGCCATATCCGCTTCGAGGTCACTGAACACCTCGAGGCACAAAGAAAGCGACCTTCGGGTCGCTTTTTTTGTTTCTGTGGCCTGGTGAATGGCTAGTACCCGCCTTTATATCAATCGCCAGTGCTGTTAGACATCGGCGTGGAGCTGACAGGGTCAGTTTGAACATTTACCTGATGCTGACAGACTCTTCACCGACCAGCGGTTTCAGCGACCCAGCGATGTGTTGCACAATAGGCACCATTCGTTCTTCCCGGAATTGACAATGTCCAGATCTACCGTCTCAGTAGCGCTCGGGCTGGCCCTGGTGCTGGCGGGTGTTTCCGGCTGTTCCTCGAAAAAGGCAGCGATCTACGAACACGAGAACTTCGACGACTCGGGGACGTTCTCGCGCAGTTTCCAGGTCAGCGATGCCGGATCGTGCGAAGCCGCGCGCCGGGCATTGTTGAGCCAGGGCTATATCATCACCAGCAGTGACGCGAGCCAGGTGGCCGGCAACAAGAGCTTCCAGCAGAACGCCGAGAACCACCTGCAGATCAGCTTCAACATCACCTGTGCTCCCGACAGCAGCGACGATCAGCGCTCGACGATCTTTGCCAACGCCTTGCAGGATCGTTACACCCTGAAAAAATCCAATACCTCGGCCAGCCTCGGAGTGGGCATCCTCGGCTCGGTGTCGATGCCGATCGGCTCCACCGACGACTCCATGGTCAAGGTGGCCAGCGAAACCGTGACTTCGCCGCAGTTCTACGAGCGTTATTTCTCCCTGGTCGAAAGCTACCTGCCAAAGCCGAAGAAGCAGAAGAAGGCCACCCCTCAAGTGGAGCCGCCCAAGCCTGAAAAACCGGCGCAGGAGTTGGGCTTGCCCGAGCCTGCAGCATTGGCCCCGGCCGTTCAGCCAGCGGCGGTACCGGTGTCTGGCAGCGCGCCACAGGTCGAGCCGGCAGCGCCGGTGACTCCTTCGGAGCAAGCGCCATCGCCGACCGCTGCAGCACCAGCCGCACCAGCCGCCAGCGAGGCGCCAGCGGCGCCTGTGGTCGACGATAGCCAGGGCTCGCAGCCTATCGCGCCGCCGGTCGAAGCTGCGCCGATCCAGGTGCAGCAAGCAGCACCGACCAGCGAGCCGGCCCCCTCGTCACTCTAGGCTCTGTATGAAAAACCTTGATACTCGGTGATGCTGCGTTGAAAACAGCCTGGTGCGCCAGCCCGGTCGGAATGCTCATTTACAACCCGTAAAGTCGAGCGCGACCCCGGCCGTTCCTCGGCTGTTTTCGCCTTGCCTGACCTTCGTCTCAAGGCTTTTCATACAGACCCTAGGTAAATGCTTCATCCGCTGTTACACAAGAGCTGCTGTTAACGACTCGAACGCCTGCTACGTTTATTCCTCATGGGGATGTCATGATTCCTTCATCCGGCCCGCATAGCTTGATGGCCAGACCCGTGAAAAAATGAATGCAAGAGGACGCAGGCCAATGGACGATTATCAGGAAGAGCTTCTCGAATTCCAGGCATATGAACTGGACACTCCGGAGCCGGCAGAAGACGCCACCGAGCTCTAGCCCACTTGCCGCTGATGGCGGCGAAACTCCCCCGGTGTCAGCCTCGTCCAGCGCTTGAATGCGCGCTGGAAGGCTTCGGCTGATGCAAACCCCAGCAGATAGGCGATCTCACCGAAGGCCAGCTCCGTGTCACGGATGTAGGTTTCGGCGAGGTCGCGTCGGGTGTCGTTGAGCAGGCCGCGAAAGCTCGAGCCTTCCTCGGCCAGCTTGCGACGCAATGTCCAGGTGGGCAGTTGCAGATGGTGTGACACCTCCTCCAGATCAGGTTCCCGTCCGCCGTTGAGCAACGGGCCGAGCAGATGAGTGATGCGCTCGCCCAGGCTGCGCACACGCGTGCGCTGTGCCAGCTCCGCTTCGCACAGCTGCAGCAGGTGCTGCCAGGTGCTAGGGCAGTGGTGTGGGTTACCCAGCGCGAGTGTGGCCTGGCCGAGGCGTAGCTGGTTGCTGGCAGCGCCGAACTGCACGGGCGTGCTGCACAACGGTTGATACAGGGCACTGTAGGCGGGTGCTTCGAACTCGATCTCCATGCGTTCTGCCAGCACCGGCGTGCCGGCCAGCCCCGACAACTGTGCCAGCCAGCCGGCCAGCAACGAGTCGACCACGAAGCGGTTGTAGGTGTTGTACGGGCTGATCGAGTAAAAGCGCAGCCAGGCTCCTTGGGCGTCTTCGATGAAGGCCGAGCTGCCACGATAGTTGGCAGCGTACAGCGGCTCGAAGCGCAGCAGAGTACGCGCAGCCTCCCGCACGTTCGGGGCCTGTGCTGCCGTCACGCCCGCCAGGCCGGCCTGGGCCAGGCGGCTCAGGCGTCCCATGCGCAGCCCCAGCGCGGGCTCGGCGCTGAGCTCGATGGCTGCGTGCCCCAGGTGCATGTAGCGGGGAATCGACAGGCGGGCACAGGCTTCATTCACACGCGCGGCATCCAACCCATAACGTTGCAACAGCGGCGTCGGGTCATGACCCAGTTCCTGCAGGGCTTCGGTCAGCGGCTGGACGAAACCTACCGAGAGGTCACCCAGGCGCACGCGTGGCTGGCGCATGCCCTTACAGCCACAGGTTAAGCAGGCGGGCACCCTGGCTGGGATTGCCAGCCAGTTGTGCGCCCGCCTGGTTGACAAAGCCTTGGCCGTCGCTGCCCAGCTCCCAGAACTGGCCGCGCAGGAAGACACTGATGCTTGGCAGCTTGGGGTTGGCGGCAAGGATCAGTTGACGCCAGGCCGCCTCTTCGCTGACTTCGCCTTTGCTCAACGGCAACTGGTTGGCCGCCTGTTGGTGGCGGTTGCCACGCCAGGGTGCCTGCCAACTTCCCTTGCCACTGAGAAACACCGGATTGGCGATCAGTTGCACCGACTGGCGAGCCAACAGCTCATGGTTGCGCGGATACCAGCTGTCGCTGCCCACCAGCACACCCAGGCGTCCGGCCGGGGTCTGCACGACCTGCAGCGGCTGGGCCTGGCCATCCTCGATGAAGCGACGGACCTCGCTGTCGGCGTATTGCTGCAACTGTGGCTGGCCAAGTGGTGTGCCATCGCTGGCGAACACCAGGCTGCTGTTGAACAGCGGTCCTTTGCCGACATGCAACTGACCCTCTTCGACATAGGGCGCCGGCAGCACGATGGAGCCGGCCACCAGGGTGACACCGAACTCGCGGGCCAGGCCGCCAAACAATTGCTGGTAGTCAGCGGCCATCTGCCGCGCCTTCATGCGCAGGTGTGCGTCGGAGCGGCGGTCATCGCCAGTGGCCGCCAGCATGGCCAGGCCGTAGCGCACGGGATTGCTCAGTTCCAGCCACTGCCAGGCTTCACGGAACTGGGTGACCTGGTACAGCTCCTTTTTCTCGCCGCGGGCCCAGAGCCAGGTGCCGATATGCTCGGGCAGCACCACCACCGTTCGCGGGTTGACCAAGCCTTGGGCGCGGGCCTGTTCCAGATAGGCCGAGAGCTTGCGGTGCAGGCGCTCGAGGTTCTGGTAGTCGCTGGGGTAGAGCAGCGGCTCGATGCCCAGCAGGTTGCCGTGTTCGCCGGGAACGCCCTGGTTGAGCGCCAGTTGGATGCGCAAATCGGATAGGTAATGACCTTCCGGGCGCTGCTGGGTCCAGAAGCCATAGCTGAACAGGGCGGCGATCATCACCAGCGCCAGGGCGCTTGCCAGGAGTTTGCGCATGAAACGGTACGGCATCTTTAGGCCAAGGGTGTCCTAGGGTAGTCCCGCTGTGCAGCAGGATCAATAAGTTGTCAGTTTCGATCATTGAGCCGGTTCAAACGCCTGTTTAATGTCGACGGCAGACAAACGACGGGGCCCGTGTGAGGCACCCGCATTCCGTGATCACGCCTCATCTGGAGTCCCTCCATGGCTGCCGAACGCTACCCACACCTGCTGGCCCCGCTCGACCTGGGCTTCACCACCCTGCGTAACCGTACCCTGATGGGCTCCATGCACACCGGGCTCGAAGAGCGCCCGGGGGGCTTCGAGCGGATGGCCGCCTACTTCGCCGAACGTGCCCGTGGCGGTGTCGGCCTGATGGTGACCGGCGGTATTGCACCGAACGACGAGGGTGGCGTGTACTCGGGCGCGGCCAAGCTCAGCACCGAGGAAGAAGCCGACAAGCATCGGATCGTCACCGAGGCGGTGCACGCGGCGGGAGGCAAGATCTGCCTGCAGATCCTGCATGCTGGTCGTTACGCCTACAGCCCGCGGCAGGTGGCGCCCAGTGCCATCCAGGCACCGATCAACCCGTTCAAGCCCAAGGAACTGGACGAGGCGGGTATCGAGAAGCAGATCGACGACTTCGTCAACTGTTCGGTACTGGCCCAGCGTGCCGGCTATGACGGCGTCGAGATCATGGGTTCGGAAGGCTATTTCATCAACCAGTTCCTCGCCGCGCACACCAACCACCGGACTGACCGCTGGGGCGGCAGCTACGAGAACCGCATGCGTCTTGCAGTAGAGATCGTCGGGCGCGTACGCAAAGCGGTGGGCCGCGAGTTCATCATCATCTTCCGCCTGTCGATGCTCGACCTGGTCGAAGGTGGCAGCAACTGGGCGGAGATCGTGCAGTTGGCCAAGGCCATCGAGCAGGCGGGCGCCACCCTGATCAACACCGGCATCGGCTGGCACGAGGCGCGTATCCCGACCATCGCCACCAAGGTGCCGCGCGCGGCGTTCAGCAAGGTCACCGCCAAGCTGCGCGGCGCAGTGCAGATTCCGCTGATCACCACCAACCGCATCAACACGCCCGAAGTGGCCGAAGCGGTGCTGGCCGAAGGCGATGCCGACATGGTGTCGATGGCTCGGCCTTTCCTTGCCGACCCTGACTTCGTCAACAAGGCCGCCGAGGGCCGCGCGGACGAGATCAACACCTGCATCGGCTGCAACCAGGCCTGCCTCGACCACACCTTCGGCGGCAAGTTGACCAGTTGCCTGGTCAACCCGCGTGCCTGCCACGAGACCGAGCTCAACTACCTGCCGGTACGTGCGGTGAAACGCATCGCCGTGGTCGGCGCAGGGCCTGCTGGCCTCGCCGCGGCGACGGTCGCCGCCGAACGTGGGCACGAGGTGACCCTGTTCGATGCCAGCGCCGAGATCGGCGGGCAGTTCAACGTGGCCAAGCGCGTGCCCGGCAAGGAAGAGTTCTTCGAGACCCTGCGCTACTTCGCCAACAAAGTGAAGAGCAGCGGCGTGACGTTGCGCCTGAACACCCGTGTCGGTGTCGACGACCTGACGGCGGGCGGCTTCGACGAGATCATCCTGGCGACCGGCATCACCCCGCGTACGCCGGCCATCCCCGGCGTCGAGCATGCCAAGGTGCTGAGCTACCTCGACGTGCTGCTCGAGCGCAAGCCAGTAGGGGAGCGAGTTGCCGTGATCGGTGCCGGAGGTATCGGTTTCGACGTCAGCGAGTACCTGGTGCACAAGGGTGTTGCGACCAGCCAGGATCGTGCGGCGTTCTGGAAGGAGTGGGGTATCGATACCCACCTTGAAGCCCGCGGCGGTATCGCGGGGGTCAAGCCTGAGCCCCATGCCCCGGCACGCCAGGTCTATCTGCTGCAGCGCAAGAAAACCAAGGTCGGCGACGGCCTGGGCAAGACCACTGGCTGGATTCACCGCACGGGCCTGAAGAACAAGCAGGTGCAGATGCTCAACAGCGTCGATTACCTGAAGATCGATGACGCTGGTCTGCATGTGCGCATTGGCGAAGGCGAACCGCAGCTGCTGGCGGTGGACAACGTGGTGATATGCGCCGGCCAGGAGCCCAAGCGCGAGCTGTATGAGGGGCTGCTGGCGAACGGGCAATCGGTGCACCTGATCGGTGGTGCGGATGTCGCCGCCGAGCTCGATGCCAAGCGTGCGATCAACCAGGGGTCGCGCCTGGCGGCAGAACTCTAGGCAGACATAGTTAGTACCGTTTGTTCGCACGGTGGCGGCAACCTCTCGGTTTTCAGAGAGATTGCCGCCATGACCAGTACCTCGCAGCCCCAGCCGCTTACCGCCGAACTGCCTGATCAACTACCTGAAATCGACACGCTGCCCACGCTTCGGGCAGCAGCCCTCGCGTTGTTCGAGGAGCACTTGCCGGGCCTGCTGGCGCGTACGCCGCACCTGTTGCAATTCACCGGCGGCGATGGCGCTGCTGAACGCTCGCTTGCCCATGCGCATGCCCTGACAACCTTGGTCGAATCCGCACGATTGGGACAGACGAAAGCCGACCTCTTCGATCCGGCGCAGGCGGTGCTTTCGTCGAGCGCCAGTTCGCTGGCCGAAGATGATCTGCTCGTTGACGTGACCCTGAAGCAGGTGCTCGACGCCTTGCAGCTTATCGACGCCAAGGCTGTGCTCAGCCGTTTCGAGGACGATGCGCAAACCTACTGGGAGGTGCCCCCGCAGTTGTCTTCGGCTCCTCGAAAATTGGCCATGGAGCAGCAGGTGCGCTCGAGCCTGGCGGACGATGTACAGCTGCTGGAGAGCGTCGGAACGCTCACTGCCGAAGCCAGGGCACTGATCGAAGACATCGTCGAACACCCTCGTTTCTCCGACCGCAGCCTGGCACGTGGCGTCTACGACCTGACAGTCCACACCGGTGGCGCGGCAAAGTCCTTCTCCCTGCCAGGTATGCTGGTTCTCACCGAAACCCCGGCCGGCTACGATCCGGCACTTTCCTATGTGACCGAGCGGCAGGCCCTGACCGGCGAAGCTGTGTTGTATTGCAGCGGATATCTTGGGTTTGTCCTTCGTCACGACAACCTCCAGGCCACCCTGGATGAGGTGCGCAAGGCGCTGTTGGAGGACCGCGCCTGGGGCCTGGCCTTGTTGATGCGCCTGACACCGCAGGCGCAACGGGACTTGCTCGAGGAGTGGGAGCGTGAAGGTGCAAGCTTCGAGGTACGAGCCGGGTTGATCGAGGGCAATCCGTTCGAGCATCTGGCCAAACAGCAACGTGACACCTGGTATGCCAGCGCGACCAGCGAACATTCTGGTGTATGGGATGACCGCAATGGTCTGGATGTGTCACGCGCACGCTCCACGCGGGTGTTGCTAGCGTTCGAAGCCGAGCGCCAATTGCTGCGGGCACAGTTGCCGGAAGGGCTGCGCAACCTCGCTCAAGCGCAGCAGAAGGTACTGGATGGTATGTTGCTCGACATTGCCCGGCAGCAGAGCCTCGCCGAAGGCTATTGGAAGGAGTTGCCCGCGTTCGAGGATTTCGCCCGTGATCGGATCCGCGCCGAGTTGCGCGAGGAAGGGCAGGATCTGGACCCCCGGGCAGTCACCGTCGAGATCGAAATCGTTGAGTACAGCCCTGAATTGCCGGAGGTGGAACTTGCACCGGGTGTCACCCCTGATCTTGCACAGTCGCAAAGCGTGCAGAGCGAGTGCTCGCTGGTCGAATACATTGCCATGCGCATGGACGCCAGGGCCGACGCCAGTTGGACGGTCGGTTTCAGTGGCGTGACGCAGGCACAGTCGCGCTATCTCTCCAGCACGCGGCTGACGGCCCTGAGCCGTCGACTGGACCTGCAGAAGCACTATCAGCAAGCAATCAACAAGGCGTTGACGACACCCGCTGCTGGCGAGACCAAGGATCTGCACCAACGGCGCCGCGATGCCGCGACAGCCCTGTTCGAGAAACGCCTGCGGCTCGATGCGTTTCTGGCCCATGCCACGGGTGATCTGGACGATTCCGGGTATCAGGCTATCCAGGATGTTCTGGATCATCCATCGCCTGGCAAGCGGCCTCTACGCGAAGGACAACGCGCTGAGTTGCAAGTACTCAAGCTGGGTGGCAACTCTTTGCGTGACGTGCTGATCTTCCATGAAACCGGCGAGTCGTCGCTGGTTTGCTACACCCCCGGCCATCCGTCCGGCAAGCCGTTCAGGCGCCACAGCTCCCGCAGTACCCTGCGCGCCGTGATGACCCGTGAGCTCGAAGGCATCCGAGATCCGGCGCAGTGGAGCGCAAGCACCGAGTACTGGGTGTCGCGGTTCGGGCGTCATCAGCTTGGGCAGGCCTTTCCTTTGTTGCTTCGCATCGCGGATGGCAAGGCCGGCGCAGACCTGGACACGCAAACCCTCAGCCAATCGGTGGGCATGGCTGTTTTCGATTATCGGATCGCTTATCTGCTGGCCGAAGGTAACAGCCTGGCGGTATCCGATGCCGAGTTGCGACTGGAGCGTGGGCTGGACATCGCTGTCACCGTGTTCCGCGTGTTGAGTACGTTGATTCCCGCGCGGGTCATGACCATGCTCGACCTCGCAGAGCTTGGTTATTACCTGTTCAACAGTTACGCGGCGCTGGCCAGTGGGGAGCGTGAGCAGGCCGGAGCCTATGCCATCGAGTTCTTGAGCAGCCTGAGCGGACTGGCCAATGCCAAGTTCTACAGGTTCAGGGCACCCGTCGCCTCGGGAGTGCCGCTGCGCCTGGCGGGAGGCAGTGGTACGCGGACGGTCGCTGCGATCAGCGAGGCGCCCAAGCCACAGGGCTCACCCTTTGCCATTTCTGAGGGGCCGCGGCAGGGGTTGCTGGTCTTCGACGGCCGGTTGAACGTGTCTTTGCAGGGCTGTTACTACCCTGTCTATGAGGTGCGTGACCCGCTGCAACGGACCTCGAGTTTCCATATCGGATCAGGCGGCGACATTCAGAGCCGCTCGCTGTTTTCCAATCCCGATCCGAGGATCGAACGTGATCCGCGCACAGGTGACTGGCTGATCGTGCGCCGTCCGGGGCTGCTGGGGGGGATGGACCAGCCACTGCCGGTTCGGACGATGCCGGTGAACGCGCTGCGTGGGGTCAGTGAAAGCGCCGATGGCAGTGGCCGGGTTTTCCGCATCATGGACGGCGCCCAGGAACTGAAGGTGATGTTCGATCTGGAGTACTGCTGTTGGTACTCGTCGTCCAAACGCTTGTACTACCGGTGGGATGAACAGACAAGCCGCTATGTGGGCGCTGCCGATCCTGGCCCGAAGGCGTCTCGAATGGTGCGCCAGCAGGCGCGTCTGGAGCTGGAGTGTCCCCAGCGGCCAGTGCTGCCGGAGCAGCCGCCGAGCAGTGGGCTGGAGCCGCTGCCCAAGGATATCCACCAGATCTGGATCGGAAGTGCAGACGCTCTGATAGAGGCGCACGACGCGACGCTCAAGGCCAACATCGAGATGGCACAACAGGGCGGTTACAAATTGCATCTGCACTTCCTGGGCCTCAGTAGGTGGGGGTTGGGCAATGTGGTGCAGTTGCGCAAGCTGCGCTCGCGCTACCCGGGAGCGACCTGCACGGCGGTGAGGCAGGAGGTGTTCTTCAAACCTTTCGAAGATAGCCCGCAGGGCGAAGTGTTCAAGTTCTTCCTGCAGCCGGAAACCCGTAACTACGCAGCGGCCTGCGACGCCTTGCGCTACAGGTTGATACACGAACTGGGCGGTGTGTACATGGACATGGACGATGTACTGCTCAGCCCGCTGCCAGGCTTCATGCTGCAGCCCGGGCAACTGGCGGTAGGCGGGGTGGTGAGCAACATGACCCTGCAGCTCTACGGCCCCAACAACAGCCATTTCGCCTCGCTCAAGGGCAACCCGTTGCTCGATGCGGTGTTGCGTGAAATGTCCAAGCGTTTCAGCGAGAGCCAGAAGCTTGGCTATCGCCCGAAGTTCTCCGACCCGGGTTTCACCGCGTACATGCGCGAGATATCCAGGGTGACCGGCCCCGATCTGCTCAATTCCGTGCGGCATCGGGCCAGTGCGATCGATAAGGCCTTGACCGAAGCGAAGATGTATATCTTCGAACTACAGGACAACGGTGTGCGTCCCGAAATTTCGGTATCAGCATGGGTGAAACGCGTCTCTGCACTGCTGACGCCGCTGGAGGACTTCATCGATACCGGCAATGCCCACAGTTGGAAGACGGGGCGCCGTTGACCTGCTAACGTGCAGGTTTTTCGGGATGCTGCAGATGTTCGATGGATTTCCCGGCTCCACCGCCGCGCCCCTGCAAAGCCTGCACCTGCCCTGGCTGGTGCAGGCTGGCGTGGCGTGCGCAGTATTGCGCCTGGACCTGATCGACCCACTGGTCAGTGGCAACAAGTGGTTCAAGCTGCAGCACCACCTGCGTGCTGCCCAGAAGGCAGGTGCACCCGGCTTGATCAGCCTGGGCGGCAACCACTCCAATCATTTGCATGCCTTGGCCGCTGCGGGCAGGCGCTTCGGCTTCGCCACCGCTGGGTTGTTGCGTGGTCAGCGGCAAGACACCCCGACCGTCCGTGACCTGGAGGCGCTGGGCATGACCTTGCACTGGTTGGGCTACGGTGGTTACCGGGCGCGAAATGAGCAGGGCTTCTGGCAACCCTGGCAGGCGCGCTATCCAGGCTGGCATTGCATCCCCGAGGGAGGGGGCGGCGTGGAGGGCGCCTTGGGGTGTGGGCAGATCGTCGAGCAGGCGCGGGCGCAACTGGCGTCTATCGGTTGGGACGATTACCACGCCTGGTGGCTGGCGGTGGGCACCGGCACCACGCTGGCAGGCCTGGTGCTGGCCGAGCAGGGCGCGCATCCGGTGCATGGCGCCCTGGCGGTGCCGCGCGACCATGGTGTGGAGCAGGGCATTGCGCAGTTGGCGGGTACAGCTGGCTATTGCCTGCACGACGCCAGCCGCGCTGGATTCGCCCGGCGCGATGAGGCGTTGCTGGCATTCATTGCAGACAGCGAGCGTTACAGCGGTCTGCCGCTCGAGGCGATCTACACGGGGAAGGCGCTGCTGGCCCTGCGTGAGCAGGTCGAGGCCGGGCGATTTTCGCCCGGCACCCGCCTGATCTTCGTTCATACCGGTGGCCTGCAGGGGCGGCGCGGTTACTTGTAGGGCAGCATGCGCAGCAGTGTGTTGTCCCGGCGTATGTAGTGGTGGTAAAGCCCGGCAATGGCATGCAGCCCGATCAGCCAGTAGCCCCAGGTGCCGATGCGTTCATGCCAGCCCTTGATGAACTTCGCTTGGTCCGGATCCTGGCCGATCAGTGCAGGCAGCTCCAGCCCAAAGAATGGTATCGGCTTGCCCGCAGCGCTGAGGATCAGCCAGCCGGCCAATGGCATGCCGATCATCAGCAGGTAAAGCAGCACGTGAACCAGATGGGAGAGGCCGGTCTGCCAGGCGGGTGGCTTGGGCACGATAGGCGGTGTCGGGCGTGTCAGGCGCATGGCCAGGCGTAGCCATACCAGCACGAACACTGTGAGCCCGAGCATGAAGTGCAGGCTCTTCATCAGATCGCGCTCGGCACTGTCCTTGGGGAACAGCCCGCGTAGCTCGATGCAGGCATAGACGGCGGCGAGCAGCACCAGCATCAACCAGTGCAGGGTGATGGACAGGCGCGCATAGTGGGGCTCGGGAGTGGATGAAACCATGGTCGGTCCTCGTCATCAGGTTGGGTGGGCGCTCTTGCTGGCGCCTGGTGTGGACTTTAGCGCGTCGATTGGTAATTTTTCGTTGTTTCAGGTCGGTTGTTTCGATGATTTTTGGGCTCGGAACGGCATTTTCTCGAGCACTGGTTCTCGGTCATCCCGATAAGTTTGGCCAGCTGTCACGCACCAGAAACACTCGCTCCGCCTCTTGCCAGGCGCCTTCACCATCCTCCTCCAACCTCACCAGCAATTGTGCCGCGGCTCCTTCCTCCAGGCGCCACAGCCAGGCTGCAAAACCCGCCGCCCCCCAGCGATCCCCAGCCTCGACCCGTGCAGGTGCCAGCCAGGCATGGCGTTGCAGCGGTTGCCAGAGTGCCGTCGGGTGAGCGCTGGCATACTGCGCCCACTCGCGTCGATGCAGCCAGCGCCCGCGCAGGTGCGCAGGGTTGGCCCCGAAGGGGGATGTGGTTTGTCCCGGCCATGGATGAAAAAGATAGCCGCCCAGCCACAGGTGCGACTGCACATCGCCCACCTGCAGTTGATTCAGGGCTTCGCGGCTTTCGGCCCGAGCCGAGATCGGCAGTTGATGTGCGACCAGATGCGCCAGCTTGCTGCCAAGCCGGTCGTGGCAACCTGGACCCAGCCACTGCGCCGGGTCGCGGGCATCAGCCTGATCCGGCCCGAGGTAGAGCTTGATCGCCAGTTCCAGGTGATGGTCGCCCGTGCGATCGCGCAGCAGGATATCCAGCTCACCCAAGGTTTGCCGGCCCTGGCGGATTGCCAGGTTGGCGGCCAGCAGCTCGACGCCGGGTGCCTGCTGCAGGGCGAATTGCCAGAGGCTTTCGTAGTACAGCCCCAAGCGCCGGCTGGTGAGGCGCGCCAGCCACGCCTGCAAGGGCTGCGGATCGCGGTCGAGGGCGAGCAGCCAGTCGCGCAACTGCCCGGGATCGTCCGCCCAGCCGCTGGCCGCCAGCGGATGGCGTTGCGGGCAGGGTGGTTCGCTCAGCAGCGGCGGCGACAGCAGCGTCCACGCCAGATCGCGCACGCCAGGGTGGCGTAGCTGGCGGGGCAGGGCATGGAGGTCGGTGAAGGGCGTCATCCTGCGAGCATAGCCGGTTTGCCGCTGGCCGGTCGTTTCGCCCATAATCCAGGCATTGTCACCCGCCGCAGAGCCTTGCAGGAGCCCCATGGAGCAATTTCGCAATATCGGTATCATCGGACGCCTCGGTAGCTCGCAGGTGCTCGACACCATTCGCCGACTGAAGAAGTTCCTGCTCGAGCGCCACCTGCACGTGATCCTCGAGGACACTATCGCCGAAGTGCTGCCCGGCCACGGCCTGCAGACCTCCACGCGCAAGCTGCTGGGCGAGGTCTGCGACCTGGTCATCGTCGTCGGTGGCGACGGCAGCCTGTTGGGCGCCGCCCGAGCGCTGGCCCGGCACAACATCCCGGTGCTGGGTATCAACCGCGGCAACCTGGGCTTTCTCACCGACATTCGCCCCGACGAGCTGGAAACCAAGGTCGCCGAGGTGCTCGACGGCCACTATCTGGTCGAGAACCGCTTCCTGCTACAGGCCGAGGTTCGCCGCCACAACGAAGCCATTGGCCAGGGCGACGCGCTCAACGATGTGGTGCTGCACCCGGGCAAGTCGACGCGGATGATCGAGTTCGAGATCTACATCGACGGCCAGTTCGTCTGCAGCCAGAAGGCCGACGGCCTGATCGTCGCCACGCCCACGGGCTCCACCGCCTACGCGCTGTCGGCCGGCGGCCCGATCATGCACCCCAAGCTCGATGCCATCGTCATCGTGCCGATGTACCCGCACACCCTGTCTGGCCGGCCGATCGTGGTCGATGGCAACAGCGAGCTGAAGATCGTGGTCGCCAAGGACCTGCAGATCTACCCGCAGGTCTCCTGCGACGGGCAGAACCACTTCACCTGCGCTCCAGGCGACACCATCACGGTGAGCAAGAAGCCACAGAAGCTGCGCTTGATCCATCCGCTGGATCATAACTACTACGAAGTCTGCCGCACCAAGCTTGGCTGGGGCAGTCGTCTGGGGGGCAGGGACGACTGATGCTCGATCCGGCACGCAGTTTCGACATCATCGGCGACGTTCACGGTTGTGCGTTGACCCTCGAACGCCTGCTCGACACCCTTGGCTACACGCGCACGGGTGGTGTCTGGCGCCATGCGCGGCGCCAGGCACTGTTCCTCGGCGACATCGTCGATCGAGGCCCGCGCATCCGCGAGGCGCTGCACATCGTCCATGACATGGTCGAAGCCGGCCAGGCCCACTGCATCATGGGCAATCACGAGTACAACGCCCTGGGCTGGGTCACGCCGGCGCTTCCCGGCAGCGGCAAGGCCTTCGTGCGCGAGCACACGCCGCGTCATGCCCGCCTGATCGACGAGACCCTCACCCAATTCGCCCAGCATCCCGGCGACTGGCATGATTTCATCCAGTGGTTCTACACCCTGCCGCTGTTCGTCGACGCCGGGCGTTTCCGCCTGGTGCATGCCTGCTGGGACCACCAACTGATCGCACAACTGCGCGCCCAATACCCGAACGGCCGTATCGACGAGCACTTCGTGCAGGCCTCTGCGGTCTCGGGAAGCTTTGCCTCGACCGTGTGCAACCGCCTGCTGCGCGGCACCGACATGCGCCTGCCAGACGGCCTCACGCTGACCGGCGGCGACGGCCTGACCCGCGCCTTCTTCCGCACCAAATTCTGGGAGGAAGACCCGCAAACCTATGGCGACATCGTGTTCCAGCCCGATGCGCTGCCCGAGGAAGTGGCCCGCGCGCCGCTCAGCCACAGCCAGAAGAACGCGCTGCTGCGTTATTCGGAGGATGAACCACTGCTGTTCGTCGGTCATTACTGGCGCAGCGGCCACCCCGCGCCGATCCGCGCCAACCTGGCCTGCCTGGACTACAGCGCGGTGCTCTACGGCAAGCTGGCCGCCTACCGGCTGGACGACGAAACCCGCATCGACCCGCACAAGTTCGTCTGGGTCGATGTCGACCGACCGCAGGCCAGCCAATGAACGTGATCGAAGTGATGCGTCTGCCGCTGGGTGTCGACCTCAGTGGCTTCGTCACCTTGTTGCGGCGCCTCGAGGTGCCGCACCGGGTAGTCGAGGAGGGCAGTGAGCAAGTGCTCTGGGTGCCGCCCGCCATGGCCGCGCAGGTGCTCGAGCTCTATCGCCGCTACCCTGACGGCAATGCCGATGCGGATTCGCTCGTGGGTGCGCAAACGCCCGCGAGCGAGCCGACCCGGCCCCCGCTGAAGGAGCAGTTGCGCGCCTGCAAGGTCACCGCTGCGATCCTGCTGCTGTGCATTGCCGTGGTCGGCTTGACCGGCCTTGGCGAAAACCTTTCGACCCTGAGCTGGTTCACCTTCCAGGACTACCAGGTACAGGGCGACTACCTCTACTTCGTGCCGCTGGCCCAAAGCCTGGGTGAAGGCCAGTGGTGGCGCCTGGTGTCGCCCATGCTGCTGCACTTCGGCGTCCTGCACCTGGCCATGAACGGGCTGTGGTACTGGGAGCTGGGGCGGCGCATCGAGTTGCGCCAAGGGCCTTGGGCGTTGCTGGCGCTGACCCTGGTGTACAGCCTGGTGTCGAACCTGGCCCAGCATTTCATCGGCGGCCCAAACCTGTTCGGTGGCCTGTCCGGAGTGCTCTACGGCTTGCTCGGTTACCTCTGGCTCTACCAGTGGCTGGCGCCCAACCCCTTGTTCAGCCTGCCCCGCGGCGTGCTGGTGATGATGCTCATCTGGCTGGTGATCTGCCTGAGTGGCGTGGTCGGCCAGCTCGGCTTCGGCCAGATCGCCAATGCCGCCCATGTCGGCGGGTTGCTCATCGGATGCCTGACAGGCCTCTTGGGTGGGCTGCTGGCCCGGCGTAAACTGTCGGCTTGATTTAGGAGACGCTCATGTCCACTTTCGCGCAAATGATCGAAAACATCACCCCCGAGATCTACCAGAGCCTGAAGACGGCGGTGGAACTCGGCAAATGGTCCGATGGCCGCAAGCTCACCGCCGAGCAGAAGGAGCTGTCGCTGCAGGCAGTGATCGCCTGGGAAATCCAGAACCTGCCCGAGGAAGAGCGCACCGGCTACATGGGGCCGCAGGAATGCGCCTCCAAATCCGCGCCGATCCCCAACATTCTGTTCAAGTCGGACTCGGTACATTGATCGAACTCGCTCGTGGCTCCTTGAGCAAGATGGCGGTGCGTCTCGAAGCACCGGTCGTGCAGTACAGCTTTCGCCTCGGTGAAGAGCAGGTGCCGGTCAACCCGTTGATCGGCCAGTCGCTGCGTCTGGAATACCTCGGTGCGATCCACTGCACCCATTGCGGCAAGCGCACCAAGACCAGTTTCAGCCAGGGCTACTGCTACCCCTGCATGACCAAACTGGCCCAGTGCGATGTGTGCATCATGGCCCCGGAACGTTGCCACTACGATGCCGGCACCTGCCGCGAGCCGTCGTGGGGCGAGCAGTTCTGCATGACCGACCATGTGGTGTACCTGGCCAACTCGTCGGGCATCAAGGTGGGAATCACCCGTGCCACGCAATTGCCCACCCGCTGGCTCGACCAGGGCGCCAGCCAGGCACTGCCGATCATGCGCGTGGCCACCCGCCAACAGTCGGGCCTGGTCGAAGACCTGTTGCGCAGCCAGGTACCGGATCGCACCAACTGGCGCACCCTGCTCAAGGGCGATGCCGAAGCGCTGGACCTGGTCGCGGTGCGCGAGCAGATCTTCGATGCCTGCGCCGAAGGCTTGCGCGAGCTGCAAGGCCGCTTCGGCCTGCAGGCGATCCAGCCACTGCCCGATGCCGAAGTGGTCGAGATGCGCTACCCGGTCCAGGCCTACCCGAAGAAGATCGTCAGCTTCAACCTGGACAAGGACCCGGTGGTGGAAGGCACGCTGCTGGGCATCAAGGGCCAGTACCTGATCTTCGACACCGGCGTGATCAATATTCGCAAGTACACGGCCTACCAGCTGGCCGTGCTCCAGTAAAAGGATCGTCACCATGCGTACCGAACAACCGCAAGTGATCTACCTCAAGGACTATCAGGCGCCCGAGTATCTGATCGACGAGACGCACCTGACCTTCGAGCTGTTCGAGGACCACACCCTGGTCCATGCGCAACTGGTCATGCGCCGCAACCCCGAGCGCGGTGCCGGCTTGCCGCCACTGGTGCTCGATGGCCAGCAACTGGCGCTGCAGCGCGCCTCGCTGGACGACCAGGAGCTGCACGCCGATGAGTACCAGCTCGATGACAGCAGCCTGACCCTCCACCCCAAATCTGAGCGCTTCACCCTCGACACCAGCGTGAAGATCCATCCGGAAAGCAACACCGCGCTGGAAGGCCTGTACAAGTCCGGCAAGATGTTCTGCACCCAGTGCGAAGCCGAAGGTTTCCGCAAGATCACCTACTACCTCGACCGCCCGGATGTGATGAGCACCTTCACCACCACGGTGATCGCCGAGCAGCACCGCTACCCGGTGTTGCTGTCCAACGGCAACCCGGTCGGCAGCGGCCCGGCAGAAGACGGCCGCCACTGGGCAACCTGGGAAGACCCGTTCAAGAAGCCGGCCTACCTGTTCGCGCTGGTGGCGGGCGATCTCTGGTGCGTCGAGGACAGCTTCACCCGCCAGTCGGGTCGCGATGTGACCCTGCGCATCTACGTCGAGCCCGAGAACATCGACAAGTGCGACCACGCGATGGTCAGCCTGAAGAAGTCCATGCGCTGGGACGAGGAGGTCTACGGCCGTGAGTACGACCTGGACATCTTCATGATCGTCGCGGTCAACGACTTCAACATGGGCGCCATGGAAAACAAGGGCCTGAACATCTTCAACTCCAGTTGCGTGCTGGCCCGCGCCGAAACCGCCACCGATGCTGCCCACCAGCGCGTCGAAGGGGTGGTCGCCCATGAGTACTTCCACAACTGGTCGGGCAACCGCGTGACCTGCCGCGACTGGTTCCAGCTGTCGCTCAAGGAAGGCTTCACGGTGTTCCGCGACGCCGAGTTCAGCGCCGACATGAACTCGCGCACGGTCAAGCGCATCGAGGACGTCGCCTACCTGCGCACCCACCAGTTCGCCGAAGACGCCGGCCCCATGGCCCATCCGGTGCGCCCGGACAGCTTCATCGAGATCTCCAACTTCTACACCCTGACCGTGTACGAAAAGGGCGCCGAAGTGGTTGGCATGGTCCGTACCCTGCTGGGCGCCGAGGGCTTCCGCAAGGGCAGCGACCTGTACTTCGAGCGTCACGATGGCCAGGCGGTGACTACCGACGACTTCATCAAGGCCATGGAAGACGCCAACGGCGTCGACCTGACCCAGTTCAAGCGCTGGTACAGCCAGGCCGGCACGCCGCGCCTCGAGGTCAGCGAAGCCTATGATGGCGCGGCGCAGACCTACAGCCTGACCTTCCGCCAGAGCTGCCCGCAGACGCCGGACAAGCTCGACAAACTGCCGTTCGTGATCCCGGTAGCATTGGGCCTGCTCGATGCCGAGGGCAATGACCTGCCGCTGCAACTGGCCGGTGAAGCGGCTGCCAACGCCGCGACCCAACGCGTACTTTCGGTGACCGAAGCCGAGCAGACCTTCACCTTCCAGGGCATCGTCGCCAAGCCGCTGCCGTCGTTGCTGCGTGGCTTCAGTGCACCGGTCAAGCTGAGCTTCCCCTATGACCGCGACCAGCTGATGTTCCTCATGCAGCACGACAGCGATGGCTTCAACCGCTGGGAAGCGGGCCAGCAGCTGGCCGTGCAGGTGCTGCAGGAGCTGATCGGCCAGCATCAGCGCGGCGAAGCGCTGAAACTCGACCCTCGGCTGATCACTGCCCTGGGTACGGTACTGGCCAACGAGTCGCTGGACCCGGCCATGGTCGCCGAAATGCTGTCGCTGCCAGGCGAGGCCTACCTCACCGAAATCAGCCAGGTGGCGGATGTCGACGCGATTCATGCGGCCCGCGAGTTCGCCCGCAAGCAGATCGCCGAGCAGCTGTTCGATGCGCTGTGGGCGCGCTACCAGGCCAACCGCGAAGTGTCGCGCAACACCGCTTATGTAGCTGCAGCCGAGCACTTCGCCCGCCGCAGCCTGCAGAACATCGCGCTGTCGTACCTGATGCTCAGCGGCAAGGCGCAGGTGCTGGAGGCTACGCTGGAGCAGTTCGAGCACGCCGACAACATGACCGAGCGCCTGACCGCGCTGGCCGTGCTGGTCAATTCGCCGTTCGAAGCCGAGCGCGCCAAGGCGCTGGAGGCCTTCGCCGAGCACTTCAAGGACAACCCCCTGGTCATGGACCAGTGGTTCAGCGTGCAGGCGGCAAGCAGCCTGCCGGGCGGGCTGGCGCGGGTCAAGGCGCTGATGCAGCACCCGGCCTTCACCCTGAAGAACCCGAACAAGGTGCGTGCGCTGGTCGGCGCCTTTGCCGGGCAGAACCTGGTCAACTTCCATGCCGCCGACGGCTCGGGTTATCGCTTCCTGGCGGACCTTGTGATCGAGCTCAACGCGCTCAATCCGCAGATCGCCTCGCGCCAACTGGCGCCGTTGACCCGCTGGCGCAAGTACGATGCTGCGCGTCAGGCGCTCATGAAGGGCGAGCTCGAGCGAATCCTCGCCTCCGGTGCGCTGTCCAGTGATGTGTATGAAGTGGTGAGCAAGAGCCTGGCTTGATTCATTTTTAAACCGGGCTGGCCGATTCGCGGGCAAGCCCGCTCCCACAAGGATCAGGGAGCGGGCTTGCCCGCGATGCTTTTTGGCGGTTAACAAAACATAACGTCCCGCCCGTTGTGTTCGCGCGATCTTCCCCGATAGGATGGCCCAAAGCTATTGCAGGGCTCTGGATCAAGGGTTTTCGCAGTACCTGCAAGGCATTGACCCACTACAAGAACACAACAGGGGGCGGTCATGAGGGAATGGCTGAAGGCGGATGCCAGGCGCGGAGCCTTGGCGTTGACGGCCAGCGCGTTACTGGCGCTGGGCACATGGACAGGCACCGCACAGGCCGCGGCCGTCGCTGAATACTCGGTGGAATCGGCCAAGGCCAGCCAGAGCCTGCTGATCGACGCCGTACACGCCGGCAAACGCCTGGTGGTGGTCGGCGATCGCGGCCATATCCTGTTCTCCGACGACCAGGGCAAGACCTGGACCCAGGCCCGGGTACCCACCCGACAACTGCTCACTGCCGTGTTCTTCCTCGACGACAAGCGTGGCTGGGCGGTCGGTCATGACGCGCAGATTCTCGCCAGCAGCGACGGCGGTGCGACCTGGAGCAAGCAGTTCGAAGACCTCTCCCGTGAAGCCCCGCTGCTCGATGTGCGTTTCATCGATGCCCAGCACGGCTTCGCCGTCGGCGCCTATGGCGCGCTGCTGGAAACCACCGACGGTGGGCAGAACTGGCAGGACGTCGCCGAGCGTCTCGACAACCCCGACCAGTTGCACCTCAATGGCATCACCCAGGTGAAGGATGCCGGCCTGTTCATCGTGGGCGAGCAGGGCAGCATGTTCCGCTCCAGCGACGACGGCCAGACCTGGTCGCATGTCGAAAGCCCCTACGAGGGCTCGCTGTTCGGCGTGACCGGCACCGGGCAAGCGCGCACGCTGCTGGCCTACGGACTGCGCGGCAACCTGTTGCGCTCCACCGACTTTGGCGACACCTGGCAAGCCATCCCGCTGGAGGCCGGGCGGGGTCCGCTCGAATTCGGCCTGGCAAACGCTACGCTTCTCGAAGATGGCAGCCTCGTCGTGGTCGGCAATGGTGGCAGCGTGCTGCGCAGCCGCGACGATGGCCAGACGTTCACGGTGTACAACCGCGCCGACCGCATCGCGCTGGCCGGTGTCAGCGGCCTGGCCGATGGCGGCCTGCTGCTGGTGGGGCAGGGTGGCATACACCTGGCCACTGCTGAAGGCGCCGAGGAGGCTCGGCCATGACCCGTCCGGAGAATTTCAACATGCCCCACCACAAGGACAAGGCCACCCTGCTCGAGCGGCTGATCTTCAACAACCGCCCCGTGGTCATCGCCCTGTGCGTGCTGGTGAGCATCTTCCTGTTCTGGCAGGCCACGCAGATTCGCCCCTCCACCAGCTTCGAGAAGATGATCCCGCTGCAGCATCCGTTCATCGAACAGATGATGGAGCACCGCAATGACCTGGCCAACCTCGGCAACACCGTGCGCATCTCGGTCGAGGCGGTCAATGGCGACATCTTCGACAAGGACTACATGGAGACCCTGCGCCAGATCCACGACGAAGTGTTCTACATCCCCGGCGTCGACCGTGCCGGGTTGAAGTCGCTGTGGAGCCCGAGCGTGCGCTGGAGCGAAGTGACCGAGGAAGGTTTCTCCGGCGGCGAAATCATCCCCAACACCTACAACGGCTCGCAGGACAGCCTCGACACCTTGCGTGACAACGTGCTCAAGTCTGGCCAGGTCGGGCGGCTGGTGGCCAACAACTTCAAGTCGAGCATCGTCGACATTCCGCTGCTGGAAAACTTCCCCGACCCGCAGGACCCGGGCAAGCTGACCAAGCTGGACTACCAGAAATTCTCCCACCAGCTGGAAGAGAAGATCCGCGACAAGTTCCAGGCGCAGAACCCGAACGTGAAGATCCATATCGTCGGTTTCGCCAAGAAGGTCGGTGACCTGATCGACGGCCTGGTGATGGTGGCGATGTTCTTCGGGGTGGCGCTGGTCATCACCTGGGCGTTGCTGTACTGGTTCACCTGGTGCATCCGCAGCACCATCGCCGTGCTCATCACCACCCTGGTGGCGGTGGTGTGGCAGCTTGGGCTGATGCACGCGGTCGGCTTCGGTCTCGATCCGTACTCGATGCTGGTGCCGTTCCTGATCTTCGCCATCGGCATTTCCCACGGGGTGCAGAAGATCAACGGTATCGCCTTGCAGTCCAGCGATGCCGACAACGCCCTGACCGCCGCGCGGCGCACCTTCCGCCAGCTGTTCCTGCCGGGGATGATCGCCATTCTCGCCGATGCAGTGGGCTTCATTACCCTGCTGATCATCGACATTGGCGTGATCCGTGAGCTGGCCATCGGGGCCTCGATCGGTGTGGCGGTGATCGTCTTCACCAACCTGATCCTGCTGCCGGTCGCGATCAGCTATGTCGGCATCAGCCAGAAGGCCATCGCCCGCAGCAAGAAGGATGCGGTCTGCGAGCATCCGTTCTGGCGCCTGTTGTCGAACTTCGCCAGCCCCAAGGTGGCGCCGGTGTCGATCGCACTCGCGCTGGTCGCCTTTGCCGGCGGGCTCTGGTACAGCCAGAACCTGAAGATCGGCGACCTCGACCAAGGCGCGCCGGAGCTGCGTCCGGATTCGCGCTACAACCAGGACAACAGCTTCATCATCAACAACTACTCGACCAGTTCGGATGTACTGGTGATCATGGTCAAGACCCCGGCCGAGAGCTGCTCGATCCACTCGACCATGGCGCCGATCGACGAACTGATGTGGACCATGGACAACACCCCGGGGGTGCAGTCGACCATCTCCCTGGTGACCGTGTCCAAGCAGGTGATCAAGGGCATGAACGAGGGCAGCCTGAAGTGGGAGACCCTCTCGCGCAACCCGGACATCCTCAACAACTCCATCGCCCGTGCCGATGGCCTGTACAACGCCGACTGCTCGCTGGCGCCGGTGCTGGTGTTCCTCAACGACCACAAGGCCGAGACCCTCGAGCGCGTCACCGCTGCAGCCAAGACCTTCGCCGATGCGCACAACAAGGAAGGCCTGCAGTTCCTCATGGCGGCCGGTAACGCCGGCATCGAGGCGGCCACCAACGAGGTGATCAAGTCGGCCGAGCTGACCATCCTGATCCTGGTGTACATCTGCGTGGCGGTGATGTGCATGATCACCTTCCGCTCCTTCGCCGCCACCTTGTGCATCGTCCTGCCGCTGGTCCTGACCTCGGTGCTGGGCAACGCCCTGATGGCGTTCATGGGCATTGGCGTGAAGGTTGCGACGCTGCCGGTGGTCGCCCTGGGCGTGGGCATCGGTGTGGACTACGGCATCTACATCTACAGCCGCCTGGAAAGCTTCCTGCGCGCGGGCCTGCCGCTGCAGGAAGCCTATTACGAGACCCTGCGCTCCACCGGCAAGGCGGTGCTGTTCACTGGCCTGTGCCTGGCGATCGGCGTGTGCACCTGGATCTTCTCGGCGATCAAGTTCCAGGCCGACATGGGCCTGATGCTGACCTTCATGCTGCTGTGGAACATGTTCGGCGCGCTGTGGCTGCTGCCGGCCCTGGCGCGGTTCCTGATCAAGCCCGAGAAGATGGTGGGCAAGGAGGGTGGCTCGATCTTCGCCCATTGAGGAAACCGACGCTATTGGTGCAGGAGCGGCGCAAGGCCGCTCCTGCACGGTTTCAAGGCTTCTTGCAGTGATCCGAAGAAGTGATCCGAAGATATAATGGCCACCTTCCTAGCCCAAGGTGCCCCCATGCCCCCTCTCGCGACCGCCCTGCAAACCTGCGACATGCTCCTGATCGATGGCCTGCACGCCTTCGAGTTCACCTGCGACACTTCCGGCCTCATGATTGAATGCATGGACGGCCGCCAGTTGCGCCGCTGGAGTTTCACCCCCGAGCAAATGGCTGCCGCCCGCGCAGAAGGGAACGATTGGTTGCTCCACGACGCCCAAGCAGAACACCGTCTAGTCTTGATGAGTGCGTTTCGCGCCCCGGAAGATGACGAAGATGAAGCTGACCTGGAAGCGCCTGCTGACCGCTAGTCTGATGAGCCTGTCGATCCACACCCAGGCTGCCACCTTGCTGGTCGGCAGTTACACCGAGGGTGCCAGCCAAGGCATCTACCGTTATCAATTCGACCCGCGCAGTGGTCAGATCGCCACGCCAGCCCGGCAGGTGGTCAAGGCTGTCAGCCCGTCGTGGCTGGTGCTGTCGGCCGACCAGCGGCAACTGTTCACGGTGAACGAAACGCCCATGGGGCACCTCAGCAGCTTCGCGGTGAGTGCCAATGGCGAGATCACGCCGCTGAACCAGGTCGCCAGCCTGGGCGACGAACCGACCCACGCCAGCCTCAGTCACGACCAGCGCTACCTGTTCGTCGCCAATTACGCCGTGGCGCCCGATCCTGGCGGTAGCCTGGTGGTGGTCCCGGTGGCGCGTGACGGCAAGCTCAAGGCGGCGCTACAGCAGTTGCGCCATGCCCCGAGCAAGGTCAACCCCGAGCGCCAGGCCGGTGCTCATGTGCATTCGGTGGTCCAGTCGCCCGATGGCCGCCACCTGTATGCCAGTGACTTGGGGGCCGACAAGGTGTTCATCTACCGCTACGACGGCGCCAGTGCCGACCTGCCGTTGAGCCCGGCGATACCCGCATTCGTCAGCTTGCCGCCAGGCAGCGGGCCACGGCACCTGCTGTTCGATGCCAAGGGCCGGCATGCTTACCTCACGCTGGAAATGAGTGCCGAGGTGGTGACCTTCGATGTTCTGGACGGTGCGTTGCATGAGCGTCAGCGCCTGCCGTTGACCGACAGCAGCGATCCTGCCGCCAAGGCCGCGGGTGGCCTGCACTTGTCCGCCGACGGACGTTTCCTGTACGTCAGCAACCGCGGCAGCGCCAATCAGATCGTGGTCTACGCCGTGGGCAAGGACGACGGTCAGTTGACCTTGTTGCAGCGTCGCTCGGTGGAAGGCGATCACCCACGCGAATTCACTCTGGACCCAAGCGGCAACTTCCTGTTGGTGGCCAACCAGAAGAGCAACCAGATCGTGGTCATGCGCTGCGATCCGCGTACTGGCAAGCTTGGCGAAACGGTGCAGACACTGCCCCAGGACGCGCCTTCGGACCTGAAGTTTCTCGATTGACTATCAATCGGCGTGATAATCGCTACTGCTGCAATGAATTTCAGCCAAGCGCCTCGTCGGCGTAAGTTTGACCCAAGGCCCAAGAGGGCCACTGTCAAACACCGAAGACGAGGACACTCCGATGAACTTCAATCTCTTCCCGGTCATTGCCGCTTCCGCCATTTCCGCTTCCGTCGTGCTGCCGGTCCATGCCCAGTCGGAAAGCCGCAGCAAGGCTGCCGAAACCCACAGCTACACCGAGCAGTACCTGCGCCAGAGTGCCCACTTCCACGCAGCCCTGAGTGCCAAGCACAGCAACTGATCGACCCCTGACAGGTTCTTGTGGGAGCGGGCTTGCTGGCGAAGCAGTCACCACGGTGCCATGGCACCGACTCCGCCGGTGTTCGCGAGCAAGCCTACTCCCACAGGAACCTGGTCAATCGGTTTTTCAGCGGACCATGATCGCCTTGAACAGGTCCGATGCCAGCCATCCCTGCAACCAGCTCCGCACCCGCGGATAAGCCGCCTCGGCGAACCACTGAGGTTCGACCCCGGCGAACTGGCGCAGCAATGGCAGCAACGCGGTGTTCAGCCCAGTAATGCGTGAAAGGTGTTCGCCGTTGGCAAAGACCTTTCAGATTTCATGCGGCTTGCCGCCAGGAATATGGGTAGGTGCCTTGTCGTTGCAAGCGACACCGATTTGCAGGTTCTTTTCGCCGTTGTAGGGGTTTCCTTGGCGATCAATCAAGTAGAAGACTTCATGCAGGTATTGCTTACCCTGCTCTTGGTAGCAGCGGAATGAGGTGTTCTCTGGGAAAGCGGATTTGATCTCGGCGAAAGGCGTGTCTTTCCCGATCATTTGATTGAACTTGGATTGGTCGTACTTCACCACGGTGCGCAAATTCACGAAGTCCGCGAAATAGCTGTGCAATTCCTGGCCCGAGCAACTGCCATGCTTGCTCCACTCATGGCGAAACATACCTTCTGGTCGCTGCGTGACCATGTTGGCCAGCTTGGGAATCTTCAGGACTGCTTGCATCTGCTCGTCGGAGATCGTGCATTCCTTGCCCGTACATTTGGACAGGGCCTCACAGAATTGTGGGTGGCGATTGTTCTTGGGCTCAATGCTTTTGCTGTAAGGCCAGATTCCATGGGTGAGGAAGGCCTGTGGCGCGTTCTCACAACCCGCAGCCCATTTGTCCTGGGGCTTCCTGAGTTTTTCCATTTCACAGAAAGAGGGTTGCCAAGTCACCGAATACACCAAGAAATCGGTGGGAAATTCAGAGGGTGATGGGCCGGCTTCTTCGTTGGCATCCATTGCCCAAGCGTTGGTGGCAGCGAGAAGTGCCAGGCTGGCGAGTAGTTTTTTCATCGGATCCATCCTCAGATAACACCGCATGTTGATGCGGTTTACGAGGAATCTACTGCGCTATGCGCGTTATTGACCACTGGCAAAAATGACAGGTCATGGGCATGTCAACTTGGACGGTGCCGAACTGACATGGGTTTATTCCCTATCGGTTCAGGCCGCCGGACGGCTGGAAACAAGTCCGACCTGGCACAGAAAAGGTTGTTTCACCGAGCCATGACTGCCTTGAACAGGCTTGAGTCCAGCCATCCCTGCAACCAGCTCCGCACCCGCGGATAAGCCGCCTCGGCGAACCAGTGAGGTTCGACCCCGGCGAACTGGCGCAGCAGTGGCAGCAACGCGGCATCGGCCAGGCTTGGGTGGTCTGCCAGCAGGAAAGGCCTGTTCTCGAGCAGGCCTTCGAGCTCCGCCAGCCAGGCCTCGGCCTGCTGGCGGTAGTGTTCGCGTGAATGCTCCGGGTAGCGCTCGGCGTACTTGTACAGGTTGACCTGTGCCTTGAAATCCCGGTCATTGCGCGCGATTAACGCCTCGCCTCGTTCAGCCGCCAGCGGATCGGCCAGCAGCCGCCAGTCCTGCGGATCGTCATGCGCCAGTGCCCAGCGCATGATATCCAGACTTTCTTCCAGCACCCGCTCCCCGGTATCGAGCACCGGCACCGTACCCTTGGGCGACAGAGCCAGCAGCTCGGCCGGCTTGTCCTTGAGCGCCACCTCGCGAATTTCCACGTCACAACCTGCATAGCGCAGGGCCAGGCGCGCACGCATTGCCCAGGGGCAACGGCGGAACGAATAGAGAATCACCCGCAGACCTCGACATCGCTCAGGCCGTTGCCCTGGCGACGCACCTGGATCTGTACCGGAATACGCTCATGCATTTCCTGCACGTGGGAAATCACCGCGACCTTGCGACCCTGGGCCTGCAGGCCGTCGAGCGCATCCATGGCCAGTTGCAGTGACTCGGGGTCCAGGCTGCCGAAGCCTTCGTCGATGAAAAGCGATTCGATGCGCAGGGTGCTGGAGGCCATCGATGCCAGCCCCAAGGCCAGTGCCAGCGAGACCAGGAAGGTCTCGCCGCCCGACAGCGAGTGCACCGAGCGCAGTTCATCGCCCATCTCGGTATCCAGCACCAGCAGGCCGAGGGCGCTGCCGCCGCGTTTGAGGCGGTAGCGCCGGGCCAGCTGGCGCAACTGGTTGTTGGCGTGGTGCAGTAGCAGGTCGAGGTTGTAGCCTTGGGCGATCTTGCGGAACACATCGCCTGAGGCCGAGCCGATCAGGTCATTGAGCCGACCCCAGCGCTGGCGCTCGCCACGGGCCTTGTCGATGTCCTCGGCGAGTGCCTGGTGCGCCTGTTGGCGGCGCTGGTCGTCGGCCTGCTGGGCACGCAGCTCGGCGCAGTGCTGTTCGTGGATGGCCAGTTGCTCGCGCAGTTCGCCAAGGCTCTGCTGCAGGTCTTGGGCCGAAGCCTGGACGGCGGACTCGGCGCTGTGCTGTTGCAGACGCTGTTCGCGCTCGTGCAACAGCACCTGCGCTTGCTCGACGGCCTTGTCGGCATCTTGCAGGTGCTGGCGCAGCGCGCTGACGGCGGCCTCATCGATGGCCAGCAGGCGCTCCAGGCCGACGTCGTCCAGTTCAGGGTGTTCGGCGCGCCATTGGGCGATGTCGCCGTGCAGTTGCTGGTGTTCCTGTTCCAGTGCCTGCTGGCGATTGCCGTTGGCCTTGAGCTCACTGGCCAACTGCACGCCTTGGGTGCGCAGCGTCTGCAGGTGTTGTGCGGTATCGGCGTCGAGCGCCCGTGCCTGCTCCAGTTGCGCATCCATATGCTGTTGCCAGGCTTCGGCGCTGGGCTGTTCGCCGAGCAACTCGGCCAGCGCGGCCTGGGCCTGCTGTCGCTGGGTCTCGAGGGCGGCGAGTTGCTGGCGCAGTTGCTCCTGGGTGTCCAGCCGTGCTTGATGCTGATCGCGCAGCTTGTCCAACTGGAGTTGGCGCGCCTGCTGTTCTTCCTGTTCGTCCTTGCGCCGTTCGAGCTGCTGCAGGCGCTGGCTGATCTGCTGGTCGAGGGCGACGAAAGCGTGGGTCGGATCGTCGCTCAGGGCCTTGAGCACGTCGCCCGGCAGCACGCTGGCGAGGTCCTTCAGCCCTTGCTCCAGTTGCTGCTCGTCGTTGGCCAAGGCTTGGTGTTGTTGGTCCAGATGGCGCTGGGCCTGTTGCTGGGCTTCTTGTGCCGCCTGCAACTGCTGGGTGAGGCGCGCGGCGTCCTTCTGCAGGGCGAGCAGGGCGCTCTGGCGTTTCTCGTCCTTGCCGATTTCCTCGTCCAGGCGCCGCAGCTGGCTGTCGAGCCAGACGCTGCGTGCCTTGTCGTCCTGTGGTGCCAGGGCTGGCCATAGACTGTGGGCCTGCACCTGTGCCACCAAGGGTTGCAACTGTTCGCCGAGTTGCTGTTGCTGCTGCTGGAAATCCTTGAGCTGGGCGTTGACCACGCCCAATTGGGTGCGCAGTTCCACCAGTTGGCCGTTGAGGGTCTCGACCTGTTTCTGCGCGGCTTCTTCTTCGGCCTGGTCATGGCGGCCAAGGCTCTGCAGCAGCGCTTCGGGCTGGTGGAACGGATGCTCGGCGCTGCCGCAGACCGGGCAGGGTTCGCCGTCGCGCAGTTGGCCGCGCAATTCTTCGACGCTGGTGTTGCGCGCCAGGCGTTGGCGATCGAGCAACTGGCGGGTGAGGGCGAGTGCCTGTTCTGCCGTTTCCAGCCTGGCCTTGGCCGATGTGCCTTCGCCGATCAGTTGCTGGCGCTGCTGCATGGCCTGTTGCTGCCGCTCACGCAGGGCGTCGAGCTGCTGGCGCAGTTCCATCTCGCGACCGTGCAGGCGCGACAGTTCCTCGACTGCGCGCTGCTGCTTGCGGTTGTCCTGCAGCATGCCGCCGAGCAGGTCGATCTGTTCGGCCAGGGCCTGGGGCTCGGCCTTGGCTTCGCGGAACAGCAACTCGAAGCTGTCGCGCTGGGTTTGCAGTTGGGTATTGGCCTGGCTGGCCTGTGCCTGCAAGCCTGGCAGTTCTTCGCGACCCTTGGCCAGGCGGCTGCCGATCAGCATCACCTGCTTGAGTTGCGGGAGGTAGGCCTGCCAGGCATTGGCCAGGCCCGCCAGGTGTTGGCTGTCGGCCAGTGCGGTGTCGATCAGGGCCAGTTGTTCCAGGCTGCGCTGCTGGTTCTGTTCCAGCTGCTGCAGGTGCTGCTGGCTTTCGGCAAGGTCCTGCTCAGCCTGCTGGCAGGCCGAGTGCTGTTTCGCCAGGTCCTGGTCGAGGCGGGCGAGGCCGTCCTGGGCGGCAAAGGCCTGCCGCAGGCGGGGGGCGTTCTCGCTGTGCTGCGCCTGGCTTTGTGCGAGCGCATCGCGTGCGCTGAGCTGCGCCTGCTCCAGTTCGCCGATACGGGTGTGCAGTTCGGTCTGCTGGCGTACCTGCTCGGCGATTTCGGCGGCCAGCGGTGTGAGCTGGGCGGCCAGGGTCAACTGGCGGTGGAACTGATGGCGCTGGGGGGCCAGGCGCTCCAGGCGTTGCAAATCGATACGCTGCTCGCTGAGCTGGGCGCTGGTGTGCTCGGCGGCCTTGAGCGCTTCACTGGCTTCGGCGTGTTGGGCCAGCAGGCGCTGCTGTTCGCTGAGCCAGATGCACTGTTGTTCAAGCTGCCGCTCGCGCGCCTGTTCGGCCTTGAAGTGCTGTTGCGCCTGCTCCAGGCGCTGGTCAAGTTCGGCACGGGCCTCAGCGGCCAGCGGCAGCAAGTGGCTGGCGCGCTCCTCAAGTGCCTTGAGCGCCTCGGCGGCCTCGCGCGAGCGGGTGAAGGCGCGCTGCCCCAGGCGGGTATAGATGGCCGTGTTGGTGAGCTTTTCCAGCAGTTCGCTACGTTCGCGATCGTCCGCCTTGAGGAAGGCTCCAAACTCGCTCTGGGCCAGCATCACCGCACGGGTGAACTGCTCGAAATTCAGCCCCAGGCGGGCTTCGGCCAGTTGCTTGTATTCGTTCTTGCCACTGGCCAGCAGTTGTTCGCCGTCCAGGTCGTAGAAGCTCTGGCGGCTGTGTTGCAATTTGCCGTTGGCCTTGTCACGCGCGCGGTTGGCCTCCCAGCGGGCGCGGTAGCGCTTGCCATCGATGCCGACGAAATCTACCTCGGCAAAGCCGCTGCCGGTGCCCCGGCGCAGCAGGTTGCGCGGATCGGAGGTGGGGATTTCGCCGTCGGCGTCCGGCACCTTGGCTTCGCGGCCGATCTCGTTCAGACGTGGCACCGTGCCGAACAGCGCCAGGCACAGGGCGTCGAGCAGGGTGCTCTTGCCTGCGCCGGTCGGGCCGGTGATGGCGAACAACCCGGCGCTGGCCAAGGGCTCGGCAGTGAAGTCGATATCGATGGGACCGGCCAGGGAGGCAAGGTTCTTCAGGCGGATGGCCAGGATCTTCATGGCTGCTCCTCCAGTTGCACGTCCTGCAGCAGCAGGGCGAAGTCGCTCAGGGTCTGTTCATCGACGGGGCTGCCGTAGGCCTGCTCCCAGGCGCGGCCGAACAGGTCCTGCGGGGTCATCTGCGACAGCTCGACGAAGGCCTGTTCGTCCTCGTCCTGAGCGTTGCGCCCGGCATATTCGGCGCTGATGCGCACCAGGCGCACCGCCTTGCCCTGCAGTGCGCTTTCTATCTGCTGGCGCAGGTCGGGCTGCGGCTCGTCCAGGCGTACCCGCACTTCCAGCCATGGCTGGCGATTGGGGTCTTCGAGAAGGTCGATCACTGGCAGGTCGGCAAGCTGCTCGAGCAGTTCGCCGACCGGTGCCGGGCCCATGCGCTGCAAGGCCACGGCCCGAGGTACCAGGCGCGGTTCGACGCTGAGCAGCTCGGTGCCGTCCAACTCGATCTCCAGTACCTGGTGCGGATAGTT
Source organism: Pseudomonas wayambapalatensis (assembly GCA_014268975.2). Lineage (GTDB taxonomy): Bacteria > Pseudomonadota > Gammaproteobacteria > Pseudomonadales > Pseudomonadaceae > Aquipseudomonas > Aquipseudomonas wayambapalatensis. The sequence goes on along the minus strand of CP077096.1, from coordinate 4,016,224 downwards.
GATCTCGGCGAACGACAGCGGGATAGGCGCGCCGCTGTAGCGGATGCGGTTCTCCCGGTTGACCTTCTGGGGCTTGTGCAGGTGGCCCAGGGCGACATAGCTGATGGCCTTGTCGAACAACCGCGCCGGCAGGGCTTCGGCGTTGCCGATGATCAGGCTGCGCTCGGAGTCTTCGGAAATCGAGCCACCGGCCATGTGGGCGTGGCTGATGGCGATCAGTGCCTGGTCCTTCTTGCGCTTGCCAAGGGCGGCGGCGATCAGTTGCTGGTGCACCTGGGTGATGCCCTGCAGGTAGTCATCGCCCAGTTGCGGACCGGTGACTTCTGCCGGGCGCAGGAAGGGCAGGGCCAGGCACCAGGCACAGACCTTGCCGCGGGCGTTGGTCAGCGGGATCAGCAGGCGCTCGGCGTCGAGCTGGCCTTCGTCCAGCCAGTGCACCCGGCCCAGGGCGTGGGTGCGCAGGCGGCGCATCAGGGCGGCGGGCAATTCGATGCGCGAGCCGGAGTCGTGGTTGCCGGCGATCATCACGATGTCCAGCTTGGGCTGCTGTTCGTGGGCCTGGACGATGAAGTCGTAGAGGCGCTCCTGGGCTTTGACCGGTGGGTTGACCGTGTCGAAGATATCCCCGGCGATCAGCAGCGCGTCGGGTTGGCGCAGGCGTAGCTGGCCGAGCAGCCAGTCGAGGAAGCAGGCGTGTTCGAAGTCGCGTTCCTGGCCGTGGAGGCTCTGGCCCAGGTGCCAGTCGGAGGTGTGAAACAGACGCATGGAGGACCTGTTGGTGTCGAATCAAGCGACCGGTCGGGGCTGCGCTTGAGATGGGGTCTCGGAGGGCGGGTATGGTAACCCAAGTGGCTGTGCAGGTTCGCTTTGCTGTTGCTGCCGAAGTTGTGGGGCGAGGTGTCTGCGTAGAGGCTGATAGGTGCTTGTCGAAAGGTTTTCAGCGCCCTTGAGATCGAGCGCCGCGCGGGCGGCGCTCGATCTCATAGGCCCCAAAAATCTTTCGACGAGCACCTGAAAAAATCACTTGGGATAAAGCGGCGGCAAACTCCCACCATCTGCACCCACAGGCAACCCCTGCTGCACCGAAGGAATATTCCCAATCGCGCGCCACAGCTCCTCGCCCTGCCAATGCTGGCCCGACTCGCTGTAGAGCGCGCCATTGAGGCCGTCGAGGGCGTTGGACAAGGGCACGAAGCGCGCCGCCATCTCGGCCAGCGTCTCCGGTTGTTGGCGCGCCCAGGCGTCCAGCGCCTGGCGCGTGGCCTGGGGGTCGTTGGCGAGGGTCGCGCGCTTGAGGTCGTCGAGCAAGGTGCGGGGGCTTGGGCCGCTTTGTGCCGCCCGTAGCACCGCAGGCTGCGAACGGGCGCGCCACCACAGGGCAAAGCCGAGCAGCGTGGTCAGTGCCAGGACCAGCGTCGCCAGTTGCCAGGGCCACAATGGATTGGCGCCGCTGGCAACGTCACCCACCGGCGTGTCGGCACTCAGCGCGGGGTTATCGTCAACCTTGATGCTTCGGGCCGGTAGGCTGCTGTGCTCCAGATGATCTTCGAGGGTGTTCCACCAGGTGACTTCCAGCGCAGGCAGCATCAGGTTGCCACTGTGGATCGGCACCAACGCTTCGCGCTCTTCACGATTGGCGGTCATGCCGCGCTCGTTGATCTCGTTGCGCAGCAGTGGTTGGTCCGGGTAGCGGCGCAGGCCAGTGACCTCGGTGGCCGGCAACGGTGGCAACTGCGTGCTGGACAGCCCCTCGGCGCGCAGAGTGGTGCTGCGCGTCAGGGAATCGCCGATCTGCGTCGGCTGCTGGGTCGGGTCGGGGTTCCACCGCTCCTCCAGGGTGAGGCTGCGGGCCGGGAGCCAGGTCAAACCAGCAGGCCAGGCCGCAGGGATGGCCTTGACCTGCAGGGTCAGCGGCAGTGAGCTGACCTGCACCTGGCGCCCGCTGCGAGCGCCTGTGGCAGGCGGCTCTGTGCTGTCGGCAGCGGTGGCGGTGAAGGTCAGGGGCGGCACTAGCAGTGTGCCGCTCTGTTGCGGGTAAAGCGCGTAGCGGGTTTCGATCACGCCATGGCGCACGCCGTTGATTTCTTTCTCGTAGGTGCGCGACTCGCCCAGCGGCTCGACCTTGGCGTTTTCGAGCCGCAGCGGGCTCAGGCTGCTGTCATCGTACAGCGACACCGAGTGGTAGATGCGCAGGGTCAGTACGGCCTGGGCCTGGACATACACTTCGGGGCTGTCGAGGGTTGCCTCGATGAACACCTGCGAGGCGCTGTCCGGGCGATTGGGGTCGGGTTGCACCACTTGCAGCTCGATGGCCTGACTGCGCGACTGCCCCAGTTGCAGCTCCGGGATCTGCAGGTTGCCGCTACGCCGGGGCAGCAGGGTGACGATCCAGCGCGTGCTGGCCCGGGTTTCGCCATCGAGGGTATGAAGGCTATTGAGCTGGCGCGTACCGCGCACTTCGAAGTCGCCCTCCAGGGCGCGCAAATCGGGCTTGCCGAACTCGGTGACATCCTGGCTTTCCAGCGTGAGTTCCAGGGTTTCGCCGGCCTCCACGCGGGTGCGATCGACGCTCGCCTGCAGCGCCGGTTGGGCCTGTGCCAGAGTGAGCCAGAGAAGGCTGAGCAAGAAGGCGCCGAGGCGACTCATCGTTGGGGTTCCTGATGCAATTGCTGTTCGTACCAGAATTTGCGTCGCAGCAGTTGCGCCGGGTTGTCGGGAATTTCCCGCAACCACTGCTCCAGGGCCTGGCGCTGTTCGGCGTCGAGGCTGGTCGAGGTGGGCCGCTGCGGCGGCTGGGTGAGGCTGTCATCATCGCCGCCCTGGTTGCCGGACGACGCCTGGTTGTTGCTGTTGCGGGTGCTGTCGCCACCGTCCTGCGCTGGGCTCTGCTCGTCGTTGCCGGGCGTGCCCTGGGCGCTGCTGGAAGCCGAGCTGCTGTTGCCGTCGGTGTCGCGGCTCGGTGTCGGTTGCGCGTCGCTGTTGTCCGGCTTTTGCTCGGCGTTGGCCTCGCGTTGTTGCAGCAGTTGTTGCACCAGTGCCTGGTTGTCCAGTGCCGGTTGCAGGTCGGGCTGGCGCTCCAGGGCCTGCTCGTAGGCATCCAGGGCGGCATCCAGTTCGCCGGCACGGGCCAGGGCATTGCCTCGATTGTAGTGCGCCGCGGCGCTGTTGCCCTGGGCGAATGCCTGGGCCGCGCCAGTGTAGTCGCCTGCCTGGTACAGCGCCATGCCGCGCCACTGTGGATCCTCGAAGCGCTGGGCGGCTTCGGCGGGACGCTGGTGTTGCAGCAGGTACTGGCCTTGTTGATCGGGGCGACGCCAGAGGTCCTGGAATTCGAACGCCTGGCTTGGTTGGGGCAGGGCAAATAGCAGCGGCAGGCAGAACAGCCAGCCGCGGCGTCCGGCGCAGGCGGCCAGCAGCAACAGCGGCAGCAGCAGCCAGTAGCCCTGGTCGGCCCAACTGTCCAGTTGCAGGGTCTGGCCGTCGTTGCGCAGGGCGCGGGGGGAGTCGAACAGGCCCAGACCGCGCAGGTCGAGATCGTCGATACGGGCATGCCGGTAGCGTCCGCCCGTGCCGACGATGAAGCGCTTGAGCTCGGCGCTGTCCAGGCGTGGTACGAGGATGGCGCCCTGGTCGTCCTTGAGGTACTCGCCACTGGCCTGGCGCACGGGTGCACCTTCAGCGGTGCCGACGCCGAGCATCAATAAAGAGGGGCCCTGGCGACCCAGGGCCTGGACGATACCCTGGCGCTCCTGCTGACTGAGCGAGCTACCGATCAGCAGCACGCGGCCTTGCCCCAGGCCGCTCTGAGCGAGCAGTGCCAGACCCTTTTGCACCGCCAGATCGGCGCGATGGCCGGGCTGCGGCATGATCGAGGGGTCGACTGCCTCGAGCAGGTTGCGTGTGGTGCCCAGGTCATCCGACAGTGGCACCAGGGTATGCGCGCTGCCGGCATAGACGATCAACGCGGTCTGGCTTTCGCGACGGTGTTCGAGCAGATCGAGGACCTTGCGCCGAGCCTGTTCCAGACGGTTGGGCGGGCTGTCCTCGGCGAGCATCTGCGGGGTCAGTTCGAGCAGGATCACCAACGGGTCGGCCGGGCGCTGGCGGGTTTCTTCCAGGCGCTGCCAACTGGGCCCGAGCAGGGCCAGGAGCACCAGCAGCCAGGCCAGGCCCAGGGCGATCCACGGCAGCTTGCTGGTGCTGCCATTGCCGCCTCCGAGCAACACTGCATGGAACTGCTGCGGCAGAATCATCTGCCAGCGGCCGGCACGTTTGCGTCGATGCCAGAGCTTGAACAGCAGCCAGCCGAGCAGGGGCACCACCAGCAGCCAGAGCGGGCGCAGCCATTGTGGCCAGAGTTCGATCATCGCCGCCTCCTCAGACGTAGGCGCTTGAGGCGCTGGCGCCATTCGGGGTGGGGTTGCAGAAAGCGTGGTCGACGCAGCAGGCGTTGCAGCAGATTGTCTGGCCACTGCACGGCGATCACCAGCAGGACGCTGAGCAGCAGCGCCAGGGCCATCGGCCAGGCATACAGCTCCCTGGCAGTGCGCGCCTGGGTCGGTTGCTGGGCTACTGGTTCGAGCTGGTCGAGGGTGTCACCGATGCTGTTCAGCTCGGCACCGTCATGGGCGCGGAAATAGGCGCCATGGGTGAGTTCGGCGATTTCCTTGAGCGAGGCTTCGTCCAGGTCCAGGCTCGGATTCAGGCCGAGCAGCCCCGGGGTGCCGCTGGCGTCGGGGTTGGCGCCGATGCCGATGGTGTAGATGCGTACGTCTTCCTGGGCCGCCAGGCGCGCGGCCGTCAGGGGGTGTATCTGCCCGCCGTTGTTGGCGCCATCGGTCACCAGTACCAGCACTCGGCTCTGTGCGGGGCGCTGACGCAGACGCTTGACCGCAAGGCCGATGGCGTCGCCGATGGCGGTGTTCTTGCCGGCGATGCCGATCTGCGCTTCGTCGAGGAAGGTACGCACGGTGCGCCGGTCGAAGGTCAGCGGGGCCTGCAGATAAGCCTCGCTGCCGAACAGGATCAGCCCGACCCGGTCGCCCTCGCGGTCCTGGAGAAAATCGCCGAGCAGCGCCTTGACCAGGTCGAGGCGACTGATTTCGTCGCCCTTCCACTGCATGTCGGGGAAGTCCATCGAGCCCGACACGTCCACCGCCACCAGCAGGTCGCGGCCGCTTGCCGCGATCGGTACCGGATCGCCCAACCACTGCGGCCGGGCGGCCGCCAATAGCAGAAGCAGCCAGATCACCACGAAGGGCGCCTGCTGGCGCCAGGTTGGCAGGTTGAGGCGGGCGCGGCGCCCGGCAAGGCCTTCGAGCTCATCGAGAAAGCCCACTTTGAGCACCGGCTCGCCGCTGTCGGCGGCAGGCAGCAGCAGGCGCATCAGCCAGGGCAGCGGCAGCAGGGCGAAGATCCACGGCCAGGCCAGGTCAAACATGTTTGCGAATCCAGGTCTCGACCGCCTGGGCGAGCCCGGCGATGGCCTTGTCGTCGAGCTTGCACTCGGGCTTGTAGGCCCCTTCGACCAGTACCATCCAGCGGGTCAGGCCGGCAGCCGGGCAGCGGTTGTCGAGAAACGCCAGCCATTGACGGCCGTTGAGCGTGTGGCTGTTGGCACCAGGGTAGTGATTGCGGCACAGGCGTTTGAGCAGGGCATTGATCTGCTGCAACCAGGCCCCGGCCGGTGCGCCGTCGTAGGGGCGCGGCAGGCGGGCGAGCTCGGCCAGGGCTTCGACGCGGATCGGGTCCAGCGGCTGTTCGGCGGGTGGCGCCTGGCGTCGGCCTGGCCGCCAGCGGCGCAGGCGCCACAGCCCCCAGCCGAGCAGCGGCAGCAGGGCCAGCAGCAGCCACCAGCCCGGCGCCGGTGGCCACAGACCGATGGCCGGCGGGGCGATCAGCGGTTGCAACTGGTCGAGCGGGTTCATTGGCCGCTTCCCGGACGCTGGTTGAGGTACTCGCGCAACTGCTCGATCATTTCGCTCTGGGTGCTCAACGGCATCAGCACCACGCGCATTTTCTGCGCCAGCAGTTCCCAGCGTTCGATGCGTGCTTCGGCCTGTTGGCGATAGAGCTGGCGCAGGTTGGCGTCCAGGGTGTCGAGCTCCAGGTGCGCGCCGCGTTGGGCGAAGCGTAGCAGGCCGGCGGCGGGCAGCGCGTGGTCGAGCGGGTCGGAGACCGGCATCAGCAGCACGTCGCAGTGGCGTGAGAGCATCGCCAGGTGCTGTTCGACGGCTGGGGTGAGTGCGCGTTCGTCGCAGATGACGATGGCCAGGCTGCCGGGGCGCAGCACTTCGCGCGCGCGGCGCAGTGCCAGGCCCAGGCTGTCGGATTGGGGTAGCGCTTCGGTGTGCAGCGACTGGTTGACCTTGGCCAGGCGGTTGAGCAGTTGCAGCAGGCTCTGCTTGCTGCGTCGGGGCTTGATCTCGTGGTGTTCGTTGTCGCCGAACACCAGCCCGCCGATGCGATCGTTATGGCCCAGCGCCGCCCAGCCGAACAGCGCCGCAGCCTGGGCCGCGAGCACCGACTTGAACATCAGGCCCGAGCCGAAGAACAGGCGCTGGCTCTGCTCGACCATGATGAAGATCGGCCGTTCGCGCTCTTCATGGAAGAGCTTGGTGTGGGGCTCTTGGGTGCGTGCGGTGACACGCCAGTCGATGTTGCGCACGTCGTCGCCGGCCTGGTACACGCGCACCTGGTCGAAGTCGACCCCACGTCCGCGCAGCTTGGAGTGGTGCAGGCCCACCAGCGGGCTGCGCTGGCCGGGCCGGGAGAACAGCTGGATCTCGCGCACGCGGTGGCGCATGTCGATCAGCTCGGCCAGGCCGATGCGGATGCCGGGTTCGGCGAGGTGCGTGGCGGGCATGCGGGTCAGGCGACGGCGACGACGTCGAGGATACGCTGCACCACCCGGTCCTGGTCGATGCCCGCAGCCTCGGCTTCGAACGACAGGATGACACGGTGGCGCAGCACGTCGAACAGCACGGCCTGGATGTCTTCCGGGCTGACGAAGTCGCGCCCGGCCAGCCAGGCATGGGCACGTGCGCAGCGGTCCAGGGCGATCGAGCCACGGGGGCTGGCGCCGTAGGCGATCCAGTCGGCCAGTTCGCCGTCGAACTTGGCCGGGGTGCGCGTGGCCATGACCAGTTGCACCAGGTATTCCTCCACGGCATCGGCCATGTACAGGCCGAGGATTTCCTTGCGTGCGGCGAAGATCGCCTGCTGACTGACCTGGCGCTCCGGCTTGACCTCGCCGCCCAGCGCTTCGCCACGGGCCTGCTGGAGAATGCGACGTTCGACGGCCGCGTCGGGGAAGCCGATTTTCACGTGCATGAGGAAACGGTCGAGTTGCGCTTCGGGCAGCGGGTAGGTGCCTTCCTGCTCGATCGGGTTCTGCGTGGCCATGACCAGGAACAGCGGCGACAGCTCGTAGGTGCTGCGGCCCACGCTGACCTGGCGCTCGGCCATGGCCTCGAGCAGGGCCGATTGCACTTTGGCCGGGGCGCGGTTGATCTCGTCTGCCAGGACCAGGTTGTGGAAGATCGGCCCTTGCTGGAACACGAAGCTGCCGGTTTCCGGGCGATAGATCTCGGTGCCGGTGATATCGGCCGGCAGCAGGTCGGGGGTGAACTGGATACGGTGGAATTGCGCCTCTATGCCCTCGGCCAACTCCTTGATGGCCTTGGTCTTGGCCAGGCCCGGTGCGCCCTCGACCAGCATGTGCCCGTCGGCGAGCAGGACGATCAGCAGGCGGTCGACCAGCTTCTCCTGGCCAAGGATCTGGGAGGAGAGAAAGGTGCGCAGCGCGATCAGCGCTTCACGGTGTTCCATCGTCGGCGGTTCCTGGAAATGGGCCGGGCGCTTGGGGGAGGGCGGTTGCCGGGCAGGGGGGATACTTTAATCCATCCAGGGGGGCGGCGACCAATTGGGTGTCAGAAAAAATCCTGACTGCCGAGTTGGTCCGGGCCCGTTGCGGGCCCGGCGACGTGTCAGAGGAACACGAACTTGGCGATGAAGATCACGCACAGCACCCACAGGCTTGCGGAAATTTCCTTGTACTTGCCGGTCCCGGCCTTGAGCACGACGTAACTGATGAAGCCCAGGGCGATGCCGTCGGCCACCGAAAAGGTCAGCGGCATCATGATCGCGGTGACGATCGCCGGGATGCTGTCGGTCGCCTCGTCCCAGTTGATGTGCGCCATGCTGCCCATCATCAGCATCGCCACGTAGATCAGCGCGCCGGCCGTGGCATAGGCGGGGATCATCCCGGCCAGCGGGGCGAAGAACATCGCCGCGACGAACAGCAGGCCGACCACCACCGCCGTCAGGCCGGTGCGCCCGCCCGCGGCAACCCCGGCGGCACTTTCCACGTAGCTGGTCACCGGCGGTACGCCCACTGCGGCGCCGAACACGCTGGAGGCGCTGTCGGCCTTCAGGGCGCGCGACAGGTTCTCGATACGCCCGTCCGGGGCCACCAGGTTCGCCCGCTGCGCCACGCCCATCAGGGTGCCGGCGGTGTCGAACATGTGCACGAACAGGAAGGCCAGTACCACGCTGATCATGCTGACGTTGAAGACGCCGGCCACGTCCATGGCCATCCAGGTCGGTGCCAGGCTCGGTGGCAGCGAGAACACCCCGCCATACTGCACCAGGCCCAGGCCCCAGCCGGCCAGGGTCACGGCGATGATGCTGATGAGAATGGCGCCGAACACCCGGTGGTAGCTCAGCACCGCGATCATCAGGAAGCACACGGCCGCCAGCAGCGGTCCGGGTTCATGCAGCGAGCCCAGCTTGATCAGCGTCGCCGGGCTGTCGACGATGATGCCGGCGGTCTTCAGGCCGATCAGCCCGAGGAACAGTCCGACCCCGGCACCCATGGCATGGCGCAGGCTCACCGGAATGCTGTTGAGCAGCCACTCGCGCACCCGTGACAGGGTCAGCAACATGAACAGCACGCCGGAGACGAACACGGCGCCCAGCGCCGCCTCCCAGGTGTAGCCCATGGTGCCGACCACGGTGTAGGTGAAGAAGGCGTTGAGCCCCATGCCGGGCGCCAGGCCCACTGGCCAGTTGGCGTACAGGCCCATCAGCAGACAGCCCAGGGCGGCGGCGATGCAGGTGGCGACGAAGGCGGCACCGTGATCGATGCCAGCGTCGGCCATGATGTTGGGGTTGACGAAGATGATGTAGGCCATGGTGATGAAGGTGGTCATCCCGGCGATCATTTCGGTCCTGACGGTCGTGCCGTGGTGCCGGAGTTTGAAGATCCGCTCCAGCCATCCCGGTCGGGGCGACGCAGCGAGATCCAGCGTTGGGGCTTCGGATTTGCGGCTTTCCACAGCGAGTACTCCTCAAGTCTTTCTTGTTGTTCTGGAGCCTTGGTCCTGCGCATGCACTTGGCGGCTCCGCGAGGGGGTGGCAGACGTCTGACGGTTTTGTTGACTTATGGGTCAAGAAGTTGCTCGGTGGATTATGCTTTTGTGTACAAAGAATGCAAATAATGTTTTATCTTTTGTGCGCACAATCTGCGTCAACGCAGCTATATGGGAATTGGCCACCTGCAGAAACGGCTCAGCCTGTGTACAATGCGCAGATACCTTGATCCCTTTTTTCACCCCAGGACTTGCCAGCCACCCTCTGACAGGTATTACAGTCGAGGTTCCACTGGCCGATCCCTTGTGCTCGAGTGCCCATGAACGAACAGCTGCAACCTCTGAAGAAACCTGCGCGCACAGCCAAGGCCGGCCGCAGCGGTACCCAGGACGACATCGTCTATGCGCACATTTTCGAGGCCATCCTCGAACAGCGCCTGGCGCCGGGCACCAAGTTGAGTGAGGAAGCGCTGGGCGAGATCTTCGGCGTCAGCCGCACCATCATTCGCCGCGCCTTGTCGCGTCTGGCCCATGAAAGCGTGGTGCTGCTGCGCCCCAACCGTGGCGCGGTCGTGGCCAGCCCCACCGTGGAGGAGGCGCGCCAGGTGTTCTTCTCCCGGCGCATGGTCGAGCGCGCCATCACCGAGCTTGCGGCGCAGCATGCCACTGACGAGCAACTCAACGAGCTGCGCCAGATGGTCCGCGATGAGCGCGACAGCTTCTCGCGTGGCGACCGTGGCGCTGGCATCCGCCTTTCCGGCGAGTTCCACCTCAAGCTGGCCGAGGCGGCCGGCAATGCGCCGCTGGTCAGCTTCCAGCGCAGCCTGGTGTCGCAAACGTCGTTGATCATCGCCCAGTACGAAAGCGGCAACCGCTCGCATTGCTCGTACGATGAGCACATGCAACTGATCGACGCCATCGAGGCGCGGGATGCCGAGCAGGCGGTGAGCCTGATGATGCACCACATGGATCATATCGACAGCAAGCTCAACCTCGACGAAGACAGCGCATCGGACGACCTGCATGCGGTGTTCTCGCACCTGCTGAAAAAACCCAAGGCTGCCGCCAAGGGTTGATCGTTTGCCTGAATAAATGACCGAGGGCTGCTGTGCAGCCCATCGCGGGACCAGCCCGCTCCCACAGGTATGGACTGCTGCCAAGTTGGACATGAATCCAACCTTTGCGGCAGTTCAGGTACAGCACATCCCTCGGGCCCGGTGCTTTCTCTGTGGGAGCGGGCTCGTCCCGCGATGGGCCGCGCAGCGGCCCTTTGTGCATCAGCGCCGATGTACCGAGCGCCCCGCGGCGAAGGTCTCGCGCACGGTACGGTCATCGCCCAGGGTGGTCAGCACGAACAAGGTCTCCTCGATGCTGTTGGATTGCTGGATGCGGTAGTCCAGCAGCGGCGTGGCCTTGTAGTCGAGCACCACGAAATCGGCATCGTTGCCGGCGCGCAGGCTGCCGATGCGGTCGTCCAGGCGCAGGGCGCGGGCGCCACCGAGGGTGGCCAGGTACAGCGACTTGTACGGGTGCAGGCGCGCGCCCTGCAGCTGCATCACCTTGTACGCCTCGTTCAGTGTGTTGAGCAGCGAGAAGCTGGTTCCGGCACCCACGTCGGTGCCCAGCCCGACATTGACCTTGAAACGCTCGGCCTGGGGCAGGTTGAACAGGCCGCTGCCCAGGAACAGGTTGGACGTCGGGCAGAAGGCCACGGCCGAGCCGGTCTCGGCCAGGCGCTGGCATTCCTCGTCGCACAGGTGCACGCCGTGGGCGAACACCGAGCGCTCGCCCAGCAGTTCGAAGTGGTCGTAGACGTCCAGGTAGCCCTTGCGTTCGGGGAACAGCTCCTTGACCCAGTCGATCTCCTTGAGGTTCTCCGACAGGTGGGTGTGCAGGTACACGCCCGGATGTTCCTTGAGCAATTGTCCGGCCATGGCCAGCTGTTCAGGCGTGCTGGTGGGCGCGAAGCGCGGCGTCACCGCATAGTGCAGGCGAGCCTTGCCATGCCAGCGCTGGATCAGCGCCTTGCTCTCGCTGTAGCTCGATTCGGCGGTGTCGGTCAGGTAGTCGGGGGCGTTGCGGTCCATCATCACCTTGCCGGCGATCAGGCGCAGGTCCAGGCGCTCGGCCTCCTCGAACAGGGCGTTGACCGACTCCGGGTGCACGCTGCCGAACACCAGCGCGGTGGTGGTGCCGTTGCGCAGCAGTTCCTGCAGGAAGATCTTCGCCACCTTGTCGGCATGAGCCTTGTCGGCGAACTGCTTTTCGCAAGGGAAGGTGTAGGTGTTCAGCCAGTCCAGCAGTTGCTCGCCGTAGGAGCCGATCATGCCGGTCTGCGGGAAATGGATATGGGTGTCGATGAAGCCTGGGGTGATCAGGGCGTCCTGGTAGTGCACCACTTCGATATCGGCGTCGAGGGTCGGCAGCAGGTCAGTGGCGTGTCCCAGGGCGCTGATGCGGCCTTCGTCGACCACCAGCAGGCCGTCTTCGTAGTATTCGTGGGAGGCCTCCAGGCCAACCTCGGCAGGGTCGGCAATGCTGTGCAGGATGGCGGCTCGGTAGGCTTTGCGGGTTGCGGTCATAAAGCGCTCGTCAAATGGCTTGGCTGCGCCGGGAGGGCGGCAGCAACTGGGCAATGGGGCCTGCATTGGCGCCAGCGTCATGCTGGCCGAAGCAGGCGTTGTAGGTGGCGATGATTTCGCCGGCAATGGACACCGCGATCTCGATGGGCAGCTTGCCCTTGACCTCCGGCAGGCCCATGGGGCAGCGCATGCGTGCCAGCACGGCATCGTCGTAGCCGCGCTCGCGCAGGCGGTGTTCGAACTTGACCCGTTTGGTCTTCGAGCCGATCAGGCCGAACCAGGTGAAGTCGTTGCGCTTGAGGATGGCGGCGGTCAGTTCCAGGTCGAGCTGGTGATTATGGGTCATGACGATGCAGTAGCTGCCCGGCGGCAGTTCGGCCACTTCGTCGACCGGCTCCTCGCTGACCACCTTGGTCACCCCGTGGGGGATAAGCGGCGGGAACTCCTGCTCGCGCGAATCGATCCAGCGCACCCGGCAGGGCAAGGCGGCGAGCAAGGGTACCAGAGCCCGGCCGACATGGCCCGCGCCGAACACCGCGATCTGCGCCTGCACCGGTGCCATGGGTTCGAACAACAGCACCGTGACGCCGCCACAGCACTGGCCCAGGCTCGCGCCCAGGCTGAAGCGCTCCAGATGCGGTGTGCTGCGCTGCTCGGCGAGCATCTGCCGGGCGATGTGCAGGGCCTTGAACTCCAGATGTCCGCCACCGATGGTGTCGAACAGGCTGCTGGCGCTGACCACCATCTTCGACCCCGCGTTGCGTGGCGTGGAGCCGCGCTCCTCGATGATGGTCACCAGGATGCAGGGTTCGCCGCGGGACTGATGGTCGGCGAGGGCATTGATCCATTGGTGCATGATGTAGCCTCTCTAAACCATGCTGAGGACCCTGTAGGAGCGGGCTTGCCCGCGAAGAGGACGGTAAGGCCATCCTCACATTCGCGGGCAAGCCCGCTCCCACGGAATTCCTCGCTGTCAGTGGGTGACGGTTTCCAGTTCTTGTTCGCTCGGCTGCTGTTGCGCCACTGCCTTGCGCATCTGCTCGCATCCCCACAGCACCCGCTCGGGTGTCGCCGGGGCGTCGATGTGCGGCTGTACGCGATAGTCGGCGAGGCTCGCCACCGCATCCTTGATCGCGCACCAGGCGGCGATGCCGAGCATGAACGGCGGCTCGCCCACGGCCTTGGAGTGGAACACCGTGTCCTCGGGGTTCTTGCGGTTCTCCACCAGTTTCACGCGCAGGTCCAGGGGCATGTCGGCCACCGCCGGAATCTTGTAGCTGGCCGGGCCGTTGGTCATCAGCTTGCCCTTGGCGTTCCACACCAGTTCCTCGGTGGTCAGCCAGCCCATGCCCTGGATGAAGCCGCCCTCCACCTGGCCGATGTCGATCGCCGGGTTCAGCGAGTCGCCCACATCGTGCAGGATGTCGGCGCGCAGCATCTTGTACTCGCCGGTCAGGGTGTCGACGATCACTTCGACGCAGGCGGCGCCAAAGGCGTAGTAGTAGAACGGTCGGCCGCGCGCCTGGCTGCGGTCGTAGAAGATCTTCGGCGTGCGGTAGAAGCCCGTGCTCGACAGCGAAACCTGGGCGAAGTAGGCCTGCTGCACCAGTTGCTCGAAGCTCAGCAACTGGTCGCGCACGCGCACGTGGCCGTTGCGGAACTCGACATCTTCCTCGGTGACCTGATAGTGCCGGGCGGCGAACTCGGTCAGGCGTTTCTTGAGGATCTCGGCCGCATTCTGCGCCGCCTTGCCGTTCAGGTCGGCGCCGCTGGACGCTGCTGTCGGCGAGGTGTTGGGCACCTTGTCGGTGTTGGTGCCGGTGATCTGGATGCGGTTGAAGTCGACCTGGAACACTTGCGCCACCACCTGGGCGACCTTGGTGTTCAGGCCCTGGCCCATCTCGGTGCCGCCGTGGTTGAGGTGGATGCTGCCGTCGGTATAGATGTGGATCAAGGCGCCTGCCTGGTTGAGGAAAGTGGCCGTGAACGAGATGCCGAACTTCACCGGGGTCAGGGCCAGGCCTTTCTTCAGTACCGGGCTGTGTTCGTTGAAGTGGCGGATCGACTTGCGTCGCTCGGCATAGTCGCTGCTGGCCTCCAGGTCGGCGGTCATTTCCTCGAGCAGGTTGTGCTCGACGGTCTGGTAATAGTGGGTGACGTTGCGTTCGGTCTTGCCGTAGTAGTTGGCTTTTCGCACCGCCAGCGGGTCGAGCGCCAGGTGGCGGGCGATGTGGTCCATCACCTGCTCGATGGCGACCATCCCCTGCGGGCCGCCGAAGCCGCGGTAGGCGGTGTTCGACGCGGTATTGGTCTTGCAGCGGTGGCCGTTCACCGTGGCATCGCCCAGGTAGTAGGCGTTGTCGGAGTGGAACATGGCGCGGTCGACGATCGAGCCGGACAGGTCCGGCGAATAACCGCAATTGCCGGCCAGGTCGAACTCGATGCCGTGCAGGCGGCCTGTGTCGTCGAAGCCGACGTCGTACTCGACATAGAACGGGTGGCGCTTGCCGGTCATGGTCATGTCCTCGACCCGTGGCAGGCGCATCTTGGTCGGCTGCCCGGTGAGGCGCGCGATCACGGCGCACAGGCATGCCGGGCTGGCCGCCTGGGTTTCCTTGCCACCAAAACCGCCGCCCATGCGGCGCATGTCCAGCACCACCTTGTTCATCGGTACGTCGAGCACTTCGGCGACCAGCTTCTGCACCTCGGTGGGGTTTTGCGTCGAGCAGTAGACGATCATGCCGCCGTCTTCGGTGGGCATCACCGAGGAAATCTGGGTTTCCAGGTAGAAGTGCTCTTGGCCGCCGATGTGCAGGGTGCCCTGCAGGCGATGCGGGGCACTGGCCAGGGCCTTGGCCGAGTCACCGCGCTGGTGGGTATGGCTGTCGAGCACGAAATGCTTCTTGCGCAAGGCTTCGACCACATCGAGCACCGGTTCCAGGTCCTCGTATTCGACGATGGCCGCCATGGCGGCGCGACGTGCGGTGTCCAGGTCACGGGCAGCGACGGCGAGCACCGGCTGGCCGAAGAACTCGACCTTGTCGATGGCCAGCAGCGGATCGCCCGCGACCACCGGGCCGATATCCTTGAGCCCTGGAATGTCCTCGTGAGTGATGGCGATGCGCACGCCTTCGAACTGGTAGCAGGGGGTCGTGTCGATGCGCAGGATGCGCGCGTGCGCACGGTCGGCGGTGCGCGCATAGACGTGCAACTGGTTGGGGAATTCCAGACGGTCGTCGATGTACACCGCCTCGCCCGACACGTGCTTGTCGGCGCTGTCGTGCTTGACGCTGCGCCCGACCCCGGTGGTCAGGTCCTGGCTGAACAGTTCGGCCATCTCGGCCTGGCTCTTGACGGCGTGATGGTTAGACATAAGCGGTCACCCGGGTCTCGATGTATGGCGATTGCTGTTCGATGAAGTACTTGCGCAGCAGGTTCTGCGCGGTCAGCAGGCGGTATTCCTTGCTGGCGCGAAAATCCGTCAGCGGGCTGAAGTCTTCGGCCAGTGCCTGGCAGGCGCGCTCGATGCTCGCCTGGTTCCAGGGCTTGCCAAGCAGCGCCGCCTCGCAGGCACGAGCACGCTTGGGAATCGCTGCCATGCCGCCGAAGGCGATGCGCACGCCACCGACCACGCCGTTCTCGATGTTCAGGTTGAACGCTGCGCAGACCGCAGAAATGTCATCGTCCAGGCGCTTGGACACCTTATAGGCGCGGAACGTCCACTCGTTGCTGGCGCGCGGCACCAGGATCTTCTCGATGAACTCACTGTCCTGGCGGGCCGTGATGCGGTAGTCGATGAAATAATCTTCCAGCGCCAGGGTGCGCTGGCGATCGCCCTGGCGCAGGACGATCTGTGCGTTCAGGGCGATCAGCAGGGGCGGCGAATCGCCGATCGGCGAGGCGTTGCCGATGTTGCCGCCCAGGGTGCCCTGGTTGCGGATCTGCAGCGAGGCGAAGCGGTGCAGTAGGGCACCGAAGTCGGGATATTCCTCGTTCAGCGCGCCATAGCAGTCGGTGAGCGGGGTGGCGGCGCCGATTTCCAGGTGGCTGCTGGTCTTGTCGATGCGCTTGAGCTCGGCGACATGGCCGACATAGATCATCACGGGCAGGGTCTTGTGGGACTGGGTGACTTCCAGTGCCAGGTCGGTGCCGCCAGCGAGCAGGCGTGCTTCGGGGTGCGAACTGTACAGGTCGGCCAGGTCGGCGACGGTCAGCGGGACCAGGCAGCGCTTGTCACCACTGTTGAGCTCGCCGGTCTGCTGCGGGGCGATGGCCTTGAGGCGGGCGATGGTCTGCGCCTGCTGCGCGTCGAACTGGTCCTGGCAGGGGCGGGCGCAACTCTGCTCGGCGGCATCGAGGATCGGCCGGTAGCCGGTGCAGCGGCACAGGTTGCCGGCCAGGGCTTCCTGGGCCTGGTGCAGGTCGTGGCCGCTGCTTTTCTTCTGCAGGGCGAACAGCGACATGACGAAGCCAGGGGTGCAGAAGCCGCATTGCGAGCCGTGGCAGTCGGCCATGGCCTTTTGCACGCTGTGCAGCTCGCCCTGGTGCTTGAGGCCCTCGACACTGATCAGTTGCTTGCCGTGCAAGGAGGAAACGAACGTCAGGCAAGAGTTGAGGCTGCGATAACGCAGGGCCGGCTGGCCCAGGTCATCCTGGGTCAGTTCGCCCACGACCACGGTGCAGGCGCCGCAGTCGCCGCTGGCGCAGCCTTCCTTGGTGCCGGGTTTGCCCAGGTGCTCGCGCAGGTACTGCAGCACCGTCATGTTCGGGTCCAGGGCGTGCTCGTTGCGCAGCTCCTGGTTGACGAGAAACTGGATCACGGGGAAGGCCTCGTAATGGTTTTATTGTTGTTGGGCGGACTCTAAGCAAGGGCTGACCTTGAGGTCAATATTTTTCTGACTCAAAGGTCAAGATTTTACCCGCGCCGGGTTCTGGCCACCCAACCCTGCCTTTTTACAAGCATAGATCGCGCCGGGCACTGCGACTGACCGACAGGTCGCACAAAGCCTCGTGTGCCGCTGCGCGCAAGCCCGGCGAGTGCGCTACAATCGCGCCTTTGTGCCCTGTTTTCGATTCCGAAGGAAAATCATGACGTTCAAGGCGCCGGACAGCCTCTCCGAGCAAATTGCCCACTACCTGGCCGAGCGGATCATCCGCGGCGAGCTCGCACCCGGCGAGCGCATCCAGGAGCAGAAGGTCACCCAGGCCCTGAATGTCAGTCGCGGCTCGGTACGCGAGGCGCTGCTGATACTTGAACGTCGTCATCTGGTGGCGATCCTGCCGCGCCGTGGTGCCCATGTCACCGAACTCGACGAGCACAGTGTGCGCAGCCTGTGCAGCCTCATGGGCGAGCTGTACATCCTGCTGGGCAACGCCGTCGCCCAGCAGTGGCGCAGCGAGACTGACCTGCTGCCGTTCCTGGAGATCCAGCAGCGCCTGCACGAGGCCCGCAGTAACCTGGACATCAAGGCGTTCGTCGCCGAAAGTTTCGCCGTCATGCGCGCCGCCTTCCCCTTCGCAGCCAACCCTTACCTGCAGGAGACCGTGGAGAACCTGCAGCCGGCCATGAGCCGCGCCTACTACCTGGCACTGGATCAGCGCCAGGCCAGCATGGACGATTACCTCGGCCTGTTCGCCCGCCTGCTGGAGGCGGTGTTGCTGCGCGACCTGCCGCGTATCCGCGAGGTGCTGATCGCCTATTGTCAACGCAGCTGCGAGCTGGTGTTGGCCGCGCTGGTGCGGGCCTGACCGATGCGCCTCAAGTGCATTCGCCTGGCCGGGTTCAAGTCGTTCGTCGACCCCACCACGGTCAATTTCCCCAGCAACATGGCGGCGGTGGTCGGGCCCAACGGCTGCGGCAAATCCAACATCATCGATGCCGTACGCTGGGTGATGGGCGAAAGCTCCGCGAAGAACCTGCGTGGCGAGTCGATGACCGACGTCATCTTCAACGGCTCCTCCGGGCGCAAGCCGGTGAGCCAGGCGAGCATCGAGCTGGTGTTCGACAACAGCGACAGCACCCTGGTCGGTGAATACGCCGCCTATGCCGAGATCTCCATCCGTCGCAAGGTGACCCGCGACGCGCAGAACACCTACTACCTCAACGGCACCAAGTGCCGCCGCCGTGATATCACCGATATCTTCCTGGGCACCGGCCTTGGCCCGCGCAGTTACTCGATCATCGAACAGGGCATGATCTCCAAGCTGATCGAGGCCAAGCCCGAGGAGCTGCGCAACTTCATCGAGGAAGCGGCGGGCATCTCCAAGTACAAGGAGCGGCGCCGCGAGACCGAGAACCGCATCCGCCGCACCCAGGAGAACCTGGCGCGCCTGACCGACCTGCGCGAAGAGCTGGAGCGCCAGCTCGAACGCCTGCATCGCCAGGCCCAGGCCGCCGAGAAATACCGCGAATACAAGGCCCAGGAGCGCCAACTCAAGGCGCGCTTGTCGGCACTGCGCTGGCGCGCACTGGATGAGCGCGTGCGTCAGCGCGAAAGCATCATCGGTGACCAGGAGGTGGCCTTCGAGGCGCTGGTGGCCGAGCAGCGCAACGCCGATGCCAGCATCGAACGCCTGCGCGACGGGCACCATGAGCTGTCCGAACGCTTCAACCAGGTGCAGGGGCGCTTCTATTCCGTAGCGGGCGATATCGCCCGGGTCGAGCAGAGCATCCAGCACGGCCAGCAGCGTCTGCGCCAGTTGCAGGATGATCTCAAGGAAGCCGAGCGCACGCGCCTGGAAACAGAGTCGCACCTGGGCCACGACCGCACCTTGCTGGCGACCCTGGCCGAGGATCTGGCGATGCTCGAGCCCGAGCAGGAAATGACCCTCGCCGCTGCCGAAGAGTCCGCTGCGACGCTTGAAGAGGCTGAGCTGGGCATGCATGGCTGGCAGGCCCAGTGGGATGATTTCAACACCCGCTCCGCCGAGCCGCGGCGTCAGGCCGAGGTCCAGCAGGCACGCCTGCAGCAACTGGAGGGCAGCCTGGAGCGTCTGGCCGAGCGCCAGCGCAAGCTGAGTGAAGAGAACCAGCAACTGGGCGCCGATCCCCAGGACGCCGCCATGCTCGAACTGTCGGAGCGGGTGGCGGGCAGCGAGTTGCAGCTCGAAGCGTTGCAGTTGCAGGAACAGCAGGTGGTCGAGCGGCTTGAGGCTGTGCGCGAGCAACTGCAGCAGGCGACCCAGGCCCAGCAGCAACAGCAGGGTGAATTGCAGCGCCTGGGCGGGCGTCTGGCATCACTGGAGGCCCTGCAGCAAGCGGCTCTCGAACCCGGCAGTGGCGCGGCTGAATGGCTGCAGGGGCAGGGCTTGGGCAGCCGTCCGCGCCTGGCTGAAGGGCTGCGTGTGGAGCCCGGCTGGGAGCTGGCGGTGGAGACCGTACTGGGTGCCGACCTGCAGGCGGTGCTGGTGGACGATTTTGCTGCACTTGATTTTGCCGCCCTGGAGCAGGGCGACCTGCGCCTGCTGCAGGCGAGCGGCGAGGGTGCGCGCCTGCCCGGCAGCCTGCTGGACAAGGTCGACGGACGCATCGATCTGGCACCCTGGCTCGGCCAGGTCAAGCCGGTCGAATCCCTGGAGCAGGCCCTGGCCCTGCGCGCCACGCTTGGAGAGGGACACAGCCTGGTCAGCCGCGATGGCTACTGGGTCGGTCGGCATTTCCTGCGAGTCAGCCGTGGTGGCGAGTCCCAGGGCGGTGTTTTGGCGCGCGGGCAGGAGATCGAGCGCCTCGGCCACGAGCAACTCGAGCACGAGGCGTTGCTCGAACAGCTCACGCAGCAGCTGCAAGACCTTCGCGAGCAACAGCTCGACCAGGAAGAACAGCGCGAGCAACTGCGTCGCCGCAGCCAGGACGAAAGTCGCCAGCTTGGCGAACTGAAGGCGAGCCTGTCTGCCGGGCGTGCTCGTGCGGAGCAGTTGGAGTTGCGCCGCCGTCGCCTGCAGGAAGAACTGGCCGAAATCCAGGAACAACGCGCCCTGGAGCATGAGCAACTGGGCGAAGCACGCCTGGTGCTGCAGGAAGCCCTGGACCTCATGGCCCAGGATACCGAGCAGCGCGAACAGTTGATGGCCCGTCGCGACACCCTGCGCGAAACCCTCGACCGCGTCCGCCAGGAGGCCCGTCAGCACAAGGACCACGCCCACCAGTTGGCAGTGCGCCTGGGTTCCCTGCGTGCCCAGCACGACTCCACGCGCCAGGCCCTGGAGCGTCTTGAGCAGCAGGCCGCGCGTCTGAGCGAGCGCCAGGAGCAGTTGAGCCTCAACCTCGAAGAGGGCGAGGCGCCGCTGGAAGAGTTGCGTCTGAAGCTCGAAGAGCTGCTCGAGCGGCGCATGAGTGTCGACGAGGAAATGCGCCAGGCGCGCCTGCACATGGACGAGGCCGATCGCGAGCTGCGCGACGTCGAAAAGCGCCGTGCCCAGGCTGAACAGCAGGCCCAGTTGTTGCGCGGGCAACTGGAGCAGTCACGCCTGGAGTCCCAGGGCCTGGATGTGCGGCGCAAGACCCTGCAAGAGCAACTGCTTGCCGACGGTTACGACCTGCAGGGTGTGCTCGCCACGCTCGAGCCCGAGGCCAGCGAGCAGGGGACCGAGCAGGAGTTGGAGCAGACCGAAGCGCGGATCCAGCGCCTGGGCGCGATCAACCTGGCGGCAATCGAGGAGTACGAGCAGCAGTCCGAGCGCAAGCGCTATCTCGATGCCCAGAACGCTGACCTGGTCGAGGCGCTGGAGACGCTCGAGAACGTCATCCGCAAGATCGACAAGGAAACCCGTAACCGTTTCAAGGATACCTTTGATCAGATAAACGCCGGATTGCAGGCGCTTTTCCCAAAAGTTTTCGGTGGCGGCAGCGCTTATCTGGAACTGACGGGCGAAGATCTACTCGATACAGGGGTGACGATCATGGCGCGCCCGCCGGGCAAGAAGAACAGCACCATCCATTTGCTGTCCGGCGGCGAGAAGGCACTGACCGCATTGGCGCTGGTGTTTGCCATCTTCAAGCTGAACCCGGCACCGTTCTGCATGCTCGACGAAGTCGATGCGCCGCTGGACGATGCCAACGTCGGGCGTTACGCCCGGTTGGTGAAGGAAATGAGCGAGACCGTGCAGTTCATCTACATTACGCATAACAAGATTGCCATGGAAATGGCCGATCAATTGATGGGGGTCACCATGCATGAGCCCGGTTGTTCACGTCTTGTTGCAGTTGATGTGGAGGAGGCCATGGCCATGGTTGACGCCTGATGCGCGAAGATTGGGCGATATCTGTAGGCAAATGCGCCTTGCATGTGCGACAGACGGTGTAAAGTTGTCTTTGGTCGTGCTAGCTTAATGTCACTCGTTTTTTGCGTGGGTAAAACGCCTGTCAGAACATAGAGTTGGCGCCACGTGTTAAAGGGCTTTGAAGCCTTTGTTTTCAAGCATATTTTTATAGAGGCACGGGATTACATGGAAATCGGTCTGCGCGAGTGGCTGATCGTCATCGGCATCATTGTCATCGCCGGTATTCTTTTCGACGGCTGGCGCCGCATGCGCGGCGGCAAGGGCAAGTTGAAGTTCCGTCTGGATCGTAGTTATTCCAACCTCCCGGACGACGAGGGCAGTGCCGAGGTGCTTGGCCCTGCGCGCGTCCTGGACACGCACAAAGAGCCGGAGCTGGACGAAACCGACCTGCCGTCGATGAGCGCCCCGGCCCGGGAACGCGAGCGCGAGCCAAAGCCGGCCAAGGCGCCCAAGCGTGGCAAGCGTGCTGCTGCCGAGTCGCAGCAGGGCGACCTGAATCTGGTCGCTGAACCGCGCGAGCCGGACCTGTTCGCCGACAGCGATGACGACTTCAGTGCCGACAACAACCGCAACAGCGGTTTCGCCACGAGCAACAACGCCGCCAAGGAGTTGCCTCCGGTCGAAGAGGTGCTGGTGATCAGCGTCATCTCCCGTGACGAAGGTGGCTTCAAGGGCCCGGCGTTGCTGCAGAACATCCTGGAAAGCGGCCTGCGTTTCGGTGAGATGGACATTTTCCACCGCCACGAAAGCATGGCCGGTCACGGCGAGGTGCTGTTCTCCATGGCCAACGCGGTCAAGCCAGGCATATTCGACCTGGATGACATCGACCATTTCAGCACCCGTGCGGTCAGCTTCTTCCTTGGCCTGCCCGGCCCGCGTCATCCGAAGCAGGCCTTCGACGTAATGGTTGCCGCCGCGCGCAAGCTGGCCCATGAGCTCGACGGTGAGCTCAAGGATGACCAGCGCAGCGTACTGACCGCGCAGACCATCGAGCACTACCGCCAGCGTATCGTCGAGTTCGAGCGCCGTGCGCTGACCCAGAAGCGCTGATAGATCCAGACTCAAGAGCAGCCCATGGGGATTGCTGGTCGGTTCGGCAGATGTCGTTGCCTGTGCCGGCCCCATTGCCGGACAAGCCGGACGCCGCACCGCCGCTCCCACAGATACACGATTGTCTGTGGGAGCGGCGGTGCGGCGTCCGGCTTGTCCGGTGATGAGGTCAGTACATGCTGAACAGCATCCCGATGCGCGCCGGCATCACCCAGGCTGCTCTTTTGCTTTGCAAGAGACCTGAAAGATGAACGCCGAAAACCGAATCCACGAACTGCGCGCCGAACTCGACCAGCACAACTATCGCTACTACGTGCTGGACGAGCCCAGTGTGCCCGACGCCGAATACGACCGGCTGTTCAACGAACTCAAGGCGCTGGAAGCCGAGCATCCGCACCTGATCACCCCCGACTCGCCTACTCAGCGCGTTGGCGGTGCAGCCCTGGCCGCCTTTACCCAGGTGCGCCACGAGATCCCCATGCTCAGCCTGGGCAACGCCTTCGAAGAGGCTGACTTGCGCGAATTCGGACGGCGTGTGGTCGAAGGGCTCGACCAGGCCGAGGCGGTCGACTACAGCTGCGAGCCCAAGCTCGATGGTCTGGCGGTGAGCCTGTTGTACCGCAACGGCCAGCTGGTGCAAGGCGCCACCCGTGGCGACGGCACGACCGGCGAAGACATCAGCACCAACGTGCGCACCATCCGCAACGTCCCGTTGAAGCTGCATGGCAGCGGCTGGCCCGAAGTGCTCGAAGTGCGTGGCGAGGTGTACATGAGCAAGGCGGGCTTCGAACGCCTCAATGCCGCTCAGGCCGAAGTCGGCGGCAAGACCTTTGCCAACCCGCGCAACGCTGCCGCTGGCAGCCTGCGTCAACTGGACTCGAAAATCACCGCCAGCCGCCCGCTGGAATTCTGCTGCTACGGTATCGGCCAGACTTCGGCGAGTGTCGGCGACAGCCATATCGGCATCCTCGAGCAGCTCAAGGTCTGGGGCATGCCGATCAGCCCTGAGCTCAAGCACGCCGCCGGCATCGAAGAATGCCTGGCCTACTACCAGGACATCGGCGCCCGCCGCAACGCGCTGCCCTACGAGATCGACGGCGTGGTGTTCAAGGTCAACAGCCTGGCGGCGCAGCGCGAGCTGGGTTTCCGTGCGCGTGAGCCGCGCTGGGCCATCGCCCACAAGTTCCCGGCCATGGAAGAGCTCACCGAGGTGCTGGACGTCGAGTTCCAGGTCGGCCGTACCGGCGCGGTCACTCCGGTCGCCCGTCTCAAGCCGGTCAAGGTGGCCGGGGTGACCGTATCCAACGCCACCCTGCACAACATGGACGAGATCGCCCGCCTGGGCCTGCGCATCGGCGACACGGTGATCATCCGCCGTGCCGGTGATGTGATCCCGCAGGTGATGCAGGTAGTGCTCGAGCGTCGCCCCGATGACGCCCGCCCGGTCGAAGTGCCGAGCGCCTGCCCGGTGTGCGGCTCGCAGGTCGAGCGCACCCAGTTGGTCAAGCGCAGCAAGGGCAAGGAAACCACCAGCGAAGGGGCGGTGTATCGCTGCGTCGGCCGCCTGGCCTGTGGCGCCCAGCTCAAGCAGGCGATCATTCACTATGTGTCCCGCCGGGCGATGGATATCGACGGTCTTGGCGAGAAGAGCGTCGAGCAGTTGGTCGACGAGGGGCTGATCGGTTCGCCGGCAGACCTGTACAAGCTCCAGTTCGAGCAGATCGTCGACCTGGAAGGCTTCGCCGAGGTCTCCAGCCGCAAGCTGCTCGAAGCCATCGAAGCAAGCAAGCGCCCGCCGCTCGCGCGCTTCATCTTCGCCCTGGGCATCCCCGATGTGGGCGAGGAGACCGCCAAGGTCCTGGCTCGCTCCCTGGGTAGCCTGGAGCGGGTGCAGGTGGCACTGCCGCAGGTGCTGACCTACCTGCCGGACATCGGCCTTGAAGTCGCCTACGAGATCCACAATTTCTTCGAGGATGCGCACAACCGCCAGGTCATCCAGCAACTGCTCGACAGCGGCATGCAGTTGCAGGACCAAGGCGAGTTGGCGGCGGAGTTCGCCGCCAGCACCACCCTCGCCGGGATGATCGCCAAGCTCGACATCCCCTCTGTCGGCCCGACCGGCGCCGAGAAGCTGGTGGACAAGCTCGGCACCCTCGACAAGATCATCGCCGCCGACGGCATCGACCTGCGCCAGGCCCTGAACACCAAGCAGGCCGATGCCGTGCGCGAGTTCTTCAAGGTCGAGGCCAACCAGCAACTCGCCCGCGCCATCGAAGCCCAGCTCGAAGCGTTCGGCATGCACTGGCACAGCGAGAAGAAAACCACCGAGGGCCTGCCCCTGGCCGGTCAGACCTGGGTGCTGACCGGCACCCTGGAGCGCATGAGCCGCGACATCGCCAAGGACAAGCTAGAAAGCCTCGGCGCCAAGGTGGCGGGCTCCGTGTCCGGCAAGACCCACTGCGTGGTGGCAGGTCCGGGGGCAGGGTCGAAGCTGGCCAAGGCCAGTGAGCTGGGGGTTAAGGTGCTGGACGAAGAGGCCTTCGTCGCCTTCCTGGCGGGGCAGGGCATCACGGTCTGATGTTGCCTGCCCTGGCCTCATCGCGGGACGAGCCCGCTCCCACAGGTGCGCCTATACATTTATCCTGTGGGAGCGGGCTCGCCCCGCGATGAGGCCGGCACAAATCCCCGAGAACCTCATCCCTGGCGGACAAGTCCTTGAGAAATGATGGTTTTTTTGCCGTCAAAGGTTGTAACTTCCCCCCGTAACGGTACAATGGCGCGGCTCGTCACCTGATGAGCTGCGTTATGGTGGCCCCACCGGTCCCCCCGCATTGATTACCCGTTAACCTGGTCAGGCCCGGAAGGGAGCAGCCATAGCGGGAACATCGAGTGCCGGGGTGTGGCTGGTGGGGCTGCCTCCATTTCTCTCGAAGTCCTGCTCTCGAACGGCTTTCGCTCTTCACCGCCTGGTGATCCAAAGCGTTACGCACCGTACGCCTAGCCCTCCCTGCTTTTGCTTACCCCGCCACTTGGTCCCATTGTCAACGTTTACGCGTGAACTGCTGTTCCGTAACCGTCGAGCCCCATTGGCTGCCTTGCTCTTCATGAGTCAGTTCGAGGCCCAGCGATTCGAAGAGATGCCGGGCGGGGTCGATCATTGTTGAGGTCTCGCCAGGAATGGTTGCGTAGTACAACCATCTTTGGTTGCATCATGCAACCATCCGTTGACCCATGGGCAGTTTCGCTGTGGGTGAAGACTGCTTCACAGCCTTGAGGTCCGGTTCTGGACAACTGAAAACACCCTTGTTAGTTTGCGTCCGCCATATATTTCAAAATATGACAGTGACACTTGAGTGATATTGATCTGATATCAATTGATGACGAGCAAGGACGCATTGAATGAAAAGCCTGCAAGGTTTGCCCAGTCTTATCAGCGCTTCGGTAGGAACGCCCGGTAAAGCCCGAAACTTGCCCGCCGATGTTCAATGTATCCAGTACCTGTTCAATCTACTCATTCCGCGGCTCGGTTTTCCGTTGCCCGAGAATGGCCGTTGCGACGGGCAATTGGTACAGCGCATCAGTCAGTACCAGTTTCGTCATCTCAAGTACGCGCACCCAGACGGGGTCGTCGATCCGAATGGGCGCACCTTCAACAGCCTGGTCGAGGAGGCTGTTCGAGTACCGGTCAAGTTGATTCCCGCGCTGCGCCTGCCAACCTTCATCAATGTCTTCGCCAATAATGTCGACGCCCAGGTGCAGGCCACCGTCAATCATTACCTGGACCGGATGCGCGCGGTGATCGAAGCCGAGCGGCGCAATCGGCAGATGGTGCTGCAGGTCACCTGCGATGGCGGCATGACGCTCAGCGACAGCGACTTCCAGAACGCCGCGACTCAATTGGCCAACGGGATTTCAGCCAACCTGATCAAGGCATTTGCCACGGTGGAGTCGGGTGGTCGTTCGGGTTTTGGGCCGGCCAAGCTGCCGGTGATCGCCTTCGAGGGGCATCACTTCCAGCGCTATACCAAGCACAAGTACGACCAGACTCATCCGCTGCTCTCGTACAAGTACAAGAAGAAAGCCGGCCCGCAGTGGCAAGCCAATAACAAAGACCAGACCAAGGCCTGGGAAACCATGGCCACGGCGTTTGGGCTGGATCAGGAGGCGGCATTGAAGTCGGCGTCCTGGGGTATGTTCCAGATCATGGGTTTCAACTTCGCCGATTGCGGACATGCCAATGTGTTTGAATTCGTCGCAGCCATGAAACTCAATGCCGGGCAGCAACTCAAAGCCTTCCTCGGTTTCTGCAGCAAGAACCCGTCGTTTATCAAGGCGGCGAAGAACAAGGATTACGCCGGCATGGCCGCCAGTTACAACGGCAAGGATTACGGCGACTATGACGTGCGTATCAAGAAGGCCTACGAAGCACTTGAAGGGAAGAAGTGACATGGCAAAGAGTTTCTCTCGCCGACTGACTGTTCTGGCCGCCGCACTGCTGGGATTGTCCGGGTCTGTTCATGCAAGCGCCGCCGTACTGAAGCCTGGGCAATACGATGCGCTGATGCTGGCGGTCACGCCGGATCGCCAGGTGGAGGGCTACTATTCCGAGACCCTTGGCGAAGGTGTGACCCGGCATTGCACCTTCTACCTCAAGGGGCAGATCAGCGGCGATGGGGCGGTTGCGCTGGCCACCTGGGAAGATCAGACCTTCCCCGGCAGCCTTGCGGCCACGGGCGATGGCGTCACCCTCACCGTGGCACGCGGCCGCGAGCATCCCGGCTGCGTCAGTGTGCTGATGCCGGAGATCGCCACGGGGCTGGAGCTCAGCCGCTATGCGGAAAAGCCCTGGATCGCGCTGCTGACGGTCACTGCCGACAAGGCCTATCTGCGCAAGCAGGCGGGCAGCAGCGCGAGCAAACGACCCTATATCGTCAAGGGCGATGTAGTGGGCGTGCTGGCCTTCAAGGACGGCTGGGCCAAGGTCGAGTTCATCAACCAGGACGACCGCTCGTTCACGGGTTGGATCAGTCAGGATCAGTACAGTCGACTCGTTGTGCCCAAGGGCTGAAGCTGTGTGCGGGTGACGGGCCGAGCCCGCCGTACCTGCATTTATCGGCAAACAGGCTTATGATGCGCCTCTCGCAGCCCACCCATTTCTGAGAGAGGCCATCAGCATGGATCAGGTTGACGATCTGACCCGCCAGCGCATCCGCGACTGGCAAGCGCGCCGCCTGGAGATCAAGGACCAGATGGCCTCGCACCCCGAGCGCACCCTTGAGCTTTCGAAAGTACTCGACCAGATGGAAGAGGAACACGAGCGCATCCTTGGCGAAGCCACGCCCGCAGCCGACACCATAGCAGCAGTCGATCAGGCGCCGGGGCTGGATTTTCGCCTGAGCGTTTCGGCGCGCAATGCCCAGGACCTGCGCAAGCTGCTGGAGATGGCGCTGCACGAGCTCGATAGCGCGCTGGCTGCCGAAGCCCGCTGCGAGAATGACGCGCGGCGTGTCTATCCGGGCGGCATGTCCGGCTCCCTGGGCGCCTACGCCTATGAACTTGAAGCCAATCCCGACACCAGCGAATGACCTGCGCGCATGCAACCTGAACATTACGACTTCGCCGACACCGTGTATCTTCCCGTCGCCCTGGAGGTGTGCCAGGGCCTGCTCGAGGACGCCTCCGGGCTTGATGGGTTGAGCGATCCGGAGCTGGCGGCGGTGCTGGTGATCCAGAACCTGTCCCAGGCGCGCGAGCAGGTGCTCGACCCTGCGGCAGCGGAAAAGGTGCTGGCCAAGTTGCTGCAGTGGTCGGTGCAGGGTCCGCATTCGCCGGGCGTGGGGCTGGGGTCCGAGGCGCGCCGGCTGTTCGATGCGCGCAAGCTGTATTTCGGCCTGGAGGTCATCAAGGGCTCGCGCTTGCAACTGCTGGGGGCCGAGGAGGTGGCGCAGCGCGAATACTTGTTGGAAGACGGCACCTGGGACATGCGCTTCAGGTCGCTTCGCCACCCGCGCCACAATCCGTTCAGCCAGCAAGCCATCACAGGCTTCGATAAAGAGCGCTGGCTGACCCGCGAACAAGACAAGTTGCTGCGAGTGCTGCGCGCCAACCCTGACGAGGACCTGCACGTGCAGGGCTATGCGGGCATCGGCAAGAGCTACCTGCTGGGAGCGCTTATCGATTGCCTGCCCAGGGGGCGGGTGCTGGCACTGGCGCGCACGCCCGGCAAGCTCGACGCCCTGCGGCGGCGTATTGGAAAAGGCTCCAAGGCTGGCAAGACGTTCGCCGAGTTTGCCCAAGCCCTGCTGAGCGTGCCTGGGCGGCCTGCCGCACGCGCATCGGCACGCCTGCCGGGCAAGCGTGCGGTGGCCGAAACCTTGAACATCCTGGGCTTTCGCCAGTACGACGGCGAGAAGACCCTGGATATCTGCCTGGAGCTGCTGAAGAACTACTGCGAGTCACGCGATCACAGCCTCGCCGCGGGCCACCTGCCGCACTTCGCTCAGGCGCTTTCGCGGCTGGATAGCCAGGTGCTGCTCGAATACGCCAGCCGCCTGTGGACCTACCTGCAGGACAACCCTGCCTGGGATCGCCAGACCGGCTTCCCCACGTTGCTGCTGCTCAAGCGCGCCAGCCTCGCTGGCCACAGTGTGCCGAGCCGCTACAGCCATGTAATCGTCGACGAGAGCCAGGACATGCCTGGCCCGTTGTTGCAGATCATCGAGCGGGGCCGCCAGGTGTTGATCACGCTGGGTGACGAATACCAGCGTGCCGACGGGCCCGGACTGCGCCGCGCGCGTCAGGTGCGCCAGCGCGATATCGCCTTCTCGGTGCGTTGCGGGCCGAAAGTGGAGCGGCTGATCAACCCGCTGATCGGTGTGCATTCGCAAAAATCCAAGCTCGCCTTCGAAGGCGCCGGCAGCGTGGATGTCGGCATCGAGTACTACCCCCTCGATTTCGTGCCGCCGCAAGGCTGTGTGGTGCTTACCGCATCGCCCTGGGATTCGATGAAGTGGGCCATGCAACTGGCCGACAACCAGTGCCGGGTGGGCTTCTCCGATAACGTTGGGATGCAGCGTTTCATGTCCAGCGCCGTGCAGTTGTTCCGTGCCGACCTTTATGGCGCGGGCAGCGATGGCCAGGACACGCACGCCTATTTCGCCCACGCGCTGAACTGGCGACAAGTGCATGAGGACAATCGCTTCGACGAGTCATTCCTGTGGGTCGAGGCGCGGCTGCAGGACGGTTTTCGGATTGCCGAGCTCAACGCCTTGTCGGCACGCTTCTCCAATCAGCCGGGCAGCCTGTTGCTAATGCCGGCGCAGGAGGCCGGAGGGCAGGAGTTCGACCACGTGCTGCTGACCCAGGAACTGATGGCGCTGAATCCGTTCAAGGATGCCTACGCCTTCGACAATCGGGTCTGTGCGGTGTATATCGCGCTGTCGCGTGCCCGGCGCCATCTCTATCTGCCCTACGATGTGGACGAGTGGGTGGCCTACCACAAGGGCCAGAAATTCCGCGAGTCGCACGGCTACTGATCGACCGACAGCGCCTCCTGCACCCGGGTGTAGCGTTCGATGATCCGTTCGATCTCGCCGGACTGCTTGAGGCGCACCAAGGCGCGCAGCACCTGCTGCGCCGGAATGGCCGGGTCGTTGCGCACCATGCAGCCCAGGTCCTGCGCTTCCAGCAAGGCCAGCGGGCGCAGGCGCTGCTCCCGGGGTTGCTGGCGGTTGAACCATTGCAGCGACAATTGGTTGCTCACCGCATAACGATAACGGCTGGCTTGCAGTTTCTGCAGGGCCAGGTCCTGGTTGCGGCTGTCTTCGCGCTTCAGTAGACGCTGCGCGAACAGCGGGTCCAGGGCCGGGTAGGTGTAGCCCAGCACCGTACCGATGGCTTGTGTGGGCAGTTGCGCCAGGCCGCCGGGCAGGCTGTCGCCGGCACGCCCGACCAGCAGGTCGCGTTGATGGATCAGCGGTACGCTCCAGATGAACTCACCGGGCCGTTCGTTGAGCCAGTTGCTGGCCACGTAGCAGCGCACGTCGATGTCGCCATCGGCCATGGCCTGCTCCAGGCGCAGGCGTGCCATTACGTGGTATTGCGGGCGCACCCCGGCTTCACGGGCCAGGGCCTGGATCAGGTCGAAGAGAATGCCTTCCACCGGCACATCGCCCTCGGTGCGCATCAACGGCATGCTCCAGCTCTCCGCGACGGAGAAGCGCAGCACAGGCTGCTCGGCAAGGCCGGTGGAGCACCATAGCAACAGGATGGCGAGAAGTCGCCGCACGTCTATCCTCCTTGGACTTTCTATGTTCACCGGCAGCGTCCAAAGTCTAGACGAGCCTGGCAGGGTGCAATTTTGCCCCCGCTCCGCTAGCATTAGCGATCTTCCGCTCGATCAGGCTGCGATGGTTTTTTGATGAGTTATCAGGTTCTTGCACGTAAATGGCGCCCGCGCTCGTTCCGCGAGATGGTAGGCCAGACCCATGTGCTCAAGGCATTGATCAACGCCCTGGACAACCAGCGGCTGCATCACGCCTACCTGTTCACCGGCACCCGCGGGGTCGGCAAGACCACCATCGCGCGGATCATCGCCAAGTGCCTGAACTGCGAGACCGGTATCACCTCCACACCTTGCGGCACCTGTTCGGTATGCCGGGAAATCGACGAAGGCCGCTTCGTCGACCTGATCGAGATCGACGCCGCCAGCCGCACCAAGGTCGAGGACACCCGTGAACTGCTCGACAACGTGCAGTACGCGCCCAGCCGCGGACGCTTCAAGGTCTACCTGATCGATGAAGTGCACATGCTTTCCACCCACTCCTTCAACGCCTTGCTCAAGACGCTGGAAGAGCCGCCACCGTACGTCAAATTCATCCTCGCCACCACCGATCCGCAGAAGTTGCCGGCCACCATTCTTTCGCGCTGCCTGCAGTTCTCGCTGAAGAACATGAGCCCGGAGCGGGTAGTCGAGCACCTCACGCACGTGCTCGGTGCCGAGAACGTGCCATTCGAGGAAGATGCCCTGTGGCTGCTTGGCCGCGCCGCCGACGGCTCGATGCGTGATGCCATGAGCCTGACCGACCAGGCCATCGCCTTCGGCGAGGGCAAGGTACTGGCCGCCGATGTGCGGGCGATGCTCGGCACGCTCGATCATGGCCAGGTGTACGGCGTGCTGCAGGCCTTGCTCGAAGGTGATGCCCGGGCGCTGCTCGAGGCGGTGCGCGCCTTGGCCGAGCAGGGGCCTGACTGGAACGGCGTATTGTCCGAGATGCTCAACGTGCTGCACCGGGTCGCCATCGCCCAGGCGTTGCCCGAAGCGGTGGACAACGGCCAGGGCGATCGCGACAAGGTGCTGGCCCTGGCGGGCGCGTTGCCGGCCGAGGATGTGCAGTTCTACTACCAGATGGGCCTGATCGGTCGGCGCGACCTGCCGCTGGCGCCGGATCCGCGCGGTGGCTTCGAGATGGTCTTGCTGCGTATGCTCGCGTTCCGTCCGGCCGATACCGATGACGCGCCGAAACCTGCGCTAAAGCCGGTGGGGATCAGCCAGGCCACAGCTGATCCAGCCAGACCGGTGGCAACTGCGGCCGTGGTTGCCGAGCCTTCCGTGGTTGCCGCTGCGCCTGAGCCTGTTGCGCCGCCCGCACCAGTGGTCGATGAAGCGCCCGCCGCCGAGCCGGTCGCTGCTGTTGCGCCCGCTGTGGCGCCGGAGCCGGCCCCTGCGATGGAACCTGAACCCGAGCCCGAGCCAGCCGTTGCGCCGCCAGAGGCAGTGGTCGACCTGCCATGGGAAGAACCTTCCCCGCCCGTCGCAGCCCCGGCGCCGGTCACCCCGGTCGTTGTCGCGCAGCCTGCTGGCGAGGAACCGGACTACGACGAGCCGCCCTTCGATCCGTCGGCCTATGCGTCGGTCGGCATGGAGCGCGACGACGACGGCCCGGATGACGACTATTACGCACCGCAAGCCGATCCGGCAGGTTTCAGCTACCTGGACGAGCTCGCCGAGCATATCCAGGAAGACGCCCCTGCGGCGGCGCCCGAGCCTCTGCCCGCGGCGCAACCGGCCACGGGCCTGGCCTTGCAATGGCTGGAATTATTCCCACAGTTGCCTGTCTCCGGTATGACAGGCAACATCGCCGCGAACTGTACGCTGATCAGCGCCGATGGCGATGACTGGCTGCTGCACCTGGACCCAGGCCAGGGTGCGTTGTTCAACAGCACCCAGCAACGCCGGCTCAACGAGGCGCTCAACCAGCATCTGGGGCGTACGCTGCGCCTGCAGATCGAGCTGGTTCGCCCCGAGCAGGAAACCCCGGCCCAGGCCGCCGCGCGCAAGCGCGCCGAGCGCCAGCACGATGCGGAGCTGTCGATCGAGCAGGACCCGCTCATCCAGCAGATGATCAAGCAGTTCGGCGCCCGGGTGCGGCACGATACAATCGAACCTGTAGACGCGG
The DNA here is from genome assembly GCA_014268975.2 of Pseudomonas wayambapalatensis. Classification (GTDB taxonomy): domain Bacteria; phylum Pseudomonadota; class Gammaproteobacteria; order Pseudomonadales; family Pseudomonadaceae; genus Aquipseudomonas; species Aquipseudomonas wayambapalatensis. Next base: position 3,983,485 of record CP077096.1, on the reverse strand, counting down.
CCCTGGCAAACCCTGGGCAGTGAAGCGAACCCCTTGCGCCCGGCCTCGTGCCGGCCGCACATACGACCCAATCGAGGATTCTCCCATGATGAAAGGTGGCATGGCCGGCCTGATGAAGCAGGCTCAGCAGATGCAGGAAAAAATGGCCAAGATGCAGGAAGAGCTGGCCAACGCAGAAGTCACCGGCCAGTCCGGTGCAGGTCTGGTCAGCGTGGTGATGACCGGTCGTCACGACGTCAAGCGCGTCAACATCGACGCTAGCCTGATGACCACCGATCCGGACGACAAGGAAGTCCTCGAGGACCTGATCGCCGCCGCACTCAACGACGCCGTGCGCAAGGTCGAGCAGAACAGCCAGGACAAGATGGGCAGCATGACCGCCGGCATGCAACTGCCGCCTGGTTTCAAGATGCCGTTCTGATCGACGGTTTGCAGCACATGGGGAGCACGATCGACTGATCGCTGCTCCCTTCTTCATTCTGTACCACTGACAGGCCTGCCTACATGAGCTTCAGCCCCCTGATCCGCCAACTGATCGATGCCCTGCGTGTGCTCCCGGGTGTCGGCCAGAAAACCGCCCAGCGCATGGCCCTGCAGTTGCTCGAGCGCGACCGCAGCGGCGGCACGCGCCTGGCCCAGGCCCTGAGCCAGGCCATGGAGGGTGTTGGCCATTGCCGCCAGTGCCGCACCCTGACCGAGCAGGAATTGTGCCCGCAGTGCGCCGATCCTCGCCGCGATGACACCCAGCTGTGCGTGGTTGAGGGGCCGATGGATGTGTATGCGGTAGAGCAGACCGGCTACCGTGGTCGTTACTTCGTGCTCAAGGGGCACCTATCGCCGCTCGACGGCCTGGGCCCGGAGGCGATTGGAATTCCGCAACTGATGGCGCGGATCGAGGAGCAGGGCACCTTCAGCGAGGTGATCCTGGCGACTAACCCCACGGTGGAAGGCGAGGCGACGGCGCATTACATCGCCCAGTTGCTGGCCGAGAAGGGCCTGACTGCCTCGCGGATCGCCCATGGCGTGCCGCTGGGCGGAGAGCTGGAGCTGGTGGACGGTGGCACGCTTGCGCATGCCTTTGCCGGGCGCCGTCCTATCTCGCTGTAAGTGTTGGGGCGCAGCGCGCCCCAAGCCAGTTACTTGTTGGTGTAGATCTGGTCGAACACGCCACCGTCGTTGAAGTGGGTCTTCTGTACGGTGCGCCAGTCACCAAAGGTCTTCTCCACCGAGAGGAAGTCGACTTTCGGGAAGCGGTCGGTGTATTTGGCCAGGACCGTGGCATCACGCGGGCGCAGATAGTTCTGTGCGGCGATTTCCTGGGCTGCCGGCGACCACAGGTACTTGAGGTATTCCTCGGCCACCGCGCGGGTCTGCTTCTTCTCGACGACTTTGTCGACCACGCTCACCGGCGGCTCGGCTTCCGCCGACACGCTTGGGTAGACCACCTCGAACTGATCACGACCGAACTCGCGGGCGATCATCTCGGCTTCGTTCTCGAAGGTGACCAGCACGTCGCCGATCTGGTTGGTCATGAAGGTCGTTGTGGCAGCGCGGCCGCCAGTGTCGAGCACCGGTGCCTGCTTGAACAGCTTGCCGACGAAATCGCGGGCCTTGGCTTCGTCGCCGCCTTGCTTGAGGACGTAGCCCCAGGCCGAGAGGTAGGTGTAGCGGCCGTTACCCGAGGTCTTGGGGTTGGGCACGATCACCTGTACGCCATCCTTGAGCAGGTCCGGCCAGTCTTTCAGCGCCTTCGGGTTGCCCTTGCGCACGATGAACACGGTGGCCGAGGTGAACGGGGCGCTGTTGTTCGGCAGGCGGGTAACCCAGTTGTCCGGCACCAGCTTGCCGTTGTCGACCAGGGCATTGATGTCAGTGGCCATGTTCATGGTGATGACATCGGCCGGCAGGCCGTCGATCACCGCCCGCGCCTGTTTGCTCGAACCGCCGAAGGACATCTGCACATTGACCTTCTCCTTGTGCTCTTCTTCCCAGTGCTTCTGGAACGCCGGGTTGTAGTCCTTGTAGAAATCGCGCATCACGTCGTAGGAGACGTTCAGCAGGGTCGGCGCGGCCTGGGCCAGGTTGCCGAGAGCCAGGCCTGCGGCGAGCAGCGAGGCGCTGAAGAGTTTTTTCACAGGGGCGTTCCTTGTTGTGAGTGAAAGTTTGGCAATGTGCCAGCAACTATAACCTTTGGTTCTTGAGCCATTAAAGATCAAAACAGACTTTGCTTATGCCTGCTCGGTCACTGTCTTGGGGAACAACGCATTGCCACAGCGCGAACAGAATGCCGCCGTCGGCTCATGGGTTTTCTTGGCACAGGTCGGGCAATCGTGGCGCAGCTGTTCGCCGCGCATGGCGTTGGCCAGCTCGGCGGTGAAGATCCCGGTGGGCACTGCGATGATCGAGTAGCCGATGATCATCACCAGCGAGGACAGTACCTGGCCCAGCGGCGTCTTGGGCACGATGTCGCCGAAGCCGACTGTGGTCAGGGTGACGATGGCCCAGTAGATGCCCTTGGGAATGCTGGTAAAGCCGTGCTCGGGCCCTTCGATCACGTACATCAGCGTGCCGAACACGGTCACCAGGGTCGAAACGCTGACCAGGAACACGATGATCTTCTGTTTGCTGCCGCGCAACGCCTCGAGCAGATAGTGCGCCTGCTTGAGGTAGGGGCTGAGCTTGAGCACGCGGAAGATCCGCAGCATGCGGATCACCCGAATGATCAGCAGGTACTGGGCGTCGCTGTAGTACAGGGCGATGATCCCCGGCACGATGGCCAGCAGGTCGACCAGGCCGTAGAAGCTGAACGCGTAGCGTAGCGGCTTGGGCGAGCAGTACAGGCGGGTGAGGTACTCGGCGAGGAAGATCGCCGTGAAGCCCCACTCGATGCCGGCCAGCAGGCCGGAATAATTGCGGTGCACATCGTCGATGCTGTCGAGGATGACGGTGACCAGGCTGGCCAGGATGATCAGCAGAAGGATCTTGTCGAAGCGTCTTCCAGCGACGGTGTCGGTCTGGAAGACGATCACATAGAGCCGCTCACGCAGGCTCGCAGGGGTGTTCATGGGCTCGTTCCGTTATGCGTTGCGGGTGAGCCTAGGGCCTGCTTCTCAGCCGTGCAAGCGCTGCGCGCTGCGCCGCCGCCCCTGTTGCACAAGGTGGCTGCCCAGGTGCATCAGCCAGCAGGCGATGACGAACGGGGCGGTGAGCGCCGGCAGCGGCCACAGGCTGGACAACGCCTGCAGCAACAGCGCCAAGGCGATGGCCAGCAGGGGGATCCAGGGGCGCTCGCCCTGGCGGCTGAACGCCAGGGCGGCCAGCGCCGCATTGAAGCCATACAGCCCCATCCAGGCCGCCGCAGGTTGGTCGGCCAGCAATGCCGCACCGCCGCCGATGGTCGAGCCGAGCAGGGCCCAGAGCGCTGCATAGGGGTTGGCGACCAGCATCCCTAACACGATCAGCAGGCCTGCCAGGGGCTCGTCCAGCAGGAATATCTGGCCCAGGCCGCGCAATACGCCGTGCAACGGGTCGGGCGCGGCCTGCGGGCTGGCCAAGGGTTCGGCCGCCAGCAGGATGATCCAGCCGAGCAGCACGAAGGGCGCGGTGTAGGCGACCAGCAAGGTGCCGCCGCGCTTGCGCCACTGGTGGGTGAGGATGCTCGACAGGCCACCGGCGGCGAGGATCAGTGGCGGCAGGATCGCTGACCAGGGCAGCACCGCGCAGATCAGCACGCCGATCAGCACGCCGTTGTAGCAATACAATCCGGCCTGGCGGTCGGCGCGTTCATAGCCGCGCCGTTGCGCGGTCAGCAGGCCGGCCAGTGCGCCGAGCAGCGCGCCGCCGACCAGGTCGGGCGCAGTGAGGAGGATGGCCAGCAGGCAGCACAGGCCGCACAAGGGACTGCGCAGCAGCAGCACCTGGCTGAAGCCATTGAGCAGTGCCGTGGCCCAGTCTGGGCACGGGTTGACGAAATTCTTGGTGTACATGGGCAGTCGGCAAGGTGAGTGAAAGGCGCTGGGCCTCTTCGGGCCTCGGTTGTGCGCCATCGGATTGTTTTTTGTAGGAGCGGGCTCGCCCGCGAACACGGGCGTAGCCCGTGCCATTCACCGCGGTGCCCTTTTCGCGGGCAAGTCGCAGCGGCGAACTGCCGCTCCTACAAAAGTGCAGAGCCGGTCTTCAGATCAAAGTCTCGATCCGCAGGGTATTGGTGCTCCCCGGCTGGCCGAATGGCACCCCAGCGGTGATCAGCAGGGTGTCGCCGCGGCTGGCCATACCTTGCGCCTGGGCGATCTCCAGTGCAGTCGAGCAGATCTCATCGACCTGGCGCAGACGGTCGTTGACCACCGAATGCACACCCCAGGTGACGCTGAGTCGGCGCGCGGTCTTGAGGTTCGGCGTCAGGTTGAGGATGGGCGCACGCGGTCGCTCGCGGGCGGCGCGCAGGGTCGAGGCCCCTGACTCGCTGTAGTTGACCAGCACCGCCACCGGCAGGATGCCGCTGATGCGCCGAATTGCGCAGCTGATGGCATCCGAAACCGTGGCCTCGGCCTTGGGGCGGCCGACGTCTAGCTGTGCCTGGTAGTCCGGGCCGTTCTCCACCTGGCGGATGATCTTGCTCATCATCTGCACCGCTTCCAGTGGATAGTCGCCGGAGGCGGTTTCGGCCGACAGCATCACCGCGTCGGCGCCTTCGGCCACGGCATTGGCCACGTCGGTGACCTCGGCGCGGGTCGGTGCGGGCGAGAAACGCATCGATTCGAGCATCTGCGTCGCTACCACCACCGGCTTGCCCAGTTGGCGGCAGGTATTGATGATGCGCTTCTGGATCTGCGGCACGCTCTCGGCCGGCACTTCCACACCCAGGTCGCCCCGGGCGACCATGATCGCATCGGACAGCTCGGCGATGGCCTGCAGTTGCTCGACCGCCGAGGGCTTCTCGACCTTGGCCATCAGGTAGGCACGTTCGCCGATCAACTGGCGCGCCTCGACGATGTCTTCGGGGCGCTGGACGAACGACAGCGCCACCCAGTCCACGCCCAGTTCCAGGCCGAAGGCCAGGTCGCGGCGGTCTTTCTCGGTGAGCGGCGAGAGGTCCAGCACCGCCTGGGGGACGTTGACGCCCTTGCGATCGGACAGCTCGCCGCCAGCCAGCACTTCGGTGTCGATGGCGTCGGCGTGCTTGGCGGTGACCCGCAGGCGCAGCTTGCCATCGTCGAGCAGCAGGTCCATGCCGGGCTCCAGCGCGGCGATGATTTCCGGGTGGGGCAGATTGACCCGGCGGCTGTCGCCCGGGGCCTTGTCCAGGTCCAGGCGCAGGGCCTGGCCACGCTGCAACTGCACCTTGCCTTCGGCGAAGCGGCCGACACGCAGTTTCGGCCCCTGCAGGTCCATGAGGATGCCCAGCGGGTAGTTCAGTTGCTGCTCGACCTCGCGGATCCACTGGTAGCGCAGGGCGTGGTCGGCGTGTTCGCCGTGGCTGAAGTTGAGGCGGAAGATATTCACCCCGGCCTCGACCAGTTGGCGGATGTCATCGATGCCGTTGATCGCCGGCCCCAGGGTGGCGAGGATTTTCACTTTTTTATCGGGCGTCATGATTGCGAGGTCTCGAGGATCAGGATGGCGCGGAAGTCGTTGACGTTGGTGCGGGTCGGCTCGGTGACGATCAACGCATCGAGCGCAGCGAAGTAGCCATAGCCGTTGTTGTTGTCCAGCTCATCGCTGGCCGACAGGCCCAGGGCCTGTGCGCGGCCGAAGCTGTCCGGGGTCATCAGGGCGCCGGCGTTTTCTTCGGAGCCGTCGATGCCGTCGGTGTCGCCGGCCAGTGCGTACACGCCAGGCAGGCCCTTGAGGCTTTCGGTGAGGCTGAGCAGGAATTCGGCGTTGCGCCCGCCACGGCCATTGCCGCGCACGGTGACGGTGGTCTCGCCGCCGGACAGGATCACGCAGGGGGCCTTCAGCGGCTGGCCATGCAGGACGATCTGCCGGGTGATACCGGCGTGCACCTTGGCCACTTCGCGCGATTCACCTTCCAGATCCCCCAGGATCAGTGGGCTGAAACCGGCCTGGCGGGCTTTCACTGCGGCAGCCTCGAGTGATTGCTGGGGTTTGGCGATCAGTGTGAAGTGGCTGCGCGCCAGGGCTGGGTCATCGGCCTTGACGGTTTCCGATGCCGGGTTGTTCAGCCAGTCGATGACCGCTTTGGGCGCCTCGATGTCGTAGCGCTTGAGGATCGCCAGGGCATCGGCCGAGGTGCTGGGGTCGGCCACGGTGGGGCCGGAGGCGATGACGGTGGCCAGATCGCCCGGTACGTCGGAAATGGCGTAGGTATAGACCGTGGCGGGCCAGCAGGCCTTGGCCAGGCGTCCGCCCTTGATCGCCGAGAGGTGCTTGCGCACGCAGTTCATCTCGCCGATGGTGGCGCCGGACTTGAGCAGCGCCTTGTTGATCTGCTGCTTGTCGGCCAGCGTGAGGCCGTCGGCGGGCAGTGCCAGCAGGGCCGAGCCGCCGCCGGAGAGCAGGAAGATGACGCGGTCGTCTTCATCGAGGTTGCTGACCAGTTGCAGCACGCGCTTGGCGACCGCAAGGCCGGCGGCGTCGGGGACCGGGTGGGCGGCTTCGACCACCTCGATCTTCTGGCAATTGGCGCCATGGCCATAGCGGGTCACGACCAGGCCGGAGACTTCGCCCTGCCAGCTCTTCTCGACCACTTCAGCCATGGCGGCGGCGGCCTTGCCGGCACCGATGACGATGACCCGGCCGCTGCGGTCGGCGGGCAGGTGAGGTTCGAGGACCTGACGGGGGTGGGCGGCGGCGATGGCTGTGTCGAACAGCTCGCGCAGGAGTTTCTGTGGATCGACCGACATGGCAGGCTCCCAAAATTCTTGTTGTTCTGCGAAATCGAAAACGCCCCTGGAACTGCCTCCGTGCAGGCCGAACCAGGGGCGGGTGTTGCTCGGGGTCACCGCTGGGCCTGTGGTCGCAGGTTCAGCGGTGTTGGCTTCTTCGCTCCTAGGAGCGGGCTTGCCCGCGAAGAGGCCGGTATGGCTTACAAATTACTGGTCGTCACGAATCGAGAAGTTGGCCATGTGCTCCAGCCCCTTGATCAGCGCCGAGTGGTCCCAGTTGCTGCCACCCAGTGCTGCACAGGTGTTGAATACCTGCTGCGCATTGGAGGTGTTGGGCAGGTTGATACCCAGCTCCTTGGCGCCCTGCAGCGCCAGGTTGAGGTCTTTCTGGTGCAGGCTGATACGGAAGCCCGGGTCGAAGGTGCCCTTGATCATACGTTCGGCGTGCACTTCGAGAATCTTCGAGGAGGCGAAACCGCCCATCAGCGCCTCACGCACCTTGGCCGGGTCTGCGCCGTTCTTGGCGGCGAACAGCAGCGCTTCGCTGACGGCCTGGATGTTCAGGGCGACGATGATCTGGTTGGCCACCTTGGCGGTCTGGCCATCGCCATTGCCACCGACGCGCGTGATGTTCTTGCCCATAGCTTCGAACAGCGGCAGGGCGCGCTCGAAGGCTTTCGGGCAGCCGCCGACCATGATGCTCAGGGTTGCGGCCTTGGCGCCGACTTCACCGCCGGACACCGGGGCGTCCAGGTAGGCGGCGCCGGTGGCCTTGATTTTCTCGGCGAAGGCCTTGGTGGCGGTGGGGGAGATCGAGCTCATGTCGATCACCACCTTGTTCGGGCCGACACCTTCACCAACGCCATTCTCACCGAACAGCACGCTCTCGACCTGCGGGGTGTCGGGCACCATCACGATGATGAACTCGGCTTCCTGCGCCACCTCTTTAGGGTTGGCCAGGGCCACGGCGCCTGCGGCGATCAGGTCGGCGGGGGCGGCATCGTGGTGGGTGGAAACGAACAGGCTGTGACCTGCCTTTTGCAGGTTCTGGGCCATGGGCTTGCCCATGATGCCGGTGCCGATGAAACCGATTTTAGCCATGAGAATGTGCCTCTCTTGTTATAGGACGCGCGGATCCTGTGGGAGCGGGCTTGTCCCGCGATGGCGGTGGTGGGCTCACCGCCGCCATCGCGGGACAAGCCCTACTCCCCCAGGGAGCGACTGTGTTCGTTAGATCGCGTTATGGGTTTTCAGCCAGGCGAGCCCGGCCTCGGTGGTGGTCTTGGGCTTGTACTCCGCGCCCACCCAGCCCTGGTAGCCGATGCGGTCCAGGTGCTCGAACAGGAAGCGGTAGTTGATCTCGCCAGTGCCTGGCTCGTGACGACCAGGGTTGTCGGCGAGCTGGATGTGATTGATCTGCTTGATGTGGGTTTCCATGGTCCGGGCCAGGTCACCTTCCATGATCTGCATGTGATAGATGTCGTACTGCAGGAACAGGTTGGCACTGCCCACCTCGGCCTGGATCTCCAGGGCCTGGGCGGTGGTGTTCAGGTAGAAACCGGGGATGTCGCGAGTGTTGATCATTTCCATGACCAGGCGGATCCCGGCGGCTTCGAGCTTGTCGGCGGCGTACTTGAGATTGTCGACGAAGGTCTTGCGCACATCGGCGCACTGCAGGCCTTGCGGACGGATACCGGCCAGGGCATTGACCTGTTTGTTGCCCAGCACCTTGGCGTATTCGATGGCCTTGTCGACGCCGGCGCGGAACTCTTCGACGCGGTCGGGGTGGCAGGTGATGCCGCGTTCACCTTTGGCCCAGTCGCCTGCAGGCAGATTGAACAGCACCTGGGTGAGGCCGTGGGCATCGAGCTGCTGTTTGATCTCGCTGGCGCTGAAATCGTACGGGAAGAGGTATTCGACACCGCTGAAGCCCGCGTCGGCGGCGGCCTTGAAGCGGGCCAGGAAATCCTGTTCGGTGAACAGCATGGACAGGTTGGCAGCGAAGCGAGGCATGGTTGTCTCCTTGCAGATGAAAGCCCCCGGCAGCCTGCGCGGGGGCGTCGGCAATCAGTCGAGCAGCGAGATGGCGGTCGGCGCGTCGTTGCCGACCAGTGCGAGGTCTTCGAACTCGTTGACCGCGTTGATCTCGGTACCCATGGAAATGTTGGTGACGCGCTCGAGAATCACCTCGACCACCACTGGCACGCGGAACTCTTCGGCCATTTTCTGCGCCTTGAGCAGGGCAGGGGCGATCTCGCCCGGCTCGAACACGCGCAGTGCCTTGCAACCCAGGCCTTCGACCACGGCGACGTGATCCACGCCGTAGCTGCCGGCTTCGCTGGAGTTGATGTTCTCGAACGCCAGTTGTACACAGTAATCCATGTCGAAGCCACGCTGGGCCTGGCGGATCAGGCCGAGGTAGGCGTTGTTCACCAGCACATGGACGTAGGGCAGGTTGAACTGCGCACCGACCGCCAGTTCCTCGATCATGAACTGGAAGTCGTAGTCACCCGACAGCGCGACCACCTTGCGTTTCGGGTCGGCCTTGACCACGCCCAGCGCTGCCGGGATGGTCCAACCCAGCGGGCCGGCCTGGCCACAGTTGATCCAGTGGCGCGGCTTGTACACGTGCAGGAACTGCGCGCCGGCAATCTGCGACAGGCCGATGGTGCTGACGTAGCAGGTGTCCTTGCCGAACACCTGGTTCATCTCTTCGTACACGCGCTGCGGCTTGACCGGCACGTTGTCGAAGTGGGTCTTGCGCTGCAGGCTCGACTTGCGCTCCTGGCAGTCTTCCAGCCAGGCCTTGCGGCACTTGAGCTTGCCGGCGGCTTTCCATTCGCGGGCCACTTCCAGGAAGGCGTCCAGCGCGGCACCGGCGTCGGAGACGATGCCCAGGTCCGGGGTGAACACACGACCGATCTGGGTCGGTTCGATGTCGACGTGTACGAACTTGCGGCCTTCGGTGTAGACATCGACCGAGCCGGTGTGACGGTTGGCCCAGCGGTTGCCGATGCCGAACACCAGGTCGGACTTGAGCAGCGTGGCGTTGCCGTAGCGGTGCGAAGTCTGCAGGCCGACCATGCCGACCATCAGTTCGTGGTCGTCAGGGATGGTGCCCCAGCCCATCAGGGTCGGGATCACTGGCACGCCGGTCAGTTCAGCGAACTCGACCAGCTTGTCGCTGGCGTCGGCGTTGATGATGCCGCCACCTGCGACCAGCAGCGGACGTTCGGCGTCATTGAGCAGGGCCAGGGCTTTCTCGGCCTGGATGCGCGTGGCCGAAGGCTTGTGTACCGGCAGTGGCGCGTAGGCGTCGATGTCGAATTCGATCTCGGCCATCTGTACGTCGAACGGCAGGTCGATCAGTACTGGGCCTGGGCGGCCGGTGCGCATTTCGTAGAAGGCTTTCTGGAAGGCATAGGGCACCTGGCCCGGCTCCAGCACGGTGGTGGCCCACTTGGTCACCGGCTTGACGATGCTGGTGATGTCGACGGCCTGGAAGTCTTCCTTGTGCAGACGGGCGCGGGGGGCCTGGCCGGTGATGCACAGGATCGGGATGGAGTCGGCCGAGGCGCTGTACAGGCCGGTGACCATGTCGGTGCCGGCTGGCCCGGAGGTGCCGATGCACACACCGATGTTGCCCGGGTTGGCGCGGGTGTAGCCCTCGGCCATGTGCGAGGCACCTTCGACGTGGCGAGCGAGGACGTGATCGATGCCGCCGACTTTCTTCAGGGCCGAGTACAGCGGGTTGATGGCAGCCCCGGGAATGCCGAATGCCGTCTCTACGCCTTCACGGCGCATGACCAGAACGGCTGCATCGATTGCTCTCATTTTGCTCATGATTTGTGCCTCATCGATTTTGTAATTGTATACAACCTACTTTGCTCCAAAGTGTATTCACGCTCTGAGCTTCAGGTCAATGTATTTTCATCGGGTAGATTGGCTTTCGCTGGAAACCCCACAGAAAAGGCGCTCTATCTGATTGAGTACGATCGTTCAAAAATATTGTATACAAAAAATCTTTCTGTTGTGTTCTATTTGCTTATCGGTTTTCAACTGCCCCTCAGGGCTTCTCACAACAAGAAGAGGACCTTTCCATGAACGCAATGACGCTCAACGTCGCCAACACCTTGGTCGCCGCTGCCCTTGCCGCCGGGCGCAAGATCGACGCCGCACCGCTGACGGTGGCGGTGCTGGATGCCGGCGGCCATCTGCTGGCCTTGCAACGCGAGGACGGCGCCAGTCTGTTACGTCCGCAGGTGGCCATGGGCAAGGCCTGGGGGGCTGTGGCCCTGGGCAAGGGGTCACGCCTGCTGGCGCTGGATGCGCAGCAGCGACCGGCGTTTTTCGCGGCGTTGAACGGCTTGGGCGAGCGGTCGGTGGTACCCGCGCCAGGTGGGGTGCTGATCCGGGATCAGGCGGGAAAAGTGCTGGGTGCGGTGGGGGTCAGCGGGGACACGTCGGACATCGACGAGCAGTGCGCAATCACTGCCATCGAGGCGCTGGGGCTTACGGCTGATGCTGGCGTGGCTGTCTGATACAGCGTTGGCCTGCGCTCCCGCCAGGGCCAGTCGGCCACGGGTGGGAGCGGTGTACGCCGACCGTCAGGCCGCCTCGGGCTCACACCCCTTGAGCACCAGGCGGATGATGGTTTCGGCGGCGGCGTCGTAATCGCTGTCGGCGAGCTTTGCCTTGCCGGTCACCACGGCAATCTGCCAATCGAAGTCGGCGTAGGTTTGCGTGGCCGCCCAGATGCTGAACATCAGGTGATGCGGATCGACCGGGGCGATCTGGCCGCGCTCGATCCAGCGCTGGATGCACTCGATGTTGTGTCGTGCCTGCTCGTTGAGCTGCTCGACCTGCCCAGGCGACAGGTGCGGGGCGCCGTGCATGATCTCGCTGGCGAACACCTTGGAGGCATGTGGCAGGTCGCGGGAGATGCGGATCTTCGAGCGGATGTAGCCGCTGAGCACCTCTTTGGGATCGCCGTCGGCGTTGAACGGCGTGGACGCCTGCATGATCGGCGCGATGATGCTCTCGAGCACCTCGCGGTAGAGGTTTTCCTTCGACTTGAAGTAGTAGTAGACGTTCGGCTTGGGCAGCCCGGCCTTGGCAGCGATATCGCTGGTCTTGGTGGCGGCGAAGCCTTTGTCGGCGAATTCCTCGCTGGCCGCGCGCAGGATCAGTTCCTTGTTGCGCTCGCGAATCGTGCTCATGGTGTCTGAATCTTCCTGTGACTGGCCGCCTCTAATAGCGATCGGGCATGGTAGCACCGGCCCGGAGAACGGCTCAAGGCGACGGCATTGGGCTAGAATCGGTCCTTTGCAATCATTGGAAACACAACGACATGGCAGGAAGCAGCTTACTGGTGTTGATCGACGACATCGCCACGGTGCTGGACGATGTTTCGCTGATGACCAAGGTCGCGGCGAAGAAGACCGCAGGTGTGCTGGGCGATGACCTGGCGCTCAACGCCCAACAGGTCACCGGGGTACGGGCCGAACGGGAGATTCCGGTGGTCTGGGCGGTGGCCAAGGGTTCGCTGCTGAACAAGGCGATCCTGGTGCCGGCGGCCCTGCTCATCAGCGCTTTCATCCCCTGGGCGGTCACCCCGCTGCTGATGCTCGGGGGTGCCTACCTGTGCTTCGAGGGCTTCGAGAAGCTGGCGCACAAGTTCCTGCACAGCCAGGAGGAGGATCAGGCGCAGCACATGGCGCGCAAGGAGGCCGTGGCCGATGTGAATGTCGACCTGGTGGCCTTCGAGAAGGACAAGATCAAGGGCGCGGTGCGCACTGACTTCATCCTCTCCGCCGAAATCATCGCCATCACCCTCGGTACAGTGGCCGATGCGCCGCTGAGCCAGCAGATCATCGTGCTATCAGGCATCGCCGTGGTCATGACGCTGGGTGTGTACGGGCTGGTGGCCGGAATCGTCAAGCTCGATGACCTGGGGCTGTGGCTGACTCGCAAGGGCTCGAGCCTGGCGCAAGCGGTCGGTAATGGCATCCTGCGTGCGGCCCCCTACATGATGAAGGGCCTGTCGGTGATCGGCACTGCGGCCATGTTCCTGGTCGGTGGCGGCATTCTCGTGCACGGCATCGCGCCGTTGCACCACGCCATCGAGGCCTTTGCCGACGGCCGTGGCGGGGCACTGACCGGAGCGTTGATCAATGGCGTGCTGGGGGTAGTGGCCGGGGCAGTGGTGCTGGCGGTGGTGAGCGTGGTTGGCAAGTTGTGGCGGGTGGTGCGGCCAGCAGCGTGATCGTCGGTGGGTCTGCTTCGCGGTTTTACCCGCGAAGCAGACCCACCGCTCAGATCAGAAGTGCACCTTGACCAGGAAGCTCATGGTGTTCTGGTCGGTGGTGAAGGCATCGCTGTCCTTGATCCCGTACTTGTCGCTCCAGTAGTCATACTCGATACCGACGTACAGTTGCTTCTCGCCCAGGTGCAAGGCCTTGCCCAGGTCATATTTGACCTGAGGGTTGAAGTGCAGGTTGGCGTGGTAGCTGCCACGGCTGTTCTCGTCGTTGTCCACCACCCAGTCCATGAAACCATCGATCAGCACATCCGATGAGCCCACGGGAATGGTGTAGGACCACACCGGAGTGATCTGCCAGACATGATCACCCGGACGGCTGCCATCGGTGGTGCGGTGGTAGAAGTTCAGCTGGAAATAGTCGAAGCCGGGAATCGCCAGGTCGAAGCCAGGGCCGATCAGGTAGGACTCGGTATCACCCTCGCCGAACTCGTAGGTCATGGCCAGCAGCACATCCTTGACCGGGCCGAACTCCAGCTTCTGGTCGAAGATCTTGCCGAACGACAGGCGTGGGCTGATCTCGCCGTAGTAGGTGTTCGGGCCGTTGTTGGCGTCCTTCTTGCCCTGGTAGAAGATCTTGTCGACGAAGATGAAGTTATCGCCGTACTTCCAGGCATCGGCGTGCTCGAAGGTGACGGTCTGCTGGGTCTCGGGGTTGACCTTGAAGTTTTTGCCCCAGAGGTAGGTCAGGCTGTTGGTCTGCCACTGCAGCAGGTCTTCGGCGAAGCTGGTGCCGCAGGCGAGCAGGCCGCCGGCGAGGATCAGGCTGTTGATGATGCGCATTGCGTGTGTCGCTCCCTTGATTGGATATTGCTGTCAGCGCTCGTGTCGGCGCCTTTCTTGTCTTTCGGGTCAGTTTTTTCGGGTTGGCCACAGCTCTCTGGCAAGTGCTGCGCCAACTTTCCGGGTTGGTCACAACCATCCTGCTCGACGTCGTTCTGAACGGATGAAAAGGGTGTTTCTGGCTGGCAAAACATCGACCAACCGCCCGAATTCATTGACTGAGCGGTCAGTAAACGCGGGCAGGATCCGGCCTGCCCTGAGCGAGGGGGCGCGCAGATTACTGGCTTGCGCGCCGGTCCTCAAGTGCTCCGTCCTGGAGCGCGGTGATACAAAATTGGGCGTTCGGTCAGGTTCTTAGAAATGCACCTTGACCAGCGCACTGGCCACGCTCTGGTTGCTCTGTAGATTGCCGCGGCTGTCGATGCCGTACTTGTCCTTCCAATAGCTGTACTCGAAGCCCACATACAACTGCTTGGCGCCCAGGTTGAGGGCCTTGCCCAGGTCGTACTTGACCTGTGGGTTGAAGTGCAGGTTGGCGTGGTAGGTGCCGCGGCGGGTCTGGTCGTTGTCGGTCACCCAGTCCATGTAGCCGTCGATCAGAAGGTCGGAGCGGCCCAGGGGAATGGTGTACGACCAGCCGGGGGTGAACTGCCAGACGTTGTCGCCGGGGCGACTGCCCTCGGTGTTGCGCAGGTAGATGTTGAGGTAGAAATAGTTGAAGCCGGGGATGTCCAGGTCGAACCCTGGGCCGATCAGGTAGGCCGCGTTCAACCCTTCGCCACGCTCGTAGGTCATGGCCAGCAGCACGTCCTTGACCGGGCCGAAGGCCAGCTTGCGGTCGAGGATCTTGCCGAACGACAGGCGCGGGCTGAATTCACCGTAGTAGGTGTTCACACCTTTGCTGGCGTCGGTCTTGCCGTTGTAGAAGATCTTGTCGATGAACAGGAAGGTGTCACCGTACTTCCACTTGTTGGCGTGCTCGAAGGTAATGGTCTGCTGGATGTCCGGGTTGACCTTGAAATCCTTGCCGTAGAGGTAGGTCAGGCTTTCGCCGTGCCATTGCAGCCAGTCGCCCGCGAAGGCGGGGAGGGTGGCCAGCAGGCTGCTGCCCAGCAGCAGGGACGAGGTGGTGCGCTTCATGTGCGAATTCCCGTGCTCTTGTTGTTGTTCGAGGTGTCTTCGGCGCGCAGGCGCCCCGGACGGCCCGCTCCCGTGGGCCGCCGGTACTGCGTTTCACTGCTTGGATGAGACGGGCGACCAGGGCGCCGCCCGCTGACTCAGTGCGGGTGACAGGCCTCGTTGTGGGACGCGCGTTCGGCGCCCCCGAGGATGTTGAACAGCACGTTCAGCACCAGGGCGCTGAGCGTGGCCATGGCGATGCCGCTGTGGGTGATGGGCTCCATCCACTGCGGCATCTGCGCAAAGAACTCCGGACGCACCACAGGGATCAGACCGAAGCCCACGCTGACCGCGACCAGCAACTGATTGCGCCGATCACTGATGTCGGCCTCCTGGAGGATCTTGATGCCGGTGGCGGTGACCATGCCGAACATGGCAATGGAGGCGCCGCCCAGTACCGCAGGCGGGATCGAGGCGATCAGGAAGGCCGCCTTGGGCAGCAGGCTGAGCAGGATCAACAGTGCGCCTGCAACCACCGTGACATAGCGGCAGCGCACGCCGGTCATCTGCACCAGGCCGATGTTCTGGGCGAAGGAGGAATGGGTGAAGGTATTGAAGAAACCGGCTACGAACGAGGCGCCGGCATCGCACAGCAGGCCGCGACGCAGCATGCCGGGTGTCACTTCGCGGTCGGTCACCTTGCCCAGGGCCAGGAACATGCCGGTGGACTCGACGAAGATGATCACCACCACCAGGCACATCGACAGGATCGGCGCGAGGCTAAAGGTCGGCATGCCGAAGTGCAGCGGTGTGACCACCTGCAGCCACGGCGCTTCGTTCAGGCCCGACAGGTCGACCATGCCGATGGAACCGGCCAGCACATACCCCAGGCCCATGCCCACCAGCACCGACACGTTGACCCAGAAGCCACGCATGAAGCGATTGATCAGCAGGATCACGGCCAGCACCAGGCCTGCGACCATCAGGTAGATCGGCGAGCCGAAGGTTTCCGCCTGCTGCCCGCCGCCAGCCCAGTTGACCGCGACCGGGAACAGCGACAGACCGATGGAGGTGATCACGGTGCCTGTGACCAATGGCGGGAAGAAGCGCACCACCTTGGACATGAACGGCGCGATCAGCATGCCGAAGAACCCGGCAGCGATGGTCGCGCCGAAGATCCCCTGCAAGCCCACGCCGGGCATGCCGGCCATGGCCACCATGCTGCCGACGGCGGCGAAGCTTGCGCCCATCATCACCGGCATGCGGATGCCCACCGGGCCGATGCCGAACGACTGGATGATGGTGGCGACGCCGGCCACGAGCAGGTCGGCGTTGATCAGGAAAGCGACTTCTTCACGGGACAGCCCGGCGGCCTGGCCGATGATCAGCGGTACGGCGATGGCGCCGCCGTACATCAGCAGGACATGTTGCAGGCCCACCAGGATCAGCTGGAACAGGGGCAGGGGCTGTCGTGGCGGCGCAACGGGGATGTACGCCTTGGGTGACTCGGACATGCAGCACCTCGAGTTTTGTTTTTATTCTCGGATCCAAGCGGGCGGCCTCGGGCGGCAGGCCCTTTGTTCAAAGGGCCTGGGGTTCCCGCCGGAGGTCGAACGCTCGATGCTTGCTTGTTACGGTATTTCATTGGAAGCGAGGCCGGCAGGACCGGCCTCTTCGCGGGCAAGCCCGCTCCCACAAACAGGCAGTGGGGTGTCAGTTGACCGGGGCGCCCTTGGCGATCCAGTCACCGACCAGCTTGCGTTCCTCGACGGTCATCTGGGTGATGTTGCCCAGCGGCATGATCTGGCTGGCCACGGCCTGCGCCTGGATGCGCGCGGCCTGGGCCTGGATCTGCTGCGGGGTGTCGAACATCACGCCGCCCGGGGCGGTGCTGAACAATGGGCTGGTCGGTTTCGACGAGTGGCACACGGTGCAGCGTTCCTGAATGACGTTGTGGATCTTCTCGAAGTTGCCGGGCGCCGCCTGGGCGGTGGCCTGGGCCGGAGCTTCGGCAGGTGCCTGGGCAGCCTTGGCCGCTTCCTCGGCGCGTAGCTCGGCAGCGGTCTTGCCGCCGACCGCGGTGGCTGGCAACGGCTGGTACTCGATCTTCGCGGCAGCCTGCTCGGGCGAGGTCGGCAGCGGCTTGGGACCGGTCACATAGGCCAGGCAGATCATCGCCAGGGCACCCACGGGCAGGGTCCAGGCGTACTTGTTGCTGTCGTGGCGGGTGTTGAAATAGTGACGGATCAGTACCGCAGCCACTGCGATCCCGGCCAGGATCAGCCAGTTGTACTGGCTGCCGTAGGTGCTCGGGAAGTGGTTGCTGATCATGATGAACAGCACCGGCAGGGTGAAGTAGTTGTTGTGTCGCGAGCGCAGCAAGCCCTTGGCCGGCAGTACCGGATCAGGGGTCTGGTTGTTCTCGATCGCCGCCACCAGCTGGCGCTGGGCCGGCATGATGATGCGGAACACGTTGCCGACCATGATGGTGCCGATGATCGCGCCGGTGTGCAGGTACGCGCCACGACCGCTGAACACCAGGCTGAAGCCCCAGCACGCGGCGATGATCAGCACGAACAGCACGGCGCCAAGCAGGGCAGGGCGCTTGCCCAGCGGTGAGTCGCAGAGGAAGTCGTAGACGAACCAGCCGACGATCAGCGAACCGATGCCGATGGCCACGCCTTCTGCGCCGCTCAGGGTGCTGCCCGGTGCCAGCAGGTACAGGGTTGGGTTCCAGTAGAACACCACGCACAGCAAGGCGATCCCGGACATCCAGGTGAAGTAGGCTTCCCATTTGAACCAGTGCAGGTTCTCGGGCATTTTCGGTGGTGCGAGCTTGTATTTCTCCAGGTGGTAGATACCACCGCCATGGATGGCCCAGAGGTCACCTGACAACCCATCGCGCGGGTTGCTTCGATTCAGGTGGTTCTCCAGCCAGACGAAGTAGAACGATGCACCGATCCAGGCCACGCCGGTGATCATGTGAACCCAGCGAATGCTCAGGTTCAGCCATTCGTGAAGGTGTGCTTCCACAGTATGTACCTCTGCCGATCACCGACGGGCCGAGACCCGGGATGACCGACCTTTTCTTATTGGTGGGGATTGAGGATCAACATCTGTTCCTCGGTGAAGTAATGCTCGTCGCAGTTGTTGCCGGAACCACTGCGATCAACCACCAGGAAGTCATCCCGCTTTTCGATCGTCAGCACCGGGTGGTGCCAGACGCCGCGATGGTAATTAACGCCCTGCCTGCCGTTGCTGCGGAAGGCTCGGACCAAACCTGATACAGGTGCATCGCCAACTGGCGCGACCACGATCAGAAAGGGGTTGCCGAGCAGCGGGATGAAAGCCTGGCTGCCCAGCGGATGGCGCTCCAGCATGCGTACGGTCAGCGGCATCTCCAGCGCGTCGGCGCGGAAGATGCTGATGATCGCCTTGTCTTCCGGCTCGGCGGTCTCGACCGTGGCGAGCTTGTGGAAGCGCATGGTCGAGCCGTTGTTGATCATGAAGTGGTCGCTGCCATCGGTTTCGATCACGTCACCGAACGGGGCGAAGGCTTCTTTGGTCAGGGGCTCGATCATCAGGGTACGCATGCGGTTATCTCTTCTGTATTCGTTATCGGTATGTAGGGCGGACCTCGTTCGGGCAGGCCCTGGGTGCGGTCGCGTCACGCACTCGGGCCAGTCCCGGGGTTGGTCCTCAAAGCTGCAGCAGGCGGAACAGGGCGATCAGGTTGATCTGCGCCAGGGCTTCCTTGAACTCGGCATCGATGTCGTTGTGGATGCGCTTTTCGAAGGAGGCCAGGATCTGGTGCCGGTTGCTGCCCTTGACCGCCATGATGAACGGAAACTGGAATTTTGCCTTGTAGGCTTCGTTGAGCTCGGTGAAACGTGCGAACTCTTCGGCAGTGCACTGGTGAATGCCGGCGCCGGCCTGTTCGTTGGTGCTCGATTCGGTCAGTTCGCCCTGCACCGCCGCCTTGCCGGCCAGGTCCGGGTGAGCGTTGATCAGCGCCAGTTGCTCGGCGTGGCTGGCGCTGAGCAGGATGTCGCTCATGCGCTGGTGCAGCACCTCGATCTCGTCCAGCTCGCTCAGGTTGCCCAGTGCGTAGGCTTTTTCGGCGACCCACGGCGAGTGCTCGTAGATGTCGGCGAAGGCCGCGACGAAGGCGTCGCGGTCAAGGGCCGAGGGCTTGAGGGTATTGAAAGCGGTCATCAGGCGTTCTCTTTCTTGTACGGATGGGTGGCGTGCCAATGGCGGGCGATATCCACGCGACGGGCGAACCAGACCTGCTCGTGGCTCTTGGCGTATTCGACGAAGCGCTTGAGCGCGGCCAGGCGCGCGGGGCGACCGACCAGGCGGCAGTGCAGGCCGATGGAGAGCATCTTCGGCGCTTCGGCGCCTTCTTCGTAGAGCACGTCGAAGGCGTCCTTGAGGTACTGGAAGAACTGCTCGCCGCAGTTGAAACCCTGCACCTGGGTGAAGCGCATGTCGTTGGTGTCCAGGGTGTAGGGGATCACCAGGTGCGGCTTGTCGGTGGGGTTGTTTGCTTCCCAGTAGGGCAGGTCGTCGTCGTAGGTGTCGCTGTCATAGAGGAAGCCACCTTCCTCCATCACCAGGCGTCGGGTGTTCGGGCCGGTGCGGCCGGTGTACCAGCCCAGCGGGCGCTCGCCGGTCAGCTCGGTGAGGATGCGGATGGCTTCGAGCATGTGCTCGCGCTCCTGCGCTTCGTCCATGTACTGGTAGTCGATCCAGCGGTAGCCGTGGCTGCAGATCTCATGGCCGGCCTCGACCATGGCGCGGATCACGTCCGGGTGGCGCTGGGCGGCCATGGCCACGGCAAAGATGGTCAGCGGTACGCCAGTGTCCTTGAACAGCTTGAGCAGGCGCCACACCCCGGCGCGGCTGCCGTATTCGTAGAGCGACTCCATGCTCATGTTGCGCACGCCCTGCAGCGGCTGGGCAGCCACCATTTCAGAGAGGAAGGCTTCGGACTCCTTGTCACCGTGCAGGATGTTGCGCTCGCCACCTTCTTCGTAGTTGAGCACGAAAGACAGGGCAATGCGGGCGTTGCCCGGCCATTGCGGGTGAGGTGGGTTGTTGCCGTAACCGATCAGGTCGCGAGGGTAGTCAGCGCTCACTGCAGTCTTCCTTATGTTCGTAGGTGCGGGTGGTGGGCGGACCGCGGCGGGTTGTCGCACGCACCGGATGGGGTGATTGTATACAACTTATTTGTCCATTTGTAAGCCCGTTTTTCCGCATTTCTTCCCACTTGTCGCCTCAAACCCAGGCTGGAAAAGCACTGCAAGAAACCTGCCTGATCGGTCAGATAATATCTCGGCCTGCTGCACAGGCCCTGTATTTGCGACTGATGTCCATGCTCGGAAGGCCTGCCATGAGCGGTGCGCAGGGAAGTTCAAAAAATTGTGTACAATCTGAATCGAAAGTGTCTTAATGAGCCCATTCCGGCATTTCGTCAGCCTCGTGTTGGTGCATGCCGTGTATTTTCTGCCCATGCAAACGACAAGAGGCGACAAGCAAATGGGACGTTTGACCACACACGTACTGGATGCCGCTCACGGCTGCCCGGGCAGCTCGATCAAGGTCGAGCTGTACCGTGTCGAAGGCCAGCAACTGGAGCTGGTGAACAGTGCACTGACCAACAGCGATGGCCGCGTCGATGCGCCTTTGTTGCAGGGCGATGACTACCGTACCGGTGTCTACCAGTTGCAGTTCGGTGCCGGGGACTACTACCGGGCCAAGGGTGTTGCACTGCCTGACCAGGCGTTTCTCGATGTCGTGGTGCTGCGCTTCGGCATCGATGAAGGGCAGGAGCACTACCACGTGCCGCTGCTGATCTCGCCGTACAGTTATTCGACCTATCGCGGGAGCTAGTTGGTCGCTAGAAGAATCTTCGTAGGTCCTTGCCCGCTATCACACTGGCGGGCTTTTTTCATTCTGTAGCAATTGTCCGAAACCCCGCCCGATCCCCCAGTCCCGCATCCCTTCGCTATTCCAGGCACGAAAACGTATCAGCGTTCGTCGCAAAGCACTGAGTGGCGCATTGATGGCGTGGTTCTGCTCTTGTATCCTGCGCACCCTTTCGCAGTGATGCGATCAGTTCTCAAGTGACGGATTACTTGCATGTCCCTCTTCCTCCGTGCGCTGGCAACCGGCTTTGCGCTCCTGCCGCTGCTTGCCAGTGCCGCCCCCTTCCAGTCTCCCGGCGACCGCGACCTGATTCGTGACCGTCAGGAAAACCTTCTGCAAGAGCAGCGCAAGCGCCTTGAGGAGCTGCAGCAATTGCCCGGCAAGCAGGCCCCTCAGGCTCCTGTGGCGCCCTCGGAGCAAGGGCGCTGCTTCCAGATCCGCAGCGTCGAGCTGCAAGGTGCGACCCTGCTCAGCGAGCGGCAGCGCCAGGCACTGGTGGAGGGCTATGAAGGCAAGTGCCTGCAGGTCGGCGAGCTCAACGGCCTGCTCAAGCGCATCACCGACCACTACATCGACCGCGGCTACCTGACCACCCGTGCCTACCTGCCGCAGCAGGACCTGGGTTCGGGCATCCTGCAGATCATCATCGTCGAAGGGCGCCTGGAAGGCCTGGACAGCTCGGCGCTCGCCAGCCCACGGGAAATGGCCATGACCTTCCCCGGCCAGGTCTCCGAAGTGCTCAACCTGCGCGACATGGAGCAGATGGTCGACCAGCTTGGTCGCTTGCCGTCGCGTCAGGTCGAAGTCGAGCTGGTGCCAGGCCAGGAAGTCGGCGGTAGCCGCGTGCAGCTCAAGGGCCAGCGTGACAAGCCCTGGCGGGTCTCGGCCAGCCGCCACAACAATGGTGATGCCAGCAGCGGCGAGCAACAGATGAACCTGGGCCTGGAGTGGGACAGCCCGTTGGGCCTGGCCGATCAGCTGAGCCTCAGGGGCGGGCGTGATGTGGTCAGCGACCACTGGCGCCATTCCGACAGCCATGGCCTGAACTACAGCCTGCCGTGGGGCTGGTGGACCTTCAACTACAGCTACAACCACAACTACTACCGCACCCGCGACACCTCCAGCGGCTTTCCCTTCAAGCTCGACGGCGACAACAGCGTGCACCAGTTCCAGGCCGAACGGGTGATCCACCGCGACAGCCTGAGCAAGACGGCGGTGAACATCGGCGTGAGCCACCTGCGCGCGCGCAACTACCTTGACGATACCCTGATCGATGTCTCCAGCACCCGCATCACCGAGCGTCAGCTTGGCGTCAACCACGGCCGACGCATCGGCAACGCCTTCGTCAACCTCGATGCCGGCTGGCAGCAGGGCATCGGCGCGCTCGACGCCCAGGGCGCAGGCGACCCCCACGGCAACGAACCGGTGTCGCGCTACAACAAGTACACCCTGACCCTGAGCTACCTGCAGCCGTTCCAGCTGTGGGGCGAACAGTTCAGCTTCGACAGCCTGGCCACCGGCCAGCGCAGCGAGGACGCGCTCTACAGTGCGCAGCGCATCAGTGTCGGCGGGCTGACCTCGGTGCGTGGCTTCAAGGATCAGACTCTCACCGGCGACAGCGGCGGCTACTGGCGCAACCAGTTGCGCTGGCGTCGGCCGGTCACCTGGGCAGCCCTGCAGCCCTGGTTGCGCGAATACGGCATGGCGTTCGCCTACGACGCCGGTGTGATCAAGGGCCAGCATGGCAACGGCAAGGACCATGGGCGCCTGAGTGGCAATGCCCTGGAATTCAACGTCCGCGGCCAGTACTTCGCTGCCAGCGCAACCTTTGCCCGTTCGCTGGAGCGGCCCGATGCGGTGACCCGCCGCGAGCACCCGATCTATTTCCGCGTCGACGCCTTCTTCTGAGCGTCGGCCCTACCCATTACCCGTGACATCGCTGCCCCTTGCGGGGCAGGCCGGCAACTGGCCTGAGCTGCGACTGGAGTTTGTTCGACATGGATATCCGCACCCCACTGAACCAGTGCATCGCCCTGATCGTCGCTGGCGTGATGTTCCTCAACCCCATCGTCAGCACGGCTGCACAGCTGACCGTCGATGCAGCGGCCAATGCCAACACCAGCATCAACCAGGCCGGCAACGGGGTGCCGATCGTCAATATCGCCACCCCCAACGGCAGCGGCCTGTCGAGCAACACCTTCCGCGACTACAACGTCGGCAGCAACGGGTTGATTCTCAACAACGCCACCGGCAAGACCCAGTCGACTCAACTGGGCGGCATCATCGTCGGCAACCCCAACCTCAGGGGGCAGGCGGCCCAGGTGATCCTCAACCAAGTCACTGGCGGCAACCGCAGTAACCTGCAGGGCTACACCGAGGTGGCCGGGCAGTCGGCACGGGTCATCGTCGCCAACCCCCACGGCATCACCTGCAATGGCTGCGGCTTCATCAACACGCCACGGGCGACCCTCACCACCGGCAAGCCGATCATGGACGGCGAGCGCCTGGACCGCTTCCAGGTCGATGGCGGCGACATCGCCATCGAGGGCGATGCCCTCAACGCCACCAATCTCGACCAGTTCGACCTGATCACCCGCAGTGCCAAGCTCAATACCGAGCTGCATGCCAAGCAACTGAACATCGTCACCGGGCGCAACGACGTCCAGGCCGACACCCTGCAAGCCACCCCGCGTGCCGACGACGGCAGCGAAAAGCCCCTGCTGGCCATCGACAGCTCGGCGCTGGGCGGCATGTACGCCAACACCATCCGCCTGGTCGGCACCGAGCAGGGCGTGGGTGTCAAGCTGGCCGGCAACATGGCCGCCACCACCGGCGATATCCAGGTGGATGCCAACGGCAAGGTGACGCTTGCGCAGACCTCCAGCGCCGGCGACCTGAAGATTGCCGCACAAAGCGCCGAGCTGACCGGCAAGACCTACACCGCCGGCAGCGCCACCGTGCGTGTGCGCGACGATGTGAGCGTCGGCCAGAGCCTCGCCGCCAAGGGCAGCATCAGCGTGCAGGGCGCGCGGATCGACAACCAGGGCATCATCGAAGCCGGCGTGGAGCCAGACAACAGCCGCAACGCCCAAGGCGACGTGACCCTCAAGGGCCAGACCCTGCACAACCGCGGTAGCGTGGTCGCCAACCGCAACCTCGAGATCGACAGCAGAGCCACGCTCGACAACCAGGGTGGCAGCCTCAAGGGCCGCAACACCACGCTGACCGCAGGCCTGCTGGACAACCGCAAAGGCCAGGTGCTGGCCGACGACACCCTGAAAGCCAAGGGCGGTGCGATCGACAACCGTGAGCAAGGCCTGCTGCAAGGCAAGGGCCAGGCCGTGGTGGATATCACCGGCAACCTCGACAACCGTGGCGGCCGCGTGGTCGGCCAGGGGGATCTGCAGGTCAGCGCCGCCCAGGTGGACAACCGCGGCAACGGTCTGATCGGCAGTGACAAGCAGGCCAGGCTGACCACCCGCGCGCTGCTGGACAACCAGGACGGCGGCAAGCTCAAGGCCGATCGCCTCGACATCACCACCGCCGGGCTGCTCAACAGCGGCGGGCAGTTGCTGGGCGGCGACGTGCTGATCGTCGCCAGCGCCGACATCGACAACCGCCTCGGCCTGATCTCGGCCAAGCGTCTGCTCGATCTCAAAGCCGTGGGCCTGGACAACAGCGGCAAGGGTAACCTGCTCAGCGACGGCACCCTGGCCGTCAAAGTGGCCACCCTGAACAACCGCGACAACGGCATGCTGTCGAGCGTCGGCGACCTCGCCTTGCACGGCGAACGCCTCGACAACCGTGGCGGTCTGGTGCTTGCCGACCGCTCGCTGACCGTCACCGGCGGGGACTTTGACAACCGCGACAAGGGCGTAGCCACCACCAAGGGCAAGGCCCACATCGAAGTTGCCAGCCTCGCCAACAGCGATGCCGGTCACCTGCAGAGCGATGGCCGCCTCGAGCTGATCGCCGCTAAGGTCGACAATCAACGCCTGGGCAACATCACCGCCAAAGGTGACCTCGAAGCCCACCTGGGCACCTTGAACCAGCAGGGCGGCAGACTGACCAGTCTGGGTAGCTTGCTGCTCACCGCCAATACCATCGACAACCAGAACGGCGGCGGGATTGGCGCGACCAGCCTGGTCGACATCCGCGCGGCGCGCGTGCTCAACCAGCAGGGTGAGATCTCCAGCGCAGGCAAGGTCGTGCTCGACGCCAGCGAGCTGCTGGACAACCAGGCGGGCAAGGTCATTGGCGACCGTGGCCTGACCCTGACCGTCCAGCGCCTGCTGAACCAGAACAAGGGCCTGCTCAGCGGCTACGACAGCCTGAGCCTGAAAGGCACCGAACTGCTCAACAACGGCGGCCGGTTGAGCAGCCACAAGCATATCGAGCTGGCCCTGGACGGCCAGTTGGACAACAGCGACGCCGGGCTCATCGTCAGTGACGGCACCCTCACGCTGAACGCCGGCACGTTGCGTAACCGCCAGGGCGGCAAGGTCTCGGCAATCGCTGCCATGGGCCTGACCAGCCAAGGGCTGCTGGATAACCAGGGCGGCATTCTGGTGACCGATGCCGGGCTGGTGCTTGACGCCGCCCGCCTGGACAACAGCCAGGGCGGCGCCATCAGTGCAGCTGGCCATGCCCAGTTGCGCAGCGGCGCCATCGACAACAGCGCCAAGGGCAACATCGGTGCCGGCAGCCTGCTGCTGGTCGCCACCCAGCTCGACAACAGCGCCCGTGGCCGCATCAGTGCCTCCGGCCAGATCGATGCGACGCTGACCGGCCTCGACCAGCATGACCACGGGCAACTGGTCAGCGGGACCGGCATCGACCTCGACCTGCAGCACGGCCAGCTGGTGAACCGCGACGGTGGCTTGCTGCGCTCGCCAGGCAGCCTGCTGTTGCGCCAGATCGGCGCGGTGGACAACCGCAACGGCGCAGAGATTTCCAGCGACCACGGCTTCAGCCTGATCGCCGACCGCCTCGACAACCGTGGCGGACGCGTGATCAGCGCCCAGGACCTGACCCTGCGCATCGCCGGTGTTCTGGACAACAGCCTCAAGGGCGTGTTGTCGGCTAGCCACGATCTCGACGTCGAGGCTGCCAGCCTCGATAACTTCAGTGGCGGCACCCTGGCCAGCGGCAAGGCCCTCAAGGCCGTGATCGACGGCCAACTCGACAACCACGACCAGGGCATCCTTTCTGCCGCCGCAGCGCTGACCGTCACCAGTGCAGGGGTGCTCAACAGCGAGCGCGGCCTCCTGTCGGGCAACACCGGCCTGACCGTCACGACCGGACAACTGGACAACCACCAGGGCGGCCAGCTCATCAGCCAGGCGGCGATGACCGTCACCAGCGATGGCCTCGACAACCGTGGCGGCGCCTTGAGCAGCAAGCAGGCCATGACCCTGACCACGGGCGACGTGCGCAACGGCGCCGATGCCCTTCAGCGCGGCGGTCGCATCCACAGCGATGCCGCGTTGACGCTGGTGGCCGGGCAGGTCGATTCCAGCGAGGGTGGCGAGATCTCCGCCAAGGGCGATCTGCTGCTGCGGGTGAGTGCGTTGATCCAGCGCCAGGGGCGTCTGATCGGTGAGCAGAAACTCGACCTCGACCTCAACGGCGGCGACCTGACCAACCAGGGCGGCCTGATCAGTGCCAATGGCCCGCTGATCATCCAGCGCCTGGGCACGCTCGACAACAGCGCTGGCGAAATCACCAGCCAGCAATCCTTCAGCCTGCTGGCCAAGCGCATCGACAACCAGCAGGGCCGCATCCTCAGCGACGGCCGGCTGACCGTAGAGGCGGCACAGCTGGACAACAGCACCAAAGGCCTGATGTCCGGCGTTCAAGGCCTGCAGGTCACCGGCAGCGAACTGAACAACAGCGGCGAAGGCACGTTGTCGAGCAAGGACGGCGATCTTGCCGTGACCCTGACCGGCGCTCTCGACAACCGTGACCAGGGTGCTTTGGTCAGCAAGGGCCACCAGCAGATCACGGCGGCCAGCCTGGACAACCGCAAGGGCATCGTCTCCTCGGAGCAGGCGATCACCCTCAGTGTCAGCGACCGGCTCGACAACAGCGGCGGCCTCATTTCCGCCACAGGTGACCTGACGCTCGACCAGGACAGCACCGTCATCGACAACCAGGGCGGGCAGATCAACGGACAGGCGATCAGCGTCGCCGGCAAGCGTCTGGAAAACGCCAAGGGCCAGCTCATCAGCCGCGCGGCGCTCGACCTGACCTTGACCGATGCACTGCTCAATACCGACGGCGCGCGCCTGGTCAGTGGCGCCGACCTGCTGCTCAAGGCCGCGCGTGTCGACAACCAAGGCGGCAAGCTGATCAGCCATGGGTTGCTGCATGTCGATTCGGGCACGCTGGACAACAGCCACGGCGGCAACCTCGCCAGCCAGCAGAACCTGGTGCTGCGCCTGAGCGGCGATCTGCTCAACGGCAACGATGGCCTGCTGTTCAGTGAGCACGGCAAGCTCGATATCCATGCCGTAGCCCTCGACAACCAGGCCGGCACGCTCAAGAGCCAGGGCGATATCGACGTGCGCCTGGACAAGCGCCTGGATAACCGCGGCGGTCGCCTGGAGAGCCAGGCGGGCAACCTCGAACTGCACGCGGCGAGCCTCGACAACAGCGGCAACGGCATGCTCAGCGCGGCCAAAGGCCTGTTCAAGGGCGTCTTCAGCGACCTGTTCGACAACGCTGGCGGTACCACCCAGGCGCAGTCCGTGGACATCGCAGCCGATGCCAAGGTGAACAACCAGGGCGGCTACCTTTCGGCGCAGGGCGGTGATGGCAAGATCGTCACCGCCGATCTCGACAACCGCGACGGCGGGCTGTACGCCGCCGGATTGCTGCAGGTGCAGGGCCAGCAACTGTTCAACCAGAGCGGCAAGATCGGCGCCGGACGCATCGACTTTGGCCTGAGCGGCGCGCTCTACAACAGCCTCGGCCAGCTGGAAAGCGAGAGCGACCTGCAACTGCGCGCCAGCGAACTCGACAACCGCAGCGGCAACCTGCGCGCCCTTGGCAAGACCGGCACCAGTCGATTGATCGTCGCGGGCAACCTGCTCAACGACAACGGCGTGCTGGCCACCGCCAACCAGGACCTCGACCTGCAGATCGGTGGCCTGAGCAACAGCGGCGGGCAACTGCTGCACACCGGCCAGGGTAGCTTCGGCCTGGCCTCCGACAAGGTCACCCAGGCTGGCGGCGTGCTGCATACCGATGGCCTGCTGAGCATCGCCGCTGCCAGCTGGACCAACAGCAGCGTGCTGCAAGCCCGGCGCCTGGAGCTGGACATCGGTCGCTTCGTCCAGACCGCCAGCGGCAAGCTGCTGGCCGTCGAGAGCCTCAAGGGTCGAGGCGGCGACTGGACCAACCATGGCCTGCTGGCCAGCGATGGCAGCCTGCAACTGGATCTGACCGGCAACTATGACGGCAATGGCCGCCTGAGCAGCCTTGGCGCACTGACGCTGGGCGCCAACGATATCCGCCTGTCCAGTACCGCCAGCCTGGCCGGTGGCGCCGACACCGTGGTGACCGCGCGCAACCTGCTGAGCAACGACGGTCGCCTGACCGCCCTGGGCGGCCTGACGGTGACGGCCGCCAGCCTCGAAAACCGCGGCACCCTGGGTGGCGCTGCGGCGGTGAAGCTGGCCGCCAACAGCCTGAGCAACCAGCGCGGCCTGGTGTTCAGCGGCAACGACATGACCTTGCGCGTCGGCAGCCTGAGCAACTACTACGGCGATATCTACAGCCTTGGTGGCCTCGACCTTGCCGGCAACGCCGCTGCCCGCGCGGTGCTGCTGGACAATATCTCCGGCAGCGTGGAAAGCGCCGGCAACATGACCCTGGCGGTGGACACGCTGCTCAACCGCAAGGAATTCCTGAGTTCGACCAAGAAACTGGTCGCCGGCAACGTCAACGTCTATTCCGACGACCGCTGCAAGGGCAAGGGCTGCGAGCTGTACTTCTCGGCAACCGAAAGCTGGGAAGACGTCATAGACCGCGATACCCCCACCGCCTTCATCACCACCGGCAGCAAGCTGACCTTCGCCGGTGACGCATTCCGCAACCACTACAGCAGCGTTTCGGCGGCGGGTGACATCGCCATCAACACAGCGGTGTTCGAGAACAAGGGCGCCGGTGGAGGCGAGCAGCGCAACCTCACCGCGAGCATGTATACCCGTGATCGCGGCCAGTACAACGCGTTCATCCAGGCCAAGAACCAGTTCAACCAGAACCCTGGCTCGCTGACCCTCGACCAGGTCATGGCCGCTGCGGGGTATCCGCAGTACAGCATCTACGACGTCATCGACAACAGGACGCCGATCGCTGGCGCCGTGGTTGCCCCGGCGGTCGTGCAGTCGGCTGGTGCCGTGACCATCAACGCCACCCAGCGCATCGACAACAGCGTGGTGCGCGTCAATCAGGCTGGAGCCGGTGCCATCGGGGCCCGTGGCGATGCCACGGCTGATCCGCGCCAGGTCCAGACCCAGGTGCGCGCGCTCAACCCGCAGTTGCCGCCTGACCTTGCCCAGCGCCAGGTCAATCCGGTCACGCTGCCCAGCTTCAGCCTGCCGCAAGGCAGCAACGGCCTGTTCCGCATCAGCACCCAGACCGGCCAGGCCGCGATCAGCGGCGATGCCCTGGGCGCCACCGCCGACCATACCCAAGCAGGCAGTGGCACCTTCATCTCACCGCTGGCCAGCACCACCAATGCCGACAACCGTGCGGCGCAGACGCTGTCCGCCCAAGGCTCGGCTGCGGCACAAGGCGCCGTCAGCGGCGCCGGTGTGGCGCTGGATGGCCTGGCGGCGGGTGTTCGACTGGTCCAGGGCGTACCTGAGCGCAGCGTGCCGAGCACCTCGCACAAGTACCTGGTGGAGACCAACCCCGCCCTGACCGACCTCAAGCAGTTCCTGAGCTCCGACTACCTGCTTGGCCAGCTCAACGTCAATCCAGACCAGGCCATCAAGCGCCTGGGCGACGGCCTCTACGAACAACGCCTGATCCGCGAAGCTGTGGTGGCCCGTACCGGCCAGCGCTACATCGATGGCATGACCAGCGACGAGACGCTGTTCCGCTACCTGATGGACAACGCCATCGCCAGCAAGGACAAGCTGTCGCTGAGCGTAGGCGTGTCGCTCAGCGCCGAGCAGGTCGCCGCGCTGACCCACGACATCGTCTGGATGGAGCAGGTCGAGGTCAACGGCGAGAAGGTGCTGGCCCCGGTGCTGTACCTGGCCCACGCCAACGGTCGCGTCGCCCCCAACGGCGCGCTGATCCAGGGCCGTGACGTCAACCTGATCAGCGGCGGCGACCTGGTCAACGTCGGCACCCTGCGTGCCACCAACAACCTCGCCGCCAGCGCCACCAACATCAGCAACAGCGGGCTGATCGAAGCGGGCGGGCGCCTGGACATGCTCGCCACCGACTCGATCCGCAACGCCCAGGGCGGGATCATCGCCGGTCGTGAAGTGAGCCTGACCGCGCTGACCGGCGACGTGATCAACGAACGCAGCGTCACTCGCCTGGAAGGCCGGGCCGGTGGCGAGCATGTGACCAAGGACCTGGTCGACACTGCAGCACGCATCGAGGCGGCGAACGACCTGACCATCACCGCTGGGCGGGATATCGGCAACGTGGGCGGGGTGCTCAAGGCGGGTGGCGATATCAGGCTGGATGCCGGTCGCGACCTGTCCATCGTCAGCCAGGAAGGCGTCGACAGCCACGAGTATCAACGCCGCCGTGTCAGCGGCCACGACACCAGCATCACCCAGTACGGCAGCGAGATCAGCGCAGGCGGCAACCTCACCGCCACGGCAGGCCAGGACCTGAGCATCGTCGCCAGCGAAGTCGAGGCACGCCGCGACCTGGCCCTGCAGGCCGGCCGCGACGTGACCCTGGCTGCTGCGGCGAACGAGGAGCACAGCTACGCCAAGGGCAAGAAGGGCAAGACCAAGTACGAGCGGCAAGAGGATGACGTCGAGCAGCAGTCTGCCGTGGTGAAGGCCGGCGGCGACCTGGCCATCGACGCCGGGCGTGACCTGCGCCTGGTGGCGAGCAAAGTCAGCGCCGGCGAGGAAGCCTACCTGGTGGCCGGCGACAAGCTGGAACTGCTGGCGGCCAACGACAGCCAGTACTCGCTGTACGACATGAGCAAGAAAGGCGGCTGGGGCAGCAAGCAGACCCAGCGCGACGAAGTCACCGACGTCAAGGCGGTGGGCAGCGAAGTCAGCAGCGGTGGTGATCTGACGCTCAAGAGCGGCGGCGATCAGTTGTACCAGGGGGCGAAGCTCGCCTCGGGTGCTGACCTGACCATTGATAGTGGCGGCGCGGTGACGTTCGAGGCGCTCAAGGACCTGCATCAGGAGAGTCACGAGAAGAGCAAGGGTGATCTGGCCTGGACCAGCATGAAGGGCAAGGGCAACACCGACGAGACCGTGCGTCAGAGCCAATTGACGGCCAACGGTGACGTGCTGATCAAGGCGGTTGATGGCTTGAAGGTCGACGTCAAGCATATCGATCAGGCCACCATCAGCCAGAGCATCGATGCCATGGTGGCGGCTGATCCGCAGTTGGCGTGGCTGAAGGAGGCTCAGAAGCGAGGCGATGTCGATTGGCGGCAAGTGAAGGAAATTCATGACTCGTTCAAGTACAGCCAGTCCGGATTAGGTGCCGCGCCATCGTTGGTGATCGCTATCGTAGCTGCAGCCTATCTGGGACCACTGACAGGAGCATTGGCCAGCAATCTTGCTGTGGGCACTATCAACAACGGCGGCGATATCGGCCAAGGCGTCAAATTTGCACTGAACAAGGACAACCTTAAAAGCTATGCGATAGCCGCTGCAGCGGCTTATGTCATTACACCTCAGCTTGACAAAGCTTTTGGTGTCTCCACTGACAATATCAACAAGATCACCAAAGGGTTCGATTTAGGAAGTATTTCGGGTATTACGCAGTTCGGCCTGTATTCCACCACACAAGGGGTGCTACTGGCAGGTGCGGAAACAGTAGTCAGAGGCGGCAGCTTTGGCGAGAACCTGAAAGGCAACCTCGTCGCGCAAGCTGGTAATTTTGGCATGGCCGTCGGTTTCAACCTCATTGGAGACTGGGCGCTCGGGAAATACCCGGACGGCAGTCCTCAGAAGGTAATGGCGCATGCATTGTTAGGCGGCTTGGTAGCGAAAGCGACCGGAAGTGATTTCGCAAGCGGTGCCGTCGCAGCGGGTGCTAATGAAGCGTTGAGCAAGGCGCTTTCGAGCATGGTGGGTGGCGATGAAAATCTAGAGTTGATGGCAGCTCAGATCACTGGGCTGCTCGCCGTAGCGGCAATAGACGGTGACTTCGCTAAAGGGGCTGAGATTGCCAAATACGCGACAGCCTATAATCAACAGGTTCACCGCCAGGCCAAGGAGCGGTTGGAGCGGGGCTTGAAGGAGCTTCGCGCCCAAGGGAAGTATCTTGATCTTGATGTAGAGGTAGTGCTGAGCGATTTGCGCAGGATCGCAGATGGCGAGGCGACAAAGGTTGCTGATCTTGATCCCAAGGTTGCAAAATTCCTCGGAGCCGAGTTCTCACCTGCTAGCATGAGGGAGACGTTGTTCGAACCCGAGGACTGGGAACGCTACGTAGGTTTTGCGATTGATCTACTGTTCCCTTCTCCGTCAGGTAAGGCGGCAGCGGTTCAGCGAGTAGCCCCGAAGATTTCGAAGGAAGCGCTGGCAGCGCTTGAGGCGAAGTTTGGGCCGGACTTGGTTAAGGGGGCTGCCAGCTTTGGCGAGATCAAGACGGTCCTAGTATCGGCGCAAGCTCCCTACAAAGGCAGTACCATCATTGGTCATGCATTATCTAAACATGCCGGTAGAAATCCAGATATTTGGGGTAAGATAACCGGTTCAATGAGCACGTGGAACGATCAGGCAATGAAGCATTTGCGTGAAATTACCAAAGCTCCAGGTGAGTTCAAGGCAGTAGTTACCGATAAAGGGCTTAACTTTATGGAGAAGCGCCTTCCTGATGGCCGCGGTATTCGACTGAATATGGATGGGACTTTTAAAGGGTTTATTGACTAGTATTCCATGGCTGAATCATACGAAGTGGTGCTGCAGCAGGTGGCTGTACGCGATTTGTTAGGGCTGCTGGGGTTCCTGGAAGCAAGCTCTCGGGAACTTATGGGGTTGGTTTCTTCGGAAAGTTTTATCAATGTGGGTGGTGGAGATATTAATAAGGCTTTGATTGAAGAAGTTATTGCCTATAAGGGAGATGTATGTCTGGCAGGTCGGCTCTATGAGTTTCTGGTGTCGCCGACGATAAGTTTGCCATGTGTTCTTCTGAGGGTTGTTAAATATTCGGAAGGAGTAGATGTGGAGTTGTCTTTTAATGAAGTGCCCTTTTTGAATGCTGATTGCGTAATGCGTGCCATGCGAGATTACTCGGATGACTTGTCGAATAGGTTTGAATTTTCGCAATTTTATGGTGGTTTAGAGCCAGCTGTAGATGTGAATACTAGGTATTTTACTGGTAATTCGTTCGGCCCTTTAGGCTTATAACGCTAAGGTGAATGATGGCGTGCTAGCTAGTTTAGTGTCTCAGAAATACCGCTAAAAATAATTTCCCCAGCCCTCGTGCTGCGTGAACTTCTCAGGCGTCCGAGGTCGTAGGCGGTAAGCTTGTGCAGTGGGAGATGATAAGTGCTCAAGCCCACATCTAGGTTTCATCTTATGTACTACTTTTTATATATTTAGGTGATTTGTTTTTCTTTTACAGGTGTTATGGCGAAATTTTTAGGGGTCATAATTATCAATTATGAGTATGGTGCGTAAAATTTTGGTTGGCCTGATATTTCCGGATTATTTCCTGGGTTCTTAACTTATGTCGTACCTGTGTGGTTTGGGATATGTGTTGCTTCATGTTTTAAGTGGGGTGATGGAAAGTAAATGTCGAAATGATTCTCGAGCACGGATTGCTTGAGCCAAAAAGGGTCCAAGCTTGAGTGAAGCATGCCTCCCTATATCGATCCTGTGAGAGAAAAAGTGAAGCTGGAAAGAGTTGGATTTTTGTTGGCGGTTGTGTTGTTGGTGTATTCTGTATTGTTTTTTCTTGGAGTTGGGGTGTTGGGGCACCTTGTAGGGTCGATTATTGGTTGTTATAAATTTGATTATTGGGCATTTGGTTGGAAGGAGATTCATAAGTCTATTCTTGTTGGCTTGTCTTGTGGGGTTTCAGTCGCTTTAGGGATATGGGTGGAGTCAAAGGTGGCAGAGGTTAGAAAAAAGCGCTGCGACTGATTTTTAATTTGTGGTTGTGTTAGGTTGGTCTGGGTTTTAGAGAGGCGGAATTTATGATTGAAGGTTCTAAATTTATCTAAGATACCAATTGTGTGTTTGGTCGAATTAGTTCGCTTATAGACGCAAGAATAGAGCGTGGCGATGTAATTCAAGGGTTTGGAAAGCTAAAGACTTCGAATGTGTCATGCCGAAAAAGTGAGATGAAAGTTATTGCCGTTGATTCAATTGGGCTTAATAAATTCAAAGATTGGTTTCGCTCGCAGAGTTCCATCGGTTGCTTCGGGTGTCGCGCGTGCGCGTGGCCGCCATCGATCAGGCCCAAAGGCCGGGTAAACTGCCCAGCCGCAGCGGCGAAGTGGCCGCCCGCCAAGGCACGTCGAGCCCGGTAGGAGGGGCCGCTGACGGGTTGCACTGGTCCACTGCACAGCCTGGGCCTAGCACGCCGATCACGCTTGCCCAGCCCTACACCGAGACCATCGTTGCGCGCGACACCAGCCACCCGGCAATGACGTCGGTGGCCGCGCCGACGCTCCAGCAGGCCCTCCCGACCAAAGACGGCGGAATGGACGCCGCGCGTGATCTGGTCAACCTCGAAGGCGCGGATCAGCGTAGCGACAAGCTGTTGCGACTCTACAAGCGCGATCCCTCATTGCTTAGCCAGGATGAGAAGGTCGGGCTCGCGGCATACCTTTAGGCTTATGCCTTTGAGAGACTGGATGCTGTCAGGAAACTGGATGCTCCAAATGGCTTGGGTATCAGCCATAGCCTGGCAACCGTCCAGGCAAGTGTCGCCAGTTTGCTCAGTTGTGAGCAGACCTTGGGTTATGGCCATCCCTAGGCAGGTAGCAGCCAGGAAAAGCTCGCGTGGGCAGATGCTCAGCACAGCCAAATGGGATTGGTTGAAAACCTGGCCTGGACCCAGGACCGTAGCGTCGACGAGCAGACCTACCTGGAGGTTGAGCCGAGGCCTGGCTGGATGTCTTGGAGTATTTTTGCGAGGTCATTTCACATCGAGATCCCTGATGTGTGAGAACACTCGAGGTGCTGGTACGGGGTATTTGGTTGTGAACACCAAACAGCTTTGAGAAGAAAATGAACTAAACAGATCACTGAGGTCAGTGTCATTGATTTTTACAGAATTGAACCGCTGCGCGAGCGGATATGGTGTTCCATACCTCGGAGTACTATTGGGCCAGTCGCCAATCAAAATAAATGTTCGGGAAGGTGTGGCTCAGACTGCATTCCGGCACTAGTAGGAATGGTTATGGATAGTGGTGGCATACTAATGGAGCGATTTGTCGCCCAAGAGTTGAATGGTAGCGTTTGTTCTATTTTGAACGATGCCTTTAATGAGAGGGTTTGCTCAAAGAACGTTCTGTTCAGGGAGTTTGAGTTTAATTGCTTTGACGTGTATTTGGATTTTGAAAAAGGGGTCGTCACCTTGCAAGATGTTCTTTCCGTTGGGGAGAGTAGCTTTCTTGATATGCCGATACGTGAATTTATCTCTGCTTGCGGTTTGAATGTTTCTTGTTGATTTGTGTGTGGCGAGACACCTTCTATCGTTACAGAGAAGCTAAAGCCACAGGCGGTGTCGAGGCCTTACTGGAAAAGGATTTTCGTCGCCCAAGTATGAAGAGCCGTGGCTGAGAGAATCGTCGGTGCCTGCGTGTCTGAAAATGTAAGTTTTGAGATAGGGTCGCTAGGAGGTGGAAAGTGATTAAGCCTCGGTCAAGGCTGCAAGCGTTCATTTTGCTATTTGTATATCTAATAGTCGCGTTTTTTTTAGTGGGTGTTGCTTCAAGGTTTTTAGGTTCTTCAATTAATTTTTACAATTTTGGCGTGTGGAGTTTTGGTTGGTCTGATGTTCCTGGCGTGCTTCCCGGTGCGATTGCATATGCAGTTCCGGTTGGGGTTGGCATTTGTGTTTTGTCATATATGAGGGGTGGTCGCGGGCGTTGATTTTTATGACGGCTGATTATGAAATTTTGTGATCTGGATAGTTCAATCGAATTGGCGCGGGCGGGTCTTGCTTGGAGGCTTGATCAAGGGCGAGGATCCAACGTATTCACTTCTGGGCTCGGTTCTGGTCGGGGTAGTGGGTTTCAGAACTGGGCAGGTAGCGTCTAGGTAGCTATATTTCGGGACCTCAGTTGATGTGGGAAATGATTTGTCTGGATCTGTTGCTTCGACGTCACTGGAGGGGAAGTGGAGCCTTTAGGAGTTGGTGAATGATTAGGCCGAAGTCAAGTTTGCAAGCTTTTCTGTTGCTGTTTTTCTATTGTTTTTTAATGTTTATGTTGGTTAGTGTTAGTGGGGTGATTTTAGGGGCGACAATAAATTTCTTTAAGATGGGCCGTTGGGTGCTTGAATGCTCTGAGATTCTACGGCTAATTCCTGGGGCTTTAATCTACACAGTGTTTGCTACGGTAGGGATATGGGGGCTGTCTCGGCTAAAGTCATATAAAGAACGTAAAGCTCCCGGAGATAAAGAGGAAAAAAGTTAGAGGTATGTCTCATGCGTGCTTTAGCTAAATCTGCCGAAAGCTCTCTGTAGGCGAATGGGGGCAGTCATCGTGTCTCGGTTAATGTAGAGTTTCCTTAGCAACATCGGCCAAGAATTCAGCAATGACCTAACTCGCTATGGGTCCTCAGACTTCCGAAGCTACGGGTGGCAAGATAGGGGCAATAGGAGATAACTAGTAATGAAGCCCAAGTCGAGGTTTCAAGCTTATGTGCTACTTTTAATTTATTTGATTATTTTGTTTTTCTTCGGAGGGGTCGGATCAAATTTTTTAGGGGCTATAGCCTTATATTTCAAATATGACACGTGGTTTTTCGGTTGGTCTGATATTTCCGGTGTGTTTCCTGGCTTTCTGGCCTATGCGGTACCTGTCTGGTTCGGGATATGCCTTGCTTCATATTTCAAATGGGGTGGTGGGAAGTAAATGTCGAAATAGTGCCCGAACGAGAGGTGGTGATTTTTTGAGTGGCTGAAAGGGGGGTTGTTGGTGAGAGTTGGTATATTTCTGGGGTTGTTTTTTCTTTTGAGTGGCTGCGTCACAAATCAACTGCATTTTTCCCCTTATACGGCCGATTCTGAATTAGTTGCAATAAAAAACAAAAAAATTAATTCATCGATAATCGGAGTTTCCAGCGTTGAGCGCTGCTCTCAGTGTTCTGAGAGCAGCAAGGTAGTGTGGCATGCTGCGAACTACAATGGGGGTTTGTATGAAGGTTTTGCCAGTGTTCCAGTCACTGACTGGATCGATTTTACCAAGCGAGCTATCGGCTCTGATGATGATGCGAACATAAAAACTCGCGTTGAGATCAATCGCATTTTTGTCAAGACTTGGAATAGTCCGGATTATTATGCGTGCGAAGCCAGTGTCTCGGTCTATGTCGAGGGTGCCAAATATTTTGGAGAGTCTCGTGTGAAATTAAAAGGCTCAGGCCACGCGATGGTTGCTCAGGATTTAGCTTATCTGAAGGCTGAAGCATTGCATGTGGTAAGTCTTGCGTTGAAGGCTGCTTACATGGAAGCACTTGGTAGTAGAGAAAAAACGCGCATTAACAATTAGCGTTTTCAAAGTGTAGCGGGTCAGCCGCCACGGCAGCAGGTTGACGTCAAGATGATGGCGAATTAATATCGCCGCCGCTATTCCGCCCCTACCACCCTTTCGTAAGCAAGGAAGCCTTTGTGATCAAGACCCTCCTCAAAGCCACCGCCGTACTCTCCATTGCGCTGCTTTACGGCTGCGCCTCCACCCCCTCGGCGGACAAGATGCAGGCGGAGGTCGCCAACTACTCGCTGCCCAAGGCTGCGGTAGCCGACAAGGCCCTGGTCTACGTCGTTCGCCCGAGCAACGCCGGGATGATGGTGCGTTTCAACGTCTTCCTCGATAACAAGGAAGCCGAGTCGGAAATGGGCTACAACCGTGGCAATCAATACATCTACTTCTACGTGACCCCGGGCACCCACGTGATCAGCTCCAAGGCCGAGAACTGGGCCGAGATGACCGTGAACGCGAAGGCCGGTGAGGTCATCTACCTCAAGCAGGAAGTCGAAGTGGGCGTGCTGATGGCGCGCAACAGCCTCAAGGTGCTGAGCGACCTTGAAGGCCGCTACCTGGTCAAGGATGCATCGCTGGGCACCCTCGCGAAGGAAAGCAAGTAAGCGCTGTCGATCCATGCGCTGATCGGCAAGTACACAAAGGCGACCCTTGAGTCGCCTTTGTTGTGTGCATTGTCGATGCGTCTTCGACCTCTGCGCAGGCAAGCCCGCAAAGGGGCCTCCACCTCAGATCTCGGAAACGAACGTCCCCGTTCCCTCAAGAATATTGCGCAGCGTCAGCGCCACTTCCTCCAGATCGCTACCGGCCGACGTGAGCAGGATCTCCAACGATTCATCACCCCTGAGTGCATCCCGATCCCCCGGGGAAACCTCGATCAGCAGGCGTTCGGCACTCAAGGTCACTTTCAGCCCGTCCAGCGTCGAAGGCTCGTCATCGAGCGTCAGGTCGACGGTGTCTTCGTCCGGATAGCGGGTGAGCAGGAACATCTGGCCCTTGTCGCTGTGGCAGCACAGGGTCGCCATGTTGTCTTCCTCGTCATCGCACGGGGTGGCGAAGAGCAGGGCGGTTTTCAGTTGCATGGGCAGCTCGGTTCAAGGAAATGAAATGCGATTGTGCCAGTCTGGGCCTTGCGCATAAACGCAATGTTACCGCCCTTTGACCGAATATGTCGCAGCGCTGCAAGCCGGGATGACCGCTCAGTCGTTAAGCTGCCCAGTTGATGGACAACCGTAAAGACACAGCCACCGGCAGTCGTCTTTGCAGCTGCCCATCCCTGGAACATGGACGCGAAGGAAGCGTCCTACGCCTTGGTTTTACCGTCTTCCTGCTACGGGTTGGCTATCGTTGATCCGTACATGGCGCACGTACACGACGCTTCACCTATAACAAAGCCCAAGCGGAGTACCACAGATGGCGTTTTTCACCGCAGCCAGCAAAGCCGACTTCCAGCATCAACTGCAGGCGGCCTTGGCGCAGCACATCAGCGAGCAGTCCCTGCCACAAGTGGCGCTGTTCGCCGAACAGTTCTTCGGCATCATCTCTCTGGACGAACTCACCCAGCGTCGGCTGTCCGACCTGGCCGGCTGCACCCTCTCTGCCTGGCGCACCATCGAGCGCTTCGACCCGAGCACTGCGCAGGTGCGGGTCTACAACCCTGACTACGAACGCCACGGCTGGCAGTCCACGCACACCGTGGTCGAAGTCCTGCACCATGACCTGCCGTTCCTGGTCGACTCGGTACGCACTGAACTCAACCGCCGCGGCTACAGCATCCACACCCTGCAGACCACCGTGCTCAGCGCCCGCCGCGGGCCGAAGGGCGAGTTGCTCGAATTGCTGCCCAAGGGCACCCAGGGTGAAGGCGTCAGCCACGAGTCGCTGATGTACCTGGAGATCGACCGCTGCGCCAATGCCGCCGAGCTGACCAGCCTGACCCGCGAGCTGGAGCTGGTACTGGCCGATGTGCGCGTCGTCGTTGCCGACTTCGACCCGATGAAGGCCAAGGTCCGCGACCTGCTGGCGCTGGTTGGCGAAAACGCCTTCGGCCCAGCGCAGAACGACAAGGCCGAGGTGCAGAGCTTCCTCACCTGGCTGCTGGACAACCACTTCACCTTCCTCGGCTACGAAGAGTTCGTGGTCGAGTCCGACGCTGCCGGTGGCAGCCTGGTCTACGACGAATCGTCCTTCCTCGGCCTGCCGCGCGTGCTGCGCAGCGGCCTGAGCAATGAAGACCTGCGCATCGAGGACTACGCCGTCAGCTACCTGCGCGAGCCGCGCCTGCTGTCGTTCGCCAAGGCTTCGCAACCAAGCCGCGTGCACCGTCCGGCCTACCCGGACTACGTGTCGATCCGCCAGATCGATGCCGATGGCAAGGTCATCAAGGAATGCCGCTTCATGGGCCTGTACACCTCGACGGTGTACGGCGAAAGCGTGTACACCATCCCGTACATCCGCGGGAAAGTCGCCGAGATCGAGCGCCGCTCGCACTTCGACCCCAAGGCGCACCTGGGCAAGGAACTCACGCAGGTGCTCGAAGTGCTGCCGCGCGACGACCTGTTCCAGACCCCGATCGACGAGCTGTTCAACACCGCCATGTCGATCGTGCAGATCCAGGAACGCAACAAGATCCGTGTGTTCCTGCGCAAGGACCCGTACGGCCGCTTCTGCTACTGCCTGGCCTACGTGCCGCGTGAAATCTACTCCACCGAAGTGCGCCAGAAGATCCAGCAGGTCTTGATGGAGCGCCTGAAGGCTACCGACTGTGAGTTCTGGACCTTCTTCTCCGAGTCGGTGCTGGCACGTGTGCAGTTGATCCTGCGGGTCGACCCGAAGAACCGCATCGACATCGACCCGCAGCAGCTGGAAAACGAAGTGATCCAGGCCTGCCGTTCGTGGCAGGACGACTTCTCCGCGCTGGTGGTGGAGAACTTCGGCGAAGCCCAGGGCACCAACATCCTCGCCGACTTCCCCAAGGGCTTCCCGGCTGGTTACCGCGAGCGCTTCGCCGCGCATTCGGCAGTGGTGGACATGCAGCACGTGCTGGCGTTGTCCGAAGCCAAGCCGCTGGCCATGAGCTTCTACCAGCCGCTCACCCAACTGGGCGAGCGCCAGCTGCACTGCAAGCTGTATCACGCCGACACGCCGCTGGCGCTGTCCGATGTGCTGCCAATCCTGGAGAACCTCGGTCTGCGTGTGCTGGGTGAATTCCCCTACCGCCTGCGCCATGCCAACGGCCGCGAGTTCTGGATTCACGACTTCGCCTTCACCTACAGCGAAGGCCTGAGCCTGGACCTGCAGCAGCTCAACGACACGCTGCAGGACGCCTTCATCCACATCGTCAAGGGCGACGCCGAGAACGACGCCTTCAACCGCCTGGTGCTCACCGCCGGCCTGCCATGGCGCGATGTGGCGTTGCTGCGCGCCTACGCCCGCTACATGAAGCAGATTCGCCTGGGCTTCGATCTGGGCTATATCGCCAGCACCCTGAACAACCACACCGACATCGCCCGCGAGCTGACCCGGTTGTTCAAGACCCGCTTCTACCTCGCGCGCAAGCTCGGCCAGGATGACCTGGACGACAAGCAGCAGCGCCTGGAGCAGGCAATCCTCACCGCCCTGGACGATGTCCAGGTGCTCAACGAGGACCGCATCCTGCGTCGTTACCTGGACCTTATCAAGGCCACGCTGCGTACCAACTTCTACCAGCCCGACGCCGCTGGCCAGAACAAGTCGTACTTCAGCTTCAAGTTCAACCCGCGCCTGATTCCCGAGCTGCCCAAGCCCGTACCGAAATTCGAGATCTTCGTCTATTCGCCACGGGTCGAGGGCGTGCACCTGCGCTTCGGCAACGTCGCCCGTGGCGGCCTGCGCTGGTCGGACCGTGAGGAAGACTTCCGTACCGAGGTGCTGGGCCTGGTCAAGGCGCAGCAGGTGAAGAACTCGGTAATCGTGCCGGTCGGCGCCAAGGGCGGCTTCCTGCCGCGTCGCCTGCCGCTGGGTGGCGGCCGCGACGAGATCGCCGCCGAGGGTATCGCCTGCTACCGCATCTTCATCAGTGGCCTGCTCGACATCACCGACAACCTCAAGGACGGCGGCGTGGTGCCGCCGGCCAACGTGGTGCGTCATGACGACGACGACCCCTACCTGGTGGTGGCCGCAGACAAAGGCACCGCGACCTTCTCCGACATCGCCAACGGCATCGCCAACGACTACGGCTTCTGGCTCGGCGATGCCTTCGCCTCCGGTGGTTCGGCTGGCTACGACCACAAAGGCATGGGCATCACCGCTCGTGGTGCCTGGGTAGGCGTGCAGCGCCACTTCCGTGAGCGCGGCATCAACGTGCAGGAAGACCCGATCACCGTGGTTGGCATCGGCGACATGGCCGGCGACGTGTTCGGCAACGGTCTGCTGATGTCCGACAAGCTGCAACTGGTGGCCGCGTTCAACCACCTGCACATCTTCGTCGATCCGAATCCGGACCCGGCAACCAGCTTTGCCGAGCGCAAGCGCCTGTTCGAGCTGCCGCGCTCGGCCTGGACCGACTACAACAGCGCGATCATGTCCGAAGGCGGCGGGATTTTCCCGCGTAGCGCCAAGAGCATCGCCATCAGTCCGCAGATGAAGGAACGCTTCGCCATCGAAGCTGATCGCCTGACCCCGACCGAACTGCTGCACGCACTGCTGCAGGCGCCGGTCGACCTGCTGTGGAATGGCGGTATCGGCACCTACGTCAAGGCCAGCAGCGAGAGCCATGCCGACGTCGGCGACAAGGCCAACGACGCCCTGCGCGTCAACGGCAACGAGCTGCGCTGCAAGGTGGTGGGCGAGGGCGGCAACCTGGGCATGACCCAGCTCGGTCGCGTCGAGTTCGGCCTGCATGGCGGCGCCACCAACACCGACTTCATCGACAACGCCGGTGGCGTGGACTGCTCCGACCACGAGGTCAACATCAAGATCCTGCTCAACGAAGTGGTGCAGGCTGGTGACATGACCGAGAAGCAGCGCAACCAGCTGCTGGGCAGCATGACCGAGGAAGTCTCCTCGCTGGTGCTGGGTAACAACTACAAGC
The DNA here is from genome assembly GCA_014268975.2 of Pseudomonas wayambapalatensis. GTDB lineage: Bacteria > Pseudomonadota > Gammaproteobacteria > Pseudomonadales > Pseudomonadaceae > Aquipseudomonas > Aquipseudomonas wayambapalatensis. The sequence continues at coordinate 3,940,532 of CP077096.1, read as the reverse complement.
AGACCCAGGCCCTGTCGCTGGCGGCCCGTCGCGCCCGCGAGCGGATCGCCGAGTACAAGCGCCTGATGGCCGACCTTGAGTCGCGTGGCAAGCTGGACCGCGCCATCGAGTTCCTGCCGACCGAAGAGCAACTGGCCGAACGTCTTGCCGCCGGCCAGGGCCTGACCCGTGCCGAGCTGTCGGTGCTGATCTCGTACAGCAAGATCGATCTCAAGGAGCAACTGCTCAAGTCGCTGGTGCCGGACGACGACTACCTGACCCGTGACATGGAGACGGCGTTCCCGCCGTCGCTGGTCAGCAAGTTCGCCGAGGCCATGCGCCGTCACCGCCTCAAGCGCGAGATCGTCAGCAACCAGATCGCCAACGACCTGGTCAACAACATGGGCATCACCTTCGTGCAGCGCCTGAAGGAGTCCACCGGCATGAGCCCGGCCAACGTTGCCGGTGCCTACGTGATCGTGCGCGACATCTTCCACCTGCCGCATTGGTTCCGCCAGATCGAGGCCCTGGACTACCAGGTGCCGGCCGAGATCCAGTTGACCCTGATGGACGAGCTGATGCGCCTTGGGCGGCGTGCCACCCGCTGGTTCCTGCGCAGCCGTCGCAACGAGCAGGATGCTGGTCGTGACACCGCTCATTTCGGGCCGAAGATCGCGCAACTGGGGCTCAAGCTCGACGAACTGCTGGAAGGGCCGACCCGCGAACGCTGGCAGGTGCGCTACCAGGGCTTCGTCGAAGCCGGGGTGCCGGAGTTGCTGGCACGCATGGTGGCAGGCACCACTCACCTGTACACCCTGTTGCCGATCATCGAGGCCTCGGATGTGACCGGCCACGATCCGGCCCAGGTGGCCAAGGCGTTCTTCGCCGTGGGCAGCGCGCTGGACCTGACCTGGTACCTGCAGGAAATCAGCAACCTGCCGGTGGAGAACAACTGGCAGGCCCTGGCCCGCGAGGCGTTCCGCGACGATATCGACCTGCAGCAGCGCGCGATCACCATTTCCGTGTTGCAGATGGCCGATGCACCGGACGACATGGATGCCCGTGTGGCCCTGTGGGCCGAGCAGCACCGGGTAATGGTCGAGCGCTGGCGCGCCATGCTCGACGACCTGCGCAACGCCACGGGCACCGACTATGCGATGTACGCGGTGGCCAACCGCGAGCTGGTCGACCTGGCGCTGAGTGGGCAGTCGGTGGTGATTCCGTCCTGACCTTGGCACTGAAATGAAAAACCCCCGGCAGTGATGCCGGGGGTTTTTTGTTCGTCTTCAGCGGCCCTACTTGAACCGCCGCTCCACGCCTTTCTCCACGAGGATCTTCGCCGAAATCTCCTCCACCGAAAAATGCGTGGAGTTGATGTTGGGAATGTTCTCCCGGCGGAACAGGTTCTCCACCTCGCGCACCTCGAACTCGCACTGGGCAAAGCTCGAATAGCGGCTGTTGGGTTTGCGTTCGTGGCGAATGGCGGTCAGGCGGTCGGGGTCGATGGTCAGGCCGAACAGCTTGTTATGGTGCTTTTTCAGCACGGCCGGCAACTGCAGGCGCTCCATGTCGTCTTCGGTCAGCGGGTAGTTGGCGGCGCGGATACCGAACTGCATGGCCATGTACAGGCAGGTCGGCGTCTTGCCGCAGCGCGACACGCCCACCAGGATCAGGTCGGCCTTGTCGTAGTAATGGGTGCGCGCACCATCGTCGTTGTCCAGGGCGAAGTTGACCGCCTCGATGCGCTCCATGTAGTTGGAGTTGCCGCCGATCGAGTGCGATTTGCCCACGGAATACGACGAATGGGCAGTCAATTCCTGCTCGAGTGGGGATAAAAACGTCGAAAAGATGTCGATCATGAAGCCATTGGACGTGGCCATGACCTCGCGGATGTCCTGGTTGACGATGGTATCGAAGATAATAGGGCGCACACCGTCGCGCTCGGCCGCGGCATTGATCTGCTGGACCATGGCACGCGCCTTGTCGAGCGTATCGATGTAGGGGCGGGTGAATTTGGCGAAGGGAATGCTTTCGAACTGCGCCAGCAGGCTTTGGCCCAGTGTTTCGGCCGTGATGCCGGTACCGTCGGAGATGAAGAACGCGGATCGTTTCATTTGCACCTGAGGCCTTAAGCTGCCGAATGTTTCTGGATATGATAGGTTCGGTTTGCCGAACGCGGTCGTTCGGCATTCTCACTTATTTTCCAGGTCCAGGCCACAAGCGTCCCGGCCCAGCCGCAGAGTCGACAGGCGGGCGCCCTTGAGCTTTTCCAATACAGTTAGTGGAGAGATCACCTTGGTAGAGTACGTAGTTTCCCTCGATAAGCTCGGCGTCCATGATGTGGAGCATGTGGGGGGCAAGAACGCATCCCTGGGCGAGATGATCAGTAATCTTGCCGGTGCCGGCGTATCGGTGCCGGGCGGCTTTGCCACTACGGCTCAGGCGTATCGCGACTTTCTCGAACAAAGTGGTTTGAACGACCGCATCCACGCCGCGCTCGATGCGCTGGACGTCGATGACGTCAACGCCCTGGCCAAGACCGGCGCACAGATTCGCCAGTGGGTGATGGAGGCCGATTTCCCGGCGCGCCTGGACGCCGAAATCCGCACCGCCTTCGCCGAAATGGCTGCCGGCAACGACAACATGGCCGTGGCCGTGCGTTCTTCGGCGACCGCCGAAGACTTGCCGGATGCCTCGTTCGCCGGCCAGCAGGAAACTTTCCTCAATATCCGTGGCGTCGACAACGTGATCCGCGCGGCCAAGGAAGTGTTCGCCTCGCTGTTCAACGACCGCGCCATTTCCTACCGCGTGCACCAGGGCTTCGACCACAAGCTGGTCGCCCTGTCGGCCGGCGTGCAGCGCATGGTGCGTTCGGAAACCGGCACCGCTGGCGTCATGTTCACCCTCGACACCGAGTCGGGCTTCCGCGACGTGGTGTTCATCACCGGCGCCTACGGCCTGGGCGAAACCGTCGTGCAGGGTGCGGTCAACCCTGACGAATTCTACGTGCACAAGAACACCCTGCAGGCAGGCCGCCCGGCCATCCTGCGTCGCAACCTGGGCAGCAAGGCGATCAAGATGGTCTACGGCGACGAAGCCAAGGCCGGTCGTTCGGTCAAGACCGTCGAGGTCGACCGTGCCGAGCGTGCGCGCTTCTGCCTCAGCGACGCCGAGGTCAACGAACTGGCCAAGCAGGCGATGATCATCGAGCAGCACTATCAGCGCCCGATGGACATCGAATGGGCCAAGGACGGTGACGACGGCAAGCTGTACATCGTGCAGGCTCGCCCCGAGACCGTGAAGAGCCGCGCCAGCGCCAATGTCATGGAACGCTACCTGCTCAAAGAGAAGGGCACGGTACTGGTCGAAGGTCGCGCCATTGGCCAGCGTATCGGCGCTGGCAAGGTCCGCGTGATCCACGATGTGTCCGAAATGGACAAGGTGCAGCCAGGCGACGTACTGGTTTCCGACATGACCGACCCGGACTGGGAACCGGTCATGAAGCGCGCCAGCGCCATCGTCACCAACCGCGGTGGCCGTACCTGCCACGCCGCGATCATCGCCCGTGAGCTGGGTATCCCGGCCGTGGTCGGTTGCGGCAACGCGACGCAAGTGCTCAAGGATGGCCAGGGCGTGACTGTTTCCTGTGCCGAAGGCGACACCGGCTTCATCTTCGAGGGCGAGCTGGGCTTCGACGTCAAGCAGAACTCGGTGGATGCCATGCCGGAGCTGCCGTTCAAGATCATGATGAACGTCGGCAACCCCGACCGCGCCTTCGACTTCGCCCAACTGCCCAACGCGGGTGTGGGCCTGGCGCGCCTTGAGTTCATCATCAACCGCATGATCGGCGTGCACCCCAAGGCACTGCTCAACTACGCGGGTCTGCCGCCTGAGCTGAAAGAGAGCGTCGACAAGCGCATCGCTGGCTACAGCGACCCGGTGGGCTTCTATGTCGAGAAACTGGTCGAGGGCATCAGCACCCTGGCCGCAGCCTTCTACCCGAAAAAGGTGATCGTGCGCCTGTCGGACTTCAAGTCCAACGAGTACGCCAACCTGATCGGCGGCAAGCTGTACGAGCCGGAAGAAGAGAACCCGATGCTGGGCTTCCGCGGTGCCTCGCGCTATATCAGCGAGTCGTTCCGTGACTGCTTCGAGCTCGAGTGCCGCGCCCTCAAGCGCGTGCGCAACGAGATGGGCCTGACCAACGTCGAGATCATGGTGCCGTTCGTGCGCACCCTGGGCGAAGCCAGCCAGGTCGTCGACCTGCTCGCCGAGAACGGCCTGGCCCGTGGCGACAATGGTCTTCGCGTGATCATGATGTGCGAACTGCCGTCCAACGCCATCCTCGCCGAAGAGTTCCTGGAGTACTTCGATGGCTTCTCGATCGGCTCCAACGACCTGACCCAGCTCACCCTGGGCCTGGATCGCGACTCGGGGATCATCGCCCACCTGTTCGACGAGCGAAATCCTGCGGTCAAGAAGCTGCTGGCCAATGCCATCGCCGCGTGCAACAAGGCGGGCAAGTACATCGGCATCTGCGGCCAGGGCCCTTCGGACCACCCTGACCTCGCCAAGTGGTTGATGGAGCAGGGCATCGAGAGCGTGTCGCTGAACCCGGACTCGGTACTCGAAACCTGGTTCTTCCTGGCCGAAGGTCAGGGCGCAGCCTGATGCATCACGCGCGGGGCGCGTCTTGACGCGCTCCGTGCATCTGCCTCTTCGCGGGCAAACCCGCTGCCACCGAACCCGGTGGCAGCGGGTTTGCCCGCGAATGCGCTGAAGCCCCAAATTCAGCGTCGCAGTTTCCCCATCCTGTTTCCCCTTTTCATTCTGTGAATCCATGCAAAGCAGCAGCACCCTTTTTCCCGTGGCCCTGCTCAGTGCCGAGCGCCGTGGCGACCTCAGCGAAGATGTCTACCGAATCAAGGCCGGCAACAGCCCCGACGCCAGTGTCGAGCTGGCGCTGACCCGCCTCGGGCTGGCCGATCAGCCTTCCACTCCGGGCGTGCCGGTGATCCTCCTGCATGGCAGTTTCTCCAACCGCCGCTTCTGGTATTCGCCCAAGGGCATTGGCCTGGGGGCGTTCCTGGCGCGTGCCGGTTTCGATGTGTGGATCCCGGAAATGCGTGGCCACGGGCTGTCGCCGCGCAACCGCCAGTGGCGGCAGAACACCGTGGCGGACTATGCGCGTTTCGATCTGCCGGTGATCGGGGCCTTTGTCCAGGAAATGGCAGGGCAGGCACCGCACTGGATTGGCCATTCACTGGGTGGCACCACACTGGTGGCGGCGCTCGGCGGCGGCTACCTGAACAGCGCCTGCGTGGCCAGCGTGGCCTTGTTCGGCACTCAGGTCAGTCGTGTGTACTGGCCGCTGAAAGTGCCACCGGTTGCCTGGGGCGCACGTCTGCTGGTCAAGCGCTTCGCACAGCTCTCCGGGCCGCGCCTCAAGCGTGGGCCGGAAGACGAACCGATCGGGCTGGCGCTGGAAAGCCTGCGCTGGCATGGGCTGTTCGGGCGTTTCGGGGTCAAGGGCCAGGATTGGTGGGCTGGGCTGTCGCAGGTCGAGGCGCCGCTGCTGGCAGTGGCTGGCGCGGCAGATTTCCAGGATCCGGTATGGGCCTGTCGCAAACTGTTCGAACAGTGGGGCGGCGAGTGCAAGCAGTTCCTGCGCCTGGGCCGTGAAGAAGGCTTCGAGGCCTTTGGGCATGTCGACATGCTGGTGAGCAAGGCCGCGCAGGCGCAGGTCTGGCCGCTGGTGGCGCGCTGGTTGAGCGATCCCCAGGCGCCCGTCCAAGAAGGTTGAATGAGCGACCATTCGCGGGCAAGCCCGCTCCCACATGCTGTCAGTGGCCGGTTCTCCAGGGTTGTGGGAGGCCTGTAGGAGCGGCCTTGCCCGCGAATGCCGCACCACCGAACTCGCGGATGACTGCAATGGCCTTCAGGGTGTAGCCTTGCCCGATACCCGCTTTCGTTGTGACTGACAGGAGCTTCCCATGCAGCATTACGTAACGCCCGACCTGTGCGATGCCTACCCGGACCTGGTCCAGGTGCTGGAGCCGATGTTCAGCAATTTCGGCGGCCGCGACTCTTTCGGCGGCCAGATCGTCACCATCAAGTGCTTCGAAGACAATTCCCTGGTCAAGGAGCAGGTCGAGCTCGACGGCAAGGGCAAGGTCCTGGTGGTCGATGGCGGCGGATCGCTGCGCCGTGCGCTGCTGGGCGACATGCTCGCCGAGAAAGCAGCGAAGAATGGCTGGGAAGGCCTGGTGATCTACGGCTGTGTGCGTGACGTGGATGTGCTGGTGCAGACCGACGTCGGCGTGCAGGCCCTGGCCAGTCATCCGATGAAGACCGACAAGCGCGGCATTGGCGACCTCGATGTGGTGGTCAGCTTTGCCGGCGTCACTTTCCGTCCCGGCGAATACATCTACGCCGACAACAATGGCGTGATCGTCTCGCCAAGCCCCCTGAAGATGCCGGAGTGATGCGCCGCGCGCGCTGATGGAGCATTGATGTTCGAGGAAGACAACGCGCAGTGGGGGCTGGTTCATGCCCTGGTGCTCGACGGCAAGGGCGGCGCGCGCGCCATTGCCCGTACCGAGTTGGACAACCTGCAATTGCAGGCGCAAGAGAGCCTCTGGCTGCACTGGGATCGCAGTCATCCGCAAACCCGCACCTGGCTGCTGCACGACAGCGGCCTGAGCGAGTTCGCCTGCGATCTGCTGCTCGAGGAGAACACTCGCCCACGCCTGCTGCCGCTGGCCAACGAGCAGTTGCTGCTGTTTTTGCGCGGGGTCAACCTCAACCCTGGCGCAGAGCCGGAAGACATGGTTTCGGTGCGCATCTTCGCCGAAGCGCGTCGCGTCATTTCGCTGCGCCTGAGGCCTTTGCGCGCGAGCGACGAGATCCTGCAGCAACTGGATGAGGGCAGGGGGCCGAAATCGGCCTCCGAGTTGCTGTTGCTGATGGGTGAACTGTTGACCGAAAAGGTCCAGGCACTGGTCAGCGACCTGTCCGAAGCGGTCGATCTCGAGGAAGAGAAGGTAGAATCCGACGAACGGTATAGTCCGGCCCAGGGCAATCTGCAGCAGATCCGCCGTCGTGCCGCCGGGCTGCGTCGCTTCCTGGCGCCACAGCGTGATATCTATGCCCAGCTTTCGCGCAACAAGTGGAGCTGGTTCGCCGACGCCGACGCCGATTACTGGAACGAGCTGAACAACAGCCTGATCCGTTATCTCGAGGAGCTGGAACTGGCGCGAGAGCGCGCTGCGCTGGTGCTGGAAGGCGAGGACCGGCGGCGCAGCGAGCGGATGAACCGGACCATGTACCGCTTCGGCATCATCACCTGCATCTTCCTGCCGATGAGCTTCATCACCGGCCTGCTCGGCATCAATGTCGGTGGTATTCCGGGGGCCGAGAACCCCTATGGCTTCCTGTTCGCCTGCCTGGTGGTGTTGGGCCTGGCCGCAGGGCAATGGTGGTTGTTGCGCAAGTTGCGCTGGGTCTGAGCGACGAGCACGTATGTATTTTGAAACATTCGTCCCATATCCCTGTGTGACCCGTCGGCCAGAGCCCTCGTCTTTGACTGACATCACGCGAGGTGCCCATGCACGATCCGTTTGAAGAATCCCTGCGCGACCTGCTCAAGGCGTCACCGTCCGGCCATGACCGAGACGACGACGCCTGCCTGGGTCGCGTGCTCAAAACCGCCAACCGTCAGGTTGGCGCGGGCGATCTGTTCAGCCTGCTGGGCCGCTGGAGCCAGGCGCTGCTGATCGCTGTCAACAATGGCTCGGCGCATGTCGCGCCGGTGCGCCGTACCCCTGCCGCAGGCAGACAGAAAGCTGATAAGGCCGATTGAATATGGAACTCGATCTCTGGACCCAGAGCCTGGTCACCGCCATGACTGCCCTTTGGACCAAGGTGGCGAACTTCATCCCCAACCTGTTCGGCGCGCTGGTCGTGGTGCTGCTCGGTTTCGTGGTGGCCAAGCTGCTCGACACACTGCTGTCCAAGCTGCTCGCCAAGTTCGGCCTCGACCGCCTGATGAGCGGGACCGGGCTGACCAAGATGCTCGGCCGGGTCGGTATCCAGGTACCGATCTCGACGCTGATCGGCAAGATCGTCTACTGGTTCATCCTGCTGATCTTCCTGGTTTCGGCCGCAGAATCGCTGGGCCTGGAGCGGGTCTCCGCCACCCTCGACATGCTTGCCCTGTACCTGTCCAAGGTGTTTGGCGCGGCGCTGGTACTGCTGGCCGGCGTATTGCTGGCACAGCTGGTCAACGGCCTGGTGCGCGGCGCTGCCGAAGGCATCGGCCTGGAGTACGCAGCGGGCGTCGGGCGCATCGCCCAGGGGCTGGTCATCATCATCGCGATCTCGGTGGCGATCAGCCAGCTCGAGGTCAAGACCGACCTGCTCAACCATGTGATCGTCATCGGGCTGATTACCGTTGGTCTGGCCGTGGCCCTGGCAATGGGCCTGGGCAGCCGGGAAATCGCCGGGCAGATCCTTGCCGGGATCTACGTGCGCGAGTTGTATCAGGTCGGCCAGCAGGTGCGGATTGGAGAGGTCGAAGGGCATATCGAAGAGATCGGAACGGTCAAGACGACGCTGCTGACCGATGATGGCGAACTGGTATCGCTGTCTAATCGAGTGCTGCTTGAGCAGCGTGTCAATAGCCGCTAACCGCACAAAAGCTGTTAATGTATGCCGCCGCAAAAATCGGCCCCAGGGGCTGAGCGGCGACATTGACCTGACTGTCGGCCAGATCCGTTTTGAATAAAGTCTATTCGCCGCCCATGCGTTACGACCCCCGCGAGCTCACCGACGAGGAGTTGGTGGCGCGTTCGCATGAGGAGCTGTTTCATGTTACCCGCGCCTATGAGGAGCTCATGCGGCGCTACCAACGGACCCTGTTCAACGTCTGTGCACGTTATCTGGGGAACGATCGGGATGCTGACGATGTCTGTCAGGAGGTCATGCTGAAAGTGTTGTACGGCCTGAAGAATTTCGAGGGCAAATCGAAGTTCAAGACCTGGCTCTACAGCATCACCTACAACGAATGTATCACCCAGTACCGCAAGGAGCGTCGCAAGAGAAGGTTGATGGATGCCCTGAGCCTGGACCCCGTCGAAGAGGCGTCCGAGGACAAGGCTCCGAAACCGGAAGAAAAAGGCGGGCTGGATAAATGGCTGGTGTATGTGAACCCGATCGACCGGGAAATTCTGGTGCTACGTTTTGTCGCAGAGCTGGAGTTTCAGGAGATCGCCGACATCATGCACATGGGCCTGAGCGCCACGAAAATGCGTTACAAGCGTGCGCTCGACAAGCTTCGTGAGAAATTTGCGGACTCGGCTGAAACTTAGTCCTACGCAAATGGCTCAAACGAATCGGCAAGGTCTGCTAGACTTGCCGTCGAGTTGTCCCCCGGTTTTTGGTGGGGCGGCTTAACTATCACCAGATGGGGATTTAACGGATGAAATTGAAAAACACCTTGGGCTTGGCCATTGGTTCGCTCGTAGCCGCCACCTCGATTGGCGCTATGGCACAAGGCCAAGGCGCCGTCGAAACCGAGATCTTCTACAAGAAGGAGTTCTTCGACAGCCAGCGCGACTTCAAGAACGACGGCAACCTGTTCGGCGGCTCGATCGGTTACTTCCTGACCGACGACGTTGAACTGCGTCTGGGCTACGACGAAGTTCACAACGCTCGTGGCGACGACGGCAAGAACATCAAGGGCTCGAACACTGCCCTGGATGCCGTTTACCACTTCAACAACCCATACGACGCTATCCGTCCGTACGTTTCGGCTGGTTTCTCCCACCAGTCGCTGGGCCAGACCGGCCGTGGCGGTCGTGACCACTCCACCTTCGCCAACGTTGGCGCTGGCGCCAAGTGGTACATCACCGACATGTTCTACGCCCGTGCCGGCGTTGAAGCCCAGTACAACATCGACAAAGGTGACACCGAGTGGGCACCGAGCGTCGGCGTTGGCCTGAACTTCGGCGGTAGCCCGAAGCAGTCCGCAGCTCCTGCTCCTGCTCCGGTTGCCGAAGTCTGCACCGACAGCGACAACGACGGCGTCTGCGACAACGTCGACAAGTGCCCTGACACCCCGGCCAACGTCACCGTTGACGCCGACGGCTGCCCGGCTGCCGCTGAAAACGTCCGCGTTGAGCTGGACGTGAAGTTCGACTTCGACAAGTCGGTCGTCAAGCCTAACAGCTACGGCGACATCAAGAACCTGGCTGACTTCATGAAGCAGTACCCACAAACCACCACCGTGGTTGAAGGTCACACTGACTCCGTAGGTCCAGACGCTTACAACCAGAAGCTGTCCGAGCGTCGTGCCAATGCTGTCAAGCAGGTTCTGACCCAGCAGTACGGCATCGAATCCAACCGTGTTGACTCGGTTGGCTACGGTGAGACCCGTCCAGTTGCTGACAACGCCACCGAAGCTGGCCGCGCCGTTAACCGTCGCGTAGAAGCTCAGGTAGAAGCCCAGGCCAAGTAATTGGTTTGATGCTTCACGAAAAACCCGGCCTCGGCCGGGTTTTTCTTTGCCTGGAATTTGGGTATGCCAAACGGGCCTGCATCTCGGTGCCCTGCATTTGTAGGAGCGGGCTTGCCCGCGAAGAATCCCGCCCAGGCTTACCCTTTAAGCACGATGTACAGCAGCACCAGGTTCAACACCATCGACAGCAGCGCCAAGGTTCGCCAGACTTTCAGCGGCTCGCGCTCCAGCAGGGGACGAGGGCGCATGGCCAACTCTTGGCGGTCACCGCGTTCGAGCAGCAGCAACCATTGTTCGGCGGTCTCGAAACGTTGTGCAGGGTCCACCGAGACAGCCTTTTCCAGGCTACGTTGCAACCATTCAGGCAGGTCGGGGCGATAGCGCGCAGCATTGACCGGCGTACTGAAGCGTGGGCGCTGGAACGCCTCGATTTCACCGTAGGGGTAGTGCCCGGTCAGCAGGTAGTACAACGTCACGCCAGCGGCGTAGAGATCCTGGCGGGCTGTCGGCGGCTCGCCATCGAAGGCTTCCGGGGCAATGAACGAGGGGGTGCCGGGCAGATCGTGCGGCTGATCCTCTGACAGGCCCGGGCAGTACGCCAGGCCGAAATCCAGCACGCGTAGTTGGCCATCCGCCCCTAGATGCAGGTTTTCCGGCTTGATGTCGCGGTGCAGCAGGTTGCGTCGGTGCAGCACGCCCACTGCCTGCAGCAGTTGGCGTGTCAGCTCCAGCCATTGGGGCAGTGGCAAGGGCCCATGTTCGGCGAACAGGCTGGCAAGCGTCTGGCCCGGATACTGGCGCATGAGGTAGTACAGGTGCTGGCGCTGGCTGGCGGCATGCACCTCAGGGAAGTGTCGGCCAGCGACCCGGCGCAGAAACCACTCTTCGAGCAGCAGCCGCTGAGCAGCGCCCTGATCGGTTTCGCGCGCCGGTGGAAGGGTCTTGAGCAGCCATGCCTGGCCCTGGGTATCCTTGACCCGGTAGAGCAGTGATTGCCGGCTCTGGGCGAGCAGCCCTTCGACACACCAGCCATCGATGCGCTGGCCCGTACGCAGGGCGTTCGGTATCGGCCATTCCTGCAACTGCGCAAGGGTATCGCCCAGATTCGCCGAGCCCGGCTGTTCGACCCTGACCAGCAACGCGCTGGCGTTGTCCTGGCTGCCGCAAAGGTGCGCGCTGGCGACCAGGGTATCGGCGGCCACCTGCAGGTCAGGCTGCTCGCGCAGGATCGACTGGATCTGCTGATCGCTCAGGCTCGACCAGACACCATCGCTGAGCAGCACGAAGCACTCGCCCGGCTGCAGTTCGCCTTCCCGGTAATCGACCAACAGGTGCTGGTCCAGACCCAAGGCGCGCTTGAGCACATGATGCATTCCTGGCTGGTCCCAGACATGGTCATCGCTCAGGCACGACAGGCGACCGTCGTGCCAGCGGTAGGCGCGGCAGTCGCCGACATGGGCGAGGGTGAACCGCTTGCCGCGCAGCACCAGGGCGGTCAGCGTGGTCATCAACGGCTGGCCGTTGCCCTGGGCGCGCAGCCAGCGGTTCTGCGCCAGCAGCAGGCGATCCAGGGCCTGGGCCACACCCCAGGTGGCGGGAGTGGAATAGTAGTCCATTGCCAAGGCCTGCAGGCTGGCCCTGGCCGCCAGGCCACCATCGGCGCACTGGCTGACGCCATCGGCGAGGGCGAACAGGTAGCCCTTGCTGGCGGCCAGCTCTGCAGCCGGGGTGACCAGGCGCAGAGCGTCCTGGTTTTCCGGGCGCGGGCCGGTGGCGCTGGCCTGGGCGAACGCCAGTTGCAAGCTCACGGGGTCAGACCCGCGCGGCCGTCACGGCAGCCGAACCCCAGGTGGTGCGCCAGCGACGCTTGACCCCATACAGGCCGAACCAGGCCAGCAACCCCAGGCTGGCGAACAGCCACAGGCCAAGTTGATAGTCGCCGGTGTGCTGCTTGATTGCACCCAGGCCTGCCGCCAGCAGGAAGCCGCCGATGCCACCGGCCATGCCGATCAGGCCGGTCATAACACCGATTTCCTGGCGGAAGCGTTGCGGCACCAACTGGAACACCGCGCCATTGCCAGCGCCCAGGCCAAGCATGGCGCTGACGAACAGGGCCAGGGCTGCTGCGGCGCTGGGCAGGTTGAAGCCGACTGCAGCGATGCACACCGCTGCCACACTGTACATCCCGAGCAAGGTGCGGATGCCACCGAAACGGTCGGCGAGGGCGCCACCCAGCGGACGCATGAGGCTGCCGGCGAACACGCAGGCTGCCGTGTAGTAGCCTGCGGTGATCGGGCTCAGGCCATACTGGTCGCTGAAGTAGCCCGGCAGGGCGCTGGCCAGGCCGATGAATCCACCGAAGGTGACACTGTAGAAAAACATGAACCACCAGCTGTCACGGTCGCCCAAGGCCTTGAAATAGTCGGCCATGGCCTTGGGCTTGGGGCGCTGCGGGGCATTGCGTGCCAGCAGTGCAAAGGCCACGAGGGTGATCACCAGCGGGATGACGGCGAAACCGAACACGTTGTTCCAGCCAAAGCTTGCGGCCAGCACCGGGGCGAGCAGGGCGGCGAACACCGTCCCGGAGTTGCCCGCACCGGCGATGCCCATGGCCTTGCCTTGGTGCTGGGGCGGGTACCACTGCGACGCCAACGGCAGCGACACGGCGAACGAGGCGCCTGCAACGCCGAGGAACACGCCCAGCAGCAACGCTTGTTCGTAACTGTGAACGCCCATGAACCAGGCACAGGCCAGGGCGACGATCACGACCACCTGGCCGATCAGGCCGGCAGTCTTGGGTGACAGGCGGTCGACCAGCATGCCCATGATAAAGCGCAATACGGCACCGGCCAGAATGGGCGTTGCGACCATCAGGCCCCGTTGCTGCGCACTCAGTTGCAGGTCGGCGGAGATCTGCACCGCCAAGGGACCCAGCAGGTACCAGACCATGAAGCTCAGGTCGAAGTAGAGGAAGGCGGCAAACAGCGTAGGCACATGCCCGGATTTCCAGAAGCTCGTATTCATTGAACACCTCGCGCAGCTTGCAACGGTTGTCATGCCCTGCCTGCGCAGGGCGGAAACGAAAAAGACGTCGCTACCCGATCCACCAGGGTGGAGGGGAGAGCGACGTCTTTGTCGGGATGATGTGGCAACCGCCGTTGGCTACCTGTGGTATTGGCTGAGCAAGAGCCGGGCCAACATCGACTCAGCCAAGCATTTCGGACATGGCGATGATCTGCTCGGCCACCTGAATCAACTTCTGCTGGCGGCTCATGGCCTGGCGACGCATCAGGGTGTAGGCCTGCTCTTCATTGCAGTCTTTCATCTTCATCAGCAGGCCCTTGGCCTGTTCGATGCGCTTGCGTTCGGCCAGTTGCTGGTCGCGAGCCAGCAGTTGCGCCTTGAGCGCCTGGTCGCTCTCGAAGCGAGCCATGGCCACGTCGAGAATCGGCTGCAGGCGCGCCGCATGGATGCCTTCGACGATGTAGGCGCTGACGCCGGCCTGGATCGCCTGGCGCATCACCCCCGGATCATGCTCGTCGGTAAACAGTACGATTGGCCGTGGCTGATCCCGGCTGACCAGCACCACCTGCTCCATCACATCGCGACCCGGTGACTCGGTATCGATCAGCACAACATCCGGACGCACCGTTTCGACGCAGCTGGGCAGGTCGATGGTCAGCCCCGGCGCCTCGATCACATCGAAGCCAGATTCGATCAAGGCAGCCTTGAGGCGGCCAACCTTCTTCTCGGTATCATCGATCAGCAGAACACGCAGCATGGTGGCCACCTTCACGAACCAACCCGCACGTGCGGGGCATCATCCAGAGCGTGCAGGCGGAAACTGCGGGCATAGGCATGGGGATCGCTGCCGTCCCAGCGGATGCCGTCGATCAGCAGGCTGCTGCGCATCGGTGCGTCGGCGCAGGACACGCCCACGGCCTGGGCTGCTTCGCGGTACAGCGTCAGTTGCTGTACGCGAGAGGCCACTGCCAGGTAGTCCGGGTCCTCGCGCAGCAGGCCCCAGCGGCGGAATTGGGTCATGAACCACATGCCGTCGGACAGATAGGGCAGGTTCGCCCGACCCTGGTCATGCACGCGCAGGGCGTGACGATCCTGCCATCGATTGCCCAGCCCGTCGTGGTAGTCGCCGAGCAGGCGCGGCTCGATGTTGCTGGCTGGCGTATCCAGGTAGGCCCTGCCGCTGAGCAGTTGCGCCGTGCCCCGGCGATTTTCCGGGCTTTGCTCGATGAAGCGGCTGGCGGCGAGTATCGCCTTGACCAGCGCGCGGGCGCTGTTGGGGTAGTGCTCGACGAAGGCGCGGGTGCTGGCCAGGACCTTTTCCGGATGGTCCGGCCAGATCGATTGACTGGTGGCCAGGGTGAAGCCCTGGTCCTGTGCCACGGCGTCTGCCGACCAGGGTTCGCCAGCACAGAAGCCGTCAATGCGCCCGGCCTGCAGGTGCGCGACCATCTGTGCCGGTGGCACCACCACGCTGTCGACATCGTGCAGCGGGTGGATGCCCTGGCTGGCCAGCCAGTAGTACAGCCACATGGCATGGGTGCCAGTGGGAAACGTCTGGGCGAAGGTCAGGCGTGCGCCATGCTGGTGCACCAGTCGCGCCAGTGCTTCAGGGCTGGTCACGCCCTTGCGCTGCAACGCGGGGGAAAGGTTGATCGCCTGGGCATTCTGGTTCAGGCCCATGAGCACCGCCATATCGTTGGCCGCGACACCGCCCATGCCCAGGTGCATGGCGTAGACCAGCCCATACAGGCAGTGGGCAGCATCCAGTTCGCCGCTGGCGAGTTTGTCTCGGGTGCCGGCCCAGGAAGCCTGACGCTGCAGATTGAGGGTCAGGCCCTGGAGTTGTGCGAAGCCCTGCGTGGCCGCGACCACCACCGAGGCGCAGTCGGTCAGGGCCATGAAACCGATGTTCAGGCTGGGTTTCTCGGGTGCATCGCTGCCGTTGACCCAGGCCAAGGGTGTTGTCGGAGGGGCTGTGTTCACGAAATATCCTCACCCGTACCGATCGGGTTGCCAGCGCTTCGAAGCAACCCATGTGCCAAGGCCCTGTCGCGCGGACGGCGCGCTGGCTATAATCGCATCCCTCACTCACCCCCGAGTCCTGCCTGCCCATGTATACCCTGGCCCGCCAGCTGCTGTTCAAGCTCTCCCCGGAAACCTCCCACGACCTGTCGCTCGACCTCATCGGCGCCGGTGGCCGCCTTGGTCTCAATGGCCTGCTGTGCAAGCGTCCGGCCTCGGTGCCGGTGACCGTCATGGGCTTGAACTTTGCCAACCCCGTGGGCCTTGCCGCAGGCCTGGACAAGAACGGCGCGGCCATCGATGGCTTCGCCCAGCTGGGCTTCGGCTTCGTCGAGATCGGCACTGTCACCCCGCGACCACAGCCTGGCAATCCGAAGCCACGGTTGTTCCGCCTGCCGGAAGCGACTGCGATCATCAACCGCATGGGCTTCAACAACCTGGGTGTGGATCACCTGCTGGAACGGGTGCGCGCGGCGCGTTATGACGGTGTGCTGGGCATCAACATCGGCAAGAATTTCGACACGCCGGTCGAGCGTGCCCAGGACGACTACCTGATCTGCCTGGAAAAAGTCTACACCCAGGCCAGCTACATCACGGTCAACGTCAGCTCGCCCAACACTCCCGGCCTGCGCAGCCTGCAATTTGGTGATTCGCTCAAGCAACTGCTCGACGCGCTGGCCGAGCGTCGCGAACAGCTGGCGAGCGAGCACGGCAAACGCGTGCCGCTGGCGATCAAGATTGCACCGGACATGAGCGATGAGGAAACCGCGCTGGTGGCGGCAGCCCTGGTCGAGTCGGGCATGGATGCGGTAATCGCGACCAATACCACTTTGGGGCGCGAAGGGGTCGAAGGGCTGCCGTTCGGGGGCGAGGCGGGTGGGCTTTCCGGGGCGCCGGTGCTGGAGAAGAGCACTCACATCGTCAAGGTGCTGGCTGCTGAACTGGGCGGCAAGTTGCCGATCATCGCGGCGGGCGGGATCACCGAAGGGCGCCATGCTGCCGAGAAGATCGCAGCCGGTGCGAGCCTGGTGCAGATCTATTCGGGCTTCATCTACAAAGGTCCGGCACTGATCCGCGAGGCAGTCGATGCGATTGCCGCGCTGCCCCGCTAACTAAAGACGCGGCCCAATAAAAAGGGCCCCTTGAAGGGGCCCCTGGGCCTTAGCCCGCCGCCCGGATGGGGCGTGCATGGTGACTCGAATTCAGTGTCCTCGTTCAGCCAACGGCGTGATTTTCGTTGAGTCTCTGGATGCCAGCGGTGCCGGTCATGCCGTCCCAGTTGTCGCCGCGACCTTCACGCCAACCGTTGATCCATGCCTGGCGAACGGATGGCAGATTGAAGGGGCAAAGTTCGCGGGATTTGCCGGTTACCCCGTATTGGTAGCCACGTGAATATGCTCTTTCCAACGGATCACGCTTAAGTCTTCTCATAGGGTGTTGCCCTCACTTGTTGACTGTAATGTCCCGTCGGCCTCTCCGAGGCCGGGCAGAATCTTTCTGCCGGTTTGCGCTCGCTGCCGGCGTGGCGAGCTGAAAGTGCCGTCCCGTTGCGAGGCGGCCTGAGGTCAGTTCTAACCAATGCGAGTCACAGTGTGAATGATCAATTTGTCATAAGGACGTAACCTTTCCAGGGGTGAGGGGATAAGTAAATAAATGCGACTCAACCTTGTTTAGGTTTTGTCCCGCTATGATGAGGGTTTGCTGGTGGTTGAAATCATTTGGCCATTGGCGCCATCGAACTGACGCAACATCTGGTAATGCGACGAAGGGTCACACCGATGCCTTCGTTAGACGAAATTTTCACACTGCCCGATGATCAAACCCTTTTGCGCCACCCGGCGTCGGTTGTCGATCGGGTGGCCGGGTTTGCCGAATGATCGGCACGCCACCCGGATACCTGCTGGAAGGGTATCCGGCAAACTCAGGCAACAGCGATGCGTCGCGTTGCCAGCACACAGCCCAGAGGCTCTGGAATCTACATGTCGGACTCATTCGAACTCTATCTCACCTGCCCCAAAGGCCTGGAAGGGCTGCTGGCGGAAGAAGCCCGCGGCCTGGGCCTGGCCGATGTGCGCGAGCATACCTCGGCAATCCGCGGCGCGGCCGACATGGAAACCGCCTACCGGCTGTGTCTCTGGTCACGCCTGGCCAACCGCGTGCTGTTGGTGGTCAAGCGCTTTGCCATGAAGAACGCCGACGACCTCTATGATGGCGTGCACGGTGTCGACTGGCAGGACCACCTGGCCGCCGACGGCACCCTGGCGGTCGAGTTCAGTGGCCATGGATCGGGTATCGACAACACTCACTTCGGCGCGCTCAAGGTCAAGGACGCGATTGTCGACAAGCTGCGCAACCGTGAAGGCCAGCGCCCGTCGGTGGACAAGATCGACCCCGACCTGCGTGTGCACCTGCGCCTGGACCGCGGCGAGGCCATCCTGTCCATCGACCTCTCCGGCCACAGCCTGCACCAGCGCGGCTATCGCCTGCAGCAAGGTGCTGCGCCGCTCAAGGAAAACCTGGCTGCTGCGGTGCTGATTCGCGCCGGTTGGCCGCGTATTGCCGCCGAGGGCGGCGCGTTGGCAGACCCTATGTGCGGTGTCGGGACCTTCCTCGTCGAAGCTGCAATGATTGCCGCCGATATTGCACCGAATCTCAAGCGCGAGCGTTGGGGCTTCAGTGCCTGGCAGGGCCATGTCCCGGCGCTGTGGCGCAAGGTGCACGACGAGGCCCAGGCCCGTGCTCAGGCGGGCCTGGCCAAGCCGCCGTTGTGGATTCGCGGCTATGAGGCCGACCCGCGGTTGATTCAGCCCGGACGCAACAACGTCGAGCGCGCAGGCCTGGGGGACTGGGTGAAGATCTACCAGGGCGAAGTCGCCAGCTTCGAGCCGCGCCCGGACCAGAACCAGAAAGGCCTGGTCATCAGCAACCCGCCCTATGGCGAGCGCCTGGGAGACGAGGCGAGCCTGCTGTACCTCTACCAGAACCTCGGCGAACGCCTGCGCCAGGCCTGCATGGGCTGGGAAGCGGCGGTGTTCACCGGCGCACCCGAGCTGGGCAAGCGCATGGGCATCCGCAGCCACAAGCAGTATGCGTTCTGGAACGGCGCGCTGCCGTGCAAGCTGTTGCTGTTCAAGGTCCAGCCCGACCAGTTCGTGACCGGCGAGCGTCGCCCGGCCGATGATCAAGCCGGCGACTCGCGTGCGGCACCGGCCGTGGCCCATGAACCGGCACGTCTTTCCGAAGGCGCGCAGATGTTCGCCAACCGCCTGCAGAAGAACCTCAAGCAACTGGGCAAGTGGGCTCGCCGCGAGCAGATTGACTGCTACCGTCTGTATGATGCCGACATGCCCGAGTATGCCCTGGCGGTCGACCTCTATCAGGATTGGGTACATGTCCAGGAATATGCGGCGCCGCGTTCGGTCGATCCGGACAAGGCCCAGGCCCGCCTGCTCGACGCTCTGGCGGCGATTCCCCAGGCCCTGGGTGTCGATCCTCAGCGCGTGGTGCTCAAGCGCCGCGAGCGCCAGGGCGGTACGCGCCAGTATGAGCGTCAGGCCACGGAAGGGCGCTTCCAGGAAGTCAGTGAAGGTGGCGTCAAGCTGCTGGTCAACCTGACTGACTACCTGGACACCGGCCTGTTCCTCGATCACCGCCCGATTCGCCTGCGTATCCAGCGCGAAGCGGCCGGCAAGCGCTTCCTCAACCTGTTCTGCTACACCGCAACCGCCACCGTGCATGCGGCCAAGGGCGGCGCGCGCAGTACCACCAGCGTCGACCTGTCGAAAACCTACCTGGACTGGGCGCGGCGCAACCTGTCGCTCAATGGCTTCTCCGAGCGCAACCGCCTGGAGCAGAGCGATGTGATGGCCTGGCTGGAAAATGCCCAGGACAGCTACGACCTGATCTTCATCGACCCACCGACTTTCTCCAACTCCAAACGCATGGAGGGGGTGTTCGACGTGCAGCGTGACCATGTGCGTCTTCTCGATCTGGCCATGGCGCGTCTGGCACCGGGGGGCGTGCTGTACTTCTCCAACAACTTCCGCAAGTTCCAGCTCGACGAGCACTTGGTCGAGCGCTATGCGGTGGAAGAGATCAGCGCACAGACCCTGGATCCGGATTTCGCCCGCAACAACCGTATCCACCGGGCCTGGCGCCTGCAGCTACGCTGAAGAGACGAAGTGCATTGCAGTGATGATGGCTAATGGCTATAAATCAGCTCAGGGCCGAACAATTCGCAGGACGCTGACGTGATGAGAATGCTCTATGTCGAGGGTGCGTGCGAAGATGTTCGGCCTGATCAGCGAGGCGCTTTCGGCCTGGGCTGTCGCGCTGTTCGCGCTGGTGGCCGGCGGGTTGCTCACTGCTGCACTGGCCTTCGCCGCCCACGCCTTCTACAAGCAGCAGTTGCGTCAGCGCTTCGAACTACTGGCCAGTGAGCGCTACAGCCGTATCGCCGAACGTTTCGAGGATCAGGAGCAGCGCCTGGATGGTCTGAGGCGCTTCTTCAGCTACTCCAGTGAAATTTTCCCCGAGGAGTTCGACGGTTACGCCCGCCCCTTGTTGCATCGTACCCAGGCCTACTCCTGGGCACCACGGGTCGAGGCCGGTGAGCGCGATGTCTTCGAGCGCCGCGCCAGTGCCTGGCTGGGGCGCCCCTACCAGATCCGTGATCACGATGCCCAAGGCCTCTGGCACCCATCGCCGCCACGGGCGTTCTACTACCCGGTGCTATACACCCAGGCCACCCACCAGCACGACCAACCTTACGGGCTCGACCTGCGTAGCCAGCCCCAGCGCCAGGATGCGCTGAACCGCGCTACCACGCCCGGCAGCCTGGCGGTTTCCTCTCCACTGGACATGATCAACGTGGATCCGGCCTACACCCGCGGCCTGTTGATCGTCGCACCGGTGTTCGCCGAGTCGGCGCCGAGCGGGCCGCCTGCTGGCTATGTCATGGCCTTGTTGAGCATGCGCCAGTTGATCAGCGAGGGGCTGCCGACCGCCACGGACGACAATCTGGTGGTGCGCATCCTCGATCTGTCGGGCAGCCAGGGCCATGAGACGTTGTACGATTCGGGCAACCACAGCGCGCCGTTGCCGTTGACCAGCAGTCAACTGCTGCACCTGGCCGACCATCACTATCAGCTCGATATCCGCCCCAGCGAAGCCTTCCTCCGGGCCAACCGCTCGTCAGCGGTGTTCACCGTGACCCTGCTCGGTGGCCTGTTGAGCCTTTTGCTCAGCGCCTTGCTCTACAGCCTGTTCAGCCAGCGTCAGCGCGCCCTGATCCTGGTCGAGCAGCGCACGGCGGCATTGCGCGTGAGCGAGCAGTCGCTGCGGGAAACTCACAACCAGCTACGCAGCGTGCTGGATGCCGCGACCCAGGTGGCGATCATTGCCACCAGCCTGCGGGGCGTGATCAGCACCTTCAATGCGGGGGCGCAGCGCATGCTTGGGTATTCGGCCGACGAAGCGCTGGGGCACCTGGCGCTGGAGAATCTGGTCCAACCCGACGAACTGCGCCAGCGTGCCCATGCCTTGAGCCTGCGCTATGGGCGGGAGATCACGGCAGGCCAGGCGATGTTTGCCGAGACGGTGCAGGAGGGCACAGGGGAGCCCGGAGAGTGGACGTTGGTGCGCAAGGACGGCAGCCATTTGCTGGCCAACATGCTCGTCACTGCGGTGCTCGACGAGCAAGGCTTGTGGGTGGGTTACCTGGCCATCTGCATCGATGTCACCGAGCGTCGTCGTGTTCACGAAGCGTTGGCCGCCCGTGACCGGCTGCTGGAGAAGCTCAGTGCCGAGGTCCCGGGCGGCATCTACCAGTATCGTCTGGATGCCGACGGCCATTCGTGTTTTCCCTACGCCAGCGCCGGGCTGCTGGATATCTATGAAGTGGACCTGCAGTTGCTGCGCCATGACGCATCGACGGTGTTCGAGCGCATTCATCCGGACGACCTCGAGCGAGTGCGTCGCTCGGTGCGCGAGTCGGCCGAGCGCATGACGCCCTGGCGCGAGGAGTATCGCGTCTGCCTGCCCCGCGCCGGCCTGCGCTGGGTGCGTGGGGAGGCAACGCCGGAAATCGGGGAGGAGGGCTGCACCCTTTGGCATGGCTATCTGACGGACATCTCCGATCTCAAGCGGGTAGAGGAGGAGTTGCGTGCGCTGTCGGTCACCGATGTCCTTACCGGCATCCACAACCGGCGTTACTTCCAGGAGCGGCTCAAGGTCGAACTGGAGCGGGCCCAGCGAGATGAACTGGACCTGGCGGTGATCATGCTCGATATCGACCACTTCAAGTGCATCAACGATCAGTTTGGCCATGCCGTTGGCGATCACGTGTTGCGTAGCCTCTGCCAGCGCATTGGTCATCGGCTGCGGCGTACCGATGTGTTCTGTCGGCTGGGAGGCGAGGAGTTCATGGTGCTGTGCCCGGGCAGCAATGCCGAGCAGGCCCACAAGCTTGCGCTGGAGTTGTGGCAGGGCGTGCGCGGTGTGCCGGTCGAGGGGGTAGGCAGGGTGACGGCCAGTTTCGGCGTGGCGGGATGGCGTGTCGGTGAAGGGGCCGATGCCTTGTTGTTGCGAGCGGATGCGGGGGTCTATGTGGCCAAGCAGGCCGGGCGCGATCGCGTGGAGGCAGAGTTGCCCTGAGGTGGCCGGGG
The DNA here is from genome assembly GCA_014268975.2 of Pseudomonas wayambapalatensis. Taxonomy (GTDB): domain Bacteria; phylum Pseudomonadota; class Gammaproteobacteria; order Pseudomonadales; family Pseudomonadaceae; genus Aquipseudomonas; species Aquipseudomonas wayambapalatensis. The sequence goes on along the minus strand of CP077096.1, from coordinate 3,918,326 downwards.
CTGCGTCACAGCCCCGGTTTGTCCGTTTCTGTCAGGGCACCACGCCGACAGTCCCGGTGCCGACCTTGGGTTGGCGGTAGAGCTCCAGCAACACCTGATCCAGCACCTGGGAGGCGCCCCAAGGTTTCGGATCATTGAGAATCGCCGACACGGCCCAGGTATGGCCGTTGCTGTCGCGACTGAAGCCTGCGATCGCGCGCACGGTGTTGAGGGTGCCGGTCTTGATGTGCGCCTCGCCGGTCATGGCGGTGCGCTTCAGGCGCTTGCGCATGGTGCCATCCATGCCCACCAATGGCATCGAACTGATGAACTCGGCCGCATAGGGGCTCTTCCAGGCGGCTTGCAGCAAGGCCGCCATTTCACGTGTGCTGACACGCTCGGCGCGTGACAGGCCAGAGCCGTTCTCCATCACCAGGTGCGGTGCGGTGATACCTTTCTTGGCCAGCCACTGGCGCACGACACGCTGTGCCGCGCGGGCATCGTCACCGTCGGCATCGGTGCGAAATTGCGCGCCCAGGCTGAGGAACAGTTGCTGGGCCATGGTGTTGTTGCTGTATTTGTTGATATCGCGAATCACCTCGACCAGGTCGGGCGAGAAGGCCCGGGCCAACAGGCGCGCGCTCTTGGGTACGTTTTCGATGCGGTCACGGCCCTGGATGCTGCCGCCGAGCTCGTTCCAGATCGCCCTGACCGCACCGGCCGCATAGGCGGGGTGGTCGAGCAGGGCCAGATAGGTTTGCGAGTTGCAGCCGTCGCCGAGCTGGCCACTGACCGTGACGCTCACGCCATCGGGTTGCACCACGGGGTTGTAGCGCACATCGCCGGTGCATTGCTTCGAGGCCATGGCCTTGACCTGATTGTCGATGCGGATGCTGGCGATGGGCGGCTCGACCGAAACCACGACTTTGCCACCATCGTTGCGGGCGACGAAACGCAGGGCTTTGAGGTTGACCAGCAGCGAGTCCGGTTTGACCAGGAAGGGCTTGTTGACATCGCCGCCATCATCGTCGAAATGTGGCAGGGTGGGTTGAACGAAATGACTGCGGTCCAGCACCAGGTCGCCGGTGACGGTGCGCACACCGTTGGCGCGTAGATCACGCATCAGCAACCAGAGCTTTTCCATGTTCAGTTTCGGATCACCGCCACCCTTGAGGTAGAGGTTGCCGTTGAGCACGCCGTTGTTCAGGGTGCCGTCGGTGTAGAACTCGGTCTTCCACTGAAAGGTCGGGCCAAGCAATTCGAGGGCGGCGTAGGTGGTCACCAGCTTCATGGTCGAGGCCGGGTTGACCGAGACGTCGGCATTGAAGATCGTCGGCGTGCCTGGTCCATCGAGTGGCAGCATCACCAGCGACAGGGCGTTGTCCTGCAGCTTGTTGGTCTTGAGGGCCTGCTGCACTTTCGGTGGCAGGCTGGTGTTGACGGCGGCAGCCTGGCTGGGCAAGGCGATGGGAAGGAGCAGGCCGGCGAAAAGCAGTGGGCGAAGCGTCTTGATCATGAGTGCTGTAACCCTGCGGGCGAGGGAAAAGGACGATGGGGCTGTAAGAGATGATGGCCCCTTGGCGAAATATAGTGCGCATTATGCCCCAAGCGTGCTGTTTGTGGGCAGGTTCGACACAAAAGCGCCGCTCTGGCGCGGAAACTGGTAAAGTGCCGCGCGTAATTACTCAAGAGGATTGTTTCAATGGCTACCAACCGTTCCCGTCGTCTGCGCAAGAAGCTGTGCGTGGATGAATTCCAGGAATTGGGTTTCGAACTGAACCTGGACTTCAAGGAAGACCTGTCCGACGAAGCCATCGATGCCTTCCTCGACGCCTTCCTGGCAGAGGCCATGGACGCCAACGGCCTGGACTATGTCGGTGGTGATGACTTCGGCCTGGTCTGCCTGGCCAAGCGTGGTTCGGTCAGCGAAGAGCAGCGCGCCACTGTCGAAGCGTGGCTCAAGGGCCGCAGCGAGCTCACCAAGATCGAGGTCAGCCCGCTGCTGGATGCCTGGTATCCGGACAAGCCGATCAACTCGGCTTCCTGATCCCGCGTCACTGTGTCTTGGCTGGTTGGCAACGCTGACCGGCCAAGGCCTTCTCTACGCGCCGCATCTGCCGCGCCAGCGCCTGGCGGCGCAATTTCAGTTGCGTCGACGACATCCCCTCTGTTTCCAGCGCCTGACAAGCCTCCATCAATCCCTTTGCATCCAGCATGCGCGCCACGCCAAGAATCTTGTGCGCCTGCTCGGCGATGGCTTGTGCGTCCTGCTCGGGGTCCAGGGTCATCAGCAGGGTCAGGTCCTGTTCCAGGCTCAGTTGCAGCGTGGTCAGCATTCGTGCGTGGTCTTCACGGCGGTCACCGATGATGTTCGTCAGCCCGTCGAGGTCGAAGGGCCCTTGTGAGCGCCGCCGACACGAGGGGCTCACACTGGCCAGATGCAATCCGAGGGTTTGCAGGCTGATGGGTTTGAGCAGGCAGTCGTCCATGCCGGCGTTCAGGCAGCGCTGGCGTACTTCCGGTTGGGCGTTGGCGGTGTAGCCGAGGATGGTGCAAGCTGCCTTGCCCCGTTGGCGTTCTTCGCTGCGCAGGACTTCTGCCAGTTGGTAGCCATTCATGCGTGGCATGTTGCAGTCGAGGATCAGTACGTCGAAGTCTCCGTGCCGCCATTTTTCCAGCCCTTCCTGACCGTCGCGGGCACTGTCGTGCCAGAGCCCCAGATACGTCAGCTGCTGGGCCATCAATAGCAGGTTGGCGGGATGGTCGTCGATCACCAGAACCCTGAGTCGCGTGTCGGGTGCCTCTATGTGTGGCGGCTGCACGACGCTGTCCGGGGGTGGTGCCACGCGCTGCAGCGGCATCAGCAGGCGCACCTGGGTGCCCACGCCCTGCAGGCTCTTGAGCGCCAGTTGGCCACCCATCATCTCGCACAGGGTACGACAGATCGCCAGGCCCAGCCCGGTACCGGCGCGGGCGCTTTCACTCTGCGGATTGATCTGTACGAAGGGGTTGAACAACCGTCGCAGGTCGTCATCGTGAATGCCGATTCCGCTGTCGCGCACTTCCAGTTCGAGCATGTCGCGTTCGCTGCCCTGTACCGAGGCTTTGATGCGTACATGGCCCTCGTCGGTGAATTTGATCGAGTTGCTGACCAGGTTGGAGAGCACCTGCTTGAAACGCAGTGGATCGAGCAGAGCGTAGCAGCGCGCCGAGGGTTCTATGAGCACCTCCAGCAGTAGGCCTTTTTCCCGGGCCTGGCCTTCGAACACCCGTCGCACCGATTCGATCAGGGCCGCCAGATCGATCGGCTCAGGGGTCAGGGACAAATGCCCGGACTCTATTCTGACGATGTCGAGAATATCGCCGATCAGTCCGAGCAGGTCCCTGGCCGAATGATAGGCGACCTCGATCGACGCGTTGTCCAACTGCCCCTGGTCGGCGCGCCTGACCGCGAGTTCGAGCATGCCTATCACGGCGTTCATCGGTGTGCGGATCTCATGGCTGATGGTCGCCAGGAAGGTGCTCTTGGCCCGGTTGGCATCGTCGGCCTGCTGTTTGGCGAGGCGTAGGTCCTGGATTAGCTTGCGGCGATCACTGATGTCGATCCAGCCACCGATGATGCCCTGTACTTCGCCCAGCGAGTCGCGGTAGGGAAGGATCCAGTGGTAGATGGTCAACTCGCGGTCTTTCAGGCGCAGCGGGCGGTCGATGATCAGCGGTGTGCCTGCTTCCATCACCTGCAGATAGTCGGTGTGGATCTGCCGGGTGTAATCGCAGTTGCTGAACAGACTTTCCTGGAGCAGTTTGCCCATGACGGCATCGGCACTTGCATCGACAGCCTCCAGATAGCTGTCGTTACAACTTTGCAGCCGTCCTTCGCGGTCGCGTACGTACATCGGGTGAGGGGTCCCGTTGAGCAGGGCGCGCATGAATTCGAGCTGATCGTTCAGGGCGCGTTCTGCCTGGCGACGGTGCCGTATCTGGCGTCGCAGGTAGGCGTTCCAGGCCAGCGCCAGCAACAGCAGAACGCCGATCCCCAAGACGACCTGCAGCACCAGGCGCTGGTACTCGCGCCATTGGCCACCATCGTGCAACGCATAGCCGCGCCAGCGACTGTTTATGACTCCCAGCTCTTCTGGCGTGATGCTCAGCAAGGCCTTGTCGAGAATCGAAGCCAGGAGGCTGGCATCCTTGGCGCTGGCCATGGAGAAGGAGGCCGGGTCGTTGCCGATCGTGGTGCGGATCACCAGATCGTTGTTGGCGGCGGTGGCATGGTTGGCGTCCAGCAGCGTGGTGATGGTCGCATCCACCGCACCGCTGCTGAGCAGGGCCATGGAGTAGAAGGTGCTTTCGGTCTCGATCAGACGGATCTGCGGGTGCGTAGTCGCCAGCAGCATCGCAGGCGGGGTGTGCCGTGTGATGGCGACTCGGCGGCCATTCAGTTGCTCCAGTGACGTGAAGGGGCGGCCGCTGCGGGTAACCAGTACATAGGGGCTTTCGAGGTAGGGGCGACTGAGTTGCAGGGCTGCCTGGGCGGGTGCTGCGACGCTCAGCGCGGCAATCAGGTCGGCACTGCCCTGCGCGATCGACTGGATCATCTCTTCGATCCCGTTGGCGCGTTGGATTTCGAACTGCAAGCCGGTGCGCAAGCGGATTAGTTCCAGCAGGTCGGCGGTGATGCCGCGGAAATGGCCGTTGCCGTCGAAGAATGACAGGGGGGCGGAGGTATCGCTCACCACCACGCGCATGCTGGGATGCTCGCGCAACCATTGCTGTTCGCGCGAGGTCAGTTGCAGGCGGCGATCGGTGAGCAGCAGGTCGCTGCCTGCACTCCAGCGCTTGAAGATCGCGCTCGACACGTTGGCTGGCTGTCGAGGATGGTGTTGATCAGGCTCATCAACAAGTGATCCTGGGCGCGCACAGCGAAGCTGAAGCCCACGGCTTCGTGCTTGCCAAAATTGGCCATGCGCAGGCGCGGCAGATGACCGCGGGTAAGCTGGAAGTGAGTCGAAATGGTATCGCCAAGAAATACGTCGGCTTGGCCAAACGCGACAGCGTTCAACGCTTCGGAGGTGGAACTGAAGGTTTTCAGCTGAGCTTGCGGGTAAAGCGTATGCACATCCTCGATTGGCAGGTAATGGTAGAGCGTGCTCAGGCGCAGGTCGGCGAGCCCCACGTCGAGGGGGCGTGTCTCGTCCTCGCGGGTGACCAGAACGGGGCGGTCTACCGCGTAGGGTCTTGACAGTGCCAAGCCCTCGACCGCGGCTTCATAGCTGTTTGCACTGCCAAGTAGATCGATGCGTCCGGCCTTGAGTGCCTCCACCGCGTCCTGGCGATGAGTAAATCGCAGGACTTTTATTTCGAGCCCCAGTGCGCTGCCGATCAGGGCGGCATACTCTGCTGTCAGGCCTTGGTACTCGTTGCCACTGGTGACGTCGAAGGGGGGATTGTTGGGCGCGGAGGTTCCCAGTGTCAGGCTGGTACGGTCGTGCAGCCACTGCCGCTGAGCGGCCGAGAAGGCTGGCACGGTTGCTTCGGCGGTGGAGCGGACCAGCAGTTCCAGCTTTTGGGGGGCGACCTCCTGCTTCGTTTGAGCATGGCAACCCAGACTGAGCAGGGTCAGCAGCACGCAGACGATGTACCTCGGCATGATTCACCTCAGACCAGCGCGTTGCGCTTGGCCACTTCGATCAGGTCGACCAAGGTGTCGACCCTTAGCTTTTGCATCAGGCGCTTTTTGTAGGTGCTGACAGTCTTGTTGCTGAGGAACATGCCTTTGGCGATTTCCTTGTTGCTGCGCCCCTGTGCGAAGAGTTGAAGGACCATCAACTCTCTGTCGTTAACTTGTCGGAAAAGCTCTATGTCCTGATCGGATATTTCTTGATTGGGGTTTATTGCCTGGCTGGGGAAGTAGTTGTAACCGGAAAGTACTGCCTTGACTGCGCTGAGCAACTCGCTCAGGTCTTCCTGCTTGCACACAAAACCCGCAGCGCCCGAGTGCATGCAGCGGATCGCGAACAGCGTTGGCGACTGTGCCGTCAGCACCAGCACTTTCAGGGGCAGTCCCATGGTCTGGAAGCGCGCCAGGACCTCCAGGCCATCGAGCTTGGGGATGCTGATGTCGAGGATGACCAGGTCGGGAGGGGTTTCACGGATCATCTGCATGGCATCGACGCCATTGTCAGACTCGCCAATGACCTTGTAATTCTGATTTTCCAGCAACATGCGAATGGCCAGGCGAATCACAGGGTGGTCATCAACAATAAATATGGAGCTCATATCAACTTCCCAGTCGGCGAGTGTCAGATGCAAACAAAACCTTATCGCAGTTGACCGTCTTCGGGCATGAGAGGTTAGACGTAATGCCATATATGGGAAAAGACCTACATCCAAGTACTACGTGTGCCCTGGGTTTGTGTAGGCTCTGTAAGGAGTCAAGACGAGGGTGTGCTAATTCCAGAATTATTTTTTCTGGGTATTTAATGTTTCTGTGAGCATGTAGGAAGTTTCTCTCAAGATGGACGGCAAGCTGCGGCTGACCGTCCCTCGTTGTCTGTCAGTGAGGGCTGGAGCGTCCTGTCATTTCTCCCGCCATTTCACTGGCGTAGCTGTCGGTCATGCCAGCGATGAAGTCGATCATGCGCAGGAAAGCGTTGTGCAGGGAGCCGTGTGGATCGGGGGCGTGGTTGCCGATCAGGTCCAGCACACGCCGACTCTTGAAGGATGGTGTGCGCCCACCGTGTTGTTCCAGCGCTGCCCCGCAGAACGCGTTGAGAAGAATCTCCAGCGTGGTATAGGCGCCGATTTCATGCAGCGTCTTGCGCTTGTCCTGGAAGATCTTCTTGCGCGCGATATCCTTGGCCTGCAGCACACAATGCTGGGCTGGGCCATGCATGTGTTCGACCAGGTCGCCTGCCAGATGCCCGGCCAGCAGCGCCTGTTGCTGCTCGACGAAGGCCTGGGCGGCGGCGTTGGTCAGATGCTCGATGGCCTTGCCGCGCAGAATGGCCAGCTTGCGCCGACGAGAGTCCGACGGACCCAGTTGTCGATAGGTGTCGGGCAGGTCGTCACCGACCAGGTCCAGCAGCAGCGCCTCGACCTCGGCATACTGCAGCAGCTCCATCTCCAGGCCGTCCTCCAGGTCGATCAGCGCGTAGCAGATGTCGTCCGCGGCCTCCATCAGGTACACCAGCGGGTGACGAGCCCAACGTTGTTCCTCGAGCTGCGGCAGGCCCAGTTTGTGGGCGATCTGCTGCAGCAGTGGCAGCTCGCTCTGGTAGCAGCCGAACTTGTGTTTCTTGTACCCCAGCGCGTCGGCATGACGGGCGCTCCATGGGTACTTGAGATAGGTGCCGAGGGTGGCGTAGGTCAGGCGGGTGCCGCCGTCGAACTGGTGGTATTCCAGCTGGGTGAGCACGCGAAAACCCTGGGCGTTACCTTCGAAGTTGAGGAAGTCGGCACGTTGGTCGTCGTTCATGTCGTCGAGCCAACCGCGTCCCGCTGCCTGCTGAAACCAGTGGCGGATGGCGTCTTCGCCGGAGTGGCCGAACGGCGGGTTGCCGATGTCGTGGGCCAGGCAGGCCGACTGCACGATCATGCCCAGGTCGCTTGGTGCACACCAGTCGGGCAGGCTGGCGCGCAGGGTCTCGCCAACCCTCATGCCCAGCGAGCGGCCCACGCAACTGACTTCGAGGGAGTGGGTGAGGCGGGTATGGATGTGGTCGTTGCTCGAAACCGGATGGACCTGGGTCTTGCGCCCCAGGCGGCGGAAGGCGCCGGAGAAGATGATGCGGTCATGGTCCTTGTGGAAGGGGCTGCGCCCCAGTTCTTCAGGGCTGTACAAGGCTTTGCCGAGGCGTTCGCGGTTTAGCAGGGTATGCCAGTCCAAGGCTCGATCTCCGTCAGATGATGGCCATAGCTTCCCGTGTCATGGGCACCCGCGCAAGCCGCGGGCGCTTCGTTTCAGCGATGACGGCCATTCTGCAGGAACAGGCGCACCAGGGGCGCCAGGCTGCCACCCAGGCGCAGCAGGCGCGCCAGGTTGCCGCTGCGCACCCCCTTGCCGGTCAGGAAACCCAGGGCGACCACGACGCCCAGGCCCCACAGCGGAGCGTGCTTGATGCCAAGGCCGTCCTGGACCGATGCACCCATGCCGCGCAGGCGCTGAACCGGCTGGAGCAGTTGACCGGACTCGTGGCGAATTTCCTGGCGATGCATTTCCAGGCGCAGGCGCAGCAGTGCCTTGCGCAGCTCGCGGGGGTTACGGGTATTAGGCAGTTCAGGCAGGCTCATGGCAACAGGCGCTCCCGGTCCTTGGCGAGTTCTTCGAGGGTACTGCTGAACGGTGAGGATTCATCGAACACGGCGGCCTTCAGGCGCAGGCCGCAAAAGAGTGCGGCGATGCTGTAGAACACGCAAAGGCCGACGATGCCGGCCAATCGGTAGCTGTCCCACAGCAACACCAGGATCAACCCGGACAGCGCGGTCAACAGGAGCAGGGCAAAAACCAGTGCCAACCCTGCGAATAGCAGGAGGCGCAGGGTACGGCCTTTCTGCTCCTGCAATTCGATGCCGAACAGCTCGATGTGACTGTGCAGCAGCCCCAGGATGGCCGCGCCGAGGCGTTTGCCGGAAGCGCCGGCGCCGATGGCGTCGTTGTCCATGCGTCCTCCTCAGCGGCGGCTGGCGAGCAGGCCGACCAGTAGCCCGACACCGGCTGCGATGCCGATGGCCTGCCATGGGTTTTCCTGGACGTATTCTTCGGCACTGCCCAGCGCAGCCTGGCCACGCTCGCGTACCGACTCCTGGGTCAGTTGCAGGCTTTCGCGGGCTTGCTGCAGGCGGTCGTGGATCTGGCCACGCAGTTCGTCGGCCTGATCGCCCGCCAGATTGGCGGTGTCGGCGAGCAGTTTCTCGGTGTCGCGTACCAGTGCCTGGAAGTCAGCCATCAAGATCTCTTGTGCAGTCTTTGCCGATTTGCTGGCCATGGAGTCTCTCCCTGTCGATGTGTGTGGCTATTTCGAGTAATGAGTGTGGCGGAAGGTTCACCGCTTGTCGCTGGTACGGCGTTTGCTTTGTTCTGCCGTGTCACGGGGCGTCGATGCCAGGCGCTGCCCCGAATGCATGCGAGACCCTGGCGGACACCGATAAACCTTAACCCAATCCACGACAAACCCAAGAAAAAACCACGCCCTGCGTAGTCGGCCTCCCAAAATGGGGCGCACGGCAGGCACCGATCAGGTGCGCGAGCAAGGTTTATGAACTGTCCTGGTGCATTTTTCAGCAGGTCTGCCCACTCCATGGAAAACATGCATAGCGCGATGGACTCCCTCGTCCATGGCTCCAACACCCTGTTCATCCTCATGGGGGCCATTCTGGTCCTGGCCATGCACGCCGGTTTCGCCTTTCTCGAGGTCGGAACCGTGCGGCACAAGAACCAAGTCAATGCCCTGTGCAAGATTCTCAGCGACTTCGCCGTCTCGGCGCTGGTGTATTTCTTCATCGGCTACTGGATCGCCTACGGCGTCAGCTTCTTCCAGCCGGCGGCGGAGCTGGCCAGCGATCATGGCTATGCCTTGGTCAAGTGCTTCTTCCTGCTGACCTTTGCCGCGGCGATCCCGGCAATCATCTCCGGGGGTATCGCCGAGCGCGCGCGCTTTGCCCCGCAGTTGTGCGCCACCGCGCTGATCGTGGCGTTCGTCTACCCGTTTTTCGAAGGGATTGTGTGGAACGGCAACCTGGGCATCCAGGCCTGGTTACAAGCTCGGTTCGGCGCACCCTTCCATGACTTTGCCGGTTCGGTGGTGGTGCATGCCATGGGCGGCTGGCTGGCGCTGGCGGCCGTCATCCTGCTCGGTGCCCGTCGCGGGCGGTACCGTGATGGACGGCTGGTGGCTTTCGCACCTTCCAGTATCCCGTTCCTGGCGTTGGGCTCTTGGATCCTGATCATCGGCTGGTTCGGCTTCAACGTCATGAGCGCACAGACCCTGGAGGGTGTCAGCGGGCTGGTGGCGATCAATTCGCTGATGGCGATGGTGGGCGGCACGCTGTCGGCCTTGCTGGTCGGGCGCAATGACCCAGGCTTCCTGCACAATGGCCCGCTGGCCGGATTGGTGGCGGTGTGTGCCGGTTCCGATCTCATGCACCCGGTTGGCGCGCTGATGACCGGGCTGGTGGCGGGAGCGCTGTTCGTGTGGTGCTTCACTGCCTCGCAGAATCGCTGGAAAGTCGACGATGTGCTGGGCGTGTGGCCGTTGCACGGTGTGTGTGGCGTATGGGGCGGTCTGGCGTGCGGCATCTTCGGGCAGACGACGCTCGGGGGGCTGGGCGGTATCAGCCTGCTGAGCCAGTTGCTCGGCAGCCTGGCCGGCTTGCTGGTGGCCTTGGCCGGTGGCTTTGCCGTGTACGGCTTGGTCAGGGCGGTTCACGGGTTGCGCTTGAGCCATGAGCAGGAGTTCCAGGGCGCGGACCTTTCTGTGCACCGTATCGGCGCCACCAGCCAGGATTGAGCGGCAGATGCAGGCTGTTCCCGGCGAGCCTAGAATGAGCGTTTATTCAGTGGACCCGGGAACTGACCATGCTGCCTGAATGCCAACTGTTCGGCACCTTGGGGTGTCATTTGTGTGAAGTGGCGGAAGCCGTGCTGATGCCGTTCGTCGAGCACGGTTTGTTGGTCGAACTGGTGGATATCGCCGACGACGAAGCCACGGTCGAGCGTTACGGCTTGATCATTCCTGTCTTGCGTCGCTGCGACAGTGGCACTGAACTGCCCTGGCCGTTCGATGCGCAGCAGGTGGTGGCCTTCCTCAAGTGACAGTGCGCAGGGGAGTGCTTCCTTCATCCCGTTCCTGTGGCCCTGGTCGATGATGTCGGCTCGACAAAGCCGAGCACCAGGGAGGCATCATGTTCCTTACGCCGCACTTCACGCTCAAAGAGATGACGTTTTCGCAGGCCGCTGTCCGCAACGCCGTACCCAACGATCCCGATCCCGAGGCCTTGGCCAATCTGCGCTTGTTGTGCGAGGTGCTTGAACAAGTGCGGGCCTTGGTAGGCTCCCCGATCCTGATCACCAGCGCCTTTCGCAATGAAGCCGTGAACCAGCTTGTGGGCGGCGTGCATAACAGTGCGCACCGCACGGGCCTTGCTGCCGACATCTGTGCGAAAGCGATGACCGCCCGGCAACTGGCCGAATGCATCCGCGACAGCTCCATTGCGTTCGATCAACTGATCCTGGAGTTCGACAGCTGGGTTCACCTGGCCATTTCACTCGACAACCCAAGGCGCCAGGTAATGACCGTTCGCAAGGGAACCGGCTACCTGCCGGGCTTGCAATGAGTCGTTGCGCATTGACGGCAGGGATATCACATTCGTATGCTGTATAAAGATACAGTAAATGGGGTGAGGCGATGCACAATGTCGAGCAACTGAAGTACAGCGTCAACCGCATGCCCCCGGAAGCGGTGTGCGATGCGGTGCTCGAGCTGCGCATGGAGGGCTTGGTGACCGACGACCGTACCCCGTTCGGCAAGGTCCATTTCAATACCTGCTTTGCCGAGATCGAGGCGCTGTTCCAGCGTGCAGGTTTTCATCGCCCGCTGGATGTCGTCGGTTACGAGGGCGTGGTCTACGCCCTCTATGATGCCGGACGCTGGGAGGCGGTACAGGTGTTGCGTTGGCTCAAGTCACGCTGTGAGCAAGTTGGCGAGGCTGGTTGAGTGAGCGGGCATTGGCGATAATGCCCGCTCATTGATTACCGAGCCTGCCATGTCCACGCCGTTTGACCCTGCTCACCAGCAAGCCAGTACCGTTTGTCTGCCACCTGGCCATTGGGCCACGGTACTCGATTGCCTGTGCGATCACTTCAAGGGCATTGGCCGTGACCAATGGCTCGATCGCTTCAGTCGAGGGCGAGTGCTCGACGCCGAGGGCAGGGCAGTGGCGGCCGATCTGCCGTATCGGCGTGGCATGCGTCTGCACTACTTTCGTGAAGTCCCCAATGAAAAGCCCATTCCGTTCCAGGAAACGATCCTGCATTGCGATGAGCACCTGGTGGTGGCGGACAAACCGCATTTCCTGCCGGTCACGCCCACGGGCGAATATGTCGAGCATACCTTGCTGCGGCGCCTGATCCGTCGTCTGGACAATCCCCACCTGGTGCCGTTGCACCGCATCGACCGCCATACAGCGGGGCTGGTGCTGTTCTCGTCCAACCCGCAGTCGCGCAGCGCCTATCAGCGGCTGTTTCCCGAGCGGCGCATCGACAAACGCTACCAGGCCATCGCTGCACCGCTGCCGACGCAGGCATTTCCGTTGGTTCACCGTAGTCGGCTGGAGCATGGTGAGCCGTTCTTTCGCATGCGTGAGGTCGAAGGGATGGCCAACAGCGAGACCCTGGCCGAGGTCCTGGAGAAGAACGGTAACCTGTGGCGCTACGGACTCTCGCCCGTGACCGGCAAGACCCATCAGTTGAGGGTGCACATGGCGGCGCTGGGGGCCGGGATCAGCAACGACCCGTTCTACCCGACATTGCTCGAGGGTGAGGACGATTACGAGCGGCCGTTGAAGCTGCTGGCGCAAAGTCTGCGCTTCGAGGACCCGCTGACGGGTGAAATGCGGTATTTCCAGAGCCGATTGAGCCTGGACTGGTAAAAAAAGGGCTGCCCGAGGCAGCCCTTTTTTTTGTCGCTTAGCGGTTGAACCGCTCCACCAGCGAGTATTGCGTTCCCGCCGTACTGGTCAGCTCTTCACTGAGCAGTGCCGAATGCTGCGCCTGCTCTGCGGTCTGGTCGGCCAGGTCGGCAATGGTGCTGATGTTGCGGCTGATCTCGTCCGCCACTGCGGTCTGCTCCTCGGTGGCAGCAGCGATCTGGGTCGCCATGTCGGTGATGTTGGCCACCGCTTCGCTGATCCCCACCAGCGCCTGGTCGGCCTGCATCACCCGCTCCACGCCTTCCTCGGCCTGACGGTGGCCGGTCTCCATGGTTTGCACAGCGTTGCTGGCTGTCTGCTGGAGCTTGGCGATCAGGCCGTGGATCTGGCCGGTGGATTCGGCGGTACGTTGCGCCAACTGGCGCACTTCGTCGGCAACCACGGCGAAGCCCCGGCCCATTTCACCCGCGCGAGCCGCTTCGATGGCGGCATTGAGCGCCAGCAGGTTGGTCTGGTCGGCGATGCCCTTGATCACATCGACCACACCACCGATCTCGTCGCTGTCCTTGGCCAGCTGGGTGACGGTCTGGCCGGTTTCACCCACTGCTGCCGAGAGGCGTTCGATGGCTTCGCGGGTTTCCCCGGCGATCTGGCGCCCCTGGCTGGTCAGCCGATTGGCTTCCTGGGTGGCATCGGCGGTGCGCTGCACGTGGTTGGCCACTTCTTGCGTCGTGGCGGCCATCTGGTTGACGGCAGCGGCGACCTGCTCGGTCTCCACACGCTGGCGCTCCAGCCCCGACGAACTCTTGTGCGCCAGCACATCGGATTGGCGCGCCTGGTCGCTCAGGTGCTCGGCGCTGTCCTGCAGGCGGGTGAGGCAGGTCTTGAGGCGCGACTCCTGGCTGAGCATGGCCATTTCCAGGCGCGCCTGCACGCCACGGCTGTCGGTGAACATCTGCGCGATCAGCGGGTCGGAGGTGGTCTGTTCGGCCAGGCGCAACAGGCGCTTGAGGCCGCGCTGCTGCCAAGTCAGGCCAAGCAGGCCGAGAGGGACGGAAACGGCCGCGGCCAGGGCAAAGCCCCAGGAGTGGCCGAGCCAGTTGCCGATGAGGAAGCCGATCTGGCTGATGAGAATGAACGGCAGCCAGTCCTGCAGCACCGGCAACCACTTGTCACGGCGCGGCACCGCCGACTTGCCCTGGTTCAGGCGTTGGTACAGTGCTTCGGCACGGCGGATCTGCTCGGCGGTCGGCTTGATCCGAACGGATTCGAAGCCGACCACCTGGTTGTTCTCGAAGATCGGTGTGACGTAGGCGTTGACCCAATAATGGTCGCCTGACTTGCAGCGGTTCTTGACGATCCCCATCCACGGCAGGCCCTGCTTGAGGGTCTGCCACATGTGGGCGAACACCGCCGAGGGCACGTCAGGGTGGCGTACCAGATTGTGTGGCGCACCCGTGAGTTCTTCGCGTGAGAAACCGCTGATTTCGATGAAGGCATCGTTGCAGTAGGTGATCACGCCTTTGGCGTTGGTGGTGGAAATCAACCGCTGCTGGGCAGGGAAAGTCCGTTCTCTCTGGGTAATCGGCTGGTTGTTACGCATTGGCTGTTCAATCCGCAAGGCTTTCCACAGGTATCGGCAAGCCCATGGTTTTATTGAATGATTATTTAACTTACTTGACCTGGGACAGTGGGTGGCTACGAGCCATCAGCTAGGGAGTCGGCTTGTTGCTTGCAGTTGCACCCAAGATGTCAGCATTTTTAACGATTTATGACGTTATGGTCCGATCATGACCCATTGCTCAGGCCGGGGCCAGCATCGGATAGGTAAACAGTGCGAAGTGGGTCAGGTTGACGGCGAAATGGCACAGCACCGCAGCGGGCAAGCCGCCGAGTCGATACGCCAGGCCGTAGCCGACGCCCGCAAGGCTTGCCAGGTAGAACCACTGCCAGCCGCTGGCCAGATGCGCCAGGCCGAACAACAGTGCGGCCGCGATCAGTGCAAGCCCCTGATGCCTGAACAGGCGTTGCAGCCCACCCTGGATATAGCCGCGGAACAGCAGCTCTTCGGTCAGGCTGACCAGCAACAGGTTGTTCAGGGCCCATATCCAGGTTTGTTCCGGCCATTTCGGCGCCCACCCCACCATTCCAAGCGACCAGGCGCCGCCCAGGCAGGCTAACAGGGTCAGCGGCAGTACCAGCCCGACACTGGAAAGCACGCCGCGTCCGCGCAGGGTCAGGACCCATGGGCAGGCCAGCAGAAGCCAGAAGCCGATCAGTGGCTTGTCCAGGTTCAGGTACATGGAAAACGGTAGCGCGCCTTCGCTGAATACCACCCTGTCGATGACCTTCGCACTTGCGAAACCGGGCAACCAGTGCGACGCCAGGGCGCCGACCAGAATGATGAACAAGGTGTGCCCAAGGGCCCGCTGCCAGCCCGAGCGCTGTCGCACCAGCAGTGCGGTGCAACACAGGGCGAGCAAGGCGGGGAGGGCGGCCAGGCCCAAATGACCATGGAGCAGGGCCACGGCATAACCGAGACCAAGCAGGGCGAGGGCGATCCAGTGGGCAGGCGACATCTGTAATCCGGTTGGCGGCAAATCGATATGATGCTTTGACTCACCCCGAGGACGCCAGGACACGTCGCAGAGGCATCGCGGGCGAACCCGCGATGCACGCGCTCTACCCGGCGATCAGTTGCCGCAGCACGTAGTGCAGAATCCCGCCCGACTTGAAGTACTCGACTTCATTGAGCGTGTCGATCCGGCACAGCACCTCGATCTCCTGCGGCTGGCCATCCTCGCGCAGGATGCGCAATTGCAGGGTCATGCCCGGGCGGATCTGCGCGCCGGTCAGCCCTAGTACGTCGATGCGCTCCTTGCCGGTCAGGCCCAGGCGCTTGCGATCATCCCCGGCCTTGAACTGCAGGGGCAGTACACCCATGCCCACCAGGTTGGAGCGGTGGATGCGCTCGAAGCTTTCGGCCAGCACGGCCTTGACCCCCAGCAGGTTAGTGCCCTTGGCAGCCCAGTCGCGGCTGGAGCCGGTGCCGTATTCCTGCCCGGCGATCACCACCAGCGGCGTGCCTTCTGCCTGGTAGCGCATGGCTGCATCGTAGATCGACAGTTTTTCGCCGCTGGGCACATGCAGTGTATTGCCGCCTTCCTCGCCGCCGAGCATTTCGTTGCGGATGCGGATGTTGGCAAAGGTGCCGCGCATCATCACTTCGTGGTTGCCGCGACGTGAGCCGTAGGAGTTGAAGTCATGCGGCTCTACGCCCTTGTCGCGCAGGTAGCGGCCGGCCGGGCTGTCGGCCTTGATGTTGCCTGCCGGGGAAATATGGTCGGTGGTCACCGAATCGCCGAGCAGCGCGAGGATGCGCGCCCCGTGCACGTCGCCGATGTCCGGCAGCGGGCCGCCGATATCGTCGAAGAAGGGCGGGTGCTGGATGTAGGTGGAGTCGTCCTGCCAGACGTAGGTGGCGGCCTGGGGCACTTCGATGGCCTGCCACTGGGCGTCACCGGCGAACACCTCGGCATACTCCTTGTGGAACATGGCGGTATCGACTTTGGCCACCGCGTCGGCAATTTCCTGCTGGCTGGGCCAGATATCGCGCAGGTACACCGGCTGGCCGTCCTTGCCAGTGCCCAGGGCATCCTGGGTGAGATCCACGCGCACGCTGCCGGCCAGGGCATAGGCGACCACCAGCGGTGGCGAGGCCAGCCAGTTGGTCTTGACCAGCGGGTGCACCCGGCCTTCGAAGTTACGGTTGCCCGACAGCACCGAGGCCACGGTCAGGTCAGCGCTGCCGATGGCTTTCTCGATGGCGTCGTCCAGTGGGCCGGAGTTGCCGATGCAGGTGGTGCAGCCATAGCCGACCAGGTCGAAGCCCAACTGGTCCAGGTAGGGGGTAAGGCCGGCCGCCTTGAAGTAGTCGGTGACCACTTTCGAGCCTGGCGCCAGCGAACTCTTGACCCAGGGTTTGCGTGCCAGGCCCTTCTCGATGGCTTTCTTGGCGACCAGCCCGGCGGCCATCATCACGCTGGGGTTGGAGGTGTTGGTACAGGAGGTGATGGCCGCGATTACCACCGCGCCGTCGCGCAGTTTGTGGGTCTGGCCATTGTGCGTGTAGTCGATCTCGCCGGCTTGGTCGGCATTGCCCACGGCAACACCGCCACCTCCTTCGCTTTCCAGGCGTCCGACCTCTTTGGCCAGGGGTTTGGGTTGCAGTTCGATGAAGCCGTCGAAGGCCTGGCTGACCTTGGACAGCGCCACTCGGTCCTGCGGGCGCTTGGGCCCGGCGAGGCTGGCTTCGACCTCGTGCATGTCCAGTGCCAGGCTGTCGCTGAACAGCGGTTCCTGGCCCGGCTGGCGCCACAGGCCCTGGGCCTTGCAGTAGGCTTCGACCAGTTGCACGGTCTCGTCAGGGCGACCGGACAGGCGCAGGTAGTCGAGGGTTACGTCATCGACCGGGAAGAAGCCGCAGGTGGCGCCGTATTCCGGCGCCATGTTGGCGATGGTGGCGCGGTCGGCCAGGGGCAGGTCGGCCAGGCCGTCGCCATAGAATTCGACGAACTTGCCGACCACCCCCTTCTTGCGCAGCATCTGCGTGACCGTCAGCACCAGGTCGGTGGCGGTGATGCCTTCGCGCAGTTTGCCGGTGAGCTTGAAACCGATCACCTCGGGTATCAGCATCGACACCGGCTGGCCGAGCATCGCCGCCTCCGCCTCGATGCCGCCGACACCCCAGCCGAGCACGCCCAGGCCGTTGATCATGGTGGTGTGCGAGTCGGTGCCGACCAGGGTGTCGGGGAAGGCGTAGATGCGCCCGTCTTCCTCGCGGGTCCACACGGTGCGGCCGAGGTACTCCAGGTTGACCTGATGGCAGATACCCGTGCCCGGCGGCACCACGCGGAAGTTATCGAAGGCACTCTGGCCCCAGCGCAGGAAGGCGTAGCGTTCGCCGTTGCGCTGCATCTCGATGTCGACGTTCTGTTCGAAGGCTTCGGCGGTGGCGTAGCGGTCGACCATCACCGAGTGGTCGATCACCAGGTCCACCGGCGACAGCGGGTTGATCCGCTGCGGATCGCCGCCAGCCTTGGCCATGGCCGCACGCATGGCGGCCAGGTCGACCACGGCGGGCACGCCGGTGAAGTCCTGCATCAGTACCCGCGCGGGGCGATACTGGATCTCGCGGTCGGAGCGCCGCTCTTTCAGCCAGCCGGCCAGCGCTCGCAAGTCGTCGCCGGTGACGGTTTTACCGTCTTCCCAGCGCAGCAGGTTTTCCAGCAGGACCTTGAGCGACATGGGCAGGCGTTGCAGGTCGCCCAACTGGCTGGCGGCCTCGGTGAGGCTGAAATAGTGGTAGGCGCGGTCGGCCACCTGGAGGGTCTTGAGGGTTTTCAGGCTATCGAGCGAGGGCATTGCCAACTCCTTGTGCTCCGGTGCCCGGCAGTCGTGGTTGCCGGTGTCACCGCTCTGTATCGGCCCGCACGGCACGGGCCAGGCTGAACAGTCAGGTTAGACCGCTTTGGCGGGCCTGACGTTGTTCTGGACCTGCGGGGCGTGTCGCAGGTTCCGAACTTCCTTTATCATTCGCCGCCCTGACGCTGTCTGCGCCAGAGATGTGGAGTAAGAGATGAATACCCTGTTCATGCATTGCCGGCCCGGCTTCGAGGGCGAGGTCTGCGCCGAAATCAGCGAACACGCCGCGCACCTGGGTGTGGCCGGCTATGCCAAGGGCAAGCCGCAGAGCGCCAGCGCCGAGTTCGTTTGCCTCGACGAGGGCGGCGCCGAACGTCTGATGCGTGAGCTGCGCTTCGACCGGCTGATCTTTCCGCGCCAATGGGCGCGCGGCGACTTCGTCGAGCTGCCGGAAACCGACCGGATCAGCGTGCTGCTCGAACACCTGGCGGGCCTGCCGGTGTGTGGCAGCCTGTGGCTGGAGGTGCTCGACAGCAACGATGGCAAGGAGCTGTCGACCTTCTGCCGCAAGTTCGAAGTGCCGCTGCGCAAGGCGCTGGAGAAAGCCGGGCGCCTGGTCGATGACGCCAGCAAACCACGTCTGCTGCTGACCTTCATCAGCGGTCGGCGGGTGTTTCTCGGCTTGGCCGAGGCGGGCAATTCGGCGCTTTGGCCGATGGGCATCCCACGCCTGAAGTTCCCGCGCGAGGCGCCGAGCCGCTCGACCCTCAAGCTTGAAGAAGCCTGGCATCAGTTCATTCCGCGCGATCAATGGGACCAACGCCTGAACGACGACATGACCGGCGTCGACCTGGGCGCCTCGCCGGGCGGTTGGACCTACCAACTGGTTAAGCGCGGCATGCTGGTCACCGCCATCGACAACGGTCCGATGGCCGAAAGCCTGATGGACACCGGGCTGGTGCAGCACCTGATGGCCGACGGCTTTACCTGGAAGCCCAAGCAGACCGTTGACTGGATGGTCTGCGACATCGTTGAGAAGCCCGCACGCACGGCCTCGCTGATCGAAACCTGGCTGGGCGAGGGGTTGTGCCGCGAGGCCGTGGTCAATCTCAAACTGCCAATGAAGCAGCGTCACGCCGAAGTGCGCAAGTTGCTCGATCGCATCCAGGCGTCGTTCAAGGCGCGCAAGGTCAAGGTGTCGATCGCCTGCAAGCAGCTGTACCACGACCGTGAAGAGGTCACTTGCCACCTTCGCCGGCTCGACCTCAAGCCGCGCTGAAGCGATCGGGGCCGTGCTGCGGCCCCTGTTTGACCTGCACGCGGTTTGCGCGACAATACCCCTCAATTTGCGGAGCCCACCATGACCGACTTCACCCCAGACGCGACCCTCGACGCCACCGGCCTGAACTGTCCGGAGCCGGTGATGATGCTGCATCAGCACGTGCGCAACCTCGCTGCCGGCGGCCTGCTCAAGGTCATCGCCACCGACCCCTCGACCCGCCGCGACATCCCCAAGTTCTGCACCTTCCTCGGCCATGAACTGGTGCAACAGCAGGAAGACGCCGGCACCTACCTGTACTGGATACGCAAGAAGGCCGACTGAGCTGGATCGCGTCGGCCACAGCGCCTACACTGCGCTCCCCTGACAGGAGAGCACCCATGCTGATCGTTGCCGACGAAAATATCCCGCTGCTCGATGCCTTCTTCGCTGGATTCGGCGAAATCCGCCGTTACCCCGGCCGGGCCATCGATGCCGCCTGCGTCAGGGATGCCGATCTGCTGCTGGTGCGCTCGGTCACCCGCGTCGACCGGCAACTGCTCGAAGGCAGCAAGGTGCGCTTCGTCGGCACTTGCACCATCGGCACCGACCACCTCGATCTCGACTACTTCGCCCTGGCCGGTATCCACTGGAGCAGCGCGCCTGGCTGCAACGCCCGCGGCGTGGTGGACTACGTGCTGGGCAGCCTGCTGACCCTGGCCGAGCTCGATGGCGTGGAGCTGCCCAAGCGGGTGTATGGCGTGGTCGGAGCCGGTGAGGTGGGCGGGCGTCTGGTCCGTGTACTGCGGGGCCTGGGCTGGCGGGTGCTGGTGTGCGATCCCCTGCGCGCAGCCAGCGAAGAGGGCGATTTCGTCAGCCTGGACACGTTGCTTGAGCAGTGTGACACCATCAGCCTGCATACCCCGCTGCAACGCGGCGGCGAACATCCGACCTGGCATCTGCTCGGTGCGCAGCAACTGGCCCGCCTGCGCCCAGGGGCCTGGCTGATCAATGCCAGCCGCGGGCCGGTGGTGGACAACGACGCCCTGCGCGAGCTGCTGCTGCACCGCGAGGATGTCCACGCGGTGCTGGATGTTTGGGAGGGCGAGCCGCAGGTCGACCTGGCGCTGGCCGACCTGTGCACCCTGGCCACGCCGCATATCGCTGGCTACAGCCTCGATGGCAAGCAGCGCGGGACCGCGCAGATCTACCAGGCTTTCTGCCGTTCGCAAGGTTTGCCGGAACAGGTGCAACTGGCCGACCTGCTGCCGTCGCCAGCTCTGGCACGTCTGGACTTCGATGCCAGCGCCGACCCGGCCTGGGCGCTGGCAACCCTGTGCCGTGCGGTCTACGACCCGCGTCGCGACGATGCGGATTTTCGTCGCAGCCTGAGCGAGGATCCCACCGAGCAACGTGCGGCATTCGACCTGCTGCGCAAGCAGTATCCGGTCCGTCGCGAGATCGAAGGGCAGGCGGTACGGGTACAGGGTGACGCGCCACAGCTGGTGCAGGCCATCAATGCTTTGGGCGCGGTGCTGGTCTAGCCCGCCTCCGGTACGGGAGTCTGCCAGGCGGGTTTACGGGCAATCTGTAAATTTCGTAAATAAGATTTAAACCTATTTGAGAATCGTTATATTCACCATCCCTGACGGACCCGCCTTTTGCCGGGCCGGTGGGCGAGGGGCCCGCCGACCGGGGCGTGGCTTGCTTCTCGCACACGATTTCAGGAGATGTACCGATGCACATCCGATCTTCCCCGCACCGCCTGGCCCTGGCCATCGTCGCCCTGGCCGCGCCTGTGGCAGCGACTTCAGCATTCGCCGAGCAGGCGCTGGTAATCGAGGATACGCTGGTGACCGCCGAGCGCGAAGCGCGCCAGGCGCTGGGATCGTCGGTCATCACCGAAGAGGACATCAAGCGCCGCCCGCCGGCCAATGACCTGTCCGACATCATCCGCCGCGAACCGGGGGTCAACCTCACCGGTAACAGTGCCAGTGGCGCCCGTGGCAACAACCGGCAGATCGACCTGCGCGGCATGGGCCCGGAAAACACCCTGATCCTGATCGATGGCAAGCCATCGAGTGCACGCAACGCGGTGCGCTATGGCTGGAACGGCGACCGCGATACCCGCGGCGAAACCAACTGGGTGCCAGCCGAAGCGGTCGAGCGCATCGAGATCTTGCGTGGCCCTGCGGCGGCGCGCTATGGCTCGGGTGCGATGGGCGGGGTGGTCAACATCATCACCAAGCGCCCCAGCGAAGCACTCAAGGGCAATGTCAGCCTGTACACCCTGATGCCGGAGGACAGCGCCGAGGGCGCCAGCCGCCGGGCCAACTTCAACCTCGGTGGCGGCCTGACCGACACGCTTGGTTTTCGTCTCTACGGCGGCCTGGCCAAGACCGACGCCGACGACCTGGACATTAACGCCGGCCACGCTGGCAGCTCGACCGTTGCCGGGCGCGAGGGCGTGCGCAACAAGGATATCAACGGCCTGCTGAGCTGGAAGCTCAACGACGAGCATCGCCTGGAAATGAGCGCAGGCTACAGCCGCCAGGGCAATATCTACGCTGGCGACACCATGAACAGCAACGGCGGTGGCAACCCGGAACTGATCTCCAGCCTGTATGGCCACGAGACCAACGTGATGCAGCGCAACACCTACGACCTGACCCACCTGGGTGATTTCACCTGGGGCACCAGCAAGACCGTGCTGGCCTATGAATACGTGCGCAACTGGCGCTTGAATGAGGGCATGGCCGGGCGTACCGAAGGGGCGATCAACGGCAACGATGCGGCATTCTCGCGCTTGCGCAACACGCGCCTGTCGAGCGAGGTCAACCTGCCGTTCGCAATGGGTGCCACGGAGCACGTGCTGACCGTCGGCGGCGAGTACCTCTATGAAACCCTCAATGACCAGGGCTCGCTCCGTCCGCAAAGCTCCGACCCAACAGGTACTGGCAACAACGCGATCGAAGGCTTCGACCGCAGCGATTCGAAGATGCAGGCACGCAGCCATGCCTTGTTCGTCGAGGACAACATCATCATCGGCGCAACCACCGTCACTCCTGGCCTGCGTTTCGATCACCACGAGACGTTCGGCGACAACTTCAGCCCCAGCTTGAACCTGTCGCACAAGATCACCGACGAACTGACCTTCAAGGGCGGCATCGCCCGTGCCTACAAGACGCCGAACCTGTACCAGTCCAACCCCAACTACCTGCTCTACAGCCGCGGCAATGGCTGCAGCGTGCGGCAGACCAACTCCGGCGGCTGTTACCTGCAGGGCAACGCCGACCTCAAGCCTGAGATCAGCGTCAACAAGGAGATCGGCCTGCTGTATGACCGCGGCACCTGGCGCACCAGCGCGACCTATTTCCGCAACGACTACCAGAACAAGATCATCGGCGGCACCGATGTGGTCTACGCGATCAATGGCGGCAGCCGTGTGACCCAGTGGGAGAACGCCGGCAAGGCGCGGGTGGAAGGTCTCGAGGGCAACCTGTTCATCGAGCTGACCCCGAGCCTGGACTGGAACACCAACCTGACCTGGATGCTCGACAACGACAACCGTGAGACTGGCGAGCCGCTGTCGGTGATCCCCGAGTACACAGTCAACACCACCCTGGACTGGCGCGCGACCGACAAGCTGTCGCTGCAGTTGGCGGGCACCTGGTTCGGCAAGCAGAAGTCGCCGACCTGGAACTATCGCACCCAGGAGCGCTATGACGATGCGGCGCAGAAGGACGTCGAGGCCTATGGGCTGGTGGATGTCAGTGCCGGGTACAGGTTCAACGCCAACTACGATGTACGGGTGGGGGTGAACAACCTGTTCGACAAGCAGATCCTGCGCGGCGGCAATGCCAGCAGCGCAGGTGCCAACACCTACAACCAGCCGGGCAGGGCGCTGTTTGCGGCGTTGAATATTTCGTTCTGATATGTGTAGGAGCGGGCTCGTCCCGCGATCGGGCGCGTAGCGGCCGTAAAACCGGGCTTCGAGGTGTTTCAGGAATACCCCGGTTGCCTGATCTACGGCCGCTTCGCGCCCGATCGCGGGACGAGCCCGCTCCTACAGGGTATGTGACGTTTTTCAGGTCGATCAACGGTGGCGCTTAGCATTCAATTGCCTGCAACAACACCGCGCGCTGCTCCAGCCAGCGCTCGAAGCAGGTGAAGGTAGCGACTGCCGCAGCCACGGTGCGGGCCTGGTTTTCGGGTGGCAGGGGGTGCCGATCCAGGCGTTCGAGAAAGCCGCGCCACTGGCTGGCGGTGGCGCTGCCATACACATCGAGAAAACCACCGCCGCTGTCGGCGTCGATACCCAGGCGCTGCGCCATGGCACGCTTGAGCACCTGGCCACCGAGGGTGGAGCCCTCCAGTACGTACATCACACCCAGCGCGCTGGCCTCATCGGTGATGGCGGGCAAGTCCCGGCACAGCGGCAGCGCGTCTATCTGCTCGGCACTCAGCTTGAGTGCCTGCAGGTCGCGGCACAGTGCCCCAGCCTTGTTGCGCTCACTGCCCTGGTGCGTCGCCAACAATGCTTCGAGCGGTGCGTGAAAGCCGTAGTACGCCTCGATCAGGCGGCGATAGGCATCGTGGTCGAAACCTTCGCTGAAAAATGGCAGGCGTGCCTCCAGTGTCTTGTGGCAGGCCTGCGTACCTTCACGCAGCGCGAGCAGGACAGGACCGGGAGGAGGGCGGGAGGTGATGGTCATCGAATCGACTCTGATGGCTAATTGCCTGGGTTAGACTGGCGATCCTAGCGCAGCGTTCCTCAATGCCCTAATCCTCATTGCCAGAGAGCTCCAAGGTGAAAGCCGTCCGTCTGACCCTGATCAGCCATGCCCTGACCCGCGCCCAGAAAACCGGGCGATTTCCGTTGAGCGACGATCCCGTGCTGGGTGATGCCCCGTTGTTGAACGCTGTGCCCGAGGGCGTGCAGGTGCTCAGCGCGCCCGAACTGCGCGCCCGTGAAACCGCCGCCTGGCTCGCCCCCGAAGTGCGTATCGAGACGGCGCTGGCCGACTGTGACATGGGGCATTGGCAGGGCGTTGCGCTCAAGCAGTTGCAGCGCGAGCAGCGCGAAGCCCTGGCGTGGTGGCAGGTCGATGTGGACGCGGCGCCCCATGGTGGAGAGTCCTTCGCCGCGCTGCACAAGCGCGTGGCGCACTGGCTGGAGGCGTTCGACACGCCCGGTGACTGGTGGGCCGTCACGCATCCGATGGTGATGCGTGCCGCGATGGTCGAAGTGCTGGGCAGTTCGCTCGGGGCCTACCAGTGTATCGACGTCCCGCCGTGCTCACGGCTCGAACTCAGCCGCACACAGATCTGGCGCCTGCGTCTTGCGCCGGCCTGAGGCGCCGGAGTATCAGAAGGCCAGCTTGTAGCCGATCAACAGCAGCATGCCCGCCAGGCAGGGACGCAACACACGATCGGAGATGCGGCCGGTGAGGTGGCTGCCGAGGTAGATGCCCGGCAGCGAGCCGAGCAGCAGGTAGCCGAGCAGTGACCAGTCCATGTTGCCCATACCCGCGTGGCCCAGGCCTGCGACCAGGGTCAGGGGGACCGCGTGGGCGATCTCGGTGCCGACCAGGCGCCGGGTCACCAGGAAGGGGTAGAGCAGGAACAGCGCCACGGTGCCCAGGGCGCCGGCACCGATCGAGGTCAGGGTGACCATGACCCCGAGCACCACACCGGTGATCACGGTGAGGAGGTTCAGGCTGCGGTCGCTGAGGTGGTAGTGATCGCCTGCATGCTTGCTGGCGAAGGCCTGCAGGCGCGACTTGAACAGGATCGCCAGGGCGGTAAGGATCAGCACCACCGCCAGGCCCTGCTTGATGATGGCGTTGAGTGCCGAGGTGTCGGCATGCAGGGTGCTGAGGAACCACAGGGTCAGCGCTGCCGCGGGCACGCTGCCCAGGCTCAGCCAGCCGGTGATCTTCCAGTCGATGTTCTTGTTGCGCGCATGCACCCAGACGCCACTGGCCTTGGTGATTGCCGCGTAGAGCAGGTCGGTGCCCACGGCGGTGGCAGGGTTGATACCGAACCACAGCAGGATAGGGGTCATCAGCGAGCCGCCGCCGACGCCGGTCATGCCGACGATGAAACCCACGACCAGCCCGGCAATGGTGAAACCGAAAGAACCTACATCCATACGTTACTCAATCTGCCCGCTAGCCCGTTGTCGGATGGGAGCAGGATATAGATTGTTCTTTATAGCCAAATAGAATTGTTCGTTATTAGGTTATAACGCGGCAGCTTCACTGTTCCCCTGTAGGAGCGGGCTTGCCCGCGAACACGGGCGTAGCCCGTGCCAGGCACCGCGCTGTCTTTTTCGCGGGCAAGCCCGCTCCTACAGGGGGAACAGTGAAGCCGTTTCAGATCCTGAAACTGCCTACCAACTGCTTCAAGCGTCCCGCCTGCTGGCTCAGGGCATCGCAGTGGCGCAGGGTTTCGTTGAGATTCTGCACCCCTTGCTGGTTGAGGGCGTTGATCTGGGTGATATCCAGGTTCAGGCTCTCGACCACTGCGCTCTGTTCCTCGGTCGCCGTGGCCACCGACTGGTTCATGCCATCGATCTCGCCGATGCGCAGGGTCACGTTGGCCAGTCGCTCACCTGCCTGGTTGGCCACCTGCACGGTCTGCTCGCTGGAGACCTGGCTGGCGTTCATGGTGTGCACCGCCTCGCGCGAGCCAACCTGCAGGCTGGTGATCATGCGGTGGATCTCTTCGGCCGACTCCTGGGTGCGGTGTGCCAGGTTGCGCACCTCATCGGCGACCACGGCAAAGCCTCGCCCGGCTTCCCCGGCGCGAGCGGCTTCGATGGCGGCGTTGAGCGCCAGCAGGTTGGTCTGCTGAGAGATGCCCTTGATCACGTCGAGGATCTTGCCGATCTCGTCGGTGCTGGCGTTGAGGGTTTCGATCTGCTCGCACGACTCGCTGATCTTGTGCGACAGCGCGGTCATGGCGCTGATCGCATCCTCCACCACCTGGCGCCCGTCGTTGGCTTGATCGCTGGCGCCGCTGGCGTGCTGCGAGGCCTCGGCGGCGTTGCGCGCAATCTCCTGGGTGGCGGCGCCGAGCTGATTGATCGCCGCTGCCACGCTGTTGGTGCGCAGGCTCTGTTCCTCGGACCCGTTGATCGAGGCGTTGGAAGCGCTCATCACCTGTTCGGACAGGTCGTGCACCTGTCGGGTGGCCGAGGCCACTTCGCTGATCGAGGCGTGGATACGCTCGACGAAGCGGTTGAAGGCTGCGGCCAGTTCGCCGAACTCGTCCTTGTGCTGCACCTGCAGGCGACGGGTGAGGTCGCCTTCGCCTTCGGCGATATCGTGCATGGCGCGGCCCATGGTGGTCAGCGGGCGCATCAGCAGTGGGATCAGCAGGCCGAGCACGGCTGCGATGGCGGCCACCGCGATGATCATGGCAATGATGGCCGAACTGCGGAACTGGCCGAGGGCGGCGTAGGCTTTGTCCTTGTCGATGGACAGGCCGATGTACCACTGCGCCGAAGGCAGCCCCTTGACCTGAGTGAAGGAGACGATCCGCTCTTCGCCGCCGAGGGTCACGTCCTGCATGCCCGGCTCGACCCGCAGGGAGCTGCCGGGGTAGATGTCCTTGAGGTTCTTCATCAGCTGGTCCTTGTCGGGGCTGACGATCACCTGCCCTTCGCGGTCGACCAGGAAAGCGTGGCCGATACCGCCGAAATCCACGGCGTTGATGATGTCGACCAGGCTGTCCAGGCTCAGGTCACCCCCGACCACTCCGAGCAGCTCGCCATTGCTGCGGGCCTTGACCGGGATGGCGATGGTCACCACCAGCCCGCCGACCGATGCCTGGTAGGGCGGTGTCAGCAGGGTCTGGTTGGCGCTCGCGGCGGCGGTGTACCAAGGGCGTTTGCGCGGGTCGTAGCCTTCGGGCATCTGTGCGTCGGGGCGCTGGGTGAAGAGTCCGGTGTTCTGGCCGAAGTAGGTGAACTGGAAGTTGCTGGTGTAGGAGGGTTGGTCGACCAGCCCGGCGACCTGACTGCCGGTGCCTTGCTGGGCGATATCCTGGGCGAGGTTCTCCAGGATCAGGATGCGTCCGCTCATCCAGTTCTGCACGCTGCTGGCCGTCAGTGCGCCGGCCTGCTGCACGGAGGATTCGATGTTCTGGCGGATGGTGTTGCGTTGCAGGTAGTCGTTGTAGAGGGTGAACAATGCGAATGCCAATACCACGACACCGCAGGCGCTGAGGAGAATCTTGTGGCGGAACTTCAGGTTCATGTTTCGAGACCTTGAGCCGATGCTGGGGAGGCCGCCGTGCACTCGTGGCGCGTGGCGGTGCCTGTCGGAATCGGTATCGGCCTGCGGGCCAAATGCTTGAGTTAGACGTCGTTCTGGCCGACGGGTGGTCATGGACGGATCAGCCGGCAGCCAGCAACTCCACCAGCGCCCGAGCAGCCTGCCCCAGTGGCTGCTCCTTGAGCCACAGCACATGCACGGGTAGCTGCAGCTCGTTGCGGGTGTTGCGAAACGCCAGGCGCACCAGCCGGCCGGCCTCTACCCGTGGCATGACCCTGGCCACAGGCAGGTCGCCCCAACCCAGCCCTGCTTCGACCATCTGCAGGGCCAGGTCGACGCTGTCGGTGCGCCAGTGCGCGGTGCCGATCAGTGAGCGGGTGTCGCGCAGTGGCAGGTCACGGCTATGCACCAGGATCTGGCGGATGTTCACCAGGTCTTCCAGGTCGCGGATACGCCCTTGGCGCAGGGCTGGATGGTGAGGCGACAAGGTGGCCACCAGCGACTCGGTGCCCAGGTGCTGGAAACTGCGGCGCGGATCGACCTGCAACCCGGCAAAGGCCAGGCACAACCTGACGCGGCCGCTGTCGAGCAGTTGCAGGGCGTCCTCCTGCGGGGCACTGAGCAGTTCGATGTCGAGCAGCGGGTAGCGCTCGCCCAGCCGGGCGATGGCTGTCAGCAGTGGACGGGGGTCGATGTCCGGCACCACGGCGATGGCCAGGCTGCTTTCCAGCCCTCGCGACAGTTCGAGCGCATGCACTTGCAGCAACCCCAGTTGCTCGGCGATCAGCCGCGCGTGCGGCTCCAGGGCGCGGGCGCGGTCGGTGGCGCGCACCTCGCGGGCACCGCGCTCGAACAGGGCGTAGCCCAGTTCTGCCTCCAGATTGCCGATTGCCATGCTGACCGCCGACGGCACCCGTCCCAGTACCCGTGCGGCGGCAGAGAACGAGCCGCGGTCGAGCACGGCGAGGAACAGTTGGATGTTGTCGCTGGAAAAGTTCATGCAAGTCTCCTTTCAGTAAATCTGAAAGGTGCTGACTTTTTCTGTCAAGATTATTGATTCATTCTCCGCGCCTTCATTCACTGTATCCCGAGGTCGTCACGGTGCAAGGCGTCAAACGCAAACTGGTCTACGTGACCTTCTATGAACTCATTGGCTTGTGCATGTCCACGCTGGGCCTGGCCTACCTGTCCGAAACCCCGGCCTCGCACACCGGGCCACTGGCGGTGATGATCACCACCATCGCCATGCTCTGGAACCTGGTCTACAACAGCCTGTTCGAGCGCTGGGAAAGCCGCCAGGCCAAGCGCGGTCGCAGCGTGGCGCGGCGTGTGGCGCACGCGGTGGGCTTCCAACTGACGCTGGTGCTGTACCTGATTCCGCTGATTGCCTGGTGGCTGGACATGAGCCTGGTCGAGGCGTTCGTGGTGGACCTGGCGTTCATCGTGCTGGTGCCGGTCTACACCTTCGTCTACAACTGGGCGTTCGACCGCATCTTCGGCCTGCCGACCTCGGCCATGGCCGTGGCCTGAGGCGTCAGGGCCGGCCTGCGCCCGACAGCAGGCCATCCTCGACCTGCCCCGACAGGTGGTACACCCCCGACAGGTGGTACACCCCCGAGAGGGCGCCACTCTGGCGGTTCTCCATGAGCTCGCGCCATTCCTCGTTCAGCGCCACGTTGAGGATCACTCGCAGTTGCTCGACCATCTGTGGGTGATCGCGGTCGTGGGTCATCATGCCGAAACCGGCCACCGCCACCGAGATCATCGCCCCGGCGGCCTTGCCTACTGCCGCCGCCACCGCGCTGGCGATGCCGCGCGGGGCGAGGGTGGCGCCGAGTTTTTCGCTGGCCCGGGTGGCCACCGACGACAGCCCCACCTCGGTTTGCCCGGGTGCCTTGGCGGCCTGGTCGTGCAGGTGCTGGCGCAGCGCCTGCCAGGCGGGCTGCTGGTCCAGTGACTGGGCGCGCAGCAGTTGGTAGAGCGTCGCGTCCCTGGCCGCAGGTGGGCCCAGGGCGATGGCTGCAAGGTGATTCAGGCGTTGGCTGACCTGATCAGGCGGGGCGTTGTAGCGCTGGATGATCGTCGGCAACTGCTGGGCGAACAGTTGCAGGTACAGCTCGCTGGCACGGTCGCGGATGCCTTCGGGGTTGATCTGCTCGGCGACCGGTTCGATCACCCGCTCGTGGTACTGCTCCTGCAGGTAGAGCGCCAAACGTTTTTCGGGCGGGTCGCTGCCGTTGCCGCTGTTCATCTTGAACCAGGCAACCTTGAGGGTCAGCCATTGCTGGGTCCAGTAGCCGGTGAACCAGGGGATGAAGTCGCTTTCGGTACGTTGCTGCACCTTTTCGCGCCAGACCCTCATCGAGCGACGGGCATAGTCGCTGGCCGAGCCGGTGGCGGCAACCGAGGCGCCAATCAGGTCCTGGTCGATCTGTTGCCAGAGGGCGGGGGTGAGCGTGGCCGGGGGCGGGGCTGGTGGGGAGCGTTTGCCGGCGCAGCCAGCCAGGGTCAGCAGCAGGCACAGCAGCAACAGGGGGATGCGCGGGTTCACGCTGGTAGCCTCCCTGGGTAGAGGCTGGATGAGGTCTTCTGATTATAGAAGCGGGAAGGGCCGCAGAGCGGCCCCCTTTTGCAGTTCGAAAGCCATGTTCAGCCCTCGCGTTTCAGATGCAGCAGCGGATACGGATCGCCCTGCCCATCGACTTCGCTGCGTCCGGTCTGGACGAAGCCCTGGTTGAGGTAGAAGCCCACGGCCTGCGGGTTCTGTTCGTTGACATCGACCTCGCGCACGCCCAGTTCGGCGACGACCTGGGCCAACAGGGCCTTGCCGATGCCCTGGCCGCGGTAGGTCGGGTCGACGAAAAGCATCTCCAACTTGCCCTCGTGTACCCCGGCAAAGCCACGGATCCGGCCCTGTTGATCGTACTCGGCGCGCAGTTGGACGAAGCCCAGGTACTGGTCGCGCACTAGCGGGCGCAAGCGTTCGATGTAGCCTTCGGGAAGAAAATCGTGCGTCGCCCGCACCGACGCTTCCCACAGTTCGGTCAGGCGCTCGAACTGCTCTGCGCCGACTGGCGCGATGGTGTGTTGCATAAGGCCTCCTGGCGTGTGATTTGCCGGGCGCATGGTAAGGCGCCCGGCAAGCCTTGGCCAGCGAGGCCTCAGCTTGGCCAGCAGGACTGGCGGATCACGCTGCAGAAGTTGCCGGGATGGAAGCCCGGTTCCTTGTCGGCGATGACATCGCCCTTGACGTTGCCGAAGGTGGTCTGCGGCTTGTGGCGGATGCCATCGTAGAAGGCCTGGATGATCGCTTCCTTGAACTGCTCGCCACGGGGATGGGCCTGGACCACGGCGTCGCGCTCGGCGGTGCTCAGCCCTTCATGGTGCAGGCCAAGGACGTCGGTTTCGACGCCGGCGGTAACCAGCGCGATCAGCGGGTGCATGAACTCGGGAATACCCGGTGTGGTGTGCAGGGCGATGGCGGTCCAGACCCGCTCGATGTCGCGTTCGGCGATGCCGTGGCCCTTGAGGAAGTCGCGGGCGGCGTTGGCGCCGTCGACCTCGAAGCGGCAGCAGTCGCTGCTGTGCTGATGGGTCAGACCCATGTCGTGGAACATGCAGCCGCAGTACAGCAGTTCACTGTCGAACTTCAGGCCCAGGCGCTTGCCGGCCAGGGCGGCGAAGTAGAACACCCGGCTGGAATGGTGGAACAGCAATGGCGAGGCGGTGTCGCGGACCAGTTCGGTGATCTCGCGGGCCATGGCGCTGTCGGGTACCTGGATACCGGCGATGGAGGTGGACATGGGTGACTCCTTGGGGGGGTTGGTGGTGGAGTCAGTGTGGCGGTGAGGGGGTATGTCCTCAATTGACGTTATGCGCCAGATCCTGCCATTGTCGGTTTGCGACGGACATGGCCTGCGCGGTGGGCTGGCTGGGGTCTTATGCTGTTGCTGTCAGCCTTTTCGCGCTCCTACAGGATCTCCAGATGCCCTCACTGACCCTCGCCATCCTGGCCATGCCCGGTGTCCAGTTGCTCGACGCCAGCGGCCCGCTCGATGTCTTCGCCGAGGCCAACCGCCAGGCCGGTCGCGAGGTCTATCGCCTGCGCCTGCTGGCCTGCGAGCCCGGCCCGCTGGTCAGTTCGTCCGGCGCGCGCCTGCTGCCCGATGGCTGGATCGGCGACACCATTGAGCCCATCGACACCCTGCTGATCGCCGGTACGCCACAGGCGGCCAGCCAGCACCTGCGCAGCGGCATCCTCGACTGGTTGCGTGGGCGTGCCGCCAGTTGCCGGCGCTACGGATCGGTCTGCACCGGGGCCTTCGCCCTGGCTGCTGCCGGCCTGCTCGATGGCCGACGCATCACCACGCACTGGGCGGTCGCCGAGGTCTTGGCCGAGCGCTATCCCGAGGTGCAGGTGGAGGCCGATGCGATCCAGGTCCATGACGGCAAGGTGCGCACTGCGGCGGGTGTGACGTCCGGGCTGGACCTGGCGTTGAGCCTGGTGGAGGAAGACCTGGGGCGAGAACTCGCCAAGCAGGTGGCAGGGCAGTTGGTGATGTACTTCAAGCGTCCGGGTGGGCAATTGCAGTTCAGTCGCCAGGGTGGCTCTTCGCCGGTCGGTCGCTCGGTGCTTCAGGGGTTGCAGCGCTATGTGGCGGCCAATCCGGCCGAGGATCACAGCATCGCCAGCCTGGCGCAGCGGGCGGGCCTCAGCCCGCGGCACTTCGCCCGGCTGTTCCAGGCCGATGTCGGCATGACCCCTGCGGCCTGGGTGGAACTGGCACGGGTCAATGCCGCGCGCGAACGCCTCGAGGGCGGACGCGAGCCGCCCAAGCAGGTGGCGGCCTTGTGTGGCTTCGCCAATGTCGACACCCTGCGCCGCGCTTTCGTGCGGCATGTCGGAGTTACCCCGGCGGACTACCGCAAACGTTACGCGCGCACGCTCTGATCGAGGTCGAGCTTGGCTTCGAGGCGGTCCAGGTGCTGGTGCATCAGCTCAAGCGCCGCGGTGCTGTCGCCGTCTTCCACCGCGTCGATGATTGCCGCGTGCTCTTCCCAGGCGCAGTGCTCGCAGCAGGGCGACTCGTAGCGGGCGATGATCAGCGAGGTCATCGGCACCAGGCCGTTGAGAAAGCGCGCCAGCGGCGCGTTGTTGGCCATCTGCGCAAGCTTGAGGTGGAATTCGCCGCCCAGGCGGATGGCCGTGCAGCGCTCGCCACGCTCGTAGTGCAGGCGTTCGCGCTCCACCAATTGGCGCAGTTGACGGATCTGCCCCGGGCGCGCGCGCTGGGCGGCCAGGCCGATCAGCGTGGTTTCGGCCAGGCGCCGGGCACTGAGCACCTGGCGCGCCTGCTGTGGATCGGGTGCGGCCAGGTGTGCGGTGTGGCTGGGGCGCTGCACCACCACCTGCTGGTCGGCCAGACGCCCGAGCACCCGGCGGATCACGGTGCGGCTGACGCCGAAAGCATTGCCCAGCGCCTGCTCGGGCAGGGCGCTGCCAGGGGGCAGGCGCTGTTCGAGGATGGCGTCGAACAGGCGTGGGTAGATCTGTTCGGCGCCCAGGCGGCCTTCGCCGGTCTTGATCAGCTGGGGCAGGCGCGGGTCGGCGTGGGCGAAGGCGGTCATGGTCGCTCTCCTGACGTCAAAGATGCGGGTCCGGTTGGTCGTCCGGGATGTTCAGTTCGATGCCCATGCGCTGGCCTTCGGCGAGGATGTGCCGGCGCATCTGGGCGCTGGCCTGGGCGCTGTTGCGTGCACGGATGGCGCGCACCACGGCCTCGTTCTCTTCGAGCCGTGCGGCCAGGT
Organism: Pseudomonas wayambapalatensis; assembly: GCA_014268975.2. Lineage (GTDB taxonomy): Bacteria > Pseudomonadota > Gammaproteobacteria > Pseudomonadales > Pseudomonadaceae > Aquipseudomonas > Aquipseudomonas wayambapalatensis. The sequence continues at coordinate 3,884,927 of CP077096.1, read as the reverse complement.
GTTCGGGGGAGTCGCGCAGCATCGCCGCGCTCTGCTTGAGCGCGTTGCTGGTCTGCTGCACCACGCTCTGGAAGATCGGGTTGGTGGTCAGCGCGAACAGCGCTTCGTGGAAGGCGATGTAGGCGGCCACGCCTGCCTCGCTGTCGCTGGCGTCAACGGCTTCGCGCAGGTCCACCAGGGTCAGGCGCAACTGGCCGATGTCCTGCTTGCCCGCCGATTGCGCGACCAGCCCGGCGATGAAGGGCTCGAGGGTGTAGCGCAGCTCCAGCACATCGGCCAGGCTGGCGGCGCCGACACCCTCGGTGCCTGGTGTCAGGGCGGCGTCGGCCTCCAGCACCAGCACACCTTTGCCGGGCATCGAACGTACCAGCCCGAGGGTTTCCAGAACGATCACCGCTTCGCGCAGGCTGGGGCGGCTGATGCCCAGTTGTTCGGCCAGCTCGCGCTGGCCGGGCAGCATTTCGCCGCTGCGCCACTGACCGCGGGCCAGGGCCTTGCGCAGCTTTTCCACCACGGAGTTGACGACGGTCGATGAGCTGATCACGGTTCGCTCCCTGATTGAAACCTGAGTCTTGTCGCCTGTGGGCCGGCGCTGAACGTCGGCCCTGGCACGGTCAGAATTCCTGCTGATGGGCCTGGCCCTGCTTGCGCGCTACCGGTTCGAAGCCAGGCTTGCCGGCCAGGACGTTGTTGGCGCGCTCCATGTCGATATCCTTCTCCCAGCGGGCGATGGCCACGGTGGCGACACAGTTGCCGATCAGGTTGGTCAGTGCCCGGCCGATGCCCATGAACCAGTCCACGGCCAGCACCAGCACCAGGCCGACCACCGGGATCGCCGGAACCGCGGTCAGGGTGGCGGCCAGGATCACCAGCGCCGAGCCCGGGATGCCGTGGGCGCCCTTGGAGGTGACCAGCGACACCAGCAGGATGGTCAGCAGGTCGGTCATGGCCAGTGGCGTGCCGGTGGCGTTGGCGATGAACACGATGGCCAGGGTGAGGTAGATCGAGAAACCGTCCAGGTTGAACGAATAGCCGGTCGGAATCACCAGCCCCACGGTGGAACTGCCGATCCCCAGGTGTTCGAGCTTGCGCATCACCTGTGGCAGTACGGCGTCGGAGGAGGCGGTGCCGAGGACGATGGTCAGTTCCTCGCGCAGGTACTTGATGAACGGGATCAACTTCAGCCCCGACACCCGCATCACCGTGCCCAGGATCAGCAGCACGAAGCCTGCACAGGTGATGTAGAACAGCGCCACCAGCCCGCCCAGGTGCTGCAGCGACTCCAGGCCGTACTTGCTGGTGGTGAAGGCGATGGCGCCGAACACGCCGATCGGCGCCAGGCGCACGATCATGCCCATGATGCGGAAGATCACATGGCTCAGTTCGTTGATCAGGCGCGAGATGCCCGAGGCCGACTCGCCGACCAGGTTCAGCGCACTGCCGAACAGCACGGCGAACAGCAGGACCTGGAGGATGTTGTTGTCGGCGAAGGCACCGATCACCGAGGTCGGGATCAGATCCATGAAGAACGCCGTGGCGCCGTGGATGTGCGCACCGCGATCGGCCAGGGCACCGGCGTCGGCGCTGGAGAGCTGGTCGAGGTGGATGTTGGCACCTTGGCCGATGCCGGTAGAGAAGGCCAGCACCAGGCCGATGATCAGGGCGATGGTGGTGAGGATTTCGAAGTAGATCACCGACTTCAGGCCAATGCGCCCGACCTTCTTCAGGTCGCCCGCGCCGGAGATGCCACTGACCACCACGCAGAACACGATGATGCCGATGAGCATCTTGATCAGCTTGATGAAGCCGTCACCGAGGGGTTTGAGCTGCAGGGATACTTCAGGAAAGCTGAGACCGCAGATAACGCCCAGGGCAAGGCCCAGGACAACTTGGAGGAAGATCGAACGCGAGCACCATTTGAGCATGGGAGGGATCTCTGATTCGGTGTCCCTGCTTCGATGCACGCCAGGGGCTGGCGGGCGAAAGAGCGCAGGACTTAATTATTGTGGTCTTACCGGTTTGTCCAGTGCGGGGTAAATGTAAGCGCGAATTTCAGCGCTTGGCAAGGCTTTTTGGACTTACCGGTCTGACCAGTTGGCGATCAGTCGAACTCGGAGGCTCTGGTGTGCCGGTTAGCGCAGGGAAGGGGTGTGAAGCGCGGGTGGGTGAGGTGAAGGGGGCGCCAGGCGGCCCCCAAGGATGTTTCAGGCGTGTGGTGCGAGGCTCTTGACCGCCGCCAGCTCCGGGTGGGCGACCAGCTTGTCGATGTGCAGTTCGTCGTCGTTCATCCAGGCCTCGGTCAGCACCCGGTAGTGCTCCATGTCGCGGCAGCGCATGCGCAGGCTGTAGTCGAAATGGCCGCTGATCAGCTGGCATTCAAAGACCTGCGGGCAGGCCCGCACGGTGGCCTCGAAGGCACGCTGGGCGGAACGCCCGCTCTGGTTGGACAAGGCCACCAGCACCAACAGCGACAGGCCGGGCGACACCTGCTGCAGGTCGATGATCGCACCGTAGCCGCGGATCACACCTCGTCGCTCCAGCTTGCGCACCCGCTCAAGGCAAGGCCTGGGCGTCAGGTGCACGAGGGTCGAGAGCTTCTCGTAGGTGATCCTGCCGTGGTGGCGCAGCACATCGATGATCGCTTCATCGATGCGGTCCAGCGGCGGGTTGGCAGGGGAACGGGTGGCCTTGCTATCCATACGGCGTGACTTCACTTCAAACGGTTTGAGAGAAACTGTTGCAGGCGTGGGCTCTGCGGGTGGTCGAGGATGTCGGCACTGCCGTGTTCCTCCACCAGTCCCTGGTGCAGGAACAGCACCTGGCTGGACACCTGACGGGCAAAGCCCATCTCGTGGGTGACCATGAGCATGGTACGTCCTTCCTCGGCGAGCGTCTGTATGACCTTGAGCACCTCGCCGACCAGCTCGGGGTCGAGCGCCGAGGTCGGTTCGTCGAACAGGATGATCTCCGGTTCCATGGCCAGTGCGCGGGCGATCGCCACCCGCTGCTGCTGGCCGCCGGAGAGGAAGGCAGGGTACTGCTCGGCGGCGCGCGCGGGCAGGCCGACCTTGTCCAGGTAGGTGCGAGCCCGTGCCTGGGCTTCGGCGGCACTGATGCCCAGCACCTTGCGCGGTGCCAGGCAAATGTTTTCCAGCACGGTCAGGTGGCTCCACAGGTTGAAATGCTGAAACACCATCGCCAGGCGCGTGCGCAGGTTCTGCAGTTGCGCAGGTGGCGGCGTGCGGGTGCCGGGGCGGATCTGCAGGGTCTGGCCATCGAGGGTGATGCTGCCGGCATCGGGCTGTTCGAGGAAGTTGATGCAGCGCAGGAAGGTGCTCTTGCCCGAGCCACTGGCGCCGATCAGACTGATCACGTCGCCCTTGCGGGCCTGCAGCGATACGCCCTTGAGCACCTGGTGCTCGCCGTAGTGCTTGTGCAGAGCGTCGACGCTGAGCTTGATCGCGCTCGCATGGGCCTGGGTGGAGGGCGCGTGTTCGAAGTTCAAAGGCAGTGCGGTGGCGGTCATGGGATCAGCCTCGTACGGGATCAAGGAAGCGCATCCAGCGGCGCTCGGCGAGTCGGAACAGGCCGACCAGGGCGAAGGACAGCAACATGTACAGCAGCGCGGCTACACCGAAGGCCTGGAAGGTCAGGAAGGTCGCAGCGTTGGCATCGCGCGCCACCTTGAGGATGTCGGCGACGGTGGCGGTGAAGGCCAGCGAGGTGGCATGCAGCATGAGGATCAGCTCGTTGCTGTAGGCCGGCAGCGAGCGGCGCAGGGCCGCGGGCAGTACCAGGAACAGGTTCAGCTTCCAGCCGCGCAGGCCATAGGCCTGGGCCGCCTCCAGTTCGCCGGCGGGCAGGTTGCGAATCGCCCCGGCGAAGATCTCCACGGTGTAGGCGCAGGTGTTGAGCACGAACGCCAGCAGGGTGCAGTTGAGTGCGTTGCGCAAGAACTGGTCGAGTAGCGCGTGTTCGCGCACCACCTCCAGGCTGTAGAGGCCTGTGTAGCAGATCAGCAACTGGATATAGAGCGGTGTGCCGCGGAACACGAAGGTGTACACCTGCACCGGCACGCGCAGCCAGCTGTGGCGCGATACCCGCGCCAGCGCCAGGGGTAGCGAAAGGACGAAACCCAGGACCATGCTTGCCAGGAACAACCACAGCGTCATGGCCAGGCCCGACAGACCACTGCCATCGTTGTACAGATAGGCGATGCCGTATTGCTGAAGGAGTTCGATCATCGTGCCAGTCCCCGCACGCCGGTGTTGTAGCGCCGCTCAAGGTGCTTGAACAGGCGGTTGGAAAGGGTGGTGATCAGCAGGTAGACCAACCCGGCCAGGCACAGGAAGAACAGCATGTCGTTGGTGGTCTTGCCGGCGTTCTGCGCGGCCTTGACCAGGTCTGCCAGGCCGATGATCGACACCAGTGCGGTGGACTTGAGCAACACCAGCCAGTTGTTGCCAAGCCCTGGCAGGGCGAAACGCATCAGTTGCGGGAACAGCACCAGGCGAAAGCGCTGGGCACGGCTCAGGCCGTAGGCGGTGGCTGCCTCCAGTTGGCCGACGGGCACGCTGAGGATGGCGCCGCGGAAGTTCTCGGTGAAGTAGGCGCCGTAGATGAAGCCCAGGGTCAGCACGCCGGCGCCGAAGGGGTCGATTTCAACGTAGTCCCAACCCAGTGCTTCGGTGAGGTCGTTGAGCCAGATCTGCATGCTGTAGAACAACAGCAGGATCAGCACCAGGTCCGGGACGCTGCGGATCAGTGTGGTGTAGAGGGTGGCCGGGATACGCAGCAGCTTGGAGTGCGACAGCTTGGCGCTGGCGCCGACCAGGCCGAGCAGCAGGCTGAGCAGCAACGACAGGAATGCCAGCTTCAGGGTCATCCAGGTGCCTTGGGCCAGCAACGGGCCGAAGCCTTGCAGAGAAAGCAAGTCGTTCATGAGAGGGTCTCGTGCGACGGGATGGCTTGGGGATCGACGATGTCTACGCTGGCCGCGTCGCGGGCAGGTCGAGGCCCGCGACGGCAGCGACGATCACTCGTTGTAGATGTCCAGGTCGCCCACGTACTTCTTCTGGATTTCGGCATAGGTGCCATCGGCATGGATCGCCGCGATGCCCTTGTCGAGCAGCGCCTTGAGCTCCGGGTCGGTCTTGCGCAGGCCCATGGCAATGTCCAGTGGCAGGCTTGGGTCCTTGATCGCCGGGCCGCTCTTGAAGTCGGCGCCTTCGGGTTTGGAGAGGAAGTTCAGTTGCGCCTCGAGGCGGTCGGTCACGGTGGCGTCGAGGCGGCCGTTCTGCAGGTCGGCATAGTTCTGGTCCTGGGACTGGTAGGCCCTGACCTGCACGCCCAGCGGGGTCAGCACGGCGCGGGCATAGGCTTCCTGCAGCGAGCCCTGCAGTACGCCGACCTGCTTGCCCTTGAGCGATTCGGGGGTATCACCGAAGTCGGCGGACGCGCGCACCACCACCGAGGTGGGGCTGAGGAACAGGCGGTCGGTGAAGTCGATCTGCTTCAGGCGCGCTGGGGTGACGGCCATCGACGACATGATGGCGTCGAACTTGCGCGCACGTAGCGCCGGGATCATGCCGTCGAATTCGTTATGCACCCAGGTGCACTTGACCTGCAGCTTGGCGCAGATGGCGTTGCCCAGCTCGATGTCGAAGCCTTGCAGGCTGCCATCGGCGGCGACGGATTCGAAGGGGGGGTATTCGGGGAAGACGCCGAAGCGGATTTCGGTCCATTCCTTGGCCTGGACGGCAGTGGCACACAGCGAGAACAGCAGGACGCCGAAGCGTTTTCGCATGGAGAGCATAGGTGTGGTCCCTGGGTGTTGTTATTGGTTGTAGGGCGGTGTAGTGCGTAGGTCTGTCCGTGACTCGGGAGTCGGGCTCAGGATGCGCGAGGCAGAGGGTTTTTTTGTGTCGTTTGTACAGGTGCAGGGGACCGGATTCGGTCGTTAACGGCGGGGTGACGGCGGAATCGGCTGTCATGACATCGATTTACAGATGTGCGACAGCGTTTTTGGTGTGTGAGCCCGGGAATACAGCGGGTGCGATAGCGGTCGATGCTACTCCAGGGTGCGTCCGGCCCGCCAATAGCCCATCAGCGTCAGGCTGTCGCGCGCCAGGCCACGCTCCTTGATCAGGTAGCGACGGATCTCCATCACCGTCGCCGACTCCCCGGCGATCCAGGCATGAAAGGCCGCGGCCTTGTCGCTGGCCAGTTCCCAGAGGATGCGCTGGTCGATGTCGACCTCCTCGAGTTCGGCGTTGCGGGTCGCTGTCGGGTTCGGCAGCGTGGCCAGTTCGCGCACCGCGTGCAGCATGCCTTGGCCGTGATCGCAGGCCAGCACGTCGCGGGGCAGCCAGTGCACCCGGGTGGCCGGGCCGTGGCGCAGGTCAAGGCAGTCCAGCTCCAGGGGAACCTCGATGAAGGCTTCGACCGCCAGGTGCGGGCGGGTGTCGGCCAACTGTTCGAGCGCCCCGGCAATCGCCGGCAGTGCAGTCTCGTCGCCCACCAGCAGAATCTGCCGTGCCTCGCGTGGGGGCTTCCACTCATAACCGCCGGGGTCGCCGTCATAGGCGAGGTTCGGTGCAACCATCTGCAGCCGATCACCGGGGCGCGCATGGGTCGCCCAGGCCGAGGCGGGGCCATTGACCCCATGCAGGACGAAATCCACCTCCACCTCATGCTGCGCGCGCCGCAGGGCGCGCAACGTGTAGGTGCGCATGGGGGGCGTCTGCGCCGCCGGGAGGTCGCGCCGTGCCTGCTGCCATTTCTCGTGCAGGGGGAGTCGTGGTGGCTGGCCGTCGGGGGAGGGGAAGAACAGCTTGATGCGCTGGTCCGGCGCCAGGGTGGTCATTTGCCCGATGTCTTCGCCGGTGAAGACGAAACGACACAGCGAAGGGCTCAGGGGCACGATGGTCTTGAGCTCGACATCGAAGATCCGGTAAGCGCTGGCCCGGTTCGGGCGAATCAGGCGCGAGAGGAAGGAGGTCATCGGCAGCCTCTGCTGGCAAGGAGTCTTCTGAAGGAACGAGCGCCACCCGTGGTGAATTAGCCCCGGTAAATTTTGCCCGCCAGCGTACGTTCTAGCTTGGATAGAAGCCGCAGCATGGCTGGAACGGATAGAGGCGCAATGACCATTTCCCGACGAGGATTCATCGCAGGCCTGGCAGTGGCGGGGGCCGCGGGTACCGCCGCCTACTATGCGCACAAGGAGCTGACCCACGACCCTGAAGACGACATCGTCACCCCGGGTGAGGCCAGCGTCGAGCTTGCCGACCTTGCCGGGCAACTGCTGGCCGATCACTTGCGGGGTGTCTGGGATATGCGTTTCGATGGCGCCGATGGTGGCCTCGAGGGCTTGCCGCGCGAGGGCGTCGAGGTGTTCTTCGACGTCGCCACCAAAGGCCGTGGGCTGCGTGGTTTCGTTGATACCGGCGAGCGCCTGCGAGCTGATGGTCCGGCCGCCTACCGGGTGCTGGGCGATCTGGTCGGAGCCTCGTCTGCCCAGGTGCGCTGGCGCCTGCTCAGTCAGGACGGTGGGCCGAGCTATGAGTGCGTGGCCAGCCTCGACGAGGTGTGGGGCGAGTTCGCCAACGCCGGCAGCGGCACCCTCAGCGGCCGCTTGCAGCGCCTTGATCGGCCCCTTACCTTGCCGGTGGCGGACAGCCGCTTCGTTGCCGTCAAGCGCCTGTTCCCAGAGGCGCGTGAGCGCCTGCCCTATACCCCGGCCATGCAGGCCTGGGTCATCAGCCCCGAGCATCGTTTGTTCCACCAGCTCTGGCATGCGACCCGCGATCAGTGGCACAAGATTCCCGAAGACAAGCGTAATGCGTTGCGCGGCCTGGGCTGGCAGCCAGGGCCGCGCGACCACGAGCGCGACGCCCGTGGGCCGCGCAAGCACCGCAATGGTTCGGGCGTGGACTTTCTGTTCATGCACCGGCACATGCTCGCTGCCGCACGCGCCCTGCAGGACCTGCCCTCCTGGCAGCGCTTTCCGCTGCCACAGCCCAATGTCGAGTTCGACCGGCAGGGTTTTGCCCGCTATTACGACAACCACGACGGCTGCTGCGTGCCGCCGCCCTGGCAAGCGCCGGGCGACGACGAGTATGGCCAGTGGGTGTCGGCGATCAAGGCCGGGGAGACGTTCTGCAGCAACTTCCAGGTCTGGGAATCGCAATACCAGGATCCGCAGTACCTGTCGAAGCTGAGCCTGGGCACCTTTGGTTCGGAAGTGGAGATGAACCTGCACGACTGGCTGCACATGTGCTGGGCCTCGGTGCCCCGGGACCCGTCCAACAGTGCGCCGGTGCCCTTTGCGCGCGACCCGTCGGATTTCGCCGGGCGCTGGTTCGGCCGTGAGAACGACTTCCTGGGCGATCCGTTTTCTTCCCATGTACACCCGGTGTTCTGGGGTTTCCACGGCTGGATCGACGACCGGATCGAAGACTGGTATCGCGCCCATGAACGCTATCACCCCGGCCAGGTGCGGCGCCTGGAGGTCAATGGCGTGAAGTGGTTCGCGCCGGGTCCTTGGGTGGAAGTCGGCGACCCCTGGCTGGGGCCGGACACTCATGGGTGCAGTACCACACCGGGTATTCGTCCGGGCAAGACAGTGGAGATGGATGTGGAGGTGATGAAGCTTGCGCTGCGTATCACCTTCGGCGAAGAGGACGGCATCGCCGACCTGCTGCGGCGGGTGCCGCGTCGGCCTTGGTACGCGCGTAACCTGTCGATGAAGAACATTCTTTCGTGATTAACGCCGAGTCGTGCTTTTCGCGGGCAAGTCGCAGCGGCGAACCGCCGCTGCGACTTGCCCGCGAAGAAGACCCCCCGCGCTGACGGACTCCCCTCAGAGCCTCCATCCCCCGCCCAGCGCCTTGTACAGCGCCACGCTCCCCTGCAACCTGGCCAGGCGCAACTGCGCCTGCTGGTCTTCGGCCAGGTACAGGGTGCGCTGCGTTTCCAGTACCGTCAGCAGCGTCTCTGCCCCTGATGCATAGCGCTGTTCGGCCAGGCTGAAGGCGATGCGCGCCTGTTCCACTTCCTGATCCTGCCACTGGCGTTGCCGGTCGACGCCGTTGATCGCATTGAGCGCCTTTTCCACGTCGGCGAAGCCCGCGATGATCTGCGCGCGGTAATCCTCCAGCAACTCTTCCTGGCGCGCCTTGGCCTGGTCACGCTCGGCGCTGCGTCGGCCGCGGTCGAAGATGGGGGCGGTGAGGGCGGTGGTGAGGGTGTAGAAGGGGCTGTCGAGCACGTTGGCGAAGGTCCTGGCGCCACTGCCCAGGTCGGCACCGAGCACCACTCGTGGCAGCATGGCGGCCCTGGCTACCTGCACGTCGGCGCTGGCTGCCGCCAGGCGTGCTTCGGCGGCGGCGATGTCCGGGCGGCGACTGAGCAGTGCACTGGGGACGCCGCTGCCGATGCCTGGCCAGTTCAAGGCGCTGATCGACTCCTGGTCGGTATTCAGGCTCTGCACCGGATCACCGAGCAAGGTGGCAAGGGTGACGCGATTGTCCTGCCACTGTTGCTCCAGCAACGGCACCTGGCGCTTCTGGGCGGCGACCAGGCTGCGTTGCTGGGCCAGCTCCAGGCGGGTCGCCGAGCCCGAGCGTTCGCGGGCTTCGACCAGGCGCAGGACATCGTGCGCGTTATCGAGGTTGAGCCGGGCGATACGCAGTTGTTCCTCCAGTGTCAGCCCTTGCAGATAGCTGTCGGCAACGGCGCTGAACAGCGTGAGCTCGACCGTCTGGCGGTCGAAGCGGCTGGCGTCGAGTTTGCGCAATGCACTGTCACGGGCAGCGCGCCGGCCGCCCCAGAAATCGATTTCGTAGCTGGCGCTCAGGCGCGTGGCGAAGGCGGTGCTGGTGCGCTCGCTGCTGGTGGCGTCGAGCTGGTCGTTGCCGTCGCCGCGCAGCAGGCGCTGGCGGCTGCCATCCACACCCAGTTGCAGTTCGGGTAGCAATGGCGCCCCGGCGATCACGGCGCGGGCCTGGGCCTGGCGCACCCGTGCTGCAGCGGCCGCCAGGTCGTGGCTGTTGCTGCGGGCGCGTTCGATCAGGCGATCCAGTTCGCGGCTGGAGAATGCCTGCCACCAGGTGCTGTCCGGCAGCGCCTGGTGGGAGTCGGTGGCGCCTTGCCAGGTGGGCGGTGGCGTGATGTCGGCCTGCGGCGCTGGTGTGCTGTTGCAGGCGGCGAGGCAGAGGCTCAGGGTCAGCAGGCTGATGCGGCTTGGCAATGTCATGGGCTACACGCTGGTAAGGGCTTTAACCGGGTCGAGTCGGGCGGCTTTGCGCGCCGGCATGAAGCCGAACACGACACCGGTGATCACGGCGCAGGCAAAGGCGCCGAGGATGGCAGGCAGGGCGAAGGCCACGGCGATATCGGCCAGCAGCAGGGCGCCTCCGATGGTCAGGGCCAGGGCGATACCGGTCACGCCGCCGACCATCGACAGCATCACCGCCTCGGTGAGGAACTGGCGCAGGATGTCGCGCTGACGAGCACCGGTGGCCATGCGGATACCGATCTCGCGAGTACGTTCACGCACGGTCATGAGCATGATGTTCATCACCCCGATACCGCCGACCAGCAGCGAGATGGCGGCAATCGCGCCGAGCATCAGCGACAGGCTGTTCTGCGTGCGCGCCTCGGCCTGGATCAGCGCTGCGTCGTTGGTCAGGTCGAAATCCTGCTTGCCCTGGTGACGCTTGCGCATCAGGTGGGCGATGGCCGCTTCGGTCTCCGACACTCGGCTTGAGTCGGCGGCGGTGATGATCACGTATTCGGGATCGTGCTTGCCGAACAGGCGCATGGCGGCTGCCGAGTAGGGCACCACGATGCGCTCGTCGCTGTCCTGGTTGCCGGAGCTCGCGCCTTTGGCGGCGAGCACGCCGACGATCTGGAAGGGCACGTTCTCGATCAGCAGGTACTGGCCCAGCGGGTTGCTGCCGGGAGGCAGGAGCTTTTCCTTGACCTTCTGGCCAATCACCGCCACGGCGGCACCGCTGCGCTCGTCGGCGTCGGTGAACAGGCTGCCTTCGACCACCGGCCAGTTGAGGATGTGCGGGAATTCGGTGTTGTTGCCCCCCACGTAGAACGACTGGTTGTTGTTGCCGTGGCGAACCATCAGCTCGCCGCCGATCACCGGCATGATGCGCTGCACCTGGGGCAGGCCGGCGATGGCGGCGACGTCGTCGAGGGAAACAAGGCCCGCCGCTTCGCGGGAGGTGGCGTGCTTGCCGCTCAGATAGAGGATGTTGGAGCCGAAGGCGGCCATCTGCGCCATCACCTGGCGCTTGCTGCCTTCGCCGACGGCGAGCATCACCACCACCGAGGCCACGCCGATGACGATGCCGAGCAGGGTCAGGGCGGTGCGGAAGCGGTTGATCCACATGACCCGCCAGGCCGCCTGCAGCGATTCGACCAGCTCGCCTTTCCAGGCGCCGCGCAGGCTGGCGCCGCGGTCCAGGCGCTGGCGCAGATCATCGGCCTGCAAGCCGGGAGTGGGCGCAGCGGGCGGGCGATCGGCGGCCGAGTCGCTGATGATCGCACCGTCGCGGATCTCGATGATCCGCCGCGCCCGCGCCGCCACCTCACGGTCGTGGGTGATGAGGATGATCACATGACCTTGGCTGGCCAGTTCGTCCAGCAGGGTCATGACCTCGGCGCCGCTGTGGCTGTCGAGGGCGCCGGTGGGCTCGTCGGCGAGAATGATGTGGCCGCCATTCATCAGGGCGCGGGCGATCGACACCCGTTGCTGCTGGCCTCCGGACAGCTGGTGGGGGCGGTTGCCGGTGCGGCTGGCCAGGCCCAGGCGTTCGAGCAGCGCGGCGGCGCGGGCATGGCGTTCGGTTGCAGGTGTACCGGCGTAGATCGCCGGCATCTCGACGTTCTCCTGGGCCGAGCCTGAGGGTATCAGGTGATAGCCCTGGAACACGAAGCCGAAGGCCTCGCGGCGCAGCCAGGCCAGTTCGTCGCTGTCGAGTTCGGCGACGTCACGGCCAGCGAAGCGATAGCTGCCACGGGAGGGGCGGTCGAGGCAGCCCAGGATATTCATCAGGGTGGATTTGCCGGAGCCGGAGGCACCCACGATGGCGACGAACTCGCCCGGCTGGATGCTCAGGCTGATGCCACGCAGCACCTGGACCTCGGGCGAGTCGATGCCGCCGTAGACCTTGTGGATGTCATCGAGCTCGATCAGCGGTGCGTTCATTCAGCCTCCGCTGGCGCGTGGTGCGCCGATGACCAGTTGCTCGCCTTCACTGAGGCCGTCGAGGATCTGCACCCGCAGGCGATCGCTCAAGCCGGTGCGTACCTGGCGCTGTACGACCTTGCCGTTACGGGTCAGGACCTGTGCCAGGCGCATGCCCTCGGTGGGCGCGTCGTCCAGCGCCGCCAACGGTGCGGTGAGCACCTGGCTGGCCTGGCCTGCGACGAAGAACACCTGGGTGGTCATCTCGGCCATCAGGGCGCCGTCAGGGTTGTCCACGTCCAGCAGTACGGTGTACTGCACCACCTTGCTGCCGGTGGTGCCACTGCTGGCGCTGGCCGGGCTGCCGCCGCCCTGGCTGGTCTGGTCGAGCGGCTTGGGCGGGATCGGCAGGATCTGGCGCACGGTGCTGGTCCAGCGGCGCTTGCCACCGGCCAGTGTCGTGAAGTAGGCCGTCATGCCAGGCTTGACCTGGCCGATGTCGGCCTCCGAAACCTGGGCCCAGACGGTCATCGGCGACAGCCGGGCAATGCGCAGGATCAGCGGGGTCTGCTGCTGGGCGTTGAGGGTCTGGCCCTCGCGTGCGTCCACCGCCACCACGGTGCCGTCCATCGGTGCGTAGATCCGTGTGTAGCCCAGTTCAGCCTCGTCGCTGCGCAGGCTGGCCTGGGCCTGGCGGATCTGCGCCTGGTACATGTCGATGCGTGCCTGGGTCACCTTGAGCTGCGCCTGGGCCTGCTGGACATCCTCCTGACGCGTGGCGCCGGCACTGGCCAGCTCGTGCTGGCGCTGAAACTGCTGCTGGGCGAGCAGGTATTGGGCGCGCTGTTCGGCAAGCTGGGCCTTGAGGTTCTCGATCGAGTAGCGCCCGGCGTCCAGGCGTGCCTGTTGAGTGGAGGGGTCGATCTCCACCAGCAGTTGGCCCTTGCGCACTTCATCGCCAACTTCCACGTGCAGTTTGCGGATCTGCCCGGACGCCTGGGCGCCGACATCCACGTAGCGACGGGGTTGCAGGGTGCCAAGGGCGGTGACGCTGCTTTCGATGTCGCCGCGGGTGACCTGTACGGTGCTGACCGGCAGAGTGCCCAAGGGCAGGGCTTTCCAGGCCAGCAGGCTGCCCAGCGCGATCAGGCCCAGGCCGCCGAGAACGAGGCGGCGACGGAGTGTGGATGTACGTCTCATGTAGACTTCCAGCCAGGGATGAGGAGCGTGTCGCGCCTTTCAGGGCACGCACGGAGGTCACAGTTAGACGAACGCTGGGGAAATGGATTTAGCCGCAGGCGAGGGGTGTGTTGCTGAGAATGGTTGTAATTTGTAAGATGACACGCTGATATCACTGATGCGTATTTTCAATCGCATTGACGTTGCCCAACGGGAGAGGCAAGGGCCGTGGTGGAACATTACTATCGCGAACTGGTGAGTTTCCTCTCCTCGCGTCTGGGCAGCCGGCACGCGGCAGAGGATGTCGCCCATGACGCCTGCCTGCGCCTGCTCGAGCGCGGCGGTCACCCGCCGATCGAGCGACCCCGTTCCTTCCTCTACCGCACGGCGCTGAACCTGGTGATCGACCGGCACCGGCGTCAGTCGGTGCGCCAGTCCGAGCCGCTGGAAGTGCTGGACAACGACGAGCGCTGGCATAGCCCGGCACCGCCCCATCTGCTGCACCTCGATGAGCGCCTGGAGCTGGTTCAGCGTGCACTGGACGAGTTGAGCGCACCGTGTCGCGAGAGTTTCCTGCTGCGCAAGCTCGAGGGCCTGTCGCATCCGCAGATCGCCGAGCGCCTCGGGGTTTCGCAGAGCGTGGTGGAAAAGCACATCGTCAATGCCATGAAGCACTGTCGCTTGCGCATGCGTCAGTGGGAGCAGTGAAAAGCCCGTGGAACAGGGGTGAAAAATCCCTGTGCAGCGCCTTGATTTATCGTCGGTTCCCGACAACTATCTAGAGAGAGACCCGTCATTGCCCGCACAGGCGCAGCAAGGCCTGGCAGTGTCTCTGACCACCTTGCCGCCAGGGTCCGGACCATGCCGAACAAGTCCATGCGCATCCTCATCGCCGACGAGCATCCCGGCCAGCGCTTGCAACTGGAGCGCATGCTCAATGGCCTGGGCTACTACCGGATCGCCCCGGTGGAAAGCTTCGAAGACCTGCAGCGCCTGGTGCAGAGTGCATTGCACCCGTTCCAGCTATTGGTGGGCAACATCGAGCTGGGCAGCCATGCAGGCGTCGACCTGGCCCGTTTCTGCCGCGTCAGCCCGCAGATCCAGCATGTGCTGCTGTACCACTCCCAGCATCTGAAAGTGCCGAGCATCGCGCAGAGCGAACGCCGGGCGGTCAGTGTCAGCCTGCCCAAGGTGCCCGATAGCGAGGCACTGGAATCGTTCATGGCGATCATCGACACCCCGCAGGTGCTGGGGCAGGTTGCACTGCCGTCCGGGCTTGCCGGCGGCGCGGGCTATTCCTGGCGGCGGATGAACTTCTCGCACAACGCTTTCAGCCGTTCCAGCTGAGACGCATCGGCATTTGCTATCCTCTTGCCCTTTGCCGATCTGTGGAACCCAGAAATGACTGCCATCGATACCGCCCGCGCGCCTCGCTTCAGCCGCGGCGATCACCGTACCCTGGGCCTGGCCGCCCTCGGCGGCGCGCTGGAAATCTACGATTTCATCATCTTCGTGTTCTTCGCCCTGACCCTGAGCCAGCTGTTCTTCCCGCCACAGATGCCGGAATGGCTGCGCCTGCTGCAGAGCTTCGGGATCTTCGTCACCGGTTACCTGGCACGCCCTCTGGGCGGCATCCTCATGGCGCACTTCGCCGACCATCTCGGGCGCAAGCGCGTGTTCAGCCTGAGCATCCTGATGATGGCCCTGCCGTGCCTGCTGATCGGGGTGATGCCGACCTACGCCGACATCGGCTACGCCGCGCCTCTGCTACTGCTGGCCCTGCGCATCCTGCAGGGCGCCGCGGTCGGCGGTGAGGTGCCCAGCGCCTGGACCTTCGTTGCCGAGCACGCGCCTCCGGGGCGTCGCGGCTACGCCCTAGGCTTCCTGCAGGCGGGGCTGACCTTCGGTTACCTGCTTGGAGCGCTGGTCGCCACCTTGCTGGCGCGGCTCTACACCCCGCAGGAAATTCTCGACTTCGCCTGGCGTTATCCCTTCCTGCTGGGTGGGGTGTTCGGCGTGTTCGGTGTCTGGCTGCGCCGTTGGCTGAGCGAGACGCCGGTGTTTCTTGCCCTGCGTGAGCGCCAGACGCCGCCCGTGGCATTTCCGCTGCGCACTGTTCTCACTGGCCACCGCGCTTCGCTGATCCCGGCTGCGCTGTTGACGTGCGTGCTGACCTCTGCGGTGGTGGTGCTGGTGGTGATCACCCCGACGGTCATGCAGCAGCGTTTCGGGATCGATGCCGGGCATACCTTTGCGCTCAGCAGCGTAGGCATCGTCTTTCTCAATATCGGCTGTGTACTGGCGGGGCTTCTGGTCGATCGCATCGGTGCCTGGCGTGCGGTGATGATCTACAGCCTGTTGCTGCCGCTGGGGATCGGCGTGTTGTATGCCAGCCTGGTGGGGCAGTGGGGCTTGACCTGGGCGGCCTATGCGCTGGCCGGGTTGTCCTGTGGCGTGGTGGGGGTGGTGCCTTCGGTGATGGTCGGGCTGTTCCCGGCACAGATCCGCGTGTCAGGCATCTCCTTCACTTACAACCTGGCCTATGCGCTGTGGGCCAGTACAACGCCCCTGGCGCTGATTGCCCTGATGCCGTGGAGCCCCTGGGTGTGCGTGGGGTTCTGCCTGATCATGGGCGTGGTCGGGGCCTTGACCAGCGTCTTCTACGCCCAGACCACGCCCCTGTGTGCCGAGGAGCGAGCGGTCGGTTGCTGAGTGTGCAGGAGCGGGTTGACCCGCGAAAAAGACACCGCGCTGCCTGGCCGCCGCCCCACAAGGACGGTCAGGACTTGAAGCGTCCGACCAGCCCGTTCAGCTCTTCCGACAACTGCGACAACCTCCCCGAATCCGATTGCGCCGAGCTGGCCAGGCCTTCCACCAGCCTTGCCTCGTCGTAGATCTGCTGGATGTGCCGGTTGATCTCCTCGGCCACGCTGTGCTGCTCTTCGGCGGCTGCCGAGATCTGCAGGTTCTGATCGCGGATCTCGTTCACCGACAGCTGGATGCCCTCGAAGCTGTCCCGCGCGCGTGCGATCGAAGACATGCTGGCCCGCGACAGGTCCAGACAGCTTTCCATCTTCTGCGACACCTCCTGGGTCTTGTTGCCCAGGGTGTTGAGCAGTTGGTCGATCTCGCCGGTGGAATCGGCGGTACGCTTGGCCAGGGCCCGTACTTCGTCGGCGACCACGGCGAAACCGCGGCCTTGATCGCCCGCGCGGGCGGCCTCGATCGCTGCGTTCAGTGCCAGCAGGTTGGTCTGCTCGGCGATGGCGCGGATGGTGCCGAGGATCTGGTTGATGTTGCGGCTGCCTTCCTCGAGCTCGACCATCGCCTGCGACGACTCGCTCAGGCGGCTACCCAGGCGATTGACGTTGTCGGTGGTCAGCTCGATCTGCTGCTTGCCCTCGGCGACGCGGTGATGGCCGTTTTCTGCGGCGTCGGCCGCGCTGCTGCAGGAGCGTGCGACTTCGTTGGCGGTGGCGACCATCTCGTTGAAGGCAGTGGACACCAGTTCCACGGCTTCACGCTGGCGCCCTGCGGCTTCGTTCATGTTGCCGGCCAGTTCGCTGTTGGCCCGCGATGCTTCGTGCAGGTTGCCCGAAGCGGCGCCGATGCGCTGGATGAGTTGGCGGATCGCCGCGAGGAACTTGTTGAACCAGCCGGCCAGCTCGGCGGTTTCATCCTTGCCCTGGATCACCAGGTCCTGGCGCAGGTCGCCTTCGCCCTGGGCGATCTGCTGCAAGCCGGTGCTGACTTGGCCGATGGGCTTGACGATGACCCGCGAGAACGCGGCTGCAACCAGGGCGAAGACCAGTGCCAGCACCAGTACGATGATGGCGGTGAGGTAGGTCATGTGGGTGGCGGCGCCCATCACTTCGCTGTACTCGATCAGGCCGACGAAGCGCCAGCCCAGGCCTGGCGAGGTCCAGACATTGGCCATGTAGCGCACCCCCTCGATCACCACCTCGGTGGATCCTTGTTCGGTTGCTGCCAGTTGTGCATACGGCTCGCCAAGGTCCTTCAGTTGCTTGAAGCCATGGCTGGCATCGCGTGGATCAACCAGCACGGTGCCGTTCTCGATCAGCATCACATATCCGCTCTTGCCCAGCTTGATGCTCTTGACCAGTTCGGTGAGGTTCTTCAGCGACACGCTGACCACGAACACGCCCTTGGGCTTGCCGCTGGCATCGTTGAGCGTGCGCGCGGTGCCGACCAGGGCGACGTCGTCCTTGTCGTAGTAGTAGGCGGCGGTGCGCACGGTCTTGCCCGGAGTAGCCATGGCGGCCTTGTACCAAGGGCGCGCGCGTGGATCGTAGCTGGCCAGCTTCGGGTCATCCGGCCACTTGGCGTAGGTGCCGTCCTCAAGGCCGATGGAGATGATGGCTGCCGCCGGATGGGTAGCGCCATAGCGGGCAAAGGCGTCGATGACCTGCTGGGTGGCTGCAGGCAGGGGGTGGCTGGCAGCGTCGGCGGAGGTGTAATCCTTGAGTGTACTCACTGATGTGTATACAGGATCTGTCGCCATTTGTTCTACGTTTTGTAGCGTGCCATCGAAGAACTGACGCATGTTGCCGTCGATCTGGCGAATTTCACGGGTGCTGCCGTCGAGGAACTGATCCACCGCCTCGGCGCGGATGTTAACCACAGAAATCACGCCGACCAGGGCTACCGGGATGAAAGCCACCAATACGAACGCAAGCACCAGCTTGTTTTTTATCTTCATCGGGACGAACCATTCGTGGGAGTGAAAAGCAGGAGGGCCATTTCGCATGCATAGTGGCTATCTGCTATTTATCCTGTTTCGGCGCGTCACGGGAAAATCTTTAGTGCATATTTCGTGTACAAAAAAATAAATGATTGTTCTGGTTCTGCGAGGCGGCCCAGGGCGCAGAAACGAAAAACCCGGCGCAAGCGCCGGGTTGTAAGGGATTCATTGGCTTTCAAGCCTTGCGGACTTTCTCCACCCGGCTCTCCTCGAGCTCCTTGCAGGCCTTCTGGATCATCTGCTCGGTGATCGGGACCTCACGGCCCTGGGCATCGATGATCGAGCCACACACCTGGGGCTTCGGGGGCTGGGCGCTTTTTACGGTGTCGCTGCTATGTTGCAAGCTCATTTCCTGTCTCCTCATCAGGTTGCAAGCTCAGGGTAACCACTCGCCGTGACTGACCTGTGACAGCTCCTTCGGCATCACGACAGGCACAGTGCAACAGAAAGTGCGGTAAAGCTCCAGTGACAGGTTAGACCGATAAGCTATAGCCACTGGCCCTACCGAACTGCGACCCCTCGGCAGCTGCAGGCGTTCCACCCAGGCAGATGAATGGTAGTCTGCAGGTTTCCCGCTCACCGGTCCGTGCCATGTCCGATCCGCTTTCCTCCCGCCAGCGCCGCGCCTTGGGCCTGGCCTGGCAATTCGTGCGTCCCTACCGCCGGCAGGCCATGCTTGCTTTGCTTGCACTGATCGTCACGGCAGCCATCACCCTGTCCATGGGCCAGGGCATTCGCCTGCTGGTGGACCAGGGGTTCATGACCGGTTCTGCGCACCAGCTCAACCAGACGATTGCGCTGTTCATGGTGCTGGTGCTGGCCCTGGCGGTTGGAACCTTCAGCCGCTTCTACCTGGTGTCGTGGATTGGCGAGCGCTGCGTCGCCGACATTCGCCGTGCCGTGTTCGATCACTTGATCGGGCTGCATCCGGGGTTTTTCGAGGATAACCGCAGCTCGGAGATCCAGTCGCGCCTGACCGCCGACACGACGTTGCTGCAATCGGTGATCGGCTCGTCGCTGTCGATGTTCCTGCGTAATGCGCTGATGGTGCTGGGCGGGGTGGTGTTGCTGTTCGTCACCAATCCCAAGTTGACCAGTATCGTGGTGCTCGCCTTGCCGCTGGTGCTGTCGCCGATCCTGCTGTTCGGCCGGCGGGTGCGCAGCCTGTCACGCCAGAGCCAGGACAGGGTCGCTGACGTCGGCAGCTACGTCGCCGAAACACTGGGGCAGATCAAGACGGTGCAGGCCTACAACCATCAGGCTCACGATCGCCAGTTGTTCACCGACACCGTCGAGGCGGCTTTCGATGTGGCGCGCCAGCGCATTGCCCAGCGGGCCTGGTTGATCACCGTCGTGATCGTTCTGGTCCTGGGCGCCGTGGCAGTGATGCTCTGGGTGGGCGGCATGGATGTGATTGCCGGGCGCATCTCCGGGGGCGAGCTGGCCGCGTTCGTGTTCTACAGCCTGATCGTCGGCAGTGCCGTGGGCACCTTGAGCGAAGTGATTGGCGAGTTGCAGCGGGCTGCCGGGGCCGCCGAGCGTATTGCCGAATTGCTCGCGGCAAGCAGCGCGATCGTACCGCCGTCGCAGCCTTCGACACTGCCGGGCGCGCGGGCCAACGGGCAGATCGAGTTGCGCGATGTGCACTTCGCCTATCCATCACGTCCGTCGGTGGCGGCCATCGATGGCCTGAGCCTGGTCATCGCACCTGGGCAGACAGTGGCGTTGGTGGGGCCGTCTGGGGCGGGCAAGTCGACGCTGTTCGACCTGCTACTGCGTTTTCACGACCCGCAGGCGGGCAGTATTCTGCTCGACGGACAGCCGATTGCAGCGCTCGACCCCGACGACCTGCGTCGCCAGTTCGCCCTTGTGGCGCAGAACCCTGCGCTGTTTCGCGGCACGGTCGAGGCGAATATCCGCTACGGAATGCCGCAGGCGAGTGCCGCCCAGGTCGAGGCCGCGGCGCGCAGTGCCCATGCTCACGAATTCATCCAGCAATTGCCCCAGGGCTACCAGACGCTGCTGGGCGAGGGTGGCATCGGTCTGTCGGGTGGGCAGCGCCAGCGCCTGGCGATTGCCCGGGCGCTGCTGGTGGATGCACCGGTGCTGTTGCTCGATGAGGCCACCAGCGCGCTCGACGCGCAGAGCGAGCACCTGATCCAGCAGGCCTTGCCGCAGTTGATGGCCGGGCGTACCACCTTGGTGATCGCCCACAGGTTGGCGACCGTGCAGCATGCCGATCGCATTGCGGTGATCGACAAGGGCAAGGTGGTTGCTGTCGGCAGTCATCGCCAGCTGGTCGAGGAGAACCCGCTCTATGCCAGGTTGGCGGCGCTGCAGTTCGCTGCAGGCAGCGCCTGAATCGCGATCAGGCAGGCACGAAAAAGCCCGCGCTGAGGCGGGCTTTTTCGAAGGATCTGGTCGGAGAGACAGGATTCGAACCTGCGGCCTTCTCGTCCCGAACGAGACGCGCTACCTGGCTGCGCTACACTCCGATTTCGAAAATCCTACTGCATCGTATTTTTGAACGCAAGCCCTTGTTGTTAAAAGGCCGTTAGCTCAAAACGAGGTGCAGATCAGAGCTCCTTGACGGTGCGAATCTGATCCTTGTTGATGCGCGTACGCTTGCCATCGAGTTGTTCGAATTCGTAGAAGCCGGAGTCTTCGTCGTAGGAAGGTTTGTCCACGGCCTGAATCTCGCGGCCGTCGTTCAAGGTGATGACGGTTGGCGAAGCGCAACCGGCGAGGGTGGCCAGGCCCAGGGCGAGCAGGAAGGCGGGAATTGTCCGTTGGATCATCGTGTTTCTCCAGTGCGATGGTGCTTGATGACGTTATGACGCGAGGCGTCCTTGCAAAGTTCCTCGCATAGTCGAGCATAGCGGCAATCAGCGGGCATTGACCAAGAACAAGGCTGCCTTGTGATATAACTGGCGCATTCTTTCCCCCTGCGACGGACCCCCATGAAAGCCAAGGCAGATACCCCCTTCGTGCCGTTGAACATTGCCGTGCTGACGGTCAGCGACACCCGTACCTTCGACACCGACACCTCCGGGCAGATGTTCGTCGATCGCCTCAGCGCCGCAGGCCACCGCCTGGCCGAACGGGTGCTGCTCAAGGATGACCTCTACAAGATCCGCGCCCAGGTCGCCACCTGGATCGCCGACGACCTGGTACAGGTGGTGCTGATCACCGGCGGCACTGGCTTCACTGGCCGCGACAGCACCCCCGAGGCCGTCGCTTGCCTGTTGGACAAGCAGGTCGATGGCTTCGGCGAGCTGTTCCGGCAGATCTCGGTGCCGGACATCGGCACCTCTACCGTGCAGTCGCGTGCCCTTGCGGGCCTGGCCAACGGCACCCTGGTGTGCTGCCTGCCCGGCTCGACCAATGCGGTGCGCACTGGCTGGGACGGCATCCTCGCCGAGCAGCTCGATGCCCGCCATCGCCCCTGCAATTTCGTCGCGCACCTGAAGCAGTCGCAGGCCTGTGACAGCCGTGGCTGAGGCGGCGCCGAGCCGGCCGTTGATGCCGGTGGAAGAGGCCCTCGAGCGCCTGTTGGCACTGGCCGAGGCGGCGCCGATCGACGAAGTCGAGGTGGTCGCGCTGGCCGATGCCGAAGGGCGGGTGCTGGCCAACGATCTGTTCGCCACGCTCGACCTGCCGCCTTGGCCCAACAGTGCCATGGACGGCTACGCCCTGCGCCTGGCTGACTGGCAGGGCGAGCCCCTGGCGGTCAGCCAGCGCATCTTCGCAGGGCATGCGCCGCAGCGGTTGCAGCCAGGCACCTGTGCACGCATCTTTACCGGCGCCCCCCTGCCCGAAGGCGCCGACTGTGTCGAAATGCAGGAAAACGCCGAAGTGCTGGACGATGGCCGCGTACGTTTTCTCGAGGCGCTGGCGCCGCAACAGAACGTGCGCCCCAAGGGCCAGGAAACCCGCGCTGGCGAGCAGGTGATGGCTGCCGGCACATTGTTGGGCCCGATCGAACTGGGCCTTGCCGCCACCTTGGGCCACGGCCAGCTTCAGGTGCGGCGCCGGGTGCGGGTCGCGGTGTTGTCGACCGGTGACGAGTTGGTCGAGCCGGGGTTGCCGCTGGGCCCCGGGCAGATCTACAACAGCAACCGCCGACTGCTGGTCAGTTGGCTGCAGCGTATGGGCTGCGAAGTCATCGATGCGGGCATCCTCGCCGATGACCTGGTGTTGACCCGCCAGTGCCTGGCCAACCTGGGCGATGTCGACCTGATCCTGTCTACTGGCGGTGTGTCGGTGGGGGAAGCCGACTATCTGGGGATGGCTCTGCGCGAAGCTGGCGAGCTGGCACTGTGGAAGCTGGCGATCAAGCCGGGCAAGCCGCTGACCTTCGGCCACTTCCGCGGCGTGCCGGTGATCGGCCTGCCGGGTAACCCGGCGTCCACCTTGGTCACCTTCGCCTTGCTGACACGTCCCTACTTGCTGCGTCGCCTGGGTGTCCAGCAGGTCACGCCGCTGCGCTTCGATGTGCCGGCTGGTTTCGACTGGCCCAAGCCAGGCAATCGCCGCGAATACCTGCGCGCGCGGATCGAGGGTGGGCAGGTACGCATCTACTCGAACCAGAGCTCGGGCGTACTGCGCAGCGCAGCCTGGGCAGAAGGGCTGGTCGAGGTGCGCGAGGGCAGTACGGTGAGCCCGGGCGATAGCGTGGCATTCATCCCGTTCAGCGAGCTACTTGGCTAGCATCCCGCCGAGCGGCGTGGTCTGCGCCGGGGCCAGGTGAGTCAGGCGCATGTGCACGTTCTCCAGTTGCTGGGCGGCAACGCTCCAGTCATGGCGCTGCCGGGCGAACTGTCGCCCGGCTTCCCCCAGTTGGGTCATGCGCCACGGCTGGTTGAGCAATTGGGTCAGCAGCAGCGCCAGCTGGCTGCCGTCGTCACTGCCCAGGTAGTGTTCGCCATTGTTCACCGCCAGGCCCGAAGCGCCCTTGCCGGTGGTGATCACCGGCAGCCCGGCGGCCATCGCTTCGAGAATCTTCACCTTCGACCCTCCGGCATAGCGCAGCGGCGCGAAGAACAGTGCCGAGCGCCGTTGCACTTCGCGAAGGTCGGGGCGGTAGCCAAGCCATTCGATGCGTGGGTCGTTCCAGTGCAGTTTCCAGTGCGCGGGCAGGGCATGCCCGGCGATGGCCAGGCGCACTGCAGGATTGCTCTGCCAGACCTGGGGCAGGATGTCTTCCAGTGCCCACTCGATGGCTTCCAGGTTCGCGCCGTATTCGAAATTGCCCACGAACAACAGGCGCTGACTGTGCAGGGCCGGTTGCACATGCTGGTAGTGATCGCAATCGACGCCGTTGACCACCACGTTCACCGCCCGCCCGCTGATCTGCCCGATCAGCTCGGCGTCGTGCGGGCTGACCGCCACGACTTCGTTGGGCTGGCGCAGCACGCGCTGCTCCCAGCGCCGGTAGCGCCAGCGATCGAACGCGTTGAGCGGGCGTAACCACAAGGGCAGGCGATCGTGGCAGGCTGCGCCCATCACTGACTCGAGGGTGTGTTCGCTGAGCAGGTAGGGCAAGCCGCGCCGTTGCAGGGCCTTCTCGAAGGGCTGAAAGGCATAGCTGTGTTCGATCTGGATGACATCCCACGGCTCGTCCAGCAATTGCTCGAAGCGGTGCCGAAGGCAGGGCGCCAGGCCATTGATGATGGCGCGCATGGGGTAGTCGATGATGGGCGAGGCGAGCAGGTTGAGCGGGCTCTGCACGGGGCGCCGGGGCAACACGATCAGGCGTTCGAGCAGTGGTTCGAGGGCCTGTCGCGCAGGATCGGACAGTGGCACCTTGGACTGCACCAGCAAGGTGATGCGATGGCCGTGATGTGCCAGTTCGCGCAGCAGGTGGTACTGGCGGGTCTTGCTGCCGCTGGTAGTGGGCCAGGGCAGATAGGGCAATGTCCAGAGAATACGCATGACCGCTCCTGTCAGGTGAGGGCTGCACAAGGGTCAATAATCTGACTGTGTGGCGGGGTTCTCTTAAGCGTAGCCAAGTATTTGTCGAATGATGGCCTGGGTTGAATTTTGCGCCGCCGTGCAGCAATTGCCGGTTGCCTGTGGTCGAGATTGGAGTTGGCGTCTTATACGGAGAATCTCGGATGCGCGGGCACAAGGCGATGTTGATCCTGCATGGCAAGCAGGCCATGAACGAAGAGGTGCGCAGCGCCGTGGGCGTGCGACGCGAGCGTGGGCAGGTACTGGATGTGCGTCTGACCTGGGAAGCAGGTGATGCCCGGCGCCTGGTCGAAGAAGCCCTGGCGGCCGGTTACACGCAGGTGGTGGCCGGCGGTGGCGACGGCACCCTGCGCGATATCGCCGAGGCCATGGTCCAGGCGCAGGCCAACGCCAGCCTGGCCCTGTTGCCGCTGGGCACTGCCAACGATTTTGCCCGCGCCGCCGGGGTGCCATTGGAGCCGGCCGCCGCCTTGGCCTTGCTGGATGTGCCGGCCCGGCCCATCGACCTGGGGCGGGTAGGTGAGCAGATGTTCCTCAACATGGCCACCGGTGGCTTTGGCAGCCAGGTGACGGCCCATACGTCCGAAGACTTGAAGAAGGTACTCGGTGGGGCGGCCTACCTGTTCACCGGGCTGTCGCGCTTCAGTGAGTTGCAGGCCGCATCGGCGGCCCTGCACGGGCCGGATTTCCACTGGCAGGGGCAGTTGCTGGCGTTGGCCATCGGCAACGGTCGCCAGGCGGGCGGCGGCCACGTGCTGTGCCCCGAGGCGCTGGCCGATGACGGCTTGCTGGAGGTCGCGATTCTGCCTGCACCCGAGGCGATGGTGGGCGCATTGCGCGACTTGCTGACGGGCGAAGAACTGTTCGTGCGGGCGCGCCTGCCCTGGGTCGAGATCGGCCAGGCCGAGGGCTTGGATATCAACCTGGACGGAGAGCCGTTGCAGGCCGGTAGCCTGCGTTTCGAGGCGGCGCCGGGTGCCCTGCGCGTGCACCTGCCCGCAGACTCGCCGCTGCTCAGTCGTCCAGGCTGATGATCTTCTCGCGTACGGCGAACAGCACCAGGCCTGCGACATCGTAGATCTGCAGGCGCTTCATGATCTGCGAGCGATGGGTTTCAACGGTCTTGATCGACAGCCCCAAGCCTGCGGCGATCTCGCGGGTGGATTTGCCACGCACGATCAGGCGCAGGATTTCCAGTTGCCGGGCGGTGAGATTGTGGCGATCGCTGCTTGGCTGTTTGTTCGCCTGAGCGCGCAGCAGGGCCTGGTTGATCACCGTGTGGGCGATGGCCGGGCTGAGGTAGCGCTCGCCGTTGCGCAAGGCGGCCAGGGCGTGCTCCAGCTCGTTGGCGGTGGTGTCCTTGAGCAGGTAGCCGTGGGCGCCGCTTTCGAGGGCTCGCATGATCAGGTCGGGGTCGGTGTGCATCGACAGGATCAGCACCTTGCAGGTGCAACCGTTTGCGCGCAACTGCGTCAGGGCGTCGAGGCCGTTGGTCGAGCGCATCGAGATGTCCAGCAGGACGATGTCGGGGGACAGGCGCTGGACCATCTCCAGCAGGTGCTGGCCGTCATCGGCTTCACCGACCACGGTATAGCCGGGAATATCCGACACCAGCGCGCGGACGCCGGCACGAATCAGCGAATGGTCGTCGATCAGCAGCAGTCTAATCATCGGTGGCGGGTGTCCTGGCACGTTCCTGGCTGCGTGCAGGCCAGGGGAACAGTGCTTCTATCCGGGTGCCGGCACCGGGCTGGCTGGTCACGCTCAGGGTGCCTTGCAGGGCGGTGGCCCGTTCCTGCATGCCGGCCATGCCGCGTTGCCCGGCCTCGCCCGGTTTGCTGTTCGGCACGAAGCCTTGGCCGTCATCGATGATCGACAGCAGCAACCCGGCTGGGGTGCGTTGCAGGCTGATCAGCAAATTGCGCGCCTGGGCATGGCGCAGCACGTTAGTGACCGCTTCCTGGGTGATGCGAAAGGCAGCCATGGTCACTTCGTCGGAGATGCCGCCCAGGCGCTGGTTGCACTCCAGGCTCCAGTGCACCTCGCTGTTCTCGAGGGCGCGCAGCAGGTGCGCGCGCAGGCTGGCTTCCAGGCCCAGGCTGGCGAGCTGCCGTGGGTTGAGCAACGCCGAGACGTCACGCACGTTGCCCAGGGTGTCGTCGAGGGTCTTGCGCAGGGTATCGCACTGCGCCTGCAGCGGTGCAGGCACCCGACGTTGCAACCAGTCGAGCTGAAGCTTGGCGGCGGTGAGCAATTGGCCGATGTCATCGTGCAGCTCGCGGCTCAGGTGCTGACGCTCGCTTTCCTGGACCTTGAGCATGCGGTCGGCCAGCTCTGCCGGCAGCATGTTGATCGACCTGGCGCGACGGCGCAGGTGCCAGCCGGCCCCGAGCAGGGCAGCCAGCTGCAGCGCCAGGGCACCGGCCGACAAAGGTTGCCCGTTGCTGTAGAGCACCAGGTTGGTGACCAGCGATGCCACGCACAACACGGCGGTCGCCCCACGCAGCAAGGCGGTGCGAGAGCGACAACACAGGGAAATCTTCAAGCGTGGGAGCATAGATAGGAAAGCCACTGAATTATTGCCGGCGCAGGTCGCCAATCTCTCTGGAGAATCGTGAGTGTCCTGCCTTTCAACCAAAAACGAGCCCTGTTGTAATCGTTGAAGAGCCGTTGGGCGTTCGTTCATTTGCGCGCATGGTATCACTTCGAGTTGGTTTGGTCCCGGCTGGTTAGTTGCCTGGAAACAAGGTAATTCCGAGGCATGACAGTGGGGGGCAGCGCTCGGTAAGTGGCAATAAGCCATTATCGTTTGAAAAGGCAGGAACTTCCAAATTCAACTAACGGGGCGAGGCTGCAGGAACTAGACAGAACTTGTACAACTTGCCAGCTAGTTGTGTGTTTGGAGCTGGCCAGTTAGACGAGTTACGCAGGGCCACATCGCTAATCTTTACGAGTTGATGTGGCGTAGGTGTGCTTGGGCTCGATGTGAATGTTGAGCAGTTGGGGATGCACGCAGTGGCGCTCGTTCTCCTCGCACAGGGCACAGGCGTGGGGGAGTGGTTGATCCAGCACGTCGGCCAGGGTGACCAGCAGCAGGTGCTGCTCGCTGCTGTCCAGGTTCAGGTGTCCGGTGCGGGCATCGACCAGTTCCAGTTGCCAGGCCAGCAGTGTCAGGCAGTCGGCCAGTGCCGGTAGCGCGCCCAGCGGCAGGTTGCGACTGGTGCAGCCAGGCGCCAGCAAGCGGTGCAGGGTTGAGGCGTAATGAGCGATCTCGAGCACGCCCGAGGCGTCGGCTCGACGGGCGAGGGTGTCGAGGGCTTCGCTCAGACAATGGCAGGCGTCAGCGTCGTTGCTGATCAGCTCCAGGTGTTGCAGGCACTCCTGTGACTCGTTCAGCAGGACCTGCGCATCCAGCAGGAAATCCTGAAGGATCGCGGTATTCAAGAGCGCCCGTTCCATCATGAAACTCCAACACGCTGGGTTGGAGCAGGGGTTGGCCACACCGAGATGTTCGCTGACAAGAGCCTGACTCCGTTCATGCAGTGAGAATGGCGTCACATTAATGGCTAATGGATATTGCGAATATCAGGTTGCTCCCGATTGCTCCTAGGGGTTTCCCTGATGAGGTCTCAGTGGCGGTGATACGTCCGCAGCGCGGCGGATGGGGAGGGATGTGGCAGCAGTAAAGCATGATGGTAAAGTGATATCAATCGCCGCCCGGGCATTTTTCTGCAGGGGTCAAGCTCCGGCAGATTGTGCCGATACAGGGCGGATGTATCCACTTTTTCCGGCTCAGAGCCAGGGGGTTGCGCAATGGCTGGCATTCTCGACACGGTAGATCAACGCACGCAATTGGTAGGCGAGAACCGCCTGGAAATCCTCATGTTCCGCCTGGCGGGGCGACAGCTGTTCGCGATCAACGTGTTCAAGGTGCAGGAGGTGCTGCAACTGCCCAAGCTGACCCTGATGCCGCAGCGCCACACCTTCGTCTGTGGCGTGGTCAACCTGCGCGGCCAGACCCTGCCGGTGATTGACCTGTCCCAGGCGATCGGCATGCGGCCGCTGCAGCCAGGGCCGGACAGCACCATCATCGTCACCGAGTACAATCGCTCGGTACAGGCTTTCCTGGTCGGCGGGGTCGATCGCATCGTCAACATGAACTGGGAAGCTATCATGCCGCCGCCCACCAGCGCCGGCCGCCAGCATTACCTGACCGCGATCACCAAGGTCGACGAGAAACTGGTGGAGATCATCGACGTGGAGAAGGTGCTGGCCGAGATCGTGCCCTACAGCGCCAAGGTCTCCCGCGACAAGCTTGAAGACCCGGTACTGGCCCGTGCCCGCGGTCGTGAAGTGCTGCTGGTGGACGACTCCAGCGTGGCCCTGGCCCAGCTGCGTGACACCTTGTCGCAGCTGGGTGTGAAGCTGCACATCGCCAGTGATGGCCTGAAGGCGCTGCGCATGCTCAAGGGCTGGGCCGATGCCGGCGAAGACGTCTGCGAAAAGCTGCTGATGATCTTCACCGATGCCGAAATGCCAGAGATGGATGGTTACCGCCTGACCACCGAGATCCGCAATGACCCACGTCTGCGCGGGCTGTACGTAGTGCTGCACACGTCGCTGTCGGGCAGCTTCAACGAGTCGATGGTGAAGAAGGTCGGCTGCGACAACTTCCTCTCCAAGTTCCAGCCGGACCGCCTGGTGGATGTGGTGCGCGAGCGCCTGTCGCTCGATCACGTGGCAGTCTGATACCTGCACACGCCGCGTGGTGGGTATAAGCTTGGCTTTTCGACTGGCACGAGGCGGGCGGGGATGTTTCTGAGTGCGTTGTACCGGTATCCGGTGAAGTCTTGTCAGGCGCAGAGCCTGGGCGAGTCGAAGGTGGATGCCATGGGGCTGTCGGGCGACCGGCGCTGGATGGTGGTCGAGCAGGACACCGGGCGCTTCCTTACCCAGCGCGCCTGGCCGCAATTGGGGCGGCTCACGGCCACCTGTGGCGATGGGGAGAGCCTGCTGCTGGAAACCCCCGGGCAGGCGCCGCTGAGGGTCAAGGTGCCGGGTGCCGATGACGACCTGCGCGGCGTGACCATCTGGCGCGACACCTTGCGCGTGCCCGACGCCGGCGACGAGGCCGCGGCGTGGCTCAGCCAGATGCTCGGCAAGGCGGTACGTCTGGTGCACTGCCCGCAGCAGCGGGCACGCTATCTGCCCAGCGGCTATGGGCTCAACAGTGACCGCGCGGCCTTCCCCGACGGCTTTCCTTTATTGCTGATCGGCCAGGGCTCGCTCGATGAGCTCAATCGGCGCATCGGCCGGCCAATGCAGATGCTGCGTTTTCGCCCCAACCTGGTGGTCGAGGGTGCCGAGGCGTTTGCCGAAGATGGCTGGAAGCGCATCCGTATCGGCGACATGACCCTGCGGGTGCTCAAGCCCAGCGTACGCTGCATCCTCACCACCCTCGATCCGCAGACGGGTGAGCGCAGTGGCGACCGGGAGCCGTTGACCACCCTCAAGACCTTCCGCGAGCGGGAAGGGGATGTGCTGTTCGGGCAGAACCTGGCGGTCGATGGCAGCGGGCGACTTGAAGTCGGCATGCCGGTCGAGGTACTCGAGTAACCGACGGCTGGCGCAGGCGACGAAACGCGGGGTGAGGTTCATAATCGGCGCTTAATCCCGTTTTGTTGCACTGCGCATCCACTTACCCGGAGATTTCCCATGCACGTACTGCTCTGCGAGGACGACGACCTGATCGCCAGCGGCATCTGCGCCGGCCTCACGGCCCAGGGCCTGACAGTCGATCGGGTCGCCAGCGCCTCGGCGGCACGTGCACTGCTCCAGGCAGCCCAGTTCGATGTGATGATCCTCGACCTGGGGTTGCCCGACGAAGACGGCCTCAAGCTGCTGCGTCGCCTGCGCCAGCAGGGCGAGGTGCTGCCCGTGCTGGTGCTCACGGCCCGTGATGCGGTCACCGACCGGGTCGATGGCCTGCAGGCCGGCGCCGACGACTACCTGCTAAAACCTTTCGACCTGCGTGAGCTGGCGGCGCGCCTGCACACACTCCTGCGCCGGGTGGCCGGGCGCGCGGTGAATGTCATCGAGCACGGCCCCTTGGTCTATAACCCCAGCAGTTGCGAGGCGACCCTGGCCGGTCGTCCGGTCGATCTGTCCCGGCGCGAACAGGCATTGCTCCAGGCCTTGCTGCAGAACCCCGGGCGCGTGCTGTCCAGCGAACAGCTCAAGGATTGCGTGTATGGCTTCAGCGATGAAGTCGAGAGCAATGCCCTCAACGTTCATATCCACCACCTGCGGCGCAAGCTTGGCAACAGTATCGTCGAGACGGTGCGCGGGCTGGGTTATCGCCTGGGTGCGGCGCAGGCCCCGCAGGAGACCGCACCATGAGCCTGCGGGTTCGTCTGTCGCTGATCCTGGGCAGTGCCTTCATCCTGATCTGGATCCTGGCGGCGGCCTGGATGTTGCGCGACCTGCGCCAGCAGATGATGTTCTCCCTCGACCAGCGCCTGGTGGCCTCGGCGCGGATGGTCGCGGGCCTGGTCGACCAGTTGCCGCAGCCGCTGGGGGCCAAGGGCCGGGATGCGCACTTCGCCGCCGACCAGTTCAGCGTGCCGGACGGTATGGCCTGCCAGGTCAGCTCCCTGCGCGGCGAGATCCTCGCCAGCAACCACAAGCATGATGGCAGCATGGACGATCAGCGCAGCGGCTTCCGTGACCAGACGATCGACGGCAGTTCATGGCGCACCTTCACCTACAACCATGGCGATGTGCGGATCACCACGGCCGATCGCCATCAGGAACGCGAGGCGCTCAACCAGTCGATCCTGCTGGCCGCTTCGGCACCGGTGCTGATGGCCTTGCTCGGCAGCCTGGGGTTGCTGTGGATTGGTCTGGGCAAGGGGCTGGAGCCGCTCAACCGCATGCGTGACGCCCTGCGCAAGCGTCGCGCCGACAGCGTCGAACCCTTGCAGGTGGCGGGCATGCCCAGCGAACTGCAACCCTTGCTGGAAACCCAGAACCAGCTGTTCCTGCGTATCGCCCAGACCATCGAGCGCGAGCGACGCCTGACCGATGATGCCGCTCACGAACTGCGCAGTCCGCTGACGGCCATCAAGACCCACCTGCAAGTGGCGCGCATGACCGACGGTAGTGTGCGCGAGCAGGCCCTGGAGCACGCCGAGCAGGGCGCCGACCGCATGCACCGGACCTTGGAGCAGTTGCTGATGCTGGCGAGGGTCGAGGGCAGCCTGTCGTTCGAAGATGGCGTGCTGTGCAGTGCCGAACAAGTCGCACGCCAGGCGGTGCAGGATGCCGGTGGCGGTGACAACCGGCGAATCGTCGTGCGTCTGCCTGAAGAGGCCACCCGCATCTATCTGGGTATGCCCGCACCCTTGGCGGTGGCGGCGCTGCGCAACCTGCTGGACAACGCCCTGCGCCATGGCGGCAACGAGGCGGTGGAGCTGGAGGTGCAGATGGCCGATGGGCAGGTGGGCTTCCTGGTTCGCGATCATGGCCCGGGCATTGCCGACGAGGACCTCAAGCACCTGACCGAGCGTTTCTGGCGCAACAGCAAGAGTGTCGGCAGCGGGCTGGGCTTGGCGATTGTCCAGGCGATCGTCCAGCGCTGCGCGGGTAGCTTGCGTTTCGACAGCCGCAGCGACGGGCTGCGGGTATGGCTGCAGGTGCCGACGCGGGAGGCTCGGGCCTGATCATCGGCCAATGTGGCATTTCGCGGGTGCGCCTGTGAAATGCCACATTGGCCCCCGAATCTGCTAAATCCACACCCCACTCAAGCGTCTCCCAAGCGATGACTTCCCGACACACATCCGGTTACAGGGACGTGGCGGGCATTCCTACTTGCTTGCGAGGGTTCGCCGATGTCTACCGCTTCCAGCCTTGCCCAGGCACTGCCGGCCGTTGCGCCGGAATCTCTGTACCACTTCGAGGATTCAGCCTTGCTGTTGCGTCAGCAGCAACAGGAATCCAATGCCCGCAGCTACCCGCGTCGCATTCCGCTGGCGCTCAAGCGTGCCCGTGGTATCCATGTCGAGGACGTCGAAGGCCGCCAGTTCATCGACTGCCTCGCCGGTGCCGGCACCCTGGCGCTGGGGCACAACCACCCGGTTGTGGTCGAAGCGATCCAGCGTGTACTGGCCGATGAGCTGCCGCTGCACACCCTCGACCTGACCACGCCGGTCAAGGATCGATTCGTTCAGGACCTGTTCGCGGTGCTGCCCGAGGCACTGCGTCGCGACGCGAAGATCCAGTTCTGTGGGCCAACCGGCACCGACGCGGTGGAAGCCGCATTGAAGCTGGTGCGTACCGCCACCGGACGCAGCACGGTGCTGGCCTTCCAGGGGGCCTACCACGGCATGACTCAGGGTGCGCTGAGCCTGATGGGCAGCCTGGGCCCGAAACAGCCCTTGGGCGCGCTGCTCAACAGCGGCGTGCAGTTCATGCCCTATCCCTACGACTACCGCTGCCCGTTCGGCCTGGGCGGCGAGGCGGGGGTACGTGCCAACCTGCATTACCTGGAAAACCTGCTGCTCGACCCGGAGGCCGGGGTGCAGCTGCCAGCGGCAGTGATTCTTGAGGTGGTCCAGGGCGAGGGCGGTGTGATTCCGGCCGATATCGAGTGGCTGCGCGGCGTGCGCCGTATCACCGAGCAGGCTGGGGTAGCGCTGATCGTCGACGAGATCCAGAGCGGCTTCGCCCGCACCGGGCGCATGTTCGCTTTCGAGCACGCGGGTATCGTGCCGGACGTGGTGACCCTGTCCAAAGCCATTGGTGGCAGCCTGCCGCTGGCGGTAGTGGTCTACCGCGACTGGCTCGACACCTGGGCGCCTGGCGCTCACGCCGGGACCTTCCGTGGCAACCAGATGGCCATGGCCGCCGGGTCCGCGGTGATCAATTACCTGGTGGAGCATCGCCTGGACGAACACGCCGCCACCATGGGCCAGCGCCTGCGCGGCCACCTGCAACACCTGCAGCGTGACTATCCGCACCTGGGTGATATTCGCGGCCGAGGCTTGATGCTGGGGGTCGAGTTGATCGATCCGGACGGTGCGCTGGATGCCCTCGGTCACCCAGCCGCGTCACGCACCCTGGCACCGAAGGTTCAGCGCGAGTGCCTCAAGCGTGGCCTGATTCTCGAGCTGGGCGGCCGGCATGGCGCGGTGGTGCGTTTCCTGCCGCCACTGATCATCAGCGCCGAACAGGTCGATGAAGTGGCTGACCGCTTCGCCCGTGCCGTCCAGGCGGCAATGGCGAGCGACTGATCGAAGCCTGCGGGGGCTGTGCACCACAGCCCCCGCAGTGCTCATGCTGCGCTGGCCTTGCGCGCCGCGGTTTGTGGTTGCAGCAGAGCGAACAGGTCCTTCGGGTTCTCAAGCTCGGGGACCAGCGCAATGTCCTGGCCGATATCCAGCGCCTTGGCCACATCCAGCACATAGCGCAGCGCCGAGTAATCCTCCAGGGCAAAGCCTACCGAGTCGAACAGGGTCACCTGCGCGGCGTTCTCGCGACCGGCAGCGATCCCTTCGACCACTTGCCAGAATTCGGTGGTCGGCGAATCCGCCGGCATCTGCTGGATTTCACCCTCGATGCGGCTCTGCGGTTCGTACTCGACGATCACCCGTGCGCGCTCGACGATCTCGCGGTGCAGTTCGGTCTTGCCTGGGCAGTCGCCGCCCACGGCGTTGAGATGCATGCCCGGCTCGATCATTTCGGGGGTGAGAATGGTGGCATAGGCCTTGTCGGCGGTGACCGTGGTGACGATGTCTGCACCGCGTACCGCATCGGCCACGGACGCTGCGATGATCAGCTTGAGCTTGGGGTAGCCGGCCAGGTTAGCCGCCAGTTTCTGCGAGGCGGCGCGGTCGATGTCGAACAGGCGAATCTCTTCGATGCCGAGCAGGGTGTGGAAGGCGATGGCCTGGAACTCGCTTTGCGAACCGTTGCCGATCAGCGCCATGCTGCTGCTGTCCTTGCGTGCCAGGTAGCCTGCGGCCAGGGCCGAGGTGGCGGCGGTGCGAATAGCGGTGGTGAGGGTCATTTCGCTGAGCAGCACCGGGGCGCCGGTGTCGACATCACCCAGCGCACCGAACGCCATCACGGTGAGCAAGCCATTGTGAGTGTTCTTGGGGTGGCCGTTGACGTACTTGAAGGCGTACAGGCTGGCGTCGGACACCGGCATCAGCTCGATCACGCCATCGGGCGAGTGGTTGGCCAGGCGCGGGCACTTCTCGAAATCGTGCCAGCGCAGGTAGTCGCCACGAATGTATTCGGCCATCTCGGCCAGGCAGGTGGGCAGGCCCTTGCGGTTGACCAGGCGGGCGAGGTCTTGCACGTCGATATAGCGGGTCATGGAGTGCTCCTTTGGGGCTCAGTGGCGCGAGGGAAGGTGGACTTCGGCGAGCATGCAGCGTGCGCTGCCACCGCCAATGCGTTCGATGTGGTCGATGTCGACCACCAGCGGATGACTGTGGCGCTCGACCTGGCGGCGTTGGCCGGCGTCCAGCGAGCGCCAGGCGTTGCGCGACATCACCAGCAGCGAGCGGCCGCTGCGGTCGTGCACTTCGAGCATGTTGCCGGCGAAGCCCTCCAACTGGTCGAAACCTAGTGCCAGCACCTCCTTGCCGGTGTCGCGCAGGGAATGTTCGAGGGTGCGGCGTTCGTCGGCGTGGGGCAGGGCGTCTAAGCAGGCGACGGCCAGGGTGCGACCGACGTTCATCATCACGTTGCTGTGATAGATCGGTGCCTGCTGGCGATCGAGGGCGTGGAACAGGCACAGGCGGTAGCCGAGGCGTTCGGCGAACTGGCGCAGCGCCTGTTCGTGGGTGCGACCGGAATGGCAGGCGTAGCTGATACGGTGTTCGCGATCCAGCACCATGCTGCCGGTGCCTTCGAGGAACAGATTCTGCTGCTCCAGTGGGCTCAGGTCGATGGTGCGCTCGATGGCGAAACGCTCTTCGATCACCTGCAGCACACCCTTCTCACGCTCCAGGCGACGGTTGTGACCTTCCATCGGGTAGAGCACCAGGCTGCCATCGGCATGGCTGCTCCACCAGTTGTTGGGGAAGATCGAGTCTGGGGTGTGCGGTTCGGGCGTGTCCTGCACCACCAGCACCTCGACGCCGTGCTGGCGCAAGGTCTGCACGTAGCCGTCGAACTCTTCGAGGGCTTTGCTGCTGGCCGCGTCAGGGTCCAGGGGGGCATTCTGGAAACGGTTGTTCAGGGCGGTGTCGGGGTTGAAGGCGAACCGCGCCGGGCGAATCATGAGGACGGTATTTGTTGTTTGCATTGGGCACGCATCCACAGGTGGGCTGTGTGTCCATTTTCCGGTGCGGCAGTGGGAAAAGCCTGCTGAACGGCAGGTAGTCGGCAGCGGCTCCAGCTGAAATGGTGGATGTGGCAGCGGAATCGGCTGTGAAGCCCTAGCTCAGGCCCGCTCAGCCTGCGGCCGTCGAGCGCAGCCGCTTGTACAGCGTCGTGCGGCTGATCCCCAGCGCCCGCGCCACCGATGAAAGATTACCGTTGGCTTCGTGCAGCAGGGCGTTGAGGTCTTGCCCGGTGTCGGACCGTTCAGGTGTGGGCAGGGGCGTCGCAGCTTCCGCCAGAAACGCCGCTGGCAGGTGCTCCTCGCCGATGGCATCAGGCCCGGCCAACGCCAGGGCAACCTGCATCACGGTCACCAGCTCGCGCAGGTTTCCCGGCCAGGGATGCTGTTCGAGCAGCGCCAGTATCCGCGGCGACAAGCGTTGTACCTGCCCGGGTTCGCGGTAACGCGCATGCACCTGCTCGATCAGCGCCCGCCGATCGCTGCGCTCGCGTAGCGGGGGCAGTGCCAGTGTCAGCCCGGCGATGCGGTAGTAGAGGTCTTGGCGAAAACGCCCGGCCCGGACTTCGGCAGCCAGGTCCAGGTTGCTCGCCGAGACCACGCGAATGTCCACCGCCACCGGCTCACCGCTGCCCAGCGGCTGGATGCAGCGCGACTGCAGTACGCGCAACAGGCGGGCTTGGGTTGGCAGGGGCATGTCGCCAATTTCGTCGAGAAACAGAATGCCGCCGTCAGCCTTGCGGATCAGCCCGGTGTTGCCTTTGTGGTGGGCACCGGTGAAGGCGCCTTTCTCGTAGCCGAACAATTCCGACTCCACCAGTTCTGCCGGGATCGCCGCGCAGTTCACCGCGATCAGTGGTTGGTCGGCGCGGCTGCTGGCCTGGTGCAGGGCATTGACGAAGACTTCCTTGCCAACGCCTGTCTCGCCCTGGATCAGCACTGGAATATCCTTTTCCAGCAGCAGGCCGGCCTGGGCCAGCGCCTTGCTCACGCGAGGGTCGCTGCTCGGGGGTGTGCTGCGCACAGGTTGATGCGGTGCGCGCCACTGGCAGTGGAAACGGTGGCGACCGGCGACCTGCAGGGCGAAGGCGCTTTCCTGAGGGTGGGCGAGAATCTGTTTCAGCGAGGTCTGGAACAGCTGTTCGAGCGTGCACTGCCGCGGATCCTGGCCCAGCAGGCTGTCGGCGCGATGATTGGCGGCCAGCACTCGCCCATGCTCGTCGAACAGCAGCAAGCCGGCCCAGGGGCTGTCGAGGTTGTCGGGTGCGGTATTGAACAGCAGTTGCCCGTGCCGGTCGCTGTGGGCGGCGAGAATCAGGCGATTCTCCAAGCTCTGGCCCATCATGCGCACCAGGCCGAGGGTCTGGGCGACGGGCAGGTAGCCATCGCTTGAGACATCCAGTACGCCCACCAGCCGACGCTCGGCATCGAACAAGGGCGCGGCGGCGCTGGCCATGTAGCGGTTCTGGCGCAGGAAATGTTCGTCCTGGCCGACGTGGATGGCCTCACCGCAGGCCAATGCCGTGCCCAGCGCATTGGTGCCCACGCCGCGTTCCTGCCAGTGCGCGCCTGGGGTGAAACCGTGCTGCTGGCGCGGCTCGACGAAGCGCCGCGTCCCCCAGGCATCGAGCAGGCAGCCGCCGGCATCGGCGAGCATCACCAGGTAGCTGGAGTTGCCCAGCAGGTGTGTGTACTGCGGCAGTACTGCGTCGCGGGTCAGTTGCAGCAGGGCCTGACGATGCTCGAGCAGTTCGTTCAGTTGTGCGCCGGTCAGGCAGTCGAAATCCGGCGCGCTGTGCGGTTGCAGGCCGTATTCGCGGCAGCGGGCCCAGGAGGCCTGGATCAGGTGGGCGTGGGTCGGGGTGTCAGCGGCCATGGGCCTGTCCCTGTGTGATTGTTGTTGTCGGCGACCGCCCTTGAGTGTCGTTCACAACTGTTCATTGTCAATGCCGTGATTGTTCAACTGTCCAGCGAAACTGTTCATTTGTGTTCGCAGGCGAACAGGGTGCTGCTGCGTAGAGCCGGTGCCAGAGCGTTCGGCGGTTTCTGGCACGGTTCTGGCTCCGTTCGGCGGACAACAATCACAAGAAGGCTACGCCATGACCCTGGTGCTGGAGCAGGTCAGCCGCCACGTCGATAACCAGGCCTGGATCGCCGAGGCCAGTCTGCGTTTCGAGCCGGGCTCGTTCAACGTTCTGCTTGGCCGTACCCTGTCTGGCAAGACCAGCCTGATGCGTCTGATGGCCGGCCTGGATCGCCCGGACAGCGGGCGGGTGCTGATGGATGGCGAGGACGTCACCGGGCGCCCGGTGCGTGAACGCAATGTGTCGATGGTCTACCAGCAGTTCATCAATTACCCCACCCTCAGCGTGTTCGAGAACATCGCCTCACCGCTGCGCCAGGCGCGCCTGCCGGAGGCGCAGATCCGCCAGCGGGTGCACCAGACGGCCGAGATGCTGCGCATCGAAGCCTACCTGCAGCGCCTGCCGCTGGAGCTTTCCGGGGGGCAGCAGCAGCGCACGGCGATGGCCCGTGCGTTGGTCAAGGACGCTTCGCTGATCCTCTTCGACGAGCCGCTGGTCAACCTCGACTACAAGCTGCGTGAAGGGCTGCGCCAGGAGCTGCGCGCGCTGTTCGCCGAGCGCAACTGCATCGCTGTGTATGCCACCACCGAGCCGAACGAAGCCTTGGCCCTGGGTGGCACCACCACCATCCTTCATGAAGGGCGGCTCCTTCAAAGCGGCCCCACCGCCGAGGTCTATCACAAACCCTGCAACGTGCTGGCCGCCGAGTTGTTCTCGGAGCCGCCGATCAACCTGGTCAGCGGGCGGGTCGCGGGCAACGAGGTGAGCCTGGCCGGTGCGGTGCACTTCGCCCGTACCGACGATCTGCGCGCCCTGGCCGATGGCGACTACCGCTTCGGTGTACGCCCCAGCCACATCACCCTGGTGCCGTCCCATGACGACGACCTCGAGCTGACCGTGCTGGTCGAGCTGGCTGAAATCAGCGGCTCGGAGACCTTCCTGCATGTGCGCAACGAGCACTGGCGGATGATCCTGCACCTGCCGGGTGTGCACGAATATCAGGTGGACACCCAGGTTCCGGTGTTCATCCCCACCCACAAGCTGTTCGTCTTCGACAGCACCGGTCAATTGGTACAGGCCCCTGGCCTGCGCCAGGGGAGGCGCCGCTGATGGCCGAGATCCGCTTGCATCGCCTGGCCCACAGCTACAGCCGCCAGCCCGCCAGCGCTGCCGACTATGCCTTGCACGAGCTCGAGCACGTCTGGGAGCAGGGCGGGGCCTACGCCTTGCTCGGGCCTTCCGGCTGCGGCAAGTCGACCTTGCTCAACATTATTTCCGGCCTGCTCAGTCCGTCCCAGGGAGAGGTGCAGTTCGACGGTCAGCCGGTCAATGCGCTGTCGCCGCAGCAGCGCAACATTGCCCAGGTGTTCCAGTTCCCGGTGGTGTACGACACCATGAGCGTGTTCGACAACCTGGCCTTCCCCCTGCGTAACCAGGGCCTGGACGAGCGGCGGGTGAAGGCGCGCGTCGAAGAGATCGCCGAGGTGCTCGACCTGGGGCCGGTGCTGAAGAAAAAGGCGCGCAACCTGAGCGCTGACGAAAAGCAGAAGGTCTCGATGGGCCGCGGCCTGGTGCGCGACGATGTGTCGGCGATCCTTTTCGACGAGCCGCTGACGGTGATCGATCCGCACTTGAAATGGAAGCTGCGGCGCAAGCTCAAGCAGATTCACGAGCAGTTCAACATCACCATGATCTATGTCACCCACGATCAGCTGGAGGCCTCGACCTTCGCCGACAAGATCGCGGTGATGCACGGTGGGCGCATTGTCCAGTTCGGCACCCCGCGCGAATTGTTCGAGCGCCCGCGCCACACCTTCGTGGGCTACTTCATCGGCAGCCCCGGGATGAATCTGATCGAGGTGCGTGCCGAAGCCGATGGCGTGAGTTTCGGCGGTCTGCACCTGCCGTTGCCGGATGGCCTGCGCGAGCGCCTGGCCGAGCAAGCGGGCGAGCGCTTGCAGGTGGGGATTCGTCCAGAGTTCGTGCAGGTCTGGGACCGCCCGATCGATGATGCCTTCGAGGCCCAGGTCCTGGATGTAGAAGACCTGGGCACCTACCGCATCCTCACCCTGGAGTTGGCGGGCGTCACCCTCAAGGCTCGCATGGGTGAGGACCGTCCCCTGCCTGAAGGGCGCGCATGGGTCAGCCTGCCGGCGCAGTGGCTGATGCTCTACGTCGATGACCTGCTGCTGGAGGCCGCGCCATGAACAAGGTGCCGAACAACAAGGCATGGTGGCTGGTGCTGCCGGTGTTCCTGCTGGTGGCCTTCAGCGCCGTGGTGCCGATGATGACGGTGGTCAACTATTCGGTGCAGGACATCTTCGACGCCTCCAACCGCTACTTCGTCGGTGCCGACTGGTACCGCCAGGTGTTGCGAGACCCCGCATTGCACGATGCGCTGTTGCGTCAGTTCATCTATTCGGGCTGCGTCCTGCTGATCGAGATCCCGCTGGGCATCGCCATCGCCCTGACCATGCCGACCAAGGGGCGCATGGCCTCGGTGTGCCTGATCATCATGGCCATTCCACTGCTGATCCCGTGGAACGTGGTCGGCACCATCTGGCAGATCTTCGGCCGCGCCGATATCGGGCTGCTTGGGGCTACCTTGGCCAAGCTTGGGGTCAGCTACAACTATGCGGGCGATCCGCTGGATGCCTGGGTCACGGTGCTGGTGATGGATGTCTGGCACTGGACCTCGCTGGTGGCGCTGCTGTGCTACTCGGGATTGCGCGCCATTCCCGACGTGTACTACCAGGCTGCGCGCATCGACCGCGCCTCGGGTTGGGCGGTGTTTCGCCATATACAGCTGCCGAAGCTCAAGAGCGTGCTGCTGATCGCGGTGATGCTGCGCTTCATGGACAGCTTCATGATCTATACCGAGCCTTTCGTGCTCACGGGCGGCGGGCCGGGCAATGCCACCACGTTCCTCAGCCAGACCCTCACGCGCATGGCGGTCGGGCAGTTCGACCTGGGGCCGGCGGCGGCGTTCTCGCTGGTGTACTTCCTGATCATCCTGCTGGTGTCGTGGCTGTTCTATACCGCCATGACCCACGCCGACAAGGAGTAGGCCATGACCTTGCGCAAAGCGGTGCCTTTGCTGCTGTACTTCTTCTTCCTGCTGGTGCCGATCTACTGGCTGTTGAACATGTCGTTCAAGAGCAATACCGAGATCCTTGGCGGGCTGACCCTGTGGCCGCAGGCGTTCACCTTCGACAACTATCGGGTCATTTTCACCGACCCGAGCTGGTACAGCGGCTACCTCAACTCGTTGTACTACGTGTGCCTGAACACGGTGATCTCGCTGGCGGTGGCCTTGCCGGCGGCGTATGCGTTCTCGCGTTATCGTTTTCTCGGTGATCGCCACCTGTTCTTCTGGCTGCTGACCAACCGCATGGCGCCACCGGCGGTGTTCCTGCTGCCGTTCTTCCAACTGTATTCGTCCATCGGCCTGTTCGACACGCACATTGCCGTGGCCCTGGCCCACTGCTTGTTCAACGTGCCGCTGGCGGTGTGGATCCTGGAGGGGTTCATGTCGGGGGTGCCAAAAGAGATCGACGAAACCGCCTACATCGATGGTTACAGCTTCCCGCGTTTCTTCGTGAAGATCTTCCTGCCGCTGATCGGTTCCGGGATCGGCGTGACAGCCTTCTTCTGCTTCATGTTCTCGTGGGTCGAGCTGCTGCTGGCGCGAACCTTGACCTCGGTGAGCGCCAAGCCGATTGCGGCGGTGATGACCCGCACCGTGTCGGCCTCGGGTATCGACTGGGGAGTGCTGGCGGCCGCCGGGGTGCTGACCATCCTGCCTGGCATGCTGGTGATCTGGTTTGTCCGCAACCATGTGGCCAAGGGCTTTGCCCTGGGCCGGGTATAGGAGGGCGCAACGATGGAGTGGATGGCCTGGACCTTGCCCACGGCGCTGTTCTTTGTCGCCGTCGGCGTGCTGCTGTCGTGCATGACTGTGTTCGAGCTGCGTCGCCCCTGTGTGGAGCGGCGCGGTTTTCTGCCGCTCGTCACCAGTCGTGGCGACCGGTTGTTCATCGGCCTGCTGGCCAGTGCCTACCTGCACCTTGCGGTGATCGGCGCCAGCGACTGGCCGCTGTGGGTGGCCTCGCTGCTGTCGCTGGCCTGGCTCGTGGTGGTGCTGCGCTGGGGTTAGCCCGGGGCGGCGGATCATTTCAATCGGGAGATCACAATGTTCGATAACGACAACAAGCGGCGACATTTGACTCTGGCCGCGGCGCTGCTGCTTGGCGGCCTGCAGGGCACGGCGTGGGCCGATCAGTACGAGGACGCGGCGAAAAAATGGATCGGCAGCGAGTTCAAGCCTTCCACCCTGAGTGCCGAGCAGCAGATGGCGGAACTCAAGTGGTTCATCAAGGCCGCCGAGCCGTTTCGTGGGATGAAGATCAACGTGGTGTCGGAAACCCTCACCACTCATGAGTATGAGTCCAAGGTACTGGCCAAGGCATTCAGCGAGATCACAGGCATCCAGCTCACCCACGACCTGTTGCAGGAAGGCGATGTGGTGGAGAAGCTGCAGACGCAGATGCAGTCGGACAAGAACATCTACGACGGCTGGGTCAACGATTCCGACCTGATCGGCACGCACTTTCGCTATGGCAAGGTGCAGTCGATCACTGACCTGATGGCCAACGAAGGCAAGGACTACACCTCGCCTACGCTCGACCTGAAAGACTTTATCGGTATCTCCTTCACCACCGCGCCAGACGGCAAGGTCTACCAGTTGCCTGACCAGCAGTTCGCCAACCTTTATTGGTTCCGCGCCGACTGGTTCGAGCGCCCTGATCTGAAGGCCAAGTTCAAGGAAAAGTACGGCTACGAGCTGGGTGTGCCAGTGAACTGGTCGGCCTATGAAGACATTGCCAAGTTCTTCACCGAAGACGTCAAGGAGATCGATGGCAAGCGTGTCTACGGCCATATGGACTACGGCAAGAAGGACCCTTCGCTCGGCTGGCGTTTCACCGATGCCTGGTTCTCCATGGCAGGTGGCGGCGACAAAGGCCTGCCCAATGGCTTGCCGGTGGACGAGTGGGGCATTCGCGTTGAGGACTGCCACCCGGTTGGCTCCAGCGTCACCCGTGGTGGCGACACCAACGGCCCGGCAGCGGTGTTCGCGACGCAGAAGTACGTGGACTGGCTGCGCGCCTATGCGCCGAAGGAAGCGCAGGGCATGACCTTCTCCGAGTCCGGCCCGGTGCCGGCCCAGGGCAATATCGCTCAGCAGATCTTCTGGTACACCGCCTTCACCGCCGATATGGTCAAGCCCGGGCTGCCAGTGGTCAACGCCGATGGCACGCCGAAGTGGCGCATGGCGCCGTCGCCGAAAGGGCCGTATTGGGAAGAGGGCATGAAACTGGGTTACCAGGACACCGGTTCCTGGACCTTCTTCAAGTCCACCCCCGAAAAGCAACGCCTCGCGGCATGGCTGTACGCACAGTTCGTGACCTCGAAAACCGTGTCGTTGAAGAAGACCATCGTCGGTCTTACGCCGATCCGCGAGTCGGACATCAACTCCCAGGCCATGACCGAGATGGCGCCCAAGCTGGGTGGGCTGGTGGAGTTCTACCGCAGCCCGGCCCGGGTGCAGTGGACCCCGACCGGCACCAACGTGCCTGACTACCCGCGCCTGGCGCAGCTGTGGTGGAGTCATATCGCCGAGGTGGCCAGTGGCGAGAAGACTCCGCAGGAAGCCCTCGACGGCCTGGCCCGTGACCAGGACCGCATGATGGAGCGGTTGCAGCGTTCCAACGCCCAGGCCACCTGTGCGCCCAAGCTCAACCCAGAGCGTGATGCGCAGTACTGGTTCGACCAGCCGGGCGCGCCGAAACCCAAGCTGGCCAACGAGAAGCCGAAGGGCGAGACGGTCAGCTACAACGAGCTGCTCAAGTCGTGGGAGGAGGCGCGCAAGTGATCAGTTGCCGAGCGTACTGACCTCTACGCTGGCAGCCCTGCGCTCTCGCGATAGCGTCGGTAGATTCACCGCTTAATGAAAAACGGCATCCCAGGGATGCCGTTTTTCATAGCTGCGCCGCTGGAACCTAAATCCAGTGTGCCAAGAACAGTTACTTGTGCAGCTCTTCAGCCGCATACAAGGTGTTCTCCAGCAGGCACGCTCGGGTCATGGGCCCGACGCCACCTGGAACCGGCGTGATCCAGCCGGCGCGGGGCAGGGCGGTCTCGTAGACCACATCGCCCACCAGCTTGCCGTCGTCCTGGCGGTTGATGCCCACGTCGATGACGATGGCGCCTTCCTTGACCCACTCGCCCTTGACCAGCCCCGGCTTGCCGGCCGCTACCACCAGCAGGTCGGCGCGACCGACGTGGCCGGCCAGGTCCTTGGTGAAGCGATGGCAGACGGTGACGGTACAGCCGGCCAGCAGCAGTTCCATGGCCATCGGGCGACCGACGATGTTGGAGGCGCCGACGATAACGGCGTTCATGCCGTACAGGTCTTGCCCGGTGCTTTCCAGCAGGGTGACGATGCCCTTCGGGGTGCATGGGCGCAGCAGCGGGATACGCTGGGCCAGGCGACCGATGTTGTAGGGGTGGAAACCATCGACGTCCTTGTCCGGACGAATGCGCTCGAGCAGCAGCGAAGCGTCCAGATGCGCTGGCAGCGGCAATTGCAGCAGGATGCCATCGACGGCCGGGTCGTCGTTGAGACGGTCGATCAGATCGGTCAGGGCTTGCTGCGTGGTGTCGCTGGGCAGGTCGAACGCCTGGGAGATGAAGCCGACTTCCTCACAGTCCTTGCGCTTGTGCGAAACGTAGACTTGGGAGGCCGGGTCGGTGCCGACCAGGATCACCGCCAGGCCTGGCGTGCGCAGGCCTTGCTGGCGGCGCTCGGCGACACGTTGGGCGATCTGCTTGCGCAGGTTGGCGGCGATCGCCTTGCCATCTATAAGGTGTGCAGTCATAGACGCGTGATTAACCATCGAGAAGGGAACAATAAAGAGGGCGCATTCTCGCACGAGCCGGGCCGAGGGCAAAGGCGCGTGGTCGGGCAAATCCCCTAACCCCTTAAATAATTTAAATTTTTTTGAAAAAAGTGTTGACGACCTTTCGGCTCGTCTATAACATTCGTCGCACTTGTCGGGCACAACCTAGCACTGGTTAGCAAAGTCAGGCAGAATGAGTGGATTTGCTAGCTCGTTCGGTAAGGCTGAAAATTGATTTGCAATCGTAACGGAAAGCAGATTGAATATGCGCCCGTAGCTCAGCTGGATAGAGCATCCGCCTTCTAAGCGGATGGTC
This sequence comes from Pseudomonas wayambapalatensis, assembly GCA_014268975.2. Classification (GTDB taxonomy): domain Bacteria; phylum Pseudomonadota; class Gammaproteobacteria; order Pseudomonadales; family Pseudomonadaceae; genus Aquipseudomonas; species Aquipseudomonas wayambapalatensis. The sequence goes on along the minus strand of CP077096.1, from coordinate 3,840,102 downwards.
GCAGGTTCGAGTCCTGCCGGGTGCGCCATAAGGCAGCTTAGGCAAGCAAGTAGGTAACGTAACACCGCAATATGGTGGGCGTAGCTCAGTTGGTAGAGCGCTGGATTGTGATTCCAGTTGTCGTGGGTTCGATTCCCATCGTCCACCCCATATTCTTCAAAGGCGCCTTGATTGTATAATCAGGCGCCTTTGTTTTAAGTGCATCACGCGGACGTGGTGAAATTGGTAGACACACTGGATTTAGGTTCCAGCGGCGCAAGCTGTAAGAGTTCGAGTCTCTTCGTCCGCACCATCTAAGCTACTGTTTTTAAAGGGTTTCACCATGTCGCGCCCTCTTTTCGGGAGCGCGGTGGGAACAAACTGGGAACAGCGGCACAAAAAAGGCAGCCATTCAGGCTGCCTTTTTTCGTTGGTGCGTGTCGAGCATCCAGCGCTCTTGGTCGGCGCCTTGAAGGCCAGCTTGTGCTTGATCTTGGCCTGAGCCGACTCGCCGATCTGGCTGAAGTCGAGGGTGATGGCTTTCTGGTAGTTGGTCATGGCCGCACTCGAATGGCGATGCGACGACCTTTCATGGTCACGCCGAGGCTGCGCGTCAGGCGGTCAAACGCATGAAAATCTCCTGAAAATGCCGCCTTGTGCGGCATTTTTCATGTCTGCAGCAAATTCCCAGGGCAGCGGAATTCTGGCGCATCCGTGTCATTTCGCTGGCGGGATTTTTTGTGTTCATCATTCGGCATCACCTCCCAGTCCAGTGTTAATGCGGGTTGGGCCTCGGTGTTGGCGGCTGGTCGGATTCTTGCTTGGCGTTTGGCGTTGATGCGATTCCGCGAATAAAAGGAACGAACATGAAAGTCTGCAGCACGCATAGGGATAGTCTGTATTACGTGGTTGGCGCGGTTTTCAATGCGCTGGAAAAACGCCCGGTGGTTGCCGAGCTCGGTGTGCTGCGTGGCGAGAACGCCCTCAAGCTGCGCGCAGCACTGACGCCAGAGCGCATGGTGTTGGCCGACAGTTGGAGCAAGGAGGCGAACAAGGCTTACAGTCCATTCGATCAGTTGCCGCCTTGGGTCTCTCCGGTGGACGACTACGAGTACTACTATGGTGGCTCGCTGCACGACGATGCGACCTGGGACCGCTTGTACCAGGAGTGCGTGTCCAAGTTCGTCGACATGCCCGAGGTCACGGTGATTCGCTCCGAAACCATCGGTGCGATCGACAAGATCCGCGAGCAGACCGGCATCGAGCAGTTCGATTTCGTCTACGTGGATGCCAACCACCAGTACGAGTACGTCCTGCGCGACATGATGTACTACCAGGAGCTGCTCGGCCCGGACGGCATCATGATGCTCAACGACTGCTGCTTCAGTGCCAATGGCACCAAGCAGAACCTGGGCGTGCTGGAGGCGCTGGGCAGCTTCATGAAGCGTTCGGACTTCATTCCGGTGGCCATGACCAACACCGATTGGTCCGATGTGATCCTGGTGCGCCGCAATTCCGTGCTGGTGCAATTGTTCGACATGGCGCTGAGCAACTCCGACGTCCCTTACGTCGAGATCCCTCACCAGCTGATTACCGCCGCGCGCGTGGTATATGGTGCCCAGCGTCACAACCTCAGCTTCGTCTGATTTCGATGTGGGGAAGGGGTGTACTGGCTGTTGTGGGTGCTCTTGTGCTCGCAGCATGCCAGTCGCCGCGCGAAGCGCTGGAGCACAGGGCTGCCGAGTACGGTCGTGAGGTACAGGTGCTGGCGCTGGAAAGCTTTCCACTGCTGGTCGTGGCGCCGGCGCGGATGCCCGCAGCCAACGTGCTACGGCTTTATCTGGAGGGTGACGGCCACGCCTGGGTCACGCCCTCGCAGCCGAGTCTGGACCCTACGCCGCGGCAGACTCTGGTGGCCGACCTGGCCATGCAGGATCCGACACCTTCCTTATATATAGCGCGGCCTTGCCAGTTCGTTCAGGCGTCCGGTTGCACGCCGACGCTGTGGGCGGGGCGGCGGTTTTCCCCCGAAGTGCTGGACAGTCTTGGTCAGGCGCTCGACCAACTGAGGGCACGTTATGGCAATCAAGGCTTCGAGTTGGTGGGCTATTCCGGTGGTGGCGCGCTTGCCTTGTTGCTGGCGGGGCGGCGTGAGGATGTGTGGCAGGTCCAGACTCTGGCCGGCAATCTGAGTCCGGCTGAATGGGTGCGAATGCGTGAGCTGACGCCGCTGGAAGGGTCGCTCGAACCTTTGCAGTATCGGGAGCGTCTGGCGCGTATTCCCCAGCGCCATCTGCTGGGTGCAGAGGATCGTCAGGTGCCTGCTGGCGTTGCAGCGTTTTATGCGCGGCAATTGGGAGTGGCACGTTGTCTTGAGCTGGTTTCCCTGCCAGGCGTGACCCATGAGCAGGGCTGGCAGCAGGCCTGGTCGAGCTGGCGGCAGCGGCCGCTGGCGTGTGCGCCTGTCGGCCTGAAGGATTGAGGGGCTTGCCCTCTGGTGGCAACGCTATAAAAGCTGATAGATTTCAGCCGGTTGAAACACCGGTCGGTGACCGGCAGGGGAAATACCGATGATTGCCAAAGAAGCGCGCCAGGCGTTGGCGCTGCAGCGATTTCGCGAGGCCAACCCGCAATTGCTCGAGGAGATCCACGAGCTTGACGCGCGCGAGCAGGCTCAGCAAGTCGAGTGGGCGTTCGAGGATGCGGCGCAAGAGCAGGGTGTCGAGCCCTGGGAACTGGCCCTGCAGTTGATCGCCGAAAGCCCGGAGCAATTGCAGGCCATGCGCCTGGAGACTCACCGCGAGGTGGCCGAGGCGCTGGGCATGTCGTGGGAAGAGTATTGCCAGTTCAATGAAATCGACCCGCAGTAACGGGCCGGCTCTGCAGCTGTAACTGTTTGACAAGTTTTTTCGGCGTGCGCCCTCCAAAGTGGTGCGCAGCCCTTGAGTAACGAGGCCTGACGCATTTTTGCGCCGGCCTGTAAACGAAATCGACCGGCGTGGTTGTCCGTCGTCCCGAGTGGGGTGACTTCTGGTGCGTGAGTCACTAGAATATTCGCCCTTGATTCTGGAGTCGGGCTATCGCCGGCTAACGTCTGTGCAACGAGGAATATCCATGCAAGTTTCTGTTGAAAACACTTCCGCTCTCGAGCGCCGCATGACCATCGCCGTTCCGGCCGAGCGCGTCGAGAACGAAGTCAACAAGCGTCTGCAACAGACTGCCCGTCGCGCCAAGGTCCCGGGCTTCCGTCCAGGCAAGGTGCCAATGAGCGTTATTCGTCAGCGTTACGAAGACGCTGCCCGCCAGGAAGCCTTCGGTGACCTGGTCCAGGCCTCCTTCTATGAAGCTGTGGTCGAGCAGAAGCTGAACCCGGCTGGCGCCCCGGCTGTGGAGCCCAAGTCGTTCGAGAAAGGCAAGGACCTCGAGTTCGTCGCCATCTTCGAAGTCTTCCCTGAATTCACCGTTGCCGGCTTCGAGTCGATCAACGTCGAGCGCCTGAGCGCCGACGTCGCTGACGCCGACCTGGACAACATGCTGGAAGTGCTGCGCAAGCAGAACGTCCGTTTCGAAGCCGTCGAGCGTGCCGCCGAGAAAGACGACCAGGTCAACATCGACTTCGTCGGCAAGATCGACGGTGAGGCCTTCGCCGGTGGTTCGGCCAAGGGCACCCAGCTGGTGCTGGGTTCCGGCCGCATGATCCCAGGCTTCGAAGATGGCCTGGTTGGCGCCAAGGCCGGCGAAGAGCGCGTTGTCAACGTGACCTTCCCCGAGGACTACCAGAACCTGGACCTGGCCAACAAGGCCGCCGAGTTCACCATCACCGTCAACAGCGTTTCCGCGCCTGTGCTGCCAGAGCTGAACGAAGCCTTCTTCGCCCAGTTCGGCATCAAGGAAACCACCCTGGAAGGCTTCCGCACCGAAGTTCGCAAGAACATGGAGCGTGAACTGCGCCAGGCCATCAAGGCCAAGGTCAAGAACCAGGTCATGGACGGTCTGCTGGCCGCCAACCCGGTCGACGTGCCGAAAGCCCTGCTGGAAAACGAAGTCAACCGTCTGCGCGTGCAGGCTGTCCAGCAGTTCGGTGGCAACATCAAGCCTGAGCAACTGCCGGCCGAGCTGTTCGAAGAGCAAGCCAAGCGCCGCGTGGTTCTGGGCCTGATCGTCGCCGAGGTGGTCAAGCAGTTCGAACTGAAGCCGGACGACGCCAAGGTTCGCGAGATGATCGAGGAAATGGCTTCCGCTTACCAGGAGCCTGAGCAGGTCATCAACTGGTACTACAAGAACGACCAGCAACTGAACGAAGTCCGTTCGGTTGTGCTGGAAGAGCAAGTTGTAGATACTGTCCTGCAGAAAGCGACTGTGACCGACAAGTCGGTCTCGTACGAAGAGGCTGTCAAGCCAGCACAGGCTCCTGCCGAAGCTGAGTGATTTGCTACTCTCGTAGGAAACCCCACAAGCCAGCCTTCGGGCTGGCTTGTGCGTTATTAAAGCCATGACTATTTGGGAGTGAGTGCAGGACATGTCCCGCAATTCTTATATTCAGCAGAGCTCTGACATCCAGGCCGCAGGCGGTCTGGTCCCGATGGTTATCGAGCAGTCCGCCCGTGGCGAACGTGCCTACGACATCTACTCGCGCCTGTTGAAGGAGCGTGTGATCTTCCTGGTGGGTCCTGTAGAGGACTACATGGCCAACCTGGTTGTGGCGCAGCTGCTGTTCCTTGAAGCGGAAAACCCGGACAAGGATATCCATCTGTACATCAACTCGCCGGGTGGCTCGGTCACCGCAGGCATGTCGATCTACGACACCATGCAGTTCATCAAGCCGGACGTCTCCACGATCTGCATCGGCCAGGCCTGCAGCATGGGCGCCTTCCTGCTGGCCGCTGGTGCGGCAGGCAAGCGTCACTGCCTGCCGAACTCGCGCGTGATGATTCACCAGCCGCTGGGCGGCTTCCAGGGCCAGGCGACCGACATCGAGATCCACGCCCAGGAAATCCTCAGCATCAAGGCGCGCCTGAACGAGCTGCTGGCCTTCCACACCGGCCAGGACCTCGAGACCATCAAGCGCGACACCGAGCGTGACAACTTCATGAGCGCCTCGCGCGCGGCCGAGTACGGCCTGGTCGACTCGGTCTACGACAAGCGGCAACTGGTATCCTGAGCCCAGGCGCCAGAGCGGGCGGGCGCCGAAAGGGCCCGCCTGCGGACTTGAAAAAGCCCGCAATTGCCTTCATCTTGTGTTGCAAGCCTACCGGATTGGATCGATCGAATGACTGACACCCGTAACGGCGAGGACAACGGCAAATTGCTCTATTGCTCCTTCTGCGGCAAAAGCCAGCACGAAGTGCGCAAATTGATTGCCGGGCCCTCGGTATTTATCTGCGACGAGTGCGTCGACCTGTGCAACGACATCATCCGAGAGGAGGTGCAGGAAGCCCAGGCCGAGAGCAACGCGCACAAACTACCTTCGCCGAAAGAAATCAGCGGCATCCTGGACCAGTACGTCATTGGTCAGGAGCGCGCCAAGAAGGTGCTTGCCGTAGCGGTGTACAACCACTACAAGCGCCTGAACCAGCGTGACAAGAAGGGCGACGAGGTCGAACTCGGCAAGAGCAACATCCTCCTGATCGGGCCTACCGGCTCGGGCAAGACCCTGCTCGCCGAAACCCTTGCGCGCCTGTTGAACGTGCCGTTCACCATTGCCGACGCCACCACCCTGACCGAAGCCGGTTATGTGGGTGAGGACGTCGAGAACATCATTCAGAAGCTGTTGCAGAAGTGCGACTACGATGTGGAAAAGGCCCAGATGGGCATCGTCTACATCGACGAGATCGACAAGATCTCGCGCAAGTCGGACAACCCGTCCATCACCCGTGACGTTTCGGGCGAAGGCGTGCAGCAGGCATTGCTGAAGCTGATCGAGGGCACCGTGGCCTCCGTGCCGCCCCAGGGTGGCCGCAAGCACCCGCAGCAGGAGTTCCTGCAGGTCGACACGCGTAACATCCTGTTCATCTGCGGTGGCGCATTCTCGGGTCTCGAGAAGGTCATCCAGAACCGCTCCACCAAAGGTGGTATCGGATTCGGCGCGCAAGTGCGCAGCAAGCAGGAAGGCAAGAAGGTGGGTGAGTCGCTGCGCGAAGTCGAGCCGGACGATCTGGTCAAGTTTGGCCTGATTCCGGAATTCGTCGGTCGCTTGCCGGTTCTGGCCACGCTCGACGAGCTGGACGAAGCTGCCTTGATGCAGATTCTCACCGAGCCGAAGAACGCCCTGACCAAGCAATACGCCAAGCTGTTCGAGATGGAAAGCGTGGACCTCGAGTTCCGCAGCGACGCCCTCAAGGCCGTTGCTCGCAAGGCTCTGGAGCGCAAGACCGGCGCCCGTGGCCTGCGTTCGATCCTCGAAGGCGTGCTGCTCGACACCATGTACGAGATTCCTTCGCAGAAGGATGTCAGCAAGGTGGTGATCGACGAGAGCGTTATCGACGGTACTTCGCAGCCGCTGCTGATCTACGAGAACAGCGAGCCGCAAGCCAAGGCCGTGCCTGACGCCTGAGTCGCACGCCTGACACGTTGAAACAGAAAGGGGCCCATGGGCCCCTTTCTGCTTTTCTGGCGCCAGCGGCTTGTATTTTTGCGGACCTGCCCCCACATTAGCTCCAAGCACTATTTCCACCGGTTTCCGGCCCCAAGGCCGCTGTAGAGGCGAAATCATGAAGACCACCCTCGACTTGCCTCTTTTGCCATTGCGCGATGTCGTCGTTTATCCGCACATGGTTATCCCGCTGTTCGTGGGACGCGAGAAGTCCATCGAAGCCCTAGAGGCCGCGATGACGGGCGAAAAGCAGATCCTCCTGCTGGCCCAGAAGAACCCGGCCGACGACGATCCGGGCGAAGATGCCCTGTATCGCGTCGGCACCATTGCTACCGTCCTGCAACTGCTCAAGCTGCCTGATGGCACCGTCAAGGTGCTGGTCGAAGGCGAGCAGCGCGGTGCGGTCGAGCGCTTCACCGAGGTCGAAGGCCACGTTCGCGCCGAAGTCAGCCTGATCGACGAGGTCGAGGCGGCTGAGCGCGAGTCCGAAGTGTTCCTGCGCAGCCTGCTGTCGCAGTTCGAACAGTACGTTCAGCTGGGCAAGAAAGTGCCTGCCGAAGTGCTGTCATCGCTCAACAGCATCGAAGAGCCGGGGCGCCTGGTCGATACCATGGCCGCGCACATGGCGCTGAAGATCGAACAGAAGCAGGAAATCCTCGAGATCATCGACCTGTCGGCCCGTGTCGAGCACGTGCTGGCGCTGCTGGACGCCGAAATCGACCTGCTGCAGGTCGAGAAACGCATCCGTGGCCGGGTCAAGAAGCAGATGGAGCGCAGCCAGCGCGAGTACTACCTGAATGAGCAGATGAAGGCCATTCAGAAGGAGCTCGGTGATGGTGATGAAGGCCACAACGAAGTCGAAGAGCTGAAAAAGCGTATCGATGCCGCTGGCCTGCCCAAGGATGCCCTGACCAAGGCCCAGGCCGAGCTGAACAAGCTCAAGCAGATGTCGCCGATGTCCGCCGAGGCCACGGTGGTACGCTCTTACCTCGACTGGCTGGTGCAGGTGCCCTGGAAAGCCCAGAGCAAGGTGCGTCTGGACCTGGCCAAGGCCGAGGAGATCCTCGATTCCGACCACTACGGCCTGGAAGAGGTGAAGGAGCGTATCCTCGAGTACCTCGCAGTCCAGAAGCGCGTGAAGAAGATCCGCGGCCCCGTGCTGTGCCTGGTCGGTCCGCCCGGCGTGGGCAAGACGTCGCTGGCCGAGTCGATCGCCTCCGCCACCAACCGCAAGTTCGTGCGCATGGCCTTGGGCGGTGTGCGTGACGAGGCCGAGATCCGTGGCCACCGCCGTACCTACATCGGCTCGATGCCGGGGCGTCTGATCCAAAAGATGACCAAGGTCGGGGTGCGCAACCCGCTGTTCCTGCTCGACGAAATCGACAAGATGGGCAGTGACATGCGCGGCGATCCCGCCTCGGCACTGCTGGAAGTGCTCGATCCCGAGCAGAACCACAACTTCAACGATCACTACCTGGAAGTCGACTACGACCTCTCGGACGTGATGTTCCTGTGCACCTCCAACTCGATGAACATCCCGCCAGCGTTGCTGGACCGGATGGAGATCATTCGTCTGCCAGGCTACACCGAGGACGAGAAGGTCAACATTGCGGTCAAGTACCTGGTGCCCAAGCAGGTCAAGGCCAACGGCCTCAAGAAGGAAGAGCTGGAAGTCGATGTCGCCGCGATCCGCGACATCATCCGCTACTACACTCGAGAGGCCGGTGTGCGTGGCCTGGAGCGCCAGATTGCCAAGGTCTGCCGCAAGGTGGTCAAGGAGCATGCCGGCAACAAGCAGGTGAAGGTCAAGGTCACCGGCGAGCAGCTCGAACACCTGCTGGGTGTGCGCAAGTTCCGTTATGGTCTGGCCGAAACCCAGGACCAGATCGGCCAGGTCACAGGCCTTGCCTGGACCCAGGTCGGCGGTGAACTGCTGACCATCGAGGCGGTGGTGATTCCGGGCAAGGGGCAGTTGATCAAGACCGGCTCGCTCGGCGATGTCATGGTCGAATCGATCACCGCCGCGCAGACCGTGGTACGCAGCCGCGCCCGCAGCCTGGGCATCGCTGCCGATTTCCACGAGAAGCACGACGTGCACATCCACATGCCTGAGGGCGCTACGCCCAAGGATGGCCCGAGTGCCGGTATCGGCATGTGCACTGCACTGGTCTCGGCGCTGACCCAGATTCCGGTGCGTGCCGACGTGGCGATGACCGGTGAAATCACCCTGCGCGGCCAGGTGCTTGCCATCGGTGGGCTGAAGGAAAAACTGCTTGCGGCGCACCGCGGCGGGATCAAGACAGTCATCATTCCCGAGGAAAATGTGCGTGACCTGAAGGAGATTCCTGAAAATATAAAACAGGATCTGCAAATCAAACCGGTTAAATGGATTGACGAGGTCCTGCAAATTGCGCTGCAATACGCCCCGGAGCCCTTGCCAGATGTGGCTCCGGAGATTGTCGCGAAAGAAGAGAAGCGCGACAGCGATGCTAAGGAAAGAATTAGCACGCACTAGTTCGTATCTCATTGGGGCCTTTGGTTGACAGCTTTTTCGGGGCCTTGCTATAAAGCGGCACGCCAGTGTCAACAGACCACCCAATGATCGTTTCATAAGCTTTTCATTACATACTTAGAAACAAACTCAATAGAGAAATAAGGGGACTTAGAGTGAACAAGTCGGAACTGATTGACGCTATCGCCGCTTCTGCTGACATCCCGAAAGCTGTAGCCGGCCGCGCGCTGGACGCAGTAATTGACTCCGTAACCGGTGCCCTGAAAGCAGGCGACGACGTCGTTCTGGTTGGCTTTGGTACCTTCTCCGTCAAGGAGCGCGCTGAGCGCACCGGCCGTAACCCACAAACCGGCAAGGCGATCAAGATCGCTGCTGCCAAGGTTCCAGGCTTCAAAGCTGGCAAAGGCCTGAAAGACGCCGTCAACTAAGTCGTCTCTTTCAGCCGGACCCGGCCTGGCCAGGTCCGAGCACGTAGCGGCGGGGGCCGCAAACGTTCCCGCCTGCCACGTTTGCTAAGAAAAGGCGCATCCTCGGATGCGCCTTTCTTTTATCAGGATTCTACCCACTCTCCGCGGTTGTCGATGCAGTGGTACGACCGTTTCTGGGGGACGCATGCTGCAGAATATCAGGGACAATTCACAGGGTTGGATTGCCAAGACCATCATTGGCCTCATCGTCGTGCTGATGGCACTGACCGGTTTCGAGGCCATCTTCCAGGCCGCCAGCCACAGCCAGGATGCCGCCAAGGTCAATGGCCAGACCATCAGCCAGAACGAGCTGAGCCAGGCCGTCGACATGCAGCGCCGCCAGCTGATGCAACAGTTGGGCAAGGATTTCGATCCGGCGATGCTGGACGAGAAGATGCTGCGTGAAGCCGCGCTCAAGGGGCTGATCGATCGCAAGCTGCTGTTGCAGGGCGCCGAAGACGCCAAGTTCGCTTTCTCCGAAGCTGCACTGGATCAGTTGATCCTGCAGACGCCTGAGTTCCAGGTCGATGGCAAGTTCAGCGCCGAGCGCTTTGACGCCGTCATCCGCCAGATGGGCTACGGTCGCATGCAGTTCCGTGAAATGCTCGCCCAGGAAATGCTCATCGGCCAGCTGCGTACCGGCCTGGCAGGCAGCAGCTTCGTTACCGACAAGCAAGTCGACGCCTTCGCCCGTCTGGAGAACCAGACCCGCGATTTCGCTTCGCTGACCTTCAAGGCCAACCCGGCTGCGGTCAAGGTGAGCGATGAAGAGGTCAAGGCCCATTACGACCAGCACGCCAAGGAATTCATGACCCCTGATCAGGTGGTCATCGATTACATTGAGCTGAAGAAGGCTGCGTTCTTCGACCAGGTTTCGGTCAACGAAGACGAGCTCAAGGCGCTGTACGAAAAGGAAATCGCCAACCTCGCGGAGCAGCGCCGCGCTGCGCACATCCTGATCGAAGTCAACGGCAAGACCGACGACGCCCAGGCCAAGGCCCGCATCGAAGAAATTCAGCAGCGCCTGTCCAAGGGCGAGGACTTCGCCAAGTTGGCCAAGGAGTTCTCCCAGGACCCGGGCTCGGCGGCCAATGGCGGTGACCTCGGCTTTGCAGGTCCGGGTGTCTATGACCCGGCCTTCGAGGATGCCCTGTACAAGTTGAACAAGGACCAGGTGTCGGCACCGGTTCGCACCGAGTACGGTTACCACCTGATCAAGCTGCTGGGTGTCGAGGCACCTGAAGTGCCGACCTTCGCCAGCCTGAAGGACAAGCTGACCCACGAGCTGAAAACCCAGCAGGTCGAGCAGAAGTTCGTCGAAGTCACCAAGCAACTGGAAGACTCGGCCTTCGAAGCCTCCGACCTGGCGCAACCTGCGCAGGAGCTGGGCTTGAAGGTACAGACTTCGGCACCGTTCGGCCGTGAAGGCGGCGAGGGCATCACCGCCAACCGTTCGGTGATCCAGGCGGCGTTCAGTGAAGAGGTGATGGACGAAGGCGCCAACAGCACTGCCCTGGAGCTGGACCCTGAAACCGTGGTGGTCCTGCGTGTGAAAGAGCACCGCAAGCCGGAGCAACTGGCGCTGGAAGCCGTGTCGAAGAACATCAGCGAACACTTGGCCAAGGAGAAGGCGACCGCCGAGCTCAAGGCCAAGGCGGACAAGCTGATTGCCGGCCTGCGTGATGGGTCGATCGCCAAGGGCGCCGACTACGAAGGGCAGAAGTGGAAGGTGCAGGAGGCGGTGACCCGCAGCCAGGAAGGCATCGACCCGGCCGAACTGCAGGCCGCGTTCCGCATGGCCAAGCCTGAGTCCAAGGACAAGCCGGTCTACGGCAGTGTCGTCCTGGGTGACGGCAGCCTGGTCGTACTGCAGCTCAAGGGTGTCAACGAAGGTGCTGCCGCCTCTGACGAGGAGAAGGTGCAGATTCGTCGCTACCTCGCTTCGCGCGCCGGCCAGCAGGACTTTGCAGCCTTCCGCAAGCAACTGGAAGCCAGCGCCGACATCACCCGTTACTGAGTGCTGTCGTCGTAACGAAACAGGCCGCTTATGCGGCCTGTTTCGTTGTCGGCATCTTCAGGTATTTTCGCGGACAGTCCCGTGAAAAAGTCACCGCCGATACGCCTGCCTAGCGCTGCTCCCCCTCATGACTGTCCAGGGTATCCCGCGCAATCTCACGCCCCAGTGCGATCAGCTCCGGCGCCTTGTAGAACTCGAAGAACCGGCATACCCGTTTCGGTACATTGATCAGTACATCCGGTGGATACCCTGCGATCTTGTACTGTGCCAGCGAAGTCTGCATCACCTCGAAGCTTTGGTTGATCAGGTCGAGTAGCGAGGCAGGCCCGACGTTATCGATGATGAACGAACCGGTCGCCGACTTCGGGGCGCCTTCGCGCTCCGGTGCTGCTGCCGGTTGCTGGCTTTCCGGGTCGGCGGATTCACTCAGCCACGGGTTTGTCTGGCTCATGCGTTCAGCGACGATTTCCTGTTCGATACGCATCAGCTGCTCGGCCGGCTTGCGGCGAAACGGCATGCGTGCCCCCAGCGAACTGATCACCGATTCGAAACGCATCCTGAACGCCGCCGGGCGTTCGATCACCGGCAACTGGTACTGTTTCTGATTGGTGGCGTTGAGGTTGACCGCGATGATCAGGTCGCAGTGGCTGGACACCACTGGGACGATCGGCAGTGGATTGAGAATGCCGCCATCGACCAGCATGCGGTTGCCCTGCATGACGGGCGTGAACAGGCTGGGGATCGCCGCCGAGGCGCGCATGGCCTGGTGCAGGCAGCCTTCCTGGAACCAGATCTCCTGCTGGTTGGTCAGGTCGGTGGCAACGGCGGTATAGGGGATTCGCAATTGTTCGATGTTGATCTCGCCGACGATCTTGCGAATTTGCCCAAATACCTTGTCGCCGCGGATGGCGCCCAGGCGAAAGCTCACATCCACCAGGCGCAGCACGTCGAGATAATCCAGGCTTTCGATCCAGCGGCGATACTCGTCGAGCTTGCCGGCGGCATAGATGCCACCAATCACAGCACCCATCGAGCAGCCAGCGATGCAGGCGATTTCGTAGCCGCGACGCTCGATCTCCTCGATCACGCCGATGTGCGCATATCCCCGGGCACCGCCCGAACCGAGCACCAGTGCGACACGCTTGCTCATACTTTTTCCCCCAAGGCATTTCGCGCGTGTTCCCACAATGCACCCATTGCTGCCCGTGCTTCAATGTCGTTGCGCGCTGGGCTACGCTGAGCATGGCACTTTTCACGTTGCCGGCCGTCGAACAGCGACTGTTTTGTCCTTCCTGAGGTAATACTTGATGAAAGCCTGGATCTGCCTTCCCCTGATTGCCCTGGCCCTTGCTGGCTGTGCGGGCAAGACGGCCTATCGCGACAGTTGCGCGACCCAGTTGGATGCCGCCTGGAAGGAGCTCGACCTCGCCAAGGCCGAAGGGTTTGCGGGTACCGTGAGTTACTCCAAGGCGTTGTCGCTGCTGACCGGCGCCAAGACCCAGCAGCAGTTCGAGGCGTTCGAGGGGTGCAGCAGCAAAGCCGAGCGAGCGCGGTTCTATATCCGTGAGTCCCGTGCAGGCCGTTGACGGAGGAGGCTGACATGCCCGCCATGCTCGACCATGTAGTCGTTCAGATCCTGGCCCTGCAGGTGCGTCTGTTGGCCTGCCGGGAACGCCTGGCCGCCGATACCGACAGCGAAGCCTTGCACGACCTGCGCACTACCGTCAGGCGCCTGCGCAGCCTGCTGCGACCCTTGCGCGAGCTGCCGGGTGTCGAGCAGTTGGAGGATGCCGCGAAATCGCTGGGCACGCTCACCACGCCCTTGCGCGACCGCGAGGTGCTGGCCGCGCAGTTGATCTCTGCGGGGTATGCGCAGGCCGGGCAGCGGCGCCTGCAGGGCAGGGCGGCGACGTTCGCCAGTGTGGCTGCCAGCCCGCAGTTGACCCGGCTGCTGGCGATACTGGATTCGTTCCCGCTGTTCCTGCGTGCTTCGCAACGCGAAGGCCTTGCGAATGACTTGGGCACGCGCATCGACAAACGCCTGCGCAAGCAATGGCGCAAGCTGGAAGCGGCCATCGACGATCCGGCCCACGACCGGCATCGCTTGCGTCTGTTGATCAAGCGGGTGCGCTACGGCGATGAAGCCTACCCGCAGTTGCGCCACGCCGCGAAGAAGCTTCAGAAGCTGCTCAAGCAGGCGCAAGGGGACCTGGGCGATTGGCATGATCGTGTTCAATGGTTGCTGCAGTTGCGCGAGCATCCCGACCTGGCGCCGTGCAAGGCGGCCTGGGAAACCGAGTTGCAGGAGGTCGAGCGCACCTGCGATGCCACCTTGGAGTCGTTGCGCAAGGCTCTGTCGCGTCGATAACCCCAGTAAATGACCGATATGCGGGCTGCCCTGCGCCAGCCCGCTGGTTACCATGCGCCTTGACCCCCGTTGTCGATAGAGGCCAAGGACTTCCATGAATTTCGATGAACTGCTAAAGGCTGTGCGCCGCAATCCTGCGGCGGTCAGTATCCCTGCAGACTGGGCCCAGGGCCGCGCTTCGTTTGGCGGGTTGATGGCGGCGCTGGTCTATGAGGCGATGTGCCAGAAGATCAGCGACGGACGTCCGGTACGTTCGTTGGCCATCAGTTTCGTCGGCCCGGCGGCACCGGACATGCCGATTCGTTTCGAAGCCGAGGTGCTGCGTGAGGGCAAGGCAGTGAGCACGCTGCTGGGGCGCGCGATTCAGGATGGGCAGGTGGTGACGCTGGTGCAGGGCAACTTCGGTGCTGGGCGCTCGTCGGTGGTAGAGGTGCCGGCTGAGCCAGCGCCACCGTTCAAGGCTCTGGAGGACTCGGCGCCGGAGCTGCCCTACATCAAGGGCGTCATGCCTGAGTTCATGCGCAAAGTAGCACTGCGCTGGGCGATCGGGGGGCTACCGTTCTCCGGCAACGCATCGCGCCAGATGGGTGGCTGGGTGCGCCTGCGCGACCTGCCGAAGGCGCCGCTCGAAGTGTCGCACCTGCTGGCGCTGGTCGATGCCTGGCCGCCGAGCCTGATGCCTTATCTAAAGCAGCCTGCCGCAGGCAGCACCCTGACCTGGACCATCGAGTTCGTCCAGCCATTGCCTGAGCTGACCACACAGGACTGGTACCAGTACTGTGTAGAGACCGAGCACGCCCGTGATGGATATGGGCATGCCGCAGCCCGCTTGTGGTCGGCGGACGGCCGCTTGTTGGCCTTGAGCCGGCAGACGGTGACGGTGTTCGCCTGAGCCCTGTCGCGTGTTCAGGGCCGATGCTTGTGGCGCTCGCGCCAGGCACGCCACCAGCCACCGCTCAGGACGAAACGTGGGAAGGTGATGAACTGTTCGGTTAGCAGACGTTTCAAGGCGTCCTGCCGATCGCTGAACGGCTCGGGTTGCTCGGCCTCCAGGCGATGGCCCTGGCGCTGCATGCCAAGCCCTGCGATCAGGGCGATCACGCCTACGGCAAGCTGGGTGATGTCGAGCGAGAACAGGCCTGAAAGCACCAGCAAGGCACCAAGGATGAAGAGCGGTACGGCAATCAGGTGCAGCACCAGGTTGGTCGGGTGCCGGTGATTATGGTGGTAGCCGCGCCATTGCCAGGCGGGCAGATTCGGCAGACGTTTGCTCATGGACGATTCCCCTTGGTCATGTCCAAAGCTTAGTGCGGTCCCCCGCAGGGGGCCAATCGAGGCTGTTTATCGGGACTATAGCTTGAGCTGGCCAATGGCTTTGTTCAGCTCGCCGGCGAGGGTCGCCAGCGCGTTGCTGGTAGTGGCCGATCCGACGGTCTGCTGTACGGTTTCTTCGGTGACGTCGCGGATGCTCACCACTGCCCGATTCATCTCCTCGGCGACCTGGCTCTGCTGCTCGGCGGCCACGGCGATCTGTGTATTGCTCTCGCGCATCTGCGCCACCGCGCGGGTGATCTCGGCCAGTGCGTCCCCGGCCTCGCGGGCCTGTTTGACGCAATCGTCGGCTTTATAGGAGCTCTCCTGCATGTACTCCACGGCATCACGGGTGCCTGCCTGAAGTGCGGACACCATGGTGGTGATTTCGTTGGTGGAGTTCTGCACGCGCTTGGCCAGGTTGCGTACTTCGTCGGCCACCACCGCGAAGCCGCGGCCCAGGTCGCCGGCGCGTGCCGCCTCGATGGCGGCATTGAGGGCCAGCAGGTTGGTCTGTTCGGCGATGCTGTGGATCACGCTGACCACGCTGTTGATCTTCTGGCTGTCGTCCGCCAGTTGGCGAATCATTTCGGCCGTCTGCTGCACGCCGCTGGACAGCCCGGCGATCGAGTCCTGTACCCGGCTGACCACCTCCTGGCCGCTGCCGGCGAGGCTGTCGGCGCTTTGTGACAGGTCGCGGGTAGCGCCGGCATGCTGGGCGATATGGTGCACGGTGGCGGACATTTCGTTGATCGCCGTCGCCGCCTGGTCGGTTTCGCTCTGCTGGCCGATCATGCCGTGGCGCACATCATCCATGCTCGCCGCCAGGCGCGCCGCGCCCGAGTCCAGTTGGGCAGCAGTGTCGGCCACGGTGCTGACCACGCGGTGGTAGGTCGTCTGCATGGCGTTGAAGGCCCCGGCCATCTGGCCCACTTCGTCGCCGCAGGCCAGCGGCACGCGAGCCGACAGGTCGCCGGTTCTTTCCACGTGCAGCATCACATCCTTGAGGGTGTTGAGCTGGCTGAGCAGGAAACGGATCAGCAACTGCGAAGCGCAAAGCATCGCCAGCATGAGAATCAGCACGCACACCGCGTAGTTGCTGAAGCGGTCGATGAATACCTGACGCAGGCTTGGCGATGCTGCCAGCACGGCAATGTGCTGACTGCTCTGGCGCAGCACCTGGGCACCGCGCAACGGATTGTCGCCAAGCAGCCACGCGGCGGGCAACGCGACCCAGCCTTGGCCGTCACGCAGGGCCTCGAGGGGCTCGCCGGCAAAGCTCGGGGTCTGGCCATCCTGCCAACGGATCATTTGTGGCAGTTGGGGAAGGGGTTGTGCAACTGGCCAGGCGGCCAGCAGTTCGGCCTGGGCGACGGCTTGCGCCTGGGCCGACTCGGCGCGAGCCTGCTGCTCCAGGTACACCGCGTAGAGCACCAGCAGCAAGGTGGTTACGAAGGCCACTGCATTGACGGCCCAGAACTTGTACTTCAGGGAAATATTGCTAAGCCAGGCACCCATGGTAGGTCTTCTCTGAGTTGAGCGGAAACATTATTGGCAAGGTGCCATCATTGTGTCCGCTCGCGCGCGAAGCCTTCATGACATGCGTCAAGGGAGCTTGAAGAAATCCTTGGCTGTCGCCGTGGTGTGCCGGGCACAGTGTTCGAGGCTTTCGCCCCGATGCAAGGCGACTTCACGCAGTACTTCAGGCAGGAACGCCGGTTCGTTGCGTCCGCTCTTCGGTTTTGGCCGCAGGCTGCGCGGCAGCAGGTAGGGCGCATCGCTTTCGAGCATCAGCCGGCCTTCGGGAATATTGCCTACCAGCGGATGCAGGTGCGTCCCACGTCGCTCGTCGCAGATCCAGCCGGTGATGCCGATGTGCAGGTCCAGGTCGAGGTAGGCGAACAGCGCCTGGCGCTCGCCGGTGAAGCAGTGCACCACGGCCGCTGGCAACTGGTCGCGGTAGTGCTTGAGGATTGCCAATAACCGCTCGCTGGCATCGCGCTCATGCAGGAAGACCGGCAACTGCAGTTCGACAGCCAGGGCCAGTTGCGCCTCCAGGGCTTGTTCCTGCTGTGGGCGCGGGGAGAAGTCTCGGTTGAAGTCCAGCCCGCATTCACCTACGGCGAGCACCCGCGGCTGGGCCAGCAGATCGCGCAGTGTGCGTTCGCTGGCACTTTCCCAATGGCTGGCATCGTGAGGGTGGACACCGGCTGTGCTGAACAGGTGTTTGCCGGCCTCATCCAGGCGCTGGCACAGCGCCAGGGCCTCTTCGCTGACGGCTAGGCTGGTGCCGGTCACCACCATCTGCGCCACGCCGGCGGCCAGGGCGCGTTCGACGATCGCCGCCTGCTGGTCGTGAAAGCTGCTGTTGGTCAGGTTGACGCCGATATCGATCAGTTGCATGGTGCTACCTCGTGCCGCGGGGCGGCCAGCATAGCAAAATCTGCAAGTTCGCAAAAAATCCAAGAACTTCAAACGTTTGCCATGGTCTCTTGCCGTCATTTGTCATGCGCAGCGCTCGGCGCATGGTTTCCGCCAACCGCTCCTGGACCCTTTTCATGCTGCGAACCCTGCTGACGACCTTGCTGTTGCTCGGGCTGATCGCCGCTGAGCCTGCCATCGCCCGCGAAGCCGGCCCATTGCAGCATGTGCCGACCAGCCAGAGTCGTGACCTTGCGCAGATTCGTGCGAGCAAGGTGTTGCGGGTGCTGGTCAACCAGAGTCGCAACAGCTCAGGCGAGGTCAAGGGCGAACCGGTAGGTATCGAATACTATCGCCTGCGCGCGCTGGAGCATTTTCTCAATGCGCGGGTCGCGGATGGTCAGGAAATCACGCTGCAGATCATCCCGCGCGCCAAGGAACAACTGATAGGTGCCCTGCAGCGCGGTGAAGGCGACCTTGCCGCGCCCGGCGAATTGCTTGATGCGGGGCTGGTGCAGGGTGTCGGTGTCAGTGCACCGGTGCTTGACCAGGTGCCGTTGCTGCTGGTCGGGCGCAAGGGCGAACGGGCCTTCAGCCGGGTCGAGCAACTGTCCGGGCGCACCATCGCGCTGACTACCGCCAGCGCTGCCGGCGCGGTGATCGAGCAGATCAACCAGCAGCTGGCCCTGCGCAAGCGCCCGCTGGTGAAGATCGAGTGGGTCGACCCCACCCTGGCCGTCGAGGATGTACTGGAGATGGTCCAGGCCGGCATCTATCACCTGACCGTGGTGGAGCGCCCCATCGCCCAACGCTGGGCGCGGGTGATGCCCAAGCTGCGCCTGGACACCCAGTTGCGCCTGAGCCAGCCTCAGGCCATGCGCTGGTATGTGCGCAGGGATGCCGAGCAGTTGCTGGCCAGCGTGGACCGCTTCCTCGCCGTTTACCGTGCGCCGGACAACCAGGATGCAGCCTTCGAGCGCATCTATCGACGCCAGTACCGCGTGCACAATCCGTTGGCTCGCCAGGACCGCCAGCGCCTGGAGTCGCTGCGCGCGGTGTTGCAGAAGCATGGCGCCGACCAGCAGATCGACTGGCTCAATCTGGCGGCCTTGGCGTTCAAGGAGTCGACGTTCGATCCCAAGGCTCGCGGCACAGGGGGCGCCCATGGGCTGATGCAGATCACCCCGGCCGCCGCGCAACGGGTGGGCGTGAGCAATACCGCCACGGTCGATGGCAATGTTCAGGCCAGCGCGCGCTACCTCGCGTTGATCCGGCGCAAGTTCTTTTCCAGCCCGCAGCTCAATGAGCGTGAGCGCATGGCCTTCATTCTCGCCGCCTACAACCTCGGTCCGGAGCGTGTCCAGGCCATGCGCGCCGAGGCCCGTCGCCGCGGCCTCAACGGCAACCAGTGGTTTTTCCAGACCGAGCGCATCGCCATGGAGCAGGTGGGGATGGGGCCGGTGAACTTCGTCAACAGCGTCAACAAGTACTTCCTGGCATTCAACCGTGAGCGCAGCGCCTTGGAGCGGGTTGCGAAACGCTGATAAATCGACTTTTTCGATTTGTTTGTTGGGTTTTTTGCGGTTTTCTTATTCGTTGGTTTGATTAAGATGGCGGCCATTCCAACCTGACATTTCAAGGAAGCTCACCCGATGAATCCCTCCCTCAACGCCCTGTTCGTCACCCGCGCCGGTTTCGGCCTCAGCATCATCCGCATCCTGGTCGGCATCATCTTCATGGCGCATGGCTCACAGAAGCTGTTCGGCCTGTTCGGTGGCCATGGCCTGGAAGGCACCGGTCAATGGATGGAAAGCATTGGCCTGGCCCCTGGCTATCTGATGGCCCTGCTCTCGGGCAGCGCGGAGTTCTTCGGCGGCCTGGCACTGCTGCTCGGCCTGCTGGCCCGCCCGGCGGCGCTGGCGCTGAGCGTGACGCTGGTGGTGGCGATCTTCTCGGTGCACATCGGTAATGGTCTGTTCATGTCCAACAACGGCTACGAGTTCGCCCTGGCACTGTTGGGCGGCACGCTGGCGGTGCTGGTCGAAGGGGCGGGGCGCCTGTCTCTGGATCGTCTGATCGCCCGCTGACATCTCGTTGCAACCACCCTGCGGCAAGCTGCAAGTGAATGCCCTCTTGCAGCTTGCCGTCCGACGCTCTACGATACCGCTTGCGCCGATTTAAACAGCTACTTGCGGGGCGCAGGAGAGGCCCCCGGGCGATCCGAAATACCGCTAAAGCGCTGGTTCGGTGACGCCTCCCACCGCTGCCCAGCGGGATTTGCGAGGCGAAGAGATACCACCATGAGTTGCCCACGTACCAGTGTCTGCCTGACCCCACTGCCTGTTGACCAGGCCTCCCGCACTCCGCGCATCCTGCTCGGTGGCCAGCATCAACCCACGCTCCTGCGTAACCTCGACGGCTTCTCGCGCCGCAAGGGCCAGGCCCGCGCCTTCCTCATCCAGTTCGCCGAAGCGGCTTGCAACCTTGCCCATTACGCCAACGATCGCTTTGACCTGGCCGTAATCCAGGCCCCGATCGGCGAGGATGCCGGCGAGATCATCGGCCAGTTGACCCGCATCGCGCGCCAGGGCCTGATCACCCGTCGCTGAGCGGGGTGTGGCGGCTTCTGTTTTTGGTTAAGCTCGGTAACCCGGCAGGCCCAAGGCGCCTGCTGTGGCTGTGCCGAGGAGAGCAAGCGGTTTGAGTACCAACATCATCACCACCGAAGGTCATGACGCCCTCAAGAAGGAGCTGGACCACCTGTGGCGCGTCTACCGCCCCGAGATCACCCAGAAGGTGACCTGGGCCGCGTCGCTGGGGGATCGCAGCGAGAACGCCGATTACCAGTACAACAAGAAATTGCTGCGCGAGATCGATCGGCGGGTCCGCTACCTGCGCAAGCGCCTCGAGGATGTGAAAGTCGTCGCCTATTCCCCGGAGCAGGAAGGCAAGGTGTTCTTCGGTGCCTGGGTCGAGATCGAGAACGACGACGGCGAAACCCTGACGTTTCGCATCGTCGGTTACGACGAAATCTACGGTCGCAACGACTACATCTCCATCGACTCACCCATGGCCCGCGCGTTGCTGAAGAAAGAAGAGGGCGACGAAGTGCTGGTGCATACGCCCACGGGCGAAGCGACCTGGTACATCAATCGCATCCACTACGGCGCCCAGTGAGCGCATCCCGGTACAGCCGCCCCAGCGAGTCCCCGGCCAGCGCAATCTGCGCCTCGGTCAACGAGGCGTAGCCCACCAGTACGCCTGGAGGCCAGGCATGTTCACGGGTGAACAGTCCGAGCGGCTGAAGCATCAGGCCCTGCTCGCGGGCCTGTTGGCAGAATTGCTGTTCGTTGCAGTTTTCGGGCAACCAGAGGATGAAATGCAGCCCTGACTGCTCGCCGGCAATTCGCACGTCAGTGTGCCGGCGCAGCCTGTCGATGAGCAGGTCGCGGCGTTGCTGGTAGGTCTGCCGGGCAATGCGCAGGTGGCGCGCGTACTGGCCGTTGCCGAGCATCTGCTCCAGCGCTCGCTGGCCGAGGGCGCCAGGCGCTTGCCCGGAGATCGTCAGCGTGTCCAGCATTTCGGCGTGCAGGCGGCGGGGCACCACGGCGAAGCCCAGGCGCAGGTTGCTGAACAAGGTCTTGTTGAAACTGCCGCAGAACAGCACTCGGTCATGGTGGTCGATCGCCTTGATCGCCGGCAGCGGTGCACTCGCATAGTTGTACTCGCTGTCGTAATCGTCCTCGATGACTATCGCGTCCTGTGCCTGCGCCCAGTCGAGCAAGGACTGGCGGCGTTCGACGCTCATGCAGATGCCCAATGGCGCTTGATGGGCGGGCGTCACGTGCACCGCCCCGAGCGTTTCATGGTCGGCAAGGGTATCGACGCGCAGGCCCTGTTCGTCGAGTGGCGTGCTGAACAGCCTGTGCCCCGAGCGTTCGAAAATCCGCCTGGCCCAGGCATAGCCTGGGTCCTCGAGGGCGAGCGCCCGGTGCCTGGGCAGCACGCGGCTGAACAGGTCGAGGGTGTGGCGAATACCGTGGGTGACCAGGATGTCATCCGCCTCGCAGTCGATACCTCGATAGAGTCTCAGATGGGCTGCAATGGCCTGGCGCAGGCGTGGGTCACCCTGCGCAGGCAAGCTTTCAAGCAGGCCGGGGGCCTCCAGGCGTGCCGGGAAAAGATTCTGCTCCAGCAAGTTCGGGTCGGGCAGGCGCGCGACGAAAGGGACGCGCGCCTGGACCTGCGCTTGCAACAACTGTGGATCGGGCATCGGCCGCGCTGGTGGCGCGTGGCCGGTCGGGTTGCCGGATGCGATCAGGGCATCGGGCAGTTGCAGGGTGACCTGCGAGCCCGCGCCCTGGCGACGCTCGATGAAGCCTTCCAGCTTGAGTTGCTCGAACACCGCCTCCAGCGTGCCGCGCGCTACGCCCCAGCGCTGTGCCAACGTGCGTGTTGAGGGCAGCAGGGTGCCGGGTGGCAGATGGCCGCTGACCACCAGTTCCTGGAGAAAGCCATGCAGCAGCCGGTGCTTGCCGGTGGCGCTGCCGGCTGACAGTTCGAACGGCAGGGCGAGGTCGAGGGCAATGGCTTGCTTGCCTCTGGCCATAGTGGTCCATACCCGGGAAGGCCTAATGGGCCTTCATCTTATGCAGCGCCGCCCCTAACCTCAATCGCCTGACGCAGAGCCTTTGCGTCGTGCCCTTCAGGCGTCCCGAACCTTCATTCAAGGAACATCGAATCATGTGTAGAGCGGTGGGGCTGCGTTCGCCCGTCCGATTGTCTTTTGCGTTGCGGGTGCGGCCATGAACCGGCCCGGATTGTCAGTGGCCTTGCTGAGTGCGGTGGTGGTACCGCAGGTCGGTCTCGGCATCATGGTGCCAGCCTCGGTACAACTGGCCGAGCAGCTGCAGTCTGGCCTTGGTCAGGTACAGAGCACCTTGGTGATGTATATGGTCGGTTATGCGCTGTCGATGATGCTGGCTGGGCTTTTGAGCGATCGCTACGGGCCGCGCGCAGTGCAGTTGGGCGGGCTGTTGCTGGCTGCGCTCGGCACAGGGCTTGCGGCCAGTGCGACGTCTTTCGTTCCGTTCATGATTGGCCGTCTGCTGCAGGCCCTGGGCGGCTGCGTTGGCACGGTAACGACACGCATGGTGGTGCGCGAGGTGTTCGCCGAGCATGAGCGCATGGGCATTCTCACTACGCTGGCTTCGGCCATTGCCATCACGCCGTGCCTTGCGCCGCTGCTGGGCGGGGCGCTGCTGCCGCAAGTGGGGTGGCGCGGGATACTGGGGCTAGTGGGGGTGTTCAACCTGCTGGTGCTGCTCGTGTTCTGGCGCCTTGTGCCTCGCCTGCCGGGCACGGGGCAGGGTGTTGCGGTGGGCACGATCCTGCGCGTGTACAGGCGCAATCTGGGCACGGGAGCGTTCGTCTTTCACGCGTGTTGTATCAGCCTGGTCTGGATGAGCTACTTTGCGTTCCTGTCCTCGTCATCCTACGCCTTCCAGAGATTGCTGGGGTTCAGTGCGTTCGAGTACGGCACCCTCATTGCGATCTGTGCACTGGGTTATGTCACCGGCAGTTTCCTGGCCCGGCGCCTGAGTCGCAGGCATGACCTGACGCAGATCCTGGCTGTGGGGGCCGGCATCGGCACTGTCGGCTGGGGCGGCCTGTGGCTGGCGGTCCATTGGATCGGGCCGACGGCGGGCGCCTTCGTCGTGCCGATGATGGCGATCCTGCTGAGTACTGGCATGGTGATCCCGGCCACCCAGGCTGGGTTGCTGCGCTTTGTGCAGCAGGACATCGGGCTGTCCACCGGGCAGTTCTTTTTCCTGCAGATGGCCAGCGGTGCGGCCTATGGGCTGGTTGCCAGCCACTGGCCGGGTCTGGACGTGAGGCAACTGGCCTTGCTGGTGGGGACGCCAATGGTGCTGCTCACCGTGCTGGTGGGCACGGCGAGCTGGCGCCATCGGCTCAAGTCTCGCGCAGTACGCTCAGTGGTGTCGCATTGAGTGCGCGGCGGGTGCCGAACACACCGGCACCGCCTACCAGGATCGCGCCCAACAGTGGCAGCACCAACAGCCAGGGGTGGGGCGCCCAGTGCAGGTCGAAGGCGTAGCGATACAGGGCCCAGGTGATCAGTTCGCAGCCCAGGGCTGCGAGCAGGCCGCTGGCGGCGCCAAGCAGGCCGAACTCGATGCGCCGGGCCTTGACCAGTAGTGCACGACCGGCGCCCAGGGCGCGCAGTAGCGCGCCTTGGCGGATACGCTCGTCCAGGGTGGCCTGCAGGCCGGCGAACAACACCGCAAGGCCTGCCGCGAGCACGAACAGCAGTACGTACTCCACCGCCAACGTGACCTGGGCGAGGATGCTGCGCAGTTGCCCCAGCAGCGCATCGACCTGGAGGATGGTCACCGCCGGAAACGCCCGCGACAGGGCGACCACGTCGGTATCGTGCCCCGGTGCGAGGTAGAAGCTGGTCAGGTAGGTGGCGGGCAGGCCTTGCAAGGTGCCTGGCTGGAAGATCATGTAGAAGTTCGGTTGGAAGCTGTCCCAGTGCACCGTACGCAGGCTGCTGACCCGTGCCTGGCGGTGCTCGCCGCCAATGTCGAAGGTCAGCAGATCGCCCAGCTTGAGCTTGAGGCTTGCGGCCAGCTCCGCCTCGACCGATACCGCGGGTGGTCCGTCGGCCGGCGGTGGTGTCTGCCACCAGTCGCCTTCGCTCAAGGCATTACCCTGGGGCAGTTCGGCAGCCCAGGTCAGGCTCAGGTCACGCTGCACGGCACGGTCGCCGGTGGACTCCTTGCTCACCAACTGTTGTACCGGCTGATCGTTGATATGGGTGAGACGGCCAGGGATCACCGGGTACAGCGGCGCCGAGGTGGCATTGACCTCGCGCAGGCGCTGGGCAAAGGGTTCGCGCTCGTCTGGCAGGATGTTCAGGGCGAAGTGGTTGGGGGCATCCTTGGGTAGCTGCGCCTGCCAGTTGTCCAGCAACTCGGCGCGCAATAGCGCGACCAGGGCCATGGCCAGCAGGATCAGGCCGAAGGCCAGCGCCTGGCCGGCGGCTGCCAGCGGATGGCGCAGCAACTGGCCCAGCCCCAGGCGCCAGGGCAGCGGCGAACCGACCAGCAACCGGCGCAGGCTGCGCAAGCCGAGCAGTAGCAGGCCGCCGAGCAGCAGCGCGGCGATCATGCCGCCGCCGAGCAGGGCGAAGGTCAGCAGCAGGTCGAGGCTCAGGCGCCACATGATCAGGCCCAGGGCGAACAATGCGGCGCCATAGACCAGCCAACTGCTGGGCGGAACTGGCAGCAGGTCGCGGCGCAGCACACGCAGGGGCGGCACTCGGCCCAGTGCGGCGAGCGGTGGCAGGGCGAAGCCGGCCAGCGCCACCAGGCCGGTGCCGATGCCGGCCAGTGCCGGGGCGATGCCGCCCGGTGGCACGGTGCTGGGCAGCAGCCCCTGCAGGAGGGCGAACAGCCCCAGTTGCGCGAGCCAGCCAAGCAGGGCGCCGGCCAGTGCCGCCACCAGCCCCAGCATTGCCAGTTGCAGCGAGTACAGGCCCAACGCCTGGTATCGTGACAGCCCCAGGCAGCGCAGCAGGGCGCTGGCGTCCAGGCGGCGGGCGGCGTAGCGGCTGGCCGAAAGCGCCACGGCCACGCCGGCCAGCAGTACCGCCACCAGGCTGGCCATGTTCAGGTAGCGTTCGGCGCGACCCAGCGCGCCGCCAATCTGGCGGTTGCCATCACGGGTGTCGAGCAGCCGCTGGTTGGCAGCAAGATCCTTCTCCACCGCCTGGCGATACTGCACGAGGATGTCCGGCTCACCGCGCCACAGGTCGCGATAGGTGACCCGGCTTCCTGGCTGGATCACGCCGGTGGCGTCCAGGTCGGCGATGTTCATCAGCACTCGCGGGGTGAGGCTGTAGAAGTTGCCGGCGCGATCCGGTTCGTAGGTCAGCACGCGGGTCATGCGCAGGGTCTTCATGCCCACGTCGATGCTGTCGCCCAGTGACAGCCCCAGTGCCGCCAGCAGGCGTGCCTCGACCCAGGCTTCCCCGGGCGCCGGCCCGCCGCCGGGCGTTTCGCTGCCATAGGGCGTGGCGGCGCTGCGCAGTTGACCGCGCAGCGGGTAGGACGGGTCGATGGCCTTGATGCTCGACAACTGGATGCCAGCATCGGCGGCTACCACGCTGGTGAACTCCACCACGCGAGCGTGGGTCAGGCCGCGCGAAGTGCCGGCGTCGATCTGCGCCGCCTGGGCAGCGGAGGAACCCTGCAGTACCAGGTCGGCAGCGAGGAATTCGCTGGCCCGCAATTGCATGGCACCGTTGAGGCGGGCGCCGAAGTAACCGATGGCGGTGCTGGCGGCGACGGCCACCAGGAGTGCGAAGAACAGTACCCGTACTTCACTGGCGCGAGCGTCACGCAGCAGTTGGCGCAGGGCCAGGGCGCACAGGCGCATGAACGGCAGGCGGGTCATCATGGCTCCAGGGGCGCCACCAGGCGTCCGGCGTCCAGGCGGATCAGGCGACGGCAGCGCTTGGCCAGCCGTTCGTCATGGGTCACCAGCACCAAGGTAGTGCCGCGTTCCTTGTTGAGCTCGAACAGCAGGTCGCTGATGCGCTCGCCGGTATGGCTGTCGAGATTGCCGGTGGGTTCGTCGGCGAACAGCACTGCCGGGTGCGCCGCGAAGGCGCGGGCGATCGCCACCCGTTGCTGCTCGCCGCCGGACAGTTGGCGTGGGGTGTGGCTCAGGCGCTGGCCCAGGCCGACCCGTTCGAGCAGGGTGCGGGCCTGTTCGCGGGCGTCGCGGCGACCGTCCAGCTCCAGGGGCAACATGACGTTTTCCAGGGCATTGAGGCTGTCGAGCAACTGGAACGACTGGAACACGAAACCGACGTGTTCGGCACGCACCCGTGCCCGCTGGTCTTCGTCGAGGGGGCCGAGGTCGTGACCGGCGAGCACGACACTGCCATCGCTGGGGCGGTCAAGGCCTGCGAGCAGGCCGAGCAGGGTCGACTTGCCGGAGCCGGATGCACCGACGATGGCCAGGCTGTCGCCTTGGTCAAGGTCGAGGGAAAGCGGGTGAAGGATGGTGAGGTCGCCTTCCGCGCTGGGGACCACTTTGCTAAGGTTCTGCGCAACGAGAATGCTGGGGCCCATGGAGAATCCGATGCGAATGTGGTGGTTGAGTGCCGGTCTGGCCCTGTGTTGCCTGGCCCAGGGCGCGGCGGCGGGAACGGTGCTGGTTGTCGGCGATAGTATCAGCGCCGGTTTTGGCCTGGATACCCGCCAGGGATGGGTCACGCTCCTGGAAAAGCGCCTGAAGGACGAGGGTTTTACCGACCGCGTGGTCAATGCCTCGATCAGTGGCGACACCAGCGCAGGTGGCCAGGCGCGGCTGCCGGCGCTGCTTGCAGCGCACAAGCCTGATCTGGTGGTGCTGGAGCTGGGCGGGAACGATGGGCTGCGTGGGCAACCTCCACAACAATTGCAACAAAATCTTGCCTCGATGATCGATCGCTCCCGTGAGGCCGGCGCCAAGGTGGTGTTGCTCGGGATGCGGCTGCCGCCGAATTATGGCGCGCGCTATACCACCGCGTTCGCCCAGGTCTATGAGCAGTTGGCGAACGAAAAGAAGGTGGCCTTGGTGCCGTTCTTTCTGGAGGGCATAGGTGGGGTGGCGGAGATGATGCAGGCCGACGGCATCCATCCGGCCCAAGGCGCCCAGCAGCGCCTGCTGGAGAATGCCTGGCCGACGATAAAACCCTTGCTCTGACGCTTTTATCGGGGGCCGCTTTCGGCTAATGTTGCGCCCCCCGTTTCGAGTGCCCCCAATGCCACGCCCCGCCTGGTCCCTGTATGCCTATCAACTGATCGAGCCCGACGAGCAGCTCGACCTGTTCGCCTGCCAGGAAGTCCGTGTCCATCTCGTCGCTCGCCAGCTCGAACTGGGTGCTCCGGTCGACCGCACCTTGTGTGGCGGCTTGCTGCCGGCGCAGCCGCGCTGGTCGTCGGTCGAGCGCGTGGTCTATCGCGACGAACGCCTGTGCCCGCTGTGCCGGGCCATCCTCGATGCCCAGCGCCGGGGTACACGCCCGGTGTGGCCGGAGCTCTGAGCTCACCTTTCATCATTTGTAACCCTTGCAACGCCTGCCGATGCCTCCCGCTTGAATCCGGGCGGGTGTACAATCGAATGTCTTGAACCCTCTTTCGAAGGATTTACCGGATGTTGCCGCGCTTTCCCGCCGTCACCCGTTGCCTGTCCCTGGCCGCCTTGCTGCTGACCGGTCCTGCCGTCGCGCTGGAGCTGCCATTGCCACCGCCCGGCGAAGACGTCGTCGGCCAGGTCCGGACGATCAAGGCCAAGTACGAAGACACCTTCGCCGACATCGGTACGGCCAACGACCTGGGCTACCTGGAGATGATCGCCGCGAACCCGGGCGTCGATCCCTGGTTGCCGGGGGCTGGCACCGAGATCATCCTGCCGACCCGTTACGTCCTGCCACCCGGGCCGCGCGAGGGGATCGTCATCAACCTGGCCGAGTACCGCCTGTACTACTACCCGAAAGGCGAGAACGTGGTGCACACCTTCCCGCTGGGGATCGGCCGTGAAGGCTGGGGCTCACCGATCGCGATCACCAAGATCACCGCCAAGACACCGAACCCGACCTGGACGCCGCCGGCCTCGATTCGCGCTGAACACGCCGCTGACGGCGATATCCTGCCTGCTGTCGTGCCGGCCGGCCCGGACAACCCGCTGGGTCCGTTCAAGTTCACCCTGGGCCTGCCGGGCTACCTGATCCACGGTTCGAACAAGAAGTTCGGCATCGGCATGCGCACCAGCCACGGCTGTTTCCGCATGCTCAACAACAATGTGGTGGCGCTCTCCAAGATGGTACCGGTGGGCACCCCGGTGCGGATCATCAACGAGCCTTACAAGTTCGGCGTGAGTGGTGGCAAGGTCTATCTCGAGGCACACACGCCGTTGGACGACCATGGCAACCCGTCGGTGGTCGACAAGCACACGGCCGTCATCAATGCACTGCTCAAGCGTGAAGACTTGACCAACAACCTGCGTATGAACTGGGACATGGTTCGTGACGTGGTGGCCGCCGAGGACGGCATGCCGGTCGAGATCGCCGTGCCGGTCAATGGGCAAGGCGCTGCGCCGATGGTGTCGAGCATCCCGCCAGAGCTGCAGTAAGCCCTTGCCTGCTTGAACCGAAAGGCCTGCCATCGTGCAGGCCTTTTCGTTTTTTGGGAGGCGGGAGGCGAGGTGAGAGAGGTCTTTTTTCGGGCAATAAAAAAACCGGCCCACAAGTGGGCCGGCTCCATAACAATCCGTGAGGATTATTACTTGCGGCTGGCTTTGTCCAGCATACGCAGAGCGCGCTCGTTGGCTTCGTCAGCGGTCTGCTGAGCCTTCTGAGCGGCTGCCAGAGCGTCGTCAGCCTTACGGTAGGCTTCGTCGGCACGGGCTTGAGCGCGAGCTGCTGCGTCTTCAGTCGCAGTCAGACGAGCTTCGGTTTCTTTGGATACGCTGCTGCAACCGGTAGCCAGAACTGCGGCCAGAGCCAGAGCAGAGAATTTCAGAACGTTGTTCATCGTGTTCCCCTTCAAGGACTTTCTATTAAATAGCCATCTCTCGGAAAAGAGAAACTGGCCGGCGTACATAGTACCCATTACTTGTAGTAAGTAAACTGACAGAGCGCAAGAACTGCAAAAAAAATGTTGCCACGGGCCGCGTGTGACGGGGTTTGTAAAGAAAGTGTGAAGACCCCGCAAATCGGACGCAAGCGGTTGTACCAAGGAAACTTTTTGTTGAACTAAGGGTGACTTTCACGGTCCTCAAACGTCTTACCCCGTAGAACATCCGGCGGGCTGTTTGGTGTCGACCGGCACCGGCGGCCCAACCCGCTTGCATGGAATTTTTAGCCATGTGCACCTTGAGCAATCCCGCGTTGCACGCCTACTATTTGGGTGTCCCGGGCGTCGAACGATTGCTGATGGACCACGGTCCAAGGGGCATGAGTGGCGTTGAGGTTCCTCCGCCGGATAAACCATCGGTCAAGGCAAAGGTCTGCCAAAAGACCTGCGAGGAGTAGTGATGAGTGACGCGCTGACCATCCACCATGACCAGGCCGGTCATCAGTTCGAGACCAACGTGGACGGTCATCGTGCCTACCTGACGTACATGGATCTGGGCAAGCAGACGCTGGACATCTATCGCACCTTCGTCCCCAACGCCCTGCGTGGTCGTGGCATCGCCGCCGCCTTGACTGAAAAGGCCCTGGAGTACGCCGAACAAATGGGCTACACCGTGATTCCATCATGCTCTTACGTCGAGCGTTACATGGAGCGCCAGCAGCGCCACTCGACCAAGGCCTGAATCGACACCGCACCAACGAAAACGCCGGGCAATTGCCCGGCGTTTTCGTTTGCGTGCGTATCAGCCGCGCTGGCGCTTGGGCAGCACATCCTTGAGCTTGGCGTGCATGCTGCGCAGGCTCTTCTCGGTGGCGGCCCAATCGATGCAGGCGTCGGTCACCGAAACACCGTATTGCAGGTCTTCAAGGTTTTTCGGAATGGCCTGGCAGCCCCAGTTCAGGTGGCTTTCGACCATCAGGCCGATGATCGACTGGTTGCCTTCCAGAATCTGGTTGGCGACGTTCTCCATCACCAGCGGCTGCAACGCCGGGTCCTTGTTGGAGTTGGCGTGGCTGCAGTCGACCATGATGTTGGCCTTGATCTTGGCCTTGGCCAGGTCCTGTTCGCACAGGGCAACGCTGACCGAATCGTAGTTGGGTTTGCCGTTGCCGCCACGCAGCACCACGTGGCCATAGGCGTTGCCTTTGGTGGTGACGATCGACACGCCGCCTTCCTGGTTGATACCCAGGAAGCGGTGGGGCTTGGACACCGACTGCAGGGCGTTGATCGCCACGGTCAGGCCGCCGTCGGTGCCGTTCTTGAAGCCGACCGCCGAAGACAGGCCCGAGGCCATTTCACGGTGGGTTTGGGATTCGGTGGTACGGGCACCGATGGCCGACCAGCTGATCAGGTCCTGCAGGTATTGCGGGGAGATCGGGTCGAGGGCTTCGGTCGCGGTCGGCAGGCCCTTCTCGGCCAGGTCCAGCAGCAATTGGCGACCAATGTGCAGGCCGTCCTGGATCTTGAACGAGTCATCCAGGTAGGGGTCGTTGATCAAGCCTTTCCAGCCTACGGTGGTACGAGGCTTCTCGAAATACACGCGCATGACCAGATAGAGAGTGTCGGAGACTTCTTCGGCCAGTACCTTGAGACGGTCGGCGTACTCGTGGGCAGCCTTGATGTCGTGGATCGAGCAGGGGCCGATCACGACGAACAGGCGATGGTCCTTGCCGTCGAGGATGTTGCGCACCACTTCACGGCCGGCAGTCACGGTCTGCAGGGCCTTGGCGCTGAGGGGAATCTCTTTCTTCAGCTGATCGGGGGTGATCAGGGTCTCGTTGGAGGCAACGTTGAGGTCATCGATCGGTAAATCAGCCATCGTGTTACTCGTCAGGTCACGGGTGCCGGCCGCCAGCAAACCCCGTGCGGCCCAGCAGCAGATTGTTCGCAGCGGGGAGCCGAACCTTAGCGCGTTACATCGGGCGCGACAATGGGCAGGGGGCTGTCAGCGCTGAAAAGGTGACTTGCCCGTGCGCGAGCTGCCTTGCAGGCCGATCGCGATACAAGGATCGCGCAGTGGGCTCGCCGACGGCGGCGACATCAGGGGGTGTTCGCCCAGCAGCGCTGCTTCGGAGAATTCGGCGCCGTGCTGGGCGATCCACTGCTGTGCCAACGCCTGCGCCTGTTCGCCCTGCAGGTCATGTTGCTGGTGCAGTTGGCAGTAATGATGAATATGGCAAACCTGCTCACCCATGCGTGCGCCGAACAGCGCCTGGTCGTCGGTGAAGGCGATGCCCACGCGGTAGCCAGCATCCAGCCGCTGGCACCAGGCAACATAACCGGCATAGCGTGCCTGTGCGCCCAATGAAGGAATGACCACTTCCACTGCAGTGCCGCGACGGTAGGCACGCGGATGGTTGCAAGCGATGCCGCCAAGCCCCAGGGTATGCAGGTGCCGACGGAACAGGCTGGGAGACGGGCGAAGATTCAGCTCGACCGGAATCCCGTCAGGGTGAGGCAGAAATCCACACATCGTCGACTCCGTGTCGATTATTTGACCTTCATGGCCTGAGTATAGTGAAAGATCGCAAACCGGCTGATTCACTGTAAGAAAATCGGACAGACAGTCATCGCTTCGACAGGAGAGCGGTATGGATACTCGTAACAAACGCATCGGCATCATCGGTAGCGGTGCCATCGGTGGCTTCTATGGGCTGATGCTGGCGCGTGCCGGTTTTGACGTGCACTTTCTGCTGCGCAGCGAATATGGCGTGGTGCATGAGCAGGGGCTGACCCTGAACAGCGCCGTGCACGGAGAGCTGCAGATGAAGGTCCAGGCCTATGCCTCGGCCAGTGACATGCCGCAGTGCGACTGGTTGCTGATCGGCACCAAGGCCACCAGTAACGCCGAGTTGGCGCCGCTGATCGTCCAGGCGGGAGCGCCCGGTGCCAAGGTGGTGTTGCTGCAGAATGGCCTGGGCGTCGAGGAGCAGTTGCGTGGCGCGTTGCGCGACGACATGCACCTGCTCGGGGGGCTGTGCTTTATCTGTGTGAACCGCGAAGCGCCCGGGGTGATCCGCCACCAGGCACTGGGCGCGGTCAACCTGGGTTACCACAGCGGCCCCAGCGACGACCGCGGTGCAGCCATTGTCGCCGAGGGCGCCGAATTGTTCCGCGCTGCGGGGGTCGACTCGCAGCCGATGGACAACCTCGTTCAGGCGCGCTGGCAGAAGCTGGTGTGGAACGTGCCGTACAACGGCCTGTCGGTGTTGCTGCAGGCCAGCACGACGCCTCTGATGGGCGACCCCGACAGCCGCGCGCTGATTCGCGGGCTGATGGCCGAAGTGGTCGAGGGCGCACGGGCCTGCGGGCATCCACTGCCGGAAGGCTATGCCGAGCACCTGTTCCGGGTCACCGAGCAGATGCCTGACTACTGGCCGAGCATGTACCACGATCATGCTCAGCAGCGGCCGCTGGAGTTGCAGGTGATCTACGGCGAACCCCTGGCCCGTGCCCGCGAGGCCGGTTGCCACTTGCCGAAGATGGAAGTGCTGTACCAGGCGCTGGCGTTCATCGACCGGCGCAACTGCGCGGGCTGAAGTGTATGGCTGGCCGCTGCGCCGGACGGCGAAGCGGCTCTCCACGGCACTGCTAAGCTGTAGCTTGCTCTGCCCCCGTGGCAGTGGAGGAGGCCGAATGATCCGTTCCATGCTGTACGCCACCGATCTCGGCGTCTACGCGCCCTTCGTCATGCAACACGCCTTGGCCCTGGCGCGGACCTTCAACGCAGAGTTGTACGTGATCCACGCCGTCGAACCCATGGGCCAGTTCGCCGAGTCGTTACTGCAAAGTTATCTCGATGAGCAGACCCTCGACCGCCTGCACTCCCAGGGGGTCAACACGGTGATGGCCAACATCGAGCAGCGGGTGCTGGAAAATTTTCGCGAGGAATTGGGCGAGGCGGCCGATCTGGCGGTGATCAAGGCCGTGCGGGTGCGCCAGGGGGATCCTGCGCAAGTGATTCTGGAGCAGGCCCAGCGCCTGGCGGTCGACCTGTTGATCTTCGGCAGCCATGCCGAGGGCGCGGGTGTCGATGTGCCGATTGGCCGCACAGCGGTACGGCTGCTGCAACTGTCACCGGTGCCGGTGTACATGGTGCCGTTGGCACAGCATTTGGGGCGTAGGAAAGTCTGAAGCTAGCGGTAGGTCTTTTCCTTGGGGTGTAACAAAATAGTTCTAGATTTATTTCTCATACCACTAATATAGTTATAAATCGTCGCTGCCAGCAGCCGGTGACCTACCGCTGATTCGAGGGGAATCTATGAAGCTTCAACAACTGCGCTATATCTGGGAAGTAGCGCACCATGACCTCAACGTCTCCGCGACCGCGCAGAGCCTGTACACCTCTCAGCCCGGGATCAGCAAGCAGATCCGTCTCCTCGAGGACGAACTGGGCGTCGAAGTCTTCGCCCGCAGCGGCAAGCACCTGACCCGCGTCACCCCGGCGGGCGAGCGCATCATCACCACTGCTGGCGAGATCCTGCGCAAGGTCGAAAGCATCAAGCAGATCGCCCAGGAGTTCTCCAACGAGAAGAAGGGCACGCTGTCCATCGCGACCACCCACACCCAGGCCCGCTATGCGTTGCCTCCTGTGATCAGCAACTTCATCAAGCAGTACCCTGAAGTATCACTGCACATGCACCAGGGCTCGCCGATGCAGATCGCCGAGATGGCCGCTGACGGCACTGTCGATTTCGCTATCGCCACCGAGGCGCTGGAGCTGTTCGGTGATCTGATCATGATGCCGTGCTACAAATGGAATCGTTGCGTGGTGGTGCCCCAGGGGCACCCGCTGACCAAGCTGCCGAAGCTGACCCTCGAAGCGGTGGCCGAGTACCCCATCGTCACCTACGTGTTCGGTTTCACGGGCCGTTCCAAGCTCGACGAAGCGTTCAACCATCGCGGCCTGACCCCGAAGGTGGTGTTCACCGCCGCAGACGCCGATGTGATCAAGACTTATGTACGCCTGGGCCTGGGTGTGGGCATCGTCGCGAAGATGGCGGTCGATCCGAAGCTCGACAGCGACCTGGTGTGCCTGGATGCGAGCGAGCTGTTCGAAGCCAGTATCACCAAGATCGGCTTCCGCCGTGGCACTTTCCTGCGTGGCTTCATGTGCGATTTCATCGAGAAGTTCGCGCCGCACCTGACCCGCGAAGTGATGGCCAAGGCGATCCAGTGCCACAACAAGCAGGAGCTGGAAGAACTGTTCGAAGGGGTTGAGCTGCCCGTGCACTGAGTTGGCATGAGGCAGGGGCCGCGTCGCGGCCTATCGCGGGGCAAGCCCGCTCCTACAGGTTTTGTGTAGGTGCGGGCTTGCCCCGTTTGTTTTCAGGCCTTGCTGATCAGGTTGCCGGCGTGCAGCCCGCATTCCTTTTGAGTCGACTCTTCCCACCACCAGCGTCCTTCACGCTCGTGCTGGTTCGGCAGCACCGGGCGGGTGCAGGGTTCGCAGCCGATGCTGATGAAGCCGCGTTCGTGCAGGCTGTTGTACGGCAGCTCGAGCATGCGGATATAACCCCAGACTTCCGCGCTGCTCATCTGCGCCAGGGGGTTGAACTTGTACAGGGTGCGTTCGGGCGTGGAGAACGCCGAATCGATCTCCAGTGCCGCGACCTGGCTGCGGGTGCCAGGGCTCTGATCGCGGCGCTGGCCGGTGGCCCAGGCGCTGACGGTGGCCAGCTTGCGACGCAGCGGCTCGATCTTGCGGATGCCACAGCATTCGCCATGGCCATCCTTGTAGAAGCTGAACAGGCCCTTTTCCTTGACGAAAGGATCGAGCTTGGTGCGATCCGGGCTGAGGATTTCGATCGGCAGGTTGTACTGCTCGC
Organism: Pseudomonas wayambapalatensis; assembly: GCA_014268975.2. Taxonomy (GTDB): domain Bacteria; phylum Pseudomonadota; class Gammaproteobacteria; order Pseudomonadales; family Pseudomonadaceae; genus Aquipseudomonas; species Aquipseudomonas wayambapalatensis. The sequence goes on along the minus strand of CP077096.1, from coordinate 3,804,896 downwards.
GAACCTGGTCGATGAAGCGATAGGTTTCCGGGTGCAGGCGACCGGTGTCGAGGCTGAACACCTTGACTTGCTTGTTCAGCTTCCAGGCCATGTCTACCAGCACCACGTCCTCGGCACCGCTGAATGAGATCCACAGGTCGTCGCCGAAGTGTTCGAAGGCGAGCTTGAGAATGTCCTGCGGGGACTTGCTGGCATAGGTCGCGGCCAGGGCGGCGACGTCGAAGGGTTGGCTCATCAGGCGGTTTCCATCGTGTGTATGGCGCTGTGCGCTCGTAATGGGGCGATGGTAACAAAAAATGGCGGGGTAGACGGGCTCGAATAGAGGGTGCCTGCTTCGCGGGCAAGTCGGGGCGCCGAACCGCCGCTCCTACAGGCGAATCATCGGCTATAGGCCCTGCAAGGTCTCCATCAACACCCGCACCTTGGCGATCGACTCCTCGTATTCGGCCTCCCACGCCGAATCAGCCACCACGGCGCCACCGCCCCAGCAACTGACCTGGCCATCCTTGATCAGCAGGCTGCGGATGGCGATCGAGCTGTCCATCTCGCCGCGCACGTCAACGTATAGCAGCGACCCGCAGTACAGTGCCCGGCGTGTCGGCTCCAGTTCATCGATGATCTGCATGGCGCGGATCTTCGGAGCCCCGGTGATCGAGCCGCCGGGGAAACTGCCGGCGATCAGGTCCAATGCATCCTTGCCGACGGCCAGGCGTCCGGTGACGCTGCTGACCAGGTGGTGGACGTTGGGGTAGCTCTCCAGGCTGAACAATTCCGGCACCTTCACCGAACCGATCTCGCAGGTACGGCCGATGTCGTTGCGCAGCAGGTCGACGATCATCAGGTTCTCCGAGCGATCCTTGGTGCTGGCTTGCAGCTCGCGAGCGTTGCGCAGGTCTTGCTCCGGGTCTGGCGAGCGTGGGCGGGTGCCTTTGATTGGGCGAGTCTCGACGTCGCCCTGATTGACTCGGATGAAGCGCTCTGGCGAAAAACTCAGCAGTGCGCTGTCTGGGCTCAACTGCTGGAAGCCGGAGAAGGGCGTCGGGCAGGCGCTGCGCAGCGCTTGGTACGCCTGCCACGGGTCGCCCTGGCAGGGGGCGCGAAAGCGCTGCGTGAGGTTGATCTGGTAGCAGTCTCCGGCGTGGATGTAGCGTTGTACCTGATCGAAGGCCGCGTGGTACTGCTCGGCACGAAGGTCGCCCTGCATGGGCGCGAGCAGCTTGAAGGTTCCGTTGGGTGACCTGTCATCGCCCTCGAACAGGCGGATCAGGCGCTCGCGTTCGCTGCTGGGCAAGGCGGGATGGAACACCAGTTGGCTGGTGCGCAGCTGGTGATCGGTGATGGCAGCCCAGGCGTACAGGCCCAGTTGCGCATCGGGCAGGCCGAGGTCGTCTGTCGCCAGGTGCGGTAGATGCTCCAGGCGCCGGCCGAAGTCATAGCTCAGGTAGCCGATCAGTCCGCCGGCGAACGGCAGTTTGCTGCCCTCGGGCAGCGTAGCCTCGCCAAGTCCCGCCAGCGCCTCGCGCAACCGCTGCAGATAGCTTTCGCCGCTTTCGCCGTTCTGTGCTTGTAGTTGTTGCAGCGGCCAGGCACTGAACAGGTCGAAGCGCCCGCGCTCGGCGACCGGACGGGCGCTGTCGAGCAGGATGGCGCCGGGGGCCAGGCGCAAGCGGCTGAAGTAATGCGCAGGATCGGGCTGGTAGGGCAGGGGGTGCAGCGTACAGGTCGGCATCGGAATGGACGGCGATGAAAATCAAGGAGGGGGATTGTAGGCCGCTGTAGGAAAAGTGCCTAGCACCAGTTGGAGCAGGCCGCCCCTGCAGGGACGGCCTGTGCTGGAGTCATTGCTGGACGACGTGGCCGAACAGCCCCTGTGCCACCCGCACGCGAGTCTCGGCATCTTCGCTGACGCCGTCCTTGGCCAGCGCCTCGATATGCGCCTCGATGGCGTGGGTGCGCTGGGTCAGGCCGCAGTCGTTGGCGATCTGGATGTTCAGGCCGGGGCGGGCGTTGAGCTCCAGGATCAGCGGGCCCTTGTCCTGGTCCAGCACCATGTCCACGCCGATGTAGCCCAGCCCGCACAGCTCGTAGCAACTGGCAGCCAGCTTCATGAAGCCGTCCCAGTTCGGCAGCTGCACGCCGTCCACTGCGTTGGTGGTGTCCGGGTGTTTGCTGATGATCCGGTTCAGCCAGGTGCCGCGCAGGGTGACGCCAGTGGCGAGGTCCACGCCGACGCCGATCGCACCCTGGTGCAGGTTGGCCTTGCCGCCGGACTGGCGGGTCGGCAGGCGCAGCATGGCCATCACGGGGTAGCCCATCAGCACGATGATGCGGATGTCAGGCACGCCTTCGTAGCTGATGCTCTTGAAGATCTGGTCGGGGGTGACGCGGTACTCGATCAGGGCTCGGTCGCGGTGCCCACCCAGCGAATACAGCCCGGTGAGAATGCTCGAGATCTGGTGCTCGATTTCCTCATGGCTGATGATCTTGCCAGAGACCGTGCGATAACGGTCCTCGAAGCGGTCGGCGACTACCAGGATGCCATCGCCGCCAGCGCCCTGCGCTGGCTTGATCACGAAGTCGCTACGCCCGCCGATGATCTCGTCGAGCTTTTCGATCTCTTTTTCGGTTTCGATGATGCCGTACATCTCCGGCACATGGATACCGGCCGCCAGTGCGCGCTCCTTGGTGATGATCTTGTCGTCGACGATCGGGTACAGGTGGCGTTTGTTGTACTTCAGAACATAGTCCGCGTTGCGCCGGTTGATACCCATGATGCCCCGGGCCTCCAGGGCTTTCCACGTCTTGATCAGTCCGAACATCAGGCGTCAGCCTTCTTCAGGAATGCCTTGAAGCGAACGAGCTCGGTCAGGCGGTAGCCGCGATAGCGACCCATCGCCAGCATGAAGCCCACCAGGATCAGCAGCACGGCCGGGAAGGTGAAGACGAAGTACACGGCTTCCGGCACGGTCATCAGCAGGTGCGCCAGCGAGGCTGCGAACAGGGTGCCGACGGCGACTTTCATCGCATGGCCGCCGCCACGTTCTTCCCAGGTGATCGACAGGCGCTCGATGGTCATGGTCAGGATCACCATCGGGAACAGCGCCACCGACAGCCCGCGCTCCAGGCCCAGCTTGTGGCTGAACAGGCTGATCGCAGCGATCAGCACCACGACGAAGGTCAGCACCACCGACAGGCGGGGCAGCATCTGCAGCTTCAGGTGTTCAAGATAGGAGCGCAGCGAAAGGCCCAGGGCGGTGATCACCGTGAACAGCACGATGCCGAAGCCTAGCTGCGTTTCGCGGAAGGCCAGGGCAATCAGCACCGGGGTGAAGGTGCCAAGGGTCTGAATGCCGATCAGGTTGCGCAGTACGAGGATGACCAGCACGCCGATCGGGATCATCACCATGATCATGAAGGTCTGCTGGGTTTGCAGCGGCAGGCCGTACAGGGAGTATTCGAGGAAGTCGGCGTCGGTGTTCTCGTCGGTCAGCTTGGCCAGGCGGATGGCGTTCATCTCGCTGTTGTTCATGCTGAAGGTAACGGTGGCCTTCTTGCCGCCATCGACGGTGATCAGGTTTTCATCGCCGGTCCACCACAGCAGGCGGTCACTGGGCAGGCCTTGCTCGCCGGTTTCCGGGTTGAAGTACAGCCAGGCGTTGCCGTTGAAGCTGCGCAGCCACAGCTCAGGGCTCTGCGGGGTGTCGGCAACCAGGCGGATGGTATGGACCTTTTCCATCGGCACGTGGGCGATCGACAGCAGCAGGTCGATGACCTGGGCTTTCTTCATGGGGGAGTTGTCGCCGGCCAGCAGCAGCTTGGCGTTGTCGTCGTTGGCGTTGTTGACACGCTTGATGGTTTCGCTGACGAAGGTCTCGACGTCGGCAGAGTGTTGGCGAATCGGTGCCATCAGTGCTTCGGCGGCGATCTTTTCGGGGCCTTCGACCGCCAGGCTGTCACGGAAGGTCGGACCCTTGATCTTGGCTTTCTCGGTGCTGTAGCGCTTGGTCAGGACCAGGCGGTAGTAAAGGGTCTGGTTGCCACTGGCGCGGCGAGCCGACCAGGTGACCTTGCGATTGCCGTCGGTGCGATTGACGCTGACCCCGTAGTTGTTGGAGATGAAGCTCTCGTTGAGGCTCACGTAGTCGCGGTTCAGCGGCGGCACGAACATCTGGATCTTCACCGGGTCCTTGGGACTGGCGACGAACTCGACCTTGGCGTCGATGTTCCACAGATCGTCGGTCTCGTCTTCGGTCACCGGGATGCCCAGGATGAAGATCTGGTAGCAGGTGACCGTCACGCCCAGCAGCACCAGGATGGTGATCAGGACTTTCAGGTGCAGGGTAAGAGAGCGCATCGGAATTACTCTACTTTGGGAGCTTCGGTGGCACAGGCAGGTTTGCCGGCGGCGTATTTGAGGCTGGGGTCGACCAGCGCGTCGAAGTGCTTGAGTGCCTCGGAGCCGATCAGCAGCGGGAACTGGAAGGCGCTGCGGTCGGTGAGGTTGACTTCGATGGTGCGCAGGGCCTGGCCCATGCAGATGTTCAGTTCGATCACCGGACGGGCGGTGTAGGCCTTGCCTTCGTCCGGGTCGTAGTCACCGGCACGCCGCTTGATCTTGCTGACGCGGGCCAGTGGGCGTTCGATGGGGTGCTTGTGGGCGGCGTCGATGGCCAGGTAGAAGCGCACCCAGCTTTCGCCATCGCGCTTGAAGCGCTTGATGTCGCGTGCGCTGAGCGAGGCGGTCTTGGCGCCGGTGTCGAGCTTGGCGGCCACTTCGAGGTCAAGATCGCCCAGGCGGGCGTATTCGTTCAGGCCGTACACGGTCTTTTCGGCCGCATGGCCAAGCGCCGGCAGCAAGGCGAGGCTGAACAACAGTGAATAAAACGTGGGTCTCATAGTCCTGGCGCGGTGCTGTCTGTGTTCGGGGCAGGGCGCAAGCGCCTCGTTCATCTGTCAACAGCATGAAATGATGACAGGCACACTATCCGTAATCCTTGGGAAGCGCGGCATTCTATCACGCCGACGTCTTGACGCCAGCGCGCTGCGATGAGACCGCGACAGCGTGAGGTAAGTTCGTTATTAGACAATTGTCGACAATGTTGTTTTTGTCTTTGACTATGCGCCTTCATTTGGCTAGTTTTGGCGCTATCAATTTACAAGGTGTCGACAATCATGCTTGAAGCCCCTCAGGCCCTCGCACCGGTTGCAGATGAGTCCGAAACGCTTTCAGAGAATGTCTTTCGGCGCATCCAGGCGGCCATCGTGAAGGGGGATATCGCCCCGGGCAGCAAGATTTCCGAGCCGGAGCTGGCCCGCACCTACGGTATCAGCCGCGGCCCGCTGCGCGAGGCCATTCATCGCCTCGAGGGTCAGCGCCTGCTGGTGCGTGTGCCGCATGTCGGTGCGCGGGTGGTATCGCTCAACCATGCCGAGCTGATAGAGCTGTACGAAATCCGCGAATCGCTCGAAGGCATGGCCTGCAGGCTGGCCGCTGAGCGCATGACAGTGGCCCAGATCGACGAACTGCGCCAGGTGCTCGACACCCACGAGCGCGATGCGGCATTCCAGGCTGGGCTTGGCTACTACCAGCAGGAAGGCGATTTCGACTTCCACTATCGAATCATCCAGGGCAGCGGCAACCAGACCCTGGTCAAGATGCTCTGCGGCGAGCTGTACCAGTTGGTGCGCATGTATCGCATCCAGTTCTCGGCCACCCCCAACCGTCCGCGCCAGGCCTTCGCCGAACACCACCGCATACTCGATGCCATCGCCGACCGTGACGGCGAGCTGGCCGAACTCCTGATGCGCCGCCATATCGGTGCGTCCAAGCGCAATATCGAGCGTCACTACCAGGACGCCCACAACAACAGCCCACGAGGTGAGTCATGACTGTGAAGAGCACCCCCGGTCAGCGTTTTCGCGACGCCGTTGCCGCCGAGCATCCGCTGCAGGTAGTCGGAGCCATCAACGCCAACCATGCGCTGCTGGCCAAGCGCGCCGGGTTCAAGGCCATCTACCTGTCCGGTGGCGGTGTCGCTGCCGGCTCCCTGGGCCTGCCGGACCTGGGCATCAGTGGGCTGGACGACGTGCTGACCGATGTCCGCCGGATCACCGATGTGTGCGATCTGCCGCTGCTGGTGGATGTCGACACCGGCTTTGGTGCCTCGGCGTTCAACGTCGCCCGCACGGTGCGCTCGATGAGCAAGTTCGGCGCTGCGGCCATTCACATCGAGGATCAGGTCGGTGCCAAGCGCTGTGGTCATCGGCCGAACAAAGAGATCGTCTCGCAGCAGGAGATGGTCGACCGTATCAAGGCGGCAGTGGATGCGCGTACTGACGACAGCTTCGTGATCATGGCGCGTACCGACGCCCTGGCGGTGGAAGGCTTGAATGCGGCATTAGACCGTGCCCAGGCGTGCGTCGAGGCCGGCGCCGACATGATCTTCCCCGAAGCCATCACCGAGCTGCAGATGTACAAGACCTTCGCCGACCGGGTGAAGGCGCCGATCCTGGCCAATATCACCGAGTTCGGTGCCACGCCGCTGTACACCACCGACGAGCTGGCGTCGGTCGATGTATCGCTGGTGCTGTATCCACTGTCGGCGTTCCGCGCCATGAACAAGGCTGCCGAGAACGTCTACGCCGCCCTGCGCCGCGACGGTACTCAAAAGAATGTGATCGACACCATGCAGACTCGCATGGAGCTCTACGATGCCATTGGTTATCACGCGTTCGAGCAGAGCCTCGATGCGCTGTTTGCGCAGAAGAAAGGGTAAGCCATGCCGGCGGTGTCGGCCCCATCGCGGGGCAAGCCCGCTCCCACAAGGATCACGCAGTCCTCTGTAGGAGCGGGCTTGTCCCGCGATAGGGCCGGTGCGATCGCTGCAGATTAGCCAGAACGACTTCATAACAAATTCAAGAAAGGAGAAACACCATGGCCGAAGCAAAAGTACTCAGTGGTGCCGGCCTGCGTGGCCAGGTGGCCGGGCAGACCGCGCTGTCGACCGTCGGCCAGGCCGGTGCCGGCCTGACCTATCGTGGCTACGATGTGCGCGACCTAGCCGCTGGCGCCGAGTTCGAGGAAGTCGCCTACCTGCTGCTCTATGGTGAACTGCCGAGCAAGTCCGAGCTGGCCGACTACAAGCACAAGCTCAAGGGCCTGCGCGACCTGCCGCAAGCGCTCAAGGAAGTGCTCGAGCGTATTCCGCGCGACGCCCATCCAATGGATGTGATGCGCACCGGTTGCTCGGTGCTCGGTACCCTGGAGCCGGAGCTGACCTTCGACGCCCAGCGCGACAAGACCGATCGCCTGCTGGCGCTGTTCCCGGCGCTGATGTGCTACTGGTACCGCTTCACCCACCACGGTGTGCGTATCGACTGCAGCAGTGACGAGGACACCCTCGGTGGCCACTTCCTGCACCTGCTGCATGGCAAGAAGCCCAGCGACCTGCACGTGAAGGTGATGAACGTCTCGCTGATCCTCTACGCCGAGCACGAATTCAACGCCTCGACCTTCACCGCACGGGTCTGTGCCTCGACCCTGTCGGACCTGTACTCCTGCGTCACGGCAGCCATCGGCTCGCTGCGCGGGCCGCTGCACGGCGGCGCCAACGAGGCGGCGATGGAGCTGATCGAGCGCTTCCAGAGCCCGCAGGAGGCCGCTGCCGAACTGCTGCGCATGCTTGAGCGCAAGGACAAGATCATGGGCTTCGGCCACGCCATCTACAAAGAGTCCGACCCGCGCAACGAGGTGATCAAGGGTTGGTCGAAGCAGTTGGCCGACGAAGTGGGCGACAAGGTGCTGTACCCGGTGTCCGAGGCCATCGACAAGACCATGTGGGAGCAGAAGCGCTTGTTCCCCAACGCCGATTTCTACCATGCCTCGGCGTATCACTTCATGGGCATCCCGACCAAGCTGTTCACCCCGATCTTCGTCTGCTCGCGCCTGACCGGCTGGGCGGCGCACGTGTTCGAACAGCGTGCCAACAACCGCATCATCCGCCCGAGCGCCGAGTACACCGGCGTCGAGCAGCGCCAGTTCGTGCCGATCGACAAGCGCTGAATAGATATAGAGAGGCAACCCGTTTCCCCTGTGGGTGCGGGCTTGCCCGCGAATGCGTCCGTTCGGGCAACCGCTTCGCACCTGCTGACGCATTCGCGGGCAAGCCCGCTCCCACAGGGGCGGTGAAACCTTCCGAATCCTGTGAACGAGCCTGATTCCATGATGAACACCGCATACCGCAAGAACCTGCCAGGCACCACCCTGGACTATTTCGACACCCGCGCGGCGGTCGAGGCGATCAAGCCCGGCGCCTACGACGGGCTTCCCTATACTTCCCGCGTGCTCGCCGAAAACCTTGTGCGCCGCTGCGATCCGGCCACCCTCGACGCCTCGCTCGGGCAATTGATCGAACGCAAGCGCGACCTCGACTTCCCCTGGTTCCCGGCGCGCGTGGTGTGTCACGACATTCTCGGCCAGACCGCCCTGGTCGACCTGGCCGGCCTGCGCGATGCCATCGCCGACAAGGGGGGCGATCCGGCCCAGGTCAATCCGGTGGTGCCGGTGCAATTGATCGTCGACCACTCGCTGGCCGTGGAGTGCGGCGGCTTCGATCCGCAGGCATTCGAGAAGAACCGCGCCATCGAAGACCGGCGCAATGAAGACCGTTTCCACTTCATCAACTGGACCAAGCAGGCGTTCAAGAACGTTGATGTGATCCAGTCGGGCAACGGCATCATGCACCAGATCAACCTGGAGAAGATGTCGCCGGTGATCCACAGCGATCGCGGCGTGGCCTACCCGGACACCTGCGTCGGCACCGACAGCCACACACCGCATGTGGACGCCTTGGGCGTGATCGCCATCGGCGTGGGTGGCCTTGAGGCCGAGAACGTCATGCTGGGTCGCGCCTCGTGGATGCGCCTGCCGGAAATCGTTGGCGTCGAGCTGACCGGCCGACTGGCACCGAACATCACCGCCACCGACCTGGTGTTGGCCCTGACCGAGTTCCTGCGCAAGCAGAAAGTGGTTGGCGCCTACCTCGAATTCCATGGCGAGGGTGCCCGGGCGCTGACCCTGGGCGACCGCGCCACCATTTCCAACATGGCACCTGAATACGGCGCCACCGCGGCGATGTTCGCCATCGACCAGCAGACCATCGACTACCTGCGCCTGACCGGTCGTGACGACCAGCAGGTGCAACTGGTCGAGACCTACGCCAAGGTCGCAGGCCTCTGGGCCGACAGCCTGGCCAAGGCCGAGTACGAGCGCACGCTGACCTTCGACCTGTCGAGTGTAGTGCGCAACATGGCCGGCCCGTCCAACCCTCACGCCCGCGTGGCCACCAGCGATCTGGCGGCAAAAGGCATTGCAGGGGCTTGGGAAGAAGTGCCAGGACAGATGCCTGACGGTGCGGTGATCATCGCCGCCATCACCAGTTGCACCAACACCAGCAACCCGCGCAACGTCATCGCCGCCGGCCTGCTGGCGCGCAACGCCAACCGGCTCGGCCTGGTGCGCAAGCCCTGGGTCAAGTCGTCGCTGGCGCCGGGCTCCAAGGCTGTGCAGCTGTATCTGAAAGAGGCGGGCCTGGAGCAGGAGCTCGAGCAGTTGGGCTTCGGTATCGTTGCCTTCGCCTGCACCACCTGCAACGGTATGTCTGGCGCACTGGACCCGGTGATCCAGCAGGAGATCATCGACCGTGATCTCTATGCCACTGCAGTGCTCTCGGGCAACCGTAACTTCGACGGGCGCATTCATCCCTACGCCAAGCAGGCGTTCCTGGCGTCGCCGCCGCTGGTGGTGGCCTACGCCATCGCTGGCACCATCCGCTTCGATATCGAGAAGGATGTGCTCGGTGTGGTCGACGGCAAGGAGATCCGTCTGAAGGATATCTGGCCAAGCGATGAAGAGATCGACGCAGTGGTGCGTGCCTCGGTCAAGCCCGAGCAGTTCCGCCAGGTGTATATCCCGATGTTCACCATCGAGGAAGACAAGGGGCCGAAGGTTGCGCCGCTGTACGAATGGCGCCCGATGAGCACCTACATCCGTCGCCCCCCTTACTGGGAAGGCGCCCTGGCCGGTGAGCGCACCCTGCGCGGCATGCGTCCGCTGGCGGTATTGCCGGACAACATCACCACCGACCACCTGTCGCCGTCGAACGCCATCATGCTCGACAGCGCTGCTGGCGAGTACCTGGCGAAGATGGGCCTGCCGGAGGAGGACTTCAACTCCTACGCCACCCACCGCGGCGACCACCTCACCGCGCAGCGGGCAACCTTCGCCAACCCCAAGCTGTTCAACGAAATGGTGCGCAAGGAAGACGGCAGCGTGAAGCAGGGGTCGCTGGCGCGCATCGAGCCGGAAGGCAAGGTGACGCGCATGTGGGAAGCGATCGAGACCTACATGGCGCGTAAGCAGCCGCTGATCATCGTCGCCGGTGCCGACTACGGGCAGGGCTCGTCGCGGGACTGGGCGGCCAAGGGCGTGCGTTTGGCGGGCGTCGAGGCGATCGTCGCCGAGGGCTTCGAGCGCATCCACCGCACCAACCTGATCGGCATGGGCGTGTTGCCGCTGGAGTTTCAGCCGGGCACCACGCGCGTGACCCTGGGCCTGGACGGCAGCGAGACCTACGATGTGGTCGGTGCGCGCACGCCGCGCGCAACCCTGACGCTGGTGGTGACCCGCCGCGATGGCGAGCGTGTCGAAGTGCCGGTGACCTGCCGCCTGGACACCGCTGAAGAAGTGTCGATCTACGAGGCGGGCGGGGTGCTGCAGCGCTTTGCCCAGGACTTCCTCGAAGCGACGGCCTAATGACCTGAACCCCGCCTTCACCCTGTAGGAGCGGGCTTGTCCCGCGATTGCGTCAGCAGGAGCAATATCGCTGTCTGTTCTGACGCCATCGCGGGGCAAGCCCGCTCCCATAGGGGACGTGTGGGGCCTTGAAGGATGAGTGCTCATGGCATCTGTAGCGCAAGTGAAAATCCCCGCCACCTACATCCGTGGTGGCACCAGCAAGGGCGTGTTCTTCCGCCTGCAAGACCTCCCCGAGCGTGCCCAGGTGCCAGGCCCTGCGCGCGATGCCCTGCTGTTGCGGGTGATCGGCAGCCCCGACCCCTATGGCAAGCAGATCGACGGCATGGGCGGTGCGACTTCCAGCACCAGCAAGACCGTGATTCTTTCGCCAAGCATCAAAGCCGATCACGATGTCGACTATCTGTTCGGCCAGGTCGCCATCGACAAGGCCTTCGTCGACTGGAGCGGCAACTGCGGCAACCTGTCGGCGGCCGTCGGTTCGTTCGCCATCGCCAGTGGCCTGGTGGATCCGGCACGCATTCCGCGTAACGGCATGGCGACTGTGCGCATCTGGCAGGCCAATATCGGCAAGACCATCGTTGCCCACGTGCCGATCACCGAGGGTGAGGTGCAGGAAACCGGCGACTTCGAGCTCGATGGCGTGACCTTCCCGGCAGCGGAAGTGCAACTGGAGTTCCTCGACCCTGCAGCCGATGAAGACGGCGAGGGCAGTGGGGCGATGTTCCCTACCGGCAACCTGGTTGACGACCTCGAGGTGCCGGGTGTCGGCACGTTCAAGGCGACCCTGATCAATGCCGGCATCCCGACCATCTTCGTCAATGCCGCCGACATCGGTTACACCGGTACCGAGCTTCAGGATGCGATCAATGGCGATGCCGCCGCGCTGGCGCGTTTCGAGACCATTCGCGCCCATGGTGCGGTGCGCATGGGGCTGATCGAGCACATCGATCAGGCCGCTGGCCGCCAGCACACGCCAAAGGTCGCTTTCGTCGCGCCCGCTACGTCTTACACCGCTTCCAGCGGTAAGGCCGTGGCGGCTGGCGATATCGACCTGGTGGTGCGGGCGCTGTCGATGGGCAAGCTGCATCACGCCATGATGGGGACGGCGGCGGTGGCTATCGGCACGGCTGCAGCGATTCCGGGTACGTTGGTCAATCTTGCCGCAGGTGGCGGCGAACGCAGTGCGGTGCGTTTCGGTCACCCGTCCGGCACCCTGCGGGTGGGCGCCGAGGCGCAGCAGATAGACGGACAGTGGACGGTGACCAAGGCCATCATGAGCCGCAGTGCGCGGGTGTTGATGGAAGGGTGGGTGAGGGTGCCTGGCGACGCCTTCTAACCCTGGGTTTGGCAATAGGGCCTCCACTCACTCCACAATCGCCCAGCCACGAAAAAGCCCCGGTATTTCTACCGGGGCTTTTCATTTACAACCGACTGCTCGGCTTACGCCTGAACCACCGGGATCTTGGCGTTGGCCGCCGCTTCACGGAACTCGGCGATCTGGTCGAAGCTCAGGTAGCGGTAGACGTCGGCAGCCATGCTGTCGATATCCTTGGCGTACTGCAGGTACTCTTCGACGGTCGGCAGCTTGCCGAGGATCGATGCGACTGCAGCCAGCTCCGCCGACGCCAGGTAGACGTTGGTGGCATCGCCCAGACGGTTCGGGAAGTTACGGGTCGAGGTGGAGACCACGGTCGAACCGGTCTGCACACGTGCCTGGTTACCCATGCACAGCGAGCAGCCTGGCATTTCCATGCGCGCGCCAGCCTTGCCGTAGATGCCGTAGTAGCCTTCCTCGGTCAGCTGGTGGGCGTCCATCTTGGTTGGCGGCGCCAGCCACAGACGGGTCGGGATACCGCCCTTGACCTTGTCCAGCAGCTTGCCGGCAGCGCGGAAGTGACCGATGTTGGTCATGCACGAACCGATGAACACTTCGTCGATCTTCTCGCCTTGTACCTGCGACAGCAGGCGGGCGTCGTCCGGGTCGTTCGGCGCGCAGAGCACAGGCTCCTTGACGTCGGCCAGGTCGATTTCGATGATCTCGGCGTATTCGGCATCGGCGTCGGCCGACAGCAGCTCAGGGTTGGCCAGCCAGGCTTCCATCGCCTGTGCACGGCGCTCCATGGTGCGAGCGTCGCCGTAGCCTTCGCTGATCATCCAGCGCAGCAGGGTGATGTTCGACTGCAGGTACTCGGCGATGGCCTTTTCCGGCAGCTTGATGGTGCAACCGGCAGCCGAGCGCTCGGCCGAGGCGTCGGACAGCTCGAACGCCTGCTCGACGGTCAGCTCGTCCAGGCCTTCGATTTCCAGGATGCGGCCGGAGAAGGCGTTCTTCTTGCCTTTCTTCTCGACGGTCAGCAGGCCCTTCTGGATGGCGTAGTAAGGGATGGCGTGGACCAGGTCGCGCAGGGTGATGCCCGGTTGCAGCTTGCCCTTGAAGCGCACCAGTACCGACTCCGGCATGTCCAGCGGCATGACGCCGGTGGCAGCGGCGAAGGCGACCAGGCCGGAACCGGCCGGGAACGAGATGCCGATCGGGAAGCGGGTGTGCGAGTCGCCACCGGTGCCGACGGTGTCAGGCAGCAGCATGCGGTTCAGCCAGCTGTGGATGATGCCGTCGCCTGGACGCAGGGACACGCCGCCACGGGTGCGGATGAAATCCGGCAGGGTGTGGTGGGTGTTGACGTCGATCGGTTTCGGGTAGGCCGCGGTGTGGCAGAACGACTGCATGACCAGGTCGGCGGAGAAGCCCAGGCATGCCAGGTCCTTCAGCTCGTCACGGGTCATCGGGCCGGTGGTGTCCTGGGAACCGACGGTGGTCATCTTCGGTTCGCAGTAGGCGCCCGGGCGTACGCCTTGGCCTTCCGGCAGGCCGCAAGCGCGACCGACCATCTTCTGTGCCAGGGTGAAGCCCTTGCCGGTGTCGGCAGGCTGTTCTGGTTTCTTGAACAGGTCCGAAGCACCCAGGCCCAGTTCGGCACGGGCTTTTTCGGTCAGGCCACGGCCGACGATCAGTGGGATACGGCCGCCAGCGCGGACTTCGTCCAGCAGCACTTCGGTTTTCAGTTCGAAGGTGGTGACCAGCTCGCCGCTGTCGTGACGCTTGACTTCACCTTTGAACGGGTAGACGTCGATGACATCGCCCATGGCCAGGTTGGTGCAGTCGAATTCGATCGGCAGGGCGCCGGCGTCTTCCATGGTGTTGTAGAAGATCGGGGCGATCTTGGTGCCGAAGCAGAAACCACCGGCGCGCTTGTTCGGCACGTACGGGATGTCGTCGCCGAAGAACCACAGCACCGAGTTGGTGGCGGATTTACGCGAGGAGCCGGTGCCGACCACGTCACCGACGTAGGCAACCGGGAAGCCCTTGGCCTTGACCGCTTCGATCTGGGCCAGTGGGCCGACCGAACCTGGCTGCGAAGGCTCGATGCCGTCGCGGGCCATCTTCAGCATGGCCAGGGCGTGCAGTGGGATGTCAGGGCGCGACCAGGCGTCCGGGGCAGGGGACAGGTCATCGGTGTTGGTTTCGCCTGGCACCTTGAATACGGTCAGGGTGTACTTGTCGGCGATGGCTGGGCGCGAGGTGAACCACTCGCCGGCAGCCCAGGACTCCAGGACGGCCTTGGCGTGTACGTTGCCGGCCTTGGCTTTTTCGGCCACGTCGTGGAAGGCATCGAACATCAGCAGGGTGTGCTTGAGCTGTTCGCCCGCGACGGCGCCCAGTTCGGCGTCGTCCAGCAGCGCGACCAGCGTCTCGATGTTGTAGCCGCCCTGCATGGTGCCCAGCAGTTCAGTGGCGTGCTTGCGGTCGATCAGTGGCGACTTGGCTTCGCCCTTGGCGACAGCGGAGAGGAACGCGGCCTTGACGTAGGCAGCTTCGTCGACTCCTGGCGGAACGCGGTTGGTGATCAGGTCTACGAGGAAGGCTTCTTCGCCGGCCGGCGGGTTTTTCAGCAGCTCGACCAGGCCTGCAGTTTGTTCGGCGTTCAGCGGCTGGGGCACGATACCCAGGGCGGCACGCTCTTCGATGTGTTTGCGGTAGGCTTCAAGCACAGTTATTACCCTCATCAGTGGTCCCTAAAGGGAGTCCGGGACGCTCATCCAGCATTCCCTGCACCCATGCGCGGATCACGGCTTTTTGAGCCGTCCAGCCAGGGTCGCAGAGAATCCTTACAGAAGCTGCTTTCAAAGTTTTACGCCTGTAGAACGGAGCGTTGATGAGGGGTTGGCGCGGGTCATGCGAGGGGGCATGACCTGGGCCAACACCGTTCTACCGGATGAACTGTGCTCGTGACGCTTTGAAAACAGCTTCCAACGGACATTGTTGCCTTGAAAAGGCGGGGTGATTCTACGGCAAAAAAGCACGGAAGGTAAGTTGCCGACGATGACTTTAACGAGTGACCCCGGTTAGACAAAGGGCTAACATGAAGCCGTGTTCCACCGCCAAGCCGTTGTTTTTCCATGTCCAATCAGTCCATCAAGACCCCTTGCGTCGGCCTTTGCTCAACTGTCTACGGAGACACCGTCTGCCGTGGCTGCAAGCGCTTTCACCATGAAGTGATCAATTGGAACGGTTATGACGAGGAGCAGAAGCGTGCAGTCTGGCTGCGCCTGGAGCAGTTGCTGGTGCAGGTGATGATGGCCAAGCTTGAAGTGTTCGACAAAGACCGTTTGCGCGAGCAGCTCGAACAGCGCTCGATCCGCTTTCTTGCACACCAGTCCGAATACTGCTGGGCCTACCAGTTGATCGCCCGCGGTGCCCGTATGATCCGTGACCTGGAAGCCTACGGCATGGCCCTGCTGCCGGAGTTCCGCGATTGGGAGCTGCCGCAGTTGCGCGATGCCATCGACCGGGAGTTCTTCCTGTTGTCGGAGGCGCACTACCAGCGCTACATCGCCCCGAGCTTTCTACGCGATGCCATCGGTTAGCACCTGTGCGGGAGCAGCACAAGGCTGCTCTCGCACGGGCAGACGCTGGCAGGTTCAGTCGCCGGTGTATTCGCAACCGCTGGTGCAGGTCTCATGGATACGCACTTTCGACAGCTCCGGCAGCAGCGGCTTGACCTGTTCCCAGATCCACTTGGCGATGACTTCGCTGGTGGGGTTTTCCAGGCCGGGAATGTCGTTCAGGTAGTTGTGGTCGAGCCGTTCGTAGATCGGCTTGAAGATCGCCTTGACCTCGGCGAAGTCACGGATCCAGCCGGTGTGCGGGTCGAGCGGGCCGGTCAGGTGCAGGGCGACCTTGAACGAATGGCCGTGCAGGCGACCGCATTTGTGTCCTTCGGGGACGTTGGGCAGGCGGTGAGCGGACTCGAAGGTGAACTCTTTGAAAATTTCCACTAGTGGACCTGTAAAGCTTGTGGGGTAAGGGCTTGAGCTTGATCTTGCGTCTGGGTGTACTGATCAATGTACTGATTGGTCGCTGCTGGGGTTCAGCGAGGCCATCCATTCGTTGATTCAGACTGGCGCCAAGCAACGGATTTCGGCCCTATCTTAACCTGTTTTGGGAAGGTGCCTTCCTTTATTCGTGTGTACACCGTGTTGCGACCCATGCCAGTGATCCGGAGCACGTCCGGCAGGCGAAGCAGACGATCAATTCCTTCTGTGTGTGCCATTTGAGCCTCCTCAGGCCAAAAAATGGTGCCGGACCTTGAGCGCCCTGGCAGCCTCTTCGGTGCGAGCCATGAGCCGGGCCTTTTTGGCTTTTCCATATGCCTGGTACTCAGCTTCGACCCGCCAGCCACCAGTTGGTAGCGCTGCGCAGGGTCGATATGCCCACGGCATCCGCAGCAGGCGTAGCGCTGCCTGACCACCGGTTAGCTCAGGGGCATCGAAGCCTTTACTCTCAACGTGCCATCCGTGCATCACGGCAATGAATCGGCTCACCTAGGTGCCTAACAGATCAGGTAGACCATGTACATCAGGGGCAGGATCTTGGCGCCACCTGCTTGCGGTAGCCTGCATCGTGAAGCTTTAAACCCATACTGTTCAGATTCATGCCTGGCATCCAGGCACATTTGTCGCGCAGCCCGCGACGCTCTTCAGCTGCTGCTCTTGGCTCAAAGCATGATCTGGACGCCGTCGCAGAACCGGTGCGCAAAGCTGCTGTCTTACGATGCTTAAACGTTTCTTCGCGTGATTGACAGCGCTATCTCGTGGAATTCTCGTTTTTTTGGAGTTTAAGATCCTTCTTATGTTGCCTAAGGGCCATCTTGCTTAGGCTATCCACTAGCCATTCAGTTTTGCCGCGCGCTCCTCATTTTCAGGCCTCCAGCCAGGTAAAGCGTCAGTCACGCTTTCCTTGCCGCTTACCCCGCACAAGCATGGTCCTGCTTCCCTCGGTGCAGGGCAGGTTTCCACTCAGGACAACAGGCATCGCGACTTTCTGATGGATGTCTTGAACTACTGGATGACGTGCTCGGACACTTGAGAGTTACCAATGAACGCTAAAGATGACCTCGCTCCACGAATTCTTATCGCAGAAGGCGATCCTTCGGTGCGAGATATGCTGCGGCAAATGCTGCTTAGCATTCGCGGCGATGCTCATCTGGAGATTTGTGAGGATGGCGCTCAAGCCCTTGCGGCATTTTCGACGGATCCAGATGTGATCATCGCAGGGCGAGAGCTGGCGGGTATCAGCGGCCTGGATCTGCTGCGGAATGTGCGCGGTAATAGTGACAAACCGCAGTTGCCGTTCATTCTCATGAGCGAGCATGTTGATGTTGCCAGCGTGCGCGAAGCGCTGCCGTACAGTCCCACCGCTTACCTGGGTAAACCCCTTAACCTGGACAGCTTGCGCATACGCCTCGAGGGGCTTTTGCTTGAAGTCGGCCGGCAGATTGGCTGCTCGACACCTGCGGTGCAGCCCGGCGTCAGCCTATCGGTCTTTCTGGACCAGCGCCGCGCAAGTACCGATGGTGGTCCGCTGTTTGCCGATGTGAGTAGGCTCGTGCTCAATACGTCAGATGCCCAGGAGCTGGACTTGGGCAGGCTCGAGCAGCAGTTGTGCCAGGACCCGCAGCTAACTGCAGTGCTCATCGCCGCCGCCAACAGTGCGGAAGCACACTGTGATGGCTCTGTGCAGACCTTGCCGCAGGCATTGAACAGACTGGGCAGTGCCCAGAGTCTGAGCCTGATCATGGGGCTGGAACTGAAACGTAGCGCGCGCCTGAGCGATCCGCTGTTGGCGCGGCACGCTGAGCATTTTCTGAACCTGTCGCTGCAGGTTGCCGAGTTCGCCCACACCTTGGCGGGCATGTTGAACGTAGACCAAGCGCGTTGCTATTACGCAGGTCTGCTGCATTGCTTGGGTGATCTTGCGGTGATTCGAAGCTTGCAGCAATGGCGCACACTGGGTGGCGAACTGGACGACGACATGGTGCAGGTGTCGCTAAACCGTTATGGCGCGCCATTCGGCTCGGCCTTGCGCGCTCGCTGGCGCCTGCCTTTTCGGCTGCGGGGGCTGGTTGCTGCAATTTATCATTTGTGGGGGGGCGTATACGCTCGCGACTGTCTGGTGATGAACCTGGCGGGCCAACTCGCATACGCTTCACCCACCCAGAGCAACGCGACGATCGCCGGCAGTACCGCTGCGCGCCTGCTCAAAGTGGATCTGCCGACGCTCGACATGCTGCGAGAACCTTCAGCAGTACCCATCCAGAAGCGCACAGGCGTCGCGCGCAAAGAAAGCCCAGCCAGTCATCCGGCGGCAGCGATGTGCGGGCCGTGGGCGGACAGTCGTGTTCGACAAGCCAGAACGGCGTGACTTCGTCATGGATGGTCACAGGGAGGGCGCGCGAGCGCCCTCTAAAAGCCTTTTCACACACCATCATGAAGCCAGCTTTTGGAAATGTTCTCGCTGTGCTGGGGGTACTGTATGTTGATGGATGCTAGTTCTGATGTGATGTATCGGCTGCTGGTGCAAAGTGTGGTGGACTACGCGATCTATTTGCTCTTGCCCAACGGAGTGGTCGCTAACTGGAACCCCGGCGCGCAGCGTGCAAAGGGTTATGAAGCCAGTGAGGTGGTCGGAAAGCATTATTCGATGTTCTTCACCGAGGCGGATCGCACTGATGGCGTGCCGGCAGCCAATCTTGAACATGCCCGTCTTTTTGGCAGATTCGAGGATAATTGCTGGCGTTTACGCAAAGATGGCAGCTTTCTGCGCGCACATGTCGTGATCGAAGCAGTACGGGACGATGATGGGGTACTGGTGGGGTTTGCGAAGATCACCCGGGATATCTCTGAGCGCTATCGTAGTGAGTTGGAAGTGCTGCAGGCCAAGCAGTTAGCCGAGCAGTACAGTCAAGAAATGGGCAACCTCTCGCAGTTTCTCGACTCTGTGATCGCTAATATCCCCGCCTGCGTCATCGTCCAGGACCTCGCTAGCCGACGTGTGCTGTTGGCCAACAAGCATGCAGATCGGCTTTTCAGCGGGGTAAATGCGCAACTTGTGGGGCGGTTGCCACAGGAGTGTGCATTGCCGGGCGCGGCTGAGTTTCTAGAAGAGCAATTGACGCGGGGGGCCTGCACGGTCAAGGGCTACGCCGCCGAGACCCGCGTACAGACGGCCATCGGTTGGCGCACATTGAGAAGCCGCGCGCTCCTGAGTCAGAACATGGGCAAGCAGGCAGACTACGTCCTTTTCATTGCCGAGGATGCAACCGACGAGCTTGCCGCGCACGCGCAGATACACCACATGGCTCACCATGATGCGCTCACTGGACTGCCCAACCGCACATTGTTCAACGAGCGCCTCGAGAAGGCGCTCGCTCAGGGGGCAGGGAGCGGCAGGCTCACAGCGATACTGTGCCTGGACCTCGATAACTTCAAGAATATCAACGACTCGTTTGGTCATGGCTTCGGCGACAAGCTGCTGCGAGCCTTGGGCAAGCGCTTGCGCGATGAGCTGCGCGATGCGGACACGCTAGCCCGGCTGGGCGGAGATGAGTTTGCGGTGGTCCTTGCGGAACTGGATTCCTCAGAGTCAGCCCGCGCTGCGGCACAGCGTCTGATCGAAGTGATCGAGCCGCCTTTCCATATCGAAGGTCATCAGTTCTCTGTCGGCATGAGCATTGGTATTGCTTGCGCGCCTGAGGATCATGGTAGCGCTGAGCAGCTGCTCAGTTACGCTGACATGGCCCTCTACGAAGCCAAACGAAATGGCCGTAACCGCTATGAATGCTTCAACGTTGGACTTTATGACGCCGCGCACAAGCGCCGCCTGGTCGAAACCGACCTGCGTAAGGCGTTGCACCAGGGGCAGTTGCAGTTGCACTACCAACCGATCATGGATCTGCAGAGCAACACAATTTCTGGCTATGAGGCGCTGATGCGCTGGGAACACCCGAGCCGCGGCATGATCATGCCAATGGATTTCATTCCGGTAGCCGAGGAGACCGGGCTCATCCACGAGCTTGGTGCCCGGGCCTTGAACCTTGCCTGTCAGGAGGCTGTTACCTGGGAGGGGCAGGAGAGTGTCTCGGTTAACTTGTCCCCTGTGCAATTCAAGAATGCCGGGCTTATACGCACTGTAGCTCTGGCACTGTCGGACTCCGGGCTGGCCCCGCAGCGGCTGGAACTGGAAATTACCGAGTCGGTACTGCTGGGCCAGACTGACGAAAATGCGCGGGTTCTGCGCGAGCTGAAAGACCTTGGGGTAGGGATTGCCCTCGACGATTTTGGCACTGGCTACTCGTCGCTGGGTTACCTGCGTGCTTTCCCGTTCGACCGGATCAAGATTGACAAGTCGTTCGTTAACGATATGTGTGAAAGTGCCGAGGCCCTGTCGATCATCCGCGCGATCACCGAGCTTGCCAGAAGCCTGATGATCAATATCACTGCCGAGGGGGTAGAGTCTGCAGAGCAACTGGAAAGGCTGGTGGCCGAAGGGTGTTCGCATGTGCAGGGGTACTTCTGTGGGCGCCCGGCACCGGCCAGCGAGCGCATGAAGCAGGTGACGGGAGTGGCGAAAGGCTAATCAGGGCAGTCCTGAATACGCTGAGCTTGGCGGCGTAAAGCGTTGCCAGCGGAGGCGCCTGAGCGTCGTGCTTGGGATCGACGTTGTTGGAGGCGTGGATCATGTTCTCGTCTTCGAAGCAGCGCACTACGTGGGCGATGGCGTCGTTCTCGCGAATGTTGGCGAGGAACTTGTGCCATGGGGGCGCAGCGCCGGCCGCAGAGTGCAGCGCAGCGGCCCTGGCTACCTCACGTTGTCGCGGTCATGGGGTTTTACTCCTGGATCGTGTCCTGGGAGAGATCGGTGCTTACTCCCAGGCGATTGGCCTCCATTTTCAATATGAGTTTTCCAGCGGCGCGATCGCCGCCATGAAGACGATCAAAGAGGAATGCGAAAATAACGAGCATCAAGTATTCGGCATTGGCGGGCGAGTGATGATCGAATCGTATATTCTCGGCTTTGAATTTGGCATTGGCGGCTGACTCAGCGTCATGGATTGATGTCATGACGTGCTTGATTAATTCTTGCTCAACATCGTGAAGTGTTTTAACGATAAACGCATGTTGTGATTTAGTGTGCGTGCCACTCATAAAGGTGCCTTTTCAAGGAAGGGAATCGATCGTCGCTAGTGGAGGGTGGAGAACGTGTGCCCTTTAAGTCATAGGCTGAGGGCGGGCCGGGCGCTATAAGACGCATCTTAAATGTGGAGGTTTTTGGATGTCGCTCCAGGGTTGATGGGGGCAAGCAGTTGCTAGGCGCAGTAAGAAAACCGTGATACTCGGTGATGCTGCGTTGAAAACAGCCTGGTGTGCCAGCCCGGTCGGAATGCTCTTTTCAACCCGTAAAGTCGAGCGCGAATACGACCGTTCCTCGGCAGTTTTCGCCTTGCCTGACCTTCGTCTCAAGGCTTTTCATACAGACCCTAGCCTCGCCGATTTCTGGAGGAGGGTATGTGCGCAAAGATTGTTTCCGCATCTCTCGCGCTAGCGTCCTGAGCGCTTAATTCATTAGCTTATTTTTGATCACGCTCAGCTTTGGCATATGTACCGAGCTGATGGTGGCCGCTGCGGTTTTTGTCCATTTGAACGACTTGGCTGAATGTTCGTTATGAGCAGTGATGAACTGGCGGATCGCGACTTTCAAGTCAGTGCACTGGTGAAGACACCTCGATACAGCGCGCGTCTCTCCAGCCGTGAAAACCAGCCTTCCACCGCGTTCAGCCAGGACGCACTGGTCGGCGTGAAGTGCAGCTTGAAACGTGGATGTTTTTCCAGCCAGGCCCTGTTCGCTGCGGTTTTGTGGGTTGAACCGTTGTCCTGGATCACATGGAGATCCAACTCGGCAGGCTCGCCGTGCCATGGCGCTTGGAATCATGGGGTCGTCGCTCGGCCTGCCCAGCCCGAAGTTGCAGCATTGGCTGGGTAGAATCCAGTGCTTGGAACTAAGTTTTTTCGTCAACACACAGCACCATGGCGTTGTCCGGAGGGCTCAGGTAGAGCCCGTCCACATCAATCACCTTCTCAGCGCCCAGCTTCAAAGGCTGGCCGCTGCGCGGCAGGTCGCTCAGGCTCTCCGTGCCCGTCTCCAGATAGCGCTTTGGCCACTGAACACGGTCGGTGTCGTGATCTGCAACTGCCCCCAGATGGCAATGGACGTCCCCCATCATTGAGCAAAAGCAATATCTGCAGCCCGCTGCGCAAGGCTCTGCGCCAGCGTATTCATTCGCAGCCAACCTTGAAGCGTAACAACGTCGGCGGGTTGCAGTGCGAAGGGCGCGATCGGACGAGGCATGCCGGAACCATCTCTGGGCGAGGGGCGCACAACCCCGGCGAGGTGTAGTGCGCTGGGTGACCTGGTCCTGCTGAGCATCGACCAGTGGCCGGAAGGGGCTGGTGGCGGCCCAGGTGCCGATGGCGATACCCAGCTGGATCAGCAGAACGGCGCCGGCGAGGCGGCCAGGTGTTCATGCCAGCACGCGCAGCCAGGTCATAACACGTTTTGTGCTCAGTTGCGCCATGCGGGCGCCTAACTGCTGTCGTGACTTGTCGGTTTTTGGCGGGAGCCCATCGTGGAATCTTTGAAAATTTCCACGCTGGCAGAACTCTGTGTGAATCAAGAATGCGCGCAGTCTACCAGCATGCTTGCTACAAGGCTTGCAACCGTTCATGCAGCCGCCCGGTGGCGACCAGTTCCAGCAGCTCGTCGCCCAGGCGCTGGCTTTCGGCGATGGCCTTGTACCAATAGCGCTTGCGTGTCGGCGCATCCCCCATGAAACGCTTGAAGTCGTTGCGGTCCGGCAGCTTGCCATAGGGCAGGGCGGCCAGGTAATGCGGCGATGGGGTCATCAGCAGCACATTGTGCAGGCGTGTGGCATCGCCGCGACGCCAGGGCAGGGCCTTGTCGAACCAGCCGGGCACGACCTTGTCGGTGAAGTGCGGATAGAGCACCAGGTCGTCGCCTCGATAGGGCAGGTCGAGGTGGTAGTCCAGCAGGCCGCCGTCACGGTAGGTGCCGTTGCCAGCGCCGGGAATATCGCGCACGCCCTCCATCACCATCGGGATCGAGCCCGACGCGAGCAGCGCCTGGCGCAGGTTGCCCAGGTCCAGGGGCAGGCAGCGCGAGGGAAAGTCGGTCAGTGCGTCCAGCGGTGGTGCGCTACGGCTGTCATGCAGGATGATGCGTTCGAAGTGGCGGGCCAGCCGCGAGCGCCCGAGCAGATTGCTGGCAATCACCGAGGACAGGCCCATGCCCAGCCGCGCGGGGTGATCATGGGCAAGCTGGCCATGGCTCTTCACCACCAGGATATTCAGGCGATAGTGCGCATTGGCCAGGATCTGGTCGTCACGGCCCTGCAGCAGATCGTCGAGCATGCGCTGGCAGCTCTGGCTGATCTGCGCAGGGGTCACGCCCTTGGCGAAATCCTGCTCGGTGTACAGTTCGCCCAGGCGCCGCAGACCGGCCACGGGGTCGTCCAGGCAGGCGCTGGCAAAGCGCCAGGAGCCGATCGAGGCGCCGATCAGCGAGCGCTGCCGCGGTGCCGACGGCAGCAACTGGCCGAACAATGCCAGGTCCAGGCCCTGTATACCCAGCGGCTTGGGGCCGCCGGCCGCGCCCGGCAGTACCCCGACATCGACAGCCCGCAGGCCGCGCTCGCGGATCTGTGCCAGGGCGCGTCGGCCGGCCTTGAAGGTCAGGGCGGGGTACTTGATGTGGATGGCGCTCATGGCTGTCTCTTGAAGGGCAGGTGCGCATTATAGGCAAATGGGGTTCGACAGGCGCTCGGAGGCTGCGAACGGCGCTATCATGTCGCCAGCTGTTTTCAGGTTGAGTTAAGGACCGGTGGTTAATCTTAACCCCGTAGACAACATACGCACCTCGATGGAGAGACACTATGAAAACGTTGACTGCCCTGTTCACCGCCGCCGCCCTGACCTTCGGTGCCACTGCCGCCTTCGCCAAGGACGTGCAGCCCGACGAAGTGGTCAAACTGGTGAATGCCAAGACCATCAAGTCGCTGGATGAACTCAAGGCCGCCGCCGTGGCCAAGCATCCCGGCTCGACCGTCACCGACTCGGAGCTTGAAGACGAATACGGCCGCTACGTCTACAAGGTCGAACTGCGCGATGCGCAGAACGTCGAATGGGACGTGGCCCTGGATGCCAAGACCGGTGAAGTGCTGAAGGACGAACGAGACAACTGATGAACACGCTGCCGCGAGCGGTGCCCTGCCTGGCACTGGCATTATGGGTCGCCTGCTCGCCGGCGACCGCCCGCGATTTGGACCAGGACGAAGCCCTGGAACTGCGTCAGCAGGGCATCATCCTCCCGCTTGAGCAACTGCTCGAGGCAGCCCTGGGGCGTTACCCCGGGGCGCGCCTGCTGGAGGCCGAGCTGGAAGAGAAGCACGGCCGTTACGAGTACGAGGTCGAGCTGCTGACCCCGGCCGGTGTGGTGCGTGAAATCAAGTACGACGCCCGTAGCGGCGTTTTGATCAAGGACGAGGAAGACGACTGAATGCGCCTGTTGCTTGTCGAGGACAATGTGCCTCTGGCCGACGAATTGATCGCCAGCCTGCAACGCCAGGGCTATGCCGTGGACTGGCTGACCGACGGTCGTGATGCGGTCTACCAGGGGCAGAGTGAGCCCTATGACCTGATCATCCTCGACCTCGGTCTGCCCGGTCTGCCGGGGTTGGAGGTACTGACGCAATGGCGTGCCGCTGCGTTGTCCATCCCCGTGCTCATCCTCACCGCTCGCGGTTCCTGGGCCGAACGCATCGAAGGACTGAAGGCCGGAGCCGACGACTATCTCACCAAACCCTTCCACCCCGAAGAACTGCAACTGCGCATCCAGGCCCTGCTGCGCCGTGCCCGTGGCCTGGCCAATCAGCCGCGCCTGGAGGCGGCGGGCCTGCACCTGGACGAAGGGCGCCAGTGCGTCGTGCGCGAGGGGGTGGATGTGCAGCTGACCGCCGCCGAGTTTCGCCTGCTGCGCTATTTCATGCTGCACCCGCAGCAGGTCCTGTCCAAGAGCCACCTGGCCGAGCATCTTTACGACGGGGAAACCGAGCGTGACTCCAACGTGCTCGAGGTGCACGTCAATCACCTGCGGCGCAAGCTGGGGCGCAGCGTGATCGAGACCCGTCGCGGCCAGGGCTATGTCTACGCCGGGAGCAGCAACGGGTGAAGTCGATCCAGACACGCCTGAGCCTCGGCCTGGTGGCCGTGCTGGTGGTGGTCGGCGTGGCGGTGGCGCAGGTGACCCTGTGGTTGTTCGAGGCCGGGTTGCAGCGCTATCTCGAAGCCGGGTTGCGCAAGGAGAGCGAGAACCTGCTGGTGGCGCTGGTCCGGGGCCCCAGCGGTCTGCAACTGGACGAGCGGCGTATCTCGGCGGCCTATCAACGGCCGTTTTCAGGGTATTACTTTCGCATCGATTTCGACCAGGGCACCTGGCGCTCCCGCTCGCTGTGGGACCTGGACATGCCCAAGCTCGCGCGCCCGGGGCTTGAAGATGGCCATGAGCTGGGCCCGGAAGGCCAGCAACTGTTGGCCTATCGCGGTGATTACCGACGCCTTGGCCAGGATATCTCGATCAGCGTCGCTCAGGATTACTCGCCCGTGCGCGAGGGTTTCAGGCGCTTGCAGCAGATCGGTCTGGGCATGGGTGTGCTGGCGCTGCTGTTGATCCTGATCCTGCAGCGCATCACCGTGACCCGCTCTCTGCGGCCGCTGGAGCGCGCTCGCCAGCAGATCGCCCAGTTGCAACAGGGGCAGCGCTCCCAGCTCGATGCCCAAGTGCCCAGCGAACTGCAACCGCTGGTGGATCAGGTCAACCACCTGCTGGTGCACACTGAAGACAGCCTGCGTCGTTCACGCAATGCACTAGGTAACCTCGGCCACGCCCTGAAGACCCCGCTGGCGGTGCTGCTGAGCCTGGCGTCGAGCGAACGCCTGCGCGATCTGCCCGAGGTGCAGGCGCAACTGCGCGAGCAACTGGAGCAGATCCAGCAGCGCCTGGCCCGCGAATTGAACCGTGCGCGGCTGGCGGGTGATGCCTTGCCGGGCGCGCAGTTCGACTGCGACGCGGAGCTCCCCGGGCTGCTCTGCACACTTGGCATGATCCATGGCGAGGGGCTGCTGCTGGCGCGTGATGTACCACCGGGGTTGCTGCTGCCCTGGGATCGCGAGGACTTGCTGGAGCTGCTGGGCAACCTGCTGGACAACGCCTGCAAATGGGCTGACAGCGAAGTGCGCCTGGGTATCGAGGCAACTGCCGAGGGTTACCGGCTATGGGTCGACGACGACGGGCCAGGGATTCCCGGTGAGGCACGGGAGCAGGTACTGGAGCGCGGGTTGCGGCTCGACGAGCAGGTGGACGGGCATGGCCTGGGGTTGGGGATCGTGCGGGATATCGTCGAGGCCTGGGAGGGGCGGATCACCTTGCTCGAGAGCCCGCTGGGCGGGCTGCGCGTCAGCATTGAGTTACCACGCAAGGGGCGCTGACAGGTTTCGCGGCCCTTGAGTGATCGATCAAGGAGCAGATCCTGCAAAAAAATTGCAGTCCAGGCGCATTTTTTTGAATTGGCACCAAAATGGTGCGCTCGGCACAATCCCCACCACGGAACCCTCCGGTTTCCATCTCTCCACGGACGGAGCCAATTGTCATTGCCTTGGTAATGCAGGGCCCAGACCCTCTCGGCTGGGCTTTCTTTTTAAATCACCCAGTACGATTGCACCTGATTCGATGCCTGCCTCGCGTCCTGAAAACCGTCTGCAGCGCCTGTTGCCGGCGCCTTTGAATACTTCTCTACGGGAATGGCTGCGTGCCGCTGTCGGCGCGCTGCTGGGCCTGTTCCTCGCCGGATGGCTGTGCAGCATGGCCTACGGCCCCTCCATCGCCTTGCACCTGCTTGGCCCGCTGGCCGCCTCGGCGGTACTGGTGTTCGCCGTGCATTCCGGCCCACTGGCGCAGCCCTGGCCGGTACTCGGCAGCTATGCCCTGGCCGGGATCCTCGGGCTGGCGATGCGCCAGGGCCTGGGCAGCGAGCTCTGGGTAGCCGCAGCGGCCCTGGGGGGCTCGCTGCTGTTGATGTGCTGGTTGCGTTGCCTGCATCCTCCGGGCGGCGGCGTGGCGGCCAGCGTGGTGCTGGCTGACCCTGGGCTGGTAGCAATGGGCGACCATTTGCTCGAGCCGGTGCTGCTCAACGCGTTGATCCTGGTGGCGGTGGCGGTGCTCTACAATCGCCTGACCGGCGTGCGTTACCCCAAGGGCGCAGTACCGCGCAAAGACCCGCATCACACCCATGATCCACTGCCCAGTGCACGCGTCGGCATCAGTGGAGAAGACCTGGATCTGGCACTGGAGGAGCTGGGCGAGTTCGTCGACGTCACCCGCGATGAGCTCGAACGTATCATCCTGGCCACCGAGCAGCACGCCCTGCAGCGCAGCCTGGGCGGGATCACGGCGTCTGCGGTGATGTCCCGCGACGTACAGTTCGCCTCGCCGGACACGACCCTGGAACAGGCCTGGAAGATGCTCGCCAGCCATCACCTGAAGACGCTTCCGGTGCTGGAGCACGGGCGTCTGGTCGGTATCGTCAGCCTCAGCGACCTGGTCGGCCCGGCGATGGCACAGGGGCGCTTCAGTTGGCGAGCCCTGTTCCATCGCCCGTCGACACGCATGGCACAGGTCATGAGCCGCCAAGTGGTCAGTGTAGGTAGCGAACATCCATTGGAGCGACTGCTGCCGCTGCTCAGCGAGCACGGGTTGCATTGCTTGCCGGTGCTGGACGGCGAGCAACTGGTAGGAGTGATCACCCAGACCGACCTTATCGCCGGCCTGAAACGTCATCTGCTCAACGCGGCAACGCAGCGCTCAGACCAGCGGGTCCCAGCGTTGTGACCAGTCGCTGGCGCCGTCGGCCACCTGACGGCGCAGCACCGCGAGCGCCTGCTGCAGCGCTTCGCTGTCACGCTCGCGGGCATATACCAGGAATGTCGGGTAGGTGAACTCCGGCGCCTGTGGCACGCGCTCTAGCACGCCACTATCCAGATAGGCCTGCACCACACGGGTACGGAAATAGCCGCTGCCGCCCTGGTCGAGGATGAACTGCAGCGCCAGGGGGCCTAGGTTGAAGCTCAGCGCCGGCCGCGCGCAGTGGGGCAGGGCCGCGTCGTGCTGGCGTCGGAAGGCTTCGCCCCAGTCGATATAGATGTACGGCTCGGGCAGATCGACGCGACGGATGCGAATCAGCTTTTCTTCCATCAACTGTTCGATCTGCAACCCTGGGCCGTAGGTCGGTTGATAGACCAGCGCCGCATCCAGCAAGCCCATCTCTACCTTGCGCAACAACGCCTCGCCCTCGCTCACTTCGCTGCGGATCGCCTGGTCGGGCAGGGCCCGATGCAGTGCGCTGACCCAATCGAGCATCAGCGGATTGCCCAGGCTCACCTCGCCCCCCAGGTGCAGCACCTTCTGGCAGCCTTGTGGCAGCGGCAGGTCACGGCGTGCCGCTTCCCAGGTCTGTACCAGTTGGTTGGCGTAGGTGACGAAGGCCTCGCCGTCGCCGGTCAAGCTGGCGCCGTTGCGGCTGCGCACGAACAGCTGACAGCCGAGTTGTTGTTCCAGGCGCTGCACCCGCGCCGAAATGGCGGTCTGTGAGACGAACAGGCGCTCGGCGGCGGCCACCAGGCTGCCGCAACGCACGATTTCCAGGAAAGTACGGGCCTGATCGATGTCCATTGAGTGCTCGGCTGTGGGGTCAGTGAGCCATTCTAGGGGCTTTGCACTGGATTGGGGCGGGTAAATGGTCCAGGGGGGCTGGGCGCCCCAGCGTACCCTCAATGCCTGTGCAGCGCCTCGAGCACCTGTGCGAACGCCGGGCGTCGCTGTACATCCGCTTGCTGGCAGTGCTCGGCCAGGGCGCGCAGTCGGGTCTCGTCTTCTTCGCAGCGGTCCAGCAGTTCGTCGATGAGAATGCCGAAGGCGCGAACCTCCAGGCGCTCGATGGCCTCGCCAGCCGCGCCTGCAGCCAGCGAGTGGAACGACGCCGCGCCGAAGTCCCCGAGCAGGCAGTCACCGTCCGCTGCGCAGAGGATGTTGTGGGCATACAGGTCGCCGTGGTTCAGGCCCCGTGCATGCAGGTGCGCGGCCACCGAAGCGATACCGGCCAGCAGATGCTGCACGGCGTTCAGGCTGAAATGGCGCTCTGCCGGGTAGCGGTCACGGGTGCAACTGTCCAGGCTCGGTGGGCCGGCAAGGTTGAACCAGCTTGGGTCTATCCGTTGCATCACCAGTGCAGGGCGTTGCTGAGGGTGGTTGTCGATGCGCCCGAGCAGCCGCACCAGTTGCGGGTGGTCCCCGGCTGCCAGGCAGGCGCTCATCTCTGCCAGGGGCGAGCCATCGCTGGTGATCTCGCCTTTGTACAGCTTGACCGCTACCGACGCCTGCTGGGCGGGCCAATGCGCCAGGTGAATCACGCCCGAGGCGCCACGCCCGAGTTCTTCACCCAGTGTGAGGTCCGCCCAGTCGATACGCTGGCCGCTGGATTCTGCCATGGGCGTGCGCAGCGCCTGGGGCAGCGGGTTGTCGGCATAGGCCAGCCACGCCAACCGCGGCATGCGCAGCAGCCAGTCGGGCAGGGCCGTCAGGCGGTTGCTGGCGACGCGCAGCAGTTCCAGGCGTTCGCAGCGGGCGAGGTTGGCAGGCAGATCGGTCAGGCGGTTGCCTGCGAGCATCAGCTTCTGCAGGTGGGGGCAGTCGCCAATCTGCTGCGGCAGGGTTTCGAGCAGGTTGTCGGTCAGTACCAGCGAGCGCAGGCTGGCGGGTAGCGCCTGCGCATCGACCTGGCTGATGCGGTTGCTCTTGAATCCCACGGTTTCCAGGCGCGCGCAGCGGCCGATGCCGTGGGGCAGGTGGGTGAAGCGGTTTTCCGAGCAGAACAGCACTTTCAGCCGGGGCAGTCGGTGCAGGTCATCGGGCAAAGCGCTCAGGGCGTTGCCGGTCAGGTTGAGCACCTCGAGTGTGTCGGCGAGGGTGAAGATCTCTGGCGGGAAGTCGGTCAGGCCTTCGCACAGGTCAAGGCGGGTGATGCCTTGGAGTCGGCCGGCTTTGAGGTCTTCGAGGCTGTGCATGGTGCGCGCTTATGGCTTGGAAAGACCGCCATTCTAGAGGTGCGCCAGGCCATTGCAAATCTGCACAAGGGTTGCGACTTAAGTCCGATGGCAGGGCCGCAATGCCGGTCCATACTCAAGGCTCGCCCTTCAATAACAACAAGTACCGGGTTGCGAACCAATGACCTATCAGCACAGCTATGCGCATTCCATCACCGACCCCGCCAGCTTCTGGCAAGCCCAGGCCGAGCAGCTCGCCTGGCACCGCAAACCCACCCTCACCCTGCAGGAAAACCAGGACGGCACCCACCGCTGGTTCGCTGACGGGCGGCTGAACAGCAGCTACCTGGCCCTGGACCATCAGATCGAGCAAGGCCGCGGCGAGCAGTTGGCGCTGATCTATGATTCGCCCGTGACCGGCGCCGCGCAGACCTTCACCTACCTTCAGTTGCGCGACGAGGTCGCGCGCCTGGCCGGTCTGCTGCGCGCGCTCGGCGTGGGCAAGGGGGATGGGGTGATCATCTACATGCCCATGGTGCCGCAGGCGGCCATGGCCATGCTGGCCTGCGCGCGGATCGGCGCGGTGCACTCGGTGGTGTTCGGCGGTTTTGCCGCCAACGAATTGGCCCTGCGTATCGACGATGCGCGTCCGACCCTGCTGCTCACCGCGTCCTGTGGCCTGGAGTTCGACCGGGTGATCGAATACAAACCGCTGGTCGATCGCGCCCTGCAGTTGGCCCGGCACCAACCCCGGCATGTGCTGGTGCTGCAACGTCCCCAGGCCCGCGCGCAGTGGCAGCCTGGGCGCGACCTGGATTGGCAGAAGGCGGTGGCCGACGCCGAGCCGGTGGCACCGGTCGAGCTGGACGCAGGCGACCCGCTGTACATCATGTACACCTCCGGCACCACCGGAAAACCCAAGGGTATCGTGCGTGAGAATGGCGGCAATGCGGTCGCGCTGTGCTACGCCATGCGTCACGTCTATGGCATGCAGGCGGGCGATGTGTGGTGGGGGATTTCCGACGTGGGCTGGGTGGTCGGCCATTCGCTGATCGTCTACGGGCCGCTGATGAGCGGCTGCACCACTGTGTTCTACGAAGGCAAGCCGATTCGCACCCCGGATGCCTCGGCGTACTGGCGGGTGGTCGAACAGTACAAGGTCAATGCACTGTTCTGCGCACCGACCGCCATGCGTGCGATCCGCAAGGAAGATCCGGAGGGCGAGCTGATCCGCCGTCATGACCTGGGCTCGCTGCGACAGTTGTTCCTTGCCGGCGAGAAACTCGACTCCAGCACCCACCAGTGGCTGGAGCGGGTCAGTGGCAAACCTGTGCACGATCACTGGTGGCAGACCGAGACCGGTTGGCCGGTGACCGCACCGTGCGTGGGGCTCGAGGGCAGCGCTGCACGCCCGGGATCGAGCAATCGCGCAGTGCCGGGCTATCACGTGCAGGTGCTGGACGATGAGGGGCGACCCCTGGGGCCGAACCAGCAGGGCGCCATCGTGATCGCCTTGCCGTTACCGCCAGGTTGCAGCCAGACGCTCTGGGGCGACCACCCACGCTACCTGCAGGCCTACCTGCACAGCTATCCGGGCTATTACCACACCGGTGACGGCGGCTACCTGGACGATGACGGCTTCGTCTACATCATGGGGCGCACCGATGATGTGATCAACGTCTCCGGGCATCGGCTGTCTACCGGTGAAATGGAGGACCTGGTGGCGCAGCATCCGGCGGTGGCCGAATGCGCGGTGATCGGCGTGCACGACGAGATCAAGGGCCAGGTGCCGCTGGCGCTGGTGGTACTCAAGGACGGGCAGGGCATTGCCGAGCAGCAGTTGCAGGCCGAACTGGTGGCCAGGGTACGCGAGCAGATCGGGGCGCTGGCCTGTTTCAATCGAGTGCGTCTGGTCAAGCGCCTGCCCAAGACGCGGTCGGGCAAGATCCTGCGCGCGGTGCTGCGCAAGATTGCCGATGGCGTGGACTACGTGGCACCGTCCACGCTGGATGACCCGGCGGTCCTGGGTGAGATAGAGGGCGTGCTGGCGGACTTGCCGCGGGTGGGCTAAGGCTGTGCTGTCAACGGCAGGCGCGCGCCCTCAGGCCGCAGGCCCCATCTGCTGCAGTTGCCCTAGCCGGCTGCGGGTGCGCATCAGGTCGTTGATCGCCCCGCCCAGGCTTTGCTCCAGGCTGCGCCTGCCCAGCACCAGCAGCGACTTGTCCTGGTCGTACAGCACATCGATCAGGTTGACGAAGCGCTGCTGCGCGGCCAGTGAACAGGCTGACAGGTCATCCAGGCCATCGATGATCCATTGGTCGAAACGTTCGGCCAGGGCCAGATAGTCGATGACCGCAGTGGGCTGCTCGCACAGGTCGTCGAAGGCGAACATCACCTGTCGCCCATGGCTGTGCAGCGCACGCAGCGGGCGGCGATTGACCTCCAGCGTGATGGCCTGGGCGGCAGGCACGGCAAGGATCTGGCGCTGCGTGGTGTCGGCCGGCCAGACATAGTGCCCTTGGGTAAAGCGCTGCTGCTCGCGATTGGCCGGCAGGCTGCGAAAATCGGTTTCACCGCCCACTTCCAGCACCTGCATGCGGTCATTGATCAGGCGGATCACCGGCAGGAAGCGCTCGTGATACAGCGGGTTGGGCAGCAGCCCTTCAGGAGCGTAGTTGGACGTTACCAGCAAGAACACACCACGCTCGAACAGTGCACCGAACAAGCGGGTGAGCAGCATTGCATCGCCAATGTCGTGGACGTGGAATTCGTCGAAGCACAACACCTGGCAATCGCCTAGCAATGCATCCAGGGTGGCCCCCAGTGCATCGTCCAGGGCGCGGTGGCGGTGCATGCCTTCGTGCAGGCGGGCGAAGAAATCATGGAAGTGCAGGCGGCGTTTTGCGTTGGTCGGCACGGCCTGGAAGAACCCGTCGAGCAGCCAGCTCTTGCCTCGACCGACCGAGCCATGGAGGTACAGGCTGCGCGCCTGGCCTTGGTCGAGGGCGGCGAGTTGCGTGGCCATGGCCTCGATCACCCGGTGTTGGCCTTCGCTCAGGGTATAACCGCGTTCGTGGGCCTTGCCCTGGAAGTGCGTCAGCAGCGTGGCGTCGGCCGGGGGCGAGGCACGCAGGCGCTGGCCGAGGTGGCGCAGAGAGTTTTGAATCCAGGCGGACAAGGCGACATCTCCGAATGACGAGGGCAGACGCAGCTTGCGCGAGCCTGCGTCGTTTGACCAGTCGAGAATGTGCGCCGCCGTTATCGCATGACGCGATAAGTCGTGCCGATCACGCTTTGCGCTCCAACTGCCGTTCGATCATGAACTTGACGGCCAGGCGCTTTTCCTTGAGATGGCGCAGGTCTTCATCCACGAAGTTGCCCGCCGAAATCGATTCGGCCGCCAGCACCTGGTTGTCGAGGTCCATGTAGTCGTCCAGCAGGCGGTCCAGCGTCTTGTCCTGCTGACGCCGTTGTTGAACGATTTCGCGTGGGTAGTGCAGGTCCTGATACAGGTCGTGTGAGACTGGCATGGCGCCCTCCTTGTGATGCGCAAGCGGTGGTTAATTGCTTGGAATGGGCAAAGGCGCATGTGTTGAAGCGAGGCGGAAAAAAACCGACGGATGGTTATCGGTGCCGAGGCTTTCAGGGGCGAGCAGTGTCCCTGGCAACGGGTGTGAAGGCATCATCTCGTGGGCGTGGGCACTAACTTGCTGTTTTCCGGCAATTTTTTTCAACTCGGGGGGTTCCCAGTCGAAAAGAATGTTGGTAAAGTGCGGCCCATTCCAGCACAGCAACACACGTAGCTGTCAGTGAATTCGATACAGGGGCGTCGCCAAGCGGTAAGGCAGCAGGTTTTGATCCTGCCATGCGTTGGTTCGAATCCAGCCGCCCCTGCCATTACTTCCAAGCAATCTCAAGCGTCCAGCCTGCAAGCCAGCCTGGCGATTTCTTGTGTCTGCTGGTCAGATGAAGCGCGCACGGCAGGCCATCCTGGCTTATCCCGCGTCCCCCAGCAAATCGTTCAGTGCCCGGGTCAGATCCTCGGCTTGCACGGGCTTCTGTATGACCAGGCTGCCAGGCAAATCCAGCCCTTCCAGTTCGGCGTAGCCCGTGAGAAACACCACGGGCAGGCGAGGGTAGCGCTCGCGCGCGGCGTGGGCCAACTGGGCGCCGTTGAACTCGGGCATGGCAAAGTCGGAGAGCAGCAGATCGATGCGCTCGTCGAGCAAGGCCAGGGCCTGTTCGCCACTGTGGGCCTGGCGTACCTGGTAGCCATGCAGGCGCAGCACGTCTCCGATCATGTCACGGACCAGGTGATCGTCATCCACCAGCAGCACCACTCGGTCATGGCCGTTGAGCGATGTACCCTGCGACTGTGCGAGATTCTGCGGTTCGTCGAGGTCGGTTCGCTTGACCGCCGGCAGGTAGACGCTGACCTGGGTGCCGAGCCCGGGCGCCGTGTCGATGCGTACGCCCCCGCCTGACTGCTTGGCGAAGCCGAACACCTGGGCCAGGCCCAGGCCCGAGCCCTTGCCGATATCCTTGGTGGTGAAGAAGGGTTCGAAGACCCGGGCCACCACCTCTTCGCTCATGCCGCAACCGGTGTCGCGAATCGACAGCATCACGTACTCGCCAGGCTCGGGGTCTTCCGGGCGCTGGGCGAGGGTATCGATTTGCATGTTGCGAGTCGACAGGGTCAACTGGCCGCCGGCCGGCATGGCGTCGCGGGCGTTGATCGCCAGGTTGAGGATGATCATCTCGGTCTGGGTCGGGTCGGTCAGTGCCTGCCAGAGGCTGCTGTCCAGATCCAGGCGCACCGAGATATTGCCGCCCAGGGTGCGACTCAGCAGTTCCTCGAGGCCGCCCAGGGTGCGGTTGAGGTTCAATGGCACCGGCTCCAGGCGCTGGCGGCGCGAGAAGGCCAATAACTGC
Organism: Pseudomonas wayambapalatensis; assembly: GCA_014268975.2. Taxonomy (GTDB): domain Bacteria; phylum Pseudomonadota; class Gammaproteobacteria; order Pseudomonadales; family Pseudomonadaceae; genus Aquipseudomonas; species Aquipseudomonas wayambapalatensis. The sequence goes on along the minus strand of CP077096.1, from coordinate 3,769,582 downwards.
GAGGTAAGCTTGGCCCCGCGTTCACCGGCTTCGCGCACATGCTTCAGGCGGCTGCGCGCCCTGACCAGGTCGCCTTTGTCGAGGTCTCGCTCGACGAAGCTGGCGCCGGTGAGGATCACGGTCAGCAGGTTGTTGAAGTCGTGGGCCACGCCTGCGGTGAGTTGGCCCACCGCTTCCAGGCGTTGCATCTGTTGCAGGGCTGCCTCGATGCGCTCGCGCTCGACGATCTGGTCACGCAGGCGGCTGTTGGCCTCGGCCAGCCCCAGCGCCGCTTCGCGCTCGCTGGTGATATCGCGGGCGACCACGTACAACAGCGTATCTTCCGGGACCACCGCCCAGGACAGCCAGCGCTGCTGCCCGCCGGCATGCTGGATACGGCCGATGAAACGGGCGCTGGTGCGCCCGTGGGCGAGGGCGGCCAGCTCTTCGAGAAAGGCTTCCTGCTCGGCTTCGGGTAGCAGGTGCAGCAGCGACGTCTGGCTCAGGCGTTCGCGGCTGATGCCCAGTACCGCTTCCCAGGCCGGGTTCAGCGCTACTGGCGTGAGGTCTTTGTTCAACACCGCGAGCAGGTCTTGCGACAGCTCCCAGGCCCGGTCGCGCTCGCGGGTGCGGCGCTCGACCCGTTCGCCGAGCATTTCATTGAGCTGCTTGAGCGCCTGGGTGGCCAGGCGTTGCTGGTGGATGTCCTGCAGCACGCCGGAAAAGCGCACGCAGCGGCCATCGACAAACTGCGTCTGTCCGGTGGACAGCAGCCAGTGCGGTTCCAGGTTGCCGGGTGCGGTAATGCGGAATTCGGCGCGGTAGTGGCCGTCGCTGTCCGGCCGCATCGCCAGCTCCACGGCCTGGCTGACATGGGGCTGGTCCTCGGGATGGATGCCGGCGTAGAACACCTCCAGGCTCATCTCGGTGTCGACCGGCAGGCCGAACAGGGTCTTGCAGCGGTCGTCCCAGAGCAGCAGGTCTTCCTGCGGGCGGTAGTCCCAGGTGCCCATGCCGGCGGCGTCGATGGCAATGCGTGCACGTGCTTCGACATCGGCCAGCGCCTCTTCGGCACGGCGCCGCCGCTGGCGCTCCTGCACCTCGGTCAGTGCCCGGCGCACGGCCTTGGGCAGCAGCGGCAGGTTTTTCTTCAACACATAGTCGGTGGCGCCCAGGCGGATCATCTCCACGGCGTGCTCTTCGCCGTAGATGCCGGAAAGGAAGATGAAGGGCACGTCTGGTGCCAGGCGCTGGGCGATGGCCAGCACTTCGGTGCCGGAGGAGCCGGGCAGGACGCAGTCGCACAGGATCAGGTCGTAGCGGCCCTCGAGCAGAGCGTGTTCGACTCCGGCATGGTCGAACACCAGGCGCGACTGGACTTGAAAACCACTGCGCTCAAGGCGCAACAGACTCAGCTCGGCGTCCATCGAACTGTCTTCGACCATCAGCAGTTTCAGCGCGGTAGTTTGCATCGTCGACGCCTTCAGTTGCCGCCACGCCGGTTCAGGCGCAGCGAGCCGGGCGGAGGTTCGTTGAGCACGGCCCAGAACACCCCGAGGTCGGAAATGGCGGCAACGAACTCCTTGAACTCCACCGGCTTGACCACGTATGCGTTGACGCCCAGCTCATAGGCGCGCAGCAGGTCGGGTTCCTCGCGCGACGAGGTCAGCATGACGGTGGGGATGCTGCGCAGCTCTGGCGTGGAGCGTACTTCCTTGAGCACTTCCAGGCCGTCGACCTTGGGCAGCTTGAGGTCGAGCAGCAGCACCGCCGGGTTGCCGTCGTCGCGTTCGGCGTAGGCGTTGCGCCGCAGCAGGTAGTCGAGGGCATCGGCGCCATCGCGCAGGACAATGACTTCGTTGGCCAACTGGCTGCGTTCCAGGGCCAGGAGCGTCAGTTCCAGGTCCCGGGGGTTGTCTTCGACCAGCAGGATCGGTTTGAGCATGATGTGTACGGTTACCTCAGGTATTCAACGGATGACAGGCAGGGCGAAATGGAAGGTGGCGCCCTTGTCGACTTCCCCCTCGGCCCAGACTTCGCCATCGTGCCGCTCGATGATGCGGCGCACGCTGGCCAGCCCGATGCCGGTGCCTTCGAAGTCTTCCATGCGGTGCAGGCGCTGGAAGACGCCGAACAGCTTGCTGGCGTAGGTCATGTCGAAGCCCACGCCATTGTCGCGCACGAAGACCTCGATCCGGTCTGCGTGCTCGTGTGCACCGATCTCGATGCGTGCAGGCTCGCGCCCGCGGGTGTATTTGATCGCATTGGCGATCAGGTTCTGCAGCACCAGGTTGATGAAGGCAGGATCGGCGATCACCTTGGGCAGGCGCGCGATCTCCCAGACAATCTCGCGGCCGCTGTAATCCGGGGCGAATTCCAGGCGGATGTTGTCGACCAGCGCATTGAGGTCGACATCCGAAAGACGCAGGGCCGAGCGGCCCATCTGCGAGAAATTGAGCAGGTTGTCCACCAGTGTGCCGGCGAAATGCGCGGCCTCGCCGATGTGCTTGAGGAAACGCTGGCCGCGTTCGGACAGACCTTCGCCCTCGACCTCGCTGAGCAGTTCGGAGTAGCCGGCAATGTGCCGCAGTGGGGCGCGCAGATCGTGGGAGACGCTGTAGGAGAAAGCCTCGAGTTCCTTGTTCGAGCGCTGCAGTTCACCGCTCAGTTGCGCCAGCTCCTCAGCTTTGCGCAACACGATAACCAGCACGGCGGTGCGCAGCTCGGCCACGCCATCGATGACCAACGGGTTCCAGGCGGCGCAGAAGCCGCTGACCTCTTCCTGCCAACTGTCGAAACTGTGTCGTGGGCTGAGGCTGCCCTGGGCGCTGACCTCCTTGAGCGGTTGGCCAGCCCAGTTGACCGTGCGCACCTGCTCGGGACGGAACCACAGCAAATAGTGCGAATGGATCTGGGAGATGGCCACCGCCAACAGCCCCCCCGCATGTTCGGCCAATGCCGGCAGCTCAGGGATGTCGCGGCCCAGGTTGTCGCTGCTGAACACGCCATCGTCCCCGCGGCTGGACAGCCATTGCACCAGTTCATTGACCAATGTTTCGGGCGGTGCGTTGCCGATCAGGTCGCAACGTTCGGCGCTGATGATCGCGGCACCGCTGGCGCCGACGAAATCCAGCAGCACGTCGGGCAGGCTGAGCAGCCCTTCGCTGACGCTGTCGTAGTCGGCCATGGCTGACAGCATGTGGACGATACGCTGGCGCAAGTCGAGCAGGGTGCGGGTTGCGCTGTGTGCCTCGTGGGACTCGATCTGCAGCGACAGCACGCTGCCCAGCAGTTCGCAGGCGGCGCGGGTGCGAAAATCCAGGGCACGCGGCTGTTGGTGGTGGCAGGACACCAGGCCCCAGAGCTGGCCATCGACCATGATCGACAACGACATCGACGCCAGCGTGCCCATGTTACGCATGTATTGCAGGTGCACGGGCGAGACGCTGCGCAGCGCCGCGAAGCTCATGTCCAGCGGCTTGCCGGTGCGAGGGTTGTGGCTGGGAATCAAGGGTGAGGCCTGGTAGTTGGCATCCTCGATCAGGCGGATACGGTTGATCCTGTACAGCTCGCGAGCCTGGCGCGGAATGTCCGAGGCCGGGAAGCACAGCCCCAGGTAGCTTGGATAGCCGGGGTCGGCAGCTTCGGCGAGTACCTGGCCGTTGCCCTCGGCATCGAAGCGATACGCCTTGACCCGACCGAAACCGGTGATGCGCTTGATCTGCAGCACCGACTGCTGGAGCAGTTCCTCGATGCTCGTGGCCTGGTGCAGGCTGCTGACGAAGGCGCGCACCAGGGGATAGTAGTCGTCGTGTTCACTCAGGGAGTCGGCCGGGCCACAGGGCTCGAATTCGGCGATCAATACCTGGTCGTGGCGGTGTACCAGCAGGCGCAGATGCTCGGCGCAGGGCGCACCTTCACGCAGTTTCACGTCGCCGATGTGGAAGGGAAAGATTTCGTCCTGGGGCAGGCGCGCAAACTGGCGACGGGCATCGAAGCCTTGATCCATCAGCTCGGGCAGGGTGCAGCCGATCAGTGCCGGGGTGGGGATGCCAAGCCAGCGCTCGGCGTTCTCGCTGCCCTGCAGGATGCGCAGATCCTGTTCGTCGAGTACCAGCAGAAAGCCGTGGGGCCGGATGCTGCCTGGAATCTGGATGGGCTCCTGGGCGCAGCGTTCCACGGCTTGATCGAAGGCGTTCTGGGCGGTGGTCAAGAAAAGCTCTCCCGTCGTGGCCGCAAGCGGTGGCCATAGGCGTCTGGCACAAAGTGTGTACTGTGCAAGGTATCAGAAAGTCAGCATGTTCGCCGGGGTTATGGCCATTTGAGGGCTATTGCTCGGGGAGGTTCTATGTGACGCTGAAATTTGTATAAGTTTCCCGTTGCAGGCCCTAGGGCAAGGCTTAGCCGAGGGCTGCCAATCCTGGAAAATTCCCGCGCGCTAGCAGGATCCAATCCTACTGCTACGCTCAAGACAGCACAGGGAACACTGGAAGGGAGATTCGGTGACGGAGCGCTTGCTGGCCTCGCTGTTGGGCCTGTTGTTGAGTGGTGGTGCCGTAGCGGCGGATTTTCTCGTCGAAGTGCGGGTCCAGGTGCAGCGAGGCTGCATGCTGGTGAACCAACCGCGCGACGCGGGTGCACAGGCCCTGGGTCGAATCGACCTGGGCAGTGCCGCGCGCCTGGACGGCCCTGATGCGCCACTGAGCGGCATACTGCTTGCCCAACGCCCGCCTCGCCTGGAGTGTAATCCCGATACGCCGTATCAAGTCAAGGTCGATGGCGGCCAGCATGGCGGCGTGGGCGAGTTGCGTTATCTGGGCGACGCTGATCGGCAGGCGCGCCCCATTCCCTATCGCCTCTATCGCGACGCTGCCTGGCGTGAGCCACTGGCCGTGGACGTCGCACAATCGGCGCGGGTGCCGGACAGCGGTTCGGTGGAGCTGCCCTTGTACGCGCGCATCGATCGACTGGCCTGGGTACCGAAAGCCGGGCTGTACACCGACCTGGTCAAAGTCACGGTCACCTGGTAGGGAGCGGACCCACATGCGCAAGGACGCGCCGACATGAACCGTACTTCTTTGCTGCTGTTGACCCTCGGCCCATTGCTGCTGCCCGGTGCCTCGGTGCATGGCAGCACCACGGGATTCATCCAGGCGCGCCTGGTGATCAGCTCTGCCTGCCAGATCAGCAGCGACCAGCAACCGGCGACCCTCGCCAATCCCGGGCTGATGGACTTTGGCTCGCAGGCCCCGAGCTGGGATGGTCCGCTGCGCACCCGCGTGGATGATGCGGGCGGGCAGGGCAGCCTGCAGATCAGTTGCACGCCTCAGGTGCGCGCTTTTAGCGTGCGCATCGACGAAGGACGCAATGGCGCAGGGGGTGTGCGACAACTGAGCAACGGGCGCGTGCTCATCCCTTACCAGCTGGCTATCGACCCGGGCGGCAACACCCGATACGGCATCGGCCAGGCGCGCACCTTCACCATCCAAGGCACCGAGCAGGTGCCCGTCCCGATCTACGGCGTGGTGGTCGCCCAGCCGCGCGCGCTGCCGGCCGGGCTGTACCGCGACACCCTTCGAGTAACCCTGGACTGGTAAAACGCAAGGAGATTCCCATGGCAAGCACATCGATTCGCTGCATCCTTACCGCCCTGGGTCTCGCCCTGGCGGCCCAGGCCCAAGCGGCCACCGTGACCGGGACGATCAACTCGACCCTGACGTTGATCTCGGCCTGCCAGGTCAATGGCAGCGCCGGCACCTCCGGGCTCAATTTCGGTAGCCTGAACTTCGGCACCCAGGATGCTCTGTTCACCACTGCCAATGGCCAGGTGCTCGGTGGCGGCGGCGGGGCCATGAGCATTCTCTGCTCGGCTGGCACGGTGCCGGCGATCCGGGTGCGGGCCGGTGCCCACGACGGTGCATCCAGCGGCGGGACGCGCGCGCTGGCCGACGGCGCTGGCAACTTCGTACCGTACGACTTCTACACCGATACCGGTCGTACTCAACTGCTGGCCATCGACGGCACCATCACGCTGCCGACCAGCACCGGTGTCGCCCAGACCGTCAACCTCTACGGCCAGGCGCGTGGCAAGGCGGGCCTGCCGGCCGGGGTGTACACCGACACGGTCGCGGTCGAGCTGACCTTCTGACCCATGCGCGGTTGGCCCCACGCACTGCTGGCGGGCCTGTGGCTGGTGTGGACGTCGCCCTCGACGGCAGCGACCACCAGTACCTTCCAGGTCAGTGCGCAGATCACCGCAGGCTGCCTGGTGGTCGGCGGCGTGAGCGCCTACGGCGTACTTGATTTCGGCACCCAGTCGGCGCTTTCCACTGCCACCCTGAGCACCGCGCTGGGCGGCACCACGGTGACCTTTCAATGTACGCCGGGCGTGACCCTTGGCATGAGCCTCGATGGCGGGCAGAACAGTGCCAGCGGCACGCGCAATCTCAAGCGCAGTGGCGGCACGCAGCTGGTGGCCTACCAGCTGTTTCGCGATGCGGCGTTGAGCCAGGCCCTGACCATCGGCACCAGCGTGCCGGTGAGCTATAGCGATCCGACGGCGATCAAGTTGCCGGTGTATGGCCGCACCCAGTTGCCCGGCAATGTGCCGGCGGGGACCTACACCGATGTAGTGCAAGTGACAGTGGCCTGGTGATGCTGATCCGCACGTCCAGGCACGGCTATCGACAAGACAGAGGAGAGCGGCATGGGGGCAGGCGCGAACACGGCGCGGAACATCATCATCGGGGCATTGCTGCTGGCCAGCCTGCCGGTGCCAGCCGCGACGTCGGTGCTGATCTGGCCGATCGATCCGGTGCTCGAGGCCGACCAGAAGGCCGGCGCGCTATGGCTGGAGAACCGCGGTAGCGCGCCGGCCAGCCTGCAGGTGCGGGTGTTCGCCTGGCGCCAGGGCGATTATCAGGAGCAGTTCCAGGCGCAGCGCGAGATCATCGGCAGCCCCCCTGTGGCCAATATCCCGCCAGGTCAGAAGCAACTGATCCGGCTGACCCGCACCGGCAGCTCGCCGGTGGGCCAGGAGCAAGCCTACCGGATCATCATCGACGAGATCCCCTCGCCAACACCGGCCGATGCCAGCACCGAAGGGCCGAAGGCAGCCATTCGCCTGCAGATGCGCTATTCGGTGCCGCTGTTCGTGTATGGCGAAGGCCTGTGGGGCAAGCCCGACCCGGAGGGCAAGCGCAGCGCCGAAGGTGTCGGCAAGCCTCAATTGAGCTGGCGTGCAGTGACGGTACAGGGCAAGCCGTATATCGAGCTGCGCAATACCGGGCCGGTTCATGCGCGCCTCACCGATGTGGTGCTGCAGCAAGGGGGCCAGCAGAAGCCGCTGGTCGAGGGGCTGCTGGGTTATGTGCTGCCGGGGGCCAGCATGCGCTGGCCGGCACCGACCGAACTGGGCGCGAGCAGCGTGCTCAAGGGACGGGTCAATGGCCAGGAGGTGGCTCAGGCCATCCGCCAAGGGCAGTGACCTGCAAACGCGGGTAGTGGAGGGGCCAGGGAGGACCCGCCGATGGTTGGAAACCGTGTGTGAGTGGCTGGCGGCGGACGACGCGCCGGTGGTGGCTGGGCCTGGCGATGCTGGGGCCGATGCTGGGCGTGGCCGCCGATCTGCCGCCACCCCCGACAGAAAGCACCGCGATTGCCGATGCCACCCTGTACCTGGACATGCTGGTGAATCAGGTGCCCAAGGCTGAGCTGGTGCCGGTGCAGCAGCGTGCCGGGCGACTGTACCTGGCCAGCGATGCGCTGCGTGCGGCGGGCATCCTGGTGCCGGGCGATCCTCAGGGGGAGGTGGCGCTGGAGAGCATCGTCGGCCTGCATGTGGACTACGACAGCCCAAACCAGCGCCTGCTTCTGCAGGTGCCGCCGGCGTGGCTGCCCGACCAGCAGTTCGGTGGACGCAACCTGTATCCGGCCAGCGATGCGCGCAGTAGTTTCGGCGCCTTGCTCAACTATGACCTGTACCTGAACGACACCGATGATGCCGGCACCTATCTCGCCGCCTGGAACGAGCTGCGGGTGTTCGACAGTTGGGGTACCTTCTCCACCACCGGGCAGTGGCGTGAGTCATTCAACGGTGCCCCCCGGAATCAGAGCCGCGAAGGCTTTCTGCGCTACGACACCACCTGGCGTTTCACCGACGAGCAGCGCCTGTTGACCTACGAGGCAGGCGATCTGGTCACCAGCGCCTTGCCCTGGAGCAGCTCGGTGCGGGTGGGCGGCTTGCAGGTTTCCCGAGACTTTGCCGCACGCCCGGACCTGGTCACCTATCCGCTGCCGGCCTTTGCCGGAGAGGCGGCGGTACCCACGTCGCTGGATCTGTTCATCAATGGCTACAAGACCAGCACCACCGATCTGCAACCGGGGCCCTACACACTCACCAACGTGCCGTTCATCAACGGTGCCGGTGAAGCCGTGGTGGTGACCACCGATGCGCTCGGGCGCCAGATCTCGACGACCTTGCCGTTCTACGTGACCAGCAGCTTGCTGGCCGAGGGGCTGTCGGACTTTTCGGTGGCTGCCGGTAGCCTTCGCCGTGACTATGCCGTGAAGGACTTCGGCTACGGGCCCGCAGTGGCATCGGCGAGCTTGCGCCATGGTGTGTCCGATTACTTCACCCTCGAAACCCACGCCGAAACGGCCGAGTCGATGATGCTCGGTGGCCTGGGTGGCAACCTGCGCCTGGGAACCTTCGGTGTGCTCAACGCCGCCGTGGCGCAGAGCCGTTTCGAGGGCGACACAGGGCAGCAGGTGGCCTTGGGTTACCAGTACAACAGCCGACGTATCGGCTTCAACTACCAGCGGATCGAGCGCCATGGCGATTATGCCGACCTGACGCTGGTCGACAATCCCTATACCCGCCTGAGCACGCGCAGCGAGCAGGCGACCGTAAGCTTGAACCTGGATCGCTACGGCAGCGTCGGTGCTGGCTATTTCGACGTGCGCGCGGGGGATGGCTCGCGCACGCGGCTGATCAACCTGAGCTGGAGCAAGCCGTTGTGGCGCAACAGTAGCCTGTACCTGTCGGCCAACCGCGATGTCGGTGACAGCCAGTGGGCGGTGCAGGCACAACTGGTGGTCCCGTTCGATACCCATGGCACCCTGGCCTTCAGCGCCGAGCGCAGCAAGGACGGCCAGGACCTGCAGCGCGTCAACTACAGCCGCGCAGTGCCAGTGGGTGGCGGTGTGGGTTACAACCTTGGCTACGCCAATGGGGGGGATCGCGGCGCCTATCGGCAGGCCGATGTGACCTGGCGCCTGCAGTCCGTGCAGCTGCAGGCGGGGGTCTATGGCAGCAGCGAGGAGATGACCCGCTGGGCCGATGCCAGCGGTTCGCTGGTGCTGATGGACTCGGGCATGTTCGCCGCCAACCGTATCGATGATGCGTTCGTGGTTGTCAGCACCAGTGGCTACGCCGATGTGCCGGTGCGCTACGAGAACCAGATGGTCGGTCGCACCGACCGCAATGGCCACCTGCTGGTGCCGTACAGCAGCGGTTACTACCGTGGCAAGTACGAGATCGATCCAATGGAGCTGCCCGCCGATGTGATGGCTTCGACGGTCGAACAACGCGTCGCGGTGCGTCGGGGCAGTGGCTATCTGTTGGAGTTCCCGCTCAAGCGGGTGCTGGCAGCGAGCATCGTGCTGGTCGATGCCAACCAGCAGGAGCTCAAGCTGGGCAGCCGGGTGAGAGGCATCCAGGGCGGCAGCGAGGCCGTGGTGGGGTGGGATGGCCTGGTCTACCTGGAGAACCTGTCGGCGCACAATCGCCTGCAGGTCGAAGTCGCTGATGGCGGCCAGTGCCAGGTCGAATTCGACCTGCCTGAAGGGGAAGGGGCGATTCCGCTGATCGGCCCTCTGGTGTGCCGATGAATGCCCTGGGCAGGGTGGTGCTGGGGCTCGGCCTGTGTGCCGGTTGCGCTCAGGCGTGGTCGGCCTGTTCGGTGGGGGCCACGGTGCCTGCGTCCTTCGGCACGATCAATTCGACGCTGGTGCGCACCACGGTGCAACCGGCTTCGACCACCAATGCCGGGCTGTCCTGCACCGGCTCACTGTTGTCGCTGTTGACCAGCAACGACCATTTCTACGCCACCATCACCTCCGCCAGCACGGGCATGGTCGGCCCGACTGGCGATGTCATCCCCTATACGATCTACGCCAACAACACCACCAACTTTCCGATCACCCGCGGCACGCGTTTCGATTTCGTCCCCAACGGCATCATCGACGCCCTGGGGCTGCTCAACGGCACCTCGCCCAAGTCGGTGCCGCTGTACCTGCGCACCGTGGTGGGGGCCAACGTTGCGGCCGGGGTCTACACCGAAACCCTGTCGATCTTCTGGGACTGGAACTATTGCTCAGGCTTCGGCCTGGGCGGTATCTGCCTGGGACGGGATATCGGCAGCGGTACGCAGACCCTGACAGTGACGCTGACCGTCAGCAACGACTGCCAGATCACCACCCCCAACATCAGTTTTGCCAGTGCGCCGGTGGTGGCCGGGTTTGCGACGGTGAACCAGAGCATCAACATCGCCTGTACCAAGGGCAGCAACTACACGGTCGGGCTGGACGATGGGCAGAACGTGTCGGGTGGGCGTCGGCGGATGAAGTCCACGGCCAACAACTACCTGGCCTACGACATCTTCAAGAGCGCTGGCACCGTGCGTTGGGGATCGGTGGGCGCGGCCCGGCGCGCGAGCAGCGACGCCAACGTGAACCCCGGTGCCGGCACGGGCACCGGCAGCCAGGTGTTCAACTACAACGCCAAGGTCTACACCGATCAGGCGACGCCGCCTGCAGCGACCTACACCGACAGCGTGATTCTCGACGTGCAGTTCTGAGCGGATCAATGGGCCGCTGTCTTGCGGATCAGCGCAACTCCTTGACCATCTTTTCCAACGTTTCCAGCACTGCGCCTGCCAACTTCTTGGAGCGCGCGCCCGACCAGCCGCACTTGGCGTCGGGGTTGTCGTCGTGGTCCTTGAACGGCATTTCCAAGGTCAGCGACAGGCAGTCATAGGCCTGCCCGACCGCATTGCAGGCCAGCGTCATGTTCGCTTGGCCAGGCTGGTCGCGGGTGTAGCCGTGGACGGTCTGGAAGTCTTTGGTCACGCTGCACAGGGTGCTACGAAACTGCTCCTCCAGCTTGGCGATGCGTGGTGTGTAGCCCGGGTTGCCTTCGCAGGCCGCGGTGAATACATGGGGGATTTCCTCGTCGCCATGGGCGTCGACGAAGGCATCCACGCCGTACTGCTTCATCTGGCTCTGGGCGAAGAACACCTCCGGGCTGAGCTCGACACTGGCGTCCTGCCAGGCACGATTGAGGTCCTTGCCCTTGAAGTTGGTACGCAGATGCCCGAGGAAGGCGCCGTCAGGGTTCATGTTGGGGATCAGGTACAGGTCGGCTTGGGCAAGCAGGCGCTGGACCGTTGCATCGTTGCTCTCAAGGCAGTCGATCACGCCCTCCATGAACCACTCGGCCATGTGTTCACCGGGGTGCTGCTGGGCGATGATCCACAGTTTGCGCTTGCCGTCGGCGCCATCACCGGCACGCAGCAGCGGGATGTCGCGGCCCTGCACGCTACGACCGCTGGCCAGCAGCGTGACGCCGGGAATATGCCGGGCCCGCTCGATGAGCTGGTTGTGGCGCGCGCGTGGGTAGGGTTCGAAATAGGCGAACCAAGCCTGTGGCTGTTCGGCCGTGAAATCGAACGCCAGGGCCTTGCCGTCGAAGCTGCTGGGTACGCGGAACCAGTTCTGCTGGTCGTACGACGCCACGGCGTGGTAGCCGTCCCAGGCGTTCTTGTAGGAGGACTCATGGGCGTTGTCGAGGCTGAAGCGGTGGGTCTGGCCGACCGTCAGGCCGCTCACCTTGAAATGGAACCACTGGAAGTGGCCGCTGTGGGTGTCGGGGCGGATGGCTAGGCGCACCTGGCGCGGGTCACTGGCATCCAGTACCTGGATATTGCCGGAATCGAAATCGCAGTCGATCTGCAGTGGGGACAGCGTCACGGTCATTGCCAGACTCCTGTGGCTTTGTTGTGACGCTACTGTAGCTCAACGACAGGTGGGGTGTCTTTGCTGGCCCCTTTACGCGACAAGCTCCCGCGCGAGGGCGGCGCCTGCGTATCAGGCGAGCAGCCCGAGGGCGATCAATGCGGCAACGCCCAGGCCTACGGCAATCGAACACCCGCCCAGCGATAACGCGGCACGGCCATTGCGATACCCGCCATCCTGGCCCAACTGGCGAGCTGGAGCCAGCAGGCTGCGCCAGCACAGTTCGATCTGCTCAAAGGCCTGCAGGTGCTGCGGCGCGGCGTCCAGCCAACGGCGGAAATCGATGCGCTCGCAGGTTGTCGCCTCCGGGCTTTGCAGGCGCACGTACCATTGGCCGGCAATGCTGGCCAGGCGGTCGCCACGTGGCAATGCGCTTTGCAGTGCCTGGAAGAGATGGCGTTCGATGGTCAGCAGGGGCAGGTCGAGGCGGGCAGCAATGTCGGCAATTCCGAGCTGGTCGAGGCGATTGAGCAGAAACACCTGCTGGACCCGGCGTGGCAAGCGCCTGAGGCCATGCAGCAACGCGTCTTCGGTGGGCGTGCGGGCGACTTGCGGGCCATGCTCGAGGGGCAGCAGCAGACGGGTCATGGACGGCTCCTTGCGCGAGAAGAGGGGGAGAGGGGGCATCCTCCCTGATGCGCAGGCAGCTTAATCTTAACGAGATTGATTCTCAAGTGCTGTTTGCGCAAAACGCTGTAACACGCATTCACGAATTGACACACCTTTGCTATCATCGCGACCATTCAACGCGGTAACCCTTCTTCATTAGCCTGAAGAGCCAAAAAAAATGACCCGGCAAAAAGCCGGGTCAAAAACCGTGATTAGCCTGATGAGGAGATAATCTGAGCGCCCGACCTGAGGGCTCCAGGTTATCCAGCGGGTCTCGCGACCTGCTGAGTGCAATAATAATCGTTATCATTTGCAAGTCAAATGATTTTTCTGTCCTCCAGAAAAATAATTTCTTGCGCACTTCCTCTGTCCGGCAACCGGGCAGTGTCAGTTACCCGGTCATCACGTACTCCCGTCTTTCACAGCCCTTGTGGCGCATGCCGTTGCTCCAGCATCGCGCGTGCCATGTTCACCATATGCATCAATGCGAACAGCACCTCGCGGGTCGTGCCCTGTTGGTGGCTGCCGGTCTCTTGTGCCGTGGCTGCTGCGCAACGCAGCAGGGCCATGGCGTGGGCGCTGGCCTGCTCTGGGGAGACCTCCTCGCGAAGGGTCCAGGGAACGCTGTCGATGCTGGTGTGGGGGGGCGTCGGGTTGAGGTAGTAATCGAGCGCGCGACGCGCGGCCTCGCCGTCCAAATCCTTTTCTGGATGTGTCATCGGTTTCATCCTGTTACCTGTTGAGCGTGATAGGGAAATCAGTACACTTGAATACTAATACGAAAAGTACTTATGCCTATCAGATTAATAATACAATATGTGTATTGAGCGCTGATGGGCAGTCCGTATCGTGCGGGCGATGGAAAAATGGATCGCGCTGGTCAAGCAAAGGATGCGGGAGCTGGGGCTTTCGCAGGAACAACTCGCCGAACGTGTTGGGGTGACCCAGGGCGGTGTCGGCCATTGGCTGCGTGGCACCCGTCAGCCGAAGGTGGGCATGATGAACCAGGTCCTGCAGGCCCTGGGGATGGCGCACCTGCATGTTTCGCTGCGCATGGTACGCATCGACCAACTGGCCGAGCCCAATGGCGCCTACGCCGCCGAGGCAGGCGGGGATGACGACGACCTGCTGCAGTACATCATGTGCTTCCGCTATCCGGTGCTGGCCTGGACCGAGCTGGAGGGGCCGTGGCCCGAGGGGTGCATCGTCTATGAGCAGACCGACTACCCGGCGCTGGGCAAGGCATTCTGGTTGCCGGTCGAAGGCGACCTGATGAGCGCCGCCACCGGCCCCAGCGTGCCCGAGCAAACGCTGGTGCTGGTGGATCCTGGGGTGCCGGCGGCGCCAGGCAAACTGGTGATCGCCCGGCAGAAGGGCACCTCGGCGATGTTCCGGCAGTTGGTCGAGGATGGCGGGCAGCGGTATCTCAAACCGTTGAACCCGACCTACCCGAAGCTGCTGTGCGGCGAGGATTTCGAAGTGCTGGGCGTGGTGGTGAGGTCGCACGGGCGGCATTGAGCCCGCCCGGCCATGTGGTGCGGCTAGTCTTCATCCAGGCGCGGAAAACCAGGGCAATCCCTGCAGGAGCGGCACATGGCCGCTCCTGCAGGCCCCTCAGCTCTCTTCCAGTTCCACCAGCACCGTCCCTTCGCTGACCATGTCGCCTTCCTGGCAGAACAGCGCCTTCACGATCCCCGCCTGCGGTGCACGAATACTGTGCTCCATCTTCATCGCCTCCAGCACCACCAGCGCCGTTCCGGCTTCCACTGCCTGACCCGCTTCGACCAGCACGCGCACGATGCTGCCGTTCATGGGCGCGCCCAGCCCCCCCTGATGGCCATGGCTGGCCTCGGCGGCGGCAATCGGATCGAACGCCGTGACTGCGTGCAGTTCGCCCGCCCATTGCAGGTACAGCACGCCCTCGCGACGAATGGCCAGGTAGCGCCGCCGCAGGCCATCCTGGTCCTGCACCAGTTGCTCGCCGAACAATTGGAACGCTGAGGGCGCGCTGTTCTGCAGCGCCACGGCCTGGTCCTGACCCTCGCATGACAGATGCAGGCTGCTGCGGGCTGGCAGGCCCAGGCGCAAGCCATCGCAGCGGGCCCAGGGCGAGTTGCCGTCGTCTGTGCGACGTCGTGGCGAGCCGCTCTGCAGCCAGGCTTCGGCAGCGGCTTGCCAGAACAGCGCCGGACGCTCGCCGGTGGCGGGCAGCAGCACTTCGTGATGACGGCCAATGAAGCCGGTATCCAGTTCGGCGGCCGCGAAGGCCGGATGGGCGAGGATGCGCCGCAGGAAGGCGATGTTGGTTTTCAAGCCGCCGATGGCGAACTCGTCGAGCATGGCCAGTAGTCGCAAGCGCGCCTGTTCGCGATCCTGTCCCCAGGCGATCAGCTTGCCCAGCATCGGGTCGTAGAACGGCGAGATCACATCGCCCTCGCTGACCCCGCTGTCGACCCGGCGCCCTTCGCCTGGCGCCGATTCGCGGTACAGCGCCAGGGTGCCGGTGGCCGGCAGGAAGTCATTGGCCGGATCTTCCGCATACAGCCGCACCTCGATGGCATGGCCAACCAGCGGCACCTGCTCCTGGGTGATCGGCAAGGCCTCGCCGCAAGCGACACGGATCTGCCAGGCCACCAGGTCCAGCCCGGTGATCGCCTCGGTGACCGGGTGTTCGACCTGCAGGCGGGTGTTCATTTCCATGAAGAAGAACTCGCCGCGGGCATCGAGCAGGAACTCCACGGTGCCAGCGCCGACATAACCGATGGCCTGGGCCGCGCGCACCGCCGCCTCACCCATGGCTTGGCGCAGTTGCGCCGACAAGCCTGGAGCCGGAGCCTCTTCGACAACCTTCTGGTGGCGACGCTGGATCGAGCAGTCGCGTTCGTTGAGGTACAGGCAATGGCCGTGTTGGTCGGCGAACACCTGGATTTCCACGTGCCGAGGCTTGAGCACGTACTTTTCCACCAACATTCGCGCATCGCCGAACGACGACTGCGCCTCGCGTTGTGCCGAGGCCAGGGCGTCGGCCAGCTCGCTCTCCTGCTCGACCACCTTCATGCCCTTGCCGCCACCCCCGGCACTGGCCTTGAGCAGCACCGGATAACCAATGCGTTCGGCAGCGGCACGGAAGGTCTCCAGGTCCTGGGCGTCACCGTGATAGCCGGGCACCAGCGGCACCCCGGCGGCTTCCATCAGGGCCTTGGCCGCCGACTTGCTGCCCATGGCATCGATGGCGCTGGCCGGTGGGCCGAGGAAGATCAGCCCGGCCTGCTCGATGGCGCGGGCAAAGCCTGCGTTCTCGGAAAGAAAGCCGTAGCCGGGATGGATCGCCTGTGCGCCACTGGCCTTGGCTGCAGCGATCAGCTTGTCGATCACCAGGTAGCTGTCGGCGGCCTTGGTGCCGCCCAGGTCGACGCGGATATCGGCTTCGCGGCTGTGCCGGGCGTCACGGTCGGTGGCGCTGTGCACTGCGACGGTGGTCAGGCCCATGGCCTTGGCGGTGCGCATCACCCGACAGGCGATCTCGCCGCGGTTGGCGACCAGCAGGGTGGTCAGCGGGGGGTGGCTCATGGGCGAGGTTCCTTGTCGACGGGCTGCCAGGCGGGGCGGCGTTTTTCCAGGAAGGCGCTCAGGCCCTCCTGGCCTTCGGGGCTGACACGAATGCGGGCGATGGTGTTCTCGGTGTAGCGGCGCAGGGCAGGGCTCAGTTCGCCATCGTCCACCTCGCGCAGCAGGTCCTTGGTGGCGCGCAGGGCCTGAGGGCTGTTGAGCAGCAGGTTGTCGATCCAGGCCTGGACCTGGGTGTCCAGTTCGCTGGCAGGGTACACCTCGGCCAGCAGGCCCAGCTCGCGGGCGCGCGCACCACTGAAGCGCTCGGCGGTCAGGGCATAGCGGCGAGCGGCACGCTCACCGATGGCCTTGACCACGAACGGGCTGATCACTGCCGGTGCCAGGCCGATGCGGACCTCCGACAGACACAGCTGTGCATCTTCAGCGCCGATGGCCATGTCGCAGCAACTGATCAGGCCCAGCGCACCACCGAATGCGGCGCCCTGGACCACGGCCAGGGTCGGCGCCTTGAGGCGATGCAGCGCATACATCAGCTCGCCCAGTTCATGGGCGTCGTCCAGGTTGGTATTGAAGTCCAATTGCGCCGACTGCTGCATCCAGGCCAGGTCAGCACCGGCGCTGAAGTGCCGGCCACGGCCACGCAGCAGCACGAAGCGCAGGCGGCTGTCTTCGCCCAGTTGGTCGATGGCAACGATCAGCTCGCGAATCATCTGGGCGTTGAAGGCGTTGTTCTTGTCTTCCCGGCTCAGCCACAGGGTGGCGAAGCCGCGAGGGTCCTTTATCACTTCGAGGGTGGCAAAATCGCTCATGGGTCACATCCGGAAAATGCCGAAGCGGCTCTGTTCGATCGGGGCGTTCAGCGCAGCGGACAAGGCAAGGCTCAGCACTTCACGGGTTTGCGCCGGGTCGATGACGCCGTCATCCCACAGCCGGGCGCTGGAATAGTAAGGGTGGCCCTGGCGCTCGTATTGGTCGAGGATCGGCCGCTTGAGCTGCTTTTCGTCCTCGGCGCTGAACACCTCGCCACTGCGCTCGCTCTGCTCGCGCTTGACCTGGGCCAGCACGCCGGCGGCCTGTTCGGCGCCCATCACGCCAATTCGCGCGTTAGGCCACATCCACAGGAAGCGCGGGTCGTAGGCGCGTCCGCACATGCCGTAGTTGCCAGCACCGAAGCTGCCGCCGATGATCACCGTGAACTTCGGCACCTGGGCGCAGGCCACTGCGGTCACCAGCTTGGCGCCGTGCTTGGCGATACCGCCTTCCTCGTATTTCTTGCCGACCATGAATCCCGTGATGTTCTGCAGGAACAACAGCGGGATGCCGCGTTGGCAGGCCAGTTCGATGAAGTGCGCGCCTTTTTGCGCAGCCTCGGCAAAGAGGATGCCGTTGTTGGCCAGGATCGCTACCGGGTAGCCGTGCAGGTGGGCGAAACCGCACACCAGGGTGGTGCCGAACAGGGCCTTGAATTCATCGAACACGGAGCCATCGACCAGGCGCGCGATGATCTCGCGCACATCGAACGGTTGCTTGGCATCGGCCGGCACCACGCCGTACAGCTCCTGGGCGTCGTACAGCGGTGCGATCGGTGCCTGGCATTGCAGGCGCCCGAGTTTGTGCCAGTTGAGGTTGGCCACGCTGCGCCGGGCGATCGCCAGGGCATGCTCGTCGTTGTCGGCATAGTGGTCGGCCACGCCGCTGGTGCGGCAATGCACATCGGCGCCGCCCAGGTCTTCGGCGCTCACCACCTCGCCGGTGGCGGCCTTCACCAGCGGCGGGCCGGCGAGGAAGATGGTCGCCTGCTGGCGCACCATGATCGCTTCGTCGGCCATGGCCGGCACATAGGCACCGCCGGCAGTGCACGAGCCCATCACCACGGCGATCTGCGCAATGCCGAGGGCGCTCATGTTGGCCTGATTGAAGAAGATCCGTCCGAAGTGCTCACGATCCGGGAACACCTCGTCCTGGCGTGGCAGGTTGGCGCCGCCGGAGTCGACCAGGTAGATGCACGGCAGGCGATTCTGCAGGGCGATGGTCTGCGCGCGCAGGTGTTTCTTCACGGTCAGCGGGTAGTAGGAGCCGCCTTTGACCGTGGCGTCGTTGGCCACGATCATGCACTCGACCCCTTCGACGCGGCCGATGCCGGCGATCACGCCTGCTGCCGGCACGTCTTCGCCATACACCTCATGGGCGGCGAGCTGGCCGATCTCGAGAAACGCCGAGCCCGGGTCGAGCAGGCGGTCGATGCGCTCGCGCGGCAGCAGCTTGCCGCGCGAGGTATGGCGCTGCTGGGCCTTGGGCCCGCCGCCCTGGCTGACCTGGGCCAGCAGGGTGCGCAGGGCATCGACCTGTTCGAGCATGGCCGCGCTGTTGCTGGCGAACTCAGCCGAGCGCGGGTTGATCTGGGTGTGCAGGGTAGCCATGGACGCCAGCTCCTTGTACTCAGCGGGTTTCGTTGAACAGTTCGCGACCGATCAGCATCCGGCGAATTTCGCTGGTGCCGGCACCGATCTCGTAGAGTTTGGCGTCACGCAGCAGGCGGCCGGCCGGGAATTCGTTGATGTAGCCGTTGCCGCCGAGAATCTGGATCGCTTCCAGGGCCATCTGCGTAGCGCGTTCAGCGGTGTAGAGAATCACCCCGGCGGCGTCCTTGCGCGTGGTCTCGCCACGGTCGCAGGCCTGGGCCACGGCGTAGAGGTAGGCGCGGCTGGCGTTGAGCTGGGTGTACATGTCGGCGATCTTGCCCTGGATCAGCTGGAATTCGCCGATGCTTTGGCCGAACTGCTTGCGATCGTGGATGTAGGGCACCACCAGGTCCATGCAGCTCTGCATGATGCCGGTCGGACCGCCCGAGAGCACCACGCGCTCGTAGTCCAGGCCGCTCATCAGCACACGCACACCGCCATTGAGCTGGCCGAGGATGTTTTCTTCCGGCACTTCGACGCCATCGAAGAACAGCTCGCAGGTGTTGGAGCCGCGCATGCCCAGCTTGTCGAACTTGTTGCTGCGCGAAAAGCCCTTCCAGTCACGTTCGACGATGAATGCGCTGATGCCGTGCGGGCCCTTGTCCAGGTCGGTCTTGGCGTAGATCACGTAGGTGTTGGCGTCGGGGCCGTTGGTGATCCAGGTCTTGCTGCCGTTGAGTACATAGCGGTCGCCGCGTTTCTCGGCGCGCAGTTTCATCGACACCACGTCGGAGCCGGCATTGGGCTCGCTCATGGCCAGGGCGCCGATGTGCTCGCCGCTGATCAGCTTGGGCAGGTACTTCAGCTTCTGTTCATGGGTGCCGTTGCGGTTGATCTGGTTGACGCAGAGGTTGGAGTGGGCGCCATAGGACAGTGCCACCGAGGCCGAGGCACGGCTGATCTCTTCCATCGACACCACATGGGCCAGGTAGCCCAGGCCTGCGCCGCCATATTCCTCCGCGACGGTGATGCCCAGCAGGCCCATGTCGCCGAACTTGCGCCACATGTCGGCGGGGAACAGGTTGTCGTGGTCGATCTGCGCCGCGCGCGGGGCGAGTTCGGCGGCAGCGAAGGTGCGTACCTGGTCGCGGAGCATGTCGATGGTCTCGCCCAGGGCGAAGTTCAGGGTCGGGTAATGCATGGGGGCACCTTGTTGTTCTTGAAATTCGAGGTACTGCACCGACCCTGTGGGAGCGGGCTTGCCCGCGATGCCCGTCAGAACGGCCAGCGCTGTTGTCTGGTCCGGCCTCATCGCGGGCAAGTCCGCTCCCACAGGGTCGGTGCTCGTGGTTGACGTTAACGTAAACCTGCCTTTCCGGGCTGTCAATTGGATCATCACCTTTACGTAAACGTAAATCTGCGCCAGAGTAATTGCCGCTTGCTTCAGTCATGCCCAGAACAACCACAAGAAGGGACACTCATGAGTCAACCAAGCTACACCCGCGGCCGCCAGGACCGGCCTCTGCTGACCCAGACCATCGGCCAGGCGTTCGATGCCACCGCCGCCCGCTGGCCCGAGCGCGAGGCCCTGGTGGTGCGTCACCAAGGCCTGCGCTATAGCTGGCGCGCGTTGGCCGAGCAGGTCGAGGTGCATGCCCGGGCCCTGATTGCCCTGGGCGTGGCCAGTGGCGATCGCGTCGGTATCTGGGCGCCTAACTGCGCCCAGTGGTGCATCCTGCAGATCGCCACGGCGAAGGTCGGCGCGATCCTGGTCAACATCAACCCGGCGTACCGGGTGGGCGAGCTGGAGTATGTGTTGCGCCAGTCCGGCTGCAGCTGGCTGGTGTGTGCCGATGCCTTCAAGTCGTCCGACTATCACGCGATGGTCCAGGAAATGCTGCCCGAGCTGGGTGCGCAGCCGCTGGCGAGTGCACGCCTGCCGGACCTGCAGGGCGTCATCAGCCTGTCGTCGCACCCGCCCGAAGGCTTTCTGCCCTGGGATGCACTGGCCGAACGGGCAGGGCAGGTCGATGCCCAGGCGTTGCAGGCGAGGCAGCAGGGCTTGCAGTTCGACCAGGCGGTGAACATCCAGTACACCTCCGGCACCACTGGCGCGCCGAAAGGCGCCACGCTCAGCCACTACAACATCCTCAACAACGGCTTCATGGTCGGCGAAAGCCTGGGCCTGAGCGAACGGGACCGCATGGTGATCCCGGTGCCGCTGTACCACTGCTTTGGCATGGTCATGGCCAACCTGGGTTGCATCACCCACGGCAGCACCATGATCTACCCCAACGACGCCTTCGATCCCGAGTTGACGCTGCAGGCCGTGGCCCAAGAGCGTGCCAGCATCCTCTATGGCGTGCCGACCATGTTCATCGCCATGCTCGACCACCCGTCGCGCAGCACTCTGGACCTCTCGACCCTGCGCAGCGGCATCATGGCCGGTGCCACCTGCCCGATCGAGGTGATGCGCCGGGTGATCGAGCAGATGCACATGGGTGAGGTGCAGATCGCCTACGGCATGACCGAGACCAGCCCGGTGTCGCTGCAGACAGGCCCGGATGACGAGCTGGAGCTGCGCGTGACCACGGTCGGGCGCACGCAGCCGCAACTGGAGACCAAGCTGGTGGACGCGCACGGCGCCATCGTCCCGCGTGGCGAGATCGGCGAGCTCTGCACCCGCGGCTACAGCGTGATGCTCGGTTACTGGGATAACCCCGAAGCCACTCAACAGGCGATCGATCCGGCGCGCTGGATGCGCACGGGTGACCTGGCGGTGATGGACGAACAGGGCTATGTGCGCATCGTCGGGCGCAACAAGGACATGATCATTCGCGGCGGCGAGAACATCTACCCGCGCGAGCTCGAGGAGTTTTTCCATACCCACCCGGCGGTTGCCGATGCTCAGGTGATCGGCATCCCTTGCAGCCGCTATGGTGAGGAGGTCGTGGCCTGGATCAAGCTGCACCCCGGGCACAGCGCCACGGTCGAGGACTTGCAGGCCTGGTGCAAGGCACGCATCGCGCACTTCAAGGTGCCGCGGCATTTCCGCTTCGTCGAAGCGTTCCCGATGACGGTGACCGGCAAGGTGCAGAAGTTCCGCATGCGCGAGATCAGCATGGCGGAAATTGGGGCGCGATGATAATCGAACTCCTTCTCCGCCAACCCGTCAGGCAGGAGAAGGAGTGCAGATCAAAAAAACATCATAGTAAATCGGCCAATGACTCGATGGTGTCTCCCTGTTCCAGTTCGCCGGCAGACAGGTCGACGTCAAATTCGCTTTTCAAATGAAGTGCAAGCTTGTTATCGTTGCCAATTATTTCCCTGATAAGCGTATCGTTATTGAGGTCGCTGATTTTCTTGCCGTACTTGTTGGCGAGCAGTACTTTGAGTTTTTTCAGGTTATCCATGATGCCTCCAGCGTCTGGTGACAGTATGAGTCTGGGGGAGAGGAAGTGCTATCGACCCTTCGAGATGTTGGTGATTGCTGATGTGTTTATGGTTAGGGTACTAACCTTATAATAACTTCGTATTTCCAGTTTTACCTCGGTACCATCAATGCTTAGTAACTTGCCGGTTGCCAGATTGGCACCGTATTGGCTTGTGTAGTGAATTCTGATGTTATCAACGCCTTTCCATGCTTGCGCTTGTTTCACAAGTTCTGCCAGTTTTTCTTTTTTGGCTTTCAGAGACTCTGCAGCTTTGCGCGCCGAGGCCGCACTTTGCGCAGCCTTCTGCGCCTGTTCGGCGGCTTGCTTTGCCTTGCTGGCCTGGGTAACGGTTTCCTCATACTGCTTGGATTTCGCTGCGGCGTCGGCAGCTGTCCGCGCTGTTGTTGCTCGCCTGGCAGCTTCTTGCGCTTCGTTCACGGCATCGTTGGCTTTTTTGGCCTCAGCCGCCGCTTCGGGGGTTGAAAGGACGGGCACCTTGGCATCGGCCTCGGCGGCGTTGACGGCCTTTTGTGCCGCGAGTTCGTCTTGTTTGGCTGCAGAGACAGCAGCGGTTGCGGCGTCTTTGCGCTTAGCCTCGACGGCTTTCTGGGCTGCTTCGGCTTCGCGTTTTGCCTTGGCAGCTTTTTCGGCTGCCTCTGCGATGCGTTTTGCCTTGGCGGCTTGTTGGGCCAGCTGCGCCTGGCGTTTTGCTTCGGCCGCAGTCGCTGCGTCGGCTGCTCGTTTTGCTTTGGCTGCTGCTGCGTCGGCTTTACGTTTTGCTTCGGCGGTCGCTGCCGCGTCGGTTTTATGTTCTGCCTCTGGCTTTCTGGATGCCGCGTCGGCCTTATTTTCCGTCTCTGGCTTTCTGCCAGCCCCGTTTTTGGCATCTACGTCCGCTGTGGTCTTCGCCATTAGCGCTTTGACCTCTTTTCTGAACGACTCCCCGCCATCCATTGCGGTGTAACTGATCTCGACCTCGATATCGGTGACCAGGCAATTACCATCAGGATCATACAGAGGCGCCCTTTTATTGTTGTTGGCCTGGTCGGCGTTCGGGAACGACAGTACCCAGCTCGAGATAGCGCCTGTGCCCTCGAAGGGTTGATAGCGTGTTTCATCCTTGGGTGAGGGCTGCAGATCGAAGTTTCGGGTGGTCTCCTTGGCCGACCATATAGCCGCTTGTTGGTTCGGTCGAAGGTAACGCAGCAAGCTGTCCTCGCTACCTTCGGTGGCTGAGTAGAGTCGCTGTGCGCCTGCGCTTTCATTGCTGAGCAGGACGATGTTCTTGGTCTGGGTCAGCATGGCTGAGACTGGGCCGGACAAAGATTTCTTACCGTTCTTGAACGTCAGCACGATTCGCTCGATCCGGCGCAGGTACTGGCCTGGATACTGTTCGTCGAAATGCCGGGCGGTCAGGTCGAAGGGCACTTCGCCGGCCTTCAGATGCTTGTGCAATTCTTCGGTGGTCCAGGCCATGCAAGTGCAAAGCGATAGGTCGAGGCGGATATCCAGTGGGCGTTCGTTGTTGCTGATCGCCGCCACGTCCATTTGTATCAGGTCGCGCTCCAGCGCTTCACCGGCGAGCATGCCGCGCCAGTTGTCGAGCCAGCCGTCGGTACGGATCCAGGTGCTTCTGAAATCCCCCAACTCGTATTGCAGGCAGGCTTCTGCCATCAGGCACAGCGACACTGTGGCGTCGTAGGCACTGCTGTAGATGCCCGACAACCTTCCGATCAGCCACAGGTAGGTCGGATGGCTCGAGAAGACCGTGGTCATGACTTCGTATTCGGCGCGGTGTGCCGCTAGCGTCGCCCTCGCTTCCTCAACGGCGATCCCGGCGGCGCGGACATGGATGTCCTGTTCCTGCAATTGCTTTTCCAGCACCTGCAGCTCCAGTTGCGCTTGATCTGCCTGGAATTGCCACTCCTGAGCGCGGAGTTGGTAGTCAGCCTGCAGGCGAAGTTCGTCCTTGGTCATGTCGGCTATTTCGCTAAACATCCTGAAACAGGTTCCGCTTGCAGCGGCCCCCCTGCCCGGTCGGTTACCACCAAACGCCAAACCAAAGACGGTGGGAATGGCGGCATCGATGGCGCCTGAGGTGGCCTCCATGGAGATTGCCACGCCAAGAGACAGCCGTGACATGTAGCCGAATGCACGCGATGCATGCTCCAGGTCGGTGATCCCTTCATCGACCAGCCCTTGGTAATAGTTCAAACGCTGCTGGATCATTTGTTTGCTCGAGAGCAGGGTATCCCGACCTCGTTTCGCCGATTCCAGCGCCTGCTCCTGCAGGCGATAAGGGAAGTCGAGCAACTTGATGAGGTTGGCTTTGCCGAGCACGGCCAGTTGCAGGGCGCTCTCACGATCGTAGAAACGCGTCATCGTCTGCCCCAGTTCGATCAGTTGCAGTACGGCTGCGTCGGCGCTCTTGCGCACCTCGGCGTAGCGGCAGGGCGGTACGGGGCGCGCCACGGGGATGGCCGGGTCTGTGTCTAGACTGGCGCTGGGATAGCCGAGACTCGGCGAATTGAACACATTGGGATCCTGCAGTACTGAGGCCGGCTTGCCATCCAGGGTCAGGCCGTGGCGCAGGTTGAACAGGCGGTTGCGCAGCAAGTTGCGCAACTCCACCAGCTTGCCGTTAAGCGGTGGTACGAAATTCGTGATTCGGGCATCGGCCAACGACAGTGCCTGTGCCGGGGCGGTGGAAAATTGCTCCGGCAGCACGCCGATCAGGCGCAGGGCCTTGTCGTAGCAGATCGCAGCCTCGACCAGGGTATCGCGGGTCAACTGGCGGTACAGGTCGTCGCCCTGGCGCTGCCAGCTCTCGGCCACGAACAGATGCAGGGCCTTGCGGTAGCGTTCGGGGGCGGCATAGCCCAGCAGGTCGGGGTCGTTGACCGTCTCATCCGTACCATGGGCGGCGGGAGCGCTCAGCGGCTGGCTCAACCAATACAGTGGTGGATGGTTGCCCGAGCTCGGGGTCCAGGTACGGTAGGGGTCGAACAGATAGCGTGTGCACCAGCGCCAAGCCTCGCGATACTCGCGGTTCTGGCGCAGTTGCCAGGCCACCAGGAAGGGCGCGTGGAAGAACAGTTCCCAGAAGTACAGGCCGTTGGCACCGCGAAAATCGACGGTGGTAGCTGTGCTGCCCGCTTCCAGCCGGGGTTCGGGAAGGCATTGGGCTTGCCACGACAACGCAGCTTCCACGGACTGAGTGGCCAATGCAACCAGTTGCTTGCCGAACAGGGTGTTGAGCCGCAGGCTCTGAATGGCCAGCGCTTGGCCGGTGGGCGCCTTCCGGTTGGCTTCATGCAGGTCCAGGTACAGCGCCTGCTCGCTGTTGCGCAGGATCTGGACGCTGGGGACAGCGTCGTCGTCCAGGGTTTTCAATGCATACCCTTGGGACAGTGAGCCGAGCAGTTCCCTGCCGTCATACAGCTCAAGCTTATGGGTGAACCGGGTAATTTCGCTGCTGATCGGGACCCGGTAATCGATCTGGCCACGGCCGTCGGCAATGAGTACGTCTTCCAATACCAACAAGTGGTTGGGATCGAGGCACAAGAGGATTCTGCGGCAAGCCTCAGGGTGCAGGTGGCGTAAGCGAACGGCCGCGTCCAGTGCGATACCGTTAGGCGCGGAGCCGATATCCGCGAGTATCGCGGCGGTTTCCTCGTCGATGTAGGCGTTCATGACATCTGCATTATTGTTGGTTCGGGCCCGCGCGATGGCGTCGGCGACAGACAGGCGGGTATCGGCTCCGCCTTCCTCGGCCAGGCCCATTTTGCGGTTGTAGTCGTTCTGGGTGGTGTAGCGAACCTTGAGCAGGGTTCGGCTGAATGCTTGAAAGGCATCTTTGGTTGTGGCGTTTTTAGCGAAATCCTTCAGATCGTTCAGATTGAGCTCATTGAGTAGTGATTGCTCATGTTGGCTCAGTGCCCAGTTAGGCTTAATGTCGGGATCTATCGAGGTGGTCAGCAGGGCTCTAATTTTTTTAGCGCTATCGGCTTTAAGCTCACTTCTTAGCACGTCTGGGCTTGCGATTGTAAAATCTGCGCTGTACGGCATTTGCAAGTCGTTTAGTTCGGTGTGGTATGTGCATATATGGATGAATTTTAGAGGGCTTCCCCAGGCCTGAGTGGTTGTGATGTATAATCCCTGGCCGAGATGGCAAGGAGAGTCGTTTTTGTTATCAAACTCGAGCCAAAGGTATTTCTTTGAGTTGTGAGATGTCGAAAGTAATATATATTTCGTTTCTTCGTTTTGCGTTAGGGTGGTGTGCTTTGCGAGGCTCGATATTATAGAGTCTCTTGTGGGGTCTGAGCGCTCTTCAAGTTTGAGTGATTCAACGGCTGAATGGCTCTTTTTGGTTTTGTCGAAGGTGATTAATTCGTTGATCTCAAAAGTTATTTTTTCGTTGTCAAAGGTGCTTTTAATGATGTTGGGTTCGAGTTCGTATTGGCCTGGTTTTGTTTTAAAGTGACTGTCTGACTTTACGGTGATTAACTGCTCTGTGTGATTGCCTTTCAATGTTGCTTCAATGTTTGCACGCCCTTTGTTTGTGACGTCGAGTCGAGTCTTGAACAACGCTTCTGCATGTGAGGTCCATGTAAACGCTTCGCTCCCTTCGTCACGTTCCTCCAGCGCCAAAACGGCCCCGACGTAAGGATGCTGAACCGTCCGCGGATCATGGAAGAACTGGACCCAGTCCTTGACCAAGGCTGCTTCGATGGGGCGCGAGCCCGAGCGTTGCGTATCCAGATGCTTGGGTTCGAGCAGCAGCAGGTCCTTCGAGACCAGGAAGTAATCGTGGTCGGGTTTCCAGTCAGCCTTGGCAGTGCCCTTCGCGAAATGATCCGGATGCGCATCGAACAGCATCACGGTCAGCCACGGATCATGCTGACGAATCCCCATGGTGTTGACCATTACGCACAAGCCTGGCACGAACGCCTTGGTCCTGAGCGATGGGTAGTTCTCTGCGGTGCCTAATGTTTGCTTTGGCGCGTTCTGCGTGAAATCGAAGGCAGCCCCGGGGCCTGTTCCGTCCAGGTGCAGCAATGTGTTAGCTGGGCTCCAGGCCCCATCGGTTTGCTGGAAAGCAAAGCAGACCTTCAACGGGTAATAACCACTGGGCTTGTTGTCTTTGCCCATTGCCAGGGCTGTCGCCCCCCACTCCACCCACACGGCGTAACGACGGCCGGCGATGATGACGGGGCGTATCAGTTCGATTCGCTCGCGCGCATCGTCGTCGTTCGAGCCGTTGATGTTCGGCAGCGTCGTCGTCGCCAGCTCACCGCTGACCGTCAGCGATAACTTCTGCCACTCTCCCCACGCCAGCATGCTGGGCGCGTTGTTCTGGTCGCGCTGGCTCATGTCCAGGGTGCGCCAGTAGTATTCCACCGGCTCGACATTGCTCTTGCCGATGAAGTGATAGGTGTCGGTGAGCGGCGAGGTCCCATCGACATAGGCCGAAATCGGCTGGATGTTGCTCAGTTTCTCGAAGCTGCTCAAGTAGCTCACCATCGCTTGCTGGATATCCAGAGGCTGGCACTTGCCCTGGGCCAGGAGATTCTCCAGTTCGGTGAAGGCTGTGGTCTTGCGTATGCGGCGGGTCGGGTCGATAAAGTTGTGCGGCTCGTTGCGCACCTGCTGGCGCAACTTCCAGTTCTCGTAACGGCTGGCATACAGCTGCCATTCGTCGCGCTCGGCCTCGCTCAACTGGGTGTCGCGGTAACCTTTTTCCTGGCGCGAGTAGATCTGGTGCAGGTAACGCTGCGCGCTGGCGATGGCCGACATCAGGCGCGTGGTTTTCGGCTCGTGGGAAACCTGAGTATCAATCAGCAGATAATCAGCCAATGCCTGAGGGCTCTTGATCCAGCTACGCTGGCTGTCGGCGGGTACCCAGACGGCAAGCATCCAGTTCACCAGCGCATCGCGCCACGCCACGCTCAGTTGCTCATCGAGCGCCTTGCGCTGCTTGTCGGTGCAACTTTGCCGCACGGTTGTGGCTGCTTGTTGGAACGGGGCATGGTCGTGGGTGCCGGGCAGTTGGCGAAGTCCGACCAGGGCATCGACCGACAACCCATGCCGCTTCGACAGATCCAGCAACCGCAGCAGGCGGTCGAGCTCGCCTACCGTGGCGGGCGGTGAAAGCGTCGTCAGCCCCTCCAGGCTACCCTTGGCTTCGCCAAGGACGGCCTCCAGCGAGGCCCAGGCCTTGGCTTGATCGGCTGCGCTCACAGGGTCGCTGGCGGTGCTCGCTCTGTCAGCCAGATAATCGAGCAAGGCGCTCTCGCTGTGCGTGCTCGGGCATCTTGTCAGTAGCGCTTTATAGCGGCTGAGCATATACACGACGGTGAGATCAAGCTCGCGCAAAACGGTGCCCGTCTCATCCAACAGGTCGAAGCAATCAGGTTTTTCCAGCAGTTTGGTGATCGTGC
This sequence comes from Pseudomonas wayambapalatensis, assembly GCA_014268975.2. Classification (GTDB taxonomy): domain Bacteria; phylum Pseudomonadota; class Gammaproteobacteria; order Pseudomonadales; family Pseudomonadaceae; genus Aquipseudomonas; species Aquipseudomonas wayambapalatensis. Next base: position 3,741,073 of record CP077096.1, on the reverse strand, counting down.
CTGCGCTGAGCCCGAGCATTTTCACGAAAGCGGCGTGGCGGTCCAGCAAGGCCCAGTCGTTGAGGTCGTCTTCGGTGAAACAGTCGTCTATAGGTAAACGTTGGCCGTTGTAGCATTGCTGGAGGGTGGCTATGCGCCGACGGAGCTCATTGGTGTCAAGGCCGACCCAGCGTAACAGTGGTAGTACCTGTGCCACGTTGTCCAACTGCAGGGCATGTTGCAACGCTGCCAGCAGTTGGGACTCATCGGAGATGACGGCCTCACAGATCGTTTTGCAGTGAGGGCGTAAAAGCGGCAGCTCAGTCTGTAGCGCCAGGTACAGTTGGTCAACGCTCCAGGGCTGCTGCTTCAGCCATTCCACGGTATCCATCACGGCGACGATCACATCGACGATATCCGCCTCTGACGGCTCCGCTGCAAGGCTGGGCCAGCCGGCCAGTTGCGCCATGCACGCGGGCTGCTCCTGCTCCAGCAGAGCAATGGCCAACAAGCCGACCTCGACTGGCAGGCCGAACAGGCGAGGCAGTTGGGTCAAGCGATAACACGCCGAAACCACTGCCAGCGAGCGTAAGGGCTTGTCCAGCCCCTGAGCCTTGATCACCTTGTTCAACACCGCGCACAGCACCGGCTCGCTGACCTTGAAGGCCAGGCACAGTTGCTTGACGGTGAGAATGTCGTCGGGGTTGTTGGATTGCGGGTCGAATGCCTGCCCATCCAGTTTCATGACGGCCAGTGCGCCGCCGCTGTCTTCGAGCGTAGCCGGGGCGAACAGTTGATCGTAGAACGGCCTTTCCCGGTCGGTGCCGTAGACACTGATCTCACAGATCAACGCCGAATACTGCTGGGGGCCGATGTTGTACTTCTGCTGCAGATGGCGGAACAAGCCCAGTGCGCGCAAGGTATTGTCGGTGAGCGCGAAATCGTCCGTCGAGTCGTCGGACCAGATTGCAGCCATGACCAGCCAGTCGGCTTCACTGTAATTCAGGTTCAGGGCGCGCTGGATCACCAGGATGCGCTCCATGCGGTACAGATGGTCGTCGGTGATGCCGCTGATTTCGACGCTCTTGTCGGAGGGATCTGGCTGGGTGAGGTATAGCGCAGTATCACTCTGATTGACGTACTCGGCAGCGTAAACCGCGCTGGAGGGCAGGTAATGATCAGCGGCCCGCACATGCTGGCTGAGCCTGACCGTACTCTTGTACTCGCCAATGGCGCTGACGGCCAGAAGTTCGCGTAGTTCCTTGCGGGTCAGCGCCAGTGCCTTGCTCACGGCCTGGGTGGTGGTCAAGCCTTTGAGCGGGGAGTCCGCAGCACTGGGCTCGAGCAACCATGAGCGCAGCTGGGGGGAGAAACCGCTGCTCAAGGTGGTTGCCGCCCTCTGGGCTGACAGCGTGAGATGATCGAAGATGAATGCTGGCCACTCCAGTTCGGCGGCACGCAGTGCGTCCAGCAGCGGTAGCTGCTTGAGCGTCAGGGCTGCCTTCACCGACTCCCATGTCGCGTGGAAGGGTACACTGCCGAGATGCACCTTTGCCGCGACGGCCTCTTGCAGCGTTTGATCGTTCGGCAGCGCTTGCTGTGCATGCTGTTCCAACACGCCCAGCAGCAAGCGCAGGCTGGGCAAGACCTTTTTCGCGCTGCGCTCATCGAGCTTGAGTCGCATCAGGTCGGGGCGCCGCTGCTGCAAGGTGATCGGCGCCGTGACATCGGCACGGGTTTCCAGAGCCTCGATCATATCCTTGAGGTAGACCAGATATGCCGCCTGGCTGGTATTGGCCTGGAGTGCGCCGGGGGCGCAGCGCACAGTGTTGTCGGGGAACAGGTTGCTGTATGTGACTGTGTCCTTGCGCGAGGCAGGCGCGTTGCTCGTGGTTGGGCTGAATAGCTTGTTCATTGCGAATCACCATTGAAAGGAAATGCGACCGCAGAGCCAGACAGCTCTCCAAGTATGTGTGCGACTTGAATGTAAGCCGTGCAGGTTGATTGCACACCTGGCAAAAATGCTAGGTGTGACCGCTCGTTACGGCGGGAGAATCAGAGGGGATAGATGGCAGGGAAGGCGCAGACGCTGTTTTTCTGTGCGTGGCTACGCCTTCTGGTGACACTCGCAGAAATGCTTGGTGCGCCGGGTTTGGCTATGTGCGGGGCAGGTTACGGTCTGTCGCCGTGCAGTCGACAGTCCATAACCTTGTCTATCCTCAAGCTTTCACCGGCGGCTCCTGGCTCGGCGGATCACCTACCGTCGGTGGCACGGTCGGCTTGATCGGCAGTTCGTCCGGATCTTCCTCGGGCACCGGCGGCGGCAGCGCCGGGTCGTCGATGTTCGGATCGGGCGTCTCCGGTGGAGTGGGAATGTTCATGGCCTGACCTCGCGCAGTGGATGAAGAGGTTGTGCAGGCTTCGACCTGCCGTACCAGCCATTCGCTCAATTTTTTTGAACCCACCGCGCACCCACGGCTCTGAACCCTTACCGCCACCAGCTTAGGGGAGCAAGGTTCGATGTCCGGTAATGAGCCCGTCGCAAAAGCGCCTTTCGAGCAAGTGCCCAAGGCCAACGATCATCCCGACCAGGCCATCAGCCTGTCCCAGGCCTTGCTGGCGCCACGCATCGTGATCGAGGACACCACTCCCGTACTCGACGGTGGCACCTTCGCGGCCAAGGCGGTAAGCGGACAGCCCGTGCAGGTGACCAGCAAGGTCTACAGCGACGGTCATGACCGCCTGGCGGTGGTCTTGCACTGGCGCCAGGCCCACAGCCGCCACTGGCATGGCGTGCCGATGACGTCGGCAGGCAATGACCTGTGGGTTGCCGAGTTCACGCCAGTGGAATTGGGCTTGCACCTGTTCGGCATCGAAGCCTGGATCGATCCCTACGCCACCTATTGCCACGACCTCGAGAAGAAGTACCACGCCGGTGTCGAGGTCAAGCTGGAGCTGGAGGAGGGCAGGCTGCTGCTGGGTAAGGGCATCGAGCGCAGCGAAGGGCCGTTGCGCGAGCAGCTCGAACAGTTGCAACAGCGCTTGCCGACGCTGGCACCGGACGATCAGGTGGCGTTGCTGCTGAGCCCTGAAAGCGCCAGCCTGATGAGTCAGGCCGAACACCGCGCTTACCTGACTCGCAGCCCCGAGCTGCCGCTGGACGTGGACCGCGGGCGCGCCCTGTTTGCCAGCTGGTACGAACTGTTTCCGCGTTCGATCACCGACGATCCGGCGCGCCATGGCACCTTCGACGATGTGCACCAGCGCCTGCCGATGATCCGCGACATGGGCTTCGACGTGCTGTACTTCCCGCCCATTCACCCCATCGGCAAGCAGCACCGCAAGGGGCGCAACAATGCCTTGCAGGCAGGCCCCGACGACCCGGGCAGCCCCTACGCCATCGGTAGCCCCGATGGCGGCCATGACGCCATCCACCCGCAACTGGGCAGCCGCGAAGACTTCCGTCGGCTGGTCGCCGCCGCCGCCGAGCATGGTCTGGAAATCGCCCTCGACTTCGCCATCCAGTGTTCCCAGGACCACCCCTGGCTTACCGAACATCCTGGCTGGTTCAGTTGGCGCCCGGACGGCACCATTCGCTACGCCGAGAACCCGCCGAAAAAATACCAGGACATCGTCAACGTCGATTTCTATGCGCCTGACGCTGTCCCCTCGTTGTGGCTGGCACTGCGCGATGTGGTGGTCGGCTGGGTCGAGGAGGGCGTGCGCACCTTCCGCGTCGACAACCCGCACACCAAGCCGCTGCCCTTCTGGCAATGGCTGATCGCCAATGTGCGCAGCCAGTACCCTGATGTGATCTTCCTCGCCGAGGCGTTTACCCGCCCGGCGATGATGGCGCGCCTGGGCAAGGTCGGGTACGCGCAGAGCTACACCTATTTCACCTGGCGCAATACCAAGCAGGAGCTGCGCGAATACTTCGAGCAGCTCAACCAGCCGCCGTGGAGCCTGTGCTACCGGCCGAACTTCTTCGTCAACACCCCCGACATCAACCCCTATTTCCTGCAGACCAGCGGGCGCGCCGGCTTTCTCATTCGTGCGGCGCTGGCGACCATGGGCTCGGGGCTGTGGGGCATGTACTCGGGGTTCGAGCTGTGCGAGGGCACGCCGTTGCCGGGCAAGGAGGAATACCTGGATTCGGAGAAGTACGAGATCCGCCCGCGCGACTTCACCGCGCCCGGCAACATCGTCGCCGAGATTGCCCAACTCAACCGTATTCGCCGACAGAACCGCGCCTTGCAGACGCATCTGGGCGTGGCCTTCTTCAACTGCTGGAACGACCAGATCCTGTATTTCGCCAAGCGCACGCCCGAGCGCGACAACTTTATCCTGATCGCCATCAGCCTCGATCCGTACAACGCCCAGGAGGCGCACTTCGAACTGCCGCTGTGGGAGCTGGGGCTCGATGACAACGCCGATACGCAAGGCGAGGACCTGATGACCGGGCACCGCTGGACCTGGCATGGCAAGACCCAGTGGATGCGCATCGAGCCCTGGCACCAGCCGTTCGGGATCTGGCGTATCGAGAAAGCCTTGTAAATGCAGGGGCCGCGTTGCGGCCCTTCGCGGGCAAGCCCGATCCCACAGGTTTTGCGCCGCCTTTGTAGGAGCAGGTTTACCCGCGAAGGACCGCAGAACGGTCCCGACAGCCTCACGCCGAAATTCGATCTTGAAAGGAGTCGCACATGGCCAAGCGTTCCCGCCCGGCAGCCTTCATCGACGACCCGCTGTGGTACAAGGATGCGGTGATCTACCAGTTGCACATCAAGTCGTTCTTCGATGCCAACAACGACGGTATCGGCGATTTCGCCGGCCTGATCAGCAAGCTCGACTATATCGCCGAGCTTGGGGTCAACACCCTCTGGTTGCTGCCGTTCTACCCCTCGCCGCGTCGTGACGACGGCTATGACATCGCCGAGTACAAGGCCGTGCACCCCGACTACGGCAGCATGGCCGATGCCAGGCGCTTCATCGCCGAGGCGCACAAGCGGGGGCTGCGGGTGATCACCGAGCTGGTCATCAACCACACCTCCGACCAGCACCCCTGGTTCCAGCGTGCCCGCCACGCCAAGCGCGGCAGCAAGGCGCGGGACTTCTACGTGTGGTCGGACGACGACCAGAAGTACGACGGCACGCGGATCATCTTCCTCGACACCGAGAAGTCCAACTGGACCTGGGACCCGGTCGCCGGTCAGTATTTCTGGCATCGCTTCTACTCGCACCAGCCGGACCTGAACTTCGATAATCCGCAGGTGATGAAAGCGGTGATCGAGGTCATGCGTTTCTGGCTCGACATCGGTGTCGATGGCCTGCGTCTGGACGCGATCCCCTACCTGATCGAACGCGACGGCACCAACAACGAGAACCTGCCCGAAACCCACGACGTGCTCAAGGCGATCCGCGCCGAGATCGACGCCAACTACCCCGATCGCATGCTCCTGGCCGAGGCCAACCAGTGGCCGGAAGACACCCGCCCGTATTTCGGCGAGGGCGATGGCGACGAGTGCCACATGGCCTTCCACTTCCCGTTGATGCCGCGCATGTACATGGCCCTGGCCATGGAAGACCGTTTTCCGATCACCGACATTCTGCGCCAGACCCCGGAGATTCCCGCCAACTGTCAGTGGGCGATCTTCCTGCGCAACCACGATGAGCTCACCCTGGAAATGGTCACCGACCGCGAGCGCGACTATCTATGGAACTACTACGCCGAGGACCGCCGCGCGCGCATCAACCTCGGTATCCGTCGGCGCCTGGCGCCGCTGTTGCAGCGCGACCGCAGGCGCATCGAACTGCTGACCAGCCTGCTGCTGTCGATGCCCGGCACCCCGACGCTGTACTACGGCGACGAGCTGGGCATGGGCGACAACATCTATCTCGGTGACCGTGATGGGGTGCGCACACCAATGCAGTGGTCGCCGGACCGCAACGGTGGTTTCTCCAAGGCCGACCCGCAGCGCCTGGTGCTGCCGCCGATCATGGACCCGCTGTATGGCTATCAGACGGTCAATGTCGAGGCCCAGAGCCACGACCCGCATTCGCTGCTCAACTGGAACCGGCGTCTGCTCGCGGTGCGCAAGCAACAGAAGGCCTTCGGTCGCGGCACCTTGAAGATGCTGACCCCGAGCAACCGGCGCATCCTCGCCTACGTGCGCGAATACACCGATGCCGATGGCAACAGCGAGACCATCCTGTGCGTGGCCAACGTTTCGCGCGCGGCGCAGGCCGCCGAACTGGACCTGTCGCAGTATGCCGAGCGGGTGCCGGTGGAAATGCTTGGTGGCAGCGCCTTCCCGCCCATCGGCCAGTTACCCTTCCTGCTGACCCTGCCGCCGTATGCCTTCTACTGGTTCCTGCTGGCTTCCCACGACCGCATGCCCAGCTGGCATATCCAGCCTGCCGAAGGCTTGCCTGAACTGACCACATTGGTGCTGCGCAAGCGTCTGGAGGAGTTGCTCGAAGCGCCGTCGGTGGACACCCTGCAGGCGTCGATCCTGCCGCAGTACCTGCCCAAGCGCCGTTGGTTCGCCGGCAAGGAAGGACCGATCGATGCGGTGCGCATTCGCTATGGCGTGCGCTTCGGCACGCCGGCCACCCCGGTGCTGCTCAGCGAGCTGGAGGTGCTCAGTGACGGCGTGACCAGCCACTACCAACTGCCGTTCGGCCTGCTGCCTGAAGAGCAGATCCACAGCGCCTTGCCTCAGCAGCTGGCGTTGTCGCGGGTACGCCGAGGTCGACAGGTCGGGCTGATCACCGATGCCTTCGTGCAGGAGTCGTTCGTGCGGGCGGTGTTGCGCGCCTGCGAGGATGATACCCGCTTGCCCTCAAGTGCCGGCGAGCTGCGCTTCGAGTGCACCGGGCAACTGGCTGACCTGGCGCTGGGTGAGGACAGTGAGGTGCGCTACCTGAGTGCCGAGCAGTCCAACAGTTCGGTGGTGATCGGTGAACGTGTGGTGCTCAAGCTGATCCGGCGGGTCAATCCGGGCGTTCACCCGGAGCTGGAAATGAGCGCTTATCTCACGGCGGCCGGCTTTGCCAATATCTCGCCGTTGCTGGCCTGGGTCAGTCGTGTGGATGAGCAGGCGCAATCGCACCTGCTGATGATTGCCCAAGGTTACCTGAGCAACCAGGGCGATGCCTGGTCGTGGACCCAGAACACCTTGGAGCGGGCGATCCGCGACGAGATGGAACCCACCCAGACCAGTGCCGAGGCGCACACCGATGCCTTGTCGGAGCTTTCGGGCTTTGCCACCTTGTTGGGGCAGCGCCTGGGTGAGATGCACCTTTTGCTGGCCGCGCCCACCGCCGACCCGGCCTTTGCACCGCGCCCCAGCGACAGCCAGGACAGCCAGCGCTGGGGGCGACAGATCAATGCCGAGCTCAGTCATGCCCTCGACCTGCTGGCCGAGCATCGCGAGGAGCTGGACGGCGAAAGCCAGGCGTTGGTCGATGACCTGCAGCAGCAACGCGAAGGCCTTGCCCAGCACATCGACACACTCGCACGCCAGGCCCAGGGCGGCTTGCTGATGCGGGTGCATGGCGACCTGCATCTGGGTCAGGTACTGGTGGTGCAAGGCGATGCCTACCTGATCGATTTCGAAGGCGAGCCAGCGCGGCCGTTGGACGAGCGCCGGGCCAAGCACAGCCCGTACAAGGATGTCAGCGGCGTGCTGCGCTCGTTCGACTATGCTGCAGCGATGATCCTGCGCAGCGCCTCGGCGGTAGACCTGTCCGATGCCGCGCGCCAGGCCCGTCAACGGGTTGCCCGGCAGTACCTGCATCAGTCGCGTCATGCCTTCGTCGAAGCCTATGGCCTGGCCACCGCCGCCATTGCCCATGCCTGGCAGCACGCCGAGGGCGAGCGCGCCGCGCTGGAGCTGTTCTGCCTGGAAAAGGCCGCTTACGAAATCACCTATGAAGCCGACAACCGACCCGGCTGGCTGGCCGTGCCTTTGCATGGTCTGCATGGGTTGATCAGTACCTGGGGCGAAGCATGAGCTCTGTAGGGAAGGCGGTGTTGCCTGGCACCGGCTGTGCCGGTGATCGCGGGACGAGCCCGCTCCCACCCCTGCACAACGGTACCCGTGGGAGCGGGCTCGTCCCGCGATCATGGGCGCAACCCGTGCCAGGCACTGCGTTACTTTGAAAAATATATGGAATATGGAAAGGGGCAGTGAGATGAATGCATCAATGCGTAGCAACGGCGGCCTTCGCCAACGCGATCTCGACGCCCTGGCCAGCGCCGCGCACGCAGATCCGTTCGCGGTGCTCGGCCCGCACGTCGACGGGGCGGGCGACGAAGTCATCCGCGCCTTCCTGCCAGGCGCCTTGAACGCCCGGGTGTTGGCGCGTCACGACGGGCGCATTCTCGCCGAGATGGAGCAGGGCAGCCTGCCGGGCCTGTTCAGCGCATACCTGGACGAGCGCCAGCCCTACCTGCTGCAGATCGGCTGGGCCGGTGGCGAGCAGATCACCGAGGATCCCTACAGCTTCGGCCCGCAGCTTGGCGACATGGATCTGTACCTGTTCGCCGAGGGCAATCATCGCGACCTGTCAGGGCGCTTCGGTGCCCAGCCGATCCAGGTCGACGGCGTCGACGGCGTGTGCTTCTCGGTCTGGGCGCCCAACGCCCGGCGTGTCTCGGTGGTGGGCGACTTCAACAACTGGGACGGCCGTCGCCACCCCATGCGTCTGCGCCACGATGCCGGGGTGTGGGAGCTGTTCATCCCGCGCCTGGGCGTGGGCGAAACCTACAAGTTCGAAGTGCTGGGGGCGGACGGTGTGCTGCCGCTGAAGGCCGACCCCCTGGCCCGCGCCACTGAACTGCCGCCGAGCACCGCCTCGAAGGTCGCAGGGGCACTCAGCCACGACTGGCGCGACCAGCAGTGGATGGAGCAGCGGGCCCAGCGCCATGCCTACAGTGCGCCGCTATCGGTCTACGAACTGCACGCCGGCTCCTGGCGCTGCGAGCTGGACGAAGCCGGTGAGGTCGCACGCTTCCACAACTGGCGCGAGCTGGCCGAACGCCTGGTGCCCTATGTGCAAGAGCTGGGTTTCACCCATATCGAACTGCTGCCGATCATGGAGCATCCCTTCGGCGGCTCCTGGGGCTACCAGCCGCTGTCGCTGTTCGCGCCAACCTCCCGCTACGGCAGTGCGGAGGATTTTGCTGCCTTCATCGATGCCTGCCACCAGGGCGGCATCGGCGTGATTCTCGACTGGGTGCCGGCGCATTTCCCCACCGACGAACACGGCCTGGCACGCTTCGACGGCACCGCGCTGTACGAGTACGACAACCCACTCGAAGGCTTTCACCAGGACTGGAACACGCTGATCTACAACCTTGGCCGCAACGAAGTGCGAGGCTTCATGCTCGCCTCGGCGCTGCACTGGCTCAAGCATTTCCATATCGACGGCCTGCGTGTCGATGCCGTGGCCTCCATGCTGTACCGCGACTATTCGCGCAAGGCCGGCGAGTGGGTGCCCAACCGCTATGGCGGGCGTGAGAACCTCGAGGCGATCGACTTCATTCGTCAGCTCAACGACATCGCGCTGCACGAGGCGCCCGGTGCGCTGATCATCGCCGAGGAATCCACGGCCTGGCCGGGCGTCAGCCAACCCACGCAGCAGGGCGGCCTGGGCTTCGCCTACAAGTGGAACATGGGCTGGATGCACGACACCTTGCACTACATCCAGAACGATCCGGTACACCGTGCCCATCACCACAACGAAATGAGCTTTGGCCTGATCTACGCCTACTCCGAGCATTTCATCCTGCCCATCTCCCACGATGAAGTGGTGCACGGCAAGCGCTCGCTGATCGACAAGATGCCCGGCGATCGTTGGCAGAAATTCGCCAACCTGCGTGCCTACCTGACGTTCATGTGGATGCACCCGGGCAAGAAGCTGTTGTTCATGGGCTGCGAGTTCGGCCAGTGGCGCGAGTGGAATCACGACCATCAACTGGATTGGTACCTGTTGCAGTATTTCGAGCACCAGGGCGTGCAGAAGCTGGTGGGTGACCTGAACCGGCTATACCGCGAGCTGCCGGCACTGCACGAGCAGGATTGCCAGCCCCAAGGGTTCCAGTGGCTGATCGGCGACGATGCCGTCAACAGCGTGTATGCCTGGCTACGCTGGAGCAGCGCCGGCGAGCCGCTGCTGGTGGTGGCCAACTTCACCCCGGTGCCGCGTGAGGGTTACCGTATCGGCGTGCCGTTCGGCGAGCGTTGGATCGAGCTGCTCAACAGCGATGCCGAGCTGTATGCCGGGAGCAACGTCGGCAACCTCGGGGCGGTGGCTGGTGAAGCGGTGGCAAGTCATGGGCAGCCGCTGTCGCTGGCCTTGAACCTGCCGCCGTTGGGCGTTCTAGTCATGAAACCTGCCTGATGTCACGGCGCATCCTCCTGCAGGGGGATGCGCCGCATGCGCTGATCACCAGCGCATCCGTACCCCAAGGCTTCCGATCAGCCCATTCAGATCGTTGTCATCCACATCACTGCTGTAGTCGGCGCTGACGAACAGCGCCACCGTCGGCGTGACCCGCGCCACCAAACCCAGGCCCAGTTCCACGGTCGCTGCACTGCGCGAGCTGGAGATCTTGTCGACCTGATCCAGCTTTACCGCATCGCTGTTGTTGAAGTCGTACCAGACGTTGGTCCGCACATAGGGTTCGATTGGCATGCCCCGCACTTCGTAGCGCCCCGACAGTTTCGCGCCCACCCGGCCACTCCAGCTCGGCTGGCTGTCGAACGCCTGCAGGGTCTCGGCCTGGGCCTGGCCGGCGGGGAAGAACTGCTGGTTGATCAACTGCGCCTGCGGCTCGATCACCCAGTGGTTGCCCAGGCCGATGGGGAAGCCACCCTCGACCGAGAAGGTCATGGCATGGCCGCTGTCATCCAGGCGCTGGCCGCTCTGGCTGCGACCGTTGACATCGATGCGCGTGCCCATGGCCACTGCATCCACATGCCAGCCCTGGTCGTGGGTCATGCTCCAGTAAACGCCCAGGCTTTCGCCGCTGAGGTTGACCGCGTTGCGCTGCTTGTCACCGAGCAGGGAGCGCATGCCGTTGAAGCTGCTCTGCAGGTTGTTGTGACCGACGAACACCCCGGCGCGGTGCACGTTACCGCCGGCGGTCTCACGTACGAAGAGGTCCGGGCCGATCGTCAACTGCTGGCTGGGCGCCTCAAGCCGGGCTGGCGGCATGGAGGTCGGGTGCGGGGCGCCGGGGAAGAACTGTGCCCATTGGCTGGCGACCATGCCCATCGGCACATCCCCGTGACGCGCACTCATGCGTTCGGAGAACGCCTGCAGGGTGCCCATCCCCAGGCCACTGGCGCTCACAGGATTGAGCGACAGCAGGGGTATCGCCGGTGGCTGCAACGGGCTGGCGAAAGGGGTCTCTTCGTCAAGGTCGAGCGCGAACGTTTCCACCGGGGTTGCCAGAAGCAGCGACGTGGAAACCGCACAGAACAGCCGGTCGAAGCGCAAAGGATTCGATGCTCGTTTCATGGCGGATCTCCTGTTTCTTGTGGGTAACAGCCAAGGCCTGGCCTGGTGTCACGAGCTGTACGACACGAAACAGGGGGCGACACAAACCAGCACGCGGAGTTTGCTGGCGCGCGTAAAGACGCGGGCCAGAGAGCTCGGCGCGAAGTTTTCGCAGTGGGCGATATGTTCAGCTAAGGAGAGCTGGCGCCTTGCGTCAAGAAAAGGTTGGTGCGATCAGAAAATTGTGTTGTGACGGGTAACGCGTTGAATAAGCGTGTGATTGCCCTTCGGTTAGTAATGTGGGTTCTTTGTCTGGGTTTGGTTATGCCAAAACATTGCTAGCCAGGTTTGGCTGTATTAGCGGCCCTTTGATCGACTGGCTACCTGCTAATTCTGTCAGTTTCGCTCGGGCGTATTTGTACCTAGCATCCAGTGACACCCACGAAAGGGCCAGCGCAACGCAGGCCCGCTTCGCTCGCTCACGCCAATGATCGCCAGGGGGAAACCATGGCCAAACGCCAGAGCCGCAAACAAGTTGGCCTACTCGACAGACTGCTGGACACCGAGCCGGGAATCAAAGTCAAACTCACCCCAGCGCCCCTGGAGCAAGACTCGATCATTGGCCTGCAGTGCAAGACGACCGATGCGCTGATGGCGCATCATCCGAGCTTGCACAGCGACGAAGCCCAGCGACTGAAGGGGCGTCTGAATGCTGCGGCAGCGGCGATGATGCGTACTTTCCGGGAAAAGCGCCTGATTGCCGGGGCGCGCCGCCCCTCAGATGAGCTAAAGGGCCCTCTGGACTTATCCAGAGGCCCGACCTTCGAAAATCAGTTCTTGCCCAGTTGGGGCAACAACGCACATCCGCAGGCGGTGGATGCCACCACCTCGCCAGTGGCCTACCTCATCGATCTACTGACGTTCATCCAGGATCACGTCGAGGCCCAGGGCGATGCGGATCTGATCCTGACGCTAAAAACCCGGCGCCCTGATATGTTCGAGCGCCTGATCGATGAGGCGTTCATGAACCGTGAACTGCCGCAGGTCGAGGTGATCATCCATGTCCTGGAACAGTTGATCGAAGAACATCGCCAGCAAGCGGACAGTGAGCGCACGGCCACAGAAGACAAGCTGCTCAAGGTTCGCTATCCCATCAAGCAGTTTCCCTATGAAGCGTATTGGGCGCAGATCCGTACCGTGCTGTCGCACAACTCGCTGCTGATGGGTGATGTGGCACGCCTGTCGGACATCGACAACCCTTACTTCATCCAGCCCGGTGCGCATTCACCCTGGTCCGATGCCGCGCTGCAGCAGGAAGCCACGCTGGGCCCGCTGCTGCGTGCCCTGCTGATCGAGCCACCCTACTTCGGCACAGCGGCGCAGAGTCGTGGGCTGAAGACACAGTCCGATGAGCCCGGGGAGCGGCATCAGGCGTTCTTCGAGGACAACTTCGGAGTGCCGAATGCCATGTACCTGCAAAAGGTGGTGACCTTCTGTCAGGCCGTGCAGATCAGTCAGGACGAGATGGAGTCGCTGTTCGGCCTGGCGGCCTATGCACCCACGCGTTCGGACAACGTGACCAGCAATGTACTGGCCGAGCAGGTTTCGCCGGCCCTGTTCGTCGCACGCTTCATCAACAGCGGCGAGGCAGCGCCGGTTGGGGTTGTCAGCGATGCGCAGGACCCACAGCTGCACACCTTCGAAAACTTGTCCGAAATGCGGTTTGACCGGGTCCAACGCCTGGTGCGCGTGGCCAGCGCTTTGAATCTGACCTATGCCCAGGCCGACCAGGTGGTGTGTGCGGCAATTGATGCGGAAAAGCGCGCTGTCGCCGAAGTCAGGCGCATCAAGTCCGATGACTCGCCGTTATGGATGACGGTCAATACCCATCGGGCCTTGGGTTTGTTCCAGTTCTTGCGAGAGCGCTTCGCCTGTAGCGCTGAAGACTTTTCCGTGCTGCTCTCGGATATGGCTGTTCACGGCATTGGCGCGACTGCGAGCCATTTCGACCGGGTCTTCAACAGCGATCCCACGTCGCGTCTGGTGCTCGACGGTAGCGAATTCAGCCTCTCGGGCGACGATGTCGTGAGCAAACGTACCGTTGACCAGTTATGCCGCGGGCTGGGCATCAACCTGGAGACGTTCCGTTACCTGTCGCGTGTGTTGATGCAGGGGCAAGGGGGCGACAAGCTGCAGCGCTCTGTGCGCGTGGTCAGTGCCTTCTACCGTGTGGCGATGCTGGCCCGTCTGCTTTCGGTTACCACCATCGAGCTGCTGGCACTGTTGGAAACCCTGAGCCCCGAGGGGCTTTATGCCTTGCAACTGGCGGGGGCACCGCAAAATGCCATGTACCGCAGTTTTGCCCAGACCGACACCCTCAGCGTCATCCATGCCATCAGCCACTGCGTGCTCTGGTGTCAGGAGCAGGACCTGCCGATCAGCTGGCTGGTGCAGCAGTTGCTGCCGGTCGAGACGCCCGATGTGGTGCCTCAGGAAATCTCTGCACTGTTCGGCGAACTCAAGACTCAGTTGCTACCTTTCCAGGCCTTCGAGCAGGCCCTGCTGGATGCCGGTGTTCTGGCCCTACCTGCAGGTGAGTGGTTGAAAGCCTTGGTACAGGTTGTCGATGAGCAGGGCTTGCTGGCGACCCCGAACAGGACTTCGACCCGGAACAGTACGAGCAATTTGCCGAGCGGGAAATCAAGGCGGCGGTCGATCAGTTGGCCAGCGCCGGCAAAAGCCAGTTGCCCGATATGGACAGCGCTGAAAAGGAGCGCCTGACCGGCATTATTCTCGGCGTGGTCCTGCGCATTCGTTCGCAGCAGTGGGGCGTCGTTCAACAGGGTCTTTCACAGCTTCTGAAGGTCAATGCAGACATGGCGATCCCGATGGTCTACTGGGCCGAGGGCACAGTGCACCAACTGCTGGAGAGTGCGGTGGCCTTCGACCCGCAGCAATCCCAGTCCGATGCCATGAAGGCCATGCTGGGGCTGGTGCAGCGGATGCAGCGCTGTGCACAAATCGCGACGCGTTTCGAGTTGACGCCCACGTTGTTCTCCAGCTTGTTGATGCGCGCGCACCGCGCACGGTTCGGCATCGACGCCTTCGACTTGTCCTTGCACACGCTCTACCATCTCGATCGCTACGCCCGTGGCCTGCGTCTGGCCAAGCAAACGGAAGCACAACTGCTGGGCTATTTCTCGGCAATCGAGGGATTGCATGACCTGACCGCAAATGAACAGCGTCTGATCAGGGATGCGGCTGCCCAGCGTATCTCGGCCTGGTTGGGTTGGGGGATCCGTGAGGTGCTGGACGTGGCGGCCCGGGTTTCGCCCGATGGCATCATTCGCGATCTGACCCAGTTGCGCATCGTGGTCGACACCAAGCTGCTCAGCGAGACCACGGGGCTGAGCGCTGAATCACTGATGAAACTCAGCAAGCTGACTGCCTATTCAGACACACAGGACTACCGCGATGCCGCCCAAGAGATGCTCAGCAGCCTCGACGGTGACAGCGCGCAACGCCGGGACGAGGCAGAGCTGCGTCAGAGCCTGGCCACGCGCTGCACCGTGAGTGAGACACGTCTGATCGCCAGGGCGCCTGATCAGGAAACCACGGTGACCTTGAAACTGCTCGACATGCAGAACGAGCCGGTTTCAGGTATTCGCGTCACCTGGTCCACCGATCTGGGGGTTTTGCAGTCCCATTCCAGCTACACCGATGAAGAGGGGGTGGCCAAGGTGCGACTGCAGGCCGGTACGCAGTTGGGCAGTGCCCATGTGCAGGCCAGCTACCTGCTCGATGGCAAGGCATTCGCGCCGCCGGTGGTGATCGACTGTGACGAAGAGACGGTGCGATTGATCAGGATCGAGGGACAACCAGGTGCCAGGGCGCCTCTGGAGCTCGCAGGCGGACAAGGCATTTATCGCTTGGCTGCCCTGCTCGTCGACCGTTATGACAATGATGGGGTGGATCGTCTGATCAACTGGTCCACCACAATCGGCTACTTTGTGGACAACATCGGTGAAACCTTGACTGACCACACCGGCTACAGCCGGATTGCGCTAAGAAGCCGGGAGGCAGGCTCGGGCGAGGTCCGCGCGTGGTACGCAGGCAAGCCCGATGACGTCACTGTGGTTCAGATTGGCTTTGCCGACAGACCCTACATCAGTTCGCTCGTACTGCAATCTGCGTTGGTCGTGGATGAGCCGATCACGGTTCAGGCCAGGGTCCTGGGGCTTGATGGCGAGCCGGTCGCTGGCCAGGCGATGTCCTGGTTGCTTGAAGGGGGCGAACTGGTCAGCGCCGACAAAACCAGTGATGGAGCCGGGCTGGGTCGAGCCGTACTGAAGGTCGGTACGGCTGGGCGGGTGAAGGTGACCGTGACCCTCAGTACTGCCGATGAAACCGCAGAGGCCTATCACAGCAAGGATCTTGCGTTCGACGTGCTTCCCGATGCGGTGATGCGACAGTACAGGAAGATGGGGAGCTGGCCGTTGGCCGATGGCATCAGCACGGTGGAGTATGACATCCATATCGCCACTTCCGATGGCATCCCCGTGGCGCGCTACCCCATCACCTGGAGCGTCAGTGAAGGCGGCACGCGTGTGGCCGAGCCCGCTGTCAGCTTGACAGGCAGTGATGGTATTGCCCGCTTCGATCTCAAAAGCACCACGGCTGGCCAGCGTACGGTATCCGCGAGCTGGGGCAAGGCGCAGTCCCAGCCGTTCGAGCCGGTGACCTTCCTCGAGCCCCTCGGGTTGACGATCGAATTCGACGGCAAACCGTTGGAGGGGGCGATCGTCATTACGCCGCCTTCCGAAGGGGAAACGCCGCACACCTTGACCTATCGCGTGGCTGCCGGCCATTCGCTGATCGGCCAGCCGATGTCTCTTCACGTCAGTGGCCGCAACTCGGCAGCTTCGTTGGGCTTGGTGATCTCGCCCGCGCCGGGTGCCGACAACGCACTGGGCGAAGATGGCGTGACCTGGACCATCACCAGTCGACCCGTGGGCCTGAAGACGGATGTAGGGCTGAAGTTCGGATTCTCCTATGACGCCACTTATCCGTCGAACCTGACTGATGTCGTGATCAAGGGAGCACAGAAATGACTGTGGCCCCATCGACTTTCGAGCTTTTGCAGCGAGGCCCATATGAAGACTGAATTGAGCCAACAACTCGCGGAACAATGGCGCGACGCGCTGAGTGCCTATGCCATTCACCACGTACTACCGGACAAGCTGCAGGCCGGTAGCCTGAGCATGATGACGGCCGATCACCTGGACCGTTACCTGATGACCGACACCCAGGTCAGCGCCAAGGTCACCACGTCCGCGTTGGCCGAGGCAATCGCCTGTGTCCAGACCTACGTCAACGCGATCCTCAACAATATCGAACAGGGCTACGGCAAGGATTTCGCCCCCGAGTTGACTCTTTTCTGGCAGCAGGCCATGTCGACCTACTCGTTATGGGCGGCCTACCAGATGATGGAGGACTACCCGGAAAACTATATCCGTGCCGAACTGCGTCTGGACAAGACGGAGCTGTTCAAGACCCTCGAGAACGACCTGGCGCAGGGACGAATCGATGATGCGGGTGTTCAGAAGGCGCTGCTGAACTATCTGAAGGGTTATGAGTTTCTGAACAACATCCGGGTCCAGGCCGGTTACATCGACTACCGCGACGGGCACCGTGATGCCGACCAGTTCCCAGGGTATGCCTACGCCAACGCCGATTACTACTTGCTGGGCAAGGACAATGCCTCGCCCTGCGCCTATTACTGGCGCAAGGTCCAGGTACGTCTGGACCAGGCCTCCACTTATATCCAGCCCGATGCGTGGTCGGAATGGAAACCGGTGAGCATTCCGCCGGGCACGACAATGTTGCAGATGTGTCCGGTGTTGTTCGGTGGTCGGTTGCACGTGATCTGGTGGTACTTCACTGCACCGACAAAGGTCCTCGGTGCGAATGGTGAAGAAAGCAACAAGCGTTCGTATGCGCTGACCTTGGACATCATTCACCTTGGGCTCGATAACCAGTGGACTACGCCGGAGCGACTGTGGCAGCACGGCGTCGAAGTTACCGATTCTGACGACTCGTCGCAGATACCCTCTAAAGTGAAGAATTTCAGGGTGATGGCGGTTGCGCTTGGGCGCGTGAACGGGGATGACGATCAACTGTTCGTTGCTGTTCACGATACGTCGGACAATGACGCCTGGGAGGAGAGATTCAGCCTTCAACGGGATGTCTTGAAACGTGGGACCGCACCCGCTATCGATCCTATCAACAGCGCAGCCCTTTCTCGACGATTCACAGGTAGCGCGAGCCGCTTGGCCTTTTCGCAGCGTATTGCAGCGGTCGATGCTGCGGTGAAAAGCATCAAGCCGAGTGGCAACCCTCATATTGCACTCGATGCTGTACTCGAGCAGGGCCCGACGGCGCCTTCACTGCGAGTACGTGCACGCTCCAGCGAGTTGCGCATGCGTTTTCAGACATTGGCCCTGTTGTTTGACGAAATTGGTTGGGATTACTACGGTCTTTACGTGGATTTCCGACTATACGCCATTGAATCACGAGGCGAAACGCAACTTAATTTTATCGCCGTCACGCATGGTGCCCCGAACTTTGAGTCCATCACAATCCAGCATGATGGTAAGACCCTGGCGGTATTGAAACGGTCCGATTTTACTGGAACGTGGTACCCCAACATGTTTTCGGGTATGACAAATTTCGCGTTACCGGAACTTTCGCGTCCACTCTCCAAGGAGTACATCCGTGAAGGCATGGGTTTCACGGTCATTATCGATGAAGCGCCGGGCCAGCCGCTGCAGAGCACGCGAAACCGAGTCAATGGGACTGTTGAAAGTATCCGTTTGCCGAAAGTGGAACTCCTACATCGGCAAGGCGATAAATCGACAACATGCTGGTCGGGGCCCTGGGTTCTCAATAAGCATGCCGTCAGCACCTGGAGCCGTCTGGAGGACATTCCTCTAACGGGCTCGGCAATCTTCGAAGTTACCGCCGCTGGTGAAGCGCCCGCCACCTTCACGGTGACTTGGGGCGCCACCTCGAGTCTGGCCGATACAACGATTCCATATATTCACCAACAGTCCGACGGTACCGACTTCCTCGTGTTCAATGCCATCGGTGGCGCCAGCGCGCCCTTGACCGTGCGGCTGAACTCCCAGCATGTTTCCGATTTGATCAATCGCGCCGAGGCCTCGCCCCAGGCCGTGTTCGCCTGGGATGCGCAGCACCGGCAGGAGCCGGCATACCGCAAGCAGCTGGCCGGCGCGGTGTATCAGGGGTGGCAGCCGAGTGCGGCGGACCCGTTGCTGCACATGTTCGATGCCTATGGCAGCTACCTGCGTGAGTTGTTCTTCCATGTCCCCCATCTGATCGCATCGCGTCTGCAGGAAGAGGAACGCTTCGCCGATGCCCGGCGCTGGCTGGGGTTGATTTTCAACCCCTACCAGAAGCAGCCGCCCAGGGCGATCCCCGGCCCTGACTACTGGAACTGCGCTTGGTTGCTTCAGGATGACACTCAGGCGGCAGGGCTCGACCACGAGCTGATCGAGCCGCATGTCATCGCGCTGCGCGCGCCGTCGCATTATCGCAAGGCCGTGTTCGTGCAGTACGTGAACATGCTGATCGGCGAAGCCGACCAGCACTATCGCTACCAGACCCGCGACGGCCTGGCCCACGCCTGGCTGTTGTACCGCATGGCCGCGGACCTCATGGGAGAGGTGCCGGATGCGCGGGCAATCAATACCTGGCAACCGAAAACGGTCAGCGAGGTACTGGCTGTCGAGCCGACCGACATGCTGTTGGCGGATAGTGGCCAGGACATTGTCCCGGCCAACTTGCCCAAGCAGCTGTCGACCTTCTTCTGGGCTGGAGTGGCGGCACATCCGGCCTTCCGCTTGCCGGTCAATCGGCAGTTGCTGGACCTCTGGCAATTGCTGGCGGAGCGCTTCTACAACCTGCGGCACTTCCTGACCCTCGACGGACGACCCATGGTGCTGCCACTGTATGCACCGGCTGCGAACCCGTTCGACTTGCTGATGGCACGCATGGGGGGCGGTACCAACCTGTCGCACCTGATGGGCCAGCGCACGGTGGTGCCGCCGTATCGTTTCCGTACCCTGATCGCCAAGGCTCATGAGGTGGTGGCGACCCTGACCCAGTTCTCCGAGCAACTGCGTGGCCTCATGGAGCAGGAGGAGCGCACCGGGCTTGAAGCGTTGCAATACCAGCACGCCGCCGAGATCGCCGGATACACCATTGCCATCCAGGAGCAGTTGCTCGAGCAGCAGGAGCAGCAGGAAGGGGTATTGTCCAAGCAAGCGCTCGCCGCCCAGACTCGATACGCGCACTATACCGAGCTGGTCAGCCAAGACATGTCTGTTCTGGAAATCTCGGCAATGGTTGCCCATCACGCAGGTGGGGCTATCAATAGCGGGGGTTCCAGCGCATTGAGCGCCTACTACGCGACACAGATGGCGCCCAGGATCTTCGGAATGGCGCAGGACAGGGGGGATACGACCGCCCCCATCATGAGCGGTGCTCAGTTGCTGTTCCTGGCGGGGAGTGCATTGCAGATCTCCGGTGACATCATGCGCGAGACGTCGACCTACAAGCGTCGCCGACAGGAATGGCAGTTGCAGGCCACCTTGGCCAGCAAGGATATCGATGTCATCGCCGAGCAGGTCAAGGCCCAGGCCTGCGCAACCCAGGCCGCCAGGAACTCGCTCGATCACAGCCGCAAGGTGCTGGACCAGGCCCAGCAGATGTACGCCTTCTACCAGAGCAAATCGACCAACGTATCGCTGTATCGCTGGCTGAGGTCGCAGGTGACCGCCTGGCATGCGACGTTGTTCGATGTCGCGGTGGGCTTGTGCAACAGTGCCGAAGCTTGCTGGCAGTACGAGACGGGCAACTATGACAAACGCATCGTGCGTGCCTCGGTCTGGCAGGCAGATCGGCATGGCCTCAATGCCGCAGGCGAACTGCGCCTGGACCTGCATCGCCTGGAAGCCGAAGCCTTGTTGCGCAACGAGCGTCATCTGGAGCTGCGCAAGACCGTGTCGCTGCGTGCACTGATCGAACAGGGCCAGGTATTTGACAAGAAAGGGGCTGCACTTGGCGACTGGCCGGCGCTGCTCGAGACGCTGGTCGAGAACGGCGAACTGGATTTCAGCCTGAGTGAAACGCTGTTCAACCAGGATTACCCCGGGCATTACCTGCGGCGCCTGCACAGTGTGGCGTTGTCGCTACCTGCGTTGCTGGGGCCTTACCAGGACATCCGCGCCACCCTGACCCAGACGCAGAGCCGATTGTTGACCAAAGCCGATATCGAAGGGGTGAAGTACCTGTCGCCGCAACTTGACCAGGGTGAGGGTGATGGGCGCTACGTCATGCGAAGTTTGCGGCCCAGCCAACAGGTCTGCCTGTCGTCGGCTACGCAGGATATCGGGTTGGTCACGGCCCCCGAGAGCGATGACCGTTACTTGCCGTTCGAAGGCACCGGCGCCGTCTCCGACTGGAACCTGAAGTTTCCGCGAGCTGCCCGGCAAACCGAACTGCTCCAAGGGCTGAGCGATATCGTCATGGAGGTGCGCTACCTCGCGCTGTATGGCGGTGCACTGTTCGAGGAGCAAGTCGAGGCGTTGTTGCCCGAAGACGCGCCCGGACGTTTTGCTGGTGTGGTCCGGCGAGGGCATGTCCAACCAGGAGACAGTCATGAGCAATAGCCATGAGGCACAGGGTATCCAGCCGATTTCGACGCGTGCGCAAGACCTTACCAAAGGGCATGATTTTCTTCAGGATCCCTTCATCCAGAAACCAACGCAAAGCGCTGGCTCCGAAGGGCTATGGATTTACGAAGGCGAAGACAGCTTCATGCTGCGTGAAAACGATGCCAGAGACGGCACGTACCTTTCACTTTTCCGAGAGGGTCGGCTCTACCAGGACTTCACGTTGCTCGAGGGGGTTGCACAGGGCTATGCCTTGGGCTGCCAGTACAACGTTCTGTACTTTACCGAAAATTGCTGGCTCAAGGTCTACGCACTCTCGGGGGGGGCGCAAGGCCAGGTTATCCATGAGCAAGCGCTCAAGAATCCGGAGACCACCGGGCAGGCTGACGAGCAAAACCCCAAGCCCGAAGCTGAACCTACCTGGCATACGTTGACGCCCAGGCTCATCGACATACCCCAGGGGATCTCGACAATACGCGTGGCGTTCGAAACCCCCACGGGTGGGAGGCAGGATGAACTGAGCCTGCGCAACATCATTTCCGAAGTGCACCTAGCCCCCTTCGAAGGGAAGGTTTTACTGTCGCCTGAGCCTGATCAGCCATCGCTTGCTCCGCAACCCCAGCCGCCGTTCAAACTGTGCCATGGCGCCACGTACAGCCTGCAGGTCAGCGATGCCTGGCAGGGGCAAAAGCTGAGCGTGCTGTGGCCGGGGAATGCCGATACGCCGCCCACGACATACGGGCTGACAACGAATCCGTTGCTGAATATCGACGACAGTGACGAGGAGAATCGTTATCCGCAACCGGGTGCCGGGACCAGTACCTGGAGCTTGGGTGCCAGTGCCGCCCAGGAGGTGATGTCCGGCGCGCTACCGCTGGGCCTGGGTAGTTACTGGCGGGCCGAAAAGCATGAGCTCCAGGCGCAGTTGGGGGATTTTCGCTATGAAGTGAGCGAGGTGGCCTGGGATGGCGTGGTGCCGGTTCTGGAGTGGAATAGCAGTACCACGTTGACCGCAACGCTGAGCAACCTTGTCGCGCCAGCGCGAACGATCGTTGGTCAGGATGTGGATTGGTACATCGACGAAGTGCTCTACAAGACTGTCCCAACGGATGAGCAGGGCAAGTCGACGCTTGAGTTCACCCCTGAGCCGAAGGATGGTGTCGACTTCTACACCGCAGAGCTCAGCGCCCGATGCGTTGATGGCCTCGGCGCGGAAAGCGACAAGCTACATGCTATCCCTGTGTACTCCCGCTCACCGTGGTCGGCCCAGTTCGATGTGTTGTTCGACGACAGGCCAATCACTGATTTCGATGACGTCAACCTGGTGCTGGGCAGCGTCGGCGAGCATACGTTGACCTTGAAGCCCAAGTCTGCGGACAACTTTTTCATAGGCGAACAGGTGGCCTTGGGTTGGCCAGGAGGCACACCACAGCTGGACATCACCTTCAGCCCGAGCGAACCGCAGGAAATGACTGCTGCTGGTGTCAGTTGGACCATCATGCCTGGTGTAGAGCGGGATCATTTCACGCTCGAAGTCGTCACGCCGACGCTGACTTTACCCCTGTCACTCAAAGGCTTGCGCCTATCGCCCAACCTCGAGGAAGAGATCGAGCTGACGCTTGCAGACGCTGTGCCGGTAAGCCCTGCGCTGTTCTGGCGAGACGATGCGCAGACGCTGAAGGTCACCCTGAAGCCCGGCAGCCCGCTGGCGAAGATGAAAACAGAAGCCTGGCTGACCTTCACCGACGGCAGCCTGAAACCGGCCAGTGTCGTTGCCGCGCCCAATTACGGTGAGCGGCGGGCGATGTTGGAAGACGGGTTGAGCTGGACACTGACCGGTGCGCAGGTGAGTGGCACCTTTGGGGTGCAGGTGCACATGCAGGGCTTTGACGAACCGATGGTCGTCGACACGTGCTTGCTGATGTCGCGAGCACTGACCGACGAAGCCGAGCTGGTCTATGACGATGAGCGTGGATCGGACGAATCGACCTGGATATTCCGGCGCATGGTGCCGTCCTACGTCGAGGTCAAGCCAAAAGCCGGAAGTCCCTTGGCTGAAAGCGGTTTGAAGGCCAAGTTGACGTTTGTGGGCGATGACCTGGTGCCGGAGGACATGGAGGCCCACCCGAATTACGAGGTTGAGCAGGGCTTCTCGGAGGGGGCGTTGCGATGGGAGATGATGGGCAAGCAGGCAAGCGGTGTGTTCGGGTTGGCCATCCAAGTGCCGGGTTTCTCGACGCCCTTGATCACGGGCAGTTGCTGGCTGCTGTCGCTACGTATGGAGGATGAGTTCGACGTGTTGCTGGATCTGGTGCCTCTGGTTGAGCCGCTGGCTATTCTCTCCAACGCAGAGCACAAGCTGGCTATCGTGCCGAAAATGGGCAGTCCGCTAGAACGCGAATTTCTGAGCGAAGCGTGGATCGAGTACGTCGAAGGCAGTTTGCCCCAGGCGCAACTGATTTCGCTTCCGGCTTACAAAGAAAAACGACCGATATCCATTCCAGGACTGGCCTGGACTTTGTCCGCCAAAGTCTCTGGCACATTCGGCTTGACCATTCATACAGACGCGTTTCCAACACCCCTGACGGTGAAGTTGGGCATTGCTTTGTCGCAAGACCTGAGAGATGAAGTGGATGTGAGGGTAGGCGGCCACCTGATCTTCGACCTGTTGGTGTTTCGGCGTTTGGTGAGCCAGACCGTCAGGATCGCGCCCAAGCCTGATAGCCCTCTGGCAAACCTGAAGCAAGAGGTACGGATGACACTCTCCGCTGACACTGTGAAGGAAGGGGATGTATCGGCCGCTCCCGATTTTGGTGTGTCAAGAGTGATGCCTGCAGAGGGGCTGGAGTGGGAGGTGACCGGGGGCGACCTCAGTGGGAAATTCGGCTTGGCTTTTCATATCGCGGGTTTTTCGACCGTTCTGACAATTCCGACATGTGTGTTGTTATCCAGCAAGTTGGCAGATGAAGCGGAGGTGACTTATACACCTCATTTCCTGCCTGACCCCACGGTAGTCTATCGCGAGGAGTATCTGTCATTCACATTGAAGGCCAAGGCGGGAAGTCCGTTGGTTGCTGCCAGGCTATCGGCGAGCATGGAATTTATTCCGCAGACGCTGAAAGAGGGCGACATGGGGTCAGTGCCCGAGTTCGGCTCAAAAATTAGACTTTCAGAGGCAGGGGTGAGTTGGAACACGCGAGGCCGGGAGGCCAGTGGTTATTTCAACTTGAAAGTTTATGTCGACGGCTTCGATACCCCGATAACGCTCGTGCCGTCTTTGATGCTGTCCAACACCGGTGCGAAAGAGTTAAGAATTAGAATCGCGTCATCCGAAGGGGACATGATTCTTATTGTCACCGCTGTTAAGGGTAGTCCCATTGCCGATAAGTCGTATTCATTATCGTTGTGGACTAACAAGTCAGATCCAGGGTTCGTGCCAGATCCAGGATTCAAAGTGGCTAGGGAGCTGAAAGGTGCCTCAGCTCTATTGTGGAACCTGGGCCCTATTTCGAGAACGGTCTCGGTGCTGACCGTTGGAGGAGACGACTTCCCATGCCCGGTTAACGTGCCATATGGCGTACCGTTATAACGATTCGCTTAAGGTGTCTTTGCAAAAGCCGCCCTGAGTGTTTTGACACGTGACGAGCGCTCGATGCCGTATTGTTGTCCTGGTTACGTGATGTTTTGTAGGCATTGCTAAACAGCTCGCCTTTGGGTTATGGGCGGTCGGGAGTTCTGAAGTGACTGTGCAGTTTAATGCTGCGCGTCATACATAAGTAGATTGGAACTGGTCACAGGAGGGGCTCATGCCCGACTCATTGGAAGGGTATTCACACGAAAACCAGGCTGCTGCTTCGGGTCAGGCCCCCGCGTCCGCGAGGGAAGAGGGCGGCGCTCCCTTCTACACCCCCCCAGCCCTGCCCAAGGGCGGTGGCACGGTCTCGGTCGGTGGCGGCATGCTCTCGGCGGGTGGCCCGGACGGTGCGGCGGGTTGGCAAATGCCCCTGCCATCGCCGGCTGGTCGTGCGCTGTCGGCGGAACTGGCGTTGTACTACTCCTCTGGCGGCGGTAACAGCGCCTTCGGCGCCGGCTGGGATTGCGACCTGCCGGCGATCTTCTGCATGACCCGCTTCGGTTTCCCTAAATACGACGGCAACGACCGAATGGTCGGCCCGTCCGGGGAGGAAATCCTCAAGGCCGGTGCACCCCATGACCGCGCAGCCTTGCCGTTCGCCGAGGCCTCTGGTGGTGAGACCTACAGCGTCACCCCTTGGTGCCTGCGCAGCGGCGCGCCATCGCAGCGTCTTGAGCATTGGGTCGTCAAAGGCGCTGCGGCTGACCCTGGTTTCTGGCTGCACTGGCAGCCCGATGGCAGCCTTTCGTTGTTCGGCTGGTCGGCCTCTGCACGTCTGCGCGATCCCGCAGCCCCTGAACGTGTGGCGGGCTGGTACCTGGAGGAGCGCGTTTCGGCCCGTGGCGAGCACCTGGTGTACCGCTATCGCGCCGAAGACGACAAAGGCTGCAGCGACCAGGAGCTCAAGGCCCACCCGCAGGTCGCCAACCTCTATGCCGATACTGTCTATGCCATGAACGCCACGCCTTCGCAGGCGCTGCTGATTCCCCAGGACGGCTTCGACGAGACGGATTTTCTCACCTTCACCCAATTCGACTATGGCGAGCGCGGCGCCGACCCCGAGCGGGTGCCTGGGCTTGCGCCGGAGCAGGATTGGCCGGTGCGCGACGACTGCCATTCGTTCTGGCGCTATGGGTTCAACGTGCGCATCCGCCGGCTGTGCCGCGATGTGCTGCTCTGGCACCGCACCGCACGCATGAACGGCGAGGCCGACGACACGCCAGAGCTGGTGGCACGGATGCACCTGCAGTACGACAGCGGCCCGGTCTGCAGCATTCTGGTGTCGGTGCAACAACTGTCGAGCGTATCCGACTGTCGCTTGCCGCCGATGGAGTTCGAACTGACCCGACCTGGCAGAGCTACGCCCGGTTGGGAAGCGGTGCCAGCGCTCGACGGCTTCTGGGCCCCTGCATGGCAGATGGCCGACTTGCAGGGTGAAGGCGTGCCAGGGCTGTTGTACCGGGATCGAGGCGCCTGGCATTACCGGCCGCCGATGCGCCCGGACAAGGCCCGAGGCGCGGCGCAGGATGCGATCATCTGGGGGGCGCCGCAGCTCTTGCCCAAGCGTCCGGCCGATAGCACCGGCAGCCTGACCGACCTGGATGGCGATGGCCGCCCCGAGTGGTTGATCACCGAATCGGGAATGCGTGGCAGTTTCACGCTGGCGCCCGACGGTATCTGGGGGGCGTGGAAACCGCTGTTGGGCTTGCCCAGCGAGTATGGCCATCAGGCTGCGCAGATGACTGATCTCACCGGCGATGGCCGCTCCGATGTGGTCATGCTGCGCGCCCTCGGCCCACGGAGCGTACGGCTATATCCCTCCGCAGGCGCCGACGGCTGGCTGGCGGCGGTCACTGCAGAGTACGCAGGGCGCGAAGCGCTGCCATCACTGGATGGGGCCGACCGGCAACTGGTCGCCTTCGCCGATCCTGCCGGCAGTGGCCAGTCGCACCTGCTGCGCATCACTGGCGACAGTGTGACGCTCTGGCCGTCCCTGGGCTATGGCCGGTTCGACGAGGCCATCAGTATCCCGGGTTTCAAGGTGGAGGATTTCAACGCCTCGCGGGTGTTCCTCGCCGATACCGACGGTGCGGGCACCACCGATATCCTTTACCTGGAACCCGCCCGTATCCGTGTGTTCATCAGCCAGTGCGGCAACCGTTTCGTCGAGGGGCCTGCGATCGAGATGCCGCAGGGGGTGACGCTGGACAGTGAAGCCCAGCTGCAGGTGGCCGACATCCGTGGCCAGGGGACTGCCGACTTGCTGGTGACGGTGCCGGGCCATGGCCCTGAAAAAACACCCCGCAGTTGGCTGTACCGCTTCAACGACCACCGGCCGTGGTTGCTGTCGACCATCGTCGACAACATCGGCAACCGCACCGAGTTGCAGTACCGCAGCTCGGCCCAGGCCTGGCTCGACGAAAAGGCCGAGCAACTGGCCCGCGGCCAGACGCCGGTCAGCTACTTGCCGTTCCCGGTCCATACCGTGAGCCGGATCACGACGATCAATGAAATTACCGGTTTGTGCATGGGTCGCGAGACTACCTATCTCGGCGGCGTGTGGGATGGCCGCGAACGTGAATTTGCCGGGTTCAGGCGCCTGATCCAGACCGACACCCATGACATGGTCCGGTCGATGGCCGCCCATCTGTCGCCGCCCTCGCGTACCTGCACCTGGTTCTACACTGGGGTGGAGGCGCTCGATGCGGTGGCTGACGACGCCTTTGTCGACATGGATGCCCGATTCCCTCAGGCTCCACCGCGTTTCACCCAATGGCGTGACGATGTAGAGGAGGCGCTCGAGGTAACGGGGGCGCTGCGCGCCTGGTTGTACCGCGCGGTCCGTGGCCAGGTCATGCGCAGTGAGGTGTACGGGGAAGACGGCCATCCGCGTGCCGGCAACCCCTACAGCCTCGAGCGCTCGCGCCTGCAGATCCGGGCCTTGGCCAGTGCCGATCCTCAGCGACCGAGTGCGCTGGTGACGCCGGTCCAGCAGCTGGCATTCAGCTGCGAACGGGTGCCGCAGGACCCGGTGGTCGCCCAGACGCTTGTTCTCGCCCAGGACTTGTATGGCAACGTGCTGCAAAGCGCTGTCGTCAACTATCCGCGTCAGTTGCGCGAGGCGGACCTGGTCAAGGAGGAGGGTGAGCGGCAGATCTATCCCGACAGCTTGCCGGCGGGCTTGATCGAGGCAAGTTGCGATGAGCAGCAGTACGACTGTTGGGTCAATCTGACCCGCTCCCGCGTGCACAATCTGGTCCGTGGCGATGACTTTGTCATCGGTCTGGCGGATGGCACGCGCCGGGATGTGATCAAGCTGGCGGCCAGCGACGTGCCCATGGACGGTTTCAGTGTAGAGAACCTGGCAGTGGATGAACTGCTGATGGCCGATCCGCAGAGGACGACGCTGGTCGGCTACGAGAAGGCGATCTGGCGGAAAGCCGATGGCTCAGGCGCCGCGACGGTCCCTTCGCGTCAGGCACTGCTGGCGTATACCCGCACGGCGATGCTCGACAAGGCTTCACTGGATGTCCTGCGGCCGACCTTCGAGCAGACCTTGGGCAATCTGGTGGAGCAGGCGCTGGCCAACCCGAATGCCGACCCGGCTGTGCTGCGCCGGGTGCGCGATCGCCTGCCGCACGTGACGGCGGTTGCGACCTCGTACTCACTGCTGATGGCTTATCTGCAGTGCTCGCCCCGGGACGAGCAGGCGCTCGGGATTCTGCGCGCAGCGCTCAAGACCGTGATTTCGGTGGATGCCTTGCGCGAGCGGCTGTACCAGGCCGACGCTGCGGTGTTGCCGGAGGGCTTGCAGGCGGCGTTGCGCAAGCAGAGCCGTGTGGCCGATGCGGCCCTGCCAGCGGTGGTGGCATGGTTCGCCGGCCAGGCGCAAGGCAGTGCGGATCTGCAGCGCCTGCATGGGGCAGTGGCGGACGGACTGGCCGTGACCGGTGCTGACAGCCTGTTCTGGCGAGTCGTGCTGGCCAACCTTGCGATGCGCGGTGGTGATCCAACCCACCCAGTCCAGCTCCAGGCATGGTTGGTAGACGTCCAGCACTTGCTGGACACCCGGGTGCAGGCCGAATCCCTGACCGAGCTGCTCAAGCGTGGCGGCTATGTCGCCATGAGCCGACCGGAGGATGCCGAAGAACTGGCCGAGCCGCACGATCCCTCCGATACAGGCGCGCCGTCGATTCCGTGGTCGCCGCCAGTCGAAGAGGCGTACTGCGGCCACCACGGCATTTCGGAGTATCGTGGCGCCGAGCATTTCTGGATGCCCGACACCGTCCAGGAAAGCACGGTGACTGGCCCCAGCCAACTGCAGTACAGCGCCCATGACATCGCCGTGTGCAAAGTGACCGATGCTGCCGGTCTGACCTCCACTGTCGAGGTGTATGACTGGCGCTTCATGCAGCCAGTGCAGATCAAGGACGCCAATGACAACACCCACACCAGCAGCCTCGATGCTCTGGGGCGGGTGATGCATACCCGTTTCTATGGTACTGAAACCCCGGCAGGCAGCGATGAAGCCGTCATGAGCGGCTTCTCCCCCGATGCTGCCTTCACGCCCCCTCGCACGGTCGAGCAGGCCGTGGCCCTCAACGAGAGCAAAGGGGTGCCGGTGGCCATGGCATTCACCACCGTGGTCGACAGCTGGATGCCCTTGGCGCTGCAGGCCGATGGTCGTGTCGTGGGCACCCGCCGTTGCGGTGCATTGGCCTGGCAGCGGGATGCGCAGCGTTTGCGTCGGGATGGCATAGAGGTGTCTGGCGAGCTGTTCATGGCCGGGCGCACGCCACCCCATGTGATCCAGATACAGCCCGACCGTTATGACAACGACCCCGAGCAACAGGTGCGCGTGCAGGTGTCGCTGACAGGCGGCTCGCAGTTGTTGCAGGTCGCCATCCTCAATCCGGGCGGCGAGGCGTTCGTGCGTACCGAGGAGGGAGGCCTTGCCCAGGATCAGGATGGGCACGCGGTGTCGGCTCACACCGAGGTGCGCTGGGCGGTCACCGGCAAGACCGAGTTCGACAACAAAGGGCAGGCGGTTCGAATGTGGTTGCCGTTCTACCTCGACGACTGGCGCTGGGTCAGCGACGACAGTGCGCGTGAAGGCATCTATGCCGACACGCATTTTTACGATGCGTTGGGCCGCCAATGCAGGATCGTGCGCGCCAATGGCGAGGATGTCGAAGGCGAGTGGGCGAACTACGAGCAGCGCGTGCAGGTATACCCCTGGTTCAAGGTATCGGAAGACGAAAACGATACCTGGCAGGAGGTCATCGAGCGGGCACGGCTCAGGGCGCGCAGTACTTTGCATTGAGGCGCCGGCCTCGGGCCATCGATGTGGCTCGAGCAACGTGCCGATGGGCTGCCGGGCAGCCCATCGGCAATGGTCACGCGGGCGGGGGCGGGTATCGCTGGCTGGTCATTCTTCTTCGCGCTGCAACACCAGCAACAGCACCGAGCGGCCCTGTACCTCGAACAGGCTCTCGAACGCCAGGTGCTGTGCCTTGCGCAACTGCGGCCGATCGGTATCGACCAGGCAACTCCAGTGTTCGCCTTCAGGTACGCTCGGCAGCTTGAACGGCACCACGTCATGGTGCGCATTGACGATCAGCAGCACCGTCGCTTCCGCTCCTGGCCGGGCAATGCCGCTGACTTGCGCGCGGCCGTCGATCAGCATGCCCAGGCAGCGCCCGTGCGGGTCTTCCCACTGCTCCACACTCATCTCGCTGCCGTCGGGAGCGAGCCAGGTGACGTCCTTGACTCCGATCGCCTCGTTGTAGTCGCCGACCAGGAAGCTCGTACGGCGCAGCACCGGGTACTGCAGCCTGAGCCGGGTCAGACGCTTGACGAAGGCCAGCAGTTGCGTGCCGTCCTTGTCCAGGTCCCAGTTGACCCAGCCGATCTCGCTGTCCTGGCAGTAGGCGTTGTTGTTGCCATGCTGGGTGCGGCTGAATTCATCACCCGCGACGATCATCGGCGTGCCTTGGGACAGCAGCAGCGTGGCGAAGAAATTGCGCATCTGGCGCATGCGCAAGGCATTGATCTGCGGGTCGTCGGTGGGGCCTTCGACGCCGCAGTTCCAGGACAGGTTGTTGCTGGTGCCGTCCTGGTTGTTCTCGTCGTTGTCCTCGTTGTGCTTCTCGTTGTACGAGACCAGGTCGCGCAGGGTGAAACCATCGTGGGCGGTGATGAAATTGACCGAGGCGTAAGGGCGCCGGCCGCGGTTGTTGAACATGTCGCCGGAGCCTGTCAGGCGCGCGGCAAAATCGGCCAGTTGGCCCTCGTCACCTTTCCAGAAGGCGCGAGCCGTATCGCGGAAGCGGTCATTCCATTCCGCCCAGCCGGGGGCGAAGTTGCCCACCTGGTAGCCGCCGGGGCCGCAGTCCCAGGGCTCGGCGATCAGCTTGACGCTGCGCAGCAGCGGGTCCTGGCGGCAGGCGACGAGGAAGCTGTGACGTTCGCTGTAGCCGTCGTGATAGCGGCCCAGGATGGTCGCCAGGTCGAAGCGGAAACCGTCCACATGCATCTCGCCTGCCCAATAGCGCAGTGAGTCGGTGACCAGTTGCAGTACGCAGGGGTGGCTCAGGTCGAGGGTATTGCCGGTGCCCGAATCGTTGATGTAGAAGCGTTTGTCGTCAGGCATCAGGCGGTAGTAGGAGGCGTTGTCGATACCGCGCATGGACAGGGTCGGGCCACGCTCGTTGCCCTCGGCGGTGTGGTTGTAGACCACATCGAGGATCACTTCCAGGCCCTTCTCGTGGACGTGCGCGACCATCTCCTTGAACTCGGCGATCTTGCCACTGGCCAGGTACTTGGGATGGGGGGCGAAGAAGGCCAGGGTGTTGTAGCCCCAGTAGTTGTTCAGGCCCTTGTCCAGCAGGTGCTGGTCGTTGACGAAGGCGTGCACGGGCAGTAGCTCGATGCTGGAAACGCCCAGGTCCTTGATGTGGGCCAGCAGCGCGTCGTTGGCAAGCCCCGCGAAAGTGCCGCGCAGATGCTCGGGCACTGCCGGATGGCGCATGCTGATGCCACGGGCGTGGGCTTCGTAGATGACGGTCTGCTCCCAGGGAATCTGCACCCGCTGGTCGCGACCCCAGGTGAAGGCCGGGTCGACGACCTTGCACTTGGGCACGAAGGGGGCGCTGTCGCGTTCATCGAACGACAGGTCGTCGTCGGGGTGCCCCAGGGTGTAGCCGAACAGCGCCTCGGACCATTTCAGCTCGCCCACCAGTTGCTTGGCGTAGGGGTCGATCAGCAGTTTGTTGGCGTTGAAGCGGTGACCGTTCTGGGGCTCGTAGGGGCCGTGCACGCGATAACCATAGACCAGCCCCGGATGCGCGTCGGGCAGGTAACCGTGGTAGATCTCGTCGGTGTATTCGGGCAGCTCGATGCGCTCGAGCTCGTTTTCGCCGGTCGCGTCGAAGATGCACAGCTCGACCTTGGTGGCGTTGGCGGAGAACAGCGCGAAATTGACGCCCAGTCCGTCCCAGGTGGCGCCGAGCGGGAAGGGCAGGCCCTCGCGAATCCGGGTGGGCGCGACGGAACGGGTTTTCTTCGGCGTGCGTGGGTTCATGGCAGTCCTCGTCGGGCCAGGTGAATTCAATTCGGCAGTGCGCTGTGGGAGCGGGCTGGCCCGCGAAAAAGACACTGCGCTGCCTGGCACGGGCTACGCCCGTGTTCGCCGGCAAGCCCGCTCCCACAGGGAGGGGCTGGCCTTTGGATGTTTAACAAGACAGCCGCTCCCACAGGTCATGGGTTGAGCTGCAGGCGGATATCAGCCGGCGGCGGGCTTGCGTGGCGCCCGTGGTTTCTTCTCGGCCACAGGCTTGCCCGCCGGCAGCGCGGCGGCCTTGGGTTCGGCAGGTGCCTTGGGCTTGGCCGGGGCCTTCTTGCGTGGTGCGGCCTTGGGCGCCAGGGCCTCGGCTTCGGCCAGCTTGTGGGCCATCTCCCAGTGGCGCTCTTCCTGGCCTACCGGTTTACCCTCCGACTCCCAGATCTGGTAGGCGAATTCGCGGATACGCTTTTCATCGACACTCATTTCGACGCTCCTGAAGTTCATGCATGTTCAATCAACAGGTTGAGCGGAAATTCCGACAGCACATTGCTCAGCATCAGCTCCCTAGAAGGGCTGACAGCGGTGTGTGCGAAAAGTCCCGTGCAAGTGGCAGGCGACAAGGCAAACGGCAAGATCAGCCGGGTATCGTCCCAGTTCTGTGCTGGGATCAGGGGGATCGGGGCCGCGTCCAGCAAGCTGCTGGCCAGCCGTGGCACGATGACGATGGCACGCTCGCCCTCACCGAGGCGGGCGAAGGCCAGCACCTTGTCGGCGTGGCGACCCTGGGCGTTGAGCGGCAGGTAGGCACCGCGCAGGAACAGCTCGGGATGCGCTTGGCGCAGGTCCAGCACGCGGGCGATCAAGGCCTGCTTGATGCGTCCGTCGCGCCAGTGTTCGAGCAGCTCGGCCTCGGGCAGGCTGTCGTCGAGGCTGGCGCGTCTTGCCGGGTAGTCCACTGGGCGGCGGTTGTCCGGGTCGACCAGGCTCAAGTCCCAGTATTCGTTGCCCTGGTACAGGTCGGGAACACCCGGCGTGGTCATGCGCAGCAGGCACTGGACCAGGCCATTGAGCGCACCGGGGCAGGCGATGCGCGCGGCGGCGTCGGCGAGCGAGTGGCGCAGTTGCTGGTTTTCGCTGTCGAGCAAGAGGCCATCGAGGTAGCGGGCGCAGGCCTGTTCGTAGCGCTCGTTGAGGGCGGCCCAGCTGCTGCGCAGCTTGGCTTCGCGCAGGGCTTTCTGCTGCCACTGGCGTACACGTTCGGCAAAGCGCTCCAGGCCCTGCGGGTCATCACGGCTTAGCTCCAGCGGCCAACTGGCGAGCAGGGTCTGGAACAGCAGCAACTCATCGCCGGGGCTGGGTGCCAGGCCGTCTTCGAGGGTTTCACGCAGCGGCTCGGCCAGTTCGCGCCAGTGCTCGACGCGGCTGGCGAGCCACTGGCTGTGTTCACTGAGCACCGCCAGGCGCGCGCGACAGTCTTCGCCGCGCTTGTGATCGTGGGTGGCAGTGGCCAGCAGGTTATCCGGGAAGTCGCGCAGGCGGCGCTGCGCTTCGTTGTGGAACTGCGCAGGTGGGGTGCTGAACCGCTCGGCCTCGAAGCCCACGTCGTTGCGCGAGAGCAGGCGGGCGCTGCGGTAGAACGCGGTGTCCTCGACCGCCTTGGCGGCGCTGGGTGCGGTCAGTTGCTGGAAGCGCACGCACGCATGGCGCAGGTGCTTGCGGGCACGGCCGACAGGCAACTGACGCCAGGGCTGTCCGCCGAGCCAGCGCTCGAAGTGTTCGAGCAATGGCCAGTCGGCTTCGCCGAGCGACTGCCGGGCACCTTCCAGGGCGCGCTGGAAGAACGCCTCATCCTGCTGGGGACGGCCACAGGCATTGATGTAGGTGCGGTACACCGGGTAGTGCTCGACCAGCGCCTGCAGGGCACGGCGGATTGCGCCGAGGGTGAGGTCGCGGGTCATCAGATCGTCGCGGGCGACCTGCAACAGCGCCTGGGCCACCGACTCGCAGTCACCGGCCAGGCTGGCATTGAGTACGAGACGTCTTGCGATGCGCACTTCCTCGTCGAACTCGGGGCGCTCGCTGACGTTGCGCCAGAGGTCGGTCAACGGCACTTCGCCGGACGGGTCGTGCTGAAGCAGCGAGACCTGGTTCATGAACTCGTAGCCGGTGGTGCCGTCGGTGAGCCAGTCCTGGTGCAGGTGCTCGTCGGCACCGAGGATCTTTTCCACGTAGATCGGGAAATGCTCGAGTGCCGCTTCTGGTGGACGCAGGACCAGCAAGTGATCGACACGGCGGCGCAGGTTGCGGCAGTAGCGGCGAGGGTCGGCCAGGCCGTCGATATGGTCGATGCGCAGGCCATCGACCAGGCCGCGAGCGATCAGCTCGAACAGCTTGGCGTGGGTCGCTTCGAACACCGTCGCTCGCTCCACACGCAGGCCGCCGAGTTCGTTGATGTCGAAGAAACGTCGCCAGTTGATGTCGTCGGCGGCGGTGCGCCAACTGGCCAGGCGATAGGTCTGGCGCTCGAGCAGCAGGTGCAGGCGCTTGAAGCCCGCTTCGCTGTGGCTGTCGAAGGCGGCCAGGGCCTGCTCCAGGTGAGCGCCCTCGCGTACCAGGTGGGCCAGTTCCGCGTGCAATGGCAGGCTCTCGGCCAGTGGGTCGGTGGAGTCGCCCAAGGCGCCGAAGCGCGTGCCCAGCGCCTGCAGCGAGGGGGCATCGCTCTGGCTGAGGATCCGTCCGTAATCCAGCGGACAGATCGGGAAACGGTGCTCGTAGTGCTCGATCTGCAGCACCCCGTGCTCAGCGTCGAAGGTCAGCGGAATCTCGCCATTCTGCAGGGCGATGCCATAGTCGTTGCCCAGGAACGGCAGCAGCAACTGGCCAGCCAGCAGCGGGTCGCTGGAGTGCCACTGGATATCGAAGAATTCGGCGTAGGGGCTGCGCCGCCCCCAGGCCAGGAGGCTCTGCCACCAGGGGTTGTCGGCACCGCCCACGGCCATGTGATTGGACACGGTGTCGAGGATCAGCCCCATGCCGTGCTGGCGCAGCGCGGCCACCAGTCGCTGCAGCGCCGCTTCGCCGCCCAGCTCGGGATTGACCTGGGTCGGATCGACCACGTCGTAGCCGTGTCGGGAGCCGGCGCGGGCCTTGAGTATGGGCGAGGCGTACAGGTGGCTGATGCCCAGCCGGGCGAAGTAGGGCACCAGTGGCACGGCATCGTCGAGGGTGAAGTCGCTGTGAAATTGCAGGCGCTGGGTGGCGGTCAAGGGCTTCATCGGTCGCGCTCCCAGGCTTGTTCGCGGGCCTGCGCCAGCAGTTCCAGGCGACGTGCGGCATCCTCGTCGTCGAGCAGTTCGCTGACGGGCAGGGCGAAGCGTCGACGCCAGTTGGGGTGGCCGTCGGTGGTGCCGGGCAGGTTGGGTTGTTCGTCGCTGCCAAGCAGGTCTTCGAGTGGGACCAGCACGAGCGGTGCGCGGGTGTGGCCGACATAACGGATGGCGGTGTCGATCAAGGCGTCGTTATCCTTCAAAGGGCCATAGTTCGCTTCCAGGCTGCGGCGCAGGCCGTGAATCTCCTGCTCGCGCTCATGCCGCCAGTGCAGTTCGGTGGCGGCGTCGATCAGTTGCAGGCGGTGGTTCCAGTCGATGTCCCGTGCTCGCAGCCAGCCGGCCAACGGGGCGAGGTCGTGGGTGCCGGTGGTGGCCAGGGCGGTATCGGGCCAGTCGAGGATCGCCTTGAAGTGGCCGGGCGAGGTCTGCTCGAACGGCAGCACGCGCATGCCCAGCACGCCCTTGTCCGCCAGTTGCTCACGCAGCCCGGGCGGTACGGTGCCGAGGTCTTCGCCGAGGATCACCGCCTGATGGCGTGTCGATTCGAGCGCCAGCAGGCGCAGCAGGTCTTCGACGGGGTAGTTCAGATACGCCCCCTCGCTCGGCTTGGCGCCGCGCGGGATCAGCCACAGGCGGCGCAGCCCCATCACGTGGTCGATGCGCAGGCCGCCGGCGTGGGCGAGATTGGCTCGCAGCATTTCGATGAAGGCACGGTAGCCGTTGCGCTTGAGGCCGTCGGGCGAGAAGGCGCAGATGCCCCAGTCCTGGCCCGAACGATTGAGAATGTCGGGCGGCGCGCCGACCTTGAGGTCGGCCAGCAGTTCGTCCTGGCGGCTCCAGGCCTGGCTGCCGGCACCGTCGGCACCCACCGCCAGGTCAGCGATCAAGCCGATGCCCATGCCGTTGCTGCGCGCGGCATCCTGGGCGCGTTGCAGGCTGCGCTCGGTGAGCCATTGGCAGAAGGCATGAAACTCCACCAGCGCCGGGTAGGCCGCAGCCATGGCCTGCACTTCCGGCTCCTCGGGGCTGCGCCAGGCGTCCGGCCATGCGCGCCAGTCGGCGCCCAGGCCTTGCTCCACGGCTTCGGCCTGCAGCACTTCGAAATGGCAATGGTGCTCCAGGGCTTGGCCAGCGGACTGGCGAAAGCTGTCGAAGTCCGGGCGCAGGGGGTGTTCCCTCTGGCTGAAATCTGCATACAGCGCCTTGAGCAGCTTGTGCCGCACATCGGCCGCGCGCGGCCAGTCGACCAGCGACGTCTGCTCCAGGTCTTCGAGGCTCTGGGTCAGGCCCGCAGCTTTGGCCGCCGTGCGCACCTCGCGCTCGCCGAGCAGTGCCGAGGGGCTGGCGTAGAGGGTGTTGAGCAACAGGCGGCTGGATGGTGAGTAGGGGCTGAAGTGCTGTTGGTCGTGCATCGACAGCGCATGGATCGGGCTGATCGCCAGCGCATCGGCGCCTCGCTCTGCCGCACTGCGCGCCAGTTGCTCCAGGGCCAGGCAATCGCCATAGCCACCGTCACCTGGGCGGCGCAGGCTGTAGAGTTGCACGGCCAAGCCCCAGCGACGCGGAGGGTGTTGCTCGGTGCCGTCCTGCAGGCTGTGGCAACGCGGCGGCGCGACGGCGATGGTGACCTGTCGGTCATCGATTTCCAGGCGGTGGTAGCCGATAGGCAGTTCGCCGGGCAGTTGTGCCAGTGGGTCGAGGGTCAGCGCGTGCACGCTGCCGTCTTCCTGGGTGCAACGTACCGGGCTGTTTGGGCTGAACCAGCGTGCCAGGGCCAGCGGCTGGCCAAGGTCGGCGGTGAGCAGTGGCGGCAGGTGCTCGCTGTCCTCGAGCTGCTCCAGGGCGGCCAGGCTGCGCGCGATGGCAGCGTCATCCTCGGCGGGATGACCAAGCCCTTGCAGAACCCGGCGCAGAGCCTCGTCAGATACCTGCTGGGGACGATCGTTCGCGTCTATCCAGTCGCGGGCAAGGCCCGCGCGGGCGGCGAGACGGTGCAGGGGCATTTCGCTCATGGCGTCTCCAGGCGAGAGGGAAGCAGGCTGACCACGCAGCTGTACGCGGCCAGGGTGGAGTCTGGATGGGCGTTGTCACTGCTGTCGAACAGGCGTGTATCTATGCCTGGCAAAGTAATGGGCTGCGCAGATGCGCCAAGGTTCAAATCGATGCGCAACTCGCAGCCGTCGCCCAGTCGCCAGCGGGCGCTGAGGGCTTTGTCGCCGAGCACTTCGACGCCCAGTGCGCGGCTGCCCACCAGGCGCGGGACGATCTGGCGATGGCGGATATCCAGCAGTTGGTGATAGAGGCCGTGCCAGCCAGCGAGCACTTGTGTGTTGACCGGGCGTGAGGCTTCGAAGGTTTGCAGGGCGTTGGGGTCGGGTATGTGCGCGCGCTTCTCGGGGTCGGCGAAGGCTGCGAAGTGGGCGAATTCGCCGCGCCGACCTTCGCGCACGGCATCGGCCAGCTCATCGTGGAAATCGGTGAAGAACAGGAACGGCTGGCAGCTGCCTTCTTCGTCACCCATGAACAGCAGCGGGATCATCGGCGCCAGCAGCAACAGGCCGGTGGCGGCCCGCAGCGCCGGGGGCGGGCACAGGCGGCTGAGACGCTCGCCAAGGGCGCGGTTGCCGATCTGGTCGTGGTTTTGCAAGAACAGTACGAAGGCACTCGGTGGCAAGTGAGCGCTGGGCTCGCCACGGGGTGTGCCATGGCGATTGGGCTCGCCCTGAAACACGAAGCCTTCGCTCAGGCAGCGGGCCAGTTGCTCGATCGGGCGGTGCTTGTAGTCGGCGTAGTAGCCTTCGGTCTCGCCCGTGAGCAGCACGTGCAGGGCGTTGTGGCCGTCATCGTTCCACTGCGCGTCGAAGCCTTGCTCAAGCAGCGCCGCTTGGTTGTGTTCGTTCTCCAGCACCAGCCACACTTCGCGGCCCGGCTCGACAGCGGCGCGCACGCGGCGGGCCAGTTCGACGAGAAAGTCCGGCTGGTCGATGGCGTGCACGGCGTCCAGGCGCAGGCCATCGAAGCGGTAGTCGCACAGCCACATCAGGGCGTTCTGGATGAAGAACTCGCGTACTTCTGCACGGCGAAAGTCGATGGCGGCGCCCCAGGGGGTCTGGCGGTCTTCACGGAAGAACCGGTTGGCGTACTGCGGCAGGTAATTGCCGTCAGGGCCAAAGTGGTTGTAGACCACATCGAGCATCACCATCAGCCCGTGGCCATGGGCCTGGTCGATTAGTGCGCACAATTGATCCGGGCTGCCGTAAGCGTTGTGCGGGGCGAAGGGCAGGGCGCCGTCGTAGCCCCAGTTTCGCTCGCCGGGGAACTGGTTGATCGGCATCAGCTCGATGGCGGTGATACCCAGTTCCGCCAGGCGTGGCAGCTGCTGGGAAACACCTGCATAGCCGCCGAGCAGGCCCACGTGCAGTTCCTGGATCACCGCCTCGTGCCATGGGCGGCCGCGCCAAGGGTGCTGCCAGCCGTAACGCTGGAGATCGACGACTTCACTGGGACCGTGCACGCCGTCGGGCTGGTAGCGCGACGCCGGGTCGGCCACCTTCAGGTGACCGTCGATCCTGAAATGGTAGCGATCACCCGCCTGGCAGGGAGCGATACCGCTGAACCAGCCATCTCCCTCGGACAGCAGCTCGACAGACGGCTGCCGCTCGATTTCCACGCTCACGTTGCGCGCATCCGGCGCCCAGAGGGCGAAGCGCGCCGACGTGGCGTCCAGTTGCTGTGCGCCATGCCTGTGCATCTTCGTAGCCCTCGTTCAGTAGTGGCGGCTGCGTGCCTGGCAGACCAGTTCCTCGTAGAGGCGAGCGTAGGGTTCCACCGCCTGGCACCAGTTGAACGGTTGGGTCATCGACAGGCAGCGCATGGCATTGAGCAGGTCTTTCTTGCCGTGTACGTAGAAGGCGCGGTTCAAGGCTTCGCGGTAGCTCTCGGCGCTCGACTCGTTGAACAGGAAACCCGTGACGCCATCTTCGATGGTGTCGGCCAGCCCACCGGTATTGCGTGCCACCGGCAGTGAGCCGAAACGCTGTGCGTACATCTGGCTCAATCCGCAGGGCTCGTAGCGCGAGGGCATCAGCAGGAAATCGCTGCCGGCGAACATGCGCCGGGCATCGGTTTCGTTGAAGCCGATGCGCACGCCGATGCGACCAGGATGGCGCAGGGCCAGATCGCGCATGGCCTGTTCCTCTTCCGGCTCGCCGCGGCCGATGATCGCGATCTGCCCGCCTTGCTGGACGATGTCGGCGGCCACGCTCAACGTCAGGTCCAGGCCTTTCTGGTAGACCAGGCGCGAGACCACGGCGAACAGCGGCCCTTCGGACGGCTCCAGGCCGAACAGCTCGCGGACCTGCTCGGCATTGCGCGCCTTGCCTTCCCAGTCGTTGATGCTGAAGTTGTGCAGCAGATGGGTGTCGGTGGCCGAATCCCAGCTCTCGTCGATGCCATTGGGGATGCCGCCCAGCAGGCCTTGCTGGGCCTTGCTGGCGAGAAAGCCGTCGAGGCCGCAACCGAACTCGGGCGTGGTGATCTCTCGGGCGTAGGTGGCGCTGACCGTGGTGATGTGGCTCGAGTAGGCAAGCCCGGCCTTGAGGAACGACAGCTTGCCGTAGAATTCCATGCCTTCCTGCTGCATGGCATGGTCGGGAATGGCCAGCTCCGGGCTGCAGCCTCGGCTGTAGACACCCTGGTACGCCAGGTTGTGGATGGTGAACAAAGTCGGTGTATTCAGGCCGCGCCAGTGCATGTAGGCAGGCGCCAGACCGGCTGGCCAGTCATGGGCGTGCACCAGATCGGGGCGCCAGTGCGCCATTGCATCGCCTGCGGCGATCTCTGCGGCGGCCAGGCCCAGGCGGGCGAAACGGATGTGGTTGTCCGGCCAGTCACGGCCATTGTTGGCACCGTATGGGGTGCCTTCGCGCTCATACAACTCGGGGCAGATCAGCACGTAGATGACCAGGCCATCCGGCAGGTCCATGCGCCCGATCTTGCACGGCGGAAGCGCAGCATGGCCACCGAGTTCGCCAACGATGTGAATGGGGTTGTCGCTATCGACCACTTGCGGGTAGCCGGGGATCAGCACACGCACATCGTGCAGGTGTGACAGCGCCCGGGGCAGGGCGGCGGAAACATCGCCCAGGCCGCCCGTCTTGACCAGGTCGGCGATTTCGGAGGTGACGAACAGCACCTTGCGCTTGTGCGGGTTGTTGCGGCGCGTGGTAGCGGGTGCCTTGCCTGTCGTGGCGAAGCCAGGTGCAACAGGCTCGCGATTTTCCAGGTTGAATGATTCTGCGTGAGGCTCGACAGCGGCACTGATCATACTTCTCTCCGTCCCTTGTTCATGCGGGTGCTGGCACCCGTTACGTTTATCTCGTATCTGTTCTCGCTTTGGCTTTCAGCATCTTCGTAGTGCATTCCTTGCCCCATGGTCGTGCGCGCAGGCACAGCGCGAGCGGCATTCCGGCCGAACAGGCGCCTGGACAGTGTGGGGTGGGCGGGCTGACGCGTGAGGAAGTCCCTTTGCGTGGCCTACTTACTTCCTGACCTGCCCGTGTTTCGGAAAGTTCGACTTGATTGCGTCACTGGTTTTCGGAGCAAAACACGGGCCGAATCCGCAGTGTAGGGGACGAAAGGTAGGCAGGATGACCCGCTGGTCACAATTTGCATGACCGTTGATCTGCGCAAACGTTGGCGCACCAAAGCCGCAGCGACATTGCGTTGCTGCGGCGCAACAGGCATCCGTTGGGCGGGGAATGCGGGCAGTGTCAGGTGGTCGGCAGCAGCGAGGAATGGTGGTGGTGGATCAGCCACTGCTGGCCATCCCAGCGGTAGGTGAAGGTGTAGCGCGCAGCGACCTGTTGCCCGGTCTTGGCGAAGTCGAAGGTGTACAACCCGGCCAGTGTGGCTTTGTTGCAGGTCTGGCTCAGGTGATGAGTGTCGAGCTTGCCGGAGGGCTGGTCGGCGAGGAAGTGCTTGAAGTAGTCGAGGCGCTCGACGGTGGTCAGGCGTGGGGTTCTGGAGACCGTCGGCAGCAGCACCGCATCGTTTTCGTACAGTTTGGCCACTTGCTGTGGATCGCCGCTGCGCAGGCTGTCGTTCCAGCGTTCGAACAGCGCCAGGGCTTGTTTCTCGTCGAGCTGCTGGCACGGCTGCGGCGCGGCGTGCGCGTGCAGGCTGAGGCTTCCCAGCAAAACGAGCGGGAGCCAGTACGTCAGTTTGTTCATGGGTGTTTTCCACGCGAAGCAGGCACCGGAATGGGCCCGCGGCGTCGCTCAATCTAGGTAGCCTGAGATGAGACCTATATAGGAACAGGCGACTATCTTTGAAGGCATTTTCGCTGGTTAAGGAGGCGGGGTACGACAGGGCGTCGCGTGCGCAGGGGCTGCGCGGTGCGGCGAAAGGTCAGCGTCCGGCAGCCTTGTTGCCCAGGCGGGCCTGTTCGAGCAACA
Source organism: Pseudomonas wayambapalatensis (assembly GCA_014268975.2). Lineage (GTDB taxonomy): Bacteria > Pseudomonadota > Gammaproteobacteria > Pseudomonadales > Pseudomonadaceae > Aquipseudomonas > Aquipseudomonas wayambapalatensis. The sequence goes on along the minus strand of CP077096.1, from coordinate 3,698,852 downwards.
GGTTCAGCTCGGCCACCTGTTGCCGCAGTTGGTCGCGCTCGTCCTTCAGTTGGCGCAGTTCGTCGCGGCGCACGGTGACATAGAGGGTCTGGGGGGGAGTGGCAGGCATGTAGGTACCCATGAGCACACCTCGCAGTTTGGCTGGTGACAGTGACAAGCGTAGACGCTTCGTGCGGCGCGCATTCTGAATTCTTTCCCCGCCCTTGGGAACTTTTTTGTTTATGGTGGTCACGCCGTTCGTCGGTGAACCCTCGTGCGGTACGCTGGACTAACCTGAACACCTGAATCGCGTTCGTCATCCATTTCGCAAGGGGAGCATCGGCACATGCAACTGGGAATCGTCGGGCTGGGCCGCATGGGCGGTAATATCGCAAGACGGCTGATGCGCGCAGGCCACCAGACCGTGGTACATGATCGCAACCGTGAGGCCATCAGCGCCTTGAGCGACGAGGGTGCCCTGGGCGCCCACGACCTGGGCGCGCTGGTACAGAAACTCAAGGCGCCTCGGGCCGTTTGGATCATGCTGCCGGCGGGTGAGCCCACCGAGCAGACCATCACCCAGCTCGCCGAGCTGCTGGAGCCGGGCGACGCGATCATCGATGGCGGCAACACCTTCTACAAGGATGACGTGCGCCGAGCTGCTCACCTGTCAACGCGTGGCCTGCACTATCTGGACGTAGGCACCTCCGGTGGGGTCTGGGGCCTGGAGCGCGGCTATTGCATGATGATTGGCGGCGAGAAGGGTGTGTTCGAGCGGCTGGAGCCGTTGTTCAAGGCGCTGGCCCCGGGTGTGGGTGACATTGCGCGTACGCAGGGGCGCACGGGCGAGCCTGGGCGTGCCGAGCATGGCTACATTCACGCCGGCCCGCCCGGTGCCGGGCACTATGTGAAGATGGTGCACAACGGTATCGAGTACGGCCTGATGCAGGCTTATGCCGAAGGTTTCGACCTGCTGCGCAGCAAGGGCGGCCCCGAGCTGCCCGAGGACCAGCGTTTCGACCTGAATGTGGCAGAGATCGCCGAAGTCTGGCGGCGTGGCAGTGTGGTCACTTCCTGGCTGCTCGACCTCACCGCCGATGCGCTGGTTGCCGATCCGCACCTGGCCCAGTTCAGCGGTTCGGTGTCCGACAGCGGTGAAGGGCGCTGGACCATCGATGCGGCGGTCGAGCAGGCGGTGCCGGTGCCGGTGTTGTCCAGCGCGCTGTTTGCCCGTTTCCGCTCACGCCAGCAGCAAGGCACCTTCGGCGACAAGGTGTTGTCTGCCATGCGCCTGGGCTTTGGCGGCCATGTCGAGAAGAAGGGTTCATGAGCAAACAGACGATTCCCGCAGCGCCGCCTTGCACGCTGTTCCTGTTCGGCGCCAATGGCGACCTGGTCAAGCGCCTGCTGATGCCGGCACTGTACAACCTCAGCCGTGACGGTTTGCTGGACCGCAACCTGCGGATTGTCGGGGTCGACCATAATCACGCCAGCGCCGAGCAGTTCGCCGAGCGCCTGCACGACTTCATGATCGAGCGCGACAAAGGCGGCGAGGGGGCGGGCAAGTGTCTGGACGAAGGGCTGTGGTCGCGCCTGGCCAAGCGCCTGGACTACCAGACCGGCGACTTCCTGGACCCTGCGACCTATTCGGCGATCGGCAAGCGCATCGCCAAGACCCGTCACGGCAACGCTATCTTCTACCTGGCCACTTCGCCGCGTTTCTTCCCAGAGGTGGCCCAGCGCCTGGGCGAGGCCGGCTTGCTCGACGAGTCTGCGGGCGGTTTTCGCCGGGTGGTGGTGGAGAAGCCGTTCGGTACCGATCTTGCCAGTGCCGAGGCGCTCAACGCCTGCCTGCTCAAGGTGATGAGCGAGCGGCAGATCTATCGCATCGACCATTACCTGGGCAAGGAGACGGTGCAGAACATTCTGGTCAGCCGCTTCTCCAATGGCCTGTTCGAGTCGTTCTGGAACAACCACTACATCGACCACGTGCAGATTACCGCCGCCGAGACGGTCGGTGTCGAGACGCGTGGCGCGTTCTACGACAATACCGGTGCCTTGCGTGACATGGTGCCCAATCACCTGTTCCAGTTGCTGGCGATGGTCGCCATGGAGCCACCGGCAGCCTTCGGCGCCGACGCCGTTCGCGGCGAGAAGGCCAAGGTGATCGGTGCCATCCGCCCCTGGTCGCAGAAGATGGCGCTGAAGAACTCGGTGCGGGGGCAGTACGTGGCGGGCAAACAGGGGCGCAAGCGGCTGGCCGGTTATCGCGAGGAAAACAATGTCGACACGCAAAGCCGCACTGAAACCTACGTCGCGCTCAAGGTGATGATCGACAACTGGCGCTGGGCGGGTGTGCCGTTCTACCTGCGTACCGGCAAGCGCATGAGCGTGCGCGACACCGAAATCGCCATCTGCTTCAAGCCTGCACCTTACGCGCAGTTCCGCGAGTCGGAGCTGGAGCGACCCAAGCCCAACTACCTGAAGATTCAGATTCAGCCCAATGAAGGCATGTGGTTCGACCTACAGGCCAAGCGCCCCGGGCCTGAACTGGTGATGGAGAACGTCGAGCTGGGTTTTGCCTACAAGGACTTCTTCAAGATGACCCCGGCGACCGGTTACGAAACCTTGATCTACGACTGCCTGACCGGTGACCAGACGCTGTTCCAGCGGGCCGACAATATCGAGAATGGTTGGCGTGCGGTACAGCCATTTCTCGACGCCTGGGCCAAGGGGGGCGAAGTGCACGAGTACGAGGCGGGTGAGGATGGGCCCGAGGAGGGCAATGAGTTGCTGAGCCGGGACAAGCGCGAGTGGCACCGCCTGGGCTGAAAGACGGCTGAGCGTCTTGTTCACAATCTAGAGGCCAGCCCAATCCCTGTGGGAGCGGGCTGGCCCGCGAACACGGGCGCAGCCCTTGCCAGGCTGCGCGGTGTCTTTTTCGCGGGCAAGTCGGGGCGCCGAACCGCCGCTCCCACACGTACCGCTCCTGCAGGCGAGTGCGTCAATCAGTGGCGACGGTGCTTCTTGTTCTTGTCGCCCAGGTGGTTGCCGATCGCGCCGCCGGCTGCGCCGCCAAGGCCGGCGCCGATGGTCGAGCCATTGCTGCCGCCAAGTTTGCCGCCCACCAGCGAGCCGCCGGCCGAACCCAGGCCGCCACCGATGGCTGCTTCGGTGCGGTTGCCCTTGCGTGCGCCAACGGCGCTGCCGGCTGCGCCACCCAGGCCCGCGCCGATGGCGGCGCCGGTGCTGCCGCCGATCTGTTTGCCGACGACGTTGCCCAAGGCACCACCCAGGCCGCCGCCAATGGCTGCGGTACCGTCACCGGCGAACGCTCCCTGGCACAGCAGCAGGCCCAGGGCGAGGGAAGGCAGAGTCAGACGCATGATTTCATGAACCTCGAAGGAATCATCAGGGTTGAATGCCGCAGGTGTGCGGCGGATAGGGATTGGGCAGACGCTTCAGCGGTAATAACGGTCACGGTAGCGACGATCGTCGTCATCGCGATCATCGCGGTGATGATAACGGTGACGGTCGCGGTCGCCGTCACGCCAGCCATCGTCATCATGGTGGCGATGGCTGTGGCAACCGGCGAGGAGCACGACGGCGGCGATCAGCGAAACACTGGCAAGGCGTGGCATGGCGATGGAAATCCTTGATCCGCAAAGGTTTACGGGACAACTGCTGAGACCGGGCAGGATTCATTTGGTTTCAAAGCGGCACAAAATATTACCGCGCAAGGGACAGGCGGCGTGCCTGTGGGCTGCTGTTCTGTCCCGCTCGGTCATGGTCGCGGGCCTGCACGGCTCCTAGACTGTCAGGCAGGCCGCGACGAAGACGGCCATCTGCCACACGGTGAATCATGATGATCGCCCATACCCCTACGCTGTTCGCTGCGGTCGCGCTGGTGGCGACGATCCTGGCCTTCTGCCTGTTGCTGGTCGGGCAGTTCAACCGAGGCGACAACCTCTTGCTGACCGGTTGTGGACTGTTGGCCCATGCCTTGGCCTATGTCTGTTACACGTTGTTCGGGCATGCGCCTCTGTGGGTGAGCTATGCCTTGGGCAACAGCCTGCTGTCGCTGGCGCTGGCGTTCTATTCAGCGAGCCTGTTCCGGATGCGCGAGCGCCCGGTGCCGTGGCGGCCTATCTTCGCCATTCCGCTGTTGATGCTGCTGGGCCTGATGTCGCTGCTCGAGACGGTGGAGCCGCGCATGCTGCTGGCGACCCTGGTGCTGATGTTGCAATGCGCGTTGATTCTCTACTGGGCCCGGCAACGGGCCCTGGGCAAGGGCCGGGCACACCTGCTGCTGGTGATCGGTGCTGCCATCAGCCTGGTGGGGCTGGGCATGCGGGTGGTGGCCGTGCTGGCGGGCACGGCGCAGGAGATGCGCTACGACACCAGCAACCTCAAGCAGACGGTGTCGGTGGCCATCGGCACGGTCACGGTGATGATGTATTCCATTGGTTTGGTGCTGATGGCCAAGGAGCGCAGCGAATCGCGCTTGCAGCACCTTGCCGGACACGACGTGCTGACCGGGACGGGTAATCGTCGCGCCATCCTGGAACGTTTCGAGCGTGAGCTGGAGCAGGCGCGTGTGGCGCAGTACAGCCTGGCCGTGGCGATGATCGATATCGATCACTTCAAGCGTATCAACGATGTGCACGGTCATCTGGCAGGGGACGAAGTGCTGTGTCACTGCGTGCGCCAGTTGCAGCAGAGGCTGCGCGAAGGGGACAGCCTGGGGCGCTACGGCGGCGAGGAGTTCCTGCTGCTGTTGCCACGAACCGAGGGGGAAGGCGCCCTGGCGGCGCTGAACGGCCTGCGCGAAGCCATGGCGAAGAACCCGGCGCGGTTCGCCGGGCTGGAGATCGAGCTGTGCTTCAGTGTCGGGCTCTGGTGCGGTGTGCCGGGTGAGGGTGATACCCCGGCACGGCTGATCGCCCAGGCCGATGCCGCGTTGTACCTGGCCAAGGCTGGCGGGCGCAATGCGGTGCGGCTGGCGGCTTGATCCTTCGCACTTACGGGGAGGCTACCGGGCGAATGCGCCGTCGAACGACGTGTCGATGATCGTGCCGGTGTCCAGGTGCTTGGGCAGGGTGCCGGTCTGGACAAGGAAGTCGGCGGTATCCTGGTAGTCCTTCGCGGCCTGCGCATCGACCGGGCCTACGCTCATGTCGGCCTGGCCGATCCAATGACGCGAGACGCTTTGGTCGAGGTTGGCTTTCTTGGCCCAGAGGTCGGCATAGGCTTCCTTGTGCTCACCGACCCAGGCCCGTGCTTTCTGCAGACGGCCCAGGAAGTCCTCGATGGCGGCGCGCTTGCTGTCGATCGAATCGTTGCGCGCCGCGATGCTGCTCAGGCCAGGCATCAGGCCCTGGGCGGTGACCAGCTTGCGCGCACCGGAAAACACGATCTGTTGCGAGATGTACGGTTCCCACACCGGGAAGGCATCGATACTGCCGTTGGGCAGTGCGGCGGCAGCATCGATTGGCATCAGTTTGACGAACTCGACGTAGTCATGCGGCAGGCCGGCCTTGTCCAGTGCGCGCAAGGTCAACTGCTGGCTCCAGGCGCCGGGCCAGTAGGCGACCTTCTTGCCCTTGAGGTCGGCAATGGTCTTGGCGGGGGAGTCCTTGGGCACCAGCAGGGCGATGGTGTCGAGGTTCTGCCGTGAAACGCCGATCAGCTTGACGGGTGCCCCTTTGGCGGCCAGGAACAAAAAGCCCGAGTCGCCGAGAAAACCGATGTCCAGGCCACCGGCCTCCAGCCCTTCGGCCACCGGTGCGGCCGACTGGAAGTGCTTGAACTCGACCTTGTAGGGCGCATCCTTGAGTGCCCCGGAGGCTTCCAGCGATGCGCGCACGTTGTAGTAGTTCTGGTCGCCGATGCGCAGGGTGACCTGCTCGGCGGCGATGGCTTGCGCCAGCGGGGTGCCAAGGAACAGGCCGGCGAGGGTGACGCGAATCAGGTGGTGCAGTTTCATGGGGCTTCCTCAGCTGGCCTGGCGAGTGTCCAGGCGTTCGATCTGGCGATGGATGGCGGGGATCAGGGTCTTGCCGTATTCGATGGTGTCGTTCAGTGGATCGAAGCCGCGGATCAGGAAGGTCGAGACGCCGAGCTTGTAGTACTCGCCCAGCGCCTGGGCGACCTGCTCGGGGGTGCCGACCAGCGCGGTGGAGTTCCAGCGTGCTCCGGTCAGGCGGGCAACGCCCATCCACAGGCGTTGATCGAGCACTTCGCCCTGGTGCGCGGCGGCCAACAGACGCTGGGAGCCGACGTTCTCGGGGTGATGGTCGTGCAGCGCTAGCCCGAGTTTCTGGCGTGCGTCGCGGACCTGTTCGAGGATTTCGGCGGCGCGCTTCCAGGCGGCTTCCTCGGTATCGGCGACGATGGGGCGGAACGATACCGAGAAGCGCGGGGCGCGCTGTTGCGCGGCGGCAGCCTTGCGGACCTTGGCGAGATGCTCAGCGACGGCGGCCAGGGGCTCGCCCCAGAGCATGTAGGTATCGGCATGTTGCGCGGCGACCCGCACCGCGGCATCCGATGAGCCGCTGAAGTAGATCGGGATATGCGGGCGCTGCACGGTCCTTACGGCGGGCGAGGCGGCGTTGAAACGGTAGAAGTCGCCGGCGAAGTCCACCGGTTGTTCGGCGGTCCAGATGGCCTTCAAGGCGTCGAGGTATTCACCGGTGCGCGCATAGCGGTGGTCGTGATCGAGGAAGTCGCCGTCGCGTTGCAGGTCCTGGTCATTGCCGCCGCTGACCACATTGAGGGCCAGGCGGCCCTTGCTGAACTGGTCGAGGGTCGCCAGTTGCCGTGCGGCCAGGGGCGGGCTGATCACTCCTGGACGGTAGGCGAGCAGGATACCCAGGCGCTCGGTGGCAGCGACGGCGAACGAACTGACGACGGCGCCTTCCGGCCCGTTGGAGAAGTAACCGACCAGAATCCGGTCGAAGCCTGCTGCTTCGTGAGCCTGGGCGAAGCGACGCACGTAGTCGGGATCGACCGCATCGCCCGTGGGTTGGTCGACCTCCGAGCCGGGTGACGCGGTGATCATGCCAAGGATTTCGACGCTCATTGCTGGGTTCCTTTGGTGGGACAAGGCTGCCTGGCGTTGAGCGGTTTATAAGAAAACGAGCTGGCCGGGCTTCTTCTTAGAATCTAACGGCCAGCGATAAATGATGGAAATTCATTTTTTGCATATTCTAATATGCAAAATAATTTTATTGCCCTGGTCAGGGCGTTCCGTTTCTGCCGTGCAGTCGATAGCCTTCCCGCTCGCTCAGGCGCGCGTAGTAGTCATCCACTGCAGGCAGGTGCGGGTGCTTGAACGGTGTCTGGAACCAGCGGTTTACCGACAACCCGATCGGAATGTCTGCCAGGGAGAGCGTTTTGCCGGCAACGTAGGCGCCGGTCTTTGCCAGCTGCTGGTCGAGGATCTGCATATGTCGCGACCATTCGCCGATGCTGGCATTGAGCGCCTGTTCATCCTGATGCGCTGCCGACTGCCTGACCAGAGACATGAAGGCGTAGCTCCAGGAGCGGTTGAGATCGCTGGCCTGCCAGTCGATCCATTGATCGACACGCGCTCTGGCCACTGCGTCGGCCGGGTAAAGCCCTGCCGCTTGACCATAGCGGTTGGCGAGATAGCGGACGATGGTGTTGGACTCCCACAGCGTCAGGTCGCCGTCCTGGATCACCGGGACCATGGCATTGGGGTTCAGGGCCAGGAACTCCGGGGTCTGGGTCGACTGAAAGCCTGAGCCCCAGTCTTCCTGTTCGAAAGGCACGCCGATTTCAGCGCAAGTCCAAAGCACCTTGCGCACGTTGATGGAGCTCGCCTTACCCAATATTCGCAGCATGTCATCATCCTTTTTGCATAGCGGCCGAAACAGCAGTGTGCTGTGGCGACCAAGCGTATCTCTAAAAGCCCTGCCTGCGGTCATGGAACTGAAACCTTTCTCCCTGCGGATGGTGGTTTTTTGCTAGCATTCGGTCCCTATAGCACAATCGAATAAAAATCTTTTTCGGTTGTTGTTAAAGTAATAACGCGTGACATTCAAACGTATCGAAAGTCGGCCCTCGCGTTCAGCGAGAGGCCTATAAGAAAAGCTAGAAAGGAGCACACATGTACAAATGCACATTGCCAGTGGCCGTTGCACTGGCCAGCCTGTCGCTGGGGGCGCAGGCTGCAGGTTTCGTGGAAGACAGCAAGGCTTCGGTCACTGCCCGTAACTTCTATATCAACTCCGACAACCGCAATGGCACTGCCAACCCGTCCAAGCAGGAAGAGTGGGGCCAAGGCTTCATCTTCAACTTCACCTCCGGCTACACCCAGGGCACCGTCGGCTTTGGTGTAGACGCCATCGGCCTGACCGGTTTCCGCCTGGATTCGGGCAAGGGCACCCACTACAACCCGACCAGCACTGCCAAGGGCGGTACTGTGTTCCCGACCGATTCCGATGGCCGCGCCGTTGACGACTTCAGCAGCCTGGGCGTAACCGGCAAGGTCAAGATCTCCAAGACCGAAGCCAAGCTCGGTGTACTGCAGCCCAAGCTGCCAGTAGTCACCTACAACGACGGTCGCCTGCTGCCGCAAACGTTTGAGGGTGGCCAGATCACCTCCAACGAGATCGACAACCTGACCCTGATCGGCGGCAAGCTCGAGCACGCCAAGGGCCGTAACAGCACCAACATGGAGTCGCTGACCATTGCCGGTTCCAACGGCAACCCGGCCACCGCCACCTCCAACCGTCGCAGCAACGCGTTCTACTACGCCGGTGCCGACTACAAGCTGAGCAAGGACCTGCTGCTGCAGTACTACTACGGCAACCTGGACGACTTCTACAAACAGCACTTCCTGGGTCTGACCCACAACCTGGCGCTGCCGGTTGGTGCGTTGAAGTCCGACCTGCGTTACTTCTACAGCGATTCCGATGGCAAGAACGCCAGCACCGAAGGCCGCCTGGCTGGCTATCGCGCCTCGGGCTACCAGAACAACGGTGAAGTGGACAACCGCACCTGGAGCGCCAAGTTCACCTACTCGCTGGGCAGCCACGCACTGAGCGCCGGTTACCAGCGTGTCAACGGCACCAGCGACTTCCCGTTCCTGAACCAGGGCGACGGTGCTAGCGCCTACCTGATCACCGACGTGCAGATCGGCAAGTTCCTGCGTGCCGGCGAGCGCACCTGGCTGGCGCAATATGCCTACGACTTCGCCGCGCTGGGCGTACCAGGGCTGACCGCCAACGCCATCTACCTGAAAGGCACCAACGTCAACTCGGCGGGCTCGGACCGCTCGGAGTGGGAGCGTGATTTCAGCCTGGCCTATGTTGTTCAGGAAGGCACCTTCAAGGGCCTGGGCCTGCAGTGGCGTAACGCTTCGCTGCGCACTGACGTGGCCAACCAGCGCGACCAGGACGAGAACCGTCTGATCGTGAGCTACACCTACAACTTCCTCTGACATCGCGTCAGCCCGGTCACGGGTAGGTGTAATAAAACAAACCCCACCAGGGTTCTCCCTGGTGGGGTTTGTTTTTCATGGCGCGCTGCGCTCGAGGCGTCAGCCCTACAGCACTGCTGAAAACACCGAGCCAGTGATCCGTTCGCTGAGCAGTTCCAAGGCCCGCAGCCCCGCCAGCGAGTTGCCTGAGGCGTTCAGCGCCGGTGACCACACGCAGATGCTGTAGCGCCCCGGCACTACCGCGACAATGCCGCCGCCCACTCCACTTTTGCCCGGCAGGCCCACACGGTAGGCGAAGTTACCCGCCTCGTCGTACAGCCCGCTGGTGGCCATGATCGCATTCACCTGTTGCGCCTGGCGCGGGCTGAGCACGTGCTCGCCGCTGTGCGGGCAGTAGCCGCTGTTGGCCAGGAACGCAAAGCCACGGGCGACGTCCACGCAATTCATCGACAGCGCACAATGATGGAAGTAGCTGCGCAGCACGGCGTCGACATCGTTGTGGAAGTTGCCGAACGCTTGCATCAGGTAGGCCATGGCGGCGTTGCGGGCGCGGTGCTGGTATTCGGAGTCGGCCACGACCGGGTCGCTGACGATGCGTGGGTTGGCTGTCAGGCGGCGAACGAAGTCGCGCATCGACAAGGTCGGGGTGGCATAGCGCGACTGGTTGATGTCGCAGATCACCAGCGCGCCGGCATTGATGAAAGGATTGCGTGGGCGACCTTTCTCCACCTCCAGCTGTACCAGCGAGTTGAACGCCTGCCCGGAGGGCTCGTAGCCCAGGCGCGACCAGATATCCTCGCCGCTGTGGTTGATCGCCTGGACCAGGCTGAAGACCTTGGAGATGCTCTGGATCGAGAAGGGCGTATGGGCATCGCCGGCGCAGTGCAACTGGCCGTCCAGGCTCTGTACGGCGATGCCGAGTTGTTGCGGGTCGACCTGGGCGAGGGCGGGAATGTACTGGGCGACCTGGCCCTGGCTGAGCAGCGGGCGGACCTGGTCGAGGATTTCTTGCAGTAATGCTTGCATGGGGGCCTGCGCGGAGCGGGTGATGGGGCTCAGGGGTTGTCTGCTGTACAAGACGAGCGTTGGCGAGGCGGCGACACACCCCGTGAGGTGATCGTCAGCTGGATTTGCCCGAAGGGCGTCTTGTGGATTTGCTTGCACGGGGCGCTGCTTTGCTGCCGGCGGTTTTGCCTTTACCGCTGCTGCGGCGTTTTTTCTTCCAGGGTGCACCCTTGCCGCCGGCAGGCAGGGGCGGGCCGCTGATGGTCAGACGCATTCCCGCGCAGCGTTGCACCAGCTTGCCCATCCAGGCCGATTGCCGGGTGACGAACTCTTCCAGACTCATTTCGCCGCTCTGCACCATGTCCAGCGCCTGTTCCCAGATCGCGGTGGTGCCGGGGTCGGCGATGGCCCGGGGTACGACGTCGATCAGGCTGAAGGCTGCGGGCGTGGCGGACAGCGCCTTGCCGTTCTTGACCAGGTAGCCGCGGTCGAGCAGGCCCTGGATGATGCTGGCCCGGGTCGCTTCGGTACCGATGCCGGTGGTTTCCTTGAGTTTCTGCTTGAGCTGCGGGTCATCCACCAGCTTGGCGACGTTCTTCATTGCCTTGATCAGGTCGCCCTCGGTGAACGGCTTCGGTGGCTGGGTCCACAGGTCTTTCAGTTGCAGTTCCTGCACCCTGCAGTCGTCGCCCTCGCGCAGTTGCGGCAGGACTTGCGCGGGTGGTGCTTCGCGGCCCTTGGTTGGGGTCAGTGCCTCGGGCAGGGCACGGCGCCAGCCGGGTTCGACGATCTGCTTGCCCACGGCACGCAGGGCGTGGCCGGCACAGTCCAGGGCGGCCTGGGTGCGGTCGTACTCGTGATTGGGCAGGAACTGCGCCAGGTAGCGTGCCCGGATCAGGGTATAGACCGCTTTGTACTTGGGTGGCAGGCGCGCAGGATCGCTGGCGGCGGCGGTGGGGATGATGCCGTGGTGGGCGCTGACCTTGGCGTCGTTCCAGGCGCGGGAGCGGCGGTGCGGCTCCAGGTGCGCCTGCAATGGCGCAAGGCTTGTGTCGGCGCGTTGCAGGGCGGCGAGAATGGCGGGCGCTTCAGCGTGCTGGCTAAGCGGCAGGTAGCCGCAGTCGCTGCGCGGATAGGTGATCAGCTTGTGGGTTTCGTAGAGTGCCTGGGCGATGTCGAGGGTTTCCTGGGCGCCAAGGCCGAATTTCTTCGAGCACAGCTCCTGCAGGGTGCCGAGGTCGAAGGGCAGTGGTGCGGCCTCGCGCACACGCTCGGTCTGTACCTGGAGCACCTGTGCGCTACCTGCGGCCTGCATCTGGGTGGCGGCCTGCTGGGCGAGTGCCTGGTTGAGGCAGCGGCCCTGGTCGTCGCAGGCGTCTTGCGGTGCACGCCATTGGGCAGTGAACAGGTTGCCTGTGTGTGCCAGTTGCACTTCGATGGCCCAGAACGGAACGGGCACGAAATCGGCGATGCTGCGGTCGCGGTCCACCACCAGGCGCAGTGTCGGAGTCTGTACCCGCCCAACCGGCAGCACGCCCTGGTAGCCGGATTGGCGGCCAAGCAGGGTGAACAGGCGGCTCATGTTCATGCCGATCAACCAGTCGGCCCGCGAGCGACCAAGGGCGGAATGATAGAGACTGAAGGTTTCGCTGCCGGGGCGCAGGCGCGCCAGCGCCTTGCGGATCGAGGCGTCATCGAGTGCGCAGAGCCACAGGCGCTGGATCGGGCCACGGTAGCGGCAATGCTCGACCAGTTCGCGGGCGATCATCTCGCCTTCGCGATCGGCGTCGGTGGCGATCACCAGCTCCCGGGCCTCGCCGAGCAGACGCTTGACCGCCTTGAACTGGCTGGCGGTCTTGGGCTTGACCAGCATCTTCCATTTTTCCGGAATGATCGGCAGGTCATCGAGCGACCAGCGTTTGTAGCGTGCATCGTAGCTGTCGGGCGGTGCGGTTTCGAGCAGGTGGCCGATGCACCAGGTGACGCAGACATCGGTGCCTTGCCAGCAGCCGTCGGCCTTGCGGTTGGCACCCAGTACCTTGGCGATGTCTTTTGCCTGGGAGGGCTTTTCACACAGAAAAAGGCGCATGGCCGTGAACGCTTCATCGAGGTTGATGGCGACTAGGATGCGCAAGACAGGGCGTGCAGGCAAGATTTATCTGTATGCATGTACAGCTTTGTGCCAGGAAATATGTCCGCAGGTTTGGCACGAATGCCTCGGGATCGGGCTTGGATGACCGGCCGGTACCGTGCCAGCTTTGTCGTTCGCCTGCCAGATGTGTCAATGGACGATGTCGCTTGGGGGCCTTCACTCCAACCACAACAAGGAAGTCAGATCATGCCTCTGTTCGATTACCGTCAGCTCGACGGTGCTGCCTCCTCCGCACTCTACAAGGATGCCATGGCCCTGGCGGTCTATGCCTACCATGGTATCGACGACGGTTTTTCCGCCGGCTACCAGAAGCACGGCTTCGGCCTCGGGTTGCCGGCAACTTTGGTCAAGGCCCTGATCGGCGGCACCGACAGCCAGGGCGTGATTCCTGGCATCCCCTGGAATCCCGACTCCGAGGCCAAGGCCCTGGCGCAGGTCAAGGCGGCTGGCTGGACGCCGATCAGCGCCGCACAGTTGGGTTACCAGGGCAAGACCGATGCGCGTGGCACCTTCCATGGCGAGGCGCCGGGCTACACCTCGGCGCAGGTCGAGGTGCTCGGCCGCTATGCAGGCGATGGCCAGCTCATTGGCCTCGGCATCGCCTTTCGTGGCACCAGCGGCCCGCGGGAGAATCTGATTGGCGACACCCTCGGCGATGTCATCAACGACCTGCTGGCAGCGCTGGGGCCAGCCGACTACTCACGCAACTACGTCGGCAATGCTTTCGACCGCCTGCTGGGCGATGTCGCGACGTTCGCCAGGACCCACGGCTTGTCAGGTGCCGATATCACCGTCAGCGGCCACAGCCTTGGCGGGCTGGCGGTCAACAGCCTGGCCGACCTCAGTGCTTCGCGCTGGGGCGGCTTCTACCAGGATGCCCGCTATGTTGCCTTCGCCTCGCCCACGCAGGCTGCCGATCCCGACAAGGTGCTCAATATCGGTTACGAGAACGATCCTGTATTTCGCGTGCTCGACGGCACGGCGCTGACCTGGGCGACCCTGGGCGTGCACGATGCCGCCAAGCCTTCGACCACTGACAACATCGTCAATTTCAATGACCACTACGCTTCCGACGCGTGGAACCTGCTGCCGTTTTCCATCGGCAATATCGCCACCTGGCTCTCGCACCTGCCGGCAGCCTACGCCGATGGCCTGGGTCGGGTAGTGGATTCGCCGTTCTACCCCTGGACCAGCCGCGACTCCACCGTCGTGGTCAGCAACCTGTCCGACGCCACCCGCGGCTCGACCTGGGTACAGGACCTCAATCGCAACGCCGAGCCGCACTCCGGCAGTACCTTCATTGTCGGTTCGGCCCAGGACGACCTGATCCGCGGTGGGCGCGGCAACGACTACCTGTATGGCGGTGCTGGCAATGACACTTTTCGCGACGACGGCGGGTTCAACCTGATAGACGGTGGCGCCGGGCATGACACCCTGCACCTGGGAGATGCACTGGCGCGCTTCTCGGTCGCCCGGGATGGCGAGGGTACGCTGTATGTGCGCGATGCCGATGGAGGGATCAGCCAGGTGCGCAATGTCGAGTCGCTGGTGAGCAAGGAAAGCAGCCTGGTGTTCTTCAGCAAGGACGTCAGTCACGCCGTGACGGCCAATGGGCTGCTCAGCAGCGGCAAGCTGGATCCCTACGCCCTGTCGGTCAGCGGCGGACAAGGCAATGATCAGTTGGTGGCCGGCAACCAGGGCCAGTGGCTGTTCGGCCTGGGCGGCGATGATCGTCTGGTGGGTGGGGCAGGCAACGATGTGCTGGTGGGCGGCGCGGGGAATGATGTGTTGAGTGGCGGCGGTGGGCGGGACACCTTTCTGTTCAGCGGGCACTTCGGGCAGGACCGGGTGCTGGATTTCACCGGCCAGGACCGGTTGGTGTTCATGGGCGTGGAAGGCGGGACGGCAGTGCCGGATTGGCGTGACCACCTGAGTCGGGTGGGGGATCTGGTGCTGACGTTCGGGCGCGATAGCGTGACGTTGGTGGGGATCGCGGGGCAGGGGGTGGGGATGGGCAGATCGTGATTGGCTGAGCAGGGGTGGGGCTGCGCTGCGGCCCAATCGCGGGCAAGCCCGGTCCCACAGGCACTCCGCGCCGTTCAGAGCAGCGGTGAAGCTGTGGGAGCGGGCTTGCCCGCGATTGGGCCGGCAGCGCCGGCCCCTTCCGATCAGGCGATCTCGCGCGAATCGCGAACCATGTCCACGTGCGGAATGCCGGCCTCTAGGAACTCTTCGCTGACCACCTTGAAGCCCAGGCGCTCGTAGAAGGGCGTAGCGTGTACCTGGGCGCTGAGCATCTGCTGCTTGAGGTCCCGGTTCTGCGCTTCGATGATGACCGCGTTCATCAACGCGTCACCGACTTTCAAGCCGCGCCAGTCCTTGAGCACCGACACTCGACCGATGGTGCCGTCTGGCAACAGGCGCGCGGTGCCGATCGGATAGTCACCTTCCATGGCCAGGAAATGCACGGCGGTGGGGTCTTCGGCATCGAACTCCAGCTCCGGCGGCACGTGCTGCTCGGCGACGAACACCGCGCTGCGGATACGGTGGATATCGGCGTTGTCTTTATGCCAATCGGCGAGGCGAACGCGGATCTTATTCATTGGCAAATCCCAGGCTTCCTTGTTGGACCAGCTGGCAGACCAGCGTCAGGCCCTCTTCATCTGCGAGCCACTCTACAAGGTTTTCGCTGTGCAGGGCGTCGGCTGAACAAATCAGTTGCAAAAGAGCGCGCAGGTGACCGGACAGCAGGCGGCTCTGGCCGCTGGCGAACAGCAGCAGGTTGTCGTCGACTTCCGACCAGGCCAGGCGCGCACTCGGGTTGCGCACCAGGATGGCGCCCTGTTCCAGGTAGTTGAGCAGTTCGTCCTCGCTCAGCGCTTCGCCTGCGACCTGCTCAGGGTAGCGCGGCTCGGTCATGAACTGGCCGAACCAGGTCAGCAGCAAGCGCTCGTCACCCATGTGCTCGGCCAGCAGGGCCTTGAGGCGGTCGAGGGCGTCGTGCTGAATCTGGTGCGGGTCGCTGACAGGTTGGGCGTCGGCGTCGCTGTAGCGCTCCTCGTCAGGCAGGAACTGGCTGAGGAAGTCGGTGAAGTGGGTCAGCACTTCGGCAGCGCTTGGCGCGCGGAAGCCGACCGAGTAGGTCAGGCAGTCATCCACGGCCACGCCGTAGTGGGCCAGGCGCGGCGGCAGGTAGAGCATGTCGCCCGGCTCAAGGGTCCACTCGTCGCTCTGCTCGAAGTCGGCGAGGATACGCAGGTCGGCGTGCTCGATCAGCGGGCTGTCGCTGTTGCACATCTGGCCAACTTTCCAGTTGCGCTTGCCGTGGCCTTGCAGCAGGAATACGTCGTAGTTGTCGAAGTGCGGGCCGACACTGCCACCAGGGGCGGCGAAGCTGATCATCACATCGTCGATACGCCAGCTGGGCAGGAAGCGGAAATTTTCCAGCAGCTCGGCTACTTCCGGGACGAACTGGTCCACGGCTTGTACCAGCAGGGTCCAGTCACGCTCGGGCAGGGTGGCGAAGGTGTCTTCCTCGAACGGGCCGCGACGCAGCTCCCAGGGGCGCTCGCCGTGCTCCAGCACCAGGCGCGATTCGACCTCTTCTTCCAGGGCCAGGCCGGCCAGTTCGTCCGGATCGATCGGGCTTTCGAAGTCGGTGAAGGCCTGGCGCACCAGCAGGGGCTTCTTCTGCCAGTAGTCGCGCAGGAATTCACGAGCGGTGAGGCCGCCAAGCAGCTGCAGTGGAGTATCAGGATTCATGTTCAACCTATTGAAAAAACGTAATTTTCGTCCGGGAATAAAAACGCCCGGCTGAGCCGGGCGTTGTACGCAGGGCGCAGATTAGATGCGTTTGGCCTGGGCGGCTGCGTTGCCGATGTAGGTGGCGGGGGTGAGCAGCTTGAGCTCGGCCTTGGCGTCGGCCGGCATGTCCAGGCCGTCGATGAAGGTCAGCAGCGCTTCTGGGGTGATGCCCTTGCCACGGGTCAGCTCCTTGAGCTTCTCGTAGGGGTTCTCGATGTTGAAGCGGCGCATGACGGTCTGGATTGGCTCGGCCAGTACTTCCCAGCAAGCGTCGAGGTCGGCGGCGATGCGCGCTTCGTTGACTTCCAGCTTGCCGATGCCCTTCAGGCTGGCTTCATAGGCGATGACGCTATGGGCGAAGCCCACGCCCAGGTTGCGCAGCACGGTGGAATCGGTCAGGTCGCGCTGCCAGCGCGAGATCGGCAGCTTGCTGGCCAGGTGCTGGAACAGCGCGTTGGCGATACCGAGGTTGCCTTCGGAGTTCTCGAAGTCGATCGGGTTGACCTTGTGCGGCATGGTCGAGGAGCCGATTTCGCCAGCGACTGTCTTCTGCTTGAAGTAGCCCAGCGAGATGTAGCCCCAGACGTCGCGGTCGAAGTCGATGAGGATGGTGTTGAAGCGCGCGATCGCATCGAACAGCTCGGCGATGTAGTCGTGCGGTTCGATCTGGGTGGTGTACGGGTTGAACTGCAGGCCCAGTTCGTCTTCGATGAAGGCGCGGGCGTTCTGCTCCCAGTCGATCTGCGAGTAGGCCGACAGGTGGGCGTTGTAGTTGCCCACGGCGCCGTTGATCTTGCCCAGCAGCGGCACGGCGGCGACCTGAGCGATCTGACGCTCCAGGCGGTAGACGACGTTGGCCAGCTCTTTGCCCAGGGTGGTCGGCGAGGCCGGCTGGCCGTGGGTGCGCGACAGCATCGGCACGTCGGCGTGAGCGTGGGCCAGGGCGCGGATGGCGTCGGCGATCTGGCGCATCAGCGGCAGCAGCACCTCGTCACGGCCGGCGCGCAGCATCAGGGCGTGAGACAGGTTGTTGATGTCCTCGCTGGTGCAGGCGAAGTGGATGAACTCGCTGACCTTGGCCAGCTCGGGCAGCTTGGCGGCCTGCTCCTTGAGGAGGTATTCGATCGCCTTGACGTCGTGGTTGGTGGTGCGCTCGATTTCTTTCACGCGCTCGGCGTGCTCGAGCTTGAAGTCGGTCGCCAGACTGTCCAGCAGGGCGTTGGCTTCGGCGGAGAACGCCGGCACTTCGCCGATCTGCGGGTGGGCGGCCAGACGCTGCAACCAGCGCACTTCGACCAGGGCGCGGAAACGGATCAGGCCGAATTCGCTGAAGATGGGGCGCAAGGCCTGGGTTTTGCCGGCGTAACGGCCGTCTACAGGGGAAACCGCAGTGAGCGAAGAGAGCTGCATGGGGTGTTCTCGGACAGTCAGGCTTTTGGAAGGGCGCATATCATACATGAAAATTGCGCCTGGGTCGGGTGGCTGACCAAAGGTCGGCCGTCGAAACGCGTGTCGCGGTTCCTGTGGGAGCAGGCTTGCCCGCGAATGGGCGGTGAATCCGGCATCGCATTCGCGGGCAAGCCCGCTCCTACAGGTCAGGAAGGCGCACGCATCATGTCGTACAGTTCATTGAGCAACTTGCGGCGGCTGAACACCAACTGCCAGCGATGCCCGCCCAACTGGCGCCACAGGCGGGCGGCGCGGATGCCTGCCAGCAGCAGGGCACGGATCTTCGAGGCGTTGCTGGCCTGCTGCAGGAAGCGCATGTCGCCGTGTACCTGGATGCGCTGACGCAGGGTGCTCAGGGTGTCCTGGTACAAGGCTCCGCTGGAAGCGATGACATTTTCGTGAACCAGGCCGAAATGATCGGCTTGTGACTGGATCTGCGGCAGGCGATTGCCGATGGTGTCGAGCAGGTCGCCACGCTTGGCCAGCTGGCGCTCCAGACCCAGCATGGACAGTGCGTAGCGCAGCGGCTCGCGTTGCAGGCTGCTGGGGTCGCGCTCCAGGGCGCCGACCAGTGCACGGTAGCCGTCGCGCAGGTTCAGGTCGTCGCCGCCGAACACTTCCAGGGTGTTGTTCGGGTCGCGTACCAGCAGGCTGCCGAGCATGCAGCCGATATTGGCTTCGCTGGCCTGCCCGGTGCGGGCGATACGATCGACCAGCACCGCGGCCTGGAACACGCCACCAAGGGCGATCAGTTGCTCCTGCAGATTGCTCATGCGCGTGGGCTCCACGGCTCGGCGCTCTCGATCACGCCGCCGCCCAGGCACACTTCGCCGTCATAGAACACTACGGATTGACCCGGCGTCACAGCGCGTTGTGGCTCGTCGAACACTGCGCGGTAGCCGTTCGCGGTGCGTTCCAGGGTGCAGTGCTGGTCGCTCTGGCGGTAGCGCACCTTGGCGGTGAGTCGGCGTGGGCTGCTCAGGTCGACTGGGTTGACCCAGAAGATGTCCGAGGCGAGCAGGGCGCGGGAGAACAGCCAAGGATGTTCGTTGCCCTGGCCCACCACCAGCACATTGCGCGCCAGGTCTTTTTCCAGCACGTACCAGGGTTCGTCGCCGGCGTCTTTCAGGCCGCCAATGCCCAGGCCCTGGCGCTGGCCGATGGTGTGGTACATCAGGCCGTGGTGCTGGCCGATCACTTCGCCGTCGGTGGTCTGGATCTCGCCGGGTTGGGCGGGCAGGTACTGCTTGAGGAAGTCGCTGAAGCGGCGCTCGCCGATGAAGCAGATGCCGGTGGAGTCTTTCTTCTTCGCCGTGGCCAGGCCGTGTTTCTCGGCGATGGCGCGTACCTCGGGCTTTTCCAGCTCGCCAACGGGGAACAGGGTGCGGGCGATTTCCGCGCCGCCCACGGCATGCAGGAAGTAGCTCTGGTCCTTGTTCGGGTCCAGGCCTTTGAGCAGTTCGGTCAGCTCGCCGGTATCACGGCGGCGTACGTAGTGGCCGGTGGCAATCAGGTCGGCACCCAACGACAGGGCGTAGTCCAGGAAGGCCTTGAACTTGATTTCGCGGTTGCAGAGGATGTCCGGGTTGGGGGTACGGCCGGCTTTGTACTCTTCGAGGAAGTGCTCGAACACGTTGTCCCAGTACTCGGCAGCGAAGTTGGCGGTGTGCAGCTTGATGCCGATGCGATCGCACACGGCCTGGGCATCGGCCAGGTCTTCGCGGGCGGTGCAGTACTCGGTGCCGTCGTCCTCCTCCCAGTTCTTCATGAACAGACCTTCCACCTGGTAGCCCTGCTCCATGAGCAGAAGGGCGGAGACGGAAGAGTCCACGCCGCCGGACATGCCGACGATGACGCGGGTCCTGGAGGGGTCTTTGGGTGCTGGGCTGGTCATGGCTACCGATGTGTATCTGGGGGAAAAATTCCGATTCTATCAGGACGGCGCATCCGCGTCAGTCGCGCAGCAGCGAGAGGCTGTGCAGCGGGCCTGCCAGATAGTCGTCAAGGCAGCGTGGCACCAGCTCGCTGCGCCAGCGTGCGGGATCGGCCAGCAGCTCGTCGCGGGTCAGCCACAGGGCGCGGGTGATGTCGCTGTCCAGGGCACGCTTGGGGTGGTGGCGCAGGGGGCGGGCGGCGAAGCAGATACGCTGATAGGTCACGCCGTTGCTCGGCGCAGTGTAGAGGTAGATGCCGACCACGCCGGTCAATTCGACCTCCCAGGCGGTTTCCTCGAGGGTTTCGCGCAGGGCAGCCTGGGGCAGCGTCTCGTTGGCCTCGAGATGGCCGGCGGGCTGGTTGAGCACGTGCTGGCCGGCCTTGAACTCTTCGACGAAGAGGAACTTGCCGTCCTGTTCGACGATGGTGGCGACGGTGATGTGAGGTTGCCAGGTCATGAACAGCTCCATAAGGCTGGTACGGACCCTGTAGGAGCGGGTTCCCGTAGGCCGCTAGACATCTTTTATCCAGAAAGCACAAACCCCGGTGCGTGGCCGGGGTTTGTGCTGTTACTTCAAGCGAACCTTACAGGGCGGCGATGGCGCTGTTCAGGGTCTGGCTTGGGCGCATCACCTTGGCGGTCAGCTCGGCATCGGGGGCGTAGTAGCCACCGATGTCGGCCGGCTTGCCCTGGACGGCGTTGAGCTCGGCGACGATGGTCGCTTCGTTCTCGGTCAGGGTCTTGGCCAGTGGGGCGAAGCGTGCCTGCAGGGCAGCGTCGTCGCTCTGGGCAGCCAGGGCCTGGGCCCAGTAAAGGGTCAGGTAGAAGTGGCTGCCGCGGTTGTCGATACCGCCGACCTTGCGCGAAGGCGACTTGTTGGTGTCGAGGAACTTGCCGGTGGCCTGGTCCAGGGTGTTGGCCAGGACCTTGGCGCGTGGGTTGTCGTAGGTGTTGCCCAAGTGCTCGAGCGAGGCGGCCAGGGCCAGGAATTCACCCAGCGAGTCCCAACGCAGGAAGTTCTCTTCGACCAACTGTTGCACGTGCTTGGGTGCCGAACCGCCGGCGCCGGTCTCGAACAGGCCACCGCCGTTCATCAGCGGCACGATCGACAGCATCTTGGCGCTGGTGCCCAGTTCCATGATCGGGAACAGGTCGGTGAGGTAGTCGCGCAGCACGTTGCCGGTCACCGAGATGGTGTCCTTGCCTTCGCGGATGCGAGCCAGGGAGAACTTGATGGCGTCGACCGGGGCCAGGACGCGGATGTCCAGGCCAGTGGTGTCGTGGTCCTTCAGGTACTTCTGGACCTTCTCGATCATCACGCCGTCGTGGGCACGAGCCGGGTCCAGCCAGAACACCGCCGGGGTGTTGCTCAGGCGGGCGCGGTTGACAGCCAGTTTCACCCAATCCTGGATCGGTGCGTCCTTGGTCTGGCACATGCGGAAGATGTCACCGGCTTCGACGCTCTGTTCCAGAACGACGTTGCCCTTGCCATCGACCACGCGCACGACGCCGTCGGCCTTGATCTGGAAGGTCTTGTCGTGGGAGCCGTACTCTTCGGCTTTCTGCGCCATCAGGCCAACGTTCGGCACGCTGCCCATGGTGGTCGGATCGAAGGCGCCGTTTTTCTTGCAGTCTTCGATGGTGGCCTGGTAGATGCCGGCGTAGCAGCGGTCCGGAATGATCGCCTTGGCGTCTTGCAGCTCGCCTGCGGTGTTCCACATCTTGCCCGAGTCGCGGATCATCGCAGGCATCGAGGCGTCGACGATGACGTCGCTCGGTACGTGCAGGTTGGTGATGCCCTTGTCGGAGTTGACCATGGCCAGGGCTGGACGCTCGGCGTACAGGGCCTGGATGTCGGCTTCGATCTCGGCCTGCTTGTCGGCTGGCAGGTCCTTGATGCGGGCATACAGGTCGCCGATGCCGTTGTTGGCGTTGAAGCCCACTTCAGCCAGCGCAGCCGCGTGCTTGGTCAGCACGTCGTTGTAGAACTCTTCGACGATGACGCCGAACATGATCGGGTCGGAAACCTTCATCATGGTGGCTTTCAGGTGCACCGACAGCAGTACGCCAGAAGCCTTGGCATCGGCGATCTGCTCGGCGATGAAGGCTTTCAGGGCCTTGCGGCTCAGGGTGGCGCAGTCGATGACTTCGGCGGCCTTGACGGCGGTTTTCTCTTTCAGGACGGTGGTGGAACCGTCCTTGGCGACCAGTTCAATGCGCAGGCTGTCGTCAGCCTCGATCAGTGCGGCTTTCTCGCTGCCGTAGAAGTCGCCCTGGGTCATGTGGGCAACGTGCGACTTGGAGTCGGCGGCCCAGGCACCCATCTTGTGCGGGTGCTTGCGTGCGTAGTTCTTGACCGACAGCGGTGCACGACGGTCGGAGTTGCCTTCGCGCAGTACCGGGTTCACGGCGCTGCCCTTGATGCGGTCGTAGCGCGCGCGGGACTCTTTCTCTTCTGCGGTGGCCGGCTCGTCGGCGTAGTCGGGGATGTTGAAGCCCTTGGCCTGCAGTTCCTTGATCGCCGCCTTCAGCTGTGGAACCGAAGCGGAGATGTTCGGCAGCTTGATGATGTTGGCTTCAGGGGTGGTGGCCAGCTGACCCAGTTCCGCCAGGTGATCGCCTACCTGCTTCTCTGCGCCCAGTTGCTCCGGGAACGCCGCGAGGATACGGCCAGCCAGGGAAATGTCGCGGGTTTCGACAGCGATGTCAGCCGAAGCGGTGAAGGCTTCGATGATCGGCAGCAGCGAGTAGGTGGCGAGGGCGGGGGCTTCGTCGGTGAAGGTGTAGATGATCTTGGAACGGGTGGGCATGCGGGTTAACTCTCTATGTGCTGAGCGTACTCGAGTCTCGAGGTGCGCAGGGTAGGCGCTTCGCCCTGGCGACGCCATGAGCGGATGGTCGAGAGGCTGCGAGCGGTGATGGTGGATGCATCAGTCGAGCGTCAAATGCTGGGATGCGGTAACAGCCCAGGCTTTCTGGCCTTTCCTGGCCGAGGGCGAGCCGCATTTTCCAAGGGTTCGCCCCGATGACCCTGCGGTCAGGGCCGGAGTATATCAAACCCTTTGGGCTAATCAGCAAGGCGAAGTGATATCGACGCCTTTATAAGACCAAAGATGTACGGGCAATGTGGCGTGATGCCGCAGGTGCCGGGGCTGTCCGGCTTGCAGGTCGGCGGATGTGGTTTAGGCTGATTGGATCGCATGATGTCCAACCACACCCGACAGCGGAGTAGTGCAAGCATGGGATACCAGAAAATCAAGGTTCCGACGGATGGCGCCAAGATCACCGTCAATGCAGACCATTCGCTCAACGTTCCCGATAACCCGATCATCCCCTACATCGAGGGCGACGGCATCGGTGTCGATGTCTCTCCGGTCATGATCAAGGTGGTGGATGCCGCCGTGCAGAAGGCCTATGGCGGCAAGCGCAAGATCGCCTGGATGGAGGTGTACGCCGGCGAGAAGGCCACTCAGGTCTATGACCAGGATACCTGGCTGCCCCAGGAAACCCTCGATGCGGTGCGCGACTACGTGGTGTCGATCAAGGGGCCACTGACCACGCCGGTTGGCGGCGGTATCCGCTCGCTGAACGTCGCCCTGCGCCAGCAGCTCGACCTGTACGTCTGCCTGCGCCCGGTGCTGTGGTTCCAGGGCGTGCCCAGTCCGGTGAAGAAGCCTGGCGATGTCGACATGGTGATCTTTCGCGAGAACTCCGAGGATATCTACGCCGGTATCGAGTGGAAGGCCGGCTCGCCGGAGGCGAACAAGGTGATCAAGTTCCTGAAGGAGGAAATGGGCGTCACCAAGATCCGTTTCGACCAGGACTGCGGCATCGGGGTCAAGCCGGTCTCCCGCGAAGGCACCAAGCGCCTGGTGCGCAAGGCCCTGCAGTACGTGGTGGACAACGATCGCGAGTCGCTGACCCTGGTGCACAAGGGCAACATCATGAAATTCACCGAGGGTGCGTTCAAGGACTGGGGCTACGAAGTGGCGAAGGACGAGTTCGGCGCCGAGCTGCTCGATGGCGGCCCGTGGATGAAGTTCCGCAATCCGAAGACGGGGCGCGAGGTGATCGTCAAGGACGCCATTGCCGATGCCATGCTCCAGCAGATCCTGCTGCGCCCGGCCGAGTATGACGTGATCGCCACGCTCAACCTCAATGGCGACTACCTGTCCGACGCGCTGGCGGCGGAGGTGGGCGGCATCGGCATTGCGCCGGGTGCGAACCTTTCCGATACCGTGGCGATGTTCGAGGCGACCCACGGGACGGCGCCCAAGTATGCCGGGCAGGACAAGGTCAATCCGGGGTCGGTGATCCTGTCTGCCGAAATGATGCTGCGGCACATGGGCTGGACCGAAGCGGCCGACCTGATCATCAAGGGCACCAACGGCGCAATCGCCGCCAAGACCGTGACCTACGACTTCGAGCGCCTGATGGACGGCGCCAGGCTGGTGAGCAGCTCGGGTTTCGGTGATGAGATGATCAAGCACATGTGAGGTAACAAAAAAAACCGGCCGCTCCTTGTATAAAGAAGCGGCCGGTTTTTTCGTATACGGCAGAAGGTAAGGGGTCAGGCCTCGGCTGTCCGGCTCGCTTGAGGGCTGTCAGCTGTGGCGCCGGCGTTTTTGATATTGACCGCGTGCAGTCCCTTGGGGCCTTGGACGATGTCGAAGGATACGCTCTGGCCGGCCTTCAATGTCTTGTAGCCGTCCATCTGGATCGCCGAGTAGTGGGCGAACAGATCGTCTGTCTTGCCCTCTTCGTTGATGAACCCATAGCCCTTGGCATTGTTGAACCACTTGACTTTACCGCTTGCCATCCCTACGTCCCTCTGCAAAGGACTCCATCACTGGAGTATCATCCACTTCATCCGCATACGAACCGTGCGAAAAATCTGGTTGACTGCGCGGATCTTTATAGACCACGGTGGGTTCTTATTGGTTGTAACACCGTTTTGCCGATAGTCAAGGTCATGCGGCGGCCGCTCCTGCGGTGACTGCGCGGTCAATCCATTACCCTAACCTGTCGATATGATGAAATTCTTTCCATGCATGCACTCAGGCAGATTCGACTAACATTCAATCAGGATCATCCGAAGTCCGATGAGGACGACGGTGCGGGTCTGGCAGTGCAGGAAGCCAAGCCGATCCTGCAGGCGCCACCGATGTACAAGGTGGTTTTGTTCAACGATGACTACACACCGATGGATTTCGTCGTCGAAGTGCTCGAGACGTTCTTCAGTCTGAACCGCGAGCTGGCGACCAAGATCATGCTGACCGTCCATACCGAAGGGCGGGCAGTGTGCGGATTGTTTACCCGGGACATCGCCGAGACCAAGGCCATGCAGGTCAATCAATACGCAAGAGAAAGCCAGCATCCGCTACTCTGTGAAATCGAGAAGGACGGTTAATCGCCGACCACTTGGGTATGAGGTGAAGCTATGTTAAACCGCGAGCTCGAAGTCACCCTCAATCTGGCCTTCAAGGAGGCCCGTTCGAAGCGTCATGAATTCATGACCGTCGAACACCTGTTGCTGGCACTCCTTGACAATGAGGCCGCCGCGACCGTTCTGCGCGCCTGTGGCGCCAATCTCGACAAGCTCAAGCATGACCTGCAGGAGTTCATCGATTCGACCACGCCACTGATTCCCGTCCACGACGAGGACCGTGAAACCCAGCCTACGCTCGGTTTCCAGCGTGTGCTGCAGCGCGCTGTTTTCCACGTGCAAAGCTCCGGCAAGCGTGAAGTGACCGGCGCCAATGTACTGGTGGCGATCTTCAGCGAACAGGAAAGCCAGGCCGTGTTCCTGCTCAAGCAGCAGAGCGTGGCGCGCATCGATGTGGTCAACTACATCGCCCATGGCATCTCCAAGGTGCCGGGGCACGGCCCGCATACCGACAGCGACCAGGAAATGCAGGATGAGGAAGGGGGCGAGGCGTCCTCGTCCAGCAACCCGCTGGACGCCTATGCCAGCAACCTCAATGAACTGGCCCGTGCCGGTCGTATCGATCCGTTGGTGGGGCGTGAGCAGGAGGTCGAGCGCGTCGCGCAGATCCTGGCCCGCCGTCGCAAGAACAACCCGCTGCTGGTCGGTGAGGCGGGTGTCGGCAAGACTGCCATCGCCGAAGGCCTGGCCAAGCGCATCGTCGATGGCCAGGTGCCCGACCTGTTGGCACAGAGCGTTGTCTACTCGCTCGACCTGGGTGCCCTGCTGGCCGGCACCAAGTACCGCGGCGATTTCGAGAAGCGCTTCAAGGCGCTGCTGGGTGAGCTGCGCAAGCGGCCGCAGGCGATCCTGTTCATCGACGAGATTCACACCATCATTGGTGCCGGCGCGGCATCCGGTGGGGTGATGGATGCGTCCAACCTGCTCAAGCCGTTGCTGTCCTCCGGAGATATCCGCTGCATCGGTTCGACCACCTTCCAGGAGTTCCGTGGCATCTTCGAGAAGGACCGTGCCCTGGCGCGGCGTTTCCAGAAGGTCGATGTCAGCGAGCCGTCGGTGGAAGATACCGTGGGTATCCTGCGCGGCCTGAAGGGGCGTTTCGAAAGCCACCACAATATCGAGTACAGCGATGAGGCCCTGCGTGCAGCTGCGGAGTTGGCTGCCCGCTACATCAACGATCGGCACATGCCGGACAAAGCCATCGACGTGATCGACGAGGCGGGTGCCTATCAGCGCCTGCAGCCGGAAGCCAGCCGGGTCAAGCGCATCGAGGTGCCGCAGGTCGAGGACATCGTCGCCAAGATCGCGCGGATTCCGCCGAAGCACGTCACCAGTTCTGACAAGGAGCTGCTGCGCAACCTGGAGCGTGACCTCAAGCTGACCGTGTTCGGCCAGGATGCGGCGATCGACTCGCTGTCCACCGCCATCAAACTGTCGCGTGCAGGCCTGAAGGCACCGGACAAGCCAGTTGGTTCGTTCCTGTTCGCAGGGCCTACCGGTGTCGGCAAGACCGAGGCAGCGCGTCAGCTGGCCAAGGCGCTTGGGGTCGAGCTTGTGCGCTTCGACATGTCCGAGTACATGGAACGGCACACCGTGTCGCGACTGATCGGCGCGCCGCCCGGCTATGTCGGTTTCGACCAGGGCGGTCTGCTGACCGAGGCGATTACCAAGCAACCACACTGCGTGCTGCTGCTCGATGAAATCGAGAAGGCCCACCCTGAAGTCTTCAACCTGCTGCTGCAGGTGATGGACCACGGTACGCTGACCGACAACAACGGGCGCAAGGCAGACTTCCGCAATGTGATCCTGATCATGACCACCAACGCGGGTGCCGAAACCGCGGCGCGAGCCTCGATCGGCTTCACCCAGCAGGACCACACGTCCGATGCCATGGAAGTCATCCGTAAGAGCTTCACGCCGGAGTTCCGCAACCGTCTGGACACTATCATCCAGTTCGGCCGCCTGAGCCACGAGACGATCAAGAGTATCGTCGACAAGTTCCTCATCGAACTGCAGGCTCAGCTGGAAGACAAGCGCGTGTTGCTGGAGGTCAGTGACGAGGCGCGCGGCTGGCTGGCCGTCAAGGGCTACGACGTGCAGATGGGGGCGCGACCGATGGCGCGACTCATCCAGGACAAGATCAAGCGGCCTCTGGCCGAAGAGATCCTGTTCGGCGAGTTGTCCGAGCACGGTGGCGTGGTGCATGTCGAGTTGCGTGACGGTGAACTGGTCTTCGACTTCGAGACCACGGCCGAGGTTGCGTGACAGCTGTGCCTGCGCAGGCAGCTGCCTTGTTCAAAATTCAAAGGCTGGCCCAATCCCTGTGGGAGCGGGCTTGTCCCACGAACACGGGCGTAGCCCGTGCCAGGCAGCTCGGTGTCTTTTTCGCAGGCGGGCACGCTCCTGCAGCCCTGTGAAGCCGCTCCTTGCGATTGCGCAGATACAAAAAAGCCCGGCACATTGGCCGGGCTTTTTCATGGCTGGAGCTTAGCGCGCACGGTAAGTGATGCGGCCCTTGCTCAGGTCGTACGGCGTCAGTTCGACGCGGACCTTGTCGCCAGTGAGAATGCGGATGTAGTTCTTGCGCATCTTGCCGGAGATGTGCGCGGTAACGACGTGCCCGTTTTCCAACTCCACGCGGAACATGGTGTTGGGCAGGGTGTCGACGACAGTGCCTTCCATTTCGAAGCTGTCTTCTTTCGACATGCAGTAAAGCCCTCGGTATCCAGAGATGGCCCGACGCACGACTGCACCGGGCAAAAAAGTGGCGTGGATTATGCCCGAAAACTGTGTTTCAAGCCAATGCTTTCAGTTGAGGCTGACCCAACGCTGGTTGATCAGCAATTCGATGGGGCGATACTGGGTCTTGTAGTTCATCTTCTTGCAGTTCTTGATCCAGTAGCCCAGGTAGACCGCCTCGAGATTCTGCCGCAGTGCCTCGGTGATTTGCCAGAGAATGGCAAAGCGCCCTAGGCTGCGACGTTCTTCATCGGGCTCGTAGAAGGTGTAGACCGCCGAAAGGCCGTTAGGCAGCAGGTCGCACACGGCGATCGCCAGCAGGCGGCCTTCGAGGCGGAACTCGTAGAACCAGCAGAATGGCAGGTCGCGCACCAGAAAGGTGGAGAACTGGTCGCGGCTGGGCGGGTACATGTCGCCATCCGAGTGGCGCTGTTCGATGTAGCGTCGATACAGGTCGAAGTACTCTTCCTTGAACGCCGGGCGCGCAGCGGTGACGGTGAGGTCGGCGTTGCGCTTGAGGATGCGCCGCTGCTGGCGATTGGGGATGAAGCGTGCTGCAGGGATGCGAGCCGGTACGCAGGCATTGCAATTCTGGCAGTGCGGGCGGTAGAGATGATCGCCGCTGCGACGAAAACCCATTTCCGAAAGGTCGGCGTACACATGTACGTCCATCGGCTGGCTAGGGTCCAGGAACAGCGTGGTCGCCTGCTCCTCCGGCAGATAGCTGCAGGAGTGAGGTTGAGTGGCATAGAACTTCAACCGCGCCAACTCTGTCATGATTGACCCCTCGGCAAGACGTTGTCTTAAGTGTATGCCAGCAATGGGAACTCGCCTAGCGAACCCAGGTTGCCTTGCAGGGCTGGTCGAGGTGGCGCGCGAGGTAGCGGGCGAACTCGGCGCGGCTGATGGCACGGGCGCCGAGGCTGTGCAGATGGTTGGTCGGCATCTGGCAGTCGATCAGGGCAAAGCCAGCCTGGCGCAGGTGCTCGACCAGGGTGGCGAAGCCGACCTTCGAAGCGTTGTCGGCGCGACTGAACATGGACTCTCCGAAGAACAGCTGGCCCATGGCCAGGCCATACAGGCCGCCGACCAGCTCGCCATCCTGGCGCACCTCCACCGAATGGGCGATGCCGCGTCGATGCAATTCACAGTAGGCGGCCCGCATGCTGTCGGTAATCCAGGTGCCGTCAGCATAGTCGCGGGGTGCGGCGCAAGCGGCGATGACCCGTTCGAAGTCGCTGTCGAAAGTGACCTGGTAGCGGCCCTGGCGTATGAGCTTGGCCAGTGAGCGCGAAACGTGCAGCTCGTCCGGGAACAGCACGGTGCGCGGATCCGGTGACCACCAGAGGATGGGCTGGCCGTCCTGATACCAGGGGAAGCAGCCATGGCGATAGGCCTGGACCAGGCGCTCGGGCGTCAGGTCGCCACCGGCGGCGAGCAGGCCGTTGGGCTCGTGCAGGGCTTTTTCCAGGGGCGGGAAGGTCAGCGAGTCGCGGGTCAGCCAGGTGAGCATGGTCTTTCGGCGGTGGGGGAGGGGAGCGGGCAGCATGGCGGCTGCAAGAAGTGTGGTCAACGTCTGGTCTTGTGCTGCCTGGGGGAGGTTGCCGGCGGCCAGGGTTGGTCCCTGCCCGTCATGCGTGGTTTTGGCGCAGCGTTTGAGGCGGTTTCCTACGCATTAGTGAGCCATCCGGCACCAACCCGGACATTTGCTGTCATACCTGTGCAAAAATACAGCATAAGCCTTTGTCACAGAACAAAATGCATGCTCAAATTGCACCCATGGAAATCGGCCCTCTGTTCATGTGCCATGCGGCGTGCCGCCATGGCGGCGGGCGGGCAGTAATGATAAAAGTAGTGGTTCGTCGGCCAGTCATCGGCTCGATCACTATTTAACGCGCAGCGAGCGCAGGAATAGACGCGTTTTGAAGAAATCCACCGCAACCCCGACCCCTTTGCCCGTGCCGTTGTGGCGCCAGCAGTTGCATTACCGCCTCAAGGAGGGCGCGCTGATCGCCGTCGGTGCCCTGTGCCTGTATCTGTGGATGGCGCTGCTGACCTACGACACCTCCGATCCGAGCTTCAGCCACACCAGCAACGTCGACCAGGTGCAGAATGCTGCCGGTCGCGCCGGTGCCTTCTTCGCCGACATCCTGTTCATGGTGCTCGGCTACTTCGCCTACATTTTCCCGTTGCTGCTGGCAATCAAGACCTGGCAGATCTTTCGCGAGCGCCACCAGCCCTGGCAGTGGAGCGGCTGGTTGTTCTCCTGGCGCCTGATCGGCCTGGTATTCCTGGTGTTGTCGGGCGCGGCGCTGGCGCATATCCATTTCCACCCTCCCGCGAGCATGCCGTTCTCCGCTGGCGGCGCCCTGGGTGAAAGCCTGGGCGACCTGGCGCGCAACCTGCTGAACGTGCAGGGCAGCACGCTGATGTTCATCGCCCTGTTCCTGTTCGGCCTGACCGTGTTCACCGACCTTTCGTGGTTCAAGGTCATGGACCTCACCGGCAAGATCACCCTCGACCTGTTCGAACTGGTGCAAGGTGCGGCCAACCGCTGGTGGGAGGCGCGCAACGAGCGCAAACGCCTGGTGGCGCAACTGCGCGAGGTGGACGACCAGGTCGATGAAGTGGTCGCCCCTGTGGTTACGGACAAGCGCGAGCAGGTCAAGGCCCGCGAGCGCATCATCGAGCGCGACGAGGCCCTGACCAAGCATGTGGCCCAGCGCGAGCAACAGCCGGCGCCAGTGATCAATATCCCGGCCCCGGTCAAGGCGCCCGAACCGAGCAAGCGGGTGATGAAGGAGAAGCAGGCACCGTTGTTCGTCGACAGCGCCGTGGAAGGCACGCTGCCGTCGATCTCCATCCTCGACCCGGCCGAGCAGAAGAAAATCGAGTATTCGCCCGAGTCGCTGGCCGGCGTCGGTCATCTGCTGGAAATCAAGCTGAAGGAGTTCGGTGTCGAGGTGTCGGTGGACTCCATCCATCCGGGCCCGGTGATTACTCGTTATGAAATCCAGCCGGCTGCAGGTGTCAAGGTCAGCCGCATCGCCAACCTGGCGAAGGACCTGGCGCGTTCGCTGGCAGTGACCAGCGTGCGGGTGGTCGAGGTGATTCCCGGCAAGACCACCGTGGGCATCGAGATTCCCAACGAGAACCGTCAGATGGTGAGGTTCTCCGAGGTCCTGTCCTCGTCTCAATACGACGAAGCCAAGTCGCCGGTAGCCCTGGCGCTGGGGCATGACATCGGCGGCAAGCCCGTGATCACCGATCTGGCCAAGATGCCGCACTTGCTGGTGGCCGGTACTACCGGTTCCGGTAAATCGGTGGGTGTGAACGCGATGATCCTGTCGATCCTGTTCAAGTCCGGCCCCGAAGATGCGCGGCTGATCATGATCGACCCGAAGATGCTCGAACTGTCGATCTACGAAGGCATTCCGCACCTGCTGTGCCCGGTGGTCACCGACATGAAGGACGCCGCCAACGCCCTGCGCTGGAGCGTCGCCGAGATGGAGCGCCGCTACAAGCTGATGGCCGCCATGGGCGTGCGTAACCTGGCGGGCTTCAACCGCAAGATCAAGGATGCCCAGGAAGCGGGCGAGGTTATCCACGATCCGCTGTACCGCCGCGAGAGCATGGAAGACGAGCCGCCGACGCTGAAAACCCTGCCGACCATCGTGGTCATCGTCGACGAGTTCGCCGACATGATGATGATCGTCGGCAAGAAGGTCGAAGAGCTGATCGCCCGAATCGCCCAAAAGGCGCGGGCGGCGGGTATTCACCTGATTCTCGCTACCCAGCGTCCATCGGTCGATGTGATCACCGGTCTGATCAAGGCCAACATTCCTACCCGCATGGCGTTCCAGGTGTCGAGCAAGATCGACTCGCGGACCATCATCGACCAGGGCGGTGCCGAACAGTTGCTCGGCCACGGTGACATGCTCTACATGCCACCGGGTACCAGCCTGCCGATCCGGGTCCATGGTGCGTTCGTATCCGACGATGAAGTTCACCGTGTGGTCGAAGCCTGGAAGCTGCGGGGGGCGCCGGACTACAACGACGACATCCTCAACGGCGTCGAAGAGGCTGGCAGCGGCTTCGAAGGTGGTGGCGGCGGTGGCGATGGCGACGATGCGGAAACCGACGCCCTGTACGACGAAGCGGTGCAGTTCGTGCTTGAAAGCCGTCGTGCATCGATTTCAGCGGTACAGCGCAAGCTCAAGATCGGCTACAACCGTGCCGCGCGGATGATCGAGGCGATGGAGATGGCCGGTGTGGTCACTCCGATGAACAGCAACGGCTCGCGGGAAGTGATTGCCCCAGGTGGCCCGCGCGATTGATGATCACTTTGTCGGGCGC
Source organism: Pseudomonas wayambapalatensis (assembly GCA_014268975.2). Lineage (GTDB taxonomy): Bacteria > Pseudomonadota > Gammaproteobacteria > Pseudomonadales > Pseudomonadaceae > Aquipseudomonas > Aquipseudomonas wayambapalatensis. Next base: position 3,666,520 of record CP077096.1, on the reverse strand, counting down.
CAACGACGGCGTCCGGCCTATCCACTGCTCAATGAGGATTCCCATGCGCGCGATTCGCATGCTGTTGGTTTCTGCCCTGACCCTTGGCTCGGTTACCGCTTATGCCGGTGAGCAAGATGTACAGCGCCTGACCCAGTTGCTGGAAAAGTCCCAGACCATCGAGGCCAACTTCTCTCAGTTGACTCTGGATGCCAGCGGCACCAGCTTGCAGGAAACGACCGGCAAGATGACGGTCAAGCGCCCGGGGCTGTTCTACTGGCACACCGATGCGCCGCAAGAGCAGGTGGTGGTGTCCGATGGCCAGAAAGTCACCCTGTGGGACCCGGACCTGGAACAGGCCACGGTGAAGAAGCTTGATGTGCGTTTGAGCCAGACCCCGGCGTTGCTGCTGTCCGGCGATGTCTCCAAGATCAGCCAGAGCTTCGACATCGCGTCGAAGGAGCAGGGCGAGGTCATGGACTTCACCCTCAAGCCCAAGACCAAGGACACGCTGTTCGACTCCCTGCGCATCTCGTTCCGCAAAGGGCTGATCAATGACATGCAACTGATCGACAGCGTCGGTCAGCGCACCAACATCCTGTTCAACGGGGTCAAGGCCAACCAGGCTGTCCCGGCGAGCACGTTCCAGTTCAAGATCCCGGAAGGCGCCGACGTCATCCAGGAGTAACGCGAGGCATCATGGACCTGTTTCGAAGCGAACCCGTTGCCCAGCCTCTGGCTGCTCGCCTGCGTCCGTCCAACCTGGATGAGTACGTGGGCCAGGAGCACTTGCTGGCGCGTGGCAAGCCGCTGCGTGAAGCGCTGGAGCAGGGTGCGCTGCACTCGATGATCTTCTGGGGGCCGCCGGGAGTTGGCAAAACCACGCTGGCCCGGCTGCTTGCGCAGTTCTGCGATGCGCATTTCGAAACGGTCTCGGCGGTGCTGGCGGGGGTCAAGGAAATCCGCCAGGCCGTCGAGGTGGCCAAGCAGCAGGCCGGCCAGTATGGCCGGCGCACCATCCTGTTCGTCGACGAAGTGCACCGCTTCAACAAGTCCCAACAGGATGCCTTTCTACCCTACGTCGAAGACGGCACCTTGCTGTTCATCGGCGCCACCACTGAAAACCCCTCGTTCGAGCTGAACAACGCCTTGCTGTCACGGGCTCGGGTCTATGTACTCAAGAGCCTGGACGAAGCGGCCCTGCGCAAGTTGGTCAACCGTGCGCTGACCGAAGAGCGTGGGCTGGGCAAGCGCAACCTGCGGGTCGGCGATGAGGCGTTCAAGATGCTCATGGCCGCTGCCGATGGCGATGGTCGGCGCATGCTCAACTTCCTCGAGAACGCTTCCGACCTTGCCGAGGATGGCAGCGAAATCGACGTGCAGATGCTGCAAAGCCTGCTTGGCGACAGCCGCCGCCGCTTCGACAAGGGCGGCGAGGCGTTCTATGACCAGATATCGGCGCTGCACAAGTCGGTGCGCGGCTCCAACCCCGACGGCGCGCTGTATTGGTTCGCGCGCATGCTCGACGGCGGTTGCGATCCTTTGTACATCGCTCGCCGCGTGGTGCGTATGGCCAGCGAGGACATCGGCAACGCCGACCCCCGCGCACTGAGCCTGTGCCTGGCGGCCTGGGATGTCCAGGAGCGCCTGGGCAGCCCCGAGGGCGAGCTGGCAGTGGCGCAGGCCATCACCTACCTGGCCTGCGCACCCAAGAGCAACGCTGTCTACATGGGCTTCAAGACCGCCCTGCGCGAGGCCGCCGAGCACGGCTCGCTCGAAGTGCCACTGCACCTGCGCAACGCACCGACCAAGCTGATGAAGCAACTGGGCTACGGCGACGAATACCGCTACGCCCATGATGAGCCGGACGCCTACGCTGCGGGCGAAGACTATTTCCCCGACGAGCTCGAGCCACGCCCCTATTACCAGCCAGTGCCACGAGGCCTGGAATTGAAGATTGGCGAGAAACTGCGCCACCTTGCCGAGCTGGACCGCAACAGCCCTCGTCAACGGAGAAAAACGTGATTGCTCTGATCGCCTCGGTGAGCGCCGCCGGTATTGCTGGCACCTTGCTTCGCTTTGCTGCGGGCAACTGGGTCAATGCCCACTGGCCACGACACTTCTATCTCGCTACGCTTGCGGTCAATCTGGTGGGCTGCCTGATCATCGGTGTGCTGTACGGCCTGTTTCTCAACAAGCCCGGCGTGCCGATCGAGGTGCGTGCGGGGCTGATCGTCGGCTTCGTCGGCGGGCTGACCACCTTTTCGTCCTTTTCACTGGATACCGTGCGCCTGCTCGAAAGCGGACAGGCGCCCCTGGCCTTCGGCTATGCCGCCGCCAGCGTGCTGGGCGGGCTGCTCGCCACCTGGGCCGGCCTGGCCCTGACCCGAATCTGAACCAACACCTAAAACACAACGAGAGAACGATATGCTCGATTCCAAACTGTTACGCGGCCAACTTCAGGAAGTGGCGGATCGCCTGGCCTCCCGTGGCTTCAGCCTGGATGTCGCGCGCATCGAATCACTGGAAGAGCGCCGCAAGTCGGTGCAGACCCGCACCGAGCAGCTGCAGGCCGAGCGTAATGCCCGTTCCAAATCCATCGGCCAGGCCAAGGCCAAGGGCGAAGACATCGCCCCGCTGATGGCGGATGTCGAGCGCATGGCCAACGAGCTTGCAGCCGGCAAGACCGAGCTGGACGAGATCCAGGCCGAGCTCGACGGCATCCTGCTGACCATCCCCAACCTGCCGGACGCCAGCGTGCCGGTCGGCGCCAGTGAAGACGACAATGTCGAAGTGCGCCGCTGGGGCACGCCGCAGGCCTTCGACTTCGAGATCAAGGATCACGTTGCCCTGGGTGAAGTCAGTGGTGGCCTGGACTTCGAGGCCGCGGCCAAGCTGTCCGGCGCTCGCTTTGCCGTGCTGCGTGGGCCGATTGCCCGCCTGCACCGCGCCCTGGCGCAGTTCATGATCAACCTGCACACCGGCGAGCACGGCTACGAGGAGCACTACACCCCTTACCTGGTACAGGCCCCGGCCCTGCAGGGCACCGGCCAGTTGCCGAAATTCGAGGAAGACCTGTTCAAGATCACCCGCGAAGGCGAGGCCGACTTCTACCTGATCCCGACCGCCGAAGTGTCGCTGACCAACCTGGTAGCGGGCGAGATCCTTGACGCCAAGCAGCTGCCGCTGAAACTGGTGGCCCACACCCCGTGCTTCCGCAGCGAAGCGGGCGCATCGGGTCGTGACACCCGCGGCATGATCCGCCAGCACCAGTTCGACAAGGTCGAGATGGTCCAGGTGGTGGAGCCGTCCAAGTCCATGGAAGCCCTTGAAGGCCTGACCGCCAACGCTGAGCGCGTGCTGCAGTTGCTGGAACTGCCATACCGCGTGCTGGCCCTGTGCACCGGCGACATGGGCTTCGGCGCCGTGAAGACCTACGACCTGGAAGTGTGGGTGCCGAGCCAGGGCAAGTACCGCGAAATCAGCTCCTGCTCCAACTGCGGCGACTTCCAGGCCCGCCGCATGCAGGCCCGCTGGCGCAACCCGGAAACCGGCAAGCCGGAACTGGTGCACACGCTCAACGGCTCCGGCCTTGCAGTGGGCCGCACGCTGGTTGCGGTGCTGGAGAACTACCAGCAGGCCGATGGTTCGATTCGTGTGCCCGAGGTGCTCAAGCCCTACATGGGCGGCGTCGAGGTTATCCGCTAAATGAAGTACCTGCCGCTGTTCCATAAGCTGCAGGGCGGCCGGGTACTGGTCGTCGGCGGCGGTGAGATCGCCCTGCGCAAGGCGCGCCTGTTGGCGGATGCCGGCGGCGTGCTGCGGGTGGTCGCGCCGGAAGTCGACGGCCAGCTGGCCGCGCTGGCCAGGGAAGGCAGCGGAGAGGTGCTGGTGCGCGGCTATCAGGTCGCTGACCTGGAGGGTTGCCGTCTGGTGATCGCCGCCACTGATGACCCGGGGCTCAACGCACAGGTATCGGCGGACGCACAGGCGCGCAACCTACCGGTCAACGTGGTGGATGCACCGGCCCTGTGCACGGTGATCTTCCCTGCCATCGTCGATCGCTCGCCGTTGGTGGTGGCGGTTTCCAGTGGCGGCGATGCGCCGGTGCTGGCACGTTTGATCCGGGCCAAGCTCGAGACCTGGATTCCGTCCACCTACGGCGAGTTGGCAGGCCTGGCCGCGCGTTTTCGTGACAAGGTCAAGGCGCTGTACCCGGACGTCAACCAGCGTCGCGGCTTCTGGGAGACTGTGTTCCAGGGGCCGATCGCCGAGCGGCAGTTGGCCGGGCAGGGCGCCGAAGCCGAGCGGCTGTTGCAGGCCATGGTCGATGGCGCGCCTGTACAGCAGGGTGGCGAGGTCTATCTGGTCGGTGCCGGCCCTGGTGATCCCGACTTGCTGACCTTCCGTGCCCTGCGCCTGATGCAGCAGGCCGACGTGGTGCTTTACGACCGTCTGGTGGCCCCGGCCATCATCGAGATGTGTCGGCGTGATGCCGAGCGCATCTATGTCGGCAAGCGCCGCGCTGACCATGCTGTGCCCCAGGACCAGATCAACCGCCTGTTGGTCGATCTGGCCCGCCAGGGGAAGCGGGTGTTGCGCCTGAAGGGCGGCGATCCGTTCATCTTCGGCCGTGGCGGCGAGGAGATCGAGGAACTGGCCGACGAGGGCATCCCCTTCCAGGTTGTGCCGGGTATCACGGCGGCCAGCGGCTGTTCGGCCTACGGCGGTATTCCACTGACTCACCGCGACTACGCCCAGTCGGTGCGCTTCGTCACGGGCCATCTCAAGGACGGCACCAGCAACCTGCCCTGGAATGACCTGGTGGCGCCAGCCCAGACACTGGTGTTCTACATGGGCCTGGTAGGCTTGCCGACCATCTGCGCCGAGTTGATCCGTCATGGCCGTGCGGCAAGCACGCCGGCAGCGCTGGTGCAGCAGGGCACGACCCGCAATCAGCGCGTGTTCACCGGGACCCTGGCAGACCTGCCGGACCTGGTGGCCCGGCATGAAGTGCATGCGCCGACCCTGGTGATCGTTGGGGAAGTGGTGCAGTTGCGTGACAAGCTGGCCTGGTTCGAAGGGGCGCAGAACAGCTGATCACTGGGGCCACTTCGTGACCCATTCTCGGGCAAGCCCGCTCCCACAGGTACGGCGCCGCTTTAAACCTGTGGGGGCGGGCTTGCCCGCGAATGGGCTGCAAAGCAGCCCCAATGATTTCAACCCTGCCATATGCCCTTGCCCGCCAACCGTTCACGATCATGGGGCAATGTGAAGTCCTGCAGTGGCCCCTTGGGTACGATGCCGTTCGGGTTGATGGTCTTGTGGCTCATGTAGTAGTGCTTCTGGATATGTTCCATATCCACCGTCTGCGCCACCCCTGGCCACTGATAAAGCTCGCGTAGCCAGTTGGAGAGGTTCGGGTAGTCCGCCAGCCGCCGCAGGTTGCACTTGAAGTGCCCGTGATACACCGCGTCGAAGCGCACCAGCGTGGTGAACAGCCTTACATCCGCCTCGGTCAGGTATTCGCCGGCCAGGTAGCGCTGGCTGTCGAGCAGCGCTTCCAGGTGATCCAGCTCGTTGAACACCTCATCGAACGCTGCCTCGTACGCCTCCTGGGTGGTGGCGAAGCCTGCGCGATACACGCCGTTGTTCACCGTCGGGTAAATGCGTTCGTTGAGCGCATCGATGGTGCTGCGCAGTGGCTCGGGGTAGAGGTCCAGGCGATTGCCGGTCAACTCGTCGAACGCGCTGTTGAAGATGCGGATGATTTCCGCTGACTCGTTGTTGACGATGCGCTGCTCTTGCTTGTCCCACAGGACCGGTACGGTCACTCGGCCCGTGTAGTGCGGATCATCCACGGTGTAGCGTTGATGCAGGTACTGTAGGGCGTCGAGATGATCGCCGGTCGAGCCCTGTGCGATGTCGAAGGTCCAGCCGTGCTCGCCCATCAGCCAGCTCACCACAGATACGTCGATCAGTGGCTCCAGGCCCTTGAGTGCGCGGAAGATCAGGGTGCGGTGCGCCCATGGGCAAGCCAGTGAAACATACAAGTGGTAACGGCCTGCTTCGGCCGCAGGCAGCGCATTGCGGCGCTGGGCGTTTTCGCGGCGGAAGGCGCCATCCTTGCTGTTCTGGTACCACTGGTCATGCCAGCGGCCGTCGATCAAAAGGCCCATGTGGAGCTCCAATTACCAAATAGTCTGTCGTTGGAGCTCAGTCTAGGGCATACCGTTCGAATAAATAGCGCAAATATCGCCAGTTATTGATCGACTGGTTAGATGTTTCGGTTTGACCAGAACGTGCGCGCGGTGTCGAACGCCTGTTCGCGATCATGGCCCAGGCCGCGCAGCGCCAGGGCCATGGTCGCGACGACCGCCAGCTCGCCATAGCTGTCCTGCGCCGCGCCGTGCCATACCGCCAACAGATGCTCGGGCTCAAGCTTTGCTGGCTTGACGTGGCGTTGTGCACTCAGCGCGGGCCATTCTTCGTCCCAGGCCTCGCTGCCGGTGGTGCCGTACAAGTGGCTGATGACATCTGGATTGACTTCGATCTCGCCGCCATCACCTTTGATCACCAGGGCGTGATCGCCGAGCAGGCGACTGGCCTCGCGGTGCACGGCCTGGTAGCCCGGGTGGAAGATGCTTTGCAGGCCGCAGCGCGCGCCGAGCGGGTTGAGTACGCGGGCCAGGGAGTGGATCGGCGAGCGCAGGCCCAGGGTGTTGCGCAGGTCGATCATCCGCTGCAATTGCGGCGCCCAGTCCTGCAACGGGAAGAAGGCCAGGCGCTGCTGGTCCAGGCTGTCGGCCACCGTCTGCCAGTCACGGCACAAGGGGATGTCCAGCAGGGCGAGCAACTGCTCGGTGTACAGGCGCCCAGCCGTGTGGGCGCCGCCGCCGTGCATGAGAATGCGAATGCCGCTGTTGGCCAGGCACTTGGCAGCCAGCAGGTACCAGGGCAGGTGGCGCTTCTTGCCGGCGTAGCTTGGCCAGTCGAGATCCACAGCGATCGATGGGGCTTGCAGGTGGGTGCGCAGGGCCTCGGTGAAACCTGCCAGCTCCTCGGCACTTTCCTCCTTGTGCCGCAGCAGCATCAGAAAGGCGCCCAGTTGGGTGTCTTCGACCTTTCCTTCGAGCAGCAGTGTCATCGCTGCGCGCGCTTCCTCGCGGGTCAAGCCCCGTGCTCCGCGCTTGCCCTTGCCGAGAATGCGCACGAACTCGGCGAAGGGGTGTTCGGCCGGGGTTTCCAGGGTCAGGGGGCTCGGGCTGTCGGTCATCGGCTCGGTCATATGCAGTTGGTCGGCTTGGGCAGGCCCGCCAGCTTGGCGGCCAGTTTGGCGGGGGTGCCATTGAACAGACGGTTCAGGTGCGGGCTGTTGCCCTTGTCCGGGCCCAGCTTCAGGGCGGTGTACTTGATCAGCGGACGGGTCGCTGGCGAAAGCTGGTATTCGTCGTAGAACTGGCGCAGCAATTCGAGGACTTCCCAGTGGTCCGGGGTCAGTGCGATCGCTTCACGGGCGGCCAGGGCTTGGGCGACCTCGTGGGACCAGTCCTGCAGGTCGACCAGGAAGCCGTCCTTGTCCAGGGCAATCGAGCGATTGCCGACAATCAGGTCGCTCATAGCCAGGTATTGACCTTGTCGTAGTGCAGCGAAAGCGCGACGAAGGCGGGATAGTCCACGGCCTTTGCCAACTCGTCGGGGATTGCGCGGGCCTGCAGGTCTTCTTCGAGGGCGAACAGGCGTTGCTCCAGGCCAGCAGCCTGCAATACACGGTAAGGCTCGCTGCCGGGCTTGAGGGCGTAGGTCGCATCGCCGCACAGCAGCAGCGCGTCCTGGTTGTCCAGCAAACGCAAGCAACTGGTCAAGCGGTTGTCGCCGAAGGGCGAATGGCTGATTACATGCAGGGTCGTCATCAGAGGGTCACCACCTGGTCGAAACGGGCGATCAGTGCGCGCAGTGCTGCATCGTCGAGGACCTGTACCGGCAGCTCTAGCGTGCTGCCGTCCAGTCCGCGTTGCTGGAGGCTGTGCGCGCAGGCGAACAGCTCCTCGACCCCGAACATCGGGAGCGCCTGCAGGTTGGCGGCAAGGTTCTTCTGCTGCAGCAGGGCCGGTTGCTGGCCGCTGGCGAGTTGGAAGACACCGTCATCGAGAAACAGCATGCCCAGCGGTAGGTCGAAGGCGCCACCGGCAAGCGCGATATCCAGCGCTTCGCGGGCGGATGGCCCATTCCAGGGTGCCTGGCGGCTGATGATCAACAAAGAGCTGGCCATTTCAATCGCCTCCGAAGCAGACCAGACGGTCTGCCACTTGCGCAGCTTCGTGCAGTTGCCCAAGACCGGACAGCTCCCACGGCTTGGGCAGGTTCACGGCAGGGCGCTGGTAGCGATTGGCTTCGGCCTCGTCGAGCACGCCCCGGCGCAATGCTGCGGCGATGCAGACCACCGCATCGAGTTGATGGTGGCTGACGAAGCTGCGCCATTGCGCCGCCACATCCTGTTCATCCTGAGGCGCGACGACGTTGGCCGAGGCGCTGTGCACCCCGTCCTGGTAGAAGAACAGTCGAGTAATCTCGTGTCCGCCGGCCAGGGCCGCCTCGGCGAAGCGCAGCGCGCGGCGCGAGGAGGGCGCATGGGCCGGAGAAAACACCGCGATGGCGAATTTCATGGAAGGCTCGTGTAAAGAAGTGCCGTCATGATAAAGCAAAAAGCCCGCACCTGTAGGCGCGGGCTTTTGTCTGCCTGCAAAGATGGTCAGGCGCGTTCCCGGCTCTCTGGCAGGAACCAGTTCAGCACCAGGGCACAGATACCGCCGGTGGCAACACCAGACTCCAGTACGTTACGCAGCGCCGCAGGCATGTGCGCCAGGAACTCCGGCACCTGCGCCACGCCCAGCCCCAGGGCCAGCGACACGGCGATGATCAGCAACGCCCGACGATCCAGGCGGGTGCTGGCCAGGATATTGATCCCTGATGCCGCCACCGCACCGAACATCACCATCGCCGCACCACCCAGTACAGGCTCCGGCACGGCCTGGATCACCCCGGCCACGCTCGGGAACAGCCCCAGCAATACCAGCATGAGCGCGATCCAGACACCGATATGACGGCTGGCGATACCCGTCAGCTGGATCACCCCGTTGTTCTGCGCAAAGATCGAGCTGGGGAAGGTGTTGAACAGGCCCGCCAGCAGCGAGTTCGCCCCATTGACCAGCACCCCGCCCTTGATGCGTTGCATCCACACCGGCCCCTCGACCGGCTGACGCGACACTTTGCTGGTGGCTGTCACATCGCCGATGGCTTCCAGCGAGGTCACCAGGTAGATCACCAGCATCGGAATGAACAGCGCCCAGGAGAAGCCCAGGCCGAAGTGCAGCGGTACCGGCACCTGGAACAGCGCGGCCTCGTGCATGCCAGTAAAGTCCAGACGCCCCAGGTAGCCTGCCAGCGCATAGCCCACCGCCAGCGCGATGACGATGGCGCAGCTGCGCATCCACACCACCGGAATCCGGTTGAGGACCACGATGATCGCCAGCACCACGCCTGACAGCAGCAGGTTCTCGCCATTGGCGAAGGTGCCGTTGCCCATGGCCGCAAAGCCGCCACCCATGCTGATCAGGCCAACTTTGATCAAGGTGAGGCCGATCATCAGCACCACGATGCCGGTCACCAGCGGGGTGATCAGGCGCTTGATGAATGGCAGGATGCGCGAAACGCCCATCTCCACGAACGAGCCGGCGATCACGACCCCAAAGATTGCCGCCATCACGCCTTCGACCGGCGTGCCCTGCTTGACCATCAGCGCGCCCCCGGCAATCAGCGGTCCGACGAAGTTGAAGCTGGTGCCCTGGACGATCAGCAACCCTGCGCCGAATGGCCCGAAGCGCTTGCACTGGACGAAGGTTGCGATGCCCGAGATCACCAACGACATCGACACGATCAGGTTGGTGTCCCGCGGCGAAACGCCCAGCGCCTGGCAGATCAGCAGGCCAGGCGTGACGATTGGCACGATGATCGCCAGCAAGTGCTGCAGTGCCGCCAGCAGACCGATCAGTGGCCGCGGCTTGTCCTCGAGGCCAAGGACCAGTTCGTTGGCAGGCGCCGTCGCGCCCGGCTCGTGTTCGAGTGAACTCATGGGAAACCGCCCCGAAGAAAAAAGGAGCGCATTCTACGGGGCCCGACGGCGAAGGGGTAGAGGTACGTCTTGACTGGGCTGCTCTCTGCTTCTTCGTGGCGGGGAGGGGCGTGCACCCCAAAAGCATCCACGCACAAAAAAGCCCGCCGAAGCGGGCTTTCCTGAATCGTCCAATCGCTAACGATCAGTCGTCACGACCCATGATGCCGAACAGCTGCAGCAGGCTGACGAACAGGTTGTAGATCGATACATACAGGCTGATGGTCGCCATGATGTAGTTGCGCTCGCCGCCATGGATGATGGCGCTGGTCTGGAACAGGATGCAGACCGACGAGAACAGCACGAAGCCAGCACTGATCGCCAGTTGCAGGCCGCTGATCTGGAAGAAGAAGCTCGCGACCACGGCACCCAGCAACACGAAGAAGCCCGCGGTGATGAAGCCGCTGAGGAAGCTCATGTCGCGGCGGGTGATCAGCACGTAGGCCGACAGGCCACCGAAGACCAGTGCGGTCATGGCGAAGGCCGAGCTGACCACTTCAGCGCCACCGGCCATGCCGAGGTAGCGGTTGAGGATCGGGCCGAGGATGAAGCCCATGAAGCCGGTGAGGGCGAAGGTAGAAACCAGGCCCCAGACCGAATCACGCAGCTTGGCGGTGAGGAAGAACAGCCCGTAGAAGCCGATCAGCACCACGAAGATGTTCGGGTAGCCGACGCGCATCTGTTGAGCGACGAAAGCCATCACGCCGCTGAAGGCAAGCGTGAGCGCCAGCAGGCTGTACGTGTTGCGCAGGACCTTGCTGACCTCCTGCTGCTCGACCTGCTGGCCGTGTTGTACGGCGTAATCCTGTTCGCGCATGGCGACACTCCTGTGGGTTTGAAACGTTCAGATGCAAAGATCATAACAGAGCCTCTGCAACGGGTGACAGAGAGAGTTTGACAGCGTGTTTCATTACGGTATGATTGCCGCCGCAAAACAAGCTGGAAGCGGGGCCGAGTGGTTTAAGGCAACGGTCTTGAAAGCTGGTGGTCCTTCTGCCTGGGATCGTTAAAAAGTTTTGCAAAAACAAAGCTTTAGCGTGATCTGCTTGCATCCCTAGGGTGCGCCTTTTAGCAGATTCATAGCACGCAAAAGAATTTGGGGAATTGGCAGAGTGGTTGAATGCACCGGTCTTGAAAACCGGCGAACGTGAGAGCGTTCCCAGGGTTCGAATCCCTGGTTCCCCGCCAAATTTCTAGATGTTCCGTAGCCTATCGAGGGATGGTTGTGGGAGTCTTAGATCTTTTCTCTAAACGTCAGAAGCGCGCGCGTGGCGAAGTGCCTGACGTTTACGTCTATGACGGTCTGCCGCAGCCGCTGCGGGTCCAGATTGTTCACATCATCAGTGATGCCTTCGGTACAGATCGGTACGGAACCTCTAATGCTGAAGAAGCGTATGGTTTCGTCAAGAATACCCTGTGCAGAGAGTTCGGGGTTTTTGAACTGACCCGATACCCTAAGTCCGATCAGGACTCGATCTTCAATTTCTTTCTGGAAGAGGAGTCGACCGAGAGGGCGCTTGATGTTGTGGAGTTGTGCTTCAAGGTCATTCACAATTACATAGCTGAAAATTCGACTTACAGGCATCAAACTGTTCGAAAAATTGAGTCTGACGACGCCATTGCTGAGTTGAACGAGCGCTTCAAAGAGCACGGTGTTGGCTATCAGTTCGAGTCCGGTGAGATCATCCGAGTCGACTCCCAGTTCCTTCACTCAGAGGCTGTGAAGCCTGCGCTTGCGGTCCTGAGTGATCAGAGCTTTGAAGGTGCGAACGAAGAGTTCCTGAAAGCCCATGAGCACTATCGGCACGGGCGGTACAAGGAGTGCCTTGTCGATGCTTTGAAGGCATTCGAAAGCACTATGAAGACGATCTGTAGTCTTCGCGGTTGGCCGACCCAACCATCAGACACGGCAAAAAACCTAATCGCCGCCTGCATGAGCAAAGGCTTGTTTCCACCGTACTTCGAGTCGCAGTTCGCATCCATTCGCTCGCTGCTGGAAAGCGGTGTCCCGACAGTGCGTAACAAGAACGGTGGCCACGGGCAAGGAGCGGCCCTGGTCGCCGTACCCGAATACTTGGCTCGGTACACGTTGAACCTGACTGCTACTACCATCCTTTTCATGGTCGAAGCGCATCAGGCTACGAAATAGGTGTTTTGCTCCCAATAAGCTAAAGCGTCGCTCGTCAAACTGAAGCAGCCACAAGGCCAGCAAGCACTTAGCAGGCAAGCCCGCCAAACTCAAGCTTTGGTGGTCCTGGTCTGTCGCTGTATATGCCGCTCGGCAATATCCTAGGGGTGATACTGTGGTAATCGTGGTCTATGGGGGCCAGTAGGCGCCCGGTAAGGCCGCGCTCAAGCTGGTGTTCTGCATCTAGCGGTGATAAGCGGAAGGAAGAGTAGCTGCGTATGGCCACAAAGGCTTCGTGATGCTGGTCTCCTCGCGAATCCGAATTACTGCTGCTGCACCCGCCTGAGTGGCCAATTCTTCCCGACTCCCGACTCCCGACTCCCGAGTCGCGATGGTGGGTGTGGGAAACCAAGGGCGATTCAGAGCACTACAAACTGACGTGCGGATACGCAGCGAACCAGTGGCCTTGGTCGCTGCGTGGTTGCATGGAGGAGAGGACTTAGTTCAAAGGATAGACAGCGGATAACTCACAATCACCCGGTGTTCATCGAACTCATTGCTGCTGAAGTTCCGGCGCAAGGTGGAACTGCGCCACCTGACGGTCAGGTCTCGCAAGTTGCCGCTCTGGAGGGTATAGGCCAGTTCGCTTTCGCGGCCCCATTCCTTGCCATCGCGCACGTTGCCAATGTGCACATTGTCGCCGCTGATGTAGCGGGTCATGAACTGTAGCCCCGGTAGGCCATCGACTACGAAGTTGTGGTCGTAGCGCACCTGCCAGGAGCGTTCGTGGGCGTTGTCGTAGCTGGAGTTATAGCTGTCGTTGGCCAGGCTGGTGCCGGCCGTGCCGTTGACCCGCATCCAGCCGGTATCGCCGCTCACTCGCTGCAGGCCGAGGTACAGGGTATGGCCACCGGTACGCGCCGAGAGCAGCAGCGAGGTGGTGCGGTTGTCCATCTTGCCTGACAGTGAGCGGCCGCTGTCCTCGCCGACGAAATAGCCGAGGTTGGCACCCAGCGTCCAGTTGCCGATGGCCTGGCTGTGGATCAGATTGTAGTACTGCTGGCGGTAGATGTCTTGCAGGTCCGTATGCCAGGCTGCGAGCTGGGTGGCCTTATCGTTGAACAGGTACTCGGCGCCCAGGATATCCAGGCGGTCCGATGTGGCGCTGGGTCGGCCGGACATGAACAGGTCGTCCATGCTGGCGTCGTTGCGCGGGCTATTGCCGCGAAAGCGTGCGCCGTAAAGCGTGAGGTTGTCGATTTCACGCGAGGTGAGCTGGGCGCCCTGGAAGGTCTGGGGCAGCGAGCGGCCGTCGTCTGAGCGCAGCACCGGCAGCATCGGCGACCACTCGCCAATCTTCAGCTCGGTGGCCGAAACGCGTGCCTTCAGTGCAACGCCGAGGCGGCCGAAGTCATCCGCCGGGCGGCCGTCATCGTGCACCGGCAGCAACTGGGTACCGGCAGTGCCGCGACCGCCGTCGAGCTTTACCGAATACAGCCCCAGCACATCCACGCCAAAGCCGACCACGCCCTGGGTAAAGCCGGAGCGGGCGTCGAGGATGAAGCTTTGCGTCCATTCTTCGGCCATGCCTTGGGTGTAGGCCGGGTCGACGAAATTACGGTTGATGTAGAAGTTGCGCAGGGTCAGGCCGACGTTGGCATCTTCGCTGAAGCCTTCGGCCAGGGCGCTGCCGGCACTGAGCAACAGGCAGGCGCCAGCCGCCATCATGCGGCAAGGGGGGCAAAGGATATTCATTGTTGTTGTTCCTTTATTGCAGGCGAATGAAACCACGCAGCCCCTGTGGCTACGTGGTGGAGCAGGAGAAGGTCAGGTCAGACGAACAGGGCGACGATGGCCGGCACGCTGAGCACGGCCGTGTAGTAGCCCATGAACTGCACGCCGATGTTGAAGCCGATAAAGCGGTACAGGAAGCCACCCAGCAGACCGACCGTGAGTATCACCAGCAGTCCCAGCAAGCCGCCTTCCCACAGGCCGATCACCAAAATCAGGCCGACGAAGGTGGCGATCACCGCCTCGTGGCTGATGCGCCGCGAAACAAACGAGGCGGCGCGGTGGGCGAAATTCATCGAGAATGGGTAAGCGATCAGAATGGCGATCACCACTGCGAGCATGCCGAAAGCAAGGAACTCGCCGGCGCTGAGCAGGTTGTGCAGATTGTTCACCTGGCCGCTGGCGGCATCCACGGTAAAGCGTGGCGGGGCGTTGAACAGCGGCGCGGCCGGGCCGGCAGCCACGGGGCTGAGCGGCAGACCGAAGGCGATCAGCGGGATCAATGCCTCGGCAATGTAGGTGGACTCGGTGACCCCGTTGCGCACGCTGATCACCGAGGTAAGGCGATGATAGGCGTGCTTGATGCGCGAACCGACTACTTCACCGAGGATCACCGTCATTGCCACCGGGCTGAATACGAAGGTGGCGCTCGACACGGTAGCGGTGGCCAGGGTCCAGCCGGCCTGGCGGCGGTCCAGCACCTTCAGCGGGTTGGGGAACCAGCCGCCCCAGCTCTTGACGTCTGGCGACAGGGCAAAGGTGCGCGGCACACTGCGCTTTATCCGAGCCCGCTCTGCCGGGGCGAGCATGGCGAACAGGGCGGCGATCAGCGGGCCGATAGCGATGCCCAGGAAGTAGCTGACACTGAGCTTGACGCCGTGTTGGGTGGTCAGGGTCTGCAAAGCAATGATCACCAGCACGAACGGCAGCAGCGCCAGCACCGAGGCCCAGCGGCCGGCCGAGAAGTAGGCAATGATGGTGGCGGCTGCGAGGAATACCCAAGGCGCGGCCTGCTTGATCGCATCGCCGAACGGCGCCAGCAGTACGGCGAACAGAACCGCCAGCGGTAGGGCCACCAGGGCGGCGATGACCGCGCCGGAGATCATCTTGCGCAGGGCAATATGCGGCACGCCAAGGTTGCGCAGGAAGTTGGCCTCGCGCATCAGTGGCGTGGCCATGGTGTCGCCGGGGATGCCGAGCAACGCCGTGGGCACCGCATGGGTCATGTGCTTGGCCACCGCGCCGGCAAGGAAGAAGGTGAACACCCCGGCAGCGGGCACACCCAGCAGCACCACCAGCAAGGTCAGCGGTGCCAGCGTGGTGGTTTCGTCGCTGCCGGAAATCAGGCCGATGGCCGAGAACACCACAGCGCCGATTACCCCCATCAGTACGGCGATCAGTACCTGGTCGAACAAGGCGTCCATCAGGCGGTCCCTCGCTTCAGGGTTGCAGTGCTTGAGCAGGCCACGGCTGGGCTGGCAGGTTCGGCTTCGGCGAACAAGCGCTCCAGGCCCAGTTCGCGCAGCTCGTTGCGCACTTCTTGCGGCAGATCGCTGAGCTGGCCGATACCGCCGTATTCATCTCGCAGTTCTTCAATCACCTGCTGGCGCCAGGCCGGGTCGGCGACGTGTTCGACCACATGGCGCTTGGGTTTGAACAGGCAGGCACTGACCCCGCCACCCAACAGCGAGCCGAGAATGCCCAGCAGCATGGCGTAGGCACGGGCCATCTGGCTGGACTGGACCCAGCCGGTCAGCAGGTGCTCGGCGAGAAAGAACGTGCCCAGGCTGCAGGCGGCGCCGATGGCGATGGCGGCGATCAGGTGGCGGCTGTCCACGGTGTCGCCCCACACTTCATAGAGGTTGTCGTAAGCCTGGTTCACCTCCGGTGCGCGGGGGTGCAGGCGGCATTCAAGGGTCATTGGCATTCTCCTGCCTTTGCGGGCACGTTGTTATTATTCGGGTGCTACAAGTACTACAGGTGTTGTTCGCCGGCGCTCCTTGCCGCCATTGCAAGGCCGGCGCGGGAGCGGTTGGCGATGCCCAGTTCGGCACTGATACGCACGCCAACCCGGGCCACCGCCTGCAGGTCGACACCTGTGCTGTAGCCCAGGCCGTGCAATAGGTACAGCAGCTCTTCGGTGGCCACGTTGCCGCTAGCACCGGGCGAGTAGGGGCAGCCGCCAAGGCCGGCAACCGAGCTGTCGAAGGTGCGTACACCTTGCGCTAGTGCGGCGTGGACATTGGCGATGGCCATGCCCCAGGTATCGTGAAAGTGGCCGGCCAGCGCGGTCACCGGCACTTGCCGGGCGCAGTGTTCGATCAGTTGCGCGGTCGCGTCCGGTCTGCCGGCGCCGATGGTGTCACCCAGACTGATTTCGTAGCAGCCCAGTTCATACAAGCGGCGTGCGACCGCCGCCACTACCTCTGGCGCCACCGCGCCACTGAATGGGCAACCGAGCACGCAGGATACATAACCGCGCACGCGGACAGAGGCTTGTTTGGCGGCTTGCAATACCGGGGCGAAGCGCTCGAAGCTTTCATCGATGGAGCAATTGATGTTATTGCGCGAAAACGCCTCGGAGGCGGCCGCGAACACCGCCACCTCGCGGCAGCCGGCCCGCTGCGCGGCCTGGAAGCCTTGCAGGTTGGGGACCAGGGCTGTGTAGTTGACCTCGTCGTCGGCGGGCAACTGGCGCAACACCTCGTCGCTGCCGGCCATTTGTGGCACCCAGCGCGGCGACACGAAGGCACCGGCCTCGATATGCTGCAGGCCGCTGGCCGCCAGCGCGTCGATCAGCGCCACGCGCGTGGCCACCGACAACCGCTGGCGCTCGTTCTGCAGGCCGTCGCGCGGGCCGACTTCAAACACTTTTACCGCTTGCGCCGGAGCCATGGTCATTGGCCGCGCTTTTGTTTCAGCAGCGCAACGGCACGGTCGGCACGGACATCGTGATTTTCTACCAGTTGCCGGACAACCCAATCCACTTCATCACCGCGGGCACCCGCCAACACCGCGATATTGCGCGCGTGCAGGGCCATGTGCCCGCGCTGGATACCTTCTGTGGCCAGGGCGCGCATGGCCCCAAGGTTCTGCGCCAAGCCTACGGCCACGGCAATCTCCGCCAGCTGCTGGGCGGTGCTGACTTGCAGGATGCGCAGCGACAGTTGTGCCAATGGGTGAGTCTTGGTCGCACCACCGACCAGACCGACCGGCATCGGCATTTCCAGGGTGCCGACCAGGTGGCCGTTGCTGTCCTTTTCCCAAGTGGTCAGCGAACCGTAGCGGCCGCTGCGGCAGGCAAACGCGTGGGCGCCGGCTTCCACAGCACGCCAGTCGTTGCCCGTAGCGACGATCAGCGGGTCGATGCCGTTCATGATGCCCTTGTTGTGGGTGGCCGCGCGATACGGGTCGATGGCCGCGAGGGCGTAGGCGTCGAGGATGCCTTCGATTACCGCCTCGCCACTGAAATCGTCGGTCTTCAGCTGCTGCGGGGTGATTCGCACCTGGGCCCGGGCCAGGCGCAGGTCGGCCAGGTTGGACAGAATACGCAGGCGTACCTGGCCACCGGTAATAGCCTCCATCAACGGCGCCACGGCTTCGGCCATGGTGTTGACGGTGTTGGCGCCCATGGCGTCGCACACATCGACGATCAGGTGCGCGACCAGCATCGGGCCGCGTGGCGATTCGGCGAAGGTGTGCACTTCGAGGTCGCGGCAGCCGCCGCCCAGGCTGTTGAGCAACTGGTCCTTGCGGTTGGCCAGCTCGATGATTTCGCCCTTGCGGCGTAGCAGGCTCAGGCGCGCATTGAGCGGGTCGTGGACGCCGACAATCTGTACCTGGGCACGCATCAGCGGGGCGCTGCTGGAGGTAACGAAGCCGCCATTGGCGCGGGCCAGCTTGGCCATGTACGAGGCTGCAGCGACAATCGAGGGCTCTTCGACCACCAGCGGCACCAGCACATCACAGCCGTTGACTTGGAAATTGCTGGCCACGGCATAGGGCAGCTCGAAGGTGCCGATGACATTTTCGATCATGCCGTTGGCGATGTCTATCGGCAGGGCACCGGCGTTGGCCAGCAGGTTGACGTCGTCGGGGTTCAGACCGAGCAACTGGCCAATGTGGTCCAGACGTGCGGCGGGGGATAGGTTACGGAAGGCGGGCAGGCGGGAATCGAGGCTCATGAAGGCTCCGTTGGTGTCATTGTTATTGGGCGGCGCCTTGAGCGCGGCGCTGGCGTGGTGCTTAATGTGCAACCACTGTGCCCTTTGTTGAAGGTACAGTTTTGCCCAACAGTACCCAGTCTGTACCCAATGCAGCCAAGGAACCCGCCGATGACCCGTGTCACCCTTGCCCAACAGGTTGCCGATGCGGTCGAGCAGCAGATCCGCAGCGGCGTGCTCAAGGTTGGCGACCGCCTGCCATCGCTACGTGAATACGTGCGCTTGCACGGGTATTCGAAGAACACGGTGATCACCGCCTACGAGATCCTTGCATCCAAGGGGCTGGTGGAGGCGCGCCACGGCCAGGGCTTTTTCGTTGAGGCACAGGCACAGGCTGCCGAAGTGGATGAAACGCGGCCCTATACCCGGGCCATGGACACCATCTGGATGATGCGTCAGCAGTTTGTTCGCGAGCCCGGGTTGGCGCCGCTGGGCGAGGGCTTTGCGCCAGTGGCCTGGCTGCAGGACATGCGCCTCGACAAATTTACCCGGCAGGCGATGCGCAGCGGCGCCGGCAACCTGTTCCGCTATGGCAACCGGCTGGGTAACCCGGGGCTGCGCCAGAGCCTGGTGCGCAAGCTGGCCAGCTACGCCATCAATGCCACGCCCCGGCAGATTGTGACTACCCACGGCTCCAACCATGCGCTGGACCTGATCATCCGCCGCTTCGTGGTGCCGGGAGATGCAGTGTTGGTGGAAAACCCGGGTTACTACCCGCTGTTCGGTAAGTTGCAGTTGCATGGCGCACGGTTGCTTAGCGTGCCGCGCCTGGCGGACGGCCCGGACATGGACGTATTGGAAGCTATGCTGCGTGTCGAACGGCCCAAGCTGTTCTTCATCCAGTCGGTGTGTCACAACCCCACCGGCTCGGATATCTCCCCGGCCAAGGCCCACCGTCTGCTGCAACTGGCCGAGCGGAACAACCTGCTGCTGGTCGAGGACGATGCGCTGGCCGACTTCAAGCCCAGCTCGGCGCTGAAGGTGGCGGCGCTCGACCAGCTGCGCCGCTCGCTATACATCGGCAGCTTCTCCAAGTCGGTGTCGGCGGCCTTGCGCGTGGGCTATATCGCCGGCAGCAAGGAGGCCATCGACGAGCTGGCTGACCTGCAGATGATGCTGCACACCAGTTGCTCTGAGCTGTGCGAGCGCACGGCGGATGTGATCCTCAGCGAAGGGCACTTCCTGCGCCACCTGATGCGCCTGCAGGACCGGGTGCGGGAGGCCACCGCAGGCGGGTTGCGGGTGCTGGATGAGCTCGGCGCCGAGGTGTTCTGCCGGCCGGAACAGAGCTTGTACTTGTGGGCGCGTTTTCCGGGTATCGATGATACCGCCGTGTTGACCCGTGAAGTGCAGGGCAGGGGCGTGATGCTGGCGCCGGGGGCGATTTTCCAGACCAACCAGAAAGCCGTGACCGCGTGGACCCGGTTGAATGTGGCCTATCTTCAGGAGGCGGTATTCATTCAGTGTTTGCGAGAGACGATAAGCGTCCGGGTAGGAGATTAGCGTCGCAGGAGCTTTGTCCGTGCTGGGGAAGTCCTACCGTGGCCAATCCGCTTGTTTACCGTCAAGAATGAGTTCAGTGTCAAGGCTATCCCTAATTCAGGGATACACTTCGAATGAATGCCGCTGCTCAGCATCTGGCTGGCGACCGCGTGCCGGCAGGTTTTGGTCCGCGCTGGTGCACGCCTGTTTTTTCCAGGTGCGTGATCCACCATCCGTGTCGCAGCTCGTCCGATGCGCGCTACGGCTCGTTTGTGGCGGTGTTGTGGAAGACGAACCGCACGCGCTGTTCGCGCACAGTCCGATTGTCTCGATCGATAACCTCGATCAGCTCCGCCGGCAGATTCATGGTGAACTGCACTTGCGCCTATAGAGCACGCAGAGCTGGGGCAAGCAGCTTGACCGTGCGTGTCGAGCGCCGGGTCTTGGTCGCCTTGTACTGGCCAGCCACCGTGCCCGCGGGATCTCGACGGTATCAGCGGACAGGTCTACATCCTCCCAGGCCAACAGACAAAGCGTGCCGCACAGGTAATGCTCGGTTAAGCAGGGTGTGACGTGTGATCGCGGTGCGAAGCCGAGCCGCTCCGGTTAGGATGTCGTCCTCTGCTTATCGAGACACGGACCTACCCCATGAATACGCCTGTTTTCCGCCCCGCCACGCCTTCGGATGTGGACCGCTGCTATCACATCGAAACCACTGCCTATGAAGGCGACGAAGCGGCCACGCGGGAGAAGATTGCCACGCGCATCGCCCAGTACCCGGAGGGCTTTCTGGTGCTGGAGCAGGACGGCCAGGTGGTGGGTTTCATCAACAGTGGCTGTGCTCACGAAGTGGTGATGTCCGATGAGGCGTTCAAGGAGCTGGTTGGGCACGATGCCCTGGCGCCAAACGTGGTGATCATGTCGGTGGTGGTCGATCCGGCGTTTCAGGGGCGCGGTTACGCCGGGCAACTGATGACGCGCTTCATCGAGCAGATGCGCGAACGCGGCAAGAAGACCATTCACCTGATGTGCAAGGACCAGCATGTAGGGTTGTACGAAAAGATGGGATACCAGTACGTGAAACCTTCCAGTTCCGATCACGGTGGCATGGCCTGGCATGAAATGGTCATGAGCCTCTGAGCGGCTGCCAGGATTGATTCTTCTGAAGCCAGGGAGCGGGATATGAAATACGTGGTGATCGAAAGCCATCGCAGTGAATACCCTCGACCCATTCGCTTCGCCCGAGGGACGTTGTTGCAGATCGGGCAACGTTACGAGGGTGAGGAAGACTGGCAGGACTGGTATCTGTGCAGCTGTGAGGGGCACGAGCCAGGCTGGGTGCCGGGGCAGTTGATCGAGTGCCTGGGTGTCGGCCAGGGGCGGGCACTGGAGTCGTATTCGGCCCATGAGCTGGACGTCGATCCTGGGCACGAGGTGGTGGGGCTGCGGCGCTTGAACGGCTGGCTCTGGTGTCGGCGACAGCGCAACGGTGAACTGGGGTGGTTGCCGCAGGAGAAGTTGCGACGGCTGGACTGAACGACCCATCTGATATGCTTTTTTTACGGCAACCTGAATCTGTAACCGTATCAGCCAAGGCCTGACAATGCCCCTCAAGCCCAGCCGTACGAAGCGGTATGCGCCGGGCAAGCGCAGCTGCACCGCATCCCTGGCGGGCAGCTCTGCCGTTCAGTCCCCACTTTGTCGAGGTTCCAATGGGCAAGCTTGCGTTGTTCCTGGGTGGTTTCCTGATGCTGACGATCCTGATCGGCTTGCTGGGTACCATCCCACCGGGCTGAAATATCCCGTCCAACTTCCCCGAGCCCGTCTACCTGTGAGACGGGCTCGATGCGTTTTACCTCCTGCCACGCCGCTCATCGACTGTCTGTCGGCTTCTTCTTGATATTTATTCTCACTTGATAACCGTTCGTGTAATCTCCCGCGGCCGTTTTCGGCCCCCGAGCGTGGGGCGTCTGGCGTTTTTGGGCTTGACGGCAGCCCACCTGCCTCGGAGTCGTACATGGAAAGCAAGAAGGGCACTGCAGCGATGCTGGAGTGGCGGGAGAGGTTCGTCGGCACCGGTATCGCCAGCGAACGGGATTACGAGCAGGCACTGGTCTGTGCCGAGCAACTCGAGCGTGCCGGGGCGATCAACGTTGGCGAGTGGATCGAATTGGTCAGGCTAGCGAATGCTGCACTATTGCGTGTGCGATAAGTCGTTAACTGGGCTCGGAATTCTGTCCACAAAAAACGTGGGTAGGTCTGTGGATAAAACGCTACAAGCCAGTAACGAAGCGGCCTTTGTTAAATTGAGCAGAATTTGTACAGTGCTGTCTGGGGGTCAGGGACGCGCGCGTCGTAGCGCCTGCAGCAGTTCACGTACCCGAGCCGGTTGTTCGCCAGGCGGGTAGAGCGCATGCATCTGCGGATCCTGGCCGCTGCTGGAGGTCAGGTGATACGCCGGGCATACCCGCAGCAAGCGCCCGGCCTGCACTTGCGGCTCGCCCAGCCAGTCGGCCAGACGGGCGATGCCGGCACCGGCCAGCGCGCTCTGGTACACCGCAGTGCCTGCAGACAGGCGCAGGCGCGGACGTGGTCGCAGGCTGGTGATCTGGCCGTCGCGGTAGAAATGCCAAGCCTTGAGGATGCGGGGAGCGGTGTGCAGGATCAGCGCATGGCCGCCCAACTCCTCGGGTTCCAGTGGCAAGCCGTGTTGCTGCAGGTACGCCGGGCTGGCGTACAGGTGGCGGCGGTAGTTCCACAGTGGATAGCCGATCAGTTCGCTCGACTGGGGAAAGGCACCGCGCACCACGAAATCGAACTTGCCTTGCACCGGGTCGAGGGCCTGATCGCCGAACTGCACGTCCAGGGTGACCTGGGGGTGACGTTGGGAGAATTCGGCGAGCACCGCCGGCAGTACCTTCTGGGCCAGCAGCTCGGGCACTGCGAAGCGGATCCAGCCCTGTGCCGAACCGCTCAGCGCCGCCAGCTCATCGGCGGCATCACGTTGCACCTCCAGCAAGCGCTGTGCGTGGGGCAGCAAGTGCTCACCGGCTTCGGTCAAGGTCACGGCGTTGGCACTGCGATTGAGCAGGCGGGTGCCAGCGTTGTCCTCGAGCGCCTGCACTGCGCGGGTTACGGCGCTGGGTGAGCGCCCCAGGGCGCGGGCGGCGGCAACGAAGCTGCGCTTGTGGGCGACGCTGACGAAAGCCTGTATTTCGCGCAGCATATCCAATGCCATGGCGGGTTCCTCATTGCGGTTTGTGCAATATGGCATTTCAACACAGGTGCGGCCGTTTGATTAGGCTTTGGGCACGCTTTCCCTGCCTGGAACTTCTCAAATGACGGATATCGTCCTGTTGTCCCTGTTCGCGTTCGCTGCCGGATTGATCGATGCTGCGGTCGGCGGTGGCGGGCTGATTCAGATTCCTGCACTGTTCAATGTGCTGCCCGGTGCTCAACCGGCGGCGCTGTTGGGCACCAACAAGTTCGCGTCGGTGTGCGGCACGGCCTTCGCCGCGCGCTCGTTCATTCGCAAGGTCAGACTCGACTGGGGGCTGATCGTGCCGGCGATGGCCAGTGCCTTTGTCATGTCGTTCGCAGGGGCCGCGACCGTGTCGTTGGTGCCTCCCAGCGTGATGCGCCCGGCGGTGCTGGTGCTGATCGTGTTGATGGCGATCTACACCTTCTGCAAGAAAGATTTCGGGGCCTTGCACACGCCGACGCGAATCGGCCGCAAGGAGCAGTGCCTGGCGGTACTGATCGGCGGTGCCATTGGTTTCTATGACGGTCTGTTCGGCCCTGGAACGGGCAGCTTCCTGATCTTCCTGTTCATCCGCTTTTTCGCCCTGGATTTTCTCCACGCCTCGGCGTCGGCCAAGCTGGTGAACATCGCCACCAATCTGGCCGCACTGGTGTTCTTCATTCCCTCGGGTAACGTGCTGTGGGCCATTGCATTGCCGATGGCGGTGTTCAACATCCTGGGGGCTCTGACGGGCACCTGGTTGGCGGTACGCAAAGGGGCTGGGTTCGTGCGGGGCCTGTTCCTGGTACTGCTGTGCGTGCTGATCG
Source organism: Pseudomonas wayambapalatensis (assembly GCA_014268975.2). Classification (GTDB taxonomy): domain Bacteria; phylum Pseudomonadota; class Gammaproteobacteria; order Pseudomonadales; family Pseudomonadaceae; genus Aquipseudomonas; species Aquipseudomonas wayambapalatensis. The sequence goes on along the minus strand of CP077096.1, from coordinate 3,642,678 downwards.
CCAAGCTTTCCTGGGATCTGATCGGCTGACTCAGACCACCTGGCGCTGGGCCTGCTCGACACGATTGCGGCCATGGGCCTTGGCGCGATACAGCGCCTGGTCGGCATCGGCGAGCAAGGCATCAAGGTCGGCTGTCGGCTGGCTGTCGTTGCAGCCACTTACACCGATGCTCACGGTGATCCGCAGCTGCGTCTCACCCTGCACCATCTGCAGGTCCTGCACGGCGCGGCGCATACGCTCGGCAGTGAACGCAGCCTGTTCGGGCGCGAGCCCCGGAACGACGATGACGAATTCCTCGCCACCCAGGCGAGCGAACAGTTCGCCGTCGTGCAATTGTTCCTGCAATGCACTGGCACATTGGCGCAGGACGTGGTCGCCGACCGCGTGGCCATGGCGGTCATTGATCGCCTTGAAGTAGTCGATATCGAGCATCATCAAGGTCAGCGGCAGCGCCTGGGCATGCTGCTGCCGGCCTTCCAGCAGGGCGTTGGCCTGGCGGGTGAAGGCGCTGCGGGTCAGGGCGCCGGTCAGGTGATCGATGGTCGCCTGGTGCGCCAGGCGCGACAGCAGGGCGCGGTTGGCATTGCTGACACAGGCCACTACCAGCGGCCCGAGCACCAGCATGGCGATGCCCAGGCGAGCCGACATCAGTGCCGTGACGCCCGGCTCACTCTGCGGCACGCTGAAATGCATCAGGTTCTGGGCCACGGCAACGATGAGGGTGCTGCCTGCTGTCAGCGTCAGCAGCGAGAGCAGAAAAGGGGAATAGCTCAGGGCGCACCACAGCAGCGCAGAAATGGGGAAGGCGATTGCGCCAGGGCCGCCGAAAACGATACTGAGTACCAGCGAAGCCAGCAGCACCAGCAAGGGTGCCAGTCGCACAGGCTGTCCTCCGCTGCGCAGTAGTGCCGGTAGCGACGGCGCGGTGAGCATGATTGGCAACACGAGTACGCTGGTGGAGAACTGTTCGCTGAACCAGGCCAGCCAGGTGGTGCGCAATGACTGATCGAACCAGGGGGCGGCCATGACGCATGCGAGGCTTGCAGCCACCACGGCCCCTGCGGCACAGGCAGCGAATACGCGGAGCACGCCATGGGGTGTACGCAGTCGCCGATGGGGGCGGGGCAAGTGCGCCAGCAGACGCCAGAGGGTGACGATCGCACCGACGTTGCACAGGTTGAACCACAGGGCGGGGCGCCACTCGCTGCCACAGATCAGGTCGGCACTGACCATCGCCAGGTACATCAGGGCGATGCCCAGGATGCTGCCCTGGCGGGGGTGGCGCAGCAGCATCCCGGCCAACACGGCATTGACCGGCCAGAACAGCGACAGGGACTCGATCGGTCGGGCCAGGATACCGCCCAGCGTCAGGGCGAAGGTCAGACCGAACAGGATCAAGGGAGGCAGCAGGCGCGACTGGGCTGAAAACACCATGGGCTCGACCGACAAGCGCAAACGTAATCCAGGACGACTGCAGCTAACACCTGGGACAGATAGATCGCAGTGTGGTTCAGGAAGCGAATTGATGTCAATTGGATATTAATTTGCGCCGATCCTCCCTGATATTTCACGTTTGCTACAGGTAAACATCCTGGTCACTGCAATCCGAAGAACCAGGGCACCATCACCACGGTCACCACCATCACCAGCAGGGTGAATGGCACACCGACCTTGACGAAATCGGCGAAGCGGTACTGGCCAGGGCCGAGCACCAGGGTGTTGACCGGTGAGGACACCGGCGTCATGAATGCTGCCGAGGCGGCCAGGGCCACGGTCATGGCGAAGGGATACGGCGACATGCCCAGTTGCTGCGCCGTGCTGATCGCAACCGGGGCCATGAGTACTGCCGTTGCCGTGTTGGAGATGAACAGCCCGATCACGGCGGTGAGGGCGAACAGGCAGGCAAGGATGGCCTGCGGGCCGGCACCGCCGAGCAGGCCGACCAGCCCGGTCACGGCCAGGTCGATACCGCCGGTCTTCTGCAGCGCCAGGGCGAAGGGCAGCATGCCGACGATCAGTACCAGGCTTTGCCAATGGATCGCGCGGTAGGCGCTGTTCATGTCGATACAGCGCCCGGCGCCCATCAACAGGCAGCCGATCAGCGCAGCGAGGACATTGGGTACCAGGCCGCTGACCATCAGCCCGACCATCACCGCCAGGCTCAGCAGGGCTTGGGGAGCACGGGTGCGGGCAGGGGCGACCTGATCGATTTCGGCTGGCAGGCTCAGCACCAGAAAGTCGCGCGGCTGGCTTTGCAACTGGCGCACGGCTTTCCAGGGGCCGATGACCAGCAGGGTGTCGCCCAGGCGCAGTTTCTCCTCCACCAGTTGTGCTTCGACGGCGCTCTGCTCGCGGCGCAGGCCGACCACATTGAGGCCGTAGCGGCTGCGAAAGGCCAGCTCCAGGATAGTCTTGCCGATCAGTTGCGAGCCTGGCGGCAGCGAGATCTCGGCCATGCCCACTTCCTGTGATTGATCGATGAAGTAGGCGGCCTTGAAGTGCAGGGGTTCCAGTTGCATGGTCTGGCACAGGCTGCGCAGGTCGTCGCGATTGGCGAACAGGTCGAGCAGCAGCACATCGCCCTGTTGCAGCAGGGTGCCGGAGTCGGCGGCGATCACCCGGGTGGTGAATTTGTGCTGGCGCTCGATGCCGACCACATTGGCGCCATGGCGGGTACGCAACTCGAGCTCGCCTAGGGTATGGCCGATCAGTGGCGAATGCGGGCGGATGCGCAGCCGCCGCTCGCGACCGCTGAGTTTGTAGTCCAGTACCAGGTCGAGCAGGGTGCGGCGGCTTTCGCTACGACCGTCCTTGCGCACTTCGCCGTTGAGCCAGTGGCGGGTCAGCAGCATGTAGCCCACACCCAGCACCAGTATGACCAGGCCGAACGGGGTGAAACTGAAGAAATTGAAGCCTTCCAGCCCGTGGCGCACCAGCTCGCTGTGCACCACCACGTTCGGTGGCGTCGCCACCAGGCTGAGCATGCCGCTGATCAGGCCGGCGAAGCTCAGCGGCATCATCAGGCGGCTCGGTGAGCACTTGAGGCGCGCGGCGATGCTGAGCACCACCGGGATGAAGATCGCCACCACCCCAGTCGAACTCATGACCGAGCCAAGCCCGGCGACCGCGACCATCAACAGCACCAGCAAGCGGGCCTCGCTGTTGCCAGCGCGCTCGCTCATCCAGTCGCCGATGCGGTAGGCGATACCGGTGCGCACCAGGCCTTCGCCGATCACGAACAATGCGGCGATGAGCACCACGTTGGGATCGCTGAAGCCGGCCAGGGCCTGTTCGACGGTGAGGATGCCGGACAGCGGCAGAAACAGGATCACCAGCAGCGCAACCACATCCATGCGGGGGCGATTGAGGATGAACAGGGTGACGACGATGGCGAGCAGGCCGAGGACCAGGAGCAGGTCTGAAGACATGGGGCAGGGTGATCCTTCACGGGTTGGGGCTGGGGAGAACAGTAGCAGGCCAGGCGGGCGACGTCGTTGATGTACTGCAGGATTCGGGCGAGGGGCGCAAAGCGTGCTCGGTTGTGGTCACAAACAATAGAGCGAACCCAAGCCTCAATCCAAGGAGCTCCAATGCCCGCGCACATCGAAGACTATGCCCTGCTTGGCAACTGCCGCAGCGCAGCCCTGGTCAGCCGCGATGGTTCGATCGACTGGTTGTGCCTGCCTCGTTTCGACGCCCCTGCGGTGTTCGCCGCGTTGCTCGGCAATGAAGAGAATGGTCGCTGGCGCCTGGCGCCCAGCGACTCGGTGGAGCAGTGCAGTCGGCAGTACCTGGGCGATACCCTGGTCCTGGAAACCACCTGGACCACTGCCAGTGGTCGTGCCCGGGTACTCGACTGCATGCCCCTGGGTGAACCAAACGCCGTGCTGCGTATCGTCGAAGGCCTCTCGGGAGAAACCCGATTCGAACTCGATCTGGTGCTGCGCTTCGACTATGGCCGCAGTGTCCCCTGGGTGGAGCGGCTCGATCCACTGACCCTCAGTGCCGTTGCCGGCCCCGACCGGCTGATCCTGCGCAGCACGGTCGGGCTGCATGCGATGGACCATCACAGCGTCTGCCGTTTTCATGTGGGCGCAGGCGAGCGCCATGTGTTCGCCTTGCGTCATCAACCCTCGCACCTGCCCGACACACCGGATTTCGACGCCGATCAGGCGCTGGCCGACACCCTGGCGCACTGGCAGGACTTCGCTGCACGCTGCCCCGACTTAGGGCCGCACAGTGCCCAGGTGCGTCGCTCGCTGTTGACCCTCAAGGCGCTCACCTATGCGCCCACCGGCGGGATCGTCGCTGCGGCCACCACTTCGTTGCCCGAGCGCATCGGGGGTGAACGCAATTGGGACTATCGCTATTGCTGGTTGCGGGACGCCACCATGACCCTGCTGGCGTTCATGAACCTGGGGTATTTCGATGAAGCGCAGGCCTGGCGCGAATGGTTGCTGCGCTCGGTGGCCGGAAACCCGGAGCAGATGCAGATCATGTATGGCCTGGCAGGCGAGCGCGACCTGGGGGAGTTCACCTTGCCCTGGCTGGCCGGCTATGAACGCTCGAGCCCGGTGCGCATCGGCAACGCCGCCTCCGGGCAGCGCCAGCTGGATATCTATGGTGAGGTGGCCGATGCCATGGCCCAGGCGATCAAGGGCGGGCTGCCTCGTCACCCTCGCAGTGCCGCAATCGCCCGGCTGATCATGCCGTATGTGGAGCGCATCTGGCGCGAGCCCGACGAAGGTATCTGGGAGGTGCGTGGCGGTCGTCAGCAGTTCGTGCATTCGAAGGTGATGGCCTGGGTTGCGTTCGACCGCGCGGCTGGGCTGGCTGAAACCACCGAGGAGGATCGCGAGCGGGGGCGGCACTATCGTCAGGTGGCCGAGCAGATTCACCGAGAGGTGTGCGAGCAAGGGCTGGATGCTGGTGGGCAGTACTTCGTGCAGGCCTATGGTTCAGACGAGCTCGACGCCAGTCTTCTGCAAATTGCCCTGACCGGTTTTCTGCCGGCGGAGGATCCGCGTTTCTTGCGGACACTGGAACAGATCGAACGTCGCCTGCTGAAAAATGGTTTGTTGCTGCGTTACGACAGCGACAGTTGCAGCGATGGCCTGACGCCGGGGGAGGGGACTTTCCTGGTGTGTTCGTTCTGGTTGGCTGATGTGTATGTGCTGTTGGGGCGCCAGGAACAGGCGCAGGCGTTGTATGACCGCCTGACCGGGCTGTGCAATGACGTGGGCTTGCTGGCCGAGCAGTACGATCCGCTCGGCCAGCGGATGCTGGGGAATTTTCCGCAGGCGTTCAGCCACATCGGCATCATCAATACCGCGTTGAACCTGCACCGAGCTCAGTGCCCGGCGTGGGACCGTGCCCGTTGTGGTTGAAGGCGCTGGCCGGTTTTGCCGGTGCCAGAAACAAGACACCCCGCCGAGGCGGGGTGTCTTGATGCAGCGCAGAACGAATCAGCCTACCAGGTGCAGGCCAGCCTGCTGAACCAGTTCCAGCAACGGCTGCGGGTAGACACCCAGCACGAAGGCCAGGATCGCAACGGCCAGCAGCATCACGCCACCGGTACGCTGTTCCCACTTCAGCGGAGCATCGTGACGACGCAGGTTCGGTTCTACCAGGTACAGGGTCACCATGACCCGCAGGTAGTAGTACACGCCGATGGCGCTACCGATCACCAGTGCACCGACCAGCCACCACAGGTGCGACTCGACGCCAGTGGCGATGATGTAGAACTTGCCGATGAAGCCTGCGGTCAGCGGGATACCGGCCAGCGACAGCATCATCACGGTCAGTACCGCGGTCAGGTACGGACGGCGCCAGAACAGGCCGCGGTACTCGTACAGCGCGTCGGCGTCACGGCCGGCGTACGGCGAGGACATCAGGGTGATCACGCCGAAGGCGCCCAGGCTGGTGATCACGTAGGTGACCAGGTACACGCCCATGGCCTCCAGTGCCAGGCCCTTGCTCGCCACCAGGGCGATGACCAGGTAACCGAAGTGGGCGATGGACGAGTAACCCAGCAGACGCTTGAGGTTGCTCTGGGTCAGCGCCAGCAGGTTACCGACCAGGATCGAGGCGACGGCGATCACCGCCAGTACGGTGCTCAGCACGCCACTGCTGGCGGCAGGGGAGAGCATGAACAGGCGCACGACCACGGCGAACACCGCAACCTTGCTGGCGGTGGCCAGGAAGGCGGCGACCGGTGCCGGAGCACCTTCGTACACGTCCGGAGTCCACAAGTGGAAAGGCACGAGCGACAGCTTGAAGGCCAGGCCTACCAGCATCATGCCCAGGCCCAGCTGTGCCAGCAGGCTTGGCATGCTGGTGGCGGCCAGGGCCTTGCCCAGCTGATCGAAGGTCAGGGCGCCGGCATCGGCGTAGAGCAGGGCCATGCCGAACAGCAGGAAGGCCGAACCTGCAGCCGAAAGCACCATGTACTTGATGCCGGCTTCCAGCGAACGCTTGTTGAAGAACGCATAGGCTACCAGGCCGTAGACCGGCACCGACAGCAGCTCCAGGCCGATGAACAGGCCCGCCAGGTGGTTGGCGCTGACCAGCACCAGGCCACCGAGCGCCGACATCAGCAGCAGCAGGTAGAGTTCTTCACGGTTGCCTGGGAAGCCCTTGGAGCCTTCGCCCAGGTAGGCGTGGGCAAGGGTGACGCAGGCCAGGGTGGCCACCAGGATGATCGCCATGTACAGGCAGGCGAACTTGTCGATGGTCACCAGCGAGGTGACCGCCAGCGGTGCGACTTTCAGTGCCGGCAGGATCGACAGCAGGGCCAGGTTCAGGCCCACGGTGGACAGCAGGAAGGTCTGCGAGTGGTTGCGCTTCCAGGCGATCGCCAGCATCACCACCACCGTGGTGATGGTGGTGATCAGCATCGGCGCCAATGCGATGAAGTGTTGAGTGGTGAATTCCATAGCGCTCTTACCGGGCCGAAGCGAGTTGAGTGAAAGCGGAACCGAGCCACTGCTGCACACCGCTCATGGTGGCGGCAGAGGTGTCGAGGAACGGCTGCGGGTAGACGCCCAGCACGATCAGCAGCACCGCCAGGCCCAGCACCATGATCAGTTCGCGTCCGTCCATGCCGGCCAGCACGGTGTCGGCCTTGGCCGGACCGAAGTAGGCGCGGTGGATCATGATCAGCGAGTAGACCGAACCGAACACGAGGCCGGTGGTGGCGATCACGGTGATCCAAGGCACGTGGGCGAAGCTGCCGATCAGAATCAGGAACTCGCCGACGAAGTTGCCGGTGCCCGGAAGGCCCAGCGACGCGGCGGCGAAGAACAGGCTGATGGCTGGCAGATACGCGATGCGGTGCCACAGGCCACCCATCTGGCGCATGTCACGGGTGTGCAGACGCTCGTACAGCTGGCCGGACAGGATGAACAGCGCCGCAGCCGACAGGCCGTGGGCCAGCATCTGGATCACCGCGCCCTGCAGGGCTTGCTGGCTGCCGGAATAGATACCGATCAGCACGAAGCCCATGTGCGAGACGCTGGAGAAGGCGATCAGGCGCTTGATGTCGGTTTGTGCGAAGGCCAGGAAGGCACCGTAGAAGATACCGATCAGGCCCAGGGTCATGGCGATCGGCGCGAACTCGGCCGAGGCGTTCGGGAACAGCGGCAGGGCGAAGCGCAGCAGGCCGTAGGCCGCAGTCTTCAGCAGGATGCCGGCGAGGTCGACGGAACCTGCAGTCGGCGCCTGGGCGTGGGCGTCAGGCAGCCAGGAGTGGAACGGAACCACTGGCAGCTTGACCGCGAAGGCGATGAAGAAGCCCAGCATCAGCAGGTATTCGACACCTGGCGGCAGCTGTGCCTTGAGCAGGTCGCTGTAGTTGAAGGTGATCACCCCGGTGGCGTTGTAGTTGACCAGCACCAGGCCAAGGATCGCCACCAGCATGATCAGGCCGCTGGCCTGGGTGAAGATGAAGAACTTGGTCGCCGCGTAGATCCGGGTCTTCTTGCCGTCTGCCGAGCTGTGACCCCAGAGCGCGATGAGGAAGTACATCGGCACCAGCATCATTTCCCAGAAGAAGAAGAACAGGAACAGGTCCAGCGCCAGGAACACACCGACCACGCCGCCGAGGATCCACATCAGGTTGAGGTGGAAGAAGCCGACGTGGCGCTGGATCTCTTTCCACGAGCACAGCACCGAGAGCACACCGAGCAGGCCGGTGAGCAGGATCATCAGCAGCGACAGGCCGTCCAGGGCCAGGTGGATGCTGATGCCGAAGCGCTGGATCCACTGGACTTTGTATTCCACAGCCCAGGCAGGTTCGGCGCCCGGAGCGGGGGCGAGGGTGTAGTCACCGGTGCCCCACAGCCACAGGCCGATACCGAGCAGCAGGGACATGGTCAGCAGCGCGATCCAGCGTGGCAGGGTGGCGCCGAAGCGCTCACCCAGCCAGCACAGGAAGCCGCCGATGAAGGGGATCAGGATCAGCCAAGGCAGAATCATGACGGGTTCGTTTCCTTTCGCAGAGTCGCAAGGTTCGCGAGGTTCGCAATATTCATGGTCATACCGCGGCCACTACCACGGCGCCGAGCACGAGCACGGCACCTACGGCGATAGAGGCGGTGTACCAGCGCAGCTGACCGGTCTCGGTCTTGCTCATGGCGACGTGGCCGCCGCGAGCCATGCGAGGAATCAGGCCGATACCGCGGTCAACCGGGTCCTTGCGCAGGATGTGGCTGATCAGCAGGTAAGGTTTGACGAACAGCTTGTCGTAGATCCAGTCGAAGCCCCAGGCGGCGAACCACCAGGCCGACAGGACGCGACCGATGCTGCTGTTGGCGATCGCGGTGACCAGGCGACGCTTGCCCAGGAACAGCACTGCAGCGAGCAGGATACCGGCGATGGCGATGGCGCCCGAGGCGATCTCCAGCGAATGCTTGGCTTCGCCACCGGCGTGGCCGGCGCTTTCAGGCAGCACGCCTGCCAGCGGCGGGTGGATCCAGGCGCCGACGAAGGTCGACAGCACGATCAGCACGCCCAGCGGCAGCCAGTGGCTGATGCCGTGGCCAGCGTGGGCCTCGGTCTTCGCTTCGCCGTGGAAGGCGATGAAGATCAGGCGGAAGGTGTACAGCGAGGTCATGAACGCACCGACCAGGCCTGCGTAGAGCAGGTTGGTGTTGCCGCTGGCGAAGGCTTCCCAGAGGATCTCGTCCTTGGAGTAGAAGCCGACGGTCAGGATCGGCAGGGCGGCCAGGGCAGCACCACCGACCACGAAGCTGGCGTAGGCCAGTGGCAGTTTCTTCCAAAGGCCGCCCATCTTGAAGATGTTCTGCTCATGGTGGCAGGCAACGATCACCGCACCGGAGGCAAGGAACAGCAGGGCTTTGAAGAAGGCGTGGGTCATCAGGTGGAAGATCGCCGCATCCCATGCGCCAACGCCCAGGGCGAGGAACATGTAGCCGATCTGGCTCATGGTGGAGTAGGCGAGGATACGCTTGATGTCGGTCTGTACGAGTGCGGCGAAACCGGCCAGTACCAGGGTGATGCCACCCACTACGCCAACCAGGTGCAGGATGTCCGGCGCCAGGGTGAACAGGCCGTGGGTACGGGCGATCAGGTAGACGCCTGCGGTGACCATGGTCGCGGCGTGGATCAGTGCCGAAACCGGGGTCGGGCCAGCCATCGCGTCGGCCAGCCAGGTCTGCAGCGGCAGCTGGGCCGATTTACCGACCGCACCACCGAGCAGCATCAGGGTGGCCAGCACCATCCAGGTGTCGCCCGCCTGGAATTTCTGCGGTGCCAGCACCAGCAGTTCCTGGACGTTCAGCGTGCCCAGCTGGGCGAACAGGATGAACAGGCCGATGGCCATGAACACGTCACCGATACGGGTGACGATGAAGGCCTTCAGTGCCGCGTTACCGTTGTTGCGGTTGCTGTAGTAGAAACCGATCAACAGGTAGGAGCACAGGCCCACACCTTCCCAGCCGAAGTAGATGAACAGCAGGTTATCGCCCAGGATCAGGAACAGCATGCTGGCGATGAACAGGTTGGTGTACGAGAAGAAGCGCGAGTAACCGGCTTCGCCACGCATGTACCAGGAAGCGAACAGGTGGATCAGGAAGCCTACGCCGGTGACCACGCCGAGCATGGTGACCGACAGGCCGTCCAGGTACAGGGTGAACTTCGGCGCGAAGCCGTCCACCGACATCCACTGCCACAGCAGTTGGCTGTACGCACCGCCCTCAGGCGGGGCGACGTTGAACTGCCAGATCACGTAGGCGGCGGTCGCGGCCGAGAGGCCGACCGAACCGACACCGATCAGGGCGGACAGGTTCTCCGAGAACCGCCCGCGCGAGAACGACAGCAGCAGGAAGCCGATCAGGGGAAAGACGAAAGTCAGGAAGAGAAGGTTCATCCGCGCATCTCACTGGCAGCATCGATGTCGAGAGTGTGGAAGCGGCGATACAGCTGCAGCAGGATTGCCAGGCCAATGCTGGCCTCGGCGGCTGCCAGGCTGATCACCAGAATGAACATCACCTGACCGTCGGGTTGGACCCAACGGGCACCGGCGACGATGAACGCCAGGGCTGCGGCGTTCATCATGACTTCCAGGCTCATGAGTACGAAGAGGATGTTGCGGCGGACCATCAGGCCGACCAGACCTAAGCAGAACAGGATGCCGGCGACCGCCAGACCATGCTCGAGAGGGATAGCACCCATGATTTACTCCTTCGCCTCGTTGCGGCCCAGGTGGAAGGCGGTGACGGCCGCAGCCAGCAGCAGCATCGAGGCCAGTTCGACCACCAGCAGGTAGGGGCCGAACAGGCTGATGCCGACGGCCTTGGCGTCAACCGTGGTACCGCTGATGGCAGCGCCGCTCGGATTGGCGAACAGCACGTACAGCAGTTCCAGCAGCAGCAGGGCGGCGAGGATCACCGGCCCTGCCCAGATGCCCGGCTTGAGCCAGCCACGTTCCTGGGCGACCGAGGCCGGCCCCAGGTTGAGCATCATCACCACGAAGACGAACAGCACCATGATGGCGCCAGCGTAGGCGATCACTTCCAGGGCGCCGGCGAACGGCGCACCCAGGGAGAAGAAGATCATCGCCACGGAGATCAGCGAAATGATCAGGTAGAGCAGGGCGTGCACGGGGTTTGTGCCGGTCACCACCCGAAGGGTGGAGACCACGGCGATCCCGGATGCGAAGTAGAAAGCGAATTCCATCTTTCTGTCCTTATGGGAGCAAGCTCTTCACGTTGATCGGCTCGGCTTCGTTCTGCGCAGAGCCTTTCGGCTTGCCAGCGATGGCCATACCCGCAACACGGTAGAAGTTGTAGTCAGGGTTCTTGCCGGGGCCGGAGATCAGCAGATCTTCTTTCTCGTACACCAGGTCCTGACGCTTGAACTCGGCCATTTCGAAATCCGGAGTCAGCTGGATCGCGGTGGTCGGGCACGCCTCTTCACACAGGCCACAGAAGATGCAGCGCGAGAAGTTGATGCGGAAGAACTCCGGGTACCAACGGCCGTCCTCGGTCTCGGCTTTCTGCAGCGAGATGCAGCCGACCGGGCAGGCCACCGCGCAGAGGTTGCACGCTACGCAGCGCTCCTCGCCGTCGGGGTCGCGGGTGAGGACGATGCGGCCGCGATAGCGTGGCGGCAGGTACACGGGCTCTTCGGGGTATTGCAGGGTGTCGCGCTTGCGGAACCCGTGGGAGAACACCATCACCAGGCTGCGCAGCTGAGTGCCGGTGCCCTTAACGATGTCGCCGATATACTTGAACATGGGTCAAATCCTCACTGGGCCGCGACGGCTGGCGTGTTGTAGAGCACGATCGCAGCGGTCACCAGCAAATTGATCAGGGTCAGCGGCAGGCAGAACTTCCAGCTGAAGTCCATCACCTGGTCATAGCGCGGGCGCGGGATCGAGGCGCGCAGCAGGATGAACAGCATGATGAAGAACGCGGTCTTCAGCGCGAACCACAGGAACGGTACTTGCGGCAGCAGGCCGAACGGGCCGTGCCAGCCACCGAAGAACAGGGTTACCAGCAGTGCCGAGACCAGGATGATGCCGATGTACTCACCGACGAAGAACATGCCCCATTTCATGCCGGCATATTCGATGTGGTAGCCGTCGGCCAGTTCCTGTTCCGCTTCCGGCTGGTCGAACGGGTGACGGTGAGTCACGGCGACGCCAGCGATGAAGAAGGTGCAGAAGCCGAAGAACTGCGGAATGATGAACCACAGGTTCTGGGCCTGGTATTCAACGATGTCGCGCATGTTGAACGAGCCCACCTGTACCACCACGCCCATCAGCGCCAGGCCCAGGAACACCTCGTACGACACGGTCTGCGCCGAGGCCCGCAGGCTGCCGAGCAGGGCGTACTTGTTATTCGACGACCAGCCGGCGAACAGCACGGCGTAGACCGACAGACCGGCCATGGCGAAGAAGAACAGCAGGCCGATGTTCAGGTCGGCGACGCCCCATACCGGGGTGATCGGGATGACCACGAAGGCGATCAGCAGGGCGCTCATCGCCACCACCGGTGCCAGGGTGAAGATCATGCGGTCGACGAAGGGTGGGTTCCAGTCTTCCTTGAAGAACATCTTCAGCATGTCGGCAGCGATCTGGAACATGCCGAACGGGCCGACGCGGTTCGGACCATAACGGTCCTGCCACCAGCCCAGCAGACGACGTTCGACGAAGCTCAGCAGCGCGCCGCAGACCACCACCGCCAGCAGAACCACGATGGCCCGCACGACGGTGAGAATCACATCGATCACTTCGGGGGTGAACCAGCTCATTGTGCTGCCTCCTGCAGGCCTTCGACGGATGCACCGAAGATGGCAGGCGGAATGCCGGCCAGGCCTTTGGGCAACGCAACCAGGCCAGCGCCCAGTTCTTCATTGATGCGCAGCGGCAGGCGCAGCGAAACGCCCGCGACGTTCAGGCTCAGCAGTGCGCCGTCGTTTACGCCCAGACGGTCGGCTTCGGACTTGGCAAGGCCCACGTAGGCCGCCGGGATACGCTCCTGCACCGGTGCCGCGCGCGAAGAGTTCTCCTCGCTGCCGAACAGGTGGAAGAAGGGTACGGCAGTCCAGGTGCCGCGCGCCGGGTTGAAGGCGCCAGGGATAGTGTTGAACCAGTTCAGGCGATCGCCTTGCGATTCGATCAGGCGCACGCCAGGGTCACCGGCACGCAGGTGGCCACCGACTTCATCCTGGAACTTGTTCCAGGCTTGCGGCGAGTTCCAGCCCGGCGACCAGGCGAATGGCACTTGCTGGCGCGGTTCGGCCGAGCCCGAGTAGCCTTCCATCGAGAAGGCGAACGCGGTGTCCTTGTCCTGCGGGGTGCGCGGCTCATGGACGCTGATGTTGGCGCGCATGGCGGTGCGGCCCGAGTAGCGCAGCGGCTCACGGGCAAGCTTCAAGCCCTTGATGCGGAACGCGGCGCTTGGCGCTGCGTTGACGATGCCGGCCAGTTGCGGTGCGGCGTTGGCGCAGGCGCTGGTGACGTGGTCCAGTTGGGTCCAGTCGACCGGCTTGTTCAGCAGGGTGGCACGCAGGGCGTGCATCCAGCGCCAGCCTTCGTGGATCTGGATGCTGCTGTCCAGGTACTGCGGGTCGAACACCTGGAAGAAGCGCTGGGCGCGGCCTTCCTGGCTGACCAGGGTGCCGTCGCCTTCGGCGAAGGACGCCGCAGGCAGGACCAGGTCGGCGCGGTCGCTGGTGGCGGTCTTGGAGTGGTCGGCGACGATCACCACTTTTGCGGCGGCGAGCGCAGCATCGACCTTGGCGGCCGGTACGCGGGCGTACAGGTCGTTCTCCAGCACGACGATGGCGTCGGCCTTGCCGGTGATGACGGCGTCCAGCGCAGCATCGACGGAGTCACCGCCCATCATGGCCATGCCAAGGCTGTTGGCCTCAGGTACCACCAGGCTCAGTGAGCCGTTCTTCTCGCGCAGCTTGAGGGCCTTGGCGATGTTGGCGGCGGCTTCGATCAGTGCGGCGTCAGCCAGCGACGTACCGGCAACCACCAGTGGGCGCTTGGCGGCCACCAGGGCGTCGGCGATGCGCTGGGCCATTGCCTTCGCTTCGGCGTCCAGGCCTTCGACGGCGGGGGCGCTCGGGTCGATGGCGTGGGCCACGGCGAAGCCCAGGCGGGCGAGGTCGGCAGGGGCTGCGCGCACACATTCCTCGGCGACGTCGTCGAGCTTGGTCTCGGCCAGCGAGGCAATGAACAGCGGGTACAGCGCGTGCTGACCGATGTTCTTCACGGCTGCATCGAGCCAAGGCTGCACTTTCATGCCTTCGGCCATGGCCTCGGCCTTGCCCTTGGTGGCCTGGCGCACAGCCAGGGCGACGCGGGCGGCGGTTTGCGTGAGGTCTTCGCCGAGTACGAACACGGCGTCGTGGTCTTCGATGTCGCGCAGGGTCGGGACTGGCAGCGGGCTGTTGTTCAGCACGTCCAGCACCAGGCGCACGCGGCTCAGCTCACCGGCTTCCATACCCGAGTAGAAGTAGTCGGCGCCGACCAGCTCGCGCAGGCCGTAGTTGCTCTCGAGGCTGGCGCGTGGCGAGCCGATGCCGACGATGGTACGGCCGCGCAGCAGGTCAGCAGCCTTGTCCAGCGCGGCGTCGAGGCCCAGCTTGCTGCCATCGGCCAGCATCGGCTGGCGTGGACGGTCGCTGCGGTTGACGTAGCCATAGCCGAAGCGGCCACGGTCGCACAGGAAGTACTGGTTCACCGAGCCGTTGAAGCGGTTCTCGATGCGGCGCAGTTCGCCGTAGCGCTCACCGGGGCTGATGTTGCAGCCGCTGGAGCAGCCGTGGCAGATGCTCGGGGCGAACTGCATGTCCCACTTGCGGTTGTAGCGCTCGGAGTGGGTCTTGTCGGTGAATACGCCGGTTGGGCAGACCTCGGTGAGGTTGCCGGAGAACTCGCTCTCCAGCACGCCATCTTCAACGCGACCGAAGTACACGTTGTCGTGGGCGCCGTAGACACCCAGGTCGGTGCCGCCTGCGTAGTCCTTGTAGTAGCGCACGCAGCGGTAGCAGGCGATGCAGCGGTTCATCTCGTGGGCGATGAACGGGCCGAGGTCCTGGTTCTGGTGGGTACGCTTGGTGAAACGGTAGCGGCGCTCGTTGTGGCCGGTCATTACCGTCATGTCCTGCAGATGGCAGTGACCACCTTCCTCGCACACCGGGCAGTCGTGCGGGTGGTTGGTCATCAGCCATTCGACGACGCTGGCACGGAACGCCTTCGACTCGTCATCGTCGATGGAGATCCAGGTGCCGTCGGAGGCAGGGGTCATGCAGGACATGACGATGCGACCACGGGTGTCGTTCTCGTCGGTGTACTGCTTGACCGCACATTGCCGGCAGGCGCCGACGCTACCGAGCGCCGGGTGCCAGCAGAAATAAGGGATGTCGAGGCCGAGCGACAGACAGGCCTGTAACAGGTTGTCTGCACCGTTGACTTCGAGCGCTTTGCCGTCTACGTGGATAGTGGCCATGGTTCAAAGTTCTTCGTTGGCCCGCGTGAGCAGGCGTGGCTAATGGAAATCGGTGAGCTTGCGGCCGGCCGCGAATGGTTCGGGCCGGCCTGCAAGCTGGCGGGTGGCACGGACCACCCGCGATTCATCTTGTTATGCGCCGACCACAATCGGCTTGGCCAGATTCGGGCGCAGGGTGTCGGCAGCACTCGCGGGCGCGACACCGGCCTCGAACTCGGACCGGAAGTATTTGATGGCACTGCCCAGCGGCTCCACGGCACCCGGTGCGTGAGCACAGAAGGTGCGGCCTGGGCCGAGGAAGTTGACCAGACCCAGCAGGGTCTCGATGTCTTCGGCGCGGCCTTGGCCTTTCTCCAGGGCGCGTAGCATCTTCACGCTCCATGGCAGGCCGTCGCGGCATGGGGTGCACCAGCCGCACGATTCGCGGGCGAAGAACTCTTCCATGTTGCGCAGCAGCGAGACCATGTTGATGCTGTCGTCGACCGCCATCGCCAGGCCAGTACCCATACGGGTGCCGACCTTGGCGATACCACCGGCGTACATCTGTGCGTCCAGGTGTTCCGGCAGCAGGAAACCGGTACCGGCACCACCTGGCTGCCAGCACTTGAGCTTGAAGCCGTCGCGCATGCCGCCGGCGTAGTCTTCGAACAGCTCGCGGGCGGTCACGCCGAAAGGCAGTTCCCACAGGCCCGGGTTTTTCACCTTGCCGGAGAAGCCCATCAGTTTGGTGCCGTGGTCTTCGCTGCCTTCGCGGGCCAGCGACTTGTACCAGTCGTTGCCGTTGGCGACGATGGCCGGGACGTTGCACAGGGTTTCGACGTTGTTCACGCAGGTCGGCTTGCCCCACACGCCGACGGCGGCAGGGAAGGGCGGCTTGGAGCGCGGGTTGGCGCGACGGCCTTCGAGCGAGTTGATCAGTGCGGTTTCTTCACCGCAGATGTAGCGCCCGGCACCAGTGTGCACGAACAGTTCGAAGTCGAAACCGGAACCGAGGATGTTCTTGCCCAGCAGGCCTGCGGCCTTGGCTTCCTCGATGGCACGGTTGAGGTTCTTCGCTGCCGTGGTGTACTCGCCGCGCAGGAAGATGTAGCCACGGTAGGCCTTCAGCGCGCGGGCGCTGATCAGCATGCCCTCGACCAGCAGATGGGGCTGTTGCTCCATCAGCATGCGGTCTTTCCAGGTGTTGGGCTCCATTTCGTCCGCGTTGCACAGCAGGTAGCGGATGTTCATGGATTCGTCTTTGGGCATCAGGCCCCACTTCACGCCAGTGGGGAAGCCTGCGCCGCCGCGGCCCTTGAGGCCGGAGTCCTTGACGCTTTGCACGATGTCGTCGGCGGACATGTCGGCCAGGGCCTTGCGGGCCGCGGCGTAGCCGTTCTTGGACTCGTACTCGGTCAGCCAGACCGGCTCGCCGTCGTCACGCAGGCGCCAGGTCAGCGGGTGGGTTTCAGCCGAGCGCGCGATGCGGTTGGCCGGGCCGAAGGAAGTGATGGTCATACGTAACCCTCCAGCAGTTTGGAGACGCCGGCAGGCTGCACGTCGCCAAAGGTGTCGTCGTCGATCATCAGCGCCGGGGCCTTGTCGCAGTTGCCCAGGCAGCACACCGGCAGCAGGGTGAAGCGGCCATCGGCGGTGGTCTGGCCCAGGCCGATGCCCAGCTCGCTCTGGATCTGACTGACAACCGATTCATGGCCGCCGATATAGCAGACCATGCTGTCGCACACGCGAATGATGTGGCGACCGACCGGCTGGCGGAAGATCTGGCTGTAGAAGGTGGCCACGCCCTCGACGTCGCTGGCAGGGATGCCCAGCACTTCGCCGATTGCGTAGATGGCGCCGTCCGGCACCCAGCCGCGTTCCTTCTGTACGATTTTCAAGGCTTCGATGGACGCCGCGCGCGGGTCTTCGTAGTGGTGCATCTCGTGCTCGATGGCCGAGCGCTCGGTTTCGCTCAGGGCGAAACGGTCGGTTTGGATAAGCGTGCTGTTCATGCTTAGCGGTCCACGTCAGCCATAACGAAGTCGATACTGCCCAGGTACGCGATCAGGTCCGCGACCATGCTGCCTTTGATCACCGAAGGGATCTGCTGCAGGTGCGGATAGCTGGGCGTGCGGATCCGGGTGCGGTAGCTCATGGTGCCGCCATCGCTCGTCAGGTAGTAACTGTTGATGCCCTTGGTCGCCTCGATCATCTGGAACGACTCGTTGGCCGGCATGACCGGGCCCCACGAGACTTGCAGGAAGTGGGTGATCAGGGTCTCGATGTGCTGCAGGGTGCGCTCTTTCGGTGGCGGCGTGGTCAGCGGGTGATCCGCCTTGTACGGGCCTTCCGGCATGTTGCGCAGGCACTGGTCGATGATGCGGATACTCTGGCGCATCTCCTCGACACGAACCATGCAGCGATCGTAGGCATCGCCGTTGTGGGCCAGCGGTACTTCGAACTCGAAGTTCTCGTAGCCGGAGTAGGGGCGGGCTTTGCGCAGGTCGAAGTCGCAACCGGTGGCGCGCAGGCCGGCACCGGTGGTACCCCACTCCAGCGCTTCCTTGGTGTTGTATGCGGCAACGCCGATGGTACGGCCCTTGAGGATGCTGTTCTGCAGGGCGGCCTTGGTGTATTCGTCCAGGCGCTTGGGCAGCCATTCGACGAAATCCTTGACCAGCTTGTCCCAGCCGCGCGGCAGGTCGTGGGCGACGCCGCCGATGCGGTACCAGGCCGGGTGCAGGCGGAAACCGGTGATCGCCTCGATCACGGTGTAGGCGCGCTGGCGGTCGGTGAAGGTGAAGAACACCGGGGTCATGGCGCCGACGTCCTGGATGTAGGTACCCAGGAACAGCAGGTGGCTGGTGATCCGGAAGAACTCGGCGAGCATGATGCGAATCACGTCGACTTTCTGCGGCACCTGGATACCGGCCAGCTTCTCGACCGCGAGTACGTACGGCAGGTTGTTCATTACCCCGCCGAGGTAGTCGATACGGTCGGTGTAGGGAATGAAGCTGTGCCAGGACTGACGTTCGGCCATCTTCTCGGCACCACGGTGGTGGTAGCCGATGTCGGGGACGCAGTCGACGATTTCTTCGCCGTCCAGTTGCAGGACGATACGGAAGGCACCGTGGGCAGAAGGGTGGTTGGGGCCGAGGTTGAGGAACATGTAGTCCTCGTTGGCGCCCTGGCGTTTCATGCCCCAGGCCTCGGGGTTGAAGCGCGCCGACTCTTCTTCAAGCTGTTGCTTGGCGAGGTTCAGCGAGTAGGGATCGAACTCGGTGGCGCGAGCCGGAAAGTCCTTGCGCAGCGGGTGACCTTCCCAGGTCGGCGGCATCAGGATGCGCGACAGGTGCGGGTGACCGGCGAAGTCGATGCCGAACATGTCCCAGACTTCACGCTCGTACCAGTTGGCGTTCGGCCAGATGCTGGTCACGGACGGCAGGTTCAGGTCGCCTTCGCTCAGCGACACCTTGATCATCACGTCGCTGTTACGCTCGACCGACAACAGGTGGTAGAACACGCTGAAGTCGGCGGCAGGCAGGCCGCGGCGCTGGGTGCGCAGGCGCTCGTCGACGCCGTGCAGGTCGTACAGCATGCTGTACGGTTTGGCGACGTTGCGCAGGAAAGAAAGTACATCTTTGAGCTGGGCACGGTTGACCCACAGTACCGGCATGCCGGTACGGGTCTCTTGGGCGACGAAGGCGTCAGCGCCAAAACGGTTGTGCAGTTCGACGACCACATCCTGGTCGTCAGCCTTGTAAGGCGGAATATAAATAGCGGTGTCCGCTGTCATGGTCTCGGTCGCTTTGAGTCAACGTAGAGAATGAAGCCAGGCCGCCGGCTCCTGGGGAGCGGGCGGCAGGTCGCTGGATCAGACTTCGTCGGGGCTGCGCAGGTTGGTTACCGCGATACGCTGTTCGCGACGCAGGTCCTTCTGGGCGGGCATCTCGGCACGGTAAATGCCTTGATCGCCGACAACCCAGGAGAGTGGGCGTCGCTCCTGGCCGATCGATTCCTGCAGCAGCATCAAGCCTTGCAGGAAGGCTTCGGGGCGCGGCGGGCAGCCAGGCACGTACACGTCCACGGGGAGGAACTTGTCGACCCCCTGAACGACCGAGTAGATGTCGTACATGCCACCGGAGTTGGCGCACGAACCCATGGAGATGACCCACTTGGGTTCGAGCATCTGCTCGTAGAGGCGCTGGATGATCGGCGCCATCTTGATGAAGCAGGTACCGGCGACGACCATGAAGTCAGCCTGGCGCGGCGACGCCCGGATGACTTCGGCGCCGAAGCGGGCGATGTCGTGGGGTGCCGTGAAGGCCGTGGTCATTTCCACGTAGCAGCAGGACAGGCCGAAGTTGTACGGCCAGAGGGAGTTCTTGCGACCCCAGTTGACCGCGCCACGCAGCACATCTTCGAGTTTCCCCATGTAGATGTTCTTGTGGACCTGGTCCTCCAGCAGTTGGTCGGTGACGGTTTCCCGATCACCTACCGGGTACTGCTCGTTGGGCGCATCCGGATCGATTCTGGTGAGATTGTATTGCATTGCCAAAGCCTCATTGTTTCAGCTTCGCTTGCCGCTTGCGACGACCTTCGGGAGCCCAATCAAGAGCACCGACGCGCCAAAGGTAGACAAGACCTGCCAACAGAATTGCTATGAAAACGAGAGCTTCGACGAATCCGGTCCAGCCGCTTTCGCGGACGGACACAGACCATGCAAAGAGAAAGAGGGCTTCGATATCGAAGATCACGAACAGCATCGCGACCAGATAGAATTTGGCGGACAGGCGCAGGCGGGCGCTGCCTACGGGCAGCATGCCGGATTCGAAGGGTTCGTTCTTGGCGCGGCCCCAAGCCTTGCTGCCGAGCAGGCTGGACAGGCCGAGCATGAAGGCACACAGGCCGACGACACCCAGGAGGAAGATGGCAAAGCCCCAGTTGTGGGCGATGAGTCCTGCCGAATCGGACATGCTTGAAATCCTTATACAGAGACCCAGCTCTGCAGTCTGAAATAAGTAGAGCGGCGACGCGGTGTCGCTGACGCAGTGACCAAATGTCGCAGCTGAATCAATCGCGCTGATTTTATGGGTAAACCCACGGCAAGTAAAATTTCCAGCGCAAATTTATTCGTAGGATTAAGAACAAAAATCTTTCGTAAATGGCTGAAAGCCTTGAGTTTCGGGCATTCCAACCAGATTTGTTAATTATGTTTCTTGGTTGGTGTAACGAGTCTTCAATTTAATAATGATAATTAATATCATTTGGGGTGAGCCGCTGTTTCTTTCCTCATCTGTTACCTGCCTAGTTCAATTCACAATCTTGTCACTTGCAAATGAGAAAAACTCTCGTTCTAGCAGTTGCAGCGTTCTCGTGCACCGCTCCGGGTCAATGTTTCGGCGAAAGACGGGGCTACGGGGCGGGCTGCAATGGCAAGGAGGCGCAAGCGAGCAAGCAGGGTGCGGGCTGTGCTTCTTAATATAGAGGGCATCCAGGCGTTGGCTTGGACGAGGCATGTGGCAGTCCTTGCTTGCTGTGCTGCCTCAAGCATAGCCCTGATCTCGGGGGTTGGCTCGTCGTCAGGACATTAGGCGCCTGCAGGGGGAGGCAGTGGTGGGGCGGCAGGCAAAAGAAAGCCCGGGGCTTTCTCAAGCCCCGGGCCTCTGTCAGCAACCCACTATCAGTGGAACTGCTCTTCCTCGGTCGAACCGGTCAGTGCGGTTACCGACGAAGCGCCACCCTGGATCACGGTGGTCATGTCGTCGAAATAACCGGTGCCCACTTCCTGCTGGTGCGCCACGAAGGTGTAGCCCTTGCTGGCGTCGGCGAATTCCTGCTCCTGCAGTTTCACGTAGGCGGTCATGTCGTTGCGGGCGTAGTCGTGCGCCAGGTTGAACATGCCGTGCCACATGTTGTGGATGCCGGCCAGGGTAATGAACTGGTGCTTGTAGCCCATCGCCGACAGTTCGCGCTGGAACTTGGCGATGGTGGCATCGTCCAGGTTCTTCTTCCAGTTGAAGGATGGCGAGCAGTTGTACGACAGCAGTTGGTCCGGGTACTCCTTCTTGATCGCTTCGGCAAAGCGACGGGCTTCGTCCAGGTCCGGCTTGGCGGTTTCGCACCAGATCAAGTCGGCGTACGGGGCGTAGGCCAGGCCGCGGGCGATGGCCTGGTCGAGGCCCGCACGTACCTTGTAGAAGCCTTCACGGGTGCGCTCGCCGATCACGAACGGCTGGTCGTAAGGGTCGCAGTCGCTGGTCAGCAGGTCAGCAGCGTTGGCGTCGGTGCGGGCGAGGATGATGGTCGGTACGCCCGCAACGTCAGCGGCCAGACGCGCGGCCACCAGCTTCTGTACGGCTTCCTGGGTTGGCACCAGTACCTTGCCACCCATGTGACCGCATTTTTTCACCGAGGCCAGCTGGTCTTCGAAGTGCACGCCGGCGGCGCCTGCCTCGATCATGTTCTTCATCAGCTCGTAGGCGTTCAGCACGCCGCCGAAACCGGCTTCGGCGTCAGCCACGATCGGTGCGAAGTAGTCGATGTAGCCATCGTCGCCTGGGTTCTTGCCGGCTTTCCACTGGATCTGGTCGGCGCGGCGGAAGGCGTTGTTGATGCGCTTGACCACGGTCGGTACGGAGTCGACCGGGTACAGCGACTGGTCAGGGTACATGGACTCGGCCGAGTTGTTGTCGGCGGCTACCTGCCAGCCGGACAGGTAAATGGCCTGAATGCCGGCTTTTACCTGCTGCACGGCCTGGCCGCCGGTGAGGGCGCCCATGCAGTTGACGAAATCTTTTTCGGGCCGGAAGGACGGGTGGGCACCTTGGGTGACCAGCTTCCACAGTTTTTCTGCGCCTTGACGAGCAAAGGTGTGCTCTGGCTGCAGGGAGCCACGCAGGCGAACGACATCGGCGGCGGTGTAGGTACGGGTCACGCCTTTCCAGCGCGGGTTCTCGGCCCAGTCTTTCTCGAGGGCTGCAATTTGCTGTTCGCGTGTCAGTGCCATGGAAATAAACCTCGTCGCATCGATCTTGAGTGTAGTTGTGCGGATGCTCAGGTCGCGGAATCAGAGGCCTGGCGGCTGTCCTGTCCGGGGGAGTGCGGCGGCGAACGGGGAAGGCTCGAAGGGGAAGGGGGTGCAGTTCAGGCGAAGGTGTCCCCAGCAGGTCGGCTCGTGGATGCCTT
This sequence comes from Pseudomonas wayambapalatensis, assembly GCA_014268975.2. Lineage (GTDB taxonomy): Bacteria > Pseudomonadota > Gammaproteobacteria > Pseudomonadales > Pseudomonadaceae > Aquipseudomonas > Aquipseudomonas wayambapalatensis. The sequence continues at coordinate 3,620,026 of CP077096.1, read as the reverse complement.
GCTGCGGTGCGACGTCGATTGCCGGTTCTGCGGTGATGCGCTTCCGTCCCTCGGGACAACTTCTTCGTTGCAGTCGCAATCCCGTCGAACCGCCTTGTGGGCCGTATAGACACAGGACGCCTCCAGGGGTATCGGGAGGGCGTCCCGAAGGCCCTTGCCAGGGCCCCTGATTAGCGGGAGCGAGGCCATCATGCCCTTGGCGAAAAGAGCCTGTCAAATGTTTTGTAGTGCTTTTTTTGGCTTACTACATCTTTGGTCTAATGCGACTCTGCAGTCAGTTTCAAGGCCCTTGGTCGAGGCCTTGAACTGCCTGGGATCAGTCGAGAAGGTCGACTTTGACGCGTAGCGTCATGTTTTCACCGCGCTGGGTGCTGTAGGTGAGGGCCGAAGGGCTGTTTTCGGCCTGGCTCTGCTGGTTGTACCCCGCCAGGGTGATCCACTCGCCGAGCTTGCCCGAGATGGTCGTGTCGGTGCTCTGCACTTTCACTACATCCTGGCGTTCCTGGCTCATTCGATCATTATTGGTGCTGATTTGCAGACGAACCGTTTCACCGCTGACGCTCGGCGTGACGTAGAAACCCTGGGTCACATTGCGGTATTGGGTGTCGCTCTGGATGCGTCCGTAACCATCGGTCGAGGTGCTGGTGATGGGGATGCTCTGGCCGATCTGGATCAGTGCCGGCTGGCCTTCGCTGGCCTGGATCTGCTGCAGGCCGCCTTCGCGGTTGCTGGTGCCGTACTGGATGACCCGGGCGTTGCCGCGGTTGTCCTGGTAGTTGCTGTCGTTGTTGTCAACGCTGATCAGCAGGCGTTTGGGCGCAGTGTCCAACTGCTGTAGCAAGGCGCGCAGGTCGTCGATGCGTTCCGGGCTGGCATTGACGATCAATTTGTTCTCGAAGGCGCTGACGGTTCCGTCCTTTCCAAGAAAGGACTGGGCGGTCGGCAGCAGCTCGGCGCTGCTGCGGTGCTGCAGCGGCACGACTTCGGTGGCCGCCTGTGCGGTGAGGCTGGCCGCCAGCAGCAGGGCGGTGACAAGGGGGCGTAGCGGCATGTAGGTGGTCTCCGCAGGTTGAATAGACATGATGGCAAATTTGCCAGCATTGTGCCGTGTCTGGATCACAGGGATTTGAAATTTGCAGTGCGGCTGCGGAGCTTTCGAGGGCTACCGTCAACAGCTGAACCATCGCCTGAGCGCTGGGGTCGCAGCAAAAAGACCATTGCAGACCTTCAGCATGAAGCACTACCTACCTTTGTTGTTGCTTGTTCTTGGACAGAGTGCCATCGCCGAACCGCGCATCCAGCAGTTGCAGCGCTGCGGCGATTTGCTGTCCGAGGCCTCGCAGCACTGGTGCCTGCGCGCGCAAGGTCTGGAGCACCAGGCTCCACAGGTGTGGCTGGGTGACCGGGCCTTGCCTGCCAATGCCGTGCAGCGCGAGGGCGACAGGCTCGAGTTCACGCTCGACCAGCCCGGTCCGAGCGCTGCTTTGTGGCTGCAGGTCAGCGGGCAGAAAAGCAATCCGGTCTGGCTCACTCGCCAGCGCAGCCATGTGGTCGCCGCAGGCCCGCACGAGGTGGCCAGGAACATGGACGGCCTGACCACCTACCTCGACCTGGTCAGCCTGTTGATCGAGGAAAAGCACAACGGGCGCGAGGAGGCGCAACGTATCGCCAACAAATATGGTGCGCAGGTGGTGGGGGCGATCCCGCCGTTGAACGTCTACCAACTGCGCCTTCCGGTACGTGATCTTGTACAGCGCGATGCGATGATCCTGCGCATGGGCAGCGAGATAAGCGTGGACGCGGTGATCGTCGAAGAGTCGGCGCCGGAGCGAGGTGAGGAAGGCGAGGGCGGCAAGGCTACGGTCATCGACCAGGCAGATGAGTGGGCGGCCAATCGTTTCACGGATGCCCTGTACTACTACCAGCGCCGGGTCCCGGCCTCGAACGTGCCTGTACAGCCGATACGTGTGGGCGTGATCGAGCGCGAGCTGGATTTCGACGCTGCGCCCTTTCAGGTTTATCGCGGCGCCTGCGGGCCAAGACAGACCTGCCTTTACGGCCGCGACGGCGCACGTGCGCAGAGCCACGGCAGCCACGTCGCCGGTATCCTGGCCGGGCGCGGGGAGGGGGCGGCAGGTGGCTTTCTCAGCGGCCTGGGCAAGGCCAGCCCCGGGTTCGAGGTGATCGTCGAGCGCAACTCGGATGCAGGTATCACCGCCAACATCGCCGCGTCGGTCAACCTGGTCGAGGACGGCGTACGGGTGCTCAACTGGAGTTGGGGTATCCACCGCGTGGGCGCCAAAAACGTGGAGGGCGACGAGGTCGATTCGCTGGTGCGCTCGGGGTTGGCCATGAGTGGCTACGAGGAGTTGCTCGAGGAATTCTTCCTGTGGCTGCGCAGCGAGCACCCGGATGTGGTGGTGGTCAATTCGGCGGGCAATGGCTCGTCATGGTCTGGCACCGATGAATACCGTTTGCCATCGTCGTTCGTGACCGAGCAGTTGCTGGTGGTGGGCGGGCATCAACGCGGCGAGCGCGACACCGCGGTCGAGGATCCGCAGCATGTGGTCAAGCGCCGCAGCTCCAACGTCGACATGCGTGTGGATGTCAGTGCAGCGGCCTGCCTGCAACCTGCCGATGCCGGCAAGCCGCACTGCGGTACGTCCTACGCGACGCCGTTGGTGGCTTCGACGGTGGCAGCGATGTTGTCGATCAATCCGCAGCTTACGCCCGAGCAGGTGCGTATGTTGCTGCGCCGCAGCTCCCTGACCATGGGCTCTGAACAGGACTTCGAGGCGATGGATGCCGAGGACCTGACTGCGCCGATCCTGCCGTCGGAGCGCAATGGCCGCCTCAATGACCCGGACCTGGGTCGCTCGGCGCGGCTGGACATGCAGCGCGCGCTGGATCTTGCGGTGCAGAGCCGGGAGCGGGTGCGCTGAGCAGAGCGGCGGTGGCCGCTGTCAGACAAATTCCGTAACATCGCGCCCTTCGTTTTTGCTTCTGCGTGGGTGATGGGTTGCTCCCATTGCGCGCGCGCCGTCGCCATGACTGGACACTTCACAGGATCTACATGAAACCCGCCCGACTTCGCGCCGACGTCCTCGCTGGCCTGACCACCTCCTTCGCCCTGGTGCCCGAGTGCATCGCCTTCGCCTTGGTGGCGCACCTCAATCCGCTGATGGGGCTCTACGGTGCCTTCATCATTTGCACGCTGACCGCGTTGTTCGGCGGTCGCCCAGGAATGATCTCCGGCGCCGCCGGGTCGATGGCGGTGGTGATCGTCGCACTGGTCGTGCAGCACGGTGCCCAGTATCTGTTGGCCACGGTGCTGCTTGGCGGGATCGTGATGATCCTGTTCGGCGTGCTGCGTCTTGGGAAGCTGGTGCGGCTGGTGCCTTACCCGGTGATGCTTGGCTTCGTCAATGGCCTGGCCATTGTCATCGCCATGGCCCAGCTCGAGCATTTCAAGGACGGCGAGCACTGGCTCGGCGGGAAGCCGCTGCTGCTGATGGTCGGTCTGGTAGCCCTGACGATGCTGGTGGTCTACGTACTGCCGAAGCTGACCCGCGCGGTGCCGCCTGCGCTGGTGGCTATTCTCGGTGTGGGCCTGCTGGTCTACCTGCTCGAGCTGCCGACCCGCACCCTCGGCGACATGGCGCACATCGCCGGTGGCCTGCCGCAACTGGCCTGGCCGGAGGTGCCCTGGAACCTTGAGACGCTCAAGATCATCGCCCCCTATGCGCTGTTGATGGCCATGGTCGGTCTGCTGGAAACCCTGCTGACCCTCAATCTCACCGATGAGATCACCGAGAGCCGCGGTTTCCCTGATCGTGAATGTGTGGCCCTGGGCGCGGCCAACATGGTGTCGGGGCTGTGCGGTGGCATGGGCGGCTGCGCGATGATCGGCCAGACCGTGATCAACCTGAGTTCCAATGGCCGCGGTCGGCTGTCGGGCGTAGTGGCGGGGGTGATGATCCTGCTGTTCGTGTTGTTCCTGTCGCCGCTGATCGAGCGTATTCCGCTGGCCGCACTGGTCGGGGTGATGTTCGTCGTGGCGCAGCAGACCTTTGCCTGGGCGTCGCTGCGAGTGCTGCACAAGGTGCCGAAAAGCGATGTGTTGGCGATCATTGCAGTAACGGTGGTCACGGTACTGACGGACCTGGCCACTGCGGTGCTGTTCGGGATTGTCATCGCGGCCATCAACTTCGCCTGGCAGCATGCTCGTGAGCTGTATGCCGATAGCCACGAGGACGGCCAGGGCGGCAAGATTTACCAAGTGCACGGCACCTTGTTCTTCGCCTCGACCACACCGTTTCTCGAGCAGTTCGATCCGGCGCAGGATCCGCAGAGCGTGACGCTGGACTGCAAGCACCTGAGTTTCGTCGACTACTCGGCGATCGCCGCGTTGAAGACCCTGCGCGAGCGGTATTCTCGTGCGGGCAAGCACCTGCGCGTGGTGCATCTGTCGGAGCGGTGCAAGAAGCTGTTGCGGCGGGCAGGCGAGCAGCATTGAGGTTCTGAGTCGGCGAGACCGACGCCATCGCGGGGCAAGTCCGGGCCCCGCGATGAGGTCGCCTGGGCTATTCCCCCCGGTTCTTCTTCACGATGCCATCGGCGATACTCGCCGGCGCCTCCGCATAGCGCGTGAACTCCATCGAGAAGCTGGCCCGGCCTTGGGTCATCGAGCGCATCGAGGTGGCGTATCCGAACATCTCGCCCAATGGCACCTCGGCGCGAATCACCTTGCCGGCGGGCGTCTCGTCACCATCCTGGATCATCCCGCGGCGACGGCTGAGGTCGCCCAGAATGTCGCCCTGGTACTCCTCCGGCGTTACCACCTCGACCTTCATCACCGGCTCCAGCAACACTGCGCCGCCTTTTTGAGACAGCTGCTTGGTCGCCATGGATGCGGCAATCTTGTAGGCCATTTCGTTGGAGTCGACGTCGTGGTAGGAGCCGTCGAACACTGCGGCCTTGAGGTTGATCAGGGGATACCCGGCGAGCACGCCGTTCTTCATCTGCTCCTCGATGCCTTTCTGAATCGCCGGGATGTACTCGCGCGGCACCACGCCGCCGACGATCTCATTCATGAACTCCAGGCCTTCCTGGCCTTCGTCGCCCGGGGCGAAACGTATCCAGCAGTGGCCATACTGGCCGCGTCCGCCAGATTGGCGGACGAAGCGGCCTTCGATCTCGCAGGTGTTGCGGATTTTTTCGCGGTAGGCGACCTGTGGTTTGCCGATATTGGCCTCGACGTTGAACTCCCGGCGCATGCGGTCGACGATGATGTCCAGGTGCAGCTCGCCCATGCCGGAGATGATGGTCTGCCCGGTCTCTTCGTCGGTGCGCACGCGGAACGAGGGGTCTTCCTGCGCGAGCTTGCCCAGGGCGATCCCCATCTTCTCCTGGTCGGCCTTGGTTTTCGGCTCGACCGCGACCGAGATCACCGGGTCCGGGAAGTCCATGCGCTCCAGGATGATCGGCTTGTCGATGTCGCACAGGGTGTCGCCGGTGGTCACGTCCTTCATGCCGATCAGCGCGGCGATGTCGCCCGCGCACACGTCCTTGATTTCCGCGCGCTGGTTGGCGTGCATCTGGACCATGCGGCCGATGCGTTCCTTCTTGCCCTTGACCGAGTTGAGCACCGCATTGCCGGAACTGAGTACGCCGGAGTAGACGCGGGCGAAGGTCAGGGTGCCGACGAAGGGGTCGGTGGCGATCTTGAAGGCGAGTGCGGAGAACGGTTCCTTGTCGTCGGCATGGCGCTCGAGGTGCTTTTCCTCGTCGTCCGGGTCGGTGCCCTTGATTGCAGGGATTTCGCTGGGGGCGGGGAGGTAGTCGATCACAGCGTCCAGCATCAATGGCACGCCTTTGTTCTTGAACGAGGAGCCGAGGATGGTCGGTACGATCTCGTTGGCGATGGTGCGTTGACGCAGGGCGGCCTTGATCTCGTCGATGCTCAGCTCTTCGCCTTCAAGAAACTTAAGGGTCAGTTCGTCATTGGCTTCGGCCGCGGCCTCGACCATGTGCGCGCGCCATTCGTCGGCCAGGGCCTGCAGTTCGGCGGGAATCGGTTCTTCGCGGTAGCTGGTGCCCTGGTCGGCGTCGCTCCAGTAGATGGCCTTCATCTTCACCAGGTCGATCTGGCCGATGAAGTTTTCTTCGCTGCCGATGGCCAACTGGATGGGCACCGGGTGGTGGCCCAGGCGCTGGTCGATCTGCTTCACCACACGCAGAAAGTCCGCACCCTGGCGGTCCATCTTGTTGATATAGGCCAGGCGTGGCACGTGGTACTTGTTGGCCTGGCGCCATACCGTCTCGGACTGCGGCTCGACCCCGTCGGCGCCGCTGAAGACCACCACTGCGCCATCGAGCACGCGCAGCGAACGCTCCACCTCGATGGTGAAGTCGACGTGGCCGGGCGTATCGATGATGTTGAAGCGGTACTTGTCGGCGAATTGCTTGGTCGAGCCTTGCCAGAACGCCGTGGTCGCCGCCGAGGTGATGGTGATGCCGCGTTCCTGCTCCTGGGCCATCCAGTCCATGGTCGCGGCGCCGTCGTGGACCTCGCCCATCTTGTGGTTGACCCCGGTGTAGAACAGGATGCGTTCCGTTGTGGTGGTCTTGCCGGCATCGACGTGGGCGACGATGCCGATATTGCGGTACAGCTCGATGGGGGTTGTGCGGGCCATGGCAGGTCACCTGCAGGTGAGGATTCTCCCACGGTAGCAGACCGGGAGAATCCTGCTGCGCCGCCGGGCTGTCAGTCGGCCTGGGCTTGCAGCACCCAAGTACCTTCGACCTCGCGCGCCAGGCCGCTGGCCGGGAGCAGGGCCACAAGCCGCTCATGCAGGTTCGTTTCGGTGAAGGTGCGCAGGGTGTTCAGATCGAGCTGGCCGAGCAGGGGCAGGTCGTTCTTGGTGTATGACAGCCAGGCTTTCTTCAAGGCTTGCAATACATCGCTGCCTGCGGTGTTGGCGAAGCGCCGGTGCATCGGGCGGCCATCGAACTCGAAGGTGTGGCGGTGGCTGTAGCTGCTTTCGTCGCCGTTCAGCTCGACGCAGCGATGACAGCGGCACGCGCCGTCGCCAAAGGCGTTGCGCAGGTAGGTGTTGAAGTCCACGACGGGCTTGAGGGTCAGGCGTTTGTCGACCTCGAACAGGTCGGCGATCAGGGGTTCTTCGGCGCTCACGTGGTGTCCTCGTCTGGTATGGCGTGCATCGCCCGGCACCCTAACAGATCGAGGGGGGCAGATCACCTGTTGCAGGCCATCCCGCGAAGAGGCCAGTAGAGACAACAGGGATCACCTGCCGTACTCTACGCGCCCACACGACTATCCACCCGAGGTAACCCCGCTTGAGCACCAAGTACCCCTACATCGCCACTGTGACTGTCAGCGCCGAAGACCGTGGCGGGGACGCCGAGGCCTCGGAGAACCCAGGTATGCGCATCGGTCTCGAGGCGGTGAGCGAAACGCTGAAGAAGGTGCATTTCGTCGGTACGCTCGCGGCGCCTGAAAAGTCGGCCACGCACATCTGCGTCACGCTTGAGAACGGTCTGACCTATTACGGCCCGATCGTCAATGGCCACGCCGAGCTCGAAGGCGGTTGGATCGCCTTCGAGTCCGACATGCTCACCCCAGAAGAACTGGGGCTCTGAGTCTCAGTCCAGTGCGGTCAGGCACTGTTCGAGGATATCGAGCCCTTCCTCGAGCACCTCGGTTTCGATGGTCAGCGGTGCCAGCAGACGAATGATGTGACGGGCCTTGCCACTGGGCATCAGTAGCAACCCCTTGGCTCGCGCAGTCTCCATTACCTTGGCCAGCTGCGCTGGCGCTGGGCTGCCATCGGTGTTGACGAACTCGATCCCGCGCATCGCGCCGACGCCGGTCAGGCGCCCAAGGTAGGGGCACAGGCCGCTACTTTTCCAGTGTTCGAAGCGCCTCACGATGGCCTGCTCCTGACGCTCGCCCCAGGTGGCGAGGTTCTCGTCGGTCATCTGCGCCAGGCTGGCCAGGGCCGCGGCACAGGCGATGGGATTACCTGAATAGGTGCCGCCAAGCCCGCCCTTGGGCAGGGCATCCAGCAGTTCACGTCGGCCGACCACTGCACCCAGCGGCATGCCGCCGGCGATGCTCTTGGCCAGCAACAGAAGATCTGGCTCGATGCCCAGGCGTGGGAAGGCGAAGCGCTGGCCGGTACGCCCGAAACCGGACTGGATCTCGTCGATGATGATGAGAATGCCATGCTGGTCGCAGAAGCGGCGCAGGGCCTGGGCGAAGGTGGGGTCCAGCGCGAGGAAGCCGCCTTCGCCTTGCACCGGTTCCAGGATGAAGGCTGCCACATCCTCGACCGCGATCTCGACGGCGAACAGCCGCTCCATGGCCTTGAGCGCCTGGTCGCAGGTCACGCCGGTGTCGGCGCTGGGGTAGGGTAGGTGGTAGACCGGCCCCGGCAGCTCACCCACGCGTTGCTTGTAGGGGGCGACCTTGCCGTTGAGGTTGAGGGTGGCCAGGGTGCGGCCATGGAATCCACCGTCGAAGGCGATGACGGCCCGCTTGCCGGTGGCGCCACGGGCCACCTTCAATGCGTTCTCCGCAGCTTCGGCGCCGCTGTTGGTGAGCATGCCTGCAAGCGGGTAGCTCACCGGCACGAACGCGCTCAACTGCTCCATGACCGCAACATAGGGTGCATGGGGGGCGGCGTTGAAGGCGTAATGGGTCAGGCGGGCGGCCTGGTGCTGAATGGCCTCGACCACTGCCGGGTTGCAGTGGCCCAGGTTGAGCACGCCGATACCGCCGACGAAGTCGATATAGCGCTTGTCGTCGGTATCCCATACTTCGGCGTTGCGGCCATGGGAAAGTGTGATCGGGTGAACGATGGCGATGGACTGGCTGATACTTTCCTGATTCATGGACGCGCGGAACCTTGTTCGAATTTCTTATTATCCAAGCGCGATGAATGTGTGTTCGGCAAACGAATTATTCGATTGGGATCATTCCTTGGATTCTCGAAGTTCGACTTTTAACCCTCTTCAGCTGCCCGTTCCAGGATCCACTCCACGAAGGCCTTCACCTTGGGCACCTCGGCCGCATGCTCGGCATGGGCCATGAAGTGTCGGCCATTGCTCGCCACCGGATGATTCCACGGCACCACCAGCTTGCCTTCGCTTAGTTCCTCGGCCACCAGGTAACGCGGAATCAGGGCAATCCCGCAGCCTGCGATGGCTGCGCGGATGCACAGGTAGAAGGTGTCGAAGCGTGGGCCGTGGTAGCTGTTCTGGCTGTGCAGCCCCAGCCCAAGGAACCACTCGTGCCAGGCTTCGGGCCTCGATGCGCATTGCAGCAGACGGTGCTCGGTCAGCGACTGGGCACTGTCGAAAGCATGTGCCTGCAACAGTTGTGGTGCGCACACCGGCACCACCTCCTCGCTGAACAGCTCAAGGCAAGTGGCGCCGGGCCAGGTGCCCTGGCCAAAGAAGAACGCGATATCGACCTTGGCCTGCACGAGGTCGAATGGCTCCAGTTCGTTACGGACGTCCAGGTGGATGCGCGGATGGCGTTCGCCGAAACCCTTGAGGTGGGGCACCAGCCAGCGCGCGCCGAAGGTGGGTTGGGTGGCGATGCGCAGGACTTCGGTCTCGTCGCCGTAGCTGAGGATGTAGCGGCTGGAGATGTCGATCTGGGTGAGGATCTTGTTCACTTCGGTGAGGTACAGCGCGCCTGCCGGGGTCAGGTGCAGGCGTCGGCGAATACGCTGGAACAGCGGGTGGGACAACATGTCCTCGAGCTGTGCGACCTGTTTGCTCACCGCGCTCTGGGTGAGGTGCAACTCCTGCGCCGCACGGGTAAAGCTAAGGTGGCGGGCGGCTGCCTCGAAGCATTGCAGGGCGGTGGTGGAGGGCATCAGGCGTTTGGACATGACAGGCGTTACCAGGCAGGAAAAATAAGAAATGCATTCCAAAACGGAATCATGTGTTTCTAAAAGGTCGTTTGTTGAGCCACGCCTATAGATTAATACTGACCTGGATCAACGATTACAACCCGATGGAGAGGCAAGAGAAAAAACACCCCTTATTCCCAACTTCCTGTCCTGTGCGCAGTGACAGCGAAAACTGCAAAACAACAAGAAACAACTGCACAGACCTACAACAAAATCTGCTCAGACTCATCGCCGCCTTTTGCGGCGGCCGACCCATCAGAGGGTTCCCCATGGCATCGTCTCAACAAAAGAAACAGCGTTCGCTGCAGCACGGCCTGACTTCGCGCCAGGTGTCCATGATTTCCATCGCTGGCATCATTGGTGCCGGCCTGTTCATCGGCTCCTCCAACGCCATCGCCACGGCAGGTCCGGCGATCCTCATTTCCTATGCCATGACCGGCCTGCTGGTGCTGCTGGTGATGCGCATGCTTGGCGAAATGGCTATCGCCAACCCCAACAGCGGTTCGTTTTCCACCTACGCCACCGAGGCCATCGGACCTTGGGCCGGTTTCACCATCGGCTGGCTGTACTGGTGGTTCTGGGTATTGATCATCCCGGTCGAGGCGATCGCTGGCGCCGACATCCTCCATGCCTATTTTCCCGATGTGCCGTCCTGGCTATTCGCCTTCCTGATCATGGTGCTGCTGTCGGGGACCAACTTGGTCAGCGTGAAGAACTTCGGCGCCTTCGAGTACTGGTTCGCGTTGATCAAGGTGGTCGCGATTCTCGCCTTCATCATCATCTGCAGCCTGGCACTGTTCGGTGTCTGGCCGTTGGCCAAGGTCTCAGGTGTCAGTCAGTTGTGGGCCAACGGAGGCTTCATGCCCAATGGCTTCGGCACGGTGCTGGGGGGCGTGCTGATCACGATCTTCTCGTTCTTCGGTGCCGAGATCGTCACCATTGCCGCCGATGAAACCGCCAACCCCAAGGAAAAGATCCGTCGCGCCACCAACCTGGTGGTGTACCGCATCGCCATCTTCTACCTGGCTTCGATCTTTCTGGTGGTATCGCTGGTGGCTTGGAACGATCCGGGGCTCAAGGCAGTGGGCTCGTTCCAGCGCGTGCTTGAGGTGCTCAATGTGCCGGGCGCCAAGCTGGTGGTCGATCTGGTGGTGTTGGTGGCGGTGACCAGTTGCATGAACTCCGGGCTCTACACGGCCTCGCGGATGCTCTATTCGTTGGGCGCTCGCGGCGAGGCGCCGAGCATGACCCGGCGGATTTCCGGGGCCGGTGTGCCGACCGTAGCGGTGATCCTGTCGACCTTGGCGGGTTTCGCCGGCTGCTTCGTCAACTATGTGTTCCCGGGCAAGGTGTTCGGCTTCCTCTTGTCGACCACGGGGGCCATCGCCCTGCTGGTGTACCTGGTGATTGCCGTTTCGCAACTGCGCATGCGTGCGCGGGCTGAGCGTGAGGGGACGGAGCTTGCATTGAAGATGTGGTTGTTCCCATGGCTCACCTGGCTGGTGATCGGGACTATCGTGCTGGTGCTGGGGTACATGCTGTTCAGCGATGCCTATCGCTACGAAACCCTGATGACGGCCGGGGTTACGGCGGTGATCCTGCTGATTTCCGTGACACGGCGGCGAGAGAGGTCTGGTCGGGTGCAAGTCGTTTGACGCTTGCGCTCATCCTGTGTTGCCGCTGCAGGTGAGTGCACAAGGACGGGGGGAGCGCTACCATCCTCCCACCATCCTTCCCATTCCAACAAGCACAGGAAGCGTATGAACGAGAAAGCACTCTCCCTCCAGCAACTGGCGGCGCCCGAAGGCTCCTGCTATGGCTGCGGTTGTTCCCACCCCAGTGGCCTGCATATCCAGAGCCACTGGGACAGCGACGGCGTGCACCTGCTCTGCCGGCACTCGCCTGACAGTAGCTTCATCGGCTGGCCCGGATTGGTCTACGGCGGCCTGCTGGCGATGCTGGTGGACTGCCATTCCAACTGGACCGCAATGGCCTACCACTACCGGGCAGAAGGGCGCGAGCCGGGCAGCTTGCCGCGTATCGACTGTGTCACCGGCACCCTCAACCTGACTTACCTCAAGCCCACGCCCATGGGCGTTGAGCTTCTGCTCAAGGCCAGGGTCGAAGGCGAGGTCGGGCGCAAGAGCCGGGTCATCTGCGAAGTCTGGGCCGGGGATGTGCTGACCGTCAGCGCCGATTCTGTGTTCGTGCGTGTGGACACCGAAAAGCTCAAGCGGCAAGCGCACGAGCGTAGCTGAACGGTTGGGGCGGGTAGCCATCGGCTACCCGATGCAGCATGCGGTTTGTCGAAAATTCCTAGTGGTTGGTTCGGATAATTCCCATGTGGTGTTCAAGGTCTGCGGAATAGTCTTGCAATGCTTTTCCAAGAGACTGGCATAGATGTTCTACGTTTCTCACCGATTGCTCCCCTCTCGTAGCGGCTGAAACCGCCCGCATCATGAACATCGACCGTGCCCTCTGAATCCTTTCGACCATCACCGCACGAACACGGAGGTAGCCCAGTGTTCGTGTGTCGTCAACTCACGAGGAGTTGTTCAATGCCTGCCCGATTCACTATCAAGTCCCTGCCTGCCGCCGGCCTGATTCTGGCCCTGAGTGGCTGCGCCAGTTCGGTCATGCCTGGCGAGCAGATCGAGCTGACCCGAAGCGCGGTCAACCGAGCGGTCTCTGCTGACGCCACGCAGTACGCACCGGTGGAGATGCGTGCTGCCCAGGACAAACTCAACGCCATGGAGCGCGCGCTGGGTGAGAAAAATGCCGCTCAGGTGAAGACACTTGCCGAGCAGGCCGAGGCCGATGCCCGTCTGGCCGAGCGTAAGGCTGCTGCACGCAAGACCAAAGCCCAGCTGGACACTGCCCGCCAAGGCATCGAGGTGCTCAAGCAGGAATTGCTCGAAGCCCCGCAAGCCACCGCTACCCCCCGCTGAGGAGAACCATCATGTCGAAATTCCATTTGCTGCCGGGTGTCTCGGTCCTCGCTCTGATGCTGGCCGGTTGTGGTACCACTCCGGAAAACCCTGGGTTGCTTGAAGCGCGTGAGGCGTATTCGGTGCTGCAGGCAAAGCCTGAGGCGAGTCGCGTTGCTGCACTGGAAACCCGTGAGGCCTATAGCGCCCTGGGACGAGCCGAGCAGGCTTCGCTCAAGAACCGCAAGAGCGCCGAGGTGACTCAGCTCGCCTATCTTGCCAACCGCAGGATCGAAACTGCCGAGCAGACCATCTTGTTGCGTCAGGCTGAAACCGGCCTGCAGGGCATCGAAGCCCAGCGCACCCAGGCGCGTCTGGATGTACGGACCGCCCAGCTCAAGGCGTTGCAGAACCTCAATGCCAAACCCAGTGACCGTGGCACGGTCATCACCTTCGGCGATGTGCTGTTCGATACAGGACGTGCCGACCTGCGTGGCGGCAGCCATCGTAACATCCAGCAACTCGCGCATTACCTGGAACAGAACCCAGAGCGCAAGGTACTGATCGAAGGTTTCACCGACTCGACTGGCAGCGATGCGCTCAACCAGCGATTGTCCGAGCAGCGTGCGGCGGCGGTGGCCAATGCCCTGCGTCGTCAGGGCGTGGCCGGTGATCGCATGGTCACTGCCGGCTACGGCAAGGAGTATCCGGTAGCAAGCAATGCCGATGCACAGTCGCGCCAGCTCAACCGGCGCGTCGAAGTGGTCATCTCCAACGGTGCCCAGCCTGTACTGCCACGCTATTGATCGTACGACAGGGGGCGCACCCGTGCGGGTGCGTCACCCTCGATACCGAAAAGGCCATGGTCAAACATTGACGTTGGTTCTAGAGTGATGGTCCCCTCGCATTCGGAATCGACCATGACCGATCTGTCCGCATTTCCCATCACGCAGAAGTGGCCGGCGCAGCACCCCGAGCGCTTGCAACTCTATTCTCTGGCCACACCCAATGGCGTCAAGGTCTCGATCATGCTCGAAGAGATCGGCCTGCCCTACGAGGTGCACAAGGTCAGCTTCGAGACCAGCGATCAGTTGACCCCCGAGTTCATCTCGCTCAGCGCCAACAACAAGATTCCTGCGATTCTCGATCCTGCCGGTCCGGATGGACGGGCGTTGCCGCTGTTCGAGTCGGGGGCGATTCTCCAGTACCTGGCAGAAAAGACCGGCAAGTTGCTCAGTCAGGACCCCGCCCAGCGCTATCAGACCTTGCAGTGGTTGATGTTCCAGATGGGCGGCGTCGGGCCCATGTTTGGCCAGGTGGGGTTCTTCCATTTCTTCGCTGGCAAGGATTACGAGGACAAGCGTCCGCGTGATCGTTACGTCAACGAATCCAAGCGCCTGCTCGGTGTGCTCGATCGTCACCTGAAGGGCCGTGAGTGGATGGTCGATGAGTACAGTATCGCCGATATCGCCATCTTCCCCTGGGTGCGCAATCTGGTGGACCGCTACAACGCCCGTGATCTGGTGGGCTTTGACCAGTTCAAGGATGTGCAGCGAGTGTTGGCAAAATTCCTGGAACGTCCTGCGGTGCAGCGTGGGCTGAAAATTCCGGGATGACCTGATCGAGGCCGCCTGCGCGGCCTCTTTTTTGTCTCCGGCAAGGGGCTGCGGGTCAGCGGCGTGGTGTCGGTCGAGTGGCTGTCGCGTGACCTTGGTCAATGTAGATCGTAGGTTGAAGGTGAAAATAGCGCCGGAGAATTCGATGATATGTTGCAAACGCGTGTATCAATCGGCTTCGCCTGAGTACGGCCAACGCGTGCTGGCCGATCGCTTGTGGCCACGCAAACTGTGCAAGGCGGGACCGGGCAGTTCGCCGACGTGTCATGCCCATGATTTTGCCGGATAGCGATGCAATGACCCCAATGTCACGTGAACTCGTTCCGGCCACTGCTGACTGTCGGACCTTCGCCCGCGATCTGACGCGCCGTGCCATGCTCCCGTATTACCGAGAGTTCGACCTGTTGTGGATCGAAGAGGCTTTTGACGAAGCCTGGGGCTGGCGCGAGCAGTGGCTGGTGAAGGAGGGCGAGCAGGTGCTGGGCTTCAGCAGCCTCAGCCAGGACCGTCAGGCCTTGTTCATTCGCGAACTGCACCTGCTGCCCGAGCACCGCGGGCACGGCATCGGGGGGTGGGTACTGGAGCAGTTGGCCGAATGGGCAGCGCGACGTCGTTTGCCGCTGCTGCGCCTGATGGTGTTTCGCAGTAACCCGGCCAGGCGACTCTATGCACGTTCGAGCTTTGTCGAAATGGGGGAGGACGACTGCTTCGTTCGCATGCAGCGCAATGTCATGGTCGCGGGTGCGAGCTCTTGATTCCGCATCATACGGGTTTTGTAGGTACAGGTTTAGACAAGTGGCGTAATGGTAGCTTGTATTGGTTGGATCCAATGTGCATAGTGCCAACTGGATTCGTGGCTATTCGCCCGGGTGCCGGACGCGCCCAAGTGTATTTGATCGAGGGAGGAAGGGAGTCGAATGAAAGGATTCGGTCTGCGTTTGAGGGAAGAGCGCGAACGTTTGGGATTGACCCAGCGAGTGTTCGGCGACATAGGCGGGGTCGAGCCCAACGCCCAGGGCAAATACGAAAGCGGCGAACGCACGCCACGCATCGATTATCTGGCTGCGCTCGCAGCCAAGGGCGTCGATGCCCTTTACGTACTCAGCGGCTTGCGCACGCCAGCGCCATTGGAAAGCCTCAGTGGCGACGAGAGCCGACTGCTGGGGATCTTGCGACGACTGACTTCAGCCGATCGGGCGGCGATCTGGCACCTGGTCGGGCGTCTGGCTGCAGACCACGAAAGCCACGAAAATACTCGCCTGCGAAGGGGGGACCGGCAGCCATATGTCAATGACGCTTTGCGCTAGGTTCGCGATGAAATTTTTTGTTAAGGTGGCCGGATCCAATCGCCCCCATGACGAGGTGTCTGCTTGATTAGGGTACTTGTGGTCGATGATCACGATCTGGTGCGTACCGGCATCACGCGCATGCTGGCCGATATCGATGGCCTGCAAGTGGTCGGCGAGGCGGATTCGGGCGAGGCCGCTCTGAAGCTTGCCCGTGAGCTGAAACCGGACGTGGTCCTCATGGACGTCAAGATGCCCGGAATCGGTGGTCTGGAAGCCACGCGCAAATTGCTTCGCAGCCACCCGGACACCAAAGTGGTGGCCGTCACCGTGTGCGAGGAAGACCCGTTCCCCACGCGCTTGCTGCAGGCAGGCGCGGCGGGATACCTGACCAAGGGCGCGGGGCTCGACGAAATGGTCCAGGCCATCCGCCTGGCCTTTGCGGGGCAGCGCTATATCAGCCCGCAGATCGCCCAGCAGCTGGCACTCAAATCGTTCCAGCCTCAGGGGTCACCGTTCGATACGCTGTCGGAGCGGGAAATCCAGATTGCCCTGATGATTGTCGGCTGCCAGAAAGTGCAGATCATCTCTGACAAGTTGTGTCTGTCCCCCAAGACCGTCAATACTTACCGTTATCGGATCTTCGAAAAACTCTCGGTCACCAGCGACGTCGAACTGACATTGCTGGCCGTTCGCCACGGTATGGTTGACGCAAGCCTGTAATCCCCCATGTCCCAACTCTTTGATGCCAGCGCGTTCCTGGCGACCTGTAGCGGTCGCCCGGGCGTGTACCGGATGTTCGATGCCGAGTCCCGGCTGCTCTACGTGGGCAAGGCCAAGAACCTCAAGAAGCGTCTGGCCAGCTATTTCCGCAAGACTGGCCTGGCGCCGAAGACGGCTGCCCTGGTGGGGCGCATCGCTCAGGTCGAAACCACCATCACCGCCAACGAGACCGAGGCGCTTCTGCTCGAGCAGACGCTGATCAAGGAGTGGCGTCCGCCCTACAACATTTTGTTGCGCGACGACAAATCCTACCCATACGTCTTCCTTTCCGACGGCGATTTCCCACGCTTGGGCATCCATCGTGGTCCGAAAAAAGCCAAGGGGCGCTACTTCGGCCCTTATCCAAGCGCCGGGGCTATACGTGAAAGCCTGAGCCTGCTGCAGAAAGCGTTCTCGGTACGTCAGTGCGAGGACAGTTACTACGCCAACCGCACCCGTCCGTGCCTGCAATATCAGATCAAGCGCTGCAAGGGGCCGTGCGTCGGCCTGGTCGCACCCGAGGAGTATGCCGAAGACGTACGCCATTCTGTGATGTTCCTCGAGGGGCGTAGCCAGCAACTGGGCAACGAGCTCAACGCCGAGATGGAACAGGCTGCCATGGCGCTGAATTTCGAGAAGGCCGCCGAGCTACGCGACCAGATCGCCTTGTTGCGTCGGGTTCAGGACCAGCAGTACATGGAAGGGGGATCTGGCGACGTCGATGTGGTCGCTGCCTTCGTCAACCCGGGCGGGGCCTGTGTGCACCTGATCAGTGTACGCGGCGGGCGGGTGCTGGGGAGCAAGAACTTCTTCCCGCAGGTGGGTATCGAGGAGGAGGTGGCCGAAGTCATGGCGGCCTTCCTCTCCCAGTACTATCTGGGCAACGCCGAGCGAGAGCTGCCGGGGGAGCTGATCGTCAATGTGGTCCACGAGGACTTCCAGGCCATCACTGAAGCGGTACAGACCTTGCGCGGTCGCGACCTCGCCATCAGCCATAGAGTCCGAGGGACTCGGGCGCGCTGGCAGCAACTGGCAGTGACCAACGCCGAGCAGGCGCTCAGTGCGCGTCTGGCCAACCGCCAGCACATGGCCGCGCGTTTCGAAGCCTTGGCTCAGGTGCTCAACCTGCCGGAAGTACCGCAGCGCCTGGAGTGCTACGACATCAGCCACTCCAGCGGCGAGGCTACCGTGGCCTCATGCGTGGTGTTCGGCCCGGAAGGCCCGCTCAAGTCCGACTATCGTCGCTTCAACATCGAAGGCGTGACTGCCGGTGACGATTATGCAGCCATGCACCAGGCCCTGACCCGTCGTTTCGGGCGAATCAAGGACGGCGAGGGCAAGTTGCCCGATGTGCTGTTGGTCGACGGTGGCAAGGGGCAGTTGAACATGGCGCGTGAAGTCATGCAGGAGCTGGCGCTGAGTGACCTCACCTTGCTCGGGGTGGCCAAGGGAGTGACCCGCAAGGCCGGGTTCGAGACGTTGTATCTCAACGATGTCGCCCACGAATTCACCCTCAAGGGCGACTCACTGGCACTGCACCTGATTCAGCAGATTCGCGATGAAGCGCACCGTTTTGCCATCACTGGTCACCGCGCACGTCGCGGCAAGGCCCGCCGCACGTCAAGTCTGGAAGACGTCGCAGGGGTCGGACCGAAGCGCCGCCGCGACCTGCTGAAACATTTCGGCGGCTTGCAGGAGCTCAACCGCGCCAGTGTCGACGAGATTGCCAAGGCGCCTGGCATCAGTAAAAAGCTTGCCGAGTCGATTTATGCGAGCCTGCATAGCGAGTAGAATGCCGGGTTCAACTCGCAGCCAGTCGTACCGATGAATATTCCAAACCTGCTCACCGTTCTACGCGTCCTGCTCATCCCGATCTTCATTCTGCTGTTCTACGTGCCTTATCACTGGAGTTACGTAGCCGCCAGCAGCGTGTTCGCCATCGCCGCCGCGACTGACTGGCTCGATGGCTATCTGGCCCGTCGTCTTCAACAAAGCACGCCGTTCGGGGCGTTCCTGGATCCTGTCGCTGACAAACTGATGGTCGCCGTGGCGTTAGTGTTGCTGGTGCAGGTGCACGCCAACTTCTGGCTGACGCTGCCCGCCGCAGTGATCATCGGACGTGAGATCGTGGTATCGGCACTGCGCGAGTGGATGGCCGAACTGGGGGCGAGGGCGCATGTGGCGGTGTCGAACCTGGGCAAATGGAAGACCGCAGCGCAGATGCTGGCGCTGATCATTCTGCTGGCCAATCCGCCGGTGCTGACGTTCTGGGTCGCACTGGGTTATGCGCTGTTGCTGGTGGCCGCAGGCCTGACTTTGGTGTCGATGGTGCATTACCTGCTGGCGGCCTGGCCGCACCTGCGCGAAGGCTCCGAGCAGAAGTAAAACTTTTTTTGAATCAAGGGGTTGACCTTCCCTGGCAGTTCGCTAGAATGGCACCCATCACGACGCGGGAATAGCTCAGTTGGTAGAGCACGACCTTGCCAAGGTCGGGGTCGCGAGTTCGAGTCTCGTTTCCCGCTCCAGTTTTCACGGTATTGCTTTAGGCAGTGCTGGGAAATAAATCCAGTGTAAGCCGCGAGGCTTTATCGCTGGTGCGCTGAAAAGCGTTGGGTATGTCCCCTTCGTCTAGTGGCCTAGGACACCGCCCTTTCACGGCGGTAACAGGGGTTCGAGTCCCCTAGGGGACGCCATATTGCGGGAATAGCTCAGTTGGTAGAGCACGACCTTGCCAAGGTCGGGGTCGCGAGTTCGAGTCTCGTTTCCCGCTCCAGTTATGGATCTACAGACTTCCGTGGAAGTCTGTAAGTCGTTGAAAAAAGGGCCGAAACAGACTGTGTGAAAACACACTGACAGGCCTTAGACCAAACGCCCCGACTTGTTCGGGGCGTTTGTTTTTGTGCTGAAAAAGGCTCTTCAGCCCATCAGTCGCATGATTTGCTTGGCACACAAGACACTGATCGCCCGCTTGAAGTTATAAGCGGTCACAGCGAAGGCCATTTCAGCTCTTGTGCCTTCGAGTTGTCGCAACAAGAACCGCCCGTTCCCAAATAACCAGTGTTTGAGATTGCCAAACGGGTGCTCCACGATGGATCTGCGTCGTTCCATCATGTCTGGATGCAGCTGCATCCGCTGCGCCATACGCTCAAAGGCTTTCTCTTGAGCGTGGCGCGAGACATAGCGGCGCTTGGCCGTCGTGCATTGGGCTTTCAGCGCGCATCCGGCGCAATCACTGACCGCCGCTTGGTAGACCGGTCGCCCTTGTGACGTTGCTTCAGCATTAGCCACTGACCTGCCGGGCACTGGTACCGATCCTGTTCGGCGTGGTAGGTAAAATCCTTGCGCTCGAATAATGCCTCGCCGCCTGGGTTCGAGGTTCGGTTTGGCGGCACGTACGCGGTAATGGAGTCTTTCTCGCATGCCTGGAACTGCTGGCCATTCGAGTAACCCATATCGGCTGTCACAGTCAGCGCTTCCTGCCCCAGTTCAGCCTTGGCCGCTTTAGCCATGGGTTCAAGCTGCTTGCGATCATCGCCCTCTTGCGTCATTTGGTGATGCAAAATCAGGCAGTGTTCTGCGTCAACGGCGGTTTGCACGTTATAGGAAACACGCGCTCCTTTCGGCGTGCGCATCATCGTCGGCGAACTCCAGACAGAAATCGGGAGCACAGCATTGGGGATCAGGTAAGCGCTTGGAGTGTGGGGTTCATGAAGCGCTTACGACCGAGTTTGCTCTAGATGCACTACGGCCATAAACGTTTGCATAGCAGATGAGTGCACGCGATTGCGCCGGGTGATCAAGCCATACGGCGGCAGGCGCGGTTCAAGCTGGATGGGCAGCACGGCCAACAGGTGCCGCCCCGCGTAGTCCTCGACCACCGAGCGGGGCGTGATGCCGATCATGTCGGTTTGCTGCAGCAGTGACAGCAGGGTCATGATCGAAGTGGTTTCGACGATGCTGCTGGGCAGGTCGATGCGGGCGTTGTGGAACGCCTGGTTGACGATGGTGCGCATTGGGCTGGGGTGCTGCTGCAGCACCCAGGTCATGTCCTGAAGCTCGGTCCAGGCCAGTTTTTTCTGCTTGGCCAAGGGGTGTTGGGCGCCGGCGATCACGCACAGGTCTTCTTCACCCAGGCTGTCGAACTGCAGGTCGTCGGTGCGTGCGTTGCTGGGGATGCGCCCCAGTACCACATCCAGTTGGTCCTGCTGCAGGGCTTGCACCAGCACGTCGCTGGTGTCCACCTGCAGGCTCATCGACAGGCGCGGGTGGCTTTGCTTGAGCGTGGCAATGGTGCGGGTGAGCAAACCCGAAGCCAGCGCCGGGATGGCGCCGATGGTGACCCGGCCCAGGTTGCCTGACTCCAGGGCGACCATTTCCTCGCGCATGCCCGACAGCTCGGCAAAGATCATGCGTGCGTAGTAAATCAGTGTTTCGCCAAACGGAGTGGGGCGCATGCCGCGCGCCAGGCGTTCGAACAGCTCGACGCCCAGCAAGTCTTCGGCTTCATGCAGCATCTTGGTCGCGGCCGGTTGGGTCATGCCGATTTCCTCGGCGGCCCGGCGCAGCGAGCCCAGTTCATCCAGGGCCAGCATCAGGCGCAGTTGCCGCAAACGCAGGCGGCTGTGGATGATGTTGGCGTCGGGGATGCGGGACATGGTCTGGCTCGTGGTCATGGGGAGGGCCAAGATTGACAAGAATTGGGCGAGGGCGCCAGCCGCGCAGGGGCACATGTGCCCCCGCGCGGTGGCGGCTCAGGCGATGCGCCGGGCCAGCGTGCGGCCAAGCAGGGTGCGCAGGCCGTTGATGCCTTTGGCCAGCAACGGCCAGCACAGCATCACCAGTGCCGCGCAGGTCAGGCTGCCCACCAGCGGGTTGGACCAGAAGATCGACAGTTGCCCGTCCGAGAACAGCATCGACTGGCGGAACGCATCCTCGGCCTTGTCACCCAGCACGGCAGCCAGCACCAGCGGCGCGATGGGGTAGCCAAGCTTCTTGAACAGGTAACCCAGCGCGCCGAACACCAGCATCAGGCCCACGTCGGTCATGGAGTTGTGCACCGAGTAGGCACCGATGGCGCACACCATGATGATGATCGGCGCGATGATCGAGAACGGGATGCGCAGGATCGAGGCAAACAGCGGCACTGTGGCCAGCACTACGATCAGGCTGACGACGTTGCCCAGGTACATGCTGGCAATCAGGCCCCAGACAAAATCGTGCTGTTCAACAAACAGTGTCGGCCCCGGGTGCAGGCCCCAGATCATCAACCCGCCCAGCATCACTGCTGCCGTGGCCGAGCCGGGGATGCCCAGGGTGAGCATCGGCAGCAGGGCGCTGGTGCCGGCGCTGTGGTCGGCGGTTTCCGGCGCGATCACGCCTTCCACCTCGCCGCTGCCGAAGCGCTCGCGGTTTTTCGAGAAGCGCCGCGCCAGGCTGTAGCTCATGAACGACGCCGCCGTCGGGCCTCCCGGGGTCACACCCATCCAGCAGCCGACCAGCGCGCTGCGCAGCCAGGTCAGCCAGTAGCGGGGCAACTTGGCCCAGGTACGTAATATCACCATGGGCGTGATGCGTGCCCGTTCGCCGCGAAACACCAGGCCTTCCTCGACGGTGCAAAGGATTTCGCCAATGCCGAACAGGCCGATCACCGCCACCTCGAAGCTCAAACCCGACAGCAGCCAGGGTTGGTCGAAGGTCAGGCGCAGTTCGCCGGACACCGTGTCCATGCCCACCGCGGCCATGCCGAAGCCGATCATCATCGCCACCACGGTTTTCAGTGGCGGGTTTTTGCTCAGGCCGATGAAGGTGCAAAACGCCAGCAGGTACACCGCAAAAAACTCCGGTGAACTGAATTCCATGGCGAACTTGGCAATGTGGGTAGACAGGAACGTCAGCAGCAACACACCCATCAGGGCACCCAGCAGTGCCGAAGTGAACGCTGCCGTAAGTGCTTCGCCGGCCTGGCCGTTGCGGGCCATGGGGTAGCCGTCGAAGGTGGTCGCCACCGATGAAGGCTCGCCGGGGATGTTGAACAGGATCGAGGTGATCGAACCGCCGAACAACGCCCCCCAGTACATGCACGACAGCAAAATGATTGCCGACACCGGCTCCATGGTGAAGGTCAGCGGCAACAGCAATGCCACGCCGTTGGGTGCACCCAGCCCCGGCAGCACACCGACCAGTATGCCAAGCAGCACGCCGACCACCATCAGGCCCAGGTGGTGGGCGGTGAGAATCAGGCTCAAGCCCTGCATCAACGAATCGATTTCACTCATGGCCGCAGCCCTCCCAGGTAGCTCGCCAGGTCACCCAGCACGCCGGCCTGCAGCGGTACCTTGAACCAGACCGCGAAAATCAGGTAGCTGGCCAGTGCGGCGCAGCAGGGGATCAGCGCGATGGTCAGCCAGCGGTGGCCTTGCCCAGCCTTGCGCGCTCGCCACATGAACCCACCGATGAACAGCACCGAAGCCAGGTAGATGCCCATAAAGGGCATCGCCGCCACGTACACGGCAATGGGTACGAACACGGCCAGCACCTGGGCAAATGCCCGGCGCCCGACGAACGCTTCGGCCATGGCCTGGCGCCGCACCACGGCCAGCAGCAGGTTGCCCAGGCTGGCGCAGCTCAGCAGCAGGCCGATGTAGAACGGGAAGTAGCCCGCCTCTGGCCCGGCATCGCCCCAGCCAATGCCGATGGCCAGGCTGCCGTATATGAGGGTGCCGCCCAGCGCGGCGGTGAACAGGGCCAGGCCGATTTCCACCCAGCGGGTGGCAACCAGAGGCGCATCGTTGGTGGTGGACATGGTGGTCTCCCTTGTCGCGCTCACTGGCGCAGCCAGCCGGCGTCCTTGAACAGTGGCATCACGCGTTCACGGTCCTGTTCGATGTAGCTCACCAGCGCCTGGCCTTCGAGGAAGGTCGGCGCCAGCGCCGAGCGCTCGATGTAGGCCTTGAACTCTGGCGTCTGGCTGACTTTGCGCAGCAACTCCACATAGAACGCCCGCTGTTCGTCGCTGATCGCGCCGGGCAGGAAGACTGTGCGGGGGAAGCGGTACTGCTCAATGGCCAGGCCCTGTTCATGGCAGGTAGGGATGTCGGCCCAGGACTGTTCGGCGGTGACCTTGTCGCGGTAGATCATCCGCTCACGGCTGAACACGCACAGCGGCCGCACCTGGCCGCCGCGCCACTGGCTGAGGCTTTCGGCCGGGTTGTTGAGGTTGGCGGCAATGTGCTTGCCGGCCAACTGGATCGAAGCCTCGCTGCCGCTTTTGAAGGGGATGTAGGTGAGCTTGCTGCCCACCTGCTGGCCAATCAGCAGGGCCAGTGTCTGGTCCACGTCCTTGGACTGGCTGCCGCCAAAGCGCATCTTGCCGGTATTGCTTGCGAGCGCCTCCTTGAACGCGGCGGCGTCGCCCCAGGGGGCGTCCTGGTAGGTCCAGAGAATGAAGTCGTCCTCGGCCACGGCGGCCACCGGGGTAAGGTCGGTCCACTGGTAGCCCAGCTTGGCCACCAACGGCAGCAGGTACACGTTGTTGGTGCCGATCACCAGCTTGTGGGCATCGCCCTGGGCCAGTTTCATGTCGAGGAAGGCTTCGGCGCCGTTGCCACCGCCTTTGTTCAGCACCACGGTGTTGACGTCCAGCAGGTGATGCTGGCTGATCGCTTGCTGGATCAGGCGCGCCAGCTGGTCGGTGCCGCCGCCGGGGCCGCCGGCCACGACGATCTCGACGTTCTTCTCGGGCTTCCAGGTGTCGGCAAGGGCGGGCAGGGCGGTGGCGCACAGCAGGCCGCAGGCGGCCAGCAACGACGAAATGTGACGCGCGTAGGCGTTTCGCATGGGGACCTCTTTGTTGTCTTTGTTATGGGTCACCGAAGTCTGCGCAGCTAACCGATAAGCGTCCACTCAAAGTTACGCATACACCGATAGCCAGGGGTTATAGCTTAGCGATAACCACAGGCAATGGCTGTATGAGCAGCTTTGATTAGACGGTTATCGACGGCCCGGCCATATTGGCACTGCCGGACATTACCGGATTACAACAATAACAAGCAGAGGTACCTCCCATGGCTCAGGCACAAAACCCTGTGCTGCACGCTGGGCAATCGGCCGACACACCTGTCGCGCTGAAGGCCAGCAACGTGCGCTGGCGCATCTTCGCAATCATTTTTGCCCTGACGGTGATCAACCTGATCGACCGTGTTTCGCTGTCCATTGCCATGCCTACCATTGCCGCGGAGTTCGAGCTTTCGCCCAGCATGCAGGGGCTGATTCTCAGCAGTTTCTTCTGGGCTTACGCGCTGTTACAAATTCCTGGTGGCTGGTTGATTGACCGCTTCGGCCCGCGCCGGGTCATTGGTTGGTCCACCGGCCTGTGGGGCGCGTTCCAGACCTTGGCGGCGTTCACCACCGGTGGCCTGTCGCTGATGTTCGCCCGGGTTGCCCTGGGTGCGGCGGAGGCGCCACTGTTCCCCTCGGGCGGCAAGCTCAACTCATTGTGGCTGGGCGCCAACGAGCGCAGCCGCGGCGCGGTGCTGATGGATTGTGGCGGCCCGCTGGGCGCGGCCTTGGGCGGTTTGATCATCGCCTACCTGATCGCCGTGCTTGGCTCGTGGCGCATCGCCTTCTTCGTCGCCGGTATCGCCACGCTGGCCATGGCCTGGCTGGCCTGGCACTACCTGCGCGACAACCCCGCCGAGCATGCCGCCGTCAACGCCGCTGAGCTGGACAAAATCAACCACGGCCGCGCCGTACCGTTGGCCGAGGCGGCGCAACAGCCGGCCAAAGGGCTGGGCATCGCGGCGCGTTCGCTTACCGGCATCCTGCTGGGCCGCGCCAGCTGGGCGATGGTGTTCTTTGGCTTGCTGACCTGGGGGCCGAGCTACCTGGCCCATGCCCGTGGCTTCGACATCAAGGGCATCGGGGCGGCCACGTTCATCATTTTCCTGTGTGGCGCAGTGGGCTCGCTGGTGGGCGGATTCCTGTGCGACACCCTGATCCGCAAGGGTGTGCGCCGTGGTTTGGCGGCCAAAGGCCTTTTGACCTTCTCGGGCCTGGTGGCGCTGTGCGCCTTCCTGCTGCTGCCTGGCCTGAGCGACGCCTACGCGGCGGTGGCGCTGCTGTCTTTGACGGCGTTCTTCCTGATGTGGGGCAGCTTGTACTGGAGCTTCCCGGCGCTGCTCGCGGCACCGTCGCGGGTGGGCCTGATCGGTGGGGTGATGAACCTGGCCGGCAGCCTGGGCGGCATCGTGGTGCCGATCCTGGTGGGCGTGCTGTTGCAGCACCTGGGCGGCTACCCGGCGGTGCTTGGCTTCTTTGCCCTGTGCTCGGGGCTGTTCATCGTCGGCACGCTGTTGATCTCGCTGGACAAGACCGAGGTACACCATGGCTGAGTTGTACGAAGGGCCGATCGTCGATGCCCATCATCATTTCTGGGACCCGCTGAACAACCCGCACCCCTGGCTGTCGGGCACCGGAAACATCCCGTTTCGTTACGGGGATTACAGTGCCCTCAAGCGCCGCTACTTTCCCGAAGATTACCTGGCCGACGCAGGCAGGCATCAGGTGGTCGAAACCGTCTACGTGGAAACCGAATGGGACCCGCGTGACCCAGTGGGTGAAACGCGCTTCATCCATGGCCTGGCAGCACGTTACGGGGCGCCCAATGCCGTGGTGGCCCAGGCTTGGCTGGACGCGCCGGACGCCGCCCGGGTGCTGGCCGAACAGGCGGCGTTCGAGCGAGTACGCAGCGTACGCCACAAGCCCGGTGGGCCATCGTGCCCGGCCGAGGTTGGGCGCCTGCACAGCCTGATGAGCGACGTGAACTGGCGCCATGGCTATGCGCAGCTGGCGCGCCACGGCCTGCATTTCGACCTGCAAACCCCGTGGTGGAACCTCGACGAGGCTGCCCGCCTGGCGCAGGACTTTCCCGATACGTTGCTGATTCTGAACCATGCCGGCCTGCCTTCGGACCGCAGCCCGCAAGGCCTGGCGGACTGGCACGCGGCCATGGCGCGGTTTGCCCGATGCGACAACGTGGCGGTGAAGATCTCGGGCATTGGCCAGGCCGGCCAACCCTGGCGTGCCGAGGACAACGCCTGGATCGTGCGCCAGGTCATCGCGTTGTTTGGCAGCGAACGGGCGATGTTTGCCAGCAACTTCCCGGTCGATGGCCTGTGCGGCAGCTTCGACACCATTTACAGCGGCTTCAAGCACATCGTCGCCGACTTGCCGCACACCGCCCAGCAACAGCTTTTCTACAGCAACGCACGGCGCCTGTACCGCACCGTGCCCGACACCTTGCGCCTGAATCAGGTGTTGCCCCACACAAGGACCCCCGCATGAACAAGCAAACCCTTCCACGCCTGGCCATGGTACTGGGTGACCCGGCCGGTATCGGCCCCGAACTGATTGCCCGCCTGTTGGCCGAACCCGAGGTGCGCGGCAAGGCGCAAGTGGTGCTGATTGCCGATGAGCAGGAGATGCGCCGTGGCATGCAGATCGCGGGTTGTGAGTTCCCGTACCGGCGTATCGATTCGCTCGACGTGCTGGATTTTGCCGACGACACGCCGCTGTTGTTCCCCTACCGAGGCGCCGCCATCGGCGAGTTCCCGCGCAGCGAAGCCAGCGTGATTGGCGGGCGTTACAGCCTCGACACCTTGGCCGTGGCGCTGGAGCTCACCGACTCGGGCAAGACCGACGCCATCCTGTTCGGCCCGCTGAACAAGACTTCGCTGCACATGGCCGGCATGGGCCACAGCGACGAGCTGCACTGGTTTGCCGAACGCCTGAATTTCAGCGGGCCGTTCTGCGAATTCAACGTGCTCGATAACTTGTGGACCTCGCGAGTAACTTCCCACGTGGCGTTGGCCGAAGTGCCCGGCATGCTCAGCCAGGCGCGCGTGCTCGAAGCCATTGGCCTGATCGACACCGCGCTCAAGCGCAACGGTTTGCAGCGCCCACGCATCGGCGTTTGTGGCCTGAACCCGCATAATGGCGACAACGGCAGCTTTGGCCGCGAAGAGCTGGACATCATCGGCCCGGCGGTGCAGCGGGCGCGGGAGCAGGGCATCGACGCCGATGGCCCCTACCCGGGGGACACTATCTTCCTGAAGGTGCAGGGCGACGCCCAGGCCTTTGACGCGGTGGTGACCATGTACCACGACCAGGGCCAGATCGCCATCAAGCTGATGGGCTTCTCCCGGGGTGTGACGGTGCAGGGTGGCCTGCCAATCCCGATCACCACCCCGGCCCACGGCACCGCGTTCGACATCGCAGGCCAAGGCAAGGCCAATGTCGGCGCCACCCGCCAGGCCTTCGAGATTGCCTGCCGCATGGGGCGCAACGCCCGCTGAGTGCATGGCGGCTCCGTTCGGGGCCGCTTTTTCCTGCTTTCAACCGCGCCTGGAGCCTGTCGGCTCCACGGCTCGCATCACCCTGTAAAAAGGAAAAACAACAATGACAAAAGCCTTTTCCTACCTGCTGACCGGCAGTGCGGTGACACCGCTGTTGCTTACCTGCTTGCCACAAATCGCTAGTGCCGAAGGGTTTATCGACGATGCCAGCATCACGTTGGGCCTGCGCAACCTGTATTTCAACCGTGACTTTCGCCAGCCCGGCGCGGCGCAGTCGAAGCAGGAAGAGTGGGCTCAGGGCTTTTTGTTGCAAGCCAACTCGGGGTACACCGCCGGGCCGTTGGGTGTGGGCGTCGACGTGCTTGGCCAGTTGGGCGTGAAGCTCGACAGCAGCCCCGCGCGCAGGGGCTCGGGGCTACTGCCCCGGCACGATGATGGCCGGGCGGCGGATGAGTTCTCGCGGGTGGGGTTGGCGCCCAAGCTGCGGTTTTCAAAGACCGAACTGAAGGTGGGCGAGTTGATGCCCGAGCTGCCGATCCTGCTGCGCAACGACGGCCGCCTGCTGCCGCAGACCTTTCAGGGTGGCATGCTGAGTTCGAAGGAAATTGCCGGCCTGAACCTGCAGGCCGGGCAGATGCGTTCGCTGAGCCAGCGCAACTCCACCAACCATGAAGACTTGTCGGTCGACGGCCGCGGTGGTGTGTTTGCCGACCGTTTCAACTATGTGGGCGGCGATTACCGTTTCAATGCCGAGCGCACCCAGGTAGGCGTGTGGCAGGCCCGGCTTCAGGACATTTATCGGCAGAACTACTACAGCTTCAGCCACAAGCAGCCACTGGGTGACTGGACCCTGGCCGCCAATGTGGGCTGGTTCAGCACCCGTGAAGAGGGCAGCGCCGACCTGGGCAACCTGGATAACCGCGCCCTCACCAGTTTCGTCAGTGCCAAGCGTGGCGGGCATACCCTTGGCGCGGGTTACCAGCGCATGTATGGCGACAACGGGATGGTCTACATCGCGGGTACCAGCACGCCGTTGGTCAACGACATCCAGGTGCGCAACTTCACCACGGCGGGTGAGCGCTCCTGGCAGGTGCGATATGACTATGACTTCGTTGCCCTTGGCATCCCGGGTTTAACGTTTATGACTCGCTACGCCAGCGGTGATCACGCCCAGGTGGCAGGCGGCAGCGATGGGCAAGCGTGGGAGCGCGACCTGGACGTCACCTATGTGATCCAGAGCGGGCCGCTGAAGAACCTGGGCGTTCGCTGGCGCAATGCGGCGGTGCGTTCCAATCATGTGGCCGATGTGGATGAGAACCGGCTGATTCTGACGTATACCCTGAAACTGTTGTAGGTCACAGGGCCAGCTGGATTGTGTTGCCTGTGCTGGCCTCTTCGCGGGGCAAGCACATGCAACACGCTTTCTGGGCCTCAAAGGCGATAACCCCACCACCCCTGAACCGTAAAAAGGTATTACCCCAGGCTATCGATGGATACGCATAAGTGATTATCCAGTCAGGCCTGCCCCCTCTAAAGTCGCCCCAACACCAACAACAAAAAGCCCGCCCCAAAGCGTCTCGGGGCACACAGGGCAACAGCGGGGACACCTCCATGAGCGATCACGCCAGCTCCCTGGCTTCGGCCATTTCCACCAGCCGCGCGCGGCTGCTGCCTTTTCTGATCCTGATGTACGTCTTGGCCTTCATCGACCGCGCGAACGTCGGTTACGCCCGGGCTTTCCTGCAGGCCGACACCGGACTGAGCGACGTCGCCTTCGCCTTCGGTGCCAGTATCTTCTTCATCGGCTACGCCTGCTTCGAAGTGCCCAGCAACCTGATGCTGCACCGCCTGGGCGCCCGCGTCTGGCTGTGCCGGATAATGGTCACCTGGGGCCTGGTCAGTGCGGCGATGATGTTTGCCGACAACGCCACCACCTTCTACGTACTGCGCTTCTTGCTGGGCATTGCCGAGGCCGGCTTCTTCCCCGGCATCATCCTCTACCTCACTTACTGGTTCCCGCAGCGCAGCCGCGCCCAGGCGCTGGGCCTGTTCTACTTTGGCCTGCCGCTGGCGCTGGTGCTGGGCGGCCCGTTGTCGGGCTGGCTGCTGGAGTTTCATGACGTGTTCGGCCTGCGCAACTGGCAGTGGCTGTTCGTGGTGGAAGGGTTGCTGGCCTCGCTGGTTGGCATCGCCGCCTACTTCTACCTGGTCGACCGCCCACGCCACGCCCGCTGGCTGAGCGATGCGCAAAAGGATGCACTTGAAAGCCAGCTGGCCGAAGAAGATGCACAAAAGCAGGCCCAAGGCCCGCACGGCTTCCTGGGCGCATTGCGCAACGCCCAGGTGATGAAGTTCTGCCTGGTGTATTTCACCGTGCAGATGAGCGTGTACGGCGTGGTGTTCTACCTGCCGACGCGCGTCGCCAGCTTCCTCGACGGCCAGGTGGGCCTGAGCGTGGGCTTGTACACCGCTATCCCCTGGGCCTGCGCCCTGGTGGTGACGCGCCTGGTCACCCGCCATGCCGACCGCACCGGCCAGCATCGCCAACTGGCGGTGGCCATGTTGGCCATGGCCGCGGCGGGCATTGCTGCCTCGGCACTGGCCGGCAGCCTGCCACTGGCGGTGCTGGCGTTCTGTTTCGCCGCCGCAGGCTTTGTTGCCGTGCAGCCGTTGTTCTGGACCTTGCCCACCGGCTACCTCAGCGGCGCGGCCGCCGCCAGCGGCATCGCCCTGATCAACTCGCTGGGCAACCTCGGCGGCTTCGTGGCACCGAACCTCAAGACCCTCACCGAAACCCTGTTCGCCGACCCGCGTGCGGGCATGTTCGCCCTGGCGATCATGGGTGTGCTGGGCGCCTGGCTGCTGTCCCGGCTCAAATTCTCCAAACCCACGCCTGCCGCGCTGGAGCCGGCGCAGGTTGGCTGATCAACACGCTCTATTGAAAGGAACCTGCAAGCATGAAAATCAAAGCCGTTCGTACCCGTGTTTTTGAATGGAAAGGCAAGGTCGTGCCGCCCCAGGCGCACTTCTGCACCAACGCCAGCGACATCCTGTTCGAGCGTGGCGATGCCATGGGCTCATTCCGCTTCCACGGCTGGCTGGTGGTTGAAATCGAAACCGACACCGGCATCGTCGGCATCGGCAACTGCGCCCTGGCGCCACGGGTGGCCAAGGAAATCATCGACCTGTACCTGGCGCCGATCTGCATTGGCGAAGACCCGTTCGACAGCGAGTACATCTGGCAAAAGATGTACCGCCGCACCCACGCCTGGGGCCGCAAGGGCATTGGCATGGCCGCCATTTCGGCAATTGACCTGGCGATCTGGGACATCATGGGCAAGGCGGTGAACAAGCCGGTGTTCAAGCTGCTGGGTGGCCGCACCAAGGAAAAGATCTGGACCTACGCCTCCAAGCTGTACGCCAATGACAACCTCGACCTTTTCCTCGAAGAAGCCCAGGGCTACCTCAACCAAGGCTTCACTGCCCTGAAAATGCGCTTTGGCTACGGCCCCAAGGACGGTCCGGCCGGCATGCGCCGAAACATCGAGCAAGTGCGCGCCCTGCGTGAACTGGCCGGCCCCGACGTGGACATCATGCTTGAGTGCTACATGGGCTGGACGCTGGAATATGCCCGCCGGATGCTGCCAAAACTGGCCGAATTCGAGCCGCGCTGGCTGGAAGAGCCGGTGATCGCCGACGACATCGAAGGTTATATCGAGCTGAAGAAGATGGGCATCATGCCGATTTCAGGCGGCGAGCACGAGTTCACCGGCCATGGCTTCAAGGACCTGCTCGAGCGCCGCGCCGTGGACGTGATCCAGTACGACACCAACCGCGTCGGCGGCATCACTGCCGCGCGCAAGATCAACGCCATGGCCGAAGCCTGGTCGGTGCCGGTCATTCCCCATGCCGGGCAGATGCACAACTACCACCTCACCATGGCCAGCACCGCCTCGCCGATGGCCGAGTTCTTCCCGGTGTTCGACGTAGAGGTGGGCAACGAGTTGTTCTACTACGTGTTCAAGGGCGAGCCGCAGCCCGTCAACGGCTATATCCAGCTGGACGACGACAAGCCGGGCCTGGGCCTGGAAATTTCCGAAGAGTACCTCTCGGACTTCAACATCATCGAATGAATGCGCGGGGGCACCCCGGCGCGGCGGTGCCCCGGCCAGGCAAGGAGAGTGACACATGCGGTTGATTCAATTCGAAGACGTGGCCGGCCAGCGCCGGGTGGGCGTGGTGGAAGGTGCCCAGGTGCACCCGGTACGTGCAACCTCCAGCACCCGTGAGCTTGCCCTGGCGGCAATCCGTGCCGGGCATGGCCTGGTTCAGCAAGTGCTGGCGCGTGGCACTGACCCAGGCCCCGACTACGCCGAGCTGCTGGAAGCGGGCAGGGTACTGCCGCCGCTGGACCACGAAGACCCGGCCCATTGCCTGGTCAGTGGCACCGGCCTGACCCACCTGGGCAGCGCGGCGACGCGTGATAAGATGCACCAGCATGGCGAGCAGGATGAAACGTCGCTGACCGACACCATGCGCATCTTCAAATGGGGCCTGGAAGGCGGCAAGCCGGCAGCGGGTGAGGTTGGCGCGCAACCGGAGTGGTTCTACAAGGGGGATGGCAGCATCGTCGTGCGCCCCGGGGCCGATCTGCCGCTGCCGGCTTTTGCCGAGGATGCCGGCGAGGAACCCGAGCTGGTGGGCCTGTACGTGATCGGCGATGACGGTACGCCCCACCGCCTGGGGTATGCCTTGGGCAACGAGTATTCCGACCATGTCATGGAGCGGCGCAATTACCTGTACCTGGCCCATTCCAAGCTACGCGCCTGTGCCTATGGCCCGGAGTTGCGGGTGGGCGAACTGCCGGCGCACCTGCAAGGCAGCAGCCGCATCTGGCGTGATGGCAAGGTGCTGTGGGAGCGTGAGTTCCTGTCTGGCGAGCAGAACATGTGCCACAGCCTGCAGAACCTGGAATTTCACCACTTCAAGTACGCGCAGTTCCAGCGGCCGGGTGATGTGCACGTGCATTACTTCGGCACGGCCACGCTGTCGTTTGCCGACGGCATCAAGGCCGCGCCGGGCGATACCTTTGAAATTGCCATCACCGAGTTCGGCGCGCCACTGCGCAATGGCATTGTCGAGGCGCAAGCACCGAGAGTGCCCGGGTCGGTTGCCATTCTCTGAGGTTGAAGAGGTCGTTATGCCCAATCTACTTGGTTACAACTACATCGCCGGGGCCCGCAGTGCTGCTGGTTCCGTGGCACTGTACAGCGTCGATGCCAGCACTGGCGAAACGCTGCCTTACCGGTTTACCCAAGCCACCCCTGACGAGGTGGACGCCGCTGCGCAGGCTGCAGAGGCGGCGTTCCCTGCCTACCGGCACTTGCCACCCGAACGGCGGGCCGCGTTTCTCGATGCCATAGCCGAAGAAATCGACCTGCTGGATGACACCTTCGTTGCCCTGGTGTGCCGCGAAACAGCCTTGCCCGAAGCGCGCATCAAGGGCGAGCGGGCGCGCACCAGCAACCAGATGCGCCTGTTCGCCCAGGTGCTGCGCCGCGGCGAGTGGCTGGGGGCACGTATCGACCGTGCCCAGCCCGATCGCCAGCCGTTGCCACGGGTGGACCTGCGGCAATGCCAGGTCGGCGTTGGGCCGGTGGCGGTGTTTGGGGCCAGCAACTTCCCGCTGGCCTTTTCCACCGCAGGTGGCGATACCGCCGCTGCGCTCGCAGCGGGTTGCCCTGTGGTGTTCAAGGCGCACTCCGGGCACATGGCCACTGCCGAGTGCGTGGCCGATGCCATCGTGCGGGCGGCCCAACGCACCGGCATGCCTGATGGCACCTTCAACATGATTTTTGGAGGGGGCGTTGGTGAGCAGTTGGTGAAGCACCCGGCGATTCAGGCCGTTGGTTTTACCGGCTCGCTCAAGGGTGGCCGTGCCCTTTGCGACTTGGCCGCTGCCAGGCCGCAGCCGATTCCGGTGTTCGCCGAAATGAGCAGCATCAACCCGGTGGTCATATTGCCAGGCGCGCTGACTCGACGTGGCGAAGGCATCGCGGCGGACCTGGTGGCGTCGGTGGTGCAAGGGGGCGGACAGTTCTGTACCAACCCGGGTTTAGTCATCGGCCTTCGCTCTCCGGCGTTCTCGCAGTTTGTCGAGCACCTTGCCGGGCACATGGCCGAGCAGCCGGCACAGACCATGCTCAACGCTGGCACCCTCGCCAATTATGCTCGCGGTGTCGCGGCCCTGCACGCACACCCCCGCATTCACCACCTGGCCGGCTCATCCCAGCAAGGGCAGCGGGCTCAGCCCCAGCTGTTCCAGGCCGATGCCCGGTTGCTGTTGTTGGGAGACGCGCTGCTCCAGGAGGAGGTGTTCGGCCCGGCCACCGTGCTGGTGGAGGTGGCTGACCAAGCGCAGTTGCTGCAAGTATTGCAGTCATTGCATGGCCAGCTCACGGCAACGCTGATCGCCGAACCGGATGACCTCCAGGCGTTTGCCCCATTAGTACCGGTGCTTGAACGCAAGGCGGGGCGTTTGTTGCTTAACGGTTACCCCACTGGCGTCGAGGTGTGTGATGCCATGGTGCATGGCGGGCCATACCCGGCGACGTCGGACGCGCGCGGTACCTCGGTGGGGAGTCTGTCGATCAACCGCTTCCTGCGGCCGGTGTGTTACCAGAACTACCCGGATGCATTGTTGCCGGATGCGCTAAAGGACTCTAATCCGCTAGGTATCGTGCGTTTGGTGGATGGAGTACAGAGCGCGGCTACGGTGTCGAGAGGTTAGGGCAATCCCAGACGCTAGCCTTGCCAGGCTGGCATTAACTGTGCTTGAGCTTGGCCGGGCGGCTTGCTGATGAGTTAGGGAAACTCCGAACAAGTTGCTCATCAGCCGGAAATGGGCGGTTTAGAGATACCGAAAAGCCTGATTTTCAGCCGCTGATCAATGGATAACCAAGGCAAGCCTTGGTTATCTGCCCTCACCAGGCCGAGCTTGGTGATTCGAGAGGAGGTACGAAAGTAGCGGGTCAGCCCTTCGAATTGAGGTGTGAAGGCTTGCCAGGGCCAGGGGAAGTGCGAGGTGATGCGGGGGCGCGGTAAACCCTCTGGTCCCTCATCCATGAAGCGGCGGATGAACTCCCATTCGGCTTGCTGCTCCGTATAGTTGTTGGCGGCCTTGCCTACGTGGACGAGTTCGGGATGAAGTGCGCCGGCGAAGGAGGGTGGCCATAAGAGCTCCAAAGGAAGGCCTACTCCCCCGGCGGTGGCGTATTTTTTATCCGAGCCACCGGACGTGACACCGTGCCAAGGGAGTGTGACTATTCCGCCACAGTACGTTGGGCGGTGTAGGTAGACCTGTTGGGTGGTACGGTTGAACCGTATCAGCAAATGGCGAGAGGTGAACATTTCAAAGCGCGTGAAGCGGAGCCCATATTTTAAGTAAAGCCATAATGCACCTACGCCCAATGTGAAGAAGAGTGAACCCATGAAAAGCTGCTCGCCATAGGGCTCACCGTTGTAGTTGAGTGATAGGCTGATGAGGCTTTTTATGTCTTCTAAAGCAATCGCAAAGTTCACTAATGAGTAGGCTATAAATGCAAGGGATATTATGCTTATTAGTCCCCGTTTATCCTCCCACATGCCGCAGCGCATTTCTAATATATGCTCGTTGTAAACATAGACTGGTCCGCGACTTCTGGGGCTGTTGTTGGCTGGCTTCTTGGCGGCCTCAATCATTTCCTGATCGTCGCTTTCATATGTGATCTTTCTTTTGACTTTTTTATGCTGTTTTTCAAAAGCCTCACGCTCTTCTTTTGGGTCGATGTAGGCAAGCCATGTGAGCCACTCAACAAAGTACATTATATGATCTCGCTGATCGCGCTGAACAGATCTTCAAGTTCTTCTGCATCCTTGGCATAACTTTTGTGGGATGGTTGAAGGCGGAAACAGCATTTGTTGCACCATTTTTCTAGTGCGTCTTCATCGAAGATCATTAAGGCGATACTGCTAACGAGCACGATGGTGCCTCCAATCCTGCTTTGCCAACGAGTGGCTGAAAGCTGTAACGCAAGTCAGATTGGCTAGTAGGCATAAGCAATCCTTGTCCGCCGTCTGAGATTCGAAATGCCCAGGCAGCGATGACTGCCAGGGCACGTTTTCATGCGATTTGCCAATCTGGGTCACCTTCTATCAGCACGCCACCATGGTCGGTACGGTCGCCTTGGCGGGCGACTGTTTTGCCCTCTATGTGAAAGCTCGAAGTCCCGGTTTCGATGATGGCTCCGCAACTGATGCGGTCTCCTGCAAGCGCGGCCGCTCGGCCTTTCACTGTGAGGCTGGAGGTGCCGGAGATGACTTCGCCCTCACCATGAAGGGGGCAATCATGTTTATGGCCGATCAGCACGATGGATTTCATAGGGGATATCCTTTTCGACGGTCGAGGTTTCCACTTCGGTCTTTCGCTGACGCGCAGAGGTGCGTTTCTTTCTCTCCGGCCGCTTGCCTGGACGCGCAGCCCAGAGGTACGCGTTTTCGCGCAAGCGTTCCTGGATAGCCGGTGGATAGTCGTCAAGGGTGGTGAATGGCGGAACGGGCTTTCCGGGTAGGCCGGCTTCACGAATGATCTTGGGCCAGCGCGGTTTCCAGCACAGCATGAGGCTCAGCCAGTGACCGGTTCCGATGATCAGGAAGGCGGGCGAGATCAAGACCAGGCCGAGCTTGGTGATTCGAGAGGAGGTACGAAAGTAGCGGGTCAGCCCTTCGAATTGAGGTGTGAAGGCTTGCCAGGGCCAGGGGAAGTGCGAGGTGATGCGGGGGCGCGGTAAACCCTCTGGTCCCTCATCCATGAAGCGGCGGATGAACTCCCATTCGTCTTGCAGCTCCGTGAAGTTGTTGGCGGCCTTGCCTACGTAGATGAATTCGGGATGAAGTGCGCCGGCGAACGAGGGTGGCCACACGAGATCCAAAGGAAGGCCCAAGCTACCGGCAGTGGCGTATTTTTTATCCGAGCCACTAGACGTCACACCGCGCCATGGGAGTGTGACGATGCCGCCACAGTACGATGGGCGATGCAGGTAGACTTGCTGGGTAGTGCGGTTGAAACGTATCAGCAAGTGGCGGGATGTGAACATCTCGAATCGTGTGAAGCGAAGCCCAAATTTTAAGTAAAGCCATAATGTGCCTATGCCCATGGTTAGGAAAAATGATGCTAGGAAAAGTTGTTCGCCATAGGGCTCGCCTTGATAGTTTTGAGTGAGTGGTATTAAGATTCTTATGGATTTTATCGCGTTATATGCGTCGCTCATTATCATGAATATTATAGTGAGAGACAGTATGCTAATTAGACCTCGCTTATCTTCCCACATGCCGCTACGCATTTCCAATATGTGCTCATTATAAATATATACTGGTCCACGACTTTTGGGTGTGTTGCAGGCAGGCTTTTTGGCGGACTCGAGCATTTCCAGGTCATCGCTTTCGTATAAGGCTTTTCTTTTGACTTTCTTATGTTGCTTTTCAAAAGCATCGCGCTCTTCTTTTGGATCAATGTAGGCAAGCCATGTGAGCCATTCAACAAAATACATTATATGACCTCACTTATCGCACTGAACAAAGCCTCAAGTTCTTCTGCATCCTTGGCGTAACCTTTGTGAGATAGTTGAAGGCGGAAGCAGCATTTGCTGCACCATTTTTCTAGCGCGTTTTCATCGAGAATCAATAAGGCGATACTGGTAGCGAGCATGATGGCGCCTCCAATCCAACTCAAACGACTAAGCCAAAGCATGGCAACTCTGTTCGCCGCCAATCGTGCAGATAGTCCTGACAAGATCGCGCTAAATTGACGGGTACCTAAAGTGCGTGCGCTGACCGACAGCCAATGGAAAAGCGCACTAGCCTGTGAAAACGCTATTCCTCCTTGTCCCAATAGCAGGGCAATGGTAGATACCGCCCTCATTCTGTAGGCTAGTGCTGGTAGCGATTTGGATCTATCACTCGCATCTGTCGCGTCGGAGAGGTCCCACGTAATACTGACAATCCCCCCCACCGCCGCTAACCCGGCCCCCCACAGTCGATAACGTCCCAAACTAACTTGCGCACCTCGCGCAGTGACGCTGTTCTCACCAACACCTCTGAGCGTCACTTCAGTACCCACTGCAAGTAGTTCCATACCTGCGGCCGCACTGGTCAATGCGGCCGCAGTCACTTCACTCCAGAAGCGTCGGTTCTTGTCATCTTTTCTTCCTTGTAACAGCAGCAACCCCGCTTCCAGCAGAAGTAGCGCACTGGCCACGCGCAGGCGATAGAACTGATTGCCGTGTACGCCTTGCAATGTCTCGACATAAGCTCGGTCGAGGCGGCGCACGACAGGTGCTGCAACGCGACCGCGTGACGGGGTTTGGCCATCCAGCGCCTGCTCACTCAACCGCAGGTTCAGTGCTTGCTCACCCAGTGAGGCAATGAGGTAGGTGCTCAGGCGTCGGTACAGCAAGCGATCGGCGCTGCCAGGGGCGCCCACTGACAAGCTCTGTCGCCCCAATTGCCCGAGCCAGGCCAGCGCGCCGGCCGTGTTGGCGGGGCTGTGTTGCGCGAGCAGGTCCAGATGGCTATCGACCTGGCTGAAGTGTGCGGCGAGTTCCTTGGCTTGTTTGAGCGCTGTATCCAGTTGCTGCAAAGGATCGTCACCCTGCGGCAGTGCGTCCAGCGTTGTGCGTGTTTGCGCAAGCACCTCGGCGATTGCGCGCTGGTTGAAGACAAACGAGCGCAGCGCCAAGTTGTCGGGGGAGATATTGTCGGCGCGCCACCATTGGGCAAGTAACTCTGCGCCGGCGGGCACGCCTTCGAGGCCGACCACGCACAGCCCCGTCTGCTGCGCAAAGCACAGGCCATTGGCGAGGTCGTTCTCGTCGTAGTGGGCAAGCGCCTTCAGAAGCTCGGGGGACTTCAACCACGTGAGGTGATCTGCCGCTCTGGACTCGGCAAGACGTTGTGCTTCGAGGCTCTGCGCATCGAACATGTCAAGGTGTTGATGCATGCCTTGCAGGTTGACCTTTGACAGGTAGCGCTCTTGGAAATGCTTTGCAAATTCGCCGTTTCTCGCACGGGTCTCAAGGTTCTGCCTTTTTAACTCACTGGCGCTGTCGAGAATGTCCTCTTTGGTCTGCGCCCACCAATCGGCCATCTGCGGGTGAACACCCTGGTCGCTGCGGGCGAGATAAGCGCGCATCGCCTCTTTATGGTGATCGACCAGCGCGGCGACTTTGCGCTCAGTGAATTGCTGATGCAATTCGCTGAATGCCTGTGCGACCAAAACCTTGCGCTCGTTACTAGGGCCGGCTTTCTCGGTGCTGGCTTCCAGCCAGTGCTTGAGATGTTCCATGCCGGCGTTGCGCCAGGCATTGAGTTCTTGAGTAATACCGATGGCGTCCTCCACCACGATGGCGACACCCCGAGCTTCAGGTCTGTCGCCCAAAGGAGCCAGTGCTTGCCGCGCCGCAGCCAGCGAGCTGATGC
Organism: Pseudomonas wayambapalatensis; assembly: GCA_014268975.2. Classification (GTDB taxonomy): domain Bacteria; phylum Pseudomonadota; class Gammaproteobacteria; order Pseudomonadales; family Pseudomonadaceae; genus Aquipseudomonas; species Aquipseudomonas wayambapalatensis. Next base: position 3,580,626 of record CP077096.1, on the reverse strand, counting down.
TGGGTGTACTGAATACCTGGGAGTCCAATAGCCTGCGCAACGCGTCGTTGGATTCGGCGGCAAAGTCGGCGACAAGCTCCAGTTGGTCATGACGTATCGTGTAAGGCCTGGGCGTCGGACAGCTGGGACCGGCGAAGGGCGCTATATCCACGGCCGGTAGCGCGTCGCGTCGACGCAGCAATTGTCGCTGTGCCGCGAGGGTCAAAGGATCAGGGCTGTAGAACAGGCGAAGCTCAAGCAAATCGTCGAGATCCTGAACCTTGAACGCCCAAGTCATATTGCGCACGACATCCTGGAGGGTGTGGGTACCTGACGGTTGAGGCTCGGTGTGTTCAGGGTCGATGAGCGACAGGGCCCCGTTCGCGGAGATTCGATAGGGTAGGTGCAGGCTGTAGCGCCCGCTGCGTTTGCGCTTTTCCATGACATACAGGAAGCCTTCGCGGAGCGGGCGAATGGCGTAATCGGCATGACCCAACGCAGTGACGCGATGAGGGTGGCGCAGGTGCTCAGGCAGGGTAGGTAATCGTTGGCGCTGGTGGGCACTGCCGCCAACGGCGGCATAGCGTAATGGCAGCACAGTGAAGGTCCGTGTACATGTGACATCCGGCCCAACTGAAAAAGGATCTTGCAGTGCCTCGCAGTTCTGCCGATTGATTTCAAGCAGCGTCTCCAGATCGAGCATGAGAGGTCCTAGTGAAGTAAGCGGTGCAGATGTGTTTGAAGGCGGTGAGCAAATGGCTGTCGTTGCTCGAGTGATTCCTTCATAGCGGCCTGCCAAATGGGATCGAGTGTCAATCTGTCGCCGAGCAGCGCTGAATAGGTGACATAGGTGATCAGGTCTTGTTGCTCGATGAATCCTGCTTCTCGCGCGGCAGCGAGGTACTTGCGTACCCGACCCAGGCGCACGCTGTGGCATTGTTTAGCTTGCCCACTCGCGGCCAGTGAGCTTTTCAATTGATCGGCGAGTCGATGTTCAAGTGGGTCTCCTGCCAGCGCCTCCCAGCACGCAGGGTCTAGTGTTAGGTCGTTGAGCTCTTCGGTTGCAGATCTGTCGCCACCCATCAAACAGCACCAGGTTTCTTCATTGGCATCTGGATAAGGCACCCACCAACTATGGATGGGAGCGAACCATTCGACGATTTTGGGCAGATCCTTTCGGGCATGCAGCACCCGCAGGCATTGTTCGGTGTGATAGCGCAGTAAGTAGCGTTGGCCGTCAGGTGCCAGAACTGTGTTGGCTTGCGCCAGGTGAGTGGCTAACGCAGCAGTAGGCAACGAGCTGATGATCCAGCCGCAGATGGCATCGGCTGCGAACTCGCTCAACTGCCAGAAGAGGTCGGATTGGTTCTGTAAGTTGGCGTCGGTGTTGGCTGCATATAGACCGGTGCCGAACGGGCGCAGGTTGCTGAGCTCATCCTGTTGCATCAGCGGACACAATATTCCGTGCTCCCGCTGTGCGAGGCTTTCCAACTGTTCAGTGCTTAGCTGGGAAAGTTCAAGAACAGCGGAAAGTCGATAGCCTTCTGCTTGTCGTAGAGGACGGAGTAGTTTTTCGACGAAGAGGTCTTTCATTCGTGATCCCCCTCCATACGAATGACATTGCGACCTTCTGCGATGGCTTTCAGCAAACAGCTGATGCAGATGGCTTCCGCAGGCGTTGGAGTGGAACTGATGGCTAGGTTATGCGTACTTCCTGTTGGACTTTGTGCTACAGGGCCTTTGATTTTGATTGCAATGGCGTCAAGTGTGATGCCGCTGCCGTCAAGCGTTAGCGTTGCTCCCGGCGCCTTGATGGTTAGGCTTTGTGACACTTGGAGCTCTATGACTTGCGTTTCTTGGCGAATCGCTTGTCCTGCCCGTAGCTCGACATTTCCGACCACGTGTTGCTCCAGATGGCCGCCAATCTCTATCGAGTGATTCGCTGTGGTTTTGTCATATCTGTTGTTACCCACCTGCTCCGTACGATCTTCTGCTGTGGTGATCATGCGATGGCGGCCAATTTGAAGCAGGTCATCCCGACCTGTTTCACGATGATGGTCTCTCCCAATTTTCAGACCTTGGTCGTTACCCACTTCCTCGTGTCGGTCATGACCAATACTGATCTGCTCATCCCGCGCTACACGCTCAGACCGATCATTTCCAATCTGTGTGGTTTCATCATGCTTGACCACATTGTTCTGATCCCGCTCGGCATGAATGAACACCTCCTGCCGCCCCAGTTCATCCTCGAAGCGCAGCTCGTTGAAACCATCCCCTTTGTGGGTCTGGCTCTTGATGGTCATGCGGGTCTTGTGTTCGGGCAGGTCGTAGGGCGGCAGTTGATCGCCGCAGTAGGTGCGGCCAGTGATCATCGGTTGGTCGGGGTCACCGTTGACATACTGGATGATCACATCCTGGCCGATGCGCGGAATGGCCATCGAGCCCCAGCTGCCACCGGCCCAGCCTTGCGATACCCGCACCCAGCAGGAGCTGAACTCGTTATTCTCGCTCTCGCGGTCCCAAGGGAAACTGACCTTGACCCGGCCCCACTCATCGCAATAGATCTCTTCGCCCTTAGGTCCGACCACAGTGGCCATGTGCGGGCCGTCGATGCGCGGTTTTGCCAGCGGAGAAGGTCGCCATTCGGTCCGACCGGGGACCAGCACGGCGGTCTGCTCATAACGCGTGCTCTGGTCGATCCCTGTGGCTTCTTCCTGCAGGCTGGTGAACTGGCTACCTTTGTGGGTAACCGCCTTCACCCGCCAATGGGTATTGAGGTCATCACGCGGATGACCCGTCAGCGTGAAGCTCAAACCCGGTTGCAGGCGTACGTCATCACCTTCGACTTGCGCCAGTCGTACATCATGACGCAGTGCCGTGATGCGGTTTTCGGTGAACGGTTTACCTACGACATCGCGCTTGTAGCGGCCTGGGTAATCGAAATATTCGTACTCGTTGGACTGATGCTCCAGGAAGGGGCCGGAGGCCCTGTGTTCCTGGCGGTAAGCCGGGTTGGTGAAGGTGTAGTCGCGCTGAACCTGGCGTGCGGTGCGCACCTGCTCGCTGTAGCTCAAGCGGCGCAAGCAGGGAACAGGCTGGTCGCCACCGCTGCTGGCTTGGTACAGCACGCTGTCAGGGGCTACAGGCTCGTCGTTATCAAAGAAGCCCTCGTCTTCATCCTCGGGCTTGATGGCGCCATGGCTGATCAACCCCAGCGATTGCAGCCGATCAGTGATGATCAGGTTGTGCAGCTTCTCACTGTGGGCGAAGCGATAGACGAAGCCTTCTTCAGCAGCAAGGCGGGCGATGAACGCCAGGTCCGTCTCGCCGGCCTGGACGCAGAACTCGCGGACCTGGTGGTCCATGCTGGCACGCAGTTCGTATTGGTCGATGCCCTGACGCTTGAGCATCAGTTCAAGAATTTGCGGCACAGTCTTCTTTTGGAAGATACGCCAGTTCGAACGCAAGTCGGCGCGGGCCAGTTGCGGCTCGACCAGCGCGTGATAGTAAGTGCGGTAGAAGCCGCTTTCAGCCTGGCTGAAACGGCTGACCAGGCCGTGCACGTAGCGCACAGGGCGTTCACCTTCCCAGATGGTGAACAACACCGGCTTGTCGAGCAACTGACCGAAGTCGATGTCGTTTTCGTGGCTGATCAGCTGAAGTTCGAGCGTGAACGGCTGGCTGATGCCCTCCTTGAGTGTGAACGAAACCACTTCGAATTCTGCTTTGCCAGCAAGTGGCAGAAAGCTGTAACGCAAGTCAGATTGGCTAGGCATAAGCAATCCTTGTCCGCCGTCTGAGATACGAAATGCCCAGGCAGCGATGGCTGCCGGGGCATTTCTGTTAGATCAGGCGATCGGTTTGCGCCAGTCGTCGGAACCCTCGGTGCCCGCAGTCACGTGGGTCCAAGAGATCTTGCGGTATGACAGCGAGACCTCGATAAGCTGGGTGAAATCAGCGTTATCCTTGTCTTGTGCGTGAGGCAGCACCGTATTGATATCAACGATGGTTGCATCCTCCATCTTGGTCGTGAAGAAGTGCTCCTGCTTGCCCTCTACCGAGGTGCGATACCAGTTGACTTCGACGGTGGGCAGCATTTCACCGCTGGCCAAGGCTTGATACATCAACGGCGTGGCCTTGTTCAGCGAACTGGTGAAGATGAACGGTTTGTGTACCCGTTGTCCGGCGGGCTGACCGCTTTGCGGATCCGTAGGTACGGTCACTTGGTGCTTGATTTCCTGTACCAGAATCTCGTCTTCGTGACCTTCGACGAAGACATTGCCCACCGAGTCGGAGGTGAAGGCGCCCGCAGTAATGTTGCCTTGGGTCTGGCCTTCGATCTTGATGTAAGCGGGTGTTGGCATGGCAGTTTCTCCTGCGTCCATGTGGATTGAGCACGCGCACACACGGTGGCGTGGCCATCGGAAACGATGGGCTTGTCAACGAAGCCATTGCCTCGTCAATTCGTTGAGTTCCGTTACGCCGGATGTCGGCGGGTTACTGCTGCAAAATGCCGTTGAGCGATGCCAGCACCTCTGTGGTAATGAGGTGCAGGCGGTAGCTGTAGGTGCTGTAGGCCGCAGCCATGGCCGCGGCGGACATTGCCAGTGGGCTCCACCATGGCCATTGCCGGTTCATGCGGAAGTTGCGTGGAGCCACGTTGGTGTAGGGATCGCAGACATGTACCGGTGTTGGTCCACGTAGTTCACGGATGATCCCGTGGAGCTTGTGGATCAAAGCGTTCAAGGACTCATCGCCTTTCGGTGCGATGGCGTACTTGCCCTTCAGGCCCAGGCACAGCGCGAAGTACATGAACTCCAGTACGGCTTGATAACGCTTGGGTTCTTGCATCAGGCGCGCGAGCACCGTGAAGAGTTTTTCTCCACCCCAGGTTTCGTCATGAAAGATGCTGAGCAGCGGCTCTTGGCTCCAGCAACTGGTCTTACCCCAGGGCCTGTCCATGACCGCTTCGTCGATATAGAGGCACAGCCCGTACGAGTAGGCGAGCAACTGAGGATGCTCGTAACCGTGCTGGCGCATCTCTTCCCGGATGTTGTCGATCTGGTTGCGCACCTGTTGATGCACATCCTTGATGTTGGGCAATGAATCCAGTGTGCGCAGGCGCATCACCAGGCCGAACAGGGGGGCGGCGGCATCCAGCATGGGATTGGCATAGCCGCCCCGCAGTTGGAAGTCTGGGTCGGCGAAGTAACCTTGAAAAGCAGGTTGTGCCTGCGCATTCGTCGCGATGTTGTCGGAGGATCTTTTGGCGTCCCTACCTGCGTTGGCTAACGCGTCGAAGAGGCCCCTGTTGCCATCCTGGCTGTCGTGAACACCATCTCTCATCTCATTCACTCCTGATTGCCCAGAACTGAATTTCAAGCCCTGGGAACTCGCCTGCGACATGAATGCCGAAGCCACTGGACGTCTTCATGCCAGCCCAGGCTGGGCCTCGACGGTCCAGTTCGAAGTAGGTGAAACCTGCGTGGAATGGCAAGTCCCTAGGCGCCACGGGCAGCGGCACCAATGGAATACCTGGCAGTTGCAGCGGCACCGCTTCATTCAACGATTCCAGCGAGACGACTTTTGCCTTCTGCACGAACATCTGGCGCAACGTGTGCGGTGGCAGATTGGCACGTACCGCCAGGATGAAGTCGGCTTGGTCGATCAGGCGACGGTCTTCCAGGGTGGTCGTCATCACGCCGTACTCCAACGTTTGCAATGGCAGCGAGACGGCGCGGGGTTGCAGCACAGTGCTCAGTGCCCGGCGCAGTGTGTCCTCCAGCGGCTTGAACGAGGTGCGCAATGCGGTGTGGTGATAGGCGGGGTAGTCCTGTGGTAGCCGGGTTTCGTCGGTGAAGGTGACGAACTCGCCACAGGCCTGGCTCATGTGCAGATACAGCTGCTCGGGGTGGGTCTGGCCTTGCCTGGTCAGGTGCTGGAAGCACGGCCACCAGCGGTTCATCGCCTGCAGCAGGTTGAAGTCGCGGATGTCGGCGATGCCCGACTGCCCAGAAGCGCCGATGCGGGCGGCCAGGTTGCGTGCGCGTTCGCGCAGCGTATTGGTGATCTCTTCCAGAAAGCGCTGCAGTGCCGGTATGGCGCGTACCGAAACGCTGGTGGGGTAGAACCCTTCGTCCAGTTGCAGGCTGCCATCGGGGCGCCGCTCAAGAATCCGGGTCACGGCCAAGCGGGTATAGGCGCTGCTGTCGTCGGCTTTGCGCTTGAGTTGCAAGTTGGGTACTGCCAGGTCGACCTGTACCAGGTCACCGTCTGCGCTGTGGGTGTCCTTGATTTCCTCGGCTTGAGCGCAGTATCGGAAATTGGCGGGATTGTCGGGCCAGCTCACCTCTCGGCCACCTTCGGTGCGCAGTGGCAGGCACAGGTAGATCTCGCTGTCTTTCGCCCCGTCGTCCTCGATTTCCAATGGTGGCGGGGGCGGCAGGTCGGCGGGTATGTCGAACACTGTGCCGTCCGGCATGATGCCCCGCGCACGGGTGATAGCGATCTTGCCCAGGCTCAGGTACTCGTCGTTCAACTGCAGTTCGCTGAAACCATAGAACGCCGCATTGAGGCTGCCCAGGCGTTGGTGCAGGGCTGCTTCGCTGGCCCGGGCCGCCTGTTGAAAATGCTGCGGTTTGACGAACAGGCCTTCGGGCCACAGTACGGGGTTGCGTGAACTCATGAGCGCTCCGTGTCAGCGTGAGTAGGTGAGGTAGTCTGGCGTGGCATCAGTCTTCCTCCTTGAGCTGGACCTGCGTGTCGTTGAGCAACACCGACAGGATGATCTGGTGGCCGCGAGGGGGAATGCGCAGCACTTGACTCCAGGTGGCGTTTTCCTGGTTGCGGTAGTCGGCGATCACCGCGATGAAGCGGGTTTCGGGATCGATGGGCGCGAAGGGAATGAACTTGAACTGGCCCGGTCGCAGCAGGTAGTCGTCATCGCGGATGTAGGTGCTGCGCAACGCCTTGGGCGGGTCCTTGTCCAGCAGTTCGTAAACGCTGTTGCGCAGTAGCGAGTCGTCACGCAGTTGCAGGATCTTGATCGCCATGGGCGTAGCGACAGGCTCGGCGGCCACGGTGGTGGTGTGGGGTAAGGTCAGGACCACGGCCGGGTCGTCGTAGCTGCCAGGAGTGCTTTCTTCCATGGGCGATCGCAGCAGGTCGTCGTCCTCGTCCACTGGCATCGTGACTGGCGACATGGCGGGGAACTGTTGCTGGAGATGTTCGAGCAAGGTCCCGACTTTCTCGGTCAAGGCGTACGGGTCACCAGCGCTCAAACTGACGGCGTAGGGGCTCGCTTCCAGGGCGCCAGGCTGCTCGACGGATACTTCGACGCTGTGAGCGTTGCCGTTGAGCGTCGGGCTGGCGTTGATGCTGAACGCGACTTGGGTCGGGTGTTCCTTGGGCGGTCCGACGGGCACCGAGGGGTCCACGATGATCTGGCCGATCTTGCTCAGAGAAGTGCAGCCGCAGAGCCCGAACAGCGCCGTCAGCAGAGCGGCTGCGAATGGGTAACGGATCATGGGCGTTCTCCTGCAATCAGGCTTTCCAGGGGGGGCTGCTGCGCAGGTCCTGTCTCAGTATCCAGCGCCGCCAAGGGATCGCTGCCAACCCCAGGTTCGAAGACCGAGCAGATTTCAACGACGGCCTCGCGGGTGGCACAAGCCGATTGCCAGGTCTGGGCGGGTATATCGATTAGCCATTGATCAAAGGTTCTCTGGTCAAGGCTGAACAGGTCTTCCAGCGAGCGCACATCCGCTTGTGAAAGCTGAATCTGCAGCCGGTAAGCGCCGATGCGCAGTTGGTCACCTTCGAGCAGGCGTCGGGCGGTGAGCGCCCCCACGCAGTCGAGACTGTCGTTCAGGTAAGTGCGCTGGCAGTGATCGATGACACAGAAGCTGCCTTCGATCCAGCGAATCTCGCAGTGGACCGGCGCAACGTTCCCCTCACGATCATTGATCCGCCAGGTAGCCCCTGCGCTGCCGATGGTGCCACCGATGCGATCGAACTGATGTCGTGCCGTGACGTCGTGCTGCAACTGTTCAAGGTTGGTGATGCTCAAGGTCAAGGTGCTCATGAGCGCCCCCGAAACCGCACAACCGGGGTGATCTGGCCGTGGCGGTCATCGACGAAACTGGTCCAGCCCAGGTAGGCGCCTTGGCTGGCGTGCAGGCAAAAGGGCGATAGGGCGTTCTGCTTGAGACGCAGCTCCAGGTCGTAGGCCAGGCCGTCGCGCAGCAGGAAGTCGATCAGTGCACGCAGGCGATTGAAGTTGATGCCGCTGGGCAACAGGTTGCGCAACTGATTCTGGTCGAGCTCACTGATCACGATGGTGAACTTGCTGCTGCGGGTTCGCGTGCGGCTGCCGACCATGAACGAACTGCCCAACTGGCCATTGCTGCGGCCTAGGCTTACCAGTTGCTGGGTCGTGGTGGGGACCAAGCGGGTTTCGAACTCGCGGATCTGCACCTGCTTGAGGTCGAAGCAGTGGGCGATGATGCCGGCGACAGTGCCGGGCGCACGGCTGCGGCTGGCGATGACGCCGGCGAAGCTGAGCAGCCGACTCCAGGGCAGTGCTGTGTCGCCGCGCAGCTGTTTATCATTCAACCCGAGCAGGGCGAAGATGTACTGCGAGAAGCCGTCGGTAGCACCCGGCTGGAAACGAATGTAGTAGCGGTACTTGCGCCAGATGCGGTGTAACAGGCTGAGCAGGTAATGATTGAAGAAGTCGAAGAAGGCCGGGCGCACACCGATACCCTGCGCATGCTCATACGCCACCTGCTCCAGGTAGTAGGACGGCAGGGGGGAGTCCGTACCATGCAGGCCCATGAATGTGGTGCAGACGCGGTAGCGGTCTTGCGCCGCAGGCATGCGCTCGGCTTTGTATACGTCCGAAACAGGAAAGGTCAGCCGCGGGTCGCAGGCAAGCCGCACGCGCAGACGTGTGGCTTTGTCTGGCCAACGCGGTTCCAGATCATCACCGTGCAAGCCGTGCAGGCGCTCCAGCAACTGGAAGAAGTTGTACTGGTGTGCCTCGGCGAGCAACGTGTCGGCTAGATCAGCGGTTGCTTGCCGGTCTGGATTGGCCATGTGTAGTGCTCGGTATTGGTGATGTTGATCACTTCCAGTTGATGGAAGGAATTGATGCTGGCGTAGAGGGCGAAGAAGTGTGCGAGCACGCAACCGAACAGGTAGAGGTCGCCCTCGCAGAGGAACGCCGCCTGATCCAGCTTCAGTCGTGTGCGCAGGCCACGAACGGGCTGTCCCTTGATCAGCCAGTCCAATGGCTCTGTTTGAACATCCCTGATGCCATCGAGGCGTTTGCGGGTGGTGCGTGTCTGCTGAATATCGTGCAGCGCCGCGAAGTCGTAGGCGCGAATGACCGCCTTGAGCGGTTCAGCCGAAAGCAACGACAGGTAGTTCAGTGACATGTTGGAGATCAGGGCCCACTGCAACTGGCCGTCCAACACCGGTCGATACGGGCGGGTTGGGGCACAGATGTTGCTGTAGCTGGCAAGCGGTGGCGTCACCTCGGATATCACGTTGATGTCATCGATCGCCAGTGCCAGCGGTAGGTCGCGATTGGTACAAGTCAGGTCGATGGACGCGGTTTCCAGCTCACCGATGTAGGCGTTGGCGTCCGCGCGCACAAAGGCAATGCGGTGCGTGACCCCATCACCGCGCAGGGACTCTTCGAGCGTGTAGCGGTAGTACAGCGCCTTGCGCCCTTGAACATGCTCGATCTCATGAGCGAACGATTCGAAAGGGCGGAAGGTCCGCAGGTGTTCGCCGGCACTACCGTCGGTTGTCGTGCGGGTGCTGATTACCTGGTCGACACTGAAGATCTCATAGGCATGCCGCGCGTTCCCCCTGGGAGTGAGCTCGACCTGGGCAGCCTCATTGGACAGGTCGATTGGCTCGGCGCTGTGTGCGAACAAATTCACCGCAGGGGTACAGCACAGGCTGAAGTCTGCTTCTGCGACACGCAGTGAGTCAGGTAACTGGCGGGAGAAGTGAAATTCAAGGCCTACTTGCTGGGCCGCTTGATCAGGCCAGATCTTCTCCAGCCCCGTTAACGTGAAGAAATGGAAGCGCTCAGGGAAAACGAAGTATTCCTGGAGGATTCGGTAGCCGTCGAAGACGTTCTGCGGGTAGGGCAGTAAAGCCTCGTCTGGCCTGAAGCCTGGGAAGGCGAGGCTACTGGCGGGTAGTCGACGAACTTCACCATTGATCATCACACTGACATGTTTGAGGTACTGAGCGATCCAGAGATACAGAGTGCGGGCGGTCTGGGTGTCACCGCTCAGGTGAAAGTCCAGGCTGTGGCAGCTCATCGTATTCAACGGCCGCTCTGCCAAGGTTCGCAGGTCGAGCCGAACCACCGAGCTGTCGAGTGTCTGGGTAGCGTGTACCTGTTCGATCGCGAACGGGTGGATGTCCACCTCGGTGCAGGTGCGAAATTCGCAGGGCACCCCATCCACAGGTTTGGAAAACAACCGCGAGCCCCTCGGGATACGCTGGGATTGACTGAGTGCCTGCTTGCGTGGCGTGAACTGGATGATCGTGGCGCTCGGCAGCGGCCGCAGGTAGTTGGGCCACAGCAGTTGCAGCATGGGGTGCGTCAGCTCAGGGAGGTCGTCTTCCAGCTTGAGCCGCAGCTTGGCGGTGAGGAAAGCGAAAGCCTCTATCAAGCGCTCGACATCCGGGTCGCTGCCACCCTTGCCGAGCAATCGTGCAAGTTGTGGGTTGTCTTCGGCGAAGTCGTTCCCCAGCTCATGGAGGTAACGCAACTCTTCGCTGAATCTGTCCTTGAGCGACATGCGTCACCTCACTCGGGTGTGGCGGTTATGGCCGTTGACCAGCAGCTCCAGTTGCAACTGCTCCGTGTGGTTGTTGACCTGCACGTGGCAGTCCAACCTGAAATGCAGCTCCAGCGGCGCGTGGCAATCGGGCACTGCCTTGAGCGAACGCACATGCACGCGGGGCTCGAAGCGCAGGATGGTGCGGCGGATGTCCGCGCTCACTTGCTGCAATAGGTCGCCACTGCTTGCGTCGTGTCCATTGAAGTCACGCAAGCCCAGCTCGGGGCTGCTCTGCGAGCAACCCTGGCGAGCGTTGAGCAAGGTTTCGAGGTGACGCTTGATGGCGGCGAACTTTTGGCTGGCGTTTTCTTGCCGGGACGGCTCCCGGCAGACGGACTGATCCACCGTCAAGCGATCGAAAAATCCACTCATTGCGTATCGAGCCGTCCAACCAGGGAGATTTCGAAGTTCGCGCCCATGTACTTGAAGTGCGGGCGTACGGCGAGCGACACCTGGTACCAGCCTGGATCGCCGGCAACGTCCGATACCTCGACTCTGGCGGCACGCAATGGCCGGCGGCTGCGCACATCGGCAGAGGGGTTTTCCTGGTCTGCGACGTATTGCTTGATCCATTTGTTGAGCTCGGACTCAAGGTCACGGCGCTCCTTCCAGCTGCCGATTTGTTCGCGCTGCAGCACCTTGATGTAGTGGGCCAGGCGGTTGACGATGAACAGGTAGGGCAGTTGGGTGCCGAGCTTGTAGTTGGTCTGCGCTTGCAGCCCTTCCGGGGTCTTGGGGAAGTTTTTCGGTTTTTGTACCGAGTTGGCGGAGAAGAACGCGGCGTTGTCGCTGTCCTTGCGCATGGTCAGAGCGATGAAACCCTCTTCGGCCAGCTCGAACTCCTTGCGGTCGGAAATCAGCACTTCGGTCGGGATCTTGGCCTGCAGCTGGCCGAGGGACTCGTACAGGTGCACCGGCAGATCCTCGACGGCGCCACCGGACTGCGGACCGATGATGTTCGGGCACCAACGGTAGCGGGCAAAGCTGTCGTTGATGCAACTGGCCAGCAGGAAGGCAGAGTTACCCCACAGGTAGTTGTCGTGTTTTCCGTCGATGTCCTCGTAGTAGTGATAGCTCTGGACGGGATTTTCTTGGGGGTGATAGGCCGAGCGCAGCATGAACCGCGGGCCGGTCAAGGCCGCGTGCCGGGAGTCCTCACTTTCACGGAATGCACGCCACTTGGCATGACGTGGGCCGGCGAAAATGTCCTTGATCTCTTTCAGGTTGGGCAGCTCTTCGAAGCTGCTCAGATTGAAGAACTCGGGGGACGGCGCGGCGAGGAAAGGGGCGTGAGACATCGCACCGACGGAGGCCATGTAACTCAGCAGTTTGATATCGGGGGAAGAGGGGCCGAAGTTGTAGTTGCCCACCATGGCTGCAACCGGCTCGCCGCCAAACTGACCGTAGCCTGCCGTGTAAACGTGTTTGTACATTCCACTGCAGGTGATATCGGCAGCATTCTCGAAATCATCGAGCAAGTCTTCTTTGCTGACATGCAGGACTTCAAGCTTGATGTTTTCGCGGAAGTCAGTGCGATCGACCAGAAGTTTGAGGCTGCGCCACGAGGATTCGAGCTGCTGGAACTCAGGCTGGTGCAGGATCGCATCCATCTGTTTGCTGAGCACCCGATCCACTTCGGCGATCATCTGATCGACGCGGTGTTTGTTGATTAATTGATCTGGGTCATCACTTTTAAGTATTTCGGCGATAAAGGCCGAGACGCCCTGCCTGGCGACCTGATAACCCTCTTGTGCAGGCACCAATTTGGTTTCTGCCATGATCTGGTCGAGCAAGCTGGCTGTGCCCAATGTGTCGACAGTTGTTTCAACGGCCACGGTAGTGCTGTTTTGCTTAGGCATGGGACGCTCCGCTGTCTCAGTCTTCTTTTGGCGCTTCGAGCACCAGGTCCAGTTCTTCGGCGAGTTGCTTTCGGGCGTGCTGGTTGCTCAACAGATGCTGCAGTTGCTTGCGAAACGCAGGCACATTGCCCAACGGCCCTTTGAGGGCAACCAAGGCTTCGCGCAGCTCCAGCAGCTTGTTCAGCTCCGGTACCTGACGGGCGATCCGGTCTGGCCCGAAGTCGTTGATCGACCGGAAATGCAACTGCACGGCAAGCTCTGTGCCTGGAGCCGCGTTGAGCATGGAGGGCACGGACATGCCCAGGCTTACGTCCGCGTCATTCAGTACGTTGTTGAATGTGTGTTTATCGATGCGCATGACAGGACGATCTTCCAGCGCACGGTTGTCATCCAGGCCGAAATCGCCCATGACCAGCATCTTGTGGGGAAGCTCTATTTCGGCTTGTTCATCTCCAGTGGCCGGAACATATTTGATGTTTATGCGTTCCTTGGGCGCGACTGAGCCAATATTCTTAGCCATAAAATCTATCCTTGGTCTGTAGGAAGTTTCCGTGATGCGTGAGCTTTGCAAACTTACTTGTAGGAAAGTTCTCTAAGTGTGGGGCGAATTTTCACTTTGATAGTTAGCGGTAACTTCATCATTAAAAACCTTGCATTGAGTGGTGTTAATTGGTCGAGCGGGAATTTGTAACTAAATATTTGTTTGTTGTTTTTCTCGCTTATGGCCTACGCTTTCGCCAGTTTTAAGATGCGACTGGAATTAAGCGGTGCGCAGGTCTGGTCTCGGGTAAGTGCAGATTTAGAACAGGAAGTTATTGTCAGTGATTGTGCGCAATACATACGGCGTAGGGATTTCTCTGCTACTCAGTTGTATGCCGATGCCTGCATACGCTGATCGAGATTGCCCAAGGATCGTGTCCAATCTTGAGCGCCTGGCATGTTTCGACAAGTCCGCAGGAACACCGGCTCGCGTTGAGCCGCTGAGGTGGTCCGCGCCGGAGCAGGACTCACCCACCGTGCGCCGCGTGTTGGCTCATGAAGCGAGTCGGCCGCCAGAGGACCTGACGTTTCGCCTCAGCGCTGAAGGGGAGGGGTTGCTGATATCCGCACCCGCCATCGCATCGGCAACGCCGTCCCCATACTTGGTCATCAGCTGTGTGCAGAACATCTCCAGGTTGCAGTTGGTCGTTGGACGCCCGCTCGATGTAGGCCGGGTGACGGTGCAGTTGCTGGGCGAACGCCGCAATACCAACGCGACACCATGGCAGGTAATGGAAAACGGTCAGGTCCTCGACGCTGGTCGAGGTTTGCCGGGGATCGAGCAGATCAAGCAACTGATCGGCGCCCACCGCATTCACGTCCAGAGCGACAACCCGGCCATCGATGGCTTGATCTTTGATGCCCAGGGGCTTGACCCACTCATCGATGAGGCGCGCAAGACATGTCGCTGGTAGCACAGGTTTCGGCTGAAGAAATCGCCCGGCTGCTTGCGCCGATCGACCCACAGGCACCGGCTGGCCTGTTCGATGTGGAGGATGAGACATACCAGGCCATTGACCAGGAGATGGTCAAGCTGGGAGGGTTGCAGGAGAGCTCGATCGACTGGACCTACATCGAAGAGGCTTCCCGGCAGTACTTGGCCCAGCAGTGCAAGCATTTGCGAATCGTTACCCACCTGAGCGCGGCATGGCTGCGCGCCGATTGCTGGCAGCGCTGGGGATTTACCTTGGAGCTGTTGGCAGGTGTGGTTGAACGCTATTGGGAAACCGCTCATCCAAAACCGGGCCCCAAGGGCTATCTGGGCAAGCGCAAGCTGGTCACCATCGTGGTCACCCGCTTGATCGAGGCGCTGCCGCGACTAGACCGCTTCACCTACAACGCCTCTCATGCCGCCCTGGCTGAGGACGGCTTGAAGCGTCTGCAACAGCAACAGGATGCCGCACAGTTGGATTCCGCGGCACTGGGCGAGCTCGAGCACGTGTTGGGCAAACACCTGGAATTTGCCAGCGGCGCTGGCGAGTCTTCGCCTACGGCTGCTGCACCCAACATCAAACCTGAATCTCTGGCGCAAGTCATTGCCAAGCCAACGCCACGCGTGTCGCTGGGCAACGAGCGAGAAACGCGGCGTGCCGTACTGAGCATGGCCGAGCTCATCAATCAGCAGGACCCCTACGACCCTACCGGCTACCAGCTACGCCGCTTCGGCCTGTGGGCACATATTCAGGCCGCGCCGCAGACCAGGCAGGACAATCGAACGGAGCTGATGGCGGTTCCGCAGGATATTGCCGGTGACTATGAAGAGGCCATCGCGGGCACGACGGTTGATGCGGCATTGCTGCAGCGGATCGAGAAAAGTGTGACGGCTTGCCCTTACTGGATTCGCGGCAGTTTCCTCGCGGCGGCCGCCGCAACCCGGTTGGCGATGGGCGAAGTGGCCGAGGCCATTCGCGCTGCCACCGCGCGGTTTGTGCTGCGCATGCCAGCGTTGCAGCAATTGTGTTTCAGCGACGGCCGGGTATTCGTGGATGACCAATGCCTGGCCTGGCTCAAGGGATCCCAAGGGCAATCCGATCAGGGTGCAGGCGCTCAGGAGTTTGCAAGCTTGCGTGAAGAGTTGACCGGCCAACTGGAAGTCGGTGGCGTCGAACCGGTTCTGCTCAGGCTGCAAGGGATGCAGGCCGATCTGCGAACGCCTCGGGAGCGCTGCCATACCACGGTGATCGCTGCTGACTTGCTGGCTGCGCGGGGGGTGTCCTGGCTGGCGCAGGACCTGTGCGCGAGCGTTGCCCGGACGATGCAGCACACCACTGCCAGCGCCTGGGAGCCGGAG
The DNA here is from genome assembly GCA_014268975.2 of Pseudomonas wayambapalatensis. Classification (GTDB taxonomy): domain Bacteria; phylum Pseudomonadota; class Gammaproteobacteria; order Pseudomonadales; family Pseudomonadaceae; genus Aquipseudomonas; species Aquipseudomonas wayambapalatensis. The sequence goes on along the minus strand of CP077096.1, from coordinate 3,565,093 downwards.
GTTTTTCAGCGGCTTCAGCAATATGCCGCCCCCCAGTTGCTGGTTGAACGGAGCAAGGAGCAGGAATCTTGATGAAGCAATTATGGACGCAACTCAAACGCAGGGGCTTGCCGCTGGTGACGCGCATTGGCCTGGCGATGCCGCTGCTGCTCGTGCTGGCTGCTGTGCTGATGCTCGTTGCCATCTGGTGGCTCGGTCCGCAATGGACGTGGCGCGAGCAGCGACCGTTGGCCAGCATTGCCCATCGAGGGCTGGCAAGCCTGGTGCTTGTGCTGATACCCCTGGTGTGCTGGCTCGTGGTGTTGCGCAGGCGTTTTCGCCATCTGCAGGCAGAGCGCAATCAGGCAGCAGCCGTCGAACTGGATCAAACGTTGCCGTTCGTTCAAGCGCAAGAGAAGGCATTGGACCAAGGGCTTTCGCGATTTCTACACAATGCCGGTGGGCGACGAGCGTTGTACCGACTGCCCTGGTATCTGGTAGTGGGCGACCAGCATGCAGGCAAGACCAACTTCCTCGACCGTACCGAACAAAGTTTCTCTCTGACTCGCATCGACAAGGCACGGGCGCGTGGCCGACCAGTGCAAGCACTGACCTATCCGATCGGTTGGTGGATCAGCAACGATGCGGTGATCATCGATCCGCCAGGCGCTTTTATCAGCCAGGGGGCTGGGGTCGCTTCGCCTGCCGAGGAAGCAGACGCAGTGCCAGTACCTCCCACCACTTCGGCCAGATTGTGGCAGCACCTCCTGGACTGGCTGCTGCGCAACCGAAGCCAGAGACCCCTCAACGGTGTGCTGCTGGTTGTCGATCTGCCTGCACTGTTGCACGGCACACCTGAGCAACGTGTCGCGCTGGCGCATGTCTTGCGCGCGCGGCTGTACGAGGTGAGCAGCCAACTGGGCTCACGCCTGCCGCTGTATGTGGTACTGAGCAAGTTCGATCTACTGGATGGTTTCGATCAGCTTTACGCCGGGCTTCCCGCTGCGGCGCGGGAAAAGATGCTGGGCTTCACCTTCAAGCTGGATGCGATTGGAACGTTCGACGCCTGGCTGGACGAGTATGGCGATCACTACGATCGGTTGATCAGCCAGTTGTTTGAGCAGGTGCTGGACCGACTCGATACATTGGGCGATGCATCACTGCGGGCGCGTCTCTTCTCATTGCATGCCCAGCTGGTTGGGCTGCGCCCGATACTACTGAGATTCCTGCAAGAAGCACTGGCAAGTGACCGTTTCACCACGCCTGCGCTGGTGCGTGGTGTGTACTGGTCTTCGGTAGTGCAGCAAGGCGACATGCTCAATGCATTCGTTCGCGAGGCTGCCCAGCCCTACAAGACAAAACTTCCGCTGCGCGAGGGTAAGGTCCAAGGCAAGGCTCTGGTCTACTTCATCCAGCATGCCTTCAGGCGCGTCATCTATCAGGAAGCCGGGCTTGCCGGGGACAATATCAGAGTGGCGCGTAGCAAGCGGCAGTTGCTCTGGGTTGGCACGGGTGTGGGCGCACTGGCTTTTCTTGTCGCCATCGCCAGTTGGCAACGCTACTTCGATATCAATGGTGCCAAGGCCGCCAACGTGCTCGCCAAAAGTCGGGAGTACAGTCATCACGAAGTGGACCAGCGACTGGACCCGACCGGGCACAACCTGCTGGAGCCGCTGGATCAGATCCGAGACGCGGTGTCGGTATTTGGCGACTACCGTGGCGCATGGCCGGGTGTGGCTGATTTAGGTTTGTATCAGGGGCGTGCCATCGGTCCGCGTGTCGATGAGGCCTACCTTAGTTTGCTCTCGAAACGCTTCCTGCCGGCCTTGGCCAGTGGGGTAGTCGATGCCATGGATGCGGCCCCGCCAGGTAGTGAACAGCAGATGGCTGCCCTGCGGATATACCGGATGCTGGAGGATCGCCAGAACCGCCGATCCGAATGGGTCGAGGAGTGGATGGCTCGCCAGTGGCAGCAAAAATTTCCTGGCCAGGGCCAACTGCAACGCGACCTCATGCGGCATCTGAAGTACGCGATGGCGTATGCCGATACCGAACTGCCGCAATACAACCAGCGAATCGCCGAGGTGCAGCAGATTTTACGCAAGGCGCCGCTGCCAGAGCGGGTCTATGCGAGCCTCAAGCAGCAGGCGGGGGAGCAGTTGCCTACAGGCCTGGACCTGCGTCATCAGGTCGGGCCGACCTTCGACGTGGTGTATCAGTCGTCTGTCGGTGCCAGGTATGGTGAAAGTGTGTTGGTAGCACCCATGCTTACGGCCAAGGGCTTCAGAGAATACTTCGAGCCGCGTAGCCAACGGTTCGCCGAAATGGCCATGGTCGACGAGTGGGCACTGGGCGAGCGCGGCCAGCTCGACTACTCGGATGCAGACCGAGAGGCGCTGGGTGAACGGCTGCGCAATTTGTACAGCGCCGATTTCATCGACAGTTGGCGGCGTGCCTTGAATGCTTTCTCGGTGGCCGACTTCCGCGATCTGGATCATGGGGTTGAGGTGCTTCAGCAGTTCACCGGCCCAGCCGCACCGCTGCATCGGCTATTGGATACGGTGAGGGTCAATACTTCGCTGTCATCTGCTGTGGAGGCAGATGCAGTTGCGCAGGCTGAGGCCTTACGACCGATAACCCGCAAGCCCGAGCAACAACAGGCGTGGGCTATTCAGCGTGCCTTTGCCGGGCTGAGCGCGATGTTGCAGGCAACGGGTGAAAAGCCCAGCTATTACGATGAAACCCTTGCTGCCATTGCCGCTGTTCATGATTACGCCAAGGCAGTGCAGGACAGTCCGGACAGAGGCAAAGCAGCACTCCAGGCAGTACTTCAGCGCTTCTCGATGACAGGACCCGATCCGATCGGCACCTTGCAACGCGTAGCCACCGGCTTGCCAGAGCCAATCAACCACCAGGTTAGAAAAGTGGCCGATCAAACGGCACAAGTGCTCAACATCGAAGCCCTGCGCGAACTGGAGCGGCGCTGGGATGCCGAGGTGTACAGCTTCTTCCAGCAGCGCCTGGCTGGGCGTTACCCCTTCGTGGTGCGGGCACCCGATGCTTCGCTGGACGACTTTGAAGCCTTCTTCGGGCCGAAGGGACGGCTGCAGCAGTTCAACGATCAGTACCTGCGTGTTTTCCTGAAGGACAATCTCGAAGCCCTGCAGGCTGGCCAGCAAGGGCGGTCGTTGATTCGCAGCGATGTGATCGAACAGTTGGAGCGAGCAGATCGCATCCGCGAAACCTTCTTCGATCAGCGTGGCAACCTGAGCGTGCAGTTCAGCATTGAGCCGCTGGGGCTCAGCGCTAACCAGCGTACCAGTCTGCTGGACCTTGATGGCCAGCTGATTTCCTACACCCATGGTCCGCGCCAGATCACCGGTATCGTCTGGCCTAATACTCTGGGGCAGCACGTGCGTAGCAACCTGACCTTGCTCAGGCAGAGCGGCAACAGTAGCAGCTTGGAGTACCGCGGGCCTTGGTCGATGTTCCGCTTGCTCAGCCGTGGCTCGCTCAATGGACGCACCGCGACCAGCGTGGACTTGAGCTTCCGGACCGGTGACGGCGTGATGCGCTATCGACTCAACGCGGAGAAGGCCTTCAACCCTATAACGCAAGAGCCTTTCAAAGGTTTCCAGTTGCCACGAGGATTGTTGCAGCAGTCGCCCAAGCTGGAGCCAACTACGCAGGCCCGGCTATGAGCGACGCCAGCTGGAGCGATGCTGCTCGAACGTCTGGGCAACCGCAGCCCGCTGGCCGTACGACTGATGGCGGTGCTGGTGTGCTGGCGCGTGGCCCACGGTGTGAGTGGTGCGATTCTGTGCCTGTACGTGCTGTTCCACCTGGCCAATCATCTGACCGGGCTGGTCGGGCCCGAGCTGCACGCTCAGGTCATGGACCTTGGCCGTACCCTTTACCGGGCGGGCTTCATTGAACCGCTGCTGGTACTGGCATTCGTCTTCCAGGTGGTCAGCGGCCTGCATCTGGCCTGGCGTTGGAGCGCGCGCGTGCTGCTCGATCCCTGGAACATCCGCCTGGTGCCGCACTACGCCCTGGGTGTGTTCCTGGTACTGCTGCACCTGCTGCTTGGGCTGCGCATGGTGATGCAGGCGCACGGTTTACAGGCTCGGGCAGTGCGTCTGATCTGGCGCAGTGGCGTGATCGCCTGCGCGGCCATTGCGCTGGCGATCATTGCCGGGATGTGCGGGGTGCGGCTGTAGCGCCGGGGGCGGCGTTCAGTTCCCCTGCGAGTCCCGTCCCCTGACATGAGTAAGCTGGTTCGAAGCCTCCGGCAAGCCTGTCACCTTGATCGAGCGCGCGCCGACGGCAAACTTGGCGCCGACCTTGGAGAAGCGTTCGAGCAACTGGAAGTTGATCGCCTGCTGGATGTCCATGTACAGGTTGTAGCCCGGGTCGAGCACGATGTAGACCGCTTCGAACTCCAACGCCTCCTTGCCGAAGCCGCGCAGGTGGGCGCGGTCGAAGCGCACCTGGCCCTGGGCCTTGATCGACTCCTCGACGATCGCCGGGGCCTTTTTCACCGCCTCGGTGGGCGTGTCGTACGACAGGCCGAACTCGAAGACGATGCGCCGTTCCTGCAGGCGCTTGTAGTTCTGGATGGTGCTGCTGATCATACCGGCGTTGGCCATGACGATCTGTTCGCCGCCGAGGCTGCGGATGCGCGTGGTCTTCAGGCCGATGTTCTCCACGGTGCCAGCGAGCGAGCCGATGACGATGAAGTCGCCGACCTCGAACGGTTTGTCGACGGCAATCGACAGCGAGGCGAACAGGTCGCCCAGCACATTCTGCACCGCCAGCGCCACGGCGATGCCGCCAACGCCAAGGCTGGCGACGAAGGCGGTGATGTTCACGCCCAGGTTCGACAGCATCGCCAGCAGCACCACCGACCACAACAGCACCCGCGCGCCCCAGCCCGACAGGGTCGCTAACGCGCTGCCGCGGTAGGCATTGCCGGTGTCGTGGCGGGCGAAGTAGCGGGTCAGGCCAAGGGCGATGGCGCGGTTGGCCCACAGGCCGATCTGCAACGCAGCGACCACGAACCACAGGCTGCCGACCCGGTCCAGCCAGCGTTCCGGCAGGTCCAGCACGCCAAGGCCGACCAGCAGCGAGGCGAGCATCAGCAGGAAGTTGCTGGTGCCTTCGAGTACCTGGGTGATGAGCCTGCTGAGCTGCCCGTCATGGCTGGACCACTGGCGGGCACGGCGCTTGAGGAAACTCAGCGCCCAGCGCGTCACCAGGAAGGTGATCACGGTCACCGTCAGGGCCAGCAGCAGGTTGAGGATGGAGATGCCGAATACCGTGGTGGTGGTCAGCAACTGCAGAAATCGTTCGTCCATCGGGTCCCCCTCCGAGGTGTTGTTGATTGCAGGGTGTGCCGTGGGCACAACCTGTTTAGAAGGGGGAGGTGGGTGAGGGTTTAATTGGATTTTGCCGGTGGCCGTAGCCGCCGCTTCGCGGGCGGATGACAGCAGGGCACCTTGGCGAGCGGATGAGAAATAATTAGAATCACTCGCATTCGTATCTCATCCTCCCTCAGCGTGCCTCCGAATGTCCGACCCCGCCGCGGCAGCCGAACCCAGTTTCAACACCCTCTATCGCGACCATCGCAGTTGGCTGCAAGGTTGGTTGCACCGGCGCCTGGGCGATGCCTGGACTGCGGCGGACCTGACCCAGGACACCTTCCTGCGGGTGCTCGCGGCGCAGCAGGGCAACGCCGTGCCGAGCCTGCGCGAGCCACGGGCCTACCTGCTGACGGTCGGGCGCCGGTTGCTGGTCAACCACTACAAGCGGCGCAGCCTCGAACAGGCCTATCTGGATGCCCTCGCCAACCTGCCCGAGGCGCTGGCGCCGTCGCCGGAGCAGCGCTGGTTGCTGCTGGAAACCTTGCAGGCCCTGGATGACCTGCTCGATGGCCTGCCTGCTGTGGTACGCCGGGCCTTTCTCTGGTCGCAGCTCGAAGGGCTGGACTACGCCAGCATCGCCGGGCGCCTGGAGGTGTCAGAGCGAACGGTGAAACGCTATATGGCCAAGGCATACGAACACTGCCTGCTGGTGGACCTGTGAGCACCCCGGTGGATGCCGGTGCACGCCAGTTGGCCCGTGAGGCGGCGCAGTGGCTGGCCTTGCAGGATGCCGGCCAGCTCGACACGGAGCAGGCTGCTGCACTGCAACGCTGGCGAGCCCGCAGTGCCGCCCATGAAGCCTTGTGGCAGAAGGCCGAGGGTCTGCGTCAGCGCTTCGCCCAGGTCCCGGCGCCACTGGCGGTGGCTTGCCTGGACCGTCCCGATCCGGATCGCCGCCGCCTGCTGGGGCAAGTGCTGGGCTTCGGCGCACTGGCACCGCTGGCCTGGCTGGGTTATCGGCAGTTGCCGCTGGACGACTGGCGTGCCGACCTGCGTACCGCCACGGGCGAGCGCCGCGGCTTGACCCTGCCCGATGGCAGCCGGTTGCAGCTCAACACCGGCACTGCGGTCAATCTGGACTTCGCCGAAGGTCGCCACAGGCTGCAACTGGTGCAGGGCGAAATTGCCCTCGACACCGTGGGCCCGCTGCAGGTGCAGACCCGCGACGGTCTGGTGCGGGTGCATGGGGCCAGTTTCTGCGTGCGTGAGCGTGCGCAGGGCTGTGTGGTGTCGGTGACACGTGGCCAGGTCAGCCTGCAACCGCTGGCCGGGCCGACGGTTCGCCTGGAGGCCGGGCAGCGGGCGATGCTGAGCGCCTCCGGGGTGACAGCCAGCCAGCCGTTCGACGCCCAACTGCCGGGTTGGCAGCAGGGGTTGTTGATCGTCGACGACCAGCCCCTGGGCGATCTGCTGCGTGAACTGGATCGCTACCGCCCCGGGCTGCTGCGTTGGGACCCGGCGCTGGAGCAGTTGGCGGTGACCGGTACCTTCCAGCTCGATGACACCGACCGCATTCTCGCCCTGCTGGCGGCGAGCCTGCCGCTTCAGGTGCATTACCGCACCCGCTACTGGGTGTCGCTGACCCCTCGCAAGAAAATTGCCTGAAGCCTGTCCCTTTTTTTGCGCCCGCTTGTCATCAAGGGTATCCACCCCTGACCTGAGAGCGTTCCGGATGTCCCGCACCCCTTTGCTTCGTCCTCTATCCCTGCACCTGATGCGCGCTGGCCTGCTGCTTGCGCTGGGGCTGCCCGCGCCAGGTTGGGCCGATGAAGCGCGGCGCAGCTACCAGGTGCCGGGCGGCAGCCTTGGCGCGGTGCTGACACGCTTTGCTGGCCAGGCTGGGGTCAGTTTGTCGGTGGACCCGGCATTGGTTGCCGGGCGCAGCAGCCTGGGGCTTGCGGGCGAATACGGGGTGGAGGAGGGCTTCGCCGCGTTGCTGCAGGGCTCGGGCCTGATACTGGTCTCGGCAGGGCCCGGTAGCTTCACCCTGGTGCGCCAGGCCGCGCCGGTCGAGGGCGCGCATGTGCTGCCCGACACCAATGTCCATGGCCAGGGCGCTGCGCTGGCAGGCGACGCCTACGCCGGCGGCCAGGTGTCGCGACGCGGCAGCCTCGGCATGCTGGGCGAGCGCGACTACATGGAAACGCCCCTGAGCATGACCTCCTACACCCGCGAGATATTGCAGAACCAGCAGGCCCGCACCCTTGCCGATGTCGTCGCCAACGATCCCTCGGTGCGCAGCACCAACCCCGCAGGTGGACGCTTCGAGCAGTTCTCCGTGCGCGGTTTCAGCCTGTACAACAGCGATGTGGCCTACGGCGGATTGTATGGCGTGCTGCCGACCTATTCGATCGACATGGAGATGGTCGAGCGGGTCGATATCCTCAAGGGGCCGGGCGCGCTGCTGGGCGGCCTGGCGCCCAATGGCAGCATTGGCGGCGGGGTCAACATCGAGCCCAAGCGCGCTGGCCAGACACCGCTGACCGAGTTCACCGCGTTGTACGCCTCGGCGGGACAGGGGGGCGGTCATCTGGACATCGGTCGGCGTTTTGGTGACGAGCAACGTTTTGGCGTGCGCCTGAACGCGGTGCGCCAGGCCGGCGACACCGAGTGGGATCACCAGCACATGGACCGCGAGGCGACGGTGCTGGGCCTGGACATGAAAGGCGAGCGTACCCGCCTGTCGCTGGATATCGGCCATCAGGCGCGTGACGTGGATGCGCCGATGGAGCGTGTCGGCCTTGCCGCAGGGCTCAAGGTGCCGGATGCCAAGGACATTCATCACAATTTCGCCCAGCCCTGGAGCTACTCTCGGGCCAAGGATACCTTCGGCGCCGTGCGCGGCGAGTACGACCTGAGCGACAACTGGATGCTGCTGGGCGCCCTGGGGGCGCGCAAGGGCGACTACGACTTCATGCGCCACGCCGTCCAGGTGGTCAACGATGCCGGGCGCTTCACCGTCAGCCCGCGCGCCTTCCAGCGCGAGGAAGACGTGGTGACTGGCACGGTCGGCGTGCGCGGCTGGTTCAACACCGGCGCGGTCGGCCATACCCTCAACATCAGCCTCAATCGCTTCGACCTGACCTTCGACAACAGCGGCGCACGCTACGCCAACGGCGTCAGCAACCTGTTCGACCCGGTGACCTTGCCCGCACCGGGCGCGCCGTTGTCCGACGACAACCCGACCCACACCAACACCGTGCTGTCGAGCCTGGCACTGGCCGACACCCTGAGTTTCGCTGACGACACTGTGCTGCTCACCCTCGGCGCGCGCCTGCAGCGTGTCGAGGTCGACAGCTCCGAGCCCGGCGAGCCCGACCAGCGCTACGACGAGCGCGCCACCTCTCCGGCCATGGGCCTGGTGTGGCGCACCACCGAGCAGCTGTCGCTGTACTTCAACTACATGGAGGGCCTGACCCAGGGCCAGGTGGCACCGGAAACGGCGAACAACGCCGGCAAGGTCTTCGCGCCGTACCGCAGCAAGCAACTGGAGGTCGGCGCCAAGTACGACATGGGGCGCTTCAGCACCACGGTCAGCCTGTTCCGCATCGAGAAACCGTCGTACTTCACCGATGCCCAGAACAACCTCAGCGCCGACGGCCAGCAGCGCAACCAGGGCCTGGAAATCAGCCTGTTCGGCGAGCCACTGGACGGGGTGCGGGTGTTGGGTGGAGCGATGTTCCTCGATGCCGAGCAGACACGCACGGCCAATGGCCGCAACGATGGCAACCGGGCCATCGGCGCGCCGGTGGTCAATGCCAACCTTGGCGTTGAGTGGGACCTGCCGGCCATCGACGGGCTGACCCTCAGCGCCCGCGTCATCCATACCGGCAACCAGTACCTGGATGCCGCCAACCGGCAGAAGATCGACGCCTGGCAGCGTTATGACCTGGGCGCGCGCTACGCGCTCAAGCTCGGTGACAAGGACGTCACCCTGCGTGCCAGCGTCGAGAACGTGCTGGACAAGACCTACTGGGCCTCGGCCAACGTTCCCGACGGCACCGCCACCGGCCTGACCCTGTCGACCCCGCGCACGTGGTTGCTGTCGGCGACGGTCGGGTTCTGAGGGGCCGTTGCCCTGGGGGCGGCCAACAAGCGAGCAAAAATATGCTCAGCCCCCAGGCAAATCCTAGGCTGCACTGGCCGCACGCATGCCAGCCACTAAGGTAAGGTGAGAGGAAAATTCCGCGCGCCGCCCACGGCGCCCCAGAGGTGCCCATGGCTTCCTATACCTTGCGACAACTCAAGTACTTCGTCACCACGGTGGAGGCCGGCAGTGTTGCCGAGGCTTCGCGCCAGCTGTACATCGCCCAGCCGTCGATCTCCACCGCGATCAAGAGCCTGGAAGAGAGCTTCGGTGTGCAGTTGTTCATTCGTCACCACGCCCAGGGCGTGTCGCTGACCCCCAGCGGCAAGCGCTTCTATGCCAAGACCAAGGCGCTGCTGCAGATGTCCCACGAGTTCGAGCAGAACGCCCTGGCCGACAACGATACGGTGGCCGGGCAGATCGACATCGGCTGCTTCGAGACTGTCGCGCCGCTTTATCTGCCACGGCTGATCGCAGGTTTTCGCGAGCGTTATCCCGGTGTGGATATCCGCCTGCGCGACGGCGAGCAGCAGGAGCTGATCCAGGGGCTGACGGCGGGCACCTTCGACCTGGCGTTTCTCTACGACCACGATCTGGACGGCACCATCGAGGCCGAGCCGCTGATGCCGCCGCAGAAGCCCTATGTGCTGCTGCCCGAGAAGCACCGCTTCGCCAGCCAGGCCCAGGTTTCGCTGCGCGACCTTTGCCCGGAGCCGATGATCCTGCTCGATGTTGCGCCGAGCCGTACCTACTTCGTCAGCCTGTTCAACGAGATGGGGCTGACGCCGAACATCGTCTTCAGCTCGCCATCGATCGAGATGGTGCGGGGGATGGTAGGGCAGGGGTTCGGCTTTTCGCTGCTGGTGACCCGGCCGCACTCACCCTTCACTTACGATGGCAAGCGCCTGGTGACGCTGGATATCGCCGAGCCGGTGGCGCTGTCGGGGCTGGCGGCGGCGCACCTCAAGCGTGTGCAGTTGACCAAGCCTGCGCAGTTGTTCGTCGAGTTCTGTCGCGAAGAGTTGGCGAAGCTGTAAACGATTCGCGGCGGTTCGGTTGCCCGAACCGCCGCGAAAAGAACACTGCGGTGGCGATCAGTGCTTACTGCTGATCCGGCACCACCGCGATCACATCGATTTCCATCAACCACTCAGCCTGCGCCAGGCCCGCGACCACCAGCCCGGTGGAGATCGGGAACACGCCCTTGAGCCACTTGCCGACTTCGCGGTACACCGGCTCGCGGAAGCGCGGGTCGGTGATGTAGGTGGTGGTCTTGACGATATGCGACAGGTCGGAGCCGGCCTCTTCAAGCAGTTGCTTGACGTTTTTCATCGCCTGCTCGGCCTGTGCCTGCGGGTCGCCCAGACCGACCAGCCGGCCTTCGAAATCGGTGCCGACCTGGCCGCGTACATAGATGGTGTTGCCGGCGCGCACGGCCTGGCAGAGGTCGTTGTCCAAGGTCTGGTTGGGGTAGGTGGCCTTGGTGTTGAACATGCGGATGCGGGTATGGGTAGGCATCAGTGGGCTCCGAGGGTGCTGACGTTGCTGATCGAGGTGTGTAGCTGTTGATCCGCGTCGCGCTGGTTACGGTCGCGGTAGGCCAGGTAGGTGCGCTGGGTGGCGATGTGGCCGGCGACGTGCTTGGCGTCGTGCCAGACGCCCCAGATGAACGACGAGCCGCGGCGCGACAGCCAGGGCAGGCCGAGGAAGTACACCCCCGGCTCGCGGGCCACGCCGCGCTGGTGCTGGGGTTTGCCATTGGCGTCGAAGGTGTCGACCTGCAGCCAGCTGAAGTCCACACCGTAGCCGGTGGCCCAGATGATGCTGGTGACGCCGGCCTTGGCCAGGTCCAGTTCCAGCAGCGGGTTGCTGACGCAGTCCGGGTCGGCCAGGCGTTGGCGCGCTTCGGGCTCTTCTGGCAGGTCCAGGCCGTTGCGCTCGATGTAGGCATCGGCGGCATCGAGCAGGGCCAGGTAGTTTTCGTCACCGCGGTTGATGTTGTCGGCCAGGTTGTCCTGGAAACGCACCACGCCGTCTTCGAACGACTGGGTCAGGCCGACCAGGGTCATGCCTTGGTGGGCGAGGGCGCGGAAGTCCACGGTATGGCCGCCACGGGCACCGCTGACGGCAATGGTCACGTGTTCGCGGCCGGGCTTGGCGACTTCCGCGTCCCATTCACCCAGCACGCCCAGCCACCAGCAGAAGTCGCGGTTGCGGTAGGCACGTGGCGGGCGGTCGTGGGCGCCGACCGAGAGGTAGACCTGGCGCCCGGCGCGCATCAGCTCCTCGGCGATCTGCACCCCGGAAGACCCGGCGCCGACCACCAGCACCGCGCCTTCAGGCAACTGCTGCGGGTTGTAGTAGGCGGCGGAGTGGATCTGGTGCAGGCGCTCGTCCTTTGGCGCAATGGCCGGGATCACCGGTTTCTGGAACGGGCCGGTGGCAGCGACCACGCGGTTGGCACGGATCACGCCTTCATTGGTTTCGATGGTGAAGCCTGGACGGTCGCCGTTGCGCACCACGCGCTTGACCTCGATGCCGGTACGCACCGGCAGGTTGTACTTGCGCACGTAGCGTTCGAAGTAGTCGGCGACCTGGTCCTTGCCGGCGAAGGCATCGGCGTCGAGGTCGAATTCAAGGCCGGGGAAGCGGTCGTGCCAGACCGGCCCGTTGGCCACCAGCGAGTCCCAGCGCCCGGTACGCCAGGCCTCGGCGATGCGATTGCGTTCCAGCACCAGGTGCGGCACGCCGAGTTTGCTCAGGTGTTCACTCATGGCCACGCCGGCCTGGCCGGCGCCGACCACGAGGGTGTCGATTTCGAGATTGTTCAGTGTCATGTCCGAGCCCTTGTTCAGGCGGTTTTTGTCAGGTCGGTTGTGGAGGACCGCCGTTGCCTGGGGCCAGACTAGGGATGCACGGAATTTCGCGAAAATAGTATTTAGCTGGGGCTTGCCGATAAATTGGCGAAGGGTGGCAGCGCTGCAGCGAGCAGCCCGGCAGATTTGCCCGGCAAACCTGGGGTGCCCAGTTTTTTCCTCGCCAATGCCAAGCAAAATGCTCGTTTCGCCGCCGCCAGGGCTTGCCGAGAATGCCGGTAAACCCAGAAAGGAGCTGCACCATGACCTTCTCCATCATCGGCCGCTGCCAGGAAACCGGCCAGGTCGGCATCGCCATCAGCTCGTCCAGCATCGCCGTCGGTGCCCGCTGCCCATGGGTGCGCGCCGGGGTCGGGGCGGTGGCGACGCAGAACATCACCTTGCCGGCCCTCGGCCCGCAGATCCTCGACGCCCTCGAGCAGGGCCAGTTGCCGCCCGCCGCGGCGCTGGACCGGGTGCTCAGTGCCAACGGTTGGAGCGAGTACCGCCAGGTGACAGTGATAGACAGCCATGGCCAGGTCGCGCTGTTCACCGGCAAGGAGGCGCTGGGCGTGCACAACGCCGTGGCGGGTGAGCAATGCGCCGCAGCCGGCAACCTGCTGGCCTCGCCGCAGGTGATCCAGGCGATGGTGCACGCGTTCGAGCAGGCGGGCGGGCACCTGGCCGATCGCTTGCTGGCGGCGATGCACGCGGCCTTGGCTGCCGGTGGCGAGGCGGGCCCCGTGCACTCGGCAGCGTTGAAGATCGCCGGCGAGCTGACCTGGCCGCTGGTGGACCTGCGTGTGGACTGGGCCGAGCACGATCCGATCGGCGAACTCGACCGCCTGTGGCAGGCCTATCGCCCACAGATGCAGGATTACGTCACCCGTGCCCTGAATCCGACCACGGCCCCCAGCTACGGGGTACCGGGCGATGAGTGATCTCACCAGCCGCGCCGTGCTGGAGCGCCTGATCGGCTTTGCCACGGTCAGTCGCGACTCCAACCTCGAACTGATCGGTTTCATCCGCGATTACCTGGCGGGGCTGGGGGTCGAGAGCGAACTGTTCCTCAACGAGGAGGGCACCAAGGCCAACCTGTTCGCCACCATCGGCCCGACCGATCGTGGCGGCGTGGTGTTGTCCGGGCATACCGATGTGGTGCCGGTGGACGGCCAGGCCTGGAGTGTCGAGCCGTTTCGCCTGAGCGAGCGCGATGGGCGCCTGTATGGCCGTGGCACGGCCGACATGAAGGGCTTCATCGCCTCGGTACTGGCGGCGGTGCCGGCGTTCCTCGCCCAGCCGCTGACAACGCCGGTGCACCTGGCATTCTCCTATGACGAAGAGGTCGGCTGCCTCGGTGTACGCTCGATGCTGGAGGCGCTCGAACAGCGCCCGAACAAGCCGCGCCTGTGCCTGATCGGCGAACCCACCGAGCTCAAACCGGTGCTCGGGCACAAAGGCAAGTTGGCCATGCGCTGCCAGGTGCACGGCGCCGCGTGCCACTCGGCTTATGCACCCTATGGCGTCAATGCCATTGAGTATGCCGCGCAATTGATCGGCAAGCTGGGCGAGATCGGCGGCGAGCTGGCGCGTCCCGAGCACCATGACGCGCGCTTCGATCCACCGTTCTCTACCGTCCAGACCGGCGTGATCAAGGGCGGGCGGGCGTTGAACATCGTGCCTGAGGAATGCGAGTTCGACTTCGAGGTGCGTGCCTTGCCGGGCTTTGAAGCCAAGGTCGTGGCCGAGCGCTTGCAGGCCTACGCCGAAACCGACCTGCTGCCGCGCATGCGTGCCGTCAGTGATGCCAGCGATATCCGCCTCAAGCCACTCAGCGCCTACCCGGGGCTGGCAACGCCCGAAGACAGCGAAGCGGCGCGCCTGGTGGCGCTGCTCAGCGGTTCGGAAGATTTCGGCACCGTGGCCTTTGGCACCGAAGGCGGGTTGTTCGACCAGGCGGGGATCCCGACCGTGGTCTGCGGGCCGGGCAGCATGGACCAGGGGCACAAGCCGGACGAGTTTGTCAGCGTTGCGCAACTGCAGGGTTGTGATGCGATGTTGCTGCGGTTGCGTGATTATCTCGTTGGTAACTGATTGCTACGGGGAGGTGCTTGCCGAAAGTTTTTCAGCGCCTATGAGATCGAGCGCCGCCCGCGCGGCGCTTCGCGGGCAAGCCCGCTCCCACGTTTGTTTCGGGCCAGTTATGCCTGTGCCACAGGCGCGCGACCGCCTAGTGTGTACGACTCGGTAATGCGCCGTACGCCAAAGGGGTCGCGCGAAAATGCCACAGGACTCATTGGCCCGAAACAAACTGTAGGAGCGGGCTTGCCCGCGAAGCGCCGCGCGGGCGGCGCTCGATCTCACCGGCGCTGAAAAGCCTCAGGCAAGCACCTGTCAGCCCTCACGCAACCCCATGCGAACACACCTCCGGCGCACGCGTATGTGACAGCAACACATCCAGCAACGCCTGCGCCGCAGTGGACAACTTGTGGTCGCTCAGGGCGATGACGCCGATGCGCCGCTCGACGGTGGGCTCGACCAAGGGCACGCAACGCGCACCCAATTCCTGCATCTGGTTGATGCACAGCGCCGGTACGGCACTGACGCCCAAGCCGTTGGCGACCATGCGCCCGACCGTGGACAACTGATGGCTTTCGAACGCCACCGCCAGCCGACCATGCTCGGCGGCCAGGTGTTGCTCCAGCAGCAGGCGCACCGCCGACGGGCGTTGCAGGGCGATGAAGTCCTGGGTCAGCAGTTCGCGCCAGCTCACCTGGGGCTGCTGCGCCAGGGGTGAATCGCCAGGCACTACCGCGACGAAACGGTCCAGGTACAACGGGTGGAACTGTAGGGCATCACTGCGCTCGGGTTCGAAGCCTATGCCCAGTTCGACGCGGCGGTGGCGAACCAGCTCCAGCACCTGCTCGTTGATCACGTCGTGCACGGTGACGTTGACCTTGGGGTAGCGCTGGCGAAACACCTTCAGTGACTGCGGCAGCAGGTTCCCGGCAAAGGCCGGCATCGCCGCCACCGACACCCGCCCCAGTTGCAGGGTGAAGCGCTGGCGCAGCATTTCCTCGGTATCGTCCCAGTCGGCCAGCAGGCGCCGGGCCAGTGGCAGCAGCACTTCGCCCTCGGCGGTGAGGCTGACGCTGCGGGTGGTGCGGGTGAGCAGGGCGCCGCCGAGGTTGTCCTCCAGCGCCTTGATGGTCAGGCTCAGTGCCGGTTGCGAAATGTGCAGGTGTTCGCCGGCCTGGGCGAAGCTCTGGTACTTGGCCACGGTGACGAAGGCGCGCAGTTGCTTGACGTTCATGGCGGATCCGTTGGTTGTTTTGCAAAAGTTATCAATCGATGACGAAAACAAAATTAACAAATCAGTCGCCAGCGGTGAAGATGCCTTCCACACGCTCAAACAACTACAAAGGCGGATCAGCATGGCCGGACTGGACAAGCGCGTAGCAACCTATGAACAGGCTCTCGAAGGCCTGACCGACGACATGACGGTACTGGCCGGCGGCTTCGGCCTGTGTGGCATCCCCGAGAACCTGATCGCCGAGATCAAGCGCCGCGGAGTCAAGGGCCTGACGGTAGTTTCCAACAACTGCGGCGTCGACGGCTTCGGCCTGGGCGTGCTGCTCGAAGACCGGCAGATCCGCAAGATGGTTGCCTCTTACGTCGGCGAGAACGCCGAGTTCGAGCGCCAGCTGCTCAGCGGCGAGCTGGAAGTGGAGCTCACCCCCCAGGGCACCCTGGCCGAGAAGATGCGCGCCGGCGGCGCCGGTATCCCGGCCTTCTACACCGCCACGGGCTACGGCACCCCGGTCGCCGAAGGCAAAGAGGTACGCGAGTTCAACGGTCGCAAGTACATCCTCGAAGAGTCCATCACCGGCGACTTCGCCATCGTCAAGGGCTGGAAGGCCGACCACTACGGCAACGTGGTGTACCGCAACACCGCCCAGAACTTCAATCCGCTGGCCGCCACCGCCGGCAAGATCACCGTGGTCGAGGTCGAGGAAATCGTCGAGCCGGGCGTACTGCTGCCCAGCGAGATCCACACGCCGGGGATCTTCGTCGACCGGGTCATCGTCGGCACCTTCGAGAAGCGCATCGAGAAGCGCACCGTCAAGGCCTGAGCGCCGCCCACAGAACAACAAAGAGATCCTGACCATGGCACTGACCCGCGAACAGATGGCCCAACGCGTCGCCCGTGAACTGAAGGACGGCTACTACGTCAACCTCGGCATCGGCATCCCCACCCTGGTGGCCAACTACGTGCCCGCCGACATGGACGTGATGCTGCAGTCGGAAAACGGCCTGCTCGGTATGGGCGAGTTCCCCACCGAAAGCACCCTCGACCCCGACATGATCAACGCCGGCAAGCAAACCGTGACCGCCCGCCGTGGCGCGTCGATCTTCGATTCGGCGCAATCCTTCGCCATGATCCGTGGCGGCCATGTCGACCTCACCGTGCTGGGCGCCTTCGAGGTGGACGTGGAGGGCAACATCGCCTCCTGGATGATCCCCGGCAAGCTGGTCAAGGGCATGGGCGGGGCCATGGACCTGGTGGCCGGCGCCGAGAACATCATCGTCACCATGACCCACGCCTCCAAGGACGGCGAGTCCAAGCTCCTGCCGCGCTGCAGCCTGCCGCTGACGGGCGCCGGCTGCATCCGCAAGGTGCTCACCGACCTTGCCTACCTCGAGATCGAGAACGGCGCCTTCATCCTGCGCGAGACCGCGCCTGGGGTGAGCGTTCAGGAGATCGTCGAGAAAACCGCCGGCAAGCTGATCGTGCCGGACGATGTGAAAGAGATGACGTTCTAGCGCTACTGCTTTACCTCCCCCCTGTGAGGGCGGACTCGTTGTGGGAGCGGGCTTGCCCGCGAATACGTTGGTGAATGTACCGGCGCATTCGCGGGCAAGCCCGCTCCTACAACAAGCCCCGCACCCACAGGGGTTTTGCGTTGATCGACAAGCAACATCCACCAATAAGACCAAAAAAGGAAAACACTCGTGGCCGCTGAAATCCAAGACAGCCGCTCCGCCCGCTTTGCCCTGCGCTGCTCCAACTGGGCCGAACGCTGGTTCCCCGACTCCTGGGTGTTCGCCGCCCTGGCCGTGATGCTGGTGTGCCTGGGGGCCCTGGCCATGGGCGCCAAGCCGACCGACACCGCCAAGGCCTTTGGTGACGGCTTCTGGAGCCTGATCCCGTTCACCATGCAGATGGCCTTCGTGGTCATTGGCGGCTATGTGGTCGCCAGCTCCCCGCCCGCTGCACGCCTGATCGACCGCCTCGCGCGCCTGCCCAAGAACGGCCGCTCGGCGGTGTGCTGGGTGGCGCTGATCTCGATGCTCGCCTCCTTGCTCAACTGGGGCCTGTCGCTGGTGTTCGGCGGCCTGCTGGTGCGTGCCCTGGCCCGGCGCACAGACCTGAAGATGGACTACCGCGCCGCCGGTGCCGCCGCCTACCTGGGCTTGGGCGCGGTATGGGCGCTGGGCCTGTCGTCCTCGGCCGCACAGTTGCAGGCCAACCCGGCCAGCCTGCCGCCGTCGATCCTGTCGATCACCGGCGTCATTCCGTTCACCGAGACCATTTTTCTCTGGCAGTCCGGGGTGATGCTGGCCGCGCTGGTGATCGTCTCGCTGGTCGTCGCCTATGCCACCGCGCCCGGTCCGAACAGTGCGCGCAGCGCCCAGGACTGCGGTGTCGATCCGACCTTCACCGCCCCACCTGCGCCGCAGCGCACCCGCCCCGGCGAGTGGCTGGAGCACAGCCCGATCCTGATCCTGCTGCTGGTGGCCCTGGCGGCCGGCTGGCTGTACCAGGAGTTCGCCACCAAGCCTGCGATCACCGCGATCTCCGGGCTGAACACCTACAACCTGCTGTTCATCATGCTGGGTGCCTTGCTCCACTGGCGTCCACGCAGCTTCCTCGACGCCGTGGCCCGTGCGGTGCCGACCACTACCGGCGTGTTGATCCAGTTCCCGCTGTACGGCTCGATCGCCGCCATCCTCACCCAGGTCAAGGGCGCCGACGCACAGACTCTGGCGCACCACATCTCGGTGTTCTTCACCCAGATCGCCACCCATGACACCTATGCCTTGCTGATGGGCGTGTATTCGGCGGTGCTGGGCTTCTTCATTCCATCTGGCGGCGGCAAATGGATCATCGAAGCGCCCTATGTGATGCTGGTGGCCAACGACCTGCAGTACCACCTGGGCTGGGCGGTGCAGATCTACAACGCCGCCGAAGCGCTGCCGAACCTGATCAACCCCTTCTACATGCTGCCGTTGCTGGGGGTACTGGGCCTGAAGGCACGGGACCTGATCGGCTTCTCCTTCGTGCAACTGCTGGTGCACGTGCCCCTGGTGCTGGTGCTGCTCTGGGCGCTGGGCACCACCTTGCAGTACGTGCCGCCGGTAATGCCGTAGCAGCATCACCGCGCAATACCGCGCTGCGGGCCGCAATGGCCCGCAAGCGCTGTCCGCCGCTCGACGCCCTTGCAGGTCGAGCCGTGAAAAAAGCGTAATTTTCCCCCGTCTTCCTTCGTTTTCCTGAGAGCTGCCCTGCGTCCAGACGGACCGGGCCACCATCACCCCAAGGAGACAGGCAATGACTTCCGTTTTCGACCGCGACGACATCGTGTTCCAGGTAGTGATCAATCACGAGGAACAGTACTCGATCTGGCCCGACTACAAGGCGATCCCCAACGGCTGGCGCGCCGCAGGCAAGAGCGGTCTGAAGAAAGACTGCCTGGCCTACATCGATGAAGTGTGGACCGACATGCGCCCCCTGAGCCTGCGCCAGAAGATGGCCGAAGCTGCGGTGCAGTAAGGCGTGACGGCACTCAACCTGCTATGCCTGCCTTACTCGGGCGCCAGTGCCATGGTCTACAGCCGCTGGCGGCGCAAGCTGCCGGCCTGGTTGCAGGTGCGCCCGGTGGAGCTGCCGGGGCGGGGTGCTCGCCTGGGCGAACCCCTGCAAACCGACATGCAGGCACTGGCCCGGCAACTGGCCAGCGAGCAGCGCCTGGCGGCGAGCACGCCCTATGCGCTGCTCGGCCATAGCCTGGGTGCGCTGCTCGCCTTCGAGCTGGCCCACGAGCTGCAAGCCCTGGGTTGCAAGGCGCCGGTCGCACTGTTCGCCTGCGGCACGGCGGCACCGACCCGACGTGAGGACTACGACGGCAAGGGCTGGCGCGAACCCAAGACCAATGCCGAGCTGATCGACGAGTTGCGCCAGTTGCAAGGGACCCCCGAGGAGGTCCTGGCCAACGAGGAACTCATGAGCCTGACCTTGCCGATTCTGCGCGCCGATTTCCTCATGTGCGGCCGCTACGACTATCGCCAACGCGCGCCGTTGCACTGCCCGCTGCATGTTTTGGGCGGCGAGGCCGACCGCGCCAGCGAAGAGCAACTGCTGGCCTGGCGTCGCGAAAGCCTGGGCGATTTCTCGCTGGAGGTCTTCCCCGGCGGGCACTTCTTCATCCATGAGCACGAAGACCGGGTGCTGAGCCTGCTGGCCGCCTCCCTGGAACCTCATCGACTTTCGGCATGATTGACGTAGGCCTTTGCCTGGGGGAGGCTGGGGGCTTTCCCACAGGACAAGGGTTGTCCCCATGCTGATCGATCCCCGCCAGGCCACGCTGCTGGTCGTCGATATCCAGGAGCGCCTCATTGGCGCCATGAGCGATCCCGAGGGCACCCGCGCGCGGGCCCGCGGGCTGCTGGCCGCCACCGCCGAACTCGAACTGCCCACGGTGATTTCCGAGCAGTACCCCAAGGGCCTGGGCCCGACCCTGGCCGAACTCAAGGCCGCGGCGGCAGGGGCCGAAATCGTCGAGAAACTGCACTTTTCCTGCGTGGCTGCCGAGTGCCTGCCGGCCAGTCTGCTGGCGCGTGAGCAGGTGATCGTCTGTGGCATGGAAACCCACGTCTGCGTGCTGCAGACCGTGCTTGGCCTGCTGGGCCTGGGCAAGCAGGTGTTCGTGGTCGAGGACGTCTGTGACAGCCGCACCCCGGCAAGCAAGGCGGCAGGCCTGGCGCGTATGCGCGACGCCGGGGCGCAGATCGTGACCCGCGAGATGGTGCTGTTCGAATTGCTGGGTAGTGCCAGCCACCCGTTGTTCCGCCATATCAGCAAGACCTACATCGTCGGTGACCTGTCCTGAACCTGCGGCTGCTGGGCGCTGGGCTGATGCTGCTGGCCCTGCTGCAAGGCTGTGCCGGGCGCCGCGAGGAAGCGCCTGAATTCGACCCTGCCCAGGTCCGCGCCCAGCTCATGCGCCTGCTGCCTGCCTCGGTCAAGGACCGCCAGGGCTGGGCCGAGGACATCCAGGTCGCGTTCACCGCCCAGGGCATCGCGCCCAGCCGCAGCAACCTGTGTGCGGTGCTGGCGGTGACCGAGCAGGAGTCCACCTTCACCGCCGACCCCCAGGTGCCCAACCTGGGCCGTATCGCCCGCGAGGAAATCGACCGCCGCGCCGCGCGTCTGCACATCCCCAGGCTGCTGGTCGATGGCGCCCTGGCCACCCCTTCGGCCAACGGCCAGAGCTACCAGCAGCGCCTGCTGGCGGTGCGCAGCGAGCGGCAACTCAGCGCGCTGTTCGACGATTTCATCGCCGGCCTGCCGCTGGGCGACAAGCTGCTCGGCGGGCTCAACCCGGTGCGTACCGGCGGGCCAATGCAGGTCAGCATCGACTTTGCCGAACGCCATGCCAAGGACTACCCCTACCAGCGCCAGGGCACGATTCGCCAGGAGGTCTTCAGCCGTCGCGGCGGCCTGTACTTCGGCATCGCCCACTTGTTGGGGTATCCCGCCCACTATGAGCGGCCGCTGTACCGCTTCGCCGATTTCAACGCAGGCTGGTACGCCAGCCGCAACGCGGCTTTCCAGGCAGCGCTGAACAGTGTGACGGGGGCGGAATTGGCGTTGGACGGCGACCTGATCGCACCGGGCTCGATCCTGCCAGGCCCCACCGAGCGTGCGGCGCGCAGCCTTGGGGTGAAGCTTGGGCTGCGCAATCCACAGATTCGCAGTCAGTTGGAATTGGAGAACAGCCTGGCGCTCGAGGACAGCGCCTTGTACCGCGGCGTATTCGCACTCGCCGATGCCAAGGCGGGCAAGCCACTGCCACGTGCGGTGCTGCCAGGGATCGTGCTCAAGAGCCCGAAGATCACCCGCAAGCTGACCACGGCGTGGTTTGCGGGGAGGGTGGATGAGCGCTACCAGCGCTGCATGGCGCGCTGATCGACGCAAGGTGCAGGGGCCGCCAGGCGGCCCCTGCAAAGGTCAGGCAGGCTGAGCTGTCAGGCTGTTGCTGACATTACGCCCCAGCACCAGCACGGTGACGAATCCGCAGCCGACCAACGCCGTGGCCAGGCTCAGCAGCACCGAGCTGCCCATCTGGTCGACGATCCGCCCGCCGAAGAACGAGCCCAGTGCAATGATCACCTGGAACATGGCCACGAACAGCGGCATGCCGCGTTCGACATCCTTGGGCGCGACCACGAACATCCAGATGCTGGCACAGGCCGGGAAGGCACCGAAGGCAAAGCCCCACAGCGCGATCAGCATCACCGCCCCGGTCATGCCGGTGGCGAAGTAGGGGAACAGCGCGGTGCTGACGCCGATCAGCAAGGCCACCAGCAGCAGGGTGTAGCGCACGCTGCGGTTGGCGGCGAAGCCGGCGAACAGGTTGCCGATGACGCCTGCTACACCGTAGAGCAGCAGCAGCGAGCCGATGGTTGCCCCATCGAAGCCGGAGCTTTGCTTGAAGAACGGTGCGACATAGGTGTACGCGGCAAAGTGCGCCAGGCCAATCAGCAACACCGCGATCAGGCCGACCCGCGCCAGCGGATTGATGAACAGCGCCGGCAGGTCACTGATGCGGATGGCCTTGTCCGGATTGAGCCGCGGCAGCAGGAAGACCTGCGCGAGCAGCACCGGCACACCCAGCAGGGCGGTCACCAGGAAGGTCATGCGCCAGCCCATCAGGCCGCTGAGCCAGGTGCCGACCGGCACCCCCAGCACCGTGGCCAGGGTGACCCCGACCATGATGATCGAGGTCGCCTGCGCCACGCCCACCCCCTTGGGCGCCAGGCGCCCGCTCAGGGCAATGGCCGTGGCCCAGAAGCCACCGATGCTGATACCCAGCAGCACGCGGCCGAATAGCAACAGGCTGAAATCGCTGGCATAGGCCACCACCGAGTTGGCGATGATCATGATCAGCGTCAGGCCGATCAGCAGGTAGCGGCGGTCCATGGCGCCGATGCCTACCGACAGCAGCGGGGCGGCGAGGGCGGCCATGATCCCGGGCAGGGTGACCATCAGGCCGGCCTGGCCGGCACTGATGCCCAGGTCGCTGGCCACATCGTTGAGCACGCCCACCGGCAGGAATTCACTGGTGACCAGGGCGAAGGCGCCCACGGCAACCGAGAGAATCGCCAGCCACTGCTGTTTGACGCTCTGTTGGTTATGTTCAAGAAGGCCATCGGGGGCCTGATTGACGCTTGGCATGGTACGGATTCCAAGTGTTGTCGCCTGGAGCAGGCGCAGGAGGCGGGAAAATAGGAGGGCGATTATAGGAGTCGGTTTTGCAAGGCCCATAGGCAGGCCGTTCGATAGTAATCATCAGTGTGATCGATGGAAGGCTCTAGCTTCTGGATTGCACCCAAACCAGGCGCAAGAGCGATCATGAAAATAACTAAGGTTGAATGCAAAAAAAATGAGTTTGCTTCATGAGTGGCTGATCCCGACAATTCCCCCACTCGGAACCGGACATCCGTATCGGCAGGCACCTTCGCTGCGCGAGGCGTTCCAGGTTTACCTCAGGAATCAGGATTCAGATCACCATGGCCAGAGACTTCACATTCGCGATCAAGCGGATTTGTTTCGATGAGCACTACCAGCCCTCGGACAACACCCGCATCACCACCAACTTCGCCAACCTGGCGAGGGGCGAGCAGCGCCAGGAAAACCTGCGCAATACCTTGCGGATGATCGACAACCGCTTCAATGCCCTGGCCCATTGGGACAACCCTGAAGGTGACCGTTACAAGGTCGAGCTCGAAATCATTTCCGTCGAGATGGACCTGGGGGCTGACAGCACTGCCGATGCGCTCCCGTTGATCGAGATTCTGAAAACCAACATCGTCGATCAGAAAACCAACGAGCGCATCGCCGGGATCGTAGGGAACAATTTTTCTTCCTACGTGCGTGATTACGACTTCAGCGTGCTGCTGCTGGAGCACAACAAGGGCAAGCCTGGCTTCGGCACCCCGGATGATTTCGGCGACCTGCATGGCAAGCTGTTCAAGTGCTTCCTGAACTCGCAGGCCTACAAGGCCAACTTCAGCAAGTTGCCGGTCATCTGCCTGAGCGTCTCCAGCAGCAGAACCTACCACCGCACGGAAAACCAGCACCCGGTACTGGGGTTCGAATACCGTCAGGATGAATACTCGTTGACGGATGAGTACTTCAGCAAGATGGGCTTGAAGGTGCGTTATTTCATGCCCGCGAACAGCGTCGCGCCCTTGGCGTTCTACTTTACGGGCGACCTGCTTGCCGACTACACCAATCTCGAGCTCATCAGCACCATCAGCACGATGGACACCTTCCAGAAGATCTACCGGCCGGAAATCTACAACGCGAACTCTGCGGCAGGGCAATCCTATCAGCCAAGCCTCAAGCACCAGGATTATTCGTTGACCCGAATCGTTTATGACCGCGAGGAACGCAGCCGCCTGGCGATCGAACAAGGGCGGTTTGCCGAGGAGCACTTCATCAAACCCTATCGGGCGGTTCTCGAGCAGTGGTCTGCTCAGTACGCAATCTGACTTATCGAATTCACAAGGCTTCCATCATGAAAAAACTGCTCCCTACCTCAACCGCCGGCAGCTTGCCCAAGCCTTCCTGGCTGGCGCAGCCCGAGACCCTCTGGTCGCCCTGGAAACTGCAGGACGAAGGGCTTGTCGAGGGCAAGCAGGATGCACTGCGTCTGGCGTTGCACGAACAGCAGCAGGCCGGTATCGACATCGTCAGCGACGGCGAGCAAACCCGCCAGCACTTCGTCACCACCTTTATCGAGCACCTCAGCGGCGTTGATTTCGAGAAGCGCGAAACCGTGCGGATCCGTGATCGCTACGATGCGAGCGTCCCGACGGTGGTGGGTGCAGTCGAGCGTCGCAAGCCTGTGTTCGTCGACGACGCCAGGTTCTTGCGCCAGCAAACCCGTCAACCCATCAAGTGGGCGCTGCCGGGTCCCATGACGATGATCGATACGCTGTACGACGCCCACTACAAGAGCCGCGAAAAGCTGGCGTGGGAATTTGCCAGGATCCTCAATCAGGAAGCCCGGGAGCTGGAGGCGGCGGGTGTCGATATCATTCAGTTCGACGAGCCTGCATTCAACGTCTTCTTCGATGAGGTGAACGATTGGGGCGTCGCCACCCTGGAACGGGCCATCGAAGGCCTCAAGTGTGAAACGGCGGTGCACATCTGCTACGGCTATGGCATCAAGGCCAACACCGACTGGAAAAAGACGCTGGGGTCGGAGTGGCGCCAGTATGAGCAGGCGTTCCCAAAGCTGCAGAAATCCTCTATCGATATCGTTTCGCTCGAATGCCACAACTCCCACGTGCCCATGGATCTGATCGAGCTCATCCGCGGCAAGAAAGTGATGGTCGGCGCCATCGATGTGGCCAATCACGCCATCGAGACTCCGGAAGAAGTCGCCAATACCCTGCGCAAGGCCCTGCAGTTCGTCGATGCCGACAAGCTTTATCCGTGCACCAACTGCGGCATGGCGCCACTGCCACGTCGCGTCGCGAGTGGCAAGCTCGAGGCGTTGGTCGCAGGTGCGGATATCGTTCGGCAAGAACTGTCGAACTAGGGTCTGTCTGTCATGTCGCAGCTTGGAACCGCCATCGAGCCTCTGCGTTTTCGCGAAGCGCTCGGGCATTACGCCTCCGGTATCACGGTGGTGACTTCGTTCATCGATGACCAGCCGATCGGCTTTACCTGCCAGTCGTTCTACAGCGTGTCGATGAGCCCGCCCCTGGTGTCGTTCAGCGTGATGTCGAACTCGGCCAGCTACCCGAGGATTCGCCAGGCCGGTCGATTTGCAGTCAACATCCTTTCAGATGAGCAGGTCGGTATTTCCAACCAGTTCGCGCGCCGTGGCACCGACAAGTGGCACGGCGTCGAATGGCAGTCTTCGCCTCTGGGGAATCCACTCATCGTCGGCAGCCTGCACTGGCTCGATTGCGAAATCCACGCCGAACATGCCGCAGGCGATCACCTGATCGTGATTGGGGAAGTGAAAGCGCTGAACCTGCAAGAGGCCGGGGCGACGCAGCCGTTGCTGTATTTCAAGGGACAATACTGCAACCTCGCGGCCGTTTGAGCGGTTCAGGTTTCGCTATTTTGCACAGGGTTGAAGTTCTGCCCATGATCGACTTGAGACACCTGCGCACCATCGACGCCCTGCGGGAAATGGACAGCCTGCACGACGACGCCGAACGCCTGCACCTGACAGAATCCGCGCTGTCGCACCAATTTCGCGAGTTGGATATTTCCTTTGCGGCGCTGGAGGGGGTCAATGCCCTGTCGGGGCGCGTCATCTGAGACGGGCAGGTCGGCCCAGCGCCCCCGTTGGGCCGAGCGCTCGACACAGCCGGGGCAATCGCCGACCATCAAGTGCCCTGCACAAGGGTACTCCGGAGCGAATGCCATGGATTGCCTTACGACGCTGTATACAGAACGCCTTGTTCTCACCCCTCTGCAATTGGAAGACGCGCCTGCGATCCAGCAGTTGTTTCCGCAGTGGGAGGTGGTCCGTTATCTCGATCGCCGCGTGCCATGGCCGTACCCGGAAGACGGCGCGTTGGTCTACGTGCGTGATATCGCCCTGCCAGCCATGGCCGCGGGCCGTGAATGGCATTGGATGATCCGCCTGCGCGGTGAAGACCCGCGCATCATCGGCAGCATCAGCCTGTACGACGAACCCGGGAACAACCGGGGTTTCTGGCTTGCGCCGCAGTGGTGGGGGCAAGGCTACATGCGTGAAGCCTGCCGGGTGGTCAATGCCTATTGGTTCGAGACCTTGTCTCGCCCTGTCATGCAGGTGCCCAAGGCCGTTGCCAATCACGCCTCTCGAAAAGTCTCTGAGCATGAAGGGATGCGCCTGGTGGACAAGCGCGACGGGCATTTTGTCTCCGGGCCGTTTGAGGTGGAGATATGGGAGATGACGCGCCGTGAATGGCTCGCCCGTTCCTTGGGTTGACGCTGCTGGACATTTCCGTAGAATCGCGCGCCCTGTTCAACATGCATGGCGAAAAGGAGCTTCGATGCAGCGGATCATGATTGTCGGCCAACCCGGCGCCGGGAAGAGCACATTGGCGCGCAAGCTAGGCGAATACACGGGGCTGCCGGTGGTGCATATCGACACCATCCACTGGCAGCCCGGCTGGGTCGAGCGCAGCCGGGACGAGAAGACACGCTTGTGTCATGAAGTGGAGGCGCGCGATCGCTGGATTTTCGAAGGCGGCCATTCAACCACCTGGAGCAATCGACTGGCTCGCGCCGATCTTCTGATCTGGATCGACCGGTCGGCGACGCTGCGATTCTGGCGGGTGCTAACCAGAGCGCTGCGTTATCGCGGACAGTCCCGTCCGGACCTGCCGCACAACTGCCCGGAGCGGCTGGCCAACTTGCCGGCGTTCTTCAGGTTCATGTGGCAGACCAAACGCTCGGCTCGAACGAAGATGGAGCAACTTGCGGCGAGCGCGCCGGTGGGTTGTCGGGTGGTCTGCCTGCGCTCCGATCGGGACACCAGCGCATTTCTCGCGAGCATGAAGCCGACGCCCAGGAGTGCTCAATAAGGACTGGCAGTCGGTCGCACCACAAGCTCGCTGACATCCACATCATCCGGCTGCTCGATGGCATAGACCAGCGCCCGGGCAATCGCGTCGGCCTCCAGCGCCACGCGTCGGAATGTTCTCATGGCCTCGCGGGCCGTGTCGTCGGTGATCGTGTCGGCCAGCTCCGATTCCACCACCCCAGGACACACCACCGTCACCCTGATCTTGTCGGTTTCCTGGCGAAGGCCATCTGAGATCGCCCGAACGGCGTACTTGGTCGCGCAATACACAGCAGCGGTGGGGGAGACCGAAAGCCCGCCGATCGACGAGATGTTGATGACCTGACCATGTCCTTGCGCCTCCATGTCTGGGAGCACCGCGGCGATGCCGTGCAGCACTCCGCGCACGTTGACGTCGAGCATCCGGTTCCATTCCTCGACTTTCAGCGAGTTCAGTGGCGACAGCGGCATTACCCCTGCGTTGTTGATGATCACATCGACCTTGCCGTACTGCGCCTTGGCAAACTCGACAAAGGCTTGCATGGAATCGAGGTCGGTCACGTCCAGTGCGCGGGCACTTGCCGAGCCGCCTTCGGCGCAGATTTCACTCACCAGCTGTTGCAGGCGATCGATACGGCGGGCGCCGAGTACCACGTGAGCACCCTTGGCGGCGATCAGCCTGGCGGCGGCTTCACCAATGCCGCTGCTGGCGCCGGTGATCAGCACGACTTTATCGTTGATGTTGGACATATGCATATCTCCTGTACATGAAGGTTCAGGCGTCTGCAGGGAAGGCAGACGTTCCTGCTGGGTACGGAGAAAAGACTAAGGTTGTGGGGCGGCATGATGCGTGCCGAAACCTGCGCGACCTTTGCCTATTCGTGTCGGTGATCCGCGCAGCCTCGTGCCACGCGCCGGAGCGGAAGGATCAGGCAACTCGACGACAGTTTCGACCTAACGCAGGTGTTTTTTGCGGGGGACAATGGGTGCCTGGCCCTGACGACGCCGCCAGGTAGCCCCCATGGTCTACCGTCACACCAAGACCGTGATACAACGCCGAATTCCAACATGCGAGAGCCCTTGAATGGCGCAGAACGATGCTTTTCTCCTGCAAACCACTGCCTTGTACCGTGGCGAGCTCGTCCGCTCGCTGACCGAGCGCTTTACCGCGCCGGGCGTTTACGAAACTGCCATCGCGCCGCTGCACGTGATTCGAATGGATGCGCCGTCAGACATCATCCATACCGTGCACAAACCGGCGCTGTGCCTGATCGTGCAGGGGCAAAAAGAGGTGGGCCTGGGCGAGGAGCGTTATCTGTACGACCCCCTCAACTACCTGGTGGTGTCGGTGACGCTACCGGTGTCTGGTCGGGTGCTGACAGCCAGCGCGCAGGCGCCTTACCTGTGCATCCGCCTGGACTTCGAGCCAACCGAGCTTGCCCAGGTGATCGCCGATGCGCCGCCCGCGGGCGTACCGGATGAGCCCGAGCGCGGGTTATTTCTCGAACAGATCGATGTGTCGCTGCTGGAAACCATGTTGCGCCTGGTGCGGTTGCTGGAGTCGCCACGGGATATCGGCATGCTCGCGCCATTGGCGCTGCGCGAACTGCACTACCGTCTGCTGCGAGGCGTGCATGGGCGTCGGCTGTACGAGTTGGCCATGGGCGACTCGCAGACCCGGCGCGTGAGCAAGGCCATCGACTGGTTGAACAACCACTACACCCAGCCGCTGCGCATCGAGCAACTGGCGCGGATCGCCAATCTGGGCAGTTCGACCTTGCATCACCGTTTCAAGGCAGTCACCGCCATGAGCCCGTTGCAGTACCAGAAGCTATTGCGCCTGCAGGAGGCTCGGCGGCTGATGTTGGGGGAGGGGCTGGATGTGTCGAGCGCCTGTTATCGGGTCGGCTATGAAAGCCCGTCACAGTTCAGCCGCGAGTACAGCCGCCAGTTTGGGTGTGCGCCGTCTCGGGACATAAACCTGGCCCGGCGGCCATCATGAAGATGCCACTGCGGGCCGAGCAGCTGGTGCCAGTGCTTGGCCGTGGCTTGTACGAAGCGATGCCGGGCCATGCTCTGATCTGCCGAAGCAGGCGTTTCGTCATCCTTTGACCAATACGGCCACCACAGCGTCGACAGTGTTCCTGAGCCCCGCCACCGTATCCTCCGGATCGCTGTCGACCACCACCAACCTGGCGCCTGCCGCCTCGATCACCTTGAGCACCTGCGGCTCAGGCTGACGATGGTGCAGCACCAACGCCACATCCTGCGTCTTGAGGGTCTCTCCCAGCGCCTTCAGCGCCGCTTCATCCCACTTGCCATCTGCCGGCAGTGCCTGTGACACCACATCCAGGTTCAACCCGCTGACCAGATAGCCCAGACGTTCCGACAGGCTGACCACGCTGAGGTTATCGGCCTCGGCCAGGCGCGTCTGGCTGCTGGAGGTCAGCTCCAGCATCTGTCGCTTGAGCCCGGCAAGGTTGGCCTGGATCTTGTCCTTGTCAGCGGGGGACAAGCGCTCCAGGTCGTTGGCCACCACATCGGCCATGCGCCCGAGGTTGATCGGGTTCAACCAGGGATAGCTGGCGAATGCATTGTCGCCATCCACCGCGATGCCGGGCAGGGCGCCATCGACCGGGCGCGCGGCATCGATTTCGACGATGCGGATGTTGCTGCGCCGCGCCATGGGATAGAGCGGGTCGTCATGCCAGATCGAGCGCACGCCGATCACTGCCGTGGCCTGCTGAGCATCTTTGTGCAGGCTCGCACCGCCACGCCCCTCGAAGTACGACGGCTGGCGGCTGGCTGGAAGGTTGGCCGGTGCTGCGCGCTTGAGCTGCACCGAGGTGCCGTCGAGCAACGCGACAGCGAGGCTGTGGGTCACCGGCAGGGTGGTCAGCACTTGCGTGGCTGCGGCGCTGCTGGCGGGCTGTGCGGCCAGCACCAGGGTGGGCGCGCCGGCCAGGACCAGGGCCAGGGTGAGGCGTTTGAGCGTGAGGTTCATGCCGGGTTTCCTTGCAGGCGTGGGACGAGGGCGCGGGCGAGGGCCGCGAGGGCGAAGCACATACCGGCTACCAGGATGATTGCAGCGCCGGAGGGCACGGGCAGGTCGAAGACGATCGGCAGCAGGATGCCGAGCAGGGTGCTGAGGGTGGCGATCAGCACCGAGGCGAAGAAGAAGCCCTTGAGCGACTGGCTGACCAGGCGCGCGGCGGCAGCGGGGATCACCAGCAGCGCACCGACCAGGATGGCGCCGATCACCTTCACCGAGGCCACGGTCACCAGGGTCACCAGCACCACGAACAGGTAGTCGAGGGTCTTCACCGCCACGCCGCGCACGGCCGCCAGTTGCGGGTTGAAGCTGGCGAGGATGATGCGGTTGTACAGCGGCAGGGCCAAGGCCAGCACCAGCACGGCAACGATGCCGAGCACCAGCAGGTCGTGAGGGCTGACGGTAAGCACCGAGCCGAACAGCACGTTCTCGAGGATGTGCACGTTGATCTTGCCGGCCAACATCAGCAGCAGGCTGGCACCCAGGGCCAGCGAGACGGAGAGGAACACGCCGATCAGGGTGTCCGGCGAAAGGCCCGTGCGGTTGCGCAGGAAATTCAGCAGGATGCCGAACAGCAGGCAGTAGCCGAACAAGCTGCCGTAGGGCCCGGTATAGGGCTCGCCAAGCAGGATACCGATGGCCACGCCCGTGAGTGCGGCGTGGCCGACGGTCTCGGAGAAGAACGCAAAGCGCTTGACCACGACCAGGGTGCCGAGCCCGCCCAGCACCGGGCCGATCATCAGGCCGGCGATCAGGGCGTTGATCACGAACCCATAGGCCAGGGCCTCGGGCAGGTAGCCAGCGGTGGCCCATTGCTGGACCAGTTGGCGGAAAGCTTCATAACTCATCAGGCAAGGCTCTCGCTGCGCGGGTGGACGGAGAACAGCCCGAGCAGGCGCTCCGGGGTCAGGGCCTGTGCGGGCGGGGCGTCGAACAGCAGCTTGCGGCTCAGCCCGGTGACGCGGTCGGCCAGGCGCAGTACCGCTTCAAGGTCGTGCTCGATCCACAGCACCGTGGTGCCGGCCTGGCGCCAGCCGTGCAGCAGTTGCTCGAACACCTGGATACCGGCTTCATCCAGCGCCGACATGGGTTCGTCCAGCACCAGCAGTTGCGGCTCGGGGATCAGCCCCTGGGCCAGCAGCACGCGCTGGCGCTCGCCACCGGACAACGCGCCCATGCGCCGCTTGCGCTTGTCGAGCATGCCGACCTTGGCCAGGGCGGCGTCGATGTCGGGTCGCACACGGCGCGACAGGCCGAGGAACGCCGGGCGCTGCTGGCACATGGCGGCCATGAAGTCGTCGACGGTCATTGGCAGGCCACGGTCGAACTCCAGCGCCTGCGGCACATAGCCGATCACCTCGCGCTCGGTGGGCCAGTGCAGGGTCAACTGGCCCTGGTGCGGCATCTGCCCGAGCAGGGTCTTGATCAGCGAGCTCTTGCCGCCACCGTTGGGGCCG
The DNA here is from genome assembly GCA_014268975.2 of Pseudomonas wayambapalatensis. Classification (GTDB taxonomy): domain Bacteria; phylum Pseudomonadota; class Gammaproteobacteria; order Pseudomonadales; family Pseudomonadaceae; genus Aquipseudomonas; species Aquipseudomonas wayambapalatensis. The sequence continues at coordinate 3,533,379 of CP077096.1, read as the reverse complement.
ACGATGGCATGCACGCTGCCGGCGGCAACGCTGAAGCTCACCTGCTCGAGGATGCGCGTGCGCCCAAGGGTGAGGTCGATGCCGGCGAAGTCGATGCGCGGGCCCTGGGCGCTGACCAGGTTGGCCGCGGCGGTCATGCGCGATTCTCCTGGATGGCCTTGACCACGGTCTCGAGGTTGCGCTTCATCTCCACCTCGTACTTGTCGGCGGTGTATTCGCCGTAGGAGATGTGGGTCAGCGGATAGATCTTCACCCCGGACTCGCGCTCGATGGTCTCGACGTAGGCGGACGGGAAGTCCATCTCCGAGAAGATCACCTTCACATCCAGGGCCTTGAGCTGGTCGATGGTTTTCTTCAACTGCGCCGGGCTCGGCTCGATGCCATGGGCCGGTTCGACCACTGCAGTGACCTCCAGCCCGAAGTCGCGCACCAGGTAGTCGTAGGCGGCGTGGATGGTCGCCACGCGAAACTCCGCGCCCGGTGCCTCGGTGACCTTGGCCAGGGCTTCGGCGCGCAGCGCGCGCAGGCGCTTGGCATAGGCGCGGGCGTTCTGGGTGTAGAACTTGGCGTTGTCCGGGTCGAGCTTGCCCAGCTCGCGGGCAATGTTGTTGACCTGGGCGATGCTGGCGCTGATCGAAAGGAAGGTGTGCGGGTTGACCACCTTGCCGGCGCCGCGCGCAGCGATGCCGGTGGCGGCCAGCAGCGGGACGTTCTGGTTGGACTCGATGGTCTTGATGTCGGGCTTTTCGCTGGCGGCGATCATGCGGTCGGCGAAGTCGTCGTGGCCGATGCCGTTGAGCACGATCACGTCCAGGGTGCCGATGCGCTTGATGTCTTCGGCGCGCGGCTCGTAGGCATGCGGGTTGAAGCCTGCCGGAATCAGCGGCACCACTTCAGCCTTGTCGCCGACGATATTGCTCACGTAGCTGTAGTAGGGGTGCAGGGTGATGCCGATGCGCAGCGGTTTGCCGCTGTCGGCCAGGGCCAATGCCGGGAGCAGGCAGGCCAGGAGAAAGGCGAGGGCGGAGCGGAGCATGGCGCGGTCCTTGGGTTCAGTGACGGTGTTCGCGGGTGACCCCGGCGTCGTAGTGGCTGACGATTTCCTGCCAGCCGGCGGCGATCAGCGCGGCCTGGCCAAGATCGTCGGGGGCCTGGGTGCTGTGGTCGCGGCGCAGCCACACCTGGGCCGGTGCGGTGTCGGCCTGCGGCAGGATCAACAGGAAGCTGCCGGCAACGTCGGCGTCCTGGCTCGAGCCCAGGTAGGCGCCACTGGCCAGCCACTGCCACTGATGGCGGCCCCGGCTGGCACTGCTGGTGTCGTCGACGAAGGGCGGCAGTGCATCATCGGCCAGCGCCTGTACTGCGGGCGCCTGGCCGTTTTCCTGGCGCAGGGCGAGGATTTCCTCGGTGGCCACGTGCAGGTCGGTGTAGACGCCCTGTTCGGCGGCGTTGAGGTCGCGGCGAGCGTCGATCTGGTGGCTGGCGATGGGCTGTTCGTCGACCCGTTCACCACGCAGCCCGACCACGGTCGCGGCGAGGGCGGCGATCAGCACGGCGGCCAGCAGCACATAGAGGGTTTCGTGCCCGGCGCCGGCCGGGCGGATGACCTGGGCGCGGCTCATGGCGAGCCTATATCGGCATGGTCGACTTCCACCACGTGGCCGGGGCCGGCGTCGAACAGCACGTAGAACTCGCCGTCGGGGCGCTTGAAGGTGAGGGTCGAGTCGTCGCCAAGCTTGCCGCCGACCAGCACTTGCTCGTCGTAGCCGATCACATCCAGCGTCACGCCCGGCGCGCCGCTACCGTCGGAGAAGCCGCCGGTGCACTTGATCTGATCGCCCGCCACCGGTACGCAGTCGCACATCGGGTTGTGCGCCAATGCCGGCAGGGCGGTGAAGGTCAGCAGGGGCAGGGCAAGCCTGCGCAACAGGTGTTTCATCATTTGCCTCCTTGTTTCTCGAGCCAGGCGACAGTGGCCGGCGATGCCTTGGCCAGCGGTACGGATGCCTGGTGCATGCTGCCGTCCCAGCCTTCGATGGTGATCCAGATCTCGGCGTCTGGGCGGGTGCGGGGCGGGATCGGCAGCGAGGTGCTCATGCGGTAGGGCGAGCCGAAGAAGATCGAGCCGGCGGCGCGCAGGTTGCGGGGTTTGCCGATGCGCAGGTAGATGGCCTTGGCGCCTTCGGTGCAGGTTTGGCAGAGCGCGGCGTTGAACACCTTGAAGTGCCCGGCCGGGCCGTCCGCACGTGGCGCTTCGTCGCGCAGCTCGGCCAGGTCCAGGCGCCAGCGGTCGACCTGGATGTCCTTGACCACGTTGGCGCCCAGGCCGCTGTCACCGCGGAACAAGCTGGCATCGGCGAAGTACCTGGGCATGAAGCCCAGCGGGATGAGGATCAGCAGGATGTTGAAGTGGAAGCGCCATTTCAACCACCACTGCTTCAGGCCGCTGGGCGGCAGGGTTTGAGTCTGGGTCTGGCTCATGGCTGGGCCTCCACGGGGGTGTCTTCATGCCTGCGCACGCGCGCCGGGCGCTCGCTGCGCTTGAGCGCCGCGGCGGTGGCCTGGGCGGTGCGCTTGGTCCAGATCAGCAGGCCACTGAGCACCATCAGGGTGAGCACCAGGCCGAAGAAGAACCAGATCAGCTTGATCGGCAGGCCACCGAAGTCGCCGGTGTGCAGCGGGCGCATGGATTCGGTGACGAACTCCAGGGTCGAGCGATCGCCGAGCAGGAACTGGCTGTCGACGTTGCGGGTGTACGGGTTGACCTCGGCGGTCTGGAACATCAGCGGATACCAGCCTCGTCCGCCCATGCTGATATGGCTGTAGGCGGTGGCCGGCAGGGTGATGAAACTGATGTCCAGGCCCGGGATGGCCTCCTGGGCGATGCGGGCGGCCTCGTCCAGGTCGATGCGCGGCACCGGATTGCCGTCCGGGCTCTGTGGCACTTGTTCGCGGGCGATGACCGGCACGATCGGCTCGGTGGAAATGGTGACGTGGTTGTCGCCGAGAATGGCCTGGATCAGGAACCAGGTGCCGGTGATCGAAATCACCGCGATGAACCAGATCGACCACACCCCGGCCAGGCGGTGCAGGTCGCCCCAGAAGATCCGCGAGCCATGCTGAGTGCGCACTGGCTTAAAGAACCCGCGCCAGAATTTCTTGTACACCACAAGCCCTGTGACCAGCGATGCGAGCATTGGCAGGCCGAGCAACGACACCAGGTACCAGCCCCAGCTATAGCCGTTGGTGAACGGCACCAGCCACCAGCCGTGCAGGGCGCGGGTAAAGGCCTGGAAGTTGAAGTCGGGGGTCTTGCCCTGGATGGCGCCGGTATAGGGGTTGACGTAGAGCGTCGGCGACGTGCCGTCGGGATAGGTGACTGCGGCCTCGAGGGCGAAGTGCGAGCCGTCCGGCTGGCTGATGAAGCGCACCGCCATGTCCGGTTCGGCCTTGTTCAACGCACTCAAGACCTGCTGGAAGCTCAGCCGCTCGGCGTTGTCGTCCGGTTGGCTGGCACGCACGTCGGGGTTCGCCAGCCAGACGATCTCCTGGCTGACCACCGCGAGCATGCCGGTGAAACAGACGATCAGGACAAAGAACCAGATCGGCAGGGCAAGCCAGCTGTGGACCAGGAACCACAGCTTGGACTTGGATTTTTTAGTTTGTCGGGCCATCAGTCGTTCTTCTGAGGAAAATTGCGGTCGAGTTTCATCTCAACCTTGAAGGCTGCATCTAATAGGACGAATGAGAATCAGAAACCTGAAGCCTCAAATGAAAGCAAATGTTTCAAGCCAGCCCCACTCCCGCTCCCGCTCCCGCTCCCGCTTTTGCTCTTGCTTCTAAGCGCGCGATATCCCAGGCGCCACCAATCGCGACCTCAGGAGGCCGAGCAGAGGCGTCTGGAGGGCCCTGGCGCGCAGCGCCCTTCGGCGTCCCGCCGAAGTCGCGAGATGTAGACTTGCGCAGCAAGTCGGAGTCCGCGAAGGCCCGGAAGGCGCCGGCGCGAGGGAACCCCGGAGCGCAGCGTAGGGGCCGTATGTGGGAGCAAGCGGTTTTTGCCTACTTTTTTCCAAGAAAAAAAGTAGGTCGCCGTAAAGGCGAAAAGGTGAATCCGCGTCGCCACCCAAATCGGATATTCACGCGCCACGAGCACCCCCATCGCCGCTAAAAGCTCCCCCCACACCCCCCCAAAAAACCTAACTTTTTGCAAGATGTATCCGTTTCGTAGGGATAGCCGGGCCCCGCCCGATACCCCACCCGTACGGAAGCAATCTGATGAATGCCGAGAAGTCCCTGCAACTGGCCCGCCGTTTCATTGAACTGCCGCTGGAAAAGCGCCGCGTGTTCCTCGAGACCCTGGCCAAGGAGGGCATCGACTTTTCCCAGTTCCCCATCCCCGCCAGTGTCGAGGCCCCAGACCGCCAGGCGCTGTCCTATGCCCAGCAACGCATGTGGGTGCTCTGGCAAATGGACCCCCAGAGCGGCGCCTACAACCTGCCAGGCGCCGTACGCCTGCTAGGCCAGCTGAACGAAGCCGCCCTGGAGCAGGCCTTCGCCACCGTACTGGCCCGTCACCAAAGCCTGACGACCGTCTTCGAACCCCAGGCCGATGATCGCCTGGAGCAGGTCCACCGCCCGCTCGCACACGTGAACATCGAGCGCGTCGACCTGCGCAACCTCGCCGCCGACCAGCGTGAGGCACAGGTCCGTGCCGAAGCCGAGGCCGAGTCGCTACGCCCGTTCGACCTGGCGCAAGGCCCACTGCTGCGGGTGCGCCTGCTGCACCTTGATGCGCAGGAGCACGTGCTGCTGCTGACCCTGCACCACATCGTTTCCGACGGCTGGTCGATGAATGTACTGATCGATGAGTTCAGTCGTGCCTATGACGCCTTTGCCGCCGGCCAGGCACCGCAGCTGCCAGCACTGCCCATCCAGTACGTCGACTACGCCCTGTGGCAGCGCCGCTGGCTCGAAGCGGGCGAGATGGAGCGCCAGTTGCAGTACTGGCAGGCCCAGCTGGGCGAGGAGCAGCCGGTGCTGGAGCTGCCGCTGGACCACGCGCGCCCGGCCACTCCCAGCTTCAGCGGCAGCCGCCAGTCATTCCCGCTCGACGCGGCACTGACCGAGCAGGTGCGCGGTTTTGCCCGCCAGCACAACCTGTCGCTGTTCATGGTCCTGCTCGCCAGCTTCGGCATGCTCCTGCAACGCTACACCGGCCAAAGCGACCTGCGCATCGGCAGCCCGGTGGCCAACCGCAACCGCGCCGAGGTCGAGGGGCTGATCGGGCTGTTCGTCAACACCCAGGTGCTGCGCCTGCAGCCACAAGCGCAACAGGACGTGCTGGGTTATCTGCAAGCGGTACGTCAGACCGTGCTGGGCGCCCAGGCGCACCAGGACCTGCCGTTCGAGCGCCTGGTCGAGGCGCTCAAGGTCGAGCGCAGCCTCAGCCACGCTCCGCTGTTCCAGGTGATGTACAACCACCAGCCGCAGGTCGCCGACCTGACCACCGTCACCCTGGCGTCCGGCCTGCAACTGGCGCCGCTGCAATGGCGCAGCCGCACCACCCAGTTCGACCTCAGCCTCGACACCTACGAGCAAGGTGGCGTGCTGCACGCGGCCTTCACCTATGCCAGCGACCTGTTCGACGGCGCCACCATCGAGCGCATGGCCCGGCACTGGCAGGCCCTGCTGCGAGGCCTGGTCGAGCAGCCGCAGCAAGCGCTGTGGCAGGTGCCGATGCTCGATGACGCCAGCCTTGCCACCGTGCTCCAGGACTGGAACGCTACGGCCCGTGACTACCCGCTCGAACGCCCGGTGCACCAGCTGTTCGAAGACCAGGCACGCCGCGCGCCGCAGGCTCCGGCCCTGGTGTTTGGCGAGCATGCGCTCAGCTACGCCCAGCTCGACGCCCGCGCCAACCAGTTGGCCCACTACCTGCGCGCCCAGGGCGCCCGGGGCGACAGCCTGGTCGGCATCAGCGTGCAGCGCAGCGTCGAAATGGTGGTGGGGCTGCTGGGCATCCTCAAGGCCGGTGCTGCCTATGTGCCGCTGGATCCGGAGTACCCCGCAGAACGCCTGGCCTACATGATCGAGGACAGCGGCATCGACCTGCTGCTGACCCAGCAGGCACTGCTCGACAGCCTGCCGCTGCCCCAGGGTGTGCAGTGCGTGGCGCTCGACCAGTTGCTGCTCGACGAGCAACCCACCAGCGCCCCGTTGGTGGATATCGACCCCGAGCAACTGGCCTACGTCATCTACACCTCCGGCTCCACCGGGCGGCCGAAGGGCGCCGGCAACAGCCACCGGGCCCTGGCCAACCGCCTGCACTGGATGCAGGAGGCCTACGCCATCGGCGCCGACGACACCGTGCTGCAGAAGACCCCCTTCAGTTTCGACGTGTCGGTGTGGGAGTTCTTCTGGCCGCTGATGACTGGCGCGCGCCTGGCGGTGGCCGCGCCGGGTGAACATCGCGATCCGGCACGCTTGATCGAGACCATCCGCCGCTTCCAGGTCAGCACCCTGCATTTCGTGCCGTCGATGCTCCAGGCGTTCATCCACGAGCCGGGTGTCGAAGCGTGCAGTAGCCTGCGGCGTATCGTCTGCAGCGGTGAGGCCCTGCCGGTGGATGCCCAGTTGCAGGTGTTCGCCCGCCTGCCGGGCGCAGCCCTGTACAACCTGTATGGCCCGACCGAGGCGGCCATCGACGTCACCCATTGGACCTGCCGCGACGAAGGCCGGGACAGCGTGCCGATCGGCCTGCCGATCGCCAACCTGCGCACCTACGTGCTCGACGCCGGCCTCGAGCCGGTTGCCCCCGGTGTTTCCGGCGAGCTCTACCTGGGCGGTGTCGGCTTGGCCCGGGGCTACCATCGCCGCCCGAGCCTGACCGCCGAGCGCTTCGTCGCCGATCCTTTCGTTTCTGGCCAGCGCCTGTATCGCACCGGCGACCGTGTGCGCCAGCGCCACGATGGCGTGATCGAATACCTAGGCCGCTTCGACCATCAGGTGAAGATTCGCGGCCTGCGCATCGAGCTGGGCGAGATCGAGGCGCGCCTGGCCCAGCATGAGTGGGTACGTGAGGCCGTGGTGCTAGCGCTGGACGGCAAGCAACTGGTGGCCTGCCTGGTACTCAACGAGCAGCCCGATGGCTGGCAGCAGGGCCTCAAGGACTGGCTGTTGCAGGCGCTGCCCGAGTTCATGGTGCCCACCCACCTGATGCCGCTCGACCGCCTGCCGCTGACGCCCAACGGCAAGCTCGACCGCAAGGCGCTGCCACAGCCCGATGCGGCGCCACGCGGCGCCTATGTCGCTGCGCAAACGCCGGTGCAGCAGATCCTTGCGCAGGTCTGGAGCGAGGTGCTCGGGGTCGAACAGGTCGGCCTGGACGACAACTTCTTCGAACTGGGCGGCGACTCGATCATCGCCATCCAGGTGGTCAGCCGCGCCCGACGCCAAGGCGTGCAGTTCAGCCCGCGTGACCTGTTCCAGTTCCAGACCCTGCGCGGCCTGGCTGGCGCTGCCGGGCGTGCGACGCAGGTGCAGGCCGAGCAGGGTGCGGTGCAGGGTCCGGCGCTGCTGACCCCTATCCAGCGCGCCTTCTTCGAGCAGGCGGTGCCTGCACGGGCGCACTGGAACCAGTCGCTGCTGCTGACGCCGCGCCAGACCCTGGACGCTGGTCGCCTGCAGCAGGCGCTGGTGCGCCTGGTCGAGCAACATGACGCCCTGCGCCTGCGCTTCCAGCTGCACGACGGCCACTGGCAGGCCGAGCACGGTGCGCTGCCCGCCGGGCTGCTGCGTGAAGAAACGGCTGCCGATGCCGAGGCGCTGGCGGCGCTCTGCGACGCCACCCAGCGCAGCCTCGACCTGGCCGACGGGCCGCTGCTGCGCGCGGTACTGGTGCAAATGGCCGATGGCAGCCAGCGCGTGCTGCTGGTGATCCACCACCTGGTGGTCGATGGCGTGTCCTGGCGCGTACTGCTCGAAGACTTGCAGCACGCCTACACGCAGCAGCCGCTGCCCGCCAAGACCAGCGCCTGGCAGGCCTGGGCCGCGCGCCTGCCTGCCCTGGCTGCGCAACAGGCCGGCGAGCTGGACTACTGGCGCGCCCAGCGTGTCGACCACGAGCTGCCGTGCGACATGCCCCAGGGCGCCGCGCTCAACCGCCACGGCCGCACCCTGGAAACGCGCCTGGACGCCGAGCTGACCCGTCAGTTGCTGCACCTTGCCCCGGCCGCCTACCGCACACAGATCAACGACCTGCTGCTGACGGCGCTGGCCCGGGTGGTCGCGCGCTGGAGCGCGCAGCAGGCGGTGCTGGTGCAACTGGAAGGGCACGGTCGCGAAGAGGTGTTCGAGGATGTCGACCTGTCGCGCACCGTGGGCTGGTTCACCACGCTGTTCCCTGTGCGCCTGAGCGTCAGTGACGATGTGGGCGCCTCGATCAAGGCGGTCAAGGAGCAGCTGCGCGCGGTGCCGGGCAAGGGGCTGGGCTACGGCCTGCTGCGCTACCTGGGCGATGAGGCCCAGCGCCAGGCGCTCGACCAGGCCACGCCTGCGCGTATCACCTTCAACTATCTGGGGCAGTTCGACCAGCAGTTCGATGCCCAGGCACTCTGGGCGCCCGCCACCGAGCGCAGCGGCCAGGCCCAGGACCCCGAGGCCCCCTTGGCCAACTGGCTGACCCTGGAAAGCCAGGTCTATGCCGGCGAGCTGTCGCTGCGCTGGGGCTACAGCGGCCAGATGTACCATGACGCCACTGTCGAAGGCCTGGCCCAGGCCTACAACGACGAGCTGGCACAACTGATCGCCCACTGCCTGCAAACCCCGGCCGGCCAGGCGACGCCTTCCGACTTCCCGCTCGCACGCATCGACCAGGCGCAGCTCGACGCGCTGCCGGTCGCTGCCAGTGCTATCGAAGCGCTCTATCCGCTGTCGCCGATGCAGCAGGGCATGTTCTTCCACGCCCAGTACGAGCCCGAGGCCGGTGCCTACATCAACCAACTGCGCCTGGATATCCAGGGGCTGGAGCCCGCGCGTTTGCGTGAGGCCTGGAGCGAGGCAATGGCGCGCCACGAGATCCTGCGTGCCAGCGTGCATTGGGAGGGCTTGAGCGAGGCGCATCTGTTGGTGCAGCGCCATCTCGACTTGCCGCTGCAGGTACTGGAGGGCGTGCACGACCTCGATGCCCTGGCCGCCGCCGAACGCCTTCGCGGCTTCGATCTGCGCCAGGCGCCGCTGTTCCGCCTGCAACTGGTGGCACTGCAGGGCGGTGGCTGGCACCTGATCTACACCAGCCATCACATCCTCATGGATGGCTGGAGCAATGCCAGCCTGCTGGCCCAGGTGATCCAGACCTACGCCGGGCAGCCGGTGGCTGCCGCCAGTGGGCGTTTCAGCGACTACCTGGGCTGGTTGCAGCGCCAGCCTGTCGATGCTGGCGAGCGTTTCTGGAAGGTCGCGCTGGCGCCGTTGCAGGGACCGACCTTGCTGGCCTCGGCGTTGCGGCGGGCGCAAGGGCAGGGCAGTGGCGAGCACCTGCATGTGTTCGACGGCGCCTTCGCCGAGCGCCTGGGCCAGTTCGCCCGCCAGCGCAAAGTGACCCTCAACACCCTGTTCCAGGCGGCCTGGGGCCTGGTACTGCAACGTCACACCGGCCAGGCCTGCGTGGCGTTCGGCGCGACCGTCAGCGGGCGCTCGGCGCCGTTGCCCGGGATCGAGGAGCAACTGGGGCTGTTCATCAACACTCTGCCGGTCCTGTGCAGCGCAGCACCTGGCCAGTCGGTCGGCGAGGCCCTGGAAACCCTGCAGGCGTTCAACCTCGACCTGCGCGAGTTCGAGCACGTGCCGCTGTACAAGGTCCAGGGTTGGGCCGGCCAGCAGGGCGGTGTGCTGTTCGACACCTTGATGGTGTTCGAGAACTTCCCGGTGGCCGAGGCCCTGCGTGATGGCGCGCCAGCCGGGTTGCAGGTGGGCGCGCTGCGCAACCACGAGCGCACCCATTATCCACTGACCCTCGGCATCGAGCTGGGTGCGCGATTGAGCGTGGAGTTCGCTTACGACCTGGCGCTCTTCGATGCTGCGCAGGTCGAGCAGTTGTGCGCCGCTTTCTGCCAGGCGCTCGAGCAGATGCTCGAGCAGCCCTCGGCCGCGCTGGGCAGCCTGCGGCTGCTGGATGACACCACGCAGCAGGCGGTGTTGGCGCACAGCCAGGGCGAAGCGATCGACCTGTCGGCCACGCCGCTGGTGCACCAGCGCATCGCCGCCCAGGCCGCGCGCACCCCCGACGCCCTGGCCGTGTCGTGCGAGGGCCGCTCGCTCAGCCATGGCCAACTCAACCGCCAGGCCAACCGCCTGGCGCACCTGCTCATCGCCCAGGGCATGGGCCCGGGCAAACGTATCGGCCTGGCCCTGCGCCGCAGCCCGCAACTGATCGTCAGCCTGCTGGCGGTGCTCAAGAGTGGCGCAGCCTATGTGCCGCTTGACCCGGCCTACCCGGATGAGCGCCTGCGCTACATGATCGAAGACAGCCAGCTCGACTTGCTGCTGTGCGACGACGGCCTGTTGCAGGGCCTGAGCCTGCCACCCGAGGTGCCGCGCCTGGTGACCGGCGAGCTGGTGCTGGACGTGCAGCCCGAGCATGACCCGCTCGTGCAGCCTCACGCCCAGGACCTGGCGTACGTGATCTACACCTCCGGCTCCACCGGCCGGCCCAAGGGCGTCGCCATCAGCCATGCCGCCCTGCGCGAGTTCTGCCAGAGCGGTGCGCAGTATTCGCACCTGAGCGCCAACGACCGCGTGCTGCAGTTCGCCACGTTCAGCTTCGACGGCTTCGTCGAGCAGTGCTATCCGCCGCTGGCACTGGGGGCGGCGCTGGTGATGCGTGGCGAGCCGCTGTGGGATGTGCAGCAGTTGGCCGAGCATATCGTGCAGCACGAGGTCACCTTGGCCGACCTGCCAGCGGCCTACTGGTACCTACTTGCCAAAGAGTGCGCCGCGCAGCCGGGCCGCGGTCTGGGCGCACTGCGCCAGGTGCACGTCGGCGGCGAGGCGATGTCGGTGGAAGGGCTGCGCCTGTGGCACGCCGCAGGCCTGGGCGAGGTCGCGCTGATCAACACCTATGGTCCGACCGAGGCCACCGTGGTCTCAAGCGTGCATGCCTGCCGCCTGGGCGATGCCAGCGACAGCCACGGCGTGCCGATTGGCCGGGCCATTGCTGGCCGTGCCCTCTATGTGCTCGACGGCGCTGGCGAGCTGTTGCCGGCGGGCGCGGTCGGTGAGTTGTGCATCGCCGCCCCGGCCTGTCTGGCCCAGCAGTATTACCAGCGTCCGGGCCTCACGGCCGAACGCTTCCTGCCCGACCCGTTCGCCCGCGAGCCGGGCGCACGGCTTTATCGCAGTGGCGACCTGGCCTGCTACAACGCCGAAGGGGGGCTGGAGTATGTCGGGCGCATCGATCACCAGGTGAAGATTCGCGGCATGCGCATCGAAATGGGCGAGATCGAAGCCTGCCTGCAGGCCCAGCCGGGAGTGCGCGCCGCCGCGCTGATCGCCCAACCGACCGGCCAGGGTGCGCAGTTGGTGGCCTTCGTCGTGCCGGTTGCCAGCGAGGCAGTGCAGGGCGATGCGCGCACGGCCTTCGTCGCCGCGCTGCGCGACGCGTTGCGCCAGTCGCTGCCGGAGTTCATGGTGCCGGCGCACCTCGTCGTGCTGGACCAGTTGCCGCTGAACAACAACGGCAAGCTTGACCGCGCAGCCTTGCCGCTGCCCGAGGCAGACGCCACCCGCGCGGCCTACATCGCCCCGCGCAATGCCTTGCAGGCGGCGCTGGCGGACATCTGGGCCCAGGTGCTGGACGTGCCGCAGATCGGCCTGGCCGATCACTTCTTCGAGCGAGGCGGGCATTCGCTGCTGGCCATGCAGGTGGTGGTGCGCATCCGCCAGCAGTTGCAGCGAGAGGTGCCGGTGCGGGTGCTGTTCCAGGCGCCGGTGCTTGAGGCGTTCGCCGAGGCCTGCCAGGCCCAGGCCGCTGAGGCGGGGCCTGCGTTGGTCAGTGTGGGCCATGACCAACCGCTGGCATTGTCCTATGCCCAGGAGCGCCAGTGGTTCCTGTGGCAACTGGAGCCGCACAGTGCGTCCTATCACATTCCGGCAGCGCTGCGTCTGCGCGGCGCGCTGGATCGCGATGCCCTGGCGCGCAGCGTGCAGGACCTGGTGGATCGCCAGGCCTCGCTGCGCACCGCGTTCGTCGAGCAGGACGGTGAGGTCCGCCAGGTCATCGCCCCGGCGCTGACCTTCGCGATCGACTACCAGGCCATGGAGGGGCAGGCCGACGAGGCGGCCATCCGCCGCGAAGTGCAGCGCGAGATTCGCCGCCCGTTCGACCTGTTCCAGGCGCCGTTGCTGCGGGTTCGCGTGCTGGAGCTGGGCGAACAGGACCATGTGTTGGTGATGACCCAGCACCACATCGTCTCCGACGGCTGGTCGATGCAACTGCTGGTCGAACAGTGGCGGGCGCGCTACCTCGCCCATTGCCGTGGCGAGGCCGCGGCACTCGAGCCCCTGGCCTTGCAGTACGCCGACTTCGCCCAGTGGCAACGCCAATGGCTGGAGGCGGGCGAGGGCGCCCGGCAACTGGCCTACTGGCGTGAACAACTGGGCGACGAGCAGCCCGTGCTGGAACTGCCGTTCGACCGCCCGCGACCTGCCGAGCAGAGCCAGCGCGGTGCGCGCCTGGACCTGAGCCTGGCCGAGCCGCTGGTGGCAGCGCTGCGCGAGCAGGCCAGCGCCCAGGGCGTGACCCTGTTCGTCTACCTGTTGGCCTCGTTCCAGGCCTTGCTGCACCGCTACAGCGGCCAGTCCGATATCCGCGTCGGCGTACCGGTGGCCAACCGCACCCGGGCCGAGACCGAGTCGATGGTCGGCTTCTTCGTCAACACCCAGGTGCTGCGCGCCCAGGTCGATGGCGCGGCCGGTTTCGATCAACTGCTGCACCAGGTACGCCAGGCCGTGCTTGGCGCCCAGGCCCACCAGGACCTGCCGTTCGAGCAACTGGTCGACGCCCTGCAGCCTCAGCGCAGCCTGAGCTACAGCCCGCTGTTCCAGGTCATGCACAACCACCAGGTGACGCCTGCCACCGCAACCTCCCTGCAAGGCCTGGCGCTCGAGCCGCTGAGCTGGGACAGCGGCACCGCGCAGTTCGACCTGAGCCTGGACACCACTGAGGTCGAGGCGCGCATCGAAGTGTCGCTGACCTACGCCACCGACCTGTTCGACCACGCCACCATCAAGCGTCTGGCCGACCATTGGCAGCACCTGCTGCAGGCCGTGGTGCACGACCCGCTGTGCCCAGTGTCGCGCTTGCCGCTGCTGGCCGCCGACGAACAGCAGCGCATGCTTCAGACCTGGAACTCGGCAGCGCTGCCGCCTGCGACCCACGCCAGCCTGCATGGTTTGGTCCAGGCCCGCGCCGCGCAGGCTCCCGAGGCCCTGGCGCTGATCTGCGGCGAGCGCGAGCTGAGCTATCACGAGCTCGACACGCAGGCCAACCGCCTGGCCCATCGCCTGCGCGCCCTGGGTGTCGGCCCGGAAGTGCGGGTCGGCGTGGCCTTGCCGCGCAGCGCCGAACTGGTGGTAGCCCTGCTGGCGGTGCTCAAGGCCGGTGGCGCCTATGTGCCGCTGGACCTGGCCTACCCGCGCGAGCGCCTGGCGCACATGCTCGGCGATAGCCAGGCGCACCTGCTGCTGACTCAGGCCGATCAGGCCGCACAGTTGGCGTCGGTGATCAGCGAAGGCCAGTCGCTGCTGTTGCTCGACGACGACCCGCAGTTGGCGCTGCAACCCACCCATGCGCCGGTCCAGCATGACGATGCCGAGCACCTGGCGTACGTGATCTACACCTCTGGCTCCACCGGCCTGCCCAAGGGCGTGGCGATCACCCATGGCAATGCCGTGGCGCTGGTGCGCTGGGCCCAGGGGCTGTACAGCCAGGACGATCTGCAAGGCGTGCTGGCGAGCACCTCGATCTGCTTCGACCTGTCGGTCTGGGAGCTGTTCGTGACCTTGGCCGGCGGCGGCCATTTCATTCTCGCCGACAACGCCCTGGCGCTGCCGGAACTGCCTGCGCGCGAGCGCGTGACCCTTATCAACACCGTGCCGTCGGCGATTGCCGCGCTGCTGCAGGCCGGGGCGATTCCGCCCAGTGTGCGCACCATCAACCTGGCGGGCGAGCCGCTGAAGCAGTCGCTGGTCGATGCGCTGTATGCGCTGCCGGGCGTTGAACGCGTGCACGACCTCTACGGGCCGTCCGAAGACACCACCTATTCGACCTGCGTGCTGCGCCAGGCCAACGGCCGGGCCAGCATTGGCCGGCCGCTGCCGGGCACCTGCGCCTATGTGCTGGATGGCCACCTGCAGCCGCAGCCGGTGGGTGTGGCGGGCGAGCTGTATCTGGCCGGCGAGGGCCTGGCGCGCGGTTACCTGCGCCGGCCTGGGCTGAGTGCCGAACGCTTCGTCGCCGACCCGTTCACCGGTGAAGGCGGGCGCATGTACCGCACCGGCGACCTGGTGCGTTACCGCGAAGACGCGTCGATCGAATACCTGGGGCGTATCGACCATCAGGTCAAGGTGCGTGGTTTCCGTATCGAGCTGGGTGAGATCGAGGCACGCCTGCTGGCGCACCCCGAGGTGCGTGAGGTGGCGGTGGTCGCCCGTCAGGGTGAACTGGGGACGCAACTGGTGGGCTATGTCGCTGCTGCGGCATTGCACGATGATGCCGAGCCGCTCAAGGCCTGGCTCAAGCAGACCCTGCCGGACTACATGGTGCCGACCCACTGGCTGTTCCTCGAACGCCTGCCGCTGACCCCCAACGGCAAGCTCGACCGCAAGGCACTGCCCGCGCCGCAGGCAACTGCTCCGGCACGCCAGGTGGCACCGCGCAGCGTGCTGGAAAAACGCCTGGTGACGATCTGGGAGGAGGTGCTGAAGGTTTCGCCGATTGGCGTGACCGACAACTTCTTCGAGCTGGGCGGCGATTCGATCATCTCGATCCAGGTGGTCAGCCGGGCGCGTCAGGCGGGCATCCGCTTCACGCCCAAGGCGCTGTTCCAGCACCAGACCGTTCAAGGGCTGGCGACCGTGGCCCAGGAAGGCGAGGGCGCGCAACTGATCGAGCAGGGCCCGCTCAGTGGCGAGATGCCGCTGCTGCCGATCCAGCAGGCGTTCTTCGACACCGATATCCCCGAGCGTCACCACTGGAACCAGTCGGTGCTGCTCAAGCCTGTCCAGCCGCTGCACGCGGGTTACCTGGAGCAGGCGTTGCAGGCGCTGGTCGCGCACCACGATGCGCTGCGCCTGAGCTTCACCGAAAGCGAGACTGGCTGGCAGGCACATTACCGTCCGCTTGACGAGCAGCCAACCGAGCTGCTCTGGCAGCGCACCCTGAACACTGCCGACGAACTGGAAGCCCTGGCCGAATCGGCCCAGCGCAGCCTGTCGCTGGGCGATGGCCCGCTGTTGCGCGCCGTGCTGGCCGACCTGCCAGACGGCAGCCAGCGCCTGCTGCTGGTGATCCATCACCTGGCGGTGGACGGCGTATCGTGGCGCATCCTGTTCGAAGACCTGCAACTGGCCTTCGAGCAACTGAGCAGCGGCAAGCCTCTGGCCCTGCCGGGCAAGACCAGCTCGCAGCGCGACTGGGCCGAGCAATTGCGTCGTTACGCCACCGAGCACAGCGCTGAGCTCGGCTACTGGCAGCAACGCCTGCAGGGCGCCGCCGAGTTGCCGTGCGCCGCACCAACGGCGGTGCTGGACAACGCCCATGCGGCGATGGTCCATACGCGCCTGGACAAAACCACCACCCAACGCCTGCTGCAGGAAGCGCCCGCCGCCTATCGCACCCAGGTCAACGACCTGCTGCTGACCGCCCTGGCCCGTACCCTGTGCCGCTGGAGCGGGCAGGGCAGCGTGCTGGTGGAGCTCGAAGGCCATGGCCGCGAAGAGCTCGCCGAGCACCTCGACCTGACCCGCACCGTGGGCTGGTTCACCAGCGTGTTCCCGGTGTGCCTGACCCCGGTCGAAGCGCTGGGCGACTCGCTCAAGCAGATCAAGGAGCAGTTGCGTGGGGTGCCCAACAAAGGGCTGGGCTTCGGCGCCTTGCGCCGCTTCGCTGACGCCTCGACCCGTGAAGCGCTGCAGGCCCTGCCGGTGGCACGGGTGACCTTCAACTACCTGGGCCAGTTCGATGGCAGCTTCCAGGCCGACGACGGCGCGCTGTTCAGCCCGAGCGGCGAGGCCAGCGGTGCCGAGCAGAGCGCGCAGGCGCCGCTGGCCAACTGGCTGGGCATCAACGGCCAGGTGTACGACGGCGAACTGGACCTGAGCTGGACCTACAGCACGCAGATGTTCGACCACGCCACCCTGCAGGCCCTGGCCAGCGATTTCGCCGAGCAGTTGCAGGCTCTGGTCGAGCATTGCTGCCAGCCCGGACAAGCAGGCGTGACGCCCTCGGACTTCCCGCTCTACCCGCTGGCCCAGGCGCAACTGGATGCGCTGCCGGTCGCCGCGCGGCAGATCGAAGACATCGTGCCGTTGTCGCCGATGCAGCAGGGCATGCTCTTCCACAGCCTGTACCAGCACGACGCCAGCGACTACGTGAACCAGATGCGGGTGGACATCGACGGCCTGGACCCGGCGCGTTTCCGCGAAGCCTGGCAGCAGGCGCTGGACGCCCACGACAGCCTGCGCAGCGTGTTCCTCTGGCAGGGCGATGTGGAGCGTCCGCTGCAGCTTGTGCACAAGCGGGTCGAGGTGCCGTTCCGCGTGCTTGATGTGCGCGGCGACCAGGACCTGCCCGCCGCCCTCGACCGCCTTGCGGCCGAGGAACAGGCCCAGGGCTTCGACCTGGCCCGTGCGCCGCTGCTGCGCCTGGTGCTGGTGCGTACGGCTGATGAACGTCATCACCTGATCTACACCCACCACCACATCCTGCTCGACGGCTGGAGCAATTCGCAGCTGCTGGGCGAGGTGCTGCAGCGCTACGCCGCGCGCCGCGAGGTCGGCCATGTTGGCCGCTACCGCGATTACCTGGCCTGGCTGCAGGCCCAGGATGCCGGGTTGAGCGAGCGTTTCTGGACCGAGCAACTGAGTGTGCTCGAGGCCCCGACCCGGCTGGCCCAGGACTTCGTGCGCAGCGAGCCTGTGGCGCAAGCGCCGTTTGGCGACCACTACCAACAGTTCGATGCCGCGTTCACCCAGCGCCTGGGCGAGTTGGCGCGCCGTCACAAGGTGACCGTCAACACCCTGCTGCAGGGCGCCTGGCTGATCCTCCTGCAGCGCTACACCGGTCAGCAGGCGCTGTGCTTCGGCGCCACGGTCTCGGGGCGTCCGGCGGAGATCGTCGGTATCGAACGCCAGGTCGGGCTGTTCATCAACACCCTGCCGGTGGTGGCGCAGGTGCGTGCCGAGCAGGCGCTGGGTGAGTGGCTCGGTGAGCTGCAGCAGCACAACCTGGCCCTGCGCGAGCACGAGCACACCGCGCTGTACGATATCCAGCGCTGGGCCGGGCAGGGCGGCGAGGCGCTGTTCGACACCCTGGTGGTGTTCGAGAACTACCCGGTGGCCGAGGCCCTGCGCCAGGCCGAGGTGCCCGCCCTGGGCTTCGGCGCCATCGACAGCCACGAGCGCACCAACTACCCGCTGACCCTGGCCATCGCCCTGGAGCAGACCCTGCAGGTGCACTACAGCTACCTGCGCGAAGCGTTCGACGATGCGCGCATCGTGCAGATCGCCGGGCACCTGCGCCAGGTCCTCGAGCAACTGCTCGAGGCGGCGCCGGGCCAGGCCATTGGCGCGCTGGAACTGATCACCGGGCAGGAGCGTGCGCAACTGGTGGAGCAGTGGAACCACGTCGATGCACGTTTCGATTCGCCACGTGCAGTGCACCAGCTGTTCGAGGCCCAGGCGCAGCGCACGCCGGAGGCGGTGGCGGTGTTGTTCGGCGAGCAGCAACTGAGTTATGCCGAGCTCGACCAGCAGGCCAACCGCCTGGCACACGGGTTGATCGAGGCAGGGCTGGGCGCCGAGGCGCTGGTGGGTGTGGCGCTGGAGCGTGGCCCGCAGATGCTGGTCGCGTTGCTGGCGGTGCTCAAGGCTGGCGCAGCCTATGTGCCGCTCGACCCGGAGTACCCCGAAGAGCGCCTGGCCTACCTCATGCAGGACTCGCGCATGGCGCTGTTGCTCACCCATTCGCAGTTGCTGGCGCGCCTGCCCGCGGCGCAAGCCGTGGCGACCTTGTGCATCGACCAGTTGGCCAGCGCCGCACTGCCGAGCAGCGCGCCGCAGCGCCCGGTGCACGCCGAGGGCCTGGCCTACGTGATCTACACCTCCGGCTCAACCGGCCAGCCCAAGGGCGTCGCCGTGGCCCATGGCCCGCTGGCCATGCACTGCCTGGCGATCGGTGAGCGCTACGCCATGAGCGCGCGTGACTGCGAGCTGCACTTCATGTCGTTCGCCTTCGACGGTGCCCATGAACGCTGGCTGACCTGCCTGTTGCACGGCGGCCGCCTGCTGATTCGCGACCCGCAGCTGTGGAGCGCCGAGCAGGCCTGTGCGGCCATGCACCGGCATGGCGTCACCGTTGCCGCGTTCCCGCCGGTGTACCTGCAGCAGTTGGCCGAGCACGTGCGCGAGCACGGCAACCCACCGCCGGTGCGCATCTACTGCTTCGGTGGCGACGCGGTGCCGGAAGCCTCGTTCGAACTGGTCAAGGCTGTGCTTGCGCCTGAGCACATCATCAATGGCTATGGCCCGACCGAAACCGTGGTCACCCCGCTGATCTGGAAAGCCGACCGCGCCGAACGTTGCCAGGCGGCCTATGCGCCGATCGGCAGCCGCATCGGCAACCGCAGTGCCTATGTGCTCGACGACTCGGCGGCGCTGCTGCCCCAGGGTGTCGCGGGCGAGCTGTACCTCGGCGGCACGGGGGTGGCGCGCGGCTACCTGCACCGCGCCGCGCTCACGGCCGAGCGCTTCGTGCCTGACCCTTACGGTGTGCCGGGCGCGCGCCTGTACCGCAGTGGCGACCTGGTGCGCCAGCGCGCCGACGGTGTGGTCGACTACCTGGGACGGGTCGATCACCAGGTCAAGATCCGCGGCTTCCGCATCGAACTGGGTGAGATCGAGGCGCGCCTGCAGGCTCAGGACGGCGTGCGTGAAGCCGTGGTGCTGGCCCGTCCCGGCGTCGGTGGCCCGCAGCTGGTGGGCTACGTGCTGGCCAGCGCGCAGGGCCTGGCGCTCGGCGAGGCTAAATTGCGCGAGCAGCTCAACGTTCGTCTTAAGGAGACACTGCCGGGTTACATGGTCCCCACCTATCTGGTCTTCCTCGACGCACTGCCCCTGACACCCAACGGCAAGCTGGACCGCAAGGCCCTGCCGGCCCCGGATGCCAGCCTGATGCAACGCGACTACCGCGCGCCGCAAGGCGAGCTGGAACGCGCCATCGCCGATATCTGGGCTGCGGTGCTGAAGGTCGACCGCTTAGGGCGTGACGACAACTTCTTCGAACTGGGCGGGCATTCGCTGCTGGCGACACAAGCCACGGCAGCCGCACAGGCGCAACTGCAGGTACAGGTGCCACTGGAACTGATCTTCCAGGCCGACGACCTGCAGGGCTATGCGCAAGCGCTGGAAGGGTTGCGGGCCACCGATCTCGAGCAGGATCTGAGCGATATGCATGACTTCCTCACCGAGTTGGAGACGAACTGAGATGGCTGTAATGGATAACATCGCGCTGGTTCAGCGATTCATCAGGTTGCCGCTGTCACAGCGCAGGGCCTTCCTGGAAAAGCTGGCCGGCAAGGGCCTGACCCTGGGGCAGTTGCCGATCCCGGCGGCCCGTGAAGGCCTCGATGTTATCCCGCTGTCCTACGCCCAGCAGCGCCAGTGGTTCCTCTGGCAACTGGAGCCGCACAGCAGTGCCTACCACATCCCCAGTGCCCTGCGCCTGAAAGGCACGCTGGATGTGCCGGCACTGGCGCGCAGCTTCCAATGGTTGCTGGGGCGGCACGAGTCGTTGCGTACGCGCTTCGTCGAGACGGCCGAGGGCGTGCGCCAGGTGATCGAGCCTGCTGCGTCGGCCTTCGAGCTGCCGCTGCAGCACCTGCCGGCCGATGCCAGCGCCGATACCGAGCAGGCCGTGCGCGACTTCGTAGAGGCCCGCACCCAGGCGCTGTTCGACCTGCAACAAGGCCCGCTGCTGCGGGTCGACCTGCTGCGTCTGGCCGATGACGACCATGTGCTGGTGATGACCCAGCACCATATCGTCTCCGACGGCTGGTCGATGCAGGTGCTGGTCGAGGAACTGGTACACGCCTATGCGGCCTTCAGCAGTGGCGGTGAACCTGCGCTGGCGACGGCATCGATCCAGTACGCCGACTACGCGATCTGGCAGCAGGCCTGGATGGAAGCGGGGGAGAGCGAGCGCCAGCTGGGCTACTGGACCGCGCGTCTGGGCGGTGAGCAGCCGGTGCTGGAGTTGCCGATCGATCACCCGCGCCCGCAGCAGCCCAGCCATCGCGGCGAACGCCTGGCGGTGGCGCTGCCGGTCGAGTTGCAGCGAGCCCTGCGCAGCCTGGCCCAGTCGCAGGGGATGACGCCGTTCATGCTCCTGCTGGCCAGCTTCCAGTTGCTGTTGCACCGCTACAGCGGCCAGCGCGAGATCCGCGTCGGTGTGCCGGTGGCCAACCGTCAGCACCCCGACACCAAGGCGCTGATCGGCTTCTTCATCAACACCCAGGTGCTGGATGTCAGCATCGACCCGCAGAATACCTTCCGTGAACTGCTGCAGCAGGTGCGTGCGGCGGTGCTCGGCGCCCAGGCCCACCAGGCGCTGCCGTTCGAGCAACTGGTCGAAGCCCTGGCGCCGGAACGCAGTGCCGGGGTCAACCCACTGTTCCAGGTCATGCACAACCACCTCGGTGGCGATGGCGCCTCGGCGCTGCGCCTGCCGGGCTTGCACATCGAGGGGCTGGACGTACGCACGGTCACCGCGCAGTTCGACCTGACCCTGGACACCGCCGAGGCTGGCGAGCAGCTGTCGGCAGCCTTCACCTACGCCACCGACCTGTTCGAGCGGGCCACTGTCGAGCGCATGGCGCGGCACTGGCTGCAACTGCTCGGGCAGATGGTTGCAGCGCCGGATACGCCCCTGGTGCAGGTGCCGTTGCTCGATGCACAGGAGCGCGCGGACATCATCGCCGAGTGGAATCCACGGCCGGCCAAGTATCCCGTGCAGCAGTGCATTCACCAGCGCATCGAGGAGCAGGCGCGCCTGCGCCCCGAGGTCATCGCGGTCACACTGGATGACCGCCAGCTCAGCTACGGCCAGCTCGAAGCCCAGGCCAACCACCTGGCCCACCGCCTGCTGGCGCAAGGTGTCGGCCCTGAGGTACGGGTCGGCCTGGTGGTCGAGCGCAGCCTGGAAATGATCGTGGCCATTCTGGCCACGCTCAAGGCAGGTGCTGCCTATGTGCCCATGGACCCCAGCGCGCCAGCCCAGCGCCTGGCCTACATGATGGACGACAGCGGCATCGCCCTGCTGCTGGTGCAGCCGCACCTGGCGGCAGGTGTGCAGGGGGCCGAGGGCGTGCGCCAGCTGATGCTGGAGCCGCTGTCGCCACAGCCGCTTGCCGACCCCGGCGCGCCGCAACTGGCTTGCGACCCGCGCCAGCTCGCCTATGTCATCTACACCTCCGGTTCCACCGGCCAGCCCAAGGGCGTGCTGCTGCCCCACGACAACGTCATGCGCCTGTTCGCTGCCACCGAGCGCTGGTTCGACTTCGCTGCCGACGATGTCTGGAGCTTGTTCCACTCCTACGCCTTCGACTTCTCGGTGTGGGAGATCTTCGGCGCCCTGATGCATGGCGGGCGCCTGGTGATCGTGCCGCACGAGACCTGCCGCAGCGCCGAGGATTTCCATGCGCTGCTGCACCGCGAGGGCGTCACGGTACTGAACCAGACCCCTTCGGCGTTCAAGCAACTGATGCAGGTGGCCTGCACCCGTGACGCCGCCGAGCTGGGTGCCCTGCGCCAGGTGATCTTTGGTGGCGAGGCCCTGGAAGTGCAGGCGCTGCGCCCGTGGTACGAGCATTTCGCTGCGCAGGGGCCGCGCCTGGTGAACATGTACGGCATCACCGAAACCACCGTGCATGTCACCTACCGTCCGCTGAGCCCGAGCGATCTCGAAGGGGCGGCCAGCAGCCCGATCGGCGAGCCGATCGACGACCTGTCCTGGTACCTGCTCGACGGCCAGCTGGAGCCGGTCGCGCCGGGATGCATCGGCGAACTGTATGTCGGCGGTGCCGGCCTTGCGCGCGGCTATCACCGCCGTAGCGACCTCAGCGCCCAGCGCTTCGTGCCCGACTTGTTCGGCAATGGTGGGCGCCTGTACCGCACCGGTGACCTGGCGCGCTATCGCAACGACGGGGTGATCGAATACGTCGGGCGTATCGACCAGCAGGTGAAGATCCGTGGTTTCCGTATCGAGCTGGGCGAGATCGAAGCCCGCTTGCTGCAACTGCCGGGCGTGCGCGAGGCGGTGGTGCTCGCTCGCGACGGCAGTGCCGGTACGCAGTTGGTGGCCTATGTTGTGGCGCAGCAGGGCAGCGGCGAGGCGTCGGCGCTTGTCGAGCGCCTGCGCAGCGGCCTCAAGGCCGACCTGCCGGAATACATGCTACCGGCGCATATCCTGTGCCTGGACAGCCTGCCGCTGACCCTCAACGGTAAACTTGACCGCGCGGCGCTGCCGGCCCCGACCCTGCGCCAGGAGGATTACCAGGCGCCGCGCACAGCGCTGGAGCAGCAAGTGGCGCAAATCTGGCAGCAGGTGCTGGAGGTCGAGCGGGTCGGTCTGCAGGACGATTTCTTTGCCCTGGGCGGGCATTCGCTGCTGGCCACCCAGGTGGTGTCGCGCCTGCGTCACGGCCTGGGCCTGCAGGTGGCATTGCGCACCTTGTTCGAGCAGACCACCCTGCAGGCGTTCGTCGCCAGCCTCACGCCAAGCGCAGGCACCGCACAGCCTGCGCTGCTGCCGACAGTGCGTGGCGAGCTGGCGCCGCTGTCCTACGCCCAGGAACGCCAGTGGTTCCTCTGGCAACTCGACCCGAGCAGCAGCGCCTACAACATCCCCAGCGCCTTGCGCCTGCGCGGCGCGCTGAATGTGGCCGCTTTGCAGCGCAGCTTCGACAGCCTGCTGGCGCGTCACGAGTCGCTGCGTACCACGTTCGTCCAGGCGCCCGAGGGTGCTCAGCAGCGCATCCACGCCGCCGCACCGCTGGCGCTGCCGATCGAAACGGTCGCCGAGGCCGAATTGGCCGCACGGGTGCAGGCCGAGGTGGCGCAGGTGTTCGACCTGGAGCACGGGCCGCTGTTGCGTGTGCGCCTGCTGCGTGTGGCGCAGGACGACCATGTGCTGGTCGTCACCCAGCATCACAGCGTCTCCGATGGTTGGTCGATGCAGGTACTGGTCGAGGAACTGGTGCAATGCTATGCGGCCTTCAGCCAGGGCGAAGCGCCCACGCTGCCGGTGCTGCCGCTGCAATACGCCGACTATGCGATCTGGCAGCGGCAGTGGATGCAGGCCGGCGAGCGCGAGCGTCAGCTCGGCTACTGGACCGAACGCCTTGCCGGCGAGCAGTTCCTGCAACTGCCCACCGATCACCCACGCCCGGCCGAACAATCGTTCCGTGGCGCGCAGCTTGCGCTGGCGCTGCCGGACAACCTGGCCCTGGGCCTGCAACAGCGGGCGCGTGAGCTGCGGGTGACGCCGTTCATGCTGCTGCTGGCCACCTTCCAGGTGCTGCTGCACCGCTACAGCGGCCAGGGTGATATCCGCGTCGGCGTGCCGGTGGCCAACCGCAACCGCCTGGAGACCGAGCGCCTGATCGGCTTCTTCGTCAACACCCAGGTACTGCGCGCCGAGGTCGAGCCAGGCATGGCCTTCACCCACCTGCTCGAGCAGGTCCGCCACAGCGCCCTGGAAGCCCAGGCCCACCAGGACCTGCCGTTCGAGCAACTGGTCGAGGCCCTGCATCCTGAGCGCAGCCTGAGCCATAGCCCGCTGTTCCAGGTGATGTTCAACCACCAGGGCGAGCGCGCCGCCGAGGCGTCCATGGCCCAGGTGCCGGGCCTGCAGGTCGAGGCGCTGGCGTGGGACAGCCACACCGCGCAGTTCGACCTGACCCTCAATACCTTCGAGTCGGGTACGGCCTGGTCGGCGATCTGGACCTACGCCACCGACCTGTTCCTGCCAGCGACCATCGAGCGCCTGTCGCAGCACTGGCTGAACCTGTTGCAGGCGATCGTCGCAGCGCCGGAGCAGCGCGTCGGCGAGCTGGCGATGCTCGAGGGCAGCGAGCGCGAGCGCATCGAACGCCAGTGGAACGCCAACGGCCTGGACTTCGACCGCAGCCAGTGCATCCACCGCCTGATCGAAGCCCAGGTACGTCGCACACCGCAGGCGTTGGCGGCGATCTGGGGCGATGAACAGTTGGACTACGCCACCCTCAACGCCCGCGCCAACCGCCTGGCCCGTCACCTGGTGAGCCTGGGTGTCGGCCCCGAAGTGCGGGTCGGTGTGGCCTTGCCGCGCGGCATGTCGATGCTGGTGGCGCTGCTGGCAGTGCTCAAGGCCGGTGGCGCCTACGTGCCGCTGGACCCGGACTACCCGGCCGAGCGCGTCAGCTACATGCTCGACGACAGCGCTGCCCGTGTGCTGATCAGCGAACGCGCGGTGCTTGATGCACTAGCGGTAGACGGCGCGTTCGCGAGCGTACTGCTCGATGAGCTGACGCTGGACGGCGACGAGAGCGACCTGCCGGCCCGCGCCGTGGCCGACAATCTGGCCTATGTGATCTATACCTCCGGTTCCACCGGTCGGCCTAAAGGCGTGGCCATCGCCCACCGCAACGTCGCCGCGCTGGTGGCCTGGTCGCAGCAGGTGTACAGCCAGGCCGATATCCAGGGCGTGCTGGCCAGCACCTCGATCTGCTTCGACCTGTCGGTGTGGGAGCTGTTCGTGACCCTGGCGGGGGGCGGTTTCATCGTGGGTGCGCGCAATGCCCTGGAACTGCCTGAGCTGGAAGCGCGGGATCGGGTTCGCCTGATCAACAGCGTGCCGTCGGCAGCCAGTGCGCTGCTGCGCGCCGGGCAGATACCGGCGAGCGTGCGCATCGTCAATCTGGCGGGCGAGCCGCTGAAGCAGTCGGTGGTCGAGGCGCTCTACGCGCTGGAGCACATCCAGCACGTCTACGATCTCTACGGCCCTTCGGAAGACACCACCTATTCGACCTGGACCCGCCGCGAAGCGGGCGGGCAGGCCAACATCGGCCGCCCGTTGCACAACACCGCCAGCTACCTGCTGGACGGCGAACTGCAATCGGTGCCGGTCGGGGCGACGGCGGAGCTGTACCTGGCAGGCGAGGGCATCACCCGTGGCTACCTGCTGCGTCCGGGGCTGACCGCCGAGAAGTACCTGCCGGACCCATTCGCGGCGGACGGCTCGCGGCTGTACCGTACCGGTGACCTGGCGCGCTACCGCGAAGACGGTGTGCTGGAGTACGCCGGGCGTGTGGACCATCAGGTGAAGGTGCGCGGTCTGCGTATCGAGCTGGGTGAAATCGAAGCGCGCCTGCAGGCTCATGCCGACGTGCGCGAAGTGGCAGTGATCGCGCATCAGGGCGAGCTGAGCACCCAGCTGGTGGGTTATGTCGTCGCTCCCGCGCTGCACGACAATGCCGAGCCGCTCAAGGCCTGGCTCAAGCAGACCCTGCCGGACTACATGGTGCCGACCCACTGGCTGTTCCTCGAACGCCTGCCGCTGACCCCAAACGGCAAGCTCGACCGCAAGGCACTGCCAGCGCCGCAGGCCAGTGCTCCGGCACGCCAGGTGGCACCGCGCAGCGTGCTGGAAAAACGCCTGGTGGCGATTTGGGAGGAAGTCTTGAAGGTTTCGCCGATTGGTGTGACCGACAACTTCTTCGAGCTGGGCGGCGATTCGATCATCTCGATCCAGGTGGTCAGCCGGGCGCGTCAGGCGGGTATTCGCTTCACGCCCAAGGCGCTGTTCCAGCACCAGACCGTTCAAGGGCTGGCAACCGTGGCCCAGGAAGGCGAGGGCGCGCAACTGATCGAGCAGGGCCCGTTGACTGGCGAGATGCCGCTGCTGCCGATCCAGCAGGCGTTCTTCGATACCGACATCCCCGAGCGTCACCACTGGAACCAGTCGGTGCTGCTCAAGCCGGCCCAGCCGCTGCACGCGGGTTACCTGGAGCAGGCGCTGCAGGCGCTGGTCGCGCACCACGATGCGCTGCGCCTGAGCTTCACCGAAAGCGAGACTGGCTGGCAGGCACATTACCGTCCGCTTGACGAGCAGCCGACCGAGCTGCTGTGGCAGCGCACCCTGAACACTGCCGACGAACTGGAAGCCCTGGCCGAATCGGCCCAGCGCAGCCTGTCGCTGGGCGATGGCCCGCTGCTGCGCGCTGTGCTGGCCGATCTGCCGGATGGCAGCCAGCGCCTGCTGCTGGTGATCCATCACCTGGCGGTGGACGGCGTATCGTGGCGCATCCTGTTCGAAGACCTGCGACTGGCCTTCGAGCAACTGAGCAGCGGCAAGCCCCTGGCCCTGCCGGGCAAGACCAGCTCGCAACGCGACTGGGCCGGCGAACTGCAACGCGCCGCGCAAAGCCCGCGCTTGCAGCAGTCGCTGGACTTCTGGCGTACAACCCTCGAAGGCGCCCACGACAGCCTGCCGTGCCAGCGCCCGGAAGCCACCAATCGCAACTGTGACGGCGTGACGGTGCACAGCACGCTGGACAGCGAGCAGACCCGGCAACTGCTGCAGCAGGCGCCCGCCGCCTACCGCACCCGCATCAACGACCTGCTGTTGACGGCCCTGGCCCGTGTGATCTGCCGCTGGACCGGCCACGACCATGCCCTGGTACAACTGGAAGGCCATGGCCGCGAAGACCTGTTCGAGCACCTCGACCTGACTCGCAGCGTCGGCTGGTTCACCAGTGTGTTCCCGGTGCGCCTGACCCCGGCGGCAGGCGTGGGCGACTCGCTCAAGCAGATCAAGGAGCAACTGCGCGCGATTCCCGATAACGGCCTGGGCTTCGGTGTGCTGCGTCACCTGGGCGACGCCTCGGTGCGCGACACCCTGGGTGCGCTGCCGACCCCACGCATCACCTTCAACTACCTCGGTCAGCTCGATGCCAGCTTTGCCGACGAGTCGCCCGCCTGGCTGCCCGCCGGGGAAAACCGTGGCGCCGAACATTCACCCGAGGCGCCGCTGGACAACTGGCTCAACCTCAACGGCCAGGTGTTCGATGGCCGCCTGCAGATCAGCTGGACCTTCAGCCGCGAGCGCTTCGATGTCGCCACGCTGCAGCGCCTGGCCGAGGACTACCAGCGTGAGCTGGTGGCGTTGGTCGGCCATTGCTGCACGGCCGGTGTCGCCGGCGTGACACCGTCGGACTTCCCCCTGGCCGGGCTCGATCAGGCCCAGCTCGATGCCCTGCCGGTGGCAGCGCAGGCGATCCAGGACCTCTACCCACTGTCGCCGATGCAGCAGGGCATGCTGTTCCACAGCCTCTACGAGCAGGCCAGTGGCGACTACATCAACCAGATGCGTGTCGACATCGATGGCCTCGACCCGCAGCGTTTCCAGGCGGCCTGGCAGGCCACGGTGCAGGCCCACGACATCCTGCGCACCGCCTTCGTCTGGGAAGGCGATCTGGCCCAGCCGCTGCAGGTGGTTCGCCAGCAGGTCGAGGTGCCATTCAGCGTCCATGACCTGCGTGACCTGGACGCGCCAGCCCCGGCCCTGCAGGCCCTGGCCGATGCCCAGCGCCAGCAGGGCTTCGAACTGGCCAGTGCGCCGCTGTTGCGCCTGCTGCTGGTGGACCTTGGCCAAGGCCGTCACCACTTCATCTACACCTATCACCACATCCTGATGGATGGCTGGAGCCACGCGCAGGTGCTGTCCGAAGTGCTCCAGCACTACAACGGCCAGGCACAGGACGCGCCACGCGGACGCTACCGCGACTACATCGACTGGCTGGCTCGCCAGGATCAGCAGGGCAACCAGGACTTCTGGCGCGCGCAACTGGCCGAGCTGGACGAGCCGACCCTGTTGGCCCAAGTGTTGCGCGGCGCCACGCCGGCCAGCGATGAGCAGGCCCATGCCCAGCACGACCAGGTGTTCGATGCCCAGCGCAGTGCGCGCCTGGCGGCGTTTGCCCGCGAGCAGAAAGTCACCCTCAATACCTTGCTGCAGGCGGCTTGGGCGCTGCTGTTGCAGCGCCACCAAGGGCAGCAGACCGTGTGCTTCGGTGCCACGGTGGCGGGGCGCCCGTCGGAGCTGGCGGGGGTCGAGCAGCAGGTTGGTCTGTTCATCAACACCTTGCCGGTGGCGCTCACACTGCACGCCCAAAACAGTGTCGCCAGCCTGCTGCAGGGCCTTCAGGCGCAGAACCTGAGTCTGCGCGAGCATGAATACACGCCGCTGTTCGACATCCAGCGCTGGGTCGGGCAGGGTGGTGAAGCCCTGTTCGACAGCCTGCTGGTGTTCGAGAACTACCCGGTGTCGGACGTGCTGCAGGCGCGTGCGCCGGATGGCCTGCGCTTCGGCGCCATCGACAACCTCGAACAGACCAACTACCCCTTGACCCTGCTGGTCAACGCTGGCGCGCAACTGAGCCTGCAATACAGCTTCGACCCGCAGTGCTTCACCCCGGCGCAGATCGCCGGGCTGGCGGCGCAACTGGCGCAGATCCTCGACGCCCTGGTCGAAGATGCCGAACGCCCGCTGGGCGAGGTCGACAGCCTGCCTGCGGCCCTGCGCCGCCAGGTGCTGCACGATTGGAGCGGGCAGGTCGGCCACGACCTGAGCTGGCTGCCGGTGCACCGTCAGTTCGAGGCCCAGGCCCAGGCGCAACCACAGGCCATCGCCGCCGTTCATGGCGCGCAATCGATCAGCTACGCCGAGCTCAACCTGCGCGCCAATCGTCTGGCCCATGGCCTGATTGCCCAAGGTGTGGGGCCAGACCGCCTGGTGGGGCTGTGCCTGGACCGTGGCCTGGAAATGCTGGTCGCACTGCTGGCCGTGCTCAAGGCCGGTGGCGCCTACGTGCCACTGGACCCGGACTTCCCCGAAGAGCGCCTGGACTACATGATCCAGGACAGCGGCATCGGCCTGCTGCTGACCCAGCCCCACCTGGCCGAACGGCGCACCCTGCCTCAGGGCGTACAGCAGATGCTGCTGGCAGCGGAGTCGGATGCGCTGGACGCACTGGCGACGCATGACCCGCAGGTGGCGGTGGCTGACGACCACCTGGCCTATGTGATCTACACCTCCGGTTCCACCGGGCGGCCCAAGGGCGTAATGGTCCCGCACCGGGGGCTTGGCAACTTCCTCGACAGCATGGCGGCAGCGCCAGGGTTGCAGGCCCACGACCGGGTGCTGTCGCTGACCACCTTCTCGTTCGATATCTTCGGTCTGGAAATCTTCCTGCCGTTGGTGCGCGGCGCACGTGTGGTGCTGGTGGATCGCCAGGCGGCACGCGATCCGGATCAACTGCTGGAGGTGGTGCGCGAGCAGGCCGTGAACGTGGTGCAGGCCACGCCGTCGACCTGGCGCATGCTGCTCGACAACCCGCAGGCCGAGCTGCTGCGCGGTTGCCGCATGCTCTGTGGCGGTGAGGCGCTGGCGCCGGAACTGAGCCTGCGCATGCTCGCCCAGGGGGGCGAAGTGTGGAACCTGTATGGCCCCACCGAGACCACCATCTGGTCGGCACGCAGGCGCCTGGACGCCGCACAGCCGGCACCGCTGCTGGGCGAGGCCATCGGCAACACCACGCTGTTCGTCGTCGGTCCCGACCTGCAACCGGTGGCGCCGGGCGTGGCCGGTGAGCTGCTGATCGGCGGCGAAGGCCTGGCCCGCGGCTACCACGGCCGTGCGGCACTGAGTGCCGAGCGCTTCGTACCGCATCCGTTCGCCGACGACGGCTCGCGGCTGTACCGCACGGGTGACCTGGTGCGCCACCTGGCCGATGGCACCCTGGAGTACCTCGCGCGCCTGGATCATCAGGTGAAGATCCGCGGCTTCCGCATCGAGCTGGGCGAGATCCAGGCCCTGATGCAGGACCATCCGCAGGTCCGCGAGGCCGTGGTGATTGCCCGCGACGGCGCGGGCGGCGCACAACTGGTGGGCTATGTGGTGCCTCTGGAGGTAGGCGAGGCGGGCAGCGACGGTCTGCGCGAGGCGCTGCGCCAGAGCCTGGCCGAGCGGCTGCCGGCCTACATGGTGCCGGCGCATATCCAGGTGCTTGAACGCATGCCGTTGACCCCCAACGGCAAGCTCGACCGCAAGGCCCTGCCCGCCGTCGACGCCAGCGCTGCACGCCAGGCCTACCAGGCGCCACGTACCGACCTGGAGCGCCAGGTCGCCGAGGTCTGGCAGCAGGTGCTGCAACTGGAGCAGGTCGGTGTGCACGACCACTTCTTCGAGTTGGGCGGGCATTCGCTGCTGGCCGTCAGCGTGGTCTCGCGCCTGCAACTGGCGCTGGGCCTGAAGCTGTCGCCGCAGTTGGTGTTCCAGGCCCCGGTGCTGGAGCAGTTCGCCGAGGCGCTGGGCCAGGCAGGTGGACAAGTGGTCGATGAATCGAAATTGAGCAAGCTCGAATGGCTGCTTGACGAAATGGAGGAAGTTTGATGGAAACCCAAGCAGCCCTGAGAATTGCGCAGCGCTTCATTACCCTGCCGCTTGAAAAGCGCCGCCTGTACCTGGAGAAGATGCTGGCGGAGGGGGTGTCCCCGGCCAACCTGCCGATCCCGCAGGTGCAGTCAGCCTTCGAAACACTGCCGGTGTCCTACGCCCAGGAGCGCCAATGGTTCCTCTGGCAGATGGACCCTGGCAGCACCGCCTATAACCTGGCGACCGTGCTGCGTCTGCGCGGCCACCTGGACATCGACGCCCTGCAGCGCAGCCTCGATTGGCTCGAGCAGCGCCATGAAAGCCTGCGCACCCGCTTTGCCGAGCAGGACGGGCGCCTCAGCCAGCGTATCCTGCCGCCCGCGGGACTACCCCTGGCGCACGAGCAACTGGTTGCCGGCACCCCGGGCGATGCGGCGCTGGATGCCCGCATCAAGGCCCGGGTCGAAGCCCTGACCCAGCAGGTGTTCGACCTGTTCGACGGCGCGCTGGTGCGTGCCAGCCTGCTGAAGGTGGGTGAGCACGACCATGTGCTGGCCATCGTCCAGCACCACATCATCGCCGACGGCGCCTCGATCCAGATCATGATCGGCGAGCTGGTGCGGGCCTACGGTGCATTCAGCCAGGGCCAGGCCCCAGCGGCAGCGGCGCTGCCGATCCAGTACGCCGACTATGCGATCTGGCAGCGGCACTGGATGGAAGCCGGCGAGCGCGAGCGCCAGTTGCACTACTGGCGTGAGCAACTGGGCGGCGAGCAGCCGCTGCTGGCGCTGCCGGGCGACCGTCCGCGCCCGGCGGTGCAGAGCCTGCGTGGCGAGCGCCTGGAGGTGAGCCTCGATGCCGACCTCAGCCGTCAATTACGCAGCCTGGCCCAGGGGCAGGGCGCGACCCTGTTCATGCTGTTGCTGGCAAGCTTCCAACTGTTCCTGCACCGCTACAGCGGCCAGCACGATATCCGTGTCGGGGTGCCGGTGGCCAACCGCAACCGCCCGGAAACCGAGGGGTTGCTCGGCTTCTTCGTCAACACCCAGGTGCTGCGCGCCGAGATCGACGGGCAGCAGCCATTCCGCGCCTTCCTCGAGCAGGTCAAGCACACCGCGTTGCACGCCCAGGAGCATCAGGATCTGCCGTTCGAGCAACTGGTCGAAGCCCTGCAACCGCAACGCAGCCTCAGCCATGCGCCGCTGTTCCAGGTCATGTTCAACCACCAGCGCAGTGCCCCGGCGCGCGGCCAGGCCCAGGCCGCGCCGGGCAGTGACCTGCGCGTGGAAGGGGTGGCGTGGGACAACCCCACCGCGCAGTTCGACCTGACCCTGGAAACCCATGAGTCCGACGACGCGCTGATCGCCGCCTTCACCTACGCCACCGACCTGTTCGAGCGCGGCACCGTGCAGCGTCTGGTCGCCCACTGGCAGACGCTGCTCGCGGCCATCGTCGCCGAGCCTGACCAGCGTTGCGCCGACCTGGCGCTGATGAGCGCCGCCGAAACCGAGCAGGTGCGCCTGCGTGCCCAGGGGTCGCAGGTGGTGCATGCCGATGCCCGCCCGGTGCACCTGCAAGTGCAGGCCCAGGCCGAGCGCACGCCCCAGGCCGTGGCCGTGGTCTGCGCCGTGCAGCAGTACAGTTATGCCGAGCTCGACGCGCGGGCCAATCGCCTGGCCCGTGAACTGATCGCCCGTGGCGTCGGCCCCGAGGTGCGCGTGGGCATCGCTGCCGAGCGCAGCCTGGAACTGGTGGTGGGGCTGCTGGCCGTGCTCAAGGCCGGTGCGGCCTATGTGCCGTTCGACCCGGCCTATCCTGCCGAGCGTCTGGCCTACATGTTCGACGACAGCGGCATCGGCCTGCTGCTCGCCCAGCCGGCCCTGCTGGCGCAACTGCCGTTGCCGCAGGGGCTGGACGTGCTGGCGCTCGAGTCGGCGACCGCTGTGGAGGACGCCGATTTCATCGCCCCGCAGGTCGCGGTGGACGGTGAGCACCTGGCCTACCTGATCTACACCTCCGGCTCCACCGGCCAGCCCAAGGGCGTGGCGGTGCGCCATGCCGGCCTTGGCAACCACATGGCGTGGATGCGCGAGTGCTTGCCGCTGACGGCCGAGGATCGCGTGTTGCAGAAGACCGCGATCAGCTTCGATGCGTCGGTGTGGGAGTTCTGGTTGCCGCTGATCTGCGGCGCGCGCCTGGTACTGGCGGCGCCGGGGCAGGATGAGTCGCTGGCGCAACTGTGGGAGCAGGTTCAGGCGCACGGCATCACCGTGCTGCAATCGGCGCCGTCGCTGTTGCAGGCGATGCTGCCCCAGGCACGTCCCGAGCAACTGGCCAGCCTGCGCACCGTGCTGTGCGGCGGCGAGGCCCTGAGTGCGCAGTTGTGTGCACAGCTGCGCGAGCGCTGGCAAGGGCGCCTGGTCAACCTCTATGGCCCGACCGAGGCGACCATCGACAGCACCGCGTGCGAAGTCCCGGCCGTGCTGGCAGGGGCGGTAGTGCCGCTGGGCACGCCGATCGACAATGCCAGCGCCTACGTGCTGGGCGAGGCGTTGCAGGTGTGTCCGGCGGGCGCTGCCGGTGAGCTGTGCATCGGTGGCGAAGGCCTGGCACGCGGTTACCACCAGCGCCCGGCGCTGACCGCCGAGCGTTTCGTGCCCGATCCGTTCTCCAGCCGACCCGGCGCGCGCCTGTACCGCAGTGGCGACCTGGTGCGCCAGGCTGACGACGGGGTGATCGACTACCTCGGGCGCATCGACCATCAGGTGAAGATCCGCGGCCTGCGCATCGAGCTCGGCGAGATCGAGGCGCGCCTGGTCGCGCTGCCGGGTGTCCGCCAGGCGCTGGTGCTGGCGCGTGAGCAGCAGTTGCTGGCCTACGTGGTGCCCGAGCCGGGCCAGGACGAGCAGCTGGCTGGCGCCCTGCGCGAGGCGCTGCAAGGACAGTTGCCTGCCTACATGGTGCCCAACCACCTGATGCTGCTGGACGCGTTCCCGCTGACCAGCAACGGCAAGCTCGACCGCAAGGCGCTGCCGTTGCCTGAAGCCAACGCGGGCAGCGAGCAGGTCGCACCGGCCAACGACCTGGAGCTGCGCCTGCACGCGCTGTGGCAGGACGTGCTCAAGTGCCCGGCGTTGGGCGTGACCGACAACTTCTTCGAAGTGGGCGGCGACTCGATCGTCTCCATCCAGCTGGTCAGCCGTGCCCGCCAGGCGGGTATTCGTTTCACCCCCAAGCAACTGTTCCAGCACCAGACCATCCGCGCCCTGGCCCAGGTCGCCGAGCTGGGCGGGCAGGGGCTGGTCATCGACCAGGGCCCGGTGCACGGCAGCCTGCCGCTGCTGCCGGCTCAGCAGGCGTTTTTCGCCGCGTTGCCTGAAGAACCTGCGCGCTGGAACCAGTCGGTCTGGCTCAAGCCCGCGCGCGCCCTGCAGGTCGAGACGCTGGCCGCAGCCCTGAGCCAACTGGTGAACCACCACGATGCCCTGCGCCTGTCGTTCGGCGCCCAGGGCGCACACTTCCGAACCCCAGAGGCGATGCAGGCGCTCTACCAGCAGTCGGCGTTGCTTTGGCAGGCCGAAGTCGAGGACGACGCTGCGCTGGAGGCCCTGGCCGACCGCGCGCAGGGCAGCCTGGCGCTGGAAGACGGTTCGCTGCTGCGCGCGGTACTGGCGCAGCTCGCCGATGGCAGCCAGCGCCTGTTGCTGGTCATTCATCACCTGGTGGTCGACGGTATTTCCTGGCGCATCCTGTTCGATGACCTGCAACAGGCGCTGACGCAACTGGACGCCGGCCAGCCGTGCGTCCTGCCGGCCAAGACCAGCTCGCTCAAGGCCTGGGCCGAGCGCCTGGCGGCTGCGACCGAGGGCGAGATGCGCGGGCAGATGGCCTATTGGCAGACGGCACTGGCCGGCGCACCGCGCGACCTGCCGGTGAACGACCCGCAAGGCTCGCTGGCCAACGCCCTGGCCCACACCGTGCACACCCGGCTGGATGCCGAGACCACCCGGCGCCTGCTGCAAGAGGCACCGGCGGCCTATCGCACCCAGGTCAACGACCTGCTGCTGACCGCCCTGGCACGGGTCGTGGCGCCCTGGTGCGGTAGCGACAGTGCCTTGGTCCAGCTTGAAGGCCATGGCCGCGAGGAGCTGTTCGACGACATCGACCTGACCCGTACCGTTGGCTGGTTCACCAGCCTGTTTCCGGTGCGTCTGGACCATTGCGCCGACCTGGGCGGCGCGATCAAGCGCGTCAAGGAGCAACTGCGCGCGGTGCCCGACAAGGGCCTGGGCTTCGGCGTGCTGCGTTACCTTGGCAGCGCCGATGATCGTGCGGCGCTGCAGGCGCTGGCGCAGCCGCGTATCACCTTCAACTACCTTGGCCAGTTCGACGCCAGCTTCGACCCACAACAGGCATTGCTGCGCCCCAGTGGCGAGGCCCGTGGCCGCGAGCAGGGCGACACTGCACAACTGGGCAACTGGCTGACCCTCAATGGCCAAGTGTATGACGGCCAGTTGAGCCTGAGCTGGACCTTCAGCCCGCAGATGCTCGAAGTCGCCACTGTGCAAGGCCTGGCCGATGCCTACCGCGAGGCACTCAGCGCCCTGGTCGAGCACTGCACCGAGGCTGGCCACGCCGGGCTGACCCCGTCCGATGTGCCGTTGGCCGAGCTGGACCAGGCCGACCTGGATGCCCTGCAGC
Organism: Pseudomonas wayambapalatensis; assembly: GCA_014268975.2. Classification (GTDB taxonomy): domain Bacteria; phylum Pseudomonadota; class Gammaproteobacteria; order Pseudomonadales; family Pseudomonadaceae; genus Aquipseudomonas; species Aquipseudomonas wayambapalatensis. The sequence continues at coordinate 3,497,933 of CP077096.1, read as the reverse complement.
TGGACGCCAGCACGGTCGAGGACATCTACCCGCTGTCGCCGATGCAGCACGGCATGTTGTTCCACTCGCTCTACGACCAGGCGGGCGGTGACTACATCAACCAGATGCGCGCCGATGTGCAGGGCCTGGATGTGGCGCGCTTCCAGGCCGCTTGGCAGGCCACCCTCGAGGCCCACGCGATCCTGCGTACGGGGCTGCGCTGGCAGGGCGAGCTGACCCGGCCGCTGCAGGTGGTGCAGCGCCAGGTGCAGGTGCCGTTCACCGAGGTGCGCTGGGACGGCCAGGTGCCGGACAACGCACGGCTCGATGCCTTGGCCCGCGAAGCCCGTGAGCAAGGGTTCGACCTGGAGCAGGCGCCGTTGCTGCGCCTGTTGCTGGTGGGCAACGGTGCCAACAGCCATCACCTGATCTTCACCAGCCATCACCTCCTGATGGACGGCTGGAGCACCGCCCAACTGCTGGGCGAGGTGCTGCAGCGCTATGCCGGGCAGGCCATCGCAGCGCCGTCCGGGCATTACCGCGACTACATCGGCTGGCTGCAGCGCCAGCCGGCGCAGGCCCGCGAGGCGTTCTGGCGCCAGCAATTGAGCGGCCTGCAGGCCCCGACCTGGCTGTCGCGTGCCTTGCCGGCGCCGCAGCCTGGCGGGCAGGGCGGATATGCCGATCATCATGCTGGCCTCGATGCCCAGGCCATGGAGCGCCTCGGCGCGCTGGCGCGCCAGCACAAAGTGACGGTCAACACGCTGGTGCAGGCCGCTTGGCTGTTGCTGTTGCAGCGCTATACCGGGCAGCGCAGCGTGTGCTTCGGCGCCACCGTGGCGGGTCGCCCGGCGGAGCTCAAGGGCATCGAGCAGCAGATCGGCCTGTTCATCAACACCCTGCCGGTGATCGCCGCGCCCGATCCACAGGGGTCGCTGGCGCAGTGGTTGCAGACGGTCCAGGGCGTCAACCTGGCTCTGCGCGAGCACGAGCACACGCCGTTGTTCGAAATCCAGCGGTGGGCCGAGCAGGGTAGCCAGGGCCTGTTCGACACCTTGCTGGTGTTCGAGAACTACCCCATCGCCGAGGCCCTGGAGCAGGGTGGCGATCAGAGCCTGCGCTTCAGCGCGGTGCGTGCCCACGAACAAAGCAACTACCCGCTGACCCTGGCGGTGGCTGCCGGGCGTGAGCTGACCCTGCACTTCAACTACGACCGCACGCAATTGCGCGCCAGCGCCGTCGAGGGCGTGGCGCGTCACTTGCTGCACCTGCTGGAGCAGTTCTGTGCCGACGCCCAGGCGCCGCTGCACCGCCTGGCCCTGCTGGAAGGCCGCGAGCGTACCCGCATCGAGCGTCAGTGGAACGCCAACGGCCTGGACTTCGACCGCAGCCAGTGCATCCACCGCCTGATCGAGGCCCAGGTACGCCGCACGCCGCAAGCGTTGGCAGCGATCTGGGGCGACGAACAGCTGGACTACGCCACCCTCAACGCCCGCGCCAACCGCCTCGCCCGCCACCTGGTGAGCATGGGTGTCGGCCCTGAAGTGCGGGTCGGTGTGGCCTTGCCGCGCGGCATGTCGATGCTGGTGGCGCTGCTGGCAGTGCTCAAGGCCGGTGGTGCTTATGTGCCGCTGGACCCGGACTACCCGGCCGAGCGCGTCAGCTACATGCTCGACGACAGCGCTGCCCGCGTGCTGATCAGCGAACGCGCGGTGCTCGATGCACTGGCGGTAGACGGCGCGTTCGCGAGCGTACTGCTCGATGAGCTGACGCTGGACGGCGACGAGAGCGACCTGCCGGCCCGTGCCGTGGCCGATAACCTGGCCTATGTGATCTATACCTCCGGCTCCACTGGCCGCCCGAAAGGCGTGGCCATCGCCCACCGCAACGTCGCCGCGCTGGTGGCCTGGTCGCAGCAGGTGTACAGCCAGGCCGATATCCAGGGCGTGCTGGCCAGCACCTCGATCTGCTTCGACCTGTCGGTGTGGGAGCTGTTCGTGACCCTGGCCGGTGGCGGTTTCATCGTGGGTGCGCGCAATGCCCTGGAGCTGCCGGAGCTGGCAGCGCGGGATCGGGTGCGCCTGATCAACAGCGTGCCGTCGGCAGCCAGTGCGCTGCTGCGCGCCGGGCAGATACCGGCGAGCGTGCGCATCGTCAATCTGGCGGGCGAGCCGCTGAAGCAGTCGGTGGTCGAGGCGCTCTACGCGCTGGAGCACATCCAGCACGTCTACGACCTCTACGGCCCTTCGGAAGACACCACTTATTCGACCTGGACCCGTCGCGAGGCGGGCGGCCAGGCCAACATCGGCCGCCCGCTGCACAACACCGCCAGCTACCTGCTGGACGGCGAGCTGCAATCGGTGCCGGTCGGGGCGACGGCGGAGCTGTACCTGGCAGGCGAGGGCATCACCCGTGGCTACCTGCTGCGTCCGGGGCTGACCGCCGAGAAATACCTGCCTGATCCGTTCGCGGCGGATGGCTCGCGGCTGTACCGCACCGGCGACCTGGCGCGCTACCGCGAAGACGGCGTGCTGGAGTACGCCGGGCGTGTGGACCATCAGGTGAAGGTGCGCGGCCAGCGTATCGAGCTGGGTGAAATCGAAGCGCGCCTGCAGGCCCAGGGCCTGTTGCGCGAATCGGCGGTGCTGGCCGTCGAGCTCAATGGCGTTCAGCAACTGGTCGCCTACGTGGTGGTCCAGGACCTTGGCGCCGACGAAAGCGAATTGCGCAGTGTGTTGAAAGCCAACCTGCAACAGACCCTGCCGGACTACATGGTGCCGACCCACTGGCTGTTCCTCGAGCGCCTGCCGCTGACCCCAAACGGCAAGCTCGACCGCAAGGCGCTGCCGGTGCCGCAGGCAACTGCCCCGACGCGCCAGGTGGCACCGCGCAGCGTGCTGGAAAAACGCCTGGTGGCGATTTGGGAGGAAGTCTTGAAGGTTTCGCCAATTGGCGTGACCGACAACTTCTTCGAGCTGGGCGGCGATTCGATCATCTCGATCCAGGTGGTCAGCCGTGCGCGCCAAGCGGGCATTCGCTTCACGCCCAAGGCGCTGTTCCAGCACCAGACCGTTCAAGGATTGGCGACCGTGGCCCAGGAAGGCGAGGGCGCGCAACTGATCGAGCAGGGGCCGCTCAGTGGCGAGATGCCGCTCTTGCCGATCCAGCAAGCGTTCTTCGACACCGATATCCCCGAGCGTCACCACTGGAACCAGTCGGTGCTGCTCAAGCCTGCCCAGCCGCTGCACGCGGGTTACCTGGAGCAGGCGTTGCAGGCACTGGTCGCGCACCACGATGCGCTGCGCCTGAGCTTCACTGAAGGCGAGGCCGGCTGGCAGGCGCAGTATCGCCCGCTCGGCGAGCAGCCAACCGAGCTGCTGTGGCAGCGCACCCTGAACACTGCCGACGAACTGGAAGCCCTGGCCGAATCGGCCCAGCGCAGCCTGTCGCTGGGCGATGGCCCGCTGTTGCGCGCCGTGCTGGCCGACCTGCCAGACGGCAGCCAGCGCCTGCTGCTGGTGATCCATCACCTGGCGGTGGACGGCGTATCGTGGCGCATCCTGTTCGAAGACCTGCAACTGGCCTTCGAACAGCTGAGCAGCGGCAAACCCCTGGCCCTGCCAGGCAAGACCAGCTCGCAGCGCGACTGGGTCGAGCAACTGCGCCAGCACGCCAGCGCGAATGCACTGGAACAACTGGAGTACTGGCAGGCCCAGAGCCGCGACCTGAGCGCCGAATTGCCCTGGGACCGAGCCGAAGGTGGCCAGCGCAATCGCGACGGCAGCACGCTCTATTCGCGACTGGACAAGCAGCAGACCCGCCGCTTGCTGCAGGATGCACCGGCAGCCTATCGCACCCAGGTCAATGACCTGCTGCTGACCGCCCTGGCCCAGGTCGTCTGCGCCTGGACCGGCCAGGCCCATACGCTGGTGCAGTTGGAAGGCCATGGCCGCGAAGACCTGTTCGAGCACCTCGACCTGACCCGCAGCGTCGGCTGGTTCACCAGTGTGTTCCCACTGCGCCTGACCCCGGCGGCAGGCCTGGGCGACTCGCTCAAGCAGATCAAGGAGCAATTGCGCGCGGTCCCTGACAAAGGCCTGGGCTTTGGCGTGCTGTCGCAGCTTGCCGCGCCGCAGGTGCGCGAGCGATTGGCCGGCCTGCCGACCCCGTCGATCACCTTCAACTACCTGGGCCAGTTCGATGCCAGTTTCGCCAGCGGCGAGGCGGCGTTCTGGCTGCCCTGTGACGAGGCCCGTGGTGCCGAGCAACACCCCGACGCGCCCCTGGCCAACGCGCTGAGCGTCAACGGCCAGGTGTTCGATGGCGAATTGAGCCTGGGCTGGACCTTCAGCGATGCGCGCTTCGACAGCCACACCATCCAGGCCCTGGCCGATGCCTATACCCAGGCGTTGCTGGCCTTGATCGAGCACTGCTGCCAACCCCAGTCAGGCGGTCTGACCCCTTCGGACGTGCCACTGGCCCGCTTGTCCCAGGCCCAGCTGGACGCCTTGCCACTGGCGGCGGCCAGTGTCCAGGAGCTCTATCCGTTGTCGCCGATGCAACAGGGCATGCTGTTCCACAGCCTCTACGAGCAGGCCAGCGGTGACTACGTCAACCAGATGCGTGTGGACATCGACGGGCTGGACCCGCTGCGCTTCCGCGATGCCTGGCAGGCTACGCTGCTCAACCATGACATCCTGCGTACCGGTTTCCTCTGGCAAGGTGGGCTGAGCCAGCCGCTGCAGGTGGTGGCACGCCAGGTCGAAGTACCGTTCGCGCTGCACGACTGGCAGGGCCGCGCCGACCAGGCTGGCGCACTGGACGCACTGGCATTGGCCGAGCGTGCCCAGGGCTTCGACCTCGAGCAGGCGCCGCTGCTGCGCGTACAACTGATCGCCACGGCGCCGGGCCGTCATCACCTGTTGTTGACCCACCATCACATCCTGATGGATGGCTGGAGCCATTCGCAGCTGCTCGGCGAAGTCCTGGCGCGCTACGCCGGTGAGACGGTGGCCGCGCCTGTCGGACGCTACCGCGACTACATCGCCTGGCTGCAGGTGCAGGACGCCGAGGCGTGCGAGGCGTTCTGGCGCCAGCAACTGGCGGAGCTCGACGAGCCGACCCACCTGGCCCGTGCCATCCGCCAGGAGCCCCGAGCGGGCGGCGCCGCCCATGGCGACTACCGCATCGCCGTGGACGAGGCCGTCACTGCGCGCCTGGCGAACTTTGCCCGTGAGCAGAAAGTCACCCTCAACACCCTGGTACAGGCGGCCTGGCTGTTGCTGTTGCAGCGCTACACCGGCCAGGCGAGCGTGTGCTTCGGCGCGACGGTAGCCGGGCGCCCGGCGGAGTTGCCGGGCATGGAGCAGCAGATGGGGCTGTTCATCAACACCTTGCCGGTGGTCGCCACGCCGACTCCGCAACAGACCGTGGCCGACTGGCTGCAGGCTGTGCAGGCGCGCAACCTGGCGCTGCGCGAGTTCGAGCATGCGCCGTTGTACGAGATCCAGCGCCTGGCCGGGCAGGGCGGTGGCGCCCTGTTCGACACGCTGCTGGTGTTCGAGAACTTCCCGGTCTCCGAAGTGCTGGAGCAGGCCGCGCCCGAGGCGCTGCGCTTCGATGCGGTGAGCAATCACGAGCAGACCAGCTACCCGCTGACCCTGGCGGTCAACCAGGGGGCAAGTCTGCTGCTGCACTACAGCTATGACGGCGACAGCTTCGAGGCGGCGACCATCGAGCGCCTGGCCGCGCACCTGGGTCTGCTGCTGGAAGGCCTGGCCGTGTCGGCCACACGGGCCTTGGGCGAGGTGTCGATGCTCGACGCCCATGAGCGTGCCTTGCCGTTGGAGGTGTGGAACGCCACGGCGGTCGAGTACCCGCTGGAGCACAGCGTCCAGGCGCTGATCCAGCGTCAGGTCGAGGCCACGCCGGAGGCTACGGCGCTGGTGTTCGGCGAGCGTCAGCTCAGCTACCGCCAGCTCGACGCCCTGGCCAACCAGTGGGCGCACCGCCTGCAGGCGGCAGGCGTGGGCCCGGATGTGCTGGTGGGGGTGGCGGCCGAGCGCAGCGTGGAAATGGTCGTGGCGCTGCTGGCGGTGATCAAGGCCGGTGGCGCCTATGTGCCGCTGGACCCGGAATACCCCCGCGAGCGCCTGGCCTACATGATCGAGGACAGCGGCATCGAACTGCTGCTGACCCAGTCGCACCTGCGCGAGCAGTTGCCGCTGCCGCAGGGCCTGGAGTGCCTGCTGCTCGACCAGCCACTGAGCGGCTATGCCGAGCAGGCGCCGATCATCGAGGTCACTGGCGAGAACCTGGCCTACGTGATCTACACCTCCGGCTCCACCGGCAAGCCCAAGGGCGCGGGCAACCGCCACCGGGCGCTGACCAACCGCTTGTGCTGGATGCAACAGGCCTATGGCCTGACTGCCGGGGACCGGGTGCTGCAGAAGACCCCGTTCAGCTTCGACGTGTCGGTGTGGGAGTTCTTCTGGCCGCTGATGACCGGCGCTTGCCTCATAGTTGCTGCACCGGGGCTGCACCGCGACCCGGCGCAACTGATCGAACTGATTCGCCGCGAGCGCATCACCACGCTGCACTTCGTGCCGTCGATGCTGCAGGCCTTCGTGGCTGAGCCTGCGGTGGCGGGCTGCGACAGCCTGACCCGTATCGTCTGCAGCGGCGAGGCGCTGCCGGTGGATGCCCAGCGCCAGGTGTTCGACAAATTGCCGAACGCCGGGCTGTACAACCTGTATGGCCCGACCGAAGCGGCCATCGACGTGACCCACTGGACCTGCCGCGAAGAAGGCCGCGACAGCGTGCCGATCGGCGAGCCGATCGCCAACCTGCAGACCTACGTGCTGGACGCTGGCCTCGGCCCGGTGGCGGTGGGCGTGGTGGGCGAGCTGTACCTGGGCGGCACCGGCCTGGCGCGCGGTTATCACCGCCGACCTGGGCTGACCGCCGAACGCTTCGTCGCCAGCCCCTTCGGTGACGGCGAGCGGCTGTACCGCACCGGCGACGTGGCGCGCTACCGCGCCGACGGTGTGATCGAGTACATGGGGCGTATCGACCATCAGGTGAAGATTCGCGGCCTGCGCATCGAGCTGGGCGAGATCGAAGCACGGCTGATGGAGCAGGACGAAGTGCGCGAGGCCGTGGTACTGGCGGTGCCGGGTGCCGGCGGCCTGCAATTGGCGGGTTACCTGGTGCCAAGCACGCCAGTGGCGGACGACGCGGCGGCCGAGGCCTTGCGCGCCACTCTGCGCGAGCGCCTGGGTGCGGTGCTGCCGGACTACATGGTGCCGGTGCACCTGCTGTTGCTCGAGCAGTTGCCGCTGAGCCCCAACGGCAAGCTGGAACGCCGTGCACTGCCGTCTCCGGAGCTGGCCCAGGCCCGCTACGTGGCACCGCGCAGCGAGCGGGAGCAGCAACTGGCGCAGATCTGGAAGGACGTGCTGCAGGTGCCGCAGGTGGGCCTGGAGGATGACTTCTTCGCCCTCGGTGGACATTCGCTGCTGGCGACCCAGGTGATCGTGCGGATTCGCGAGCACCTGGGCATCGAGGTCCCGCTCAAGACTCTCTTCAACGCGCGGCACCTGGGCGAGTTCAGCGCGTCGGTGGAGGCGCTGGATGCGAGCAACGATCCTTTGATGGATGAACTGGCTAAATCCTTGGAGGCCCTGGAACGTTTAACAGGAGATGAGCTTGAGAAGCTAATTTCTGAGTGAAGGGGAACCGGTGTGAAAGCGTTGATTGAAAGGGTGGGCGAGCTGTCGCCGAAGGAACGCAAGGCCTTGGCGGTGATGCTCAAGCACAAGAACATCAATCTGTTCAGCGTCGCGCCGGTGTTCAAGCGTCAGCCCGAGGAACTGCAACTGCTGTCCTATGCCCAGGAGCGACAGTGGTTCCTCTGGCAGATGAGCCCCGAGAGCAGTGCCTATCACATCAGTGCTGCTCTGAAGTTGCAGGGCGCGCTCGACATTGCTGCGCTCGATGCCAGCTTTGCCGCGCTGGTGGCCCGCCACGAAACCTTGCGCACCCGCTTCGTCGAGGATGGCGAGCAGGTGCTGCAGGTGATCGATGCGCCGAACTGGGCCGGGATCGAGCAGCAGACCTTGGCCCTCGACGATGCGCCGCAAGGACGCCAGGCGCAGTTGCAGGCGTGTGTCGAGGAGGAGATCCAGCGCCGTTTCGACCTGCAGGCCGGCCCGCTGTTGCGGGTCAAGCTGCTGCGGCTCGGCGAGCAGGAGCATGTGCTGGTGCTCACCCAGCATCACATCGTGACCGATGGCTGGTCGATGCAGGTGATGATCGACGAGCTGGTCCAGCTGTACGCCGCCGCTTGCGAAGGGCGGACCGTGCAACTGCCGGCGCTGCCGGTGCAGTACGCCGATTACGCCTTGTGGCAGCGCCAGTGGATGGAGGCCGGTGAGCAGGAGCGTCAACTGGCCTACTGGACCGAACGGCTGGGCAGCGAGCATCCGGTGCTCGAGCTGCCGTTCGACCATCCGCGCCCGGCGGAGCAGAGCCTGCGTGGTGCCAGCCTGGAGGTGAAGCTCGAGGCGCAGTTGTGCCGCGACCTGCGCAGTGTGGCGCAGACGCAGGGCGTCACCTTGTTCATGCTGTTGCTGGCGTCGTACCAGGTCTTGCTGTACCGCTACAGTGGCCAGCGTGACCTGCGCATCGGCGTGCCGGTGGCCAACCGCAACCGCATGGAGACCGAGCGGCTGGTCGGCTTCTTCGTCAACACCTTGGTGCAGCGCGTCGAGATCTCGGGGCAGACGACCGTGCGGGCGTTTCTCCAGCAGGTCAAGGCCGATGCCCTGGGCGCGCAGGCGCACCAGGACTTGCCGTTCGAACAGTTGGTCGAAGCGCTGCGTCCGCAGCGTACCCTCAGCCACAGCCCGCTGTTCCAGGTGATGTTCAATCACCAGGGTGGCGCGGCGCTGGGCGCTGGCGGTGACGGCGCCCAGGCGTCCGGCCTGCGTATCGAAAACCTCAAGAGCGAGGGCCATACCGCCCAGTTCGACCTGACCTTGAACATTCTGGAGCAGGGCGATGCGCTGGATGCGCAGTTCACCTATGCCCTGGACCTGTTCGAGACCGCTACCGCGCAGCGCCTGGCTCGGCATTGGCAGAACCTGCTGCAGGCGATGGTCGCCAACCTCGACTGCACGCTGGACGACCTGCCGTTGATCGCTGCCGAAGAAGTGCGCGACACCCTGGTGCGCTGGAACGCCACGGCGGTCGAGTACCCGCTGGAGCACAGCGTCCAGGCGCTGATCCAGCGTCAGGTCGAGGCCACGCCGGAGGCTACGGCGCTGGTGTTCGGCGAGCGTCAGCTCAGCTACCGCCAGCTCGACGCCCTGGCCAACCAGTGGGCGCACCGCCTGCAGGCGGCAGGCGTGGGCCCGGATGTGCTGGTGGGGGTGGCGGCCGAGCGCAGCGTGGAAATGGTCGTGGCGCTGCTGGCGGTGATCAAGGCCGGTGGCGCCTATGTGCCGCTGGACCCGGAATACCCCCGCGAGCGTCTGGCCTACATGATCGAGGACAGCGGCATCGAACTGCTGCTGACCCAGTCGCACCTGCGCGAGCAGTTGCCGTTGCCGCAGGGCCTGGAGTGCCTGCTGCTCGACCAGCCACTGAGCGGCTATGCCGAGCAGGCGCCGATCATCGAGGTCACTGGCGAGAACCTGGCCTACGTGATCTACACCTCCGGCTCCACCGGCAAGCCCAAGGGCGCGGGCAACCGCCACCGGGCGTTGACCAACCGCTTGTGCTGGATGCAGCAGGCTTATGGCCTGACTGCCGGGGACCGGGTGCTGCAGAAGACCCCGTTCAGCTTCGACGTGTCGGTGTGGGAGTTCTTCTGGCCGCTGATGACCGGCGCTTGCCTCGTAGTTGCTGCACCGGGGCTGCACCGCGACCCGGCGCAACTGATCAAACTGATTCGCCGCGAGCGCATCACCACGCTGCACTTCGTGCCGTCGATGCTGCAGGCCTTCGTGGCTGATCCTGCGGTGGCGGGCTGCGACAGCCTGACCCGCATCGTCTGCAGCGGCGAGGCGCTGCCGGTGGATGCCCAGCGCCAGGTGTTCGACAAGCTGCCGAACGCCGGGCTGTACAACCTGTATGGCCCGACCGAAGCGGCCATCGACGTGACCCACTGGACCTGCCGCGAAGAAGGCCGCGACAGCGTGCCGATCGGCGAGCCGATCGCCAACCTGCAGACCTACGTGCTGGACGCTGGCCTCGGCCCGGTGGCGGTGGGCGTGGTGGGCGAGCTGTACCTGGGCGGCACCGGCCTGGCGCGCGGTTATCACCGCCGTCCTGGGCTGACCGCCGAACGCTTCGTCGCCAGCCCCTTCGGTGACGGCGAGCGGCTGTACCGCACTGGTGACCTGGCGCGCTACCGCGCCGACGGGGTGATCGAGTACATGGGGCGTATCGACCATCAGGTGAAGATCCGTGGCCTGCGCATCGAGCTGGGCGAGATCGAAGCACGGCTGATGGAGCAGGACGAAGTGCGCGAGGCCGTGGTGCTGGCGGTGCCCGGTGCCGGTGGCCTGCAACTGGCCGGTTACCTGGTGCCGAGCACGCCAGTGGCGGACGACGCAGCGGCCGAGGCCTTGCGTGCTACGTTGCGCGAGCGCCTGGGTGCGGTGCTGCCGGACTACATGGTGCCGGTGCACCTGCTGCTGCTCGAGCAATTGCCGCTGAGCCCCAACGGCAAGCTCGAACGGCGTGCGCTGCCGCACCCTGCGGTCGGCCAGTCGAAACAGCCCTATGTCGCGGCGCAGAGCGCCGTGGAAAAGACCCTCGCCGGGATCTGGCAGGACGTGCTCAAGCTGGAGCAGGTTGGCGTCAACGACAACTTCTTCGAACTGGGTGGCGACTCGATCATCTCCATCCAGGTGGTCAGCCGCGCGCGGCAGGCCGGTATCCGCTTCACGCCCAAGGACCTGTTCCGCCACCAGACCATCCAGGGCCTGGCCGGTGCGGTGCGCATCGAGGCCTCAGGTCAGGAGGCCGAGCAGGGGCCGGTGACCGGCCGGGCGGGGCTGCTGCCGATCCAGCAGGCGTTCTTCGAGCTGCCGCTGGCACAGCGCGCGCACTGGAACCAATCGGTGTTGCTGCAACCGACCCGGGCGCTGGACGCCGATGCCCTGGAGCGCGCCTTGCAGGCGCTGCTGGTGCAGCATGATGCGCTGCGCCTGGGTTTCACCCAGGTGGACGGGCAGTGGCAGGCACAGTTCCGTGAGGTGAGCACGATCGGTACGTTGCTGGAACGGGTCGAGGGGGGGCAGCCCGACGCCCTGCAAGCCCTGGGTGAACGGGTGCAGCGAAGCCTCGACCTGGTCGATGGCCCGCTGGTCCGCGCCGTGCTGGTCACTCTTGCCGACGACAGCCAGCGCCTGTTGCTGGTGATTCACCACCTGGTGGTCGATGGCGTGTCGTGGCGGGTGTTGTTCGACGACCTGCAGAGCGCCTATCAGCAGAGCCTTGCTGGCCAGGCTCCGGACCTCGGGCCACGCACCAGCTCGGTCAAGGCCTGGGCCGAGCGCCTGGAAAGCTATGCGCACAGCGAGCAGGGCCAGGCGGAGCTTGCGTACTGGGAGCGTCTGCGCGAGGTGCAGGTGCACTGGCCTGTAGCCGCGCCGACGCAACCTCTGCTCAATCGCGACGCCGCCACGGTGCAGGTGCGCCTGGATGCGGCCCTGACCCGGCAATTGCTGCAGCAGGCCCCGGCGGCCTATCGCACCCAGATCAACGACCTGTTGATGACGGCTCTGGCGCGCACCCTGGTGGCCTGGACCGGTGACGAGCACGCCCTGGTGCAACTGGAAGGGCACGGACGCGAAGCCCTGTTCGACGACATCGACCTGACCCGTACCGTCGGGTGGTTCAGTTCGATGTTCAGCGTGTGCCTGACGCCGGCTGCCGAGCTGGGGGCTTCGATCAAGCAGGTCAAGGAGCAACTGCGCGCCATTCCGCATCGGGGCGTCGGTTTCGGGGCGCTGCGTTACTACGGCGAACCGCAGGTGCGTGCGCTGCTCGCGGCCTTGCCGCAGCCGCGGGTGACCTTCAACTACCTGGGCCAGTTCGACGGCAGTTTCGCCGTGGACGATGGTGCGCTGTTCACCCCGGCCAACGAGTCTGCGGGTGCGGAACAGGGCGAGGATGCACCGCTGGGCAACTGGCTGACGGTCAATGGCCAGCTGTATGGCGGCGAGCTGAGCCTGAACTGGATCTTCAGCCGCGTGCAGTTCGCCCCCGACGAGATTCAGGCCCTGGCCGAGCGCTACATCGAGCAGCTCGGCGCGCTGGTGCGCCACTGCGTGGAACTGCCGGTGCGCGGCGCGACGCCTTCGGACTTCCCGCTGTGCGGGCTCGACCAGGCCCAGCTTGACCGCTTCCCCGGCCTGCTGGAGCAGGTCGAGGACATCTACCCGCTGTCACCGACCCAGCTGGGCATGCTGTTCCACACCCAGGAATCGGCAGCCAACCTGTACATCAACCAGACCAGCATCGAGGTCAAGGGCCTGGACGCCGAGGCGTTCATCGCCGCCTGGGCGCAGGTGGTGGCGCGCCACGAGATCCTGCGCACCGGTTTCTGGACCGCCAGCCACCTGGCCGAGCCGCTGCAGGTGGTCTACCGCCAGGGCAGCCTGCCGGCGCGCTGCCTGGACTGGCGCGAGCGCACCGTCGAACCTGGCGCCCTGCAGGCGCTGGCCGATGAGGATTGCGCGCGCGGCTTCGAGCTGCTCAAGGCGCCGCTGGCACGCCTGAGCGTGGTGCGCCTGGATGACGACACCACCCAACTGATCTGGACCAGCCACCATATCCTCATGGACGGCTGGTCCAATTCGCGCCTGATGGGCGAGGTCTTCGAGTGCTATGCCGGGCATCCGCTGCCCACCAAACGCGGGCATTTCCGCGACTATATCGGTTGGTTGCGCGAGCAGCCTGCGGCGCGCCAGGAAGCCTTCTGGCGCGAGCGCCTGGCGGGGCTGGAGGGGCCGACCAGCCTCAGCGCCAGCCTGCCGTTGCCGGCCGATGCACAGGCTGAAGGCCATGCGGCGCTGTACCTGGACTGGGATGGCGCGCGGACCCAACGCCTGCGTGAGGTCGCCCAGCAATTGCGGGTGACCCCCAACACGCTGGTGCAGGCGGCCTGGCTGCTGCTGTTGCAGCGCCATACCGGGCAGCAGACCGTGTGCTTCGGCGCCACCGTGGCCGGGCGCCCGGCGGAGTTGGCGGGTTCGGGCGAGATGCTCGGCCTGTTCATCAACACCCTGCCGATCATCCAGACCCTCTCCGACCAGCAGCCGCTGGACCAATGGCTGCAGGCCCTGCAGGCCTGGAACCTGGAGGTGCGCGACCATGAGCACACGGCGCTGGCCGATATCCAGCGCTGGGCCGGGCAGGGCGCCGGTGGCCTGTTCGACAGCATCATCGTGTTCGAGAACTACCCGGTGGACGAGCGTCTGGCCCAGGCCCAGGACCAGCAGTTGCAGTTCGGCCAGGTGAGCACCCGTGACGTGACCAACTACGCCATGGACCTGGCGGTGCACCTGGGCACGACCCTGAAGATCGAGTTCCTCTATCTGGTCGGGCGTTTCACGCCGGCCAGTGTTGCGCAGATCCTCGCCAGCTTCGAGACCTTGCTGCAGGGGATGCTCGACCAGCCGCAGGCTCGGCTTGGCAACCTCGGCCTGCTCGATCAGGCCGGGCAGCGCCAGTTGCTCGAGGCCAACCGCCTGGGCGGGCAGGCGCCGACGGCGCTGCTGGGCGAGCAGATCGCCCGCCACAGCCGTGAGCGCCCGACCCAGGTTGCGCTGGTGTGTGCCGGTCGCCAGTTGACCTACGCGCAACTCGAACAGCGGGCCAGCCGCCTGGCCGAGCTGCTGGTGGCGCAGGGTGTCGGCCCGGAAGTGCGGGTGGGCGTGGCCCTGCAGCGCTCGGTGGACATGGTGGTGGCGTTCTACGCCGTGATGAAGGCCGGTGGCGCCTATGTGCCGCTGGACATCGATTACCCCCGCGAGCGCCTGGACTGGATCCTGCAAGACAGCAACGCCTCGTTGATCCTCACCGAGCACAGCGTGCAGGCGCGCCTGCCGCAGCGCGACGGGGTGAACTGGCTGCCTCTCGACAGCCTTGACCTCGACGCGCCGGGCCTTATCCGTGGCGCCGCGGCAGTGTCGCCGGACAACCTGGCCTACCTGATCTACACCTCGGGTTCGACCGGCAAGCCCAAGGGCGTGGCGGTGACCCACGGCCCGCTGGCCATGCACTGCGCGGCGATCGCCGAGCGCTACGAGATGGACGTGCGCACCCGCGAGCTGCTGTTCATGTCGTTCGCCTTCGACGGCGCCCAGGAGCGCTGGTTGTCCACCCTGAGCAATGGCGGCTGCCTGGTGATCCGCCCAAGCGAACTGTGGACGCCCGAGCAGACCTGGCAAGCGCTGCATGCCGAGCGCATCGACATCGCCTGCTTCCCCCCGGCCTACCTGCAGCAACTGGCTGAATACGCCGAAGGCCGCGAGCCGCCGGCGGTGCGCATCTACTGCTTCGGTGGCGATGCGGTGGCCCAGGCCAACTACGACCTGGTGCGCCGCAACCTGCGCCCGCAGGCGCTGACCAATGGCTACGGCCCGACCGAAACCGTGGTCACGCCGTTGCTCTGGCGCGTCGCGGCCAGCCAGCCGTGCGAGGCGGTGTATGCACCGATCGGCACTCGGGTCGGCGAGCGCACCCTGTATGTGCTGGACGCTGCACTCAATCCCGTACCGGACGGGGTTGCCGGTGAACTCTACATCGGCGGTGAGGGCCTGGCGCGGGGTTACCATCAACGTCCGGACGTGACGGCCGAGCGTTTCGTCTGTGACCCGTTCGCGCAGGCGGGCGGGCGTCTGTACCGCACTGGCGACCTGGTGCGCCGTCGCCCCGATGGCGTGTTCGACTACCTCGGTCGGCTCGACAATCAGGTCAAGGTGCGTGGTTTCCGTATCGAGCTGGGCGAGATCGAGGCGCGCCTGCGTGGCCGCGCCGAGGTGCGCGATGCCGTGGTGGTCGCACGGGAGGTCAATGGCAGCAAGCAGTTGGTGGCCTATGTGGTGGCCGAGGCGGGTGACAACCTCGCCGAACGCCTGCGTGCGCACCTGGCCGATGAGCTGCCGGACTACATGGTCCCGGGGCAGATCATCCTGCTGGCGGCGCTGCCGCTGAGCGCCAATGGCAAGCTCGACCGCAAGGCCCTGCCTGATCCGCAGTTCAAGGCGCGCGAGCACGTGCCGGCCAGTACCCCGCAGGAACTGGCGCTGGTGCGTATCTGGCAGGAGGTGCTGGAGCTCGACCAGGTCGGGATCACCGACAACTTCTTCGAACTGGGCGGCGACTCGCTGCGCGTACTCAAGGTGCTGGGCAAGGTCCGCGCGGCACCTGAGCTGGGCCTGAGCCTGAAACTGCGCGACATCATGGGCAAACCGACCATCGCCCAACTGTGCGGCAGCGAACGCAAGCCGCAGGCGCCGGATCCGTTGTTGGCGCTCAACCGTATCGTCGACGGCACCTCGCCGCTGTTCTGCCTGCATGCCGGCTTCGGCACGGTGTTCGACTACGAGCCGCTGGCCCGCTACCTGGACGGGCAGTGCACGGTCTACGGCCTGCAATGCCGCATGCTGCTGGACCGCGAGTGGCAGGACAGCTCGCTGGCGGCAATGGCCGGCGACTATGCCCAGGTCGTGCTGCGCAAGCAGCCTGAAGGGCCGCTGCGGCTGTTGGGCTGGTCGCTGGGTGGGCCGTTGGCGGTGCTGGTGGCCGCCGAGCTGATCCGCCTTGGCCGCGAGGTCAGCCTGCTGGGGTTGGTGGACAGTTACCTGCCGGGGCTGGCTGCACCGGGCGGCGACTGGCGTGACGACTTCCACGGTTTCGTGGCGGTGACCCTGGGCGATGCGCCCGCAGCGGCGCTCGACCCTGCAACGCTGACGCAACTGGACGCCGATGCCCTGGCGGTGCAGATCGGGCAACTGCGCCAACAGGGCAGCACCTCGGACGTCTACGCCCGGATCGAGGCGCAGGACCTGGCGCACACCTTCGTCGTGGCCATGCGCCTGAAAGCCTTGGGCGAGGCCTTGCACAGCCTGCCTGCCGTGGCGGCCGAGGCGCGCTGCTGGTGGGGCGAAGGCGTCGGCAGCCGCGAGCGCGCCAGTTTCGAGGCGGCGCTGGGGCAGTGCCAGGCCAGTGCGGTGTTGGCGGCAGGGCACTTCGAATTGCTGCAGCACCCCAGCGTACTGGCGGATATCCGCGACAGCCTGGCACCGACGTTCAGCCATTGAAACCTCGGGCGCTCGCCGCACAGGCGGGCGCCCGTATCGCGTCTTCCGAGGAATTTCCCAATGTCTTTGCATCCTGACCTGGCCGGTTTTCTCGAACTGGTCGAGCTGGGCCGACTGACCGGCAGCAGCCAACCCATGCACCAGATGAGCGTCGAGCAGGCCCGCGCCGAATTCGAACGCAGCTCCCAGGTGCTCGACCCAAGCCCGCCTGACGACCTGCAGGTCGAGCAACTGCAGATGGTGGATGGCGAGGGCCAACCGCTGTCGGCACGCTTGTATCGCCGGCAGTCGCCGGTGGACGGCCTGCAGCCGGTGCTGTTGTATTTTCACGGTGGCGGCTATGTGGTCGGCAGCCTGGACTCCCACGATGCGGTGTGTCGTCGCCTGGCCATGTGCAGCGACTTTGCGGTACTGGCGCCAGCCTACCGTCTGGCACCGGAAGCACCCTTCCCGGCGGCTGCGGACGATGCCCTGGCCAGTGCCCGCTGGCTGGTGGAACACGGCGAGGCGCAGCGCCTGGATGCCCGCCGGGTGGTGGTCAGTGGCGACAGCGCGGGAGCCAGCCTGGCCATCGTCGTCGCCGCCACGGCCGCGCAGCAGCAGGAGGGGGCGGTGTTGCGCCCGCTGGCGCAGTTGCTGTTCTACCCGGTCACCGATATCAGCCGCCAGCGGCCGTCCCATGTGCAATATGCCGAGGGTTACCTGCTCGAAAGCGAAACCCTGGAGTGGTTCTACCGGCATTACGTGCGTGACCCATCGCAGCGCCTCGATTGGCGGGTGTCGCCGTTGCACCTGACCTCGCTCGAGGGCCTGGCGCCTACTTGGATGGCGCTGGCCGGGCATGACCCGCTGCTGGATGAAGGCGTGGCCTGGGCACATGCCCTGGAAAAGGCCGGCGTGCCGCTGCAGTGGCGGGTGGAGCAGGGGTTGACCCACGATTTTCTGCGGATGCAGGGGATGGTCGAGGCCGTGGAGGGAATCTACGCCGAGGTGGGGCGCTGGTTGAAGGCGGTCGGCGCGGGTTGTCAATCAAACGGTAATATCTGATAGCCATATTGGCCGGCCATCAACAATCACAATGGTCGCCCCAACATGCATTTCACGCCGCACCGTCTGGCCCTGTGTGTCGCCCTGGCCAGTGCTGCCCTGGCCGCCAACGCCACCGATTACCAGGTTGGCAATGCCAGTACCAGCACGCTGGAACTCAAGAAGGGCGACACGCTCAAGGTGACGCCGACCGGCAGCATCGTCTCGGGTGCCGACGACGGGGTGATCCTGCCCAAGCAGACCAGCGGCACCACGGTCAGCGTCGATAACGCCGGTATCATTCGCTCCACCGTGGCCCGCGGTATCGACACCAAGGATGGCGGCACCGACCAGAGCTTCTTCGTCATCACCAACCGCGCCGGGGCGCTGATCCAGGGGACCAACGACGGTATCCGTTTCCAGACCAACCCCACCGCGGGTGGCAGCCTCAAGATCAGCAACGCCGGGACCATCGAATCCATTACCGATGGCCAGGCCATCGATCTGGAGGCCCTCAACAACCCAAGCTTCAGAACCACCCTGGTGAACGAGGTGGGCGGAGTGATCCACGCCGTGGGCAACGACGCGATCAAGACCGGCTCCAACGCCACCATCACCAACTACGGGCGTATCTACACCGACACCGCACCGCAGGATGCCAACGGCCTGGACCAGAAATACGACGGCATCAAGATCGGTACTTCGACCGGCGTCACTGTGTACAACTACGGCAGCATCAGTGCCGACCGTCACGGCGTGGACCTCAAGACCGACGCCACCCTCTACAACTATGCCGGTGCCAGCGTTACCGGGCGCAACGGCTCGGGCTTCGGCTCCGACGGCACCGGCAGCGTGTACAACTGGGGCACCATCACCGGTGCCATCGCCGACGGCAAGATCAATGGCGATGGCGACGGCGTCGATATCGACTTCATCGGCCACGTCTACAACGCCGGCACCATCCAGGGCATGGGCGCCAAGGGCGTGGACAGCGGCGGGCGGCCCAACGGCAGCGAAGGCATCGCCATGGGCGGCGGTACGGTCACCAACACCAGCACCGGCCTGATCCGCAGCGTCGACAACGGCATCCTGGTGGACGACGGCGCCGAAGGTTCGGGTGTCGGCGCGACCACCATCGACAACGCCGGCACCATTCGTGGTGAGCGCGGTTTCGGTATCAAGCTGGTCGGCAACTTCGATGACACCGTGATCAACAGCGGCACCATCAGCGGTGGCAACGGCCTGGCATTGAGCATGGGTGGCGGCGACGATCGGCTGATCGTGCGCACTGGTGGGGTGTTCAATGGCCTGGTGGATGCGGGCGATGGCGTCGATACGCTGCAGCTCGAGGGCAGCGGCCAGTTTGGCAACAGCGCCAACTTCGAGAAGCTGCTGGTCTCCGGCGGCACCTGGACGCTGAGCAGCGTCAACGATTTCAGCCAGGGTGGCGAGATCACCCAGGGCGCGGCGCTGGTCAACCAGGGCAGCGTGCTCGGCAGCGTGCGGGTGGACCAGGGGGCGACCTACGCGGGCGGTGGTGTGGTCGGTGGCCTCGACGTCAGGGGTACGATGCTGACCAACACCGGGCTGGGCGTGGCCACGGTCAAGGGCGACCTGAAGTTCGATTCGGGCGCCAGCTTGGTCTATGGCGTCAACGCCGACGGCAGCAGCGCGCCGATCAACGTCACCGGTACCGCCAATCTGGGCGGTGCCACCCTGCGCATCCAGCCGACCCCGGGCCAGTACCCCTGGCAGAGCCAGTACACCGTGCTCAACGCCGGTGCGATCAACGGCACCTTTGGCCAGGTCACCAGCGACTACGCCTTCCTCACCCCGAAACTGAGCTATACCAGCCAGTCGGTGGGCCTGACCTACAGCCGCAACGATGTCGCCTTCGACCAGTTCGCCCGCAGCGCCAACGGTGGCGCTGCGGCGCGCAGCCTGGCCAGCCTGGGCAGCGGCGGTGCGCTGTACAGTGCGTTGCTCAATACTTCGAACGCCAGCGCCGGCAATGCCATCGAGCAGCTGTCGGGCAGCAACACCGCCAACCTCGCCGCCGCCACCCTGGCCGGTAGCGCCCAGGTGGGCAGCACCATGCTGGGTGCCTTGCAGTCGATGGGCAGCAATGCCGGGCTGCTGGTGGGCCTGGATCAGCAGGACACCCCGGTGCTCGCCGCCACCGGCCTGCCCCAGGGCGTGCGCAACCTCAACGACCCCAACGCCCAGGGGCGAGTGTGGGGCCAGGCACTGGGCAGCTATGGCAAGGTCGATGGCAGCCACGGCGCCAGCAGCCTGGAGCAGCGCACGGGAGGCGCGGTGATGGGCCTGGACTGGGCGGTGGGCAGCGACTGGCGCCTGGGCGTGCTGGGCGGATACTCGCGCACCCGCCTGGACGCCAGCGGCCTGGACGGCAAGGTGCGCAGTTGGCATGCCGGCCTCTACGCCCAACGCCAGAGCGGCCCGCTGGCCCTGCGTCTGGGCGCGGCGTACAGCAGCCACGACGGCGACAGCAAGCGCAGCGTGGCCTTCGATGGCTTCGATGAGCGCCTGAAGGGCAACTACGATGCCGACAGCCAGCAAGCCTTCGCCGAGCTGGGCTATGCCCTGGGCAGCGGGCGCCTGAGTGCCGAGCCTTTCGCCAACCTGGGCTACCAGCGCTATCACCGCGACAGCTACCGCGAGAAGGGCGGCGATGCTGCGTTGGCGGTGGATGCCGACACGCAGGACAACGTCACCAGCACCTTCGGCGTGCGCATCGCACACCTGGGGCAACTGGACAACGGCATGAGCCTGACGCCCCGCGCCAGCCTGGGCTGGCGCCACACCTATGGCAATCTCGACACTCGCACGCGCCAGGCTTTCCTGGCCGGAGGCGATGCGTTCAGCGTCCAGGGCAGCGCGCTGGACCGTGACAGCCTGGTGGTCGAGGCCGGGCTGGAGCTGGGGCTCAGTGCGCGGCAGAGTGTGGGCCTGGGCTACAACGGCGAGCTGGGCAGCAATGCACGCAACCATGCCGTGATGGGGCAGTGGCAGTTGAAGTTCTGATCGACCGTCAATCCACCTGAAGCCGGGGCCGCAAGGGCCCCGGCAGCGTTTCAGCGCAGGTCGCGTTCCAGCGACTTCCACAGCTCGAGCATGGTCGGGTTGCTGTTGCCGATCGAGCGGAACGACCAGATTTCCAGTTCCGCGCTCCACTCATCCCCGCCTGCGCGCACCAGCCGACCGCTGGCCAGTTCCTCCTCGACCGCCGACTCCGGCAGCCAGGCGATGCCATAACCTTCGCGGGCCATGCGCATCAGGTGCATGGCCATGTCGGCTTCGTAGAAGCGCTTGAGGTGAGGCTGCGCGTTGCCCTGCAGCAACACATCCACCACCCGCCCGAGAAACGAGGTGGTGGTGTAGGCGAGATAGGGGATGGGTTTGTCCGCCGCCCCCGGCAGGGCGAACAGCGGGCGGCCTTCGGCGTCGGGCGCCGACACCGGGAAGAAGGCATCGCTGCCCAGGCGCAGGCCGACGAACTTGTCAGGGTCGAGGATGATCGGTGCACGCGGGTGGCTGTAGCCGATCATCAGGTCGCAGCTGCCTTCGGCCAGGGCGATGACCGCCTCCTGCACGTTGGCGGCCAGCACCCGCGCATTGAAGTAGCCGTAGCGGCGCTGGAAACCGGCGAACCAGGTGGGCAGGAAGGTCATCGACAGGGTGTGCCCGGCCACCACCTGGATCGAGCGCCCGGGCATGCGCTCGCCTCGGCGCAGCGCCGAGCGCAGGTCATGGAAGATCGACAGCGCGTCTCGGCCTTCGTCGCAGAAGGTCTTGCCGGCGGCGGTCAGTTGCACCGGATAGGTGCTGCGGTCGACCAGCTCGACGCCGACCCATTCCTCCAGCGAGCGAATGCGTCGCGACAGTGCGGACTGGGTGATGCAGCGGATCTCGGCCGCGCGGGAAAAGCTCTTGGTCTCGGCGATGGCCAGCAGGTCATCGATCCATTTGGTCTGCATGGTGGTGGGCCTGTGGGTGGCGCGCAGATTCTGAAGCCGGTTCCTGTGGGAGCGGCCTTGTGCCGCGATCGGGCGCGCAGCGGCCGCAAGCCAGGCAACCGAGATCTTTCTGATGTATCTCGGTGTCCGGTTTTACGGCCGCTACGCGCCCGATCGCGGGACAAGCCCGCTCCCACAGACACCGCGTTTACCAGTGGAGCAGCTTATCCGCGGTTTCCCTGGATTTCACCGCCATTCGACAACTATGCGAATTACGCATGAACCCATCGCGCATCCTCATCAACTGCCCCGGCAGTGCGTCGTAGCCTGTTGCTGTCCCTCCCGCATTCGACAGACAGAGGTCGAGATGAATAACAAGAAACTACCCCGTTACATCGCCGTGGCGATCCTGCTCGGCATCGTCGTCGGCTGGCTGTGCAACACCTACGCAGGCTCCGCGGACGCCGCCAAGCAGATTGCAGGTTACTTCAGCCTGGTCACCGATATCTTTCTGCGCATGATCAAGATGATCATCGCCCCGCTGGTTTTCGCCACCCTGGTCGCAGGGATCAGCAGCCTGGGCAATTCCGGTTCGGTGGGGCGCATCGGCCTGCGCTCGATGATCTGGTTCGTCAGCGCCTCGGTGTTTTCCCTGGCCCTGGGCATGCTGCTGGTGAATCTGTTCCAGCCTGGCGCCCACCTGAACCTGAGCGTGGAATCAGGCCAGGCGGCAAGCGCGGTGGCGGTCAACGCCGGTGACTTCAGCCTCAAGACCTTCATCAGCCATGTGTTTCCGCGCAGCATCGCCGAAGCCATGGCCAACAACGAGATCCTGCAGATCGTGGTGTTCTCGCTGTTCTTCGGGCTGGCACTGGCGTTCGTCAAGCAACGCGGCAACACACGCATCGGCGAGCTGGTGGACGAGCTGGCCAAGGTGATGTTCCGCATCACCGACTACGTGATGATGTTCGCTCCGGTCGGGGTCTTCGCCGCGCTGGCCGCAGCCGTCACCACCCAGGGCATTGGCCTGCTGTTCGACTACGGCAAGCTGATCGGCCAGTTCTACCTGGGCATCCTGCTGCTGTGGCTGGTGCTGTTCGCGGTGGGCTACGGCTTCCTCGGGCGCCCGGTGTTCACCCTGGGCAAGCTGATCCGCGAGCCGGTGCTGCTGGCGTTCTCCACTGCGAGCAGCGAATCGGCCTACCCCAAGACCATCGATGCGCTGGAGAAATTCGGTGCACCCAAGCGCGTGTCGAGCTTCGTCCTGCCGCTGGGCTACTCGTTCAACCTCGACGGCTCGATGATGTACCAGGCCTTCGCCATCCTGTTCATCGCCCAGGCCTACAACATCGAGCTGAGCTTCACCCAGCAAGTGCTGATCCTGTTGACCCTGATGGTCACCAGCAAGGGCATGGCCGGCGTGGCGCGGGCCTCGGTGGTGGTGGTCGCGGCCACGCTGCCGATGTTCCACCTGCCCGAGGCCGGGCTGTTGCTGATCCTGGCGATCGACCAGTTCCTCGACATGGGCCGTACCGCCACCAACGTGGTGGGCAACAGCATCGCCACGGCGGTGATCGCCGACCTCGAACGGCGCCATGAGGATGCCCCGACGCCCGTCGAACCTGCGCTGAAACCTGCCACCCACGCCTGATCCGGACCGCTCCATGAAAAGCCCACGCAAGACCGCCAACGCGCGCACCCTCGGCATCATCGGTGGCCTCGGCTCGCTGGCCGGTGGCGACCTGTTCCTCAAGCTGCTAAAGAGCCAGCCGCTGCTGGCCGAGCAGGGGCGCTACCACCTGCTGTTCGAGCAGCACCCGTTCAAGGACCTGGCGCTGCCGCTCAGTGCGGGCGCGAGCATGACCTCGCGCAAGCTCTATGTGTTCCAGGTCTGCCAGGGCTATGCCGACAGCGGTGCCGACGCCGTGCTGGTGCCGTGCTTCGCCAGCCATACCTTCATCGACGAACTGCGCGCCGAGCTGCAGATCGCCATCGTCGACCTGATGGCCGCGCTCAAGGCCCATGTGGCGCAGATCGCCCCGCCGGGTGCGCGCCTGGGCGTGCTGGCCTCGGACTATGTGCGCGCTTCGGGGTTGTTCGAGCGGCACTTTGCCGACGACTACGAGCTGATCCATCCCTCGCCGGTGCAGCAGGCGGCGTTGATGGAGGCGGTGTACGGGCCTGCAGGCATCAAGGCCGGACATCTGGATGGGGTGGCGCTGGAGCTGTTGCACCAGGTTTGCCTGGAACTCGAAGGCCAGGGCGCGACGCTGTTGCTGCCGGGCATGACCGAGCTGTCGTTGCTGGCGCCGGAGCTGATGCGCCGTGGCATTCACTGCGTCGATGCCAACCAGGTGTATGCCGACTTCGCCAGCGCCACCGACTCGGTGCCGAGCCGTGCGCCGTTCAAGCTGGGGATCGTCGGTGGCGTGGGGCCGGCGGCGACCGTGGACTTCATGGGCAAGGTGGTGAAGAACACCCCGGCCGGGCGTGACCAGGACCATATCAGGATGGTGGTCGAGCAGAACCCGCAGATTCCCGATCGCACCGCCAACCTGCTGCGCCAGGAGGCCGACCCGACCGTGGCGATGTACTCGACCTGCCGCCGCCTGGAAGAGGAGGGCGCCGATGCCATCGCGATTCCCTGCAATACCGCGCATGCCTATGTCGAGCGGATCCAGGAGCATCTGGCGGTGCCGATCGTCAACATGCTGAGCGAGACCATCGATTTCATTCTGCACCGCTATGGTCGCGAGGTGCGGGTGGGGCTGCTGGCGACCTCGGGCACGCTGCAGAGTGGTGTCTACCACGCGGCGGCCGAACGCGTCGGCCTGTCGTTGCTGGTGCCGGACGACGCGGCGCAGGCACGGGTGATGCGTGCGATCTATGGTGAGGAGGGCGTCAAGGCGGGGTTTACCGAGGGGCAGTGTCGGGATGACCTGCTGGCGGGCGCCGGGCAACTGGTCGCGCAGGGCGCGCGGGTGTTGATTCTGGGCTGTACCGAATTGCCGCTGATCCTGGCCCAGGCCGATGGCCTCCCCATCGACGGCGTGCAGGTGGCACTGGTGGACCCGACCGATGTGCTGGCGCGCCGCTGCGTGGGGTTGGCGCGGGGGCGCTGAGGGAGCGCAGCGGACATACCCGCTCCCTCAGCAGGTGCGGGCTTCAGCCCTGGTAATCGCGTCCCTCGCGATCCAGTTGCCGGATCAACGCATCCCAGTGCCGCTGGATCCCCTCGCCAAGCCCGTCGGAAAAGCGCTTCGACTGTTCATGCACCTTGGCAATCGCCGCTGGGGAGGCGTACTGCAGTTGGTCATTGCCACCGGCCTGGGCGGCGATCTGGATGTTGCAGGCGCGCTCCAGGCCGTGCAGCTCGCGAAAGGCATGTTCGACACTGATGCCGCCGGTGAGCAAGCCGTGATTGCGCAGGATCAGGATATTGCTTTGCCCCAGGTTGGCCACCAGGCGCTGCTGTTCATCCAGGTCCAGCGCGACGCCCTCGTAGTCGTGATACACCACGCGGCTGTAATAGGCCAACGCATGCTGGGAGACCGGCAGCAGGCCGTCACGCTGGGCAGACACCGCCGCACCATCGCGGGTGTGGGTGTGCAGTACGGCCTTGAGGTCGGGGCGGGCGCGGTGGATGGCGCTGTGGATGACGTAGCCGGCCTGGTTGATGCCCAGGCCCAGCGGGTCGTCGATGATCGTGCCGTCGACATCCACCTTGACCAGGTTCGACGCGGTGATTTCGTCGAACAGCAGGCCGAAGGCGTTGATCAGGAAGTGCTCGTCCGGGCCGGGAACCCGTGCCGAGAAGTGCGTGTAGATGTGGTCGGTCCAGCGGAACAGGGCTGCCAGGCGATAGGCGGCGGCGAGCTTGACCCGCACCTCCCATTCCTCGGCGCTGACTCGTAGGCGCACGGCCTCCTGGCTGGGAGGTACGACGGACAGTGAACTCATGCGGTGCTCCAGTGCAAGGCAGTACGGTGTGAACAGGACCGTAGGCGTCTGGCGCAACGCTGTAAAAGTCTTTTTGGTTCTATGCTAATTATTCGTTTTAAGAATTATCTTTTTTGTCTTTATGCAAGGTGATCATTTAACAAGGTCAACTCGCTGCGTTGTTCAGCCGGGTGCCCGCCACGGCGCCGAACAGCTCCACCGGCTCCTGCAGGTTGCCCAGGTAGCGTGGGTGGAACAGCCAAAGGTCGACCTGCGGCTTGAAATCGCTGACGTTGACGATATCCAGCAGGTCTCGATGGCGACTGGCAAGCAACAGCGGTTCGGGCACCAGGCCCAGACCCTGGCCGTTGGCGACCAGCCCCAGTTGCAACTCGGTGCCGAAGGTTTCGAGGTTGATCGACAGTGACAACCCCTGTTCGCTCAATGCGCGCTGCAGCCCGGCGCGAAAGCCGCAACCATCGGGGTTGAGCACCCAGCCGCGGGTATAGCAGTCGCGCAACTTGTAGCTGCGCTTGCCGGCGCTGCCCTTGGCCGCGACCACGCGCAACGGCATGCGCGTGATGGAATGGCTGGCGATGCCTTCGGGGAAGATCTTGCCCGGTGGAAAGAGCGCCGCAGCGGCATCCAGCTCGCCGTTTTCCATGCGCGCGATCAGGCTGCTGCCCCAGCCGCTGGTGACCTGGGTGCGCAGCTCGGGGTAGGCCTGGCGGATCTGCGCCAGGGCCTCGAGCAGCACGACATCGCCCAGTGTCTGCGGCACGCCCAGGCGCAGGGTGCCGGACGGTGCGCCATCGTTGGCCACCAGTTCGCGCAGGGCGTCGATTTCACGCAGGATGGCCTTGCACTGCTCGTACACGCGCAGGCCCATGGGTGTGGGCTTGAGTGGCTTGGTGTTGCGGTCGAGCAAGGTGGCGCCGAGGTCTTCCTCGAAGTTCTGCACGCGCCGGGTGATGGCCGGTTGGGTCAGTTGCAGCGCTTCGGCGGCAAGGTTGGTCGACTGGCAACGGATGACGGCCACGAAGGCGTCCATGTCATCGATTTTCATATTCGGCGCTCACATATTGCGACTGGAGGACATACCCGCAGAGCATAATCCCGCTGGCCGGGAATGTCACAGTTCGATGAGCGAGAGAGGCGGGGCGGCGCTCGCCGCCCCTGGGCGTGCGTCAGCGGGCGCTGCGTGCCCGTGCTACCCGCGAGCCGTTGGCACGCCCCAGCACGTCGCTGATGCGTTGGCCGGCGGCGACCAGCTTGTCCAGGTCGATGCCGGTCTCGATGCCCAGCCCCTGCAGCAGGTACAGCACATCTTCGGTGGCGATGTTGCCGGTGGCGCCCTTGGCGTAGGGGCAGCCGCCGAGCCCGGCCACCGAGCTGTCGAACACGCTGATGCCTTCGAGCAGGCTGGCATAGACATTGGCCAGGGCCTGGCCGTAGGTGTCGTGGAAGTGGCCGGCAAGCTGCTCGCGCGGCACCTGCGCCGAGACCACCTCGAACAGGCGTCGGGTATCGCCGGCGGTGCCGGTGCCGATGGTGTCGCCCAGCGACACTTCGTAGCAGCCCATGTCGTGCAGGGCGCGGGCGACCGGGGCGACCTGTTCGGCGCTGACCTTGCCTTCATAGGGGCAGCCGAGCACGCAGGATACATAGCCGCGCACCTGGATACCGTGCTCGCGGGCGGCATCCATGATCGGTTCGAAGCGCTGCAGGCTCTCGCTGATCGAGCAGTTGATGTTGCGCTGGGAGAACGCCTCGGACGCCGCGGCGAACACCGCCACCTCCTTGACCCCGGCTGCCAGTGCATCCTCGAAACCGCGCAGGTTCGGCGCCAGGGCCGCGTAGGTCACCCCGGCACGCTGACGGATACCGGCGAACACCTCGGCCGATCCAGCCATTTGCGGCACCCACTTGGGCGAGACGAAACTGCCCACCTCGATATAGGAGAGCCCGGCGTCGGTGAGGTCGTCCACCAGCCGCACCTTGTCGGCGACGCTGATGGGTTGGGCTTCGTTCTGCAGGCCGTCGCGCGGGCCGACTTCGACCAGGCGCACGTGTGCGGGCAATGACATGGCGGGGTTCCTGTGGCGAATCAACGGTTATTGTTCAGGGTGGCGGCCAGGGCCTGCTCGCAGCGCTCCTGGGCGGTGTCCAGCTCCAGGTGCATCTGCTGGATGTCGAGCATCTGCTGCTCCAGTTGCGCGCGGCGTTCGGCGATCTTGGCAAGCATGCTGGTGAGCTGCTTGAGGTTGCCGCCGCTAGGGTCGTACAGCTCGATCAGCTCGCGACATTCTGCCAGCGAGAAGCCGATGCGCTTGCCGCGCAGGATCAGCTTGAGGGTCACCTTGTCACGCGCCGAATAGATGCGCTCCAGGCCGCGACGCTCGGGGCTCAGCAGACCCTGCTCCTCGTAGAAGCGGATGGCGCGGGTGGTGATGTCCAGCTCGCGGGACAGGTCGGAGATGCTGTAGGTCTGGCTGCTCATGCTCGGGCTCGGGGGTGGAATGTGAGTAAGCTAAAGGCAGGTTGACGTATACGTCAAGGTGATTGCGCAGTACCGCTGCGTCGATAGGCATTGGGCGTTTGGCCGCTGAGGCGTTTGAAGAAGCGTGCGAAGTAGGTGGGATCGCTGAAACCCAGGCTGTCGGACAACTGGCCGATGCTCATGCGCGTGTAGGTCAGGTTGCGCCGCGCTTCGAGCAGCAGGCGCTGGTGGATCACCTGCAGCGCGGTCTGCCCGCTCAGCGCGCGGCACAGCTGGTTGAGCTGCAGGCTGGTGATGCCCAGGCGAGCAGCAAACTCATCGACCGACAGGTGCTGGCGGTAATGCGCTTCGACCAGGCGCAGGTAGTGCCCGAGCAAGTGGCGGTCGCGCTCGTCGCGGTTGCGCGGTGCCTGGCCCAGTTGTTGGCGACGGCTGATCCACACCATCAGGGCGGTCACCAGCGCCTGCAGCATGGCCGCGCGAGCGGGTGCGCTGCCCTGGTACTCCTGCTGCAAGGTGTCGATCAGCCCGCGCAGGCGCGCGCGGTCGCGGCCCAGCGGGTAGCATGCCGCCGATGCCAGCACCGCCAGGGGTGCACCCAGGCGCTGCTCGAGGTCGGCCACCAGCGCCGTACCGAAGGTCAGTACATGGCCCTGGATGTCGGCGCTGAAGCGAAAGCCATGCACCGTCAGCGGTGGCACCACCTGGATCGCTGCCTCGTGGATCTCGCTGTGTCGACCTTCGATTTCCACCAGCGCGTGCCCGCGCTGCACGTAGAGCAACTGGAACAGTTCGGCGTGCTGGTGCGGCTTGATCTCCCAGTGGTGCAGGCGGCTGCGTGCCGGGATCGATTCGCAGTGCAGCAGATCGCTGCCGGGCCAGGCGTGGTTCTCGCCATAGAGCTGGAACAGCGGTACGCCGGGAAGGGAGGATTTCATGGTCGGGACACCTGTGCGCTGATCGCACGGAATTTTGAAAAGTGCAGATTTTCCATCGGATATGACACCTTTTCAGCTTTTTGCGCCAGTAAAAATGCAGGGGCTAACCCGAATAACGTATGCCGGCTGCCGCCAGTACGGCATCGACAAGGCGAGACAACAACAATGAAAACCCAGGTTGCAATCATTGGCGCCGGCCCTTCTGGCCTGCTGCTTGGTCAACTGCTGCACAGGGCGGGCATCGACACGCTCATTCTCGAACGCCAGACCCCTGAGTACGTGCTTGGCCGGATCCGCGCCGGCGTGCTGGAGCAGGGCACCGTCGACCTGCTGCGCGAGGCCGGGGTATCGGCGCGCATGGACCGTGAAGGGCTGGTGCACGAAGGCGTCGAACTGCTGGTGGCAGGGCGTCGCCAGCGCCTGGACCTCAAGGCTCTGACCGGTGGCAAGACGGTGATGGTGTACGGCCAGACCGAAGTCACCCGCGACCTCATGCAGGCCCGCGAGCAGAGCGGGGCGCCGATCGTGTATGGCGCGAGCAACGTGCAGCCGCACGGGCTCAAGGATGAACGGCCCTACGTGACCTACGAGAAGGACGGCCAGTTGCACCGCGTCGAGTGCGATTACATCGCTGGCTGCGACGGTTTTCATGGCGTTTCGCGCCAGAGCATTCCGCAGGGTGTGCTCAAGCAGTACGAGCGGGTCTATCCGTTTGGTTGGCTGGGCTTGCTGGCCGATACCCCGCCGGTCAACCACGAGCTGATCTATGCGCATCATGACCGTGGTTTCGTGTTGTGCAGCCAGCGCTCCACCACCCGCAGCCGGTACTACCTGCAGGTGCCGCTGGACGAGCGGGTGGAGAACTGGCCCGATGCGCGTTTCTGGGACGAACTCAGGGCTCGTCTGCCCGAGGACGTCGCGGCGCGCCTGGTCACAGGCCCTGCGCTGGAAAAGAGCATCGCGCCGTTGCGCAGCCTGGTGGTCGAGCCGATGCAGTACGGGCACCTGTTCCTGGTGGGGGATGCGGCGCACATCGTGCCGCCGACCGGGGCCAAGGGCCTGAACCTGGCAGCCTCGGACGTCAACTATCTGTATCGCATCCTGGTCAAGGTCTATGGCGAAGGCCGCACCGACCTGCTGGAGCGCTACTCACCGCTGGCGCTGCGGCGGGTGTGGAAGGGCGAGCGTTTCAGCTGGTTCATGACCCAACTGCTGCATGATTTTGGCGAGCACAAGGATGCCTGGGACCAGAAGATGCAGGAGGCGGACCGCGAGTACTTCCTGTCGTCCGATGCTGGCCTGGTGAACATTGCCGAGAATTATGTGGGTTTGCCGTACGAGGAAGTGTAGGAACAACTATCTCGCTCAAAATCTAAAGGCCCGCCCAATCCCCTTGTGGGGGCGGCGGTTCGGCGCCCCGACTTGTCCCGCGAACACGGGCGTAGCCCGTGCCATCCACCGCAGCGTACTTGGCACGGGCCAGCGGTTCATCACCGCTCCAGCAACGCCACCATCTCTGCATACCCGCGCGTGCGCGCATGCTCCAGCGCCGTCACGCCATCCTTGTCGGCAATCGCCGGGTCCGCGCCGGCCGCCAGCAGCCGTCGCACAATGTCCACATGGCGCGGACCGCCGTCGCCAAGGATCACCGCCTCGAGCAAGGCGGTCCAGTGCAGCCGGTTGAGGTGGTTCACGTCCACGCCAGCATCGATCAGCATCTGCACCGTTTCCACATGGCCACGCTCCGCCGCCGGAATCAGCGCCGTGCCGCCGTAGCGGTTGGTGCTGGCGAGGTCGGCGCCGTGCGCCAGGGTCAGGCGCAGGATCTCGTTCAGGCCGCGAGCGCCGGCATACAGGTAGGGGCTGTCGTGGATGTTGTCCTTGGCGTTCACATCGGCGCCGGCCTCGATCAGCACCTTGGCCGCGTCGATGTGGTTGCCGTGGGTCGCGGCCAGCAGAGGTGTGCGCCCTTGGCCATCGCGGCTGTCGAGCGCCACCGGTTCCTTGAGCAGGCGACGGATGGCAGGTGCATCGCCGCGCTGGGCGGCATAAAGCAGGCGGGTATCCATGGACGTGGTCTCGGCGTGGGCGGCAAGGCAGGTGAAGGCCAGCAGGCAGGCAGCGAGGGTGTGGCGCATGCGTAGGGCTCCTGAGGCAAAGCCTCATCCTAGGGAAAAAGTTGCAGGCAACTGAAACGAATTATCTGGATGAGCTGTAGTGGATTTCCGAATACATCAACGTTGCCCGCCTCGAAGGGCCATGCTAGAAGTCAGCGTCATCATTTGAAAACCGAATACCCTCATGTCTATCAGCGTAAAACCGAATAGGGCTCTGTTCGATCTCGACCTGTTGCGCGCCATTGTCGTGGTCGCCGATTGCGGCAGCTTCACCACGGCTGCAGCCCGTCTGCATTCGACCCAGTCGACCATCAGCCAGAAGGTACGACGCCTCGAGGAGATGGTCGGCCATCGCCTGCTGGTGCGTGGCAACCGCGACGTGCTGCCCACCGACGCCGGGCAGACGCTGCTCGGCTATGCCAGGCACATGCTGGCGCTGAACGACCAGATGCTCGAGGCCCTGGCCGGGGCCATGGTTGGCGTCACCGTGCGCCTTGGCGTGCCCGAAGATTTCGTCGGCGGGCGAACCACCAATGCGTTGTCGGCGTTCAGCCGCCTGCACCCGCAGGTCAAGCTGGAAGTCACCAGCGGCCTGTGCCGCGACCTGAGCCAGGCCTACGACAATGGTGAACTCGATCTGGTGCTGCTCAAGCAGCGGCGCAACAGCCGCGAGGGGGTGTCCTGCTGGCCCGAGCGCCTGCAATGGATCGACAGCGCGCGCATGCCGGCCTTCGAGCTTGACCCGGTGCCCTTGGTCACCTTTCCACCGCGCGGGCTGTACCGCGAAGACATGATCCATGCCATCGAAGGCATGGGCCGGCGCTGGCGCATCAGCTTCACCAGCTCCAGCTTGTCCGGTATCCAGGCCGCGGTGGCCGACGGCATGGGCGTGAGCTTGCTGCCGCCGCGCGCGGCCACCGCCGAGCACCGAGTACTGGGGGCGGCGCAAGGTTTGCCGGAGGTGGACAGCTACGAGATCGTCATCGTCCACCGGCCAACGGCCGATGTGATGGTCAAGGCCCTGGCGCAGGTGCTGACCGAGCTGCTGGCCGGGGGTGGCATCTGAAGGCTCCGATCAGCGTCAGACGGTTGACCACCTGCGCACCACTGCGTAGCCTTGCCGCTTCGAGGTTCTCCGGCGCTGCCGGAGCTAAGACGGGAACGCGGTACAAGCCGCGGCTGCCCCCGCAACTGTAAGCACTGAACAGGGTCGACACAGCCACTGCGCCCGCGCGCGGGAAGGCGTCGTCCTGACGGCTGGAGGTCGTGCAGTGCAAGCCAGGAGACCTGCCTCGCAACGTTTTCGACTTTCAACCGGGCGGGGTGATCCGGTGGCGAGCGAGCCCGGCCGGTCGGTCGCGGCTTTCGTCCCGCATGCCCGCACCATTGCTGCCAAGGGCATCGCCACATGAAAACACTGGCCAAACTTCCCGTCACCATCGTCACCGGCTTCCTCGGCTCGGGCAAGACCACCTTGCTGCGCCACATGCTCGACAACGCCCAGGGGCGACGCATCGCGGTCATCGTCAACGAGTTTGGCGAGCTGGGTATCGACGGCGAAATCCTCAAGCAGTGCAGCATCGGCTGCACCGAGGAAGAGGCCAACGGCCGCGTCTATGAGCTGGCCAACGGCTGCCTGTGCTGCACCGTGCAGGAAGAGTTCTTCCCGGTGATGCGTGAGCTGGTCGCTCGCCGTGGCGACCTGGACCACATTCTCATCGAGACCAGCGGCCTGGCCCTGCCCAAACCGCTGGTGCAAGCCTTCCAGTGGCCGGAAATCCGCAATGCCTGCACCGTCGATGCGGTAATCACCGTCGTCGACAGCCCAGCCGTGGCCGCCGGCACCTTCGCCGCCTACCCGGACCAGGTCGACGCGCAGCGCAAGCTCGACCCCAACCTGGACCACGAATCCCCGCTGCATGAGCTGTTCGCCGACCAACTGGCCAGTGCCGACCTGGTGGTGCTGAACAAGGCTGACCTGATTGACGCCGAGGGCCTGGCCAAGGTCCGCGCCGAAGTCGCCGAGGAGCTGCCGCCGGCCGTCAAGGTGATCGAGGCCAGCAGCGGTCGCCTGCCGCTGGATGTATTGCTGGGCGTGGGTGCCGAGTCCGAAGTGCACATCGATGGTCGTCGCACCCACCACGATTCGCACCACGACGGCGACGATCATGACGATCACGATCATGACGCCTTCGACTCCATCTCCATCGACCTGCCTGAAGCGGACGAAAGCCTGCTGCTCGATGCCCTGACGCAACTGGTCACCGAGTTCGGCATCCTGCGCGCCAAAGGCTTTGCCGCGATCCCCGGCAAGCCGATGCGCCTGTTGATCCAAGGTGTGGGCACGCGCTTCGACAAGCACTTCGACCGCGCCTGGCGCAGCGACGAGCCGCGCATCACCCGCCTGGTGCTGATCGGCCAGGACCTTGACGCGGCACAGTTGGAAGCGCGCCTGCGCCAGGCCCTGGGCGCCTGATCCATGCACCTGCTGCGGACCCAGCCCGGCGGCTTCGTGCCGGACGACAGCATTGCCGACCTCGGCCAGACACCCGCCGAGCTGGTGATTCTCTGCAGCGGTGACTCTCACCTGGCACTGCTCGCCGAAACCGCCGAGCAGTTGCCGGACGATTTCCCCAGCCTGCGCCTGGCCAACCCCATGCAGGTGCAGAACCACGCCTCCGTCGACCTGTACATCGATGAGGTGTTGCGCCATGCCAAGGTGATCCTGGTATCGCTGCACGGCGGTGTCGGCTACTGGCGCTATGGCGTCGAGCAGTTGGTCGAACTCGCCGCGCGTGGCGTGCACTTGATCCTGGTGCCCGGCGATGACCGCCCCGACCCGGAGCTGACACAGTTGGGCACGGTGCCGGCCGAACAGGCCGAGCGGCTCTGGCACTACCTGCGCCAGGGCGGCAAGGCCAATGCGACCAACCTGTTCAATTGCCTGGCCAGCCAGTGGCTGGGGCGCGACTATGCCTGGGACGAACCCCAGCCGCTGCCGCGCACCACGGTCTACCACCCCGGCAAGCCCAGTGCAGGGCTTGAAGACTGGTTCCCCGAGTGGCACCCGGAGCATCCGGTGGCGCCGATCCTGTTCTACCGCTCGCACCTGCAGGCCGCCAACACCGGGTTCATCGATGTGTTTTGCCAGCGCTTGCAGGCCGCCGGGCTGAACCCGTTGCCGATCGCAGTCGCCAGCCTCAAGGAGGCGGCCTGTCTCGAACAGGTAGAGGCCTGGCTCGACGAGGTCGGCGCCGAAGTGGTCATCAACACCACAGGCTTTGCCTTGTCCAGCCCCGAGCGGCCCAACCTGCGTCCGCTGCGCCGCGACGTGCCGGTGTTGCAGGCGATCTGCGCCCAGGACAACCAGCCCGGCTGGGAAGCCAGCGAGCAGGGCTTGGGTGCGCGCGACCTGGCCATGCACATCGCCTTGCCGGAGCTGGACGGGCGCATCATCACCCGGCCGGTCAGCTTCAAGGACCTGGCCTGGCGCAGCGAGCGCAGCCAGTCCGATGTGGTCTGCTACAAGGCCCACCCCGAACGCATGGATTTCGTCGCCGAGCTGGCACGGCGCTGGGTCGAGCTGGCGCGACTGCCCAATGCCCAGAAGCGCGTGGCGCTGGTGCTGGCCAACTATCCGACCCGCGACGGGCGTATCGGCAATGGCGTGGGGCTCGACACGCCTGGCGCCGCGCTGAACATCCTGCATGCCCTGCAGGCCGAGGGTTATCCGGTTGCTGGCTTGCCGCAGACGGGCACGGCGCTGATTCACGAACTGCTCGGCGGCGTGACCAACGACCTGGATCACCTCGACCAGCGCCCCTGTGCCCAGAGCCTGTCTCTGGACGACTACCTCGCGGCCTTCGCCTGCCTGCCCGAGGCCAACCAGCGTGCGGTGCGCGAACGCTGGGGCGCGCCTGAGCAAGACCCGATGTTCCGCAGTGGCCGGATGATGATCGCCGGTCTGCGCTACGGCCTGACCTTTGTCGGTATCCAGCCGGCCCGGGGCTACCAGGTAGACCCGAGCGCGGTGTATCACGACCCGGACCTGGTGCCGCCGCATGGCTACCTGGCGTTCCATTTCTGGTTGCGCAACGGCTTTGCCGCCGATGCGCTGATCCATGTCGGCAAGCACGGCAATCTGGAGTGGCTGCCCGGCAAGGGCGTCGGGCTGTCCGCCGAGTGCTGGCCGGATGCGCTGCTCGGCCCGCTGCCGAACATCTACCCGTTCATCGTCAACGACCCCGGTGAGGGCGCCCAGGCCAAGCGCCGCACCCAGGCGGTGATCATCGACCACCTGATGCCGCCACTGACCCGCGCCGAAACCTACGGGCCGCTGCGGCATCTGGAGCAGCTGGCCGACGAATACTACGAGGCGCAACTGCTCGACCCGCGCCGCGCCCGCGAGCTGCAGCGCGACATTCTCGAACTGGTCAAGGCCAACCATATCGACCGTGACCTGCAGCTCGAAGGGCAACTGGACGATGCCGCTGTCTGGCTGCCACGCCTGGACACCTACTTGTGCGACTTGAAAGAGTCGCAGATTCGCGATGGCTTGCATGTCTTTGGCCAGTCGCCGCAAGGGCGCCTGCGCAGCGATACGCTGCTGGCGCTGCTGCGGGTCGATCGTGGTGACGGCCGTGGCGGCAATGCCAGCCTGCTGCGCGCACTGGCGCGGGCGCTGGCGTTGGGGTTCGATCCGCTGGATTGCGACCTCGGGCAAGCCTGGGAAGGGCCGCGACCTGTGCTGCTGCAGGCACTCGACCAGGCGGCGTGGCGCACCTGCGGCGACACGCGCGAGCGCCTGGAAGCGCTTGCCCTGGCCTTGATCGAAGGCCGTGAAACGGCACCGGACAGCGCGCAGTGGCAGGGCGTGCACGCCGTGCTGCAGGCGTTGAGGGAGGAGGTCGCGCCGCACCTGGATGCCTGCGGGGCCGCCGAGATCGAGGGCCTGCTGGCCGCGCTGGCCGGGCGCTTCGTGCCGGCGGGCCCCAGCGGGGCACCCAGCCGGGGACGCCTGGACGTACTGCCCACCGGGCGCAACTTCTATACCGTGGATGTGCGCAACCTGCCCACCACCACCGCCTGGCGCCTGGGCTTTGCCTCTGCCAGCCTGATCCTCGAGCGTCACCTGCAGGAGCATGGCGATCACCTGCGCCAGCTCGGGCTGTCGGTCTGGGGCACGGCGACCATGCGCACTGGCGGTGACGATATCGCCCAGGCCATGGCGCTGATGGGGGTCAGGCCGGTATGGGCCACCGGCAGCCAACGGGTCGATGACTTCGAAATCCTGCCCCTGAGCCTGCTCGATCGCCCGCGGGTAGATGTCACCTTGCGCGTGTCGGGTTTCTTCCGCGATGCCTTCGGCAACCTGATTCGCCTGTTCGATGCGGCGGTTCAGGCCGTGGCGGCGCTGGACGAGCCGGACGACCTCAACCCGCTGGCGGCCCGCGTGCGTGCCGAGCGTCAGGCGCTGCTGGCGCAGGGTGTCGATGCCGAGCAGGCCGGGCGCCAGGCTGGCTGGCGGGTATTCGGCGCCAAGCCGGGTGCCTATGGCGCGGGTGTGCAGAACGCCATCGACGGACGCCTCTGGCAGGGGCGCGCCGACTTGGCCGAGGTCTACCTCAACCATGGCGGCTACGCCTACGGTGCCGCCGATGAAGGCACGCCGGCACGGGCCCAGTTCGCCCAGCGCCTGGGGCAGGTCCAGGCGGTGTTGCAGAACCAGGACAACCACGAGCACGACCTGCTCGACTCCAACGACTACTACCAGTTCCAGGGCGGCATGCTCGCGGCTGCCGAAACCCTGGCCGGCGCCACGGTCGCCAGCTACCACGGCGACCACAGCCAGGTCGACCGCCCGCGTATTCGCACCCTCAAGGAAGAGCTGAACCGGGTGATCCGTGCGCGTGCGCTGAACCCGAAATGGATCGACGGGGTCAAGCGTCACGGCTATAAAGGTGCCTTCGAGCTGGCGGCGACGGTCGACAACCTGTTCGCCTTCGATGCCACCACTCACCTGATCGACGATCACCATTACCAGTCGCTGGCCGATGCCTACGTGCTCGACCCGGCG
Source organism: Pseudomonas wayambapalatensis (assembly GCA_014268975.2). Classification (GTDB taxonomy): domain Bacteria; phylum Pseudomonadota; class Gammaproteobacteria; order Pseudomonadales; family Pseudomonadaceae; genus Aquipseudomonas; species Aquipseudomonas wayambapalatensis. The sequence goes on along the minus strand of CP077096.1, from coordinate 3,461,041 downwards.
ACTCGAGCATTCATGCGCGAGCATAACCCGCACGCCTTGCACGATCTGACCGAGCGCTTGCTGGAAGCCCAGCAGCGCGGTCTTTGGCAGGCGCCGGGCGATTACCGCGAGGCCCTCGAGCAGCAGTTGCTCGACGGCGAGGAAGAGGCCTGAAATGACCGAACCCCTGCAGTTTCCCCTGGCCGCCGTGGTCGGTGCGCAAGACCTCAAGCTGGCCCTGTGCCTGACCGCCATCGACCCGAAGATCGGCGGTGTGCTGATCGAGGGGCCGCGTGGCATGGCCAAGAGCACCTTGGCCCGGGGCCTGGCCGACCTGCTCGGCGCGGGCCCTTTCGTGACTTTGCCGCTGGGCGCGACCGAAGAGCGGCTGGTCGGTACTCTGGATCTGGACGCTGCGCTGGGGCAGGGCAAGGCACGCTTCTCGGCGGGCGTGCTGGCCCAGGCGGATGGCGGGGTGCTCTATGTGGATGAGGTCAACCTGCTGCCCGACCCGCTGGTGGACCTGCTGCTGGATGTGGCGGCCAGTGGCACCAATCGTGTCGAGCGCGACGGCATCTCGCACCGTCACGCCGCGCGTTTCGTGCTGATCGGCACCATGAATCCGGAAGAGGGCGAGCTGCGTCCGCAGTTGCTCGACCGTTTCGGCTTGAACATCGCCCTTGAAGGCACGCCTGAGCCGGACGACCGTCAGCAGATCATCCGTCGCCGTCTGGCATTCGACAGCGACCCCGAGGCGTTCTGCGCGCAATGGGCAGTGGCCCAGGCGCAGTTGCGCGAACGCTGCCAGCAAGCGCGTGAGCGCCTGCCCGCCATTGCCCTGGACGACCAGGCGCTGGCCTGGATCACCGAGCGTTGCTTCGCTGCGGGTGTCGATGGCCTGCGTGCCGACCTGGTCTGGCTGCGTGCGGCACGCGCCCATGCCGCCTGGCGCGGTGCTGCGGCCATCGGCGAGGAAGATGTAGAGGCTGTGGCCGAATTTGCTTTGCGCCATCGCCGCCGTAGCGCAGAGCCGCCCGCTGGCTCGAACACGCCACCTCAGGGCGGCCAGCAGTCGCAAGACCCGAGTGGGCAAGGTGACTGGGGGGCAATGGAGGCACAACCGGTGAGCGCAGGTGCCCGGCGTGAGGTGCCGAACTGGGCAAAAAAGCCCTGAGCATCCGCGCACGAAGTGGTTCAGCGGCGGATGCCAGGCCCCGTGCCGGAAAACTGACAGGTGCCAGCCGTGGACGCCCCCGTGCAGCCGCTGGAGGTCGGGTCGCCTGGCTGCCGACCCTGCTCAAGGGGCGGCCGCGCCGTGTCGAGGACCTGTGCTGGCAGCAACGCCGTGGACAGCCGCCGGAACTGTGGTTGGTGATCGTCGATGCGTCGGCGTCAACCCGCCGCCACCAATCCCTTGCGCAAGCGAAGGGGCTGCTCGAGACCTTCTTCGACCAGGCCTACCGCCAGCGTGCGCGCCTGGCGTTGCTGACCGCCAGCGGCAGCACGCCACAGTGGCAGCGTCATGGCCTGAAGGCCTCGGCTGCGCTTCAGCCCTGGCTGCGTGCGCTCGGGGCGGGGGGCGGCACGCCGTTGCTCGCGGCCCTGGAAGAGGCGCGCCAGTGGTTGCTGCGCCGTGGCAAAGCGCACCCCGGGGAGGTCCAACGCTGCCTGGTGCTGACCGACGGGCGCCTGCAACGCTGGAAGCCTGTGCAGCCGATGCCCTGTGCCTGCGTGCTGGTCGATATCGAGACGGCGCCGGTGCGCCTGGGGCGGGCAAGGCAACTCGCTGCGCAACTGCAGGCGGATTACCAGCATATCGATCAGTCAAGGAAACTCCGAACAAGCTGCTCATCAGCCGGAAATGGGTGGTTTAGGGATACCGAAAAGCCTGACTTTCAGCCGCTGATCAATGGATAACCAAGGCAAAGCCTTGGTTATCCGCCCTCACGGGCGCACCTCTCCCGCAGCAGACAATAATTGCCGGCGCACCCTCCACCGATTCGACAGAGCAAACAGCGTGGTCAGTTGCGCCGTGTTCTTGGCCAACCCACGGAAGCGGGTTTTCACATAACCGAACTGGCGCTAGATCACGCGAAAGGGGGCTCGACTTTCGCCCGCGTCTGCGCTTTGACTTTCTCGATCTGACGTTCGGCCTTGCAGAGCAGGCTGCGTCCGCTCAAGTGCTTGTAGGTGCTGCGTCGCGCAGCGATCTGCCAGATCACTTGCCGTCTGTCGTGCTCAGGTCGATTATCTACGCCGGTATAACCCGCATCGGCACAGACAACGTTTCGGAAAAGCTCATCTGACTCATGGGATGGAGGGCTTGTAGAGGGCAGTTGGACGGAGGGCCATTTCAGCACAGGTCAGGCGGCCTGTGCTGACTTGATCGGAGAATCCCTGACGGTGTCCGGCCCGAAACTGGCGCTGTTGAGTCGCGCTGTGCTGCGTGGCTACTTCTTGCCTGATGCTGAGCAAATCCCCGCTACCTGCTTTCTCGGGGGAGGGGGCAATGGGCTATGTTATAGTCGAGCTGTCGGTCACTTTCGACCACAGCACGCCGGATGCCGGAAGTTCGTGGCGGCGTGGCTTGGAGGCGTTGCATTCCATTCCAGCACTGCCGATCCGCGATGAGGTCCCCTTAGAGAAACCGCTTCCATGAACAACAATCCAGCCAACGGCGTCCGGATTCCGGCTCGCGATATTCCCTTTCCTGAAAGCATCAGCACTGAGGCCCAGGCTACGCTGCGCCGCATGGTTAATGCTGATGGCGTACCGCTGAATGCATTGCAATCCCCCCCACATCTGGACGATATCGACGGCTGGATTCGCCTGAAAGCGAGCGTTGATGCGCAGTACGGCTCCGCTATGACGCTACTTGCTGGTCCGTTGCTCGCCAGCGTGGAAACCGAACAGATTGACGGAGCCACGGTGCACATCGCTACGCCGACAAACTTGGTTGCCGACGACGCGGTCTTTGTCGATCTGCATGGAGGAGGCCTAGTCTTTGGCGGAGGCACCGCATGCCGCGTTGGCGCGCAAATGCAGGCCGACCAGTTAGGTCTGCGCTGCTGGGGTATCGACTACCGCACGCCACCGGAGCACCCCTATCCGGCCGCATTGGACGACTGCCTGACGGTGTACCGTCGGCTGCTTCAACAGTATCCTGCGCAAAGTATCGTCATCGGCGGGCGTTCGGCAGGAGGCAATCTGGCAGCCGCAATGGTGCTGCGTGCGCGCGACGAAGGTCTGCCACTGCCCGCAGCGCTGGTACTGCTATCGCCGCAAGCGGATCTGACCGAGTCGGGCGACAGCTTCACGCTGAATCAGCTCATCGACGTGCAACTGCCCGGTTCGCTAATGTCCAACAACCTACTGTATGCCGCTGGAGCTGACCTGGCCGATCCTTTGTTGTCGCCGCTGTTCGGTGATTTCTCCCGGGGTTTCGTGCGAACCTTTATACAGAGCGGCACGCGCGATCTGTTTCTGTCGAACGCCGTACGCCTGCATCGGGCGCTGCACCGCGTCGGCGTTCCCTGCGAGTTGCATATCTTTGAAGGCATGCCCCACGGCGGTTTCATGGGCGCACCAGAGGACTGGGAACTGCGCTCGGAGGTGGGCCGATTTGTCCGCTCCTGTTTGCCTAGCGCAAGTTGAGCCGGAAGGACACCATTGCTCGATCGATTCTGCAGCCGCTTGGTTTCGGTCTTTTCCGCGCAGACGCTCGCGACATTCTGAGTGCTCGTTGATAGGCTGCTGAAGTAGCACGTATTGTTCGTGGTTCAACGGCCGTTCATGAGTCCAACACAGTCCCGGGAGGGGTTCTGCGCCGTTAAGGACTCTCCGATCAAGTCAGCACAGGTCAGGCGGCCTGTACTGACTTGATCGGGGAATCCTTGAACGTCGTTAGCTAAAGTGGGCGCGCGACAATAAGTCGCACAAACTGAAAGTTGCCGAAGCAGCAGGGGGAAAGTTGCACAAGTGCGCGACAAGACGCGCACCTGTGCGTCGGCAAGTTATGCCTTGGGCATGGACCAGGGTTGCAGGTCATAGCCTTTTTCGAACAGCTCGGCGCGGACTTCCTCGATCAGGCTCGCCCATTGTGCAGGGTCCGAATAGATGCGCGAGGATACCTGTTTGCTGCCGATGCGGGTGCTGGTCCGGTCGATCACTGCCAGGCTCAGCTCACCAGTACCGTTGGGTGCATCCCAGGCAACGCACTGGAAGGGTTCGAAGGCGTGGTCGGCAATCAGCAGTGCTTCGTTGACACGGAGCGGGGCATTCATGGTTCGGTCTCTCTTGTGGTCCCAAACAGCAAATGTGTGTCCGCGCCGGGTAAAGAAATGAACGATTGCAGCGCGGGGTTATTGGTACTGATGCTCCGGGTCGTGGGTGAAGTCACATGGCAGTCGAAAATTTTTTTATAACGGAAAAAGTGATCCGTTGTATGTGCCGCCTGTGACGCCGGTTATGGGTAAAAATTCCGAAGTCGCTTTGCGTGACGGCATTTGGCAGACAAACGGTAGTGGGCACCGTCAGGTTCGTTGCTACTGTTAATTCGGGCGCCGCAACTTACTGTTTCTAATTAAAAAACTGAAAATTGGCGCCAAGGATAGGTCATGCTTGAACCTGCATCCCAACGCCGTCTGCTGATTGTCGATCCCTGCGATGATTGCCACCGTCTACTGCCGGGCCTGCGGGGCGCCGGTTGGGATGTGCGCAGTTGTACCCTGGGCGCTGCGCTCGAGCATCCTTGTGACGTCGGCCTGTTGCGATTGCAGGCCTCGCACCTGCGTCACCAGGATGCCGTCAAGGACTTGATCAAGCGCAGCAATACCGAATGGATCGCCGTGCTCAGCGCCGAAGAGTTGCGCATGCAGAACGTCGGCGATTTCGTCTGTGAGTGGTTCTTCGACTTCCACACCCTGCCATTCGACGTTTCCCGGGTGCAGGTCACCCTCGGGCGTGCGTTCGGCATGGCGCGCTTACGTGGCAAGGGGGCGGTGCGGGTCGATGAGCCCGAGCACGAACTGCTGGGCGAGAGCCGTCCCATCCGCGAGTTGCGCAAGCTGCTCGGTAAGCTGGCGCCTACAGAGTCGCCCGTGCTGATCCGTGGCGAGAGCGGCACCGGCAAGGAGTTGGTGGCGCGCACGCTGCATCGTCAGTCGCAGCGCCATGACAAGCCGTTCATCGCCATCAATTGCGGGGCCATTCCCGAGCATCTGATCCAGTCCGAGCTGTTCGGCCACGAGAAAGGCGCCTTTACCGGGGCGCATCAACGCAAGGTCGGGCGTATCGAGGCGGCGCACGGCGGTACGCTGTTCCTCGACGAGATTGGCGACCTGCCTCTGGAGTTGCAGGCCAATCTGTTGCGTTTTCTGCAGGAGAAGCACATAGAGCGCGTTGGCGGCAGTCAGCCGATTCCGGTGGATGCGCGGGTGCTGGCCGCGACGCACGTGGATCTGGAGCAGGCGATCGAGCGTGGCAGGTTCCGTGAAGACCTGTACTACCGGCTCAATGTCCTGCAGGTGGTGACCGCGCCTCTGCGTGACCGGCACGGTGACCTGTCGATGCTGGCCAACCATTTCTCGCATTTCTACAGCCTGGAAACGGGGCGACGGCCACGCTCGTTCAGCGACAATGCCCTGGCGGCCATGGGGCGGCACGACTGGCCGGGCAACGTACGTGAACTGGCCAACCGCGTACGTCGCGGCTTGGTGCTGGCCGAGGGGCGACAGATCGAGACGCAGGATCTGGGGTTACAGGTGCTGGAGGAGGCCGAGGCACCGCTGGGGACGCTGGAAGACTACAAGCACCGCGCAGAACGCCAGGCGTTGTGCGATGTGCTCAACCGCCACAGTGACAACATGAGCATCGCGGCGAAGGTGCTGGGGGTTTCCCGACCCACCTTCTACCGCTTGCTGCACAAGCATCAGATCCGCTGAATCCCGTAGGAGCGGCGGTTCGGCGCTCCGACTTGCCCGCGAAAAAAGACACCGCGGTCTCTGGCACGGATCACGCGTGCTTTTGATTCAACTCGACTGGGCGATGTGGCCGTCGTCCTGGATTTCCTCGATCACATCCTCTTCACCCGGCAGGGCGGTGATCACGCTGAAATCGCTGACCTCCACCTCACCCCCACCATAACCGAGCAGGTGGAAGGAGAAGGCCTTGCGCTCGATGGGGTTGTCGAAGCCGAACTCCAGCTCCATCGGCTGGTCGGCCGTGACCAGTATCTCCTCGGGCAATCCCAGCGGTACATCCTGCTCCTGCTGTTTGGCTTTGAGCTGGATGTGCGCCCGGTGGGCCGGGTCGAGCGAGCGTACCTTGACCCGCACCCGGGTGTGCGAGCCTTCGGGCATCTCCAGGTACTGGGCGCCGATCAGGTTGTCGGCCCAGTCGTCACGAATGCGCTTGTGCAGAGGAATGGCCGATGGCCCACCGAACTGGTAGCGCAGGTTCAGCGGGGTTTGCAGCAACGACTGGTCGAGCACGCCAGCGAGCGCGGTGATCTGGCGCCCCAGTGGCGCTTCGCCGCGGCCGAGGAAGTGCGCCTGGTCGGCGATGAATCCCTCGCTGGCATAGCGTCGGCAGCGCTGCTGGAAATCGCATTCGCTGAAGGTGCCTCGGCCATCGTGGTAACGCAGCATGCCGTTGGTGAAGGAGATCATTTCCCGGCCGCTGTCATAGTCGCGATACAGCGAGCGGCCGGCCAGGGCGGCGGGGATCGGCAGGGCGAAATAGTCGAGCAGCGAAGTGGCCAGGTCGACATGGCCGTAGGTGCCGTGCTTGATCTTCGGCAACTGTGCCTGTTCGGGCGCAAGGGTGAGGTTGAAGCCCCAGGAAGAGGCCAGGCGCACACCGTCGATGCCGTGGGACTCGTCCGAAGTGATGACCACCAGTGTGTCCTTGAGTACGCCCTGGCGCTCCAGGGTATCGAGGAACTCGCCCAGGGCGTCGTCCAGGTAGGCGACCGCCGCCTGTTTGGCGCTGTCGTAGCGTTGCAGGTAAGCGTCCGGTGCGGAGTAGGGCTGGTGGGTGCCGACGGTGAGCAGGGTCAGCATCCACGGCTGGCGCTGTTTGCGCAGCTCACCGACATAGCCCAGCGCGCCTTCGAAGAAGGCCTTGTCGTCCTTGCCCCAGGGGAACTCGAGGTAGTTGTCGTTGCGGAACCACTCCAGGCCGTGCACCGAGTCGAAACCGATGTGCGGCATGATCCGGTCCTTGGCCATGAAGCGCAGGCCGGCGCCTTGCAGGTAGTGGGTGCTGAAGCCGGCCTGGCGCAGTTGTGCGGGCAGGCAGGCCTGGTTGCGCAGGTCCTGGGTGAGCAGCTCGACCCCCTTGGGCGTGCCGTTGGCGAGCTTGTCGTAGTCACCGCAGAGCATGGCGTACAGGCCGCGAATGGTCTGGTGGGTGTGCAGGACGTAATCGGGGGTGTTCATGCCGCGTTCGGCCCAGCGGCTGAGGTTGGGCATCAGGTCGTCATCGAAACGACTGTGCAGGGCTTGCCGGTTGGCGCGCAGATAGGCGCCGGGAATCCCCTCCAGGGTGATGACCAGCAGGTTGCGTGCACTGCCCGGGGCTTCGAGCAGCTTGCGTCCGTCGAGGTCGGTCTGGGTCAGGCCGGTGCTGGGCAGCGGTGCTACCGTCAGGTCATGGCCCAGCCAGGCCTGCGCCTTGAGTTGCAGGTCGCTGGTGCCCGCCGAGAGCAGTTGATGGGACAGGTTGTACTGGCGCCATTGATCGGCATCGGAGGGTATCAGGTGCTCGCTGCCCCAGTGCGCGGCAAGCAGCACCGCTGGTGCGGCCCAGGCCGAGCGTGGCAGCGCCGGGGCGGGTTGGCCGCGCTGGAGCCAGCGGGCCAGCAGCCAGGCCGACAGGCCGACACCGAGGGTCCAGGGCAGCCAGGGGTGGGCAAGGGCGCCGCCGGTGGAGTTTTCCATGAACTGTGGGTCGAACAGGTAGCCCAGGTCGCTGCTGTTCGGCAGACGCCCGACCGCACTGACCAGCTCGGCCGAAGCCACCAGCAGCCCGCCCCAGGCCAGCAGCACCGGCAGTGCCAGCCACCAGGGGCTGCGCTGCAACAGCAGTACCAGCAGGATGCCGATCGCCAGGTCCGACAGGTACCCCAGTGGATCGGACCAGCCCAGCAGTGCGCGGGCGGCCAGGGGGATCACCACGACCAGCACTGCCAGGGTGGCGAGCCGAGCACGGGGATGGCCAAGCATGTTCTTCACGAAACGTCCTTCCTTGCCATGAAACAGTCACAAAAATGTGCTGCATCATAACAGGCCCCTCACAGGAAGGCCGGAAGCGACAAGGTTGGTTACCAATTGAAGCGCAGGGGCGCAAGGCGCCCCTGGAGTGGACAGATCAGAAGTAGTACGGGAATTTCAGGCTGAAGGTGAAGTCCGGTGCATCGTCGGTCAGGCCGATCGACAGGTTCGGCACGATGGTCAGGTTGTCGGTGGCCGCGAGGGTCATGCCGACGTTGAAGTAGGCGGCGTTTGCATCGCTGCTCTTGACGTCGGCCCAGCTGTCGCCGGTTTCCGCAGACTTGATCCGCGAGCGCCGGGCGATCAGGTCCGAAACCGAGAACGACATCGACATCTTCTCGTTGAGGGCGAAGGCCACCCCCGCACCGATCTGGAAGCTGTCGCCGATCTTCACCTTGCCCGGTACTTTCTGGTTGATCGTCGAGCTGACGTCGCTGAACGAATCCTCGAAGGTGTGGGTGTAAGACAGGCTGCCGAACAGCACTGCCGGGTCGAAGGTCTTGACCAGCGAGATACCGGGCGTGATCGACCAGACACCGTTGCCGGTAGGCAGGTCTTCGGGGTAGCTCAGGCTGTCGTTCTCGGTGTCGCGCAGCAGCTTGATGCCGAACGGATCCTTGCCGGTCGGTGCCTTGACCCGCACGCTGAACACCGCATCCGGGGTGTTCTCCGACTCGTCGAGGAACTTGTAGGCCACGCCGAAGTTGACGTCGCCAAGGGTCGGGTCGCGGGTGATGGTGCGCTCGGAAATGCCCTGGGCGTTGCCGCCGACACCCCCGGACTGGTAGGTCGACTCGCGGTAGATGATCGGCACGTTGACGTCGAACTGCCAACGGTTGTCGAGGTTGTAGCGGGCAGTAAGGTCGAGCGTCCAGTTGTCGGCCTTGATCCGGTCCAGGTTGATGTTGCCCAGGAAGATCGAGTCCAGTGCCAGGAAACCGTTGAGGATGAGCTGGCGGGTGTCGTAGCGGGCATAGGTGATGCCGGTCTCGACACTGAACTTGCCGCCACCGAAGAAGCCGCTGGCCTCATCGTAGAGGTTGGACACGCTCTGCGCCGGTTCCGAATCATCCTTGAGTGACTCGCCATAGGATGAGCCGCCGCCGGCGGCGGCCACGGCCTGATTGTTGCGCGGCTCGGAAGCCGGCGAGCGGGTCAGGCGTTTGGGAGGTGGGGCTGCGGGCTGTTCCTCGACCTGGCGAACGCGTTGTTCGAGCACCATCAGCGCCTGCTGCTGCGCTTCGTAGCGCTGCTTGAGCGCAGCCAGTTCGGCTTTCAGCGCGTCTACCTGGGGATCGCTGGCTGCGTAGAGCAGTGATGATGGTACCAAGGTCCCCAGGCAGACAACTGCCCCCAATGACAACGATCGATGCATAAGTTAGCCGTCCCTTCCAACTACGATGATTGAGACGAAGCGTAGATCAATATCCTGAAACACGTAGGCCCTTGAGTTGATCAAGATTGCAGTTCAGCGCGCCTGCCGAAGGCAGGTTGTCGCGCAGCACCACATTGAGCTGTGTCAGGTTGCTGACCGCGTTGCTGCCGCCCAGCAAAGTGGTGGCTTGTAGCAGACCACCTTCGGCCAGGCGCTGCATGCTTTGCCCTTGATTGTTGTTGGCCTGGATGGCCATCTGGATCCCGTTGCCACTGTTCGAAACGCTGAGCGTACCGGCGTTGTTGCTGGTGCTGAGGGTGCTGCCTGCGGCCAGGACCTGGCCTTGCGGCACACCGGCATCACCGATCTGGCCCGCCTCGCGAACATTGATGGCGACATCGTTATAGGCGCTGTTGTTGTCGCCGGCCGCGCGTACCGACTGGGTCACGCCCTGGGTGGTGTTGACCAGGCCTGCACCGCCGTTGACCAGGCCATTGCCGCGGCCAGGGGCGTTGCCCGAGCCGTTCTCGCCGGTCATCGACACGTAGAACTGCGGTTTGATCACGTTCTGCTGCACCTGCAGGGTGGTTGTGGCGCCGATGCGATCACCGGCGGCGTTCTGCCAGGTGCTGCTCATGACGATGCCGAAACTGATGATTCGCCCCGGCATCACATACTTCCCACGCAGTTGGGCAAGCTCCTGGTCCTTGACCTCGATGGGCTTGAACACCTGCGCGTGGGCGGGGAGGCTGGCAGCCAGGCATGCTGCGACCAGCCAGGTGGTAGTCTTCATCGCTGCTCCCCGGGACTTCGTGCCCCTTGTAATCGTCAGAAGAAATCGCTCTGGATGAAACCGAACTCCATCAGTTGCGCGTCTTCCACCGGGTAGAAACCGTCGACGCGGTTCTTCGCGGTCAGAGGTGCCGGCGGATCGAGCAGGGCGTTGGCCTTGTCGTAGCCGGGGCCGATGACGGCGAAGATGATGCCGTTCCAGCCTTTGAGGAAATCGTCGAATTTGTAGCGTTTGTGGCCCAGGACAGGGTCGCCGATGTAGACCCAGCCCTTGTCGATGCGCTGGAGCACCACGAAGTGCTTGTAGCCACGGATGTCCATCAGCACGATCACCGGAATGCTCACCTTTTCCAGGGTGTCGGGTTCGACCCGATAGCCCCTGGCGCGCATGCCGATGCTTTCGACGTAGCGCTTCATGTCGAGCATGGAGAAGCCCTGGACCTTGACGGTGTCCTGGTCGGATTCGGCGAGCATGCCTTCGATGACCTGGTGTTCGTCCACGTCGAGCCAGTAGGCCTGCTTGAGGACGGTGGCCAGGGCGGCGGCGCCGCAGCTGAAATCGGTCTTCTGTTGCACCAGGTCGGCGAAGCGCCGCTCACGCAGGCTCTGCACTGGCTTGTAGACGAGAGTACCGCCTGGCAAGGCGGCGATCGGCATCTGTGCCGCTTCTACGAGACCGGCAAGGAACATGAGTGTGGCAAGCAGGACAATGCGCATGACCTTCTCCACCGGGTAGAGACAGGGAAAGGGGCCCCGAAGGGCCCCGATCGGCTGCTGTTACATGCAGGCTTTGCAACCTGCGGCGATGGACAGCGAGTTGGTCTGCTGGTTGCCGCTGCCGGCCGAGACGTTGGCGCCGACGTTGCCCGACACGCCATTGAGCGAGTTGCTCAGGTTGGCGTTGTTGGTCACAGGGTTGCGCCAGCCGGTGGGGGTCAGGACCTGATAGGAGGCAACACCGGCCAGGCCGAAGGTGCCTTCTTCGTGGAACTTGAGCGGGTCCTTGTCGACATGGGTGTTGCCATAGCGATCGCGGCTGCTTTCGTCTTCGACGTAGCCGTAGCCATTGCCTTGGTAGTGGCCGTAGGCAGCGAAGGTGGAGGTGAGGGTTTCCTTGCTGTAGGTACGGTCGGCCTTGTTGGTGACGTTCAGGCCGCCGACGTTCTGGTTGGCTGCACCGGTGGCGGCAGCGACACGGCCGCCGGACACGGCGATGGCCATGTTGTTTTTCTGTTGGTTGAAGTCCCCGGCGGTCACGTTGATACCGATGTTGCCGGAGCTGCCGTTGGCCGAACCGGTGAGGTTGGCGTTGTTGGAGGTGGAGTAGTTCTTGACGGTGTTGCCGGCGTTGGTCTGGGTGGCCTGGGCCATGGCCACGGCACTGCCGAAGATGAAGTTCTCATCGGCGGTGGCGATTGCCGCAACGTTGTCCTGCTGGTTGCCGCTGCCTGCGGCAACGTTGGCACCCAGGTTGCCTTGGGAGCCGTTGGCCGAGTTGTCCATTCGGGCATCGTTACGGGTGCCTTGGTTCAGCACACGGTTGCCGGAGTTGTTCTGGGTGTCCAGAACGGTGGCGGCAGAGCCGGCGTTCACCAGCAGGGACAGCAGCAGGCTTTCGTTGTTGTTGTGGCCATTGTTGTGGCCGCCGTGGTTGTCGTTTCCACGGCCGCCGGCTTGTGCAGCAACTGCCATGACCGCAGCGAGGGCGAATACCAGAGGCTTGAGTGCCATTTTCGGTTTCATGGTGTTTCTCCGCTTATATTTTCGTTGTTAAGTGTTGTGTTGCTGATCGGGTCAATCCGCGACCCGGACGCTCAGGGTGTTGGCCATTCGGTTGCCCACCCCGGCGCTCTGATTCAACTGGATCACGCCACGGCTGCCGGTGAAGGCCTGGTCACTGGTAGTGACCTGGCGACTGCCGGGTGTGTGATCAGTTGCGTCGGAGCTGTTGGCCAGCGAGACGTTCTGCTGGCTGAGAATGCTGTCGTCGATGCTCTGTGGAATTGCGCTGATGCTGATGCGCACCGCGTTGGCCTGTTGCGTGGCGGCGCCCGCCGATTGGTTGATGCCCAGCATGCCGTTGCCGTTGCTGAAGGCATTGCCATTGATGCTGGCGTGGGCGTCGAGCGCGCTGTTGGCGCGAAACTCGCTGCGTTGGCGGATCTGCGTGCTGGCCTGGCCTTCGGTGCCGATGGCGATGGCTTTCACGTTGGCCTGTTGTAGCGCGTCACCTGCGGCCTGGTTGATGTTGAGGTTGCCCTGGTAGGCGCGGCCACTGGCATCGAGGGTGGCGTTGTCCACCACAGGCGAGCCGGCGAAGGCGCTTGCGGTGCAGCCCAGGGCCAGGCACAGCAGGGAGAGTTTGAGGGTATGCATGTTCATTGGCCCCGGGTCAGGATCTGCAGCGGCGCCATGCCGCGCTGAACGTTCTGGTTGACCGTGTTGGAGATGCTGTTGGCGCCGGACGCCCCGGCACCGGAGCCGCCGGGCATGCCGGGCAATTGCGACTGGGCGGTGCCCATGCCTCGCAGGTTCCCGGAGTTGTCAGGTTGGAAGATGCGGCTGACGGTCGAACCGCTGGCGACGTTGGCGAAGTCGCCATCGGTCAGTTCGTTGTTGGTCTGGGCCTGGATGCGTGCCGACTCATTGGTGTTGGCGGTGGTCGGGTAGGGGTCTGGCGTGCCGGTTCGGCGATCAGCCTGACGCGGCTGGACATCGCGATTGAGGACGATCACCCCGTTGCCGCCAGCGAAGGCCGGCGGCGCAATCGATGTGGCGGCAAGGCAAGCCAGAACGAGCAGTGCAGGCAGTGTATTGTGCTGGTTCCCCACGGCGGTGCTCCCTTTCTGTGCGCTGGCCCTTGAGCGTTGCAGAACAGAGAGCGAAAGCCGTGCCGGTTTTGCTTTTTGCTGATTTATCAGTGGGTTGTGCGAGGACGGTGGCAGTGCCGGTTTTCTGCTGTATCAGCGCTGATACAAGGTGCCGGGTCGTCGCCCGTCAAGGGCCGAAGCACGGGCGATCTGGCGGGGTGCGCAGGGGGTGTATCAGCGCTGTGACAGTTCCTCCGAAAGTGTGGGGAAGGCCCCAGCAATAGGGGTTTGATGGCGATGGGGTGTATCAGTGAGTTAACAGTCCGGCCATGCTGAGGGGCCGGGCTGGGCTTACCCCAGGAGCTCGGCCACCGCCGCCAGCGCGTCATCCCGGCGCTGCTGCCAGTCCCCGTCAATGACCCGCAGTGGCTGGCGATGCTGTTGTAGCCAGTGCAGGCTGTCATCGAAGAACGCCTGGCGCTCCTCAAGCCGCGGCTGGCAGCGCTGGCCATCGCCGATCCATTCCACGCCCTCGGGACTGAGCAGCAGGTGGAGGTCGTAGTGCCTGGCCAGCAGCGCCTGTTCCAGCCACGCGGGGCAGTCGCCGAACAGCACGCGACTCCACAACATGTTGCTCAGCAGGTGGGTATCGAGGATCAGCAGCGAAGGCGAGGCTGCCCGCGCCTGGTCTTCCCAGGCCAATTGCCCGCGGGCGATGGCCGGGATATCGGCATAGCAGGTATCGCGCTGCTCGGTGTCGATGAAATGGCGTACGTATTCGCCGACGGTGATGCCACCGAAACGGTGCTGGATTTCGCCACTGAGCCAGCTCTTGCCACTGGATTCAGGGCCGCACAGGACCAGGACCTTCATGCGCCGGCCAGCGCCGGATCGCGCCGCCACTCCAGCCAGCCGCGCACGGCAATAAGGGTGAACAGGGCGTACAACGCGGCGGTCAGGTACAAACCCTTGTACAGGAACAGTCCAACGAAGATCACATCGACCACGAACCACAACGCCCAGCATTGCAGGCGTTTCTGTGCCATCCACACCTGCGCGACCAGGCTGAAACCGGTCAGCGCGGCATCCAGCCAGGGTTGGGCGGCGTCGGTCCAGTGGGCCATGGCCGCACCCAGGGCGACACTGGCCAGCAGCCCCAGGCCCAGGCCGCGCAGCGTCGTGGCGGTGTCCAGGCGCGATACCTGGCGCGCGTCCTCGACCCGGTCCGGGCGCGTCCATTGCCACCAGCCATAGAGGTTGAGCACGGCATAGACCACTTGCAGGAGCATGTCCGAATACAGCTTCACGTCGTAGAAGATCCAGCTGTAGAGCAGCACCATCACCAGGCCGATCGGCCAGCACCAGATGTTCTGCCTGACCGTGAGCCAGACGGCGATGACGCCGAGCGCGGCGGCGAAGAGTTCGAGGCCGGACATCGGCGATCCTTCGGAAGGGAAAGGGCGCGATTGTAGCTTGAGGGTCGAGGAAGGTGAATCGCTGTGAAACGGGGCGCCGTAGCGCCCCTTCTTTTGCTCAGACTCTGAATTGACGCAGCAGCTGCTCGAGCTCCTCGCTCAGGCGTGCCAGGGAAACTCCGGCATCGCTGGATTGGCGCGCCGCCTCGGCGGTCTGCTGGGACAAGCCGGCGGTGTCGAGCACATTGCGGTTGATTTCCTCGACCACATGGGACTGCTGCAGGGTGGCGCTGGCGATCGAGGTGTTCAGCGCTGCCAGGGTATGCAGTGCCTGTTCGATGGCCGCAAGGCTGGTGCCGGCTTCGCGGGCCTGTTCGACGGTCTGGCGCGAGGCTTCGCTACTGGTGTCGATGGCCCGGACGGCGGCATCCGACTGGCCCTGCAGATGCTCGATCATGGTCTGGATCTCGGCAGTGGACTGCGCCGTGCGCTGGGCCAGCAGGCGAACCTCGTCGGCGACCACGGCAAAGCCGCGGCCCTGTTCGCCAGCGCGGGCGGCCTCGATGGCGGCGTTGAGGGCCAGCAAGTTGGTCTGCTCGGCGATCGAGCGGATCACTTCCAGTACGCCACCAATCTTGGTGCTGTGCCCGGCCAGGTCGCGGATCACCCCCTGGGCCTGATCGATGGTCGCCGACAACCGGTCGATCTGCTGCAGACTGCCATGGATCGCCTGCTGGCCCTGATCGACCTGCTGCTGCGCAGCGCGCATTTCCACGGCCGCCTGCTCGGCATTCTTCGCCACATCCTGCACCGCGTAGGTGACCTCGTTGACCGCCGTGGCCACCTGGTCCATCTGCAGCGATTGCTGGGCACTGCGCTGCTGGGCGCTGCCGGCGTTGTCGCCGACGTGCCCGGCGGACTGGGCCAGCGCATGGGCTGTGCCCTGCAATTGGCCGACCACGCCCTGCAGCTTGCCGTTGAAACGGTTGAAGTACTCACCCAAATGGGTGATTTCGTCGCGTCCGTGGGTGTCCAGGCGGCGGGTCAGGTCGCTCTCGCCACTGGCGATGTTGCCCATGGCCTGCACCGCCTCGTGCAGCGGACGGGCAATGCTGCGGGCGATCAGCCACACCACCAGCCCCATCACCAGGGCAATGAACAGCCCGACCAGCGAGGCCTCGCGGACCTGGCGAGCGAATTCGTCCTGTACGTCGTCGACATACACCCCCGAGCCGATGATCCAGCCCCAGGGCTTGAAGAGCTCTATATAGGAGGTCTTGGCCACCGGCTCGCTGGCGCCGGGCTTGGGCCAGCGGTAGTTGACCGGGCCCGCGCCCTGGGCCTTGGCCAGGGTCACCATCTCGTTGAACACGGCAAAGCCGTCAGGGTCGCGGATCGCCGACAGGTCCTGGCCATCGAGCTTGGCGTTGACCGGGTGCATGATCATCTTCGGTTGCAGGTCGTTGATCCAGAAATAGTCATCCTTGTCGTAGCGCAGGCTGCGCACCACCTGCAGCGCCTGCTGCTGGGCGCTTTGCCGGTCGAGGCTGCCAGCGGCCTCCAGCCCCTGGTAGTAGGCGAGCACGCCCACGGCAGTCTCGACCACATGCTGGGTCTTCTGCGCCTTGGCCTGGTACAGGTCACCATGGATCTGGCGCAGCATCAGCAGCCCCAGGACCAACAGCATGGCGACGGCCACGAGCAGGATCAGCCACAGACGACGGCTGATCGACATCGATCTCAAGGTCTTCATCAAAAGGTCACTCCATGTCTTGTTCTTTTTATATGAGCAGCATCCAACCATGACCGGATGCCTGCAACCCAGTCGACCAACGGCTAAGTGCCGGGCTCGACAATCCATGTTGCATCCCGCGCAAGCCTTCGCGCAGGGCCTCTGATAGGATTTCGGCCGCGCAAGATGAAACCTTTAGCCGCGGCGCACTTTTTCGCTGGTGTTGGGACTAACGAACGCTGTAAAAGACGCGTCGCTGCGCGTGCGGTGAATACTTGTAATCGAAAAGAACTAGGGTGCTGCCAGGAGCAGTGTCCATTGGGGGAGTTGATGGATTTTTGGAGTGCCTTCCAGGCAATCATCCTGGGTATCGTCGAGGGCTTGACCGAGTTCCTGCCGATTTCCAGCACCGGCCACCAGATCATCGTGGCCGACCTGATCGATTTTGGCGGCGAGCGCGCAATGGCGTTCAACATCATCATTCAGCTGGGCGCGATCCTGGCGGTGGTGTGGGAGTTTCGCAGCAAGATCTTCGAAGTGGTGTTCGGCCTGTCGAGCCAGCCCAAGGCCCGGCGTTTCACCGCCAACCTGCTGATCGCCTTCATGCCGGCGGTCGTGCTTGGCGTACTGTTCGCCGACCTGATCCATGAGTACCTGTTCAATCCGATCACCGTGGCCGTGGCCTTGGTGGTGGGCGGCTTCATCATGCTCTGGGCCGAGCGCCGCGATCACCGTATCGAGGTCGACCATGTCGACGACATGCGCTGGACCCACGCCCTGAAGGTCGGCCTGGTGCAGTGCCTGGCGATGATCCCGGGGACCTCGCGCTCGGGCTCGACCATCATCGGCGGCTTGCTGTTCGGCCTGTCACGCAAGGCCGCGACCGAGTTCTCGTTCTTCCTGGCGATGCCGACCATGGTCGGCGCCGCGGTGTATTCGGGCTACAAGTACCGTGACCTGTTCCAGCCGGCCGACCTGCCGGTATTCGCCATCGGCTTCGTGGTGTCGTTCATCTTCGCCATGATCGCCGTGCGTGCGTTGCTCAAGTTCATCGCCAACCACAGCTACGCGGTCTTTGCCTGGTACCGCATTGCCTTTGGCCTGCTGATCCTGGCGACCTGGCAGTTCGGCTGGGTTGACTGGGCCACGGCGCACGGCTGATGGCACGCGGGCAAAGTGCCGGGCGGCGCGACGCTGGCCAGGCAGGCGAGGGCGTGCGCAACCTGCGCCTGAAATTGCTGGTGCTGCTGGTCTTGTGCCTGCTACCGGGCCTGGGGGTGGCGCAGATGGCCTGGAGCGGCCAGTCCTGGCTGCCCCTGGCGCTGTATCCGGCGGCCAGCCTGATCTGCCTGTTGTTGTACTGGCAGGACAAGCGGCAGGCCCGCACCCAGGCCTGGCGCACGCCAGAGAAAATCCTCCACGCCAGCGAGTTGCTCGGTGGTTGGCCGGGGGCCTTGCTGGCGCAGCAATTGTTCCGGCACAAGACCCGCAAGCTGTCGTACCAGATGGTGTTCTGGGCAATCGTCGCGTTGCACCAGGTGTTCTGGCTGGATCGCCTGGTGCTGGGTGGGCGCTGGCTGGGATTGATGGGCTGAGCGAGCGCCGCGCAATCCTCAATCGGCCAACAAGCCCACCTGCAAGCGCTTGGGCAAGCGTCGCACCACCAGTTGGTGCGAACGCTGCAGCAGATCGGTCAACTCTTCCCGGCCCATGGGGTAGGGAGGCAGCATGCTGATCCAGCGCGCCCTCGCCAGATAAGGCGCCGGCCGTACCCCGGGACGGTCGCAATAACCGAGAAACAGCTCGTCGGCGACCTTGAACATCAAGCCTGCTCCCGGCAGGTCAAGCACGGCGAACATCTTGTTACCGGCCACCGAGAACACCCGGATTGCGCCCCATTTGTAATCCTCCCGCGCGCCGGGCAGGCTCAGGCAGAACGCTGCCACCTGCTCGGGGCTCATGGGTCGCTCAGACATAGCGCTCTCCACAGGCCTCGAACGAGGCCGCCAGGTGATCGATCCATACCCGCACTGCAGGCAGTACGCCGCGCCGGTGCGGATACACCGCTTGCAGATAACCCCCAGGCAGCGACCACTCCGGCAGCAGGTGCACCAGTTCGCCGCGCGCCAGTTCTTCCTCGCAATAGTTGCTTGGCAGGGCGGTAAAGCCCAGGCCTGCGCAGGCCGAGGCCTTGCGCACCACGAAGTCATCGATGTTCAGGCGTGGCTCCAGGGCGATCTCCTGCTCCTGGCCGCCGGGCCCGATGAGGCGAAAATGCACCAGGCGATCGGCATCCGCGGCCCCCAGGACGGGCAGCCCCACCAGCTGCGACGGGTGCTCGAGCCCGTCGGCGAATCCAGGGGCTGCCACCAGGTACATCTGCGCCTGGCGCAGGCGGCGGGTGGCCAGGGCCGGGTCCTCGTCGCCCAGGTCGCGCACCCGCAGCGCCACATCGATACCTTCGGAGATCAGGTCGACACGGCGATTGAGCAGCACCATCTCCAGTTGCACCAGCGGGTACTGGGCGAGAAAGCGGCTGATGATGTCTGGCAGGAAGGCATGGGCCAGGGCTACCGGGGCAGACACCCGCAGGCGTCCACGCGGCTCGCTGGTCATGCTGGCGACGGCTTCGTCGGCCATCTCGGCCTCCAGCAGCATGGCCTGGCAGTGGTGCAGGTAGCGTTCGCCGACGGCGGTCAGCTTCAGTTGCCGGGTGGTGCGCTGCAGCAGGCGTGTGCCCAAGCGTTCCTCGAGTTCTGCGATACGCCGCGACAGGCGCGACTTGGGGATGCCCAACTGGCGACCGGCGGCAGCGAAGCCACCGGCCTCGACCACCCGGGCGAAGTAGAAGAGGTCGTTGAAGTCTTGCATACGGATATCTCACTGTTCCATCAGTGGAACAAACTAATGCATTTTTGCCGACTAATCAGTTATTCATCGCCTCTGTAGGATTCTCTCCATCGTGATCGCCCACAGCCGCGGTCTTCATTTACAGGAGAGTCCCATGAAACTGTTGCATATCGATTCGAGCATCCTGGGCGACAATTCCGCCTCCCGCCAGTTGAGCCGCGAAGTGGTCGATGCCTGGAAGGCTGCCGATCCGAGCGTCGAAGTCATCTACCGTGACCTGGCCGCCGATGCCATCAGCCACTTCTCGGCCGCGACTCTGGTTGCTGCCGGCACCGCCGAAGAAGCCCGTGACGCCGCCCTGGCCCACGAAGCCCGCCTGAGTGCAGAAACCTTGGCCGAATTCCTCGCTGCCGACGCGGTGGTCATCGGTGCACCGATGTACAACTTCACCGTGCCGACCCAGCTCAAGGCCTGGATCGATCGCGTTGCCGTCGCCGGCAAGACCTTCCGCTACACTGAAGCTGGCCCGGAAGGCCTGTGCGGTGACAAGAAGGTGGTGCTGGTGTCCACTGCCGGTGGCCTGCACCAAGGTCAGCCGACCGGTGTCGGTCATGAAGATTTCCTCAAGGTGTTCCTGGGCTTCATCGGCATCACCGACCTGGAAATCGTCCGCGCCCACGGCCTGGCGTATGGTCCGGAGCACCGCAGCAAGGCCATCGACGCTGCCCAGGCGCAGATTGCCAACGAGCTGTTCGCCGCAGCCTGATAGAAACCCCGAAAAAGCCGGCTGTCGCCTTGTGCGACAGCCGGCTTTTTCATGGATGTTTCATCTGTCGTCCATCGCGTAGCTTCTATGCTTATGCTACTCGTCCGCCTCGTGGGGAGAGACGCTCGCGATGAAAACCCGTGCCCTGTTGACGTTGCTCCTGCTTGGCGGCCTGCTGGCCCGTGCCGAGGCTTCACCCTGGGTGGCCGGCCTGCATCGTCTCACGCTTGCCGATCCGGTGGACGCACAGCCCATGCAGGCCTTGGTGTTCTATCCCAGCAGCAGCCCGGCGCGGCCTACGCGCATCGAAGGCTACACCCTGCGGGTGGCCGAAGAGGCGCCGGTCGCCATGGGCCAGTTCCCGCTGCTGGTGGTCTCCCATGGCAATACCGGCACCCCGGTGGCGCTGCACGACCTGGCAACCTCACTGGCCCGCCAGGGCTTCGTGGTGGTGGCCGTCACCCACCCGGGCGACAACCTTCGTGACCACAGTCGGCTGGGCAAGCTCAGCAACCTCTATGGCCGGCCCTTGCAGGTCAGCGCCGCGATCACCGCTGCACGTGCAGATCACCTGCTCAGCCCTTACCTCAACCAGGGCAAGGTTGGCGTGATCGGCTACTCGGCAGGCGGGGAGACCGCGTTGATCCTGTCGGGCGCCCAGCCAGACCTTGAACGGCTGCGCAACTATTGCCTGGAACGGCCGATGGATGCCGATGCCTGCAAGACCCACGGCGTGCTGATCGCCGACCGCAGCGAGTTGACCCCGCAGTCCGACCCGCGTGTCGGCGCGGTGATGCTGATGGCACCGTTGAGCCTGATGTTTGGCCGCCATGCCCTGGCCGGTGTGCATGTGCCCGCACTGATCTACAGCGGCGACCAGGACCAGTTGCTGGCTGTCGACCGCAACGCCAGCGCCCTGGCGCGCAAGTTGCCGGTCACGCCCGACTACCGGCTGTTGTCCGGTGCTGGGCATTTCGTGTTCATGGCCCCCTGCGACGACGAACAGCGCCAGCGCATGGCGGTGCTGTGCAAGGATGCCGACGGCATCGACCGGCGCCAGGTGCACCGGGGCCTGCAGAGCGAGACGGCGGCGTTCTTCAGCCAGGCCCTGGGTGCCCCGGAGCCCGCCGAGCGCTCAGCCGCGGCCGGCGCGGCGGGCCAGCAGCAGGATCAGGCCCACCCCTGATAGCGCCAGCAGCGCCGCCACGCAGAAGATCGACGCATAACCCAGGTGCACGGCTACCGCGCCCATCACCGGGCCGGCCAGGCCCAATGCCAGGTCGAAGAACACCGCGTAGGCCCCAAGCCCCGCGCCCCGACTGGCGCTGGGGACCTGCCTGATCGCCTCCACGCCCAGCGCCGGGTACACCAGTGACAGGCCAAAGCCGGTGAGCCCCGCCCCAACCAAGGCCCATCCCGGTGCCGGTGCCAGCCAGAGCAGGGTCAGCCCCAGCACTTCGGTGGCCATGCACGCGATCGCTACGTTGTAGCCGCCGAAGCGGTTGACCGCGTTGACGAACAGCAGCCGCGAGACGATGAAGCACAGGCCGAAGGCGCTCAGGCACCAGGCCGCGCCGACCCAGCCTTGCTCCAGGTAGTAGAGGGTGACGAAGGTGGTCAGGGTGCCGTAGCCGATCGACGCCAGTGTCAGCCCCATGCCGCAGGGCGCAACGCGGCCGAAGGCCGACCAGAAAGGCAGGCGTTCACCGCGCACCACCACCACGTCCGGGCGGCCGCGCAGCACCCACAGGGCCAGCAGCGCCATCACCAGCAAGGCCGGGCCGAGGGCAGTGAAGCTCAGTTGGCCGACCATCACCACCCCGGCGGGCGCACCGATGGCGATGGCGCCATAGGATGCAATACCGTTCCATGAGATCACCCGGGCGGTGTGCTCGGCACCGACCTGGCCGATACCCCAGCTCAACGTGGCGACGCCGATCAGGCCTTGGGCGACCCCCAGCAGCACACGTCCGGCCAGCAGTAATGCCAGGCTCAACGAGGGCAGGGCGAGGGACCAGGCCGACAGCAGGGTCAGCACGCCGCAACCGGCAATGCCATACAGCCCATAGCGAATCGCCTGCTTGCCACCCAGGCTGTCGGCCACGCGACCGGCGAAGGGCCTGCTGAGCAAGGTGGCGAGGTACTGCAAGCCGATGGTCAGGCCGGCGATCACGGCACCCATGCCCAACTGGTCGTGTACATGGCCGGGCAGCACCGCGATGGGCAGGCCGATGCACAGGAAGGCGATGAAGGTGTAGAACACGATCGAAAGGATCTGCAGTGTCAGGGCGGTGGAGCTGACGGGCGTAGGGGCTGGGGCGGTCATGGCTGTGTTCGCGGGCGGCGGTGCAGCAATCATGGCTGGCTCGAGGGGTAAAAGAAAGCAGCCTAACGATTTTTCCACACGATTCCTGTGCTTGAACCGGTGCCTGAACCGGCGTACCGTCTCCTTCCGTTTCCGCCAAGGAGTGCCCCATGCAAGGCAAGGCCCGCAAGGTCGTCCAGGCCATCCTCTACGAAGTCATCGCCGTGGCGTGCGTGGCGCCTGCGCTGTCGCTGATGTTCGACGCCGGCATGGCCCATTCGACGATACTTTCGATCCTAATGTCGGGTATCGCCATGAGCTGGAACATGGGCTACAACTGGGCGTTCGAGCGCTGGGAAGCACGCCAGGCGCAGCGTACCCGCACCTGGTTCCGACGCCTGCTGCACGCCCTGGGTTTCGAGGGCGGCCTGGTGTTGATCCTGCTGCCGCTGGTGGCGTTCTGGCTGGATATCAGCCTGTGGAGCGCGTTGCTCACCAACCTGGCACTGTTCGTGTTCTTCTTCGTCTATGCCTTCGTCTTCCAGTGGGGCTTTGACAAGGTCTTCGACGTGCCGCTGTCGGCACAGCAACAGGCGCGTTGCTGAATGTTGACTTCCTACGGTTTGGCGGGATAAGTTCCTGCACCATGAATACCTACTCGCCTGTGCGCACCTTCGGCCTGATTATTATTACCGCCATTATCGGATTGGCGGGCTAGCGCGCACTGGCACCGAAACCCGCCCTGGAGGCGGGTTTTTTCTTCTCGACTCCTGGGCATCTGCAAACCCCCAGGAGTCATCGATGAGCAATCTGAGCGTCAGCCCCCGTTCCCCCGTCACGCCCCAGCAACTGCTGTCGGAGCAGGTGCGGCGCATTCTTGCAGCGCCCGTGTACGACCTGGCCATCGAAACCCCGCTGCAGGCGGCCCCGGCGCTGTCGAGCAGCCTCGGCAACCAGGTGTTGCTCAAGCGCGAAGACCTGCAACCGACCTTCTCGTTCAAGATCCGCGGTGCCTATACCCGGCTGTCGCGCCTGTCCCAGGTCCAGCGCGAGCGTGGCGTGATCACCGCTTCCGCCGGCAACCATGCCCAGGGCGTGGCGCTGGCTGCTTCGCACCTGGGTATGACGGCGACCATCGTCATGCCCACCACCACCCCTGAACTGAAGATCGCCGGTGTGCGCTCGCGCGGCGGCAACGTGGTGCTGCATGGCGAAAGCTTCCCCCATGCCTTGGCCCATGCGCTGCAACTGGCCGACCGCCAGGGAGCGACCTTCGTCCCGCCATTCGACGATCCGGACGTGATCGCCGGGCAGGGCACCGTGGCCATGGAGATCCTGCGCCAACACCCGGGCGCCCTGGATGCGATCTTCGTCCCGGTCGGTGGCGGTGGCCTGATCGCGGGTATCGCGGCCTACGTGAAGTACCTGCGTCCGCAGGTCAAGGTGATTGGTGTCGAGCCCGAGGATTCCAACTGCCTGCAGGCCGCCCTGGCCGCTGGCGAGCGAGTGGTACTGGCGCAGGTCGGCACCTTCGCCGACGGTGTGGCGGTGGCCCAGGTCGGTGCCCATTGCTTCGAGTTGTGCCGGCATTTCGTCGATGAAGTGATCACCGTCAGCAGCGATGAGTTGTGCGCAGCGATCAAGGATATCTACGACGATACCCGCTCGATCACCGAACCTTCCGGTGCGCTGGCCGTGGCCGGGATCAAGAAGTACGTGGCGCGTGATGGCGTTCGTGGGCAGACCCTGGTCGCCATCGACTCCGGGGCCAACATCAATTTCGACCGCCTGCGCCATGTGGCCGAGCGTGCCGAGCTCGGCGAGCAGCGTGAGGCGGTGATCGCGGTCACCATCCCCGAGCGGCCGGGGAGTTTTCGCGCGTTCTGCCAGGCCCTGGGCAAGCGCCAGGTAACCGAGTTCAACTACCGCTACCACCGGGGCAAGGAAGCCCGGCTGTTCGTCGGCGTACAGACCCATCCACAGCACGACCCGCGCGAGGGCCTGCTGGACAGCTTGCGTGCACAGGGCTACGAGGTACTCGACCTGACTGACAACGAACTGGCCAAGCTGCATGTGCGCCACACCGTCGGCGGCCATGCAGCGCCAGGCGCCGACGAGCGGGTGCTGCGTTTCGAGTTTCCTGAGCGCCCAGGCGCGTTGCTGGGCTTTCTAGAGCGTCTGGGCCAGAACTGGAACATCAGCCTGTTCCACTACCGCAACCATGGCGCTGCCGAGGCCCGGGTGTTCGCTGCGCTGGAGGTGCCGGCCGACGAACAGGCCCTCATGCCACAGACGCTGCAGGCCATGGGCTATCGCTACTGGGATGAGACGGACAATCCGGCGTATCGGCTGTTTCTGGGCTGAGCGAGTGCCGCTCATCGCGGATTGTCTGCGATGTCGACCGTTCAGTCACGGCGGCTTGTCCTGGATCAACATGCGTGCGGCAGTTCGGGCAGATCCTCGAAGGTAGACAGACAATAACCTGAGAGGATCTCGGCCATGAGCAGCACCTTCTTCATTCCACCCGTCAACATCATGGGCCTCGATTGCCTGGACGAAGCCATGGCGGCGATTGCCGGCTACGGCTTGCGCAAGGCGTTGATCGTGACTGACGAAGGCCTGTCCAGGGCCGGGGTTGCCCAGCGCATCGCCGGGTTGCTGGCCGAGCGCGACATCGACTCGACGATCTTCGACGGTGCCAAGCCCAACCCGAGCATTGCCAACGTCGAGGCGGGCCTGGCGCTGTTGCAGCGTGAACGCTGCGATTGCGTGATCTCGCTCGGTGGTGGCTCGCCCCATGACTGCGCCAAGGGTATCGCCCTGTGCGCCACCAACGGTGGGCATATTCGCGACTATGAAGGCGTGGACCGTTCGGCCAAGCCGCAACTGCCGCTGATCGCCATCAACACCACGGCCGGCACGGCCAGCGAGATGACCCGTTTCTGCATCATCACCGACGAATCGCGCCACGTGAAAATGGCCATCGTCGACCGTAATGTCACGCCGATCCTGTCGGTCAACGACCCGGCACTGATGGTCGGCATGCCAAAGGGCCTGACCGCCGCCACCGGTATGGACGCGCTGACCCACGCCATCGAGGCCTATGTTTCCACGGCCGCCAACCCGATCACCGACGCCTGTGCACTCAAGGCCATCACCTTGATCAACGACAACCTGCGCCAGGCGGTTGCCGACGGCCAGGACTTGCAAGCCCGGGAGAACATGGCGTACGCCCAGTTCCTCGCCGGCATGGCCTTCAACAATGCCTCGCTGGGTTATGTGCATGCCATGGCGCATCAGCTCGGTGGCTACTACGACCTGCCGCATGGGGTCTGCAACGCGGTGTTGTTGCCGCATGTGCAGCGCTTCAATGCCCAGGTCAGCGCCGCGCGCCTGCGCGATGTGGCCAAGGCCATGGGTGTGAAGGTGTGCGGGCTGACGGCAGAGCAGGGCGCGGGAGCGGCGATCTCGGCGATCGAGCATCTGGCCGTGGCGGTAGGGATCCCGGCGGGCCTGGCAGAGCTGGGGGCCAAGCGTGAGGATGTGCCGGTATTGGCGGCCAATGCGTTGAAGGACGCCTGCGGGCTGACCAACCCGCGTAGTGCCAGCCAGGCCGAGATCGAGGCGATTTTCGAGGCGGCGTTCTGACGCGAGACTTTTGGCAAAGCACTGTTGCGCGGTCTGGCAGGAGTGCTTTGCCATCTGTGGTTATTGAGTTTGTTGACGAAGACCTTGCTCATCAGGATTGTAGTGAGCCACAAGCCCGCGGGTTGTCGAATAGGAAAGACTGACGACAGGTAAATACTGGCCGTACTTTTGGTAGTAACGCTGTTGGTCATGGTTGGCTTTATTCAGCGCATCCATATTCCCCGCCTGGTAAAAGAATGCCAGCAGGGGCAGTGTTGCTGAATTGATGTTGTGCCACGGCTCCAGAATCAGCTCGTTCCATTCATTCCATTGCCCTTCTCTGGCGAGCAATGAACGTGCACGAATACTCTGGTAGAAACGATCGGCAGAGGTAGTAATACCCGCGCTTACATTCCAGCCACAAATACGGTTGGTCTTACCCATCTGATCGTAATGACGCTTCCAATCTTCTGCAGTGTTGATGCCTTGCTCATTGCAGGGTTTGCTTGCCGGATAACCGGCGTACTCAGAGCAGGCTGGCATCCTGTTATCAGTCGCTGCATCACGGGGGAACGTACATTTCACGTGAATTTGCGCCTTCCCTGCAGGTCGTTCCATGACCGGATAGAGTATGAAGCCGTTGCGGAACTTAAACGTGCTGTAGATAGGGGAATCCTGTCGAAGCCAGGATGCCGAAACACCTTGCCTGGAAATCGAGCGGGGACTTGGCTCCCATGGATCGAAGGACTGGTAACTCTGAGTCACGCGTATCAATACACCACTGCAAAGAAAGGCAGGGCGTTGCGATGACCCACAATCGATTCGGCTATCTCGAAACCACCGATCAATTTTTTGCAGTGCATTTTCCGCGTTCGTGTCCAGCACCTTCAAAGTCTCTTGGGTTATTGACGGGCTGGAAGAGCGTGTGGGCATGGGTGGGGAAAGTTCAGGAGTTTTCGCGCAGGCAGCAATCATGACGGCAAGGGTAAACGGAAGAAAAGTTCTCATGGCGGCGTTTCTCTAAGCGCTGGATGAAACCGCACTATAGATCCATGAAAATAGCCAGGGTACTGGCATTTTTATCAGTTGCTGGAAAGGTTCGGGTAGTTTCAAGCGTTCGGCAGGGGAGCGTTTTTTATAGGTGTTATTGGCTGTTTCTGTAAGCGTTAAGCTCATACAGGGCCCTTGCTCGTCCCTTATCGCCCTGTAGACCCTCGGCTCTGCAGGAAAAGTTCTGTAGGCGTGGCGGTGACTCCCTCAACGAAGGATGCCTCTTCTTCTTGTACAAAACCTAACGCTCACGCATGAAGAACCCCGCCACATACTTGCGAAAGGTTTCCGGGCTCTTGAAGTCTGCGTAGCGCTTGAAATTATCCGTATCGGGCTCCGGCCCGAGCGGTTTTTCCAGCAGTGACACCGACAGCACGCGGTCCTGGTCGGAGGTCAGCACCAGCTCGTCCATCACCTCGCCACCGATCACCGGGCGGCGCATCAGCACTTTCACCCCCTTGCTCGCCATCCAGTCGATCAGCGAGACCAAGGCTTTCAGCGGCTCGCGTTCCTCGTCGCGGTATACCGGGAACAAGTGCACACGTGACAGCACCGGTACGCTGGCGACATGGATCAGTTCGTAGTAATGACTACCGGCAGTGGTGGGCGAGTACAGCGCCAGGGCCAATAGCGGGCCGCCGGTCTTGCTGCCGCCCCAGAGCAGGTGATGGCCCTGGAAGTCGAAGCCGTCCTCGCTGCGGGCGTTGAACAGCTTGCGGCCCTTGATCTGCTCGACGCAGTCCAGCAACAGGCCGTGGCGACGGTGGTTGCCGAATACGGTGGATTCACGCAGGCGCGCCTTGAGCATCATCATGTGCTTCATGTCCAGGCGCGTTTCCAGATAGTTGCTGGCCGGAACTCGCTCGAGCAGCGGATAGCGGCCAGCGACACCGCGCAGTTCGGCGAACTGTGCGGTGAGGTCTTTTTTCAGGTGCGTGGCGTAGACGTTCAGGCCGCTGGCCTCGATCCAGGTCAGCAACAGTGACAGCAGCCGCTGTTGCTCACGGCGCTCCGCGGTTTCACCGCCTGCTCCATTACCTGCGCTGGCGCGACGGAAGTCGCCGAGCAGACGCAGCGGCGTGTCGGGTGGCAGCCAGGCTGCAGGCGGCGGCACATCCTCGCTGCGCTCGATGGCTTCGCGCTCGTCCTTGGTGAAGGGGCAGCCGGGGGCATGCTCGGGGGTGTCGGGGTTGTTGCGCAGGAACAAGGTGCCGGTGTTGCCGTTGAGGCTAACATTGAGCACCGGCAGGGCATCCTTGCGGCAGTCGCAGGCCAGCCATTGGTTGGCGCTGCGTACCTTCATCAGCCACTGGTTGGCTTGCAGCAAGCGCGGGCCAACCAGCGTGGCACTGGCAAAACCGGCCAGTAGTTCTTCTTCGGCCGGTGTGAGGGTGCGCACCTGCGCGCCGTTCTTTTCGATGATTCGCATTCAATAGCAGCTCCGAGCTACAAGCCTCAAGCTTCAAGCAAAGCCGCGGCGCTTTCAACTTCAAGCGCACGGCCTGCGACTCGTCGCCCGTTCAGTTGCCGCCGAACAGCTTGGCCGCGCGGGCGCGGATCTCTTCGGGGCTCAGGTCTTCCTTGTGGGTGGACACGAACCAGAGGTTGCCGAACGGGTCTTTCAAGGTACCGCTGCGATCGCCGTAGAACTGGTCCTGTACCTCTCGCAGTGGCGTGGCGCCGGCAGCGACGGCCTGGGCATAGACCTTGTCGCAGTCCTCGACATACAGGTGCAAGCCGATGGCTGCCCCTGGCAGCGACTGGCTGGCGGTGAGGCCACCGTCCATGTCGCAGGGATCGGCGAGCATCAGCGAGGAGTCGCCGATTTTCAGCTCGGCATGACCGACGCGGCCGTCGGGACCGTCGAGGCGAAACATCTCGACGGCGCCGAAGGCTTGTTTATAGAAGGCAATGGCCTTGGCGGCATCCTTGATACCCAGGTAGGGCGTGATGCTGTGCTGGCCTTCGGGGATGGGTTTGGCTGGCATTGCGGATACCTCCGTTGGAAGGTGGTCATTCGTCGAAGCTGTATATTTGTACAGTTTCGACGAATGCGCAAATGCCGTTTTCCGATTAAGCGCCTGCTGGCTAGAAGATGTAGTCGGTGGTCAGGAAGCTGGACTGGCGATTGCGGATGATCTCGCTGATCAGCGTCTTGTTGGCCTCCTGGAACTTGGTGGCCACCAGGGTACGGATCGAGAATACCCGCAACGCGTCATGCACCGATAACGTACCTTCTGCGCTGTTCTTGCGGCCGTTGAACGGGTAGGTGTCTGGGCCGCGCTGGCACTGGGCGTTGAGGTTGATGCGCCCGACCTGGTTGGCGAAGGTATCGACCAGCGCTCCGACGGTCTGCGGATCGTTGCCGAACAGGCTCAGCTGCTGGCCGTAGTCGGAGTCGAGCACATAGTCGATCACCGTCTGCAGATCGCGGTAGGGCACCACCGGCACCAGCGGGCCGAACTGCTCTTCGTGATAGACGCGCATCGACGGTGCCACCGGGTACAGCAGGGCGGGGTAGAAGAACGATCCCCGGCTCTGGCCGCCGCCCGGGTTGATGACCTTGGCGCCGTGGGCCTGCGCATCGGCGACCAGGCCGTCGAGGTAGTCGACCTTGCCCGGCTCGGGCAGCGGCGTCAGTGCAACGCCGGGTTCCCAGGGCATGCCAGGCTTGAGCGCAGCAAGCTTGCGCTGGAATTTCTCGAGGAACGGCTCGACCACATCCTCGTGCACGAACAGGATCTTCAATGCCGTGCAACGCTGGCCGTTGAACGACAGGGCGCCGGTCAAGGCTTCGTCGACGGCATTGTCCAGGTCCACCTCGGGCAGCACGATCCCTGGGTTCTTGGCGTCCAGGCCCAGCGCCGCACGCAGGCGGTGGGGGCGCGGGTGGAGCTTTTTCAGGTCGCTGGCGGCCTTGTGCGTGCCGATGAAGGCGAACACATCGACCTTGCCGCTGGCCATCAGGGCGCTGACCGTCTCGCGGCCACGGCCATAGATGACGTTGATCACCCCCGGCGGGAAGCTGTCGCGGAAGGCTTCGAGCAGCGGGCGGATCAGCAGCACGCCGAACTTGGCCGGCTTGAACACCACCGTGTTGCCCATGATCAGCGCCGGGATCAGCGTGGTGAAGGTTTCGTTGAGCGGGTAGTTGTATGGCCCCATGCACAGCGCCACCCCCAGTGGTGCGCGGCGGATCTGGCCGAGGGTGCCCTGTTCCAGCTCGAAGCGGCTGGAGCGGCGGTCCAGGTCCTTGAGGGCGTTGATGGTATCGACGATGTAGTCGCAGGTGCGGTCGAACTCCTTTTCCGAGTCCTTGAGGTTCTTGCCGATCTCCCACATCAGCAGCTTGACCACCGCCGTGCGCTGTTCGCGCATGCGCGCCAGGAAGGCTTCGACATGCTCGATACGCTCGGCAACACGCATGTTCGGCCACGCGCCGCGACCCTTGTCGTAGGCCTGCACCGCGGCATCGAGGGCGGTGAGGGCGGTGTCGGCATCGAGCAAGGGTGCGCTGCCGAGGATGACCTGGCGTTCTTCATCGCCTTGCTTGAGCCACACCGGGCTGCGCACGGTGGCCAGCGGCCCGTCCCAACGCCTGAGCTGTCCGCCCACCAGGTAGTCGCGTTGCTCCAGCGGCTCGCCCAGGCGCCAGGCCTCGGGGATGTCTTCTGGGGTGGGAAACAGCGAATCGAGCAGACGGTCCATGGGTACTGCACCTCACTTTTTAGCTGATCAGGTGAAACGCTTCAGCCGAGCATGCACCTGCTGTCGGAAATATTCCAGTCTGGTTCAAGCGCGAGGGTTCGCCATCGACGACCCACCGGCGCCTGGCAGGCGCCGACGGGTGGCCATGGGGTTTACTCTTCCGGTGACGGCGGCTCCGGCGATTCGGCAAGCTCGGCTTCGGGCGCCGGTGGGAAAGGCAGTTCCAGCAGGTGCTCGGCACCTGCGGCAACGGCTTGCTCGCCCAGGGCCGGGTCTTGATCCATCAAGTGAAGGCGCCGCCAGATTTCTGCGAGGTTTGCGTCGGGTGCTGCATTGAACTGCTCGTCCTCGATCAGCGGCCTCAGGTCCCTGCGGTACTGAAGGGGCAGGCGCTCCCAGACGGCGATGTCCTCTTCGCTGGCCATGGACAACAAGGCTTCGTATTCATGGTCGGCGACCATCAGGTCTACGCCGAAACGCACATAGTAGGCATTGATCTGCGCAATCATGCCGTCGCCCATGTGTTGGCTTTCCAGGCGCATCACCTGAGCGAGTGAACGCGGCAGAGGTTGTGGCTGTGGCAGTTCGGTGAAGCGGTTTTCCGACAGGTTGACGATGTTCGGGTTGCGCATGTTCACCAGCCCAGCGGGCATTTCGGTCAGTTCGCAATTCCCGAGCATCAGTGAGTCCAGGTGGGGCAAGGCTTCCAGGTTGGGGCTTGCCTGCAGCGGGTTGTTGGTGAGGTCCAGGGTCCTGAGGTTGACCATCTCGTTGAGCCTTTGCTGTGCCTGCTCGTTCCAGGTCAGGTTGTTTTCCTCCAGGTCCAGCAAGCGTAGGGTTTGCGGGTTGCTCAGTTGCGGAATGTGTTGCAGCGAGCACGCTTCCAGGGTCAGCCCCTGCAGGTTGGGCAAGCGTTCCAGCAACGAAGCGGGCAGGGTGTCGATGTGCGGGTTGCGGGCCAGGTCGAGGATCCCGACATGTGGGAAGTGGTGGGGCAGCTCTAGGCTGGCGAGGTCGTCGTTGGTGAGATCGAGGTCGGCCAGTTCCATCGAGAACAGCCGGTCTTCGCCCAGCGATTGTCGACTCATGCCGCGCCAGCTGTTCAGCAGTCGCGCTACGGCCCGGGTCCGTGCAGGTGAGCCTGCGGCCCAGGCAGCGAAGTTGGACGTTACTGATTGATACTGTGCGTTCAGGGCTGCCACGGCCTGATCCGGGCTTGCTCCTTGCTCACGACTCGAGGCAAAGAAGGCATCGATGCCGTCATTGTTCATCGTGGGGTAGACCTGTTGCACCTGGCGGTAAAGCGCTCGGTCGATCGGTGCGGGAGGTGGCGGGGGGACGACCGCCGGCTCAGGCTCGCCGCCTGGCGCAGGGTTCGGATCCATTGGCGCTCCACCACGCAGGCCCTGTTGGCGCAACCAGGCGAAGTCGCCGAATGGGCGCAACTGTCTGGCCCAGGCTTGGCGGTCGGTGTCGACCAGGGCTGTCAGGCGCGCTCGCAGGCTGTCGCTGGCTCCGGCCTCAAGCTCCATCGCTGCGCGTTCACTGGCCGACAGTACCTTCGCCGCCGCCTGGCACAGATCGGCAGTGGCGGGGGCGAGAACGGGACGCTCGCCCAGATAGGGCGCGTAACCTTGCGCAGACTTGATGATGACCCGCAAGCGAGTCGCGTAGCGGCTGCCAGCCATGGCCAGGGTACGCCCCTGGAGATCCTCCGCGCGCAGCTCGATGCGCACATCCTGTGGCCAGCCCTTCAGCGCCGTCATGGCCTTGAGCGCAAGGCGTTCGCTGTGGGCGCTGGCCAGCTCAGGCAGGTTCAGGCCTTCCAGGCCTCGGGCAACCGGCAGCTCATCCTCGAGGCTCCGCGCAAGGTTGGCCAGGCGTGCGGGAAGGGCTTGTCCGGTGCTCCAGGCCGCCTGCTCGGTCGTGGTCATCGAACCGAGCAGGCGCCTGCACAATGGCGCACTCAGTCCCGGGTAGTCCTGCTGCATCCGTGTTTCGTCGGCATGGGCTGGGACACTGGCCTCGTAGCCTTCGGCGAACAGCCTGTCACGCTCGGCGCCGCTGGCTGTCGGATAGGTTTGCGCGATCTGCCGTTGCAGGCGCAGGCGTACCAAGGTGTCGGCCAGCAGCGGTGGGGTCTTGGCATGGGTCAGGTGTACCTGGCGCAGTTGTGCTTCGTCCACGCCGCTGATGCGCGCAGCCAGCTCCAGCTGTGCCGGGGTGAAGGTTTCAAGACGGCTGTCCAGCCGCCTCACCAGCGTTGCCAGTGGCCAGTCGCGGGGTTGTTCGTGCTCGGCGCGCCAGGCCGTTTCGTCATTGTGCTCCAGCAGGGGCTGGTAGGCGTCAGGGTCGTCAGGATGAACCAGCCGCCAACGCTGCAGCTGTGCGTCGAAGCGTCGTCGATACCAGTGGCCGTCCATCTGCAAGGAGTCCGGCGTGGCGTCGGAGGCCGGGATACGGTAGGGCGCCAGGTCGGGGCGCCAGAGGCGTTGGCTGCCATCGGCCCGGGTGATCGGGTCGAGGCTCTCGAGCAGCGGCGTGCGGGTGAGCGTGCGCACCAACTGGCCACCGACATGCAGCCCGGCGATTACCGCCAGGTTCAGGCCTACCACTTTCAGATGCTGGAACGCCTCGTCGCGATCACCGACCTCCCAGGCCTCGTAGCCTTCGTAGACCTCATGCAACAATTGGCAGGCGGTCACGGCGATCATCAGCACGCCGATGGCCGGTATGAAGAAGCCGAGGGTCATCAGGGCATTCAACCCAAGGCTCTCCCACATCTGCAGGCGCTTCTTGCGCGCCCGCTCGTCGGCCTGGGCCGTGGGCACGGCGAGCAACAGTGCCTCGGCCTTGAGCCAGGCGAGATGGTCGCTGTACAGGAACTCGAACAGCGGCCCTTCGATGTCGTGCCGCTCCAGGTGCAGATCGGCTCCCTCAGGCAGTGTCCAGGCTTGATCGTAGCTTGCGTGCGCATCGCTGCTGAGGTTTTGCCGTGCCCGATCGAGGAACTGCAGCCGATCTTCGCTGGCGATGAGCGCCAGGCACCGTCTGCGAAAGGTGGGGTCGCAAAGATCGGTCTGCAATTGCGCGACCAACGCCTGCTCACTGCCGAAGGCGCGGACCGCGGCTTCCTGCCCCGGGAGATACAGCAGTCGACCGGCTTCACCCGCATCGACCAGCAGGGCCTCGTGCAACGTCACGCCGAACACTTGCAATTGCTGGCAAGGCAGGGCCGATCCGTCGTCGAGCAACTGCTGGATGCAATCCCGTGCGTTGCCATCGATCCGATGCTGCAGTCGCGCCAGGTCGGCTGCCAGTTGCAGGTTGCTTTGGTAAAGCCTGATTGCGGCGGGGCGGACATCGGGCGCGCTGAACCTGGCTTCCAGGTGCGCTTGGTAGCGCTGGCCCAGGTCGAGGTCGCGACATGTGCTGGCAAAGGCCTCGGGAGTAAGCGGCAGCGGTTTGATCTTGAAGGCTTTGGAGGCCAGGGAGTAGGGCACCTGGGTTTCGCTGTCGCCAAGGGTCGTGCTACCGGTCACGGTAATGTCGGTGATTTCGCTGTCGCCCTCGAGGGCCAGCGCGCTCTTGATGTTGAAGCTGACATCGTCGGCAAAGTTGTGCAGTGCTGCCTGGAGCAGGCTGCGTCGTTCGTAGGTGCTTACGTAGACCTGATGGGTGAACAGATCATGGACCTGGATCAGCTCCGAGGTACGCAGCGGGGTCTCGAACCCGTGCTCGGCCTTCAGGCGCTCGGCGAGCAGTGGCTCGGCGAACGCGTCGATCTGCTGCAGGCCCTTGAGCGCCCTGGCCAGGCTTTGCTGGGCCGTGGCCAACTGTGTCTGGCTGGCCAGTACGGCTTCGCGCAGGTCGGGCAAGGCGTTTTCGAACCAGGCGGCGTGCTGCCCTGGCAGGCCCTGCTGAGGCAGTGCACTGGCACGCAAGGTTTGCCACTGCGCTTCTGCAAGTCTCGATGCCCAGGTGGGCAAGCGCTGGGTGATGAGGTTCTGGTGGGTGGAGGGGAGAGTTGAAGGCATGGATGTCGCTCCTGTTGTGGAACGCAACAGCAGGCGCCATCGATGGATGGGGGGGGTGGTAAATAGATGGGGCCTGATTATGAAGTTTGAAGGTTTCCAGGAAACCAGAGGCGATTCAGGAGCGTGCGGTGGCTCGGTGAGGGTAAAACCTGAGCCTGGCGCAAGGCGAACGCTGGCCGTTCTGGCCAGGTTTGATGGGCGCTGTCACCTGGTATTTCTGTCAGTTGTGCGATGTGGGCAACTGCTTTTCAATCAGCGGACCAAACATGCCGGGTCCAAGGGATTGGGAGACAGCCATGCCGAATGACGCGCAGTTCAATGAGCCAGACGACGAGGGCGGCGTCGTGCTGACCCTCGATGAGATGATCAAGGCCTTTAACCAGCAACTGGCGACGCAGGAGATGAGCATGTTCTCCGTGGGCGGTGCCGGCCTGGCGGCGCTGGAGCGGATCTACATCCCGGGGCAGATCACCTCGGTGAAAACCCCAGGTGTCCAGGTCGGCGTCAACTACAACATGGCGCACACGAATGCCCGTGGGTTGTTGATCATCATCCAGCGCTACTCGAACATGCGCGTTGGTGACTGGATCGAGGTGTTCTGGGGGGATGACACTCTGCCTGTAGCGTCCGACAGGCTTCAAACCCAAGAGCAGGTTGATCAGCTTTTTCCGATGTACGTGCCCTCGGAGAAAGTGAAGGAGGGGGTGTTCGACCTGTGGTGCAAGGTCACCCGTGCCGGGGGCGGTAATGAAGATAAGTCCACGCCGCTGAGCGTGCTGAGCCGCCTCATTTTCCCCGGCGGAACCGACCCCGAGCCGGAAAAGCCAGGCCATCAGCACCTGGTACCGCCGAAAGCCAAAGTCCCGCCCTCTGGCGTCATCGGTGAGGACGAAGCGAAAGCCGGTGTCGAGGTGGAGATTGAGGTGTACCCGAACATGCGTGAGTACGACCAGATCCGCCTGAGTTGGGGCGGGGAGTTCGTACTCCACGATGTGCAGCCGGCAGAGGTGGGGAAACCCGTGGTGATTACTGTGCCGGAAGCGACCATTCGGGCCGCAGGCGACAGTGATGCCCTGGTCCTGACCTACCGGGTGACCGACGAGGTGAACAACCCGTCCAGCGACTGGTCTGAGCGCAGCACGTTGAAGACGGAAGTCGGTGTCGGGCTGCTGCCGGCACCTTACATCTTCAACCCTGACCCTGGCGCCGATCCTGAAGATGTCATCGACTTGGATGCGTTGGGTGATGCTGACCTGGAAATCGAAGTGGACACGCCGAGAACGGACTTCGAGGTGGACGACGTGATCACCGTCACCTGGCTAGGTAGCTCCACGCACGGCGAAACCCTTGAAGTCACCCCACCGTCTCAGACTGTAAGTCGGGTTGGACGCACGCTGGTGTTCAGCATTCCCAATGACAAGCTGTTCGCCCTGGGCGGCGGGCGTGGCGTTGCATCATTCGTCAACACTCGTGGCACTGACGATACCCCCTCCAAGCGTTCGTTCGTCAGTATTGCTGGTGTTATCCCCGTCCCGGCCAAACCTGACCTGCTCGAGGCTACCGGGGGTAGTTTGTACCCCACCCTGGTGGAGGCCACCGTCCAGGTGCCTGCGCAGGTGAACCTCGTGCGGGGGGACAGAGTGACGTTGACGTGGCTGGGGACGCGTGCCAACGGTACGCCGCTGCTGCACACGGAAATCAAGACTGTCAGTACCTCCCAGGCGGGCAAGGCCTTGGCGTTCCATGTACAAGGCGCTGCCAACCTGGCCCCGCTGGACGGCGGCAGCCTCGCCCTGAGCTACCAGCTCAAGCGGCGTGATCTGGACACGCCGCTGGATTCCGCGCATGAAGTGCTGCAGGTGGGTGACGCGCGTGCGGCATTGCCCGCGCCCTCGACGCGCCCACTTGTTCCCGGCGGCAAACTGGACCCAGACGCTTACCCACGGGGTATCGAGGTCATCGTACAGCCCTACACGAACATGACGCAGGACCAGGACATGTACCTGGAGTGGACGTCCACCGTGGGGCAGCCGTACTACGACGATGTGCCGGTCACCCCGGGGCAGGAGACCATCTTCGAGGTCAGCCCCGCCCAACTGCGGGCGAATGATGGCGGCGCGGTGCTGGTGGGGTATCGGATCACCGAGGCTGGACAACCGGACCGCTATTCCGAGTACCTGGAGTTGCAGGTAGGTGCCGGCGAGAAGGTTGATTTGCTCGCGCCGGAGGTCGTGGAGGCCCAGGACGGCATTCTCAACCCTGGCGTTGTCACCGGCGGTGCGACGGTGCGGGTGCCGGCCAGCGCCGATCTCAAGGCGGGCGATGAGGTAGAGGTCTTCTGGGACGGCGACAAGCCGGGTGGGGTGACCTCGGTGTCCGACTTCGTGCTGGCGGATGGTGGTTTCCTGGACCTGCCCATCGACTATGCCTTCGTCATCGCCAATGCCGATGGAAACGTCAATGTCCGCTATGCGGTCTATCGATTGAGTGGCGCAAAGGACAAGTCGCTGGTTCTGTCGATCCGCGTGCAAAGCGCCGCCTTGCCACTGCCGACCGTTCTCGAGTCCATAGAGGGTAATATCAACCCGGACGACGTGGTCAGTGGTGCGACGGTGGTCGTCGAGGCGGTGGCGCAATTGCGTGAGCGTGATGTGGTGACGGTCGAGATCGTCAGCCCGGCGCCAGGCGGCAGCACGACGATTCCGGTCCCTGTGCCGACCGGTGGTAACAATCAGGCATTGCGCGTACCGGTGCCCTATGCCGTGATCAACGCCAGCAGTGGAGCGACTATCGCCCTTGAATACAGAAACGATCGCGCCGCTGGCGGCCCGCCGGAGAGTTCACCGTCCAATACCTACTCCGTGAGCCGGGTGATCGGTGCGGGGCCCATCCGTATCTTCGGTGCCCGTTATGGCGCCAGTTCCTCCCTCGCCTCGGGCTCGCCACGGATTATCAGTGCCTACAACTCGACCACCGACCAGCCCATTCTCGTGGAATGGCAATACGCTGGCGATGTGGCCTGGACGGCAGGTTACACCTGGCTCGACCCCCAACCCCAGCGGCCCCTGCGGGTGCGCAGCACCACCGATGCGGTGTGGCTCAACCCGGCCAATGTCGTCGGCAACGGTAAAGAGGCACTGGGCAATGATCAGGCAGCCTTTGCGGTGATGCTCGACAACCCCACCCCTGGCCTGTTCAGCCTCTATGGCTGGGGGAGCGCGGCCTATGGCGCCAATTTGCCTCCGACACTTATCACCTATGATGATGTGGTCGAGGTCAGTGGTACCCGTAGCGCTTACGCAGCACGTCTGCAGAGCGGCTCCGTGGCCTGCTGGGGCGATACCGCCGAAGGCGGGACCCTGCGACCTGAAGACATAGGACAGCCATTCCTCGAGGTTCGCAGCAACAGCACGGTGTTCGTTGGCCGCCTCCAGGTAACGCCGGGAAGCAACAACGGCCGACTGACTGCGTGGGGCATTGCCGCCAATGGCGCAACGGTGCCGCCGGACATCCTCGCGCTAACTGATATCACGGCGGTGTTCGGCGCTGGCTCTGCCTTCGCTGCACAACGGGCGAATGGGCGATTGGTCGCCTGGGGCTATGCACAGTATGGGGTACCCTACCTGCAGATATCGCTGCGCTGAGCGACATCCAGATTGTCAAGGGCAACTGGGGGGCCTTTGGCGCCCGGCGGGCCAACAAGCGCCTGGTGGCCTGGGGTAACGTCACCTATGGCGGAACGATACCGGCGTCTATTGCGGCACGTAACGACATCGAAACCCTGGAAGGCGCCACGGGTCAAGCCTTCAGCGCCCTGACCACCGCTGGGCAAGTAGTGGCCTGGGGGGCGACCAGCCATGGCGGAACAGTCCCTGCAGAAATCGCCGCGCTCAGCGATATCGTCGAGGTCACCAGCACCTTTCATGCGTTCTGCGCACGGCGTCGCAACGGCCATGTGGTGGCGTGGGGCAATACCGCCTATGGCGGTACGGTGCCTGCGCCCATCGCGCAACTGTCAGATATCGTTCAAGTGACGGGCAGCGCCTGGAGTTTCGCCGCCTTGCGCCGCAACGGCACGGTGGTGGCCTGGGGCAGTGCAGACTCTGGTGGCGATACAAGTGCCGTGGTTGCGCAGTTGACCCATGTGCAGGCGGTGTATGCCAACACTCACGGTTTCACCGCACTGACCACTGACGGGCGTGTGGTCACCTGGGGCAATGGCCCAGGTGGTGGTGACAGCTCGGCAGCGCAACCGGTCATTGCTGGGCGACTGCTGGCGGGCCGCCCTGACCCGAGTGCGGTCAACGCCGCAGTCAACGAGCGGAACGGGATGAGCCGCTTGGCGCTCGACAGCGCCAGTTTGTCGGAGAGCACACGATGAACGATATGACAGAAGCACAAGCAGCGCAGAATAGTCTTGCCGTACCCACCATGGCGAATGTGATCAATGGCAAGCTCGATCCAGCCCAGGTGCCGAGTAACGGTGCCCCGGTGGTCATGGCAGTGGGGGCGGAGCATGCCGGCAAGACCCTCACGCTGGTGCTGGCATTGGCCCAGGGGACTGAGCTTTTCACCCA
Organism: Pseudomonas wayambapalatensis; assembly: GCA_014268975.2. Classification (GTDB taxonomy): domain Bacteria; phylum Pseudomonadota; class Gammaproteobacteria; order Pseudomonadales; family Pseudomonadaceae; genus Aquipseudomonas; species Aquipseudomonas wayambapalatensis. The sequence continues at coordinate 3,421,745 of CP077096.1, read as the reverse complement.
GAACCTGCCCATCGGCTCTACGGGGCGCTCCATCACGCTGCGTATTCCCAAGGAGCACTTCACCAATAACCTGGCTGCTCAGGTGAAGGTGTTCTACCGGGTCAGTACGGTAGGGGATAGCCCCGTGCTGACGTTCCAGATCGACCAGGGGTTCGCGGGCGCTCATGAGTTGGACCTGACGGCACAGCGGTTCACGCCGGTGTACCTCGACGGTGAACTCAAGCTGCCTGGCCAGTTGCCGGTATTTTTGCGTTTCACCCGGATCGCTCCGGGGGCGACCAGCTACGCCAGCAGCGACGAGAGTGTGGCCACGGTGGATAACCAAGGGCAGGTCACGGCATTGCGCAACGGCCAGACCACCATCACCGCGCAATCACCTGGCGGACCGCAGAGCTATGTGCTGACGGTCAAGGGCATTCGTGGCCTGGAGTTCCTCGCGCGTCAAGGCTCTACCTGGCAAAGCGCGGACACCCTGTGCAAGAGCGCGGGCATGCAGCTGCCGACCCAGGCGGACTTCACCAAGGTCCAGGGTGCATACGGCGTGCAGATGGCCGACCTGGGGCTGCCGAACTACCCCATCTGGGGGGCGGCACTGGATGGCGGCACGGCCTGGACCTACCACCCCTACACCCAGGTCCTGACCTCCGAGAGCACTGACGCCAACACCCTGCGTCAGGTCGCCGGGGTCGGTTGACCTGCGGTGTGCTGCTTCGCTGAGGGGCGGCGAACCCCACTCCCCACTTCTGTCAGGCGTTCCATCATGCGATCCCTGGGGTGGTGACCTATCGCCTGGAAGAGCAAGTGGTCAGTTGATCACTCGCTGAGCATGTCTGAGGTTTTCTTGTGAGAATGCCGTGGCTGTCACGTTGTTGTGTGCTGTTGAGCTGCCTGCTGGCCCCCGCTGCCTGGGCGCTGACCGGCCCAGAGCTGGCGGTCGCTCTCAACCAGTCTTACCAGAGCGGTGCGCTGCGCTGTGCAGGTAATCGGCCAGCGTATTTTTGCAGCGGTGTGCTGGTGCGACAGCAGCCTGCCAATGCGCCGCTGCCGTTCTGGACCCATGGCCCCGAAGCCATCGGTCAGGGTGCCGAGCGCTTCAGTTGGTTGCGACATGACGTGGGGGGAATGAGTGTCAGCGAGCCCAGTGGCTACATCTTCAGTAACCGTTTCGAGGCCATGGCGCAGGGCAAGGACTACAGCGTGCAAGGCGATGACGGCGGCACCCGGCCTGGCGAACTGCGGGTGGTCAACTGGGACACGTCGTTGCCCGAGCGCCTGGCCGTAGTGGCGGTGTACTACAACCGTGGCGACATCAACGGCCTACTGGCGGCCCAGCGGGACCAGCGCGCCTACCACGAGGCCGTTGGCGTGTGGTTGCCGGTACTGCGACTCGACCCCGCCCTGCCACAGAGCGCGGTGTTCGGTTTCGACTCGCGCGAGCAACTGTACCGCGGTTACCAGGTCGCCGACCGGCTGAACTTGCACTACGCCGACACCGCCGCCAGTTGCTACGATGCGAGCCCCAGTTACAACTGCAATGGTGTGCTGATCCGCGCCACCGGTGCCTCCGCCGGCTTTCGTTCCTGGAACCCCACGCAGAACTCCATTTCACGAGATGGTGTTTCGTTCACCTATCTACGCGCCGATACCGGTGTCCAGCGCTTGGCCAGCAATGAGCCGGGTTTGATCTTCGATCGTCTGGATCAACCTGTCACGCATCCGGTCAGGTTGCGCTGCGCCTACCCGGCCAATGCCGGCACCAGCGGCATCCCGAACAGCTGTCGAGCCAGTTGCTTGTCGCAAGGTATTACCACGGTCGCGGCGTGGCGCGCGCGTTACGCTGGCAGCGCTGCGAACAGTTGCGCCTTCAGCATGGAGCCCACGCCCAATGCTGCGCAGTTCCAGTTGAACATCGACGTGCGCGCCAGCGCTGGTGCGCACAACGAAATCATCATTGGTGCCTGGCCGCAGAACATACCTCGGGAGTTGCCTATCGAGGCGATCTACTATCCTTCCGGTAGCGCCAGCCTGGCCGGGGCGAAGCTGATCCAGCGTGACTACTTCCAGCACACCGGCGTTTTCATGCCGGTAGTGCGCGTGAACCTGGCCAGTGGCAATGGTCAGGTGTTCACCTTCGTGGCGCAAGACCAGAACCTCTAGGAGTCAGAGTGAGCGACGTGCCATTAGCCAATGATTTCGACGAGCAAGAGACGCTCGCCCCTCGAAAGGCTGGTACTTAAAGCGCGGTGGCGTAACCCACCCGCGGTACGTCCTCAAGACGCGCATCGATCAACGATTTCAACGATTCCCCACTCTCCAGGTAGGCATCGCCAAAATCATGCCCGCCCAGCGCGCTGGGATGCGCGACCACCTCCAGCACCCCCTCGCGCGGCGCCAGGCCCGCCTTCAGGTCCGCGGGGGTGCACACATAGTCGGCCGTGGCCCCGCTCAACTGGCGCAGGCGCCGGTTCAGCAGGGTCTTGAACAGCCGTTTCGCCGGGCCGATGTTGTGCCCCAGGTTGCGTGCCAGGCGCACCGGCACGCCCTGCTCACGGGCAAAACGCGCAACCACCTCACCCACTGGCCAGATGTTGTGCACGTGCTGGTGCGAGTCCAGGTGGCTGGGCATGACGCCATGGGCCACGCAGCGTTGCCATTGGGCTTCGAGTTCCTGGCGCACGGCCTCGCGCTCGCTGCGTGACAGGCGCAGGGTGCGCTGGCGCAGCCCGAGGTCAAACTCGCCCTGGGCGGTGCAGAAGCGCGGTTCGGCGAGGATCGCCTGGCTCAGGGGCCGACCGTAGGTCAGGTTGAAATGCAGGCCGATCCGGCCCTTCAGCGCTGGTTGCTGGGCCAGTATGCACGCTGCCTGGAACGCCGGCATGTTGGCCATCAGTGTTGCCGAGCTGATCAGCCCGGCCTGGAACGCGTGCAGGATCACCGCGTTGATGGGGGCACTGAGGCCGAAGTCGTCAGCGTTGACTATGACCTGGGATGGCATCCGGGCGCTCCTGTGTGGGGTTCGGGGTGACGGTGGCTGCGCTGTCGGCCTTGCGCAGGCGTGGCTTGAGCCAGCGCCAGCAACGCAGGGCCAGGCCCAGGGCGATGCCGTCGGGGCGCCAGCTGTAGCTGCTCAGGCGCCATTGTTCGACTTGGCCGGTCTGGCGTTCATGCAACTGGTGGCTGGAGTTTTCAAGGCTTACCCGCGAGGCGTCGACCCAGCTCCAGCCCTCGTCGAGGCCCCAGTGAATCCACTCTTCGAGCAGCACCCGGCCACTGCCCAGCTCGCGTTGTTCGGGGACGAACGCCAGGTTGTAGTCGTAGATGCGTCCGCGCTCGAGCAGGCCCAGGCGGTAGCTGATGCATCGCCCGTCCAGCTCCAGCAGCACCAGGCACACCAGCCCTTCGCCAGCCAGCGCGGTGAAGGCCTGGTACATCCACTCGCGGCGCTGGCTGCCCGAGAAGATGCCGACGTCATCGTCGCCTTTCCAGCTCGCCGCTTCCACGGCGCTGATCGCATCGAGCAGGGCGGTGATGTTGTGGCGGTCGGCGACCACCCGGCGCACCTGCGCGCCGCAGGCGGCGATGCGCTTGCGTGCACGGCGCAGCTTGTAGCGTGGGTCGCCACTGACCTCCTGGCGATCGGCTTCACTGATCCGGTGCACCGGTACACGGCAGCTCAGGCGCCGCTCGAAGGTCGAGCTGGCCGCAGCCCATTGGCGCAGCCAGTCCTCATTGTCACCCTGCACGACGTCACTCAATTGCAGCAGCGCATGGGGAAGATGCTTGCGGATGGTCTTGAGCACCTGTGTTGCGTGGTGCGCGGGCAGGTCGAGCAACAACGCGATGCGATCGCTCAGCGGATGACCCAGGTGACGCACCACCGGGACATTCAGCGGGCCTGCCGCCTGGCGTTCGCGCACCAGGGGCAGGCACAGGCACAGGCGGCCATCGAGGTGACCGAGCAGAATCTTCAGTTGCTGGCCCGGTTGCAGAGCGGCCTCGGCGGCGCGCAGCCAGCCCAGGTGATTGAACGGGGTGCTGCCGGCCACGCGCTGGCGCAGCGCTTCATAGCCGGCGGCGGGAAAGCTGGGGGTGCGCAGCGAGGCGCACCAGCTCAGTTGCAGGGCCACGGGGTCAGGACGCCGCAGCCGTGGCGTTTTCGGACGCCGGTTTACGCAAGCGCTCCAGACGCGACTCGCTGTAGCGGCTTTCGCGGAAGAACTTCCAGCGCCCGAACAGGCAGTAGACATTCATGATGCGCCCTTGCTCCTGATAGCCCATGCGCAGGTGCAGTTTGAGCGCCGGGATGTTGTGTTGTTCGCAGACGTCCACCACCTTGGTGCAACCCTGCGCGGCCATGGCCTTCCACAACGCCACTTGCAAGTCCACCGACAGCTCGCTGCCCCAGTACTTGCGGATCAACTCGCCGCCGAACTCGAAGAACTCGCCCGGACCGACCGGGAACCAGCACCCGTAGTAATGGCGGTCGTGGTAATGGCGCGCACTGCCCCAGATGAAGGCCACGGTGTCGCCGTCGTCATCGAGGAACATCAACCCTGTGTGGCCCTCGGCCGCCAGCTCGCGCATGGTCTCGACGCGGTCGCCGAAGTGCTTGGCGAAGGCCTTGACGTTGTTCACGGTGATGTTCTCGATGCGCAGTGGCGCATAGGGTTTGAGACGGTGCGGGGGCACCGGGGTTTCCAGGTCGCGTTCCATCCACACCAGTTCCCAATGATAGAAGACGTAGTGTCGCCAGGCGCTGCTCAAGGTATTGCGTAGTCCCTTGCGCTTGATGCGATCCTGGATCTTGCTCAATGCACGCATGGTGCCTCCTGTTCGTGGCAGGTCGAGGTGCGTCTCATGACGCACTCCAGGTCAGGGCAAACAAGGTCTGCCCTGGCAATTGAAAACGAATCTGCCCCTGCTGGCAGCTGAAGCGGGCAGGGCGCGGTTGGTTATCGGGGCCGAACAGTTCGAGCTGGCCGGCCGGGCATTCGCCCAGCGCCAGGTCGACCTGCTGCACGCGCTCGGCCTTGTTGACCCCCAGCAGGCTGCGCTGACGGCCGTCGGCCATGGCCAGCACGTCGACCTCGAAGGCGTCGTTGTCCAGGGCCAGCACCTGGCGCAGCCAGTGGCGCTGGATGAACTGCTGGGCAAGGCCCACCGGCTTGAGCTCGAAACGGTCATCGCCCAGCACGCGGATCATGCCCTTCGGCCATTCGGGCTCGTCGGCGACATGGAACCAGTTGAGCATGTCCAACAGGCCGTCGGCGGAGGCGTTGATCACCACCGAGGCCCACCACAGGCCCGCGTAGTGGGTGTTCTGGTCATAGGGGCTGAGGCTGGAGCCGCTGGACAGGTTGGTCTGGTCGAGCAGCAGCGCCTTGCGCGGCCGGCCTTGGCTGTCGAGGCCGACCAAGGCCGCGGCCTGGCGCACGCTGTCGCGGTAGCTGCGGGTGGCGAGCAGGTCGCGGACCATCCATTCGTGCCAGGCCAGGGCATCGATCTGCGCACCGTGCTCCTGCAGCAGGCGCCGGGCCCAGTCGATACCGCGCAGGTCGTTGCTGCCCTGGGTGAAGGGGCCGCCGAGCAGGCGTGACGAGGCGGGCATGGCGATCCGCACGCCCGCCTCCCGGGCGCCCGGCCAGGCGCTTACGCGCTGGGCCATGCCGGCGAAGAAGTCGCGGTAGCTTTCATAGTTGCGGTAATTGAGATTGGGCTCGTCGGCAAAGGCCAGGTAGTGCAGGCCCTTGCCGCCCAGGCGCGTGGTGCCGGCCAGCCAGGCATCGAGGCCGTCGTGGCTGGTGCGGTCGGCGGCAAGATCGGCGCGCCGACCCGTGCCGGCGAGCAGGGTGATGTCCTGGGTGATGCCGAAGCGCTGCTGGTACAGGCGGCGCCAGGCGTCTTCATAGCCGGGCTGGCGGGCGAGCACGTCCATGAAGCTGTAGTAGCCGGCCGCCTGCGGACGCAGGGCATCCAGGGCGGCGAAGCTCGACGGTGGCGGCAGCACGTAGGGCAGGTTGACCCCCAGCAGCGGCGTGTGGCCCAGCACCTTGGCCTGGAGCCTGAGTCGCACCTGCCCGGCAGGGTTGGCGACATCGCCCAGTTGATCGGCGCGCTGGGCGAACAGGTTGGCGCTGCCATCGAGCCAGAATGCCGCCTTGCCGCGCCCTTGCAGGCGCAGGCGCCAGGTTTCGTCGCGTGGGCTGACCGGCAGCGCCTGCTGGTCGAAGCGCCAGTAGGCGGGGTAGGGCTTGAGCGCCACCTCGACCTGCCGACCGTCGCTCAGGCGCTGCGCCGAGAGCCCGCGTACGCCGCCGTGGAACTTGCCGGCCAGCGTCGCCTGCTCACCGGCCTTGACGCGGAAATACAGCTCGACCCGTGGCCCGACCTCGGCGCTGAAGTGCACCTTGGCGGGAGCGAACAGGGCGCGCGTGGTGTCGCTGTGCTCGATCTGGTAGCCACGGAAGCTGTAGCCAGGGACCTCCAGGCGATAGGGGCCGGCGTCGGCGGACAGTGGCCAGCGTTGCTCGCCGCGCAACTCCTCGGCCTTGATCGCCCGCTCGCCGCGCAGTTGACCGTGGCCGTCGAGCAGGTAGATGCGTTCGGCATTGGCGTCGGCCTGCCAGGCCGGATGCCAGCGCAGGCGCAGTTCATCGTTGCGCGCGGGTTGCAGGTACAGGCTGCCGTCGCGGAGATCGCCCCATTGCAGGCTCGCCGCCGGTGCCAGCGGCACCCACAGGGCACAGAGCAGCAGGCAGCGCTTCATGCTGGCCTGCGCTGCAACATCTGGCGCAGCGGCGCGAAGTCGCTGGGCAGGATGATCAGGGTGTGCAGTACCGGCACCCCACTCAGGCGGCAGTACAGCACCAGCATGGCGAGGGTCACCGCGAGATAAGCGATGGACGAGGCCGCTGCGGCACCGACGATGCCCCAGGTCGGAATCAGCAGCACGTTGAGCACCAGGTTCAGCGCGGCGCCGGCACCCATCATCAGCGAGACCGTGCCGGGGCGGTTCTTGCCCAGCAGGTCCAGGCGCAGGATGCTGGCGTAGCACAACCCCAGCAGCCCTGGCAGCAAGGCCAGCAGCGCCGGGTAGGCCGGTTGGTAGGCAATGCCGAACAGGGTGACGATCAGCCAGTCGCCGATCACCGCCATGCACAGACAGGCGCCGAGCATCACCGTGGCGGTCAGGCGCAATGCCAGAGGGGTGAGTTTCTCCATGCCGGCGTCCTGTTGCAGCAGGCGCTTCATCAGCGGAGTGGTCACCGCTTCCGGCACGATCAGCAGTAGTTCGGCAGCGGCACTGGCCATGGCGTAGTGCCCCAGCGCAGTGCTGCCGAGCATCGCGCCGATGAACAGGTAGTCCGAGCGCAGGATGACTTGCTGGAACAACAGGTCGGGGTGGCTCTTGGCACTGTAGCTGAGCAGCTCGCGCTGACCGCCGCGATCCCAGCGCAGGGCCAGCGGATGCTGGCGGCGCAGCCACCACAGGCCCAGCAGCAGCACCAGGGCGATACCCAGCAGCCAACTGATCAATGCCGCCTCCAGCGCCTCCTCACGCCACATCCAGAACAACGCGAGAAACAGCAGCAGCGGTGCCGCCGATTCGACCAGGCGCAGCGCGTTGAACGCGCCGACGCCACCGCTGGCGTTGTGCAGTGTCAGCAGGCCGCTCTTGAGCACGGTCATCGGCACCGCCAGCAGCAACAGCCAGGCCAGCAGGCCCAGTTGCAGGGTGATGTCCAGGTCGGCACCGAACGCGCGCACCAGCACCACGCAGACCAGCGTCAACAACCCCGCCAGCAGGCAACCGTAGACCAGCACCTGGGTCAGCAGCAGGCCCATGTCGCGCTGCTTGGCCGCCTGGTAGCCAACGGCGCTGTTCAACCCGCCGCTGGTGGCGGCGCTGATCAGGTCGGGCAGGGTGCTGAGCAGGGCGAACAACCCTCGCTCGCTGGGGCCGAGGATGCGCGCCAGCAGTACGTTGCGCAGCAGGCGCAGGGCGATCATTGCAAGCTTGGTGCCCATGCTCAGTGCCAGATGGCGCAGGTAATGGTTGCGGCTCATGAGCGGCCCCCGCGGCTGATGCGCCAGGCCAGCAGCGACGGACGGCTGGCATTGCGCTGGCTGACGCCGATGCGTGGCAGGGCCAGCGGATCGTCATGCCCCTGGCAGATGCCGGCGCGCGTGCTCAGGGCGAAGGGATAGCGGTGCGCCGCCACGCGTGCGCGCACGCGGTCGTCATGATCGCCATTGGGGTAGCAGTACACCGGCAGGGGTCGCTGGCAGCCGTGCGCCAGGGCGGCATGGCTGCGTTGCAGTTCCTCGTCCAGGCGCCGGTCGTCGAGGTAGGGCAACAAGGCGTGGCTGGCGCCGTGCGGGCCGAAGCGCACCAAGCCCGAGTCCTCCAGTTCACGCACTTGCTGCCAGTCCATGGCCTGGGGCAGCGATTCGGCAGGGCAGGCGTCGGTCAGTTGCTGCAGGGCTTGCGGGCTGAGGCTCTTGAGGCTCTGCAGGTAGTGCGCCAGGGCCTGGCTGCGCGCTTGCGAGCGGTCGTTCATGAAGTAGGCGGCCGGCAGCGGTCGGCCGAGCTTGCGCAGGTACTCGATGAGGCTGTGCCGTGCAGGCTCGCCGTGGCTGCCCCACAGGGTCTCGCCGACACTTTCCCACCAGAAGCGCTGGCGGCTGCCGATGTAGTCGGTGGACAGGAAGATGCTTGCCGGCACCTGGTGCTTGCGCAGCAGCGGGAAGGCGTTGCTGGCGTTGTCGCGCCAGCCATCGTCGAACGTCAGGGCGACCTTGGGGCGCTGGTTGCTGCGCGGTGCCTCGTGGACCTTGAGCAGGTCCATGAGGCTGACGCAGTCGAAGTGGCGTGGCAGCCAGCGCAGCAGCCCTTCGAAAGCGCGTGGCCCGACACACAGCTCGTTGCGGTGCGCCAAGGCGGCGCTGGCATCATCGGCCAGTACCCGGTGCAGCATGAGGATCACCCCGGCGCCGCGCAATTCGGCGCGGCCCTTGGGCGACTTGAAGTACAGCCAGCCACTGGCCTGTTTGATCTTTGTCTTGATCGGCATGTCCGTCGCTCATCGATTCTGGTCGGGGTTCCATTGGCTGTAGCTGTGCCCGCGCAGGAATTGCCACAGGCCGACACTCATGCCCGCCAGCGTCACCAGCACGAAGGCGGCCAGGCGGAACGGCCTGGGCAGGCGGTGGCCGGCATCGAGCAGGCCGGCGATCGCCGCGGCATAGCCGAGCAGTTGCGCGGCCAGGGTCAGGTGGTAGAAGTGCGACTCACCGACCAGCCAGAGATTGGCCAGCAGCAGCGGCAGCAACAGCACCGGTGCCAGGCGGCGGATCAGCTTGTGACTGATCAGGGCGATGGCGTACAGGCCGTGGCGTAGCGGGTTGAGCAGTTCGCTGCGCGCGGCCAGGCTCTGCAGGCCGCCGACGGTGACGCGTTGGCGACGGCGGAACTGCTTGTCGGCCTCGTCCACCCCCTGGTCGAGCACGATCGCCTCCGGCACGTAGACGATGCGCTGGCCGGCGGCCGGGGCGCAGGTGCTGATGTAGAAGTCGTCGTTGACCTGTTTGGGAATCGCCTGGTACAGCGGGCGACGCAGGGCGAGCAGGGCGCCGTCGGCCGAGACCATGCAGCCGGTGCGGTTTTCCACCTTGCGCACCCAGGCTTCATAGTGGCGGTACAGGCTGTCGCCAAGGCTCAGGCCCTTGCCTGGATCGGGGATGATCATGTGTCCGGCAGTTCCCCCCACATCGCTGTCGGCGAACGGCGCCAGCAGCAGGCCAAGGGTGTTGCCAGACCACTGGTTGTCGGCGTCGGTGAACACCAGGATATCGCCGCGGCAGACGCTCACCGCGGTGTTCAGCGCGCCGGTCTTGCCCAGGCGTGGCAGGTCGAGCACCTGTACCCGCGGATCGTCCACGGCGCGGGCCAGCGCCACGGTGCGGTCGCTGGAGCCGTCGCTGGCCACCACCACCTGCAGTTCGGCGGCCTGGTAGTCCTGGGCGAGCACGCTGGCGAGCTTGGCCTCGATGTGCCGCTCCTCGTTGTGCGCGGCGATCACCACGCTGACCCGCTGCGGCGGCAGCGGGCCGGGTCTGCGCACAGAGAAGAACGGCGCAGCTAGGGTCAGCAGCAGCGGATAGCCGACCCAGGCGTACAGCGGCAACAGCAGGCACAACCAGAAGATGATCTCAGCCACGAGCGGGCCTCCTTGCGGTGCGGTTGAACAGGCTGAGGATGAACGCAGCGCCAGCCAGGTGCAGGCGCAGCCAGTGCAGGCCCCAGAGCTGCAGGGTCAGCAACGTGTCGTGGTGCCTGAGGCTCTGGCGCAGGCTCAGCGCCAGGGCAGGCAGGGCGCTGATCAGCAGCAGCGCCAGGGCCACATGGGGGAAACCTTCAAGCAGCGTCAACAGCGCCATGGCGTCGAGTACCCAGGCGCCGACCGACAGCAGCGGGAAACGCAGCAGGCGCAGGCTCACGCCATGGCTGCGCAACAGTTGCAAGTGGCTGCCCTGACGCCACATCTCCTTGCCCAGCCATTCGCCCCAGCTGCCCTCGAAGCCCCAGTGCAGCACCACGGGCTGGCGCAGCACGCGCAAACGCGCGCCGGCTTCGTGCAGGCGCAGGGTAAAGTCCTTGTCTTCGCCGGTGCGCAGGCGCTCGTCGAAGCCGCCAACCTGGTCGAACCAGGTGCGGCGCATCAGCAGGTTGGGCGTGGGCAGCCAGGTGCAGTCCTGCACCGTCTGCCCGGCGCGCAGCGTGCGGCGTTGCCAGGCGTGGGCGAACCAGGGCGCCTGGCGTGGGGTGTCGCAGTCAAGGGCGAAGACATCTCCTTCGCCTCGGCGCTGCAGGCCCAGCAGCAGGTCGAGCCAGTTGTCGGGCACCTCGATATCGGCATCCAGGAACGCCAGCCACTCACCGTGGCTGACCTGTGCGCCCTGGTTGCGCAGCGCACCGATGGCCACACCGGGCAGGCTCAGCACCTGGGCGCCGTGCTGGCGGGCGATGGCCGGACCATCGTCGCTGGAGCCGTTGTCGACCACGATCAGCTCACAGCCCAGCCCCGCGCAGTGGGCGGCCTTGCGCGCGGCTTCGAGGGTGCGGCCGATATGGCGGGCTTCGTTGAACATGGGGATGACGATGCTCACCTGGTTCATGGCGTCGCCCCCGCGGTGCGCGGCTCGCTGGCCTGGCGCAGCAGCACGCTGGACAGCGCCAGCATCATCCACAGGTACTTGTGGCTGGGGGCGCTGAGGAACATCAGGAACAGCCCGATGGCCAGCATGCTCATGGTCAGGTGGGTCATCAGGTCGGCGTTGTCGTGCTCGCCGTTGGCCCGCCAGGCCGCGCGGGCCCGCCAGAAGTTGCGCAGGGCCAGGGCGATCATGCCGACGAAGGCCAGCCCCGCGGGTACGCCGGTTTCGCTGAACAGCTCCAGGTAGGTGTTGTGGGCGCGGCGATAGAGGTCGGTGGTCTTGCTGTTGACCGGCGCGAAGGCCTTGGAGAAACCGGTGTCGGCGTAGTGCAGCGGGAAGGTGCCGGGGCCGGTGCCGAGCATCGGGCTGTGGCTGATCATCTCCTTGCCCACCACCAGGTACGAGGCGCGCCGACCCAGGGATTCGTCCTGGTGCGCATTGACCCCGGACTTGAGCAGCATCAGCGACTGGATGCGCTCGGCGTAGCCGGCCGGCATCAGCGCCGCGCCCAGCGGCAGGACGATGGCCAGGCCGAGCATGGCGAAGCCCAGGTGGCGCGGGCGGATGCGTGCCAGTTGCTCGCGGTAGTTGTACAGCACGATGCCCAGGCTGATCAGCAGCACCACCAGGCCTGAGCGCGACTCGGTCTTGGTCATGCCCACCAGCAGCAACAGGCAGCAGCCGGCCCAGAACAGCTTGAGCGGAATCTGCCGGGTCTTTATCGCCAGCCACAGCCCCAGCGGCATGGCGATGGTGATCAGCAGGGCGAAGGCATTAGGGTCGAGCATGGCCGAAGCGCGACCCTGCTCCTGGTATTTGCTGGAGAAGATGGCGAACAGGCAAGTCACGCAGACGCTGACGGTGATCAGCCGGGCCAGCATCGGCAGGTTGAGGTCGCGCCCCACCAGCAGGGTGATGACGAACACCACCAGGCCGACCAGCAGCTCGCGCAGGTGGCCGACGGACAGCTCGACGCTGTCGCTGGCCCACAGGCTCAGCAGGTACAGGGCCATGAACGGGATCAGCAATCGCCATTGATTGCTGCGCAGGCGCTCGGCAGGCAGCTGGCGCACGGCCAGTTGCAGGGTGAGGATCAGCACCAGGCCCAGGCCGATCAGCTTGGCGCCAGAGACCATGCTGTCCTTGAGCAGCCCTTCGAGCGGCACCAGCGCGGCGATCGCCAGCAGGCCCCAGGCTGGCTTGCGGTACAGCACCAGGGCACCGGCCAGGCCGACCACGGCGCCAGGGGCCAGGTAAGGGTAGGGGCTGGCCAGCAAGCCCAGCGACAGCAGGGCCACCAGGCCCACCAGCGACAGGGGGATGATCATGCGACAACCTCCGTGGCCGTGCCCCGGTACACCAGGGCCCAGCGTTGTGCCAGGGTCGGCAGGTGGTAGTGTTCGCGCTGGGTCTGGCGGGCGCGGGCAACCAGTTCTTCGGCCTGTTGCGGATCGTCCAGCAGCGCCTGCAGGTGGGCAGCGAGTTCATCGACTGCCAGCGGTGCGGCAAGCAGCCCGCTGCGCCCGTGTTCGATCACGTCGGGAATGCCGCCGACGCCGAAGGCCACCACCGGTACGCCGTCCTGCATGGCTTCGAGCAGAATCATTGGCGTGCCTTCGGTGCGCGAGCTGATCACCAGGGCATCCAGTCGGGTCATCCAGGCTGGCATGTCACGTTGGAAACCCGGCAGCGTGATGCGCTCGGCCAGGCCGGCCGCCTCGATACGCGCCTGCAGCGTGGCGCGTTCGGGGCCGTCGCCGAGCATCACCGCGTGCAACCGTGGATGGCGCTGGCACAGCGGGATCAGGGTGTCGAGGAACAGGTCCGGGCCTTTTTCGCTGGACAGCCGCCCGACATAGCCTGCCAGCCAAGGGGCTTGGCGCAGTTCCTGGCTGTGCACCGCGGCGCCGCCATCGCGGGACGAGCCCGCTCCCACAGGAGGTACTGCGGCCTCCAGCGAACCCTGTGGGAGCGGCCTTGTGCCGCGATCACCGGCGCAGCCGGTGCCCTGCACCGCGGTGCTGCCATCGCGGGACGAGCCCGCTCCCACAGGCACGGGCTCCGGCAGGCCGTTGGGGATCACCTGCAATTTGCTGGCTGGAACTCCCGCCTCGCGATGGATGCGGGCAATGCTCTCGGCCACGCACACCACGGTCGCCACCGTGGGTGTGCGGCACAGTTGCAGGCTCAGCCAGGTGTAGAAGCGCTGCTTGGTGCTGCGCGGCGTGAAGCCGTGCTGGGTGGTCACCAGTGGCAGGTGCCAGAGGGTCGCGGCCAACCAGCCGAAGACCATGCCCTTGAAGTTGTGGGTGTTGATCAACGGCCGCTCGCCACGCAGGGTCGCCACTTGCCTGAGCAGTGCGCCCAGGCCATGGCAGCTCTGGCAGTCGATGCCGGCTTCGCGAAAGCGCGTCACCAGGTCCTGCGGCGCGTCGAGGAACAGCACCCGGTGCCTGCCAGGGGTTGCCTGGCAGTGGTCCAGGAGCATGCGCTCGGCGCCGTAGAATCCGCCGCTGCTGAGCAGGTGCAGGATCAACCGGCCGGTTGCGGGAGCTGCAGCGTTCAATTGCGCACCCAGTGCATCAGGCGAGGCAACGACCACGACTTGTGCGGGTTGGGCAACGCCGGGGTCTGGTCGTTGATCACCAGCAGCACCGGCAAGCCCAGCTCCTGGCCGATCTGTGCAGGGTGCTTGAAGCGGTGGTCGAAGAACTCCTTGACGTAGACCAGTGCGATCGCCAGCAGCAGGCCGGTGACCAGGCCGAACGGGATGATCAGGCCAGGTTTGGGGAACGACGCGGTGGCCGGCTCGTAGGGCGCGCTGAGGATCCGCGCGTTGGACTGGCTGCCATCGAGCAGGCCCTGGCCGCGACTTTCTTCATAGCGCTGGGCATAGGTGGAGAAGGCCTTGTGCAGGGCATCGATCTCGGTGTCGAGCTGGCGGGTCTTGCTCTGGGTCTCGCGCAGCTCGGTGATGCGGTTCTTGTACTCATCGATGCGTTGGGTCTTCTGATCGATCACCTGCTGGGTCACGGCCAGGTCCTGCTGGCGTTCGCGGATACGGTTCTCGACGATCTTGAGGAACTGACCGCGCAGCTGGGCGATCTGCTGACGCGCCATGACCATCTGCTCGGCACCGGGCTGGAACACCGTGGCATCGCCGTTGTAGCGTGCCAGCTGGGTGGTCAGCTGCTCGCCCAGTTGCTTGATCTCGCGGTCTTCGAAGGCGACGTTGTCGACCGTGGTGGTGAAGGTGTAGGGGAAGGCGTAGTCGGCCATCTTCGCCTTGCTCGCCGCCGCCAGGCTGCTCTGCAGGTAGTCGAGCCACTGCTGGTTCTCCAGCTTGCGGTCGCGCTGCAGGTTGAGTGCCTGTTCCTCGGTGTTGATCGCATTGAGGCGGAAGGTGATCTCTTCTTTCGGATCGGACGAGCCGATCGCCGTCAGCAGGGCCAGGCGTTGGCCCTCGAGGTCTCCAAGACGCGCCTGGTAGTGCAGTTTCTTCTGCTCGTAGAAGGTCTCGGGCAGCTCGTTGGACTGCAGGTCCTGGCGGTTTTTCAGGAAGTTGTCCAGCAGGCGGGCGACGAACAGGGTGCCGAGGCGCGCGTCATCGGCGCTGTAGGTGACCGAGATGACGTTGGAGCCGGGCAGGGTCTCGATCTTGAGATCCTTGACGGCCTGGTCGGTGAGCTCGTCGAGCTGGGTGTCGCGCTCGTCGGCCACCGACTTGCCCAGCAGGCGATGCAGTGGATCGACGATGCCATGGCGCAGCGGGTCGATCACGGTGCGCCGCAGCAGGCCGGGTTCGGCCTGGTACTGGCCTTCCTGACGCAACTGGCTGATGGTCTGGCGGATCAGCGTGGGCGAGCGCAGGATGTTGCTCTCGGTCTCCATGTCGGCCAGCGATGGCGGGATGAACTGGTCCGCCTGCTGGGCCAGCGAGGAGCTGGTGTCACTCTGCGACAGCTTCTTGGACTGCACGATGACTTCGGCGGTGATGTCGAAGCTCTGCTTGAGCACCAGCGGCAGGATCACCGCGATCACCGCGAAGATCAGGAACACCCTTTTCACCAACTGGCGGTTGGCGAAGAAGATGCGGAAGAACTCATGCACATAGTTTTCTTTCGGTTGCGTGGTCATGGTCCGTCCCCCGGTCAGTCGTTGCTTTCTTTGTTGTCGACGCGGTAGCTGAAGCTGAAGCCAAAGCCCTGGAACAGCACCACGTCAGCCAGTTGCCGGGACAGCTCGGCAGCGCTGGCCAGCTTGGTCTTGGGCACGTACAGCATGTCTTCGGGCTGCAGGTAGGCGAGCTTCTGGCTACCGCCGGAGAGGGCCTGGTCGACGTCGTAGTTGACCGCATGCACGGTGTTGCCTTCGCGGCGCATGATCACTACCGAACCGAGCTTGGCCTTCAGGGTCGGGCCGCGGGCCAGGGTCAGGGCCTCGAGCACCGACACCGGACGCCGGATCTGGAATGCGCCTGGCTGGCCGACTTCGCCGAGCACGTAGATCTCGTTGGCGGCAGTGGACTTGAGCAGCACATCCACGCTCATGCGTCCGGGCAGGCTGGCGTAGCGCTCGTTGAGGTAGTCACGCAACTGGTTGACGGTCATGCCCTGCAATGGCACCGAGCCGATTTCCGGGAAGGTCGCGCGGCCGTCGTTGCCCACGGTGATGTCGCGGCTCATGCCGGTGCCGGGGTGGCTCAGGGCGTTCTTCAGGTTGACCTCGTCGGTCATGGGGCTCAGCACGCGCACCGTCACCTGGTCGCGGTTGGGCTTGAACACGCGCTTGTCGTTGTAGGCCTGGCGAATGGCGCTCTCCGCTTCGCTCGGGGTCAGGCCCTCGACGCGCACCGACGCGTTGGTGGATGGCAGGGTGATGCTGCCATCGGGCTGCACCAGTTGCTGGCCGTTCAGGCCGCTGGCGGCCATGAAGTTGAGGTCCAGGGTGTCACCGGACTGGATGCGGTACACCCCGGCAGAGCGGTTGCTGACGTGGAAGATCACTTCCAGCACGTCCTGTGGCCGCAGCACCTGCTCGCGGCGGGCGACTTCGGTGGCCTGGCTCTCGGCCGGCGGCGCGGTGAGGATCTGCACCGGCATTTCGCGGCTTTCCTGGCTGGCGCAACCGGCCAGGGCGAGCACGCACAGGGCAATCGAGGGGTATCTCATGGCGATCATGGCGTGCGTCCTCTCACAGGTTGTCGTACAGCCACTTGGGCATGTAGTACTTGCGCTTGTTGAACACGCTGCCGATCAGCCGCGCGCCGGCTTGCTCGAGGCGCTGGACTGCGGCCTGGGCCACCTCTTTGCGGGTTTCCTCGGCGCGCACCACTAGGATCACGCCATCGACCAGGGTGCCGATCACCAGGCTGTCGGCGCTGGCGTAGATGGCCTCGCCGTCGATCACCACGAAGCGGTAGTGGGCGGCGAACTGGCGCAGCAGGATGCGCAGGCGCTCGGGGTCGAGGCGGTCGCGGCCGCGCTTCCAGGTGCCCACCGGCAGCACGTCGAATGGCTGGTCGGACAGGTGCACCACGCAGTCCTGCGCCAGCGGTGGGGTGTCCTCGTCGAACAACAGGTCGGTGTAGCCGCGCAGCTTGTTCAGCCCCAGTTGCTGGCTCAGGCCGTTGCTGCTGGAACTGCCGTCGATCAGCAGCACCGCACCTGCGCTCATCAGCGCCAGCTGGCTGGCGAAGGCCAGGGTGCTGGTGCTGGTGCCGGTTCCGGTGTTGGCCGCGGTCAGCAGCAGGGTGCGCTGGTCGAGGTCGAGGACAGTGGCGGTCAGGTTGGTCTCGCTCGGGTTGGCGATACTCAGGCTTCTAGAAGTGGAACCGTCCATCTCAACTTGCTCCGTGGCCAGTGAAAACCTTGAACGGGGTCTTGAGCAGGATTTTCAGATCCAGCAGCAGGCTCTGTTCGTTGATGTAGCTGAGGTCAAGCTCTACGCGTTGGTCAAAATCGATGTTGCTGCGTCCGGAGATCTGCCAGAGGCCGGTCATGCCGGGGTAGATCGACAACCGTGCCAGGTGGTTGTCCTTGTAGCGGTAGGCGTTGAACGAGGTGGGGCGCGGGCCGACCAGGCGCATGTCGCCGGTGACGACGTTGATCAGGTTGGGCAGCTCGTCCAGGCTGCTGCGCCGCAGCCAACTGCCCACCGAGGTGATGCGCGGGTCCTTGTCGATCTTGAAATCGATGGAGTCGGCACCGTGCTTGTTCAGGTGGCGTACCGAGTCCTTCAGCGCCTCGGCGTTGGCGACCATGGTGCGAAACTTGAACATGCCGAACAGGCGGCCGCGGTAGCCGGTGCGTTTCTGCACGAAGAACACCGGGCCCGGGCTGGACTGCTTGATCATCACTGCCAGCACCAGGAACACCGGGGACAGCAGCAACAGCAGGGTCAGCGCCGCCAGACATGACAGCACGCGGTTGGTGCGCGACAAGGTCCAGGGGCGCCCACCGACCCGGCCTGTCATCCAGCCGCGGCCTTGCATGTGGATGGCGGCATCGATGCGCTGGCGGTGCGCCGGGTCCATGCGTTTGTCCTGGTACAGCGCCTGTAGCTGGGCGCTTTTCGGTTGTCCTGTCATATCACCCTCCGTTGTTTCGACTGCTCGCCTGCAGGTTCGCCGTCTGTGGCGGGCGAGTAGTAGTGCTTGAACCAGGCGACGAATCGCCCGAGCCCTTCATCCAGGGAAATCGTTGGGGTAAAGCCGGTGACCCGGGCCAGGGCGCTGGCATCGGCACAGGTGGCCAGCACATCGCCCGGCTGCAGTGGCAGCAACTCGATCACCGCATCGCGCCCGAGGTGTTTTTCCAGCAGGGCCAGGTAGTCGAGCAGTTCCACCGGGCGTTGGCCGCCGATGTTGAACAGGCGCCAAGGCGCTGCGCTGCTGGCCGCATCGGGGCTGAAGGCGTCCCACTGCGCATCGGCGCGAGGCGGGTAGGGCATCAGCCGCACCAGGCTTTCGACGATGTCGTCGATGTAGGTGAAGTCGCGCTGGTGCCGACCATGGTTGAACAACTGGATCGGCCGGCCTTCGCTGATGGCGCGGGCGAACTGCATCGGCGACATGTCCGGGCGGCCCCAGGGGCCATAGACGGTAAAGAAGCGCAGGCCACTGCAGGGGATGCCGAACAGATGGCTGTAGCTGTGCGCCATGGCCTCATTGGCCTTCTTGGTGGCGGCATACAACGACAGCGGATGATCGACTGCATCCTGCACCCGGTACGGCGTGCGCTGGTTGGCGCCATACACCGAGCTGGAGGAGGCATACAGCAGGTGCTGCACCGGGTGGCGCCGGCAGCCTTCGAGAATGTTCAGGAAACCCGCCAGGTTGCTGTCCAGGTAGGCCTGGGGATTCTGCAGCGAGTAGCGCACACCCGCTTGCGCTGCCAGGTGCACCACCACCTCGGGGCGCTCCTTGGCGAACAGCCGGGCCATGGCGTCGCGGTCGGCAAGGTCCAGGCGGTGCAGCGCAAAGTCACCGACGCTCTGGCGCACCCAGTGCACGCGGGCATGCTTGAGCGACGGATCGTAATAGTCGTTGAAGTTGTCCAGGCCCAGCACCTCATGGCCGTCGCACAGCAGGCGCAGGCAGGTGTGGGCACCGATGAAACCGGCGGCGCCGGTAACCAGCACTTTCATGGCGCGCCGACCTGCGGGGCATTCTGGTCGGGTGCGACCTGGCGCAGGCCGATGCCGCTGTAGTGCAGGCCGTGGGCGGCGACCTGCTCGGGGTTGTACAGGTTGCGGCCGTCGATGATCACCCGGGCGCGCAGCTTGCTGGCCAGCAGCGAGAAATCCACCACGCGGAAGTTCTTCCACTCGGTGCAGATCACCAGGGCGTCGGCGTCCTGCAGGGTGTCGTCGCGGGTGGCGCACAGTTGCAGGTCGTCGCGGTAGCCGTACAGGCGCCGGCATTCGTCCATCGCCTCGGGATCATAGGCCCGCACGGTGGCGCCTTCGTCCCACAGCGCTTCCATCAGGTAGCGGCTCGGTGCTTCGCGCATGTCGTCGGTGTTGGGCTTGAAGGCCAGGCCCCACAGGGCGATGGACTTGCCGCGCAGCCCGCCCAGGCGCTGCTGGAGCTTGGCGAACAGGATGCGCCGCTGCCGGTCGTTGACTTCGTTGACGCTCTGCAGCAGGCGCAGGGGCATGCCGCTGTGTTCGGCGGTGTGCAGCAGGGCCTTGATGTCCTTGGGGAAGCATGAACCGCCAAAACCGCAGCCGGGGTAGATGAAGTGGTAGCCGATGCGTGGGTCCGACCCGATGCCGCGGCGCACCGCCTCGATGTCGGCACCCAGGTGCTCGCTGAGGTTGGCCAGTTCGTTCATGAAGCTGATACGCGTGGCGAGCATGGCGTTGGCGGCGTACTTGGTCAGCTCGGCGCTGCGGTTGTCCATGAACATCAGCTTTTCGTGGTTGCGGCAGAAGGGCGCGTAGAGTTCGGCAAGCTGGTCGTGGGCGACCTGGTCATGGGTGCCGACGATGATCCGGTCGGGGCGCATGCAGTCGGCCAGTGCGCTGCCTTCCTTGAGGAATTCGGGGTTGGACACCACGCGCACCTGCAACTTGCCCTTGCCCAGGCGCTGCAGTTCGGCGCGGGCAAGGGCCTCGACCTGGTCGGCAGTGCCGACCGGCACCGTGGATTTGACGATCAGGGTACGGTCGGTCTCCATCAGCTCGGCAATCTTCCGGGTGACGTCGAGCACATGGCTCAGGTCGGCCGAGCCGTCCTCGTCAGGTGGGGTGCCGACGGCGATGAAGATCAGTTCGGCATGGCTGACCGCATCGCTGGCCTGGGTACTGAACAGCAGGCGATCTTCCTTGATGTTGTCTTCCAGCAGGCCCGACAGGCCCGGCTCGCTGATCGGCGGGACGCCCTGGCGCAGTTGGTTGATCTTGTGGGCATCCACGTCCACGCACAGGACCCGGTGGCCAACGTCGGCAAGCGCTGCCGCTTGTACCAGTCCTACGTAGCCAGTGCCAAAAACGCTCACGTCCATGTCGGCGTGCCTCGTATGGATGAGTAAGAGGTATGAAACAGTGGTGTGATTTCTGTATAGCTCAGCTCGCGGGAAATGCGTCAAACCAATGGCATGTTTCGTCGCATTTACAGACGCCAAGCAAAACGGCCACTGGCCATCAACCCTTTGTCAATCCGGGGTTTAGCGTTGAAAGCTACTGGCAGTTGGCCGTTCGACGAACTGATGAACGGTTGCAGGCCGCGAATAATGCGGGCTTATGACGATAGAGCGTCTCAACCGTGTTACGTTTTTTGCGCCAGAATATGGCGTTGCGATATCGCCGGAAAATTGACATTTCCGCCTTGTGATTTGTTTCAGGACTGCTACGGTTTGAATGGAAACCCATGACCGGAGTGGTCGAATCATGCGCGGATGGATCAAGCTGGCCCTGCTGTTCATCTACCTGGCGAGCTTTCATGGCTATTACCGGGAGCGGATAGAAGCACTGGGTCTTGGCCTGCCGTTGCTGCTTTACCTGGGCGTGGCCGGGGTGCTGGTGGTGGGGCTGCTGCTGGCGGCGTGGATTCGCCCGGGTTGGCTGCGCTGGGCGCTGGCGGCGGCTTTTGCGGTGAGTGCGCTGTTCTTCGATGCTTATCTGCGAATCACCGATTCCTACCTCACCTATAGTGCGTTCGTGTCCATGGTGTATGCCGGTGGCTTCATCCAGGAAGCACTGGAGCAGTACCACTATGCAATCACCTTGGCGGCGTTCAGCTCGCTGCTGGTGCTGTTGGGTGTGGGCTTGCGGCCGGGCCCTGTGCCGCGCTTGCCGCGCCTGGTGCCGGTTGTCGCGCCGTTTCTGGCGCTGGCGTTGCTGATCGGCGTGCTGTTCATCCGCGCCGGCGAGGGTGCCCGTGGCCTGCCAGTGATGTACACACCCTTGGCTTACCTGAGCCTGTTCGGCTACGAGGCGCTGCACGACCGTGTCGGCCCACGCGAGCCGGTGAGCCTGGCGCAGTCCGGCAAGCCGATGGCGCGCGATATCGTGCTGATCATCGACGAAAGCATTTCGGGCAACTACCTGGACCTCAATACCCCAGCCGGCGTGGCGACTCACCTGCTGCAGCCGCAGCCAGGGGTGAGTATCTTCAACTACGGCTACGCCGCTTCGGTGGCCAACTGCAGCGCCGACACCAACGTCACCCTGCGCTATGGCGGCACCCGCAGCGATTACCTGCGCATCAACTCGACCCAGCCGTCGATCTGGCAATACGCCAAGCGTACGGGGCTGGGCACGGTGTACATCGATGCCCAGCGCACCGGTGGCAACCTGCAGAACCTGATGGACGACAACGAAAAGCGCGACATCGACCGCTTCGTCCAGTTCGATGACACTCCCGTGGTGCAGCGCGACATGGCGGCGCTGGAGCAACTGGTCAGCCTGCTCAAGGATGGCCAGCCGCAACTGATCGTGATCAACAAGGTTGGCGCGCATTTCCCGGTGCACGACAAATACCCCGACGCCTTCCTGACCTACCAGCCGGCATTGCCGCGCGGGCATTTCACCGATGTGGCCGACACCGGCACGCGTGAAGGCTTCGATGGACGCCCCGAAGACTGGGTGCTGTATCGCAACGCGTACCGCAATACGCTGGGCTGGAACGTGGGTGAGTTCTTCCGCCGCCTGTTCGCCGAGGCCGACCTGAGCCAGGCGGTGCTGATCTATACCTCCGACCATGGGCAGGACCTGCATGAGCGCGGCAATCCGGGCCTGAACACTCACTGCGACAGCGAGCCGGTGATGGAGGAGGGGCTGGTGCCGCTGGTGGTGATTCAGGGCGAGGGCGTCAAGGCCCTGGACTGGCAGGCGCACCTGGCACAGAACCGCAACGCCTCCAGCCACTACAACATCTACCCCACGCTGCTGAAGTTGCTCGGCTATGACGCCGCAGCCGTCACCCGCACATACGGCCAGGCGCTGGATGTGCCGACCGACGATCCATTCACCTTCAACGTGCGCTTCAACGCACGGCTGGGCGCCAAGCCGGACTTTCGTCACATCGACCTCAGCCAGGTGGTGACCCCTGACCAGGCCAAGGGCGTAGCGGTGACGGCGGCGCCCTGAGCGTTCAGCCAGGCCCCAGCATCGGGGAATCGGGTGGGGGATGGACATGGATGTCGCTGCTGTATTGTTCATAACATTATGATTTTGTTGAGTTTTCTCAATGGCATGACGCTTGCTTTGCCCTCAGGGAGTGCTCATATCCCGCAAGAGGGGACCGCGCATGAACAGGAAGACTCGCCCCGCCTACCTGGGGCTGTTGCTGGGGGTAGCGCTGATCGGCCTGGGTGTCGCCTACGAGAAACTCTGGTGCGATCCCCGCGAACTGCTGCAGGCGCCTGCCGACCCGCAGGCCCTGCATCGGCTCAGCCGCGAGGGCGTGACCGTGGAGTTCGAGGCGCGGGCAATGGACGGCGGCGAGCTGCGTGAAGGCAGCTTCGCCAACGTGCGGTTCAAGCTCAGCGACCAGGCCAGCGGCCAACCGCTCTCGGGCATGGCGCCGGGGGCCTGGCTCGATCCGGCGCAGTCGGCGCCGACGGGCGATCGCGACAGCAGTTGCAAGGCGCGGGTCGCGTTGTTTCTCAAGAGCAGCATCGGCGCACGGCCGTTGCTCGACCTCAACAGTTACTTTCTGCTGGTGCTGAACAAGGATGCCAGCCTCACCGTGATCGACCCGACGGTGTCGGTGGGCGGTGTCACCAGTACCCTGGCGCGCATTGACCTGCCGGGGCGGCCGATGGACTGGGCGGCCAGCAGCGACGACAAGCAGGTGTTCGTCTCGCTGCCCGAGCGCGGCCAGGTGGCGCTGATCGATACCGAGATCTTCCGCCGCACGGCCCTGCTGGAGGCCGGCGAACAGCCGGTGCGCGTCGCCCTGCAACCGGACCAGCGACGCCTGTGGGTTGGCAACAACAGCGCGGACCCAGCCAAGGGAGGGGTCACCGTGATCGATGTGCCCAGCCGCAGCACGCTGAAATCCTTCGCCACCGGCTCCGGCCATCATGAGATCGCCTTCAGCGGCGACTCGCGCTTCGCCTTCGTCAGCAACCGCGACGGCGGCACCCTGAGTGTCATCGACATCGCCGACATGCGCCTGCTCAAGACCCTGGAGGTCGGCCCGCATCCACTGTCGGTGAGCTACTCGGCGTTGTCCCAGGCGGTCTATGTGGTCGATGGCCAGGAGGGCACGGTGCGGGTGATCGATGCGCGCAGCCATCAACTGCGCCATACGGTCAAGGCCGAGCAGGGGCTGGGGCCGATGCGCTTCAGTGGTGACGGGCGCTACGGTATCGTCCTCAACACCCTGGAGAACCAGGCGTTGGTGATCGATGCGAGCACCGATACGCTGATCCACCGTATTCCGGTGGCCGCCGAGCCTTACCAGCTGACCTTCACCAAGGGCTATGCCTACGTGCGTGGCCTGGCCTCGCCCAAGGTCAGCATGATCAACCTGTCGAGCCTCGGCGAAGGGCGCACACCGATCGTCCAGGGCTTCGAGGCCGGACCCGCTGCGCCGCGCCAGGCAGGTGACCTGCCGCTGGCCCAAGGGGTGAGCGTGTCGCGGGACGACAACTCGGTGTTCGTGGTCAATCCGGTAGACAACACCACCTACTTCTACGCCGAGGGCATGAATGCGCCGATGTCCGGCTACAACAACCGTGGCCATCAGGCGCGCGCGGCCATGGTCATCGACCGCAGTCTGCGCGAGCTCGCACCGGGGGTGTACGGCTCGACCGTGAAGATGCCGGCGGCCGGCACCTTCGATGTGGCCTTTCTGCTCAACCAGCCGCAGATCATCCATTGCTTCAGCACCGAGGTGGCCGCGCTGCCGCAGGCGAGCCGACGCAAGGGCGTGCATGCCGAATTCATCGGCACCGAACAGCCGCACCTGCAGGGCCACCCCTTCATCGCCCGGGTGCGCATCCTCGGTCACGACGGCATGCCGCGTGTCGGGCTGAGCGACCTGAGCCTGCGCTACTTCCTCGCGCCCTCGTCGTTGCCGCGCAGCGTCCCGTTCCAGGACATGGGCGAGGGTGTCTACCAGGCCTCGCTGCAGCTGGGCGAGGCCGGTGCCTGGTACCTGCATGTGCAGTCGCCCACCCTCGGGCGCCGCTTCGCCGAAGAAAACTACACCAGCCTGCGCGTGTTGCCCGCCGCAGCGTCCACCGCTTCCCAAGGGGAATCCAGGAGTGTTCGATGAACCGCAATCATGCCGCCGGACTGCTTGCCCTGAGCCTGGCACTGACCAGCCACCTGGCCTTCGCCCATGCCGGCCACGACCATGGCGGCAAGCCTGAACCGGCGCCTGTGGCACGCCAGGAAAAGGCCAGCGTGCGCTTTGCCGATGTCTCGCTGCTCGATCAGAACGGCATGCCGGTGCGACTGGAAAAGGATCTGGTCGGCGAGCACCTGGTGGTCATGGGCTTCATCTACACCAGCTGCACCACCGTGTGCCCGGTGGTGTCCTCGATCATGAGCAAGGTCCAGCAACAACTCGGCGGCCGGGTGGGCGAGGAGATCCGGTTGGTGTCGATCAGCGTCGATCCGCAGCGTGACGATTCCAGTCGCCTGCTGAGCTACGCCAAGGCGTTCCAGCATGGCCCGGGCTGGAGCTGGCTGACCGGCTCGCCCTACGCGATCAGCGAAACCCTCAAGGGGCTGGGCAGCTTCAGTGCCGACCTGACCCAGCATCCGCCGCTGATCCTGGTCGGTGACGGGCGCACCGGTCACTGGACGCGTTACTACGGCTTCACCGACCCCAACGTGCTGATCGCCGAGATCAATCGCCTGGGCGCCCGCCGGGTCCATGCCAAGAGCACCGCCATCGCCGGCCAGGAGGTTCAGCCATGAGCAGCTTCAGCTCCCGCCACGGTGGCATGCGCAGCCTCGACTGGCTGACCCTCGGCGCCTGCCTGTGGATCTTCGCCTCGATGGCCCTGGCCCATGAAGGGCATGCCCCGCAGCCACAACCTGCGCCGCCGACCATGGCCAGCGGCGCAGGCACCCGTGATGCGCAGACCTGGTTCACCGACACCCTGCTCAAGGACCAGAATGGCCGGGAGCTGCGTTTCTACAGCGACGTGCTCAAGGACAAGGTGGTGATGCTCAATGTCATCTTCACCCACTGCAACGACGCCTGCCCGCTGATCACCCGCAAGCTGCGCGAAGTCCGCGAAGCGATGGGCCCGCAGTTGGCGGCGCAGGTGACCTTCGTCTCGCTCAGCAGCGATCCGCTCAACGATACCCCCGAGGTGCTCAAGGCCTTCGCCGAGAAGCAGGGTGTGGACGGGCCGAACTGGCTGTTCCTGACCGGCGACAAGGCCCGTGTCGACCTGGTGCTGGGGCGGTTGGGGCAGTTCCTGCCCAGCCCCGAGCAGCACTCCACCCAGCTGATTGCCGGCGACGTGGCAGGCAAGCGCTGGAGCAAGATCCGACCTGACGCTCCCCCTGCGGCCATCGCCCAGCGTCTGCAACTGCTGGCCCAGCCGCTGTCGGGACGGTGAGCCATGGGCATCCGTGCGGCAATGGCCCGGGTGTGGCTGGGCGTGGCACTGGTCCTCTGCGGCCCGGTGCAGGCGCTGGACCTTACGCCGGAGCAAGCCGCTGGCAGGCGGCTGTACCGCGAAGGGCTTTCCAGCAGCGATGCGCAATTGTTCGCGCGGGTCGGCGCCAGCGACATGCGCGTGCCGGCCAGTGTGCTGCCGTGCGCCAGCTGCCACGGCAATGACGGTCGTGGCCGTGCCGAGGGCGGCGTGCGTGCGCCTGACCTGGACTGGCAGCGCCTGGCCCTGGGGCAGGGTGAGCGCCAGAGCAATGCCCGGCGCTACCCGGCCTACGATGACGCCAGCCTGGCGCGGGCGATCCAGCGCGGCATCGATCCGGGCGGCAATCGCCTCGATTCGGCCATGCCGCGTTTCGACCTGACCCTGGCCGACCAGCGCAACCTCACCGCGTACCTCAAGCGGCTGGGTGAGGACCGTGATCCGGGGGTAGAGGAGGGCATCCTGCGCCTGGGCACCCTGCTGCCGAACGACGGGCCGCTGGCCGAAGCAGGACGGGTGGTGCGCGCGGTACTGGAAGACGGCATCGAGCAGCTCAATCGTCAGGGCGGCGTGCATGGCCGGCGCGTGCAACTGGTGAGCGCCGACCCGGGTCATGACCCCGCCAGTAGCACCCAGGCGCTGCAGTACCTGGCCGAGCGGGAGCGGGTCTTCGCCCTGGTCGCACCGCTGGCGCCGCTGCTCGATGGCACCGCCCTGGAGCGTGCGGGGCTGCCAATGATCGGCAGTACGCCGCGTGGCGGCGGCAATGCGCTGCTGTTCGACCCGATGCCGGACGCCGTGCAGCAGTTGCTCAGCGTTGCCCGGCATGCGCGCGACGCACTGGGCCTGGCGCCTGATGCGCTGCAGGTGGTGTACGCCGGCGACGGGCAGTCGGCATCGGCCGAGCGCCTGCGTCAGCGCCTGGTGCAGATGGGCTGGGCGCCTGGGCCCGTGCAGGCGTTCCAGGGGCAGGCAATCGCGGGCGAGGGCATCGTCTTTCTCGGGCGGGCGCAGGCTTTTGCCGAACTCGCCGCCACGCTGCAGGCGGCAGGGCGCAGCCCCTATCTGTTTGCTGCATCCGGCCAGGTGGCCAGTGCCGTCGGCCAGTTGTCGCCGCAATGGTCGCAGCGTGTCTGGTTGAGCTACCCGTTCGTGCCCGATGACTGGACCGAACAAGGACGTGCTGTGCTACTCGGTGTGCAACAGCGCCAGGGGCTGGATCCGCGGCAGGCCTCGGTGCAGGTCGGGGCCCTGTGTGCCTGGCGCTTGCTGGTCGAGGCGTTGAAGCAGGTGGGACGCGATGCCAGCCGCGAGCAATTGCGCGTGGTACTGGAGCAACTGCACGACATCGACACCGGCCTGACCCCGCCGCTGGGCTTTGGGCCCGGACGTCGACAGGGCCTGGCGGGCGCCCATGTGGTGGCGGTCACCTTCCCGGGGCCGGAATTCAGCACCGTCGCACCTTACCGCCCGTTGCCAGACCTGCCTTGAGAGGAACCCGCCATGCGTATCCTGCTGCTGTGCCTGCTGCTGGCGCTTGCCCAGGCGAGCCGTGCCGATCTCGCGGTGGCGCGGGTCAACGGTGTGGAGATCGGCGTCGTGCGCCTGGAAGGCTATTTCAGCGAGTACCTTCAGGCCCAGGGGCGGGCGTTGACCAGCATCCGCAATCCGACGCTGTACAAGCGCCTGCGCGACCAGGCGCTGGACGAGTTGATCGACAAGGAGCTGCTGTGGCAGGAGGCACAACGCCAGGGCATCACGGTCAGCGACGACCAGGTGTCGGCCCAGATCGGCCAGCTCGAGGCGGCCTTCGGCAGCCCGGCGGTGTTCGAGCGGCGCCTGGTTGAGGCGGGTTTCGATAGGGCGAGCTTCGCTGACTACACTCGTCATGAGATGGCCGCCCAGCAGGTCTACGCGCGCCTGAGCCAGGTCGATGAGCCCAGCCAGGGCGAGATCGCCGCGTTCTACCAGGCGCACCGAGAAAAGCTGCAAGGCCAGCAGAACCAAAGTGCTAATGCTTCAGTCATAGCTGAACAGGGCCTGGCCATGGCCAGGGATGCACTTGTCGCGCAGTTGCAGGCCCAGGCGCGGCAATCGGTGCGCCAACGTTTGCGCCAATCCGCTATCGTGGAGCGCGCCGACTGAGCCCCGACAGTGGCAGTTCCCCAACAGTGGGGAATGGCTCCAAGGCAAAGTGCTATCAGACTCCCCGGAAGTGGGTAATCTCCGGCATGCGTCATAGGGTCGATACAGCAAGATCAATGACTTACACGTGGTGCGACATGACTTTTCACGCCTGGCACGAAGCCTGCTCAAGCCTCTACAAGGCCGCACTTCGCAGACCGGGAAACCGGGCAGTTCATGGGAGTGGACCTTGGTGAACAGAGTTTTGGTAGTCGACGACGAACAGACCCTTGCGCAGAACCTGCAAGCGTATCTGCAGGCGCAAGGCCTGGACGTCCATGTTGCCCACGACGGTGCCGAAGGGATCGAGCTGGCTCAGCGTCAGGCACCGGATGTGATCGTGCTGGATTATCGCTTGCCCGACATGGAGGGGTTTCAGGTTCTGGAGACCGTACGCAGGAACAGGCAGTGCCACTTCGTGCTGATCACTGCGCATCCGACCGCCGAGGTCCGTGAGCGCGCCGCCGAGCTGGGTGTCACGCATGTCCTGTTCAAGCCGTTCCCACTGGCGGAACTGGCCCGTGCGGTATTCGACCTGATGGGCATCGAGCGCCAGCGCAGGGCGACGGACAATCCGGCCGAAGGGTTCGTCGAGCGACGCCAGAGCAGGAACCAGACGTTCCCCCTGCAGTTGTACGATGGCAGCTGGGTCCTGGCCGAACGCCGACGCAACGGCGCCAAGCCGCCCGGACCTGACGACGACCAACTGCTCACCGGGGAATAGCGGCGCCCGCGGCCATTCCCTCAGCCTGCGACGCGCCCCTGAGCGGAGTCGCAGGCCATGTCCGAAGCCTTTGATGCAGTCAGTAGCGGCCCTTTGGCGGGGGCCCTGCAATACCCCCGCGAACTGCTGGCCCGCGCCCGCAACACGTCTGGTGACGAGCGCCTGCTCACTTGCCTGGAGCGTTTGTCCTGCGATACTCCGGCCGCCTTCACCCAGCGTCTGGCCACAACCCTCCATTACCCGAGCCTCGACACCCAGGCCCTGTTCGCCAGCCAGCCGCGTTTCGAATGCGTGAGCCTGGCCCAGTGCCTCAAGCGCGAGTTCGTCATGGTGGAGCAGGGCGGTCAACTGATCGGCGTGTTCGCCGACCCCTTCGATCCCGCCCGCCTGGCCTGGATCGACGATTGCCTGCAAGGTGCGCCGCTGTACCTGGCGCACGCCGCCGACATTGCCACCTTCCTTGCCCGCCACGAAGAAAGCTTCCACGCCGTCGATGCCCTGGGCCATGACGGCGAAACCGGCGTCGAAGGCGATGCCTTGCAGCGCCTGTCGCTGACCAGCATCAGCGAGGACCAGAGCCGGGTGGTCAAGCTGGTCAACTCTACGCTCTACGATGCGCTCAAGCTGCATGCCAGCGACGTCCACCTGGGCATGACCGGCCAGGGCCTGACCATCAAGTACCGAATCGACGGCGTGCTCAACGGCGCCGGCAAGGCCAGCGGCAGCGCTTTCGCCGACCAGGTGATCTCGCGCATCAAGGTCATGGCCGAACTCGACATCGGCGAAAAACGCGTGCCCCAGGATGGCCGCTTCAAGGTCGCCATCGGCGAACGCCAGATCGACTTTCGCGTGTCGATCATGCCGAGCATCTTCGGCGAAGACGCGGTGCTGCGGGTGCTCGACAAGCAGGACCTTTCCGACCAGGTCAGCGGTGTGCGCCTGCAGGCGCTGGGGTTCGCCGACGACACCCTGCGCGCCCTGCGCCGCCTGGCCAGTGAGCCGTACGGCATGATCCTGGTCACCGGCCCTACCGGCAGCGGCAAGACCACCACCCTCTACGCCATGATCAGCGAGATCAACCACGGCGTGGACAAGATCATCACCATCGAAGACCCGGTGGAGTACCAGCTCCCTGGCGTGTTGCAGATACCGGTGAACGAGAAGAAGGGCCTGACATTTTCCCGTGGCCTGCGCTCGATCCTGCGCCACGACCCGGACAAGATCCTGGTCGGCGAGATCCGTGACCCCGACACCGCGCAGATCGCCGTGCAGTCGGCCCTTACCGGGCATCTGGTGTTCACCACCATCCACGCCAACAACGTGTTCGACGTGATCGGCCGCTTCAGCCAGATGCAGGTCGATCCCTACAGCTTCGTCTCGGCGCTCAACGCCGTGCTGGCCCAGCGCCTGATTCGCCTGGCCTGCCCGCAGTGTGCCCGTGAGCACACCCCGGACGACGAGCTGCTGGCTGCCTCCGGGCTGACCCGCGAGCGTATCGACGGCTGGCGCTTCGTCCGCGCCCAGGGCTGCGGCCAGTGCCGTGGCAGCGGCTATCGCGGGCGCAGTGCGATTGCCGAGCTGCTGCACCTGGACGATGACTTGCGGCAGATGATCGTCGAACGCCGTCCGCTTTCGCAGATCAGGCAACTGGCCTGCCAGCGCGGCTTGCGCCTGCTGCGCGCGTCGGCGCTGGACCTGGTCCGCGAGGGCCGTACCACACTCGAGGAGATCAACCGTGTCACATTCATTGCTTGATCCTGACAGATACTGCGCCGTGCTCGGTGCCGAGGGTGTCGGCCTGGGCCGGTGGCACGGGCGGCAACACCAATGGCTGGGCAGCCGCGACTTCACCTGTGACCCCACCCAGCCGGCCTGGGTGCCGGCGCTGGACACCTTGGCGGCACTGCTGGCCGAACATGCACCTCGGGGGGCGGCACTACGGGTGGTGCTGTCGGCGCGCTACAGCCGTTTCTGCCTGGTGCCCTGGAGCGATGCCATCGGCCACCCGGGGGAGCTGCAGGCCTATGCCCGGGCCTGCTTCGAGAGCCTCTACGGCCAGCCGCTGGACGACTGGCGCATCGTGCTCTCACCGGAGCCTGCCGGTGCTGCGCGCATCGCCACCGCGCTGCCCGAGGCCCTGCTGCAGGGGCTGCAGGCGCTGGGTGTGCAAAGCCACCTGAGGCTGCGTTCGGTGCAGCCGTACTTGATGGCGGCCTATAACCGTTGCTCGGCGCAGCTGGGCCAGGGCGATTTTCTCTTCGTCCTCGCCGAACCCCGGCGCAGCGTGCTGTTGCTGGCTGCCGGTGGTGCCTGGCAGCAGGTGCTGGCGCAGGGCTGCGCCGACAGCGACCAGGCGCTCAAGGCCTTGATCGAACGCACCTGCGAGCTGTACGGCGAGCCACTGCCACAGGTCTACCTGCATGCCCCAGGGCGCGCAGACATCGCCGAACTGGGCG
This sequence comes from Pseudomonas wayambapalatensis, assembly GCA_014268975.2. Lineage (GTDB taxonomy): Bacteria > Pseudomonadota > Gammaproteobacteria > Pseudomonadales > Pseudomonadaceae > Aquipseudomonas > Aquipseudomonas wayambapalatensis. The sequence goes on along the minus strand of CP077096.1, from coordinate 3,390,591 downwards.
CGGTGCAATTGTGCGCAGCGGCAGGCGACGCTGACCCGTTGCACGCCATGTGGCGGGCGGTGGCCTGACATGCGCCGCCTCGACCTGGAATTCCAACCCCGGCGCAGCAGCGCACTGGCCTGGTCGCTGCTGGCCCTGGGCAGTGCCGTGGTGGCGCTGCTGTTGGTACTGCACCAGCAGTTGCAGCACGAACAACTGGCGCTGGACGGTCGCGTCCATGAGCTGGAAATAAAGCTCGGCCGGCGCCCGGCCACCGCCGCGCCGCAGACCAGTGCCGCCAGTCGCGAACAGGCTGAGCAACTGGCCCAGATGCGCAGTGTCTCGCTGCAGTTGCAACGGCCTTGGGAGCAACTGTTCGCCATGCTCGAGGCCATGCCCCAGGAAGACGTCGCGCTGCTGGCCCTGACGCCGGATGCACGCAAGGGCCAGGTACGCATCAGCGCCGAGGCTCGCAACCTGGAGGCGATGCTGCAGTACCACCAGCGCCTGGAGCGTAGCGCCGAGCTGCGCGATGTGTCGCTGCTCAACCACGAAGTGCTGGCCGGCCAGGCTGAACACCCGGTGCGCTTCAACCTCACCGCCACCTGGGAGACCGGTCATGCGCGTCCCTAGCCTGATTCTTCATGAACGCCTGCGCGCGATGGGTCGGGCAGGGCTGGCCGCACTGCTGACCGGAGTGCTCGCGCTGATCATGGCGGTCGCCGTGGTGTTGCCTCAGTGGCAGGCCGTGCGCGAACTGCGCGCCAGCGAGGCCGATGCCAGCGTGCAGGTACAGCGCCTGGGACGAGGCGAGTTGAAGATTGCCGCCAAGCCCGAGCAGCAGACCCTCGACAGCCTGCGCCAGCAACTGCCCGGTCAGCCCCAGGCCAGCGCGCTGATCGAGCGCCTGTACCACCTTGCCAGCGCCGAACGCATCAGCCTGGCCCGCGGCGAGTACGCGCTGGGTATCGATCCGAAGACCCAGCTGGTGCGCTACCAGATTGTCCTGCCGGTGCGCGGCAGCTACCCGCAGATCCGCGGTTTTCTCCAGGCGCTGCTCGGCCAGTTGCCGACCCTGGTGCTCGAAGACCTGGAGCTGCAACGCAAACGCATTGGTGACCGGGAACTCAACGGTCGCGTGCGCATGACCCTTTACCTGTCGAGGTCGTGATGAACACTCAGCGCGTAGTGATGTGGGCGGGTTTCCTCGGTGTGAGCGCGCTGTTGGCGTGGGCGCCGGGGCACTGGTTCGGCGGGGAGGAGGGGGTGTCGCTATCGCGGGACAAGCCCGCTCCCACACAGGCAACTGCGCATGACACGCCCGCTGTGGGAGCGGGCTTGTCCCGCGATGGCGTCGGCACTGCCCCCGCCTCCGGCGACCTGTTCCCCGCCCAGCGCTGGGCCGCCGCCCCGACCCTGGCCAGCGTCACCGAGCAACCCATCGCCCCGGCACCGCTAGCCCCGGTAGCCGCCAGTGCCCCGGCCCTGCCTTTCCAGTTCGTCGGCCGCCTGGACGACCGTGACGACCTGCAGATCTTCCTGCAGAACGGCGAGAAGCTCTACGTCGTGCGCCAGGGCGATGTGATCGAGGACACCTACCGCCTCGACCGGGTCTCGGCCAGCGAGCTGAGCCTGGTCTACCTGCCGTTGCACCAGTCGCAGACCTTGTCTGTGGGGAGCGCACCATGAAACCGTCGAAGCTGTGCAAGCCTGCCCCGTTCATGCTCCTGGCCCTGTGCGTGGCCCTGGCGGGTTGTGGCTCCAGTGGCACGCGCAAGGACAGCGCCGAGTTGATCAAGGAAGGCCAGTACGAAGCCGGGATCGCCTTGCTCGAACAGGCCCTGCGTGAAGATCCGCGTGACACCGAACTCAACATCGCCCTGGCCCACGGTCGCCAGCAGGCGGTCGAGGCCTTGCTGGCCCAGGCCGACAGTGACCGCGTGCGCCACGACTTCGCCGGTGCACGCATGGGCTACAGTCGGGTCCTGACCCTGGAGCCGAACAATCGCCGCGCCCAGGAAGGGCTGCGCCAACTGGAGCTGATCCGCACCCTCGACGACCGCGTTGCCCTCGGCCAGGCGGCCTTGCGCCAAGGCGACCTGTTCGGCGCCGAGCGCTACATGCGCGAAGTGCTGCGCCTGGACCCGCAGAACCAGAAGGGCCAGATCCTGCGCAGCGACATCGAGAACGTCCAGGCCCGTACTGCCCAACCCTTCCCGCAACTGCGCAGCAAGCTCGAGCGCCCGGTCACCCTGGAATTTCGCGATGCCAACCTCAAGACCATCTTCGAGGTGCTGGCCCAGGTCGCCGGGATCAACTTCATCTTCGACAAGGATCTGCGCCCGGACATGAAGGCGACGATCTTCGTGCGCGAGGTGCGTATCGAGGACGCCGTGGCCCTGCTGCTGGAGCAGAACCAGTTGCGCCAGAAGATCGTCAACGACAACACCCTGCTGGTCTACCCCGACTCGCCGCAGAAGACCAAGGACTATCAGGAACTGGTCATGCGCACTTTCTACCTGACCAGCATCGATGCCAACACCGCGCTGAACATGGTCAAGACTTTGCTCAAGACCCGGGATGTATTCGTCGACGAGCGCCTCAACACCCTGACCCTGCGCGACACCCCCGATGCCGTGCGCATGGCCGAGAAGCTGCTGCAGTCCCAGGACCAGTCCAACCCCGAGGTGGTGCTGGAAGTGGAGGTGATGGAGGTGGCGCGTTCGCGCATCCTCGACCTCGGCCTGCAATGGCCCAACACCTTCGGGGTGATCAACAGCGACGGCAGCGCGGTGGGTGTGCTCGACCAGCTGCGCGGGATCAACTCCAGCCGCATCACCATATCCCCTTCGCCGCAGGCCAAGATCAACGCCCAGGACAAGGACATCAACACCCTGGCAAGCCCGGTGATCCGCGTCAGCAACCGCGAGCAGGCGCGCATCCACATCGGTCAGCGGGTGCCGATCATCAGCGCCACCTCGGTGCCGTCTACCCAGGGGCCGGTCATTACCGAGAGCGTGACCTACCTCGATGTCGGCCTGAAGCTCGAAGTCCAGCCGACCGTGCACCTGAACAACGAAGTGGCGATCAAGGTGGCGCTGGAAGTGAGCAATGCCACGCCGCTGGAGCCGACCCGTCAGGGCACCATCCCGGTCCAGGTCGATACCCGCAACGCCCAGACCAGCCTGCGCCTGCACGATGGCGAGACCCAGGTACTGGCAGGCCTGGTGCGCAACGACCATAACGCCAGCGGCAACAAGATCCCGGGCCTTGGCGACATTCCGGGGCTGGGCCGGCTGTTCGGCAGCAACAAGGATGACATGAGCAAGTCCGAACTGGTGCTGGCGATCACCCCGCGCATCGTGCGTAACCTGCCTTACCAGAGCCCGTCGGACATGGAGTTCGCCACCGGCACCGAGTCGGCCCTGCAGGTCCGCCAACTGGCGCAGCCACTGCCAGCCGATGTCGTGCCCAGTGATACCCCCAGCGAGGCTGCGCCGGTGATCGAGGGGCAGATGGCGGTGGTGCCTCGGAGCCCGCGGCCATGAAACGCCGCCAGCAGGGGTTCAGCCTGATCGAGGTGGTACTCACCCTGGCGCTGCTCGGGTTGCTCGCCAGCATGGCCGCGCCCATGGCCGAAACCCTGGTGCGGCGCAACAAGGAGCAGCAGTTGCGCGAGGCGTTGTACCAGATCCGCGATGCCATCGACGCCTACAAGCGCGCTTTCGACGCCGGCTACATCGAGAAGCGCCTGAACGCCAGTGGCTACCCACCGAGCCTCGAGGTGCTGGTCGAAGGCGTGCGCGACGTGCGCAGCGCCAAGGGCGCGAAGTTCTATTTCCTGCGGCGCATCCCTCGCGATCCGCTGCGCGAGGCGCGGCGCGACGACCAGGGCGGCTGGGGCCTGCGCGCGTACGACAGCAGCGCCGATAACCCGCGTGAAGGCGAGGACGTGTTCGATGTGTACTCCAAGGCGCCGGGCAAGGGCCTGGACGGCACCCCCTACGGGCAATGGTGATGGCCATGAAACGCAACCGCGGTTTCACCCTGATCGAGTTGCTGGTGGTGATGGCGATCATCGCGACGTTGATGACCATCGCCATGCCGCGCTACTTCAACAGCCTGGAGGCGAGCCGCGAGGCGACCCTGCGCCAGAGCCTGGCCGTGTTGCGCGAGGCTCTGGACCACTACTACGGCGACACCGGCCGCTATCCCGAGTCGCTGGAACAACTGGTCGAGCAGCGCTACCTGCGCAACACCCCGGTCGATCCGGTCAGCGAGCGCCGCGATGCCTGGCAGCTGGTGCCACCCCCCGAGGGGGTGGCCGGTGGTGTCGCCGACATAAAGAGCGGGGCAACGGGGAGGGCGCGTGATGGCAGCCTCTATGCCGAGTGGTAACGCCGGCTTCACCTACCTGGGCGTGTTGCTGCTGATCGCCACCAGCACCCTGGCCCTGGCCGCCACCGGCACGTTGTGGGCCACCAGCGCCCAGCGCGAGCGCGAGCGCCAGCTGCTGTGGGTCGGCGGCCAGTACGCCCAGGCGCTGCGCAGCTACTACCGCGCCTCGCCGGGGCTGGCCCAGTACCCGCAGGATCTGGCCGAGCTGCTGGAGGATAACCGCTTCCCGGCACCGCAGCGGCATATCCGCCGGCTGTACCGCGACCCGATCGGCGCCAGCGAGGACTGGGGCCTGATGCGTGCGATCGACGGCCGAATCACCGGGGTGTACAGCCGCTCGCAGGCCGCGCCGATCAAGCGCAGCGGCTTCAGCGCGCAGTGGTCGGGGTTCGAGGGGCTGGCGCACTACAGCGACTGGCAGTTCGTCGCCGAACAGGCCTTCACCGAGAGCGGCACTGGCCCGCGTCGGCACAGCGGCCCGGGAGAGGCGCCATGAAGCGCCTGGCCATCGCCCTGTGCCTGGCGCTGTCGCTGGCCCAGGCTGCGGCACGGGCCGGCAGCGAGGACGAAATGATGGGCTTCATCGTCGACAACACCATTTCGCACATTGGCCACGACTTCTACTCCGTGTTCACCGACCGCTTGCGTGCCACCAGCCGCCTGGACTTCAACCTGGTGGTGCGCGAACGACCCGATGCGCGCTGGGGCAGCCTGGTGACCGTGGAGCACGAACGCGAGGTGCTGTACCGGCGCTTCCTGCCACCGAACACCACGCAGCTCAACGACGAGGCCATCGCGGCCGCCGACCTGGTCCGCCAGCAGATCATTCAGCGCAAGCTGCAACGTCTGCTGCAGGACACCACCGATCTGGAGAGGGACGAGCTATGAACACCGCCATTTCACGCAGCATCGCCGCCTGCCTGCTGGCAACGGCCTTCGGGGCGCAGGCCACGGAGCTGGTCTACACCCCGGTCAACCCGGCCTTCGGTGGCAACCCGCTCAACGGCACCTGGCTGCTCAACAACGCTCAGGCGCAGAACGATCACGAAGACCCGAGCCTCAAGAGCCGCAGCTCGGCGTTTTCCGGCACCACGGCCCTGGAACGCTTCAGCAACCAGCTCGAGTCGCGGCTGCTCTCGCAGTTGCTCGACAACATCAACAATGGCCGGGCCGGCAGCCTGGCCACCGATTCGTTCCTGGTCGATGTGATCGATGACTCCGGTGCCCTGAGCATCCGCGTCACCGACCGTGCCACCGGGGAAATCTCGATCATCGAGGTCAGCGGCCTGAACCCCTGAGAGGGACTGGCCAACAGGGGAGACATGCCATGAAACGCCTGCTGAGCACACTGCTGATTCTCGCCACCCTGCAAGGTTGCGGCCTGCGTGAACCGATGCCTGCCGAGCAGGACGCCGAAACACCGACCCTGACCCCGCGTGCCTCGACCTATTACGACCTGCTCAAGATGCCGCGTCCCAAGGGCCGGCTGATGGCGGTGGTGTACGGTTTCCGCGATCAGACCGGGCAGTACAAGCCGACCCCGGCCAGTTCGTTTTCCACCAGCGTGACCCAGGGCGCGGCGAGCATGCTGATGGATGCCCTCAACGCCAGCGGCTGGTTCGTGGTGCTCGAGCGCGAAGGGCTGCAGAACCTGCTGACCGAACGCAAGATCATCCGTGCCTCGCAGAAAAAGCCCGACGTGGCCGAGAACATCCAGGGCGAGTTGCCGCCGCTGCAGGCGGCCAACCTGATGCTCGAGGGCGGCATCATCGCCTACGACACCAACGTGCGCAGCGGCGGTGAAGGCGCGCGCTACCTGGGCATCGACATCGCCCGCGAGTATCGGGTCGACCAGGTCACGGTCAACCTGCGTGCGGTGGATGTGCGCACCGGGCAGGTGCTGGCCAACGTGATGACCAGCAAGACCATCTACTCGGTGGGGCGCAGCGCCGGGGTCTTCAAGTTCATCGAGTTCAAGAAACTGCTCGAAGCGGAGGTGGGCTACACCACCAACGAGCCGGCACAGTTGTGCGTGCTGTCGGCCATCGAGGCGGCGGTGGGGCACCTGCTGGCCCAGGGCATCGAGCGGCGGCTGTGGCAGGTGGCGGGCGATGGCAGCGGTGACAAGGCGGTGCTGGAACGGTACCTGGGGCAGTTCCAGCAGCCTTGATTCACGCGGCCCGCAGGCCTCAGTTGGCCCGTGCGGCGTTCAGTGCCCCGGCGCGCGACACGCGCAGGGCCACCAGGCTGCCCAGCACGATCACGCCCGCCAGCGAGTACAGCGCCGCGTCCGTCGAGCCGGTCTGGTCCTTGATGAAGCCCACCAGATACGGGCTCAGGAAGCCGGCCATCTGGCCCACCGAGTTGATGATCGCCAGGCCCGCGACAGCGGCACTGGCGCTGAGCAGCGCGGTCGGCATCGGCCAGAACATCGGCAGGCCAGTCAGTGCGCCCATGGTGGCGATGGACAGGCCCAGGATGGCCACGGTCGGGTTGCTGGCGAAGTTGACCGCGATCAGCAGGCCGATGGCGCCCATCAGCATGGGCACCACCAGATGCCAGCGGCGTTCGTTGCGCAGGTCTGCCGAGCGGCCGACGAGGATCATGAACACCCCGGCCAGCAGGTAGGGGATCGCACTCAGCCAGCCGATCAGCAACGGGCTGTCGAAGCCCAGGTTCTTGATGATCGAGGGCAGCCAGAAGTTGATCGCATAGACACCGCTCTGGATGCAGAAGTAGACGAAGCCGAAGGTCCAGATCAGTGGGTTGGTCAGTACGGCCAGCACGCTGTCGCCGGTGGTGCTCGGCTTGCTCGCGGCATCGGCGGCGAGGTCCCTGGCGATCAGTTGGCGCTCGCTGTCCGACAGCCAGGCGGCCTTCTGATAGCCGTCGCTGAGCAGGAACACCGCGAGTATGCCCAGCGCCACGGTCGGCAAGCCCTGGATCAGGAACATCCACTGCCAGCCCGCCAGGCCGTACTGGCCTGCAGCGAAGTGGTCGAGAATCCAGCCGGAGAACGGCCCGCCGAGCAGGCCCGAGACCGGAATCGCCGACATGAACAGGGCCATGATGCGCCCGCGCCGATCAGCCGGGAACCAGCGCGAGAGATACAGGACCACGCCGGGGAAGAACCCGGCTTCGGCGGCGCCGGTGAACAGGCGCAGCACGTAGAACTCCATCGGCGTGGTGACGAACAGCAGGCAGGTCGAGAGCGTGCCCCAAGCGATCATCATCACCGCGATCCAGCGCCGGGGGCCGAAGCGGTTGAGCGCCAGGTTGCTGGGCAGGCCGCAGAGCACGTAGCCGATGAAGAAGATCCCGGCGCCCAGGCCGTAGATGGTCTCGCTGAACTTCAGTGCGTCGAGCATCTGCAGCTTGGCGAAACCGACGTTGACGCGGTCCAGGTAGTTGAACAGGTAGCAGATGAAAATGAACGGGATCAACCGCAGGGTGATGCGCCGGTACAGCGCATTGCGGCTGGGGTCTTGGCCTTGGTCAGGGGCAGGGCTGTGTGCCATGATGAAATTCTCTGTTGTTATGGTTGTCACGCGGCGCCTGTCCCGGCGCTCGCCTGAAACGAGTCTCGGCGAGCAGGGCGCCGCTGTCTTTGTGCTTTTGCACAGCGTAGGGCACGCACGGCTGTGCTGCGGAACAAAGTCTGCCACTGCAAGGAACCCACATGTTCGAGCTAGACCACGACCTGGCCCAGGATATCGTCGACCGGGCGATGGCGATCCTGCCGTGCAACGTCAATGTCATGGACAGCCAGGGCCTGATCCTGGGCAGCGGCGAGCCAGAGCGCATCAACACTCGTCATGAGGGGGCACAACTGGTCCTGGCCAATGGGCGTATCGTCGAGCTCGACAGCGAGGCGGCCAAGTGCCTCAAGGGCGTGCAGCCGGGGGTGAACCTGCCGTTGATGCTCGACGACCGACTGATCGGCGTGCTCGGCCTGACCGGCGATCCGCAGCAACTGCGCACCTATGGCGAGCTCGTACGCATGACCGCCGAGATGCTCCTGGCCCAGCGTCACCTGCAGGTCGAACAGCAGTGGCGCCGGCAGCGCTGCGACGATCTATTGGCGCTGCTGCTGGGCGGCAGTGGCGATTCACCCCGGCTGGTGGACGAAGCCCGGCAACTGGGGCTCAAGCCACAACTGGCGCGGGTGCCTTGCCTGTTCGAGCTGGAGGGCGGCCCACCGGGCGAAGTGCTGTCGGCCTGGCTGAGCAGCCGTTATCCGGACAGCTGGTGCGTCAGCCCGGCGCGTCAATCGCTGCTCTGGTGCCGCCCGGCAACCGTGGCGCTGGACGAGGTGCGCCTGATCGAACGCTTGCAGCGCCATGGCTGGCAGGTCCAGCGCCTGGCCCTGGGCAGCGTGGCGCAGAGCCTGGAGCAGTTGCGACGAGGTTATCGCCGGGTCCGCGACTTGTTGGCCTATGGCCGCGAGATAGTGCCCGGCGAGCGCGTGCTGAGTTTGTCGCGCTACCGCTTGCCGGCGTTGCTCTGGCGTCATCGCAATGACGACGCCCTGGACGAATTGCTCGAACCGCTGCAACGCATCCGCGCCAAGGATGCCAGCGGGCAATTGCTCGCCACCCTGCGCGCCTGGTGCGCCCATGACGGACAAAGCCAGGCGTGCGCCGATGCCTTGGGGATCCATCGCAACAGCCTGCGTTATCGACTGGAGCGTATCGCTGAACTGGGCGAGGTGGATCCGCTGCGTCTGGAGGGGATGCTGAGCCTGTACCTGGGCTTGCAGCTGCTGCCTGCCGAGTGAGCCTGGGGAACCGGGCGAAGGCATTTGCCCAAACAACCGGTCGGGCGTTTTGTGCATCCGACCGAGGCCGCTCTGGCGCGCAACTGTCAGCATGCGGGCTAACAGGACCAGGAGATTCCCCATGAAAGTCGTCATCGCCCCCGATTCGTTCAAGGACAGCCTCGATGCCGCCGGTGTCGCCCGGGCGATCAGCGCCGGGCTGGCCAAGGTCTGGCCCGAGGCCGAGCGTGTCGAGTGCCCGATGGCCGATGGCGGTGAGGGCACCATGGAGGCGATCGTCGCGGCCACCGAGGGCGAGCAGCGCCGCCAGGTGGTGCGCGGTCCGCTGGGGGCGCCAGTGGAGGCGAGCTGGGGCTGGCTGGCGCAGAGCCGTACCGCCGTGATCGAGATGGCCCAGGCCAGTGGTATCCAGTTGCTGCCCAGCGGTGAGCGCGATGCCTGCCGCAGCAGCACCTGGGGCACCGGGGAGCTGATTGCCGCAGCCCTGGCGGCAGGTGCGCAGCGCATCGTGCTGGCCATCGGCGGCAGCGCCACCAACGACGCGGGCAGCGGCATGCTGCGGGCGCTGGGGCTGCGGTTGCTGGACAGCGAAGGCCAGGCACTGGCCGAGGGCGGCTTGGCCCTGGCGCAACTGGCACGCATCGACGCCAGCGACCTCGACCCACGTCTGGCCGAGGTACAGTTCGAGGTGGCGGCGGATGTCGACAACCCCTTGTGCGGCCCCAACGGCGCCTCGGCGATCTTCGGCCCGCAGAAGGGCGCCACGCCTGAGCAGGTGCTGCTGCTGGACCAGGCCCTGGGGCACTTTGCCGACCACTGCGCGCAGTTGCTGGGGGAGGATGTGCGTGAGTTTCCTGGTTGCGGTGCGGCGGGCGGCATGGGCTTTGCGGCCAAGGCGTTCATGGGCGCGCGTTTTCGTCCCGGAGTTGAAGTGGTGGCGGAGCTCGCTGGGCTGGACGGGCTGGTGCGGGGCGCGGACCTGGTGATCACCGGCGAAGGACGTTTCGATGCCCAGACCCTGCGCGGCAAGACCCCGATGGGCGTAGCCCGCGTGGCCAAGCGTCATGGTGTGCCGGTGGTGGTGATTGCCGGCACCCTGGGGGAGGGCTACGAGGCGTTGTATGCCCACGGCATCGATGCCGCGTTCGCTGTGACCAGCGGGCCGATGACGCTCGAGCGCGCTTGTGCCGAGGCCGGGACGCTGCTCGAGGCGCGGGCGGGGGATATCGCACGGCTGTGGCAGGTGGCGCGGGGGGTGTAGGCGCTATTTCTTTCGAGGGGGTTGTGTGGGGGCGAACACCTGTCCGCCCCCACGAATCCCTCCAGCCAACCCCAACGTCACACAACCGTTCATCGGATAAGAACGTTATTTTGTAACGGCTAATAGCACTTTGATAGCGGCTCTCGGTCTTTCCTGAGATGCTGCATCACATTCTCGTTTGAAAGTGACGGGCCCACGGAATCCGGGGCCTGACGGCCACCAGGGAAGCTGGCTTGCAGGATGCGTGAGTGCTTTACCACACAACTGTTCGCAAGGTGTCCCATGTTCGATCGAAAAATCAAAGCTCGGCTCGCGGCAAGCGAGGCCGAGGTCAAACGCCTGCGTGCGGTGCTCGAGCAACTGGAGCAAGGCAGCCTGGCCCTGCGTCTGGATGCCAACCTGAGAATCATCGCCTGCAACGAAGCATGCGCCGCCGCGCTTGCACAACCCTCGAGGGCGCTGATCGGGCGGCCGCTGAGCGATATCGTCCCCGGCTACGTGACAACCTTGCCCTGCTACCGGCAGTTCACCCAGGCCATATCACGGCTGGAGCCGGTGGCCGACGACTATCGTTTCCTGCGCGCCGACGGCCACATGGTCTGGCTACGCCTGAAGTGGTTGCCAGTGCGCGGCGAGGACGGACGCCTGGACTATGTGCAGGGCTACGGCAGCGAGGTGTCCGCCGAGGTCGGTCAGCGCCTTGAGAACACAGCCTTCATCGACGCGCTGTTCCGCTCGACGGCGATCATCCAGTTCGACCTGAGCGGCAACATCGTCACGGCCAACGAACGCTTTCTCGAGGCCATGGGCTATTCGCTGGAGCGCGTGGTCGGCCAGCATCACCGCCTGTTCTGTCCGGCCGATGAAGCGGCGACACCGGCCTACACGGAGTTCTGGAAGACCCTCAACAGCGGGCGCTATGTCGCTGGGCGCTTCCGCCGACTGGACAGCCGTGGGCAGGAAGTCTGGCTGGAGGCCAGCTACAACCCAGTCTACGACGCCGAGGGCAAGATCAGCCGGGTGATCAAGTTCGCCTCGGTGATCACCGACCAGGTGCGCAAGGAGCAGGCTATCCGTCGCGCTGCGCAAATGGCCCTGGAGGTGTCGCGCAACACCGACGTCAGTGCCCGCGAGGGGGCGAGCGTGGTGCAGGAAGCGGTGCAGACGATGCAGGCGGTGGCCGATCAGATGCACAGCGCCTCGAGCACCATCGAGGCGCTGGGCAAGCAGTCGGTGGTCATCAGTTCGATCGTGCAGACCATCGGCAGCATCGCCTCGCAGACCAACTTGCTGGCGCTCAACGCTGCCATCGAAGCGGCCCGCGCGGGCGAGCAGGGGCGTGGGTTTGCCGTGGTCGCCGATGAGGTGCGCCAGCTTGCAGCGCGCACCAGCGCGGCGACCGAAGAGATCGTCGCGGTGGTGGCGCGTAACCAGCAACTGGCCGATCAGGCAGTGGTGGAGATCGAAAACAGCCGCGAGCAGGCCGGGGTCGGGCTGACCCTCGCAGGCCAGGCGGGCAGCGCCATCACTGACATTCAGGAAGGCGCACGCCGCGTGGTGCAGGCGGTCGGACAGGTGACCCAGGACCTGCGCTGAGCCGCAGGCCTCAGTCGGGCTGGCGCCAGATCAGTTCGCGGGTGTCGTAGCCGCGCTGGCGAGCGACTTCGAGCAACTGGTTGCGTGTGCGTTCGCTCACTGTCGGGGTGCGTGACAGCAGCCACAGGTACTCGCGATTCGGGTGGCCTACCACGGCCACGCGGTAGTCCGGATCGTGGTACAGCACCCAGTATTCGCCCTTGGCGGTATTGGGCGCCAGTTTGCTGAACCAGTTGTCGAACCTCACCCACAGCTTGTCGGTCTGGCCGGGTTGCTGCAGTTGGGCGATGCCGGTCGCCTGCTGCCACTCGCCGTCTTCGTCACGGCAGCGGTTGGTGACATCGACCTGGCCATCTTCGCGCAGTTGGTAATTGGCCTCGGACTGCACGCAGTCACGCTGGAAGAACATCGGCAGGCGTGCCAGTTCGTACCATTTGCCCTGATACTGCTCGAGATTGACGGGCATGGTCTTGGGTGGCGGTTTATCTGGCGAAGCGCCGACACAGGCGCCCAGGGTCAAGGCCAGACAGGGAATCAGCAAGGTGGCGCGAATCGCCATGAATAACCTCCGCAATGACTGTGTTGTCACTGCTTGGACACCGGACGTTGGTGAAAGTTGAATCTTTCAGCGTGGCTCCAGTGCCGCGTTCATCATTCGCTCTAGCCCGGCGTACTCGGCGTGGCTGGCCAGGTAGGCGTCGGCGCGCGCTGGCGACGAAGGCGGCATCGACGCGCCCGTCCTGCAAGGCCTGCAACGCCATGTGATGGGTGCCGACGTACACCAGCGCGCCGAAGTAGCGTTGCAAGGGCGTGGTCACCTGGGCGGCGAACTCGACGCTCGGCACCCGGCTGCCGGAGGTGCTGACTGGTGGTGAAATGCTTCTATCGGGTGCAGCCTGCTCCTACACCAACGCCTGCAACGCCGCGCGGGCTTGCTCGCTGGCCAGGCGCTCGATGAACAATGCCGCCTCCCGTTTTACGGTCTCCTCCAGTTCCCGGCGCTGTCCATCCTTGAGCAGGCGTTTGCTGATCCGCAGGGCCTGCTGGGGCATGGCTTGCAAGCGCCTGGCGAGCGCTACCGCGGCCGCCAGGCACTGTTCGCCGTCGTCATGCAGCTCATTGGCCAGGCCCCAGGCCAGTGCCTGTTCGCCGCTGAGCAACTCGTTGGCCAGCAGCAGCCGCGCCGCCCTTTGATGCCCGAGCAGACGTGGCAGCAGCAGGCTCGAGCCGAATTCCGGGCATACACCCAGGGGGGCGAAGGGCATGCGCAGTTTCGCCGAGCGGCTGACCAGCACCTGGTCGCAGTGCAGCAGCAGGGTACAGCCGATGCCGATGGCGGGCCCGTTGACGGCGGCGAGCAGCGGCTTGTCCAGTGCCAGCACGGTGCGCATCATGCGAAACACCGGGCTGTCCAGATCACGTGGAGGGTTGTCGAGAAAGTCGCGCAGGTCATTGCCGGCGCTGAAGCAGGTCGCACCGCCGGTCAGCAGGATCACCTCGACGGCCGGGTCTTCGCTGGCCGCCTGCAGATGGCGGTCCAGTTCGCTGTACATCGCGTTGTTGAGCGCGTTGAGCTTGTCGAGGCGGTTGAAGGTCAGGGTCAGCAAACCCTGGTCGAGGGCGCAGGTGATCAGGTCGGACATGGCAGGCATTCTTGTTATTGGCCGGAGCACAGGGTTTATCACGCGCTGCGCCTTGTTGTACAGTCGTTCAGTCCAACCCGCCGCGACGAGAATCCGCATGACCCAGGAAGCCCGCTACAACCGCATGGCGCCCGAAGAACGCAAGGCCATCCTGGTCCAGGCGACCCTGGCCTGCCTCAAGCGCGATGGCTTCCAGGGCGCGTCGATCCGCAAGATTTCCGCCGAGGCGGGCGTGTCGGTGGGGCTGATCAGCCATCACTACTCGGGCAAGGACGAACTGGTCGCCGAGGCCTACCGGGCCGTGACCGGGCGGGTCATGGGCCTGCTGCGCGAGGCCATGGCCCAGGCCGCACCCAATGCCCGCGAGCGCCTGTCGGCGTTCTTTCGCGGATCGTTCTGCGCCGAGTTGCTCGACCCGCAGTTGCTCGACGCCTGGCTGGCCTTCTGGGGGGCGGTGAAGACCGCCGAAGCGATCAACCAGGCGCACGACCATTCCTATTCCGAATACCGCAACGAACTGGCCGCGCTGCTGGCGGCGCTGGCAGCGGAGGAGGGCTGGCAGGCCTTCGACGCGGACCTCGCCGCGATCAGCCTGAGCGCCTTGCTCGATGGCCTGTGGCTTGAGTCGGGGCTCAACCCCAACACCTTCACCCCGGAGCAGGGCGTGCAGATCTGCGAGGCCTGGGTCGATGGCCTGCAGGCGGGTGGGCGTCGACGCTTCAGCCTGCCGGGAGGCTGTTGATCGGTCGTTCAGTACCGGGTAGGCTGCTGGCGCGGGTTTCAGAACAACATCAAAGAAGAGACCACACGCAATGACACCTCGGGTACTGGTCGTCGACGACGATCCGCTCATTCGTGACCTGTTGCAGGCCTATCTCTCGCGGGAAGGCTACGACGTACGCTGCGCCGACACCGCCGAAGAGGCCGAGCGCTGCCTGGCCAGCCAGCCGGTGGACCTGGTCATGCTCGACATCCGCCTGCCGGGCAAGGACGGCCTGACCCTGACCCGCGAGCTGCGGGTGCGCTCGGAAGTCGGCATCATCCTGATCACCGGACGCAACGATGATATCGACCGCATCGTCGGCCTTGAATGCGGCGCCGACGACTACGTGATCAAGCCGCTCAACCCGCGCGAACTGGTGTCGCGGGCCAAGAACCTGATCCGCCGCGTGCGCCACGCCCAGGCAAGCCGCCCTGGCACCATCGCCAGCCCTTGCCTCAAGCAGTTCGCCGACTGGGCGCTGGACAGCGACCGGCGCCGGTTGATCGACCCGCAGGGCGGTGAAACCCTGCTGACCCATGGCGAGTTCCAACTCCTCAGCGTGTTCCTGCGCAACAGCGGCCATACCCTCAGCCGCGACCAGTTGATGGACCAGATCCGCAACCGCGAATGGGTGCCCAACGACCGTTCCATCGACGTGCTGGTCGGCCGTCTGCGGCGCAAGTTGCACGACGACCCGGCCGAACCGCAACTGATCATCACCATCCACGGCACCGGCTATCTGTTCACCGCCAGCGTGGCGGCCTGAGATCATGCGCGGCCTGTGCTGCCTGGGCCTGTGGCTGTTGAGCCTGCCGGCATTCGCCGGGCAGCCGGTGCGCTATTGCGACTATCCGGTGTACCCGCCGGTATCCTGGAGTGATGGCAAGCAGGTGCGGGGCCTGGCGCCGACGGTGGTGCGCGAGTTGTTCGCACGCCTGGGGCTGGAGGTGCAGATCGTGGTGCTGGGCAACTGGAAGCGCTGCCTGCTTGACGCGGCCGAAGGGCGGGTGGATGTGGTGCTGGCCTACAGCAGCGAGCAACGTGACCAAGGCATGCGCTTCTCCCGTGTGCCGGTGCTGCGCGAGGAGGTCGCGGTGTTCGTCAACCGCAAGCGGCCGGTACGTTTCGAGCGGCTCGACGATCTTGCCCGCTATCGCGGCGGGCTGCTGTTCGGCGAAAGCTACGGCCCGGCCTTCGACCGTTTCGTTGCCCGTCACCAGAACATCGAATGGGTGTCGTCCAGTCAGCAGAATTTTGGCAAGTTGATTCGCGGGCGCATCGATTTCGTGATCCAGGAGCGGCGCACGGGCGAGCTGTTCGTCGAGCACCTGCCCGGTGCGGGCGATATCCAGGCCCTGCCTGCGGCGCTGAGTGTCGACTACCTGCGTGTCGCAGTCTCGCGCCATAGCCCCTTGAGCCTGCGCATGGACGAGATCGACGCGCAGTTGCAGCAAATGACCGAGCGCGGCGAGATCGACAACTGGCTGCATCAGAGCGAAGTGACCTACCGCGACATGATCGCGCAACCGGCAGCTGCACGATGATCCGCCTGCGTGCCGATGGCCTGCTGCGCCGCCTGCTGCTGTTCATCCTGCTGTTCAGCCTGTGCTTCACCGTGCTGGCCAGCGCCGTGCAGCTGTATTTCGAGTACCGCCGCGAGATGCGCGATATCGACGCGCGCATGGAACTGATCCGCGCCGGTTACCTGGCGAGCCTGGAGCGCAGCCTGTGGGACCTGGACCAGGAGCAGCTCAACGTGCAGTTGCGCGGGTTGGTGGACTTCTCCGATGTGGCACGGGTGCGGCTGGACAGCAGCGACTTCCAGCTGCTGCAAGGCCAGGCAGAACCTGCGGGGCCGCTGCGCATCGAGCGCTTCGCCCTGGATTTCCAGCCGCCCACCGGGCCGACGAGGCACCTTGGCACGCTGGAGGTGAGCATCGACCTGGGCGCGGTGCACCAGCGCCTGTTCGCCACCGGGCTGACCAGCCTGCTGTGGATGAGCGTGTTTCTCTGCGGTTTGGCCGTGGCGCTGTCGGGGTTGTTCTATCGCTTGGTCACGCGCCATCTGCAGGTGATGGCCGAGTTCGCCCGGCGTGTCGCTGCAGGCCACTGGCAGGAGCCGCTGCGCCTGGACAAGCGCCGCTCGGCCCGGGTGGACGAGATCGATACCGTGGCCCATGCCCTGGACGACATGCGCCGGGCGATCCTGAGCGATATCGACCGTCGCGAGCAGGACCGCCTGGCCTTGCAGGGCAAACGTGACGAGTTGCAAGCCATGGTCGAGCGGCGCACCGAAAGCCTGGCGCGTGCCAAGGATGAGGCGGAGGCGGCGAACCTGGCCAAGTCGCGCTTCCTGGCGACCATGAGCCATGAGTTGCGCACCCCGCTCAACGGTATTCTCGGCATGGCCGAGTTGCTGCGTGGCAGCAGCCTCGACCCTCAGGCAAGCAGGCGTCTGGAGGCGCTGTACAAGGCGGGCGAGGGCTTGTCGGCGATCCTCAACGAGGTGTTGTTCTTTGCCCGCCTGGAAGAGGGCGAAAGCCATCCCGAACCTGTGGACTTCTCCTTGCGCCGGCTCTGCGGCGAGGTGCTGACGCTGCTCGAACCCCGCGCCACGGCCAATGGCACCGAGCTGGACTGCCATGTCGATACCCGGCTGGCTGCGCATCAGTTCGGTGCCGAGCAGTACTTGCGCCAGGTGCTGAGCAACCTGCTGGCCAACGCGATCAAGTTCACCGAAGGCGGGCGGGTCAGCCTTGAGGTGCAAGTGCTGCAGGCGCAGCGCCAGTGGGTGCGGGTGCAGGTCAGCGATGACGGTATCGGCATCGCCCCGGCGATGCAGGCGCGGATCTTCGAGCGTTTTACCCAGGCCAGCGAAACCGTGGCTAGGCGTTACGGCGGCACAGGATTGGGGCTTGCAATCTGCAAGCACCTGATCGGACGCCTGGGCGGTCGGATCGGCGTGGACAGCCGCGAAGGTCAGGGCAGTTGCTTCTGGTTCGAGGTGGAACTGCCCGCGGGCCGCGACGTTGCCGCCGAGTCCGCCAGCCAGGGGCTTTCGCCTGCCCTCGAGATCCTGGTGGTCGAGGATGTGGCGCTCAACCGCGAGGTGGCGGGCGGCTTGCTCGAGCGTGACGGGCACCGTGTCAGCTTCGCCGAGGATGCGACGCAGGCGCTGGCGGTCTGCGCGCAACGACCCTTCGACCTGCTGCTGCTGGATGTGCACCTGCCGGGCATGAGCGGTGTCGATTTGTGCCGGCGACTGCGCGCTGGCGCCGGGCCGAATCGGCAGACGCGAATCCTGGCCCTGACGGCGGGCGTGCAACCGGCCGTGGTACGCGGCTACCTGGAAGCCGGGATGCAGGGGGTGCTGGCCAAGCCGTTGCGCCTGGACAGCCTGCGTCGTGCACTGGCGCAGGTCGAGCCGCTGCCGACAGTGACCGCCCCGGACACCGCCCTCGACCTGGCCCTGCTGCAGACCCATCGCCAGTTGCTGGGGGAGCAGAAAGTCCAGGGGCTGTTGGCTGTGCTGCGCCAAGGGCTCGACGAGCAACGCGGGGCATTGCTCGATGCACTGCGGCTCGGCGATTGCACCCAGGCTGCGGACCTGGCCCATCGCCTGGCCGGCAGCAGCGATTCGCTGGGGTTGTGCGGGTTAGCCACGACGTTGCGGCGTGTCGAGGCCGTGGCGGTGGCGCTGGACGCCCCGGCGCTTCAAGGGTTGGAGCAGCCCCTGCAGAGGGCATTGGACGAGGCACGCAGGTTGCTGGAACGGCTGATGCAGAGCGGTCGTACATAATTCTTACGACTTTTTACATCTTCGATCTTCAGCTTCAACGTCCGCTTACATCGCTTTCCAATAATCCAGGGCAACCGTGTGGTTCGCGGTCCGTCAGGCTTATTGGAGATAAGAATAATGAAAGGTCCCAAAGCTCAGCCCAACGCCATTATTGTGGAGGTGCGTCATGTCTGAGCCCTCCGAACGCAAAGGCATCCACCTCACTCGCGCGCTCAAGAGCCGGCATATCTTCATGTTGTCGTTGGGCGGCGTGATCGGCACCGGCCTGTTCATGGGCTCTGGGGTGACCATCAACCAGGGTGGCCCGATGGGCGCAATCCTGGCTTACCTGGTGGCAGGCTTGCTGATGTACCTGGTGATGGTCTGCCTGGGTGAGCTCTCGGTGCAGATGCCGGTATCGGGCTCGTTCCAGGCCCATGCGACGAAGTACATCGGCCCGGCCACGGGCTTCATGATCGGCTGGGTGTACTGGATGAGCTGGGCCACCACCGTGGGCCTTGAGTTCACCGCCGCCGGCATGCTGATGACCCGTTGGTTCCCCGAGGTGCCGATCTGGTACTGGTCGGCGCTGTTCGTTGCCGTGCTGTTCGGTCTCAACGCCCTGGCCACCCGGGCGTTCGGTGAGGCCGAATATTGGTTCTCGGGGGTGAAGGTGGCGGCGATCCTGGGCTTTATCATCGTCGGCATCCTGGTCATCTTCGGCGCCATCCCGCTGACCAGCGGCGCACCGGCGCCGATGCTCGACAACCTGGTTGGCGACTCGCTGTTCCCCAACGGGCTGCCAGCGGTATTCGCGGTGATGATGACCGTGGTCTACGCCTTCCAGGGCTGCGAGATCATGGGGGTGGCGGCAGGCGAGACCGACCAGCCGGAAAAGAGCATCCCAAGGGCGGTGCGCAACGTGGTGTTCCGCGTACTGATCTTCTACGTGCTGGCCATCGCGGTACTGTCGGCCATCGTGCCGTGGCAGCAGGCCGGGCTGATGGAAAGCCCGTTCGTGCAGGTGTTCGACATGGTCGGCATCCCGTACGCGGCCGACCTGATGAACTTCGTCATCCTTACCGCCATTCTTTCGGTGGGCAACTCCGGACTGTACGCCTCCACGCGCATCCTCTGGGCCATGTCCAAGAGCGGCATGGCGCCGAAAAGCCTGTCGCCACTGAGCTCGCGCGGTGTACCGCTGCGGGCGCTGAGCATCACCCTGTGCTTTGCCCTGGTGTCGCTGATGACCAGTTTCATTGCCGCCGACACCTTGTTCATGGTGCTGATGGCGGTGAGCGGGATGTCCGGGACCGTGACCTGGATCGTCATCGCCCTGGCGCAATACCGCTTCCGCCGTACGTTCCTGCGCGAGGGCGGCAAGCTCGAGGACATCAAGTACCGCGCGCCTCTGTACCCGCTGATCCCGCTGCTGTGCATCACCCTGTGCAGCTCGCTGTTCGTGTTCCTGGCACTGGATGAAACGCAGAGGCCGTCGCTGTACTGGGGCTTTGGCTTCATTGCCCTGTGCTACCTGGCGTACTTCGTGATGAACCGCAAGCGTTCGCAGACCTTGGTGCCGACGGCGCCTGGGGTTTGAATCTTCGCTGAGGCCACTGGCCTTTTCGCGGGCAAGCCCGCTCCTACAGATGTGATCTCTGTAGGAGCGGGCTTGCCCGCGAAAAGGCCCTGCGCAACACCCCAAAATCCCGATTGTTCGAAGTTGTAACAGCCCCATATCCGCCGATTGCCGCCTTGTTGAACACTCGTTTAGTATCTCGCCCAAGCCCACCCCAACCACAACAACTCGAGGCTTCCCATGACCAGCCTGTTGACCACCCTCGAAGCCGGTGTCGCCTGGATCACGCTCAACCGCCCCGACCAGCGCAATGCCCTGGACATCCCCACCCTCAAGCACCTGCACAGCCTGCTCGAAGACTTCAACGCCGACCCCGCCGTGCGCGTGGTGGTGCTGACCGGCAGCGGGCGCAGCTTCTGCGCCGGGGCTGACCTTGCCGAATGGGCCGAGGCCGAAGCCCGCGGCGCCCTGGAAAGCTACGGCTGGACCGAAACCGCCCATGCCCTGATGCAGCGCCTGCACACCCTCGACAAACCCACCGTCGCCGCGATCAACGGCACCGCTGTCGGCGCCGGCATGGACCTGACCCTGTGCTGCGACCTGCGCATCGCCGCCGCTTCGGCGCGCTTCAAGGCCGGCTACACCAGCATGGCCTACAGCCCCGATGCGGGCGCCAGTTGGCACCTGCCGCGGCTGATCGGCAGCGAGCAGGCCAAGCGCCTGCTGTTCCTCGACGAGTTGTGGGGCGCCGAACGGGCGCTCGCCGCAGGCCTGGTGGGCGAAGTCTGCGCCGACGACCAACTGTTGACCGTCACCGCCGAACTCGCCTCACGCCTGGCCCAGGGCCCGACCTTCGCCTTCGCCCAGACCAAGCGCCTGATCCGCGACGGTGCCCAGCGCACCCTGGCCGAGCAATTGGCGGCGGAGCTGGCCGCCGGGCTGCTGTGCGGGCGCAGCGAGGACGGTGCCGAGGCACTGCGCGCCTCCGTCGAGCGCAGGCCCGCGCGCTTCGTCGGTAAATGATCTCTCAGCACCTCCCCAGTACCTTCTTCAGGACCATGCCAGATGAATTTCCAACTGACCCAAGAACAAGAAATGTTGGTGGAAGCGGTACGCAGTTTCGTCGCCAAGGAGCTGCTGCCCCACGAGGAAGAGGTCGACCGCGCCGACGCGGTGTCGCCCGAGCTTGCCGCGCAGATCCGCGGCAAGGCCATCGCCGCAGGCTTCTATGCCTTCAACATGCCCGAGGAAGTCGGCGGTGGCGGGTTGGACTACCTGTCCCAGGCGCTGATCGAGCGTGAGTTGTCCAAGGTTTCCTGGGCTGTGCACGTGTTCGTCGCACGCCCTTCGAAGATTCTCATGGCCTGCAAGGATGAGCAGATCAACGACTACCTGCTGCCCAGCGTGCAGGGCGAGAAGATCGATTGCTTCGCCCTCACCGAACCTGGCGCCGGCTCCGATGCCAACGCCATCAAGACTCGCGCCGTGCGCCAGGGCGACGACTTCGTGATCAACGGCAGCAAGCACTTCATCAGCCATGCCGGGCATGCCGACTTCGCCATCGTCTTCGCCGTCACCGACACCTACGAGCACAACGGCCGCAAGCGCAATGCCGTGACCGCTTTCCTGGTCGATCGCGGCACCCCCGGCATGACCATCCGCCGTGGGCCCAAGTGCGTGAGCAACCGTGGCTATCACACCTACGAGCTGTTCTTCGACGACTGCAAGGTGCCCGCCAGCAAGGTGCTGGGCGAGGTCGGCAAGGGCTGGGAAGTGGCCAACGCCTGGCTGACCGCCGGGCGGGTGATGGTCGCCGCCAACTGCGTCGGCCAGGCCCAGCGGGCACTGGACCTGTCGCTGCAGTGGTCGGCGGATCGCAAGCAGTTCGGCCAACCGATCGGCAGCTATCAAGGCGTGTCGTTCAAGCTCGCCGACATGGCCACGCAGATCCGCGCTGCGGAGCTGCTGACCCTGCACACCGCCTGGAAGATGGACCAGGGCAGCATGACCGATGGCGAGGCCGGCATGGCCAAGCTGTTCGCCAGCGAAGTGTTGGGCAAGGTCGCCGACGAAGCGGTACAGATCTTCGGTGGCATGGGCCTGATGGACGAAGGGCCGGTGGAGCGGATCTGGCGCAACGCGCGAATCGAACGGATCTGGGAGGGGACATCGGAGATCCAGCGGCACATCATTTCCCGCGAACTGCTGCGCCCTCTGTTGCGCTGATCGGGCTGGAGAACACTCATGTCGCAGTCGATTCGTGACAACCTCAAGCGTCTGCTGGCGCCGCGGCACCTGGCCTTCGTCGGTGGCCGCAGCATGGCCCGCGCCCTCAAGCGCTGCGCCGAAGGCGGGTTCCAGGGCCCGATGTGGCTGGTCAACCCGCAGCACACCAGCATCGATGGCATCCCGTGCGTGGCCAGCGTCGCCGAGCTGCCGTGCGGCCCGGATGCCGTGTTCATCGCCACCAACCGCGAGCTGACCCTGGCCTGCGTCGAGCAGCTCGCCGCGCTCGGTGCCGGCGGCGCGATCTGCTATGCCTCGGGCTTCGCCGAAAGTGGCGCCGAGGGCGAGGCCTTGCAGCAGCGCCTGCTGCAGGCGGCCGGTAGCATGGCCTTGCTGGGCCCCAACTGCTATGGCCTGCTCGACTACCTGCACAGCGCCGCGCTGTGGCCGGTCGCCCATGGCGGCAAGACGGTCGAGAAGGGCGTGGCGATCCTCACCCAGAGCGGCAACTTCGCCTACAACCTGTCGATGAGCGACCGTTCGCTGCCGGTGGCCTACATGGCCTCTGTCGGCAACCAGGCGCAGCTGGGCGTGGCCGAGTTGATGGATGTGCTGCTGGACGATCCGCGCGTCACCGCCATCGGCCTGCATCTGGAAGGGTTGAAGAACGTGCCCGGCTTTGCCCGCGCCGCGCACAAGGCGCTGGAGCGCGGCACGCCGATTATCGCGCTGAAGACCGGCGTGTCGCAGATCGGTGCCGAACTTGCGCTCAGCCACACCAGCTCGCTGTCTGGCTCCGACGCGCTGTACGACGCCTTGTTCAAGCGCCTGGGCGTGATTCGCGTGAGCGGCCCGGTAAGCTTCGTCGAAACCCTCAAGGCCGCCGCTTGCGGGCAGTTGCCCCAGGGCGACCGGCTGATTGCCCTGGCCTGCTCGGGCGGTGACGCCGGGCTGATCGCCGATTATGCCGAGCGCAACCATCTGAGCCTGCCCAAGCTCGAGCAGACCCAGGTCGATGAGCTGGCCCAGGTGCTGCCCAGCTACGCCAACCTGGTCAACCCGCTGGACTTCACCACGGCCATCTGGGGCGACGGCGAGGCGCTGCAGCGCATGCTCGACAGCGCCCTGCGCAGCGACGCCGATGCGGCGATGCTGGTGCTCGACTATCCGGCGGAGTTCACCGGCGAGCGCAAGGAGTGCGACCTGCTGCTGGCGCTGTACTGCCAGGCCCTGGCGCGTCACGGCAAGATCGGCTTTGTCACCTCGGCCTTCCCCGAGCTGCTGCCGGCCAGCGCCCGTGAGCGTCTGCATGCCCATGGCATCGCGGCGTTGCAGGGCGTGGAAGATGGCCTGGCGGCCTGGGGGCGGATCGTTGAGTACCAGGCCAATCGACAGCGCCTGCTGGCGTTGGGCGAGTCCGCGCTGGTGCCGTTGTGCCCGCAGGCACTGACTGGCAAGACCCGCTTGCTGGACGAGTGGCAGTCCAAGCAGGCCCTGCGCCCCTTTGGCTTGCCGGTCCCGGACGGTCGGCTGAGCACGCCCGGTTCGGCGCTGGCCGATTCGGCCACTGTCGGCTTTCCGTTGGTGCTCAAGGCGGTCAGCGCACAGTTGCCGCACAAGACCGAAGCTGGCGCGGTGGCGCTGAACCTGCGTGATGGCCGGGCGCTCGAGGCGGCGCTGCACCAGATGCGCGAGCGTATCCATGCCCACGCGCCACAGGTGCCGTTCGATCGAGTACTGCTCGAACCGATGGCCGAGCCAGCGTTGGCCGAGCTGATCGTCGGCATCAAGCGCGAGAACGGCTTTGCCCTGGCACTGGTCATCGGGGCGGGCGGGGTGCTGGTCGAATTGCTCAAGGACAGCACCAGCCTGCTGCTGCCCACCACCGATGGCGCCATCCGCGCGGCCTTGCTCGGGCTGCGCAGCGCCGGGTTGCTGCAGGGTTTCCGCGGGCGTCCGCCGGCCGACCTGGATGTTCTGGTGGCGGCGATCCGCGCGGTGGCCGACTACGCCTGCGAAAACGCCAGCCAGTTGCTGGAGCTGGACGTCAACCCATTGATGGTCGGTGCCAATGCCACCACGGCGGTCGATGCACTGATCCGCCTGGGCCAGGCCCGAGGAGATGAACATGCATGACAAACCCTTGACCGGCGGCCAGGCCCTGGTCCGATTGCTGGCCAACTATGGCGTCGACACCGTGTTCGGCATTCCCGGCGTGCACACCTTGGAGCTGTATCGCGGCCTGCCTGGCAGTGGTATCCGCCATGTGCTGACCCGCCACGAGCAGGGCGCAGGCTTCATGGCCGACGGCTATGCGCGCATCAGCGGCAAGCCAGGCGTGTGCTTCGTCATCACCGGCCCCGGTGTGACCAATGCCGCCACTGCCATCGGCCAGGCCCACGCCGACTCGATTCCGTTGCTGGTGATCTCCAGCGTCAACCACAGCGCCAGCCTGGGCAAAGGCTGGGGCTGCCTGCACGAGACTCAGGACCAACGCGCGATGACCGCGCCGATCACCGCCTTCTCGGCGCTGGCCCTGAGCCCGGAAGACCTGCCTGAGCTGATCGCCCGCGCCTGGGCGGTGTTCGACAGCGAGCGGCCGCGGCCGGTGCATATCTCGGTGCCGCTGGATGTGCTGTCGGCAGCGGTGGCGCGTGACTGGAGCGCCGAGGTGGTACGCCGCCCTGGCCGCAGCGTGCCGGACCGCACTGTGCTGGATCAGGCGGCGGCCAGGCTGGCCACTGCCAGGCGCCCGATGATCATCGCGGGCGGTGGAGCACTGCAGGCGGGGGCCGAGCTGTCTGTACTGAGCGAGCGCCTGGCTGCACCGGTGTTCACCAGCGTGGCAGGCAAGGGGCTGCTGCCGACTGAGGCGCCGCTCAGTGCCGGTGCGAGCCTGTGTGTGGAGCCGGGCTGGCAGATGATCGCCGAGGCGGACGTGGTGCTGGCGGTGGGGACCGAGATGGCCGACACCGATTTCTGGCGCGAGCGCCTGCCGATCAACGGCGAATTGATTCGTATCGATATCGACCCGCGCAAGTTCAACGATTTCTACCCGTGCGCGCTGGCATTGCAGGGTGATGCGCGCCTGACCCTGGCCGGGGTGCTGGAGCATCTGCCGGATATTCGCCGCGATGCCACGGCGGCTATCCATGCGGTTGCCGGTCTGCGCGAGGCGGTGAGGGCAGGGCATGGGCCGTTGCAGCGATTGCACCAGGGCATTCTCGATCGTGTGGCCCGGGCGTTGCCGGACAATGCCTTCATCAGTACCGACATGACGCAGTTGGCCTACACCGGCAACTACGCCTTCCCCAGCAAGACACCGCGCAGCTGGCTGCATCCCACGGGGTACGGAACCCTGGGCTATGGTCTACCGGCGGGGATCGGCGGCATGTTCACCGGGGGCGAGCGTCCAGGCCTGGTGCTGGTGGGGGACGGCGGGTTCCTGTACACCGCGCAGGAGCTGGCCACGGCGGTCGAGGAACTGGACCGGCCGCTGGTGGTATTGCTGTGGAACAACGATGCGCTCGGGCAGATCCGCGACGATATGCTGGGCCTGGATATCGAACCCATCGGCGTGCTGCCGCGCAACCCCGACTTCATCGGCCTGGGCCGTGCCTTCGGCTGCGCCGTGGCGCAGCCCGGCAGCCTCGATGAGCTGGAGCAGGACCTCAGGAACGGATTCGCGCGCAACGGCGTCACCCTGATCGAACTCAGGCACGCCAGCGCCCATTGATGGAGGCTTTTCATGCGTTTTTCCAAGCTGACCCAGCGCATCGCCGGTGACGGCGCTGCGGCCTGGGAGATCCACTACCGCGCCCTCGAGCTGCAGGCTCAGGGCCGCGACATCCTGCTGCTGTCGGTGGGCGACCCGGACTTCGACACCCCGGCGCCGATCGTCCAGGCCGCCATCGACAGCCTGCAGGACGGCCACACCCATTACTCCGATGTGCGCGGCAAGCATGCCCTGCGCCAGGCCATCGCCCGGCGCCACCAGCAGCGCAGCGGCCAGGCCGTCGATGCCGATCAGGTGACGGTGCTGGCCGGTGCCCAGTGCGCGTTGTTCTGCGTGGCCCAGTGCGTGCTCGATCCGGGTGACGAGGTGATCGTCGCCGAGCCGATGTACGTCACCTACGAGGCCGTGTTCGGCGCCTGTGGCGCCACGGTGGTGCCGGTGCCGGTCAAGCCCGAGCATGGTTTTCGCGTGCAGGCCGAGGATGTTGCCGCGCGCATCACCCCGCGTACCCGTGCGCTGGTCCTGAACAGCCCGCACAACCCCTCCGGTGCCAGCCTGCCGCGCAGCACCTGGGAGGCGCTGGCCGAGTTGTGCGTGGCCCATGACCTGTGGCTGATCAGCGACGAGGTGTACAGCGAGCTGTTGTACGAAGGCGAGCACATCAGCCCTGGCAGCCTGCCGGGCATGGCCGACAGGACGGCGACGCTGAACAGTCTGTCCAAGTCCCACGCCATGACGGGCTGGCGGGTTGGCTGGGTGGTCAGCTCGCCAGCGCTGGCCGCGCACCTGGAGAACCTGGCGCTGTGCATGCTGTATGGCTCACCGGACTTCATCCAGGATGCCGCAGTGGTGGCGCTGGAGCAGCGCCTGCCGGAGCTTGAGGCGATGCGCGAGGCCTATCGGCAGCGGCGCGACCTGGTCTGCGCATGCCTGGCCGATTGCCCGGGGGTGAAGGCGCTCAAGCCCGATGGCGGGATGTTCGTGATGGTCGATATCCGCCAGACCGGCCTCAGCGCCCAGGCGTTTTCCAGCCTGCTGCTGGAGGAGCATGGCGTGTCGGTGCTGGCGGGGGAGGCGTTCGGGCCGAGTGCGGCGGGGCATATCCGCCTGGGGCTGGTGCTGGGTGCCGAGGCCCTTACCGAGGCTTGCCGGCGGATTGCCCGCTGTGCGGCGCAGGTGCTGGAGGGCAGGGTGGTCACGGGGTGAGGCGCAGGGCCCTTTCGCGGGCAAGCCCGCTCCCACAGGTACACCGCCAGTTTCGAGAGCGGCGCTTTACCTGTGGGAGCGGGCTTGCCCGCGAATGGGCCGACCCTGCCTATCAACCTTCCACAGCCCCCTCAACCGGACGATCAAACGCAACGAACAACTGGTCCGCCGTGATCGCCCCCAGGTCCAGGCGCATGTTCGCCTCGAGCATCGCAAACAGCCGGGTGAACACCTCGAACACCTTGCAGTGATCCTCCATCCCCGAAAACGGGTTGTCGATCTTCTCGGCTATCAGCGAGCTCTCCTGCACCGCGTCGTACACCTCGCGCAGGGTGATCTCGCTGGCCGGGCGGGCGAGGGTGAGGCCGCCCTGGGCACCGCGCCAGGACTTGAGAATGTTGGCCTTGACCATCTGCGAAGCCAGGCTGCGCACCCGTGTCGGGTGCACCTTGACCCACTTGGCGATGGTCTCGGTGCGCAGTTTCTGCGGCGCGTTGGCGGCCACGAACGAGAGGATGTACGAGGCGGTGATCAGACGGGTCGATTGGCTCATCGGTAAAAATCCCTGGTGAATCGCAAAGTCGGTGTCCCTGTGAAAATCCATCTTGGCAGGGGTATGCCAATGAGTCTAATGTATTTGTCACGATGACAATTACAAATATTCGGTCATCGATGCCTGCGATCCTTCTTTCCAGCGGTTCAACAGGGGCAATGCCATGAGCGATAAGAACAACAAGATCACTCAAGCGATGCCCGACGGCGGCCTGCCACGTCGGGAGTTCCTCAAGTACAGCGCGGCGGCGGCGACCTTCGCCGGTGCCTTCTCCCTGGGCCTGCCCATGCCGGGCTGGGCCGAGCAGGCCACACCCAAGGCTGGCGGCACCCTGCGCATGGGGCTGGCCGGGGGCAGCACCACCGACTCGCGTGACCCCGGCACCTGGGCCGACACCTTCACCTTCGTCGGCTTCTCGGCGGTCTACAACACCCTCAGCGAAATCAGCGTCGACGGCACCGCCATCCCGGAGCTGGCCGAACGCTGGGAGTCCACCCCCGATGCCAA
Organism: Pseudomonas wayambapalatensis; assembly: GCA_014268975.2. Lineage (GTDB taxonomy): Bacteria > Pseudomonadota > Gammaproteobacteria > Pseudomonadales > Pseudomonadaceae > Aquipseudomonas > Aquipseudomonas wayambapalatensis. The sequence continues at coordinate 3,362,589 of CP077096.1, read as the reverse complement.
GGTCTGGACCTTCTTCCTGCGCCAGGGCGTGACCTTCCACGACGGCAAGAGCCTCGATGCCGGCGATGTGGTCGCTTCGATCCAGCACCACCTGGGCGAGAAATCCACCTCGGCTGCCAAGACCGTCCTCGGTGATGTTGCCGTGGTGCGTGCCCAGGACGCCGCCACCGTGGTGTTCGAACTGCACTCGGGCAACGCCGATTTCCCCTATGTGGTCGCCGACTATCACCTGGTGATCATGCCCGCCAAGGACGGCGCCGCCGACTGGCAGGCCGGCACTGGCACGGGCGGCTATCGCCTCAAGCACTTCGAGCCGGGCGTGCGCATGGACCTGGTACGCAGCCCCGATTACTGGAAGCCGGGCCGGGCGCACTTTGCCAGCGCCGAGCTGCTGTCCATCGCCGATGGCGCGGCGCGGGTCAATGCCCTGGTCACAGGCCAGGTGGACGTGATCAACAAGGTCGACCTCAAGACCGTGGCGCTGCTCAAGCGCAACCCGCAACTGGTGATCGAGGAAACCAAGGGCGCCCAGCACTACACCTTCCCCATGCTCTGCGACGCCGCGCAGTTCCAGGACAACAACGTGCGCCTGGCGCTCAAGCACGCCATCGACCGCCAGGCCTTGCTGACCTCGGTGCTGTACGGCTACGGCCAGATCGGCAACGACCACCCGATCCAGCCCGGCAGCCGCTTCATCAACACGGCCCTGGAGCAGCGCGTATACGACGCCGACAAGGCGCGCTTCTACCTCAAGCAGGCCGGCATGGACAGCCTCAAGGTACGCCTGCAGGCCTCCGATGCCGCCTACACCGGCGCGGTCGACGCCTCGGTGCTGTTCAAGGAGCAGGCGCGCAAGGCCGGTATCGACATCGACGTGGTACGCGAGCCGGCCGACGGCTTTTTCACCAATGTGTGGATGAAGCAGCCGTTCACCACTTCGTTCTGGTACTCGAGCCTGACCGCCGACCGCATGTTCAGCATCGGCTATGCCAAGGGCGCGGCATGGAACGAGACGCACTGGGACAACCCGCGCTTCAACCAGTTGCTCAATGCCGCCCGTGGCGAGATGAACGCGCCGCTGCGCCAGGAGATGTACAACGAAATGCAGGCGCTGTGCCGCGACGATGGCGGCGCCATCGTGCCGCTGTTCGCAAGCTCCGTCGCGGCGCGCTCCAGGCGGGTGATGCACGGCGGTGTCACCGCACCTTACGGTGAGCTGGACGGCCTGCGCCTGATCGAGCGCTGGTGGCAGGCCTGAACCCCATTTCGTTGCGAGGACCGTACGGTGAATAGTCTCTGCAAACTGCTCGCACAGCGCCTGGCCCTGGGCCTGCTGTCGCTGCTGGCGGTGTCGGTGATCATCTTCCTGGCGGTGGGCATGCTTCCGGGCGACGTGGCCCAGGCCATGCTCGGCCAGGCCGCAACGCCGGAAACCGTGGCTGCGCTGCGCCTGCAGCTGGGCCTGGACCAGCCAGCGCTGACGCGCTTCTTCCACTGGGGCTGGCAACTGCTGCAAGGCGACCTCGGTGTGTCGCTGGCCAACCAGCGGCCAATCGCCGAGCTGATCGGCGCTCGCCTGGGCAACACCTTCAGCCTGGCGCTGCTGGCGGCGCTGGTGTCGGTGCCGCTGGCGCTGCTGCTGGGCATGCTGGCCGCTCTGTATCGCAACAGTTGGTTCGACCGGCTGCTCAACACCAGCGCCCTGAGCGCGGTGTCGTTCCCGGAGTTCTTCGTCGCCTACATCCTGATCCTGGTGTTCGCGGTGAAGCTGGCCTGGCTGCCAAGCATCTCCAACCTCTCCCCGGATGCCTCCCTCGGCGAGGTTCTGGAGCGCTCGCTGCTGCCGGTGCTTACCCTGAGCCTGGTGGTGGTGGCGCAAATGATGCGCATGACTCGCGCCTCGCTGATCAACCTGCTCGCCAGCCCCTATATCGAGATGGCCCGGCTCAAGGGCATCGGCCAGGCGCGGATCATCTTCCGCCACGCCTTGCCCAACGCCCTGGCGCCGATCGTCAACGTGGTAGCGCTGAACCTGGCGTACCTGGTGGTGGGCGTGGTGGTGGTCGAGGTGGTGTTCGTCTACCCAGGCCTGGGCCAGTTGCTGGTCGACTCGGTGGCCAAGCGCGACATCCCGGTGGTGCAGGCCTGCAGCCTGATCTTCGCCGCCACCTACATCCTGCTCAACACCAGTGCCGACGTGCTGTCGATCGCCAGCAACCCGCGCCTGATGCATCCGAAGGGGTAGCCCATGAGCCTGTACACGCAATTGCGCCGTGCGCCGCTGAGTGCCAAGTTCGGCCTGCTGGTGATCCTGCTGTATGTACTGGTTGCGCTGTTCGCGCCGCTGGTGGCGCCGTTCGGCGAGACCGAAGTGGTCGGCGAGGGCTTCGCTCCCTGGGGCGGGCAGTTCCTGCTCGGCACCGACAACCTGGGCCGCGACATGTTCAGCCGCCTGGTTTATGGCGCGCGCAATACCCTCGGCATCGCTTTCCTGACCACTGTGCTGGCCTTCGCCCTGGGCGGGTTCTGCGGGCTGGTGGCGGCGATCCGCGGTGGCTGGATCGACCAGGGCATGTCGCGGGTCGTGGACATCCTCATGGCCATCCCGCAACTGATCTTCGCCCTGTTGATCCTCAGCGTGGTCGGCACCACCACCACCTCGCTGGTGCTGGTGATCGCGCTGCTCGATGCCACCCGGGTGTTCCGCCTGTCGCGGGCGGTGGCAATGAGCGTGGTGGTGCAGGACTTCGTCGAGGCCGCGCGGCTGCGCGGGGAGGGGCTGTGGTGGCTGGTCACCCGCGAGGTGCTGCCCAATGCCGCCGCGCCCTTGATCGCCGAGTTCGGCCTGCGCTTCTGCTTTGTCTTCCTGTTCATCAGTGCACTGTCGTTCCTCGGCCTGGGCATCCAGCCGCCCACCGCCGATTGGGGCAGCATGGTGCGCGACAACGCCGTGCTGATCACTTTCGGCGATGTCAGCCCGCTGCTGCCGGCGCTGGCGGTGGCGTTGATCACCGTGAGCGTGAATTTCGTCGTGGACTGGGTGCTGCACAAGTCCAGCGGCCTGAAGGAGTGCTGAGCATGAAATCGCTACTGGAAATCCGCGACCTGCACATCGAAGGTCACTCCGACGACGCCTGGCATCCGTTGGTCAAGGGCATCGACCTGACCCTGCAGCGTGGCGAGGTGCTGGGTTTGATCGGCGAATCGGGGGCCGGCAAGTCGACCCTTGGCCTGGCCGCGATGGGTTACGTGCGCGACGGCTGCCGCATCGCCCGTGGCTCGGTGTGCTTCGACGGCCAGGAATTGGTCGGCGCGGCCCCCGAGGTGTTGCGCAAGCTGCGCGGCCTGCGGGTCGCCTATGTGGCGCAGAGCGCCGCGGCGTCGTTCAACCCGGCGCATCGCTTGATCGACCAGCATGTGGAAACCGCCGTGGTCAATGGCGGTATCGACCGCGCCACCGCCGAGGCCGAGGCGGTCGAGCTGTACCGTGTGCTGCGCCTGCCGGATCCGGAAAATATCGGCCGGCGTTACCCGCACCAGGTCTCTGGCGGCCAACTGCAGCGCGTGATGACCGCCATGGCCATGGCCTGCCACCCGGACCTGATCGTGTTCGACGAGCCGACCACCGCGCTCGACGTGACCACCCAGATCGAAGTGATCGCCGCCATTCGCGATGCGGTCAAGCGCTTCGGCAGCGCAGCGTTGTACATCAGCCACGACCTGGCCCTGGTGGCGCAGATCGCCGACCGCATCATGGTGCTGCGCCACGGCAGCCTGGTCGAAGAAGCCGCCACCCGCACCATGCTCGGTGCCCCGAGTCAGGACTACACCCGCTCGCTGTGGGCGGTACGCAGCTTCCATACCGAACCCAAGCCCAGCCAGGCGCAGACCCGGCCACTGCTCGAGGTGCGCAACGCCTCGGCCAGCTACGGTGCCCAGCCGGTGCTGCATGATGTCTCGCTCAAGCTGCAACGCGGCCAGACGCTGGCGGTGATCGGCGAGTCCGGCAGCGGCAAGAGCACCACTGCGCGGCTGATTACCGGGCTCCTGCAACCGAGCAGCGGCCAGGTGCTGTACGACGGTGAAGCCTTGCCGACCGACTACCGCCGGCGCAGCAAGGAACAGTTGCGGCGCATCCAGATGATCTACCAGATCCCCGACACCGCGCTCAATCCACGCCAGCGCATCGTCGACATCATCGGCCGGCCCCTGGCGTTCTACCTGGGGCTCAAGGGCAGGGCGCTGCGCGAGCGGGTCGCCGAGCTGCTGGAGATGATCGAGCTGGACCCTGCCAGGTTCATGGAGCGTCAGCCACGCGAACTGTCCGGCGGGCAGAAGCAGCGGGTGTGCATCGCCCGCGCGCTGGCCGCCGAGCCGCAACTGATCATCTGCGACGAGGTGACTTCGGCCCTCGATCAGTTGGTGGCCGAAGGTGTGCTCAAGCTGCTCGACCGCATCCAGCGCCAGTTGGGCGTGGCCTACCTGTTCATCACCCACGATGTGGCCACGGTGCGCGCCATCGCCGACGAGGTGATGGTGATGCAGCGGGGCAGGGTGGTGGATCAGGGGCGGCGCGAGTCGATCTTTACCCCGCCTTATCAGGATTACACCGGGCTGCTGTTCTCTTGCGAACCGCAGATGGACCCGGACTGGCTCGACCGCCTGTTGGCCGGTCGCGCTGCTGCCACCACCAAGCCCACTGCCGAAGGACAGCTTTCATGAACGTACTGATCGTCCACGCCCACCCTGAACCGCATTCCTTCACCGCCGCCCTGCGCGACCAGGCGGTGGAGACTTTCAAGGCCCAGGGGCATCAGGTGCAGGTCAGCGACCTGTACGCCATGGGCTGGAACCCGGTGGCCAGCGCCGAGGATTTCAGCACCCGTGAGAACCCCGAATATCTGGTCTATGCGCTGGAACAGCGCCTGGGCGTCAAGAGCGGCTCCATCGCCGCGGATATCCAGCAGGAGCTGGACAAGCTGCTGTGGGCTGATCTGCTGGTGCTGAACTTCCCGATCTTCTGGTTCTCCGCCCCGGCCATGCTCAAGGGCTGGATCGACCGGGTGCTGGTGTCGGGGGTGTGCTACGGCGGCAAGCGCTTCTACGACCAGGGTGGCCTGGCGGGCAAGAAGGCGCTGGTGACCGTGACCCTGGGCGGGCGTGAGCACATGTTCGGCGAAGGGGCGATCCACGGGCCGCTGGAGGACATGCTGCGGCCGATCCTGCGCGGCACCCTGGCCTATGTCGGTTTTGATGTACTGGCGCCGTTCGTGGCCTGGCACGTGCCCTACATCAGCGACGAGGCGCGGGGTGAGTTCCTGGTGCAGTATCGCCAGCGGTTGGAACAGCTCTCGGATGACCAGCCACTGGTGTTCCCGCGTCTGGAGCAGTTCGACGAGGCGCTGTATCCGTTGCGATGATGGGGCAAATGGCGCTGCCCGCCTGCGCATAGGGCGGGCGGCCTGGGCTCAGCCGTGCGGCACCGCGCTCTTGCCCGCGCTCCCGGCGTACTGTTCCTTCAGGTGCCCCTGGTCATCCAGCAACCAGGCATCCATGATCTCGCGCACCACGGGCCCGGCCACCCGGCCGCCAGCCTCGCCGTTCTCGATCATCACCGCCACCACGATGGAGGGATGCTCGGCGGGGGCGAAGCCCACGAACAGGGCGTTGTCGCGGTGCCGCTCCAGGGTCTTGTCGCGGTTGTAGCGCTCGCCCTGGCGGATCGCCACGACCTGCGCGGTGCCGCTCTTGCCGGCAATCCGGTACTGCGCGCCAGCGGCGGCCGCACGGGCGATGCCGCGCGGATCATGCATGACCATCTGCATGCCCTGGCTGACCTGGTCCCAGGCGCGTTTGTCATGCAGCACGATGTCGGGCATCGGGTTCGGGTCGACCGGGTGCTCGCCACCCACGGTCATGGCCAGGTGCGGACGGTGCCACACCCCCTTGCTGGCCAGCAGGCTGGTGGCCTGCGCCAGTTGCAGCGGGGTGACCTGCATATAGCCCTGGCCGATGCCAAGGATCAGGGTTTCGCCGGGGAACCAGGCCTGGCGGCGGGTGGCGCGTTTCCATTGTGCGGACGGCATCAGGCCGGGCGCTTCCTCGAACATGTCCAGCGAGACCTTCTGGCCCAGGCCGAATTCGGCCATGTAGTCGTGCAGGCGATCGATGCCCAGCTTGTGCGCCAGGTCGTAGAAGTAGGTGTCGTTGGAACGCATGATGGCGGTGTACATGTCCACCCAGCCATCGCCGCTGCGGTTCCAGTTGCGGTACTTGTGGTCGTAGTTGGGCAGCTCGTAGTAACCGGGGTCGAACACGCGGCTACCCGGGTTGATCACGCCGCTGTCCAGGCCGGCGATGGCCACTTCCGGCTTGACCGTCGAACCGGGCGCGTACAACCCGCGCAGCACGCGGTTGAACAGCGGGCGGTCGATCGAGTCGCGCAGCGCGGCGTATTGCTTGAAGCTGATGCCCTTGACGAACAGGTTGGGGTCGAAGCTGGGGTTGCTGACCATCGCCAGCACGTCGCCCGTGGCTGGATCCAGCGCCACCACCGCACCACGGCGATCGCCCAGGGCCTTTTCGGCGGCCTGCTGCAGTTTGGCGTCCAGGCTCAGGACGATATCCTTGCCCGGCACCGGATCGTGATGGCGCAGCACGCGCATGACCCGCCCCTGGGCATTGGTCTCGACTTCCTCGTAGCCCACATGGCCGTGCAGCTCGTTCTCGTAGAAGCGCTCGACGCCGGTCTTGCCGATCGACTGGGTGCCGCGGTACTCGGTGCTGTCGAGGGTCTTGGCTTCCTTTTCGTTGATCCGCCCGACGTAGCCGACCGAATGGGCGAAATGCTCGGCCAGCGGGTATTCGCGGATGAACTGCGGCTCGACGTCCAGGCCGGGCAGACGGAACTGATTGACCGCGATCAGCGCGATCTGCTCTTCGCTCAGGCCGAACATCAGGGTGACCGGTTCGAAGGGCTTGCGGCCGCGGCGCAGGTCTTTGTCGAACTGGGCGCGGTCGTCGTCGGAGAGGTTCAGGACCTTGGCCAGGGCGTCGAGCACGGCGGAGGTCTGGCCGTTGGTGCGCTCGCGGGTCATGGTGAGGTTGAAGCTGGGCTTGTTGTCGGCCAGCACCACGCCGTTACGGTCGTAGATCAACCCGCGCTCGGGGGCGATGGGCAGCACGTGCACGCGGTTGTTTTCCGAAACCGCCGATTGCTGGTCGTGCTGCAGCACCTGCAAGACATACAGCCTGCCGATCAGCACCGCGACCAGGCCCAGGGTCAGCGCGGCGCAGACCAGCAGCCGGCGGTTGACCAGGTGCTTTTCCTTTTCGTGGTCCTTGAGGGGAATCGGCTGTGGCATGGGGGCTCGGTGACGTGATGACGAGTGAAGGCGAGGGCTGGCCCGCCGTGGGCCGTCTGCGGCCCCAAGGGCCGGGGATGCTACGCAAGCTCGCCGGTCGGCTCAAGGTCGGTCACGGCCAGCCAATAGCGTGACGTGCCGCCCACCCCGGTAACAGCGCGCTGGCGTGGAAGATGAAAATTCCTTCATCTGACCGCTGGCGCCCGGTCGCCGGCTGCGCACCACTGTCGATGTCAATTTCCGCCACCTATCGTCATGAACTGGCACAATCCCTTGTTTGCCTTATCCGGAGACTTCCATGCTGCGCATATTAGAGCGTTGGCTAGACCCTTTCCCACCCGACGAAGCCCCACCACCGCCCATGGGCCTGGTGCGGTTCATGTGGGCCTGCACGCGCGGTGCCCGCGGCTATATCGTGGCGCTGGCGCTGCTCAGCGCTGCAGTGTCGATCTACGAGGCCTGGCTGTTCGCCTTTCTCGGCCAGGTAGTGGACCTGCTCGCGACCTGGAAAGTGGGCGACGCGGTGACCGCAGAGGAGGCGAGGGTGCTGTGGGGCGCGGGTGCCTTGCTGCTGGTCAGTATCGGCCTGGTGGCGGGGCGCACGCTGGTGCAGCATCAGGTGCTGGCGATCAACCTGCCACTGCGTCTGCGTTGGGATTTCCATCGCCTGATGCTGCGCCAGAGCTTGTCGTTCTTCTCCGACGAGTTCTCAGGCCGGGTCACTACCAAGGTGATGCAGACGGCGCTGGCGGTGCGTGAGGTGCTGTTCACTCTGATCGAGATCCTGCCGGGTATCGGCGTGTACTTCGTGGCGATCATTGCCCTGGCTGGCGGCTTTGCGCTCAAGCTCATGCTGCCGTTCATTGCCTGGGTGGCGCTGTTCGGCCTGACCATGGTGTATTTCGTCCCGCGCCTGGGGCAGGTCGGCCAGGAACAGGCCCATGCCCGCTCGTCGATGACAGGGCGGGTTTCGGATGCCTACACCAACATCACCACGGTGAAACTGTTTTCCCATTCCCGGCGCGAGGCGCACTTCGCCCGTGCGGCGATGGAGGATTTCAAGCAGACCGGCTTTCGCCAGATGCGCCTGGTCAGCCAGTTCGAGATCGCCAACCAGGCGCTGGTGGTCGGCCTGATCATGGGCGCGGGCGGTTACGCCCTGTGGCTGTGGCACCAGGGCGAAGTGGGCGCTGGCGCGGTGGCGGCGATCACCGCCATGGCATTGCGCGTCAATGGCATGTCGCACTGGATCATGTGGCAGATGACTTCGCTGTTCGAGAACATCGGCACCGTGCAGGACGGGATGGTGACCCTGACCACCGGCCCCAAGGTCCAGGATGTGCCGAACGCGGGGGAGCTGGTGACCCACGGCGGGGCGGTGAGCTTCGATAATGTGCGTTTCAACTATAACGGCGAGCGCCAGGTGCTCGATGGCCTGAGCCTTGAGATTCGCCCCGGCGAGAAGATCGGCCTGGTCGGCCGCTCCGGTGCGGGCAAGTCGACGCTGATCAACTTGCTGCTGCGTTTCTATGACGTGGACAGTGGCGAGATCCGCATCGATGGGCAGAACATCGCCCAGGTCACCCAGGATAGCCTGCGCAGCGCCATTGGCATGGTCACCCAGGACACCTCGCTGTTGCACCGTTCGATTCGCGACAACATCGCCTACGGCCGCCCAGAGGCGAGCGAGGCGCAGATCCGCCGTGCTGCCGCCAGTGCCCAGGCCGATGGCTTCATCAGCCAGTTGAGCGACCGCCAAGGGAACACCGGCTACGACACCTTGGTCGGCGAGCGTGGCATCAAGCTGTCCGGTGGCCAGCGCCAACGCATCGCGATCGCCCGGGTGATGCTCAAGAATGCCCCGATCCTGTTGCTCGACGAAGCCACCAGTGCGCTGGACTCGGAGGTCGAGGTTGCCATCCAGGAAAGCCTCGATGACATGATGCAGGGCAAGACGGTGATCGCCATCGCTCACCGGTTGTCCACCATCGCGGCGATGGACAGGCTCATCGTGATGGATGAAGGGCGCATCATCGAACAGGGCACCCACGCTGAACTACTGGCCAGAAACGGCACCTATGCGCGGTTGTGGCAGCATCAGAGCGGTGGGTTCCTGGGAGAGGATCAGGGCGTGGTGGAGTCCACCGAATAGGCATCCTGCGACCGTTCGTCGCCAGGATTGCCTAGTCTGCATCCACAACGGCTGCTGGCGGGTACAGGAAGGTAGCAGTCATCGACTGCCCAACCGCGTACCCATCAGGAGTCCATCCCATGAAAATCCCGTTTGCCTCGATCCTGCTCGTATCGAGCTTCATGCTCGCGCAACAGGCTGCCCATGCTGCGGTGCCCGATGCCGTCAAGGTGCCCGCAGGCCACACGGTCATGCTCGAAACCGTCGGCGTCGGTGAAATCACCTACGAGTGCCGGGACAAGGCCAATGCGCCGGGCGAGACCGAGTGGTTCTTCGTCGGTCCCAAGGCGACCCTCAGCGACCGCAGTGGCAAGGTTGTCGGCGACTACTTTGGCCCGCCCGCCACCTGGCAGGCCAAGGACGGCTCGAAAGTCACCGGCACCCAGCTTGCCGTGGCACCTGCAGGCAAAGGCGATCTGCCGTATCAACTGGTCAAGGCGAATCCGGCCGAGGGTAAGGGGGCAATGCACGGGGTCAGCTACATCCAGCGCCTCGCCACTCAAGGCGGGGTGGCCCCGGCAATGGCCTGTACAGCGCAGAACAAGGGGGCGCAGCAGATCGTCAAGTACCAGGCCGACTACATCTTCTGGTCTGCCAAATGACGCGTGGTTGAACTGACGCTTGGCAATGGATCATCTACGCTGCTCTACAAGCCCCGGCCGCAAGGCCGGGTGTCAGCGCCGACACAGGACCGTGCCGAGAGTGAATTCATCCGTTACGCCTTTCGATTTCCAGGGTTGCCTTGCCGCTTGCGCGCGGGGTGACCGCAGCGCCTTGCAGGCGCTCTACGACCATGAAGGTTCGCGTTTGCTCGGGGTGGTGCGGCGCATCGTGCGCGATGACGCCATGGCCGAGGATATCGTTCACGACGCGTTCATTCGTATCTGGACACGGGCGACCAGCTTCGATGCGACGCGAGGTTCGGCCCGGGGCTGGATCTACAGCATCAACCGCCACCTGGCGTTGAACGCCGTGCGCGACAGCCGACAGGAGACGACGTTGGACGACGCGGACATCGTGACCTTGGTTGGAGAATTCGACGAGGGCGCCATCTGGTCAGGCTCTGCGAAGATCTATCGCTGCCTTGAGCAACTGCAGCCTGCACCGCAGCGGTGTGTCCTGCATGCCTATGTGGACGGCTGCAGCCACGCGGAAATCGCCAGCCTGATGGGGGCGCCGCTGGGTACGGTCAAGGCGTGGATCAAGCGAAGCCTCGAGGCGCTGCGGGAGTGCATGACATGACGCCGGGTTCAACCGATGACCCTTCGCAACTGCTCGACGTGCTGGCGGGGGAGTATGTGTTGGGGACGCTGTCTGCCGAACAGCGCGCTGCGGTGCTTGCGCGACTGGACCGCGAGCCGGACTTGCGGGCGGCTGTCGACCGTTGGGAGGCGCGCCTGCTCGAGTTGACTACGCTGGCTGAGCCGCAACGACCCAGCACGCGTCTGTGGCGACGGATCGACCGCAGTATTTCGGAGCAGGCGCGGCAGGTGCATCCGACAAGCCGATGGTGGAAGCGCCTGGGCCTGTGGCAAGGCGTGAGCGCCGCCGGCTTGGCGGCCACTGTGTTGCTGAGTCTGGCGCTGCTGACCACCCGGCCTGCGACGACCCACTACCTGGTCGTGCTGGTAGCGCCGACCGACCAGGTGCCCGGCTGGGTGGTGCAGGCCAGCGATGCGCGGACCATCGCGTTGATCCCGCTGGGTCGGGATCAGGTGCCAGAAGGGATGACCCTGCAGTTCTGGACCAAGGGCGAGCAATGGCAGGCGCCAGTCTCCCTGGGCCTGGTCAAGCCTGGCGAACAGTATCGCGTGCCGCTGCGCGACCTGCCGCCTCTGGAGCCCAATCAGCTGTTCGAGCTGACGCTGGAAAAGGCTGGCGGATCGCCCACGGGCCGACCGACCGGCCCGGTGAAGTTCATCGGGCGTTCGGTGAAGGTCATTTGAAATTTAGTGACGGGCATCTGCTGGGAGGTACTAGTCACATTTAGTTACTACGAAATGGCATCAAATTGCCTTTTTGGCCCGATTCATGGGGGCTGAGCAGGTGGTTTGCCACCCAGCGGTCACAAAGTTGTAATACAGCTGCTGCAAAGTGTTCCGGCCATCACACGGAGCGCTTTTCCATGATACGCCTGATGAAGTCTGCCGCACTCGCCGTTGCGGTTTCGCTTAGCGCCACTTCGGCCTTCGCCGCAGAAAACGTCCGCCTGACCGGTTCCGGTGCCAGCTTCCCCGCACCGATCTACCTGACCTGGTTCAAGGATTTCAGCAAGAAGACCGAAGGGGTCACCGTCGATTACCAGTCCAAGGGCAGTGGCGCCGGTGTCCAGGACTTCCTGAACAAGACCGTCGATTTCGCCGCCAGCGACTCGGCCATGAAAGACGAAGAAATTGCCAAGGTCGGCGAGGGCGTTCAGTTGCTGCCGATGACTGCGGGCGAGATCGTCCTGGCCTACAACCTGCCGGGCAACCCCAAGGGCCTGAAGCTGCCGCGTGACGTCTACTCCGACATCTTCCTGGGCAAGATCACCCAGTGGAACGACCCGAAAATCGCTGCTGCCAACCCTGAGCTGAAACTGCCGGCTACCCCGATCACCGTGGTCGTGCGTGCTGACTCCAGCGGTACCACCGCCGTCTTCACCAAGCACCTGTCGGCCATCAACCCGGCCTTCAAGGAAGCGTTGGGCGAGGGCAACACCGTCAACTGGCCAGCGACCGACAAGTTCATCAAGTCGCCGAAGAACGATGGCGTGACCGCCACCGTGCGCCAGACCCCGGGTGCGATCGGTTACATCGAGTACGGCTTCGCCAAGCTGGCCAAGGTCGACTTCGCTGCCCTGCAGAACAAGGCCGGCCAGTATGTCGTACCGAACGCCGAAAGCGGTGCCGAAGCACTGGCTGCAGTGAAGATGCCGGAAAACCTGGTGGCCTGGCTGCCTGACCCGGACGGTGCCAAGTCCTACCCGATCACCTCCTACACCTGGATGATCTTCCGCAAGGACAACGGCAACCCCGCCAAGGCCAAGGCCATGCGCGACATGATCGAGTACAGCCTGACCGAAGGTCAGAAGATCGCCGACTCGATGGGCTACATCCCGCTGCCGCAGTCGGTTGTCGACCAGGTGCGCAAAGCGGCTCAGAACATCCAGTAAGACTGCCAGGTTGCGCCCGGCCTGCCTTGCAGGCATGCCGGGTGCCTCTGCCCCTGTCCCGGAAATAATCCATGAACACACCTTTTGCCATTCCGGATAACCCCGACTCTGCATGCCAGCCGCCGTCAACCAGGGATTTCCTGGTCGACCGTACGTTCCGTGCACTTGCACGTATCGGCGTGGTGCTGGTGCTGGCGCTGGTCTTTGCGCTGATCTACGAAGTAGGACGCAAGGCGCTGCCGGGTATGGAAAAGCACGGATTCGATGTGCTCTTCGGCAGCGTGTGGGACGTTAACCAAGGCAAATACGGCATTCTGCCGGCGATCTGGGGTACGCTCTACAGCGCCCTGATTGCATTGCTGATCGCCGGTTTCTTCGGTATCAGCATGGCGATTTTCCTCACCCAGGATTTCCTGCCCGCAAAACTCGCTGCGGTGTTTCGCACCATCGTCGAGCTGCTCGCCGCCATCCCCAGCGTCGTCTATGGCCTGTGGGGCATTTATGTGGTGATCCCGGCGATCCGTCCGCTGACCGCATGGTTGAACAGCGAGCTGGGCTGGATTCCGTTCTTCGGTTCCTCCTTGAGTGGGCCTGGGCTGCTGCCAGCGGCACTGGTGCTCGCCATCATGATTCTGCCCACCGTGGCCGCGGTGTCCCAGGACGCGCTGACCAGCGTGCCGATGAAGACCAAGCAGGCAGCCTACGGCATGGGCACCACCCACTGGGAAGCCATCCTCAAGGTGATGGTGCCGTCCGCCGCCACCGGCATCTTCGGCTCCCTGGTGCTTGGCCTTGGCCGTGCCCTGGGCGAGACCATGGCGCTGGCCATGCTGGTGGGTAACGCCAACACCATCACGCTTTCCCTGTTCGCCCCGGCCAACACGCTGGCGGCCTTGCTGGCCCTGAACTTCCCTGAAGCCGGGCCGAACGAGGTCGAGGTGCTGATGTACGCGGCGCTGGTACTGATGTTCATCACCCTGCTGGTGAACGTCGTTGGATCGCTGATCATGCTCTACGCCCAGCGGGGTAATAAATAATGACCGACCTCACGACCCCTGCAACTGCCTTGCCCAGCCTGCAGCGCCGGTTCGAAGGCCGCGCCCTGCGCAGCCTGACCCTGACCACGATGGTGTGGTGCGTGGCCCTGCTGGCCAGTGTGCCGCTGATTTCCGTGCTCTACATGCTGATCACCCGCGGCGGTGCACGCCTGAGCCTTGAGGTGTTCACCGAGCTGCCACCCACCGGCTTCGAGATGGGCGGTGGTTTCGGCAACGCGATGGCCGGTACCTTCGTCATGGTCGGCATTGCCGCTGCCATCGCGGTGCCGGTCGGCATCCTGGCGGCGATCTTCCTGGCCGAACTCGGTCCGGACAGCAAGCTTGCCAACGCATCGCGCTTTGCCGCCAAGATGCTCACCGGCCTGCCGTCGATCCTGGCTGGCGTGTTCGCCTATGCCCTGGTGGTCATGACCACCGGCACATACTCCGCACCGGCCGGTGGCGTGGCGCTGGCGGTTCTGATGCTGCCGATCGTCGTGCTGACCGCCGAAGAGGCGATGAAGATGGTGCCCAAGATCATGAAGGACGCCGCCTACGGCATGGGCTGTACCCGCGCCCAGGTGATCTGGAAGATCGTCTTGCCGACCGGCATGCCGGCCATCCTCACCGGTGTCATGCTCGCCGTGGCCCGCGCCGCTGGCGAAACCGCGCCGCTGCTGTTCACCGCGTTGTTCAGCAACTACTGGATCTACCACGACGGCAGCCTGGCGGTGATGAACCCCACGGCCTCGCTGGCGGTACTGATCTACAACTTCTCCGGCATGCCTTTCGACAACCAGCTGGAGCTCGCCTGGGCGGCCTCGCTGGTACTGGTGATGATCGTGCTGGTCGTGAATATTCTCAGCCGTATTTTCGGCAAGCCTAAGTATTGAGAACGGGAGCATCTAACTTGAACGTATCGACTGCGCAAAGAGCCGCTCCGTTGGTCAACCAGGCACCAGTGGTCATGGACTGCAAGCTGGACAAGATTTTCTACGGCAACTTCATGGCGGTCCGCGACAGCCATGTACCGATCGAAAAGAACAAGATCACCGGTTTCATCGGCCCGTCCGGCTGCGGCAAGAGTACCGTGCTGCGTAGCCTCAACCGCATGAACGACCTGGTGAAGGGCTTCCGCTTCGAAGGCCACGTGCACTTCCTCGGCCAGGATGTCTATGGCAAGGGTGTGGACCCTGTGGTCGTGCGCCGTTACATCGGCATGGTGTTCCAGCAACCGAACCCGTTCTCGATGAGCATCTTCGACAACGTCGCGTTCGGCCTGCGCCTGAACCGCTACAAGGGCGACCTCGGCGACCGCGTCAAGCACGCCTTGCAAGGTGCAGCCCTGTGGGATGAGGTGAAGGACAAGCTCAAGGTCAGTGGCCTGTCGCTGTCCGGCGGCCAGCAGCAGCGCCTGTGCATCGCCCGTGCCATTGCCACCGAGCCGGAAGTCCTGCTGCTCGATGAACCCTGCTCGGCACTCGACCCGATCGCAACCCGGCGCGTTGAAGAGCTGATGGTGGAACTGAAGAAGGACTACACCATCGCCCTGGTGACCCACAACATGCAGCAGGCGATCCGTGTTGCCGACACCACGGCATTCTTCTCGGTCGATATTTCCCAGGGCACGCGCACGGGCTACCTGGTCGAGATGGGCCCGACCACCCAGATCTTCCAGAACCCGCGCGAACAGCTGACCAGTGACTACATCAGCGGCAAGTTCAGCTGATGTAGTCACTCGACCGAAGCGGTTGGATGTCGCAGGCCAGGATGGCCGCTGCGACAGTCCGACCGCTTTTACTTTTTAGTGTTTCCAGAGATTACTTATGCGTGCGACGCGTCGTCTTGACCTGTCAGCGGTAGAACGCGCACTGCGGGATGTGCAGCGGCGTTTCACCGAGCTCAGCAAGCACTTTACCGAACCGCGTGATCCGTTCACCGATGAGGTGCTGCAAAATGTGCTTGAAGGCTATGCCCTGATTGACGACTATGTCGCGCGGGGTATCGACCTGTTCGACCTTCAGCAGCTGAACCTGATGCTGGAGATCAACGCCACGGTGCTGTGTGGCAGCGATCCTGAACGTCGAGTGGAGTTCGCCCAGCACCTGATCGCCACCGAAGAGCACTTCTTCAACAACGTCGAAGGCGGCATCAAGGATCTGTACAACTGGTATTGCTCGTATGGCAGCGATTCGGTGTGGAAACGCGCAGCAGGCGTGTATGTTCGCATCCTGAGCAAGCCGCAGCTGTTCATTGAAGGCAACAATCGCACGGGGTCGCTCATCGTCAGTTATCTGCTGATGCGCGCAGGGCTACCGCCGTTCGTGCTGACGCTGGACAACGCCGAGGGCTATTTCAACCCGTCCTCGGTCATACGCAACTCTGCCAAGCATGGTGTAAAGGCCTTGTACGAATTGCCCAAGATCAAGAAGAAGTATGCGGCGTTCCTGGAGGCGCAGGCGCCCGATCCCGAGACGTTTTTCCTGAGCGACGCGTCGGCACGCATCTGTCAGGAGGGCCGTTGATGGGCAGGTATCCGAAGCTCAAGCAATGGCAGGTCGGCAGTCGCCAGGCCTGGCACGGCGTCACGCGGGCGTTCAGGCAGCCGCGGGTGCGTATTTCCTTTGATATCGATGACACGCTCGCCTGCCTGCCGCACCACAGCCCGGCCGAGCACAGCAAACTGCCGGAGTTCGTTCATCGCTGGCTGGGTGAGCCCCTGCGCATCGGCACCCGCGCGCTGATTCGCGATCTGCGCCGCCAGGGCTACAGCATCTGGATCTACACATCGTCCGGGCGCACGCCGTCGTACATCAGGCGTTGGCTGCTGCTCTACGGCATCCGTGTCGATGGTGTGGTCAACAGCGACCGGCACCAGCAGGTCCTGTCGGCGAACGGCCTTGCCAAGGCACCTTCGAAGTTCCCGCCGGCGTTCGATATCGACCTGCATGTCGATGACTCCGAAGGCGTGCGGATCGAAGGTGACGACCATGGCTTCCGTGTGGTCGTCGTCTGTCCGAAGGATGGGAACTGGACACAGAAAGTCATGGACGCAGCGGTCGAGGTCCAGGCACGACTGGCCTGGCAGCAAACCGCCCAGGCTTGAAGCGAGCAGGCTCCGGGCGGGGCCAGCGTTTCGCGTTACGAAACAGTCAATTCAGCTGCGCGGCTTATCTGCGCAGGTGTCGCTTGGTTAGAGTTTTCGGCGTGACGCCACGAACTCCCTGGAACGACCCATGACCGACGTATCCCAGCAGAACCAGCCCCTTGCATGTGCTGGACACCCATCTGGCACGCCACGAGTTCCTGGCCGGGGATATCTACACCATTGCCGACATGGCCGTGTGGCCCTGGTATCCCGGCAGCCTGCTGGGCGTGTACGGTGCGGGCGAGTTCCTCGAAGTCGAGCAGTACACCCATCTGCTGCGTTGGTACCACGCCATCGCCGCGCGTCCTGCGGTGGCGCGGGGCAGGGTGGTCAACCGCACATCCGCGGCCCCGGGCGAGTTCTTGCGCGAACGGCATGATGCGGCTGATTTCCAGTCATTGACCTGAGCCTGCAGGCGGGGCGGTGCGGCGTTTCTCATAGCGCACATCGCGCTCATCGACCGCACCGCGCGAAACCCAACCAGCACGCTGGTAGAAGCCGTTCGCACGGATCGCCTGATCGCCATCGGTGGTCAGGTGAATCACTTCATGACGCTGGAACAGCGCGCGTTCGGCCTGCTCCAGCAGCAATCGACCGATGCCCTTGCCTTCATGCTGCGGGCGCACGAACAGGGCGAACAGCTCACCGTCGTCCAGATCGATCATGGCAAAGCCGACCGCCTCCTGCCGGTATTCGGCGATCCAGGCGCAGGGCGCCTCGCGAATGGCTTCGGTGAGGGTGGTCGCGGTAATGCCCAGATCGTGCATTTGCTCGCGCGAAAGGTGGTTCTGCTTCAGGCTGGTCCGAATGTCGAACAGCAATTCGATATCCTCGGGCAGAGCCAGGCGCAGGGTCGGGGTCATGAGGGAACGTCCTTGTCGATGCGTGCGAGCCTGGCAGCATAGCGCAGTGCGTCCGACAATCCTCCCTACCTGCTCACCCCAACGGGTGATTCCCTGGCGCACAGGCCCATGGCACCATCCGATCAGCGGAATTCCAGGGGTCACAGACGTGCAAATCGATCAGCTTTCATCAGTCCAGTGGTTCGAGGCGATGGCGAAAGTCACCGCCGCCATCGGCGCCCAGGGTTTCGCCACGGCGCTGTTCGAAGCGCTGGCCTTGGTCGGCCCGGTCAAGGCCAGCACGGTGTACCTGTATCCCCGCGAGGGGCTGCCGTCGGCTTGGTCGGAATGCGATGGGCCTGGCCCCTGGCGGCCGGAAGGCAACGTTCGACGCTACCTGTCGGGCTTCTACCTGCTGGACCCGTTCTATGAAGTCTGCATCGAAAGCGTTCACTCAGGCTGCTATGCGCTGGGTGACGTGGCGCCCGATCACTTCAAGCTCAGTGAGTATTACCTGGCGTTCTACCGCCATTCCCACCTCGAGGACGAGATCAACTACATCCTGCAACTGGATGACGGCCTGAGCCTGGCAGTGTCGTTGGCGTTCACCGATGAACTCGACGACGCAGCGAAGTCACGCTTCAAGGCCATCAGCCCCTGGGTGCTGGCGGTGCTGGCCAAGCATTTCGACGGCTATCAGGGCCGCGGCGGACGCGTGGAGAAGGTCTGGGAGCAGCGCGTGCATGCCGCCCTGAGCAATTTCGGATCGTCCTTGCTGACCGAGCGCGAGTGCCGGATCGCCCAGCTCATCCTGCGCGGGCACTCGACCCGCTCCCTGGCCGAGCGTCTGAAGGTGTCGGAGGACACCATCAAGTCCCATCGCAAACACGTCTACGCCAAGCTCGACATCGGCACCCAGTCCGAGCTGTTCTCCCTGTTCATCGATGCCCTGGCCAATGCCCATGGAGTGTTGGAGCGCGACCCGCTGGAAAGCTACATGGGCAAGCCGCGCTGATATGAAAACGCCGACGCATCATCGTCGGCGGTTTTAGGCCGATGTTGTCAGTCTGCCATCTGCAAGTCAGGCAGTTTCACCCGAAACGCGCGCGTCAGGCCGATCAGGAACACCACGCCCAGGCCCATCCAGCACAGGCCGATGGTGAACGACAGGCTCGACAGGCTGGTCCACAGCCACAGGGTGCTGAGGAACCCCAGGCCCGGAATCAGGCCATAGCGCAGGCAGTTTGCCGTGCCGCGCAGCTTCTGGTCGGCCAGGTAGTGCTTGACCACCGCCAGGTTGACTGCCGAGAAGGCAAACAGGGCGCCGAAGCTGATCATGTTGGCGACGGTATCCAGGCTGATGAACAGCGCACTCAACGACACCATCCCGACCACGATGATCGCGAAGGCGGGTACACGCTTTTTCGTCACCAGTTGACCGAAGGCACGGGGCAGGGCGCCGTCGCGGCCCATGGCGAACAGGACCCGCGACACGCTGGCCTGAGAAGCCATGGCCGACGCGAAGCAGCCTGCCACGTAGGTGGCGGTAAAGGCGCTGGCCAAGAGATGGCCACCAGCGCTGTTCATCACCTCCACCGGTGCCGAGTCAGGGTTGGCGAAGCTGCTCCAGTCCGGGTGGACCAATTGCGCGAAATAGGACACCACGAGAAACAACAGGCCGCCGATCAACGACACCGCCATGATCGCCCGCGGAATCCGCCGGGTGGGGTCGGCAGTCTCCTCGGCCATGGTCGAGACGGCATCGAAGCCTACGAACGACAGGCACAGCACCGCCGCGCCCGCCATGATGGCCGAAGTGCTGAAACCCTCGTGGTAGAAGGGTGCGGTCAGCGAGATCGGTTGTGTCTGAGCGGACAGGCTGTTGATCGACAACGCCACGAACACCACGATGAATACCAGTTGTGCGACCACCAGGATGCCGTTGACCCGGGTCACCGACTCGATGCCGATCAGGTTGAGGAAGGTCACTGCGCTGATCGACCCGAGCACCCATACCCAGGCATGCACAGTCGGGAAGTATTCCGACATGTAGATGCCGATGAGCAGGTAGCTGAGCAGCGGAAGGAAAATGTAGTCGAGCAACAGTGTCCAGCCGGCCATGAACCCGGCGTGGGCGCCGAACGCTTTGCGGGTATAGGTGTAGACCGAGCCGGAGTAGGGGTGTGCCTGGACCATGCGCCCGTAGCTGTAGGCGGTGAACAGCATGGCGCCGAGAGTCAGCAAGTAGGCGGTCGGCAGGTGGCCCTTGGTGGTCTGGGCTACCAGCCCGTAGGCGGAGAAGACTGCCAACGGCACCATGTAGGCGAGGCCGAAGAGTATCAGCGCGGTCATGCCCATGGAGGTGCGAAAGCGCGTGCTGGACGGTGAGTGAGGCGTGGAATGCGCTGCGGTTGTCGTTGTTGTATGCATTGCTGACTCCTGATGTGGGGATGCAGGACGCCGCGGTAGGCGATCATGCTCGCTACCGGTGAAGGAGAGGTGGTGGGCTGGATGCGGGGGCGTGGCCCCTCGCTCAAGCGCTGCGCAGGCGTAGGCGGGAGCGGATTCGGCGCAAGGGACTGAAGCGTGCGTTCATGGCGTTGTTCTCTTTATTGATTGGGCACGAAGGGGGCCGCGTTTCTGGGCCTTGGCGCATGCTCCCATAGCCGATTCGCCTCCGAAATCACCCGTTGGGGTGAGCCGGTTACGAGGCTGGGGACCTCACCCCAACGGGTGATTTCGCACGGTTGCTGGCTGCTGCAAGCTTCAGGGGCGTCTCCATACCAACAAGGAAAACCGCCCATGAACGCGCCTTTCGCACCCCAACGCCAGACCCGTGACTACCAGGCCGCCGATGCTGCACACCATATCCATGCCTTCCTCGACCAGAAGGCGCTCAACGCCGAAGGCCCGCGGGTAATCGTCGGCGGTGAGCGGCTGCATCTGTGTGACAGCGAAGGCAAGCGCTACCTGGACGGCATGTCGGGCCTGTGGTGCACCCAGCTCGGCTACGGGCGCAAGGACCTGACGGCCGCCGCTGCGGCGCAGATGGACCAGCTCGCCTACTACAACATGTTCTTCCACACCACCCACCCGGCCGTGATCGAGTTGTCCGAGCTGCTGTTCAGCCTGCTGCCGGGGCACTACAGCCACGCGATCTACACCAACTCCGGCTCCGAGGCCAACGAGGTGCTGATCCGTACCGTACGCCGTTACTGGCAGGTGCTTGGCCAGCCGAACAAGAAGGTCATGATCGGCCGCTGGAACGGCTACCACGGCTCGACCCTGGCGGCCACGGCGCTGGGCGGTATGAAGTTCATGCACGAGATGGGCGGGCTGATTCCGGATGTGGCGCACATCGATGAACCCTACTGGTATGCCGCCGGTGGCGAGCTGAGTCCGGCGGAGTTCGGTCGGCGCTGCGCCTTGCAGCTGGAAGAAAAAATCCTCGAGCTCGGTGCCGAGAACGTCGCCGGTTTCATCGCCGAGCCATTCCAGGGCGCCGGCGGCATGATCTTCCCGCCGGAAAGCTACTGGCCGGAAATCCAGCGCATCTGCCGCCAATACGACGTGCTGCTGTGTGCCGACGAGGTGATTGGCGGGTTCGGGCGTACCGGCGAATGGTTCGCCCACGAGTACTTCGGTTTCGAGCCCGACACCCTGTCGATCGCCAAGGGCCTCACCTCGGGCTACGTGCCGATGGGCGGGCTGGTGCTGAGCAAGCGTATCGCCGAAGCACTGGTGGAGCGCGGCGGCGTATTCGCTCACGGCCTGACCTATTCCGGGCACCCGGTGGCCGCTGCGGTGGCGATTGCCAACCTAAAGGCGCTGCGCGACGAAGGCATCGTGCGTCAGGTGAAAGACGATACCGGGCCCTACCTGCAGCGTATCCTGCGCGAGGTGTTCGCCAACCATCCCTTGATCGGCCAGGTGCAGGGCGCCGGGCTGGTGGCTGCCCTGCAGTTCGCCGAGGACAAGGCCAGCCGCAAGCGCTACGCCAACGAAAACGAGCTGGCCTGGCAGTGCCGGACCTTCGGCTTCGAAGAGGGCGTGATCATTCGTTCTACCTTGGGACGGATGATCATGGCACCCGCGCTGGTGGCCAACCACAGTGAGCTGGACGAACTGGTGGAGAAGACCCGCAAAGCGGTCGATCGCACCGCGCAGGCGCTGGGCAAGCTCTGAAGCGGCTGCGCTACCTTTTCCAATCAACGGTTCCTGGAGCACAACGTGCACGATTCAACCTACTGGCAGCAGCAAGCCGCCAAGCTGACTTTTCGCGATCAAGCCATGATCGGCGGCCGTTTCGTGGCCGCCGCAGGTGGCGCGACGTTCGATGCGATCAACCCTGCCACCAATCAACTGCTGGCGCGGGTCGCCGCCTGTACCTCTGAGGACGTCGACCGTGCCGTGGCCAGTGCGCGGCAGGCGTTCGAGCAAGGCCCGTGGGCACGCATGGCGCCGACCGAGCGCAAGCGCGTGATGCTGCGCCTGGCCGAGCTGATGCTGGCCCACCGCGAGGAGCTGGCGCTGCTCGAATCGCTGAACATGGGCAAGCCGGTGCTCGATGCCTACAACATCGATGTGCCGGGCGCCGCCCAGGTCTTCGCCTGGTATGGCGAGTCGCTCGACAAACTCTACGACCAGGTTGCGCCCACTGCGGCCAATGCCGTGGCCACCATCACACGGGAACCGATCGGTGTGGTCGCAGCCGTGGTGCCGTGGAACTTTCCGCTGGACATGGCGGCCTGGAAACTGGCCCCGGCGTTGGCGGCCGGCAACAGCGTCGTGCTCAAGCCTGCCGAACAGTCGCCGCTTTCGGCGCTGCGCCTGGCCGAACTTGCGCTGGAGGCCGGCATGCCCGAAGGGGTGCTGAACGTCGTGCCGGGGCTGGGCGAGATCGCCGGCAAGGCACTGGGCCTGCACCCTGAGGTCGACTGCCTGGTATTCACCGGCTCCACCCAGGTGGGCAAGTACTTCATGCAGTACTCGGCGCAGTCGAACCTGAAACAGGTGTGGTTGGAGTGCGGTGGGAAAAGCCCGAACCTGGTGTTCGATGACTGCAAGGACCTGGACCTGGCCGCAGAGAAAGCCGCATTCGGCATCTTCTTCAACCAGGGTGAGGTCTGCTCGGCCAACTCACGACTTTACGTGCAGCGCTCGATCCATGACGCGTTCCTCGAGCGCCTGATTGCCAAGGCGCGCGACTGGCTCCCCGGTAATCCGCTGGATCCGGCCAGCCGCGCCGGCGCCATCGTCGATGCGCAGCAGACTTCGCAGATCATGGCCGCGATCGGCCGCGCACAGGAGGAGGGCGCGCTTCTGGTGGCCGGTGGGCGTCAGCTCAGCTTCAACGGCTCCAGTAACTTCATCGAGCCGACGATTTTCACCCATGTCGACCCGCAGTCGTCGCTTTCGCGTGAAGAGGTCTTCGGCCCGGTACTCGCAGTGACGGCCTTCGACACTGAAGAGGAAGCTATCCGCCTGGCCAACGACAGCGTCTATGGGTTGGCCGCCTCGGTGTGGAGTGACGACCTGAACCGCGTGCACCGGGTTGCCAGGCAGCTCAGGGTCGGCAGCGTTTCGGTCAATACCGTCGATGCGCTCGATGTGGTCGCCCCGTTCGGCGGCTACAAGCAGTCGGGCTTTGGGCGCGACCTGTCATTGCATGCGTTCGACAAGTACACCCAGTTGAAGACCACCTGGATCCAGCTGCGCTGACCCCTGGGCGTCGTGCTCAATGCCGTGGCGGCCTGGCACAGTTCAGCGCCGCCACGGCGACTGCCAACGCCGCCCCGGCATAAGCCCAGATCGCTGGCACCTGCGGCAGCAGCACACCGGCCAGCATCGGCCCGAGCCCGGCGCCGATGTCGCGCCACACGGCATTGCTGGCCAGCGCCTGAATGCGCGCGTGCGGATTGCGCAGCGCGACGAGGGTCATCACAAGAGGTAGTTGCAAGGCGCGCAGCACCAACACGAAGAAGGCGCCGATGAACAGCCAATGGCTGGCGAACACCAGCAGCGCCAGTGAGGTGGCCAGCGACAGCACCACCAACATGCGCAGTGCGCCGAAGCGATCTGCCAGGCGTCCGCCGAAGGGGCTGAAGAGCATCTCGCTCAAATAGCGCACCGCCATCAGCACACCGGCCACCAGTACCCCCGACTCGCCCATGTGGACTTGCGCATACAGCGAGAGGCCGAAAATGAACAGACCGTCCAGCGTCACCCCTTCGATGAAAGACCAGGTGGCGATGCTGTCCGGCAGGCGCAGGCGCCGACCGCTGCGCACGGGAATGTCATGGCCTCTGGAAGGCAAGGCGCGGGCCCGCCACAGGCCGCACAGGGCGCTGATGCACAGCACGAAGAACACCGTACGCGGGCCATAGGCCTGGGCCATCAGCGCCCCCAGAGGCAAGGCCAGCATGGGGCCGATGGCCAGGGTCGCCCGCGAACGCCCGGCGCGCCGGGCTGCACCCTGTGCCTCGGCAGTGGCGAGGGTCTGGGTACTCAAGTTGAAGGTGGCGAAGCACAACCCCCAGACCAGGCGCAGTACCAGCAGTGCGGCGAATCCGGAAAGGGTAGCGTTGCCCAGCGCACACACCGCTGCAGCGAAAGCCGCCAGGCTGCACGCTGCGCGATCGCCATGGCGTGCATAGAATCGCACCACCCAGCCATAGCCGATGATCCGCACCAGGCGATTGGCTGCCAGCAATACCCCGGCCTCGACCAGCGTCACACCGAAGTCCGCTGCGTACATGGGCAGCAGCAGGTAGAGCAGCACGTCACTGGGCAGGCACAGGCCGAGCACCTGGGCGGCGTTGCGCGAATCTCGGTCGGCGCGCAGGGTTTGCGCCGGTACGGCAGCGGACGACATGACAGCCTCGTGGCAGGGGCGGGGTGCGCAGCATAACCTGCTGGGGCATGTCGGTAACCCCCTTGTCATGTCGGCGGGGAAGGCTGGCCGCCGTCAGGGCACCGCTCATCCGCTGCGCCGGAATTAAAACGAATCCTTCAGGGGGCGTCGGACTCGCTTGTGTAGGCCCTCACCATAAAGCGAGCACCCTCCATGAACACGAATCTATTGGCTACAGCGCTGCTGGCCGTCTGCTTTACGTTGCTCGGTGGCTGTTTCGACCGTGATAACGACCATCCGGCCAAGGACGCCGATCCAAGCAAGCCGTCGCTGCAGATGCAGCAGCCCGATACACCCACGACCAACCCGTCCCCCGAGACCAAACCGCAAAATCAATGAGCGAGGTAGCGGGCATGGTGGCGATGACGAAAGGCTGGGCGGCAACCGCCAAGGCGAGCGATGGACTTGAACATCGCTACCGTGCCCTGCTCGAGGGCCGTGACCCGACGGCCGAGGCTTGGCTGGGCGAGCAACTGGGCTATGTCCGCACGCTGGCGGACGACTTGCCGGATGATCCTGGGCAACTGCCGGATTGGGCCGCTGCCCATGCGCAGCGGGTCGCCGGGGAACACGCGGCCTATCTTGAACAACGCCGTCAGGGTGCTCCACGCCGTTACTTCGACAACCGGGCGCAGGCCTTGTGGTTCTTGCAGCAGGTCGCGCCAACCAAGGCGGTCGATGGCGCATGGCTGCACGGCACCCTCTCGCACTGGCGCGACCCTCGGTTTCACGGGCTGATCCGCACCTTCCTCGAAGAGCTGGGTGACGGCGACCTGCGCCGCAACCACGTGCTGATCTACCAGCGCCTGCTCAGCCGTCTCGGCTGCCTGCAGAGCGAACCGCTAGCCGCTGAACGTTACCTGCAGGGCGCGCTGCAACTGGCCCTGGGGCAACACTGCGAGCGCTTCCTGCCGGAGGTGATCGGTTACAACCTGGGGTACGAGCAGCCCCCCTTGCACCTGCTGATCACCACTCATGAGCTGGCCGAGCTGGGCATCGACGCTCATTACTTCCAGTTGCATGTGACCATCGACAATGCCGCCAGCGGTCATGCACGGCGCGCCCTGGAGAGCTTCGCCGAACTGTCTGTGGATCAGGGGCCGGCGTTCTACGAGCGGGTCAGGCAGGGCTATCGGCTCAATGACCTGGGTATCGACACTCCGTCGCTGATCGCTTCGTTCGACCTGCAGGCCGAGTTGCTCGGCGCGTTGGAGCGCAAGCGTCCATACGGGCAGTGCATGCATTCGGACAGATGTCGCCTGCAAGGGCGCACCATCAACCAGTGGCTCGCCGAACCCGGTGCGATGCCTGGTTTCCTGGATGCATTGCAAGCCCAGGGTTGGATCAAGCGCGACAGCGATCCCAGGCAAAGCCGATTCTGGGCGCTGATCGACGGTCCGGTGGCGGCCATGTTCGGTGTGTTCGATGCCTATGAAAAGCAGCTCTGGCACGACTGGATCGCCGGCACCTGGCAGGGTGCCGTGATACGTCGGGTGCCGCCGGGGCAGTGGGAGCAGGCGTTGCAACTGGAGGAAGAGGCGCCTTGCGAAGCGCAGGCAGCGGACATGGCTGCACTGATCGAAGCGATGGCCGGCAATCGCCATTCCACGCCCCAGGGCCTGCGCGCCACCCGCGCGTTCATCCAGGCCACCGGCTTGATGCAGGGAGGACCGAACTGATGCTGCTCGACCAGGACCAGAGGCATGCCGACGAGGCTTTGCTACAGCTGGGACGTCGGCTGCGCGCCGATGGCTATCGTTTCACCTGCGTGACCCCGGCGACCCAGGGCAGGGTCAATGCCCGCAGTGAAGCGCACCGGGCTCGAACGCTGCGCGATGTGTTCGGCTGGAGCCGACCGTTCGAAGCGTCGCTGCTCAGCGCCGACGAACTGGAACAGCTGCGTATAGCCGGTGTGCTGGAGCCACAGGGTGCGCTGTGGCGCAGCAGGGTGCGCTGGTCGAGCCTGGATGACCTGCTGCTGGTGCACTCCGCCTGGCCGACCGACGGCCG
Source organism: Pseudomonas wayambapalatensis (assembly GCA_014268975.2). Lineage (GTDB taxonomy): Bacteria > Pseudomonadota > Gammaproteobacteria > Pseudomonadales > Pseudomonadaceae > Aquipseudomonas > Aquipseudomonas wayambapalatensis. The sequence continues at coordinate 3,335,930 of CP077096.1, read as the reverse complement.
CGACGCGGTGTTCTTCGGCCCGGACAGCTACCGGTTCGCCCAGGTGATCCAGGATCATCTGCGCCACAGCCCACAGCCCACAGCCCACAGCCCACAGCGCGTGCAGCATGCCGTCGACATTGGTTGCGGCAGTGGCGTCGGCGCGTTGCTGATCGCCCGGGCCGCGCAGCATGCGCAGGTCACTGCGGTGGACATCAACCCTGTGGCCTTGCGTCATACCGCAGTCAATGCCGCACTGGCCGGCGTGGCCAATGTTTCGGTAGCGCTCAGCGACGTGCTCGACAGCATCGCCGGGACGTTCGACCTGATCGTCGCCAACCCTCCCTACATGCTCGACGCGGGCGAGCGCGCCTACCGCCACGGAGGGGGTGCGCTGGGCGCCGAACTGTCGCTGCGCATTGTCGAGCAGGCCCGTGAGCGGCTTTCGATCGGCGGCACGTTGCTGCTGTACACCGGTGTCGCCATCGTCGAGGGGCGCGACGCGCTGCTCGAAGCCGCCCGCCTGCGCCTGGCCGGGCCTGCGTTTGGTTGGTCCTACCGGGAACTGGACCCGGACGTGTTCGGCGAGCAGTTGCTCGAGCCTGGATACGAGCAGGTCGAGCGTATCGCCGCCGTTGCCCTGACCGTCACGCGTCGGGGCTGATGCCAGCATGGCGCGACGTTGCACGTTCGGCATCGAGGAAGAATACCTGTTGGTGGACTTGGCCACGGGCCGGGTCATGGCCGCGCCGTCCTCGGCCGTGGTCCGCTGTTGCCGCGATGTGTTGGGGCCCTGGTTCGCCGAGGAAATGTTCCGCAGCCAAGTGGAAGTCGCCTCGCCGGTATTCGACACGCTGTACCAGGCCTGTGGCTTTTTCACCGAGCAGCGCCAGCGCCTGAGCCAGGCATTGGCGGGCGAGGGGGCCGGCCTTTACGGCGCGGGGAGCCATCCGAGTGCCCAATGGCTGCGCCAACACCCACGGGAAGCCCCGCACTACCGTCAGTTGTTCGACGATTACCGGCTGGTGGCCCGGCGCAGCCTGTTGAACGGCCTGCACGTGCATGTCGGCGTGCCGCAGGGCGTCGATCGCATGCAGGTGATCAATCGGGTGTTGTACTGGTTACCGCTGCTGCTGACACTCAGCACCTCCTCTGCGTACTGGGGCGGACAAGACACCGGCTACATGAGCTACCGCCGCGTGGTGTGCGGGGAGTGGCCGCACATGGGCCTGCCCGAGCCGCTGCCGGACTGGCGCGCCTACGAGCGTTACCGGGCGCTGCTGCAACGCACTGGCAGCCTGGCCAAGGATGGCGACTTCTGGTGGGCGATCAGGCCCTCGCGACGGTTTCCGACCGTCGAACTGCGGATCTGCGATGGTTGCCCCCGGTTGGACGATGCCTTGGCCATCGCCGCGCTGTTTCGCCATCTCGTCGAGCATGCACTGGGGCGCGATGGCGCTGTCGCCAGCCACGAGATGCGCTGGATCACCCACGAAAACTATTGGCGTGCCCTGCGTCAGGGCCGCCTGGGCACTTTCATCGGTGTGCACGACCAACAGCCGGTGAACGCCGAAGGTTGGCTGGCGCAACTGCAGGCGCAATGTCCAGCCGACACCGTCGACGCTGATCGCGCCTTCATGCACGCCCGGCGCATCCTGCGCGACGGCACCAGTGCCGACCACCAGCGCGCGACCTATGCGCTGGCCCGCGACCAAGGCCTGGACGACCGACAGGCGCTGCGCAACGTGGTGAAACAGGTGATGGAGCACCAGTTGTCGGTGCCCGGGACTGGTTGAGTAAACCATCCGCAGATCCTTTGCCTCGAACGCTGTGTGATTCGCGATCAGGCAACACCTAGCCAAACCAGAAGGAGTCCAACCCATGCCAAGCAAGCCCCAGGACCAATTCACCCTGCAAAATCCCCTGACCCAGTACCCCCATCCGCCGTTTCCGGCCCAGGGCCAACCCGCCCCGGGGCTGGATGCCCATATGCAGCCCAAGCCCGACCACGGTGAAACCACCTACAAGGGTTTCGGGCGCCTGGCCGGACGTCGCGCCCTGATCACCGGCGCCGACTCGGGTATCGGACGTGCCGTGGCCATCGCCTTCGCCCGCGAGGGCGCCGACATCGCCCTCAACTATCTGCCCACGGAGGAGCGCGATGCCCGGGAGGTGGTCCAGTTGATCGAGCGTGAAGGCCGCAAGGCCGTGGCGCTTCCCGGCGACCTCAAGGACCCGCGCTTCTGCAGCCAGTTGGTAGACCAGGCCCACGAACAGCTCGGCGGCCTGGATATCCTGGTCAACGTTGCCGGCAAGCAAGTGGCGCGCGAGGACATTGGCCAGATCAGCCATGAGCAGTTCGACCACACCCTCAAGACCAACGTCTACGCGCTGTTCTGGCTTTGCCAGGCCGCCGTGCCGCTGATGCCTGCCGGGGCGACCATCATCAACACCGCCTCGATCCAGTCCTACCAGCCATCGGCGACGCTGCTCGACTACGCCACCACCAAGGCGGCCATCGTGGCCTTCACCAAGGCGCTGGCCAAGCAGGTGATCGAGCGCGGCATTCGCGTCAACGCGGTGGCTCCAGGCCCGATCTGGACCGTGCTGCAGCCCAGTGGCGGCCAACCACCGGAAAAGATCCCCGACTTCGGTGGGCATACGCCGATGAAACGCCCGGGCCAGCCCGCCGAGTGCGCCCCGTTGTACGTGCTGCTGGCCAGCCAGGAGTCGAGCTATATCACCGGGGAGGTGTTCGGCGTCACCGGGGGCAATCCACTGCCATAGGGCAAAGTCGAATAAACCTTGGCCGCGCCGCGCAGTCAGTCGTTGTAAGAGGCCCCTGCATGCGGGCCTGGGAGGTGGCTGATGAAACTCGTCTGTCTGCTGCGTGGCTGTCAGTGGCGCAGCCTGTTGATCCGTGAAATCGCCGGGCTTGACTGTCAGTGCTGCGAACGCTGCGGCGCGCTGCGCTACAGCCAGCCCGGCCAACCATTCGCTGCGTAGGAGCCGACCATGGCCCGGGCAATCTGGAAAGGCGCGATCAGCTTCGGCCTCGTGCATATCCCTGTCTCTCTCAATACCGCCGTGCGCACCGAGCGGGTGGATTTCGACTGGCTCGACAAGCGCAGCATGGAGCCGGTGGGCTACAAGCGGGTGAACAAGGTGACTGGCAAGGAGATCGACAAGGAACACATCGTCAAGGGTGTCGAGTACGAGAAGGGCCGCTATGTGGTGATCAGCGAGGAGGAGATTCGCAAGGCGCGGCCCGAGGCGACCCAGACCATCGATATTTTTTCCTTCGTCGACGCCGCAGAGATCCCGCTGCAACAGTTCGACACGCCGTACTACCTGAGTCCCGACCGTCGTGGCGGCAAGGTCTATGCCTTGTTGCGCGAGACCTTGCACAGCACCGGCAAGGTAGCCTTGGCCACCGTGGTGCTGCACACCCGCCAGCACCTGGCGTTGCTGCGCCCGCTGGAGGATGCGCTGGTGATGATTACCCTGCGCTGGCCCGAGGAAGTACGTGGCCTGGAGTCGCTGGAGCTGGACAAGAGCGTGACCGACACCAAGGTCGACAAGCGCGAACTGGACATGGCCAAGCGACTGGTGGAGGACATGAGTGGGCCATGGAAGCCAGACGAGTACCACGATGCCTTTCGCCAGACCATCCTTGACCTGGTGGAAGAGAAGGCGAGCAAGGGCAAGATCGCGACGGTGGACAAAGGTGAGGGGGCGACGGCAGGGAAGAGCGCCGACATCATCGACCTCACCGAGTTGCTCAAGCGCAGCCTTGGCGGCAAGGCCAAGGCGAAGAAACCAGCGAGCAAGCGACCGCGCAAGGCGTCCTAGGGTGCGTTGCGCACCCTACCGTATCAGCCCCTCCAGCGCGCTCAGATAATCGCCGAAGCCTTCGCGGGCACGGCTGTCCCGCCGACTGCTGGTGGCCACGCTGTGCGCTGCGGTCCAGACGATCTGCGCGCCACTGGCTTCCAAGGCCAGCACCAGTTGCACATCTTCATCGGCTGGCAATGGCTGGAATCCGCCAACGCGCTCATAGGCCTTGGCGCACACGCCCAGGTTGGCACCATGGATGTGCCGGTGCCCGTCCCGGGCTTGGTAACGGCTGCGGTATAGCTGGCGCAGGGCGGCGTTCTGCCAGGGCTGCCAGCGCTCGATGTGCACCGTGCCGCAGACAGCGTCAGCGTGCCATTGCAACTGCGATACCAGCCAGTGCTCGGGCACGCGACTGTCGGCGTCGGTAAAGGCCAGCCACTGCGCACCGCGCTCGATCATCCACTCGGCGCCCTGGCGTCGGGCAATGCCGACGTTGCCGGCCTGCAGCTCAAGAGTGTGCACGCCATGACGGCGAGCGATGCGTGCGCTGGCGTCGGTGCAGCGATCGAGCACCACCAGGACCTCGGCCACCAGGCCCGCCGCATTGGCCCGTGCCACCGCCTGCGTGACGGCGCGCAGGCAGTGCCCGAGGCGGCGGGCTTCGTTGTGGGCGGGAATGATGACGGCGATCATGGGCAAGTCTCGTCCAGGTCTACGACGCTGGGTTGGCACGACCAGTATTCGAGCAGGAAATCCGCCTCTTCGTGGCGCAACAGCGGATACAGCGGCAAATGCCGGGCAAGCAGAGCGTGGACCTCACGCCCATCCTGAGGGCAACCGGCGATGGGATGGCGCCAGTGGCACACCAGCAGGCCGCCGTCATAGGTCAGGCTGGCCACCGATTGCTCGATCACCTGCAGCCAGTCGGTGGGGTCCAGGTAGTAGCCGATTTCGCTCAGCACGATCAGGTCGAATTGTCCGCTGGGCCAGTCGCCCGGCAGGTGCCCTTGCTCGACGCAGGCATGGGTCACTCCCGCCAAGCGCTGGCGGGCCAGTGCCACGGCGGTGGCGTCGATGTCCTGGCACAGCAGGTCGGCGCAGCGCTCGGCCAGCAGCACGCTGAGCTCGCCGTTGGCGCACGCCGGCTCGAACACACGCTCGTAGCACTGGCGGGGCAGGCTGGCCAGGGTCAGGTCGCGCTTGCGCCGTTCGTACCAGCGGGTACGAAAGGCCCATGGGTCATCGTTGTCGGCATACAGGTTGGCGAAATACTGCGCATCGAGGCTCATGGTGACTCCATTGCGGGCAGGAACGGTTGCAAGGGATGCAGCCGGTGGCTGCCTGAATCAGGTGCTGGCTCATAGTTGCCATGCGCCTGCCGGCATGCCGGTCAGCTGCTGGCCCAGCTCGGCGAGGTCGCGCTCAGCGTGACTTTGACGCAGGTATACCGGCAGGTCGGCGCTGAGCCGGGCGAAATGGCTGTTGCGACAGAACGGCGTGGCGCCCAGCGCTCGGCCGACATGCCAGATGACCTGCTCGACCGCATGCTCGACCTGAGCGCGGGTGCGGCGCACCTGGAAACTGGCATCGTCATGGGGGTGCCGATCGATCCAGGCAGCGCATTCGCGCAGGGCGGCGCGGGCGCCGAACAAGACGGCGTCGACCGCGCCCAAGTGGGCATCGGCGTGTGGGTCGGGTCGGGGTTTGACGCAGTGTTCGCGCAGGTAGTCCGCCAAGGCTTCGGCTGCGCCATACCAGCAGGCGGCAATGCCCGCGCCGCCTTGCCAGAATCCCGGGCGGGACAGGTATTGGCCGGGCGCGCCGATGGCCAGCCCCGGCGAATCATCGAACTCGAGGGTGACGCTGGTGGTGGTGGCCATGCCAACGGCCTGCCAGTGCTCGGCCTGAATGCGCTGGCTGGGATGGGAGAGCTCGATGGCCACCAACTGTGGCTGCACGTCGTCCCAGGCGGTCACCAGCGCGCGATCGATCTGCAATGCCCCCGAACACCAGGCTTTGCGGCCTTGCAGGCGAACCTGGTCGCCGTCCCGGGCGACGATGCGGGTGCGAGCATCCGGTGGTTCGGCAGCCCACACGCCCCAGATCCCGTCGTCGGCGTGGTGCTCGGCGGCGCATTCACTGAGGATCGCCAGGGCGTCCGTATGGCCCTCGTAGAGCTTGGCCAGGGCCAGGTCGCAGCCGGCGACCCGCGCCAGGATCCTCCAGCGTTCCAGGGTACAGCCCTGGCCCGGCAGCGGCAGGCGGTCGAGGTGATCGGCCTGCAGCATGTGCAGCAGCTCTGGTAGCTGGGTGTCGAGATCGATCGCCTGCCGTCGCGCGCTGAAAGGGCGCAACAGGTGATCGAGGCGGACCCGGTCGAAGTCATGGGCGGTGCTCATCGGCTTGGCGCTCCTTCACTCGATTCCCAGTTGCTTGCGCATGCGCGCGGTGATGGATTGGCGGGTCCTGGCCATTTCGGACCAAGGGTCGTCGACCTGTGCAAGACGCTCGTGCAGGTTGCCGATATTCCATTGGTCAGCGCCTTTGAGCTGGCTCAGCTCTTCGCGCCAGATCGGCACCGAAACCGGCAGGCCTTCGCGAGCGCGCAGCGAATAAGCCGCTACGGTGGTGGCGCCCTTGCCGTTGCGCAGGTAGTCGATGAAGATCCGCCCGACCCGATTCTTCGGGCCGGAAACGGCACTGAGGCGATCAGGGAACAGCGCGGCCATGTGCTCGACCAAGGCATGGCTGAAATCCTTTACCTCGTCCCAGCCCGCACGCCGGGTCAGCGGCACGACCAGGTGTATCCCCTTGCCGCCACTGGTCTTGAGAAACACCTTCAGGCCCAGCTCATCGAGCAGGGTCAGGGTCAGTTGCGTGGCCTCGAGCATGGCTTTCCAGGGCAGCGCGGGGTCTGGGTCGAGGTCGAGCACGAAGCGGTCGGGCTTGTCGAAGTCTTTGTTGGTGGCGTTCCAGGTGTGCAGTTCGAGGGTATTCATCTGCACCGCGCCGAGCAGGCTGTCGGCGCGGTTGAGCACCATGGCCGCCTGGCCGGCCTGGGCCTTGCTGTAGCTGAGCACCTTGGGAATGTGCAGCTGGCCGGCATTCTTCTGGAAGAACAACTCGCCAGCCAGGCCATCCGGTGCCCGGACCAGGGCGACGGGCCGATCCTTGAGCTGAGGCAGCAGCCACTCGGCGACCTGGGCGTAGTACTCGGCGACCTGGCGCTTGGTTGCACCGATGGTTGCGTCAACCACGCGGTCGGGGTGGGTCAGGCGCAGGCTGCCCGGCGCCTTCGGTTGTGGCTGTGCTGCGCGCTTGGCGGGCATCGCTTTCTCCAGGTCGATGGCGGTGGCGGGCTTGTCGTCGCGCAGGCCGTGGAACACCGCGTGGCGCACGATGCCTTCGCGGGTCATCTGGGCATAGGCCACTTCGGCCAGCAGATGAGGCTTGAGCCAGTGCACGCCTCGGGCTTCGGCGCCGGTGGGTGGGCTGGGCAACGGCGCTTTGGCGGTCCGCAGCGGCTTGAGGCGAGCGAGGATGCTGTCCAGGGTGGCGGCGCTGAAGCCGGTGCCGACCTTGCCGACGTAGCGCAACTGGCCGCTATCGTGGTCATGCAGGGCCAGCAGCAGGGCGCCGAAGCCGTGACGGCTGCCCTTGGGGTCGGTGTAGCCGACGATCACGAATTCCTGGCGCTGCTTGCACTTGAGCTTGACCCAGTCGCTGCTGCGTCGGCCCACGTAGGGGCTGTCGGCGCGTTTGCCGATCAGGCCCTCCAGCTCCAGGCGACAGGCGCTGTCGAGCAGCGAGTCGACCGGCTCCTCGAAGTCTGCGGAGTACCTGAGCACCGGCGATGCGTTGTCTTCCAGCAGCCGGGCCAAGGTGGCGCGACGTGCCTGTAGCGGCAGTTCGCGCAGGTCCTCGCTCCCCAGCCAGGGCAGGTCGAACAGGTAATAGGTGATGCGTTCGTCGTGCTCGGTGTCGAAGGCATTCTGCAACGCCTGGAAATCGGCGACGCCGTTGTCATCGACCACCACCATTTCGCCATCCAGCCACGCGGCGTCGAGCCCGAGCGCCTTGAGCGCCTCGACCTGACGGGGCATCTTCGCACTCCAGTCGTGGCCATTGCGGGTGAACAGGCGCACGTCGTCGCCGTCGATGCGCGCGAGGATGCGGTAGCCATCAAACTTGACTTCATAGCGCCAGTCGCCGCTGGGGGGGGAATCGACCAAGGTGGCCAGTTGCGGCTGGAGCTTGTCGGGCAGGGCTTTGGCGCGGGCCTTGTGCTTGCGCGGGCTGGCGGAGGTTGTCTTGGCCGGACGCCTTGGCGGCAGACTGCGCTCGCTGAGGACGCTGTCCGGCAGGGCTTCGACGATGCTGTATTCGGCTTCGCTGCGTGCCCGCCCGTCACCGGACTTGACCAGCATCCATTGCTCCTTCTTGCCGGCCAGCTGGGTGCGGAACAGGTTCCAGACCCCCGACAGTTTCTCGCCCTGCAGGCGAAAGCGCAGCTTGCCCTTGGCATAGGCTTGACGCGGGTCGCCTTCGGGTTCCCAGATGCCCCGGTCCCAGACGATCACATCGCCAGCGCCGTAGTGACCCTCCGGGATGTGCCCTTCGAAGTTGGCGTAGTCCAGCGGGTGATCCTCGACATGCACTGCCAGGCGCCGGACCTTGGGGTCCAGGGAGGGCCCCTTGGGGATTGCCCAGCTTTTCAAGGTGCCGTCGAGTTCCAGGCGCAAGTCGTAGTGCAGGTGGCTGGCGTCGTGTTTCTGGATGCAGTACTGCAGCGCGTGCGCCGAGCGTGGCTTGGCGTGTTTGCCTAGCGGTTCGGAGGTGGCGTTGAAGTCGCGCTTGCGATGGTACTCCTGCAGGGGCTTGGCCATGGCGGGCTCCGGGAGGGTTCGCGGGTCTCAAGATTGGGAGGCGGCGATACTGCGCGGAGTTCAATAAAAGCGCGGAGCAGGGCGTAGCAAGAAACTATGAATCATTTCCCTGTGTGGGAGTCGACCGAGTGAAGCCCCCAATCGGAGAACACTCATGCCTACACCTGATGACCCAAGACCGCAGGTCGAGATCGATGACACCGAAGACCGCATGGGAAGCGTCCACGAGCTGGATTTCAGTGAGCGCCGCGATGAACGCCAGGGGCGTGTCGGCGACGAGCGTCCGGCGCGTGAGATCGCCGAGGACTATCCGCCCCGACGTGTTGCCGAAAGCGGCATGACCGGTGGCGAGGCCTTGAGCGACAGCCTGCACGAGGACAATGTCACCCTGGACGATCTGAGCCCGGACACGCTGTTCGATGAAACCGGTGCTCGTGATCCGCATGAGCCTGGCAGCGGTAGCAGACCTGCCGACCAGACTCTGCGTCAGGTAGACGCTCACGAGATCGGTGGCGGCATTGGCCTGGACGAGGCTGAGCTGGCTCGCTCGGCACCGTTGGACGGCGAGCCGTGGACCGACGATGTCAGCTCTGAAGATGACAGGCGCGAGCCGTGATAAACGAGCATGCTGTTCCTGCAACAGCCGATCATCCGGCCCTGCGCTTCGCTGCGGATTCCCTCACACCGGCCTTGCTCCCGGGAGGGCTGTGACTTGCCCGCGAAACAGCGACACTGCCCGATCAGGCCGCCGCCACCTTGCCCGCGGGCGCAGGGTTCTCCTCCCCACGACAGGCCTCGGCCAACGACAGGCTCTTGGTTTCCGGCGCCCAGGCCATCGACACCAGTGCCCCGAACAGCAGGATCCCGGCGAGGATCGCCATGGTCGGATTCAGGCCGATCCCGGCCACGCTCACCGGTAGCAGGAAGGTACTGATCGCCGATCCCAGCCGGCTTGCTGCGGTGGCCAAGCCGATGCCGCTGGCGCGCACTTCGGTGGGGAAGCTCTCGGCCGGATACACACCGACCAGGTTGCTCACCGCTGACAGCACCAGGGTGAACAGTCCGAACAGCGCCACCATCGCCCAGGCCATGCTGCTGGGCATCAGCACCATCAGGAACAGCGCCGCCGCCAGGATCAGGAAGCTGTTGATCAGAAAGCCGCGGCGGCTGAATTTGATGGTGCACCAGATCCCCAGCAGTGCGCCGACGATCAGCAGGGCATTGAGCATCATCTCGGTGCCGAAGCCTTCGGCCAGCCCCATCTTCTGCAGGATCGCTGGCAGGAAGGTGTAGATGGCGAAGTAAGGCATGACGATGCAGATGAAGAACAGGCAGTTGAACGCCGTGCGCTTGCGGTATTCACGGCTGAACAGGGCGGCGAAACCGCTGTGGCTGGGCCGGGCGACTTCGTCGTCGAGTACCACGTTGGCGCCCAGGTGCTTGCGTACGATGGCGCGGGCTTCCTCGGCGCGGCCCTGGTGCATCAGCCAGCGTGGCGATTCCGGCGTGCCGATACGGGCGATGAGGATCATTGCTGCCGGAATGGCCGAGGACGCCAGCATCCAGCGCCAGGCATCGTCGCCCAGCGGCAGCAGGGCCGTGCCGACGAAGGTTGCGGCGACATAACCGAAGGTCCAGATCACGCTGAACGAGCCCAGCAGCACGCCACGGTGCTTGCGCGGCGAGAACTCGGCAAGCATGGCGTGGCCGACGCTGAAGTCGCCGCCAAGCCCAATGCCGATCAGTACCCGGCAAAGGAACAGTTGCGTTGCCGTCTCGACGAAGAACTGCATCACCGAGGCGAGGGTGATGAGCACGAAACTGATCAGGAAAATCTTCTGGCGTCCCAGTCGGTCGGAGATCCAGCCGAAGAACAGGCTGCCCAGGAAAAGCCCGAGCAACGCCGAGGCGCCGATCAGCCCCTGCCATAACGGGCTCAACTGCATCTGCGGATTGATCAGGGTGAAGGCGATACCGATCAGGCCGAGGATATAGCCGTCGGTGAAATGCGCGCCGAAGGTCAGGCCGGCGATCTTGATATGAAAACGTCCGATCGGCAGGTCGTCGATCTTGACTGTCTGTCCCGTCATGTTGACACCTCGTTGTTATTGTTTGGGTCAGGTGCGTTGCGGTCCTCGTAGGAGCGGGCTGGCCCGCGAATGCGTCGGTGCCGTCACTATTGCATTCGCGGGCAAGCCCGCTCCCACAGGGATTGGGCTGGCCTTTAGATTTTGAGCAAGACAGTTGCTCCTACAAAGGCAGGGTCAGCTGTTCAGTCCACCCATCAGCACGTACTTGATCTCCAGGTAGTCCTCCAGGCCGTACTTGGAGCCTTCACGGCCCATGCCCGACTCCTTGATGCCACCAAAGGGCGCTACCTCGGTGGAGATGATCCCTTCGTTGACCCCGACGATCCCGGCCTCCAGGCCCTCGGCCATGCGCCAGACGCGGCCGATGTCGCGGCTGTAGAAGTACGCCGACAGGCCATAGGGCGTGTCGTTGGCCAGGCGCAGGACCTGGGCCTCGTCCTGGAAGCGCAGGCATGCCGCCACGGGGCCGAAGGTCTCCTCGCTGGCGATCAGCATGTCCGCCGTGGCTTCGGTCAGCACTGTCGGCTCGTAGAAAGTGCCGCCCAACGCATGCCGACGGCCACCACAGAGCAGGCGCGCGCCGTGCTCGAGCGCGTCGCCCACGTGCTGCTCCACCTTGGCCAGCGCCGCAGCGTTGATCAGCGGGCCTTGCTCGGTCTCGCCCTGCAGCGCATCACCGACGCGCAAGGCTTGCACGGCTTCGGCAAGCTTGCGGGTGAAGGCTTCGTACACACCGTCCTGGATATAGAAGCGGTTGACACACACGCAGGTCTGCCCGGTATTGCGGAACTTCGAGGCCATGGCCCCGCGTACGGCGGCGTCGAGGTCGGCGTCGTCGAAGACAATGAACGGGGCATTGCCGCCCAGCTCCAGCGAGACCTTTTTCAAGGTGTCGGCGGCCTGGCGCATCAGCAGCTTGCCAGTGCGGGTGGAGCCGGTGAACGACAGCTTGCGCACCACGGTCGAGGCCTGCAGCGCGCCGCCGATGGCCGGGGCGTCGCCGGAAACGATGTTGAACACACCTGCCGGTACGCCGGCCTGCTCGGCCAGCAGCGCCAGGGCGAAGGCTGACAGCGGCGTCTCTTCGGAGGGCTTGAGGATCAGCGTGCAGCCGGCCGCCAGGGCTGGGCCGACCTTGCGGGTGACCATCGCCAGGGGGAAGTTCCATGGCGTGATCGCCGCTACCACGCCGATCGGCTCCTTGGTCACCAGCACCCGCGCGTCGGCCTTGGGCGTGGGAATGATATCGCCGTACACACGCCGGCCTTCCTCGGCGAACCATTCGAGAAAGCTCGCTGCATAGGCCACTTCGCCCTTGGCTTCGGCCAGCGGCTTGCCTTGCTCACGGCTGAGCAGGGCGGCGAGAGCGTCGCGTTGCTCGAGCATCAGTTCGGACCAGCGGCGCAGGATCTGCGCACGTTCCTTGGCCAGCTTGCCGCGCCAGGCGGGCAGGGCACGTTCGGCGGCGGCGATGGCCGCCTGGGTTTCCTCGGCGCCGCCGCGCGGCACCTGGGCCAGGGTTTCGCCCGTGGCCGGGTTGATCACGGGATAGGTGGCGCCGCCACTGAGCCATTGCCCATCGATGTAGTGTCCGGTCTTGAGCAGCGTCCTCATGCCACTGCCTCCTGGATCGCGAAGTCGCCGCGTGGCGGGCGGCCGACACGCAGGATGCGCTTGCCGGCGGTGTAGTCGTTGATCAGGTCGCAGGGCGTGTAGTTGCGCTCCAGTTCGTACAGGTCCTCTTCTTCCAGGCGCATGTCCAGTGCTGCCAGGGCGCTGTCGAACTGCGCCGTGGAGTCCGCGCCGACCAGCATGCTGTCCACCCCCGGGTGTTGCAGGACCCAGGCCTGGGCTACCTGAGCGTTGGACACGCCGTGACGCTGGGCCACGCGCTGCACCGAGCGGGCGATGGCGAACGAGGCTTCGTCGCTGTACATCTGCTGGGTGAAGAAATCGGTCTGGTTGCGCGTCGACTGCACGTCGCCGGTCAGCAGGCCGCGGGCCAGCGGGCTGAACACCGAGACGCCCAGGCCCTGGTCGCGGCAGAACGGAATCATCTCGCGTTCTTCTTCACGGTAGGCGCAGTTGAGCTGCAACTGCATGTTGATCGGTTTGGCCCAGCCATGGCGCTCGCAGGCCAGGAGGATTTTCGCCAGTTGCCCGGTGAGCATGGTCGAGACCCCGATGTAGCGGGCCTTGCCGGCGCGGACGATGTCGTTGAGCGCCTCCATGGTTTCTTCGACGGGGGTGTTCACATCGAAGAAATGCAGCATGTAGACGTCGAAGTAATCCATGCCGGCGCGTTGCAGCGAGGCGTCGATGCCGTCGAGGATGTGCTTGCGCGAGTGGCCGCTGGCGTTGATGCCGCTGCGGGTGCCGTAACCGACCTTGGTGGTCACCACCACGTCGTCACGACGCACCAGGCGCTTGAGGATACGCCCGACCACTTCCTCGCCGACGCCAGCGGAATAGAAGTCAGCCAGGTCGATGAAGTTCACCCCCTTGTCCAGCGCGTGGCGCACGATCGGCTCGCTGGCCGCTTCGTCGAAGATCCACGGCTTCCACTGCGGTGTGCCCATGTTCATGGTGCCCAGGCACAGCTTGGAGACTTGCAGGCCGGAGTGGCCCAGACGGATGTATTGCATGGTCGGACCTCAGGCTTTCGGGGTGTAGAAGGGGTTGGCGATCTGGTTGACCACATCGGCCAGCTGCGCGCGGGTCGGCAGGCCCTGGAGGGCGGCGCGGATCGCGGTGCGGCAGGCGCTGTAGTTGTTCAGGTAGACGGCATCGAGGTCGTCGCAGGCCGGGTTGACCCAGTTGGCGGTGACGATGGCCCATTCATCCTCGGCTTCGGCCGGCAGGGTGCCGTCGAGCAGGGCTTCGGTGACCGCCTTGGCGATACCGGCCTGGGACGCGCCCCAGGTGGCGTTGGCGTGCAGGTCGCCGCCGATCACCGCCTTGTTGACGTACAGGGTCATGGGTTTGACCGGGATGTTCGGCTGGGCGATGACCATGAACGGGCAGTGGCCCTGGCTGGGAGAGGCCAGGCTGTTGGCGAAGGCCTGGCCGGCCGGGCCGTTGCGTGGCCCCATCATGATGTTGATGTGCGCGGCGTTGACGCCGGGGCCTTCGAAACCTTCGCCGATGTACAGGGCAAGTTGCTTCATGAAAAAACCTCGATCACTCACAGGAGAACGAAGCCTCGGCGGCACCTGCCGCGCGAGGCGCGAAATCAGGTGCTCGTTACGCAACAAGGGCGAAGGGGTATCTGCAATGCAGGCATGGTGCGACGCTCTTTGTTGTTGTTGGGCGAGCCGTGCTGGCGGGGCCAGTCGTGAGGATTTGTATCAGGCGGGGAGCGCGGGGCAGTAGGGAGAAGAAATCAAGGGGGTATGAGGGCAAGTCATAGCGCCGGTTTTACTGGCACGAGGGCAACGGCAAGTGATCGATGCCGAGGTGAATTCAGCTGGCGCTGAGGCTGACGCGGTTGCGGCCGCTGTGCTTGGCCGCATACAGGGCGCGGTCGGCCTTGCTCAAGGCGTCTGCTGGGTCGTCCTCGCCGCCAGGCCAGCAGGCGACACCGAGCGAGATGGTCACGGCACCGACCGGTTCGAAGGGGGTGTCCTGCACCACCCGGCGCAGGCGTTCGGCAACGCTTTGCGCGACCTCCAGGCTGGCACCGGGCAGCAGCATGAGAAACTCCTCGCCACCGGTGCGGCACAGCACATCGCCTTCGCGGCAACAGGTGCGCATCAGCTCGGCCAGCGAGCGCAGCACCTGGTCGCCAACATCGTGACCGTATTGATCGTTGATGCGCTTGAAGTGATCGATATCCAGGACGATGACACAGAAGGTGCGATTATCGGCCTGCAGCAGCGACAGGCTCAGGTCCAGGCGGCGACGGTTGCCAAGGCCGGTGAGCGGGTCGGTCTGCGCATCGCGGTTCAGGCGCCCGATGCGCTCCTGCAACAGGTTCAACCCGAACAGCAGGGCGCGCTTGAGCTCGGCAGCCTCGAAATACCAGGCTCGCACGGCATGGATGCGTTCGTGGGTGTCGGCCTTGTCCAGGCCGCGGGCGCCGGCAGCCAGTTGCCAGAGTGGCCGGGTGATGGTCAGCGCGAGCGACCACAGGGCAAGGCCGCCGAGCAAGGCGAGGGGGACGGAAATGCCGACCACGTTGAGGATCAGCCGTTGCGACGGTTGCACGGTCTTGGTCAGCGGCTGCTGGGCGACGATGGTCCAGCCGCTGACTGGCACCGTGGCGAAACCTGCGACCATCTCGACCCCCAGGCTGTTGGTGAACTGCTGGGTGCCGCTGTCTTTGTTGTGCAGTTGATCGATCATGGGGTTGTCCTTAACCACCGTGCCTACCCGTTCGGCGTCCGGGTGATAGAGCAGGCGGCGGTTGTGATCGACCACGTAGAGATAGGAGCCATCCTGGTAGAAGTGTTCGCCCAGCAGGCTGTTGAGGATGTTGTGTTGGCGCAGGTAGAGGCTGCCGCCGACATACCCGAGGTAGCGGCCGTCCTCGGCGAAGATCGGCTGCGAGGCGACCACCACGAGGTTGTTGGCCTTGGAAATGAACGGCGTCGAGATCAGCGCCCGGCGTTCGCGCAGCGCTTCCAATGCCCCCGGCGTCTCCATGCGCTGTCCGAGCATGGTGCGCAGGGGCGCGGGCGAGACCGCTCGCAGGATACCTTCACTGTCGACGAAGAAGGTGGAGTTGAAGGCATTGCTCTGGGCCAGCAGGCGTTCACTTTCGCGTTGCAGGCGGGCCGTGTCGTCAAGCATCCCTTCGCTGTTGTCGGCACTGAACGCAAGCTGCTTGAGCGCGCCTTCCAGGAACAGTTCGGTGATCGATGCCAGCTTGGCCGCATACACCCAGTTCGATTCCAGCGAGTGATCGATCAGCAGTTGGCGCTGCACCCGGTAGCTGGCGAAATAGCTGGTCAGCAGCATTACCACGGCGGTGAGTGTCGACAACAGGAGGATGAGCGTGCGCAGGTCCAGGCGCAGGCCTTTCTTGGCGTGTGGCAATCTGGAGCTCACTGGCAGGTCGGTTGCAATAACCTTACTCGGAATGTGCGCAGTCAGCTACGGGGCGAAACGATTGGTACAGTTGCCGGCGTCAGCTGCCTGGTGGGCTCAGCGCCGACAGATCGTCTTCTACCTGCTGCATGCGCTCTTCAGCCAATGCCTGCACGTGCTTGTCCTGCGCTGTGGCACGCATCAAACCGGTAAGTTTCTCGCTCAGGCGCTTGCCTTCCTCGCTCTCACCCAGTTGCCGGGCTTTCTGCGGGTCCTGGGTGGCCGCCACGATGGTGTCGAACTCGGCATCGCTGAAGTTCTTCTCGCTGTAGAGCTTGAACAGGTCCTTGCGTTGGTCCTCGACGGTCAGGTGCTTGTGCAGCACCTCCTTGATCTTGTCCTGCGGCACCTGCGGGTGAGTCATCGCCAGCAGTTGGGCCATGCGCTCGATGTTGTGGTCGTAGGCTTCCTGCAGCGGCAGGTTGGCCAGGATCCGCTCCTCGCGGGTGGGTTTCTGATCGCAGGCAGCGAGGGTGGCGAGCAACAGCAAGGGCAGCAGCAGTTTCGGCAGGCGAGGCATGGAGGGTGGCTCTGGAGGTTCGAGGGAATGAGTTTACTGCAAGGCCTGCGGGCACGGCAGTGTAGGAAATGGCCTAGGCAAGCGTCCTGCGGTGTCACGTTGAGGCTCAACACAGCGTTTTTGACGCGGGGCCTGCTGCACTCGGTTAATACGGGGCGGACCTACCAAGGAGACCTCCATGCATATCGACCATCTGATTGGCGACATCGTCCCAAGACTGCCCTTCGCCTCGTCCGAAGACGCCCAGGCATTTTTGTCGAACTTGGCGGCCGAGGATCAGATTGCCCTGATCTCGGCGCTGTACTTCGGCCGCTCGCATCTTCACAGCGATACTGTCAACGAAGACTACCTGCCGTACCTGCTTTCCGGTGACATGAATCGGTTCTGGGAGCAGGGCAATATTTCACCGAGCGACTTTGCCACCATCCTCTATGAAAAGGGCAGTAACCTGGTCAGCTACTACGACGCGTTCATCCGCGCAACTGACGGATCGGGCTACGACCGTTCGAACTACTGAGCCCTGGGTTGCCCGGGATCAGCTCTTCATCGGATTGCGCAAGCGCACCCAGACGATCGCGGGCAACGCCATCAACAACCATTTGAGGTACTGGTTCACGCCAAAGTGTTCGCAGAGCGTGCCGATGGCCGTGCAGAGCACGACCACCACCACGAACTGAATCATCCTGTTCATCTCGGGGGTTTCCGTCGTTGGGAAGGGCGATGGTAAACGATTCGGGCGCTTTCGCTCACAGATACTTGAGCCAACGAATGTCTCGGCGGCGGGCCTTGAATCCGGCGAACTTTCGCACCGGCCAGTACAGGGCCGCCGCCAGCAATGTGGCGACCAACCACAGTGCGCCGACGCTATCGAAACCGAAATACTCGCCCTGGTTGTGCCCGAACAGGCCGACGCTGGCCAGGTAGAAGACTTTCAGCGCGTACAGGTGCAGCAGGTAGAAGAACATCGGCGCGCTGCCGAACACGGTCAGCACGCCGATCCAGCGTGCCTGGCCGGCGCGTTCGAAGGCGCGCAGCAGCAACAGGCCGACACCCAGGGTCAGCAGCAGGAACAGCAGCGACGGTGGATACTTGGTGATGTTGAGCAGGCTCATCAGGGTCTGGGTCAGGTCAGGGTAGAGCTGCCACTGGGCCTCGCCATAGCCGTTGACCAGGCGCAGAGCCAGGAAACCAAGCAGCGAGCCGGTGCCGGCGAACAGCAACCGGCGTTGGCGCTGCGCGGTATCGCTACCTTGCGCGAACCATGGCCCCAAGGCGTAGCCCAGGGCGATCACACCGATCCAGGGCAGCAGCGGGTAGGAGGTTCGCAACCGCAGGTTCTGTGACACCTCCAGCCAACCGCGGTCATGCAGGATCGCCCAAGGGGCGTGCATCATTGTGCCGGGTGCGAAGTGCAGGCTGTCGAGCAGGTTGTGGCCAGCGATGATGGCCATACCCAGCGCCATCAACAGCGGGCGCGGCAGCCACACCAGCAGCGACAGCACGATCATGCTCAGGCCGATGGCCCAGATCACTTGCAGGTAGATCACGCTGGGCGGCAGTTGGAAGGTCCAGGCGAAGTTGACCAGGGTGAACTCCAGCACCACGAGAAACAGGCCGCGCTTGAGCAGGAACGCCGAGACATCGCCACGGCCCTGGTGTTTTTCGCCGTAGAGCCAGGCGCTCAGCCCGGTCAGCATGACGAACACCGGGGCGCACAGGTGGGCGAGGGCGCGGCTGGCGAACAGGGCGGGCTCGGTGGTGTCGATGGTCATCGGGTCGCTGACCTGACGATGCAGGAAGAAGGTTTCGCGCACGTGGTCCAGCAGCATGAACAGGATGACCAGGCCGCGCAGGGCGTCGATGCTGTGCAGGCGGGGAGAGGGTGGTGTGGATGGCATGGGTCTGGGACAGAGTTGAGTAAGATTTGGAATGTTATCTTATATCTTTGTTGTTGTGGTGATGTTGAGGGCCCTATCGCGGGACGAGTCGCAGCGGCGAACCGCCGCTCCCACAGGTGCTCCACCAGTCTTCAGGAGGGTGATTACCTGAGGGAGCGGGCAGGTCCCGCGATAGGGCCGGCGAGGCCTACGGCATCAGAAGCTGTAGTCCACCGTCGCGAAGTACGAGCGCGGCGCGCCCAGCAGCCATTGTTCGCCACTGTGCGCGGCAACCACGTAGTCGCGGTTGAACAGGTTGTTCAACTGCAGGCCAAGGCGTACGTCGGGCAGTACCTGCCAGCCGAGATTGGCATCGACCACGGTGTAGCCAGGGACGCTGTAGGCGTTGGCGGTGTCGGCATAGCGCTGGTCGACGTAGCGCAGGCCAATGCCGGCGTCGACGGTCTGGCCGAAGCCTTTGTTGAGCCAGAGGTTGGCGGTACGGCGCGGGACGTTGGCGGGGCGGTTGCCGGCGCGGTCCTGGGCGATGCTGCCGACGATCTCGTCGAAATCATCGTACTTGGCGCGGACCACCGAGGCGTTTGCCGATACCTGCCATTGGTGGCCCAGATCCAGCTCCAGCGCGGCTTCCAGGCCGTCGGAGGTCTGCTGGCCTGCCTGTTGTTTCTCATGGCTGATCGGGTTGTCGACCAACAGCTTCTTCTTGACGATGTGATAGGCGGCCAGGGTCCATTCACCGCGCCCATCCCAGAAGCGCTGCTTGAGCCCCAGCTCGGTCTGCTTCGATTCGGTCAGGTCGTAGTTGATCTGGCTCGGGCTGAGGCTGATGAGGTTGTTCACGCCGTCTTCGCTGGTGGAGTACTGGCCGTACAGCGACAGGTTGTCGGTTACCGCGAACACCAGGCCGGCGCGCCAGTTGCCGCCTTGCAGGCTGCGGTCGACGCGAGTGTCGTTGGTCAGGTTGTCACGGTCGATGTGGTTCTGGTCGCGGCGGATACCGGTCACCAGCGACAGGCGATCGGTCAGTTGGGTGCGGTTCTCGGCGAACAGGGCGAAGGTGTGGGTCGTCGAGAGGGTCTGCGCACGTGTGACGTTCCGACTGTGGAACCAGCCCGGTGCCGGATTCCAGGGATCGACGTAGTCGCCGCCGACATCGCTGTACGGCGAGTTGCTGTCGACATTGAAGCGGATCTTGTTGTACTCCGCGCCGAGCACGGTCTTGCTGTTCAGCCCGAACAACGAGTGATCGATGGTGAAGCTCTGGCGGTCGCCGATCTGCTCCTGGTTGTGCTTGATCTCCAGGTAGCTCGCGCGCTCCAGCTGCTCGCGGCTCGGATCCCAGGTGTAGTCCTCGGCATTGCGCCAATGCCGGCGGCTCTTGATGTAGTACAGCTGGTTGCTGGCAGTGACGCTGTCGCTGAGGGTCCAGTCGGTGTTGAAGCGGGTCCATTCGTCATGGTAGCGCTGCACGTCGTTCTGGATGTTGTAGTTCTTCTTGCGCAGGCTGTCGCGCAGGTGGCCGTCGATCAGCGGCGTGCCGAAGTAGTTCGATGGCTGTGCGTCGCCACGTTCATGGGCCAACGTGAAGCTCAGGTCGTCGGTGGCATCGAAGCGCAACGCAGCACTCAAGGCCAGGCTGCGAGAGTCGGTGCGGTCGACCCAGCCATTGCCTTCCTGCTTGTTCAGGGTCAGGCGGTAGCTCAGGCGTTCGCTCAGGCTGCCGCCGCTGTCCAGGCCCAGTTGCTGGCGATCCCATGAGCCATAGCCCAGGCGCAGGTGATTGCGGATCTCGCCGTCGAAGGGTTTTTTCGGGATCACGTTGATCACCGCGCCCGTGGCCCCTTCGCCATAAAGTACCGAGGCGGGGCCTCGGATCACGTCGATGCGCTCGACCATCCACGGGTCCACCGGAAAGGTCTGGGTGCCAGCGCCGGTGTACAGGCGCGAACCGTCGAACAAGGTCATCACCGAAGAGTGTCCGCTGAAACCACGGGCGGAGAGCGCAGTGTTGCCGTTGCCCGGGGTGCCGACGGAGGTGATGCCGGGCGAGCGGGTCACTGCATCCTGCACCGTGAGGTTGGCGCGCTGCTGGATCTGCTCGGCGGTGATGCTGGTGGTGCTGGCCGGGGTTTCCAGGGCGCTGAGGTTCAGGCGCGAACCGGCTTGGGTAGGGGTTGCCAGGTCGACGATCTGTTCGTCGCGGGTCTCGGTGATCGCCGTCGAGGGCAGGTCGAGGACCTTGCCTTGCGGCTGCTCGGCCAGCGCCGGCAGGGAAACCGCCATGCAGGCGGCCAGGGTGTGAAGCTTGAAGTGTCGGGACATGTCGTTCCAGGGGTTCAGGAATGAATGGATCCCGGTGGAAACAACGCAAAGACGAGCAGACACGCACGCAGGCGCGCACGCGAACACCGGCCTGCGCCCGCCCACCGCGGGTTTGCCAACAGAAGCGTCAGGCCGGTCTCCGGGCTTGCGAGGGTCGTGAAGCCTTCACCTTCCCATGCATGAGCACAGTGGTGTGTCGAAGGATTCGCTCGCTTACCGTTGCGGGGGCAGCGCCGGACTTGTCTGCAAAGACGCACCGGCTTCCCGTTTCACCCTGCGCACGGCGGCGCAGGACACCTGAAACTGGCGCGCATCTGATCATCGAACGCGGAGGGAGTCAATCGTTTGGATGGGCGAAAAAACGTGATGGGTTGCAGGGTTGCGCGTTTTTATTGGATTTTTTTCGAACTTTTCCTACTGACGTTGTCTCGAACCGCTCGTTCGCCCTTTTTTATTCAACGTCATGGAGACTTTTGCGAATGTTCACTGGAAAACTGCTGCGTCACACTTGCGCCCTGGCCCTCCTCGGCGCGCCGCTGGCAGCGATGGCAGCTCCCAGCACCGAGCCCCTGTTCACCTTCGGCCTGCTCGGTTCCTACGACAAGTTCAAGTTCGAAGGCGGCGGCGACTCCGACAAGGAGCACCTGGGCCAAGGCGGTGTGTTCGCCAACTTCGGCAACAAGATGACGGCCGAGTCCGGCTTCATCTACCAGATCGGTGCCGAAGCCAAGTACGGCAAGAAGAACGACAACAAGCTCAAGGAGGCACAAGCCGACCTCGACCTTGGCTGGCGTGCCGCGCTGGATGCGCGCAACTTCGTCGATGTGATCGTCGGTGGTGGCTACAGCTGGACCCGTTTCGAGCCCGAGATCAACGACCTGGATACCAAGCTGACCTACAAGTCGCCGTTCGCCAAGGCGGCGCTGGGTTACAACCACCAGTTCGACGCCTCGACCCTGCGTGTCGAGGTTGGCGCCCGTCATACCATCGATGGCCGTGCACGCCTGAAGGTCGACGACTTTGGCAGCGACAGTGTCGACATGAAGGACCGCACCAACCCGTATGCCGAAGTCACACTGCTGATGAACCAGCAGGGCGGCATGCCGATCCAGGCCGGCGTGTACTACACCCGTACCGAGTACAAGATCGACGAGGACTCGCCGGTTGCCGACAACAACAAGCTCAAGCGTGACGAGTTTGGTGTGAAGGTCGGCCTGGCGTTCTGACGCCTTCGATGGTTGTACGCCGTTTGTAAGGGCAGCCTCGTGCCGCGATTGCGGCACGAGGCTGCCCCTGCAGGCTCAAGGGCGCCTAGCGGCCCCGGCGCCGCGACACCCGCGCCTCGATGTTCTTGCGTCCGATCAGCAGCGCCGGTTTCTCGATCACTGGCTCATCGGCCAGCCACTTGTACATCACCAGGCAATCCACCAGCCCCAGTGCTGCATGACGAAATGCCTTGGGCAGGCGCCCGACGGTCTCGAAACCGAGCTTGTGCCACAGTCCCACGGCCACCTCGTTGCTCGCCACTACCGAATTGAACTGCAAGGCCAGAAAACCCTCCTGGCGCGCCAGCTTCTGCGAGTGCTCGCACATCAGCCGTGCCACGCCACGTCCGCGTGAACGGGGTGTGACCATGTATCCGCAATTGCCCACGTGCGCGCCCGGGCCTGCGGCATTGGCCTTGAGGTAGTAGGAACCGAGCAGCTCGCCATCCTCTTCGGCCACCAGGGTGTGCAACGGAAACTCCAGCCACAGCGTGCGCGCCTGCTCCTGCGACATCTGCGGGTCGTATGCGTAGGTCTCGCGCGCCTGGACGATGGCCTGGAAGGTCGGCCAGAAACGTTCGAAGTCTTCCGGGGTCATGGGGCGAATGTGGATCATGTCGGTTCCTGCTCGGGCTGGGCCGGCAAGTCTGGGTGTATGGGCGCCGTCATGCAAGTGCTGCGGCGCCCGAGCGCCTCAACTGCCGGCCTTGCCGACCGCATCCAGCGCCCGTGCCGAATACACCAGGGCAGCGCCCGCGTTCATGGCCACGGCCACGCCCAGGGCTTCTGCGATTTCCTCGCGGGTGGCACCGTGCTTGACCGCCTGCTGCGAGTGCACGGCGATGCAGCCGTCGCAGCGGGTGGTCACTGCCACGGCCAGGGAAATCAGCTCGCGGGTCTTGGCGTCGAGGTGGTTGGTCTTGGCGCCGGCAGCGCTGGCGGTGGCGTAGCCGGCCACGGTGTCGGGGGAAAGCTGCTTGAGATCGCCGATGCCGGCCATCAACTGCTTACGGTAGGCGTCCCAGTCCATCATGCTCATCGTCTTCACCTTGTCAGGTTGGCAACAGGAGCTTTCAGGCTAGTCGAAGATGGGGGGAAGGGCGGGCCTCTTCGCCGAGGGGCTAGGAGGCCGCAGGAAGTGTCAGATGTAGATGAACAGCAGCACCAGTGCTGCCACCACGGCCCACTTCTCGAGGTAGTAGCGGGTGCGGTTGCGTTTCTTCATGGCCTTGCCACGTTCGCGGATCTTGTAGATGCGCGTGAACAGACGGTTGATGCCGCCTGTCTTGTCGTTGGCATCGTTGGGTGCGGCAGCTGCGGCCATGACGTTGCGGCTGAACCAGCGGTTGAAGGCGCTTGCCCAGCGGTATTTCAACGGGCGCTCGACGTCGCAGAACAGGATGATACGGT
This sequence comes from Pseudomonas wayambapalatensis, assembly GCA_014268975.2. Lineage (GTDB taxonomy): Bacteria > Pseudomonadota > Gammaproteobacteria > Pseudomonadales > Pseudomonadaceae > Aquipseudomonas > Aquipseudomonas wayambapalatensis. The sequence continues at coordinate 3,312,635 of CP077096.1, read as the reverse complement.
TGTGCTCGGTGGTATTGGCCGCGTAGTGGATGTAGGTCTCGTCGAAGATCACCGCCTCGCCGTCGCGCCAGGAATACTTCTCGCCGTCCACGTCGATGTAGCAGCCATCGTCGTTCGGCGTGTCCAGGCCCAGGTGGTAACGGTACGAGCCGGCATAGGGGTCACGGTGGCGAACCAGCTTGGCTCCCGGCGGCAGGGTGGCGAACATCGCCGCCTTGACCGTGCCGATGCCTTGCAGCAGTTCGGTGGTGCGTGGGCACAGGGTCATCGCCGAGGGATGGCTCTCGCCGTACCACTTCAGGTAGAAGCGCTTCCAGCCGGTCTTGAAGAAGGAATTGAAACCGACATCATCGTAGTTGTCGGATTTCTTGATCTCGCCAGCGTGCAGCAACTGCTGGGCTTCTTCGCGGATTTCCTGCCAATGGTCCTTGAGCGGCTGCAATTCGGGGAACGATTCCACGGGCAGGTAGGGCTTGGCCGGGTGCTTGGAGAACAGGTACAGGAAACTGTTGACCGGGGCGAGGAAGCTCGAGTGGTCGCCCAACTGACGAGTCAGCTTGTGGCGAACGCGACCGCGCAGGTGAACATAGGCGATCGAGAGGACGAAGATCAGTACGAGTGCGATTTTCATGGACGGTTACTTGTCGAATAAAAATGGCCATGCGCCATGGCTGTAGCCCGCCAGCATAAACAATCGAGTCGCCAGTTTGTACATAATGTTGTTACATCGCTTTGGACCAAGGTGGAATGGTCGGCAGTCTGCGCAAACGATTCAACCCGGCGGCTTGGTGAATCGACACGTCACCCGGTTCTTTGGCTTATCAAGGAGTTTCCGATGGTTCAGGATGCACGCCCAAGCGGTGCGCCCTTCAAGCGCCTTTTCTTTGCCCTGGATTTGCCCGAGGCTCAGCGCCGGGCCGTTGCCCAGTGGCGCCGTGAGTTGGGGTTGCGGGCCGGCAAGCCGGTACCGGCCGAGAATTTTCATGTGACGTTGCTGTTCCTGGGCGATGTGGATGCCGCCCTGGTGCCGGCGCTGTGCGCTGCGGTTGACGGCATGACGCCCCGTGGGACCGGGGCGCCGATACGCCTGCTGCTCGACCGTCTGCAGGTGTGGCGACGTGCTGGTGCACTGGTGCTCGAACCTGGCGAGACACCCGCCAGCCTGCGCCAGCTGGTCTACGGCCTGGAGCAGCGGGTACTGCCGCTGGGCATCGCCGGGCAGGCCCGTGACTATCGTGCGCACCTGACCTTGTCGCGGGACTTCCAGGGGCCGCCGCCCGAGGCTGGCCAGGCGCCGGAGTTTCTTCTCGATGCCCGCCGGTTCGGTCTTTATGAATCGCGCAAGGGGCGTTACTGGCCGCTGGCAGAGTGGCCCTTGGGCGCCGCCGAGGCATTGTCACAGGCAGCGGCCTCGGGGAGGTCGAGCCAGGGCTGGCCAAAGCGGAACTGAGCGCCGGCATCGTGGCGATGGTCCGTCGCCAGGCCTGAGAGCCGGGTCATACCGGCAGGCTGCGGTAGGGCAGTTCGTCACCTGGGCTGCGGGCGAATTCGCGCTTGTACTCGCGGCTGAACTGCGACGTGCTCTGATAGCCTACGCGGTGCGCCACCTGGGCCACACCCAGGCTCTCGCCGATCAGCATCTGCTGCGCCTTGAGCAGGCGCAGGCGCTTGAGGTACTGCATCGGCGCCAGTTCGGTGCAGCGCTTGAAGTGTTCGTGGAAAGTCGAAACGCTCATGTTGGCGCGGCTGGCCAGCGCTTCGACACTCAATGGCTCGGCGTAATGGTCGCGCAGGTAGGCGAGCACGACGCCGATGCGGGCAAAGTGCCCCTGCTGTTCGACCAGTGCCCGCAACACGCCGGCCTGCGGGCCGCGCAGGGCGGTGTACAGCACCTCGCGCACCCGTGTCGCCCCCAGCATTCTGGCATCCAGTGGGTCCTGCAGGCATTCGAGCAGCCGCTCGACGCTGGCGCGCATCGGTTTATCCAGCGCCGCCGAACTCATCGACTGCGGCGTCTGCGCCTGTACTGCCGGGTCTGGTGGCAGGGCCATGTTCTGCACCAGTTCGCTGAGCACGTTGCGGTCGATGCTCACGGCCACGCCGAGCATGGGTGCCTGGGGCGTGGCGAAGGTTTCGCACATGAAGGGCACTGAAAGCGCCTGGATCAGGTAATGCCCGGCACCGTACTCCAGCGTGCGCGGCCCCAGGCGTGCGAGCTTGCTGCCCTGGGCGATGATGATCAGGCTCGGCTCGTAGATCTGCGGGCTGCTGGCCACGTAGTGGTCCCACGACAACACCTGGACCTGGGGCAGGTAGGTGTCGACGAATCCGGGGCGCGGCGCGAGGGCGCGAATCAGCGAGCAGAGGGGGGCATTGGCGTCGACGTGTTGGGTCAGTTGCATGGCAAACCAGTGACAGAGAATCAGACACTGGCATCTTCGCAGATTGACAGTCCAGCGCCAGATTGCTTCGACCAACTCCGGAGAATCAGGCACGAATGCCGGAGGATCGGCTGTGGGCCTGGCCCGTTTCGATGCGCAGAATGCGTGGCCTGAATCGTTTCAACATTGCGAGGTCCAGAGCATGTACACCGCCATCGGTTATGCCGCCCAGTCTTCCACCGCGCCGCTGGCGCCCATGACCTTCCAGCGCCGTGGCCTGCGCCCGGATGATGTCGCCATCGACATCCTCTACTGCGGCGTGTGTCACTCCGATATTCACCAGGCCCGCGATGAGTGGGGCTTTGCCGTGTACCCACTGATGCCCGGCCACGAGATCGTCGGTCGTGTCACCGCTGTAGGTGAAAAGGCCGGCAAGTACCAGGTCGGTGACCTCGTCGGTGTCGGCTGCATGGTCGATTCCTGCCGCCATTGCGAGGCTTGCCGACAGGACCTGGAGCAGTATTGCCTGGAAGGGCCGACCCAGACCTACGCCACTCCCGACCGTATCGACGGCAGCAATACCCTGGGTGGCTACTCCAGCAGCATCGTGGTCAGCGAGCACTTCGTTCTGCGTATCCCCCAAGGGATGGACCTGCCGAGCGCCGCGCCGATCCTCTGCGCGGGCATCACCACTTACTCACCGCTCAAGCACCACGGTGTGGGGCCTGGGCACAAGGTCGGCGTGCTGGGCATGGGCGGCCTGGGCCACATGGGCATCAAGTTCGCCAAGGCCCTGGGCGCCGAGGTGACACTGTTCACCCGCTCCCCGGCCAAGGCCGAGGAAGCCCGCCGCCAGGGCGCCGATCATGTCATCGTCTCCACCGACGAGGCGCAGATGCGCGAGGCAGCAGGTCGTTTCGACTTCCTGCTCGACACCATTCCGGTGCAACACGACCTGAATCCCTACCTGGAAACCCTGAAGTTCGACGGTGTGCACATCCTGGTCGGCCTGATCGAGCCGGTCGATCCGCCCGTGCATGCGGCCAACCTGGTACTCAAGCGTCGGGTGCTGGCCGGCTCCTTGATCGGCGGCATCGCCGAAACCCAGGAAGTGCTGGATTTCTGCGCCGAACATGGGATCAGTTGCGATATCGAGATGCTGGATATCCGCGATATCAACGAGGCGTTCGAGCGGATGATCAAGGGTGATGTGAAGTACCGCTTCGTGATCGACATGGCGACCTTGCAGGCCTGATCCGGGCGGTTATCCCCATCGCGGGACGAGTCGCAGCGGCGAACCGTCCCGCGATTGCGGCCAGTACAGGGGCTACCAGACCATTGCCTTCTCCCACCCTTTCCAGAACAGCCAGCGGCGCAATTCGGCATGTTCGCCGGTGCCGATCTGCCAGGCAGGTCGTTTGCTGTCCAAAGCGATCAGCGAGATGAAGCCGGCATGGCTGGCCGCGACCAGGGTGCTGCCATCGGCGCTGATGTCCATGGCGCTGATGGCCGACCCCAGGTAATGCTGCCAGTGTGCACCACCGTCTTCGCCGAAGCCGCGCAGATAGCCTTGGGCATCGCCGACGATGTACTCACCTTCGCGTGCGACGCCAGCATGAATCTGCACGCCTTCCTGCAGCATCGAGATCTGTGGGTCGGTTGCAAGATTGGCGAGCGTTACGCCAAGGCTGGCCCCGCCGTCGCCCTGGCAGGCATTGAGCAGCAACTGGTCGCCGCGGTGGTTGAACAGGGCAAAGTGCGGATACTCGCCCGCCGGGACGATCTCGGCCAGCGGCTCCAGGTGCTCGTCGAGTAGCTGGTGGTTGCCGCGTTGCTCGCCCAGCACGATCCTTCGGCCATCCGGCGACAGTGCCGCATGGGCCAGGGTCAGGGTGAGCGCGATGTCGTCAGGGTCGGTGCCGTCGGCCAGTTGCGCCAGGATATCTGCTTCGCGGCGCAGCAGGCGGGTGGCACCTTGAGGTGTGAGCAGGAAGATGCCCTCGCGGCTGACCAGCAGCACCCGTTGGCCATCCGGCAGGGGGAGAAGCTGGGTTGGGGCGGGTGGCAGGTCGAAGGGATCGAACGGGTAGCCAGGTGGCAGGCCTTCCAAACCATGGGGCCAGGACAGCCGGGCGACCTGCGGGCCGCCCCAGCCGTCGGTGATGCGTACGCCCTCGGCATTGGCCAGGGCGAAGTAGCGTCGTCGCGGGCAGCGACCGAAATACTCGACGCTGATCATCGGGGTCACCCCGTTGCGGTCGATCTGCACCACCTGGCCCTTGTCGTGGGGCATGCCGATGCGTGCCAGCAAGCGGCCGTCATCGAGCAGCAGCACATTGGCGATACCTTGGCCATGGCTCTGGAGCAGTGGCAGCAAGGGATCATGGGCGGGCGGCCAGGCTTCGCGAAACAACTGACGCTGGTGCTCGTCGATGCCAGGCCTGTTGATCGCGTGCAGGGCGAGCTGCCAGGCCTCGAGCAGGTGGTCGATGGCCGGTGGGCAGGGCGCTTGTGCTGGGTCGTGCCCTGGTGCGCGACCTTGCGCAACATGGCGGTTGACGGCCTCGGCGTAGGCGGTGATTGCCTGTTGCCACTGCTGCTGAGGGTGTTGCTTGTCCATGAGCGGATCGAACTCCTTGTTCCGCAGGTTGCTACAGTGCGTCATGGTACTCCGTGCGCGCGCGGTTGTGAGGCCCGGCCTTGACGCGTACCATGCCGAGTACTCCTATCAATAACAAACCGTGCATCCGCGTCCTTAACCTGGGCACGTGGGGCGCGTCCTATCGCTTTGCCTGCGGAGATTGCATTGGCCTCGATGAATGGACCCCTACCTGATTCCCTTCCTGCACCGGCAGGCGGCGGCAGCTGGCTGAGCGTGATCGCGCTGGCACTGGCGGCCTTCATCTTCAATACCACCGAGTTCGTGCCGGTGGCACTGCTCAGCGACATCGGTCGCAGCTTCGACATGACCACCGCGCAGGTGGGCCTCATGCTGACCATCTACGCCTGGGTAGTGGCGCTGGCTTCGCTGCCGATGATGCTGATGACCCGTAACATCGAGCGGCGGCGCCTGCTGTTGTTAGTGTTCCTGGTGTTCGTCGTCAGCCATCTGCTGTCGTGGATGGCACAGAGTTTCGCCATGTTGCTGGTCAGCCGCATCGGCATCGCCTTGTCGCACGCGGTGTTCTGGGCGATCACCGCGTCGCTGGCGGTGCGCGTGGCGCCGGCCGGCAAGCAGGCCAAGGCGCTCGGGTTGCTGGCCACCGGAACTACCCTGGCGATGGTTTTGGGCATCCCGCTCGGGCGGGTGGTGGGCGAGGCGCTGGGTTGGCGCATCACCTTCCTCAGCATTGCGGGCGTGGCGCTGGCGACCATGCTGTGCCTGATGAAGTCGCTCCCCTTGCTGCCGAGCCAGAACTCCGGTTCGTTGCGCAGCCTGCCGATTCTGTTCCGCAGGCGCGCCCTGGTCATCACCTATCTTTTGGTCACGCTGGTGATCACCGCACAGTTCACCGCCTACAGCTACATCGAACCGTTCGCCCTGCATGTGGCGCAGATCAGTGGCGAGCACACCACCTTGATCCTGTTGCTGTTCGGCGGGGCGGGGGTGCTCGGTTCGGTGCTGTTCAGCCGCTACAGCGACCGCTTCCCGCATGGTTTCCTGGTTGGGTCGATCGGTTGTCTGGCCGCTTGCCTGTTGCTGCTGTTGCCGCTGTCGGGGAGCTTCGCCGCCTTCGCCGTGTTGAGCATGTTCTGGGGCGTGGCGATCCTGAGCTTCAGCCTGTCGCTGCAATCGAAGACGCTCAAGTTGGCGTCCGACGCCACCGATGTGGCCATGGCGCTGTTCTCGGGGATCTACAACATCGGTATCGGCGGTGGGGCGTTGCTGGGCAGTATCGTCAGCAGCCAGATCGGCGTGGCCAATATTGGCCTGGTCGGCGGCGTGGTGGCGGTGCTGGGCTTGGGCCTGGCCTTGGCCAGCAGCCAGCGCTTTCGCGATGCTCTGGCGACACCCCCGGCGCCTTGAAGCTTCACGCCAGCAAAGCCGACCACGCTGACACCAGCAGCAACAGTGCCAGCAACTGGTTGAAGCGCTGCAGGTGCCGGGGTGAGCGCAACCAGCGGGCACTGCCGATCCCCAGCAGCGCCCAGGCGCCCATGCAGGGCAGGGCGACGATCAGAAACACCAGCGCCAAGTGCCACACCGGCACTCCTGGCGCGGCAAACACCCCGATCACCGCCACCGCCATCAGCCAGACCTTGGGATTGACCAGTTGCAGCGATGCCGCGCTGACAACCCCGAAGCGCTGCCGTGCCGTTGCATGCAAGGGCTCACCAGCGGCGCGGAACAACTGCCAGGCCAGGCGGCTCAACCACAGCACGCCCAGCCCGCTCATCACTTGCTGCGCCAGCGGGTGGCGCAGCAGCACCTCTCCCAGCCCCAGGCCTACCACCCAGACGATCGCTGCCGCCGCTGCGCAAGCCGCGAAGATTGGCGCCAGGCTGGCACGCAGGCCGTTGTGTGCACCGTGGGCGAGAATCAGCAGGTTGGTCGGCCCGGGGCTGATGCTGGCGACCAGGGCAAAAAGGATGAAGGGCAACAGCGATGACGACATGGTGAGGCTCCTGTGGTTCGGAGCACCATGGTCAGGCTTGGGGGCGGTTCAGTCTGGAAGCTTTGAGCAGCGTCGGCGGTAGTCGGCCGGTGTCAGCCGGTAGGCACGACGGAACCACCGGCCCAGGTGGCTCTGGTCGGCAAAGCCCAAGGCCATGGCCACTGCGCTGGGTGTGTCGCCGCGAGCCAGCAGGCGCCGGGCGCGGGCCAGGCGCAACTGAATCAGGTAGGCGTGCGGCGCCAGGCCGAACGCGGCCTTGAAGGCGCGGGTCAGGCGAAAGCGATCGACGCCGCAGGCCTGTGCCACTTCGTTCAAGCTGATGTCCTGGTCGATGTGGGCGTGCAGGTAGTCGCGCGCGCGCTGGGCGCACAGTGGCAGGCGTGGATCGGGGTCAAGGCGCTTGCGCCAGTGCAGGTGCCGGGTCAGGCAGGCGAGCAGGTCGTCCATGGCGGTCTGGCGCACGATTCGCATTTCGCCGCCGTGCATGGCCTGGAAGGCGCGCAAGGTGGTGCCCGCCAGTTGCGGGTCGGCACACAGGGTGTCGGCGAAGGCCGGCAGGCTGCCGGTCGGGGCCTGTTCGAACAGTGCATGCAGCTCATTTTCCAGCCACTTCGAGTCCAGGTACAGCGTGGAATAGGTGAAACCTTCGTGGGTGGGGGCGTCGCCATCGTGAAGGTCGCCCGGCTCCAGCAGGAACACCTGGCCCGGTGTGCTCTGGTGCCGAACCCGGCGGCAATTGAACTGCTGCACACCCTGTTCGGTGACCCCGACCAGAAAGCTGTCGTGCCAGTGCGGGTCGTAGGCGTGGCCGACGAAATGGGCGCGGACCGACTCGATGCCGGTGTCGGCGTCCTGCTTGAGGTCGATCCAGTTGGACATGGGCGTGGCCTGCGAAAGGGAGTCTTCACCTTAGCTTAAAAGCGCTGCGGATTTTAGAACGGATGTGCACGGGATGGGCTGGATAGTGGCACTGAGCCGGTATACTGGGTGTTTTTGCAGGAAGCTGTTGCTCTGATGAAAGACATATCTAAAAAATGGTTGCGGGCGCTACTGGTCATAATCGTCACTGCGATGGTTGCCCAAGTGGCAGCGATCTTGATACTGGTTCCCCTGGTCCAGAACATGGGCGCCACGGGCGACTGGCTGTTGGACGCCTACCTGGCGTTCGTCGGCTTATGCACCCTGGTGTGCGTTGGCATATCCTTGCGAGCGTCTACGGTGGGGTTTGCCCATGACTGGAAATTCTTCTCGCTGATTGCCTCCAGCAAACTCATGCTTCTGGTGACGGTGGCCCTGAGCGTCGTACCGCTGGCGGTCGAAGTGTTCAAGCTGGCGGGATATATCCAGCAAATGCCCTTCAGCTTGTTCATGTACTGGCTGAGCGGTTTGAGCCTGCTGGTGTTTTCCATTCTTTATCACCTGTGCGCGCCCGGCGCGTATCGGTATCCGACCTTTGAAGACCTGATCAGGCGTGAAGGCAGTGCCAGGGTGCTACGTGGCGAGGCTGGCAAGATACTGAAAGGCTTGCGCGCAAGGCAATCGGCGAGCAGGGCCGCTGGTGCGACGCCCTTCGCGAGCCAGGACGAGCATGTTCTGGAAGTGCTCGCCCAGGGCCGCGTCATTGACGATGCCCAGTGTTATTTCGTCATGCGCGAGCATAGCGCTAACGACAATTGGAAGGTGCGTTGGGCGTTGACGCTGGCGTTGCTGATTCCCGCCTATGTCATTCCCACCGTGACCGTGGGCAAGATGTTCGCGGTCGTGGACACCGCTCGACAGCAGGTGCATGACCGGGGTGGCTGGTTGTGCGCCATCTATGGCGGCGTACTGACGCTTGGCAAGGAGCCGGCCGAGTCTTCCTGCAAAGCGCACTAACCAGGGTTGGGCTGCAACTGTGCAAACTTGCCCTGCAACCACTGGTGCAAGCGCGCCACCGCCGGCGACAGCTGCTTGCGGTGCGGGCACACCAGGGTCAGGGGGCGCAGGTCGCCGGGGAAGTCCGGCATCAGCACCTCGAGCTCGCCGGTGGCAACATTGGCACGCACGTCCAGCCATGACTTGAAGGCGATGCCTTCGCCAGCCAGTGCCCAGCGCCGTACCACGTCGGCGTCGTCGCAGAACAGCGGCCCGCTGACCTGCACCGTCTGCTCGCCCAGTTGCCAGCGGTCGAACACCCGCGACTGCTGCAGGTACAGCAGGCAGTCGTGCTGTTGCAGGTCTTGCGGGGTGTGCGGGCGGCCGCGGCGGGCGAGGTAGGCGGGGGCGGCGACCAGCACCCTGCGATTCCACGGCGCCAGTGGCAGCGAGATGTAGTTGGCGGTGTCGTCGATGCCATAGCGGATGCCGACGTCCACCGGGTCGCGGTATAGGTCGGCGAGTTCGTCGGACAGGAAGAAGCGTAGGCTCAAGCCCGAGTGTTCTCGGCGAAACTCGGTGAGCCAGGGCAGCACCAGGTTGCGTCCGACATCCGAAGGCGCCGACACCTGTAGTACACCGCGCAGTTCACTGTGGTCGCCATGCAGGCTTTCGCGCCCTTGACGCAGGGTCTCCAGCACGCTGTGGGCGGTTGGCAAATACAGCTCACCCTCGGCGGTCAGGCGCAGGCTACGGGTGGTGCGGGCAAACAGACGCACGTCCAGCTCACGCTCCAGGCGCTTGATCGCTGCTGCCACCTGGCCCGGTAGCAGGCCGGCTTCCAGGGCGGCGGCGGTAAAGCTGCCCAAGGCGCTGGAGCGAATGAACAGGTTTAAATCTTCAAGGCGCAGCATTTTCACTCCTGGAATGAAAGTGTTGCTGCATTGTGCTGCTTTTTCTTTCCTGTAGGAAAGATAAGATACGCGCCATCACCTTCCCTGACAGGAGCAGTTCCGATGGATACCGTCACCCTGGCCAAGCGCCGCTATACCACCAAGGCCTACGATGCCAGCCGCAAGATTGAGCAAGCCACCATCGATGCACTGCTGGAGCAATTGCGTCATAGCCCGTCGTCGGTCAATTCGCAGCCTTGGCACTTCATCGTCGCCGGCAGTGCCGAAGGCAAGGCACGCCTGACCAAGGGCACCGAAGCCTTCGCCTACAACACACCCAAGATTCTCAATGCCTCGCACGTGATCGTGTTCGCGACCCGCACCGAAATGACCGAGGCGCACCTGAACGCCGTGCTGGACCAGGAAGCCGCCGATGGCCGTTTTCGCGATGACCAGGCCCGTGCCGGCCAGGACCTGACCCGCCGCAGCTTTGTGAACCTGCATCGCTACGACTTCAAGGACACGCAGCACTGGATGGAAAAGCAGACCTACCTGGCCCTGGGTACCGCATTGCTCGGCGCTGCCGCCCTCGGGCTCGATGCGACCCCGATCGAGGGCTTCGACAGCAAGGCGCTGGACGCTGAGCTGGGCCTGCGCGAGCGTGGCTTTACCAGCGTCGTGCTGCTGAGCCTTGGGTATCGCAGCGAAGATGACTTCAATGCCGGCCTGAACAAGTCGCGGCTGCCGGCCGAGACGGTGTTTACCTTCCTCTGAAAAAAGCGGGGCAGGCCATTACGGTCTGCCCCGGTTTTCAATTTTCCTCCAGCGCCCGCTCGACCACGTCGCGGCTGGCGTCCAGCACTTGTTGCTGCACCCCTTCGCTGGCCAGCATGCGCCCGACCACCAGGGCACCGACGCACTGACTGATCAGCGCCCAGGCCCTGCGCTCATCCCCAAGCGTTTCACTCCAGGCGGCCTGCAGTTCGAGCAACCAGTGCTCGGCCTGTTCACGCACCGGTCGCTCGGCCCGGGCAATCTCGACCCCCAGTGGCGGCAGCGGGCAGCCACCCTCGGGATTGTGCAGGTGGGCCAGGCTCAAGTACTGCTTCAGGCAACGACGCAGGCGCTCGCGGTCGGCGCCCTGGCTGGCCAGGCGGGCGAGCGGGCTGTTGCACAGCTCTCGGCGTACCACCTCGCTGAACAGGTCATCCTTGGACGGGAAGTGATTGTAGAAGGCGCCACCGGTGAGGCCGATAGCCTTCATCAACTCAGCGACCCCGGTACTGGCGAAACCACCGCGCTTGGCCAGGACGCCACTGCTGGCCAGCAGTTTCTCGCGGGTCTGTTGCTTGTGATCGGTGGAATAGCGCATCCGCGAACCTCGGTATGCTGGCTTGACGGTGCAGCGATCATAGCATAGCGTTCGTTTACTAAATGATCGTTCACTAATGGGGTGCCGATGACAGAACAACGAAAAGCGGTCCTGGTGATAGGGGCGGGCGATGCCACCGGCGGCGAGATCGCCAAGCGTTTTGCCCGCGAAGGTTATATCGCCTGTGTGACCCGTCGCGACGCTGACAAGCTGCGACCGCTGGTGGACGAGATCCGTGCGGCCGGCGGCCAGGCCTACGGTTTTGGCTCCGATGCACGCAAGGAAGAGGCGGTGGCCGAGCTGGTCGAAACCATCGAGCGTGATATCGCCCCGATCGAGGCCTTCGTGTTCAACATCGGTGCGAACGTGCCCTGCAGCATCCTCGACGAAACGCCGCGCAAATACTTCAAGATCTGGGAAATGGCCTGTTTCGCCGGTTTTCTTACTGCCCAGGCGGTGGCGCGGCGCATGGTCACCCGCGAGCGCGGCACCCTGATCTTCACCGGCGCCACTGCCGGCACTCGCGGCGCCGCCGGTTTCGCTGCCTTCGCTGGCGCCAAGCATGCCTTGCGCGCACTGGCCCAGAGCATGGCGCGCGAGCTGGGGCCACGAAACATCCACGTGGCGCACGTGGTGGTCGACGGCGCCATCGACACGGCGTTCATTCGCGACACCTTCCCCGAGCGCTACGCCCTGAAGGACCAGGATGGCATCCTCGACCCTGCGCATATCGCCGACAGCTACTGGTACCTGCACACCCAACCCCGGGACGCCTGGACCTTCGAACTGGACTTGCGCCCCTGGATCGAACGCTGGTGATCCGCTGTGCCCAACCACCTTCCGCCACAAGGAGTGCTGCATGAGCAAATGCGTCGAGTTCTACTTTGACCTGGGTAGTCCGGCCAGCTACCTGGCCTGGACCCAATTGCCCGCCCTGTGCGCCCGCCGAGGCGCCACCCTGGCGCTGCGGCCAATGCTGCTGGGCGGTGTGTTCCAGGCCACCGGCAATGCCTCGCCGGCGACGATACCGGCCAAGGGGCGCTACATGATCGGCGACCTGAAACGCTTCGCTGCCCGTTATGGCGTGCCGTTCAGCCTGCCGACGGGGTTTCCGGTCAATACCCTGAACCTGATGCGAGGCGTACTCGGCACGCAGATGCGCTCGCCCGAGCGCCTCGAGCCTTTGCTCAAGGTGTTGTTCGATGGGCTTTGGGTGCTGCAGCGCAATCTGGCGGACCCCGAGGTGCTCGATGCGACGCTGCGCGAAGCAGGCCTGGATCCTGAGGCGTTTCGTGCCCTGGCGGCCGACGTCGAGGTCAAGGAGCGGCTCAAGCAGGTGACTCAGGAGGCGGTCGAGCGGGGCGTGTTCGGCGCGCCGATCTGTTTTGTCGGTAGGGAGATGTTCTTCGGTCAGGACCGCTTGGACTTCATCGAAGAAGCATTAACCTAACAGCCGTTCCAACTGCTCGCGCTCCCAGACGCTGAGCAGCTCGACCGGGTCGGTGCCATAGCGCTGCCAGTGGCCGCGCTCGGCCTCGCGGCCATCGGGGGCGCGGCATTCGCTGCAATGGGCGAGGCCTTCGTCGTCGAGGGTCAGGATCAGTTGCCAGTGGCCGATCTGTACCCTGACCCGACCATCGCTCAGACGCTCGTGCACTTCCAGCGCCTGGACGCCGAGGGCGGCGTCACGCAGGCACTGGTAGATCTCGCGGCTGTTGGGAGCGGGCATGAACGATCAGAAGTTCGCCGGGGTGTTGGCGCTGATGATTTCTGCTTCGTCCGGGCCGATGTTCTTGAAGCTGTGCGGCAGCGTGGTGGGGATGTAGTAGCCGTCGCCCGAGTTGAGCACGCTGACCTGGCCATCGACCCACAACTCGACCGTACCCCGGGTGACCAGCCCGCATTCCTCGCCTTCGGCATGCACGATCGGCTCGCCCGAGTCGGCGCCCGGCGCGTAGAGCTCACGCAGCATGCGCATCTGGCGGCCTTCGACACTGGCACCGACCAGCAACATGCGCAGGCCGTTGCGCCCCAGGTCAGGTTGCTCGCTACCGCGGAACACGTAGCGCTCTTCGCGTGCAGGTTCATCGAAGCTGAAGAACTCGGCGAGGCTCATGGGGATGCCTTCGAGGAGTTTTTTCAGGGAACTGACCGAAGGACTGACGCGGTTCTGCTCGATCTGCGAGATCGTCGAGTTGGTCAGGCCGCTGCGGCGGGCCAGTTCCCGCTGGGAGAGGTTGTTGCGTTCACGCACCAGTTTGAGTCGTGTCCCAGTGTCCATAGCCGCCTTGAGTAGTGAGTGATCAGAGGTGTCAAAAATAATGGGCAGCGCATTAAAACACACTCTGACCGGCAACGCGCTGTGCTTGTCAGGTGCGCTGGGCGGCAGGCGCAGGCCACAGCCCGACCAGGAGCAACAGCACGGCCACGGCCAGGAACGGCAAGCGCGGATCGAGGGCGTAGACCAGGGTCCCGGCGAGGGGGCCGACTACCGCGCCCATGCCCTGTGCCGCGCTGATCGAGCCCGCAGTGGCGCCTTGCTCGCTGGCTTGCATGGCATTGGCGGCCAGCGCCGAGAAGGCAGGGAAGACGAAGCCCATGCCGGCGGCGGCGACGAAGAAGCACGCCCACAATGCCGGAGCAGTGGTGGCGAAGGCCCCGGCGGCAAAGCCCAGCGCGCTGATGCTGGCGCCCACGCGGATCATCTTCAGCGGTGGCCACTCCAACTGGCGCAGCAGAATCTGCGAGCCAATCAGCGCCACGCCCACGGCGGTCAGGGCGATGCCTGCGGCCTGGGCGGCATCGGCACTGTTCAGTTGCAGACGGTCGAGGGCGAAAAAGCCCACGGTGATCTGCGACACGGTCACGCTGAGCATGGCGCTGAAGGCCACGATCAACGGTCGACGCAGGCGCGGATCGCCCAGGCGTACGGCGCTCGGCGCATAGTTGTGGGGCAACGGCTGCGGCTTGAGCTTGAACAGCAGTACGAGAAATGCCGTGGCCGGCAGCAGCGACATGATGAAGAACGGTGCGCTCAGGCTATGGCGCGCCAGCAATGCGGCCAGGGCCGGACCGAGCACGAGCCCCACGGCATTGGCCGCGCCCAGCAGGGCCATGGCGCGGGCGCGGCGTTCGGGCTCGACATGATCGGCGATCAGCGCATTGCCGCCCACCGGCAGCGCGGCATAGAAGGCGCCGATCAGGCCGCGGGTCAGCATCAAGCCGAGGAAAGCCAGGGTTGCGCCCGGCAGCCAGCGCAGGGCGCCATCGATGAACAGGCACATCAGCCAGTAAGCGACGGTGAATCCGGCACTGCCCATCAGCAGGATGCGTCGCCGGCCCAGACGGTCGGCTGCGCGGCCCCAGGGGCGCGCAAGAATGACCCAGACCACGCCCGCCACGGTCACGGCGGCCCCGGCCTGCCAGGTGGCCATGCCCAGCAGGCGGGCGATGGGGCCGATCAAGGCGACGAACGCCATCATCGACATGGTGCAGGCCATGTTCACCAGCAACAGCGGGCGTAGATCGAGGGTGGGGGCGTGAAGCGGGGTGGGAGAAGCAGCGTCCTTCGCGGTGGTCATTGAAACATCCATGGCAGGCGGAAAGGTATCGGCCCCGTTCCGCCTGCAGGCGTTTTTCAGTCGCTGCGGCGCAGGGGCCCTGGCCACATGCTACGCAATACGCCGTCACGGCGCACCAGTGCATGGAACAGCGCTGCGCCGAGGTGGGCCAGGATGGTGACGAACAGCAGGTAGCCCGCCCAGCCGTGCGCCTGGCGCAGCACGGCATACAACTGCAGGTCGTGAGGCATGATCGCCGGCAGTTGCAAGGGCCGTGGGTAGCCGCCTGCCGAGAGCATCGCCCAGCCGAGCAACGGCATGGCCAGCATCAACCCGTACAGTGCCAGGTGCGAGGCGCCGGCTGCGAAGCGCTGCAGCGGTGGCAGGTCGGCGGGCAGTGGCGGATGCGGCAGCACCAGGCGCAGGATGATGCGCAGTACCACCAGTGCCAGCAGCGCCAGGCCCGTGGCCTTGTGCAGTTCCACCAACCAGGGGTGACGTGGCGACAGGTCGCCGACCATGCTCACGCCAATGAACAGCATTGCCAGGATCAGGATCGCCATGAGCCAGTGCACCAGGCGGGCCAGCGGGTGGAAGGCGGACGGTTTCATGGGCGGGCTCCTGCGCCGAGACTTTCGCGGCTGCGGCGATTGAACGATTCCGAATAGGCGGCCGAACGCGCGGCGAGGATCGGGTCGGCGGAGGCTTCGATGCCGCTGGGCAGAATCAGCGGGTCGAAGTTGAGGTCGCGGCAGGCGCCTTGTTCAGGTGCATCGACGTGGTCGATCACCAGGGTGCCGGCATCGATGCTGCGGCGCGAGTCGGGCCATTGGCTGGCCGGGTCGTCGATGGCGTCACCGGGTTCGGCGAGGGTCAGGCGCAGTGTCCAGCGCAGCGGCGCCTGGCTCAGGCGTTGTTGCAGATCGTGTTGCAGGTACAGGTTGTCCTCGACCTGGGCGGGCAGGGCGGCAAAGGGTGTTTGCGCGACCATGCGCCAGCGCACGGCTTGCGCCTTGCCGCTGGCATCGATCAGGCGAAAGGCGTTGATGCTGTTGTAGTCCGTGTTGGCGAAGCTGTCGCTGGGCTTGGCGCTGGCGGCCCACTGGCGGAAGGCTGCGCTTTCCGGGTGGGCGGCGAAGAAGGCCTGCAGCTTGGCCGGGTCCGGCTTGCCGGTGCTCGGGCTCGGGCCGCTGGCCAGGACCAGATCGTAGAAGCCTTGCGCAGTGCTCACCGCCAACACAGGCGGATTGTTCATGCCGGTACGCCAGACCTGGCCGTCGTCGGTGCTCAGCTGGATCGCCAGGCTGCGGGTCGGTACGCCGGCGTCGGGGCTGTAGGGATTAGCACCGCCGATGGCGAAGCGGCCGATCACCGGCACCCGTGCCTGGCTGAATACCCGCGCACTCGACAGCGCCTGCGCCTGGCCGCTGCTTTCGAAGTAGCCGCTGACGCACAGGCCCTTGGCGTGGTTCTTGCGATAGCCGGGATGGTGGCCGGCCTGGGCTTCGAAGGTGTCGATGATGCGCTGCGGCGTCAGGGCAGGTGTGCCGATCCAGCCGGCGGCATAGGCGAAGCCTGCACCCAGCGCCACGACCGTGGCGCCTATGGCGGCCAGGCGCAGGGCCTTGGCAGGGCCTTGCAGGGGTGTGTTCATGATGACGTTCCGGGTCAGTGAATGAGTCGGTATGACGTGGCAGCGAAAAATTTATTCCCCAGGCGGGAATAGATTTCTTCGCGCCCCGTCTGCCCATTACACTGACAGCCCATGGGGCCGGAACCTGACCATGCATGACCTGGATGAACAACAATGGCGCGAACTGCTGCAGAGCCTGCGGCGCTTCGCCTTGTGGCTGACCCGCGAAAGCGGCAGTGCCGACGACCTGGTCCAGGCCACCGTGGAGCGTGCGCTCACCCGCAGCGCCCAGCAGCGAGAGGAACAGAACCGGCGTGCCTGGTTGTTCACCATCCTCTACCGGCTGTTTCTCGACGGCAAGCGCCGCGATCGCCTGCACTCGCGCTGGTTGAACTGGTTCGGTCGCGGCGGGCAGGCCGAGGAGCCGCTGGGCTACGAGACCGAGAGTATCGTGCTGGCCCAGGCCGACCTGCAGGCCTTCGCCCGCCTGCCCAGCGAGCAGCGCGCGCTGTTGCTGCTGGTCAGCGTCGAGGGCTTGAGCTACAAGGAGGTCGCTCAGGCCCTGGATATTCCGATCGGCACAGTCATGTCGCGCTTGTCGCGCGCCCGTGCCGCGTTGCGTGAACTGACCGAGGGCAAGCCATCGTCCCCGGCCTTGCGGAGACTGAAATGACTCGCCTGATTCCCACCGAGCAAGAGCTGCATGCCTACGTCGACGAGCGCCTGGAGCCGGTGCGCCGGGCCGAGGTCGAGGCCTGGCTGGCGGCCAATCCGGAGCAGGCCGCACGGATCGAGGCCTGGCGCAGCGATGCCCGGCGCCTGCGTGCGGCGCTCGCCGGTTTCAACGACATGCCACACAATCCGCAACTGGAACTGGCCCATCTGCGGCGGCGTGTGCGTCAACGCCGCCAGCAGCGCTTCGCGTCGGCTGCAGTCCTGTTGCTGGCGTTGGGGGTTGGCGGGCTTGGGGGCTGGCAGGCACGTGAATCGACGATGCTGGCGGGCGATATGCCGATGGCCGACGCGGTGCAGGCACACAAGCTGTTCGCCGATGCCAAGGCCCTCGATGTCCAGGCCGATGACCCCGCACAGTTGCAGTCGTGGCTGGGGCGGCATTTCAACCGGGTCGGCCAGGTGCCGGACCTCAGCGGATACGGCTTCCAGCCGGTGGGCGCACGTCTGCTGGCCAACGAGGACGGCCCGGCGGCATTGCTGGTGTTCCAGGACGCAAAAGGCGAGCGCATCAGCCTGTTCATGCGCTCGCCAGGCGGGCGTTACGAGCAGATGCCCAGCGGGCAGCGGGTCGATGGGCAGCTCGAGGCGCGCTACTGGTCCCATGGCGACTACAATTTCGCCCTGGTCAGCGCGGCGGATGATACCCGTAGCGACCAGGTGCGCAAGGTCCTGGGGGTCAGTCTCTAGCGCCGATGGCCAGGGGAGGCGAACATTCATTTGAAAGCGCTATGCTTGGCCCATGTCCAGCACACCTGCCTTGCGCCAACCTTGCCCTCCCGGCGCCTGTGATTGCGGGCGCGAGCAGTTGCACGCGCACCCACCCCAGGCCCAACGTATCCTCCTGCTGACCCGCCAGGAGGAAAAACGCCTGCTCGAACGTCTGGAAAACCTCAAGAGCCTGGAAGACCTGCAGCACCTGCAGTCACGCCTCTTTGAGCAATTGGGCATTGGCGTGCATATCGCACCAGGCTACAACGAGGTACGTACCATGCGCGGCTTCGTCATCGAGCTGGACGACCAGCCAGGCCTGTGCCGCAAGACCCGCCAGTCGATCCCGGCTGCCATTCGCAAGGGCCTGGAGCGCAATCCGGAAGTGGCCTTCCGGCTGCTCGATGCCCATGACCTGCTCGGCGGCGCCTGAGTCTCAGCGCATCGCCGCCAGCTTGATGCCAAACCCGACCAGGCAGGCACCGGCCAGTCGCTCGAGCAGGTTGGACACCCGCGGGTTGGCGCGCATACGCTCGGCCAGGTGGTGGGTCAGCAGCACCGCGACCAGGCCGTAGAGGAAGGTCAGCCCGGCGACCGTCACTGCCATGAAGGCGAAGGTGATGAAGCCCTGATGCTGCACCGGATCGATGAACAGCGGGAAGAAGGCCATGTAGAACATGATCGCCTTGGGGTTGAGCAGGGTGATCATCATGGTCTGGCGCAGGTAGTGGCCGCTGTCCATCCGGCTTTCACGCGGCGCAGTGCCGGGCTTGCTCAGCACCATGCGCAGGCCAAGCCAGGCCAGGTAGGCGGCGCCCGCCCACTGCACGACGTGAAAGGCGGCCGGGTAGGCGGCGAGCAGGGTGGCGACGCCAGCAACGGCCAGCCACATCAGCGCCTGGTCGCCAAGAATCACCCCGAGAGTCGCCGCCAGGCCACCCTTGATCCCGCCCTTGCCGGTGGCGGTGATCAGGGCGAAGTTGCCGGGGCCGGGAATGGCCAGGAGGACGATGAAGGCGATGACGAAGGCGCCGTAGTCGGTTACGCCGAGCATGGGGCAGTTCTCCTGGGGATGGGGATGCCAGGATATATGCCACTTTCCGCTCGGCTTGCATAGCGGCCGATCATGAATGGCGCCCTACCGTGCAGGAGCGTGTCGGCTCTATCAGAACGTCGCCTTGACCTGCAGCCCTACGACCAGCGCGTTGTCGATGGCTTCCCCGGAGAAGGCGCCAGGTTCGATGATGTACTGCACATCCGGACGCAGGTTCAGCCATGCGGTGGCCTGGTAGCCATAGCTGAGTTCGATCAACTGCTCGGCGCTGTCCAGGTTGGGGAAGTCGCGCCCGGCATCGAACGCGGTCGCTTCCAGCAATTGACGGCTGCGCGGGTTCGGCACCGCCCGTCCATAGCCTAAAGCCAGGGTGTCGCGCGGGCGTCCTTCGAAGGGCTTGTACAACACCACGCCTGCGCCATACCAGCGGGTGAAGGGCGAGGCGGCCTTGCTCGACGCCGAATATTGGCCGAACGCATGCAGGCTACGACCCGCGGAGGCTGGGTCGTTCCACAGCGCCTGGTCGACCAGCAGGTAGTGGCCGCTGCGTCCGGCCACGTCCTGGTCGCTGCCGATACGTTTGACGTTGGAGCTGTCGTAGTAATAGCCCAGCTTGTACTCGCCCGGCAGTTCGCCCAGGTGCTTGTACACCAGCTCGACTGGCACCACGGTGCCTGTGCTGTGCTTGGGCCCCAGGTGCCAGGCGCGGCTGGAGTTGCCGTTGCTTTGCGGATCGACGTTGAAGGCCGCCACGCGCAGTTGCCAGGAGGGCGAGAGATCGTATTTGACCCGGGCGCCGAGGTGCGCGTTGGGGTAGTTGGTCCAGCCGCTGCCACCGGACATGTTCAGCGGATGGCCGCAGAAACCGGCATTCATGAAATTGCACAGGATGCCGCTGTCCAGGCCGCCGAGGTCGTTGCCCATGGCCATGTAGCCGAGCTTGAGATTCAAGGCCGGGGTGAACAGGCTGCGCTCGTAGCTCAGTTCGGTGAGGCGGGTATAGAGACCGCCGTAGTTCTCCTGGATCGGCAGACGGTTGCCGACCAGATCTTCGGAGGCGCTGTTGCCACGGCGGTCGTTGACCGTCAACTGGACCTTGCCGCCGTTGTCCAGGCCATACAGTTTCGACAGGTCGAACTGCACGCCGAACTTGAGGTTCTGCGAGTAGCGCGCCGAGCGGTGCAGGCCGCCGTGGGCGTTGTAGGCGGTTTCGCCGCTGTAGTCGCCGGTGATGTGGATGCCGTGTTCTTCCAGTTGCTGGCGCAGGCCGCCCCAGTCACCGGTCAGGGTGTTGTCGGCGGCGAGCGAAGCGGTGCTGGTCAGGGCGAAGACAAGAGGGGTCAAGCGAAAAGCGGGTGACATTGCAGGGTCTCGGATGGTCTGTGAGGGCCCCTTCGCGTGCAGGCCGCAGCGACTTGCACGCGAAGGGGGCAACGCGGTCTACGGCAGGGCGTACGAAATCACATAGTCGCCACGGTCAGTCGACTGTCGCGCGCCACCGGCGGTGATCACCACGTACTGCTTGCCGGTCTTGGGCGATACGTAGGTCATCGGCCCGCCCTGGCTGCCGACCGGCAGGCGCGCCTTCCAGATCTCGTTGCCGTTGCTGCTGTCGTAGGCACGCAGGTAGAAATCCTGGGTGCCGGCGATGAACACCAGGCCGCCTTGGGTGGACAGGGTGCCGCCCAGCGTCGGCAGGCCGATCTTGATCGGCAGGTGCATGCGGATGCCCAGGGGGCCGGTGTCCTCGACGGTGCCGACCGGCACCTGCCAGGCGATCTGTCGGGTCTTCATGTCGATCGCGGTGAGGGTGCCGAACGGCGGCGCCTGGCAGGGGATGCCGGCCACCGACAGGAAGCGGTTCTTGTTCACCGCGTAAGGTGTGCCCTTGAGGGGCACGGCGCCCATGCCAGTGTTCAGTGCCTCGCCACCGGAGGCTGCCTGGCCACTGTTCTGCGAAGGGATCATCTGGATCCACAGGCCCAGGCGCATGTCATTGACGAAAATGAAGCCGTGCACCGGATCAGTCGAAAGGCTGCCCCAGTTCATGCCGCCCAGCGAGCCTGGGAAGCTCAGCGACAGGTCGGTGCCCGGTGCGGTGTACAGGCCGTCGTAGCGCATCTTCTTGAAGTCGATGCGGCACAGCAGTTGATCGTACGGGGTGGCGCCCCACATGTCCGACTCGGTCAGGGTCTGCGCGCCGATCTGCGGCATGCCGACAGACTTGGGTTGGGTCGGGGAATAGGGCTCGTTAGGGATGTTGCTCGGCTTGACCGGGACTTCATCGACCTGGGTCAGCGGTGTGCCGGTGGCGCGGTCGAGCACGTAGATCTGCCCGGCCTTGGTGCCGATCACGACGGCCGGCACGGTACTGCCGTCGTCCTTGGTGAAGTCGATCAGGCTGGGTTGCATCGGCAGGTCGAAGTCCCAGAGGTCGTTGTGCACGGTCTGGTAGACCCACTTCTGGTTGCCGGTGGTGGCATCCAGCGCCAGCACTGAGGCGCCATAGGTGTGGTCGAGCTTGCTGCGCTCCACGCCATAGATGTCGGTGGAGGAGGAACCCATCGGCAGGAATACCGTGTTCATCGCCGGATCGTACGACATCGGTGCCCAGCTGTTGGGGGTGCTGCGCACGTAGGTGCTGCCGTCGGCAGGGGCGTTGCGGTCCTGCGGATTGCCTGGGTCGAAGGCCCAGCGCATCTGCCCGGTGATCACGTCGAAGCCGCGCAGTACACCGCCGGGCATGTCGGTCTGGACGTTGTCGGCGACCCGCCCACCGACCACCACGGTGGTACCCGCCATCAGCGGCGCGGAGGAGAGCTGGTAGTAGGAATCCGGGACATCGCCAAGGCCGGCCTTGAGGTCGACCTGGCCGTTGTTGCCGAAGCCTTCGCAGAAGGCGCCGGTGTCGGCATCCACCGCGATCAGGCGACCGTCGATGGTGTTGGTCAGCAGGCGACGCTGGCAGTTGGCACCCGCCGGCAGCGTGGCAACGGTGATCGGCGAACTGTGCGGTTGGCTTGGCTGGACGATCGGCGCGGTGGCATCGAAGTAGGCCAGGCCACGGCAGCGCTGCCAGACCTTGGACTGCGCGTTGATGGCGTTTTTCCAGAGTTCCTTGCCGGTGTCGGCATCCAGGGCGATCAGGTTGTTGTGCGGGGTGCAGATGAACACCTTGTCGCCGACCTGCAGCGGGGTGAGCTGGTCTTCGGCGCCGTTGCCGTCGCTGATCGCGACATCACCGGTGTGGTAGGTCCAGGCCACCTTGAGCTTGTCGACGTTGGCGCGGTTGATCTGATCCAGCGCGGCGAAACGGCTGCCGCCTTCGGTGTTGCCGTAGTGCGCCCAGTCCTTCTGCGCCTTGCCCGGTTCCACGGCGGTCAGGCCCGGACCATTGCCGGTCGGTGCGACGCTGGGGTGAGCGACGAACATGTTGCCTGCGGCAATGGCCAGCACCACTGCCAGTGCTGCAGCCAGGGCATAGGCGCGACGACCGGTACTGCCGCCATTGGCACGCACCAACAGTGGATAGACCAGCGCGACCACCAGGCCAATGGCGCCGAACATGAACAGCCGCGAGAACAGCGGCCAGAATACCAGGCCCGCATCGGCCAGTGCCCAGATGAAGGTGCCGAGCAGAAACACGGCGTAGAGCCAGGCGCCGGCCGGCTTGCGACGGGCGATGAGCAGGCCGGCAATGGTCATCACCAGGCCGCCGATCAGGAAGTACCAGGAGCCGCCCAGGCCGGCCAGCTTGACGCCGCCCGCGGCCAGGAGCATGCCGAGCAGGGCGATGATGACGCCCAGCCCGACCAGAAGGAATGTGGAGGCGCCAGAGGCGCGGGGTGTGTCGTTCATGCCAGGGATCTCGCAGGTGGAATGCGCGAAGTCTAAGCCCTTAGCAAGCTAATTAACAAGTTAGTACATTTTATTGGGTGACGGATTGTCGCAGGTGTTTACAAGCTTTGTTCCGGGATTTGTCGTGAATATGGCGGCTATATGCAGATAAATTCAGGCAATTGGCATTGCTTGCGCATTCGACCAAGGTCGTATTCGCAAGTCAGCGGTACGTCGGAATCAGCGCCTGGGTTCGTGTTGCTTGCGGTAGGCACCCGGTTGCATGCCGATTGCCTTGGCGAATGCCCGGGTGAAGGCCGCCACCGATTGGTAGCCCGCCTGGGCGCCGACCTGTTCCACGGTATTGCCTGCGCGCAGCAACTGGCAGGCATGCCGCATGCGCAGGGCCAGCAGCACCTGGCCCGGCGATTGCCCGGCCAGTTCGTTGAAACGCTTGAAGAACGCCGAGCGCGACAGCCCGGTGCAGGCCGCCATGCTCTCCAGCGACCAGGCCTGGCCCGGGTCTTCGATCAGGCGTTCGAGCAGGCCGGCAAAGGCCGGCTGGCGGGCGAGGGCGATCAGCCCGCCGAGCGACTGGCCGCCATTGACTTGCTGACGCAGCACGTAGAGGAACAGCAGGTGGGTCAGGCGTTCGAGCAAGGTCTGCGAGGGTGTCGGCTGGCGGCGACATTCTTCCAGGATCAGCTCGAAGAGCGCTCGCGCGGCGCTGCCGGCCGGATCGTCGGCCCGCAGCAGGATCCAGTCGGCCAGCCCTTCGACGATCAGCGACGACAGCCCCGACTGGAACTGGAAGAAGCCGCACACCAGGCCCACGCCATCCCCTGCGTCGAGGTCCAGCGCCTGCATGGTGCGCCGCGGCTGGGCGCAGGCATCGACGGGGTCGGCGTCGCTGGAGAGCCTGTAGGCCAGGTCGCGCAGCAAAAACACCGCATCACCGCTGTCCAGGCGGATCGGCTCCGGTTGCCCGTCGATGTGCAGCCAGCAGTGCCCCTGAACCACCAGGTGGAAGCTGGCCCGGCCCATGCCCTGGGTGCTGGCGTGCCAGCCGCCGCAGTAGCGGCCGACATGAAAGAGGCTGGCGTCGAGCTCCAGGCCCTCTAATAACCAATCGACAAGATGGCTGGACGAAATCATCTAATGCAAAGACTCAGGAGCAAGGAAAGGCGACTGATGAATATGGATGCTACTTCTTATAACCAACAGACTGTACGGACACACATCAAAGGAGACTACTCCATGTCCTCGCGCATTACTCTACACACTCTGCAGAGCGCCCCGGAAGCTGCACGTCCCTTCCTCGAAAACGCCCAGAAGAACTCCGGCTTCATCCCCAACCTGCTGGGTATTCTGGCCAACGCCCCCGCGGCCCTGGAAACCTATGTCACGGTTTCGGCCCTCAACGGCAAGTCCGAGCTGACCCTGGCCGAGCGCGAAGTGGTGCAACTGATCGCTGCCACCAAGCACGGTTGCGACTTCTGCGTTGCCGGCCACACGGCAGTGGCCCTGAACAAGGCCAAGCTGCCGCAAGAGGTGGTCGATGCCCTGCGCGCACGTGGCGAGCTGCCTGATGCACGCTACGAAACCCTGGCCGAGTTCGCCCGTGAAGTCATCGCCACCCGCGGCAATGTCAGCGATGCCACCTACCAGGCCTTCCGCGATGCCGGCTTTACCGAAGGCAATGCCCTGGAAGTGATTCTGGGCGTGAGCCTCGCAACCCTGTGCAACTTTGCTAATGTGTTCGCCCAGACGCCGCTCAACGACGAGCTGAGCAAGTACCGCTGGCAGCCTTCGGCGTAATCCACGCCCGGTGCCGGCACGCCGGCGTTTTAAAAGGAGTAGGGACATGCTTGATTCTGCATTTCGACAATGGCTGGATGCCAATGCCGAGGCAATCGACCAGGGCCAGTGCGACCCGCACCTGGTGCTGGCCCACATCGCCGAGTCGCAGTTGCTGCGGGTTGGCGTCGATCCGGCACTTGGCGGCTCGGGCGGTGACGTTACCGACGCGGTGGAGGCCATCGCCGCCATCGGCAGTCGCTCGCTGGCCTCGGCCTTCGTCTGCTGGGGGCAGCGGGCCTTCATCGAATACCTGCTGCACAGCCCCAACCAGGCCTTGCGCGAGAAGTTGCTGCCTGAGCTGCTGACCGGCGAACTGGCCGGCGCCACCGGCTTGTCCAACGCCATGAAATTCCTCTCAGGTATCGAAGCCTTGCAAGTGCAGGCGCGTGCCGAGGGCGAAGGCTGGGCCCTCGAAGGCCGCCTGCACTGGGTGACCAACCTGCGCAAGAGTGGCTTCGTGGTGGCGGCGGCAATCGAGGCCGAAGAGGGCCAGGCGCCCTTCGTGCTGGCGATTCCGTCCGACAGCCAAGGCCTCGAGCGTTCCGACGACCTGCAACTGATGGGCCTGCAGTCGAGCAGCACCGCCGCGCTGGCCTTCCACCAGGTCGCGCTGGACCGCAGTTGGCTGTTGCACGAGAACGCCCGCGAGTTCCTGCCTCGGGTGCGTCCGGCATTCCTGGCGCTGCAGTGCGGCATGTCCATCGGCCTGACCCGTCGCGCCCTGGACGAAGTGCGCGAGCACCTGCAGGGGCGCGGCTCGTTCCTCGCCGAAGCCGAGCAGGTGCTGCGCGAGCGCCTGGAGAATACCGTCGGCGAGCTCAAGCAGGGCCTGCTCGACGGGCGTTTCCTCAAGCAGCCAGCGGCACTGTTCAAGCTGCGCATCACCCTGGCCGAAAGCGCCGCCGATGCGGTGCAGATGGAGCTTCAGGCCAGTGGCGGCAAGGCCTATCTCACCGCCTATGGCGAAGGCTTCGCCCGGCGTTGGCGCGAGTCGGCATTCGTGCCGATCGTTACGCCGAGCCTGGTGCAACTGCGCGCCGAACTGCAACGCCAGGCGGCGAACGTATGACCGACGTGTTACTCGAAGCCCGCGCCATCAGCCTGGGCTACCCTCGCGAGGGCGGCTGGCAGGCGGTGCTGGAGCAGTTCGACCTCAAGCTGTCGCCGGGCGAAGTGGTGACCATTCTTGGCCCCAGCGGTGTCGGCAAATCCAGCCTGCTCCGCGTGCTGGCTGGCCTGCAGCAGCCTGGTGGTGGTGCGGTGTCCCTGCATGGCGTGCCCCTGCAGGGGCCGCATCCGCGTCTGGCCGTTGCTTTCCAGGATCCGAGCCTGTTGCCCTGGCTGAGCCTTGAAAAGAACGTTGCCTTCGGCCTCGACTTCGCCCGTCAGCCTGCGCTGGCGGCGGCCGAGCGTCGTGCTCGGATCGACCACGCCATCGAGGCGGTGGGCCTGAACCATGCGCGCAGCCAGTACCCGGCTCAGCTGTCGGGCGGCATGGCGCAGCGCACGGCGCTGGCCCGTTGCCTGGCGCGCCAGCCGGAAGTGCTGCTGCTGGACGAGCCCTTCGGCGCACTCGATGAAGTGACCCGCGCCGACATGCAGCAACTGCTGCTGCAACTGATCGCCACCCACAACACCGCGGCGGTGCTGATCACCCACGATATCGACGAAGCCCTGCTGTTGTCCGATCGCGTGCTGCTACTGGGCAACCACCCGGCGCGCACCCTCGGCCAATGGCATATCGACCTGCCGCAGCCGCGTGCGCAGCGGGTCGAAGAGCTGGGCGCGCTGCGCATCGAGATCCTGAAAACCCTACGGCAGGCGAGCCGCCCCACCTCAACGTCTTCTTCCCCCCTGTCGTCGGAGCCTGCCCATGTGCATGGATGATTGCTGCTCTTCCACCTCGCGTCGCGATTTCATCAAGCTCAGCGCCATGCTCACCGCCGCCGGCGCCTTGCCGATGCTGTCGAGCCTGCAGGCGCGCGCCGCCGCCGAGCCGGACGCGCCGGTACGCATCGGCTACCTGCCGATCACCGACGCCACGCCGCTGCTGGTGGCGCACAACAATGGCCTGTTCGAGGCCGAAGGCATCAAGGCCGAGCGTCCGGTGCTGCTGCGCAGCTGGGCGCAGGTGATCGAAGCGTTCATCTCCGGGCAGGTCAACGTGATCCACCTGCTGTCACCGATGACGGTCTGGGCCCGCTACGGCAGCAAGGTGCCGGCCAAGGTCGTGGCCTGGAACCACGTCGGCGGCTCGGGCCTGACCGTGGCACCGGACATCACCGACATGAAGCAGCTCGGTGGCAAGACCGTCGCCATTCCGTTCTGGTACTCGATCCATAACGTGGTGCTGCAGCAGATGCTCAGTGACAACGGCCTGAAGCCTGTGTCCAAGCCTGCCACCGCGCAACTGGCGGCCAACGAGGTCAACCTGCTGGTGCTGCCGCCTTCGGACATGCCGCCAGCACTGGCCAGCAAGCGCATCGCCGGCTACATCGTCGCCGAACCCTTCAATGCCCTGGCCGAGAACCTCAAGGTCGGGCGCGTGCAGCGCTTCACCGGCGATGTCTGGCGCAACCATGCATGCTGTGTGGTGTTCATGCGCGAGCACGACCTGAACAACCGCCCGGAGTGGTCGCAGAAGGTGGTCAATGCCATCGTCAAGGCGCAGCAGTGGACCCGTGATCACCGCGCCGAGGCCGCCGCCTTGCTGTCCAAGGCCGGCCCCAACAAATACACTCCGCACGAGCCGGCGGTGCTGACCAAGGTCCTGGCGCCTTCGGTCGAAGACCGCGCCGGCTACATCGCCAGCGGTGCGATCCAGCATCAGCAGTGGGACGAAAAGCGCATCGACTTCCAGCCGTACCCGTTCCCCAGCTACACCGAGGAGTTGGTCAAGCGCCTGAAGAACACCCTGATCGAGGGCGAGAGTGGCTTCCTCGCCGGACTGGACCCGGCGCAGACCGCGCGCGACCTGGTGGACGACCGCTTCGTGCGCAACGCCATCGCCGCCGTGGGTGGCCCGTCGGTGTTCGGCATCGCCGACAACTTCGAGCGTCGCGAGGAGTTCGCGGTCTGATGCGCAAGCATGTCGTACATGGCGCCCTGGGCCTTGCCGGGCTGGCGGTGCTGTTGCTGTTGTGGTGGGCGGGAGTGCGGGTGTTCGGCGAGGCCGATGGCCTGTCTGCGCGCTTCTCGCCCCAGGCGACGCTGGAGAGCCTGGTCGAGCTGCTCGGCCATGGCGAGGTCTATGGGCACATCTGGGTGAGTCTCAAGCGTATCCTCATCGGCCTGCTGCTGGCGCTGCT
The DNA here is from genome assembly GCA_014268975.2 of Pseudomonas wayambapalatensis. GTDB lineage: Bacteria > Pseudomonadota > Gammaproteobacteria > Pseudomonadales > Pseudomonadaceae > Aquipseudomonas > Aquipseudomonas wayambapalatensis. Next base: position 3,284,824 of record CP077096.1, on the reverse strand, counting down.
GATCGGTGTGCCGCTGGGTTTGCTGGTGGGCAGCTACCGGCACCTGGAGGCGGCGACCACGCCGGCGTTCCAGTTCCTGCGGATGATCTCGCCGCTGTCGTGGATGCCGGTGGTGGTGATGCTGATGGGGGTGGGCGATCAGCCGATCTACTTCCTCCTGGCGTTCGCCGCGCTGTGGCCGATCCTGCTCAACACCGCCGCGGGTGTGCGTCAGCTCGACCCGCGCTGGTTGCAGTTGTCGCGCAGCTTGAGTGCCACGCGCTGGGAAACCCTGTGCAAGGTGATCATCCCCGGGGTGATCGGCCATGTGCTGACCGGCGTGCGCCTGGCGATCGGCATCCTGTGGATCGTGCTGGTGCCGTGCGAGATGCTCGGGGTCAGCGCGGGCCTGGGGTACTTCATCCTCGACACCCGTGACCGCCTGGCCTATTCGGAGCTGATGGCCATGGTGCTGCTGATCGGTGTGCTGGGCTTCATGCTCGATGCACTGGCGCGCGGGCTGCATCGGCGCTGGGTGCATGCCTGAGGTGTTCGGGCGTGCGGGCGCCTGCAGCTTTGGCGCGGCAACCATGCAGCCGACAACGATGTTAGCCGCATAAAACCACGGCGCCGCCGGCCACGGTGCTAGTCATGCAAGGACTGCGCAGGCGTGTAGACGCTGGACAAGGCACGTGCGCCCACACAAAAGGGTGTGGGCGCAGCTTAGCCTTCGTACCCCAGGTTCGGTGCCAGCCAGCGCTCGCTCACGCTGACATCCTGGCCTTTGCGGGCGCTGTAGCTGTCGATCTGGTCCTTCTCCACCTTGCCGACGGCAAAGTACTGCGCCTGCGGATGGGCAAAGTACCAGCCGCTGACCGCCGCCGCCGGGAACATCGCGAAGTGTTCGGTGAGGAACACGCCGCTGGGGCCGGTTTCGCCGATGGCCGTGCCATCGAGCAGACGGAACAGGGTCTCTTTCTCGGTGTGATCCGGGCACGCCGGATAGCCCGGGGCAGGGCGGATGCCGCTGTACTGCTCCTTGATCAGCGCATCGTTGTCCAGTTGCTCGTCCTTGGCATAACCCCAGTAGTCCTTGCGCACCCGCTCGTGCAGCCATTCGGCGCAGGCCTCGGCCAGGCGGTCGGCCAGCGCCTTGACCATGATCGAGCTGTAGTCGTCGCCTTTGTCCTGGTAGGCCTTGGCCACTTCCTCGGCACCGATGCCAGCGGTGGTGATGAAGCCGCCCACATAGTCGCTGATGCCGCTGTCCTTGGGTGCGACGAAGTCGGCCAGCGACCAGTTCGGCTTGCCGTCGGGCTTGATGGTCTGCTGGCGCAGGTGGTGCAGGGTGGCCAGCGGCTTGCCGTCGTCGCCATAGACTTCGATGTCGTCATGCCCGACCTGGTTGGCCGGCCAGAAACCGAACACCGCGCGGGCGCTGATGAGTTTTTCACCGATCAGCTTCTCGAGCATGTCGCAGGCATCCTGGTACAGCGCGGTAGCGGCTTCGCCGACCACCTCGTCGGTGAGGATGCGCGGGAACTTGCCCGCCAGGTCCCAGGAGATGAAGAACGGCGTCCAGTCGATGTACTTGGCCAGTTCACGCAGATCGATGTCTTCCAGCACCCTGACGCCGGTGAAGGAGGGCACCACTGCCTGGTAGCTGGCCCAGTCGTACTGTGGCTTGGCCGCGATCGCCTGTTCGTAGGTCAGGCGCTCGGTGCGGGCACTGCGGTTGGCGGTGCGCTCGCGCACTTCCACGTACTCCTGGCGGGTCTTCTCGACGAAGCCAGGCTTGAGCTCCTTGGACAGCAATTGCGTGGCCACGCCCACGGCGCGCGAGGCGTCGGTGACGTAGACCACCGCGTCGTTGGCGTACTTGGGTTCGATCTTCACCGCCGTGTGCGCCTTGGAGGTGGTCGCGCCACCGATCATCAGCGGCAGGTGGAAGTCCTGGCGCTGCATCTCGCGGGCGACGTGGACCATCTCGTCCAGCGACGGGGTGATCAGCCCGGACAGGCCGATGATGTCGCACTTCTGCTCGCGGGCGGTCTGCAGGATCTTCTCGGCCGGGACCATCACGCCCATGTCGACGATGTCGTAGCCGTTGCAGCCCAGCACGACGCCGACGATGTTCTTGCCGATGTCGTGCACGTCGCCCTTGACCGTGGCCATGAGGATCTTGCCCTTGGCTTCGGGCTTGTCGCCTTTTTCGGCCTCGATGAACGGGATCAGGTGGGCCACCGCCTGCTTCATCACGCGTGCGGACTTGACCACCTGGGGCAGGAACATCTTGCCCGCGCCGAACAGGTCGCCGACCACGTTCATGCCGCTCATCAGCGGCCCTTCGATGACTTCGATGGGGCGCGCCGACTGCTGGCGGCACTCCTCGGTGTCTTCGACGATGTAGGCGGTGATGCCCTTGACCAGCGCGTGTTCCAGGCGCTGGTCGACGGGCATCGAGCGCCACTCTTCGTTTTCCACTTCCTTCGCTGCGCCGCCGCCCTTGTAGTCGTCGGCGATGGCCAGCAGGGCGTCGGTGCCTTCGGGGGTGCGGTTGAGTACCACGTCCTCGACCTTCTCGCGCAGTGCCGGCGGGATCTCGTCGTAGATCTCCAGCTGGCCCGCGTTGACGATACCCATGGTCAGGCCGTTCTGGATGGCGTGGTAGAGGAACACCGAGTGGATCGCCTCGCGCACCGGGTTGTTGCCGCGGAACGAGAACGACACGTTGGACACGCCGCCGCTGGACAGCGCGTAGGGCAGGTGGTCACGGATGTAGGCGCACGCTTCGATGAAGTCGACGGCGTAGTTGTTGTGTTCCTCGATGCCGGTGGCAACGGCGAAGATGTTCGGGTCGAAGATGATGTCTTCGGGCGGGAAGCCTACTTCGTTGACCAGAATGTCGTAGCTGCGCTGGCAGATCTCGCGTTTGCGCGCGGCAGTGTCGGCCTGGCCGACCTCGTCGAACGCCATCACCACCACGGCGGCGCCGTAGCGTTTGCACAGGCGGGCGTGATGCTTGAACTGCTCGACGCCTTCCTTCATGGAGATCGAGTTGACGATGCCCTTGCCCTGGATGCACTTGAGGCCCGCTTCGATCACCTCCCACTTCGAGGAGTCGATCATGATCGGCACGCGGGAGATGTCCGGCTCGCCGGCGATCAGGTTGAGGAAGCGGACCATGGCGGCCTGGGAGTCGAGCATCCCTTCGTCCATGTTGATGTCGATCACCTGGGCGCCAGCCTCGACCTGCTGCAGGGCGACTTCCAGGGCTTCGGTGTAGTTCTCCTCGCGGATCAGCCGGGCGAACTTGGCGGAACCTGTGATGTTGGTGCGCTCGCCGACGTTGACGAACAGCGACTGGCGATCGATGGTGAATGGCTCCAGGCCCGACAGGCGGCAAGCCTTGGGGATGTCCGGAATGGCCCGTGGCTTGTACTTGGCCACGGCCTCGGCGATGGCCTGGATGTGCGGCGGGGTGGTGCCGCAGCAGCCGCCGATGATGTTGAGGAAACCGCTGGCGGCGAATTCCTCGACCACGGCGGCCATTTCCGCCGGGGTTTCGTCGTATTCGCCGAAGGCGTTGGGCAGGCCGGCGTTGGGGTGCGCGGACACATGGGTGCCGGCCTTGGTCGACAGTTCTTCCAGGTACGGACGCAGGTCCTTGGCGCCCAGGGCGCAGTTCAGGCCGACCGAGATCGGGTTGGCGTGACGCACCGAGTTCCAGAAGGCTTCGGTGGTCTGGCCCGACAATGTGCGGCCGGAGGCATCGGTGATGGTGCCGGAGATCATGATCGGCAGTTCGATGCCGTCATCCTCGAACACCTGCTGCACGGCGAAGATCGCCGCCTTGGCGTTCAGGGTGTCGAAGATGGTCTCGATCAGGATCAGGTCGGCGCCGCCTTCGATCAGGCCGCGAGTGGCCTCGATGTAGTTTTCCACCAGCTCGTCGAAGGTGACGTTGCGGTAGCCAGGGTCGTTGACGTCCGGGGAGATCGAGCAGGTGCGGCTGGTCGGGCCGAGCACGCCGGCGACGAAGCGTGGACGGTCCGGCGTTTCCAGTGTCTTGGCGTCGGCCACCTGGCGGGCGATGCGCGCGCCCTCGACATTGAGCTCGTACACCAGCGCTTCCATGCCGTAGTCGGCCTGGGAAATCTGCGTGGCGTTGAAGGTGTTGGTCTCGAGAATATCGGCGCCAGCGTCCAGATAAGCCTTCTCGATGGCGGCGATGACATCGGGCCGGGTGAGCAGCAGCAGGTCGTTATTGCCTTTCACATCGCTTGGCCAATCGGCGAAGCGCGTGCCACGATAGTCGCCTTCCTCCAGGCGGTAGCTCTGGATCATAGTACCCATGCCGCCGTCGAGGATCAGGATGCGCTCCTTGAGGGCATGCTGGAGTGCTTGGAGACGAGCGCTGCGGTCGGACATGAGAACTACCTGGTCGGACAAATATCGGAAGTGCGGAATAATAACAAAGCTGCACGGATTTTAGACGTATCGCCCGATAGCATGAATTTGATTCATGTTGGCGATGCCAAGACTCAGGCCCAGGGACAGAAAGGCAAATCGTGACAGCTATCAAGAACCAGGACATACGGCACATGGTGCATCGTTTTATAGCCGCCATCTTCGCCCTGCTCGTCAGCGGCGCAGTGTTGGCGCAGGCCCCTCAATCGAGCTCGGCCATCTCCTATACCCGTGACATCCAACCGATCTTCACCCAGAAGTGCGTGGCCTGCCACGCCTGCAACGACGCCGCTTGCCAGCTCAACCTGGGCAGCGCCGAGGGGGCCGAGCGCGGCGCCTCCAAGGTGCCGGTGTACCAGGGCGAGCGCAGCCAGGCAGTCGCCACCACACGGCTGTTCTATGACGCCCAGAGTGAAGAGGGCTGGCGCAGGAAAGGCTTCTATTCGGTACTCGACAACCAGGGCAGCCAGGCCGCGCTGATGGCGCGCATGCTCGAACTGGGCCACAAGACGCCGCTCACGCCCAACGCCAAGCTGCCTGAAGAGATCGTCCTGGGCCTTAACCGCAACAACATGTGCCCGTTGCCCCACGAGTTCGACGCCTATGCCGGTGCGCACCCGAAAGAGGGCATGCCGCTGGCGGTCACCGGGCTGACCGACCAGGAGTACTCGACCCTGCAGCGCTGGCTGGCGGCCGGTGCACCGGTCGAGTACCAACCGATCCAGCCGAGTCCCAGCGAAGCGAAGCAGATCGCCGACTGGGAGGCGCTGCTCAACCGCCCCGGCTCCACCGAGGCGCTGGTGGGGCGCTGGCTGTACGAGCACTTGTTCCTGGCACATATCTATTTCGTCGGCGGTGAGCAGGGCCACTTCTTCCAGTGGGTGCGCTCGCGCACGCCGAGTGGCCAGCCGGTCGACGTGATCGCCACGCGCCGCCCCAACGACCCGCCGGGCAATGACTTCTACTACCGGTTGATCCCGGTGCAGGGCGTGATCGTGCACAAGACGCACATCACCTACCCGATGGGGCCGCAGAAGCTCAAGCGGGTCAAGCAGCTGTTCTACAGCGGCGACTGGCGCGCCACCTCGCTGCCGGGCTATGGCCCGCAGCGCCGCGCCAACCCGTTCGAGACCTTCGAGGCGATCCCGGCGGTGGCGCGCTACCAGTTCATGCTCGACAACGCCGAGTACTTCGTGCGCACCTTCATCCGTGGCCCGGTGTGCCGTGGCCAGATCGCCACCGACGTGATCCGCGATAACTTCTGGGCGCTGTTCCAGGAGCCGGCCCACGACCGCTACGTCACCGATGCCGCCTACCGTGGCCAGGCCACGCCGTTGCTGGCCATGCCGGGGCAGATCGACGATGTCGGCAGCGTGCTGAGCCTGTGGCGTGCCTACCGCGACAAGCGCAACGACTACGAGACGCTGCGCCGCGAAGCCTACGCCGAAATGCCGCCGCCGAGCTGGTCGACGCTGTGGGCAGGCAACGACAACGCCTTGCTCAGCATCTTCCGCCACTTCGACAGCGCCTCGGTGAGCAAGGGCCTGATCGGCGACGTGCCGCTGACCATCTGGCTGTTCGACTATCCGTTGCTGGAGCGCACCTACTACCAGCTGGCGGTCAATTTCGACGTGTACGGCAACGTCTCGCACCAGTTGCAGACGCGCCTGTACTTCGACCTGATCCGCAACGGTGCCGAGGTCAACTTCCTGCGCCTGATGCCGGCCGACAAGCGCGGCGCGATCCTCAGCGACTGGTACCAGAACAGCGGCAAGGTGAAGATGTGGCTCGACTACACCGACATCGATACCGATACCCCAAGCGCCCTGCATCTGAACGAGCACAATGCCACACGCGACTTCGGCCTCAAGTTGCTGCAACGCACTGGCAGCCTGAACGCGGCGCCCGATCCGATCAACCGCTGCACCGGCGCCTATTGCTCGCGCCCGCAAATGAGCGAGGAGTTCCGAGATGTGGAGCAGAGCCTGAGCCGCCTGGTGTCGCGTCCGGCCGCAGGGCTGAAGGTGATCGGCCAACTGCCCGAGGCAACCATGCTGCGCATCGAAGGGCAGGGCGGTCAGCGTCAGGTCTACAGCCTGCTGCGCAACCGCGCCCACAGCAACGTTGCCTTCCTGCTGGGCGAGGCCTACCGCTACCAGCCGGGGCTGGACACCTTGACCCTGTATCCGGGGGTGCTGAGCAGTTATCCGAACTTCATCTTCAACATTCCGGCCAGCGACGTGCCGGAGTTCGTCGAAGACATGGAAGCGGCGCGTGACGACCAGGGCAAGTTCGAGCGTATCATCGAGCGTTGGGGCGTGCGCCGCAGCCATCCGCAGTTCTGGCAGTACTTCCATGACCTGAACACCTACATCAAGGAAACCGAACCGGTGGAGGCCGGCGTGCTGGACATGAACCGCTACGAGAACCTCTGATCGATTGCCGGGAAAGGCGTGCGACCTTTCCCGGCATTCTGCGGTCGGACCTGTGGGTGGCCCCGGGGATGCGTTGCAGCCCATCGCGGGCCTGAATGCACCAAGAACCGCAGGACAACCCATGTTGTATTCGCTTCAGGCTCTCCGGGCGTTCGCCGCCTGGGTGGTGGTTTGCCACCACTTCATGCAGATCTTCTTCGATTTCAATGCCAAAGGCCCCGTCGGCCGCCTGCTCGCCGAGCGCGGAGCGGTGGGGGTCGATATCTTCTTCGTCATCAGCGGCCTGGTGATCTACCTCTCGACCCGCGACAAAGTCATCGCCCCACGCGAATTCCTGCTCAACCGCGCCTTGCGCATCGTCCCGGCGTACTGGTTCTACACCTTGCTCATGGCCCTGCTGTTGATAGTGGCCAGCCGCTGGATGCCGCACCAGGTGTTCGAGTGGCAGCACCTGGTGCTGTCGCTGTTGTTCGTGCCCGCGGAAAACCCGGGTGGCTACGGGCTTTATCCCACGCTCAATGTGGGCTGGACGCTGAACTTCGAGATGTTCTTCTACCTGTTGTTCGGCCTGGCGTTCCTGGTGCGCCAGCGTCATCACCTGGTGCTGGTCACTGCGGCGCTGCTGCTGGTCAGTGAGGTGCTGGGGCGCCTGGGGGTGCTCAGCCGCTTCTACAACAACGACATCATCTACGAGTTCCTGCTGGGCATCGGCCTGGGTGTGCTGTATCGGCGCGGGCTGATCCGCGAGGGGCTGTGGCTGCCGCTGGCGGTGCTGGCGGCGGCGGGGTATGCGCTGTACCAGCTCGATGCTTCGCAGCGCCTGCTGCATTGGGGCTTACCCAGTGCGATGGTGGTGCTGGCCTTTGTCGCACTGGAGCCGTACTTTCGTGGCAATCAGGTGCTCAAGGCGTTGGGCGACTGTTCGTACTCGGTGTATCTCACCCATGTGCTGGTGCTGTGGGGAGGCTGGTTCATCAGCCAGCGGCTGCGGCTCAATCCGTATCTGGTGTTCGCCTTCTGCGTACCGTCAATCGGACTAATGTCGTGGTTCAGCTACCAGTGGCTGGAGCGCGGCCTGTACCGCCGTCTCAAGGCCTGGTTCGGGGTGCGGGGGATGCGCCAGGCGCAACCGGCACTATCCCGAGTCAATTACTAGGACTTTGTTCGAGGCTTGGCATGACGTACACTGGGCGGCAAGTCTGTGAGGAACTTCCATGAGCGCTATAACCATTACCGACGCCGCCCATGATTATCTGGCCGATCTGCTCTCGAAGCAGAACACGCCCGGGATCGGCATCCGCGTTTTCATCACCCAGCCGGGCACCCAGTACGCCGAAACCTGTATCGCCTACTGCAAGCCGGGCGAAGAAAAGCCTGACGACACCGCCGTGGGTCTGAAGAGCTTTACCGCCTACATCGACGCCGTCAGCGAGCCGTTTCTCGAAGACGCACTGGTCGACTACGCCACCGATCGCATGGGCGGCCAGCTGACCATCAAGGCGCCGAACGCCAAGGTGCCGATGGTCAACGAAGACAGCCCGATCAACGAGCGCATCAACTACTACCTGCAGACCGAGATCAACCCCGGTCTTGCCAGCCACGGCGGTCAGGTGAGCCTGGTCGATGTGGTCGATGACGGCATCGCCGTGCTGCAGTTCGGCGGTGGCTGCCAGGGCTGTGGCCAGGCGGACGTCACCCTCAAGGATGGCATCGAGCGCACGCTGCTCGAGCGCATCCCGGAGCTCAAGGGTGTGCGTGACGTGACTGACCACACGCAAAAAGAGAACGCCTACTACTGATAGGCCCTATCGCGGGGCAAGCTCGCTCCTACAGGTACGGCGTCGTGCCTGTAGAAGCGGGTTTGCCCCGCGATTGCATTCGCTGCCCGCCAAAAATGTCTTCGCCTAGCAACAAAGTGTTACTGTTTCAAGCCCTGCGACAACAGGCCGCAGCCCGTAAATCAAGGGCTGCAGCCCGATCTGCCAGAGGTCGTCTGGATGGTGCGGGGGTGTCATGCCAGAATGCCCCGGTTTTTCGACCGGCCCTGCTCGAGGGCCGGCACCTTCCCTGTAAAGGATGGTTCCATGACTGATCTACTGACCCGGCGCGCAGTTGTCGCCGGGATGGGCGTACTAGGGCTTGGCCTGCTGGCGGGTTGTAACCCGGCCCGGGGCCTGGACTTCAAGTACGGCAAGAACATGAGCAACGAGATCCTCGGGCGCAAGTTCAAGCTCAAGGATCCTCAGGGTAACGAGCGTACCCTGTCGAGCTTCTACGGCTCGATGCCGATGATCTTCTTCGGTTTCACCCAGTGCCCGGCGGTCTGCCCGACCACGCTGGCACGCGCCGCGCAGATCCGCAAACTGCTCAAGGGCCGTGACCGTGATCTGTTCCAGGTGGTGTTCATCACCCTGGACCCGGAGCGTGACACCCCTGAAGTGCTGGACGCCTACGTCAAGGCCTTCGACCCCTCGTTCGTCGCCCTCACCGGCACCCCGGAAGAAATCGACGAGGTGGCCCGGGAGTTCAAGGTGTTCTACGAGAAGGTCCCTGCCGGCGACACCTATACCATTTCCCACTCGTCCACCAGCTACGTCTACGATACGCGTGGCACCTTGCGCCTGAGTCTGGGCCATTCCCTGAATGCTCAGGAATGCGCCGAAGACCTGCGCACCCTGATGGAGATCTGCTGAATGTCGATGCAACCGATCAAGCGCGGCCTGGCCGCTCTCGCCCTGCTGGGCCTGGCACTGCCGGCGCTGGCCGACACCACCGTAAGCGACGCCTGGGTGCGCGCCAGCGTACCGCACCAGCAGTCCACCGGTGCCTTCATGACCCTGACCGCCAGCACCGACAGCAAGCTGGTGGGCGTGGCTTCGCCGGTGGCCAAGACCGTGCAGGTGCACGAGATGACCATGAATGGCGATGTGATGGGCATGCGTGAAGTGAAGGCGGTGGAGCTGCCGGCTGGCAAGCCGGTCACCCTCGACCCCAACGGTTTTCACGTGATGTTGATGGGCCTGAACGACCAGGTGAAGGAAGGCCAGCAAGTGCCGCTGACCTTGACCATCGAAGATGCCAAGGGCCAGAAGCAGACAATTGAGGTGCAGGCGCCGGTCAAGCCGCTGACCGCCGAGATGGACGCCGGGCACGACCACATGCACATGAAGCACTGAGTACCTACAGGGGCCGCGAAAGCGGCCCTTGTTCTTTCAGCCTGCTGTCGTTCAGCTACGGAATCGCGGCAGCGGCCGATCGATGGTCAGCGAAGTCAGGGTCTTGCGAACCTGGGCTTCGTCGGCCTCCAGGGCCTTGAGGCTCGCGCGGATCTTGCCCGCCGAGGGCACATCGCCCTGCCGGTCGATCCAGTCGGCGATTTCCTTGCAGGCGCTGCTCAGGCAGGCCTGGCGCTGGTTCATCAGCGTGATGAGGGTGGTGAGCTCTCGTTCTGACATGGCAGGATCCTCCGTTCAGCCCTCTCAGTGTAGCAGCGGCTGGCGGTCTTGCCGGGCGATGGGTCAGTGGTGCAGGCAGGCGAGACGGTAGGCGCCTGGCGTCACGCCGAAGGCCTGCTTGAACTGCCGGCTGAGGTGGCTCTGGTCGGCGAAGCCCAGCGCAAAGGCCACTTCCGAAGCTGGCAGGCCACGGCGCAGGAACTCTCGGGCGCGGGCCAGCCGACGCTGCTTGAGCCAGGCATGGGGCGGCAGTCCGGTGGCCTGGCGAAACACCCGGGCAAAGTGGAAAGGTGACAGGTTGACCGCCGCGGCCAGAGCCTCCAGCGAAGGCGGATCGGCCAGTTGGCTTTCCAGCAGTTCGCGGGCCCGTGCCACGGCCACCGGCTCGTGACCGGGGGCAGCAGGTTCGCTGCAATGGCCATGACGTTGTACCAGCGCCAGGACCGCATCGCGCCAGGCGGTTTGCTGCTCCAGCGCGCTCGCTCCGGCCTCCGACAGGCGGTGCACGCGGCTGAAGGCCGCCGCCAGGGTCGGGTCCTGCACCACGCTCTGCCTGAAGTGCGGCAAGCCGTGGCGGCCCAGCTCCAGCTCGTCGAGCACCCCGGTGACACGTTCGTGTTCCGGATAGAACGCACGGTAGCGCCAACCTGCCTCGTGGGCTTTGGCGCCGGTGTGCAATTCGTCGGGATTGATCAGCACCACGCTGCCGACCGGCGCCAGGTGATCACTGCCGCGGTGCCAGAAACACTGGGCGCCGGACTCTATCACGGTGAACACATAGCCTTCGTGCACATGCGGCGCAAAGCGCTGCTGTACATAGCGGGCGTGCAGCATCTCGACATCGCCGAGGGCTGGCGCCTGCCACAGGTGGATTTGTTCGCGCAGGGGCGTGCTCATGTCAGCCAGCTGCGCAGGAGAAAGAAGATCAGCATGCTCGCCAGCATGCTCAGCAATACGCTGCGGGTCAACAGCACCAGGGCGATGGCCACCAGCGAGCCAAGCACGTAGGGATTGAGCGGGTCGAGGTTCAACTGATGCTCGGGCAGGAAAATGATCGGCCCGCAGATTGCCGTGAGCATCCCTGGCACGGCGAAGCCGAGGAACTGGCGCACGTTGGAGCCCAGGCGCAAGGGCAGGCGCGGCTCGAGAAAGACATAGCGATTGAGGAACACCACCACGCCCATCGCGACAATCAGCAGCCAGATCATGAGCGGCTCCCAGCGAATTTCTGACAGACAAAACCCGCAGCCATGCCCAGCAGGCCGGCGGCGACCAGCGCCGTCTCCCAGTGCCAATGGCTGAACAGCACCGAGCAGAACAGCGACACCGCCACGCACACCAGGGTCGGCACGCTGCGTACCAGCGGCGTGATCAACGCGACGAAGGTGGCGACGATCGAGAAGTCCAGGCCGAGCTGGTCCAGGTGCGGAATATTCTGGCCGAGGATGATGCCGGCCAGGGTGAACAGGTTCCAGGCCACGTAGAAGGTCAGGCCCACGCCTAATGCATACCAACGGTTGAACTGTTGCTGGTCGTGGTGGCTGGTCAGGGCGAAGAGTTCATCGGTGAGCAGAAAGCCCAACCCCAATCGCCAGCGGGTCGGCAGCCCCGACACCACCGGGCGCATGGACAAACCGTAAAGCAGGTGCTGCGACGTCAGCAGCAGGGTGGTCAGCAGGATCGACAGCAGCCCGGCGCCGCTCTTGAGCATGCCGATCGCCACCAGTTGCGCAGCCCCGGCGAAGACGATCGCCGACAGCCCTTGGCCTTGCCAGGCGCTGAGGTTGGCTTCGATGGCCATGGAGCCTGCGAGCAGCCCCCAGGGCGCAACGGCGAGCGATAACGGCAGGATGGCGACGGTGCCTTGGGTGAAGGCGTGGCGGGCGAGCGGCGGACTGCTGGACATGGCGGCTACGGACAAAGGCAGGGATGGGCAGCATGCCAGAGGAAAAAGCTGCCTGGCTTGAACGATCTTGCTCGTTTACCGGTGCGATGCGTTCTGTCACGACATTTTTTTCACATCCCCTTGCTAGGATCGCCGCGACAGTAAGGAGCGATCGATGATTCAAGTGTTGCGCAAGCGTGGCGTCAGGCTGACTTTGGCCGCGACAGCCGGGGTCGTCACCTGTGCCCTGGGCTTTTTTGCCTGGCAGACGTTCTACCCGGTGCAGGCCTCCGAGGGCTGGCACGTGCAGGTGCTCCACCGTGACGTGGCCAAGGCCGCCTCACTGCTGCCGCTGGCCGATGGCAGTCTGCTGGTCAGCCGCGAGCTGGACGATGGGCTGGGCAGCATTCTCAAGATCACCCCACAAGGGGAGCGGGTGGTGGTGGTCGATGGCCTGTCCAAGCCTGACGGCATGGTTGCGGTCGAGGGTGGCTGGGTGTTCAGCCAGGAGGGCGGGCTGGCCCCGGTCAGCCTGTCTCGCGATGGCCGGATCACCGCCTTGTTCAACGGCGAAAGCGTGCAAGGCCTGTGGAACGACGGCGACCACCTCTACGCCATCGAGGACCGCAAGGGCGATGGCCGCCTGATGCGCTATGACTGGCAGAGCGGCCAGGTGCAAGTGCTGCGCTCGGCACTGACTGAAACCGAAGGGCTGACACGCTGCAGCGGTGGTCAATTGCTCTATACCGAAAAGGCTGCCGGCAAGATCCGTGCGCTGAACGAAGGGGGTGAAGACCCGGTAGTGGCCGAGGGACTGCGCAATCCCACCTTCCTGTTCTGCGACCAGCGCGGGTTGTGGATCAGCGAAGACTCCACGCATCGCGCGCGTCTGCTGCGCATCGATGCCGAGGGTAAGCGGCATACCGTGTTGTCCTTCCTCAAGGCGCCGCAGTCGATCGTGCCCGATGGCAAGGGCGGCTACCTGCTCGCCGAAGGCGGTCGCAATCGCGTCCTGCACCTGTCGCCGCCCGCGCAGGAACTGGAAGCGCATGTGGCCAGCCTCTACGCGGAACTGCCCTGATCCGTCTCAGTGGCCGACCAGCGTTTCACTTGGGTTGCGCGATCAGCAGCAGCGACTGCGGCACCGGGCTCTGGGGGTGTTGCGGCTCCTGCAGCGTGCACAGGTTGAAACCTGCCATGTCCAGTGCGGTAAGCCAGCTGGACAGCGTGCGGAAATACCAGGGCATGGGCTCCCAGTTGCCCTCGAAACCTGAAAAGGACTCTACCCGCCAGCCATCCTGATAGTTGCCCGCAGCCGCACTCCACGGGTGCAGGGTCTGGATCACCAGTGCGCCGTCTGGTGCCAGCAGCGGCGCCAGGGCAGCGAGCAGCGGGATGATGTCCTGGTGCAGCAGGGCGAAGTTGGCACAGATCGCCGAATAATCCCGACCGATCTCCACCTCGGCGCTAATCAGTTGCGTGTAGCTGGCCAGGTGCACCTGCGTCGGGCCTGCAGCCCTGGCCGACTCGACCAAGGTCCTGTCGCCGTCTACTCCCACGGCCTCGATTCCCCGGCCCTCCAAGGCGCGCAGCAGCCAGCCCTCGCCACAACCGAGGTCGAGCACGCGCTCCGGCTGGCAGCCGAGGATCGCCAGCAAGATCGCCTGGTCGGTGACCTGGCGGCGCGAGGCGATGCTGCCGCTGCGCACGGCCTCGATCCAGGCCTTGGCATTGTGCTGCCAACTGTCCAGCAACTGGGTGGTGGGATTGGGCATTGGTTGGCCTGCGTGCAGTGGGCGATGCACAGCATTCTAGTGCAACGCTGCCCCGACACTTGTGCATCGGCCCATGCCCCCGCCACACTGGCTTCCCCGGACAAGGAGCAGCGCATGGCACTTTCGACGACGGATTTCACCACCCGGTTGCTGGTAGACGCGGGCATCGGCCCTGGCATGCGGGTGCTGGATGTCGGCTGTGGAGCGGGTGATGTGAGTGTGCTGCTCGCCGAGTTGGTCGGGCGTGACGGGGCGGTGGTCGGGATCGACCAGTCCGTGGCTGCGCTTGAGCTGGCACGCCAGCGGTCGCCTGTTTCGGGCCATGCCCTGGTCGAGTTCGTCGCGTGTGACCTGCATCGATTGCCCGAATCCCTGGGGCTGTTCGACGCCATTGTCGGACGGCGGGTGCTGATGTACCAGCCAGACGCCGTTCTGGCCGTGCGCAGGTTGTCCAGGTTGTTGCTGCCTGGCGGCGTGCTGGTGTTCCAGGAGCACGACAGCACCCTGACGCCCGCGAGTCTGGAACCTTTCCCGCTGCATCGCCGCGCCCAGCAGTGGCTCCAGCGAATGCTCGCCCATGAAGGGGCAGACCTGCACATCGGCTTCAATCTGCATCGCATCCTCACTGAAGCCGGATTGCAGGTGCAGAGCCTGCGCGCCGAATGCCTGTTGCAGACCCCGGACAGCCCCTACGGGCTGGCAGCGATCATACGGGCGTGCCTGCCACGAATCCTCGAGCACGGCATCGCCACGGCGCGCCAGGTGGGGATCGAAACGCTACAGGCACGGCTGGATGCCGAGCGCATGCAGTCGCAAGGGATCTATATCGGCGACATGGCATTCGGGGTCTGGGCGAACAAGCGCTGACGCAGTGGGAGAGGGGGCTTGCCAATCGCTAATGATTCTCGTTAATGTAATGTTATTACATTATCAATCGTCGTATCGGAGCATCGCCATGCAAGTCTTGTCATCCCTCAAGCACGCCAAACTGCGCCACCGCGACTGTCAGGTGGTCAAGCGCCGCGGCCGCCTGTATGTCATCTGCAAGTCGAACCCGCGTTTCAAGGCGCGCCAAGGTGGAGTGAAGAAGAAGCGCGGTTGAGCGGCAGGCCTGTTTTCAAGGGTGTGAGCAAGACGGTTGCTCCCATCCGCGAATGTGCGGCGGTATACTCGCCGCCCGTTCGACTGTTATCCGAGTATTTCAATGGGTTTTTCCGCTACCGTCACACCTGAGCCGCGCCGCCTTGGCGCGCCGCTGATTGCCCTGGCCCTGCTGCTGGCAGGCGCCTGGTTCCTCAACCTCAATGCCGGTTTCAAGCAGGTGCTGTTGCTGCTGGTCGGCGCGGCGCTGGGCCTGACCCTCTACCATGCCGCCTTTGGCTTTACCTCGGCCTGGCGGGTGTTCATCAATGAACGCCGTGGCGCGGGCTTGCGGGCGCAGATGGTCATGTTGGCGCTGGCGGTCCTGCTGTTCTTCCCGGCGCTGTCGGCGGGCAGCTTGTTCGGCAGCCCTGTCACCGGCCTTGTGGCCCCTGCCGGGGTGTCGGTGGTGTTCGGCGCGTTCATCTTCGGTATCGGCATGCAACTGGGCGGCGGTTGTGCCTCGGGCACGCTGTTCACTGTCGGGGGCGGCAATGCGCGGATGCTGGTGACGCTGCTGTTCTTCATCATCGGCTCGGTCACCGCGACCCACCATGCCGATTGGTGGTTCGCCCTGCCTTCATTTCCGGCCACCTCGATCGTCCAGGCGTGGGGCATGGGGCCTGCGCTGGTGGCCAGCCTCGCCCTGTTCGCGGTGATCGCCTGGGTCAGCGTGGTGCTGGAGAAGCGTCGCCACGGCGCGCTGGAAGCGCCCGTGAGCAGCGAGCATCAAGGCCTGCGCCGTTTCCTGCGTGGGCCTTGGCCACTGCTGTGGGGCGCAATCGCGCTGGCGTTGCTCAACTACGCCACCCTGGCGCTGGCCGGACGCCCCTGGGGTATCACCTCGGCCTTCGCCTTGTGGGGTGCCAAGACTTTGAGCGGGCTGGGCGTGGACGTGGGCAGTTGGGTGTTCTGGCAGTCGCCGGCCAACGCCAAGGCCTTGGCTGCACCGCTGTGGCAGGACATCACCACGGTGATGGACCTGGGGATCGTGCTGGGTGCCTTGCTCGCTGCCGGTCTGGCGGGACGCTTCGCGCCGAGCCTGAAGATCCCGATGCGCTCGCTGATCGCCGCGGTGATTGGTGGCCTGCTGCTGGGGTACGGTTCGCGTCTGGCCTATGGCTGCAACATCGGCGCCTATTTCAGCGGCATCGCCTCGGGCAGCGTGCATGGCTGGCTGTGGTTGGTGGCGGCCTACGCCGGCAACCTGATCGGTGTGCGACTGCGCCCGCTGTTCTTCGCTGGCGAGCGACGAGCAGCAACCCTGACCGGTTGCTGAGGTGCTTTCAGGGCGCTGAGGCGTAAGCGATCAGCGCCTGTGAAATGGTGAGAAACTACATGAGGTTTTTCTATAAATAACTTCATGTATGTTTCTTATGTCACTGATAAATATAGATTTATTTTCTCGATTAATGACGATCGCGTGCGTCCGCTTCAGGCACTGAACCCCGCCTGCTGACCTTCTGTTTTCGTTTTGATGACAATTCGATAACGATTCTCATCCGAGATTCGTTTTCATGTGAATGCCGGCCAACCGGTATCCAGGACTTTCATCGAATCGAACAAGGAGAAGGCAGCGATGTTCGCGCCCATCAGCCGTAGCATGACTCTCACCTTGGGTCTGTGCGCCACCGTCATCAGCCCGGCAGGGGTGGCCGAAGAGCGCGAAAAGCGTTCCGAGGAAGGCGTACTGGAGCTCGGCTCCACCGAAATCCTCGCCCAGGGCCTGGGCAGCACCACCGAGCACACCGGCTCCTACACCACCGGCAGCATGAGCGCCGCCACGCGCCTGAATCTGTCGATCAAGGAAACCCCGCAATCGGTCTCGGTGCTGACCCGCCAGCAACTGGACGACTTCCAGCTCGACACCTTGTCCGAAGCGCTGGGCCACGTCACTGGCGTGACCGTCCAGCGCAACGACTCCGAGCGACCGACGTACTATGCGCGCGGCTACTCGATCAACAACTTCCAGATCGATGGGATGCTCAACACCTTCTCGGGGCTCAAGTCCGACTCCGACACCATCATCTACGACCGTATCGAGGTGGTGCGTGGCGCTACCGGCCTGACCACCGGCGCGGGTGATCCCTCCGGCACCATCGCCATGGTACGCAAGCGCCCGTCCCATGAGCTGGCGCTGAAGACCGGCATCAGTGCCGGCAGTTTCGACAACTACTACAGCTACGTGGACGTTGGCGGCCCTTTGGGTTGGGACGGGCGCCTGCGTGGGCGCACGGTGCTGGCCTATCGCGACAACAAATCGTACATGGACCACTACCAGACCCAGCGTGAGGTGGCCTACGGCATCCTCGAGGCCGACCTCACCGACAGCACGGTGCTGGCGGTCGGCTACGACTACCAGAACAAGCATGTCCAGGGCTCCAGCTGGGGCACCGTGCCCTACTGGAACGCCGATGGCAGCAAGGCCAACCTGCCACGCTCGACCAACCTGGCGGCGCCCTGGTCGTCCTGGCCACTGAAGGACCAGACGGTGTTCGCCACGCTCGACCAGCAACTGGGCAACGACTGGCTGCTCAAGGGGGCCTACACCCATCGGCAAAGCGACAGCGACGGCAAGGTCTACTATGGCGGCAACGGCTTCCCCGAGGCCGACCGTAGCGGCATGAAGGCCTGGAGCAGCCATTTCTCCGGAGAGGAGCAGATGGATGCCGTGGACTTCAACCTTGCAGGCCCCTATCAGTTGCTGGGTCGTACCCACGATTTCATGATCGGCTACGGGGTTTCCGAGCGACGCGACAGCTCGCCGTACTACACCGGCCGCAACGATCCGCAGGGCTACGCGATCATTCCCGACTGGAAATACATGGGCGGTATTCCCAAGTTCTACGATCGCAAGACTGGCCTGGATGAATCGCGCTCGCGCATCGAGCAGAAGGCCGGCTACATCGCCACCCGGCTCAACCCTACCGATCGCCTGCACCTGGTACTCGGCAGCCGCTACGGCAGCTGGAAGACCACCAGCAAGTCCTGGAGCTACGATGACAACCTGGCGGTCAGCGACATCTCCCGCAGCGAGCAGACCCAGAACGACCAGTGGACGCCCTATGCCGGTGTGCTCTACGACCTCAATGAGCAATTCACCGTCTATGTCAGCTATACCGACATCTTCAACCCGCAGACCAACAAGGACATCAGCGACAAGTACCTGGACCCGGTCGTGGGCAAGGTCTACGAGCTGGGCCTGAAGGGCAGCCTGTTCGAGGACCGGGCCAACCTCAGCGCCGCGGTGTACCGCAGCAAGCAGGACAACGTTGCGGAGGTCGACGACTCGGTGCCGCCAGGCCCCAACGGCGAGCAGTATTACAAGTCCGGTGGCAAGGGGGCGGTGGTCGAGGGCTTCGAGGCCGAGTTGGCAGGCGAGGTGATGACGGACTGGCAGATGAGCCTGGGCTACAGCTACACCCACGCCCTGCGCGGCGACAAGACGCGCAAGGACACTGCCCGACCGATGAACCTGGTGCGTTTCTCCAGCACCTACAAGGTGCTGCCAAAACTGACCGTGGGCGGCACCCTCGACTGGCAGAGCCACACCTTTGGTGTCGGTAACCGCCCAGTGGGGCGCAATGCATCGGGTGGCATCATCACCGCCAGAGACCGCATGAGCCAGCGGGCGTTCTCGGTGGTCGGGCTGATGGCCCGCTACCAGATCGACGAACACCTGTCGGCATCGGTGAACGTGAAGAACCTGTTCGACGAGCACTATTACAACAACCTGGGGTTCTACAACGGCGTCTATAACGGCGAACCGCGCACCCTGATGGTCAGCCTGGACTGGTCGTTGTAGCGTCCCGCGCCTGGCCTGCGACGTGCAAGCGCTCGCAGGCCAGGTTCAGCGCCCCAGCGGCAGCGCCACCGCAATCATCGCGAACAGCGCGCCGCAGCAGCGGTTGAACCCCTTGCCGCCCTTGGCCAACCACGGCCTGATGCGACCGGCCAGGCGTGCCAGCAGGTATTCGACCAGGCATTCCACGCAGGCGAACGTCGCCGCCATCACGATGAACTGCAGGGCCAGGCCGCGTTGCGGGTCGATGAACTGTGGCAAAAAGGCGCCATAGAACAGCAGCACTTTCGGGTTGGACAGCGCCGACAGCAAACCCTGGCGGAACAAACCGGCATTTCCCAGCCGGGTCTGGCCCTGGGCCAGGTCCAGGTGCAGGGGTGGGGCACGCCAGAGCTGGATGCCGAGCCACAGTAGGTAGGCGCCGCCGACCCATTTGAGCACTTGCAGCACGGAGCCGGACGTTTGCAGCAGTGCGCTCAGCCCGAACATCGCCAGGGCGATCAGGGCGCTGAAACCACACATGCCGCCGAGGATGGTGAACAGCGTTCGCCGCGCGCCGTAGCGGGCGCCATGAGTCAGGGCAAGCAAACTGTTGGGACCCGGGGTCAGAGACAGGCCGATGCTTGCCAGCAGGTAGATGAGCCAGGTGTCGAGTGCCATGAGAACGCCTTGTAGGGGAAGGGGCGGCGGGCCCGCTGCGCGCAAGCGGCCCTGTGAGTGCGAAGTATAGGGCCGCTTGTCCTTAGGCATGGGTATGATCTGGACGCTCAACTGTTGGCGTGCCAACACCCTGCGCACACTTTGCCCGCCATCGATCAGCGCATATTTGGCAAACTCCAGCAAAATCAGTGGGTTGAAACCCGGCACAACTCCTGCAAAAGCCCCTGCATGCCCAGTCATCCGCAGGAGCGCCCTTGAACCGACTCAACTTCCCCTTGATCCCGCTCTGTGCCGTGCTGGCCCTGGCTGGCTGCGAGCGTGCCGAGCAGGTCACGACGCGCAGCGACCAGCCGCTGCACGGCGGAACCTTGGTCTATGCCACCGACCGTGAGCCCACCTGCCTGGACCCGCATGTGGCGGGTGACATGCCGCAAGTGTTCGTGGCCCAGCAGTACCTCGACTCGCTGGTGTCGATGGACAGCGACGGCCGTATCGGCCCTTGGCTGGCCGAGCGTTGGCAGGTGTCCGCCGACGGCCTGAGCTACACCTTCCACCTGCGCCGCGACGTGCATTTCACCGATGGCACGCCGTTCAATGCCCAGGCGGTCAAGGCCAATCTCGACCACATGGCCGACCCAAAGACCCAGTCCAGCACCGCGGGCGGCTATATCCGCCAGTATCGCGGCACCGATATCGTCGACGAATACACCGCCGTGGTGCACCTGGCCACGCCTTACGCCGCCTTCCTCGAAGTGCTCGCCCAAGGTTTTCTCGGCATCCAGTCGCCCACCGCGCTCAAGCGCAGCCGTGACGAGAACTGTGAAAGCCCGGTGGGCAGCGGGCCGTTCAAGGTGGTGCGCTGGGACCGGCAGAACCAAGTCGAACTGGTGCGCAACCCCGACTACAACTGGGCGCCTCCGACCGCCAGGCACCAGGGCCCGGCGTATCTTGAGCGCATCGTGTGGAAGTTCATCCAGGAGCCTTCGGTGCGTTTCGCCTCGCTGCAGGCCGGTGAGGTCGACGTGATCGAGAGCGTGCCACCCGAGTCGCACGAGGCTGCGCGGCGCAATCCGGATGTCGAGCTGATCATCGCCCAGCGCCCCGGCAACCCCACCAACGGCACCTTCAACCTGCGCCGGGCGCCGTTCGACGATATCCGCGTGCGTGAAGCCTTCGTACGCAGTGCCGATATCGAAGGCGCGCTCAAGAGCGTGTACTTCGGCGAGTTTCCGCGAGCCGGTGGCCCGCTCAGCGTGGCCACGCCGTTCTACAGCGGCGCTTTCGAGCGCAGCCAGGACTACGATCCGCAGCGCGCCGCCCGATTGCTCGACGCCGCCGGCTGGACCGCGCGTGATGCGCAGGGTTACCGCACCCGCAATGGCAAGCGCCTGAGCGCGGTGGTGCTGATCGGCGCGCGTACACCGCCTTCGGAACTGACCCTCTGGGAGCAGGTGCAGGCCACCACCCGCCAGGCTGGCCTGGAACTGGTGATCGATCAGATGAGCGACGCCCAGGTCACCGCGCGCCAGGCCGCCTGGGACTACGACATCCGCACCGGTTACTGGAACACCAACACCCCGGATGTGCTGCGCATCATCTTTGGCTCGGCGTTCGTCCAGCCGGCAGGTGTCGGCGGCTATCACCAGAACTCCTCGGGCTTTGCCGATCCGGGCTTCGACGCGCTGCTCGACGACGCCCTGGCCACGCAGGATCCGGAGCGCCGTCGGGCGCTGTACCTCAAGGCCCAGCAACAGGCCGCCAGCCAGTACCTGCAATTGACCACCTACCCACAGAGCACGCGGCTGGGCCTCTACAAGACGGCCCACGGCGTGCGCCTGGAGCCCTCGTTGGCAGTGACCTACCTCTATGACGCATGGGTGAGCAAATGAGCGACCCGACGACCCTGACCGATCCCCGTCGCGAGCGCCTGGGTGCGCTCGCACGCCGCGCCGCCATTCGCCTGGGCGGCGGCCTGCTGGTGCTGTGGGCGGTGGCGACCCTGACCTTCTTCGCCCTGCGCCTGATGCCGGGCGACCCGGTGCTGGCGATTCTTGGCGGCACCACCGGCAACCCGACGCCGGAAGCCATCGAGGCGACCCGGCGCGAGTACGGCCTGGACAAACCGCTACCGGTGCAATACGTGCTGTATCTCGGGCGTCTGGTGCAGGGCGACCTGGGCCAGTCCTACTCCCAGCACCAGCCCGTGACCCGAGTGCTGGCCGAACAGGCCGGGGCAACCCTCGAGCTGACGTTCGCCGCGCTGGTGCTGGCCTGGTTGCTGGTGCTGCTGTTGACGGTGGTCACCGCCGGCCGTGGCCGGCTCATCGGCGGGCTGGCCTCGCTGGCCGAAACCCTCAGCGCCGCCTTGCCGCACTTCTGGCTGGGGGTGGTGCTGCTGGCGGTGTTCGCCTTCGGCTTGCGCTGGTTCCCGCCGGCGGGCAGCGACAGCCTCGCAAGCCTCGTGCTGCCGGCATTCTCCCTGGCCATTCCGCTGGCAGGATTCATCGCCCAGGTGACCCGTGAATCACTCGAGCTGACTCTCGATCAGCCCTTCATTCTCAGCGCCCGCAGCCGTGGCCTGAGCGACCTGGCCGTGCGCTTCCGGCATGCCCTGCGCCACGCCCTGCTGCCGGGGGTGTCACTGTCGGGCTGGGCCATCGGTGCGCTGATCAGCGGGGCGGTGGTGTGCGAAGTGATCTTCTCGCGCAAGGGGGTGGGCCGTCAGTTGTACCAGGCGGTGCAACTGCAGGATCTGCCGCTGGTGATCGGCATCACCCTGGTGGTGGCTGCAGCCTACGTGCTGGCCAACATTCTCGTGGACCTGCTCTACCAATGGATCGACCCACGCCAACAGGAGGCGAGCGCATGAGCGACCTTATTCTGGAACACAGCCAGGCGCCGCTGCGTCGACAACGTCGCTTGCAGTGGCCGCCGCTGGGGGCGAGCCTGGCGATCCTGTTCCTGCTCGCGCTGTTGCTGGCGGCGCTGGCGCCTGGGCTGTTCACCCGCATCGACCCGCTGGCGATCGTGCCGCGCGAGGCGTTCCAGGCGCCGAGCTGGACGCACTGGCTGGGCACCGACCAGTCGGGGCGCGACATCTTCGCGCGTATCGTCCACGGCGCGCGTCAGAGCCTGCTGATCGGTGTGGCGGCAACCTTGCTGTCGATGACCATCGCCGTCAGCCTCGGGCTGCTCGGCGGATTGGGCGGGGCGCGGGTGGACCGTGGCGTGGGCTGGCTGCTGGAGGTGCTGTTCGCCTTTCCCAGCCTGGTGCTGGCGCTGCTGTTCGTGGCGGTGTTCGGCAGCGGTGTCGGTCCGCTGATCATCGCCACCGGGCTGGGTGGGGCGCCTGGCTATGCGCGGATGGTCCGTGGCCAGGTGCTGGCGGTACGCAATTCGGGCTATATCGAAGCGGCGCGGGCGCTGGGGCACCCGACCGCCCGCATTGTCCTGCGTCAGTTGCTGCCCAATGCCATGCGCCCGCTGGTGGTGACCCTGACCATGGGCGTCGGTCAAGCCATCGTCTGGGCATCTGCCCTGAGTTTCCTGGGGCTTGGTGCCCGACCACCGGCGCCTGAGTGGGGCACCATGCTGTCGATGGGCCGTGATTTCATTGCCAGCGCCTGGTGGCTGACCTTTTTCCCCGGCCTGTTCATCGTGCTCACCACGTTGGCGACCACTGCGGCCGGACGCTACCTTCAACACCGCCTGGAGGGCCGCCTGCCATGAGCGACAAGACCTTGATCGTCGATGGCCTGAACGTGACGTTCGAAGGCCGCAGTGTGGTGCGCGAACTGTCCTTTACCCTGGCGCCGGGTCGCTGTGTGGCCCTGGTGGGGGAGTCTGGCTCGGGCAAGAGCGTCAGCGCCCGCAGCCTGGTTGGGCTGGTGGGCGCGCGTGGCGAGGTGACCGCGCGCACCTTGGGCTTTGCCGGTCGCGACCTGCTGGCCCTGAGCGAGCGTCAATGGCGTGCGGTGCGTGGCAAGGATATCGGCTTCGTGCTGCAGGATGCGTTGGTGTCGCTCGACCCGCTGCGGCCCGTGGGCAAGGAAATCCTCGAGGTGTTGCAGACCCATGGCTATGGAGATCGGGCGCAGCGCGCTGCGCGCGTACTGACGCTGCTCGAACGGGTCGGGGTGCCGGACGTGGCGTTGCGTGCGCGGCAGCGGCCAGGCCAGCTTTCTGGGGGGCTGCGCCAGCGAGCGCTGATCGCCAGTGCGCTGGCACTGGAACCGGCGCTGGTGATCGCCGATGAACCCACCACTGCGCTCGATGCCACGGTCCAGGCGCAGATTCTTGAGGTGTTCCAGCAGATCAAGGCGCGGGGTTCATCGTTGCTGATCATCAGCCATGACCTGGCGGTGGTCGCGCAACTGGCCGATGAGGTGGTGGTGCTGCGCCATGGCGAGGTGGTGGAGCAGGGGCCGATGCAGCAGGTGCTGCGTCAGCCACAGCATCCCTATACCCAGGCGCTGTTGGCCGCGGTGCCGGCGGAGCATCCGGGTGGCAGCCGCCTCTCGTCAACGCGTGCGGGCGAGCGTGTACCGCGTAGCGCCGTGCCTGGCGAGGTGCTGCTGCAGGCCCGAGGCCTGGGCAAGCGCTACACCGGCCCTGACGGGGTGGTGCGCCAGGTGGTGCAGGGCGTGGACTTCACCCTGCGTGCCGGGCGTACCCTGGGCATCGTCGGTGAGTCCGGCTCGGGCAAGACCACGGTCGCGCGCATTGCCCTCGGGCTGCTGCAACCGGACCAGGGCGAGGTGCTGTATCGCGGCCAGCCATGGAACCGCCCGAACGATGCCGTAAGCGAAGCCCGCCGCCGCCCGCTACGCCAGCAGATCAGCGTGATCTACCAGGACCCGCTGGGTTCGTTCGATCCGCGCTGGACCGTGGCGCAGATCCTTGACGACGCCTTGCAGGTAGCGGGCGTCGAGGCCGCCGCGCGCCCGGCGCGTATCCAGGTGCTGCTCGAGCAAGTGCGCCTGCCGGCCAGCCTGGCCAGCCGCCGGCCGTTGCAGCTCTCCGGCGGCCAGCGCCAGCGTGTGGCGATCGCCCGCGCCATCGCCAGTGAGCCGAAGCTGATCATCTGCGACGAGCCTGTGTCGGCGTTGGATGTATCGGTGCAAGCCCAGGTGCTCGACCTGCTGGCGGACCTGCAGGATGCGTTGGGCCTGGCCTATCTGTTCATCTCCCACGATCTTGGGGTGATTCGCCATGTCAGCGATGACGTGCTGGTGATGCGCCATGGCCAGGTGGTCGAGCATGCGCCGGTCGAGCAGTTGTTCGAGCAGCCTGCCCACGAATACACCCGCCGCCTGCTCGGCTCGGTGCCGCGCCTGCCGGGCAGCGGCGCCGAGCTGGTGGTGCCGCCGCTGGACCTGGAACACGAAGCCTTCGACCTGTTCGATGAATCACGCCTCTGGAAAATCGCCATTTAAGGATTGCCCCATGACCACCTTCCAACGTTTCCCCTCCCAGGCGCCGGCCGCCACTGTGGAGGCCTTGAAGACGCGCATCGATGCGCTGCTGCCAGACATCGCCGCCGGTGCGGCCGAGCGCGAGCGTGAGCGCCAGTTGCCGTTCGAAGCCATCGCCCGGCTGGCTGCGGCCGGGCTCTACACCGTGCGCATCCCGACCCGCTATGGTGGGCCCGGTGGGTCGGTGAGCGATGTCATCGAATTGCTGCTGAAGATCGCCTCGGCCGACTCCAACGTTGCCCAGGCCCTGCGCCCGGGTTTCGCCTTTGTCGAGGGCCTGCTGGTGTCGGGCGCAGACGATGCCGAACAGGAGCGCGAGCGCTGGTTTGCGCGCTACCTGCAAGGTGCGGTGATCGGCAATGCAGGCTGGGAACTGGGCGGCGCCAATGGTGCCATCGCTGCGCGGCTGGTCCGCGAGGGTGACCACTATCGCGCCAATGGCAGCAAGTTCTACAGCACCGGGGCGCTGTTCGCCGACTATGTCAGCGCGGTGGCGCTGGATGAGGACGAGCAACCGGTGTCGTTCATCCTTCCGCGTGACCGCGACGGCCTGGAGCTGGTCGATGATTTCGATGCCATGGGCCAGCGCCTGACCGCCAGCGGCACCACGCACCTGCGCAATGTGCGGGTGGAGGCGCGCGAACTGCGCACGCGTACCGTGGAGGAGGGCAAGCGCACGCTGGTGACGCCGTTCCTGCAACTGTTCCTGGGCACCGTGCTGGCCGGGATCGCCCGCAATGCGCTGGACGACGCCACCCGTTTCGCCCGCGAGCATGCCCGGCCGATCAAGCACAGTACGGCCAGTCGTTCGGTGGATGACCCCTATGTTGAACTGAGCGTGGGCGATATCGCGGCGCGCGCCTATGGCGCCGAGGCGCTGGTGCTGAAGGCGGCCGCCACGATCGACCGGGCCTGGGCGGCGCAGTCGGACGAGGCAGCGGTGGAGCAGGCCGCGCTCGAAGTCGCGCAGGCCCAGTACCTGGTGGCGGAGCTTGCGCTCAAGGCGGCCGAGACAGTGTTCGACGTGGGAGGCGCGTCGACCACCGGGCGTGCGCACAATCTCGACCGCCATTGGCGCAACGCCCGCACCGTGGCCAACCACAATCCACGGCAGTGGAAGGCGGCGGTGGTGGGTGCCTGGCAGCTCAAGGGTACCCGCCCACCGGTGTCCGGCTTGTTCTAGGCTCTGCACGAAAAGCCTTGATACTCGGTGATGCTGCGTTGAAAACAGCCTCGGAATGCTCATTTACAACCTGTAAAGTCGAGCGCGACCCCGGCCGTTCCTCGGCTGTTTTCGCCTTGCCTGACCTTCGTCTCAAGGCTTTTCATACAGACCCTAGAACTTCACATCCATCGCCACCTCGAAGGTACGCGGTGCGCCCATGTAGTACTGCTGCCCATAGGCCTGCTTGGCATACACCTCATCGGTCAGGTTGCGTACACGGCCGGTGAGGGTGGTGTGCTCGTCCAGGCGATAGCGGGCGAAGGCGCCGAACAGGGTGTAGGCGGGGGCCTTGAGGCTGTTGGCGTTGTCGGCGTAGACCGAATCGACGTAGCGGGCATCCACGCCGGCCGACCAGTCACGGGTGAAGGCATAGGTCAGCCACAGGTTGGCGACATTGGCTGGCACGTTCACCGGTGCATTGCCCTTGCGTGACACCGACACACCACCTACCGCCTCGTTGAACTCATCGTAACGGGCATCGACATAGGCGTAGTTGGCCTCGGCCAGCAGCCTGGGCGTGACCTGCAGGCGCCCGGAAAGCTCGATACCGCGCGAGGTCTGCTGACCCGCCTGAACCGTCAGGTTGGGGTCGTTGGAATCACGCACCGCGAAATCCTTGCGCACGATCTGGTAGACCGCCACGGTGGCGGCGCCGCGTCCGTCAAGGAAGTCGAACTTGCTACCGGCCTCCCACTGCTCGCCCTTGGACAGGTCGAACAACCCGACGTTGGAATAGGTCGCCGATGCCAGCGAGCCGGCCGGCAGGTCGGCGGAGTTGCTGTACTGCAGGTAGACGCTGGCTGTCGGGGTCAGCTCGTAGGTCAGGCCGATGCGCCCGGACAGTGGCTCCCAGCGGCGCTCGAAATAGGCCGGCGAACTGGGGCTGACCGGGCCGTAGTTGGTGACCTGCATGTCCAGGTAGTCGTAGCGCAGGGCCGTCAGCAGCGCCAGGCGGTCGGTCAGTTCCAGGCGATTCTCGGCGAACAGCGCGCGGTTGAGCACCTCGTTGCGTCGCTGTTTGGTCAGGCCGCGATTGACGCCGGGAATGTCGTAGAAACTGCCGGGATCGAAGTGATCCGGATCGACCACGTCGCTGTAGCTGCCCGAGGTCGGGTACAGAGTCTGGTGCATGCTCGACCAGTCCAGCCCCAGCGACCACTGGCTGCTCAGGCCGAACAGGCTGTTGTCGTGGCGCAGCTCGACACGATCGCCGATCACGCTCTGCTGGTGGCGTTGCAGGTAGGGGCTGGAGCGCACCACGTTGCCGTCGCTGTTGTAGCGGTAGCCTTCGAGGTTGCGGTAATCACGCTGGGCATTGTAGTGGTAGAGGGTGTTCTGCACGCTGGTAGTGTCGCTCACCTGGTAATCGAGGATCGAACGCAGCCAGCGTACACGCTGCTCGTAGCGCCCATCGGCGACGTTGTAGTTTTCGAAGCGGCGGCTCTTGTCGATCTTCAGGGTGCTGCGCCCCGGCAGGATGGGCGAGCCCCAGTAGGGGCTGTCCTCTTTGTCTTCCTGGTACTCCAGCGCCAAGGTGTGGGTGAGGTTGGGCGAGAGGTCGCTGAGCAACGAGAAGGCCAGGCTGTCGGTGTTGCGCTGGTTGCGGTCAATGTAGCCATTGCCCTGGCTGTGGCTGAAGTCCAGGCGTGCGAAGTGGCGGGCATCGGCGGGGTTCTTGGCCAGGGCCTGGTTGATGCCGAAGGCGACTTCCGAGTCGTCGTAGCTGCCGTAGCGGATGCGCCCATCGAGGGTTTGCGCGTCGCGGCTGGCGAGCTTGGTGATGTAGTTGATCGAGCCCCCCACGGCGCCGGCGCCATGCAGAAACGACGACGGGCCGCCGATCAGTTCGACCCGATCCAGCACCCACGCATCCACCGGGCGGGTGGCGCTGCTGTAGCCCAGGTTGATGCCGTTGTAGAGCTGGGTCACCTGGTTCTGGGTGAAGCCTCGGTAGGCGACGAAGCCGCCGTAGCCGGGGTTGGCCGAGGCATTGACGCCGGTCATGGCGTTGATCACGTCCTGACTGTCCTTGGCGTCACGCTGCTCGATCACCCGGCGGTCCGAGACGCTGACCGAAGCCGGTGTCTGCCGTGCCGTGAGGCCCAGGCGCGAGCCGGTGCGAATCGGTTCGTCCAGTTGCACGCCAGAGGGC
Source organism: Pseudomonas wayambapalatensis (assembly GCA_014268975.2). GTDB lineage: Bacteria > Pseudomonadota > Gammaproteobacteria > Pseudomonadales > Pseudomonadaceae > Aquipseudomonas > Aquipseudomonas wayambapalatensis. Next base: position 3,256,372 of record CP077096.1, on the reverse strand, counting down.
GACTGCTGTTCGGCGTCGATGGTGGTGGCGTCGAGTTGCACGGGGGCGACGTCGGCCCAGGCACAGGTGCAGGTGGCGCCCATCAGGAGCACCAGAGAAGTGTTGCGGATCATGTTGTAGTGATTTCCACGCAAAGGTCATGGCTGACCCACGGGCACGGGCGTGCCCGCCTGGGGTCAGGCGAAGGTCGCTGCTGCGGGGAGGTCGGACGGGGAGGCGCGGGGCGGGATGGCGGGGCGCAGATAGCGTGGGGGCGGCTGCGCCCAGCTGCGCACGATGATCGGCGAGGGTTGCCCGCCATGCGCCGCAGGGAATGACCAGAGACTGCCACTCAGTGGCACGGCCAGCGCAAGGGAGGAGCACACCGGGCAATCGAGCTGGGCCATGTGCTGGTCGCTGCTGCTGTCGCCCAGGTCGATGGCCGGGCCTTTGCCGGTACTGTCGAGGGCGCAGAAACCACCGTCCAGGCCCGACAGACGCAGGCCGCTCATCTGGCCGTGGTGCAGGCCACAGAGCAACAGGCTGAACAGCACGCTGGCATAGAGCGTCCAGGCGGTCAGCGAACGTGTCCGACGGGTGGTTTTCATGGCCGCGAATCTACCATTCGGATGGCGGGGAGGGTGGCGGTCGTGGTGTGGTCGATTGTCGCAACGTCGTCTGGCGAAATTCGCGCTGCCCTTTATCGCAGTATCTGGCACAGACCCGATGCCCATGAGCACCGAAACCGGGCTCACACCCGCTCTCCAGTTGTGCGTGCCGCCCTATCCCGGAGCGCAGGTCGAAGAATTTCATCTTCGTTCATCTGCGTAGTTGGCCCGCAACCTGCTATATCAGTTCAGCAGTTTCAGACAAGCGGTCATTGCGTACCCCATCGTAGGTAAACGCGACAGATCAGCCAAAAATTAGCAACACCACGGATTTCAGGGGCTGCAGGATGTCGTCCGCGCAACAAATCGAACAACCTGGGAGCGATTCCGGCTGGAGTGCACACCTGCAATTGCGCTTCGTCAAACGCGGGGATACGACTCGTCTTGGTGCACGAAAGCATTTTGGCCCTCTTTTGGTGCAGCGCCCTTTTTATCCCGAAGGCGCGCCGTGCCATGTCTACATCCTTCATCCCCCAGGTGGCGTCGTCGCCGGTGACCGGCTCGAGCTCGATATCCACCTGGAACCTGGCAGCCACGCGCTGCTGACCATGCCTGGCGCGAGCAAGTTCTACCGCAGCATCGGCCCGACCGCGCACCTGGCGCAGCGCTTCCACCTGGCGGCCGACAGCTCGCTGGAGTGGCTGCCCCACGACAGCATCTTCTTCGATGGCGCTCGCGCCCGGCTCGACAGCCGTTTCACCCTCGAACCCGGCGCCCGCCTGCTGGCCTGGGAAACCCTGTGCCTGGGGCGTCCGGTGATGAGCGAGCGCTTCGATCATGGCGCCCTCGACAGCCGACTGCGCGTCGAGCTGCCGGACGACCCGGGGCTCCACGAGCGCCTGCGCATAGAAGGCGGGCACCTGGAAAAACTCGGCGGTTATCCGCTGGTCGCGACGTTCTGCGCCGCACCTGCCGATACGGCCCTGCTCGAGCAGGTACGCCAGCTGCTCGACGACGTGGAAACCCCGGCTGGCGCGACCCTGCTCGGGCCGTTGCTGGTGATTCGCCTGCTCGATAACGACAACCAACACGTGCAACGCACCCTGCAGCGCCTCTGGCATCTGTTGCGCCCGGCCGTACTGGGCCTGGCGCCGAGCCCGCCGCGCATCTGGGCCACCTGAGAGAGCCTCCCATGGAGCTGACCCCGAGAGAGAAAGACAAACTGCTGCTGTTCACCGCCGCGCTGGTTGCCGAGCGCCGCCTGGCCCGTGGACTGAAGCTCAACTACCCCGAAGCGGTGGCGCTGATCAGCGCTGCGGTGATGGAGGGCGCGCGGGACGGCCGCACGGTGGCCGAGCTGATGAGCCTGGGCCGCGAGGTGCTCAGCCGTGACCAGGTCATGGACGGTGTGCCTGAGCTGATCCCGGACGTCCAGGTGGAAGCGACCTTCCCCGATGGCACCAAGCTTGTGACGGTCCACGAACCTATCGTCTGACGCTGCCCAGGAGGCATTCATGATTCCCGGAGAAATCCAGGTCGCCCCAGGCGACATCGAGCTCAATGTCGGCCGCGAAACGGTCAGCGTCAGCGTTGCCAATCATGGCGACCGCCCGGTGCAGGTCGGCTCGCACTACCACTTCTACGAAGCCAACGACGCGCTGGTGTTCGAGCGCGAGCCGACCCGAGGCTTTCGCCTGGACATCCCCGCCGGCACCGCCGTGCGTTTCGAGCCTGGCCAGTCACGTACCGTGCAGTTGGTGGCCTACGCCGGCAAGCGCGAAGTCTATGGCTTCCAGGGCAAGGTGATGGGCGCGCTGGAGGACAAGGCATGAGCCGTATTTCCCGTCGGGCCTACGCCGACATGTTCGGCCCCACCGTCGGCGACCGCGTGCGCCTGGCCGATACGGCGCTGTGGGTCGAAGTGGAGAAGGACTTCACGATCTATGGCGAGGAAGTCAAGTTCGGTGGTGGCAAGGTCATCCGCGATGGCATGGGGCAGGGCCAGATGCTGGCCGCCGAAGCCGTGGACCTGGTGCTGACCAACGCACTGATCATCGATCACTGGGGGATCGTCAAGGCCGACATCGGCGTGCGCGGGGGTCGTATCGTCGCCATTGGCAAGGCTGGCAACCCAGACGTGCAACCCGGCGTCACCATCCCGGTTGGCGCGGCGACGGAAGTGATCGCTGCCGAGGGCAAGATCGTCACCGCAGGTGGCATCGATACACACATCCATTTCATTTCCCCGCAGCAGGTCGATGAAGCGCTGACCAGCGGCGTCACCACCTTCATCGGTGGTGGTACCGGTCCTGCGACCGGCACCAACGCCACTACTTGTACGCCGGGGCCTTGGTATCTGGCACGCATGCTCCAGGCTGCCGACAGCTTGCCGATCAATATCGGCTTTCTCGGCAAGGGCAACGTCTCCAAACCCGAGCCGCTGCGCGAGCAGATCGCGGCCGGTGCCATGGGCATGAAGCTGCACGAAGACTGGGGCTCGACGCCGGCGGCCATCGATTGCTGCATGAGCGTGGCCGAAGAGATGGACATCCAGGTCGCGATCCACAGCGATACGCTCAACGAATCCGGTTGCATCGAGGACACCCTGGCAGCGATTGGCGATCGCACCATCCACACCTTCCATACCGAGGGGGCTGGTGGGGGGCATGCACCGGATATCATTCGCGCGGCAGGGCAGGCCAACGTGCTGCCGTCCTCGACCAACCCGACGTTGCCCTACACCATCAACACCGTGGATGAGCACCTGGACATGCTCATGGTCTGCCACCACCTGGACCCGAGCATTGCCGAAGACGTGGCCTTCGCCGAGTCGCGCATCCGCCGCGAGACCATCGCCGCCGAGGACATCCTCCACGACATGGGCGCGTTCTCCATGACCTCGTCCGATTCCCAGGCCATGGGCCGGGTCGGCGAAGTGGTGCTGCGGACCTGGCAGGTGGCTCACCAGATGAAGGTTCGCCGCGGCCCCCTGGCGCCGGACAGCAGCTACAGCGACAACTTCCGGGTCAAGCGCTACATCGCCAAGTACACCATCAATCCGGCGCTGAGCCATGGCATCGCGCACGAGGTCGGCTCGGTGGAGGTGGGCAAGCTGGCCGACCTGGTGGTCTGGTCGCCCGCGTTCTTCGGTGTCAAGCCGTCGGCGGTGATCAAGGCCGGTATGATCGTCACGGCGCCTATGGGCGATATCAACGGTTCGATCCCGACCCCGCAGCCGGTGCATTACCGCCCAATGTACGCAAGCTTCGGTGCGGCGCGCCACGCCACGCGCATGACCTTCCTGCCCCAGGCCGCCATGGACCGTGGGCTGGCCGAGGAACTGGGGCTGCGCAGCCTGATCGGGGTCACCCGCGGCTGTCGCCGGGTACGCAAGGCCGACATGGTGCACAACGGCCTGCAGCCGTTGATCGAGGTCGATGCCCAAACTTACCAGGTGCGCGCCGATGGCGAGTTGCTGGTGTGCGAACCGGCCAGCGAACTGCCACTGGCCCAGCGTTATTTCCTGTTCTGAAGGAGCAAGCATGATTGTCCTGACCCGCCGTGTCGCCGAGGCTGCCTCGGTCAGCGGCACTGTCACCCTGGATGTGGACAGCCGAATCAAGAGCCGCCTGCGCGTGACCCTCGACGATGGCCGCGAAGCCGGTCTGATGCTCGAACGCGGCCACCTGCTGCGCGGTGGCGAACTGCTCGCCGATGCCGATGGCCTGCACGTGGTGCAGGTGCTGGCAGCACCGGAGCGCGTTTCCACGGTGCGCTGCGCCGATCCGTTGCTGCTGGCGCGTGCGGCCTACCATCTGGGCAATCGCCATGTGCCGTTGCAGATCGAGGCCGGCCTTTTGCGCTACCAGCATGATCATGTGCTGGACGAAATGGTGCGCGGCCTCGGTCTTGAGGTGCTGATCGAGCAGGCACCGTTCGAGCCGGAGCCTGGCGCCTACCAGAGTGCTGCTCACGGGCACGCCCACAATCATCCCTTCGTTCGCCTGTAAACACCTTACGAACTGCCTTGGAGCACACAATGAAAAAAGCCCTTGCCCTCGCTTTACTGATGATCGCCTTGCCAGCCTTCGCTCACCCCGGCCACGACAACAACCCGCTGCAGGACGGTTTGCTGCACCCGCTGACGGGCCTGGACCACCTGCTCATGCTGCTGGGTACCGGCGTGCTGGCCGCACTGACCCGACGCAACCTGAGCTTGCCCCTGGCCACGCTTTCGGCGATGTTCGGCGGCGCGGTGCTGGGGCATCTGTTCGGCGACCTGGTCGGTGTCGAGACCATGATCTCCATCTCACTGGTGGTGGCCGCCTGCGCCATGCTGCTGCCTAATCGCCAGGTACTGCTGGCCCTGGCCATGCCGGTGTTCGCCCTGTTCCATGGCTGGGCCCACGGCGTTGAAGCAACGCCCAGCGCGTTCTGGATGTTCAGCGCAGGCTTCGTCACCGTCAGTGCGCTGCTGCTGGTGGTCGGGTTCGGCGTGGGCTGCCTGCTGCGTCGCCACAGCAAGTTGCAGAAGCTGTTCGGTGGCGGCTTGCTGGCCGGTGCCGCGTTCGTGCTGGCCGGCTGATGAGCAGCGACCTGGCGCTGTTGCGCCTGCTGCAACTGGCAAGCCCGGGCCTGCCGGTGGGTGGCTTCACCTATTCGCAAGGCCTGGAGTGGGCCGTCGAGGCGGGCTGGGTGCGTGACACGGCCGGCTTTTGTGCCTGGCAGCGTGAGCAGTTGCACGACACCCTGGGTTGTCTTGACTGGCCATTGCTGGCGCGCCTCTACCGGGCATGCCAGGGCGATGATGCCGAGGCCTTCGCACGCTGGACCCAGTTTCTGCTGGCCAACCGCGAGACGGCTGAGCTGCGGCTGGAAGAACGCCAGCGAGGTAGCGCCCTGGCGCGGCTGCTCGATGGCTGGCAACTGGCCCAGGCGCCAGCCTGGCGTGAGAGCATCGAACTCTCCCAGCTCGGCGGCATGGCCTGGCTGGGCGCGCATTGGTCGATTCCGCTGCGCGACCTGGCCCTTGGTCATGGCTTCGCCTGGCTGGAAGGCGCCGTCATGGCCGGGGTCAAGCTGGTGCCTTTCGGCCAACAGGCGGCCCAGACCTTGCTGCGCGACTTGGGCGCCGAGCTGCCCGCCGTGCTCGACCAGGCCCTGACCCTGGAGGATGACGAACTGGGCGGCGGCCTGCCGCTGCTGGCCATTGCCTCGTCACGCCACGAAACCCAATACACCCGTTTGTTCCGTTCCTGAGGATTGCCAACATGCAAAGCTATCAGCAACCCCTGCGCGTCGGTGTCGGCGGCCCGGTCGGCTCCGGCAAGACCGCGCTGCTCGAGGCCCTGTGCAAGGCCATGCGTGACCATTACCACATCGCCGTGGTGACCAACGACATCTACACCAAGGAGGACCAGCGCATCCTCACCGAGGCCGGTGCTCTGGAGCCTGAGCGCATCGTCGGCGTCGAGACTGGCGGCTGCCCGCACACCGCAATCCGCGAGGATGCCTCGATGAACCTGGCGGCGGTCGAGGCGTTGGCGCGCAAGTTCGGCAACCTGGAGGTGATCTTCGTGGAGAGCGGTGGCGACAACCTCAGTGCCACGTTCAGCCCGGAGTTGGCCGACCTGACCATCTATGTGATCGACGTCGCCGAAGGCGAGAAGATCCCGCGCAAGGGCGGGCCGGGCATCACCAAGTCGGATTTCCTGGTGATCAACAAGACCGACCTTGCACCTTATGTCGGTGCGTCGCTGGAGGTGATGGAGCGCGACACCAACCGCATGCGTCCCGAGCGGCCCTGGACGTTCAGCAACCTGAAGAAGGGGGAGGGGTTGCAGGCGGTGATCGATTTCATCGTCGATCGCGGGATGTTGGGGGTGAGGGGGTAAGCCTTCTCTGAGCTTTACTCGGCCCTGTGGCAGCGGCGGTTTGCCGCGCCCACAGGTCCTTCGTCAGGCCGCGATCTTCGAAGGATCGCCCTGCAGCAACCAGCGGCTGCGCTGCGATTGCAGCAGCCCCTCGAGCAGCGACACACCGCGATCGCGTTGGGCGATGCGGTCCTGCTCGAACGCATCCTTGAGCAAGCTCAGCACGTTGCGCGACTGGGTCACGGCCTTGGGCGTGGTCACGTCGCTTTTCAGGTCGCCATCGACATAGGTGAGGATCCGCTCTTTCTGACTCGCCTGCTGGGTCGCGCTGGCCTCAACCAGTTGGCCTTTGTCATAGGCCAGGCGGGTGGTGCTGCTGGCCTGGTCGTCGATCAGGTGATAGCTGTAGTTCTGCGACTCGCGGTCGCTGCCCAGTATCAGGTTGGTCAACGGATTGAGGCCGCGGTGGAACGAGGCAGTGAGCTTGCTCTGCTGGTTCTGCTCCACCGAGCGGTCCTGCATGCCACGGCTCTTGACCGTGGTGCTCTGCGAGGCGCTGAAGGTGAAACTGTCGGTTTCGTCCTGGCGCATCGGGTTGCTTCTGCGCGTGGTTTCGCTAATCGATGCGCTGAAGTCGGCCAGGCCGCTGAGCAGGGCGCGGTCCTTGTCGTTCAGGGCGGATGGGCTTTGCACCGCAGGTTGGCGATTGTCGTCGATGCTGTTGAGCTGGGTGAACGCGGTCTTGAACAGGTTCATCAGGTTCTCGTCGCCACGACCGCGGCGCTGGGCGGCGTCGAACTGGGTCAGGTAGTTGTCGATCGCGGCCTTGCGCTGCGCCGACTTGCCCAGCAGCTCGGCGTCCTGGGTGTCCAGACTCAGTTGCACCTGGCCGGAAGGGCCCTGCAGGCTGAGGCTGCGCGCCTTGTCATCGAGGCTCAGGGAGAAGGTCTGCTCGCCGCTCAGGGATTGGAACTTGCTGCTCATCTGCAAGGCGCTGAACAGCTTCGGATCGAGCTTGACCAGTGCGCCGAGCTTGAGCTGGGGTGGCACCTCGTTGAGGCCGTCGATGGTGGATTGGAAGGCGTCGGCGAGGTTGCCCAGGCCCTTGAGTTCTTCGGCGCTGAGCGAGCCGCCTTCGACTTCGGCGCTCACCGCCAGGCCCTTCTCGCCACTGGCCAGCGACAAGCGGATGGTCGCGCCGGAAGCGGTGGTCAGGCTGAAGGTGACGCCGCTGTCGGGATTCTCGCGCAGGCGCTGCTGCTGCAGCTTGAGCACGCCAGGGTCGATCGGAGAGTCGTCGCTGAAGGCGAACACCGACTGCGAGATGTTCTTGCCGCCGTTCTGTGCAAGCTGCTCGATCAAGGCCGCACCAATGCCTTTGAAGCGGCCTGCGCTGCTGGACGACTGGAAGGCTGTCTGCAGTGTGGTGGCGAGCTTGTCCTGGCTGTCGTTTTCCCAGACATAGCGGACCTGGCCTGGCAGCAGCCCCTGGCGCGAGTAGGTCTCGGAATCGCTGATGGTGTTGTTCTGGCCGAGAATCACACTGGTGCTCGGGACTGCCGAGACACTGGCGATGCCGGTCGGGTTGCTGGCGCTGGTCGGATCTGGTTGCGGGGCAGTCAGGACCGGGGCCAGGCGCTGTGCTGCTGTTATCGGATTCATTAGCGTCCTGCCGAATTGAGGTGCGGGTACGTCAGTGATATCGGCAGGCCAGCACCCAACATTAGAAAATCCCGCAAACGAAACGGCCCGCCAGAAGGCGGGCCGTTCGTTACAGCAGGCGGCGATCAGCGGCGGCGGAACAGCGGCAGCGGCTCGTCGGTGGCACCCTGGTAGGTGACCGAGAAGTCCTTCAGGCTCTGCAGCGCGTCTTGCGGGTCCTTGTCAGCACGGATCGCGAAGGCGTCGAAACCACAGCGGGCCATGTAGAACAACTGGTCGCGCAGGACGTCGCCGATGGCGCGCAGTTCGCCCTTGTACTGGTAGCGGTCACGCAGCAGGCGCGCATTGGAGTAGTTGCGCCCGTCGGTGAACGCCGGGAAGTTCAGGGCGATGACCTGGAAGTGCTGGACGTCCTCGCCGATTTCCTCGGCTTCTTCGTCGCTGTCCAGCCACACGCCCAGGCCGCCGTCGCGGGCCTTGAGGGCATGGGCATGGTCACGCCACAGCTGCAGCGGAACGATGTAGTCGTCGCAGTTGGTCAGTTCGTCGAACGAGGTACCCTTGGGCAGCAGGTGCCAGGTTTCGTCGACGAGCTGGTTGTTCTTAATGATTCGCTGCATAGACGCGTTCCTTGAATGGGTCGATGCCGATACGCTGGTAGGTGTCGATGAAGCGCTCGTCTTCGTTGCGCTGCTCGACGTACACGTTGATCAGCTTCTCGATCACGTCAGCCATGTCGTCCTGGGCGAAGGAGGGGCCGAGGATCTTGCCAAGGGTCGCATCGCGCGCGGCGTTGCCGCCCAACGACACCTGGTAGAACTCCTCGCCTTTCTTGTCCACGCCGAGGATGCCGATGTGGCCCACGTGGTGGTGGCCGCAGGCGTTCATGCAGCCGGAGATGTTCAGGTCGAGCTCGCCGATGTCGAACAGGTAGTCCAGGTCGTCGAAGCGGCGCTGGATGGATTCGGCGATCGGGATCGACTTGGCGTTGGCCAGGGAGCAGAAGTCGCCACCCGGGCAGCAGATGATGTCGGTCAGCAGGCCGATGTTCGGCGTGGCAAAACCACTTTCACGCAGTTCCAGCCAGAGCGCGTGCAGCTGACGCTGCTCGACGTCGGCGAGGATGATGTTCTGCTCGTGGGAGGTGCGCAGGTGGCCGAAGCTGTAGCGGTCGGCCAGGTCGGCGACGGCATCGAGCTGCTTGTCGGTCAAGTCGCCTGGGGCTACGCCGGTGGGCTTGAGCGACAGGGTGACTGCGACATAACCCGGCTTCTTGTGGGCGCGGGTGTTGCGCGAACGCCAGCGGGCGAAGCCAGGATTTTCCTGGTCCAGGGCGCTGTAGTCGACGTTTTCCAGCGCGAGGTACTCGGGGTCGACGAAGTGACGTGCGACGCGTTGCAGCTCGGCTTCGGTCAGGGTGGTGCTGCCGCCGCGCAGGTGAGCCATCTCGGCTTCGACCTTTTCGGCGAACAATTCCGGGGTAAGGGCCTTGACCAGGATCTTGATCCGCGCCTTGTACTTGTTGTCACGGCGGCCGTAACGGTTGTACACGCGCAGGATGGCGTCCAGGTAGCTGAGCAGGTCCTGCCAGGGCAGGAACTCGTTGATGAACGCACCGATCACCGGGGTACGGCCCAGGCCGCCGCCGACCAGGACGCGGAAGCCCAGCTCGCCGGCTTCGTTGTGCACCGGCTCCAGGCCGATGTCGTGCACTTCGATGGCGGCGCGGTCGTCCTTCGAGCCGTTGACGGCGATCTTGAACTTGCGCGGCAGGTAGGCGAATTCCGGGTGGAAGGTGGTCCACTGGCGGACGATCTCGCACCAGGGGCGCGGGTCGATCAGCTCATCGGCGGCGACACCGGCGAACTGGTCGGTGGTGACGTTGCGCAGGCAGTTGCCGCTGGTCTGGATCGCGTGCATCTGCACGGTGGCGAGTTCGGCCAGGATGTCCGGGACGTCTTCCAGCGCCGGCCAGTTGTACTGCACGTTCTGGCGGGTGGAGATGTGGGCGTAGCCCTTGTCGTAGTCACGGGCGATCTTCGCCAGCATGCGGACCTGGCCGGCGTTCAGCTGGCCGTAAGGCACGGCGACACGCAGCATCGGCGCGAAACGTTGGATGTAGAGGCCGTTCTGCAGGCGCAGAGGGCGGAATTCTTCTTCGCTCAGCTCACCGGCCAGGTAGCGGCGGGTCTGATCACGGAACTGCTTGACGCGGTCCTCGATGATCCGCTGATCGTACTCGTCGTATACGTACATAAAAGTCCTGTCTCAGGCTGCATGCAGCTAATCGCGCGCACGGCCGCGCACTCCGGGTCGGAGCGGGGGAACGATAACAGGTTGTATTTATGCGCTAAAGTGATGTTTTTGCATATGAAAAGAACCAATTGGACTAAGTGAGACTGGCTGCTATTTGTCGGGTGGCTGGCCCTGCGCCGTTATACTGAGCCCCTTTGCATTGCAGGGATGTTGCGCATGTTCATCAGGGCGCTGTGCCGCAGTCTGTGCCTGGGTCTGCCATTGGTGGCGAGCGCCCAGGCGGCTTCGGTGGTGTTTCTCAACCCGGGCTTGTCCGATGAGACGTTCTGGGTCAGTTATTCGCACTTCATGCAGGCCGCCGCCGACGATCTGGGGATGGACCTGCGGGTGGAATACGGCGAGCGCCAGGCCGAGCGGCAACTCGAGCAGGCTCGGGCCGTTCTGCGGGGGGCGCACAAGCCAGACTATTTGGTGTTGGTCAACGAGCAGTACGTCGCGCCGGAGATCATGCGGCTGTCCCAGGGCAGCGGGGTCAAGCTGCTGTTGGTCAACAACGCCCTGACCGAGGGGCAGGCCGGGGAGATTCAGGCGCAGCCGGGCAAGTATGCCGCGCTGCTCGCGTCGCTGGTCGGCAATGACGAACAGGCGGGTTACCAGATGCTGCACGATCTGGTCGCCAGTTTGCCCAGGACTGGCGAACCGATCGAGCTGCTGGCGTTCTCCGGCATCAGCACCACGCCGGCTTCGCAACTGCGCGAGCAGGGCATGCGGCGGGCGTTGGCCGAGCTTGCGCAGGTACGCTTGCGCCAGGTGGTGTATGGCGGCTGGAGTCGCCAACGGGCCTTCGAACAGGCCCAACTGCTGCTGCAGCGCTATCCACGCGTGCGCCTGGTGTGGTCGGCGAACGACGAGATGGCGTTCGGTGCGATGCAGGCATTCGAGGCGGTTGGCCGGGTGCCGGGGCGCGATGTGCTGTTCAGTGCGGTCAACAGTTCACCCGAGGCCTTGCAGGCTCGCGTGGATGGGCGACTGAGCGTGCTCATGGGCGGGCACTTCAGCCTGGGTGGTTGGGCCATGGTGATGCTGCATGACGATGCCCGGGGCCTGGCGCTGGACCGTGACGGGCAACACCTGTACCGCCTGCCGGTGCTGCAGGCCATCGATGCGGTGAAGGCCAGGCGCTGGCTCGAACTGAGCGCCCGTAAAGGCTATGGCGTCGACTTTCAGCGCTACAGCGCCGAGGGACGAGACACCGATTATCGCTACCCGTTCCTGACGTCACCCGTCGATTATTGAAAAACCCTGCTTGAGCAAAGGGCATTGCTGGGCTTAACTGCTGATGTGACGTGCATTCCCATAACCACTACAAGAGGTAATGCAATGGGAAACCCGACCAAGCTCCGCAAGCCTGACAGCAGTGTCGACGCCTGGGCGATCCTGTGCCTGATCGTGCTGGTTGTCGTGACCGCTGTGTATTGGGTCAGCCATCAGTAACGCAAATTTCAGACCGTGAACCGCAACTGAGCCGCCCGCGGGAGGGAATTCCGCGGGCGGATGCGTTTGGGCGGTGGTATCGCGTTTCAAGGGCAATCAGCGCCCCGTCAGGTGCATCGCCAATTGCACCAGCCCCACCAGCACCAGGATGAACAACAGGGTGAACATCACCCCCATCACGATGAAGTGGCTGGCCTTGCCGTGGGTGAAGTCGCGTGCGCGGTTCTTGCCGCTCTGCACACCGAAGGCGGCGGCGAGGATGCTGTGCAGCATCTGCCAGAAGGTTGGCGGCTTGCCTTGGCTGGAATCGTCCATGGTCGCTCCTGGAAAATCTGAGGCAATCAGCGAAAGTGTAGGCAAGAACGGCGCTCAGCGCCCGACCCGCTTGCCTCGCTGCAAGCCCACCTCCAGTGCCTGGCCGTCACGTTGTTTGCCCTGGCGCGCCAGGCTTTCGAGCTGGGGAATGAGCATGCCTTCGGGCAAGTGGCGCCAGAACCGCCCTGGCATGTGCAGGCGCAGGGCATCAGGATTCAACCGCGCCGGATTGAAGGTGGAGCGGTAGTAGGTACGCCACAGTTCGGCGCCGGGATCTTCGGCATGGCGTGCCCAGTCGATCCACTCACCTGGACATTGCCGACGGTAGTCGAGATTGCTGCCGTCGAAACGAATGCCATCGGTGGGCGTTGCAATCAGCCAGCGCTGGCGCCCGAGGCGATCGGCAAAATGGCTACTGGCGCTTTCAAGGATGTCATGGGCGGGTTCGTGGTAGGCCACCAGGTCCAGTTGCAGGCGTTCGGCGACCGCTTCCGGCAGCGGCACGAAGCGCACGAAGGCGTGCAGGTGATGCGCCTCGCGGGAGACCTGCTTGATACGCCGCTGCAACTCGCTGCCCAGGCGATCACCGGCAAGCATTGCCGTGCGATCCCCATGGGCGACGCGCCAGAGCACTTCGTACAGCAGGTTCCAGCGTTGCGCGCCGCGATAGCGCGCCGCCTGCTCGAGTTGTGCGAGCAAGGCCGCCGGCACTCGCGGGCGGAATGGGCCGGGCCCTTCTGGCAACGGCGTGGCAATGGCGAGCAGGTCGTCCATCGGGCCCTGGCTCCAGGTCACGTCGGCCGGGTCGATGCCATGGCCGAGCAGTACCCGCGCTTGCTTGCGCCAGGTGTCGAACAGGTCGTCGCAATCCAGCGCGATCATGCCCAAAGCCCCATCTGCACCGGCGCCTGCGGCTCGCGCAGGCGTTGGCGCAACAGGCCGCTGCGCAGTTCGGCCTGGGCCGGGCGGTAATCACTGGTGACGATGAACGGACGGGCTTTTTCCAGCACGCAACGCAACTGGATCAGGTCGTCGTAGCGAATGCGCCGCTCGCGGCGCAGTGTCACCAGGCGCTGCACGCTGCGCAGGCCGATACCGGGGATGCGGGCGAGCAGGGCGGGTTCGGCGCGATTCAGGTCCAGCGGAAAGACCTCGCGGTTTGCCAGGGCCCAGGCCAGCTTGGGGTCGATGTCCAGCGCCAGGTTGCCGGCCTGGCCGAGCAGCTCGCCAGCCTTGTAGCCGTAGCCGCGCATCAGGAAGTCGGCCTGGTACAGGCGATGTTCGCGCAACAGCGGCGGGGCGGCCAGCGGCACGCTGTTGGGGCTGTCCGGGATGGGGCTGAAGGCGGAGTAGTACACACGCTTGAGGCCATAGCCCTGGTACAGCGATTCGGCGTTGCGCAGCAGGGTGCGGTCGTCGGTGGCGTCGGCGCCGACGATCACCTGGGTGCTCTGCCCGGCCGGGGTGAAGCGTGGCGCCCTGGGTTCGTTGGCCACGGCCTGCTGGCCCTGGTGAATCACGCCCATGGCCTGGCGGATGGTGTGCGCCTGTTTCTCTGGGGCCAGGCGCTTGAGGCTGGCCTCGGTGGGCAGTTCGACGTTGACGCTCAGGCGGTCGGCCAGGCGCCCGGCTTCCTCGATCAGCAGTGGATCGGCATCGGGGATGGTCTTGAGGTGGATGTAGCCACGAAAGCCATGCTCTTCACGCAACAGCCGCGCCACTCGATTCAACTGCTCCATGGTGTAGTCGGCCGAACGGATGATGCCCGAACTCAGGAACAGCCCGCTGATGCAGTTGCGCCGGTAGAAGTCGAGGGTCAGGCGCACCACTTCCTCGGGGCTGAAGCGTGCGCGAGGCACGTTGCTGGAGCGGCGATTGACGCAGTACTGGCAGTCGTACAGGCAAAAGTTGGTGAGCAACACCTTGAGCAGCGATACGCAGCGCCCGTCAGGGGTATAGCTGTGGCAGATGCCCATGCCATCGGTGGCGCCAAGCCCGTCACGCCCCCGGGAGCTGCGCTTGGGCGCGCCGCTGCTGGCGCAGGAAGCATCGTATTTGGCGGCGTCGGCGAGGATGCCGAGCTTGGCGATGAGTTGCATGGGGATGTCTCGTGATACTGGTTTTTCATACAGTATTTGCAGAGCGGTCGACTTGCAAGAGGCTTCTTGAAGTCGCCTGACGGCCTGCCAGCGGATCCGCCTTCAGAACCTGAATGCGCGTGCGGCTAACCTGAGTGAATCACTCAGCTAAGCTTGCCTGAGCTTTTGGACACCAAAGGCACGGGTGCGCGGACCAGGGGCAAGGCACATTCACGGACAGGATCGGGGCCAGCGGCGCCTCGACGGAGGGAGCATGAACAGAGGAATCGCATTCAAACCGGCCCTGGCGGGCCTGGCCCTGGCCTTTGCCCTGACGGGTGTACAGGCTGCCGAGGGCAAGCGGGTTGACGTATTGCTGGTGGGCGGTGGGATCATGAGCTCCACGCTTGCTGTCTGGCTCAACGAGCTCGAGCCCGGATGGTCGATGGAGATGATCGAGCGGCTGGACAAGGTCGCCGAGGAAAGCTCCAACGGTTGGAACAACGCCGGTACCGGGCATTCGGCGCTGGCCGAGCTGAACTACACCCCTGAAAAGGACGGCAAGATCGACATCAGCAAGGCGGTGGAGATCAACGAGTCGTTCCAGGTCACCCGGCAGTTTCTCGCCTGGCAGGTCAAGCAGGGCGTGCTGAAGAATCCACGCTCGTTCATCAACGCCACCCCGCACATGAGCTTTGTCTGGGGCGATGACAATATTCGCTTCCTGCGTAAACGCTATGAGGCACTGCAGGCCAGCCCGCTGTTCAAGCCCATGCAGTATTCGCAAGACAACGCGCAGATCGCCAAGTGGGTGCCGTTGATGATGGAGGGGCGCGACCCGAACCAGAAGCTTGCAGTGACCTGGACGCCGATCGGCACCGACGTCAATTTCGGCGAGATCACCCGCCAGTACGTGGCGTACCTGCAGACCCGCCCCAACTTCGACCTCAAGCTCTCCAGTGAGGTGCAGGACATCACCCGCAACGACGACGGTTCGTGGCATGTGGAGTACAAGAACCTCAAGGATGGCAGCACGTCGGCTACCGATGCCAAGTTTCTGTTCATCGGCGCCGGTGGCGCGGCGCTGCCGCTGTTGCAGAAGTCGGGCATCCCCGAGGCGAAGGAGTACGCAGGCTTCCCGGTTGGGGGATCGTTCCTGGTGACCGAGAACGCCGCCATTGCCGATCGCCACATGGCCAAGGCCTACGGTATCGCCTCGACGGGGGCGCCGCCGATGTCGGTGCCGCATCTGGATACCCGGGTGCTCGATGGCAAGCGGGTGATCCTGTTCGGGCCGTTTGCAACCTTCTCGACCAAGTTTCTCAAGGAGGGCTCGCTGCTCGACCTGTTCGGCAGCATGACCCTGCACAACAGTTGGCCGATGGTGCGTGTCGGGGTCCGCGAGTTCGACCTGGTGCAGTACCTGATCGGCCAGGTCATGCAGTCGGACGACGACCGCTTCGCTGCGCTGCAGACCTACTTCCCCCATGCGAAGAAAGAGGACTGGCGCCTGTGGCAGGCTGGGCAGCGCGTATAGATCATCAAGAAAGACCCTGAGCAGGGCGGGGTGCTCAAGCTTGGCACCGAGGTCGTGACCTCTGCCGACGGCAGCATTGCCGGGCTGCTGGGGGCTTCGCCGGGCGCCTCGACCGCGCCGCCGATCATGCTCGACCTGCTGCGCAAGGTGTTCAAGGACAAGGTCGCATCGGCACCGTGGCAGGAGAAGCTGCACCAGATCATCCCCAGCTACGGGCTCAAGTTGAACGAGCATCCTGACAAGGTGCAGCAGGAGTGGGACTACACCAATGAAGTGCTGCAACTGCAGCCTTTGACTTCGCCAGCGGGCTGAGCCCTGCGGGCTGGCGGCCCTGGTGCAGGGCCGCCAGAGGCGTGCCGCCATGCCGCAGACCGCTTTGCTGTTCGCTTGCTAAGATGCGTCCAATCTCAAGCACTGGACATCCCGATGAGCGACCGCACTCCGATCATTCCCGCCTCCCAGCAAAAACTTGCCGAGCGCGCCGGTTATCTGCCGGCCTTGAAGGTCGGTAACACGTTGTATCTGGCCGGCCAGGTGGGGCGTACGGCTGATCTGCAGGTCATCGCCGACCCGCGGCAGCAGTTTCATGCGGCGTGGGAAAATCTGAGGGAAGTGCTGGCGGCTGCCGGGTGCGATTTCGCGGATGTGGTGGAACTGACCACCTATCATGTCGGCTTGCGCGAGCACATGGCAGTGTTTCGTGCGGTGAAGGACGAGCTGTTCCCACGGGGAACCTGCCCCTGGACCTGTATCGGTGTCAGCGAGCTGGCCCATGACGGGCTGCTGGTGGAGATCAAGTGCGTGGCGGTGGTGCGCCAGGGGTGATGCAGGAGGGGAGATGTAGCGCTTGTACCGGCCTCATCGCGGGACAAGCCCGCTCCTACAGGTTTCGGCGCGGTTCTCAGAACCGGAGCTGTAGCTGTGGGAGCGGGCTTGCCCCGCGATGAGGCCGTTTCGGTTACTGCTTAGGCTTCAGCGTCCCATGGACGATCGCCTTTTTCATCCTTGACGCGGGTTGGCAGGCCCATCACGTCCAGCGCCTTGAGGAACGGCTCGGCGGGCAGTTCCTCGACGTTGACCATGCGCCCGGCATCCCACTCGCCACGGGCGACCAGCAGGGCTGCGGCCACCGGTGGTACACCCGCGGTGTAGGAGATGCCCTGGCTGTCGGTCTCGGCGTAGGCTTCTTCGTGGTCGGCGACGTTGTAGATGAACACTTCGCGCGGCTGGCCGTCCTTGGTGCCCTTGACCAGATCGCCAATGCAGGTCTTGCCGGTGTAGCCCGGTGCCAGGGAGGCTGGATCGGGCAGTACGGCCTTGACCACTTTCAGCGGCACCACTTCAAGGCCTTCGGCGGTCTTGACCGGTTGCTCGGAGAGCAGGCCGAGGTTCTTCAGCACAGTGAACACGTTGATGTAGTGTTCGCCGAAGCTCATCCAGAAGCGCACATTGGGTACGTTCAGGTTCTTCGAGATCGAGTGCACTTCGTCGTGACCGGTCAGGTAGAGGTTCTGCGAACCCACCACCGGCAGGTCGTCGGTGCGCTTGACCTCGAACATGGTGTTGCTGGTCCACTGGCTGTTCTGCCAGCTCCAGACTTGCCCGGTGAACTCGCGGAAGTTGATTTCCGGGTCGAAGTTGGTGGCGAAGTACTTGCCGTGGGAACCGGCATTGACGTCGAGAATGTCGATCGAATCAATGCGGTCGAAATACTGCTGCTGCGCGAGCTTCGCGTAGCTGTTGACCACACCCGGGTCGAAGCCGACACCGAGAATGGCGGTAATGTTCTTCTGCTGGCACTCCTCGAGATGCTTCCACTCGTAGTTGCCATACCAGGGCGGGGTTTCGCAGATCTTGCCCGGTTCTTCGTGAATCGCGGTATCCAGATAGGCGACACCGGTATCGATGCAGGCACGCAGCACCGACATGTTGAGGAAGGCGGAACCGACATTGATCACGATCTGCGATTCGGTTTCGCGGATCAGTGCCTTGGTCGCCTCGACATCGAGGGCGTTGAGCGAGAAGGCCTGGATGTCGGCGGGCACCTTGAGGCTACCCTTGGCCTTGACGCTGTCGATGATGGCCTGGCATTTGGAGATGTTCCGTGACGCAATCGCAATACGACCGAGTTCGTCGTTATGCTGTGCGCACTTGTGGGCCACCACCTTGGCGACACCTCCTGCACCAATGATAAGAACGTTCTTCTTCAATTTATCCCTTGCTCCTTACTGAAAGCCGGTCTTACGACAGGCTGGAAACGTAGTCTTCGAAACCGAACTCGCGCTTGACCTCGACGCTGCCGTCGAGCTGCTTGACGACGATGGCCGGCATCTTCAGACCGTTGAACCAGTTCTTCTTGACCATGGTGTAACCCGCCGCGTCGATGAACGACAGGCGATCGCCGATGGCCAGCGGACGATCGAATTGGTACTCGCCGAAGATGTCGCCGGCCAGGCACGACTTGCCGCAGACCATGTAGGTGTGCTCGCCGTCGTTGGGGGCCATCTTGGCGTTGAGGCGGTAGATCAGCAGGTCGAGCATGTGCGCTTCGATGGAGCTGTCGACCACGGCCAGGTGCTTGCCGTTGTAGAGGGTGTCGAGCACGGTGACTTCCAGCGAGGCGCTGTTGGTGATCGCCGCTTCACCGGGCTCCAGGTAGACCTGCACGCCGTACTTCTGCGAGAACTCTTTCAGGCGTGCGCAGAAAGCGTCGAGTGCATAGCCTTCGCCGGTGAAGTGGATGCCGCCGCCGAGGCTGACCCACTGGACCTTGTGCAGCAGGTGGCCGAAGCGCTCCTCGATGTGCGAGAGCATCTTGTCGAACAGGCTGAAGTCGCCGTTCTCGCAGTTGTTGTGGAACATGAAGCCGGAGATCTGCTCGATCACCGCTTCGATCTTCTCAGGGTCCCATTCGCCCAGACGGCTGAACGGACGCGCCGGATCGGCCAACAGGTAGTCGGAGCTGCTCACCTGCGGGTTGACGCGCAGGCCGCGGGTCTTGTCTTTGGACTGCTCGGCGAAACGCTCAAGCTGGCCGATGGAGTTGAAGATGATCTTGTCGCAGTTCTCCAGCATTTCCTCGACCTCGTCGTCGGCCCAGGCCACGCTGTAGGCGTGGGTTTCGCCGGCGAACTTCTGGCGGCCGAGCTTGAGCTCGTACAGCGAGGAGGAGGTGGTGCCGTCCATGTACTGCTCCATCAGGTCGAATACCGACCAGGTGGCGAAGCACTTGAGGGCGAGCAGGGCCTTGGCGCCGGATTGTTCGCGCACGTAGGCGATCTTCTCCAGGTTGCCCAGCAGCTTGGTTTTGTCGATGAGGTAGTACGGCGTCTTGATCATTTCAAAGGCCCCCGGCCAGGCCGGCCAAAAAAAGGACACGCATTGTGCCTTCACTTGCCGCATATCGAAAGAGCGCGAGGCGCATTTCGTCCGAGCTCGCAGGCTGCGTGGCGTGTGAGGGGAGTAGAGCAGGGGAATGTGACTGTCTTAATCGTTGTGGTGGGGCGGATGGCCCATACAGATACGGCGCTGTACCAGGACTGCCCGGCGATAGGGCCATCTGCCTCGCTACATCAGTGCGGCAACCGCGCAACCACCTTGATCTCGAAATCGAACCCATACAGCCAGGTCACTCCGATCGCCGTCACGGTCGGGTACGGCGCCGGGCCCCAGAATTCCGCCCGCACCAAATCCCAGATGGCCTGGAACTTGTCTTGTGGGTCGACGATGAACAGGGTGACGTCCTGCACGTCATCGAAGCTGCAACCGGCGGCGGCGAGGATCGCATTCAGGTTGGCGAAGGCCCGGCGCACCTGGTTCTCAAGGCCCGGCTCGGGTGAGCCGTCGTCACGGCTGCCAACCTGCCCGGAGACGAACAGCAAGCCGTTGCTGCGCACGGCCGGGGAGTAGTGGTTGATGTCGTACAGGGCCTGGCGGCCAGCGGGGAATACAACGTCGCGTTGCTTCATGGTGTTTGTCCATCAGTGAGGTGATGGGGCGACTGTACGGGCCCAGACCTGTTCGATAAACGCGCCAGTCTGGTTATCATTGTTTGTTGATTCCAAACAATCGAGGCGCAGATGGACCGGTTCGATGCAATGCGTGCCTTTGCCCGGGTGGTGGAGGCGGGCAGCTTCACCAAAGCTGCCGAGACGCTGCACATGAGTCGCACCAGTGTGACCCAGCTGGTGCAGCAGTTGGAAACGCGCTTGCGCGTGCGCCTGCTCAACCGCACCACACGCAAAGTGAGCGTGACCCGCGATGGCGAGCAGTTCTATCAGCGGGTGTTGCGCCTGTTGGCCGAGCTCGAGGATGCCGAGAGCAGCCTCAGCGGCGCTGCCGGTTTGCCGCGTGGCAAGCTGCGGGTCGATGTACCGAGCCCGCTGGCAAGCCTGGTGCTGGTGCCGGCGCTGCCGGACTTCCATGCCCGCTACCCGGACATCCAGATCGACATGGGCGTCAGCGATCGCATCGTCGACATCATGGCGAGCACGTCGATTGCGTGGTACGTGGTGGCGAGTTGCTTGACCAATCGTTGATGGCGCGCAAGGTTGCCGACCTGCAGTTGGGGGTGTATGCGGCGCCGGCTTACCTCGAACGCCTGGGCACACCCGCCCACCCTTCGGAACTGGAGGATTCTGACCACCGCACGGTGGGTTTTCTCTGGGCGCGCACCGGCAGACCGCTGCCCTATGCCCTCGTTCGCGGAACCGAGCGGCTGCAGGTCAGGGGCACCCAGGTCTTGGCGGTGGACGACGGCAACGCCTACCTGGCAGCCGGGGTAGCGGGGCTTGGGGTGTTGTGGCTGCCGGACTACATGGCCCGTGCGCCACTGGCCAGTGGCGCGCTGGTGCGGGTGCTCGAAGATTGGCAGTTGGAGTCGATGCCGTTGTATGTCGCTTATCCGCCGAATCGGCATGTGGGCGCGCGGTTGCGGGTGTTCATCGACTGGGTGGTGGAGGTGATGGGCGCTGATCAGGGCCGTTTCCCCAACTCTGGGCTATAACCTTCAAAGGTACCCCATCGCGGAGTCGCCATGGACCTTGCCCCCCGTTCCGACAGCCATGACCTTGCCAGCACCGAACGGGCGCACAAGCCGTTCGACCTGCTGCGCTGGTATGCCTGGGTCAGCCTGGCCATCATTCTCTCGGTGGCAATGGGGCTGGGGCTGATTTCCAGCCGTTTCGTCATCGACGAGAGTGTCGAGCGCGATGCGCTGCTGACCGCGCAATTCATCACCGCGATTGCCGATGCCGAAGTGCGCCATGTGGCCATCCCCAACGTACGTACCATGGGCGAGCTGCTCGATCCGCGCCTGGACGAGGCCATGCCCGAGGTCGATCCCGAGGCCCGGCGCAAGGCGCGCGGGGAGTTTCTCGACCATATCGCCCATCTGCCGGACATGCTCCTGGCCAACATCTATGCACCCGACCGCACAGTGATCTGGTCGAGCAATCCTGCATTGATCGGCAAGCTGATCCACGTCGATGAAGACCTCGACCGGGCCTTCGAATACAAGATGCGTGTCTCTGCCAGCTATCACAATTTCGAGCAGGCGCGCAGCGAGCAGAAGTTCGTGACGCCGCCGGAGCAATTGTTCATCGAGAACTACATCCCGCTGTTCGATGCCGATGGTGAGCGTGTCACGGCGATGGTGGAGATCTACAAGGAGCCCCACGACCTGATCGTGCGCATCGAGCATGGCCTGATGCTGATCTGGCTGGCGATCGTGGTCGGTGCCGGGCTGGTGTACATCGGCTTGTACGGGATCATGCGGCGCGCAGCCAGGGCCCTGGCGGTGCAGCAGAAGCGTCTGGTCAACAGTGAAACCTTCGTGGCGTTGGGCGAGATGTCCTCGGCGGTGGCGCACAGCCTGCGCAATCCGCTGGCCAGCATCCGTTCCAGCGCCGAACTGGCCCAGGCGTTCGACGAGGGGCCCGCGCAGAAGAACATCAACGACATCATCGGACAGGTCGATCGCATGTCCCAATGGGTCCGGCAACTGCTGCAGTCGTTGCGTCCGCTCAATGACAGCGCGGTCCCCGTCGACCTGGCCAAGGTCCTGCATGAAAGCCTGCAGGCCTTTGCCGTCCCCCTGGCCCGCAGCGGTGTGCAACTGGACGTCCAGCCCTTGCCGGTGGTGCAGGTACTGGGCCATCCGGAACTGCTCGGGCAGATCTTCGCCAGTCTTATCGGCAACGCACTGGAGTCCATGGAGCAGGGCGGCCGGCTAAAGGTGGAAGTGGTGCGCCAGGATCGGCGGATGCTGGTACTACGCATGTCGGACACCGGGCGGGGCATGAACGAACAGCAGCAGCGCATGGCGTTCCGTCCGTTCTTCAGTACCAAGCAGGGCGGGCTGGGTGTCGGGTTGGTGCTGGTGAAGCGGATCATGGAGCGCTTCGGTGGGGCGGTCCGCCTGAGCAGTCGGGAGGGGGGCGGCACGCGTGTGTCGTTGAGTTTCCGGATTGCGAGAGCTGATATTTTTTAGAGCTTTTATCTTTAAGTATATGATTTAAATAGATTTTTTTTTATTGGGTGAAATCCCCCATATGCGGGGCATTACTCTCTAATTTACTTGACGTTATGCTTTCAAGTGCCTGATTTAATTCGATATTTTTCTCACTAAAAAGCTGGCTGATTTTTTGCTTCACTGTTTCAAACGCTTCCAGGCCGTTACCCAATCGAGCGACCGACAGCATGCAGACCCTGCAAGACGATGCTTCCGACACCCAACATGTCTCGCCGAGTGCGTTGGCGGTTCCCCTGCGTGAATTCAACCTGTTGCGCTGGTTCTCGATCATCAGCCTGCTGATCATCGCTTCGGTCGCCGGTGGCCTGGGCTATGTCTCTACCCGCTTCGTGGTGCGCGACAGCGTCGAGCGTGACGCCATGCTCACGGCCCAGTTCATCCAGGCCATGGCCCAGGCTGAAGTGCGCCATTCGCAACTGCCCCCGGGAACGACCATGGGTGAGCTGCTCGACCCGCGCATGGATGGCCAGCACTTGCAGATCAGCGAAGCGTTGGTCAGGGCGACCCGGGTGGAGTTCCTCGATCACGTCGAGCACCTGCCCGATACCTTGCTGGCGAATGTCTATGCCCGCGATCACACCATCGTCTGGTCGACCAACAGCGAACTGATTGGCAAGCGCATCGGCGAGGACGACGATCTGCAACAGGCCTTCCATTCGCGCCAGGCGGTTTCGGCCAGCTATCACAAGGTTGATGAGGATCGTGAGGAGCAGAAATTCCTGCGTGAGCCTCAGTACCTGTTCATCGAGAACTACATTCCGCTGTTCGACACCCAGGGCGAGCAGGTGCTGTCGATGATGGAGATCTACAAGGAGCCGCAGGACCTGGTGCGGCGTATCCAGCGCGGTTATGTGCTGATCTGGGTATCGACCCTGGTGGGCGGGGCGCTGATCTACTTCGGGCTGTTCTGGATCGTGCGCCGCGCCGCGCAGTTGCTGCATCACCAGCAGGATCGCCTGGTGGCCAGCGAGACCTATGTGGCGCTGGGCGAAATGTCTTCGGCGGTGGCCCACAGCCTGCGCAATCCGTTGGCCAACATTCGCTCCAGTGCCGAACTTGCCCAGGATATCGCGAGCCCGGCGGCGCAGAAGAACATCACCGATATCATCAGCCAGGTCGATCGCATGTCACGCTGGGTGCGTGAACTGCTGGTGTCGCTGCGCCCGACCAGTGACGACCCCGAAGCCGTGGACCTGGTGGCGGCCCTGGAAGACACCCGCCTGGCGTTTGCCCAGCAGATTGAACGCAACGGTGTGCGGTTCAGCCTGGTTGGCCCACAGGTGCAATGGGTCGCCAGCCAGCCGCTGCAGCTCACGCAGATTCTCAACAGCCTGTTCGCCAACGCGCTGGAGGCGATGCCCAATGGCGGCGAACTGCGCGCCGAGGTCGGCGTTGTGGAGGGGCAGCAGGCGCAACTGGTGCTCAGCGACACGGGCAAGGGCATGACCCGGCAGCAGGAGCGGATGGTTTTCAAGCCGTTCTTCACCACCAAGCAGGGCGGGCTGGGCGTCGGCCTGGCCCTGGTCAAGCGGATCATGGAACGGTTTGGCGGCTCGGTGAGCCTGAGCAGCCGTGAAGAGGAAGGAACCCGCGTCAACCTGATATTCAAACGTGCAGCGGGAGGGGACCATGGAGCACAGCATCCTGGTGGTCGAGGATGATGAAATCCTTGCCGACAACATTCGCACCTACCTGAATCTGAAAGGCTTCGAGGTCATGGTGTGTCACAGTGCCGAGCTGGCGCTGGAGCAGATCAAGCGCGTCCAGCCCGATGCGGTGCTGACCGACAACTCATTGCCGGGCATGAGCGGCCATGACCTGCTGCGTACCCTGGTGGCGCAGGCGCCGGCATTGAAGGTGATCATGATGACCGGTTATGGCAACGTCGAGGACGCCGTCCTGGCGATGAAGGAGGGGGCCTTCCACTACCTGACCAAACCGGTGGTGCTGGCCGAGCTCAAATTGATCCTCGACAAGGCCCTGGCCGCCGAGCGCATGGAGCGCACCTTGTCGTTCTACCAGACGCGCGAGGCGCAGAAGTCGGGGTTGCAGGCCTTGATCGGCGAGTCGCCGGTCATGCAGGGGCTCAAGCACACTCTGCGTCAGTTGCTCGATGCCGAACGGCGTATGGCCAGTGACGACCTGCCGCCGGTATTGGTGGAGGGCGAGACCGGCACCGGCAAGGAACTGGTCGCCCGTGCCCTGCATTTCGACGGCGCACGGGCCAAGGGGCCGTTCATCGAGTTCAACTGTGCCTCGATTCCGGCCAACCTGCTGGAGGCCGAGTTGTTCGGGCACGAGAAGGGTGCCTTCACCGACGCCAAGGAGCGCCGGGTAGGGCTGGTCGAAGCCGCCGATGGCGGTACGTTGTTTCTCGACGAAATCGGCGAGATGGACCTGGTGCTGCAGGCCAAGCTGCTCAAGCTGCTGGAGGATCGCAGCATTCGCCGCATCGGTGCGGTCAAGGAGCGCAAGGTCGACCTGCGGGTGATCAGCGCGACCAACTGCAACCTGGAGCAGATGGTCCAGCAGGGCAAGTTTCGCCGCGACCTGTTCTTTCGCCTGCGGATCATTGCGTTGAAGGTGCCGCGCCTTTATGCCCGGGGGCAGGACATCCTGATTCTGGCCCGGCACTTTCTGGCGCACCACGGTCGGCGTTATGGCAAGCCGAACCTGCGCTTCTCAGCCGAAGCCGAAGCCCTGATGTTGGGTTATAGCTGGCCAGGCAACGTGCGCGAACTACGCAACATGCTGGAGCAGACCGTGTTGCTGGCACCGACAGAGGTGATTGGCGCGCATCAGTTGAACCTGTGCCTGACCCTGGTCGACGAGCCAGTCGTACCGGCCGCACAACCTGTCTACGAACCCCAGCGTCCCGAGCCCGAGATCGGCGGTAGCTTGCCGGACATGGAGCGAGACATGGTTTGCCGCACCCTGGACCGCACCGACTGGAACGTCACCAAGTCGGCGCGTTTGCTCGGGCTGTCGCGCGACATGCTGCGCTACAAGATCGAGAAGCTGGGGTTGAGCAGGCCTGACAAGCGGCAGTGGTAGGCGTCAGGGCTTGCCGCTGCCGCCCTGGCTACCATTACCTTCCGAGCCGCTGCCATCCATGCCGGGCAGATCGCGGTTGTCGTTCTGCCGTGCTGGCGGGCTTTCCGGGTCGTTGCCCTGAATGCGCGGATCGGTATCGCGCGGCATGGGTTTCTCGACCGGATTGAGGGTGCTGTCTACACCAGGTTGCGGTGCAGGGTTGTGCGGATCGTCCGGGTAGGTGGTGCCGGTGCCAACCGCCATGGCCAGTGGTGAACAGAGCAGGGCGGCGAGCAGGCAGGTACGGGGCAGGGATCGCTTCATGGGGCAAACTCCTTTGCGCAGGACAGGGGCATCTTCCTCTTGGGCCCCGTCCTGCTCAGCAAGGTGCCATTACCCCGACCGACGGTCACACCACCATCGACAACAGCATGATGAAGATGATGCCGACCACGGACAGGATGGTCTCCATCATGCTCCAGGTCTTGAAGGTCTCGGCCACGGTCATGTTGAAGTACTGCTTGACCAGCCAGAACCCGGCATCGTTGACGTGGGACAGAATCAGCGAACCAGCGCCGGTGGCCAGTACCAGCAACTCACGGTTGACTCCCGGCACCAGCTCGATCACCGGCGCGACGATACCGGCGCCGGTGATGGTCGCCACGGTGGCCGAACCTGTGGCGATACGGATCACCGCCGCCACCAGCCAGGCGAGCATGATCGGTGAAATCTCGGCTTGCACGGCCATCTGCCCGATCACGTTGCCGACGCCGGTGTCCACCAGCATCTGCTTGAAGCCGCCGCCTGCACCGACGATCAGCACGATTGCCGCGGTGGGCGCCAGGCTCTGGTCGAGCATCTTCATGATCTGCTGGCGGCTGAAGCCGCGGGCCGAGCCGAAGGTGTAGAACGCCAGCAGCAAGGCGGCGAGCAACGCGCTGATGGGGTGGCCGATCAGGTCCATCCACTGGCGCACGATATGGTCGGTGGGCAGCACCACATCGGCGAAGGTCTTGAGCAGCATGAGCGCCACCGGCAACAGCACGGTGACCAAGGTGATGGTGAAGCTTGGCAGGTTTCTCTGGTCGGACTCGCGGGCGATCTGGTCCATCAGCTCCTGGGACGGGTTGCCGGGGATATAGCGGGAGATGAAATTACCGAACAGCGGCCCGGCGATGACTGCCGTGGGCAGCGCCACCAGCAGGCCGTAGAAGATGGTCTTGCCGATGTCGGCATGGAAGATGCCGATCGCCAGCAATGGCCCTGGGTGCGGCGGCACCAGGCCATGCACCACCGAGAGCCCTGCCAGCAGCGGGATGCCTATCTTCACCAGCGACACCCCGGAGCGGCGGGCGACGATGAACACCAGCGGGATCAACAGCACGAAGCCGATCTCGAAGAACAGTGGGATGCCCACCAGAAACGCGGCGAACATCATCGCCCAATGCACTTTTTGCTTGCCGAAGGCTCGGATCAGCGTTTGTGCGATCTGGTCGGCGCCGCCGGAGTCGGCCATCAGCTTGCCGAGCATGGTCCCCAGCGCGAGGACGATGCCGACAAAGCCAAGCACGCCGCCGAAGCCGTCCTGGAACGACTTCATGACCTTGGCCACCGGCATGCCGGAGGTCAGGCCAAGGAAGCCTGCGGCGAGGGTCAGGGCGACGAAGGGATGAACCTTGAAATGGGTGATCAGCAGGATGAGCCCGACGATGGTAACCAGCGCGTCGAGCAGCAGGTAGGTATCAGTAGCCAGTCCGAACATGGGGTCTATGCCTCGGTCTTGTCGTTGTTGTAATGGCGGAGCTTGAGTGAACTTTTGACGCTCGCAGGCGTCGAGACAGCGCTGTCTTTGGTGGGCCGGGAAACCGCCGGGTCAGGCAGTTCGCGCCAGAGGCCGGTCACCGCAGGGCTTTAGCCAGTCATGCACGGATTCGGCGAGTGCCTCGATCGGGCGCGTGGCGTCCAGCGCCAGCGTGAGCGGTTCGCCAAACGGTGCTTCAAGGGTCGCAAACTGACTGGCGATCAGGCTGGCGGGCATGAAATGGCCGGGGCGGGCGAGCACCCGTTTCTCGGCCTCCTCAGGGCTCAATTCGAGAAAGACGAAGCCCAGGCCCGGCACGGCCTGGCGCAGGGTGTCGCGGTAGCGGCGCTTGAGCGCCGAGCAGGTGAGGATCGGGCGTTCGCCGGCCTGGAGAATGGCCTGCAATTCTTCGCCCAGGCGTACCAGCCAACCGGCACGGTCGTTGTCGTCGAGGGGGATGCCGGCGCTCATCTTCTCTATGTTTTCGGCAGGGTGGAAGGCGTCGCCCTCGATCAGGCGTCCGCCGCTACGCGTAGCAATGGCCTGGCCGACGCAGCTTTTGCCGCAGCCTGCCACGCCCATGACCACGATGGCGCGAGGGGAAAGGTTCATCGATACCTCCTGCGGGGTAAGACAGCGCTGTCTCACGCTCGACGAGCAGTGGGTGCAGGCGCCACCCTCCCGGGTGTTATTGATCTTGTGATACGCAGTATGGACGCTGCGGCAATTATTACGTTGCCTGCGTTCTGAGACAGCGCTACCTTAGTGACCGTTCCCACTTCTTGCAAGTAGTAAAATTACAACATTCATGACCCGCACCGGCTCCCGCACCACAGGTCGTCCCACTCTGGCCGAAGTCGCCAGACTTTCAGGGGTTTCTCCCATTACCGCTTCGCGCGCGCTGCGCGGCGTCAGCACGGTTGCACCGGAGCTGGTGGAAAAGGTCATTGCCGCCGCCGCGAGCCTGGGCTACGTGGCCAATCCGGCCGCCCGGGCCCTGGCGTCGGCGCGCAGCCAGTCGGTGGTGGTACTGATTCCGTCCCTGTCCAACCAACTGTTCATCGACACCCTGGAGGCGATTCACGAGGTGATGCGTCCACGCGGGCTGGAAGTGCTGATCGGCAACTATCACTACGACAGCGCCGAGGAAGAGAACCTGATCCGCAACTACCTCGCCTATCAGCCCTGCGGCATCCTGCTGACCGGGTTCGAGCGCAGCGACGCTTCGCGACAGATGCTCGCCGCCAGCGGTGTGCCCTGTGTACACATGATGGAGCTTGGCGGGGAGCCGGGCGCGTTGTCGGTGGGGTTCTCCCAGCAGCAGGCTGGGCACGCCGCGGCTCGCCACCTTATCGAACGCGGGCGCAGGCGCCTGGGCTTCATCGCTGCGCAGCTCGACCCGAGGGTGATGCAGCGCGCCGAGGGTTTTCGCCAGGCGCTGCTGGAAGCGGGCTTGCAGGCACCGGAGCTGGAGATGCTGGACCCACAACCCTCATCGATAGGCCTTGGAGGCGAGCTGTTCAGTCGTTTGCTGGCCAAGGCACCGGACGTCGATGGCCTGTTCTTCTGCAACGACGACCTGGCTCAGGGCGCAGTGCTCCAGGCGCTGCGCCAAGGTGTCGAGGTGCCGCGGCAGGTGGCGATGGTCGGCTTCAATGATCTGCCGGCCTCGGCGCACATGGTGCCGCGCCTGACGTCGATCCGTACGCCAAGGGCCGCCGTGGGGCGCAGTGCCGCGCAGGCGCTGTTGAGCCTGCTCGATGGCAAGCGGGTCGCGCAGCAGCAGCAGGACATGGGCTTCGAACTGGTAGTGCGGGAAAGTACCTGACCGGGTGTGGGGGCGGTCGAAGCCCTCTGCGAAACCGTCTAATCACAAGGTGATATCAGATCGCTTGCACGGCAGCGCGGCCCATCTATGCTCAGGAAACCCCTGCGCATACAAGGAGGCCCGGCGCATGTTCGAGTACCATCGCAAGTCCGATCTGATCGAGATTCAGCGGTGCCGCCAGGCACTGGCGGGCATGGAAGCCAAATTAGCCGCGATCAGTCGCTCCATGGCGATGATCGAGTTCGGCCCGGATGGCAGCATCCTCGACGCCAACGACAACTTCTGCGCAACGATGGGCTACAGCGCCGAAGAGATCCGCGGCAAGCACCACCGTCTGTTCTGCGACCAGACCTATGCCAAGAGCGCCGAGTACCAGCAGCTATGGCATGAGTTGGGGCAGGGCAAGGCGATCAGCGGTACGTTCGAGCGTATCGACAAGGCGGGGCGCGAGGTGTGGCTGGAGGCGAGCTACATGCCGGTGCTCGATGATCAACAGCAGGTTACCAGCGTGATCAAGGTCGCGGCCGACATCACCCGCAGGGTCAACGAAGAGCACGAGAGCGAAAGCCTGCTCAAGGCCATCGGTCGCTCGATGGCGGTGATCGAATTCACTCCCGAAGGGCGGGTGATCACGGCCAACCAGAATTTCCTCGACACCATGGGCTATCGCCTGGAGGAAGTCACGGGGCGTCATCATGGATTGTTCTGCCTGCCCCATGAGCGCGAATCAGCCCAGTACCGGGAGTTCTGGGCATCGCTCAACCGGGGCGAATATCACTCCCACCGCTTCGAACGGGTCAATAAGCAAGGCCAGACGGTGTACCTGGAGGCCTCCTACAACCCGATCTTCGATGGCAAGGGCCGCCTGTACAAGGTGGTCAAGTTCGCCAGCGACATCACCAGTCAGGTCAGCACCCAGCAGAGCGCTGCCGATGCTGCTCACGCAAGCTCCGTGCAGACCGACGCCTGCGCGCGCAAGGGGACCCAGGTGGTGCAGCAGACGGTGCAGGTGATCGAGCAGATTTCCGAGGAGCTCAATGATGCGGCACGCAGCATCGATGCCGTGAGCAAACAGTCGGAGCTGATTGGGAAGATCGTCCTGACCATTCGCGGGATTGCCGACCAGACCAACCTTCTGGCACTCAATGCCGCCATCGAGGCCGCCCGGGCCGGTGAGCACGGGCGTGGTTTCGCGGTTGTGGCTGACGAGGTGCGCAGCCTGGCGGCGCGCACCAGCAAAGCGACGCTGGAGATCGTCGAGGTGGTGCGACAGAACCACGATCTGTCACTGACGGCGGTGGCCAGCATGCAGTCGAGCCTGTCGCGCACGGGGTTGGGCGTGGAGCTGGCCAACGAGGCCGGCACCGTGATCATGGAGATTCAGCAAGGCTCACGTCATGTGGTCGATGCAATCAGTCAGATCAGTTCGACGCTGCAATTGCATTGAGTCCCTCGCGTAGCTGATGCTCCAGGCCCTGGAGGTTTGCCTCCAGGCGCTCGAGCAATGCATCGCTAGGCGCTTCATCGGCCAGTGCTTGTTCCAGTGTTTCGCAATCGCGAACCACCCCCCTGACCTTGAGCATGCGCGCACCCCCTTTGATCCGGTGCACCAGCGTTTTCACCTGTTCCGATGTGCGGTCTGGCCCCAGTTCTCGCAGGGCCTGCAGATCTTGCGCGGTACTCTGGGCGAGTTGTTCGAGCAGACGCCGGGTCAGGTCCACGTCGTCCTGGGTGAGATGGCGCAGCTGAGCGATGTCGAAACCACTGGCAGGTGGTGTGTCTTCGGTGAGCGGTGCCTCGGTGGTCGACGCCTGGGGCAAATGGGCTTTGAGGGTGCGCAGATCGATCGGTTTGAACAGGCATTCGTCCATGCCATCGGCCAGGCACTGTGCCTTGGCTTCGGCCTGGGCGTTGGCCGTGACGCCGAGGATTTGGCAGGGTTGCGCGCCGCGCTCGCGTTCCAGTGCGCGGATGCGCCGGGTCAGTTCGTGGCCATCCATGACGGGCATGCTGCAGTCGGTGATCACCAGGTCGAACGTTTCTGCCTGCCAGAGCGCCAGGGCCACCTCGCCATTTTCAGCCAGGCGCACTTTGTGCCCGAGGGTGCAGAGTTGCTTTTCGAGGAGCATGAGGTTGGCGGGGTAGTCATCTACGACCAGAACCCGCAAAGGACCGGCCAGGTTGGTGTCGCCAGGTTCAGGCGTGGTCTGCGCGACCAGGGGCTCGGCGCTCGGCAGCGACAGGCTTATATCGACTCGGGTGCCGATACCCTGCAGGCTCTGCAGTTGCAGGACGCCGCCCATGAGCTGGCACAGCGTACGGCTGATGATCAGCCCCAGCCCGGCACCATGGCGCGCGCGCTGGCCGTCGAGTTGGGCGAAGGCCTGAAACAGCCTGGCCTGATCGGCTTCGCTGATGCCGATGCCGCTGTCCTGCACCTGCAGTTCCACCTGCAGGACACCTTTGGTTTGCGGCTGCGCGCTCAGACTGACTTCGACCTGGCCTTGCTCGGTGAACTTGATCGCATTGCTGAGCAGGTTGGACACCACCTGGCGCAGTCTTACCGGATCGACCGCGGCCCAGACCGGCGTCTCCGGGAGCCTGGTTTGCAATGTCAGCCCCTTGAGCCTGGCATTGGCTTCGAACGCGCGCAGGG
Source organism: Pseudomonas wayambapalatensis (assembly GCA_014268975.2). Classification (GTDB taxonomy): domain Bacteria; phylum Pseudomonadota; class Gammaproteobacteria; order Pseudomonadales; family Pseudomonadaceae; genus Aquipseudomonas; species Aquipseudomonas wayambapalatensis. Next base: position 3,224,720 of record CP077096.1, on the reverse strand, counting down.
TCGAACGGACCAACTCGACCAGGTCGGTGGCTACCGGCTGCAAGACCATGTGTCCGGACTCGATGCGCGAGATGTCGAGAATGTCGCCGATCAGGTCGAGCAGTCCGAGCGCGGCATCGTGTGCAGTCTGCAAACCCTGTGGGTCGCTGCGGCCTTTACGGTTGTCTTCGAGTGCCAGCTCCAGCAGCCCGATCACCGCGTTCATGGGGGTGCGAATCTCATGGCTCATGATTGCCAGGAAGCTGCTCTTGGCCTGGCTGGCACGCTCAGCATCCTCTTTGGCCACGCGCAGTTGTTCGAGCAGGCTGCGGCTGAGTGTGAGCTGCGCTTGCAGCGCTCGTTGTGCTTCGCTGCGTTGGTGGATCAGCTTGCGTAGGTAGCCGTTCCAGAACACCACACCGGCCAGCAGCAGCGTCGAAAGCACCAGTACCTGCAATACCAGCGAGCGGTAGTTGCCCCATAGGCTATCGCTGACGACGGTGCTGGTGCGCCAACGGTTGACCAATTGGTCCAGTTCTTCCGGCGGGATACTCAGCAGCGCCTTGTCCATGATCGACTGCAGTTGTGGCAGGTCAGGCGCTACCGCAAAGGCCATGGCTGTATGACTGTCGTCCTGCAAGCCGGCGATGCGCAACTTGTCCTTGAACACATGGGTCAGGTAGTAGGATGCGCTGATGTTGCTGCTTAGTGCGATATCGGCATTGCCTTTGGCAACCGACTCCATCATTGCCAACACGTTGCTGGCCTCGACCACCCGAGCCTCTGGATAACGCTGGCGCAGCGCGACATGCTGGGAACCATCACGTACGAGCGCGATGCGCTGCCCTTGAAGAGGGGTAGACGAAGTGCTGCCGCGGCGCACGACCTGCACGTTCGGGCTGACCAGGTAGGGGCGGGTGAAACGTAGGCGCGATGCACGTGGCGTGCTGTAGTCCAGAGCTCCGATCATCTGTGCATCGCCCCGTGCCACCTCATCGACCATGGCAGCTACGGAGTCGCGTTCGACGATGTCGAAACGCAGGCCGGTGCGCAACGTGATCTGTTTGAGAACGTCCAGCGTGACGCCGCTGGGTTGCTGCTGGGAGTCGTTGAAAGTCAGCGGTGCAAGGCTGGGATTGATCAGCACCCGTATCCTCGGAGCGCTGGCCAACCAGCGCTGTTCTTCACCGGTGAGCGTGGAAGGGCGCCGTTCAAGGAGCAGGCTGGTGTTGCCGCTGGACCAGCGCCGCAGGATGTTCAGGCGCTCGCTGTCGGTGATCCTTTGCAACGCCTGGTCGACCAGATTCAGCAGCCTGACGTTGTGTTGGCCCAGTGCGAAAGCGAAGGCACCTGCAGGCGTCTGGACGAAATGGTCGATGCGCACCAGGCCTTGATAAGCCCGTCCAATGGCGAAGTCCGAGCTGATGGCATCGCCGATGTAAGCATCGGCATCGCCTAGCGCCACGGCGCTGAGGCCTGCCTGGGTCGAGCTGTAGAGGGTCAGATGCGCCTCGGGGTACAGGGCTTGGACAGTCGTCGTCGGCAGGTAGTGGTCGACCATCGCCAGGCGCAGGCCGGTCAGATCCTCACTGTGTAGTTGGGGACGGTCCTGACGCGTGACGATTACCGGAAGGTCGTCGGCATAAGCTTGGCTCAGGGACAACTGGGCATCGGCCGCTTCGAAACCGTTGGAGCTGCCAAGCAGGTCGATCTCCCCCTTGTGCAGGGCTTCGATGGCCGCCGTGCGGCTGGCGAAACGGCGTACTTCGACCGGAATGCCCAATTGCTCGCCGATCAGGCCTGCATAATCCGCGCTCAATCCCTCGTAGTCGTGCGGGCTGACATTGATTTCGAAGGGCGGATAGTCAGGGCGCGAGCTGCCCAGGATCAGCACCTTGCGCTCGCGCAGCCATTGGCGGTCGCTGTCGCTCAGCGGCAGCGCGGCACTGGCGCTGATCGAGCGGGCCAACAACTGTCGTGGTTCGTTTTCGCCAGCTGCGGCGCCCGATACCAGCAGGACGGCCGCTGCCAGTAGCAGGCCGCCAAGGGTGTGCTTCATGAGCGCGAGGCTCAATTCACGTGATTGCGTTTGGCCAAGTCGACCATTTCGACCAGCGACTCGGTCTTGAGTTTTTCGCCGATTCGGCCGCGGTAAGTACTGATGGTCTTGGCGCTGAGGTTCATGGCTGTCCCTATGTACTTGTTGTTTTCTCCCCGCGCGAGCCTGCGCAAGACTTCCATTTCCCGGTTCGACAGGCTGTTGAGCCGTACCGTTTCCGATGCCAGGGTGTTGCTGTTCACCGACATCTGCGGAAACGTCGAATAACCTTTGACCAGTGCCTTGAGCGCAAACAACAGGGCGTCGAGGTCTTCGTCCTTGTTGACGAAAGCCGCGATCCCGGCATCCAGGCAGCGACGAACATAGAGGTCGGAGGACTGCCCAGTGAGTACCATGATTTTTGGCGCAGGATCGAGCAATTGCAAACGCTTGATCACCTCCATGCCATCCAGGCCTGGTAGCCCAATATCGAGAATCACCACTTTTGGGGCAAGCTGGCGTGCCATCTGTACGGCTTCGATGCCATTACCCGACTCGCCAACGACATCAAAGCGTTCGCGTTCGAGCAGGATGCGCACGGCAAGGCGAACTGTGGGGTGATCATCGACCATCAGTACGGTGGTCATGGGAAAACTCCTGTACGAAGTAATGTTCGTTCCTGACGTTATCCAGGAATGGGTCTGTAGGGCCAATCTGGCTGCAGGCACGATACGTCCATCAGAAAGCTTTGATAATGGCGAGTATAGGCGCGTTGAAAAAGCCGCCACTGGTTGGTGAAAAGTCTTACAAAAAAGCGGCACGTGGGGCGGCGACGCCGCTCGCGGGCCGGTATGGGGTGAGGATGCTCAGGTAGAGCGCAGACAAGCTGGGTGAGGTTTGTTCACGCGTTGCGTGGAGGCGGGATTGTTGATCAGCGCAGTGCCGACCCGCGTCGGGCGTTGCCGCAATTGTCCGGCGCAATTCGGGCACTGTCCCTGCAGATGGTGCTCGGCGCAGCGGCGACAGAAGGTGCATTCGAACGAGCAGATCAACGCGTCAAGGGTATCGGGGGGCAAATCGGTATCGCAACATTCGCAATTGGGGCGTAGCTCGAGCATGGCGCAACTCCGGTACGGACAGTGATGCGCCAGTGTCGGTCGCTGGACGCTGGCTGACAATCCTCAGTCGCCGGGGCGATACAGGTGGGCGTGGCCGGCGCGGTACAAGGCCGAGTCGGCAAATGGCGCGTCGCCTAGCACGTGGCCGACGAGAATCAGCGCAGTGCGTCGGAAGCCTTTGTCGGCAACAGCGTCGACGATATCGGCGAGGCGGCCCCTGACCCAGTCCTGGTCGGGCCAGGTTGCGCGGTGGATCACTGCCACCGGGCAATCTGCCCCGTAGTGCGGCAGCAGCTCGTCGACGATGCGCGGTAGATGGCGTACCCCCAGGTGGATGGCCAAGGTACTGCGGTGGCGCGCCAGGTCCGCCAGTTGCTCGCCTGCCGGCATCGGTGAGCGGTCGCCGTAGCGGGTCAGGATGACGGTCTGCGAGATGTCCGGCAGCGTCAGTTCACAGCCGAGCAGGGCGGCGCTGGCGGCCGTGGCGGTAACGCCAGGAATGATCTGGTAGTCGATGCCCTGTTCGCGCAGGTGGCGGATCTGCTCGCCGATGGCGCCATACAGGCTCGGGTCGCCGCTGTGTACCCGGGCGACATCCAGCCCCTTTTCATGGGCGTCGCGAATGGCGGCGATGATCTGCTCGAGATGCAGTTCGGCGCTGTTGATCACGGTACTGGCCGTGTGGCCTTCAAGTACCGCGGGCGGTACCAGTGAGCCGGCGTAGATGATCACCGGGCATTGGCGGATCAGGCGTTGGCCCTTGACCGTGATCAGCTCCGGGTCGCCGGGGCCGGCACCGATGAAATAGACCGTCATGGCAAGTCCTTGAAACGTGAAATGAAAAGCGATTATCCGTTGCTGGCCAGGGCAAGGGTAGCGTCACCGAGCACCTGCCGAGTGACTGTCAGGATTGGCGAGCGCTGACCCTCGTCAGCCAGCGCCAGCGCTGCGCTTTCTGCCACTCCCCAACAGCCCGTGGCGTTGAAGGCCATTTCTGAGCGGTAACTGAGCAGGGGCAGGAATGGGTGCAGTTGCTGGGCGCTGTATAGCGTCAGGGGCAGGCCGAGTTGCTCGGCCAGTTGCCGCAGGCCGGGCTCCTGAGCCTTGAGATCGATGCTGGCGATACCACGCAAGGCGGCCAGCTTCAGGCCGTTGTCGGCCAGCGCACGGTGCAGCAGGGTTTCCAGAACCGCCGCCGGGCAACCCCTGCGGCAGCCGAAACCGACATATAGCGCGGCCATCAGGCCTGCGCGGAGCGGCGGTAGAGCCAGGCGCTCAGCAGACCCAGTGCGACCCAGAAGGCTGCGTTGGTCAGCCAGGAGGCAACCTTGAACTGTGCTTCCAGCGCTTCGGGCGCCAGGCTTTCATGCACCAGTGGCTGAGGGGCGCCGATCAGGTGCGGTACCACCAGCAGCGCTGCGCCGAGCACCTTCAGCAGCCAGTGGCGCGCGAAGACCAGCAACGCCAGGCCCACAGCAGTGGCGGCGGCGGTGCCTATCCACCAGGTCTGGCGTTGACCCAGATCGGCTGCGGCGGTGCCAGGCAGTTCGGGTGGCAGGCCCAGGGTCGGTGCCAGGCAGAACACGGCGAAGCCGCCCAGGCCCCACAAGGCACCCGTACTGACCCGACCAGGTTCGCGCAGGCTGTAGAGTGCGGCGAGGATCAGCGCGAAACCGACTGCCACTACCAGATTGCCGCCGGCAGTCGACAGCACCCGCTGCCAGCCATCTTCCGGCGACCAGGCTTCTGCGTCGTGTTCATGGCCCCCGGCACCTTCACCTGTGTGTTCGTGCTGCTCGGTGGGCGCCGCGTTTTCATAGGTTTCGGCCTGGAGGATCAAGGGCGCGACCCAGAAACTCTGCAACAGCGTCAGCAAAAGTGCGGCGAGCAGGCCACTGAAGCCTGCAGTTCGAGCGATACGCTTGATCATTGTCGGGCACTCAGTGGCAAGGGAAGGCGGCGCTGTGGCGGGTATCGTGGGCAGCGTTGTGCACCGCCTCGAGATGGGAGAACCCGGCGAAGTACACCAGGCACAGGCCCAGCAGGCTGGCGCCGACCGCAACGACGAGGCGCTGGCTGAGGCTGACGGGGGTTGCGATGCTGTGTTTGGCGCTGGTGACGGACATGACGCATTCCTCTGCTTTTTTTCATAGGCGACAGGAAGCGCGGCAACCCCAGGCGAGAACCGCCCAGGGACATGCAACAGCGCCCGCCCACCGCGGGGTGTGATCACAAGACGTCGGGCCGGTCTCCGGGCTGACGAGCAGGAGCATGGCTCCTGGGGAGAGCGTCACCTTCCCATGCCGAACTGCGGACACAGTGGATCAGACGCTCGCTCGCTTACCGTTGCGGGGGCAGCACCGGACTTGTCAGGCCCATGAAGAGCCATTGACGCACCGGTTTCCCGTTTCACCCCTGCAAGGGGCACCCTACGTAATGTATTAGGAGATCACGGCCATGCTTTGGTCGTCAATTCTTGTTACGAATCGCGCAGGCGTAGCGACTGGAAATCATCAACCTGCCTTGCACGTCGCACTTTTTGGCGTTCAGGGGCTCTATGCATGGCCAGGCTGTGCCGATTTCCGGCCCGGCCGCTGACCCTGGACCCCGGTGCAGATGCCTGTTCCTGCCTATCGCCGCCGTGCCCGCCTGTCGCTGGTGGGTGTCTTGATCGCCCTGTGCGCGTGCACCGGGCAGCAGGGGCGCGACGTACTCACCCAGTTAGGCAATGGTCATCCCAGCGAGTTGTTCCAGACCAGTGTCGACCGCATGGCGACCTTGTCCATGCGCGACAACCTGCAGAGCCTGTATCTGCTGATGAACAAGCTCTACCTGCGCAACCCCAATCAGTGGAAGCAGTCCGGCTATCTGGACGCGGCCACCGCCGAGCGCCAGATCCGCCAGGCCATCGAGCAGCGCCAGCCATTGCCGCAACTGGGCGAGCGCCGTGACCTGGCGGCGCTGAGCTACGCCTTGAGCCCGGAGTTTCGTGGAGATCGAGTCGGGGCGTTCATCTATGCCATCGGCAGCATGTTGATTACCGCCCACGGTGGGCGCACCGAGTTCTACATGACCGATGCGATTGATCCACTGTTCGTCAATAACGCCGCGCGCAACATCGAAAAGGCTACCTGGATGCTCAGTCAGCGCCAGGACGCCAATGGTGTGTTGCTACTGTTTTCCAACGAAATCTCGGAGGAGGGCAGCAACCTCAGCTTTGCCGTCGAATTCGGCAAGATCGTGGCGCGCCTCGATCTGCTGGCGCAGATGCTGGATGAGCGTTATCGACGGATCGGCCTCAATTACGCGCAGAGCCTGTTATTGATGAATTTCCTGCCGGTGCAGTGATCGTTACCCGTGGTTTCACAGCAATGCTTCGATCGCGCGTCGATAGCGCTGGCCGGCCAGGCTCATGCTGTTGTTGTGGCTCGCTCCCGGCACCAGGAGCAAGGTCTTGGGCTGTTGGGCCGCCTCGAACAGCGCCTCGCTGAAGCGGGGGGGCACATACCGATCATCCAGGCCATGCACCAGCAGCAGCGGCAAACCGATATCGGCGATCTTGCCCAGCGAGTCGAATTTCTGCGACAGCAGCCAGCGCACCGGCAGTGTGGTATCGGCCACTGATGCCGCCGCGTCGCCAAGGGAGGTGAAGGTGGATTCGAGAATCAGGCCGCGCGCAGGTACAGGCTTACCTTGCTGGCGTGCCTGGCGTGCGAGCTCCGAGGCAAGCTCCACAGCGACCGCACCGCCCAGCGAATGGCCGAAGATCAGGCGCTTGCCCGGCACCGGCTGCAACTGGGCGAAGCGCTCCCAGGCAATTCGGGCGTCCTCGTAAACCGTGGCTTCGGACGGCAGGTCGCCTCGGCTCTGGCCAAAACCGCGGTAGTCCACGGCCAACACCGAATAGCCCATGGCGTGCAACTGCTCGATGCGGAACATCTGGCCGGTGAGGTTCCAGCGTACGCCGTGCAGGTAGAGTATCGCCGGCGCATCGGCGCGTTTGGCCGGCCACCACCAGGCATGCAGGCTCTGGTCGTCGGTGAAGTTGCGCGGGCGCAGGTCCAGTTCCTGTACGTCGGCCGGCAGGCCCCTGAACCAACTGGCCTGGCCCGGCTCGATACGAAACACCAGTTCGCGCTCCTTGTGCTGCAAGACCGCGCAGCCCGCGGGCAGGCCCACCACCAGCAGGGCCATGGCCAGCCACATGAGCCAGCGGCGTTTGAAGTGAGTGAGCAGGGTGTCGGTCATGGGTGTCATCAGGCTGCTGGGAATCGTCGTTTTTAGCAGAAGCCATGGCCTCGCTGCAGGCAATTTTTCCCGAGCGGTGTTGACACATGTTTGCAAGCTGTTTCCCCGGTGCCATCGAGGGGCTCTGCACGCTTGCCGCCGCGGGCGCCGAGGGGTAGGTTTCCCTGACCCTGCCGATGGAAGACTCACCTTGGACTCGATTACTCAAGCCGTACTCGGTGCCGCCCTGCAAGGTACGGTGCTCGGTCGCATCCAGGGCCGCCGTTCGCTGCTGTATGGCGCCGCGCTGGCCACCTTGCCCGATCTCGATGTGGTGATCCGGTATGCGGACCCCGTTTCGCAGATGACCTATCACCGTGGTTTTTCCCACTCGATCTTCGTCCTTACCGGTCTGGCGCTGCTGCTGGCGTGGCTGGTGGCCTGGGTTGGGCAAAGGCGCTGGCCCGACAAGGGATACCGTTGGCCCCGGTTGTTCGTGGCGTTCTGGCTGGTGCTGGTCACCCACCCTCTGCTGGACGCGTTCACGGTCTATGGCACGCAATTGTTCTGGCCGCTGCCGCTCATTCCCGAAAGCTGGGCGGCGGTGTTCATCATCGATCCGGTCTACACCGTGCCACTGCTGGTCGCTGTGATCTATGCCGCGTGGCGAGGGCTGAGCGGCAAGGCGATACCCCTGATGACAGCAGCCCTGGTGTTCAGCACGGCGTATCTGGGCTTTGGGCTGGCCGGGCGCATGGCGGTCGAGCAGCGTTTCCAGGAGGCCTTGGGCCGCCAGGGCGTTGCAGTCGATCACCTGCGTGCAGTGCCCATGGCCTTCAACAGCCTGGTCTGGCGGGTGCTGGCCAAGACAGCGGATGGTCATTACTACGAGGGCGTGAGCAGTGTGTTCGACCGCGAACCGCCCGAGATGCAGCGCCTGTCGCTGAACCTGGAGGCCGCCAAGGTGCTCGAGGGCGTCGCGCTGCACGAGCGGCTGCGCTGGTTCACCGATGACTGGCTGCGTTATGACGTGGTGGGCGATGTACTGGTGGTCACCGACCTGCGCATGGGCATTCCCGGTAACTACACCTTCCGTTTCAGCATGGCTCACCGCGACAGCCAGGGACAGTGGGTGGTCGATACCCCGGCGAACTGGAGTGGCGGTGCCGCGATGTTCAACGGCCATGACCTGGGGCTGATCTGGCGTCGTATCCTCCAGCAGCAGCCTCCGCTGCCCCTGGCGGCCTGGACCACACGCTACCTGAACCCCTCGGCGCAATCCGAGGTGGGGCACTGAACGGCCGCTCGAGCGGGCTCGACCTGGTCAAGTGGACGGCGATCCTGAGCATGGTCGCCGATCATTTGCGCTACCTGTGGCCCAGTGCCGACGGGTTGTTCGTGATCGGGCGACTGGCCTTTCCACTGTTCTGCCTGGTCATCGCCTGTCATGTCGCGCGCGGCCAGCCAGGCGTGCTGTACACCGCCGCCAACGCTCGCTACCTGAGCTGGATGCTGGCCTTCTCGATACTTGCCGAAGGCCCGTACCGGTGGCTGGACAATGGCTCGCATACGCTCAACGTCATGCCCACCCTGACCCTTGGCCTGCTGGTCGCCTGGGGGGTGAGGCACCCGCAGCCTGCTGCGCGCATTGTCGGGCTCGGTAGTGCCGGGCTGGCGCTGGTTTTCAGTGATCGACTGATGTACGGCTTGCCGGGGGTATTGCTGCCGGCGGCCTGCCTGGTGCTGTGGTCGCGAGGTTGGCCGGGATGGCTGGTGCCCTGCCTGTTGGCAATGGGCGCCAACCTGACCAACAGTTGGTTGCGGGCACATCCCTGGCAGCCTTTTTCCCTGCTGGTGCTGGCCACAGCTGCAATGGCGGTGCCATTGGGTTTGCGGATGCTGGCCTACCAGGGGGCGTCCATCGTGCCTGTAGGGCGCTGGGCCTACGGGTTCTATCCCTTGCACTTGATGGCGATCAAGGCCTTGCAATACCTGGATCTGCCCCCATCCTAGGGAGCCTCGGATATCCAGGAACAGTCCCATGGAACCCAACCGCTTCGGCGACATCGCAGCCTTCGTCAGTGCCGTGAAGGCCGGCAGCTTCACTGCAGCCGCCGCGAGCCTGGGCCTGACCCGCTCGGCGGTGGGCAAGAGCATCGCACGCCTCGAATCGCGCATGGCGGTACGCCTGCTCAACCGCACCACGCGCAAACTGAGCCTGACCGATGAAGGCCAAGTGGCGTTCGAACGCTGGCGGCAGATCCTCGAAGACCTGGACGAAGTCGAGACCACCATGGCCCAGCGCCGCGGACGACCGACAGGCACCCTGCGCCTGACGGCCCCGCTGTCGTTCGGCCAGCGTCACGTGCTGCCGATCCTGGATGTCTACCTCAAGCAATGGCCGGAACTGCGCGCCGATATTCGCTTCACTGACCGTTTCGTCGATCTGGTGGAGGAGGGGGTGGACGTTGCCGTGCGCATCGGTGCGCCCAAGGAGGACTCGCAACTGCTGACGCGTACCGTGGCGTGGCAGCAGTTCGTCACCTGCGCTGCGCCCGAGTACCTGCAGCGCCATGGTGTGCCCCAGGTACCGGCAGACCTCTATGGGCACGACAAGATTGCTTTTCTGGCGGGCGAGAAGGCCAGCCCCTGGCGTTTCCACACCGATGAAGGGCTGCACCTGTGCGAAGAGCCCGGGCGCTTGAACATCGACAGCTCCGAGGCCATGCTCGATGGCGCCCGCGCCGGTTTCGGGCTTATCCATCTACCCACCTACATCACCGGCAACGACTTGCGCGCCGGAACGCTGGTCGAAGTGCTCGCAGGTTTCCGGCCGCCGGCCGACCCGATTCGTATCGTCTACCCCAGCAAGCGCCACTTGTCGCCGCGGGTGCGAGGCTTCATCGACCTGCTGGTCGCCCGGTGGGAGCACGGAGTGCCGTGGGAACACTGATTGGGGAATGGAGGGACCGGGTGTAGGGCCCGCCTTGCGGTTTATCGCTCAGGCGTGGCCCGGGACACTGTGCAGTCATACCCGTCACGACTTATGGAGACGCCATGACTGCGTTGTCTGTCCTGGACCTGGTCATGATCGGCGAGGGCAAGACCCTGGCCGATGCGATCGAGGAATCCCGCCAACTGGCACGTCACGTCGAGCAGCACGGTTACGCTCGATACTGGATCGCCGAACACCATGACATGCCCGGCATCGGCTCTGCCGCCACCGCGCTGGTAATCAACGAGATCGCCAATGCCACGCGGCATATTCGCGTGGGTGCCGGTGGCATCATGCTGCCCAATCATGCCCCGCTGGTGGTTGCCGAGCAGTTCGGTACGCTTGATACCTTGCATCCGGGGCGCATCGACCTGGGGCTGGGACGTGCCCCAGGCAGTTCCGGGCCGACCGTACGTGCGTTGCGCGGCGTCGCGCCTGAGCGTGACTTTGGCCAGGATATTGCCGAGCTGCGCGACTACCTGGCCGACAACGGCCAGCGATCGGTGCGCGGGGTGCCGGGCAAGCACGAGGTGCCGGTGTGGATATTGGGCTCCAGCCTGTTCGGTGCCGACCTTGCGGCCCGGCTCGGCTTGCCTTATGCCTTCGCCTCTCATTTCGCCCCGCGCTACCTGTTGCAGGCCATCGCCCATTACCGCGCGAACTTCCAACCCTCGGCGCAACTGGCCAAGCCCTACGTCATGGTGGGCATGAATCTGTTCGCTGCAGCCAGCGATGCCGAAGCCGATTACCTCGCCAGCTCGCACCGCAAATGGATGCTCGATCTGCATGTCGGACGTCATGGCCTGCTGCCCTTGCCGCAGGAAGGTTATGTCCAGGGTTTGCCGGGCCATGAACGAGCGGTGCTGGAGCAGGTGATGGCCTGTACCGTAGTCGGTGGACCGCAGCGGGTGAGGGATGGGTTGCGCGCACTGATCGAACAGACTGGCGCCGATGAGTTGATGATCGATTGCCGGATCCATGACCCGTTGGCGCGCCTGCGCTCTCACGCGTATGCGGCGCAGGCCCTTGCCGACCTGAACTGAACGGGGTGGCAGGCGCCAAAGCACGGCCTGCCATTGCCGGCCTTCACTGTGCGTCTTTCCAGCCCCCGCCCAGCGCCGCATAGAGGTTCACCTCTGCCAGCAGTTGCGCCAGCCGGTCGTTGATCAACCCCTGCTGAGCGCTGAACAGCGAGCGCTGGGCGTCGAGAAAGGTCAGGCTGCTGTCCACGCCAATGCGGTAGCGGTTGCGGGCCAGGTCGTAGTAACGCTGGGTAGAGGCCACCAGGTCGCGTTGGGCCACCAGTTGCCGCTCATACGTGGCGCGCGCGGCCAGACCGTCAGACACCTCCTGGAACGCGCTCTGAATCGATTTCTCGTAGCGGGCGACCTCGATTTCCTTTTGCAGGCGTGCATAGTCCAGGCTGGCCCGCAGGCTGCCGGCGGTGAACAGTGGCAGGTTGATCTGCGGCTGGAACAACCAGGTTCCGGTGCCGCCGTCGAACAGCCCGGACAACTCGCGACTGCTGCTGCCAGCGTTGGCGGTCAGGCTGATACTGGGGAAGAATGCCGCCCGTGCAGCACCGATGTCGGCATTGGCGGCGCGCAACTGGTATTCGGCTTCGAGGATGTCCGGGCGACGCTGCAGCAGTGCCGAGGGCAGGCCGGCTGGCAAACCGACGATCTGTGGCGAGGCCAGCGGCAAGCTGGGCGTGCGCTCATCGAGGGGCGCGCCGACCAGCAGGGTCAGCTGGTTGATATCCTGGGCAACCTGGCGCTGGTAGCGCGCTACTGCAGCACGGGCGGTGTCGACGCTGGTCTGCGCCTGGATCTGCTGCAATGCCGACGCAGTGCCGGCGCGGCGCTGACCTTGGGTCAGGCGCAGGCTTTCCTGGTCGGCGATCAGGGTCTGGCGTGACAGTTCGAGCAGTTCCAGGTCGGCACGCCAGGTCATGTAGCTGCTGGCCACGCTGGCCACCAACCCCAGTTGCACACTGCGTCGGGCCTGTTCGCTGGCGAGGTAGGTCAGCAAGGCCTTGTCGCTCAGGCTGCGCAGGCGGCCGAACAGGTCAAGCTCATAAGCGCTCACCCCGAGCGTGGCGGCGTAGGTCTGGGTAATGGCGCCTTCACCGGTTCCGGTCATGCGCCTCGGCAGGTACTGACGCTGGCCCTTGGCGTCGGCGGAGACCTTGGGCAGCAACTCCGAGCGCTGGATACGAAACTGCGCGCGATAGGCTTCGACGTTGAGCGCTGCGACGCGCAGATCGCGGTTGTTGAGCAATGCGTTATCGATCAATTGGCGTAGCAACGGATCCTGGAACACTTCGTGCCAGTCGTCGTGCTGATGGCCGTGCGTCATGTCGCCCTGGGTGGTCTCCCCCAAGGGGAATTCAGGGGCGACAGGCAGGGCGGGGCGTTGATAGTCGGGGGCCAGGGTGCAGCCGGTCAGCAACACCGCCAACAAGGCAGCAGAGTATTTGGGCATCGCGGGTTCTCTGGGGTCAGGCACCGGCCATCCATCTGGCCAGGCCGTGGCGGCCACTGACGCCAAGCTTGGCGGTGGCGCGTTTGAGGTAGGTTTCCACTGAGCTGTTCTTCACGTTCAGGCGTTGGGCCATTTCCGGCACGGTGCCGCCGGTGAGCAGCCCCAGGCAGACTTCCTGCTCGCGACTCGACAGTTGCACCGCTTCCTGGGCCAGGCGCTCGCCGAAGCCGTGGCGCAACGCATCGGGCATCGCCGCGCCTTCGCCCTGGCCGTGCACCGGGTGTTGTGCATGGTGTTCGAGCAAGGGCAACAGGGTGTCGGAGAGGCGCTTGAGCAGCGACAGTTCGCCGAGGGAAAAGGCTGTCTGGCTGGGCGGGCGATGGAAGCAGATGACCCAACGGCGGTCGCCATTGCATGACACCAGGTTGCACTGGTGCGCGCTGGGTTGCGGGTTGCCGGTGACATGCGGCGCCCTGACCTGAATGAGCAGGGGATCCTTCATCTGCAGAATGTTCTGCAACAGCGGGTGATTGGGCTGATCAGGCGGAGGAAACTCCTGGGCCAGCCCTGCGCCGCCCAGCACCTTGACCCGGGTGACGCCGGTCTGTCGGGCATCCAGGGTCCACTCGCTCAGGTCGAGCCGGTGAATCGGCACGAGGCTGTCGACCAATTGGAGCATGCGCTCGGCAAAATGAACCTCGCCGGTGCTGGCGATCAGTTCTCCCAGTTGCAGGTAGAGGCGCGCGTCGTGGTGATGTTCGAGGCTGCGGGTCAGCTTCATGTCCTGTTCATCCTTGAGTCGGGTACTGCGCGGGCGGGTGGCGAATGGGCTCACGCCTTGGCCGGTCGAGGGTGCGCTATTCAAGCCCGGGCCCGGCGCCTGCGTCTGTAGTGGAAACCGGGGACAGAAAATGGCATCGATTCGGACAAAATGGGGGGATGAATCGGACAGGTTGAAGGCAGATCTTTCTGTGTTAGTCGGCAAATTGGCGTCAGAAAGCCGCTGTTGCCACCACGTTTGCCACGGCTGGCGCGGCGGGTAGGCTATAGAAGGGGCTGATATGTAGCTGATTTCCTACAGAAAAATCAGCGACCGTGGATGCGCGGACGACTGTCCGGGTTTCCGGGGCCATACAGGTTACGGAAGCGGTGCTTGAATCCGCGGACGATCAACGGAGAAGGACCCTCCCAGCCCATGCCTGCCGCCGATACCTACCCCCTGACCAGCGCTCAACGGGACATCTGGCTCGACCAGTTGAGCAAAGGCGATTCTCCGCTCTATACCGTCGGCGGCTATGTCGAACTCACGGGCGAGCTGCGGCCGGACACCCTGCATCACGCGTTGCAGCAACTGGTGGCGGCCAACCCGGTGTTGCGCACCGAGCTGCTGCCAGGTGCAGGTGCCGACGGCCTGCCGATGCAGCGCTTCGCCGAGCATGCCACGTTGGCGTTGCCTGTGCTGGACCTGTCGACTGAAGCCGACCCGGCAGCCGCGGCCACGGCATTGATCCAGGCGCAAATGGGCCAGGGGTATCGCTTCGACGGCACGGCACTGCTGCGTTTCGCCCTGATTCGCCTGGGCCCCGAACGTCATTGGCTGGCAACCCAGGCCCACCACCTGATCCTCGACGGCTGGGGTTTCGGGCAGATGCTCAAGGCACTGGGCGAGCATTACACCGCGCTGCTCGAGGGTGGCGAGGCGCCACGGGCCCAGGTCGGTTATGCCGACTTCATCGACGAAGACCGCCAGTACCAGGGCTCGATGCGCCAGGCCCGCGATCGCGCATATTGGCTCAAGCGCTTCGCCAGTGTGCCGGAGCCGCTGCTGGCAGCGCGTCACCATTACCGTCGAGCCACCGATGAAGCACCTTCGCGCACCTGGGTTCAGGCGTTTCCCGATGCGTTGCATGGGCGCATGAAGCGCCTGGCCGAGGCTCACCAGGCCTCGGCGTTCCATGTCCTGCTGGCTGCACTGCATGTGCTGTTCTCCCGCAGCGCACAACGCGAGGACTGGGTGGTGGGGCTGCCGCTGCTCAATCGTGGCGGTGCACGTTTCAAGGCCACGCTGGGGACCTTCGTGCAGGTCAGTGCGGTGCCCCTGGCGTTTGCCCCGACACTGAGCTTCGCCGAACTGGTGGTTGCGATACGCGATACCCTGCGCCGGGATTTTCGCCATCAGCGACTGGCCGTGAGCGAGCTGAACCGAGCGCTTGGCCTGTTGCGCGAGGAACGCGGGCAATTGTTCGAGGTGTCGGTCTCCTACGAGCAGGACGATCACGACTACCGCTACGGGGAGGCCAGCGCCCACACGGTGAAGGTCTCCAACAGCCACGAATCCACGCCCTTGGCCATCCACCTGCGCAGCAATCGCCATAATGACAAGGCGTGGTTGCATCTGGTGCATCACCGCGCCTGGCTGGCAAGCGAGGAGGCCGAGGCGTTGGCGCAGCGGCTGCTGCATGTGCTCGACCAAGGCTTGGCGACACCGGCGTTGGCGGTTGCCGATTTCGACCTGCCGACACCTGCCGAGCATCGCCAGATGCAGGCGTGGAATGCGACGGGGCGCGCCGTTGGCGAGCCGGTCGTGCACCGCCGGATCGAGGCCCACGCGGCGCTGATGCCCGACGCCATTGCCGCTGTGCACGAAGGGCGCAGCCTGAGCTACGGCGAGCTGAATCAGCGGGCAAATGCTCTGGCCCTGCGTCTGATCGAACGAGGTGTGAGGCCCGAGCAGCGCGTGGCAGTGGTTGCCCGCCGTGGCCTGGATACCCTTGTGGGCCTGCTGGCGATACTCAAGGCGGGGGCAGCCTACGTACCGATCGACCCGGCGCATCCGCGCGAGCGCATCGCATATCTGCTTGAAGACAGCGCGCCCGCGGTACTGCTGACACAACAGGACCTACTGGCGCGTCTGCCGCGCCATGAGCTGCCGCTGATCGAACTCGACGCCTGCCCGGCAGCCACGACCATTGTGGACAACCCTCGCGTGGCGGGGCTTGGGCCCGAGAGCCTGGTCTATGTGATCTACACCTCAGGCTCCACTGGCCAACCCAAGGGGGTGATGGTCGAACACCGCATGCTGGCCAACCTGGTCGATTGGCATTGCGAGGCCTTTGACCTGGGCGTCGGCGGGCACACGTCGAGCCTGGCTGGCTTTGGTTTCGATGCCATGGCCTGGGAGGTCTGGCCAGCCTTGTGTGCGGGGGCGACGCTGCACCTGGCGCCCAGCAGCGACGGTGGCGAAGATATCGACAACCTGCTGCGCTGGTGGCGTGCCCAGCCACTGCAGGTCAGTTTCCTGCCAACCCCGGTGGCCGAACACGCGTTCACCCAGCACGATCACCCGACCCTGCGTACCCTGCTGGTGGGGGGGGATCGGCTGCGCAGCCTGTCGCGTGAGCGGGCCTATGCGGTCATCAACAACTACGGCCCTACCGAAGCCACGGTGGTCGCCAGCTCCGGGCGGGTGACGGCGGGTGGTGCGCTGCATATCGGCACGCCTGTGGCCAATACCCGGCTGTATGTGCTCGATGCGCAGCTCAAGCCATTGCCGGTCGGTATCCCGGGCGAACTCTATGTAGCAGGCCTGGGGGTCGCCCGCGGCTACCTGAATCGCCCGCAGATGACCGCCGAGCGTTTCCTCGACGACCCGTTCAGTGAAGAGATCGGTGCCCGGATGTACCGAACCGGCGACCGCGTGCGCTGGCTTGCCGACGGCACCCTGGAGTACCTGGGGCGCAATGACGATCAGGTGAAGATTCGCGGTGTACGCGTTGAACTCGGTGAAATCGAGGCTGCACTGACCCGCCACCCGCAGGTGCGTGAAGCGGTGGTGCTGCTGCGCGATGGGCAACTGCAAGCCTGGTTCATTGGCGATGCGGTTACCCCCGGCGACCTGCATGAGCACCTGCGCGGGCTTCTGCCGGTGGCCTTGCTGCCAGCCGGCTACCAACGCATCGAGCACTGGCCGTTGACCGCCAACGGCAAGCTCGACCGTCGCGCCTTGCCGGCGCTGGATGAAACCGCATCGGTACGTCGCGCCCATGAAGCGCCTCGCGGCGACGTGGAGGTCCGCCTGGCTGCGCTCTGGAGCGAACTGCTGG
Organism: Pseudomonas wayambapalatensis; assembly: GCA_014268975.2. Classification (GTDB taxonomy): domain Bacteria; phylum Pseudomonadota; class Gammaproteobacteria; order Pseudomonadales; family Pseudomonadaceae; genus Aquipseudomonas; species Aquipseudomonas wayambapalatensis. Next base: position 3,207,776 of record CP077096.1, on the reverse strand, counting down.
GCGTGCAGCGCATTGGCCGTCATGACCACTTCTTCGAGTTAGGTGGCCATTCGTTGCTGGCGGTGCAACTGGTCGAACGCATGCGCCAGCAGGGCCTGCAGGCTGACGTGCAGGTGCTGTTCGGCCAGCCGACCCTGGCAAGCCTGGCCGCCGCCAGCCAGCTTCTGCTCGCGCAGGTGGAGGATAACCGCGTACCCGCTGACTGCACCCATATCACACCGGCGCTGCTCAGCCTGGCTTCGCTGACCCAGGGCGAGATCGACGCCATTGTCGCGGGCATACCGGGTGGCGCAGGCAATGTGCAGGAAATCTACCCCTTGGCGCCATTGCAGCAGGGGCTGCTTTATCACCACCTGCGCGACAGCCATGACCCTTATCAGCAACAGGCGCTGTTCGCCTTTACCGACCGCACGGCGTTCGAGGCATTTGCTCAAGCGTTGCAGCAGGTGGTCGAGCGTCACGACATCCTGCGCACCAGCCTGGCTTGGGAAGGGCTCGAGCAACCGCAGCAAGTGGTCTGGCGTCAGGCGCAACTGCCCGTCGAGGTGTTGCGGATCGGGCCGGGCGACACGGCGCAGGAGTTGTCTGCACATTACTCAGCAGCCCAGCGCCCGCTGGACCTGCGTCATGCGCCGATGATGGCGCTGGCGGGGGCTGAAGACCGTGAGCACGGTCGTTGGCTGGGGTTGTTGCGCTTCCACCATCTGGTCAACGATGCGGTGTCGGTGCAGGTGTTGCTCGGCGAGCTTCGGGCCTTGATGAGCGATCAGGGGCATGCGCTGCCGGCGCCTGTGCCTTATCGCAACTACGTCGCGCTCAGCGGCGCCGAGGTGCGGCAGCAAGGGCACGAGGTGTTCCTGCGGGCATTGCTGGCAGGTGTCGAGGCACCGCCGACGTTGCCGGGGATAGTAGAGGACCAGGTGCAGGCGGACGCGCTGGAGAGCCTCGCGCATGAGGTTCCGCTGGTGCTGACCGAGGCCTTGCGCCGCCTGGCCAGGCAGCAGGATGTCGGGCTGGCCAGCCTGTTCCACCTGGCTTGGGCGCAGGTGCTGGGGGCACTGGGCGGTCGTGACGACGTGGTGTTCGGCAGCGTGTTGCTGGGGCGGATGATGGCGGGTGAGGGGGCCGACCGAGCGTTGGGCATGTTCATCAACAGCTTGCCCCTGCGGGTGAGCCTGGCGGCGCGCAGCGTGGCGCAGGCGCTGGCCGACACCCATGCCGGCCTTGCCGGGCTGTTGGGCCATGAAGACGCACCCTTGCTGCTGGCCCAGCGTTGCAGTGGGCTGCCAGCGGGTGTGCCGCTGTTCAATAGCCTGATCAATTTCCGCCATGGGCTGGCGGCCGAACAATCGACGTTGCCAGGGGCTCGCTTGTTGGAGGCCAGCGAAGTACACAGCCATGCGCTAGTGCTGTCGGTGGATGATCAGGGTGAGGCCTTGCACCTGAGCGTTCGTGCGCCGCGAGCATTGGGTGCAGCGCGTGTGCTGGCCTATCTCGAACGTACCCTCGAGGGGCTGGCCGAGGCGCTGGAGCAGGGTGGTTCGGCACCGATCGAGCAGTTGTGCAGTGTGCCGGAGAACGAGCTGCACCGGCTGCTGCACGACTTCAATGCCACCGAGGAGCCCCATGAATTGATGCACAAGACCCTGCCGGCGCTGTTCCAGGCCCAGGTGCTGCGCACGCCCGATGCCGTGGCGCTGCAGACCGACGAGGCGACGCTGAGCTACCGTGAACTCGACGAGCAGGCCAACCGCCTGGCCCATCACCTGGTGGCCCTGGGCGTACAGCCTGACACGCGAGTCGGCGTCTGCATCGAGCGCGGCCTGTCGCTGCTGGTCGGGCTGCTGGGCGTGCTCAAGGCCGGCGGTGCCTACGTGCCGCTGGATCCTGGTTACCCGGATGAACGCCTGCGCTACATGGTCGAGGACAGTACACCGCTGGCAGTGCTGGTCCACGGGGCCACACGTGGCCTGTTCGATCCGTTGGCGGTGCCGCTGGTGGATCTCGATCAGGGTGTCTGGCAAGCGCAGCCTGCCCAGGCCCCTCAGGTGCCGACACTGACGCCTTCGAACCTTGCCTACGTGATGTACACCTCCGGCTCGACCGGCATGCCCAAGGGCGTGATGATCGAGCACCGCGGGCTGGGCAACCTCATGCACTGGGGCTCGACCATCTGCCCGCCGCGTCCGGGCGATGCGCTGTTGCAGCGTGCGCCGTTCAGCTTCGACGGTTCGGTCTGGGAGTTGTTCTGGCCGTTGTGCGCAGGCTTGCGCCTGGTGCTGGCCCGCCCTGACGGTCATCGCGATCCGGCTTACCTGGTCCAGCTGGTCCAGGCTCGCCAGGTCACCACGATCAAGTTCGTCCCGGCATTGTTGCACCAGTTTCTCGAGCAGCCGGGCGTCGAACGCTGTACGAGCCTGACCGACATCTTCTGTGGCGGGGGTGAGTTGACCTTGACGCTGGCTGCCAGCTTGCGCCAGCGCCTGCCGCAGGTGCGCTTGCACAACGTTTATGGGCCCACCGAGGCTACGGTCGACAGCACGGCCTGGACGCTCGAACCGGATCAACCGCTGCCGAGCACGCCACCGCCGATCGGCCGGGCGATCGCCAACACCCGGCTCTACGTGCTGGATGCCCATGATCGACCGGTGCCACTCGGCGTGGCAGGTGAGTTGCACATCGGCGGCGTCGGTGTGGCACGCGGCTACCTGGGGTTGCCGGTGCTGCAGGCCGAGCGCTTCATCGACAGCCCGTTCGTCGAGGGCGATCGGCTGTACCGCACCGGGGACCTGGTGCGCTACCGCGAGGAAGGCGAGCTGGAGTTCCTCGGGCGCAACGACTTCCAGGTCAAACTGCGTGGTCTGCGCGTCGAGCTGGGTGAGATCGAGGCCCTGCTGGCCGGGCATCCCGCTGTGGGCCAGAGCGTGGTATTGGTGCGCGACGAGCGTCTGGTCGCCTACTTCACCTGCCGGGAGGGGCAACCCGCCCCGGCACTGGATACGTTGCGCAGCCACCTGCTGGCGCGGCTGCCGGAGTACATGGTGCCCTCGGCCTTCGTCGCCCTGGCCGACATGCCGCTCAGCCCCAACGGCAAGATCGACCGCAAGGTGCTGCCTGAGCCTGGTGCGGAATCGGTGATCAGCCGCGTCTACACGGCGCCACGCAACGCACTGGAGCAGACCCTGGCGCAGATCTGGAGCGAGGTGCTGAAGGTCGAGCAGGTTGGTCGGGACGACAACTTCTTCGAACTGGGCGGGCATTCACTGCTGGCGGTGAATCTGGTGGCGCGCATGCGCCAGGCGGGGTTGCAGGCCGACGCACGTACCTTGTTCCGCCAGCCCACGTTGGCGGGCCTGGCGGCCAGTACCGGGTGGGACAAGCCGCAGGTCGAGATCGCGGCCACCACCATCCCGGGGCTGAAGGCACGACGCAGGATCTGAGGCGGGCAGGGGCTGCGTGGCAGCCCCGCACTCACTGTGCCGGCGAATGACTGCTCCACTGTGCTTGACCCCATGGCGCCAGGGGGTAAGGCTACCCGGGTCCGCATGGAGAAAAAAATGGACCTGTCGAGCCTGCTGCTGTTCATCCCCGCCTGTTTCGCCTTGAACATGGCGCCGGGGCCTAACAACCTACTGTCGCTGCACAACGCCAGCCGCCACGGCTTGCGCACTGCCTGCCTGGCGGGGGGCGGGCGTATCCTCGCCTTCAGCGGCATGATCACCTTGGCGGCGATGGGGCTGGCGGTGGTGCTGCATACCAGCGAATACCTGTTCCTGAGCATCAAGCTCATGGGCGCGGGCTACCTGTTCTATATCGCCTGGCAATTGTGGCGGGCGCCCGTGGCAGAGGTGGCCCATGCCGGCGGGCAGTCGCGCGGCACCTGGGGCCTGGCACGCCAGGAGTTCTGGGTGGCGGCGGGCAACCCGAAAGCGATCCTCATATTCACCGCCTTCCTGCCGCAGTTCGTGTCGGTCGGCAGTACCACCCCGGTGAGCGAGCAGTTCCTGTGGCTGGGGTTGTGGTTCCTGTTGCTGGAATGGGCGGCGATCGCGATCTATGCGGCGCTGGGTGCCTACCTGCAGCGCTGGTTCAACCAGCCGCGGCCACGGCGGCTGTTCAACCGGATCAGCGCATCGTTGCTGGGATGCGCAGGGCTTGGCTTGCTGGCGGCGCGGCGATAGCCCCTCAAGATAGCCCCTCAACCGGTCTTTTCGCAGGTATCGACAGGCAAAGCGGCTTGCTCGCGCAGCGCCGACGCCACGACGAACGCCAGGGCCACCAGTGTCAGGACCGGCAGCATCGCCAGGCGCAAGCCATGATGTTCGCCGATAAAGCCCAGCAGGGGCGGGCCGACCAGAAACGCCAGGTAACCTGCCGTTGCCGCCAGCCTGACCCGTTGATCGCTGTGAGCACCACTTTCCCCGGCTGCCGAGATCGCCAGGGGAAAACCCAGCGATGCGCCAATGCCCCAGAGCATCACGGCGGCTGCGGCGATCCACTGCACGTCGCAGAACACCACCAATGCCAGGCTGGCTGCGCCAAGCAGTGCGCTGGCGCGCAAGGTGAGCGTCCTGCCAAAGCGGCGCACCACCGGCGCACCGGCGAATCGACCCAGGGTCATGCCCAGGGTGAATACCAGGTAGATCAGCGTGCCGGTGGTTTCTGCGAATCCGTGGCCGTCGATCATCAGCAGCGGCAGCCAGTCATTGGCTGCACCCTCGGCCAGCGCCATGGCCAGCACCACGAAGCCGATCAGCAACAGGCGTCGGTCGCTGAGCAGGGCGCCCCAGGCAAACTCGGCTGTCTGCGTTGTCGGTTGATTCGCTGCTCCTTCACTGGCCCGAGGGGCGTGAGGGGCAAGGGCCAGGGTCACCACGGCCGAAAGCAGTGCGGCGACGATCAGATGCAGGTCCAGGGGCACCTGCAGCGCGGTCATGCCCATGCCGGCCAGCGCGCCCACCAGGGTGCCGAGGCTGAAGAAACCGTGCAGGGTAGTCATGATCGGTGCATCGATTTCCCGCTCCACGGCTGCACCTTCGATGTTCACTGCGATATCCGCCCAACCCATGCCGATGCCGTAGATGAACAGCCCGGCAAAGGCGCACCAGGCACTGTTCAACTCGCTGCTGCCGGCCAGCACCAGCATGCCTGCGGACAGCCCGAGCAGGCCGGTGCGCATCATCCGGTGTGCACCAAAGCGGGCGATCAGGCGTCCGGCACTGAGAATCCCGCACATCGCTCCGGCTGAAAATCCGAACAGGATCATCCCCATCTGTTCGGTGGAGGCCGACAGGCCGTCGCGCAGGGCAGGGGTGCGGGTGACCCAGCTGGCGAGGGTCAGGCCAGGGAGCAGAAACAGCAGATACAAGGCGTAGCGGGCCAGGCGGTAGTTGGCGGGCATGGTACAGACTCGTTGGAAAGGTTTCGTACGGGTGTACGAATAAATCGTACGGATGTCCGAAAAGGGCGTCAATCCTGTATTGAGTCGTGTGCTGGCTGAATGTTCAAAGACTCCAGAGGCAACCGGCGCCTGGCCGGTCGCGGTCAGGAGAACAGGTCGGCGCCGGTGGATGCCGCGTCCAGCATCGCCTGCAACTCGGCTACCCGGCGCTGGTGACGGGCGATGGCCGCAAGGTGTTCATCGATCTGCTGGCGAATGACTGCCGGGTCTTCGGCCTTCCTCGAGAGCCGCTCGATCCGCCTGGACAAGCCAACCTTCTTGTCGGCCTCCAGGCGTGCCGACTCGTCCATCTGGGCGATGAGTGCCTGCAGGTCGTCCAGGCCATGGACGTTGCAGAACAATCCCGTCGCCTGGCGGTAAACCACCGACTTTCGGGCTCTGTCCAGCAGTTCGAAGACATTGCTCAGGGTGCCGGGGCTTTTGCCGTCCCAAATCATCAGGCCGAAATCGGCGGCTTCTGCCATTTCCAGGTCCTTGGCAGTGTAAAACGCGCGGCCCTTGGCATTGGCGGGTGGGCAGACAGCCACGAGTGGCCATGCACCAAGATTGTGGCGAGGCGTGTCACCGGTGCAGTACACCGTGACAGCGGCGTACTGGCGTTTGGCGAAATACTGCTGCACGCATTTGTCCACGCCTGCGGCATCACCGACCAGCACTTCGTGGCCACTGGCAACGATATTGTCGAGTCGCGCCTCGACCTGAGGGTCGAGGCGCTTGAGCGTGATCGAGCCGGAGATGAAAACCTTCGGCATCAATGCCTCCGTGTAAGGGTGACGACTGCAATTGAGCGGATGCTAGCGTATCCGCGCAGGGCGGTACAGGCGGCTTCCAGCGAGGCCCCAGTGTCGAACAGGTCGTCGAGCAGCAGGACATTGCACGGGTGGAGTTTGTCTTGGGTGACAAAGCAACCTTGCAGTGCAGCGCAGCGCTCTTCATAGGTCGCCAGGTCTTTCATTGCGACGGTGCTGCTGTGCTTGATCAGTGTCTGGTCGCAGTACTCGAGCTCCAGCAACTGGGCTACCCGTTCTGCCACCGCGTGCACGGGCTGGCGAGTACGCTGGCGGCTGGCGGGCATGGGCAGCACGACATCCACCGGGACATTCTGTATCGCCTGGACGACAGATTCTGCGAGGAAGTCCACCAGGTCGTAGTCGTCGCGGTACTTGAGCTGGAACACCGCCTCGCCGATGGCGGTGCGGGTGGTGTCGAACTGCATGTAGCCCTGGGCGTTTTCGCCGACCGGCACGCTGCAGACGATGTGTTTGTCGAGGCTGATACCGTAATCCCAGGCGTCGTTGCCCGGCAGCGTGCGAATGTCCATGTGAGGCTTCCTTGTCGTTGATATGCCAGAGACTTTCTAACGGCCATCAATCAGCCGTGGTGGCAATGTTGCGACGGGGAAGTCCCAATTTCGACTTCACGCTTTCCGTTTTATGGGTAGGAAAATTCTGAGCTATCCGTGTGTCGCCCTCGTCGGCCAGTGGTCACGGGCCCGGCTAGACTGCTCAGGATCATCCACCGATCCGGGGGCCTGCCATGCCCAGCAAGAACACCATCTGCCTGTGGTTCGACAGCGATGCCGAGGCGGCGGCGAAGTTCTACGCCGCTACCTTCCCCGACAGCCGTGTGCTCGCCGTGCACAAGGCGCCGGGCGACTACCCCTCGGGCAAGGAGGGTGATGTGCTTACGGTGGAGTTCATCGTGATGGGCATTCCGTGCCTGGGTCTCAATGGCGGGGCCGCGTTCAAGCACTCCGAGGCGTTTTCGTTCCAGGTGGCCACCGACGACCAGGCCGAGACCGACGGCTACTGGCACGCGATCATCGATAACGGTGGCCAGGCCAGCGTGTGCGGCTGGTGCAAGGATAAATGGGGGCTGTCGTGGCAGATCAGCCCGCGAGTGCTGACCGACGCGGTCGGCGGTAGCGACCGCGCGGCAGCCAAACGGGCGTTCGAGGCGATGATGGAGATGGACAAGATCGACATCGCCACGATCGAGCGGGCAATCCGGGGCTGACAGGCCTTGCCTGCCAGCCCGCGAGGGTCAGAAGCTGTACTTGGCCGTCAGCATCAGGTTGCGCGGATCGCCGAAGGTGTCGCCGCCGTAGTCCACCGACTTGGAGATGGACGAGTAGTACTTCTTGTCGAAGATGTTGTTGGCGTTGAGCTGCAGGTCCAGATGCTGGTTGACCTGGTAGCCGGCCAGCAGGTCGGTGACCGCGTAGCTGCCCTGTACCAGCCGATAGTTGCCGCCATCGACCGGGATGTCGTTGTACATGCGGCTCTGCCAGGTGATGCCACCGCCCACCCGCAGCTTCTCCAGCGGGCCCTGGAAGCGGTAGGTGGTGAACAGCTTGAACTGGTGCTCGGGCGTGTCGGATTTGAGCGGCTTGTTGACGCTGGCCGGGTTCTTCTCGTCCTTGATGGTGTGCACGCGCGCGTAGGTGTAGCCGGTGCCGATCTGCCAATGGTCGGTCAGTGCGCCCTGCAGCTCGAAATCGATACCCTGGCTGCGGACCTCGCCCGAGGCTTCGTAGCAGGTCATCTGCGGGCAGTTGGCCGCACCGATCTCGACCTGGCGGTTTTCCTGATCGATACGGAACACCGCAAGGCTGGCGTTCAATGCACCGTCGAAGTATTCGCCCTTGATGCCGACTTCATAGTTCTTGCCGACGATCGGGATGATCGGCTTGCCGGAAACGTCCTTGCCGCTCTGCGGGGTGAAGATGTCGGTGTAGCTCACATACACCGAGTGATGCTCGTCCAGGTCATAGATCAGGCCGCCGTAGCGGGTGACGTTGCGGGTCACCTTGTAGTCGCCGTCGTTGCTGTCGCGCTGGTCGTAGTCGTACCAGTCCAGGCGCCCCCCGAGAATCAGCTTGAGCGGGTCGGCCAGGCTCAGGCGGGTGGTGGCGTAGACGCCTTCCTGGTTGATCAGGTAGCGACTGTTTCCGGTGTGCAGGAAGTTCGGCTTGCCGCCGTCGAGCGGATAGTTGGTGTCATAGGGGCTGTAGTCGCGCTTGTTCATGTCGTAGATGCGCTTGCTGGCACCCAGCACCAGTTCATGGGTGCGGCCCAGCAGCTCGAAGGGGCCGCTGGCGAAGGCGTCCAGGCCCAGCTGGTTTTCGTCGTGCGCGGACTGGTAGACCGTCCTGCTCAAGGTCTTGGCAGTGTTCCAGCGCGACTGGTAAGAACCGCGGAACAGTGCGTTCTGCTCGCTGTAGTTGGCGTTGACCTGCAGTTTCCAGTCGTTTGCCAGGTGCTGGCGCACTTCGGCGAAGAGGGTGTTGATCTCCTGGTCCTTGTCTTCCCAGTCGGTGCCGGGGTTGTACGAACGCGACACATCCAGGTGATGGCCGCTGAGGTCGGTGGGGATCGCGCCCCAGAAGAAATTGGTCTTGTCCTTCTGGTGTGAAAAGCCCAGGGTCAAGGTGGTGTCATCGCTCAGGTCGGCTTCGCTGATGGCATAGAACAGCCCGTGGTTTTCTTCCTGGCCATCACGGAACCCGTTGGCATCGCGGTAGGAGGTCACGATTCGGCCGCGCAGGGTGCCGCTGTCGTTGAGCGGGCTGGAGGCGTCGAGTTCGCCACGGTAGTTGTCCCAGCTCCCGGCCGCGCCGGTCACGGTGACTTTCTGCTCGGCCAGCGGGCGCTTGCGCACCAGGTTGATGGCCGCTGATGGTGTACCGGCGCCTGTGACCAGACCGGTAGAACCGCGGACCACTTCGACGCGGTCGAACATCGCCAGGTTGGGTTGGGCGCCAACCACCGATCCGGTATAGGCGCTCGGGATGCCGTCGTACATCAGGTTGTCGACGTCGAAGCCCCGGGCGGTGTAGCTCTGGCGGCCGGGGCCGCTGGACTGGTTGAGGAACAGCCCAGGGGTGTAGCGGGCCACGTCGTTGATGCTGGTCATGTTCTGGTCGTCCATGCGCTGACGAGTGATCACCGTGACCGCCTGTGGCGTCTCGCGCATGGTCAACGGCAGCTTGGTCGCGGTGTTCATGGCGCCGGTGGTGTAGGACGTGCTGCCTTCGGTGGTGCTGCCCAGCCGGTTGTCAGTGATCTCGGTGGCGCCCAGTTCCAGTGTTCCGGGTGGTTGCTGGTCGTCGGCCATGGCATGGGGCAAGGTGCTGATACAGATGGCCAGGGTCAACAGGTTGGGCGCGAAACGACGAGGCGGAGCAGCAGGGGTCATGCCAGATATCCTTGTTGCTAGTACTTATGAGAATGATTAGCAATAAGTGTGTCAGGATTTGTCGTGGTCCGAAAGCGTGGTATGCCAAAAAAATCGCCAAATTTTTCACATTCCTCCGTGGGTTGCAGGATCGCGGGGCGTCCCGAGGCTTGCGCAAAGCGAGTAGAATCCGCGCTTGATCAAGTGTGTGAGGTCCATGTGGAGCTGCAGCAGGGTTTTGTCCTGACCCGTCATTGGCATGACACCCCCGACGGCACGTGCGTGGAGTTCTGGCTGGCCACCGACCAGGGCCCCCGGCGCGTGCGCCTGGGCGCGCAGGTTTCGGTGGCGTTCGTGCCCGCACAGCAGGCCGCCCACGCGCAACTGTTGCTCGCCGATGAGCCGGGCGCAGAGTTGCGCCCCCTTGAGCTGCGCGACTTTCAGCAGCGGCCGGTCATGGGCCTGTACTGCCGCCAACACCGCCAGCTGATGGCCTTGGACAAACGCCTGCGCACGGCCGGCGTCGAGGTGCTGGAGGCTGATATCCGGCCGCCGGAGCGCTATCTGATGGAGCGCTTCATTACCGCGCCGGTGTCGTTCGGTGGTCGTGTCGATGCCCAGGGAGCGGTCGTGGATGCACAGCTCAAGCCTCATCCGGACTACCGACCGAGCCTGCGCCTGGTGTCTCTGGATATCGAGACCAGCGAACGTGGCGAGTTGTACAGCATCGCGCTGGAGGGGTGCGGCCAGCGTCAGGTCTATATGCTCGGCCCTGCCAACGGCCAGGCGCAGGGAGAGGATTTCGACCTGCACTACTGCGCCGACCGTGGCCAGTTGCTCGAATGCCTCAACCACTGGTTGGCACGCCATGATCCGGACGCGATCATCGGCTGGAACCTGGTGCAGTTCGACCTGCGCATCCTTCACGATCACGCTCGGCAATTGCAGGTGCCTCTGTGCCTGGGTCGCGACGGTGCGCCGATGACCCTGCGCGAGCATGGCAGCCGTACGCATTTCTTCGCCGACGCGCCGGGGCGGCTGTTGATCGACGGCATCGAGGCCCTGCGCTCGGCGACCTGGAGCTTCCCCTCGTTCAGTCTGGAAAACGTTGCCCAGACCCTGCTGGGGGAAGGCAAGGCTATCGACACCCCCTACCAGCGCATGGATGAGATCAACCGGATGTTCGCCGAGGACAAGCCGGCCCTGGCGCGCTACAACCTCAAGGATTGCGAGCTGGTCACCCGCATCTTCGAGCACACCCGGCTGCTCGACTTCCTTCTTGAACGTGCCACGGTGACTGGCCTGCCGGTGGACCGCAGCGGCGGCTCGGTGGCGGCGTTCTGTCACCTGTACATCCCGGCCATGCACCGGCTGGGCTTCGTCGCGCCGAGCCTGGGCAGCCGCGAGGGGGAGGCCAGCCCGGGCGGGTTCGTCATGGACTCGCAGCCAGGCCTTTACGAGTCGGTGCTGGTGCTGGACTACAAGAGTCTGTATCCATCGATCATCCGTACCTTCCTGATCGACCCGGTGGGGCTGGTGGAAGGCTTGCGTGAGCCCGATCAGGCCAGCTCGGTCGAGGGCTTTCGTGGCGCTCGCTTCTCGCGTACCCGCCACGCTTTGCCGGCCATCGTCGAGCGCGTCTGGCAGAATCGCGAGGCGGCGAAGAAAGCGGGTAACGCCCCGTTGTCCCAGGCCCTGAAGATCATCATGAACGCCTTCTACGGTGTGCTTGGCTCCAGCGGTTGCCGGTTCTTCGACCCGCGCCTGGCCTCGTCGATCACCCTGCGCGGGCACCAGATCATGCGCCAGACCCGCGCCTTGATCGAAGCACGTGGTTATGACGTGATCTATGGCGACACCGACTCCACCTTCGTCTGGCTCAAGGGCGCGCATGACGAGGATCAGGCGACGTGTATCGGGCGTGCACTGGTGGCCGAGGTCAACCAGTGGTGGCGCGAACACCTGCGCCAGGAGATGGGCCTGCACAGTGCGTTGGAGCTGCAGTTCGAAACCCACTACCGGCGCTTCCTGATGCCGACCATCCGCGGCACCGAGGAGGGCAGCAAGAAGCGCTATGCCGGGTTGGTGCAGCGCGCCGACGGTCAGGACGAGGTAGTCTACAAAGGGCTGGAGTCGGTACGCACCGATTGGTCGCCGCTGGCCCGGCAGTTCCAGCAGGAACTGTATGGCCGGATTTTCCGTGGCCAGCCCTATCGCGACTATGTGCGCGATTATGTACGACGCACGCTGCTGGGCGAGCAGGATGAACTGCTGGTGTATCGCAAGCGCTTGCGTCGTCCGTTGCAGGACTACCAACGCAACGTGCCACCCCATGTGCGCGCCGCGCGTCTTGCCGATGAATACAATTTGCGCCTGGGGCGCCCGCTGCAATACCAGCGCGGCGGCTGGATCAGCTACGTCATCACCACGGCTGGCCCGGAGCCCCTGGAGAACCTGCAGTCGCCAGTCGATCACGAGCACTACCTGAGCCGTCAGTTGCAGCCGGTGGCGGATGCGATCCTGCCGTTCGTGGGGGATGACTTCGCCAGCCTGACCGATCGCCAGCTCCTGCTCTTCTGAGGGGGGGCGGCTGCCGCCGGGGTGGCATCTATCTACTGCCCGAGCATGGCCGCTGCCACCTAGCCTGCGCTTCTTTTCCAAGGAGCGCTACGCCATGACGACCCCCCGCGTACAGCACGAACAAGACGCCACCGCCGTCCCTGATGTTCACGCACTGCATCAGGACGCCGTGATTGGTCAGCGTTTGCCGGACTGGCTACGCAAGGCTTCCCCGGAGCAGGTCAAGCACCTGTACGAGGCGATGAGGCTCAGCGTGTATTTCCAGGCGCGGGCCCAAGCCATCATGGGGCAGTTGGACGCCCTGGACAGCTTTGCCGAAACGCGTTTGGCCGAGGCCCTCAGGCCCCATGTCGATGGGCCGTTCGATGTCCGCGCGTTGCAGTTTCGTCGTGGTCACCGCGAGCCAGTGCTCACCTCGATACCCATCGGTTACCCGGTGACGGAGCCGGTGTACACGCAAATGCCCCTGGTCGAGGCGGCGCTGCGCAATTTCCGCGAGGAGGAAACCGAGGACGGCGGGCAGTTACCCGGCAACCGGCTAAGCGATCCTCGCAATGCATCTGCCCGGCTGCCCAACGCGCGCCGTTTCGCTGCATTGTGCCGGTCTGTGGACCTGGGCGGTCAATACCAGCGCCATTTGCACACCGTGCTGGAGCAGGACAGCCATTCGGGCGCTGCCGCCGAATCGGTGTTCGGCCGGGCCCATCGCTACGGCATGCTGGCTGATGCCTGCGTTGCGCGGCTCAAAGGTGTTCTGAGCGAGGACGAATACCTGCTGGTGCACAATCTCTGCGCGCAGAAAGCCTCGTTGACCTTCGAAGGACGTCCGGTGCAGTGCAAGCGCCTGAGCCTGCTGGCGTGCACCCTGGAGCAGATCGTGGTGCTGGATGTTCGTGACGAGATCTTCAGCCCGCTGTACAGCTCCAGCTACCGCGTGCTGGTCCATATTCCGGGCGATCCGACGACTCCGTGGAGCGCATTCCCCGACCTGCGCCACTTTGCCAATGACCTGGGCAAGCGCCTGCGCCTGCCCGGGTACCAGCGTTTCTTCAGCCGCTTTGTGTTGCGCCGCGATGCGCAGTCGTTCTTTTCCGCCGTTGTTTCGGGCTACCAGGGGGTGTCGGACCTGGCGAACATTGCACTGGAAGAGCATATGCACCCCTGGGAGATCACCGACCAGGCTACTGCCAGTACCCTGGAAGGCTCGCTGTTCAGTGCGCTGGGCCGTGCGCGCATTGCGCAGGTCAAGGCCGATGCGGCGATGATTGCCGTGCCCTCGGCTGCGGTGGATGAACAGGTCCGGCGCGAGCACGATCGGCGCTTGTCCGCAGAAGGCTGGGCTTTGCTCAATATAGCGGGGCTCTTCGTGCCGGCCCTGGGCGCGGTGTTGCTCGCAGTGACCGCATGGGAACTGCTGGGTGAGGTCTACCACGGTGTCGAGGCCTGGCACGAGGGGGATAGCAGCGAGGCCCTCGATCACCTGCTCAACGTCGCCGGCGATGTAGCCATGATTGCAGTCACGGCGGCAGGTGCGCAGGTGGCGCGAGCGGCCTGGAGCCGTTCGGCGCTGGTCGATAGCCTATTGCCGGTCCGGCTGGAGGACGGCAGCACGCGGCTATGGAAGGAGGACCTCACGCCATTTCGCAATGCGCCGCCTGCCGGGGCGCTGCGTGACGACCAAGGTGTATACCGTGCTGGCGAAGGTTGCTGGATTGAAATGGATGGCCAGCACTATCGGGTTGCGCAGGGTAGCGATCAGCGCTGGCGCTTGCAGGGTGACGACAACCACGCGCCTGTGCTCAGACACAATGGTGCGGGCGGCTGGCGGCTGTGGTGGGAGCAACCACTGGAGTGGGATGAGCCTCGGCGTTCGTTCCGGCGCCTGGGGCATGACTTTGCCGAGCTGGACGACGACCAGATCGACGAAATCCTGCTCGCCCACGACATACAACCGCAGCATCTGCGCGCGGTCCATGTCGAGGGACGTGTGGCCGATGGCGAATGGCTGGACAGTGTCGTCCGCTATCGGCTGGACCTGCGCATCCGTCGAGTGGTCAGCCAATTGCGCAGTGGGATCATAGCCACCGACGAGGCTGTACTCGGTCAGGCACGGTTGCTGTCCGGCGGCGCTGATGCTTCCGATCAGGCATTGGCGGAGCTGATCTGGTCCGAACGCAGGCGTCTGTTCGAGCAGTTGTATGCGTTGGAGCAGCCAACCGGAGACGCGGGCGTCGAGCGTCTGTGCCGACAGTTCTCTTCACTGCACAGTCGGGCGGCCTCGCAACTGTTGCGCGAAGCCAGTGTGGTCGATCGTGGGCGCTTGCTGGACAACGGCCGGGTGGCGATGGACCTTGCCTCTCAGGCGGGCGCTGCGGTGTGGCGTATCAGGGTGGCCCGGGTGTTCGAAGGGTTGTACCTGGATGCCAGCCAGAATGCCGATCTTGCCCGCGTTGCGCTGCAAGTGCTGGACACACTACCAGGTGCTTCGCGCAACGTGGCCTGGCGCTTGTGCGAGGGCTCGGCGGACGGCCCGGTACTGCTGTCGATAGACCGCGCACAGGCCGTTCGCACACTGACCCTGGTTCACACCGATGGGCATTTCCAGTTGCTCGACGGTGCAACAGAGGTGGTGCTCAAGGAAGGCGAACTGTTCGACGTCCTGAGTGGCGCGGTGGACGACGGGCAGCGGGAGGCCCTGTGGTTGACCGAGCCCCTGGCCCACAACCTGCGTGTGACCCTGGCGCGCGCGACGGCGGCCCGTCGCTCGCAAGTGGTGGGGATGCTCGGCAAGCGCGCCTCTGCAGGCTGGTTCCGGGCGCCGCAACGTCTGGCGGATGGGCGGGTCGGTTACCCGTTGAGCGGTCGCGGCGCCGGACGTGGGCGATGCCGGCCGTTGTTCGGCAGGGTGCGTAACCTGTACCCGAACCTGAGCGACAACGAGGTGCGAACCTGGCTGGTCATGCTCGGCAACAGCGGCACAAACATTCACATCGAGCTGACTCGGCTAGAGGATGAGATGGCTTTGCTGGAGACGCACCTGCAGTTGTGGGCCAATCAGCCTGGCGGCCTGAGCGCCCGTGGAGAGCGAGCCTACCTGCGCGATGCCTTGCTCGCGGCCTGGCGGCGCACCCTGCCCAGAGTGTACGACCAGTTCGGGCGCGTGATCGGTCAACGTCTGAACCTGTGGGCCGTGTCATTGCAGTCGCTCCCGGAGATTGCGCAACAGGTCAGTTTCGATCATGTGGTGTCGTTGTCGTTGCGCGGCATTGGCTTGACCGAGATTCCCAGCACCTTCATGCGGGCGTTCGGTCGCCTGGAAGTCCTCGAGTTACCCAGCAACAGGCTTACCCGCCTGCCGCCGCGGTTACGTCACCTCTCGCGACTGCGGGAACTGGACCTCACCGGCAATCGGATCGTGCTGGACGATCGCCAGGCAGCCACGCTGTTGCAACTGACGCATCTGAGGTTACTGGATTTGTCGTACAACCCGTTGGGGCGTAGTTTTTCCGTGGCAAGCATGCCACATCTGAGCTCCCTTCAGCTGGCGCACACCGGAATCAGCCAGTTGCCTGACGGTTTGCTGAGTCGCGGCTCTCTGGCGATCGCTGACCTGCGTCACAACGCAATTGTCGAACTTCCCGACCACTTCTTCAGTGCCCCTAGGTGGTATGCCCGCTCGGTGCTGTTGAGCGATAACCCGCTGAGCGCCACCTCTACCCAGCGCCTGCGCAGCTTCATGATTCGTCATCAACTGATGGTTGAAGAGGAGCTGGAAGCCGAGAATGCCGGCGATCAAGCGGGGGATGTCGCTGCTACGCTCGACAGAGCACGCGGTATCTGGAGACAGGTGATCGATGCAGGTTCCACCGCACTGTTCGACGAGCATTGGAATGGGCTGGCCGAGGCGCCGGGCAGCGCCGATTTCATGGACCTGTTGCGCCGCCTGCCCGAAACGCTGGATTTTCGCAATCACGGCACAGACCTTGGGCGGCGAGTGAACAGCATGATTCTGGCGATGCGCGAGCATGAGCAGTTGCGCGAGGAACTGTTCACCCAGGCGATGTTGCCCAGGACCTGCCAGGACAGTGTCATCGGGAACTTCAGTCGGCTGGAAGTGCGCATGCTGGTCTGGAAGGCACTGGTTGACGCCCGGGGCGGTGCCCAGGATGCGGCATTGGTGCACCTGGGGCGGCAGCTGTGGCGCCTGGATGAAATCGAACGGATTGCCGTCGATGACATTGCCGGTCGTGTGGTCGCGGGGAGCGACCCCGATGAAATCGAGGTCGAATTGGCCTACCGGGTCATGTTGCGCGATGAGTTCGATCTGCCTGCACAGCCGTCAGACATCGCCTACCAGCAGACTGCCGGCTTGAACCCTGAGCGTTTGGCTGCGGCCCGCCGGCGGCTGCGCGAGGGGGAAACCGAGCAGGCCATGGTCGAGTCGCTGTTCATGCGTGAATTCTGGACCGAGCACCTCAAGAACAGCCATCAAGAGGAATTCGACGCCATCAAGAGGCCGTTCTTCGAGCGTATCGAGGTGGCTCAGGAGATGGCTGGCGATGACTCGACAGGCACCCGGTCCTATGACGATACCGTGCAAGCCTTGAGTATCGAGGTTCAACGACTTCAGGCTCAGTCCGCCGAGCTTGACCTTCAACGCGGCGGCCTGACGGGGGATGCCCTGGAGGCCCATCTGCAGCGGCACGCGGATATCGACCGACAACTGCGCGAGCAGCGTGCCAGCCTTCAGATGCGCTTGGCCGATGGCGAATTTGCCGAGCGCATGCGCGCCTTGGGCACTGGCATGGATTCCCAGACCTTTCGCGAAACGATGGACCTGTTGTCGACCGAGCACGATGCGGCGGTGCAGGCACGCATCATCGAACTGACCCGAACGGCGCTGGCGCAGAACCCGTCGCAGGTAACACCGCCGACTTCCGAGCCGCAGCCGGGGCCGAGCCGTGGCAGCGGCATGGGCTGAGAGGCGAGGGTGCCAGCGTTCATTGTTGGGCTATGCTCTGCAGTGGGGGGCGGGCATTTCCGCACGTCCCGAGCGAAGGCCTGGACACCGGAAGTTACCTTTGCACAGCGCATGTTCCACTTCAGGTGGTTTAGGCTCCGTGTCGGATCTTTCTCTATGATCTGTAGTCATTGATATATCGAGAGAACAAGGAGATACACATGCTCGTCCGGTCACTGACCCTCGCCACTCTGCTTGCCGTCGCTGCCCCGCTGCTGGCTGCCGACAGCGATGCGCCCCTGGCCAAGGAGCTGGGCAAGGCACGGCCATTGGTCGTGATCGCCCCCAGCAGCGCCGACCCGACGTTGCGCGGGTTGGAGGAGGCCATGAAGGATCCGGCCACCCAGGCCGGGTTCAAGGATCGCAAGCTGGTGCTGTTCAGCGTCGCCCAGATGATGGGTAAACGCGAAGACAAGAACCTCGAGCAGCAGACCACCATGGCGCTGATCCGCGAACTCAAGCTTGGCGCGAGCAAGGGCACCAAGGTGATCCTGATCGGCAAGGATGGCGAGCGCCACATGCTCAAGGATGATGAAAGCGGTGAGAAGATCGACCCGCAGGCGATTTTCAAGGCCGTTGACGAACTGCCGGCGGCAGAGAAAGCCATTGCTGCCCCCGAGCCGGTAGCCGCTGCCCCGGCCTCGGAGCCCAAGGCGAAAGAAACTGGCAAGGCCGCCAAACCGGCCAAGCCGGCAGCACCGCCCAAGCCACTGGACGACTGAACCGCCAGCGCCGGTCTTTGCAGACCGGCGTTTTTGTATCCCACTGTATCAGCGGGCCCCGGTGACCGATTGCCATACAAATTCCCTCGCTTCTCGATACATCGGGGACACACCACTGCGGCGAAATGAGCTGACCTTTCGACCGACGTGGAGCTTCGCCATGACCGCCATCTGCAATCTTCTCCCGCCGCTCTGCCGTCTCATTCGAAACATCTGACTTTTCGCCGGTTAGCGCGCGGGGCAAGCCATCTTCCATCGTTCAACGGGAGGCGGCTTGCCCCGCGGTCGTTTCCGGCCCCTGCGGAGACTTTCCCCATGCATTCCGAACCCTTGCTCACCGGCCTTGGCTTGCGCCGCGGCCTGCTGGCTGAACTGCTGAAACTGGAGCCGGGCACCGTGGACTTCCTCGAGTGCGCCCCGGAGAACTGGATCAATGTCGGTGGCGCCTTCGGCCATGGGCTGGCGCAGCTCGCCGAACGTTTCGCAATCGCCTGCCATGGCTTGTCACTGTCGCTGGGCGGGCCGGAGGCGCTGGACTTGAAGCTGCTCGATGGCACCCGGCGCTTCATGGACCGTTACCAGGTGAAGCTGTACAGCGAGCACCTGAGCTATTGCAGCGATGACGGTCACCTCTACGACCTGATGCCGATCCCTTTCACCGACGAAGCGGTCCGCCATGTCGCTGCGCGTATCCGTCAGGCCCAGGATTGCCTGGGCAGGCGCATCGCCGTGGAAAATATCAGCTACTACGCCGCGCCCTACCAGGCGATGAGCGAGTTGTCGTTCATCTGCGCGGTGCTCGAGGAAGCCGACTGTGACCTGTTGCTGGACGTCAACAATGTCTTCGTCAATGCCTGCAATCACCGGTACGACGCATTGACCTTCCTCGAAGGGCTGCCGCGCGAGCGAGTGGTTGGCATGCATGTGGCGGGGCACTACGACGAGGCAGCGGACTTGAAGGTGGACACCCACGGCGCTGCGGTGAAGGAAGATGTATGGACGCTGTTCTCGATTGCGTGCCAGCGCTTCGGCAATCAGCCGACCGTACTGGAACGCGACTTCAACTACCCGCCCATGGCCGAGCTGCTCGCCGAGACTGCACGCATCCGGGCGCTGCAACAGGCTGCCGGAGGGTTGCGCCATGACTGAACTGCGCGAGCAACAATTCACCCTGGCCCGTCACCTGCGCGACCCGCAGCGTCATCCGGCGCCACCCGGTATCGAGGAGCGGCGGTTGAAGGTCTACCGCGAGCTGTTCTACGGGGCCATCGAGGGCCTGCTGGCCGGCGGTTTCCCGGTGATGCGCAAGACGTTGGGCGATCAGGTCTGGCATGCCCGGGTGCGTGATTTCTATGCCAACTATCGCAGCCAGACCCCGATGTTCACCGAGGTCGCCGAAGGCTTCATCGACTACCTGCAGGGTGTCGAGCTGGACGCACCCTGGCAACTGGAACTGGCGCATTACGAGTGGATCGAGGCGTACTTGAGCCTCACGGATGCGCAGGACCCCGCACACGATCCGCACGGCGACCTGCTTGACGGGGAACCGCTGCTATCCTGTGTGGCCCAGGTGCTGGCTTATCAATGGCCGGTAGAGCGAATCGGCCCTGACTATCAGCCAGAACAGGCGCCTGAGGTGCCGACTCTGCTGCTGGTGCACCGCGATGCAGGGTTCAAGGTGCACTTTTCCCGCCTGGCACCCTTGGCGTGGCAGCTGTTGAACGCATCGGGCAGCGGGCGTGAGCGCTTGCTGGCACTGGGCGGCGAGGCGTTGCTCGAAGGCGGCAAAGCGATGCTTGAAGGGTTGCGCGCCCAGGGTGTGATCATCGGAACCCGGGCGGCCTGACGAGTCGCCTCAAGCTTTGCGGGAAGACACAAAGCCCACGCCTGTTGCCAGGCGTGGGCTTTGTGTTCTGCGGGCCTTGATCAGCCGTGCTGCCAGCGACGGGCCAGCCAATGATCCAGGCTCAGGCGGCCGGATCCCTTGAGTATCAGCGGCAGCAACGCCACCAGGTAGATCAGCGGCAGCTTGAAGTTGCCGAAGCCGCGGTCGGTAATGGTATAGCCCTGGGCCAGCTCAGCCAGCGATGACCAATGTGCCGGCCAATGCACGGAGGCGATCGCGACGACCGTCACCACGGCCAACACCACCGAGGCCAGCCGTGTACCGAAGCCCAGCAGCAGGAGCAGCGGGCAGATCAGCTCGGCCCACATCGACAGTTGCCAGTTGAATTCAGCGGGCAGCACGTTGAACGGGAAGGGGAAGTTGGCCTGCAAGTCGACGAACCAGTTGTTGCCGTTGAACTTCTCAAGGCCTGATTCGAAGAACTCCCAGGCCAGGAACAGCCGAAGGGGCAGGTCTGCGCTCCAGTTGCCGGTGTTGTCGATGCGTGAAAGGGTGCGGTTGATCAGCGTTGTCATGGTGCACGTCTCGCTTCAGCAGGAAAGGGCAGGTTTGGCGCGGCGCAGGTGTTGAGCGCGCTTGGCGGTGAGCTTGAGGACGATGGCAGCGAACATCAGGGCGAATGCCAGCGGGTACCAGCCGCCCATCGGGATGCGCTTGTAGAACGACAGGCAGAACACCCCGGCCAGCACCCAGGTGCCGGTGCTGTGCAGGCCTCGCCACAGACGGCCGCCGAGCAGGCGCATGGCGCCTTTGAACGAGGTCAGGGTCAGCAGCAGGATGAACAGGTAGCCAACACTGCCGGGAATGTTGGCCACTGCGGTGCGGCCGGCCCAGAACAGCTCCGGGAAGCGTTGCGCATAGAGGTAGATCAGTACCCCGTGAACCGTGTGGGAGAAGGCGAAGGCCAACCCGAGGAAGCGTCGCTCACGCAGCACCTGGCGACTGAAGACTCCAGGTAACAGGGTCACCAGCGAGGAGGCGAGAAACGTCAGCAGGAACAGCGCGAAGGAGCTGCGTGCGGTGGCGCGGATGGCTGTGCGCAGGGCTTCGGCAGAGCCGACGGGGTGCATCGACAGGGCCAGCCCGGTCATCAGCAGGGTCAGGCCGGCAAGGGCAGCGAACAGCTTCCAGCCGGAGGGTAACGCGAGGTTTTTCATGAGCAGCTCCCAGGTCTGCGACGGCGAAGGCCGTGGCGTTGTTGTGGCTGGGAGTGTGTTGGCGAGGGGTATCTGCAGTGTGTCGGCGGGGCGGGGGTTGTGTATCGGTGTGTAGCGTTGGGCGGGTGTGCTACAGATCCATACATGAACCGACCGTGGGAGGGAAGCCCGCTCCCACAGACAGCCCCACTTCTACAGGTGGGAGGGTGGCAGTTCTACCTGGGCGCACAGCCCGCCGCTTTCACGATTGCTCAGACTCAGTCGTCCACCCATGGCCTGGGTCAGTTGATGGGCAATGGCCAGCCCGAGTCCGGTCCCGCCGGTGCTGCGATTGCGCGAGCCTTCGACTCGATAGAAGGGTTTGAGCACCTCGCTCAATTCCTGTTCGGGAATCCCCGGGCCGTCGTCGAGCACTCGAATCAGGGTGTCGCCGGTACTGCCGTGGCTGACCTCCAGGCGCGCAGAGCCGGTGAACTTCAAGGCGTTGTCCAGCAGGTTGACCAGGACTCGGCGCAAGGCATGCGGGCGGGTGTGCAGCACCGTGTCGGTGTCACCGCAGCGCACGACCTGCGCGCCGCTGTCCTGGTAGTCGAACACCAGGCTGTCGAGAAACGCGTCGAGATTGACCTTGCAGGGCTGTTCAGTGCTGCTGTCCATGCTGCGGGCGTAGGCCACCCCCTCGCGCACCAGATGCTCCATGGCGCTCAGGTCGTTCCACAGTTTGTCCTTTTCCAGCCCGTCATCCATCACTTCCACGCGCAGCTTCATGCGTGTGATCGGTGTCTGCAGGTCATGGGAGATGGCCGCCAACAATTGCATGCGCTCCTTGAGATAAGCGGCGATGCGTGCCTGCAGGGCGTTGAAGGCCACGGCGGCGTACTTCACCTCGCGCGGGCCGCTCTCATCCAGCTGTAGGCCGGGCTTGTCGGGGTCGAGATGATCGACGGCCTGGGCCAGGCGCGTCAGGGGGCCGATCGCCAGGCGTACCGCAAGCCAGGTGCACAGCAGCAGGACCGCCAGCTGGAACAACAGCACCACGGGTAGCCAGGTGGCCAGTGGCACCGGCGCCGGGGTGACGTCGATGGTCAGCGGCGCGCCGTCGGCGAAGTCGAGATGAGCCTGGAAGTGTGCGTTCGGCCCAGGGATTTCCTGGAAGGTCAGTTGATAGTCCTTGCCAATCGCCTTGACGATCGACTCTGCTGCCATGGGCGGGTCGGCGCTGGGCATGCTCTGGCCGGCGAGGCCTTGGTCGAGGCGGTAGCGGTAGTTGTGACGCTCCAGGCGCGGCAGCCACGCAGCACGTTCGGCGGCGGGCAGGCGGTCGAGGATGGCCACCGAGGTGGCGACGTCCATTTCCAGGTTGCTCAGCATCATCGAGCGGCTGCTGACGTAGCGCTCGTAGAACTGAAGGCCGAACGACGAGCCGTAGGCCAGCACCAGCCCGGTCAGGAAGATCAGCGCCAGGCGCGAAGCCAGAGTGCCTGGCCACTTCATGTCGGCGACTCGATCAGCGAGACCGGCAGCGAGAACACATAGCCCTCGCTGCGCACGGTCTTGATGCAGGTCGGCTCGCGCGCGTCGTCGCCCAGGCGCTGGCGCAGCCGGCTGACCAACAGGTCGATGGAGCGGTCGAAGATGTCGGCTTCACGGCCCTGGGTGAGGTTGAGCAGTTGCTCGCGGCTGAGCACCCGCTGCGGATGGTCGAGGAATACCCGTAACAGGCGGTACTCGGCACCGCTCAAGGCCACGAGAGTGCCTTCGTCGTCGAGCAGATGGCGGGCGGTGGTGTCCAGGCGCCATTGGCCGAAGGCGATCAGCCGGCTGCTTTCGCTGATGGTGAGGTTGGGCGGCAGCATGCGCGTGCGACGCAGCACTGCATTGATGCGCGCCAGCAGCTCGCGGGCGGAGAACGGTTTGGTCAGGTAGTCGTCGGCGCCCATTTCCAGGCCGATGATGCGGTCGGTCTCGTCGTTGCGGGCGGTAAGCATCAAGACGGGCGTGTTGCGGTGCTTGCCGGCACGCAGTTCGCGACACAGCAACAGGCCGTCATCGCCGGGCATCATGATGTCGAGCACGATCAGGTCGACGGAGTTGCCTTCGAGAAAGCTGCGCATCTGCCGACCGTCGGCGACGATGCTCGTGCGCAGGCCGTTCTTCTTCAGGTAGTTGCCGACCAGCTCGCGAATTTCGCGGTCGTCGTCGACGATCAGGATGTGATCGACGTGTTCCATAATGGTGGTCCTGTAATGAGTGCGATGGGCACAGTGTAACGAGGCTCGGCTCGCTTGCCTGCGGGTGTTTGTATTGCAGTGTATCCGCCTGCGACACAGATACAGAACGAAGCAGCACGGGCATTTCTCGACACATGGCCGATACCTGACGGGCTTCAAATGGCACTCGATCGGGGAGCGAACGGCTTCCCACCCAAAGCCCCGCAGGAGATCCATCATGAACTTCAAGACCCTTGCCAGTGCCAGCCTGTTCGCCGTACTCAGCGTCGGCGCCATCGCCGCCCAGGCCAGCACCCAACCGATGCCCGACAGCCAGGCCATGCAGTACCGCTACGGTGATCACCTGGACGTCAAGCGCGTACTGTCGGTAAAGAACGACCGCGGTAACGCGTGTGGCGTGGTCAACACCCGCATGGACTACCTGGACTCGCAGGGCCAGGTGCAGAGCGTCGAGTACCGTACCTACGCCACCGGCGGTTGCCATGACAACTGATCGTACCCAGGCCGAGCCAGCCAGCCCCTGGCGACGCCGCTGGCTCAAGCTGGGCGGTGTAGTTCTGGCGCTCGCTGGCCTGGGCCTGGCCGGGCACCTGTTGGCGCGGGACGACCTGGGGCCGATGCCTTCGTTGGCAGGTGCCCAGGCGTGGATCAACTCGCCGCCGCTGGATGCTCCGGCGCTCAAGGGCAAGGTCGTGCTGGTGGACTTCTGGACCTGGGACTGCATCAACTGCAAGCGCAGCATGCCGTACGTCAACCAGTGGGCCAAGCGCTATGCCGACCAGGGGCTGGTGGTGGTGGGCGTGCATACGCCGGAGTACGACTACGAGCATGATGTGGGCAATCTCAGGCAGAAGGTACGCTCGCTCGACATCGGTTATCCGGTGGCGGTCGACAACGATTACCGGATCTGGAATGCCTGGGGCAATCAGTTCTGGCCGGCGCATTACTTCGTCGATCGCAAGGGGCAAGTGCGCCATGTGCATTTCGGTGAAGGGGACTACGCCGGTCAGGAACGGGTGATCCGCGAGCTGCTGGCCGAGCCATCGACGTAGGCCCAGGCTAGCGCTGGCGCAGGAGACGACTCACCGCAAACTGGCAAAGTGTGCCTGCATCCGTATCGGGTCGGCCTTGCGACCGCTGAACAGCTCGAATGCCTTGACCGCCTGGAACACAGCCATGGTGCCGCCGTCGAGTGTCTGGCAGCCCAGCGCCCGGGCGTGGCGCAACAGCTCGGTTTCGAGCGGGAAGTAGATGATCTCGGCCACCCACAAGCGCCTGTGCAGCAGTTCGACCGGCAACGGTGTACCCGGCAGCTTGGCCATGCCCACTGGCGTGGTGTTGACCAGCCCGTCGGCTGCCGCCAAGGCGTCGGCCAGGTTCTCGCCCAATTGTGCGCGGCCGGTTCCGAAGCGTGTGTTGAGGTTGTCCACCAGCGCTTGCCCGCGTGCGCGGTCTATCTCGAACAGCACCAGGCACTCGACTTCTTCGGCCAGCAGCGCATGGGCCACTGCTGCCCCCGCACCGCCAGCCCCCATTTGCACCACCTGACGCCGGGCAACGCCGGGCAGGCCTCGGCGCAGGCCTTCGGCGAAACCCAGGCAGTCGGTGTTGTGGCCGATGCGCCTGCCGTCCTTGAACAGCACTGTGTTGACGGCGCCGATGCCGCGCGCCTCGTCTGACAGTTCATCCAGAAACGGCAGGATCGCCTGCTTGAACGGGAAGGTGATGTTCAACCCGGTAAAGCCGGTGTGCTGTGCCGCGTCGAGCAAGCGGGGCAGGGCGCTGTCGTCCAGGCCCAGCTGGTCGACATCGATCAGCCGATACAAGTAGCGCAAGGTCTGGGCATCGCCCTCTTGCTCGTGCAGCGCAGGTGTGCGCGAGGCCTGGATGCCGCGCCCGATCAGGCCAGCGAGGATGCTGTGCGGCGTCATGCAGCCACCTCCTGCAGCAGTTGCTGGAAATGCGCCAGCGCTGCGCGGTAGCCCTGGCTGCCCAATCCGCAGATCACCCCCACGGCCACCGCCGATACGAACGAAAGGTGTCGGAACGGTTCGCGCTTGTAGATGTTGGACAGGTGCACCTCGATCACCGGCAGCTCACAGGCGACCAAGGCGTCACGGATGGCAACCGAGGTGTGGGTCCAGGCACCGGGATTGATCAGGATGCCGGCGCAGCGACCACGGGCGCCATGGATCCAGTCGATCAATTCACCTTCATGGTTGGTCTGGCGAAACTCGGTTTCCAGGCCCAGCTCGCGGGCGCTGGCGGCGCACAGGTTCGCAAGGTCGGCGAGGGTTTCCCGGCCATAGTGACCGGGTTCGCGCGTGCCCAGCAGGTTGAGGTTGGGGCCGTTGAGTACAAGGATTGGGCATGACATGGCGCAGCATCGCTTTTATTGTTGGCTGCAGTAAGTTTTGTACTATCTGGTTAGTTTTGTAAATCGGTGGCACCATTCGGCATCAAAATCGGGGGCGATAATCGCCCATCGTTCCGGCTGAATTACAGAATCGTAATCTTCACGCCACCGCCACGATAACCGCCGCGCCCTAGAGTCCCTCGCCAGCAACCGCCAGCCGTCGAGGATCCCAGACCGTGCCGTTCAAACCCTCCCGCTCCCTTGTCCTGATTTGCCTGCTGTCGGCCAGTGCTTTCGCCCAGGCAGGACAGGGCCTGACCCTGGGCCAGGCGCTCGATGCGGCGTTTGCCGATAACCCGGACCTGGCTGTCGTGCGCCAGGGACTGGGCATCGCCGATGGCGAACGGCGCCAGGCCGGGCTGATACCTAACCCGGAGCTTTCCTGGGAGCGTGAAGACACTCGCCGCGATACCAGTACCACCACGGTCATGCTCAGCCAGGCGCTCGAGTTGGGTGGCAAACGGGGCGCGCGTGTCGAGGTGGCCAAGGCCGGTCAGGATATCGCCCGGCTGGAGCTCGAGCGCCAAGGCAATGGCCTGCGTGCCGATGTGACCCAGGCGTTCCATGCTGCACTGCGGGCGCAGACTGCGGTGGAGCTGGCCGAGCAGTCCAAAGCCTTGACCGAACGGGGCCTGCGGGTGGTACAGGCGCGGGTCACGGCGGGCCAGTCATCGCCGGTCGAGGCCACTCGCGCCGAAGTGCAGTTGGCCCAGGCCCTGGCGCAACTGCGTCGCGCCGAAGCGGATCGCGTGGTGGCCTGGCAGGCGCTGGCGCGCTTGACCGGCAGCGCCGAGGTGGCGTTCACACAGCTTGATGGCAGCGGCTTGTTGCCTGGCCCGGCGCCACAGGCCGAGGTCTTGCTGGGCAAGGTCGAACAGACTGTCGAGTGGCGCCTTGCCGCCGCGCAGATCGAGCGCTCAGAGGCTGCGCTAGGTTCGGAAAAAGCCCAGCGTATCCCCAACCTAACGGTCAGCCTGGGCAGCCAGTACAGCCGCGAGGACCGCGAACGGGTCAACGTGGTTGGCCTGTCCATGCCGCTGCCGCTGTTCGATCGAAACCAGGGCAACGTGCTGGCGGCCTCGCGTCGCGCCGACCAGGCCCGCGACCTGCGCAACGCGGTGGAACTGCGCCTGCGCAGCGACACCCGCAGCGCCCTGAGCCAGTGGGGCATGGCCATGGCCGAGGTCAATGCCTACGACCGCACAATTCTGCCCTCGGCACGCCAGGCGGTAGATACCGCCACGCGCGGCTTCGAGCGCGGCAAGTTCGCGTTCCTCGATGTCCTGGACGCCCAGCGCACGCTGATCGAAGCCCGTGGGCAGTACCTCGACGCCCTGGCTTCGGCAAGTGATGCGCGGGCCCAGATCGAGCGGATCTATGGCCAGCTGGATGCCGGGCGCTGAGGCGCGAATCGAGCGTTCCACCTTCTTCATTTGCAGCAGGAGCCCCCATGAACACCACCCGCAAGTTCGCCCTCCTTGCCACCCTGGTCGCCGTGATCGGCGCCGGTGGGTTGGCCTGGACCGGCAACCTCGGCCCCGGAAAGACCAGTGAGTCCGGCCATGACGACCACGGCAACGACGGCCACGACCACGGCAGCGCGCCGGCAGCGTCCGGCGAGGAAGGGCACGACGAAGAGGGCGAGCTGCACCTTTCCGCCGCGCAGATCGAGGCGGCCGGGGTCCAGTTGGTCACCGCCGGCCCGCGCGCCCTGGGGACGTCGATCAGTTTTCCTGGCGAGATCCGTTTCGATGAGGACCGTACCGCCCACGTGGTGCCGCGTGTTCCTGGTGTGGTCGAGTCGGTGCAGGCCGACCTGGGCCAGCCGGTCAAGCGTGGCCAGGTGCTGGCGGTGATCGCCAGCCAACAGATTTCCGAGCTGCGCAGCGAGCAGCAGGCGGCGCAGCGGCGGGTCGAGCTGGCGCGGCTGACGTTCGAGCGTGAAAAGCAGCTGTGGCAGGAGCGCATCAGCGCCGAGCAGGATTACCTGCAGGCTCGCCAGGTCTTGCAGGAAGCTGAAATCGCCTTGGCCAATGCCGGGCAGAAGGTGGCTGCCGTGGCCCCGGCGGGGGCGGGCAATCGCTACGAACTGCGTGCACCGTTCGATGCGGTGGTGGTGGAAAAACACCTGGCCGTTGGCGAGGTGGTGAGTGAGGCCAGCAACGCCTTCACCCTGTCTGATTTGAATCGGGTCTGGGCCACGTTCGCCGTAACCCCGCGTGATCTGGACAAAGTTACCAGCGGGCGCGCCGTGACGGTCAGTTCGCCGGACCTCGATGCGCAGGTCGAGGGCACCATCAACTACGTCGGCAACCTGCTCGGTGAGCAGAACCGCGCCGCCACCGCTCGCGCCACGCTGGCCAACCCCAAGGGGTCGTGGCGCCCAGGGCTGTTCGTCAATATCGCGGTGACTGTCGAGCAAGCAGAGGCTGCCGTGGTGGTTCCGCAGGTTGCGCTGCAGACCCTCGAAGAGCGCAGCGTGGTGTTCGCCCGCACCCCTGATGGCTTCCAGGCGTTGCCGGTCAGGACGGGTCGTCGCGATGGCGGTTTCGTCGAAATCACCGAAGGCCTGGCCAGCGGCACCCAGGTGGCGGCGGCAGGTAGCTTTGTCCTCAAGTCCGAGCTGGGCAAGGGCTCGGCCGAGCACAGTCACTGATCCGGGAAACCCTCATGTTCGAACGCCTGATTCAATTTGCCATCGAGCAACGCCTGGTGGTGATGCTTGCCGTGGTGCTGATGGCTGCGGTGGGCATCCACAGCTACCAGAAGCTGCCGATCGACGCGGTGCCCGATATCACCAACGTGCAGGTGCAGATCAACACCGCTGCACCCGGCTATTCGCCGCTGGAGACCGAGCAGCGCATCACCTACGCCATCGAGACAGCCATGGCCGGCCTGCCCGGGCTCAAGCAGACCCGTTCGCTGTCGCGTTCAGGGTTGTCGCAGGTGACAGTGATCTTCGATGACGCTACCGATATCTTCTTCGCCCGGCAACTGGTCAACGAACGCCTGCAAGTCGCTCGCGAACAATTGCCAGAGGGCATCGAAGCCAGCATGGGGCCGATCTCGACGGGCCTGGGGGAAATCTTCCTGTGGACGGTCGAGGCCCAGGACGGCGCACTCAAGGAGGACGGCACGCCCTATACCGCTACCGACCTGCGGGTGATCCAGGACTGGATCATCAAGCCCCAACTGCGCAATGTGCCGGGTGTGGCCGAAGTCAACAGCATCGGGGGCCACGCCAAGCAGTACCTGATTGCACCGGATCCCAAGCGCCTGGCGGCGTACAAGCTCACCCTCGACGACCTGATCGCGGCGTTGCAGGGCAACAATGCCAACGTCGGTGCCGGCGCCATCGAGCGCAACGGCGAGCAGTTGCTGGTGCGCGCGCCGGGGCAGGTGGCGTCGATCGAGGATATTGCCAATATCGTCATCTCCAGTGCCGATGGCGCGCCAATTCGTGTCAGCCATGTGGCCCAGGTCGGCCTGGGCGAGGAACTGCGCTCGGGCGCGGCGACCGAGAATGGCCGCGAGGTGGTACTGGGCACCGTGTTCATGCTGATTGGCGAGAACAGCCGCACAGTGTCCCAGGCGGTCGCGGCGAAGCTTGCCGAGATCAACCGCAGCCTGCCCAAGGGGGTGATGGCGGTCACGGTGTACGACCGCACCAACCTGGTGGAAAAAGCCATCGCCACGGTGAAGAAAAACCTGTTCGAAGGCGCCATTCTGGTGGTCGCGGTACTGTTCCTGTTCCTGGGCAATATCCGTGCGGCATTGATCACAGCCATGGTCATACCGCTGTCGATGCTGTTCACCTTCACCGGCATGTTCGCCAACAAGGTCAGCGCCAACCTCATGAGCCTGGGGGCGCTGGACTTCGGCATCATCGTCGACGGTGCCGTGGTGATCGTCGAGAACGCCATCCGCCGCCTGGCTCATGCCCAGCACAAGCACGGGCGCATGCTGACACGTGCCGAGCGCTTCCATGAAGTGTTCGCGGCCGCTCGCGAGGCACGCCGGCCCCTGATCTACGGGCAGTTGATCATCATGGTGGTGTACCTGCCGATCTTTGCCCTGACCGGTGTGGAAGGCAAGATGTTCCACCCCATGGCGTTCACCGTGGTCATGGCCTTGCTGGGGGCTATGATTCTTTCGGTGACCTTCGTGCCGGCGGCGATTGCGTTGTTCGTTACCGGCAAGGTGAAGGAGGAGGAAGGTGTGCTGATGCGTACTGCTCGTCAGCGTTACGCTCCGGTGCTCGCCTGGGTGCTGCAGCGACGCAAGCTGGCCTTCACCGCCGCTGCAAGCCTGGTGCTGCTGTCGGGTGTATTGGCCAGCCGCATGGGCAGTGAGTTCATCCCCAGCCTCAGCGAGGGTGACTTCGCCCTGCAGTCGCTGCGGGTGCCGGGCACCAGCCTGAGCCAATCGGTGGACATGCAGCAACGCCTGGAACGGGCGATCATCGCCCAGGTGCCCGAGGTCGAGCGGGTATTCGCCCGCACCGGTACTGCCGAGATCGCCTCGGACCCGATGCCGCCGAACATCTCCGACGCCTATGTGATGCTCAAGCCGCGTGAGCAATGGCGCGATCCAGGCAAGCCGCGCGAAGCGCTGATTGCCGAGGTGCAGCAGGCCGCCGCCAGTGTGCCGGGCAGCAACCATGAACTGTCGCAACCCATCCAGCTGCGCTTCAACGAGCTGATTTCCGGGGTGCGCAGCGATGTGGCGGTGAAGGTCTTCGGCGACGACATGGACGTGCTCAACGCCACGGCGGCGAAAATTGCCACCACCTTGCAGCAGGTGCCGGGGGCATCGGAGGTCAAGGTCGAGCAGACTACCGGGTTGCCGGTACTGACCATCGATATCGACCGCGACAAGGCGGCACGCCACGGTCTGAACATTGCCCAGGTGCAGGATGCGGTGGCCATCGCTGTCGGCGGGCGCAAGGCGGGGACGCTGTACGAGGGTGACCGGCGCTTCGACATGGTGGTGCGCCTGTCCGAAGCCCTGCGCACGGACGTCGACGGGCTGGCGAACCTGCTGATACCGGTGCCGGCCGGTGCTGGCGCGGCACAAATCGGCTTCATCCCGTTGTCGCAGGTGGCGAGCCTCAACCTGCAATTGGGCCCGAACCAGGTCAGCCGCGAGGATGGCAAGCGTGTGGTGGTGGTCAGTGCCAACGTGCGTGGCCGCGACCTGGGCTCGTTCGTCGAGCAGGCCGAGCAGGCCCTGATCGACCAGGTGCAGGTCCCGCCTGGGTACTGGACACGCTGGGGCGGGCAGTTCGAGCAGTTGCAGTCGGCTGCCGAGAGGCTGCGGGTAGTGGTGCCGGTTTCACTGCTGCTGGTGATGGCGTTGCTGCTGATGATGTTCAACAACCTGCGCGACGGCTTGCTGGTGTTCACCGGGATTCCCTTCGCCCTGACCGGAGGGATGCTGGCCTTGTGGCTGCGGGACATTCCATTGTCGATTTCGGCAGGGGTCGGGTTTATCGCGCTGTCGGGGGTTGCGGTACTCAACGGCCTGGTGATGATCGCCTTCATTCGCAGCCTGCGAGAAGAGGGGCGATCGCTGCGGGTGGCGGTCGAGGAGGGCGCATTGACCCGCCTGCGGCCGGTATTGATGACCGCGCTGGTGGCGTCGCTGGGGTTCATCCCGATGGCGCTGGCCACCGGCACAGGCGCCGAGGTGCAGCGGCCGCTGGCGACAGTGGTGATCGGCGGGATCCTGTCGTCGACGGCCTTGACCTTGCTGGTGTTGCCTGCACTCTATCGCTGGGCGTATCGGCGGGAAGAAGACTGAGGTGGCTGCCAGTCGGCTCCGGTGATGTCATGCCGGGGCTGACTGGCTCCCCAGCGATTCCTCATGCAGGGAAATGCGCGAAGTCTCTGGCAGCGCCAGCCCGCCAACCAGCGCCACCAGGGCGATGATCACCAGGTAGAAGGCGGGTGCCAGGCTGCTGCCTGTCAGTCCGATCAGCCAGGTCGCCACCAGCGGCGCGGTGCCGCCGAACAGGGTATAGGCGACGTTGTAGGTGATGGCCGAGGCGGTGTAGCGGGTGCGGGTCGGGAAGCTCTCCGACAGCAAGGCCGCTGTCACCACTCCGCTGGACAAGGCGCCTACCGCCAGCAGGATCACGCCCAGCA
Organism: Pseudomonas wayambapalatensis; assembly: GCA_014268975.2. Lineage (GTDB taxonomy): Bacteria > Pseudomonadota > Gammaproteobacteria > Pseudomonadales > Pseudomonadaceae > Aquipseudomonas > Aquipseudomonas wayambapalatensis. Next base: position 3,175,961 of record CP077096.1, on the reverse strand, counting down.
GCGCGCCTGGCATCGAGCCGGAGCTGGCCAGCCAGTACGCGGGGAACACGCAGACCATCACCCAGATGCACGTGAAGCCGATGGTGCGGCGGCGTCCGATCCGGTCCGAAAACGCACCTGCCAACGGGCAGCCGGCTGCTGCGAACAGCAGCGCCACGGTGGTTACCAACAGCGACTGGGCGCGGCTGAGGTTGCCGACCAGTTGCAGGTAGGTGGCGAAGTAGGTGGTGAACATGTAGAACGACAGCGCCGTCAGTGAAATGAATGCGCCCAGGTTGCGGATCGCCCGGCCATGGTGGCGAAGCGTTTCCTTGAGTGGCGAATGTTCATGCTCGCGGCCCTCGGCGATGGCCTCGCGGAAGGCGGGTGTTTCTTCCATGCGCCAGCGCAGGTAAAGCCCGACCAGGCCCAGCGGTGCGGCGATCAGGAAGGGCACGCGCCAGCCCCAGGTGTTCATGGCGTCCGGCGTCAGGCTGGCTTCAAGGGCATAGGCGATGACCGCCGCGCAGGCGAATGCCGAGAAGGTCGAGACCGGCACGAAGCTGCCGTAGAACGCACGTTTTTCCCGAGGGGCATGCTCCATCAGGTAGGCGCAGGCCCCGGCGTATTCGCCACCTGCGGAAAAACCTTGCAGGCAGCGCGCCAGGGTCAGCAGTGCGGGCGCGGCGATGCCGATGCTGGCGTAGGTCGGCAGCAGCCCGATGAGTGTTGTGGAACCGGCCATGAGCAGGATGGTCAGCGACAGGATGCGCTTGCGCCCCAGGCGATCGCCCAGTGCACCGAACACGATGCCGCCCAGCGGACGCAGGGCGAAGGCCACGGCGAAGACGGCGAAGGTCTTGAGCAGGGCGACGCTGGCGTCCTGGCTGGCGAAAAACTGGCTGGCGATCAGCGTGGCGAGAAAACCGTACACCGCGAAATCGAACCACTCGACGAAGTTACCGATGGCCGATGCGGCAATCACCCGACGCAGGGTGGCGGGCGATACCTCATGGGATACAGACATGCGAATGCTCTCCGGTTGTCATAGGCAGCCTGGCAGGGGGTGGACACGGTCGAGCCGTGTCGTCTGGTTGTCAGGGCCAGTAGAGCGGAGGGCGGGGGGCGGTGCATCCTTGAGGGCGACACCGGGATATCTGTTTCGACCGCGGATCTATCGCGAACAGGGCACGACAGTCGCCGCTCAGACAGCGAACACCACCCCGGTACGCGAGGCGGCGTTGCGGATATGCTCCTGCATCGCTCGCTGAGCCCCGGCTTGCGACCGGCGCTCGAGGGCCTTGAGGATCTTGCGATGTTCCTGCCAGGTCTCCATGGCCCGCTCAGGGCGAATGAACGGCAGCTTCTGGCTCTCCAGGAAAATGTCCTGGCTCGCGGTGATGACCTGCAGCATCGCCTGGTTGCCGCAGGCCTGCAGCAGCAATTGATGGAACTCGAAATCGAGCCGCGCCGCGTTCTCGAAGCGCCCCTCGCGCAGCTCCTGGCGCATGGCTTCGACATTGGCCTGGAGCCGGTCGATATGGTCGGCGGTCAATGCCAGCGCCGCTTGCCCGGCGGCAAAACCCTCCAGTGCATAGCGCAGTTGGAACGTATCGGCGGCCGATACCTGCTCGGCATAGGGCCAGGAGAACCCACTGGGTGCCGGACTCTGTACGAATACGCCCTTGCCGGGCTGCACGCTCACCAAGCCCAAGGCGCTGAGCGACGACAGCGCTTCACGCAGTGAGGCGCGGCTGACCCCGAGTCGCTCTGCCAGGTCACGTTGCGAAGGCAGGGCATCGCCCGGCTGGTAACCGCCTTCATCGATGAGCTTGCGGATGGCCTGCAGGGCCAGTTCCGGGACGGCGCGGGGGAGGGTGTCGAGCATGCTGTTCAGACCAGTCAGAGGGCAATGACGCTGACGTTTTACGGTGAACCGACCGTGCTGGCAAGCGTTGCGCCAACCTGGCGCAGCCCCGAAAGGCCTTGCACGAAAGCAGGGCGCGCTCCAGGTCAGAGGACGACCATGCGGTACAACTGTTCAGACCAGTAAGACCTTGCAGCCACGGGCCTGGCGGCCTTTCGCAAAGGTCGTGGGCGCAGACTGGCATGCCCCCTGCAATGGCCAGGTCAGTCCCATCACCCGAATTCCAGCGAGGCCTTTTCATGACGACGTTCCGCTCCCTGTTCCTGGCGACTCTGTTCTGTGGCACCACCCTTGCGCTGCCCTTGGCCCAGGCCGACGCCTTGGCCGATATCAGTGCCCGTGGCGTGCTCAAGGTCGCCGTGCCCCAGGACTTCCCGCCGTTCGGTTCGGTCGGCCCAGACATGAAACCGCGTGGTCTGGATATCGATACCGCACAACTGCTGGCCGACAAGCTTGGCGTCAAGCTGGCCCTGACCCCGGTCAACAGCACCAACCGCATCCCGTTCCTGACCACCGGCAAGGTCGATCTGGTGATCTCGAGCCTGGGCAAGAACCCTGAGCGTGAGGCGGTGATCGACTTCTCGCGCCCCTACGCGCCGTTCTACCTGGCCGTTTTCGGCCCGGCCGAAGCGAAGATCGATGACATTGGTGCAGTCGCCGGCAAGACCATCAGCGTCACCCGCGGCTCGATCGAGGACATGGCCCTGACTGCCGTGGCGCCCAAGGATGCGGTGATCAAGCGCTTCGAAGACAACAACTCGACCATCGCCGCCTACCTTTCCGGGCAGGTCCAGTTGATCGCCAGCGGCAGCGTGGTGATGTCGGCCATCGCCGAGAAGAATCCGGCCAAGGTGCCGGTGGTGAAGGTCAAGCTGAAGGACTCGCCGGTCTACGTGGGGGTGGCCAAAAATGAGGCGGCGCTGCTGGATAAGGTCAACAGCACCCTGGCTGCGGCCAAGGCCGACGGTAGCCTGAACCGCAATGCCGAGAAATGGCTCAAGCAACCTCTCCCAGCCGATCTTTGAGCGGCTGCGGACACCTCTAGCCATGGCTTATCAATTCGACTTCGCCCCCGTCCTTGCCCAGAGTGACCTGCTGCTCAATGGGGCCTTGTTCACCCTGCAGCTGACCGCGATCGGCACCGTGCTCGGCCTTGCCATCGGCGTGATCGGCGCCGGTGTGCGGGCCTGGCGCCTGCGCCCGTTCGACCTGCTGTTCGGCCTGTACGTGGAACTGATCCGCAACACGCCGTTCATCGTGCAGCTGTTCTTCATCTTCTTCGGCCTGCCCGCATTGGGCGTGCGCCTGAGCGAATGGGAGGCGGCCGTGCTGGCGATGGTGATCAACCTGGGCGCCTATTCCACCGAAATCATTCGCGCCGGCATCCAGGCCATTCCCAGGGGGCAACTGGAGGCCGCAGCGGCCCTGGCCATGAGTCGTTTCGAGGCGTTCCGTCACGTGGTCCTGCGTCCTGCGCTGGCCAAGGTCTGGCCGGCGCTGTCCAGCCAGATCGTGATCGTCATGCTCGGCTCGGCGGTGTGTTCGCAGATTGCCACCGAGGAACTGTCGTTCGCCGCCAACTTCATCCAGTCGCGCAACTTCCGCGCCTTCGAGACCTACCTGCTGACCACCGTCCTGTACCTGCTGATGGCCATCCTCGTGCGCCAACTGCTGAACTGGATCGGGCAGCGCCTGCTGATGGGGAAACGCTGAATGGACTTCACCTTCTGGGACATCCTGCGCAACCTGCTGACGGGGCTTCAGTGGACACTGGCGTTGTCGCTGGTGGCATTCGCCTGTGGCGGCCTGGCCGGGTTGCTGGTGCTGATCGGGCGCATTTCCGAGCGGGCGCTGCCACGGCGCCTGGCGCGAGGCTACATCGAGCTGTTTCAGGGCACACCGCTATTGATGCAGTTGTTCATGGTGTTCTTTGGCATTGCGCTGTTCGGTATCGACGTTTCTGCGTGGATGGCGGCGGCCATTTCCCTGACGCTGTTCACCAGCGCGTTTCTCGCCGAGATCTGGCGCGGGTGTGTGGAGTCGATTCCACGTGGCCAGTGGGAGGCCTCCGGCAGTCTGGCGCTCAGCCGTATGGAGCAGTTGCGCCACGTCATCCTGCCCCAGGCACTGCGCATCGCCATCGCGCCGACCGTGGGCTTCTCGGTGCAGGTGGTCAAGGGCACGGCGGTGACCTCGATCATCGGCTTCACCGAGCTGACCAAGACCGGCGGCATGATCGCCAACGCCACCTTCGAACCCTTCATGGTCTATGGCCTGGTCGCACTGGGTTATTTCATTCTCTGTTATCCGCTCTCGCTGAGCGCCCGTTATCTGGAAAGGAGGCTGCATGCCCCTGCTTAGAGTGTCCGCGCTGCATAAATACTACGGCGACAACCACGTGCTCAAGGGCGTCGACCTGAGCATCGAAGAGGGCGAAGTGGTCGCGATCATCGGCCGCAGCGGTTCGGGCAAGAGCACCTTCCTGCGCACCCTCAACGGCCTTGAGTCGATCAGCGACGGGGTGATCGAGGTGGACGGTGAATACCTCGACGCCAGTCGCGCCGACCTGCGCGCATTGCGTCAGAAGGTCGGGATGGTGTTCCAGCAGTTCAATCTGTTCCCGCACCTGACCGTGGGCGAGAACGTGATGCTGGCACCGCAGGTGGTGAAAAAGGCCGACAAGGCCCAGGCGCGCGAGATGGCTGAGCGCATGCTGGCCAGGGTGGGGCTGGCGGAGAAATTCGACGCCTACCCGGATCGCCTCTCCGGCGGGCAGCAGCAGCGTGTGGCGATTGCCCGCGCACTGGCAATGTCGCCCAAGGTCTTGCTGTGCGACGAGATCACCTCGGCGCTGGATCCGGAGCTGGTCAATGAGGTGCTGGGCGTGGTGCGACAACTGGCCAGCGAAGGCATGACCCTGATCATGGTCACCCACGAGATGCGCTTTGCGCGTGAGGTGGGCGACAAGCTGGTGTTCATGCACCAGGGCAAGGTGCATGAAGTGGGGGACCCGAACGCACTGTTCGCCGCCCCGCGTACGGCGGAGCTGGCGAACTTCATCGGGATGACGGCGATGGTGTGAGCAAGACCGTGACAGGTGAGGGTCAACCAGTTCTCGCCCAGCCATCGCGTGGCGTGCAGTGACCTCCAGGCTTTCAGTGTTCGCGCAGATCGCTCAGCAGGCGCTCGAGCGTGGCGCGAGCTTGTTCATCCAGCCCGAACACCGGCCGACGCGGTTCGCCCACCGGCAGCCCGGTCATGGCCAGTCCGGCCTTGATGGTCGCTGGCAAACCGCCCTTGAGAATGAAGTCCAGCAACGGCAACTGGTGGTAGAACAGCGCCTGGGCCTGCTTGAGGTCGGCGTCGCGTACCGCCTGGTACAGCTGCAGGTTCAATTGGGGAATGAGGTTGGCCGCAGCAGTGCACCAACCTTTTGCCCCGGCCACGAAGGCTTCCAGTGCCAGCGGGTTGCAGCCGTTGTAGAACGGCACCTGGCCCTCACCGAGCAGTTGCAGCCTGTGCATGCGCTGGATGTCGCCAGTGCTCTCCTTGACCATGGTGACGTTGTCCACCTCGCGCACGATGCGCAGGATCAGTTCCACTGGCATATCAGTGCCGCTGGTGGCGGGGTTGTTGTAGAGCATGATCGGCAGGTCTATGGCCGCGCCGATGCTGCGGTAATGCGCGAGGATCTCGTTGGGGCTGAGTTTCCAGTACGCCGAAGGCAGCACCATCACCGCATCGGCGCCATGCTGTTGGGCGAAGCGGGCGCGACGGATCGCACCGACGGTGGTCAGATCGGAGACGCTGACGATGCTGGGCACACGCCGAGCGATGCGTTCGAGGCTGTACTGGGCGACCTGATGCCATTCGCTGTCGCTCAGGTAGGCGCCTTCACCCGTGCTGCCCAGCGGGGCGATGGCCTGGACGCCACTGTCGATGAGGCGATCGATGGACTGGCCCAGGGCAGGCAGGTCGAGCTGTTCGCCACTCTGGCTGAACGGGGTGATGGTGTAGCCGATGATGCCGTGGAATTCTGTGGTCATGAGGTGTGGCTCCGCAAGCAAGGCATTCAGGGGTCAGTCAAGGCAGTTGGCGTGTTTGCGCAGGCTCTGCCGGGCGAAATAGTTGAACGAGGCGCCGTGGCGCTTGGGGCGGTCGATCCAGTCGTGGGCTTCACGGCCAAGCTTGGGGTCGATGGGTTTGATGCTGCCGGCCGACATCGCCAGCAGCTGCAGGCGCGCGGCACGTTCGATCAGTTGGGCATAGACGCACGCCTGCTCGATACTGGTGCCGGTGGACAATTGGCCGTGGTGCGAAAGCAGGATGGCGCGCTTGTCGCCCAGGGCCTGACTGATGATCTCGCCTTCTTCGTTACCCACTGGCACGCCGGGCCAGGCACCGAGGAACGCGCAATCGTCGTACAGCGGGCAGAGGTCCATGTGCGAGACCTGCAGCGGCACCTCCAGCATCGACAGGGCGGCAACATGGGTGGGATGGGTGTGGATGATGCAGTTAACGTCTGGCCGGGCGCGGTACACCCAGCTGTGAAAGCGGTTGGCGGGGTTGGGCATGCCTTGGCCTTCGAGCACCTCCAGGTCTTCGTTGACCAGCAGCAGGTTGCTGGCACTGATCTCGTCGAAGCCCAGGCCCAGTTGCTGGGTGTAGAAAGTGCCAGGCTCCGGGCCGCGGGCGCTGATCTGCCCGGCCAGGCCTGAGTCATGGCCATGGTCGAAGAGAATTCGACAGGTCAGGGCCAGCTTTTCGCGTACAGTCCACGTATTATCGGCGAGTGAGCCTTGCATCTGTGCCAGCGCTTTGTGCACCAGTTGCTCTTTGCCGAGTGTCAGGGTGTTGGCCATGGGGATATCCTCTGTGGCGTGCTGTTGATGCCAGTGCTTGCCCGCCCCGCTGCTTTGATCGGGAGAGGGGCGGTCAATTGCATGACACAAATAAATCTACATGACACAAAGTGTCATTAGCAAGCCGTTCACTCGGGAAAACCGCGTCGCATGTCTATCCGCTTGAAACTGCTGAGAAAAAAACTGGGCATTACCCTGGAAGTGCTGGCTGAGAAATCCGGCATGACCAAGAGCTACCTGTCGAAGGTCGAGCGTGGGTTGAACACGCCTTCGATCGCGGCGGCGTTGAAGCTGGCCAGGGCACTGAACGTCAATGTCGAAGAGCTGTTTGCCGAAGATCACAACGTCCAGGCGCGCTACAGCCTGGTGCGCTGCAGTGAGCGCCAGGCGCTGGTGGGAGAGGGTGCGGGCCCGGGTTATGCGGTGCTGACTTCGCAGATCGGTCAGCGCAGCCTGTTACCCTTTCTTGTTCAGCCACCCCGAGATTTCAGTGATCCCACGTTCAAGGAGCACCAGGGCGAGGAATTCCTGTTCGTCCATGCGGGCCAGGTCGAGGTCGACTTCATGTCTGAACGGGTGTTGCTGGAGCAGGGTGATGCCCTGCATTTCAACGCGCAGACACCGCACCGCCTGCGTTCGGTCGGCGAGTGCCAGGCGCAGTTGCTGGTCGTGGTACAAGGCGGTGAGGCGTGAGGCGCGGACGATGATCGAAGTGTCGCGGTTCTGGCGCGATCCAGCGCTGCCCTTCGTCGAGGCGCGGCGGGTGGGTGATGGGCGCCAGGTCTGTTATGGCCCGCATTCGCATGAAGGTTTTTCCATTGGCGTGGTCACGGGCGGCCGCAGCAGCTACCTGTCCGGTGATACCTGGCGCGAGCTTGCGGCCGGGGCCACGGTGCTGATGAACCCTGGCGTGGTACATGCGTGCAATCCGATTGAGGGAGGGGTCTGGTCGTATCTGATGTTGTACGTCGACCTGCCCTGGCTGGAGGCGCAGGGCTTCGTCCTGCCTCAGGCCACCTACAGCGAGTCGCCAGCGCTCTATGCGCGACTGTTGCAACTCTTTGCTGGACTGTTCGATGGCGACACGGACGCCAGCGAGGTGATGCTGACGGCGTTCTTCAAGGCGCTGCCGGGATACCTCGAAGCGGCGCCAGACGCGCATTCCCAGGCACATCCGCGTCTGGAGACGGCAGCGGCCTTCATTCGTGCCCATCGCCTCGACCCTTTGAGCCTCGACGATATTTGCGCCGCCGCGGGGTTGTCGCGGGCGTATCTGATTCGCGCGTTCCGCCGACGCTTCGGCTTGACGCCCCATGGGTATCTGGTCGATCAGCGGGTACAGCACGCCCGGGCGCAGTTGCGCCGCGGACGCGGGATCGCCGAGGTGGCGCTGGAGGCGGGTTTTGCCGATCAGGCGCACCTGCAGCGTGCCTTCAAGCAGCATCTGGCGGCCACGCCGGGGCATTACCGCAGCGGCGGTTGTGCGCGTTAACCCAGCACCAGGTACAGCGCACTGGCGACCAGCAATACCGCCAATCCGCGATTGAACAGACGCATGTGGCGCGGGTTGCCCAGGTACTGACTGATCACGCTGCCAGCCCAGGCCCAACTGGCCACCGAGACGAAGCAGATGGGCGCATACAGCCAGGTGAACAGCCACAGCAGTTGGTGATCGCCGCCAGTGTAGGCGCCGATCCCGGCCACTGAAGCCAGCCAGGCCTTGGGATTGAGCCACTGCATCACAGCGCCGTGCCAGAACGACGGCGCCTGCGCCTGATGACCGGCGTTCAGCTGGCCGTTGTCGCTGGACAGTTTCCAGGCCATGTACAACAGGAACAGCACCCCACCCCAGTGCAGCAGGCGACTTAGCACTGGCCAGCGCAGCAGCACTTCATGCAGCCCCAGGCCGATCAGTACCAGCAGCAGGCAGAATCCCACGCTGGCGCCTGCGGCATGGCCCAGGCTGGCGCGCAGCCCGTGACGTGCACCGCTGCCGAGGGCGACGATATTCACAGGGCCAGGAGAAATCGAGGCCGCGAGGGCGAAGGCGGCCATGGACAGGGACAGGCTCATGAAGGGCTTCCTTGGTGTCGAATGAGGTCAGCATCCTGTGTCACCCTTGAGGTTCTGGTATTGAACGAAAGTGCTCAATCGACGCTGTTACAGCTTTTGTAATAGTTTCACACTGTCAGAAAAACCTGCTTCGATTGTAGGATCACCTTCCCAAATTTCTATCAAGGTATCTATGAGCACCTTCGCGGAGCCCCCTAGTCCTCGGCCGTCCTGGCCATCCTTTCCGCGTCTTCGTGACGTCTCTCCCGAGAGTACCCGCTAATGGAATGGCTAGCTGACCCTACAGCCTGGCTAGGCCTGCTGACGCTTATCGTCCTTGAGCTGGTGCTGGGTATCGACAATCTGGTGTTCATCGCCATCCTCGCCGACAAGTTGCCGCCGCATCAGCGCGACCGTGCCCGGGTGATCGGCCTGACCTTGGCCTTGCTGATGCGCCTGGGCCTGCTTGCCTCCATCTCGTGGATGGTGACGCTGACCGCGCCGCTGTTCGAGGTCTGGGGCAAGAGCTTCTCTGGCCGTGACCTGATCATGCTGTTCGGTGGTGTGTTCCTGTTGTTCAAGGCCACCATGGAGTTGCACGAGCGTCTGGAAGGGCATGTGGCCCAGAGTACCGGTGTTGTGCGTCACGCTGCCTTCTGGCCGATCGTCGCGCAGATCGTCGTGCTTGATGCGGTGTTCTCGCTGGATGCGGTAATCACGGCCGTGGGCATGGTCGAGCAGCTCTCGGTGATGATGATCGCAGTGATCTTCTCCATCGGCATCATGATCGTTGCCAGCAAGCCGCTGACCCGTTTCGTCAACGCCCACCCGACGGTGATCATGCTGTGCCTGGGCTTCCTGATGATGATCGGTTTCAGCCTGACTGCCGAAGGCCTGGGCTTCCATATCCCCAAAGGCTATCTGTATGCGGCGATCGGTTTCTCGATCCTGATCGAGCTGTTCAACCAGGTGGCAAGGGCCCGCCGCAAACGCAGCCTGCAACAGCACAAGCCGCTGCGTGAGCGCACGGCCCATGCGGTGCTGCGTTTGCTGGGTGGTCGACGGATGGAGGCTGACGAGGTGGGCGAGGAAATCGCCGACCTGGTCGAAGGGGGGGACGAACAGGTGCTGTTCGACCGCCGTGAGCGGGTGATGATCAGCGGTGTGCTAAACCTGGCCGAGCGACCGATCCGCACCGTGATGACCGTGCGTGCCGAGGTGGATGCGATTGATCTGGCTCTGCCGGATGAGGTCATTACCCAGGCCTTGGTCAACTCGCCCTACTCGCGACTGCCCCTGATTCGTGACGGTCGTATCGATGAGCCGCTGGGCTTCGTGCACAAGAAGGAGTTGCTCAAGGAGTTGCTCTCGGGCAACCAGCCAGACCTTGAAAGCATGGTGCGTACGCCGCTGAACCTGCTGGAGAGTTTCAGTATTCTCAACGCGTTGGAGCAGATGCGTGGCCAGTCCACTCACATCGCCTTCGTGGTCAACGAATTTGGTGACTTCACCGGCGTGCTGACCATGACCGATATCCTCGAGTCCATCGCTGGCGAATTGCCGGACGCCAGTGAGGTGGAAGGGCCGGGGATCGTCGAGGAGGCGGGCGGTTTCGTGGTCAGTGGTGCTCTGAACCTGAGCCAGGTCCAGGCGCGCACCGGCTTTGTCGCCCGCGCCACCGAGGATTACCAGACCCTGGCCGGCCTGGTGATGAGCCTGCTCGATCGTTTGCCGGTGGTGGGCGATCGACTGGCCTGGAACGGTTGGACCATGACGGTAGTGGCAGTGGAGGAGCGCCGGGTACGCCAGGTGCGTCTTACACCGAGCGACGTCGCTGACGCAGCAGGTGCTTGATGCCTTCGAGCACCAGTACCAGCACCGCAGCCCAGATCGGCAGGTAGGTCAGCCACTGGTCAGGCGCGATGCTCTCGCCCAGGAGCAAGGCTACGCCGACCAGCAGCACCGGTTCGACGTAGCTGAGCAAGCCGAACAGGCCGAATGGCAGCAGGCGACTGGCGAGCACGTAGACGATCAGCGCCGAAGCGCTGATCGTGCCCAGCAGTGGGATCAGGCCATACAGGCCTGGATGTGCAGCCAGGTCGGCGCTCGACAGCGGGCCCTGGATCACGAAGTACAAGGCCCATGGCAGCAGCAGGCACATGTCGCACCACAAGCCACCCAGGTGGTCGGTGCGGCAGCGTCGGCGCAGCACGAAATAGATCGGGTAGCCGATCACCACCACCAAGGTCTCCCAGGCGAAACTGCCATGCTGGTAGAGCTCGTGACCGACGCCAAGTGCCGCGCAGCCTACTGCCAGCTTCTGCAGGCGTGACAGGCGCTCGCCATAAGCCACCCTGCCGGTCAGGACCATGGCCAGCGGCAGCAGGAAATACCCCATCGACACCTCCAGGCTACGCCCGTGCAGCGGCGCCCAGAGGAACAGCCACAACTGGACTCCCAGCAGCCATGACGTGCCGACCATGCCCAGGAACAGACGAGGGGTCTGGCGAACACGTGCCAACAGTTCGCCGACATGCCTCCAATCCTTGCTGAGCAGCATGAACAGGGTAAGGCATGGCAGGGTCAGCAGGGTGCGCCAGCCGAAGATCTCCTCGCCGTCGAGCGGCGCGAGCATGGAGGTATAGAAGTACATCACGGCGAACAGACAGGATGCCATGACAGACGAGATGATGCCTTTTGACACGAAAGCCTCGGTTGCAGAAGGTGAGCGGACGAATCAGCCGGGCATGATCTCAGGGGGCACGCCCTGGGGCAACCGCAAGCTGGCGGGCTGTGCAGCGAGCGCCTTCAGGAATTCTTCCAGCGGCATTGGCCGGGCATACAGGTAGCCCTGTTGGAAGTCCACCTGGTGGCGCGCCAGGTAATCACGCTGAACGTCGGTTTCCACGCCCTCGGCGACCATGCCGAGCCCCAGCTTGGTCGACAGTTCGATGATGGTGTCGAGGATGTGCTGCGACAGCGCATCGCTGCCGATCATGGCGACGAAACTCTGGTCGATCTTCAGGTAGTCGATCTTGAACTGGCGCAGGTAGTTGAGGCTGGACTGGCCGGTGCCGAAGTCGTCCAGGGCAATCATCACGCCCATCTGGTGGAGCTTTTCGAACAGCTCCAAGGTGATGGGCGTCGCTTCGATCAATTTGCGCTCGGTCAGCTCCAGGGTCAGGACCACCCGGCCAGGTGGAAAATGCTGGAGAAAGGTGCGGCAATCGTCAAGCAGTCGCAGGTCGCGACAGTGGTCGGCGGTGATGTTGATGCCAATGTGGAAGCCGTCCTCCATCAGCGCCGAATAGGGCGCCAGGCCTTGGGCGGTAAGCAGCATCAGGGCACGGGTCATGGGCACGATCTGCCCACTGTGTTCGGCGTAGGGGATGAACAGATCGGGGCGTACCAATCCTTCGTGCGGATGTTGCCAGCGCATCAACACTTCGGCACCGGCCCAGCGGTAGTCACCCTTGCGCACCACCGGCTGAAAGTATGGGATGAACTCGTTCGCCTCCAGCGCCCGGTTCAACTCGGCCCTTGACGACGAGGCGCGTCGCAGTTGCCAGCGACAGGCCAGACCGATAAGTACACCGATGACCAATAGAAGACTGAGCAGCGCCGGGTACTGGCTGCGCAGCACTTCCATCGGTTTGTCCGGGCCGTAGCCTCCATGGACGCTGAACGGGTAGCGCACCGAATGTTGAGAGACTGGTGCGCTGGGGGCTGTTGGGGGGACGCCGGTATGGACCAGGCCATCGGCGCTCAACCAATGCTTGCCGATCTGAATCTGCAGGGTTTCGTCATCGGCGATCAGGCGCAGGGCCGTCAGCAGGTGGTCGCCGTCGAGCGTTACGATGGCGCCGCGGCCCTCTTGACCGGTGCGATACACCAACAGCGGATGGCCCGGCGTGACCGAGTTGCCATCCATCAGCCATAGCTGGCCCTCAGTGTAGTCGAGGGTGTTGACCGGTTCGTCGTAATCGCCGAACAGCGAGGAGCAGTACAGGGTGTCGTGGTCGAACAGGTTGGTTGAGCGCACGAACGCATTGCGTGTCACTTGCTCGCGCAGGGCCAGTGTGACTTCGCTACAAGGGCGTCCAGCCAGAGGCAACAGTGCTTGTGCTGCCGTGGAGAGCCCGCCCAGGATACGCTCCATGTGGCTGACGACCTGCTGCACGGTAGCCTGGCTGTTCTCTCGCAGGTCGCGTTCGATCTGCCAGTGCATGATCGCCAGGCCGCACAGCATTGGCAGTGCGCCGACGGCCCAGGGCAGCAGGCTGCGCCAGCTCCAGCGGGCAGAGCGTTTAACCGTAAGAGGCATGCGGGTCTAGACTTGAATGGCTGGTGGTAGCACAAGGATAGCTCGGACCTTCGGCACATTGCCGAACTAAAGCGCGACAAAGGAAATTACGCCCTGTAGAATCAGTTTACGAATACAAGAATAAGGTCTTCCCCTCCTGGGAGGCCGACCCAGCCGAGACCAGGTTCATATGGCATATCACGGGTTCAAGCTGCTCTTTGGCGATTTTCTCTCCCGCAGCGTGAGGGGTATTCCCTGCTCACCACCTTGTCTGTCCGACATCCCAAGCGTTTGACACCGTTTTTTCTGCTGTAGATGAGGACACGAACATGGCTGATATCTTCGACAACCCGATGGGCCTGATGGGCTTTGAGTTCATCGAGTTCGCTTCGCCCACGCCTGGCGTGCTGGAGCCGGTATTCCAGGCACTGGGCTTCACCAAGGTGGCGACTCACCGCTCCAAGGATGTCCACCTTTATCGCCAGGGTGGCATCAACCTGATCCTGAACAACGAACCCAAGAGCATCGCTTCGTACTTTGCTGCCGAGCATGGCCCGTCCGTCTGCGGCATGGCATTCCGCGTGCGCAATGCGCATGAAGCCTATGCCCGTGCACTGGAGCTGGGGGCCCAGCCGGTGGAAATCGAAACCGGCCCGATGGAGCTGCGGCTGCCAGCGATCAAGGGTATCGGCGGTGCGCCGCTGTACCTGATCGACCGCTTCGAGGAAGGCAGCTCGATCTATGACATCGACTTCAACTTTATCGAAGGCATCGACCGCAATCCGGCAGGCGCGGGGCTGAAGATTATCGATCACCTCACGCACAACGTCTACCGCGGGCGAATGAGCTATTGGGCTGGCTTCTACGAGAAGCTGTTCAACTTCCGCGAGATCCGCTACTTCGACATCAAGGGCGAGTACACCGGGTTGACCTCACGTGCCATGACTGCGCCCGACGGCATGATCCGTATTCCGCTGAACGAGGAATCGTCGAAGGGATCGGGCCAGATCGAAGAGTTCCTGATGCAGTTCAACGGCGAAGGCATTCAGCACGTAGCCTTCCTCACCGACGACCTGCTCAAGACCTGGGATGCCCTGAAGGCCATCGGCACACGCTTCATGACCCCGCCGCCACAAACTTACTACGAGATGCTCGAAGAGCGCCTGCCGGGGCACGGCGAGCCGGTCGACCAGTTGCAGGCTCGGGGTATTCTGCTCGATGGTGCGTCCGCGCCAGGCGACAAGCGCCTGTTGTTGCAGATCTTCTCGGAGACCCTGCTGGGGCCGGTGTTCTTCGAATTCATCCAGCGCAAAGGTGACGATGGCTTTGGCGAAGGTAATTTCAAGGCTCTATTCGAGTCCATCGAGCGCGACCAGGTCCGGCGCGGTGTGCTGAACGTCGAATAAGCCTTGAGAACAGGGCGTTACCGGTCAATGACCGGCAACGCCTTATTTGACTGGGTTCCGGTTACGCAAGAGGCTCCAGAGTACGAGCACCGAGGTGAACAGGCCGATGAGCACAAGGGACGGCATGATATTTGTCTTGACCTGTCGTGCCTCACGAGCGGTAAAACCGGCGGGGTAACCCGCTCTGATCATGTAACCGTACTTTTCCGAGACCCCGTTCTGGGGGAACTCCGACAGCGAGGGGCGTCCTGCGTCACGGCTGTCACCTTCGGCCCAGAGGTAGAGGCCGCCAAACTCCAGCAGCAATACAAGCCCGTCCTTGAAGCCGCGCAGTTCGTTACGCAGTTCAAGCCCGTAGGTGCTGGCGATTACCGCATGGGTGTCGGCGACCAAGCGGTACTCCACGAGTACACCATTGGGGATGGTCGGTGAATTCATGTTGAGTCGCAGGTATTCGCCCTTCGCGAAGCGAGGCGTGTGCAAGGGTTTTGTGCCCAGGCTGCTGCAAAACCCGGCATCGTTGCGGGTCAGCACCAACGAGTGAACCCGCGGGTTGCGCCTGGCCTGGCTTTCCAGTTCCTGTTGAACCTCCTTGCATGGCCGGGTGCCCAGCGGCTGCGCGTGCAGTGCCGCGCGATGCAGGCTATCGAAGACACGATCGATAGCGAACACGGCTTCTTCGATGGATACCTTCGCGTTTTCCTCGAGCTGTTTGTTCAATTGGTAGTCCATGACCACCAAACCCGAGATCACAGGGGCTGTGCCGATCAGCATGGAGACCATGAGATTTGTCATGCGGTGGCTCAGATGCCTGGATATGCTCATCGAACTTCTCCCTATCGCTTTGATGTAGGGAGAAGCTTGCTCTGGGCCCCTTGGTGGCGCTGTAAGTCATGTCGTGAACGGATAGGCACAAACCATCTCTTATCTGTGCGATTGATTACGCCTGATGTAGTCGCTAGACCACTTGGTCAGTGGCCAGCGCTTGTGAAACAGACCTGATGACAGGTACAAGCGCAGACTGATCAGCAGAATCGTGTTCGGGGCGGCCTATATAGCGATGTGCTAGCCTTCAGATACTTCATGATCTTCAGGAGTTGCCATGGATTCGGAAACCCTGTCTGCCAGGAGCATTGTTCTTGGCTGCTGACGAACAGGCGCAAAGGAGCGCCACACAAGTCATTCATCTGGTTCCTCCGTCGTCTTCGGTCGAGGTGCGCGCTGAGCATATTCTCCGCTTCGACTGGGGCAGCACACCGTTGGGGGCACTGTCGCAATGGCCTCCCTCGCTGCGCATCGCGGTGGATATCATGCTGTTGTCGCCGTTTCCCTGTGCGCTGGCCTGGGGTAAGGAACTGACCCTGATTCCCAGCCAGAACTACCTGGCATTGCTGGCTGACGACCAGTCCCAGGTGGGCGTGCGCTTCGATCAGCTGTGGCAGGTCGAATGGGAACGCATTGGCCCACGGGTGTTCCAGGCACTGGACGGGCGCGCCAGCTTTGTCGACGAATCCCCCCTCCAGGTGCGTTATCGGGAGAACGGTGACTATGCCTGGTTCGCGTTCGGCTACGCCCCCCTGCATGATGAGCAAGGCGTGGTCGCCGGGATTTTGCACACAGCGATCAATACCACCGCCAGCGTGGAGCAAATCCGCCAGTGGCGTGAACTGGCGCAGGGCTTCCAGCAACAAATCGGATGTCATCTGCCCAATAGCGACTATCTCTGGCGCTTTTCACGGGATGCGATGATCATCGTCAGCCGCGATCTTGAACTGCTGGCCGCGAACGACGCGTGGCGTCGCGTGTTGGGATGGGACCAGCAGTCATTGAGCGCGATCACGGTCGTCGATTTTGTCCATCCCGCTGATCGTGCGGAGGTCCGGCTGGCGATCAATGAGCTGCTGCTTGGCCAGGTCGTCGAACAGGTGGAATCGCGGCTCAGGCACAAGGATGGGTACTACCGCTGGATGAGTTGGAGTGCGCGGCCCGAGGGTGATGTACTGATTGCGGTAGGGCGGGATATTACCGAAGAGCGCACGACGATCTTGCGCGAGGCCGAGAACCTGCTGCGCGATAGTCAACGAATGGAAACCGTTGGCCAATTGGCAGGCGGCATGGCGCACGAGATGAATAACTTGTTGGCGGGCATTGGCGGTAGCCTGGAGTTGCTCCAGCGCCGCTTGGGCCAGGGGCGCCTGGAGCGCATCGACGAGTACGTGCATGTGGCGCGGGATTCGGTACAGCGTGCGATGGCGTTGACCCATCGGCTATTGGCATTTTCCAGCAGCCAGCCACTGCAGCCGCGTCTACTCGATGTGAATAGCCTGTTGCGCGGCCTTGAACCATTGATTCATCAGGCACTCGGGCCCGAGTTCGTTCTGAACTGGCAACTGGATCTCGCGCCCTGGCCAGTGCAGGTGGATCCTGGGCAGTTGGAAGTCGCGATTCTCAATCTGTGCAGCAATGCCCAGGATGCGGTCGTTGAACGGGGTCGCCTGACCATCCGGACGGCCAACGAACGATTTGTGAGTGGGGATAAGCACGGTGAAAGCATCCCAGCTGGGGATTATGTCGCCATTCATGTCGAAGACGAGGGGCAGGGTATGCCCGCAGACGTCGTAAGCCGTGCGTTCGAGCCGTTCTTCACTACTAAGCCCAAAGGTCGTGGCGCCGGGCTCGGGCTGCCGATGATCTATGGGTTTGCCCGCCAGTCTGGGGGCTATGTGTGGATCCAGTCGATGCCAGGGAAAGGCACCCAGGTTACCCTTCTGTTCCCGCGCCACCCAGGCGAGTTGCCGGTGGTCAGTGAAGGGGTGGAGGTGCCTGTGTTGAAGCGTGGCAGGAGTGAGCGAATACTGTTGGTCGATGACGAGGTCAATTTGCGGGCCTTGATGAAGGAGGTGCTGGTAGAACATGGCTTTGACGTCACCGAAGCCGGCGATGCCGGTATGGCATTGGAGCGCTATCGTGAGGGTGGTCTCTTCGATCTGGTGATCACGGATATCGGGTTGCCGGGTGGTATGAGCGGACGCCAGGTGGGCAAGACGATTCGCCAGGCCAAACCCCTGCAGAAAATCCTGTTCATTACCGGCTATACCGCGCAGCCCATCGAGCGCAGCCTTCTCGACCAGCCGGGAACAGCACTGATGCTCAAGCCATTCTCGCTCGAGAGCCTCGCGGTCCAGGTTCAGCGGATGCTTGAGCCGTGACGGCGATCATGCCTCGCCGAGCATCTGCGCTACGCGCTGGCTCAGTTGGTGCAACTCGAAGGGTTTGCAGATCAATTGCATGCCTGGGTCGAGGAAGCCCTCGCGGGACATGGCCGTTTCCGCGTAGCCGGTAATGAACAGGACCGGCAGGCTCGGGCGTAGTGCGCGGGCAATCTCGGCCAGCTGTCGGCCATTCATGCCTGGCAGCCCGACATCGCTGATAAGCAGCGCAATGGGCTGTGAAGAGCGCAAAAGATTCAGCGCCTGCGTAGCGTCGCAGGCGCTCTGGCATGGAAAACCGTCATCGCGCAGCGCTTGGCAGAGCAGCTCGCGCACTTCGCGGTCGTCCTCCACGATCAGCACCTCGCGGCAGCTTCCTGCGATGGGCGTGCTTGCAACTTCCAAGGCCTGCGGTGGGGTGCTCAGGCAGCGTGGCAGGTAGAGATCGACCCGTGTGCCCTGGCCAATCTGGCTTTCCATCGTGACATGGCCGTGGGACTGCTTGCTGAATCCGTAGACCATCGACAAGCCCAGGCCTATGCCCTGGCCCACAGGCTTGGTGCTGAAAAAGGGTTCGAAGGCATGTTCCAGGGTGGCGTGTGACATGCCCTGGCCAGTGTCGCTGAAGGTCAGTTGCAGGTAGTCACCACTGCTCAGGCCAGCGCCCTCAAACTGTTCCGCGTCGATATGCTGATTGCGGGCTTCGATGGACAAATGCCCACCACTGGGCATGGCTTCACGGGCGTTGATCAGCAGGTTGTCCAACGATTCGCGCAACTGCTTGTCGTCTGCCTGGACTGGCCAGAGTGCGTCCGCCATGCGCAAGGATAGTTTCACCGAGTTGCCCAGTGTCGCCTGCAGCCGCGCGGGCTGCAGCAAGGCATGCAGGTCCACTGCTTGGCTCTGCAGCGATTGACGGGAAGAAAAAGCCAGTAGCCTGTGGGTCAGCATTGCTGCGCGGGCTACGGCGTCCTGGCCCATGCGCAGGACTTTGTCGAGCCCTTCGGTACGCCCTTGCTGCAGACGCCTGTCGATCAATTCAAAGCTGCCACCAATGCTGGTCAGCAGGTTATTGAAGTCATGGGCAACGCCGCCTGCCAACTGACCGATGGCTTCCATCTTGCGTGTCTGGTGCCGGGCCTGGCCGTCAGCCTGTTGACTGTCCAGGCGCTCGCGCAGCGCGCTCAGCGCATTGCGCGCCATGTACTGACGACGTCGAGCGCGCAGGGCCTGGTTTGCCGCACCCAGCAGTTGTTGTTCATCGAAGGGGTAGCTCAGGCGCGACAGGTTGCCCAACCGTTGAGGCATCGAACCATTGTCGGTCGTCGCGTGGGTGTTCAGCAGCAATACCGGCAGATCTGACCACTCCGGTTGCTCATCGATGAACCGGTGCAGGGGCGACTGCGGGTCATCGGTCAAGGTCTGCAGGTCGACGATTACCACGGCGACACCCTCGGCCAGCCATAGGCCGAAACGGTCCTTGTCGCCTGTGCACAGGCACGCGATACCGCTTCCAGACAACAGTTTGGCAGCGGTCGCTGCAACCTGCTCGGGTGCGAGGATGAGGGTGCGTTCGTCCAACGACAACGAACCGGACAAGACGAATCTCCCATGGCAGTCGCCCGGCCGGAAATAGCCGAGCATTCAGCGAGCTACTACCCACTGGACCACCAGGGTTCTGTCAGGGTTCAAGCGAGTTCTACAAACCTTGTTGCAAATAGGGGTCGTCTGGATTCTGTCGCTCAAGTTCGGCCAGCAAGACTTGTACGTTCTGCAATTGGCCAGTTTCCTTCCAGTAGCGAATCAGCAACACCCGTGCACGGCGATTGGCGGGCTGGCGATCGAGCAGGGTTTCCAGTTGCTTCTGCGCTGCTTCGACTTGCTCAAGGTCATGCAGGGTGACGGCCAGCGTGTAGCGATAGTCGGCGTTGTCCGGTTCCAACTCCACGGCACGGGAAAAAGCCAGCAAGGCATATTCCCGTTGATCGTGGCGGCTGAGCCAGAGACCCAGCTCATATTGCAGAAACGCGGAGTCAGGGCGCAGGGCCAAGGCTTTGCCCAGCACCTCGCGGGAGGCGTCGTGCTGGCCTTGCCGTTCCAGCAATCGTACCTGCGTTGCCAGCGCCTCCAGATCCTGCGGCGCCAGAACCAGGCTGCGCTGAAGGGCTGCTTCGGCCTGCGGATAGTCCTGTTCATGAAGGTACAGGCGCGCCAGGTGGACTTGTGCCTCGGCATCGTCGGGCTGTTGTTCGAGTGCTTGCTGATATTGCTCAAGGGCTGCCTGCAGCGGTCGGAAGTACAGGCCGATGGCATCGGGGTCGAGGCCCAGTAGTGCATCCACCACGGCGAACCGTACGCTCTGGTCGTCATCCTCCAGCAAAGGGCCGAGGACCAGGCTGCGTTGGGCGGGTGGCAGCAGGCGCCGGATGCTGGTGATCGCCGCACGACGTACCAGGGGGGCACCATGGTCGAGATCCTGCTGGGCCAATTTCAGCGCCTGTGGGGAGGGGTAGTGAGGCAGTTCGGCGTAGAGCGCAGCACGCCTGATAGGTGGCAGGTCATCGCGTTGCAACTGTTGGTACAGCACCCGTGCCGCACCCGGAAGACCTTCGTGGGCCTGGCGCAGCGCCTTGGCATAGCTCTGTGGCGGCTGGCTGGAGGGCTCTGGTTTCTGGTCGCGCCACAAGTAACCGATCACCCCCGGGATCGCCAGGACGAGCAGCAGTGCGATCAGATAGCGGCGACGTTTGGGCATTAGCGGTACCGGGGGTCAGGAGGGAGTGAGCTTGGGGCAGCTGGCGGTTAAATGCAACGGGGCCAGGCAAGCCTTAGTGTCGTGGGGTTTAGAGGGAGACTGTCCTGCATATGAGACGAATAAGGCTATTTTGCCCGCCTAATTCACGATTGTTTTCATCGGTAGAATGTTCGCCAGCCAAGAGAGGAGATATCTCATGAAAAAGATCCTGGGTATTTACCGTAGCCCCCATGCCCATTGGGTAGGGGATGGTTTCCCCGTGCGCAGCCTCTTCACCTACGACCAGCTCGCACGCCATATCAGCCCGTTCCTGATGCTGGACTACGCCGGCCCTCATACATTCACACCGACCGACGCCCGTCGCGGGGTTGGCCAGCATCCACATCGCGGCTTCGAGACCGTGACCATCGTCTATCAGGGTGAACTCGAACACCGCGACTCCACTGGCGCCGGTGGCTTGATCGGTCCTGGCGACGTGCAGTGGATGACCGCAGCCAATGGCATCATTCATGAGGAATTTCATTCCCCGGCCTTTGCTCGCAGCGGTGGCGTCCTTGAGATGGTGCAACTGTGGGTCAACCTGCCTGCACGTGACAAACTCAGCCCGGCGGGGTACCAGACGCTGCTGGATGCCGAGATTCCACAGGTAGCGCTCGACGAGGGTGTCGGCAGCCTGCGGGTGATCGCAGGTGATTACCAGGGGCATCGGGGGCCTGCCCGGACGTTCACGCCCATGGATGTTTGGGATGTGCGTATGAAGGCTGGGGCAACGCTGCAATTACCGATTGCCGAGAGGCGGAATGCCGCACTGGTCGTACTGCATGGGTCGATACAGGTAAACGACCAGCAGGACGTCAGTCCAGCCAGCCTGGTGTTGCTGGAGCGCGAGGGTGAGCATGCCAGGGTCACTGCATTGGAGGACGCCACGCTGTTGCTGCTCAGTGGCGAGCCGATCGATGAGCCGATCGTGGGTTATGGCCCCTTCGTAATGAACACCCAGGCTGAAATTGCCGAAGCATTCGACGACTTCCATGCAGGGCGTTTTGGGCAGATGGTGCCGTCCTGACAGCACACCCCGCGGGGTAGCCGGAGCCTTCAGCCAGAAGCGCGCCAGCTTACCTCGCTGATGCCATAGCGCTCGGCCATGGGTCTGCTGACTTTCTTGATCTTCTCTCGGCCATAGCGCCCGATCTTGCCAACACCGGCATCGCAGCTCGCCCAGTGCCACGCTTCGGCATTATCCATGCGCTCGGCGCGAATGATGAATGACTTGTGCTGGCCATGCAGCGCATAGTCGATCACGAAAAGTTTTGCATCAATCATCGCTACCCGATTCCTCAGCGCAACGCGCAACACGACGGTCCATGGCTTGATGTTGTGAAATCGAGACGGCCGATAAAGTTTGCGCCACCTTCGTCGAACACGACGAACGGTAGTTTTACCGCCGTTTGTCGCATCGCCCAGGTAACCGATTGAACGGGCCATCGTGCAACGGTTTCACTCGCTAGAGTGGATAGGGCTTTTACATCACAGGCCAATACTGAAGAGAGGGTCATGACATGTCGTTGATCGGCGTTTCGATGCTGGAGATGCGTCAGATGATCGAGCAGGCCTGTCTGCCCGATCGTTGCGAGGTCAGCAGCCCGGATGGCGTCAACCTGACCATCCGCGTGGGGCGTGGTGAGAGCCTTGAAGAGGGTTACACGCTGACCGGAATACCGCTGGCCAGCCTGAACAGTTGTCGTGACCTGGTAGCCTTGGTCTGGCAGTTGCGTGAGGGGCAACGAGCAGGGCATGGCCCTGACGTCAAACTGACTACGCAGAAGGTAGCGTTCTAGCGCGCTACCGGCCGTTGACCGAATCACTGCAGCTCAAGCAGCAGATTCAGACCACCATCGCCGCATTTGCCCCGGTCCCGCACTATCCCCCGATATCGGCGTCCCTCCCACGCGAAGGTAACGCTATGGGCACGTTCAACCTTGTCGGGAAGTGGCGGGTGTATGTGCAAGCGCAGCGCGGGACGCCCTTGTAGATCAAGAGCGGCGAGCTGGGCGTGACATTCGACACTCTGTGCCACCGGGCCGAACAGCGTGTCGCGAACATAGTCGAGCTGCAGGCAACTGCTGGGCGCGCGGCCGGGCATCTTCATGGCTGTTGCCTGCGAGTCCGGTGATCATACGCACCAAAGGGTGATTGCATGGGGAATTCTCCGAAGGACCTAAGCATGTTGAGGGCGGCGGCCGGGCGGTGTTCCATTGGTATTTTCTACCGTCGTCCAGGTTCATCGTCCGACTGCTGGCGCCAGGCTGACAGACGCCGTTCCAGGCCGGCGAGCAAGACATCGAAGAGCAGGGCACAGCATGTGAGAACGATGATGCCCGCCAACACGGTGTTGACATCGAAGGTGGCCTCGGCTTGCAGGATGAGGTAGCCGATTCCGCGAGTCGATCCCAGGTATTCACCCACCACGACCCCGACGAACGCCAGGCCGATGACGGTGTTCAGGCTGGAAAACACCCAACCTAGGGCGGCAGGCAGATAGACGATACGAACCAGTTGCCAACGGTTGGCGCCAAGCAGTCTCACGTTAGCCAACAATGCAGGGCTTACCTCGCGCACACCCTGGTAGACATTGAAGAACACCGCAAAGAATACCAGCGTGATACCCAGCGCGACTTTCGAGGCGATGCCCAGCCCCAACCACATCACCAGCAAGGGCGCCAGCACCACCCTGGGGACCGCATTGGCGGCCTTGATGAACGGTGACAATACCCGTGCCAGCGTGGGGGTCAGCCCTAACCAGAGGCCGACTGCCAAGCCTGAGGCGAGTCCGAGCAAAAAAGCCAGTATCGTTTCGGTCAGTGTGATCAGCAGGTGAGGGTAGAGCGTGCCGGGAAAATTCAGTGTAGTCAGCAGGTGGTCCCGCCAGTACAGCTCCAACGAGCCGTTGCCAGTGCTCAACCAGCGCCAGAGTTGCTGCAGAACTGCGTGGGGGTGACCGACAAAGAACGCCAGATCGTCGTCGGCAGCCAACCACGACCAGAGTGAAAGCATTGCGAGCAGCAGGGCGGCGCGCAGTAGCCAGAGGGTGGTCCACGACATGTCAGCCTCGGTCGTTTGTGGGGGTGGGAGGCAGGTGCCCCAGCGCGTGCCAGAGACGCTGGTACAGGGCTGCGGACTCGGGATCCTTGCGTAGTGACAACGTGTCGCGTGGGCGTGGCAGGGGAATTCGAATGTCTTCGATGCACCGGGATGCGGGGCCGGCGTTGAATACCAGGACGCGGTCAGCGAGGGTGATGGCTTCGTCGAGATCATGGGTGACGAATAGCACCGATTTGCGTCGTTCGCCCCACAATTCGAGCAACAATTGCTGCATGGCTTGGCGCGTTTGCGCATCCAGCGCAGCGAAAGGCTCATCCATGAGCAGCAGCGAAGCGTTGTGGATCAGCGCCTGGGCTAGGGCAACACGTTTGCGCATGCCGCCGGACAATTGATGAGGGTAGTGATCGGGAACGTCGGTCAGCCCGACCCGCCTCAACCATTGAGCGGCTTGCTGGTTGGCGTGTCGCTTGTCCAAGCCGCGCAGTTGCAGGGGGAGGCTCACATTGTCGAGCGCCGTGCGCCACGGCAACAGCGCATCGTGTTGAAACATGTAGGAGGCGTGGCGGTTCAACCCGAGCAAGGGTTTTCCATGGCAGCGGATCTGCCCGCCGTGGGCCGGTTTGAGCCCTGCGGCGAGGTCGAGCAGGGTCGATTTGCCGCAACCGGTAGGGCCAAGCACGCAGACGAACTCACCTTCACGTACAGTGAGATCGACCCGTGCCAATGCCAGCAAGCGATCGTGGCGGGCTTCCACGTCGAGCATTTCCAGAGCGAGGGTGGATGTCATGGTTGCAAGGCTTGATCAACGAATTGATTGGTCCAGGTTGCCTGGAGGTCGATCTGGCGTTCGGCCATGATCGGGTCGAAACTCTGCAGTGCCTGCAAGGCGTTGCGCGCCCCCTCTTCAGGGAAGCGGCCGTTTACGCTGAGGGATGACTGGATGTTTCGAAACGCCTGGCGATAAAGCGCCGCGTCGCCCATCAGGTAGGGTGTTGGCACCAGTTCGGCGACTTCGGCATCCGTGGCGTCGTGTAGCCAGGTCAGTGCCTTGAGCATGGCATTGGTCAGGGCTTGGATGGTCTGTGGGTTGTTCTGGATATAGGTGCTTTTGGCATAGAGGGTGTTCGCCGGCATGGGGCCGCCGAACAGGGCTGCGGTGCCGGCTGGCGTGCGCGCATCTGCGATCAGGCGTATTGCCTGTTGTTGTTCCAGCAGGCTGATCAAGGGTTCGGCGTTGGCCAGTGCGTCGATCTTGCCGCTCAGCATCGCCTGCACGGCTGTCGCGCCGGTGCCAACGGTGGCAAATGCAACGTCCTCGGGGCTCAGCCCTCCCTGTGCCAGCACGCGGTTGGCGAGCATCTGGGTTGAGGAGCCGGGCGCACTGATGCCGATGGTCTTGCCTCGCAGGTCTGCGATCGACCGATAATTCGACAGAGTTTTGGAGGAGATGCCCATGGCGAGCTGGGGGGTCTCGCTTGCCAGCACGAACGCCTGAAGTGCCTGGCCGCGAGCCTGCAGACGCAAGGTGTGCTCGTAGGCACCGCTGACCACCTGTACGGCATCGGCCACCAGCGCTTGCGCCGCCTTGCCGCCACCGGTGAAGTCGATGACTTTCACATCGAGGCCTTCATCGCGGAAATAACCCTGCTCCAGTGCGACTGTCAGCGGCAGGTTATAAATGACCGCCTGGCCACCGACGCCCAGGTGGACAGGGGTCAGAGCCTGTGGTTGCTTCTTGGCCGTGGCGGATGCTGCAACCAGCAGCATCAAGCAACTGAAAACAAATGCGCGCATGGCACCTCCTTGTTGTGGAGGTTCACAGGGTAGGGCATCAAGGCTTGGGTGAGAGGGTGAGACGCTCCGAATTGCGTGTAGGAGTGCTCCTAAAACCCCTTTGGCTACTGAGCGTCAGGGTTGACGTTCGGCTACCGCTCTCAGCGTTCTGAGCGTGACCATTGGCGCGTCGACCACGAAGCGATTGGCCAGCCAGCCCGGTACATCGCCAGCGGGATCGGCTTGCAGGCGATAGGTGACCTGGGTATCGCGTTCGGCCAGTGGGTGCATGATCCACTCACCTTGCAATTGGCGCACGCGAATGAAGCCAGGGGCCTCGGGCACCTTTTCCGGGTCAGCGCTGAGCCTGCGAACCAGCGAGCCGTCGTCCAGCCGCTCGGTGCGTACGCGCAGGACCATGTCCCGCGGTTGCGCGGGCCAAGGTAGCTCGGTGGTGAGGTAGACCCAGGTGCTGTCGCCATCGACCTCCAGCAGGCGCATCTGTGCGCAGGCATACAACCATTTGCAGGCGACACGCAGGTTTTCCTGAAGGTCGCTCAGGGTGCGAACACTGGCCTTGATCCGGACAACGCCGCGAAATTGCTGGTAGGGGGAGCCCTGGACGTCGCCAAGATAAATGTCGATGCCGCTTTCCTGATGGGCGAGGCGCCAGTTGTCGGCAGACAACGCAAGCGTCGGCAGCAGGAGTGCGCAGAGCAGGGCGAGGTGAAGTCGGGACAGGAGCTGCGGCATGTTCGGGCTCCACACTGGGGATCACCGTAGTATGCGCGGGAACAGGCAGAACGATCATGAAGATGGTGTTGCGCCGATCAGGGCCGTGGCCGACCCCGATCGGTTGATGCAGGCGGGCGCCTCAGCGCTGCGGATTGAGCGTCAGGTGCACGTGGCGGTTCACGTCCTTGTACAGCAGGTAGCTGAACGGACCTGGACCACCCGAGTAGCAGGCTTGCGGGCAGAACGCACGCAGCCACATGAAGTCACCGGCTTCGACTTCCACCCAGTCCTGGTTGAGGCGATATACCGCCTTGCCTTCGAGCACATACAGGCCGTGTTCCATGACGTGGGTTTCGGCAAACGGAATCACGCCGCCTGGCTGGAAGGTCACGATGTTGACGTGCATGTCGTGACGCATGTCGGCCATATCGACGAAGCGGGTGGTGACCCAGCGTCCTTCGGTGCCCGGCATCTCGATGACCGTGGCGTTATCGCGGTGGGTGACGAACGATTCTGGAACCGCCAGGCCTTCGACCTTCTGGTAGTGCTTGCGCAGCCAATGGAACGTGACGTTGGCCTTGCTGTTGTTGCGCAGGCTCCACTCGGCCCCTGGCGCGAGGAAGGCATAGCCGCCAGGCACTAGGGTGTGGTGCTTGCCTTCGACAGTGATGTCGATCTCACCTTCGACGACGAACACCACGGCTTCGGCATTAGGGTCCATCTCAGGGCGTTCGCTGCCGCCCTCAGGGGCGACTTCGACGATGTACTGCGAGAAGGTTTCGGCAAAGCCGGTCAGCGGGCGAGCGATGACCCACATGCGCATCTTGTCCCAGAACGGCAAGTGGCTGGTGACGATGTCACGCATTACGCCCTTGGGAATGACGGCATAGGCCTCGGTGAACATGGCACGGTCAGTCAGCAGCTCGGTTTGAGCCGGGTGCCCACCGTGGGGGGCGAAGTAGGAGTGATTCGACATGGACAGTCTCGACTTGTTGTTCTCTCCCCGTGCCGTGAACCGCACCGGCCGGTGCGGCGCAGGGGATGCACGGACAGCATAGGGGCGAGGCCCTGGCATCCACAAATTAAATGTTGGAATACCCGGTATTTGCTTGCTGAATGCTGAGCGGCCGTGCTGTCAGCGATTGCTGGTCAGCCGCTGCTGGGCCGCCACGCAACCGTTGATCTCCACCGCCTTCTGCAGCAGCGCCTGACGCCGTTGTGGGTCGAGTTCACCTAGCAGGCGATAGACCTCCGCCTGGTAGTCACGCTGACGCCCCCACTGGAGCTCCAGGCCTTGCGGACGACTGCGGTTGCAAGCCAGGCGAGTGGCGGGCTGCGGATAGTAGGCGGCGTAAAGGGTCGCCATGCTCGGAATGGCTTCCAGCGCCTCGCGGTAGGCGGGGGTGGTGTTGTAGGACGGACACCAGTTGGCGATCGCCGTCGCTGGTGGGGCGAAACCCTGGCGCAGGCTGGCTTCGAGCAGTGGACAGGCCGCGTCGGCAATCTTCCCGGCGGGCAGGTAGGTCATGTAGTACAGCGCCAGACGGTACTGCGCCACGGGATGGCCCAAGGCAACCGACTTTTCCAGCAAGGCTACCGCCGTTGGCAATGTGCGTGCCATCGCCTGGCCCTGGCGGCTGAGCTCCGGATCATTGGTATCGGCTGTGCGCAGGGGGCTGGCGCTGTCATCCTCGGTGTCGGCCTGCTCGAGCAATGGCAATGCCTGGCGGTAGAGCAGGTCGGCATGGGGATCGATGCGAACGTCGAGCGCCTGGGCGGCAAACGGCGTCAGCGCCGCGAACAAGCCCGAAAGGAAGACGGCTCGACTCACGAATGGGCCTCGCAGGCTGGCGCCCAGGTGAGACGAACCAGAAGCGTTTGGGCAGCAAGAGTGTTCATGACGTGTACGCGTTTGCCTCGGGCGACCGGGAGCGGTGATGGATCATTCTAGCCATCCCGAGGTGCTGTCGAAAGAGTCTTTGTTTGCTGTCAGACGAGCTTGAAAGGCGTGACCTTGCGGTTAGCGCACTTTTCCTGGGCCAACCCCAGCTTTGCGGTGATGACCTTGGCCAAGGCGTTGTTGCCCAGATCATTGAAATGCAGACGATCGATGAACAGATGCTCATTGAATACCGGTGAGCTGCTGAGCATGCCGTTCATGTCATAGCAGGGTACGGTCTGCGCCTGACTCTTGATGCGCCGGAAGAAGGTTGAATGCAATTGACTGTCGTAGACACCCTCCAGCAAGCGGTCGAAGTTGCCCGGCTGACGGTCCAGCGCCGACAGCATGGCATGTTCGCTGGCGGGCAACTGCTCGCGGCACCAGGGCAGCAGTGGCTGAAGGATGAACGTCAGGGTGGTATGGCTGTCGGCCAGTAGCCGCTCCCATTGGCACAGGGTGCGGCCGATGCAATCGGCGGCACGAAGCAGGCGTTTTTCCGGCGCTGACAGCGGCCAGGCGCAGAGTGACGGTGGCGAACGACGGGGCGCGAGACTTTGCGCCAGGCGCTGCCAAAACGAGGCCCGCCCGGGTTTGGCCGGTATTTGCACGCCTTCGTTGAAACTGTTGAGAAAACGCTGGTACGGCCGTACTCCTTCAGGTTCCTGGTCGCCTGCGAGGATTTCGCCAAGCCCTTCCTGGGCCAGGGTGTTGAGGCCACTGAGGACCACGACATGGCCGATCTGGCCGAGGCGATGCTGATGACTGAGGAACATGAGCAGCTCCTGGGTGGCGTTCAGACCGCAGCCGGCCAGGTTCAACCAGATCTCGCCGGTGAGCATCGACAGGTAGGACGCCACGGTGTGTTCATCGGAACTGGCGCCGATACCCAGAGCGGTAGAGCCGCCCACCAGCAGGTTGATACGCGCCGCGCCGCCGCGCTCGGCCAGTGAAAAGCGCTTGCCGGCACAGTGGCTGTAGCGCAGGCCCAGGGCGTCGGTGTTGATGGTGTCGGAGCGGTAGCCACGCTCATGCACGTATAGGGTATGCGGCGCGCGACGTCCGCCCAGCAGCAGGAAGCGCTGGTAGTCTTCTCGCAGGGGAATGGCGCTGCCCACGTCCGGGGTGATGTCGATCGGTGTCATGGGCGCTCCTGGGTATCGGGCGGGCTCAGGCGGCCAGCTCCTTGAGGTTGTAGAGCAGCCCCCCCGCGGCGATCAGCAGCAGGGCGACGCCAGACGCCAGGCTGATCAGGCGGTTGCTGCGCTGCGAGGCGATCTTGCCGATGGCGAAGATGTAGAGGCTCAAAACCGCGAAGTCGATGGCGATCCACAGCAGCGACAGCACTACCATGCTCTTCTCGAAGGATTCAGTGACCTGGATGAACTGCGGGAAGAAGGCAATGAAGAAGATGATGTCCTTGGGATTGGAAATGCCCACCATGAAACCTTGCAGCAGGCCGCCTCGGCCAGTGCTGCGCGGTGTTTCGACCGTTTCGGCAGCGTGCTCCCGGGGTTGCTGCTGCAGGGCTTCGCGCAGTGTGCCCACGGCAATGTAACCAATGAACAGGCAGCCCAGCAGGCTCATGCCGCTGAGCCAGGCTTTGTCGATGGCGGCGCTGGTCATGATGATCCAGGCTGCAGCACCAATCAGCACCAGTGACGCCCAGTTGGTGCCGACGGCGGTGAACAGGGCTTTGCGCGAACCGGAGGCGGCAGCGGTATTGACGATCAGCGCCACTACCGGGCCTGGCGTGGCGATCAGCAGCAGGACGGTGAGGGCGTAGGTAGCAGTCAGTGCGGTATTCACGTTCAGTTCTCGATCTGGTTTTCAGGCGTTGCGGTGGCATGGAAGGGGCAGCGCGAGGGTTTGAGCGAGCCCATCTCCTGGAGTTGATATTGCTTCCATTCGAAGTTGTCGTCCTGGCCGAAGAAACCCAGGCTGTCGGGTATTACCCCGTCGTTGTACTGCGCAACCCGTTCACGGATCCGCGCGCGGATGCGCTGGCCACTTTCGGTGCTGGCACTGGCCACTTCGTCGAAGCTTTCCCGTGGATTGATGACGAAAGCGATGCTGTTGCCCAGGTTGCGGCTTTTCATCTGGCGATGGGCGGGAAAACTCATGTTGATGAACAGTGGCATGCCGGCAAAGCAGAATGACCATTGGGTGTCATGCGGGTCACGGGGCACATCCTGCGGCCAAGGCTGGGGATCGCGGGCGTGGACCTGCTGTAGGATCTTCCAGGCTAGCGCTTGCTGTTCGGCCAATGTGCCGTCGACGGTGGTTTCAAGAAACACCAGCAGCGGGTTGCCGATGCGCTGCTTGAGCGGGATCGGCGCGATGGTGCGGACATAGTCGGCGAGACCGCGGGCGATGTCATTGGCAGGATCATCGGCGCGTGCGAAAAGAATGTGGCAGGTGGCGGCGGCGACCGCCTTGCGTCCGAAGAGGCAGGGAAAGCCAGGGTTGCTGAGGATTTCCTTGAAGTGCTCTATGGTCTTGTACGTCCAATGCTGGTTGTTCCGAACATGTTCATCGGCCAGCTCTAGCGCATCCAGGCGATAGCAGTTTCCATAACCCGTAAACATGGTTTCCCCAGGAAATTTCTATAAAGTGGTTTTTCTGCCTTATCGCGGCGTGTTGGTTAGCTGTAATTGTTATTTACCGGCATTTTCGAAGAACCTCCCTAGGTTGTAAAATGCCTGGAACTATGACCTACTATTAGTTTCACTCATGCTTTGGAAGGCGACGATGTCAGAACGGATTCAAGCCCTGCATGCCTTGCGTGCCTTCGAAGTGGCTTCTCGTTACGGCTCTTTCACCCGCGCAGCGGAAGAACTGGCCTTGACCCAAGGGGCGGTAAGCCATCACATCAAGACCCTCGAAGCCATGTTCGGTTGCGACCTGTTCGAGCGCCGCGGCCCCAAGCTGCGCCTGACCGAGCACGGTCGGTTGCTGGCCCAGGAGCTCAAGGTCGGTTTCAAGATCATCGAGAATGCGTGCGCCTTGTTGCGCCAGGACCGTTACGGCCTGCGTCTGAAAGCCGCCTCTACGCTCACCGTGCGCTGGCTGCTCAAGGCTTTGGATGGTTTCAAGAAGATCGACGACAGCTGTAGCGTGCAGTTGTCGAGCGTCTGGATGGACATCGACACGGTGGATTTCTATTCCGAGCCCTACGATTGCGCCATCCTGCTGGGCAGCGGCAAGTTCCCTGCCGATGTCGAGAGCCTGAAGCTGTTCGATGAGTGGCTGATCCCGGTCTGTCACCCCGACTACCTCCAGGAGCCTGAGCCAGAGCTGTCGGTGCTGCGCAACTGCGAATTCCTCCATCCCTCGTCCGATCGCCGAGACTGGCGGCGTTGGCTGGCGCGGGTCGATGCACTGGACATCAGCATCGATCAAGGGCAGGTGTTCGACACCCTTGACCAGGGAATTTCCGCGGCGCAGCAGGGCTTGGGCATTTCGGTGGTCGATCTGGTGCTGGCCAGTGCCGACCTTGCCGCCGGGCGCCTGATCACACCCTTCAAGCAGGCCGTGGCGACGGGCGATGGTTACTACATGACCTGGCTCAAGGCCAGCCCCAAGGCCCGGCAGATGAGCAAGCTTCGTGATTACCTGCTTGGCCAGGTACCAGCGCTGGCGCTCAAGGACATCAACTATCTGTACGGCTGAATACCGTTAAAGCACTTCGCCCAGGCCTGTCACGACAGGCCTGGGCGAATGCGTTCGCGAGGTCAGAAACCGAAGCTGCTCAGCCCCGGATGGTCATCCGGACGACGCCCCAGCGGCCAACGGAACTGGCGTTCCTCTTCGGTGATCGGCATTTCATTGATGCTGGCGTGGCGGTTCTGCATCAGCCCATCGGCGGCGAACTCCCAGTTCTCGTTGCCATAGGCGCGGTACCACTGGCCGCTGTCATCGCGGTACTCATAGGCATAGCGCACGGCGATGCGGTTTTCGGTGAAGGCCCAGAGCTCCTTGATCAGGCGGTATTCGTGCTCACGATTCCACTTGCGGGTCAGGAAGGCCTGTGCCTCGTCGCGGTTGGTGGCGAAGTCGACCCGGTTACGCCAGCGGGTGTCCAGGGTGTAGGCGAGGGCAACCTTGGCCGCATCGCGGCTGTTCCAGCCATCCTCGGCCAGGCGGACTTTCTCGATAGCGGTTTCGCGGGTAAACGGCGGCAATGGTGGGCGGGACATCGCGGTACTCCTCATGTGCAGGTCCGGAAGAAGTGGCCTGATGGATGAAGCGTAGGCTCAAGCGTGTTCGGAGGGAATCGATGCTGGTGGCAGTTCATAATTGCGGCAAGTGGAATAATCCGACCCGTTTCAGGGCTCGACCTCGTCCACATACGCTTCGAAGAACCAGTCCGGGATCTCCTCGGTGCGATATTGCAACTGCGTACCCGCGCTGACCCTGACCAACTCGCCGTCGTCAGTGGTCAGCACGCCCTGCTGGCTCACCTGCAGGGCGCGCTGATAGGCGCTGAGTGTCGCTTCACGGGCATGCTCGGATACTGTCTGCTCGAGGGGCATCATAGCGCTGGCGGTGCAGGAAAACATCAGGCGGTGTCATGGCGAAGGTCCTGGGGAGGGGCTATTGGAGACTGGCAGAAGACGCGGTTCAGCGTTTCCCCATTACCTGTAGTTCCCCTCCGAAGAACCCTGGACGGCGCTTACAGCGCTTCGCTGATGGTGCCGTTCGCCACCTTGTTGCGTCCACCCAGCCACACCAGCAGCAGCGCGGTCGCCGCCAGCAAACCGCCGGCCATCGGCACCGCGGCGTAGCCCAGGTCGAGGCTGATCACCGCGCCGCCCAGGGCGGCACCGACAGCATTGCCCAGGTTGAACGCGCCCACGTTGATCGAAGAAGCCAGGCCTGGGGCCTCGGCAGCCGCGATCATCACTCGCATCTGCAGCGGCGGTACCACGGCGAAGGTGAACACCCCCCAGACCAGCAGGGCCAGCGCAGCACCGACATGGCTACCCAGCACCAGCGGCATGAGCAGCATGATCACCGCCAAGGTGCCGAGGAAGATCCGTGCCGCGCCGTCCAGTGACCAGTCGGCCAGACGACCGCCGAGGTTGTTGCCGATGGTGAAACCGACACCGATCAATACCAGGCCGAGTGTGACGAACGCATTGGAGGCGCCGGTCAGTTCCGCGAGCACCGGGGCAACATAGGTGTACAGCGTGAACATGGCGCCTGCGCCGAGCACGGTGGTGGCCATCGCCAGCAGCACGCTGGGGCGGGCGATCACCGCCAGTTCCTTGCGCACGTGGGGCACGCTGCCGCGCTCGCCCTTGGGCAGGGCGTACCACAAGGCACTGATGGCGATCAGGCCGAGTACGGCGGTGCCGGCAAAAGCCATGCGCCAGCCGATCTGCTGGCCGATCCAGGTGGCGGCCGGGACGCCGCCGATATTGGCGATGGTCAGGCCCATGAACATGGTGGCGATGGCACTGGCCTGCTTGTCCTTGGGCACCACACTGGCCGCGACCACCGCACCCAGGCCAAAGAAAGCACCGTGGTTGAGGCTGGTGATCAGGCGCGAGGCCAGCAGGGTGTAGTAGTCCGGCGACAGTGCCGACAGCAGGTTGCCGACGGTGAAGATGCTCATCAGCATCATCAGTGCAGCACGCTTGCCGAAGCGGCTGAACAGCAGGGTCATGATCGGTGCGCCGACCATCACGCCAATGGCGTAGGCGGTGACCAGCATGCCCGCAGTAGGGATGCTGGCGTTGACACCTTCGGCAATGACCGGCAGCAGGCCCATGGGGGCGAATTCGGTGGTGCCGATGCCGAAGGCGCCGATGGCCAGGGCAAACAGGACCCGTTTAGAGGAAAGCGCGCTCATCGGAAACTCCGGGTTATGGCGAATTCAGGAATGTCGGGTGTGGCGTCGACCGCAGTCGACGCCCAAGTGCGGTGAGGGATCAGTCCCAGGCCGGCGCCAGGCCATCCGGGCTGACCTCGCGGCCGTTGCGTTCCAGGTCTGCGATCTGCGCCATGTCTTCTTCGTCCAGGCGCAGGTCACGGGCAAGCAGGTTGCTGGCCAGGTTCTCGCGCTTGGTGGAGGAGGGGATGACGGCATAGCCAAGCTGCAGGGCCCACGCCAGGGCGACCTGGGCCACCGTGGCCTTGTGCTTGGCAGCGATGCTGGCCAGTACCGGGTCCTTGAGCACCTTGCCGTAGGCCAGAGTCATGTAGGACGTGACGGTGATGCCCTGTTCCTTGAGAAAAGCCGTGAGCTTGCGGTTCTGCAGGTACGGGCTGAGCTCGATCTGGTTGGTGGCGATCTCGCCCTTGCCGACCACCTCGATGGCCTGGCGGGTCAACTCGATGTTGAAGTTCGAGATGCCGATCTGGCGGGTCAGGCCAAGTTTCTTGGCTTCGGCCAGGGCGCCCATGAACTCGTGCAGCTCGACACCATTGCCTGGGGCTGGCCAATGGATCAGGGTCAGGTCGACATAATCGGTGCGCAGCTTGGCCAGGCTCTCGCGCAGGCTGGGGACCAGCTTGTCGGCAGCGTAGCTGTCGGTCCAGATCTTGGTGGTGATGAACAACTCGTCACGAGGCACACCGCTTTCGGCGATGGCCTGGCCGACATCGGCTTCGTTCTTGTAGATCTGTGCGGTGTCGATGACACGGTAGCCCAGCTCCAGTGCGGACTTGACCGAGTCGATGACGGCTTGGCCGGTGAGACGGAAAGTGCCGAGGCCGAAGGATGGAATGCTCATGGATCTGCTCCTGCTATGGGGGAATTCGGGGTCGATCGAGAGGCATTGGCGCCTGGATACATCGACCATTCGAGTAGGGAGCAGTTTGAAGGTTGCAGCGGGGTTGATTAAGAGGGGCGTGGGGCAAGGTCTTTTGACTTGAAATCATGAATAGCCGGTAATTGCTTCGCGCAGCGGGCATTTCGACGGCCTCAGAGCACATCGGGCCTGGCTGGCAGGCCCGATGTAGCAAGGGTTACAGCGTCCACCTCATGGTGACGGTGAAGTTGCGCGGATCGCCGAAGATGTTGGCCCCGGCCGGGTTGCTGATGTTCTGGTAGTAACGTTTGTCGAACACGTTGTTCAGGTTGCCTTGCACGGTGAAGTGCTTGTTGATCCGGTAGGCGGTCATCAGGTCGGTCACGCTGTAGCCGCCCTGCTGCACACCGAAGCTGGTGTAGGCCCGGCTCTGGGTACGGAAGCCGCCACCGATGCTCCACTGGCTCAGGTCACCCGGCAACTGGTAAACGGTGTTGACCTTGAACAGGTTGTAAGGGGTGTCGCTGTCGAAGCGGTCGCCCTTCTGTTGAGTACCGGTTTCCTTGGTGTACTTGGCGGCGGCATAGGTGTAGCCGACCGACGCCTGCCAGCCCTCGGCGAGCATGCCTTGCACTTCCAGCTCGACGCCCTTGGTCTCGACTTCGCCCGCCGCCTCGTAGCAGCTATCGGAGAGGTCCTGGCAGGACGACTGTGGCAGGGCCTTGGCGAGGTTTTCCTGGTTCAACTGGAAGTAGGCCAGGCTCACGTTCAGCGCGCCGCCGAAGTATTCGCCCTTGATGCCGGTCTCGTAGTTGCTGCCGGTGACCGGATCGAGGATGGAGCCGGTGGCCGAGCGGGATTCCTGAGGCTTGAAGATGCGCGTCCAGCTGGCGTACACCGAGTAGGTGTCGTTCAGGTCGTAGACCACGCCGGCATAGGGCGTGAACTCGCGGGTGGCCTTGGAGCTGTTGCCGAAGGCGTAGGTGCCGGATTGGGTCTGCTGTTCGTATTCATACCAGTCCAGACGCGAGCCAAGAGTCAGCTTGAGGTCGTCCTGGATGTTGAAGCGAACGGTGGCGTAGGTGCTGGACTGCTCGACCTTGCCCTTGCGCGACCAGTTGAAGTCGATCTCGGGCTTGGGCACCGAGCCGAAGTCGAACGACAGCGGATCGACCGGGTAATCGAAGGTGCCCAGCGGGCCGCCGCCAGGGCCGTCGTCGGTGCGGTCGTGGCGGTAGCTGCCACCGAGCACCAGTTCATGGGTGCGACCGAACAAGCTGAATGGGCCGCTGACATAGCCATCGACGCTCTTCTGGGTGTGCTCGTAGGTGTAGCGGCCTACGTTGAGCTGCAGCGTGTCGGCGGCCTGGTCGAGGCGATAGAAGCTGGTGCCGAGCATGTCCATCTCGCCACGCAGCCAGGTGGTGTTCAGGCGCAGCTTCCAGTCGTTGTCGAAGCGGTGCTCGATCTCGGCGAAGACGCTCTTGTTCTTCTTGTCCCAGTAGGTCCAGGACGGGCTCATGCGGTGCGAGCGGGAGATCGGCAGGAAATTGCCGTTGGCGAAGGTCGGCAGGCCGGACCAATCGGCACCAGGGTTGTCCTCGCGGTTGTAGTAGCCGCCCAGGGTGAGGGTGGTGTCCTCAGTCAGGTCGAATTCGGTGATGCCATACATCAACTGGCGTTTGTTGCTGTAGTCGTCGACGAAGCTGTCCTTGTCCTGCAGCGCGACGACAGCGCGACCGCGTATGCTGCCACTGTCGTTCAGCTTGCTGCTGGCGTCGAGCTCGGTCCGAAAGTTGTTCCACGAGCCTGCGCTGGTGGTGATCGACATCTGCGGCTCGACGGTCGGCCGCTTGCGGATCAGGTTCAGCGTACCCGACGGGTTGCCGGCGCCGACCATCAGGCCGGAGGCGCCGCGCACCACTTCCACGCGATCGAACATCGACAGCATCGAGGTGCCGAGGGTGTCGGTGTCGTAGGCCACCGGCAAGCCGTCGATCATGATGTTGTCGACCGAGGTGCCGCGCGAGTAGAAGGTCGGACGTTCACCGCCGGTCTTGCGCAGGGTGAGGCCAGGGGTATACAGCGAGACGTCTTCGAGGGTCTGCATGTTCTGGTCGTTCATGCGCTGGCGGGTCAGTACCGTGACCGACTGCGGCGTGTGGCGCAGGGACGTCGGCAACTTGGTCGCCGTGCTCATCGAGCCTGTGGTGTACGAGCCTGTGCCTTCGGTGGTCTCGCCCAGTACGCCGGCGTTGACGTTGGTCGCCCCCAGTTCCACCGCGCCGCCTTCCCTACGGCCGCTGATGGTCACTGTGGTGCCGTTGATGCTGTAGCCAAGGCCCGTGCCGCCGAGCAATTGGCGCAACGCGGCATCGGGCTCCAGCGAACCTTTGACCGCGCTGCTGCGCAGGCCGCTGATCTGGTCGGGGGAGTACAGCAGTTGCCACTGGCTCTGCTGCCCGAACGCAATCAACGCGCTACCAAGCGCCTGCTGGGGGATGTTGAAGGCCACTTGCTGGGCCTGGGCAACCATCGGCGCTGCCAGCATCATGCCGACAGCGGTGGCGGGCAAGCCGGACGCCATGAGGCGCCGGACAAGCATGGCCTTTGACAACGGGCGAAGGGTAGGGAAGACGTGCATTGGCAGACTCTGTGATTATGTTGTGGATAATGATTTGCATTACATGTGGTGAGACGCACAAACACAGCAGAACCGGAAAAATCCGGTTCTGTTTTTTTTCAGGCGTGTGTTAGCTCCTCGACGACCTTGCCGGCCTCCAGCCTCACGAGCTGGTCGGCCATGTCGAAGTAGCGGTCATCGTGGGAGATCACGATGATGGTCTTGCCCAGGCGCTTGAGGTCCGGGAGCAGCTCGGTATAGAAGATGCGACGGAAGGTCGGATCCTGGTCGGCGGCCCATTCGTCGAAGACCAGCACCGGGCGTTGTTCGATCCAGGCATTGACCAGCGCCAGGCGCTTGCGTTGCCCGGTGGACAGGTCGGTGGTGCTGAACTGGCCGTCGCTGACCTTGACCTTGTGGGCGATTTCCAGACGCTCCAGGTACTGGTTGGCATCCTCGGGAATCGCCTGGTCACCCTGCACCAGGTCGTCGAACAGGTAGTAGTCGGCGAAGACCGTGGTGAACAGTTGGCGGTAATCGTCCCGCGATTCGGCATCCACAGCCTTGCCATTGACCTTGATCTGGCCCTGCTGGGGGGCATAGAGCCCCAGCAGCAGTTTGATCAGGGTGGTCTTGCCGCAGCCGTTTTCGCCGACGATGAACACGATGTCGCCCTGGGCGATCTTCAGGTTGACCGGCCCGAGGGTAAAGGGGCGGGCATCGCCGACCGGCGGGAAGGCAAAGCCGACATTGCTCAACTCCAGGCTGTGCACCTGCGCTGCGGCCTGTCCGGAGTCGGCCAGCAACAGGTGAGGCTCCGGGGTCGCGAAACGCTCCGACAGCTCGGCAATGCGCTGGAAGGCGATGCGCGCCCGGCCGATGATCGGCAGGGTGCTGATCAGGTGTTCCAGCGGCCCTTTCATGTACAGCAGCACCAGCACGAAACCGCTCATGACGCTGGCATCGGCACTGGGCCACAGCGACTGCAGCACCAGGGCCAGACCGATGACCACGAAGAACAGCATCGAGCCCAGGCTCTTGGCGACCACGAAGGTGTTGATCGAGCGTGTCTGCAGATCGCGGATCCGCTCGGCGGTATCGCTGATGCCATGCTGGAACATGCGCTGGCGGCGCGGACGGTGGATACGCAGCTCCTTGGCACCGGCGGCGATTGCACTGTAGTGCTTCTGCAACTGGTCTTCGGCATCGCGCGCTGCCATGAACCCGCGAATGCCACGGGACTGCGCCACCGACTGGATAGCGATGCCGATGGCCAGCGCGGCCAGCATCATCAGGAACATCGGCCAGGACAGCATCGCCAGGTAGCCCAGGCAGCCCAGGGTGACAGTCAGCGAAATCGCCAGTGGCGCGAAGGCGAAAGCGAAGTCGCTGATGGTGTCCACATCGTGGGTCAGGACCGGGATCAGGCGGTGGCTGCGAAAGCGCTCGATCTGTTCGATCGGTGCCGCCAGCACCTTCTCGCCCAGCTCCTTGCGCAGCTTGGCGATGATGTGCTGGCCCACCTGGTTGGTGCCGATGTCGGAGAGGATGCTGCTGACCAACGCCAGGGCGCACAGCCCGACGAAGCCCAGCACCAGCCCCTGGCTCAGCCCGCCTTCGGTGTGCAGCCCGTTGTTGATGGTGGCCAACAGGGCGGTGACGCTCAAGCCACCGACCATGCCCAGGGCAATCGACAGGGCGACCACCGGCCAGAAGGGCCGCAGCAGCGTCAGCAGCTCGCGCACGGCCCCACGGGGTTGTTTGCTCATCGGAAGGTTCCTGTCTTCAGGCGCTGGTCATGCGCAGTGCGGCCGGGGCGTTGCTGGCGTGCTTGCCCAGGTGCTGATACAGCGACTGACCGATTTCTGCGGCACGTGCCGGCAGCACCGACAGCAGGGTGTCGCTGAGCCCGTGCGAGGCTTCGCAGAAGCCTTGCAGGTAGACGCTGGCACCGAACTCGGGGCTCGCCAGGGCGCGGTAGTCGCGGTCGACCTCGAAGTCTTTCAGGTGCTGCTGCAGCGGAGCCAGCAGGTCGCGGTGGGAGCGACGCTCGTAGCCGGTGGCGAGGATCACCGCGTCGTAGCGGTGGGTCTGGCGGACATCGGTGGCCAGGTCGCGCAGGGTCAGCTCGATGCCTTCGGCGGTGTCTACCACTGCTTCGATGGTGCGCCGGCACAGCACGGCATGGCGATACTGGTGGGCGACCTTCTGGCGGTACAGGATGCCGTAGATGCGTTCGAGCAGGTCGACGTCGACCACCGAGTAGTTGGTGTTGTGGTACTCGCCGATCAGTTTCTCGCGTTCGGCGTGCGGCTGGTTGAACACCAGGTCGGTATACTCGGGGGCGAAGATTTCATTGACGAAGGGGCTGTCGTCGGCAGGCTTGAGTGCCGAGGCGCGCAGGATCATGTCGACCTTGACCGACGGGTAGCTGTCGTTGAGGTCGATGAAGGCCTCGGCGGCGCTCTGGCCCGAGCCGATCACGGCGATGCGCATGGGCTTGCCGCTGTTGCACGGCAGCTGCTGGAGGGCGCTCAGGTACTGGGAGTGGTGGAACACGCGCGGGTCGTTCTTGAACGGGCGGAAGGCATCGGGAACCTTGGGCGTGCCGCCGCTGCCGACCACCACCGAGCGGGCCCGGCGCTGGTGCTCCTGGCCGTGCTGGTCACGCGAGACCAGGCGCAGGTGATCGACCCGGCCATCACGCAGTTCCGGCTCGATGCGCAGCACTTCTTCGCCATACACCGCCTGGGTGGCGAAATGCTCGGCGGCCCAGCGCAGGTAGTCGTTGTACTCCAGGCGGCAAGGGTAGAAGGTGCCCAAGTTGATGAAGTCGGCCAGGCGCTGCTTCTGGTGCAGGTAATTGACGAAGCTGTAGGGGCTGGTGGGATTGCGCAGCGAGACCAGGTCCTTGAGGAAGGAAATCTGCAGCTCGCTCTGGGTAGCCAGGGTATTGCCGTGCCAGCGATAGTCGCTCTGCTTGTCGATGAACAGCGCGTCGAGGGCGTGGCCGTTGGTTTCGGCGAGCTCTTCCAGGGCAATGGCCAGTGCCAGGTTGGAAGGGCCGAAGCCAACGCCGATGAGGTCGTGGATTTTGTCGGGCGAAGAGGTCTGGCTCATGGTTGCGGTTCCTTGGATGGTCGAGTGGGGGCGCCGCGTGGGGCGCCCCGAGTCCTGCGCAAGTACACCGATAGGAACGAGCCGGGGGTGGGAGAATTTACCGCCGCGTGGCGCCTCAGAGCTCGCGGGCTACCCGGAAACCAAGCCAGTCGCCACGGTCTTCGCGTACCGTGGTGTTGCGGTTGCCTGAACGCGAGAAGATCGGCGCTTCACCCCAGTCGTTGCCACGGATGGAGATCTGCGTGCAGCCCGCCTCGGTGCGCGCGCTGCCGTCGGCGGGGGCGCCGACATAGCTGTCGTGGTAACAGTCGGCGACCCATTCGTAGACATTGCCGTGCATGTCGTATACGCCGAAGGCGTTGGCCGGGAAGCTGCCGACCGGCGAGCTGAAGCTGTAGCCATCCTTGGGGCCGTAGACGTTGGCGTTCTTGCTGATCTCGAGGTTGGCGTCCGGCTCGAACGGGAACATGCCGGTGCTGCCGCCGCGTGCGGCGTATTCGCGCTGGGCTTCGCTGACCATGGCGTAGTGCTTGCCGGTCTTCTTCGACAGCCAGGCGACATAGCGCTCGATGTCGACGTAGCTCATGCACACCGCCGGCTGGCGAGGGCCTTGCGGGTAGCTGGGCTTGCTGTTGGTGCAGCGCCGCCCAGGACGATCGTCGCCGTCGGCGATGACGATGCCAGTGGCCTTCTGGTAGTCGGCCCATTCACCGGCGGTGACCTGGAAGCGGCTGATGGCGAACGGCTTGGCGAAGGTCACCGGGTGCTGTGGACCTTCGTCGTCCTGGCGGCCCATTTCGTCGGGCGGGGTGCCCATGGTGAAGGTGCCGGCAGGCAGCACGACCATTTCCGGGCAGGTCTTGTCGCAGTCGCGGAACACTGTGCCGGGCTGGTCCGACGGCGGCGCGGCCAGGGTCGGCAGGCTGCAGGCGGCCAGCACGGCGGCCAGGGTGAGGCGGTGCAGAGGTGCGCTCATGGGAGATGCCTTGTTCAAAGTTGCTGGGTAATCAGGTTCATGACCCGGTCGATCTGCTGCTCGTCGTTGAGCAGGCCTGGCGCCAGGCGGATGACAGGGCCAACGTCGCGTTCGACGGCATCGCACATCACCTTGCCGGCGATCAGCTTGGCGGCGAAGGCATCA
The DNA here is from genome assembly GCA_014268975.2 of Pseudomonas wayambapalatensis. Lineage (GTDB taxonomy): Bacteria > Pseudomonadota > Gammaproteobacteria > Pseudomonadales > Pseudomonadaceae > Aquipseudomonas > Aquipseudomonas wayambapalatensis. The sequence continues at coordinate 3,134,277 of CP077096.1, read as the reverse complement.
GGGTCCTTGCCGGGCACACGGAAGAAGGTGAAACCTGCCGAGAACTGCGCGCTGCGCGGCGTCACCAGCTCGATGCGACGATCTTCAAGCAGGCGCTCCTTGAGCCGGGCGTTGAGCTGGTGGATGCGCGCCTGCACATCGGCCTTGCCCAGTTGCAGGTGCAGCTTGAACGCCTCGCCCAGCGACCAGCGGTATTCGAAGGCGTGGTAGCCGCCGGGGGTCATGATGGTGGCGAAGTCTTCATCGCGGGAGAAGGTGGCGACGCTGGGGGTGAGGTGATCCATGCTGGTCGAGGCTGCGCAGATGATGCCGGTGCCGCGCGGGCCGAACATCCACTTGTGGGTGCCGGCGATGAAATAGTCGCAGTTGAAGTCGGCGAAGCGCTGGTTTTCCACGCCGAAGCCATGCACGCCATCGACCACGTAGAGGATGCGCTCGGCCTCGCTGCGGTCGCGGTTGTGACGGCGCACCAGTTCGCCGATCTCGCCGACCGGCAGCTTGACGCCGCTGCTCGAGTGCACCCAGGTCATGCCCAGCACGCGGGTCTCGGGGCGGATGTTGCGCTCCAGGGTGGTCAGCACCTGGTCGGTGGACACCTCCCAGGGGTTGTCGAACAGGCGGATCTTGCGCATCTGCGTACCCTGGCGCTGGGTACGGAAAGCCAGGGTCTTGTGGGTGGAGTAGTGCTCGTGTTCGGTGGTGAGGATTTCCTGCTTCGCGCCGACCTGCAGGCCGCCATAGATCATGGCCAGGCCTTCGGTGGTGCTGCCGGTCAGGGCAATCTGCCGCGGGCCGACTTCCAGGTAGCGTGCGGCCCAGTCACGCACTTCGTCCTCGCGCTGCCATTCGTACTGGCTTTCCCAGTCCATCAGGGCGGCGGGGTTGCGGTCGAGGTCGGCGCGGTGGCGGTCGATCGCTTCCTGCACCGGACGCGGGTGGGCGGTGACCAGGAAGTTGGCGAAGTGGGCGATGTCCGGGTCCAGCGGGAACAACGTGCGCAGGTTGCGCCATTTGTCCGTGCCGGTGAGCGCTGCTGGCGACGAGGTTGCAGCCAGGGCGCCAGGCAGCAGCGGCAGGCTTGCGGCGACCAGGCCGGCCTGCTTGAGAAAGGTACGACGGTTGCTCATGCGGGCAGGCCTTGATCAGTGTTGGGTGGTGGCGACAGGTTGACCGGCTTTTTGCACCTGGTCCCAGACCCGCAGGAAGTTGCCCGCCCAGAGTTTGGCGATATCGGTTTCGCTATAGCCGCGGCTAAGCAGCTCGGCGGTGACATTGCGGATCTCGCTGACATCCTTCCAGCCATCGAGGCCGCCGCCGTCGTTGAAGTCCGAGCTGAGGCCGACGTGGTCGATACCCACTTTCTTCACCGTGTAGTCGATGGCGTCCGCGTACTGCTTGAGGGTCGCCTTGGGTTCTTCTTCAAGAATCCCGTACAGGCTGCTGGCGTACTCGCCGAAACGTGACTCAGGCCAGATGGCGATCACCGCATCGCCCGGCATCAAGGCATTGGCCAGGCCCTGCAGCGGCTGCAGGTCGAAGCGCGCGCGCAGCGCCTCGAGCTTTTTTAACACCGGTTTTTCCAGCGGCTTGAGGTACTGGCCGAAACCGACCACCTGAATCACGCCGCCGCTGTCCTTGATCAGTTGCATTTCCTTGTCGGAGAGGTTGCGCGGGATGTCCACCAGCGCCCGCGGCGCGGAATGCGAGGCCACGATTGGCGCGCGGCTCAGGCGCACGACGTCTTCCAGGGCCAGGGTCGACATCTGCGAGACATCGATGATCACGCCCAGGTCGTTGAGTCGCTTGACCGCCTGCTCACCCAAGGGTGACAGGCCGCCCAGAGCGTCGGCGGTGTCATTGAAGAACGGCAGTGGGCGCGAGGAGTCGGCCCAGTCGTTGTTGCCGGTGTAGCTGAAGCCGAACATGCGCATGCCGCGTGCAGCCCACAGATCGAGCTGGGACAGGTCATGGCCCAGCGGGTAGGCGTTGAGCATGCTGATGAAGATGGCGAACTTGCCTTCGCCGTTCAGGCGCCGGAAGTCGTCGGGGGTATAGGCGATACCGACCTGGTTGGGGAAGTCGCGGACCATGCCGCTGATGATCTTGTAGCGCACTTCCTGCTGCTGGCGCGCCTCGTCGACGAAGCCCGGGGTTGGGCGGTGCGGGGCGTTGGGGCCGTTCCAGATATCTGGCCAGCCGAAGATGGTAAGGGCCGCACCGGAAAGACGACCGCGATTGGCCTTGACCAGGTCGAACTGCCCCGGGCCATCCTTGTCGATCTCGTTGCCGGCGCTGCCCAAGTCCAGCGGCACCGTGATATGGCTGTCGAACGAGAGCATGTGTTCATGCAGGGCGTTGGCCTGTTCGACGATCTTGTGCGGGTAGCCGGCATCCTGGCGTTGCCAGTAGAAGTAGCCGGCGGCACTGCCCAGGGCGGCCACCAGGGCCAGAGGCAGGCCTATGTACAGGGCTTTGCGGGAGCGGGTCTTGGTCATTGCCATCTCGTTGCAGGGCTGATCGCAACCGCCTGGCGGGCAAAGGGCGGCGCCGGGCAGGGTTCGGGTATCAGGTGGACGAATGGCGTGGGGAGAGATTTACGTGCAGCAGCGGGTTTACCCGCGAAAAGCGCACCACGGCGGGTGACGCAGGCCTCGCCAGCGCAAGGCCATGGGCGCAGGCAATGACGCGATCAGATCGACAGGCGCACCATCCGGTTGTCCAGCGGCTGCTCCGGTGCGCGGCGCTTGTTCACCACCAATTCGCCAATGGCGATCAGCCGCGTACGCGTGACGTTGCGCGACAGCCCCAGCAACTGCGCGGTATGCACCTGGTTGTAATGGCAGAAGTGATAGGCCGAGCGCAGCAACGCATTCTCTACCTTCTCGTACAGGTCGCCCGGCTGTTCCTCGTACAACCGGCTGAACGCCTGCTGCAGCAGTTCATCGATGCCGCCGCCCCTGCTGGCAGAGGTCGTCGAAGGCGGATCGTCCTGACGCTCCAGGCGCAGGTTCGACAGGCGCAAGTCGCGGGCATGGATCAACCCGTCGCCGCAGGTCAGCAGGCTGTGGTGAATCACGTTCTCCAGCTCGCGGATGTTGCCCGGCCAGCTATAGGCCACAAGCTTTGCCTGGGCGTCGGCTGCCAGCTCCACCGGGCCGTAGCCCAGGCGTTCGCTGTAGCTGCGAATGAAGTGGCGCGACAGCGGCAGGATATCGCCCGGCCGCTCACGCAGCGGGTGCAGCGAGAGGGTGACAACGTTCAGGCGGTAGTACAGGTCTTCGCGAAAGTGCCCGGCGTTGATCGCCTTTTCAAGTTGCACGTTGGTGGCGGCCAGTACCCGCACATTGATCGGAATGCTCTTGCGTGACCCCAGGCGCACCACCTCGCGCTCCTGCAGCACGCGCAGCAGCTTGACCTGGATGGGCAGCGGCAGGTCGCCGATTTCATCGAGGAACAACGTGCCGCCGTTCGCCTCCTCGAACCAGCCGGCCTTGGACGCCAGGGCGCCGGTGAAGGCGCCTTTCTCATGGCCGAACAGCTCGGCCTCGACCAGCGACTCGGAAAAGGCGCCGCAGTTGACCGCAACGAACGGGCCGTCGCGGCGAGCGCTGAGGTTGTGGATGTGGCGTGCGACCAACTCCTTGCCCGTGCCGGTCTCGCCAATGATCAGGACGCTGGCCTCGCTGGGAGCGACCTGTTGCAGGTGGGCGAGCAGCGCCTGCGACCTGGGGTCTTCGAAGACCTGTGCGGTCGCCCTGATCGAGGTAGCCAATGACGGTGAAGGGGGGAGGGTCAGCAATTGCATGGACGTGCCTTTAGGAATAGAAGGACGGGGCAGGGCGTTTGTCGTTCAGCGCCCACTCGCCCAGTTCATGGATGCGGTAGTCCACCGGATCGTGCAGGGTCTGGGTCCTGAGGTTGCGCCAATGCCGATCGAAGCGCAGTGAGGCATGGGTGGCGCGGGCGCCGGTGACTTCGAACAGGCGGTTGCAGATGTCCAGCCCGTGGCGCGTTGCGGCAACCTTGGCGGTGCCGATGGCCAGGGCCAGGTCGCCACGCGCCTCGGCACTGAGGTTGTGTTCGAGGGCCCAGGCTGCATCGAGCTGGTCGCTGGCGCGGCGGATCAGCAGGCGCACGCTTTCCAGGCCCACCCAGAACTCACCATAGTGGCGCAGCACATAGGGGTCTTCGCGGCTCTCGCTGGCGCTGGAGCGGAACCAGGGGCGACTCTCCTTCAGCGTGTACTGGCGCGCTTCGTCGAAGGCGCCTTCGGCGATACCCAGGAACAGGTTGGCGAAGTGCAGTTGCGCGATCAACGGACGCAAGGCGGCGAACGGCGTGCTCAGCGGGCCGGGTTCGAGCAGCAGTTCGTTGTGCTCGACCCGCACCCGTTCGAAGGTGGCACTGCCACTGTCGGTCTGGCGTTGGCCGATGTTGTCCCAGTCACCGTGCAGGCTGATGCCGGTACGGCCACTGGGGATTGCCGCGATCAGCAACTTGCCGCCGGCGCGCTCGTCCACCGCCGAGGCGATGAGCATTTCCGAGTCGCTGGCGCCGGAGCAGAAGCTCTTCTTGCCGGAGAATTCGCACCACCCCTCGAAATGCTTGGCCTGGGTTCGCGTATCCAGCGGGTTGAGGGCATTGCCCCAGAACCAATGCTTGCGCGCGGTCTGCTCGAACCAGGGTTGCCATTGGTCAGGGCGGGAGAACAGGCGCACGGTGGCCAGCATCAGGTGGTGGAAACCGAACACGTGGGCAATGGAACTGTCGACCCGGGCGAACTCACGCACCACATCGAAGGTTTCGCGCCAACTCGCGCCCTGGCCACCGAAGGCCGTGGGGATGGTCAGTGACAGCAGGCCGCTGTCGCGCAGGGCATCACGCTCGGCCTTGGGGGTGCCGCCGCGTTCGTCGCGTTCGACAGCCGTGAGGGCGAATTGGGCGGCCAGGTCGCGGGCAATGGCAAGCGCCGGACGCGTGGTGGGGGTCACGGGTGCATTCATGGCGGTCACTCAGGCACTCTTGCGCAGCTGATGGTGGGGGGCGAACAGCGGTACGGCACGTTCGGCGGCCAGGCCGATGCGCGCAGCCAGGGCATCACTGGAAACGCGATAGTCCTGCAGCTCGGCCTGACTGGCATAGACGCCGATGGGCAGGGTCAGTGCCTGCAGGAAACTGAACAGGGGGCGCAACTGATGATCCAGCACCAGCGCGTGGCGCTCGCTGCCGCCGGTTGCGGCCAGCAATACCGGGGTGTCGACCAGGGCGTCCTGGCCGATCAGGTCGAACAGGTGCTTGAAGTGCCCCGGGAAGCTGCCCCGGTAGACCGGCGTGATCACCACCAGCAGGTCGGCCTGTTCGATGTGCTGCAGTTGCTGCTCGACGGTGTCGGGCAGTTCGCTACGCCACAGTGCAGCACCCAGTGGGCGGGCAATATCGCCCAGCTCGATGAGGTGCGGCCGGATGTGCAGATGCTGGCCAAGCTCGGCGAGGATGGCTTCGGTCAATGCCAGGGTGCGCGAAGGGCGGGAAGTACCACCTGAGAGGGCAACGACGTTCAAGGGGGTGCTCATGGCGAGTCTCCTGTTCGGGTGAGCGGGGGACTTTGCTTGAGCAATCGTCGTGCCGAAGTTTCGATGCCTTTTGAATCAACGCGTTGCCGCGTTTTCTGCGACAACCGCCGTGTTGCCGGAGCAGCGGGGTTGTTGATCGGGTGTTGCGCTGCAAACAGTTGGCCGGTGTTGGCTGCTGCACAGTTGGGAACGTTATAGAGGAAGTTTTAACCGCATAAAAGGAATAAGAATTCATATTCTTATTCGTTTATTTATAGTCCGCGCTTTGTCCCCCCTTACCCTGTCACCCCTTGCACCCCTGATCCTTTAGCTTGGCGCCATTTCCGACTGGCAAAAGCAGGATGCTTACCCATGCGCTTCAGCGAACTGATGGCTGTGCTCTCCACCCGTGCAATCCGACTTCAGCGTGACGATCAGGACCTCGTCGTCCATGGTGACGACGATGCCCTGGAGGACGCCCTGTGGGATGCATTGGCCGCACACAAGCCGGCGTTGCTGGAGATGCTCGCCCAACAGAACGACGACTGGCTGAGCCCGGCGTTCAAGATCACCCCGCAGATGCTGCCGCTGGTGGACCTCGACCAGCAGGCCATCGACCGCATTGTCGCCAGCATTCCCGGCGGCGCGGCCAACGTGCAGGACATCTATCCCCTGGCCCCGCTGCAGGAGGGCATGCTCTACCACCACCTGTCGGCCGATGCTGGCGACCCCTACCTGTTGCAGGCCCAGCTGCGCTTTGCCGACCAGGCGCATCTGGAGGCCTTCGCCGATGCGCTGGACTGGGTGATCCAGCGCCACGACATCCTGCGCACCTCGATGTACTGGGAGCGCCTGGACGAGCCGGTGCAGGTGGTCTGGCGCGAAGCACCGCTGGGGCGCGAAGCGCTGCAACTGCCTGGCCAGGACGAGCCGCTGGCGCAATTACGCAGGTTGCATGACTCCCGCCACTATCGCCTCGACCTGCGCCAGGCGCCCCTGTTGCGCCTGGTGCATGCCCAGGGTATGGGCAAGGAGGTCGCCGCCCTGTTGCTGTTCCACCACACGGTGATGGACCACACCGCACTCGACATCGTGCGCCGCGAGATCGGCGCCTGGCTGGCCGGCAATGCCGAACAGGTCGGGCCGGCGGTGCCGTTTCGCAACCTCCTGGCGCAGGCGCGTCAGGCGCTGGACGTGCCGGCGCATGAAGCGTTCTTCACCGCGATGCTGGCCGATATCGACGAACCTACCCTGGCCTTTGGCGTGGCCGAGATCGAGGACCCGTCGGTGGAAGACGCCCGCCTGACCCTCGAGCGTGGGCTGAGCCTGCGCCTGCGCGCCCAGGCACGCCGTCTGGGCGTGAGCCCTGCAGCCATCACCCACCTGGGCCTGGCCCGTGTCCTGGGGCAGTTGTCGGGGCGCGAGGCGGTGGTGTTCGGCACCGTGCTGCTCGGGCGCATGGAAGCCGGCGAGGGCGGCGAACAGGCGCTGGGCATGTTCATCAACACCCTGCCGCTGCGCATCGACGTCGGCGAGCAAGGCGTGCGCCAGGGGCTGCAGGCGACTCACACGCGCTTGACCGGCGTGCTCGGCCATGAACAGGCGCCGCTGGCGCTGGCCCAGCGCTGCAGCGCGGTGGCGGCGCCTGCGCCGCTGTTCAACACCGTCCTCAACTACCGCCATAGCGATGCCGCCGACGCAGCCGAAATCATTGACATCGCCCCTGGCATCCAGGTGCTGGGCGCCGAAGAACGCACCAACTACCCGCTGACGATCAACATCGACGACCTCGGCGAAGACCTGCGCATCACCGCCCTGGTCGGCGGCGGGCTGGGCGCCCAGCGGATCGCGGGTTACCTGGCGCGGGCACTCGAGCAGATCGTCGAGGCCCTGGACAACGACCCGGATGCTCCGCTGAACGGGATCGATATCCTGCCCGCCGACGAGCGTGAGCAACTGATCCATGGCCAGAACCGTCCCTTGCTCGAGTTCGCCCTGACGCCGCTGGTGCACCAGCGCTTCGAGGCCCACGCCCAGGCGCGCCCGCAGGACACTGCGCTGATCTTCGAGCAGCAGAGCCTGAGCTACGGCGAACTCAACCAGCGGGCCAACCAGCTCGCTCATCGCCTGATCGAACTGGGCATCGGCCCGGATGACCGCGTGGCGATCTGCGTCGAGCGCGGCCTGGGCATGCTGGTCGGCCTACTGGGCGTGCTCAAGGCCGGTGCGGGCTATGTGCCTATCGACCCTGCCTATCCTGCCGAGCGCATTGCCTTCACCTTGAGCGACAGTGCCCCGCGGGCCATCCTCACCCAGGCCGACAGCCTGGCGCTGCTGGGCGAGGTGACGGCACCGGTGATCGACCTGGACGACCCGTCGTTGCAGCTACAGCCCACCGTCAATCCGAAGCTCGCCGGGCTGCTGCCTTCGCACCTGGCCTATGTGATCTACACCTCCGGCTCCACCGGGCTGCCCAAGGGCGTGATGGTCGAGCATGGCAATGTCTCGCGCCTGTTCTCGGCGACCCACGACTGGTTCGCCTTCAACCGCCAGGACACCTGGGCGCTGTTCCACTCCTTCGCCTTCGACTTCTCGGTGTGGGAAATCTGGGGCGCGCTGGCCTTCGGAGGCCAGTTGCTGATTGTGCCGCAACGCATCAGTCGCTCGCCGGACGAGTGCTATGCCTTGCTTTGCCGCACGGGCGTCAGCGTTCTCAACCAGACGCCCAGTGCCTTCCGCCAACTGATCGCAGCGCAGGAGCGCAGCGAACTGCAACACTCCCTGCGCCAGGTGATCTTTGGCGGTGAGGCGTTGGAGCCCGGGATGCTCAAACCCTGGTACGCGCGCATCGGCAATGCCGGTACGCGTCTGGTGAACATGTACGGCATCACCGAAACCACCGTGCACGTCACCTACCGACCGCTGCAGGCCGCCGACGCGCAACTGGTTGGGGTAAGCCCGATCGGTTCGCGCATTCCCGACCTGCAGCTCTATGTACTCGACGCCCGCCGCCAGCCTGTGCCGACCGGTGTCACCGGTGAGCTGTACGTGGGCGGTGCCGGTGTCGCCCGCGGCTACCTGAACCGCGAAGCGCTCAGTGCCGAGCGCTTCATCGCCGACCCGTTCAACCCTGGCGGGCGTCTGTACAAGACTGGCGACCTGGCGCGCTGGGCCGCCGATGGCAGCCTGGATTACCTGGGCCGCAACGACGATCAGGTGAAGATTCGTGGCTTCCGCATCGAGCTGGGCGAGATCGAAGCACGCCTGGCGGCTTGTGCGGGGGTACGCGAGGCCGTGGTCATGGCACGTCGCGACAGCGCCGGCGAGCAGCGCCTGGTCGCTTACTGGCTGGCCGCCGCAGGCGCCGAGCCCGATGCTGCCGCGCTGCGTGACAGCCTGCTGCGCCACCTGGCCGAGTACATGGTGCCGGCGGCCTTCGTGCGCCTGGAAAGCTTCCCGCTGACCGCCAATGGCAAGCTCGACCGCAAGGCCTTGCCCGAGCCCGATGGCGAGGCCTTCGCCCGTCGCGCCTTCGAAGCGCCGCACGGGGAAGTGGAGCAACGCATCGCAGCGATCTGGCAGCAATTGCTGGGCCTGGAGCATGTGGGCCGGCACGACAACTTCTTCGAGCTGGGCGGCCACTCGCTGTTGGCGGTCAAGCTGGTGGAGCGCATGCGTCAGCAGGAACTGGCGGCCGACGTGCGCGTGCTGTTCGGCCAACCGACGTTGTCGGCGCTGGCGGCTGCGGTGAGCGCCGATCTACCGACGCAGGTGCCGATCAACCGCATTCCGGCGAACTGCCTGCGCATCGAACCGCACATGCTGCCACTGGCCGACCTCAGCCAGGACGAGATCGACACATTGACCGCCGGCATTCCGGGGGGTACGACCAATGTCCAGGACATCTACGGCCTGGCACCGCTGCAGCAGGGCATTCTCTACCACCATCTGGCCAGTTCCGGCGCCGACCCCTACGTGTTGCGGGCACGCTTCGCCTTTGCCGGCGAAGTGGAGCTGCAAGGCTTCGTCAAGGCGCTGGATTTGGTGATCGCCCGTCACGATATCCTGCGCACCAGCCTGCACTGGGAGGGACTGCAGGAAGCGGTGCAGGTGGTGCATCGCCAGGCGCAACTGCGCATCAGCGAGCAGGCCGACCTGCATCGCCTGGACCTGACGTGCGCGCCGTTGATGCAACTGGTGCGTCATGCCCAGGGTGAGCGGCTGGAGGCGACCTTGTTGCTGCACCATATCCTGCTCGACCATACCGCCGTCGAACGGCTGGTGGCCGAGGTGGGTGCCGCACTGCAAGGCCAGCCGATGCACATCGACAGCGTGCCGTACCGCAACTACGTGGCGCGTGCGCGGCTGGATGCCGATCCTGCGGCCGATGAAGCGATGTTCCGCGAGATGCTCGCAGATATCGACGAGCCGACCGAGCTGTTCGGCCTGCGCGATGTGCAGGGCAATGGCGTGGAGGTGATCGACAGCCACCAGGCGCTGGACGGCACGCTGGCCGGGCGCCTGCGGGTGCAGGCCCGCGCGCTGGGGGTGAGCGTCGCCAGCCTGGTGCACCAGGCCTGGGGGCAGGTATTGGCGCAACTGAGCGGGCGCAGCGAGGTGGTGTTCGGCACTGTGCTGCTGGGCCGCCTGCAGGGTGGCGCCGGGGCGGATCGGGCGCTGGGCATGTTCATCAACACCTTGCCGCTGCGGGTCAGTGTCGATGCCGTTGGCGCCGCCGAAGGTGTGCGTCGTACCCATCAGCGTCTGGCACGCCTGCTCGGCCACGAGCAGGCGTCGCTGGCGCAGGCCCAGCGCTGCAGCGGTGTGCCGGCGTCCCAGGCGCTGTTCACCAGTTTGCTCAACTTCCGCCACAGCAGCGCCAAAGGCGCAGGGGATGGCCTGGGTTGGTCGGGCATCGAACTGTTGGCTTCGCGTGAACGCAGCAACTATCCGCTGGTGGTCAACGTCGATGATCTGGGGCAGGGCCTGGAACTGACCGTGCAGGCTGTGCCGCAGGTCGATGGCGTTCAGGTGTGCGCCTTGCTGGGCAGCGCCCTGGCGAACCTGGCCGATGCCCTGGAGACGGTTCCGGAAACACCCCTGCATGCGGTGTCCTGCCTGTCGCCCGAGGCGCGCGAGCAGGTGCTGCACGGATTCAACGCCACCGGCCGCGCCTACCCACGCGAACACGCGGTGCAGAGCTTGTTCGAGGCGCACGCCGCCCAAACCCCGGACGCGGTTGCCGTGGTGCACGGTCAGCGCCAGTGGCGTTACGGCGAGCTCGATCAGCACGCCAACCGGCTGGCTCGTCACCTGCTGGAACTGGGCGTGCGCCCGGGGCACCGTGTGGCGCTGCTGCTGCCGCGCTCCTTCGACCTGCTGGCCAGCCAGTTGGCCGTGATCAAGTGCGGCGCGGTCTATGTGCCACTGGATGCCAATGCACCGGTCGAGCGTCAGGCCTTCATGCTCCAAGACAGCCGTGCCACGCTGCTGCTGACCCAGGCCGATCAGCCGCAGGTCGGCGCAACACGCAGGCTAGAGCTGGATACCTTGGATCTGGCGGCCTATCCCGCCCACGGCCTGGACATTCCCGTGGATGCGCGGGCTGCGGCCTACATCATGTACACCTCCGGCTCGACCGGCCTGCCCAAGGGTGTGTTGGTGGCCCATCGCTCGATCGTGCGGCTGGTCATCAACAACGGCTTCGCCGACCTGCAAGGCGAGGACCGCGTGGCCTTTGCCTCCAACCCCGCGTTCGACGCCAGCACCCTGGAGGTCTGGGCGCCGCTGCTCAACGGCGGGCGCGTGGTGGTGATCGATCAGCATCAGGTGCTGTCGCACGAGGCCCTGGGCCAGGCATTGCTGGAGCATGAAGTCACGGTGCTGTGGCTGACCGCCGGGTTGTTCCACCAGTACGCCGCGCACCTGCTGCCGGTGTTCCGTTCGCTGCGTTACCTGATGGTCGGTGGCGATGTGCTCGACCCCCAGGTGATTGCCCGTGTACTGCGCGAAGGCGCTCCGGCGCACCTGCTCAATTGCTATGGCCCGACCGAAGCCACGACCTTCAGTACCACCCATGAAATCCTCGCAGTGGGCGAGGGGGCGATCCCGATTGGCCGGCCGATTGGCAACAGCCTTTGCTATGTGCTCGATGCCTGGCGCCAGCCGGTGCCGATCGGTGCCGTCGGTGAGCTGTATATCGGCGGAGATGGGGTTGCCCTGGGCTACCTGAATCAGCCGGCCTTGACCGCCGAGCGCTTCTTCGAGGATCCGTTCAGCCAGACGCCGGGCGCACGCCTGTACCGTAGCGGCGACCTGGTCAGTTGGCAGGCTGACGGCACCTTGCGTTACCTGGGCCGCAACGACCAACAGGTCAAGCTGCGCGGCTTCCGTATCGAGCTGGGTGAAATCGAAGCGCGCCTTGCGGCGTGCGCCGGGGTGCAGGAAGCCGTGGTGCTGGTGCGCGAAGAGGGCCCGGGCGACAAGCGCCTGGTGGCCTGGTTCAGCACCGAAGACCGCGTCCCGCCGATCACCGAGCTACATGCGCAATTGCAAGGCCAGTTACCCGACTACATGCTGCCGTCGGCCTATGTCCATGTCGGCCAGTGGCCGTTGACCGCCAACGGCAAGCTGGATCGCCAGGCGTTGCCGCAACCGGGCCAGGCCGCGGTGGTGAGTCGTGCCTTCGCCGCGCCTGAGGGCGAGGTGGAGATCGCGCTGGCCGCGATCTGGGCCGAAGTGCTCAAGGTCGATCGTGTCGGCCGACACGATCACTTCTTCGAGCTGGGTGGCCATTCGCTGCTGGCGGTCAGCCTGATCGAGCGCATGCGAAAGGCCGGTCTTGCCGCCGATGTGCGCGTGCTGTTCGCCCAGCCGACGCTGGCCGCGCTGGCCGCTGCGGTGGGCAGCGGACGCGAGGTGCGGGTGCCGGGCAATCGCGTACCCGCCGGCGCCCAGCAGATCACCCCCGACATGCTCAGCCTGATCGAACTGGACCAGGCCACCATCGAGCGCATCGTCGTCACGGTGCCCGGCGGGGCAGCCAATGTGCAGGAGATCTATCCCCTGGCCCCACTGCAGGAGGGCATCCTGTACCACCACCTGAGTGCCGGACAGGGTGACCCCTACCTGCTGCAGTCGCGCCTGGCCTTCGACACCCTCGAACGCCTGCAGACCTGGGCTGATGCCCTGCAACAGGTCATCGATCGGCACGACATCCTGCGCACCTCGCTGGTCTGGGAAGGCCTGGCGCAGCCGGTGCAGGTGGTGTGGCGCCAGGCGAAGCTGGCCGTGATGCCGGTCGAGCTGGAGGGCGAAGGCGAGGTCATCGACCAATTGCAAGCGCGCTTCGACGCCCGCAAGCACCGGCTCGACCTGTCCCAGGCACCCCTGATGCGCCTGGTCTACAGCCAGGATCCGCGCAACGGCCAGGTCGTGGCAATCCTGTTGTTCCACCACCTGGCCCTCGACCACACCGCGATGGACGTGGTCGGCGCCGAAATGCACACCCTGCTGTTCGGCGACGTGGCCAACCTGAACGCGCCGGTGCCGTACCGCAACTACGTGGCCCAGGCGCGTCTGGGCAGCGATGCGGCGGGCGCAGAGGCGTTCTTCCGCGACATGCTCGGTGATATCGACGAACCGACCCTGCCATTTGCCCAACAGGATGTTCAGGGCGAAGGCCACGGCATCGCCGAGGCGCACCAGGCCCTCGATGGCACGCTGGCCCGACGCCTGCGCGAACAGGCGCGTACCCTGGGCGTAAGCGCCGCGAGCCTGATGCATCTGGCCTGGGCGCGCCTGCTCGGTGTGCTGGCCAACCGCAGCGAGGTGGTGTTCGGCACGGTGCTGATGGGCCGCCTGCAAGGTGGTGAGGGGGCCGACCGGGCACTGGGCGTGTTCATCAACACCTTGCCGCTGCGGGTCGACACTCAGGTGGCGGTGGCCGAAGCAGTGCGTGCCACCCATGCCCGGCTGTCGGCACTGCTCGGCCATGAGCACGCGTCGTTGGCCATGGCCCAGCGTTGCAGTGGCGTACCGGCCGGGCAACCGCTGTTCAGCGCCTTGCTCAACTACCGCCACAGCGCTGCCGATGCGCCACGCGATGGCGAGGGTATCTGGCAGGGTGTGCGTCTTCTGGGCGGCGAAGAGCGCAGCAACTACCCGCTGACCTTGAGTGTCGACGACCTGGGCGAGGGGTTCACCCTGAGCGTGCTGGCCGTCGCCGACATCGGCGCTGAACGTGTTGCGCAGTGGATGACCAACAGCATCGCGCAACTGGTCGCGGCCCTGGAACAAGCGCCGGGCACGCGGCTGGATGACCTGTCGGTGCTGGGTGCCGATGAACGTCGCCGCCTGCTGGTCGATTTCAACACCAGTGCCCGTGGCTATCCGCAGGGCCAGACCGTGCATGCGCTGGTCGAAGCCTGCGCGGCCCGCTCACCAGAAGCTCAAGCGGTAGTGCAGGGTGACGAAGTGCTCAGCTATGGCGAGCTCAATCGTGCCGCCAACCGCCTGGCCCACCACCTGATCGGCCTGGGCGTGCGGCCCGGGGCCCGGGTTGCGTTGTGCCTGCCGCGCACGCCGCAGCGCCTGGTGGCATTGCTGGCGGTGCTCAAGGCGGGCGCCGCCTACGTGCCGGTCGACCCCGGTTACCCGGCCGAGCGTATTGCCTATCTGCTCGAGGACAGCGCCCCGGCACTGGTGCTCGCCGACACGCACCAGCACGGCTTGCCGCCACACGTCGCACGCCTGGATCTGGACCAGGGCGACTGGCAGTCCGCTGCCGAGCATGACCCGCAGGTGCCGGGCCTTGCCGCGGATGGGCTTGCCTATGTGGTCTATACCTCTGGCTCTACCGGCCAGCCCAAGGGCGTGATGGTCGAGCACCGTACCCTGGCCAACCTGGTGCACTGGCACTGCGAGGCCTTTGCCCTGCGCGCCGGTAGCCACACCTCCAGCGTGGCCGGCTTCGGTTTCGACGCCATGGCCTGGGAAGTCTGGCCGGCCTTGTGCGCCGGCGCCGTGCTGCACCTGCCGCCTGCTACGCTTGCCAACGAACAGGTCGATGCCTTGCTCGACTGGTGGCTGGAGCAGCCGCTGCAGGTCAGCTTCCTGCCAACCCCGGTAGCCGAGCAGGCCCTGCGCCGCGAGCGTCAGCACGCCAGCCTGCGTACGTTGCTGATCGGTGGTGACCGCCTGCGTCAGTTCGAGCGTGATCCGGGCTTTGCCGTGATCAATAACTACGGCCCGACCGAAACCACCGTGGTTGCCACCTCGGGGCAGGTGCAGGTCGGTGGTGCGTTGCACATCGGCACCGCCATCGCCAATACCCAGATCTATGTGCTCGACGAGCGCCGCCAGCCGGTGCCGGTAGGCGCGGCGGGCGAGCTGTACATCGGTGGCGACGGGGTTGCCCGCGGCTACCTGAACCGGCCCGAACTGACCGAGCAGCGTTTCGTCGCCGATCCGTTCAGCGCGCGAGCTGATGCGCGGATGTACCGCAGTGGCGACCTGGTGCGCTGGAACGCCGACGGCACGCTCGACTACCTCGGACGTAACGACGACCAGGTAAAGATCCGTGGTGTGCGCGTAGAACTTGGCGAGATCGAAGCGGCCGTGGCCGCCCAGCCTGGCGTACGTGACGCCGTGGTACTGGTACGCGGCGAGCGCTTACTGGCCTGGTACACCGAGGACGCACCGGTCGAGGGCTTGCGCCAGGCCTTGCAGGCCAGTCTGCCGGGCCATCTGGTGCCGTTGGCGTTCATCCGCCTGCAGGCCTTGCCGTTGACCAGCCACGGCAAGCTCGACCGCCGGGCGCTGCCAGATCCGGATCCGGCCGATCTGCCGGTGGCGGCCTATGTCGCCCCGCAGGGCGAGACCGAGCAGGTCATGGCGCAGGTCTGGGCCGAGCTGCTGGGCCTGGAGCGGGTAGGGCGGCATGACAACTTCTTTGAACTGGGTGGGCATTCGCTGCTCGCTGTCAGCCTGATCGAGCGCCTGCGCCAGCTGGGCCTGGAGGCTGATGTGCGCTTGCTGTTCAGCCAGCCGAGCGTGGCGACGCTGACCGCAGCGCTTGGCCAGGGCCGCCAGGTACAGGTGCCGGCCAACCGCATTGCCCCCGGCTGCACCCATATCACCCCCGACATGCTCAGCCTGATCGAACTGGACCAGGCCGCCATCGACCGTGTGGTGGCAAGCGTGCCCGGCGGCGCGGCCAATGTGCAGGACATCTACCCCCTCGCGCCGCTGCAGGAAGGCATTCTCTATCATCATCTGAGCGCCGCCGGTGCCGACCCGTACCTGCTGCAATCGCAGCTGGTATTCGACAGCCCGGCGCGGCTGCAGGCGTTTGCCGGCGCGCTGCAAAGCGTCATTGCCCGTCACGATATCCTGCGCACCGCCGTGCTGTGGGAAGGGCTGGCGCAGCCGTTGCAGGTGGTCTGGCGCCAGGCCGACCTGCCGATGATCGACACCGCCTGCGAGTCTGCGCAGCGTTTCGACACCCTGGCGCTGAACCAGGCGCCGCTGGTGCGCCTGCTCTATCGCCGTGCAGGGGAGCGCATCGAGGCGACTTTGCAGTTCCATCACCTGGTGCTCGACCACACGGCGCTTGAGGTGGTGCGCGCAGAGATGCTCGGTTACCTGCACGGGCTGCCCGCGCCGAGCGAGCCGGCCGTGCCGTACCGCAACTACGTGGCCCAGGCGCGCCTCGGCGTCAGCGAGGCCGAGCACGAGGCGTTCTTCCGTGAACAACTGGCCGATATCGACGAGCCGACCCTGCCGTTCGGCCTGCGTGACATCCAGGGCGACGTGCACAACATCGAGCAGGCCCAGGTGCACCTGGACCCGCAGCTGAACCAACGCCTGCGCAGCCAGGCACGCCAGCTCGGCGTGAGTACTGCCAGCCTGCTGCACCTGGCCTGGGCGCGCCTGCTGGGCAGCGCCAGTGGTCGCGACAACGTGGTGTTCGGCACGGTGCTGCTGGGGCGCATGCAAGGTGGTGCAGGCACCGGGCACGGCCTGGGCATGTTCATCAACACCTTGCCACTGCGCGTTGACCTGGCGGGGCTCGGCGTACGTGAAGGCGTGCGTGCCACCCACGCACGGCTGAGCGCGCTGCTGACCCACGAGCATGCCTCGCTGGCCCTGGCCCAGCGTTGCAGTGGCGTGGTCGCACCCATGCCACTGTTCAGTGCCATGCTCAACTACCGGCACAGCGCCAGCGCTGCCGAGACCGAAACCCAGCGTCAGGCCTGGCAGGGTATCGAGACACTGGCCAGCGAAGAGCGCACCAACTACCCCTTGAGCCTGAACGTGGATGACCTGGGCGATGGCCTGCGCCTGACCGTGCAGGTACTGCCTGCGGTAGGTGCCGAGCGGGTCTGCGGGCAACTGCAGCAGGTGCTGGAGGGCCTGGTGGAAGCACTCGAGCGTCAGCCCGACCTGCCGCTGAACCAGTTGCCGGTGCTGGAGCACGAGGAACGCCAGCGCCTGCTGCTCGGCTTCAACGCGACTGCCGTGGACTACGACCTCGCGCAGACCGTGCACGGCCTCTTCGAGGCCCAGGTCGAACGCACGCCGGAGCGCATCGCGCTGAGCGCTGAGCAAAGCCAACTGAGCTACCGCGCGCTGAACGCGGAGGCCAACCGCCTGGCCCATCACCTGATTGCACTCGGGGTGAAGCCGGATGATCGCGTGGCGATCTGCGTCGAGCGCGGTCTGTCGATGGTCATTGGCTTGTTGGCGATCCTCAAGGCGGGCGGTGCCTATGTGCCGGTCGATCCGGATTATCCGGCCGATCGTATCCGCCATATGCTCACCGACAGCGCGCCGGTGGCAGTGCTGGGGCATGCGGCGACCCGTTGGGTGCTGGCAGCGTTCGAGGTGCCGCAGGTCGATCTGGACCTGCCCGTGTGGCATGCGCTTTCCAGCGACAACCCAGAGGTTGTGGGCCTCACCCCACAACACCTGGCCTACGTGATCTATACCTCAGGCTCCACCGGCCTGCCCAAGGGCGTGATGAACGAGCACGCCGGGGTGGTCAATCGCCTGCTCTGGACCCAGGACGCCTATGGCCTGGGCGCTGACGACGTAGTACTGCAGAAAACCCCGTTCAGCTTCGACGTGTCGGTGTGGGAGTTCTTCTGGCCGCTGCAGACCGGTGCACAACTGATCATGGCGTGCCCAGGTGGCCATCGCGATCCGCAGTACCTGGCTGACGTCATCGCCGAGCGTGGTATCACGACCCTGCACTTCGTGCCGTCCATGCTCGATGTCTTCCTGGCCCACGGCGACCTGCAGGCCGCACGCCTCAAGCGCGTGCTGTGCAGTGGTGAAGCACTGCCCGGCAGCCTGGTACGGCGTTTCAAGGCGCAGTTGCCGAGCGTCGAGTTGCACAACTTGTACGGCCCGACCGAAGCTGCAGTTGACGTCAGTGCCTGGCACTGCGCCGAGCCACTGGAGCAGACCCCAGACAACACCCCGATCGGCAAACCGATCGCCAACACCACGCTTTACGTGCTCGACGCGCAGGGCCAGCCAGTGCCGCAGGGCGTTGCCGGTGAGCTATATATCGGCGGCGTACAGGTTGCCCGTGGTTATCTGAACCGCGAGAAACTGAGTGCCGAGCGCTTCATTGAAGACCCGTTCAGCACCCGCCCCGGCGCACGCCTCTACCGTACCGGAGACCTGGCCCGGCATCTGGCCGACGGCACCCTGGAGTACCTGGGGCGCAACGACGACCAGGTGAAGATCCGCGGCCTGCGCATCGAACTGGGCGAGATCCAGGCCTGCCTGACTCGCATTGCGGGGATCAACGAGGCGGTGGTGCTGGCCGTGGATCAGCGCCTGGTCGCCTATTACACCGGTGCCGTGCAGCCCGTCGAGGGCATGCGCCAGCAGCTGTCGGCGCAACTGCCGGAATTCATGGTCCCGGCGCTGTTCATGCATCTGGACGCCTTGCCACTGAGCCCCAACGGCAAGCTTGACCGCAAGGCGCTGCCGGCCGCCACCGTGGCCGACGCGCGTCCCTATGAGGCCCCCCAAGGCGACACCGAGCAGTTGCTGGCTGCGCTCTGGTGCGAGCTGCTGGGTGTGGAGCGGGTAGGGCGGCATGACAACTTCTTCGAACTGGGCGGCCACTCGCTGCTGGCGGTGACCCTGACCGCCCGCCTGCGCCAGGAGGGTCTGGAGGCCGATGTGCGCGCGCTGTTCGAACAACCGACCTTGGCAGGCTATGCCGCCATCACAGACAGAATGGAGATCGTCCTGTGAGCATCAACGACCTACTGGCGACATTGTCAGCCAACGATATCCAGCTGGCGCTCAAGGATGGCCAGCTGGTGGTCCAGGGCAACCGCCAGGCGCTGACCGATGCGAGCCTGGTGGCGCGCCTGCGCGAGCACAAGCCGGCGCTGATCGCACTGCTCGAGCGCGGTGAGTACGTGGCCAGGGCCGGCAATGCCGGCGCCCCGGACAACGCCATCCCGGCCGACTGCACACGGATCACCCCGGCGCTGCTCAACCTGGTCGAGCTCGACCAGGGCGCCATCGATGCGCTCGCCGCGCAGATTCCCGGCGGCCACGCCAATGTGCAGGACATCTACCCGCTGGCGCCCTTGCAGCAGGGCATTCTCTATCATCACGCCAGCGCAGAGGGCAGCGACCCCTACGTGATGCAGTCGCAATTCGCCTTTGCCAGCCAGGCGCACCTGCAGGCGTTCGTCCAAGCGCTGCAGGCGGTGATCGACCGCCACGATATCCTGCGCACTTCGGTGCATTGGCAGGGACTGGAGGCGCCGGTCCAGGTGGTCTGGCGCGAGGCCCGGCTGCAGGTGTGCCGCGGCAGGCCACTGGACGAGCGTATCGATCTCGGCCAGGCACCGCTGATCCGCCTGCATTGCGCGCCTGCGGCCAGCGACGGTCGCGTGCAAGCCACGCTGCGGTTCCACCATATCGCCATGGACCACAGCGCCCTCGAGGTGGTGCGTCACGAAATGCAGGCCGTGTTGCGCGGTGACGGCCACCTGTTGGGCGCGGCAGTACCGTTTCGCAATTACGTCGGCCAGGCCTTGCTGGGCGTCAGCCAGGCACAGCACGAGGCGTTTTTCCGCGAGCAACTGGGCGATATCGTCGAGCCGACGCTGGCCTACGGCCTGCAGGACGTGCAGGGGGACGGTAGTGCACCGCACGAAGAGAGCCTGACGCTGGCGCCGGCCCTGTGCGATGGCCTGCGTAGCCAGGCGCGGGCGCTGGGCGTGAGCCTGGCGAGCCTGTTCCACCTGGCCTGGGCACGGGTTCTTGGAGGGCTGACCGGGCGTGAGCAGGTGGTGTTCGGCACCGTTTTGATGGGCCGCCTGATGGGTGCGGAGGCCAACGACCGTGCACTGGGGATTTTCATCAATACCTTGCCGCTGCGGGTGGATCTGGCCGATCTGGACCTGGTCACGGCGATCAAGGCCACTCACCAGCGCCTGACCACGCTGATGCGTCACGAGCACGCCCCGCTGGCCTTGGCCCAGCGTTGCAGCGGTGTGGCCGCGCCCACGCCACTGTTCAACGCCTTGCTCAACTATCGGCACAGTGCGCCGGTTGCCGATGGCCAGGCCCGCGCGGCGTGGGATGGCATCGAAGTACTGGCAAGCGAAGAGCGCACCAACTATCCGCTGACCTTGAGTGTCGACGACCTGGGCGACGCTCTGCGCCTGACCTTGCTGGCGACTGCCGAAGTGCCGAAGCAGCGGGTCTGCGCCTATCTTGAGAAAACCCTCGAAAGCCTGGTAAAGGCCCTGGCGCAGACGCCAGCGCTGGGTGTCGATCGGCTCGACATGCTGCCTGCCGCCGAGCGCGAGCGAGTGCTCGAGACCTTCAACGACCGCCCGGGTGACACCGAAACCATGCTCACGGTGCACCAGCGTATCCAGCTCCAGGCCCGCGCGCAGCCCGAAGCCGTGGCCGCCACCTGCGCAGGCAGCGCGCTGAGCTACGGTGAGCTGGAGCAACGTGCCAACGCCCTGGCCCAGCGCCTGGTCATGCTCGGCGTGCAGCCTGAAGACCGCGTGGCGATTCTGGCCCGTCGTGGTCTGGACACCTTGATCGGCCTGGTGGCCATCCTCAAGGCCGGCGCGGGTTACGTGCCGATCGATCCGGCGCATCCCGATGAACGCATCGCCTACCTGCTCGATGACAGTGCCCCGGCCGCGCTGCTCACTCAGCACGACCTGCGCGCACGTCTTGGCGAGTGTTCGGTGCCGGTGGTCGAGCTCGACCGGGCAGACTGGCCGTCGAGCGAGCACGCCCCGCAGGTCGATGGCCTGGCTGTCGGCAACCTGGCCTACGTGATCTACACCTCCGGCTCCACCGGCCTGCCCAAGGGCGTGATGGTCGAACACCGCACCCTCAACAACCTGATCGACTGGCATTGCCGCGCCTTCGACCTGTGCCAGGGGCGTCACACTTCGAGCCTCGCCGGATTCGGCTTCGACGCCATGGCCTGGGAAGTCTGGCCGGCCCTGTGCGCCGGGGCCACCCTGCATATCGCGCCGCCCAGCGAACAGGGCGAGGATATCGACGCCTTGCTCGCCTGGTGGCGCGGCTGCCCGCTGGATGTCAGTTTCCTGCCGACACCCGTGGCCGAATACGCCTTCAGCCACCAGATCGATCACCCGACCTTGCGCACCCTGCTGATCGGCGGTGACCGCCTGCGGCAATTCACCCGTCACCCCGGTTTTGCCGTGATCAACAACTACGGCCCCACCGAAACCACGGTGGTCGCAAGCTCCGGGGCGATGACCCCTGGCGGTGTGCTGCATATTGGCGCGCCGGTCGACAACGCCCGGCTCTACGTGCTCGATGCGCACCGCCAGCCCGTGGCACAGGGCGTAGCCGGCGAGCTGTACATTGGCGGCGCCGGGCTTGCCCGTGGCTACCTGAACCGTGCACAGATGACTGCCGAGCGTTTCCTCGACGATCCGTTCAGCGCGCAACCGGGCGCGCGCATGTACCGAACGGGTGACCTGGTGCGCTGGCTGGATGACGGCACCCTCGACTACCTCGGGCGCAACGACGACCAGGTGAAGATCCGTGGCGTGCGCATCGAGCTTGGCGAGATCGAAAGCCGCCTGGCAGCGCTGCCAGGCATCAACGAAGCCGTGGTACTGGCCCGCGAGGACCAGCCGGGGCAGGCGCGCCTGGTGGCCTACTTCACCGGCCAGGACAGCGTCGAGGTGGCCGCGCCTGCGCAACTGCGTGCACAGCTGCAGGCGCACTTGCCCGATTACATGGTGCCGGTCGCCTTCGTGCGGCTCGAGTCGCTGCCGCTGACGGCCAACGGCAAGCTTGATCGCCGCGCGCTGCCGGCCCCCACCCGCGCCGACCTGTTCGAGCGTCGCTTCGAGGCGCCCCAGGGCGAGCTGGAGCAGACCCTGGCGCAGATCTGGCAAGGGTTGCTGCAGGTCGAGCGGGTCGGTCGACAGGATCACTTCTTCGAGTCGGGCGGTCACTCGCTGCTGGCCATGCGCCTGGTCGCGCAGGTTCGTCAGCAACTCGGCGTGGAGCTCACGCTGGGGACACTGTTCGCCCAGGCCGAGCTGGCGGCGATGGCCGAGGTGGTGGCGGGGGCTGCGCGCAGCGAGCTGCCGCCGGTGCTGGCAGTGGCACGCGATCAGCCGCTGCCGTTGTCGTTCGCCCAGCAGCGTCTGTGGTTCCTGGCACAGATGAACGGTGCCAGCCAGGCCTACAACATTCCCCTGGCGCTGGAGCTGCGCGGCGAACTGGACGCCGACGCCTTGGCGCAGGCCCTGGTGGCACTGGTCGAGCGTCACGAGGCGCTGCGCAGCGAGTTCTTCGAGGTCGATGGCGAGCCGCAGGTGCGGTTGTCGAGGCAGCGCTTGGTGTTGCTGCGCGAGCAGGTGGCCAGAGCCGATGAGCCGCGCCTGGACGAGGTGATCCGCGCAGAAGCTGCGCGGCCGTTCGCGCTGGGCGAGGCATTGCCGTTGCGGGCTCGCCTGCTGCAGGTCGCGCCACAGCACCATGTGCTGCTGCTGACGCTGCACCATATCGTCGCCGATGGCTGGTCGATGGGCGTGCTGACCCGTGAGCTGAGCGCGCTGTATCAGGCCTTGCGCGAGGGCCGCGAGGCGCTCCTTGCGCCGTTGCCGATCCAGTATGGCGATTACGCGGTGTGGCAGCGCCGTTGGCTGCAGGGCGAGGCACTGCAGCGCCAGGGCGAGTTCTGGCGCAACAACCTGGCCGGTGCGCCAGCGCTGCTGAGCCTGCCGACCGACCGGCCGCGTCCAGTGCGCCAGGATTACACGGGTGACAGCGTGCGTATCCGCCTGGACGCGCGCCTCGCAGACGATCTCAAGACCCTGTGCAAGCGTCACCAGGTCACGCCGTTCATGCTGTTCATGGGCGCCTGGTCGGTGCTGCTGGCACGTTTGTCGGGGCAGGACGAGGTGGTGATCGGTACGCCGGTGGCCGGGCGTCGACAGGCAGAGGTCGAAGGGCTGATCGGATTGTTCGTCAACTCCCTGGCCATCCGCCTGGACCTGGCGGACGCGCCGGATGTCGGCACCTTGCTGGCGCGGGTCAAGACCCAGGTACTGGCCGCGCAGGAGCATCAGGACCTGCCGTTCGAGCAGGTGGTGGACCTGATCAGGCCAGCGCGCAGCCTGGCCCACACGCCGCTGTACCAGGTGTCGCTGGAGTGGGAGGGCGGCCATGATTTCGCCACTGGGCTGGACGGCCTGAGCCTGCGCAACCTCGGCCAAGGGCAGGGCTTTGCCAAGTTCGACCTGAGCCTGAGCCTGGGCGAGACCGCAGAAGGCTTTGGCGGCGCGCTGAACTATGCCACCGCCTTGTTCGAGCGGGCCACGGTGGAGCGCTACTGCGGGTATCTGGAGCAACTGCTGTGGGCCATGGCCGGCAGCGACGGTGCAGTGCTGGCAAGCGTTGCCCTGCCGGATGCGCTGGAGCGTCGCCGACTGTTGGTCGACTACAACGACACTGCCGTGGACTATGACCTGGAGCAGACCGTTCACGGGATGATCGAGGCTCAGGTTGAACGCACGCCCGAGCGCATCGCCCTGCGTGCCGAAACCGGGGAGTTGACTTACCGCGCACTGAACGCCGAGGCCAACCGCCTGGCCCATCACCTGATTGCACTCGGGGTGAAGCCGGATGACCGTGTGGCGATCTGCGTCGAGCGCGGTCTGTCGATGGTCATTGGCTTGTTGGCGATCCTCAAGGCGGGCGGTGCCTATGTGCCGGTCGATCCGGATTATCCGGCCGACCGCATCCGCCATATGCTCACCGACAGCGCGCCGGTGGCGGTGCTGGGGCATGCGGCTACCCGCGGGGTGCTGGCAGCGTTCGAGGTGCCGCAGGTCGATCTGGACCTGCCCGAGTGGCATGCGCTTTCCAGCGAGAATCCGAAGGTTGCCGGCCTTACTCCGCAACACCTGGCCTATGTGATCTATACCTCTGGCTCCACCGGCCTGCCCAAGGGCGTGATGAACGAGCACGCCGGGGTGGTCAATCGCCTGCTCTGGACCCAGGATGCCTATGGCCTGGGCGCTGACGACGTAGTACTGCAGAAAACCCCGTTCAGCTTCGACGTGTCGGTGTGGGAGTTCTTCTGGCCGCTGCAGACCGGTGCACAACTGGTCATGGCACGCCCGGGCGGGCACCGTGACCCTGGCTACCTGCGCCAGGTGATGGCTGCCGAGTCGGTCACGACCCTGCACTTCGTCCCTTCGATGCTCGACGTGTTCCTCGCCTATGGCGATGCCGAACCTGCAGCGCTGCGTCGGGTGCTGTGCAGCGGCGAAGCGTTGCCCGGCAGCCTGGTACGGCGCTTCAAGGCGCAGTTGCCAAGTGTGGAGTTGCACAACCTGTACGGCCCGACCGAAGCCGCAGTGGACGTCAGTGCGTGGCACTGCGCCGAACCACTGGAGCAGACGCCGGACAACACCCCGATCGGCAAGCCGATCGCCAACACCACGCTGTATGTGCTCGACGCCCAGGGTCAGCCAGTGCCGCAGGGCGTTGCCGGCGAGCTGTACATCGGCGGCGTACAGGTCGCCCGCGGCTACCTGAATCGCGAGCAACTGAGCGCCGAGCGCTTCATCGAAGACCCGTTCAGCACCCGCCCCGGCGCACGTCTGTATCGCACTGGAGACCTGGCTCGGCACCTGGCCGACGGCACCCTGGAATACCTGGGGCGTAACGACGACCAGGTGAAGATCCGCGGCCTGCGCATCGAACTGGGCGAGATCCAGGCCTGCCTGACCCGCATCGCAGGCATCAAGGAAGCCGCTGTATTGGCTCTGGACTTGCCGCCAGCCGGCAAGCGCCTGGTGGCGTACTACACCGGGGTCGTACACACGGCAGATGCCTTGAGGGGGCAGTTGCAGGTTCAACTACCCGAATTCATGGTGCCAGCACAGTTCGTGCACCTGCCGGCCCTGCCGCTGAGCCCCAACGGCAAGCTCGACCGCAAGGCACTGCCTGTTCCCGCCGTCGAGGCCTTGCAACGCCAGGCCTACCAGGCCCCCGAAGGTGATACCGAGCGCCTGCTCGCCGAGTTGTGGGGCGAGTTGCTGGGCGTGGAGCGGGTAGGGCGACACGACAACTTCTTCGAATTGGGCGGCCATTCGCTGCTGGCCGTGACCCTGGTCGCTCGCCTGCGCACCCGGGGGTTGGCCTTGGATATCCAGGCGCTGTTCACCGAGCCGGACCTGGTGGCCCTTGCCGCGACGGTCGAGACCCTCGACCAGGTGCAGGTGCCTGCCAACCGCATCGCCGCCGATTGCCCGCGCATTACGCCTGAGCTGCTGCCGCTGGTGGCGCTGACGCAAGAGGCGATCGAGCGCATCGTCGGCCAGGTGGATGGCGGTACCGCCAATGTTCAGGACATCTATCCGCTCGGGCCGCTGCAGGCGGGCATGCTCTATCACCACCTGGCCGGAGAAGGTGAGGCGGCCTATGTGCTGGAGGTACGTTTCCTGCTCGCCGACCGGGGGCGTTTGCAGGCTCTGCACCGCGCCTTGGACCAGGTGATTGCGCGCAACGATATCCTGCGCAGTGCCTTCCACTGGGATGGGCTGGCCGAGCCTGTGCAGGTGGTCTGGCGCCGTGCACCGCTGGATGTGGTGCAGGAGGACGATGCCATCGAGCCGCGCCGCTTCGACCTGGCCCGCGCACCGTTGCTGCGCCTGGTACACCGTACTGACCCGAGTACCGGACGAATCAGCGCTACGCTGCTGTTCCACCATCTGGTCATGGATCACGTCGCCCTCGAGGTGTTGCGCAGCGAGCTGCAAGCCTGTCTGCTCGAACAGGCCCATGCGCTGCCAGCGGCGGTGCCTTACCGCAACTACATCGCCCAACTGCAGCGTGGGGCGGGCGAGGCGGCTCATGAAGCCTTCTTCCGCGAGCAACTGGCCGATATCGACGAACCCACCCTGCCTTACGGCGGCTATGCAACGCCACACCAGGATGCCCAGGCGCAGCACCATCAGCGTCTGGACCATGCGCTGAACCTGCGCATCCGCGAACAGGCCCGTCGCCATAACGTCAGTGCTGCCAGCCTGATGCACCTGGCCTGGGCCCAGGTACTCGGGCAACTGAGCGGGCGCGACAGCGTGGTGTTCGGCACCGTGCTGCTCGGTCGGCTGCAGGGTGGCGAGGGCGCCGAGCGGGCCTTGGGGGTCTACATCAATACCTTGCCGCTGCGCCTGGACCTTGTGGGACAGCCCGTGCTGGCGGCGTTGCAGCAAGCCCACCAACGCCTGACCGGCCTGCTGGCCCATGAGCAGGCACGCCTTGCGCTGGCCCAGCGCTGCAGTGGCTTGCCTACGGGGGCTGCGTTGTTCAGTGCGTTGCTCAACTATCGCCATGGCACGTTGGCCGGGCAGGGCGAGGCTGCGCGCAAGGCGTGGGACGGTATCGAGTTGGTCGAGGCGCACGAGCGCAGCAACTACCCGTTGGCGTTGAGCGTCGATGACCTGGGCCTGGCGTTCGAGCTGACCGCGCAAACCGAGCAGGGCATCGATGCCCGGCGGATCTGCGGTTACGTGGAGCACGCCCTGCATCTGCTGTTGCAGGCACTTGAGACGGGCGCCTGCGAAGGGCTCGAGCGCCTGAGCGTGGTGCCGATGGCCGAGGCCCGGCAGTTGCGCGAGACCTTCAACGCCACCACGCGTGACTACCCGCGCGACCTGTCGGTGCATCGCCTGTTCGAACAACAGGTGGCGCGGCATCCATTGTCCATCGCCGCCCGTGACGGGGCGCACAGCCTGACCTACGGCGAGCTCAACGAGCAGGCCAACCGCCTGGCCCACCACCTGATCGAGCAAGGCGTGGCGCCGGGCGATCACGTGGCGATCCTGCTGCCGCGTTCGTTGGCACTGCTCCAGGCCCAGCTGGCCATCGCCAAGTGCGGTGCGGTCTATGTGCCGCTGGACATCCATGCACCGGCCGAGCGACAGGGCTTCATGGTGCAGGACTGCCAGGCCGTGGCGCTGATCTGCGACAGCTCGGCGACCCTGAGCTACCACGCGCGCCGCATCGACCTCGATCGCCTGGACCTGAACCGTCAGCCCGGTCACAACCCGGGGCTGGCCCAGGATGGGGATACGGTCGCCTACGTCATGTACACCTCAGGTTCCACCGGTACGCCCAAGGGCGTGCGTGTGCCCCATCGTGGCATCGCCCGTCTGGTGCTCAACGATGGCTACGCCGACTTCAGCGCCCAGGACCGCATCGCTTTCGCCTCCAACCCTGCGTTTGATGCCAGCACCATGGATGTCTGGGGGGCGTTGCTCAACGGTGGCCAGGTGTTGGTCATCGATCACGACACCTTGCTCGATCCCGTGCGACTGGGCGCGACCCTGCGTGAAGGAGGCGCCACGGTGCTGTTCGTCACCACGGCGTTGTTCAACCAGTATGTGCAGATGATCCCTGACGTGCTGGCAGGGTTGCGCGTGCTGCTGTGCGGTGGCGAACGGGCGGATCCGGCAGCGTTTCGCAGCTTGCTGGCGCAGGCACCGGGCCTGCGCCTGGTGCATTGCTACGGGCCGACGGAAACCACCACCTATGCCACCGCCGGGCAGGTTCGCCACGTGCCGGCGGACGCCGAACTGGTGCCGATCGGAGGGCCGGTCGGCAGTACCCAGGTGCATGTGCTGGACGCGCACCTGCGTCCGGTGCCGCTTGGGGCAGTAGGAGAGTTGTACATCGGTGGCGATGGCGTGGCGCTGGGCTACCTCAACCGTCCGGAACTCACCGCCGAGCGCTTTGTCGACGACCCGTTCAGCGCGCAGCCGGGCGCACGCCTGTACCGCACCGGCGATCTGGGCCGCTGGCGCGACGACGGCCAGCTGGAGTGCCTGGGGCGCGACGACGACCAGGTGAAGATCCGCGGTTTCCGTATCGAACTGGGCGAAGTCGAGCAGCACCTGGCGCTGTGTCCGGGCATCGGCGACGTGGTAGTCATGGCCCTGACCCTGACGCAGGGACCGGCTCAGCTGGTCGCCTGGTTCACCCGCACAGACCCGACTCTCGATGCCGCCGCTGTGCGGGGTTGGCTGCAGGGACGCCTGCCGGCGTACATGGTGCCGTCGGCCTGCGTCGTGCTCGATGCGCTGCCGCTGACCAACAACGGCAAGATCGACCGCAAGGCGCTGCCGCGTCCAGCGATGCAGGACCTTGCCGAGAGCCGTTACGAGGCCCCGGCCACCGCGCTGGAGCAACAGCTCGCGACGCTCTGGGCGCAGGTGCTGGAGGTCGGGCAGGTGGGGCGCCATGACAGCTTCTTTGCTCTGGGCGGTCATTCGCTGCTGGCGATCCGGCTGGTGGGCCTGTTGCGCGAACAGGGGCTGCAGGTATCGCTTGCCGAGCTGTTCCAGCATGCCAGCGTGGCGGCGTTGGCCGGGCATCTGCAGGCGGCAACGCCGGAGACGGACCTGGTGTGCGTGCGCGCTGAGGGCGACGAACCGGCGCTGTTCCTGATCCACGAGTTCAGCGGCATGGACTTCTACTTCCCGGTACTGGGCCAGCAACTGGACGGTGATTTCCCGATCTACGGCGTGCCGGGCCTTGCCTTGGGCGAGGCGCAGCCGGACACCCTGGAGGCCCTGGCCCGCGCACAACTGGAGCGTATCCGCAGGGTCCAGCCACACGGGCCATACCGGCTTGCCGGCTGGTCGTTCGGCGGCGTGCTGGCCTATGAAATCGCCGCGCAACTGCTGGGGGCGGACGAGCAGGTCGAGTTCCTGGGCTTGATCGACACCTGGCAGCCGCGCCTGGTCGACCAGGGCAAGGCACGCTGGCAGGGTGCGCGCCTGCTGCAACAGCAACTGCTGCTGCACTGCGCCGGGCACTGGCAAGGGCTCGGCGCAAACGGCGCGGCGCAACTGGCCAGGGTCAATGCCCTGGAGGCTGGGCAAGCCGACTTCGCCACCTTGCTGGCGGCCTGTCGTGAGCAGGGGTTGCTGTATCCGCAACTGGCCGCCGCAAGCGATGACGCACTGAAATTGTTCTTCGAGCGCGAGATCGCCCACGGCCATGCCATGGCCCACTACCGCCCGGAACCGCTGGGCATTGCCATCCACCTGCTGCGTGCCGAGCAGGGTGGGCCGCGTCACGCCGAGCAGCCGAACCTTGGCTGGGAGCGCACGGTGCCGGCTGGCCAGTTGCAGTGCATCGCGGTGCCCGGCGATCACCTGAGCATGATGCAGGCGCCCCACGTGCAGGGCCTGGGACGTGCGCTCGGTGCAGCGCTGCGGGCCGCCCGTGCGGGCATCGGCGAGAAACCGGTGGTGGCTTATCAGCCGCTGGTGGCGATCCAGAGCGGGCAGGTCGGCCAGGCGCCGCTGTTCTGTGTGCCGGGGGCCGGCGACAGTGTGACCAGCTTCATCGGCCTGGCCGAGGCCCTGGGCGCCGACTGGCCGGTGTACGGCCTGCAATCGCGTGGCCTGGATGGCTCCGCCACACCGCACAGCAGCATCGAAGCTGCGGCGGCCTGCCATGTCCAGGCCATCGAAGCCCTGTACCCGCAGGGGCCGTTGAACCTGGTCGGGCATTCCTTTGGCGGCTGGGTGGCGCATGCCATGGCGGTGCGGTTGCAGGCACAGGGGCGCGAGGTGCGCTCACTGACCTTGATCGACAGCGAGTCACCGGGTGGCAACAGCGTCTGCGGTCGGCCCTACACCGCAGGTGCAGCGCTGGACCGGCTGATCGAATCGTTGCAGCTGGCCAGTGGGCGCTCGCTGGACATCGACCGCCAGGCCTTTGCCGCGCTGGACGACGAGCAGCAGCTCGAGCGCTTGCACCAGGCCATGGTTCGCGTCGGGCTGATGCCCGCGCGTTCTTCTGCCAGGGCGCTGCATGGGATCGCCCGGACCTTCTCCAGCGCGCTGCGTACGCCATACCTGGCACAGGCCGATTACAGCGGCCCGGCAAGCCTGGTGCTGGTGGCCGACGCGACCCTGGATGCGGCCGGCAACCAGCGCGAACAGTCGGCGATGCTTGCCGGTTGGCAGCGTCTGCTGCCGCGACTGGCGGTGTGGTACGGCCCTGGCAACCACTTCAGCATCCTCAAGGCACCGGATGTGTTCAGCCTTGCGGCCTGGTGGCATGACGGGCAGGCGCTGCAGCGGGTCACTCATTGATTGTGGGAGCGGGCTGGTCCCGCGATTGCAGCACTGCGGTATCTGGCACCGGCTTTGACCGGTGATTGCGAGGCCAGCCCGCCCCCACAAGGGACGGTGCGGCACGCAGGCCTTTGGAACGGATGAACGAGCATTTATGGACAAGAGCAGATTTCGCAAGATAAGCCTGGGCTGCGCCCTGGCGCTGGTGGCCGGGATCACGCTATACGCGGTACAGGCCCCGGCCACGCCGCCGCGCTACATCACTGCCACGGTCGAGCGTGGTGACATCGAGAACGCGGTGCTGGCCACTGGTGTGCTCGAGGGCATCCGCCAGGTGGATGTCGGGGCGCAGGTTTCCGGGCAGTTGCGCTCGCTGAAGGTCAAGCTGGGCGACAAGGTGACCAAGGGCCAGTGGCTCGCCGAGATCGATCCGCTGGTGCTGCGCAACACGCTGCGCCAGGCCCAGGTCGATGAAGAAAAGCTGCAGGCCGAGCGGCGCTCGACCCTGGCCCGGGTCAACCAGACCCGTCGGGTCTACGAGCGTTACAGCGCGTTGCAGGACGACGAGTCGATCTCGCGCCAGGACTTCGAGAACGCCGAGTCCGAATACCAGGTGCAGCAGGCCACCCTGCACTCGCTGGACGCGCAGATCAAAAGTGCCCAGGTGCAGATCGACACCGCCAAGGTCAACCTCGACTACACCCGCATCAGCGCGCCCATCGACGGCGATGTGGTGGGCATCGTCACCCAGGAAGGGCAAACCGTGATCGCCCAGCAACTGGCGCCGGTGATCCTCAAACTGGCCGACCTGGACACCATGACGGTCAAGGCTCAGGTCTCCGAAGCCGACGTGATCCATATCAGCCCCGGCCAGCAGGTGTACTTCACCATCCTCGGCGAAGACAAGCGCTACTACGCGACCTTGCGCGGCACGGAACCGGCGCCGCAGAACTACCTGGAGAGCACCGACAAGAGTGGCGCTGGCGCGCCGAAGCAGAACACCGCGGTGTTCTACAACGCCTTGTTCGAAGTGCCCAACCCTAACCACCGCCTGCGCATCTCCATGACCGCCCAGGTGCGCATCGTGCTGGCCACCGCCGAGGCGGTGCTCAGTGTGCCGGTGGCGGCGCTTGGGCCGCGCAGTGGTGACGGCAGCTTCCCGGTGCGGGTGGTCGACGCCAAGGGCTTTGCCCAGGTGCGCCAGGTGCAGGCCGGGATCAACAACAATGTCAGGGTCGAGATCAGGCAGGGGCTGGACGAGGGCGACCGGGTAGTGATCGGCGAGCCCATCGGCGACGCGGCGGGGGCATGAGCATGAACATGAACGTCGAGCTGGCCTCGCGGCGCACCACCGCCGTCGAAACCGGCCAGCCGCTGCTGCGCCTGGAGGGCGTGAGCCGCAGTTTCATGGCGGGAGACCGCGAGTTTCTTGCCCTGCGCCATATCGATCTGGAAATCAACGCGGGCGAGCTGGTGGCGATCATCGGCGCCTCGGGCTCGGGCAAGTCGACGCTGATGAATATCCTCGGCTGCCTGGATCATGCCAGCGCCGGTTCCTATCAGGTGGGTGGCCAGGAAACCCGCGACATGGACGATGAGGCGCTGGCAGCGCTGCGCCGTGACCATTTCGGCTTCATCTTCCAGCGTTATCACCTGCTGCCGCATCTGGACGCCCTGCGCAATGTCGAGATCCCGGCGGTGTATGCCGGTACGCCCCAGGCGCAGCGTCACGAGCGGGCCCAGGAACTGCTCAAGCGCCTGGGCCTGGCCGGGCACCTGACGCATCGCCCCAGCCAACTGTCGGGCGGTCAGCAGCAGCGGGTGAGTATCTGCCGGGCCTTGATGAACGGCGGCGAGGTGATCCTCGCGGACGAGCCTACCGGCGCCCTCGACACGGCCAGCGGCAAGGAAGTGATGGCCATCCTGCTGGAGCTGCACGCAGCCGGGCACACCGTGATCCTGGTGACCCACGATCCCAAGGTCGCAGCCCATGCCGAGCGCATCATCGAGGTCAGCGACGGGCAGATCGTCAGCGATCAGCGCAACTCGCCGCAGGCCACGCCCGATGCGGCGATCCCCGAGCCGCAACGCAAGGCCCGTTCGCCACGGCGCCTGGTGGCCAGCCTGGGCTTGTTCCGTGAAGCGTTCAACATGGCCTGGATCGCATTGATCTCACACCGCATGCGCACGTTGCTGACCATGCTCGGGATCGTCATCGGCATCACCTCGGTGGTGTCGATCTCGGCGATCGGCGAGGGCGCCAAAGGCTACGTGCTCAAGGATATTCAGGCGATCGGCAGCAACACCATCGACATCTATTCAGGCAGCAACTTCGGTGACAGCCGGGCCAAGGCCATCGAGACCCTGGTGCTGGCCGACGTCACTGCGCTCAACCAACTGTATTACGTCGACAGTGCAACGCCGGTGATCGGCCGCAGCATGCTGGTGCGCTACCGCAACCTGGACCTGGACGTACAGCTAAATGGCGTCAGCGAACGCTACTTCCAGGTGCGCAACATCAACCTGGCTGCTGGCATCGCCTTCAGCGAAAGCGATGCCCGGCGCCAGGCGCAAGTGGTGGTGATCGACCACAACACGCGCTTGCGGCTGTTCGGCGAGGGGGGCGATCCGCTCGGGCAGGTGATCCTGATCGGCAATCTGCCGTGCACGGTGATCGGCGTGACCACCGAGAACAAGAACCTGTTCGCCGCCAGCAACGCGCTGAACGTATGGGTGCCGTACGAGACCGCAGCCGGGCGCCTGCTGGGGCAGCGTCACCTGGATAGCATCAGCGTGCGAATCAAGGACGGCATGCCCAGCAAGCGGGTAGAAGAGGAGGTCAACAGCTTGATGCTGCAGCGTCACGGCACCAAGGACTTTTTCACCAACAACCTCGACAGCATCATGCAGACGGTGCAGAAAACCAGCCGTTCGCTGACCCTGCTGCTGTCGTTGATCGCGGTAATTTCATTGGTGGTGGGGGGGATCGGGGTGATGAACATCATGCTGGTGTCGGTCACCGAACGTACCCGTGAGATCGGCATCCGCATGGCCGTCGGTGCCCGGCAGTCGGACATTCGCCAGCAGTTCCTGGTGGAGGCGGTGATGGTCTGCCTGTTCGGCGGGCTGGTGGGGATCGCGTTGTCTTATGGGATTGGCTACCTGTTCACACTGTTCGTCAAACAGTGGGAGATGGTGTTCTCGCCCGCCTCGATTGCCACCGCGTTCGCCTGTTCGACGTTGATCGGCATCGTGTTCGGGTTTGTGCCCGCACGAAACGCCGCACGGCTGGACCCGATCGAAGCCTTGGCGCGGGATTGAACTGACGTGTCGCTGACGCACGGCTTTGGTCAGCGACACGTTCAATGGGGCGTTAATCGAGGACTTTGAACATTATTGGTTCCTTGCTCGAAAACACGTTGCCTACCCCACGGATTTCATTGCCGTTCAAAAACATGTGCTTGAATGCCACCACACCCGAAAGTACGAACCTGCCGTCACCGTTAAACGTCAGGTCCGCGTTGCCCGCCCAACTGAATCGATAGATCATCGCCACGAGGGGGTCAGGGGATGTACCGAGCTGCATGTCACCGGTCAAACCGACGAGGATACGGTTCTTCGCATCGACGGCGATATGTGGTGAGGAAATATACACCGCGTTTTTTACCGCATCGTTCCTACTCGTGAATGTACTGTCACGTTCTCCTGACAAGAGGTAAGCGTCCAACTTCAGCAGCGGCTCAGATTGGTGGTCATTCTTTTTTGTGTGTGTTAATGGGTCCATAGAAGCGATCAGGATTCGCTCTTGATGTACGTGCATGCAGCTATTTTTATAAGCAAGACCCGGCATTTCAACGTAGCCGGAATCGTTGAATGTCTTGTCGAGCATTCCCGAGTCGGTGAACTTCGTCAGGTAAGCCTGTTGTTCTCTGTAGGCCAGCATGATAAATCCACCGCCCTCGAAGAAATGGACATCGACCGGCTCCCATGGCTTGCCTTCCAGGGGCTGCAGCGGGAGAACCGACAGCAGCTTCCCTGTGTCTTGAGCAAATTTGGAAATCCAACTTTTGAACGGTGGATCCTCATACTCGTGGTAGCTACTGGATACTGACCACAGCGCGCCATTGATGAGTTGGGCCTCTCCACTGTTCACATCGTAGACGTGTTTTTCTGGTGTTTCGGTATGTCCGGCGGCGGGCGCTTCAGACTTGCGCGGCGCGCGGCCATCGGGGCTGTTCTTGGCCAAGTCTGCTGGTTTGATTGTCGCAATACCATTTTCGCCGAATCCTTCCTGCGGTTTCAGATTTGTCTCGAAACAACCAACGGCTGAAGTGTGGACGATGGGATCGTGCTCTTCGGATGGCCAGCGTATATCCGGCACGTAACAGGCTATCCGGTCGAGTTGGTTGTATTTGAGTCGGAAGAAATAGTTGGTATTCTGTTGGTTTTCATCGGGCAGGATGACGTGTTCCAGATGGGTCCGTTTGCCGTCTTGATCGAAGCTGGCCAGGTAGTTCTCTTTCTTCTCGTGAGTCTGGATAACATGCACGCTCCCGCCATCTTGCAGGCCCGCAGAGTCGATGATTTCAAAACCGCGGTCCTCATCGAGTGGACGCAACTCCACGATGCCCCCAACTCCGAAATTCGGGTCCAGTTGCCCTGCTTTATCGCCGGTATTATCTGTCGTTTTCATGAGGCTTACTCTCGTTGGCTGGTAAGTGGTAGGAACTATTCACGGTACTGGCAAGAGTCTGCGGTACGCAGGGTGCTGCAGAAGCCGGTCAGTCGTGCAGCTTGAGCACCCTTTCCAAGAAGTACGGGCCGCTGGTAGGGAACAGCGTCAGGATGTGTATGCCGTGCCCACTGGCCAACACCTTGTTCGCCGTCCTGTAGTCAGGGCCACCGTCAAAGAGGCCCTCGTTGCCGAAGGCGCTGTCGAACTCTCCCGACCGTGTCAGGCGATACACATGCAAACGGCCGACGTTGATGGCGGTGAGCAGGGCGCCACCGAGCAAAATGCGACCCTGATCATCGATGTGAAGCTCGCCCAGGGCCAGGCCATGGCCGTCGCTGCCGAGCATCAGGGGGTGGCCGCTATTGAAGGTCGTGTCGTTCGTACCGGACTCGGTCAGTACGAACACTGTCGTGGGTTGTTGGAGCTGGAACTCCACGCCCCGGGACACAGCGATCCGACCGTTCCTTGCGAACATGCCGAGGCGCATGCTTGCTTCAAAGGCGAACAGTTCCCGCTGACCCTGGTCATCATTGAAGCGTTCATCGGCGATGGCGTGTCGGTCGTAACGCCTCACGATGACTCGCTTGGTGGCGTTCTCTGCTAGCACCAGGAAACTACCGTCGGCGAAGAAGTGCGCACGCAAGACCCGCAACGAAAAACCAGCCTTGTCGGTCAGTGGCAACATGCCGAGATCACGCGCCTCGCCGAGCTCAGGTGCCAGCTCGCCAGTCACGGGGTTGAAGACCGCCAACCAGCTTTCAGTGTGCTCGTCGTTCCCGTCGCCGAGGGTGTAGGGGAAGATGGCTCGCAACAAGCCGTTCGCTAATACCGGTGGGCGCTCCTCGGACGACAGAAGCGCTTTCGTCGAGCGCTTGATCCGATGCTTTTTGGGGTCACCTACGTCACCCTTCTGCCAACCTTCGCCCGGTTCTGGTAAAGCATGACCGTTATCGCCAAAAGACGTTACCGGTTGGAAGCTTTCATCAAAACGGCTGATACCGACGAAGTTCAGATAGCGTTCGAATTCGGCATCGAAATAGGTGGGCACGCCAACGGCGAAATAGGTCTGCTGGCCATTGATCGTGGCGCCGACAAGCCCTTTGAAGTCCAGTGCCTCATCGGGCAGATTCGCAGCGTCTACGACCACATGGCCGATGCTTTCGTCCCAGTGGCCATCGGCGTTGAGCCGGGTGAGCAATCCTGGGCTGGAGTCTGCGGGGTTACGGCCGAATACCACCAGCCTCCCCTTGGCGTCGAGGGTTGATGGCCCGACCTGGAGAGAGGCCATGTCCGGGTTGTAGGGAGGCTCGGGCGGAACATTGGCCACTCCTTGCGTGCCGTAGGCGTGGTCAGGCGTGCCGGAAGACTGCACAGACATGCTGATGAGCTCCACCGTGTGAGGGTGGCTAGAAACTAACGCAGTCGATGTGGCACTCCAACTGGCAAAAATGATAGGTGGGGTACTGCGCCACATCGGCGGCGGGGATTGAATACCCCGGCTGCGGATGGCTTAGAGGGGTATCGATGGATGGGCGCCATACATCCAGCGCATCAACGAATGCCGCCCGCTGATCCCCAGCTTGATCGCCGCGCGACGCAGGTAGCT
Organism: Pseudomonas wayambapalatensis; assembly: GCA_014268975.2. Classification (GTDB taxonomy): domain Bacteria; phylum Pseudomonadota; class Gammaproteobacteria; order Pseudomonadales; family Pseudomonadaceae; genus Aquipseudomonas; species Aquipseudomonas wayambapalatensis. Next base: position 3,097,728 of record CP077096.1, on the reverse strand, counting down.
TTCCACCGTATTGACCTTCAACTGCAGGCGTTCGGCCTGCTGCGGTGCAGTGTGACCGGCCAGCAGGCCCAGGCAGACCTGCATTTCCCGTTCTGACAGTGCAAGGCCAGTCTGGCCCAGGCGCTCGCGGAAACGCTCCTGCAGGCTATCGCTCTGTCGTTCGCTGATGCTGGGCTGCAAGGCATCCAGGTGCTTTTGCAACATGGGCAGCAGCAGCGGCGAGATATCCTGCAGGCAGTCGCGCTCGCGCGGCGAGAAGCTGGCGCGATCAGCGCGCAGGACGTGCAATTCGTAGTGATAATCGGCAGTGCGGCGCACCAGATGCAGACGGGCTGGGTCCAGAAGCTCGTCGCAGGCGGGTTCGCCGGTGCTGAACACGGTTTCACTGAGCAGGGTGGTGCTGTCGTGCAAACCGGGTGAGGCCAGGCGCACCTGGCGGATATGCGTAGCATCGATGCTCAGGTGAGTCTGGATCAGGTCATGCAGCAGGCGCGGGAATTGACGGCTGCCGGTGCTGGCTATGACTTTGCCGATCTGCGGAAAGAGCAGGTGAAAATTCATCGTATCGTCCATGAGTAGCGGTAATCCGAAAGTCGCGATATGGCTTTTGGCCATTATTTGGGCGCGACTGCTTGCTATCCTAGTACAACGATTCAGCTCCCGCTTGATGAAATGGTCATAACCCCATGCCCGAAAGTGAGGTGCTTGTGCGCCTGCGCCGCTGGGCTGGGGTATCATGGCCGCCTTTTTCCTACGAGGCCCGCCCCATGTCCCTGAACGCTGAGCAGATCACAGAATTCCGTGCTTTTGCCGAGCAATTGGCCGATGCCGCTGCCTTGGCGATCCAGCCGTATTTTCGCGCGAGCCTGGAGGTCGAGGACAAAGGCGGGCGCCTGTACGATCCGGTGACCGAGGCTGACAAGGCCGCCGAAGACGCCATGCGTGCGCTGATCCAGGCGCGGTATCCGGCGCATGGCATCCTGGGCGAGGAGCAGGGCGTGGCACAGGGCAGCAGCCCGTTGACCTGGGTGCTGGACCCGATCGATGGCACCCGCGCCTTCATCACCGGCCTGCCGCTGTGGGGCACGCTGATTGCCCTGAACGATGGCGAGCAGCCGGTGGTGGGGGTGATGAACCAGCCCTTTACCGGCGAGCGTTTCGTCGGCACGCCCGAGGGCGCCTGGCGTAGCGGTACACCGCTGAAAACCCGCGCCTGTGGGGCGCTCGAGGCGGCCACGCTGATGTGCACCACGCCGGACATGTTCGACACTCCGGCGCGCAAGGCGGCATTCGAGCACGTGGCGGGGCGGGCGCGACTGATGCGTTATGGGGGCGACTGCTACGCCTATTGCATGCTGGCGTCGGGGTTTGTCGATGTGATCGTCGAGGCGAGCCTGCAACCCTACGACGTGCAGGCACTGATGCCGATCATCGAAGGGGCGGGCGGTGTGATCACGGCGTGGGATGGCAGCTCGGCGCAGAACGGTGGCTGCATCGTGGCCTGCGGCGATCCAGCGCTTCATACACAGGTCGTGGAGATGTTGCGCGCAGCGATGTAACGCTCAGTCGCGGTAGAACACCTGCACCAGGTGATAACCGAACTTGGTCTTGATCGGCCCATGCACCACGCGCAGGGCCTTCTTGAAGATCACCTGGTCGATGGCCCCGACCAGCTGGCCAGGACGTACCTCGCCCAGGTCGCCACCGCGCTTGCCCGATGGACAGGTCGAGAACTTCTTCGCCAGCACGTCGAACGCCTCGCCCTTGGCCAGGCGTTGCTTGAGTTGTTCGGCCTCATCGGCGGTCTTGACCAGGATATGGCGCGCTTGTGCTTTCATGGGACACCTGTGCTTCGGGCAAAAAAGGGCGCCATTATGCCTGATCGCGCAGCTCGGCGCGGTCACGGAAATACGCCAGCGCCTCGGGGTTGGCCAGGGCATCGGTGTTCTTCACCGCCAGCCCGTGCACCACGTTGCGCACCGCCAGCTCCACCAGCTTGCCGCTGACGGTGCGCGGGATGTCTGGCACCTGGGCAATCACCGCTGGCACATGGCGCGGTGTGGTGTATTGGCGGATCACCTGGCGGATGCGCTGACACAGGGCGTCGTCCAGTTGCAGGCCCTCACGCAGACGCACGAACAGCACCACACGCACGTCGCCTTGCCAGTCCTGGCCGATGGCGATGCTCTCGAGCACCTCCTCGACTTTCTCCACCTGGCGATAGATCTCCGCCGTACCGATGCGCACGCCGCCGGGGTTGAGCACCGCGTCGGAGCGACCGTGGATCACCAGGCCGCCGCTGCTGGTTTCTTCGGCATAGTCACCCTGTGCCCAGACGCCGGGAAACAGGCTGAAGTAAGCCTCGTGATAACGACTGCCGTCGGTATCGCCCCAGAAACCCAGCGGCATCGACGGAAAATGGCGGGTACAGACCAGCTCGCCTTTCTCGCCCACCACCGCCTGGCGTTGTTCGTTCCACACCTGCACGGCCATGCCCAGGCCCCGGCATTGCATTTCCCCGCGCCGTATTGGCAGGGTCGGGTTACCCAGCACGAAGCATGAGACGATGTCGGTACCGCCGGACATCGACACCAGGCGCACATCGCGCTTGATCTGACGGTAGACGTAGTCGTAGCTGTGCGGCGACAGCGGCGAACCGGTGGACAGCAACAGGCGCAGGCTGTCGAGGCGGTGGCTGCGTATCGGCACCAGGCCTTGCTGTTCCAGCGTGGCCAGGTACTTGGCGCTGGTGCCGAACACCTGGATGCCTTCGGCGTCGATCAGGTCGAGCAGGCGCTCGGGGCCGGGGTGCAGCGGTGAGCCGTCGTACAGCACCAGGGTGGCACCGACCGCCAGGCCGCTGGCCAACCAGTTCCACATCATCCAGCCACAGGTGGTGTAGTAGAACAGCACGTCGTCGGCCTTCAGGTCGTTGTGCAGGCCGTGTTCCTTCAAATGCTGCAGCAGTACGCCTCCTGCTCCGTGGACGATGCACTTGGGCACGCCGGTGGTGCCGCTGGAATAGAGGACGTACAGCGGGTGGTCGAAGGGCAGGGCAGCAAACTCAGGTTCGCCACCGGCCTGGTAGAAGTCCTGCCAGAGGCTGACCCTGGGTGCGACGAACTCATCGGTGCGCGTCTGCTCGCGGGTGTAGGGCACGACCAGCAGGTGCTCCAGCGCTGGTAACCGGGCGCAGACCTGATTGATCTTCTCGACCTGGTCGATCACCTTGCCAGCATAGTGATAGCCGGCGCAGACGATCAGCAGTTTCGGCGCGATCTGGCCAAAGCGGTCGATGATGCCGTGCAGCCCGAACTCGGGGGACGAGGTGGACCAGATCGCCCCCAGGCTGGCGCTGGCGAGCATGGCCACCAGGGTTTGCCAGGTGTTGGGCATGACCGCGGCGATACGATCGCCTGGCTGGATGCCGGCGGCCTTGAACGCGCGTTGCAGGCCGGCGACCTCGGCGGCGAGCTGCCGGTGGGTGAGCACCTGACGTGTACCGTCCTCGCGCACGGCGATCAGCGCCGGGTGCGTGTCGCGTCGACGCAACAGGTGTTCGGCATAGTTGAGCGTGCCATCTGCGAACCAGCGTGCGTCCGGCATCTGCGGGCCTTCGCTGAGCACCTGCGACGGCAGATTGTGCCAGCGCACTTCGAAGCACTTGCAGAGCCTCTGCCAGAACGCTTCGCGCTGCTCGATGCTCCAGCGGTGCAGGTCTGCGTAGTTGGCGAGCTGCAGGCCAAGGTCCTGGTTCACCTGTCGGCGGAAGTGGTCCATTCGGCTGGCCTGGACCTGTGCGGGGCTGGGGCGCCACAGTACTTCGCTCATGCGAGCCTCCTCGGTCGGTGGGCAATCGACACGGCCTGCTAGTTGAACTCTAGCCCTTACTGCGCCAACCAGCCGCCGTCCACGTTCCACGCGGCGCCACGTACCTGGCTGCCGGCCTCGCTGCACAGAAACAGTGCCAGCTCGCCCAGGTGCTCGGGGGTGACGAAGGCCAGCGAGGGCTGCTTCTCGGCCAGCAGGTCATGCTGGGCCTGCCGAGGGTCGCCGCCTGCCGCTGCGCGGTCGTCGATCTGCTTCTGCACCAGTGGGGTCAGCACCCACCCGGGGCAGATGGCATTGCAGGTGACGTTGCTGGTCGCGGTTTCCAGCGCCACCACCTTGGTCAACCCGATCACCCCGTGCTTGGCCGCCACGTAGGCAGCCTTGCCGGTGGAGCCTACCAGGCCGTGCACCGAGGCAATGTTGATGATCCGCCCCCAGCCGCGTTCGCGCATCCCCGGCAGGGCCAGGCGAGTGCCGTGGAACACGGCCGAGAGGTTCAAGGCGATGATCTTGTCCCAGCTCTGTACCGGGAAGGCCTCCACCGGCGCGACGTGCTGGATGCCGGCGTTGTTGACGAGGATGTCGACGCCGCCGAACTCGCGCTCGGCCAGGGCGAACAGGGCCTCGATCTGCGTCACCTCGGACAGGTCTGCCGGATGGTGGGCGACCTTCACGCCGTGGCGGGCGATCTCGGCGAGCGCCGGTTGCGGATCGCCGAAGCCGTTGAGCAGGATGTTGGCACCTGCCTTGGCCAGTACCTGGGCGATGCCCAGACCGATGCCGCTGGTGGATCCGGTGATGAGTGCCGTCTTGCCGTCTAGAGTCATGTGCCGCTCCTTACACGATGCCGATAGCGTTGAAACGATCAGTGTGTCTTTCAGTCGAGGGCCGAATCAGCGCCGCGGGTCGAACGCCTCCCGCAGCGCATCGCCGATGAATACCAGCAGCGACAGGATCACCGCCAGCGCGAAGAATGCGGTGAAGCCCAGCCAGGGGGCTTGCAGGTGCTGCTTGCCCTGGGTGACCAGCTCACCCAACGACGCGGTGCCGGCCGGCATGCCGAAGCCGAGGAAGTCCAGCGCTGTCAGGGTGGTGATGGCACCGGTCAGCATGAACGGAATGTAGGTCAGTGTGGCGTTCATGGCATTGGGCAGGATATGCCGCAGCATCACCTGGGTGTCCGGCAGGCCCAGTGCACGGGCGGCCTTGACGTACTCAAGGTTGCGCCCACGCAGGAATTCGGCGCGCACCACGTCGACCAGGGTGAGCCAGGAGAACAGCGCCATGATCCCCAGCAACCACCAGAAATTCGGCTCGACGAAGCCGGACAGGATGATCAGCAGATACAGCACCGGCAACCCCGACCATACCTCCAGCAGGCGCTGGCCGAGCAGATCGACCCAGCCACCGTGGTAGCCCTGCAGTGCGCCGGCGGCAACACCGATCAGCACACTGACCAGGGTTAGGGCGAAGGCGAACAGCAAGGAAATGCGTGTGCCATACAGCACCCGTGCGAGCACGTCGCGGCCCTGGTCGTCGGTGCCCAGCCAATTGCTGGCACTGGGCGGGCTTGGGGTGGGCACCTGCAGGTCGTAGTTGGGCGTGTCGGCACTGAAGGGGATGGGGGCGAACAGCATCCAGCCGCCCTGGCCTTCGATCAACTGGCGCACATAGGCGCTGCGGTAGTCGGGCTGGAACGGCAGTTCACCGCCGAACTGCTGCTCGGTGTAGCGCTTGAGCGCCGGGGTGTACAGCTCGCCCTTGTACGACAGCAGCAACGGCTTGTCGTTGGCCACCAGCTCTGCGCCCAGGCTCAGCAGCAGGATGGCAGCGAACAGCCATAGCGACACCCAGCCCAGGCGGTTATGGCGAAAACGCTGCAGGCGGCGCCGGGCGATGGGTGAGAGCATCAGTGCGCCCTCGTGTCGAAGTCGATGCGTGGGTCGAGCAAGGTGTACGACAGGTCGCCGATCAGGCGGATCAGCAAGCCTGCCAGGGTGAAGATGAACAGGGTGCCGAACACGACCGGGTAATCCCGCGAGACGGCCGCTTCATAGCTCATGCGCCCCAGGCCGTCGAGCGAGAAGATCACCTCGATCAGCAATGAACCGGCGAAGAATACCGTGATCAACGCCTGCGGCACCCCGGCCACCACCAGCAGCATGGCATTGCGCAACACATGGCCGTACAGCACCCGGCGTTGGCTCAAGCCCTTGGCCCGGGCGGTGACCACATACTGGCGCGAGATCTCGTCGAGGAAGGCGTTCTTGGTCAGCAGGGTGAGGGTGGCAAAGCCGCCGATCACCAAGGCACCGACCGGTAGCACCAGGTGCCAGAAATAATCGGCGACCTTGCCCAGCAGGCTCAGCTGGTCGAAGTCTTCCGAGACCAGCCCGCGCACCGGGAACCAGTTCAAGGACGTGCCGCCGGCGAACAGCACGATCAGCAGCAGGGCGAAGAGGAACGAGGGCAGCGCGTAGCCGACCACGATCAGCGCGCTGCTCCAGGCATCGAAACGGCTGCCGTGGCGCACGGCCTTGCGGATACCCAACGGGATCGAGACCAGGTAGGTGATCAGCGTCGCCCAGAAGCCCAGCGACAGGGTAACGGGCAACTTGTCGAGAATCAGGTCGGTAACCTTGGCGCCACGGAAGAAGCTCTGGCCAAAATCGAGCCGGGCGTACTGGCCGAGCATCAGCCACAGGCGCTCCGGGGCGCTCTTGTCGAAGCCGTACTGGCGCTTGATCTCCTCGATCAGCTTGGGGTCAAGCCCACGACTGGCGCGGGACTCGCCCTGCATCACTTCGACCCGGGCGCCTGGGGCGCCGCCGCCGATGCCTTGCAGGCGCGCCACCGCCTGCTCCACAGGGCCGCCGGGAGCCGCCTGGACGATGGCGAAGTTCACCAGCAGGATCGCCAGCAGGGTCGGAATGATCAGCAGCAGGCGCCGCAGGATATAGGCGGTCATGGTGCAACCTTGGAGCGTTCAGCCATCTGCTGATTGGTCAGCGCCGTTGGGCTGAGTTCCCACCAGGTATCCAGGCCTTCGTCGTAGGCGGCCTGCACCTTGGGCAGGCCGAAGCGGTTCCACCAGACGGTCGAGCTGCCGGGCGGGTAATAGTTTGGAATCCAGTAGTAGTTCCACTGCAGCACGCGGTCCAGGGCGTGGGCGTGGCGCAGCATGTCGGCCTGGGTCGAGGCGCGTACCAGGCCGTCGAGCAGGTGGTCCACCGCCGGGTCCTTGAGCACCATGAGGTTGTTCGAGCCAGGGTCGTTGGCGGCGGCTGAGCCGAAGTAGTTGTACTGCTCCGAGCCGGGTGACAGCGTGACCGGGTAACCGGTGACGACCATGTCGTAGTCGCGCGCCATCAGCCGGTTGATGTATTGGGCCGAGTCGACATTGCGGATGTTCAGCTCGATGCCGATTTGCGCCAGGTTGCGTTTCCAGGGCAAGAGCAAGCGCTCCAGGCCCGATTGCCCGTTGAGGAAAGTGAAGCTCAGCGGCGTGCCTTCGGCGTTTACCAGGCGATCACCCTCAGGGCGCCAACCGGCGGCCTGGAGCAACTCCAACGCCTGCAGCTGCTGCTTGCGGATGATGCCCGAACCATCGGTCACCGGTGCCGTGAACACCTGGGTGAAGACTTCGTCGGGGATCTGGCCGCGTAGCGGCTCGAGCAGTTTCAGTTCCTCGGCGTCGGGCAGCTCGCGCGCCGCGAGCGGGGTGTTGGAGTACAGGCTTTGCTGGCGGATGTACAGGTTGCGCATCATCTGCCGGTTGCTCCACTCGAAGTCCCAGAGCATCGCCAGCGCCTGGCGCACACGGCGGTCGCGGAACACCGGCTTGTCGAGGTTGAACACGAAGCCCTGGGCGTTCTGTGGCTTGGCAGGGCCCAGGTGGGCGCGCTGCAGGCGGCCGTCGTCGAGCTGGGCGCCGTTGTAGCCCAGGGTGTAGGCGGTGGCGGAGAACTCGCGGTTGTAATCGTATCCGCCGCCCTTGAGTACCTGGCGGGCAACCTCGGTGTCGCCGAAGTACTCGACGCGCAAGCGCTGGAAGTTGAAGCGCCCGCGGTTGACCGGCAGGTCCTTGGCCCACCAGTCGGGGTCGCGCTCGAAGGTGATGCTGCGGCCGTTGTCGATCCGGCTGATGCGGTAGGGGCCGCTGCCTACCGGTTTTTCGAACCCGGCGCCGTTGGCGAAGTCGCGTGTCTGCCAGTCGTGCTCCGGCAGTACCGGCAGGCTTGCCAGGTCCAGCGCGAGGGTGCGTCCGTGGGGTTGCTTGAAATCGAAGCGCACGCTGCGCGGGCCTTCCACGGTGACCCCGGCAACCTCGGCGAACTGCGTGCGGTACTTGAGGCTGCCCTTGCTCATCAGCAGCTCGAAAGTGAAGCGCACATCTTCGGCGCGCACCGGCTTGCCGTCGGCGAAGGTGGCACGCGGGTCGATCTCGAAACGCAGCCAGGCGTCGTCCGGGCCACGCTCCATCCGGTGGGCGATCAAGCCATAGACCGTGTACGGCTCATCGAACGAGCGTACCGCCAGCGGGGCATACAACCAGCCATCGACCTCGCTGACACCGGTGCCCTTGTCGATATACGGCAGGATATGGTCGAACTGGCCGATCTCGATGGCCGAGCGCCGCAAGCTGCCGCCCTTGGGGGCGTGCGGGTTGACGTAGTCGAAGTGCGTGAAGTTCGCGGGGTAGCGCGGGGCTTCGCCGTAGACGGTGAGGGCGTGGGAGGGGGCGGCCTGCAGGGGCAATGCCAGGCATGACAGCAAACATCCCACCAACAGACGGCGCAGCCCCCTGCAAGAGCGAGCTTGCCCCGCGATGAGGCGCGGCGAGACATGGGGGGATACTGAACGGGCCCTGTCGCGGGACAAGCCCGCTCCTACAAGGGCACTGCAGGGGCGGGCGAACAAGACCGAATCAGTCCTGGCGGCTGGTCACTTCCAGCAGGTGGTAGCCGAACTGGGTCTTGACCGGGCCTTGCACAGTGTTGACTGGCGCGCTGAACACCACGGTGTCGAATTCCTTGACCATCTGGCCTGGGCCGAAGGAACCCAGGTCACCGCCCTGGCGGCTGGACGGGCAGGTGGAGTTGGCCTTGGCGATTTCGCCGAAGTCGGCACCGGCTTCGATCTGGGCCTTGAGTTCGTTGCACTTCTCTTCGCTGCTGACGAGGATGTGGCGGGCGGTGGCACGTGCCATGGGAACTGCTCCTTGATGTGAAACGGCAAGCCTAGCGCAATTGGCTGCGAAATGTCTCGCAAGGCTTGCCGTGAGCCTCCTACAACTTATCTGCCGCCTGGCGCAGCAAGGTGTCGGTCGAATCCCAGCCCAGGCAGCCATCGGTGATCGACACGCCGTATTTCAACGTGCCCTTGCCCAGCGCCTGGCAGCCGTCGAACAGGTGCCCCTCGAGCATTACGCCGACGATCGAGGTGTCACCGGCCAGGCGTTGGCTCAGCACATCCTCGAATACCGCGGGTTGGCGCGCCGGGTCCTTGCCGCTGTTGGCGTGGCTGCAATCGACCATGATCCGCGCCGCAAGCCCGGCCTTGGCCAGCCCCTGGCGGGCCAGGGCGATGCTGTCGGCATCGTAGTTCGGGCCCTTGTGGCCGCCGCGCAGCACCAGGTGGGTATCCGGGTTGCCGAAGGTCTCGATGATCGCCGGGTAGCCTTGCGCATCCATGCCGAAGTGGCGGTGCGGTGCTGCGGCGCTGCGCATGGCATCGGTGGCGATGGCGACGCCGCCGTCGGTGCCGTTCTTGAAGCCGACGGGCAGCTCCAGGCCGCTGACCATCTCGCGGTGAATCTGCGATTCGGTGGTGCGTGCACCGATGGCCGCCCAGCTCAGCAGGTCATCGAAGTAGCCCGCAGCCATCGGCTGGAGCAGTTCGGTGGCGATCGGCAGGCCGCGCTCGAGCATGCCCAGCATCAAGCCCCGGGACAGGGCGATACCGGCGTGCATGTCGTCGCTGCCGTCCAGGTGCGGGTCGTACGCCAGGCCTTTCCAGCCTACGGTGGTGCGCGGCTTTTCCACGTAGGCACGCATCACCAGCAGCAGCTTGTCATCGACTTCACGGCTCAGGGCCGCCAGGCGGTCGGCGTATTCAAGGGCCGAGCGTGGGTCGTGGATCGAGCATGGGCCGACGATCACCAGCAGGCGTGGGTCGCGGCCTTCGAGAATGGCGCGCACGGCCTGGCGATGGGCGTGGACTTGCTGGGCGAGTTCACTGGAAAGCGGCATCTGCTGCTTGAGCAGGTGAGGGCTGGGCAGGCGCTGGCTGACGGAGGTGTTGGCAGCGGCAGGTTGGGTCAGGGGCAGAGCGAGATTCGAAGCTTGCATGGCGTTGTTTCCCTGGGCGGACGGCGGGTGCTTCCCGCGCTGTCGGCCCTATCGAGGTGTTCGACAGGTATTCGGATGATTGCTGTGTGCAGCGTCGCCACCAGTGATGGACCGTACGGAGGCGGCAGGCTGGCCCGAACGGGATTGGCTAAATCGCCAGGCGTAGGTGTCTGCGTAGGGGTAGCTGGTGTAGTTCATGAATCTGTCCTTGGAACGAATGGATGTTTTTCAGGGCCTGGAAACGCAAAACCCCCGGTCGGGGAGCCGACCGGGGGTTTGAGTATTCTCATGTTCGGCGGCCCCTCGAAGGTGGGCGCCGTGTGGGTATCGGCGCCTAGTGGCTAAACCAATACCCAAAATAGGAGCAGGCGACGTTACGACCGGCAACGGCCAGCACAGGGCGCGCGGTGCGACCGGTGGTGTTGGCGTGATTGCAGGTGTGTTTCGACATGTTGCTCTCCAGTGAATGGGATCGAGCTTACTGCACCTGTAACGCTGTGTTCAATGGATAAATGCTATCGCAATGATAATCCGGGGCAGCAACGCGACCCCGGGACCGTGCGATCACAGCGGATAATGCTTGAGCTCGCGCGCAATCAGCATCCGCTGAATCTCGCTTGAGCCCTCGTAGATCTGGGTAATGCGCGCATCGCGGTAGTACTTCTCCACCGGATAGTCCTCAAGATAGCCATAGCCGCCATGCACCTGGATGGCCATGGAGCACACCCGCTCGGCCATTTCCGAGGCGAACAGCTTGGCCTGCGAGGCTTCCGACAGGCACGGCTTGCCGGCCGTGCGCAGGCGTGCGGCGTGTAGGATCAGCAGGCGTGCGGCATTGACCTGCACCTGCATGTCGGCCAGCAGGTTGGCGATGCTTTGGTGCTCGTTGATCGGTTTGCCGAACTGGATGCGCTCGCGCGAATAGGTCAGCGCTGCTTCGAAGGCTGCGCGGGCGATGCCCAGTGCCTGGGCGGCGATGCCGATGCGCCCGCCTTCGAGGTTGGACAGGGCGATGGCCAGGCCCTTGCCGCGCTCGCCCAGCAGATTGGCGGCGGGGATGCGGCAGTCGTCGAGGGTGACCGCGCAGGTGTCCGAGGCGCGGATGCCCATCTTGTGTTCGCTGCGATCGACCTTGAACCCTGGGTTATCGGTCTCTACCAGAAACGCCGAAAGGCCCTTCTTGCCCAGCTCTGGGTCGGTGACGGCAAAGACGATGGCCAGCCCTGCGCGGCGGGCGTTGCTGACGAACTGCTTGGCGCCATTGATCACCCAGTGGCCATCGACCAGCTCGGCGCGGGTACGCAGGTTGTGGGCTTCGGAGCCAGCCTGGGGCTCGGTCAGGCAGAAGCAGCCAATCACTTCGCCACTGGCCAGGCGCGGCAGCCATTGCTGCTGTTGCTCAGCGCTGCCATAGGCCAGCAGCGGGCCGCAGCCGACCGAGTTGTGGATGCTCATCATCGCACCGGTCGCGCCGTCGCCAGCCGAGATCTCTTCTACCGCCAGGGCATAGGCGACGTAGTCGGTGTAGCTGCCACCGAAGGTGTCGGGGACGACCATGCCCAGCAGGCCCAGCTCACCCATGGCGCGGACGACGTCATCGTCGATCCAGCCAGCCCTCTCCCAGGCCTGGGCATGCGGCGCGATCTCGCCACGGGCAAAGTCCCGGGCCATGTCGCGGATCATGATCTGTTCTTCGCTCAGTTCCAGGTCTTGCATGCTGTGTACTCCCGGGCTCACAGGCCTTCGAAGAATTGATCGACCCGCTTGCGCGACAGCGCGGCGAGTGTCGGCGGGTTCCAGCGTGGCTGCTTGTCCTTGTCGACGATCAGCGCACGCACGCCCTCGATGATGTCGCCATAGGCGAACCACTGGCGGTCCAGGTGCAGCTCCATGTCGAAGCAGTCTTTCAGGCCCAGCTGGCGGCCGCGGCGCAACATTTCCAGGGTAACCGCCATCGCCAGCGGCGAGCGGGTTTCCAGCTGATCGGCGGTGGCCAGTGCCCAGGGGCGGCTGTCGCCGATGCTCACGGCGCGCAGTTGCTCGATGATGCTGGTCATGTCGGGCAGGGCGAAGAAGTGATCGATGGCCGGGCGCAGCTTGGCCAGCGGCGCGTCGTCCAGCGTCTGGGAGCCAAGTTTGGCGAGCAGACCTTGCAGATCCTTGAGTGGCTGGTCGCCGAAGTTCAGATGATCCAGGCCTTCGTCCAACGCGGTCAGTTTTGCGCTGTCCACGTACCAGTCCGCCAGCCCACAGTACAGGGCATCGGCGGCCTGGATCTGCGCGCCGCTGACACCCAGGTAGATGCCCAGCTCGCCGGGGATGCGCGACAGGAAGTAGCTACCACCCACATCGGGGAAGTAGCCGATACCGACCTCGGGCATCCCCAGGCGGCTGCGTTCGGTGACGATGCGCAGGTCCGCGCCCTGGGCCAGGCCCATGCCGCCGCCGAGGGTGAAGCCGTCCATCAGCACGAGGATCGGTTTGCGGTAATGATGGATGCACAGGTCGAGGGCGTATTCCTCGACGAAAAAGCGCTCATGCAGGTCGCTGCCGGCCTTGAAGCTGTCATGCAGCGAACGGATGTCGCCCCCTGCGCAGAAGCCCTTGGGGCCTTCGCCGCGCAGGACCACGGCCTTGACTTGTGGGTCTTGCGCCCAGGCGTCGAGGTGGCGCTGCAGGCTGCGCACCATGTCGAGGGTCAAGGCGTTGAGGCCGGCGGGACGGTTGAGGGTCAGGTGGCCGATGTGGTTGCGGGTGTCGGCCAGAACATGATCCGTGGCCGTTGGTTGAGCGTGCGCGGTCATCGCGGTCTCCCTGCTTTGTTATTGATTTTCCACGTTAAGTCTGGAAATACGCTGGAGGATCAACGGATCCTGCCATGCGTATTTGCCTGACACAATTGGTAAATCTGCAGGGGTGGGGTGCATTTTTGTGGCAGATGATCAGGCATCTGCGGTGTGGGTGCTGGCCTTTTCGCGGGCAAGCCCGCTCCTACAGGGAGCGGGCTTGCCCGCGAAAAGAGCGACGCGCACTCGCCTCAGTTACGATCCAGCCAAACCGTCTGCACGTTGCAGAACTCGCGCACACCAAAGTGCGACAGCTCACGCCCGAAACCGCTCTTCTTCACGCCACCGAACGCTACCCGGGGGTCGGAGGCGCAGTAGCCGTTGATGAACACTCCGCCGGTGTCCAGTGCCGAGGTCATGCGCTCGGCCCGTGCCAGGTCAGCGGTGTAGATCGTCGCCGCCAGGCCGAATTCGCTGTCGTTGGCCAGTTCTACCGCGTGCTCGGCGTCACGGGCGCTGATAATCGCCGCCACCGGACCGAACAGCTCCTGCTTGAAGGCGGTCATGTCGGGGGTGACGTTGGCGAACACGGTCGGCTCGTAGAAGTTGGCGCTGCCTTCGACCTTCTTGCCGCCCAGCAGCAGCGTGGCGCCTTCGGCGAGAGTCGCCTGGACCTGGCCATCGAGTTCGTCGCGCAGGTCGAAGCGGGCCATCGGGCCGAGGTAGGTGTCATCCTGCAGTGGGTTGCCGATTTTCAGGGCGCGGGTCGCTTCCACGAACTTCTGCGTGAAGGCCTCGACGATGCTGTCTTCCACGATGAAACGCTTGGCCGCGGCGCAGACCTGGCCGGTGTTCTGGTAGCGGCCGATCACTGCAGCTTTGACGGCGGCATCGAGGTCGGCATCGGCCAGCACGATGAACGGATCGGAACCGCCCAGTTCGAGCACGCACTTCTTCAGCGCAGCGCCCGCTTGAGCGCCGATGGCCATGCCTGCACGTACGCTGCCGGTGAGGGTAATGGCGGCGATGCGCGGGTCATTGATCGCGCGGGTGACGCCATCCGGGGTGACATTGACCACCTCGAACACGCCTTGCGGCAAGCCAGCCTGCTTGAACAGCTCGGCCAGCAGGTAGGCGCTGCCCATCACGTTCGGTGCGTGCTTGAGTACGTAGGTGTTGCCAGCCAGCAGGGCGGGGACGGCACCACGCAGCACTTGCCAGATCGGGAAGTTCCACGGCATCACCGCGAGGATCGGGCCGAGCGGGCGGTATTCGATGCGCGCTTTCTCGATCTGGGTGGCCTCGGGGGCGAGCATGGCCGGGCCGTGTTCGGCGTACCACTGGCACAGGCCGATGCACTTGGTCACTTCGCCGCGAGCCTGGGTGATCGGCTTGCCGATCTCGCGGGTGATCATCACCGCGAAGGCTTCATGGTTGGCCTGCAGGGTATTGGCCAGGGCGATCAGGTATTCGCTGCGCTGACCCAGCGACACCTGGCGCCACTGGGCGTAGCCGACCTTGGCGCGTTGCAGGGCAGCGTCCAGTGCGGCATCGGTGTCGTAGGGGTAGGCGCCAATCTGTTCGCCGCTGTACGGGTCGACGGAAATGGCATGGGTCAGGCTGCTGATCTCGCTCATGGCGGGTCCTCTTGTTGTCTTGGCGGTGTCGTATTCGACTGAAGGCCAGACTAGAGGCGTGCAGCTTTAATGAAAACTGAATAATAATGAGCGAAACATTCACGAATGGAGAATGGCTGTGGACCTGGTGCAACTGGAAATGTTCAAGGCGGTGGCCGAGCACGGCAGCATCAGCGCTGCCGCCCAACACATCCATCGGGTGCCGTCGAACCTGACCACCCGTATCAAGCAGCTCGAAGAAGACCTGGGGGTGGAGCTGTTCATCCGCGAAAAGAGCCGCCTGCGCCTGTCTCCTGCGGGCTGGAACTTCCTTGAATACACCCGGCGCATCCTTGAGCTGGTGCAGGAGGCACGCTCGACCGTGGCCGGCGAAGACCCGCAAGGCACCTTTGCCCTCGGCTCGCTGGAGAGTACTGCGGCGGTACGCATTCCGGCAGTGCTGGCAGCCTATAACCAGCGTTATCCGAAGGTCGACCTGGATCTTTCCACCGGCCCTTCGGGGACCATGCTCGAAGGGGTGCTGTCGGGGCGGCTGGTGGCAGCCTTCGTCGATGGCCCGGTGCTGCACCCGACACTGGAAGGCATGCCGGTGTTCGAGGAGGAGATGATGGTCATCGCCCCCTTGAACCACGCTCCGGTCAGCCGCGCCCAGGACGTCAACGGCGAAAGCATCTATGCCTTTCGCGCCAACTGCTCGTACCGGCATCACTTCGAGAGCTGGTTCGTCAAGGACAAGGCCGTCCCGGGCAAGATCCACGAGATGGAGTCGTACCACGGCATGCTCGCCTGTGTCAGCGCCGGTGCAGGCCTGGCCCTGATGCCGCGCAGCATGCTCGACAGCATGCCCGGCGCCAGTACCGTCAGCGCCTGGCCGTTGTCCGAGGATTTTCGTTACCTCAAGACCTGGCTGGTGTGGCGTCGCGGTACGGTGTCACGCAGCCTGAGCATGTTCATCCGCCTGCTGGAGGAGCAGGCCGGCTGAAGGGTTCAAGGCGAAAAAACCGATACCTTGCTAACTTTTTTCCTATTCGATAGTGGCAAATGACTTTCATCTTTTATCGCGGCTGACGATAATCAGAAAAGTATTACTACTTGTGACCCCAGGTGGGATGGCCTGGGGCGCAAGCGAAGAACGAGAGGCCAAGCCTCCACTTGCTGCAGGCACGCCCCACCAGGGCACCTGCCCGTGAAGACCTTCTGGAGTAGTCATTGATGAAAACCCGTCTTGCCACCTCGCTGGCCGCCGCCGTGCTGGCCCTTGCCGGCGCCAACCTGGCCCAGGCCGCGCAAATCTCTGGCGCCGTGGGCGCCACCAGTCAGGGCGACATGACCTATCGCATCGGCCTGTCGTTCGACTGGGACAAGAAGTGGCTGCAGAGCAGCACCGGTCACCTGACCGGTTACTGGGATGGCGCCTACACCTACTGGGAGGGCGGTGACTACAGCGGCGCCCACTCCCTGTCGTTCAGCCCGGTGTTTGTCTATGAGTTCGGCGATTCGGGCTACGTCCCGTTCATCGAGGCCGGTATCGGCCTGGCCGCCTTCTCCAAGACCGACGTCGGTGATCAGAAGCTGGGCTCGTCGGTCAACTTCGAAGACCGCATCGGTTTCGGCCTGAAGCTGCCGGGTCAACAGAAGATCGGCATCCGCGCCACGCATTATTCCAACGCCGGCATCAAGCAGCCGAACGACGGCATCGAGTCGTACGCGCTGTTCTACAGCGCCGGCTTCTAAGCGCTGCCTGTGCACCGTCGGTATCGGGCCGACGGTGCATCACTGGCGGGCGATCAGTACCTGCCTTGCCACCCGATGTTCGAGCAGTTGCTCATCCACCCGTCGATCCACGTCCGTGCATGTCAGGCCTTGCGCCTCAGCAAGAGGATGAAGAACAGGCCGCCGATGGCCGCCGTAGCGATGCCGATTGGCAGATCCTGCGGGGTGATCAGGGTGCGTGCGCCGACATCGACCCAGATCATGAACAGCGCCCCGAGCAAGGCGCAGGCCGGTAGCAGGCGGCGATGCTCGGCGCCCACCAGGCGACGAGCCACGTGGGGCAGCATCAGACCGACGAAACCGATGGCGCCCGACAGCGACACCAGCACACCGGTCAGCAACGCCGTACCGACGAACACCTTGGCCCGCACGCGCCGGGTGTCGAAGCCCAGGCTCACAGCGGTCTGCTCGCCACTCATCAGCGCGTTCAGCGCCCGCGCCAGGCTCATCAACAGTACGAAGCCCGCCAGCACGCAAACGGCCGGCAGCCACAACAGCGACCACTGCGCCAGGCCCAGCCCGCCGAGCATCCAGAACATCACCGAGGCGGCGGCATGCGGGTCGCCGGTGTAGAGCAGCAGGTTGGCGGCGGCCATTACCACGAACGACACCGCCACCCCGGCCAGCAGCAGGCGATCGCTCTCCAGGCGCCCACCGCGGCTGGCCACGCCGAGCACCAGCAACATACTGCCCAACGCGCCGATGAACGCGGCCAGGGGCAGGCTGAAGGCCCCGGCGAACGGGCCGAGAAACAGCACCACCAGCACTGCGCCGAACACCGCCCCGGAGCTGACCCCCAGCAGGTGCGGATCGGCCAGGGGATTGCGGGTCACCGCCTGCAGGGCGCCGCCGACCATTGCCAACCCTGCGCCGACCAGCGCCCCCAGCAACACGCGCGGTGCGCGGATCTGCCAGACGATCTGCGCCTGGCCGCGGCTCCAGTCGCCGTTTTCCCCCAGCCCCACCTGCTGCAGGACAATGCCGACCACTTTGCCCAATGCGACCTGCGCCGAGCCGAACCCCAGCGACAGCAGGCACGACAGCAGCAAGGCCAGCAGCAGCGAAACGATCAGCAGGCGATAGCCCGCAGGGCTGCGAATCGGCATCAGCGGCGGGCCTCGGCGAAGCGCTGCGGATGCAGGGCCGTGGCCAGGGTCTCGATGGCCTGGGCGTTCTCCACCGACGGTGTCACCTCCAGGTACGACAGCACCACGAAGCGCTGCTTGCGGATCGCCTCGACACTGCCCAGCGCCGGGTGGTGCAGGAGGAAGTCGCGTTTGTGCTGCCAACTGGTGGGCCCGTAGTCGACGATCACGATCACCTGCGGATCGCGTTCCACCACGCTCTCCCAGTTCACCTGGGTCCAGCTGGCGGCCACATCGCTCATGACGTTATCACCTCCTGCCGTGCTGATCAGCGCCTGCGGCATCCCCAGGCGCCCGGAAGTGGTGGGGCGGTCTTCACCGCTGTCATAGAGGAATACGCGCGGCCGTTGCTTGATCTCGGCCATCTGCGCCGCAACGCGCTCGACGCGTTGGCGGAACTGGCCAACCAGCGCAGTGGCGCGCTCGCGCACATCGAAGATCCGGCCAAGGTTGTCCAGGTCGCGGTAGAGGTCTTCGAGGCTGGCCTGGCGCTGGGGCATGATCCAGGAGCACGACTCGCTCAGTTCATACACCGGGATGTCGAAGGGCGCGAGGGTCTGTGGGGTGACCGGCCCGCCGATGCGCATGCCGTAGCTCCAGCCGGCGAGGAAGAAGTCGGCGTTGGCATCGAGCAGGTTTTCCACCGACACGTAGCGCGGCGCCAGCTCTGGCAGCCCGTCAAGTGCTTCGCGCAGGCTTGGGTCGAGGGTTTTCCAGCCGCTGATGCCGCTGTAGCCGGCCATGTGGTCGCGCAGCCCGAGGGCCAGGAGCATGCCGGTGAGATTGATGTCATGGCTGACGGCATGCTGCGGCGCATGGGTGAAGGTGACGTCGCGCTCGCAACTGCGCACGGTCAGTGGATAGTTGTCGGCCTCGGCGGCCAGGGGCAGGGCGGCCAGCAGGGCCATGCTGGTGAGCAGCGATTTCATGCAGGGCTGATCCAGGTAATGCGTGGATGGGAGGCCAGCGGGTGGCGGTCGACCAGGGCCTGTACGCCGAACACCTCGGCCAGGCATTGCTCGGTGAGCACGTGTTCTGGCGTGCCGTGGGCGACGATGCGCCCGGCATCGATCACGTACAGCCGATCGCAGAAGGCGGCGGCCAGGTTCAGATCGTGGAAGCTGGCCAGCAGGCTCAGGCCGGTGTTGCGCAGTTGCTGCAACAGGGCCAGCTGGAAGCGTGGGTCGAGGTGGTTGGTCGGCTCGTCGAGGATCAGCAGCCGAGGTTGCTGGACCAGTGCCCGCGCCAGCAGCACGCGCTGCTTTTCGCCGCCCGACAGGCAGACGAAGGCGTCGAGGGCGCGCGGCAGCAGGTCGAGCCTGGCGAGGGTGTCGTCGATCAGGCTCGGCTCGCCGTCGCCCTCGAACCAGCCCAGATGCGGGGTGCGGCCCATGGCAACGACGTCACGCACGTTCAGGCCGAAGTCTTCGGGGAACTCCTGCAGCATCACCGCGATGCGCTGGGCGACCCAGCGTGGGTTGCGCTGCCAGATATCCTCGCCATCGAGGTGCACCTGACCGGCGCTGGGGCGATTGAAGCGGTAGGCGCAGCGCAGCAGGCTGGTCTTGCCACTGCCGTTGGGGCCGATCAGACCGACGAATTCACCGGCGCCGATCTGCAGGTCGATACCCTCCAGCAGCGGCTGCCCACCGCTGTGCGGCGACCAGTGCAGGCCTTGGATGTGCAGGGTAGGGCATGACATGGATGAACCAACCGTCGCAGGGTGAGTGATACCCGAACGGTGGAGGTGCGCGCAGCTGTCGCGGGCGCGCGGCCGCCGCGAGAACCGGCCTGCGCCCGCCCACCGCGGGAGTTGCCAACTGCTGTGACAGGCCGGTCTCCGGGCTTGCGAGGGGCATGAGGCATTCACCTTCCCATGCCGTTGGCACAGTGGTGTATCGAATGCATCGCTCGCTTACCGTTGCGGGGGCAGCGCCGGACTGCTCGCAGGAGCGAGGCACCGGCTTCCCGTTTAATCCCCGGCTCGGCGGCAGGGGACACCTGAAACAAGGGGCGCATCTGAGCATTTATGGGGTGGGGAGTCAACCGTCCCTGTCGCGGGGCACACCCGCGCCAGGGCCGACACGTCAGGCCGGCAATGATCAGCTGCGCTTGAGCACCAGCGTCAGGATGTCGTAACTGGCCACCAGTTCACCGAGCTGGTTGGTCACCTCCACATCCCAGGCCACCACCCCTTGCGGCTGCCCCAACGGGCTGGTCTTGCCCTGGTCGATCTTGCGCTTGCAGGTCAGGCGCGCCTGGATCGTGTCACCGATGCCCACCGGGTTGATGAAGCGCAGGGTGTCCAGCCCGTAGTTGGCCAGCACCGGCCCTTCACCCGGCGACACGAATAGTCCGGCCGCCGCTGACAGCACGAAGTAGCCATGGGCGATGCGCTTGCCGAACTGCGACTGCTTGGCGGCGATCTCGTCGAAATGCATGTAGAAGTGGTCGCCCGACAGGCAGCCGAAGTTCACCAGGTCCGCCTCGGTGACGGTACGTCGGTGGGTCAGCAGCGACTCGCCGATGCGCAGTTCATCGAAGTAGCGACGGAACGGGTGCACCTCGGTCTCGATCACTTCAGCGCCACGCACGTGCTCGCCAGTGACCGCCGCCAGCATGCTCGGCGAACCCTGGATCGCGGCGCGCTGCAGGTAGTGCTTGACCGCCCGCAGGCCGCCGAGCTCTTCGCCGCCCCCGGCACGCCCGGGGCCGCCGTGCTTGAGCTGTGGCAGCGGCGAGCCGTGCCCGGTGGACTCCGGCGCAGCCTCGCGGTCGAGCACCAGCAGACGGCCGTGCCAGGCGGCGGCCGCGGGAATGGCCTTGGCGGCGATGGCGCGGTCGCGGGTCACCAGGGTCGCCACCAGGCTGCCCTTGCCTCGTGCGGCCAGGGCCAGGGCTTCGTCCAGGTCGTCGTAGGCCATCAGGGTGCTGACCGGGCCGAACGCCTCGATATCGTGGGCGCCGCCCTCGGCGTGCGGGTCGCGTGCGTGCAGCAGGGTCGGGGCGAAGAACGCACCTTCGGCCACGCCTTCGCCCACCGGCGAAAAACCGTCGCTGGCGCCGAACAGTTGGTCGCAGCTTTGCAGCAGGCTGCGCACGCGCTCGCCGACATCACGCTGCTGGTCGTGGGAGGCCAGCGCGCCCATGCGTACGCCTTCGACCGCCGGATCGCCCACCACCACCTTGGCCAGGCGTTCGCGCAGGCGGGTGGCGACGGCATCCAGGTGCCTGGCCGGCACGATGGCGCGGCGAATGGCCGTGCACTTCTGGCCCGCCTTGGTGGTCATCTCGCGCACCACCTCTTTGATGTACAGGTCGAACTCCTCGTCGTCCGGGGTTACATCCGGCCCGAGGATGGCGCAGTTCAGCGAGTCGGCTTCAGCCGTGAAGGGCACCGAGTTGCGCACCAGGTTCGGCGTGATGCGCAGCTTGGCGGCGGTGTCGGCGGAGCCGGTGAAGGTCACCAGGTCCTGGCCCTGCAGGCGTTCGAGCAAGTCGCCGGTGCTGCCGATCACCAGTTGCAGGCTGCCGGGCGGCAGCAGGCCGGATTCGTCGATCAGGCGCACCACGGCTTCGGTCAGGTAACTGGTAGACGTCGCGGGCTTGACGATGCACGGCATGCCGGCGAGGAAGGTCGGTGCGAACTTCTCCAGCATGCCCCAGATCGGGAAGTTGAAGGCGTTGATGTGCACCGCCACGCCTGCCCGTGGCACCAGGATATGGCTGCCGGCGAAACGCCCTTGCTTGCCCAGCGGGATGGCCGGGCCTTCGTGCAGCAGGTTGCCCGAGGGCAACTCGCGGGTGCCGATGCCGGAGTAGGAAAACAGCGTGGCATTGCCGCCTTCGATGTCGATCCAGCTGTCGGCACGGGTCGCGCCGCTGTGGTGGGAGAGGGCGTAGAGCTGTTCCTTGCGCTCGGCCAGGTACAACGCCAGGGCCTTCAGGCGTGCGGCGCGCTGTTGAAAATCCAGGGCCATGAGCCCGGCGAGGCCCTGGCGGCGGCCGAAATCCAGCGCTTCGGCGAAGTCCGGGCGTTCCTCATGGCTATAGGCCAGGACCTGCCCATCGAGGGCGCTGCGCAGGGCCTGGGCGCCGTGCTGGCCGATCCAGCGGCCGGCGATGAAACTCTGCAGGGTGTGGGCGTCAGACATGCTGTTCTCCTTTGAAGGGCGCGGTTACCACAGCGCCAGGGTGTAGCCGATGATCAGGCGGTTTTCGTCCACGGCGTTGGTCAGGCCATTGCCGGAACGGAAGGTGACGTTGCGCCAGCGCAGGCTGACGTCCTTGAACGGGCCGCTCTGGATGACGTAGGTGATGTCGGTGTCGCGCTCGCGTTCGCGGCCATTGCTGAGGGTCGCGGTTTCGGCGTGGCGACCGTCGGTATAGCGGGTCATGAAGCTCAGGCCCGGAATGCCCATCGCGACGAAGTCGTAGTCGTAGCGCACCTGCCAGGAGTCGAGACCTGCGCGGGTGAAAGTGTTGTAGGTGACCAGGTTGACGGTGTAGGGGTCGCCGCCGTTGAGAAACGGAAACGCGCTGTCGCCGGACATCTGCTGCCAGGTGGCGGTGAACTTGTGGGCCTTCACGCCCAGGGTGAACATGGCGTTGAAGTTGCGGTTGTCGATGCGCCCGGCGCGTTCGGCGCCGTCGCCGCGGCTGTCGAAGTAGCGCAGGTCGCTGCGCAGGCTCAAACCCTCGCCCAGTGGCTGGGTATGCAGCAGGCCCAGGTACTGCTGGCGGTAGATCTCGTCGAGCTTGGCGTAGTAGTAGCTGACGCTGGTCTGCGGGGTGATCGCGTAGCTGCCGCCACCGAAGTCGAAGTGGTCGCTGCTGGCCGCGCCGTAGCCAATGTCGTCGCGCCCGGAGGAGTCGCGCAGGTTGGCCTTGGTCAGGCGTCCGGCGTTGACGGTCAGGCCCTCGAGCTCCTGGCTGGTCAGCAGGCCGCCCTGGAAGGTCGATGACAGCAGGCGGGTGTCGTTGTACACCACCACGGGCAGAATCGGCTGCAGGGTGCCCAGGCGCAGGGTGCTCTTCGATACCCGCAGCTTGCCGGTCAGACCCAGCTCGCTGTAATCGTCCACCGGCTCCAGGCTGTGCGGGCCGAAGGGCAGCAGGCCAGTGTTGCGCCGGTCGCGGCTGGAGTCGAGCTTGATCCCCAGTTGCCCCATGGCATCCACGCCCAGCCCTACCGGGCCCTCGCTGAAGCCCGATTCGAAGCGTGCGGTGAAACCTTGGGCCCATTCTTCGGCCTTGGCTTGCGGTGCGTTGGACTGGCGGAAATCACGGTTTATGTAGTGGTTGCGCAGCTCGACGCGGGCGTGGCTGTCAGCGATGAAATCCGCCATGGCGGGCAAGGGCAGGGCGAGGGTGGCCAGCCAGGCGGCCGACTTGAGACGAGTGTGGTTCATTGTTGTTATATCCGACATTCGAGGTTCAAGGGTTCAGTGCTTGCTGGCGCCCGCGGCGCCGATCCCGGTCATGGAGCGAATGAACTGGCCCAGGTAGCGGCCACGTTCTTCGCTGGCCCGTTGCGAGCTGTCGGTGACCGAGAAGGCCCAGGCACCGAGGAAGGCCAGGCTCATGGAGAACAGCGCCGGGTTGCTGTAGGGGAACAGCGCGTGCTCGTTGTGCAGCACGTTGACCCACACCGCCGGGCCCAGCACCACCAGCACGATGGCCGAGACCAGCCCGGCCATGCTGCCGGCTACTGCGCCACGGGTGGTCAGGCCCTTCCAGAACATCGAGAGCAGCAGCACCGGGAAGTTGACCGAGGCGGCGATCGCCAGCACTAGGCCAGAGAGGAAGGCAATGTTCTGCGATTCGAACAGCAACCCCAGCAGCACCGCGAGCAGGCCGATCAGCAGAGTGGCGATGCGCGACATGCGCATTTCTTCCTGCTCGCTGGCCTGGCCCTTGCGCACGACGCAGGCATAGAGGTCGTGGGAGATCGCCGAGGCACCGGACAGCGCCAGGCCTGCGACCACGGCCAGAATCGTGGCGAAGGCCACCGCCGAGATGAAGCCCAGGAACAGGTTGCCACCCACGGCCTGGGCCAGGTGCACGGCGACCATGTTGCCGCCGCCGATGATCGCGCCGCTGGCGTCTCGGTAGGCCGGCTCGGTCCCCACCATGACGATGGCGCCGAAACCGATGACGATCAGCAGCAGGTAGAAGTAGCCGATGAAACCTGTGGCGTAGAACACGCTCTTGCGTGCTTCCTTGGCGTCGCTGACGGTGAAGAAGCGCATGAGGATGTGTGGCAGCCCGGCGGTGCCGAACATCATGCCCAGGCCCAGCGAGATGGCGTCGATGGGGTTGGACAGCAGTGCCCCGGGGGCCATGATCGCCTGGCCCTTGGCATGCACCGCCACGGCGCTGGCGAACATTGCCTCGGTGCTGAAACCGAAATGCTTGAGCACCATGAACGCCATGAAGGTGGTGCCCGACAGCAGCATCACCGCCTTGATGATCTGCACCCAGGTGGTGGCGAGCATGCCGCCGAAGGTCACGTACAGCACCATTAGTACGCCTACCAGGGTGACGGCGTAGAGGTAGCTGATACCGAACAGCAACTCGATCAGCTTGCCGGCCCCGACCATCTGCGCCACCAGGTACAACAGCGCGACGGTCAGTGTGCCGAACGCTGCGCTCAGGCGCACCGGGGCCTGGGCCAGACGATAGGAGACCACGTCAGCGAAGGTGTACTTGCCCAGGTTGCGCAGGCGCTCGGCGATCAGGAACAGGATGATCGGCCAGCCGGCGAGTACGCCCAGGGCGTAGAGCAGGCCGTCGTAGCCGTTCATGAACATCATCGCCGAGATGCCGAGGAAGGACGCGGCGCTGATCATGTCGCCCGCGATCGCCAGGCCGTTCTGCATCCCGGTCAGACCGCCGCCTGCCGTGTAGAAATCACTGGTCGAGCGCGTGCGCGCCGCGGCCCAGCGGGTCACCAGCAGGGTGAAGCAGACGAACACCATGAACATCGAGATGGCAGTCCAGTTCATTGCGCGCACTCCTGGCGAACCTTGTCGTTGAGCGGGTCGATGACGCGGTTGGCACGGTGCATGTAGATGCCGGTCAGGGCGAACGACAACAGCACCATCAGCACCCCCACCAGCATGCCGACGCTGGTGACGCCGCCACTGAGCGACTGGCCGAGCAGGCCGGGGGCGAAGGCCACCAGCAGCACGAAGCCGTAGTAGGCGGCGAGCATGGTGAGGGTGAGGCTGCCGTTGAGGCGGCGCTTGCGGCGGATCAGTTGCTGGAAGTCGGGGTGCTTGCTGATGGAATCGATGTGCTCGGGTGTCATGGGAAGCGGTCCTCTGTCTTGTAATTGTTTTTTCAGGTCACGCAGGGTGTTGCAGGGTTGCTGGCGGCCTCATCGCGGGACGAGCCCGCTCCCACAGATACAGCAGTGACCATGGATCTTGTGGGAGCAACGGTCTTGCTCAAAATTTGAAGTCCAACCCAATCCCTGTGGGAGCGGGCTCGTCCCGCGATGAAGACGACGCGGTCTCAAAGCTGATCGAAATCCAGCACCACGCGATCGCTCAGCGGATACGTCTGGCACGACAGCACATACCCCGCCGCCACCTCGTAGTCCTCCAGCGCATGGTTGCTGTCCATTTCCACCTCGCCCTCGATGACCCGGCACTTGCAGGTCGAGCACACCCCGGCCTTGCACGAATAGGGCAGTTCGGCACCGATGGCATTGCCGGCATCTAGGATGTTCTGGCTGTTGCGCGGCAGGTCGAAAGCCAGTGCACGGCCATCGCTGATCACGGTGATATGGCTTAGCGCCGAGTCCAGCTGGCGCGCCGCCTCGCGGGCTTCGCGCCGGGTTTCGCTGCCGGCGGCGGCGAACAGCTCGAAATGGATGCGTTCGCGTGGCATGCCGTTGTCTTCGAGGCTGGCACGCACGGTTTCGGTCATCGCCTGCGGCCCGCAGATAAAGGCGGCATCGAGGGCCTGCACGTCGAGCCAGCGAGAGAACAGCTGGCCGCACTTGTCGGCGTCGATACGGCCGTTGTACAGGTCGACATCCTGCTGTTCGCGGCTGAACACGAAAATCAGGTTCAGGCGGTCCAGATAGCGGTTCTTCAGGTCTTCCAGGCGATCGCGAAACAGTGCGCTGTTGCTGGCGCGGTTGCCGTACAGCAGGGTGAAGCGGCTGTTGGGCTCGCAGGCCAGGGTGGTGGCGATGATCGACAGGATCGGGGTGATACCGCTGCCGGCGGCCACCCCCAGGTAATGGCCGTAGCGCTCGGCCTGCAGCGGCACGAAGAAGCTGCCGCTGGGCGGCATTACCTCCAGTTGCTGGCCGGCCGCGAGCACGTCATTGGCGAATGCCGAGAAGCGCCCGCCTGGCACGCGCTTGACCGCCACGCGCAGCTCGCCGTCCTGCACGGCACTGCAGATCGAGTAGGAACGGCGCACCTCCTCATCGTCGAGAAAGGTGCGCATCACCAGGTACTGGCCCTGGGTGAAGCGGAACGCGTCCTGCAGATGGGCGGGGACGTCGAAGGCGATCGACACGGCGTCGCGTGTCTCGTGGCGCACTTGCTTGATGGTCAGGCTGTGAAACTGGCTCATGGTCGTCTCCACGGCTCAAATGCATTTGAAATAGTCGAACGGCTCCAGGCACTCGCGGCAGCGATAAAGCGCCTTGCAGGCCGTGGAGCCGAACTGGCTGAGCAGTTCGGTATGGGTGCTGCCGCATTGCGGACAGCACACCTGGGGGGCTTCGCCGAGCAGGCTGCGCTTGCTGGCGCTGCCCTGGGGCGGCGCGATGCCATAGACCCGTAGGCGCTCGCGGCCCTGGTCGCTGATCCAGTCGGTGCTCCAGGCTGGGGTCAGACGGCGTTCCAGCGCAGGCTGGGCAAAACCGGCCTGTTCCAGGGCCTGGCGGATATCGCCCTCGATCACCTCGGTGGCCGGGCAGCCGGAGTAGGTGGGGGTCACCACCAGGTGCAGGTGGCCGGCGCGCCAGTCGAGGTCGCGCACGATCCCCAGATCGACCACGCTGACCACCGGCACCTCCGGGTCCATGACCTGCTCCAGCACCGCCCAGGCCCGCGCCAGGTCGCCCTCGCGCAGGCTGCGGGCGCCACGGTCGCCGGCGATCAGCTCACCAGGTCGCATCGGGGTAGGCTCGTGGCAGGAACTGCATCTCGGCCAGCAGCAGGCCCAGGTGTTCGGTGTGCAGTCCCTTGCGACCGCTCAGGTAGAAATGGCTGGCAGGCGTGGGCTGCGGCAGCTCGACCGAGGCGAACACGGCGCTGACCTGGGCAAGCCAGGCTTGACCCACCTGCGCCGGGTCGGCGGCAATACCCGCGGCGGCCAGGCGCGTCTCGCTTTCACTGCCCTGGCTCAGTTCTACCGTGAAGCGCCACAGTGCCGGGATCGCCGCGAGCATGCGGCGACGGCTTTCGTCAGTGCCACCCCCCAGGCGCTGCACCCACTCAGCGGAGCGACGCAGGTGATAGGTGACCTCCTTGAGCGCTTTGGCCGCGATGCCGGCGATGCGCGGATCGCTGGAGGCGCACAGGCCCTCGAGCATCGCCAGGTGCCAGGCGTCGTAGAGGAACTGCTTGGTCATGGTCACGGCAAAATCGCCGTTCGGTTGCTCGACCAGCAGCAGGTTGTGGAAGGCGCGCTCGTCACGGCGAAACGCCAGGGCGTCGGCATCGCGGCCGTCGTCGAGCAGTTCGGCGGCGTACTCCAGCCAGTTGCGCGCCTGGCCGACCAGGTCGAGGCCGACATTCATCAGCGCCAGCTCTTCTTCCAGTGCCGGGGCGTGGCCACACCATTCGCACAGGCGCTGGCCCTGGATCAGGGCGCTGTCACCGAGCAGCAGCAGGTAGGGGATCAGATCGTCGTTGTGCATGTGGGGCCTCACATGTGTCCGACTTCGTCAGGCAGCTCGTAGAAGCTGGCATGGCGATAGACCTTGTCGTCCGAAGGGGCGAACAGCGGGTCTTTTTCGTCAGGCGAAGAGGCGGTGATCAGCGCCGAAGGCACCACCCACAGGCTCACGCCTTCGCTGCGCCGGGTGTACAGCTCACGGGCATTCTCGATGGCCATGGCCGCGTCGGCGGCATGCACACTGCCCACGTGCTTGTGGTTCAGGCCGTGCTTGCTGCGCACGAATACTTCGTAGAGGGTCCAGACAGACATGTTCGATCTCCGCATCGGTCGCCGCTTCAGGCGGCGTTCTTGTTCTGTTGCTTGCGCGCATAGGCCACGGCGGCCTCGCGTACCCAGGCACCGTCTTCGATGGCCTGGCGACGGGTGGCCACCCGCTCCTGGTTGCAGGGGCCGTTGCCCTTGATCACTTCGTAGAATTCGTCCCACTGGATTTCACCGAAGTCGTAGTGGCCGCGTTCGGCGTTCCACTTCAGTTCCGGGTCAGGGGCGGTGCAGCCGAGCAGTTCGAGCTGCGGTACGGTCTGGTCGATGAAGCGCTGGCGCAGTTCGTCGTTGGTCTGGCGCTTGATCTTCCAGGCCATCGACTGCGCGCTGTTGGGGGAGTGTTCGTCGCTGGGGCCGAACATCATCAGCGAGGGCCACCACAGGCGATTGATCGCGTCCTGGACCATGTCCTTCTGCGCCTGGGTGCCGTGGCGCATCATGGTCAGCAGCAGTTCGTAGCCTTGGCGCTGATGGAAGCTCTCTTCCTTGCAGATACGGATCATCGCGCGCGAGTAGGGGCCGTAGGAGGTGCGCTGCAGTACCACCTGGTTGACGATCGCCGCCCCGTCGACCAGCCAGCCCACCGCGCCCATGTCGGCCCAGCTCAGGGTCGGGTAGTTGAAGATGCTCGAGTACTTGGCCTTGCCGCTGTGCAGCTTGGCGATCTCTTCGTCGCGGTCGGCGCCGAGGGTCTCCATGGCGCTGTACAGGTACAGGCCGTGGCCGGCTTCGTCCTGGATCTTGGCCATCAACTGCAGCTTGCGCTTGAGGCTCGGGGCGCGGGTGACCCAATTGCCCTCGGGGAGCATGCCGACGATTTCCGAATGGGCGTGCTGGGAGATCTGGCGAATCAGGGTCTGGCGATAGGCCTCGGGCATCCAGTTTTTCGGTTCGATCTTGATCTCGGCGTCGATCTTCTCCTGGAAGTGGCGCTCTTCGGGCGACATCTCTTCCAGTGACTTGACACGTTTGACGCCGGTTTCGACTAGCTGTGCGTACATGTTCGGGCTCCCGCCTCAGGGGTGGTTGGGGCATGGAGTTCTTTATAAGCGATACGCGACACAACATCAAACATAAAAACAATGTATCGGATTAAATTGTGTATCACGTTGCGGCCCTATCGCGGGACGAGCCCGCTCCCACAGGCGGCTCGCTGATCCTGGAGTCAGTGGGAGCGGGCTCGTCCCGCGATAGGGCCGGCAAATACGGCGCAAAAAAAAGCCCCGGACAAGGCCGGGGCAGAAAAAGGCAGCCGAATCGAAAGTCAGCTGGCCAACCGTTTGTCGTAGACGTGGCAAGCCTTGCCCTCGGAGCGCTTCAGCGTCCCGCAGGGCTGCAGGCGAATCTGCGTGCTGATGCCGATGTAGGTCTTGATCTGCTTGCTCAGCTCACCCACAAGCGCCTTGCGCGTAGCGTCGTCCAGGTACTGGCTGTCGGCACGTAACTCCACGTGCACTTCCACACTATCGAGATTGCCATTGCGATACAGATGAATCTCGTAAAGCTCGGAAAGCTGTTTTATTTTCAGCACCTGCTCTTCGATCTGCGTGGGGAACACATTGACCCCGCGGATGATCAGCATGTCGTCGCTGCGCCCGGTGATCTTGCCGATCCGCCGCATCGGCCGTGCCGTGCCGGGCAGCAGGCGGGTCAGGTCGCGGGTGCGGTAGCGCACCATCGGTAGCGCTTCCTTGCTCAGTGACGTGAACACCAGCTCGCCCAGTTGCCCGTCCGGCAGGACCTCGCCAGACACCGGGTCGATGATCTCGGGATAGAAATGGTCTTCCCAGATGGTCGGGCCGTCCTTGGTCTCGATGCACTCCATGGCCACGCCCGGCCCCATGATTTCCGACAGGCCATAGATGTCCAGGGCATTGATGCCCAGGCGTTGTTCGATGGAGCGGCGCAGCTCGTCGGTCCAGGGTTCGGCACCGAAGATGCCCAGGCGCAGCTTGAGGTCGTTGGGGTCGATGCCCTGGCGTTCGATCTCGTCGGCCAGGTTGAGCATGTACGACGGCGTGACCATGATGATGTCGGGCTGGAAGTCGCGGATCAGCTGCACCTGCTTCTCGGTCTGGCCGCCGGACATGGGGATCACTGTGCAGCCCAGGCGCTCGGCGCCGTAGTGAGCGCCCAGGCCACCGGTGAACAGGCCGTAGCCATAGGAGACATGCACCTTGTCGCCCTTGCGTCCGCCTGCGGCGCGGATCGAACGGGCGACCACGTTGGCCCAGGTGTCGATATCGTTCTGGGTGTACCCGACCACCGTGGGCTTGCCCGTGGTGCCGCTGGAGGCGTGCAGGCGTACCACTTCCTCCTGGGGGACGGCGAACATGCCGTAAGGGTAGTTGTCACGCAGGTCGCTCTTGCCGGTGAAGGGGAAACGCGACAGGTCTTCGAGCGACTTCAGGTCGTCCGGGTGGGCGCCGCAGGCGTCGAAACGCTGGCGGTACAGCGGCACCTTGTCGTAGGCGTGGCGCAGGCTCCAGCGCAGGCGTTCGAGCTGGTGCTGGCGCAGGGCGTCGACACTGGCGGTTTCCATGGGGTCAAGCAGGGCGCGTTCGGCATCGTGGTACATGTTCATGGCTTCACTCGAGTTGTTCTTGTACGCCGGCCCGTCGAGGGGCCGTGAGTGTCATGGTGGGCAGCATACTGCCCGTTGCAGCGTGGGTCGCGGTCCGTTGGTCGAGGTGCCTCAAAGGCGCTCGATCACCATGGCGATGCCCTGGCCGACGCCGATGCACATGGTGCACAGGGCGTAGCGCCCGCCGGTCAGCTCCAGTTCGTGCAGGGCAGTGGTGACCAGCCGTGCGCCACTCATGCCCAGCGGATGACCCAGGGCGATGGCGCCACCGTTGGGGTTGACCCGTGGATCGTCGTCGGCAACGCCCAGCTCGCGCAGCACTGCCAGCCCTTGGGCGGCGAAGGCTTCGTTGAGCTCGATCACATCCATGTCGGCCAGGGCAAGGCCGGTCAGTTCCAGCACTTTGCGCGTCGCTGGCACCGGGCCGATGCCCATGATGCGCGGCTCGACTCCGGCTGCGGCCATGCCGACGATCCGCCCGCGCGCCTTCAGGCCATGGCGGCTGGCTGCGCTGCTGCTGGCCAGCAGCAGTGCGCAAGCACCGTCGTTGACACCCGACGCGTTGCCGGCGGTGACGCTGCCACCTTCGCGAAACGGCGTGCCAAGGCGCGCCAATTGCTCCAGGGTGGTGTCGCCGCGCGGGTGCTCATCCTGTTCGACCACCTTGGCCGGGCCCTTGCGCTGGGCGATCTCGACCGGGACGATTTCGCGCGCCAGGCGGCCATTGGCCTGGGCGGCGGCAGCCTTGTGCTGGCTGCGCAGGG
The DNA here is from genome assembly GCA_014268975.2 of Pseudomonas wayambapalatensis. Classification (GTDB taxonomy): domain Bacteria; phylum Pseudomonadota; class Gammaproteobacteria; order Pseudomonadales; family Pseudomonadaceae; genus Aquipseudomonas; species Aquipseudomonas wayambapalatensis. The sequence continues at coordinate 3,066,664 of CP077096.1, read as the reverse complement.
CAAAGGCGTCCTGGTCGGCGCGCGAGATGCCGAACTGCTCGGCAACGTTCTCGGCGGTCTCGGGCATCGAATCGATGCCGTATTGCGCTTTCATCAGGGTGTTGACGAAGCGCCAACCGATGGTGGTGTCGAACAGTTGCGCACTGCGGCCGAAGGCCTGCTCGGCCTTGCCCATGACGAAGGGGGCGCGGGACATGGATTCGACGCCGCCGGCCAGCATCAGCCCGGCCTCGCCACAGCGCAGGGCACGGGCGGCGTTGCCGATGGCGTCCAGGCCCGAGCCGCACAGGCGGTTGAGGGTGGTGCCCGGCACCTCGACAGGCAGCCCGGCCAGCAGCGTCGCCATGTGCGCAACGTTGCGGTTGTCTTCGCCGGCCTGGTTGGCGCAGCCGAGGATCACATCGTCTATGGCGTGCCAGTCCAGCTCTGGATGGCGGGCGATCAATGCCTTGATCGGGATCGCCGCCAGGTCGTCGGCACGCACGCTGCTCAGGGCGCCGCCGTAGCGGCCGATGGGGGTGCGTACGGCGTCGATGATCAGGGCGTCGTTGAGGGTCGGTTCAGTCATCTTGCGTCTCCTGCGTCAGCACGCTGCCGCGCAACTTGTAGGACTTGCCATGGAACAGCGCCACCAGCTCGCCACGCTGGTTTTCCAGGCGCACGTCGTAGAGGCCGGTGCGGCTCTTGCGCACCACTTCGTGGGCGGTGGCGGTCAACTGGTCGCCGAGCAGCGCCGGGGCCACATAATCGATGCTGCAGCCCAGGGCCACGGTGGCCTCGTCGTGGCTGTTGCAGGCAAAGGCGAATGCCGAATCGGCCAGGGCGAAGAGAAAGCCGCCGTGGCAGGTGCCGTGGCCCTGGATCATGTCGGCGCGCACGGTCATGCGCACCGTGGCGCTGCCGGGGTCGGCCTCGAGCAGTTCGATGCCCATGCCTTGGGTCGCAGGGTCACGGGCGTACATGGCATTGGCACAGGCGCGGGCCAGCGCTTCGGGCGTGCGAGGTGTGTCAGTCATGCAGGCGGCCTCCTTCGGCATGGGTGCGGCGCAACAGCAGGGAAGGGCGATAGCGTTCTTCGCCGTAGGCCTGTTGCAGGTGTTCGAGGGTGCGCAACGTGTGGGTAAGGCCCATGCGGTCGGCCCAGGCCAGCGGCCCCAGTGGATAATTGACCCCGGCGCACATGGCCAGGTCGATGTCGGCCGCCGAGGCGACGCCTTGCAGCACGGCATCGGCGGCTTCGTTGGCGAGCATGGCCACCGTGCGCAGCACGGCGAGCCCCGGCAGATCAGCCAGGGCGCTGACGGTGAACCCGGCGCGCTGGAGCAGTGCGACAACCTGATCGCGAGCTTCGATCGTGGTGCTCCTGGCCCAGGTGATGGCGATGCGGGTAGCGCTGCTGTAGTCCAGGGCGAGGTCGATCAGCACCAGATTCTGCAGGCCGTCGTCGCGGGCGCGCTGGCTGGCCAGGCGACCGTCGGACAGGGCCAGGGTGGCGTCGCCAATGCGCAGCAAGCCCTGGCCGGCGCGCTGGGTTAGCTCCATGCCGCTGGCGCTCAGGCGTTGCACCAGCGGCTGCATGACGCCGAGGTCGCCCTCGACCACGCAGCGCGTGACCTCGGCAGCGCTGCGCAATTCGGCAGGCTGCGGGCGTTCGGCGCCCTCGCGGTAGTCATGGAAACCCTGGCCGCTCTTGCGTCCCAGGCGCCCGGCTGCCACCAGTTCCTTCTGTACCTGCGAGGGTTGGAAGCGCAAATCCCCGTAGTAGGCGTCGAACACCGAGCAGGTGACGGCGTAGTTGACGTCGTGGCCGATTAGGTCGGTGAGTTCGAACGCGCCCATGCGGAACCCGCCGGCCTCGCGCAACAGTGCATCGAGGGTCGCGCAGTCGGCTGCGCCTTCCTGCAGCAGGCGCAGGCTCTCGGCGTAGAACGGACGGGCTACGCGATTGACGATGAAACCAGGGGTGGAGCGCGCATGCACCGGCTGCTTGCCCCAGGCCTTGGCGGTGTCGTACAGCGTATCGGCCACGGCCGGTTCGGTCGCAAGCCCCGACACGACTTCCACTAACGCCATCAAGGGTGCGGGATTGAAGAAATGCATGCCGACCACTTGCCCGGGACGAGCAAGCCTCGCTGCCAGGCGGGTAATCGACAACGACGAGGTGTTGCTGGCGAGGATGCAGGTTTCTGCGCAGAGGGCTTCGAGCTGGTGCAGCAGTTGCTGCTTGATCTCGAGGTTTTCCACGATCGCCTCGATCACCAGCGCTGCATCGGCCAAGGCCTCGAGGGACTCGGCAGGTTGCAGGCGGGCAGTGATCAGCTCGCGCTCACAGGCGCTCAGCTTGCCTTTTTCCACCTGGCGCGCCAATTGCCGGGCGATGCCGTCGATGGCCTGCGCTGCAGCGCCCGGGCGATTGTCATAAAGCCGGACTGGATGCCCGGCCTGGGCTGCAACCTGGGCAATGCCGGCACCCATGGCGCCAGCACCGATCACCGCAACCTGAGCGTCAATGTGCAAGGCGCTCATCTCAGCACCCCTTGAACGTCGGCGTACGTTTTTCCATGAAGGCGCTGACGCCTTCGCGGTAGTCGTCGCTGCGCCCCGCCAGGCGTTGCAGGTCGCGCTCGAGCGTCAGTTGCTGGTCGAAACTGTTGTCGAAGCTTGCGTTGAGGCTGCGCTTGATCAGTGCCAGGCCATAGGTGGGCTGAGCGGCCAGGTGCCGCGCCAGGCGCAGTGCTTCGTCGCGCAGCTCGGCATCGTCCACCACGCGGTGAATCAGCCCCCATTGCTCGGCCTGTTCGGCGCTCAGGCGCTCACCCAGCATGGCCAGGGCTTTGGCGCGGGCCATGCCGACCAGCCGCGGCAGCAGCCAGGTGCCGCCGGAATCCGGAATCAGGCCGATGCGGCAGAACGCCTGGATGAAGCTGGCCGAGCGGGCGGCCAGCACCAGGTCGCAGGCCAGTGGAATATTGGCGCCGGCGCCGGCGGCCACGCCGTTGACCGCGCAGATCACTGGCATCGGCAAGTCGCGCAGGCTGCGGATCAGCGGGTTGTAGAACTGCTCGATCGAATGACCCAGGTCGGGGCGCTCGGCGCCGGGGGCGACATTGCGATCGGACAGGTCCTGGCCGGCGCAGAAGCCCCGGCCCTCGCCGGTCAGCAGCAGCACCCGCGCCTGCGCGCTCTGGCGCACCTGCTTGAGGGCCTCGCGCACCTCGAGGTGCATGTCGGCGTTGAAACTGTTGAGTTGCTCGGGGCGGTTGAGCGAGAGGAGGGCGACGCCGTCCTCGATGGAAAACAGGATGTGCTGGAAGCTCATGGCAAGCGCGCTCCGTCAGTCGGTGGAATCGAGTGGTTCAGCGGCCGATGAAGTTGGCCGGGCGTTTTTCCTGGAAGGCGCGGATGCCTTCGTCGCGGTCGGCAGTGCCGGCCAGCAGGGTGAAGGCATGTCGTTCGAAGCGCAGGCCGCTGGCGAGGTCCGTATCCTGGGCCTTGAGCAGGGCCTCTTTGGCCAGGCGCACGGCCAGGGGCGCCTTTTGCGCGATGCTACGGGCCACCTGCAGGGCGCGTTCGACGGTCAGTTCGGGCTGGGTCATTTCGCTGATCAACCCGGCCTGCAAGGCGTGGCGGGCATCGAGGGTTTCGCCGGTGAGCACCAGTTGCATGGCCAGGGGCTTGCCGACCGCGCGAAGCAGGCGCTGGGTGCCACCCGCGCCGGGGATGATGCCGAGGTTGATCTCTGGTTGGCCGAAGCGTGCGTCGGCCCCGGCGATCACGATATCGGCGCACATCACCAGCTCGCAGCCACCGCCCAGGGCGAAGCCGTTGACGGCGGCGATCAGGGGCTTGGGGAAGGCGGCGATGCGTTGCCAGTGGGCGACGCGGGGATCGTTGAGGATGCCGACCAGATCGCGCTCGGCCATCTCGTTGATATCGGCGCCGGCGGCAAAGGCCTTGCGATTGCCGGTGATGACCACCGCGCGGGTGTGTTCGTCGTGGGCAGCGGCGTCGAGTTCGTTGGCGAGTTCTGCCAGCAGCTCGGTATTCAGGGCGTTGAGGGCTTGCGGGCGGTGCAGGGTGATCAGGCGGACACCGTCCGCCGGGGCCTGCACAACGAGGTTGCTTGGCATGGTGGTACCTCAGGCTGCACGTTTGGCGCCGGTCAGGGCCGGCCAGTTCTTGGAATCGGTTGCAGTGGTGGCGCAAGTATAGGCTCAAAGCGATACGAAATATCAATATCAAAATTAGATTGGCGTATCTAAACATTCAGTGGTGATCGGTGAGGCTATTGGAGACCCTTTGCACATAGGGATTTGTTCTGGCTTGCGGTGGGTGCGCAGGGCGGATCACAAAGCGATACAGCCATTTCGAAATTGACTGACTCGCTTGAAGTGATACATGATCATCTAACGTCACGAATCACATTGAGTCGCTCCCATGCCCTGCTATCGCCTCGACGGCTTGACCCCCGTGGTCCATCCCACCGCCTATGTCCACCCCGGTGCCGTACTGATCGGCGATGTGATCGTCGGCCCCGGCTGTTATGTCGGGCCTCTCGCTGCGTTGCGGGGCGACTTCGGGCGCATCGTCCTTGAGGAGGGCGCCAATCTGCAGGACACCTGCGTGATGCATGGCTTTCCGGGTGGTGACACGGTCATCGAGCGCAATGGTCATGTTGGCCATGGAGCAGTGCTGCATGGGTGCCGAGTGGGGGCGGATGCGCTGATAGGCATGAATGCGGTGGTGATGGATGGTGCGCACATCGCGCCACGCTGCATCGTTGCGGCCACGGCATTCGTCAAGGCGGGCTTCACCTGCGAGGCGCAGAGCCTGGTGGTGGGCTCGCCGGCCCAGGTCAGGCGTGCACTGAGCGACGAGGAGTTCGCCTGGAAGCAGCGCGGCACTCAGGAGTACCAGGCACTTGCCAGGCGTTGCATGGCATCGATGGTGGAGTGTCCGCCGCTGAGTGCGGCCGAACCCGGGCGCCCGCGCATGGGCGATACGGGGCTGCGGCCGAAGGCGGGGCATGGCGCATGAGCATTGCCGTGTCGCGCCATGGTCAGGCGGGGCGGGGTAAAGGTATAGTCGGGGCTTTCCCCGCGCCCAGTTCCCCCATGAGCAGCCTCGTACCCCTGAATCACCTGATCACCCGCTTCCAGGAGCAGACGCCGATCCGCGCCAGCTCGCTGATCATCACGCTGTATGGCGATGCCGTCGAACCTCATGGTGGCACGGTGTGGCTGGGTAGCCTGATCGGCTTGCTGGAGCCCTTCGGTATCAACGAGCGGTTGATTCGCACCTCGATCTTCCGCCTCACCAAAGAAGGCTGGCTGACCGCTGAAAAGGTCGGTCGCCGCAGCTACTACAGCCTCACCGGCACCGGCCGACGACGCTTCGAGAAGGCATTCAAGCGGGTCTACAGTGCCAGCTTGCCAGCCTGGGACGGCGCCTGGACGCTGGTGCTGCTCTCGCAGTTGGACGTTGCCAGGCGCAAGGCAGTACGTGAAGAGCTGGAGTGGCAAGGCTTCGGAGCCATCGCCCCTAACGTGATGGGATGCCCGCGCGCCGATCGCGCGGACCTCGCGGCGACCCTGCGCGAGCTGGAGGCCGAGGAAGACAGTATCGTCTTCGAGACCCATGCCCAGGAAATTCTCGCCTCCAAGGCCATGCGTGCGCAGGTCAAGGAGAGCTGGGGAATCGACGAACTGGGCCAGCACTACAGTGAGTTCATTCGGCTGTTCCGCCCGCTGTGGCAGGCACTGCGCGAGCAGGAAGCGCTGGAGGCGCAGGATTGCTTCCTGGCGCGCACCTTGTTGATCCACGAATACCGGCGTTTGCTGCTGCGGGATCCGCAGTTGCCTGACGAACTGTTGCCCGGCGATTGGGAAGGTCGCGCAGCGCGCCAGTTGTGCCGCAACCTCTATCGCCTGGTGTCGCCCAAGGCCGAAGCCTGGCTCAATGACACGCTGGAGACGGCGGACGGACCGCTACCGGATGCCAGTGAAAGTTTCTATCGTCGTTTTGGTGGTTTGAGTTGAAACAATACGTGGTACGTATCACGGTACATCTTAAGATTCGAGGCCGACGTAGTGTTTTGGCCAACACCTGAAAGCTGGCGCGCCCTGCAGGGCGCGGACCAGCCAGAGCGTATTGCTCAACCGCGTTCGACCAACCCCGCCAACACCGTCTGCAGATCGGTACGCGCCTGGCGCGGCGTGCCTTCAAAATCGATCCAGCCTGCATTGAAGCCATCCAGCATTTGCATGCGCGGTAGCGGGTTCTGCATTCCCTGCGCAAGGAACAGTGCCTCCCAGCTATCGCGCGGCACTGCATGCGCCTTCACTTCACGCCCGAGCACCTGGCCAAGCGCCGCTGCGAGCTCCAAAGGTGTGACAGCCCGCGGGCCGGTCAGCTCCACCACCCGCACACCCTCGCAAGGTTCTTGCAGCAATTGCGCCGCGACGCGCCCGACATCGGCCGTGGCAACCATTTGCACTGGTTTGTCCAGTGGTTGCAGGAAGCTGTGTAGCACGCCTTCTTCTCGAGCGGGGGCGATGTCCCACAGGCTGTTCTCCATGAACCAGGCAGCGCGCAGGAACGTCACTGGCATGGGCAGCTGCCCCAGCACATGTTCCATTTCACCCAGCTGCGATAGCAGGTTGGGGTGGCTGGCCTGCGCGCCAATGGTGGACAGGCACACCACGCTTCCCCCTGCGCCCCGTTGACCAGCCCCAGGACGAAATCAAGAAACGCCCGAACCTTGGCCGGCGGATGATGCCGTGAGGGATACAGGGCAGCCGCCGAACTTCGACCCTCGCCCTGATTTCCCGGAAACCCGCGCGATACTCGCCAATCTGCACGCAGCACTGCTGGCCAGCAAACCGTCACGCGTGGAGCAGGGCGCTGTCACGCTGTCGTGCAGCGCTTTGGCAAACCAGGCCATGAACCATAAAGCATCGTCGTATGACGAGCAGGCAGTAATGCTGCTGGCCGGTAGCGTTCGGGCTTGACGGTTTACGCGCTACCGGTGAGTGATTGGGGGCGGGTTATAATGATTAAAATACATAACTCAACTAAATGAATATTTAGTATAGTTATTCTTTTTAGTCATATTATAAGGGCAGGGTACCAGGCTCATTTCTTCATTACCATGCGATTCGGAGGCTGTTGCTACTAGCAACACCTCCGCGCGCGGCTCACTTAAAAGGCGCTATCAGATGGATTACGAACCACTGCCCAGTACCTGGGTTATCGAGGAAGCACGGGCGTTTCTGCGAGCTGCGCAAATCCTTGAGGTTACGGCGCAAAGTGACCGTGACCCGAGTCTTTACTGGCCCGCCATCATGAATTCGGCGCTGGCTTGTGAGCTTTTTTTCAAGTCGCTTCTGGTTGAGGCTGATCCTCGTTACCCCAGATCTGAATATGATCCTGAAGGGCATCTGCGACTGCGCCTGAGGCCACCTGGTAATGGGCACGGCCTGTTTGATCTGTACAACGCGATTCCTGCCGAGCTGGCCAGCCAGCTTCGTGCCATTTCGCAGAGCCTGGCACCTGGCTTCGAGTTGGAAAAATGGATAAGTACTGCCTCGAACTGTTCGTCGGCACGCGGTATCCGTACGAAGCCGGTTCAGTTCAAGCCGTAGACCTGGACGTGTTGAAGCTCGCGCCGCATCTGGATCAGGTGCTGGACCAAATGACACAACGCCGATCTAAGAGCCAACAGCGACCGTAATTTTCGCGCCCGCGTAAATCGCAGTGCGATCTGAGATCTGGAGTTCCACCGTGGAGTTTTCACCGTGAAAACCTTGGCGCCGAGCAGTGCGCAGTGACTGGTTTTAGATCTGCTTGGTGTTGCTAGTAGCAACACCTGGTGCCGGCCGAGCGGGTCGTTTTTTCGCGTCCGCGAAAATCGCAGTGCGATCTGGCTTCCGATCTGGCCAACCCACGCCCCGGCAGCTCCATACGAAGGTGCGCATAATGTATATTATGTTAAACCAGATGCTATGTCAGAAATGTTCATGAGCTGCCTAAGCCACTGATTCGACGAATGCGGTTTGGACGACTAGTCTTGCAACGGGCCATGTCCATAGTGTTCATGAAGAGTCCTCGAGTGAGGTTGCTGCCCATGAAACTGATTCAGTGCCGTTTCTCTTCTGGTCAACGACTACCGCTGCTCGTGCAAGCTGGTGACGCAGCGCCGCTGCCCATGCTTGTCCCTTTCATTTACGTCCAGCTCAAACTCAAGCATCGTGCATACAGTACCGCCGCAGCGCACCTGCGCGCGATCCAGGCTTTTTACACCTATGCCAAAAGCCGTGACCTCAATATTGATGAAGCCATCTTGGCCTGCCACTTCGAGGCGATTCTTGCGTTACTGGACGGTTACGCCATCTGGCTCCAAAGTCGCCGCCAAGCCGACAACCTGGTGGCCCGAATTGGCAAAGCTGACACTGTATTTTTTCAGCAGATCGGTTCACGAACACGGGACCAGTACCTGCGCTTGTTGAAGAAATACCTGTCTTGGTGTGTGACCCGTTACCTCCCGCGCGCCCGTCAGAACTCAGCCACACACGCTGACATCGACGTGGTATTTGCCGATGTCGCCGACGTCATTGAGCGGCGATTTGAGAGCCATATCATCAATGCTCGTCCCGACCGCACTCGTTACCGCAGCCTGACAGATACGCAACTACAGATCGTTCGGACAGTGATTCGCCCTGGCGCTGCGGAGAATCCGTTCCCGGAGCGTTTGCAACTGCGTAATTGGCTAATGATTGAATTGCTCTTGGAGACCGGCATCCGTCGCGGAGAGCTTCTGAAGCTCTACACCACGGATATTAATAAGGGTTCTCAGCACGCCTACGTCAGCATCAATGATCGCGAAAATGACCCGGGCGACCCCCGTGCTGAAGAGCCTGCGCTAAAAACGCACGGACGAACCGTAGGTATTTCTACACAGTTGTATGAGGTCTACGAGCACTATATCCAGAGCGAGCGGCGCCCTTGGCGTGACGGTAAACCGATTAAATTGCCGTACCGCTATTTGTTCATCTCGGATCGAGGCCGCCCGTTGTCGGTTCGCGCATTGTCTAACGTCCTCGATCGGCTGTTTCTGAACATTGAACTGGCGCATCCAGGGTTGTTGCCTACTCTCTCTGCACATGACTTTCGTCACACCTTCGCTGATCGTTTCTTGGCTTACCTGGTCGAGCAACGTAGGTACGACCTAGACCGCGCTACGGACGAACTCCGACGAGTCTGCGGGTGGGCTGAGACTTCGGCGATGCCACGTCGTTATGCAAGTCGTTATCTAGCCGAGTCTGCGAACCGCCATAACGCCCAGCGTGCCTCGGCAGCTTGGGGCCGACTTGACAGTTAAGAAGGTTCGTCGTGACTAAATCAGCCGATCGCGAACAGGCATCACCCTCCTCCTTTCCTCCGGCCTACGTGTTCGAGGGCCCGGCTCTGGTTGCGATTCGAACTCGCACCACTGATCAGCGAAAGTACGTCGATACCCGTTTGCCGATATGGACCTGGTACGACGGTGGGCTCGCAATGACAATCGATTGGGCTGAGCTCCATCTCAATCCTGACATCATGCAAATTGCCAAAGCGTTCGTTGCATATGCACTCGAAAAATACGCACCGGTAACGGCATTTAAAGCATCCGGAGTGTTTGGACGGCTAGCTGAAAGCGAGATCTCACGCAAATTTCCTTGGACAAGGCAAGAAGTGGTCACGATAGTAAGTGCATGGAAAAAATCTCGCGAAAGCATCATCTTTTTTAGAACCTTCTATCGATGGGCGCTTGGTCGAGGAATATTGGGCTTCGACAAAGAAACATATCTCGCACTTAAAGAGATAAAGACGAACCGCGTTGATCCTTATGAGCGGATATTCTTATCCCAGTCCGGCCTAGCCCTTAATGAAGAGATTCGACTCCTTAAGCGCATTGAACGAGACCTTTCATCTGATTCTTGGGAGGAATTCCAGCTAAATATAATTCTTCACTTAGGATTCGAGCTCGCGCCGAGGTCGATCCAATTTCATTCACTAGACGTTACGGATTTTGAGTTCATTGAAAGCGCTGATCATGAGAAGTACTACACCCTATGGCTACCCATGGCTAAAAAGGTCGGCCAGCGCAGACCTGAGCGGCGCCCCCGCAAAATAACCACCCGCCTCGGTGAGAAAATCTCACGCCACGTTTTAGAAATTCAACGCCGTTTTGGTAGCGACTGTGGACCATTATTCGTCAATCCTTGTGGACGGCGTCTCTCGGTTATTGAAATCGGTTCAGGCCTCAAACACGAGCTGGGGGAAGCTGGGATAGATAGGCCGAATCAGGTAACCATGTTGTTGCGTCATCACCTCGGGCAAGGCTTGGCGGATCAGGGAACTCCGGCAGACATGATTGCCGAACTGCTCGGCCACAACAGCACGGTTGCAGCGCGTGCTTACGTAACGGCCACCCCCAACATTGCCCGGGTCAAAGAGAAAGCACTAGGTAAAAGCCCGGCCTATCAACGCATCATGCGCAGCTTATTAACTGGGGAAATCGTCCAACGCCGCGATGCGGCTCCTGAAAGAGCCGTCCGCGGTGTCATTGATACGCAATACATAGGCGATATTGGTGCCTGCGCCCTGCCCGTTCATACCCACTGTCCCTACAACCCTATATACGCGTGCTACACCTGCAAGAAGTTCCACCCCTTTGCTGACGGCCGCCATGAGCAGGTAAAGGATGCGCTCCAGCGGGAGGCCCAACGGTTCATTGATATGGCAGAACTAGCCGGTGACCTCATACACAACCGGCCCCTCGCCCAGCATCAGACAACCATCCTAGCGGTAAGCGCTACGATCGAGCGCTGCCGGCAACAAAATGAGGATGCTGCAGATGACGCTGTCTAGAGCAAGTCAACGCCTCGAAGGTTTTGTTACACAGGAACAAGCGATTTTCCATTCGCTACCGATTTCAACACCGTGGGCGTCATCGTTATGGGGCGTCGGAGGTTGGTTACCACAACGGGGAAAGCAAAATACGCTCACCTTCGAGACGCACCGGCAAGCACTCGAAAAAACGGGCTATCCTACTCCGGCGAAGGGCCCACTCCCTCTCGTGTTCCAAGATTTTAACAAGGCCCTGATTGTGTATTTACAACGCACCCGGAGCCTGAAGTTTTCAATGGTGGCTGCATACAATATTGCCGTCCGGCGGCTATATAACCCCTTGTTTGAGCGCGGAGTATCCGACCCCACACAATTGACACGTGGCGACTTTGATCGCGTCGTGGGATTTCTCCGTGAGAGTGGCTACAAGAATCTCTATGATGCGATCTCTCACCTCCAAGTAATAGCGGATACGATTGATAATCTGCAATTAACCGAGATCGCCATCCACTTTGAGCATGATGCGAAACCGGAAAAACGCCGGCACGATTACATTTCACTGCACGATCCTGATCGAGCGGTAAAACAGCGTAAATCTGATGATAAATTACCTTCTCGTGAGGCGATGGAGGCATATGCTATATGTTCGAACAATCCACTTAGTGACGGCGAAGAAATTTTGCTGCGAGTTATCGACTTATTGATAGCGACTGGGCAACGAGGTAACGAAGTAACAGTAATACCCTATGATTGTTGGGTCGAAAGGCCGATCAAAGGGGCGACAGGAGAAGTAGTTGTCGATGCCCATGGCAAGCCTCTGGTCGAATGCGGGATTAGATACTTTGCAGAAAAGCAATTTCAATCACGGGTTCACTGGCTGGCTGAAAGCGATATTCCTCTAGCCAGGCGCGCAGTAGAGCGATTAAAAACGCTAACCACGGAACAACGAAAAATTGCCGCCTGGCAAGAGCTCAACCCAGGACGTATTTGGAGTTACCCCCCTCAGTCAGTGATCTCCGATGCAAAAGTCTTGGACTGGCTAGGTTTTAGCGAAGCAAGAAGCGCAAGCAGAAATCTATACCTTTTCCTCACACGCAACGGTGTCCATCCGTTTGACAATGAACCGGACGATAAGCGAAGAAGGTCGTTAAAGCGGCGCTACGTCGCTGGGGAGATTGAGCGATTGATCGTCCCGAAGCTCCGTGGGCACGCGGTGCTGACAGAAAATGTCGGGGGACAGGTTCGTATTGTACTTAGAACCAGCGAAACGCTTGCCATCGCTTTCGACGGGCAATTTCGTTTCGGTGGACGTGAGGCGAATGTGTTTCGTGCGGTCCCGCGTCGGGTCACCATCGTGGATATCAATCACGCATTAGGTGACGATGAAAAATACACGTCCATTTTTTCGCGCCGTTCATTAACCGAATCCGATGGGACTCCGATTCGCCTCACAAGCCATCAGCCTAGACACTGGCGGAACACCATTTATCACTTGACCGGAATGAGCGATGTTCAGCAAGCGTTGGCCCTGGGGCGCAAACGCCTCGACCAAAATGTTTATTACCAACACACGAGCATTGAAGAAAACACCGCTGCCCATCATGAGTTCCTGGCGTTCAATAGCTATCGCGAGCGCCTCGACTTTCTACATGCAGGCATAAGAGATAAGCGCATTCATGGCGCTTTGACCGACAGTTATCATGCTTTGCTATCAGATAAAGGTACAACAACTGCAGAAGCATTCCTCACCGTACACGCCACGGCGCTGCATGTGACCCCTTTCGGAGGTTGTATCCACGATTTCTCCCAAGCACCCTGCCCTAAGCATCTTCAGTGCTGGAATGGCTGCTCGCATCTACATCTGATGGGCACTCCATCGGAGCGGGTCAACCTTGAAGAACAAGCTAAGAATCTGACGAAGGCAATATCCATCATGCGAGACGCAGGGACCGGAGAGGCAGGCAGCGATGTATGGCTAGCAGACCAGGAAGACAAGCTTAACAATTTAAAATCTGTCCTTGCACGCGATACCAGTGGAGGTGTGCAACGCGTGTTTCCAAATGGGCGTCCAATCACGGTTGCGGACTCGGACAAACGACACAGTTCGGTATCAGATGACTAGGGGCAACTATGGCGCGACGACAGACATTGAGGGGCAGCACTCTTGACGAAGCAATAGACGCTCTCCTCGCCCAGATGATTAGCTCAGGAGTGGAGCTCGCTCCCATTTCCCGACCGGAGGTTCAGCGCCGACTGGGCCTGACAAGCCGAGCTACGCTAGGAGGTGAGCGTGGAGACAGAATTGAGGCCGCCCGTATTGTTCAAATGAGAGAAAGCGGGAGGGATCCGGATGGTGCCCGCCGACGCAGAAGTCTCGAGGAGCGTATTGCAAGTCTTCAAGCGGAGAACGCTGCGTTGGCAAGACAGCGAGACAAGCTTTTCGAGGCTCTGTCAGTAATAGCACACAACTGCCTTATGAACGGTTTGGACGTAGAGTCAGTAATGGCACCGTTGAGAAACACCCAATAAATCAGATTAGTAGTCTTCGTATCGACTACAGATTACGGCATGGTAACCCGCCCACAGTGCTAGACAGGACTGCGTCAGATCTGACGACTACACATTACGGTACACGTATCCTGACTACTTCGTTCCAGACGCAAAACGTTGACATGTGCGCCTACCGCTCGTAGAGTCTGTCTGGTAGCCCTTGAGGCACTTGAGCTTTATCTCCCCTTGAGGGATCTGCAAAGCCCGGTAACGACCGGGCTTTTGCCTTTCTGCTGTATTGCACTGAACTCTCGTAAGACGTTCCCTCGTATTCACCCTTTTATCGCTGTTGTGTTTTCAGCCAGACGCGGATTGCTCAGGGCTCTTCGTACTCGGTCTCAGTTTTAGGGCAACGAGGTATCTACAAAACGCAGGGCGATTCAAACTGATCATTCGAACAACCATCCAGACGGTGGCTTGCAACACGGCTAGGTAGGCGGCAACTCAGCTGGCAGATCCCTGGCTCGCTCGCGGTCAGCAACGCTCACTACGCAGCGCTCAATGAACTGGAGCTCTTGGGTGAGCTCAATGGCGCGCTTTTCCAGCGCTTTTAATCCGGCCTGATGTTCTTGCTTCACCTCTTCCGGAGCCCTGGCGAGTCCTACCAATTTCCTGCGGCCCTTCTCAATTTTTTCATTCACCTCTGCAAGGTACCTTTCTCCTGACTCTCTCTTTTTGTCCATGAAGAGCTGGCATTCCAGAAAGCGGATGGCATCGTAGATTTTAAGGACCTCACCACTTGTCTTGGAGTGCACAAAGTTCAGGCTTCCTTCATCAAAGGCGTGGTGCTCCTGGTTTTGGCCACTCCAGTTCACCAAGTCATTCTTGATGAAATTGAAATGCGAAAGGTCGTAGTCAATGAAGGGCTCCACCAGCTTGAAGGTGTGCTCCAGGCTCACCTGCAGGTACATACTCTTCTTTAGCTGCGATTTGTTGAAATTCGCGGTCACCTGAACGCCGTTTTCAATGCAGAACTCTAGCACCATGGACTCGAACCAGATCCGGCAATACAGCAATGCTTGCCTAACGTCATAGACCGACAGCGCCACGTGCACCTTTCTCTGAAAACCGCCTGCATGATCAATGACCACGATGCCTTTGTTCGTATAGCTGAGCACATGGTGTGCATGCTGGTCGGATTGAGGATGGCGATCAGCGATGATGCAGAAGCGCTCCCAGAAGAGGCGATCGTGGGTCGTCACCACCATCTGGATCCGGCGCAGGTAGTCATCATTGAAAAACAAGTCGATGATATTGGATCGGTGATCCGTATCGATCGCGTTGACGACGTCATCAAAAACGATGATCGGAAAATTGTTTTTCTCAGCCATCGCCAAGAGAATCGACAAGCCCAGCGCCCTCAGATGCCCTTCGCTGAGCACAGCAAACGCATCCAGCAGGGATCCGTCCACGTTGGTGATCTTGATCCGGTAGCTCTCCGTAAGCTTTTCAAAGGCCAGCGTCTCTATCTGCTCATGGTCATCGTCGTGGTTATTGATCGCTCGGTAGTACTCGGCAGCCTTGGCTTCGATCCCTGTAATGCGCGCCTTTTCAAGCTCCAGCTTGTAGTCCAACAGGTCGCTGTAGAGCGTTCGGTATTCAGCCTCAAGATCCTTGAGCAACTGGTTGAAATGGCTGTTATCCACCGAGTCATTGAGCAAAGCCGTTCTCTGCCCTATCAGCGCAAGCATCCTGTTATTGGCGTCCGTGAACCCGGTTAGCGCCTGGGTTTTGAGGTCAAACTGTCGTTTCAGCGACTCATCGACCTGCTTGAGGTGTTCGATGAGCGCATCCAGACGAGCCGCTTGAACCTCCGCCTGATCAACCTCCCGTTGCTTGCGCTCGCAGGCACGCAGATAGGCCTCGATCTGGACTGTACTGTCAGCGCAGAGCGCGATGAAAGCATTAAGGACAGACCCCGCCACTGTCGTGCGGTCAGTCGCCGTATGGAACTCGATGAGCACCGCTTCCAATGCGTCCATCGCCAGTGGACAGGGTACATCGGCATAGGCATTGGCCTTCACGGAATTGACCCCAGTCGCGATCCTTGAAGCCCAGAGGACAACCTGAGCGTCATTTTTCAGTTTGGATTGCTTCAGGGCCTCCAGAGCTTCGAGCGCCTTGATCTGATCACGAGCCCTTTCAAACGGGTTCACTGTGACTTGGTCAAGTGGGGTCAAACAGGCGGGACAGGTCTGCTCAGACGGCTGTTCGGCGGCTTCCAACGCTTCCAAGGCTTCAAAAACAGCGCGATAGTTAACGTCACTGGCCATTTGCAGAAACAGTGTTTCGACCTGCTTCTTGCGGCTGAGCAACCGCCTGGCGATGGCAGATGTACGTGCAACATGCTTGATGGGAATGACCACCGGTGCTTTGGCTGCTCGCAGTCGCTCGGCCCCACGGATGTGCATGTCTATCGTCTTGCGCAGCCGCTGCACCTTTGGACGAACTTCGTAATCTTGATCGGCCCTCAACCCCAAGAGTTGGCAGGTCTGCGAAATCGCAGCGTACAGATCTGTCCTGTGCTTGCTACGCAGTTGGCCAAGTTCTGTTCTAGCGCGTTCAAGGTTCGTCAGGGCCTCGGCCTGGTCGGCACGCATGAATGCCTTGAGCGTAAAGCTGTCAGGGCGAACGAAACGAGAAATGACTTCCTGAAGCTCTTCCAGGCCGAACAAGGTCGCCAACACATCACTTTCGCCACTGCCTGTGTCTTTGGAGCCCAAGAGCGAAAACTCTTGAAGGCGATTGCGATCAATAAAGCAGCTCGACCAACTGATACTGGGCGCAATTTTGAGCTTATTCGTTCCCAGGAGAGCGAGCTGGGGCTTGGTTTCCCCTCGCGCAATGTACTGCTTGAGCTTGGTCTTGCGCCTAGCGGCTTCCTTGATGTCCCCAGTGGTGCAAATTTCGATGGCTTCACAGAGCGATGATTTACCGCCGCCATTGGGTGCGTAGAAAATATTTTTCAGCTTACTGAATCGAATGAACGTGCCTTTGTCGTCGGCACCAAACTCGCCAAAGCCCCGGAAATTCCTGACGCGCAGGTAATCCAACGCCCCCAAGCCCGAGGGGGGTGTCCGATCCAATTCAGGCCTTTTATCGAGCACTTTCTTGAAACGAGCAGCGACCCGCTGGTAGTTGCGACCCAGCAGTTGATCCGACGCCGTGGTGATGTGTGACTTGATGTGGTCGGAATAGCGGCCCTTGCTTTGGTTGGCCTGGTACATACACCAAAGAAGCACCAGGTACGCATCAGTACGCCCCTCAAGGTTCTGCTTGGCAAAACTTAAAAGGTACTGACTCATTGCGCCTCCTCCCTGTTACACATCAGCGTAACCGGACTGGCATCAATAAGCCATTACCGAGCGCTTTGGATGAGCCGGGCCTCGGAAAAACGTTGGGCAGTCTCGTACAAAACAGGCACGCACCCAACCTGACTCACACCTCCAGATACAGAGATATTGATCCCAAGTGCGGTTTGGGGGCCTGTATACTCAGGACAAATAGTGCTGCATCAGAACGCAGTTCGAGCCTCCAGCACCCATTTTGATAATACCGAGGAAGCACCATGCCAGTTGACGGGCCTCTACCTGGGACGGGTGATCAGCACGACATCAATGCCGATGCAACACGTTGCCTGATGGCTCGACATCCCAAAGATTGGCGAGTGCAAAGCCTGGAAGGGACTGACGACTATGGCTATGACTTCCAAGTGCAGACCACGCCGAATCAACGTGCGACGGATATTTTCCGTATCCAACTTAAAGGCACCCGCTCTCCGAGCCTGACGGCGGATGGCGAATACATTTCGGTATCTCTGAAAGCCACCACTGTCCGCTATTACGCCCGTGCCGTAGAACCGGTGCTCTTGGTGATCTGCGACCTATCGGTGAACGAAGATCCTGTCGACTGCCCTCTCTTCTATGTTTGGCTCAGGGATGAGCTGAGTCGCATCTCGGTCGACGATCTGTCCGCCGAACGCAGATACGTCACCCTTCGTGCACCCACAAAGAACGTACTAAAAAGAGCTACGGATCTCTCAAAGGACATTCGCCACCAGAACGAACTGTCTCGCATGGGGCATATCCTGAGTGAGCGCACAGAGCAAACACACCCAGGGATGCAAGCAGATGATCGCTTAACCCTGGTTCAGGGCGTGGTAAAAGGCGTGGCTGCACGAGGCTCCGCACTGATGAACGCCTTGGCAGGCCCAACGGAAGACTACTGGGTCAACCCAGCTCGCGGCACGCTTGCCTGGAACTTGACTCAGGCCAAGGCAGATCTACAGGTCACCGCGCTGGATCGAGCGAAGATCCAGCTCGATGAGGCAGAGCCAAAACTCGAAGGGTCGGCCACCCTTGAGCGCGCAGAATATTGGCGCCTACGTGGCAACTGGCAGGTTCAAACGGGAGATAACAAAGCGGCAGTCTCTTCCTACCAGAACGCGTACGAGGTAACGCCGCTCCCCAAGTTCCAAGCAGCCCAGGTGGAAGCGGAGATCCGCATCCGATTCGAGAACGATAGCGACTCACTTGCAGAGCTACATGATTTACTGGAAGGTGAAGATCCAGCCATCATTGCCATTCGCTCCCGGCTGCATGCCGTGCAAGGGCATTACGAGTTGGCCGTTGAGCAGGCGAATTTGCTTGCGGAACCTCAACGGTCTTTCGCCAGAGCGTTTGCACATTGGCTGTCTGAAGAACCGGCGAATGCCCTGACGGACTGCGAGGCGGGCCTTGAAGCCTGTGACGCGTCCGATGACATTCGTGAACTGTTGCTGTTGCTTAGGGCCCGAGCCAAATTTTCCCTCGCAGTGGCCACCGCCACTACGCCGCGACGTGAATCTATCCCACCCGCAGGTCTTCCGGGTGTAGACCTTCAAAAGCTCGAGGAAGCTTGGGTTGCGATTAACGATGCTGTCCTGTCCATAAAAGCATCTGGCTGGGGCTCCAACATAGAGCAGCTCGTCGACATCTGGGGGGCCACAGCATCGGCCCTTGGCAAGGCAGAGTCGATACTTCCAGACCTGAAGGATGCTGCGCAGAAGCGTCCGGACTTGCCCCATATCCATGAGGTCTTACGCGGCATTGCGGGTCAGTTGGCAGACTTCACCCTCGCGTTGTCGGCAAATGATCAGTTGCCCGAGTCACCTGACAAGCAGCTCTGGAGTACGCTTTTGCTCTATGAAACCCGTAAATTTCGGGCATGCTATCAAGGCTTTGGCGCATACGTCGGTAACGTGGATCGCAGCCATCCCCTGTTTGGGTCGGCTGTCACCGCAGCCTCAATTTCGGCTCACAAATCAGTTCAGACCGGCCTTGTGAACCAGTGGATGGGGCTGCTCGAAGCAGATCCTGCTCTGGCCCCCGAAGCCGCCCTCGCACAGTTTTACCTCCAGTTGGAAATCAGCAGGTTGGCCAAGGATGAGGCGTTGAGAACGCTGCAGGCCAGGTATGAGGAACTGGATCGGCCCGTCAGTATTGCACTCACCCTCATCCACGAGCTTGACCCCACCGATCCGCAAAGCGCGCAGGCGTGTGTTCAACTCTCCGAAAGGATCACTGAGCACTATGTCCTCTCGCCTGCGGTGGCTGCGCGGCTTGGTTTAGCCTTGGTGACTTTGAAAGATTGGCAAGGCCTCGTAGAGCTGTGTCAAAGCAATCGAGTCCGAGTTGAGCCTGGTGATCGAATGGGGGCCTTCGAGGCGTTGGCACTCGATCACTTGGGCGAAACGGAAAAGGCCCGCGATCGGTTGTTGAAAATTGTAGCCACAGGATCTGACGACCCACTGGCCCTGAACACCTATGCGACGATTGCCACACGTTGCGGATACGTCGATGACGCCGTGGAGGCAGCGGAAAGAGCGCTCGAAACTGCGAGATCCAAAGGGGAACAATTGGAGTTCGTGAAATTACTGTTCTTTCTCATCCAGTTTTCCGACCCAACGAGCGACCGGCTACTGGAGCTAGCCCTACGAGCAGGCGAATTGGTAGATCAGAGTGTAGAGAGCCAGGAAGGCACCTACTTGATGATGCACCTGAGCGGCACTCTGGGGGGACGCAGTGACATCGAACTTGCCAGGGATAGAGAGCAGTTCCGAACACGCGCTGAAGCATTTTTCAGGAATTTCCCGAATTCCCGGATGCTCTGGAGAGGCGAAATTCGAGAGGGCGCCTCTGGCACGGAGTTGGTGGAAAGCCTGAAAGCACTGACTGGAATGACGCCCGACAGAGAAGCGTTCCAGAAACGGATGGAGCGATCCCTACAGCAGGGATTAAACACCGTCCCTTTCTCGTGGCGCCCGCGGCTGGTGCTGTCTTACATTTCCGATATTGTACACCTGTGGGAAGTTGCCAAGGTGTCCAGCCGGGATGATCGCCAGTATCACTTGGTGATGGTCAACGATACGGGGTGGCAACCGATCGGTGCCGATGCCCTGCGCAAGCGAGTGCCTTTGCTGGATTGGACAGCGCTGTTAGTCCTTAACGACTTGGGGCTGATCGACGCCGTCATTACTTTCTTCGGTCAAATTGCGGTTTCCAGGGCCACGATGGAGGAGCTTGCCGAGTTCACGAACCCCGTATTTGGAAGCCCAAAGCGAAGCAAATGTTTGGAGCTACAGAACGCTTTGAAACCCCATCTAGCCTCGATCCTCCAGCCCTCCCCTCCAGAGGAGGCAAGCGAAGCATCGCCCGCCAGGGTCATTGGGCGCAGCAACAGTGAAATGGTGGAGATACTCGGCAAAGAGCCGGAACGGTACCGGCTCTATTCTGATGACGAGTCGCTGCGAATATTTTGTGCCGCAGGTTCCGAGGTCGATGGTTTCTGCACGCTTGATGTCCTGGCCGCACTGACAGAGGTTGGGCAGCTCTCCCCCATTGAAAAAGCCGGCAAAATTGCGCAGCTGTGCGAATGGAAGGTCAGGGTAATCGTGCAGCTGTCCGAGATTGTACGGCTGCTTCCCCCGGCTGCCTTTACTGCACGAACCGTACGTCAAGCCGTAGAAATCCTTGACGCAGAACCCAGGTTCATCTCAGTAATCTCGGCGCTCTGGGATTACCGCGCGACCTTTGAGAAAGTGTTGGAGCATGCCGCATCGGTGCTACGTATTCTGGTGGATCAGGCTTTGCTTCCTGAGATTGGGCTAGCAGCGCTGATGCGACACTGGCATGTCAAAGCAGCCATGAAAAGTGATGCCCCTGATCAGGCCCTTGAGACCATTGTCATTTTGATCATCGCCGCCGCACTCAGGGGGCATTTGCCAAAGGCCAGCGCGAAAGGACTCTGGGCGGTTTACAGGCTGTTAGTCGAATCTCATCATGGTGACCAGATGGACGAGCGTCTTGAGAGGGTTGCTATCCGGTTGCTGGGTTCGAAATGTGCTCAGTTGGAATCCGTAGCGGTTAGCGAAGGGTTGCGAATCTATACCGAGCTCAATGAGAGCCTAACGAGGGGCACAATTGACCAGTCCGAGTTCGCCAACGCCTAAACCACAGCACGAATAGCGGCGCAAAGACCCAAATTCGGAGGATGAGTGCGGCGCCGCAAGCGCTGGACTGTGCGCGGCTTTGGCGTGGTCGAGCCTGAGGGGCACCCTTACTCTACAAAGACTGGTCCGGAAGCTGCTCTGACGATGTGGGCCAGGGACAAGATCCCAGTAGAGGTTTGCGAGCTGCAGCCCTGGAATTGCGTCGCGTCTATTGGAAACCAGTGGCGATTCACGGGTGGAACCTCAGTCCCCATGCCTGCTGAAGCAAGCAGAAGCTAGGAGATGCTGAAAGAAATTTGTACCTTCACCACTTGTTTAAAGTCAGTCGCACATTACGATTGGTTAGAAATATCCAAGGATGGTCGAAATGGCTGGCTTTTTCGTAGAACAGGCGGGATCACTCAACCTTCTTCAGCAAGCTGATGCGCCTAATAGCGGCTTCAGGCCGGGCCAGCTTGGCGCAATGCATGCAACATTGGCCCATTTCTCTGTGCAAGACGATCCCGCGATCATCTGCCTGCCCACTGGCTATGGAAAGACATCATTGATGATGTCGCTACCGCTTCTGCTTGGAGCAACCCGGATCCTCGTCGTCGAGCCATCAAGTGCTCTGCGCAAACAGGTGCACTCGCATTTTTCCACCCTGTCAACACTCAGGCGCATCGGTGCGCTACCTGAAGATGGGCCGCTACCTTCCGCTCACTTGCATTCGGGGCGGCCGATAACACCCGAGGCTTGGGAACAGTTGCGGGAGTTCGACGTCGTGATCTCAACCCCCGGTAGTTCTTCGCCAATGATTGCCCCAGGCGCAGCGCCCGACCTCTTTGACCTAGTAATTTTCGATGAAGCTCACCATGCGCCGGCGGACTCCTGGGCAGCGTATCTTGATCACTACTCGACCGCTCGATTTATATTCTTGACAGCAACACCCTTCAGGCGCGATGACCGCGTTATTCCGGGCAAGCTAGTCTACCGATATCCTGTGATGAGAGCCGTATCTGAAGGGGCGTTCGACCCTATCGTCTTTAGGGAGGCCCCAATAGATAACGAGCTTGATGATGAGCATGTTGATCGGGTGATTGCCCAAACTGCAGTGGCACAGCTCGAAGAAGATATTGCTAACGGTTTTGATCATAGGCTTTTCGTACGCGCCTCGACCATATCTTCCGCGCAAGCGCTCGTCCCGATCTACGAGCAATTGGGCGTTTCCGTCGCCGCTATAAGCAGCCGACTGACCAAACGACAACAGGACTCAATTGAAGCAAAGCTCATTTCTGGTGAATTGAAGGCCATCATCTGCGTAGACATGTTTGGCGAGGGCTATGACTTCCCAAAACTGAAGGTCGCCGCGTTGCACGCACCCCACAAATCACTGGTACCCACAATCCAGTTCATCGGCAGATTCGCTAGGATCGACAACGCCACGGGTCGCCCAACCCTCATTGCACCGGCATTCAGATTGCGTGAGGCGACCGCGACTCTGCTCAGAGAGGGAGTCGATCTGGCTCAGATGATTGATGATGTCGCGCTTACTGAGATCCAGGGCGCAGTTGAAGCCCAAGAATTCATCGAAAGCTTGCCGGTGCGTCGGATGACTGAATCTGACTATGAATCCGTGTCTGCGTTGTCCTTCAATTTGTACGCGCACGTCCGAGGGTTTCACTGCAGTCGCAGGCCGGATTTCGACTTGCTAGGAGAAAAGGTCGGTCGAGTGCTTCGGATTGTGAAGCAGTGGGGAACGCCAGATGGCAATCTGTCTCTCGTATTGACAGCAGATGAAGCACCTCCGAACTGGTCGACCTCAAACACGCTCACTGATATTCGGCACGAGGCCTTCTTGCTGATGTATTTTCCTGAATCGAGCTATTGCTTCATCGGCTCAACCCTCAGGACAGAGAAGCTGTACCTGACCATCATGGATATCGTTTGCCGTGCCGGCAGCCGAGGGTTGAGCTATGAAGAAACGAGCCGAGCGAGGGCCGGACTGGAGGAGATGAGGTTTTTTGCTGTTGGCTTGCAGAACACGACCTTCAATTCGCAAGTCGAAACTTATCGAACCCTAACTGGCCCTCAAGCCGAGCGCGCGGTCACTGCCGGTGACAGCCGCGCTTACGCTCAGGGTCACTACTTCGGAAGTGGCATGAACGGCCAGGTGCGTGAAACCATCGGAGCCAGTAGCAGCTCCAGAATCTGGAGCAATCAGCGCCTATCCGTTCCTGACTTCTTTGCTTGGGTGCAGACGCTTCATGGGCGCATCGTAGGAGATGCTGCGTTTAGCCAAACACACCTCGACTTGGTCAGAACCACTACGACTCTTCGGGAGCTACCAGAAGCGGTGATGGCAGCCAACTGGTCGCGGCAAGGCCTCACTCGCAATCCTCGTATTCACTTCAGGACTACGCAAGAACAAGAATTACAAACCTCTAGGCTTGTGGAGTGGGATATACAGGACTTTGAGTGCGATCCACAAGCCGGGCACTTGGATTTTTCGATCGTTCATGCTGAGGGGCAGATCCGTATGCGCCTGAGTCTTGAGGGTGGCCAACTGATTCGCTGCCTGGAACCAGATGCCACAATGACGATCGAGTCTAGCCAGGATGGCTGGATGCCATTGGCCGATTGGCTTAGTGTGTACCCTCCTATTTTCTATGCAACAGATAAGTCTTCGTTTGAAGGGCTAAACAAAATCGCTGCCCCTCTTCTCAGATCCCTCGCACTTGCTCCAGGTGATGCGGAGTCAATCGATTGGACAGGTTGCGCGATCGAGGTGGAGTTCCTGCCGAACAATCAGGAGCCTCGCACACTGGCGCGACGTGCAGAGCTCAATGGCCAAGCAACTGTGCAGGAGCACTTGGAGCAATACCTTCTGACGCTTCCAGATCTCCGGTGTTTGTATTACGACCATCGCTCAGGCGAGGCCGCCGACTACATCTGCGTTACTGTCAATGCAGCCCATGAAGTGAACGTAACCCTCTATCACTGTAAAGGTGCAGGAGGGCCAGCTAATGGAGGGCGAGTTGGTGATGTGTATGAGGTTGCGGGGCAGCTGGTAAAGTCAGCTCACTTCTGCAACGTCGCGACCTTGCTGCATCATATGGAAGATCGCATGCATCGCAGACACACATCTCCTTCGTACTTTGTCAGCGGGGACTGGGATGAAACCTACGAGTTGCTTCGGTCAACACCTGCAACAGCTCTTACCTTCACGGTGGTAGGCGTTCAACCTGGCATTCGGCGCACCATGGTTGATGAGCGCATGAGCGATTTGATGGCGTTCTGCATAGGCTACGCACGTCAGGGCGCGGCAAAAGCTTACTGGCTAGTGAGTGAGTAGCTGTAGCGGGTGCTGGAAGATGCGATGTGTCGAGGTTTCGCACCGCCCGGCCTGAGGGTGAACTTAAATTCTAGTTGGCACTACCACAGATCGGCGCCCAGCCATTGCATTGCAATGGCTAGCAGTTACCAAGATGCCTCGAGAATTATCCAAATGCACTCAATGGATCGCTGCCCTCCCCGATTCATCGCTGGTTGCTCGACGTATTTCTTTTGTATTCCAGCACCTGATGTCAATCCGATCGTGAATGGCCCAGCATAGTCGAGCCCATCCACTTGATTACACGCTCAAGCGCGTATGAACTGCGCCAATGAGCGTGCAGTCGAATAAGGCGCTTCACCTGCGCCAAGACTATGCTCCATGGTTCGCGAAGACTGCCCGTCGAATATAGCCACCATCCAATCTCAGTGGTTATAGTCTCAGCCACACTAGGATGGGCAATGAATACATGACCTACGCACTGATAGACAACGCCACCCTCACTGCCGTCCAGCGCGCCACCGGCGCGGTCGCGGTCAAGACCAGCGATACGATCAATGGAGACCTGTGCGCGTTAGAGAATTTCCTGCAAGGCAACCTCTTTTACGACGACCTCCTCTGTATAGACAACTACAAAGCAGATCACAGAGAAAGCCGCAAGCAACAATTCCCCTACCTCAGGTTCTTGTCGCCTTCCGAGTTCGGGCTGGACGGGGTTGATACGCTCGCTCAAAAAGAAGCATCACTGATTCGTCCTGAAATTCGCGGCGGCGAGTTCGTGGATGAGGACTTTAGTGCCCTTTTGGAGCAACTGAAAATGAACATGGTCTGCACCTGGGATCAAGCCTCCAGTGTGTATTACCTAACCATGAGGATGCTGGGCTACCGTGCGTCCGACGACTATGGCAAATACAGTGCCCTAAGCGCAGCAATCTTCGCAGAGTTAAGCGATGCCAGTGAAACGCGCGGACGTTGGTCGAAAGATGTCAAGCTAGTGGGTTCGGATGGCCACGAATTCAGCAAGTCAGAGTTCACTAGAGAGTATCCTGGTGCCTACGGAGGTCCCACCAAGCAACTCGAGATGTTCGTCGCCTCGCTGAACTGGCTCGCGTACAAATCAATTTATTACACGACTGCAGCCAAACACCTGAAAGCAGACTCATTCATTCATCCCATCAGGCATGCCTATCAAGTGCACTGGATGAAGAAATCCGGCGCCTTCGGCCATGACTTCACCGCCCGCCTCCTGGCAAACCTCTCGGACAAAACCAGCACGAGCATTTCGGAAATCCGGTCGCACGGAGCAACTCAGACCGTTGCTTTGGACCTGCCCTTGTTTTCGGCATGGCTGACTCAATCCGCCGGAAGCGTTTCCAGTGCGATCGAGGCAGCTCGACAGATCCGCAGCGAAGACCATTTCGTAACGATGCGTGAAACCCTAAAGGCCATTCGAGTTGCCTTCGACGAGCAAGGGCTCGCGAGTGGAAACAAGCGCATCACCAAGCTCATGGATGATGTCGACAAGATTTGCGGCGACCTTAAACGCAGCTACGGTCTCAGGTCTGCCCAAGGTATCCAGGGGAGCTTTCTAATCAAGGCGGCAAGCTCTGTTACTAGTCTATTTGGGGTTTCGTTACCCGACCGGGATTTCGCTCTCTCCACTCCCGAGTTCTTGAAGTCAGAATCGACTAAGGCGTTTACAACGGTTGTCAAGGACATCACCAAGGAACTCACTGCCATGGAGCGCTTGGGGGGGGTGCGGGATCTGATGGCCAGGTGCTTCAAGATTGAAGGTGAAGACTTCGGCGGGCCGAAGGTTCAAGAGCCAAAGTTCCGATGGGTGAAGTCTGGGTGGCAGATGCCTATGTGAAGTAGAGTCACCTGCGTATTTTAGGGGCTAATCCGTCATACGAAACGAATGGGACTTTACGAAACCCCAAGAAACCAATCGACGCCCTTCGAAAATTGAAATTCGGTAGGGTTCCCAGCCATCTACGGAAAGGAATTTTGTGATGGCAAGCCCCCAATGCAACTCCCTGCCCGGTACCGCAGCGTCCTCACCGCTGAGGAGCTGCCAAAGTTCGCATCGACCAGACGAGCGGAAAATCTCGTCAATAAACATGGATCTATGAACAATCGCATTCGTTTTGATGCTATTGAGCCAAGTGCAGTGCGCTGGAGAGCGTCTTATGAACATCTGACATCGCCCACTTGTTAAATCATGTGCTATGTAATAGATGTTCATGAGCCTTGTATGGCCTTGGCGTTCATGGTGAACCATAGAATTAGGTGGCTGCCGATGAATCTGATTCAGTGCCGTCTTTCTTCAGGTCAGCGTGTACCGCTGCTCTTGCAGGCTGGTAACGCCGCGCCTAAGGTTCTAAGCACGCCTATGTCACCACCAATGACCGCGAACATGACCCCGCCAACCCGCGTACTGAAGAGCCTGCGCTGAAAACCCACGGACGAACCGTAGGTGTTTCTGCGCAGCTGCATGAGGTCTACGAGCACTACATCCAGAGCGAACGTTCGCCGACCGTTTCTTGGCTTACCTGGTCGAGCAGCGTGGAGCGCGCCACGGGCGAACTCCGGCGAGTCTGCGGTTGGACTGAGACCTCGGCGAGGCCACGTCGTTATCTGGCCGAGTCTACGAACCGCCATAACGCACAGCGTGCCTCGGCAGCTTGGGGCCGACTTGACAGTCAAGAAGGTTCGTCGTGACTCAATCAGCCGATCACGAACAGGCATCACCCTCCTCCTCCCCTCCAGCCTACGTGTTCAAAGGACCGGCTCATGTTGCGATTCGAACCCGCACCAACGACCAACCAAGGTACGCAGATTCTTCTCGCGACGCATCTCAGCCATACGGACTTGGCCGTAGAGCTCCAGATAGCGGTTAAGGAAACTCTGAACAAGTTGCCCATCAGCCGGAAATGGGCGGCTTGGGGACGCCGAAAAGACCGATTTTCAGCCGCAGATTATTGGAAAACCAAGACAACGCACCAGCTCTACCGATGACGTGCATTGTCGAACCAAGCATCTTGAAACGCACGCATTCACCCTGCAAACAATCTACGCTCCCGAGCCCAGACGATCGCCTCACTACGGCTGTGTACGTCGAGTTTGGAATACACTGTGGCTACATGGTTGCGCACGGTGTTGAGTGCCAGGTTCAACCGCGCTGCGATTTCCTTGTCGGCAAGACCTTCGCAAATGAGTGCCAACACATCACGCTCTCTTCGCGTAAGGTTGGTAAACGACGCATCAGGCAAACGGCCTGTGTTAATGCGCTTGGCATTGGCCAACTTTTCTATCAGGGTTTGGCTAAACCACGATGCATCCTGCATGACTGTCTCGATCGCCTCGACCAGCTCGAGTTCCGAACGTTTGCGCTCGGTGATATCCATCATTACTAGCAGGTAGCATGGAGTGTCCTGCAGACTTACGGTGTCAGCTTGCAGGACGCAGTGGAGTCGGTCGTCATTTTTTTTACGCAGTTTCAGGTCCAGCCCCTCAATGCGCCCTGTTTTTTCCAACACGTCGAACACCTGAGCCGTAATGCGGCTATCGTCCATGAAATTGATTTCAGCCACCGTTTTGCCTAGCAGTTCCTGTGCGGTGTACCCCAGAGTGTCGAGAAAGGCTTCGTTGGCATCGATCAGTTGCTGCCTGTCAGCGCTGCACAACAAGGTAGGCACGGGGCTCAGGCGAAACGCCTTGGCGAAGCGCTCCTCGCTCTGACGCAGTGCATTTTCCGCCTTGCGCCTGGGCTCAAGGTCGGTGAATGAGAACAACATGCAATCTTCCTCATGCATGTCCAGTGGTTGTCCCGCCACGATGACCAGCTTCGTGCCTCCATCCGGCAAGCGCAATTCAGCCTGCATCTGCGGGATAGTTGCCCCCTCTATGAGCCGCTCGATCGCCAATTCCTTGCGCTCGGCGTTTTCCAGCACATCTACCTCATAGACAGACCTGCCGATGACGTTATCCCGCACATGGCCGGTCATTTCCAGAAAGCCTTGATTGACTTTGATAAAACGTAGATCGCTGAGCCGGCAGATAACCGCAGGCGCCGGGTTGGCATTGAAGGTTTTTTCGAAGCGCTGTTCGGCGCTGGCCCATTCAGTGGCATCGGCGATGATCAGCACCAGCGATTCAGCGTCGCCCTTGCTGTCCGCCAGCACCATGCTGCGCACCCTGTGTACCCGGCTGCGCGCCTCCTCCTCGCCAACGGCCGTAACCTCTACCATCACATCGCTGAAGACCTCTCCAGCGGCCACCCGGGCAATAGGGTACTGCTCGGGTTCAAGCGGGTGATTGTTGCGGTAACGCAACGTGAATCGCTCGCGGTAACCCTCAGCGTTGCTGCCCAGCTGTTCCAGGCTGTCGACGTCATGCATGCGCAGGGCCGCTTCGTTTGCCCAGATTATCGATTGGTCGACTTCCAGCAGGATCACACCATCGGACAAGCCGGCGATGATTTGCTGAAGCTGGCGGCGGTTGGTCTCGCGTGCGAGCACGGCGTCACTCATGGCAGTTCTCCATTGCGCATGTCGGTGTTACCTGGAGCTTAATCGCTGCAACCAGGCCAAGGGTGGTGCCAATGCACTAGTCGATCAGGTGCAGATGCGCCATTACAGCCTTGCATGAGACCTGCAAACTGGCCCTGACGTTGCACCAGAGGTATCAGTTGCTGGTGCTGCCAGTCCAAACTCTCGAGGATGCATAGATGACGGAATCGTATGTGACTACCCCAGCCAACGCTGTCAGCACGCTGAGGGTATCCTGGAGCGCCGTGTTCGCAGGCGGCGCCATCGCCTTGGCCAGCTACCTGATACTCAGTGTGCTGGGAACGGCCATCGGCGCCGGGGCCGTTGACCCTATGGCTGAAGGCAATCCCTTACGCGGCTTCGGTACGGGCGCGGGGGTTTGGTTGTTCATCAGCACGGTGATCTCCGTGGCAGCCGGCGCCTGGGTGGCCGGCCGTACCGCCCCTACCCGAGGAGGCCTGCATGGCCTGTTGAGTTGGACGCTGACCACGCTGATGGCTACCTGGCTGCTGGCTTCTTTGGCGGGTAGCGTGGTCGGCACCGCAGGCAACATTGCCGGCAAAGGCCTGTCGCTTGCAGCCGATGGCGTCGCTGCTGCTGCGCCTGGTGTTGGCCAAGGCATCAAGGAGCAACTGAACAGACAGGGTATCTCGCTAGACTGGGACAGCCTGGAAGCTGAGCTGAACAAAACGCTTGAGCAGTCCGGCAAGGCTGAACTTAACCCCTCGACCTTGGAGCAAAAGACCGATCAGCTTCAAGCCCAAGGTGAGTCTGCGGGTCAAGTCGCAGCCGAAAACCCGACCCTGACGATCGACCAGCTCAAGCAGTGGTTCGAGCGAGTACGCAAAGCCAGTGAGCCTGCTCTGAGTGCGGCAGACAAGGAAGCCTTGGTCAATATCGTCGCTGCGCGCACCGGAAAAAGTCAGCAAGAGGCCGAGCAAGTGGTTGATAACTACGCACGCGCTTATCAACAGGCGGCTGAACAGGTGAAGGCTCTGAAAGAACAGGCAGAGCAGCAGGCACGCGAAGCTGCTCAAGTCGCTGCTAGCAACGTATCGAAAGCCGCCTGGGGCACCCTGGTAACGCTTCTGATCGGTGCTGCCTTGAGCTTTGCAGTCGGCCGCTTCGCGTTGTTGTCACGCAAGACACGTGTCATCGCTGAATGACATGCAATTCAACCGATGCACGCACGGTTCTTCCAACCCACGTTTCACTGATGATTGTCGCAGGAGAAAAATCATGAGCAGCGCTTCGGACAAAGTTAAAGGCATGGCTAACGAGGCTGTCGGCAAGGTCAAACAAGCCGTAGGCAAGGCCACCGGGAACACGGACCTCGAGTTAAAAGGCAAACTGCAGGAGAAAAAAGGGGAAGCACAGCAAGTAGTCGGTGATGTCAAGGATGCGCTCACCAAGGATTAACCTCGTCAACTGTTGTGAATGAGCGGTCGTCAGTGGACGACCGCTCATTCATTGCGTGCTTTGCTGGCTTGCGCAAGCATGAATGCCAATCAGCGCGTAGCCAGCGTTACCGACCAGCTCATGCCAGTCCTTCAGCGTTCTGACCAATGCAGGACAGGCTGTGGGCACGATGCCCAGGAGCACGTATCGAAGTCCACGATGTGGTCTTCGCCCAAGCTGAAACGCTGGAGCAGCTCCATCCCCAGTTGCGCGAAGCCTGGTTCGGCAGCGCCGAAGGCCTGCACATCGACTCTTGGCTGGAAGTCGCCGGGGTCGATGGCTATCGCGTCGAAGTGAGCCAGATGGCTCCGGGCCCTGACGCCATGCGCCTGTTCTTCCTGAACCTGGGTGGCTATGAACGGCAGGTATTCGGTGAAGCGCATCGTTACTTGGTGGTGGCGGCCACCGACAAGGCCGAGGCCAAGCGCTTGGGCAAGCAACGCATGGCATCTGATTGGCTCAAGCCGCATACCGACGCTGTGCTCGATGTCGACGAATGCCTGCCGGTCGACCTGGTGGCGGGACGCTATGTACATCTGGTCAAGGGCGAACACGCGGGTATTCGCCAGTTCAGCGACTACATCCTGCTCTGATGACCATGAGCCGAGGCAAGAACCAAGCCGGGGCTGGTAACCAGCCCCGGCTTTTTTCGGCCCGGTGAAAACCCTGCCAAGAGCAAAACACCGGGCCAATTTCAAATTAGCACGGCACTCGACCATCCTCGACCTGCGACATCCTGCCGCACCCTTGATAGCGATGCCGCCGGCACAGCCGATGCACCACACCTGCGTCAAACTATCGCACCTGACAGCTACCGACTCTTACATAGACTCCTGCTTCAAATAAAAAACCTGAGAGGTCGGTCATGAAAAAACCATTTGCAATGCTTGCCTGCCTGGCACTCGCCAGCGTGGCCCAGGCGGCCCAGGAGCCAGAGGCGGTGTTCAACCGCGCCTGCCAGATGTGCCACAACGGCCAGCTGCCCATGGCCCCGAAAAAGGGCGACCAGGAAGCCTGGAAGCCTCGCCTGGCCAAGGGTAACGACGTACTGGTCAAGCATGTCACCGAAGGCTTCAATGCCATGCCACCGCGAGGCCTGTGCATGGACTGCACCGCCGAGGATTACCAGGCAGTGATCGACTACATGTCCAAGTGATGCGGCCACCCGTGCCGTGCCCGGCACCGCACGGGTGACACCCCTACCGGCGCTCCGCCCGGCGCCAGGCCCTTAGCCACAGGCACAGCAGCATCCCCGACAACAACACCACGATCATCGTGTCCAAAACCAGGCCGTAGCCCCTAGCCCGCAGCAATGCGCCGAACAGCGGCGGCCCCAGCGCGAAGCCCGCAAAGAACCCCACCGACAGCAGGCTCGCCGAAGCCGCCGGCGCGCCGAATGCGCGATCGCGCAGGACCATGCTCATGGCCACCGCGTTGGTCGCCACCGCCGTCAACCCCATGCCGATGCTGCCGACCCAGAGCCAGATCCAGGCTTGCGGCGTAGCCCGGCTCAGGCTGAACACCGCCAGCGCCGCCAACGCGCACAGCGCACCCAGCATCAGGCTCTCGTCGCGCAGCCGCGCCGCCAGGGGTGTCAGCAACACCCGCGCAACGATGCCCATCACGCCGAACACCGCCACCAACGAACCCGCCAGCACCGCTGGCACCTCCTGGGCACGGGCGAACACGCCCAGGTAGGTCACGAACGATGACAGGGCGATGGCCACGCTGCACTGCACGGCCATCAACAGCGCCAGCCCGGCCGAGGGCCGACGCAGGGTGGTCGAGGCACCGCGAGCACTGCCCGGTAAGCGCGGTAGATGACGCAAGGCCGTCCAGCCCAGCAGCAACGCCAACGGCGCGAATAGTACCAGCGCTACCCGCCAGCCCAGGTACTGGGCCAACAGCGGCAAGAGTAGCCCCGCGAACAGCGCCGACACTTGCACGCCGGCTTGTTTGAAGCCCACGGTCGCGGCCCGCTCGGCCACTGGAAACTGTTCAGCGATCAGCAGGTTGGTGGCCGGGTTGGCCAAGGCCTGGGCCACGCCACACACGGCCAGCGCCAGCACCAGCCCGAGAAACCCCGGCAATACGCCAACCAAGGTGTAGGCCGCGGCGCAACAGCCGAACAACAGCCCCAGCGCCCGACGCCCGCCCAGCCGTTGGACGATGTCCCCGGCGCCCAACGACAGCAACGCAGCCAGGCCAAAAGCGCTCATGGTCAGGTAACCCAGCCAGTGTTCAGGTACCTGCAGGTCGGCAACCAGGAAAGGCCCCAGCGCGCCGATGGCATAGAACACCAGCATGGGCAGCGCCATGGCCGCGCCCAGCAAGCTGCGCAACAGCCAGGAGGAAGACTGGCTGGTCAGCACGTGATCAGTCTGCATGGGGGCCGTCCTCGTCCACTGAACCTGTCCAGTTCATGGGAGACGATGAAGGCGCGGCAAAATTCACCCCGCCTCCTTCTTGATAGGCGCCGATCAGCTGTCGCCCCAGGGCACTGACCAGCGCATCGTCGGTGCCATCCATGAAGTGGGTGGCGCGGGCGTGCCGGTAAATCCCCGAGAGTGGCGTACCGTCGGTCAAGCCTTCGGCGCCGTGGATCTGGATCGCCGAATCGACGTTCAGGCTCAAGGCCCGCGAAGCAGCCAGCTTGGCCAGGTTGGCCTCCACGTCATTGCTCCTGCCCTGGTCGAACCGGGTCGCGGCATCGTGCAGCAACGACCGCGCGGCATGGATGGCCTGGTACGCCTCGACCATGCGCAGGCGCACCAGTTGCTTGTCCGCCAGCCGCGCCAAGGCACCACGGGGCGAGACGATGCGCGCGCCCATCAGGTCGTAGCAGCGCTGGGCCATGCCCAGCCAGTGCGCCGCACGCAGCAGCCGGCCCAGGGCAAGGCGCTCCTGGATCAGCGCGAATCCCTGGCCCACCTGGCCGAGCACCTGATCCTCTGCGAGCCGGACCGCGTTCAGCCGTACCGGCGCTTGCCCCTGATAGCGCCCCAGCACCTTCATCCGCTCACCAACCTCCACCCCCGGTGTACTGGCAGGCACCACGAACAGGCTCAGGGCTCGCTCCACCGGCCCTTCGGCGGTACGTGCCACCACGGTGATGAAAGCCGCCTGCTCGGCGCGGCAGATGAACCACTTCTCGCCGTCCAGTTGCCAGTGGTCACCGCACCAACGGGCGCGGGTGGCCAGCGTCGCGGGTATTGATCCGATGCTGTTCGGCTCGGACATGCCATAGCTGGCAAGCGCCTCCCCTGCCAGCACGGGCGCAAGCACCTCGCGCTGCAGACGTGGGTTGGCGTGACGTAACATGTAGCCGTCCAGCACAGCTTCGGCGCCGAACACGGCCGGCCCATATTCAGACCTGCCTTCCTGCTCGGCCAAGGGCAGGTAGTCGAGCAGCCGGCCTGGCGCCAGGCCGTTGGCCTGCCCCCACAAGCCGGCATTGCGAGCCGCCTGCTGCAGTTGCGCCAGGCAGTCCTCGGCCTTGGCATCGCCTGCGTCCAGGCATGGCTCCAGCGGTAACAGCCGCTGGTCCACGAACCGGCGAATGCGCCGGGCCACGGGATGAAGTTGATCATGCTCAAGCATGCGCGCTCCTCAGCAGGCAATGTTCAGGGTGCGTTGCAGGAACGCCAGGTCGGCGGCCAACGCTTTCTTGTCCACCTTGCCGGCGGGGCTCAGGGGCAATTCGCGGTAGAAGCGCAGATACTCCGGCCATTTGTTCTTCTCCAGGCCCTGATCGCCCAGGTAGTCGGTCAGGTGCTTCAGGGCAAAACGCCGGGCGCCCTGGCGCAGGCTCAGGCAGATGCACACGCGCTGGCCCAGTTCGGCATCGGCCACCGCCACGCAGGCGGCACTGACAACGTCCGGGTGCGCGGTGGCCAGCCGCTCGATCTGTGCCGGGCTGATATTGGCGCCGCCGCGAATGATCACGTCCTTTTTGCGCCCGGCCAGCACCAGGTGTCCTTCCCCATCGATCAGCCCCAGGTCGCCAGTACACACCCAACCCTGTGCATCGCGATAGCGCTGATCGAGCTCGGGCGCGTTGACATACTGCATCGGGCTCAAGGGGCCGCGGGCCTTGATCTCGCCGACAGCGCCCGCAGGCAGTTCGTGGCCATCGTCATTGACGATCTTGATCTGGCACACGCTAGGGTTGGGTGTGCCGACGCTGTTCAACACCACCTCCAGCGGGTCATCCGGTAGGTTGTGGCAATTGACTCCGTCAGCCGAGCCGTACAGGCTCACCACGGGGCAGCCGAACGCCTCAACACAGCGGCGGATGCTCTGCCCGTCGATCAGTGCTCCGCCACTGACCAGCGCTACCAGGCTACGGCGGTCGGCTTGGGCCAGTGCCGGCTCGGCGGCGATCCGCTGCAACATGGTCGGCACTGCGAAGACGTGAGTCGGGCGCAGCTGCTCGATGGCGCGGATGGCATCTGCCACTTCAAAGTGCGCCAGCACCGCCAGCGAGCCGCCTAGCCAAGCCAGGCACCCGGCCGTGGCGGTGGAGCCGAACGCCGAGCCCAGTGGCACCAGATACAGCCCGCGTAAAGCCTGCCCCTCTGGATGCATGCGTTGCAGGAAGCGTCCGCGTCCACCGACCAGCGCATTATGCGAATAGGCCACCAGCTTGGGCTCGGACTCAGTGCCGGAAGACACCAGCAACCGCGCCGGGCTGTCGGGGCATACCTGGGGGCGCTCGGCCGCCGTCAGCGGTTCCGATGCCAGCAGCCCGCTCAAGGTCGACCAGCCCTGACGCTCGTCACCGTCGACCACCAGTACGCGCAAGCCCAGCAAGGTAGGGCGCAACGATTCCACCACTGCACACAGGTCGACCTCGCCCTGGCAAGGCGCGACGATCACCGCCCGTGCACAGCAGCGCTTGAGCAAGGCTTCGATATCCAGCCGCCCGCGCCCCGGTGGGAACGGCGCGACCACCGCGCCCAGTACGGCGGCGGCCAGGTCGATGGCGCAGCACTGCCAGCCGTTGCCGAGTTGATAGGCGACCACATCACCCGCCACCACGCCACGCTCACGCAGGCCACGGGCCAGGCGAAGGGCCTGGTCGTGGAGCTGGCGGTAACTCACCTGCCCGTCCAGGGTCAGTACTGCCGGTTTCTCGGGCTCGGCCAGCGCGTGCGCCTCGAACAACTCGAACAACGGTCGGTCGGTGTACCAGCCGGCCTCGCGCCAGGCCTGCCTGACGGTGACGGGGACCAGATCGATGATGCCGGATTCGTTCATGTGAACCTCCATGGGGAAAGCACGCGGGTATAACGGCCAGGCGCGAGCCAAGGCGCCAGACGTGGGTCTTGTTGCAGTTCGGCAAGGTCCTGGCAGACGATCGCCACAGGCACGCCTGCGGCCAGCAACCGCGCCTGCCAGTGGGCGGCCGGCTGCCGGGCCAGTTGCAGCGCCAACGGCTCGCGCAGGGTCTGCCACACGCACGGTCTGGGGAAGTCGAACAAGCGTGCGAGGGTTTCAAGGTGTTCAGGGGCGCAGCAGTCAATCGCCAGGCTGGCGTCCTGGCAGCGGAACACGCCGGCGCTCAGTGGGCGTGTACGCGTCATCCGCGAGCGGCACAGCAGATCGGCGGCTCCGAGCAACGAGCTGTCCACGCGCCCGGCATGGCTGTGCAGATGGCGAGCCAGCAGCGCGGCGACGATGCCCTGAGCGGCGATCACCCCGCCGAATACATCCAGTACGGTGAACAGCGAGCCGCCGGGGTTGCCCTCGCCCTGGCCGATCAGGTGGGCGATGCCCGACCAGGCCTGCACAGTGAAGTCGGTGCCCAGTAGCCCGACGGGCACCTGGGCATTGCCCCAACCACCGGCGTAGGCATAAATCAACGCGGGATTGACCTGGGCCAGGTCCGCTTGTTCGAGCGCCAGCTCCTCGGCCTTGCCAGGGGCCCAGTTGTGCAGGAACACATCCACCTCGGCGATGTTCCGACGCAACTGCTCACGCTCGCTGGCCGACTTCAGATCCAGTTCGACCACTGCCTTCAGGCCGTTGAGCGCATCGAAACGTACCGAGCAGCCCTGCGCCAGCGGCGCCATGCCACGCAGCGGATCGCCGCCGGGCATTTCCAGGCGGGTTACCTGTGCCCCGAGCGTCGCCAGCAAATGGCCGGCCAACGGCCCCTGAATACGCCGGCACGACTCGATGACGCGCAAGCCGCTCAATGGCAGGGCCTGGTTGCATGGGCGCGACGGCACCGCCACCGGATGCAGCTTGAACGCCCAAGGCGTATCACCAACTGGCGTCAGGGTATCGCGCTGGCCAGGTTGATGGACTGGCGTGACGGCCATTCCCACCGCCGTGCAGTGCTCGACGACCTGCGCATACGGCAGGCTAGCCAGCGTCCGACATAACGCCTCGGGCATCGGTGCAATGGCGCGGGCATACCGCAGCAGGAAGCCCTGCCAGCCCTTGCTGCTGTCGGCCCGGGCAGCGCCCAGGCCGTCCCAGAATGCCAGCCACGGGCCGGCGTCCAGGGTTTCCAGCTCGAAAACCACGCCATCGGCACTGACAAAGGGTGGCCGCAAGCGGGCAGACGAGCACCCCGCTGGCAATCGCTCGGCGCCCTCCTCGGCCGTTGCTCCAGCCAGGTACTGGCTGATGCACTGCAGACCGGCGCCTGGCAGCGACACGCTGCAGTCCGTCGCCTGGCCACCGCGCAGACGCGCCAACGCCGTCGCCATCAACCCGGTCAATGCCAGGCTCGCGACCACATGAGCGAGATAGTCGAGGTCGATGGCCCGGGCCTGCCCGCTGGCCCGGCCGTGCACCGCCATCAGCCCGCAGGCAGCCTGGAGGGTGAATTCGCTGATGGCCCGAGGCGCTTCGTCGTCCCAGCCGGTGAGACGGCAATGCGTGGGTGCCAACCCCTGGCCTTGCAGGCAATAGATCTGCTCGCTTCCTGCGTCGGTTACAGGCTCGACGGCAATCCCCAGCGCCCTCGCCTGCATCGCCAGGGCTCGCTGCAACGGATCATGCTCATCGGCGAACGCACCGAGCAGGCGACAGCCGTGCAGCGCCGCCGCTTGATTCATCGTGCACCACCCGCGACAGCGGGCAGGATGGTGAGCTCATCGCGGTCAGCCACGACGGTGTCCAGGTTGTCGAGGAAGCGGATGTCCTCGTCGTTGAGGTACAAGTTGACGAAGCGGTGCAATTGCTGCACATCCATCAGCCGTGAGCGAATGCCCGGGTAGCGCCGTTCGAGGTCGTCGACGACCTCGCGCACCGTCGTGCCTTGCGCTTGCACGCGTTTGCTGTCTTGGGTGTAGCTGCGCAAAAGGGTCGGAACACTGACAAAAACCGGCATGGCGTACTCCTCGGCCAATGGCCGATCAAATAAGGAAGGAGGCGGCGCGGCTCAGGCCGCGCGGGTATCGACGTCGACGATGCGCAGGCTCTCTTCGATCACCTGGCCATTGGCGATGCGGTAACTGCGCACCGGGTATTCGCAACCGCTGGCGGTGGACAGGATCAGGTAGTGCGTGTGCGGCTCGTTGGCGAAGTCGATGTCGGCCCGGCTCGGGTAGGCATCGCTGGCCGTGTGTGAGTGATAGATCACCACCGGTTCTTCTTGCTGCGCGTCCATTTCGCGCCACACCCGCAACTGCTCGCGGGGCTCGAACTGGAAGAAGGTCTGCGACCCGGCATGGTTGACCATGGGCACCCAGCGCGAAGGCCGGTCAGTGCCTTGCCGGCCGGGCATCACGCCACATGCTTCGAGGGGATGTTGCTGTTGTGCATGGGTCATGGCGGCATCGAGCAATGCCCTGGAAATGATCAGCATGGGAGGCTCCTTCCTTTCAGTAGCGTGGCAGATCGGGTTCGACGTCATCGATCCAGGCCAGGATGCCGCCTTGCAGGTTCTGCACCTGGGTGAAGCCCAGTGCCTGCAATTGCAGCACTACCGCCCGGGAACGGGCGCCGGACTTGCAATGCACGACCAGGGGCGTATCGCTGGCGTAAAGGGCCTTGAGCTGTCCGGCCAACTGGTCGCTCTTGGGCATCAGGCGTGCGCCCTGGATGTGCGCGATGTCCCATTCGGTCTGTTCACGCACATCGATCAGGACCGCGGCCGGGTCTTCGCGCATCAGCCGGCTCAGTTCCATGGCACTGACCTGCGGCACCGTCACCGGGGCTTGCGATACACCGCTGCAGAAGGCCTGGTAGTCCTCCAATCGGGTAATGGGCCGCCGGTCCGGCGCGCGGCGCAGGCGGATCTGGCGGTAATTCATGTCCAGAGCGTCATAGACCATCAGGCGGCCCAGCAATGTGTCGCCGATGCCGGTGATCAGCTTGATCGCCTCGGTGGCCATGATCGAGCCGATCGACGCGCAGAGGATGCCCAGCACCCCACCTTCCGAGCAGGACGGCGCCAACTCCGGAGGCGGCGGTTCGGGGTAAAGGTCGCGGTAGTTGAGGCCCGCGCCGCCCGGCGCCTGTTCCCAGAACACCGAGACCTGGCCCTCGAAACGGAAGATCGAACCCCAGACATAGGGTTTGCCGGCCAGCACGCAGGCATCGTTGACCAGGTAGCGAGTGGCGAAGTTATCGGTCCCGTCGAGGATCAGGTCGTACTCGGCGAACAACGCCAGGGCATTCTCCGGTTCCAGGCGCAGGGTGTGTCGGCGCACATTGACGAAAGGGTTGAGGTCGGCGATGGCCTGGGCGGCGCTGTCGCTTTTGGCCTGACCCAAGGTGGACTGGCGGTGGATCACCTGGCGTTGCAGGTTGGACGCCTCGACCACATCGAAATCGACGATACCGAGCGTGCCGACGCCAGCGGCCGCCAGGTACAGCAAGGTCGGCGAGCCAAGCCCACCAGCGCCGATGACCAGCACCTTGCTGCTCTTGAGCCGGCGCTGGCCGTTGAGCCCGACGTCGGGAATCAACAGGTGGCGGCTGTAGCGGGAAATCTCTTCGCTGCTCAGTTGGGCGCAGGCATCAACCAGTGCGGGAAGTTTCATCGTGAAGCTCCTTGGCTTAGGGCCTGTCCATTGTTCGCCAGCCCAACAGGGGCGCCCATCCGTTGGCGGCTTGGATTCATATGGATTGCGTTCTGATACGTATGGATTACGTCGGCACGGCGCCGCGCTTGCCGACCTCCTTGGGCGCAAAGCCGAAATAGCCACTGAAGGCCGCGCTGAAATTGCTGGGGTGGCTGTAGCCAACCCGGTAAGCCACCTGGGCGACCTGGCAGCCCTCTTGAAGCAAGACATGCGCGCGCCGCATGCGCAGCTCCAGCAGCATGCGATAAGGCGTGGTGTCGAACAGCTCATGAAAGCCCTGCTTGAGCTTCGCCGCACTGAGGCCGACACGGCGACACAGCAGCGAAACGGTCAGGGGCTGGTCGAGTTCGTCGTGCAACAGTTGCCGGGCTTGCTCCAGTCGCTTGACCTGAGCAGCAGGCAACAGCGGCGTGGCCTGGGACGACACGGCCAGCTGGCGCAGGGGGTGGCTCAACAGGTTCAGCACATGCAAGTGGGTGTCCAGTGGCGCGCATTGCCCCTGCGCCAGGCGCGTGGCCAGGGCCTGGACGTGGCTACACGCATCACGGCTGGTAGCATGCTGCAGCAGCGGCGCCTCGCCCTGGCAATGCAGCAGGCGCCAGGCCTGCTGCTCACCCAAGTAACGGCGCAAGGTGTGCTCACCGACGAGCAGGTGCAGACCACTGGCGCCCCTGCCGAACTGAAAGCGACTGGCCTGCTGTGGCGCGTGCAGCAACTGGGCGATGCTCTGCCCCGCCTCGAAACGCCAACAGCGGCCTTTGCGGTCGGCGTACTGCACATGGCCCTGCTCCAGGAACGTCAGGCACAGCAGCGGGCCGCCGAACAGTTCGCAGGTGCACTGTACGCCGGTGCCCGAGTGGCTGGCATCGAAGCGCAACAGCAGCAGGTCGTCTTCGATGGCCAGCGCTTGTGGCGCGCTCGCCGGCACGGCTTGCAGGCGCTGCAACGGGGCGTCCGGGGCAACGCGGCGCAGGTCGACGCTAGCGTGCGCCACGCGTTTCATTCGCCACTTGCAAGGTAGCGTCCATCGCCGGCACTCCTCCATGAAGCGACGCGCGACCTTGCTGGCCCACCTCCCGCTCCGCTGGCTAACGGCTTGCGCGTTAAGCCCGCAAGCCACCTCTTCGGCCCTGTACCTTTTGCAATGGGCCGCAGACGCGCACACGGCCACAGGTCCGTGCGGCGCAGTGAGGTTCAGCGGGGAGAGGCGCGAGGATTGGAGGACGGCCAGCAATAGCGAGGCGGCGCATGCCCGAGGGGCGCGCGGGCGAAAGCGCGCCGGTCGATGTTCGACAGCAGCCAGGCCAGTGCAGCCAGGAACACCAGGTGCATGAAGCCCGCCGCGCAGAGCGGGCAGCTGAACGGCGTTGCCAGCCCACTGTCGGGCAAGGCCGAAAGGTCCTTGGCGGCCAGCGCCGAGGTGTCGCTGCCGAGCGAGCAGAACTGCCCGCCGATACCATTGAGCGCCAACCCCAGCATCTGCCCATGGCCCAAGCCACAGGAGAACACGTTGAACAGCACACTGAAGTACAAGGCCCAGGCAATGAAGGCGCGTCGTGTCGGGGGGTGATTCATGCACCGGATCCGTGGCGTTGAAGGTGAGCGGATGCCGACTGCGATTCTCGCCTGGCAATCCGCACAAGGCTTTCTAGACTCTTGTGCGACAATCAGCCACACCCCTTGCCGAGCGGTGGCGAAACAATAGTCGCCTCGGCAGGGTGTGTCAGACTGTCGCACCCTGCGGAATCGAGCAGCGTTGCTAGACTCGCGCCTCGCCCCATTCAACCGTAGCGGCCATCGAGCAAAGGATATGCACCGAGCAGCAGGAAGTCGCCACGCCCTCGCCTGGATACTCTATGCCAGCGTGCTGTTCGCCGTGCTGCACTGTGGCATCGGCCACGGTCAGGCCACCGGCTTGGCGCTCTATGGCGCCGGCAGCGCGTTCTGCGGCCACGCTGGTGCGCCGCCTGGCCCCATCGGTTTCGAACAATGGCTAGGCGAGAACCTGGCCGCCAGTACCACGCTCGATTGCCCACTGTGCAGCCACGCTGGCCTGGCGTTCATGCCCCTGCTGCCAGACCTGCCGTTCGCACACGCTGCGCTCGATGACCGCCTGCCCGCAGCCCCGGCAGCCTGGCCCCGGCGCCTGTGGCCCGCAGCCAACCCCCGCGCCTCGCCTGCCCTGGCCTGATCCGTTGTCCCTGACCCGCCCCACGCCCCTGGCTCTATGCACTTGGGGATGCCGCCATGCGCGCGGGGCTGGCCCGCCTCGACTTATCGCAACAGGAACACCCAGAGCATGAAGAACAAGACGCTTTGCTGCGCCGCCGCACTTGCCCTTTCCAGTGGTACCGCACTGGCCCAGACCGACAGCGTGGAGCTGCCCGAAACCACGGTGGTCGGCACTTCGGTCATCGACCAGAACAACGTTGACAGCTTCGCCAGCCTGACCACCGTGGTCGGCCAGGAGCAGATTCGCGACCTCAACGCCCTTGACCTGTCCTCCGCCCTGCGCCGCACCCCTGGCGTGGTCGTATCGCGCTTCAACCCGGTCGGTTCGTTTGGCGGCGCCGAGGGTGGCGCCGTGTACATCCGCGGTATGGGTGCCAGCCGCCCGGGCAGCGAGATCAAGACCTACATCGACGGCGTGCCATTCTACATGGGGGTGTGGGGCCACCCGCTGCTGGACCTGCTGCCGATCAATGCCATGCAGAGCATCAGCGTGTACAAGGGCCCGCAGCCGCAGAAGTTCGGCAACACCTTCGCCGCCATCGACCTCACGCCCAAGGTGGCCGAACAGGGCGATAACCACCACGGCGAACTGCAACTGACCGGGGGCAGCTTCCGTACCGCCACCGAACAGGCCAGCCTGATTGGCCGCGAAGGCGACTTCGACTACCTGCTGGCACAGGGCGCCGCCCACTCGGACGGTGACCGCAGCGACGGCGACGGCCGCCTGAACAACGGTATGGCACGCCTGGGCTACCGCCTGAACGACAACTGGAGCACCGGCTTGCTGGTGCTGCACGCCAACAACCAGGTATCCGATCCCGGCCAGAAAGGCCTGCCAGAGACCAAGAACGGCGAATTCAACACCCGTGGCACCCTGACCTCGCTGTCTGTGGCCCACGAGCATGATTGGGGTAATGGCAGCCTCAAGCTCTACCATAACGAGGGCCGTGGTTCCGCCCTTGACCAGACCGGCCTGGACGGCGACACCATCAGCGACTTCACCCTTCAGGGCATTCGCTGGGAAGAGCAACTGCGCCCTTGGCAAGACGGCGAAGTGGCATTGGGCCTGGACGTCGACGAAAGCAAGGGTGAAGTGCACTTCAAGCGCATTGCCCCAGCGCCGCAGGCGAAGTTCGACGCCCCTACCCTGCGCGTGACCTCACCACATATCGCCGTCAGCCATGCCTTCGCCCT
Source organism: Pseudomonas wayambapalatensis (assembly GCA_014268975.2). Classification (GTDB taxonomy): domain Bacteria; phylum Pseudomonadota; class Gammaproteobacteria; order Pseudomonadales; family Pseudomonadaceae; genus Aquipseudomonas; species Aquipseudomonas wayambapalatensis. The sequence continues at coordinate 3,023,944 of CP077096.1, read as the reverse complement.
CAACGACCGCTGGACCCTGACGCCATCGGCGGGCGTGCGCACCTACAACCACAATGTCTTCGACAGCGCCACCGCGCCCCACGCCGGACTGCTGCTGTCGTCGGACAATGTCGAATTCCGCGCCAATGCCTCGCGCGGCATCAACTATCCAGGCCTGGAGGCTTCGGTGATGTCGAGCCTGATCCCGGCGCTGGGCGAAACTTGGAAAGACCTCAAGCCCGAAAAGCTCGACCATCAGGAGCTGGGCGTGCGCTTCAACCCGATCGACAGCGCCACCCTCGACCTGGCGGTGTTCAAGGACAAGCTGCAGGACCGCTACCTGTTTGCCTTCCCGCCGACCGTGTCGAGCCCGTCCTACATCAACCTGGGCGACTACAACGTCAAGGGCGCCGAAGCCACCTGGCAGCAGCGCTGGACCAGCAACTGGAGCAGCTTCGTTGGTTTCACCTGGCTCGACCCGTCGCTCAAGACCCTGCCCTATGCGCCGCAGAAGTCGCTGTCGTTGGGCACCACCTACGAGATCGGCCGCTGGCGCCTGTCGGCAGACGCGCAGTACCAGAAAGACATGTACGTACTGGCCGAAGAGCGCACCGCCGGTGCCAGCAACTTCTCCAAGGTCGACAGCTTCACCGTGGTCAACATGCGCGTGGGCTACGCCGTGCCGGCGCTGGGTAAGGTTGGCGAAGTGTTCGTCGCCGTGGAGAACCTGTTCGACCGCGACTACGCCTACCGTACCAACTACCCGATGCCCGGCACTTCGGCGCAGTTGGGTGTGAAGATGGGCTTCTGAGCCCTCACCGGTCGCTGCCGACAGTCGTCGGCAGCCTCATAAAGGAAAACGCAGATGAAAGCACCGATCCTTGCCTTGCTGCTGGCCTGCAGTCCGCTGCTGGCCATGGCCGACACCGCCAGCGAGCAACAGAGCATCCAGCAACTGATGCGGCACAACTTCGAACGCCCCGACGCACCGCTGGACGTCGGCCCGGTGACTGTCGAAGGCGACCATGCGGTGGCCGGCTGGCTGCAGGACCAGCGCGGCGGCCGCGCGCTGCTGCGCAAGGGGCCTCATGGCTGGCGGGTGGTGTTGTGCGCCGGCGATTCGTTGCTCGACCCAGCTACCCTGCGCAGCGCGGGGCTCGGCGAACAGGACGCGGCCCGGCTGAGCCAGGCCGTGCGCCAGGCCGAAAGTGAACAGCCAACCGAGCGGGTCAAACAGTTCGCGCTGTTCCAGGGTGTGGTCAAGGTCGATAAGGACGCTGCCCACGGGAATCACTAATGAACAGGCCGGGGCTTTTCAAGCCCGGCTTGTGTGTCACAGCGGCCCTCTTTCAAGGAAATGCTCCAGGCAATGGTCAGGCAGTGATTGCCTTGCAGGCCTTCAAGCAATCGGCACAGGCATCTGCGCATGCTTTAGCGACCTGGAGCAGAACGCCGCCCGCCAGGCTCGCGAAGGTGGCCTGGTGCATGGGCAGCTCAACCAGGTGTGGGACGAACTGCGCCAGCAGACCCGCATGGGGCGCTTCGGCTGGAAAGCCGGTCAGCCTAGGCTCGATCAGCAAAACGCCCACGCCTTCGCCGGTGATATGGGCCTGACCAGCAGCCTGCTGCCGAGCGATGACTGCACCGAACGGCAGTCAGCCTGCCGCAAGGCCCCCCAGGGCGGCGCGCCTGAGGTCAGCGACAGGGTTCGTGAACAGCTACTGTTCTATACCCGTACCTTGGGTGTACCGGCCCGCCGTGATAGCGACACACCGCGGGTGCTGGAGGGCAAAGCCGTGTTCCATGCGGCAGGCTGTGCTGCCTGACATCGGCCCTCCTACGTCACGGGTGAGCACGCTTTGCCAGAGTTGAGTCAGCAACACATCTTTCCGTACACCGACCTGTTGCTGCACGACATGGGCGAAGGGCTGGCCGACCACCGTGAGGAATTTCGCGCCAACGGCCGCCAATGGCGTACGCCGCCACTTTGGGGGCTGGGGCTGACAGCAAGGGTCAGCGGGCATACCCAGTTCCTGCACGATGGCCGGGCTCGGGATGTGCTGGAGGCCATTTTGTGGCATGACGGTGAAGCACGTGACTCACGCGATGCCGTGATTGCCATGGATCGAGGCAGGCGCATGGCGCTGCTGTCGTTTCTCAACTCGCTTTGAAGCCAAGACCAAGCGGCCGGGACTCGATCAGCAGGTGCGAGCCCTTGAGGCTGGCAGCCAGGGTATACGCCAGCAACATCGGGAGCAGTACACTGGCGAGAATCAGCAGGGTACCCAAGGTTCTTTCGTCACTGGCCGCGCTCCATAGGGTCATGCTGGCAGACGGTTGCACGCTGGAAGGCAAGATGAAGGGGAACAACGCCAGCCCTACGCTGCACAGCGTTGCACCTACTGTCAGGCCACTGCCCAACAGCGCCATGCGAGGCCGGGCATGGGTGCAGGCGAACAGGCTCATCAGCGTGCCAGACAAGGCCAGCACTGGTGCCAGGCCGGCTGCAGGCCAGGCCTGAAAATTGGCCAGCCAACCTGGATTGTTGGCCAGCACCACGAACGCGCCAGGTCCGCACAAGGTGGCCGGACGCTCCACGGCCCACAAGCTGTAACCGCGTGCGTTCGCTGCCAGCCCTATCGCAGCCACGATGAAACTGGCCAGGAACATCACGCCCGCAACGCCTGCAACCCGGCTTGCTGGCTGATACAGGGAGTGGCCACCACGCTGCATCACCCAGGTAGCGCCACACTGGCAGACCATCGCCAGGCTCACGACACCTGAAAGCAAGGCGAACGGACTGAAGAGACCGGCCAAAGAGCCGTGAAACTGCATACCCGCCTGACCACAGCGACTGAATGGCAACCCAAGGAGCAGGTTGCCCAGCATGCCCCCCAACAGAGCTGCCGGCAGCAGGCCGATTGCCAACACTCTCCAGGTTTGGCGCGGTCGGGCGGCTTGCCAGGCAGATCGACGCAGCAGTATCAGCAGGCTCACCAAGCCTGCCATCAGGCAGGCCAGGCCTCCGAGCGATGGCCAGACCAGCGCAAGCGTGCAACCCAGGGCCAGCAACCACAGCAGGTTGATAGGCCGAGGCGCGGCCGCAGACGGCTGCAGCGGTTCGGCACCTTGCCCCGATAGCCACGGCACCAGCACTCGCGCGCCCACGTCCAGACTTTCGCCCAGCACAAAACCGATCAGCATCACGCCAATCAATAACCACCAGACGATCTTCAGCAGTTCGTGGTCCATGACGGCTCTCCCAGCCAGAAAGAAAGCGGCCCGTCCGAAGAAGGGCCGCTGTGGGTTGCCTGCCGTGCAGCGTGGATGGGACAACGGCAAAGCAGGATCTGCCGATGCTAGGCGTTGCCTGCGGCGCTCCCAACTGCGACAGCCCGTCGCAGTGGGTGGTAAGCATTGGCTCCACGGGCGCCCAGCAGTGGCGCAGGGAATACTGTGGCAACCTGTCGCACCGCAGCGTACCGGCATTGTTCCGGCCACGGCCCGGCCACGGCCCGATACAGCAGCGACTATGCTAAATGGCCAGGCAGCCTCGACAACGAAGGCTGCCGCACCAATCAAACAAGGAGCTGCCAATGAAACCTTTCATGTTCAAAGGCTTGCGCAAAGCCAATGGATTGCTGTTGGGCGTGTTGTTGACGAGCTTCGCCAGCACCGCCCTGGCCCAGGTCGAAGTCAAGGTTGAAGACCCCTGGGTCAGGGCCACGGTGCCCAACCAGCCTGCTACGGGTGCTTTCATGCGCCTTACCGCCAACGAAGACGTCAAACTCGTTCGGGTCAACTCTCCCGTGGCCGCCAAGACGGAACTGCACGAGATGACCATGAAGGACGGAGTCATGACCATGAAGCCATTGGCAAGCCTTGAGTTGCCCGCCGGCCAGCCAGTGATACTCGACACCCACGGCTACCACATCATGCTGATCAACCCCAAAGAGCAGATCAAGGAAGGCGCCACGGTGCCGCTGACCCTGACCGTTGTCGATGAAAACGGCAACGAAACCTCGGTCAAGGTCGATGCACCGGTACGTCCGCTGGCCAGCGGCGACGACTTGCCGGACTAGCAAGCACCCATTTGCAGTGCTGAGCCTGCTCCCGTGCGAGGCAGCCCGTTGGCGGGCAAATCCAGCGTGCGGTGTATCTCGCGCTCCGCCGTATCCACCAGTTCGAGGATCACACGGCAGCGTTTCAGGTAACGATTGCCGGCTTCGGTCAGGGCGATGCGGCGGGTGGTGCGGTTGAGCAAACGAATATGCAAGTGCGCTTCCAGGTTGGAGAGCATCCGGGAAACGCTGGCAGTCGTGGTGTCCAGGCATTCGGCCGCGCCGGTCAGGCTGCCGGCCTGAACCACGCAACTGAACGCGCGCATGGCTTGGAGTACGTCCATCGTCAGTATCTCGCTAGGTATTCAGTGAAGTGGGAAACGGGCGGCGTATTGCCGCCCAGGCCCTGGCCCGGCTCAGCCGGGCACCGGCAACCAACGCCGGAAGCTGCTCGCGCCCTTGGCGCTCAACGGGCTCCAGGAAAATTCCCACGGGGGTGGCGGCAAGTCTTCATCCGCCTGGGGCGCTGGCAGCGCCGGGCGCACGCCGGTTTTCCACTCCACCACCCGTTCGCCCATCGGTTGCCAGGCCAGCACCAGGCCACGGGCCTGAGACACGTCAGTTGCCACCCACAGCGCCGCTGCAGCCACCATGAAAGCTTCGATGTGCTCCTCCGTCACCCGTGCCTGGTAAGGAGAGTTCAGTAACCAACGGCAAACGCTGATGTAGTAGGTCCAGTCCAGCGCCGGATGGTGCCGGTATGCCCAGGTCATGAATCGTCGGAACAACTCCAGGCCTTCTGGCGGATCAAGCTTGAGCAGCCCTGGGCAGACATCGAACAGCGTGTGCCAGTAAGGCAGCAGGCGCGCATCGAGGTTGACGAAGCTGCGGGCATTGCAGGGGTAGTCGGGAAACGGCAACAGAAAGTCGCCGCTGCGCGACGGACGAGCGAAAGGCTCCAGCAACGCTGAAGCGGTCAGGGTACGAGACATCGTGTGCTCCTGGGTAAGGCTAGCCATCGGCAGGCCGACGCCCCGCCTTTCGCGGGTGCGGCCTGGGTCCTTGCAGGTCAGGCGATCGCCGCCGGGGAGGCACGTGGATTGATCGACGGCCAGCGGTGCCGGGGCGAATGCAGCGCAACAGCCGGTTGCCGGTCGATAGGCAGCGCAGGCAAGGCAAAGCCTGCCAGGACCAACGCAGCAGGCATGGGGGCCGGGCCGCCCTGGGCGCAGCAGCAATGTCCGGGGTCGGCCGTTTTCGGGCTTAGGTTGCCATCCTTGTCCAGCATCGCCGGCTGTACGCCGCCCGACGAGCAGTAGCTGCCCGCCAGCAATTGCTGCAGGCTCAGGTCGCCCAGGGTGCTGGCCATCGGCAGGGCCAGTACCTTGAGCAGCATCGCTAGCAGCGCGGCGACCCAGATGTTGTCCCAGGTGCGTGCGCGTAGGCCGCAACGGCGCATGTTCACGCCTCGCCAGGTAGCGCGGGCGCGGAGATTCGACAGGTCATGAGGGGCTCTCTCCAGCGACGGTCAAACCAGCCAGCAGTTACATGCAAGGCATGCACTGCCGGTCCGGCGTGCTTAGGGCAGGCACAGGCCCGCCAGGGCGCCAAGGCGCCGGTAGCGTCAGAGAGGTGAAGCGCGAGGGTTGGACGAGGGCCAGCAATAACGCGGCGGCGCCTGGCTGCGGATTTCGCGCGGCAATGGCCGGCGCTCACGGCTGGCCAGCAGCCAGGCGACGGCAATCAGGAAAACCAGGGTAAGAAAGGCCGCCGCCCCCATCGGGCAACTGAAGGGAATGCTCAGGTCGCCCGCCAAGGCGTTGTCCTGCTTGGCTTTCAGCAGGCCAGTATCGCCCCCGAGGCTGCAGAACGCACCGCCGAATCCATTCAGCGCCAATCCCAATGCCTGCCCGTGGGCAAGGCCACAGCCAAGTACATTGAACAGGACACAGAAGTACAGTGCCCAGGCAATGAGGGGACGGTGTGAAGGCAGGCGGTTCATGGGCGACAACTTTAGCATCGATACCGGCCCCGCAGAAGCATCAACCTCGGCCTACCCTCTCTGCGACAAGCCGTCACACCCCTCTTAACTGGCCTCGATTCACCCGCGCGGGTGCCCCTCAGGGACAGATTGTCGCAGTTGGTCACACCCGCCACGGTCCTTACAGTGGCGCCGCCATCGCAATGGCCCGTGCAATTTCCCCAGACAGCAACGCTGAGCCGGCCAGGACCCGGGCTCTGCTTCCCGAAAACGGCGCCAAGGTGCGCCACCCTGTGAGGCTCCATCATCATGAGCGTGCTCGAGGCGCTAGACCTGGCTCGAATCCAGTTCGCCTTCACCGTTTCCTTCCATATCCTGTTCCCCGCCATCACCATCGGCCTTGCCAGTTACCTGGCCGTGCTTGAAGGCCTGTGGCTGCGAACGAATCAGCAGGTCTACCGCGACCTCTATCACTTCTGGTCGAAGATCTTCGCCGTCAATTTCGGCATGGGCGTGGTGTCCGGTCTGGTCATGGCTTATCAGTTCGGCACCAACTGGAGCCGCTTCTCCGATTTCGCCGGCGCCGTGACCGGCCCATTGCTCACCTATGAGGTCCTGACCGCCTTCTTCCTCGAAGCGGGTTTCCTTGGCGTCATGCTGTTCGGCTGGAACCGTGTAGGCCGTGGCCTGCATTTCTTCTCCACCTGCATGGTGGCGCTCGGCACGCTGGTCTCGACCTTCTGGATCCTGGCGTCCAACAGCTGGATGCAGACGCCCCAGGGCCACGAGATCATCGATGGCCGGGTGATACCGGTCGACTGGCTGGCGATCGTCTTCAACCCATCCTTCCCCTACCGCCTGATGCACATGGCCACCGCGGCGTTCGTTGCCACGGCCTTCTTCGTCGGCGCTTCGGCGGCCTGGCACCTGCTGCGCGGGCGTGACAACCCGGCAGTGCGCAAGATGCTGTCGATGGCCATGTGGATGGCGTTGATCGTCGCGCCGATCCAGGCAGTGATCGGTGACTTCCATGGCCTGAATACGCTCAAGCACCAGCCGGTGAAGATCGCCGCCATCGAAGGCCACTGGGAGAACGTGACGGGTGAGCCAACCCCGCTGATCCTGTTCGGCATCCCCGACATGAAGGCTGAGACCACGCGCTTCAAGATCGAGATTCCGGCGTTGGGCAGCCTGATCCTGACCCACAGCCTGGATAAGCAGGTGCCGGCGATGAAGGAGTTCCCGCCTGAGGACCGGCCGAATTCGAGCATCGTGTTCTGGTCGTTCCGGGTCATGGTCGGGCTGGGCTTGCTGATGATCTTCGTCGGCCTGTGGAGCCTGTGGCTGCGCAAGCGCGGCACGTTGTACAGCTCGCGGCCGTTCCTCTACCTCACGCTGTGGATGGGGCCGTCGGGGTTAATCGCGATCCTTGCAGGCTGGTTCACCACCGAGATCGGACGCCAGCCGTGGGTGGTCTACGGCCTGCTGCGCACGGCCGACGGGGTCTCGAACCATGACGCCACCCAACTCAGCATTACCCTCGTGGCGTTTGTGGTGGTGTATTTCGCCCTGTTCGGCACCGGACTTGGCTACATGATGCGCCTGGTGCGTAAAGGGCCGAAACCTAGCGAGGGCGACCATCACACGCCAGGCGGTCCCGGCCAGCAACATACCCCGGCGCGGCCGCTGTCCGCCGCCGACGATTACCAGGCAGAGGTGAATTGACATGGGCATCGACCTTCCACTGATCTGGGCGGTGATCATCATCTTCGGGGTGATGATGTATGTGGTGATGGATGGCTTTGACCTGGGGATCGGCATGCTCTTCCCCTTCGTCAAGGACGCGCGTGACCGTGATGTGATGATGAACACCGTCGCCCCGGTATGGGACGGCAACGAAACCTGGCTGATACTCGGCGGTGCAGCGCTGTTCGGCGCCTTCCCGCTAGCCTACGCGGTGGTGCTGGAGGCGCTTTACCTGCCGCTGATTCTAATGCTGATCGGCCTGATCTTCCGGGGCGTGGCCTTCGAGTTCCGCTTCAAGGCCAAACCCGCCAAGCGCCATCTCTGGGACAAAGCCTTCATCTGGGGCTCGCTGGTCGCGACCTTCTCCCAAGGCGTTGCCCTGGGCGCCTTCATCGAAGGCATCAAGGTGGTCGAGCGCAGGTACGCCGGCGGCGCACTCGACTGGCTCACGCCGTTCAGCCTGTTCTGCGGCTTGGGTTTGGTGGTCGCCTACACCTTGCTCGGTTGCACCTGGCTGGTGATGAAGACCGAGGGGCCGCTGCAGCAGCGCATGCACGATGTTGCCAGGCCGCTGGCGTTGGTATTGCTGGTGGTCATCGCTGTGGTCAGCCTGTGGACGCCTCTGGCCTATCCGCAGATCGCCGCCCGCTGGTTCAGCATGCCCAACCTGCTGTGGTTCCTGCCGGTGCCGATCCTGGTACTGGTGACGTGCTACGGGCTGCTACGTGCCGTGGCACGCAATGCACACTACACGCCGTTCCTGCTGACCCTGGCACTGATCTTCCTGGGCTATAGCGGCCTTGGCATCAGCCTGTGGCCAAACATCATTCCACCGTCGATCAGCATCTGGGAGGCCGCAGCGCCGCCGCAGAGCCAAGGCTTCATGTTGGTGGGCACACTGTTCATTCTGCCTATCATCCTCGGCTACACGTTCTGGAGCTATTACGTGTTCCGCGGCAAGGTGACCCATGAAGACGGCTATCACTAGGAGCACTACGTGATGACACCCGATGTGAAGCAACCGATGTGGCGCCGCCTTGCCTGGCTGGTGCTGATCTGGGCAGGCAGCGTGGCGGCGCTGGGTCTGTTCGCTTGGCTGATCCGACTGTTCATGATGGCCGCCGGCATGCGCAGCCATTGAGCCCTCGCAGTGGTGCGCCTGCGACAAAAAGGCGCACCACGGAACTTGTGTAGCCCGCAACGGATGCGGCTTAATGCGCGCCATATTCGTTCGGGTGACTCATGCTTTCACGTGCACGTGCACATCTTTGTCTGTTCGCCTGCTTCGCCGTGCTGTTCAACCTGCTGGCGATGCCGCTCGACCGTGCCTTGCAAACACCCCGTATCGACAGCCAATCGCTGATCCTCGGCAGCTTCTGCAGCCTGCACGGTGCACAGAGCCTGCCCAAGTCACTGCTGGCCCAGCTCAAGGCCGAGCTGCCGCAACTCGACGATCAGCCGGAAATGAAACACCAGGCTGGCGACTGCTGCTGTGGCCATGCCGGGCATGCCTTGCTGGCCAGCGACTACTATCGTCACCTGCTCCCCCGCTTCTGGCCCGATGCACTCCTGCTCGGTGACAGCCACAGGTTGCCACTGCCACGCGATCAGTGGCCAAAGCTCAACCCCCGAGCCTCTCCCCTGGCCTGACCCGTCGTTACTTGCCCATAGCTGCCCCGTGACCTGCGGTGCGCAGCCCTGCCCGACCGTCTCCAGGAAACACTCATGTTCGCATTCCGCTGCACCGCTCGCGCCGTCCTGCCCGTGCTCGCTTTCTATAGCCTCAGCCCATTGTCATTGGCAGTTGCCGAAACACTGCCCGCTGAAAACTCCACCCTCACCCTTGGCGCGGTCAACGTGACCAGTACCGAAAGCGGCCCGCTGGCCACCAGCAGCGTGCTCAGTTCGGTAGACATCCTGGGCGGCGATATCCTCGAAAAAATGCCGGTGACCTACAGTTGGGAACTGTTCAGCCGTGCACCCGGGGTGATGCTGACCGAGTTCAACCAGGGCACCACCTCGGGCAAACTGTCGTTTCGCGGATTCAATGGCGAAGGCGAAGTGAACGCGGTCAAGTTGCTGATCGATGGCATCCCCAGCAACACCAACGACGGCAACATGCCCTTCATCGACTCGGTGTTCCCGATGGACATCGACAGCATTGAGGTAGTGCGCGGCACCAGCGACCCCCGCTACGGCCTGAACAACATCGCCGGCAACGTCAATATCAACACCCGTACCGGCGGTAACTACAACAAGGCGCGCGTGCGCTACGGCAGTTTCAACACCCGCGAGGTGCAACTGGCCAAGGGCATCGAGACCAGCAACTGGACGCAGAACTATTTCTTCGGCCGCCAGCAGGTCGACAGCTATCGTGACCATGCCGACACCGAGCGCTACAGCTTCGGCGGCAAGTGGTTCTACACCCCTGACGATGGCAGCTACCGCCTTGGCCTGATCGCCCGCCACTACGAGTCCGAAGCCCAGGAGGCCGGCTACCTGACCGACGACGATGCCCGCCATCATCCGCGCATGAGCAACGCCTACAACGCCACGGACAAAGGCACGCGGCGCATGAACCAGGTCAGCGTGCACTTCGACACGGACCTGGCCGACAACTTGTCCTGGTCGGCCAAGACCTACCTCAACACCTTCGACGACCGCCGCTGGACCCAGTACTGGCGCACCAGCTCACAGCAGGAGCGCGACACCTACGAAGACCAGTACGGTGCCATCACCTCGCTGACCTGGCGCCCCCAGGTGGACTGGCTGCACGCTTTTGCGCTGGAAGGTGGCAGCGATGTGCAAAAGCAACAGAACCGCAGCGAGCGCTATCGCACCGTGGAGCGTGTACGCCAGGCGCAGACACGCGATCAGGACTTCGACTTCAACACGGTCGGTGCCTACGTACAGGCGGAGATCGAGCCATTCGAATCGTTGAAGATCGTACCGGCGTACCGGGTGGACAAGATCAGTGGTGACTTCACCAACAAGACGACCGGACAAGACTATGACATCAACGACTACGGGCTGATCAAGCAGCCCAAGCTCAGCGTGGTCTACTCGCCGTGGCGCTTCGCCAGTGTCTACGCCAACTGGGGCCGCACCTTCCAGGTCGGTACCGGTGCAGCGGCCTACAAGGTGCCACCGCGTAATGAAGACCTGGCCCCGTCGATCAACGAAGGCTGGGAGACCGGCATCAAATTCACCCCGGCCAGTTGGGTCGATGGCCGCGTAGCCTACTGGCGCCAGGATGCCAGCGGTGAAGTCAGCCGTCGCCTCAACGACCCTAGCGGCGAGTCGGACAACGTCGGCGAAACACGGCGCTGGGGCTACGACCTGCAGGTCAACCTGCACCCAAGCGAACGCACCGAGATGTGGATGTCGTACTCCTGGCAATACTCGAAGATTCTTCAGCCCAGCAGCACGCTGCCTGACAGCAAAGGCAAGGAGATCGACCACGTGCCGCACCACCTGTGGAACACCGGCATCAGCTATCAGGCCACCCCTGCCCTGCAACTGAGCGCCTGGGCGAACGGCCAAACCAACTACTACCTGGAGCGTGAGAACACCCAGGGCACCTACGGCGGCTACGTGCTGATGAACCTGGGCGCGACCTACAAGCTCAGCGAAACCATGAGCGTAGACCTGCAACTGAAGAACCTGACCAACCGCTACTACGAGTACGTCTGGTACGACCCCGATGGCGCCGATGCCTCGCTGCATTCACCGGGTGACGGTCGGGCCCTGTATGCCGGGATGACCTTCGATTTCTAAAGGGGATCTGCGTTCTGCCTGGTGAGTGGCCTGTTACGCCAAAACGCTAGCGTTCTGGCGATCACTTGCATCAGTTGAGCGGGTTGGGTGGGAGTGTACCCAGCAGTGAGACCGCTGCGACTGCCGCCACCCCACAAAACCATTCAACCAGGATGCTGGTGCGCAGTACGTGGATAAAGCTCCATGCACGGCCGGCACCACTTACCTAACGTCCACTTGCAGCCCGGATTTCAAGCGGACACTGGCGCGCACGGGCCCCTTGCTCAGTGCTTCTGCGATGTCTGGGAAGCGCAAGAACTGCGCGATGATATCCGCGCCGGCCTCGGCTCCGATGAGTATGTCGATATCGCCTACCGTATCGCGCATGCGACGTATGCTTCCTGCGATTGTCGCCTGCGCAACCCCTGGAATTTGCCGCACATACCCAAGCACGAGGTTGGCGACGGGTTCAATAATCCCCAGTGGAAAGCGTTCAGAGAGGGTCATGGTGCGACCTCGCTCGCGCGGTGAGCCTGCAGATACAAGGTCCACGGCGCGTCAACCGATCCAGTGAATCTCCGGCGCCTTGCGCTGCACATCAGCTGCCACTGAGCTGGGATAACCTACAATCACCGGCGCGACAGGGGCGCATTCATTGGGCAAGTGCAAAGCCTGCCTGCCAGCCGGCGTGGCGAGATAACGCTGCGCCAGCCCTATCCAGCAACTGCCCAGGACCTCGGCATGCGCCGCGAGCATCAGATTCTGCGCGGCCAGCGCGCACTCTTCAACGGCCCATTCACTGGCCGTCTTCGCAGCGATCACGATGAGCGCAGGAGCGTGGTAGAAGATCTGAAAGCGCTCATCATTCAACATCGCTTGCAAAGATTCAGGCAACTGATCGCCACAGTGCTTTGCCAGGTACGCTTTCGCATCGGACGATACCTGCTCCAGAAGTGCCTGGTCGCGTACCACGGTGAACACCCAAGGTTGCAGGTTCATCGCGCTCGGTGCCTGTGCCGCGGCTTCGATCAGGCGGACGATCAGATGCTGCTCGACAGGCTCGGCGGTGAACGCACGGGTCGAGCGACGCTCGTGAATCGCCTCATAGATATTCATGGCTCAGCCTCGAAAGTATTCATCCGGACCGTAGCCCGCCTTTGAGCTCCGGAATATCCGGAATCAGCCGGTCACGCTTGAGCTTGTAGAGGTAATACATCAGCAGTTGGGCGCGCCCCACTGCGAATGAGGGAACCAGAATGATGCCATGACGCAGGAGAGTCTGGTTGATGGCTTGGGCCAGAGACTGCTCGGTCAGATCAATGCGCCCTGCCCTTCAACGTGCCGCCCCTGCCACCTCACATCAAGCTTTCGGCGAGCCGACTGAACGTTTATTCAGCCGCCCCGGTCGCACAACAAAGACGCAGCACACTGCGCGTACCCTGACCGTGAGGACCTCACCATGAGCGCGATCTCTTCCAATGGGGCTCAAACGCACCCCATCTGTCTGACCCTCAATGGTCAGCCCCGAACACTGCAGGTGCATCCTTGGGTCACCTTGCTCGACCTGCTTCGTGAGCAGTTGGACCTGGTGGGCACCAAGAAGGGTTGCGACCATGGCCAGTGCGGCGCCTGCACGGTGCTGCGCGATGGCAAGCGCGTCAATGCCTGCCTGACCTTGGCCATCATGTGCGACGGGGCCGACCTGGTGACCATCGAAGGGCTGGCCAGCGGCGACGTTTTGCACCCCATGCAGCGCGCCTTCATCACCCACGATGCATTCCAGTGCGGTTACTGCACCCCGGGGCAGATCTGCTCCGCAGTCGGGTTGGCTCACGAGGGCCGTGCCGACAACCGGGAGGCCATTCGTGAGCAGATGAGCGGCAATCTCTGCCGCTGTGGCGCCTACGCCAACATCGTCGCGGCGGTGGAAGAAGCCCTGCCGTTGATGAGGGATGGGATCGAGCCACAACGAGGGCAGGAACCATGACACCCTTCAGCTACCACAAGCCCAACTCGGTCAGCGAAGCGGTCAATCTGGCTGACGCCTGCTCGCACTTCATCGCTGGTGGTACCAACCTCGTCGACCTGATGAAGGAAAACGTGGTTCGCCCCAAGCGTTTGATCGACATCTCCGGACTCGGGCTGAACGGTATCCACCCCACGCCCGGCGGCGGCGTGCTGATCGGTGCACGGGTGAGCAACGCCGACCTGGCCTGGCACCCGATGATCGAGCAGCAATACCCGCTGCTGTCCGACGCGATCCTGGCTGGGGCATCGCCGCAGTTGAGAAATATGGCCAGTACCGGTGGCAACTTGCTGCAACGTACCCGCTGCTACTACTTCTACGACACCGGCACCGCCTGCAACAAGCGCGAACCGGGCAGCGGATGCCCTGCGCGCACAGGCATGAACCGCATCCATGCCATTCTCGGCGCCAGCGATGCCTGTGTCGCGACCCATCCCTCGGACATGTGCGTCGCATTGGCAGCGCTCGAAGCCGTGGTGCACGTACAGGGGCCGTCCGGTGAGCGGCAGATACCCTTCGCGGATTTCCATCGCCTGCCCCAGGACACCCCCGAGCGCGACAATCAACTGGCATTCGATGAACTGGTGACAGGCATCGAGCTGCCGCCCCCAATGTTCGAACACCATTACCGTTACCTGAAAATACGCGACCGCGCCTCCTACGCGTTCGCGCTGGTATCAGTCGCTGCAGCCTTGAGCTTCGATGGCGAAGTGATCCGCCAGGGGCGCCTGGCGTTGGGCGGCGTTGCCCACAAGCCCTGGCGGGACCTGGCTGTCGAGCGCATGTTGGTCGGCCAGGTGCCTTCTGAAGCACTCTTTACCCGCGCTGCGCAAACGTTGCTGCAAGGTGCACAACCTCTGCGCCACAACGGTTTCAAGGTGACGCTCGCTCAGCGAGCAATCGTGCGCGCATTGGATGACGCGGCGTGCGGTGCCGCTGACGGAGGAGCACGCCCATGATCAAAAGCACACCAGTAGTCGGCACGCCCCTGGACCGGGTGGAGGGTGTGGCGAAGGTCACCGGGCAGGCCCGCTATGCGGGCGAATATCCCGAGGCGGGCCTGCTACACGGCAGCGTCGTGTCCAGTACCATCGCCCGCGGTCGGGTACTCGATATCGACAGCACACAGGCTTTGCGCGTACCCGGGGTAATTGCCGTGCTCGACCATGGCCATCGTCCGCATATATCGAGTTATGACGACGACTATAGCGATGCCGACTCTGCCGAGGGCTCGCCGTTTCGGCCCTTGTTCAATGATCGAGTGCTCTATAGCGGGCAACCGGTAGCGCTGGTGGTCGCTCAAACCCTCGAACTGGCCCGGTATGCCGGCTCGCTGCTCAAGATCGAGTATGCCGAGGAGGCTCACCAGACAGACCTGTTCGCCTGCCAGCAGTCGCATCCGGCACCCGCCGAAACACCGGCGCCGCGTGGCGACTTCGCCGGGCAGTTTGCCGGTGCGCCGGTGCAGGTGGATGCGACCTACCTGACGGCCAACGAGCACCACAACCCGATGGAGCCCCATGCGTCGACCGTGCACTACAAGGCCGACGGCACGCTGGAAATCCACGACAAGACCCAAGGCACGCAGAACTGCCAGGACTACCTGCACAAGGTGTTCGGCCTGCCCAAGGCCGATATTCGTGTACGCGCGGCGTTCGTCGGCGGAGCCTTTGGCTCGGGCTTGCGCCCGCAGTACCAGTTGCCGCTGGCAGTGATGGCGGCGTTGCACCTGAAGCGCTCGGTGCGCGTGACCCTGACCCGTCAGCAGATGTTCACCTTTGGCTACCGGCCCCGCACCGAGCAACGCTTGCGCCTGGGGGCAGACGCAAACGGGCGCTTGCTGGCAATCGCTCACGATGCGCTTGGCCAGACCTCCCGCTTCGAGGACTTCACCGAGCACCTGGTGGAATGGAGCGGCATGCTCTACCAATGCGACAACGTCGCGCTCAGCTATCGCTTGGCCTCGCTCGATGTGTACACCCCGCTGGACATGCGGGCACCTGGGGCCGGGTCCGGGATGATTGCGCTGGAATGCGCCATGGATGAGCTCGCTTGTGCTGCGAAGATCGACCCGCTAGAGCTGCGCCGGCGTAATTTCGCCGCTAACAATGGCAACGAGGGCAAGCCCTACTCCAGCAAGGAATTGCTGGCCTGCTACCAGCAAGGTGCCGAGCGTTTTGGCTGGCATGAGCGCACCCCCCAACCGCGCAGCATGCGCAATGGCAACCAATTGATCGGCTGGGGCATGGCCGGTGGCGTCTGGGAAGCCATGCAGATGAAGGCCAGCGCCAAGGCGCGCATCGATGCCAAGGGCCACCTCACCGTCAGCAGTGCCACCACCGATATCGGGACCGGCACCTATACCGTCATGACACAGATCGCAGCCGACGCTGCCGGCACCAGGGTGGAGGATGTCACCTTCGTGCTGGGTGACTCTTCACTGCCCACCGCACCGCTTCAGGGCGGATCGTTCACGGTGTCGTCGGTGGGCTCGGCCGTGCGCCAGGCCTGTCAGGTACTGCGTGCCAAGGTGCTGGAGCATGCACGCAAAATGCACCCGCAGGTGGCCAACACACCCCGGGAGCAGTTCGTTTTCGCCGATGGCTACCTGCACGCGGACAGCCATCGCATGGCCATGGCGGACATCGTCGCCAGCGCCCCCGACGGTGAGTTCGAAGTGCAGATCGAGGCAGAGCCCGGCGCCAGGCGCCAACCGTTCTCCACCGCCACCCATTCGGCAGTATTCGTGGAAGTCCACGTCGACGAGGACCTTGGCACAATCAAGGTGGTACGTGTGGTCAGCGCCGTGGCGGCTGGGCGTGTGGTCAACCCGAAAACCGCGCGCAGTCAGATCCTCGGAGGCGTGGTGTGGGGGGTGGGCATGGCTCTGCATGAAGCAGCGCTGACCGACCATCGGTTAGGCCGCATCGTCAATCACAACCTGGCGGAATACCACATCCCGGTGAACGCAGACATCGAGGATATCGATGTGATCTTCGTTGAAGAGCACGACGAGATTGTCAATGAGCTCGGGTCCAAGGGCGTGGGCGAAATTGGCGTCGTCGGGGTGGCCGCTGCGGTGGCCAACGCGGTCTACCATGCCACGGGCAAGCGTGTGAGGGAGTTTCCAATCACGCTCGATAAAGTGCTCTGATCGGGTGGGGCCAGGTCCCCATCCGCCTTGCGCTGTCGGCAGCGCGCTCGGACCTTGTCGGCGAACACCCGCAAGCTTCAGGTGTTATAGGACCACCTCAGCGGCCACGGTTGCGTATGAGGGGGTGGTTCTACGGATAGCCGAATCAAGGTAATAGGCAAACACCACAATTGCATTCAAGACCCTCCTCCTCATCACTCAAGATTTTTCTTGTTCCCGTCTCCAACCCTTATTCCTAGAATTTGGTGTCGTGTGCTGGTCTTCGGCATCAAAAAAGAAGGCTGGCTGAAAGTGAAGTGGGCTGCCGGTATCTGCTTGCGTCTTATCGACTCCCCCCAGATGAACATGGCCTGCGGTCTGCAGGCTGATCAAGGAGTGAACAGTTGAAGTTTGCGCCACATATCATTTTGACGCTTTTATCCATTGTAGCCAGCGGTACCGCTAACGCAGATAACACGGCCGGTTGCTGGTGGTCGCCACAACCGACAGACCAAAAAAAGGTGTACTTTAGTTTAGCCATGACGCCTAAAACGCTGCATCTGGCCCCCATCGGCCAACGCATGAATTATCAGGCATTCTCCTTGGCATCCGTGAACAGGTTCATTGACTTCAAATGTCCGACAAAAATAAACCCCATTCACTACAGTTATAAAGTGGATGCTCCTTTGGAGGACGGATACGACGATGTCTATCGAACCAATTTATCCGGCGTTGGAATTCGGCTTGTAGATTTTCGATTGAACAGAGCTCTACCTTTTGAAAATAGTTATCAGAATGCTCCAAGAATGATCGGGCGGCTACCAGAGCCTCTGCATGTAGAACTCATACGTACAGCCCGTGGCATCGAGAAAGGCAATCTCAACGTAAACTTCAAGGTACACGCGCAGGTTGAAGACTGGGATGCCGCAGAAATAGAAATTATTGGGCAGGTGGAGCTGACCTCCAGTAACTATTTCTCAGGATGCACGGGTGAAAAACGTCAAGACATCCCACTTGGCAGAGTAGCTATTGCACTTCTCGAAGAACAGACACCACGCACTGTTGGCTTGAGCGTACTGTGCACGGGCCTTCTTCCGGGATCGAATTTACCCGTTAAAGTATATTTTGAAGGTAGTAACGAAGGCTCCGGCATGCTCAACTTGACCCCCGGAGGAGCAGAGGGCATTGGTGTCGCCCTCACGACCCCCACGGGCGTAAAGCTTCCGTTTAGTAAATGGGCCGGGTTAGCGATGCAATGGGTAAAAAGTGAAGAAGATGGCGAGCGTTATACGTTCGAGTTCCAGGCGAAATATACGCGTAAAGGCAGCGCCAAGATTAAACCCGGGAGAGCCGATGCGGTACTGAATTACGTCCTCGATTATAACTGACCGGGTAATGATGCCAGGTCGGTCAGCGATTGTTCGACCTGCCCCTGTGCGATGCTGAGTGCCATCTGCGAAAGGCACAAACGCCACGGCGTCTCAATGCCTTCGACAACCAGATTAGCCAGTACCTGACGGGTTACTACAACTGGATCCGACCTCATCAACTCAGCGATGGACTGGCTGAGGCGAAAGCTGAAAAAATGCGTTCGATATGAGTTGACCACCGCCCTTCAATAACGAGCCGATAGGACCATCCTCCCCGACCTGTTTAGACGTGCGCGGCTGCTCTCGCTTACCAGAGTGTTGGACGCTCTGAGAGCATGGCGAGGCCTGCTTGCCTAGGGATAAATAATATTGACGATTGCGGATGCCTTGAGCGGACCAATCGACACTTTGTTCGGTGCGAAAGGGAAGTAGAACGCCCCCATTGAGGCGGTAAAGCGATCAGGCGTATAGCTACCGGGGGATAAGCTATGTATCGAAGTACCCCTTCCACGTATAATTGACGACCTTGAGAATATCACCGGTGTGGAGGGGTTGTCAGCAGTAACAAGCATGATTCCGACACCTTGCGCTGCACCGGGCCGTTGATCGATGAGATAAGTGTCTTGGGTGCCCAGATCATTGCTGGAAAGGAAGATGTCGACAGCGCGGTCCGCAACCCCATTGCCATGAAGGTTTGCGCAGCTAAAATTCAAGTTGAATGGCGTATAGCCAGCCCGCGGAACAGCAGTCACACTTGAAATGCTCACATCTGGAAGAGTGACGGTGAGCCCTGGGTTGTCCAGTTTGCAAGTAGTAGAGGTGGGCGTGTAGATCAACTCCAAGTTTTGAGTGAACATATTTCTTTTCCAATCGGGGGCCCCGGCCACCAGATAGTATGCCGAGCTGAAAATTGAACCAAGCCATTCAAGCCAACTCATGCCGGAGTCGTCGACGACATTTACGAAATTTTTGAGTAGCGCCACGCTACTTTGAAATTTTGTCTCGTCAGGTCCAGGCCCATTTTCCAAGGTAAAGCGCATTGTAATGGGTGTGTTCACCTCGGCGCCTTGATGTGAGCCCGATTTCATGGGTATGGATTCTGGCATCGAGATGATTTCCACCCGGATCCAATAGGTGCCATTCTGAAACCCGATCAATACCCCGCCAGATTTTTTTAGAGCAGATTGGTACTTCAGATTTTCGCCCCCAGAACATTTAAACGACCGACTCGGAAAGTTGGTATAAACCGTCGTCATCCACGTAGGAGAAATATTCTTTTTCACGCGCTCCGAAAGGTCCAGCACAATATTGGGCCCTCGGGATGTGATGTCGTCATAGCACGTTGCATTGGCGGCACAGTTGAAAATAAGGCTCAATAGCAAAATAGCAAAACACAACTTATTTTTTGACCAAGCAGACATTAGTACATCTCCACTCATCGACACGAAACGGACGCGCGAGGTGCGAGTACATCCGGCAGGTTCATCGCGCAGGCACTGTCATGCATGCGCACCGTTAATCGCGAAGGGCGTTCTTCATAGTTTATAAATACCGTGCTGGCCTGACCTACATAACCGATCGAGTTCCCAGCCTGGTCCAGCACCTCAGCGCCGAAGGGCAATGGGGAGCCATTATCATGTACAGCACGGAAGTTAAGCGCCTGGCGCACGTCAGTTTTGAACGTGACCTTCGCCACTGCGTCAGCGAAGGGCACGCTGTGCGCAACGTTGCCGATGACCCGCCCGCCCGAGGTATTCTCGCCTTCGGACAGCACGATCGAATTTGAGCGGTACGGGCTTGCGTAAGGTACAAGCGCGAAACCATCTTCATCGGTGACGACACTGGTATCACCATTGACAACCAAACCCTTTGCCTTCGGCGCCTCGACAACAATCATCGTGTTGCCTATTTCATTGGAGGCCAGAATCTTTCCTGGAATCATGACCACGGTACCGCGTGCGTCCAGACCAAACTGACGGTAATCGGATGCTTCACCGAGTGTCGCTCCGATCGTGGCGTTCTGGGCACGGTAGGAACTACCCACACTGACCGCACGGTTCTCAGGGTCATGGCTCGCAGCTACGCTGTAACTCAGTCGTTGAGATTGCAAAGCACTCCCGCTGACGCTTGTATTACTTTGTGAATAACGTGAGTCGGTAAATGAAACATTGCTGGCGATCGTGGCACGATTGGAAAACATTTCGAATGGAATGGTAAAGCCAATAGACGATCGTGTCTGGTCACGCCCATGTGAATCACGCACCTTGTTGACAGACACGTTGACGGATACTTGGCTGAATGATTTTGAAAACCCAAACTGATACTCCCGGCTCTTTCTATCGGAGCCCCAGTAGTCCCGTTGCACTCCCGAAAAATATACAGATCCCCATTCGCCGGGAAGCCGTTGGCTGACGTTGAGGCTGAGGTTATTACGAGGTCGTGCGCCTGTCAGCGAATCCCAGGTCTTCATGTCGATGACAGCAGCTTCCTCGCTCTGATGTATGTCAAAGCGTTCCTGGTGTTTTTTCCGAGCCTTGCTGAAATTGTTTTCTGTTGCATAAATCGCATCATCAAACGTATAGAAATCTGCGCTTGAGTAACGGAAAGCGCCCAGCGTGAAATTGGTATCCGTGGCATCGAGCAGTTTGCTGTAGGTGATTCGAATACTCTGGCCGGTGAAATCTTGCTGTTTGAGCTTCGTCCGCGCATGCGTCACATCCAGCGAGAGTGCTCCCACCGGTAAATTAAAAGCGCCGCCGACCAAGTAGGCTTGATATTCGCTGCTGACAGTGCTGCCGAGATAGCCCGTGGCGAGGTTGTCAAGACCGCGTTGCCAGGTGGCCTGAAAAAAATCAGGCGTATAGTTCGTATTGGCTTGTACCGCAGAGCCCAACGTCAACGCGTATTTACTGACACCGGCTTTCAGCATGCTAGGCACAGACGAAAAGGGTATTGTGAATGAGGTGATCTCTCCAGTGGCCTCTTGAACAATGGCGGTCAGATCCCCCGCCGAACCGGTATGTGGCAAGGCATCGATCACGAAGGGACCAGGCGGCACGTTTTCCTGATAGATAATGCTGCCGTTCTGCTTCACGATCACCAGTGCATTGGTTCTGGCAGTGCCTCGGACAACGGGAGAGAATGCCTGCATCGACTGGGGGAGCATGTTGATGTCCGAAGACAAGGTGACCCCTTTGGTTTTGACAGAGTCAAATAAGTCTCCGCCAGAATAAAATTCGCCAATTTTTACCACCGACTTCAGCGGCGCAATATTTTTCTGCGCGTAGCGAAGGTTGGACTGATACTGCACCTGCTCGGCGGACCGTTTACGCACCGAGCCAAATTCTCTAATCTGCCAACCACCGATATTCACGCCAACATTCAGGCCCGAATAGATGTTGTTGGTCACGGCCTTGGTACGTTGTGTTTGCAACCGGTTATAGACCGCATTGTAGCTGACCAGCAATGCTGGCAGACCTGGGTCCCAGAATTTCGGGTCAATGTAGCTTTCATCAGCACGTCGCACATAGGCTTGAGGGACACTCACGCGCAGACTTTGTGCACTGACATCCAATACAAAGGTTGCACCCTCTGAAATTTGGTTGATCGGAATCCAATCACTAACGCCAACGACGGGTGATGCCAGAGACGTATCCAATCCCAAATCCGAGATTGCCGTAGAGGTGATTTTCACATCCTCACGGGCAGTGCCCAGCAGGACCTTGAAGCGCCCCTTCCATAGTTCATTTACATAAACATCCAATGTATGCTGGCCAGCAGGCAATTCCACATCGTTCAAGAATCGAGAAAGATCTGATTCTTTCGACCTGCCCGCCAGAAGCGAGGTGTCAAAAAACTCCGCGCGCACCTCATGCATCATGATTGAAGAACCCAGCAACACACTGAAAAAAACAGCGGCCTTTGTTTTTTTTGTGTGGGCCATCAAGTTACCGCAACGTGACCACTTCATCTCGGTACGCACCCAGGTCGTCAACATAAGTCAATACATATTGAGCGCCCGGCACAGGTTTATGCTCACCCGGTATATCCAGCGAAGCATGAGGTGCAATCATACTTGCGCCCGCAAGTTCGACACTCGAGTCTTTGACCGCAATGCGTACAATTGTCAGGTGATAAGCGCTGTCATTGAAAATAGACACACCCGTACCGTGCGCCACTGCCCTGATATTTTTAGTGCTGAAGTCAGGGCTGGATTTCAAGGCATCCGGACGATAGAAGAGCTTGACACGCGTTCTCAGCGCAAGTTGCAATGTATTTTGCTCCTTCAGGTGATCCGGAAGTGCAGGTATCTCCAACACATTCAGATAGAAAATACTTTCGCGATCGCTGGGCAACGCTGCGTCCGTTTTTTCAATCCTGAGTTGTTGCCCGCCATGACCAAGCACTTTGACGATCGGCGGGGATAATAGAAAAGGCACGTGCGCTGTTTCAGGCGTAGAGTTGACATCTCCGTCGTCAATCCAGGCCTGAACCAAGGAGGCGTCTGGCCCTGTGCTGGTCAACTGTACGGATACGAAACCCTTGCGTTCGTGGTAAATAATTCGCGTACCATTCAAGATTATGTTTGCCTGGGCATAGGCCGAGCCCAGGACTAAACACACGCCTATGAGCAACTTAAACATTATGTGCCTCAAACCAGGCCTGCGGTCGCGGCCTGGATCTTCGAAGGGCGTATCAGAGATACGAGATGGTGTAAATCAAGCTGGAGCTTACGACCCCTACCCTCGCCGCTGCAGTATTTGTTTTGTAGTAGTAAGCGTCGAACACCAAGGTGTCTGATTCGGGAGACTTCTTTGCGCCAGTAATCCCGGTGTTGAACGGCGTGTTCAATTGCAGCGGCGTCTGCGCTCCAGGCAAACTCAGGGAGAAACCAACGTTTTTCGCTACCGCCGCGTCGCTTTCGTTCACCGAGGTATTCACCAGGTACTTACCATCGGTTGAGATATTGTCCGCTGACGAAAAATACATGATCAGCGGCGTAGTCGGCGCCGCGGGGGTCGTTGCACTACTGCTGGCCGCATTACACCCTGAGAACGTCATAGAGAACGACTTTTTGTTCTTCGCGATCGGACCCACCGTCGTCCCCGCGTCTGCGACTGTGATCGGCGCAAGTGCGACAGTAAAGTCGGCGCTCTTGCCACCATTGATCGTGCAGGTTGTGTCGGTGATCATACCGCTAAAAGAGATTACACCACCTGACACATTGGTGGCTGCTACGGACTGGGCACATACAATAGCGGCGGACACGGCCGCGAGTGTTTTGAGGTAAAATTTCATAAGTTTTCCAATGTTATTTAAAAGCTTCAATGATTCATGTTCGCGGCACGATGATCCCGACGTTTCACATTGACTAACGGGGCGCCACAGAAGCCTGTCTGCCCCCCTAATTCAGAACACGCGAGACCCTACATTAGGGACGGCTCTACCGAACTTACCGCAGTACTCAACGAACATCTCAGAAGGCATTGGGCGGGCAAAGAAGTACCCTTGTGCATAATGCACTCCGATCTGCATCAAATGCTGGCATTGTGCAGCTGTTTCGACGCCCTCGACGACCATTGACATACCCAGCTTTTCCGTAAGTTCAAGTACACAGGAAATAATCGCCTCAGCCTGAAAATCGTCCTGAATCCTTTGGATAAATGCCCGATCGAGTTTCACCTCGGTAAACGGCAATACGATCAGCCTTTCCAGCGTTGAGTACCCTGAGCCAAAATCGTCCAATGACAATCCACATCCTGCGCGCCTCAAATGCCGTGCATTTTCGTAGGCAGCGGAACTGCTGGGGAGCGTCGCAGACTCCAAGATTTCAAACACGATGCTGTTATGAACGACACGACACCTGTCTATTTCTGCAATCAACCTCCCTACCAAGTCATTATTTGCCAGTTGCACCGGATGTAAATTGAAGGAAAGGGGCACCAAAGCCTCTGTGTGCTCCAACCGCTTCTGGAGTGACAGCCCCTGCTCGAACAACGTCCAGAACAGAGAATCGACCAGCCCATGCCGCACCATCACGGGGATGAATTCCCCGGCTGCAAGAACACCCCTGACAGGATGGTTCCAGCGGGCCAGCAGCTCACCGCCCACGACCTGACGATCAAGCAGATGGATCTTGGGCTGTATGAATGCCTTAAATTCCTGCGACTCCAAGCCTCGCTTGATATCAGCGACGAGAGGTAGCTCCAGCTCCGTAGAGTCTGATGCAGCCCTGACTCCCAGATCGCTTCTGCCGAATGTTGGGAATTGACGTTCCACGGTATTTCAAATCCCTATAGGAGAGGAGTGAGAGGGGCGCTCAAATCGTTCTGGCGGCACTGTAAGCAGGAAAGGCTGGTGCATCTGTAGGAAATTTCCCAAGCGGCGCGAGATGAAAAACGAGTCGGCTTCTTCCGTTTCATGCCGCTCGCGCTGCAGATAAACCTGCTGGAGCGTAGGCACACCCTGCGAACGAGCTTGACCGCGCAGCACGAGAATGAACCGGCATACCGTAAGAAATTTCCTACATTTATGTAGATCAGATCTGACCTATGCTTGCCGTGCTCGTGGCGAGAGCCTGACGCTCTCCGTGGCTTGGTGGCTTGGCAGTGCAGAGGAATAGATGTGAAAGCGATGATTGTGGACGATCACCCTGTTATTCGTGTGGGCGTACGTATGCTCTTGCAGGAAGAGAAATTCGATATAGTCGCTGAAACCGGGGATGGGGCTGAGGCGGTGCAGATGGTGCGCGAGCATGCCCCTCAGCTATTGGTGCTGGACATCGCAATGCCAATGTTAGATGGCTTGGAGGTCCTGACGCGTATAGGCACCTATGGACTGACCACCAAGGTATTGATCTTCACGTCGCAGGAGCCAAGCTTTTTTGCTCGTCGGTGCATGCAGGCCGGCGCCGCCGGTTATGTGTGTAAAACTGGCGATTTTGCGGAACTGCGTAGAGCGGTCAGGGCCATCATGAGTGGCTATCCGTTCTTCCCCGAGCTGCCGACAAGTTCTGTGTGTCGGACGGACACCGAGAAATCCGAACGGTTGATGATCGAGAATCTTTCAAACCGGGAGCTCGCTATTTTACAGCAGCTGGCGCGTGGCTTCAGCAATAAGGAAATCGGTGACGCCATGCTGTTGAGCAACAAGACGGTCAGCACCTATAAAACTCGACTTGCCGAAAAGCTCGAAGTACGGTCAGTCGTTTACCTTGCTGATTTCGCCAAACGAAATAACTTAATTTAAATGAAGTATCGAACCGGCCTACTGTGCGTCTTGGCGCTGTGGAACTTGGCATGGCATTCATTTGCCGCAAACGACGCCGTCGAGTCGTTACCGCTGAATGGTCAATCGCACATGGTACCCCTTAGACACTTGGACACCGTTGTCAACAAGGCGTGGTTACAGAAAAATAAAACCCTCCGGTTTGGTACCTCCCTGGCGGGAGCTCCGCCTCTAGAGATAAGAACATTAAAGGGTGAGTACGGTGGTATCACGGCCGATTATCTTGAGCTGATCGCCGACGCACTAGGTGTGGAAGTTCGCGTGCAACGATATGTTGATGAAGCGGCGGCTCAGACGGCCCTACTTAACGGTGAAGTCGACATGTTGGGGCCTGCGGGACGGCAACGAGAGCCTACAGCGTCCTTTATTGAATCGTCTTCTTACTGGGTGGATCCCAATGTGATCGTGACACGACAGAAAACCATCCCGCCCCTCAGCGCTTCACAACGGACGCTTCATTTGTCTTCCGTCGCGTCATCGACTATGCAGGCCGCCCAGCAAAAGGCATACCCCAACGCGAAAATTATAAGTTATCCCAGCCCACTGGAAGCGATTGCGGCTGTCAAATTCGAGTTGGTGGATGGCTTTGTGGGTAGCGCACTGGATGCCGCGCACGTGATCAACACCAATTTTTTTTCTGGTCTGTATTTGAGCCCGATCGAAGGCGTCTCGAGTACAACACACTTCAGGTTTCGTCGAACCGATCCACATCTGCAGCGCGCTGTTAACCTGGTGTTATCGGCTGTCAACCAAGAGAAACAAGCAGGCATCATACAGCGCTGGACCGGTGCTTCGATCACCTATTCCCCGCCCTCTGAGCTGAATTTGACTCCCGCACAGCGGCGCTGGATTACTGAAAGTTCCCCCGTGAAAATTGGTCTAGTCACCGACTACCCGCCCATCTCCTTTCACGATCGAAACTATGCCTATCGAGGTATCGCTGCCGATGTGTTCGAATACATAAGCGAGGTCACCGGGTTACATTTTACCATCGTAGAGTGCGCATCGGGAAAAGAGGTCAGAACTAAGCTCGCCAAGGGCGAGGTCGATATCGTACTCAATTTATCCGGTATTCGATCCGATATTGGAATCCTGTACACCCGCGCGTTTCTTTCAACCCCGAGAGTTCTGATTTCACGAGCATCGGATACATCGATCACCCAGATTTCTGATCTGGCTGGGCGTCGCGTTGCTTTTAACACTAATAATCTTGAATTCCTGGATTATCTGAGAAAAAAATACCCGGACGTCATACCGGTAGCCTCCGACGATATCTATACCTCTCTTCAGTTACTCAGAGCACAGCAGGTGGATGCCAGTATCGGAAATTTTGCAACGGCCAAGTATGCGCTTGCCAAAGAGCAGAGGAACGATTTTCGCATCGTCAATGTTGTGGATGGAAAATATTCTCACTTCGCGCTGGGGACACGCCCTGAAAGCAAGGTTCTCTATTCCATTCTTGATGCTGCGATTGCATCACTTACTCCGGAACGACTGAGGGCATTGACCAGTCGATGGGGCGGTGATGTGGCTATCGATAGAACCGAGCTGGTCGCTGCGCGCAGTATCTACGTCCGCTGGATAGTGTCGGCTGTTCTTCTTCTCGCGGTCGCCATTGCCTGGATCCTGTACCTTCGGCGACTGATCAACCAGCGCGCCATCGCTGAAAAAGCGCTGCGGTCTCAAATGAAGTTCATGGAGACGCTGATCAATAGTCTTCCGCACTCTATCTATGTCAGGGATCGATCTGCACGTCTGCTTACCTGCAATCAACGTTACCTGGCTGAAACAGGGCAATCATCGAGCGATGTCACGGGTACGCTCCTGACCGACTATTCGTTCATACCGCCGGAGTACGCCAGCGCCTTTCAGAATCGATACCTGCATGTGATGGCGGAAGGCGAACACTATTCGGAGGACATGAAAATGTACCTCCCGGGGGGGCGCTCGATTACCGCGTTCCATTGGATTGTGCCCTACCAGGATGATGATGGCGTGATCAAGGGGGTTATTGGTGGATGGATCGATGTCACAGAGCGTGAAGCGTTACTTTTGAAACTCATCGAAGCCAAGCACGAGGCCGATAGTGCCAGCCAAGCTAAAACGAAATTTGTGGCGACTGTGAGCCATGAGATCAGGACACCGATGAATGCGGTCGTCGGCATGTTGGAACTTGCCATGATCAAAGCCCGGCAAGGAGTGCTTGATCGACTGGCGATCGAGGTCGCCTACGATTCCTCGAAGAGCCTGGTAGGTATCATCGGGAATACATTGGACATCATACGCGTCGAGTCGGGCCATCTGACGCTCGCACCTGAGCGCGTGGTGCTGAAGGATCTGATCATTTCGACCACGCGCGTTTTTGACGGCCTCGCTCGGCAGAAAGGTCTCAGTGTGGAGGTCAAGGTTGATACGTTGGCCGAATGCGAGGTGTTTATAGATCCCTTGCGATTCAAACAGATCCTTTCCAATTTGTTGAGCAATGCGATCAAGTTCACTGCACAGGGCGGTGTCACCGTCGAGGCCAATGCGCATCGGTGGAGCACCAGTCAATTGTCATTGAGCGTCTATGTTCGTGATACCGGCGTAGGTATCGCGGCCGAAGATATACCAAAGCTGTTTACACCTTTTAGCCAGGTCGGTGCTGATAGCGCGTCACTTTCAGCGGGCTCAGGATTGGGGTTGAATATCAGCAAGGCACTGTGTTCGATGATGGGGGGCAGCTTGAATCTTCGAAGTGTTTTTGGACAAGGTACGGAGGTTGAACTTACGCTGAATGTGGAAGCTGCACCACCCGAAATAAGGAACGCGATCAGCATCCTGGAGATGCCTATGAGTCGCGAGCTGAAGATTCTGGTCGTAGATGATCATCCGGCCAATCGCTTGTTGCTCACCCAACAACTGATCTACCTAGGCCATCAGGTCGCCGATGAAGTTGACGGTGTCAGTGGTTTTCGTGCCTGGAGCACGGGCGGTTACGACGTCGTGTTCACAGACTGCAACATGCCCATCCTGAACGGCTACGACCTGGCCAAAAAAATCCGTCACGTGGAGAAAGCATCAGACAGCCCCCCTTGCCTGATCCTAGGGTTTACCGCAAATGCGCAGGCGCGCGAAGTGGAGATGTGCAAGGCAGCAGGAATGGATGACTGTCTGTTCAAGCCAGTCAGCCTGGATGACTTGGCAAAACGCCTACAACACCTGGCAACGCCGTTCGACGCACGCGACCCAGCGCACGATTGTCCCCAAGATCAGACAAGCTTTGACATTACCAACCTGACGCAACTCGCCAGTCACGATACCGGGCTCATGAATAAGTTACTGCATGACATCATCAGCGAGAGCGAGGAAGATTTACGGCATATTCTCAAGTTGTTCGCCTTGGACGACCATATCGGCTTATATGACTTGGCCCATCGCATGAAGGGGGTAGCACGAATCATAATGGCCAAGCGCGTGATCACCGCCTGTGATCAATTGCAAGCGGCTTGTTCAAGACCTGACAATGCAGCGTTTGCGAAAGTCGTCGATGAACTGTATCAGTCCGTCGAGACGCTTCTCAGTGATCTGAATGACTTCCTCCAGGCCTCGGCAAATTCGTGAATTCCAGACTACCGACTGTTTGACCCCGTCAGCACCTGTCCACCCTATTTATTTCATTCGGAGAATGGCATGCCCGTTGCGCGGATCATCGTGTTCAATCCTTATCATATCCATCGTTTGTTGTTGGAACGCCTGCTTAACGGACTTGGGCAATTTCAGGTGTTGCCGGTAGGCTCGTTTGACGAGCTTTATTCGGTGGCAGGTAACGATAAAATGCATTTTGACTTACTGATCATGAGCGAGATGGATTTTCAGCAGTCCGACATTCCCACGTGCGGTTTCGGTAACTTATTGCCGGGTGTACGCCATGCCATGATTTACGGCGTTGCAGACTCGATGGTGCAGATAGAGCAGTCGTGTGGCACTGTAGAAAGCGCCTACCTCGCCCGCGTCCCGCAGATCAGTATGGTCGAGCAGTTTCTGAAGGAGCGCTTCTCGGCCTTGGCTACAGTTGATCTGCTCAAGGATGCCGAAGCCCCAACGCTTCATAGCACCGCCGAAGATAAAGATCAGCCACCGCCCAAATTAACGGGGTAGAAGGTCATGCATGTTCTGGCGACACGAGAGCTCTACAGACGCACATCGGCAAATAGTGACTACGCCTCGCACGCAGGCATCTGTGCCAGGCACAAGAAACGTCTTGTCTGGCGCGTGAAAAACTCTCGAAAATCCGTTGCCGCGATAAATGAGTCATGAGTCGGGGGCATCGTGAGATAAGATTGTGTCGAAGCACCGCCCTGCTGTAATCGGACCGTCAACGCGCATAACCCGGTGATGATATGAGTAAAAAAGTCCTGATCGTCGATGATCACCCATTGATTTGCCAAGCCATCCGCCAAGCGCTCGAGCCCATTGGCTTCGAGGCAGTGGGCGAGACCGCCGACGGTGTCGACGCCTTGCGAATGATTGAGTCGCTCAAACCCGACATTGTCATATTGGATATCGGGTTGGAGAAGGTCGATGGCCTGAGCGTGCTCAAACGCATCAGGAGAGAAAAGCTCGATGTCCGGGTACTTGTGTACACCTCCCAGGCCAAAGAAAGCTACGCTGCCCGCTGCCTGCATGCAGGAGCAAGTGGATTCGTGAGCAAGAACGAGGCGACTGGCAAGCTGGTTCAAGCGGTGGAAACAATCGCCGACGGCTACATATTTTTCCCCAAAGCCGCCATGCCATTGCTTGGCAGCACTCCCGCGACAACCCTCGACGATCTCACTGACAGAGAGATGCAGGTGCTCAGGATGCTGGCTGAGGGAATGTCCAATGGCGAGATCGCAGTCCGTCTTAGCGTGAGCAACAAAACGGTCAGTGGCCACAAGGTCAGTATTCAAAGCAAGCTCGGCGTGGCTTCCGTGGTTGAGCTGGCCGAAATCGCCCGCCAACACGCCATTATCTGACTACCATTCTGTGAAACGACATCTGCGCCGTCTAGACTCTGTTCTGCTGGTACTGCTCTTGGTCCATGCTTCTGGCAACCTGGCGCAGGCTCAGGACCTGCAGCCCGTTGGCCGTCAATCGCTCAATGAACTGAAGGTGCAGCTATCCGCACCTGAGCGACGGTGGCTTGCACAGAAGCGGGTACTGGTCGTGGGGGTTACCGAAGAACCGCTGCCGCCGTATCGCATCTTTACAGAAAATCACCAGTTCGAAGGGCTGATGGCCGACTATCTCGCGACCCTGCAGCGGCGATTGGGCGTTACCATTCGGCTGCGCACCTTTGCCACCCGGGACGCTATGTATGACGCGTTGCGCGACGGGCGCATCGATATGGTCAACAACGTTAGTCGCCTGATGGCCAAAAGTCAGCAGTTCAACCTCAGTGCCCCTTACATACTGACTGAACTGGCGCTGTTTTCCGAAGCGGGTGACTTGCGTGAATACAGCAGCCGTAATGCGAAGACACGCATTGCATTCTCCAACCCCATGGTTCTTGCGCTATTCAAAAGTACCGGAGGTACCGGCCGTTTCCAGCACTACGCCTCCGAGTTCCAGGCAATGGCATCCGTCATGACCGGGGAAAACGATGTGTTTCTCGGCGACACCCTCGCCACGCATTACCTGTCCAGCCAACTGTTCAGCAGCCAGTTGGTGATCAACCAGAGCGCAACGCTGCCCGATATCGAAGTAGGTTTCGGCATCCGACCGGGCGATGATGTATTGAAGGGGATACTGGATCGTGCGCTGGGCGGCTTGACCCGCTGCCAGATCATCAATGCCCAGCACTTCTGGGGTGACATCGAAGACTGCAACCCCACCGATTTCCGTAATCGCCTCACCAGCGCCGAGCGTGCCTGGCTGGAGCGAGCTTCCACGGTAAAACTGGCAGTCAGTGAAGACCTGGCGCCCTACGCTTTCTTCAACAGCCGTGGCCGTTTCAATGGCGTAGCGTCCGATGTGCTCGACATCATTCGGCGCAAGGCCGGGATCCACTTCGAGATCCAACGTGTCAGCTCTATCCGCGAGGCCAATGAATTACTCAGCCAAGGGCGGACGACCCTGAGCATTCTTCCCGAGACACCGCCATCCTCCCTCCCCTACCTGCATACCCGGCCACTGACGTCTGCGCCCTACCTGTTCGTCCAGCGTCAGGATGAAACCCGCGATGCACCCGATCAAAACACCCATGCAGTGGTGGCGGTTGCAGACGGTTACATCGACCGAAGAATGCTCGGAAACCAGTATCCGAACCTGGTGTTCAAACAGACCGAGACCATGGGCGAAGCCTTTAAGCTGGTCCGCGAAGGCGATGCCGACATGGTGTTGGCACCCGCCAATGTGGCGCGGTACTACCTGTCCTACAAATACGAAAACAGCTTGAAGATCGGTGGCGTCTTCGCCGGACCCGGCGTACGCATCGTATTCGCAGCACCGCAGGATCAGGCGGTGTTCATATCAATCCTCGACAAAGCGATGCTGGGCATTTCACCACGCGAGAATCTGCAGATCATTGGTCGCTGGCGAGCCAACTCGGCAACCGACGACAGGTACTGGGAAGGTATCGCCTCATATATCCGGCATTCCTTCGAGGCGCTGGGGTTGATGCTGGTTATCGCGGGCGGACTGATATTCGCGCAACGCCGGCGTATTCGTCGCAAACGCCGGGACCTGCAGCAGCGCCAGCGCTTGCTGGATGAGTTGCAGGACGCCAAGGAGTCTGCAGACCGCGCCAGCCGCGCAAAGACGGTGTTCCTGGCGACCATGAGCCACGAGATCCGTACGCCGCTCAACGCCATCCTCGGCATGCTGGAACTGGTGCTGACCCGCAAGGGCGATGCCGAACTCAACGATCAATCGCTACACATTGCCTACGAATCGGCAACCAGCCTGCTGGCGTTGATCGGCGACATTCTCGACATCTCGCGCATCGAGTCGGGCAAGCTGGTTTTAACCCCTGAGCCCATGTGCATGAAGACATTGCTGGAGTCAGTGGGCAATGTATTTTCCGGGCTCGCTCGGCAGAAGCATCTGCGCCTTTGCATGCACATCGATCCGTTAGCGGCGCAGCAGGTATGGGGCGATGCGCTGAAGATCAAGCAGATCGTGTCCAACCTGTTAAGCAATGCCATCAAGTTTACCGATCACGGCAGTGTCGAACTTACCTGTTCGGTACAAGCCGTCGATCATTTCAAATTGCGCTTCGAGGTCAGTGTTACCGACAGCGGAGTGGGTATTCCTACCGCGCAGCTGGACTTGGTGTTCAAGCCGTTCTACCTGGTAGAGGGTGTGATCGGTGATGCCAACTCCGGTGCTGGCCTGGGTTTGGCGATCAGCCATTCACTGTGCGAGCTCATGCAAGGCAAGCTGCAAGCGCGAAGCGAAATGGGCAAAGGTACCACGATGCGGTTTTCCCTCGAGCTCGACCGGGTGATCGTCGATACAGCGACGTTGCCGGGTACGAGCGAGATTTCCGTTCGCCAGGCAGATGAGCTGTTCACCGTACTGATTGTCGAGGATCACCTGCCTAGCCAGTACCTGCTGGTTCAGCAGATCAGCTACCTGGGCCATCGCCCGCTCACCGCGAGTAACGGCCTCGAAGGGCTGGCAGTGTGGAGCGAACAGGATATCGACATCGTCATCACCGACTGCAACATGCCGGAAATGGACGGTATCGAATTGACCCGCGCGATTCGTCGGCTGGAGCAAGGTCGGGGGCTGAAGCCCTGCCGCATCATAGGGCTCACCGCGGATGCACAACCGGCTGTGCAGCAGGCCTGTGGCGATGCGGGCATGGATCGGGTACTGGCCAAACCCACCAACCTGGCTGCGCTCAACCAGTTGATTCCCATGTTTGGTGATAGTCAATCACAGGCGAGCGAGCGCCCCTCGTGGAAGAGCGACATCCGCGCCCGGTTGGCCGAACAGGTCACCTTGAGTAACCAGCATGAGGCCGATGCGTTGCGCCAGGCACTGGCAGCGCAAGACTTGCCAGCCACACGGCGCATCGCCCACAAGCTCAAGGGTACTGCCTATCTACTTAATCATCAGGCGCTGCTGGAACATTGCGTAGAGCTGGAGGAACAGGCTGCGCAGGGGCTGGCCGACAATGTTGCGCAAACCGGGCTAGCCTTGCTCGCATGCCTGGATGGCATCAATAGCACCCTCGCGCAACCATGACTGTGAACGCCCCCATGCGCTGATGGCATCGTGAGCGCATTCAAGAACTTTCCCGCCCTCATTGCAGAGCCGTCTCGAAGGGTTGGTTCGCTCATTCGCATACCCTTTTTGCGGATGATATGAACCAGGTTCCAACCCATGTACACCCCACCCAACCTGACAAAATCTGCTCCCGACACGCAGCAGCATACCGCGTCGTCACAGGCAGATCTGTGCGATGCACTCGAGATCCGCAAAGCCCTGCTTCATGGCCAATTCCGCGCTTACGTCCAGCCCCAGTTCGACCTGAGCTGCGGTGCCGTCGGTGCTCTGGAGGTCCTCGCGCGTTGGCAGCACCCTGAGCTAGGGCTGTTGACGCCGGCCACATTCATCCCGGCGATGGCGCACAAGCATCTGCTCGATGACTTGCTGCATGCGTTGCTCGATCAAGGCTTGGCGTGTCAGATCGAACTGTATCGCGATGGCCGTAAATCCCCCGTCGCTTTCAACCTGAGCTTGCCTCAATTGGCCAACGCTTCGTCAGTCGAGCGCTTGATTGCCCGACTGCGCGAACACCCCCTGCCCTTGTCATGGATAACGCTGGAAATCACCGAGGATGGCCCAGCGGTCCTCAGCGACTTTTGCGTGCAGAACGCCATACGTCTTCGCCAACTCGGCGTACGCTTGTCACTCGATGACTACGGAACGGGTCAGTCTTCGTTGTTGCGCCTATGCCAACTGCCGTTCGATGAAATCAAGCTTGCTGGCGAACTCATTCGAGAGCTGCTCAAGTCGCCGCGGCAGCGCAGTATCGTGCGCACTACCGTGAGTCTGGCCAAGGAACTGGGCTTGCGTCTGGTAGTGGAAGGGATAGAAACCGAGGATCAGCGTCGCTGCCTTGCGCAGCTGGGGGTGGGGGTTGGTCAGGGCTATCTGCGTGCGCGGCCCATGTCGGTTGACGCCCTGCGGCGTTGGCTTGCGCTGCACGGCAACGACTTTGCAGCGTGAAGCGTGTTCCGAGCAGGGCGCCAGGCGCCCTGCCTGGCGTCAGTTATGGTTGAGTATGTCGTTCAGCACCGCGTCCGCTCTGCCGGACGTCATCTTTTCGTTGCCTTAGCGGGCATAGTTAGCGTTGAAACCGGCGGCTTGCTTAAATACACCAATAGCACTTGGCGGAATTATCAGCAACCGCCGGACTGTTCGTTGTCATGGCAAGCATGGCCACGATTATCTGAAATGCATGTTTCAACTCTTTACTCCCTGATCAACCTGCACATTGCAATTGATACTTATCTGGTCGTAGGTCAGCGCTTTGTCCTGAGGGGGCAAGCGGTAAGGCGCCAGGCAAACACCGTCCGCCCACTTCACTTTCAAGTCGCCTTCATTCTTGATGCCAAAGACAAGTGCTCGGGACAGGTTGTCGACGACGGCCAGCAACTTCCCGCCCTCGTCCTCGACCCGGGCACCGAATGGTAGCTTCCTGCCGTTGCTCAGCTTCAGGTCAATCTGTACTCGTCGCCCCGATGAAGCCTCGAAGCGTGCCTTGACCACAGCCCCACGGCGCGGCACGACCCGGGTAGAGGTATCAAGCACATCCACGTCGGTGCCCAAGGTCTGGGTGTCGAGCCCGATGTCGTTGAAACGGTAGGCTTGCACGTAGCTTTCGATGGCGTAGCCGGCACTGTCCGTACGTGCGGAAGAATTGTTGACACTGGCGCCCTTGACTCCTGGCACCTCCACCAGGGCGAAGGTTTCCCCCACAGGCTGTCCGAAGGTCACGCCGCCACTATGGGCCACCACCGAGCCTGTCGCCGACACGTCCAGATGGCGAGTCGTACCCGACATGGCGTAGTTGCCCGAGACTTTGGCCTTCGGCCCATCCCAGCCCAGCCCGACACTGCCGGAATGTTCGCTGCCGGCGGTACCGGCCTGGGCGGCGTAAGAGAGCTTTCCGGCATCGTCGAGATATCCAGAAACCCCGGTTTGCAGGCTGTCGCCCTCATTGTTCGAACGGCTGAAGTTGCTGTACACGCGCTGCGACCGTGTACTTGAGCCAAACGGAATACTGATGGCGAATGCCAACTGATTGTCGGACTCGCGTGAACTGCCAGCCTCTTGAATATGTGACGCGGTAATGCTGTAGCTGACATCACCGACGTTGCCGCTGTAACCCAATTGCAGGCGCCGCGTGCTACCGGCGCGGTTCCAGTAATTAGTCTCGCCAGCACTGACGAATACCGAGCCACGGCCGATATTCTGGTTGATGTTCAGGTCCAGTCGACTTTTGGGGCGACTGCTGACAAAGCGCTCCTGGTTGACGTCGCTCGACTCCTGGATGTGCTCGCTCAGGGTGCGATAGCCCGAGGTCGAGTAGCGGTAGCCCACCATGGTGAACGTGGTATTGGTACTGCTGAGCGTCTTGGAATACAGAAAGCGTGCACTCTGACCGGTTTTCGCATCACCGTGATCGGGGTGCGATTGACTGTTGGTGATGTCCAGTGACATGCCACCGAGACCGGTATTGAGGCCCAGGCCAACGTTGAAGGCGTTGTAGCCATCAGAGTTGAGTATGCCCCCATAGGTGGTCAGGTTGTCGGTGGCGCCATAGACCGCCGTACCCTGCATCAGCTTGGGCGATTTCATGCCTTCACTGTCGTATTTGCCCAGCGACAAGCTG
This sequence comes from Pseudomonas wayambapalatensis, assembly GCA_014268975.2. Classification (GTDB taxonomy): domain Bacteria; phylum Pseudomonadota; class Gammaproteobacteria; order Pseudomonadales; family Pseudomonadaceae; genus Aquipseudomonas; species Aquipseudomonas wayambapalatensis. Next base: position 2,987,735 of record CP077096.1, on the reverse strand, counting down.
TACTGGAACGTCCCTTCGCGCACCATCACCGGCAGGTAGGAATACGCCTGGGTGTATTTGCGCTCACGGCCATCGGACTCGATGATGGTGACCTCCAGGTCGCCATTGGAGCCGCCGGGGTAGATATCGTGAATCTCGAAGGCGCCCGGCGAGACGGTCGTGGAGTAGATCACGTAACCGTTCTGGCGCACCTCGACGGTAGCATGGGTTTCGGCAATACCACGCACCACCGGCGCATAGCCTGTCTCGTTGTCGGGCAACATGCCAATGTCCGAGCCAAGCTGAAAACCGCGGAAGCGACTGCTGTCGAAGATATCGCCATTGCTGTAGAGCTGGCCGATGGCGAAACGCCCTTTGATCGAAGTGACGTCATGCTCCAGGTAAGTGCGGTTGCTGGAGAATTTGCGTGATGTGCCTGTACTCTGGCTGATCGACGATTGATTGCGCAGGCGCCATTGGCCCAGGTTGAAGCCGCTGCGCAAGCCGAGATAGCCGTAGTCGCTTTGGATACCGCCACCACTGTTGCGGTTGAGGTTCAATTGATAGTTGCTGAACGCAGCGGTGATACCGTCATCCCACAGCGAAGGATCGACGTACCCGCGCGAACGGCGCTTGATATACGCCTGCGGCACACTGATGGACAGCGACAAGTTGGCGACATCCATTTCTACCGCAGCATCTTCCAGGCGCAGCAGATTGACCGGATCGTCCTCGGTAGCCTCTTGCGAGACGATGCCTTCTCGTTGCAGGCGTTCGATATCAATGCCCATCTCACGCAGCAGGCCCACTTTCAGGATCGGGTGTGCATCGGCCTTGGGGGCGTCTTCGTCTGCGGCAAACGAAATATCCTCGCGTCGGTTAAGGCGTTGGTTCAGATAAATATCGACGCTGTAGTCGCCAGGCACCACGCCATTGGACTGCTCAAAGAAACGGAGGTCGACTTTGGCGCCTTTGTCTTTGAGAAACATGGGGTTGAATTGCGCAGCGCTGACGCTGGAAGCCCCCAGCATGCCCGCAGCCGCCAGGCACGAAAGGTAGTGGCCTGATATTTTTCTTGCGTGCGCCTTCCGAGACTTCCTGTTGTGTTTTTTGATATTCATGGAATGAGGTCGAATTCCGTCAAAACGCTACTTCCTGTGCACGAAGCGTCCCAGGGAAATCCCCATGTGAAGTACGCGATGAAATAAAGGCAGGTACGCAGCGGCAGCGTCAGAACTTGATGGAGGCTTTGTGCTCGATCAGTGCGCCGTAGTCATTGATGGACTCCCAGGCGATCGCCGCCTCACCACCGGCTGTTGCAGGCATGTCCTTGATGGCCATTCTCTGGGCATCGTGTGGGCCAACCATGGTTGGCTCGACGGCGTACTCCTTGTTGCCCGCAACAATCGCGATTTTGGCGAAGGACACGTGAAAGGCAGAATCGTTGGTTGCCAGCAAAATAGTTTTGCCGGCTGTCTTCAGAATGTTCCATTTCAGGGTGCTGGCCGCTTCGTCAGCGGTGCCTGGCAAGCCATTGGGGCGATAGAACAACTTCAAGCGCTGGCGAAAGGCAACTTGCAGCGTATTATCCAGTTCGCTGACTTGAGGAATTTCCTGCACGCACACCCAGAGCACCGACTCACGGTCTTCGGGCAACCCTTTGCCTTGATAGAAGATACGCAACATCTGTTGTTTGCGGTGACTCAGTCGGGCCAGGGAAGGTGTGATCGCAAACGGGATATCGCGATCGGCCTGTTCCGGGCCAGCTTCGATCCACGACTGGATCATGATGTCGTCGGTGCCCTCATTACGAACTTGAAGCGAGGCTTCATGATCCGACGCAGGGAAGATCACACGGGTACCACCGACCTGTATGCCGGCGAGAGAAACGCTAGAGGTCATCATCAGCATTAAAAAGAGATAGATTCGAACAAAGTGACCGGTATTCATCAGTGACTCGCAGAAAAGCGAGGGGGGATGCGTCCCCCTCTCTTGGGAACGATTACTCGTAGGTCAGCGTGAACGGCAGGGTGCCGTTCGCTGTGCCGGGCTTGAGCTTGGCGCCGTTACCCACGTACGAAGCACGCAGGCGCATGTTGGCGGAGTACTTGGCCTCTGAGCCTTCACCCTCTACGATCAACGGAGCGGAATACTGCTCGTTGCCGGACATGTTGAGCAGCTTGTTGCTGTCGTCGAACATGCCGATGCCCACACCTTCAGCGGTGCCGGTGATCTTCAGCAGGCTATTGTTGTTCGGATCTACGCCCGAGCCGGACATCGGATCGAAACCGAATTTGATGGTGGTCAGGCCTGCGGCGGTGTTGCCACAGTCCAGGTTGAGGTTGATGGCGGTGCCCGCAGCGATGTTGCCTTCGCCTGCCCCGTTGATGGCGTCCATGCTCACCTTGCCGAGGTTCACGTCGACGATCTGCTTGCCAGGACCGCCACCTACGGTGGAGCCCGCACCGGCCGAAGCGACGCAAGAAGCCGCGACGATTTCCCCGGTAAAGTTGATGGTGCCGTCCGCTGCCATGGCGGTGCTGGAGATAGCGCACGCGGCCGAAGCGAGCATCAGAAACTTAATTGCTTTCATTGGGATAAAACTTCCTTGCAGTGTTGGATCAGGCAGATAGCGCCTTGATTTAGCGCAAGGAAATTGTATGAATCGTGGGGGCGAGAGCTGAACAAGAGGCATCTTGGGCGGGCGGAAGAAGCATCTTGTTTTTGATTTTCGGTTCTCCAGGTGTTCGGCAAACGCTGAATTTGCCGATCGTCCTTCAATCAATCAGGCCCTGTGCAATGCGTCGCAAGTGCTGGACCACGTCCAAGTATCTCTCCGCGCAGGCCATTGGTGGTGGGCAGGGCCAGCGCTATCAGCGCCGCCCAGCCCAAGCCCTGAGCACCGTCATCCAATCCGCACAGGAACGACGCTGCACCGAGCTAAAGGTCCTTATTTGATCTGTACCAGTTGGGCTCGCTGCTCGGGGCTCAAATCATCGACTGTCGATATCTGCAGTGGGTTAGGGGCGGTGCTTACTTTTGCTCCCATGTCTGTAGAGACGCGATCTGGCAGCTTGTACATGGCTCCGGTAATAGGGTCGACAATCAGCATACCGACGACGCCCCCTAACAGAAGGTTCCCCCAGTACCATCCACTGACACTCGAGTCGAGCTCAACCTGCCTGTCAGGGTATCCCTCTTTCTTGAACCGCAGCGTGTAGGTTTCACCGCGGAAGTAGCGTTCACCCGACTGCAGGGTGACAACCGTAGGCGTAACGCCGTTGTAGATGACCTGCCCCGACCTGTTCACAATATCGAAAGATGCCTCCGGCGGAGTACTGGCAATAGTAACCGGATACTTTGAGTCACCAATGATAGAGGCGCAGCCGTTGAGCAAGGCGACAGCAAGCATCGCCGATGCAAATTGAATATTACGTGCCCACATAAAACACTCCCGATTAGGCCACTATGGCCGAGGGGAATCTTCTCTACGGCTGAGCGCTATTTATGTAGGAAATTTCCTACGGCAATTGGCGCAGGGCGCTCATCATGAACGTGTGGGCCGCAAACGGCTAAACGCTGAGCTGTTGAACCCACTTCAACATGCTCTGGGCATCGCTGACCTCGAACTTGCCGGGCGCCTCGACCGCGAGGTGCTTGACCACGCCATCTTCGACCAGCATCGCGTAACGCTGGGAACGATGGCCCATGCCGCGGGCCGTCAGGTCCTGGCTCAAGCCCAGGGCTTTGGCGAATTCGCCATTGCCATCGCCGATCATCTTCACCGCATCGCCCACCTGCAGGCTGTTTCCCCAGGCATTCATGACGAAGGCATCGTTGACGGAAACGCAGAGGATTTCGTCGATACCCGCAGTAAAGAGCGCATCGGCCGCAGCGACATAGCCGGGGACGTGACGCTCGGAGCAAGTGGGTGTGAAGGCGCCGGGCAAGGCGAAAATCACCAGTTTGCGTTGCTTGCAGCGCTCGAGGATGGAAAAGGCATTCGGGCCGATCGCACAGGCGCCCTCCCCGTTGCTGTAGCCGTACAGCCTGATGTCAGGCAGTGAATCGCCGGTCTTGATCATGGGTCTCTCCTCGGTGGTGGGGCTGCTGCGCAGAGCGCGGCGGCCTGTTTTAGCAGGTTTGCGGCAAGGATGCAGGGTTACGCGGTTTCTGAAAAAACTTTCATGTGTTCCAGCCCTGAAAAACCGGATCAGCTAGTCGTCTATATGAATCCATCGGGTATATTCCTTCCAAACACGTAACAAGACATTACAAGAAGGGGTTTCCGTTGGATCTTTCTCATGCCACGTGGCTTGCCCACGACACCCGCCTGGTGCTCTGTTGCCTGGCGGCCATTGCCAGCATCATCGTGCTCATCAGCGTCACCAAGCTACCACCCTTCCTATCGATCCTGATCGGCACCTTCGTGGCGGGCCTGGGCGCGGCCCTGCAACCAGAAGAAGTAGCCAAAGCCTTCGGCAAGGGCGCCGGCAGCCTGCTGGGCGAGGCCGGGATCATCATTGCCCTGGGCGCGATGCTGGGCGCGCTGATGGCCGAGTCCGGGGCCGCCGACCGTATTGCCTCTACCCTGTTGCGCCATGCCCGCGGCAAGGCGCTGCCCTGGGTGATGGCGCTGGTGGCGATGGTCATCGGCTTGCCGCTGTTCTTCGAGGTCGGCCTGGTGCTGATGGTGCCGGTGATCTTCGTCATCGCCCGCCAGTCTGAACAGCCGCTGCTCAAGGTGGCGATCCCGGCGCTGGCCGGGATGACCACCCTGCACGCCTTGATGCCTCCCCACCCGGGGCCGCTGATCGCGGTCAGCGCCCTGCATGCAGACTTGGGGATGACCATGCTGCTGGGCCTGTGCATCGCCGTGCCGGCGGTGATCCTCGCCGGCCCGCTGTATGGTATCTGGCTGTCGAAACGCCTGGATGTACAGGAGCCCGCCGAACTGGGTGCGCTGTTCACTGCCAAGGTCGAGATCCGGCGCAAGCCGAGTTTTGCCGTATCGCTGCTGATTATCCTGCTGCCAGTGCTGCTGATGCTGGGCAGCACGCTGGCCAAGATCGCCCTGGCACCGCAAAGCACCCTGGCGCTGACCCTCAAGTTTCTTGGCGAGCCACTGATTGCCCTGGGCCTGGCGGTGATCGCTGCGGTGATCTGCCTGGGCTGGTCGATCGGTATGGCCCGTGACCAGGTCGGCAGCGTGCTGCGCAAGAGCCTGGCGCCGATCGCCGTGCTGTTGTTGACCATCGGCGCCGGTGGTGGGCTGAAACAGACCCTGCTCGAAGCCGGAATCAGCGACACCATCAGCAAGGTGGCCAGCGGCGCGCACCTATCGTACGTGCTGTTGGCCTGGCTGATCGCGGTGGCGCTGCGCCAGGCGACGGGTTCGGCTACCGTTGCGACCACCACCACTGCCGGTATTCTCGCGCCATTGATGGCCGGCCTGGCGACCACCCAGAGTTCGCTGGTGGCACTGGCCATCGGTGCCGGCTCGGTGTTCTTCTGTCATGTCAACGATGCCGGATTCTGGATGGTGCGCGAGTACTTCGGGCTGCAGCTCAAGCAGACGATCTGGGTGTGGTCGGTGCTGCAGACCATCGTCTCGGTGGTCGGGCTGGTCGGCACCCTGCTGCTGTGGCAATGGTTCCAGTAAGCGGCTACTGACAGCGCAGCCACAGTGGCTGCGCAGCCTCCGCTTCCAGCTGAGCCTGCAACTGGCTGGACGAGCCTCCATGAATGGGGAAGTCGCCGACGTCGATCTCCACGATGTCGTGCAGGAGCAGCATGCGAATGACCCGGTTGCTGTCCACTGCCCCGCTGGCATGCTCGTTGAGGATCAACGCGTACACCAGGAGTGTTCGGCGGAATTTTCCTTGCGGCTCTGGTCAAGCAGCGGTGATTGGCGACGCACGCTTTTCAACTGGTCGATTCTGGTAGGGAAGTGGTCAATCGCCCTCAGCGTTCTTTCATTGAGCATGGCAATCGCGGTTGAGCACATTTGTACTCCAGCCTTGCAACGCCCATTTCCCCGAGCCTGGGCAGGGAGGACATGGCAAAAGTTAAAATATTATTCACATGCGCTAATGATTCTCATTGAAGTAGATTTCCCGGCGACCTCGCCATGAGGTCGATGCTTTCAGCCATCCCGGGAGAATCATGCTAGTCCCCTTCCTAATCATGCTCCGCGAGGGCATCGAAGCCGCGCTGATTGTCGGCATCATTGCCAGCTATCTGCGCCAGACCGGCCGTGGCCAGTGGATGCCGGCCGTGTGGATCGGCGTATTCCTCGCCGCAGCCCTCTCCCTTTTTGTCGGCGCTGGCCTTGAGCTGATGAGCAGCGAGTTCCCGCAGAAACAGCAGGAACTCTTCGAAGCGCTGGTCGGCTTGGTCGCGGTGGTGATCCTCAGCTGCATGGTGCTGTGGATGCGCAAAGTGGCGCGCTCGATCAAGCATGATTTGCATGTCTCGCTCGATGCCGCGCTCGGCGGTTCGAAGCACCAGGCCTGGGCGCTGATCGCCATGGTGTTCTTCGCCGTCGCCCGCGAGGGCCTGGAGACGGTGTTCTTCCTGTTGGCGGTGTTCCAGCAGAGCGAAGGGTCTGCGGCGCCCCTGGGCGCATTGCTTGGGCTGGTGGTGGCGATCCTGGTTGGTGTGGCGCTGTACTCCGGCAGCCTGCGCCTGAACCTGGCGCAGTTCTTCCGCTGGACAGGCCTGTTCATCCTCGTGGTGGCCGCGGGCATCCTCGCCAACTCGGTGCAGGCGCTGCACGAGGCCGGGGTCTGGAATGCGGTGCAGGGGGTTGTCTTCGATATCAGCCACAGCCTGCCGATGGATGGCCCGACCGGATCGGTGCTGGCGGGGATGTTCGGTTACCAGGACACCCCGACAGTGAGCACCCTGGGGGCCTACCTGCTCTATCTGGTCGGTGCGCTGGTGCTGTTCTTCTGGCCGGCGCCGGCCAAGCCTTCTTCCCACGCTGCACAGAAACAAGGGTAAGCATGACCAGTCACGAGACCGGCGCCGCCGGCAAGCCCCCCTCCCCCCGTGTACTGCGCCTGGCGGTTGCCGGCAGTGCCCTGTTGATGGTCGGTGCGGGCCTGGTGTTCTTCTACGCCTCGCACCAGGCCCAGGCCAGACGTGCGGCCAACGCCGGGCACGAAACGCTGATCACCATTCGCGATCACGCGTGCGAACCGAACGACCTGAGCGTCCCGGCCGGGCCCAACAGTTTCCGCATCGTCAACCAGTCCCAGCGCGCCGTGGAGTGGGAGATCCTCGATGGCGTGCTGGTGATCGAAGAACGCGAGAACATCGCGCCGGGCTTGTCACAGGTGATCAACGCCACGTTGCAGCCGGGTCGCTACGCGATCACCTGCGGCCTGCTCAGCAACCCGCGTGGCAGTTTGACCGTCACCCCGACCGCCGCCTCCGAAGCGGCCGCCAAGGCGCGGCCCGCACTGACCGCCTTTATCGGGCCGCTGTCCGAATACCGTGTCTACCTGGCCAGCCAGAGCAGCGCCCTGGTGCGGGCAGGCCAGGCGCTCAAGGACGCGATTCAGGCCGGCGACCTGCAGCAGGCGCAAGCCGCCTATGGCGCCGCGCGGGTGATCTACCAGCGCATCGCCCCCGCCAGCCAGCGGCTGGCAGAGCTGGACAACCGGATCAATGCACGCGCCGATTACTTCGAGCAGCGTGAGCAGGATCCGGCGTTTGCGGGCCTGCACCGCATCGAGTACAGCCTGTTCCAACAGCGCACCACCGAAGGGCTGACACCGGTGGCCGACGCGCTGCTGGCCGACCTGGGCGAGCTCAAGACGCAACTGCTGGCCCAGTCCATTGCGCCGCAGCAATTCACCGAGGCGGTCGTGCGCAGCCTGCGCAACCTTGCACAGATCCGCAGCAGCGGCGAAGAGGAACGCTACAGCCACCTCGACCTGCAGGGCTTTGCCGCCAACCTTGAAGGTGTGCGCAAAGTGATCGATCTGCTGCGCCCCTTGTTGGCCAGGACCGGCTCCCAGCCGTTGGCGGCAGTCGATAGCGCCATGACTCAGTTCGAGCAGCACCTGCAGGCCCTGCGCGGCGCCGAAGGCTACATGCCCTACGACCAGGTGCCGCAGGCGCAGAAACAGCAGATCGCAGCCGATGCCGATGCACTGGCCAATGCGATTGCGGCCATCGATCAGGCCCTTGGCCTGGCCGACCAGTAAAGACAAGCGAGCCCCAGATGACAGACCGCGATACCCGTAACGCCCCGCAATCCCAAGAGCGCCGCCGCCTGCTGGCTGGCCTTGGTGTGGCGGGCGTCGCCATGGCCACCGGCAACGCGCTGGCCGCCCCCTCACCGGCCAAGGTCACCGAAGCCCCGCACAGCGACCGCACGCAAGAGCGCAACGCCTGGATCGGCGAGCATCAACCGGGGGTGGTGACGCCGCGTCCTACCGCCGGGATGTTCGTCTCCTTCGATGTGCTGGCGCAGGACCAGCAGGATCTCGAGCGCCTGTTCCGCACGCTGGACCAGCGCATTCGCTTCCTGATGACCGGCGGCCCAGTCCCCCAGGTCGACCCGAAGCTGCCACCTGTGGACTCGGGCATCCTCGGCCCGGTAGTCACGCCAGACAACCTGACCATCACGGTGTCGGTCGGCGAGTCACTGTTCGATGAGCGATTTGGCCTCAGCAGTGCCAAGCCCAAGCGCCTGAGCCGCATGCTCGGCTTCCCCAACGATGCGCTGGAAGCCGAGCGCTGCCATGGCGACCTGGGGTTGCAGTTCTGCTCCAACGCGCCGGACACCAACATCCACGCCCTGCGCGACATCATCAAGAACCTGCCTGACCTGCTCTACGTACGCTGGAAACAGGAAGGCTCGGTGCCGCCGCAGGCACCGCGCAAGGCTGCAGAGCCCGAGCAAAGTGCGCGTAACTTCCTGGGCTTTCGTGACGGCTCGGCCAACCCCGACTCCAGCGACGCGGCGCTGATGAACCAGCTGGTCTGGGTACAGCGTGGCGATGAGCCCGCCTGGGCGATCGATGGCACCTACCAGGTGGTGCGGATCATCCGCAATCTGGTCGAGCGCTGGGACCGCACGCCGTTGCAGGAGCAGGAGTCGATCTTCGGCCGCAAGAAGGCCAGCGGCGCGCCCATGGACGGCCAGCGCGAAACCGATGTACCCAACTACGCCAAGGACCCGGAAGGCAAGCTGACCCGCCTGGACGCCCATATCCGCCTGGCCAATCCGCGCACCGCGGCCAGCCAGCCCAACCTGATCCTGCGCCGGCCCTTCAACTACTCCAGTGGTGTGAACAAGAACGGGCAACTGGATATGGGGCTGCTGTTCATCTGCTACCAGGCCGACCTGGAGAAGGGCTTCATCACCGTCCAGAACCGCCTCAACGGCGAGCCGCTGGAGGAATACATCAAGCCGGTCGGAGGGGGGTATTTCTTCGCCCTCCCCGGCGTGAAGAACGATCACGATTTCATCGGTCGTTCGCTGCTCGACGCTGCCAAACCCATAAAAACCGCATGACACGACACAGAAACGGATCAGGACATCGCCATGAACAAGACCCGCCTCGCCCTGTTGCTCACGCTTGCCCCGCTGTTGGCCAATGCTGCGGTTGACCCGTTGACCCTGGTGCAGCCGGTGTCGGACTACAAGATCTATGTCACCGAGAAGGTCGATCAGCTGGTGAGCGACACCGAGCAGTTCACCAATGCGGTGAAGAAGGGAGACCTGGCCAGGGCCAAGGCGCTGTATGCCACGACCCGGGTCAACTATGAAGCCGTCGAGCCGATTGCCGAGCTGTTCAGCGACCTGGACGCGGCCATCGACTCGCGGGTGGACGATCACGAAAAAGGTGTCGAGGCCGATGACTTCACCGGCTTCCATCGCCTGGAGTACGCGCTGTTCGACAAGAACACCACCGACGGCCAAGGCCCGATTGCCGACAAGCTGATCGCCGACGTGAAAGACCTGCAGGGCCGTATTGCCACCCTGACCTTCCCGCCAGAAAAAGTCGTCGGCGGTGCGGCAGCATTGCTCGAAGAAGTGGCCGCGACCAAGGTTTCGGGTGAGGAGGATCGCTACAGCCACACCGACCTGTACGACTTCCAGGGCAACATCGATGGCGCACAGAAGATCTTCGAGCTGTTCCGCACCCACCTGGAGTCCCAGGACAAGGCGTTCGTCGCCAAGGTCGACAAGAACTTCGCCACCGTCAACACGCTGCTGGCCAAGTACAAGACCAAGGATGGCGGGTTCCAGTCCTACGACAAGGTGGCCGAGCGTGATCGCAAGGCCATGGTCGGGCCGGTCAATACCTTGGCCGAAGACTTGTCGACCTTGCGCGGGAAGTTGGGTTTGAACTGATCTTCAATAACGGTGTTGTTCTTTTCGCGGGCACGCCCGCGAACGGAACAACCCCTCGCGTCGACCATAACTACCGCGCGAATGAAATATATTTAAAACTCCCCACTGCCTGCCCCTTTTCTAAACTTTGTTTCATCGAAAACCCTGCCAATCTCCCCTTCTATTCATCGTCCCCCAGGCATAAAGCGTGGAGAATGGCGCGCCGCTCGCCATGCCCGCTACCGGACCTGCGCCGCAACGAGTGGCGGCCGGCCCTGCGCTGCATGGCTGCGCCACTTTCAGCTTTGAACGGATAGGCGCTGCGCTAAACAGAGATTGTCTATCTGGGCAAGTTCTCAAGGCGAATCAGTCAGTCCCAACGAATGCCTCGAACCTACTGATGACTTTAAGTTCATTTCAACGTTTCGATGTCGCCACTTAACATTGAACTGCGGATGACTTACCCGTCTTGAGGAAATGTATGAACACGCACGCACCGATCACCTTTACCGCTACCCCCGAACGCATCCTGATTACCGGCGCCACGGGTTTCCTCGGCGGGTCGGTCGTCGCCCAGCTGATTGCCAATGGCCAAGGCCCGCAACTGGTATTCCTGGTCCGCGCCGAAAACGCCGGGCAAGGGCTTGAGCGCCTGCGCGACAACCTGCAGCAGCATGGCGTCAGCCATGCCGAATGCCTGGCGCTGAACGCCGGGCAGATCATTTGCGGCGACTTCCTCGACACCTCCTGGCTGGAGCGCGAAACGCCGCGCCTGCTGGAGGTCGATCGGGTCATCAACTGTGCTGCCGTGGCGTCGTTCTCGAAGAACCCGGCCATCTGGCCGGTCAACGTCGAGGGCACCTTCGCCTTTGCCGAGGTGATGAGCCGCTCCAAGCGCCTCAAGCGCTTCCTCCACGTGGGCACCGCCATGTGCTGCGGCCCTGAGCGTGAATCGCCGATCAGTGAATCCTGGGAGTTTCCGGACGCTGAACAGCAACTGGTGGACTACACCGCCTCCAAGGCTGAAATCGAGCGACGCATGCGCGAGGAACTGCCGGCCCTGCCGCTGGTGGTGGCGCGCCCCTCGATCGTGGTCGGTCACCGCAGCCTGGGTTGCCAGGCCTCTGGCAGCATCTTCTGGGTGTTCCGCATGGGCTTCGCCCTGGAAAGCTTCACCTGTGGCCTCGACGAACAGATCGACGTAATTCCGGTGGACTACTGCGCCGAGGCGCTGATCGGCCTGACCCTCAAGCCGCGCCTGAGCCACGACCTCTACCACATCTCCGCCGGGCATGATTCGGCCTGTACTTTCGGCGAGATCGACCAGGCATTCGCCCTGGCCAACGGCGCCGCGCCGGTGGGCGAGCGCTACCGCAAGATCGATGTCGACAACCTCAAGGAACTGGCCGCCAGCTTCGAGTCGCGCATCGGCCCGGCCAACCCACGCCTGGTCCTGCGAGCCCTGCGCCTGTACAGCGGTTTTGCCGACCTGAACTACCTGTTCGACAACCGCCGCCTGCTCGATGAGGGCATTGCCGTGCCGCCGCGCTTCACCGACTACCTGGATGTGTGCGTGCGCTCCTCCAGCGGTGTGAGCATTGCCACCCAGATGCAGTGGGATTTCAAGTAAGCAGGCGCTTCGCGGGTGAGCCCTTCGCGGGCAAGCCCGCTCCCACGATTGAGCGGGAAAGCCAGTCGCTGCCCGCAAAACCTGAGCGGTGCAGTTCTGTAGGAGCGGGCTTGCCCGCGAAAAGCACACTGCGGTGGAGCATCGGCTTTGCCGCAGAGCCATAGTCCATGGCGCAGCGCTGCCTCAGAGCGTCACCAGCCCATGCTCCAGCGCGTACTTCACCAGTGCTGCTGGGGTATCGATATTCAGCTTGCGCCGGATGCTCAGCCTGAAAGTCTCCACCGTGCGCACGCTGATGCCCAGCTCCCGGGCCATCTCCTTGTTGTTGCTACCCCTGGCGATCATCGCCAGCACCTGCAGCTCGCGCGGGGTCAGGTCGTTCTCGTCGCGGCCGCTGCTGACCAGCTTGCGGGCAATTTCCGGGCTGTAGAAACTGCCACCGGCAGCAATCGCCTCGATCGCGGCAATCAGCTCGGTGGAGGGTGCGTTCTTCAGCACATAGCCCCTCGCCCCCGCTGTGATCGAGGTGCGCACGTACTCCTGGTTGTCGTACATGCTCAGCATCAGCACCCTGATGCCGGGGTACAAGCCACACAGGCGGCGGGTCAGCTCCAGGCCGTTCATGTCCTGCAGGCCAACATCCACCAGCAGGATGTCCAGCTCCAGCGAGGCCACCAACTCAAGCGCCTGGGCGCCGGATTCAGCCTGGCCGACCACCTGGAAATGGGCAATTGCGCCCAGCAGTGCCTTGACGCCGTCGCGTACCAGCACATGGTCGTCGACCAAAGCAATGCGGATCGGTGTGGTGTCGCTCATGCAAGCCTCGGGTTGTTAATGGGTATCTGGACCTGCAGCTCGGTGCGTCCGGCAGACGACGCAATGCTGAAACTGCCCCGGTGATGCTCGACCCGCTCGCGCAGGTTGCGCAGGCCAATGCCGTGGCTTTCGTACGCGGCACTTGGGTCGAAGCCCATGCCGTTGTCCTCCACGCGCAGTACCAGCAACCCGTCGTGGGCAGAGATGGAAATGATCGCGACACTGGCCTTGGCGTGGCGGTCAACATTGGCCAGCGCCTCCTGGATGATACGGAACAGCGTCAGCGAAAGCTCGGCATCCACCTCGATGTCCGTCAGCCCGCACTCGTACTGGGTACGGATGCCGGTGCGCTGCTCGAAATCGCGCACATGCTGGTCGATGGCGGGCGAAAGACCCAGGGTGTCGAGCAGCGAGGGGCGCAGGTCGTGGGAAATCCGCCGCACCTCGCCGATCGCCGAAGCCAGGCGAGTGGTGCCGTTGCGCAGGTTGTCCAGCCCGCCGGCGCGGCCGTTGTCCAGCTCCATCGCGGCGAGCTCGAACTGGAACTTGATCGACACCAGTTCCTGGCTGATGCCGTCGTGCAGTTCGCGCGCCACCCTCGAACGCTCCTCCTCCTGCAGATCGACGATACGCTGGTTCAGCGCCGACAGCTTGCGGTCGGCCAGGCGGTGTTCGCTGACGTTGAGCATCAGCCCACCGGCAAAGATCACCAGCACCGCCAGCAGCGAGAACGAGGCGATGGCCAGCACCGTGGTCAGTACGCCGGAGGCCACCTCCTGGCGCGACTTGAGCGTGGCCACCTCGACGTCGTCGATGTAGATGCCGGTGCCGAGCATCCAGCCCCAACGCTCGAGCATCACCACATAGGCCAGCTTGCCGGTGGACTGCCCGGTGGAGGGCTTCTGCCAGTCGTACAACTGGTAGCCGTCACCGCGTTCGGCGCTCTCGAGCAGTGCCTGGATGACCAGCAGGCCCTTATTGTCGGTCATGCCGATCAGGTCCTTGCCCACCAGTTCGGCCTGGCGTGGGTGCATCAGGCTCTTGCCGTGGCGGTCGTAGACGAAGAAGTAGCCGTCCAGGCCGAAGTTGGCCCGCGACAGGATCTGCAGGGCGCGCTGGCGAGTGTCGTCATCGTCGGCGCCGCTGTCGTACAACGGCGCGATCAGGCTCATGGCCAGGCCCAGGTAGTTCTTCAACTCGGCCTTCTTCGCCGCCATGATGCTGCTTTCCACCAGGCGCGCCTGGTCCTCCTCGAGCTTGCGGCTCTGGGCGAACACCAGGATGCAGATGAACAGCACCGAGACGATCAGCGGCAGGACACTGAGCGTGACGATCTTGTGCTTGAGTTGCATGGTCACTCCGGTTGCGGGGGCGGCGCGGCGCCAGCTTCGCCTGTGGCCCCGGCAAATGACAAGGGCGCCACGACAAGCGTGGCGCCCCTTTTACACGGCAAACACCTCAGCAGCAACGCGTCGGACGTCCGCTGGCACCGTTGTAGCGTGCATCCTGCCGCTCGCGGAAGAACGCCTTGCGGCTCATCACCGGCTCGCCCGGGTGCTGGGCCTGCATATGCGCGACGTAGGTGTCGTAGTCTGGCATGCCGACCAGCATGCGCGCGGCCTGCCCCATGCATTTGCCCACCTTGCTCAGTTTGCTCAACATCGCAGCGTTCCTCAGGCGTCGGGGATCGGCTGGAACGGCGACTCCTTGTCGCTGCGCTCAGGCTTGACCCAGGCGCGTCTGCCGACCTTCACGGCAAAGCACAGGATGCTCAGCACCACGAACAGGAACAACCCGGTCAGCACGGCGTTGGTGTAGGCGTTGAAGATCACGTGCTGCATCTGTGCCAGATCCTTGGCCGGTGCCAGCACCTGCCCGGCTGCTGCGGCATCGCTGTACTTGCGCGCCAGCGCCAGGAAGCCCATGCCCGGGTTGGGGTCGAACAGCTTGATCAGGCCCGCGGTGGTGGTGCAGATCAGCAGCCATACGGCAGGCAGCAAGGTGACCCAGACATACTGCTGGCGCTTCATGCGGATCAGCACCACCGACGCGAGCATCAGGGCGATGCCGGCCAGCATCTGGTTGGAGATGCCAAACAGCGGCCACAAGGTATTGATGCCCCCCAGTGGATCGATCACCCCCTGGTACAGCAACCAGCCCCACATCGCCACGCAGCCAGCGGTGGCCACCAGGTTGGCGGTCCAGGAGTCGGTCTTTTTCAGTGCCGGCACGAAGTTGCCCAGCAGGTCCTGGAGCATGAAACGCCCGGCTCGGGTGCCGGCATCCACGGCGGTCAGGATGAACAACGCCTCGAACAGGATCGCGAAGTGGTACCAGAAGGCCATGGTGTTCTCACCCGGCAGCGCCTGGTGCAGGATCTGCGCGATACCCACGGCCAGGGTCGGTGCACCACCGGCGCGGGCCAGGATCGAGTGCTCGCCGATGTCGGTGGCGGTCTGCTGGAGGATTTCCGGGGTGATGGTGAAGCCCCAGTTGCTGACCGTCTGCGCCACCGTGACCACATCACCGCCGACCACCGCGGCCGGGCTGTTCATGGCGAAGTACACGCCCGGCTCGATGACCGAGGCGGCAACCATGGCCATGATCGCCACGAACGACTCCATCAGCATGGCGCCGTAGCCGATGTAGCGAGCATGGCTTTCGTTGGCCAGCAGCTTGGGCGTGGTGCCGGAGCTGATCAGCGCATGGAAGCCGGACACTGCACCACAGGCGATGGTGATGAACAGGAACGGGAACAGCGCCCCCTTCCACACGGGGCCTGTGCCGTCGACGAATTGGGTGATGGCCGGCATCTTGAGCTCAGGCGCGATCACCAGGATACCGATGGCCAGCGCCACGATGGTGCCGATCTTGAGAAAGGTCGAGAGGTAGTCGCGTGGCGCCAAAATCAGCCAGATCGGCAGCACAGCGGCGACGAAACCATAGCCGATCAACATCCAGGTGATCTGCACGCCGGTGAAGGTGAACGCCGGGCCCCACACTGGATCCGCGGCAACCATGCCGCCGCCCCAGATAGAGGCAAGCATCAGTGCCACGCCGATCACCGAGATCTCGCCGATACGACCCGGGCGCAGGTAGCGCAGGTACACGCCCATGAACATGGCGATCGGGATGGTCGCCATCACCGTGAACATGCCCCACGGGCTCTCGGCCAGGGCCTTGACCACGATCAGCGACAGCACCGCAAGGATGATGATCATGATCAGGAAAGTGCCGAACAGCGCGATGGTTCCGGGGATCGAGCCCATTTCCTCGCGTACCAGGTCGCCCAGGGAGCGGCCATTGCGGCGGGTGGAGATGAACAGGACCATGAAGTCCTGCACGGCCCCGGCCAGCACTACCCCGGCAATCAGCCAGAGCGTACCGGGCAGGTAGCCCATCTGCGCGGCGAGCACCGGGCCGACCAGTGGGCCGGCGCCAGCGATGGCTGCGAAGTGATGGCCGAAGAGGATGTGCTTGTTGGTCGGTACGTAGTCCAGCCCGTCGTTGTGCAGCACGGCCGGGGTGGCGCGGGTGGAGTCCAGTTGCATCACCTTGTTGGCGATGAACAGGCTGTAGTAGCGGTAGGCAACGAGGTAGATGGCGACGGCTGCGGTGACGATCCACAGGGCGCTGATGGCTTCGCCCCTGCGCAACGCCACGGTGCCCAGCGCGAATGCGCCCAGCAAGGCAATGGCGAACCAGGCAATTCGGGTAGCCAGTTTGGTCATCGGGATTTCTCCTGTCGCGACGGGTGTGCCGGCGACGGTTTTTGTTTTTGTGGGTGCCCGGGTAGGGACGACGACACTCTCGGCGTACTGGGTCCACAAGAACATTCGCAGTACTACGCGTAAGTACTACGTAGAACTACGTAGATGGGGGTGTCAGTGAGGGTTGCGGTGCGCTTTTCGCGGGCAGTGCCCCAATCCTCCGAGGCGGTTTCTGGCATTGTTGGCACGACTATTGATTAATGATTCCACAACGATTGTTGAACAATCATAAGTGGAGCGTACTTCATGTCCCGAGCAACAGCCCTCACCCTCGCCCTGACCCTCAGTGCCGCCGCACAGGCCGCCGACGGCACCTTGCAGTCCGATCGCCTGTCCATCGGCTCGGACCTCACCTACCCTCCCTACACGTACCTCGACCAGGGCAAGCCTGCCGGCTTCGATCCCGAGTTCATGACCCTGCTCGGCCAGCACCTCAAGCTCGCCCCCCAGTTCCAGGACACCCGCTTCGCCAACCTGGTGATGGGCGTAAACGCTCGACGCTTCGATGTGGTCGCCTCGGCCCTTTACGTCACCCCTGAGCGCGCGGCGCAGGTCGATTTCCTGCCCTACCTCAAGAGCGGTGCCTCGCTGATGGTGCGTGCCGATGACAGTTTCCGCCCGCAAGCGCCCCAGGACCTGTGCGGCAAGCGCATTGGCTCGATCAAGGGTGGGTCGTGGATTCCCAAGCTGATGGCGCTGTCCAAAAGCCACTGCGAGGCCAACGGCCAGGCGCCGATCGACTCGCGCGAATTCCCCACCTCACCGGAGGCGGCCCAGGCCCTGCTGGCCAAGGCGGTCGATGTGCAGTTCGAAGACGCCGCAGTGGCGGCCATCACCGCCGACAAGCTCAAGGGCCGAGTGGTGATCAGTTCCCACGAGCTGATCTACCCGGTGGTCATTGGCCTTGCCGTGCGCAAGGGCAACGATGCACTGCTCGGTGAACTGCGCCAGGGCTTCGAGGCCATGAAGCGCAGTGGCGAATACCAGACGCTGTTGACTCGCTACAACCTCGGCGAGCCCAGCCCTGCCGAAGTGGCCCAGGCCCTGGGCCAGAATCCTCAAGCGAAAGCGCAGTAAGCAGGAGCGTCGAGCATGCAATTCGATTGGGATTATGCCGCCGGCCTGCTGGTCAACGGCGACTTCTGGAAGGCGGTCGGCACCGTGGTGGAGTTGAGCGTCGAGACCTGGCTGCTGGGCATCGTCTTCGGCTTTGTCCTGGCGCTGGCGCGGCAGTCGAGCAACCGCGCCCTGAACCGCGGCGCGGCACTGTACATCTGGTTCTTCCGCAGCCTGCCGCTGCTGGTGCTGCTGATCTTCGTCTACAACCTGCCGCAGGTCTTCCCGAGTACCAGCGTACTGCTGTCCAACCCCTATGCCGCCGGCCTGATCGCCCTGGTGCTGAGCGAATCGGCCTATATCGCCGAGATCCATCGCGGCGGTCTGCTGGCTGTGGCCAAGGGGCAACTCGAGGCCGGCAAGGCGTTGGGTATCCGCTACACCGGTGTGCAACGCCTGATCGTGATTCCACAGGCGTTGCGGGTGGCATTGCCGACCCTGGCCAACGAGTACATCACCATCGTCAAGCTGACCTCGTTGGTGTCGGTGATCTCGCTGTCGGAGATCCTGCTGGTCGGCCAACAGCTCTACACGCAGAACTTCCTGGTAATGGAGACCATGCTCGCGGTCGCCTTCTACTATGTGCTGATCGTCACGGTGTTCAGTTACCTGCTGCGTCGCCTGGAGCAGCACCTTGACGTCACCCGGCGCCAGCCCAAGGCCATCGTCGATGGCCCGGCGCAACCGGCGCCTGCTCGCCGCG
Organism: Pseudomonas wayambapalatensis; assembly: GCA_014268975.2. GTDB lineage: Bacteria > Pseudomonadota > Gammaproteobacteria > Pseudomonadales > Pseudomonadaceae > Aquipseudomonas > Aquipseudomonas wayambapalatensis. The sequence continues at coordinate 2,969,367 of CP077096.1, read as the reverse complement.
AGGCCGCACCCAGGCAAGGCGACTTCGCCCTGCGGGTGTTCGGCGCGCGCAAGCACTACGGTCAGTTGGAAGTGCTCAAGGGCATCGACCTGGACATCCGCTTCGGCGAAGTAGTGTCGATCATCGGGCCTTCGGGGTCGGGCAAGACAACGCTGATCCGCACCCTGAACGGCCTGGAGGGCCTGGATCGTGGCCAGGTCGAACTGTGTGGCGCACCCTTCCTGCGCGGGCGTGAAGAAGACGGCGGCAGCCTTGGCAATCGCGTGCACATGGAGGGCATCGTCCAGGTCGGCATGGTCTTCCAGGGTTTCAACCTGTTCCCGCACAAGACGGTGCTGGAGAACGTGATACTCGCCCCACGTCACCATGGCCATGCCAGCGACACCGACCTGCGCGCCTCGGGCTTGGCGCTGCTGAGCAAGGTCGGCCTGCGCGAGCATGCCGGCAAGTACCCGCACCAGCTCTCCGGCGGCCAGCAGCAAAGGGTGGCGATCGCCCGGGCGCTGGCCATGCGCCCGCAGGTGATGCTGTTCGACGAGCCGACCTCGGCGCTCGATCCGGAACTGGTCGGCGATGTGCTCAAGGTGATCGAGGACCTCGCCCGCGAGGGCATGACCATGGTCATCGTCACCCATGAAATGAAATTCGCCTTCCAGGTCTCCGACCGCGTGGTGTTCATGGAGCGCGGAGAGATCATCCAGGCCGGTGCACCGCGCGAGTTGCTCGACAACCGCAGCGAGCGCATGGGCCGCTTCCTCAAGGACGTGCAACTGGCATGAGCAGCAAACTCCCGGAAAAGACCGGCGAAAGCCTGCCCCTGGCCGACCAGGTGGCCCTCGAACTGCGCGAAGACATCATCGGCGGCCGCCTGGTCTCAGGCATGCCGCTGGTCGAGGCAGAGCTCACCGGCCGCTACAACGCTTCGCGCAACACCGTACGCGAGGCCCTGCACCAGTTGGGTCACGAAGGCCTGACCACCTACGTGCGCAACAAGGGTGTGATGGTGCGCAGGCTGGGTGTCGCCGAGGTGCGCGATATCTTTCTGGTGCGCCGCACACTTGAGGTGCAGGCGATCCACGGCAGCAAGCCGCTGCGCGAATACCAGTCCGACCGCATGCTCGACGCCATCGAGGCGGCCGAACTTGCCCGTGATCGTGAAGACTGGCAGGCCTTCGGCACCCACAGCCTGCGCTTTCACCAGCACATCGTCGGCCTGCTGCGCAGCCCGCTGCTGGATGCCTTCTTCACCAATATCGCTGCGCAGATGCGTCTGGTGTTCGCCGTTGCGCCCGATGAAAAGAACTTCCAGAGCCCGTGGCTGGAGCGCGACCGAGAGATCCACGACCTGCTCGCCGACGGCTTGCGCCACGACGCCGCCGAAGCCATGACCCGTTACCTGGACGATTCCGAGCACGCCCTGCTCGATCTGTTCAGCCATCCACCCCGTTCCTGAAACCGGAGACCTACCCATGTACAAGGATTATCCCGCCGCCTACCAGGTCAGCAAAGGCGCTGCCCTGCAGGTCGACAAGCCTTTCTATGACCGCGTGCGCGAGCGCCAGGATGCACGCACCCTGATCGAGCAGTTCGAAGTGCCGATCCGCACCGGTCGCGCCTGGAAGGTGCCGGCCGGCCACGTGTTCCGCGTCACCACCCCAGTCGGCCCGCAGGTCGGCGACTTCAACATCTGGAACGCCAACGACCCGCGTGAGCGCCTGTGGGCGGCCCGTACCCGCCAGTTGCAGGGTGCCCACGTCACCACCTACGACCGACTGTGGTCGAACCTGCCATTCCTGCGCCCGCTGGTAACCATCACCGACGACAGCCTGGCCGACTACGGCATCGACGAACACGGCGGACGCCTGCACGACCTGCTCGGCACCCGTTGCGACCCCTACGTGAACAAGATGCTCACCGGCGAGGACTTCCATCACCACTGCCACTCCAACCTCACCCGCGCTGTGCTGCCCCATGGGCTGACCGAGTTCGACGTGCACGATGTGCTGAACATCTTCCAGTGCACCGGCCTGAACCATGACGACATGTACTTCATGAAGGCCTGCCCGGCCAAGCAGGGTGATTACCTGGAGTTCTTCGCCGAAATCGATGTGCTGTGTGCGCTGTCGACCTGCCCGGGCGGCGATCTCTCATTGCCGATGTGGGGGCCTGAGGCACAGGACCCGCTGTCGGTCTGCCGGCCACTGGGAGTGGAGATCTACAAGCTCGACGACAGCCTGCTGGAGGGCTGGGCGCAGCCCAAGCGCGCCAGCTACAACGGCATGCACGGGCTGGCGATCGGCAAGGCCGAGTGGGAATGATCGGCTGAGCTGGAGGGCGGCGGTTCGCCGCCCCGACGTGCCCGCGAAAAGAACACCGCGGTGGAAGGCACCGGCTTCGCCGGTGATCGCGGGACTAGCCCGCTCCCACAGGTAACACCGCAGTATTCAGAAGTTGCGGAGCTCTTGTAGGGGTAACTTTCTTGTTCAAAATCTAAAGGTCAGCCCAATCCCTGTGGGGGCGGCGGTTCGGCGCCCCGACTGGTCCCGCGAACACGGGTGTAGCCCGTGCCAGGCAGCGCGGTGTCTTTTTCAACGATCAGAAACCTGCTCCAGAAAGATCAAGCGCAGCGGCTCGCCCAACAGCATTTCGCTCTGCGCCGCAAACCGCTGGAAATACGGTGCGGCGAAATGCGCATCGAGCGCGGCCTGGTCGACGAACGCCTCGCGCATGTAGAACGTCCCTGGCTCATCCTTGCCCTCGAACAGCACATAGTCCAGATTGCCTGGCTCCGCGCGGGTCGGTTCAATCAGTTCCAACAACGCCTGCTTCAGTGCCAGCGCCCTGCCCTCGCGGGCCTTGAGCACTGCAATCGATACCAGCGGATTGTTCGTTACCTGCGCACCCATCGTCACATCTCCAACACGTTTGAGTTGCGCACAGTATTGCCGGGGCGATGGCCGGCAAACAGCCGCGCCGCCCGATAACACTTTCAACGCGATGCGGAAAATCGCTCAGGCCAGCGTTTGCTGCACCTGGTCAACGGTTCTCGCCAGGCTCTCCAGGTGCAGCCCCAGCACCCGCTCTACCGGTGCCTGGTCCAGTGGCCAGTGCAAGGCGATGCTCCCCGCCAGCCGTCCTTGCGTGTGGACCGGCAAGGCGATGGCGCGGATCAGGAACGGTAGCCGCACCGGATACTCCCAGTAACCTTCCGTGCGCCGGGCAAAACCTTGCTGTGTCTCGTCCTCGATGCCGCGCAGCAGTGTGTCGTCCCCCAGGTGCGCATGCTCGGCCAGGCGCTCGACCTCATGCTGCTCCAGCTCGCCCAGGCAGGCGCGCCCCATCGCCGAGTGGAACAGGCTGGCGTGGTGGCCGACGATCTGGCAGTTGTTCGGGTAGCGCTTGCGCAACACCTGGGGAATCGCGCTCTCCATCACTTCCAGGCGCTGGCCGTCGAAGCATGACAAGTCGGCCACCAACCCGGTGCGCTCGCTGAGCTCCAGCAACAGGGGCGCGGCACTTTCGACCATCTGCCGCTTGAACCGCAATTGGCCATCGCCGAACAGGCGCCGCGCGCACAGGCGGTAGCGGCGGTCGCTCAGGCCCCGGTAAGTCCAGCCCTGCTCCTGCAAGGTGGCGAGCATGCGCGATACTGTGGCCTTGGGTAACGCCGTCAGGTAGTGCAGCTCCTCCAGCCCAAGGGCCTGGTGCTCACCCAGCAATTCGATGATCGTCAACGCCCGCTCGACCGATCGCACGCCACCGCCGTCTCCATTGCCGCTCATGTTCGCCTCCGTGTCTGCACCAGGATCGTCACATTGCCCAGCAAGATATGCGCCTGCAAGGGCTTCAGCACGCCAGCAGGCTCGGCGGCGGGTAGCGCTCGACCCAGCGGGTCAGTTGCTCGTGGGCATAGGCCAGGCGCAGCACCGCCTGATCGGCCTGGGCCGGGCCGATGATCTGCATCCCCATCGGCAGGCCCTGTGCATTGAAACCGACCGGAACGCTGATGCTCGGCAACCCGGCCAGGGTCGGGCCGATCACCACCTCCATCCAGCGATGATAGGTGTCCATCGCCCGCCCGCCAACGACCTGCGGCCAAGGTTGCTGTGCGTCGAAAGGAAACACCTGGGCCGAGGGCAACAGCAGAAAGTCGTAACGCTCGAACAGCCCTGCCATCGCTCGGTACCAGTCGCTGCGCGCCAGCGACGCCTGGTAAAGTGCAGCGGCGCTCAGTTGCAGGCCGCCCTCGACCTCCCACTGCGCCTCCGGCTTGAGCAATGCGCGCCGACTCGGGTCGGCGTAGGCCGCTGCGAGGTTGCCGTGCACCAGAAAGTGGCGATGGGTCAGCCAGCATTGCCAGAGGCGCTCCAGCGGGTAGTCCGGCTGACAGGCCTCGACCTTGCACCCCAGGTTCTCGAAGTCGCTCAATGCGGTTTCGCACAGGCTCAGCACGCCATCGTCCATGGGCAGGTAACCGTTGTAGTCGCCCAACCAGCCGACCCGCACATCGGTGAAGTCCTGTCGCAGGTCCGCAGCGAAATCCTGCATGCCATCGTTGATGGACAGCGGCACCCGCGCATCGAAGCCCGCTTGTACCGACAGCAGCCGGGCCAGGTCGGTGACGCTGCGCCCCATCGGGCCCTCGGTGGCGAGTTGCTGGACGAACATCTCCGGCGCCGGACCGTGCGGCACGCGGCCCTGGGACGGGCGCAGGCCAAACACATTGTTGAACGCCGCCGGGTTGCGCAACGAGCCCATCATGTCGCTGCCATCGGCCACGGGCAGCAGGCGCATGGCCAGTGCCGCAGCGGCCCCGCCGCTGCTGCCGCCGGCTACCCGGCTGGGGTCGTAGGCGTTGGTGGTGGTGCCGAACAGCGTGTTGTAGGTCTGCGAGCCGAGGCCGAATTCCGGCACGTTGCTCTTGCCGAGGATGATCGCGCCGTTGTGCCGAACCCGCGCCACGCTGATGGCGTCCTGCTGCGGCACCTGCTCGGCGAACAGCGGCGAGCCCAAGGTGGTACGCAGGTCAGCCGTGGCGGCCAGGTCCTTGATGGCCTGGGGCATGCCGTGCATCCAGCCGCGGGACTGGCCGCGGTCGAGCTCGCGGTCGCGTGCGTCGGCCTCCCTGAGCAGTTGCTGTGCCGGACGCAGCGACACCAGGGCGTTGACCTGCGGATTGACCCGCTCGATGTGCGCAAGGTAGGCCTGCATCACCTCGCGGCAGGACACCTGGCGAGCATGGATCGCCCGGGACAGGTCGCTGGCATCCAGCGCGACGACAGGGTCGAGATCTAGCGGTTTCACGGTTTTACTCCAAGTTCGAGGACGGCAGGCGCGCGTGGCCGCACGGCTTCTTTCAGACAATAGGTGCCCAGCAGTGTCACCACGCAGGCGAACAGCACGTAGAACGACGGCGCCACGGGCGTGTTCAAGACCTTGGTCAGCCAGGTGACGATAAGCGGCGCGAAGCCGCCGAACAGCATTACTGCCACGTTATACGCCACCGACACCCCCGTTGAGCGGACTGCGATGGGGAACTGCTCGGCCAGCGCCGTGGGTGCCGGCCCATAGAAACCACCGATCATGCTGCACAGCGCCAGTTGCATCACCAGCAGGCGCTCGACCGACGGTGCCGCGGCGACCCACAGGTGCAGCGGGTAGACCATCAGGAAAAAGCCCAGGGTGAAGGCCATCAGCACCGGCCTGCGGCCGATACGGTCGGACAGCGCGCCGGAGAACGGAATCACCACCGTCATCAGGCCCACCGCGAGCATCTGCACCAGCAGCACCTGATCCAGTGGCAGCCCCAGACTCTTGTGGGCGAAAGTCGGCATGTTCACCAGCACCACATAGAAGGAAACGGTCGCGCCGCTGGCCAGGCCCATGGACACCAACAGCGCCCGGCGATGCGTACGCAGCACCTGCCACAGGCTTGGGGCCTGGTCCTTGGCTTGTTTGCGCGCCTCGAGAAACTCCTCGGGCTCCTGCATGTGCTTGCGAATCCACAGCCCCACCGGGCCGATCAGCAAGCCGAACACGAAAGGAATCCGCCAGCCCCAGGCGTCCAGCGCCTCGGCTGAACACAGGTGGGTGACCAGCGCGACCATCGACGCCCCGGTGAAAACCGCCAGGCATTGCCCGACCAGTTGCCAGGAGCCGTACAGCCCCTTGCGGTGCGCCGGCGCGCTCTCCACCAGAAATGCCGTGGCACTGGCATATTCACCGCCCGTGGCGAAGCCCTGCAGCATGCGCGCGACCACGATCAGCAAGGGCGCGCCCATGCCGATGGCCAGGTAGTTGGGGGCGAAGGAGATCATCGCGATGGACAGGGTCATCAGGCGAATGATCAGTTGCATGGCCGCCTTGCGCCCTTTGCGGTCGGCGTAGATACCCAGCAACACGCCGCCCACCGGGCGCATGAAGAAACCGACGCCGAAGGTCGCCAGGGCCATCAGCAGCGAGGCGTAGTCATCGTCGGAGGGAAAGAACTGACGAGCGACGATGCTGGCCAGAAAGCCGTACACGATGAAGTCATACCATTCCAGCGCATTGCCGATGACGGCGGCGACCACTTGCCGGGTGCGCGATGCGCCTGCATTCGTAGCGTGCATGGGAAATTCTCCAGAAACCAGATGTGAGGAACGCCCGCAGGAATGCGGGCTCCAGCGGCAGTCAATGAAGAAGCGCTCAGGCCGGGGCGAGCCAACGCTCGGTGAGCGCGCTCCAGTAGGCGGCCCCGGTCAGCAGGATGTCGTCGTTGAAGTCGTAGGCGGGGTTGTGCACCATCGGCCGATCCACGCCGTTGCCGATGAACAGGTACGCGCCGGGGCAGCGTTGCAGCATCCAGGCGAAGTCCTCGCTGCCCATCAGCTTGCGGGTATTGCCATCGACGGCGGCCTCGCCGAGCAGCTCGATGCCGACCTGGCGGGCGAAGGCGTTTTCGGCGGCATGGTTGATCAGCACCGGATAAGCCGGGCGGTGTTCGATGCTCACGCTGCAGCCAAAGCTCTTGGCCTGGGCGCGGATGATCGCCTGTACGCGCTCCAGGGTCAGGCGCCTGACCTCGGCGTCGAGCGCACGCAGGCTCAAGCGCAACAGGGCCTGCTGTGGAATGACATTGGCTGCTTCGCCAGCCTGCAGCGCACCGACGGTAACCACTGCCGCCTCCTGGGCATCGATATTGCGCGCCACCACGGTCTGCAGCGCCATCACCACACTCGCGGCAGCAACCAACGGGTCGACTGTCAGGTGCGGCATCGAACCATGACCACCGACGCCCTCCAGGATGACGGTCAGCAGGTCCTGGGATGCCATCATCGGCCCTTCGCGAAAACCCAGGTGTCCGGCGGCCAGCCCCGGCATGTTGTGCATGCCGAACAGCGCATCGCAGGGGAAACGCTCCAGCAGGCCATCGGCGAGCATCGCCTCGGCCCCGCCCTGCCCCTCCTCGGCCGGCTGAAAGATCAGTGTCAGGGTGCCGTCGAAGCGCCGGGTCGCCGCCAGGTAGCGAGCAGCGCCGAGCAGCATCACGGTATGTCCGTCGTGTCCGCAGGCATGCATGCAGCCTGGGTGTCGGCTGCTGTAGGCCGCGCCCGTGGCCTCGACGATCGGCAACGCATCCATGTCGGCGCGCAGCCCCAGGCGGCGCGTGCTGCTGCCGTTGCGCAGCACAGCGACCACGCCGGTGCGGCCGATCCCGGTGTGGACCTCGTAACCCCACTCGCGCAGGGCCTGGGCGACCAGTGCCGAGGTGCGGTTTTCCTCGAAGCCCAGTTCCGGGTGGGCGTGGATATCCTGGCGCAGCGCATGAAGTTCGCCGGCAACGTCGGCGAGCCAGGCCAGGATGTGCGGGTGCTTGGATGGGTTCATCGGCATCTCCTCGCGCGGGTTGCAGTCCCGCTTTTGTTATTCGCTCGGGGATTGCGGCACGAGAGGCAGGCCGCACGTGCTGTCAGATAAACCCGACGGCGCGACGCCGACAATCGAATGTGGTTCCGCCCTGTGGAACCCAACCTGCAGCCTGGCGGAAAGCGGCCATGAGGTGCCTGCAGGGCTGGATGGATCAAGGGCTGATCGAACGCACCGCACCGGAGCATCTGCTGCTGTTCATCTGGTCGACGATCCTGGCCCACGTGCGCTTTGCCACCGTGCCGCAGCTGGGCAAGTGAACTGGCCGGTGGAAGATGCCAAGGGGCAGGCACTGGTGCAGATGCTCACGCGCATGGTGCTCGGAAGCGTTTGCCAGCCTGCCGGAATAGAAGCGCCTTTGAACCCGAAGACGCCACTGTGGCAACCCGCAGTCGGCGAATCGTTATAACCAATAATCTATAGCGAACCACCCTGCAGTACGTTCATCAACCGCTCCGCCAGCTCGTCCGCCTGCGATTCCTCGGCCAGTGCCTGCACCCCTACCCCGTGCCTGGATAAAAACGCCTGTTGTGCCAGCACCGGCACTTGCTGCGCATGGGGAACCAGCAACCAGGCTGCCGAGGGCGCGATATCATCGCAGCGCAGGCTGTCGTGATAGATGTGCGCCGAACTCATCGCTTCGAGTATCACGTCGCGGCTGGTGCTGTATTTCGCATCCAGCACCACCAACCGGGTTTGGCCTGGTCTACGCAGGATCACCGTGATATCCGGGCGGCGCTCTTTCGACAGGCTCGCACGCCCGTCGCTTGGCGTTTGGTCGACAGCGGGAAAGCGGGCCTGAAGACGGATCTCTAGCGTGGTTTGCAGACCTTCGCCATGCCAACAAATATGATCTCTGGCAGTACTGCGCCTGGTCCATTGCAATTGGGGATGGCGAGCCCTCAGCCGCTCCACCAGTACCAGATAACACCAGCGCTCGTAGATCTCCCAGGTGGGGCTGACCCACAGCGACTCATCCCCTGCTCCCGTAACGCCTGGGCGCAGTGCCTGCCAGGTAAGGCGATAAGCGCGGGCATAGGCCGGATGGGCACTGATTGCATTCAGTCCGGCGGCGCAAAGTCGGCGTTGACTGAGATTGGCAAACCGGGGAAGGCGCGCTATACGCTCAAGCCTTGCGCGCAGAGCATCGAGATAACCGATTCGACGCTGTATCCGCGGCGCGAGCACTGAACGGGTACTGCTCTCGCGCTCCAACAGGGCCGCCCGCTGCAGTTCGCCGCGCACCTGGACACAGCGGCGAAGCAACTTGTGGAGCATCAAGGCCAAGGCCTGGTTGGCTGGATTGTCGTAACTGTCGTAAGGCGTTCTGACTTCCAGCCCGATGCGGCTTGGCTGCGGGCGCTCAAGGCTGTCGGGATGCAGCAGCGCACGTCCGTTCGGGCTCATCAGGGCCTTGCGTAGCGCGACGCTATCGACACGCTTGACCCGATGTGCCGGCACCACATCGTGCGTTCTGTGCAGCCGTGACAGTGGCCGATCACTGACCAGCCTGAATGCTGCCAGCACGCTGTCGGCATGGCGGCGCAGCCGTGCATAGCGCAGGTGCGGATCGGTCCAGGCCATCTGCTCGCCGATGCGCGTCTGCCCCGCCTCATTGCCCAGCAGCAACCCGGGGTCGACGTCGAACAGGTGATCGAGCATCGCCTTGAATTGTTCGCCGCCCAGTTTTTCCGGATGCGCACTGACATCGAGACGGTAGCGCTCCAGCAAGCCGCCGTCTTCGGCCATCAGCTCGACGTTTACCTGACCGGCATAGAAACCCGGCGACCATTGCCAACTGGTATGAGCGCTCTGGATCGAAGCTGCCAGCGGCATGTCATCGACGTACAGAAAGCGCCCGGACGGTGCAGTGAAGGTGTAGGTGCCACGCTCGACAAAGCCCTGTGCCAGGACATCGGGCTCGACCGCAAAGGTTTCGCCACCTTCCACAGTGCACTGCAGCATGATCCTGGTCATCGCCAGAACCGGGCCGAGCCGCTATGGCTCAGGTCATCCAGCATGTCGCCGACCTTGGCGGCGCACAGCGGCAATCGGGCGGCCCGCAGAGCGCGTTGCAGTTTGTCGAACACCTCCGTCAGTCGCGGGCTGTCCTCACCGCGCAGTTTGGGCAGGATCCGCGAGTAGATGGCCTGGTCCAGCGCCTGGTCGAATGTCAGGAGTTTGCCGCGCTCGGTCTGCTCCAGGTAACCGATAATCGCTTGCAAGGTTCTCCAGCCAAAGTGCAGGCGCACCGGTCGCAACAGTTGCGCCAGCTCGGTGATCACCGTTCGAACCCGGCTCACTTGCTCGCTGCCGAGTCGGCTCTGGCTCCAGCCTGCGTAGGCCTGGACATCGATATCCCAGAACTCGATGACAGCCGCTCGGTCAAGAATCTTGTCGCTCAGCCCATGGGTGGTCTCATCCATGTTCACCGTACCGATCAACAGCAGATTGCTCGGGTACGGCAACCTGTCGGGCACACCGGCCACTTCGTCAGGCTCATTGTGCAAAACGATTGCATCGCCGGTTTCCATGGCCGAAAGCAAGGCAGCCATGTACTGCTCTGGATGCGCCAGGTTCATTTCGTCCAGGACCAGGGTATAGGGGCGCAAAGGGTCGCTGGCCGCCTGCAGCAGAAACTCCAGTGCAGGGGTACGTACATAATGGTCGGTATCCAGCGGATTGACATAACCCAGCAAGCTGGAGTCGTCGTGCCAGCCGGGCTGCACGGGCACTACCAGGGTGCCCTGCTTCGCTGCTTGCATATCGTTCCACAGGCTCAGCCCATAGTTGCGCGCAAGCTGCGTCTTGCCGGCACCGCTCAGCCCGGTCAGTACCGCGAAGTGCCGACGCGGGTGTGACCACAGCCCTGCATCGAGCTGGGCAATGAGGGTCGCGGGGAAGCTCAGCTGGGGATCGAAGCGATCGATGATCTGCGTGAGGCTCGGGCGCTCCTCGGCGACATCCTCCACCTCGTCCTCATCGTCCATGAATTCGGTCAGGTCGACAGGGTCGGCGTCACTCGGCAGTGCAAGTGGATTCCAGATCACCAGTTTCTGCCATTGCCGGCCTCGTTCGCTCAACTGCATCTTCTTGCCGGTGAAATCCACCAGTTGCAGCTTTGGCATCCAGGAAATCAGCGCGCTGGGGCGGCCGTCGGAGGTCCAGGCGCGATTGAGGGTTTTCAGGGCATCGATTGCCTGGCGCCTGGACATGGATGTTTTAGCCAGTTCGCAGAGCAGGAAGTCGAAGCCCAGGATGCGGGTGAGCATCCAGTCCTGCACCTCGTCCGGATCGCCGGACTCCAGCAGCGCCTCTCCTCGCGCGGTGAGTTCAAGGCCCCCGGCAACCGCCTTGATCACGTCCCACTCTGCGATCAACGCATAAATGAGCCCGCGCGGAGCATCGGGTTTTGCCTTGGGGTTGAGCGTCTGCAAGTGCACGGTGAAGTCTTCCCGGCTGCAGCCATCACCGACGAACTCGATCATCGAGCGGATCGCCCCAAGACCGCCGACGATAGGCTGCATCCCTCGGCGGCGCCGTTCCGGTGCAAGTGGGTTGAGCTGCAGTACGCCCGATGCCGAGCGCACTTGCGTCGCTTCGCTGTTGGCGCTGCGCAACTCCTCCACCAGCAACCAGGGCAGAGTCAGGCGCTTCACACCTTCTTCGCTGCGAGGCTCGTTGATGGGCCCCAGGACCTCGGCCAGGCGCTCGAGCACATCTTCCTGAAGATGTACGAGCGAGGCATTGTGGTGCTTGATGCCCAGTGCCTTGGCCAGTTCGCTCAGGCTGCGATACGCCGCGACGGTGCTGAATGCGCCTGGGCACAACAAGGTGAAGATTCGACTGAGTTTCAACCGTGGCGTACGCCCGGTACGTTCGGTGGCCTTATGGAGGATTTCGTTCCAGCTCTTGTGCAGCTTGGCGCTACGCTGATGGCTGTCTTCAGCGAGCCATGACTGATAGTCGCAGCGCAACGTCCAGAGCGACGCTGCGATCTCTGGGTCATTGGCGGCCGCTGCAATCTTCACGCTGCCCGACCCAGTCGTAGTGACCGCCTCGCTCTCCCACAGGCTGAGCTGAAACGCAGGGTCGATGAACGCCTCGCGGCTCATGTTCGCGATGTCGTTCATCCCGCTTAGCACGTTGTCGACCCATTGCTGATTGCCTTGTGTCGAGGCGACGTTTGCCAGCAGATCCTCGCAGATCCGTTTCAGTTGCTCGTTGTCTGTCAGGTCCCGTGACATGGCTACTCTCCTGGGCGGGGCATGGGGCAAGAAGGCGATGGGGGCGGATAGTAGCTCATAGCCACTCTCGCGGCATCAGGGGCGGTCTACACTTCCCAGGCTTCGTAACACTCGCCAAGTCTCTGGAGGTGTCCCATGAGCAATCCCACCCAAACCACGTCATTCAACGGCTGGGCCGCCACCGCGCCGGGAGCGCCGCTGCAGCGGCACAGCTATGATCCCGGCCCGCTGGCCGCTGACGAGGTACAAGTCGCTGTCGAGTACTGCGGCGTCTGCCATTCCGACCAGTCGATGATCGACAACGAGTGGGGGCTGACCCAGTACCCGTTCATTCCGGGCCACGAGGTGGTCGGGCGCATCGAGCAGGTCGGCGATGGGGTGACCGGGCTGCAGGTTGGCCAGCGGGTCGGGATCGGTTGGTACAAAGGCAGTTGCATGCACTGCGCGCCGTGCATGGAGGGCTCGCACAACCTGTGTGGTTCGGCCCGACCGACGATCATCGGCAGCAACGGCGGTTTCGCCGACCGCCTGCGCGCGCACTGGGCGTGGGCCATCCCGCTGCCGGACGGCCTCGACCCTGCCCTTGTCGGTCCGCTGTTCTGTGCCGGTTCGACGGTGTTCAACCCACTGCTGTCATTCGGCGTCAAACCCACCGATCGCGTCGGGGTGGTCGGCATCGGCGGGCTGGGGCACCTGGCGCTGAAGTTTCTCAATGCCTGGGGCTGCGAGGTGACCGCGTTCACCTCATCCTTGAGCAAGCAGGATGAAGCCCGGCGCCTGGGTGCGCACAAGGTGGTGGCCTCCACCGACAGCCAGGCGCTCAAAGCCATTGCTGGCACCCTCGATTTCCTTCTGGTGACTGCCAATGCCGACCTGGACTGGACCGCCATGATCGGCACCCTCGGTACCCGAGGTCGGGTGAACTTCGTCGGTGTGGTACCCGGGGCTATCCCGGTGCACGTGTTCAACCTCATGCTCCAGCAGAAGAGCCTTTCTGCCTCGCCGGTCGGCTCCCCGGCGGCGATGGCGAAAATGCTCGAGTTCTGTGCACGCCACCAGATCGTGCCCCAGGTCGAACAGTTCGCGATGAGCCAGGTCAACGCGGCGATCGACCATCTGCGCAGCGGCAAGGCGCGCTACCGGGTAGTGCTCGACGCCAGTCGCTGAAACAAAGCGGTGTCATTGACGCAGAGGATGATCGACAATGTCGCGGCCGCAGGCTCAGCCCTGCGGCCAGACAAGAACAAACGGACCGCTTGCCGTCATGACGCTCTTCTACCTCAAGCTCGTTGTCACTCCCCTTCTGATGTGGGCTGTCTCCCTGGCCTCGCGGCGCTGGGGAGGGCTGCTCGGCGGCTTGCTCTCCGGCATGCCGATCACCTCGGCGCTGGTCATGATCTTCCTGTGCTTGGAACAAGGCACCGCCTTCTCCCTGAACGCCATACCGGGCGCACTCGGCGGGCTGGCAGCGGTCCAGGCCAGCTATGCCTGCTACCTGTTCGCCAGCCGCAGGCTTGGCGTGGCGCTCACTGCATTGGTGTCGCTCGCGCTGTACGGCGTGGCAGCCTATGTACTGACCCATTGGGGCAATCTGCCGGTTTCGATCGTTGTCGCCCTGTGCCTGGTGGTGCTGCTGGTCTGGGCCACGGCCCGCGAGCCACGCCCGGCGCAGCTTGCGCAGATCAGGCCGCGCTGGTGGGAAATCCCCATGCGCATGGTCGCTGCAACTAGTCTGCTGATGCTCACCACAGGCGCGGCGAGCTGGCTGGGGCCTGCCGTCAGCGGCATGCTCGCGCCGATTCCGGTGATCGCCTGGCCACTGGTGGTGTTCTCCCATGTCCAGGGTGGGCGTTTCTCCATGGCCGGGATGATCCGCGGCAACGCCATCGGTGCCGTCGGGGTGATTGCCTTCTACCTGAGCCTCGGCGCGCTGCTGCCGCACCTGGGTATCGCTCTGACCTTCCTGCTCGCCGTGGGGCTGGCGGTGGTGCTGACCGTGGGGTTGGCGACTGCGCTGCGCTCGCGCACGGCATCAACGGGCAAGTAAGGGCGTCTGGCCATGCAATTGAACAACCTCATCCGTCGTCTTGACCTGGTGACCTTGCAGTTGTTCGTCGCCATCCACGAGGAAGGTAGCCTGACCCGTGCCGCCGCGCGCGAAGCGATCGCATTGTCGGCGGCAAGCAAGCGCCTCAACGAGCTGGAAGCAGCGCTCGGCTCGCCGCTGTTCGCCCGCCAGGCCCGAGGCATGAGCCTGACCCCGGCCGGGGAAACCCTGCTGCACCACGCCCGGCGCATGCTGTTCAACCTGGAGAAGATCGGCCTGGAACTGGGCGAGCACTTGCAGGGAGTGCGCGGCTACGTGCGCATGCTCGCCAACCTGTCGGCGATCATCCAGTTTCTGCCTGAAGACCTGGCGCTGTTCGCCGCGCAACACGAACGGATCAAGGTGGACCTGGAGGAGCGCCCCAGCAATGGCGTGATCCAGGGGTTGCTCGATGGCGTGGCGGACCTGGGTATCTGCTCCAGCGACAGCGACACCCGCGACCTGCTCAAGGTGCGCTACAGACGCGACCAGTTGGTGCTGGTGGTGCGTGAAGGGCATCCGTTGGCGCACCAGGCGCAGGTGGACTTCGCCGAAACCCTGGACAACGACTTTGTCGGCCTGCACTCGGCGAGCTCCATCAACATGCGTACCCACGAGGCCGCTCGCCGCGCCGGGCGGGTTTTGCGCCTGCGTATTCATGTCCCCAGCTTCGATGCGGTGTGCCGCATGGTGCAGGCTGACATGGGTGTGGGGATCCTGCCGCGCAAGGCCTTCGAGTTGTTTGGCGGTGCGCTGGGGTTGCGTGCGGTGGCGCTGAGCGACGAGTGGGCCGAGCGTGAGTTGCTGCTGGTGGCGCGGGACCTTGAGTCGCTGTCGCCGGTGAGCCGCTTGCTGTTCGAGCATTTGCGCGCGGCTGAGCCTGGCGGCTGAGGGGTGTCGCCCCTACCCTTCGCATTTGGCGAACGGTTGTTGCCGACACAGGATTGGTGTGTTCCAGGCGCCAGTCGTAGCCTCTACCTCAAAGTCCAAGAACAAAGAGGTACGCACCATGCCTGCCCCGCTACAAGGCATCAGGGTCCTGGAAATAGGCACGCTGATCGCCGCCCCCTTCGCCGCTCGCCTGCTCGGTGAGTTCGGTGCCGAAGTCATCAAGATCGAAGCCCTGGGCCAGGGCGACCCGCTTCGCAAGTGGCGAAAGCTGCACGACGGCACCTCGCTATGGTGGTACTTGCAGTCGCGTAACAAGAAGTCGCTGGCCCTCGACCTGAAGGCCGCTGAAGGCCTTTCCATCGTCAAGCGCCTGCTGGCCGACACCGACGTGCTGATCGAGAACCTGCGCCCCGGCGCGCTGGAAAAGCTCGGCCTGGGCTGGGACGTTCTGCACGCGCTCAATCCACGCCTGACCCTGGTGCGTATCTCCGGCTATGGCCAGAGCGGCCCATATCGCGACCGGCCTGGCTTCGGTGCAATCGGCGAGGCCATGGGCGGTATTCGCTACACCACGGGTGAACAGGGCTCGGCACCGGCGCGGGCAGGCGTCAGCCTGGGCGACTCGCTGGCCTCGCTGCACGCGGTGATGGGCGCCTTGCTCTCGCTGTTCAATGTGCGTGCCAATGGCGGTGTGGGTCAGGTGGTCGATGTATCGCTGGTGGAAAGCGTGTTCAACCTGATGGAAAGCCTGGTGCCGGAGTACGACCTGCTGGGGCATGTGCGTGAACGCAGCGGTGGTGCCCTGCCCGGCATCGCGCCGTCGAACACCTACCGCACCGCCGACGGCGCGTTCGTGGTGATCGCCGGCAACAGCGACCCGATCTTCCGCCGCCTGATGCAGGCCATCGGCCGACCAGACCTGGGCGAGGCCGAGGCCTTTGCCCATAACGATGGTCGCGCCGCGCAATCGGCTCAGCTCGACGATGCCATCGAGGGCTGGACCCGCCGCCACCCGATCGACCAAGTACTGGCCACGCTGGAAGCCGCCGAGGTCCCGGCCGGGCGCATCTATTCGGTTGCCGATATCGTCAACGACCCGCACTACCAGGCCCGCGACATGCTGCTGGACAGCCAGTTGCCCGACGGCACCCCGGTGCGCATGCCGGGTATCGTGCCGAAGCTGTCGGCCACGCCTGGCCGTGTCGACTGGCAAGGCCCGGCGCTGGGCGAGCACACCGATGCACTGCTGGCCGGGCTGGGCTTGAGCCCCGATGAAGTCATCGGCCTGCGGGCCAAGGGGGTGGTGCAATGACCGATAACCACACAGACAGGCTGGTGGTGCAGGAAGTTGCCCCGCGTGACGGCCTTCAGATCGAACCGACCTGGGTGCCGACCGAAGACAAGATCCGCCTGATCGATGGCTTGTCCAAGCTCGGATTCAGCCGCATCGAAGCAGGCTCGTTCGTTTCGCCCAAGGCCATCCCAGCGTTGCGCGATGGTGACGAGGTGTTCCGTGGCATCCAGCGTCAGCCGGGTGTGGTCTATGTCGCCTTGATCCCCAATCTCAAAGGCGCCGAGCGGGCACTGGCTGCTGGGGCCGACGAGCTGAACCTGGTGCTGTCGGCCAGTCAGTCGCATAACCTGGCCAACATGCGCATGCGCCGCGAACAGTCGCTGGCGGGCTTTGGCGATATCGTCCAGGCCGTGCAAGGTCAGGCGGTCAGCCTCAACGCCAGTGTCGCCACCGCGTTTGGCTGCCCGTTCGAAGGTCGCGTCGAGGAAGACCTGGTGCTGCGCCTGCTCGACGCCTACCTGGAGCTGGGGGTACAAGGCGTGACCCTGGCCGATACCACCGGCATGGCCAATCCGCGTCAGGTCGCGCGTCTGGTGCGGCGCAGCCTTGAGCGCCTGCCGGCGTCGATGCTTACGTTGCACTTTCACAACACCCGTGGCTTGGGCCTGTGCAATGTGCTGGCGGGCTACGAGGCCGGTGCGCGGCGCTTCGATGCCGCGCTCGGCGGGCTGGGCGGCTGCCCGTTCGCGCCGGGGGCGTCGGGCAACATCTGCAGCGAGGACTTGGTCAACCTGTGCATCGAGATGGGCATCCCTACCAGCATCGACCTCGACGGCCTGCTGAAGATGTCGCGCACCCTGCCTGCGTTGCTCGGCCACGAGGTGCCGGGGCAACTGGTCAAGGCAGGACGCAATTGCGACCTGCATCCGCTGCCGGCCGGTCTGCCCGGCTGACTCTTCGTCACAACCAAGGGGCCGCGGCCCCGCCAGACAACAAGAACAACAAGGCCGCCCACAGGGCGGCCCGACTGGAGAACATCAATGAGTCTTTCCGCCCTGCCGCTGGGTGCCGCCGATGGCGCCGACAGCGAAAAAGCCCTGGTCCGCAAGGTTGCCTGGCGCCTCATGCCGTTGATCATGGTGTGTTACCTGTTCGCCTTCTTCGACCGCATCAACATCAGTTTCGCCAAGTTCCAGCTGCAGACCGACCTTGGTTTCAGCGACACCGCCTACGGCCTGGGGGCGAGCCTGTTCGTGGTCGGCTACGTGCTGTTCGAGGTGCCGAGCAACCTGATGCTGTACAAGGTCGGCGCCCGTCGCTGGATCGCGCGGATCATGATTTCGTGGGGCCTGGCCACCGCTGCCATGGTGTTCGTCACCAGCGAATGGCAGTTCTACGCCCTGCGCTTCATCATCGGCGCCATGGAAGCCGGTTTCGCCCCCGGCGTGCTGTACTACCTGACGCTGTGGTTCCCGCAGCATTTCCGTGGCCGCATCACTTCGCTGCTGTTCCTGGCATCGGCCTTCGCCGGGCTGTTCGGCGCGCCGTTCTCGGGCCTGGTGCTCGGTCATCTTGACGGCGTCATGCAGATGCGCGGCTGGCACTGGCTGTTCCTGCTTGGCGGCCTGCCCTGTGTGCTGCTTGGGTTGCTGGTGCTGACCCAGCTCAAAGACCGCATAGAAGACGCCGGCTGGCTCAGCGACGGGGAAAAACAGTTGCTGCGCTCACGCATCGAGCCGGCGCAGGCCGCCCATGGGCAGGGTTCGTTGCTGCAGGCGATCCGCATTCCTGGTTTTCTGATGCTCGGATTGATCTACTTCCTGATTCAGATCGCCTCCTACGGCCTGAATTTCTGGGCACCTCAGCTGATCCGCAGTGCAGGCACGGAAAACCCATCGATGATTGGCCTGCTGACGGCAGTGCCCTATATCTGCGGGGCAATCACCATGGTGGTGTGCGGCCGGTGGTCGGATGCGACCGGCGAGCGGCGTTGGTTTACCGCCGGGTTGATCAGTCTTGGCGCCGTAGGGTTCCTGTGCGCTGGGCTGTTCGATGACCACACGCCCTTGTTGATCGTCTCCCTTGGTCTGCTGGGCGCGGGTGTAGTGGCGGCCATCCCGAGCTTCTGGGCGCTGCCGCCGAAGTTGCTGGCCGGCGCAGGCGCCGGGGCTGCCGGTGGCATCGCGCTGATCAACACACTGGGGCAATTGGGTGGGATCGTCAGCCCGGTACTGGTCGGGCGTATCCGCGATCTGTCGGGCAGCACCACGCCAGCGCTTTACCTGATCGCAGCCACGAGCCTGGTGACTGCTGTGCTGTTGCTGTTTGCCCTGCCGGAAAAACTGCGTACGCGGGACTTGCCGAAAAACTGAGGGCATTCGATTGCCAGGCCCGCGGCCATCGCGTGCCCGGCAACCGAAGAAGCAGCAAAAGCAAGGCGACCAACGGTCAAACATCTGATTGTTGTTAATCCTGAGAAAATCCTGGCCCTCCATCCTCTTTCCATCGGCCTCTCTTGCAAGGCCCGGAAAGAATCAAACTACGATGGAGAGTCAAACCATGAAATCCCTGCGCTATGCCCTGGCCCTGCTGGCCGCCACCGCCGTAACCTCCGCCTTCGCCGAAGGCGGCGCCGATCGCCTGCAGGAACACCATGCCCGCTGGGCCCTGCAACAGCAGCAGAGCAAAGCCATGGTGGCCAAGCGCGAAGCCGCCAAGGCCGCCCAGCAAGACGCCCAGGTCAACAGCAACAGCGGCCAGGACGCAGCAGCCAAACCTTCGTCCTGATCAGCAGAGGGTGCGGCCTCCTGTCGCACCACCAGGGCTTTGGCAAGTGATGGGGCGCGGGCGTAGAATGCCGCGCCCTTTTCGCCCAGTCGCCTCGTACGGTGGCTACCGGCAGCAATGACAACGTCCGTGCCTCAGCCACATCGCGCATGTGCAACAGGCTCAACCGACCCCGCCCGATCTCGCGCTCCGAGTCTGCGGTTGAGTCTTGCCCTGGTTGCATCCCCGCCCTGGCACTTACGTGCAGCCCCGGTCCTTCGAGGTCTGGTCAGACGCGCGTGGTCGAAGAGGCTCATTCGCTGATCGATCACTTGAGGTACGTATGTCTCCGCGTTTGCTGGCGATGGCGCTGGCACCCCTGCTCGGGCTTTTCATCATTGCCCTGGGCAATGGCCTGCTGTATTCCCTGACCACCCTGCGCCTTGGCGAAGCCGGCGAATCGGCAACGATGATCGGTATCGTCTCATCAGGCTTCTTCATCGGCCTCACCCTCGGTGCCATCTTCAACGACCGGTTGATCCTGCGCATCGGCCACATCCGTGCCTACAGCAGTTTCGCCTCGCTGATTGCCGCGACCATTCTGTTGCAAGGCCTGTTCGTCGACACCTGGGGCTGGTTCGCCCTGCGCCTGCTCAACGGCTGGGCCACGGTCGGCGTATTCCTGGTGATCGAAAGCTGGCTGCTGCTGGCCGGCGACGCGAAGATTCGTGGCCGCCTGCTGGCCCTGTACATGATCGCGCTGTACGGCGCGGGCGTGCTGGGTCAGGCAATGCTCGGCGAGCTGGTGAGCCTGGGGACCAGTGCACCGTTCACCGTTGCGGGCATGCTGGCGGCACTGTCGGTACTGCCGATCGTGATCCTGCCGCGGGTGTCGCCGCTGCTGGAGCAGGTCGAGCCGCTCAAGCCACGGCAATTGCTGGGCGTGACGCCAAGCGGCCTGGTGGGCTGTTTCGGTTCGGGTGTGGCGATTGCTGCGGTGTATGCCCTGCTGCCGTTGTACCTGCAGCGTATTGGCCTGGATGTCGGTGAAGTCGGG
Source organism: Pseudomonas wayambapalatensis (assembly GCA_014268975.2). GTDB lineage: Bacteria > Pseudomonadota > Gammaproteobacteria > Pseudomonadales > Pseudomonadaceae > Aquipseudomonas > Aquipseudomonas wayambapalatensis. The sequence goes on along the minus strand of CP077096.1, from coordinate 2,949,118 downwards.
CGCATGATGGCCTGGGTGATCCTGGGCGCGATGCTGCTGCAGTACCCGGTCGGGCGCTGGTCCGACCGCAAGGATCGCCAGGATGTGTTGATCGCCCTGGGCACGCTGTGCGTCGTGCTGTCGCTGGTCATCCTGCTGTTGCCCCCGACCTCGGCCTGGCTGCCAGCCGCATTGTTCCTGCTGGGTGGTGGTGTGTTCGCGGTGTATCCGGTGGCGGTCAGCCACGCCGCCGACCGCGCGCCGATGGATGCGCTGGTGCCGATGATCCAGGGCCTGCTGCTGATCAACTCGCTGGGCTCGGCGATGAGCCCGCTGGCGATCTCGCCGGTGATGACCTCCTATGGCGAGGCCGGACTTTTCTGGGCCTTCGCCGTGATCAACCTGGCCATGGTCAGCTTCTTCGTCTGGCGACGTGGCAAGCGCCCCGCCCCACAACATCCGGCCCCCTTCGCGCCCACCGCGACCTTCTCGCCGACCGGCGCCGAGCTGCGCATGACCGAAGAACTGATCCATGCCGCGCAGGATCATCCGCCGATCGTCGATGCCGTCACGGGTGAAAGCGCTCCGCTCACACGCTCCGAACCTGCCTGATCGGGCTTGCCTGATCGAAGTGCCCGCGTGGGGCTGCGCCGCATCCCCACGACCGCCCGTCGCACACCGGGCACTCAGCTTCCCTGCGCGCAGCCGAACGAAGGACGATCATCCTCGTAGGAGATTCACCATGGTTCCCATGCGCCCGCTGTTTTTCTTCCTCGCCCTGGGGCTGGCTTCCAGTGCCAGCTTCGCCGCGTCCGAAACCAACCATACCGATCACAAGGCACCCGCCACGCAGGGCGAGACCGCCGGAGACGGCAGCAGCGTCAACAGCCCTGGCGGCAGCAAGGGTAACGACAGCAGTGACACCGGCAGCAACGCCGACGCAGCCGACGGCAGCACTGGTGGCTCGAGCAGCACTGGCGAAGCTACCGGCAGTGGCGCCGGGGCGTCCGGTGGCACTGCCGAGGATCAGGATAGCCAGTAAGGTCTAGCGCCAGCAGCGTGGGTCATCCACCAGCCGTTCGTGCGCCTGGAACAGCACCGGCAACTGCTCCTTGAGAAAGTCCAGCCAGGTACGCACCTTGGCATCGAGATAGTGCCGCGACGGGTAGATCGCGTAGATCTCCCTTTGCCGCAACCTATACGGGGCCAGCAGCCGGCAAAGGCGGCCGTCCTCCAGCGCCTGGCTGGCCGAGTAATACGGCAACAGGCCAATCCCCATGCCAAGCTCGGTCGCCTTGACCATCGCATCGGCCACATTGGTGAGAAAGGTGTCCTGGGGCGAGATCACGCAGCTGTCGGGCGCGTCACCGAAGGGCCAGTCCTCCTCGAACAGGGGATCGACCGTGCGCAGGCAGACATGCTCGTGCAGGTCTTCAGGGCGCTTGGGTACGCCGTGGCGGGCCAGGTAGTCGGGGGATGCACACAGCACGCTGTAGATGCTGCCCAGCGGGATGGCGATCAGTTGCGAGTCTGGCAGGCCCTGGCCGATGGCAATGACCACGTCATGCCCTTCGGCGAGCAGGTCGGGGTTGCGCTGGGACAGGGTAAGCTCCATCACCACTTCACGGCATGAGGCGTTGTAGCGTGCCACCAACGGCATCATCAGCAGGCCCAGGCCATGGCTGCAATGCACGCGCAGCCGTCCACGGGGTGTGAGGTGGGCGCCGCGTGCTTCGTCAAAAGCCTCTTCGGTCAGCAGCATGATCTGGCGTGAGCGCTCGAGAAACCGCTCCCCCGCCTCGCTCATGCGCAGCCGCCGGGTGGTGCGATGCAGCAGGCGAGTCTGCAACTGGTTTTCCAGTTCGGCGACGATCCGCGACACCTGCGCCGCCGAAATGTCCAGCGCATTGGCGGCTGCGGCGAAGCTGCCGCATTCCACTACCCGGGCGAAAGTGCGCATTGCGTGCAGCATGTCCATGACGTGACGCTCCAGCGTGATTCATACCTTGAAGGCATGAATCTATCACGGTCTAGCCCATTTATTGTGAAACACCAATGAATGGATCATGAGGGAAACCTCATCTGGAGTTCATCATGAAACGCTCGATCGCCGTACTTGCGCTGTGTAGCGCCCTGCTCCCCATGGCTGCCTTCGCCGAGCAGCCTCGCTCGCCGTCTGCCGAGGGCCAGGTTTACGAATACGGTATGCCGCTGGATATCGCCAAGGTGGTGTCGATCACCCCGGCCAGTAACGCTGCCGACTGCCAGGTCGGCACTGCGCACATGGTCTATGTCGACCACCAGGGCCAGACACACAAGGTCGCTTACAGTGAAATGGGCGACTGCTCGCAGCAATGAGCCTCAGGCCAGCAACTGGTCAATCCAGTCGATGTGCATCGCAAAGGCCCGGGCCTTGTCCTGGGGGACTTCCCTGGCCCGTTCGAAGTTGGCCAATGCCTGCTGGCGCTGGCGTCGCATGCGCTGCCACTTGTTGATGAACGCCGAGCTTTTCTCGCGCATCAGCAAGGGGCCGAACAACAGCTCCTGCGGGCTGTAGCGCACCGAGCCGGCCTGTTCGGCGACGATGATCTCGTAGTCGAAGCGGTTTTCCCGCAACACTTCTTCGCTGACAATCCGATAGCCGTTGTCCATCAACCACTGGCGCAGCGGTTGTTCGCCGCCGTTGGGTTGCAGCACCAGGCGTTGCCCATCCTGCAATCGCGCCTTGCCTGCCTCGAGGATCTCGACGATGGTTTCCCCGCCCATGCCCGAAAGGCTGATGGTGTCGATGCGATCGTCGCTTTCGATGGCAGCCAGACCGTTGGCCAGGCGCACGCTGATGCGCGCGTCCAGCCCATTGCGGTGTACGTTGCGCCGGGCTGACTCGCAAGGCCCTGCCGCTGCCTCGCCGGCCACTGCGGCCTCGATGGCGCCGCGCAATACCAGGACCACCGGCAGGAAGCCGTGGTCGGAACCGATATCGGCCAGGCGCGCCCCCGGCGGGATGTGAGCCGCCACGCGTTCCAGCCGCTGCGACAATGTCTGTTCGTTCAACGCCAACCCCTTGCATGAGAATCGGCGCGATTCTGAAGGCCGGGGCGCGCCATTTCAATGCATTTGCGACGGGGGCCGCGGCTCGCGTAGGCTTGCGCTTTTCCTTCCGAAGCAAGGCAGAGTCGTTCATGGCCCAGACAGGTATCACTTTCACCCCCGATGCGGACGCCGCGTCCATCTCCTCCGATGTCGCCGAGTACAACGGTATCCTGGTCACCACACAGGTCCCGATTCGCGCCGATGGCGAACTTGAGCTGGGCGATATCGTCACCCAGAGCGAGTGCACCCTGCAGGCGCTCAAGGATGCGCTGGAGCGTGCCGGCAGCTCGATGGACCGCGTGCTGCACCTGACCATTTACCTGACCGACATGGCTGATCGTGCGGCATTCAACGAGGTGTACCAACGCTTCTTCGCCAAGCCTTGGCCGGTGCGTGCGGCGGTGGGCGTGGCCTCGCTGGCGTTCGAAGGGATGAAAGTCGAAGTGACGGCGATGGCGGCCAAGGGCTGATATCAGCTACCGGCTTTTGGGCGGGTGTAGGCTTTTTTTGCGAACCACCCGCCCCCCATTGAGCACCGAGACCAGTCCCTCTGTGGCAGCGAATGCCGCAGCGCCTAGATGTCCATCGCCAACAACGCGGCCCCCAGGCACTTGCCATGGGCATCCAGCGCCAACGAGCGGGTCACGCCACCGCGCAACAACCCCGGCAGCACGAAGTTCAGCGCCTTGAGCTGCGGCAGGTCATAGCGACGGACAGGCCCTGCGCTTTCATCGCGAAGATGGGCAAACCACGCCGCTACTCGTTCCGCTGTCAGCTCGCGCTCAAGCAGCGGGTAGTCCTCCTCCCGATACGCGATCAGCGAGATGTTCGAGGTGTCGCCCTTGTCCCCCGTGCGGGTGTGGGCAAGTTCGTGCAGTTGGCGGGTCATGGGCATTGCTCCAGGTGGACTTGGGGTTGCGCGAGCTCACGCGGTAGGTAAAGGCTGGCGACGGCCAACACCTCGCGGACCTGGCGAGTGGCCCCGCCACCGCCAGCCGGGCCATTGGTGTAGAGCGTCTCGACCTCGTTGGCGACCGCTTGCGCCGCCTCGCGGTTCAGGCAACGTGCCGCAACCCGCAGGCGTACCTCCCAGGGTTCGCCGCCCATGCCGAAATGGCTGGCGTGCAGCGAATCGACCCCCATCAGCTCGCAGCGCAGCTCTTCGACGGCGACGCCGGTCAACGCCAGGCGCTCTTCGACGATCCGTCCGGCCAGACGTGCCCGCGCCACGGCATTCGGGCCGCCGTAGGAAATCTGTCCTTCGCCAATCCAGCCATCCCGATAGCCCACGGTAACCTTGAGTTGTTGCGGGCGGGCCATGCCTTCGCCACCACTGACGCGTACCTGATCCTTGCCGCAGGCTTGCAGATGCACGCCCGAGAAGTCGGCCGTGACATCCGGCGTCAGGTAGCGACGCGGATCGTGTACCTCGTAGAGCAGTTGTTCGGTGCAGGTCGCGACATCGATGCGTCCCCCACTGCCGTCGACCTTGCCGAGCGTGGCCAGGCCTTCGATGTCGATATCGGCGAAGGGGAAGCCAAGCCGCGCCAGGTCGGCAACATCCTTCAGGCCGGGATCGGCAAAGTAGCCACCACTGACCTGCCCCGCACATTCAAGCAGATGCCCGGTCAGTGTCCCTCGGCCACGGCGACTCCAATCGTCGTCAGGCCAGCCAAAGTGATGCACTTGCGGTGCAAGGAACAGCGACGGGTCGGCGACACGGCCGGTAATCACCACATCGGCGTCCAGGGCCAGTGCCTGGACGATCCCTTCGACCCCCAGATAGGCGTTGGCCGACACCAGTCGCCCACCCAGCCCGGCCACCGTCAGGCCGTTGTCCAGCGCCCAGTCCGGGTGCTGGCGCAGCACGTCGAGCACATCGTCACCGTCCACTGCCGCGACCTTCAGCCCCCGCAGCCCGAGTTCAGCCGCGATGGCCGACACTTGTCGCGCCGCGCCACGCGGGTTGGCTGCGCCCATGTTGGTGATGATACGCAGACGGCGCGCGCCGCCGCGTACATAGGGCAGCACCGCCCGCATGCGCTCGGTCAGCAACGGATCGAAGCCGGCCTGTGGGTCGGCCAGCCTGGCTTGCTGGGCCAGAGCGATGGTGCGTTCGGCCAGGCATTCGAACACCAGGTAATCCAGTTGCCCATCTCGGGCCAGTTCCACCGCAGGCTCCAGGCGATCGCCGGAATAGCCGGCGCCGGCGCCGATTCGCAAAGTGTTCATGTTCAGAAGACTCCAAGTGCCAGCGCGGTCAGGGTCATCAGCACCGACGCGGCGAACAGAAATGGCAGGGTGAAACGCTGGTGATCGGCAAGGTCGAGCTTGCACAGGCCCACCAGCAGGAAGGTCGCTGGGGTCAGCGGGCTGACCGGGAAGCCGGTGGTATGTACGCCAAGCAGCGACGCCTGGGCCACCTGCACCGGGTCCACGCCCAGCGAGCGGCCGACCTCGGCAATCACCGGCATGACCCCGAAGTAGAACGAGTCCGGGTCGAACAGCAAGCTGAGCGGCATCGACACGAAGCCCACCAGTGCGGGAATCAGTCGCCCGTGGCCCGGCGGAATCTGTTGCACCGCCACCTCGGCCATGGCCTTGAGCATGCCGGTGCCTTGCATGATGCCGGTGAACACACCGGCGGCAAGCAGGATGCTGGCCATGGTCAGGGCGGTCTTGGCGTGTGCATCGATGCGTTCGCGTTGCTGATCGACACGGGGGTAATTCAGGCAAAGCGCGGCGACCGTGCCGAGCATGAACATCACTACCGGGTCGACCCAGCCTGCGATCATCACCGCCATCACCAGTACGGTGAGCAGCAGGTTCGGCCAGAACATGTGCGTACGGCGCAGGGCTTGTTCATCGGCGCTCAAGATACGCTGCGGTGCCGCGCCGGCATCGGCGCCGGCCATGAGCCCCAGGCGTTTCTCTTCGCGTCGGCCCAGCCAGTAGGCGCAGCCGAAGACGAACAACAGCCCCACCACCTGTACCGGAATCAGCGGTTGGAACAGGTCAGCCACCGGCACGTGCAGCGCCGCGGACGAGCGCAGCACAGGTCCCGTCCAGGGCAGGAAATTCACCCCCGCCGCCATCGCCGCAACGCAGGCCAGCACCCGTCGGTCGATGCCCAGGCGTGTATACAGCGGCAGCATCGCGGGCACCGTGACGAGGAATGTCACCGCACCCGACCCATCCAGGTGTACCAGCAACGCCAGCAATGCGGTGCCGCAGACGATACGGGTGGGGCGGGTGCCGACGGCGCGCAGGATGCGGTCGATGATCGGGTCGAGCATGCCGGCATCGGTCATCACGCCGAAGAACAGGATGGCGAAGATGAACATGCCGACCACCGGGGCGACATTCTTGATGCCAGTGAGAATGAAACCGCTGGTCTGCAGGCCGAAACCCGCGAGCAAGGCAGCCACGATGGGAAAGGCAATCAGCGCGACCAGGGGCGAGATGCGCTTGCTCATCACCGCGATCAGCAAGGACAGAATGGTAATGACGCCGTAGAGGGCGAGCATGGGGTTACTCCGGCTTGTTTTTGTTGTTGTCCCGAGTATCGGGAGAGGTTCGGTAGCGTGTAAATTGCAATTTAAAGCCACGCACATTCGAAAAAACAAAATGAAGAATGCCCTGCAGCATATTCGCGCCTTCATCACCGTTGCCCAGCGCGGCAACTTCGCCCGCGCCGCCAACGACCTGCACTTGTCGCCCTCGGCCCTGACCGTCCAGATCCGCCAACTCGAAAGCTGGCTGGGCGTTGCCCTGCTCGAACGCAGCCCTCGGCACGTCACCCTCACTGCTGCAGGGCGCGAGGCGTTGCCGGCGATGGAGAAGCTGCTGCTCGATCTGTCCAACATCGTCAGCGCCAGCCAAGGCTTGGCGGCGGTGCGCCGCGGGGTGGTCACAGTGGCTGCCCTGCCCTCGTTGTGTGCCGGGGCGCTGGCGCAGCGGCTGGCGGTGTTCCGGCAGTCGCATCCAGGTGTCGAAGTGCGCCTGCGCGACCTGGTTGCCGAGCGCATTGTCGAGCGCGTGCGCGAAGGCGATGTGGATTTCGGCGTGGGTGTGCGCAGCCAGTTCGGGCACGGGCTGGACTTCACACCGTTACTGAGTGATCGGTTATGCCTGTTTGTGCCTGTCGGACACCCGCTGGCCACGGGCCCCGTCGATCTGCAAGCCCTGGACGGCCTGCCGATGATCCTCACCGGGCGCGACAGCAGTGTGCGGGCGCAGATCGAGGAGGTGTTCCGCGCACACGGGCTGGTGTTGCAAGCCGCCATGGAAGCCAACTACATGTCGACGGTATTGGCGCTGGTGCGCAATGGGTTGGGGGTTACGCTGCTGCCGGAATCGGCGGACGACGGTACACACAGGTTGCTGCGCAGGCCCTTGGAAGCGCGAGGTCTGGAGCGTGAAATCGGCATCATCACCCGCACAGAATGCAGCCTGTCACCAGCCACTTCGGCCTTGATCGATTGCCTGGGTGATCTGTCAGGCACAGACAAATGACCTATCATTTTTGCCAGTTGTCGGCGAGCGCGTAATCCCAGTAGGTTGGATCTTAACAATGTTGTCCGAGAGGGCGATGTCGTGTGTTGCCATTCAAGGGATCGAACCCACCAGGGAGCAAAGACGATGACAAGTCGAGAGTCGACCTCAATTAATCTATTGGCTGCATTGTTTTTATTCTTTTATGCGCTTCCTTCTGCCTGGCCGCCGAGGCCACTGATGAAGTAAACGCAATAAACGCCCAGGAAAAAGTAGAAACATTGGGGCAGGAATTGACTAAAGATCTTACCCCTGGCGTCCTGTATCAGCTGGACTGGGGCAACCCCCAGCATTATCAACTTTATAAGGCACAACAACTCCTGACAGGGCATACAAAAGCACAGGCGCCCGAAATGTTCAGGCGCCTGGAAGCTGCGCACAAACAGCGGGTGAAAGCGCTCGCTGTTTCCGGCGCAAAGCCTGACGCAGTAAAACCAGTTGTCTTCCCTGAGACGTCTAGTGATGCCGACGCTCCTTTGCAAGACCTTCAATTCATCTCGGAGCTTTCGCGCTCCAATGCTACTGCAACTAGTTCAGCGGTCACGTACAGCTCTGAAGCCATTTCGACCGTTGCGAACGGCAGCGAGAGAAACTCTGTCACGCTCATTATGTATAACGACCTCACGGGTGATTTCATTGCCTCGAAAAACGCCACTGATCTGACGAACCTTCCTGAACTACGCGTTAACGTGAGTGCCTCGGTGGATCCAACGATTCCCGTTCGCGCTGTCGCTTTCTTCAACATGATCCCCAAGGACAGTGACGACGAGTTCCCGCCGACGCTCGTCATGAAGGCAGTCAGTTCAACGGGTATCGTTGACGCTTGTATGACAGAGCCCAGACCTTGTACAAGAGACGCCAATGGCAAATGCGTCATTTCTGCTCCTGCCGCTACGGAAGTCTGCAGCAATAAACTCCCTGACAACGATACACCCATCAAGATGTGCTGGAACCGCCACAGCCGTGAAGAGTGCGATTATTGGGCAAGCCAGAACAAGCCTGCTAACTATCTGATTCCCGTTTCTGGCTACGCTCTCGCCGAAGGAAAAACCGAATCTACGGTAACTGGCGAAACGGCGATCTATCTAGTAAACCCGAGCGGTGGGGGCTGTCGGGTACACTCCAGAGCTGAAAGTATTGCTGACGAATGGACATCTGACGGTAATGGAAAGCTGAGCTTCAATTACGAGGCCGAAAAGTTCAAGCGCAACCCGTCATGCCTGACCAACAATAAAGACTCGCTCGTCAACTTCTACATGACCAACATGCTCTACCTTCCAGGAACGCCAGAAGATCCCATGCCACGAAACGTAACGCTTGTATTTACCAGCGATAAGCGATCCGCAGGAAACCCCGGCAGGGAGATCATCCCTCAACTCCGCATCATGGAAGGTTGTGTAGCAGGGGGCACATTGATCACCCTGGCGTCGGGCGAGACAAAAAAAATCGAAGAGATCGTCTCGGGAGACAAGGTCAAGACACCGCATGGCGTGCGCACGGTCAGTGAAAGAACCACGGGTACAGAAAATGGCTCCATGCTTGAGATACGCACTACCGGCCAGACCCTGCATGTCACACCGACCCACCCCATCATGCGAGCGATTCAAATCGGGAGTGCCGTGAGAAACATGGAGGTGCAGGCACGGGAAATCCAGGTAGGCGACAAGTTGGCCGGTGACGGACCTCCGATCACGGTGACATTCGTCGGTTATGTCGAGGCTCAGGCCACCCCGGTATACAACTTGCAATTCAAAGGTGGCGTCGAAGGCAGTTATTACGCCAACGGCATTTTGTCGGGTAACCTCGCTACGCAAAATATGCTGGCAGATCTCAAAAGCAGAGCGCCACTTCGCAGCCCTGCGCAACTGCGAGCAACCGTCCATCCTGCGTTCTTGGCTGATTACGACAACCAGCAAAAACAAAAGGCGCAGCAGTCCTCTGACGTGAGCGGCACTTCACAGGAGGTCGGCAATGCAACGCGGTAACGATGCACTCAGGCTCTCCATCGTTCAGGCCGTTTACGAGACAGACTGCCTGCGTGTGGCATGGAGCCCTCTCGAATTGGACACGCCTGCAGGTTGGGTGATCACATTGGGTCATCAGGACACAGGCGGCTGGACGCCGTTGAAACACCAATTCATTCCAGACGGTGCAGCTACCGTTGGCGTATTACCTCTGTCCGACCCCCTGAGCGCGATACGTGAATATCGCGTCACCGTGATGGCCTTGCGGGAGAGTGGGGAAACAGAGAGCAGCGCTCCACTGCCCCTGCCAACCCTCCAGCCGATCCTGCACTCGGCGATATACGATGGCGAGACCCTGCGCGTTGGTTGGCAGCCTTCCAGCCAGGCTCTTCTGGGCTATGAGATCGTCGTGTCATCACCGGTCAGCGGCACGACATTCGTCATTCCAATCAGTGGAGCGGGTAGCGCCAGTGCTGTCGTGGGCAATTCGCAACTGGGCGGGGGGCTGGGCAATGACCAAGGCTGGACAGTCGGCGTGGAGGCTGTGGTTCGCGAGAATACCCGCGCCCGATCGGAGCTGATTCATTTCCCGTCATGCATGACCCCGCCGAATCTGGAGCAGAGCCCGCTCTATCGTGGTGGAAACCGCATCGCAGTCGCATGGTTTTCCCTGGACCCCAGAGAGATCGTGCAATACCAGCTGAGCCTGCACAGTGCGCTTACCGGCACGCATTACGACATGGCCCTGCCCGCGGGATACGAGCTCGCCGACTTGCCACTGTCCTCGCCACTGCCGGAGTTTGATGCGTTCAGCTTTACCCTCACGGCCCTGACTGCAAAAGGCGCAGGCATCAGCACCAAGTCTTTGCGCGTCGTAGCAGACAGGCCCGACATCACCTCAGTGGTGTTGGACAACGAGGGCGTCGATGTGGCCTGGAACATGTCGAACAGTCTGGAGATCACTCACTACATCGTGCAGGTGTTTTCGCCAGAGACCGCCATGGTCGCCGCCTCTGCGCGCGTCGATGCCCCCCGGACCCACGAGCGCTTGTCGCTGAAAGCGCCGCTTAGGACCGACAAGAAGTGGGTGTGTCAGGTCATTGCCTATCCTGGGTCTGGGGTAGGAACGGAAGGCGATTGGGTGCCGATGGTTACTGGGACTCCATTGGTTACCTTGCTCCGACCGAGAGTAGGGGTCGTGGATGTCACCTGGTCGCCTCCGGAATCGGTAGTAGCGCCTGAAGGCACATGGGTGTCGATTACCCGCGCAGGTAATGTCATCAGTCAGGATCGGGTCGCTGGCTGCAGTGCCCAGATGATGATTCCAGTGTTTGATGCGAACCTGGATCAATCGCTGAGCGTACAGCTGACGCCTATCTGTGGCAAAGCGTCCAGCAGGACGCAATGGCAAGCGGAGCAAACTGCTCCGGCTCTCTGACACGTGGGCGGATGACGGGGCTGCGTCAAGGAGAGCAGGCCCGTCGCTGCCGAGTATGCCCGCCTGGAACGTCACGGGTGCCTGCGCGGCAATTCATCGCTACAATGCCGCCCTAAACCGTGACAGCACGAACCTATAACGACATGTCCCTTCCAAAGAATCACCTGGAACTGCTCAGCCCTGCCCGCGATGTGGCCATCGCCCGCGAGGCCATTCTGCATGGCGCCGACGCCATCTATATCGGCGGCCCGAGCTTCGGCGCGCGGCACAACGCGTGCAACGAGGTCGGCGATATCGCCGAGTTGGTGGAGTTCGCCCGGCGCTACCACGCGCGGGTCTTCACCACGATCAATACCATCCTCCACGACAACGAGCTGGAGCCTGCACGCAAGCTGATCCACCAGCTGTACGACGCCGGTGTCGATGCATTGATCGTCCAGGACCTGGGGGTGATGGAGCTGGACATCCCACCGATCGAGTTGCACGCCAGTACACAGACCGACATTCGCACCCTAGAGCGCGCCAGATTCCTCGACCAGGCCGGCTTCTCCCAGTTGGTGCTGGCCCGTGAACTGAACCTGCAGCAGATCCGCGCCATCGCCGCCGAGACCGATGCTGCCATCGAGTTCTTCATCCACGGCGCGTTGTGCGTGGCCTTCTCCGGCCAATGCAACATTTCCCACGCCCAGACCGGCCGCAGCGCCAACCGGGGTGATTGCTCCCAGGCCTGTCGCCTGCCCTACACCCTCAAGGACGATCAGGGCCGGGTGGTTGCCTTCGAGAAGCACCTGCTGTCGATGAAGGACAACAACCAGACCGCCAACCTGCGTGACCTGGTCGACGCCGGCGTGCGCTCATTCAAGATCGAAGGCCGCTACAAGGACATGGGCTATGTGAAGAACATCACCGCCCACTACCGCAAGGAGCTGGATGCGATTCTCGAAGATCGCCCGGACCTGGCCCGCGCATCGAGCGGTCGAACCCAGCACTTCTTCGTACCCGACCCGGACAAGACCTTCCACCGCGGCAGCACCGACTACTTCGTCAGCGACCGCAAGATCGACATCGGTGCCTTCGATTCGCCCACCTTCACCGGCTTGCCAGTGGGTGTGGTGGAAAAGGTCGGCAAGCGTGACCTGATGGTGGTCACCGAGGTACCGCTGACCAACGGTGACGGCTTGAACGTGCTGGTCAAGCGTGAAGTGGTGGGCTTCCGGGCCAACATCGCCGAGCCACGTGGCGAGTTCGAGGACGATGGCCAGACACGCTACCGTTATCGCGTCGAACCCAACGAGATGCCCGAAGGCTTGCACAAGCTGCGGCCGAATCACCCACTGTCGCGCAACCTTGACCATAACTGGCAGCAGGCGCTGCAACGCACCTCGTCCGAGCGCCGCGTCGCGGTTCAGTGGCATGTCGTGCTGACCGAGCAACGCCTGGCGCTGAGTGTCACCAGCGAGGAAGGCGTCACCGTGCAGGTTGCCCTGGACGGCCCGTTCGGCGCGGCCAACAAACCGCAGCAGGCGCTGGATCAGTTGCACGACCTGCTGGGCCAACTGGGCACCACCCAGTACCACGCCGAGGCCATCGAGCTCGATGCCCCGCAGGCGTACTTCATCCCCAACTCGCAACTCAAGGCCCTGCGTCGTGAGGCTATCGAAATGCTCACCGAGGCACGGGTCAAGGCGCACCCGCGCGGTAGCCGCAAGGCCGAGACCACGCCTCCCCCGGTCTATCCCGAAGCGCACCTGTCGTTCCTGGCCAACGTCTATAACCAGAAAGCCCGTGACTTCTATCATCGCCATGGGGTGAAGTTGATCGATGCAGCGTTCGAGGCCCACGAGGAGCACGGCGAGGTGCCGGTGATGATCACCAAGCACTGCCTGCGCTTCTCCTTCAACCTGTGTCCCAAGCAGGCCAAGGGCGTTACCGGTGTACGCACCAAGGTCGCGCCAATGCAGCTGATTCATGGCGACGAAGTGCTGACCCTGAAATTCGACTGCAAGCCGTGCGAAATGCACGTGGTCGGCCGGATGAAAGACCACATCATCGACCTGCCAACCCCAGGCAGCGCGGTGAGCCAGGTGGTTGGGCACATCAGCCCGGAAGACTTGCTCAAGACCATCGTGCGCGCGCCGCACTGAGGCCGAGCCCGACTGCTGCCTCCGCCTCCCGGTGAAGTTTCGAGGCAGGTAAGGATTGCCTGCCTGCCGCGCACGAGCGCAAATTGATCCGGAAAATAACTACGGGTACAAACCCGAAATTCTTGCCTCAGCCTACTGTTGCGGTGCCGAGCTACCCCGGCACCGCGCAGCATCACTTACGAGCGGCCGCCCTTGCGGCCCATGTCGTCGTTCTGCTTGTTGCCACCGGACTGCTGGCCGCCTTTGCGACCGGCTTCGGACGCTTTTTCCCGGTCGTTGGCGAAGTTGCCAGGATTTTTGGTACCACCCTGACTGCCAGTCTTGTTCTGGTTATTGGCCATGGTCTTGCACCTCTTGTGGCTGTGGGATATGCACGGGCGTTTGCCGTACATAAGTTCGGAGCATCGCAGCAGCAGGGGATTCGGTTTATTACCGATCTGGCAGACCGGTGGCGCTAAAGGTGCAACGGCGCTGTATTTGGCGCGAGGTGCTTTGAGTTACGGGGCGTTTTCGAGGCTACGCTGGCGACGGCCCAGCCAGGCGCCGGTAACGCCCCAGCCAAGCGCGAGGATGGCGCCGATCGACATGGCCAACTGCGGATGCTCGCCCAGCAGGTCCAGGCCGCGCTTGACCCAACCGCTCAAGGCATCGCCGCCGCGGTAGACCACGGTGTCGATAAAGTTCTTGGCTTTGTACTTCTCATCAGCGGGCAAGACGGTGAAGAGCATCTCCCGTCCCGGGCGCACCAGGGCGTACTCGCCTGCACGACGCACGACCATCACGAAAACGAACACCGCAAAGACCGGCGCCAGCGCCAGCCAGATGAAGGCGACCGCCATCACCAGTGGTACGCCCACCAGTAACACACCGACACCCAGACGCCGGGCCAGGCGTCCGGTGAGAAAGACCTGGGTGAGTATCGCCAGCGTTTGCACGACTGTGTCGATCAGGCCAAAGACTTGTGTCTGCCGTGTACGGTCGCTGAACGTCTCGCTGACGATACGGGCCTGCTCGAAATACAGGAAGGTGCTGACGCTGGCCAGCAGTATGACGAACAACGCGATACCCAGCAGGTAGGGCGACTGCAGCACGGCGGTGGCGCCGGATAACGGATTCCCGCCCAGCGGCCGAGAGCTCGGATGCGCGGTGCTGGTCGGCAGCGGATTCAGCTCACGCCAGTGTTGCAGGTACAGCGCAGCGCCTATGCTGCCAAGCAGACAGACGCCCGCCAGGACCAACAAACCCGCGTGCCCGAGGGGAGAAACCAGCAGAGTGCCAAGAATCGGCCCGCTCAAGCCGCCAAGGCTTGCACCCGCCGCCAGCAGGCCGAACAGGCGCTTGCCCTGCTCGCTGGAAAACAGGTCTGCCAGTACGCTCCAGGCCAGGGAGATGGCCAGCAGGTTGAACACCGACAGCCAGATATAAAAAGCCCGTGCATTCCAGAGGTCATCTGGATCGCGGGCAAAGAGCACAGCAAACAACAGCAGGTTGCTGGTGAAGAAGGCGTAGGTCCACGGCAGGATGCGCCGCCGCTTCACCCGTGAAGCGAGCCAGCCGAATAGCGGCAGGCAGGCCAGGGTCGCAATGAAGGTGCCGGTGAACAGCCATTGCAGATTGTCCACACCTCCTGCCACGCCCATGGTTTCGCGGACGGGGCGCAGCATGAAATACCCCGTGAACAGCAGGTAGAACAGCGCAAGGCCTGCGACCACTGCCGGGCCTTCGCCGGGCTGGATGTTGAGGCTCTGGTCCAGGCGCCGCCGCAAGTCGCTCATGGCGTCAGGCAAATTGCCTGATGAGCGCCTGGCGCTGGGCTTCGCTCAGCAACGGCCCGCTGCCAGCCTTGAGCTGGTCAAGCTGACGGTCCGGGCGGCCGGTCGCAGGAATTACCGTGGTCACCGCCGGGTGACTGATGGCGAACTTCAGGAACAGCTGCGCCCAACTGCCGATACCCGCCTCGCCCGCCCAAGATGGCAATGCCTGATCCTTGACCCGGGCGAACAGCCGGCCATCGTCGAAAGCACGGTTGACCAGCACCGCGACGCCTTTGTCCTGGCACAGCGGCAGCAGCTCGCGCGCGGCATCCGGAGCGTTCACCGAGTAGTTGATCTGGATGAAGTCCAGCGGCTCGCTGCGCACGATGCGCGCCACCTCATCCTGCCCACTGTTGAGATAGTGAGTGATGCCCACATAGCGCGTCTTGCCTTGCTGCTTCAACTCCCGGGCATAGGGTAGCTGGGTCTGCCAGTCGCGCAGGTTGTGGATCTGCAGCAAGTCGACCTTGTCGGTGCGCAGGCTGGAAAGGCTTTGCACCCATTGCCGTTCGGCCCCTTCCCGGCTGTCGGCAGCGATCTTGGTGGCGATGAAACACTGACGGTGCCAGCCGCCCTCCTCCAGCAACTGGCCGAGAATGGCGTCGGCACCGCCGTAGTTGGGCGAGGTGTCGATGACCTTGCCGCCGCCTTTGAAGAACGCCTCGAGCACAAGCTTGAGCTGTTGGTACTGGGCAGAGCCGGCCTGGACCTCGAAACTACCGGAAGTGCCGGCACCGATGACCGGCAAGGCCTCACCGGTGGCGGGGATCTTGCGGGTCAGCAGGCCGCTGCCGGACTCGGCGCGCAGCCAAGGGCTCAGGGCCAGTGCGCCAAGCGCGGCGCTGGCACGCAGGACATCGCGACGTGCGTACATGAAGAAGGCTCCCGTTTACAGGGGGAAACCTTCAAGGCTAGTCGCTCGACCCTGCGATGCGCAGCGATTCTGTATCGGGATATTTAACCGAGCAACAGGCGCAGGTCCAGGCCTTCAGCCCCCATTGGCGGGCACCAGTAGTAGCCGCCGGTCAGTGGTCGGCTGAAGCGGTACAAGGCATCGACCACGCCATCTTCCAGGCCACTCATGCGCCGCAGCTGGACTTCGAAGGCATCGAACGAGCGGCCCAGGGCAACGAAGGCCAGCCCTGCGCCACGGTTGTCGGCCCAGGCCACCGAACGGCGCACCATGAAGGCCCCGGGGTCATAGCTCTCCTGCGCGGTACGCTTGACGTGGGCCGACTCCGGCGCGTCTTCCAGCTCCTCGTTGTCGCTCAGGCGACGGCCAATGATGTCATCCTGCTCTGGCTGAGGCAGCGACTTGAAGTAGTTGAGATCGTGTTTCCACAGCTGGAACGCAGCGAAACTGGAACCTGCCAGGCCCGCTTGCTCGCCCGCCACGATGGCTGCGTCGACAGCATCGTTGTCCCGCGGGTTTTCGGTGCCGTCTTCATAGCCGGTCAGGTCGTGTCCGCCGTGGTGCAGAAAACCATCGACACTGTCGACCAGTGTGAAAGCCGGCGCCAGGGCCTGCTCCAGGGCTTGGGCACGCAGGAACAGATCACCACGCGCGTCATCACGCAGCCAGAGCCACAGGGCATGCTGGGTGGCCGGATTTTCGACCGCTGCGTCCAGCTGCGGGAAACTGCGCAAGCCCGGGACATCGCGCCCCAGTGCCTTGGCCAGCGGCGCGCCGACGGCCAGGATCAGGCTGTGGCCGTCGACTTGCTGCAACAAGGCATCCAGAACGGCAGGCAACGCCTCCCCCGTATGCAGGGCAAAGAACAGGTGACGGGCGTGGGCCGGCACCGGAGTGGCGAGCAGACCTTGCTGGAACGACATGACGAGCTAATCCTTCGGCAAAAGCGCGAATCCTACTGTGCTCGGCAGCCCATCGCAACGCGTCAGGTCGCGGCGAGGTGTGGCTCATCCAGAAACAATCAGTTACCAAAGGCCGGCACTTTGCGATTAGCTGATCGATGGAGCCTGCCTACACTGTCCGGAATCCTTCACCCACGAGCATGCCGATGACCGCCTCCCCCTTGCTGACAGCCTTCCTGCCCATCGCCCTGGGCATCATCATGCTAGGCCTGGGGTTGTCGCTGACCCTCGCCGACTTCGCCCGAGTGGTGAAATATCCCAAGCCCGTGCTGGTCGGCCTGGCCTGTCAGATTCTGTTGCTGCCGTTCATCTGCTTCCTGATCGCCAACGGGTTTGGCCTGGAGGCCGCGCTGGCAGTGGGCCTGATGCTCTTGGCCGCATCGCCGGGCGGGACTACCGCGAACCTGTTCAGCCACCTGGCACATGGCGACGTGGCACTGAACATCACGCTGACGGCGGTCAACTCGCTGATCGCCATCCTCACCATGCCACTGCTGGTCAACCTGTCGCTGATCTACTTCATGGAGTCGGACCAGGCCATCCCGCTGCAATTTGCCAAGGTCATGCAGGTGTTTGCCATCGTCCTGCTGCCCGTGGGCCTGGGCATGCTGATCCGCCGCTACGCACCGGGCTTTGCCGCGCGGATGGAGAAACCGATGAAGCTGGTAGCCGCGTTGTTTCTGGCCTTCACCATCGTTTTGGCACTGGCCAAGGACTGGCAGACAGTGGTGGAGTACGCGCCGGTGGTGGGTGTCGCCGCGCTGTTGTTCAACGTGATCAGCCTGGGGCTGGGGTATTGGGTGCCACGCCTGTTGCGCATCCCGAAACGCCAGGCGATCGCCATCGGCATGGAGATCGGCATTCACAACGGCACCTTGGCCATCGCGCTGGCGTTGAGTCCCAGCCTGCTGAACAACCCCACCATGGCCGTGCCGGCAGCGATCTACAGCCTGATCATGTTCTTCACAGCTGCAGCCTTTGGCTGGTGGGTGAGTCGAGGGCACAAAGAGGCCATTGCCGTGCAGGAAACCACGAATTGAAACCTGCGCGACTCAGTCGCCCCGCCGCGCGCGCAACTGGCGCTTGAGCTCGCGCAGCGGCGGCGCGTAGAAGAAGCCGAACGACACGCTACCTTCGCGCCCTTTCACCGCGTGATGAAGCCGATGCGCCCGGTACAGGCGTTTGAGGTAGCGCTGCATGGGTTTGGGTTTACGCGGCCAGTGCCGATGGAAGAAACCGTCGTGGGCCACCACGTACAGCACGCCATAGCCCGCGACACCTCCACCGACCCACTGCAGGGGCGCGTAGCCGGCCTTGCCCAGGGCCATCAGGCCAGCGGCGATCAGGGCCAGTGCCACCAGGTAGAGGTCATTGGTCTCGAGCACACCCAGGTGCGGCTCATGGTGCGAGCGGTGCAGCCACCAGCCCCAGCCGTGCATGACGTACTTGTGGGCCAGTGTGCCGACACCCTCCATGGCCACCAGGGTGGCGAGCAGCACGGCGATGTTGAACAGCATGGGACAGTCCGGCGTGTATGGTGAAAGGCGCCAAGGTTACCACCGCTGATGAACGCACCGGAAACGGTAGGAGGTTTCGGCAATGAAGCAATTGTCATGAATTCGCCCTTGATTCTGCGCAACTGTAGGCGTAAGGTCCGCGACGCACTTATGCATCCCCTACAGGAGTCCTGCATTGGACAGTAGCCCCAGTCGATTGCGACAGGTCCACACGGCAAGCTAGTCCGGCAGCATTCCTGCCGCTGTCTTGCCGAATACGGTAGACGGCGGTCCATCTCGCCTGCGAAGGCAGATTTCCCCTCTTCTTTCCCCGCTCAGCCAGCGCTTGCCGGCGAGTGTAGTGGTCCTGCGCGCTCATTCATTTTATTGGCGTCACATTTGCCAGTGGCGCATGTGCGGGCCGTTGCCCGTGGAAAGAGGTTTGCTATGGATTGGAAAGTATTTCTGCTGCGCGTCAGCGTGGCCCTCGTACTCGGCGCCCTGATCGGTGCCGAACGTCAACTGCGCCAGCGCCTGACCGGCCTTCGCACCAATGCGCTGGTCAGCACCGGTGCCTGCCTGTTCGTGCTGATGACCCAGGCGGTACCCGGCATGGAACCCAGCGACGCCTCGCGCATCGCCGCGTATGTCGTGTCCGGCATCGGCTTTCTCGGTGGTGGCGTGATCATGCGCGATGGTTTCAACGTGCGCGGCCTGAACACCGCTGCCACGCTCTGGTGCACCGCGGCCATCGGTGTGCTGTGCAGCCTGGGGCTGTTGCTGGAGGCAACCCTGGGCAGCCTGGTGGTGCTGTGTGCCAACATCCTGCTGCGCGACATCGCCCAGCGCCTGGACCGCCAGGACGTCGTGCCCGCCAGTGAAGTCGAGCAACGCTTCGAGGTGCGCATCGTCTGCCGGGCAGAAGACGAGATCCAGGTGCGCAGCCTGATGCTGCACAGCCTCAGTGACCCGGGCCTGCGCCTGCAGTCGCTGCACAGCGAAGACCTGCACGACCCGCTGCGCCTGGAGGTGCGCGCCGAACTGCTGGGCACGCCACAGGCGCCTGCACAACTGGAGCGCCTGGTGAGCCGGGTGAGCCTGGAGAAAGGCGTCAGTTCAGTGCGCTGGCAGCTTTACGCCCAGCCCGTGGTGGTCGACTAGGCATCATCGCGCAAATGCCGTTCCCTGAGTTCCTGCCGCTCCTTGGCTTCTATGCACAGGGTCGCGGTCGGACGCAGCAGCAGGCGGCGCAGGCCGATCGGCTCGCCGGTTTCCTCACACCAGCCGTAATCCCCCTTGGCCAGGCGCTCCAACGCCTGGTCGATCTTGTCCAGCAGGCGCTTCTCTCGCTCAAGGGTGCGCAACTGCCAGTGCCGCTCCTCCTCGGCACTGCCAAGATCGGCCGGGTCGCTGTGCACTTCCTGCACGCGCAACGCCTGGAAGTCCTGCTCTATGCGCTCCTGCAACTCCACCCGCTGCCCCAGCAACAAGTTACGAAAGTACTGGCGCTGGGGCTCGTTCATGTAGGCCTCGGCCGGCTGGCGGAGCAAGTCTTCTTCAGTCATGAGGGCACACTCGTGCAATAAAGGAGTCATCGATCGAACATCAGCGGCAGGCCCTGGCAGCGTGGCTGCACCTGGCCTTGGTGCCAGGCCAGCTGGCCGGATACCACGGTGGTACGCACCACATGCTGCAGGTGTCGATGCTGAAAAGGTGTCCAGCCGCAGTGGGCCAGGATCGGGTCATCGGCGACCGGGCGCGGTTGCGCCAGGCGCTCGACCAGCGCCAGGTCCGCCCAGTAACCTTCGCGCAGAAAACCGCGCTCGCGTATGGCGAACAGGCGGGCCACTGCGTGGCTGGTCTTGTCGACCAACTGGGTCAGGCTCAGCACACCCTCGCTGACCAGCTCCAGCGCTGCCGGCAAGGCATGCTGCACCAACGGCAGTCCCGAGGGCGCGCGGCCATAGACTCGCCGCTTTTCCTCGAGCGTATGCGGGGCATGATCGGTTCCGATCACGTCGATCACATCGCCGGCCAGCGCCTGGCGCAGTGCGTCACGGTCGGCACGGGTCTTGATGGCCGGATTGCATTTGATCAGATGGCCGAGCTGCGCGTAGTCACTGTCGTCGAACAGCAGGTGGTGCAGGCAGACCTCGGCGGTGATGTGCTTGTCGCGTACCGGGCCAGCGGCGAACAGCGCCAGTTCGCGCGCGGTGGTCAGGTGCAGTACGTGCAGGCGTGTACCGAAACGCCTGGCCATGTCCACGGCCATCGACGAGGAGCGATAGCAGGCTTCGGCATCGCGAATCAGCGGGTGAGCGGCCGCAGGAATGAATTCGCCATGGCGCTCACGCCACAGCGCCTCGTTGGCCAGAATGCTGGGGGTGTGCTCGCAGTGGGCCAGCAGGATGGTCGGGCAGTAGATGAGCAGCCGCTCGAGCACCTGCGGGTCGTCCACCAGCATGTTGCCGGTGGACGCGCCCATGAACACCTTGACCCCGGCGACTTCACGCGGGTCGAGCGCGGCGATGGTGTCCAGGTTGTCGCGACTGACACCGAAGTGAAAGCCGTAGTTGGCCTGCGAGCTGGCCGCGGCGCGGCGTTTCTTGTCGGCCAACGCCGCAGTGGTGAGGGTTGGCGGGTCGGTGTTGGGCATGTCCATGAAGCTGGTGATGCCGCCTGCCACCGCAGCCCGCGACTCACTGGCAATGCTCCCTTTGTGCCCTGCCCCGGGTTCGCGAAAGTGCACCTGGTCATCGATCATGCCCGGCAGCAACCATTGCCCTTGCGCATCGATCTCGACCTTAGCGCGCACGCCTTCGATGCTCGCGGCGATCTTGTCGATGCGCCCACGGGCGACCAGCAGGTCAGCCTCGAACTCGCGCCCTTCGTTGACCAGCCGTGCGTTGCGTATCAGCAGGTCGGCCATGATCAGAACTCGTTCTGCAGGGCCTTGTAGCCCTGGACCAGGTCGATGTTGGTGCGGGCGACATCCTCGGAGAACTCCGAGGCCGACACGCTGACGGGTGGGTAGCGATCGAGATCGGTGTGCGGGCCGATATGTTCGGTGGGCGGTACGTAGAAGCGCTCTGGCAGGTCGCGACCGTCGACCACCGAGTTGTGACGCACGACGCTGCCATCACCCACGCGGCAATTGAACAGCACGCTGTTGAAGCCGATGAACACCCGATCGCCGACCACGCAGGGGCCATGCACGATGGAGCGGTGGGCGATGGAGGTGTACTCGCCGATGCTCACCGCCGCTCCGGACTTGGAGTGAATGACCACACCATCCTGAATGTTGGAGTTGGCGCCGATGACGATCGGCTCCATGTCCCCGGTGGCGTCCACCTCGTCGGCGCGGATGACCGCGTAGGGGCCGACGAACACATGGTCCTTGATGATGACCTTGCCGCAGATGATCGCGGTCTTGTCGATGTAGGCTGATTCGGCGATCTGTGGGAGGTGGCCGGAGGGGTTTCTGCGGATCACGGTAGGTTTCCTGAGACAAGCTGATTTCAGTAAATGTTACGTTATAACATATTACTTGCAACCCCCCTCCCCTCATTCCTCTCCCGCAGAGCATGACGCCGGTGAGAAATTTCAAACTTTCGCCGCCGACCGGCGCTCAACCGTTTGCGACACCGATGTCGCGACCACGGACAAGGAGAGACACATGAATACTCTGTTCCTCAAGCGAGCCGGTCTGTGCATGGCCATGGGCCTTGTCTCGGTGCAGGTGATGGCCGCTTCCTCCGACGACTTCGTCGATGCGGCGACCGAGGCAGGTATCGCTGAAGTCGTAACCGGCAACCTGGCGCTGGAAAAGAGCAAGGACGCGGAGATCAAGACCTTTGCCCAGCAGATGGTCACCGGTCACACCCAGGCCAACCAGAAACTCGGTGATATCGCCCGCAAGCTGGATATCAGCGTGCCTGACGAGGCTGCGCTCACCGACAAGGTCAAGAAGATGATCCTGGAATGGCGCGACGAGTCGTTCGACAAGTCCTATGTCAACAATCAGGTCGATGCCCACGAGAAAGCCGTGGAGCTGTTCAAGAAGGAAGCCGCATCGTCCGACAAGCCGCAGCTCAAGGCTTTCGCCAGCGAGACCCTGCCCACCCTCGAGAAGCACCTGGAGCACGCCAAACAGCTTCAGGCCAAGCACGGCAAGTGATCCACAGGTAACCAGAGAGGCTTGATATGAGTAATGATGCTCTGCGCGCCGAAGTACTGACTCGGCTACTGCACGCCCACCCTGAAGGCCTGGGCAAGGAAGTGCTGGACAACTACCGCGGCGAAAAGGCGGTGGCCGGAATGCTCAAGACGCTTCAGGAGGCCGGCTTGATCCATGATGGCAGCGTCAATGTCGATGCCGATCACCAGATCAGCGTGCGATATCCAATCAAGTTGTCCAGTGCCGGCGTAGACGCAGCGCGCCAGCTCGACAACTGAACCATCGGGCCTGCGGGCGCGGCACGTGCTGCCGCGTGCGCACGCCCAGAAGGTCATGACTCGATCACTTACCTTTCTTCTCGTGATCACGGGGTGGCTTTGCCGGACCTTGCGGGTCGACTTGCGGATCCTCCAGGTCGGGGGAGTCCGGATCAAAACCCAGATCCTGCTTGCTGAACGCCTTGTCGGATGAGTGAGGCCCTTGCGCGGGGTGTGGACGTTTCTGTTCGCTCATAGTGCGTTCTCCGTAACGGTGTCTACAGAAGAAAGCGCGGGCCTGGCGAAGTTTGATTTATCTACGCGCCCTTTGCCTGGAAGGTCTCCAGCTGCGCACAGCGTGCCTCGCTCTGTATCAGACGATCCTGCAGACGCTCGATCAGGCGCATCTGTTCGGCGCAGATGTCACGCTGACCCACCAGCGCCTGACGCTCGCCGTCCAACTGCCGACGCACCTCCTCGCTCGCCCCCTGCGCCTGGGCCAGGATCGAGCGCAGCCCTTGAACCTGGGCATCGCGCTGCTCCAATTGTTCGTCGAGTTGTTTGTGCTGGGCGCTGGCCTGTCGGTATTCGGTCAGCAGGCGCTCATTCTCACGGTGCAGGTGTGTCAGTTGTTCCTGGCGGGCGATCGCGTCCTGCTGCAACTGACGCAACTCCCCTTGCGACTGCTGCAACTGCTCGTCCTTGTCGGCCAGCCTGAGCTGCAGTTCGCGTAGGGATTGGTTGAGGCTGGCGCTGCGCAGTTGCTCGGCCTGCAGGGTGGTCAGCGCCGTTTCGAGCCTTTCCGACTCGGCCGCAAGGGCGCTGGCCTGAATCTGTTGTTGCTGGTGAGCAGCAGCGAGCGCCTGTTGTGCGAGTTGCAACTGCGCCTGCAACTGTTCGCGCTGTTTATCGAATTCGGCCTGCGCGTCGCGAATACGCGCCTCCCCTTCCTCGCGCAACTGCTCGGCCAGTTGGCCGACGAAACGCCCCAACGTGTCGCTGAGCGCCGGTGAGTGTTTATCTGCCAGCGGTTGCAGCGCCTCGAGCTCCTTCATGTAGCGATGAATGGTGGTTTTCGAGCCGGTGTTGCCCAGCTCGATGCGTACCGCATCGATACTCGGATGCTCGCCCCGGGCGATCAGCGCCTGCCGTGCCTGCTGTACTGCCGCCTTGTCGATGCCGCCCCGGGCCATGCTTGCTCCTACGATTTCGTACCGTGGTATGTAGGCTGTAATTACATACTAGAACCTTAGATTTTCCCAGTAGATTCTTAGGCTCTGTACGAAATGTGCCGGAGAGCCGATTGAGCTCGCGTGAACCAGGAACCCGGGTTGGCCCTAGCCCTGGCGCAGCCAATCGATAAAGCGAGCGAACAGCTCAGACTGAGAGTTGATGCCCAGCTTCAGATAGAGGTTCTTGCGATGCATGCGCACGGTTTCAGGCGAAATGCCGAGGTCCTGCGCCGTGGACTTTACCGAATGCCCGCGCAGGATCATGTGCGCGACTTCCCGTTCGCGGTCCGTCAGCACCTGGCAGCCGAAGCTGTCGAACGCAGCCTGCAGACTTGCATGCTCCAGCGTCGCGACACCGGGTTCGAGGTTATGCCGTGCATAACGGCCCAGCAGGTCGCGCACCATCGGTTCGACCGCACGCAACAGGTCGATCTGTTGCGCGCTCAGCCGTGTGCCGCTGCAGCCCTGGAACAGGCTGAGGGAGAGTTTGCGGCCATCGCTGAGGTCGGCGATGTAGTAGCTGTCTTCGCTGCAGCCAGTGCCCAGGTAATAGGCCTTGTAGTAGTCACTGTCGAAGAAGTTGTCCGGCGCGATGTCCTGCAGGTGATAGAAACCTTCAGCCAGCCCGCTCTGCACCGCGAGGCAGAAAGGATCGAGCAGGTAACCGGCGGCGAAATAGCGGTTGAGCACGGCATCGCGATGGGCATCGGGAATGCCTTGCTGGTACAACAGGCGCGGCGCCTGTCCCTGGCTTTCGACGCTGATCATCATCGACTCGACCGCCACCAACTGGCCCAGCGCCCTGGCCAGATACTGCAGGGCCTGCGGTGATTCGCTATGGGCCAACGCACTTTGCAGCGCCGCATGCCACTGCTGCAGCGCGCCGAGGGTAAGGGCAATCGGTGTGTCGGGAGAGGCCTGGGTCATGCCCGGCAGTCTAGCCTGCCGGATACGCCCACGCACAGCCCGCTGCAGGCTGCTCATCGCCCCTGGTACAACCCTTGCGCCGTGAGCTCGCGCGCGGTTTCGAGGATGCACTGGCGCAGGGTTTCGACGATCTCGTCAACCTGGGCGCGGGTGACGATCAGCGGCGGCGACATCACGTTCAAGTGCATGATCGGCCGTACCAGCAGGCCTTTGGCCTGGGCTTTGCTATGGATGCGCTCACCGATGTTGATCGCATCGTCGAACAGTGCCTTGCTCGCCTTGTCGGCGACGAATTCGACACAGGCCATCAGCTTGAGGCAGCGCACATCGCCCACCAGCGGCAGGTCACGCAAGGTTTGCAGGCGCTGCTCCAGGTAGCTGCCGACCTCGTTGACGTGGGCCAGCAGGTTTTCGCGCTCGATGATCTCGATGTTCTTCAGTGCTGCCGTGCAACACACCGGATGGCCGCTGTAGGTGAAACCGTGGGTAAAGCAGCGCCCCTTGCCCGGCTCGGCGATCACCTGCCAGATGCGCTCGGAGAAGATGCACGCACCCAACGGCAGGTAGGCAGAGGTCAGACCCTTGGCTGTGGTGATGATGTCTGGGGTTACGCCGAACAGTTCTTCGCTGGCAAAGAAGGTGCCCAGGCGCCCGAACGAAGTCACTACTTCGTCGGCGACGAACAGGATGTCGTAGGTCTGGCACAGCTGCCACATGCGCGCGAAGTATCCCTTGGGTGGGATGATCACTCCGCCCGAACCCATGATCGGTTCGGCGAAGAAGGCGGCAACGTTGTCGGCGCCCAGGGAGAGAATCTTGTCTTCGAACTCGGCGACCAGAAAATCGAGGAATTCGGCCTCGTCCATGTTGTCCGGGGCGCGGTACGGGTTGGGGTTGGAGATGTGGTGGATCAGGTCGTGGGCGTAGTCGAACTCAGGCACCCGGTCGGCGGCCTTGTTGCCGATCTGCATGGTCAGGGTGGTCGAGCCATGGTAGGCGTTGTAGCGGGCGATGATGTGTTTCTTGCCCGGCTTGCCGCGGCAGTTCTGGTAGTACTGGATCAGCCGGTAGGCGGTGTCCACAGCAGTAGACCCACCTGTGGTGAGGAAGACATGGTCCAGGTCGCCCGGTGCCAGTTGCGCAAGCTTGCGGCACAGCTCGATGGCCACGTCGTTGGCCATGTCCGAGAACGGGTTCGAATAAGCAAGCTTGCGCACCTGGTCGGCAATGGCCAAGGCCATTTCCTCGCGCCCCAGGCCAATGTTGGTGCACCACATGCCGCCAACGGCATCGAGGAAGCGGTTGCCTTGGGTATCGCGGATGTAGGCGCCTTCGCCTTCGATAATGTTCAGCGCGCCCTGTTGGCGATGCTCGTCGAACATATGATAACCGTGCATGTAATGGGCCTTGTCGGCTTCCACCAATGGATCGTTGGCGATAGCGAATGCGTTGCTTGAAGTGGCCATGGGCAGCTCCTTGGCGAGGATCGTTCGAAAATATTCAGAAACCGGTCTTGACCGTGCTCCAGACCCGCGTGATCGCACGCATGTCCTTGGGTGTCTGGGTCTTTTGCGCGAACAGCCGTTCGCGGGTCTGGGCGTCCGGGTAGATCGCCGGGTCCTGGCGGATATCGGCCTGTACCAGGGCGGTGGCCGCGGCATTGCTGTTGGCGTAGTGGATGAAATTGGTCACCTTGGCCATGGTCTGTGGCTGCAGCAGGAACTCGATGAAGCGATGGGCGTTGCTGACATGCGGCGCATCCTTGGGGATGTAGAGGTTGTCGAACCAGATCAGCGAGCCTTCCTTGGGAATGAAGAACGCCAGCTTGATAGCCTTCTTCGCCTCCACCGCACGCGCCTGGGCGGTGGCGTAGTCACCCGACCAGGTCAGAGCCAGGCACACGTCGCCGTTGGGCAGGCTGGTCAGGTAGTTGACCGAGTCGAACTTGCGGATATAGGGGCGGATGCCCAGCAGCAGCTGTTCGGCAGCCTTGAGGTCCGCGGGTGCGGCGCTGCGCGGATCCTTGCCCAGGTACTGGAGGGCCAGTGGAATCACTTCGGTGGGGGCGTCCATCAAAGTCACGCCGCAATCGGCGAAGCGCGAAACGATGGCCGGGTCGAACAGCATGGCCAGCGAGCCGATCGGTGCGTCGGGCATGCGCGCCTTGATCTTGTCGACGTTGTAGGTAACGCCGGAGCTGCCCCAGGTGTAGGGCGCCGAGTACTTCAGGCCAGGGTCGTAACCTTGCAGGTTGCTGACCACCTGCTCGTCGAGGTTGTGCCAACTGGGCAGTTGCTGTTTGTCCAGGGCCTGGAATACGCCGGCCTGGATCAGCGGCGGTACCAGCGACGCATTGAGCATGACCAGGTCGTAGCCGGAGCGGCCGGTGAGCAGTTTGGTCTGGACCGTTTCATAGCCATCGAAGGTGTCGTAAACGACTTTGATACCGGTGGCCTTTTCGAAGTCGGCCAAGGTGGTTTCACCGATGTAGTCAGTCCAGTTGTACAGCCTGAGCGTGTTGCTGCTGTCCCCCTCTGCCGCTGCCTGCACCAGAGCCGTCGAGGACACCAGCAACAGACCGCCAATCACCTTCAGTGCCTTGCGCATAGCAACTCCATCGTGTGCTGCTCCGGATTGAGCCGATGGGGTCACTATGGGAGGTCTGGCTGGCTGCAGACATACCCCGAATGTGTGGGTGGTCGTTTTTGGGAAGGTCGCAGATGTGTCACTCGTTGATCAGCGTCAGCGTGCCGATATCCAGCAGGCTGAAAAAACCGCTGCTCCAGCCACCGGTATCCAGGTGCCACACGTTGCCCAATACCTTGTGCGTGAGCACCGGGGTGTGCCCGACCAGCAGCGCACGCAGCCCTTGGATGGGTTCGCTATCGGCGCTCTTCAGGCGCCGGCGCGACCATTGGCAGACCTCGCGCACGGCAGGGTCGTCCCGAGTCTGCAGGCAGGCGCGCAGCTCAGCCCAGTCGGCGAACGGACTGTCTGCATGCAGCATGCCGACCAACCCGCAGGCAGTCTGTACTTCGAGCGCGACCGGCAGGCGTTCGAACTGCTCGACGAAGCGCGCCTGCTCAGCCTTGGGCAAGTCGAGAAACCAGCCCCCGCCCGCCGCACGGTACATGTCCAGATCAACACGGCCACCGCGATAGTGGCTGATGGCCAATGCTTCGTGATTGCCCTGCACCGCATGAAACCAGGGATGCGCCAGCCAGTTCAGGGCCTCTTCGCTGGTCGGGCCCCGGTCGACCAGGTCACCGACACTGAACAGCCGATCGACCTCGGGATCGAATGCCGCCTGCTCGAGCGCGGCCTGCAGGCGTTGGAAGTGCCCGTGGATATCGCCGACCGCCAAGT
Source organism: Pseudomonas wayambapalatensis (assembly GCA_014268975.2). GTDB lineage: Bacteria > Pseudomonadota > Gammaproteobacteria > Pseudomonadales > Pseudomonadaceae > Aquipseudomonas > Aquipseudomonas wayambapalatensis. Next base: position 2,920,802 of record CP077096.1, on the reverse strand, counting down.
CCCGCCCTTTGTCGTTGGCAGCTAGCTGCCGAAAACGCGCCATTACATCATTCCTCTGCTGTGTCGCCGGCACCAGGCGTAGAATGGCGAGACAACGAGCCCGTCGCGGAGGTGCATCATGCGATCTACCCTAGCCTGCGCTGCACTGCTGGCGCTGGCATACGACAGCATGGCACAAGGCATCCCGCCCGCGCAGGTCCAGGTCAGCTTCGATCACCCGGAAAAATTCCGCGATGCCAGCCTGAACAGCCCCGGCTATGAGCGCGGCGCCGACCCAGAAGTGATGACGGCACTCACCCGGCACCTGGAAAAACTTGGCCAGCGCTACCTTCAGCCCGGTCAGCGAGTACACATCGACATCCGCGACATCGATCTGGCCGGCCGCTACGAACCCTGGAACAGTCAGGCCTATAACGTACGCTTCATGCGCGAAATCACCTGGCCGACCATCGACCTCAGCTACACCCTCGTTCAACCCGGCCAGACCGAGCACAAGGCCGAGGAACGCGTCAGCGACAAGATGTACCTGAGCCGCCCAGGCCGCGTGGGCAGCAGCGATCGCCTGTATGCCGAGAAGGCCATGCTCGATGACTGGTTCCGCCAGCGCTTCGCTGCACGGCCGGCGTCCTGAGTTTTGCTGGTTAGTTGCGAGCGGCTGAGGGTATCCTCTCCCTTTGTATCACCCAAGGAAGGATCCCCGTGAAGTACCTGCTGCTGGCATTCGCCAGCTATGCCTCCTGCTACTACCTGGTTGGTTTGCTGATTCGCGGCAGGCTGGCAGACATCGCCGAAGGGTTGCGCCATCGCCCGGATGCGCCGACACCCGGCCAGTACCTGCGTGAAGTCGAACGCCATGCCCGACGGGCGCAGCGGCACTACAGCCTGTTCGCAGGCTCGGTGCTCGCGCTGGTGCTGTGCGCGTTGGCGTGGTGGTTGAGCTGAGCGCTCAGAACAGCGACAGGCTCTGCCTGCCCTCAAGCGCCAGCAGGTACTGCTTGGCAGGCAACCCGCCGGCAAAGCCTGTAAGGCCGCCCGAGGCACCGATCACCCGATGGCAGGGTGCGATGATCGAGATCGGGTTGCGGCCATTGGCTGCCCCTACCGCGCGTACCGCCGCGGGGTTGCCGATCTGTCGGGCGATATCGCTGTAGCTGCGGGTCTGGCCGAAAGGAATGGTCAGCAGCGCCGCCCAGACCTGGCGCTGGAATTCAGTGCCATCGAAGTCCAGGGGCAACTCGAAGCGCTGGCGTTGACCGGCAAAATACTCACCCAACTGATGGGCAGTTTCCCGCAGCACTGGCGCCTGGTCATCACGGTGCAGTTCGCCAAGGCGCACCCGGTTGGCACGCTCCTCTTCCCACAGCACGGCGGCCAGGCATTCGCCACGGGCGACCAGTGTCAGGGTGCCAACTGGCGATGGCATGAGAGTGAAGGTGCTGGACATGGCAACTCCTGATACAGGCTGACGACCCCGGCACTCTACCTATCGCCCGATGGCGCTGCATCCGCTTTCTTGACGTGTAATGCTCACGCCACGGCCGTCGCTCGGGCCGCGAGGGCACGGGCCTGCTGCAGGTCGATCCTGGGGATCAACGCCGGGGGGATGCGTGAGCGGGCCGAGAGGTTATGAACGCGGAAACGCTCGCCCATCACCTGGTGCGCCATCAGGGTCAGTGACGGCAGGATACGACTGTCCCAGTGCTGGTCGAGGCCGCAGGGCGAGCGCTTGCCACCGGACGTCTCGTAAAAGCGCCCTGCCGACTGGTCCAGATCCACGCCGACCAGTAGCACATCGTCGAAACCCAGGTGGTAAGCCAGTTGCAGGGCTACAAAAGCCACGGTCCGGGCATCGAAGAAACCGTATGAGAGGTTCCTGCTGAAACCGATCGAACGCGCCCGCTTGCTCCACAGCGTGCGGTTGCGGGCATAGCGGCCATCCCCGAGCCCCAGCCATTCACTGAACGTTGGGTCCAGGGCCTTGAGCAGCGGGTAGCGCTCGGTGTCCTCAGGCAGGTCGAACAGGTCGAACTGCTCCGGCCACAGTGCCAATCGGGGGCTGCAGTGCAACGCCATGGCAAAAAGCTCGGGTTGCTGGTTGCAGAAGTCCTTGTCGGTGCAAATGTAGAAGAATGGGCGCACATCCGTGCCCACCAGCATCGAAATTGAGCCATTCATGGCGATGATCGGGACGCTGGCAAAATCTTCGAGCGGGAAATCTTTCGCTGACGCGCCTGACGCCAGGATCACCACAGGGCCTTTCTGGGTATTGCGACACGCCTCAAAGCTGGAGAACGCCCCGCGTGCAGCCTCAGGCTGCGACGGAAGTTGGTTCATGGGTCTGGCCAATGGTGTAGGTCAATTCAGGATACAGTTGTTCACAATTCTTAAATGGTTTTTTACAAAACCCTTACATAGACACGTCGGGATAGCATTTTGCCTTCGAGCGATGCTGCGTCGCGGGGCGGCAGGTACAGCGATATGTCTCCCTGGCAACTGTCTGCTCAGCAACAGCTGGCCAACAGCTGATTGCCCAAGGGGCGACACCTCGTTCGATAAAATCCACCAAGCTACTGATTTTATTGAGATAAATTCGCTGGCACGGTTTCTGCTCCAGTGATCTGTGTACACGCACAGTATCCCGAGGAACCCATGTCCACGCCTGCCGTTTCTGCCTCCTACGACATCCGCCAGCCGGATGCCCATGTCATCCGCGACGATGCAGAAGCCATCGCCGTTGCCCATCAGGTCGCCGCGCTGCTGCGTGAAGGCGCCGCCGAGCGTGACCGGCGCCGAGAAGTCCCGGCTGATGTGGTCGATGCCTATTCCAACAGCGGTCTGTGGGGCATCACTGTGCCTCGTGCCTATGGTGGTGCCGAAGTATCCTTCGCCACCCTGGCGCGGGTGATCGCCATCGTCTCGGCTGCCGACCCGTCGCTTGGACAGATTCCGCAAAACCACTACTGCCTGCTCGAAGACATCCGCCTGCAAGGCACCGAAGAGCAGCACCGCTTCTTCTTCGACCTGGTACTCAAAGGCCATCGCTTTGCCAACGCACTGTCTGAAACCGGTGGCAAGACCGTCCAGGACATCCGTACCCGCCTGGTCGCCGAAGCTGACGGCTACCGTATCGACGGCCGCAAGGGCTACTGCACCGGCTCGCTCTATGCCCATTGGATCGGCGTACTGGCCCTGGACGAACAGGACCGGGCACAACTGGCCTTTGTGCCACGTGGCACTCCTGGGTTGGTGGTCGTCGACGACTGGAACAGCATGGGCCAGCGCACCACCTCCAGCGGCACCGTGCTGCTAGACGGATTGCGCGTGCCTGCATTCAACCTGTTCCCCAGCTACCGCTCCTACGAGCACCCTACCCTCGCCGGCCCCTTCGCCCAGCTGACCACTGCGGCAATTGACGCCGGCATCGGCCGCGCGGCGCTGGACGACACCATCGCCTTTGTTCGCGAACATGCCCGTCCGTGGATCGATGCCGGTGTCGAAAAAGCCAGTGAGGATCCGCTCACCATCATCCAGATCGGCTCCCTGGAGATCCGCCAGGAAGCCGCCGAGGCCCTGCTCGAGCGTGCCGGCAAGGTGCTGGATACCGCCAAGCCCGCGCCGAACGACGACAACGTCGCCGCCGCTTCGGTGGCGGTGGCCAAGGCCAAGGTGCTGACTACCGAGGTGTCGATTGAGGCCAGCAACCGCCTGTTCGAACTGGGCGGGACCCGCTCCTCGCTGCTGCAGCACAACTTCGACCGGCACTGGCGCAATGCCCGCGTGCATACCCTGCACGACCCCGTGCGCTGGAAATATCACCTGGTCGGTAACTGGGCCCTGAACGGTGTCCGCCCCACCCGCCACGACTGGAACTGAGGCTGCGCCATGACCAAGCAGATCCGTCTCAATGCCTTTGCCATGAACACGGTCGGGCACCTGTCGCCTGGGCTGTGGCGCCATCCGCGCGACCAGGCGACGCGCTACACCGATATCCATTACTGGATCGAACTGGCCCAGACCCTCGAGCGGGGCTGCATCGACGGCCTGTTCCTCGCCGATGTGCTGGGTGTCTATGACGTCTACGCCGGCAATGCCGATGAAGCGCTGCGCAGCGGTGCCCAGGTGCCGCTGAACGACCCGCTGCAATTGGTACCGGCAATGGCCGCAGCCACCCGGCATCTGGGGTTTGGCGTGACCGCCTCGGTGTCGTTCGAACACCCCTTTCCTTTCGCCCGGCGCATGAGCACCCTCGATCACCTTACCCAGGGCCGTGCCGGCTGGAACATCGTGACTTCCTACCTGTCCAGCGGGGCACGCAACCTCGGCCAGCCCGAACAGATGAGCCACGACCAGCGCTACGCCCTGGCCGAGGAATACCTGCAGGTCTGCTACAAGCTGTGGGAAACCAGTTGGGAGGAGGATGCCGTGCGCGCCGACCGTGCCAGCGGTGTCTACACCGACCCGGCCAAGGTCCACGGCATCGACCATGACGGCACCTACTTCAAGGTTCCAGGCTTTCACCTCAGCGCCCCGTCACCACAGCGCACACCGGTGCTCTACCAGGCCGGTGCATCCAGCCGGGGGCGGGCCTTTGCCGCAGCCAACGCCGAATGCGTGTTTGTTGCAGCACCGAGCAAGACCGTGCTGAAGAAGCAGGTTGCCGATCTGCGTGCCGCAGCGGTCGCTGCCGGGCGCAAGGGCTCCGATATCCTGATCTTTGAACAGCTCACGGTGATCGTCGCCGAAACCGACGAGGCCGCGCAGGCCCGTCTGCGCGAGTACCGTGAGTACGCCAGTGCCAGTGGTTCGCTCTCGCTGATGTCGGGTTGGACAGGCATCGACTTTGCCGCCTACAGCCCCGACCAGATCCTGCGCGAGGTGCCCAGCGAAGCCATCCAGTCGGTAGTCGAGGGCTTCACCCGCGCCGACCCGACACGGACCTGGACCGTTGCCGAGATCGCCGAATATTGCTGCCTGGGCGGCGACGGCCCGCTGTTGGTCGGGTCGCCCACGACCGTCGCCGACCAGTTGCAGGCCTGGGTCGAAGACACTGACGTGGATGGCTTCAACCTGTCCAGCGTGGTCGTACCGGAAACCTTCGTTGCCGTGGTCGATCTGTTGGTCCCCGAACTGCAGGCGCGCGGCCTGTTCAAGCGCGAGTATGCCGAAGGCAGCCTGCGCAACAAGCTGTTCGGCCAGGGTGATCGCCTGCGTGCGCCCCATCCGGTGGCTGCGCTGCGCCAGGAGCGTGGGCGATGAATGCGCTGTTGGCCAATCTGGACTGGGGTGAAATCGGCCTCGCTTGCCTCGAGACCCTGAGCATGCTCGGCACGGCGCTGGGCTTTACCGTAGCGTTGGGGCTGCCGTTGGGTGTGCTGCTGTTTCTCACCGGGCAACGCCAGAAGCTGGCCAAGGCGCTGAACTCCCCTGAAGTGCGTCAATTCATCCTGACCCGCTACAAAGGGCAGATCGCACCTGGCTTCTGACAGCGCAATGTGGGTGCAGGGCATGCCGCCTTCTCTGCACCCCGTCCAACCGCCCCTTATTGAAGGGAAACAAGCTGGGCGCGCTGCGCGGGATCAAGGTCATTGATCGAGACGATCCGAAGTGCGCCCTGCGCCGCCTCCGCCACCGGCTGCCCCAGATCAGCCGAGACCCCGTCCGGCAACTTGTACATCGCACCGGTCAGCGGATCGACGATCAGCATGCCGATAGCACCGCCAAACAAGATGTTCGCCCAGTACCAACCGTCCACACTCGAGTCGAGTTCGACCTGTCGATCTGGGTACCCCTCTTTCATGAAACGCAACGTGTAGGTTTGGCCACGAAAATAACCCTCCCCCGACATCAGCGTCACCCACCGCAGGCGTGCTGCCGCGATGAACGACCATCCCTGATTTGTTGATGACCTCGAAATTCGCACCCGCCGGGCTGCTCGTGACACTCACCGGATACTTGGAGTCACTGACGATACTGGCGCAACCCTGCAGCGCCAGGAGCGCCAGAAGCACCCCCATGGTTCTGGTTTTTTGAAAGCACACGGAATCGTTCCTCTAGACGCTGATCGACATTGACCAAGAAGGGATTCTCTAGGTGCGCTTTAGCGATGCATGTCATCTAAATAGCCATTGGCAGTAGGTGCTTTCCCAAAACTGGTTTCCTGCCCGTTGTAGGTATTTTTTTGACACCCCCTTCACGACATTTTCACGTCGCGGCTGGCACAGTTGCTCCACATCCGTGAAATACTTCGCCCGCCCTCCCCAGCGGGCTTTTCTTTGCCTGCAGCATCCCTGGCGGTTATCACCACGCTCGCTTTTGATAGAAACGGGCAAGGTTTCAAGAGCCCCCGGCATAGGGACGATCAGCCAATCCACCTAGCATGCTCGCGTACTCCCTACCCAGGATCGCGATCATGAGCGACAGCAAGACTCTCTTCATTACCGGCGTCAGCAGTGGTTTCGGCAGTGCCCTGGCCCAGGCGGCGCTCGCTGCCCGACATCGCGTCATCGGCACCGTACGCAACGACAGCGCGTTGACAGCGTTTCAGGCCCTGAACAGCGAACGCGCCCACGGGGTGATCCTCGATGTCACCGACTTCGCCCGCATAGACGCTGTGGTTGCACAGGTGCAGGCGCTTCACGGCCCCGTCGATGTGCTGGTGAACAACGCCGGCTACGGCCATGAAGGGATTTTCGAGGAATCCCCGCTGGAAGACATGCGCCGGCAGTTCGAGGTCAATGTGTTCGGCGCCGTTGCCGTCACCAAGGCATTCGTCCCCTACTTTCGCCAGCGCCGGGCCGGCCACATCATCAACATCACCTCCATGGGCGGCACCCTCACGATGCCGGGCATTGCCTACTACTGCTCGAGCAAGTTCGCACTGGAGGGCATTTCCGATACCCTGAGCCAGGAACTGCGCCCGTTCGGCATCGCCGTTACTGCGGTGGCGCCGGGTTCGTTCCGTACCGACTGGGCCGGTCGTTCCATGCAGCGTTCGCCACGCAGCATCGCCGACTACGACCAGCGCTTCGACCCCATCCGCAAGGCACGCCAGGACAAGAGCGGCAAGCAGCTGGGCGACCCGCGCAAGGCAGCCCAGGCGATCCTGCAGGTCATCGCCAGCCCCAGTCCGCCCGACCACCTGCTACTGGGCAGTGACGCACTGGGCCTGGTGCGCGACAAGCTGCAGCGCATGAGCCAGGAGATCGATCAATGGCAAGACCTGACCTGCTCGACCGATGGTTGAGCGCCAGGCAGAGGACCGGGCAGTGACACAGACCGATACCCGCTGTGCGCGCATGGTGCAGTTGCTCACGCAGCTCGCGCCGATGGAAGGCTATAACCTCAGCGCGCTGCAAGACGTGCGCTTCCTGCGCTCGAACCGGCCGCTGAGCCATGTGCCGGTGCTTTACGAGCCCGGCATCGTTATCCTCTGCCAAGGCTGCAAGCGCGGCTACCTGGCTGACGAGGTGTATGTGTACGACGCTCGGCACTACCTGGTGGTGTCGGTTCCTGTGCCCTTCACCATGGAAACCGATGCCAGCGAAGACGAGCCGATGCTGGCCATCTACATACGCCTGGACCTGCAACTGGCCAGCGAGCTGACCTTGCAGGTGGACGAACTGCTGGGCAGCAGCAGCGAACCGCCGCGGGGCATGTACGCCTCGCCCATGGACGATGCGCTGCAGACCACGACACTGCGCTTTCTTGAAGCCATGACCATCGCGAGCGACGCACAGATCCTCGGCCCGGCGCTGGTGCGTGAAATCTACTACCGCATCCTCTCTGGCGCCCAGGGCGGCTCGCTGCGTGCAGCCTTGGGTCGGCACGGCCATTTCGCCAAGGTGACCCGCGCCCTGCGCACCATTCACAGCCGCTACCGGGAGCATCTGGACGTCGAGTCGCTGGCCCGCGAGGCCAGCATGAGCGTGCCCAGTTTCCATCGATACTTTCGCAGCGTGACCAACACCTCGCCCATGCAGTACCTGAAGTCGGCCCGTCTGCACCAGGCCCGGCTGCTGATGCTGCACGACGCCTTGAGCGCATCGGCAGCCGCCTTCAGCGTCGGCTATGAGAGCCCCTCGCAGTTCAGCCGCGAGTTCAAGCGTTTCTTCGGGCGTACGCCACAAGCCGAAATCGACTGGATGAAGGCGACCTACGCACTGCCCGCCCCCTCTGGCTCACCCCTCTACGTTTCCTCCCATTGAGCAAGGCGCTACCATCGGCCAATCCCTGCCCCGCCATTCGGAGAACACCATGCCGCTGAGCCCCCTGTTGCGTTGCCATGACCTGCAGAAAACGCGGGAGCATTACCGCGATACCTTGGGTTTCGAAGTTGCTGATTCGCAGCAAACGACGCTGACCGTGCACCTCGACGACAACCGGATCGTGTTCACCGAGCAAGACCTGTGGGGCCATTCACCGCAATGCACGGGCACGTTCTATTTCGTGATCGCCGATGTCGATGGGTATTTCGAACGCGTGCGCGATAAAGCCGAGATCGCATGGCCACTTCAGAACATGCCCTACGGCTCGCGAGAGTTCGGCGTGCGTGACTGCAATGGCTACTTCCTGGCGTTCACCCAGGCGCGCTGAGGTCTGGACGGCCTCTTGCCTCTTCTGATCGGGAGGCCTGCCGACCGTTGTCAATCAACTACACATGAAACAACGCACCTCCAATAATGCGACGCACTTCACAATAGTAAAACCGATAGTTCCGCGACATTAAGCTGCGCCAATTCCGAATAACAAACTCATGATGTAGCGCCATTAACGCTGCTCAAGCCTTCACAGCTTGGTCAGTTCGCGTTCAACTCGCTGGATGACGCTTGATGGGCCTGTGCCCCATCGATGCAACCAATAATGATGGCCAGACCGCACTTCCGTTCGCAGCCCTGTTCGGCCGCCTCGACATCCAGGCCGAACGGGTACAACGCGGCGCCGACCCGCTGCACAGGGACGTCAGGGGCAATACGGCGATGATGATCAGCCAATCCCAGGGTAACGATGCGGTGGTTGCAGCTTTGAGGGCAATCGCAGGTCATTGGAGGCTAAAGATTTCTTACCAGGCGGCGATATAGCTGGCGATATACCACCATAAAGGATGATGCCGTGAAGGTTCGCAACGCCGCTGCCGGAGCATGCGCTCTACTGGCGCTGGCCGGATGCTCGGAAAGCCAGCTCGACTACCGAAACGCCGAGGTCAACAACGGCCTGATCTACGCAGGCTCGGAAAACAAGCCCTTCACCGGGCTGGTCACCAACGTTCCGGAAAACTTCATGCGGGCCAACAATGGCTACATGGACACGCTGTTCAACCTCAACCAGACCCTCAAGAGCCTGAGGTCCGACCGCAACATGTACATGGGCCGTAACTTCGTGTGCGATGCCCAGGTCGAAAAAGGCTTCATCTCCGGTGATGTCTCCTGCTACCAGGCCAAGTCGCGGACACTGCGCTACACCGCGCAGTACAAGGACGGCAACATGGACGGCGCCCTGCAGATCTACGCCATCGATGGCCAGACCCGCCTGGCGAAGGCGGCGTTCAGCCAGGACCTGATCGATGGCAAGGTCGAGTTCTGGAGCCCGAATACCGGCAAGCTGGTCTACCTGCGCACGGCCCGCAACGGCAAGTCCGACGGGGTGCAGGAGAACTACGACGAGAACAGCGGCCAGACGACCTACAAGGCCAAGGCCAGCAACGGCCAGCTGATCGGGACTGTCGAGCGATTTTCCGCGCAGGGCAAGCGCGTTTCAGAGGTTCCCTACGACAACGGCACACCCCATGGCGTTGCCCATGAATGGGACGCCAACACTGGCAACATGACCAAGCTGATCACCTTCGATCACGGGGTCTGGACCGGTGAATACCAGGAGTGGGCGGCGGACGGATCGCTGACTGCCCATCGGGTCTACGCCCGCAACGTGATGATGGAAGACAAGCTGGCGCCCGCCCAGGACGCAATCGCCGATACCGACGTCGACAAATGCGTTGCCGGACTGGTCGAAGCGTTTCGTGCTGAAAACGGCGAGGAAGCATTGATCCGGCATGACCAGATCGCCGAATGGGAGTCGGACTGCGGCAAGGCGCCCTGGACGGAGTGATCGTCACTGCAGGCGCCCTCTCGCAGGTTCCGGGATGGCGCCCCGCCCTCCTCGCACGGGCAGGCTATTTGTCCGGCGTGCCGCAAAGTGGCTGTGGATCAATCAACCAGGTGATACAATCCGCGCCCTCGAATCAGCGCATGAAGCGCTGAGCCTCCGTGAACGTCGCAGTACGCCCCGCGCAAGCCTGATACCGGGATCGCTCCCACTGGCCCCGGCACCTGGATGTCGCCCGCTACACCACGCGAATGGACTGCCGCTCCTCCTTGGCCTTGGGTGAGCGGGAAAAGCTGCCGCCTCGCGTCAAGCCACTCCGCAAGGGTTCAGGCGTGACGAAAGGCCATTCATACACCTCTGGAACTCCCGCAGGACAAGTACTTGATTTCTACAGCCAATATCACGATGCAGTTCGGCTCCAAGCCGCTCTTCGAGAACGTCTCGGTCAAATTCAACAACGGCAACCGCTACGGCCTGATCGGGGCCAACGGCTGCGGCAAGTCGACCTTCATGAAAATCCTCGGCGGCGACCTGGAGCCGTCCGCCGGCCAGGTGATGCTCGAGCCCAACACCCGCCTGGGCAAGCTGCGTCAGGACCAGTTCGCCTACGAGCAGTTCAGCGTCATCGACACGGTGATCATGGGCCACGGCCAACTGTGGAAGGTCAAGGCCGAGCGCGACCGCATCTACTCGCTGCCGGAAATGACCGAGGAAGACGGCATGGCCGTCGCCGAGCTTGAAACCGAATTCGCCGAGATGGACGGCTACACCGCCGAATCGCGCGCCGGCGAGCTGCTGCTGGGCCTGGGCATTCCGCTGGAGCAGCACTTCGGGCCGATGAGCGAAGTGGCGCCGGGCTGGAAGCTGCGTGTGCTGCTGGCGCAGGCACTGTTCTCCGATCCGGACGTGCTGCTGCTGGACGAACCAACCAACCACCTGGACATCAACACCATTCGCTGGCTGGAGAACATTCTCACGGCGCGTAACAGCACCATGGTGATCATTTCCCACGACCGTCACTTCCTCAACAGCGTCTGCACCCACATGGCCGACCTGGACTATGGTGAGCTGCGCCTGTTCCCGGGCAACTATGACGAGTACATGACCGCCGCCACCCAGGCGCGCGAGCAGCTGCTGTCGGACAACGCCAAGAAGAAAGCCCAGATCGCCGAACTGCAGACCTTCGTCAGCCGCTTCTCGGCCAACGCCTCCAAGGCCAAGCAAGCCACCTCGCGTGCCAAGCAGATCGACAAGATCCAGCTGGCCGAGGTCAAGCCCTCGAGCCGGGTCAGCCCGTTCATCCGCTTCGAACAGACCAAGAAGCTGCACCGCCAGGCCGTGGTCGTGGAAAAGATGGCCAAGGCCTTCGACGACAAGGTGCTGTTCAAGAACTTCGACATCACCATCGAAGCGGGCGAGCGCGTAGCGATCATCGGCCCCAACGGCATCGGCAAGACCACCTTGCTGCGCACGCTGGTAGGCGAAATGCAGCCCGATGCTGGCTCGGTCAAGTGGACCGACAGCGCCGAGGTGGGCTACTACGCCCAGGACCACGCCCATGATTTCGAAGACGATGTCACGCTGTTCGACTGGATGGGCCAGTGGACCAGCGGCGAACAGGTGATTCGTGGCACCCTGGGGCGCATGCTGTTCTCCAACGACGAGATCCTCAAGTCGGTGAAGGTCATCTCCGGCGGTGAACAGGGCCGCATGCTGTTCGGCAAGCTGACCCTGCAAAAGCCCAACGTGCTGGTGATGGACGAACCGACCAACCACCTGGACATGGAGTCGATCGAAGCACTGAACCTGGCGCTGGAGAACTACCCGGGCACGCTGCTGTTCGTCAGCCACGACCGTGAGTTCGTCTCGTCGCTGGCCACGCGGATCATCGAGCTGTCGGCCGATGGCGTGGTCGACTTCAGCGGCACCTATGACGACTACCTGCGTAGCCAGGGTGTCGTGGTCTAAGCCAGACCGCCTTCATCGACACTGCGCCGCCTTTTTCGCGGGCAAGCCTGCTATCACCCCGGTGGTAGCAGGCTTGCCCGCGAATGCGTTGGGCGTGCCGCAAAGCGCTTGAACCCCCGCAATACATGGCCTTCGCGATAGCCACCGGCCACTACCCGGCGAATTGGACAACCTCGCCATCCCCTGCTTGTATCTACCCTCTACGTTCTACACGCAGACGTGAATCGTACAACTTCGTACAGGGAATAGGACGAGGACGCGACGATGGCTCACACCGTCATGATGGTATTCGGCACCCGCCCCGAAGCAATCAAGATGGCACCCCTGGCACGGGTGCTGCGCGAATGGCCGGAGATCGACCTGCACATCTGCTCCACCGGTCAACACCGGGAAATGCTCGAGCAAGTGCTGACCGCCTTCGGTCTGTCGGTCGATCAGGACCTGAAGGTAATGACCCAGAACCAGACCCTCAATGGTCTGTCACGTGACCTGCTGGGCAGCCTCGACAACGCCTACGAACAGGTCCAGCCTGAGATCGTGCTGGTGCATGGCGATACCACCACCAGTTTCATCGCCGGCCTGGCCGCGTTCCATCGCCGTATCCCCATCGGTCATGTCGAAGCCGGCCTGCGCACCGGCAACCTTCAGCAACCCTGGCCAGAAGAAGCCAACCGGCGCCTGACCGGCGTGCTCGCCGACCTGCATAGCGCATGATCCTCATCACCGGCCATCGCAGGGAAAACTTCGGCGCCGGCTTCGAGCGTATCTGCCTGGCACTCGCCGAACTGGCCCTGCGCTATCCGGACGTACAGTTCGTCTACCCGGTACACCTCAACCCGCAGGTGCAGAAATCGGTATACGGCGTGTTGTCCGGGCGGGACAACATTCACCTGGTCGCACCGCAGGACTACCAGCACTTCGTCTGGTTGATGGCCCGCGCACACCTGATCCTCACCGACTCAGGAGGGGTGCAGGAAGAAGCCCCGGCGCTCGGCAAGCCCGTGCTGGTACTGCGCAAGGTGACCGAGCGACCGTCGGTGCTCGAAGGCGGTACGGTCAAGCTGGTCGGCACCCAGACCGAACGTATCCTAGCCTGCCGGCAGGCGGATCCTGAACTGCGCGCCCCCCAGCGAAGACTGCGCAACCGTCAAGGTTCCACCCTGCCCCTCGATGGCCCTGCGGCTGATCGCCAACCCCAGCCCAAAGCCCCCGGTGCTGCGGTCCCGACTGCGATCCAGGCGATAGAATGGCTGGAAGATTCGCTCACGCTCCTCAGGCGGTATGCCAATCCCGTCATCCTCGACCGTCAGCAGGCAAGCCCCGTCCGCTTCCAGCTTCAATCGCAGCAGCAAGCTCTCGTCGCAGTAGCGCATGGCATTGCGCACCAGGTTCTGTACCGCCCGCGCGGTCAGTCGAGGATCGAGCACGAAACGTGGCAGCTTGTCGTCGGCACGCACCTCCCATCTGATCCCGCGACCATCGAGTTCTTCGGCAAAGCTGCCCAGCACACTGTCGACCAGCTCCAGCAACGACACCTCGACCCGCTCGCGGACCTGGTCGGCGTTCTCCAAACGGCTGTACGACAGCAGCTCAAGCACCAGCTCGTCCAGCTCACGCACATGCCCCACCAGCTCCAGCAAGCGCTTGCGGCTGGCCGGCGGCACTTCGTCGAACAGCAGCACCAGGCCGAAATCCAGGCGGGTCAACGGTGTGCGCAGCTCATGCGAGACCGCGTTGAGCAGCTCACGTTGCTGGTTGACCTGGCGCTCCAGGTCGCCGGCCATGGTGTCGAACACTCCGGCCAGCTCGCCGATGTTCGAGCGCGGCGAGATCTGCGTACGCTCCGCCATCTCCCCGCGCCCCAGGCGCCGCGCGGTTTCCTTCAGCCGTTCCAGGTCGCGCCAGTGCGGCCAGACCCACAGCAGCAAGCAACCCAGCATGGCGGCACCGATCAGTACCGTGACGCCCCACGACAACACGTTGATGTCGAGCGGATCCGGCGGCGAGTGCAGGCGCACCAGCCAGTCCTTGTCCAGCGGCGCCAGCACGGTTTCGTAATAACCCCAGTCGGCGATGCGCACCGCATACAGCCCGTGCTCCAGCCGCGCACGCTCCTGCGGCGCAAGGTCGGCGGCGTCCATGCGCAGCAGTTGCACCTGCAAGGGCGCGAAGGCCGCGGCCAGGTCCTGCTCCACCGATGGCCATTGCTCACGCGGCGCCTGGTGGAACTGACGGACGATCAAAGATTGCACGCCCTTGGCCTGATCAAGGTTGTAGGCCATGAAGCGTTCGTGAAACGCACCGACGATAGCGTCGGGGATCAGCAGCAAGGCACCGGCATAGGCGACGATGATCACCAGGTACAGGCGCACCAGGATCTTGAGCATGGCGCGTCAGTACTCCCACTCGACCCGGCTGAACAGATACCCCTTGCCCCACACGGTCTTGATCTTGCGGGCTTCGCCGGCGTTGTCGTCAAACTTGCGCCGCAGCTTGGAGATGGCTACGTCCACTGAACGGTCGGTACCGTTGAACTCGATGCCGCGCAATTGCTGGAGGATGCGGTCGCGGCTGAGCACCTCGCCGGCATTGCGGGCCAGCACGACCAGCAGGTTGTATTCGCCACTGGACAGCTCGACCTCACTGCCGCGCCAATTCACGCTGCGTTCGGCCAGGTTGATGCACAGGCCGCCGACCTGGATCAGCTCGCTGTCCAGGCGCGGTTCATTGACACTGCTGCGGCGCAGCAAGGTGCGTACCCGGGCCAGCAGTACGCGGGGCTCGCAGGGCTTGGTCACGTAGTCATCGGCCCCCATTTCCAGGCCCAACACTTGATCGTGACTGTCGTCACGGGCCGTCAGCATCAGGATCGGCAGGCTTTGCGACTCCTGGCGCAGCAAGCGACACACCTGCAGGCCATCCAGGCCGGGCAGCATCAGGTCGAGCACCACCAGGTCGGGGCGCTGGCGACGAAACTCGTCGAGCACATGATCGCCACGGGCGATGACCCGGACATGGAAATCGTTGCGTTGCAGGTAGCTGGCAATCAGTTCGGACAGCGCGCTGTCGTCTTCGACCAGAAGGATGTTTGGCATGTGGGTCGTCATGAACAGATAGGCTTGAGACCTTACCGCCGTCATTGCCGGACAAGCCCGCGCCTACAGAGGCTGCGACTACCTGTGGAAGCGGGCTTGTCCGGCGATGGGGCCAGTGCAGTCAGTTGCTCGCAGGATATAGAATCCTACGCTCCACACGGCACGAGCCTTACACTTTTTCACACACGGCGTACACAGCTTAACAGCCCATGCGCGAGCGCCTGCCTTAGCATAGCGGCGATCCTATCCGGAAGATCCGTATGTCCATTCCCTTCTCCAAGTGCCCTTGGGCGATTCTCGCCTTGCTCACACTGGCCCTGACCGGCTGCAACGACGCCCCCGAACCGGACGCGCAAGCACCCTCCCCCCAGGTGCGGGTCGAAACCGTGCAGTTGCAGGCCCTGGCCATCAGTACCGAACTCAGCGGGCGTATTCTCGCGCCACGCACCGCCGAAGTCCGCGCCCGGGTTGCCGGCGTGGTGCTCAAGCGGGTGTACCGCGAAGGCAGCGACGTCAAACAGGGCGATGTGCTGTTTCTCATCGACCCGGCGCCGTTCAAGGCCGACCATGACAGCGCCCGCGCCGCGCTGGCCAAGGCCGAAGCTACCTTGTACCAGGCGCGCCTGCAGGAGCAGCGCTATCGCGAACTGGTCGACGACAAGGCCGTGAGCCGTCAGGAATATGACAATGCCCGCGCCGCCTTCCTCCAGGCGGACGCTCAGGTGGCCGAGGCCAGGGCCGCGCTCGAACGCGCGCGGCTCAACCTGGGCTATGCCACGGTCACTGCACCGATCTCCGGACGGATTGGCCGTGCGCTGGTCACCGAAGGGGCGCTGGTCGGACAGAGCGAAACCACCGCGTTGGCCGTCATCCAGCAACTGGACCCGATCCACGCCGACGTGACCCAGTCGACCCGCGACCTCAACGCCCTGCGCCGCGCCATGCGCGCAGGCGAGCTGCAGCAGGTCGGCCAGGACCAGGCCCGCGCCACCCTGATCCAGGACGACGGCAGTGCGTATCCGCTGCCGGGCAAGTTGCTGTTCTCCGATATCAGCGTCGATCCAAGCACCAACCAGATCACCCTGCGCAGCGAATTCCCCAACCCCGATCTCGATCTGTTGCCCGGCAGCTACGTGCGTGTGCGCCTCGAGCAGGCCCTGCAGCCCAAGGGCATCAGCGTGCCGCAGCGGGCGATCCTGCGTGACAGCGCCGGCGTGCCCAAGGTGCTGGTGGTCGATGCCCAACAGCGCATCGAAGAACGCCAGGTGGTGCTGGGCAATGCCCAGGGCGACCGCTGGATCGTCAGCGAAGGCCTGGCCCCTGGGGAACAGGTGGTGGTCGAAGGGCTTCAGCACGTCAAGGCCGGCGACCAGGTCCGGGTCAATACCGGCAAGGCTGCCAACCCCATCGTCCAGCGCAACGGCCAGTGAGGGCCTGATCCATGCCGCAATTCTTCATCGATCGCCCGATCTTCGCCTGGGTGGTCGCGTTGTTCATCCTGCTCGCCGGCGCCCTGGCCATCCCGCAATTGCCCGTGGCCCAGTACCCCAATGTCGCGCCACCGCAGGTCGAGGTGTACGCCGTCTACCCAGGTGCCTCGGCGCAGACCATGGACGAAAGCGTGGTCAGCGTGATCGAGCAGGAGCTCAATGGTGCAGACAACCTGCTGTACTTCGAATCCCAGAGCAGTCTGGGCAGCGCGACCATCACCGCCACCTTCGAGCCGGGCACCGTCCCTGACCTGGCCCAGGTCGATGTGCAGAACCGCCTCAAGGTAGTCGAGTCGCGCCTGCCGCGGCCCGTCACCCAGCAGGGCCTGCAGGTGGAGAAGGTCTCCACCGGCTTCCTGCTGCTGGGCACCCTCACCTCCGAGGACGGCAGCTATGACGAGATCGCCCTGAGCGACCTGCTGGCGCGCAACGTGATGAACGAGATCCGTCGCCTCAAAGGCGTCGGCAAGGCACAGCTGTATGGTTCGGAGCGGGCCATGCGCATCTGGATCGACCCGGCGAAGCTGGTCGGCTTCAAGCTCACGCCCCAGGACGTCGCCGACGCCATCGCCGCGCAGAACGCCCAGGTTGCGCCAGGCAGCATCGGTGACCTGCCCGCCCGTGCGACCCAGGAAATCACCGCCAACGTGGTGGTCAAGGGCCAACTGAGCACCCCAGAGGAGTTCGCGGCCATCGTGCTGCGGGCCAACCCGGATGGCTCGGTGGTCACCGTGGGCGATGTGGCGCGGGTCGAGATCGGTGCCCAGGAATACCAGTACGGCACGCGCCTGAACGGCAAGCCCACCAGTGCCTTCAGCGTAAAGCTATCGCCGGGGGCCAACGCCATGGAGACCGCGACCCTGGTTCGCCAGAAGATGGATGAGCTGGCGCGCTACTTCCCGGCCGGGGTGAAGTACGACATCCCCTACGACACCTCGCCATTCGTCAAGGTCTCGATCCAACAGGTCATCAGCACGCTGTTCGAAGCCATGCTGCTGGTGTTTGCAGTGATGTTCGTGTTCCTGCAGAACATCCGCTACACACTGATCCCCACGCTGGTGGTTCCGGTGGCGCTGATGGGCACCTTCGCGGTGATGCTTGCGTTGGGTTTCTCGGTCAACGTGCTGACCCTGTTCGGTATGGTGCTGGCCATCGGCATCCTGGTGGACGACGCCATCGTGGTGGTGGAGAACGTCGAGCGGATCATGGCCGAGGAAGGCCTCTCGCCGAAGGCGGCTACGCGCAAGGCCATGGGCCAGATCAGCGGTGCGATTGTCGGCATCACGCTGGTGCTGGTGGCGGTATTCCTGCCAATGGCCTTCATGAAAGGCTCGGTGGGCGTGATCTATCAGCAGTTCTCGTTATCGATGGCAGTGTCGATCCTGTTCTCGGCGTTCCTCGCCCTGAGCCTCACCCCGGCACTGTGCGCCACCCTGCTCAAGCCAGTGGCCAAGGGCGAGCATCACGCACGCAAGGGCTTCTTCGGCTGGTTCAACCGCCGCTTCGAGGGCATGAGCAATGGCTACCAGCGCTGGGTCGCCCACGCCCTGGCACGCAGTGGGCGCTACCTGGTGCTCTACGGGCTGCTGGTGGCGGTGCTGGCCTATGGCTTCAGCCAGTTGCCGAGTGCCTTCCTGCCGACCGAGGACCAGGGCTACACCATCACCGACATCCAGCTCCCGCCGGGCGCCAGCCGCATGCGCACCGAGCAGGTGGCGGCGCAGATCGAGGCGCACAACGCCGCAGAGCCCGGCGTGGGCAACACCACGCTGATTCTCGGCTTCAGCTTCTCAGGCAGTGGGCAGAACGCCGCGCTGGCGTTCACCACGCTGAAGGACTGGTCCGAGCGCGGCGCCGACGACAGTGCGCAATCGATCGCCAACCGCGCCACGATGGCCTTCTCCGAGCTCAAGGATGCCGTGGCCTATGCCGTGCTGCCGCCACCAGTCGACGGATTGGGCGAGTCCACAGGTTTCGAGTTCCGTCTGCAGGATCGCGGCGGCCTGGGTCATGCCGGATTGATGGCAGCCCGTGACGAACTGCTGGCCAACGCACGCACGAGCAAGGTGCTGGCCAACGTGCGCGAGGCATCGTTGGCCGAAAGCCCGCAGGTACAACTGGAAATCGACCGACGCCAGGCCAACGCCCTGGGGGTCTCCTTTGCCGACATCGGCGCCGTGCTCAACACCGCGGTAGGCTCGAACTACGTCAACGACTTCCCCAACCTGGGCCGCATGCAGCGCGTCGTGGTGCAGGCCGAGGGCGACCAGCGCAGCCAGGTCGAGGACCTGTTGAAGATCCACGTGCGCAACAGCAGCGGCAAGATGGTGCCACTGGGGGCGTTCGTCCAGGCCCGCTGGCTCAGCGGCCCGGTGCAACTGACCCGCTACAACGGTTACCCGGCAGTGTCGATTTCCGGGGAACCGGCAAGCGGCTACAGCTCCGGCGAGGCGATGGCGGAAATCCAGCGCCTGGTCGACCGACTGCCAGCCGGCAGCGCACTGGAGTGGACCGGCCTGTCGTTGCAGGAACGTCTCTCGGGTAGCCAGGCGCCCTTGCTGCTGGTCCTGTCGCTGCTGGTGGTGTTCCTGTGCCTGGCAGCGCTCTACGAGAGTTGGTCGATCCCTACTGCGGTGTTGCTGGTGGTGCCGCTGGGTGTGCTTGGTGCCGTGCTCGCGGTAACCCTGCGCGGCATGCCCAACGACGTGTTCTTCAAGGTCGGCCTGATCACCTTGATTGGCTTGTCGGCAAAGAACGCGATCCTGATCATCGAATTCGCCAAGAGCCTGGTGGATCAGGGCGTCGATGCGGCGGATGCGGCGATGCAGGCCGCACGCCTGCGCCTGCGCCCGATCGTCATGACATCGTTGGCGTTCATCCTCGGCGTCGTGCCGCTGGCCATTGCCCGCGGCGCAAGCTCAGCCAGCCAGCAGGCCATCGGCACCGGGGTGATCGGCGGGATGCTCAGCGCGACGCTGGCGGTGGTGTTCGTACCGGTGTTCTTCGTGGTGGTGATGCGGTTGGCCGGCAAGCGCCGCGCCGAAACCGACCTTGCCGCAACCCACGACACCTGACTGGACAAGCCAGGCGTTGAATGAGAGGGTTACGGGCATCGACTGCCCGGGACCCTTTTTCATGCCTGCCGCCCTGCCCCCCTGCTCAATCCTCATCCTCGCCGGTGGCCGTGGCCAGCGCATGGGCGGTCGCGACAAGGGCCTGGTGCCATGGCGCGGCGAACCGCTGATCGCGCACATCCATCGGGTGGTGCGGGGGCTGAGCGACGACCTGGTGATTTCCTGCAACCGCAATCAAGCGGCGTATGCGGCATACGCCGACCAGTGTGTGGGCGATGCCGAGGTGGATTATCCCGGGCCACTGGCCGGCGTCATTGCCGGGCTGAAGGTGGCCAGCCATGAGTGGGTGGTGGTGTTGGCCTGCGACGCACCGTTGATCGACCGGGCCTTGATCGATGCATTGCGCGGGTTGGCTGCCCGCCATGACAGCGCTGCAATGGTGCGCCAGGGGGGGTATTGGCAACCGATGTTCTGTGTACTGCCCCGGCAAGTGTTGCCCGTGCTGGAGCGGGCGTGGCAGCAAGGTGAGCGGAGTTTGCAGAAAGCGCTGTTGCTGAAGCCGATTCAGGGGTTGGAGTGTGCCATCGACGATGGGCGATTGAGCAATTTCAACAGCCCGGAATGGTTGCAGTGACGGCACAGGCCACATCGCGGGGCAAGCCCGCTGCCACAGGCACAGCGTGAGCACTTGTCCCGCGATAGGACCATCGGCCGCCCCCAGTCAACCGGCTGATACCCCACCCAGTTCCTCGACACTGATCTCGCGCATCCGAAACTTCTGCACCTTGCCCGTCACCGTCATCGGAAACTCATCGACGAAGCGAAAATGCCGAGGCACCTTGAAGTGCGCGATGCGCGACTTCGCCCATTCGCGCAACTCCTCGGCACTGGCGCTGTGCCCTGGATGCAGTCGCACCCAGGCGACGAGCTCCTCGCCGTACTTGCTGCACGGAATGCCGATCACCTGCACATCGGCCACCGCCGGGTGGGTGAAGAAGAACTCCTCCAGCTCACGCGGATAGATGTTCTCGCCACCGCGAATGATCATGTCCTTGCTGCGCCCGACGATACGCACGTAACCCTGCTCATCCATGACCGCCAGGTCGCCGGTACGCATCCAGCCTTCGGCGTCGATGCTCTCGGCCGTGGCCGTCGGGTTGTTCCAGTAGCCGAGCATGACGCTGTAGCCCCGGGTGCACAGCTCACCGATCTCGCCGCGCGGCAGGGTATTGCCATCGGCGTCGATGACCTTGCTCTCCAGGCGGGGTTGGGTGCGGCCCACGCTGGTCACACGGACCTCCAGATCATCCTGCGGGCCGGTCTGCAACGACACCGGGCTGGTCTCGGTCATGCCATAGGCGATCTGTATCTCGGCCATGTGCATCTCGTCGATCACCCTTCGCATCACCTCGATCGGGCAGGTGGCACCGGCCATGATCCCGGTGCGCAGGCTGGAAAGGTCGAATTCGTTGCGGCGCGGGTGGTCCAGCTCGGCAATGAACATGGTCGGCACGCCATACAGCGCGGTGGCGCGCTCCTCGGCCACGGCTTGCAGGGTGAGCAAGGGATCGAAGGCATCGTTGGGGTAGATCAGCGTGCTGCCGTGGGTCATGCAGCCGAGGTTGGCCATGACCATGCCGAAGCAATGGTAGAGCGGCACCGGCACCACCAGGCGGTCATGCTCGGTCAGGCGCAGGCTCTCGCCGACCATGTAACCGTTGTTGAGGATATTGTGGTGGCTGAGCGTCGCGCCCTTGGGGAAGCCGGTGGTGCCGGAGGTGTACTGGATATTGATCGCCTCGCTCGGGCGCAGGCTCGCCTGGCGGCGGCCAAGGGCCTCGGCACTGACTTCAGCGGCGCGAGCCTGCAGGTCACACCAGGCAAGAAAGCCTGGCGGAGGCTTCACCGCCAGGCTGATCACCCCGCGCAGCTCAGGCAGGCGCTCGCAGTGCACTGCCCCGGGCTTGCTGGCAGGCAAGCCGGGCACCAGGTCACGGAGCATGGCGTGATAGTCGCTGGTCTTGAACGCATCGGCGCAGATCACCCAGCGGCAGCCGGACTGGCCCAGGGCATAGTCGAGCTCACTGCTGCGATAGGCCGGATTGATGTTGACCAGGATCGCACCGATCTTGGCGCTGGCGAACTGGGTGATGCACCACTCGGCGCAGTTGGGGGCCCAGATGCCCAGGCGATCGCCCGCTTGCACGCCGAGCGCCATCAGCGCGCGGGCGTGCTGGTCGACGGCATCGGCCAACTGGCGCCAGGTGTAGCGCCGTTGCTGGTGACGCACCACAAGAGCCTCGCGGTCGGGGAAGCGGGCGACGGTGGCATCGAAGGCGTCGCCGATGCAGTGGTCGAGCAAGGGCTTGCTGCAGTCGCCCTGGGAGTAGCTTGGCTGGGGCATGGCGTTCTCTTGTTGTTCTTGTGTTGTCTGGACTGGCCTCTTCGCGGGCAAGCCCGCTCCTACTGAGGTCGCATGAGGCCTTGTGGGAGCGGGCCTGTCCGCGAAAAAGCCACCACCGAACTATCGGACAAACACCTGCGGCGTGGTGGTGGACATGTCACCCCCTGGCAGCTTGATGTTCTTCACCTTCTCCAGCGTATTCGGATCGAACACCGCCAGGTCGTTGAAGGTCCCGCCCAGGTAGAGCTTGTCGCCAGCCTTGTCGAAGGTCACGCAGTAGTAGGTATGGTCCAGGTTCGCCGCCTTGACCAGCTTGCGCTGCTTGATGTCGTAGCGGGCCAGGCGGTTGAGCACACCGTAGATCTGGTTCGGATCCTTGGGCGAGCGCAGCCCGGTGAAGTACAGCTCGGTCAGGTCGGCAAACTCCTGGGTGTGGGTCTTGCCGGTCTTGAGGTCCACGCTCAGGTAGCCGTACAGCAGCTCGGCGGTTGCCGGGTCCTGTTTCTCATCCTTGAACTTGGCGATGGTGTACAGCATCGAGAACTCGTGGCGCGGGCTCTGGTGCGGCCAGAAGTACAGCACGTCCGGCGCGCTGTAGCCCTTGCGGTTCCAGTTGCGCAGGGGCAGCGCCACTTCGTACTTGCCGGTCTTGACGTCCATCTTGTAGATATCCGGCCCGGCGACGAACAGGCTGCCATCGTCGGCGGCACGCATCAGGTAGACCTGGCGCGGCATGGGGAAGGTGCGCACCGGCTTGGCCCCTACCCCGTCAGCCGTGCTGAACACCTCAAGGCGTGGTGTTTTGACCACGTAGTGGTCGTTCAATCGCTGGGTTGGATTGACCGTGGCATAGACCTCCTTGCCGTCGGGGCTGATGGCGAAGGAATACATCGACTTGCCCACCTCGCCCGGCACGCTCGACAGGTTGGCGTGGAAGGTGGTCGTGCAGGTGTCCAGATCGATGCCATAGATATCGGCATAGTGATTGTTGAGGATGTAGGCCGTGCGGTTGTCCGGCGCCATCATCGCCGTGCCCGGGCCGAAGGCGTCCGGCAGGCGACAGCTCTTGAACAACGTGTCGCTGGCCACATCCACCACGTGCAGGTTGTTCGGGTAGTTGGTGGCGATCAGGTACTCATGGCCAGGCTTGAGTGCCGGCCCGGCGGCGCCGTCGGTGGCGTGCACGGCCAGTGTCGCGGCGCAGGTGGCGACGCTCAGCGCCAGTTGCGCGCAGAATCCAGGTTTCATGCGGTTTCCCCTTGTCGTTCTTGTCGGGCCGGTCACTTGTCTTTCGGGAATACGGTGCCGAGGTTGCGCCAATCGTCCTGCGAGTTGCTCGCCTGGGCGTTCCAGTCCTGGTAGGTGCTCATCATGTCGGGCACCTGGGCCGGCCACCAGCAAGGGTCGGAGCAGCCGTACAGGTCAGCCTCCATGGGTTGGCACAGCGAGCTGACGCCACCAAAGGCGTCCACTTCCCAGCCTGGGTCGGTGGTGGCGGTACAACCGGCCACCGCGCTCATGGCCATGACTTCTTCGACGCGGTCTTCGGCGGCAGCCTGTTCAAGAATGCGCGCCTTGTTGTTCAGGGGCTTCAAGTGCTTCATGTCAGTGCGCCTTGCGAGGAGTGATGTAGCGATCGATGAAGGCCGGGTTGGCGGCCATGATGCGGCTGTAGACCTCGATGCCGAAGTCGACCCAGTCGCGCATCAGTTCGCAGTAGTGGTAGGTCGGGTGCTGCGGGTCGCCGTAGCGCGCGTAGCTCTCGTGATAGCAGCCACCGGAGCACAGGTTGCGGATGCGACAGCTGTCGCAACCGGTGCCGCTGCGGTCCAGGCGCTGGGACAGGAAATCGTTGAGTTCGACCTGCTTGACCGCCGTGTGCACGTTTCCGAAGGTCGGCAGGCTGGAGCCGGTGAAACGGTGGCACAGGTTCAGCTCGCCCTCGTGATCGACCGCCAGCATCTTCAGGCCCGCACCGCATGGCAGCGCCTTCTTGTGCCCCTCGTGGATGTCGGTGATCAGTTGGTGCAGGTTGGAGAAACCGATGTTGCGGTGCTGCAACGCCGCCTCCAGGTACTGGCGACCCAGCGCCTTCATGTTGGCGAACACCTGCACCAGTTCTTCGCCGGTCAGGTTGAAGTCGGCCATGTCGCCCGATGTCACCGGGGCGAAGCCCACTTCGGCAAAGCCCAGCTCGTTGAACAAGTGGTTCCAGATGGTCTGGACATCGGTGATGCCACGGGTAAGAGTCACCCTGGCGCCGACCGGGCGGCTGTCATAGCGCGACAGCAGCATGTCGGCCTTGCGCCGCACCACATCGTAGGTGCCCTGCCCGCCCACGGTGATGCGGTTGCGGTCGTGCACGGTCTTGGGCCCGTCGATGCTCACCGACAGCCCGAAGCGATGGGCATTGAGCCAGTCGACGATCTCTTCGGTGAGCAGCGTGGCATTGGTGGTCATGATGAACTCCACCTGCTTGCCGGCCTCGGCGAAACGCCGCTCGCAGTAGGCGACCATGTGCTCGATCAAGGGCCGGTTGGACAGCGGCTCGCCGCCGAAGAACACCACGCTGTAGCGAGTTTCGTCGGGGGACTCCTTGAGCAGCATCTCCACCGAAGCCTCAGCGGTGGCGGCGCTCATCTTGCGCCCTGCCGAAGGCTTGTCGAGGTCTTCCTTGTAGCAATAGGTGCAACTCAGGTTGCAGCCGGTATTGACGTTGAGCACCACCGTATTGAGCGCGGTGCGCTCGACCTGCTTGAGGGCGATTTCAGGGGTCAGCGGCGAACCGTCGCTGACCAGCTCCAGTGCGATCAACTCGCGCAGGGTGTCCTGGATATCGTCGCCCGCAAACTGCTGGCCAAGGCGCTGCATCAGCTCTTCGGCCGAGCAGCCTTGCTGGCGCAGGGTGTCGATGATGCCGCCGGTCACCGCGTCAGCGGTGAACAGCGAACTGCTGGGGATATGGAACAGCATGCGGTCGGCATCGACCTGCACTTCATGCAGGTTGCGTTCGACCAGATTCAGTAGTGCGCCCATGGTGATCTCCCGATAATCGATCCGTTGGAAAAACCGTGCCTGCTGCCCTTATGGCAGCGGCGGGTTGTTCCAGCGCTGGACGGTGACGATCATGTGGCCTTCACCCGTCTGCCCGCCGTCAGCCAGCGTGGCAATGACTTTCAGGTTGCCGGCGTTGTTGGTCATCATCTTGCGCGCCGGGTTCGGGCCGGCACCGCCGGGGACGAATATGCCATCGGCCTGCATCTGCCCGGCGAACTTGACGTCTTCGTCCTCGACGGCGCGCTCGTTGAACGGCTCGACCTTCCAGGTGGCCGGCAGATAACCGATGCGCAACGGTTGGCCATCGGCGTCCTTGCCCCACGCCTCGGCCTCGAAGCGCCCCTGGACCTTGGGTACCGAAGCGCCGTTCTCGCCGATACGGGCAATGGAGAACGCCGGCACCACCTTGACCTCATCGACCTTGTCGTAGACCGCAAGACTCAAGCCCTTGAGCGTGCCCACCGTCACCTGGCGCTCGCCAGGTGCTGCATCGGCTGCGGCGTGGGCCTTGACCCGAACCAGAGTGGGGGTCTGCTCCAGAATCTCGGTCACCTGCACACCGGCACCCAGCTCAGGCTTGCCGGACAGGCCGCTGCCCACCAAGGTGATCTCGCGCTCGTCCCCGGCCTTGATGAAGGCCGGTTGCACCGCCAGCAGGCGCGCCTTGCCCTCCTTCGCTGCGGTGAAATCGAGGCCGCGCTCGTCGTGCTCGGCTTCGAACATGCGCCCTTTCATCTCGCCATCGAGGGCCGAGAAGACCTGGCGCATCGTGCTGTCGCCGACCTTCACGTTACCGCGCCACTCATAGCCGTTGTAGAGGATCGCCGAGCCGCTGCCGTTGAACGGCGTGCCGTCAGCGTACTGCCCCTTGACCTCGACCTTGAAGCTGTCGCCCTGGTCGGCACTGACCGTCATCACGCCCCGGACATCGCCTTTGGCGAGCATATGACCACTGAACGCCCACTGCCCCGGCAATGCGTCGGCCTTGGGCTTGGCCTTTTGCCACGCGCTCCAGGCGGGGCTTTCCAGCGGGAAGCGCTTGGCCAGGTCCGGCACCACTTGCTTGAGGGCGATTTCCAGCCAGTCGCGGTCGCGTGCCTGGGCCTGGTATTCGAGAGACGGCCACTGGCCGAGGTGGAAGTTGACCAGGTGTTCCCATTCCTGCGCTGGGCGCCGCTGCAATGCGACGCGAGCACCGGAGTGGCAGCGGCCGCAGGTTTCGGCCAATTGCGTATCGAAGTGTTCGACGGTATTGAGCCGGCGTTCCATGGCGTAGCGCACGCCATCAGTCTCGCTCGGCGCCAGGCCCTGCTTGTCGGCCAGGTACTTGACCAGGGTGCGGCGCTCGTCGTCGCTGATCTGCAGGCCATGCATCACCTGCATGCGGGCGATGCTCATCAGCCAGCCTTCAGGGGTCTTACGCTGGTGGCTGATGCGGCTGTAGGCATCGTTGCCCTCTGGGATGTGGCACCCCATGCACTTGTTCTGCAAAATCGCCGGGCCCGGTTCGGCCGCCATGGCCTGGGCGCTCAGCAGGGCGGCGGCGACCAGCGCCAATGTGCCCGCCTGCTGCCGGAGTCGAGTCGTCTTCAAGATCAGACCTCCACGGTGTTGTTCTTATCGTTATCGCACGCTTGGATACCGCCGGTGCATGTGACAGTGGCAATACAGGAAGTGTGCCAGGTGTTTGAAAGTGGCGATTTTTCAGTGACTTGAGCTGCTTTGAGCGCTTTATCCCAGTGAGTTGCGGCGGGTCGGAACGTCCCAATTCGCGACAGGTTGTTTCAGGTTGAGACAGGGGGATCGGTGGTGGTCTTTTCGCGGGCAAGCCCGCTCCTACGGGTTGGTGCAGGATTCAATATCTGTGGGAGCGGGCTTGCCCGCGAAAAGGCCAGCGCGGTCTACCTGTTTCACCACCGTCTCACACCGTCTCAATGTGCAACAGCACAGCCCCGCAATCCACCCTGTACACCAACACAAAAATCAAACTGATCAATGACTTAAATCCGCCAGGCCACCTTGGCACGGCCATTGCGCCGCCCTTGCCACACTCCAATGACAAGAGGCACCGCCCCATGCTTTCCGACCTGCCCATCCTGCCCGCCACCCAGGCGTTCCTCGCGCGCAAGCTGAAGATGCGCATCGGCGCCGACTGGCAGGACGCCGCCAGTGGCCGCACCTTGAGTTTCCGCAATCCGGCCACCGGCGAGATTCTCGGCGAGGTCCCTTCGGCCGACACCGAGGACGTCGACCGTGCCGTGCGCGCAGCCCGCCAGACCTTCGACGACTCACCCTGGAGCCGGATGCGCCCACGCGAGCGGCAGAACCTGCTGTGGCGCCTGGCCGACCTGATGGCGCGCGATGCCCGCGAACTGGCCGAGCTCGAATGCCTGAACAATGGCAAGAGCGCCAACGTCGCCCAGGTCATGGACGTGCAACTGGCCATCGACTTCCTGCGCTACATGGCCGGCTGGGCCACCAAGATCGAGGGCAGCACCGTCGAGGCTTCGATGCCGCTGATGCCCGACGAACAGTTCCACGGTTTCATTCGCCGCGAAGCGGTCGGCGTGGTCGGAGCCATCGTCGCCTGGAACTTCCCCCTGCTGCTGGCCTGCTGGAAACTCGGCCCGGCGCTGGCCACCGGCTGCACCATGGTGCTCAAGCCTGCCGACGAAACCCCACTGACGGCGCTCAAGCTCGCCGAGCTGGTCGATGAAGCCGGTTACCCGGCTGGCGTGTTCAACGTGGTCACAGGCACCGGGCTCAACGCTGGCGCCGCCCTCAGCCGCCATCCGGGCGTGGACAAGCTCACCTTCACCGGCTCGACCGAAGTCGGCAAGCTGATCGGCAAGGCCGCGATGGACAACATGACCCGCGTCACCCTCGAGCTGGGCGGCAAGTCGCCGACCATCGTCATGCCCGACGCCAACCTGCAGGAAGCCGCCGCCGGTGCGGCCACGGCGATCTTCTTCAACCAGGGCCAGGTGTGCTGTGCAGGGTCGCGCCTGTATGTGCACCGCAAGCATTTCGACAATGTGGTGGCCGACATCGCCGGCATCGCCAACGGCATGAAACTCGGCAGCGGCCTGGACCCGGCGGTGCAGATGGGGCCGCTGATCTCCGCCAAGCAGCAGGACCGGGTCAGCAGCTACATCGCCTTGGGCCGCGAGCTCGGCGCGACCATCGCCTGCGGCGGTGAGAGCTACGGGCCGGGCTACTTCGTCAAACCGACGGTGCTCGTCGATGTCGACCAGCGCCATCGCCTGGTCCAGGAAGAGATCTTCGGCCCGGTGTTGGTGGCGATGCCCTTCGACGATATCGACGAGGTCGTGCGCATGGCCAACGACAACCCCTACGGGCTGGGCGCGAGCATCTGGTCGAACGACCTGGGCGCCGTGCATCGAATGATTCCGCGCATCAAGTCCGGTTCGGTCTGGGTCAACTGCCACAGTGCGCTGGATCCTGCGCTGCCTTTCGGTGGCTACAAGCAATCGGGCGTCGGCCGGGAGATGGGCGCTGCGGCGATCGACTATTACACCGAGCTCAAGTCGGTACTGATCAAGCTCTGAACCTGAGCTGCGCCGGCCTCTTCGCAGCGTTGCCGGCAAAGAGGCCGACTTCCTGAAAACAACAAGAAAACATGGAGCACACCATGAGGCATCCGCTCGTCTGCACGCTGGCCCTTCTGCTGGCCGCCCCCCTTACCCAGGCCCACGAGCTCTACAACCAGGATGGCACTGTCCTCAACGCCAACCTCGAGGCCTTGTTCGGTATCTTTCACGGTGACGAAAGCTTCAACCAGGCCGGCAACCGCAAGCCTGGCAGCAGCAACTGGCGCGAGGGCTACGTCAAATATGGCCTGAGCGCGAGCCAGACGTTGGCCGACAGCGGCTCACTGTACGGCGCCTTCAGCCTGCTCAGCTCCGCCACCTGGGGTGACGGCGATGTCGCGGGCCTGACCCTGGGGGACGAACGCCGCACGGCCATTGAGGATGCTTATCTTGGCTGGCGCTCGGGGACGCTATTCCCGCTGCTGGGTGAAGACGGCATCGATATTTCCGGCGGCCGCCAGGTGGTCACCTTGGGGGATGGATTCCTGATCCAGGGCGACCCCGTCAACCTCGGCAAGGTCGACCTGGGTGCCAATTTCAACCGCGGCGGCGCCTACTACCTGGCGGCGCGCAAGGCCTTCGACCGCACCGCCGTGCTGCGCCTGGGCGGCAGCCAGGGCTGGCGTGGCGACCTGATGTGGCTCAAGTCCGACAACCACTACCAGGCCGACAGCGCCATGGCTGTCGCCAATCTGGAGCACGTCGGCGACGCAGGCACCCTTGGCCTGAGCTGGATTCATGGCCTGGATGTGGACCGTCGCTATGCCCAGATCATGGGCCTGGAGCACCGCGATGGCATGGACACCGTCAGTCTGCGCGGACGCGGCAACCTCGGTGTCCAGGACCTGGAGGTGGCCGGCGAGTACGTCACCCAGGACCAACGAGGCACACGTGAGAACGCCTGGTATCTGGAAGGCAGCTGGACCTTTTCGCAACTGCCATGGACCCCCACCGCCACCTACCGCTACAGCCGCTTCTCCAAGGATTTCGACCCCTTGTTCTACGGGCTCAGCCGGGGTTACGGCACCTGGTTCCAGGGTGAGGTCGCCGCCAATTATGCCGGCCCTTTCAACACCAACACCCAGGTCCAGCATGTGGGCTTGAAGGCCAAGCCTCGCGACAACCTGACCCTTGGCGCGCTGTACTTCGACTTCGACACGCTGGACACCGACCAGGGAAATGTCGGCGGACGAGAGCTGGACCTGTATGTGGAGTGGATGGTCAACGATCACCTGCTGATCAGCCCGGTGCTGGGCTTCTACAAACCCGAGCGCAGTGCCGACAGTGGCGGCATGCAGCTGGGTAGCCGGGATACCGGGACCTACCTGCAACTGGTGATCGGGACTTTCTTCTGAGCCTTCGCCAAGCGTCGTGCAGGCGCTTGGTTACTCGCAAAAGCAATACGCGGCCCTCAGCGATAACCCTGCTCCAGTAACCAGCGTCGCACCATCGCTTGAGCTTGCTCAGGCTGGTCCGCCAGCACCTCGACCAGGCCAGAACCCGCCTGCAGGGCCCGTACCACCGGTGCCAGTTCAATGCCCTGCAGGTGCCATACACCCAGGGGCTGGTCAGCCGTTACCACTACCTCGGCCTCGTCCACCCAGCCTTCGCGCAACACCGGCCTGCGTTCGACTCGAACCGTCTGCCAATGCGCGGCCTGGTGCATGGCCTGGTCATCAGGCCACCGCTGACGTGGCCCCCAGAACCCCGCGCCGGCATGCTGCTGTTCCAGCCGGTAGAAATCCCGTCCCGTACGGGCAAAACGCAGGAACAACTGCTCCACCCGTTGCTGGTGGAAGCGCTGCGCCAAGGCCGCCCGCTCCGGCCGCCTCAGCAAGGTGTTGATCACCACCGGCGCCTGCAAGGCCGACGACAGTGACTGGAAGATCCCGTTGCCCGACAACGGATCGACGGCCATCGCCGCATCCCCCACCCGCAGCCAGTCCGCGCCGGCACACTCGCCGGCAAGAATCGCCGTGCTGCTGCGGGCATGCACCTGAGCGGGCTCTAGCGCGCGTGCATCGAACAACTGCGCGACCCCTGGCGACTGCCGCCGCCGGGTCGCGCAATACTCACCCAGTGCCGCCTTGCCCGGCAGCGAGGCCACGCTGGCATCAAGGGTGATTTGCCAGTAGCAGCGCCCGTCTGCCAGACGCGCCATCCATGCCCAGCCATCGTCAAGGCTTTCCACTGCAGAGGCCGGCGTGCCGCCTGCCGTCGATTGCCAGAGGTTGAGCAGGCTGACGGTTTCCGGGCCGCGCAGGCGGCTGGCAGGCAGCGGGGCCTGGCGACCACGGGCTTCGACCAGGAAATCGCCTTGCAGCACCTGGCCGTCGTCGAGCCGCGCCCGGTATCGTCCCTCCTGCGTCAGCTCGCGGACACGCCCCTGAACGAGATTCACCCCGGCGCGCAGCAGATCCTCGCGCAGCGCCCGATCGAAACATGCCCGATCAAGCAGGAACTCCTGATTCATCTGCAGCCGCTCGCCGTTCCATTGCACCTGACGCGCGGCAGCAATCGTCGCCACTGCGAGTGCCAAGCCAAGCCCTGCATGGTGCAGGCCGTCCAACACGCGCTGCGACACTCCTTCGACGGCATCGAAACGACGCCAGTCCGACACCAGCGTGACCGTATAGCCCATGCGCCGCAGGCCTATGGCGGTTGCCGCCCCGGCAGGGCCTGCACCGAGCACGAGGATGTGCGGATCACGGCTCATCGACACCTCGACGCTCAGGCCCGACGAAGGCCGCATGCGCCTGGAGCCAGGCACGTAGCTGTGCAGGTTGCAGCTCGGGATGCTCGCGCAGCACTGCGCACATTCGCCCGGTCAAGGCGGCACAAGCCAGGCTGGCCCCCGCCTGGGCATTTCCTCCCACCGGCGCGCCGAAGTCGGCCTGCGCCGTGCCCAACCATGACCACTGGCCTGCGCTGCACCGGGCGTCGCCGGTGATGCGCAGCACGTTCGGATAGCTGGCCGGATACACCGGCGCCCCCCGGGCCGCGCTGGACGCACACAACACGACGCCGGCAGCCTGGGCGGCGGCGCAGGCCTGGCGCAGGACTGGGCGGTCCTGCTGCAGCCCCAGGCTCATATTGACCAGGGTCGCCCCCTGCTCCACCAGCCACAGCAAGGCGGCAGCCACCTGCAGGGCGCTGGTGCGCGGTTGGTCGCTGAACACTTGGGCCAGCAGCACCGGTGTATCACCGGCCCCCTCGCGCAGGCACTCCAGGACCGCACGACCATGGCCCAGGGCGTCAGGTTGCGCCTCGCCCTCCTGGAGCAGTCCGTCTTGCAGCCAGAAACGCCGCGCGGCCAGCACCGTCGGCATTTGCGCCGACGTGCAGCCGCTGTCGATCACCCCCAAGCGCAGCTCAGCGACCATGGTCGGCGTGCACCCGTTCCAGAACCCGCAACTGGCCGCCCTGCAGTTGCAGATGCAGGTCTGCATCGGCCAGGGTCGACGGCCTGTGGCTGATGAGAATGCGCGTGCGCCCGGCAAACAACTGATCGATGGCGGCAATCACTTCGCGCTCGGTCGCCTCGTCCACTGCCGAAGTGGCTTCGTCCAGTACCAGGATCGCTGGATCCTGCAGCAAGGCACGGGCGATGGCGATACGTTGTTTCTGCCCGCCGGACAACTGCTGGCCGCGCTCGCCGAGCGCGCCATCGAGCCCCATCGGCAGGCTTTGCACCAAGCCCTCCAGACGGGTCAGGCGCACCACCTGTTCCAGCGCGGTGCGGCTGACATCAGGTGTGCTGTAGGCGAGATTCTGGGCCAGGGTGCCGCGAAACAGCACGATGTCCTGGCTGACCACGGCGATGCGGCGGCGCAGGGCGGCCAGGTCGAGCTCGCGCAGGTCGACACCGTCGAGCAGGATGCGCCCATGATCCGGGTCGTAGAAACGCTGCAGCAGGTCGATCAGGGTCGACTTGCCCACTCCGGAGGCGCCGCTGATGGCCACCTTCAGCCCACCGCCGACGGTGATATCGACCTGATCGAGCACCGCCCCTTGGCGGCCCTCGTGGGCAAAGCCTACGCCTTCCAGGCGCAGCTCACCTGGCCCCTCGGGCATCGGCCTGGGCACCTGCGGCTCGCTGACCGCCACCGGTTCGCGCTTGAGCTCCATGACCCGGCCCAGGCTCACCGCCATCCGCTGCACCGCGACATACAGGCCAAGCAAGCTCTGCACCGGCCCAACGGCCATGCCCAGGTAGGTGGAGAAGGCGATCAGCGCACCCAACTGCCACGTGCCCTGGATCACCCACCAGCCACCCACCAGAAAGGCACAGGCGCGGCACCACGAAGTCAGGGTGCCGGGCACGGTCTGGGTGAAGAATTCGGTGATCTGCACCTTGAGCAGTTGCTTCATGTAGCCCTGCCCCAACTGATCCAGGCGCCCCGCTTCACGGCCCTGCTGGCCGGCGGCCTGGATGAACTTCATCGCAGGCAGCGTCTCGACCAGGAACGACGACACGTCCGCCGAGCGCTCACGCAGGCTGCGCACTTCGCGCTCGACCTTGCGCCGCATCCAACGCAGCCACAGCACTTCGATCGGTACGAGCAAGGCCAGCAACAATGACAGTTGCCACGACAACATCAGCATCAGGGCCACCGCGCCCAGCAGGCCGATCACGCTGGAGACGGCCGCGAACAGCGAATCCACGGCAAAGCGCTGGATTTCGGCGACATCGCCGTCCAGGCGCGAAAGGATATCGCCCGTGCGGCGGCGCCCGTAGAACGTCGGCGACAATTGCTGCAAGTGTCGGTAGAGGTCATCGCGCAAGGCGAACAGGATGCGCCCTGACAAACGCGTATGCAGGTAGCGGTTGACCCCCGACAGCACGGTCCCCAGCACCCCGGCACCGATCATGAACGCTGCCATGTGCCAGAGCGTCTGGTAATCGCGGGCCAGCAAGCCATCGTCGATCAAGGTCTTGATCAGCCAGGGCTGGGCCAGGGCCAGCAGCGAAGCGAGCAACGACAACCCCAGCAGCACGGCGATGGCCCGGCGCTGGGGCCGCACGAAACCATACAGCCAGGCCAGGGCCTGGCGCATGAGCACGGGGTCGCCAGACTCGATCAGGCGCGAGAACACTCCGCCCATGGTCTAACCGCGCAACTGCTTGAGTTTGCGGTACAGCGTCGCGCGGCTGATGCCCAGCGCTTCGGCGGCGGCCGATACATTGCTCTGGTGACGCGCCAGGGCGCCACGGATCAACTCCAGTTCATTCTCGCGCAGGCTACCAGCCACAGGGGCGCCACTGGACAACTCGTCGAGCAGGCAATCGGTCAGGTGATCGAGCCCGAGTATCTGCTCACCCTCCTCGCGCATGGCCAGCGCGGTGCGCAATACCATTTCCAGTTGGCGGATATTGCCCGGCCAGTCGAAGCCTTCGAGCAGGCAGGCCAGTGCCGGATCGAGGGTGACGCCTCGGGCACCGAGCTTGTCCAGCACCCCTTCGATCAGGGCCCCGAGGTCATCGCGCTCGCGCAAGGCCGGCAGGCGCAGGGATACGCCGTTGACCCGGTAGTACAGGTCTTCGCGAAAGTGCTGCTCGGCCACCAGCCGCTTGAGATCGCGGTGCGTGGCACAGATGATCGCCACGTCGATGTCCTGTTCCTCGCCAGCCCCGAGCGGCGCCACGCGACGCTCCTGCAGCACGCGCAGCAGCCGCGCCTGCAGGGCCAGTGGCATGTCACCGATTTCGTCGAGGAACAAGGTACCGCCATGGGCCTGCATCAGCCGACCGACCATGCCGCCGCGGCGCGAGCCGGTAAACGCGCCGTCGCGGTAGCCGAACAGCTCGGACTCGATCAGCCCTTCGGGAATCGCCGCGCAGTTGACGGCCACGAACGCTTTGTCCGCACGCGGGCTGGCCTGGTGCAGAGCGCGCGCCACCACTTCCTTGCCCGTCCCGGTTTCCCCCAGCAGCAGCACCGGCAGGCCGTTGACCAGGCCCTGGCGTGCCATGCGCAACCCCCGCGCCAGACGGCTATCGCCCGCGCCCAGTGCATCGAGCGCCGGCGACTTGAGCGCAGCAACAGGCTTTGTCGCGACGGTCGCCCCCAAGTTGCCATGCCGAGGCAATTGCAGCACCCGAACGAAGAACTCCCCTTTGGCAGTCTGCACACTGCTCATCCCGCCTTGCCACAGGCGGTTGAGAAAGGCCGGCGAACGCTCGCCGAGCAAGTCGCTGCAACGGCGGCCGATCAAGCCAGGGCGTGGCAGTCCGAGCAATTGGCAGGCATTTTCGTTCGCCGCCATCACCTCACCATCAAGGCTCAGGGCCAGTAACCCATGCCAGGCACTGCCCAGGTACTGGGGGCGACTGTGGAACGCCAGCACCCACTGCTCGGGGTGGTACAGGCCGAACAGCCGACTCTCGATGTTGCCGGCGGCAAGCATCAGGGTCGAGAGGCTGTCCTGGGGCTGGCTCATCACCCCTTCGCGGGTAATGTCGAGTACACCGATCACCTCGCCACGAGGGTCGCGCAGAGGGACCGAAGTGCAGGAGAACGGGCTGAGGCGATCGAGGTAGTGTTCGCCACAGTTGATCAGGGTGGGCCGCCCTTCGACAACGGCGGTGCCGATGGCATTGGTGCCGCGCAGCGCCTCGCTCCAGCAACTGCCGGGGTGCAGGTCGCGCAGGCCATTGCGGTTGAGCACATGGGTCTGCCCTTCGATGGCCAGCACATTGGCCTGGGCGTCGCCGAGGATGATGATTGCGCCCTTGCCCTGACGCTCGACCAGGTAGTCGAGCTCGGGCGTGACGGCATCAATCAGTGTGCGGTTGAGTTCGAGCAGCGTCTGCAGGTTCTGACCGTGCTCGATGCCAAGGCCGACCTGCTCGCCTTGCAGGCAGTCCAGGCCATGGCCGTGGCTGCGTCGCCATGAGGCATCGATCTCTTCGCGCAGCATGCCCGAAGGCAACTTGCCCTCGTTGGCCAGGTGCAGGCGGACCTGGCGGGATTGCTGCATCGGGTCGTGGGCGTCTGTTATGGGTGATTGTCGCGCCATCGTTTACTCCAGCTGTACCCCGGAACTCTGCGCAGTGTGCGTCAGCGTGCCGTATACGTAAAGCGGGGTTCGGCTGTGGATGGCAGCGACCCAGGCCACAGGGGTTGCCCAGGCCTCCCCAATTCCCCAAAGCTGGGGTTATCCGCCCATCGAATACTCCGGCATTCACTTTTGCGCTCACCCGCCAAAGCCACGCCCCACAAGCCCTGCAGCACACTTCAAGCAAGCTGGCACAACTGTTGCCGATCCCTGTGCAGACGCCCCAAACCATGGGCCCGTTTGCAGGAGGATCTGCTCATGCACCGACCGACGCCCCACCCACTGGCCATGGCGATCTTCGCCGGCCTGATCCAGCTACCGGCCCAGGCTGCGCTGTACGCGGTCGATACCGGCCCCTACAACCTCGCCAACGGCAACTTCGCCGCCTGGTATCAGGACAGCCATGGTCGAGTCCTCGACCTGTGCCTGTCCAAGGCCGTCAGCTCACGGGTTGCCGGCGCGCCGGGAGCGCCTTCGTACATGTGCACGTTGCTGCCGACTCCGGGCGTCTTCGATGACACCCAGCCCATCCAGTTCCCCAGCAACTTCCCTGACGAAGCCTTCTGGTTCACCGCCGATGCGGCCATCGTCGACGCTGCGCGCGGCATCGACCTGAGCTACGGCACGGCCATCGAGGCAGCCTTCAGCGCCGAGGAGCCGATCGAAGGCGATCAGGTCAGCTTCGCCCGGGTACGCATCCGCGTCGATGTGCCGGTTGCAGGCACTTACGTGGTCACCCACCCCTACGGCATCGAAGTCTTCGACGTACCGGCAGCTGGCCGCCGCGCGATCAACATGACCCGCGACATCGGCATCGGTTCTCCAGCCGACTTCAGCGGCGCGCTCAAAGGCGATGTCGGGCCGTTCCTGCGCAGCGTCAACGGACCCTACACCGAGACCAATCCCGGTAGCGGAGCGAGCGAACGCTACATCGGCGACCCGAACCTGGAAGAGCCGGTCACCGGCAGCCCGTTCAACACCAACTTCGTGCGTATCGAAGGCCCGAACGGCATCGACCTGCGCACCGAGTTGTTCGCCGTGTCCGGCAAGCTGTCGACGATCAACCGCCCGACTCCACTGATCCCGCTGCGCAGCACCTATTCACGGCACACCGAGAACGGCGACCTGCGCGCCCAGCAGGATGTCTTCGTCATGGCCCCGCCAGCACCGGCCACCGTCACCCTGAGCAGCCAGACGCCCACACTGGCACTGGGCGAAGCCAACGGCACCGGCGCCTGGTACGCCCAGTCGGCGCTCAACCCGAGCCTGCCGCTGACCCTGCAGGTGACCGCCGACAACAGCCTGGCAATCGCCACCAGCACACCGACCACGGCGCCCATGAGCCTGACCGACCTGGTCACCATCAGCCGCGCCGAGTACAGCCTCGCCACCGGTCAACTGACGCTGGTCGCCAGCAGCAGCGACGAAACCACCCCGCCGGCCCTTACCGCGCACACCGGCAACGGCGCGCTGATCGGTAGCCTGTCGGGCAACGGTGCGGTGAAGACGCTGACCACCGGGCTCTCGCCAATCCCGCCGGCCAAGGTGCAAGTCACCAGTGGCCAGGGCGGCAGCGACAGCGAAGACGTGGAGCTGGTGCCATGAACAGACAGAAGCCCCGCCTTCAAGGAGGCAGCATGAACACTTGGCCACGCCGGGCGCTGTGCGCCGCCGGGTTCACCCTCACGCTCAGCAGTGCGGCCTGGGCCGCGCTCTCCGAGGTCGACCCCGGGCCCTACACCTTTGCCACCGGGGGTTACCCCATGTGGTACAAGGACTCGGACAACCTTTCGCTGGAACTGTGCCAGTCGCGCGCCACCAGCAGCCGCGCACCGGGCGCGCCGGGCGCACCTGCCTACATGTGCACCCTGCTGCCCGAACCCGGCGTCTACGACGACGCCCTGCCCCTGGTGTTCCCGGACAACTGGCCACCGGAGATGTTCTGGTTCCTCGCCGAAACCGACATTCCGCAGGTGGGCAACAGCGGCTACGAGCTGGAAGTCTATGTCGCCGGCCTTGAAGCCGCCTTCGCGGCCGAGAACCCGGTGAACGGCGACCAGCAGAGCTTCGCCCGCATCCGCATCCGCGCGTCGGTGCCGCGCACCGGCACCTACACCATCACCCACCCCTATGGGGTCGAGACGGTCAACGTGACCACCGCAGGCCGGCGCGCGATCAACATCACCCGCGACATCGGCATCGGCGCACCGGGCAATTTCAGCGGCGCACTCACTGGCAACCTCGGCCCATTCCTGCGTGGCGTCGGTGGCCCCTACAGCGAGGTCAATCCGGACACCGGTGCCACCGAGACCTTCATCGGCGACCCCAATCGCGTCGAAGCGGTGACCGGCAGCCCGTTCAACACCAACTTCGTGCGTATCCAGGGCCCGGCCGGCACGATCCAGACCAACACCTTCACCGTCTCCGGCAAGGTGCTCGATCAACGCCAGCAGACCCCGGTGGAACTGCAGCGCGCCACCTACCAGCGCAATGGCGCCGGGACCCGCGTCGAAGTGTTCGCCAAGGCGCCAAACAGCGCCAGCCTTTGCCTGCGCAATGGCCTGGCACTGGTCGGCACGCCGCCCTCGCCCTGCCAGTTCAGCCTGACGCCGGACAACAACGGGTTGTTCTTCAGCCAGCAACTGAGCCAGGCCGCACCACCGCCTGTGGTGGTGGTCACCGCCAGCAGCACCGCTGGCACCACCCGGCCGACCGCGCTGTCGAGCAAGCTCACCGATGTGGTCAAGGTGCGCACGGCACGCTACGACTGGGCCAACAAGCGCCTGCTGATCGAAGCCAGCTCCAGTGACGAGGTGCAGGTCCCCGACCTGGTCGCCCAAGGCTTCGGCCGCCTGTCCAAGAGCGGCACCTTGCAGAGCCTTACGGTCAGCGACCTGACCCAGCCCCCTGCCAGCATCACCGTCAAGTCCGCCCATGGCGGCAGTGACGTCGAGCCGGTGACCGTGGTCGGGGCAGCGCCTGTCGCCGCCGAGAACCAGCCTCCCGTGGCCCAGGCCGACAACGGCAGCACCAGCGTCGGCGTACCGCTGAGCCTGAACCTGCTGGCCAACGACAGCGACCCGGACGGCAACCTGCCATTGACCATCACCGACCTGACCCAGCCAGGCACCGGCCTTGGCTCGGTGGTGCTCAACGGCACCACCGCCGTGACCTACACCCCACCGCCCGGTGCCAGCAACGCCTTCGTCGCCACCTTCAGCTACCGCGCCCAGGACGCCAAGGGGCTGAAATCGACAGCAGCCACGGTCACGGTCAACGTCGCCCCGAACCAGCCACCGACCGCCGTCGCCGACAGCGCCGCCACCTTGGGTGTGCCGCTGACCCTCGACGTGCTGGCCAACGACACCGATCCGGAAGGCAACCTGCCGCTGGCCATCGCCAGTGTCACCCAGCCCATTCCGGCCGGACGCGGCACCGTCAGCAGCAACGGCAGCGTCATTACCTACACGCCGCCAACCACCGTCAGCGCACCGTTCACCACGACCTTCACCTACGTCGCGCGTGACGCCATCGGCGCACTGTCGAGCCCTGCCACGGTCACGCTGCAGGTTTCGCCGCGCCCCGCCCAGGAGACCTTCGCCGTCACCGCGGCGACCGTCACGGCGCGTTCCAACAATCGCTTCAACTGGGACATCAGCGGCACCTCTTCGGTGACCACCGGCAACACCATCACGGTACAGGTGACCACCCCGGACGGCCTGGTGACACTGGGCAGCACCACGGTGCCGGTGACCGGACGCTGGCGCCTGGCCGTGAGCAACAGCACCACGGTGATCCCGACGGCCAACCCGACGGCGACCATCCGCAGCAGCCAAGGCACCGTGCGCACCGTGCCAGTCACCGTGCAGTAGCGCGAAGGAGAACGCCATGCACCTGCTCCCCCTGCTGCTCGGCCTGACCCTGGTCACCCCGCTCACCTGGGCCGACGACCTGATGGACAACGTCGACCTGGTCGCTGGCAACGACCTCGGCGAGCCCGTGATCGTTCGCGTACTGCCGGCAGGCGCCGGCCAGGTGGCCTCGATCGAGCAGCAGGGTACGGGCAACCGCGCCCTGCTCGGCCAGGACGGCCAGGCCCTGCTGGGTCGTATCGTCCAGGCCGGCGGCGCACAGGAGGCGTTCATCCTGCAGGAAGGCAGTGACCTGATGGCCACGATCAGCCAGCAGGGCCAAGGCAACAGCGCCTCGATCCGCCAGAGCGGTAGCCACAACAGTGCGCAGATCGAGCAGATCGGCAACGACAACAGTGCCCTGATCCAGCAGAACGGCTCGGGGCTCAACAGTGCCGTGACCCAGGCCGGCAACGGCCAGCACGTACAGATCACCCAATACCGATAGACCTGGAGACACCACCATGTACAAGCTCGCACCCTTGAGCGCTGCCATTACCCTGGCCCTGGTCGGCCAGGTCATGGCCGACGACAGCACCTCGACCCAGACCCAGCAAGGCGCGCAGAACATCGCCGAAGTCCTGCAGACCTTCGCGCCCTTCGCCTCGGTGACGCAGAACCAGGCCGGGCACGACCACAACCACCTGGCGATCCAGGACACCAGCACCAGCCATGTCCAGCAAAGCGCCACCGGCTCGTTCAACGCAGGCTACGCCGAGCAGTTGTTCGAGAACGGCAGCCAGATCACCCAGCAGTCCGGCGGCAGCCTCAACGACAGTTTCGCCAGCCAGTCGGTCGGCGAGAACAACCAGGCGCTACAGACCCAACAGGGGACGGGCAACCGCTCGATCATCTGGCAGGACACCCAGCTCGGCAGTCAGGCCACCACGATGCAGTGGGGCGAACGCAACGAAGCCACCGTCGAGCAACTGTTCGGCGGCACCAACAACCAGAGCCTGATCATGCAGGGCGGCAGCGACAACCAGGCCGCCGCCGAACACATGACCCATGAGAACGGCAACATTGCCATCTACCAGGAGGGCAAGCAGAACTGGGCGTACGGCGACCAACGCGACGGCCAGGGCGGCACCATCGGCATCAGCCAGACCGGCACCGGCCACTCGGTGGAAGTCTGGCAAGACAACCAGGCCCACAGCCAGGCCAGCGTGCTGCAGAACGGCCAGCTCAACGAAGGCTACATCGACCAGAGCTTCGGCCAGGATAACCTCGCCATGTTGAGCCAGAGCGGTCGGGGCAACGCCAGCTGGTCCGATCAGTTCGAAACCACCCAGTCGGTGACCAGTATCAGCCAGACCGGCAATGCCAACCTGCACTTCACCTACCAGACCGGCGACAACCACAACCTGAGCATCCAGACCAATGGCGTCGGCAACAAGGTCATGGCCAGCAACTGGAAGGGCGAGAAGTCCGGCGGGCAGTTCGGTAGCAGCCAGCGCGCCGAGATCAACCAGCAAGGGGTGATGAACACCGTCAACTTCACGCAGGAAGGTGCCAACCAGCTGGCGCGCCTGAACCAGAACGGCAACCGCAACCAGATGCAGACCCACCAGGCCGACAGCAACAACGAGCTGTATTTCGAACAGAACGGCAGCGACAACCTGCTGATCGCCGACCAACGCGGCACCGCCAACTATGCCGAGGGCCTGGCCGCGGGCAATGGCGGCAGCATCACCCTCGAGCAATCGGGCAGCGGCAACCAGAGCTACACCTACCAGCTGTATGGCAGCGGCAACCAGGCGAGCATCAAGCAGACCGACGGCGTCAACGTCGCGTATGTGACCCAGGGTGGCAACGGCAACCAGGCGTTCGTCGACCAGAGCGGGGCCAACATGAACGCCACCATCAACCAGATCGGCAACGCCAACAGTGCGACCGTGACCCAGCAATAACCGCTCCCCCCTTGGACCGTGGCGCCCCGCTCCCGGGCGCCGCGGTTCCTTTTTCGATCCCGGGATGTCGTAGCCCACCGGTCATTCGGCATGGGCTGGCCGAGCCAACAGCGATACAATCCAGGCTTACCCACGCCAGTGCTCCCCATGATCCAGTCCGACCTCGACCTTTTCGGTTCTCAACCGCAATCTCTGGCCAGCCAGGTCATGCTGTTGCCAGGCTTTGCCCTGCCCGAGGTCGAAGCCCTGCTCGATGCCCTGCGCCCGGTGTTGCGCGCGGCGCCGTTCCGACACATGCAGACACCCGGAGGGCTGCACATGGCCGTCGCGCTGAGCAATTGCGGCAGCCTGGGCTGGGTCAGCGACGCGCGTGGCTACCGCTACAGCCCGCTGGATCCGCTGAGCGGCAAGCCCTGGCCGGCGCTGCCCGAGGTGCTGTTGACGCTGGCTGCGCGAGCCGCTTCCCAAGCTGGCTTCGAAGGGTTCGTGCCGGATGCCTGCCTGGTCAACCACTACCTGCCCGGTACACGCCTGAGCTTGCACCAGGATCGCAACGAGCAGGATTTCAGCCAGCCGATCGTGTCGATTTCGCTGGGGCTGCCCGCGGTCTTTCTGCTCGGCGGCATGCAGCGCAGCGACCGACCGCGGCATGTGCCGCTCAGTCATGGCGATGTCATGGTATGGGGTGGCGAGGATCGCTTGCGCTTTCATGGCGTGCTGCCGATCAAACCGGGCAAGCATGAGCGAATGGGGGAACGGCGGATCAACCTGACCCTGCGCAAGGCGGGTTGAGCGAGCGTACCGAATGCAGGTTCGGCACACTCACTCCAGCAGCATCAGCGACTGGCCTCCAGCACCTGATTCAATGCCGCCCCGTCGATACTCAAGGTCGCCGAATCGAACATGCCGTTGACGTAATTGCGCACCAGTTGCTCCTGACGTTGTGCCCTGAGTAGTTGGGTCAGTTGCGGTGTCACCTCCTCCAGGGTTGCCGCCCGCGCCGGTTGCTGTTCGACCAACTTGATGATGTGCAGGCCTGCGGCACTGCGCACCGGTTCACTTACACCATCGACCTTGAGCCGAGTCACCACCTCGCGCACTTCAGGTAGCAACTGGTCGAGCGCCTGCAGCCCGGTGTCGCCGCCCTGGGCAGCAGTGCCGGTGTCCTGGGAGTGCTCGCGGGCGAGCGTGGCGAAATCGCCATCGCGTGCCTGCTTGGCCAGGGCCTGGGCCTGCTTGACCACTGCCTCATCGTCCTTGGGCTTTTCGACCCGCAGGAAGATCTGGCTCAAGCGATAGCGTACCGGCAGGCGCAGTTCGTCCTTGTTGGCTTGGTAAGCCTGCTCGAGCTCGGCCTGGCTCGGGTAGTCGTCAGGCACTCGCGTGACCGACGCGAGGTAGTCGCGCAAGACGATCTGCTCGCTCAGGGCGCGAGTCTGCGCCTCGACGTCCGGACGCTGTGGCCAGCCCTTGGCTTCGGCTTGGCGATACAGCGCCTTTTCTGCCAGACGTGCGCGGATCCACGCCTCCAGTGCCGGTCTATCGCCACGCAGGTGCTCGCGAGTCGGCTCCGGCAACTGCGCAAGCAAGGTCTTCAGTTCGTCGCTGCCGACCTTCTGCTCGCCCAGGCTGGCCAACACAGGCCCTTTGACCTGGGTCGCAGCCGGGTGCGCTGCGGCCACCGGCTCCTCCCCCGGACGCAGTACCAGGGCGACAGCCACCGCAATGACGGCCAGCGCCCCCGCGCCGGCCCAGAAGGTGCGGGAGGTCACGAAGCAGTCGCCGCGCTGGTCGCCTGTTCGGTCTGGTCGGCGACATTGCGGCTATAGTCGCGCAGGTAGACGATGAACTCCTGCAGCAGGCGATCCCACAGCACCAGGCTGCCCAGCAGATGCTTCTCGCTGACGCCATCGGCAACCACCACGTCTTTTTCCATCACCAGGAACTCGCCCTGCACCGACAGCCGGGCGAAACGGCGGCTGGCGTTCCAGCGCTCGGCCAGCCCGGCCGGCAGCTCGCCCTGGATGCGCAGCGCGCAACTGAAGGTAAAGTCGAGGAACTCGCCCTCCTGGCCATTGGCTCGATTACCGAACCGTACTGCGTAACCCACGCCCTGGCTGGCGCTGAGCAGCTGCACAACGGCATTCTGCTCGCTACGATTGACCCGGCA
This sequence comes from Pseudomonas wayambapalatensis, assembly GCA_014268975.2. GTDB lineage: Bacteria > Pseudomonadota > Gammaproteobacteria > Pseudomonadales > Pseudomonadaceae > Aquipseudomonas > Aquipseudomonas wayambapalatensis. The sequence continues at coordinate 2,876,955 of CP077096.1, read as the reverse complement.
GCCGGCGTCCTGCAGCAGCTTGGTCAGGGAATCGGCGCTCACGGTTTCGATCAGGGTGACTTCGGTCATGTGTAGCCTTCCTTGTGGTGATGAAACAGCTCGGATTCATTCACGTGCAGCAGGAAGACGGCTGTAGCGGGGGCTGGCAAGACATCAGCGCTGGCGAAACTCCCTGCCTCTGCGACCGTCCATCTGCAATCGCGCGTGTCGATATCAAGTAGTAGCACAAGGATTGCGCTCGGCCAGAAATTCCCTTCGCCTGGCAACGGTAAATAGCGGCGAACGCCACCCTGCGCCCTTTCAAAGCCCGGTGCTTGTGTGTAAAACGGTCCAACCATCTTCTTCGACGCAAGGACCTCCAGCATGCGCTACCGCCCTCTCGGCCGCTCCGGCCTGCAAGTCTCAGCCCTGACCCTGGGCAGCATGATGTTCGGCGAGCAGACCGATACCGAGGCTTCGCTGCGCATCATCGACCGCGCCTGGGACCAGGGCATCAACTTCATCGATACCGCCGATGTCTACAACGCCGGGCGCTCCGAAGAGATCGTCGGCGAAGCGGTGGCACGCCATCGCCAGGACTGGATCGTCGCCTCCAAGGCCGGCTACGGTCCGGCAGACGGCCTGCCCAACCGCAGCGGGCTGTCACGCAAGCACCTGTTCAATGCGCTGGAGGCAACACTGACGCGCATGGACACCGACTACCTGGACATCTACTACCTGCACCGCGAAGACCACAAGGTGCCGCTGGAGGAGACCGTGCGTGCCATCGGTGATCTGCTGCAGCAAGGCAAGATCCGCTATTGGGGCGTGTCCAACTTCCGCGGCTGGCGCATCGCCGAGATCTGCAACCTGGCCGAGCGCCTCGGGGTGCCCAAGCCTGTGGTGAGCCAGCCGCTGTACAACATCGTCAACCGCCAGGCCGAGCCCGAGCAACTGACCGCCGCGGCCTACCACGGGCTGGGCGTGGTGCCGTTCAGCCCTCTGGCCCGTGGCGTGCTCAGCGGCAAGTACGCGCCAGGCTCGACCCCTGACGCCGGCAGCCGCGCCGGGCGCCAGGACAAGCGGATCATGGAAGTGGAGTGGCGTCAGGAGTCGCTGGCCATCGCCCAGAAGATCCACGCCTACACCGACGCCAAGGGAGTGGGTATCGTCGAGTTCGCCATCGCCTGGGTGCTCAACAACCAGCTGGTCAGTTCGGCCATCGTCGGCCCGCGCACCGAGGCGCAGTGGGAAACCTACGCCGGAGCGCTGGAGGTGAACATCACCGCCGAGGACGAAGCCTTCATCGACTCGCTGGTAACCCCGGGGCATGCCTCGACACCGGGGTTCAACGACGTGGCGCATTTCGTCCCGGGGCGCTTGGCGCGCTGAACGTCAGGCAATGGCACTCCGTGAAGAATGTGGCAGGCGGCTGCCGTTGGGGTGCCCTTTATGCGCTGACTTCAAAGTCATCCAAGTTCAATCCGGCGGTATCTTGGATCTGGATCACTTTGATATCTCGAGCCGAGGAAGTGAAGCTGTATTCATCCTGTCCGTTTGCACCCAGGGTCACCGTCCGGGTTTCGATCGTCGCCCCCTGCGCGTTCAGGTAGGTGATGTACGCAGTGGTGCTGTTCTGGACACCGAGCGTAAAATTACAGCGGAAAGTCCTGAAAGTGCCATTAAGTTCGAACCGGACCGTCGCCTCGTTCATACGCAGATAGTTCCCTCTGAGAAGCGGCCAGTCTGACTGAGCTGTCAGAATTATAATATTTTTGCCACTGATCACTCGGCACATGTTCCCTCCCAACATGGGTAGTACCCCACCCGGCCGAACTTCATGGTTATAGGCGTAACTACTGAAGTCGTCCCGGATCACACTGGGGCCCTGAATGATTTCATAAGCGTTTTCACGAAACACTACGCGACTGCGCCCCTGGTCGAAGGAGACTTCGAATCGCAGCGTAATGCGGCTGCCGCCAAGCAATTCCCCAAGCGTCGATAAGGCGATCGTGCTTCTGACAGCTCCCAGCTGGTCAAGTGGTTTGCCGTTCCACACTTGCTGAGTCCATTGGCTGCCATTTGCGCAGGTTCCGCTGTACCTGAGATAGATCAATTGCCCCAGCGTCTGCAGCGGCCAAGCGGCGACAGACACGTTTGCATCGGCTCTGAGATTGATAACATCCAACCTCCCGCCAACGGCTTCTGCGATAGCCGGAACAGGGAGCCTGTCAGCAGTCGGATTCAGCACCTGCAACTGCAGCTCGGCAGACCCTAGGGTCTTGCCCCGCCGCGTCACTTGGTAACTGACGCTAACGGTACTGTTGATACTGGATATGATGTGGTCACTGAGAATGCGGAAAACGACTCTGTTCGAGGTATTGCCGTTTTGCGCCGGATATGACCTGCCGTTGTACAACAGCACAATGCTGTCCTCGGGTTGCATGTCGTACTCGACCAAAGCGTCGGCACCATTCGCCGCATTCAAAGGGTCAAGCACATTGTTGGGGGCCGCGGGAATTTTCACGGCATTTAACTCAAGATCATCACTTACCGTAACCGTAAACTTGAGTGCGGCGGATCGACGCGCTGCTTGATCAGATGTCATCTTGGTGAGCCTCTGAGTTTCCTACTGGGTGTCATTTCGCTGACTGGAGAACATCCTAGGGACCTCACAACGGGTGCGAAACTGGCAATTCTGCTAGCTCAAAGGCATCGAGAAGGGGCAGAGAGCCGCTCTGGTGGGCGCCAATGTTTACGCTCTGCCACGCGACATTGGGGAGCGACAAGCGGGGATACCGGTCCCCCCTTTCCCCAATGGGATCGGTATGGTGCTGCTCATCGTCTTTACCGCACCCAGAGGCTTCAATGAGACTCGAGCACCTGTTCCGCCCCGTTCATGTCGGCGCCCTTACCCTGCCAAACCGCGTCTTCATGGCGCCCCTGACACGCCTGCGCAGCCTGGAGCCGGGCGATGTGCCCACGCCGCTGATGGCCGAGTATTACAGCCAGCGTGCCAGTGCCGGGCTGATCATCAGCGAAGCGACGCAGATTTCCTTCCAGGCCAAAGGCTATTCGGGATCGCCAGGTATCCACACCGACGCGCAGATCGCCGGATGGCGCCTGGTCAACGAAGGCATCCACGCAGCAGGTGGCCACAGCGCGGTGCAGGTCTGGCACACCGGACGCATTTCCCACACCTCGCTACAGCCCGGCCAGGCCGCGCCAGTCGCGCCCTCGGCATTGCCTGCCGATGCTCGCACCTCGCTGCGCGACGCACAGGGCAATGTGATTCGCGTCGAGACCTCTGCACCACGGGCCTTGAGCGAAGCCGAAATCGCCGACATCGTCGCTGACTTCGGCCAGGCCGCGCGCAATGCGCAGCACGCAGGCTTCGACCTGATCGAACTGCACGCCGCCCACGGTTACCTGCTGCACCAGTTCCTCTCGCCCAGCGCTAACGTACGTGAGGACCGCTATGGCGGCAGCGTCGAGAATCGCGCGCGGATCGTGCTGGAAGCGGTAGACGCCGCCATCGCCGCCTGGAGCGCCGATCGCGTGGCGATCCGCATCTTCCCGCTGGGGCCGTTCAATGGGGTCGACAACGGTGAAGACCAGGAAGCCGCGGCGTTGTACCTGATCGGCGAACTGGCCAAGCGCAACCTGGCTTATCTGCACCTGTCAGAGCCGGATTGGGCAGGCGGCAAACCGCTGCGTGACGAATTCCGCGAAGCCATCCGTGCGGTGTATCCAGGGGTGATCGTCGCGGCTGGCGGCTACACCCCGGAAAAAGCCGAGGCGCTGATTGCACGGGGGCTGATCGATGCCGTCGCGTTCGGGCGTAGCTATATCGCCAACCCGGACCTTGTGGAGCGCCTTCAGCAACAAGCGCCTTTGAACGAGCACCGCGCGCAGTTCGATTACGCCAACGGTGCCGAAGGTTATACGGACTACCCTGCGCTACGCCGGGCGTAACATCAGAGCCTCTGCAGGCGCGGGCATGCCCGCGTCTGCAGGTGAGGGCTTTTTCGCAGCGGGTTCAACCAGTCACCACGGTGCCTGGCGCGCCTTGAGGAAGTGGAGCCTTGCCACCGGACAAGCGCCAACTCACCCCGGTAACGCCATAACGCTCGGCCATCGGGCGGCTTACCTTTCTGATCTTCTCCCGTCCGAACTTCGGAATGATCCCGACCCCTGCATCACAACTGGCCCAATGCCATGCCTCGGCATTGTCCATTCGCTCCGATCGAATGATGAAACTGCGCGCCTCGGCGTGCAGCGTGTATTCGATGATGTACAACTGTGGAGCTGGCATCACGGGCCTCCTCTTCTCCATGGATGACTTTTGATTGATCAGAGTTTTCCGTGAAGATTCAAAAGATTGTCGAGCTCACTCGAAAACAGCGCCAAGGCTGCTTCGTCAGCGGCTGAGTAGCAGCGCAATCATGGGTTGCGGCCACTGCCGTGGCTGTTCTGGCCACCCCGGCGCCCGGCTTCGGAAGCCCGTGCTCGATCATTGGCGAAGTTGCCCCCGGAATTCTGGCCACCCTTCTGGCCAGCGCGGGAGGCCCGCTCGCGGTCGTTGGCGAAATTGCCAGGATTGGTTTCCTTGGTGCCACCGCGCTGGCTTGGGCGGTCCTGATCGTGTGCCATGTCGTTTCTCCTTTGGCGATCTGTGGCGCAAGGCGCGAAGCGCGCCTTACAAGAGTTCCGAACGGGCGTGTGACGATATGCTCCATCGCGTTGCAGGGGAACTGACCGGCGGCGCTAAAAGGCAGGGCCATCGAACGCTTGTGCGCGAACCTGTTGGTCGCTGTACAACACGGGGCTTCAGGCGTGCACACTCCACTGCACCATATCCGCAGCGAGCGGCAGGTCATCGATGGCATGGATCATTCCGCTGGCCAGGGCCTCCCGTGGCCCTAGGATGCGTGGATAAGCCATCAGGTAACGCATCACATCCAGGTCCTCGGCCGAGCCTTGCGTACGTTCGGCGACGATCTCGGCATACAGGCGCAAGTCGTAGTCCAGGCTCATGGCGTACTCGGCCATGCGTGCGTGGTCCACCGAGCCGTGCAAGGTCCAATGGAACGGGTGGAAGAGGAACTTGCTGTACTGGCAGGCCGTACGATGGCTGCCTGCAAGAAACAGGATATTGCCCATCGACTCGACCGTGCCGAGGTTATGGGTATGCACGGGCACCGGCTGGCCAAGCAGGAAGTTGTACAGCGTGAAGCCATAGCTGCATTCGCCGCCCATGGTGGCGATGTTGATCTGCAACACCTCGGCGCCCTGCTGCACGGCACGTGAGCAGGTGTTGATCAGGTTGCCACAGGTCGAGGAATTGATCGGGCCAGTGAAATGAATGATGTGTCGGGCCATGCGTACCTCCAGGGGTCGTCCATCCAGGACGATGGTTCAGTCGGGCGGCCGCTGCATTGGGCCCGGCATTCGGTGGAATCGTCCGGCCAGGCAAAGTTCCCCTGAAACACCCCGGCCGGCAGAAACCGTCAGCGTTGCGCCCCTGCGCAGGGCTGACGGGGTCGCGCCGTGCTGTGGCATTATCGACACTCCGACCGCCCGCGAGCGCCTGTGCATGCTGATCGACGAAGAACTGACCTTGAAGAAGCTCGAGACCTTTCTCGCCTTCATGCGCAGTGGCAACCTGGGCCGCGCCGCCAGCGAGCTGTCGACCAGCGCGGTCAGCGTGCACCGGGCGATCCACTCGCTGGAAAACGCCCTGCGCTGCCCGCTGTTCAAGCACGAAGGCCGCCAGCTGATCCCGCTGGAAAGCGCCTATGTGCTGGAGAAAAAGGCCCGGCAACTGCTGCAGGACGCCGAGCAGATGGTGCGCCAGACCCGCGAGGCCGCAGGTTTCTATGCCGAACGCTTTCGCCTGGGGGCGCTGTACTCGCTCACGGTCAAGACCGTGCCCAAGCTGGTCATGGGCCTGAAGCTGCGCCGCAGCGAGCTGAACATCGACCTCACCCTTGGCTCGAACGTCGACTTGCTGCACCGTCTCAAGAACCATGAACTGGACGCCATCCTGGTCTCGCTCGACGACAGCATCAACGATCCGGCCTGTGAACACCTGGCGCTGTTTTCCGACGATATCTTCCTGGCCGTGCCGACCGACTCGCCGTTCGCCGTGCAGGCCGAAGTCGACCTGGCGGACCTGGCCGACTCCACCTTCATCACCCTTACACAGGGTTTCGCCACCCACCGCGATGGCGCACGAGTCTTCGAGCAGGCCGGCTTCGAACCGAAGGTGGCGATGCAAGTGAACGATATATTCACCCTGCTGAGCATGGTCAGCTCGGGGGTCGGTTATGCCCTGCTACCGGGCCGTATCGCCGCGGTGTACGAGAACCGTGTGCGCTTGATCGCGCTGCAACCGCGCTACCGGTTGCAGCAGCATATCGGTGCAGTGTTTCTCAAGGCGCGCGAGCGCGAGCCGAACCTGCTGGCGCTATTGGCCGAGTGCCGGATGTACAGTCGCGAAGGTTGAGAGCCCAGGCCGACTGTCCTCCTTATCCCACCAGGCCGCGTACACAGAAGTACAGGATCGACGGCCCCATCAGGCACCCCAGCCCGGTATGGAAAGTGGCGGTCAGCGCACCGTAGGGCACCAATCGCCGGTCCGTTGCCGCCAATCCGGCCGTCACCCCGGAAACGGTCCCGGCCAGGCCGCCGAACACCATCGCCGAGCGCGGGTTGTCCAAGGCCAGCAGGCGTGCCGACACCGGCGTGAACACCATCACCAGGATCGCCTTGATCAGGCCGGTCGCAATCGACAAGGCCACCACGTCGGAGCTTGCCCCCAGCGCCGCCCCGGTCACCGGCCCGACGATGTAGGTCACCGCGCCCGCGCCAATGGTGGTGATGCTGACCGCATCGCGATACCCAAACGCCCAGGCCACCGCGGCACCGACGATGAAGGGCAGCACAGTGCCCAGCAACAGTGCCACCGCACCAATCATCCCGGCCTTGCGCGCTTCGGTGGCCTGCACTTCGAAGGCGGTGGCGACAATGGCGAAATCGCGCAGCATCGCCCCGCCCATCAACCCGATCCCGGAAAACAGCGTGACGTCCGCCAGGCCTTTCTGGCCGCCGGTCAGGTTGCCGCCGATCCAGGCCAGCACCAGGCCGATGACGATGGCGATGGCAGAGCCGTGCACGCGGCCGAAGGTCAGGTATTTGGAGAGCATCACCGATACCCACATCACCGCGCCGACGACGGCGAACGCGGTGATCAGGTCGTTGTGTTCCAGGGCTTTCTCAATGAGCGGCCACATATCAGCGACCTCCCGCAGGTGCAGGCTGCACCGAGGCTGGCGGCGCCGCGTCGAGCGCCGGCAACGGCTCGCCGCGATGGCTGCGACTGATCAAGGCAATGGTCGCGCCGCACACCAGCACCGCGCCGACAGCGGCCACCACGGCCACGGGCCCGCCATGCAGGGCAGTGACCACATTCTGCTGGGCCGCCATGGCCACCACCACCGGGATGTACATCGCGCCCCAGAAACCGACCCCGAATTCGCATTCCTTGCTCATGCCACCCTTGCGGTGCATGTACAGCCGCGCACAGATCAGCAGGATCATGGCGATGCCGACCCCGCCCACATTGGATTTGACGCCCAACAGCACGCCCAGGAAGTCGCCGACGATGACGCCGGCCAGCGTGCACACCGCCAGCAGAGCCACACCATAGATGATCATTGTTGTTTTCCTCAGGTTGTATCGAAGTTGTTTGTTGTTGTCCTTCGAGCTACAGCGCGGTCATCGGTTGTCGGCCACCTCCTGACGCAACAGTGCATCGATGCTGTCCGCACGCGTGGATTCCACGCTCAGCACTTTTCCAGGTTCAAAGACTCGCCTCGCCAGGCCAGTGAGTACACTGCCCGGCGGCAGCTCAAGGTGCAGGCGCACACCGCGCTCCCAGGCGCTGCGCAGGGTCGCGCGCCAGTCGACGATCCGGGCCATGTTGCCGGCAAGGTCGTCGCGCAGGCGTGCCGGATCGAAAATCGGTCGTGCCGTGCTGGCGCTGAGGTAGGCGATGCGTGGGTGGCGCAACTCGACCTCGGCGAACGCTGCGGCCAGGGTGGCCGCCGGGGCCGCCAGCAAAAGGCAATGGGACGGCACGCTGACCGCCAGGCGCCGAGCCACGCCCTGCCCCAGGCTGCGCGCACGCGTGGCGACTGCCGCCATCGCGGCGTCGCTGCCGGCGATGACGATCTGGTTGTCGCTGTTGAGGTTGGCGAGGTAGGCCTCACCTCCAACCGCATCCAGCAAACCCTCGACACTGGGCAGGTCGAGGCCGCTCAAGGCGGTCATGCCATAGCCTGTCGGATAGGCCTCCTGCATCAGCTCGCCACGCAGCGATACCAGGCGCACGGCGTCCTCCAACGCCAACGCCTCGGCGCTGACTGCCGCGGCGTAGGCACCGATCGACAGCCCGGCCACATACCCCGGCGCCGGGCTGCGTTGCATCAGCCAGCGCGCCCAGGCCACGCCGGTCAACAGCAGGCACAACTGCACGGCACGGGTATGGCGCAAGGCCTCGGCGCTGTCGAGCATCAGCACCTGCTCGCCCAGTGCCTCGCTGGCCGCTTCGAGCAGGCCCGAACTACCCTCTGGCAGGCGATGAAGCATCCCCACCTGCTGGGCGCCCTGCCCCGGGAACGCGAACAGGCTGCTCATGCCGCATCCTCCTGCAGTTGCCACGGATCACTCACCAGACGCACGCCAGCCGCCGACTTGAGCAGCACCCGACGCGCCCCGCTGGCCCATTCACGCAAGGCAACCGCGCCCTGGGGCGTTTCCAGTTGCGCATCGACGCGACAGGCCGCGCCTTCCAACTGTTTCAGCAGTCGAGCGGCCTGCTCACGAGGTATCGACACAGGGGCACGCAGCAGCAGATCAAGATCGCTGCCAGCGTGCAGCACCTCGATCCCCGTCGCGAGCTGGAAACCCGTGCTGCCGGTAGGTCCCCACAGCCACTCGCGATCGTTCAACCAAGCGCTGACCTGCGATAGCGCACGCAAGGCTGGCGACGACAACTCGCCCTCCCCGCGCAGTGCTTCGGGGCTGACCCGGTGCTCGATGTCCGCCACGCGCATCTGCCAGGCAAAACGCTGCTCGCGCCCTCGCCCGCGCAGCCCGACCGCCACCCCGCCCGGCGCCAAGAGGGCCCGGCGCACAACCACCGGCTCGCCGGCCGCCAATACCGAACGCGCCCAGGCAGGCGCATCGGCAGGAAGCATGGCCGGGGTCATGCCCCAGAGCAGGTCGTGTGGGCGCGGGGCGTACATCTCAGGCCTCCTGCCATTGGCTGCGCAGGCGCTGACGCACCTCGCGCGAGGCGCTGCGATGCTCGCCGTCCAGGCGGCTACGCAGGTCAGTGGTGTCGCCAATGTCGCGCACGGCATCGATCAGGCTGGCGCGCACCTGTGCCAGGTCCTGGGCGGTCGGCGCCTGCGCGTTATCCACGGCAAGACGCGTGTGCAGCAACCCCAATGAGGCGTAGCTACCCAGGTCGTAGGCCATCGGCGGCACTTCGGCGGCCAAGGCTTCCAGGTCCTCGACGCTGCGCAGGGTGATGCGCGCCGCCGCCGCCTTGCCCATGGCATGCACCATGACGCCACTGTCATCCAGCGCGATCAGGCGTTGCGCCTGGTAGCCGTGGGCAAGAAACGCCCCGGACATCGCCTTGCCCACCAGCAGCCCGATCACCGGATGCCCGGCCAGACGCGCCTGGGCGTAGGCCTCCACCGCACCGGCCAGGGCCTGGTGAATGCCCAGCGCTTCCTCACGCCGCCCGTAGGCCTGGCTGGGCACATCGATCAGCGCAACCACCACGCGTTTCTCACCGTCGCGGTCGGCGTCCACCGCCTCGGCGACCGCCTTGGCAAGGCCCCAGCCTTCCAGCAGGCCGACTTCGCCGGTACGGGCCCGGGCAAAGGGATTGTGCACATCGGGCACCACGGCGATAAAGCGCGCCAGGCGATTGTCCAGTTCGCCATCGACCACCTGCACCGAGGCGGGAAAACCTGGCAGCGGCTCGCCGCTGGCAAGGCCCTGCAACCAGTTCTGGGCACGGTTCATCAGGCATCTCCTTGATACAGGGCACGCACGGCGGCGGCATCGAGTTGCGGGCAGTCGTCGCCCAGTTGCGCCAGGCGCTCGAGAAACCATTGATGGCGGCTGGCACGCTGCGCAGAGGGTGCGGCCAGCAACGCCAGCAACTGGCTGCGGATCGCCTCGACGTCATCGGCGACGTAGGCGTCCACCAAGCCGCTGGCGTGACGCTGCTCGCCACCGGTGAGGCTCCAGATGAAAGGCCGGTCACGCGAATCGTATTCACCAATCCCCGCTTCCTGCTCGATCACCTGTGGGCCATTGAGGCCCAGGCGTGCTTCGCGGGTCACCAGCAGGTGACTGCACAGCCCGGCAGCAATGGACATGCCGCCGAAGCAGCCGACTGAACCCGCGATCACGCCAACGACCGGTTGGTGGGCGCGCAGTTCGATGATCGCGGCCTGGATCTCGGCAATCGCTGCCAGGCCCAGGTTGGCCTCCTGCAGACGCACGCCACCGGTCTCCAGCAGCAGCACGGCGCAGGTGGGGATGCCGTTACGGTTGTCTTCGACGGCCAGCTCCAAGGCGCCGGCGATCTTGGCGCCTCCCACCTCGCCCATGCTGCCGCCCTGGAACCCGCCTTCGATGGCCGCGACCACGGCGGGACGCCCGGCGAGCTTGCCCTTGGCGATGACCACGCCGTCATCGGCCTGCGGCACGATGCCCTGGCGTGGCAGCCAGGGCGACATCAGGCGATCGAAGGGGCCGAGCAGCTCGCGGAAACTGCCCGTGTCGAGCAGGGCCCGGGCACGCTGCCGGGCGCCCAGTTCGACGAAACTGCGGCTGTGCAGCAGGCGTTCGCTATCAGTCATGGCCGATCTCCTCGAAGCCTTGTTCCAGGCGCAGGCGCACCACGCCGGGGGTGGCGCCGAAATCATGGATGTCGATCTTCAGCGCGGGCAAGTCGCGGCCGTCGAACAGGCGCTGGAACAGCTGGCTCCAGCGGGCCTGGCTGCCGTTGACCGAGGTCACCACCTGGATGTCGAGGCTGCCGGCCTGGCCGGGCTCGATCAGCACCTCCAGGTCGCCGGAGCTGACGCAGCCGACCAGGGCGCGGCCACGGCCCGGTTGTGCGGCGGGGAATTGAAAGTTCAGGGTTTCCATGTCACAGGCTCCCGGCTTTGTCGAGGAACAGGCAGGCGGCCAGCAGATCAGCGGCACCGCCTGGAGAGGCATTGAGTTGCAGCAGGCGAGCCTCCAGGGCGCGCAGTTGACGGCGACCCGCCAAGCTGGCGCTGCCGCCTGCGTCGAGCACCGCGCGGGCTCCTTGCTGCAGGGCATCCAGACCTTGCTCGCCGGCGCGCCAGAGCACGCAGGTGTCGCTCAGCGAAGCCATGATCGCCAGCAGTGCATCCAGGCGCGCATGGGTCTCGCTGGCGCCCGCGGCGCGGCTACGCCGAAGTTGCGGCAGGCCGTGACCGGTGATCGCCGGAAAGCCTTGCTGGGCCTGCTCGCGGGCGCCACCCGCACCATAGCGGCGGCGCACCTGAATGCCGTGGCTGTCCTGTACAGAAGCGGCCGGATCGGCGATCAGCGCAAGGCGCCCGGCACGTGCGGCAAGGGTATGTGGATCGCTGCTCACCGGGCTCAGCGCCCGCGCCGCAACCAGCAGCCCCAGCGCCCAGATCGCACCCCGGTGGGTATTGACCCCGGCCGTGGTGGCAAGCATCGCTGCCTCGCCTTCACGCCCAAGGCGTCCAAGCTCTGCGCGTAGCGGCGCCGCGATCTCGCCGTGGCGCTGCGCGGCTTCGGCCATCTGCCGCAAGCACGGCCACAGCGACAGCGCCGAGGCGTGCATCAAGGCCAGGTTCATGTCGCCATGGGCGCCACTGCCACGGCGGTCCACCAGCCCGGGCTTGGGCGAGAGGTCGGCCTCTTCGATCAAGGCTTCGACGGCCAGGTCGGCCAACTGATCCGGCAAGGCCAGGGGCTGTATGCAAAGTGCTTTCATCACCAGCTCCTGAAGCGTGCGGGCGGGTTGTACAGGCCACCGGACCATTCCACGAGGTCGGCAATGCTGCGTGCCGCGAGCAACTCACGGCTGGCGTCGGTGCGGCGGATGCCCAGGTCTTCGGGCAAGGCCACCAAACCTTCGCGGCGCAGGCGCTCGGTATCCTTGGGGTCATGGCGCAGGCCAATGGCGGTAACCCCGGCCACCGCCGCGATCATCTGCTGGCGCTCCTGCAGACTGCGCGCCTTGTACAGGTAGGCGATGCCCTCTTCGGTGAGCAGGTGGGTCACGTCATCGCCGTAGATCATCACCGGCGCCAACGGCATGCCGGCCTTCTTCGCCACCTCGACCGCATCCAGGGTTTCGACGAAGGTGGGTTTGCCGCCCTCCTGGTAGGTCTCGATCATCTGCACCACCAGCTTGCGCCCACGTTCGAGCAGGGTTTCGGGCACGGTCATGTCCAGCCAGGCCGGGGTTGCGTGGCGCCGCCCGCGTGGGTCATGGCCCATGTTGGGTGCGCCACCGAAGCCGGCCAGGCGGCCACGGGTGACCGTCGAAGAATGGCCGTCGCCATCGACCTGCAAGGTGGCGCCGATGAACAGATCCACCGCGTACTGCCCCGCCAGCTGGCACATCAGCCGGTTGGAGCGCATCGAACCGTCGCGCCCGGTGAAGAACACATCCGGACGCTGGGCGATGTAGTCTTCCATGCCCAGCTCAGTGCCGAAGCAGTGCACGCTCTGGACCCAGCCGGTCTCGATGGCCGGGATCAGCGTTGGATGAGGGTTGAGGGTCCAGTTGCGGCAGATCTTGCCCTTCAGCCCCAGCGACTCGCCGTAGGTCGGCAGGATCAGCTCGATGGCGGCGGTATTGAAGCCGATGCCGTGGTTGAGCGACTGCACCTGGTGTTTTTCATAGATGCCGCGGATCGCCATCATCGCCATCAGCACATGCACCGGCTTGATATGACGCGGGTCGCGGGTGAACAGCGGCTCGATGTAGAACGGCTGGTCGGCGACCACCACGAAGTCGATCCAAGAGGCAGGGATGTCCACCCTGGGCAGGTCGTCGACATGCTCCACCAACTGGTTGACCTGGGCGATGACGATGCCGTCGCTGAACGCCGTGGGCTCGACCAGCGCCGGGGTGTCCTCGGTGCTGGGGCCGGTGTAGAGGTTGCCATCGCGGTCGGCAGTGAAGCCTGCGACCAGCGTGACATTGGGGATCAGGTCCACCAGCAGGCGCGAATAGAGTTCGATGTAGGTGTGGATGGCGCCGACTTCGAGCAGACCGTCTTCGAGCAACTGGCCGATGCGCTGGCTCTGGGGGCCGGCGAAGGAGAAATCGAGCTTGCGGGCGATGCCGCGTTCGAACAGGTCCAAGTGCTCGGCGCGGCTGACGCTGGGCATGATCAGGTGCAGGTCGTGGAGGCGGCCAGGGTCGGCCTTGGCCAGCGAGCGCGAAAGAAAGTCCGCCTGCTTCTGGTTGTTGCCTTCGAGCACCACTCGATCACCCGGGGCGATCAGCAGTTCGAGGGCCTCGACGATCCGCTCGGTGGGCAGCACCACGCCATCGGCGAGGTGACGCACCCGCTCGAGACGGCGCTGCTTTTCAGCGCGCCTTCTCGACCATTGCGGAGGTGGATTCTTCGTTGTGGTCATTGGTGACTCCACGGGTTCGCTGTCGTGGGGTGACCTTAGGCCTGCGGGGTGGGGGGCATCAATCAAGCACGGTGGTTATTCGTTACGCTGAGCGTAAAGGTTTGGCCACGAGGTGCCATCACTGCAGCCCGCGCCCACGTCAAACCCGCCTAACTTTCAGATCGTGTGGCGCCAGCTTTTTTGAACTCTCCCCTCACCCGCTCCCTCAATCATTCTGAGACCCGGGAATCTCGCCGAAACCCGCCATGACCAAGCCGCCGCAGAATACCCGCGCCTGGATTGGTTTGAGTTCGACTGACAGCAGGAGCTTGGCAACGATGAACGAGCGCATGATCCAGGCTGACGCGGGAACCCCCTGGAGCGAATGGCAGAAATCCGCGCACCTGGCCCGGGCCGCCTGGATCACCCCCGAACAACTGTGCCCGCCGGGCCGGCGCCTGGTGTTGGTAGCGCCGCATCCGGATGACGAGGTGCTCATGGCGGGCGGATTATTGAGTTACTTCCATGGCCGCGAGCAGGACCTCGTGCTCATCTCTGCCACCGACGGCGAAGGCAGCCACCCAGGCTCGGCTCAATGGAGCGAACGACGCCTGCGTCACCAGCGCCCGCTGGAAAGCCGCCATGCCTTGCAGCAGCTCGATCTGCGGGTCGCGGATCTGGATTGGCGACGGCTGAACCTCAAGGACGGTGCCCTGCCTCGCGATGAGGCCTTCCTGGTCAATCACTTGAGCCAGTTGCTGCAACCCGGCGACCTGCTGATGTGCCCCTGGCGCCACGACGGTCATTGCGACCATGACGCGGTGGGCCGTGCCTGCGCACAGGCCGCCCAGGCGCGTGGTGCAACGCTGGCCGAAGCGCCGATATGGGCGTGGCGCTGGTCGACGCCGGACGATCCTCGGCTACCTTGGCAACGCGCGCGTCGTATCCAGCTCGACGAAGCCAGCCTCGCGCGCAAGCGCCAGGCCATTGCTGCCCATGTCAGTCAGATGGAGGCGGATGCGGACACGCCGCCCGTGGTGCCGCAACAGCTGCTGGAATGCCTGCTGCAGCCTTTTGAGCTGGTCTTTATCTGACAGCCAACCTCTCGCAGATGCCCCTTCAGCGCCCGCGCTTGAGCGTCTCGCTCGGCAACTCGCGGAACAACTGGCGATAGCTCTCGGAAAACCGCCCCAGGTGCCAGAATGACCAACGCATCGCCACTTCCGCTACCGTCACGTCGCTGGCGCCGCGCAGCAGGTCGCGGCGCGCACCGTTGAGTCGGCGCAGACGCAGCCAATGCGCCGGGGGCATGCCGGTAAAGGCCTTGAAGGCCTCCTGCAATTGACGCAACGACACCCCGGCCACCTGCGCCAGCTCCATGAGATTGAGCGTTTCTTCCGGGCAGTCCGCCGCCCATTCGCTGACCCGCTGCATGATCGCCCGCTCTTCACCGCGCTTGCCCAGTGCCTGGCCCTGCAGGCGCTGGCAGGCGTTGTCGAGGATGAACAGGCAGTCATCGAGCAGTTGCTCGGCCAAGGCCTGCCCTTCAAGCGGGCAGTCAGCCTGCGCCAGGCGTGTCAGGGTCGCGCTCAGCCAACTGCCGAACAGGGCATTCTGGCCGCTGCCCAGCGGAACCATGAACAGCCCCTGCAGACGCTCCAGATCCAGGCCGTGGCGCTGCAGGAACGGTTGGTCGAACACCACCGCCACTTCCTGGTAGTTCTCCGGGGTGATCCAGATGTTGCGGCTTTGCTCGTTGAGCAGGTACAGGCTGTTCTCGACCTGGTCGAAACAGAAGGTCAACGAACCGCTTGGCGCGCGGAAGAACTGTTCGACGCGGGTGTTCAGGCGCTCTTCGTACACCTCGACGCCATCGAGCCCCAGGCAGCGCAACTGACCGCTGAAATGCCCGGGCGACATCTGCCGGTATTGCTGCTGCCAACCGGGCGTGGCGCGAACCTGCTCGGTGACATCGGTGGTGTTGAAGGCCTGGACCTGCAAGGCGTTTTGCGTATTCACGCGGCGTCCTATATGCACTCTTTTGGTGCATTGATTGACGGAGAAAACGGATAGATAGCCCCGGGGGGCTGCGCCCAAGATAGTCCTCAGCGTGACCTGTGGGAAGTGGCTTCGTGCAACGGCGTGCAATACCAGCACACGGCGCACGGCCTGCGTACCCACCACCAAAACCCAACCAAGAGGTCTGTATGAACGCCCCCTTCGATCAGCTGTCCGCCTGGCTGAAAGAACACCGGATCACCGAAGTCGAATGCGTGGTCAGTGACCTGACCGGCATTGCCCGCGGCAAGATCGCCCCGACCAACAAGTTCCTCAACGAGCGTGGCATGCGCCTGCCCGAGAGTGTGCTGCTGCAGACCGTCACCGGCGACTTCGTCGATGACGACATCTACTACGGCCTGCTCGATCCGGCCGACATCGACATGATCTGCCGCCCCGATCCTGCGGCGGTGTACCAGATCCCTTGGGCGATCGAACCGACCGCCATCGTCATCCACGACACCTTCGACAAGCACGGCAACCCCATCGAACTGTCGCCACGCAACGTCCTGAAGAAAGTCCTCAAACTCTACGCCGACAAGGGCTGGCAGCCGATCGTTGCGCCCGAGATGGAGTTCTACCTCACCCAGCGCTGCGAAGACCCGGACCTGCCACTGCAGGCGCCACTGGGCCGTTCGGGCCGCGCCGAAAGTGGCCGACAGTCGTTCTCCATCGATGCTGCGAACGAATTCGACCCGCTGTTCGAGGACGTCTACGACTGGTGCGAAATCCAGTGCCTGGACCTGGACACGCTGATCCACGAAGACGGCCCGGCACAGATGGAGATCAACTTCCGTCACGGCGACGCCCTGGACCTGGCCGACCAGATCACCGTGTTCAAGCGCACCATGCGCGAGGCGGCGCTCAAGCACAATGTCACCGCCACCTTCATGGCCAAGCCGATCACCGACGAGCCGGGCAGTGCCATGCACCTGCACCAGAGCGTGGTCGACATCGCCACCGGCAAGCCGGTGTTCGCCAATGAAGACGGCAGCATGAGCGAGCTGTTCCTGCACCACATCGGCGGCCTGCAGAAGTACATCCCCAAGGTGCTGCCGATGTTCGCGCCGAACGTCAACTCGTTCCGCCGCTTCCTGCCAGACACCTCGGCACCGGTGAACGTGGAATGGGGCGAGGAAAACCGCACCGCCGGCCTGCGCGTCCCGACCTCCAGCCCCGAGGCGATGCGCGTCGAGAATCGCCTGCCGGGCGCCGATGCCAACCCTTACCTGGCGATCGCCGCGAGCCTGCTGTGCGGCTACCTGGGCATGATCGAGAAGATCGAGCCGAGTGCACCGGTACAGGGCCGCGCCTACGAGCGTCGCAACCTGCGCCTGCCGATCACCATCGAGGATGCGCTGCAGCACATGGAAGACTGCAAGGTCCTGGAAGACTACCTGGGGCGCCAGTTCGTCCAGGGCTACGTCGCGGTCAAGCGCGCCGAGCATGAGAACTTCAAGCGGGTGATCAGCTCCTGGGAGCGCGAGTTCCTGCTGCTGAGCGTCTGACCCCACGGAGGGTGCCTGCGGGAGCGGCTGCTCCCGCAGGCAACGCGCTGCCCTGCTTCTGCTTCATCGAACCCGAAGAACAAGACCAACGAGGTGCCGACATGCGTCACTTGCAAACCCTGATTCCCGCAGCCTTCGCCCTGCTGTTCGGCGCGGCCGCCCATGCCGAGCCCACGGTCAGCGTGTACAACTGGACCGACTACATTGGCGACACCACCCTGGCCGACTTCCAGGCCAGTACCGGGATCAAGGTGGTGTATGACGTCTTCGACTCCAACGAAACCCTCGAGGGCAAGCTGCTCGCCGGGCGCACCGGCTACGATGTGGTGGTGCCCTCGAACCACTTCCTCGCCCGCCAGGCCAAGGCCGGCGCGTTCCTGCCGCTCGACCGCAGCAAGCTGCCGAACTGGCAGCACCTGGACCCGAAACTGCTCAAGCAACTGGAGCAGAACGACCCGGGCAACCAGTACGCCGTACCGTACCTGTGGGGCACCAATGGCATCGGCTACAACGTCGAGAAGGTCAAGGCCGCGCTGGGCATCGACAAGGTCGACTCCTGGGCCGTGCTGTTCGAGCCAGAAAACCTGAAGAAACTCAAGCAATGCGGCGTGGCCTTCATGGACTCGCCCGACGAGCTGTTCCCGGCCATGCTCAACTACCTGGGCATGAACCCACGCAGCGAAGACCCGAAAGACTACGCCAAGGCCGAAGCACGGCTGATGGAGCTGCGCCCGTACATCACCTACTTCCACTCCTCCAAGTACGTCTCGGACCTGGCCAACGGTGACGTGTGCGTGGCCTTCGGCTACTCCGGCGACGTGTTCCAGGCGGCCAACCGCGCCGTGGAAGCCAAGAACGGCGTGAAAATCGCCTACAGCATTCCCAAGGAAGGCAGCAACCTATGGTTCGACCTGCTGGCCATCCCCAAAGACGCCAGCAATCCTGACCAGGCCCTGGCTTTCATCAACTACCTGCTCGACCCGAAAGTGATCGCCAAGGTCAGTGCGACGGTCGGCTATGCCAACGCCAACCCTGACGCCAAGGCGTTCATGGACAAGTCGCTGGTGGAAAATCCCGAGATCTATCCGCCCCAGGAAGTGCTGGACAAGCTCTACGTTTCCAGCACCCCCAGCCCGCAGATCATGCGGGTCATGACCCGCTCCTGGAGCAAGATCAAGTCCAACCGCTGATTCGAGTTTTTCCGATGCCTCATCAAACCGAACACACCGCCTCCTACTACGCCGCCACGGCCCGTGCCACGGCCCCCTACCCCGAGCTCGAAGGCGAGTTGAGCGCCGATGTGTGCGTGGTCGGCGGTGGCCTGACCGGCGTCAACACCGCGCTGGAGCTGGCCGAGCGTGGCCTGTCGGTGATCCTGCTGGAGGCCCGGCGCATCGGCTGGGGCGCCAGCGGACGCAATGGCGGGCAACTGATCCGTGGTATCGGCCATGACGTGTCGGGCTTTGCCCGCTACGTCGGCCAGGGCGGCGTGCGTTACCTCAAGCAGGCAGGCCTGGACTCGGTCGAACTGGTGGCCAGGCGCATCGAGCAGTACAACATCGAGTGCGACCTGCGCTGGGGCTTCTGTGAGCTGGCCAATACAGCGGCGCAGTTCGATGCGTTCAACGACGAACTGCAGGACCTGGCCGAACTGGGCTACCGGCACGAAACCCGGCTGATCGCCCCAGAGCGCATCCGCGAGGTCGTTGCCAGTGACCAGTACGCCGGCGGCCTGGTGGACATGGGCTCCGGCCACCTGCATCCACTGGACCTGGTGCAGGGCGAAGCCCGCGCCGCCAGCAGCCTTGGCGTGCGCATCTTCGAGCAGACCGCTGTACAGCGCATCGAACACGGCCCTACCGTCACCTTGCACTGCGCCCGCGGGAAGGTACGGGCCAAGAGCCTGGTGTTGGGGTGCAATGCGCACCTGGACGAGCTGGAGCCGCGCTTGACCGGCAAGGTGCTGCCCGCCGGCAGCTACGTGGTGGCTACCGAACCGCTGTCAGAAGCCCTGGCGCGCAGCCTGATCCCGCAGAACATGGCCCTGTGCGACCAGAAGGTCGGCCTTGACTACTATCGCCTGACCGCCGACCGCCGCCTGCTGTTTGGTGGCGCCTGCCACTACTCCGGCCGCGACCCGAAGGACATCGCCGCCTACATGCGCCCGAAAGTGCTGAAGGTGTTCCCGCAACTGGCCGATGTGCGCATCGACTTCCAGTGGGGCGGCATGATCGGCATCACCGCCAACCGCTTCCCCCAGGTGGGCCGCCTGAGCCAGCATCCGAACGTGTATTACGCCCAGGGTTACTCCGGGCATGGCCTGAACGTGACCCACTGGACCGCCAAGCTGTTGGCCGAGGCCATCGCCGTCGGCCACAGCCAGGGCCTGGATATCTTCAGTGCCGTACCGCACCTGACCTTCCCCGGCGGCAAGGCCCTGCGCTCGCCGCTGCTGGCACTGGGGATGTTGTGGTATCGCGTGCGGGAGGTGCTGGGCTGATCAGAGAATGGCCTGGAGGCCCTTGTCGGCAATGATATTGAGCAGTTTCAGCGCGGGCCCGGCTGGCCGGGTCTCCCCCTGCTCCCATTTGCGTACGGTAGACGCACTGGTATGCAAATGCAGTGCGAAAACCGGCTGGCTGAAATTGAGCGCCTCGCGCAGGCGCTTGATGTCCAGCGCAGTGAAATCCCTGACGGGCGCAGGACAGATGGCCTCGAATTCGCGCATCGTTACCTTGCCAACCACGCCAGCCTGGTAAAGCACAGACAGGTCGTCACGCAACGACTCAATCAATTTGCTGGTCACAATACACCTCCTCAAGTACGCCGCAACTTATTGCCTTGGCCAAGTTTTGCGACGACATTTCAACCAGTACCCTGCCCATCAACTGCAGCGCTTTTTGCTCAGTTGGGGTGACGTTTGCTTTTTCAGCCTTGGCGAACCCATGAAGAAACACATAACGCTCACCCAAACGGGCAGATAACAATGTTCTGTATCCGCCACTCTTCCCTGAACCAGGCGAGGCAATGCGTTTTTTGAAGAGCAACCCTCCGAGACTTGCATCCACCAATCCGCTTTGCATTTCCCTGACTGCTGTGCATAGCAGCGAGTCCGATAGCCTCTCGCGGGCCTGCCAACGGGAAAAATTCCTGCGTTTGTAAATACTCACTTTTCACCATCAAAACATACCCGTGACGGGCATAGATTTCCAGTGATCCACCTAGAGCGATAGCCAGACGGCTCTTGATTTCCTGTGGGAATTCACATCACCGAACCAAGGACGCCTACCAACCCACCTGCACACTGGCCAATCGCCAAGCACCTGCTAGCGTTGATCTGGCCTCCCCCTCAATGGACGCTACCGATCATGAAACCGCTGCCTCGCGCCACCCTGCTGTGCGCTGCCTTGCTTGCCCTGGCCGCCTGCTCCAGCAACCGCGTCGATCCGAGCCAGTATTCCGGGTTTCTCAAGGACTACAGCCGGCTCAAGCCGGCGGAAAGTGTTTCCGGGGCGCCGGTGATGCGCTGGATCGACCCGGGGCTCAAGGCCAGCCAGTATCGACAGGTCTACATCGAGCCCAGCCAGTTCTATCCCAAGCCACAACCCACCGCGGTGATCTCGGCGCAGACCCTGCAGGCGATCACCCGCTACTTCGACGACGCCATGCGCCGGGAACTGGGCAGCGTGCTGACGGTGGTCAGCGCTCCAGGCCCGGGAACGATCGTGGTACGCCCCGCAATCACCGCAGTGTCGACCAAGACCGAGGGCCTGAAGCCCTATGAAGTGGTGCCCATCGCCCTGGTGGCGGCAGCGGTGAACACCGCCGCCGGCGGTCGTGACCAGGAAGTGGACATCGCCGTGGAGGCGGCCTTCCTCGACGGTGCCAACCAGAAAGTGCTGGCCCAGGTGGTGCGCAAGGGCGCCGGCGAGGCGCTGGAGAACGACACCGCGCAGCTCAAGCTGGAGAACGTCAAGCCGGTGCTCGATGGCTGGGCCAGCGACATGCGTCGCAGTGTCGTGGAGCTGCGCAGGAAGGGCCAGTGAACGGCGCCGGGTCAGTCTTTCGCGACCGTTGGAAACAGCACAGCGAGGCTCCTGTAGATGTTGATGTCGTCCAGGACAGGTCAGGTCGTATCAGGCGTGCTGCAGGAACGGCAGGGCGTGCTCGAGCAGGGCTTGCGGGGCTTCTTCGGGAATGTAGTGACCACAGGGCAGCTCGTTGCCGCGCACGTCCTCGGCACAGGCGCGCCACTCCTTGAGCGGGTCGAAGCACTTGCCGATCACGCCGTCACGGCCCCACATCACCAGCAGCGGGGTCTTCACAGCGTTGCCGGCATCGATATCGGCCTGGTCATGTTCCAGGTCGATGCCTGCAGCGGCCCGATAGTCTTCGCACACACCATGCGCCGCGCCCGGTAGCGACAGGCAGCGACGGTACTCGGCGAACGCCTCGTCGGTGAACGGCGCAAGGCCGGCACTGCGCCCGCCCATGACACTGCGCAGGTAACCTTCCGGGTTGGCTTCGATCAAGGTTTCAGGCAGCGGCGCCGGGCGGATGAGGAAGAACCAGTGCCAGTAGGCACGGGCGAAAGCTTCGTTGGTCTGGCGGTACATCGCCAGGGTCGGGGCGATGTCCAGCAGCACCAGGTGGGTGAGGCGCTGGGAGTGGTCGAGCGCCAGGCGATGCGCGACCCGCGCGCCGCGGTCGTGGGCCATCAGGGCGAATTGCTCGAACCCCAGGGCCTGCATGAGCCCGACCATATCGGCCGCCATGCGGCGCTTGGAATACGCCTCATGCCAGTCGTCGGCCTCAGGCTTGGCCGAATCGCCGTAACCGCGCAGGTCGGCGGCGACCACGGTGAAATGCTCGGCCAGCTTCTCGGCCACCTTGTGCCAGATCACATGGGTCTGCGGGTGGCCGTGCAACAGCAGCAATGCCGGCCCCTTGCCGCCGATACGGTAGGCGATCTCGATACCTTCGACGTGCTGGAAGGCTTTCTTGAAACCCTGGAACATGCCAATCACTCCGTTTCGTGTGCACTCAGGCCGCAAGGCGACCCTCCAGGTGCCGAGCATAGCTGCGGCACCAAAGGCATCAAGAACGCAAATGCAGAGCGAAGCAACACGAATCGTGGAGCATGGCCTCAGGCAACGAAGCCGTAGAAGATCGCCGACAAGGTGATCAACCCCACCAGCACGACGAAGACGTTCGACAGCGCGCCCGAGTACTTGCGCAGCGAAGGCACCTTGCGCACTGCATACATCGGCATCAGGAACAGCAGGCAGGCCAGCACCGGGCCACCGAGGCTTTCGATCAGGCCGAGGATGCTCGGGTTGAGGGTCGCCACGATCCAGCAACCCAGCACCATGAACAGCGCCGTGACACGCTCCAGGCGCTTGGCCGACCAGCTTTTACCGCGGCTGCGCAGGCTCTTGACGATCATGCCCTGGAAGCCTTCGCTGGCACCGATGTAGTGGCCCAGGAACGATTTGGTGATCGCCACCAGAGCAATCAGGGGCGCGACAAAAGCGATGACCGGGGTCTGGAAGTGGTTGGCCAGGTACGACAGGATCGAGATGTTCTGCACCTTGGCCGCAGCCAGGTCGGCCGGGCTCAGGGCCAGCACGCAACTGAAGCAGAAGAACATCACCGTCAGCACCATCATCAGGTGGGCGGTGGCCAGGGTGCGGCCGCTCTTGCGGTCGGCGTCGGCGCCGTAGCGGTGCTTCTGGTCGACGGCGAAGGCCGAGATGATCGGCGAGTGGTTGAACGAGAACACCATCACCGGAATCGCCAGCCACAGGGTCAGCAGCAGCCTGGAGGCGCTCAGGCCTTCGCCGGCCTGGGCAAAGAAGGCGCCGTTCCAGTTGGGGATCAGGCTCAGGGCCAGCAGCAGGAGCGAGGCGACGAAGGGATAGACCAGCACGCTCATGACCTTGACGATGATCTGCTGGCCGCAGCGCACCACCACCATCAGGCCGGCGATCAACAGCAGCGACAACAGCGCACGCGGCGGCGCGGTCACGTGCAGCTGGTGTTCGAGGAAACTGGTGAGAGTGTTGGTCAAGGCCACGCTGTAGACCAACAGGATGGGGAAGATCGCCAGGAAGTAGAGCAAGGTGATGAGCTTGCCGGCGCCCACACCGAAATGCTCCTCGACCACCTCGGTGATGTCTTCGTTGCCGCCACGGCGCCCGGACAGCACGAAGCGGGTCAGCGCACGGTGCGCATAGAAGGTCATCGGGAAAGCCAGCAGCGCGAGGATCAACAGCGGCCAGAAGCCCCCTACCCCGGCATTGATCGGCAGGAACAGGGTGCCGGCGCCGATGGCGGTGCCGTACAGGCCCAGGGCCCAGGTGGTGTCGTGGCGGTTCCAGCTGCGCGTGGCTGTGGTCGAAGCCGGCGCAGCCGAATCCGCACGAACGGTCGTGGTGTTGTGTACATCAGTCATGGGTTTCGCCTTTGTAGTTGTTTTTGTTGCTCGGTGAAGCGGGTGTTGCAGGTGGATTCAGGCGTGTTGAGTCGGGCTCCTTGAGCGCCTGTGCTCGGTCCTCTGCACCGACGCGATACCTGTAGGAGCGGGCTTGCCCGCGAAAAAGACATCGCTGCCTGGCACGGGCTACGCCCGTGTTCGCAGTTGCGCCTTCAGGGCTGGGTTGCGAACAGGGCGACTCAACACTCGACGAAGGCGACGGCCAGGCCGCCGCGCGAAGTTTCCTTGTAGTTGGCGTGCATGTCCGCGCCGGTGTCGCGCATGGTGCGGATCACCCGATCGAGGGAGATGAAATGCTCGCCATCACCCCGCAAGGCCATCTGTACGGCGTTGATCGCCTTCACGGCGGCGATGGCATTGCGCTCGATGCACGGCACCTGGACCAGACCGCCGACCGGATCGCAGGTCAGGCCGAGGTTGTGCTCCAGGGCAATTTCAGCGGCGTTTTCCAGCTGCGGCGGCGTGGCGCCGAGCACTTCGGCAAGGCCTGCAGCGGCCATGGAGCAGGCCGAACCGACCTCCCCCTGGCAACCCACTTCGGCGCCGGAGATCGATGCGTTTTTCTTGCACAGGATGCCGACCGCCGCCGCTGCCAGCAGAAAGGCCACCACGTCGTCATCGCAGGCGCCCGGGTTGAACTTCATGTAGTAGTGCAACACCGCCGGGATGATGCCGGCCGCACCATTGGTCGGTGCCGTGACCATGCGCCCGCCCGCGGCGTTCTCTTCGTTGACCGCCAGGGCGAACAGGTTGACCCACTCCATCGCGCTCAGGGTCGAGCCGATCACGTTCGGCTTGCCCAACTCCTGCAGGCTGCGATGCAGACGCGCAGCCCGGCGCTTGACCTTGAGCCCTCCAGGCAAGATGCCTTCATTGCGCAGGCCGTTGTCGACGCACTCGCGCATGGCCGCCCAGATATTCAGCAAGCCGCTGCGGATCTCATCTTCGCTGCGCCAGGCCAGTTCGTTGGCCATCATCAACTGGCCCACGGTCAAGCCATGGGTCTTGCACAACGCCAGCAGCTCGGCGCCTGACGAAAACTCGTAGGGCAACTCGACCTGCGCGACGCGACTGACCGGGGCATCGATTTCAGCTTGCTCGATGATGAAGCCGCCACCCACGGAGTAGTAGGTCTGGGTCAGCAGGCTGCCCTGCCCGTCCAGCGCTTCCAGGCTCATGGCATTGGGGTGATAGTCCAGGTTTTCGTCGAGCAGGCGCATGTCGCGGCTGTACTGGAACGCCACCGGGTGCGAGCCATCGAGCATCAGGCACTGCTCCTGCATCAACTGGTCGATGCGCGGCTCGATGCTGTGCGGGTCGATGCGGTCCGGCCACTGGCCCATCAGGCCCAGCAGGCAGGCGCGATCGGTGGCATGACCGACGCCGGTGGCCGACAGCGAGCCATACAGGCGCACCTCGACCCGCTGCACCTGGGCCAGCAGGCCGCGCTCGCGCAGCAACCGGGCGAAGGTGGCGGCGGCACGCATGGGCCCCACGGTGTGGGAACTGGACGGCCCGATGCCGATCTTGAAGAGGTCGAAAACACTGATAGCCATGCTAATGCCTGACCGCCGCGACGTTACTCGCCGCTGCGCGGCCCTCCGGAAAAATTGATGGGTACTGCGAATTTGCGCGATACTGCCGCGCTCGCCTGGCGATGACCAACGAAAATTCCTAAGCAAGCCTTTAGCAGGACTAAACAATGAAAGGGCAGCTCAACGGCCAGGTGTTCGTCTGGTTGCATGTGTTCTCCTGTGCCGCGCGGCACCTGTCGTTCACCCGCTGTGCCGAAGAGCTGCACATCACCCCCGGGGCGGTCAGCCAGCAGATGCGCCAGCTTGAAGAGCGCCTGGGCTTCGCCCTGTTCCTGCGCCGTGCCCGTGGCGTGGAGCTGACAGCCGAGGGACAGCGCCTGGCGCAGACCGTGGCCGAGGCCTATGGCAGCATCGAAGCTGAACTGCTGCGTCTGGACGCCGGCGAAATTCGCGGTACCTTGCGCCTGCGCTCGATCCCTTCGTTCCTCGCCAAATGGCTGACCCCGCGCCTGCCGCGCTTCCAGCAGCGCTACCCGGACATCGAGCTGCGCCTGGTGGCCGAGGACAGCAAACAGGCCCTGCACGACGGCGATTTCGACCTGGCGATCGACCTCAACGACGGCAGCTATCCTGGAATGCTCTCGACCCCACTGCTGGACGAACAGATCTTCCCGGTCTGCTCCCCGGCCCTGCTGCGCGGTCGCCCGCCCCTGCACGGCCCGGCCGATCTGGTGCACTACCCGCTGCTGCACGACATCACGGCCTGGCGCGGCAGTTCGGAGTACGCGGAGTGGGAGTTCTACCTTGACGGTATCGGTGCGGGTGGCCTGAACGTACGACGCGGCCACACCTTCAACCGCAATCACCTGACCATCGAGGCGGCGATTGCCGGTATCGGCGTTGCGATTGCGCGGCGGACCTTGCTCAACGACGAACTCGAGCGCGGCACGCTGATCGTTCCGTTCGGTGTACCGATCCCCAATCACAAGCGTTATGTACTGCTCTACCCGCCTGGTGGCCTGACCCAACCCGGCGCCCGCGCAGTGCATGACTGGCTGGTGGAAGAAGCACAGACCTTTCGCGCCCTGCATCCGCTGATGTGAAACGGCCCCGCTGCCGGTTGCCTGGCAGCGGGGCCGCACACCCTGGTTACTGTGCTGGTGCAGTGGTCGGTGGCGCTTCGTTGGTCACCCGCAGGATCCCCCATAACCCGGCGGTATTGCCGTAGGCGGCGTAGTCGCGGAACAGGTAGTCCCCCGGCACCGCGTTGGCACCACCCGCGCTGGGCAGCATGAAGCTGAAGTGCGCCGCCGGCAGCACGCTCTCCTGCGCGCCGATGTACATCGCCATCGGGTTGTAGCCGAAGCGCACCGAACCGATGCCCGGCAGGCCCATGGGGTAGCCGTCCAGGTCGTTCTTCTCGGCCTGGTAGGCATGCAGCGGCCACAGGTGCCCGTCGAGCTGGTAGGTGATACCGCGGCTACCACCACTGGGCATCAGCACATGGCTGCGCAGCGGTTGACCGGGCTTGGCCCAAAGCACCGGTGTCTGCGGATCGCCGTTGACCAGGGCGTTGCTGTAGGCCATATGGGCGTTGGGGACATCGGCGAAGCCATGACCATCGGCGTGGCCGAAGGGGGCGTCCGGTGCCAGGCCGAAGCGCAACCACAAGGGCTCGGTCTTGTAGTTGATGGCCATGTTGCCATTGTCTTTCGGATCACCCGGCACGCCATTGCCCTCGGTGGCGATCCCCTCCACAGGACGCCCATCGGCCCAGCGCATGTTCAGCGAGCGTTGCCATACCGTCACAAGGTCACGGTAGTCCGCCTGGCCGCTGACCTTGACCGTGGCCTGGGCGCGGCTGGCGCTGTCTTCGGTCCAGGTGGCGGTCTGTGGAAGGACGCTCATGGCGCCAACAAGACCTTTCTGAGGCTGCTTGATGAAGTCCGCCGGGGTCAGGTTGAGCCCGCCGAACTCGATGGCCGTGGTGTTGATGTTGTCCACCGTACGCCCCAGTTGCAGCACCGGCTTGCCCTCGCGCTCCAGATGCCCGGCGTAGTACTGATACACCTTGCTCGGGTACGTCCCACTGTTGCCCGCCCGTGGCGGGACAGTCTGCACGGGGTTGAGGCCGACGTTGGCGCCATCGGACTTGGTGATGTCGTACGCCAGCAACTGCGCATGCAAGCCAACATGGCTGGACGGGCGCATCAGGTTGTTGTTGAAGGCCGTGGAGCCCTCGCTGGCATTGCGATCACGCTTGACCACGTTCTGCATCACCGCCGTACTGGGCAGGTCCGGCATCATCAGCGGCAGGCGGTTCTCCAGGGTGATGCTGATGCAATCCCCCGCATTGGCACGCAGTACCAAGGGTTCTACTGGAATACCTGGCTTGAGTTTGCCGGTCACGGCATCGAGGTCGGCCTTGCGCACATACAGCACCGCCGTCGGGTCATGCAGCGGCGCACTGTGGCCGCCCAGGGTGAAGGTCGTGCCGTCCTCCTCGTCGGTCACGGTTGCCAATGGAATGCTGGTGCGCCGACTGTTGAACACCAAGGTCCCGCCGTTGCTCTTCAACGGCCCGCCGACATGCTGGTTGACCCCCACCGGATCGCTGATGCTGACACCCTGGCGGTTCTCCAGAATGTCATTGGCCAGCGCGGCAACCACTTCATAGCTGCGCTTGACCGTCGGCCGGGTGCCGATGCCATTGGCATTGGTCGTGGTTTTCGGGCAGATGCCGTCGAAGTTCACGGTGTTGCGCATGGCCACCGGTTGCGGGTTGTTCGGCAGAGCAATCAAGTCTGGCCGCTGCGCCGTGTAGTTGCGCATTACCCCCCAGATGCCGTTCCAGTAACCCTCCAGCGCTGCATCCAGCGAATACAGGTAGTCGCCGTTGGTGGCGGCGGAGCTTGAGATCATCGACACCGGTGCCATGAAACCCATCTGCTCGGAGATACCCACCATCTGCGAGGCTTTCCACCCCGAGTTGGAGCTGCTGCCGAAACCTGAACCGTTCTGCAGCCACTTCACGCCATGCAGGGTCACGTTGTGCTCCTCTTCATGCCCACCAGCGTGCATGCGCAAGCGCACGTTGTCGCCGGAATAGGTGCGCAGCATCGGGGTGAACGGATCGCCTGGCTCGGTGCCCTTGTTGATGTGCGGCGGGAACAGCGTGGTGCCGCCAGTAGGGCCGATCGCCGAGGTGATTGCCGAGGGCGCCAGGTTCATCGCTGGAATCGCCCGGTCGGTGCGGGTCTGCAGGGCATAGGCCAGGTCGCCACCCAGGCCGTCGGCCTGCATGCCGCGCTTGCCGTCCGGGCCGACCTTGTTGGGGTCGAACACACGCAGGGCCAGCGGTTCGTTGCGGTAGTTGACGACGAACATCCCCGGATCATCCACCGAAATCGCCTGTGGGCACGGCCGGGTCGGACAGCCTGGGCTCAGCCCGCCGCGCGACTCGACCACCGCCTCCAACAGGTTCGACGCCTTCTGCCGCACCGGCGGGTTGATGGCGTAGCGGAAGCTGTCGGCGGTGGCCGGATACGCCTGGCCGTTAGGCACGCCATCGGGGCCGGCCCCCACGTACACACCCGCTTCATAGGCATGCTGGAAGTCGCTGTACTCGAGGAAGAACTCGCGGTAGCTGTCGTTGCGCCCGTCGCCATCGTGGTCGCCGGTCTGGATCACGGCCTGCCACGAAGTCGGCCCGCCATCCTGGCGCAGGGCCGGGTTGTACAACTGCTCGCCGGTTTCGGCGTGGTACCAGGTGGAGCCTGCGGGTTCTGCCAGCACGGTGGCATACAGGCCCAACTGCTGATGGGTCGATGGGCCGAGGTGGTCGTGGGTGAAGATGGTGCCCAGGCCACGGTCGACGTTGTACACGTTGATCAGAGGATCGGCGAACCAGCGTTGCATGGCCGTGCGCGCGCCGAGCCAGTCTGCCCGGCCGAAGCGGCCGAAGTACGGATGCTGGCGTGCTTTCGGGCAGGCCGCCGAGCCATCGCGGGCATCGCCCTCGCTGCAGCCGTTGTAGGCGCGGATGGCATCCACGCGCTCGACCACGCTGCCGGGCGAGAGAATGCCATCTTCGTAGTTCCAGCCATTGGCAGAGCCGTCGGCGGCGGTCAGGTCCCATTTGGGCAAGTGGATGTGCTGGCCGATCACGTCGGTCGGGGTGCGCACCTGGTAGTCGTCCATCTCGTAGAACGAGGGGATCAGGTTGGTGTGCACGTACTGGGTGCAATCGAAGGTGTTCATGCGCATCACCAGCGGCTCCGGCGGGCGCTGCTTGGTGATCACCGGCCAGGCGTCTTCCCACAGGGCCAGGATGCGCGCCTGCGGGAAGTGGTAGCCGACCTTGTTGTACACCGCATCGAACTGGATATTGGCGGCCTTGTAGATGCGCGGACGGTCGGCGGTGAAGGTCGAGGCGCCGCGAAAACTCATGCCGGTGAGGCTTTCGCCGCTGGCGAATTCACCCACCCCGGAGGATTGGGTCAGGCGCTTGCCGCGATCATCCATGCACGGTTCGTAGAATGGCGCGCCTGCGGTGGGCAAGGCGCCGTTGGTACGGAAGGCCTTGGCCACCGGTGCACTGCCGGGTATCAGGGCGAAGCTTGGGTGCTCGGCCTTGGCGTGGAACTGCATGGCGGCCTGTTCGACCTCGGTGCCCTCCTCGGGCAGGTAGATCGGCTTGGCCTTGTGCACCACCTTGGAGAAATCCAGTTTGGTGGTGGTGGTCACCGCCTCGCCGCCCGCCGATACGCCGTCCAGCGCATGGCGACCGAGGCCGCCGTCCCAGCCATCGACCTGGTTGGGGTCCAGGTTGGCCCACAGTGCCTTGCCGCTGTCCTTGAGCTGGCGAGCCAGGGCCGGGTCGAGCATGTCCAGCGGTGGGGTTGGCGGACGCTGACCGACACTGCTTTCCATGCCACCGACCCAGAACGGATAGCCGGGGTTCTTCAGCGTTCCGTCGGCATTGCGATTGGTTTCGCTGCGATCGACCAAGGCCAGCGACCCCACGGTCCGTGGCGCGCTGGCGCCCTGCCCATGGTCATCGCCACCCTCCTCTTGAGCTTCGTCGTCACCCTGTTCGGCGACGAGGGTCTCGGCCAGTTTCGGCACCACGGTCACCTTGCCCGGCATTGGCGCCATGGCCTTGCCTGGCAGCGGCACGACCGCCGGAATCGGCGTACCGGCGACGATCTCGCCGTCGGGCAGCGCCCGCGCGCCGCTGGCTGGCTTGCCATTGCGCAAGGCGAACGGCGTAGCGTGGAAGCCATTCTCGCTGTCACCACTCACGGCCAGGCGCGTGCCGGGCTCGAACACATCGTGCACCCGCCACATGGCCCACATGCCCTGGGCAAAGTGCGGATAGAAGTGACAGTGATAGATCGCATCGCCCGCCACGCGGTTGCGGTTGCCCGAACCGCCATTGGCGATTTCATAGGTGTAGCCGACCCCCGGGCCGATGCCCTGGGCGTCGATATAGTCCGAATTGTCGTCGTTGGGGTTGAACAGCCACTGGTGGCCGTGCAGGTGGAAGATGTGCTGCTCGTGGCCGTTGTGGGTGTTGCGGAACTTGGTGAAGTCACCGATATAGCTGTGGTGCACGTTGGACGGCTCGGCCGGGTACAGGGCCATGCTCGCCTTCACCCCTGTGGCGCTGGCCGGCGGCACTTCGCCAGGGCGGATGTGCTCGAGGCCGACGTTGGCCGGAACATCCACCAGGGTGCCGATATCGCCGACGGTATGGGCGCTGAGGAAGAACTCCTCGTAGGCACACGACAGGCAGTCGTGCATCGGCCCGACGCCCAGACGGTTGGCCACCACCTCGGCGCCCATGCCGCCAGAGCCGTAGTTGATCATGAACGAGTCACGTGCCGGCTCCAGCACATGCCCCATCACCGGGTCCGCCCAGTAACCGGGGAAGGCCTGGGTGCCGGCCACCTCGTCGGCGAACTGCGAAGCGAAGTCACGGAAGGCTTCGAGGCGGTTGGGCAATGCCGGGTTGCGCTTGCCGACGCTTTCCAGCGGGTAGGTCGCAC
The DNA here is from genome assembly GCA_014268975.2 of Pseudomonas wayambapalatensis. GTDB lineage: Bacteria > Pseudomonadota > Gammaproteobacteria > Pseudomonadales > Pseudomonadaceae > Aquipseudomonas > Aquipseudomonas wayambapalatensis. The sequence goes on along the minus strand of CP077096.1, from coordinate 2,845,601 downwards.
GCGGGAAGCTGCCATCGGGGTTGGGGCCCATGACGATGGCATCGGTTTCGCTGCTGAGGATCTCGTTGCCATCGACCATGGCAATGATCGGTTTGCCGGCCTTGCCTTCGGCGATCCACGGTTGGACCTGCGGATAACGTGCCTCGTAGTCGATCACTGGCTGGCCGGTGGCGGTACGGCCTGAGGTGGCCAGGCGCATTTCCTCTTCGGTCAGGGTGTTGCGATAGGTCCGTCCGGCCTTGGGCACCACCACCACCTGGCCAAACAAGCCATTGGCGACATTCCCGGCATTGCCTTCACCGCCAAAGGGCGCGCCACGGCTGGAGGCGGCAAAGGCGCCCTCGCGCTCGGCGTAGAGCGTGTAGCTGCGGGTGCCGCCCGGGGCGATCAGGAAGTTGGCGTTGCGCCCGGTATTGGCGGCGATGTCGGCGATGCTGTTGACCGCCTGCATGCCGTTGACCTGGAAGCCGACATGGCGATCGCTGACCTGTTCGTCGGCGACGAAGTGTTCGTCGTCCTCGACTTCAGGTAGCTCGACCTCTTCGCCCTCCTCGCCCTCGGCTTCCTCGGGGTGAATGCCGTGCTTGTTGGGATTGGCCTGGTAAGCGAGCAAGTTGGTGAGGTTGACCGTCAGGCAGTCGCCTGCGGCAACCCGCAGCACGATCGGGCGCGGGCGTTTGTCCGGGCGCAGGGTGACCTTGCCCGGCACCGCAGCGCCGCCCTGGCTCAGCGGAACGTGATGCTCATCGACCACATCGTGGCGCAGGGCGAACATCATGCCATTGGCGTTCTGCGCGCCCAGGCGGTTGAACATCAACGGCTGGTCCAACGCCACCACATTGGCCACCAGGGTGCGCTGGCACTGCACGGCCGCTTCGCCAGTGGCCTGCCAGGCCAGCACGGCCAGGGCGAGTGACGTCAGGATGGAGCCTTTGGGCGGGGTCTTCATGCTGCACCTCCGGGGACACAGGGACTCTGCGAGGTGCCCGAGCAAGGGTCATGCCATGGGAAAAAATCTCGTGCTTTCAGTAGCTTGTATGTCCAAAGGGATCGCAGTGGGGGCGATTCCCCACTGCAATTCCCCTTTATCGGGGGTCATGTCCGCAACGAGAACTGGTTCACTGCCTTGGGCAGGCCAAGGTGCTCGCGCAGCGTGCTGCCCTGGTATTCGCGTCGAAACAATCCGCGCCGCTGCAGCAACGGCACCACTTCCTCGACGAACACCCGCGCGCCTGAAGGAAACATGTCGGGCATGATGTTGAAACCATCTCCCGCCCCGGCCAGGAACCACTCGGCCAGAGTGTCGGCGACCTGCTCAGGGGTGCCGACCGCCAGCCGATGGCCCACCAGGATGCGTCGTGACAACTGGCGGATGGTCAGGTTTTCGCGCCGGGCCAGGTTCAGCTGCGCCTCGAGAAAGCCATGGGAGCCCTGCTCGAACGCTGCCACCGGGCCGATCCTGGCCCAGGGCAAGGGTGCATCCGGGTCCAGCTCGCGGGCATCGATACCGATGCGTCCGGCCACTTGCTGCAACAGGCCATGCTCGCCATGCCAGGCGTTGAGCTCGTCGAAACGCGCATGGGCCTCGGCCTCGGTGCTGCCGATCACCGTCGACAGCCCCGGCATGATCTTCAGGTGCCTCGGGTCTCGCCCCCAGGCCTTGGCGCGGGCCTTCATCTCCCGGTAGAAGGCTTGCCCGTCAGGCAAGGTGGTCTGGGTGGTGAAGATTGCATCGGCATAGCGCGACCCCAGCGCCTTGCCGCCTTCGGAAGAACCCGCCTGGACCAGCACCGGACGCCCCTGGGGCGAGCGTGGCAGGTTCAGCGGACCTTTGACCTGAAAGTGCCGCCCCTTGAAATCGAGGGTGTGGACCTTGTCCGGATCGGCGAAACGCCCTCCCGCCCGGTCACCGATCACGGCATCTTCTTCCCAGCTGTCCCACAGCTTGAGCGTCACCTCGAGAAATTCCTCGGCGCGGCCATAGCGATCGACATGCAGCGGCGCACCCGCCAGGCCGAAATTCTGCGCGGCCGCGTCGCCGGCGTTGGTGACCACGTTCCATGCCGCACGCCCACCGCTGATGTGATCCAGCGAGGCGATGCGCCGGGCCAGATTGAACGGTTCGTTGTAGGTACTCGAACAGGTGGCGATCACCCCGATGCGCTCGGTGGCGGCGGCCAAGGCGGTCAGCAGCAGGGTCGGTTCCAGCCGTCCACCCGGCTGGCTGGCGACATCGCCGGGCAACGCCGGGCCATCCGCGAGAAAGACCGCATCCAGACAACCCTTTTCCGAAATCCGGGCAATATCGCGGTAGTAGGCGACATCGACATAGGCGTCGATGGCCGCCTCGCCCTGGCGCCACGCTCCGGCGTGGGCGCCGAACCCCAGGATGTTCATGCCCAGGCTCATCTGCGCTACATCTGTGCTCATGAGGCTCTCCGTGCACTCAGAATCGGAAGGCAACGCCAGTGGTCACGTTGAACGCGTCCCCTGGGTAGAAATTCGCAGAATCGCGCCCGCCTGCGTCATAGGCTGTGTTGGTGGCACTGGCATAGCGCTGGTTGGTGAGGTTGCGCAGGTCGGCGAACACCTCCCACTTGCGGCTTGGCGCCTGGTAGCCGAACTTGGCGCCCCACAACAGGTACGACGGGGTCTGCCAGGTGTTGGCGTAGTCGATGTAGTAGCTCGACGCCGCACGCAGGTTGAGCGAGGCGTAGAAACCACTGGCCTGGCGATAGGCGAGCTCGGCCTGGTAGACCTGGCGCGGCAGGCCGGGCAGCTCGTTGTCGCCGAAACGTTCGTCGTGGCGATACTTGAAGTCGTTGAGGGTGTAGGCCTGGCGCAGGTCGAGCGTGTCGCCGTTGGCACCGGTCCACAGCAACGCATTGAGCCCCGCCTCGATGCCTTGATGCAGGGTCGGGCTGGCGTTGGAGGTGGCCGTGAGCTGGTCCTGGGTGGCGGTTGCCTGTTGCACGACCACGGTCAACAGCTCTTTCTGCACCCAGGAGCGGTACAGGGTCAGGCTGCCATCGAAGATCCCGTGGTTGCCGCGCACCCCCACCTCGAAGGTGGTGGCCTTCTGCGGCCGGACATCGTAGAGGAAAGGATTGCTGGTACTGCCCAGTTGCCAGGTCACCGGCGGGTCGATACTGCGGCTGACGTTGCTGAACAACTGGAATTCGGGATTGATCTGGTAGCGCAGGCCCAGGCGCGGCGCCAGGTCGTTCTCGACGTATTCGACGCTAGTGGGGAAGTTGCTGGGGTTGGCCGCGGTCAGGGTGCTCGCCTCGATCTCGCCCTTGCGGCGGATGTTGACGAACGAGAGCCCCGACGACAACCACAGGTCATCGGCCAGTTGCAGCTCGTTGGCCAGGGTCAGCACGGTATCGCGCGAACCGGTGTAGTTGGTTTCCTGGGTCTTGAGCCCGGTGGCGCGGCTGTGCGCCTTGACATCGGCCAGGTAGGCGCGGGTGTTGCTGAAGATCACGCTGCTGTCACTGGGCAGGCCGAGGAAGGTGTCGCCGGTACGCAGGTAGCGCAGGGTCAGGTTGATATCCTTCGAGCGCCAATCCTGCGGCGCCACGGCATAACGCCAGCCATTGAGCAGCGGGTAGTTGTTGTACGACGCGCCGACTTCGAGCCTGGCGCCATCGTCGAAGGTGTAGGTGGTCTTGTTGCCGATGAAGGTGGTGCCGTCCTTGCGCCGCCCGGTGGGCACCAGATTGCTGCGCGGATCATGCTTGAGCTGTGCGCGGGTCAGGGTGTTGCCGTTGATCAATTGCTCTTCGCGGTACTTGAAGAACACACGGGTCTGCAGCTTGGGGCTGAACACGTGGCCGAAGTTCGCGGCGATGCCACGGCCTTCGTTGCTGGCGTGGTCCTGGTAGCCGTCGCGCTCGTTGTGCAGCACGTTGATGTAGTAATCGCTGTCGCCCACCACTCCACCGGTGCTCAGCTGCTGCTTGCGGTAGCCATAGCTGCCGACTTCGAAGCGCGCGTAGTTGCCGGGGTCGGTGCGGCCGGTCTTGCTCACCATGTTGATCGCCCCGCCCAGCGCCAACGCGCCGTACTCGTAAGCGTTGGCGCCGTAGAGCACCTCGGTGTGATCCACCGCCTGCATGTCGAGAAAGTCTTCCTGGGTGCCGCCGGGGCCGGTGATCGGCAGACCGTCGAAGAGGAACTTGGTGCCCAGCACGTAGCCTTGGTAGAAGGTGTTGAGCCCCGAGCCGCGGATCGAGATCTTGTTCGCAGCAGTACCGCTGGTGCCCTGGGCGAACACACCGGGCTGCAGCGCCAGTACGTCCTCGGCATTGGCCGCACGGCCCTGCTCGACTTTGCGGTTGTCGACCACCGCCGTATTGCCAGCAACCTTCTGCAGACGCTTCTGGTCCTGCTGGGCGCCGGTTGCCGCAGCGCCGGTGACCGTCACCGTGCCCAAGGTGGATTCCTCGGCGGCCAGCGTTGCCGGGCTGAAGGCGGCCAGTAACAACGGCAGGCTGGCGGCGGTCACCAGGCTGAAACGCGGCTGAGCGGAAAATCGGACTTTCGCACGCACTACTGATACTCCCCATTTATAGATAGGACCGTGTTTCGCTGTTGTTCACGAAGTACGGTCGGGTATTCAAATGGGGTTATTGCAGTTGTTGTGCCAAGGCACTGAATACACTATTTCAGCGATTCACGTGTTGGATGACGGGCTATTTGTGCAACCCGCTGTTCAATAAACAACAGTCCAAGGCCACACCAGAAAATTCAGCTTTGATTCGGGCATTTCGATATAACGACCGCTGTTCGAAACTCAACAACCGGCCAACAGAAGTTCTCTGGGAACACACAACTTTCAATCCTTCGCGCGCTGTATCGGGCGTTCCGGCGCCTTCGCGGGCAGTCGAGGCGCCGAACCGCCGCGCCTGCAGCAGGTGGTGACCTGTCTGCAGGTGCGGATTCATCAATCAACGCTGCTCGAACACCGGATACGACGCCTGCTCGATCGCTGCCATGGCCTGCGCCTCGGTCATCACACCGGACTCGGCCAGGATCGCCAGCAGCGAGCGCCCTTCACGCACCGACTGACGCGCCAGTTTGCTGACCTGGGCATAACCCAGGCGCGGCACCAGGGCCGTCGCCACCGCCATCGAATCGGTCAAATGCGCCAGGTTGCGGGCTTGGTCAGCCTGGATGCCGGCCACGCACTTTTCACGAAAACGCTGGATGCCCTGAGTGAGCAAGGTGATGCTGTCGAACACTCGCGAGGCCACCACCGGCTCGAAATGGTTGATCTCGAGCTCGCCGTACTGCACTGCCTGAGCCACTGCCACATCGTTGCCGATGATCGCGAAGCTCAGCTGGATCATCGCCATCGGCAGCACCGGATTGACCTTGCCGGGCATGATCGAGGAGCCGGCCTGGGCTTCGGGCAGCTTGAGTTCGCCCATGCCGCCCACCGGCCCCGACGATAGCTTGGTCAGGTCGGCGGCGATTTTCGCCAGCGAGGTGGCGCAGGTACGCAGCTCACCAGATACGCGGCCGAACACATCCATGTTCTGCATCGCATCGAAGGGGTTGGCTGGCGCCTGGTAGGCGACACCGGTGATCTTCACCAGATGCCGGTAGACCGCCGCGCGGTAAGCCTTCGGCGCGCCGAAACCGGTGCCGATGGCGGTGCCGCCCAAAGGCAGTGTGTGCAGCTTTTCACGCACGGCAACCAGTTCGTCGGCCAGGCGGTGAGTCAGCGCGGCGTACCCCCCGAACAACTGCCCCAGACGCATGGGCTGGGCGTCCTGCAGGCAGGTGCGGCCCAAGTGCAGGATATCGGCGAACTGCAGCGCCTTGGCATCGAACACCTGGGCCAGCAGGCGCACCTGCTCGATCAGCCCGGCAAGCATGGCGTGGGTGGCGATCTTCAATGCCGCCGGGTACACGTCGTTGGTGGACTGGGAGATGTTGACGTGGTCGTTGGGGTGAACCACCTCATAGCTGCCCGGCGCATGGCCGAGGAACTGCTGGGCACGGTTGGCGATGACTTCGTTGAAGTTCATGTTGGTCGAGGTGCCGCCTGAGCCCTCCAGCAGATCGACGATCAGCGAGTCGTCGCATGCACCGGCCATCACCGCCTGGCAAGCTTGGGCAATGGCGTCGGCCTGGGCCTGGGCAATCACGCCGCATTCATGGTTGGCCAGCGCAGCGGCCCACTTGCACTGGGCAAAGGCATCACGAAAGGCCGGGTAATGGGCGATGCTCAGCGGCGACACGCTCAGGTTGTCGAAGCCGCGCAGCGAGTTCACGCCATAGAGTTTGTCGGCGCCAATTCGCACTTCGCCCACATAGTCCTGCTCGACGCGTGTATCGAGGCGATCAAAAGTACTCACGGGTATTTCCCTCTTCGAATTTGACTAATGCCTCGACGCCCTTGCCCAGCGCCACAAGCCGCGGCAGGAAGGCATCGAGGATGACAGCACGCGCCGACTCGCAGGCATCTGCGAAGAAGGCGCCGTATTCGTTGCGCCGCGCCACCAGATAGAGCGAGCGCTCCAGGCTCAGCTCAGGCGTCAGGTGCGCGGCGACGTTGTCGACCCAGGGCATGGCCTGCAGAAAGCACATCGGGCTGGTCACCGCCCAGCCGATGCCTTCGGCGACCATTGCGGTCAGGGCGTCGGCGTTGTCCAGCTCCAGGCGGTTGGGCACCCGCACATTGAGGCCGCGCAGGTGCCGCTCGATCTGCAGGCCGACCTGCGACAGGCGATTGAAACGCACCACCGGCAACACATTGGCCAGCGCCCGCACATCGTCGAGGCTGTGCAGCTCTCGCCCCAGCGCCTTGGGCGTAATCACGAAATAGCGCTCGGTGAACAAGCGATAGCGGATCACGTCGTTGGCATCCATCAGCGGATCGCTGGTGACGATCAGGTCCAGGTCGCGGCGCAGCAACGACTCGCCCTGCTGCGGGCTGAGGCCGGTGCGCACCGACAACTGCGTGACCTGGCCAAGCATCTGGCGGGTGAACATCGAGCCACAGGTAGCGGCGAAGGAATCGACCAGGCCAATGCGCAGGTCGGGTTTGACCCCGCGCCCGGCATCGAGCACCTGCGCCTTGAGATTGGACAACTCCTCGCTGAGCAGCGCGCCCCGGTTGCGCAGGGCCAGGCCGAACGTAGTCAGGGTCAGCGGCCGCGTGGTGCGGTCCACCAGCACCACGCCAAGATCGTCCTCCAGCTGGCGTACCAACTGCGACACCCCGGATTGGGAGATGCCCATGCGACTGGCCGCACCGGACATGCTGCCCTCCTCGGCCACAGCGATGAACACCTGGACCGCGTACATGTCGATGAGTCTGTTGCCAGGCATGCTCAAGCTCCCGTGTTGATGATCAATGGGCGTTCAACGGCCGTTCTTCCGGCTTGCCGGCACCATCGTCCGGCGTCACCGCTGCCAGGCGCTCCTGGCTGGTTTCCGGGGCGAACAGGTGGCAGAACACACCACCAAACAGCAGCACCCCGACGCACACGCCCAGCGCCGTGTGCACCCCCAGATGCTGCACGGCGATCGGCAACAGGAAGGTGGCGAACGCCGAGCCGAAGCGGCTGGCGGCCACGGCCAGGCCGATGCCCGAAGCACGCAGGTGGGTGGGGAACAGCTCCGGCGGGTAGACGAACTCCAGGTTGACCGCTGCCGCAAGCACGCAAGCAAAGAAGCCAAACGCGATGATGGTGCCCAGCGCCCCGAAGCTGGCCCAGGCCAGTACGGCCAGGCCCACGGCGCTCAGATAGAAGGTGCCGATCAAGAAGCTGCGGCGCGAAATGCGGTCGATGATCAGCAGGCCGAACAATGCGCCAAACATCAACAGCACGTTGTAGACCAGGCCGCCGACGAACTTGTCCTGCACGTTCAGTGCTTCGAGCACACGCGGCGCGAAGGTGCCCAAGGCGAAGAACGGAATCACCTGGCAGGTGTAGAACACGCAGCCGACCAGAGTGTTCTTGCGCCAGCGGCGGCTGAACAGCTCGCTGAAGCTGCCGCGTTGCTGCGCCGCTGCCGGTGGTGCGGCAGGCAAGGTCACGTGCGCACCGAACTTGGCCTGGACGATGGTCAGCGCCTCGGCGCTGCGACCGCGCGCCATCAGCCAGATCGGCGACTCCGGCACACCCAGGCGCAACGGCAGGATCAACAAGGCCGGCACGCCGCTCAAGGCCAGCATCAGGCGCCAGGCGTCCGGGCCGATATCGCGAATGGCGAAGCCCACCAGGTATGCGGCGACATAACCTGCGGCCCAGGCGGCGGCCAGGACACTCAACAAACGCCCGCGATAACGGCGTGGGGCGAACTCGGTGACCAGCGACTTGCTCACCACATAGTCGAACCCCAGCACCAGTCCGAGCAGCAGGCGCAGTGCCAGAAGTTGCTCGGGGGAAGTAACGAAGAACTGCGAAGCTGAAATAACCGCGAACAGCAACATGTCCCAGGCAAAAATACGGCGCCTGCCGAACTTATCGGCCAAGGGCCCTGCAAACAAACTGCCGAGAAACAGACCGGCCAGTGACGCCGCGCCGAGCAAACCCATCCATAGCGCATTCAATTGCAACGGCCCCGCCGCCATGCTGACCGCGATGCCGATAATCCCTAGCACGAATCCGTCACTGAATTGACCGCCCGTACCACTGAACACCGTCTTGATATGAAAACGGCTGAGTGGGAGGTCTTCGAACGAAACTTGGCTACTCATTCGTGTCTCCACTTGCTTCTTGTAGTTGTGAGCCGGCTCGGGTGGCCGGTTACGAATGAGTCTACGGTCACAACTTCAGCAAAACAGCAGGTGCACTGACAGTATCAAGAATGCTGATAGTGTAAGCCGCAATTGTTGATGAAGCCGGGCAGCCGATATGCGGTCGTTCGTCTGGCAATTACTTGCAGGGGGAACTCTGGCCAATGGCCTCATCTCTTAATTGCATGCACGAGATCCCTTGGGCTGTAATGCTTCTGGAGGACTGATCATGCGTTATTCACTGCTTGTTCCGGCACTGCTGCTGTGCATCCCCGCAGGGTCCGCCCTGGCCCGCGTCGACGCGGGCGACGTGGCCACCTCGGCAGGTGTTTCTGCTTCGCTCTACTCCACATTCAAGGATGACAAACGGATCATCCCGGCACGCGACGAACTGTCTGCGTTCGTGGCCAGTGGCGGCGCGATTCGCGGAGCCTATGTGGAGTCGGCGCTGGAGCAGGTGCGCAAGAGCCATCCTGGGTTGCAGGTCAGTGATGAAGAGCTGGCCAAGGCGCTGCTGTCGCAGGATGAGGTTGTCGCGGACCATTGATGACGGTGGTGTTCTTTTCGCGGGCATTGGATTGCCTTTCCAGGAGCAACCTTGCCTGCGAAAAGAACAGCCGTGATCTCAACCTTATCCCCGCCACTGTGAAGGGCTCACCCCAGTCTTGCGCCTGAACACTCTGGCCAGCGCCGAAGGGCTCTGATACCCCACCTCATCCGCCACCAGAGCCAGCGGCCTGCCCTCGCGGATACGCTTCTGCGCAAGGCCGATACGCCAATCCGCCAGGTAGTCCGCCGGCGTGCTGCCCACCACCGCCCGAAAGTGCGCGGCAAAGCTCGCCCGCGACATCCCCGCCAAGGATGCCAGCGCCTCCACAGTCCAGCTGTGCGCAGGGGCGTCATGCATCGCCACCAGCGCCCGCGACAAGCGCTTGTCGGCCAGCCCCGCCAACATGCCCGAAGCCATCTGGCCCTCCCCGAGCAACTGCCGCAACAGCTGGATCACCATCAGCTCGAACAACCGGTTGAGCACCAGTTCGCGACCGCAGTCGTCGCCGGAGGCTTCAGTGAACAGCCAGTCGCTGCTGGCCTGCAGCCCGGTCAGGGCGCTCAGCGGGCTTACCAGCGCGTCCGGCAGTGCACGGGTCAGTGGATTGTCCGGGCCGCCGGTGAAATCCAAGGTGGCGCAGACCAGCTCGGCATTGTCCGCCTCGCTGGCCAGCAGTTGGTGGGACTGAGGGCGTACCAGCAAAATCAGGCTGGGCTCTTCCAGCACCTGCTCCTGGCCGGCCGGCCCCCTGAAACGCAAGCGACCTGCGCGCAGCAGATGCACATGACCACTGCGCTGCTCGCCTTCGAAGCGCGAGATGCCGCAGAAGCCGCCCTGGTGGAAGGTCGAGGCGTGGAAGTCGAAATGGTTGAGCAACGTGGCGAGGCGGTCCATGGCAGGTCCAGCTTTAGACGATCAGTCGCATAAGCTGGACGATCTGAACCCGAATAGCAATTCCTGCTGGCTAATCTGTACCCAAGCTTGAACAACAAGCTCCCCACTCAGACAGGAGATTCACCATGACTCGCATCGCCGCCCTGACCCTCGAACAAGCCCCTGAAGCCGCCCGCCCTGCCCTGCAAGGCGTGGAAAAAGGCCTGGGCTTCCTGCCCAACGCCTTCGCCACCATGGCCCACTCCCCAGCCGCACTCAACGGCTACATGGCCTTGGCCCAGGCCATGGGCAAGAACAGCCTGACCCCGGCCGAACGCGAGGTCGTGGCACTGGCTGCTTCCCAGGTCAACGGTTGTGAGTACTGCGTGGCCGCACACAGCTTCTTCGGCGGCAAGTCCGGGCTGAGCGAGGCCGATATGCAGGCCGCACGCGCCGGCACCCTGAATCCGGTGGCCGTGCTTGCCCGCGCGGTAACGCTGAACCGCGGCCAGGTGCCCGACGGTGTGCTGGCCGAGGTACGCGCCGGTGGTCTGGACAATGCGCGGATCGTCGACGTGATCGCCCAGGTGACGCTGCTGACCCTGACCAACTACCTGAACAACGTGGCCCGGACCGAAGTGGACTTCCCACCACGCGGGGCCTGATCGGCCAGCAGAACAGCCCTCTCGCGGGACAGCCCGCGACAGGGCTCGCCCTGCCACAGCACACTTTCAAAAAAACCCTGAAAGTCTAACTTCCATAACGATGTTTTTCAGCCAAACCACGTTAGCTAAGGTATGCCCATCGCTCATCGATACCCAAGGAACCCCCCATGAAAGCCATCGTCTTCACCGAACACGGTCTGCCCATCGACAGCGACCAGGCCCTGTTCGACAGCGAACTGCCCCGCCCCACCCCAGGCCCACGCGACCTGCTGGTGGAGGTCCAGGCCATTTCAGTCAACCCGGTCGACACCAAGATCCGCGCCGGCGCCGGCAAGACGGCCCCGCGGGTACTGGGTTGGGATGCGGTCGGCACCGTCCGTGAAATCGGCAGCGAAGTCACCCTGTTCCAGCCCGGTGACCAGGTCTATTACGCCGGCGCCATCGATCGCCCCGGCAGCAACAGCCAATTGCACCTGGTCGACGAACGCATCGTCGGCCACAAGCCCCGTAGCCTGGACAACGCCAGCGCCGCAGCATTGCCGCTGACGTCGATCACCGCCTGGGAATTGCTGTTCGACCGACTGGGCGTCCCTGAAAACGGTGGCCACGGCCAGAGCCTGCTGATCATCGGCGCGGCCGGTGGCGTGGGTTCTATCCTGCTTCAACTGGCACGCCAACTCACCGGCCTGACCGTGATCGGCACCGCCTCGCGCCCCGAAACCCGTCAGTGGGTGAGCGAGCTGGGCGCGCACCATGTGATCGACCACAGCCAGCCGCTGGTCGAGCAACTGAACGCCATTGGCTACCCCGAGGTCGACCTGGTGATCAGCCTGACCCACACCGATAGTCACTTTGCGCAACTGATCGCGGCGCTGCGCCCGCAGGGCAAGCTGGCGCTGATCGACGATCCGGCCAGCCTCGACGTGGTGCCGCTCAAGCGCAAATCGCTGTCGCTGCACTGGGAGCTGATGTTCACCCGTTCGCTCTATCAGACCAGCGACATGATCAAGCAGCACGAATTGCTGGAGCGGGTGGCGAAACTGATCGACGATGGTGTGCTCAAGACCACGCTGGGTGAGCATTTCGGCACCATCAATGCCGCCAACCTGCGTCGCGCCCATGCGCTGATCGAAAGTGGACGGGCCAAGGGCAAGATCGTGCTGGAAGGGTTCGAGGACTGACTTCGGCCATGTGGTGAGGGGGGTCGCGGGCACGTCGAACACTGCGCCCCTCACTGCCACATGTGTCGCCATCGATAAACAGGCTCGACATATCATTCCGCGTGATAATGACCTTCGCGCCATTCGATTCGTTCCTGTAACGCAACACACTCATGATCCGCCCACTATCAATACAGTGGCGGAGTTCTCCATGGAATATTCATTCAAGGCCCTGCGCTATCCCCTCGCTGCCCTGGCAGTGGCGGTGATCAGCGCTTGCGGTAAAACCCCCGACGCCATGCAGGCTCCCGCCGCCCCCAAGGTGAGCGTAGCCAAGGTGATCGAGCAGCCGATCAACGAATGGGATGAGTTCACCGGACGCCTGGAAGCCCCGGAAACCGTGGAAGTCCGCCCGCGCGTCTCCGGCCAGATCGACTTGGTGGCCTTCACCGAAGGCGCCCAGGTCAAGAAAGGCGACCTGCTGTTCCAGATCGACCCACGCCCGTTCCAGGCTGAAGTCCGTCGTCTCGAAGCCCAATTGCAACAGGCCAAGGCCACCGCCATCCGCAGCGCCAACGAAGCCCGCCGTGGCGAGCGCCTGCGCGACAGCAACGCCATCTCCGCCGAGCTTGCCGAATCGCGCAGCAGCGCCGCCGCCGAAGCCCGCGCCGGGGTGGATGCGATCCAGGCCCAGCTCGACCTGGCCCGTCTGAACCTGAGCTTCACCCGGGTCACCTCGCCGATCAGTGGCCGCGTCAGCCGTGCCGACTTCACCGCTGGCAACATCGTCACCGCCGACGTCACCCCGCTGACCAGCGTGGTCTCCACCGACAAGGTCTACGCCTACTTCGACGCCGACGAGCGCGTGTACCTGAAGTACACCCAGCTTGCCCGCCAGGGCCAGCGCGGCCAGGCCACCCCGGTGTACCTGGGCCTGACCAACGAGACCGGCAACCCGCACCTGGGCCAGATGAACTTCGTCGACAACCAGGTCAACCCGCGCACCGGCACCATCCGTGGTCGCGCCGTGTTCGACAACAGCGACGGCCAGTTCACCCCGGGCCTCTACGCCCGCCTGAAGCTGGTCGGCAGCGCCAAGTACGACGCCGTGCTGATCAATGACGAAGCGGTCGGCACCGACCTTGGCAAGAAGTTCGTGCTGGTCATGGACAAGGACAACAAGGCCGCCTACCGCGCGGTGGAACTGGGTCCGAAGCTCGAAGGCCTGCGTATCGTGCGCAGCGGCCTGAGCAAGGACGACCGCATCGTGGTCAAGGGCCTGCAGCGTGTGCGCCCAGGCTCGCCGGTCACCCCGGAGGAAACCCCGATGGCCAGTGAAGAAACCCTCGCCACCCTCGCCCGTCAGCGCCAGGCGCTGGAAGCCAGCAATCCGGCACCGGCGGTGGCAGGTTCGAACGTGAAAGTCGCCAGTGCCCAGGCACCGCGCGGTTAAGGGACAACATCGATGAACTTCTCGAAATTCTTCATCACCCGCCCGATCTTCGCCGCCGTGCTGTCGCTCGTGTTGCTGATCGCCGGTGGCATCTCGCTGTTCCAGTTGCCGATCAGCGAATACCCGGAAGTAGTGCCACCGACCGTGGTCGTGCGCGCCAACTTCCCAGGCGCCAACCCCAAGGTGATCGGCGAAACCGTCGCCGCACCGCTTGAACAAGCCATTACCGGTGTCGAGAACATGCTGTACATGTCCTCGCAGTCCACCGCCGATGGCAAGCTGACCCTGACCATCACCTTCGCCCTGGGCACCGACCTGGACAACGCGCAGGTGCAGGTACAGAACCGCGTGACCCGGACGCAGCCCAAGCTGCCCGAGGAAGTGACGCGCATCGGTATTACCGTCGACAAGGCATCGCCCGACCTGACCATGGTCGTGCACCTGACCTCGCCGGACCAGCGCTACGACATGCTCTACCTGTCCAACTACGCCATCCTCAACATCAAGGATGAGCTGGCGCGCCTGGGCGGTGTCGGTGACGTGCAGCTGTTCGGCATGGGCGACTACTCCCTGCGTGTATGGCTGGACCCGAACAAGACCGCCTCGCGCAACCTGACGGCCAGTGACGTGGTCGCGGCGATCCGCGAACAGAACCGGCAGGTTGCCGCCGGCCAATTGGGCGCTCCGCCCGCCCCCGGCTCGACCAGCTTCCAGTTGTCGATCAACACCCAGGGCCGTCTGGTCAGCGAGGAAGAGTTCGAGAACATCATCATCCGCGCCGGTGCCGATGGCGAAATCACCCGCCTGAAAGACATCGCCCGGGTAGAGCTGGGCTCCAGCCAGTACGCCCTGCGCTCGCTGCTGAACAACCAGCCGGCGGTGGCGATCCCGATCTTCCAGCGCCCAGGCTCCAACGCCATCGAGATCTCCGACGAAGTGCGGGCGAAGATGGCCGAGCTGAAGAAAGACTTCCCGGAAGGAATGGACTACAGCATCGTCTATGACCCGACCGTGTTCGTGCGCGGCTCGATCGAAGCGGTGGTGCACACCCTGTTCGAAGCCCTGGTGCTGGTCGTGCTGGTGGTGATCCTGTTCCTGCAGACCTGGCGCGCCTCGATCATCCCGCTGATGGCCGTACCGGTCTCGCTGATCGGCACCTTCGCGGTGATGCACCTGTTCGGCTTCTCGCTCAACGCGCTGTCGCTGTTCGGGCTGGTACTGGCGATCGGTATCGTGGTGGACGATGCCATCGTCGTGGTGGAGAACGTCGAGCGCAACATCGGCCTGGGCCTGCAGCCGATGGAGGCCACGCAAAAAGCCATGAGCGAGGTGACCGGCCCGATCATCGCCACCGCCTTGGTACTGTGCGCGGTGTTCGTACCGGCGGCGTTCATTTCCGGCCTTACCGGGCAGTTCTACAAGCAGTTCGCCCTGACCATCGCCATCTCGACCGTGATCTCGGCGTTCAACTCGCTGACCCTGTCGCCGGCCCTGGCTGCGGTACTGCTCAAGGACCACCATGCGCCCAAGGACCGCTTCTCGCGGTTCCTGGAAAAACTGCTGGGTAGCTGGCTGTTCAAGCCGTTCAACCGCTTCTTCGACCGTGCCAGCCACAGCTACGTCGGCGGCGTGCGCCGGGTCATCCGCTCCAGCGGCATCGCCCTGTTCGTCTACGCCGGCCTGATGGGCCTGACCTACCTGGGCTTCTCGTCCACACCGACCGGCTTCGTTCCGGCGCAGGACAAGCAGTACCTGGTGGCCTTCGCCCAGTTGCCTGACGCCGCCAGCCTCGACCGCACGGAGGCAGTGATCAAGCGCATGAGCGAAATCGCCCTCAAGCAACCGGGCGTTGCCGACTCGGTGGCCTTCCCGGGCCTGTCGATCAACGGCTTCACCAACAGCCCCAACAGCGGCATCGTGTTCACCCCGCTCAAGCCGTTCGACGAGCGCAAGGACCCGAGCCAGTCGGCACAGGCCATCGCGGCAGCGCTGAACGCGCAGTTCGCCGATATCCAGGACGCCTACATCGCGATCTTCCCGCCGCCACCGGTACAGGGGCTGGGCACCATCGGCGGTTTCCGCCTGCAGATCGAGGACCGCGGCAACCTGGGCTACGAGGCGCTGTACAAGGAAACCCAGAACGTCATCGCCAAGAGCCGCAGCGTGCCTGAGCTCGCCGGGTTGTTCACCAGCTACCAGGTCAACGTGCCGCAGGTCGATGCTGCCATCGACCGGGAAAAGGCCAAGACCCATGGCGTGGCGATCACCGACATCTTCGACACCCTGCAGGTCTACCTGGGCTCGCTGTACACCAACGACTTCAACCGCTTTGGCCGGACCTACCAGGTCAACGTCCAGGCTGAACAGCAGTTCCGTCTCGACGCCGAGCAGATTGGCCAGTTGAAGGTGCGCAACAACCTGGGCGAGATGATCCCGCTGGCGACCTTCCTCAAGGTCAGCGACACCTCCGGTCCCGACCGCGTGATGCACTACAACGGCTTCATCACTGCCGAAATCAACGGTGCCGCTGCCCCAGGCTACAGCTCTGGCCAGGCCGAGGCGGCGATCGAGAAGCTGCTCAAGGAAGAGCTGCCCAACGGCATGACCTACGAGTGGACCGACCTGACCTACCAGCAGATCCTCTCGGGCAACACCGCGCTGTTCGTGTTCCCGCTCTGCGTACTGCTGGCCTTCCTGGTGCTGGCTGCCCAGTACGAAAGCTGGAGCCTGCCACTGGCGGTGATCCTGATCGTACCGATGACCCTGCTGTCGGCCATCACCGGCGTGATCATCTCCGGGGGTGACAACAACATCTTCACCCAGATCGGCCTGATCGTACTGGTGGGCCTGGCGTGCAAGAACGCGATCCTCATCGTCGAGTTCGCCAAGGACAAGCAGGCCGAGGGCCTGGATCCACTGGCCGCCGTGCTGGAAGCCTGCCGCCTGCGTCTGCGTCCGATCCTGATGACCTCGATCGCCTTCATCATGGGTGTGGTGCCGCTGGTGTTCTCCTCCGGTGCCGGTGCCGAGATGCGTCATGCCATGGGCGTGGCGGTGTTCTCGGGGATGATCGGGGTGACCGTGTTCGGCCTGTTCCTGACGCCGGTGTTCTTCAACCTGATCCGCCGTCACGTCGAACGTCGCCAGGCCCGCAAGGCCGAGCGTGTGCAAGCGCTGGAGAATCATGCATGAACCTGCTCAAACCCCTGACTCCTAGCCTTCTGGCGCTGGCCCTGGCGGCCTGCGCGGTGGGCCCGGACTACAAGACCCCAGATACCCAGCCTGCGCGTTTCGATACTGAAACACCGGCCAAGGCCCTGGACCGCAGCCGCTTCGAAAGCAGCTGGTGGAAGCAGTTCGACGACCCGACCCTGAACCAGCTGGTGCAGGCATCGCTGCAGGGCAACCGTGACCTGCGCGTGGCCTTCGCCCGCCTCAAGGCCGCACGCTCGATCCGCGAGGACGTCTCCAACGACGACCTGCCGGTGGTCACCAGCCGCGCCAGCAGCGACATCGGCAAGGGCCAGATACCAGGCCAGACCGAGCGCCGCGTCAACAGCGAGCGCTACGACCTGGGCCTGGACATGGCCTGGGAGGTCGACCTGTTCGGCCGTATCCAGCGTCAGATCGAGGCCAGCAAGGCTCAGGAAGACGCCGCCGAAGCCGACCTGCAACAGTTGCAGGTCAGCCTGATCGCCGAGCTGGTGGACGCCTACGGCCAGCTGCGTGGCGCCCAGTTGCGCGAAAAGATCGCCCTGGCCAACCTCAAGACCCAGGAAGACTCGCGCAGCATCACCGTGACCCTGCGCGACACCGGGGTCGGCAACGAGCTGGATGTGGTGCGTGCCGATGCCCGCCTGGCGGCGGTCGAGGCCACCGTGCCGCAACTGCAGGCCGAGCAGGTGCGGGCGCGCAACCGTATCGCCACCCTGCTGGGTGAGCGCCCGGACGCGCTGAGCGTGGACCTGTCGCCCAAGCAACTGCCGGCCATCGCCAAGGCGCTGCCCGTCGGCGATCCGGGCGAGCTGCTGCGCCGCCGCCCGGACATCCGCAGCGCCGAGCGCCAGCTCGCCGCCGCGACCGCCAATGTCGGCGTGGCCACGGCCGACCTGTTCCCACGGGTCAGCCTGAGCGGCTTCCTTGGCTTTACCGCCGGACGCGGCTCGCAGATCGGTTCCTCCGCGGCCAATGCCTGGGCACTGGGCCCGAGCATCAGCTGGGCAGCCTTCGACCTGGGCAGCGTGCGTGCCCGTCTGCGCGGCGCCAAGGCCGACGCCGAAGGCGCGCTGGCAACCTACGAGCAACAGGTATTGCTGGCACTGGAAGAATCGTCCAACGCCTTCAGCGACTACGGCAAGCGCCAGCAACGGCTGCTGTCGCTGATCCGCCAGAGCGATGCCAGCCGCAAGGCCGCTGACCTCGCGTCGGTGCGCTACCGCGAAGGCACCGTGGATTATCTGGTGTTGCTCGATGCCGAGCGTGAAAAGCTTGCGGCCGAGGATGCCCAGGCCCAGGGCGAAGTCGAGCTGTATCGCGGCATCGTCTCGATCTACAAAGCGTTGGGCGGTGGCTGGCAGCCAGACACCGTGGCCAGCGTGAAGTAAACCCGCCCGACCTGTTTCAACCTCTCCTTTGGTTGGTCCTCCCCCAACCCTTTGCCCCGCCGACCTTGGTCCGCGGGGCTTTTTTTGCAGCCTTGGCCGCGCGCACCCGTGTCAGGCTCATGACAAGGCGCGGATCAACGCCAGGATGTCGTCCCGGCTCACCACGGTGCGGCTCAGCGCATTGTGAATGGTGAAGCCTTCGATCAGCGCATCCAGCGCCCGCGCGGTCTTCTCGTCGAAATGCACCTGCAACGCCGCCCGCGAGCGAGCCATCCAGTCATCCATGATGTAGGTGTAGTCGGGGTGGCGCGAGACGAAGGCATAGAGTTCGAAGATCAGCAGCATCTGCCCGGAAGCTTTCCACAGCTCGCCACAGATCAGGTCGGCCAGCAGTTCGCGGGCATGCTCGGCATCACGCGCGTCGCCCAGGCGAGTGAAGTACTGATCGGCGATGCGGTTGGTCATCTTGACGAAGGCCGCCGCGACGATCTCCTGAATCGTGCTGAAGTGGTAGGTCATGGTCCCTGGCGAAACCCCGGCCTCGCTGGCGATGCGCCGGTAGGTGGCGCACACCGAACCGTCGCGCTGGATCACTCGCAACGCGGCGTCGATGATCTGTGCCTTGACGTCGCTGTCGCTGCTGTCCTGTTTTCGCGGCCTTGCCATGGTGGTCTCTTGAGGTGGATTCGCTGCAGAGCATACCAGCCAGGACGCTCGCCCGACATGCCGCACGATTCGTGCACCACAGCATTACGATGACCACGTTGTTCCACGATCTGAACGGAATAAGCTGGACCCGGGCGCTTACCGTGACGCCTACGCCTATGACCATTCGATCGCGAGTGACAGCCATGCATCGCCCCAGAACCCTCTACGACAAGCACCTCGATGCCCACACCGTCTGCACCCTGGACGACCAGGGCCATGTGCTGCTGTACATCGACCGCCAGGTCGCCAACGAATACACAAGCCCCCAGGCATTCAGCGGCCTGCGCGAAGCCGGGCGGCAAGTCTGGCGCCCGGCCTGTACGCTGGCTGTGGTCGACCACGTCAACCCCACCGCCCCTGTGCGTATCGCGACCATGCCTGACGCCGGTGGCGCACTGCAGGTTTCCTACTTCGAGCAGAACTGCCGCGACTTCGGCATCGAACTGTTCGATGTGCTGGACAAGCGCCAGGGGATCGAGCACGTGGTAGCGCCCGAGCAAGGTTTCATCCTGCCCGGCATGGTGGTCGCCGCTGGCGACAGCCACACCACCACCTACGGCGCGCTGGGCGCCTTGGGTTTCGGCATCGGCACCTCGGAGATCGAGCACCTGCTGGCCACCCAGACCCTGGTCTACAAACGCCTGAAGACCCTGCGTGTCACGGTGACCGGCGAGCTGGGCGCAGGCCTGGTCTCCAAAGACATCATCATGCAACTGATCCGCCGCATCGGTGCCTCCGGTGCCACCGGCTATGCCATCGAATTCACTGGCCCGACCATCAGTGCGCTGACCGTCGAGGCGCGCATGACCATCTGCAACATGGCCGTGGAAGCCGGTGCCCGGGGGGCCTTCATGGCGCCTGACCAGAAAGTCTACGACTACCTTGCCGACAAGCCCCGCGTGCCCAAGGGCGAGCTTTGGGAGCAGGCGGTGCAGACCTGGCGCGACACACTGTTCAGTGACCCGGGCGCGCAGTTCGATCTGGAGGTTTCCCTCGATGTTGGCGAGCTGGCGCCGATGGTCACCTGGGGCACCAGCCCCGATCAGGCCGCCCCGATCGACCAGCAGATACCCGACCCGCTGCAAGAACCCGACCTGATCCGCCGCCAGGACCTGCAACGCGCCTTGCGCTACATGGACCTGACACCCGGCATGCAGCTCGACCAGATCCCCATCAGCCATGCCTTCATCGGTTCGTGCACCAACGCCCGCATCGAAGACCTGCGCGATGCCGCCCGTGTGGTGCGCGGACGCCAGGTGGCGGCAGGCGTACGCGCAATGATCGTGCCCGGCTCCACCCAGGTGCGCGAACAGGCCGAGCGTGAAGGCCTGGCGCAGTTGTTTCTCGATGCTGGTTTCGAATGGCGCCAGTCGGGCTGCTCCATGTGCCTGGCGATGAATGACGACGTGCTCAGCCCCGGCGACCGCTGCGCCTCGAGCACCAACCGCAACTTCGAGGGCCGCCAGGGCGCCGGCGCCCGCACGCACCTGATGAGCCCGGCGATGGTCGCCGCCGCAGCCGTCAGCGGCCACCTGGTCGATGTCCGCACTTTCTCCCTGGAGGCCTGAGCCATGCAACCCTTCCTCACCGAGACCGGCATCGCCGCCCCGTTCCTGGCCGCCAACGTCGACACCGACGTGATCATGCCCAAGCAGTTTCTCAAGGGCATCGATCGCAATGGCCTGGACCGCGGGGTGTTCTTCGACCTGCGTTTTGCCGCAAGCGGCGCGCCGAACCCGGAGTTCGTGCTCAACCAGGCACCGTGGCAGCAGGCGCGCTTTCTGGTGGTCGGCCCCAACTTCGGCTGCGGCTCGAGCCGCGAACATGCGGTATGGGGCCTCAAGCAACTGGGCATCCGCGCACTGATCGGCAGCAGCTTTGCCGGGATCTTCTTCGACAACTGCCAGCGCAACGGCGTGCTGCTGATCCAGCTCGCCGAAGCTGAAGTCAAGGATATTGGCCAGTGGGTCAGCACACCCGACAGCGCCGAACTGAGCATCGATCTGGAGCAGCAGCAGATCGTGCTGCACGACGGTCGCTGCATTGCCTTCGAGATCGACCAATTGCGCAAGCAGGCGCTGCTGCTGGGGCTCGATGCCATTGGCAGCACGCTGCAGCGCACCGAGCAGATCCGCGCCTTCGAAGCACGGTATCTGCAGGCCCATCCGTGGGTGGCTTGAACTTTCATGAACGGCCTTGTATCCCGATCACGCGCGCCGCAGCGGTATTCAGGCAAGCGGGCGACGCATGAGATACCTGATATTTTTGTCAGGTTCGCAATGAAATCCGATGGGTTATGTTTCGAGTGGGCCAACGCCAACAACTTTCGGTTGCTGGAACCGCTCAATTAACCCTTGGGAGTCAACTTCATGAAAACGACATCGAACGCCGCGCTGCCCATCGAACTCCAGCCGCCTACCTTCGAGCCTTTATACAATGGAATTGTCACCTGTGAATCAGCCAGGATCGGCGTGAGGTTGATCAGGCCTGTCGTCGCAGGGATGCGAGCAGGTGCTGTAGTGCACGTGTCGATCATCGGGAAGGATGAGCAAGGAGTGGAAGTAGGGTCGTACGAGTTTTCGGTGTTGGTCACCAACCCAACACAATCAGACATCATTTTTGTTCCGTTGAACCTGCTAAGCGAAATCTTCGTTGGTGAGATGATCGCCACGTATTCAGTATTTCAAGATGGCACTGCAACCCTTTCCCCCTCACAGAAAGTGCAGGTGTACCTGAGACTCGCCGGCGGACCCAGTTGCCTTGTACATGAAGGGGTGAAGAACACGTTCAAGGTGTAAGCAAATGCGCGTGCGCGCCGAGCCGACTCTTCGGCAATGCTCGCCGCTCTCTTAATCATCAGCGACCTATGCACGGAACGTTGCCAGGCTGATAAGAACCTTTTCTCAGCCCAGCAACACCCTGAAGTGCCGCTCGAGAAACTCCACGCACACGCGCAGTTTCGCCGAATCCGCCAAGCGCGTCGGGTACACCGCCCAGACGTTGGCGCTCTGGGTGTAGTCGTGCAGCACCTGCACCAGCCGACCGCTCTCCAGCAACGGCCGCACGTCCCAGTACGAACGCAGCAGGATGCCCCGCCCGCCCAGGGCCCACTGCAGCACGATCTCGCCATTGTTCGACGACAGCGGCCCGCTGACCCGCACCCTCTCTTCACGCCCTGCATGCTGCAACTGCCACACACCGAACGGATTGTTGCGTTCCTTGAGCACCAGGCAGTCGTGATTGTCGAGATCCTTGAGGGTCAGCGGCGTACCCCGCTGGGCAAGGTATTCGGGGGTGGCGCACAGCACCCGCTGGTTACTCGCCAGCTTGCGCCCGATGTGCTGCGCCGGCAGGTCGTCGCCGATACGGATTTCAAGGTCGAAGCCTTCGGCAACGATATCCACCACCCGGTCGAACACATCCAGGCGAATCTCCAGAGCCGGATACGCCGCCGACAACTGCGCCACGGCAGGTGCGACATGGTTGCGGCCGAAGCCGAAGCTGCTGCACAGGTGCAGCACGCCGCGTGGTTCCTGGCGCACCTGCTTCATTTCGCCAACGAAGTCGTCCATGTCACCGAGAATGCGGATGGCCCAGCGCTGGGCACGCTCCCCGGCGTCGGTGAGGGCAATGCTGCGGGCGTTGCGGTGCAGCAGGCGCGTGCCCAGTGCGGACTCCAGCAAGCGGATGCGCTTGCTGACATAGGCTGGCGACAAGCCCAGCTCGTCCGCGGCCGCTGCGAAGCCTGACTTGCGGATCACGGTAAGGAACACCCGCAGGTCTTCGGGCAGCGGCGACTCGGCACGAGGTGTGTTCATTGCAGGGATTCTTGGGGTAGTGGATTCACGCTTTGAGCATGATGCCACCGCACCCGACCCGCCACAATCGAGCTGCTATCGCCTACAGCACCATCGCCGCCACCCAACCGAACGCCAGCAGCGGCAGGTTGTAGTGGATGAAGGTCGGCACCACCGTGTCCCAGATATGGTGATGCTGACCATCGACGTTCAGGCCCGAGGTCGGCCCCAGGGTCGAGTCCGAGGCAGGCGAGCCAGCGTCGCCCAACGCACCGGCTGTGCCGACGATGCACACCGTG
Organism: Pseudomonas wayambapalatensis; assembly: GCA_014268975.2. Taxonomy (GTDB): domain Bacteria; phylum Pseudomonadota; class Gammaproteobacteria; order Pseudomonadales; family Pseudomonadaceae; genus Aquipseudomonas; species Aquipseudomonas wayambapalatensis. The sequence goes on along the minus strand of CP077096.1, from coordinate 2,822,734 downwards.
GCCAGCGGGTCGAAGCCCAACTGCACACACAGCGGCACGAAGATCGCGGCAAGAATCGGCACGGTGGAGAAGGACGAGCCGATGCCCATGGTCACCAGCAGCCCCACCAGCAGCATCAGTAGCGCACCGATACCCTTGCTGTGGTCGATCCATTGTGCCGATGTCTCGACCAGGCTCTTCACCTCGCCGGTAGCCTTCATCACTTCGGCAAAGCCCGAGGCCGCGATCATGATGAAGCCGATCATGGCCATCATCTTCATGCCCTCGGTGAACAGATCGTCGGTCTCGCGCCAGCGCACGATGCCCGACAGCGAGAAGATCAGGAAACCGACCATCGCACCGATGATCATTGAATCCAGCCACAACTGGATGATGAATGCCGCAGCGATGGCTGCACCGGCCACCAGCAAAGTCAGCAGGTTGTACTGCACGCTGACCTGCTCGACCTCTTCGATGCGCGCCAGGTCATAGTCACGCTTGCGCCGATAGCTGATGAACACCGCCACCAGCAGGCCAACGAGCATACCCGCCGCTGGGATGGCCATGGCGTGGGTGACGTTGACGCCGCTGATGTCCACGCCCGCGCGGCTGACGTTGGCCAGCAGGATCTGGTTGAGGAAGATGTTGCCAAAACCCACGGGCAGGAAGATGTACGGGGTAATCAGGCCGAAGGTGATCACACAGGCGATCAGGCGCCGGTCAATACGCAGGCGCGTCAGCACGTAGAGCAGCGGTGGCACCAACAGCGGGATGAAGGCGATGTGAATCGGCAGAACGTTCTGCGACGACACCGCAACCACCAGCATCAGGCCAATCAACAGCCACTTAAGCGTGCCGCCCTGTGCATGCCCCTGGAGGTCGATCATCGCCAGCGCGCGGTCAGCCAGGGCGTGGGCCAGGCCGGACTTGGCGATGGCCACGGCGAAGGCACCGAGCAACGCGTACGACAACGCCACCGTCGCGCCGCCGCCCAGGCCGCCATTGAAGGCTGCGAGCGTACCCTCGATCCCCAGACCACCGACCAGGCCACCGGTCACGGCGCCAACGATCAGGGCGATGACCACATGCACGCGGGACAGGCTCAGTACCAGCATGATACCGACCGCGGCGATCACTGCATTCATGGTGTGCAATACCTCATTACGACAGACAAAAAGCGGGCGCTCCGGCGACAAGCTGCGCGCTGGGCAGCGGCCGGACCAGGGGTGTTGTTATGGAGGGCGCACACTCTGAAGCACTGGGGGGAGGATGTCAAAACTGCCGAGGAATGTCGGTTGTGGAAGCGCTTTTATCTTTATTGAACGTTCATATAAAGAAAAGCCATGCGCCGCCGAAACAGTCGTCAGCCCCAGCTCTACTATTACAAGGGATGTACACCATGCCGTTGCGTCAACTTTCCATCCAATGGAAGATCACCCTGCTCGCCGGATTGTGCCTGGCCAGCATCGTCACATTGCTCGTCGGCCTTTCGTTGTATCGCATGGACCACAGCTCGGACCTGGTCAAGGCCAGCAGCTCGCAGATGCTCACCGAATCCGCCCAGGCCCGCATCGAATCTCAAGGCGAGGTCCAGGCGCTGAGCATTCGTCGTCGGTTCATGGACGCCTACCAGTACGGTGCCGGCTTCGCCCGTCAGGTCCTGTTCCTGCGCGAACAGGCCGAAAAGCGCTTCATCGACGCCCACGACCTGCGCCAGGACATGACCGCCCAGGTGCGCGCCGCACTGCAGGCCAACCCCGACCTGCTCGGCCTTTCGCTGGTGTTCGAAGCCAACGCCCTGGATGGCAAGGACAAGCTGTTCAGCGGCCTCGCCGAGCTTGGCAGCAACGAAACCGGGCGCTTCGCCCTGTACTGGTCGCAGCCGCGCGCAGGCCAGTTGACCGCCATGGCGTTGCCCGAGCGTGACATGGCCAACACCCAGATCGGCCCCAGCGGCGAGGCGGCCAATACCTGGTGGGCCTGCCCGCGCAGCACCGCCAAAGTCTGCGTGATCGAGCCCTACTTCTATGAAATCGCTGGCCAGCAAGTGCTGATGACCAGCATCGTCTTCCCGCTGATGGTAGATGGCAAGGTTATCGGCACCCTGTCCATCGACACCAACCTGAACAGCTTGCAGGCCCTGAGCGAAGACGCCAGCCGCAGCCTGTACGAAGGTCGCACCAAGGTCGGCATCCTCAGCCCCGCGGGCCTGCTGGCCGGCTACAGCCCGGACGCCGGCAAGCTGGCCGAGCGCTTCGACCAGGTCGATACCCGCCAGGGCGCCGAGCTGGTGCGCAAGCTGACCGCTGGCAAGCTGCAGGTGCTTCACGACCAGCAACGCCTGAAGGTACTGGCCGCGTTCGCACCGATTCCCGGCGGCAAGCCCTGGGGCGTACTGCTCGACGTACCGGAAAGCGCCCTGACCGGCCCTGCCGACGCGCTCAAGCGCGAACTCGACGTGCTCAACACCAGCGGCACGCTGCTCGAGCTGGGCCTGGGCCTGGCTGCGGCGATCGCCGGCCTGCTGGCGGTGTGGCTGATGGCGCGCGGGGTAACCCGGCCGATCCTCGGTGTGGCCGCGATGCTCAAGGATATCGCCAGCGGCGAAGGTGACCTGACCCGTCGCCTGAACTACGACAAGCGCGACGAACTGGGTGAGCTGGCCGGCTGGTTCAACCGCTTCCTCGACAAACTGCAACCCACCATCGCCGAGGTGAAACGCTCGGTGCAGGCAGCACGCGGCACGGCCGACCAGTCTGCTGCCATCGCCAGCGAAACCAGTGCGGGCATGGAGCAGCAGTACCGCCAGGTCGACCAGGTCGCGACCGCCTCCCACGAAATGAGCGCCACCGCCCAGGACGTCGCCCGCAGCGCGGCCCAGGCAGCGCAAGCCGCGCGCGATGCCGACCAGGCCACCCGCGAAGGCCTGGCCGTGATCGATCGGACCACTGACAGCATCGATGCGCTGGCCGCCGACATGAGCAGCGCCATGGCCCAGGTCGAGGGGCTGGCGCAAAACAGCGAGAAGATTGGTTCGGTGCTGGAGGTGATTCGCTCCATCGCCGAGCAGACCAACCTGTTGGCCCTCAACGCGGCCATCGAGGCCGCGCGCGCCGGGGAAGCCGGGCGCGGCTTCGCGGTGGTCGCCGACGAAGTGCGCAACCTCGCGCGGCGCACCCAGGAGTCGGTGGAAGAGACCCGCCAGGTGATCGAGTCGCTACAGGCCGGCACCCGCGAAGTGGTCGGCGCCATGGACAGCAGTCATCGCCAGGCCCAGGGCGGCGTGCAGCAGGTTGGCCAAGCGGTTACCGCGCTGCAGCGCATCGGCCAGGCGGTCACCGTGATCAGCGACATGAACCTGCAGATCGCCTCGGCCGCCGAAGAACAGAGCGCGGTGGCCGAAGAGATCAATAGCAATGTGGCCACCATTCGCGACGTAACCGAATCGCTGTCAGGTCAGGCCAACGAATCGGCGCGGGTCAGCCAGTCGCTCAATAGCCTTGCCAACCAGCAGCAGGGGCTTATGGACCAGTTCCGGGTCTGAACAGAAAGCCTGCGGCGCAATTGCCGCCGCAGGCGCGCTCAGCCTTCGTTTTTTTGGGGCGAGTAGAACCGGCCGCCATCAAGAATCCTGTCAAGCCGCCTCAACGCGGCGTACACGTTTGGCCGAACGCCCATCGGCGGCTGGGATTCATGGGGGAACATCGCGTCGGTGTAGCCTGTCTGCATCAGCAACATATGCATCTCGTAGGCGTTCAGGTAGAGATGGTGCTGTTCCATGGCGTAGGACTGGATCAGCGTCAGCGCGCCACCTATCATCGCTGTCGCAGACGAGGTGCCGCCATAGATGTTGGTGTAGTCCCTGTCATTGCCGTCCTTGTCCTGCAAGAACCCAGTGGGTGACAAACCAAGTGTCACCACCGAGTCTCCCCAGGCGTTGAGCATGCGATAGGGGTAGTTGTAGTTGGATTTTCTGTGGGGATGGCCAGACCATGACTCACACGCCCCTACCACGATGGCACCAATGTCTTTCGTGGCATCGAAGTAACGCCATCGCGACAGGTTCACCCCAGTCCCTGCCACTGCCCCGATATCGCTGTTGTCCTGGTTGAACCCATTACCCGCTGCACATACGACCACAGCCCCACGGTCAACCAATCGTTCGATTACGCTCGACCACATCGCGGAGTGCAACGTCGGCAGGTACGCCTCCGGCCTTTTAGCATCGTGGACCTGACGGACTATGGTGACCACATCGCCGGGCATGACCCGGATCAGCAGTTGATCGAGCGTGCGCCTTCCTGCCTCGGAGTTGTAGAAGAACACTTCCGACTGATGGCTGATGCCTGTAACCCCGGTACCGTTGGCAGAGGCGATTATCACCCCTGCCGATGAGCTGCCGTGATCAGGGCTACCGTTTGGCTCCAGGACAATGACCTTGATAGCGCTGTTGCCGCGCAGCTCTTCATGATTTGGGTAAAGACCACCATCGACCAGATGCACGCGTGCCCCTCGCCCCTTGACCTCCTTTTCCCAGGCCTTGCGGATGTTAAGACCCTTGATCAACGCATCCGGCTCGTCAAGGTAGCGCTGAAGCGCTTCGAAATCGGGGGTGGGCTGCGACTCGTCATATGCCTTGTTACCGTAGTGAACGGCGACCCCGGTCAGCACCGTCGCCAAGGCACCAGCGAGAAGCAATGGCCCTGCGGCCGACTGTTCGCCCACGGGGGGCAGGTGCACATGCTCCACGTAGTCCAGTTGCGCCACATGTTTGCCGAGCACGATGAACGTGTCGTTGTTCATGCTGGCGGGCTGTTCGATCTGCCAGTAATCGCGCAATGCCTGCAAGCTTTCGATATCGCGTTGCTCGGGCTCAAGGTACTGGCGCCATTGCAAAAGATGCTCCAGCCCCGGCCAGCGCCGCATCAGCAGGGAGTTCGAATCCGCTTGCATGTCTGCGGCGAAGCGCTCGGCACCACCCTCGGCAAACTTCACCAGCAAAGGGCCGACCGCAGGTTTGAAGTTGATAGGGTCGTGTTGCTGCAGCATGTCGTCGACCAGCTCGAACGACTGCGGCATCTTGCGCGCCGCCGGATCAGACGTGGCGTCGCGCCTGCTGCGGCCCGAGCCAAGAAAGGTACGCGTCGATTCCCCGGGCTGAATGTCGAACTCCAGTGGCGCAAATGTGCGCGTAGCGCCACCCGCCTTTTGAATCCAGGTCACGGTAGGCGTGATGGCGAAACGACCGTAAGGCGCATCGACCTTGAACGTAATGGGGCAGCCATAGTCGGTCAACTCACCACTGGAGGCATGTGAAGGTGCCGTCTCGGTCTGCAGCAAGCTGACGCTATTCCCGTCTTTCCTGTGCAACTGGTAGGTGATGCGCTTGATGTTCTCAAGATCACTTCCGGTACAGCGAACGAGCAGTAGCCCATCGAAGCGGTAGCTGCGGTAATGGACAAATTTCAGGTCAGTCATCACAAGCCCTCGGGGCAAGAAAGTAGAAGTGGGGGCCGGCAAGCAACCATCCGCCGGTGGGACGATGATTGGGCAGGTCAGGGTTTGCTTGCAGAGGGAAGCAGCATCGCGAGCCCGGCCCTACCATGCCCTGGTCTACACTGCCCAGTTGGCAAGCCCACAAACGAAGAGGTCATGATGAAAAAGATTCCCACGCTGCTGGCCGGGCTGCTGCTCGCGCTGGGCCTGGCCAGTACCGACAGCGCGGCACGCGCCGAGTCAGCCAAGCCTATCCAGTTCGGCGCCATCGGCTGGGAAAGCGGCGCCCTGACCACCGAAATCCTGCGCCTGATCGTCGAGAAGGGTTACGGATACCCCACTGACACCCTCCCCGGCAGTACCGTCAGCATGGAAGTGGCACTGGCGAAAAACGACCTGCAAGTGATCGCCGAAGAATGGGCCGGCCGCAGCCCCGCTTGGGTCGACGCCGAGAAAAAAGGCCTGGTGTTCGCCTTGGGCGATACCGTGAAGAACGCCGTGGAAGGCTGGTATGTGCCGGCATACGTGATCAAGGGCGACCCGGCGCGCAACCTGAAGCCGCTGGCGCCAGAACTCAAGAGCGTCGCCGACCTCAAGCGCTACCCGCAGGTATTCAAAGACCCCGAGGCGCCGACCAAAGGCCGCTTCCTCAACAGCCCCAGCGGCTGGACGTCGGAAATCGTCAACACCCAGAAGCTCAAGGCTTACGCACTAGAGGGGCTATACACCAATTTTCGCACCGGCTCCGGCGCCGCCCTCGATGCCGAGGTCAGCTCGGCGATTCGGCGCGGCCAGCCCGTGCTGTTCTATTACTGGAGCCCCACGCCCCTGATGGGCCGCTTCGACCTCGTACGCCTGGAAGAGCCGCCTTACGATGCCCAGGCCTGGGCCACTTTGACCGACCCGGCCAATCCCGCCCCACGCGGCAGCAGTTCGCTGCCCGCCAAACTGTCGATTGGCGTATCGCGGGCTTTCAAGACGCAATACCCGGACCTGGTGGCCCTGTTCGAAAAAGTCGACTTGCCAATCGACACCCTCAATCAGGCCTTGGCCATCATGAGCGAGAAACGCCAGGACCCGCGGGAGGCGGCCAAGGTATTTCTGCGCGAGCATCCGCAGGTCTGGGAAGCCTGGATGCCGTCCGAAGTGGCGCGCAAAGTCGTCGACGCGCTCGGGAAACCCTAATCAGGCAAAGAAATGTAACACCCCTCCCCTTGGCCCCGGCACTCCATGGACTAGGCTTACACCCATGTGATGCCGGGCCCCTCTGACGGTTTGCGCCGCCATGTCGGAATCACTGTTGCCATGCAACGTCGACAATCAAGGAGGGGCTCATGACAGCTCTGCAGACATTCCTCACAACCCCCCTGCTCGGCACCAGCACTTGGTTATGGCTGGTCTTCGTCACCATCGTCATCGCCCTGCTGGTCCTCGACCTGGGCGTGCTGCACCGCCAGGAACGTGAAATCGAAATGCGTGAAAGCCTGCTGCTGTACTCGGGCTATTTCAGCGTGGGCGTGCTGTTCGGGGTATGGGTGTGGTACGAGCTCGGCGCCCAGTCGGCACTGGAGTTCTACACGGGCTTCCTGGTCGAGCAGTCGCTGTCGATGGACAACGTGTTCGTCATGGCGATGATCTTCAGCTTCTTCGCCATCCCTCGCCGTTACCAGCACCGCGTGCTGTTCTGGGGTATCCTCGGCGTGGTAGTCCTGCGTGCGATCATGATTGGCGTGGGCGCTGCGCTGGTACAGAACTTCGCCTGGGTGCTCTACCTGTTCGGTGCGTTCCTGCTGTTCACCGGGGTGAAGATGGCGCTTTCCAGGGAAGACAGCCGTCCGGATCTGGCCAACAACCCGGTGCTGCGCTTCGTGCGCAGGCACATGCGGGTCACTGACCAGATCCATGGCAAGCACTTCTTCGTCCGTCTCACGCCACCCGGCCAGAGCAAGGCGTTGCGTTACGCCACTCCACTGTTTCTCGCCCTGGTGCTGATCGAACTGGCCGACCTGGTGTTTGCCGTCGACAGCGTGCCGGCGATCTTCGCCATCACCCAGGATCCGTTCATCGTCTACACCTCGAACATCTTCGCCATCCTTGGCCTGCGCTCGCTGTACTTCGCCCTGTCAGCGTTGATGCACCGCTTCGTCTACCTCAAGTACGCCCTGGCGATGGTGCTGATCTTCATCGGTTGCAAGATCTTCTACCACGGGTTGGTGGGCAAGGTGCCCGCGCTGCTGTCGCTGGGCGTGACATTCGGGTTGCTGCTGGGCGGCGTGGTGCTGTCGCTGTTCAAGACCCGAGCCAGCGAAAGGCAAGAACCTGCCTTGGCCCAAGAGAGCCCGAGCAAGGCCGAAGCGCCCCCTGGCGACGCCGCGCCAGGATCATCCACGGCCCCTGCCACGAACCACACCGGCCCTTGACGGCACGTACATGCCCAGCGGGCTTACTGCCCGCTGCGCAGCATCTCCTTGGGCACATACTTGCCGATCTCGTACTTGCCGATCGCCGCCCGGTGCACTTCATCGGGCCCGTCGGCCAGGCGCAAGGTACGCTGCATGGCATACATGTAGGCCAGCGGGAAGTCGCCGCTAACACCCGCACCACCATGAATCTGGATCGCCCGGTCGATCACCTTGAGCGCGACATTCGGCGCCACCACCTTGATCTGGGCAATCTCGCTACGCGCCACCTTGTTGCCGGCGGTGTCCATCATGTACGCCGCCTTGAGGGTCAGCAGGCGCGCCATATCGATTTCCATCCGCGAGTCGGCGATCTTGTCGACATTGCCGCCCAGCCGGGCCAGCGGGCGACCGAACGCGGTGCGGCTTACCGCACGCTTGCACATCAGCTCCAGGGCACGTTCAGCCATGCCGATCGACCGCATGCAATGGTGGATACGGCCTGGCCCCAGGCGCCCCTGGGCAATCTCGAAACCACGCCCTTCGCCGAGGATGACGTTGTCGTAAGGCACGCGCACGTTGTCGAACAGCACCTCGGCATGACCATGGGGCGCGTCGTCGTAACCGAACACCGGCAGCGGGCGAACGATCTTCACCCCGGGAGCATCGGTGGGCACCAGCACCATCGAGTGCTGCTGGTGGCGCGGGCCATCGGGGTTCGACAGCCCCATGAAGATCATCACCTTGCAGCGCGGGTCGCAGGCGCCGGAGGTCCACCACTTGCGCCCGTTGATCACCCACTCGTCACCATCACGCACGGCGGTGGCAGCCATGTTGGTGGCATCGGACGAGGCCACGTCAGGTTCGGTCATGGCAAACGCCGAGCGGATTTCGCCGCGCAGCAGTGGTTCCAGCCACTGCTGTTTCTGCGCCTCGCTGCCATAACGCACCAGGACCTCCATGTTGCCGGTATCCGGCGCCGAGCAGTTGAACGGCTCCGGCCCCAGCAGCGAACGGCCCATGATCTCGGCCAACGGTGCGTATTCCAGGTTGGTCAGCCCCGCGCCGTACTCGGACTCGGGCAAGAACAGGTTCCACAGCCCTTCGGCCCGGGCCTTGGCCTTGAGCTCTTCCATGATCGCAGTGGGCTGCCAGCGATCACCTTCGGCAACCTGACGCTCGAACACGGCTTCGGCGGGGTAGACATGGGTGTCCATGAACGCGGTGACGCGCTCGCGCAGAGCCTGGACCTTGGGCGTATAGGCGAAATCCATCTGGGCTACCTTTGCGGAATGAAGAACATGCACAGAGCCTAGAGCAGCCCAGGTCAATCCACCTAGTCTATTTTCCGCGTGTATTAACATTCATAACCGATATATGATCGACGAATAACATCAACAACGCGTGGCGCCCCTATGAACCTCAGCAAGGTCGATCTCAACCTGTTCATCGTCTTCGACGCCATCTACACCGAAGCAAACCTGACCCGTGCCGGGCAGATCGTCGGCATCACTCAACCTGCCGTTTCCAACGCCCTGTCGCGCCTGCGCGAAACCTTCAACGACCCACTGTTCGTGCGCACCGCCCAAGGCATGGTGCCGACACCGATGGCGCAGAACATCATCGGGCCGGTGCGTAACGCCCTGGCCCTGCTGCGCACTTCGGTGCAGGAAAGCCGAATCTTCAATCCGCAGCAGGCCAGCAAGACCTTCCGCATCAGCATGACCGACCTCACCGAGGCGGTGGTCCTGCCTCTGCTGTTCCAGCGCTTGCGCCGCCTGGCGCCGGGTGTGGTGATCGAGAGCTTCCTGTGCAAGCGCCGCGAGACCACCAAGGAGCTGGCCGCAGGCCGCCTGGACTTCGCCGTCGATGCTCCGCTGAACACCGACCCCCAGGTCCGCCACGTCAAGCTGATGCAGGATCGCTATGTCTGCGCCCTGCGCCAGGGCCACCCGCTGGGCGAGGCCAAGCTGACGCTCGATAGCTACCTGGGCATGACCCATATCCATATTTCCAGCCGTCGCAACGGCCTGGGCTACGTCGATCTGGCGCTGGGCAAGATGGGCGTGCAGCGCAAGATCGCGCTGCGCTCGCAACACTACCTGATGGCCTCACAGGTGCTGCAGCAGACCGACATGGTGATGACCGTACCCGAGCGCTTCGCACGCCGCCATCAGTTGCGCTACCTGACGCTGCCGGTAGAAGTCCCGCCACTGGAAACGCACTTGTACTGGCATGAAAGCACTGATCAGGACCCGGCCAACCGCTGGATGCGCGAACAGATCATCGAGCTGTGCCAGCAGGTGGTGGCACAGGATGAGCGGGAGATTGCCACGCAGGCCGCTGTCGACTGAAGCCCAGGCGGCGCAGTCGATGATGGCACACTGGACGAACTGTGCCATCACCTCTAGCATCTGCACCGCCCTCACCCAACGCTCAAGGACGATCATGCTCGCCACCGCAGCACGCTCCATCACTCTGGTTGCCGCCTGCACACTGCTCGGCGCCTGCAGCTTCAACGGCACCTACCAGGACAGCAGCCGCACTGACGCGTCGAAACTGCGCTACGTCGCCAACACTTCCAACTCGACGCTGGATGTCTACCGAGGTCCCCGGTGCGAGGGCAGCACCACCGGCCTGCTCAACAATTTCCTGGCCAGAGACACTCGACGCCGCGCCGACATGCGCGTGCCGCCCACCGCCGACACCCGTGGCTACCTGGAGATCCGCCTGGAGCCCGACCAGCCACTCTATCTATTTGCCAACACCTTGAGCACCGGTGGCGCGCCTTGCTCGATCGGGGTCACCTTCACCCCCGCCGCCGGTTCGGAATACGAAGTGAGCGTCGATCGCAGCGACGGTTACTGCATGCTTCAACTCACCCGCCTGCAACGCATCGACGGCAAGGATGTTCGCATCCCCTACCCACTGAGCGATGAGCCCCTGGCAAGCTGTAGCGGCACCTCCCCGCTGTTCCCGCTACCGCCCACTCCACTGCCCGCCTCCGTGCAACGCAGCGCAATGATCGAAGGCCTTATCAATGACAGCCTCACCTCGTCCGGCGCAGTGATCGACATACTGCAAGCCAGCAACCTGCAGCAACCTCCGGCCGATCGGCAGATCGCCGAACGTCGCCAGGCCTTGGGCAATGCCACGCTGCCCGATGCCTACTGGGACCAGTACCGCGCCAATCTGCAGCATTTCGAGCAAGCCCTTGGCCAGGTCAAGGCCCTCACCCAGGCCAGATTCCGCGACAATAATCGCCAATACCTCAACAGCGTGCAGGATCAGCAGTTGCAGATCTGGGCGGGCCTGGAACCGGGTAATCGCTACAACGGCCGCGAGGTACGCATGCGCGACATGGGCCGTTACTACGTGCGGGTCTACCGCCAGGTCACCGCTGAAGCGAAGCTCGAACACCTGCGGGCCATGGCGCAGCTTGACCGGCAATATGGCGTTTGCGAACGCTTCGAAGGATGCTGGAGGCTTTGATGCAAGGCCGGCCAGAATAGTTTTCTCCTGACCGGCCTTGCGACGAAAAATATTTCCATCAACCGCTGAAAAAGGCGAAAACAAGGAAAACTCATTCCCCCGCGGTTCCCCTAGCATGCTGACATTCCTCAGCCTCTGCCCGCACGGACCCGCCTGATGCACAACTTGCCGCTGTACCTCGACTACGCCGCCACCACCCCGGTCGATGACCGGGTCATCGAAAGCATGCTTGACTGCATGGGCCGCCAGGCTCATTTCGGCAATCCTGCGTCCAGCGGTCACGCCTATGGCCAGGCCGCCCGCGAGCTGGTGGAACAGGCCCGCCGCCAGGTCGCCGAGCAGGTCGGCGCGGCGACCGAATCGCTGGTATGGACCTCCGGTGCCACCGAGTCGAACAACCTCGCCCTCAAGGGCATCGCCCAGGGCGCCGGCCAGCCAGGCCACTTGATCACCAGCCAGTTGGAACACAAGGCCGTGCTCGACACTGTCGCCGAACTGGAGCGTCAGGGCTGGGCGGTCACAAGGCTGGTGCCGGATGCACAGGGGCTGATACAGCCAGAGGTCGTCCAGGCCGCCCTGCGTGGCGACACTCGTCTGGTGTCGTTGATGGCGGTCAACAACGAGCTGGGCACCATCACCGACTTCACCCGGATCGGCGAATGCGTCCGCGAACACGGCGCACTGCTGCATGTGGATGCCGCCCAGGCCGTGGGCAAGGTCAACATCGATCTGGCGCGACAAGCCGTCGACCTGATGTCATTTTCCGCACACAAGGTCTACGGCCCCAAGGGCATTGGCGCGCTGTACGTCGGCAGCCGTGCTCGCCCCTGCCTGCATGCGCAGATGCATGGGGGCGGCCACGAAGGCGGGCTGCGCTCCGGCACGCTGCCGGGGCATCAGATCGTCGGCATGGGGAGTGCCTTCGCCCTGGCCGGTTCCCTGGCCGCAAGCGAGCACCAACGGATCCAGGCACTGTCGCAACGCCTGCGTGGCGGCCTGCTGGCCTTGCCAGGTGTGAGCCTCAACGGGTGCGCCGAGCAACGTATCCCGCACACCTTGAACCTGTGCATCGAGGCCAAGGGCTTCAGCAGTGCGGCACTGGCGAGCGAACTGGCCATCTCCACGACCTCGGCGTGCAACTCGGCCAGCAACGCCGCGTCCCACGTGCTGCTGGCCCTGGGGCTGAGCGAGCAGCAGGCACGCAGCAGCGTACGCATCAGCCTGGGGCGCTACAGCACCGAAGCTGATGTGGACAAGGCGCTCGAAGTATTTGGACGGGTCATTGCAGCGGGCGCCGTGGCGCTCTGGTAGCGACGCCTTCTGTCAGGTACGGACAGTGCAGAAATACCCATTGCCATGGCATCCGGCGCCGATTGCTGGCATCTTGAGGCTTTCCCCTGCGAAGGACCGCACTCCATGGCACTGCACCTCTGGCTGACGTTTTCACTGGCCTACCTGATCACCTCGCTCACCCCTGGCCCCAACGTCCTGCTGACCGTACGCAACGCCCTGCGTTACGGCCCGTCCGGCATGGGCATGACGCTGCTGGGCAACCTCAGTGCGCAGTTGCTGCTGATCAGCGGTGTGGCGATGGGTGTCGGTGCGCTGTTGATCTCGCTGCCAGCGGCATTTCTGGCGTTGAAGCTGGTGGGCGCCGGGTATCTGATCTACCTTGGCCTGCGGCAGTTGCTGTCACGGGACAAGCCCAAGCTGCCTGCAGGCGAAATCACACCGGTCGCCCCTCGAGCGAAATGGCGGATCGGCGTCGAGGCCTTCCTGGTGTCGGCGAGCAATCCCAAGACCCTGGTGTTCTTCTGCGCCTTCCTGCCGCAATTCCTCGAACCTGGCCGGCCGATCTTCGGCCAGTTCGCGGCAATGTTCATCAGTATCGCGGCCATCGTCGGGCTGGTGCATTCGTTCTACTGCTTCACCGCCTACCGCTTCGGTCAACGCCTGAAGGCGTCGCGCCTGGCAGCCTGGTTCAAACGCGCCACGGGCGCGCTGTTCATCGGGCTGGGTGTGCGGTTGCTCAACACCAAGGCGGTATAAGCCCCATTATCTGAGCAATGCCTGGATCTGTTGATGCAGGGTGTCGAGGTCGAACGGTTTGGCCAGGATCGGCGCCTTGCGCGCGATCGGGCTGCCCGACTCGAGGATCTCTGCGGGATAGCCGCTGATGAAGATCACCTTGAGATCCGGTCGCAGCTTGACCGCGGGTTCGGCGATCTCCACCCCGGAAATCCCGCCTGGCAGGCGAAAGTCCGTGACCATCAGGTCCAGGTGCGGCTTGCTCGCCAGAATCGCGAACGCCTGCTCACCGTCTTCGGCGACCAACACGTGGTAGCCCTCGCCTGCCAGGTAGTCGCGCAGGATCATCCGAATGATCGGTTCGTCCTCGACCACCAGCACCACATCTTGTGCATCTTCGCTCATCACAACGCCTTGAATTTCAAATAGTTGGCCATCTGACCACCAGGTCACACAGAGGTTGCCTGTGCCTGGTCACTTTGTTGATCGGCCGTCGCCAGCGGCAGCAGGATGCTGAAGGTCGCACCTTGCCCCTCTTCGCTCTCGACCTGGATTCGTCCACCGTGGGCCTGCACGATCTGCTCGGAGATATACAATCCCAGCCCCAGCCCACCACTGGCCTGATGCGCCGCAACCCGCTCGAACTGCTGGAAGATCCGCTGCTGGTTGGCGGTACTGATGCCAATGCCGTGATCCTGAACCTGCACACAGGCCATGCCGCTTTGCTCGAACACCCGCACCTGGACCGGGCGTCGCTCACCATAGCGCAAGGCATTGGACAGCAGGTTGGCCAGCACCTGCTCGATACGGAACTCGTCCCACTCCCCCTGCAGCACCTCGCAGCGTTGCAGTTCGATGTGGGTATCCAGCGCCGTTGCCTGGGCCGCGAAGTTCTCCACCAGCCCGCGCGCCAACTGCGACAGATCGAACGGCCGCGGGCGGATCGACAGCTTGCCGGTGCGGATGCGCGACACATCGAGCATGTCCTCGATCAGCCGGATCAAGCTGTTGATCTGCCGTTCGTCGCGCTCGACCATCGCCTTCAGGTGGGTTTCGCTGAACGCCGCGAGGTTGCCACGCGACAAATGCATCTTGCGCAGTTGGGTCTCCAGGATCAGGCCATTGAGCGGCGTGCGTACCTCGTGGGAGACGATCGACATGAAGTCATCGCGCATGCGCACCGCACGCTCCAGTTCGCTGCGCGCCACCTGCAGCTGGGCCAGCAGTTGCTCCTGCTCCTGCCGGCTGCGCTCGAGCGCTTCCAACTGACGACCGAGCACCTGGCGCTGACGATAAAGGTCGACGAACACCGACACCTTGCTCTTGACCGCCTGGGTGTCCAACGGCTTGTGCAGGAAGTCCACCGCGCCGCTCTCGTAGCCCTTGAAGGCGTAGTTCATCTCGCGGCCAGCAGCGCTGACGAAGACGATCGGAATGTTCTTGGTCTTCTCCATGCCGCGCATCAGCTCGGCCAGCTCGAAGCCATTCATGCCCGGCATCTGCACATCGAGGATGGCCAGGGCGAACTCGTGCTCGAGCAGCAGCGACAAGGCCTGCTCGGCCGACTGGGCGCGGTGCACCTCACGGTCCTCACCCTGGATCAGGGCATCGAGGGCCAGCAGGTTTTCCGGCAGATCGTCGACGATCAGCAGTTTGGCGATGATGTGGCTTAGCATGCGCTGGGTTCCAGGGTGGCGAGCAACTGTCCGATACCGCTCAGAGAAAGAATATGGTCGGGGCAATGCAGGGCCAGTGCGGCCTCGGGCATCAGCGCAACCTGTGCGTCGCGGGGGTCCTGGACCACGGTCCGGCCTCCGCACTTCTTGATGTAGGCTAGGCCCTCGGCGCCATCTTCGTTGGCACCGGTGAGCAGCACGCCGAGCAGCCCTTCGCAATAGGCATCGGCAGCCGAGGCGAAGAGGAAGTCGATCGCCGGGCGTGAAAAGTGTACCGGTGCCTCCTGGCTCAGCGACAAACTCAGGTCGCGCTCCACCGACAAGTGATAACCGGGCGCTGCAACATAGATCTGCCCGGCCTCTATCCGTTCCTTGTCACGAGCCTCGCGCACCGGGCGATTCACCCGGCGCTGCAGCACTTCGGCCAGTTGGCTGTGGCGATCATCCGGCAGGTGCAGCACACACAGCACCGGCTGGGCAAAACCTTGAGGCAAGGCGCCAAGCACTTCGAACAAGGCCGCGACGCCGCCGGCCGAGGCGCCGATGACCACTGCGCGCACGCCGTTCATGTCTTGCGGTAGATCCGCTCGGGCCTTACCAAAGGCTCGAAGCGGTCACTATAGGCCGAGAAATCCACCGACTCCTTGCTGCCCAGGAACAGGAAGCCGCGATGGCACAGCGACTCGTGGAACAGCCCCAGGGCGCGGTCCTGCAAGTCCTTGTTGAAATAGATCAGCACATTGCGGCATGACACCAACTGGGTTTCGGAAAACACGCTGTCGGTGGCCAGGCTATGGTCGGCGAAGGTCACGTTGTCGCGCAGGCTGCTGTCCATGATCGCGTTGCCGTAGGCGGCGGTGTAGTACTCGGAAAAGTCGCGCCGCCCTCCGGCCTTGCGGTAGTTCTCCTCGTACTCACGCAGGCTCTGCATCGAATAGATGCCCTGCTTGGCCTTCTCCAGGGAACTTGGGTTGATGTCGGTAGCGTAGATGATGGTGCGCTCCAGCAACCCTTCCTCACGTAGCAGGATGGCCATGGAATACACCTCCTCCCCCGTGCTGCAACCGGCGATCCAGATCTTCAGTGATGGCCAGGTGCGCAGCAGCGGCACCACCTCCTCGCGCAGGGCGAGGAAGTGGCCTGGGTCGCGGAACATCTCGCTGACCGGGATCGTCAGGTATTGCAGCAACTGCATGAACATGCCTGGGTCGTGCAGTACTCGCTCCTGCAGCGCAGTCACGGTACGGCAGTCGAACTGACGCAGGGCATGGAGGATCCGGCGCTTGATCGAAGCGCCTGAGTAATCACGGAAGTCGTAGCTGTACTTGAGGTAGATCGCCTCGATCAGCAGCCGGATCTCGATATCGGTGTTGCGTTCGCTAGTCAAATTCGCTCCAGTTGCGGCAGCCAGACGCGGATCAGGGAGAACAGGCGGTCCAGGTCGATCGGCTTGGCCAGGTAATCGTTGGCGCCCGCCTGCAGGCAACGCTGCTGGTCATCCTTCATGGCCTTGGCCGTCACGGCGATGATCGGCAGCTTGCGCCAGCGTGCCTGCTGGCGGATCAGGCGGGTCGCTTCATAGCCGTCCATTTCCGGCATCATCACGTCCATCAGCACCAGGTCGATATCCTCGTGCTGTTCGAGGCGCTCCAGCGCTTCGCGGCCGTTGCGCCCGATCTCGACGATGGCGCCCTTGTGCTCCAGGGCACTGGTCAGGGCGAAGATGTTACGCACATCGTCGTCCACCAGCAGGATCTTGCGCCCCTCGAACACCTTGTCGCGGCTGCGTGCCGTCTTCAGCATGCGTTGGCGCTCGTGGGACAGTTGCGATTCGACCTTGTGCAGGAACAGCGTCACCTCGTCCAGCAGACGCTCCGGCGAACGCGCGCCCTTGATGATGATCGAGCGCGAGTACTTGAGCAGGTCGGCCTCTTCCTCGCGGGTCAGGTTACGCCCGGTATAGACGATCACTGGCGGGAAGCTGCGGATGTCTTCGGCGGTCATGCGCTTGAGCAACTCGTTGCCGAGCATGTCGGGCAGCTTGAGGTCGATGATCATGCAGTCATAGATGTTCTCGCGCAGCAGTTCCAGGGCCTCCTGGGCCAGGGCCACCGCGGTGATCTCGATGTCGTCGTCGCCAATCAGCCGGGCGATGCTCTCGCGCTGCAGGTCGTCGTCCTCCACCAGCAGGATGTGCTTGAGCTTCTGGGTCAGCTTGGCTTCCAGGCGACCGAACACCTCCTTGAGCTCCTCGCGGCTGGCCGGCTTGACCGCGTAGCCTACCGCGCCCATGTGCATGGCGGCCTCGACGCGGTCTTCCACCGAGATGATGTGCACGGGGATGTGCCGGGTGTTGGCCTGTTCCTTGAGGCGCTGCAGCACGGTAAGCCCGGAATGGTCAGGCAGACGCATGTCCAGCAGCACGGCATCAGGCACGTACTGTGCCGCCAGGGCGAAACCTTCATCGGCGCCATGGGCGACCAGGCAGTTATAGTCCAGTTCGTGGGCCAGGTCGTAGAGGATCCGGGCGAAGTTCGGCTCGTCCTCGATCACCAGGATGCAGCGATTGGCGAACGGCGCCTGCTCGCGGTCGTCGGCAAATGCCGGAATCGGTAGCGGTTGCTGCGGTGCAGCCAGCGCGCGTGGTGCCGGCGGCAACTGATCGAGGGTCGGGCGCAGGCTATGGACCTCTTCCTGGTTATCGACCGATTCGTAGCGTTCGGGAATGATCAGGCTGAACACGCTGCCCTGACCGGGACTGCTGTCGACACTGATCTGGCCACCGAGCAAGTGCGCCAGGTCGCGTGAGATCGACAGGCCCAAACCGGTGCCGCCATAGCGGCGGTTGCTGGTGCCGTCGACCTGATGGAAGGCACCGAAGATTGCCTGTTGCTGGTCGGCGGCGATACCGATACCGCTGTCACGCACGGCAAATACGATGCCGATGCCGACCTGATGACTGATGTTCAGGCTCACCTGGCCACGCTCGGTGAACTTGATGGCGTTGGACAGCAGGTTCTTGAGTATCTGCTCCAGACGCTGTCGGTCGGTAAACAGGGTCGCCGGCACCTGCGACTCCAGCTTCACCTCGAAACTCAGGCCCTTGTCATCGGCCAGCGGCTGGAACATGCCGCGCAGTCCTTCGACCAGGCGCACCACCTGGGTGGTCTCCGGACGTACTTCGAGCTTGCCAGCCTCGACCTTGGCGATATCGAGGATATCGTTGATCAGGTCGAGCAGGTCGTTACCGGCCGAATAGATCGATTCAGCGAACTTGACCTGTTCCTGGCTGAGGTTGCCCTCACCGTTCTCGGCCAGCAACTTGGCCAGGATCAGCGAACTGTTGAGCGGCGTGCGCAGCTCATGGGACATATTGGCGAGGAATTCGGACTTGTACTTGCTGGAACGCTGCAAGTCCTCGGCACGTGCCTGCAGTTCCATTTGCGCAGCATTGAGCTCGCTGTTCTTGCGGTCCAGGGCCACGGTGCGCTCGGCCAGTTGCTCGTTGGTCTGCTCGAGCTCGGCCTGCTGGGTCTCCAGGTGGGCCTGGGACTCCTTGAGCACCCGCGACTGCTCTTCGAGCTCCTCGTTGGCAGTCTTGAGCTCCTCTTGCTGGACCTGCAGTTCTTCATTCAACTGCTGGGTCTCGGCAAGCACTTCCTGCAGGCGCTGGCGATAGCGCGCGCTCTCCAGGGAGATGCCGAGGTTGTCGGCGATCCGTTCCAGCAACTCGACATCCCGCTCCTGCAACGGTCGCAGGAAGCCCAGCTCGAGTACGCCATTGACCTGGTTGTTGTCGCTGGCCGGCGCCAGCATAGCGCTGCGCGGCAGCCCGCTGCCCAGGCCGGAGCTCAACCGGTAGTAATCCTGCGGCAGGTCATCCAGGCGCAGCACGCGACGCTCGCGCACCACCTGGGCCAGCAGGCCATCGTGCTCGGCCATCACCTGTTCGCGCCCTTGCTGCTCGGCGTCGAGCCCGTAGCTGGCCACGCGCACCAGGCGGCCATGGGAATCGCGGATGTAGAGTGCACCGACCACACTGCCCAGGTAGCCGGCAAAAAAGCGCAGGATATTGTCGCCCAGCATGGTCAGCGTCAGTTGCCCTAGGACCTCCTGCGACAACTGGGTCTGTCCGTTGCGTAACCAGGCCTGGTGTTCAAGACGCTCGGCCGAACGCTGCTGGGCCTGCAGGTTGCTGACGTAGCTTTCCGACAGCGCCAACAGGTCACGCCGCCCCAGGTAGGCCAGCAGCGCACTGAGGCCGACGATGAACAGCACGAATGCGCTGATCGCGGTGATGGTGACCGTGCTGACCGTCTCGTTGCGCGCCATGCGCAGCTGCTGCTCGGTGGCAACGAAGTCGTCGAATTCCTTGCGGATTTCGTCAGTGATGCGCTTGCCACGACCACTGCCGATCACACCGCGAAAATCGCCCTGGTCGCGGCGCGCCTTGATCAGTTCGCTACCGAACTCGTTCCAGGCACGCTGAAGCGCCACCAGGCGGTCGATACGATCGACCTGCGGTGGGTTGTCCAGGACCATGCCACGCAGGCTGTCCAAACTGCTGAAGATTCTCGGCTTGGCCACCTCGTAGGGGTCGAGGAAGCGCTCGTCGCCGGTGATCAGGAAGCCGCGCATGCCGGTTTCCATATCGATCGACAGCTTGACCGTTTCGTTGGCATTGCCGATCACCCGATCGGTGTGCTCGACCCATTGCATGGCCGAGAGCAAATAGTTGATCACCGCGACAAAGGCGACGGCGCCCAGCAGGCCGACACCCAACGGGAGGCCGACGTTACGGCTCAGCAGCTTGCGAAAGCTGCGTTGATCCATGGAGGCTGCTTGAATCATCTGATAACGCCCGAGCGAAATAAGTCCATTGAACAGTGTGTGGCCACTACATTCAGTCATTGTTGTATGCCGCTGCCACCCTCGCACCTGGTACGAGTCTAACCAGCTTTGCCTGATCTGGCAGGGCATTTAGCCAGTATTTGAAGGTATCCGCGGCCAATCGTTCCATCCAATTGCAGGGGCCGCTATCCTGAAGGAACTTCTGCCCGTGCGGCAGGCACAGAGTAAAGACATTTCCCTTACGCGACAGGATTCAAACCATGCACCTTCTGGTAGTCGAAGACGACGACATCGTTCGTATGCTGATGGTCGAAGTGCTCGACGAGTTGGGCTACACCACCATCGAGGCGCAGGACGCCACCGAAGCCTTGAAGATTCTTGAAGATACCGCGCAGCCCCTGGCGCTGCTGATGACCGATGTCGGCCTCCCCGACATGCGCGGCGACGAGCTGGCGGCCAAAGCTCGGGAAATCCGGCCCCTGCTGCCGGTGCTGTTCGCCAGCGGCTACGCCGAGAACGTCAGTGTGTCCGAGGGCATGCATCTGATCGGCAAGCCATTCAGCATCGACCAACTGCGTGACAAGGTCGTGGGGATCCTCGGGGTGCCCTGACCTCGGCCTCACCCTTCCCGGCGCAACAGGTAGGTATCCATGATCCAGCCCTTGCGCCGCCGCGCGTCCTCGCGCACTTGCACGATATGTGTCTTGACCTCCGCCAGCTTGCCCGCCACCAGAATCTCGTCTGCCGTTCCCAGATAAGCCCCCCAGTAGATCGTCAGGCCCGGGTCATCCAGCGCGGTGAACGCGCACTGTCCGTCGAGCATCACCACCACGTTGTCGATCACCGCCTGCTCGGCCAGGCGCCGCCCCGGCAGTACGGTCAGCGGCTCACCAATGCGGTTCAGCGCGATCCGGTGCCGCGCGGCCAAGGCCTGGACACTGCTGATCCCGGGGATGACTTCAAGCTGCAGCGCCACCCCGCGTTCGCGCACCCGGTCAAGAATGCGCAAGGTGCTGTCATACAGGCCCGGCTCGCCCCACAGCAGAAAGGCACCGACATCGTCTTCACCCAGTTCATCCTCGAACATCCGGGCATACAGGGCTGCGCGCGCACGGTGCCAGTCCTGCACCGCGCCGACATAGTCCTGGGCCTGCCCATCCCGGCGCGGATCCTCCACCTGCACCAGGCGATACTTTCCCTCGGGAACATAGCGCTCAAGAATGAGTTTGCGCAGCCGCAACAGCTCATCCTTGTCGCCGCCCTTGTCGAGCACGAAGAACACCGTTGCACGGCGCAACGCATCGACGGCCTCGAAAGTGACCTGACGGGGGTCGCCCGGGCCTATACCGATCAACAGAAGTTGCTTCATGGCACTGCCTCGCTGCCCTTGCCGCCGATCATTGTTCATCGCCCGGCGGCATTTGGCAAAGTGCCTCAGAACACCGAGAAGTTGTAACTGACGATGACCCGGGTCTCGTCCATGTCGCGCGCCCATCGTTCATAGTTGCTGCGATACGTGGAGTTACGCAGACGCACGCTGAGGTCTTTGAAGGTGCCGCCCTGGACTTGGTACTTGAGTTCGCTGTCACGCTCCCATTCCTTGCCTTGGGCGCTGCTGCCGGGCACCTGGATATGGTCACCGTTGATATAGCGAGTGAAGAAGCTCAAACCGGGAATACCCAGTGCCTTGAAATCATAGTCATAGCGTAATTGCCAGGAGCGCTCACCGGCCGCAGCGAAATCGTTGACCTGGGCATAGTTGACCAGATACGGGTTGCTGCCATCCAGGTAAGGCATGGCACTGTCGCCATACATGCGTTGCCAGCCGGCACTGACCTTGTGCCCGCCCAGGCTGTAGCCGAGCATGCCGCTGAACGCGCGGTGTTCGATCTCGCCGGCACGGGCGTTGCCGGTATCGTCGCTCTTGATCAAGCGCACATCCGCCGAAACCGCGCCCACCGCCAAGGGCTGCGTGGCGACCAACCCGAGGAAATGCTGGCGATAGATGTTCTCCAGCTTCGACACCTGGTACTGGGCGCTGAGGCGATCATTGACGCGGTAGTCGACGCCCGCCAGATCGAAGTGGTCGGCCTCAATATCGCAGGCGTAACGCTTGTTCTTGCAGTGCACGCGAATATCCTTGCGGTCGCTGGAGTCTCGTGCGGTGTACTTGTCCAGGCGGGCCACGGTGAACTTCAGGTCGCGCACTTCTTCGGAGGTCAGCATCGCACCATGGAACAGGGTGGGCAGCAGGCGACCATCGTTGTACTTGAGCAGCGGCATGTCCGGCATCATCGCACCATAGCGCAGCACCGTCCTGGACACCTTGACCTTTGCCGCCACACCCAGCTTGGCGTACTGATCGGCAGAATGGCGCGGGTCGTGCCCGCTGGAGGGTAGCAGCCCACTGTTGCTGTCGGCGGGGCTGGAATCGAGTTTGAAACCGAGCATGCCCAGCGCATCGACACCGAACCCGACCGTGCCGTCGGTATAGCCCGAACGGGCATCGAGGATAAAGCCCTGCGCCCATTCCTCGCGCTTGGAAGCCCCCTGGCTGGAACTGCTGTGGCCGTCACGAAAGTCCCGATTGAAATAGACATTGCGCGCCTCGAGCTTGGCGTGACTGTCTTCGAAAAAACCACCGGCCTGTGCACCGGCTGCCGCGCACAACAAGGACAGGCCGGCAACACTGCGGCCAGGGGCGAGAGGAAAGGGAGAGAACATGCAGGGGAACATCCAGAAAAGACGAGAAACATGCTGATGCACTATCGGGCACCCGTGCCACGACGTACTCGACATTAAATGAAGACTACGGGCCATTTTCCCTCGGGTGCTCTACCTCGGGCCATTGGACCATGGTATGAGCGTTGTCGCAGACACCCGGAAAACACACTGAGTTTGCGGTGCGCGGTGCGCTGAAAGTTCCTTACTTGCCGCTAAAAGTTTGAGGTTTACCGAACACCGGGCCACGTCTACACTCTTGTTCAGCGAACAGTTTCACCCATCCGCGTGGCCGGCGTTTATTACTGTTGCATGTTCGTCACGCCATGCCACGGCTGACTGACAGGAGTGATGAAAGTGTCCAGACTTGCAGAGTTTCGTGCGGCCGAAAAAGCACTTCAGGAGCAAATCGCGCAACTGGAGACAATGAAAAAGGACGCCAGCCTTAAACGCGAGATCGAGTTCGAGCAGAAACTGCTCGGGCTGATGAAAAGCTACGACAAGGGCTTGCGCGACATTGTCGCGATCCTCGACCCCAAGAGCCAGAAAGCCAGCGCGAGAACCTCGGCCAGCCCTGCCAAGCAACAACGCCGCCCGCGCGTGGTGAAGGTCTACGAGAACCCGCACACCGGCGAGCTGATCGAGACCAAGGGTGGCAACCACCGTGGCTTGAAAGCGTGGAAGCAACAGTACGGCGCGGCCACGGTGGAATCCTGGGTACGCTGATGAAACATCCACGCCTGCTTCACAGTTTTTTCACATCGCCTGGGTGAGTATCGAACCAGCTAAAGGACTAGCGACCCCATCACGCGCCCGCACATGCGGGCCTCTAATTCCAGCGCCCTGCCTCGTGCAGGGCGCTTTCATTTGCGCAATCGCTTCACTGCCGTATCATGGCCGTCCTGTTTTCACCGTCGGCGCTGTCTGCGCCGGCCTTGTCTCTGGAGCCCCCATGAGCCTGAACGATCTGCAAATCCTGCCTGGCGTCACTGCCCAACCAGACACCGCCACCGCCCAATTCGTCTTCAACCACACCATGCTGCGGGTCAAGGATATCGAGAAGTCGCTGGACTTCTACACCCGCGTCCTGGGCTTTCGCCTGGTAGACAAGCGCGATTTCCCCGAGGCGGCCTTCAGCCTGTACTTCCTGGCCCTGGTCGACCCGGCACAGATTCCTGCCGATGACGCCGCACGTCACCAGTGGATGAAATCGATTCCGGGTGTGCTGGAGCTGACCCACAACCACGGCACCGAGCACGATGCCGAGTTCGCCTACCACAACGGCAACACCGATCCGCGCGGCTTTGGCCACATCTGCATCTCGGTGCCGGACGTACGCGTGGCCTGTGCACGCTTCGAAGCGCTGGGCGTGCCTTTCCAGAAGCGCCTGCAGGATGGCCGCATGAACCACCTGGCGTTCGTCAAGGACCCGGATGGCTACTGGGTCGAAGTCATCCAGCCGACCGAACTGAAGGGCTGACCGACGCAGGTTACGCTCGTCGGGGCCGGGAACTTCCGGCCCCTCGCTGTGGTACATAGAGGTGAGCGCTTCCAAACCAGCACAGCGAGGTAAGGACGATGCAAACCCTTCACTGTGAGTACCGCAAGCACATCATCACCGCCAGTGTGATGCCCCATCCCGACTCTCCCCTGCCCTATGCCGCCGGCTGCCTGATCACCGATCCCGAAGGCCATACCAGCAGGCGCCTGTCGATGCCGATGAAGTTCTTCTCGGACCTGGAAAACGCCCAGCACGTTTCTCTCGCGCACGGCCGCGCCTTGGTGGACGAGCGACTGGACAACGGGCAAAAGGTTTTCTGAGGTACTCAAGCCATCACGGGGATCCCCGTGATGGCACCCGTTCAGGCGTCGCGCGCGTAAGCGACCGCTTTCTCCACCTGCGCCAACGTCGGCCTGATGCCGGTGTACAGCACGAACTGCTCCAGCGCCTGCAGCGCGATCACATCGAGTCCGGTGATCACCGGCTTGCCCAGCTCCTTGGCGAGAAGAATCAGCGGGGTCATGGCCGGCATGGCCACCACGTCGAACACCCGTTGCGCAGCCTCGACCGCCTCACGAGAGAAGGCAAGCTCCTGCGCCTGCGGGCCGCCAGCCATGCCGATGGGGGTAACGTTGACCAGCATCGGTGGGCACAGGTCGCCCAGCTCGCGCTGCCAGCGATACCCACAGGTGTCCGCCAACTGCCGCCCGGCCTGCTCGTTGCGGGCAATGATGAGACCCTCGCTGAAACCTGCGTCGCGCAGTGCACTGGCCACCGCCTTGGCCATGCCGCCGCTACCGCGCAGGGCAAAGGCCGTGGCCGGATCGACCTCGTGCGACTCCAGCAGTTGGCGCACCGCCAGGTAATCTGTGTTGTAGGCTTTCAGGTGACCGTCGGTGTTGACCAGCGTATTCACTGACTCGATAGCCGCCGCGGAGGGATCGATCTCGTCCACCAGGGCCATGCACGCCTCTTTGTAGGGCATGGACACACCACAGCCGCGGATACCCAAGGCGCGGATGCCATTCACTGCCGCAGGCAGGTCCTGGGTGGTCATGGCCTTGTAGTAGTAGTCCAGCCCCAACTGCTGGTAGAGGTGGTTGTGGAAACGCACACCGAAAGTGCCTGGGCGTCCGGCCAGGGAAATGCACAGTGTCGTGTCCCTGCTGGGTGCAATCGCCATATCTGCTCCTGTCGCTGATGACTGAATCGTTTCTGCGAGCGTACCAGACCTGACCGTCAGTCGCCCCTTACACAACCTTTACCTTGCGCCTGTGCTCTCTTTACCAATTTCGCGGTCTTATTGATAAGCCCCAAATGTGGGGTCATCGCGAGGATTCATTCATGAACCGTCTCATCCCCGGAATCGCCCTGCTGGTCGGCGCACTGGCCGTCAGCGGGCAGGCAGCCGCCCATGGCGGCGGTTGGGGCCCAGGCCCTGTACTCGGTGCAGCCGTGGTCGGGGCCGTAGTCGGGGCAGCAGTATCCGGCGGCCATGACCGTACCGTCTATGTCGAACGCCAGCCGGCCTATTATCCGCCGCCTCCGGTCTATGTGCAGGCGCCCCCGCCGCCGGTGTATTACCAGCCCTATGTCGTCGAGCGCTATGTACCCGCGCCACCGCCGGTGTATCGCCGCTACTACGGCCCGCCGCCGGTGTACTACGGCCCGCCGCGCTGGTGACCTGCCCTTGTCGTTGACAAAAAGTAATGACCACTATCGAGCAAGTTGATTTCAAACAGCGTCGGCTGCTGCGTAAGGTAGGGCCATGTTTCACAGGAGGTCCAACATGGCCACTATCCACATCATGTCTGTCGTCGGCAGTGCTGTCCCTGCTCCCTTGCGCGCTCAAGGCCTGCTGGCCTGCTGGTACCTGATGCGCAACGGCGAGCCCGTCAGCGGCCCTCTGGATTCCCGCGCCAAGGCCCAGGCCATGGCCGAACAGCTGCAGGCCGGCACCCTTACCGCCTGACCAGCGTTTTTGTTGACCGTTTCATGTGTTGTGCGTTGCTCCTTACGCTTCTTTCTGCCCGCCTTTGGCGGGCTTTTTTTCGCCTATGCGAAAGCGCGGGGAGCATTTGTCGCAACAGGCGGGAAAAACCGATACAGCATGAAGGTTTTTTCATTTCGACGCTGGGCCTGGACGAGCAATCGACAGCCGCTGAGCCATACTCCACAATGCAGCGGTTTTCGGGGGAAACCCTTGCACAGCCAACGACATACCAACTATTAGTGAGCCTCAACGTGAAAACTTCCCTGTCCATCCTCAGCCTGCTGCTGGCGCTCACAGGAACCGCGATCCTTCCGTCGACCGCTGCTGCACAATCCCCGGCCCAGGCACAACGCGACCCGTCCAAACTGCACCTGGCTTCCGGCAGCGCCTTGCTGATCGACCTGAATACCAACAAAGAGCTGTACTCCAGCCACGCCGACCGCGTGGTGCCCATCGCTTCGGTCACCAAGCTGATGACCGCCATGGTGGTGCTCGACGCCAAGCTGCCGATGGACGAGATGCTCACCATGACCATCGCCAACAACCCTGACCTCAAGGGTGTCTTTTCGCGCGTACGCCCCGGCAGCGAACTGAACCGTCGCGAAACCCTGCTGATTACCCTGATGTCATCGGAAAACCGCGCGGCCAATACCCTGGCCAACCATTATCCCGGCGGCTATGGCGCGTTCATCAAGGCGATGAACGCCAAGGCTCGTAGCCTGGGCATGAGCCATACTCGCTACGTCGAGCCAACCGGCCTGTCGACGCAAAACGTGTCCACCGCCCATGACCTGGCCAAGCTGCTGATCGCCTCGCGCAACTACCCGCTGCTCAGCGAGCTCTCGACCACCCGCGAGAAGACCGTAGCCTTCCGCAAACCCAACTACACCCTGGGCTTTCGCAACACCGATCATCTGGTGAACAAGAGCAACTGGGACATCAAGCTGACCAAGACCGGCTTCACCAACGAGGCGGGGCACTGCCTGGTACTGCTGACCAAGATGGACAACCGCCCGGTGGCGATGGTGATTCTCGACGCCTACGGCAAGTACACCCACTTCGCCGATGCCGGGCGCCTGCGCCAATGGCTGGAAACCGGCTCGGCCAAGGCGGCGCCGGCGGTGGCGATGCAGTACAAGTCAGACCGCCAGAACCGCTCGCGCGTGGCGTCCGAGTAAGTCACCAGGTTCAGGGCGGCCCGTTGCGGGTCCGCCTGCCCTCACCCTCAGGCAATGGTGCTGATCAAGTTGCCGGAGCTACTGCTGTTCAGCTTGCTCAAGGCCTGCAGCAACTGCGCGGTCGCCTGCTGGATCTGACCGCTGATGGTCGCGATCTGCGCCTGGACACCCGCCACCGCAGCCAGCTTGGCCTTCTCGTCCATCGGTTGCGCCTGAACCTCGGACAGCCGCTTCTGGGCGTCGGCCAGCTGCTTCTGCATTTGCTTGATCAGCTCACGCAACTGGCGGATGTGTGACGGCTCGCTGCTGCTGCCGCTGCTCTTGGCCTTGTCGGCCTTGTCAGACGGTGCCGGCATGGCGACCTGGGCGCCGCCAGCCGAGCTGCTGCTCTTTTCAGTGTCGCTGGCCTGGGCGGCCGTCTGCAGCGCAGACGACTGCACGTTCACGCCAGTGACGTTGACACTTGTGATCCCTACCATTTTCCTTCTCCGCAAGGATTTTGACCTGACCGCTATATCGGCCGCCAAACGCCATGCTTGAGCCTTCATGCTTCCGGCAACAGGCTACGGTCGAACAGAAACGGACCCACGCCTTGCGGTAGGTACTCGTAAAGCTGTTGGGGCCGGCCCAGTCGTGGCTGATTGCGTTCGCCGGTATCACGCACCCAGCCTGCCTCCCTCAGACGCTCCAGACGTTTGCGCAACGACGTGTTGTTCACCGGCCGCCCCAGGCACGCTTGCGCCGCACCCAGCGCATCGAGCACCGTGAAACGCGTCGGCAGCAGATACAGAGGCAGGCTGCTGTACAGGCTCTTGGCCGCCAGCCGCTCGCGGGTGCGCTGGACCAGCAGCCCATGATCGAACGGCAACAGCACTTTGCGGGTCGATAGGCTGTCGAGGTCGAAGAAAGCCAACTGCTCCCCGACGATGGCCTGCACCGGATCGAGCAATGCCAGGTAGTAGGTACTCAACGACCAACCACGCGGATCACGAAACGCGTTGCCTTCGGTGCCGACCTGCTCCATGTACCGAGGCCGAACCTGTGCCTTCTCTTGCAGCGCCCGCTCGGCCGCCGCATCCAGGCTATTGTCCGGCGTGCTGCCGTTGACGATGACACCCGGCAAGGCCCACTGCCCCCGATGCGGCTCTCGATCGCGGCGGTGCAACAACACCTGCAACCCCTGCAAATCCGGGGCAAGGCGCAGCGCAACGATATCCACGCTGGCCATGACTTCAACTGCGCTCATCTCGACTCCTCGTTCCACACCCCATATTCCACCAGGTATTTTTTGTGATGCAAGCCCTACTCCATAAACAAGGACGCTTGACACACTTATAACACCAGATGAAATATATAGGCATTCCAGTTGAGGTAGTCCTGATGAAGATCGCCAGTTTCGACGTCGATGCCCAGAACGGCTTTACCGCCAACGCCCCGCAGGAGCTGCCGGTACCCGGCGGTCACCTGATCGCACCGGCGCTCAATGCCATGGCAAGTCGTGCCGACCTGCGCCTGGGCAGCAAGGATGCCCACCCAGCCAATGCCGCCTGGGTGGTGGGCGATGCCGCGCAGATGCTTCAGCCATTGGCATTGACCAACGCCGACCTCACCTGGGTCAGCCACTGCGTGCCCGGCACACCAGGTTTCGAACTGCTGCACGGCCTGCCTGCCCCGATCGATTACGACTATTTCGTCTGGAAAGGCGTGGAGCCCGACCTGCACCCCTACGGCGCCTGCTACCACGACCTGGCCGAGCGCCGCTCCACCGGGGTGATCGAGTACCTCAAGGTTCACGCCGTCGAGGTCGTGCTGGTCGGCGGCCTGGCCCTGGATTACTGCGTGCGCGCCACCGCGCTGCAACTGAACCGCGCCGGAGTCCATGTGCTGCTCTACCTGCCCGCCTGCCGAGCACTAAGCGACGCCGGCGCCAAAGCTGCCTGCAGCGAGCTGGCTGCCGCCGGGGTAGTACTGTGCGCCGATGAAGGCGAGCTGGACCGCCAGCTCGCACTGTTCAAGGAGCCCCGCCCATGAGCAACGACGTTTTTGCCCCACGGATTATCCAGAACCTGCTGGACACCGACTTTTACAAGATCACCATGATGCAGGCGGTGCTGCACAACTACCCCAACGCCGAGGTGGAGTGGGAGTTGCGCTGCCGCAACGACGAAGACCTCTCGCCCTACCTTGCCGAGATCCGCTACCAGATCGAACAGTTGGCCGAGGTCTCGGTGACCCACGACCAACTGGCCTACCTGGAAAAAATCCCCTTCATCAAGCCGGACTTCATTCGTTTCCTCAGCCTGTTTCGCTTCAACCTGCGCTATGTCCAGGTCGGACTGGACGATGCGGGGCAACTGGCGATCCGTATTCGCGGCCCCTGGCTGCACGTGATCCTCTATGAAATCCCGTTACTGGCAATCATTTGCGAGGTTCGTAATCGCTACCGCTATCGCGAAGTGACGATGGCGCAGGTGGGCGAGCGCCTGTACCAGAAACTCGACTGGCTCAAGACGCACGCCAGCAGCGATGAGCTGGCAGGGTTCCAGCTCGCTGACTTCGGTACCCGCCGACGCTTCTCCTATCCTGTACAGGATCAGGTAGTGCATATCCTCAAGCGCGACTTCCCCGGACGTTTCGTTGGCACCAGCAATGTCCACCTGGCCCGGGAATACGAACTCAAACCCATCGGCACCATGGCCCACGAATGGTTCATGGCCCACCAGCAACTCGGTCCGCGTCTGGTCGATAGCCAGGTCGCGGCGTTGGAATGCTGGGTGCGTGAATACCGGGGCTTGCTCGGCATCGCCCTGACCGACTGCATCGGCATGGATGCCTTCGTGAAGGACTTCGACCTGTATTTCGGCAAGCTCTTCGATGGCCTGCGCCACGACTCCGGCGATCCCCTGGCCTGGGCGGAAAAAGCCATCGCGCACTATGAGCGCCTGGGCATCGACCCGCTGAGCAAGACCCTGATCTTCTCCGACGGCCTGGATTTCGCGAAGGCATTGCAGCTCTACCGCGCGCTGCACGGGCGGATCAACGTCAGCTTCGGCATCGGCACCAACCTGACGTGTGACATTCCCGGCGTGACGCCAATGAACGTGGTGATCAAGATGACCGCCTGCAACGGCGCCCCTGTCGCAAAAATCTCCGACAGCCCCGGCAAGACGCAGTGCCGGGACGCGAATTTCGTCGCCTACCTGCGCCATGTGTTCAAGGTGCCCGTCTGAGCCGTCGTGCGCTGGCAATGAGCCAAGCGCCGAATCTTTGCCTTCCCCCCTCGTTGCCGCGTGCAATTGTCGGTATGGTGTTGTCAAAGAAGGATGTTTTACCCGCACAGGAAAGACTTAGATGCCCCAACGCAATGTCATCAACGCCTCCGTCAGCCCCAAAGGCAGCCTGGAGACGCTGTCGCAACGTGAAGTCCAACAACTGAGCGAAGTCGGTACCGGCAGTCTCTACACCCTGTTCCGCCAGTGCGCCCTGGCTATCCTCAACACCGGCGCCCATGTCGACAATGCCAAGACCATCCTTGAGGCCTACAAGGACTTCGAGGTCCGCATCCACCAGCAAGATCGCGGCGTGCGCCTGGAATTGCTCAACGCCCCGGCCGATGCCTTCGTCGATGGCGAGATGATCGCCAGCACCCGCGAAATGCTGTTCAGCGCCCTGCGCGACATCGTCTACACCGAAAGCGAACTGGCCAGCCAGCGCATCGACCTGGAAAGCTCCCAGGGCATCACCGACTACGTATTCCACCTGCTGCGCAACGCCCGCACCCTGCGTCCGGGCGTGGAGCCGAAGATGGTGGTGTGCTGGGGCGGTCACTCGATCAGCAGCGAGGAATACCAGTACACCAAGAAAGTCGGCCATGAACTGGGCCTGCGCAAGCTGGACGTCTGCACCGGTTGCGGCCCGGGCGTCATGAAGGGCCCGATGAAAGGCGCGACCATCGCCCACGCCAAGCAGCGCATGCACGGCAGCCGCTACCTGGGCCTGACCGAGCCGGGCATCATCGCTGCCGAAGCGCCGAATCCCATCGTCAACGAGCTGGTGATCCTGCCGGATATCGAGAAACGTCTGGAGGCCTTTGTCCGCGTCGGCCACGGCATCATCATCTTCCCCGGAGGCGCTGGGACGGCCGAGGAATTCCTGTACCTGCTCGGCATCCTCATGCACCCGGACAACCAGGAACTGCCCTTCCCGGTCATTCTCACCGGCCCGCGCAGCGCCG
This sequence comes from Pseudomonas wayambapalatensis, assembly GCA_014268975.2. Lineage (GTDB taxonomy): Bacteria > Pseudomonadota > Gammaproteobacteria > Pseudomonadales > Pseudomonadaceae > Aquipseudomonas > Aquipseudomonas wayambapalatensis. The sequence continues at coordinate 2,791,186 of CP077096.1, read as the reverse complement.
AGCCGTTCCTGCAGCAACTGCATGCCTTCGTCGGCGCCACCCTCGGCGAAGCGGCGCAGCGCCATTACCAGATCATCATCGACAATCCGGCCGAAGTCGCCCGGCACATGGTCGAAGGGCTCAAGACGGTCAAGCAGTTCCGCCGCGAGCGCAACGACGCCTTCCACTTCAACTGGCTGCTGAAGATCGACGGTGGCTTCCAGCACCCGTTCGATCCGACCCACCAGAACATGGCCGATCTCGCCCTGCGCCGCGACCTGCCGCCCCATGAGCTGGCCGCCAACCTGCGTCGGGCGTTTTCCGGCATCGTCGCCGGCAACGTCAAGGACAAGGGCATTCGCCTGATCGAGGAACACGGCCCATACCAGATCCGCGGCGATCAGGCGATCCTCGACCCGTTGGGCAGATTGCTGCAGGCCTTCGTCGACCAGCACCGGATGAAACTGCCCGGCGGTGCGGCTTATGTGCCGTGCTACCAGGTCGTGACCTGAGCCGGGCAGCAGCTCCAGTGCCAACCTGTTGGTGGATCGATCGCAGCGGTAAACCGCCGCTGCGATTGATCCACCCACGCGCCATTCGCTGATCAAGCCCCTTACCCGCAACATCTTGCAGACGATTCCCACCTAAAGCAGTGAACCTGCCTACAAAAAAACGGTCTTTCGCTGACGGTCAATCCACCGACCGCTTCACGGCCCAGTCACCGGGCCTCCAACCGTACTGTTTCAGCGAAGACCACCATGCCCGAATTCCGCCGCGCCACCCTCGCCCTCGCCGCCCTGCTCGCCACTGCCCCGTCCGTCTACGCCGAAGAGCCCTCCAGCGACGCACGCTGGGTCAGCGACAGCCTGAGCACCTACGTGCGCAGCGGCCCGACCGATGGTCACCGGATCGTCGGCACGCTCAAGTCCGGACAGAAAGTGTCGCTGATCGGCACCCAGGGCAACTACAGCCAGGTTCGCGGCCAGAGCGGCGATCTGGTGTGGATCCTCACCAGCGACCTGCAGACTGTGCCCGGCCAGAGCGAACGCCTGCCGCAACTCGATGCTCAGGTCGCGGAACTGTCCGGCCAGCTCAAGACCATCGACGACAGCTGGAAGACTCGCGTCCAGGGCATGCAGGAAACCCTGGACTCGCGCAAAGCACTGATCGATGAACTGGAATCGCGCACCAAGGCCCTCAACGAACAGCTCGAGCAGTCGCAATCGAGCCTGCGCGACACCCAGGCGCGCCTGGGCGACGAAAACAAGCAGGTGATGATGCGTTACATGGTCTACGGCGGCAGCATCGCCGGTGCTGGCTTGCTGGCCGGCCTGATCCTGCCGGCGCTGACCCGCGGGCGTAAACGCAACGACCGCTGGTTCTGACGCAATCAGGTGGCGGGTAATTGCCCACCCGCCACCAGGAAGTCGATGAACAGCCGCACCCGCAGCGGCATGTGCCGCGCCTGCGGGTAGATCAACGTGAATGGCCGCGCCGTACCACCGAAGGCCGGTAGCACTTCGACCAGCTCACCGCTGTCCAGGGCCTCCTGCACGGTGAAGCGGTACGCCTGCATCAGGCCGGCACCATGTCGCGCGAGGGTGGCGGTGGCGAGAAAGTCGCCCAGGCAGGTGATCGAGCCGCCGACCTCGATCTCCACCAGGCCACCGTCACGGCGAAAGGTCCAGGGCGCACTGCGTCCGCTGCTGGGTATCTCGAACAGGATGCACTCATGCCGCGCCAGGTCTTCCGGCACCTGCGGATGACCTGCTCGCGCCAGGTAGCCCGGGGTCCCCACCACCACCAGCTCGGCGTTTTCCAGGCGCCGTGCCACCAGCCGCGAATCAGCAGGCTCACGTCCGCGGATGGCCAGGTCAAACTGCTCCTCGGCGAAATCGACATTGCGATTGCTGACATGCACGTCCACCTGGACTTGCGGATAGCGCTCGCGAAAACGCGGCAGCCATGGCAACAGACGGTGATGGGCGTAAGGCGTCGGCGCACTGACCCGCAGGCGCCCACGCGGCTCTATCTGGCCACCCGAAACTTCGCGCTCGGCCTCCACCAGTTGCCCCAGTGCCAGACGGCACTGTTGGTAGTACGCCTGGCCGGCATCGGACAAGCGCATCTGCCGCGTAGTACGCACGAATAACCGTACACCCAGGCGTTCTTCCAGGCGTGCCACCGAGCGACTGACCGCTGCCGGCGTGACCCCGGCCTCGATGGCAGCGGCAGTGAAGCTCCCGGTATCGGCAGCCAGGCAGAACAGCTCGAGGCTGCCCAGTTGAAGATCATCGAAATGGCGGGTCATGACAGCTCGATTAATTACATGAAGTATCGATTGAAATGCCATCCGCCTTATTTTTCAACTCCAGATGAGGTCTTAGAGTGGCTCCACCAACGAGCCAACCGGCTCGCTTAACTGGAGCCCCACCATGAGCACTGCAAGAACCATCGTTATCACCGGCGCATCCAGCGGCTTGGGCTTCGCCCTCGCCAAGGCCTTTATCGAACGTGGCGACAATGTGGTCGGCAACGCCCGCACCCAGGCCCGCCTCGACCAGGCCGCCACCGAGCTGGGCAACCCGGCCGCCTTCGTCGGCGTGGCTGGCGACATCGCTGACGCCAGCACCGCACAGCGGCTGTTCGATACAGCGCTGGAAGTGTTCGGCCGCGTCGATATCCTGGTCAACAATGCCGGGATCTTCATTCCCAAACCGTTCACCGACTACACCGAGCAGGACATCGACGCGCTGTTTTCCACCAACCTAAAGGGCTTCGTCTACCCCTCCCAGGCCGCGGCAAAGATCATGAGCGCCCAAGGCCATGGCCATATCGTCGCGATCACCGCCTCGGTCGCCATGCAGCCTAACGTGCGAGTGCCCGCAGCACTGCCGATCCTCGTCAAGGGTGGCTTGAACCAGGCGGTCAAGGGCCTGGCGCTGGAACTGGCCGGTAGCGGCGTGCAGGTCAATGCCGTGGCTCCGGGGATCATCGAGACGCCCCTGCACAACAACGACGTCGCAGGCCTGGGTGTCTTGTCGCCGAGTGGGCGCACCGGCAAGCCGCAGGACATCGTCGATGCCGTGCTATACCTGACCGACGCACGCTTCGTCAGCGGCGTCGTACTTCCGGTAGACGGCGGTGGCACCGCCGGTACCTGGCACTGAAAACCCGAGGAGCCTGCCATGCCATACGTTCATATCCGTGTGACCGACGAAGGGGTCACTGCCGAGCACAAACGCCTGTTGATCGAAGGCACCACCGAACTGCTGGAACGGGTGCTGAACAAGCCACCGGCCAGTACCTTCGTGGTGATCGAGGAAGTGCCCACCGACAACTGGGGAGTGGGTGGCGAGACAGTGACGGTGGTGCGCAAGCGCGAGCGGGGCTAACCCGCATCACCGCAGTGTTCTTTTGGCGGGCAAGCCCGCCCAAAGATCACTGTGGTACATGCCTGTGACCACACCCGACACAGACCGTCATTGCCGCAAGCGCTCCAGCGCCTCCAGCACATGCCCCGTGGCCCGCTCCACTTGCCCTTCGCGGCAGGCGATCCCCAGCGCCCGCCATAACCCCGGTCGCAACGGGCGTCGAGCGATGCGCCGGTCCAGTTCAGGCGCCTCCCCCTCCTGCGGCAGCAATGTCGCGCCATAACCCGCAGCCACCAGGCTCTTGACTGCATCGTTGTAGTTCAACTCGATGCGCGCCTCAGGGTACAGCCCGGCTGCCGCGAACCAATCGCTGGTCACCCGCGAAAGCTGCGTGGTGCTGTCGTTGAGAATCAGTGCACGCTGCCCGAGCCAGGCGGGTGTCACCCGCGCCGGCGGCTGCCAGTCGGCAGGCAGGTAGGCCATGATCGGGTCGCGTCGCCACGGGGTAAGCTTGACCCCCTTCACTGCCACCTGCGGCAGCGCCACCAGGCCGATGTCCAGGCTACCGTCACGCACACGCGCCAGCGATGCCTGCGACGTGAGCACCTGAACCTGCACATCGATACCCGGATGCTCACTGCGAAGGGCCGCCAACGCACTGGGCAACAGGTGGGCAATGGCGCCAGTGGAGGCGCCCAGGCGCACCCGCCCGGTCAATCCGGCCACCTGACGCTGCACTTCATCCAGCGCCTGGTCGGCATCGGCCAGCAGCCGACGGGCACGCGTCAGCAGGGTTTCGCCGACCACCGTGGGCCGTACCTGCCCGCGGGTTCGGGTAAGCAGCGCTGCCCCCACCCTCGTTTCAAGCTCGGCGACGTGCAGGCTAATGGTCGGTGGTGCCAGGTTCAACTGGCGAGCGGCCTCGGCGAAGGAGCCAAGGTCGGCGATCACCACCAGTGTGCGCAGGCGATCGAGGCTGATTTCTCGCAGGATGCTGCTCCTTGTCCGATTGAATGTCCTGATTCAGTTAAACTGAACATCGTCATCATGATATTCAAATTTTCTTTAGATCAAACAACCGCGAGGATACACCTACTTCCTTCCTGAGCGGATCTCCACCATGCACCAGCCCCTGATATTCATCGACGGCGACCAAGGCACCACCGGCCTGCAGATCCATGCCCGCCTGCACGGTCGCGGCGACCTTCGCCTGCTGACCCTGCCCAAGGCCGAGCGCAAGGACCCGCAGCGCCGCCGCGAGGCCATCAACAGCGCCGATATTGCCCTGCTCTGCCTGCCCGACGCCGCCGCACGCGAGGCCGTGGCGACAATTCACAATCCGGCGGTGCGAGTGATCGACGCCAGCTCTGCGCACCGTACCAGCCCTGGATGGGTCTATGGCTTGCCGGAGCTGGACGAGCAGCAGGCCGAGCGCATCGCCCAGGCCACACGGGTCAGCAACCCCGGTTGCTACCCGACCGGTGCCATCGCCCTGCTGCGGCCACTGGTGCGCGCCGGCCTGCTGCCTGCGGACTACCCGTTGAGCGTACATGCCATTTCCGGCTACTCCGGTGGCGGTCGCGCTGCGGTCGAGCGCCATGAGCAGTCAGGCGGTGATCCTGCTCCGGCCCTGCAGCTCTATGGTCTGGAGTTGGCGCACAAGCATGTCCCGGAGATCCAGGCCCACGCTGGCCTGAGCGCACGCCCAATGTTCCTGCCAGGCTACGGCGACTATCGCCAGGGGATCGTGTTGAGCATCCCGCTGCAGCTGCGTTTGTTGTCGCCAGGCGTCACCGCCGAGCACCTGCAGGCCTGTCTCGAACAGCACTATCAGGGCGCACGCCATGTCCAGGTAATGCCCCTGCACCAGCAAGGGCCTGCGACCCCCTTGGACCCGCAGGCCCTGAACGACAGCAACGACCTGCGCCTGGCACTGTATGCCAATCCCGAGCACGGGCAGGTCCTGCTGACGGCCGTGTTCGACAACCTGGGCAAGGGCGCTTCGGGCGCTGCAGTGCAGAACCTCGACTTGATGCTGGCCGCGTTGCGCCAGTGAGGCCAAGCCGGTAAAAGCGGTTAGACTGTACACCCCGCGTCATTCAGGCGCGGGGTCAGTTCAACCGCCGGAGCCTGTCCCCCGATGTTCATCCTGAGCCGCCTCGACGGCGTGCCGCCCGAATCCTTCCAGAACCAGATCCGCCAGCTGGTGATCGAACATGTCGGCGCGCTGAGCAGCGTCGCCATCACCGCGGACAACCCGCTGTATCCGCTGTACCAGTACGGTGTCGGCCTCGAAGTCCACCAATACCTGCAGGCCCTGGACGGCACCCGTGGCCTGGCCGTGGAGCTGGTCCTGGCGCTGGACGCCGAGGCCCCGGACCAACTGCTGGGCTTCGCCCTCGCCCTGCCGGCCCAGGATGATCAGCACGCGTGTGTTCTGGCGTTTCTCGCCGTATCCCCTGACCACCGTCGTGAAGGCATCGCCCGTGGGCTGCTGACAGACCTGCGGGCGCGCTACAGCTGCGTGGAGATGAGCGCTTTTGCTCATGCCGTACCCTGGTTCGAGGCCATGGGCCTGCAGGTCGTGAGCGCCACCGGGCCACAAGTGCTGATGAGCAGCACCGGCAAGGCCAGCGGCGCGCTGGTCGGACGCCTGGACATTGCGCCCATCTACCAGACCCTGGAAGTGCGTCAGATCCACGCCTATCTGCTCAAGCAGCATGGCGAGGCGGCAATGATCGACGCCGAGCGCCAGCGCGATGAGCACCTTGACGAACTGACGCTGCAGGCCCAGGCCTGCGTGGCGACGCGCAAGCGCGTGCATTGAGCCGAAACGGGTTGCCGCTTCCGGAAATGGCCAGTGAGGCCATCGCCGAAGCGGCCAGGTTCAACCCGCGAAGCGCGGTATGGCTAGCCCCAGGCTCTCCCTCAGGGTCGTCCCTTCGTATGCCGTTCGGTAGACACCTCGCTCCTGCAGTGACGGCACCACCTCCTGGGTAAAGCGTCGGAACTGCCCCGGATGCCCGATGTAGATATTGAACCCGTCCAGCGCCCGGGCTTCGAACCAGTCGGCCATCTTCGCCGCCACCGTCTGCGCCGAGCCCACGAAGGCGCCTGGGCGTAGCTGGCGGCCGAACTCCACTGCCTGGCGCAGGCTGAAACCCTTGTCCCGCGCCTGGTCGGCGATGCGCTTGGCATTGGTGAAGAAACTGCTGCGGGCAAACTCGAGGCTCTGCTGCGGAAACGGCGCATCGAGGTCGTACTGGCTGAAATCGTGCCAACCGAAGTTACGCCCGAACTCCTTCAGCGCCAGCTCGAAGCTGTGATCGGCCTGATGATAGTGACGCTCGATCTCGCGGGCATGCTCGTCGGTATCACCTACGTAGATCTCGGCACCCGGCAGCACCAGCACCTGCTCAGGGTCGCGCCCCAGGCGTGCGGCGCGATCCTTCACGTCCCGGTAGAACGCCTGGCCCTGCTCGACGCTTGCAGCGTGGGTGAAGATCACGTCCGCCGTCGCCGCCCCCAGGTCACGCCCCTGCTCGGAATCCCCGGCCTGGAAGATCACCGGCTGGCCCTGGGGCGAGCGCTGGATATTCAGCGGGCCGACCACCGAGAAATGCTCACCCTTGTGATTGAGGCTGTGCAGCTTGGCGGGGTCGAGGAAGCGCCCGCTCTGGCGATCCCGTGGGAAGGCATCGTCTTCATAGGAATGCCAGAGCTTCTGCACCACCTCGACATGCTCGTGGGCACGACTGTAGCGGGTGTCGTAGTCGTAATGCTCATCCAGCCCATAGTTGCCGGCGGTGCCGGCATCGCCACTGGTGACCACGTTCCAACCGGCACGCCCCTTGCTGATCAGGTCCAGCGAGGCCAGGCGCCGAGCGACGTTGAACGGCGCGTTGTAGGAGGTGGTCAGTGTGCCGACCAGGCCGATATGACGGGTGCTGACAGCCAAAGCCGAGAGCAGGGTCAGAGGTTCGAGGCGATTGAGGTAATGGGACGGCGAACCTGGCGTGATGAACTGACTGTCGACGATGAAGATCAGGTCGAACAGCGCAGCTTCTGCCTGGCGGGCAATATCGATGTACCAGTCGATATTGACGCTGGCGTCGGCAGGCAGCGCCGGGTCCAGCCACAGGTTGTGTCGGCCGGGGCCACCACAGCCCATGGTCAGGGCGCCCAGTTTGATCTGTCGCTTGCTCATGCCGGGGCCTCAGTGCTGGGTGACGGTGCTGTCCTGCAGCGCCGCCGAGAACGAAGTGTCGAACAGACTCGCGGCCGGATAGCCCTTGATCAGGCCAATGCCGGCAAAGAAGTCCACGGTCTTCTGCGCATCGGTGATCACCTGCGCGTTGAGCGGTGCCAGGTCGGTGCGCGCGCGGGCGAACCAGGCGCGGGCGATGTCGCCGTCGGCACGGGTACGCTTGGCCCAGGCGTCGGCGTACGCTTCGGTGTGCGCCGGGTCGCTCAGGGTCCATTGACGCGCCTTCTTCAGGCGCTGGAGGAAGTCGGCGATCTGCGCCCGCTTGTCCTGCACCGCCTTGGCATTGGCGACCACGAAACTCTGCGCCGGGATGATCCCTTCGGCCGTGGCCAGCACCCGTGCGCCCTGGCGCTCCTGCTGGGTGACATAAGGCTCCCAGGTCGCGATCACATCGACTGAGCCGCCATCCAGCGCATGGGAGGCGTCCAGGGCGCTGAGGTAGCGCAGCTCCAATGCGTCGCGGGGTACGCCAGCCTTGTCGAGGGCGCTGAACAGCAGTTGCTGGCTCCAGGAACCTTTCCAGATCGCTGCGCGCTTGCCCTTGAGGTCGGCCAGGCTATGAATGTCAGAATCCTTGCGCGCGAGGATCGCCACGCCTTCGAGGTTCTGCCGCGACACCGCCACCACCTTGATCGGCGCCCCGAGTGCACCAAGAAACAACGGCGGTGCATCCCCCAACAGGCCGAGGTCGAGGCTGCCGACATTGAGCGCCTCGGCCACAGGGGAGCCGGCGGTGAACTGCTTCCACTCCAGGGTATAGGGCAAATCGTCAAGCACGCCGGCCGCTTCCATCACGGCACGGGCGTTGTAGCTCTGGTCGCCGACCACCAGGGTCTGCGCGGCAGCCGCAAGGCTGATCGAGGTGGCCAGCACACCGGCGGCCAGTTGTTTGAGATAACGCACGTTCGTCTCCAGATGCCGCATCGGGCAAGTCAGGGCGATCCGCGCGTGCGGTCTCGTCGCGTGTAACAGTGAATGTCAGGCGTTGCGCGCTGCCACCTTGGCGCGGGTCAACGGAATCAGTTCGCGGCCATAGTCCTCGGCGTCGGCCAGCGGGTCGAAGCCGCGAATGAGAAAGCTGGTCTCCGATGACAGGCGATGGCCGATCATGCCGATGAATTGAACGCTCATTGCAGGTGTCCCAAGGTCAGTTAGGTTTTTATAGCGTTTGAATCTAATTGCCGACTTACTTATACGCTAACCACTTGATCACACCCTGTGAAATTCGTTTTAGGCATAACCTAATGCATTCAAAATGCAGATTTCGCAGATCATGCCACGCCACTTTTAAATACTTTTTTTGCATATTAGCTTATGAGTAATTTGAATTTTGAGAATATTCAGGCAGTTGCTAGGGTTTACCCATGATCGTCAGCCCGAGCCTGAACCATGAGCCAGACACCGCGCCTGGAGCGCCTACGCCACTTCATTGGCGAACTCTCCGACCTGTTGGACAGCCACCCCGACGAAGCCACCCTGCTCGACCAGGGCCAAAACCTGCTGCACAGCCTGGTCGCCCATGACGACTGGTTGCCCGAAGCCCTTGCCCAGCCGGACCCGACCCGCTACCAGCAATACCTGCTGCATTGCGATTCGCGCCAGCGCTTCTCGGTGGTCAGCTTCGTCTGGGGCCCAGGCCAGAGCACGCCGATCCATGACCACCGTGTCTGGGGTTTGATCGGTATGTTGCGCGGTGCCGAATACGCCCAAGGCTTCACCCGCGACGCCCATGGCGCCCTGGTGGCGCAGGGCGAGCGGCTGCGGATCGACCCTGGCCACGTGGAAGCGGTGTCACCGCGCATCGGCGATATCCATCAGGTCAGCAACGCCTTCGACGACCGGGTCTCGATCAGCATCCATGTCTACGGCGCCAACATCGGTGCGGTCAGCCGCGCCGTATACCTGCCCGACGGTAGCCAGAAGCCGTTCATCTCCGGTTATTCCAACACCAGCCTGCCCAACATCTGGGACCTGTCCAAAGAGAACCCTGCCCCATGACCCGCCTCAGCACCCGCAGTTTTCATGACCTTCGCACCGCCCTGCTGGCCCAGGAAGAAGTCGCCCTGATCGACCTGCGCGAGGAAGACCCCTTCGCCCAGGCGCATCCGCTGTTCGCGGCCAACATCCCGCTTTCGAAGCTGGAACTGGAAATTTTCGCCCGCGTGCCACGCCGAGATACCGCCATCACCGTCTATGACGATGGCGAGGGACTGTCGGCCATCGCTGTCGAGCGTCTGCAGGCACTGGGCTATAGCGATGTGGCAGTGCTCGAGGGTGGGCTTGGCGGTTGGCGCGATGTCGGCGGCGAGCTGTTTCGCGACGTCAACGTACCCAGCAAAGCGTTCGGCGAGCTGGTGGAGAGTGTGCGCCACACGCCCTCGCTGGCCGCCGAAGAGGTCCAGGCCCTGCTCGACAGCCAGGCCGACGTGGTGGTGCTCGACGCCCGGCGCTTCGATGAATACCAGACCATGAGCATTCCCGGAGGCATCAGCGTGCCTGGCGCCGAACTGGTGCTGCGCGTCGCCGAACTGGCACCCGATCCAGCGACGCGGGTGATCGTCAACTGCGCAGGGCGCACCCGCAGCATCATCGGCACACAGTCGCTGGTCAACGCCGGCATCCTCAACCCGGTGGCGGCGCTGCGCAACGGCACTATCGGCTGGACACTGGCCGGTCAACAACTGGCCCACGGCCAGGCGCAGCGCTTCGCCGAGGTCGGCGACAGCACCCGCAGCAGCGCTGCCGAGCGCGCCCGCGCCGTCGCCGACCGGGCCGGAGTGCGACGCCTGGACCGCCAGGGCCTGGCCACCTGGCAGGCAGAGACTGCGCGCACCACCTATCTGTTCGACGTGCGCACACCCGAGGAATACGCTGCCGGTCACCTGCCCGACAGCCGCTCCACGCCCGGTGGCCAGTTGGTGCAGGAAACCGATCACAACGCCAGCGTACGCGGCGCCCGCATCGTGCTGGTCGATGACGACGGCGTGCGTGCCAACATGAGCGCTTCGTGGCTCGCGCAGATGGGCTGGGAAGTGGCGGTGCTCGACGGCCTGAGCAAGGCCGACTTCAGCGAAACCGGCGAATGGCAGGCACCCCGCCCGGCACTTGCGCGCAATACCGAGATCGACGTCGAGCAATTGCAGGCCTGGCTGGCCGAGGAAGGCACCGTCTTGCTGGACTTCACCGCCAGCGCCAATTACGTCAAGCGCCACATCCCAGGTGCTTATTGGGCGATCCGCGCGCAGTTGCCCGAGGCCCTGGAGCGCCTGCCCAAGGCCGAGCGCTACGTGCTGACCTGCGGCAGCAGCCTGTTGGCAAGCTTTGCCGCCACTGACCTGCAAGCCCTGACGCGCACACCTGTCTACCTGCTGACAGGCGGCACGGCGAGCTGGATCGCCGCCGGCAAGCCACTGGAAACAGGTGAGACGCGCCTGGCGGTGGAGCGTACCGACCGCTACCGCCGGCCATACGAAGGGACCGACAACCCGCGTGAAGCCATGCAAGGCTACCTCGACTGGGAGTTCGGCCTGATCGCGCAACTGGAGCGTGATGGCACCCACGGCTTCAAGGTGCTGTGACCCGAAGCGCTGTGGCTGCAGGCCTATCCGCTCATGCGAGGTACGCCTGCAGCTTCAGCGCCAGAAACCCATGCAAGCGCCGCACCGCCGGGCTCAGCGACTGCCGGTGCGCGCACACCAGTTGCAGCGGCGCCGCCTGCCCTGCATGGTCCGACAGCAACTCCACCAGCCTTCCGGCGCGAATGTCCTCGAGCACATCCAGGCGCGACTTGTAAACCACACCGAGCCCTGCCACCGCCCAGCGTCGCACGATATCGGCATCGTCGCTGCAGCGGTCGCCACTGACCAGTACCGTGGTCATTGCGCCTGCATTCTCGAAACTCCAGCGTTCGTGGATCTGCTCACCCATTACATAACGCAGGCAGTTGTGCCCGGCCAGCGCCTGCGGAGTCTGCGGCGCGCCATGGCGGGCGATATAGGACGGTGCTGCACAGAGCGTACGCCGGTTAGCGGCGGCCAGCGGCAAGGCCACCAGGCTGGAGTCCCCCAGCAGCCCGTAGCGGATGCTGGCATCCAGTTGCTCGCCAAATAGATCGGCCACCTGGTCGCTGACCCGCAGGCGCATGTCGAGTCGTGGATATTCGGCCTGAAACTCCGTCAGCCAGGGCAACAGCAGGTTGCGCCCCAGGTCCGACGGCATCGACAACCGCAGTGGCCCCGCCAGTTCGGCGCGTGCTTGCTCCAGCGCCATCTCGCCGTCGACCAGCGCGTCCAGGGCCTGACGCGCGTGAGGCAGATAACGCTCGCCATCGTCCGACAGGCGCAGACGGCGTGTCGAGCGCACCAACAGGCGAATCCCCAGGCTGTGCTCCAGACGCTGCAGCGCGGCGCTGGCCAGAGCCGGCGAGATGTCCAACTGCCGCGCTGCCGCCGAAAGCCCACCGGCCTCGACAGTGGTGACGAACACCTGAAGGTCGTCCATGCGCACCCGCTTCTTCATGCGACGACTCCTTCACGTTCCACGCGCCGCGCATCACGACGTATCGCCTGGGGCGGAATACCGAACCCGCGTACAAAAGCCTCGCGCAAATGCCGACGGTCGCGAAATCCTGTCTCGCGCGCCACCACATCCAGGCTGTGGCGACTCTGCTCGATCATCAGTCGCGCCGCCTCCAGGCGCAGGCCCTCGATGGCTCGCGCCGGCGATTGCCCGGTTTCGGCAGTGAACACCCGGCTGAACTGGCGCGGGCTCAGGTGCGCAACCTCGGCCAGTTCCTCGACGCTCAGCGGCCGCCGCAGGTGCTGGCGAGCGTACTCGAGCACGCTCTGCATGCGGTCGGTGCGCGGTGCCAGGTCGAGCAGCTGCGAATGTTGCGACTGGCCTCCCGAGCGACGCTGGTGCATCACCAGCCGATGCGCAACGGCTCGTGCGAGCTCATGGCCGTGATCCTGCTCGAGCATGCCCAGGGCCATGTCGATACAGGCGGTCATGCCGGCGGACGTCCAGATGTTGCCATCGGCAATGAAGATGCGGTCGTCCTCTACCTGGATCGCCGGGTGCATCTGCCGCAGCTCCCTGGCGTAGACCCAATGCGTGGTCGCCCGACGCCCGTCGAGCAGGCCGGCTGCCGCCAAGGTGAAGGCCCCCGTACAGATCCCGGCGGTACGCCGCGCCTGCTCGCCCAGCCGACGCACCAGGTCCACGCTGGCCGCATCGGCAGGTGCGGCGATCGGCGACAATGTGCCCGCCACCAGCCAGGTGTCGGCATGCCCCGGGGTATCGACCGCCTGGGTCTGCAACTGCATACCCAGCGACGACACCAGCACACCGCCGGCCACGCTGTAGTTGCCCAAGGCGTAGAGGCGCTTGCCCGTCAGCACATTGGCGAACTCGAACACCGACTGCGACGCCAGCGCCATGACTTGGAACCTTTCACACAACAGATAGCCGACCCGATGCATGACGCACCTCGCTTGATGTCCTGAAACCGTACTATATGCGTCATTTGCGCCAACAGCAAAACCGCGCATCATCGCTGCAACCCCACCCACGGAGCAGCAACCATGACTCGTACAGCCCTCATCACTGGCGCCTCTACCGGCATTGGCGCACTCTACGCCGAACACCTGGCCCGCCGTGGCCACGACCTGATCCTGGTCGCCCGCAACCGCGAACGCCTCAATCAACTGGCCTCGCGCCTGAGCAGCCAGACCGGACGCAGCGTCGAAGTGCTGCCGGCAGACCTGGCCGACAGCCAGGATCTGGCGCGCATCGAAACCCGCCTGCGCGAAGATGCCAGCATCGGCCTGCTGGTCAACAACGCGGGTATCGGCACCCACACCGCGCTGCTGGAAAGCGACGTCGAGCAGATGACCCGCATGATCACCCTGAACATCACCGCCCTCACCCGCCTGACGTATGCTGCGGTGCCTGGCTTCGTCGAGCGCGGCGAGGGTGCGCTGATCAACATCTCCTCAGTGGTCAGCCTGCTGCCGGAACTGCTCAATGGCGTGTATGGCGGCAGCAAGGCCTACGTCACCGCCTTCACCCAGAGCCTGCACAAGGAGCTGGCCGACAAAGGCGTGCAGGTCCAGGCCGTGCTGCCCGGCGCCACCGCCACCGATTTCTGGAGCATCGGCGGCCTGCCGGTGGAGCACCTGGATCCGGCGATCGTCATGACTGCGCAGGACCTAGTGGAAGCGGCACTGGCCGACTTCGACGCCAAGCGCCTGATCTCGATTCCGTCGCTGCACGAGTTCGAACGCTTTGAGGCGTTCGAGGCCAGCCGTCAGGCGTTGAACGGGCACCTGTCGAATCAACAACTGGCGCCGCGTTATCGTCAGGGTTGATCGGGCTGTGCGATTGCGTGAGGGCTGACAGGTGTTCGCCGAAAGCTTTTTAGGGCCTGTAAGATCGAGCGCCGCCCGCGAGGCGCTCGATCTTACACGCGCTAAAGAGCCTTCGCCGAGCAACAAAACTTGCGAGCCGCCACCCGAAATCGGAAGCTAGGCCGTCCCCCATCCGGATAGCCCCATGGAACTGCACATTCGCCTGGAGGGCCGCAAGGGCCTGGCCGAGCAGCTCTACCAGCAGCTGCGCAGCGCCATTGACAGCGGCCACCTGGCAGCCGGCACCCAGCTGCCTCCCACGCGCCTGCTGGCCGAGCAGTTGCGGATATCGCGCAAGACCGTGGCCGAAGCCTACTCGCGGCTGACCTACGACAACCTGCTCAGCGGCGTGGTCGGACGTGGCACCTTCGTCAGCCCACGCCGGGCCCTGCAAGCCAGCGACGTCGAGCCGATTGCCCTGGCCGCCGCCAGCAGCCTGGAACGCTGGCAGCAACGCGCCACCGTGCTCGGCCGCTCCGCGCTCGAGGCGCCCTCGCGTTACGACTTCGTCGGCGGCGTATCAGCCAAGAGCCAGTTTCCCTTCGATCAATGGCGCGCCTGCCTGCAGTACGCCCTGCGCTGCAGCCAGCGCCACAGCGAGCGCCAGTTCCCGGCCCAGGGCCTGCCCGAGCTGCGCGAAGCCATCGCCCATCACATTGCCTTCGCCCGCGGCGTACATTGCAGCGCCGCCGATGTGTTGGTGTGCAACGGCGCCCAGCAGGCGCTGGACCTGATCGCCCGGGTATTGATCGAACCCGGTACACGCGTGGCCATGGAGGATCCCGGCTACCCGCCGGCACGCCAGCTGTTTCTGGCGATGGGCGCCGATTTGCAGTCGGTGCCGGTGGACGATGAAGGGCTGTGCGTCGAGCAGATCGCTGACGGCACCCGGCTGATCTACGTGACGCCGTCACACCAGTTCCCGCTGGGCATGCCGATGAGCGAGCGGCGCCGACACGCCCTGCTCGCCCGCGCAGCCGAGTTGGGAGCACTGATCATCGAGGACGACTACGACTGCGAGTTTCGCTATCAGGGCCCGGCCAGCGATGCGTTGCAACGCCTGGATCGACATGGGCTGGTGGCCTATGTCGGCACCTTTTCCAAGACCTTGCTGCCGGAGCTGCGCCTGGGCTATGCCGTACTGCCACCCAACGTCCTGCGCGCCGCCTGCGTGGCCAAGCACCTCAGCGACTGGCACAGCCCGAGCCTGCAGCAGTGGGCGCTGGCGCGCTTCATCGGCGAAGGGCACCTGAACCGCCATATTCGCCGCTGCCACGACATCTATGCCGCGCGGCGCGAACGAATCCTCGCACGCCTGGACAGCGACCTGGCGCCCTGGCTGAGCGCCGTACCGGCCAGCGCCGGCTTTCACCTCAGCGCCCTGGCCGCACCTGGAGTCGATGTGGAGTTGCTGGTCCGGCTGACACGCCGGGTCGAAGTCGGCGTCTATTCACTGGCGCCGTTCTTCAACGACGTGCCGGTGCGTCCGGGGCTGCTGATGGGCTTCGGCGCCATCGAGCGGCTGGACATCGACCCGGCGCTGGACCGCGTGCGCGACGCCCTGCAGCAGCTCAGTTGAGCGTCGTCGCCTGCAGCGAGCGCCCCCGCCGGGCCATGGCAGCGGCGTAGCCTTGGGGGGCAAAGCGTACGGTCACCAGCAGCATCGCCACCACGGTCAGCGTCAGCAGCGTCCAGGCAGCCTGGAAATCGCCGGTGAACGCACGCAGCCAGCCCGTCACATAAGGCACGGTGCCGGTGACGATGAAGCCGACACCCTGCACGAAAGCAGCCAGGCTCCCCGCCTCGCCCGGTGTTTTCAGATGCTCGAGGGTCAGAGTAAGGCTCAGGCTGAAGCACGCACCCAGCCCCAGGCCGATCATCGCCACCCAAAGCCCCATGGCCTGGGTAGGCGCCCACAGCAAGCCGAGAAACCCGCCCAACTGGATCGCCAGCGCCAGCCACAGGCCAGGCCGCCGATCATGCAGGCGCCTAAGCAGCAAGGGCAGCCCCAGCGCGCCACTGACCTGGAAGATGGTCATCAACCCCACCAACTCACCCCCCCCCTGAGCTGTACCGCCGTGCTCCAGGTGATAGGCCGGCAACCAGGCGACCATGCTGGTGTAGCCACCGTTGATCAGGCCGAAATACAGCGCCAGCAACCAGGCACGGCGATTACCGAACCAGTGACCGCCGCTGGCACCGGCCAGGTGAGGCGTGTCGTGGCGCGGGCGTAGCCAGGCCCAGCCGCACAGCGCAAGCAGCGCTGGTACTGCCCAGATACCCAGCCCCGCCTGCCAGCGCCCCGCTGCCTCGCTGACGGCCGGGCCGAGCACCGCAGCCAGGCCGCCGCCGCTCATCAAGGCCGCCGAATACAACCCCATCGACGCCGCCAGACGGGTCGGAAACCAGCGATTGACCAGCCCGGGCATCATGCCCTGTACCACCGCCACTCCAACCCCGGCAACTGCCGCACTGGCGATCAAAGCCCAAGCGCTGTCCAACTGCAGGCGCCACAGGCAGGCCACGGCAATCGCCAAAAGCCCTCCCAGCATCCCGCCGTGCTCGCTGATCCAACGCCGCAGCCAAGGCTGCAGCAAAGGCACCAGCCCCATGCACAGCACCGGTAGCGCCGTGAGCAACGCCGCTTGCTGGTAGCCAAGCCCGGTGCTGTTGCGCATGGGTTCGAGCAAGGGACCAATGCTGGTCAGGATCGGCCGCAGGTTAAGGGCCAGCAGGATCACCAGCAGCAGGTTCAACGCGCCTCTCATGCCGGGTTCGCCTGCCGCCACTGCTGGTACAGGCCGCCCTCGCCCTCGGGCTTGAGCGCCCGCAGTGGCAGGCTCTGCTGCTGCGGCGCACGTGCCATCTGCGCGTAGACCGCCGCCGTGGACAGCCCGTAAGGCTCGCCCTCGTCGTTGTCATAGGCAAACCATGCCCGCTCGATGCCGCACAGGTGCATGGCAGCCAGGCACATCGGGCACGGGTGGCCGCTGGCATAGACTTCAGCGCCGTCCAGACGCGACCGGCCCAAGGCCTGGGCGGCTTTGCGGATCGCCTGCAATTCGGCATGGGCGGTCGGGTCCTGGGTGCTGTGAATCTCGTTGACCGCACGGGCCACGACCTGGCCCTGATACACCAGTACTGCACCGAACGGGCGGCCACCCGCCTCGATATTGGCGCGGGCCAGCGCCAATGCTTCACGCATGAAGGTTTCGTTGGACATGAATCGATACTCCTCGAACAACAGGCAGCCATTATCCCGGCTGCTGGCGCGCGGCAGAAATGAAGAGATTGGATGCAGGTCAGTGGCCGCACGAATGCCGGCATTGGTCTCCCGGCAAATAGCGGGATTGGCTATCGGGCCCTGCAGGCAACGGCGCTACGCTGGCACCACGAATCACCCCTGACTTGAACTGACTGGAGAATCACCATGCACGATCGAATCGAATGGGCCAGGCACGCCCCTGAAGCCTACAAGGCCATGGTCGGCCTGGAGCAGGTCCTGGCCAAGTGCGGCCTGGAGCATTCACTGCTCGAACTTGTGCGCCTGCGCGCCTCGCAGATCAACGGCTGCGCCTATTGCGTGAACCTGCACGCCAACGATGCGCGCAAGGCGGGCGAAACCGAGGCACGCTTGCAGACCTTGAGCGTCTGGCAGGAAACCCGTTTCTTCACGCCCCGTGAGCGCGCCGCGCTGGCCTGGCTGGAAAGCCTCACCCGTTTGCCTGAACGCGGTGCGCCGCAGGCCGAATACGAAGCGCTGCTGGAGCATTTCGAACCGAGCGAGGTCGCCAACCTGACCCTGGCGATCGCTACCATCAATGCCTGGAACCGCTTTGGTGTCGGCTTTGCCATGGTGCCGGCTTGAGGTGGAGCCTTTGGGGCCGCCATGCGGCCCAGGCCATCTATGGGTTCACGCCCAGCCGGGTCCGATAACTCCCCGGACTCTGCCCCGTCCACTTCTTGAATGCACGATGAAAGGCGCTGGGCTCCTGGAACCCGGTCTGCTCGGCGATCTCGGCAATGCTCAACTGCCCCTCGCGCAATCGCTCGAACGCCATGGCCCGGCGCACTTCGTCCTTGATCTGCTGGTACGAGCGCCCCTCGCGCTCCAGTTGCCGGCGAAAGGTACTGGCGCTCAGGCCCTGGCGCTCGGCCATGGCAGTCAGGGTCGGCCACTGTCCGTAGCCACGGCTGCGCAGATGGCGATAAACCTCCGCCACCAGGTCGCCTTGGTTGCGAAAACGGATCACCAGGCCCTGCGGCGCGCTGCGCAGGAAGGTCTTGAGCGCGGCCAGGTCCTGCACCACCGGCAGGCGCAACCAGGCACTGTCGAACTCCACTTCGGTCCGCCCGCTGCCCAAGCGCAGGTCCGGTCCCCACAGCAGCGTGTCGTCGTCCTGTGCGGGGCGCGCCACGGCCAGCTCGGTGCGGTCGATGCTGATGCGTCTTCCAGCCAGCCAGCACAGCAGGCCGACGACCAGCACCAGAAAGGTTTCCTCGGCATAGACCCGGGTCAGAGGATCGCCGATGTTCGATTGCACGCTGATCACCGCACGCCCGCCGCGCACCGCAAAACTGCCGCGCAAATCGCGCAGGAACAGTGCGAAATTGCCCAGGCACTGGCGCAGGGCCTTTTCCAGGGTCAGCTCCTGGATCAAGCCACGGCAGATCAGGGCAAAGCTACCCATCGGCATGCCATGGCTGTCGAGACGGAAAAACTCGTCGTCCAGGTCTTCGATCAGCGCCAGCCACAGCCGGGCAAACGCCTTGGCCGGCACCCGCGCCTGGGGCTGGGCCAGCAGCGCCGGGTCGATGCCGACCGCACGCAGTTGCGCATCGCGCGCCTCGGGGCGATCGCGCAGGGCGTGGAGCATGGCATTGAGAAAGTACACCGCGACCGAATCGCTTTCGCGCATGACGGATATCCGCTGTCTATGCTGAGTGGCAAAAAATGCCAGGTTGACTGAGCAGTTTCGGCATAGGCCCTTTCTCGGCCTTTGCCTAGAATCGGAGCCCATCCGCAACGGTCGCCATTCTCGCAGAGCCCGGCACCGTCCCGCCACGCCTTCGCAATCGGAGCTATATATGAGCAGCGCAGAAATCTACGTCGTCAGTGCAGTGCGTTCGGCCATCGGTGGTTTTGGTGGTTCACTCAAGGACCTGCCGCTGGCCGACCTCGCCACCGCCGTAACGCGCGCTGCCATCGAGCGCTCGGGCGTGGCCGCCGAGCAGATCGGCCATGTGGTGATGGGCAACGTGATTCCGACCGAGCCCCGCGACGCCTACCTGGGCCGAGTGGCGGCGATGAACGCCGGCATTCCCAAGGAAACCCCGGCATTCAACGTCAACCGCCTGTGCGGGTCGGGCCTGCAGGCTATCGTATCCGCCGCCCAGGGCCTGCTGCTGGGCGATACCGACATTGCCCTGGCGGCTGGCGCCGAGTCCATGAGCCGCGGCCCTTACCTGCTCCCGCAAGCCCGTTGGGGTGCGCGCATGGGTGACCTGCAGGGCATCGACTACATGGTCGGCATCCTGCAGGATCCATTCGAAGGCTTCCACATGGGTATCACCGCCGAGAACGTCGCCGCCAAGCACGGCATCACCCGTGAAATGCAGGACGAACTGGCGTTGACCAGTCAGCGTCGCGCCGCCCGCGCCATCGCCGAAGGCCGCTTCGACAGCCAGATCGTGCCGATCGAACTGAAAACCCGCAAAGGCAGCGTGCAGTTCGCCATCGATGAGCACGTGCGCGGGGATGTCAGTGCCGAACAGTTGGCGGGGATGCGCACCGCGTTCAAGAAAGACGGCAGCGTCACCGCTGGCAATGCCAGCGGGATCAACGACGGCGCCGCTGGCCTGGTCCTGGCTACTGGCGATGCGGTGCGCCGCCTGGGTCTCAAGCCGCTGGCACGGCTGGTGGCCTACGCCCATGCCGGGGTCGAACCTGAGCTGATGGGCCTGGGCCCGATCCCGGCCACGCGCAAGGTGCTGGAAAAAGCCGGCCTGTCGGTCAACGACCTGGACGTGATCGAATCCAACGAAGCCTTCGCCGCCCAGGCCTGCGCCGTGGCCCAGGCATTGGGCTTCGATCCGGAAAAGGTCAACCCCAACGGTTCGGGCATCTCGCTGGGCCACCCGGTCGGCGCCACCGGCGCGATCATCGCCACCAAGGCCATTCACGAGTTGCAGCGCATCCAGGGCCGCTATGCGCTGGCCACCATGTGCATCGGCGGCGGCCAAGGCATCGCCGTGGTCTTCGAGCGCGTGTGACGGGAGCATCGACATGACCATTCAGCAGATTGCCGTGATCGGCGCCGGTACCATGGGCAACGGCATCGCCCAGGTGTGCGCGATAGCCGGCTTCCAAGTGTTGCTCATCGATGTCAGTGACGCTGCGCTGGAGCGCGGTGTCGCCACACTGAGCAAGAACCTGGAGCGCCAGGTCAGCAAGGGCACCCTTGAGGCGGACAAAGCCGAAGCAGCCAGGACGCGCATCCGCACCAGTACCGACTACGCACAGCTGTCGAGCGCGCAACTGGTGATCGAGGCCGCCACCGAAAACCTGGCGCTCAAGCAGCGCATCCTCCAGCAGGTGGCCGCCAGTGTCGCTGCACAGTGCCTGATCGCCACCAATACCTCCTCGCTGTCGGTCACTCAGCTGGCCGCCAGCATCGAGCACCCTGAGCGGTTCATCGGCGTGCATTTCTTCAACCCGGTGCCGATGATGGCCCTGGTCGAGGTCATCCGTGGCCTGCAGACCAGCGACACGACCTACGCCCAGGCGCTGCTGGTCACCGAGAAACTGGGCAAGACACCGATCACTGCGGGCAATCGCCCGGGCTTCGTGGTCAACCGCATCCTGGTGCCGATGATCAATGAAGCGATCTTCGTGCGTCAGGAGGGACTGGCCAGCGCCGAGGATATCGACACGGGCATGCGCCTGGGCTGCAACCAACCGATCGGCCCGCTGGCCCTGGCCGACCTGATCGGCCTGGACACCCTGCTGGCGATCATGGAGGCCTTCCACGAGGGCTTCAACGACAGCAAGTACCGCCCTGCACCGCTGCTCAAGGAGATGGTTGCTGCCGGATACCTCGGGCGCAAGAGCGGCCGTGGTTTCTTCACCTACTGAGGAGCGCGCGCCATGCCAGTCACTGCTGCCCTGCGCTGCGCCAATTTCGAGGAACGCCGCGACAGGGCCATGGCGCTGTTCGCCGAAAAAGGCTTCGGCCAGGTCAGCATGCGCGAGCTGGCCGCGCATGTCGGGCTGACGGCGGGCTCGCTGTACCACCATTTCCCGAGCAAGCAGGACTTGTTGTTCGACCTGATCGAGGAACTGTACGAAGAACTGCTGGCTACGCTCGACCAGGGCCGCCGGGCACTGGCCCGGGGCAAGCCGGCACTGCCTGGCCTGATTGCCGCACACTGGCAACTGCATGCAGAACGGCCCTTGCAGTTTCGTCTGGCAGAGCGGGATTTCTGCTGCCTGAGCGAGGCTCAGCAGAGACGCCTGGGCGAGCTGCGCCAGGACTACGAAACCGGGCTGTTGCAACTGGTCGCGCCCAAGGCGCGGCATGGCGGCGAGGTGCTGGCAGCGGCCGGCCATGTGCTGGGCAGCTTGCTGAACCAGCTGCCGGGCGTTCTGCAAGCGCGTGGCGTGCCCGAGCTGCAAGGCGTCGGGCTGATGGAGAGCCTGGTGGCGGGCGGGATAGAGCGAGCGTTGGTGTGAATGGTACGCGCTTCGCGTCCCGCTCACACCACCCTCTGCGTCAGGACGCCGCCGAAGCTTCCTCGCCCACCACTTCACGCGCTGCGTAGCGCTGCGCCAGCACCGCACACACCATCAGCTGGATCTGGTGGAACAGCATCAGCGGCAGGATCATCGCGCCGATCCCGCTCCCCACGAACAATACCTGAGCCATCGGCACCCCGGTGGCCAGGCTCTTCTTCGAGCCGGCAAACAGGATGGTGATGCGGTCTTCGACGCTGAAGCCCAGCACGCGCCCCAGCAAGCGGGTACCGAGCAGCACCACCGCCAGCAACACGCCGCAGGCGACGAACAGACCCAGCAAGTGCTGCGGCGAGACGGTACTCCACAAGCCCGTCACCACCGCTTCACTGAACGCGGTATAGACCACCAGCAGGATCGAACCCTGGTCGACGATCTTCAGCCAGCGTGCATTCTTCTTGACCCAGGCGCCGATCCAGCGACGGGCGATCTGCCCGGCCACGAAGGGCACCAGCAGCTGCAAGGTGATCTTCAGTACTGCATCGAGCCCCGAACCGGTATCGCCGTCAGCCCCCAGCAACAGCATCACCAGCAACGGCGTAAGGAAGATACCCAGCAGGCTGGAGGCCGCCGCGCTGCAGATCGCTGCCGGGACGTTCCCACGTGCCAGCGAAGTGAAGGCGATGGCCGATTGCACGGTCGCCGGCAAGGCACACAGGTACAGCAAGCCCAGGTACAGCTCGTTGCCCACCAGCGGCACGAACAGGGGCTTGAACGCCAGGCCCAGCAACGGGAACAGGACGAAGGTGCAAGAGAACACCAGGATGTGCAGGCGCCAGTGGCCGGCCCCGGCGATGATCGCCTCGCGGGACAGCTTGGCGCCGTGCAGGAAGAACAGCAGGGCAATCGCCAGGTTGGTCAGCCAGCCAAAGGCGACCGCGCCGTCACCCGAGCAGGGCAGCAAGGTGGCAAGCAGGACCACCGAGAGCAGGGTCAGGGTGAATTTATCGAAAAGCATGCGCAGGTACTTCATGAAGTGTCCGTCTTGTCATGGTGCAAGGCCTGACGATAAGGTCTGCGCTCTCTCGGCGCTAACGCCGGAACCCCCGCCAGTGTCGCTGAACGGACATTGGCCCTCTTCCAGGCAAGGAAACCTATCGATGTACAGCCTACGCCCCGTCCTGCTCACCCTGGCCCTGGCGGTGTCCGCCCCCCCTGCGCTGGCCGACGACCTGCAACGCCAGGTCGACGCCATCGTCCAGCCACTGATGCAGGCACAACACATTCCCGGCATGGCCGTGGCGGTCTACGCCAACGGCCAGGCGCACTACTTCAGCTACGGCGTGGCCGACAAGGACGACAACCGGCCTGTGACCCACGACACGCTTTTCGAGGTCGGCTCGGTGAGCAAGACCTACACCGCCACCCTCGTCGCCCTGGCCAGCGCCCAAGGCAAGCTCGACCTCGATGCCCCGGCCAGCCGCTACCAGCCAGCGCTGGCGAAGTCGGACCTGGGTACGGCGAGCGTGCTGGAGCTGGGCGCCTACAGTGCCGACTGCCTGCCCTTGCAGTTCCCCGACGCGGTGGCCAACGACGCGCAGGCGTTGGTGTTCCTCCAGCAATGGCAGCAGAAAACCGAGCGCGGCACCCGCCGTTGCTATTCCAATCCGAGCCTGGGACTGTTCGGCAACCTCGCGGCGCAGGCGCAGAAGCGCCCGTTCGCCGAACTGATGCAGCAAGGCCTGCTCCCGAGCCTGGGCCTGAAGCACACCTACCTGCAGGTCCCGGCAGCAGAACGCGGCCACTACGCCCAGGGCTACGACGCCAATGAGCGCCCGATTCGCGTAAGCCCTGGCGCCTTCGCCGACGAAGCCTACGGCATCAAGACCAGCGCTACCGACATGCTCACCTACCTGCGCGCGCAACTCGATCCACGGGGATTGTCGGCGGATATGGCCAAGGCGATCGCCATCACCCACGGCGGCTACTTCCAGGTGGGCGACATGACCCAGGGCCTGGGCTGGGAACGCTACCCCTACCCGGTCGCACTCGACACCCTGATCAAGGGCAATGGTGTGCAGATGATCCGTGAGCCGCAAATCGCTACACGGCTGCAACCCGCACAACCGGCCGGCCCGGCGTACTGGTATAACAAGACCGGGGCCACTACCGGGTTCGGTGCCTACGTCGCCTTTGTGCCTGCCAAGGGGGTCGCCATCGCGCTGCTCGCCAATCGCAATTACCCCAACGATGAACGGGTCCGTGCAGCCCACGCGATCCTGTCTGCTGTAGCGCCTTGAGTGCCATGCATTTCAAGGTGTTTGCGTAGAGGCTGAGAGGGGTTCGCCGAAAGATTTTCAGCGTCTATGAGATCGAGCGCCGCACGCGCGGCGCTCGATCTCATAGGCACTAAAAAACTTTCGGCAAGCCCCTGTAAGCCCTCACACAATCGCACGCGAACACCTTGAAAGGGATGACCTTGAGTGCGCGCTATTCCCCTGAAAAAGCAGGATTGTCCGACAAGATGTAGTGACTAAAAATTTTCACTACAAACCCATTGACGCCCTTCCCCAGCCTTGTGCATGATGAGGCCGTCTCCCTGATCGGGAGCGGTGGCAAGGGTGTTCCAGACGGCCTGCGCGGTAACGCAGGCCGTCCGTGGAGAGGGAAACTGTCCAAAAGGCAGCGTGAGAAAGCCCCTGTTGCGATGCTGCTGTAGCAGCCTTGGTAGAGCGCTACACCGCTGTGGCGCCAACTGTGAAAATCACCAATGAATGGGTAATGGGGGCTTTATGATGAACTTGAACAACAATCCTACGATCGACCAATTGGCTCAGCTGTTCGCCGCACGCAAGGACAGCCTCGACGACCACCTGCTGTGGGTCAGCCAGACTGGCGAGGTCCGCCTCGACCGCCTGCCGGCCAACACCGTCGAAGACGAATCCGACCTGCATATGCCCGACAGCATGTGCGCCCGTTTCAAGGTCTACCGCCGTGGCCAGGGCTACGTCGGCAAGAAGGCCGCCGCCGACACTCAGTTCGTCGAACGCGTACTCATGACCCTGCAACAAGAATGGCCTGCCGCCCGTGAGCAGCAGACCGTCAAGGTGATCGACCCACTCAACTGAGTTGTACACCGCTACTTGAGCCCGGCCCGCAAGGCCGGGCTTTTTCATGCCCGGAGCAGGCCCCTGCGATGGGCATCAATGAGGCGTCAGGATGACTTCTTGGCGGGCACCCGTGGCGTGAAGCGCCCTTTCTTGCTGCGCTGCAAGTGGGCCGGCTGAAGCTGCTCGGATTCGTCCAGGGTCATGTTGGCAAAACCCAGGTGAAAGGCCGTCTGGCCGCAACGTACCTGGCTGTTGATCGGGAATGCGTCGTTCAGGTCTTCGATATAGGACTCGCTCATACCCTGTCTCCCCTCCAAAAGCGACCGCGTCGGCAAGCAGCCTGCTTGCCCAGAGAAACACGGCTCGTTGAACTGAGACTAGCCGGTCATTTGCAGACCACCCGGACGAAAGACCTTTGCCCGACCAGTGGCACCTCGCCGCTATTCAAGACGCACAGCCGTCCCGGTGGCGAACACCACGACCATCCCACCCTGCACGGACGGCATGCTGATTTCGAAGTCCACGCCCACCACTGCATCGGCCTGCAAGCGACGTGCCCGCTCCAGCAGTTCCTCGGTGGCCTGCTCGCGCGCCTGGCGCAATGCGCTTTCCAGGGTTTGCGAGCGACCGCCGAAGAAGTCGCGCCAGCGTGCGAAGAAATCGCGCACGAAGTTGACGCCCTGCACCGATTCGGCGCTGACCACGCCGAGGTACTCGCTGATCGGGCGACCTTCGAGCTGGCTGGTGGTGGAAATGATCATGGGCACGGCTCCGTGGTTCTGGAAAACCCCAGATGCTAACAGAGCCTCGCGTTCGACAGGTTACTGCGCGCTGGCAGCTCGCAGGCGTTGGCCCAGGCGCGGCCCGAAGACATTGATCAGCAGCCCCAGCATCACCAGCAGCGCCCCCCAACCCTGTGCGGCGCTCAGGCGCTCGTCGAGCAGCCAGGCCGAGGAGCTCAGGCCGATCACCGGCACCAGCAGCGAAAATGGCGCGACCTTGCCGGCCGGGTGACGCGAGAGCAATGTGCTCCACAGGCTGTAGCCGAGCATGGTGGCGACCAGCGCCAGGTAGAGCAACGCCAGCACCGAACTCATGCCGATGTTGGCCAGCGCATGACCGATGCGCTGCGGCCCCTCCAACCACCACGACAGCGCCAGGAACGGCAGCGGCGGGATCAACCCGCCCCAGATCACCAGGGCCACCAGGTCCACCGAGCCAAAGCGCCGGGTAATGATATTGCCCATGCCCCACATGGCGCCGGCGCACAGGGTCAACAGCAGCGCCACCAATGGCACATGACTGCTGTCTTCGCTGCCGATCACCGCAAGGCCGCCGGCCGCCACCAGCAACCCGAGGACACTGGCCGGGCTCAACCGCTCCCCCAGAAACAGCGCAGCGAAACCCAAGGTGAAGAACGCCTGCGATTGCAGTACCAACGAAGCCAGCCCCGGAGGCATGCCGCTGTACATGGCCTGGAACAGGAAGGCGAACTGCCCGAGGGAGATGGTCGCGCCATAGGCGATCAGCCAGCGCCAGGGCAGGTTCGGGCGCTTGATGAAGAGGATCGCCGGAAAGGCCACCAGCATGAAACGCAAGGCGCCGAGCAGCATGGGCGGAAGGCCGTCGAGCCCGACCTTGATGACCACGAAGTTGACG
The DNA here is from genome assembly GCA_014268975.2 of Pseudomonas wayambapalatensis. GTDB lineage: Bacteria > Pseudomonadota > Gammaproteobacteria > Pseudomonadales > Pseudomonadaceae > Aquipseudomonas > Aquipseudomonas wayambapalatensis. Next base: position 2,764,658 of record CP077096.1, on the reverse strand, counting down.
CCCCAGGCAATGATCACCAACAGGGCGATCAGCAGGTCCTTGACTGGCATTGTGGTGTTCCTTCTATCAGGCATTTCACGACATATTTCGTTACAGCATAAGGGTATTCCTTCGCCAGCGACCAGCACAGTTGCGGCTTAGGGTTGCGCAACAGTCAGCTGTTTATGCAAGTGGTGGATGGTTTTGCAGTGACCTTTTCGCTATCCCAAAAGTCGATGCCTGCGCATTGACCATCTTGTATATACATGATGATATAAGAGCAGAGTCATCCCTCAGGATGCCCTCCCCGCCCTACAACAACAAACCAGCGGAGCACCACATGTCCAGCAAGCCCGTGATCGAGCGGCGCTCGATCGACTACATTCCCGAAGCTGAACGCCACGGACGCGTGTACAGCCAGTTCACCCTGTGGCTGGGAGCCAATCTGCAGATCACCGCCATCGTGACCGGCGCCCTCGCCGTCGTGCTTGGCGGTGATGTGTTCTGGTCGCTGATCGGCCTGCTGCTGGGCCAAGTGATTGGCGGAGCGGTCATGGCCTTGCACGCCGCCCAGGGGCCGCGACTGGGGCTGCCGCAGATGATCTCCAGCCGCGTGCAGTTCGGCGTCTATGGCGCGGCCATCCCGATGGTGCTGGTGTGCTTGATGTACCTGGGGTTCACTGCCACCGGCACAGTGCTGTCGGGCCAGGCTATCGGCCAGTTGCTCAGTGTCAGCGACAGTGCCGGTATCCTGATCTTCGCTGGCGTGATCGTGCTGGCCACCCTCGCCGGCTACCGCGTGATCCACTGGATCGGCCGTGTCGCCAGCGTGCTGGGGATCATTGCGTTCGTCTATCTGTTCAGCCGTATCCTGATGCTCGCCGATATCGGCCAACTGCTCGACAACCGCCACTTCAGCTGGGCCTCGTTCCTGTTGGCGGTGTCGCTGGCCGCCTCGTGGCAGATCGCCTTCGGCCCCTACGTCGCCGATTATTCACGCTACCTGCCCAGCAACACGTCGCCGCTCAAGACCTTCCTCGCCGCCGGCCTGGGCTCGGTGATCGGCGCCCAGGCATCGATGATCCTCGGCGTGTTCGCCGCAGCGATTGCCGGCGGTCAGTTTTCGGGGCGTGAAGTGGCCTACATCGTCGGCCTGGGTGGCGCCGGCACCACCGCGGCGCTGCTGTACTTCGCCATCGCCTTCGGCAAGGTGACCATCTCAACCCTGAACAGCTACGGCAGCTTCATGTGCATCGCCACGATCATCAGCGGTTTTCGCGGCAGCCTGCAGATCAGTCGCTTGCAGCGCTTGTTGTTCGTGCTCGGCATCGTGGGTGCTGCGACGCTGGTGGCCCTGCTCGGTCAGCATTCGTTCCTGAGTGCTTTCAAGTCGTTCATCCTGTTCCTGCTGACCTTCTTCGTGCCCTGGAGCGCGGTCAACCTGGTGGACTACTACTTCATTACCCGCGAGCGTTACGACATCCCTGCCCTGGCCGATCCCGACGGGCGCTATGGCCGCTGGAACTGGCCCGGCATCATCGTCTACAGCATCGGCGTGCTGATCCAGATGCCCTTCATTGACACCAAGCTGTACACCGGGCCCATGGTTGCGCACCTGGGCGGTGTCGATGTGTCGTGGCTGATCGGGTTGGTGGTACCCAGCGTGCTGTATTACTGGGTTGCCCGGGGCAAGGCCAGGCAAGCGCCGGCGCAGTTGATCGAACCCCAGGCACATTGACCGACGACACCGGTCTTTTGCAGAAGCGGCCTTTCGCTACAAAAAGCCGCTTCTGCCGTCAGTCCCGATAATCCGGCGCCACTTTCTCCAGCAAGCGCAACAGCGCCCCCCAGGCCAGCCCCATGGCATCCGGGTCCGCCAGCTCACCGGGCTTGAGCGGCCTCGCCGGAGCATTGAACTGCTGCTCGGTATGCGCGCAGACCTCGGGCGATGGCAGCACCACCTTCCCGGCACTCTGCGCCGCCAACTGGATCTCGCAGGCCTTCTCCAGGTAGAACATGCGCAGAAACGCCTCGCCGGCCGTGCGCCCCACCGTCAGCAGCCCATGATTGCGCAGGATCATCACCGGCTTGTCCCCGAGGTCGGCGACCAGTCGCTGCTGCTCGTCCATGTCCAGGGCGACACCCTCATAGTCGTGGTAAGCGACCTTGCCGTAGAACTCCATGGAGATCTGGTTGACCGGCAGCAGCCCGCACTCGAGCGCCGCCACCGCGCACCCGGCACGGGTGTGGGTGTGCAACACGCACTGGGCATCCTCGCGTGCGCCGTGGATGGCGCTGTGGATGACGAAGCCAGCCGGATTGACCGGGTACGGCGACGCCTCCACGGCACGCCCTTGCAGGTCGATTTTCACCAGGTTGGACGCGGTGATTTCCTCGAACAGCAGGCCATAGGGGTTGATCAGAAAATGATGCTCGGGGCCGGGCACGCGCACCGAGATGTGGGTGAAGATCAGGTCCGTCATGCGGAAATGCGCAATCAGCCGATAACAGGCGGCCAGTTCCTCACGCAGGGTACGTTCGCTGGGGTGCATGGTGTCATCCAGGATTGTTCTTGTGGGGACGAGCTTATCCCAGTACGAGGGGATGAGCCGAACGCTAGTCCTGCCAAAGTAAAAAAACAAGTTGATTTTTTACTGAAGGTACACTTCCATGAAAAAACAAGAACGCACGCTGGAGCTCGTACGCATGTCGACTGCCTTCGCTCACCTGTTCGAACCCTTGCAGATCCGTGGCAAACGCTTGAAGAACCGCATCATGTCCAGTGGTCACGACACCTGCCTGCCCACCGACAATCTGATCAACGACAAGCTCGTCGCCTATCAGCGCGCCCGCGCCGAGGGCGGCGCCGGCCTGATCGTGCTGCAGGTCGCCGGGGTTCACGACAGCGCGCGCTACACCTCGCATGTGCTGATGGCCACCGACGATGCCTGCATCGACGGTTACCGACGTATCGCCCAGGCCTGCCACGCACACGGCACCGTGGTGCTGTCGCAGCTGTTCCATCCCGGCCGGGAGATCATGGAATCGGCCGATGGCCTGCTGGCAGTGGCCTACTCGGCCTCGGCGGTGCCCAACGAGCGCTTTCGCGTGATGCCGCGCGCCCTGGAGCAGCCCATGATCGACGAAATCGTCCAGGGCTACGCCAGTGCAGCCCGGCGCCTGCACCAGGCCGGGCTGGACGGCGTCGAAGTGGTGGCCAGCCACGGTTACCTGCCCGCGCAGTTTCTCAATCCACGTGTCAACCGTCGTACCGATGGCTACAACGGCGACCTCGAAGCACGCCTGCGTTTTCTGCGCGAAGTGCTGGCAGCGGTGCGTGCAGCCACTGACGAACAGTTCATCGTCGGCCTGCGCATCAGTGCCGACGAGCGTGACAGCGAAGGCTTGAGCGAAGACAAATCAATGGCGGCCGCCATCGCGGTGCAGAATCAGGTCGATTACCTGCACATCGTCGCCGGCACCTCGGCGACCCTGGGTGGCGCGGTGCATATCGTCCCACCGATGGCCATCGAACCGGCCTACCTGGCCCGCGAAGCCGGCAGTTTCAAGGCGCGCCTGGACATCCCGCTGTTCGTCACTGGCCGTATCAACCAGCCGCAGGAAGCCGAACTGATTCTCGCCCGTGGCCAGGCCGATGTGTGCGGCATGACCCGTGCGCTGATCTGCGACCCGCAGATGCCGACCAAGACCGAACAGGGCCGTGTCGAAGACGTGCGCGCCTGCATCGCCTGCAACCAGGCCTGCATCGGCCACTTCCATCGGGGCCTGCCGATCTCCTGTATCCAGCACCCGGAAACCGGTCGTGAACTGCAGTACGGCGCCGTCACACCTGCCTCCCGGCGCAAGCGTATCCTGGTGGCTGGCGGTGGTCCGGCAGGCATGAAGGCGGCCATCGTCGCCGCCGCCCGAGGCCATGAAGTGACGCTGTACGAAGCGGGCCCGCAGCTCGGCGGCCAGGTGCTGCTGGCGCAACTGCTGCCACGGCGCAGCGAGTTCGGCGGCGCCAGCACCAACTTGCAGCGCGAACTGGCACTGGCAGGGGTGCAGGTGGTACGCAATACCCGTGTAGACCGCGCGCTGGTCGAGCGCGAACGGCCAGACCTGGTGATCGCGGCCACCGGTGCCACCCCCTACTGGCCTGCATTTGAGCGCAGCGGCGAGCTGCAGGTGGTGGATGCCTGGCAGGTGCTGCGCAACGAGCACGCCCTGGGGCGCTCGGTGCTGGTGCTGGACTGGCGCTGCGACTGGATCGCCCCAGGCATCGCCGAACGCCTGGTGCGCGAAGGTCATCAGGTGCAACTGGCTGTCAATGGCACTCACTGCGGCGAGAGCCTGCCGCTCTACGTGCGTGACCAGATGGCCGGCGAACTGCACCGCCTGGGTATCCCCATCACCCCCTACGCCCGCCTCTACGGCACCGACGACAACACCGTGTACTTGCAGCACTCCGCCAGTGGCGAACCCATGATCTTCGAACAGATCGACACCCTGGTGCTGTGCCTCGGTCACCAGCCTGTCGACACCCTGGCCCAGGAACTGGCCGGGCTGGTCGAAGTACGGCGCATCGGCGATTGCCTGGCTCCACGAACCGCTGAAGAGGCAATCCATGACGGCCTGGCGGTTGCCTGGTCGCTCTGAGGCTGGTCATACTCCCGGTTTTTACCGATGGACCGACCCTCGATGAGCCAGCGCCCCCTCGTCCCGCAACTCGCCGAAGGCGGTGCCGCCGCGCCGCAGTTCCTCGGCACCCGCATCCGCGGCCTGCGCAAGCGCCGCGGCATGACCCTGGCGGAACTGGCCCGCCTCAGCGAGTTGACCGCTGGCTACATCAGCCAGCTGGAACGCAACCTGTCGTACCCCTCGATCCCGGCGCTGTTCAACATCGCCCGCAGCCTGGGGGTGACCATCCAGTGGTTCTTCGCCAGCGAAGCCAGCACCGCGCCCGAGGACCAGGGCTTCGTGGTGCGCAGGCAAAGCCGTCTGAGCGTGCATTACGAAGATGGCGTGGTCGACCAGTTGCTCACCCCGCAGCCCAACCGCCAGCTGGAGATGCTGCATTCGCGCTTCCCGCCGGGCGCCTACAGCCAGGAGAGCTACAGCCACGAAGGCGAGGAAGCCGGGTATGTGTTGTCAGGGCGTTTCGAGCTGTGGGTGGGAGAGCGCCACTTCCTGCTCGATGAAGGCGACAGCTTCAGTTTTCCCAGCCAGGAGCCGCACCGCTATGGCAACCCTGGCGAGGTGGACACGGTGGTCATCTGGGTGATCACGCCGCCCACCTTCTGACCGCTGGCCTGCGCCTGACCGTCATTTTTCATTCACACCGCTGTCGTAATCTGCCGGACATATCTGTGCCTCAAGGATCCCGGCATGCCCCGCCCGCTCGCTCTTCTGCTCTGCCTGCTGCCCCTGCTGGCTCAGGCGGAGCCAGCCACACTGCGTATCCAGGGCTCCAACACCATCGGCGCGGCGCTGGGCCCTGCGCTGGTGCGTGGGCTGCTGCAAAGCCAAGGTGCGCAAGACATCCGCAGCGAGCGCGGGAAACAGCCCAACGAGACTGATATCCGTGCCCGCGACGCCCAGGGTCAGCCATTGCTGATCACGATCGCCGCTCATGGTTCCAGCACCGGCTTCAGTGCCCTGGACAGTGGCGAAGCCGACCTTGCCGCCGCCTCGCGCCCGATTTCCGACCAGGAAGTGCTGCGACTGCAGCGCCTGGGCGACCTGCGCAGCGCGGCCAGCGAGCAGGTGATCGGCCTGGACGGCGTTGCGGTCATGGTGCACCCCGACAACCGCCTGCAGCAGTTGAGTACCGCGCAACTGGCCCAGGTCTTCTCCGGCCAGATCCAACGCTGGGAACAACTCGGTGTAGCGGGCGGCCCCATTCACCTGTACGCCCGTGACGATCGCTCCGGCACCTTCGAAACCTTTCGCGCGCTGGTACTGCAACCACGGGCACTGGAGCTCTCGCCACGGGCCGAACGCTTCGAATCCGGCGATGCCTTGGCCGAACGGGTCAAGGCCGATCCCGCGGCCATCGGTTTCAGCAGCCTGACCACAGTGCATGGCGCCAAGCTGCTGGCCATCGCCGAAGGCGATGCACCGGCCCTGTTGCCAACCGCCGCAGGCGTGGCCAGCGAAGACTATCCGCTGTCGCGGCGGTTGTTCTTCTACCTGCCGGCCCAAGCGACCGACCAGGCCAGGGCGCTGGCCGAATTCACCCAGGGCCCTGCCGGGCAGGCCATTGTCGCCGCTCAGGGTTTCGTCTCGCAGCAGGTCAAGGCATTGCCGGTCGCGGTGCAGGCCGAGATGCCCGCGCAATACCGTGCCCTGGCTGCGGAGGCCCGGCGGCTGAGCGTCAACTTCCGCTTCCAGGAGGGCAGCGCCAGCCTCGACAACAAGGCCCTGCGCGATGTGCAGCGGGTCAGCGACTACCTGCGCCAGGTCGGCAAGCTGCGTGACAAAGCGGTACTCGTGGGCTTTGGCGACCCCAAGGAAACGCCCGGCCGCGCCGCCCTGCTCTCGCGCCTGCGCGCCATGGCCGTGCGCCGTGAACTGGCGCGCAGCGGCGTGGAGATCCGGGATGTCACCGGCATGGGTGATGAACTGCCGGTAGCCGACAACGACCTGGAACAGGGGCGCCTGCGCAATCGCCGGGTGGAGGTGTGGGTCTACTGACCTGCCTGGCGCTTGCCCGAGGAGGCGCGATGCGCGTACCGTGCCGGGCATTCCCGTGCAGGAGAACCGTCGCGTGTCCCTCAAAGCCCTGCGTACCCTGGTCACCATCGCCCGCCACGGCACCTTCGCCCGCGCCGCCGACCTGCTGAGCCTGACCCCTTCGGCGGTAAGCCTGCACATCAAGACACTCGAAGACGAACTGCAAGTGCCGCTGTTCGACCGCAGCCGTCGCCAGGTGATACTCACCGAAGCCGGGCAACTGGCCGTAGCGCGCGCCGAAAGCATTCTCGCCGCCTACGACGAGCTGGCCGATACCCTGGCCAGCGGCCCGAGCCTGCGTGGACGCCTGCGTATCGGTGCGATCCATACCGTACTCGCCCGGCGCCTGCCGAAGGCGCTGGTGTGGATCAAGGCGCACCATCCGCAACTGCACATCAGCGTGGTCTCGGGCATGTCCGCGGAACTTGCGCGGCGGATCGAGGACGGTGAGCTGGACGCCGCCATTACCACCGAACCGGTCAGCCCCTACCCGCAGAGCCTGCAGTTCAGCCCGCTGTTCTCCGACCGTTTCTGGGCCGTCGCCAGCCCCGACCTGGCCGGGCAAAGCCTGGCGCAACTGCTCGCCAACCAGCCGTTCCTGCGCTTCGACAAACGCGCCTGGGCCGGTCGGCAGATCGAACAGGAACTGCGCCGTCAGCATTTGCAGGTCAGCGAGCAGATGGAGCTGGACAGCCAGGAAGCCCTGGCACGCATGGCTGCAATGGGCCTCGGGGTGGCGATCATCCCGATGAGCGACGACGACCTGCAACGGCTGCCGCCCGCCACGGTGCTGCCTTTTGGTGAGCCGCAACTGAGCCGCCACGTGGTGTTGCTGGAACATGAAAAGAGCCAGCGCCGTCACCTGAGCGCGGTACTCAGGACCGCCCTGGGCAGTTGATCAGGCAACTGCTTACGACCATGCAGTTTTTCTCAACGGTGAATGCAGAAAACAACGTTTTTTTCTGCTGACTCACCTCGCTAACCTGTGCCGGTACCCGACCACGGAACCGCGACCATGCTGCCTCTGCTCCTCACCACCCTGGTGCCCATCATCCTGCTGATCGCTCTGGGCACTCTGTTGCGGGTGCGCGGTTTTCTCGCGGAGGGTTTCTGGCCCGGCGCCGAGCGCCTGAGCTACTACGTGCTGCTGCCCTCACTGTTCCTGCATGGCCTGGCCACCGCCAACCTGGATGGAGTACCGGTGTTGGGCATGGTTGGGGTGCTGATGCTCTCGACCCTCGCGGGCGCGCTGCTGCTGGTGCTCTACCAGGGCGCGGCAGCCCACGATGGTGCTGATTTCACCTCGGTGTTCCAGGGTGGCATACGCTTCAACAACTACATTGGCGCGACCCTGGCGGCGGGCATCTACGGCAGCGCCGGCATCGCCCTGGCGGCCGTGGCCAACGCGGCGATCGTGCCGCTGGTCAATCTGCTTTGCGTACTGGTATTCGCCCGTTTCAGTGCTCGCCACAGCTCGCCACTGACCGTGCTGCGGGCGATCTTCGCCAATCCGTTGATCGTAGGTTGCGCGGGTGGCCTGCTGCTGCGGGTCACCGGGCTTGGCCTGCCGGCGGGGCTGGAGCCGACGGTCAAGGCCCTTGGCCAGGCCGCCCTGCCCCTCGGCTTGCTGTGCGTCGGAGCGGCATTGGGCGGCGCGCGGATGGGCCAGCAGGTCAAGCCCCTGGTGGCCGCCTCGGCGTTCAAGTTCCTGGTCATGCCACTGACCACCTTCGGCCTGTGTCGCCTGCTCGGCCTCAGCGGCCAGGCCGCCGTGGTGGCCGTGCTGTTCCAGGCGCTGCCCACCGCATCATCGTCCTACGTCATGGCCCGGCAGATGGGGGGCAATGCGCCGCTGATGGCGACCATCATCGCCTTGCAGACCGTCGCCGCAGCCGTCACCCTGCCATTGATGCTGAGCCTCACGCTAAGTTGAAACCACTGGCTAGAATGTAATCAGCTCACTGACGCGGAAGCCCGATCATGCGCCACCCGTGGATGGTCATCAGCCTGTTCCTGGCCCTGCCCGCAGGCCCGTTGCATGCCGCCGACAGCGCCAAGGCCGCAGTCGCTGAAGACAAGGCCCAGGCGCTGGAACAGAAAGTGGTAAACGACTCCCCGCCACCCAAGGCGCCGGAGAAGATCACCCCCACCGAGGTGCAGGCCGTGGATCCGGCCGGGCAAGCGCCGCTGGACGACAGCATCACCTGCCTTGCCCGCACCCTCTACTGGGAGGCCAAGGGCGCTGACGAGCAAGACATGAGCGCAGTGGCCAGTGTAGTGCTCAACCGCCTGGGCAAGGACGGCTTCCCCGACACCATCTGCGGCGTGGTCAAGCAAGGCGTCGAGAGCAAGAGCTGCCAGTTCTCCTGGTGGTGTGACGGGCGCCCTGACCAGGTCGAGGAAAAGGAGCGCTACGAGGTCGCCAAGGAAATCGCGCGCAAGGCATTGAACCAGCAGCTGCAGGACAGCACCGCGGGGGCGCTGTACTTCCATGATCACACTGTGCGGCCAGATTGGGCCAAGGCCTATCGGCGCACAGCGCAGACCACGCATTTCATCTTCTACAAGCCCAACCAGGCACTGGCGCGATAGCGAGGCGACGGGCCATCAGAAATCGATGGTCCCGGAGAACTTGACCAGCCGTGGGTCGCCCTGGGTCAGGTAACCGCCGTTGGCCGAGGCCCAATAGTTCTTGTCGGTCAGGTTTTCGACGTTCATGCGCAAGGTGATGTCTTTTTCCTGCACCTTGAAGCGATAGCGCGCGCCCACGTCGAAGCGGTTCCAGGTCGGCAGGCTGAGGGTGTTGGCCGGGTTGGCGTACTGCCCGCCGGTGCGCAGCATGCGGGCATTGAGCGCCACGCCGTCGAGCCCAGGCACATCCCAGTCGACGCTGGCATTGAGCTGGAAGGTCGGGACCCCCACCGCTTTGTTACCATCGTTGGTGCCGTTCTGGGTGTTCTTCAGCTCCGTGTCCATGCGCGTGCCACCGGCCATCAGGCGCAGGCCCGGCACCGGCTCGCCAAATACGCTGAGCTCGATCCCCTTGTTGACCTGCTCGCCGTCCTGCACATAGAGGTTGCCCTGCACGTAGCCATCGGTGGGCCGCTCGATACGGAACACCGCCAGGTTGGCACCGTAGGTCTGGCGGTCGAACTTGATGCCCGCCTCGATCTGCTTGGTCTTGGCCGGTGGGAACACCTCACCGACGTTGACCACCTGGCCCGACGCCGTGGCGCCCTGGGCCAGGCCCTGGATGCTGTTGGCGTACAACGAGACCGACGGGTTGAGCTTGTAGACGATGCCATACACTGGTGTGGTGACCGCTTCGTCGTAGAACGCAGTACGCCCGGCGTCCACACCCGTGCCGCGGTAGGCATAGCCTTCGACACGCAGTTGCTGGCGGCGTACGCCAGCGGTGAGCAGCAGCGTGTCGTCGAACAGCCCCACGGTATCGGACAGCGCCAGGCTGCGGTTGCGGGTCTTGCCGGTCACACCTGGGTCGTCGAGCATGCCGCCGACCAGCGTAGGCGTTGTCGGTTTGGGCAGTGGGCTGGTGTTGTAGATATTCGTGTTCTGCGAGCTGTAGAAGACGTAGGCGTTTTCCTGCTGGGTCCAGATGCTCGCGGCACCGAGATTCAACTGGTGGCTCACCGGGCCCGTCTGGAAGCGGCCGTTGATCCCGGCCATCAGGCTGGTGTTGTCTTCGTTGTGCGGGATCTGCGAGCCGCCGATGGTCGCGGCGCCCGTGGCAGCGTTGGTGAGGACCGGCGTGCCATAGAAACCGTTCTCGCGGGTGTGCTTGACGCCCCCGCTGATGTAGCCGCTCCAGTTCTCGTTGAAGTCGTAGTCGCCGCGCAGCATGCCGAAGGTATCCTCGGTCTCGGTCCACGACCAATCCTGGCCGTAGTTGTGATCGGCGCTCGGCGCACGCGGGATGCTGGTCACCGCCGAGCCCAGGCGCACCGAATTGCGCAGGTGATTGACGCGCTGCTTCTGGTAACCGATGTCGGCCGACAGGCGCAGTTGGTCACCACGATAGTCCAGGCCTGCAACGAACAGCTTGCTGCGTTGGTCCTGGTCGTCCACGGCGGTTTCGCCTTCACGCTGGGACAGGTTCAGGCGCGCGCCGAAACGGTTGTCTTCACCGAAACGCTGGCCGATGTCCAGGTGTTCGCCGATGCGCCCATCGCTGCTGATGTCCTGGGTATAACGGCGAGTCGGCGTGTCGCCGGCGCGCTTGGGCTGCAGATTGACGTTGCCACCAAGGCCGGTGCCAGTGGGGCTGGCGCCGTTGAGGAACGCATTGGGGCCCTTGAACAGCTCGACCCGCTCTACCGCGTCGGTGGAGATCATCTGCCGTGGCAGCACGCCGTACAGGCCATTGAACGACACGTCGTCGCCGCTCAACGGCAGGCCGCGGATCACGAAGACCTGGGACTGGTTGCCAAAGCCGAACGACTGGCGCACCGAGGGGTCATTGAGCAGCACATCACCAATATCCTCGGCCTGTTGATCCTCGATCAACTGCGAGGTGTAGCTGGTCATGGTGAACGGCACGTCCATCATGTCCTGGTTGCCCAGCACGCCCATCTGCCCGCCACGGGCCAGCTGCCCACCTGCGAAGGCCTCCGGCAACTGGGTGCGAGGCGCCTTGACGGCATCGGCGTTGATCGCGGTGGCGTCGAGCTCCAGCGGCGCATCAGCGGCATGGGCGGCTACGCCAAGGGAACAGCAGAGGGCGAGCAGGGTCGGACGAAAAGGACAGGAACGTGCCATGAAAGGCTCCCGATAAAGTGAATGGAGCGCCTTCCTGGCATGCATGATTGCGATTGAGTCTCGTTTATAATAGATATTGCGAATTATTTCCAATCAATTGCACTTTTTCGCCCTTCGCCGGTCTACTGCCTCTTTTGCCGCAACAATCGGTTGTCGGTGGTTTACTGCAACGCACAAGACGAGGCCAAAAGCCTGCGGCTTGTGTAGGATGGGCAGCGCCAACACGAGGTCGCTGCCAGTCATAGGGAGATTCTTGATGCGCGTCCTGTCATCTGTTGCCTGCCTTGGCGCCCTGTCACTCGGCCTGGTCATTTCCACCAGTGCCCTGGCGATCAGCGGCGACGAAGCGCAACTGATCGAGTCGATCAATGCCTACCGCAGCCAGGCCCAGCGCTGCGGCGACGCAGGTTCGCTGGAGTTGCCGCCGCTCAATAGCGACACCCGCCTGGCGCTGTCGCCGGAAGGCACCCGCGACCTGCAGCAGGCCATGACCCGTGCCGCCTACCCCATGGTCAATGTCCAGGCCATCAGCTTGTCCGGGCCACGGGATGCCAAGGCGGCGATGAGCGCCATCGAAGAAAGCTTCTGCCAGGTGGTGCTCGACCCGCAGTTCGTGGATATCGGTGTCAGCCAGGAAGGCCGCGACTGGCGCATCGTGCTGGCACGCCCGCTGCTCAGCGGGCGCCTCGGCGACTGGCAAGCCGAAGGCCAGAAACTGCTGCAGGAGGTCAACGCCGCGCGCAAGATACCGCGCCAATGCGGTGGGCAGCCTTTCGCAGCAGCAGCGGCCCTGAGCTGGAATACCACGCTGGCCGGTGTCGCCGCCAACCACACGCGGGCGATGGCCAACCAGAACTTCTTCGACCACATCGACCGCGACGGCCGCACGCCGGGTGATCGGGCCGAGCTTGCCGGCTATCTCTATCAGCAGATCGGCGAAAACATCGCTGCCGGCCGCGATACGCCACGCAAGGTGGTCGATGGCTGGCTGGCCAGCCCTGGCCACTGCGCAACGCTGATGAACCCGGATTACCGCGAATTGGGCGCAGCCTATGCCGTAGATCCCAAGAGCGATGCGGGGATCTACTGGACGGCATTGTTCGGGTCGCCGCAGTAAGGCGGATGCATGGGGCCGCTGCGCGCCCCATCGCGGGTCAAGTCGGAGCGCCGCCCCCCCGCTCCTGCAGATAGGATCAAGGGTGCCTCGCCCCGCCATCAGACTGGTCAAATGGCGCGCAGCGTCTTTACTTAACGCTACGACCCTCAGGAACGGTGCAGCCTATGAAGATCGTAGTCACCAGCATCCTCGTCGACGACCAGGCCAAGGCTCTGGCTTTCTATCATCACGTTCTGGGCTTCCAGCCCAAACACGACATCCCGATGGGCCAGTACCGCTGGCTCACCCTCACCTCCCCCAACGACCCCAATGGTGTCGAGCTGCTGCTCGAGCGCGACGCTCATCCGGCTGCCAAAACCTACAAGGCCGCGCTCAAGGCCGACGGCATCCCGGCCACCTCCTTCGCCGTGCGTGACATCCAGGCCGAGTACACGCGCCTGTGCGCCGGCGGCGTGCAGTTCACCCAGCCGCCTACGCCAATGGGGCCTGTCACCGTGGCGGTGTTCGACGATACCTGTGGCAACCTGATCCAGATCGCCCAACGCCATTGATCACAGCGGACTGCCGGCAGAGGCGACAGCCCTCACGGCATCCGCTACATTCTGTTTACCCGCCAGCGCACATAGAACAAGGAAAATCCGATGCGCTACGAATTCAGCGAAGTCTTGAACGACCTGGTCGACTATTTCCTCGTCGGCGACATACAGCGCCTGGCGCGTTTCAAGGATGACAACGCGCTACCCGACGACCTTGCCCACGAATTCACCCACCCCCGCACCGACACCGACAGCGGCGACCGCGCCGTGCTCGAAGGCGTGGTACTGCCCCTGGCAGGCATCGATAACCTGCCCTACCGCATCATCTTCAGCCTCGACGAACGAACCCCGGCCCTGCTCGAAGCCGGCAGTCGCGTGGCACACCGCCGCGCAGGCTACGTGCTGCACGTGGAGAACCACGCGCTGATGCTGTTCACCTGGCGCATGCTGCAGCACTTCACCAACAAGACCCTTGGCGACTTCATGGCCCGCTACCAGGTGCCAGGCCGACCGATGATCGAACTCGACAACGGCTGGTACCAGGTCGAGGTCCTTGCCGGCGCAGTAGTACGTGACGGGCTGTACGAGCCGGCGTTCGAGTTCCTGCTCAGTCGCACCCACTGCCACCGGCCAGCCCCCGATATCGACATTGGCTATCGCTTTTCGCTGGGCGGCGAAGTGCCCTCCGTCATCCCGCACTGATCCACCGCTCACCACGCCCCACCCTCGGCGAGCCCCTGCAGGCGCCGGTAGTCGCGCAGCACGTTGGGCACATAGCGCCGGGTTTCGGCAAAGGGCGGCACCACGCGACCACGGCTGATCACCGCGTCGGGCCCGGCGTTGTAGGCTGCCACGGCCAGGGTGATGTCGTTGTCGAACAGCCTGAGCATGCGCTTCAGGTAGCGCGCCCCGCCCTGCACATTGTCTTTGGGGTCGAGGACGTCCTTGACCCCCATCTCCCGGGCAGTATCGGGCATCAACTGCATCAATCCGGCAGCCCCCTTGGCCGAGCGGGCCTTGGGGTTGTAGCCGGACTCGGCCTTGATCACGGCATGCAGCAACGCCTGGGGCACTTCATGCAGGCGGGCCGCATCCGCTACCAGGTCAGCGTAGGGGCGCCCAGTCAACAGTTGCGCCTCCAGAGGGCCGGCCTGGGGGCGGGTCTCGCTGATGACCCGCTCATACTGGCGCCCCGGTCGATGCACGTTGGACAGCACGTAGGTGCCACCCGCGCCGATGGAGATGTACACGTCAGCCTGGGCCGCACCTGCCAGCAGCCCGATCAAGCCAAGGATGAGTCCACGCATGTCGCTCGTCTCCCCGCCGTGCCCCCCCGATGTGGGGGAAATGCCCCGAAAAACCTGGGCCCTGCAGCTCTCACGCAAGCAGCGTGCCGCTTGCCTGAGCCGCATGCCACAAGGCCGCAAGGCAGACGTGCACGGCTGTTGCATGGGGGCCTGTACACGCATCGGAGGGCATCGCCATGCAGCGCCGCATTCGCACACAACGTGGTTTCACCCTGCTCGAACTTCTGGTGGTGCTGGTGGTGCTCGGCCTGCTGGCCGGCATCGTCGCGCCCAAGTACTTCAGCCAGCTCGGCCGCTCCGAAGCCAAGGTTGCCCGAGCGCAGATCGAAGGGCTGGGCAAGGCACTGGACCTGTACCGCCTCGAGGTGGGCCACTACCCCAGCAGCGAGCAGGGTTTGCAGGCGCTGGTCACCGCCCCCGGTGGCGAGGCGCGCTGGTCCGGCCCTTATCTGCAGAAGGCCGTGCCCCAGGACCCTTGGGGCCGCCCTTACATCTATCGTCAGCCGGGTGAGAACGGTGGCGAGTACGATCTGCTGTCGATGGGCAAGGACGGCCAGCCCGGTGGTGACGGCGAAAACGCCGAAGTCACCAGTTGGCAGTGAGGGCATTCGCCATGCGCTACAGCCTCAAGGCCCTCGGCAGGCAGGGTATCGTGCAAATGCAGGTCGAAGCTGAGGATGCCGAGCATGCCCGGCGCCAGGTTCAGGACCAGGGGCTGCGGGTAGTGAGCCTGCAACGCCAGGGGTTGTCCTGGTCGCATGGCAACTGGCGGCGCGCTCAGCCCTTCGACCTGGTGCTGTTCAGCCAGGAGCTGGGGACTCTGCTCGACGCCGGCCTGCCCCTGATCGACGCCCTGGAAAGCCTGGCGCAAAAGGCGCCGAACGCCCCGGCGCGCAAGGTGCTTGGCCAACTGGTGAGCCAGCTGTACGAAGGCCGTTCGCTGTCCCAGGCGCTGGCCCAGCAGCCCCGGATCTTCCCCGGGCTCTATGTGGCGCTGGTGCAATCCAGCGAGCGCACCGGAGCCCTGGGTGATGCCCTCGGCCGCTATATCAGTTATCGCCAGCGCCTGGACCTGGTGCGCCAGAAGCTTGTGGGCGCGTCGGTCTATCCCTTGTTGCTGTTGTTGGTCGGAGGTGGGGTCGTATTGTTTCTGCTCGGTTATGTGGTGCCGCGCTTCAGCCTGGTGTTCGAGGGCATGGGCAGCGAACTTCCGTGGCTGTCGCGGGTGCTGATGAAGGTCGGCCTGTTTCTGCATGCCCAGCAACTGCCCTTGGGGATCGGCACACTGACAGGCATCCTCACCCTGGTGCTGCTGCGCCGCCACCCGCGTGTGCGCCGCGTTGCCAACCGCCAACTGCAGCGCCTGCCGGCCTTGCACCAGCGCTTGCTGATGTACGAGCTGGCGAGGTTCTATCGTTCGCTGGGGATCCTGCTGCAGGGTGGGATTCCGATCCTGACCGCAATGGGGATGGCGCGCGGACTGCTCGGCAGCGTTGCAGGCGAAGGGCTGGAGCGTGCGGCGCGGCAGGTGGGCGAAGGGCTAGCCTTGTCGGCGGCGCTGGAGGCTGGCGGGCTGGTCACGCCGGTGTCGCTGCGTCTGCTGCGGGCGGGGGAGCAATCAGGGAACCTGGGGCAGATGCTCGAACGTTGCGCCGATTTCCATGACCAGGAGATCGGTCGTTGGGTCGAGTGGTTCGTGCGCTTGTTCGAACCACTGCTGATGACCTTCATCGGGCTGCTGATCGGGCTGATCGTGATCCTGATGTACATGCCGATCTTCGAGTTGGCCTCGAGCATTCATTGAGCGGGGCACAACGCCGATCTCAATAGTCGAAGCGCTCCACCGCCCGCCGCCGCTCGTTGTCGTCACGTCGGTCGTACCCTGCGGTGGTCTGGATGTTCACATGGTGGGCAAGCTTCTGGGCAATCGACAGGTCGTGCTCCTCGATCACCCGGGTAATGAACGCCCTGCGAAAATCGTGCGGCATGATCTTCGCCCCCACCTGCGCGCCACGCTGGCGGGCGATGTAGTAGATCGCATGCTTGGTGATGCGCGCACGGGTGATATGGCTGCCCCGGCGAATCCGGTTGAAGAGGAAGGGATCGTCCGCCGCGCCCTCCGGCAACTGCGCGCGGCGCAGATCGAGCCAGGCCTGCAGCTTGTCGAAGGCCCAGGCCGGGGCGTACTTGACCAGTTGCCGATTGCCCTTGCCCAGCACCTGCAGGCTGTGTTCGTGGAAGTCGACATCGCACAAGTCGATGTCCACCGACTCGGACTTGCGCATCCCGGTGCCGTACAGCAAGGCGATGATCGCCGCATCGCGCACACCTTGCGGCCGCGGATCGACAGCGCAGACTTCCATCAGCTCACGGATCAGGCTGCGTCGCAGGTTGCGCCCGGGTGGCAGGCGCGTGCCGCTCGCAGGCTTGACCTCGCGAATCCTGAGTAGATGCTCGTGGTCGATCAGCCCCTGGCGCCAGGCCTCATTCATCACCCCGCGCACCGCGTTGACGTACAGCGAAGAGGTATTGGGTGCAAAACCATCGGCACGCAAGGCTGCCACCAGGGCAATGACGTGGCCAGGTTCGATCAGGTGCCAGGGCACCGCGGCGATGTCGCAATCGGCGAACCCCAGCCGGTCGGCGGCATCCTGGAGGATATAGCGCATGGTCAACTGGCTGGAGGGCGCCAGGCGTGCCAGGTACTGCAGCAAGGGATTGTGCAGGGAATCGGTCAAAACGTGGATCCTGTAGCGTGAAACGAGTCATCACCTTGATACACAAGGCTTTTATCGATGGCGAACGCGGATGGTACCTGATGATCGACCACGGATCGAACGCGCGGCGACACAACACCACCTGGTGCAGGCTAAAGTGGAAGACAACCCAGACTACCGCCGAGCGCCCATGGCTTTCCACCGCCTGACCCGAACCCACCCACGCCTGACCCTTGCCACGCTTGTTGGCCTGCTCGGCGGCTGGCTGATCCCCGCAGACGACTGGACGCAGCGTTTTCTCGCAGGCTGGAACCTAGGTGTCTGGCTGTACCTAACGCTGGTGCTGTGGCTGACCTGGCGCGCTACATCCCAAACCGTGCGCAAGGTCGCCAATGTCGAGGACGAAAACGCAGGCCTGGTCCTGTTCACCGTCTGCATTGCAGCCATTGCCAGCCTGGTCGCCGTGACCCTGCAACTGGCGTCCAGTCGCGGCCTGCACGGCAGCGCGCAGGCCCTGCACTACCTGTATACCGGCCTGACCGTGGCCGGATCCTGGCTGTTGATCGGCTGTATCTTCAGCCTGCACTACGCGCGGCTGTTCTACACCGACAGCCACAAGGAGCCCCCTCTGCGCTTCGCCGATAGCGAACGCAACCCCGATTACTGGGACTTCCACTATTTCTCCTTCACCCTCAGTGTCGCGGTCCAGACCTCGGACATAGGCGTGGCCAGCCGAGCCATGCGCCGGGTGGTGCTGGCCCACTCCCTGGTCAGTTTCGTGTTCAACACCGCGATCCTGGGTTTCACCATCAATATCGCCGCCGGCCTGCTCAGTTGACCGCTGGTCCGAAAGCGCAGGTCGGTCAGGTTCGCGCCCGTTGCTCGCCAAGCCACGCGGAAAACGTTTGCCCCCATGGACGCCCGTGATTTGCCGGAGCCACGTGGATGTGACCTGTGTCATGCATTCGCCGATTTGTCATCTTCGCTGCGCGACACTGGCGCCGTAGCTGCTATGTTTAAGTTTCGCTGTCCCCCCTGCCCTTCACGACAAGGCCAGGCACAGGGTTCAGCGACCAGGCGCCCGAACACCCGGAAATGGAGGCTGGCATGAACAAGATGACGTTCCCCAACGCCTGCCAGGTGATGCGCTGGCATTTCCACCCGCTGGGCTTCGAGGCCAGCATGGATGCACCACGCAGCATGGTCGCGCGCTTGTTCGACCGGGCCACTGGCGAAACCCTGCTGGCCATCGCCGGCATTCCCTGCGCCGCGATCATGGCCGCGGCAGATGTGGAGCGCATCATCGAGGCAGTCGAAGCCGAGATGGACGCCTTCAACCCCTTCCCTACCCTGCGCGACGCGGGTTAGCCGTTCTCGCCCTGCTTCAGCCGTTGCATGAACTGCTCGGCCGGTACCGGCTGACCCAGCAAGTAGCCCTGGAGCGAATCGCAGCCCAGGCGGGTCAGGAAGTCCTGCTGACGATCGGTTTCAACGCCCTCGGCAACGATCCGCAAACCCAATGCCTGCCCCAACGCAACGATCGCCGAAACGATCGCGGCATCGTCGCTGTCATGCTCGAGGTCGCGGACAAAACCGCGGTCGATCTTCAGCTCGTTCGCCGGCAGGCGCTTGAGGTACATCAGGCTGGAATAGCCCGTCCCGAAGTCGTCGATGGACAGATCGACGCCCATGTCCGACAAGCGCTGCAACACCGTCAGGCTGGCATCGGCATCGCGCATGGCGGTGGTTTCGGTGATTTCCAGGGTCAGGCGGTTGGCCGGCAGGCCGTTGTCGGCCAAGGCTCGCGAGACACTGTCAACCAACCCTGAATGGCAGAACTGGATGGCCGACAGGTTCACCGCGATGCGCCAGTGTCCATGGCCCTGATCCAGCCACAGGCGCATCTGCCGGCAGGCTTCGCCCAGCACCCATTCGCCGATGGGGATGATCAGGCCGGTCTTCTCCGCCAGGCCGATGAAACGGTCCGGCAGCAACAGCCCTTGCTGCGGGTGCTCCCAACGCAACAAGGCCTCGGCACCGATCGGCGTACATTGGTGCGCTTCGAACTTGGGTTGGTAATACAGCCGGAACTGGTCATGCTCGAGCGCCGCGCGCAGGTCCTGCAGCAATTGCAGCTGCTGGCGGGCGTTACTGTTCATCGAGGTGTCGAAAAAACTGTAGCCGTTCTTGCCCGCGCTCTTGGCGTGATACATGGCCGCATCGGCATTGCGCAGCAGTTCGTGCTGGTCCTGGCCATTACCCGGGTAGAGCACGATACCCAGGCTTGCCGACAATTGCAGGTCGTGCTCTGCAACACGAAATGGCCTGGCTACCAGGTTGACCTGTTTGTCCGCCACGCCCACAGCATCGTCCGGTTCCTGCAACTCGACCAGCAGGACGAACTCGTCACCACCAATCCGCGCCAAGGTGTCCTGGCTATGCAGATGTCCACGCAGCCGCGCAGCCACCGCCTTGAGCAACTGGTCGCCAACATGGTGACCAAAGGCATCGTTGACCGGCTTGAACCCGTCCAGGTCGATGAACATCAGCGCAAAGCAACCACCTTGC
The DNA here is from genome assembly GCA_014268975.2 of Pseudomonas wayambapalatensis. Taxonomy (GTDB): domain Bacteria; phylum Pseudomonadota; class Gammaproteobacteria; order Pseudomonadales; family Pseudomonadaceae; genus Aquipseudomonas; species Aquipseudomonas wayambapalatensis. The sequence goes on along the minus strand of CP077096.1, from coordinate 2,744,923 downwards.
TCTGCCACCTTGGCCATGGCCTGCTCGATACGGTCGGCCAGCAAGGTGCGGTTCGGCAGCCCGGTCAGGGTGTCGTGCAGGGCCAGTTGCGTCAGCTCCTGGTTGGCCTGGGTCAATGAGCGCGCAAGTTCCGCGGTGCGGGATTCGAGGCGCGCGTCCAGCACCGACGTCAGCAAGGCCACCGCCAGCACCGCCAGGGTGGTGATCAGTACTGCATAGTCCAGCCAGTCGCCAGACAACCCGCCGACCAGCGCACCGCAGTAACTACCCTCGGGGAAGTTGGCCGCCGCCATGCCGGTGTAGTGCATGCCGACGATGGCAACCCCCATCAGCACCGCTGCGGCACCGCGGATCTGCCGAACGTAAGGCGTCTGCCTGCGCAGGCGGAAGGCAATCCATAAGGCTGCCGCCGAGGCGCCCACGGCGATGGCCAGCGAAGCACCGAACAGCGCCGGGTCGTAGTCGATCCCGGGCAGCATCTGCAAGGCAGCCATGCCGGTGTAGTGCATGCAGGCAATCCCGGTGCCCATGAACAGCGCACCCAAGCCCACCTGCGGGCAACTCAACCGCGGCTGGCTGACCAACCACAAGGCAAAGCCTGCAGATAACACGGCGATCAGCAGTGACAACGCGGTCAAGCCCAGGTCGTAGCCCAGCTCGATGGGCAACTCGAAGGCCAACATGCCGATGAAATGCATCGACCAGATGCCGATTCCCATCGCCAGCGCCCCGCCGCCCATCCACAGATACACCGCGCGTCCCTTGGCGGTGGCGATGCGGCCTGCGAGGTCGAGTGCGGTGTAGGACGCCAGGATGGCCACGCACAGCGAGATCAACACCAGCGAAGAGGAGTAGCTACCTGTCAGCATTTCAAGTTCCGGCAGAGGGCGAGGAAGGGCCCGGAAAAGGCGGAGGATTTTACGCGAACAGGGAGGAAAGGCACGGGATTTTGCGGGGACTACAGGGTGGAAGATCCAGCGGCCGGCACTGCAACCTTACTGTTTGTCAGCCTCTGCGAACGCCGGCCCCGCTTCCCAGCCGCCGCCCAATGCCGCGATCAACTGCACGCTGGCCACCAGGCGCCCCTGCAGCAGATTCAGCACACTGCGTTCGTTGCTCAGCGCCGTGGTCTGCACGTTCACCACATCCAGATAGCCGATCAATCCGGCACGGTACTGGTTCTCGGTCAGGCGCAACGATTCACGGGCAGCATCCAGCGCTTCCTGGCGTACCACCGCTTCGTCGGCATACACCTTCAACTGCACCAGGTAGTTCTCGACCTCCTTGAAGCCATCGAGCACCGTCTGGCGATACTGCGCTACGGTCTGGTCGTAGACCGCCACGGTGCGGTCCACCTCGGCGCTACGCTTGCCAGCGTCGAACAGGGTCAATGCCAGTTGTGGCCCCACCGACCAGTAGCGATTCGGCAGCTCGATCCAGTTGTTGAAGCTGCTGCTCGAATAGCCGCCATTCATGCTCAACGACAGATCGGGGAAATAGGCCGCGCGCGAGACGCCGATGTTCGAGTTGGCGGCCATGACCTTGCGTTCGGCCGAGGCGATATCCGGACGACGCTCCAGCAACTGCGACGGCAAGCTCACCGGGATCGGCGGCAGCGCAGGGATATCGTTGCTGGCGGCCAGCGAGAACTCGGCCGGCGCCTTGCCCATGAGCACGGCGATGGCATTTTCATACTGGGCGCGCTGCCAGGCCAGGTCGATCAGGTCGGCCTGGGTGCTCTTGAGCTGGGTACGTGCCTGGGCGACGGCGTCCGGGCCGGCGACGCCGGCGCGGTACTGGTTCTCGTTCATCCGCAGCGAGCGCTCGTAAGCGGCCACGGTGGCTTCGAGCAAGCGTTTCTGTTCGTCGATGACCCGCAGCTGCAGGTAGTTCTGTACCAGTTCCGACTGCTGGCTCAGACGAATCGCCGCCATGTCCGCGAGGCTGGCCTGGGCGCTGGACTCGTTGGCATTCATGGTCTCGCGCAGTTTGCCCCAGAGGTCGATTTCCCAGCTCACACCCAACTGCGCGTTGTAGGTGTCGCGAATGCCGCTGCTGTTGTTCGACAGGCTCGAGCTGGAACTGCCAGTGCCCTGGGCTGAACGGTTCTTGCTGGTGGTGAGGTTCAGCGACGGGAACAGCGACGCCCGGCTGCTGCGTACCAGGGCCTGGGCCTGACGGTACTGCGCTTCATACTGGGCGACCGTCTGGTTGCTGCGGTTGAGTTCCTCGACCAGGGCGTTCAGGCCCTTGTCGCCATACAGCTCCCACCAGGCACCGCGGGCGATGGCATCCGAGGGGTTGGCCTGGGTCCAGCCCTCGGCCTGCTTGAACTGCGTCGGGGTGCTGACCTCGGGGCGGTGATAATCGGGGCTCAGGGTACAGGCACTGAGCATCGCCACGCACAGGCCGGCGCCAAGCAGGCGCGATCCACGGCCACGGGTCAGCAATTGCAGGGCGCGGTGCAGCGGGGTCTGGGCAAAGTTCATAGCGGGGTTTCCAGGGCGGCGTCGGTGCGCACGCCGCGCCAACGGTTGAAACGGTGGCGCGCGCGGTCCAGGTACAGGTAGACCACGGGCGTGGTGTAAAGGGTGAGGATCTGGCTGAAGACCAGGCCACCGATGATCGTCAGGCCCAGCGGCTGGCGCATTTCCGCGCCTTCGGCCTGGCTGAGCAGCAACGGCAATGCGCCGAGGATGGCGGCGATGGTGGTCATCAGGATCGGTCGCAGGCGCAGCAGGCAGGCGCGACGGATCGACTCTTCCGGCGACAGGCCTTCATTGCGCTCCAGTTGCAGGGCCAGGTCGATCATCAGGATGGCGTTCTTCTTCACCACCCCGATCAGCAGGAACAGCCCCAGCAACGAGATCAGGCTGAACTCCCCGCCGGTCACGTAAAGCGTGAGCAATGCACCAACCCCCGCCGACGGTAGGGTCGAGAGGATGGTCAGCGGGTGGATGTAGCTCTCGTAGAGGATGCCCAGCACCAGGTACACCAGAACCAGTGCACCGAGGATCATCAACGGCTGACCCTGGGCGGTCTTGGTGAAGGCGTCGGCACTGCCACCGAGCTTGGCGATCACCGACTCCGGCAGGCCCAGCTTGGCCACCTCGCGCTCCAGCGCCGCCAGGGCCTGGTCGACGCTGTAGCCCTCGGCAACGTCGAAGGAGATGTCTTCGGAGGCGAACTGCCCCTCATGGCTGACCCGATCATTGGCCAGGCTGTTCTCGTAACGGGCGATGGTCGACAGCGGCACCCGCGCACCCTCGGCCGTGATCACCTGCACCTGCTCCAGGGTGCTCGGGTCCCAGGCGTATTTGGGGTTGATCTCCATTACCACCTGGTATTGGTTGAGGCTGTCGTAGATGGTCGAAATCTGCCGCTGGCTGTAGGCGTTGTTCAGCACGGCAGTGACCATGTCCATGTCAATGCCCAGGCGCTTGGCCTGGTCGCGATCGACCACCAGGGTCACTTGCTGGGTGCCGGCACCATCGCGGGCGTCGATGGCCGTCAGTTCGGGCAATTTGCGCAAGGCCGCGGCCACCTTGGGGAACCACTCGCGCAGGGCTGCCAGATCCCCGCTTTGCAGGGTGTAGAGGTATTGCGAGGTGCTTTGATCACGCCCGCCACCGCCCAGTTGCAGGTCCTGGTCGGCCATCAGGTACAGGCGCCCGCCCGGCACCTTCGGCAACTCCTTGCGCAGACGCTCGATGACCTTCTGCGCATTCTCCTTGCGCTCGGCGATCGGTTTCAGCCGTACCAGGACGAAGGCGTTGTTGGTGCCGCTGTTACCGCCAATGAAACCAGCGACGCTCTGCACGGCCGGGTCCTTGAGCAGCGCCCGGCGGTAGATTTCCATCTTCGGCTGCATCACGGTGAACGACAGCCCGTCATCGCCCCGCACGAAGCCCTGCAACTGACCGGTATCCTGCTGCGGCATCAGGGTCTTGGGCACGATCACGTACAGGGCGACGTTGAGCACGATGGTCGCCAACAGGCTGATCAGCGTCAGCCGGCGATGACGCACGGCCCAGCCCAGGCTCTTGTCGTACCCCTCGACCATGCGTTGGTGCACCCGGTCGCTCCAGCGCTGCAAACCCGTCTGGTGTTGTGGGGCATGGGGTTTGAGCCAGCGCGAGCAGAGCATCGGCGTGAGGGTCAGCGACACCAGCAGCGACACCAGGATTGCTGCGGCCAGGGTGATCGAGAACTCCTGGAACAGCCCGCGCACGATACCGCCCATGAACAGGATCGAGACGAACACCGCCACCAGCGAAACGTTCATCGACAGCAGGGTGAACCCCACTTCCTTGGCACCCAGAAACGCAGCGCGCATGGGCTTGGCGCCATTCTCGATGTGCCGGGAAATGTTCTCCAGCACCACGATGGCATCGTCCACCACCAGCCCTGTGGCCAGGATCAATGCCATCAGCGACAGGTTGTTCAGCGAAAAGCCACACAGGTACATGACCGCAAAAGTGCCCACCAGCGACACCGGCACGGCAAGGCTCGGAATCAACGAGGCACGCAGATTACCCAGGAACAGGTAGACCACCAGGATCACCAGCACCACGGCAATCAGAAGCGTGTGCTCGGCTTCCTTGAGCGTGGCCTTGATCACCGGCGAGCGGTCCATGGCGACGTTGAGCTTGACGCTGGCCGGCAGCAGCGACTGCAGGACCGGAAGCTGGTCCTTGATCTGTTGCACGGTCTGGATGATGTTGGCGTTGGTCTGGCGGTTGACCACCAGCAGCACCGCCGCATCGTCGTTGAAGAAACCGCTGTTGTAGCGGTTCTCGACACCGTCGCTGACCTTGGCCACATCGGCCAGGCGCAGGATGGCACCGTTCTGCTGGCGGATCACCAGCGGCTTGTAGTCATCGGCCTTTTCCAGCTGGTCGTTGGCGCGTACCTGCCAGTTGCGCTCGGCATCCTCGACGAAACCCATGGGGCGGCGCTGGTTGGCGTTGGCCACGGCGGTGCGTACATCGTCCAGCGCCAGGCCATACTGGTTGAGCAACTGGGGCTCAAGCTCGATGCGCACCGCCGGCAGCGAACTGCCGCCGATCTGCACTTCCCCTACCCCACTGACCTGCGACAGGCTCTGCGAGAGGATGGTGTCGGCCAGGTCGTACAACTGCCCTTTGGACAGCACGTCCGAGGTCAGCGACAGCACCATGATCGGCGCCTGCGACGGGTTGACCTTCTTGTAGGTGGGCATGCTGCGCATACCGCTGGGCAGCAGGTTGCGGGTGGCGTTGATTGCAGCCTGCACCTCGCGCGCCGCGCCGTCGATGTCGCGCCCCAGGTCGAAGCCGATGATCACCCGTGTCGAGCCTTGGCTTGAGCTGCTGGTCAGGGTGCTGACCCCGGCGATGCTGCCCAGCTTGCGCTCCAGCGGCGTTGCCACGGTCGAGGCCATCACCTCCGGGCTTGCGCCTGGCAGGCTGGCCTGCACCACGATGACCGGGAAGTCCATCTGCGGCAGCGGCGAGACCGGCAGCAGGCCGAAACTGACGCCACCGAGCAGCATGATCGCCAGGCTCAGCAGCATGGTCGCCACGGGCCGGCGAATGAACGGTCCGGACAGGTTCATGCCTCGGCCTGCGCGGTATCAGCGGCCGGGCGCCAGCGGCGCGCCAGGCGGTCGAAGTAGAGGTAGATGACAGGCGTGGTGAACAGCGTCAGCACCTGGCTGACCAGCAGCCCGCCGACCATCACCAGGCCCAGCGGTTGGCGCAGTTCGGCGCCGGAGCCGGTGGCGAGCATCAACGGCAAGGCGCCGAACAGCGCCGCCAGGGTGGTCATCAGGATCGGCCGGAAGCGCAGCAGCGCGGCCTGATAGATCGCCTCGCGCGGACTCATGCCTTGGTGACGTTCCGCCTCCAGGGCGAAGTCGATCATCATGATCGCGTTCTTCTTGACGATACCGATCAGCAGGATGATACCGATGATGGCGATCATCCCAAGGTCGTTGCCACTGAGCAGCAGCGCCAGCAAGGCACCCACGGCCGCCGACGGCAGGGTCGAGAGGATGGTCACCGGGTGGATGTAGCTCTCGTAGAGCACGCCGAGCACGATGTACATGGTCACCACGGCGGCGAGGATCAACAGCAAGGTGCTCGACAGCGAGGCCTGGAAGGCTTCGGCGGCGCCCTGGAAGCGGGTCTGCACGCCCAGCGGCATGCCGATGTCCTGCTGCACCTGCTCGATCACCTGCACCGCTTCGCCCAACGACACGCCCGACCCGAGGTTGAAGGACATCATCACGGCGGGGAACTGGCCGATGTGCGAAATGGCCAACTGTGCCTGGCGCTGTTCGATGCGCGCCAGCGCCGAGAGGCGAACCTGGCCGCCATCGGTGGCCTTGACGTGAATCGACTCCAGCGCCTGCGGGCCAATGCTGGCCGCAGCCTGCGACTGCAGCACCACGCGGTACTGGCTGGCCTGGGTGTAGATGGTCGAGATCTGCCGCTGCCCGAAGGCGTCGTACAAGGCGTTGGTGATCTGCGCGACGGTGATGCCCAGGCGGCTGGCCATGTCGCGGTCGATCACCAGATACACCTGCAGGCCTTTGTCCTGCAGGTCGCTGGCAACGTCGGTGAGCTCAGGGCGCTGTTGCAGGGCATGGACCAGCTTGCCGCTCCACTCGGCGAGCATGTCCGGGTCAGGCGAGGACAGGCTGAACTGGTACTGGGTGCGGCTGACCCGGTCCTCGATGCTCAGGTCCTGTACCGGCTGCATGAACAGGCGAATACCCACCAGCCGGTCGAGCTGCGGCTGCAGGCGGCTGATCACCTGGCTGGCCGTGACATCGCGCTCGGCATGGGGCTTGAGGTTGATCAGCAGGCGCCCGCTGTTGAGCGTGGCGTTGTCCCCGTCCACACCAATGTACGAAGACAGGCTCTGTACCGCCGGATCCTGCAGGATCACCTTGCTCAGTGCCTGCTGGCGCTCGCTCATGGCGCTGAACGAGATGGACTGGGGGGCTTCGGAAATGCCCTGGATCACCCCGGTGTCCTGCACCGGGAAGAAGCCCTTGGGCACGATGATGTAGAGGAACACCGTCAGCGCCAGCGAGCCCACCGCCACCAGCAAGGTCAGCGGCTGGTGCTTGAGCACCCACGTCAGGGCGTGGCTGTAGCGTTCGATCAGCCAGTCGATCCAGGCACCACTGGCGCGGTAGAAGCGGCTCTGCTCTTCTTCCTTGGGTTCGCGCTTGAGCAAACGCGCGCACATCATCGGCGTGAGCGTGAGCGATACCACCAGCGAGATCAGGATCGCCACCGCCAGGGTGATGGCGAACTCGCGGAACAGCCGGCCGACGACATCGGCCATGAACAGCAGCGGAATCAGCACCGCGATCAGCGAGAAGGTCAGCGAAATCAGGGTGAATCCGATCTGCCGGGCGCCTTTGAGCGCTGCCTGCATCGGCGTTTCGCCTTCTTCGATGTGCCGGGAGATGTTCTCCAGCATGACGATGGCATCGTCCACCACGAAACCCGTGGCGATGGTCAGGGCCATCAAGGTCAGGTTGTTGATCGAAAAGCCGGCCAGGTACATCACACCGAAGGTGCCGATCAGCGACAGCGGTACGGCGATCGACGGAATGATCGTGGCGCTGACCCGCCGCAGGAAGACGAAGGTGACCATCACCACCAAGGCGATGGCGAACAGCAGCTCGTGCTGCACATCGCGCACCGCGGCGCGGATGGTCTGGGTTCGGTCGGTGAGCACGCTGACGTCGAGGCCGGCCGGCAGGTTGTCGGTGATCGACGGCAGCATCTCCTTGATGCGGTCGACCACTTCGATGACATTGGCCCCGGGCTGGCGCTGGATGTTCAGCAGCACCGCGTGGTTTTCATTGGCCCAGGCCGCCAGGCGCTCGTTCTCGGCACCGTCGACGATCTCGGCGACGTCCTTCAGGCGCAGCGGTGCGCCGTTGTTGTACTTGAGGATGAGGTTGGCGTATTCGTCGGGCGAACGCAGCTGGTCGTTGGCATCGAGCATCGACACCCGGGTCGGGCCATCGAAGTTGCCCTTGGGCTGGTTGACGTTGGAGGCGCCGATCAAGGTGCGCACATCGTCCAGGTTCAGGCCGTTGGCGGCCAGGGCATCGACGTTGACCTTGATCCGCACCGCTTGGCGCTGGCCGCCGGCGATGCTGACCATGCCGACGCCGCTGATCTGGGCGATTTTCTGCGCTACACGGGTGTCGACCAGGTCGTTGAGCTTGGGCAGCGGCATGGTGCCGGAACTGATGGCCAGGGTCAGCACCGGGGTATCGGCCGGGTTGACCTTGTTGTACACCGGCGGGGCCGGCAGGTCGCTGGGCAGCAGGTTGCTGGCGGCGTTGATCGCAGCCTGGACCTGCTGCTCGGCAACGTCCATGTTCATGTCCAGGTTGAAGCGCAGGGTCAGCACCGAGGCGCCGCCCGAACTGGTCGAGGCCATCTGGCTAAGGCCCGGCATCTGGCCGAACTGGCGTTCCAGCGGCGCAGTGACCGCGCTGGTCATCACCTGGGGGCTGGCGCCCGGGTAGAGGGTCATGACACGGATGGTCGGGTAATCGACCTGAGGCAAGGCTGCCACCGGCAGCATCTTGTAGGCGATCAGGCCGGCCAGGACGATGGCCAGCATGCTCAGCGTGGTGGCGACCGGGCGCAGGATGAACAGCCGCGAGATGTTCATGCGCCCGCCTTGCTCGACTCACCGGTCTGGGCCGAGCCCTTGGCTTCCTGGCCTTGCAGGTGCTGGCCAGGAGTGGTCGGCACTTGCGAGCTGTCCTCGACCACCTCGACCTGGGTGCCCTCGCGCAGGCGGTCGGTGCCTTCGAGCACCAGGCGCTCGCCGGCCTTCAGGCCCTCCAGGATCACGCTGTTCTCGCCGTCGCTGGCACCAACCTTGAGCTTGCGGACATTGACCTTGTTCTCGGCGTTGACCACATAGGCGAAGGTGCCGTCGTTGCCGAACTGGATCGCCGCCGCCGGGGCCAGCACCACCTGCTTGAGGGTATCGGCCAGCAGGCGCACGTTGACGAACTGGTTGGGGAACAGGGCGAGGTCCTTGTTCTCGAAGAAACCCTTGAACTTCAGGGTGCCAGTGGTGGTGTCGATCTGGTTGTCGAAACTGCCCAGCACACCGGTGGACTGCAGCTTGCGGTCACCGCGGTCCCAGGCCTCGACCGGCAGGCGCGCGCCACTGCGGTAGCGCTCGAGCACGGTGGCCAGTTCGGTTTCCGGGAGGGTGAAGGCGACGTTGATCGGTTCGGTCTGGGTGATCACCACCAGCGCGGTGGTGTCGTTGGCCGCCACCAGGTTGCCCAGATCGAGCTGGCGCAGGCCCAGGCGACCGCTGATGGGGGCACGAATCTGGGTGAACTCCAGGTTCAGGCGTGCGTCGTTCACCGCAGCCTGGTTGGTCTTGACCAGCCCCTGGAACTGCCCGACCTGGGCTTCGGCGGTGTCCAGTGTCTGCTTGGCGATGCTGTCTTCGGCGTACAGGCCTTTATAGCGGGCCAGATCGACCTGGGCGTTCTTCAGCTGCGCCTGGTTCTGCGCCAGGGTGCCCTCTGCCTGCTGCAGGGCAATCCGGTACGAGCGCGGGTCGATCTCGGCCAGCAGGTCGCCAGCCTTGACCTGCTGCCCTTCCTTGAAGTGGATCTTGACCAGCTCACCCGCCACCCGGCTGCGAACATTGACCGTGTTGGCCGCCGTGACCGTACCCAGTGCCTTGTAGTAGAGCGGGAAGTCGCCGACCCGCACAGGTTCGACGCGCACCGGCACCGGGTCGCTGGAGGCCCCGAAGCCTGGGCGCCCGCCTTTGCCCATGCGCACGCCCTGCTCCTTGTGCGTCGGGGCAGCGGCAGGCCACAGCCACCAGGCCAGCAAGGCCACCAGCAGCAGGATCAGCAGGCCGAACAGCCAGCGACGGGGAGAACGGGAGGCAGAAGCTTGCATGGGTTGAACGAACCTTGTTCAGAGAGTGGCGGCCGGGGGAGATTGAACGATAAGCACTGGCATCGCTTTAGCAAAGGGCCTTTACCAGGCATTTACCATTGGCTGACGTTGCTAAAACGATGAACTTTAAATGAAAACGGCCCGGAATGGCTTCCGGGCCGGCGTAACAGTGTGTAAACCGCTGGGGCCGCACTGCAGCCCTCTGCCCGCGTTTACTTCAGAACAGCCAGAGCGGCGTCGTAGTTCGGCTCGTCGGCGATTTCCCCGACCAGTTCGGCGTGCAGCACCTTGTCGTTCTCGTCCAGTACCACAACGGCGCGGGCAGTCAGGCCGGCCAGCGGGCCGTCGGCGATGGCAACGCCGTAGTTCTCGATGAACTCACGACCACGCAGGGTCGACAGGTTCTTTACATTCTCCAGGCCTTCGGCGCCGCAGAAGCGCGCCTGGGCGAACGGCAGGTCGGCGGAGATGCACAGCACCACAGTGTTGGCCAGGTCATTGGCCTGGGCATTGAACTTGCGCACCGAGGTAGCGCAGGTCGGAGTGTCGACGCTCGGGAAGATGTTCAGCACCTTGCGTTTGCCGGCATAGTCCTTCAGCGACTTGTCGGCCAGGCCTTCGCCGACCAGGGAAAAGGCAGGCGCCTGGGCACCGACCTTGGGCAGCTCGCCCTTGACCTGAACCGGGTTGCCTTTGAGAGTCACTTGAGCCATGGCAGAAATCCTTATAGGGGTTTGAAAAGGATTCCGAGTTAATCGCTTTTAGCGTCGGGCTGCAAGCTTCGAGCAACAGGCAGGCGCGGATTGCCGCGCGCCCGCCTGCTCTGTGCGACGGCCTCAGTTCAGCAGGCCGTAGACCACCGAACTCAGGGCCACCAGGCCGATCGCCACGACGAAGAGGTTGGACATCGCACCGCTGTACTTGCGCATCGACGGCACACGACGGATGGCGTACATCGGCATCAGGAACAGCAGCACCGCGAGGATCGGGCCGCCCAGCGACTCGATCATGCCCAGAATGCTCGGATTGAGCGTGGCGACGATCCAGCACACCACCAGCATCAGCGCCGCGACCACACGATCCAGGGCCTTGGCCCCCGGGCGCAGGCCGGTCTTGACGATGATCCCCTTGAGGCCTTCGCTGGCACCGATGTAGTGGCCCAGGAACGACTTGGCGATGGCGACGAAGGCGATCAGCGGCGCGGCGAAGGCGATGGCCGGATTGCTGAAGTGGTTGGCCAGGTACGACAGGATCGACAGGTTCTGCGCCTTGGCCTCGGCCAGTTGCGCGCTGCTCAGGGTCAGCACGCAGCTGAACACGAAGAACAGCACCATCACCACCATCAGCAGATGGGCACGGGCCAGGATCTGCCCACTGCGCGCGTCGGCATGCTCGCCATAACGGCGCTTCTGATCAACCGCGAAGGCCGAGATGATCGGCGAGTGGTTGAACGAGAACACCATTACAGGGATCGCCAGCCACAGGGTGTGGAGGAAGGCCGAACCAGACGGCAACTGGCCAGCAGTATCGAGAATGCCACCATTCCAGTGCGGCACCAGGTACAGGGCCAGCAGCGCCAGGGCGACGATAAAGGGATACACCAGCAGGCTCATGACCTTGACCGTGGCCTGCTCACCGCAGCGCACAATGGCCAGCAGGCCGAGGATCAGCACGAACGAGAGGATCGCGCGGGGTGGTGGCGTCATGTGCAACTGGTGCTCCATGAAGCTTGCGACCGTGTTGGTCAGCGCCACGCTGTAGATCAGCAGGATCGGGAAGATGGCGAAGAAGTACAGCACGGTGATCAGCGCACCGGCGGTGATGCCGAAATGCTCCTCGACCACCTCGGTGATATCGCCGCCCTTGCTGCCGGACAGCACGAAACGGGTCAGCGCACGGTGTGCGTAGTAGGTCATGGGGAAGGCCAGCACGGCCAGGATCAGCAGCGGCCAGAAGCCGCCGAGGCCGGCGTTGATCGGCAGGAACAGCGTGCCTGCGCCGATGGCCGTGCCGAACAGGCCCAGCATCCAGGTGGTGTCTTGACGCGACCAGCTACCGAGGGTGGCTTGTTGGGTCGATTCGAAGCGTTGTTCGACGCTTTGGGCCTGCTCATTCATTCCGGGTGCAACTCCACTCGCAAGACTGCAACAGGCTGAGAGTGGCGAAATAGAAGCCTCACGCCACCTCAACCGAAAAAGAGGGGCGCGATTGTGCACTGAATAGGTGCTGTTGCGAAGCCCCGTCCGAGGGACGGCACCTGTTTTGAGAAGAGGAAGCGAATCGTTGTGGGAGCGGCGGTTCGCCGCTGCGACTTGCCCGCGAAGGCGTCGGTAATCTCACCTCTTTGTTTCGCGGGCAAGCCCGCTCCCACAGGCCAGGCATGCCTGGCCCGGCGGATCAGCCCTGCTGCACCGCCGCAAACGCCTCGGCGACACGCTGCAGGTTGTCCGGACGCAAGCCAGCCATGCACACCCGGCCGCTGTCGATGATGTAGACACCGAATTCGTCACGCAGGCGGCGCGCCTGCTCGGCACTGAAGCCGGTGTAGCTGAACATGCCACGCTGGCGCAGGAAGAACTGGAAGTCCTGGCCTGGCAACTGCTTGGCCAGTGCATCGACCAGCCCCTGGCGCATGTCGAGGATACGCTTGCGCATGGTCTCGACTTCCGCCTGCCACTGGGCGTTCAGGCCGGCATCGCCGAGCACGCCGGCGACCAGCAGCGCACCATGGCTGGGTGGGCTGGAGTAGTTGCGGCGCACCGTGGCCTTGAGCTGACCCAGCACGCTCTGGGCGCTCTGGGCATCATCGCTGACCACCGACAGGCCCCCTACCCGCTCGCCATACAGCGAGAAGATCTTGGAGAACGAGTTGCTGACCAGGCACGGCACACCGGCACGGGCCATTTCACGGATAGCGTAGGCGTCTTCGGCCAGACCTTCGCCGAAGCCCTGATAGGCGATGTCGAGGAACGGAATCAGCTCGCGAGCCTTGACCACCTCAACCACTTGCTGCCACTGGCTCTGGCTCAGGTCGACGCCGGTAGGGTTGTGGCAGCACGGGTGCAGCAGGACGATGCTGTGCTTGGCCAGGGTCTGCAGGCTCGCCAGCATGCCGTCGAAATCCAGGCCGCGGGTGGCCTGGTCGAAGTACGGGTAGGTGTGCACCTTGAAGCCCGCGCCTTCGAAGATCGCGCGATGGTTGTCCCAGGTCGGATTGCTCACCCACACCTCGGACTGCGGGAAGTAGCGCTTGAGGAAGTCGGCACCGACTTTCAGTGCACCCGAGCCGCCCACGGTCTGCACGGTGGCGACACGCCCGCCGGTCACGGCCGGGTGGTCGGCACCGAACAGCAGCGCCTGGATCGCCTGGCGGTAGCTGGCCAGGCCTTCCATGGGCAGGTAAAGCGAAGCCTCATGCGGCTGGCCGGCCAGACGCTCCTCGACCTTGCCCACCGACGGCAGCTGCGGCACCACGCCAGCTTCGTCGTAGTACAGACCGATACTCAGGTTGACCTTGTCGGCGCGGGGATCGACCTTGAAGGCTTCCATCAACGAGAGAATCGGGTCGCCGGCATAGGCATCGACATGTTTGAACACAGCGTGCAGCTCCTTGGATCAGGACAGTTCGGAAAGGCTTCCCCGAGCATACCTGCAGTGACGCGCAAGGAACATCACTGAATGTGCAAGGTGTGAATGCAGGTTTGCATAGCAGTGCCGATAGTGCACATCTGTTGATTTTTGCAGCAGCCACTGTCTTGCTGAAAATCCGAAAACTGGCGCGGCTCCCGTGGGAGCGAGCCGTTTGCAAGATCGCGGGAGATATCCCACAGAAAAGCCAGATCAAGCCGGCAGACTCCTGCATCTCCATCACGGCATCGTTCGCAGCTCGTAGGGCCAGCCCATCAGCTGAAGAGCGCGCATGCGAGCTGAAAAGGCTTATCACTATGTCGGACGCTACGGGATCGCATTCGACATCAGCGAATTCATCATCCAACCGGGTCAATGCTGTGACCTCCCCAAGCTGAGCCTGCCATCCGTTCATGGAGCGCACTACAAGGTGACTATCAAGGCACGGGAACTGTACGACCGGATGCTCCCGGGGAAACTGCCCTGTCATATCAAGATCCTCGTATCTAGACCACTTACGAGGGAGCAGGCCGACCAGCTCAACGAAAACCGGATAACAGTGCCGGCGTTGGTTAGCGCGGCGATCTCCGCTGCTACAGGAGCGGGAGTTGCGGGAGCCTTCGGGAAACTTGCAGGCAAGATTGCTGGAGGAACAACCGGGGCTGCGGCGACAATCGCGATCAGGAACCAGCTCCCCACCTTCCATTCCTCGGATGTACTGGTTTCACTTGAGGCTCAGGTCAAAGGCGGAATTGGCCCTCAAGTCTCAGCTTTGACGCTTATTCTCTGAGACGCTTGCGATGCCGGAAATTTATCTCACCATCGCCCTGCTAACGATCACTGTCCTACTTGAGTGGCTGTGCAAATCCGCAACCATCCGCCGCGTTTTGGGGCTATCACTCATCACACTGGGTATCACGACTTGCTCCCAACTGGGAACAGAGCAAGTACTGGCATTGGACGGTGGGTGGTGGGGATGGTTCTTTTCCAGCCTCGGGTATTTCCTCCTGTGGAAACGCTCCTCGTTCTTTGATCGTCAAAAGAACTGATCGGGGCCGCCCTGGCAAAAGTCGATGCCATTTCAAGGCACTGGACATACAGGTGACTAACATCATGATAATTCTATAAGCGCACGATGCCTGAAATAATCCAGATAGCGTGCATTATCGTCACCAGCCTGTTGCTCGACTGACTATGCAAGCCTGTGGCGCTACGCAGACTCCTGTATTTTTTTTCCTGACAACAGGCATTGCGACCTGCACTCATATAGGCAGTCGCGAAGTCCTCTATTGGAACGGCGGAGAATGGAGCGTCTTTCTTATATTGGCAGGCTTTCCTCTGCTCTTCGAGCGCAGTCGCTGGTTCGACCGTGAGCCCTGACAGCCCCCGGGCGTCAGGGGAACGCTCAAAGGCAGATTATCTACAACTCACGCTGGAGACGTGATTGTTTCCATCAGCGCCCAGGTCAATGGCGGTATTGGCCCGCAAACTTCATCAATTACCCTCTTGATAGCACGGGAGTAGTACGTATGCCCCTGCTCTACGCCACGATTGGCTGTTTGGTCCTTTTCATAACTCTCAATTATTTGTGCAAACGCACGTCCGTCCGACCGGGCCTGTGCCTTGTATTCATGATCCTCGGGATGACCTCATGCACCACCATTGGACGTCATGAACTCCTGCAAGTGGATGGAGTGACATGGGGCTCCTTGCTATGGGTTACCGGGATCAGCATGCTTTACCAACTCGTTCATCTATCGCGTCATGACGAAAGCTGAGATTGAAAGCAACCTGCAAATCAGGCGCTGTTCAGTCCAACATCGCCTGAAGTTCTCGCCAGTCATGCCCATCAACCGCCACCCCTTCCCGCTCCGAAACCGCACGCTCCCTGAACCGCCGCTCCCCAGGCAGGCGCGACAACCCTGCCGCCTGCATCTGCTCCACCAACGCCCGGCTGCGCTCGGCAAAGCGTCCACCTTCAGCCTTGCTCGGGTCGATGACGATGATCAGCTGTCCGGTCCAGGGTGTCTTGGCGCCTGGATGCTGCGACCAGTCGAACTCCCAGGAAAAATGCCCGCCCGTCAGCGCCGCCGCGAGCAGCTCGACCATCATCGACAGCGCAGAGCCCTTATGCCCACCGAACGGCAGCAAGGCGCCGCCTTCGAGGATGGCCTTGGGATCGGTGGTCGGTTCACCCTCGGCATCGACGCCAACACCGGGCGGCAACTGCTCACCCTCGCGCGCGACGATCTGTACATCACCATGGGCCATGGCACTGGTGGCCATGTCGAAGACGATCGGGGCGAGTCCCTGACAAGGTGCGGCGAACGCGATGGGGTTGGTGCCGAACAACGGTTTGCAGGCGCCATGGGGCACCACGCAGGTCATGCTGTTAACCACGCTCAATGCAACCAGGCCCTCTTCGGCAAAGGGTTCCACATCCGGCCAAAGCGCCGCGAAATGGTGGGAGTTATGGATAGCCAGCACGGCAATACCCGCCTGCCGCACCTTCTCCACCAACAACGTGCGTGCCGCAGCCAGGGCTGGCTGGGCGAAACCGCCCTTGGCATCGACCCGCACGAAGGCCGGGGCGACATCCGTGACCTCGGGCACCGCAGCGCCATCGACCCAGCCGCTGGTCAGCGTCGAGACATAACCCGGCATGCGGAACACACCATGGCTGTGAGCACCATCGCGCTGGGCGCTGGCGCAGTTGGCGGCCAGCACTGCGGCCACTGCCTCGCTGCATCCATGACGCTGGAAGATCTGCTGCAACCGCTCCTGCAACTGCGCAAGAGGCACACGTACGACGGGATCGGTGGATGGTGCAGACATCTGAAACTCCCTTTATTGGATTTGGAATGGCGATAGCCCAGGGCAATGCCTGCCACTCTTCCCTCGGCAAGGGTGTGCTGTCAAATCCGGCAAGCGCGCAAACGCCAGGTTTATTGCAGCGCTGCAATGACCCAACTGCGTCGTTAAATATTATTGACCGACTGCCCTGCCAAAGCCTTGTCGGCTCGGGCTTCCAGCAGGCGAAGCCCCCAAAAACAGGCAGATCGCCCCCTGAAACCGACGCGCCAGTCGTTTGACATATTAAACGGCTCTGGCAAGCTATGAAGCATGTCCCGACCGGTCCGCAGCCTTCAGGCCGCGCCGGCAGTGCTCGGGACCACAGGTCACGCATCAAGGGCCAAAGGCCGCGGACCTGCACAACAACGACAGGTAAAACCTGTCCCAAGGTGACATATGTCCAACAGCAACATTGGCAACAAGCAACCCGCCCTGCGCAAACCCGTCGTCCTGATGACCATGGGTACCCAAGAGCGCAAAGGTCACGACTATCAGGTCATGACCCATAAATACATCACTCCCCTGGTCGATTTCGCCGACTGCGTACCGGTTCTGGTCCCTACCTGCTGCGGCACCGACGCCCTCGAGGCGTACCTGGACATGGCCGACGGCGTCTACCTGACCGGCGCCGGCAGCAATATCGATCCGGCCCTCTATGGCCAGGAGAACGAAACCCCCGGCAAGGCCCAGGACAAGGATCGCGACCTGTTCGACATCCCCCTGGTACAACTGGCCATCGCCCGCGGCCTGCCGATCTTCGGCATCTGCCGTGGCATGCAGGAAATCAACGTGGCCCTGGGTGGTGACATCTACCAGAAGGTCTACGCCGAACCTGGCTTCAACGACCACCGCGAAAACCCTGAAGACCCGGTCGATGTGCAATACGCCGCCTCCCACGGCGTGAAGATCAAGCCCGGTAGCTGGCTGCGCGACACCCTGGGCACCGACGAGATCCGCGTGAACTCGCTGCACGGTCAGGGCCTGCGCAACCTGGGTGAAGGCATCGAGCCGATCGCCCACGCCGAAGACGGCCTGGTCGAGGCAATTCATGCACCGAGCATTTCGCCCTTCCTGTTCGCGGTGCAGTGGCACCCCGAGTGGCAAGCGGCGAAGAACCCTGATTCGATCAAGATGTTCCAAGCCTTCGGCGACGCCTGCCGCGCCCAGGTCCGCAAGTCCCAGGCCAGCAAGCGCCACCAGGCGGCCTGACCCCTCTTCGTTAGCTTTGATCGCGGGGCGGCGCAAGGTCGCCCCTGCTTCCCCGGTCACCCTCTGCTGGTCCCAGAACACTTCCCGTGGAAGCGGGCGGCGGGCTTGTGCCTGTCTCCGCGATCTTTTTTTCCCTCAAGACATACGATGACTGATCGGCCGTAGTGCACGATCAGCCGTTTCGGCTGGTGGTTGCGGCTCTATCGCGGACGAGGCCGCTCCTACAAAATCACAGCTATGGCTGATCCACCGGGAGCTGACGCACACCGCGACAGGGCCCTACGGATAGGCGTCGCTTCAAAAATTTTCTCAGGCAGGGCTAGTCATCGTGCAAGTTGTACGATAACTTACCTCTCACCTTGGTACACCTTCTTACCCAAGCGCCCCCAGGATGCCTACAACAATGAATCCACAAGAACTGAAATCCATCCTCTCCCACGGCCTGTTGTCGTTCCCCGTCACCGACTTCAACGCCCAGGGCGACTTCAATCCCGCCGGCTACATCAAGCGTCTGGAATGGCTGGCCCCCTACGGCGCCAGCGCGCTGTTCGCCGCCGGAGGCACCGGTGAGTTCTTCTCCCTCGCTGCCAGCGAATACAGCCAGGTGATCAAGACTGCCGTTGACACCTGCGCCACCTCCGTACCGATCCTGGCTGGTGTAGGCGGTGCCACCCGCCAGGCCATCGAGTACGCCCAGGAAGCCGAGCGCCTGGGTGCCAAGGGCTTGCTGCTGCTGCCGCACTACCTCACCGAAGCCAGCCAGGACGGCGTAGCCGCCCACGTGGAAGCCGTGTGCAAGTCGGTGAAGATCGGTGTGGTGGTGTACAACCGCAACGTCTGCCGCCTGAACGCTGCACAGCTCGAAAAACTGGCTGAGCGCTGCCCGAACCTGATCGGCTACAAGGATGGCCTGGGTGATATCGAGCTGATGGTGTCGATTCGTCGCCGCCTGGGCGATCGCTTCAGCTACCTGGGTGGCCTGCCGACCGCCGAGGTGTATGCTGCGGCTTACAAGGCGCTGGGCGTGCCGGTCTACTCCTCGGCCGTGTTCAACTTCGTACCCAAGACCGCAATGGACTTCTACAACGCCATCGCCCGCGACGACCACGCCACGGTCGGCAAGTTGATCGATGACTTCTTCCTGCCGTACCTGGACATCCGCAACCGCAAGGCCGGTTACGCGGTGAGCATCGTCAAGGCCGGCGCCAAACTCGCGGGCTACGACGCAGGCCCGGTACGCACCCCGCTGACCGACCTGACCGGCGAAGAGTACGAAATGCTCGCCGCCCTGATGGACAAAATGGGCCCGCAATAAGCGACCCGCGCGGCCTGCCAATGCCGCTGCCGGAGCGCCAGCCGCGCTCCGGCCCACAATCCGAATGCCCCGCACAACAATAAATAGTGGGAGAACACCAGCATGCAAGCGACGAAAAAGACGCATGTACGCTACCTGATCCTGTTCATGCTGTTCCTGGTGACCACGATCAACTACGCCGACCGCGCCACCATCGCCATCGCCGGTTCAAGCCTGCAGAAGGATCTGGGCATCGACGCGGTCACCCTCGGTTATATCTTCTCCGCCTTCGGCTGGGCCTACGTGGCCGGGCAGATTCCCGGCGGCTGGTTGCTGGACCGCTTCGGTTCGAAGAACGTCTACGCATTCAGCATCTTCACCTGGTCGCTGTTCACCCTGCTGCAAGGTTTCGTCGGCGGCCTGCCGGTGGCCTGGGCAGTCGTCACCCTGTTCACCCTGCGCTTTCTGGTCGGGTTCGCCGAAGCCCCGTCGTTCCCGGGCAACGCCCGGATCGTTGCGGCCTGGTTCCCCACCGCCGAACGCGGCACGGCCTCGGCGATCTTCAACTCGGCGCAGTACTTCGCCACCGCGCTGTTCGCACCGCTGATGGGCTGGATCGTGTTCAGCTTCGGCTGGGAACACGTGTTCGTGGTCATGGGTGGCCTGGGCATCCTGTTCTCGATGGTATGGATGAAGACCATCTACAACCCTCGCCAGCATCCGCGCATCAGCCCGGCCGAACTCGAGCACATCGAGCAGAACGGCGGCCTGGTGGACATGGACCAGAAACGCGGCAACGACGGCCCGAAATGGGGCTACATCAAGCAACTGCTGACCAGCCGCATGCTGCTGGGCGTGTACCTGGGCCAGTACTGCATCAACGCCATCACCTACTTCTTCCTGACCTGGTTTCCGGTGTACCTGGTGCAGGAGCGCGGCATGACCATCCTCAAGGCCGGCTTCATCGCCTCCTTGCCGGCCATCTGCGGCTTCATCGGTGGGGTGCTGGGCGGTGTGCTGTCGGACTGGCTGCTGCGCCGCGGCAACTCGCTGACCTTCTCGCGCAAGCTGCCCATCGTCTGTGGCCTGTTGCTGTCCACCACCATGGTGCTCTGCAACTACGTGGACGCCGAATGGATGGTGGTCGGCTTCATGACCCTGGCCTTCTTTGGCAAAGGCATCGGCGCCCTGGGCTGGGCAGTGGTCGCCGACACCTCGCCCAAACAGATCGCAGGGCTCTCGGGCGGCCTGTTCAATACCTTCGGCAACATCGCTTCGATCACCACGCCGATCGTCATCGGCTACATCATCAGTGCCACCGGCTCGTTCAAATGGGCACTGGTGTACGTGGGTGCCAATGCGCTGGTAGCGGTATTCAGCTACCTGGTGATCGTCGGCCCGATCAAGCGCATCGAGCTCAAGGACGAAGCCACACCGCAAGCGGCGCCCAACGCCGAACTGGCCGGCTCGCGCCAGTAACCTGAAGTACGCCGGCGCCCCGGGATGGGCGTCGGTGGCCGTATAAAAGCCTGAAAGAAATCACAAGAAGGGCCTGACCATGCAGTTGATCGAACATTCCGAGTCGCCCCGCTACGTCCGCCTGCACGATGACGACAATGTCGTGGTGGTGGTCAATGACGGTGGCCTGGGCGAAGGTGCGCGCTTCGCCGATGGCCTGACCCTGGTCGAGGGCGTGCCGCAAAGCCACAAGGTCGCCACCGTCGATATCCACCAGGGCGAGCCTGTACGCCGCTATGGACAGATCATCGGTTATGCCCTGCAAGACCTGCGTCAGGGCAGTTGGGTTCAGGAAACCCAGCTATCGATGCCCGCTGCCCCCGAACTCGACAGCCTGCCGCGCTGCGACGCGGTTCCCGCGGCCCTGCCACCTCTTGAAGGCTTTACTTTCGAAGGCTATCGCAACGCCGACGGCACCGTCGGTACCCGCAACATCCTCGGCATCACCACCACCGTGCAATGCGTGACCGGCGTGCTCGACCACGCGGTCAAACGCATCCGCGACGAGCTGCTGCCCAAGTATCCCAACGTCGACGACGTGGTCGCCCTCACCCACAGCTACGGCTGTGGCGTGGCGATCAACGCGCGTGACGCCTATATACCCATCCGCACCGTGCGCAACCTGGCGCGCAACCCCAACCTGGGCGGCGAAGCCCTGGTCATCAGCCTGGGTTGCGAAAAGCTGCAGGCCGGCCAGGTGATGCACGAAGACGACCCGTCCGTGGACCTCAGCGAGCCCTGGCTGTATCGCCTGCAGGACGCTTCGCTGGGTTTCGTCGAGATGATCGAACAGATCATGCAACTGGCTGAAACCCGCCTGAAGAAGCTCGACCAGCGCCGTCGCGAAACGGTGCCGGCCAGTGAGCTGATCCTGGGCATGCAGTGCGGCGGCAGCGATGCTTTCTCCGGCATCACCGCCAACCCGGCGCTGGGCTATGCCGCCGACCTGCTGGTGCGCGCCGGTGCCACGGTGATGTTCTCGGAGGTCACCGAGGTCCGCGATGCCATCTACATGCTCACCTCCCGTGCCGAAACCCCGGAAGTGGCCGAAGCGCTGGTGCGCGAAATGGACTGGTACGACCGCTACCTGCACCAGGGTGCAGCTGACCGCAGCGCCAACACCACGCCGGGCAACAAGAAAGGCGGGCTGTCGAACATCGTCGAAAAGTCCCTGGGCTCGATCGTCAAGTCCGGCAGCGCTGCGATCCAGGGCGTGGTAGGCCCGGGCGAGCGCGTCGCGCGCAAAGGCCTGATCTTCTGCGCGACGCCGGCCAGCGACTTCGTCTGCGGCACCCTGCAACTGGCTGCGGGCATGAACCTGCACGTGTTCACCACGGGTCGCGGCACACCATACGGGCTGGCCATGGCCCCCGTGGTCAAGGTCTGCACCCGCAGCGAACTGGCCCAGCGCTGGCCCGACCTGATCGACATCGATGCCGGGCGTATCGCCAGCGGCCGCGCAAGCATCGAGGAGCTGGGCTGGGAGCTCTTCCACTACTACCTGGACGTTGCCAGCGGCCGCAAGCAGACCTGGGCCGAGCGGCACAAGTTGCATAACGACATCACTCTGTTCAACCCGGCACCGATTACCTGACAGCCTTCCCTCCATGGGGGATGGATGGACCTTGCACTTTACCTACAGGAGCACCTCATGCCTGAGATCCTCGGCCACAACTTCATCGCCGGCCAGCGCAGTGCCGCCGGCCAGCAGCGCCTGCAGAGCCTGGACGCCACCACTGGCGAGGCCTTGCCCTACAGCTTCATGCAAGCCACCGAAGACGAAGTCGATCAAGCTGCCAAAGCCGCTGCCACCGCCTTCGCCGAATTCCGCCAGTTGCCGCCAACCCGTCGCGCCGAGTTCCTCGACGCCATTGCCGCCGAACTGGATGAGCTGGACGACAGCTTCGTCGCAATCGTTTGCCGCGAGACCGCCCTGCCCGCCGCCCGCATTCAGGGCGAGCGCGGCCGTACCAGCGGGCAAATGCGCCTGTTCGCCCAAGTGCTGCGCCGGGGCGATTTCCTCGGTGCCCGTATCGACCTGGCGCTGCCGGACCGTCAACCCCTGCCACGAGTGGACTTGCGCCAGATGCGCATCGGCGTGGGCCCGGTGGCGGTGTTCGGCGCCAGCAACTTCCCACTGGCGTTTTCCACCGCAGGCGGCGATACCGCGGCTGCGCTGGCTGCCGGCTGCCCGGTAGTGTTCAAGGCGCACAGCGGCCACATGGCCACCGCCGACCTGGTGGGCTGCGCCATCGTCCGTGCCGCTGAACGCACCGGCATGCCCAAGGGCGTGTTCAACATGGTCTTCGGCGGTGGCGTGGGGGAGTGGCTGGTCAAGCACCCGGCCATCCAGGCGGTCGGCTTCACCGGCTCGCTCAAGGGCGGCGATGCCTTGTGCCGCATGGCCGCCGAACGTCCGCAGCCGATCCCGGTATTCGCCGAGATGTCGAGCATCAACCCGGTAATCGTGCTGCCTGGCGCATTGGCCAAACGCGGCGAAGCCATCGCCCGTGAACTGGCAGGCTCCGTGTGCCTGGGGGCCGGTCAGTTCTGTACCAACCCAGGGCTGGTGATCGGCTTGCAGTCGGCACAGTTCAGCCAGTTGCTCACAGACCTCGGCCAACACCTGGCGCAGCAGGCGGGGCAGACCCTGCTTAATGCCGGCGGCTTGCGCAGCTATGTGGGCGGGTTGGAACACCTGCACGCGCACGCCGGCATCGAGCACCTGGCCGGCCAGGCGCAGGAAGGCAGCCAGGCCCGCGCCCAACTGTTCAAGGCCGACGCACGCCTGCTGGTGGATGCCGATCCGCTGCTGCAGGAAGAAGTGTTCGGCCCCACCACCGTGGCGGTCGAAGTCTGTGACGATGAGCAGTTGCGCGCCGCGCTGCTGGGCCTGCGCGGCCAGCTCACGGCCACCCTGATCGGCGAGCCCGAAGACTTCGACGCTTATGCCTGGCTGGTGCCGCTGCTGGAAGAAAAGGTCGGACGGATTCTGGTCAACGGCTATCCGACCGGTGTTGAGGTATGCGATGCCATGGTGCACGGCGGCCCCTACCCGGCCACCTCCGACGCCCGCGGCACCTCGGTCGGCACCCTGGCCATTGATCGCTTCCTACGTCCGGTGTGCTACCAGAACTACCCGCAAGCCTTGTTGCCAAAGGCCCTGCAGGACGGCAACCCACTGGGGTTGCGGCGCCTGGTCAATGGTCAGTGGAGCGACGGCGCGCTCTGACGCGCGCTTGTAGGAGCGGCGGTTCGCCGCTGCGACTTGCCCGCGAAAAAGATACCGCGCTGCCTGGCACGGGCTACGCCCGTGTTCGCGGGCAAGCCCGCTCCCACAGGGTGGACTGCCCCCAAGGGTTGGATTTGTGTCCAACTTGTTGGGGGCAGTCCAATCGAAGAGACAGTTTGCTATCACAACGCCAGATGCAAGGGACCGGATCCGTCGGCCGGCATGGCGCAGCAGATCAACGCCTCGTCCTGCGCCACGGCGAACTCCGGTGTCTCGGCATAGGTAACCGCCCCTTTGAGCACGCGGGTCCGACAGCTTCCGCACGACCCGCCACGGCAGCCAAAAGGCGGCTCAAGGCCACGCTGTTCGGCCAGCTCCAGCAGCGAGCCATCTCCCGTCCAGCGCGCCTCTTTCGCCGAGTCCATGAACATCACCGCAACCGACTCAGCGGCCACCGCCGGCAAGGCCGGCGCGGCCTGCTGCTCGTTGCGCGTGCGGCGCAGGCTCGATGGGCCGAAGGCTTCGGCGTGGATCCGTGCATCGTTGATATCCAGTGCGCGCAGGCCGTCGTACATCTGTTGCATGAAACCCTGCGGCCCGCACAGGTAGAAGTCGTAGTCATCGAAAGGCAGCACCTCGCGCAGCAGATCGACGCCCAGGCGCCCCTCGCGCTCATAGTCCTCACCTGCGACCGCACCGCGAGCATCGCTGAGCAGGCGCATATGCCTGAGTTTGCCTTCGGAGGCTGCCACCAACGCGGCAAACTCGCTGGCAAAGGCCAGTTGCGCCCGGTTCGACGCCGATTGGAACACCCAGGCAGGCCGGGCGTAGCGTGTACGCCGTCCCTCATTGACCAGGTGCCTCGCCATGGCCAGTGCCGGGGTCACCCCCACGCCCGCAGCCAGCAGCACCACGGGCCGGCGTACCGCAGCATCGAGGGTGAAGGCTCCAGCCGGCGCACGCGCCTCGATCAGGTCACCGACCCTGACCTGCTCATGCAGGTGCCGAGAGACCACACCCTCACGCTTGACGCTGATGCGCAGCGCATCGTCCGCCGGCGCGCCAGACAAGGTGTAGGTGCGCACCAATGGCGCCTCCTCTCCAGGCAACCGTACTCGGATCGGCAGGTGCTGCCCCGCCTGGCGCACCGGCAAGCCCAAACCATCGTCGGGCGCCAGGTGGAACGAACGGATGTGCTCGCTCTCGTCGACGATCTGCGTTACCCGGTACGGACGCCAGCTTTGCTGCAATGCAGCGGCTTTCAGGCGCGCCTGCATGTCCTCCCAACTACCGGTCATCAACACATTGGGCGAGATGCCGTCATCCATGTCGACCCAGCGCAGCGCCAACCCTCCCGGTCGGCGCACGACCCGCTCGGGGTAAAACCGCCACATGCGCTCGGCGCCGATGAAGGCCAGTGTCTGTGGATCGTCGACGATCACCTCGGTACGCCCGGTCATCTGCAGCAGGTCGCCGCTGCGCATGTCGACGAACACCAGCCCGGCACGGGGGTTGAGCAGCATGTTGCCCAGAGTGTTGAAGAACAGGTTGCCATTGAAATCAGGGACGCTCAGCGTGCCGTCGGCGTCGATGTGGACAAAGCCTGGCTTGCCGCCGCGGTGCGAGACATCCACCTGGCGCACGCCATCGCGCACCACATACGAGGCAACATAGAAGGAATCAGCGGCGGCCACCACGGCACGGTCCGCTGCGCTCAGCTCGGTAGACTCGCAGGGCTCACCGGGTGTGCTGTCATCGAAGACATAGCGGCGCAGATTGATATAGCGCGGGCAGTTGCCATAGGACTGGGTCGGCTCGATGGTAAAACCGCTGTCGTCTGCCCGGCGCACGAAGCCGTTCAGGCGATTGCGTCGGCGGGTGTGCAACTCGATGCCGAGCATGCCCACGCCGTCACCGTCCTCCAGCCCGGCATCGGCGGGATCGGCGGGCTCACGGGGCAGGTCCAGCAGCAGCCGACGCGGATCGGGGGATTGCATGAAGCCGGGCTGGCCGGTGCGCAGCGTTGCCCACGGATTGCCGTGCGGATCGACGCTGCCGAGCACCACGAAAGGCAGTTGGGCATAGAACTCGCGGTGCTGGTCGGGCATGAAGTCGCGCGACATCTGCACCTTGCCGGTCCCCACCATGCGTTCGACCGCGCCGACGCTGCGTTGCAGCGCAAGCTCGCCGTCGTGCCATGGCGAGGGCTTGAGGTCCGACGTAGGCTTGTTCATGGTGGCACCTGGGCGGTTGAGTGAGGGTGTATCAATCCTTACTCATTCGCCCGACCCTTAGAATCAGTGCAGGTGGCAATTGATTATTTCTCTTCAAGAAATAGTCATGGGCCCGCATTCAAGCCAATGGGTCGATCAGCCCCCCTGTGCCTCAGCCGCCTCATGCGCCTGGCGCAGCCGCTCGCGGCTGTTGCTCAGGTGCAGGCGCATGGCCATTTTCGCTCCTTCGCTGTCGCGTCGGGCAATGGCTTCATAGATGGCCTCGTGCTCATGGCTCAGGCGGCTCAGGTAATGGGCCTGGTCATCGTGGGCCAGGCGCGCCGAATTGAGCCGGGTGCGGGGAATGATGCTGGTACCCAGGTGATTGATGATGTCAGCGAAATAATGATTGCCACTGGCCTGGGCGATGCGCAGGTGGAACTGGAAATCCGCCGAGACCGCATCGGAGGCATGCGCGGCACTTTCGTTGAGCTCGTCGAGCGCAGCACGCATGCCGGTCAGTTGTTCATCGCTGCGACGCTGGGCGGCAAGCCCGGCCGACTCGATCTCCAGGGCGATGCGCAACTCCAGTACCGCCAGCACCTCGCGCAGGGTCACGATGGTCGCCGGGTCGATACGGAAACCGCCGGTGCTCGGCGCGTCGAGCACAAAGGTGCCAATGCCGTGGCGGGTCTCCACCTGGCCGGCCGCCTGCAGCCGCGAGATCGCCTCACGCACCACCGTGCGGCTGACGCCCTCCTCGACCATGATCTGCGATTCGGTCGGCAGTTTGTCGCCACGCTTGAGTTGGCCGCTGCGAATACGTTCGGTCAGCACCGTGACCAGTTCCTGCGCCAGACTGCGCGGTTTGCGTCGGGTACGTGCCTGTAGTTGCTGCTCTGTCATGCCCTGTACGTTTCATCGTGAAAAGACAGCCGTCATCATAGCTCATGCAGTTGTACGATCACATACATCCGCCAGGGTTTTCATCTCGCCGCCAATGCCTTTTGCCGAACCGCCGACGGCGCCTCGCCCATGACCCTGCGGTACATGCTGGAAAACGCACTGGGGCTGTCATACCCGAGGTCGAGGGCAACCCGGGTGACCGCCTCACCCGCTGCCAGTCGCGTGACGGCTGCCATCAGGCAGGCTTGCTGGCGCCATTGACCGAACGACAGCCCGGTCTGCTCGCGAAAGCGTCGGCTGAACGTCCGAGGGCTCCAGTTCAGGTGTATCGCCCAGGCCTCGGCCGTAGTGCTGATCGACGGCGCCGCGAGAAACGCCAGGCACAATTGCGCCAGACGCGGCTCCCCTGGCATCGGCGCGAACAGCGGCAGGCGCTCGGCGCTGCGCAACTCATGCAGGATCAAGCCGACCAGTTGGCCATCGCGCCCTTGTGGGTCGTACAGCGCAGGCAGTTCGGCACTGGCCAGCAGCAACTGATGCAGCAGCGGCGTGACCAGCAGCGCTTCGCAGGCCTGCCCCAGCCTCGGCGCCGCAACGGCCTCGATGTAAAGGCTGCGCGTGCTCACGCCGCGCATCAGTACCTGATGGGGCTTGCCGGGCGGAATCCACACACCGCTGTAGGGCGGGATGACCCAGGCGCCATCGTCGGTCAGGACTTCCATCAACCCGCTCATGCCATAGAGGAACTGAGCACGCCGGTGCACATGCCGTGGCAATAGCGTGTCGGGCGGGTAATCGGTGGCGATCGCCAACACCGGGCGCGGCGTGGCATCGACCTGGAACAGCGGCACATTACGCATCGGAGCCTCCATGGCTTAAACGCACGGATTATTGGCCAATGTTCGAATGCTGGCCAGCCCTCGTCCTCCTACCCTGCACCTCCACTCTCTCAATAAAGGCTGACGATCATGCTGTACCCCCTGCTCGGTGTCTTCGGCGTGTGCGCTGGCGTCACCACGCTGTTGTTCGGCTTCGGCGGCGGTTTCTTCGCTGTGCCCTTGCTCTACGCATTGCTGCTCACCAGCCACGCGGCGGGCTCCCCGGTGGCACTGCACGCCATGCAGATCGCCGTGGCCACCTCTGCCATGGTGATGATCTTCAGCAGCGCCCTGGCCACCTGGCGGCACCAGCGCGCCGGCACGCTGCGCTGGGACCTGGTACGCCCTCTGGCGCCGGCCATCGCGCTGGGGGCACTGGCTGGCGCCTGGGCCGCCCTGTACCTGGACAGCACCTGGCTGCGTTGGCTATTCATCGGCTACCTGTTGCTGAGCCTGCTCGATGCATGGCTGCGTCCAGGCTTCATGCGCGTTGACAACCACCGCCCGGCGCCGCTGGGCAAGGCAGCGGCCACCCTCGCCGGCCTGCCGATCGGCGCACTGGCAGCGCTGCTGGGAGTCGGCGGCAGTGTGATGACCGTGCCGCTGATGCGCAGGCGGGGCGCCAGCATGAGCACCGCCACCGCCATGGCCAACCCGCTGTCACTGCCCATGGCGCTGGCCGCGACCCTGGTGTATGCCTTGGTGCCGACTCCGGGAACGGACCTGGGCACGGGCCTGCTGGGCTACATCGACCTGCGTGCGGCACTGGCAATGGCCGCAGGCGCCTGGCTCGGCATGCACCTGGCGGCGCCGCTGCTGGGGCGCCTGAGCGATACCCTGCATGCGCGGGCCTACCTGGCACTGCTGGCCTGCGTGCTGGTAGTGATGCTGGGGACCGGCCGCTGAGCGAAACGGCTGGCGAACCGCCCGCCGAGGCCTGTAGTGTGCGGGTTCACGTGCCGCCAGATGTCGCGGCATGGCCCAAGGAAGGCATCTTATGACGAAACTCGACCGAGCCCTGCTCACCACCGGCCTGTTCATCCCACTCTGGTTGCTGCTGGGGGTTTGGCTCACCGCTCAGGCTTACCCCGGTTACCAGCACCTGCAGCAGGCCTTGAGCCAGCTCGGGGCGACAGGCGCACCGACCGCGGCATTCTCGCCCTGGGTCAACAACTTCCCATTGGCACTGCTGTTTGCCTTGTTCGCCTGGGGGCTGGCCCGTCGCTGGCGTCACTCGAACGTCGCCCTGGCGAGCGCGCTGTTGGTGCTGTTGCACGGTGTTGCAAGCCTGGGGACTGGGGTATTCGCCTGCGACCCAGGTTGCACCCCCACAGAGCCTTCGTTCTCCCAGCACATGCATAACCTCAGCGGTCTGCTGATGTTCCTGTCGTTGACCCTGGCCAGCCTGCTGTGGGTCTGGCTGGCACTGCGCATGGGTGATTCACGGCTGCTCGCCATTGGCTCCCTGCTTTGTGTGGTGTTCTCCATCGGCACGGTGGCGTTGATGGCACGGGCAGCCGAAACAGGCCAGCTCTTCGGTCTCTATCAACGAATCAACTACGGCGTGGCGGTGCTCTGGGTTGCTGGGCTGGCTTGGTTCTCTTTGCGCCTGCCCACCTCCTGCCCGACAAAGCTGCTTGTCGTCTGACGGCAAATTGCTGGCCCCCAGGCGTTCAAAGCGAAGGCAAACTCCCTTTTTCTTCAGACGCTTAGGACAGCAACATGCGGGTATTTCTAGCAACCCTGGCCAGCTGCGTACTGGTGGTCACCGCATTCGGCGCCCAGGCCAGGCCGCTGAGCCAGAACGATCGCAGCGTGTGTGGCTGGGGCGCGCAGATCGCCGCCGACGCGCAGCATGCCAAGCTCTCCGGGGTGACGCTCTATGCGCAGCGCAAGAAACTGCAAGTGCGGCGCTTCGCCAAACCCTGGATGCGCATGACGGCGTTCGGCATCACCGAGCAAACCTACAGCAGCAGCTCACGCCTGCCGCCGAACGCCATCAAGCAGACCTACTACGAACAGTGCGTCCATCACGCCGTCGCGCGCCGATAACGAACGCGGGCCCCTGGTTCAACTGGCCTGATGCCGACATCCGTGATCGATGTCGGCGCTTTTACCGACGGCTCGCCGCGCGATGCAGCCGCCCAGTCCTGTCACTAGCGCAATCCACCTGATTTCTTGCCTGATTCTCTGAACCTGCTGCCCGACGGATAGGAAACCTGTCCACCAGGGTCTAGAGTTTTCAGATCGGGAACCCGCCTCCTGCGCGCGCGGCATTCCTACCAGGGCCCTGCCTCGATGCACTGCCCTGCCTATAACGACGAAACACCAACCGATGATCAGCGGGTGA
Source organism: Pseudomonas wayambapalatensis (assembly GCA_014268975.2). Taxonomy (GTDB): domain Bacteria; phylum Pseudomonadota; class Gammaproteobacteria; order Pseudomonadales; family Pseudomonadaceae; genus Aquipseudomonas; species Aquipseudomonas wayambapalatensis. Next base: position 2,714,884 of record CP077096.1, on the reverse strand, counting down.
ACGCCATGGAACTACGCATCAACCAGAAGACCTATCAGGTCGACGCCGACGCCGATACCCCCCTGCTGTGGGTGATCCGCGATGACCTGGGCATGACCGGCACCAAATACGGCTGCGGCCTGGCCCAGTGTGGCGCCTGCTCGGTGCTGGTGGACGGCAACGTGGTGCGTGCCTGTGTCACGCCGGTGGCCGGTGTGGTTGGCCGTGAAGTGACCACCATCGAAGCGATCGAGGCCGACCCGGTGGGCAAGCGCGTGGTTGCGGCCTGGGTCGAACATCAGGTCGCCCAGTGCGGATACTGCCAGTCTGGCCAGGTGATGGCCGCGACCGCCCTGCTCAAGCACACGCCAGCACCGAGCGACGAGCAGATTAGCGCCGCGATGGTCAACCTGTGCCGCTGCGGCACCTACAACGCGATCCACGCCGCGGTGCACGAGCTCGCCGCCCAGCCCGCCGCCAAGGAGAGCGTCTGATGAACTCGCCCATCGACATCCCGTCCGAACTGCGCGACCTGAAACTGGATCAGCCGGTCAACCTGTCGCGTCGGCGCTTTCTTGCGGGGAGCGCCATCGGCGCCCTGGTGATCGGCTTTGGCTTGCCGATCGGCTCGGCCCGGGTCCAGGCCGCCACCGCGGTGACCGCAGAGCGCGGCACGCAGGTGCCGGCATTCCTGGAAATCCGCCCTGACGGCACCGTGCGCCTGCTCTGCCCCTTCATGGAAGGTGGCCAGGGCACATTCACCGCCATGGCGCAGATCGTCGGCGAAGAATTGGATGTGGAACCGGCCCACTTCCTGATCGATGCCGCACCACCTGGCGAAGCCTATGTGGTGATGGAGAATGGCCTACGCATCACCGGCGGCAGCATGTCGGTACGCATGAGCTACCCAACCATGCGCCGCCTTGGCGCGCTGGCCAGGGCCATGCTGCTGCAGGCCGGTGCCGACACCCTGAAAGTCCCGGTCGGCGAGCTGAGCACCGAACCGGGCAAGGTGGTGCATGCAGCCTCCGGCCGCTCGGTCGCTTATGGCGACCTGGCCGAGCGCGCCATGGACCTGCCTGTGCCGGACCCGGCCAGCGTCAAGCTGCGCGATCCCAGCCAGTTCCGCTGGATCGGCAAGCCGGTACGCCGTCTCGATGCCTACGACAAGTCCACCGGCAAGGCTCAGTACAGTATCGACCTCAAGGTCGACGACATGCTCCACGCGGCGGTGCAGCACGCGCCACGACTGGGCATGACGGTGGGCGGCCTGCGCAACGAAGCGCAGGTCAAGGCGATGAAGGGCGTGCATTCGGTGCATGTCCTGCCGGGTGCAGTGGCGGTGGTCGCCGAACGCTGGTGGCATGCCAAGCGTGCAGTGGAGGCGGTACAGGTCGACTGGCAGGAGCCGGGGGCCGATTCGAAGGTACGCACGATGCCGGCTGACTTTTCCAGCGATGCCTATCGCGATCACCTGGCCGCACAAACCGGCCCGGCGCGCGATGACGAGAACGAAGGCGATGTAGCGGCTGCGCTCAAGGGGGCCAAGACCCAGGTGGAAGCCACCTACCACAACCAGTACCTCAACCACGGCCAGCTCGAACCGCCGTCGGCGCTCGCGCGCTTCAATTCCGATGGGTCGCTCGAAGTCTGGCTGCCCAACCAGGCGCCGGACATGTTCCGCGACGACATCGCCAAGCGCACCGGCCTTGCCAAGGAACAGATCATCCTGCATTCGCCGCTTCTGGGCGGTTTCTTCGGGCGCCACTTCCTGTACGACTCGGCCAACCCCTACCCACAGGCCATTGCCCTGGCCAAGGCGGTCGGGCGCCCGGTCAAGCTGATCTGGACCCGCGAGGAAGAGTTCGTACGTGACGTGCTGCGGCCCGTGGCAGTGGTCAAGTTCCGCGCCGGGCTCGACGAGAAGGGCCTGCCGGTTGCCATCGAAGCGGTCAGCGCGACCGAGGGCCCGACCGAGGCAATCGCCGGCAAACAGGGCGAGAAGATCGACCCCACTGCCGTGGAAGGCCTGGCGGGCAAGTCCTATGCCATTGCCAACAAACGCATCGCGCAAATTTATGTGAAGGGCCCTGCCATGCTGGGCTACTGGCGTTCGGTCGGTAATTCGCTGAACGACTTCTTCTATGAGTCGTTCCTCGATGAACTGGCCGACAAAGGCGGGCACGACCCGTTCGAGCTGCGCCTGCATCTGTTGCGCGACAACCCACGCCTGACCACCCTGCTGCAGGCTGTCGGCGAATTGTCCGGTGGCTGGAAGCGTGGCCCCTTCACCGCCGAAGATGGAACCAAGCGGGCCCGCGGCGTGGCCATGGCCTCGCCGTTCGGTTCGGAGGCGGCGGTGATTGCCGAAGTATCGATCGAGAACGGCCAGGTCAAGGTGCACGACATCTGGCAGGCGATCGACCCGGGCAGCATCGTCAACCCGGCGATCGTCGAGCATCAGGTCAACGGCGCCGTAGCGCTCGGCCTGTCGCAGACACTGGTGGAGGAAGCGGTGTGGGTCAACGGCATGCCGCGTGCGCGTAACTACGACCTGTACCCGATCCTGCCGCCATCGCGCATGGCCCGGGTGCATGTGCGCATCGTCGAGAGCGGGGCGAAGATGGGTGGCATCGGCGAGCCGCCGCTGCCGGCAGTGGCACCAGCGGTGGCCAACGCCGTGGCGCGGCTGACCGGCCAACGCGCACGCAGCCTGCCCCTCAGCCGCCATACCTTTGCCTGACACGGAAGCCCTCATGAAAAACAGCCGACTGGTCACCACCACTCGCTGGCTTGCGCTGCCCTGCCTTGTCGCGGCAGGCCTGCTGGCCTGGTATGTCACCCGCGAGGTCACCTCGCCCTTCGAGCAGGAAACACCAAGCCCCGACCAGGCGCTGATCGCCCGCGGCGAATATGTCGCGCGCCTGAGCGATTGCGTGGCGTGCCACAGCCTGCCCGGCAAGGCGCCGTTCGCCGGCGGCCTGGAAATGGCAACGCCCCTGGGCGCGATCCATGCCACCAATATCACCCCGGACCGCAAAAACGGTATCGGCAGCTACAGCCTCGCTGACTTCGACCGCGCCGTGCGCCATGGCGTCGCGCCGGGCGGGCGCCGGCTGTACCCGGCCATGCCCTACCCTTCCTACGCCAAGCTCAGCGATGACGACATGAGGGCGCTGTATGCCTTCTTCATGAAGGGCGTGCAACCGTCCGACCAGGCCAATATCCCCAGCGATATTCCCTGGCCGCTGAACCTGCGCTGGCCGATCGCCTTGTGGAACGGCCTGTTCGCCGCCGACAAGCCCTACGCTGAAAAGCCCACCGAAGACCCCCTGTGGAACCGCGGCGCCTATATCGTCCAGGGCCCGGGCCACTGCGGCAGTTGCCATACGCCACGTGGCCTTGCCTTCAACGAAAAAGCGCTGGACGACTCCGGCGAGGCGTTTCTCGCCGGAGCCCTGCTCGACGGCTGGTATGCGCCGAGCTTGCGCCAGGACCACAACACCGGGCTCGGGCGCTGGAGCGAACCCGAGATCGTGCAGTTCCTCAAGACCGGTCGCAACAAGCATGCGGTGGTGTACGGTTCGATGACCGAGGCGTTCAACAACTCCACGCAGTTCATGAGCGACGACGACCTGGGCGCGATTGCCCGCTACCTGAAGTCCCTGCCGGGTGATCCCCAGCGCGACGGCGCCCCCTGGCAGTATCAGGCCATGTCGGCGGCTACCCGTCTGGATGCACCGGGCGCGCACAGCTACGTAACCCGTTGCGCGTCGTGCCATGGCCTGGACGGCCAGGGCCAGGCCGAGTGGATACCGCCACTGGCCGGCGCGACCTCGATGCTGGCCAAGGAAAACGCTTCGGCAATCAATATCACCCTCAACGGCTCGCAGCGTGTCGTCGCCGCCGGGGTGCCGGATGCCTACCGGATGCCCGCGCTGCGTGAGCAGATGTCGGACCAGGAGATCGCCGAGGTGCTGAGCTTCGTCCGTACGACGTGGGGTAATACCGGTGGTGCGGTCGATGCAAAGGCAGTGGCCAAGCTTCGCGAGCATACCGACCCTGCCAGCAGCAGCCCGATCGTGCTGCATATGCGTTGAAGGAGCGCCCATGGAAAGTATCGACCTGCTGGTCCTGCGCACCGCTCGGGACTGGCTGCAAGCCGGCCACCGCGTGCTACTGGCCACCGTCGCCCGTACCTGGGGCTCATCGCCACGCCCGGTCGGCTCGATGATGGCCTTGCGCAGCGACGGGCGGGTGGTCGGCAGCGTCTCCGGCGGCTGTATCGAAGACGACCTGATCCACCGCTACACCACCGCCTACGGTGGCCCCGGCCTGCCTGAAAGCACCCCGCAGCGGGTGCGCTACGGCGTTACCGCCGACGAGGCCCATCGCTTCGGGCTGCCCTGTGGCGGCACGCTGGAGCTGATTCTGGAGTTTTCGCCATCGTGGCAGTCGCTGGCCCAACTGCTTGAGCAGCTCGACAGCGGCCAACTGGTGCGCCGTCAGCTCGACCTGCACAGCGGCGCGGCCACCCTTCTCGCCAGCGCTGCCCCGGAGCAGTTCAGCGTTGATGGCGAGCACATGGCCAGCACCCTGGGCCCGGGCTATCGACTGCTGCTGATCGGGGCCGGCGCCCTGGCCGAATACCTGGCGACCATGGCCCTGTTCAACGGTTTTCGTGTCTCGGTCTGCGACCCGCGGCCCGAGTACATCGACGGCTGGAACGTGGCCGGCGTCGAGTGCCTGGTCGGCATGCCCGACGATGTCGTGCGCGACTACGCCCCGGACTTGCGCACCTGCATCGTTGCGGTCAGCCACGACCCCAAGCTCGACGACCTGGCCCTGCTCGAAGCGCTGCGTGGCCCGGCTTTCTATATCGGTGCCATCGGCTCGCGGCGCAACAGCCAGCAGCGTCGCGCGCGGCTGATCGAGCACTTCGGTGAAACCGACGCCAGCCTTGCGCGCCTGCACGGCCCCATCGGCATCTACATCGGCAGCAAGACTCCGGCCGAGATTGCCGTGAGTGTGATGGCCGAGATCCTTGCCGCCAAGAACGGCGTCGAACTGCCCGGCGCGGTGAACGTCACCAAGGCCAAGCAGGCACGCGAACAACAGGCGCTGCCTGCCGCCTGACCCTGCGGTATGCTTGCCTGCACCCCATGCCGCCACACTCGGACAACCCACCATGACCGAACCCCAAGCCAGAGCTCGCTGCGCCGCCCTGGTGCTCGCCGCCGGACGCGGCACGCGCTTTGGCAGCGACAAACGCAAGGCCGTGCTCGCGGACGGACAGGGCCTACTGGCCAGCACCTTGAAACAGGTACAAGCCTGTTTCGACCCGGTGTATGTGGTACTGCGCTGCGACGATGATCCGCAAACCCTGGGCATCGATGCGCAAGTCCACGTCGTACGCGCCTCACAGGCAGCTGATGGCATGGGAGCGAGCCTCGCGGCCGGCATCACGGCCCTGGCCAGCATCGATGCCCCGGCCGTGGCCGTGCTGCTTGGCGATATGCCGTGGATCGCACCACGCACCTTCGAGCACCTGCTCGGTCACCTCGCTGCCGAACGTATCGTCCTGCCGTGCTACCAAGGCCGACGTGGCCATCCGGTCATCTTCGGGCGCCATTTCTGGGCAGCCCTCACCCGCCTGCAAGGTGACCAGGGTGGGCGACCGGTCATCGAGGCCAACCCCCACGCCTGCCTTGTGCTGGATCTCGACGACCCTGGCATCCTGCGTGACATCGACACACCGGCCGATATCCCGCCCACATCGAGCTGAGTAATGGCCACCAGGCTTTGATCCGCACGTCCTGGCAGGTACGCTAGCGGTCTTGCCCCCGACCTGGAGCCGCACCGGTGACCGCCACGCTGACCACCTTCTACCTGGAAATGACCTCCCCGGATGCCCTGCGCAGCAAGCCTGCCCCCGATGGCTTGACGATCGTCGAATGCGAAGTCGTCCAGCCGGAGCTCAACCGCTTCCTGTACCAACTGGTGGGCAAGGCCTGGGGCTGGACCGACCTGAACAGCTGGAGCGACGAACAGTGGCTGGCGGTTGTCGGCCAGGACTGCCACCGCACCTGGGTGGCCTACCACCGTGGCGCCATCGCCGGCTACTACGAACTGCACCGCCCCGACGGCGAGAACACCGAGATCCGCTACTTCGGCCTCGCCCCGCAGTTCCTTGACAAGGGCTTCGGCGGCCCGCTGCTCAGCCAGGCCATCCGCAGCGCGTGGGAGTGGCCTGGCACGCGGCGGGTCTGGGTGCACACCTGCAGCCTCGACCATCCCGCCGCCCTGGCCAACTATCAGGCCCGTGGCCTGCAACTGTACAAGCAAGAGCACGAAGCACTGGGGTGACGGTTGCGCGAGGCTGGCAGCGCTTGCTGCCTATGCCCAGTAGCTGGACCGTCTGCTGTCCCAGCCACTGGATTGATCGGGCGCTGGGCGCTCTACGATTCGCACAAGCACCTAGGCCAAGGACGCCTGGCGCGCCATCCGTGCACCCAGCATCCCGGAAAAAGATACCAGCATCAGTACTGCGAAGACCCCGGCGATCGGCAGGTTCGACTCCAACCCGAAGCCACTGACCGTCGCCGAGGCAATCGAACCGAACACCAGCATCAAGCAGCCCTGCAGACTCGCAGCCACCCCAGCGCGATCAGGAAACAGTGCCATCGAACGGGCCATGGCATTGGAGAAGATAAAACCCTGGCCGAAGGCGATCAGCATGATACCCGCGAGAATGTTCGCCAGGCTCAAGGTGTCGGCAGCCGCCGCGATGCACAGTACCCCCACCAGAAACAGCGCCAGCCCGCTCCACATCAAGGTATCGGGTGAAACGATACGGACCAGCGCACGGTTGGTCAGTGTGCCGACCAGATAGCAGCAGCCCACACCCAGCGCCGTGGTGCCGAAGTAATGAGCGTCATGGCCGAGCACATCCTGGACGATATGCGGCCCAAACACATTCCACAGCAGGAATGCGGAAAAGCTCGCGCCGAGCACCACCACCGAGGCACGGAAGCGCTTGTCGGCCAGGATGAACCGATAGCCGACCACCGTCTGCAAGGCACTGCGACGGGCACCGGTCGGCAGTGACTCCTTGAGCCCGGCAACGACGAAAGCCAGGACCATCAGGGCATAGGCGGCATACAGCACGAAGTTGTAGCGCCAGCCGAAATGCACCTCGATCAGCCCGCCGATATAGGGCGCGATGACTGGCCCCAGGCCGAACGCCAGGCTGAGGTAGATGATCGCGACATAGAAGCGCGGGCCTTTGACGATGTCGACCAACACAGCACGGGCAACGACCTGGCAGGCGCCAATGGCAAAGCCCTGCAGCGCACGCGCCAGCAGCAGCATCTCGATGGACGTCGCAGCAGTGGCCAGCAGGCTGCCGACCACGAACACGCCCAGGCCCAGCAGTACGGCAGGCCGGCGCCCGCGCGCGTCGGCCATCACGCCGAAGAACAGCTGCCCCAGGGCATAGAACAGCAGCGTGATCGTAATGGTGTTCTGCATCAGCGCAGGCCCCGCGCCCAGTTCGCGTCCGATGGACGGAAGGCTCGGTGCATACAGATCGATGGCGATGCCCCCCAGACTGTTGACCAGTGGGGCGAGGAAGACGATGAAGTTTTCATAACGCGTATTGGCGTGCATAGGATCTCCGGCGTGCCGGGCAGCGAAGCGCCCGGCACGCACATGGGTCAGACAGACGCCTGGTGGGCGAACTGCGGTGGCGGGATGGAAGGTGTCGGCGCCTTGAGCCAGGCACTGGGCGAGGACAGGCGTGAAACCAGTACGCGCGGTGCCTGGTCGTAGTAGGTCCCCCAGTTGACACCGGGGTCCTTGACCCGACGCGGATCGGCCAGGCCCAGGTCGTCGAGGTTGTCGACGATCGCTGCCAGCAGCTGCTGGACCTGTGGCGTGGCGGTCAGCACCACCAGGCCAAAGTTGCGCAGCGCCAGGGTGCGGATCACGTTGTCGAGCAGGTACTTGCCGGCGCCGCTGCCGCTCTGGAACGAGGCGAAAGCACCGATCTCCGCGATACGCGCACGGTCGATGGCATAGCGTTCATCCAGCGCATGGTCCAGGTAGTACTCGCTGAACAGCTTGCCGGAGTCGCCGTAGCTGATGCCGGCACAGGCGTAGCCTGGCGCCCCGCCGGTGGAGCCGGTCAGGCAGGCGAACAGGTCGGGCTGCGGCACGGGCGTTGCCTCGTAGTGCTTGAGGTAATGACCACGCACCGCCTCCTGCAGGCAGCGGTAGCCGGGGCGACCCTTGTAGAAATTGCGCACGATGTACATGGGCGACGTCCCGTCCTAGGCGTACAGTTGATCGATGAATCGCGCTTCGATCTCGGCGCGCCGCGGTCGTCCGGTGACCGTGTAGAACTGGTCACGAAACGCGGCAATGTCCTCGACCACCTCGACCCGTCGCACCCGCGCGAAGTCGGCAAGGCGGTGCTCCAGGCGCGCCATCTCGTCCCGCACGCTGGCGGGGCTCGCGGTGCTGAGGACGATGGCACACGGCTCGTCGCGCCCCTCGCCCATGACGATCATGTCGTCGACCAGCGCGCTCTCCTTGTAGACGTTCTCCACCCACTCAGGCGAAATGTTGCGCGCCGTCGAGAGGATGATCACGTGCTTCTTGCGCCCGGTGATGTACAGGAAACCGTCACGGAACTCGGCGATATCGCCGGTGTGCAGGTAGCCGTCGGACAGGTCGCAGGCCGTGTCGTCGGCGTTGTAGTAACCCGCGCAGAGGGTCGGCGTCTTCACCAGCAACTCGCCGTCGACCAGCTTGGGCTCGATGCCGTCGAGCAGCTTGCCAGCCGAGCCGATACGCCGTTCTGCAGGTGAGTTCAGCGAGATGATCGAGGAGTTCTCGCTCAGCCCGTAGGCCTCGAACACTTGCACGCCTCGGGCATCCAGGGCCTGGAGCACGGTGGCCGGGATCTTCGCGCCGCCGGTGATGATATGCGGACTGGCTGGGCCGAACAGTTGCTCGACAGTGGCACCCTGTTCGAGCAGCAGGTTGGCCTCCTCCAGCAGCTTGGGCGGCAGGTAGAGGAAGTTGGGCCGGTTAGGTGCGATCAGCTCCAGATAATGACGGGCATTGCCGCTCGCCGCGCCGTACTCGGTGACACCTTCGGGCATCAGCGTCAGGGTGCCGCCGGACAGGATCGGAATGAACACGCCCAGCACCTGTTCGATCAGCAGGCTCATCGGCACGATCGAGAAGTAATGCAGCGGGTGCTGCGGCAGGCGCTTCATCACGTTGTCGACCAGCAGCCCCACGGCCGCGTCGCGAATCATCACGCCCTTGGGCTTGGAGGTGGTGCCCGAGGTGTGAATCACCGAGACGATACCCGCGGGGATCAGTTCGTCGTCCTGGGCCCAGGGCGTGTCCGTGGACCGGGTCATCAATTGCCGGGGGATGAAGCTGGGCTTGTCTGGCAGGATCCGCTGCAAGCGCCGGGCGGTCGGCTCATCACTGACGAACACGGCGGCGGCCTTGCCGAGCAGGCTACCGATCTGATCGTCGGAAAATTCGATGGGCACCGGCAGCAACACACCACCAACCTTCTGGATCGCCAGCAGGGTGTACACCCACTCGTAGCATGAGCGCATCGCGATACCGAACACCTTGCGCTCGCAGTTGCCGACCCGAGCCTGCAGTGCCTGGGCCAGGCGTTCGACGTCATCGCGCAGGCCATGCAGGGTGTAGTCGCGCCCGTGCATCTCGCGGATCACCACGCGGTCCGTGCTGGTGGTCAGGTAGTGCTGCATTTTCTGGCTGATCATTGGCCGTTACCCCCGATACGGTAGCTCTGGGCGCCGAAGATGCGTCGGCTGATATCGTCGAGGCGACGGCGGCCATGCATCACGCGGGTGTTGTCGATGACCACGATGTCGCCCTTCTTCCAGAAGTGGCTGTAGGTGTTACGGGCGGTGACTTCCTTGATCTCGTCCCAGATTTCAAGGGCGATCTCCTCGCCGTCGGCCCAGGTGATGCGTGGCGGCTCGTAATTGACGCTGGGGCCGAGCATCGAATTGCAGAAGGCTTTGCGACCACTGAAGCAGCTGGTTTCCACCGCGCTGATCACCAGTTCGGAGGCGATCAGGTTCTGGTCGATGCGACGGTAGGTCTGGCCGGCCACCTGGTCGTTGACCTGCTGCAGGTGCTCGTCGGTGATGCTGTCGATCGGCAACTGCAGCTCGATGCTCAGAAAGCGCCGCACGTTGTGCCAGGGAATGCGCCGCGCATAGCGAATGGCACGGGACTCGAAGCTTTTACGGGTTTTCGACGACAGGTCGAATAGCACCCGCTCGCCATCGCACAGCGTGGTCTCGGAGCCAACCGACGCCGCTTCCAGGCAGTAGAACCACTGCAGGTCGGGGTTGAACGGCAAATTACCGTTTTCTCGGTGCAGTCCCATCTCGTGGACGCCTGCCTCGATCTCGGCGGTGTTGGCCGTGGCGGCCTTGCGCGCCGGATCGAAGGTGACCCGGGAGGAATGCGCGCTGACGAAGTCGTTGAAGTCTTCGAGCGAGTCGCTGAAGTCGCGGTAGATCACCGCACCGCTGTGGGCCAAATCTTCATAGAGTGCCGCAGTGCTCATCGAATCGAAGACGCGCAGTCCCGGTTCGACGGCATAGACACATTCAAAGCCATAGCACGGCGTGGGATGACGGTAGAAGGGTAGAACTTTCGCGTGAGTGTGGGCCAACATCTGACATCTTCCTTGGGAAATGGATTACAGACAGGCAGGCCGTCCGCCGCCTGACGCAAACACGTTAGGGGAAATGTCGTGGATGCTGGTTTTAAGAAACCTAAAGCCATGATGAAAAATTAAAAGTGCGTGCGTGCGAGGGAACGCACAGGGGGAAGGCGTTGTCCGGGCGCGGGCCCTCGCCCCCGAGGAAGAGGTGCCAATAGGCATGGCTTGACGCGAAGAGGCCCTAAAGAGCCCTGTAACCACTGAATGTTCACTCATCCTGAGCGCCTGCAATCCGTGTCAAAAAAGCTGTTTCACCCAGCGCGGAGCAACTCTGCGGCCACGTCCTGGATCAACGTGCGCAAACTGGCGACATCCGTACCCAGCCCCCGGTCCCGCGACCAGATCATGTCCACCGTGAACACCGGAAACCCCATCGGTGGCTGACACACCCTCACCCCCTCGGGGATGCGCAGGTGGGGCAGCAGGCGCGCTGGCAAGGCGACGGTCGAAGGGACTGCGGTGAGGATGTTGACGCAGGCCTGGTAGCCGTTCGCCCGCACCAGCACGTTGCGCGTGCGACCAATCTTCTCCAGCCAGCTGTCGACCATGTTCTTCTCCGAGATCCACGGTGTGGGGAAAACATGCGCCGAGGCACAGAACTCATCCAGGCTCATGGCCCCGTCCAGCGCAAGTCCACGCTGGCTGGTCAGGCAGACGAAACCGTCGCTGAGCACCGGCTGCCATTGCAGCTCGGGGTGCAGTTGGTGGTAACTCGGCCCGAAATCGATGGCCAGGTCGATATCACCGGAAATCAACCGGTCCACCGGCAGGTCGCGGCTCAGCCGATCGAGGTGCAGGGAGGTGTTGGCATGGCTGCGCGACAAGGTCGCCAGTGCCTGGGGCAGAAAGGCCAGCTCGAAGTATTCCGGCGCGCACAGACGCCAGATCCTGGGGGCTGTGACGCCATCGCCCGCAGGATCATCCTCGGCGCAGCGGTTGACCGACTCGATCACCACGCGCAGGTAGGGTGCGATCTTTTCCGCCTTGGCGGTTGGCTGCAGCAGACCCTGCGAGGAGGCGAACAGGGTGTCGTCGAAACAACCGCGCAGGCGTTTGAGGCAGTAGCTCACCGTGGGCTGGCTGACGTTCATCAGTTCGGCGGTGCGCTTGGCACTGCGATATTCCAGCAAGTTGAGAAACACCACGATGTCTTGCAGGTCCAGCTGCTTCAGGTAATTGCTGTGAAGCATGCAGGGGCCTCCTGGGTCATCATGTTCATGGGATGGGATCGACGTCTTCGGGGAGCTTGGCCAGCATCAGTTTGAGCATTTGCGCCAGGGCTTCGCGCTGCTCGGGCAGCAGCGGTGCCAGGAACTGGTTTTGCAAGTCGGTGTGGCTGAAAACCGCTTTTTCGATGGCCGCAAGCCCGGCTGCAGTCAGCGCCACCTTGTAGCTGCGCTTGTCGGCAGGGTCGTGGATCTGCTCGACCATGCCCGCCTCCTTGAGGCGGCTCAGTCGATTGGTCATCGCCCCGGATGTGATCAACAACGAGTTGTACAGCTCGGTCGGGGTCAGCTGGTACGGTGCGCCGGAGCGGCGCAAGGTCGCCATGACATCGAACTCCCCTTCCTTGAAACCGTATTGATCGAGCACCGCGCAACGTCGGCGCTCGAGGTGTTTCTGCAGGCGCGCCATGCGCCCGAAGACCTCCATGGACGAAGCGTCCACCGAGGGCATCGCCTGCGCCCATTGCGCGACGACGAAATCGACATGATCTTTCATTGGCATAACCGTCCGTTCACCCTGAACTCCCCAAGGGCCACATCCCTGCCGTACCCCGGCACCTTCCAAGTATCTTAACGTTAAGTTATCTTGATATGCACGAGGTATGAATCGGGAGGGAACATGGCGTTCTTCGAACACAACCGAAATCGCTATTACTACTTTGACGCCGGGGCCGGCACCCCCACCCTGCTCCTGCACGGGCTGGGCAACAGTGGCCGCGCCTGGACGGACCAGGTCGGGGCCCTGCTGCGCCTGGGCCATCGCGTCATCGTACCGGACCTGCTCGGCCATGGCGCGTCCAGCAATGCGCCGGAACACATCACGCCTCACCTGCAAGCCCAGGAGCTGATCGCATTGCTGGATCACCTTGGGCTGGCCAGCACTCAACTGATCGGGCTTTCGCTGGGCGGCATGATTGCCCTGGAACTGGCCTGCACCTACCCAGATGCCGTGGACAAACTGGTAGTGGCCGCGACCTTCGCCAGCATGAACAGCTCCGCGCGCCATCACCAGCTCGATGAGTGGGTCGAAAACCTTTGCCAACCGGACGGCTGCCTGAAGCGCTTCAAGACGACATGGCCGCAACTGGTCGGCAGTTCCTTCGCCGCCTCCAGCCAAGGACAGAGCCTCTACCAGGCCTGGCATGCCCAGGCTGCCATGCAACGGGCGCGCTGCCAGATCCACTGGTGCGAGGGTATGAAAACCTACGACCCGAGCGATCGACTGTCACACATCCAGGCACCCACCCTGGTGCTTGCCGCCGACGGCGACCGCATCAGCCCACCTGGCGAGGCCGAGGCCATTGCCAGACGTATTGCTCACGCCCAGCTCATCACTTTTCCAGGCGACGGCCATGTCTTCAACGTTTCCCATGCCCCGGCCTTCAACCGGTCACTCAGTGGTTTCCTGCAGGAGCAACAGCGACATGGGTGACACACCCTCCAAGGCCAGTGTAGTGCTGCTGGCGATTCTGGTCGGCATCAACCTGCGACCGATCATGGCCTCGGTCGGCCCGCTGCTCGATCTGCTGCAACGCGACCTGGGCCTGAGCAACTTCCAGGGCGGCTTGCTGACCACACTGCCGGTGATGATGATGGGCCTGTTCGCCCTCGCCGGCCCTTGGCTGCTGCGCCTGCTCGGCGAGGTCAAGGGCGTGGCCATCGGCATGACGCTGATTGCCGCAGCCTGTGCGGTACGCACCTACGTCGAATCGTCCTCTGCACTGATCGCCAGCGCTGCCGTGGGTGGCGTCGGCATTGCCGTGATCCAGTCGCTGATGCCCGCGTTCATCAAGCGCAACCATCCGCAAAGCGCAGGGATGCTCATGGGGCTGTTCACCACTGGGATCATGGGCGGTGCGGCCATCGCCGCCGCCATTGCCGCTCCCAGCGCGGGCAAGCTGGGCTGGAACCTCACTCTCGGCTATGCCGCCATTCCGGCAATGATTGCGCTGATCGCCTGGCTGCTCGCTGCAGGCAACGTGCATGCCTATCCCGCGGCAGCCGGCCTGCCCTGGCGCAGTGGCCGGGCCTGGCTGCTGCTGGTGTTCTTCGGGATCGGCACCGGGGCGTACACCTTGGTGCTCGCCTGGCTGCCGCCCTTCTACATCGAACTGGGCTGGACAGCGAAAAGTGCCGGCTACCTGCTCGGCGCACTGACCATCACCGAGGTCATCGCCGGTTTGCTGGTGTCGGCGCTGATTCACCGTTTCCCGGATCGCCGCCAACCCTTGGCGCTGGTGATCCTGCTACTGATCGGCGGGCTGGCCTGCCTGATGGCGGCGCCGCTGCAACTGGCCGCCTTGGCCATCCTGTGCCTGGGGCTGGGCATCGGTGCGTTGTTCCCGCTGTCGCTGATCGTCACCCTCGATCATGCACGCTCACCGACCGAAGCCGGGTCGCTGCTGGCCTTCGTGCAAGGGGGTGGCTACCTGATTGCTGCCTCGATGCCGGTGGTGGCCGGGCTGGTGCGTGACGAGTTCAGCTCGTTGCACTGGGCTTGGGCCGTCATGGCGGGTGGCGCTGTACTGCTGCTTGCCTTGAGCGCCCTGCTCCGGCCGGTAACCCCGCGAACGGTCGCGGCCCAGGCTTGACCCTCCTCGACTCCGGGGCGCTCTCCAGCGCCCCGGACGCCCTCCCCGATTTTTCCTGACCCGCCCCACCAGCGCACCACAGGCACTCTTTTGGTGCAAAAGCGCCGCAACCTCCCCCTGCCTACCCCGTCCCATGCGTGCTGCAGCCCAGTGGCACAGCCTTTGCGAAGGCCTACCGTGCCCCATTCGCGAACTTAGTTTTTTTAACGTTCATGAGCACATATTTACTAATTTATCCATCTGCGCCCACGCCCCATGATCGCTTCCAACAAGAACGCGTCGCCTTTTGCCGACGCGCATCCGGGCACCTTTGAAGTGCCCATCCTTGCCTTGGAGTCCGTCATGACCAGCGCAGCCACATCGGCACCTCTCATAGAAAAACACACGATCGGATACGTGCCCCCCGAAGACCGCCATGGAAAGGTAAAGGACTTGTTCACCCTGTGGTTCGGCGGCAACATCGCGCCGCTGCCCATCGTCACCGGCGCCCTGGGCGTGCAGTTGTTCCACCTGAACCTGATCTGGGGCATCGTCGCCATCCTGGTCGGTCATCTGGTCGGTGGTGTGCTGATGGCCCTGCACTCGGCCCAGGGCCCGCAGATGGGCATCCCGCAGATGATCCAGAGCCGCGCCCAGTTCGGCACCCTCGGCGCGCTGCTGGTGGTGGTGATCGCAGGGGTGATGTACATCGGCTTCTTCGCCTCCAACATCGTGCTGGCGGGCAAATCGCTGCACGGTGTGGTCGACAGCGTGCCCGTGCCAGTGGGCATCGTCATCGGCGCCCTGGGTTCGGGGATCATTGGCATCATCGGCTACCGCTTCATCCATGTGCTCAACCGCATCGGCACCTGGGTGCTGGGCATCGGCATCGTGGTGGGCTTTGGCTATATCTTCACCCACGTGCAGAGCGATGACTTCCTGACCCGTGGCAACTTCAACATCTCCGGCTGGCTGGCCACTGTGTCGTTGGCAGCGCTGTGGCAGATCGCCTTCGCCCCTTACGTGTCGGACTACTCGCGCTACCTGCCGGCCGATGTGAAAGTGTCGTCGACCTTCTGGACCACCTACCTGGGCTCAGCCCTGGGTTCGAGCCTGTCGTTCATCTTCGGCGCAGTCGCCGTGCTGGCGATCCCCGCCGGGATGGACACCATGGACGCCGTAAAGCTGGCCACCGGCGCCATTGGCCCGCTGATGCTGGTGCTGTTCCTGCTCAGTGTGATCAGCCACAACGCGCTCAACCTGTATGGTGCGGTACTGTCGA
Source organism: Pseudomonas wayambapalatensis (assembly GCA_014268975.2). GTDB lineage: Bacteria > Pseudomonadota > Gammaproteobacteria > Pseudomonadales > Pseudomonadaceae > Aquipseudomonas > Aquipseudomonas wayambapalatensis. The sequence continues at coordinate 2,699,035 of CP077096.1, read as the reverse complement.
TCATCACCCTGGTGCAAACCTTCGCCTATCGCTGGATCCCGACCGCCAAGACCCGCGCCGTCCTCTCGCTGATCGTGCTGGCCGCGTGCAGCGTGGTGGCAGTCTTCGCCTCGTCCGACTTCATCGGTCACTTCGTCGACATGGTCTTGGTGCTGCTGGTCGTGCTGGTGCCGTGGACCGCGATCAACCTGATCGACTTCTATGCCATCCACAAGGGCGAGTACGACATCCAGTCGATCTTCAAGGTCGACGGCGGGATCTATGGGCGTTACAACCCGCAGGCGCTGATCGCCTACGCCGTCGGGATCGTGGTGCAGATTCCGTTCATGAACACGCCGCTGTACGTAGGCCCGGTATCGGAACACATCAATGGTGCCGACCTGTCGTGGCTGGTCGGGCTGGCGGTGACCACACCGCTGTACTGGTGGCTGGCCAGCCGTGACAGCGTCTACCGTCGCCGTCAGATGGGCGCCAAGCTCGCTGCCGGACATTGATGCAACGCGCTTGCCCTGCACTTGTGCAGGGCAAGCTGGTTTTTTCGCGGATGAATCGGAACACCTCTACGGCTCGAACCCTTCGACGATGATCACCTCGGCCTTGGCCACCCCCTGCCGATAGCGGCACGCCTCCTGATACAGATCCGACCGATAGCAGGCCAGCGCCTGCTCATACGAGTCGAACTCGATCACCACGTTGCGCTGCGGCGTCGCCCGCCCTTCCATCGCCTCGCTCCTGCCTCCCCGGGCCAGAAAGCGCCCGCCGAATGCCACGAACGCCGCTGGCGCTCGCTGGGTGTACTGCTGGTACTGCTCCGGGTCGGTGACGTCCACATGGGCGATCCAGTAAGCCTTCATCCGTCGATCTCCTGTATAGGGTTATTTGTGTATTATGGTATACCATAAAAATCACCTGACCACAGTGAGCGTGCAGCATGGCTTTCAACAGCATCGAAGACCTTCTCGAAGACTACCGCCAGGGCAAGATGGTGCTGCTGGTGGACGACGAAGACCGGGAGAACGAAGGCGACCTGCTGATCGCCGCCGAGCGCTGTGACGCGCATGCCATCAACTTCATGGCCCGCGAAGCACGCGGCCTGATCTGTCTGACCCTGACCGACGAACACTGCCAACGCCTGGGCCTCGAACAGATGGTGCCGACCAACGGCAGCGTGTTCAGCACCGCCTTCACCGTATCGATCGAGGCCGCCAGCGGTGTCACTACCGGCATCTCTGCCGCCGACCGCGCGCGGACCGTGGCTGCAGCCATGGCCGCGGACGCCCGCCCCGAGCACCTGGTCCAGCCTGGCCATATCTTCCCCCTGCGCGCCCGCGAAGGCGGCGTACTGACCCGCGCCGGACACACTGAAGCCGGTTGCGACCTGGCACGCCTGGCAGGCTTCGCACCGGCCTCGGTGATCGTCGAAGTGCTCAACGACGACGGCACCATGGCCCGCCGCCCGGACCTGGAACTGTTCGCCGAGCGCCACGGTATCAAGATCGGCACCATTGCCGACCTCATCCACTATCGCCTGAGCACCGAACAGACCGTAAGGCGCATCGGCGAGCGTGAGCTGCCAACGGTACACGGCACCTTCCGCCTGGTGACCTTCGAGGACCGCATCGAAGGTGGCGTGCACATGGCGATGGTGATGGGCGACATCCGCCGCGAGCAGCCGACGCTGGTGCGCGTGCATGTCATCGATCCGCTGCGCGACCTGGTCGGCGCCGAATACGCAGGCCCTGCCAACTGGACGCTGTGGGCGGCGCTGGAGCGGGTCGCGGCGGAGGGCGCCGGGGTGGTGGTGGTCCTTGCCAACCACGAATCGTCCCAGGCCCTGCTCGAACGCGTGCCACAACTCACCCAGCCGCAGCGCCCCTACCAGCGCGGACAGTCGAAGGTGTATTCGGAGGTGGGCACCGGCGCCCAGATCCTGCAGGACTTGGGCGTGGGCAAGCTGCGCCATCTTGGCCCACCGCTCAAGTACGCGGGGTTGGCGGGGTATGAGCTGGAGGTGGTGCAGAGTATTCCCTTCGAAGCGATCTGATTCGCTATCAATACGTGAAAACTGAAACGCCCGCTGCCGCGGGCGTGCGTTATTTGAAGCGAAAAACAGATAACCCCATCAACCAAAGCAGCCCGAGGAAAATGCATAATGTTGCAATCTGTATACGGCGCTTCAAGCAATACGGGAAACTCTTTACATCAAGAGGATCCAGCGTTCCACGCCGAATACCAATCGAAGGACACGTTAGCGCTGAGCTCATGGCAGCCACTATGAGCATTCGCGACCAAAGCGAGGTCACTCCCCAAACTTTGATTTCCGCATCTATCCCCGAGCTTCTTCCAAAAGCACGACACATCACGACGAAGTGACGAGATGCAGAAATATGAAGCACCATCAAAATCCCCAGCAACATAATTGCAAAGGGCGCACCTATGAATACCAATTTGCAATTAGCCGACCAACTGCTGGCATCAATCATCTGAGACCTCGTAGAGCAACTCCCCCCAATACTCTCCGTAACGCCCACCCCATTCTGCGGCACCAACGGAACCCGCCCCTACCAACGCGATACCGCAAACTGCTTTTCCCCACACCCCAAAATGGCAGACCAAGTTAGCCACCTTGCCCGCAGCGATACCGCCACCAAAACCTGCTACTAGACTCCCGCTAAAAGCGCCCGTTTCGGTAAAGCGCACCTTGCGACACTCATCGGTCTCTCCAGACCGACAAGCCTCTTGCACCTTCAGATACGAAGCTGTCGCACCCAGTCCAATCGCCACATACCCCCCGTACTTCAAATATCGCGCTGTTTTCGCCACTTCATCCAAGTGCGTTGCATATCCCGGTATCTGCCCCGGCCCTCCGGCCTTTTTCCAGTGATGCACCAAGCTCTTCGGCGAAATACCCAGGTCCCGGCGCAACGTCTCGTAGCCCCCCAGGTTCAATCGTTTGTGCAGGAACGAGCTGCTCAATTGCGCACTGAGCTGCTGATACAAGGCTTGGCGCGAAGTGAAGAACTCGGGGCTGTGCAAATGGCCATGCAGTATGAACTGCCGCTGGTGCAATGCTTCGATGCCCTTGAGCGTGTCCTTGACACGTCCCAAGCCCTGATCAAGCATGTCCTTGCCCACCCCCATGGAACTGCTTGCTCCACTCAAAACTCCGGCAATCTCCCCGATGTGTTCCATCATGAAGTTGGCTTCTGCCTCGTTGAGAGTCGCCAAGGCCCCACGCGCGCGTTCGGCAGCCTGCATCAGTAGCGCCTCTTCGTGAGTGCACGCGTGGAGATTGTCAGGGTTACCGACAACAAAGATCTCACCCGCCTTGAAGCCGTGTTCGAAGGTAGGGTTCAGCCGCTGTAGCCGAGCGATGGGGAGCGTTGAGTCTTGCGACAGCAGTCGGGCCAGCACCTGAGGGCCGGACATGCTGCGCGGCACGATGTAGAAGCCAGGCTCCAGTGCAGAGAACTGAGCCCCCTGGCCTGCGTAGAGGTTCGATTTCATTGAAGCCGCAGCCGGTGCAGGCGATGGTGAGTTGCTTGCCTTAAAAGCACCCGAGGTCAGCCTCGCACGACCTGCCGCCACGCCATGGTCTAGAGGAGCCACCACGCGATTGCTGCCACTGGGGCATCCACAAGCGACCAACGCCCCGTCCACGGCCACAGGGCGACCGTAGGACACAAACCACGGTACGCCTTCGACAACGGTGCCGACCTTACCACACACAGGGCATGGCGTAGTGCTGTCACCCTGCCGCAGCACGGCGCGATCGTTCGCCTGATAGTTGATACCACTTGCGATACACACAGCGCCGGTGGAGGTCATGTCGCCGTCCAGCGCTTGACCTTTGCCATTCAGATTGACGCGAAGCATGCGCAGACTCCGTTGCTTGAGGAATGCGCAAACCTAGCAGGCGCAAAGAGATCTACTTCCTTAGCAGGCACGAAATAGACATCTCCTACAGCGAGAAATGACGATTCAGCGCGCCCTGCAATGTCGCAGGTGATCGCCGGTAACACCGAACGCTTGCCAAAATCTTGGAATACCATAATATGATATCCCGTAGACCTTAAATCTGCCGGCCACACCTACAATCACACAACGGCCACGAACCACCTGAAATAGCTGCTCCCGAACACAGTTGGCGGGCGCGACAAAAGCCCCGCCTCGAATAACAAAAGCAACGAGGGCGTAACCATGCTGTTGAGCAAACGAGTCACCGCTGTGCTGTCCGCAAGCCTGCTAGCCCTGGCCTGCCAGGCCACCCAGGCCGCCGACAGCCTCAACTTCGTCAGTTGGGGCGGCACCACCCAGGACGCCCAGAAACAGGCATGGGCCGACCCCTTCAGCAAGAGCAGCAACATCAAGGTCGTACAGGATGGCCCGACCGACTACGGCAAGCTCAAGGCCATGGTCGAAAGCGGCAACGTGCAATGGGATGTGGTCGATGTCGAAGCCGACTTCGCCCTGCGTGCCGCCAGCGAAGGCCTGCTCGAACCCCTCGACTTCTCCACCATCCAGCGTGATCGCATCGACCCGCGCTTCGTCTCCGACCATGGCGTCGGCTCGTTCTTCTTCTCCTTCGTGCTCGGCTACAACGAGGGCAAGCTCGGCGCCAACAAGCCGGTCGACTGGAGCGCGCTGTTCGACACCAAGACCTACCCCGGCAAGCGCGCGCTGTACAAGTGGCCGAGCCCCGGCGTGCTCGAGCTGGCCCTGCTCGCCGACGGCGTGCCTGCCGACAAGCTCTACCCGCTGGACCTGGACCGCGCCTTCAAGAAACTCGACACCATCAAGAAAGACATCGTCTGGTGGGGCGGCGGTGCCCAGTCGCAACAGTTGTTGGCCTCTGGTGAAGCAGCACTCGGGCAGTTCTGGAACGGCCGCGTCTATGCCCTGCAGCAGGACGGCGCCCCGGTGGGCGTGAGCTGGAAGCAGAATCTGGTCATGGCCGACTTTCTGGTCATCCCCAAAGGTGCCAAGAACAAGGACGCGGCCATGAAGTTCCTGGCCAACGCCAGCAGCGCCAAGGGCCAGGCCGACTTCGCCAACCTTACCGCCTACGCCCCGGTCAACCTCGACAGCGTGGCCGAACTCGACAAGAAACTCGCACCCAACCTGCCAACCGCCTATGCCCAGGACCAGGTGACCCTCGACTTCGCCTACTGGGCCAAGAACGGCCAGGCAATCGCCGCGCGCTGGAATGAGTGGTTGGTCAAATGAAAGTCGCCATCAACGCCCTGCACAACGCTCAAGGTGCCGACCCCGGCACCGGCGCCCCACGCGCGGCGGTGCGCCGACCGCCGCTGAGCCAGCGCTGGCGTGGCAGCCGCAACCTGCTGCCGGCGTTGCTGTTCCTCGGCCTGTTCTTCTTCGCGCCATTGATCGGCCTGCTGCTGCGCGGGGTACTGGAGCCGGTGCCAGGGCTGGGCAACTACGAGCAACTGTTCGCCAACTCAGCCTACGCCCGAGTGCTGTTCAACACCTTCTCGGTGGCGGGCCTTGTGACCGTGATCAGCATGTTGCTGGGCTTTCCGCTGGCCTGGGCGATCACCCTGGTCCCTCGCGGCTGGGGTCGCTGGCTGCTGAACATCGTGCTGCTGTCGATGTGGACCAGCCTCCTGGCCCGCACCTACTCCTGGCTGGTGCTGCTGCAGGGCTCGGGGGTGATCAACAAGCTGCTGATGGCGCTGGGCATCATCGATGCGCCGCTGGAGATGGTGCACAACCTCACGGGCGTGGTGATCGGCATGAGCTACATCATGATCCCGTTCATCGTGCTGCCACTGCAGGCGACCATGCAGGCCATCGACCCGATGGTGCTGCAGGCCGGCTCGATCTGCGGCGCCAGCCCCTGGACCAACTTCTGGAAGGTGTTCATCCCGTTGTGCCGCTCAGGCTTGTTCTCGGGTGCACTGATGGTGTTCGTGATGTCGCTCGGTTACTACGTCACCCCGGCATTGCTGGGCGGTGCGCAGAACATGATGCTGCCCGAGTTCATCATCCAGCAGGTGCAGTCGTTCCTGAACTGGGGCCTGGCCAGCGCCGCCGCGGCATTGCTGGTGGTCATAACCCTGGTGCTCTTCTACCTGTACCTGAAGCTGCAGCCGGAATCCCCGGTCGGCAATGCGAGGTAATTCTTCATGCTCCTGTCCCCCAACGCCATGGGTCGCCCGCTGCGCACGGGCCTGTACCTGACCACCGGGATCATCGCCGCCTTCCTGCTGCTGCCGGTGGTGTTCATCGTCCTGCTGTCGTTCGGCTCCTCTCAGTGGCTGGTGTTCCCGCCTCCCGGCTGGACCTTCAAATGGTACGACCAGTTCTTCTCCAACCCCGAGTGGATGGACGCCGCGCTGGCCAGCCTCAAGGTTGCCGTACTGACCACCTTCGCCGCCGTGGCCCTGGGCCTGCCGACCGCCTTCGCCCTGGTACGCGGGCGCTTTCCCGGACGCGAGCTGCTCTACGGCCTGTTCACCATGCCGATGATCGTGCCCCTGGTGATCATCGCGGTCGCGGTCTACGCGCTGTTCCTGAAGCTGGGCTACACCGGCACGCTGTTCGCCTTCGTGGTCAGCCACGTGATCGTCGCCCTGCCCTTTACCATCATCTCGATCATCAACTCGCTGAAGCTGTTCGACCAATCGATCGAGGATGCTGCGGTGATCTGCGGCGCTTCGCGGCTGCAGGCGATCGTCAAGGTGACCTTCCCGGCCATCCGCCCGGGCATGATCGCCGGCGGCCTGTTCGCCTTCCTGGTCTCGTGGGATGAGGTGGTGCTCAGCGTGATGATGGCCAGCCCCGACTTGCAGACCCTGCCGGTGAAGATGTGGACCACCCTGCGCCAGGACCTGAGCCCGGTGATCGCCGTGGCCTCGACGCTGCTGATCGGCCTGTCGATCCTGGTCATGTTCATCGCCAGCGCCCTGCGCCGTCGCAACGAAACCAACGCCTGAGTGCCGGAGACAACAATAATGAGTGCAGTCATCAAAGAAGCCGCGCACGGCAAGACCCTGGTCACCCTGCGCAATCTGAACAAGCACTACGGCGACTTCGCCGCGGTCGACAACATCAGCCTGGACATCCAGGACGGCGAATTCCTCACCTTCCTCGGCTCCAGCGGCTCGGGCAAGTCCACCACCCTGTCGATGCTGGCCGGCTTCGAGACCCCCAGCAGCGGCGAGATTCTGGTCGAAGGCCGCTCGCTGGTGAACGTGCCGCCGCACAAGCGTGACATCGGCATGGTGTTCCAGCGCTACTCGCTGTTCCCGCACCTGAGCGTGCGCGATAACATCGCCTTCCCACTGGCCATCCGCAAGCTGGGCAGCGCCGAGATCGCCAAGCGCGTCGACGCCATGCTCAAACTGGTGCAGCTGGAAACCTTCGCACACCGACGCCCGGCCCAGCTCTCCGGCGGCCAGCAGCAACGGGTGGCGATCGCCCGGGCGCTGGTTTACGAGCCGCGCATCCTGCTGATGGACGAGCCCCTCGGTGCCCTGGACAAAAAGCTGCGCGAAGACCTGCAGGACGAGTTGCGCCAGTTGCACCGGCGCCTGGGCATCACCATCGTCTACGTCACTCATGACCAGGAAGAAGCGATGCGCCTGTCCCAGCGCATCGCTATCTTCAGCCACGGCAAGATCGTCGGCCTGGGCAGCGGTTACGACCTCTACCAGAACCCACCCAACGCCTTCGTCGCCTCGTTCCTGGGTAACTCCAACTTCCTCAGGGTCACCGCCAGCAGCCATGGCGCGGCGGCGTTCGAGGGCCAGTCGCTGGCCATTCGCCTGACCTCAGGGCTGGCCGCGGATCAGGATGCACTGATCATGGTCCGCCCGGAAAAGGCCCTGGCGCTGAGCACCGAGCAGGCGACCCGCGAGCCGCTGCCCGCTGGCTGGAACGAGGTGAACGCCAAGGTCGGCGAAGTCTTGTTCCTTGGCGAAAGCCAGACCTGCCAAGTGGTGACGGCAGGCGGTACAGAAATGACGGTCAAGGCGCTGTCGGCGGCGGGCATGCCGATGCAGCCGGGCGATACGGTCAAGGTACGCTGGGTGGTGGCCGATGCCTGCGTGTACACCGAGTGGGCCGAGAGTGACCTGAGCAAGGCTGCCGGCGCACACTGACAGGCCTCTTCGCAGCAAGCCCGCTCTCTGTAGGAGCGAGCTTGCTCGCGAAGAGCTCGACACCACCCTGCGCCCCTCAACCCGGCAACCGATACCGCTCGGCAAAGAACTGCCGGCCTCCAGCGGTGGCAGCCACGTCATCGTGCAGATGCAAGGTGCCGACGGGCGCCAGTTCAGCAATGCCTACTCACTGATGAGCGATCCGCAGCGCACGGCTGGTGCTGAACTTGCAAGGCACGCCACCCGGCAGCTTGGCACCGCGGCCTCGCTCGCGGTGCAGTACCATGTAGACGTCCTTCCTGCGTCGACATGCCCATGACCCATCCCGCCAGCGCGGGAGCTGGTGGTATTTCTCAAGCGGCCCGGCGGCCAGACCCAATTCAGCGAACTGCTGAAGGCCCAGGGCGAAGACAGCGGCGCCTTCGAAGCCTTGCACCTATGGCTCAACGACAACCTGGGCGACCCGCGCCTGAGCGTCGAACGCCTGGCGGAGCAGGCGAACATGAGCCTGCGCAACTTCACCCGGGTGTACAAGCAGAAGACCGGGCGAACTCCCGCCAAGACCCTCGAGCTGTTTCGCGTGGAAGCCGCGCGCCGCCTGCTGGAGAACTCGGCGCAGCGGATCGAGCAGATCGCCCGCCTGTGCGGCTTCGGTAACGAAGAAAGGCTGCGCCTGGCGTTTCAACGCCACCTGCAGGTCAGCCCGCGCGACTATCGCGCCCGTTTCGCACGTAGCGTGCCCCTGGCCGAAATCCAGGGATCTTTGACCTAGGGTCTGTATGAAAAGCCTTGAGACGAAGGTCAGGCAAGGCGAAAACAGCCGAGGAAGCGGAGTTTACGGGTTGTAAATGAGCATTCCGAGGCTGTTTTCAACGCAGCATCACCGAGTATCAAGGTTTTTCATACAGAGCCTAGGGCCTGCCCGGCAGCGCACGTAGCATCGCCGTGACAAATCGAGCCTTGCGGCTACGCCTGTCGGGCCACGGCCGTGCGCCGACGGGAAGCCTTATCATCGACTTCGGCCAGTCAGGCGAACCGCACTGCGCCGCCAGCCGTTCGAGCGACCCTTCCTGCGTCATCGCATGCCGTGCCCGTTTCCGACAACACCCATAATTTGCGGTATCCGGAATTTTCCAGGAGCACAACGATGAAACAGATCCTGATCCTCGGCGCAGGCTTTGCCGGCCTCTGGAGCGCCCTGGGCGTTGCGCGCCAGCTCGACCTGCACGGACGCGACGACGTCCAGATCACGGTGCTCGCACCACAGGCCGAGCTGCACATCCGCCCACGCTTCTACGAGCCTGACGTTCACCAGATGGCTGCCCCGTTGCAGGCGCTGTTCGACGCAGTAAACGTGCGCTTCGTACAAGGCACGGCCCACCACATCGACGAGGCAGGCCAGCGCGTCGGCTATCGCAGCGCAGATGGCAGCGAGGCGACCCTGGCCTAAGCATCTGGATCTACCCACCTGCGGCCGAACGCGCGGCCGCCCTCGCCGCAGCCGCCCCCTTGATCCCTGTGGCCTGATGCAGCCCGCTGCGCGTCTGCAAGCCGCTGGCAGACGCGCAGCGGTTATAACACCTGCGCAATACTTCACTTCCCTTGACCACTTCTCCTGCCCTAGTCTTGGCCAATCGCACCCTGATCGCATCAGGCGATCGCAATGGGATCGAAGACCATCAGGAGATTTAATCGGATGAGCAGCAGCCCCTACGTCCCACCGAAGGTCTGGAAAAACGACGCCGCAGCCGGCGGCCAGTTCGCCAGCATCAACCGCCCGATCGCCGGCCCCACCCACGACAAGAACCTGCCCGTCGGCAAGCATCCCCTGCAACTCTACTCGCTGGCCACGCCCAACGGCGTCAAGGTCACGGTCCTGCTCGAAGAGCTGCTGGCTCTGGGGCACAGCGGCGCTGAATACGACGCCTGGCTGATCCGCATTGGTGATGGCGACCAGTTCTCCAGCGGCTTCGTCGAGGTCAATCCGAATTCCAAGATCCCGGCCCTGCTCGACCGCAGTGTCGAACCGCCGGTGCGGGTGTTCGAGTCCGGTTCGATCCTGCTACACCTGGCGGAAAAGTTCGGTGCCTTCCTGCCGAAAGACCCAGCCGCCCGCGTCGAAAGCCTGAACTGGCTGTTCTGGCAGATGGGCTCGGCGCCTTACCTGGGCGGTGGTTTCGGCCACTTCTATGTGTATGCGCCGGAGAAGATCGAGTACGCCATCAACCGCTTCACCATGGAAGCCAAGCGTCAGCTCGACGTGCTCGAGCGACGCCTGGCGGTGAGCCGTTACCTGGGTGGCGACGAGTACAGCATCGCCGACATCGCCGTATGGCCGTGGTACGGGCAGCTGGTGCGCGGCAACCTGTACGGCGCGGCCGAATTCCTGGCGGTAGACGAATATCCGCACGTGCAGCGCTGGGCCGAAGAGATCGCCCAGCGCCCGGCCGTGCAGCGCGGCACCCGGGTCAACCGCACCTGGGGCGATGAGGCCAGCCAGGTGCCGGAGCGGCATTCAGCGGCCGACCTGGATTGAGCTCGACGTCGCGGCGCCCGCTTCGCGGGCGCCCGGCTCAACGCACCAGGTGCAGGAAGTGCAGGTGCCGTTCGAAGTGGTCGAGAATGTCACCGATCACTTCGTCCTTCGACCAGCCCATCACATCGTGGTCCTGGCCACCTTCACGCAAATGTACTTCGGCACGGAAGTACTTGCGCTCCTCCCCGGCGGCATCGCTCAGGACGAAGCTGGGCATGGCATAGGCGCGTGGACGAATCTCGTAGACGAACACCTCATCGCTCGGCCCTACCTTGAGCGTCACTCGGCCACCCTCGCCTTCCTCGACACTGCATTCATACCCCTGGCGACGCCACTCCTCGGCCACCGATTGACAGGCCGGCAGCGCTACGTCAGCGATGAAGCGCTGCACATGTGAACGGCGCGGGAACATCGCCAGGGTGCGCAGACGTCGCTGCCAGTTGCCCGCAGCACGCGAAGCGGTCGGCGAGATAGCCAGCGCCTGGTAGCGCAGGTCACGCTTGGTGGCGTCGAGTTTGAGCGCCTTGAGCAGCCCGCGCATGCTCAGCAGCAACGCCAGGGTAAACGGCAGCGCACTGGCGATGGTCGCGGTCTGCAGCGCCTTGAGGCCGTCGGCCAGCAGCAGTGCGATGGCGACGATGCCCATGCTCGAGGCCCAGAAGATCCTCTGGCGGATCGGTGTGCCCTCCTTGCCGCCGGAGGCCAGCATGTCCACCACCATCGCGCCGGTATCGGCCGAGGTGACGAAGAACACCACCACCATCACCACCGCCAGGGTGCTGATGATGCTGGCGAAGGGGAAATGCTCGAGGAAGGCGAACAGTGCAAGCGACGTATCCTGCTCCACCGCCGCGGCCAGGTCGGTCAACCCCTCGTCAAGGATCATGTGAATCGCTGTATTGCCGAACACCGTCATCCACAGCAGGGTGAACGCAGTCGGCACCAGCAGCACGCCGGTAACGAATTCACGGATGGTGCGCCCGCGCGAGATGCGCGCGATGAACAGCCCGACGAAGGGCGACCAGGCCAGCCACCAGCCCCAATAGAACAGGGTCCAGCCACCAATCCAGTCGGTGGGCTGGTAGGCATAGAGGTTGAGGGTACGGCTGACGATCTCGCTCAGGTAGCCGCCGGTGTTCTGCACGAAGGTCTGCAGGATCAGTACGGTGGGGCCCAGCAGCATGACCATCAGCAACAGCAGCACGGCCAGGCCCAGGTTGAGTTCGGAGAGGCGACGAATGCCCTTGTCCAGCCCGGACATCACCGAAAGGGTGGCCAGGAAGGTGGTGCCGATGATCAGCGCGATCTGGATAGGAGTGGATACCGGCACGCCGAACAGCGCATTGAGCCCAGTGTTGATCTGCGACACGCCAAAGCCCAGTGAGGTGGCGACGCCGAACACCGTGCCGATGATCGCAAAGATGTCGACCGCGTGCCCCAGTGGCCCGTGGATGCGCTCGCCGATCAGCGGGTAGAGTGCCGAACGCAGGGTCAACGGCAAGCCATGGCGATAGCTGAAATAGGCCAGGATCAGCGCAACAATGGCGTAGATCGCCCAGGCATGCAGGCCCCAGTGGAAGAAGGTAATGCGCATCGCCTCACCGGCAGCCAGCACCGTCCCGCCCTCGCCAATGGGCGGTTTGAGAAAGTGCATGACCGGCTCGGCGACACCGAAGAACATCAGGCCGATGCCCATGCCTGCGGAGAACAGCATGGCGAACCAGGTGGCGTTGTTGTAGTCGGGGGTGCTGTGGTCGGGGCCGAGCTTGATATCGCCATAGCGGCTGACACCCAGAAACACCACGGTGCCGAGAATCAGCGCCACCCCGAGAATGTAGAACCAGCTGACATTGCCGATGATCCAGCCCTGAATCTGCGCGAACAGCGCCTGGGCATGGGCCTGGAACACACTGGCGTACAGCACCAGGATCAGCAGCAGGATCGCGGAAATCCAGAAAACCGGTGGATTGATGGTGGGCTTGCGAGGTTGTTCGGGCGAACTTGCCATGTACGGGTAATCTCCATCAGGGCGCTTAATGCGCACGGTTAGCTACGACAAACGGTAGACGCTGATGGTTTTGCCCGTCGTGACATATCGGATGTTTCTGAATCTTTCAGAACATGCCCCCACGCCGCACGCCCGCCTGCCGGCACATGCCGTGCTGCAAACAGGTTTTTCCCTGGTGCAAACCTGCGCCCGCGCAGGGCTTCTTGTACACTCGCCTGCATAAAATCCACCTGTACATTTTGGTGACAGCATGATCGAGGTAACCGAGGTTTCCATTGCCGAGCTGCGCAACGCGCTCGAGTCCGGCCGCACGACGGCGGTCGAACTGGTCAAGGCCTACCTGGCCCGCATCGACGCCTACGATGGAGCCGACACCGCCACCGCGCTGAACGCCGTCGTGGTGCGCAACCCCGAAGCGCTCAAGGAGGCCGAGGCCTCCGATGCCCGCCGCGCTGCCGGCACCACCCTGGGCCCGCTGGACGGCATCCCCTACACCGCCAAGGACAGCTACCTGGTCAAGGGCCTGACCGCCGCCTCCGGCAGCCCGGCATTCGAGCACCTGGTCGCCCAGCGCGATGCCTTCACCGTCGAGCGCCTGCGCGCTGGCGGCGCGATCTGCCTGGGCAAGACCAATATGCCGCCCATGGCCAACGGCGGCATGCAGCGGGGCGTCTACGGCCGCGCCGAAAGCCCGTACAACGCCGCCTACCTCACCGCGCCCTTCGCCTCCGGTTCCTCCAACGGCGCCGGTACCGCCACTGCGGCGAGCTACAGCGCCTTCGGCCTGGCCGAGGAAACCTGGTCCAGCGGTCGTGGACCTGCTTCGAACAACGGCCTGTGCGCCTACACCCCGTCGCGTGGGGTGATCTCGGTGCGCGGCAACTGGCCGCTCACGCCAACCATGGATGTGGTCGTGCCGTACGCACGGACCATGGCCGACCTGCTGGAAATTCTCGACGTGGTGGTGGCCGACGACGCCGACACCCGTGGCGACCTGTGGCGCATGCAACCCTGGGTGCCGATCCCGGCAGCCTCGAGCGTGCGCCCGGCCAGTTACCTTGACCTCGCCGTCGGCGCCGGCGCGCTCAAGGGCAAGCGCTTTGCCGTACCGCGCATGTACATCAATGCCGACGCCGAGGCCGGCACGTCGGAAAAACCAGGCATCGGTGGCCCGACCGGACAGCGCATCAACACCCGCGCCAGCGTCATCGACCTCTGGGAGCAAGCCCGCAAGGCGCTGGAGGCGGCAGGCGCCGAAGTGGTGGAAACCGACTTCCCGCTGGTCTCCAACTGCGAGGGGGATCGCCCGGGCGCACCGACCGTGTACAACCGCGGCATCGTCAGCAAGGAATTCCTGCATGACGAGCTGTGGGAGTTGTCCGGCTGGGCCTTCGACGATTTCCTGCGCGCCAACGACGACCCCAAGCTCAACCGCCTGGCTGACGTCGACGGGCCGAAGATCTTCCCGCACGATCCGGGCACCCTGCCCAACCGCGAGGACGACCTGGCAGCCGGCATGGACGAATACGTCAACATGGCCAAGCGTGGCCTCAAGTCCTGGGACCAGATCGCGACTGTCCCGGATGGCCTGCGCGGCCTGGAGCAGACGCGCAAGATGGACCTGGAAGACTGGATGGACGAGCACAAGCTGGACGCAGTGCTGTTCCCCACCGTCGCCGATGTCGGCCCGGCCGATGCCGATATCAACCCGGCCTCGGCAGACATCGCCTGGAGCAACGGGATCTGGGTCGCCAATGGCAACCTGGCGATCCGTCACCTGGGTGTGCCGACAGTGACCGTGCCGATGGGCGTGATGGCCGACATCGGCATGCCGGTGGGTCTGACCTTCGCTGGGCGAGCCTATGACGACAATGCCCTGCTGCGCTTTGCCGCAGGTTTCGAAGCCACTGGCTCGCGCCGGGTGATTCCACCGCGCACTCCGGCGCTAGGTTAAAGGCTAGAAGGCAATCCACACTCGCCAGATTCAACTATTTGTGTAAAATTCAACACACTTAAGAATCTGGCGATTCCCCATGCCCTCGCTTCCCCTCCAGCAAGAACGCCATCTCACCCTCACCGTTCTCAAGGCGGCACTTCAGGCCTTGGGCAGCGTTGCGCCGCGCAACCTGGAAATCCTCCTGCACGACCTGGACAATCCCGAGCACTCGGTGATCGCCATCGTCAACGGCCATCTTTCGGGCCGTCGAGTGGGCAGCCCGATCCTCGCCGCACCAGAACAGGACCAAGGCTTCAAGGCACTGATGCACGCCGGCCGTACTCAGGACGGCTGCGAGCCGGTGGTGCTGCCGGACTACCCCACCACCCTCAAGGGACGCACGCTGCGCAGTGCCACGGCAATCTTTCGTGACAGCAGCGGCCACCCGTTCGCAAGCCTGTGCGTGAACACCGACATCACCGGCCTCGATGCGGCCATGGCCTTCCTCCAGCACTTTCAGCCGTTCGGCGCCCTCCCAGACACATCCCCGCCCCGCGAGGCGGCCGACATGACGCTGCTGATGAGCGAGATCATTCAGGACTCGCTGCAGCGCTCGGGCCGGGGGCGGATGAACAAGCAAGCCAAGGTCGAGGCTGTGCGGGTGATGCAGGAACGCGGCTTGTTCATCGTCAAAGGTGGCGTCGAGAAGGCGGCCGACGCTCTGGGCGTGACCCGCTACACCATCTACAACTACCTGGAGCAGCTGCGCGGCGATGCCACGCCGGCTGCCCGCGAACGCTGAATGCGGAGCCCACCATGACCTTGCATGTCCAGACCCCTCTGATCGAATCCCGCCCGCTGTCACTGGCCGCCGGCCCTACCCTGTGGCTCAAGCTCGAGGCCCTGCAGCCCTCGGGCTCGTTCAAGCTGCGCGGCGTGGGCCACGCCTGCGAAGTGCACCATGCGCGTGGCGCCCGGCACTTCGTGTCGTCGTCCGGTGGCAACGCCGGCCTCGCCGTGGCCTATGCCGGGCGCAAGCTCGGCGTGCCGGTGACCGTGGTGGTGCCGGAAACCACCAGCGCGCGCGCCATCGAACTGCTGAAGCTCGAAGACGCCCAGGTCGTGGTCAAAGGTAGTTCGTGGCAAGAAGCCAACCAGCATGCGCAAGGCTTGCTGGGCGCGGGTGATGCGTTCATCCATCCGTTCGACGACCCGCTGCTGTGGACCGGACATGCCAGCATGATCGACGAAGTCGCCCAGGCTGGGCTCAAACCCGATGCCGTGGTGCTGTCGGTCGGCGGCGGCGGTTTGCTCAGTGGCGTGGTCGAAGGGCTCAAGCGCAATGGCTGGCACGACGTGCCCGTTCTGGCGGTGGAAACCGAAGGCGCCGCATCACTGCATGCCGCCATCACCGCGGGCCATCCGGTGGAACTGCCGGCCATCAACTCCGTGGCCACCTCGCTGGGCGCCAAGCGTGTGGCGGACCAGGCACTGGCCTGCGCGCAGCACCATCCGTTGCACAGCGAACAGGTATCCGATCGTGCGGCGCTCCAGGCCTGCGAGCGCTTTCTGCACGATCACCGGATCCTGGTAGAGCCTGCCTGCGGGGCAGCGTTGGCCCTGGCCTACGCACCTGGGCGGCTGGCGCACTACAACAAGGTGCTGATGATCGTCTGCGGTGGCGCCACCGCCACGCTGGAGCAGATTCACGACTGGCTGGCAGCCTGAAGAAGGCCTGTGACTGCAAAACAAGGCCACTCCTGCAAGATCTGCAGGAGTGGCCGGTTCTTCAGGCGTGATTGATATCCCGGTCCTTGGTCTCAGGCAGGAAGAAGATACCCAGCACCGCAGTCATCACCGCGATGACGATCGGGTACCACAGCCCATAGTAGATATCCCCGGTGGCCGCCACCATGGCAAAGGCCACTGTCGGCAGGAAACCGCCGAACCAGCCATTGCCGATGTGGTAAGGCAGCGACATCGAGGTGTAGCGGATACGCGCCGGGAACAGCTCCACCAGCCAGGCAGCGATGGGGCCGTAGACCATGGTCACGTAGATCACCAGGATGGTCAGCAGCAACAGCACCATCGGGTAGTGGATCTTCGCCGGGTCAGCCTTTTCGGGGTAGCCGGCCTCCTTCAGTGCGCCGGTCAGGGTCGCGGTGAACGCATCGCCCTGGGCCTTGAGCTCGGCCGCCGCCAAGCCTGTGCCCTCGAAGCTTGGAATGACCCGTTCGCCGATACGCACCTGCGCCACACTGCCGGGCTCTGCACGTTCGTTTTCATAGGGGGTGGCGCGCTTGGCCAGCAGGCTCTTGGCGATATCGCAGGAACTGGTGAATTTCGCCTTGCCCACGGGATCGAACTGGAACGAGCACTGCGCCGGGTCGGCAATCACCACCACCGGGTTCTGCTCCTGGGCGACGAACACATCCGGGTTGCCGTACTCGGTCAGGCCCTTGAAGATCGGGAAGTAGGTGAGCGCGGCAATGATGCAGCCCGCCATGATGATCTTCTTGCGCCCGATACGATCAGACAGGCTGCCGAACAGGATGAAGAACGGCGTACCGATCAATAGCGAGCCTGCGATCAGCAGGTTGGCGGTCTGAGGGTCGATCTTCAGGGTCTGCAGCAAGAAGAACAGCGCATAGAATTGCCCGGTGTACCACACCACGGCCTGGCCGGCGGTGCCGCCCAGCAGCGACATGAGCACCACCTTGAGGTTATCCCAGCGCGCGAAGGATTCGGTCAGCGGCGCCTTGGACGCCTTGCCCTCGGCCTTCATCTTCAGGAACACCGGCGACTCGTTGAGCTGCATGCGGATGTACACCGAAATCACCAGCAGCAGGATCGAGATCAGGAACGGGATCCGCCAGCCCCAGGCTTCGAACGCTTCGGTGCCCATCACCGTGCGGCAGGTCAGGATCACCAGCAGCGACAGGAACAGGCCCAGTGTCGCGGTGGTCTGGATCCACGAGGTGAAAAAGCCACGCTTGCCGGGCGGTGCATGCTCAGCCACGTAGGTCGCCGCGCCACCGTACTCGCCGCCCAGCGCCAGGCCTTGCAGCAGCCGCAGGGTGATGAGAATGATGGGCGCCGCCACGCCGATGCTGGCGTAGCTGGGCAATATCCCGACCACGGCAGTGGACAGGCCCATGATGATGATGGTGATGAGGAAGGTGTGCTTGCGCCCGATCATGTCGCCGAGACGGCCGAACACGATGGCCCCGAACGGCCGCACGGCAAAGCCTGCGGCAAACGCCAGCAAGGCGAAGATAAACGAGGTGGTTTCATTGACGCCGGCGAAGAAGTGCTTGGCGATGATCGCCGCCAGCGAGCCGTAAAGGTAAAAGTCGTACCACTCGAACACGGTGCCCAGGGACGAGGCGAAGATGACCTTGCGCTCCTCCCGACTGATGCCGCGTTGGGGCGCGCTGCCCGTCGATGTGCTGTCGATTGCCGCCATGGGTTGCCTCCGTCGTGTTCTTGTCAGGCCGGAGCACCTCAAAAGAAACAGCATCGCACCCTGGCCCCGGGTCTAAGCAGGACTACGGTTGCGCGAAGCACGACAGGGCAGGCTGCCCAGAATCGCAGCAAGGTACGTTGAAGCATAATCGGGATTGCGCGGATATCCACTGAGGATTGGAGGCTGCCCGGCGATCGAAAGAATCATCCCTGCTGCTGTTGGCCGACAGGTCCTTTCAACTCGACCTGGTTGCCATCGGGGTCATAACAGTACAGCGACAGCCCCTCGCCCTCGGCGCCGTATCGCGACTCCGCAGCCTCGACCACGACCCCGGCAGCACGCAGGTAACGGGTCAACGCCTGCTCGTCGAACGGATCGATACGCAGGCAGAAGTGATGCAGGTTGCGCCCGCTCTCGCCTGCCGCAGCGCCGCCCGGGCGACCGAGCTCACCGTCCAGGCTCACCAGATCGATCATCGCGGTGCCGGTGGCCAGATGGATCATGCCCAGGTCCGGGCGCTCCTTGCTCACCCGGCAGCCGAGTACATCACGGTAAAACGCGACGCTGCGCTGAAGATCGCGCACGCGCAGCACCAGATGATCGATATGGCGAATGACAAAGGGACGCATGTGGCAGCTCCTGGTCGCAGCTCCGAAAGTGCATCGCAGCACCATAACCGATCCCTCGCAGGCAGGACAATTCGCTATCAGGCGTTAACCATCTACAGACGCGCGCCTCCCTCCAGCTCGTCCAATAGGCGCTTCCACGAAAGGAGCACTCCATGAGCAACCTAACCAACCAACATGAAGCACAGGTCCTGCGCACCTTGCCGAACTGGAGCAAGGACCTTCATCCGAAGCACTTCAGCGCACTGCTGGACACCCAACGCAGCCCTCACCTCTACCCCAGCGGTCACGCGTATGACTGGTACTCCTCGGCACTCCCCGAAGATCAGCAGGCGCTGCGCAATGCACTCGACCAGCGCGCCAAGAGCCTGCGAGCCCTGCAAAACAGCCTCTCGGGGCTGCAGGGCATCAGCGATTTCTGTCGGCCATTGCTGCAAAAGCGCTTCGACAAGGAGCTGCCGGTCAAGGTCGTGAACAAGGAGCAGTCGGTCGACGTCCTGCAGTACTACACCCAAGATTCCAAAGTCGCACAACCAACACGCGGCCAGACGGAAACGGTATACCTCCCCTCAGGCCCTCCCGTGTACCGCTCCTTGCTCGCCGCTGCGCTGCACAACTTCAAGAGCGAGCTGGACACGCCCCGTTTCTCCGGTATACGTCTCGCCAAGGACGATGACCGATTCTTTCCAAGCCTTGACCTGAAGAAGTTCATCACTCTAACCCGCGATCTGGACCTGGGTCAGAAGTACCAGGAGCACCTGGCCGCCATCTATGATGGCAGTAATTCCGAGCAGATCAGCCGAGATTCGATCAGCGCACGCCAGGACGAGTTGAGGGTGCAAGCGCGCATCGCCTACCTCAAAGGCGACGTCACTTCCGACACGCTCGCTGCCCTGCATACGCTCTGCGCCGACCTGCCCGCCAGCAAGCAAGCGCCCTATAGCATCAAGTGCCAGTCGCTCAGTGTCTTCGGTTTTGAGCTGTACGAACTCATGCTGATTTCGATTGCGACGCCCAAGGCTACGTGCGTGGTGCTCTACCTCCCTGGGGACAGCACCGAGACGCTGAAAGAATTCAAATCAATGGCCGCCTGCCATATCCACCTGCGCACACGCCTGCTCGATCCAAAGGTCCGCCAGTCCTTCGTCGAATACACTTCGCGCGCCGTGCAGCCTGCACTCAACGGCCGATTGCGCAATGCGCTGTACAGCAACCCAACTGCAGACGACGCAGCGCTGACCGCACGGACGACGGTCAACCTGGACACGAACCTGACGACCCTGCCGTCTAGTCCGTGGAAGGAACTGGAGATACGCCATGTCAGACGTTTGAAGGCCGATGCCCGTGCGATTGTGGTACCGACCGCCGATGTCGATGCCCAAGCCCGCCTGGAGCGCCTCGAATTCTGGGGTGTCATCGGCATGGACATCCTCAACATTGCGGCCGTCTGCATACCGGGGCTCAACCCGGTCATGAGCCTGGTGATCGGTGCGCAGATGATGGGTTCGGTATTCGATGCGCTGCACGCCTGGGAAGAAAATGACAACGCCCAGGCCATCGCACACTTGAAGTCACTGGTAATCAATGCTGGCTTGCTGATTGGCACAGTAGCCGGTGGCGCGGTACTGCAATCGCACTTTGTCGATTCGATGCAAAGCATTAGCGTCAATGGCCAGGAGCGGCTGTGGAGCCCGAACATGGCAGGGTATGCCAGTGACCTGGAACTCCCCTCCGAGCTCGAACCCAATACACAGGGTCAGTATGTCTACCAGGGCAAGACCTATGTCCGCGTGGGCGAAGACCTCTACGAGCAGTTCCAGGACATGGACGGCCAGTGGCACGCTCGCCACCCAAGCGACCCGAACGCCTATAGCCCTGTGCTTGAGCACAATGACGCCGGGGCCTGGCGCGTGGCGCACGAGAATCCCCTGACATGGGACCGCGAGACTCTGCTCCAGCGCCAGGGCTCGGCGGCGCGCAGCCTCAGTGCAGAGCAACGCGACACGGCGCTGCGCAGCACCGGCTTGAGCGCGGACGTTCTACGTCATCAATTGGCAGAGGATGGTCGAACACCTTCACAGTTGTTGGACGCCTTCCAGCGCTTGCGCACCAGCGAAGAGATCTCTGGCCTGACACGCAGTGTTCGCGAAGGAACACGCTTCCCGGCATACAAGAATTTCGCCCTCAATGCCCTGACCCAGTTGCCGGAATGGCCGAGCGATCACGTTCTGGAAGTCTTCAAGGGGAGCGAGCGTGCAGGCGAATCCGTCACCTACCCCAGGGCCAGCAGGCCCGGCGATCATGTGGTGCAGCTCAGCAGACAGGAGCTGGAGAATGGCGAACTGGTCAGCAGTGTGCTGGCTCAGATGGATCCCGAACAAGCTGCGCGTCTTGCGCCGGTCGAAGCTGGACAGGCATCCCGGATCCAGGTCTTGCGGGAGCGCCTCGCCAACCAACTCGAAGCCAACCGCCAGTCGATCTTCGACAGCCTCCGCGCGCCTGCGGCCGAGCACAGCTCGTTGGCGGCCGAACGCTTGTCGCGGCAGTTTCCCAGCCTGCCGGGCGTGGCGGTGGATGAGATCGTCGAAAATGCCAGCCCGCAAGAGCGCGCGCGGATGAGCAGCCCTGATGGACGCGTCCCACTGCGCGTCGCCGAG
Organism: Pseudomonas wayambapalatensis; assembly: GCA_014268975.2. Taxonomy (GTDB): domain Bacteria; phylum Pseudomonadota; class Gammaproteobacteria; order Pseudomonadales; family Pseudomonadaceae; genus Aquipseudomonas; species Aquipseudomonas wayambapalatensis. The sequence goes on along the minus strand of CP077096.1, from coordinate 2,677,683 downwards.
GAAGCGCGCCTGATGCAAGCCCGCATTCGCCTGGATCGAGCCATCCTTGGTCTGAAACAGGCCGATCTGGCGACTGCCGATACCGCACTGCTGCGCGAGGGGCTGCAGACACAACCGCCAAAGAGCGATGCCGCGCTGTTCGCGCTCGCCACCGCCGACCGAGACAAGGCCCGCCAACTGATCGGCCAGCAACCGGTCAGACCCGGCTTCCGCTCCCCTCTGCGCCTGAGCGACGGTCGGCTGGGCTATCCGCTCAGTGGCCGGGGCGTCTCCAGGGCGCGAGCAAGGCTCGCCAGGCTTTACCGAACACACAACGAAAGTCGGATCGATGACCTGATAGCACCACTGGGCACAGGTCGCGTATTGGAGAACAACATTTCTCGCCTTGAGTACGAGTGGCACACACTCGCCCAGGATATCGACCGATGGGTGGACGCTTCACGAAATGCTGGTACGGAGTCCGGCGGAGTAGACGTGGCGCTGATGGACGCTTGGCGAAATCCGCAGGAGCACGAGCTGGAAATCCACAACATTGGCAGCGAGACCCCAACGCTGCCCAAGATTTCGGCGCGCTTCTCGAATGTCCGCACATTGCGCCTCAATCGGTTGGGGTTGAGGGCACTGAACCCCGATCTGCTTACTTGCTTCCCGGCTCTGGAAGAACTTGAAATACTCAACAGTTCGCAGCTCAGCGAATCCTCCCTGGCAACGGCGCTGCGAGCGGCACCAAATCTTCGCAGACTGGTACTCAGAGACATCGGATTGACCAGGCTCAGCCCCCAGATGCAGGAAACCCTGGCCGGCCTGCCCTCTCTGCGAGAGCTCGACCTGGGGCACAATGCACTCACCCTGAGTGCTGCGAACATCGACTTCCTCGCCGCACGCCGCCTGGATACCCTCAGGCTGAACAACAACCGCATCACACTCGATGCTGCCAGTGCCGAGCGTTTCCAGGGGATGATCCACATCCAGCAATTGAACCTGCGAGCCAACCCTCTGGGCGTAGCGCCTGATGTTGGCTACATGGCTCGGCTGTCGCACCTGAACCTGTCGCGCTGCGACCTGGAGCAATGGCCACAGGGGCTGACGACCCTGATGAGCCAAAGGCACTACCAGCTGCGCCAGCTCGACCTGTCGATGAACCGTATCCACACCCTACCCGACCTTGAAGATATCCTTGCCACGCCTTTCGCCGAGGGTATCAATAGGCGCCAGGCGGGCATGCGCTGGACCTTCAACTACAACGGACTGGAGCCAGAGGTCCGTGCCGGGCTTGCCCGCATTCAACTCGTTGTCCACGAAAACGAAGGCGTGATCGGCCTGACAGAGGCATTCATACAGACCAATGCCACGCCAGAACAACGTCTGCTCTGGGCCAATCTATTCGGAACTGGCGAAAACCAGCCACTGCTGGACAAGCTGGGCTTGTTGCTCGATTCGGCAGACACTCGCCAACAACCTGCTGCCATGCGCAATCGCGTCTGGGCAGTGCTCAAAGCAGCAGGTGAGAGTACCGAGCTGCGTGAAAGGCTCAACGATGTCGCGGAACACTATCCCACCACTTGCGGTGATGCCGGCGCCGACGCATTCAGCGCACTGGAAACGGAGGTCAGCTTGCAGAAGATCAGCAACGGCGACTTCACCCTCAGTGAAAAATGGGCCTTGTTGCGCCAGCGTTACCGGCGAGAGCTGGTCAACAACCTGGCGGATCGCATCGCCCTTGCGCGCACGCTGCGTAAAGTCGGCCTGCAGCGGAGGCTGGAAAACAGTGCCGAGGACATCCCTGCGCTTGATCAGCTGGACGACCCAGATGCCATTCCGGACGATGTGTTGATCGATGGACTGGTCGACGATATAGAGATTCGCCTGGCGTTGCGCCAGGCACTCGCTGAGGACTTGGACTATCCAGAGCCGAGCGAGAACATGCTCTACAGGCCGACTGCCCACCTGTCGTACAAGGTGGAGGCCAACGTAAGCAAGGAAGTGACGCGTCTGGATACAGATCCGGCAGGGCCCCGCCAATGGATCGTCGAACAGCCCACCTGGCAGCTCAGCCTCAGGCGTGCCCATGCCTCACAGTTCGAGGCGGTCACCGAGTTCTGGCGACCCGGGCTTGATTACCTGCAGTACTGCCGCGACTTCGCTTCGCAAGTAAACGGCGAGACCGTCGAGCTCGAGCCCGTCACTTCGTTGTCGACCTCGGTCAGGAAGGCCCTGGAGAAAGCGATCGCTCAAGAGCTGCCCAGCAGTAACGGGAAACTGCAGCCGTTGCTGCTCACCGATGAACAGGACGTAGCGGCGTTCAATGCGCTGCGCGATGAGCAGACGAGCGTCGAGCGCGGACTGTTCGAAAGCCTGACCCGGGAAGTCGAAACCGACTGACGCTGTGAATCCTCACTGGCCGCGCAGGTCCTCGAAGTAGACGTGCCGGCCTCGTACCTGACTGGATGCGCGAGGCAGTGCCGCTGTCTCGCCGCTGACAGCTTCCACATGCCAATAGCAGTGCCTGATCGCCCGCGTCACCCCGACGTAGGCCAGGCGTTGCGCCTCGTCTTTCTGCGCACTGTCGAACGGCTGCGCATCCCCGGTACGCCCCAACCCGGCCATGCGGTAAACCTGATTCTTGTAGGGCGAACTGGTCAGGTATTGGCAATCGCCGAGCATGAACACGGCATCGGCCTGCAGGCCCTTGGCGCTGTGATAGGTGAGCTGACGCAGACGACGCTGCTCAGGCGGCAGGCTCGAATCAGCCCTGACCACAGACTCTATATGATTTGAAATCAGCAGCTTATCGCTACTTTTTCGAAACAACATCATCACTGTCTCGCCACGCTGGTAATGCTCGATCAGGGTTTGCCCGAGTGCGGCCTCATCGCGCTCGAACACCTTGACCGGCGACAACGGCAACGCAGCAGCGCCACCACAGGCCCTGGCCTTCTTGCCGGTGATTGCCGCTGTGCCGCGCACCAGGTGTTCCGCCGCATCGATGATGTGCTGCTGACTCCGGTAGTTCTCGACCAGCATCACCCGGCTATTGGCCGGCGATGGGAAGGTCTTGCCGAACTCCATGAAGTACTTTGGTGAACTACCGCGCCAGCCGTAGATCGATTGCCAGTCATCACCCACGCACATCAACGACGAATGCGCAGCGTTGCGCCCGGCATGCATGCCTGGGCCACGCCTGCGAATCTCACGCAGCGTCGCGCGCAGCCAACTGACGATCTGTGGCGAGACATCCTGGAACTCGTCGATCATCAGATGCGCCAGCGGGCGTAGCAGCGGGTCTGGCAACAGTTGCAGATTCTCGGGGTTGTTCTCGCCGAACAGCGCGAACATGCGGTTATAGGTCATCACCGGCGGGGACTGTCCGAGCAGGTGGGCCTCCAACGCCTTCCAGTACAGGGCCAGGGCTTCGAAGAACGGCGCATCGCTGTCGCCCGGCGCAAAGCTCATGCGAGCAACAGCACTCCCGACCTCCAGCCCCAGATTCTCGATGAAGCTCGCCGCACCGACGAAGGCATCGAGTAATGGCGTTGGGGCCAGTTCACCCTTGACCTTGAACTCGAACCCAGGCCCCGCCACCGCATCACCCGCCAGCGACGCGGCGAGACGCTTTGCCGAGGTGTAGTTATCCAGCCAAATCAGTGGCTTATCACAGAAAGCTTGAAACAACGTGCGCTTTACAGCCCACTCGGCACGCACCGACAGCTTGGCGTTGGCACGTTGGTACTGGGCGCTTTCCGACGGGTCGAAGCCCAGTACCACCCAGGCATCGAGCCCTTCAAGACGCCCGTGCACATGGAAGCGCTGGCCACGGATCTGCACCGTTTCCCGGCAGGGCTCGATGCCCTTGATCGGCCAGGCGCCCGCAGCGAACCACAGGTCTTCGATTACGTCGCACAACTCTTCGTCGCGCTGGGCCGCCAGTTGCGTCACCTGTACGCGCTTCTGCACATCAGGATGATCCGGATCGAGCGGCTTGAGCTGCAGGGACTCCTGGCGCATCGTCGCGACCAGTTCCGCAAAACGTGGACTGTCACGCAGCAGGTCGCGATAACACAGATTGAGCTGCTGGCGCTGGGCATCGTTCAGGCGCAGATCGAAAGGGTTACCTTCGCTCTCGGCTTCACTGCCGGCAGGTACATCGTTGCCCAGGGTCTCGAATGCGCGCAGGTGAGAGAACCCCGGCAAGCTGCGCACCAGGGGCAGGATGCGCGAATGGAAGGTGCGCACCAGGTCACGGGCACGGGCCGGCGGCAGGTCGATCTGCCAGAGGGCGAAGACCTGCACCAGCCGTTTTATGAAGTCCTTGCGCGACTCACGAGTGAAGGTGACCACGGTCATGGCGTCCAACTCGAAGCCCAGATAGTGGCGCAGCAGCAGGATACGCAGCACCAGCGAAGTGGACTTGCCGGCGCCGGCCCCCGCCACCACGCAGGTAGACGGCGTATCGCTGAAGATCAGCTTCCATTGCGCGGCACTGGGTTGGGCGTCGGCAGGCAGGCGCTGGCCGACATCGGCCTTGAAGCGTTTCTTCAGCTCTGCTGTCAGCGGCAGGCGCCAGTCGTCGAACAGCTTGTCGTCCTCGCCGGGCACCGCAGCGCCGTCCGGGCGGCTGTCGCGGATCACCAGGACCTGGCGCCCCGCCTCGTACCCTTCGGCGCGGCCACGTTCATAGCCGTCACGCAAGCCATCGGCGTGCCCGCTGCGCTGGCCAGTGGCATGGCCGAGGAACCATGAGTCACGGTGCTGAGCCTGCAGACGGCTCAATCCACGCCCGAGCAGGCGAGCGGCGAAGCGGCGCAACCAAGGCAATTGCGCGGGTGGGGTCAGGTCCAGTGGCGCCGGGGGCTGCTCGAAAGACACGGTCACTCCATTGCTAGTCGAATCAGCGGAACATGTTCCACCGAACCGCTGAAAAGTGCCAGCTAATGCTTGCAGATCATGGGATTAGGCGATGAAACGCAGAAAGCACCACAACCAAAACCATCTATTTATCAGATAAAAACAAGTCGATATTTACGCTTATTTTCGATACTTGAAAGGCGCATCATGGCCCCATTCCCACTTACCGAGGACCTTGATCATGCTGCAACTGCGCCCCTTTGAAAGCCTCGGCCATGCCAACCACGGCTGGCTGGATGCCCATCATCACTTTTCCTTTGCCGAGTACTACGACACCGAGCGTATGCACTGGGGCAACCTGCGCGTATGGAACGACGACCTGATCGCCGCAGGCAGTGGCTTCCCGCCGCATCCGCACCGGGACATGGAAATCATCACTTACGTACGCGAAGGTGCAATCAGCCACCAGGACAACCTGGGTAACAAAGGCCGCACCGAAGTCGGTGACGTACAGGTGATGAGTGCGGGTACTGGCATCGTGCACAGCGAGTACAACCTGGAGAAGGTTGACACGCGCATCTTCCAGATCTGGATTGTGCCGGACAAGGTCGGAGACGCACCGTCCTGGGGGACTCGGCCGTTCCCCAAAGGTGAGCGAGGCGAAGGCTTCGTGACGCTGGCCAGCGGCCGTGTCGAGGATCAGGATGCTCTGCGCATCCGTGCCGATGCACGGCTGGTGGCCGCGACCCTGCGTGCCGGCGAGAGCGCCGAGTACCGTTTCGATGCCGGACGACGCGGGTATCTGGTTCCGGCCAAAGGCGTGGTCGAGGCCAATGGCGTGCGCGCCAAAGCCCGGGACGGGATTGCCGTGGAAGGCGAAGAGGTGCTGCGCGTCACGGCGCTCGAGGACAGCGAGATCGTGCTGGTGGATGTGGCCTGAGCCAGATGGCCAAGTCGTACTTTTCGCGGGCTAGCTCGCGAATCGTACGACTGGGTTTACGACACCGGCGTTGCCGGTGATCGCAAGACAATCAGCTGATCGCCGCATCCACCAGTGCCTGGGCTTCCTGCACCAGGCGCTGCAGGTGCGCCTCGTCAACGAAGCTCTCGGCGTAGATCTTGTAGATGTCCTCGGTACCCGATGGACGCGCGGCAAACCAGCCATTGGCGGTCATCACCTTCAGGCCGCCGATGGCCTGACCGTTGCCTGGCGCATGGCTGAGGATCTGCTGGATCGGCTCGCCGGCAAGCTCGGTGGACTTCACCTGCTCAGGCGCCAGCTTGCTCAGCAGCGCTTTCTGCCGCGCATCGGCCTTGGCCTCGACCCTGGTGGCGTACGGCTTGCCCAGCGCTGCGGTGAGGTCGGCATAGGCCTGGCTCGGATTGCGCCCCGTGCGTGCAGTCATCTCGGCCGCCAGCAATGCGGGAATCAGGCCGTCCTTGTCGGTCGCCCAGACGCTGCCGTCCAGACGCAGGAACGAAGCGCCCGCACTCTCCTCTCCACCAAAACCAAGCGAACCTTCGAACAGGCCCTGGGCGAAAAACTTGAAGCCCACCGGCACTTCATGGAGCTTGCGCCCCAACCGCTCGGTGACCCGGTCGATCATGCCACTGCTGACCACGGTCTTGCCGACCGCGGCGTCGCTGCGCCAATGCGGGCGGTGGCGGAACAGGTAGTCGATGGCCACGGCAAGATAGTTGTTCGGCTGCAGCAGGCCGTCACTGGTGACGATACCGTGGCGATCATGGTCCGGGTCGCAGGCAAAGGCCACGTCGAAACGCTCGCGCAGGCCGATCAGCCCTTGCATGGCGTATGGCGACGAAGGGTCCATGCGAATCTGCCCGTCCCAGTCGACGCTCATGAAGCGGAAGGTCGGGTCGACCTCGGTGTTGACCACTTCAAGGTTCAACTGGTACCGCTCGGCAATCGCCGACCAATAGCGCACGCCCGCGCCACCCAGCGGATCGACACCCAGGCGCAGGTTGGCTTTACGGATGACCTCGAAATCGATGACGTTTTCCAGGTCGGCCACGTAGCTGCTCACGTAGTCGTGACGCTGGGTAGTGGCAGCCTGCAGAGCCTGGGCGTAGTCAATGCGCTTGACACCCGCAAGACCTGCAGCCAGCAGTTCGTTGGCCTTGGCTTCGACCCACTTGGTCACATCGCTGTCAGCCGGGCCGCCATTGGGCGGGTTGTATTTGAAACCACCGCTCTGGGGCGGGTTGTGCGAGGGGGTGATGACGATGCCGTCGGCCAGACTCTGTTGACGACCGCGATTGTAGCACAGGATCGCATGGGACACCGCCGGGGTCGGGGTGTACTCGTCGTCCTTGGACAAGCGCACCTGCACGCCATTGGCCGCCAGGACCTCCAGCGCGCTGGCGGTGGCCGGCGCCGACAAGGCATGGGTGTCAGCACCGATGAACAGCGGGCCATCGATACCCTGCTCCTGGCGGTACAGGCAGATCGCCTGGGTGATCGCCAGCACATGATGCTCGTTGAAGCTCAACTCGAACGAGGTGCCTCGGTGTCCGGAAGTGCCGAAGGCCACGCGCTGCGAAGCGACCGCAGCGTCCGGGCGACCGGTGTAGTAGGCGGTCAACAGGCGGGGAATATCGACCAGCACGCTGGCCGGAGCCGGCTTGCCTGCCAAAGGGCTGAGCGTCATGCAGAACCTCGAGTTCAACGGATGTAGGTGTTGGAACGCGCAGTGTACTGGGAGTTGCAACGGCGCGCGATGGGGCCGGATCAGTTGGCGGCGGTATGCCACCAGCCAGGAAACATCTGTTGCACCCGCGGCTCACTGAAGCGCTCATCGATCAGAAAAAGCACGCCACGATCCTGGTCGCCCCGAATGACTCGACCAGCCGCCTGGATCACCTTGCGCACGCCAGGGTACAGGTACGCGTAGTCAAAACCGCTGCCAAACTGCTGGGCCAAACGTTGCCTGAACTGTTCGTTGACCGGATTGACCTGGGGCAAGCCAAGGGTGGCGACAAAGGCACCTATCAGCCGGGTGCCCGGCAGGTCCACTCCTTCAGCGAAGGCCCCGCCCAGTACAGCGAAACCTATCCCTCGCCCATCCGCCACGAAACGCGCCAGAAATCCCTCGCGTGCGGCCTCGTCCATGCCCGGCGCCTGCCGCCAGTGCGGCACCTCGGGGTGCCGTTCGGCGAACAGGGCCATCACCTGCTCCAGGTATTCAAAGCTGCTGAAGAACGCCAGGTAGTTGCCCGGCTGACGCTGGTACTGCTCGCCGATCAGCCCGACGATCGGCGCCAGGGACGCACTGCGCTGCTGAAAGCGGGTCGAAACCTCACTGACGATCCGCACCTGCAACTGCTCGGCGCGAAATGGCGCGGCCACGTCCAGCCAGGCGGTGTCTGCCGGCATACCCAGCAAGTCGGAATAGAAGCGCCGAGGCCCTAGCGTCGCCGAAAACAGGGTGACGCTGCGCGCCGCAGCCATTCGCGGGCCAAGCAGGCGCGCGGGCACCACATTACGCAGCGTCAGGGTTGCCAGACGACGGTTTCGCGGGCCGTTACGCAGGCTGACATCGAACAGGAAATGCTCATCGAACAGCTCGGCCACACGGCTGAACTGCAGGGCATGGAAATAGAACTGCAGGACCTGCGGTTCGACGTGCGCAGGCGCCTGCTCCATGGCCTCCTGAATCAGGCCAATGCACTGTTGCAACGCCCGCAGGAATGCCTCGGGCAATTGGTCACTCGCCTGGTACGGTGCCCGCTGGGACTTGTACAACGCATTCCACTGGCGATTGAGACGCTCCAGAGCGCTGCTCAAGCCCGCCGGCTTGGCCTTGCGCAAGGCCAGCAGTTGCCCTTGGTCGAGGCTTGCGCTGTACATGGCGCGGCCGCGCTCCACCAGGTTATGCGCCTCGTCCACCAGCACGGCCACCCGCCACTGGTTGAGTTGGGTCAGGCCGAACAGCAGCGCATGGGCGTCGAAATAATAGTTGTAGTCGGCAACCACCAGATCGACCCAGCGCGCCATCTCCTGCCCCAGGTAATACGGGCAGACCTGGTGTGCCAGCGCGACCTCCCGCAGCCCCGCACGGTCGAGCAACACCACCTGCGACGCTGCTTCGCGAGCCGCTGGCAGCCGATCGTAGAAACCCTTGGCCAGCGGACAGGACTCACCATGACAGGCACTGCCCGGGTACTCGCAGGCTTTGTCCCGGGCAATCAACTCCAGCGCACGCAGGCTGGGCTGCGGGGTGGTGTCGGTGATCTGGCGCAGTGCGTCGAGCGCCAGTGCCCGGCCTGGTGTCTTGGCGGTGAGGAAGAGCAGCTTGTCCAGTTGCTGCGGGGCCATGGCCTTGAGCAGCGGAAACAGCGTGCCGAGCGTTTTGCCAATACCGGTACTGGCCTGGGCCATCAGGCAGCGCCCGGTGGCCACGGCCTTGTACAGGGTTTCTGCCAGTTGGCGCTGGCCCTGGCGGAACTGTGGGTACGGAAACGCCAGCCCCTGCAGATCGCTGTCCCGCAGGCGCAGGCGTGCGGCCTGGGCGTGCGCCCAGCCAAGAAAGCGCTGGCACAAGGTCTCGAAGAAGTGCTGCAGTTGCGCGGCATGCTGCGGCTCGCTGAACAAGGTCTGTCGGTCGCTGTCGACGTCCAGGTACACCAGCGTGACCTCGATCCGCTCCAGCCCACGCGACTGGCACAACAGCCAGGCATAGACGCGGGCCTGCGCCCAGTGCAATTGCCGATGATTGTCCGGCTGGCGGTCGAGATTGCCGCGGTGAGTCTTGATCTCCTCCACCCGGTTGCGCACCGGGTCGTAGCCGTCGGCTCGCCCCCGCACCCGCAATCCCTGGTACTCGCCCTCCAGCGATACCTCCGCCTCGTAGCCAGAACCGCGCCGCGCAACAACCCGTCGATGGCCGTCGATACCCTGTTGGGCGGTGGGCGACGGCGTGAAGCGCAAGTCCAGGTCGCCGACCTTGGCGGCAAACTCACACAGCGCACGTACCGCCACACTCAGACTCACGACGCGGCCTCGCACCAGCGCACATGGCATACCGCGACCGGCATGCCGTGCTCACGGCAGAAGTCCAGCCAGCGCAACTGGTTATCCTGCAGGCGGTCACCCGGCCCCTTGACCTCGATCATGCGGTAGCGCCCCTGCCCCGGCCAGAACTGGATGAGGTCGGGCATACCTGCGCGGTTGTTGCGAATATCCTGCAGCAGGCGCCGGAAACACTGCTTCAGATGCTCGGCAGGAATGCAGGCCAGGGCCTGCTCGAGCAGCGCCTCGTTCAGTACCTGCCAGAACACGAACGGTGACTGCAGCCCATGCTTGTTGGCAAAACAGGTGCGTATCGCCTGTCGGTAGCTGCCATCGTCGAGCCGCCCCAGGCAGGCCTCGAACAAGGCGGCGCGGCGCACCGAGAAATCACTGTCGTGCAGATCCTGGGGCGCCGCCTGGTAAGGGTGAAAGAACGCGCCGGGCAGCGGCGCGAAAATCGCCTCCCAGCACAAGAGGCCGAACAGGCTGTTGAACAAGGTGTTCTCGACGTAATGGACCTCGCCGTCGGCGTGCGCCAGGTGCAGGCGCACCGCTTCCTCCACGCCCACTGCGGACATTTCCACGGGCAACGCCAGTTCGATGAGTGTCTGCACGGCAGCAGACGCGCGGCGTCGAGGCGGCCCTCCGAGTTTGCGTGCAAGGCGCGGCAGCATACGCGCCAACGCCTGGGCCTCGAGGGGATTGGCCGTGGTCTGGGCCATGTGTGACGCCAGTGCCTGCGCCCTTTGCCACTGCTCGCTGCGCTCGAGCACACGCACCTGGCGAATGCGCGCCTCGGGGTGGTCGAGCCCATCGTAGACACTCAGGGCCAGATCCCATTGCCCAAGCCGCTCGCAGCGCTGGCCAATTGCAAACAGCAGACGTGCGCGGCGCCTGGCCAACCAGGGATTGCTGCTGTTGGCCCGCTCCAACGCCTGCAGCAACGTACTTGGCGCCTCTCCCTGCTCCAGCCGCTCGGCGCAAGCATGCAAGGCCATCGCCAGATCGACCTCCTCGCGCTGGCGCAAGGCGCGCGAATCCGCACTGAAGCTCACCTGCTCATAGCGCAGCACGCCCAGATCGGCCAGCACGAACTCCGACCAATCCTGATAAAGATTGCCAAAGAACAACAGGCGCAGGCGGTCGCACAGGGGTTGCAAGCGCCACTGCAGGATCTGCACCGGCGCCTGCTCGAACCAGGCAGACAGTGGTCTGTCTGGCAGGTCCAATGGCCGCAGCGCAGCCAGCAACTGGGTCTTGGTCACGCGAGGATGGGCCAGTTGATCGGCAAAGCAGGTAAGCAGTTCGTCCCGGCGCAACAAGGCGAACAACTGCTCCAGGCCCAGTATCGGCCTCGCGCAGACCCAGCCCAGCGTGAGCAAAGGCTGCAAAGCTGCGCCCGTGTCGCCGATCTCGGCATATTCAAGCCGGTCGCCGCGAAACAGCTCGCCCTTGCGCATGACCATGCGCACCAACAGTGCCTGCGTCGGCTGGGCCAGCCCGCTGAAGACTCGGAGAAAGTCTTGTTCGTGCGGGTCAAGGATATCGGCGTATCGGTGTTCGACCCACCTCAGCACCTGGCGGAAGTTGTGCAGGTAATAGAGCGGATCTTCGACGGAATGGGCAATCACGGCATGGCGTCGCAGGCAAACATGAATACTGGTTATACATACAGACGAGGCAACCTGGCAAGCGCGCCGGATCGACGGTCAGTTCGACCTGTCTTGTGCGTTGCTACGCAAGCACTGCAGCCTTTTTCCGAGCGCTTCGAGTGCCTGCTCCAGCTCGCCGGCATCGTCCCCCTGCCAGGCCAGCAGCAGGTGGTGGTCATAGCCGTCTCGCAGGCTGAACAGATTTCCAGGTGCCGCCAGCAGCGCCGAAGCGTTCAGGGCTTCCACCAACTGACGCACATCCACTGCCAAGCCCAGGCGACACCACAGGACACGCCCGCCTTCAGGTTCGCTGAACGCCAACAGACTGCCCAGATGCTGCTCGACGGCATGGCATAGAATCGCCATGCGCATTTGCAGACGGTCGCGCATCTGCTGCAGATGACTGTCCACATCGCCTCGGCTCAGCAGACAGGCCACCGCCTGTTGACGCCGCGGGGGTAGCACGAAACTGCGTCGCACAAAAGCCTCGCACACTGCCGGGTGCCGACTCAGTACATAGGCGTAGGGCGCTTCGGCGCCGATCATGCCTTCCAGCGAACCCAACACCAGCAGCCAGTGCGGATCGACCCAGTCGCGCAGGCGCGTCGCAGGTGGCGCAACGAAACACTGGTCGCTGTCCAGGTCGTTTTCCAGCAGCCACGTCGGATATCCCGCCAGCAGACGCGCCACTTCACGCTGCTCATCCAGCGACACCAGGCGTCCCGGAGGGGTCGCCAGGCATGACGGCATCAACAGCAGGCGTACGGTCTCGCGCTTGAACAGCTGTGCCAAGGTATCCAGGTCCAAACCACCCTGGGTATCGAGCGGCCACTCGACAACGCGCATCCCCAGCTGTTGCAAGACCTGCAACTGTTGCCAGCAACAGGGCGTCGCCACCAGTACCGTGCCTCCTTGCAAGTCCAGCGCAAGCAGCAATGTCTGCAGTAACGCCTGGACATCCGTCGCCAGATGCACGTCCTCAGCTCGCCAGAACTGCCTGGAAGAACGGGTATGGCGGGCGGCCAGCGCATTGCGCAGCAGCGCGCTGCCGGTCTGCGTCAGCGCAGACTGTCGCGCCAGACGCCGCTCATGCGCCAGCAACAGCGGCTCGAGCGCCCCACATGAGAATGGCGGGAGAATGAACGGTGCGCACTGGCCGGTACTCGCCCTCGGCGCACTGGCGGGCTCATTGACCGGCACCTGCGCAAAATATCCGGACTTGGGCACCGAATGTACCCGCCCCTCGCGCTCCAACAGGCTGTAGGCATACTGCACCGTGGCCAGGGAAACCCGCATGCGCCGGGCCAGGTCGCGCAGCGACGGCAAGCGCGGATCCCCTCCCTCGCGGGCATGGCTGATCAGCGTTTCGAGGTAGCGATAGACCGTCTGATAGGCGAACTCGCGCCGCACGGAACGCCCCATCAACTGGCGACCTTCGCCATCGCTTCGGCACAAGGCAAGGGGTGCGCCAGCAGCCGCAGCCGAACGTCACGCCGTGTCAGCTTCGCGACCAGCCGGGATGCCGTATGCGGCAGCCCCCCCGAATAGATGACGCGCAACTGCGCCAGGCTCAATCCACTGGTACTGATCAGCCAATGGACGACCGCTTCCGGACACGGCTGCCCCTGCAGGGCACGGTGCAGATAGGCCAGTGCAACGCGCATCGCCGGATGGCAGCGCTGCAGGAACGCCAACAAGCCACGGCCCTGCTCGGCGAACGGGGCGTACAACAGGCACATCAGCTGGCTATCGTCGATAGCATAGGCCTCCTGAAACAGATGCCTGCCCGTGCCCTTCCCCGACCGGACGGCGTCGCGCCTGCCCAGCAGACATTGATCGCGCAGTCGCTGCAGGTGAGTCAGGTACGCAGGGTCGAAAAACGCAGCCAGCGGCTCTTCGCGCGCTGACGCAGGCATCTCGATACCCAGCATGTGAAACAGCGCGTCCTCCCCTCGGGAATCATTGATCAGGTCATCGACCGCGATCACCCGCAGGGGCGTCTGGCCCTGGCATGACGGGGCTCTCGCCTCGACGTGCTCCGTAGGCCTGGCAGCCAGTGCTCGCAGGCGCCCCAGCGTTTCGCACAACACTGCGGCGCACTGGTGTATGGCATGGCTTCCGCGCTCGCCGGTCAGACGCATGACGGTACGACTCCAGGCCAGGTAACGTCGCCGCTGCCGCACAGGGATCGCCGTGACAAACGCGCTGGGCATCGCCCCCTGGGACAGGATGCGGCGCAGCGTTTCGGCCAGTTCAAGGTGCAGACGACTGCCTAGCAAGGATTCTGCTCGCCCAGCAGAAAGGTGACCGAACATCAGCAGCGCTTCGCGCTCGTACGATGTGCTGGCAGCCGACGCGGCGTGGCGGCTGAAAGGCTGCAGTTGTTGGCCGCCAGCCAGCAGTAACTCCACACGGGGGTCATCCTGCAGGAACAGCGCACTGAAGGTGCTCTCCAGACCGCCAAGCACCTCTGCTCCCGGTGCGGGCTGGCAAGCGACCACCACTTGCAGGCGAAACGTGTGGGGCGCGCGTAGCGCGATGCTCAGTTGCGCAGCACGCAGAAACGCCAGCAGGCGAGTGTTGCATCGGTCATGCCCGTGTATCACCAACACACGAAAGTCCCCGATGTACTCCACGCCACCTGCCGCCACCAGCAGGCGCTGAATCAGCAATTGAACGCAGGCCCGTTGCGCCTGGGACATATGTTCCAGCAGACGATCCAGTACTTGCTGATATATGTAGTGCATGGCCTGCTCATGGATATTGCTCATATGGTCCACTCCATTCCTTGAGCGCAAAGAAAGCCGGCATTCACCGACGTGAGAAACAGGTCGCGATTCACTTCCAAGATATTTCCCACAAGTTATTAGGAAATTTCCAGGCAACAGTAGGCCGGCACTCACTCAATGCAGAGGCATTTGCAATGCCCCTGCAGGCGCCCTGGGCCGCATCAGCAGCGCCAACACGCTTCATTCAGCCGAGCCACGTCAAGTATCACAGAGCCATTATCGAGGGTTGTCGACTGAATAAAAGATACAGATCCAGGTAAAAAAACCATTCAGGAGAGCGGTATTGATCTACATACAACAAAAGAAAACCCAAGTATGGAATCCTGATCAGAAATGACAAGCAAACAGCATTAACGCGACAGCCTTAATTGCGTCGGACCTTAATTAAATTTTTGTAGGAAATATCAGAAAAAAACCGGGCCTAGGCCCGGTTTTTCATGCAACTCGATGTGCTGCAATCACGCAGTTCCCATGTCCAGCACGATCCGCCCGCCACAGGGGCATTCATCCATCAGGCGATGAGCCTCGACAACCTGCTCGAACGGGTAGACCTTGATGATCTGCGGCGTCAGCAGCTTGTCGGCGGTGAACTGGTTAATGTCTCGCAACGCCCGCTGCAGGGCGACCTGGTCCTGGGCAATACCCAACTCCGGCTTGCCGGTGAAGTTGCCAATACAGTGAACGTAGAACTGGATGTTCTTCTGGAACGCCGCACACGCCGGGAATGGCGTCTGGTTGCCCCCCTGCAGGCCATACAGCACCAGGCTGCCGCGAGGCGCAAGGACATCGCCGAGGAGCGACATCTGCGGCCCACCCATGCCATCCAGAACCATGTCCACGCCGCGGCCATCGGTATATTTGCCGATCTGCATCAGCAGGTCCTGCTCCTCGGTGACGATCACCTTGTCAGCCCCCAGGCTCAGCAGGTACTCACGCTGCTCCGGCTCCTTGGTGGCGGCGAACACCTTCAAACCCAAGGCCTTGCCCAACTGCACGAAGGCAGGGCCTGCGCAATGGCTGGCATCGGTGACCAGTGCCGTCTGTCCCGCCTTGGCCCGCGCCAGGTCGACGTAAGCGAAGTAGGCGATCAGCAGCGGTGTGTAATGCACACTGGCCTCGACCGGAGTGAGGTGGTCGGGATAACGGGTAATGGCCGTGCGAGGGAGCACGATCACATCACCATAGACCGGATGCTCATTGGGGCTGGTCGCCGGGAAACTGGCGACACGGTCGCCCACGACGATATCGTCGACACCCTCCCCGACCTGCGTGACCACCCCGGCCATTTCATGGCCGATCCCTGCCGGCAGGCGTGCCTGCGATGGTGCCAGGTTCTGGCGCCAGAGCACGTCATACCAGCTCAGGCCGATGGCCTCGACGCGCACCTGCACTTCGCCCGCTGCGGGAGACGGTTCGGCCTGCTCCTCGCAACGGAGCACGTCGGCCGGGCCGAACTTGTGGAAACGGATCATGCGGGACATCGCATACCTCGCCTTTGTGAACCTCGTATTACCACGGACTTTATCCGGGCTTTGCACGTTAGACCATCAGTGGCCGTTAATAGTCGACATGCCTGTCATTGATTGGGCTACGGGCAAATCGCTGCATTGGCCCCCGTAAACCCGTGCAGGGTAACAGCCTTTGGCCTTAATATTCACCCCGACCCACCTGAGCAAGGCGAAACGCACCGATGAATCGTAACGACCTGCGCCGCGTAGACCTCAACCTGCTGATCGTGTTCGAGACGCTCATGCATGAGCGCAGCGTAACCCGTGCAGCCGAAAAGCTGTTTCTCGGCCAGCCGGCGATCAGTGCGGCACTGTCACGCCTGCGCAACCTGTTCGACGACCCACTGTTCGTTCGTACCGGGCGAAGCATGGAGCCCTCGGCTCGCGCCCACGAGATCTTCGCCCTGCTCTCCCCGGCCCTGGATTCGATCTCAACCGCAGTCAGCCGCGCCGCTGACTTCGACCCAGCCACCAGCACCTCGGTATTTCGCATCGGTCTGTCGGACGACGCCGAGTTCGCCTTGCTGCCGCAGTTGCTCAAGCGCATCCGCGCCGAAGCACCGGGCATCGTCCTGGTGGTACGGCGGGTCAACTATTTGCTGATGCCGACCCTGCTCGCCTCCGGGGAGATTTCGGTGGGTGTGAGCTATACCGCTGACCTTCCGGCCAACGCCAAGCGCAAGGTACTGCGGCGCAGCAAGCCGAAACTGCTGCGCGCCGACAGCGTACCGGGCAATATCACCCTCGACGATTTCTGCGCCCGTCCGCATGCGCTGGTCTCGTTCGCCGGCGACCTATCCGGCTTCATCGACGAAACCCTCGAGGAAATCGGTCGCAAGCGTCATGTGGTGCTGGCCGTACCGCAGTTCAACGGCCTCGGCACCCTGCTCGCCGGCACCGACATCATCGCCACGGTACCGGACTATGCAGCGGAAACCCTCACCGCCGCCGGCGGCCTGCGCGCCGAAGACCTGCCATTGGATGTGCGTACCTTTGAACTGCACATGGCCTGGCGCGGGGCGCAGGACAACGACCCGGCAGAGCGGTGGTTGCGGTCGCGGATACAGATGTTTTTTGGGGATCCCGATAGCTTGTGACTCACTTCCATCAAGTTCCATAAATACCAATAGAATCAGTGCATTAGGCTGATACTTCGTCCAAAGTCGTCCGTCCTATTCCGCTCATTTCCAATGCGCTTGCGGGTATATTTTTGGGTACTTTTTCCATTTCGAAAAAAGTACCCGCACATGACGACATCCCTCCCCACGCCTGCATTGCGGCGTAAACTCAGCGATGCCTTCTTGCGTGCCATTGCTGAACCCGGCAAGTACGTCGACGGCGAGGTACCCGGTCTTTACCTGCATGTTCAGGCCTCACAGAAGTCGAACAAGCCTGCCGCAAAATACTGGCGGATGAGGTATCGCCTGAACGGCAAGGAGAACGTGTATGCGATCGGCCGTTATCCCGACATTGGCTTGAAAGACGCCCGCGACTTGGCCCGAGCCGCGCGCCAGAACGTAGCTCATCACGTCGCCCCGCTGAAGGCCAAACGCAAGAAAATCGCCGATCAGCTACTCAATGAGGAACGCACATTCAGTTACGTCGCCGAACAGTGGCTGGCCTTCAAGTCGCACGACCTCGTGAGCAAATCCCTCGCGGGCTTTCGCGGCGCTTTGAACAATCACATCCTGCCCACGATCGGCAACATTCCCGTCAGCGAGATCAAACTGGACCACATCATCGAGATCATCGCTACCCTGCGCCGAGCACGCACACTGGCCCTGGCCAAGCGCGTGCGTACCATCAGTTCCTGGAAATGAACCCTACGACGCCGTTGCCAGGCCCCGACTTGGACGTCTTGCGTGAGCAGATCCAGGGCTTGGAAGCCCTTGTCGACAGTGACGCCAAGCAGATCCTACTATCGCGTGCGGAGCGCAAGATTTCTCAGTATCTCTCCGAAGCGTTCGCAGATTTGCCCACTGTCCAACCGTGTATCGGTGCCGAGCTGGAGTTTTCCGCAAAACCACCTGATATCGCGATCATCGAACAGAATTCCGGTGCGGTTTTGAGACTCCCGGATGCGGGCTCGGATGAGAACTACTTGGCCATCCACATTGCCTTGTCGTTCGCGCTTCAGAAGTACCTGGCCAAGGTGAACGCGCCGGTACCAGGGTTCCTCGCTTTCGACCAGATCAGCCGACCCTACTATCCGCAACGTGGCGATGACGAGTCGGACATCGGAGAAAACGAGGAAGTTTCGGCCATGCGTAAACACCTGGACTTCCTGTTCAATACAACATCTGCGCAAGAGGGACTGCAGGTGTTGCTGATTGAGCATGCGTATTTCGGTGATGATCCACGGTATGTCGCTGCCACTCGTAAGCGTTGGAACAAGATTTCGGGCGATGCGCTTATCCCGCTAGACTGGCCGAGAAGACAGGACACCCAGTAAGCAGTCGCAACGGTAACTGCCCTAGAACCAGCTCGCCTTTCATGGCGGGCTTATCCAAACACTATTTTTTAGCGCTGCTGCTCGCGCGGCTCTCACGTTTGTCCGCTTTTCCCTGCTCATAACCGGACTCTTTCCGTACTTTCGCAGCGGCGCCTGCGTGAGTAAGGTCCAGGACTACAACAGATGTTATGGCCCTTAGGCGCCATGAAAACAGCACGTCCATCACAATCCGCTGTAAACCAGCAAAAGCCAAACTAATTATGGGGGACCAAAAACACATAGGCACAAAAAAGCCCTGAAGAATCAGGGCTTTGATGAAAATTAGTGGCGGAAGCGTAGTCATTCGAACTCATAACTCGTAGAACGATACCTCCCCTCGCCCCATGCCAACTTGTAGCATCGCTATAACGCACCCTTGGCATTCTCCGAGACACACTGAGGTAAAACGCACGGCTGATACTCAACGGGAGCGGAGCGGGCTTCTGATTCTCAGACCCGACAATTTAATCCAGATTCTCACTCTGTGTCGCCGAAAGCTGTCGGAGCGCCGTGGCTGATGAGTGTCAAGCCGCCTTGCAAGAACGGCGGGCTGCATTGGAGGCTTCGGAAGTGGGGGCTCAGCCAGAGGGGCAGCATCTGCCCCCCTGGCCGGCTTCAGCGGTCGACGCCACCGAGGCACACGTATTTAATCTCAAGATAGTCTTCGATGCCGTAACGCGAACCTTCGCGACCAAGGCCCGATTGCTTGACGCCACCGAATGGTGCCATCTCGTTGGCGATTGCCGCGGTATTGACGCCGACCATACCGTATTCAAGGTCTTCGCTGACGCGCAGCACGCGGCCGATATCGCGGCTGTAGAAGTAGCTAGCCAGCCCGAACTCCGTCGCGTTGGCCAGTTCGACCACCTCCTCCTCACTGGAAAAGCGGAACAGCGGCGCCAAAGGACCGAAGGTTTCCTCATGGGCCACCTTCATGTGCGCGGTGACTTCAGTCAGCACGGTCGGCTCGAAGAAACTACCACCCAGGGCATGCCGTTGGCCGCCAGCGATCAGTCGTGCGCCCTTTTCAAGGGCATCGCTGATATGCTCTTCGACCTTGCGCACGGCGTTCTCGTCGATCATCGGGCCCTGGGTGACGCCGGCCTCAGCGCCATTCCCCAGGCGTAGGGCCGAGGCAGCGGCGGCGAGTCTCTCGGCAAAGCGGTCGTAGATACCGTCCTGAACGTAGATGCGGTTGGCGCAGACACAGGTCTGCCCGGCATTGCGGAACTTCGACAGCATCGCGCCTTCCACGGCCAGGTCGAGGTCAGCGTCATCGAAGACGATGAACGGCGCGTTGCCGCCCAGTTCCATCGATACCTTCTTCACGGTCTCGGCGCATTGTCCGATCAGCAGCTTGCCCACTGGCGTGGAGCCAGTGAAGCTGAACTTGCGCACCAGCGGATGGCCTGTCAGCACGCTACCGATCTGGGTAGCGCTACCGGTGACCACGCTGAACACCCCGGCGGGGATCCCAGCACGTTCGGCCAGGGCTGCCAGTGCCAGCGCCGAGAGCGGCGTCTGGCTGGCCGGGCGCAACACCATCGGGCAGCCGGCGGCCAGGGCCGGGGCAACCTTGCGGGTGATCATCGCGTGGGGAAAGTTCCATGGTGTGATAGCCGCAGCTACGCCAATCGGCTCCTTGGTGACGATGATGCGCTTGTCTGCCGAAGGCTGCGGGATGGTATCGCCATAAACACGCTTGGCTTCCTCGGCAAACCATTGCACGAAGGACATGCCATTGCTCAATTCGCCACGGGCTTCAGCCAGTGGTTTGCCTTGTTCGGCGGTCAGCAGGCGGGCGAGGTCTTCCTGGTTTTCGACCATCAGCGCGTACCAGCGCTGCAGCAGCTCCGCGCGCTCCTTGGCAGTCTTGCGCTTCCACGGTTTGAAGGCGCGGTGAGCAGCCAGTACCGCACGCTCGGCTTCGACAGCGCCCATCTGCGGAATGCGTGCCAGTTCCTCACCGGTAGCGGGGTTAGTGACGGTAACGGTTTCACCAGAGTCGGCACCCACCCATTGGCCGTCGATGAATGCCTGTTGTTTGAGCAGAGAAGGGTCTTTGAGGTCGAGCATCGGTTAGTTTCCTGAGCAAGGTTCAGTGGATGGGTGGCTCGGGCACGACTTCGCCGGCCTGCAGGAAATCGAAATCACACCCTTCGTTGGCCTGGGTCACATGCTGCTGGTAGAGCGCAGCAAAAGAGCGGCCGTAGGTTCTGTGCTGCGGTCTATGCTCGGCGCGGCGTTGGGCAAGTTCCTCATCGCTGACACGCATGTTCAACGTGCCGGCGGCGACGTCCAGATCGATGATGTCGCCCGTGCGGACTAATGCCAGCGGCCCTCCAACAGCGGCCTCAGGCGCCACGTGTAGGACGCAGCTGCCGTAATGGGTACCACTCATACGGGAGTCGGAGATGCGCAACAGGTCACGTACACCGGCTTCCAGCAAGCGTTTGGGTATCGGCAGGTTGCCCCATTCGGGCATGCCCGGCGCGCCCACGGGGCCGGCATTGCGCAAGATCAGCACGGTGTCCGCAGTGACATCCAGGGCGGGGTCGTCGATCATCCGGCTGAGGGTTTCGTGGTCATCGAAGACCAGTGCCGGGCCGCTGTGACGGCGCAGGCGCGGGTCGGCTGCGGAGGATTTCATCACCGCGCCATCCGGGCAGAGGTTGCCACGCAACAGCGCCAAAGTGGCGCCTTGTTCGAGGCTGACCACCGGGTTATCGAGGGGGCGAATGATATCGTCGTCGTAGCACGGGGCATCGGCCAACATGCTGTCCCAGCTCTGCCCGGTGGCCCCCTCGCACTCCAGATGCAAATACGATGCGATCTTGCGCATCAGCGCACGCAGGCCGCCGGCAAAATGATAGTCCTCCATGAGTGCCGTGCCGGAAGGGAACAGGTTGAGCAACACCGGTATCTTCGCGGCTGCGGCGGCCAACTGATCGAGGGTCAGGTCTATTCCGGCGCGTCTGGCGATGGCAATCAGGTGGATCGCGGCGTTGGTCGAGCCGCCCATTGCCATGTACACCGCCACGCCATTGGCTACGTGCTTTTCAGTCAGCCAAGTCGAGGGGCGGCGGTCGCGCCAAACCAGATCGACGATTGTCGAACCGCACTGCGAGGCCATCCGCGGGTGGGCCCCATCCGCGGCAGGAATGCTCGATGCACCGGGTAAGGTAAAGCCCATTGCGTCGGCGATGCTGGTCATGGTCGACGCCGTGCCTACGGTATTGCAGGTGCCGATCGAACGGGTCATGGCGCCTTCGAGTTCTTCCCACGCAACAGTGTCGATCAGCCCCAGACGGCGCTCGTCCCAGTACTTCTTGGTATGCGTGCCGGCGCCGGTCTTGACGCCACGCCACTGACCGTTGGACATCGGGCCCGCCGGGCAGTAGATCACCGGCAGGTCCATGCTGAGCGCGCCCATCAGTAGGCCAGGCGTAGACTTGTCGCAGCCGCCTAGCAGCACGGCGCCGTCGATCGGCAACGAGCGCAGCAGTTCCTCGGCCTCCATTGCCAGCAGGTTGCGGTAGAGCATCGTAGTCGGCTTGACCATTACCTCGCCCACCGACTGTACCGGCAACTCCACTGGGAAGCCGCCGGCCGCCCAGACCCCGCGTTTGACAGCCTCGGCACGCTCACGCAGGTGCGAATGACAGGGCGACATCTCGCTCCAGGTATTGAGGATCGCAATCACCGGCTTGCCCATGAACTCCTCGCGGCGCAGTCCGATCTGTTGCAGGCGCTGGCGATGGGCGAAGGCACGGATGGTGTCTGGAGCGAACCACCGCTGACTGCGGAGTTCTTCGATTTTCTTGTATTTTTCGGACATAACCTAAGCCTTTGAGCAAGGGCGCCACGCATAATCGTAGCGCTGCGAAATTACTTTTCGAGAGCATACCCGGATCAATTTCGTAGCGCTACGATTTTTACCCGAATCACCCCTGTCAGGAGTTGTGGGGTTATTGAATCGACAGTCCCGCATCGACGACAAAGTTCTGACCCGTGCAGCCGCGGCTATCATCGCTGGCCAGGAACAGCGCCAGGCGCGCGCAGTCGCTGGCATCCAGACGAAACTTGAGCATCTGCTGGTCGATGAACGACTGGCTGGCTGCCTCCAGACCGGCAGGGTCGGCGGCCCACATGGCATCCTGGCGTTCGGTACGAATAGCGCCTGGCACCAGGCTATTGACCCGGATGCCTTGCCCGCCCAGTTCGCGTGCCAAGGTGCGGGTCATTCCGTTCAACGCCGCCTTGGCGGTGGTATAGCAGATCATCCCAGGGCGTCCGCGCATCCACGAGATCGAGCCCATGTTGATGATCGCCCCGCTGCCCCGCTTTGCCATGCCAGGCGTGACGGCCTGTGCAGCGAAGAAGGCGTGACGCAGGTTGGTCTGCATGCGTTCGTCCCAATACTCGACGCTGACATCGGCCAAGGCATGGCGGTCATCGCGGGCTGCGTTGTTGATCAGTACATCGATGCCACCCCAGGTGTGTTCCACTTCGGCCACACACCCCTGCAAGCGCTCGATATCGCGCACATCGCAGCGCAAGAACAGCACGTTGGCGCCCAGCGTCTGGGCCAGCGCCTGCCCGGCGTCGGCATCCAGGTCAAGGAAGGCGACGCGGCTGCCCTGTGCGACGAACGCTTCGACGAAGGCGCGACCGATGCCCGAGGCGCCACCGCTGATAAAGATCACTTTGCCGGCCAGGCTGGGGTACTGCGTATCGGTATGACGGTTCATGGTGATAGGTACTCGTGAGCAAGTGGAATGGATTCAACCGGCGAACAGCGGCTCGGGGCAGCCGGGCACGTCGACACGGGTGGCGAACACGCAGCCGGACAGCGGCCAGGCCGCCAGGTCTTCGGCGCTGCGGTTCTCGCGCGAACTGGTGATGTAAAGGGTACGCAGGTCGTCGCCACCGAAGGCGACCATGGTCGGCCAACGCGTCGGCACCTGGATTTCTGCCAGCACCTGGCCATCAGGGCTCAGGCGCAGCACCCGGCCGCCGTCGAACTGCGCGCTCCAATAGCAGCCCGCACTGTCGAACGCCGCGCCATCCGGGCGCCCGCCACTGCCACGCGGGAACTCGCGCAGCAACTGCCGGGGGCCGGGCTGGCCATCGGCATCCAGCGGATAGCGGTACAGCACATGGTTGGGGGTGTCGCTGTGGTAGACCCACGCGCGGTCCGGGCTGAAAGCGAGGCCGTTGGACACCATCACATCGCCGGCCACAACCTGGGCACGGTGCTGCGCATCGACTCGCACCAATTGCCCACCATTGCGGTCACGCGGTTGCCACAGGGTGCCAGCCCAGAAGCGCCCCCAAGGGTCGACGCGGCCATCGTTGAAGCGGCTGTGCTCTGCGCCGCTGGGGTTGTCGGCCAGGCGCTCGCCCAGCTGCCCCTGGGCATCGAGCAGGTAGATGCCGGTGCGCAGCGCGACAATGAAGCCGCCCTGCTCGCGCAGGCCGAAACAGCCCAGCTCCTCAGGCAACTGCAAGGTGCTCACGCAGCCATCGCGGGGGTCAAGGCGATGCAGTTGCCCGGCCAGGATATCGGCCCAGTACAGGGCTTGCTCACGGACCGACCAGACCGGGCACTCGCCCAGTTCCGACGGCTGGCGGACCACACAGGTCAGGGTTTCACTCATGCAGGGTTCTCCAGGTTGGCGCCGCTCGGCAGCAAGCGCAACTCACGTTCGATCGACGCCCCCGGTGCCAGCCAGACCAGGCCGTGCGCCGTAGGCGTGGGGAAATTGATGGCGTTGTTGAGGTGGCTGACCGGCTCGACCGCGATAAAGTCCGCTGGTGCTGGCGGCGTGAACACCACCAGGTGCTCCAACCCTGGGCCGGCTTCCAGGCGCAGGCCGACCTGTGCCTCTGGCCAATACAGACTGGCACGGGCATCCCAGCCCTCGAAGCAGTTGTCCAGGCCCACGGCGCCTATTGCCTGGGGCAGGCCGAAGTCCCAAGGTTCCGGCAGTGCCGTACGCTCGACCGGCAGGCCATCCGCGCCGGCATGCCAGACGTGCGCGGCACTGAAGCCCAGCTGCAATTCACCCTGGCGCTCGAAGTACGGGTGCCAGCCAAGACCCACCGGCATCGACTGCTCACTCAGGTTGGTGAGCCCCAGTCGCAGGCGCAGGCCGTCACCACTCAGGGTGATGCACTGCCACGCGACGAAGTCCCACGGCCAGTCTTCGGCATCGGCGCCCCGGGCCTGGTGGCGCAAGCTCAACTGGCAGCTGTGCGGCGAGTGGGCATCGACCTGCCACGCTCGCTGCCAGCCAAGACCATGTAGCGGATGCGGGTGATCGCCGAAATTGCGGCGCAGCTGCTGCGGCTCGCCATTGGCGCAAAAGCGCCCGTGGGCGATACGGTTGGAGTACGGGACCAGCGGGTAGCACGCCGTACGCCGAACGCTGTCGGTGCCGTCCCAGGGCCGCAGCAGCTCGAAGCTGCCAAGACGCAGGTAACCCAGCGCGCCGCCCAGGCTGGGCAGCACCCCGGCGCTCAGGGCGCCACAGGTGAGTGTGAGCTCCGGGTGCAATATGTGATTCGTCGCTATCAAGACTCAGAAGCTCCAGCGAATACCCAAGGTACCCGCCCAAGGGTCGTAACCGGCCGCCACACTGGGGTAATCCTCACTGAGCAGCGAGAAACCCTGGGTGGAATGGCTGTTGTTGTTGATATGGGAAACATAGGTATACAGCTGGGTATTGGGGTTGAACGAATAGATGTAGCCGGCATGGGCCGCCCAGGCCCGGGCGCCCTCGGCCTCGATTCGCTGGGAAACGCCGAAGGTCAGATCATTGTGATCGTCGAGGACGATCCGCGCATTGACCATCTTCGCCGAGGCGAACCAGCGGGCCTCGGTATCGCGCTTGGAGTACACATAGTTGGCCCCCCAGATCACGCCACCCCACTGGTAATTGCCCGACACCACGTGGGTCGTCTGGGTGTATAGCTCGCTGCTGGTTTCGGTAGGGGCCGAGTCATGGCGGTTGTAGCCATAACCCAACTTGGTGAACCCGTTGCGATAGCGCACATTGAAGCCACTGGTGCGGTTCTGGTTGGGGCCGTTCTCGATGCTGGAGTTGCCGTAGGAATAGCCCAGCTCGGTGGAAAAGCCGTTCACTTCAGGCGAGCGGTAGCGCACCGTGGTGTCGTAGAACCCGCCCGTGCCGCTTTTACCCAATACCGCAGTGTGCTCCAGACTCATGATCGCCGCCATGTTCGACAACCCATATAGGGCGACGTCCGAATCCAGGAACACCCAGTAGATCGGCATGTATAGGCTGCCCATGGCCACCGAGCCGAACGGGCCACTGACGCCGACGCCATAGCCGCGGTTGGTCGAGACTTGCCCGCCCTTCCAGATGCGCCGCAATACCAGCCCGCGCTCGCCGAACGCCTGTAGGGCATAACCGCTGTCGCCCAGGGCATAGTCGAGCTTTACCCCGAAGCGCGAGGCCTGCAGGTTGCCGTCCGAGACCATGGTATGGTCCGGGGCGGTCTTACTGAACGAGCCCGTCTGCACGTTCAGGTCGAGAATGCCATATGGGTTGATGCTGAGATTGCCGGCTTTCCAGACAATGGGTTCGGCATGGCTGGGCAGCGCATAGACGCTGGCCAGCAGAATGAAGCCAAGGACACGTTGATTTTTGTTGTTCATGTCAGCAGCGCTCTTTTATGGCCGCAGTGGGCCGGCGCGCCTGCTTTGGCAGGCGCTCACAGGTCAATTACAGGTAGCGGAGCGGGATCAGAGCACAGTCAGGCTCTGGAAGAGGGATTGCCAGCGGCTGCCCACTCGGCTGAACACCGGTGGTTGCCCCAGCGGTGCCGGGACCTCGACACGCTGCCCGCCCTCGAAACAATCGCCGCTCCACCAGTGCTGCCAGGTCTCGCCAGCCGGCAGGTAGACGCTCCAGTGCGTCTTGCCTTCGGCATGCACGGGCGCCACCAGCAGGTCACGGCCATACAGGTATTGGTCCTGAACGGCGTAGCAGCCAGCGTCCTGTTCGTGATGCAGAAACAACGGCCGTTGCAACGGCAGGCCGCTGGCCTGAGCCTCATCCATCAAGCTTTCGACGTAGGGTTTCATGCCTGCGAATACCCGGGTCATGCGGGCGAAATGCACCAGAGTGGCAGGGTCTTGCCAAAACTGCAGGTTCTGGTCCGGGCGGTTGCCTTCGTGAGTGCGCATCACCGGGGTGAACGCAGCCATTTCCGCCCAGCGCTGGAACAGTTCGGCGGTACGGCAGTTGCCATAGAGGCTGGTGTAGCCGCCGATATCACTGTGGTGATAGGCATTACCCAGCAGGCCGGACGACAACGCGCCGCAAATCACCGTTTGCAGGCCATCGTGGCGGCTGAAGTCAACCGACTGGTCACCCGCCCACAGCAACGGGCAGTGCGCCTGCACGCCGCTGTAGCCAGCGCGCATGAAGAACAGTGCATCGCCAGTGCGCCCGGCGTTGCCGATAGCGCGGGCATTGACCTCGGCCCAGCGTACTGGCCAGGCGTTGTGCTCGAGCATGGGGTCGGCATCGCCGGCCAGCTTGACGTCGATCGGCAGATACTCGCCAAAGTCCGCCATCCAGCCCGAGAGGCCCTTTTCGAGCATCTCCTGGCCGATGATCCGGGTTTCGAACCATTGCGCCGCCGCCGGCAAGGTGAAGTCGACCACGCCACAAAGGAACTCGCCGAAGTCGACCAGATAGGTGCCGTCCTCGGCGTTGGTCGCCAGGTAGCCCGCCGCTTCGGCTTCAGCGAACAGCGGGCCGTCATTGCACAGATAAGGGTTCACATAACCGAGGAAGCGCAGGCCGCGCTCGTGCAGACTACAGACCCACGCCTGATGGTCGGGGTAGCGCTCGGCATTCCATTGCCAGTCCCAGAACAAACGCTTGCCGAAAGAGGTGATACGCAGCCCTTCCCAATCCTCGCACCACAATGCACTGACCTTGGCGCCATGCTCGAGTGCGGTCTGCAGGTGCTGTTCGGCGTGCTCGCGGCCGTTCTTCAAACCGAGGATCGCACCGTCAAGCACCCATTGCGGCAGGCGCGGCTGGCGACCGAAATAACGGCTGAGGGCACCGACGAGGTCGATGTAGCTGTTGCCGACGAAAAACTCCAGCGCTTCGGGCACCGCCCACACTTGCAGTTCGTGGAAGTCGTCATGGCGGAAGTCAAAATCGGCGTACGCGCTGGTCACCAGATGCGCGCTGTAGCGCCGCGAGGAGATGAACGTCGGTTGCGGGTAGTTGGTGTGATAGTAATCACCCCCGGCGTTGGCTTCGTTGTCCGCCTGCAAGGTCAGCCAAGTCGACTTGTCTCGGCCTACGCCCGGCTCAGAAGTCCACAGCGGGAAGTTGCGTCCGCGCAAGTTCAAGTAAGACATCTGCTCGCCGCAACCCCAGACCTGCTCATTCACTTCGGCAGGCAGACGCAGCCACAGTCGATTGCAACCTGCCTGCGGCGCCTGCATGAGCAGGCGCACACGCTCGCCCTGGCAGTCCAGGCGCAGGGAAAGCAGCAGCGGGCCCTCGGACCAGGCGCGCAACTCGATGACACCGGCTGAAGTATCAAGGCGGGCGTGGCGCAAGGCGACCCTTTCCTGAACATAATCGCGAATACGGAAGTTACCGCGCTGCATTTCAATGTCAGCTTCACCGTAACCGGCGAACACAGCAGGCTGCAGCGGGCTGTGGCACCACAACAGGCGCCCGTCCACTTCCAGACGGATCTGCTCGCCTGCCTGGTGCAGGCTCACGTTCTGGGGGATAGATACGCTATTCATTGTGGGTTGGTCTCGTAGTCAGGCAGGGCATGGGTATTGGTCAGGTGTCGAAAACGACGGCGGCACAGCGCGGCGCCAGCAAAGGCCAGCAACCAGGTCAATGCCAGCAGCGGCAGATAGAGCCCGGAAGGTCCGCCGACACGGGCGACACCCAGTGGTGAGAAGGTCAGATAGATGGATACCAGCGCGGCGAACAGCATCACGCTGAAGCTGCCCGCGTGTCGCCACGGGGTCAGGTCGACGGTGCGCGCCGGAGTGGGCGATACGTAGGGAGTGGCGCGGTCGAAGTGCTTGCGTAGCAACACCAGCAAGACCATTTCCACAGCAAACATGATGCCCATGACGTGGATGAAGCTGATTCCCAGGCGGGTGTCGATCTTCAGTCCCAGCACCAGCACTGCATAGCACACCGCGTGCAGGCCAAGCACCAGCTTGGCGGGCGTCGCGCCGCCTCGAGCACTGAAGAAGCCGAACAGCATGATGGCGATGATCGGCATGTTGAAGAAGCCGGTGAAGCGACGCAGGACCGCATAGATACCTTCCGGGGTGTACATCAGCATCGGTGCGACCACCAGCGACACCAGTGCGGCGATCACGCTGACTCGCTTGCCGAAGCGCACCAGCGCCTCGTCCGAAGCCATTGGCCGGATCGACTTGTAGAAGTCATAGGTCAGCAGCGTGGCAGTACCATTGATGATCGCATTGAAGTGGCTCATCACCGTGCCGAAGATCACCGCCACGAAGAAGCCCTTCATCCACCATGGCATCAGCGCGGCAACCAACGCCGGATAGGCCAAGTCGGAATTGGCCAGCGGCTGGTCGCGGAACAGGTGCCAGGCGATCACACCAGGCATCAGCATGGCAAGCGGCACCAGCAGTTTCAGGCAACCCGACAGCAACACGCCCTTCTGGCCCTCGGCCAGGTTCTTGGCAGCCATGCTTTTCTGCACGATGGCCTGGTTGGTGCACCAGTAGAACAGGTTGGCGAAGATCATGCCGGTGAACACCGCACCAAACGGCACCTTGTCTTCGCTGCCGCCAATGGCATTGAGTTTCTGCGGGTTGTCGTGCAGCAGGGTTTGGGCACCGGACAGTACATCACCCTGCCCCAGCGTCCACAGACCGATGATCGGGATGAGGACCACCACCACCAGCAAGCCTATGCCGTTGATGGTGTCCGATACCGCCACGGCCCGAAGCCCGCCCAGTACCGCATAGGCAGCGCCAATCACTCCGGTCGCCACGATCAGCAGACTGATCGTGGCCGGGTAGGACCAGCCGAGAATGCCCTGCAGGTCGAAAATCTGATTGAAGGTGATAGCCCCCAGATACAGCGAAGCCGGGTTGAGCACCAGGGTGTAGGTGGCAACCATCAGCGCACTCACTATTCGGCGCGTAGCACGGTCATAGCGTTTCTCGATGAACTCCGGCAGGGTCGAGAAGCCGCCGCGCAAGTAACGAGGCAGGAAAAACAAGGCCAGAGCGATAGTCGAAACGGCCGCAGTGGCCTCCCAGGCCATGGAGCTGAGGTTGTGGGCGTATGAATCACCGTTGAGGCCGACCAACTGATCGATGGACAGGTTGGTCAGCATCATCGATCCGGCAATGAACCAGCCATTGAGGCCGCCGCTCGCCATGAAGTAACCATGGGCGCCAACGTCCTTGGCCTGGCGCGTGAATCGGTAGGAAATCACTGCGACCAGTGCAGTGAAGAACAGCATGCTCAGGAAGGTGAAAAGGGATGTGCTCATTTTTATATTTGTTCTCCAACGCGGGTTGGGATGCGATGCAACAACAAAATCGCAGCGCTGCAAAATTACCAGGCGAGCTTATCTCAGGCTAAATCGCAGCGCTACGATTTTATTCGAAAAGATACGTTTGATTTTCGAAAGCGAACATCCATGCCGCCAGCCAAGCGCTTTTGCGATTGACTTGCCATCCTCAGGCTCGCATCCTTTTGCCTTCGAAGAACGAGGTGGCGATGAGCGATAGATCAGACAGCGAAGTCAGCAACGGTGCAGTACGCCGCCCCCGGATCAACCGGGTAACCATGGGTATGGTTGCTGAACAGGCCAAGGTCTCCCCAAGCACGGTATCGCTATTTCTACGCGACCCGGATGCGGTCTCAAGCAAGCGCGCTGAACGCATCCGCAAAGCCATCGCCGACACTGGCTATACCATCAATCGCCTCGCCGGCGCCTTGGCAGGCAACCACAGTCGTGCAGTCGCAGTGATCGTGCCGTCGATGATCAACGCCTTCTTCTCGGAAACCCTGCAAGCTATGCAGGAAGTCTTTGAAAGCCGTGGCTACCAGTTGTTGATCAGTAACAGCGACTACGACCCGAAACGAGAGCTGGAGTTGCTGCGCGCCCACCTGTCATGGTCACCGGCAGCCCTGGTCGTCACTGGCAGCGACCACGCCGCCGCCCGTCCACTGCTCGAAGCCACGGGCATTCCCGTGGCTCAGATGTGGGAGTTGGGCAACGACCCGTTCCACCTTCAGGTCGGTTTCGACCACCAAGCCGTCGGCGCAGCCCTGGCCGAGCACCTGTACGCGCAGGACCTGGAACGCTTCGTCTATGTCGGCACCCGCATGCACCTCGACCACCGCGCCCGCCAGCGCGCCGAAGGGTTCAGTTCCTGGTTGAATGGCAAGGGGCTGACCGCGCAGGTGATCGCGCTGGAGCAAAACACCTCACAGGTCGAACTGAGCGAGGTATTCGATGAAATTGCCCGTCACGGTGATGGGCCACAAGGCCTCTGCTGTTCGAACGATATACTGGCCATCGCAGCCTTGTTCGAAGCGCAGCGCCGCGGCATTGCCGTACCGCAGCAGTTGGCGATTGCAGGCTTTGGCGACCTGCCACTGAGCAAGCTCAGTGCACCGCGTCTGACCACCGTACGTCCTTATCCTGCCGAGATCGGACGAACCGTGGCCAGTCAGCTGTTGGCTTGGATCGAGGCAGGTACCCTCCCCGATAAACCTCAGGTCGTCGACCTGGGTTTCGAGTTGGTCGTACGCCAGAGCAGCGTGCGCCAGTGATAGGCTCACGCAGCACCGCCGGCCAGGCTAGGCAGCCAAGAGCACCTTGCCGATAAGGCTCGCCCCCGCCAGCAACAGCAGACCGAACACTGCCAGACGCAGCACCTGCGGTGAAATCGCCAGCGGGTGACGCCGCATCCACCAGGTCAGCAGGAACACGATCGGCAATGCCTCCAACGAGAGGTAGCCCGCCTGCAGCTCGAATCGGTGCGTAGCTACTACTACGCTCAAGCGCATCAAAGCATTGACTGCGAACACTACGATCAGCGTGTCGCGGATGACCTGCACGGCCAGTGGCTGGCGATAGAGCTGGTAGACCAACGGCGGCCCGGCACTTGAAAACAACCCGCCCATCACGCCGGAAATACTGGCGAAAAAGGCGAAACCGAACCGCCCCGACATCTGCTGTCGCCCTCGGGACTGCAGGATCAGCATGAAGCTGCAGACGATGATGGTGATGCCGAGGATGATCTCCAGCAGGTCCCGCTCATGGGCGCCTAGCACTGCCAGCAAGCGCACGCCAGCGACGACACCAGCCAGGCTGCAGGCCAACACGAGCAGGACGAGCCGGCGCGGCAGCCCCGGCCACTTGCGCACCATGACTACCGCGTTGGCCAGCGTCAGGATCGAGCTCACGTTCGCCACGGTTTCCATGGGCGCCAAGTCCAGCATGCCGGTCAGTCCCAATAGCAACAGGCCGAAAGCAAAGCCGGTGGCGTTCTGGGCGAAAGTGGCGACGACGACACACGACATGAACCCAATGTGCTGCCACCACTCCATCACTGCGCGCCCTCGGGCACCGGGTGTAACACCACGCCGGTGGCAAACAGCGCAGCCAGGTTGGCTAGCACCCGGTCGGCCATGGCCTGACGCGTTTCTTTGGTGCCACTGGCCACATTTGGCGACAACACGACCGTATCCAGTTCACGCAAGGCGGCTGGCACGTGCGGTTCATCCGCGAACACGTCCAATGCCGCCCCGGCAATCCGGCCGTTGCTCAGCGCATCGATCAGCGCGTACTGATCCACCACCGAGCCACGCGCCACGTTGACTAGCATCCCTGTGGGGCCCAGTGCCTCAAGCACCTGCCGACTGACCAGCCCGTCGGTGGCGCTACCACCAGGCACAGCCAACACCAGAAAATCACTGCACTCGGCCAACGTCAGCAACGAGTCATGGTAGGTGTACGCCAGCTGAGGCTTTGGCGTACGGCTCGAGTAGTTCACCTGCATGCCGAAGGCACTGGCGCGCCTGGCAATCGCCTGGCCGATCGGCCCCATGCCAACGATGCCGCAGGTCTTGCCGCCCAGCGCGGTGGTCAGACCAAAGCGTTCTGCCTCCCAACGCCCGGCCCTGACGAAGCGGTCAGCCACCACCACTTGCCGGGCGACGGCCAGCAACAGGGCCATAGCGGCGCCGGCCACGCAATCGTTGAGCACATCAGGCGTGTTGCTGACCTGGATGCCCCGGGCGCGGGCTGCTTTCAGGTCGACGGCGTCGGTTCCCACACCAAAACAGACAATGGCACGCAAGGCCGGTAACTGCTCGATCAGATGGGCACTGGCCCCATGCACACCCGTGGTCACCAACGCCTGAACGTCCGCGCCCTGTTCGGACCGGAGCGTCGCGGGCGATTCACAGCGCCATAGCTCCAGCAGCTGATAGTGTTGTTCAAGCTGTGACCGCAAGGCAGGCAGCAAAGGCCCGACGCTCAGCACCAGCGGTTTGGTATCAGACATCACGAATCTCTCTCTTGCCAGGTATTGCCGGATTCAGCTCAAGGCGGAGCAGCGGGCCGACTACAACCAGGTAACTGAACATCGCTAGCAGCGCATTGGCGGCGACGAACACCAGGGCCATATTGAAGGAACCGGTGGCCTGCACGATGAAGCCAATGATGATGGGAGTGGTGATGCCACCGATGTTGCCGAAAGTATTGAACAACCCAGCCGTCACCCCACCCGCCTTTCGTGGCGCAGCGTCGGCCATGACCGCCCAGCCCAGTGATGCGAAGCCCTTGCCGAAGAAGGCGAACGCCATGATCGCGATAACCATCCACGGCAAGGACACGTAGTTGCAGATGATCATGCTGGTGGAGGCCAGCAACCCGACAATGATCGGCACTTTGCGCGCCAGGCTCAGCGAGCCGGTCTTGCGCATGATGCCGTCGGAGCAGAGCCCGCCCAGCAGGTTGCCGACAAAACCACAGATTGCCGGGATCGAGGCCAGGAAGCCGGCCTGTAGAATCGACATGCCGCGCTCTTGCACCAGGTAGATCGGGAACCAGGTGCTGAAAAAATAGGTAATCGTGGAAAAGCAGTAGTGGCCGATATAGATCCCCACCATCATCCGACTGCTCAGCAAACCCTTGAGAATCACCGGCAGTGTCAATGGGTTGTCGGTTTTTCGCAGCTTGCCGAGATGGGCATCCATGTCGACTACCGCACCGCCTTCACGCAAGTAGTCCAGCTCGGCCTGATTGATGCGCTGGTGCTCCAGCGGTGAATGCACCTTGCGTACCCAGACCCAAGCCATGATGAAACCCAACACGCCCATCATCACGTAAACCGAGCGCCAACCGTAGGCATGGATCAGCCAGCCACTGACGGGCGCGAACAGCACGATCGCGAAGTACTGCCCGGAGTTGAAGATCGAGGACGCCGTGCCCCGCTCACTTGCCGGAAACCATGAGGCAACCATCCGGCTGTTGCCCGGGGCTGCCGGCGCCTCAGCCAGACCGACTAGAAAGCGCAAGGCGAAAAATGCCGTGACCACAAGGCTGACGTTGGAGCCGCCGTTGAACGCCTGGACCAGGGTCAGCAGCGACCAGCAGAAAATGCTGACCGCATAGGTACGCTTGGAGCCGTAGCGGTCCAGCAACCAGCCACCTGGCAACTGGCCCAGCACGTAGGCCCAGGCGAATGCCGAGAACATCCAGCCCATTTGAACCGGGCTGAGTGCGAACTCGCCCTGGATAGCGGAGCCCGTAATAGACAGGATACCTCGGTCGCCATAGTTCAGCGTCGAGACGAGGAACAGGATAAGGATGATCCAGTAGCGCGTCCGTGAAGGCGTCACCGTTGCCGCGGCGCTGGCCGCGACCTGGCCGGAAATGGGTGCCTGATTCATCGAGAGTCCTTCCGGTGCGCGATGGCGCCGGTTTGTTGTTCTTGTAGGGATGCTCAATCGGCTACTGCAACACGGAGGTAGCCTGCGCGGGGCGCAACGGTAGCAGTCAGTAGGCCGTGGCTACCGCTTCGGGCGCCTGGCGGCCTTTCAGGGCCACCAGCAGTTCATTGGCCTTGCTCATCATCATCGCCATGTCCGAGGCCACAGCGGCGAAGGCGTAGCCCTGCTCCAGGTAGCTGCCGACCAGCTCCGGCGTGCCGCCAACGATGCCGATGGGCATGCCGATGGCTTTGCAGCGCACGATCGCGTCGCTGATCATGGCCTGGATATGAGGGTGCGCCGGGTTGCCGATATGGCCACAGACACTCGACAGGTCGCCCGGGCCGAGGAACAGCGCATCGACACCCGGCACGGCCGCGATTTCCTCGAGGTTGGCCAACGCGGTGGCGGTCTCGATCTGCAGGATGCAGCACACCGAGTCATTGGCCTGCTGACCGTAGCCCTTCCAGGTGCCGTAGCGGCTGGCGCGGTGCACGGCAGCGAAGCCGCGGGTGCCCATGGGTGGATACTTGATCGCGCTGACCGCTGCCCTGGCCTGCTCGGCATTCTCCACGAACGGCACCATCACATTGGTCGAGCCCAGGTCCAGTGCGCGCTTGAGCAGCACGGGGTCATTGGCGGCCACCCGCACGATCGGCTGCGCACCGGTGCACTGAATGGCCTGCAAAATGTGCCAGAGATCGCGGAACTCGATCGGTACGTGCTCCATGTCCACCAGCAGCCAGTCGAAGCCTGCGTATCCCAGTGCTTCTGCCGTACTGGCCGATGCGGACATGAGCCAGGTACCGAGCAGTGCAGATTGGCGTTTCAGCAGAAGAGTGAAGACGGGGGGCGTGACAGCAGTGGACATGGTGACCTCCTGAGGGTTGATCAACCAGCGCTACGAAGCAGAATCGTAGCGCTACGATTTTTCAGAAAGCCTACTGGATTATTAATCGCAGCGCTACGATTTTATCCGGACGCTCCCCCAGAGCTCGTGACAGACGCCCAAAATTTGCAGGCTAGAGGCGAGCACGGGCCAGCTGGAACCTGTCACCCGCCTTGACAGTCAATGTTCACCCGCATGGGCTGGTACCCAACGGGGCAAGCGGACATCTAACTCTTCGATCCACCAGGCCAAGGCACGTGGTTAGCGCTAGCACCACAGTTAGGGCAGTCAAAAAATGCCTAGGCTCTGTACGAAAAGAGATGTCGCAAACACCGCATGGAGCAAGCCAGTGAGACCATCGCGGCATAACTTTTCGCGAGCTTGTCGAAGCGGGTCACTATCCGGCGGTTCTCTTTCAGCCAGCCAAACATGCGCTCAATGATGTTGCGCTGTCGCTATTTGGGCCGGTCAAACAGTCTTGGTAAGCCAGGCTTGGGCTTGCGCTTCATCGAGCGCAACGGGATGACGGGCTGCATTCGATATTGATCGCAGTAGCGGCGTAGTGCTTCGCGTCGTAACCCTTGTCGGCGAGCAGCCATTTGCAGCGCTTGCGCGGGCGGCCACGTTGGGTCGATGGAATGCTGACCTCGTCCAACAGTGGTTGTGCGTAGCTGATGTCACTGGCTTGACCGCTAGAAAGGAGAAAGCGCAGCGGTGTTCCGTTGGCGTCGCAAAGCATGTGGATTTTGGTAGTCAGGCCGCCGCGACTGCGACCTAGAGCATGATCGGCAGGCTCGTCAGGCCCCCTTTTTTCCCGGCACCAGATGAGGCTCGGGTTGCGCGTACTGCGGTTGAGTCGATCATCCAGGTTTGCAGATCGATCAAGCATTGCTCATTCAATCTCAGGTGAAGACGTTTGAGCATCTGCTCGAAAGTCCCTTGGTTTCGCCAGCCCCGAAACCGTTGATACACCGTTGACCATGGGCCGAAGCGCTCAGGCATATCTCGCCATGCAGCACCCGAGCAGAGCACCCACAGCACGCCATCGAGCATCAGGCGGTCGCTTAGTCGAGGCCGGCCTCGGCCACGGGTTTCGATGAAGAGATCGGAGACCACATCCCAGGCCTCGTCCGTGAGTTCGTAGCGCCTTGCCATCACAGAATTCCTTTCCGTTAATGGCGCGTGACTCTGCAAAATCTCAGCGCTGGAGGAGCGACGATTAGGTTTCTCGGGATTTCGTACAGAGCCTAGCATCTCCCTGGCAAGGCAACGCCACCAACATTACATCCCACTCGACCATCAATAACAATGGTGGACAAGTGCAAATGGCTCTGGTGAAGACCGGCACCATACGGGCCGGTACTGTCACGGGCGGGGTAATGCTCGAGGCAGCACTGATCAGCGCGCCCGCGAAGTTTGGCCCTTATGACATTGCGCAAAATGGCCGCAAGTCATTTCTGGTCAGCACCACCACCATCAACGTTGCTGCCTGCCGGACCGCAGATGTCGACGTCGACCTCGGCTCCCACAAACAATCGGAATTCACCGGAGTCGGCTCGACCACGCCCGCCGTTGCCTTCAACGTCGACATCAGTGCCTGCCCGGCCGGCTCGAACGCCATCCAGTACCAGTTCACCCCTCCCACGGGCGTACTCGACGGCAGCAACGGCGTGATAGCGCTATCCGCCGACTCGTCCGCAGCAGGTATCGGCGTACAACTGAAAGACGGCAACGGCAGCCCACTGAAGTACAATACGCCACTCACCTTGACCAACTACAACAAAACCACAGGCGGCACTTACAGCATCCCGCTGAGGGCCTCGTACTACCAGATATCCAGCCCGGTGCAGCCTGGCACCGCGAACTCACTGCTGACCTTCACCATGAGCTACCAGTGACCCGCCGGCCATGATACCAGATGGCCCCAGTCAACAGCGACGAGGCCCTTCGCAAAGTGGCGCTGGACCTGCAGGAAGGCACCGATATGGTGATGTTCAAGCCCGACACGCCTTACTTGGACATCATTCAGCGGATCAAGGCCACCCTCGCCGTGCTGACGTTCGCCTATCAAGTCAGCGGTGAATACTCGATGCTCAAGGCCGTGATCGACCATGGCTGGCTGGACCCAGAAATGGTCATTCTGAAGGCTTTGATGGCATTCAAGCACGCCGACTGCAACGGCATCCTGACTTACTTTGGAGGCCGCCGCATGCTTGACGCATGGCTGATCTGTCGGCAGGACTGACGCCCTCATACCTGCCAGGTGAATGAGTCCATACGGGTCACAGCTTCATGTTGAGTGAAACGAACGCAGACCGACCGGGTGCCGGTGAGAACATAGGTTGCTCTTCGCCAGCTGGCCACCAGAAGTTATCGTACCAGACGTATTCGTATTCGCGATCCGTCAGGTTCTTGACCTGCAGATCCACGCTCGTAGAAGCACTGATTCGATAGCTGACGTTCGCATCGAGCACGGCAAAACCACCAAACTTGCCCGCTTCGTTGTTCGAGTCAATGTAATAGTCGCCCTGTGCACGCGCCTGCATGCCGAAGCGCCAATCGTCGTTCATACGATATTCCACACCCAGGTTACTGATGTAACGCGGCGTCGAAAATACTTCTTTGCCCTTGAGGGAGTTGCTGTTCGCATCGTTGCCCTTCATCACTTTTGCTTCCTGGATTGCGTGGAAACCCCACACTGTCCATTGATCGTTCAAACGTGACGTGAACTGCATATCGATACCGCGACGCCGAGTTTCACCCAAGCCAACGGTCGAATCGATGGCTGGCATGTTCGCTACCTCGTCGGTAGCGTCCTGCTGCCAAACGGCAACGCGTGCCTCGGTGCCCTCGGCAGGCCGAAATTTCAACCCCACTTCCTTGCCCGTGTTGATCGACGGATTATAGGAACCGGCGCCATTGACGAGGTATGCAGGGTTTGCATTGCCAGTCAGCACCTGGAACGTACGCCCCCAGTTGGCGTAGACGTCGATATCATCATTAACGCTGTACACCACACTGAGTTTGGGTTGCTCGATCCAGCCGTAGTCCTGCAAATGCCCCTTGGCACTCACGGTCACACCATTGTTGGTGCTTGAGATGTTGGTGTTGCCACTGAACTTGTCAACGCGCATCGCCGGGATGATCTTCAACGAGTCACTTGGCTGGATAACCGCCTGTACGTAACCACCCAGGTTACGAAGCGTGTAGTGGTCATCGTTTTGAACGCGCGCTGGCGGCGCATCGAAGTTGGTGGGTACGCTGAAGTTGAAGCGCCTGCGCTCGTACTCGTTATGCTGTTCTTCATAGTTGATGCCGCCATCCAGGGTCAACAGGTCATTCACACGCCAGGTCAGGTTACTGAGCATCCCGCGCTGCTGCTCATCCCAGAAGCGACGCTGACGCGGCCCGTTGCCGGGCTCGTAACTGGTGAAGGTGATGGAGCGGTCATCATTGTAGCTGTTGTAATACAACTTGCTGCTGAGGTTCAGATCATCGCGCAGTTGCCAATCCATGTGCAGACTCAACTGCTTCATGTCCCTATCACTGCGATCATTGTCATTCTTGGCGGGTGAATCGGTACGGCTGGCATGCAACTCTTCGCGGGTGAGGAACCCGCCTTCGTCCGCTTGTTGATGGTACAGACGTGCAATGGCACCTATGCGGAAATTTTGCTCATCATTGCTGAGGAACCACTTGCCACCCAGGGAATACTTGTTGGAGTTGC
The DNA here is from genome assembly GCA_014268975.2 of Pseudomonas wayambapalatensis. Classification (GTDB taxonomy): domain Bacteria; phylum Pseudomonadota; class Gammaproteobacteria; order Pseudomonadales; family Pseudomonadaceae; genus Aquipseudomonas; species Aquipseudomonas wayambapalatensis. The sequence goes on along the minus strand of CP077096.1, from coordinate 2,638,731 downwards.
TGTGATCGCGTGAACCGTTGGTGTCCTGTTTGGCCAACATGTAGTTCTGCGCAAAGTTACCTTCCTCGTGGCCGAGGGCAATTTGCACTTCACGGGTATCGAAGCTGCCGTAAGTCAGACGGCTGTCTGCATAGTTACCGCCCTGACGTGTCGCAAAGTTGATGTTGCCGCCGATGTTGTGCAGGCCGTAACGCGGATCGTTGGTGCCGCGCACTACCTCTATGTAATCGATTTCCAGCGGGAAAATCATGTCGATGAAACGCTGGTTGCCGCTGTTTACATTGCTCGGCACCCCATCAATCAGTGTCTTGATGCCGTTAATGTAGCCCTCGCCATTGAAGGCTCGGAAAGTGGCCTTGCCCGACTCAGCCCCCTGCCCCGTCTCGGTCAGTTGAATACCTGGCATCTGGCCTAGTAGTTGCCAGCTATTCATCACGTTCTTGTCCTCAACCTGGTCACCGCCCATGACGTCGACTGAGGTGAGTACATTTTCCGTGCTTAGTGCCACGCCGGCTTTCTGCGTGATGTTCACTTCGCCGAGGATGATCGTTGAGTTGCCAGCCTGATCGGCAAGGAGGTCTGGGGTTACCAATGCCGTGACTACGGCAATGGAGGCCGAGGTGAATCTCATGGAGGCTCCTGAACTGCAGGCGTGAAGGTGCGGCTGATCGCAGGGTCAAGCGGTACTGCAGGTCTGAGCCTGACCATATTGCAATGTTATATCATAATTAAGCCGCGCAATTACATCTTATAACACTCAGTAACAAACTGGCTCCGCTAGGGATTCTCCGATCAAGTCGGCACAGGCCGCCTGACCTGTGCTGAAATAGCCCTCCGTCCAACTGCCCTCTACAAGCCCGCCATCCCATGAGTCAGATGAGCTTTTCCGATTTCGAGTACGCCGGTAAGCGCAAGCAAACCCGCCGCGAGCGCTTCCTGGACGAGATGGTGCAGGTGGTGCCGTGGAGCGGTTTGGTGGCATTGATCGAGCCGCATTACCCAATGGCCGACGGTGGGCGCAAGCCGTACCCACTGGAAACCATGCTGCGTATTCACCTGCTGCAGAACTGGTTTTCGCTGAGCGATCCGGCCATGGAAGAAGCATTGAACGAAATCACGTCGATACGCCAGTTTGCTCGCCTGACGCTCAGCGCTCCTATCCCCGAAGACACCACCATCATGAATTTCCGGCACCCGCTGGAGAAGCATCAGCTCGCGGCAGGGATTCTGGAAACCATCAACAAGTACCTGTAAGACAAAGGCCTGTCGTTGCGTCAGGACACCATTGTCAACGCCACCATCATCCACGCGCCCAGTTCGACAAAGAACAAGGAAGGCAAACGCGATCCGGAAATGCACCAGGCGAAGAAGAGAAACCAATACTTCTTCGGCATGAAAGCGCATATCGGAGCCGACACTGAATCGGGCCTGGTACATAACGTCCATGGCACCGCCGCCAACGTGGCTGACGTGACGGAGGTCGCTCATCTGTTGCACGGTGACGAAAACGTTGTCTGTGCCGATGCGGGTTACACTGGCGTAGAGAAACGGCCTGAGCACGACAGTCGGCAAGTGATCTGGCAGATCGCTGTGCGACGCAGCACCTACAAGCACTTGAGCAAACACAGCGTGCTCTACAAAGCCAAACGTCAGATCGAGAAGGTCAAAGCGCAGACGCGGGCGAAAGTCGAGCCCCCCCTTTCGCGTGATCAAGCGCCAGTTCGGTTATGTGAAAACCCGCTTCCGTGGGTTGGCCAGGAACACGGCGCAACTGACCACGCTGTTTGCTCTGTCGAATCTGTGGAGGGTGCGCCGGCAATTATTGTCTGCTGCGGGAGAGGTGCGCCCGTGAGGGCAGATAACCAAGGCTTTGCCTTGATTTTTCATTGACCAGCGGCTGAAAATCAGGCTTTTCGGTACCCCTAAACCGCCCATTTCCGGCTGATGAGCAAGTTGTTCGGAGTTTCCCTAAGGCCTGCTACGTTCACTTGCAGTCCGGAGTGCCCCATCACAATGGCTTTCAGGAATCGCCATTTATCGATCCTGCATCCTGCGCGGGGTCTCGTGGACATTTCTGAGGCGTTCATTTTTGCTTTCACGCACCAGGAGTAACGCTCTAGAGGCATTTCAGAAGGTTCTTCGGTGAAATGGTGAAGATGGCTGGGAAGACGTCGACCTGATCAGTGCCGACTGGCGTTACATGATCAGCGAAACGCGGTACCTAGACAAGAGCAAACACATCGTACCGCTGCCCGACCAGGCACTCCTGCTTCTACATGAACGGTACAAACACCGAGTGGTGGATGAGACCGGCAACGGGATTTTGGGCAGGTCACGCAAGGGTTTCTTTTGGGTTGGCATACATGCACCTCTTACCCATGTTATGCCCGAACACAAAATTTCTGACACCATCCCGAGTATCAACGCTTTTCGTACAGAGCCTAGTGAATGTGCGCTGCGACGTCGAAAATCTCATATCTCCTATCGGTACTTGCCAAATGCCCACACCCCGCCGAGCAATCAATCAAGCGCTATGCCAACATATGCCCCCCTGACCCGTATCACAGGCTCACCCATGCTCTACGTTGTCATGCTCGGAGGAAGACATCCTCGGGCCAGCATCGAAGTCCACGACGTAGTCTTCGCCCACGCAGACTCGCTCGACCAGACCTACCCGCAGCTGCGCAGCGCCTGGTTCGGCAGCCCTAAAGGCTTGCACATCGATTCCTGGCTGGAAGTCCACGGTGTGGATGGCTATCGCGTCGAGCTCGGCCACGCCGCACCACCGCCCGGCGCCATGCGCTTGTTCTTGTTGAACCTGGGAGGCTACGCACCTGGCGTGTTTGGCGAGGATCACCGCTACTTGCTGGTAACGGCTCCCCACAAGGCTGCCGCCAAGCAGATTGGCAAGCAACGCATGGCAGCTGGTTGGCTGAAGCCGCACACCGATACAGTGGTGGATGTCGATGACTGCCTGCCGGTGGACCTGGTCGACGGCCGCTACGTGCACCTGGTCGAGGGCGAACATCGAGGCACGCTGCAGCGCAGCGACTACATCGTCATCTGAGCGACGGTGTCGACCGAAACGCTGACCGCTAACGTTGCTGGCGGCGCCTGCCCAGTTCGATCCAGACCGGCGCATGATCGCTGGCCTTGGCCTCGTTGCGTACCCAGGCATCCACACCCGCCCGCTTCAGAAAGGGGGCGAGGTCGGGATTGAGCAGCAAGTGGTCGATCCGCAGTCCGGCATTGCGCGCCCAGTGATTGCGAAAATAATCCCAAAACGTGTAGATGCGCTGCTCTGGGTACAGGTGGCGAACAGCATCGACCCAGCCCTGCGCCAGCAACTGTTCGAAGCACGCCCGTGACTCAGGTTGCAGCAGCGCGTCCTTGAGCCACGAGCGTGGGTTGTAGATATCCAGATCAGTCGGCACGACATTGAAATCGCCCGCCAGCACCGTGGGATGGCTGCTGCCATGCAGTGCCTGGGCATGCTTGATCAGGCACTCGAACCAGCGCAATTTGTAATCGAACTTCGGGCCGGGTTGCGGGTTGCCATTGGGCAGATACAGACAGCCCACCAGCACGCCATGCACCGCAGCTTCGAGATAGCGGCTCTGCTCGTCGTCCTCCATGCCGGGCAGCCCACGACGGACCTCCAGCGGTTCGCTATCGCGCGCCAGGATTGCAACGCCGTTCCAAGAGGGTTGCCCTTGGTAAAGGCAGCCATAACCCGCCGCTTCAAGCGCCTCGCGAGGAAACTGTTGATCGGCCGCCTTCAATTCCTGCAGGCAGACGATGTCCGGTTGCTCCCTCGCCAGCCAGGCCAACAACGCGGGCAGGCGGCTGCGGATGCCATTGATATTGAAGGTGGCAATCTTCAGCGCTTTCATGCGTCAGGGTCGTTTACGTGGGCCTGGACGGCGTCTTCCAGTGCCCGGATATGGGCCTGATCGGCCAATGCCTTCAGCGCCAGCCAGTCATCCCAGTCGATGGCACCATCGTCACGCAGCGCCTCGGCGGTGCGAACCAGTTCATGGTGGTAGGCATCCGGCGACTCGCGCCGGTAACTGACGTCGTCGTACTGTGCGTACCAGGCTTCAAGTTCGGGAATGCTGCGTTCGATGCTCATGATGGCGGCCTCGTTATACCTCTGCTTGTGAGAGCCTGAGCTGCGCGCAATGTTCAACCGCAGTTGTCTACCCGCACAGCCCGTCTATTTATTGTCCATTGGTCTGCCTAGCAGGCCGCTGACGCATGGCATTGGAACTTCTCACCAGTGAAATGCAGGTGGCCGTTGGGTCGATGAAGAGGTCGTGGTGGACGGCAACCTGATCACCAGCCGTAAGCCTGACCATATACCCGCATTCAACGAACAATTGATCAAGGCCCTTGCTGGCTAGCGTCTCCTGATCGTTGGCGCTGGCCGAATGCAGACTATCCAAAGACTGAAGGTGCTGAGCTTGATGCTGCGGCGCATCTCGCCCGTTCAGCCAGCGGCAGGCTCTGGGTACTCGAACCTCCAGGATCGATGCGTTCAGGCCAGTTGGATGTAGACCGAGTAGCTTCCCAGCAGCATCCAGAAAACCAGAAAGATCCACGGCGTGCGAAGCGAAAACAGCAGCGATTTTCGATGCCCTGCACGCGAGGTCTCTGCCTCGCAGAACAGCGGCGACTCGTCGTACGCCAGCCCCATCAACGGCTCGCTGCGCAGCAGGTGGCTTTGCTTGAGCTGCCAGTGATCGATGATGTTGTACGCAGCCCGTATGCCAGGCCAGGCGTTGAGCGAGCTCAATACCCCGAGCAAGGCGAGGAACGCCGGCACGATCAGGGTGAACATTTCGCCCCACCCTTGATTGAGGTTGCCCATGGAAGAGACGAACGCGATGACCAGGAACGATTGCGCCGCCAGGTAGGCATCCGTGCGATTGGCCAGGATGCTGGTTTCGTACTGGATCTCGCGACGGTAGAAGTCAAGACGCTCCTTGGGAGAGCCGAACATCCTGGCGTTGTGCTCGCTGATCTCGTGTTCAGGGGTCGCTGGGGTAATGATTCGAGGCATTCGCTGCTCCGGAAAGTGGGGTCCGAGCTACGAGATGAGCCAGGAGCTGAGTCCGGTAGAACAGGCGATGGGACCGAGAATTCCATGCAATTGACGACACACCTGCGATTTCCCTGCTCCGCCCCAGAGGCTCGCAAACGTGGCGAGCCTCAACCCTTTCGGGTGGCAGTTTCAGCGTTTGTGCTGACCATGATCACGGGCCGTTTTTTGCGCCGTCGAGTCATGTGATGTACCGGTAGATCCGTCCGGACGATGGGCGTCGTTGTCTCGCTCCTCCTCCCCCTGAGTCCCGGTCTGCGCCCTCGGCTTTTTAGTCTGGGTCTCTTTCTTCATGCTGCTCTCCTCAGCTTGGCCTTTGAACAAGGGAAGCCAATCCGTGGGGCAAAGTTCCATGTTTGGAGCCTAGGCCGGCTTAACGCGCCAACATCCAGATCAGGATCAGGCGTTTGGGTCAAAGGTCAAGCGCGCCACGGTGCAACGCGCTCAGCCTGCGCGCAGCATCAACGCCTCCCTCGTCCAGCAGGCACAACGGGATTCCACTCAACGCGTGCAGCGAATCAGCCAACCGCTCGCCAACCAAGGCCAGCGGGCAGGCAATGTCCATCTGCAAGGTCCGCAAGCGCCTGGCCAAGGCGGTGCTTACCGGCGCCTGGACTTTTATCACCAGCGCCGCGGGCTGCATGGCCGTACACAATAACGGCAAGTCTTCCAACGACTGCCCGCAGCCCAGTACGTCGATGCGCTGTTGCTCGCTGCTCAACATCAGCCCAGCGCACAGCACCTCGAATTCGGCGTGCCCCTCGGTGCTTGCCAGCAGCACCCGCGGCGCGGGGATCTGATTCAAGTGCAGGCGCGCAAGCAAGCGGGCACGCAGGAACGTATCGAGAAACAGCCATTGGCTACGCTGGCCTGGAGCCGCTCCTGACGCCAACTCATACCAAACCGGCATCAGCACTTCACGCAGCACGGAGGTCTTGGGAAACAGAGTGAACAACTGGCCATGAATCCCCTCCAACGCCTGTGCATCGAACGCCTCGGATGCACGCACCACAGCGTCTCGCCATTCGTCGAAGGCCGAGGGCTGCTGCACTGGTGCCTCAGGCCGGCCGGCGAGCCTGTCGCCGACCTTGCTGATAGGCAGGCCGTTGGCAGTCCAACGCAGGATGTCGCGTATGCGTTGCACATCCCGGGCGGTGTACAAGCGATGGCCGCCCTCGGTGCGCTGCGGGCGCATCAACCCATGGCGCCGCTCCCAGGCGCGCAACGTGACCGGATTGATGCCGGTCAAGCTGACCACATCGCGCATGGGTAGCAAATCGGGTGGGGTGGTGTCAGTCATAATCAGAGAATATCCGGTAGATCGAGCATTCTAAACTCATATGGACTTTCTGCGGCGAGCCTCCATGGTCCATCATGCAACCAACGGCGCCGAGGTCTTCCACATAGAAGCAATCTGCGCATCTCGCATATAAAACGCCTGTAGGTGGGCCCTATGATCCCCGCGAAACTCCTTCAACTGATGGTAGAGCATTCGAACGATGGCATCGTCGTTGCCGAGCAGGAGGGCGACGACAGCATCCTCATCTACGTCAACCCCGCCTTCGAGCGACTGACCGGCTATGCCGCCGACGACATCCTCTATCAGGATTGCCGTTTCCTGCAGGGCGAGAATCATGACCAGGAAGGCCTCGCTAGCATCCGCGCTGCGATCCGCGATGGCAGCCCCTGCCGTCAGGTACTGCGCAACTATCGCAAGGACGGAAGCCTGTTCTGGAACGAGCTGTCCATCACCCCCGTGTACAACGAGGCAGACCAGCTGACGTACTACATCGGCATCCAGCGCGATGTGACAGCACAGGTTTGCGCCGAGGAAAATGTGCGCGAGCTGGAGGCTGAACTGGCCCTGCTGCGCCGTCAGCTCGGGCAGGACGAGCGCTAAAAAATCTATACACAACCCTCAATCTGTATAGATTAATCCTTGGGCTTCAGCTATACCTGTACAACAAATATATTTTGTACAGGATTACCTGGAGCCCAGCATGTCTGCCTACCTACAGCAATTCGCCGAGCGCTTCGCCAGTCTCGATGGCGCTAACCTCGACAGGCTGGAAAACCTGTACAGCGAGGACATTACTTTTCGCGACCCTCTGCACCACATACAGGGCCTGCAGGCGCTGCGAGCCTACTTCGAGCAGTTGTACGCCAACGCCAGCGATATCCGCTATGCCTTCATCAGCGCCGACGAGGTAAGCCCCGGTCAGGGCTACTTGCGCTGGACCCTGCACTTCCGCCACCCACGCCTGGCCGGGGGTCGGCAGATCACGCTGCAAGGGTGCAGTTGCCTGCACTGGCGCGACCGTGTGCATTTTCACCAGGACTATTTCGACGCCGGCGCCCTCATCTACGAACACCTTCCGATCATGGGCGGCGCAATCCGCTGGCTCAAAGGCAGGCTGGCATGAGCCGCTGCTGGTTGACCGGCGCTAGCAGCGGTATCGGTGCCGAGCTCGCTCGCATCCTGCTGGAGCAAGGCCATCAAGTGGCCCTGGGCGCACGCCAGGCCAATCGCCTTGCACCCCTGGCCGAACAGTTTCCTGGGCAGGTACTGCTGGCCATCGGCGATCTTGACGACCCAGAGGATATCGCCGCGATCACCGCGCAGATCGAACAGGCCTGGGGAGGCCTGGACATGGTCATTCTCAATGCCGGCACCTGCGAATACCTGGAGCCGGGGCAGTTCGATCCGGCGCTGGTCGAGCGCGTGATGCGCACCAACCTGCTCAGTGTCGCCTACTGCATGGCATCGGCACTGCCCCTGCTTCGCAAGGGCCAGCGCCCTCACCTGGTGGTGATGGGCAGCTCGGTGACCTGGCTGGCCTTGCCCCGCGCCGGTGCCTATGGCGCCTCCAAGGCGGCGGTGCGCTATTTGATGGAATCACAGCGGATCGACCTGGCCCGCGAGGGTATCGCAGTCACCTTGGTCAGCCCTGGCTTTGTCGACACACCTTTGACACGCCGCAACGACTTCCCCATGCCGCAGCTGTGGAGTGCGCAGCGCGCCGCCCGACACATCGCCAGGCGCTTGCCCCACCGCCCCGTGGAAATCAACTTCCCCGGTCTTTTCACCTGTGTATTGCGCCTGCTCGGTGCGCTACCGGCGCGTCTGCGTCTGGCCCTGGGGCAACGCCTCGCCCGTCATGAACAGGAAGGTTGATTCATGCGTATAGCAATCATCGGCAGCGGCATCGCCGGGCTGACTTGCGCCCATCTGCTGTCGCGCAACCACCAGGTCACGGTTTTCGAAGCCGAGCGCTGGATCGGTGGCCACACACACACCCTCGATGTGGTCTGGAAGGGCCAGCGCCATGCAATAGACACCGGCTTCATCGTGTTCAACGACTGGACCTACCCCAACTTCATTCGGCTGCTCGACCAGCTCAAGGTCACCTCACAGCCCACCGAAATGAGTTTTTCCGTGCATGACCCGGCCACAGGCCTTGAGTACAATGGCCACGACCTGAACACACTGTTCGCACAACGCCGCAACCTGATCTCCCCAGGCTTCTGGGGAATGCTGCGGGATATTCTGCGCTTCAACCGCCAGGCACTGACCGACCTGGACAGCCAGCGTATCGATGCCAACACCACGCTGGGTAGCTACCTTCAGGCGCAGGGCTATGGGCAGCGCTTCATCGACCACTATATCGTGCCGATGGGATCGGCCATCTGGTCGATGTCCCGCGCCGACATGCTCCACTTCCCCCTCGAGTTCTTCGTCCGTTTCTGTCGCAACCACGGCTTGCTGTCGGTCAACCACCGTCCACAGTGGCGGGTCATCAAAGGTGGTTCGAGCAGCTACATCGCACCACTGTGCCGCCCCTTCGCTGACAGCATCCGCCTGGACTGCAAGGTTCACCGGGTCAGCCGCGACGAAGGTGGCGTGACCGTCGTGAGCGCAGCCGGCACCGAACGCTTCGACACCGTGGTGTTCGCCTGCCATAGCGACCAGGCCCTGGCCATGCTGGAAAGCCCCAGCACACAGGAACGTGCCGTGCTCGGGGCCATCGGCTACGCCAGCAACGATGTCGTACTGCACACCGACTCCCGCCTGCTGCCGCGCCGCAAGCGCGCCTGGGCGAGCTGGAACTACCGCCTGGGAGGCCCACAGCAGGCTCCCGCCGCGCTGACCTACAACATGAATATCCTGCAAGGTATCCAGGCACCGACCACCTTCTGCGTGAGCCTCAACCAGACCGCATTGATAGACCCTGCGCAGGTGATTGCCCGCTTTCAGTACGCCCATCCGCAGTACAGCCTCGCCGCGTCCGCGGCGCAGGCTCGGCAGTCAGAGCTGCAAGGCCAGCAGCACAGCTACTTCTGTGGTGCCTACTGGGGAAATGGTTTTCACGAGGACGGTGTGGTCAGTGCGCTGAAGGTGGCCGCGCATTTCGGGGTGCAGCTGTGAACAGCAGCCTCTGCCTGGGCTGGATCAGCCACCGTCGCTTGACGCCGCGCGCCCACGCGTTCCGCTATCGAACAGGCATGTTCTACCTGGATCTGGACGAGCAAACCTGGCTGATGAGCCTGTCACGCTGGCTAGGGCGCTGGCGCCTGGCACCGCTCAGCTTTCGCCAGACCGACTACCTGCCAGCGCTGACCCAGCAGGGACAGACGCTGGCACAGGCCGCGCGCTTGATCGTCCGCCAGGCCACGGGGGATATGCCCGAAGGCCCGGTCCACCTGCTCACGCAACTGCGCTGCTGGGGGCTGTCGTTCAACCCGGTGAGTTTCTATTTCTGCCATGACCGCGACGCGAACCTGGTGGCGATCCTGCTGGAAGTACGAAACACCCCCTGGCGTGAACGCTTCCACTACGTGCTGCCGGTGCACGACAACCTCGGCACACCCTTCACGGTGGCGAAGGCCTTCCACGTGTCGCCGTTCATGCCACTGGACATGGACTATCGCTTTCGCTTCTCCCTGGATGCGCAACATATACGTATCCATATGGAGAACCGGCAACACGAGCGCACGGTGTTCAAGGCAGACCTCGCCTTGCAGCGCCAGCCTTTGGACCGCGCCGGCCTGCATCGATACATCCTGGCCTTCCCGTGGATGAGCCTGCGCACCCTCTCGGCTATCTACTGGCAGGCACTGCGCCTGCTGTTCAAACGCACCCCCATCCATGACCACACTGCCCGCCAGAATCACTTGGCGCTCGGCCACTCCTGCGAGGACACGAATGATGTCGAATCACACCCTGAGCGTTAGCAAGTTCGCCGGCCTTGCGCCGTTGCTCGGCGGTCTGGCACGAAGCGCCGTGCTCGCCCAAATGGGCAAGCTGCGCCACGGTCACTTGCGCCTGCTGTGCCACGGCCAGCAGTGGAGTTTTGGCGATACCGAGAGCCCGTTGCAGGCCGAGGTGGAGGTGCTCGATGACGCCACCTGGAGCCTGATCGCCGGCAATGGCTCGATCGGTGCTGGCGAAGCCTACATCCACGGCTATTGGCGCAGCCCGGACCTTGCGCGGGTGACGCGCCTGTTCGTCGCCAACCTTGAAGTGCTCGACGCGCTCGAGGGCGGCCTGGCGCGCCTCGGCCGCCCTGCCCTGCGGCTGCTGCACCGGCTCAACCGCAATAGCAGGCGCGGTGCCCGACGCAACATTCTGGCGCACTACGACCTCGGCAACGCCCTGTTCGAGCGGCTGCTGGACCCCACCATGATGTATTCGGCAGCCCAGTTCGAGCATCCCGGGCAGACACTGGAACACGCTCAGGTGAACAAGCTGGAGCGCATCTGCCAGAAACTTGAGCTATGCCCTGACGATCACCTGCTGGAAATTGGCTGCGGTTGGGGCTCCCTGGCGATTCACGCCGCCACCCGATACGGCTGCAGGGTTACCACCACCACCCTCTCCGAAGCGCAGTACAGCCATACCCTGGACCGCGTTCGGGCGCTGGGCCTGGAGCAGCGCATAACGGTACTTCGCGAGGACTACCGCGACCTGGAAGGCCGTTTCGACAAACTGGTATCGATCGAGATGATCGAAGCGGTCGGCCATCGTTATCTGCCGGTGTACTTCCGCCAGTGTGCCGCGCTGCTCAAGCCCGATGGCCTGATGCTGCTGCAGGCCATCACCATTCGCGACCAACGCTACGACCAGGCACGGCGCTCGGTGGACTTCATCCAGCGCTACATTTTCCCCGGAGGCGCCCTGCCTTCGCTGAGCGTGATGCTCGACACTGCCAGCCGGCACACTGCGCTGAACCTTGTACATATGGAGGATTTCGGCCAGGACTACGCCCTCACCCTGCAGCATTGGCGGGAAAACCTGCGTCAGGCACGCACGGCGCTGGCCGACCTGGGCTACGACGACATGTTCCAGCGCCTGTGGGAATTCTACTTGTGCTACTGCCAAGGCGGCTTCGAGGAGCGCGCCATCGGCGTTGCCCACCTGCTGTTGGCCGCGCCCCAGGCACGTCGTGCGCCCTTGCCAGGCCATGCCTGATGCACGGCGGCAGGCTGGTCGCCAATGCCCTTTGGTTGCAGGTCGGCTGGTGGGCCTGCGTACTGGGTGCAGAACGGCCCTGGCTCTTGCTGCTGGTGATCCTCGGCCTGGGCGTGCACCTGCGCCTGAGCCGGGACGACAGCGGCGAGTTCAAGGCGCTGTGGCGCGTTACCTTGGCCGGCTGCCTGCTTGATACGGTGCTGGGAGCGCTGGGGGTATTCGCGTTCGATGCCTGGCCGCTGCCACTGTGGCTCGCGCTGCTGTGGCTGGTGCTGGCCAGCGGCATGCGCCACAGCCTGGCATGGATCGCCAGGGACTGGCGGCTCGGTGCACTGCTGGGCGCAATCAGCGGCCCACTGGCTTACTTGGCGGGCGCGAGGCTGGCCGGGGTGGGATTGCCCTTGGGCACGCTGGAAACCGGCCTGCTACTGGCGCCCATCTGGGCCTTCACCTTGCCCCTGCTCTTGCGCCTGGCGGCGTGGCGCTGACCTGCGGCATCGCTCAGAGCAATAGCGCACCTGTTCCCAGCAGCGCGCCCAGCGCTTGCGCCAGTTGAACGGCAGGCCACAGACCACACAGATCTTGCTGGGCAACAGGCTCTTTTTCATATCGGCTGCCCGGCATCCAGTCGCGCCAACAATGACTGGCCGCGTTGCCATACGGCATCGCGACGGCTGGCCGACATGCCATCGAGCCCACGATAGGCCAGCGCCAGCCGCGGGTTAGCCGAAAGCACGGTGCGATGGCGAATGAGAAAATGCCAGTACAGGGCATTGAACGGGCAAGCATCCTCCTCGGTTACCTGGCCAACCCGGTAACTGCAAGACGCGCAATGGTCGGACATGCGCTGGATGTAACGACCACTCGCACAGTAGGGCTTGGACCCAAGGTAGCCACCGTCGGCATGCATCACCATGCCAAGCGTGTTGGGCAGCTCGACCCAGTCGAAAGCGTCCATGTAGACCGCCAGATACCACTCACAAATCGCCGTCGGCACGATACCTGCCAGTAAGGCGAAGTTTCCGGTCACCATCAGCCGCTGGATGTGGTGCGCGTAACCCAGCCGCAAGGTCTGCCCGATGGCTTGCGCCATGCAGCGCATACGGGTTTGCCCGGTCCAGTAGAATTCCGGCAACGCCCGCTCGTTGCCCAGGTGATTGAGCCCGGCGTACTCCGGCATGCGCAGCCAATAGATCCCGCGCACATACTCGCGCCAGCCTATCAGTTGGCGGATGAAGCCTTCGGCTGCATTGAGCGGCACTCGCCGCTCGCGCCACGCCCTGTCGACGTCTTCACACAGGCTACGCACATCCAGAAGCCCGATGTTGAGCGCTGCACTGATACGTGCATGAAACAGATACGGCTCGCCCTCGGCCATCGCATCCTGGTAGTCCCCGAAAGCCGCCAGGCCAAACTCTAGAAAGTGTTGCCAGAGCTGCTGGGCCTGGGCATGGGTTACTGGATAGTCGAAGCCGTCGGTGGCCCCGTAGTGGTCGCTGAAGCGCTGACCTACCAGCGCCTGCACCGCTGCTGTGATCTCGTCCTGCGCAAAATGCGCAGCGAATGGGCCACGTAGCTGACGCGGCAACGGCTTGCGATTGTCGGCATCGAAATTCCAGGCTCCACCTGCCGGGCTGCCATCGAGCTCCATCAGCAGGCCGGTGCGCTTGCGCATGCCACGGTAGAAGTGCTCCATGCGCAGTTGGCGCCGCTCAGCGGCCCAGCGCCCAAAGGCTTCGCGCGAGCACAGAAAACGCCGGTCACGGTGCCACACCAGCGGCAACCCGGCATCACGCAATGCCTGCTCCAGACGCCACTCGCCGCACTCGGTCAGGTGGATCTGCGTGGCGCCCAAGGCCTGTTGCCAGCGACACAACTCGCCAACGATGCTGCCGCTGTTGCCTGCAGCATCGAGCTCGACATAGTGCACTTGCCAACCCCGCTCGCGCAGGCACCGAGCGAAGTGCCGCATGGCGCTGAAAATCAGAACGATCTTCAGTGGATGGTGCGGCACGTACCGGGCCTCACCCTCCACCTCCGCCATCAAGATAGCGTCACGGGCAGGATCGAGAGCGCTCAGGCTCGCCAGGTCGAACGACAGCTGGTCACCCAGCACCAGGCCCAGGCGCATCGTTTCGCCTACCACTGGCTGGCGAGCGTTATCGGGACGCGCAGCGGTTCGATGGGGCCGTCACGTTGCCCGCACATCTCATCATGTACCACGTGCTGCACCAGCGTGCAGGGCACGGATGGCAGGCCCGTCAGCAACTGGCGTAGCTCGGTGGTGGAGCGCACGCGCAGGGGCTGCCCATGGGCATCGTTGAGAGTCACGGGGCCAGCGTCGGTCAAGGCACGCAGGAGGTAGAAGCCGCCCTCCAGCGACAGCAGTTCCAGCGCCTTCGCTTCGCCGGTCGTGACCCATTGAAACAGCGTGACCAGGTTCACGGCGTACTCTCCGGGAGGCGGCGGAAGAACAGGGTGATCTGGCCGATTTCCACGCCCAGCTTGCTCATACTCGAGCGATTGATCAGGGTGTCGTCATCCATCAGGTACATCCAGTCGTCCAGGTCCACTTGCCAGTTACGCCCATCGACAGGCAGGTCAAGCTGATAACGCCAGCGCAACGCGTTACCCGCCACTTCCCCCCTCGCCTCGCCAATGACGTCCCCCGCCGTTCCGCGCCAGCGGCCAGGGCCGTCGGGCACTAACCGCCAGGTGCGTTCCTGACGGGTGCCATCGCTGTACAGAAAATGTTCTTCGAGGATCAGATGCTCACCTTCACGACGGCTATCGATGCGCACATGAAAGCGCTTGATTACCTCACCGGAGCGCTTCTGGAACATCCCCCAGGCCTGTACCGGCCGCGAGAAGAACGCCACCAGGTCGAGCTTGGGCTGCTCCTGGGCATAGCGTTCGACCCCGACATTGCCACAGCTGCCCAGAAGCAGACACAACGCCAGCAACAGTGCTTTGTACATATTCAGCGTCCTCGTTCACTGCCAGCCAGCCCGAGCAGGCGCTGACGCAGTTGTGGATCCCTGGCACGTGGATCGAGCCAGATGGCAAAGAACGCCCGGGCAAAGGCCGGGTCAGTGATTTCGCGGCTCAATTCACCGTCGACGTAAAAGCGGCAACCCTGCCCCGGCAGGTACAAGCCTGTAATTCGCATCCCGGGGCGCACGTCCACGAATGCCGCTTCAAGCGCCTGGGTCCAAGCCGGGCGTTGCTGCGGCGCAATGCCGCCAGCGTTGAGACGATGCATTTCCTCGAGGCTGGCCTGTACCAGCGTGTCCTTGGACAACGACCGGTGATAGAGAAGCTCGAGGGCGAACGGCTGGTTCCAGTCCAGCGCCGGCGCCAGCGTCCATAGCTGGGCGGTGTAAAGACGCAGGCCGAACCAAGTGAACTCACCCGCACCCAACCGCTGCGCACCGGGCAACTGCGAGCGCCAGTCCGCCGTCGCCGAAAACGCAACGATCAGCAGGCAAAGGCACGTCCAACGAGCACGGTGAACCATATTGACCTCAAGCGCGGCCCAATACTGTACAAAGATAGCATGATGTACAGATATTTTATTGGCATGTACAGTTTTTTGCCATTCGCCTCCAAGCCACGGGCACAGTCGTTGGTCGCAGCCGAAATCGAAAAGAGCTGCCGGTCGAGCTATCCGGTCAAAACGTTCGCACTTATTTGCCTGCGCGGTAGTCATAGGTCTGAATACCACCTCGGCTACCGGAGCTCCCATGCCCATGACCCGCGCCTGCCAACAGCTCGCTCTGGAGCAGAATCGCCGGCTGTTCGCCAGCGCCTATGAACTCGACCGCGCAGCCTTTGCCCTACTCGAAGGCGTCGGGCTCGACGCCTTCGACTTCGGCCATTACCAGGAGCTGCGGCGCAAGGCAGCCGAGCGTTATCAGGAGGCCATCGAGCATCTGGCCCTCCTTGAGGGCAACCGCTCATCGCCAAAGTGAGCGCCAGCCTATAATCTGCGCCCAGTGCCCGGCGATTCGCCCCAGGCCATTTCCAGGTCCGAACAAGGCTGATGCCATGAAGTCGTCCAGCAAACCGTCCCTCGCCTCGCCGCACAATCCGGCGCTCAGCCCCAGCCATCTGGGTTTCCCCGTGGTCGGCATCGGCGCCTCGGCCGGCGGCCTGGAAGCGATCCGCCGGTTCTTCCGGCACGCCCCGGACGACTCCGGCATGGCGTTCGTTGTCGTCCTGCACCTCTCCCCCCATCACCAGAGCCAGGCTGACCGGATCATCCAGGCGGTCACCCGCATGCCGGTACGCCAGGTCAGCGAGCCGGTGCCGATCGAACGCAACCATGTCTACGTGATCTCGCCAGCCAATCGCCTGTCGACCAACGACGGCTACCTGCGGGTCAGCCCAGCCAAGCGCGGCCGCGGCGATCATGTGGCCATCGACCTGTTCTTTCGCGACCTGGCCGACGTGCACAAGGACCATGCATTCTGCGTGGTGCTCTCGGGAACCGGCAGCGACGGCGCCGTAGGCCTGTCGCGCATCAAGGAACAAGGTGGCGTGACCCTGGTGCAGGCACCCGATGATGCCGAGTACCCCGACATGCCCCGTGCGGCGCTGGCCACCGGCATGGTTGACCTGCTGCTGCCAGTAGCTGAAATGCCTGCGCGCCTGGTCGAGTTGTGGCGCACGGCGCGCCAGGTGAAACTGCCGGAAATCGAAGACGACAGCCTGCCGCCGCCATTGGGAGAGCGCGAGGGTGATCCGGCGGCGAGCGACCCGCTGCTGGATGAGATCCTGCTGACGCTGCAAGGCGAGACCGGACACGACTTCAGCCACTACAAGCGCGCCACCGTACTGCGCCGCCTGGAACGCCGCCTGCATGTCACCGGCCAGACAGAGCTGGCCGGCTATCTCGACTTCCTGCAGCACCACCCGGAGGAGTCGCGGGCACTGCTGGCCGACATGCTGATCGGAGTGACCAACTTCTTCCGCGATCGCGAGGCGTTCGAGGCGTTGCAGCGCCATGTGATGCCGGGCCTGGTCAACAAGGATGCCAGTGAAGAGTCCGCGCACGAGGTACGCCTCTGGTCAGCAGGCTGCTCCACCGGCGAGGAGGCCTATAGCCTGGCGATGCTGGTGACCGAGCAGTTGGCGGTGGAACAGCGCAGCGCCCAAGTACAGGTATTCGCCACCGACCTCGACGAACGCGCCATCAACATCGGTCGCGCCGGCCGGTATCCGGACGCCATCGCCACCGACGTGTCGGCGGCACGCCTGCGCCAGTTCTTCATCAAGGAGGACCAGCACTTGCGGGTGCGCAAGGAAATCAGGGAAAAGGTCCTGTTCGCCCGTCACAACCTGCTGTCCGATCCGCCATTCTCCCAGCTCGACCTGATCGTCTGCCGCAACCTGCTGATCTACCTGGACCGCGAGGTGCAGCGCGATATCCTGCGCCTGTTCCATTTCGCCCTGCGTCCAGGCGGCCATCTGTTCCTTGGCAGCTCCGAGTCGACGGACCTTGCGGCCGACCTGTTCGTCGCCGTGGACAAACGCAACCGCATCTTCCGCGCCCGGGAAGTGCAGACCACCAGCCATCCGCCGCGCCTGCAGGCCCCGGAGCCTGCGCTCGCACCACCGGCTCGCGCACGCAGCAGTCGCCGCTTGTCCTACGCCGAGATCCATCACCGCGCCCTCGCCCGCTGCACGCCGCCCAGCCTGGTGATCGATACCGAGGGCAATATCCTGCACATGAGTGAAGGTGTCGGGCGCTTCTTGCACCACGCCGGTGGCGAGCTCAGCCACAACCTGCTCAGCCTGATCATCGCGCCGTTGCGACCGGCCTTGCGCAGTACCTTGCTGCAGGCGCAAGGCAGCGGCCAGGCGGTGACCTCGCGCAGTGTCTCGGTCAGCCTCGACGAACATCCCACGGCCGTGCAAATCCTGGTGCAGCCGCACCAGGACGACCCCAGTGGCACCGACTGCCTGCTGGTGGTGTTCCAGGCGATCGAAGTCGACAGCAGCGCCAGTACCAGCGCCGCCGTCGAGCAGACCGAAGGCATGGTGTTGAGCAACCTGGAGCGCGAACTGCATCGCACGCGGCTGCAACTGCAGGAGACCATTGAGCAATCGGAGTTTTCCAGCCAGGAGCTGACTGCCTCCAACGAGGAAATGCAAGCGATCAACGAGGAGCTGCGTTCGGCCAGCGAGGAACTGGAAACCAGCAAGGAAGAGCTGCAGTCGATCAACGAAGAATTGCTGACGGTCAACTACGAGCTCAAGACCAAGGTCGAGGAGACCGACAAGGTCAACGACTACCTCAGCAACCTGATCGCCTCGACCGACATCGCCACGGTCTTCGTCGACCGCAACCTGTGCATCCGCTGGTTCACGCCCCGCGCCGCGGACATCTTCAGCATGCTGCCGGTGGACACCGGGCGCTCGCTACTCGATATCACCCATCGTCTCGACTACCCTGGCCTGGCCGACGACGCCCGTGCGGTGGTCGAGCGCGAGACCACTATCGAACGCGAGGTGGTCGGCCACAACCAGCACTGGTACCTGGCCCGCTTGCTGCCCTACCGGGCCAGCGAGCGCAATGTCGATGGCACCGTACTGACCTTCATCGACATCAGCCAGAGCCGCGCCGCGGAGGAACGCTTGCGCCAGGGCGAGGAACGCATGCGCCTGGTAGCGGAAAGCACCCATGACTTCGCCATCATCCTGCTTGATGAACACGGCCTGATCACTGACTGGAATACCGGTGCCGCGCTGATTTTCGGCTATGGCAAGGACGAAGTCCTCGGCCACCACTACCAACTGATCTTCACCGAGCAGGACCAGGCCAGCGGTGTGCCAGAGCGCGAGCTGCGCAGCGCCCGCCTCCATGGCCGCGGCCAGGACGAGCGCTGGCACGTGCGCAAGGATGGCAGCCGCTTCTACTGCAGCGGCGAAGTGTCCCGCCTCAAGGGCAGCAGCCTGCGCGGCTACGTGAAGATCGCCCGCGACCTCACCGGCCACAAGCGCCTGCACGACGAACAGAGCAAGCAACTGGCCGAGTCGCAGAGCAGCAGCCACATGAAGGACGAGTTCTTCGCCGTCATGTCCCACGAACTCAAGCACCCGCTGAACCTGATCCAGCTCAACGCCGAGATCCTGCGGCGCTCGCCCTCGGTGAAGTCCGCCAGTGCCGCCAGCAAGGCGGTCGGGATCATCTGTGATGCGGTATCCAGTCAGGCACGAATCATCGACGACCTGCTCGATGTCGCCCGCATCCGCACCGGCAAGCTCAAGCTCAAGACCGAGGTGATCGACCTGTGCGCAGTGCTGCAGGGGATCCATGCGGTGGTGCTCAACGAGCAGCATACTTGCACCGTGCGCCTGGTGTTGCCGGCCGATGGCGCGCCCGTTCACGTCGAGGCCGATGGCACGCGGCTCGAGCAGATCATCTGGAACCTCCTGAACAACGCCTTGAAGTTCAGCCCCGCAGGCACCGAGATTCGCGTGGTGCTCGCCAGGCGAGACAGCCAGGCCCAGCTAGAGGTGATCGACCAGGGCGTGGGGCTGACCGAGGATAGCCTCGAGAGCGTTTTCGACCTGTTCACCCAGGCCGCACCGCAGTTGTCCGGCAACAGCCGCGAAGGGCTGGGTATCGGCCTGTCGCTGGTGCGCCAGTTGGTCGAGGCCCATGGCGGGACGGTCGCGGCGTATTCTGCGGGGCTTGGTTGCGGCACCACCTTCACCGTCTCCCTGCCGTTGTGCGCGCCCGAGCGCCAGGCCACGCCAGATGCTCCCGAGCAGGCCAGCGACGGACGCCTGGATGGTATCAAGGTGCTGCTGGTAGACGACTCGAAGGAAATCCTCGAGGTCATGCAGCAGTTGCTGGAGATGGAAGGTGCGAATGTCGAGGCCTACAGCGACCCGCAAGCAGCGCTCGAGGCCGCCGCCGACGGACGCTACGAGATCATCCTGTCCGATATCGGCATGCCGGTAATGGACGGTCATGCCCTGATCAAGGCGCTACGGGGCCTGGAACACCTGCGCTACACACCGGCCATTGCCCTGACCGGCTACGGCGCCAGCGCCGACCAGTACCGCTCACGCCAGTCGGGCTTCGACCGCCACCTGAACAAACCGGTGGGCTATGACGACCTGGTCGAGGCCATAGAGACACTGTGCGGGTCGGTGCCCTATTGAACGGGCTCAGCACCGCTGAAGGCCACTCCCTGCACTGCTGTTGTTCACCCGCTAAATTTTTGTCCGGCGGTCCTTCAGGCAACTGGTCTGGAAATCCGAGAATCTTTGCAGTGCGATGACTCGCGCCCTGGTCACAACTGAACACAGGCCTTCCTGTGTTCGACCAGAGGTACACCCTCATGGTTGATAAAAGCGACTGACCTACCTGCCCAGGAGACCGACCATGAGCGACCCCAATCATCCAGATCCTTATGTCGATGAAGTCCCACACGATCCCGGCGAGAAGATACCTGCGCCCGATCCCCAACAAGAGGCACCCGAATGGCCGGAAGGCCAGGTCCCCCAGAAGAGCAATCCGCCGGCTGAAGGCCCGGCGCTTTCCAGGTAGCGCCACTCGTCAATCCTGCTGAACCCTCTCGATCCGCCACGGGTCGCTACTGATGAGTACATCAATACAGGGGGCTGTGGTGAGCGAGATCCGCATTGGTATTTCCGGTTGGCGCTATGGCCCATGGCGCAAGGACTTCTACCCCAAGGGGCTGCGCCAGGACGACGAGCTGGCGTTTGCCTCGCGGGCGGTCAACAGCATCGAGATCAATGGCTCGTTCTACGCGCTGCAGACTCCGGAACGCTACGACCGCTGGCGTGACGAGACGCCAGAGGATTTCGTGTTCTCGGTCAAGGCCCCACGCTATATCACCCATGTGCGCAGGCTTCGCGAGATCGACGAAGCGCTGGCCAACTTCTTCGCGTCGGGCCCGCTGCTGCTGGGTGACAAACTTGGGCCTTTCCTCTGGCAGTTTCCCCCTAACCTGAAATTCGACGTGCAGCGCTTCAGCGACTTTCTGGCCAAGCTCCCGCATGACCGCTCTGCCGCCCGCCGCCTTGCCCGCCAGGCCGCCGAGCGCCTGCAAGGCAACGGGGGGGCGACCGTCAAGGGCAACTCACGCCTGCGGCACGCCGTGGAAATCCGCCACCCCAGTTTCCTCTGCGATACCTTCATCGACCTGCTGCGCAAACACAAGGTCGCCCTGGTGGTCGCTGACAGCGCGGGCAAATGGCCCTATGTCGAGGAAGTCACGGCCGATTTCATGTACCTGCGCCTGCATGGCGATGTCGAGCTCTACAGCAGCGGCTATACCGCCAGCGCGCTGCGCCGCTGGCGTATGCGTATCCAGGCCTGGGCTGCGGGCGGCCAGCCGGAGGATGCCCAGCGCGTCGTGCGCCGCGCCCCGGCAAAGCGCGCTTCCCGTGACGTGTACTGCTACTTCGACAATGACCAGAAAGTGCATGCCCCGTACGATGCCCGTCGCCTGCTTGGCAAGCTCGGCCTTGACGGCGAATTGGTGACAGAGCCCGGCGTCGATCCGCAGGAGCCGCTATGAACGGAACTTTGCCCGCCCCCCGCTGCATCATCGACAAGGTGACCGCCGTACACCGCCTGACGGTGCTGACCCTCAACGTGCACAAGGGTTTCACCCTGTTCAACCGCCGTTTCATCCTGCCGGAGCTGCGTGAGGCGGTACGCGCTACCGGGGCCGACCTGGTGTTCCTGCAGGAGGTACACGGCAGCCATCAGCAGCATGCCGAGCGCCACCCGACCTGGCCGACGGCACCTCAGTACGAATTCCTCGCCGACAGCATGTGGCCGCAGTTCGCCTACGGACGCAACGCGATCTATCCCCATGGCGACCATGGCAACGCCCTGCTGTCCAAGTTTCCGATCCGCGCCCACGACAACCTTGACGTCACGATCCACGGCAACGAAGAACGCGGCCTGCTGCATTGCCAGCTCGAAGTGCCCGGCCATGAGCAGGTGCACGCGATCTGCGTGCACCTGGGTCTGCGCGAAGAGCACCGCCAGCGGCAAGTCGGCCTGCTGCTGGCGTTGCTCGACAGCCTGCCGTCGGGCGAGCCGGTCATCGTCGCTGGCGACTTCAACGACTGGCGTCTGAAAGCAGATGTGCGCCTCTCGAGGCATCTGGTCGAAGCCTTCGGCAAGCCGGCGCGCAGCTTTCCCGCCCGCCTGCCGCTGCTGCGCCTGGATCGCATCTATATGCGCAACGCACAGGCCTGCGAAGCCCGGGTGCTGTCCAGATACCCGTGGACGCACCTCTCCGACCACGCCCCGCTGGTAGCGCAGGTGACGCTATGAAGCTGTCCTGGAGCGACGGCAACCACGTCCAGTTGCTGATCAACGGCGAGCAGTACTATCCACGCGTGTTCGAGGCCATGGCCCAGGCTCGCGAGGAGATTCTCCTGGAAACCTTCATCATCTACGACGACAAGGTCGGGCAGCCCTTGCGCCAGGCCCTGATCGACGCCGCACGGCGTGGGGTAAGGGTCGAGGTGGCCGTGGACGGTTACGGCACCGCCGACCTGCCCGACGAGTTCATCGCCTCGATGACTGCGGCCGGGGTCCGTTTCCATTCGTTCGATCCGCAACCACGGCTGGCCGGCATGCGCACCAACCTGTTCCGTCGCCTGCACCGCAAGATCCTGGTGATCGACGGACAGCGCGCGTTCATCGGCGGTCTCAATTACAGCGCCGATCACCTTGGCGATTTCGGCCCGCAGGCCAAACAGGACTATGCCGTGGAGGTCGTCGGCCCCGTGGTGGGCCAGCTTCACGCGTCCTCTTGCCGATTGCTCGCCCCCGTGCTGGACGCCGCCAGTCGAATCCAACCGAACGGTATCGCTGCAGGCCCGGCCAGTGCCGTGCTGGTGGAACGCGACAACCGGCGCCATCGCAACGATATCGAAGTCTGCTACCTGCAGGCCTTCCGTGAAGCCAGGCAGCGTATCGTCGTGGCCAACGCCTACTTCTTCCCCGGCTACCGCCTGCTGCGCGAGCTGCGCAACGCCGCTCGGCGCGGGGTCGAGGTAACCCTGATCCTCCAGGGGCAGCCAGACATGCGCTGGGTCCGCACACTCTCCCGGCTGCTCTACAACTACCTGTTGCGCGACGATGTGCGCATCCACGAATACTGCCAGCGCCCGCTGCACGGCAAGGTGGCGTTGGTGGACGACGACTGGTCCACGGTGGGGTCGAGCAACCTCGACCCGCTGAGCCTGTCGTTCAACCTCGAAGCCAACCTGCTGATCCGCGACCGTGCGTTCAACGATCTGCTCTACCAGCACTTGAGCGCACTGACCCGCGAGCAGTGCAAGGCCGTGACGCTGGAGCGCATGGTGCGTGGCTACTGGTGGCGCGCCCCGTTGGTCTTCCTGGGCTTCCACATCACCCGCTATTTTCCGCGCATCGCTGGCTGGTTACCGGCACACCGGCAACGCCTGCAGTCGCTGCAAAGCGAAAGCGAGGCTCCGGCCGACTACCAAGAGGGCAAGACCTGATGGCCACGGCACGCTGGAAGACCTGGGGCAAACGCCTGCTGACCGTGCTGTTCCTGGTGTTGATCCCGGTACTGCTGTTCACCCTGGCGCGCAACCTGGACTGGAACGAAGTCAGCCAGTCGCTACGGGCCTACCGGCCCTCGACCCTGGTGCTGGGGTTGCTGCTGGCTCTGTGCAGCTACCTGGTGTTCGCCAGCTACGACCTGCTCGCCCGCGCCTATACCGGACACCGCCTGCCGGCCCGGCAGGTGCTGCCGGTAGCATTCGTCTGCTATGCATTCAACCTCAATTTCACCACCTGGGTCGGTGGCGTGGCCCTGCGTTACCGCCTGTACGGCAGGCTGGGCCTGGACACCCCGACCATCACCCGCATCCTCACCCTGGGGCTGCTGACCAACTGGATGGGCTACCTGCTGTTGGCCGGCATCGTATTCGCCTTGGGCTTGGTCAAGCTGCCGCAGAGCTGGACGGTAGGCGCTGGCGGCCTGCGCCTGATCGGCGTCCTGATGATCGTGGTCGCGTTGGCCTATCTGTTCGCCTGCGCCTTCGCCAAGCGGCGCACGTGGAACCTGCGCGGGCATGAAGTCACCCTGCCGAGCCTGCGCCTGGCGTTGTGCCAAGTGGCCCTGGGCGCAAGCAACTGGGCGCTGATGGCGGCATTGATCCATCTGCTGCTGCCACCGGAGCTGTTCTATCCCTCGGTGCTGGGTGTGTTGCTGATCAGTTGCGTGGCGGGCGTGGTCGCCCATATACCCGCCGGGCTCGGCGTGCTGGAGGCCGTGTTCCTCGCCCTGCTTCACGGCCAGCTCGGCCAGGGCACGCTGGTGGCCGCACTGCTGGGCTATCGAACGTTGTACTACCTGATCCCGCTGCTGTTGGCGGTGGTCACCTACCTGATCCTCGAAAAACGCGCCAAGGCCTTGCGCCGACAGGCCGGGCCAGCCCTCGACAAGCGCTGATGGGCCAGGCGCGGAGCGATTGAGAACGCAGCCACGGTGCCTGGCCGCCCCATTGACGCACAGGAGAACTGTCCAACTTTTCGGGGGCAGTCCATCCCTGTGGGAGCAGGCCTGCCCGCGAAGAAAGACGCCGCAATCTCAAGGATTGCTCACCACTGCCAGCCAATCGGCAAAGCGCTCCACCTTCGACAACCCGCGCTTGTCACCCGGCACCTCCATCCAGTAGCCATAAGGCCCGATCACCTCCACCGGGGTGATCGGCAGCAGGCTGCCGCTGGCCAGCTCACGCTCGATCATCTGCCGGTCGATCACCGCCAGGCCGCCGCCGGCCAGGGCGGTGTGGATCACCTGGTCGAGGGTGCCGAACTCGATGCCGCAGTCGGCATCGACATCGCTGCGCCCTGTGGCCGCCAGCCAGTTCTCCCACACCCGCAGGCGGCGGCCTTCGTGGAGGATGTGCAGCAGCGGGTGATCGCGCAGACAAGGCTCACGGCCATCCTGGAACAGCTCGGGGCTGGCCACGGCGATGTGCCGTTCCATCACCAGCAAACGGCGATTGCCCGTGCCCTCGCCTTCACGGCTGAACAGGATGCGGCAGTCGAGTTCGCCGGGGTGCTCGTCATCACGCTGGCTGGTGACGCTGAGGCTGATGTCCGGGTAGCGCTGCATGAAGCCGCGCAGGCGTGGCGATAGCCAGCGGGTGGCCCAGGTCGGTGGCGCAAGGATACGCAGGCGCTGGCGCAGATTCGGCACGCGCACCGCCTCCAGCGCCCGCTCGATGCGATCGAACGCCTCGCCCAGGTGCGGGGCCAGGGCGTTGCCTGCCTCGGTCAGGGTCAGGCCACGCGGGCCGCGGACGAACAGCACGACGCCCAGGTAATCCTCCAACTGCTTGATCTGTCGGCTGATGGCGCCCTGGGTGACGTTCAGCGCATCGGCGGCGCGATTGAAGCTGCGGTGGCGAGCAACTTCCTCGAAGACCTTGAGCATGTTCAAAGGCGGCAGGGTGCGCATGGTGGGGCTCTGCTGATCGTTGTTTTTGTAGGGCGATTCTACAGGGGCGCGACTGCCTGCAAACATGCGTTTTTCTCGGGTTACCGCTGCGTAATGCTCGTTTGTGCCGGGGCACGGGCGTTGGATAGGGTCGCCCCAATCGCGGGCTTGTCCCGCGATTGGGCCGCACAGCGGCCCCGATAACGACAAGAAACCACCAAAGGTGCCCCCACCCATGCCCGCACTTCCGTTGCGTCACACCCTGCTTCCCGTCCTGCTGACCCTCAGCGCCGCAGCACAGGCTGTGCCGATCACCGAGAACCTCGACGTCGGCGGCGCGATCCGCGCACGCTTTGACCACGACCCGGACCGCAAGATCGACAAGGCCGGCCTGGACACCATCATGCTGCGCGCCAACTACGACTCGGAGAGCTGGATCGGCGCAGTGCGCTATCGCTTCTATGGCAAGGCCTACCCCTACCAGTACAGCGACAAGGTCGGCGATATCCAGTTCGCCGAGTACGTCTGGGTCGGCTATAAGTTCGACGAGAACCGCCAGGTCCAGGTCGGCCTGAACAAGATCCCCTTCGGCCTGCAGCCGTATTTCGGCAGCACCTTCTACGAGACCCTGGGCAACGTGATCGGGCTTGAGGACGTCGAGGCGGTAGGCGCCAAGTACATCCACCAGCAAGGCGACTGGAACCTGCAACTGGGTCTCTACGGACGCCCCGCCTGGCCTGGCCGCGGCACCAGCAACGGCACCACCTACTCCAGCGTGGTGACCTCGGCCGACGACTATGTCGCCAACGGCAGCCGCAACCAGGAGCGGCAGATCGCCGTGGCGCGCCTGGCGCGCTCGTTCAAGCTCGGCGACTGGCAATCGGAGGCCGGCATCTCGGGCCTGACCTCGCGCCTGGAAAACCGCGACACCCACGACGACGGCCGACGCAACGTGATCGGCGTGCACTATCTGGGCAAGAACGGCCCCTGGGGCGTGCAGATGCTTGCCGCGCGCCAGCAGATGTCGCCACGCAACCCGGACAACAGCGAGCGAGTGACCTTCGGTGGCTACGACGGCACCTACAACGTCGCCAGTCGCGGTAACCTGTACGTCGGCGACCTCAGCTACAGCGTGCCCGGCACCTTTCTCGGCGACTGGATCAGCGGAGTCACCCTGTATGGCAACTACAGCCGCTTCGACAAGTCTGCATCCGGCTTCGACAGTTCCGAACGCTTCATCCTCGGCACCTCGTTCTCGGTGCGCAGCTTCTACATCGCGGTGGAGTGGCTGAACGGGCGCAACGATCCGTACATCGGCGGCAGCAGCTACACCGAAAGCCTCGCCCAGGGCGGCACCGACCATTGGGAGAACCAGCTGTACATGAACATCGGCTATTACTTCTGAAAACCCCGGGCCGCTGTGCGGCCCCACTCCCACCAGGAGACACGGCGAGTGAAACGCAAGATCCCGGCACTCAACGCCCTCAAAGCCTTCGAGGTGGCCGGCAGCACCGGCAGCTTCACCCGCGCCGCCGAACTGCTCAACGTCACCCAAAGCGCCGTCAGCCGCCAGGTGCGCCAGCTCGAGGAACAGCTTGGCGAATCGCTGTTGCAGCGCCGCCACCATCACCTGCAGCTCACCGACGCCGGGCGTACGCTGCTCAATGCCCTGCAGCAATCGTTCGACCGTATCGAGCTGACCGTACGCGGCATCCAGCAACGCCAGCACCCCACGCGCATCCGTCTCAACGCCCCGCCAACCTTCGCCAGCCGCTGGCTGCTGCCGCGTCTTGGGCGCCTGCGCGAGGCGTGTCCGGGGCTAGAAGTGACACTCACCACCCAACTGCAGGACAACCTCGCGGAAATCGCCACCCTCGACTGCGCGATCCGTTTTGGCAATGGCGAATGGGACGGCCTGGACAGTTCGCTGCTGATGCACGAACGGCACATCGCGGTGTGTTCGCCCTCGCTGCTGGCCCAGCAGGAGGAGCGCCGGGTCGACCTGCATCACATGCCCCTGCTGCACGTGCTGGCCCGCGAGGACCAGCGCTTCCTGACCTGGCGCCACTGGCTGGACGCTGCCAGGATCCAGGGCGTTGACCTGCGTGGCGGCTATGAATTCGACCTGCTGGACATGGCCATTCGCGCCGCCATCGACGGGCTCGGCATCACCATCGCCGACCGGCAGATGGTCGCCAGGGAGCTGGCTGCCGGGCAACTGGTGCAGGTGCTGGACGTGCAGGTCGACGGCCACCAGTCGTACTGGTTCGTGACCCGCCCGGACCAGCAATTGCCCGCGCATGTGGAGCAGTTTCGCGAGTGGCTGATGCAGGAGGTGTGGCTGGCCGAGCGCAACCTGGGTGGGCCATCGGAAGTGGCGGCCTGCGAATAGCCGGCGCCGCCATCGCGGGCAAGCCCGCGAAGCCGCCCCCTCAAGTAACATGCGTTTTAAGCACATTACCCCCACGCATTAATCGTTTGTTCCCCGCCCCTGCCTGCGACAAATTGTCCGCCATAACCCACAAGAAAAACCGCTGAGCCCGCGTCGCCCCGTGCCCGCTCGCCAGCCCTTGTGGGCCCGTTCACCCCGCAAGCGGACACCTTCATGCGTACAGAACACAACTTCATCGACGGTCGCTTCGTCGTCGCCCCCGAACAGCCCGTTTTGAGCGTGTTCGACCCGGCCACCGACGAGGTGGTCGGCAGCGTCAGCGCTGCCAGCCCTGCCCAGGCCATCCAGGCCGTCGAAGCCGCCAGCCGCGCCCAGCGCAGCTGGGCTGCCCTGCCCTCGATCGAGCGTGCCCAGCACCTGCGCCGCCTGGCCGACGCCCTCGAAGCCTGCGCCGACGACATCGGTGCAGCGCTGGCCTGCGAATCCGGCAAGGCCCCCGGCGAAGCCCGCAACGAGGCGCTGTACGCCGCCGAGATCACCCGTTACCACGCCGAATGGGCACGCCGCATCGAAGGCGAAGTGATCCCCAGCGACACCCGCGACGAAACCATCCTGCTCAAGCGCGAAGCCATCGGCGTGGTCGCCTGCCTGATCCCGTTCAACTACCCGGTCTACACCCTGCTGCGCAAGGTCGCCCCGGCGCTGATCGCCGGCAACACCGTGGTCGTGCGCCCAAGCAACAACACCCCACTGTCGGCCTTTGCCATCGCCCGCGCCGTGCAGCAGGCGCAATTGCCCGACGGGGTGATCAACATCCTGGCCATGCAGCACGATGTCGCCGCCACCCTCTGCACCCAGACGGCGGTCGGCATGATCACCCTCACCGGCAGCGTACGCGCCGGGCGCACGGTGCTCGAATACTGCAAGGCCAACATCGCCAAGCCGTCGCTGGAACTGGGTGGCAAGACCCCGGCCATCATCGAGCCCGATGCCGACCTGGAGGCCGCTGCCGCCGCCATCGTCGCCTCCAAGACCACCCACTGCGGCCAACTGTGCACCGCCATCGAGCGCGTCTATGTGCAGGCCAGCGTACACCAGCGCTTCCTCGCCCTGCTGCGCGACAAATTCGCCGCCGTGCGCATCGGCAACCGCGCCGAGGATGCCGCCTGCATGGGCCCGCTGATCAGTGCAGGCTCGCGCGAGGAGATCCACGCCAAGGTGCAGCGCGCCGTCGCGGCCGGGGCCCACATCGAAGCCGGCGGCTACCTGCCCGAGGGCCCGGGCAACTTCTACCCGGCCACGCTGCTCAGCGGCTGCCGCCAGGACATGGAGATCGTCCAGGAAGAGACCTTCGGCCCGGTGCTGCCGGTAGTGGCCTACGACACCCTCGACCAAGCCCTGGCCATGGCCAACGACCACCAGTTCGGGCTGTCGTCGGTGCTCTACAGCGAGAACTACCGCAGCGCCATGAAGCTGGCCAACGCCATCGAAGCCGGCGAGCTGTACGTCAACCGCACCCCTGCCGACCCCTACCAGGGCTACCACGCCGGCTGGAAACGCTCGGGGTTGGGCGGCGATGACGGCAAGCACGGCATGCTCGAATTCACCCAGACCCGCCTGGTGGTCCTCAAGTACTGACCCGCGCAGGGCACGCTGCCTGCGTGCCCTGCTCCACTGCCCTGCGACAACCCCGACGACAGATCCGCCCACGAGAACAACAATGAAAAAAACAATAAATACCGAGGCGCTCAGCGTGCCCAGCACTTCTGCCAACTTCTCGCGCTACCTGCAACTGGCCCTGCTGGTGCTGGCCGCTGGCGCCATCTACCCGATGCTGTACCTGCGCCAGGTGTATCAGAGCACCATGCTCGAGGCGCTGTCGATCAGCAACAGCGAGCTGGGCTACCTGTACTCGATCCTCGGCACCGCCTTCCTGGTCAGCTACCTGCCCAGCGGCTGGCTCGCCGACCGCATTTCACCGCGCTTCCTGATCAGCTTCTCGCTGGTCGGCACCGGCCTGCTCGGCGTCTGGTACGCCCAGTTGCCAGGCTTCGAAGCGCTGCTGGCGATCTTCTGCGGCTTTGGCATCACCACCGGCCTGACCTTCTGGGCCTCGCTGATCAAGCGGGTCAAGATGATCGCGGGCGAAAGCGAACAAGGCCGCTTCTTCGGTGTGCTCGATGGCGGCCGAGGCCTGGTCGAGGCGCTGCTGGCGACCATCGCCATCGCCCTGTTCGCCCAGGTCGCCGACAGTGCCGGCGGCAGTGCCGTGGGCCTGACCCGGGTCATCCACTTCTACGCCGCCTGCTGCGTGATCCTGGGCCTGGCGCTGATGCTGGTTCGCGACCCGCAGGTCAAGGCCGACACCATCAAGGCCCGCGAAAAGGCCAACCTGCTGCACGACCTGCGCACCCTGATGGCGATCCCGGAACTGTGGCTGGTCACCGCCATCGTGTTCTGCGGCTACCACTTCTTCTGGGCCACCTACAGCTTCTCGGCCTACCTGCAAGAGGGCGGCTTCGGCCTCAGCGCCACCGCCGCCGGCCTGATCACCACCATCAAGCTGTGGATGCGCCCGCTGGGCGGCATCGGCGGCGGCTGGCTGGGTGACCGTTTCTCCAAGACCGGCGTGCTGGCCTGGGCCATGGTCCTCGCCGCCGTCGGCATGATCGGCCTGATCGTGCTGCCGAGCCTGCGGGTGCTGGGCGTGCTGGTGTTCCTGGTGATCTTCATCGGCCTGATGACCTACGCCATCCGCGGCCTGTACTGGGCCATCCTCGACGACTGCCAGGTGCCGCTGCGGGTCACGGGCCTGGCGATCGGCATCATCTCCCTGGTCGGCTACTCGCCTGACGTGTTCCTGCCCCTGCTCAACGGCTGGATCATCGATCACTTCCCAGGCTTCTTCGGCTACCAGATCTACTTCTCCTACGTCGTGGTGATGGGCCTGCTCGGCGTCGTCGCCACCCTCATCCTGAACAAACGCATCAAGTCCAAGGCGGGCAAAGCATGAAGATCGTATCCCTGCAAACCCACGTGGTGGCCGTGCCACCGCCGCATGTCGGCGGCATGTACTGGCTGTTCGTCACCCTCAAGACCGACTGCGGCATCGAGGGCGTCGGCGAGATCTACGCCGCGACTTTCCACCCGCGCGCCATGGTGCCGGTCATCGAGGACGTGTTCGCGCGCTACCTGCTCGACCAGGACCCGCACCATATCGAGCGCTTCTTCCGCCGCGCCTACTCCAGCGGTTTCACCCAGCGCCCGGACCTGACCATGATGGGCGTGGTCAGCGGCCTAGAAATGGCCTGCTGGGACATCATCGGCAAGGCCGCGAACAAGCCGGTCTACGAGCTGCTCGGCGGCCAGGTGCACGAGCGCCTGCGCTCCTATACCTACCTCTACCCGGTCAACGCCCAGGGCGAGTACGACTACAGCGACCCGGACCTGGCCGCCGAGTGCGCCGTGCAGAATATGCAACTGGGCTTCACCGCGCTGAAGTTCGACCCGGCCGGCCCCTACACCGCGTTCTCCGGCCATCAGCTGTCGCTGGAGGTGCTGGAGCGCTGCGAAACCTTCTGCAAACGCATCCGCGAAGCGGTGGGTAACCGTTGCGACCTGCTGTTCGGCACCCACGGGCAAATGGTCCCGTCGTCGGCGATCCGCCTGGCCAAGCGCCTGGAAAAATACGATCCGCTGTGGTTCGAAGAGCCGATCCCACCGGGCCAGGAAGAGGCCATGGCCCAGGTCGCGGCCAAGACCAGCATTCCGATTGCCACCGGCGAGCGCCTGACCACCAAGTACGAGTTCTTCAAGCTGCTGCAGGCGGGCGGAGCGTCGATCCTGCAGATGAACGTCGGGCGCTGCGGCGGCCTGCTCGAGGGCAAGAAGATCGCCAGCATGGCCGAGGCCTACTACGCGCAGATCGCCCCGCACCTCTACAACGGCCCGATCGGCGCGGCGGCGAGTTTCCAGCTGGCGGCCTGCACGCCGAACTTCCTGATCCAGGAAAGCATCGGCACCTGGGATGGCTTCCACGCCGAAATCCTCAACAAGCCCCTGCAATGGGAGGACGGCTACATCATCCCGTCCCGCGAGCCGGGCCTCGGGGTCGAGCTGGACATGGACGTGGTACGCCGTCACTCAGGCTACGAAGGCGAGCGCCTGCACCTGCAGATGGCGCCGCATCCGGTCGACGTCAAGGACGCCTCGCCGGCCAAAGGTTGAGCGTCAAGCCGCCCCGGCCTCGGGGCGGCCCTCTATTCACAGGGTTAGCGATACATGAACGATTTTGACTACATCATCGCCGGCGCAGGCTCGGCCGGCTGCATCCTCGCCGCGCGCCTGAGCGAGTCGGGGCGCCACAGCGTGCTGCTGCTCGAAGCCGGCGGCAAGGACAGCTCGCCATGGTTCAAGCTGCCGGTGGGCTTCGCCAAGCTCTACTACAACCCCACCTTCAACTGGATGTACTACACCCAGCCCCAGGCCCATCTGGCCGGGCGCAACCTGTATGCACCGCGCGGCAAGGTGCAAGGCGGCTCGGGTTCGATCAACGCGATGATCTACGTGCGCGGCCAGGCCCATGATTTCGATGACTGGGCCGCCAATGGCGCCGAGGGCTGGTCGTTCAAGGACGTGCTGCCGTATTTTCGCAAGCTCGAATCGCACCCGGCCGGGGCCAGTGAATACCACGGCGCCAGCGGGCCGATCGGCATCACCCCGATGAAAGGCCAGGCCCATCCGATCTGCGATGTGTTTCTCGAGGGTTGCGAGCAACTGGGCTATCCGCGCAGCGAAGACTTCAACGGCAAGCACTTCGAAGGGGCCGGCATCTATGACGTCAACGTGCGTGATGGACGACGCAGCTCCAGCAGCTTCGCCTACCTGCACCCGGCGCTGGGTCGTCCGAACCTGCACATCGAGCATCACGCCTTGGTCGAACAGGTGCTGCTCGAGGGCAGGCGCGCGGTCGGCGTACGCATTTCGCAGAACGGCATGGCGCGCGAGTTCCGTGCCCGGCGCGAGGTGATCCTGGCGGCCGGTGCGGTGGACACCCCAAAGATCCTGCAACTTTCCGGCATCGGCGACCGCGCCCTGCTCGACCGGCACGGCATCGACACCCGTCACCACTTACCGGCAGTGGGCAAGAACCTGCAAGACCACCTGTGCGTGAGCTACTACTACAAGGCCAATATCCCGACCTTGAACGATGTGTTCGGCTCGCTGCTGGGCAAGCTGCGGCTCGGCCTGCAATACCTGCTGACCCGCAAGGGGCCGCTGGCGCTGAGCGTCAACCAGTCCGGTGGGTTCTTCCGCAGCGATGCCCAACAGGCGCACCCGAACCTGCAGTTGTACT
Organism: Pseudomonas wayambapalatensis; assembly: GCA_014268975.2. Taxonomy (GTDB): domain Bacteria; phylum Pseudomonadota; class Gammaproteobacteria; order Pseudomonadales; family Pseudomonadaceae; genus Aquipseudomonas; species Aquipseudomonas wayambapalatensis. The sequence goes on along the minus strand of CP077096.1, from coordinate 2,605,932 downwards.
TCAACCCGCTGTCGTACCAGATTCCCAAGAACAACAAGGCCAGTCTGCAGCCGGAGCCTTACTCGGGTTTCCTGCTGTGCTTCAATCCGTGCCGACCGACCAGCCGCGGCGAAGTCCGCATCGCCTCACGCGATCCGCGTGAGCCTGCGCTGATCGATCCGAACTACCTGAGCACGCAGAAAGACATCGACGAGGCCATCCAGGGCAGCCGTCTGATGCGCTCGATCATGCAGGCCCCGGCGTTGCGGGCGATCACGGTCGAGGAAGTGCTGCCGGGCCCGGCAGTGGACGATGACGCGAGCATGCTGCAGTACTTTCGCGAGAACTGCGGGTCGATCTATCACCTGTGCGGCAGTTGCGCGATGGGCAACGACCCGTCGACCAGCGTGGTGGACGCGCGGTTGGCGGTGCATGGGCTGGACGGGCTGCGCATCGTCGATGCCTCGGTATTCCCCAATGTGACCTCAGGCAATACCAACGCAGCAGTGATGATGGTGGCAGAAAAAGGGGCAGACCTGATTCTCGAATCGGTCGAGCAGAGTGCCCCGATCCTGGCCGAGACTCAACGACGCTCGGCCTGAGCGGCACAGGCGAATCGGGCGAGCTGCACGGCAGCTTGCCCGGTTTTAGTGAGTAAAAACGCGACTCCACGCCATAAAACAATCCATTTGCATACTAAATTCAGCGCCAATCATCCATTTGAGCGAAGAACGCCTGAGCATTCGCCTCCAGGCTCTGCAGGTGATAGCCGCCCTCCTGCACGATCAGGCATGGCAGCCCCAGCTCGCGAATCCGCTCGCCAAGCGTGGCGAAGCCCTGGGTCGTGACCGCCACCTTGCTCTGCGGATCGAGTTCGTAGATATCGAAACCGAGCGACAGCACCAGCACCTCGGCATCGAAATCCTTCAGCGCATCCAGGGCAATGTCCAGTTGCGCCAGGAAGTCCCCCTCGCTCGCGCCATGGGCCATCGGCAAGTTCAGGTTGTAACCCTCGCCCTCGCCTGCGCCACGCTCATCGGCAAAGCCGGCCACGCCCGGGTAGAAGTTGGTGGGATCACCGTGCACCGAGACATACAGCACATCGCTGCGCGTGTAGAAGATCTCCTGGATGCCCTGGCCGTGGTGCATGTCGGTGTCCAGCACGGCGACCTTGTGGTAGCGCTCGCGCAATACTTGAGCAGCGACGGCCGCATTGTTGAGGTAGCAGAAACCGCCTGCGGCATCGAAGCGCGCATGGTGCCCCGGCGGACGGCACAGGGCGTAGGCTGCACGCTCGCCGTCGAGAATCGCCCGGGCCCCGGCGACCGCACTCTGCGCCGACCAGTAGGCCGAGCGCCAGGTCTGCTCGCCCACCGGGCAACTGCCATCGGCCAGGTAGCGTGCCGCCTGGGCCAGGATGCCGCGCAAGGCGTTGGGCTCGCGCACGAAGATGTTCGACATCACTTCGTCGCCCCAATCCTCGGGCACTTCTTTCCAGCGCGCGTGCGCCTCCTGGAGGAAGGCCAGGTAGGGCTCGCCGTGCACCGCGGCGAGCGGCGCGAGGCCGGCATCCTGCGGTTGGCGGATGTCCATGTCCAGGTCGCGGGCCGCTTGCAGTAGGCGCTGAGCGCGCTCAGGGACTTCCTGAGGGGTGCGCATGGCACCACGGGAGTAGTAGCTGCGCGGATGGTGCAGCAGTTGTTCGGGGTGAAAATAGCAGCGCATCAGGCCTCTCCTGGTTCGACACGGCCGGCACGGGCCAGCACGGCGTTGAGCAATACATCGGCGCCGTTACGGGCGTCGTCGGGCAGCACGTCTTCGGCTTCGTTGTGGCTCAGGCCGCCCACGCAAGGGATGAAGATCATGGCTGTCGGGCAGTAGCGCGCCAGCAGAATCGCATCGTGCCCGGCGCCACTGACGATCCGCTGCTGGGTATGGCCGAGGGCATCGACCGCGTGCTGCACCGCCGCCACGCACTCGGCATCGAACGGGGTGGCCGGGCTGACCCAATGCCGCGCGACGCTCACACGCAAGCCGCGCTGGGCGGCGACAACCTGCAGCAACTCACCCAGTTGACGTTCCATGGCCTCGATGGCTTCGTCGCGGTGATGGCGCAGGTCGACGGTAAAACGCACCACGCCCGGGATGGTATTGCGCGACGCTTTGCCGATGGACAGCTCGCCCACCGTGGTCAGGCCTTCGGGGGCGAAGTCGGCCGCCAGTTGCTCCACCGCCTGGATCATCCGCGCGGCGCCATACAACGCATCCTTGCGCAGCGCCATCGGCGTGGTGCCAGCGTGGGCGGCCATGCCCTGGACCGTAACGTCGAGCCAGCGAATCGCCTGACCGCCCGTCACCACGCCAATGCTCTTGGCGTTGTCTTTCAGGATCGGCCCCTGCTCGATGTGCGCCTCAAAATAGGCGTCCACCGGTCCGCCCAATGGCCGCTCACCGGCATAGCCAGTGGAGGCCAGCGCCTCGGCGACACTGATGCCATCGGCATCCTGGATCGCCAGGGCCTGCTGCAGATCGAGCACGCCAGTGAATACCGCCGAGCCGAACATCGCTGGGGTGAAGCGTGCGCCCTCTTCGTTGGTCCACACGGCGATTTCCAGCGGCTTGCGGGTGTGGATGCCGAGGTCGTTCAAGCGGCGCACCACTTCCAGGCCGGCCAGCACCCCATACACGCCGTCGAAGCGTCCACCTTCAGGCTGGGTGTCCAGGTGGCTGCCCATCATCACGGGCGCAGCCTGTGGCTCGAGGCCGGGGCGTCGGGCGAACAGGTTACCGATGGCATCCACCGACAGGCTCAGGCCAGCCTCGCGGCACCAACCGACGAACAGCTCGCGGCCGGCCTTGTCGTCCTCGCTCAAGGCCAGGCGGCAACTGCCGCCACGGGCGGTAGCGCCCACCTCGGCCATGGCCATCAGGCTCGCCCACAGGCGTTCGCCATTGCTTTTCAACATCATGGGTACTCCAGTCGAATCGGGATTTCAGGCCAGCTCGAGGCGCTGGCTGTGGGCATACTGGCGCGCCAGGGCCAGTACACAGACCAGCGAGATGCTGGCGATCAAGGTGTAGAACAGCGCCATCGGCCACCAGTGGCCACTGAACTGATGGGCAAGCCAGGTGCCGATCAACGGCGTCAGGCCACCGGCGATGGCGCCGCACACCTGGTAGGCCAGGGAAATCGCGGTGTAGCGCACGCGCGTCTGGAACATGCCGCTGACGAAGCCAGCAATCACCGCGTAGAACGACGCCATGCACGCAGCCGCCAGGGCGATACCGAGCACGATCAGCGGCCCCTGCCCGGAGCTGACCAGCACGAACATCGGGTAAGGCGAGGCCATCGCCAACAGCGCCATCAGGGCAAGGAAGCGGGTGGCGCCGAGCTTCTCCGACAGCCAGGCCGCGATGGGCTGCACACAGAACTGGATGATCGCCACGAAGAACAGGCATTCGAGGATCAGCGAGCGCTCCAGGTGCAGATGCTGGGTGGTGTAGCTGATCATGAAGGTGTTGGTGAAGTAGACGCCGGCGATGCCCAGCGTATTGGCACCGATGCACAGCAACAGCGGACGCCAGGCGGTACGCAGCACCTCCAGCACCGGCGCCTGCTCCTTGCGCTGGGCCTTGAGCGCCTGTTCGCGGCTGGCGATGAACTCCGGCGACTCGTTGACCCCCAGGCGAATCGCCAGGCCGACCAGCAGCAACAGCGCACTGGCCAGGAACGGCAGGCGCCAGCCCCAGCTCATCAGGTCTTCTTCCGGCAGGCGGGTGACGGCGCCAAAGGCCAGCAGCGAGAGGATCAGCCCCGCCGGGCTGCCCAGTTGGGCGAACGATGCGAAGAAGGTACGCCGGCCCTTGGGCGCATGCTCGCCCGCCATCAACACCGCCCCACCCCACTCGCCACCCACGGCGATGCCCTGGACGATACGCAGCAGGATCAACAGCACCGGTGCGGTGGCGCCGATCTGTGCGTAGGTCGGCAGCAGGCCGATCCCGATGGTGACCACCCCCATCATCAGCAGGGTGATGACCAGGGATTTCTTGCGCCCGATGCGGTCACCCACATGACCGAACACGATGCCGCCCAATGGCCGGGCGAAAAAGCCGACGGCGAAGGTGCCGAAGGCCGCCATGGTGCTGAACAGGCTGTTGTCGGAAGGAAAGAACAAGGCACCGAACACCAGGGCGGCGGCGGTGGCGTAGATGTAGAAGTCGTACCATTCGATCATGGTGCCGATGAACGCGGCGGCCGCGGCCCGGCGCGGCTGGGGCGAAGCGGAAGGCTGCATGGGGCTGGCTCCTTTGCTTGTTGTTCTGGCAGGAGTTGAGGGTCACGGTGGCGCTCTCTGGCGCTTGGTCTTGCTGCAGGGGTGGCCTTTTCGCGGGCAAGCCCGCGCCCACTGGCCCTCTGCATGCCCTTGATTTATCTACCCGGGGCTATGATTAGTCAATTTTCTATTTATTATTCGAACTATTAGCCATGCTTATCATTCGAGCCCATCATGTCCGACCGCCTGCTCAACGACCGCCTCGACTGGAACCTGCTGCGCACCTTTCGGGTGATCGGCCAGGAACTCTCCATCAGCCGCGCCGCCGCTCGCCTGCACCTTACGCAACCGGCCGTGAGCCAGGCGCTCAAACGCCTGGAAGAACAACTCGGCCGCCAGCTCATCGCCCGCCGCGGCCCACGCTTCGTGCTCACCGAAACGGGCGAGCAACTGTTCCAGCTCGCCGGCGAGGTGTATGGACAGATGTCGCAGATCGGTGGGCTGCTGGAGCAACCTGCTGACGAAGTGGTGGGCAAGGTGCGGTTGCTGATGATCAGCCGTATCGTCAGCGAGCGCTTCGACGACTTTCTCGCCGACTTTCATCGCCAGCACCCTCGGGTGGAGTTGGAAATCGACGTGATGCGCAGTTCCGACATCGTCGCGGCCCTGCAGGAAAAGACCGCCACCGCAGGCCTGAGCCTCAACCGCCGTGCGCAACCGCGCCTGGAGCAGCGCCTGTTCCTGCGCCAGCGCTATGCCTTCTTCTGCGGCAAGCACCACGCACTGTTCGGCGCCCAGGAAGGCGACCTGCAACGGGAGAATTTCGTCAGTTTCACCAGCGACCAGATTGGCGGCATGCTCTCGCCATTGACCATCTTCCGCGACCAGCAAGGATTCTCCGGCAGGATCGTCGCGTCCTCCCCGAGCCTTGAAGAGGTGCGTCGGCTGGTGATCGCAGGGTTCGGTATAGGCTGCCTGCCCGAGCATGTGGTGGCAGCGGATGTGCAGGCCGGGTTGCTCTGGAAGCTGGCGCCGCATGAAGGCATTGCCGATGTGGATATCCACCTGCTGTGGAACCGCGAGCAACGCTTGAGTCGGGCAGAGGGGGTGTTTATCGAGGCGTTGCAGCGGTGCCTGGAGGTGTGATTGTCGAGTGTTCTCAGGTGGCTGGACACCGTGATGGCAGGAGCAACGGCCTCATCCAACAATCTAAAAGCCAGCTCAATTCCTGTGGGAGCGGGCTTGTCCCGCGATGGGCAGCCCTGTTGACCCGCAGGCAAAAGTGATTGTCCCGACCGCTACTTTTTCCCAAGCCACCTGCTGCCGAGAATCTCCCGGCTTCATTTCACACCTCGGAGATTCCATGAAAGCGTTCAAACCCCTGCTTCTGGCCACCGCACTGGCCGCAACCGCGCACAGTGCACTGGCCGCCGACTGGCAAGCCTCGCCCTATGGCGCACAGGATGAAATCGGCGCCGCCAACCTGCTCACCCCCGAGGTGGTCAAGCAGGCCGCCGAGTTGATCAAGACCGGCAAGACCTACCCCCTCGCCGTGCCGGTGAGCAAGGACCTGCCGGCCTTCCGCCACCGCAGCTTCCACCTCTACAACATCCAGCCCGGCGAACAGGCCGGCCAGACCCTCGGTCGCAACAAGTTCACCTTCAACGATGAACTGGTCAACGGCTGGACCGGCGTCGGTACCCAGCTCAACGGCATCGGCCATATCGGCATCGACAACGTCTACTACAACGGCAACAAGGCTGCCGATTTCGTCACGGTCGAAGGCGTGACCAGGCTGGGCATCGAAAAGGTGCCGCCGATGGTGACGCGCGGCGTGGTGCTGGACATGACCGCACACTACGGCAAGGCCATCGTTCCCGGCGGCACCGCGTTTACCGTCGCCGACATCCAGGCCGTGCTGAAAAAGCAGCACATCACCCTGCGCAAAGGCGATGTGGTGCTGTTCAACACCGGCTGGCTGGAGTTGATCGGCAAGGATAACGCGCAGTTCCTCGCCACCGAGCCCGGCATCGACCTGCCGGCTGCGCAATGGCTGGCCGACCAGGGCATCGTCGCCTTCGGCGGTGACACCTGGGCCTCGGAGGTGTATCCGAACCCCACGGGCGAAGAGTTCCCGGTCAATCAGTTCATGCTGGCCAAGCGCGGCATCTACAACCTCGAGCTGATCGATACCCGGGCGCTGGTCAAGGACAAGGCCTTCGAGTTCATGTTCGTGCTTGGCCAGCCGCTCTACAAAGGCTCGACCCAGGTGAACATCAACCCGGTGGCGATTCGCTGATCGAGGCGCTGCGGCCCGCCCTGTCTACAGGGTGGATCACACGTTCGGCCACTGTTCCAGCAGGATCGAGACGAACTTCTCCGCCGCTGGCGACAATGAGGCGCCGCGGCGATACACAAGGCCCAGCGTGCGAGTCACCTCAGGCTCGATCAGCGGCACGCTGACCAGGGTCGGGTGATCGGCCGCCGGCATCGCCAGGCTCGGCATCGCCGACACCCCCAGCCCAGCCTCGACCATACCTAGCGAGGTCGACAGGTGCTGCACCTCGTAGAACCATTTGGGCCGCAGCCCCAATCCCGACAGCGCGTGGTCGAGCAGCATGCGGTTGCCGCTCAGCCGCCCTACCCCGATCAGCCGGTGCTCTGCCAGCTCCGTCCAGCTCACAGACACGCGCCCGGCCAGCACATGGTCACGCCGACAGGCCAGCACGAACTGTTCCTGCACCAGTGGGACGAACTCGATGTCCGGATGCTGCCCGCTCATCATGTTGATCCCGAAATCGGCCTCGCCACGCAGCACTGCCTCAAGCCCATCGTTGGCACTGAGGTCGAGCAGGCGGATCCGAATCTTGGGGTACTGCTCGTTGTAGAGGCGAATCACCGAGGGCAGGAAATAAAACGCTGCCGTGGGGATGCAGGCCAGAGTCACCTGCCCGGTCTGGCGCTCGGCCAGCTCGCGAATGCTCAGGATCGAATCCTCGAAATCGTCCAGCAGGCGCCGGGCCTTGGGTAGAAAGTCACGCCCGACACTGGTCAGCCCGACCCGCCGCGTGGTGCGTTCGAGCAAGGGTGTCCCAAGGCCATCCTCGAGCTTCTTGATGCGTCGGCTCAAGGCGGGCTGCGATAAATGCAAAAACTCCGCTGCCTCGTGAAAACTACCCAGTTCGGCGATTTTCACGAAAGATCGTATGTCCTGAAGTTCATATTCCATGCTGATTCTCTTTCAGACACTGGCCGTCAATTTATTTATAAAACGCAATAATAGCGACGATATTTGCATTGGATTGATTTATCCACCCCTGTCACTCTTGTCTCAGACACATCAATGATGCCCATTGATCAACAAGAGTTAGATTTCATGCAACGAATTCCTTGTGTGCTCATGCGCGGCGGGACCTCCAAAGGCCCCTTCTTCCATGCCTGGGACTTGCCGTCCAATATCGTCGAGCGCGACGAGATGCTGATATCCCTGATGGGCTCTGGCCATGAACTGGAAATCGACGGCATTGGCGGTGGCAGCCCACAGACGAGCAAAGTTGCGATCATCAGCCCTTCACTGCACCCCGATGCCGATGTCGATTATCTGTTCGTGCAGGTGATGGTCGCCGAGCGCCGTGTCGATACTGCGCCCAACTGCGGCAATATGCTGTGCGCGGTCGGGCCCTTCGCCATCGAACAAGGGCTGGTCAAAGGTGACGACGGCCAGACGCTGGTGCGCATCCGCAACCTCAATACCGGTACATTCGTCAACTCGCTGGTACAGACGCCTGGCGGCATCGTGCGCTATGAGGGTCGTACCGCCATCGACGGCGTTCCAGGTACAGCCGCCCCCGTGCACCTGACATTCCTCGATGCCGTCGGCAGCAAGACCGGCAGCCTGTTCCCCACTGGCCAGTCCCAGCAGGTGATCGATGGCGTACCAGTCACCTGCATCGACATGGCCATGCCGATGATGATCGTCGACGCCCGGCACCTGGGGCTTGAGGGCAGCGAGAGCCCGGCTCAACTGGACGCCGATGCAAAGCTGCTCAAACGCCTCGAAGCCCTGCGGCTGAAAGCCGGCCGGGCCATGGGCCTGGGAGATGTGAGCAACATGGTGATCCCAAAGCCGGTGGTCGTGTCTGCCCCACGCTTCGACGGCACGCTGCAGGTTCGTTACTTCATGCCGCACAACTGCCACCGGGCGCTGGCGATCACCGGCGCTATCGGCCTGGCCACTGCCTGTGTCAGCCCGGGCACAGTGATCGGCGACCTGCTCGGCGACCAGGCCCAGGCCCTGCGTGAGGTACGTCTGGAGCATCCAAGCGGGGTCATCGACATCGCCCTGTCGCGCTCCGGTGCCGATGGCCAGACCTTGCAAGCTTCGGTGGTACGGACCGCACGCCGATTGTTCTCGGGGTTCGTCTACGCACCGTCCACGCGGCGACTCGCAGGCTAAGCCCGATTTAGCTCCATCCAGCGCATCCGCACAACTTCAATAATGGGTGATGCCTTATGAAACTCATGAAATCGCTGTACTTCCAGATCCTCTGCGCCGTCCTGCTAGGCGTGGTGGTCGGACACTTCTGGGGGCAACAGGCCGTTGCGCTCAAGCCGCTGGGCGATGCCTTCATCAAGCTGATCAAGATGATGATCGCACCCGTGGTGTTCTGCACCATCGTCACCGGCATCGCCGGCATGACCGACCGCCGTTCGCTGGGTCGGCTGATGAGCAAGACCTTGTTGCTGTTCCTGGTGTTGACCGTGGTCAGCCTGATCATCGGCCTGGTCGCGGTGTACCTGTTCCGTCCAGGCGTGGGCATGAACATCGACCCAGCGACCCTCAGCACTGCGGGCCTGAGCCAATACACCACCTCCGCCGCCAAACTGGGCGTGGTGGACTTCTTCATGCATATCATCCCCGAGACCTTCATCGGTGCCTTCGACAAAGGCGAAGTGCTGCCGGTGCTGTTCATCGCCGTGCTCTGCGGTTTTGCCCTCTCAGCCATGGGCGAATCCGCAAGGCCGGTGCTGGAGGTGCTGGAGTCAGCCTCGCAGATGGTGTTCCGCATCTTCGGTTACCTGATGCGCTTCGCCCCGATCGGTGCCTTTGGCGCGCTGGCCTTCACCGTGGGCCAGTACGGGATCACCTCGCTCGGCGCCTTGGCCAAGCTGATCGGCACCTTGTACATTGCCTGCGCCTTCTTCGTGATAGTGGTGCTGGGCGGCATCTGCCGGGCACATGGCTTCAGCCTGTGGAAGCTGCTGCGCTACCTGCGCGAAGAGTTCCTGGTGGTGTTGGGGACATCGTCCACAGAGCCGGTGCTGCCACGCATGCTGGAAAAGCTCCAGGCTCTTGGCTGCAAGAAAGGCGTGGTGGGCCTGGTGCTACCGACCGGCTACTCGTTCAACCTCGACGGCACCGCGATCTACCTGTCGCTGGCCGCGGTGTTCATCGCCCAGGCCTGCAACATCGACCTGAGCCTCGGCCAGATCCTGACCATGCTGGCGATCATGCTGCTGTCGTCCAAAGGGGCTGCAGGTGTGACCGGCAGCGGCTTCGTCGCCTTGGCTTCGACCCTTACGGTCATCCACGACATCCCGCTGGCCGGCCTTGCATTGCTGATCGGTATCGACCGCTTCATGTCCGAGGCGCGGGCCCTCACCAGTCTGGCGAGCAATGCGGTAGCCACCGTGGTCATTTCGTTGTCGGAGAACGCCTGCGACCGTGAAACGCTCATGCGCACCCTGGCCAACGGCAAAGCCGACACCCCGGCCGAGCAGGCCTGGCAGCCTACCCAGACTGCAACCCCACCCCATCGTACTCACTGACATTCACCTCACTTGATCCCCCGCCTCGGGCGGGGGCTGGCGGACGCCTGCGCGCCAGGCGACCATGACGACAATAAAAACAAGAGAAACGACCCATGCTTGCACTCCTAGGCCTGGTCATGGTGGTGACCTTCACCTACCTGATCATGAGCAAACGCCTGTCCCCGATCGTCGCGCTCACTGTGGTGCCGATCGTCTTTGCCCTCATCGGCGGCTTCGCCCCGGACCTGGGCAAAATGATGCTCGACGGCCTGAAGATGGTTGCGCCTTCAGCCGCCCTGCTGCTGTTCGCCATCCTGTTCTTCGGCCTGATGATCGATGCCGGCCTGTTCGACCCGCTGATTCGCAAGATCCTCAAGCGGGTCAATGGCGACCCGATCAAGATCGCCATCGGCACCGCGCTGCTGTCATTGCTGGTGGCCCTCGACGGCGACGGTACCACCACCTACATGATCACCTGTGCGGCGATGCTGCCGCTGTACAAGCGCATCGGCATGAACCCGATGATTCTGGCCACGATTTCCATGCTGTCGCTGAGCATCATGAGCGGCATGAGCCCTTGGGGTGGCCCGGCGACCCGCGCCATCGCCGCGCTTGGCCTGGATGCGACCGAGTACTTCATCCCGATGCTGCCGACGGTGATCGGAGGTGCCGCCTGGGTGGTGTTCACCGCGTTCCTGCTCGGTCGTGCCGAACGCCGACGCATCGGCAACGTGGCGCTGGAGTCCGGGGGCGGCAACTGCTACATCAAGGAGATCCTCGGCGATAACCCGCACAAACGCCCACGCCTGGCCTACGTCAACCTGGTGCTGGTGATCATCGTGATGAGTGCCCTGGTCATGGGCCTGATGCACGCTGCGATCCTGTTCATGATCGGCTTCGTCGCGGCACTGATGATCAACTACCCGCAGCTCGAGGTGCAGAAAGAACGCATCCTCGCCCATTCCGGCAACGCCATGACCGTGGTGCTGCTGGTGTTCGCAGCGGGCATCTTCGCCGGCATCTTCTCCGGCACCAAGATGGTCGATGCGCTGGCCCAGACGCTGGTGGACTGGATCCCAGAGGCCTGGAGCCACTGGTTCCCGCTGGTGGTGGCGCTGACCAGCATGCCGCTGACCTTCGTGCTCTCCAACGATGCCTACTACTTCGGCGTGGTGCCGATCCTGGCCAACGCTGCGGCAGCCTACGGCATCGATCCTGTGGAGATTGCCCGGGCTTCGGTGCTCGGCCAACCGGTGCACCTGATGAGCCCGCTGGTGGCCTCGACCCTGCTGCTTGTGGGCATGGTCGACCGCGACATCGGTGACTTCCAGAAGGCCACGGTGAAATGGGCGGTGCTGACCTCGCTGGTGATCACCGCGTTGGCGCTGCTCACCGGCGCCCTGTCCTTCTTCGTCTGAACCACTGCGCGGCGCCAACTGGCGCCCGCCCTCTGTGCGACCCACATTAGAGTACCGATCATGTCTCGAATCGTTCTGCGAGGGGCCGGCTGTGCCCTGCTCTGCGGCTGCATGCCAGTTGCTGGCGCTGCCGGTTTCGTCGATGACAGCACACTGAAGCTGCAACTGCGCAACGTCTATTTCAACGAGAATTTCCGTGACGAACACGGCATGAGCAGCCGTGCTGCCGCCAACGCCAAGAGCGAACGAGTGGAATGGGCCCAAGGCTTTCTGCTCGATTATCAATCCGGCTATACCCCGGGTGTCCTGGGGCTTGGCATCGATGCGTCGGGCCTGCTTGGCGTACGCCTGGACTCTGGTCGTGGACGCAGTGGCACAGGCCTGCTGCCGGTGCACGACGACGGCCACGCCGCCGAAGAATTCGCCAGTGCCGGCGTCACTGCCAAGGCACGCCTGGGCAAGACAGTCGTCAAGCACGGAACACTGCTGCCCAAGACCCCCGTGCTGGTCTACAACGACGCCCGCCTGCTGCCGCAGACCTACCAGGGCAGCCAACTGGTCAGCAACGACCTCGACAACCTCACCCTCACATTCGGACATCTGGATCGCTTCAAGCTACGCGACTCATCGAACAGCACCGGGCTGTTTCTGGACGGCTACAGCGGTCGCGAATCCGGCGATTTCAGCTACGGCGGCGCCGACTACGCGGTCAGCAAGCAATTGCGCCTGAGTTATTTCCACGGCGAGTTGAGCGACTTCTACCGCCAGGACTTCGCCGGCATTCAACATGACCTGCCGCTGGGCGGGGGCACGCTTGCCAGCGACCTGCGCTATTTCAGGAGCCGCGACGACGGCGCGGCCCAGGCCGGACGCATCGACAACCACATGCTCAGCGGGCAACTGACCTACAGCCACAGCGGCCATGCCTTCGGCACCGGCTACCAGGTGCTGCGCGGCGACGCCGGCCTGCCCTACATCAGCGGCGCGACCGTGTATTCGTTCAGCAACGTCGGTATCGGAAAATTCATCGAGGAAGACGAAAAGACCTGGATGGCCAGCTATGCCTACAACTTCGCTGCCGCAGGGGTTCCCGGACTGACCTTCATGACCCGCTACCTCAGTGGCGACAACCACCGCTCAGGCGAAGACGGGTTGCGCGAATGGGAACGCGACGCGGAACTGGCCTACGTTGTGCAATCCGGACCGTTCAAGGGGCTGGGCGCCAAGCTGCGCAACTACGTGTACCGCTCGGATTTCGCACGTGGCCGCGATAGCAATCGGCTCTACCTGACCTACGATATCGTGCTTTGGTGACCGACCTGTGCCGGTATCGATCGATACCGGCAAATCACGCCTCGGCCGAGGGCACACAGCCCTGGTAACGCCGTTCGAAATCTTCTGCCAACTGCGCCAGGGTCACGCTCCCCAGGCGCTCGAGCAGCAGCACCTGGGCTGCATTGAAGGCGTCGGTCAGCGCTGCGTTCACTGCCTGCTCGACCAGGCATTGCGGGTGATCGGTCGCAAGGCCAATGGCGAACAACGTCGAAGCCCCCAGTGCTTGATGGATGTCCAGCAGGGTGATCTGTTCCAGCGGGCGGGCCAATGTCCAACCGCCGCGGTGGCCCTTTTCGGACTGCACATAGCCCTGCTTTTTCAAAAGCCCCATGGTGCGCCGCACCACCACCGGGTTGGTGCCAAGCATCTGCGCAAGGGTTTCGGACGTTGCAGGCTGTTCGTGCCGCGCCATGTGAATCAGCACGTGGAGCATGCGGGACAGGCGGGTGTCGTTTCTCATGGGAGGGCAATCGTCGAGGAAGGTGCGCGCAGTATCGCCCGACACAACAAAGGTTACGAGACACTTGACGCGCTCATTTACGTAACTTACGTTGTATCGAGACTTTCCCGGAGAACCTCCCATGCAATTCGATGTGATCATCGTTGGCGGCAGCTACGCCGGTATCTCGGCCGGCCTGCAACTGGCGCGGGCACGGCGCAAGGTGCTGGTGATCGATGCCGGGCAGCGGCGCAACCGCTTCGCCCGCAACGCCCACGGCTTCCTCGCTCAAGATGGCACCGACCCCGCCCTTATCGCTCGTCAGGCACGCGAGCAGTTGCTTGCCTACCCGAGTGTCGAGTGGCTTGCACAGGCAGCCGTCGAGGCCAGCAAGGCTGACCAAGGCTTCGCGGTCACCTGCGCCGATGGCCAGACCTTCACCGGCGCACGGTTGATACTGGCCACCGGTGTGGTCGATGAACTGCCGGATGTCCCCGGTCTGCAGGAGCGCTGGGGCCGCAGCGTGGTGCATTGCCCGTACTGTCATGGGTATGAAATGGGAGGTGCGGCGATCGGCGTTCTGGCCGCCTCACCCTTGGCCATGCACCACGCATTGCTGGTCCCCGACTGGGGGCCGACCACCTTGTTCCTCAATCAGATCTTCGAGCCCGATGCCGAGCAGCAGGCGATGCTCGACAAGCGCGGTGTGGTGGTCGAGCGCGAAGCGGTGATATCGGTGGGCGGCGAGCACGCCGAGGTGACCTTGGCCAGCGGCCGGGTGATAGCCCTGGCGGGCCTGTTCACCCAGCCACGCACGCGTATCGCCAGCCCGCTGGCGCAGCAGTTGGGTTGTGCCCTGGAGGCTGGGCCGACCGGCGACTTCATCAAGGTCGATGCCTTGCGCGAAACCAACGTGTCAGGTGTGTTCGCCTGCGGCGATGCGGCAGTGGCCGCAGGGAACGTGGCAATTGCGGTGGGTGATGGTGCCCGCACTGGCGGTGCAGCGCATCAGTCGCTGATCTTCCGTTGACCGATCGAGGTCGATGCCGGGTCAGGCAAACACCTCTTCGATAAAGCGCTCCAGCCCCTCGGCCTCGAGGATCTCGATCGAAAAGTGCCCGAACTGCTTGGGCAACCAGATGATCCGCCCGCCTCCCGGCGCTTGCAGGTCATTCCGGGCCAGCGGGTTGCCATTTTCGTCCTCGGGCTGAACACCTTGCGCCATCAGCTGGTCGTACACCACCTCGATGTCCGGAGTGGAATAGCAATGGCGGTAGATGGTGCCCTCCCCCTGGGTCTCGAGCAGCGTCTTGAGATTGCCTGCCAGCGGCTGGACCAGCATGAAACGCTCCGCCCCCATCAGCACCACGGCGTAGCGCACATGCAGACCGCCGCGCTCCCAGACCAGGGTTTTCGAGATCCGCGCACCGAGTACCCGTGCGTAATACGCACACGCGCCCTCGAGGTCGCTGACCAGTACATCGACATGACTGAATTTCAGATCCATTGCTTCACTCGCTTTGCGGGGGAACAGTCTGGCGGGAAAGGGGAATCAATCTTCCATGGGCCTCAACCCCGCGTCCATCGTTGTTTACATAAGCCAGGCTAATCGGCCATCAGCAACATTCGCTCTACTGATCGGTACCGGCAAGGCACACTGGCGAACTTTTCAGACGCAGAGCTCCCCCATGTCAGGCGAAAAATCCCTCACCGCGCTGCTGCGCGGCATGAGCCCCAAACTCAACCCCGGCGAATACGTGTTCTGCACCGTGGCCGACAGCGCAGCTTTGCAGGGCAGCGAAGTGCTAGGCAGCTTCCGCGAGCAGGAAGGCTTGACCGCGATCCTCGACCGTTCACGCGCCGATGCGCTGGGCCTGGAGTACAGCTTCGTCGCGGCCTGGATCACCCTGACCATCCACTCCGCGCTCGATGCCGTCGGCCTCACTGCGGCCTTCGCCAGCGCACTTGGAGAAGCGGGCATCAGTTGCAACGTGATCGCCGCCTATTATCACGACCATATCTTTGTCGCCAGCAGCGACGCCGCCCAGGCGATGGCAGTTCTCCAGGCGCTGTCGCGCGGTGGCGATACACACTGAAGAGGGCTCGTGCACCGCTGGCGAATTCGGCTATCGTCTGACCTCCCCCAGACCCGCTCGGACCGCCGCACATGCACATTGTCATCCCCGACGACTACCAGAATGTGATCCGCACGCTCGACTGCTTCGCCCGCCTGGGCAACCACCAGGTCACTGTCCTCCATCAACTGCAACCGGCCACCGAGGACCAGCTCGTCGAGCGCTTTGCCGATGCCGACGCGCTGGTGCTCACCCGCGAGCGCACGCGCATCGACGCCGCGCTGCTCGATCGGTTGCCCAAGCTCAAGCTGATCAGCCAGACCGGCAAGGTATCCAGCCATCTGGACCTGGCAGCCTGCACCGCACGTGGCGTTGTCGTGACCGAAGGCCGCGGCTCGCCGGTGGCGCCGGCGGAGCTGGCATGGACGCTGATCCTCAACGCTCGCCGTCAATTGGTGCCGGCGATCGATGCCTTCAGGCAAGGGCGCTGGCAGGTCAACCTGGGCCAGGCCCTGGCGGGGCAGACCTTGGGGATCTGGGGATACGGCAAGATCGGCCAACGCCTGGCGCGCTACGCCCAGGCCTTCGACATGCCGGTGCTGGTATGGGGCAGCGAGAGCAGCCGCGCGGCTGCCCAGGCCGATGGCCACCGGGCTGCAGCCTCGCGCGAGGCGTTCTTTGCCGACGCCGACATTGTCAGCCTCAACCTGCGCCTGTCCGACAGCACTCGCCACCTCGTGACCGGCGATGACCTGGCACGCATGAAGCCCGACGCCTTGCTGGTGAACGTCAGCCGCGCCGAGCTGATCGCCCCGGGTGCCCTGCTCGCGGCGCTGGACAATGGACGCCCGGGCTTCGCTGCACTGGATGTGTACGAGAGCGAACCGCTGCTCGACCCTGCCCACCCCTTGCTCCAGCACCCGCGCGTGCTGTGCACGCCGCACCTGGGGTATGTGGAGAAGGCGGGCTACGAGCTGTACTTCGGTGATGCTTTCGACAATGTGCGGGCGTTTTTCGAGGGTGCGCCGATGAATGTGGCCAATCCGGATGCGCTGGGGCGTGGTCGCTGAGCACAGCCTGGACTTGCCGCAAGCGCCGCGATAAAGAGCTAATTCCTACAGCGAACTACTCCACGTCCGACAGAGAGCCATGACCACAGAGAAATACCCTACGCAACCTGTCGACTCCCGTCTGATTGTCCTGGGGAAGCCTGGCCAATAGGCTTCCCCGGTCGCTGGTGTTCAGCGACCGGGTGTGGAAACCCGAAGAGTATTCAGCGTTGTGTCGTCATGGCAGCTATGCGCGGGAGGCCCTGTGCCTACCGAGCTTTCCTGAATGCTCTCGGGTTTCCACCCCGCGTATAGCTGCCACCCTTTCGTGTGGAAACGGATGGTGCAGCACTCACTGCATTCAGGAAATCACATGAAAAAAATCGTCCCCGACCCACCCGAAAATCTTCTCCGCAAATTCGCGATCCCCGCCGGCAAATCCCTCTCAACCGCCATTCTCGAAGGCCTGGTCCCCATCGAGGAAGTGCTGTCCAACGCCTGCCACTTCATGCTCCACGCCTATACCGACGCGTACCACGCCCACGATACCTGTGCCGATGCCGAGGTACGTCAGTTGATGAGTGCCAGCATGCGCAGCCTTGAGGTCGCGCTCGGACAGGCCGATGCGCTGGTCGGAGCATTACGGCAGGTACCAGGATCGGGGTTCGGCGCCGTTCACTGAACCGCCCGGCATCAAAGGCCAGCCCGTATCTCTGTAGGAGCGGGCTTGCCCGCGAACACAGGCGTAGCCCGTGCCATCCACCGCAGTGCCCTTTTCGCGGGCCAGCCCGCTCCTACAGAGGGATGGCGCAGACACATTTTGTTAATGTTACCCTAACCCAAACCCCGCTAGACTCGCGCCATGTCCGCCACCCTGCGCCGCCTGATCATCCTGCTTTTGATGCTTTCGCTTCCCCTCTCCGGGATGGCGGGCATCGAGTCGCCTGCCGAACCCTGCCCCATGCAGGCCATGGGCATGAGCATGATGGCGGGGATGGACCATGACTGCTGCCAGGACAAGGACAACGGCAAATCTTCCTCGCAGCACGCCTCCAAGGCCTGCAAGGCCGGCCAAGAGTGCAAGACCGCCACCACCTTGCAGGTCAGCCTCGCGACACCTGCCCTGACCTTCGCCACCCCACGCCCCTCGGACAGCTACGCCCACAGCCTGCTGTCGCGCGCACCGCCTGATCGCTGGCGTCCTCCGCGCGCCTGATCCCTTGCTGACCCTCACTCCATTGCCCTGTCCTTGCGGCCAGGCACTGGCATGCGCCTGTGCGCGAGTGTTTTCAAGGAATCATGTCCATGACTCCCCTACGTTTCCAAGCAGGGTGGACGCTTGCGGCCACCCTGCTGATCCTGCTGCCGGCACTGTCGGCGCAGGCCACTGCATTGTCCCTGGACGATGCCCTGCGACTGGCCGAACGCAACGCCCCTTCCCTGCAGGCGCGCCAGGAGCAGGTCACTGCGGCACGCAATGCGGTGCTGCCAGCCGGTGAATTGCCCGATCCACGCCTGAACCTCGGGCTGCAGAACCTGCCGGTGGACGGCAGCGACCGCTGGAGCACGAACCGCGACTTCATGACCATGCAAGTGGTCGGCCTGGCCCAGGAGGTGCCCAACCGCGACAAGCGCAAGGCGCGGGTCGAGACCGCCCGGGCGACCGTCGAGCGGGCCGATGCCGAAGCCTTGGTAGAACGCCTGAAAGTGCGCGCAGGCACGGCCCATGCCTGGATCGCGGCCTACACGGTGCAGCGCAAGCTGCAGCAGTTCGAAGCGTTCTACCACGAGAACCGCCTGTTGGACGCCGCAGTACGGGCGCGCCTGGCCGGTGGTGGCGGCACTGCGTCCGATGCCCTGGCACCTGGGCAGGAGGCCGCGCAACTGGATGAGCAGAAAGACCAGTTGCTCAGCCAGGCCTCCCAGGCACGTGCGGCCCTCAAACGCTGGATCGGCCAGGACGGCGAGGCCCTGGCGCGCAGCTTCCCGCAATGGGCAGTGGATGCCCCGGCATACCTGCACGCCCTGCATGTGCACCCGGAACTGGCCGCCTATGGCGCCATGACCCGCGAAGCCCAGGCGCAGGTGCACCAGGCACAGGCCGAGAAGAAATCTGACTGGGGCTGGGAGCTGGACTACCAGCGACGCGGCCCGGCATTCAGCAACATGGTCAGCCTGCAAGTCAGCTTCCAACTACCGCTGTTCACCGGCTCGCGCCAGGACCCGACCATCGCCGCCCGCCAGGCCCAGGTACGTCAGCTCGAGGATGAGCAGCAAGCCGCACTGCGCGAGCACACCGCGCAACTGGAAACGGACCTGGCCGAATACCAGCGCCTGCAACGGGCCGTCACGCGCAGTCGCGAGACGTTGCTACCCCTGGCCGAAGAACGGGTGCGCCTGGCCCTGGCCGATTACCGGTCCGGCAAGTCGACGTTGGGCGATCTGCTCGCAGCCCGTCGCCAGCGGGTCGAAGCGCAATTGCAGGATATCGATTGGCAAGGGCAGTTGGCGGCGACCGCTGCACGACTGCACTTCATCTATGGCGAGGTGCAGGCATGAAACACACATCCATCGGCTTGATCGCGGTGCTGGCCCTGGCGGTCGGTGCCAGCGCCGGCTACGGGCTCGCCCTCAAAGGCGGCCCGGCCACGGCGGCGGCACCGGCAGAACAGAGGGCGCTGTACTGGTATGACCCGATGTACCCGCAGCAGCATTTCCCGGCACCGGGCAAGTCGCCCTTCATGGACATGCAACTGGTGGCCAAGTATGCCGAGGGTGATGCCGGTCAGGGGCAACCGGCGGTGCAGATCACCCAGGGCATTCAGCAGAATCTCGGGGTGCGCCTGGCGACCGTGACGCGCAGCCCCCTGCGACGCACGTTGCAGGTCAGCGGCATGCTGGCCTTCGACGAACGAGACTTCAGCGTATTGCAGGCACGCACTGGGGGCTTCGTCGAGCGCACCTACGGGCGCGCTACCGGCGATGTGGTGGCCAAGGGCGCACCGCTGGCCGATGTGCTGACACCGGAATGGGCCGGGTTGCAGGAGGAGTTTCTCGCACTGCGCCGTACCGGCGATGCAGGGTTGCAGGCTGCTGCGCGCCAGCGGTTGCTGTTGGCCGGCATGCCTGCCGAGCTGATCGAGCGAGTCGCGCGCAGTGGCAAGGTGCAGCAGTGGGTGACCCTGGTGGCGCCCAGCGCGGGTTCGCTGCAGAGCCTGGACCTGCGACCGGGCATGACCCTGACGCCGGGCGCGACGCTGGCGCGGATCAACGGTATCGCCCAGGTGTGGCTCGAAGCCGCGGTACCCGAAGCCCTGGCCCAGGGTCTGCGCGAGGCCCAGGCGGTGCAGGCGCGTCTGCCGGCGTATCCCGGCGAGACGGTGAGCGGCACACTGACCGCCCTGCTGGCGGATGCCGATCCGCAAAGCCGCACCTTGCGCCTGCGCATCGAGCTGCCCAACCGCGAGGGACGACTGCGACCCGGCATGACGGCACAGGTGACCCTGAGCCCGGAAGCGCCAGACGATGAGGGCCTGACGCTGCCGGCCGAGGCCGTCATCCGTACCGGCAAGCGCGACCTGGTGATGCTCGCCGAGGACCAGGGCCGCTTCCGCCCGGTCGAGGTGCTGCTGGGCCAGGAGAGCGGCGGCCAGGTCGCCGTGCTGCAGGGGTTGCAGGCAGGCCAGAAGGTCGTCGCATCGGGGCAGTTCCTGATCGACTCCGAGGCCAGCCTCAAGGGCATCGAGGCCACCACCGCGCCGGACTCGATGCCTGCCCCGCAGGAGGCTCGACCATGATCGCGAAACTGATTCGCTGGTCGGTCGGCAACCGCATCCTCGTGCTGCTGGCCACGCTGCTCCTGGCAGCCTGGGGCGTGGTTTCCCTGCGCAGCCTGCCCATCGATGCCTTGCCGGACCTGTCGGATGTGCAGGTGATCATCCGCACCTCCTACCCCGGGCAGGCCCCGCAGATCGTCGAGAACCAGGTCACCTACCCGCTGACCACCACCATGCTTTCGGTGCCGGGGGCCAAGACCGTGCGCGGTTTCTCGGCGTTCGGCGACAGCTTCGTCTACGTGCTGTTCGAGGACGGCACCGACCTGTACTGGGCCCGTTCGCGCGTGCTGGAGTACCTGAGCCAGGTGCAGTCGCGCCTGCCGGCCACGGCCAAGCCTGTGCTTGGCCCGGATGCCACGGGGGTGGGCTGGATCTATCAGTACGCACTGGTCGACCGCAGCGGTGGGCACGATCTTGCGCAGTTGCGCAGCCTGCAGGACTGGTTCCTGCGCTTCGAGCTCAAGACCCTGCCCGATGTGGCCGAAGTCGCGAGTATCGGTGGCATGGTCAAGCAGTATCAGGTGGTGCTCGACCCCCTGCGCATGGCAAGCCTGGGCATCACCCAGGACGAGGTGGCGCAGGCCATCGGCAAGGCCAACCAGGAGACCGGCGGCGGCGTGCTGGAACAGGCCGAGGCGGAGTTCATGGTGCGCGCCTCGGGCTACCTGAAAACGCTCGATGACTTTCGCGCCATCCCCTTGCGTCTGGCGGCCAATGGCTCACCGGTAACCTTGGGCGATGTAGCCAGGGTCCAGCTTGGCCCGCAGGAGCGCCGCGGTATCGGCGAGCTGGATGGCCAAGGCGAGGCCGTTGGTGGCGTGGTGATCCTGCGCAGCGGCAAGAATGCCCGCGAGGCCATCGGGCGCGTCAAGGACAAGCTCGAGGTGCTCAAGAACAGCCTGCCGACCGGCGTGGAGCTGGTCACCACCTATGACCGCAGCCAACTGATCGACCGCGCGGTGGACAACCTCAGCCACAAGCTGCTCGAGGAGTTCATCGTCGTCGCGCTGGTCTGTGCCGCGTTTCTCTGGCACTTGCGCTCCTCGCTGGTGGCGATCGTGTCGTTGCCGGTGGGGGTGCTGATCGCACTGATCGTCATGCGTCACCAGGGCATCAACGCCAACATCATGTCGCTGGGGGGCATCGCCATCGCCATCGGCGCGATGGTGGACGGGGCCGTGGTGATGATCGAGAACGCGCACAAGCATGTCGAGGCCTGGCATGCGCGGCATCCCGGGCAGGTGCTGCGCGGTGAGCAGCACTGGCGGGTGATGACCGAGGCGGCGATAGAAGTCGGACCTGCGCTGTTCTTCAGCCTGATGATCATCACCCTGTCGTTCGTTCCGGTATTCACCCTGCAGGCCCAGGAGGGGCGGCTGTTCGCACCGCTGGCGTTCACCAAGACCTACGCCATGGCCGCCGCTGCAGGGCTGGCGGTGACCCTGGTGCCGGTACTGATGGGGTACTGGATCCGCGGGCCCCTGCCGGCGGAAGCGCGCAATCCGCTCAATCGCGGGCTGATCCGCCTCTACCGGCCAGCCCTGGAGCAGGTGCTGCGCAGGCCGTTGCTGACCCTGGCCGGGGCACTGCTGGTGCTGCTCAGCAGCCTGTGGCCGCTGAGCCACCTGGGCGGCGAGTTCCTGCCACCGCTGGATGAAGGCGACCTGTTGTACATGCCGTCCGCCCTGCCTGGGCTGTCGGCGCAAAACGCCGCGGAGTTGTTGCAACGTACCGACCGCCTGATCCGCACCGTACCCGAGGTGGCCAGTGTGTTCGGCAAGGCCGGGCGCGCCGAGTCGGCCACCGACCCGGCGCCGCTGGAGATGTTCGAAACCCTCGTGCGACTCAAGCCCAAGGATCAGTGGCGCCCAGGCATGACCAGCGAAAAGCTGGTCGAGGAACTCGACCGCACCGTGCGCGTGCCGGGGCTCACCAACATCTGGATTGCGCCGATCCGCAACCGCATCGACATGCTCGCCACCGGTATCAAGAGCCCGATCGGGGTCAAGGTGGCCGGCAGCGACCTGGCCCAGATCGACCGAGCCACCCAGGCGGTCGAGCGCGCAGCCAAGGGCGTCGCGGGCGTCACCTCAGCGTTGGCCGAGCGCCTCACCGGCGGGCGCTACATCGACCTGGACATCGATCGCCAGGCTGCGGCGCGCTATGGCCTGAACATCGCCGACGTGCAGGCCATCGTCGCCGGTGCCATCGGTGGCGAAACGGTGGGTGAAACGGTCGAGGGCCTGGCGCGCTACCCGATCAGCCTGCGCTACCCGCGCGAGTGGCGCGACTCGGTCCAGGCACTGCGCGAGTTGCCGATCTACACCGCCCTGGGCGGCCAGATCACCCTTGCCAGCGTGGCACAGGTGCGCATTGCCGAAGGCCCGCCAATGCTCAAGAGCGAGAACGCCCGCCCCTCCGGGTGGGTGTACATCGACGTGCGTGGCCGCGACCTGTCCTCGGTGGTCGCCGACCTGCGCCAGGCCGTGGATCGTGAGGTCAAGCTCGAGCCGGGCATGAGCCTGAGCTACTCCGGCCAATTCGAATACCTGGGACGCGCCAATGCCCGCCTGGCCTGGGTGGTCCCGGCAACCCTGGCGATCATCTTCGTGCTGCTCTACCTGACCTTCGGCCGCCTCGGCGAGGCGCTGCTGATCATGGGCACCCTGCCCTTCGCCCTGACGGGCGGGGTGTGGCTGCTGTACCTGATGGGTTTCAACCTGTCTGTGGCCACCGGGGTCGGCTTCATTGCCCTGGCCGGGGTCGCGGCGGAGTTCGGGGTGATCATGCTGATCTACCTGAACAACGCCTGGGCCGAGCGCCAGGCCGCTGGCGAGCGGTCCGAAGCGGCACTGCGCGAGGCAATTCGCCAGGGCGCCGTGCAGCGTATCCGGCCCAAGGCAATGACCGTGGCAGTGATCGTCGCGGGGTTGTTGCCGATTCTCTGGAGCAGCGGCACCGGCAGCGAAGTGATGAGCCGCATCGCCGTGCCCATGATCGGCGGCATGCTGACCGCCCCGCTGCTCTCGTTGTTCGTGATTCCCGCCGCGTACTGGCTGATCAGGCGCCGCGATCTTGCCGTAACCGATACCCCCCAACCAGGAGAAACCCAATGAAAAATCTGTACCTCGGCGCTGTATTGATGGTCGCCTTCGCCTCCGGCGCGCAAGCCCAGCAAAGCATGGAAGGCATGGCGATGGAGGGCATGGACATGTCGGCCAGCCAGGCGGCGCCAAGCGCGCATGCCGAGGGCACGGTCAAGGCGATCGACACCGAGCACGGCAAGGTGACGCTGGCCCATGGGCCTGTGGCAGCACTGCAGTGGCCGGCGATGACCATGGGCTTCAAGGCCAGCTCCGAGCAGCTCGAAGGGCTGAAGGTCGGTGACAAGGTCGGCTTCGATTTCCGTATGGAAGGGGGGGCTGCGAACATCGTCGGTATTCACAGGCAATAAGTGAGGGAGCGTCCTGGCTGGTGCCGTCAGGCATCGGCCGGGGCGCTCTCATGTGTAACGTAACGTGCAGCACTCTCCGCCTCGAACCGCAAGAGCCGACAAGCCCCTTCTTCTCTAATTCGGCGCTTCCCTGGCCGCAGATGGTCAGGTAGATTGCACCGCCTCCTGCAACGGAACGTGCCGCCCCTCTGCTTCACGACACTCGCAGGTTTCGATTACCCATCGGGCCAACAAAATGGATGTTACCGACCTCGACACAGCACTAGAGCAATTCATGGCCGACCAGGACCTCATCTCGCTCTGCGAGTTGCAGCGAACCGGCGATGAAATACTCGACGTCATCTCCCTCCACGAGAACCAGCACTCCGATATTCTTGGTTGGATGTTCGACCCGCGAGAGGGGCACGGGCAAGGCGACCAGATCCTGCGCGACTTGCTGATGGCCGCCTCGATGCGCGCAGCCGGTGGCGAAAGCGGGCTGGACAACCGCTATAACACCGCAAAGTTTTTCAAAGAATGGCCACCCTCGCGAATCCGTATTTCCAGTTTCGGAGCGGCTTTCTATGCACGGGAATTGGGCATGCAGCCCTCCGAACGCGTGGACCTGTTCATCATCGACCCACAGAACAAGTTCATTCTGCTGATAGAGAACAAGTCGCGCAGAGGGCACACCGCCGCCCAACTCAATAGATATCGCGAAAGTTTCACCGCACTGGCTGCCAAGTCATCCCATTTGAGCGATTACGCGCAGGTCTACATTGCCCTGGACCGTGACTTCTACGCTGAAGACAGCAAACTACGCCCGTGTGCCGGTTCCTGGCTTCATCTGGGCTACGAGTGGCTGAAGACCTCGGCCGATCGCGCGCTTGTGCACGTTGAGCGCGGCAATGCAGCCGCCAGGCTGGTGGTGAGTTACTGCAACAGGCAGAGCGACTGGCAGAGCCCGGAAACCAAGCGCTGCAACGAACTGGCCGCGGCCCTTCACTGGAAGCATCCGGTCGCGATAAAAGAGCTGCTCAAGCCCAGTTCGCAACGTATCGAGAAGAACTGGCTGCATGCCCAGAACCCTGGTAATACCTTGATGTTCATGCTGCAGAACAAGGACGTCATCCAGACGCTGCGCGACACCAGAGGCATGACATCGGTCAAGACCGCCATTCACAAGCGCCTGCCGACGATACCGCTGTCCAGCGTCGAACACGCTCGTGTCTGGCTGAACCTGTGCCCCTCTGGCTGGGAACAAACAGATGGAAATCTGTGGCCGGTCTACATGTGCGTACGGTTCTCGAACAGCGACCAGACTCGATTTACACTCTGGCTGGTCCGCAACGCAGCTGCCTACGTTGATGTGCAGGATGCCAAGGCATTGCAGCAGCAGCTTGTACAGATCGACGCTCGATTCAGCTCGTTCGGTGACAGCCAACTGCGCCGGGTGCCCATCGCCACAGGGTTGTCGCTTGTAGAACTGCTGAAAAGGATCGAGGAGCAGAACACCAGGCTCTGGTCGATCTCGCCCCTCTCGCACAGCACGATGCGGGCGCCAGCCTGAACAGGAGACCCAACATGATCCGCCCCGCCGCACTCGCCGACCACCCCGCCATCCAGGCCTGCGCCGAGCAAGCCTACGCCCGTTATATCCCGCTGATCGGACGCAAGCCTGCCCCCATGCAGGCCGACTACGCCAGCCAGATCGCGACTGGCTGGGTCCACGTGGCCCTGGACGAGCAGGCCAGCCTGCAGGGTTTCATCGTGTTCTACCCCCACGACAACCACATGCTGCTGGAAAACGTGGCCGTGCTGCCCAGTGCCAGCGGACGGGGTGTCGGCAAGGCGCTGATCACCCTGTGCGAAAGCCGCGCGCGCCAGCTCGGGCTGAATGCAGTGCAGCTCTATACCAACGAGCGAATGACCGAGAACCTCAGCCTCTACCCCAGGCTCGGCTATGTCGAGATCGCACGGCGTAGCGAGGACGGCTTCAACCGGGTGTACTTCGAAAAGCTGCTGATGCACAACGCCTGAACTCAGGCCACGCCTCTGTTCGCTGCCACGCCGCGCAGTAGATCGATGAAGTCCTTCTCCAGTTTCGACAACGCAGCAGCCTCATGCACTACAGCCGTCAACATCACCGGCAACCGAGGCCGAATCCTGCGCACGCTTTGACCTGGCCTGAGCAAGGCGTCGGCAGTGAATTCATCGATCAAGGCAACCCCCGCTCCGGCTTGCGCCAGGGCGCAGGCCACATAATACGTCTGCACCTGAATACGGCCTTCGCTTCCTGTAAACCACGGCCGGATCAATTCGCCCAGCGGGTCGGAGGCTGGCAAGCCGACAATCCGCTCGGGATCGATGGATTCGAGGGCAACAGGGGTCTCGTCATGGCTGCCATCGTGGCAGACCAACTCGACTTCATGCAGTGCAAGGGTCTTCAGGCCGGGGCGCGCCTGAGCATTGAACATGAAGGCGATTGAAATCTCCCGCGCCAACAGCGCCTGGGCCAGTTGCTCGCTGTGGGCGGTGATCAGATCCAGTGAAAGTCCGGGGTTGTCTCGCTGACTCAAGGCCAGGGTTCGGGGCAGCACTTTCAGGCCAAGCGACGGGATGCAGCCAATACGTAGCACCCCTCTGGATTGGTGCCTGAGGCTACGTGACAGTCGGCGCACGTCATCAAGGTCACGAAATACCTTGTCGATCGCCGGCATCAGGATCTCGGCCTCACGGGTGAGCTGCAAGCGCCCCTTGACCCGTTCGAACAGGATGAAACCCAGGCCCGCCTCCGCGTGCGCCAGCAGTTTGCTCGCCGCCGGCTGAGTGATGTTCAGTGCTTGCGCCGCACGTGTCAGAGAGCCAGTGCGCAGGATGGCCTGGAACAACTCGATGTGTCGGATGCGCATGGTCATAGCCCAAGGTTATGGAAGCTGCAGTTATAGGCCTTGGCGGCGACAACAGGCAAATCCCGATACTGCATGCCAACAGCGTCGCAACGGGAGAAGACACATGCATGTGGTTGTCGTGGGAGCCGGGGTCATTGGCCTGTCGAGTGCGTGGTACCTGGCACGTGAAGGCCTTCAAGTCACAGTGGTCGAACGCAATCAGGACGTTGCCCTGGAAACCAGCTTCGCCAACGGCGGGCAGTTGAGCTACGACTATGTGGCGCCGCTGGCGGACCCGTCGGTGCTGGCGAACCTGCCCAGGTGGCTGCTCGCCCGCAACGCGCCCCTTTCCCTGCAGCCACGTCTGGACCTGCGGCAATGGCGTTGGTGCCTGGCATTCTTGCGAGCCTGCCGGGCAAGCCGGGTCGAACGCACCGTGGTCGAGATGCTCAGGTTGTCCCATCGCAGCCAGGCATTGATGAAGCAATTGCTGCAAGAGGCGCCAATCGATTTCAATCTGCGCCAGACCGGCAAACTGGTCATCCATCGCAGTCCTGAGTCCCTGAAGGCCGCGACCAGGCTTGTGGAGCTTCAGCAACGGGCCGGTTCACAGCAGCACATCCTGAGCTCAATGGAATGCAGCGATCTGGAGCCCACGCTGGCAGGCGTGACCGGGCGACTTGCCGGTGGCGTCTACACCCCCGGTGAGGCCACTGGGGACTGCAGGCTGTTCTGCGAGGGCCTGAAACGGCATCTGGACGGTATGACGAACGTGCGCTTCGAGCTGGGTCAGGTGGTAAGCGGCTTCGACAAAGTCGGCAAACGGCTTGTGGCGGTAAGGCTCGGTCACGAGAGGCTCGAGGCTGATGCCTTCGTCATTGCCTCGGGCATCGCCAGCGTTGGCCTGGTCAAACCGCTGGGGATCGACCTGCCACTCTATCCGTTGCGCGGTTACAGCCTGAGCGTGCAACCGAGCAGCGACACCCTGGTGCCTCGCCTCAGCATCACCGACGCCAGCCGCAAGATATTGTACGCGCCGCTGGGCAACACACTGCGCATCGCCGCCATGGTGGACATGGGTGTCTGTTCGCCAGAAGCACCAAAGCGTCGTATCGACCTGTTGAAAGCACAGGCAGCAGAAGTCTTTCCCATGCTGAGCCTGCACCAGGCACAACCCTGGGCCGGTCTGCGCCCGGCCACTGCACTGGGCAAACCGATCATTGACAAGGCCCCGGGGCAGGAGAACCTGTGGCTGAATGTTGGCCACGGTGCACTGGGTTTCACCCTGGCCTGCGCCAGCGGTGAGATGATCGCCCAGCGGATCACCCGGCCAACCGCCGACGACAGCACCACGGCGTTCACACTGGCAGCGCACCGGTAGGCATCGATGGCCAGCCTTGTCCATCGATGCCCACAAGGCTAAGCTCGCGGCGTTTCGCTAGCGGATGCGCTCAAGGGGCGTGGAGAACATGAATCGTCAGAAAAAGATCAAGCAGCTGTTGAAGGCCCACGCCAAGAAAGCCAACGCCAAGCTGGCGCCCAGGAGCAACAAGCCCAAGTACATCAGCAAGGCCGATCGGTTGAAGCTGGAGGCCGAGGCGGTGCTGGATGCCCCAACCCAGGCTCAGCCTGCGCAGGGCTGAGCCGTCAAACCTTGCCCACCGCGATCGGCAAGGCTTGTATTTTTAGGCCGCCCAGGTCGACAGCGCCGGAATCTGGCAGGCCAGCAACGCCTCGGCCGCGGGGGTCAGCGGCGCACGCCCCAGCCCACGGCGCTCTATCCATGTGCATGCCGCAATTTCTCTGCGCGCACACGGCCGATCGCCGGGGTGCAGGTGGGTGGTGAAGATGTGATGGAGAATCCCTGCCACTTCCAGGGTGCACAAGTGCAGCAGGCCATGGCCGCTCAGGCCGGTTTCCTCATGCAACTCGCGCGCGGCCGCTTCATGCGGCTGCTCGCCCTGCTCTATCAGGCCACCCGGGAAATTCCATTTACCGCCTTTCTTGCGCACGAGCAAAACCCGCCGCTCATGGAAGCAGATGATCGTCGCTCTGTGCTTGGCGGGTAGGTTTGCGTGAGGCATCGGATCGGGTGGGAACCTGTGTCAGCCATATATGACAGTTTTGTTACATCATTGACAGGCAAGTATGACGCCAAGTTCAGCCCAGGAGACACATGGCTGCGGGGAGGGATGTCAGGAAGGGTGGGAGGCCCGCTGAACAGACCTCCCGGGGCAGAGCTAACGCGTCAGCCGGCTGCCCGGGCACGCGCCGCATGCAGTTTCTTGTAGCTCTCGACCAGACGCAGGTGGCGGTCCAGGCCTTCGAGCTTCAGGCTGGTTGGGGTCAGCCCGTAGAAGCGCACGCTACCGTCCACCGAGCCGAGTGCCGCATCCATGCGCTCATTGCCGAACATGCGCCGGAAGTTGGAAACGTAGTCGTCCATCTCCAGCTCGTCGTCCAACACCACTTCCAGCACCACGTTCAGCGCCTGGTAGAACAGCCCGCGCTCGACGGTGTTGTCGTTGAACTGCAGGAACATCTCCACTAGTTCCTTGGCCTCCTCGAAACGCTGCAGCGCCAGTTGGATCAGCAGCTTGAGCTCGAGGATGGTCAACTGGCCCCACACCGTGTTGTCGTCGAACTCGACGCCGATCAGCGTGGTGATGGTGGTGTATTCGTCCACCTCGACCTGCTCCAGGCGCTTGTACAGCAACTTCAGCGAGCGGCTGTCGAGGCTGTGCAGGTTGAGGATGTCGGCACGGAAACCCAGCGCACGGTTGGTGTTGTCCCAGATCAGGTCCTCGACCGGGTAGATTTCCGAGTAACCCGGCACCAGGATGCGGCAGGCGGTGGCACCGAGGTCGTCGTACACAGCCATGTACGCTTCCTTGCCCAGCCCTTCCAGGATGCCGAACAGCGTCTGCGCCTCCTGCTCGTTGGAGTCCTCACCCTGGCCCGAGAAGTCCCACTCGACGAACTCGAAGTCGGCCTTGGCACTGAAGAAGCGCCACGACACTACGCCGCTGGAGTCGATGAAATGCTCGACGAAGTTGTTCGGCTCGGTCAACGCGTGGCTTTCGAAAGTCGGTTGAGGCAGATCGTTCAAACCCTCGAAGCTGCGACCCTGGAGCAATTCGGTGAGGCTGCGCTCCAGCGCCACTTCAAAGCTTGGATGCGCGCCGAACGAGGCGAACACCCCGCCGGTGCGCGGGTTCATGAGGGTCACGCACATCACCGGGAACTCGCCGCCCAGCGAGGCATCCTTCACCAGCACCGGGAAGCCCTGCTGCTCCAGCCCCTGGATACCGGCGACGATGCCCGGGTACTTGGCCAGCACCTCTTGCGGCACGTCCGGCAGGCACAGTTCGCCTTCGAGGATTTCGCGCTTGACCGCCCGCTCGAAGATTTCCGACAGGCACTGCACCTGGGCTTCGGCCAGGGTGTTGCCAGCGCTCATGCCGTTGCTCAGGTAGAGGTTTTCGATCAGGTTGGACGGGAAGTACACCGTCTGCCCGTCGGACTGGCGCACGAACGGCAGCGAGCAGATGCCACGGGCCTTGTTGCCCGAGTTGGTGTCGTACAGGTGCGAGCCACGCAGCTCGCCATCCGGGTTGAAGATCGCCAGGCAGTACTCGTCGAGAATCTCCTGCGGCAGCGCGTCCTTCGGGCCTGGCATGAACCACTGCTCGTTCGGATAGTGCACGAACGGTGCGTTGGCGATGTCCTCGCCCCAGAACTGGTCGTTGTAGAAGAAGTTGCAGTTCAAGCGCTCGATGAACTCGCCCAGTGCCGAAGCCAGCGCAGCTTCCTTGGTCGCGCCCTTGCCGTTGGTGAAGCACATCGGCGACTGCGCGTCGCGCACGTGCAGCGACCAGACGTTGGGCACGATGTTGCGCCAGGAGGCGATCTCGATCTTCATCCCCAGATCGGCCAGGATCGCCGACATGTTGGCGATGGTCTGCTCCAGCGGCAGGTCCTTGCCAGGAATGTAGGTGGTGGTGTCGGACACCGGCATCAGCAGCGACTGGGCGTCGGCGTCGAGGTTGTCGACCTCTTCGATGATGAACTCGGGGCCGGTCTGCACCACTTTCTTCACGGTGCAGCGGTCGATGGAGCGCAGGATGCCCTGGCGGTCCTTCTCGCTGATATCTTCAGGCAGCTCGACCTGGATCTTGAAGATCTGGTTGTAGCGGTTTTCCGGGTCGACGATGTTGTTCTGCGACAGGCGGATGTTTTCGGTGGGAATGTCGCGAGTCTGGCAGTAGAGCTTGACGAAATACGCCGCGCACAGGGCCGAAGAGGCCAGGAAATAGTCGAAAGGACCTGGCGCCGAGCCATCACCCTTGTAGCGAATGGGCTGATCGGCGATCACCGTGAAGTCGTCGAACTTGGCTTCAAGTCGGAGATTGTCGAGAAAATTGACCTTGATTTCCATGCGGGCACACCAGCGCGTAAAACGAAATGGGCGCCATTATCCGGGTTTTTCACCGGGAAGTCTTGCCGCGCCAGCAAGGCCCGGATCAAGGCGCCGCCGCGCCCTCCTGCTGCTGACGCCAAAGCTCAAGGTTTCGTGCCACCAGGCGTTCCGGCAGATCGCTGGACACGATCTGCTTCATCTTCGCGGCCAGTCGCTCACGCAACTGCGGCCGGTTGCACGGCGAGTCATGGGACATTGCCAGGTACAGCCCCTCGCTGGACACTGGCGGTTCGAGCACCTGCACCTGCTGGTCCACGTTCAGCACACGCGCCAGGGCCATGCCTGGAAACTGCTCGAAGATCACGTAGTCACTGCGTTTGTGCAGCAGCTTCTCGAAGGCTTGCTTGGCGCCTGGCACTGCCTCCAGGTTCAGATTGGTGCGGGCGAACTCGTCGAACTGCTCGCCATGGCTGTTGTTGACCAGCACCCCACCCTTGAGCCCGCGCAGATCGTCCCAGCCCTTATAGGGGAAGGCGCTGTCGCTGCGCACCCAGACGACACTGGGGGTGTAGAGGAACGGCGGTTCGATGAAGTCCACCTCGTTCTGCCGCGCCCGGGTCAGGAAGTAGCCGGCCAGCAGGTCGACGCGCCCGGTGCGCACCTCTTCCTGGGCCCGCCCCCAGGGCCCGACATACTTCAACTCCACGTCCAGTCCAAGCTCGCCTGCCACGTGCTTGAGCAGGTCGGCGTTGGCGCCGATCAGCCGCTGGGGGTCTTGCGGGTCGCGCCAGAGGTAAGGCGGATACTCGGGGTTGCCCGTGGCGGTCAGGCCCGCGCACGCCTCCACCGCCAGCGCGCCCTGAGACAGCAAGCACCAGGTGAGCGACAGCAGCAGGGTCCGGCAGAAGTGGGGCTCGATCATGGATGACCCTCGTCTCGGTAGGCGGCAGGAAGAGCGACAGGGTTCAGACAGTCTGGACCAGAAACCGACAGGTGCCAGCAATGATCGCTGCACGATGCCATTCGTCGGCGCATGATGCCATCACTGCCCGCGTTCGGCTGCGCCTGCCACTATTTTTCACCACCCTGCTGGCCATAACGGCCAGACCCTGTAGGCTGTGCAGTGGCCGCGAACGATCGGCCGGTACCGCCTGGGTGCCGGGCGCGCGCAGGATGACTCGTCGGCCCTTCTGCGATCTGGCCCTGATCGAGTCTCACGACCCGGACACCTGCCCCATGCCCGTCGACCTGCAAGCGCTCTACCCCAAGTTGATCCACCTGATGCTCGACACCGTCTTCGTGGTCGACCAGGACGACCAGATCGTATTCGTCAGCGATGCCTGCGAAGCGCTGCTGGGCTACCGCGCCGAGGAACTCATCGGCACGCCGATCACGCATTACATGCACCCCGACGACCTGCCCGCCACCCGCGCCTCGATCGTCCGGGTCATGTCCGGCCAAGCGCATTTGGACTTTCGCAACCGCTACATCCGCAAGGACGGCGGCATCGTCCATATCCTCTGGGCGGCCTTCTGGTCCGAAGAAGTGGGCGCACGCATCGGCGTGGCGCGCAACGTCACCGCCCTCACCCAGGCCGAAGAAGAGCTGCGCTTTCTCGCCCACCACGACCCGCTGACCCGGCTGGCCAATCGCGCCCTGTTCAACAGCCGCCTGGATGCCGCCCTGCAGGCAGCCCAGCAGCACGGCGGCAGCCTGGCCCTGCTGTTCGTCGATATCGACGACTTCAAGGAGATCAACGACACCCACGGCCACAGCGCTGGCGACCGCGTCCTGCGCCTGGTGGCCCAGCGCCTGGAACGCTGCGCCGGCGCGCATGCCACGGTCGCGCGGGTGGGCGGCGACGAGTTCGCCCTGTTGCTCACCGACCTGCCGTCGCACAGCGCCGTGTTCCAGAAGGTCGCGCAGATCGTCGCTGTGATGGCCGAGCCGCTGGATGCCGACTTCGGCGGCCTCGCCATGCCGACCTGCAGCATTGGCGTCGCCTGCTACCCAGCAGACGGGCGCGACGCCGATGCCCTCTTGAGCCATGCCGATGGCGAGATGTACCGGATCAAGCGGCGGCGCTCGCAAGCGAGCTGAGACACCGATTCAGCGCAAGAATCTGCAAGTGCCCGCCCTCGACGCCCAGGCCAGGCTCGACGTCCCTGCCGTGCTATCGAGCAGGCCGCTGCCTGGTCAACGAAGCCTTCGTGCTGGATGCTACAGGCTACCGCTTCGTCCACCAGAAACACTTCTTCCCCGAAGAGCCAGGCTTTCATGAACAGACCTGGTTCACCACCGCCAAGCCGGGATTCGACGTGATCGAGGTGGGCAAGCTCAAGCTCGGTGTGCTGCTGTGTACCAAGTTGATGTTCAACGAGCGCGCCCGCCACTACGGACGTGACGGCCCCGACCTGATCGCGTCCCCCGCGCCTCCGGCACCGACTATCGCTACTGGGACTGCGCCGCCGCGATGGCTGCCATCGTTTCCGACGCCTACGTGATCAGCGCCAACCGCAGCGGGCAGACTGCGCAGGGTCAGCGCTTTGGCGGCCACAGCATGGCGTACTCCACCTCTGGCCAGCCACTGGCCGTCGCCGCCACGGCTGGGCGAGAAATGACACAATGGCCTGATAACGGCCACATGCCGTCAAGCAAAGGACTTTTCAAGGATGGTGGATGCGCGTATGGCCGATGTGTACAAGGGAAGCTGCCTGTGTTCAGCGATCACCTATGAACTGCTGGTACGTCCCAAGGCCGTGAGCCACTGCCATTGCGGTCAATGCCGCAAGGCGCACGGGGCAATGTTCGCCTCCTACGGCAGTGTGCCGCGGGAGGCCTTGCGGATATCGAGCGGGGTCACGGACATCAGCGCCTATGCCTCATCGGCCTCGGTGCTGCGCGAGTTCTGTGGCCGATGCGGATCGACACTGTTCTGGTCGCGCTCACAAGGTGCGTTCAGTGATTGGGTTTCGGTGGCACTGGCAACACTGGACACACCGTTCGAGGCCAGCAAGCACAAGCATGTGCATGTTGGCGACGACCCGCTGTGGTATTGGTGCGCCCCCGACATCACCAGTGATACCCCAACCCCAGATTGACCGCGTAGTCCCCGCGGGCCGTGCTTCCCGGCACTTGGACCTCGGCAGACGTGGCGCAGGCAAAGGCCATGGGCTCAACATGGCCGATCAGTGCCTTCGCTGTCTCCGTGGCCATGTGGTCCGCCTGCGCGGCCAGGCGCTGGAAGCCTTGCACAGTGCCCGGGTGATCTGAGCCGGGCGCGCTCATCGATAGTGACTATCGAGCACGACGATTTCTGCCCGGCGGCCGTGCTCGATAACCTGTGTTCAACGACTCGCCAGACGAATCTTCGAAACAGGAAACCCGCCGATGAACGCCACCGCCCGCCTGCTGCTCGCTGCCCTGGCCGCCCTTGGTATCGCCGCACTTGCCGGCTGTGCCAGCCATCCCGAACAGCGCCCCTATACCGCCGAGGAAACGCGCCAGTTGCAGCTCGAGGCTCTGCAACGCCGAGGCCTGTCGCAACAGGAATACGAACACCAGCGCGCTGCGATCCTGCGTGCCGACCAGGTCGAAGTGGCCGGCGACGGCCTGCGCCAGGCCCCTGCCCTGCGCGGCTGATCAGCCCTCGCGACTGCGCTGCAGCCGCGCCCGCATCCCCTCGCTGGCGCCAGGCCCCTGCACCAGCTCGCACGCTGACCAGGGCACCACAGGCCCGGTCTCGACCTCGACCATCATCGGCTGCAAGGCCTTGCCCGTCCCCTTCTCCACCACCTGCACACTGACGGCCTCAGGCGCGAAATGCCGATTGCCCCAGGCGATCAGCGCATAGAGCACAGCCTGCAGGTCGCGCCCTCGTGCACTGGGCAGGTATTCGTGGCGCAGGGGACGGGTGCTGTAGGCATGGCGCTCGAGCAGGCCGGCCTCCACCAGCGCGTTGAGCCTGCGGGTCAACATGCTCGGCGCGATCTCCAGGCTTTTGGCGAAATCGCTGATCGGCGACCTAGCGGTGCGCATCGGCGGCCAGGTGCCAGACCTGCAACAGGACAGCGAGGCCGGCTTCGATCCGGACCGCGTACTGCCGGCCAAGGAGCAGCGCAAGGTCGATCGTTTCATCCTGTTCGCCCTGGGCGCCGCGCAGGAGGCCCTGGCACAGGCCCGCTGGCAACCGCAAACCGTCGAACAGCAGGAACGCACGGCAACCATCATCGGTACTGGCGTGGGCGGCTTCCCGGCCATTGCCGAGGCCGTGCGCACCACCGACAGCAAAGGCCCGCGCAAGCTGTCGCCCTTCACCATTCCCTCCTTCCTCGGCAACCTGGTCGCCGGACAGGTGTCGATCGCCCACAGGCTCCAAGGCCCGCTGGGTACACCTGTCACCGCGTGCGCGGCCGGGGTGCAGGCGATTGGCGACGCCGCGCGGATGATCCTGGCCGGTGAAGCGGACGTGGCGCTGTGCGGGGCGCGGAGGCGGCGATTCATCGTGTCAGCCTGGCCGGCTTTGCGGCAGCGAGAGCCTTGTCGAGTGATTTCAACGAGCACCCGGAACAGGCCTCGCGCCCGTTCGACACGGCCCGCGACGGCTTCGTCATGGGCGAAGCCGCCGGCCTGCTGGTGATCGAAGAACTGCAGCACGCACTGGCACGCGGCGCCACGCCGCTGGCCGAACTGGTGGGCTACGGCACCAGCGCCGACGCCTATCACATCACCTCGGGGCCGGAAGACGGCGACGGCGCGCGACGCGCCATGACCCTGGCCCTGCGCCAGGCCGGTATCCAGGGCGCACAGGTGGGCCATCTCAATGCCCACGCCACCTCGACACCAGTGGGCGACAAGGGCGAACTGGCAGCGATCAAGGCGGTGTTCGCCGACGTACCTTCGCCGGTGATCAGTGCCACCAAGTCTGCTACCGGCCACTTGCTGGGCGCCGCCGGCGGTATCGAGGCGATCTTCACCGTGCTTGCCCTGCGCGACCAACAGGCACCGGCCACGCTCAACCTGGTCGACCCTGACCCGGCAGCTGCCGGGCTGGACATTGCCGCAGGCCAACCACGGCCGCTGGATACCGAATACGCGCTGTCCAACGGCTTCGGTTTCGGTGGCGTCAATGCCAGCGTGATTTTCAAGCGCTGGGAGGGTTGAGCCACTGGTCGGCACGCGGGCGTTTGATTAGGCTTGGCCATCGCATCGAGCACACCAGGGAGCACTACCGATGTCCAGACACGACCGCTATGAAGCCGCTCTGCAGGCGCTGGGTTATTCGTTCGATGGCCCGCTGAAGATCGGCGGCGACTATGTGCCAGTGCTGCACCTGGGCGACCAGGTGTACATCAGCGGGCAGATCCCGCGGGTCAACGACACGGTGGTGCACCCGGGGCGGGTGGGCGAGGACGTCAGCCTCGCCGACGCGCAGATCGCCGCCAAGGTCAGCGCCCTGCGCTGCCTGAAGCTGCTGAGCGAAAGCCTGGGCTCGCTGGACAAGGTCAAGGGAATCGCGCGGATCAGCGTGTTCGTGCAGTCGGCGGCGGATTTCACCCAGCAGAGCGAAGTGGCCAACGGCGCCTCGGCGATCCTGCATGAGGTGCTGGGCGACGCCGGCAAGCATACCCGCACCTCGGTGGGGGTGTACCAGTTACCAAAGAATGCCGCGGTGGAGATTGACCTGATCGCGGTAGTGTAGGTGTAAAGGGCTGGCCTGCAGCCCCTTCAGCCTTGCAGCCCTTCGACCACCTGCGCCACTGTGGTCACCTGGCGAAAATGGTGGGTCCACAGCTCGATACCCAGCTTGCCCGAGCGGTCCAGTGAAGAGCCCACCGTCAGGTCAGTGACCAGGGTCGGGTTCAGCCCGGCATCGAACAGCGCGAAGCCGGCGGCCAGTACGCAGGTTTCGGTCTGCAGGCCGCAGACCAGCACGCGCTCCACGCCCAGTTTCTTGAGGTAGTCGATGGCCTCGGGGGTCTGCCCGTAGCCATGCTTGACGAACACTTCGTCCGCCTCGACCAGGCTCTCGTCCTCGCGCGCCGGGTGCCAGCCGAGTTGCTGCTGGAACGGCGTGACCTGCTCGTCGTGCAACTCGACCGACGCGATGGCGGGGAGTTTCGCGGCCAACGCGCGGATTCCGTCGATCAGCCACTCGGGAGGGCTGAAGGTGGACTGGACATCGACGATAAGCAAAGCCTGCCGCATGGGGTTCTCCGGGGGACGACATGAGGCGGCGGAGTATATCGTCCGTGGGCGATCGTTGCAGGCTTTGGAGCTTGGGTAAGCCACGAGCAGGTGGGCCGGCGGCACGCAGGGGGAGACCGTGACCAAGACCCTGCGCTTGCGCTGATGCGCTAGACTGCGCGCTCCACTACGCAAGGAGGCAACATGGGTATTCGCGGACAGGATCGACAGATCGACAACATCGAGTTCAACGTCACCGACATCAGCCGCAGCAAGGCGTTCTACGGCGACGTTTTCGGTTGGACCTTCACCGACTACGGCCCCACCTATACCGAGTTCTCCGACGGCCGCCTGAGCGGCGGTTTCACCACCGGCGAAGCGGTACGGCCCGGAGGGCCGCTGGTCATTCTCTACGCCGCCGACCTCGACGCCACCCAACAGCGTGTAGAAGCCGCCGGCGCTCGCATCAGCCGCGCCACCTTCGCCTTCCCTGGCGGTCGGCGCTTCCACTTCATCGACCCGGACGGCTACGAACTGGCGGTGTGGACCGCCTCGTAACGCGGCTCAGGCAGTCGGAATGGTCCCCCCATCCACCACGAATTCGGTGCCGGTCACCGCTGCTGCGGCAGGCGAGGCCACGAAGCCGATGACGTTGGCCACCTCCTTAGGGCTGGCGGGCCGACCCAGGGGGATGCCGCCCAAGGCCTGCATGATGATGCGCTTGCCACCCTCGTAATCGGTGCCCGCCTCGCTGGCCAGGCGCTCGGCCAGGGCTACCGAGGCCTCGGTCTCGATCCAGCCGGGCGCGACCCGCACCACGCGCACGCCCTTGGGCGCGACTTCCTTGGACAGGCTCTTGCTGTAGGTCGACAGCGCCGCCTTGGCCGCCGCGTAGGCGGTGGTGGCCTCCGGCAGCGGCAGATGGTGCTGGATCGAGGTGACGTGAACGATCACCCCGCCGCCCTGCGCCAGCATGCCGGGCAACAGGGCGCGATCCAGGCGCACGGCAGGCAGCAGGTTGAGGTCCAGTTCCTGTTGCCAATGCGCCTCGCCCAAGACGGCAAAGCCCCCGGCCGGTGCGCTGGAGCCGCCCAGCACATGAACGATGACATCGACCCCGCCCAGTTGCCGCTCGACCTCGCCCGCCAACTGCTCGCACCCCGCGAGGGTGGTGAGGTCGGCGCTGACGAACGACGCCTGAGGGGCATCGGCGGGCGCGCTGCGCGCGCAGGTCAGCACCCGGGCGCCCAGTTCGACGAACAGCTCGACCGTGGCCTTGCCCAGGCCCTTGGTGCCGGCGGTGACCAGTACGCGCTTGCCGCGCAGGGTTTCTGATGGATCACTCATGGATATTCTCCGGTGGTAGCAACCTGGGTTGCGGATAGAATCGTGTTTTTGTCCGAACGAGCCGAACCATGGAGCGCGTCAGCCTCAATGACCTCGATGCCGTCCTCGCCATCGCCCGGCGCGCCAGTTTTCGCGCGGCGGCCATCGACCTGGGGATGTCCACCACTGCCTTGAGCAACGCCATCGGCAAGCTCGAGGCGAACCTTGGCGTGCGCCTGTTCAACCGCACCACGCGCAGCGTGTCGCTGACCGATGCAGGGCGCCTGTTCGTCGAGCACGTCGCCCCGGCGCTGGGCGAGGTACAAGGCGCCCTGGAGGTAGTACGCGCCCAGCGCGAACAGCCCAGCGGCATGCTGCGCATCAACGCTGCGGCCTTCGCCGCACGCGAGATCATCGGGCCGCTGGTACTGGAGTTCCTGCGGCGCTATCCGCAGATGCAGGTGGACCTGGTCACCGAGGGGCGGCTGGTGGATATCGTCGCCGACGGTTTCGACCTGGGCGTGCGGGTCGCCGACCTGGTGCCCAGTGACATGATCAGCCTGTCCCTCGGCCGGCCGCAGCGCTATGCCGTGGTCGCCTCGGCTGCCTACCTGGTCGCGCGGGGCACGCCAAGGCTGCCAGCCGACCTGCAGCGCCACAGTTGCATCCGCGTGCGCCTGCCCGATGGCGCACTGTTCCGCTGGCGCTTCGCCAACGGCAACAGCGCACAGCAGATCGAGGTGCAAGGGCCAATCACCCTGGATGAGGCCAGCCTGGCACGTACTGCCGTCATGGCTGGCGTGGGCCTTGGCTACTTCATGGAACAGGATGTGCGCGAGGACATCGCGGCCGGTCGCCTGGTGCGCGTGCTGGACGACTGGACGCCACCATTGCCGGGGCTGTGCCTGTACTACGCGGGGCGGCGCAATCCCTCGGCAGGCATGACCGCGTTTCTCGCACTGGCTCGGGAAGTGGCAGAGCAGGCGTGCCGCGAGGGCACGTGAGACAGGGACTTGCTGCATGGGCTGACGGCCTCGCCGGATGTCGGTGAGGCACAGGTTATGCGTTCAGGATCGTCTCGATAAGAAGGATAAATCAGGACGTTTCATTGCGATTTTCAGGATATTCAACCCAGCACTCAGCGCTGTTCGAGAATCCACTGGGTAATGGCCTGCAAATCTTCCTCGCGGGCTTGCGCCTGTGGCGGCATCGGCACCACGCCCCATTGCCCCCGGCTGCCCTGCCGAATACTTTGCACCAGCTGCCCGGTGCCCTTGCTGCCATCGCGATAACGCGCGGCAATCTCTCGCCAGGACGGGCCCACGGCCCGCACATCCAACTGGTGGCAAGCGCTGCAGGCGTAGCGCTGCATCACGGCGGGGGGCTCGGCGAGTACCTGTGCACTGGCGAACAGCAGCAGCCCGGCTGCGATCACGGCACCTCGAGGCATAGGCATAGGCATAGGCATGGTCCTGAAAACGGTGGGCCGTCGAGGGTACCGGTTACACCGATCCTGCAACAGGGCTGGCGGCGCAAACTGTTATCCTCCCTCGATCCCCACCAGCAGACACGACCATGACCGAAGGCCCGACCGCCCTCCCCCCACTCAATGCCCTGCGTGTGTTCGAGGTTGTCTCGCGCCACCTGAATTTCCGCCTGGCGGCCGAGGAGCTGGGTGTCACCCAGGCTGCCGTTGCCCAGCAGGTACGGGGGCTGGAGGCGAGCCTGGGCATCAGGCTGTTCGAACGTCTGCCACGTGGTTTGCGCCTGACCGACGCGGGCTTGGGCTACAGCCACAGTATTCGCAACGCCTTGGCCCTGATCGGCGAAGCCACTGCGGCACTGCGCCCGGACAACCTTCACCTCACCGTCAGCGTCACCCCGACCTTCGCCTCGAAATGGCTGATCCCCCGGCTGAGTTCGTTCACCGAGGCCCATGGCGAGATCGACCTGCGGGTGCTGGCCACCGATCGCCTGTCGCGCTTCCAGGCCGACGGCGTGGACCTTGCCGTGCGCTACGGCCATCCGCCTTTCGGCGCCGGGCTCAACACTGAACTGCTGCTCAGGCAGCGGGTGGTCGCGGTGGCCAGCCCTGCACTGCTGGCGCAATGGGGTGCACCGCACAGCCTCGAGCAGTTGCAGCATTTCCTGCTGCTGCACGATGCGCATAATTTCTGGCCTGAATTCATCACCCAGCTGTTCGGCCAGCCGACACAGCCGATGCCGAAGAACGTGCGTTTCAACCAGACCTCGCTGGCCATCGAAGCCGCCGTGGCCGGGCAAGGGCTGGCGCTGTCCAGCGAACTGTTCGTGCAGGAAGACCTGCAGGCCGGGCGGCTGGTGCAGGTGTTCGAGCAGGCGCTGGAGATGGACAAGCACTTCTATCTGGTCTGGCCCCGCAGGGGCGGCACGCCTACCGCTCTGGACGTGGTTCGCGGCTGGCTGCTGGAGCAGGTAGAAACGCCCTAAGGCAATAGATTTTCTACTGAATCGACAAGCCCCTGCTGCCTCCCTGCCAGCG
Organism: Pseudomonas wayambapalatensis; assembly: GCA_014268975.2. Lineage (GTDB taxonomy): Bacteria > Pseudomonadota > Gammaproteobacteria > Pseudomonadales > Pseudomonadaceae > Aquipseudomonas > Aquipseudomonas wayambapalatensis. Next base: position 2,564,936 of record CP077096.1, on the reverse strand, counting down.
GCGCACGGGTGCTAGGCTGATCCCATCACATCAGCCAAGCATTCCATTGGAGGTCACATGTCAGTAGAAAAAGTAGCGATCATCACCGCCGGCGGTAGCGGCATGGGTGCAGCCGCGGCGCGGCGCCTGGCCGCAGACGGATTTAAGGTGGCAATCCTGTCTTCATCGGGCAAGGGCGAGGCCCTGGCCAGCGAACTGGGTGGCATCGGCGTGACCGGCAGCAACCAGTCCAACGACGACCTGCAACGCTTGGTCGGCACCGTGCTGGAGAAATGGGGGCGCATCGACGTACTGGTCAACAGCGCAGGCCATGGCCCGCGCGCGCCGATCCTGGAAATCAGCGACGACGACTGGCACAAGGGCATGGACACCTATCTGCTCAATGTCATTCGCCCGACCCGCCTGGTCACCCCGACCATGCAGAAACAGCAAAGCGGCGTGATCATCAACATCTCCACCGCCTGGGCCTTCGAACCCAGCGACCTGTTCCCGACCTCGGCCGTGTTCCGTGCCGGCCTTGCAGCCTTCAGCAAGATCTTCGCCGACACCTATGCCAAGGATAACGTGCGGATCAACAACGTCCTGCCCGGCTGGATCGACAGCCTGCCGGCCACCGAGCAGCGCCGCGACAGCGTGCCACTCAAGCGCTACGGCAAGAGCGAGGAAATCGCCGCGACCATTGCCTTCCTGGCCAGCGAAGGCGCGGCCTACATCACCGGGCAGAACATCAAGGTCGATGGCGGACTGACCCGAGGGGTATGAACCTCGCCGCGTGCCTCAGTCGGCAGGTACGCTGAAACCCTTGGCGAAGGTTGGGGTAACGTCCAGCCGTTGCGTCATCAGGCCATGGGCGTGGTAGAAGTCGGCGGTCTCCTGCTGCTGGGCCACGGTGTGCTCATCGCTCCCCTGCCAGTGCGGCGGCCGGAAACTCGGCCCAGTGGATGTCGTAGGGCAGGTCGCGCAGTGCATCGGCAGCTTCGAGCTGGGCGCGCATGTTGCCCTTCTGGTCACCGATGCGCAGGGTCAGGCGCTCGGCGGCAAAGACCTGGGTTGCCAGCAGCAGGCTGGCGGCAATCGGCAGAAGGCGGGAACGGATCGGCATGGCGCTCCTCGGGGGTGGACGTGCGCTGGAGCACTGACTGTACCGAGTCGGTATAAATAAATTAAATTTATTTTAGCAATAAACTAATATGCAAATTATTTTATAAGTCATAACCCTGTAGAGACAGGCCGCCATGATGGAGGCCCACCTCTACAGGCTTCGGCTCAGTCCTTGGTCCGTTGCAGCAGGCTGTCGAAACGCTTGCCGTCGATCAGGTAGGTCATGCGCACCTGGCCGTTTTCCAGCGGCTCCAGGGTCATGGGCGTATTGGTCTTGTGGTAGGGATGGCGGAACAGCGCCGGCTTCTCGGTGTAGGCGTAGCTGTTGAAGGCCAGGGTATCGCCGGTCCAGCGCACGTTGTTGTACAGGTAGTGCCAGTTCTCGTCCGGGCGGTGATAGAGGTAGACGCCGCTGGCGTCACGCACGACCTCGATCTGCACCGCCCCGGCCTTGCTCGCCCACTTGCCGATATAGCGCTCCAGCCCCGCATGGGCTGGCACCGCCGGCGCCGGGGTGAAGTCACTTGCCTGAAACGGCGTGCGCCGCGCAGTCTCGCCCTTGGTATCGACGTACAGGTCACACAGCGGCGCCACCTGCTCGACCTTGCGGTAGAGGAAGGTGAGCTGGGCATCGGCGACCGGCATGCTCAACATCATGACCTTCGGGGCAAAACCCAAGACCTTCAGGTCGAACGCACGCGCCTCGGACTGAACGTGGATCGAACTGCCGTCCTCCGCGACCTTGTAGTCGGAGACTTCTACGGCCTGGGTCTTGGGCTCGGCGCAGTTGAACGGGTGCAGCAGCACCTTGCCGTCAGCCTTGTATTCGGCGACGTTGGCGATGCCGTTCTTCAGCGGCATCATCGCCCAGATACCGACGATCGCACCCTTGTCGGTGCGCAGGGAAACCTGGTCTTTGCTCGGCGAGTGGCCGGCACAGCCGCCCAGGAACAGGGCGCTCAGGGCGAGAGGGAGTAGCGGTTTGAACACGATGATCATCCATGGTTGGTCGAAGGCAGCCGCCCTGTGCTTGGGGTGTCCCGGCTAAAAGCGGCTGGCCATCATCGCATGAAACGCTCTCGGATCACCCTACTCGGCCCACTCGCGCAAGCGCTGAATGAACTCGGCCAGTGGAACCCGCACTACCGGCCAGTCAGCCACGTGGTGATGGCGCAGCACAGCGGTGTCCGCCTCGAAAGTCACCAGGAAGGCGTTGCCACTGTAGGTGACATCGGCCGATCCGTAGCGCACGGCCTCTGCCTTTTCCAGCAGGGTATCGATGCTTTCGCGAGTCAACTCTTCGGCGATGAATGCCTGCAAGCCATCGGAAACGGTCATGGGCGTACTCCTGTCGCACGGTAAAAAAACGGTCGCCACGGGTACCTGCCCCGTGGCGACGAGTGGATGCAATCAGGGTTTAGGATAGGCGGTATTGATCAGATCGCCGTTCAAATAGAACACGATATCGAACGCAGCGGCCGGTGTGCCCTTCTGGCACTCGGTCCCCGACGAGCCCACATACTTGCTCTTGTTCGAGGCATCCTGGACCTTGGTGGCGTAGGCATTGCGCACCGCCGCGATCACCTGGGTCTCGGTGCAGCGATCGGGGAACATCGTGGAAATGCTCTTCGTCCCGCTTCTGGCACCCTCGGCGATGGTGAAGTTCTTCAAGGTGTAGATATCACCCGCGCCGTGCGTTCCGGCCGGTGCATTGCTGACGCTGTCGGGGTTGATCCCGCCCGGACGGCTGTGGAAGCCCTTGGCAACGTCAGGTGCGCTGACCTCACCGCAGAAGATGTGCTGGGCATTGATCCGCGGGGTGCCGGCCAGGATTCCCTTGCTGCAGGTCGGGTCGGCCTGGGCGGCACCGATGCCGGCCAGGGTCACCAGGCTGACCAGGGCCAGGCGTGTGCAGTTTCTGACAATACGCTTGTTCATCGTGAAGCTCCTTTTCGTTGGGTTGAATCATTGATGCGTTGCTCGGGCGAGTACCCGGCAAAGCGGTCACAGCCCCAGCAGCCACTTGGCGCGGGTCAGGTAGGCGATGCGGTCGTCGAGGCCGTTGAAGCCGCCGTTGATGCGGCGGGTGACTTCCTTCACGTCGTCTTTGTCGGCGTAGGTGTTGAGCTTGCGGCTGTCCCAGAACCAGCCCGCGACATCCACCGCCAGGAACGGGTCGGTACTGACCAGGGTGGGCGCATCCTTGAGTTCGAAGTCGCGCCCGCAGGCCTGGCCGTACTGGCGGTAGTTGGCCCGCCCGGTCAGCTGGATCAGGCCTCGTCCCTTGAAACGCTTGCCGTCGCCCGACTGGGTGTTGCCCAGGTCCTTGCGCCCTTCATAGGCGCTGCCGCTGGCGATTTCCTCGGTGTAGAGCAGGCACCCGCTTTCATGAGCGATCTGCGCCAGGAAGTGCGCCTGGCGCAGTGGCGTGTCGATCTTGTAGCGAGCGAACACATCGAGGATGGGCTGTCGAAACGCCTCGACCTTGGCGCCGGTCGCATGGATCAGCACCGCCCACAAGGTCGCCGTGCCGATCGTCGACGGCAGGCCTGCGCGCAGGGCGTTCAGGGTGTTGTCGTTGGCGCTGACCGTCTTGCTCTGGGCAATGCCCTGGAGTTCCTGGTAGCGCTTCAGGGCCGTGCGCGAGCCCGGCCCCCAGAGCCCGTCGGTAACCAGGGCACAGACGAATTCGCCGCGCCCGCTGTTCATGTTGAGCAACAACTGCAGGGTGCGGACATCGCCCTTGTCGTTGTTGCCACCTTCACCAACCGATTGTTTGATGCACATGCTTGCCTCCTTGCAGCGGGCACGACTTTCCCGTCGGCGACGGCGATTGCCTGCCTTGCGCTGGTTTCGATAGGGATTGCGGTGGGTCGAGCGGGTCTGGCCGCTACTTGCGAACGAGGGTCAGGCGAGCGCCGAACCTGTCCTTCTTGTTGCGGCTGAACACCTGGACCTGAAGATCGTTGCCGACCGGCCAACCGAGCACGTAGCCCTTGTCCAGCGCGGCGCAGTAGCCAGCATCGGCCTTGGTGATGGGGTAGCGAATGGCATCGGCGATCCGGGATGGCGAGCCCAACTCCAGATTGCACGACCAGGTATCGATGCGCAGTCGGCCTTTCCCTTCACGTCCCTCGTCGGGAATGACCAGTATCAGGTCGAGCAACTCGTCGTCGGTCTCGAAATGCCCGACGAATTTCTGCTCGGCAAACGCCGGCAGCAGTGTCGCCAGTGCCAGTGCACCAGCCAGTGTTGCAAGGGTGGATTTCATCTCGACTCTCCTTGTTGAATGAATGCACATGTTCAGAACGCCAACAGCAAGCCCGCCCATTCGGCGATGGCGATCGCCAACTCCGGACGCACCAGGCCCAGTGCCATCAGCGCTACCAGCAGGCCGGCAGCGATGCCGATCACCAGTCGCCTGGGGCCGGACATCCTGCGGCTGCGAACCGACTTCAGATCGATGATCGATTTCAAGGCACTGCCCTCCTCCGGGGATAGAACCAACAGCATCGAACGGTCATTGCGCCTGCTCATCGCCTGGCCTCCTGTAAATCCCCAGCAGCTCGCCATCCACGCGCACGACGATGGCCTCGTTGCCATAGCCCGGCACCTCGATGCTCAACGCATGACTGCCCCGTCCGCGTGCAGGCGTACCGCCGACACGCAACGCCAGACCGTCCCCGACCGGCTCCACCGTGGCGTCCAGCACCAGGCTCAACGAAGCCACCTGGGTGCCCGGCCATAGTCGATTGCAGGCCTGCTGCGCACGCTGCATCTCGGCGCCCAGCGCCATCACGAACTGTTCCAGGCTGCCCATCACGATTGCTCCGCCTCGTCCGTCAGCCAGTAGGGCCTGCGGGCGAAACCGACGTGGTAGGTCAATGCCTGCAGCACGACCTGGTGCTCGCCGATGTTGAGCAGCTTGAAGCTCTTCTCGATGCCCAGCACCCGCCCGCGCGGCGTGCCGCTCAGGCAGCGGTTGAGCAATGCGGCCTGTGCCTCGACCGCCTCCTCCGGGGTCAGCTTTTCCGGATCGAGGCTGCCGACCACGATGCGCTTCACATATCCAACATCCGTCAAATCAAACATCACGGCATTCCCTCTCCGGAAAAACTGGTTGCCAGCGTCGGCCTGCGGATCAGGCCCATCCCTCGCCAGCGTGTCGCTCAAGACATCCGCGCATCACGCGGCGATCTTGGGCGTAACCGACTGGGCGATGATGTCCATCACCCGCGCCAGGCCTTCAGGCATGCCATCGTCCACGGCATGGACCTCGACGTGGTACTTCGCCGACTGGTCGGTGGAACGGGTGTTCTCCTTGTGCGAGGCCACCGAACCGGACACGTTGACCTTGGCGCTGAACGGCCCCCAGCCCAACTTGGCCTCGGCGGAGAAGCTGCCGGAGCGGTCTTCGGTGTCGCGTGACTGCTCGGAGTTGCGCACCTCCATGTCGAAGCTGATGTCCACCTTGTTGATCGCAAGGTTGGGCACCTTCACCACCGCCAGCAGCGGCAGTTGCAGCTCGACTTTTTCGATGGCGGCCGGATCGTCTTCGGTCGGTGCCGAACGGTCGTAGCGGAACGACACGTTGCGGATGTCGCCGACATCGTTGGGGCCGGCGTTGGCCGGGTCGGCCGGGGGCAGGAAGCCAATCACCTTGATGAAGTTCGCGGTGGCATTGGCCAAGCGGACCTGAGCGTCGCAGGCGGCGCTCAGGGGGGCACCGATCAGGTCTGCCATCGGCAGGCCGCGGAATTGGTTACCCATAACAAAGTCAGACATGACGTCTCTCCTAGATCAATTTATCGAGGTTGTGGATCAGTCGCGCCATGCCCTCGGACGAGGGCTGGGTTTCGACTCTGAGGGTGACGCGCGCCACTGGCCCGCTTTCACCATTTCGGCGAACGCCCATATCGACGTTCAAAGGCGTGTGTGTATCGGTCGGCCACGGCGAGTCGGGGTCGACCTCGCCGGCCTGTGCAGCGCTCGGCTCACGGTCATCGGCATGCAGGCCGACCTCGAAGTCGATCTGCATGTCCTTGACGGTCAGCAAACGCGAGCCGACCAGCGACAGCAGGGGCACCCGTACCAGGCGCTCCTCGCCCTCCTTGGCATCGGGCGACTGCAGCGGCAGGCGCACATCGACACTGACCGGACGGTTGTCGTCATCGAAGTACTGGCGCACGGTCGCCATCTGGAAGCGCTGGATCTTGTCCTGGGCCTCGGCCACGGCACCGGCAATGCTCTGGATCAAGTGATGAAGGGAGTGGTTCGCCACGACAGACGCTCCTTGTCGATTGTCGGTGCCGGGCGCGGGCCGTCTCGGGAACGGGCCATCTGCGGCTGACACCTGTTGTGGGTGGGTGAGCTCAGGTTATGGCCAGTGACAGGCGCCGTCCCGGCATGGGCGTCCCGAAAACCTGGATGTGCGTCCCAGGTTCATCTGGCCGTGCACTCAGCCATGGATCAGTTCCCTGATCCAGTGATCGAGCACAGGCCGCTCGCCATTGGCCGGCACCAGGCAGCAAAATCCCGAGACGCCGCCATTGTTCAGCGCCGTACGCGCAGCCCGCGGCGAGAGACCGAACGCCTTGCGGAACAGGCGACTGAAATGGGTTTCGTCGACAAAGCCATGGTCGTAGGCCAGGTCGCCGATGCGACGACCGGCGTTGGTGCTGTCGCACAGGGCGAACAGGCAGCGACGCAGGCGGCGTTGCAGCAGGTAGTGGCGCACCCCGCCGAAGCGCTCGAACGAGCGGTACAGCTGGCTGCGCGAAGTGCCGACTTCCTTGGCCAGCACCGCCGGGGTGAGGTCTTCTCGGTGCAGGTTGCGTTCGATGTGCAGGCGTACACGACGCCCCAGGTCAGCCTGGCCTGCGACCTGGGCCTGCGCCTGGCCAGCCATGGCCTTGGCCAGGCAGGCCGCGACCATCCCCAGTAGCGGCAAGGCCAGACGTAGCGCTTCATCCATGCCCAGCTGCGGCGCGGTGGCCTCCAGCGACGACAACAGACGCGCCAGCAACATACCGGCGGCCGTCTCCCGACGCAGCACCAGGCCATGCAACTGGCCGGCGTCGAACAACAGCAGCGATAGCGCTGTGCGCGGTATGAGCAGGCTGATCCCCTCACTGGCCGCCATGCTGAACGTGGCCGGTTGCGCCAGATCGAGCAACACCACGTCCCACGGGCGCACCCGCAGGCCATTGGCGCAGGCCAGGCCACGCTGCAGTGGCAAGTGCAACAGATAGTGATCGAGGTCGCACCACCCCAGGCGGGTGCTGTCGCGCCGATAACGGGCTGCGTCCAGATGGCCGCTGCAAAACAGAAAACGACTGAAGTGGTAGACCGTCAGGGAAGTGCGAAAAGGCGTGGCTCTGCGAGCACCGACATCGAACAGCACGCTGGCGAGCAACTGCCAGTGGGCCAGATCCTGGACCGAGGTGTGCGTAGCAGAACTGCTGAAGGTGGGCAGCAGCGCAGTGTCCTGCGCTGCTGGGGCTTGCGATTGCGGGGTAAGGGTGGATTCCATGGTTCCGACTCACTGTCCATAGTGGAGCCGGAAAGTTGGTTCACTCCCGAGGGGGCTGCATCATTTTGCCATCATCACTTCCTGACTCATTCAATCCGCGGATGCTGCTGCACCAGCACCTTGCGCTTGGCCTCCAGTTCGGCGATCTGCTCGTCGATGTCCTCGATCTTCTGCTCGATGGTGTCGTGGTGCTCCTGCAGCAGTTCCTTGGCTTCCTCAAGGTCCGAGGCCGCAGGGGCCGCGCCGCGCAGCGGCTTGTTGGCGGTCTCTTTCATGGTGAGCCCGGTGAGCAGGCCGATCACGGCGATGACCATCAGGTAGTAGGCCGGCATGTACAGGTTGTCGGTGCTTTCCACCAACCAGGCGGCGATGGTCGGGGTGAGGCCGGCGATCAGCACCGAGATGTTGAAGGCGCTCGCCAGGGCGCTGTAGCGGATGTGGGTGGGGAACATCGCCGGCAAGGTCGAGGCCATCACACCGATGAAGAAGTTCAGCAGCACCGCCAGGATCAGCAAACCGGCGAAGATCACCCCGAGGCTGCCGCTGTTGATCAGCATGAACGCCGGAATCGACAGCACGAACAAGCCGACGCTGCCTACCACGATGAAGGGACGTCGGCCGACCTTGTCGCTGAGGAAGCCGATCACCGGCTGCACGAACAGCATCCCGACCATGATCGCGATGATGATCAGCACGCCGTGGTCTTCGCTGTAGTGCAGGTTGTGCGACAGGTAGCTGGGCATGTAGGTGAGCAGCATGTAGTAGGTGACGTTGGTCGCGATCACCACACCGATGCAGGTCAGCAGGCTGCGCCAGTGCTTGGTGGCCACCTCCTTGAACGACACCTTGGGCCCCGAGGCCAGGCCTTCGCGATCACCCTGCTCGAGCTTGTCGACGTGCTGCTGGAAGGCTGGCGTCTCCTCCAGGGCGTGGCGCAGGTAGAGGCCGATGATGCCCAGCGGCAGCGCGACCAGGAACGGCAGGCGCCAGCCCCAGTCGAGGAATTTCTCCTCGCCGACGATGGCCGAGATCATCACCACCATACCGGCACCCAGCACGAAGCCTGCGATCGAGCCGAAGTCCAGCCAGCTGCCGAGGAAGCCGCGCTTGCGGTCCGGGGCGTACTCGGCGACGAAGATCGAGGCGCCGGTGTACTCGCCGCCGACCGAGAAGCCCTGGGCCATCTTGGCCAGCAACAGCAGGATCGGCGCCCAGATGCCGATCGAGGCATAGGACGGTATCAGGCCAATGGCGAAGGTGCTCAGCGACATGATGACGATGGTCGCCGCCAGGACTTTCTGGCGACCGTAGCGGTCACCCAGGGCGCCAAAGAACAGACCGCCCAGCGGCCGGATCAGGAAAGGCACCGAGAAGGTAGCCAGAGCCGCGATCATCTGCACGCTGGGCGAGGCGTTGGGGAAGAACACCTTGCCCAGGGCGTAGGCGACGAAGCCGTAGACGCCGAAGTCGAACCACTCCATGGCGTTGCCGAGCGCCGCGGCGGTGATCGCCTTGCGCATCTTGGCGTCGTCGACGATGGTGATGTCTTTCAAGCCGATCGGCTTGACTCTCTTGCGTGATTTCATAAGTGCTTACTCTGTAGCTGACCTGTCGTGACAATCCGCTGTCCCCGGGGCAGATCGGGCGGGCGAACGGTTTTTGGCCACGCAGCCAAAGCAATAGTGGCAACGGGCCCTATGGGGTCAGATACAAATGGACACTAAATAATTCCGCACTTGATGATTTTTTCCTGGTGTCCGCTGCGACAGAGGTACGCCGCCGCACCTGCAGGACACAGGTGCAAACGCGGCGAATGAGCGAGCAATGTCTGGGGGTAGGTCATCCATGACATCAAAGAAACGCTGTACCTGGGTGACCGAGTGATCGTGATGGATGCCCACCCGGGGCACATTCGCGAAGACCTGCCTATCGACCTGGCACATTCTCGCGAGCGCCCCCATCCTGCCCTGCAGGTCTTGAAACAGCGCCCGCTCAAGCAGCTAGCCTCCAACCCACGGATGCGCGTCCAGCATGCTCAAGGTGAACCCCAGGACCAACTCGCGCTCGGCAGTACTGCGCTCCTCGGCCAACGTCTGGATATCGTCGAGCACGCCCTGCTCAGGCGAGGACTCGACCTCGGCCATCAGTGCTTCGAGGCGCTCATGGTAGGGCTGGTTGAGCGTTTCGAAGGCTTCGGCCTGCGTGTTGCGCAGGTAGTCCTGCCAGAAACTGCGCTGTACCAACGATGCGGCAATGCGGGCATTGGTTTCCGCCTGCAGGATCGCCGTGCTCGCCCGACGCAGTTCTGCCTCCCCGACATCGGAGAACATCCGGTGGTACATGTAACGTGACTGGGCCGGCAACCCGAGCGGCTTGACCAGCCCGGCCCGGTAAGCCAGATGCACCTCTACCTCGTCGTGCAAACCATAGGGATTGGCGATACGTGCCTGCTGAATGTGCCGGGCGGCGATGCTGTCGACCTCGTCCAGCCGATACAGCTCGCGGCCCAATTGCGTCAATGCGGGGCCAACCGCAGCGGGGGCCAGCCCGATGGTACGTGTGGCGACCAGGGCGCGAACTTCCAGCAGGCTGAGAATCAGCAGCATCTGGTCGGAGCAGGTACGTGGCCCGGCAGCCTGCTGGAAGATCGCCTCGCGAACCTCGCTGTTCTGTACGCAGGCGTCGATCACCTGCCAGACCCTGCGTCGCAGATCCAGCCCCTGCATTGCGTAATCACGGGAGCGGCCAAGATCATGCAGGAAGCGCATCAGGTCACTGCTACCTGGCTCGTGCAACAGACCATTCCATTGGCCCTCGCGCACCGTCCGCTGCGCATCGGTGGAACCTGCCAGCCAGAGTTCGAGCGACTCCTGCCCTCCCGGGGCATGTCGGCGCAGGGGCACGATCACCGCAGCATCCTCTCCCATTGCGGTACGCAGTGTGGCCTGTGCTGTTTCAGGCAGCGGATTGTCATGCAGGCTCAGGCCGGCCAGGCGACGACGCGAACGCGCAAGAGTCGGGCTCATGTCGCTGATGTTGTTGTCGCGCAGGTCGATATCCTCGAGCTGCGGATGCATGTACACCTCGACTGGCAGCTCGACCAACCCCGTACCGCGCAATGACAGACGCTGCAGGTTCTCCAGGGGACCAAGCGGCGGCAGTCGGCCGATGGGGTTGTGCGCAAGGTCCAGGGTACGCAGTTGCGTCAGCACGCTCAGCCTGGCCATGCCGGCTTCGTCGATGACGATCTGGTTGCCGGCCAGGTGCAGTTCGGTGAGCTGCGTCAGTAGTTGCAGCCCTTCAGGGATGCTGTCGATCAGGTTGTCACGCAGATCGAGGCTACGCAGGTTGGCAAAGCGCGAGAGGAAATCTGCGTCGATGGCCTGCAGGTTCAGGCGGCGCAATGTCAGTTGGGTGACATGCTCGAACGTCACGCCCTCAGGAAGTGTGGGCAGGCTATCAAGCCGTTCGCTGTCGATGATCAGTCGGTACGTGCCATCGTGTTCGACACGCTTGCGCCGCCAGCAATGGCGGATGCGCTGGGCGATCAGGCGACGCCGCTCGATCATGGGCGCGCGGATGATCTCGCGCCGCCAGGTGCCCAGGCTTTGGTTGAGGCTAATCATTTGCTGTTGCAGGTTGCGCAGGTGATCCCACAGGCCCTCGCCGCGCTGGCGCACAGTCTCCAGATACGCTTCGACCTCTACATCCGACAGGGTCGGAAAGACTTGCTGATAACCCCGCAGCAAGGCACGACGTGACCCTTCGGGGCGGCCGCTCAACAGGTAACCGATGCGTCCGTCGCCCAACCGTTGCGCAGGGCGCAGCCCTGTACCGATGGGCGCCATGCCAATGAGGCGGGCAGCCTGCTCGCGCTGGGCAAAGGCGCGCGCGGCCAGGGCATCGGCCAGGTGCCGGGCAGAACGGGCCGCCTCGCCCAACTGCAACCGTTGTGGTGCATCCAGATGCCATAGCAGGGCCTGGAACAGATCGTCCGTGGCGTAGGCACCCGGCAGGGGCGTCCCTTGAGCATCGACTGCCAGATAGCCTTTCGCGGTCTTGATCATTCGACGCGTCTGGCTGGCAAGCGAATCGCCTACCTGTGCCAGCACCTGGCCATCGAACTGTCCGTCACGCACCTCGATACGTACAGAGCTGTCCCAGGGCGACCAGGCCTGCAACAGTCCCAACGCCAGTTGTTCGGTATCCTGAATCACCGCGGCGGCCTGCTCGAAACCTGCACAGGCCCGATCAAGACGGGCGTCACGCAACTGCCAGCGCGCACGCTCGGCCAACGCCAGCGGCACCCGTCCGTGCTCCAGCAGTTGCTGGAGCTGGTCAGCATTGGCCTGGTCGAGCAGTTCCTGGCCGGCACGCGTCGTGAGGGAGGGAAAATCACGGTGCAAAGGCTGCGCTGCCGGGACGGGTGTGGCCTGCAGCTCCTGGACGTGAGCTTCGAACGCGGCGCCACGCAGTTTGGGAAAGCTGTCGTGCAATTGATAACGCTGCGCCGCATCGTAGAGACGCGCTGGCGCAGGTGCATTTTCAAGGTGCAGGCGCCGTAGCTGCGCCTCGTCCATCCCGATACTGCGCAGCAGCGGACCGGCCATATCGTCACTCACCTGGCGCAACCCTCTGCCCAGACGGCGTATCAGCATGCCTTCCCCCTGCCATTGCTGGGCAGGCTCCAGGGCATGGCGCAGGCCACCGGCACCGTTGTCCTCAAGCGCAATGGTCGATGCCTCGGGTCGGTTCGGGTGCGCCGCTACCGCTACATCCGGGTCATCGCCCAAGCGATAGGTCGTACCCTCTATCCCCTGATACGTCTGCCCGTCGAGGGTTGCCCGCTCACCGTGGGCCAGCGCCACTTCTTGCGTGGCATAGCCGGGAAGATCGGCACGCGCCAGGCGCAATTGACCATCGGCGCCCCGTAGGGGGGCCAGTTCGTCGACCTGCGCTACCCGCTCAAGCACCTTGCTGGCGCCGGCTGTGACGCCGAGCAGGGCAAGGTTCTGCGCCACCGCCACAAGATGGCCAAGCGCTGCCTCCCGATCGCCGAGTTCCCAGTCACGGTACCCCTCATACACCTCTTCGGTCAGTTGCTCAGCCGTGATCGCCAGCAGTGGCAAGCCGAGTTCTGGAACGAAGAAGCTGGCGATTCCCAGAACGTCGAGCCCCAGCCCCTTGAGCCAGTGCAGTCGACGATCACGCTCGACGCTGTCGACCAGGCTGGTCGGCACAGCCAGCACCTTTGCATCGTCCAGCAGGGTATCGACCTGCACCTGGCGCAGGTGGGCGAACAACGGGCCTGCGACAGGCTGCCACCGACCATCCAGCTCGATGGCATACTGCGGGCCGCCTTGGGCCAGCAAGCGCTCCAGCACCTGGGCGAAATGCACGCGGTCCTTTACGCTGACGAAACGCTGGAAGAACGACCAGTAACCCGCCTGGCGAAAACGCCGGCCCAGCGCCTTGAACAGCTCGGACCAGGAGCTGTGGACACTCAAGGCGCCCTGCGGATCGTCCGGTATCCAGGCGATCAACTGCTCAGGTTGACCTTCTGCTCCCTCTTGCCCGGGCATCTGGAACACCACCACCCCCTGGATCCTGCGGCCCAACAGGCGTATGTCCAGTGCCGTCAGCGAGGCTGGCTGGGATGGCGAAGCGCAGACCTTTTGTAGCGCCGCCAGCATGTGCTCGTCGATATCACCCTTAAGCCGCGCCAGCCACGCTGTGGCCTCCAGCCCCTCTCGCCAGCCCTGTTCGAGCAGGGCTTCGTTGTGTCGGCGTATGGCATCGTTGCCGAACAGCACGTGCTTGAGATGCTGCTGGTAGAGCCCCCCCAGATCCAGGGTGCGACACAGGCCCGCGAAGGCCCGGGGCTGGAGGGCAAGCGTGTTGCCTTCGGCATCGAGTACTGCCGACGCTGCCCGCCAAGCGACCTTCGATGTTTCGGCGCGCTCGAAATTATGCAGCGCCGAGGCCAGCAGGCTGTGTTCGAAACTGCGCATGACGATGCCATCCGGGGCCCAGCCGACGCTCGACGGGAAGCGGATCTGGACCTCGCGCCGCAGCATGCTGCGGCGCACATCCAGCGAGGGTTGAACCTGTTTGTCCAGCGCCTCGCTCAGCAGGGGCGCGGCAAATTCCTCCAGTGGCTGGATCTGCCCAAGCAAGGCACGCACCGCATGTTGCGTCTGTTGCTGGGCGCGCAACGCCCGGTGCAGTGCGTCCAGTTGTTCGGGCGTGGCTGCACTCAACCAATTGGGTAGACGGCTGGCGATCAGTGTATCGATCGTTTCATCGGGAAGGGATCGGGTCGGCATGATGCTGCTCCATGGCATTGAAAACGCGCATGAAGCCAGCGAGTGCAGGGACGCACGTGGTAGCTATTTCTCAAGTCCCGGACAAACGCAGGTTTACCCCCATGGCCTGGGCGAAGGTTTTCACCAGTGGGCTGCGTGGGGTGTTGTGGCGCAGGATCAGGCAGAACGGTGTGTGAAAACGCACCACCTCGGCATGGATCACACGCAGGCGGCCCTGGCTGACCAGCGATTGTGCATAGTGGCACGGCAGAAAACCGATGAAGTTGCCGGTGAGCAGCAGCATCGCCACCGCCTCGACCTGGGTGGCCGACGTCTGGTTGTTCTCCTGCTCGAAGAACTGCCATTTGGCCGTGTGCATGGCATAGCGGTGGTGGACGAAGTTGTGTTCGCGCAGGCTGTCGAGGGGGATGTCGGCATCGCTTCGGGCGAACAATGGATGGCCTTCGCCGCAATACAGCGCCGAGGCTTCCTGGTACATCTCGAAATAGTCGAACTCTTCCCGGCGCTGGTACAGCGGGACAATGCCGGCAATGAACCGACCCTCGATGACGCCGCGCTCCACCTCGTCCAGTTGCGCCACGTTCAGGCGTACACGCACCTTCGGATGATCGCTGGAAATTTGCCGGATCGCGGCGATCAGGGGCGAGCTTCGGTCGGACAGGGTGTTGTCGATGGCGCCCACGCCCAGTTCGCCGATCAGCTCGTTCTGGGCACTGCTGATGCGGTCGCGAAAGTTGTCGACCGAGTTGAACAGCTCGATCGAGGCCTGGTACACCACCTGCCCCTCTTCGGTCAGGCTGAAGCCTTCCCGCCCGCGGCTGCACAAACGCATGCCGATACGGATTTCCAGATCGGAAATCTGCTTGCTGATGGCTGCCAGGCCCACGTTCAATTCGTTCTGCGCGGCGCTGAAGCCTCCTGCCTCGACCACTGCCTTGAACACCTTGAGCAATTTGAAGTCCTGGCCACTCAAGGCCAGTGGCGCACGAATCCGGGTTTTTTCCGGCAGGTTTCCCGCAGTGGAAAGTGAGGTTTCCATTGTAAGTATTTACCTCGCGCTCGGCTTTCAACAGGCTGGATAGCACAACAAGAAATCAGCCGATCTCGCCATCATGACCCTATGCAACGGCATATTGCAAGACTCTCCAAACTTTCTATTTCAGTCACAAGCGATTGATTTAATTCATTTTTATACCCTGCCCCAGCCTATGTGAAACCTGCCTTAGCAGGCGTCATGACGGCCCGAACCTGCTGACACAAGATTCTCCTTCGAGGAACGACAACAATGACTCAGCCCACCGACCGCCTCTGGGGCGCCCGCTTCGCCTCAGGCCCGGCAGCCGCCCTCGCCGCCCTGTCGCGCTCGCCACAACGCTACTTCCAGATGGCGCCCTACGACCTCGCAGGCTCCCGTGCCCATGCCCGTGAGCTGCAGCGCGCAGGCCTGCTGGACAGCGACGAGACCGCGCGCATGCTGGCCGCCATCGACACCCTCGATGCCGACTTTCGTGCCGGCCGCGTGCAGCCGATCGAGGACGACGAGGACGTGCATACCTTCCTCGAGCGCGTGCTGACCGAGCGTCTCGGCGCGCTGGGCGGCAAACTGCGCGCCGGGCGCTCGCGCAATGACCAGGCGGCCAACGACCTGCGTCTGTTCCTGCGCGATCACGCACGCAAGCTCGCCGAACAGGTGCTGGCCCTGCAGGACGCCCTGGTGAGCCAGGCCGAACAGCACGTCGACACACTGTGCCCAGGCTTCACCCACCTGCAACAGGCGCAACCGATCAGCTTCGCCCATCAGTTGCTGGCCCATGCGCAAGCGATGCTGCGCGACGTGCAACGCCTGGTCGACTGGGATACGCGCACGGCCCTGTCCCCCCTGGGCGCTGCGGCGATGGCCGGTTCGGCCATCGCCCGCCAACCACAACAGTCAGCGCTGGAAATGGGCTACAGCGGCCCGTGCGAGAACTCCATCGACGCCGTGGCCAGCCGCGACCATGTCGCCGAGTTCCTGTTCATCGCCAGCATGCTCGGCATCAACCTGTCGCGCCTGTCCGAGGAATTCTGCCTGTGGTCGTCGCGCCAGTTCCGCTGGGTCGAGCTGGACGATGCCTATGCCACCGGCAGTTCGATCATGCCGCAGAAGAAGAACCCGGACATCGCCGAGCTCACCCGTGGCAAGGCCGGGCGTCTGATCGGCAACCTGACCGGCCTGCTGTCCACCCTCAAGGCCCTGCCGCTGTCGTACAACCGCGACCTGGCCGAGGACAAGAGCGAGGTGATGGACACGCTCGACACGCTAGGCCTGGTGCTCCCCGCCATGGCCGGCATGGTGCGGACCATGCAGGTGCGCGTGGACGAACTGCGCCGCCAGGCGCCGCTGGGCTTCACCCTGGCCACCGAGGTCGCCGACTGGCTGGCCATGCGCGGCGTACCGTTCAAGGAGGCCCACGAGATCACCGGAGCCTTGGTGCGCGCCTGTGAGGCGCAGGACATCGAGCTGTGGCAGGCGAGCCCTGCGATGCTCGCCGACATCGACCCGCGCCTGACACCCGAGGTGCGCGAGAGCCTCACCCTGGAAGCGGCCATCGCCATGCGCAGCGGCCACGGCGGTACTGCGCCACAACGCGTGCGCGAGCAGATCGTGCGCCTGAAAGTCGCCCTTGAAGAACAACAGGCCTGGGCTGCCTATTACCAAGGGCCGCGCACCTGAAGACCTGTGGACAGCGGTTTCGCAAGGACCCGCTGCCCGCCACCGATCGACACGCCCAGGCGCCCTGCGCCGACTGCGGAGCCACACCATGAGTCAGATACACGCCAAACGCCTCGCCGATGAGCGCAGGCAACAGGAAAACGAGTTCGACATCAGCCGCTACGAACATGTCCCGCGCCGTTACTACGGGCGCATGTTCTTCGCCACGCTGATCGTCGTGCTGTTGCTGGGGCTGGCCAATGCCTTTGCCAACGGCAAGATCGAATGGGCCTTCGTCGGCCAGTTCCTGACCTCCGAGGCGATCCTCTGGGGCCTGGGCAATACCATCGTCATGTCGGTGATCGCCATGGCCTTGGGCATCGTCTTCGGCGTCATCACCGCAGTGATGCGCATGTCGCAGAACCCCATCCTGCAGTACGTGGCGCTGGCCTACACCTGGCTGTTCCGGGGTACGCCGCTGATCCTGCAACTGCTGCTGTGGTTCAACCTGGCGCTGATCTTCCCCACCATCGGCATTCCTGGCCTGTTCCAGTTCGACACCGTGACGCTGATGACCCCCTTCGTCGCCGCGCTGCTGGGCCTGAGCATCAACCAGGGCGCCTACACCGCCGAGGTGGTGCGTGCCGGCTTGCTGTCGGTGGACACGGGCCAGTACGAAGCGGCCAAGTCGATCGGCATGCCGCGCTTGCAGGCGCTGCGCCGGATCATCCTGCCCCAGGCCATGCGCATCATCATCCCGCCGGTGGGCAACGAGTTCATCGGCATGGTCAAGATGACCAGCCTGGCCAGCGTCATCCAGTATTCGGAGCTGCTGCACAACGCGCAGAACATCTACTACGCCAACGCGCGGGTGATGGAGCTGCTGATCGTTGCCGGCATCTGGTACCTGGCAGTGGTGACCCTGCTGTCGTTCGGCCAGAGCCGCCTGGAACGTCACTTCGCCAAGGGCGCTGGCAAGCGCTCCTGATCGGCCCTAGAGAGAACATGCCCATGAGAAGCATCGTCAAGGCCGTTGGCCTGCAGAAATACTACGGCGACTACCACGCGCTGAACGACATCAACCTGGAGATCGAGCAAGGCGAAGTGCTCTGCGTGATCGGCCCCTCGGGCTCCGGCAAGAGCACCTTCCTGCGCTGCATCAACCAGCTGGAAAAGGTCGATGGCGGCGGTCTGTGGGTCGACGGCGAGCTGGTCGGCTACCGCATGGCCGGCCACAAGCTGCACGAACTGACCGAATCGCAGATCGCCCGCCAGCGCCTGGCCACCGGCATGGTGTTCCAGCGTTTCAACCTGTTCCCCCACCTGACCGTGCTGCAGAACATCATCGAAGGGCCCTGCCAGGTGCTGCGCCGATCGCCCAAGGAAGCCACCGAGGATGCCCTCGAACTGCTGGCCCGGGTCGGCCTGAGCGACAAGCGCGACCACTACCCCATCCAGCTTTCCGGTGGTCAGCAGCAGCGTGTCGCCATCGCCCGCGCCCTGGCCATGCGCCCGAAACTGATGCTGTTCGACGAACCCACCTCCGCACTGGACCCCGAGCTGGTCGGCGAGGTGCTGTCGGTCATGCGTGACCTGGCCAAGTCCGGCATGACCATGGTCGTGGTCACCCACGAGCTGGGCTTTGCCCGCGAGGTGTCCAACCGAGTGGTGTTCATGGACGCCGGACAGATCGTAGAAGCAGGAAGCCCCGAAGAGGTGCTCCTGGCCCCCCAGAACCCGCGGACCCAGAACTTCATTTCCGCGGTTCGTACCTGACTGCCGCCCACAACCATAAAGAGAACCCTAGGCATGAAAAAAACCCTTCTTGCGTGCAGCGTACTGACCGCCCTGGCCTTCAACGCCCAGGCCGCCGTGGAACTTCCGGCCTCGATCAAGGCCAAGGGCGAAATCGTCGCTGCGATCGTCCCCAACTACCCACCGATGGACTTCAAGGACCCGGCCACCAACCAGCTGACCGGCGTCGATGTCGACTTGGGCAACGCCCTGGCCGAACGCCTGGGGGTGAAGATCAAGTGGCAGGAGACCGCCTTCGAGCAGATGATCAGCGCCCTGGTCACCAAGCGCGTCGACATCATCCTTTCGGGCATGACCGACACCAAGGAACGCCAGCAGGTGGTGACCTTCGTCGACTACTTCACCAGCGGCCCGCAGTTCTACACCCTGCAAAGCCGCGGCGAGATCAACGAGATGACCGACCTGTGCGGCAAGAAAGTCGGCACCAGCCGCCGCACTACCTGGCCCAACGATGTCGCCACCTGGAGCAAGGCCAACTGCGAAGCCAATGGCAAGCCGGCAGTGATCGTGCTCGGTTCCGAGGGCAGTGCCGATGCGCGCGCGCAACTGCGCCAAGGGCGCCTTGATGCCGCCGTGCAAGGCAGCGAAACGCTGCCTTATATCCAGGACCTGGAGAAAGGCACCTTCAAGATTCTGGGTACCCCGCTGACCACCCAGCTCACCGGGCTGGGCGTGGCCAAGGATAACGCTGCGCTGTCGGCTGCGATCCGCAGCGAACTGCAGGCGATGGTCGACGATGGCAGCTACCGCAAGATCCTGGAGAAATGGGGCGCAGCCGATGGCGAGCTGAACCCGATCACCATCAACGGCGGGAAGTGATTCGACAGGTTGAAATTGCGGCGTACTTTTCGCGGGTGAACCCGCGAAAAGGCCCATACCGACATTTCCCAATGCCCGAGAATGGACTGTGGCCACCTACTCCCCCGTCATCCGCCGCCTGATGCTGAGCTCGCTGACCCTGGTGATCAGCCGCTCGCTCACCAGCCCCCTGTTGGCGTTGTTCCTCACCACACAACTGGGCATGGCCCAGCATGACGTGGGGCTGCTGATCAGTGTCGCCGCACTGTCGGGCACCGTGTTCGGCCTCTACGGCGGCTACGTGATCGACCGCTTCGACAAGCGTCGCCTGCTGGGCCTGGCGATGCTTTCGACCGCGATCGGCTTCCTGCTGCTGACCTTCGCCCAGGACGCCTGGCAGGCCGCGCTGACCCTGGTGCTGACCGAGTCGGCCTCGGCACTGTTCGTCATTGGTTCCAAGGCCATGCTCGGCGAATACCTGGCGATCGAGCAGCGCGCCAAGGCCTTCTCCTTGCGCTACACCCTCACCAACATCGGCTACGCCACCGGCCCCATGCTCGGCGTGGTGCTGGTCGGGCTGCACCCGCTGGCGCCCTTCTGGATCGCCAGCGCGGTGGCCCTGCTGAGCCTGTGGGTGATGAGCGCGGTGCCCGCCAGCACGGCGAACACCACCCTTACCGCGCAGCCGCCAACGCGCTTCATGGCCGTACTGGCGGCGGTGCGCAGCGACCGCATCCTGCTGCTGTTCACCGCGGGCAGCTTGCTCAACGCCCTGGTGCACGGACGCTTCACCATCTACCTGTCGCAGTACCTGCTGGTGAAGTACCCACCGGCGCAGGCCATGACCACCCTCTCGGCGCTGCTGGCCTGCAACGCCCTGGTGGTGATCGTCCTGCAATTTCAGTTCGGCCGTTTGCTCAGCCGTGACAACCTGGGGCGCTGGATGAGCATCGGTGCGGTGCTGTTCATCGGCGGGCTGGCGGGGTTCCTGTATGCCGACAATCTGATCAGTTGGTGTCTGGCAATGTTCGTCTTCACCCTCGGCGAAATGATCCTGTTGCCCAGCGAGTTCCTGTTCATCGACAGCATTGCCCCTGAACACCTCAAGGGCAGCTACTACGGATTCCAGAACCTGGCGGCAGTCGGCGGCGCACTGAGCCCGGTACTGTGCGGCTACCTGCTGGGGACAGGCATGCCCGGCAGCATGTTCATCGCGCTGATGGTCACCGCCGCGTGCGGCGGCGGATTGTGTGCTGCAGCATGCCTGTGGGCGCAGCGTCGGCGTGAGGGACCGCCGATGCTCTGACTCAACGCGCCCGCCGCAGGGCCTGGTCCAGATCGCGTTGCAACGAACGCACGTCCTCCAGCCCCACGTGCAGGCGCACCAGGGGCCCGACCAGGGTTGGCGCACACTGGCGCTCGCGGATCCCGGCCAAGGTCACCAGGCTTTCGTAGCCGCCCCAGGATGCACCGATCCCGAACAGGCGCAGGCCATTGACGAAGGCCTCGGCGCTCGCCATCGATGGATTCGCCAGGGTGAAACTGAGCAGGCCATTGCTACCGCTGAAATCGCGCTGCCACAAGGCGTGCCCAGGGTGCTCCGGCAAGGCTGGATGGAACACCTGTGCCACCTCCTCGCGCTGCTGCAACCAGCGCGCGATGTCCAACCCCTGACGCTCGTGCACAGCCATGCGGCTGGCCAGGCTACGCGCACCACGCAACACTAGCCAGGCATCGTCGGGGCTTACGGTGCAGCCGCAGTTGTCGCTCATGCGCGAGAGCGCGGCAAAGGCTTCGCGGGTAGTACAGACACTGCCCATCATCACGTCGCTGTGTCCGCCCAGGTACTTGGTCAGGGCCATGACCGAAATGTCAGCGCCCAAGGTCAGCGGCCGGTGCAGGTAGCCCGAGCCCCAGGTGTTATCGACGGCCAACAGCACGCCGCGGGCCTTGCACAGGGCAGCCATGGCCGGCAGGTCGTTGAGCTCGTAGAGCAACGAGCTGGGGCTTTCGCTGTAGACCATGCGTGTTTCGGCGCGCAGCACCTGCTCCAGGTCACGACCGTCGGCAGCGAAGTACTGCACCTGCACGCCGAAGGGTTCGAGCAGCTCACGCGCCAGGCGCCGCACCGGATCGTAGACACCATCGCTGACCAGCAGGTGATCGCCAGGACGCAAATAGGCCAGGAACGTCTGGGCGATTGCCTGCAGGCCGGTGGCGTACAGGCGGGTGCGATACCCCCCTTCCAGCTCGCTGACCAGGTCTTCCAGGGCAAAGGCCGTGGGGTTGCCACGGGCTCCGTAGCTGAGCACACGCTCCTGGTCGCGGCGGCTGCGGGCCTGGCGCATGTCGGCGACGCTGTCGAACAGCACCGTGCTCAGGCGGCTCACAGGCGGATTGACCCCATGCGCACCTGTACCCGGCTCGCCCCGACCACCGTGCACCAGGCGCGTGGCCACCGGGTCGACAGGGGTCAACGGACTGAAGCTTGCGGTTTCGGCCTCGTTCATCTGGGCGATCAGGCCGGTTTCCCAGGCCAGGTACTGTCGAGCCGCGTCCTTGTTGCCGCTGTGCCGGTCATGGACGAAGAACAGGAAGTCGATACAGGCTGCATCCGGCAACGACAGGTCATTCTCCACCTGCGGCCAGTCGTTCAGCGATGCACGGGGGAACAGGCGTGCGGCCTGTTGCTGAGCAGGTGTCAGCTCGGCGAGCGCCAACTGCGCCACGCGCGGATCGTCGGCGATGAACACCAGGCGCTGCCCAGCCCCGCCCACCTGCTGCGCCAGCTGCGGACGGATCGACCACCGGGCGCCTTGCAGGTGGCGCTTGCGGTAGGCGGTGCTGGAGCGCAGGTCGATCAGCAACGCGTCTGCAAGCTCATCGACGCGGGCTTCGGCGAGGGTCACCGGCAATGGTGCAGCCACGTCCAGAGCCAGGCCGCTGTCCAGGCCCCCTTCGAGCACATGGGCCTCGTGGCCCATCTGGCGCAGCCAACTGGCGACCACTGGCGCGCGCACGCCATCCGTGTCGAACAGCACCACACTGGCCTTGCGCACACCGATATACAGGTCGGTGCCCTGGATCAGTTGGCCACCTGGGCAATGCTGTGCGCCCGGCAGACTGCCGGCGGCGAACTCTTCGGGGGTGCGCACGTCGCAGAGAAACAGGCTGCGCCCGGCGTCGGCGGCCCACTGTCGGACCTGCTCTGCATCCACCCAGGCGACCCCCGCCTGCTGGGCCAGTTGCCGCGCCCGCGCACGTTGCCTGGTCAGCGCGGCGCCGCTGTGCTCGGAGTACCCACGCTGGCTACCGTGATCCAGCGGCAGGTCCACCAGGTACCAGCCTTGGGTGCCGTTCTCCAAGGCATAGACCGGGTTGTCTATGCCCAGATTGATCAGCGTCTGCGCACCGATGATGCTGCGGGTGCGGCCGGCGCAGTTGATCACCACCGGGGTGTGCGGGTCGCTCACCAGGTCTTCCAGGCGATAGCCCAGCTCGCCATTCGGGCAGCAGGTGGCACCGGGAATGCTCATCTTGGCGAACTCCTCCAGCGGGCGACCATCGAGCAGCACCAACGGCTTGCCCTGGCGCTGCCACTCAGCCAGCTCCTGGGCGCTGATGCGCGGGGTGTGGCAGGCATGCTCGACCAGCTCGCCGAAGGCCTTCGAAGGCAGGTGCACACCGGCGAACAGCTCGAAACCGGCGCGCTGCCAGCCCAGGCTGCCGCCCTCCAGGCAATGCACGGCGGTGTAGCCCAATGCTTGCAGACGCTGGGCCCCACGTTGGGCCAACGCACCGCCGGCCTCATCGTAGACCACCACACGCACCGCAGGATTGGGGGCCAGGCGCGGCGCTTCGAGCTCAAGGCGGCTATAGGGCAGATTGACGGCGTAGAACAGGTGGGCCTCGCCGTACTGACCGTGCTCGCGCAGGTCGAACAGGGCGATTTCCTGGCCGTCGAACAGCCAGGTGTGCAGAAGCTCGGGGGTGATGCTGGGGATCATGGGACGCAGTCCGTGGTCGTTGGTGGGGGGCAGCGCTGGGAGATCGTGTCGTTCCTTTCGCGGGCAAGCCCGCTCCTACAGGTGCCTTAGATGTAGGAGCGGGCTTGCCCGCGAAAAGCGCGACACCGATCTCAAAGCCCGTAAGCCTCGATCGAAGGCGCCATCTGTGATTTGTTGTAGTTCACCACGCTGCCGTCATCCTTGACGCCGTAGCGGTGCTCCAGAGACTCCAGCGGGCGGCCATAGAGGTGGAAGTGCAGCGTCGGGCTGTCGCCCTCGACGCGGATGCCATGCAGGTCCTCGCCCAGGAAGGCCACCGAGGTTCCCGGCTGCACCACGATCTCGCGCTCCAGCGCCAGGGTGGCACGGGCTGGATCGCTGCCGTCGTCCTCGCGGCGGTACACGCGGTTGAGCTCCTGGCCCTCGACGGCGACGATGATCGCCCAGGTCTCGTGGTTGTGCGGCAGGGTCGCCTTGCCTGGCAACAGCGAATTGACGTACAGGGTCGGCGACTCGCCGTCGTCGTTCAGGCGATAGCGAAACTGGGTTTCGCCGGTCGCGCCATCCGGGGCCGGAAAGCGCTCGAAGTTGAACAATTCGCGGCGCTCGGCCAGGCCCTCGAGCAGCTTGACGATCTGCTGCAGGCCTGCACGGTCGACGCCGCGCGCATGGATGGCACGCACTTGCGCAAGGAACGGCTGGATCACGGAATCACGGGACATGGTCGGTCTCTCTTGGCTGGAGGCTGAAATCACACGCTGAGGCTGTAGCGCCCCAGGTTGGTCAATACATCGGGCGCCGGACGGCTCGGACGCTGGCTGCCCTCGCCCAGCGCGTGCTGGAGGAAGGCCTGGGTACGTGCATGGGTCGGGGCACGGAACACCTGCTCGGCACTGCCGTGCTCGACGATGCGCCCATGCTCGGTGAAATACACCTGGTCGCTGATCTCTTCGGCAAAGCGCATCTCGTGGGTGACCAGCACGCAGGTCATGCCCTCCTCGGTCAACTCGCGGATCACCGCCAGCACCTCACCGACCATCTCTGGGTCGAGCGCCGAGGTCACCTCATCGAACAGGATCAGCTTGGGCCGCATGGCCAGGGCGCGGGCAATCGCCACGCGCTGCTGCTGGCCACCGGAGAGCTCACCGGGGAACGCCGTGGCCTTGTGCCCCAGGCGAACCTTGTCGAGCAGCGCCAGGGCCTCGTCGCGCACAGCCTGGCGCGGGCGGCCGAGCACCTTGGTCGGGGCGATCAGCAGGTTGTCGAGCACACTCAGGTGGGGAAACAGGTTGTACTGCTGAAAGACGAAACCGACCTGCTTGCGCAGGGCGATCAGCCCGGCTTCGCCCTGCAACTGCTCCACCGCGGTATCCCCTATGCGGATGTTTCCGCGCTGCGGGCGCAACAGCCCGGTCATGCAGCGCAGGATGGTCGATTTGCCTGAGCCGGACGGGCCGATGATCGACACCGCCTGCCCGGCCTGCACGTCCAGGTCGATACCGCGCAGCACCGGATTGTCGCCAAAGGCCAGGTGCACATCGCGAAGCTGGATCAAAGGTTCAGAAGGCATAGCGACGCTCCAGGCGTTGGGTCAGGCGGGCAATCGGGTAGCAGTAGAAGAAGAACAGCGCCAGCACACTGAAATACACCAGCACCGTGAAACCGCTGCGGTTGACGGTGTTGGCAGCGATCTGCGCACTGTCGATCAGGTCGTGCACGCCCACCAGCGAAGCCAGCGCGGTGCCCATGGTCACCACCGCGTACAGGTTCATCCACGGCGGCAACATGCGCCGCAGGCACTGCGGCAGAATGATCGAGGTGAAAATCTGGCCACGGCTGAAGGCCAACGAGCGCGCGGCCTCCCACTGAGTGGCCGGAATCGAGGCGACCGCGCCCCGGAAGATCTCGGCTACGTTGGCGCTGGCTGGCAGCGCAAGGCCCACGGTGACCTTGAGCCAGTCGGGAAAGGCCACCCAGGTACCGGCGATCTGCACATCGAACGGGAATACATAGGAGGTAAAGTAGATCAGCACCAACCAGGGTGCATTGCGAAACACCTGCACCCACAACCGCGCCACGCCGCGCAGAGGGCGCAGCGGCGACAGCAGCAGGATCCCCACCAGCAGCCCCAGCAGCGTGCCCAGGCCAATGGCGCCGACGCTGATCTGGATATTCTGCAGCAGGCCTGCCCCCAGGGTGGGCGACCACTGCCAGAGCGTGGCGAAATGCTCAATGGCCATAACCCGGCATCCTCAGGCGCGCTTCCAGGGCGCGACCGATACAGTTGACTGCAAAGCTGAGCAGTCCGAAAAAGGCCAGGATCAGCAGCATCAACTCGATGACGTTGTCGCCCTGGGTCCAGATCATGATCGACGCATAGGTAATGTCGTTGACGGCGATGGCCGAGGCCACCGCGGTCATCTTCACCAGGTCGATCAGGTTGTTGACCAGCGCCGGCAAGGCGAAACGCACGGCCAGCGGCAGTTGCACCTGCAGCAGTTGCTGGCGACGGCTGAAGGCCAGCGAGCTGGCCGCTTCGAGCGTCACCGCCGGCACGGCTTCGATCCCGGCGCGCAGGGCTTCGGCGTGAAAGGCGCCCTTGTGCAGGGAGATCACCAGCACCACCCAGGCGAACGGGATCATGGGGTTGGCACTGCCCAGGCTCTGGTTGATCAGCATGTTCAGCACCAGGAAAGCGCAATACAGCTGCACCAGGGTCGGCGTGTTACGCGTCACCTCGATGAAGGCCCGCGCCGGCCAGGCCAGCCAGCGCTGCCCGGACGTGACCGCAGCAGCCAACAACGCTCCCACCAGCAGGCTGCCGACGATACTGAACAGGCACAGACCAAGGGTGGTCAACGCACCGTCGAGCAGCTTGCCGCTGGCATAGGCGTCGAGCAGGAACGCGTAGTTCAGGCCGAGATGGGCAAGCTGCCCCACCAGCCAGTGCAGGCTGTCGCTCATCAGGCGCCTTCGCCCTGCAGCTTGGCACGCAACTCCACCAGCGCCGGCGAGGCCGGGGTGATGTGGTTGGCCTGCTCACGCTCGATCAGCCAGCCACTGCGGTGCCACTGCTTGACGAAGGGGTCCAGGCGCTGCTGGGTATCGGTTTCGCCCAGGCGGGTCCAGATCACCGAGGGCGCGGGTTTCAGTTCCGGGGCCAGGGCACGATAGCCGCTCCACTCTCCCCCCTTGGCCAACAGCGGATTGATCAGCGTGGCGTCATGCACCGCGGCCACGCAGTTGTTGCCGCGCAGGGCCAGCAGGGATTCGGCGGAGGTCTTGAAGGCCTTGAGGTCGGCGCCCAGGTCGATCAGCGCCTGGGTGTAGCTGCTGCCCTGGGAGGTGCACACCGGCTGGCCCTTGAGGTCGGCCCAGGTCTTGACCGGGCTGTCCTTGGCCAGCGCGGCGGTGCCGCCGACCCGATAGAACGGCGTGGGCACGTGGCCCAGCAGCTTGTCGCGCTCAGGTGTCCATTCCATGTTGGCGATCAGCAGATCGACCTTGCCCTGTTGCAGGAACTGCACGCGGTTGGCCGGCTGTACGGCGACCAGATCGACCTCGACGCCCAACTGGCGTGCCAGGTCGCGAGCCAGGTCGACGCTGAAACCGATTGGCTCGCGGGTATTCGGGTCGATGGCACCGAAGGGGCCACCGGAAAGCACCACACCCACCGCCAGCTTGTGGCGCTGCTGGATCTTGTCCAGGGTGGCATCGGCCTGGGCAAGGCCGCTGGCGGCCAGGCCGGTGGTGGCGAGCAACGCGGCAAACAGGCCGCGACGGGCAACGGTGGACAGCGACATGGTGGGCTCCTGATCCCGGCAGCCGGAACACCCGGCCAATGAGGGCGCATCCTAGAAACTTGGCAGGATCAGGGGAAATGCAAATATTGCCTATCATTATAACTTGGATCGAGTGATCAGCAGCTTTATTTGGCATAAACAGCGAAAACAAAGGGGATTGCACCCAGACATTGCAAATCCAGGCCAACAAAACATAATGTTTCTTTATCGTTTATTGATCGACAGTAATGTAAAAACAGGCGATCCGCCCCCATTCCAACCGCAGGCCCGCCCATGACCACACCCGCCCTGGACCTCGATTTGCTGCGCACCTTCGTCGCCATCGTCGATCACACAAGCTTCGCCGAAGCGGGTCGTCACCTGGCCCGCACCCAGGCCTCGGTCACCCAACACATGCAACGCCTGGAACAGCAGGTGGGCGTGGCGCTGCTGCGCAAGCAGGGCCGGCACAAAGCCCTCACCGACGCCGGCCGGCAGCTTCTGCGCCATGCCCGGCAGATGCTCGCACTCAACGACGAAGCCCTCGCCGGCCTGCGCCAGGACGGCCTGAGCGGCGTGCTGCGGATCGGTTCGCCGCACGACATCGCCGACACCATCCTGCCACCGCTGCTCGGCCATATCGCCCGTTCGGCGCCGAACCTGCGCCTGGAGATAGACGTCGGCCGTAGCCCGTTCCTGATGGACGACCTGCAGCGTGGCAAGGTCGACATGGTCATTTCCACCGTCAACGCCCCCGGCGTCGAGGGTTTCGCCTTGCGTACCTCGCCGGTGTGGTGGATCTGTGCAGCGCAGTACCAGCACATCCCCGGCGAACCGTTGCCGCTAGTGCTGGTGGACGAACCGAGCCTGTATCGCCGACTGGCCCTGGACGCCCTGGAACAGGCCGGCATCCCGTGGCGCCAGGCCTACCTGGCGTCCAACCTGATCGGCATCAAGGCTGCGGTACGCGCAGGCTTGGGCATCACCGCGCGCAGCCAGGAAATGGTCGGCCCGGACATGCGTGTGCTCGGCCAGAGTGATGGCCTGCCGCCGCTACCTGACGTCACCTATCACCTGTGGGTGCGGGCCAACACGGTCAACCCCCTGGTACGCCAGGCCTATGCCATGGTACGCGCCAGCGTGGGGCTGTGAGCCAATCGCCACGGCCGACCGCGATGCGCTAGAGTGGCGATCTCTCACCCGGTAAGGATGCCCCCATGCAATTCGCCCCCGCCATTCCCGTGCTGCGCATCTTCTCGGTCGACAAGGCCAAGGAGTTCTACCTCGATTTCCTGGGCTTCAGCCTCGACTGGGAACACCGCTTCGCCCCCGACCTGCCGCTGTACGCGCAAATACACCGCGACGGGCTGATCCTGCACCTGTCCGAGCACTATGGCGACGCCACGCCGGGCTCTACCGTGTTTGCCCGGGTCGAGGATCTGAAGGCGCTCGAAAGCGAACTGCTGGCCAAAAAGTACGGTTATTCACGCCCCGAAGCCGAGCGGGTGGACTGGGGGCTGCAAATGCAGATCCGTGATCCGTTCGGGAATTTGCTGCGGTTTTGTCAGCAGATTGGGGACCACTGAACAGCACGCAGAGCAGCGATCCGGGTTGAGCCCTTTACCTGGGCTCTCCTGACCATTACCCTTGGCACCGCTACTCATTCACGAGGTGTTCGTCCAATGCGCCACTAATGCCGCCGTCCCCTTCGACGGCCAGTCTTCAGCCCCTGCTTACAGGTGGGGATGTTGTGGCATGCGTGGAGTTACCCATGACGAATACGTCGATCCTGACGCTCGAGAGCGTCTCCCTGGCCTTGCCCGATGGCAGGTTGCTGTTTTCCGAACTCAATGAATCCTTCGACCAGCGGCGTACCGGGTTGGTCGGACGCAATGGCGTGGGCAAGAGCCTGCTGGGGCATATCCTTGCCGGCCTGCGCGCGCCCACTTCAGGGCGCTGTCGACGCATCGGCCGCGTCCACCATGTGGACCAGCAGAGCATCCACCGCAGCGCGACGGTTGCCGAGTTGGCCCAGGTCGCCCCGGTAGTCCAGGCCCTCGAGCGCATCGAGGCAGGCAGCACCGCCCCCAACGACTTCGACCTGGTCGCGGATCGCTGGGATGTTCGCGAGCGCTTTCGGGCATTGCTCGACCGACAAGGCTTTGCCAGCGTCGACCTGCAGCAAGCCCCAGCCACGCTCAGCGGCGGCCAGGCGATGGGCATCGCCCTGCTCGGTGCGTGGGCCAGTGATGCCGACTTCCTGATCCTTGACGAGCCCAGCAACCACCTGGACCGCTGCGCTCGCGCCAATCTCCTGGAAATGATCCAAGCTTGGGACAAAGGCCTGCTGGTGATCAGCCATGACCGCACACTACTGGCCTCCATGGAACGTATCGTGGAGCTTTCATCGCTCGGGCTGCAGGCATTCGGCGGCAACTACGCGTTCTACGCCGAGCAGAAAATGCACGCCCAAGCCCGGGCCGAGCAGGCGCTTGCGCGTGCCAAGCAGCAACAGCAACGCCAGGCCCGCGAACTGCAACGCCAGCACGAGAATCTCGTGCGGCATCAGGCGCAAGTGGGGCATCAAGCCAAGCATGCCAACCAGGCGAAGATCCTCATTGATCGCCAGCAGCAACGTAGCCAGGTGAGCGCCGGCAAGCAACGGCGCGACCAGCAGGCTACACATCAAGCGCTGCACGAACAGGTCCGGGAGGCTGCGCGACAGGTCGAGCGACACACGGCGATCACCCTGCACGCGCCGACACCCGCACGTCATCGCGGGCGCGGAGTACTGCGACTAGACGCGCTGTGCCTGCCACGGGGCACAGCTACCCCACTGAGCCTGAGCCTGTCACTTGGTGAGCGCCTGGGGCTGCTTGGGGCCAATGGCAGCGGAAAGTCCACGTTATTGCGGCTGCTGGCCGGAGAGCTACAGGCCACAGCAGGCACCCTGCAAATCAGCGGCGACGTTGCCCTGCTCGACCAGCATTGCAGTCAGTTGACGCCTGGGCTGTCGCTGCTCGAGCACCTGCGCCAGGGCAACGCTGCCCTTTCACAGGCACAGATGCGAACCCGTCTTGCCCAACTGGGCCTGGACGCCGCCCGAATAGAGCTGCCCAGCACACTGCTCAGTGGCGGGGAGCGCATCAAGGGTGCGATGGCTGCAGTGCTGTACCGCGAACAACCGGTGGACCTGTTGCTGCTCGACGAACCCAACAACCACCTGGACCTGCCTTCGCTGCAGGCACTGGAAACCATGCTGAAGCAGTTCTCTGGCGCCCTGCTGGTCGCCTCCCACGACAGCGTATTCCTTGAATGCCTGCACCTTGATGGATGCCTCGACCTGGGCTGAACGACGAAGCATCCAGGGCAATTCATGACTGGCCGTTCCCCATCCTCTGCGGATGTATTATCGTGGCGAGGTGCGCATTTAAAAGCAGCCCGAGCGATCGGGCCTCTGCAAGACAATAGAGGGTGTCATGAGCAACGAGATCAACTGGGACAAGCTGGGCTTCGACTACATCAAGACCGACAAGCGCTACCTGTCCGTGTGGCGCAACGGCGAGTGGGACAAAGGCACCCTGACCGACGACAACGTGCTGCACATCAGCGAAGGCTCGACTGCCCTGCACTACGGCCAGCAATGCTTCGAGGGCCTGAAGGCCTACCGCTGCAAGGATGGCTCGATCAACCTGTTCCGCCCGGACCAGAACGCCGCCCGCATGCAGCGCAGCTGCGCCCGCCTGCTGATGCCGCACGTGCCGACCGATGTGTTCATCGAGGCGTGCAAGCAGGTGGTCAAGGCCAACGAGAAGTTCGTTCCGCCGCACGGCAAGGGTGCCCTGTACCTGCGTCCGTTCGTGATCGGCACCGGTGACAACATTGGCGTGCGTACCGCGCCGGAGTTCATCTTCTCGGTATTCGCCATCCCGGTGGGCTCGTACTTCAAAGGCGGCATGAAGCCGCACAACTTCCAGATCTCCAGCTTCGACCGTGCCGCCCCACAGGGCACCGGCGCAGCCAAGGTCGGGGGCAACTACGCCGCCAGCCTGCAACCGGGTTCCGAAGCGAAGAAAGCCAACTTCGCCGACGCCATCTACCTGGATCCGCTGACCCACACCAAGATCGAGGAGGTCGGTTCGGCCAACTTCTTCGGTATTACCGCCAACAACGAGTTCGTCACGCCGAAATCGGCCTCGGTACTGCCAGGTATCACTCGCCTGTCGCTGATGGAACTGGCGCAATCGCGCCTGGGCCTGACCGTGATCGAAGGCGATGTCGAAATCAGCAAGCTCGATCGCTTCATCGAAGCGGGCGCTTGCGGTACGGCCGCAGTGATCACCCCGATCGGTGGTATCGAGTACAACGGCAAACTGCACGTGTTCCACGACCTGGAAAAGGTCGGCCCGGTCACCCAGAAGCTCTACAACGAGCTGACCGGCATCCAGAGCGGTGACGTCGAAGCGCCGGCGGGCTGGATCATCAAGGTCGCCTGAGGCGTCGCCTTGCAATGAAAACGGGGCGTGTCAGCGATGGCACGCCCCGTTTTCATTGCTGTCAGGGCCGGTCTCTGTGCGGGAAAAGCCGATGCTGGCACCATGCCCCCGATAGATGAATTTTTCTTAAATCGCCGTTTGTCTATTCTTTGGCACAATCAGTCATCCAATCGCCGCCCAGGTACTAGCATGCCCCGCGTACTGACCATCGAAGACGACGCCGTCACCGCCCAGGAAATCGTCGCCGAACTTTCCAGCCACGGGCTGGAAGTCGACTGGGCAGACAATGGCCGCGAAGGCCTGGCCAAGGCTATTGCCGGCGGCTATGACCTGATCACCGTGGACCGGATGCTCCCGGAAGTCGACGGCCTGACCATCGTCACCACCCTGCGCAGCCTGAAGATCGCCACGCCAATCCTGATGATCAGCGCCCTGTCCGATGTCGACGAACGCGTGCGCGGCCTGCGTGCCGGCGGCGACGACTACCTGACCAAACCTTTCGCCTCTGACGAAATGGCGGCCCGTGTCGAAGTGCTGCTGCGGCGCAACAGCGTGCCCATGACCCAGACACGCCTGCAGGTCGCCGACCTGGAGCTGGACCTGATCAGCCATGAAGCCCGACGCGGCGAGAGCAGCCTGAACCTGCTGCCAACCGAATACAAACTGCTCGAATTCCTGATGCGCCACTCCGGGCAGGTCATCACTCGCATGATGATCTTCGAGGAAGTCTGGGGCTATCACTTCGATCCAGGCACCAACCTGATCGACGTCCACATCGGTCGTCTGCGCAAGAAGATCGATCCACCCGGCCAGACACCGCTGATCCGAACCGTACGGGGCTCCGGTTATGCCATTGCTGAACCCGTCTAAAGGCTGGAGCTCCTCGACCAGCCGCCTGCTGGCGCTGTACAGCTTCCTGTTCGTGGCCTGGAGCAGCATCCTCATGGGGGTGCTGTACTTCGAGGTCACCAGCTATCTGAACAAGCTGACCCGCCACTCCATGCTGCAACGCCAGCACCTCTTCGCGCACATGACCGGTAAGCAGCTGGACGATGCACTGATCGCCAGCCAGGCCTTCGAAGAACGCAGCTTTGACGCCTACGGCCTGTTCGACCCGCAACTCAACCCCATCGGCGGTCGTATCCGCTCGATCCCGGCGGAGTTGGGCCTGGATGGCAAGGTTCACGAACTCAAGCGTTGCCTGGATGCCGACGATCCGCACTTGCCGCGCGACAGCTGCGATGCCGTGGCGATCCGCATCTCCGATGGCCGCTGGCTGGTGCTGGTGCGCGACAACGGCTCGCTGTTCGTGGTGACCCGGATCATTCTGCACGCGCTGCTCTGGGGGATTTCACTGACGCTGATTCCCGGTTTCGCCGGCTGGTACCTGCTACGCAGGCGCCCGCTCAAGCGTATCCGCGCGGTACAAGCCAGCGCCGAGCTGATCGTCGCCGGCGATCTCACCCACCGTTTGCCGCTGTCGGCACGGCGTGACGAGCTGGACATGCTGGCCGCGATCGTCAACGCCATGCTCGACCGCATCGAACGGCTGATGCACGAGGTCAAGGGTGTCTGCGACAACATTGCCCACGACCTGCGTACACCGCTGACCCGCCTGCGCGCCCAGCTCTACCGCATTCGCCAGCAGAGCGGAGCGAACTCGCCGGAAGCCGAAGCGCTGGATCAAGCCATCAGCGAGACCGACACCCTGATGGCACGCTTCCGCGGCCTGCTGCGCATCAGCGAGCTGGAAGACCGCCAGCGCCGCGCAGGGTTCGTCGAGCTTGATCCGCACAATTTGCTGGTGGAGCTGCACGACTTCTACCTGCCGCTTGCAGAGGATGGCAGCATTCGACTGCAATTGGAGCAGCCTGCGCAACTGCCCGCGCTGCACGGCGACCGGGAGCTGCTGTTCGAGGCCTTGGCCAACCTGGTCGGCAATGCCATCAAGTTCACCCCAGAGGGTGGGCAGGTACGGATCCAGGCACGGCAGGACGACGATGGCGTGCATATCGCCATCGAGGACAGCGGGCCAGGGATT
Source organism: Pseudomonas wayambapalatensis (assembly GCA_014268975.2). GTDB lineage: Bacteria > Pseudomonadota > Gammaproteobacteria > Pseudomonadales > Pseudomonadaceae > Aquipseudomonas > Aquipseudomonas wayambapalatensis. The sequence goes on along the minus strand of CP077096.1, from coordinate 2,531,346 downwards.
CCGGAACAGGAGCGGGCGGCGGTGCTCAAGCGCTTCTATCGCAGCGAGGAAGGCCATCGTCACCCAGGGTTCGGGCTGGGGTTGTCGATCGTCGCAGCGATCGTCGACCTGCACGGGTTCAGACTGGAAGTGGGCAGTAGCGAGCTAGGCGGAGCGAAGTTGGTACTGCACTGCTCGACTGCCTGAAAAGCATCGCGGGACAAGTCGGAGCGGCGGTTCGGCGCCACGACATGTCCCGCGATAGGGCTGCAGGGCAGCCCTCGAGCTGTATCAGTCAGCCAGACGCCAGGTGGTGGTGCCTTTGCTGTCTTCCAGCACCACACCCATGGCAGTCAGTTGATCGCGAATGCGATCGGACTCCGCCCAGTTTTTGTCCGTACGCGCCTGCAGACGCGCCTGGATCAAGGCTTCGACCTCGGCAGCATCGACACGGCCTTCGGCACCGGCACGCAAAAAGTCGTCGGCATCCAGTTGCAGCACACCCAGCACATCACCCAGCTCACGCAGGCGACCGGCAAGACCTGCCGCTGCATCAGCGTCGCTGTCGCGCAGGCGGTTGATCTCTCGCACCAGGTCGAACAGCACGGCGCAGGCTTCAGGGGTGCCGAAGTCATCGTTCATCGCCACGCTGAACCGCTCGACGAACGCCTCGCCACCCTTGGCGGCTACGCGCGGCAGGCCACGCAGTGCGTGATAGAAACGCTCCAGGGCGCCCTTGGCATCGCGCAAGCTGTCTTCGGAGTAATTGATGGCGCTGCGGTAGTGGCTCGCCACCAGCAGATAACGCACCACCTCCGGGTGGTACTTCTCGAGCACGTCACGAATGGTGAAGAAGTTGTTCAGCGACTTCGACATCTTCTCGCCATTGATGCGAATCATGCCGCAGTGCATCCAGGCCGCCGCATAAGGCTTGCCGGTGGCCGCCTCGCTCTGGGCGATCTCGTTCTCGTGGTGCGGGAACTCGAGATCGCTGCCACCACCGTGGATGTCGAAGCTCTCGCCCAGGCAGCAGGTGGACATCACCGAGCACTCGATGTGCCAGCCCGGACGGCCCGGGCCCCAGGGCGAATCCCAGCTCGGCTCGCCCGGCTTGGCGCCCTTCCACAGGACGAAGTCCAGCGGATCCTGCTTGGCCTCGTCGACCTCGATGCGAGCGCCGATGCGCAGGTCTTCGATCTTGCGTCGCGACAGCTTGCCGTAGCCGACGAACTTGCCGACGCGGTAGTACACGTCGCCATTGCCCGGTGCGTAGGCATAGCCCTTGTCGATCAGGGTCTGGATCATCGCGTGCATGCCAGGAATGTGATCGGTGGCACGCGGCTCCAGGTCCGGCTTGAGGATGTTCAGGCGCCGCTCATCCTCGTGCATGGCATCGATCATGCGCGCAGTCAGCTCATCGAAGCGCTCGCCGTTTTCGTTGGCGCGGTTGATGATCTTGTCGTCGATGTCGGTGATGTTGCGTACGTACGTGAGCTCATAGCCGCTCTTGCGCAGCCAACGGGTAATCAGGTCGAACGCCACCATGCTGCGACCATGGCCCAGGTGGCAGTAGTCGTACACGGTCATGCCGCAGACGTACATGCGCACCTTGTTGCCATCCAGGGGTTTGAAAACTTCCTTGGTCTTGCTCAGGGTGTTGTAGATGTTAAGCACGAGGATTCCTTAGCTGCCCCACGAATCGCGCAGGGTCACGGTGCGGTTGAACACCGGGCGACCCGGCTGGCTGTCTTTCAGGTCGGCGCAGAAGTAGCCTTCGCGCTCGAACTGGAAGCGATCTTCTGGCTGGGCCTGGCCCAGCGAAGGCTCGGCACGACAACCCGTCAGCACCTGCAGCGATTGCGGATTGATGTTTTCAAGGAAGCTGCCGCCCTCATCGGTCTTCTCCGGGTTGGGCGAGCGGAACAGGCGGTCGTACAGACGCACCTCGCACTCGACGCTGGCGGCGGCCGGCACCCAGTGGATCACGCCCTTGACCTTGCGGCCCTCGGGGTTCTTGCCCAGGGTGTCCGGATCGTACGAGCAGCGCAACTCGACGATATTGCCCTCGGCATCCTTGATCGCCTCGTCGGCACGAATCACGTAGCTGCCGCGCAGGCGCACCTCGCCGGCTGGCTCCAGGCGCTTGTACCCCTTGGGCGGCTCTTCCATGAAGTCATCACGGTCGATGTACAGCTCACGGGCGAACGGCAGGACGCGCACGCCCATGTCTTCCTTCGGGTGGCGCGGCAATTCGAGTTGCTCGACCTGGCCTTCTGGATAGTTGGTGATCACCACCTTCAGCGGACGCAGTACGCACATGGCGCGCGGCGCGGTGCGGTCGAGGTCGTCACGGATGCTGAACTCGAGCATCGACATGTCGACCACGCCATCGGAGCGGTTGGTGCCGACCATGTCGCAGAAGTTGCGGATCGAGGCCGGGGTGTAGCCACGACGGCGGTAGCCCGAGAGCGTGGACATGCGCGGATCGTCCCAGCCCTCGACGTGCTGCTCGTCCACCAGTTGCTTGAGCTTGCGCTTGGAGGTGATGGTGTAGTTCAGGTTCAGGCGGCTGAACTCGTACTGGCGTGGATGCGCCGGTACCGGCAGGTTGTCGAGGAACCAGTCGTACAGCGGACGATGGCCTTCGAACTCCAGGGTGCAGATCGAGTGGGTGATGCCCTCGATGGCGTCCGACTGGCCGTGGGTGAAGTCGTAGTTGGGGTAGATGCACCACTTGTCACCGGTCTGGTGGTGGTGGGCATGGCGGATGCGGTAAAGAATCGGGTCGCGCAGGTTCATGTTCGGCGAGGCCATGTCGATTTTGGCACGCAGCACACGCTCGCCGTCCTTGAACTCGCCGGCCTTCATGCGTGCGAACAGGTCGAGGTTCTCCTCGACGCTGCGCTCGCGGAACGGGCTGTTCTTCCCGGGCTGGGTCAGGGTGCCGCGATACTCCTTGGCCTGCTCGGGGGTGAGGTCGCACACGTAGGCCTTGCCGCGCTTGATCAGCTCGACCGCCCAGTCGTGCAACTGGTCGAAATAGTCGGAAGCGAAGCGCACCGGACCTGTCCACTCGAAGCCCAGCCACTTGACATCACGCTGGATGGCGTCGATGTACTCCTGGTCCTCCTTGGCCGGGTTGGTGTCGTCGAAACGCAAGTGGCAGGCGCCACCGAACTCCTGGGCCAGACCGAAGTTGACGCAGATCGACTTGGCGTGGCCGATGTGCAGATAACCGTTCGGTTCCGGCGGGAAGCGGGTGACGATACTGCTGTGCTTGCCCGAGTCCAGGTCAGCCTGGACGATCGGTCGCAGGAAGTTCGCAGGGACGGCGGGGGCGCCTTTGGCAGCGGCGTTGGTCGCGTTGTCGGTGGGCTTGCTCATAGGATCCTTGAATGCAGATGTCCGGTCCGGGTAGGCCGATTGAATCAAAGGGCCTATCATAGCCGAAGCAGTCAAGCTGCTGACAGCCGGGCACCGACAAACTGGCGCGATTTCTCGCAGCGTTTTGTCGCCAGCTGGCAAAATGGCCGCCGCGCGCCTTGTGTCGCCGCCGCCAGATCCTGCGTCAGGTACAGTACGCGACCTGTGCACCCTATTCTCGAATGCCTTGAAAGAGCGAATTTCAGCATGTCCAAAGTCAAACTGAGCACCAACCACGGCGACATCGTTCTGCAACTGAACGCCGAAAAAGCCCCGAAAACCGTCGAGAACTTCGTTCAGTACGTCAAGGACGGCCACTTCGACGGCACCGTCTTCCACCGTGTGATCAAGGGTTTCATGATCCAGGGCGGCGGCTTCGAGCCTGGCATGAACCAGAAGAAAACCCGCGCCAGCATCGAAAACGAAGCCGACAACGGCCTGAAGAACACCAAGTACAGCATCGCCATGGCCCGCACCATGGAGCCGCACTCGGCCTCGGCGCAGTTCTTCATCAACGCTTCCGACAACGACTTCCTCAACCACAGCGGCAAGAACGTGCAGGGCTGGGGCTACGCGGTATTCGGCGAAGTGACCGAAGGCCGTGAAGTGGTCGATGCCATCGAGAAAGTCGCCACCGGTTCCAAGGCTGGCCACCAGGACGTGCCGAAGGACGACGTGATCATCGAGAAAGCCGAGATCATTGAGTGATCCTGCTGATCTCCGATCTGCACCTGCAAGAAGAACGCCCGGACATTACCCGGGCGTTTCTAGATCTGCTCGATGGGCGGGCGCGGCACGCCAAGGCGCTGTACATCCTTGGCGACTTCTTCGAAGCCTGGATCGGCGACGATGCCATGACGCCCTTCCAGCAATCGATCTGCCAGGCACTGCGCACGCTGTCCGACAGCGGCACAGCCATCTACCTGATGCACGGCAACCGCGACTTTCTCATCGGGCAGGACTTCTGCAAGGCCGCTGGCTGCACCCTGCTGGCCGACCCCAGCGTGGTTGAGCTGGGCGGTGAGCCGGTACTGCTGATGCATGGCGACACCTTGTGCACCCGCGACGTCGCCTACATGAAGCTGCGCCGCTACCTGCGCAACCCGCTGAGCCTCTGGATCCTGCGTCACTTGCCGCTGTCCACGCGCCAGAAGCTGGCACGCAAGCTGCGCAGTGAAAGCCAGGCGCAGACGCGGATGAAGAACACCGAAATCGTCGATGTCACCCCCGACGAAGTGCCCAAGGTGATGAGCGAGCACAATGTGCGTACGCTGATCCACGGCCATACCCACCGCCCTGCCCTGCACAAGCTGGTGGTCGAAGGCCAGCCGGCGCGACGCATCGTACTGGGAGACTGGGATCGCCGAGGCTGGGCGCTGCAGGTGGACGACCAGGGCATGCACCTGGCGCCATTCGAATTTTCCTGATGTGCAGCGGCCCTGAGGTGGTTTGCGCCACCGCAGGGCCACTGATTCCGCCTATTTTCCCGTGCTGACCAACGCCTGCTCATCCCGTTCGCGCACGACATACTGGCGATACTGAGGATCGGACGTGATCTGCGCCTCGGTAAACGGAAACGGCGCCAATTGCCCGGCAGCAAAGGCACGCGTCTGGTCGAAGGCATGCACCGAGGCCGACTCGCTCGACAGTGAAAACGCCAGCAGCCCCTGAGCCTGAGGCCCCTGTTCGTTGAAGCTGACCAGTTGCAGGTAGCTGGTACCACTGACCACCAGACGCTTCCTTGCCCCATGAGGCACACTGACCATGGCGTTATAGATCCCCAGCTCCTGCGGGCCACCAGGCACCGGCGTGCCGTCCAGCGCCTGCTGGACCTGCCCCCACTGCTGTTCTTGCACCATGCCGCCTTCCTGAACCTGCGCCAACGAAGCCAGCGCCGCCTCGCGGAGCAGCTTGCGCACTGCCGCTTGCTCTACCGCAAGACCGCGCGGCGTGTGCTGCGGATCGGCCGGATCGAACGCCACACGCCAGATGTGTGGCTGGTCGCCCAGCGTCTCCATGATGTTGGCAAAATGCACAAGCCCCATGCCGCTATCAGTGCCGGCCTTGCCGTTCCAGGCCTTGAGGCTCGCGCACAGCGTCTGCAGCTCGCTTTCGGCACCTTTGCACCAGTCCAGCAGCTCTGGCAGCACCTGACTGGCCAGATACACCTCGTCGTCCATCACCATTCGCTGCAGCTCCGGCACACCGAGCTTGTCGCGGCCTTGCAGGCGCTGCAAGGCAAAGCGGGTGCGCATGCCCAAGGGCTGGTCTTCACGGCTGACCAGCGGCGAGAAGCCGGTCAGTGGCTGGGCCGGGTTGACCTGCCAGGCCGAGTCGTTGGAGTTCTGCACGAAGTCCCCGCGTTCAAGGCTTGGTTGCAGGCGCGCCGGAAAGATTCCAGGTTGTGCGGCATCGGCGTCGATCTTCCACTGGCATGCGCTGCGCGAACCATCCAGGACCACCAACGGCCCCGCCAGCGACGGGTCGCTGCACTGGGCAAGCAGGGCCTTGTCGACATACGGCACCACCGACTGATTCAGGTACAGCGCACGGCCACCGGCATCCACTGCCAGGGTGTTGACCCAGGGAATACCCTGCAGCTTAGCCACCGAGGCCTTGAGGCCATCGATGTCCTTGGCGCGGTTGATCCCGTACCACTGCTCGAGCACTCGCGTGTTATCGAGATTGGCATCGCGCAGGCTGTAGGCATAGTGGCTATCCCAGTCCAGGCGCCCCGGCCACTGCACCACAGGTCCGAACTTCGAGACATGGACCTGGCGCTGCACCTGACTGAGCGTTCCATCTACCCCCCTCACCGCAACAGTGATGGTCTGCTGTTCGAGCGGCAGCGACTGGCCATCAAGCAGGTAGCGGGTGGGATCCTTCGGATCGAGCTGCAGGCGGTAGAGGGTGAAGTGCTTGGAGGTGTCGACCGTGTGGGTCCAGGCCAGGTCGCGGTTGAAGCCGATATTGATCACGGGCAACCCCGGCAGCGCCGCCCCCATGACATCGAGTTGCCCAGGAATGGTCAACTGCATCTGGTAGAACCGCAGGCCTCCCACCCAAGGGAAGTGCGGGTTGGCAAGCAACAAGCCGCGCCCATTGGCCGAACGCTGTGCACCGACGGCCACGGCGTTGCTGCCGCGCTCGCTGGCGAACGCCTGCTGGCGCGCCAGGGCCACGCTGTAGTCGGCCTTGGGCCTGTGCATGGCAAGGCTCGGCGGCGTCGCCGCGACCACCGCTTCGGCGAACTGGCCGATGCCCCCTTCAGCCAGCAGTCGGCGGGTCAGCTTCACCAGGTCCAGGCTGGTGATTGGCCTGACCCAGTCGCCCGCCCCGCATTCCACCGGCAGCCCCTGGGCCTTGCGCTCGGCAAGCGCTCGGTTGTAGCCGGCAGCGTAGCCCTCCAGACGATCGCGAATTGACGCCGACTGCGCCTGGAGGAATCCGTTGACCGCCACATTGTCGTTCAGCCAGGTGAAGAACAGGTCGCTGTCGAGGTTGTCGCGCTGCTCGACCGTCTTGCCTTCGACACCGAAATACTTCGACCGCTCACCATTGACCGTAAGCACTTCGCCAGCCAGCAGGCACAGGTTGTCCTGGGCGTAGGCGTAGCCGATGCCATAACCCAGGCCACGCTCGTCGCTGGCCAGGATGTGCGGCACACCGAAGCTGGTGCGACGGATCTGCGCCGAAGCATCGCCGGCAACTTCCCGCGCCTGCACGCCGGCGGCAGCGGTGGCGAGCACGATGGCCAGGCCAAGGCAGGACAAGGGACGCGATAGTGTGATCACGGGCACTCCTGAGGAATGAGAGGTCATCCCGATCAGACGAGCGGCCGGATGAAAATTTTACGTATTGCGCTGCGCGAGAACGTCTTGAAAAGGACGTGGCAGTTTTTTTTCAGCAAGAACTGCAGTTTTCCCGCGCTCATTCGTCCTAGTAGTTAGGTACTCATGATTTCGGGACAGTCCACGAAAAGGAGCATTCACATGTACAACCCGCAACTGCAGCCGCAGCGCCAGCGCACCGCTGACCGTGCAACGCCGCAAGACAGCGCTGGCGCACAGGAACGGATCGGCAACGAACAGATCCGCGAGCTGCTGCGCGCCTACGGTCTGCGCACCAGCCTGATCCGCCTGAAGGTCATCGATGCGCTGCATTCGGCCGATCGCAGCGGGCGCAGCATCGGCGTGCGCGGGGTGCATGCGCAGTTGGAGCAACTGGATATCCCGCTGTCATTCCTCAGTGTGCGCGAAGTGCTCAAGCGACTCTGCACCGAGGGCGTCATCAGGCTGGGCGATGACAAGTGCTACAGCCTCCAGCCCGCAGCCCGCGCCGTGCTGGAACAGAACGCCTTGCGCTGAATCCCAGGCCGGCCAGGACGGCCGGCTCGCCTGTCTCAGGACTTGACCTTGCGCCGCATGATGCCGTTGATCACCACGACGACCACGGCGATACCAATGGCCAAATACTGGAAGGTCTGCTCGCTGATCGTGCCCTGTTTCTGCAGATAGCTGAGGCCGAACATCACCCCCATCATCACCGCGATGATGAGAATCGAATATTTGAAGCGCTGCATGTGTGTCATCGGCAATTCCTCGGAACATCGGGGACAAAAAAGCTCGTCACGAGCCGGCCACATGATACATGGCCAAATCCAGGTGCGATGCATTTCCTGCTGAGCTTCACCGCTCAAGATTGAAAACATGGACGCCCGGCTCATGCCCTGGAGCACCCATGACAAGACCCTTCCTGCTTTGCACCCTGATAGTTGTCCCGCTCACCTTCGCCCACGCCATTGACACCAGCACCCTGCCCCGCGAACAGCTGCTCGAACTCGGCGCACGCCTCGAAGCCACCAGCAGTAACAACCAGTGGCAGCAACTGTGGCAGCAAGTGCGTGGCAGCGGCTTGCTGCAGGCGCAGCCAGGCCAGTTGCACTTCGTCCTCCAACCCTCGGAACTGCCGGTCCTGGCCAGGTTGACCCTGGCACAGGCGCAGCAGGTGGAGGCGTTCGCCAGCACCCATGCGCGCTACCGCCGGGTATTCAGCCCGCAAGTCATCGGCTATCGCGGCGGCCAGGCGCTCGAAGCGCTGTGCGTGGACGTGGACTGGCGCGCACTGCCCGCCGGCGCGGTAGACAACCCTCAGCACTATCTGGGCGTGGTAAGCCTGCGTAAAGCCTATCCCTGTGAATGAAATGGGTGGGCACACCCTTGGAGCACAACCAAAAACTCGATCGAGATAGATCAAGACCTACAGCGAAATCATGGATCAACTTCCTACGTAAAAGCTCGCCTCTGCCTGCAAGAGACGCGCTACTGAAACTACAAAGCATGGGCCACTTGGCGCCTAGGAATGACTGGGAGGGGTGGCTGAGAATCTCTGCACACCAACCGTGCAGGCTTCAAAGACAAAAGGAAATCGCATATGGAACTGCCAGATCTGACTGCAATCGATGTCACTCTATTACCCCATTCGCTGCAATCACTGATCGAGTGCGTCGGCCTTGAAAATGCTTACCGGCTGACGTGCGCCTACGGTGGCCGCCCCAAGTACATCCCCAAACATCGGGACCGTACACGGCTGGCCGAGCTGTTGCCGGCAGAAGCACTGGACGCACTGATCAAGCGCTACGCTGGTGTCGCACTGGAGATCCCCAAGGCCGATCACTTCCAGCGCCAGTTGCGCAATCTGCAAATTCAGAAAGAAAGCGCCAGCGGGCTGTCGCGCAGCCTGCTCGCAGACAAGTACGGACTGAGCCTGCGTCAGATTGGCAACATCCGGCGCCAAGACAATCACCCCCACTGAAAACAGACCTGAACGGTCACCACCCACCAAGGAGTAATGCCTATGTCCATTGACAGCAGCCTGATCGGCTCCGTCATCAACTCTCTGCCCATGGACCGAATGATCGCCGGCCCCTTGCAGGCCATGGTCCAGGCGCAGGTCACCGCGAGCAAGTCATACGCCGACTTCCTCATGAATGTCTGCATCCAGGACGGCAAGGCAGTCGCCATCCAGTTCGACTACGACGAAACCGTCGTCGGTGAGGATGGTGAGTACAAAGGCGTCGTTGCCAAGAGCATGAAGGTGCCGCTGCTGGCGGCCATCACCCACCCGAACATTGCCATCGACGAGGGCAAGATCGAGTTCGAGATGACCATCAACCAGATGGCCGAGGATCGATCCGCCAAGGATATGGAAGGCAGCATGGAGGCCTCGCTCGGTTGGGGACCTTTCAAGCTGAATGTGAAAGGCAGTGTAAGCCACAAGTCGGAACAAACCCGCAAGACCGATACCCGAGCGCGCTATGCCTTCAACACCACCGTGCGCCGCCAGGAACCACCGGAAGCCCTCATGCGCGTGATGGAATTCCTCACCGATGCCGCAACCAAACCTACCGTGCTCGCCAGCGCAGAACTGCGCAGTACCGACAACATCTCCAGCGAAGACACCCTGCCCGGCGCAGAGAAACCCTCCGCAACGCCATGATGCCCAGCGCCGTGCCCCGTCCCCACCTGCCGCAGGTCTCCGCCCGGACACCTGCGGCATCAGCACTGGAGACCGATGATTGGATCAGCCCTGCGAACACCCTCAACCGACGCCCATGACTTCCACCGACCTGCGCGACATCACGCGCGGACTCCAGGAAGCCGCCGCGGCAACCAATACTCTGATTGCCCAACAGTACCTCAGACTCTTCGATCAGTTCTTCGACGTGGACGCCGAGCAGCCCGGCATGCCGATGCGTGCCAAGATGGTCGAAGTGGCGATGGACGACACGCACACCCTGCGCATCCCACTGATTGCCCTGGTGTCTGCCAAGGGCCTGGCCCTGGAGCGCATGCAGGTCGACCTGTCGGTTCACGTGAAGAACGCACAGGCCCGCCAGGAAGTGCTGCAGCAGGCGAACGAGACCACTTCGTGCTCGCACTTCAAAGTCACCGTGGGCGCCCAGGCGCGCCGTGGCGAAGGACGCGACCCCGACGAAGTACAGATCCGCATGCAGTTCCAGGCCTGCGAGCCGCCCGAAGCGATCAACCGGCTGATCGAGGAGTACACCAACCTGATCCTGCCTCTGCGCACACCGCCCAAACCCACCCCGGAGCCGGGCGCGGACAGCAACCAGTTCATAGAAGCCGCCACTGTCCGCCGAGCGGGTCAGAAGTCGCGTTTGTAGAAGATGTCCAGCGAGCTCGCCAGCCCGCTGGCGGCCTCCAGATAGACCTTCTTGCTCAGTTTGTACCGCAGTGCAATGGTGTTGGCCGGCTCGAACACACCGACCCCATAACGCAGGCTGAGGCGCTCGGTCAGGTTGCCGCTGGCCACCACGTTGGTCTTGTTGCCCGAACCTTCGGTATCGAGTTGGAAATCATCGATCCCCAGGCTCGAGGCCAGGCTGCCGGTAATCCCGGCGCTCCCGGCAAGGCCCAGGCCCAAGGCCGCTTCAGCCAGCATGTTGTTATCCTCGCCCGAGTTGCCCAGGGGACGTCCCAGCACGAGATACGACAACGCCTGCTCCTGGCTCATGGCCGGCTCCGAGAACACTTGGGTGGTCGGCTGCTCGGCACTGCCGCTCAGGCGAATACCCGCGATGACGTCGTCGACCTTGCGAATCGCTTCGATGTCCAGGTATGGCTGATCGAGGGGGCCTGCGAACAGCAGGCGCGCACGGCGAATGGTCAGGCGCTGGCCATAGGCCCGATAGCGACCGTCGGCCAGGCTCAGCTCACCACGCGTATCCAGGTTGTCACCGATGTGCACATGACCCAGCAGATTGGCGGTCAGGCCGAAGCCGCTGAACGACAACTTGTCACGACCGACTTCGACATCGATGTCCATCGCGACCGCCATCGGCGGCGTGCCCTCTTCGGTCTGGTGGCCGACAATTACCGTGTCGTCGGAGACCTTCACCGTCGAAGGCGGCAGCTCGCGGACGGTGATCTTGCCCTTGGGTACCTGCACCTTGCCGGTCACTGCCAGCTTGTCGCCGGACAGACGAATGTTGAGATCCGGCGCAACCTCCAGAGCGGCATAGGGTTCAACGTTGACCGGAAGTTGCTGGCCCTGCAAACGCAAGTCGACAGCCAACGCCTGCCCCCAGGCCAACTCGCCGGTCAATTGTCCGCGACCGACCTCGCCACTTCGCCAATCACCGCTGATCCGTACCTGCTCCCCGGCGACGAGCGCACGCAGCGACAGGTCTTCCAGGCTGACCGGCAACTCGGCGCCACTGACATGCCCGCCGCTAAGCACCAGGTTGCCGTTGATCTGTGGCGCCAGCAAGGTACCTGACAAGCGCCCGTCTCCGTTGAGTTGCCCAGCCAGGCGCTCGACCATTGGCACGAAAGGCCGGGCGATCGACAGATCCAGCCCGGAAAGGCGAAACTCTCCAGAAAGCGGTTTGTCCCGGCCCAAGGGATCGATGCGTGTCGACAGGTTCAACTCACCCAACCGGTCGCCACGAAACGCCAGCGACGTGTCTACCCGGCGAGGTGCCAGCGTGCTGTCCAGGCGCAACGTCTGGTAGGGGAAATCGATCCAGCGCCCACTATCGCGAACCCGCAGCGTGCCGCCGCTGGCGTCGATGCGCACCGTGCCTTTGGGGCCGCTGGCCGGCATATCCAGGTTGATGTCGGCATTGAGCATGCCTTGCCAGGCGAAATCCTTCGGCAGCCACTGGGCCAGGCTGTCGATCGGGAACTGCTTGAGGTGGTAGCGCAAGCGTGGATCCGGCGCCAGGCGCTGATCCTCGCCACACAGGCTGGCAGCGCCAGAGCGCCAGCAATGTGCACCGAAGTCGAGCTGGCCGTTGGCCAGGCGTTGCAGGCGTGCGGGGGCTTGCAATTGCCAGTCCTGACCGCCCGCCTGGATACGCCCGCTGGCCAGGCGGCCACGCCAATCACCTTTACCGAGCGTGCCATCCAGTGCAAGGTCGAGCTTGAGCTGGGGTCCATTCAGCGCCACTGTCAGCGCCTGCTGACGGATATCACCTTTGCCCGTGGCATCAAGATTGCCCAAGGCCGTTTCGCCCAGGCGGATATTGCCCACCTTGAGGGTGATCAGCCCACGCTGAGCGCTGTCCAGGCGTGCGTCGAGATCCAGACGCTGTATGCGGTTGTCAGCCTGGGCCAGCTGTTGCCCCTGGAGACTCAGGGCACCCTGCGGCGCGGCCAGCGTGCCAGCAACGTCGAGGCGGCCTTTGACCTGCCCCTGCAAACGCGGCCAGAGCTGGCCGAGGCGCGGCAGGTCGAGGTCGATGCGACCGGCCAGGCGCTGCTGCAGGCTGCCACTGCCGTTGATCCGGTTGTCGCCCAACTGGATCGCCAGCGCACCGAGCGTCCACGCCTCACCTGCACCTTTGGCATCAGCCTTGAGCACCGCCGGCTGACCACGCAGGCGCCCCTTGAGGTCAAGTTGGGCCTCGAGCTGCAGACGCTCGTTCTTCAATTCGCCCTTGCTGCGCAAGGGACCTGCCAAAGTGCCCGGCAGCTCCGCCAGCCAATAGGCTGGGTCGAGCGCCGACAATTGCAGATCGACATCCCAGGTAATCGCGTCGGCAAAGCCCAGCGTCACGGCTCCCGACGCCTTGCCCTGGCCAGCAAGCAGTGCCAGCTGTGGCAGGCGCACCTGGGTCAGGTTGCCAGCGAACGGACTGGCCAGGCTGAACGCACCGGCCGGGCCATCGAGATCTCCCTTGAAATCACCGTTGTAGGTGCCGTCACGATAGTGCACCTGGGCATTGAAACGCTTGAGCGTAACTTGCGGTGCTTCGTCCATCGGGTACAGGCGCAGCCAGGGAAAGTCGAGCCAGTCGATCCTGGCATCGGCCGTCAGCCCTTGCTGCCAGTCGGCACTGGCCTGCAGCGCGAGTCGCTGTGTCTCACTGGCCGTGAGATCCAGTGTCTCGAGCCGGGCACCCTTGGCATCGACCTTGCCATTCAGGGCCAGGGCAATTGGCCCCTGCTCGGCCGGAAGGCTGGCCGTGCCCTTGAGCAGGTATCCCTTGAGCAGGTCACCCTTGGCCTGAAGGTTGACCTGGTTCAGTTGCAGCGGATCAGGTAACGAGGCAGATGGACGGAACGCTTGCGCGCGGATCTGCAGTGTCGCGGGCAGGTGATCGGCCAGCGCCTGCAGCTCACCCTCGATCTGAGCCTCAAGGTAACCCGTGCTGGTGCCCTCGAGGGTCAAGGTCTTCTGCAGGTCGCCTTTGGCATTGAGCACCAATTGCCAGGCCTGACCATCCACTGCCGGCAACTGCAGCGTGGCATCGGCCTGAAGCGGCCAATCTCCCTGGGGCAGCAGGCTGCCCTGCAGGCTCAGGTGCAGGTCGTCACGCTGCAATTGCAGGGCGTCGATACGCAGGCCTTCGGTCGTCCAGTGAGCTGCCAGTTGCAGGTCGCCGAGCAGCTCGCTGCCATCCAGGCGTAATTGACCGACCTTGACCTCACCCAGCTCGATGGCGATCGGCAAACGCAACTCAGGCAGTTGCAACGGCCCGGTGTCCGGCTGCGACTCACTCGCAGCGAACGCCATGTCGATACGTTCGGCCTGCAACCGCTGCACGCACAGCGTGGCGCGCAACAGGCACGACGGCGACCATTGCAGTTGCGGTGCCTGCAGCTCGACCCGACTGCCATCCTGGGCCCAGACCAGGTGAGCAGCCTGCCATTGGCCTCCCAGTCGGCCCTGGAAGTCCTCGACCTCAAGCCCCGGCACCAGGCCCAGAACCCAGCGGCTGCCCGCTTGCGTTCCCAGTACCAGCGTTGCGCAAAGCCCCACCAGCAGCAACAAGCCCAATATGATCGACAACGCAGGTTTGAGCAGACGCATCACAGTTCAGGCCCCATGGAGAAATGCAGCCGGATACCACCGTCATCATCCAGCGCGCGCGCCAGGTCCAGGCGCAGCGGCCCGACCGGCGAAACCCAGCGCACGCCAATGCCGACGCCGGTCTTGAGGCTGGGCAGTTCCAGCGAATTGAACGAGTTGCCCTGGTCGATGAAGGTCGCCACGCGCCATTTCTCCGTGAGCGAATACTGGTACTCGGCACTGCCGGCCACCAGGTAGCGGCCACCGATACGGTCGCCCTTGTTGTTCTTCGGCGACAGCGTCTGGTAGTCATAGCCCCTTACGCTCTGGTCGCCACCGGCGAAGAAGCGTAGTGAGGGCGGGACGTTCTGCTGGTAGCCGTTGGTAGCGCTGCCACCGAACTGCACGCGCCCGAGGAAGCGATGGTTTTGCCCCAGGGTGGTGAGGCCCTTGAGCAGGACATTGCCATGCACCAGGTTGGTGTCCGAGCCCAGCCCTTCCTTGGCTGCCTGCAGGTCGAACTGCAGGCGATAGCCATTGTGCGGGTCGATGCGATTGTCACTGCGCAAGTAGGAAAAACTCACGCCAGGCATCAGCAGGTTGCTCAGCCCGGAATCGTCACCCAGGCGGTACTCCTCGCGCTGGTACTTCAGCGAGATCACCCGCTGCCAGCCGCTGGGCAATTTGCTGTGCCATTCGGGGCCGACGGTCAGCAGTTTGCTGAGGGTGTCGGTGCCGGAGATCTCTTCGTTCTGGTAACCACCGGCAAAACGCAGCTTGTCGGTCAGCGGAGGGTCCAGGGGGATGTCATACCACAGGCCGACGTTCTGCCGAGGCGCCGAGAGCTCGGTCTCCCAACCATAACTGTGGCCCTGGGGGTTGACCCAGTGCCGCGTCCAGTTGGCCTTGCCCCGTGGCCCCACGTCGGTCGAGAAGCCCAGGCCCAGCCCCAGCGTTCGCGGCTTGCGGGTGTCCAGGCGCACGTCCACTGGCACGACGTCATCGACCGCCGCGGTCGGCGCCGCATCGACCCGTACCCCGTCGAAATAGCCGCTGGACTGCAGGTCGTTGTTCAGCTCGGCCACCAGCTCGGAGTCGTAGGGCGTTCCTGGCTTGAAGCCGACCATGCGTTGCAGCAGGTCGTCGTCCAGTGGTGCGTCGCCGCCGAAGGTCACCTTGCCCAGGCGATAACGCGGACCACTCTGGTACACCAGTTCGATATCCGCGACGCCCGCTTGCGGGTCTACCGCCAGGCGCTGACGGGAAAAACGCCCGTCGAAAAAGCCATAGCGCGAAGCCTGGTTCTGGATCAGCCGCTTGGCGTCCTCGTAGACACCATGGTTGAGCTGTTCGCCCTGGCGCAATGCCTTGCTGTCGGGAATGCGAAAGGCCTTCATCTCGCTCGCCGGGCCTTCGATGCGCACGGTCACATTGCGCAGGCGCACCGGCTCGCCCGGGTCGACCCGAATGATCAGTTGTACGGGTTGATCGGCCTTGCTCGGCGGCTTGACCTGCGTGTCGATCTGCGCCTGGTAGTAGCCCAGCGCCTGGGCCGCCTTGCGCGCCTGCTCCTCGGCGCCCCGGCTGAACCGCAGCAAGGCCTCCTCGTCGCGATCGCCCAGGCTGCCGATGTAGCCTTCGATATTGGCCTGCAGCGCCTTGTTGGACGGTTTGACCCGTACCAGCAGTTCGCTCTGGCCCCATGCTGTGCAGCTGGCGGCGAGCAACAGCACGCCC
Organism: Pseudomonas wayambapalatensis; assembly: GCA_014268975.2. Classification (GTDB taxonomy): domain Bacteria; phylum Pseudomonadota; class Gammaproteobacteria; order Pseudomonadales; family Pseudomonadaceae; genus Aquipseudomonas; species Aquipseudomonas wayambapalatensis. Next base: position 2,515,389 of record CP077096.1, on the reverse strand, counting down.
CAACCGAGTCTTCCTGAATACGTCATGCGGGGCATGCTACCAGAGCGAAGCGGCAGCGTAAGCTGCGGGTAGTTGCGATCAAGCAATTGCTGGATTGGAGGACAGCGGATTCGGATGAAAGAATACCCTCTCGCGGATTGGTCCGATCGCGACCTCGCCAATCTCCTGATAGCCCTGGCGCTCGTAAAACGCTAGGTAATGGACATTGCCAGTGTCCAGTATCACGCCCTGGGTATCCGGATCGTCGGCGCACCAGTCGTGTACTGCCTGTAACAATTGCTCACCATAATGCCGCCCCTGGAACTGCGGGTGCACCCCCAGCAGAGGCAGCACGTGGACCTGCTGGCTCGGCATGCACGCGGCCAGTGCCGCTTGGTACTCGAGGTAACGACGCGTGCAGCGCCTGCCCGCGCCCAACAGCATGCGCAGGCGCCAGGCCCAACTGTCGGCCACCCCCAGGCGACGTTGCGGCGGCACGATCAGCGCCGCACCGACCAGGCGATCATCGACCAGCACACCGATTGCCGGCAACTGCAGGTAGAAATGCTGGCGCACCCATTCGCGCACCATCACTCGCAAGCGTCGCTCATAACCCCTGCGCTGTGCATCGAACAGGTAGGCAAAGGTCGGCTCGTGGCGATAGGCATGGTAGAGCAGCGAACGCACTTCGCGGCTGTAGCCATCGTCGAGCAGGCTGATATGCGCCGGGGCGTCGGACATTGCGATGATCCTCCTGGAATGTACGTATCAGAGCCTTGGAGGTGTCCTATCGCACATCGTTCCCCCACCAGCACGTTAGCAGCGCGCCCCCCACGCTGCCACGCTGGTGATGACGGCCGATGTCAGCTAGCATCCGAAGCTTTTACCAGGATCGGCTTTCCATGAAGATCGTCTCGTTCAACATCAATGGCCTGCGCGCCCGCCCGCACCAGCTGGCTGCGCTGATCGAGAAGCACCAGCCAGACGTTATCGGCCTGCAGGAAACCAAGGTCAGTGACGATCAGTTCCCGCTGGCCGAAGTACAGGCCTTGGGCTATCACGTACATTTCCATGGCCAGAAGGGTCACTACGGGGTTGCCCTGCTCTCGCGCCAGGCGCCACTGTCGCTGGTCAAGGGCTTCAGTACCGATGAAGAGGACGCCCAACGCCGCTTCATCTGGGGCACCTTCGCCGATGCCGACGGCACCCCGATCACCATCATGAACGGCTACTTTCCCCAGGGCGAAAGCCGCGACCACCCTACCAAGTTCCCGGCCAAGCAACGCTTCTACAGCGACCTGCAGGCCCTGCTCGAAGACCAGTTCCGCAATGACCAGCCATTGGTGGTGATGGGCGATGTGAACATCTCGCCCCAGGATTGCGACATCGGCATCGGTGCCGACAACGCCAAGCGCTGGCTCAAGACCGGCAAGTGCAGCTTCCTGCCCGAAGAGCGTGAGTGGATGGAACGCCTCAAGGGCTGGGGCCTGGTGGACAGCTTCCGTCACCTGCACCCGGAAGTGGCAGACCGTTTCAGCTGGTTCGACTACCGCAGCCGCGGTTTCGAGGACGAACCCAAGCGCGGCCTGCGCATCGACCTGATCATGGCGTCGCAGGCACTGCTTCCACGCCTGAAGGCGGCAGGCGTGGACTACGAACTGCGGGCGATGGAGAAACCTTCGGACCACGCCCCCATCTGGCTGGAACTGGCCTGACCAGGCTCAACCGCGCAGGAACGCCTCGACCGCCTGCGCGGCGCTCACCGGGTCTTCCTGCATGAAGCAATGCCCACCCGCCACTTGCCGCTCGCTGACATTGGCATTGAGCCCCACCAGGCGCCGCACCGAATGCGGCACGAACGGGTAGGTGGTTTCACCATGCAGGATCAGCGTCGGGGTGGTGATGCGCTGCAGGCTTGGCCACATCCGCGCCGGGAACGAGCTGAAGATCTCCACCTCGCGGCTGGGCCGGCACTTGAGCACCACACCTTCGCCGCAATCGCCGATGGCATGGCCGATATATGCGTGAAGCGCCGCATCACTCCACCCCTTGAAGATGCCCCGCCCCTGCAGCGACGCCAGCGCCGCCTCGCGGTCCGGCCAATGGCTGCGCCGGGTTGCGGCCTTGCGCGCCAGGGCATGGCGCTGGTGCAGGCCCACCAGTGCCGCTGCGCCCATCACCCCGATCATGCGGCGACTGAACAACACCGGATCGAGCAGCACGGCACGTTCGAACAATCCAGGCCGGCTGGCGAGGATCAGCCCGGTCAGTACCCCGCCAAAACTGTGCCCGAGCGCATGGCGCGGCACATCGTCAAACACCGGGCGCCCCGCCTCGAATGCCTCCAGCACCAACTCCGCAGTGCGGTTCCAGCCACGAAAGGCGCCGCCGTGATCGCTGTCGCCGTGCCCCTGGACGTCGCACAACCACAGGTCGAAGTGCTCCCCCAGGCGCATCAGCATGGGCTCGTACGCCAGGCAGCAGAAACCGTTGCCGTGCAAGAAATGCAGCAACGGTTTGCCGCTCGGCTCGGAATGCCAGCCGCGTAGCGTGAAACCTTCCGAGCAATCATGGGACCAGGGAATCAGCTGCATCGTGTACCGCACTCATCGAACTAGGAAAACGACGATTCTACAAACAGCAGCGGATACAACGAAATCACCAGCAGCAAGGCCATCAGGACATTGAACAGCATCAGCCAGCGAGGATTTTGCAGAAGGTTGCGCAAGGCGCTGCCAAACATGACCCAGATCCCAACGCTCGGCAGGTTGACCAGGGCGAACAGCGCGGCGATGACGATGACGTTGAGCACATAGCCCTGGGCCGGGGTGTAGGTCGTGATCGCACCGACCGCCATGACCCAGGCCTTCGGGTTGACCCACTGGAAAGCAGCCGCGCCCCAGAAGCTCAGGGGCTTGCGCGTCCCTGCGGCGTCCCCGGAGACCGGCCCGGAAGTGGCGATCTTCCATGCCAGGTACAGCAGGTAGGCAGCCCCCACGTAGCGCAGGATGCTGTACAGCGGCGGCCAGGCCTTGAACAGTTCGCCCAGCCCGAACCCCACGCCCAGCACCATCAGCATGAAGCCGATGCTGATGCCCATCGCATGGGGGATCGAACGGCGCACACCGAAGTTGACGCCGGACGCCAGCAACATGGTGTTGTTCGGCCCTGGGGTGATCGAAGAAACGAAGGCAAACAGGATGAATGCGGTGAGCAGATCGTATGAGCCGAGCATGGCAGGGACTTCCGTCAGGTACTGATTATCGTGTCATGCCACACTAGCGGAACCCCTCTCGCGCAGACCGGTACAGTTACCTTAAATTACACCTATACACATCACTGTACCGCCGCAGAAGGATCGAAGATCTCTTCGATACTCAACTCGAAAACGCCGGCAATGCTGAAGGCCAGCGGCAGGCTGGGATCGTAGCGGCCGGTCTCGATGGCATTGACAGTCTGGCGCGAAACACCGAGCCGCTCGGCCAGTTCGGCCTGCGACCAGCCACGCCCACTTCGCAATTCACGGATGCGGTTGTTCAACGGTAACGCCTCACCCCGATGAAGGTCCCCAGCGCCCACAACGGCCCCATCAGGCTCCAGACCATGAACATCGACAAACGTGGGAAGCCTGCGGTCTCCAGAAAACCGTAGCTGAAGGTCAACAGCGCCGTCGCGACGAATGCCAGCCCCAATGCCTCCAGTTGGATGCGCCGGACCATTTCATCGAGGCTGCGCAGTTGCTGCACCACAGCCCAGGCCATACCGATCATGGCCGGCACCGGCACCAGCGCCACCAGGGTCTTGGCAACCCCTGGCGCCATGGACGCGAGGAAATGGCTGCTGACCAGCACACAGGCCATATAGGCGACGAGGAACAGGACGAATGAAATCACATGACGTTTGTGCAGCATGCCAACAGCCTCGGATGTAAAGTGTGTTTTACATTGAAGGCGAGGCCGCGCACCATGTCAAGTTTGCTTTACATCTCGGCAAGCCGGCCCAGGCCCATTACCATGGTGCCCGCCAACCACAAGGAAGCCTTCATGAGTCTGACCATTCGCCCTGCCCGCCGCACCGACGCCGCCCAGATCCTCGCCTTCATCACCGAGCTTGCCGACTACGAGCGCGCCCGCCACGAAGTGGTAGCGACCCTGGCTGATATCGAGCACAGCCTGTTCGATGAAGGCAGCACCGTGCACAGCCTGATGTGCGAGCGCGACGGCACGGCCATCGGCTTTGCCGTGTACTTCTATAGCTACTCAACCTGGCTGGGCCGCAACGGCATTTACCTCGAAGACCTGTACATCACCCCCGAACAACGCGGCGGCGGTGCTGGTCGCCAGGTACTGCGGCACATCGCTCGCGAGGCCGTAGCCAGAGGGTGCGGGCGCCTGGAATGGAGCGTACTGGACTGGAATGAACCGGCTATCGGTTTTTACCAGGCGCTGGGCGCAGAAGCGCAAGATGAATGGGTACGTTATCGCCTGGATGGCGAGCGCCTGAAGGCATTCGCACAGGGGTAAGTCGCGCCCGACCACACGACTGTGTCAAAAGTGTTACCCGGCCCCGTCCACCCAGCAAAAAGTCGGGTAACACGGAAACAATTCGAGAGATTTTCAGGTCGTGAAAAATCGCCTCAAATCTCTAAGCCATTGATTTTAATGGATATTGAAAAGTTGGCACGGCCTCTGCTTTATCTCTGGCACAACAAAAATAAAAAAACGTGACACCCCAATAAAAACAACATGCACCGGCTCTGACATAACAAGAACAACACGGCAGAGGCGCAGCAAGCAGATTTTTTTGGAGTAGACACGCGTTCCAGGGGTTCGTCCCCGCGACCTGACGCAGAACAACAAAACTACCTTGAGGTAGCGACTGTCAGGATCGGATCAGCAATGATGAAGGCAGGTCAGCGCCCAAAAAAATACGTTTGCTCTTGGCCCCGGATAGGGGCCCGGTTACACCGAAACAGGCTGACAAAAACAACAACAGGCCGGTTTTCAATAATAAAAAGAGCAGGCAACAACGCTTTGAGGGGAGCTTCGGCTCCCCTCAGTGCTTTGTGTTTTCCTCATTATTCGCCTCACCACCCTCCCCCTCGACCTTCTCCACCAGCACCGGCATGCTGCTCAACACCAGCAACGCCAGCACCGTGCTGACCAACGCCGTCGCCTCGCGCCCCATGCCCGCCGCCGTGCCGATCGCCGCCGTCATCCACAGGCCTGCCGCCGTCGTCAGCCCCTTGACGTGATTGGTGTCCTGGGCATGGCCCTTGAGAATGGTGCCCGCGCCGAGAAAACCGATCCCGGCGACGATCCCCTGTATCACCCGGCTCAGCGCCTGTGCATCGGCACCGGCCATGCTCGGTGCCAGCACAAACAGGGCTGCCCCCATGGACACCAGCATGTGTGTCCGCACCCCGGCCGACTTGCCCTTGTGCTCGCGCTCGAAACCCAACACCGCGCCAAGCACCGCCGCCATCAGCAGACGCACAAGAATCCGCGTCACCTCGCCTTCATCGGTGATGTCGGTGAACTCTACCCGTATCGCTTGCCAGACGTTCTGCCACCAGGAATCCATGGGCTTCTCCACACCAGCGCCTCGTGGCGTATTGAAAGGTGGACCGCGACAGTTGCCCGGAGTGCGGCGGCATCCGCCCGGCGGAACGATGCAGCAACCCGAAGCACGCTGTGGTCACACTCGTAACCACCTGCGGAGGGTAACGTCATGCCGGTAGAAATCGACGAAAGCAACCAACGCTGCTGGTAGCCCAAGATGAGAGTTTGGTTGTGCAGGAAGTCCAAACTGTCACTCCATCCTGGATGAACAAGGATGGCAGTTGGAAGATGGAGAAGCTCACGTCGCTTTCGATGGGACACAACCAGGCTGGTGTGGCCGTCTGTGTTCTGGAAGTAGAGGGTGGTGCTGTGTACATCGATACGCATGAGCAGGGTCTCGGTGTCGACTCGCTAAACGGGGTCAAAGAGCTCTATCGACGCGGTATGGCTCAGGCCAACGCTGGAGAGCCTCGGAGGGCTTAGGGATGTCAGAGGTCAACACGGTGAAGGTGGACTACCTCGTGAAGCGCTATTCGGACTTCGACCTGTTGCGTATTGCTCGAGCTGTAGGCCAAGAGTACGAGGACGAGGTCACCGCGTCTCTGGTGAATGTCCACATTCATCGACTCAGTGCCGTTGGCGTCGTCTTCGGGCATGTGCGGCAAGGGCCTCATAGCCGATTCGCCGATTCTCCGATGGGCATCTGATCCAGACATCCGACATCGTGAATATTAAGAAAGAAGGCAAGTTCTGGGTGATCACGACCATGAACTCCAAGTACGTCGTGGCTACCTTTCGCCGTGATGGTGGGCGCCATAGCTTGAGGGACTTTTGCCGCCTGGTGGGTGACCACTTCCCCAATACTCAACTGCACTGATTTAGATCGAGCCTGAGCACGCCAAGGTGTGCCCAAGGCCTTCCCCTGCCTGAAATTTGGGCCCGAGCAAGGAGCTGTAAGTGTTTATAAAGTTTGAATACCTAAAATTTGCTGGCTGCCTATAGGATATTCGAGTTTTCGACCATCTCTCGGGTTTCGTGCAAGCCATCATGAAAATTGATGGGGTGTTAGCCCCCCAATGTCAAAGTTCCGACTCAGATTTATGAAGAGTTAGAGCAAGGATCTCATGTTGAGTTCTATGCTCTTGTGCAGAACTCAAAAAACAAGGTTAAAAATACTGCAGTTGTTCTTGCAGCCAAGACTGCCAGTGGCAGGCTCCTACGCGTGCCAAGCATGCGCTACAAAGTGCAGTTGCATTTTTGGGTAATTGCTACGATCTGGGCTGCTGTGGCATTTGTTTTGAGCTGGATTGCCCTGGTCTTCGGATCGGATTTTTTGATGGGCAGCCGCTCGATGTCGCTGCAATGGGCTTTTATCAGCTCGGGCGCCTCAGTCATAGGACTGCTGACAGGGGGATTCTTTGTGGGTTGCGGTATTTACCTGTTTCACAACACTTCAGGCCTTGACACGTGGAATTCAATTGCACCCTCGTTGCTTGTAGAGCGTTTCAGCAAACTGCACCGCTGATCCTTGGGCGGGCCGCATTCGCGGACGGCTGTCGTGAACCAGGCCTCACGTTCGTGCTGCCCGGCCCTGCGGGCTTCCATCCTCACGCCTTCAGCCTTCCTAACTTGCGCGCTCCGCTTGCGATTTGGTCGCAAACCCAATGGTTATGGGGCTTGTAACGTGGTTTTGGGAATGCAACGTTGGCGCTGTTACATTCCAGAATTAGCGTTACAACCCTAGTCACTGAAGGGCGGGCCGCTCTGCCGGATCATGGGGCTTGGCCGATCTGAGAATGCTATGACTTTCTTCAGCCGATTCTGTAATCTTGATAGATCATTAGCCTCCTAAAGGAAACCGTCCCCATGTCTCGTCTCGTAGAATTCCGTCGTTTGGAGCAACAACTCGCTCAGCAATTGGCAGAACTCGAAGCCATGAAGGGTGACTCGGGCATCAAGGCGGAGATGGAGTTTGAAGAGAAACTGCGAGCCTTGCTCGGTGAGTACGGATACAGCCTGCGCGAGGTGATCAATATCCTTGATCCCAAGGCTTCGGCACGTGCTCCCGCCCTTGCCGCCCAAGAGAAGACCAGCCGTAAGCCTCGCGAAGTAAAGGTCTATAAAAACCCGCACCACGGCGAAGTTGTTCAGACCAAGGGCGGGAATCATGCGGTTCTGAAGGCCTGGAAAGCTGAGCACGGCGCTGAAACCGTCGAGTCCTGGCGCCAGTGAATATTGCGCCTTGACGCAATGAGTATACGAAAGTTAGCCTGATTGTGTATGTATCCGACACCAAACCCTCTTAGAGGAAGTGACCTCTTTAACGGCACCTTAAACCCAGCCGTGGAGAGTCGGAGACTCCGAGCAAGATTTTAAAGAACCGCCATTTCTGGCGGTTTTTTTTCGTCTTAAAGGGTACTGCGCGGAGGTTTATTACGTGTAATACGTATGCTGCCCAGAATAGTTCCACACTTGCTGCGAGGCCTCACCACATGCCAGACCTCGCATTTTTGTGACCTACTTTATTGTGGTTCAAGCCATACTGGATGCTGAAGAACCCTCAAGCTCCAACTCATAGCTGGTACATCTGTATTGGCCACACCTCACCGTGATGGAACGATGATCTTCGATGGATGCGAACCGCCACGCAGAATTTTCAATCGTGGTGGGCGACCGTGAGGAATTTGGCCACAGTGATCGCTATCTGCTCCTGCGAACGACACCCGAATCTTGCTGCCAGGCTTGAACGCCCAAGCCGTTGGAGTTAGTGCAAGGCGAATATGCTCCGCTGTTCCCGGATGCATTACTTGCGCGTCTTTCCGCGCAAGGCTCTGATATGGCCAGGTGGTGCGGTAGGTCGCTGGTGGCGTCGTTTCCTTGCGCAGAAGTGCTCGCAGCAGCCCCTCAGTGACATAGCGCTCTGTTCCGTCTGACTCGATCTCGCTGACGTAGACGAACAGTGCGGCATCAGGCTGATTGGATTCGACCCAGAAGTCCGCAACGATATGGCCGCAGATATCCAGGCCATCAGGTAGCGATGCTGTTGTGTAGCTCAATAGATCCTTTGTTCGCCCTTGCCAGTCAGCATAGTAAATACGGCTGTCTACGCCAGCAATTCGCTCGTACCGAGTACCGTTACCGCTGCCATGACGGAAGTCGACTTGATACTCGTCTTTGGCACCTTCCTGGGGCGGCTCGGCGGACAGCTTTTGGTTGTTGCCCAAGAACAGCACCGAATCAATCTCGGTCGGTGGCCACTGCTCAGCAGCACACCATTGTTCGTCGTGCATGCTGAAATAGTGAATTGGTGCTTCTTGGTCGAGACCGGTTGGGCGCTGCTGCAGGTAATGATCGAAAAAGCGCAGCAACTCGGGCATCAAACCGAACTGAGCAGTTTCCTCGAGACGCCACGGGGACACATTGATACGTGCCCCATGATCCCAGGGGCCTAGCAGCAGGTGCTTCGGGTTTTCACTCAGAGTGAGGAACCGCGAGATTGCTCCGTTCATGTACCCGGTGCCATCCATCCAGCCAGACACCGAGTAGATGGCGAGGTCACTGCGGGTGCCTGCACAGTAAGAGTGGGGGCTGAAAGTCGCGGGCGTGAAGTTTTTATCGTAGGGCAGGCAGTCATCGCTGAACTTGAATTCAGCCATGAAGTCAGTCTGCCTGAAGTTGGCCAAGTGCTCTTGAATAGCAGCGGCACACATCTCGCCGTTGTGATCTTCGTCGACCGGCTGTGGGCCTTGGAAGTCTGGATGATTAAAGTACGCGAACTGCCTCAAGACGTCGCGGCGGTCATGATCTAAGCCAATCATGATGTCGTCGTACAGGCGAGTTAGTGACTTAACCTGGATACCCCCAGGGTAATAATTGTCACGGTAGGTATCCCATACCGAAAACAGAGGTGCGATGGCCTTGACCGCAGGGTGGCCGGTACTTGCGAGGAAGTCAGATGAGGCGCCGAGGTACGAAACGCCTGTGGCACCAACGCGCCCGTTCGACCATGACTGGGCGATGATCCAATCCACAACTTGGACAGTATCAGCTCGCTCAGCTGGAGAGCGGAAGCTATCACGGCTACCGAAGCTTGCGCCTGTACCACGGACATCGACCACTACCACTGCGTAACCATAGGGCACGAACTGGTCACGGTACTTGAAGGTGTTGGGACTGCATTCTTGCTTCGAACCTTCTGCAACCTTGAAACGACGATAGTAGGGCGTGAAGACGACGATTGCTGGGAATTGCCGATCAGCGTGAGCATCGATTTCCGTCTGAGGGAGAAAAACGTCAATCGCGATCTTGCAGCCATCTCGCATAGCGATGTACTGGGACGCGGGGGCCGAAGGAACGGTGAAGTCGCGTTCCCGCCTAGCCAGGTATTCACTCGGGGGCAGCCGCCAAGCTACACTGCCAATATCTGCATCTGACATCAAATCTCTCCACTGCAAATCAAGGTTGACGGCAGCAGATTGCGACTTCTTGCAACGTGCGTAAAGTTCGTAAATTTAATGATTATGTGCGTTTAACGCATATTAAGCATAGCGTTGCTGATCCCGGATTGCTGATATTCGCTTCTCCGCATGCTCCTTGATCAAATTGGCCAGTTCGTTCACCGCTCCACTGCGCTCCTGCCAGGCTGGGAAAATGAAACCGTAGTCCAAAGTGATAGCTGGCTGAAACGGTCGAAGCACAAGAGGCACCTCGCTTGAGGTTGCGATGAAAGGATCCGAGATTGCGATACCCAATCCTCGAGCAGCAAGCTGGCACGCGAGGATGCCATTAGTCGTTTCGAACCTGATGTTTGGCTGAGGTTGCAGGGACTCCGTGACTAGACTCAATGACTGACGAATCAAGGAGCGAGGATGGAGAGCAATCAGCGACTCCCCCGAAAGGTCGTCTACGGTAATGACTGGTTTGGATGCAAAAGGGTGGTCGGCACTCATGGCAGCTACCACCTCTACGCTGATGAATGGCTCAACCTCTAACAGGGGGTTCTCTAGGGGGAGTACGGTCACGCCGAGATCGAAGTTTTCCTGACCAACCCATGTCTCAATATCGAGCCTCACCCGTGAATCGATGCTTGCGGAAAATCGCGCTGAGCGTTCGGCCATTATGGCTAGCGCATCGTTCACGATGGCGTTGCTGAGATGAGGGGCAGTCAGTACTCGAACGTGGTTATTTTGTCTGGCTTTTAGACGGCCAGCGAGCTTTTGAAGAGACTCCTGGCTAGCCAAATGGCGTTCAACCTGACGATAAAAGCTCCATCCATCTGGAGTAAGACTGAGTCGTTTTTTGGTGCGTTGGAACAGCGCAAATCCGACCTCTTCCTCAAGATTGGATAGCAGCCTACCCACTTGCGGTTGCGTGCGGTTCAGGCGTACCGAAGCCTGAGTCACTGAACCTGTTTCGACAAAAGCGCGGAGGGCCTCAAGGCCTTTCGTCGTCAACATAGCCTGCTCCAAACATGCATTTTTCGCATGTATAGCAAAAATTTTCGCACTTTACACAGGTTTTGTGACGGATCATTCTCGACCTACAACAATTCGGGAAGAAATCCCGTTGCCCTGATCAAGGGCTTCATCTTCTTAACGAAGATTGCTTACTCGTATGCTGCCACTAATCACAAAAACCAGGCTTCCGAGAGGAGTACGTCAATGAGTTTTCCTTCCTATCACCCTCATCGTAGTGACGTTCATCGCCAGCCATCAGAAGGCTTGGGCAATGAGTGCTATCCCTATCCAGAGAAAAGCTAAAAGCGCATTTGCTTGAGTTGTTCTCGTTGCTCATCGCAAGGATGCGCCCAAGTTTTTTCTATGTGAGGGACATCGTCATGTCCAGCGTTGCCGCTTCAAATATCTCAGCAGCTACGGCACCCAAGGTTAGGCGGCGAGTGAGATGGTCATCTTTGCTACACCGGGTATTCGTTTGCATGATGTACTTCTTCATGCTCAGCCCGCTCATTTTCGTTGTATGGATGAGCTTCTTTGTCGATGCCATCCCGCATTTCCCACCATCTGGCTACACGCTGAAGTGGTACGAAAGCGCCTGGCAGAACTCGTCATTCATGAATGGCTTGGTGCTTAGCTTTCAGGTAGCTGCTGTAGCCTCGATCACTGGGGTCATTCTCGGAGTAGCCGCTGCGCTCGGGATCGTTCGGAATGGTTTCCTGGGGAGCAAGTTCGTCAACACTCTCCTACTATCTCCACTCCTTATCCCAGGCATCGTGGCAGGCATCGCGATTTACCTGTTCTACATGCGAGCTGAAAATGTATTAGATACGGACATCGTAGGCACATTCGGTGGGCTGGTAATCGCTCACGTATGCCTGACCATCCCGTGGACGGTGCGCTTGGTTTCCACCGGTATGGCAGGCCTAGACCCTTCGATTGAAGAAGCTGCACGTAACCTCGGAGCGTCCAGCTGGGCGGCATTTCGCCGAGTCACGCTGCCCATGCTTCGGCCTTCAATCGTTGCAGCTTCGCTGTTCTCCTTCATTGTTTCTTTCGAGAACCTGGAGCTGTCGTTGGCCCTAGTTGGCCCCGGTAAGACGACGCTTCCAATTGCAATTATGCAGTACCTCGAATTCAACCTCGACCCCACCATCGCTGCAGTCTCTGCCGTTCAGATTCTGTTGCTAGGGATCGTGATGTTGGTGACCGACCGTTTCGTCAAACTCAGCCAAGTGGTGTAGCGCTATGTCCAAAGTATCTATCAACAAGTTGAAAAAACAGTTTGGCGATGCGGTAGCGCTCGAAGACTTTTCGCTGGAGATCGCAGACGGCGAGTTGGTCGCATTCCTAGGCCCAAGCGGCTGCGGTAAAACGACCACGCTTCGGATGATCGCAGGGTTCATTGAACCGACAGCGGGAAGCATCCATATCGGCGAAACTGACGTCACAAACCTGCCAGTTCATAAGCGTAACACTGGTATGGTCTTCCAGCGTTACGCCCTGTTCCCACATATGACGGTGGCCCAGAACGTCTCATTCGGCTTGGAGATGCATAACGTTTCCGGCAAAGAGCGTGATAGTCGAATCGCCACGGCCTTGGATATGGTGCGGATGACCTCATTCCGTGATCGCTACCCTCGCCAATTGTCTGGAGGCCAGCAGCAGCGCGTAGCGATTGCCCGAGCATTGGCCATTCAGCCCAAAGTGTTCCTGCTCGACGAGCCACTCTCCAACCTGGATGCCAAGCTTCGCGTGGAGGTGCGTGAAGAGATTCGCTCGCTGCAACAGAATCTCGGTCTTACCACTGTCTTCGTAACGCATGACCAAGAAGAAGCCCTTGCCATTTCTGACCGCATGGCAATTATGTACAACGGCAGAGTTCAGCAGATTGGTTCACCAAAGGAACTGTACGATTCTCCGAGCAACCACTTTGTAGCTGACTTCCTTGGACGGATGAGCTTCTTCAAAGGAAACCTCGTGGCGAATGGGCGTTTTGTGAGCGAAGCCGGCACCAACATCCAAGTCGCCAGCGGTCAGAAGGTTGGACGAATTGGTATCCGTCCGGAGCGTATCAATGTGGGAGCCCATCCGGAGTCCGACAACGTATTTGATGGCTGGGTCGAATCGGCTGCTTACCTTGGTTCCCTCATCGACATCCGCCTGCGCCTGCAGGGTGGGGACATCTTAAATCTGCACGTACCCAATAATGCTTCCTCAGCAAACACAGCCATCGCCCCTGGATCGCCACTTGTTGCTTCGTTCCGCTCCAGTGATTGCGTTCTGTTTGCAGAGTAAAAGGTGAAAGTATGAGCGGCTCTTCTCAAGTTACAGGTGCAAGCATTGCGTTTCCAGCATCTGTCGTAGTTTTAGGCATCATAGTCGTACCACTGTTTCTCATGATGGGTTACAGCTTTAACCATTTTGATCCAATGGACTTGATGGTGGAAACTTTCACACTAGAGAACTATGTAAAGTTTTTTAGCGATGAGTATTACCGTAAGGTCTTTATTTCCACCCTCGGCGTTGCCGCCCTGTGTACGGTTTTTGCTCTTGTACTGGGCTTCCCTGTCGCGTACTTTTTGGCAAAAACCCAGAGTCGCTACAAGAGCCTGTTCATTGTGCTGCTCGTGTTTCCACTCATGGTAGGGAACGTTGTTCGTGCGGCTGGTTGGATGGTGATCCTGGGTAATGTCGGTGTGGTCAACGCAACGCTGATGTGGCTGGGTATCACCGATGAACCTATCAAGTTCATGTACACGCCCTTTGCAGTGATCGTTGGCACTACTGCAGTAGTCATGCCCTACATGATTCTTACTCTTCAAAGCGTTCTAGAGGGCATCGACTTCTCGGTTGAGGAAGCGGCCCAGAATTTGGGGGCTACATTCGCTACCACCTTCCGTCGCGTCGTGCTACCCATTGCAGCTCCTGGCGTAGCAGCGGGAACCATGCTTGTGTTCATTCTCTGCATGAACGCATATGCGACCCCGGTTTTGCTGGGCGGTACTGGTTTAACCATGATGGCTCCTTCGCTGTATGACCAGATCGCAAAAGCATCAAACTGGCCATTCGGCGCCGCCATGGCGTTGGTACTCATCGTCACAACATTGCTCCTCGCAACACTGTCAAACTGGTTGATTCACCGCAATTACGTCAAAACCATGGGAGCCTGACGATGGTCGTTCAAAACGTCAGTTTCATGAAGGCTCTGGGTGACCTAGATGAAAGGCTCGCTCAGCAAGTAGGTCATAAATACATGACGGTACTGCTTTACGATAGCGGTGCCGATGAGGCAGAGCGCGTTTATAGCAGCAACCCTCAGGTTTTCCCTGATCGAGGACGGAAACCAATGGATCAAGGGCCAAAAATGGCGTTCGTTCGCGATACAGGCCTAGCCTATGTTGCAATTGATCGGTTTGAAATTGAACGTGATTACCCAGACCACCAAAAAGTTTTCGCTATGGGATGCGCCTCTCTGTTGAACGTTCCAATCAAATCGCCTGAAGGCGTAATTGGTCAAGTCAACCTCATGCACGATGAGTATTACTATGATCACGGAAAAGTGAAGTTGGCGCTTCAACTTGTGTCATCATTTTTCAATGAGTCCCCCTCCGTTAGATCGCAAGGGTCAGCGGTATAATGAGATATAAATCTCATCCTTAAACCTGGAGTTCGCTATGTTTGATATTACTCGGCGTAAGCTTTTGGGTGGTACTGCCGTCACTGCTGCCACTGCTGCTGCCGCACTTTTTTTACCCCGATTCTCTTTCGGTGCATCTGATACGCCCTTGGTGGTAGGAACTTGGGGCGGAGACTTTGGCGATTTGCTTCGTTCGAGTGTAGACGTGCTTTTGAAGCCGCAAGGCATCGAGGTTATTCAAAGCATTGGCTCACCAACGGAGCGCCGTACCAAGGTGCTAGCTGAGAGACTTTCCCGACGCAGTTCGATGGACATATGTTGTCTGGCTGACTTTGATATGCAGGCCGTAGCACAGCGTGATGCATTGGAAGCAATCACCGCTGATCAGGTGCCGAACCTCGAAAATGTACTTCCCTTCCTAAGGCAGGAATTTTCGATACCGACTATCTACTCGGCACATGTCATTGTCTATAACACTGACCGTATCAAAATTCCGCCGAAATCCTTTGCCGACCTTTGGGATCCCAAATATCAAGGGCGAATCGGACTGTCTGACTTCCTCTTCAATACAAATATCGCGGTAGCTGCCTTAGCGGGTGGCGGATCAATGACTGATTTTACCCCCGCCCACGCCAAGCTAGCAGAGCTTCGCGCTCTTGGTGTGAAAATTCTTCCCTCCACCGAGGCCGTGGCTGCTGCCTTGAAGTCGGAAGATATTTGGATCACAGTCATCTCGAAGGCTCGGGGATACATGTGGAAAAAAGCCGGGATGCCGTTGGCATCTGTCGTACCCACAGAAGGTGGGTATCCCAACGTTTACGGTGCGGGAATTCCTAAAAAATCTAGAAGGAAGCCAGAGGCCTCCCAATACCTCAATGCCATGCTTGATCCACGGGCACAAATCGCGTTCGCTCAAAAAATGGGTTACGTCCCAACAGTCTCTAATGCCTCATTGCCAGCAGAGCTGGACAAGCAGATCAACTTCACCCAAGCAGAGAAAGATCGAATGATGAAACCTGATTATGCATACATCATTGCAAATCAATCCAGCATGCTGGAAATGTGGAATAAAACTTTCAAAGGATAGATTAGCTGTTTCACTGGTACGTTTACTACTGGGCGAAAAAGGCCTGCTATTGATTTGTGGATTATTTGCTAGAGCACGTGCTCATATTTAGTGTTAATTAACTGGGCATTTTTTTGATGGCCGGAGCGGCACTGCCGTAGTTGGCGTTAGCAACTGGGAGATCTGTTCTGTCGCAATGCCCAGGATAAGTGGAGGTTCCGATGTCGCATACCACCTTGGGCGTTAAGGTTGACACAATAACAAAGCAAAGACTTAAGTCAGCTGCCGAAAGGATAGATCGTTCCCCGCATTGGCTTCTTAAACATGCTGTTCTGGAATGGATATCTAGAGTAGAAAGCGGGGCTGACATACCTGATTTGTTGAATGCGAGCGTGCTTGAGCTGGATCGACAGCGTAACAGCTTAATGCTCCGCAAGAAAAAGACTGACTGCCTATAACTAAAACTATTTCCCGGGAGCAGCTCATGTGTGTAGTACGTTACTTTTTTGTATCAGCGGCTGCAGTTATGGTCGCGCAAACCAATGCCACTGATTTCATCCAAGACAGCAAAGCAGTAGTTAGCTCGCGAACACTTTACTTCAACAACAACAATCGAGAAACAGACGGGCAGGATCAACGCCAAACAGCACAGGGCTTTAAAGTAGACTTCTCTTCTGGCTATACATCTGGAATTGTGGGATTCGGTCTTGATATTCAAGCAATAGCTGGATTTAACATTGATGGCGGCATTGATCACCCTACGCAGGCAACTTCCAATTCAATGACTCCTGTCGACAGCGATGGTACTCCTGTCTCCAGTTGGTCTCGGGGAGGTGGGAATCTCAAAGCTAAGGTTTCCGAGTCCGAACTTGTCGTGGGGAATGCACTTTCATCTACCCTGCCAATTTTGGTTATTAATGATGGCCGGCTGTTTCCACAGACGTTCGGTGGAGCAATGCTCACGGTCAAGGAGATCCCTGGACTGACACTAGCAGCTGGTAAGCTGACTCAAACTGCTAGCCGGGCATCCAGCAACTACTCGGGGCTCGCTGTCGCAGGGGGGGGGGGGGCTAAGGGTAGCAATGACCTCCAGTATAGGGGTGGAGATTGGCGACCGCGAAATGATCTGTTGCTGCAGTATTATCACGCTACTCTGAAAGATTACTATGATCAGGATTTTCTTTGGCTTAGCAAGAACTTTTAAAATTGACGAAAGACAATCACTACAAGCCGAGCTTAGATATTTCAATAACAGATCTAATGGTCGAGCGGGGCAATCTGACTACTTTTTTAGCAACATGGGTGGCTATGCTGCAAAACCTGGTAAAGTGAAGAATAATACTTGGTCAACGACCATAACTTATACCGTTAGTGGTCACACAGTTTTGATAGGTCACCAACGAGTAAGCGATGATGGCTCCATGGTTTCTGTGAACAGCGGATCTGTTCGTGATGGTAAATCTAGCTTGGAAGGTCAGTCTGGCGCTTCATTCTATATGTACACCGACCAAATGATTAACTCATTCTGAATCGCCCCTGGTTTCCTAGACACCTCCAAGCCTCATAATGAGGCCCAAATAGGAGGTGCCATGAGTCGTCAGCGTTACCCTGAAGAATTCAAGATCGAAGCGGTCAAGCAAGTGACCGAGAAAGGCAAGCCTGTCGCTGATATTGCCCAGCGCTTGGGCATGTCTGTTCACAGCCTCTACGCCTGGATCAAGCTCTACATCAAACCCCAAGAGCAGCGTCAGCAAGACGATGACCAGCAAGCCGAACTGCGTAAGCTGCGCGCTGAACTCAAGCGCGTGACGGAAGAGCGAGACATCTTAAAGAAGGCCGCCGCGTACTTTGCCAAGGAGTGCGGCTGAAGTACGCCTTCATCAAGAAGCACTCGACGGATTACCCGGTGCGGCGCCTTTGCCAAACCCTCAAGGTGCATCCCAGCGGCTATTACGCCTAATTGGCCGAGCCTCAATCTGCCCGAGCAAAAGAAGATCATCGTCTGCCAGGCTTGATCGGTGACAAGCTACGCATAGAAGGCCTGGGGCCGGAGATCGAGATCTTCACCGATGAACAGCTGCGCATGTCGGTCGCGGTGCTGGCGGGTGAACGCATACCGATCACCGAAGCCGAAGCCGACGCCCTGACCGTGATCGGTGCGGTGGATAGTCGCAGACATCTCAAGAGCAGTGCTCCAGGCTCCGTGATCTGAGGCCTGCAAGGGAGTTCTCGTTCATCTGATATGGTTTTTATCGCCCTACCTGAGCCTGTGCTGTAAACAGATCGGGGGCCATAGTGCCCGGGCCTGATCGAGGCCTGATGAGCGAACCACCATGAGCGAGAGAATCCCCTTCCGAATCATCCAGATCGAGCCTGCGGCCAACACCCCCAAGCGCCAAGCAAACGGGCGCATCCACACCCGCAGCTTCACAGGCCTGTACCGCAATCTGCGAATTGGCTTCGCCGGCCTGCTGTTCGTATTGTTCTTCGGCACGGCCTGGCTGAACTGGAACGGCCGCCAGGCCGTGCTCTGGGACCTTGCCGACAGCAAGTTCCATATCTTTGCCGCGACCTTCTGGCCGCAAGACTTCATCCTGTTGTCGGCACTGCTGATCATCTGCGCGTTCGGCTTGTTCGCCATCACCGTCTTCGCCGGGCGGGTGTGGTGCGGCTACAGTTGCCCGCAGAGCGTCTGGACCTGGCTGTTCATGTGGTGCGAAAAAGTCACCGAAGGCGACCGCAACCAGCGCATCCGCCTGGCCGCCGCGCCCTGGAGCCTCGACAAGCTCGTCCGCCGCAGCCTCAAGCACGGGTTGTGGCTGGCCATCGGCGTGATCACCGGCCTCACCTTCGTCGGCTACTTCACCCCCATCCGCCCGCTGGCCCAGGAGTTGCTGACCCTGCAATGGGGCGGCGTCGCGTTGTTCTGGGTGGTTTTCTTCACTGTCGCCACCTACCTGAACGCCGGTTGGCTGCGCGAAGCGGTGTGCATGCACATGTGCCCCTATGCGCGCTTTCAGAGCGTGATGTTCGACAAGGACACCCTGGCCGTGGCCTACGATCCACGTCGTGGTGAAACCCGTGGCCCACGCAAGAAAGGCAGCGATCGCCAGGCACAGCACCTGGGCGACTGCATCGACTGCACCCTGTGCGTGCAGGTCTGCCCCACCGGCATCGACATCCGCGACGGCCTGCAGATGGCCTGTATCGGCTGCGCCGCGTGCATCGACGCCTGCGACGGGGTCATGGACAAGATGGGCTACCCCCGCGGGCTGATCGGCTACAAGTCCGAACACAACCTGCAAGGCGGCCGCACCCACTGGCTGAGACCGCGCCTGCTGGGTTACGCCACGGCCTTGGTGGTCATGATCGGTGCCTTGGTGATTGCCTTGCAGATGCGCCCCATGGTGTCGCTGGACGTCATCAAGGACCGCGGCCTGTTCCGCGAGAACGCCCAGGGCCAGATCGAGAACATCTACCTGCTAAAGATCATCAACAAGACCCAGCAGCCCCAGCACTATCAACTGCGTCTGGTCGACGCCGAAGGCTTCGTGCTGCACGGCAAGCAAGCGGTGTTCATTCCCGCCGGAGAAATGAGCGAGCTGCCGGTATCGGTGGCGATGCTCGCCGATCGCCCGACGAGCAGCTCGGTAGACCTCACGTTCGAAGTACAGGACAGCGACCAGCCGCAGGTGTATAGCCGTGCACGCAGCCGTTTCGTCGCGCCACTGAAACGCTGATCCCTTACACTGCCTTCAACCTTGCCTGCCAGGCCGAAAAAAACACAACGATGAAACGTTACGAACGATTCGCCGACGATATCGCTGAACTGATCCGCTCCGGGGTGCTTGGCCCCGGACAGCGTGTACCCTCGGTACGCTACGCCAGCCAGACCCACGGGGTCAGCCCCTCCACGGTGTTCCAGGCCTACTACCTGCTCGAGCGCCGCGGGCTGATTCGTGCCCGGCCGCGTTCGGGTTACTTCGTCAATACCCACGCACCTCGCCAGTTCAGCGAACCACAGGCACAGGCACCGGTCAGTGAATCCACCGATGTCGACGTCAGTGCCCTGGTGTTTTCCATCCTTGATTCGATCAAGGACCCCCATACCGTCCCCTTCGGCTCGGCCTTCCCCAGCCCCACCCTGTTCCCGCTGCAGCGCCTGGCCCGCTCGCTGGCCAGCGCCAGCCGCGCCATGGACCCACGCGTGGTGGTCACCGACCTGTCACCGGGCAACCCGCAGTTGCGCCGCCAGATCGCCCTGCGCTACATGGTTGGCGGCCTGATGCTGCCGATGGAAGAGCTGCTGATCACCAATGGCGCGCTGGAGGCCCTCAACCTGTGCCTGCAGGCCGTCACGGAGCCTGGCGACTTGGTTGCCATCGAAGCCCCGGCCTTCTATGTGTGCCTGCAGGTACTCGAACGCCTGAAGCTCAAGGCCGTGGAAATTCCCGTGCACCCACGTGAAGGCATGGACCTGGGGGTACTGGCACAAACCCTGGAGAAACACCCGGTCAAGGCCGTATGGTCGATGACCAACTTCCAGAACCCGGTCGGTGCGAGCATGCCCGAGGCGAAAAAGCAGGCACTGGTCGAACTCTTGCACCGCCACCAGGTGCCACTGATCGAGGACGACGTCTACGCCGAGCTGTATTACGCCCAGCAAGCGCCCAAGCCGGCCAAGGCCTTCGACCGCGACGGGCTGGTAATGCACTGCGGCTCGTTCTCCAAGAGCCTGGCGCCCGGCTACCGAGTGGGCTGGGTCGCCGCCGGGCGTTTTGCACAGAAGATCGAGCGGCTCAAGCTGATGACATCGCTGTGCGCCTCGATGCCGGCCCAGGCCGCCATCGCCGACTACCTGCAACATGGCGGCTACGACCGCCACCTGCGCAAGCTGCGCTATGCCCTGGAAGGCCAGCAGGCCAGCATGCTCGCCGCCATCGCCCGCCACTTCCCGGCGCAGACACGGGTCAGCCAGCCCGCCGGCGGCTACTTCCTGTGGCTGGAACTGCCCGAGCAGATGGATGCGCTCAAGCTCTTCCACATGGCCCTGGCGCAAGGCATCAGCATCGCACCGGGGCCTATCTTCTCGCCGACCCGGCGCTTCGGCAACTGCATCAGGCTGAACTACGGCAGCCCGTGGAACGACGCCACGGAGACTGCGATGGAGACACTGGGGCGTATCGTGCGCTCATTCTGAAGGATCAGCCGCTATAGTGAGGCTACTTGCACATGGACGAGCACCCGATGGACGACCCCACTCAACTGCGCCAACAGATCCTGGCCTTGCAACAGCGCAACGGCGAGCTGGAAAACCGGCTGGCGCAGCAAGCCGAAATGTCGCCCTTGAACAACGTCCTGATGCGCCGGGTGCACGAGCAACTCGAGCAGCGCTTCGACCAGACCCTGGCCGAACGCCGGCTGTTCATCGAGCTGGTCGATCACAGCCTGGCCAATGTCTTCGTCATCGCTCCGGACCTGCGCCTGCAAGCGATCAACCGTACCGCCCGCCAGACATTCCAACGCCTGCATGGCTTCTGCCCGAGGATTGGCGATCGCATCGACGAGTCACTCGCAGGCCTGGAACAACCGCTCCACTGCCTGCTGCCGCTGGTTACCCGAGCGCTGGCGGGTGAAACCCTGATCGAGAGCGTCGCCTTCGACGGGCCGCCCTATCGGCGCCACTACGAACTGCGGATCACCCCGCTGCACAGCGACGAACGCCCGCCATTCAGCGCCTGCCTGTTCGCCTACGACATCACCGAGCGCACGCTCGAACAGGAGCGCCTGTACGAAGCCGAGCAGGCGTTGCGCCAGGCGCAGAAAATGGAAGCGGTTGGCCAGCTCACCGGCGGCATCGCCCACGACTTCAATAATCTGCTGGGCGGCATTTTCGGTGCTCTGGAGCTCGCCAAGCCACGCTTGGGCGGGCCGCATAACGATGAGGTGAGCCGCCTGTTCGACATCATCGAACAAAATGCATCCAAGGCCGCGTCATTGGTGCAGCGTCTGCTGGCCTTCTCGCGCCGACAGACACTGCTGCCCCGCGCCACCGACATCCAGCAACTGGTCGGCGACATGCTTGCGCTGCTGCAGAGCTCGCTGCGCTCGGACATCCAGCTCATCGACCGCACAGCCTCACAGTTGTGGCCAACCTGCATCGACCCCTCGCAACTGGAAAGCGCGCTGCTGAACCTGTGCCTCAACGCCCGCGAAGCCATGCCCCACGGTGGCACCCTGCAGATCCATTGCGAAAACCTGGAGATGGCCCCGGCGCAAGCGCAGCGCCTGGGGCTCGCTGCGGGCCAATACCTGCACTTGCGTGTCGAGGACGACGGCCAGGGCATGCCTGCGGATGTCGCGCAACGGGCCATCGAACCCTTCTACACCACCAAGCCACTGGGCCAGGGCACCGGCCTTGGGCTGTCCATGGTGTACGGATTCGTGCGTCAGTCAGGTGGGCAGATGCACCTCGATTCGATCCCGGGCAGCGGCACCTGCGTCCACCTTTACCTGCCCAGGGCTGAAACCCTGCAAGCCCACGAACCGCAGCGCCTGTCGCCCCCGCCAAATGCGCAGTCGATCCTGCTGGTCGAAGATCAAGCGGCGATGAGGCTGGTCATCAGCGAGCTGTTGAGCGAGGCAGGCTATGACGTACACGCCTTTGCCAGCCCCGATCGAGCGCTTGCCGCCCTGCGCAAGGGGCTGCGCCCGCACCTGCTGGTCGGTGGCACCGCCTTGTCGGACAGCCCGAAGGGCCAGCAACTGATAGAAATGAATGTGGCCTTGATGCCTGGCTGCACGACCTTGCTCATCAACGGCTATGCCACGCAAACACAGGCAGCCCATGACGGTCTGCCCGCGAACACCGAAGTCATTTCCAACCCGTTCGAGTTGAAAACACTGCTCGAACGGGTGACGAAGATCCTGGCTTGAGGCTCAGCGCCCGCCCCCCAGATCAAGGAAACTGCCGGTGGAATAGGACGCCTTGTCCGACAGCAACCAGAGGATAGCCTCCGCCACCTCCTCCGGCTGCCCGCCACGTCCCATGGGCAGGCCAGGTTCGAGCTTGCTGACCCGCTGGGCATCACCGCTCAGGGCGTGAAAGTCGGTATGGATGTAGCCAGGACGCACGCCGTTGACGCGCACACCCTCGCCCGCCACTTCCTTGGCGAGCCCAAGGGTGAAGGTATCCAGCGCGCCCTTGGAGGCGGCATAGTCTACGTACTCGTTGGGCGAACCCAGGCGTGCAGCCACCGACGACACGTTGACGATCGCACCACCCTGCCCGCCATGGCGGCGCGACATGCGCAGCAAGGCATGCTTGGCGCAGAGCATCGGGCCGACCACGTTGGTTTTCATCAGCTTGAGCAGGCGGAACTCGGACATCTCGTCGACCCGGCTTTGGGTCGCGATGGTCCCGGCGTTATTGACCAATGCCGTGACAGGGCCGAGCTCCTGGTCGATCCGCTGGAACACCTGGATCACCTCATCCTCGACGCTGGCATCGGCTCGCACGGCGATGGCCTGGGCGCCCAGCGCCCGAACCTCGTCCAGGATGCGTTCGGCAGCGTGATCGTCGGCGTGGTAATTGATGCAGATGCGATAGCCCTGTTGCGCCGCCAACCGCGCGGTCGCGGCACCGATACCGCGGCTGGCGCCAGTGATGAGAATGACCTTGTCCATGAAACTGCCACTGTCGAGGGAATAGACCTACAAGGTTAGGGGAAAAGCCCCGATCGCGGCAACGGCTGCACGCAGCCGTGCCGCAAGTACACCTCAGTGCCCCGCCGAAGCCGGCCCTGCCTTGGCCGTGAAGGGCGGGCGAGCCAGCCACACCAGCAAAATCAAGGCACCGAACACCCAGGTCAGCAAGGTGAAGTAGTCCACCGTCGACATCATGTAGGCCTGGCTGTTGAGGATCTGCTCAAGCTGCGCATAGCTCTGCGGGCTCGCCCCACCGAGTTGCTCGAGGGTGTGACGCGTTGCCGGGTCGTACTGGCTGATGTGCTCGCTCAGGTAGGCATGGTGCTGGTCGGCCCGGCGGATCCAGATCCAGGTGGTCAGCGAGGCGGCGAAACTGCCGCCCAGTGTCCGCAGGAACGTGGCCAGGCCCGAGCCGTCGGCAATCTGATGCGGCGGCAGGTCCGAGAGCAGGATGGTCAGGGTCGGCATGAAGAACAGCGCCACCCCGATCCCCATGAACAACTGCACCAGGGCGATGTGCAGGAAGTCGACCTCGCTGGTGAAGCCCGCACGCATGTAGCAGCTTGCACCAATGGCCAGGAAGGCGATCCCTGCCAGCAGGCGCAGGTCGAAGCGATGCGCATACTTGCCGACGAAGGGCGACATGATCACCGGCAGCAGGCCGATCGGTGCTACCGCAAGCCCCGCCCAGGTCGCCGTATAGCCCATCTGCGTCTGCAGCCACTGGGGCAGGATCAGGTTGATGCCGAAAAAGCCCGCATACCCGCCCACCAACACCAGGGTGCCGATGCGGAAATTACGGTGCACGAACAGCCGCAGGTTCACCACCGGGTGCCGATCGGTGAGCTCCCAGATCACGAAGATGGCCAGGAACACCGCGGAAATCAGGCTACCCACCACGATGAACGAGGACTCGAACCAATCCAGGTCGTTACCCTTGTCGAGCACCACCTGCAACGCGCCGACACCGACGATCAGCGTCAGCAGGCCGATGTAATCCATGGGCTGGCGGCTGGTGGTCACTGGACGTGTGCGCATCTGCTGGCGCACCACGGCGGCCGCGAACAGACCGATCGGTACGTTGATGAAGAAAATCCACGGCCAGCTGTAGCTGTCGGTTATCCAGCCGCCGAGGATGGGCCCGGCAATCGGCGCCACCACCGTCACCATTGCCAGCAACGCCAGGGCCATCCCCCGTTTGGCAGGCGGGTAGACAGCAATCAGCAAGGTCTGGGTCATCGGGTACAACGGGCCGGCAACAACGCCCTGGAGCACGCGAAAGCCCACAAGCTCGGGCATCGACTGGGCGATACCACAGAGGAACGACGCCAGCACGAACAGCAAGGTGGCCCAGATGAACAGCTTGACCTCGCCAAAGCGGCGGCTCAGCCAGCCCGTCAGCGGCAGGGCAATGGCATTGCTTACCGCAAACGAGGTGATGACCCAGGTGCCCTGCTCGTAGCTCACCCCCAGATTGCCGGAAATGGTTGGCAACGCCACGTTGGCGATGGTGGTGTCGAGCACCTGCATGAAGGTTGCCAGCGACAACCCGATGGTGGTCAGCAGCAGGCTCGGCGGGGTGAACTGGGCGGATGCGCCGTTGCTCATCGCTGCGCCGTCTTGCCACTGGCGGCGCTGTTGTCATGGATCAGCTGGGCGATCAGACGATCGGCCTCGGCCAGTTGGCGGTCATACACCTGGGTGGTGTAGCTGGCCTGCTGCGGTGGCTGTTGGGCCAGGGCCGGGCCACTCTGGTCGTGCAGGTCGACCTCGACCACGGTGGACAGGCCGATGCGCAGCGGATGATCCTTGAGCTGCTCGGGGTTCAGGTGCACGCGCACCGGCACACGCTGGACGATCTTGATCCAGTTGCCCGTGGCGTTCTGCGCGGGCAGCAGAGCGAAGGCACTGCCGGTGCCCGCGCCCAGGCTGTCGACCGTGCCGCTGTACTTGACTTCGCTGCCGTACAGGTCTGCGGTGATCTCCACCGGCTGGCCGATACGCATGTCACGCAGTTGGGTTTCCTTGAAGTTGGCGTCGATCCAGACCTGGTCGAGCGGAATCACCGCCATGGTCGCGGTGCCTGGTTGCAGGCGCTGCCCCAATTGCACGGTGCGCTTGGCGACGTAGCCGGTCACCGGCGCCACCAACGTCGTGCGAGCGTTGTCCAGGTAGGCCTGGCGCAGCTCGGAAGCGGCCGCCATCACCTCCGGGTGCGACGACACCACGGTGTCGTCGATCAGCGCAGTGCTGGTGTTGAGTTGCTGGCGGGCGTTGTCCAGGGCGCTCTGCGCGGCGGTCAGGTCGTCGCGTGAGTGCGACAGTTCTTCTGCGGCGATCGCCCCGCTGTCAGCCAGGACCTTACGGCGGTCGTAGTTCTCGCGGGCCTTCTTCAGTTCGGCCTGGCGCGTCTGCACCTGAGCCTTGAGCGCATCGACGTTGCTGTACAAGCCGCGCACCTGGCGCACCGTGCGCGCAAGCTTGGCCTCGCTGGCCTGCAGGGCCACCTCGCTGTCACTGGGGTCGAAGCGCAACAGCACCTGGCCGGCATGCACCAGGTCGCCATCGTCGGCGCCGATGCTGGTGACGGTTCCCGTCACCAGCGGCGTGATCTCCACCACATTACCGTTGACGTAGGCATCGTCGGTGCTTTCGTGCCAGCGCCCGATCAACGTGTACCAGGCCCAGCCGGCAGCGCCGGCCAATATCAATACCAGCAGCAGGGCCAGCAGCCAGGTCTTGCGCTTGCGCGTGGCGTCGGGCGCTTCAGCGGGAGTGGGTGCATCCGAGGGTGTGGCCATGAGAGTACCTTTGAATCAAGTCGGATCAGGGGTGCGATCGCCGAAACGGGCAATCGTCAACGGGTCGCTGGCAGCCAAGAGAATCTTTGCCAGCAGCGTCTCGAGGGTCTTGAGCTCGCCGGCTTCGAGTGAACCGACCAGCTCGTTCATCGCCATTGCCCCGATCTCCGGCAGGCGGTCAGCCAAGCGTTGACCGTCTTCGGTCAGCACCAGCCGCACCTGGCGACGGTCGTCGGGGCAGCGGTTGCGCAGGATCAGGCCCTTCTGCTCGAGGCGGTCGAGCATGCGCGTCATCGAACCGCTGTCCAGCCCCAGGCAGCGGCACAGCTCGGCCGGGGTATCCACCTGGTACTGGGTCACGATGATCAGCACCTTGAACTGCGCAGCGGTAACGCCATCAGCTTCCAGGTGCCAGTCGAGAATGCGGTCCTTCAATAACGAGGCGCGGCCGAGCAACATGCCAATGGCGCAGGTCTGGAAATTTTCCGGGGTGAAATGGGCCATCGGCATCGCTCAACAAAGATGTTAGAAAATATTACTGCCTAGGCAGTTAATGTCAAAGCTTTTATTAGCAGGCTATCTAAGTCATTGTTCCGCCAGCCCTCTCGGTTGTCTCCATGCGCTTGCGCCGGAAAACCGACGAAAAAAATCGCAACTGATAGTCATTCGCCATTATCTCGGTTCTCGCGGAGCCCTTCTGGAAGGTAGAATGCGCAAAACCGGGAGCCGCAATGAACCAAGACCGCTTCACCCCCCTCGACGACGATGCCATCACCGATGCCGCTGCGCATTGGTGCATGCGCCTGCACGCCGAGGACTGCTCGGCCGACGAGCGTGAGGCGTTTGCTCAGTGGCTGGCCGCCGACACCCGGCATGCCGAGGAATACCAGGCGATGCTGGAGATCTGGCAGACCGCCGACATGCTGCCGCGTGCCGCCAACGTGATCGAACTGCCTGCGGCCAGACCCCGCCAACGCAACTGGCGCCCACTGGCCTCAGCCGCGGTGATCACCCTGCTCGCCCTACCCCTGGCCGGCTGGATTGGCTGGGAGCAAGGCTGGCTACCCAATCGCTACCAGCATTTCGACAGCGACCAGCAGGTGCGTACAGTGCAATTGCACGACGGCAGCCAGGTCGAACTCAACCTGAACAGCGAGCTGCGCTACCTCAACTACAAGGACCGGCGCCAGGTCGACCTGATCCAGGGCGAAGCCTTCTTCAAGGTGACCCACGACAGCGAGCACCCCTTCATCGTGCGCGCCGGTCACGGCCAGACGCGGGTCACCGGCACGCAGTTCAACGTGTGGAAGTACGAAGACCAGGTCAAGGTGACGCTGGTCGAAGGCTCAGTGCTGGTTTCCAGCAATGGTGGCGAAGGCGGCTACCGCCTCGGCCCCGGCATGCAGGCCAGCTACCGCATCGGTGACTTCGAGCCGCAACTGGCACAGAGCGACGACTATGCCAACAGCCTGGCCTGGCGCAGCGGTCGCCTGGTGCTCGACAACCTCAGCCTCTCCCAGGCATTGCCGGTGATCAACCGCTACCTGGACAAACCCCTGCTGCTGGCCGACAGCAGTGTCGGTAACATCCGCATCAGCGGCATCTACGACACCCGTGAGGTCAGCCGCCTGGTGGACAACCTGCCCAAGGTCCTGCCGATCTACCTGACCCGTAACGACAACGGCAGCACGGTCATCAATCGCATCCTGCCGTCCGCCGACAAAGGGTGATGTGCGCTGCCGAAATGACAGGCGTAAAAAAGGCGCCTCATCGAGGCGCCAAGACATTCACCTGCAACCAAAGGAGCGCAAGGCTTCTGAAGGTGAATGGGCTCAAGCTCAAAGAATCGACAACGGATACTCGACGATCACCCGCACCTCATCCAGGTCGGACTCGAACGCCGTCGCCCGGGTGGTCGCCTGGCGCACGCGCAGCGAGAGATCCTTGGCCGCGCCGGTCTGCACCACGTACTTGACCTCGATGTCGCGCTCCCAGCGCTTCTGGTCGGTCAGCGGATCGCCATTGCCGTCGCGACGCATGTAGTAGGCGTTGGCGTTCGAGTAATCCGCATCACTGCCGCGCCCATAACGGGTCATGAACGACAGCCCGGGAATCCCGTACCCGGCCATGTTCAGGTCATAGCGCAGCATCCATGAGCGCTCCTTGGGCGAGTTGAAATCGCTGTACTGGATGGAGTTGTCGAGAAAGATCGAGTCGGACTGGCGCAGATAATCGAAATCGTCGTCGCCATTGTTGCGTTGGTGGGTCAACGCGAGGGTGTGGGCGCCGTAACGCACACCCACCTTGGCGCTCCAGATGTCGTTGTCGAAGGTGCCCAGGCGTTTGCGCCCTTCGTCCTTGGCGTTGTAGAAGTTGAAGCCACCGATCAGCGCCAGCTCATCGCTCAACGGCCAGGTAACGCTGGTACCGGCGTAGTACTGGTTCCACACATCCTTCAGGCGGCTGCCGAACAGGCTGACGCTGACCTGTTCGTTGACGGCATAGTCGCCGCCGCCATAGGCGATCCATGGCGAGTCCACAGGCCCGCCGTAGAAGGTCGCGAAAGACTCGCGCATGTCGCTGGACATCGGCTGGCTCATGGCATGCAGGCGCCCGGCCTGCAGGTTCAGGCCCGCCAGGCTGGTGTTTTCGACGGTAACGCCGCGAAAGCTCTCCGGCAACAGGCGCGAATCCCCTGCGGCGACCACCGGGTTGGCCGGAAACACATCGCCCACCCGCAGCACCGTGTCGAACATTCGCACCTTGGCCGCGCCGCCGAGCTTGCTGTATTCGTCACGCGCCTGGCCGTCGCGATCCACCGGCAGTACATCGAACGAGCTGCGTCCACCGTTGCGTCCACCTCCGCTGTCGAGCTTGAGCCCGAGCATGGCAAAGGCATCGACCCCTACCCCCACGGTTCCCTCGGTGAAGCCGGACTCGAAGCGGGTGATGACGGCATGCGCCCAGGCTTCGGAATAACCATTGTCGGGCGCCTTGGCCCGGTTGTAGGTCGGCGCCACCCCGTCGCGGTTGTCACGGTTGAAGTAGAAGTTGCGGTTCAGCACGCTCAGGCGGCTGCCCTCTATGAACCCTTCCTTCGCAGCGTCCTCGGCCCACGCCGAAGGACCGGCCAGCGCCACCAGCGCGGCCAGGGAAAGTCCTGGTCGGTATCTCATGCGATGCTCCTTCGATAACGGCTGTTGTTCTTGTCAGGCCGTTGCGCAGGTGCGTTCGCGGCCAGCATCGATGCTCGCCGCAGATGGATAACGGGAAGGTGATCGGCACATTACAATCGCGTCATGCGTGCGGACCTTTCACAACTGTAAGGCTGTCGTCATGCCCCTGTTGGCTGCTGCTCGCTAGCGTGATCCGGAAACCACAGCCCTTCCGGAGACACCCCATGAAACGACTGAGCACAGCGATCGCCCTGCTCCTGCTGGCCTTCGGCGTCCAGGCCACCGGCTTTTCCGCTCAGCGCAGCGAGCAGTTGCTGCAGGCCCACCAGCAAGCCGTGGCCGCCTACGCCATCAAGCGCGACAAACCCATGCCGGAGATCGTCGACTACCGCTACGGCATGCCACTGGATGTGGCGCGCCTGGTGCGCCAGTCGGGCGACCCGCGCACCTGCGAGGTGGTACCGCGCCTGATGACCTTCGAGGACAGCCAGGGCACCTTGCGTACCGTGCGTTATTCGGTGCAGTCCGAATGCATCAACAACAAGTGAAAACCCGACGCAGGCTCAATTGCCCGTCAAGGTCACGTCCACCAGGCGCATGCTGTCGCGTCCACTGCGCTTGGACTGATACAGCGCGGCATCGCTCTGTTCGATCAGCGCCGTGAGGCTGGCCGGCGGATGATCGAACAGGTTGGCACCGATGCTCAAGGTCACCGCCATCGGGGTGACGAAGGATTGTGCGGCGATGTCCTGGAAGCGCTCACGAAGTATCGCGCCCAGCACCTCGACTTCGTCGCGGCGCGCGTTGCCCAGCAGAATGACGAATTCATCGCCACCCAGTCGCGCGGCCAGGGCATTAGCCGGCAGCAGGCCGCGAATGGTTTCGCTCAGCGCCACCAGCAGCCGGTCACCCGCGGTGTGACCGTACAGGTCGTTGACCAGCTTGAAGTTGTCGATATCGATCAACAGCACGGCGCCAGGGCGCTCGTGGCTGGTCGCCTGCAGCAGCACCGGCGCGCGCACTTCCAGGGCGCGGCGGTTGAACAACGCCGTGAGCGGATCACGCGCGGCCAGAAGCGCGATGCGTTCCTCGCGACGGTAACGCTCGGTGCCAGTCATCGACAGGGCGATCAGCATGATCGCCATCGCCCCTTCGATCAGCGAGATCTGGATGATTTCCCCGCGAAAGGCCGCAAGATCGAGCAAGGCTCCCGGAATCACCACGGTCAGGGCCTTGATCACGTAGAACAGCCCGTGGATCAGCATCACGTAGCGCAGTTGCACCGCCCCCACACTCAGCGACACACCGTGCGGACGCAGCAGAAAACTGGCCCGCAGCGACACCAGGGCCACCAGCAGCGAATTGACCACCAGCATGATCTTGGACCACGACGGCCCTTCCGGCAGCAGCAGCAGGCTCACCCACAGCAGCACGACCAGCAGCCAGCCCCGTGACAATCGCACTTCGGTGAAACGGGCAACGCCCAGCAGGAAGCAGAAATGCGCGAACACCAGCAGACCGTTGGCGAACCAGATACCAATCAGCAGGAAACCGTTCATGCGCAGCAGCGCGAGGGTGGAGCCAACGGTGATGGTGGCGAAACCGGCACTCCAGTAGAGCAACGACGACTCGCGCACACTGCGCCATTCGATCGTCAGGTAAAGCGCCGCCGCTGCCGCGAGGGCAACGGTCAGGGCCAGGAGGGTTGGGGGGTCGAACGTCATTGACCGGCGTGCCTGTCTTGGAGTGCAAAAGCGGTGATTGTAAGCGCTCCCGGCAGGATTGCAGAGTGCCACCTCATCGGATTACTGCCCGGAAAGGAAGGTGACCAGTTGCCTGGCATGGGAGCTGAGACCTTCCCAACTGCGAAAACAGATGCGCAGCTCAAGGGTGGCCCAACGCTCCTCCAGTGCCACCCGGCGCACTGCGAGCTCCTGCTCGGCACGCACGGCAGCGATCTCCGGGACAATCGCCAGCCCGGCACGCTGGGCGACCAACTGGGCAATGGCCTCGAAACTGGGCGCACGCACGCGGATCTTCAGCGGCATGGCCAGGTTCATCGCCAACTCCTCGACGAATCGCTGCATGGCGCGCTCTGCCGGCAGGCAGACGAAGGCATGATCCAGCGCATCGATCAGCCGCAATTGCTCACGCCCGGCCAGCTCGTGATCGGCGGGCACCAGCAGCACCAGGCGCTCGGTGCGAAACGGCAGCGATACCAGGCCATCGTTGACCAGGTTGCCGTCGAACACGCCGATCTCGCACTCCCCGGCCAGCACCACGCGCAGTACATCGACACTCTTGTGCTCGACCAGCAGCAGGTCGACTTCGGGGTAGTCGGCCAGGAAAGGCCCGAGTACCGCTGGCAGCAAGGTGCTGTTGGTGACCGTCGAAGCCGCCAGGCGCAAGTTGATGCGCCGCTGGCCCGCCAGTTCCTTGAGCGTGTCCTGCAGTTTCTGCGCCTCGCCCAGCACTCCACGGGCCGACTCCAGCACCAGCCGTCCGGCAGGGGTCAACTGCATACCGTCGGCCTTGCGGGTGAACAGGGTCAGACCGCTACGCTCCTCGAACAGGCGCAAGCGCGTGCTTGCCGCCGACACCGCCACCGGAAAACCGGCTGCGGCCTTGCTCAGGCTACCGGTCGCAGCGATGGCAGCCAGCAAGCGCAGGTCTTGAAGATCGAAGTGCATGGGGTTTCTCCAAAAGCGAACGCCATGTTCCAGAAAAAGCGATTCTAGCTTTCGGGCCTTCTATTCAGAATAAGCCTCTGACTTATTTTGTTGCGGATTCAGCATGAACAGCCTGCGTACCTCTCTTGAACGACACCTGCAAAACGGCAGCCTCTATGCAGTCCTGGCCGCCCTGGGTTTCAGCTTCAAGGCGATCTTCGTCAAGCTTGCCTACGCTGCGGGGCCTTTGGATGCAGTGACCTTGCTGGCGCTGCGCATGGGCCTGTCGCTGCCGCTGTTCGCCTGGCTGGTGTGGGCCAGCCGTGGCCCGGCGAGCATCCCGCTGACCCTGGGCGACGGGTTTCGCGTGGCAGTGCTCGGCCTGTTGGGCTACTACCTGTCGAGCCTGTTCGATTTCTATGGTTTGCAGTTCATCAGCGCGGGGCTGGAGCGCCTGATCCTGTTCACCTACCCGACCCTGGTGCTGGTATTCCAGGCCATCGCGATGCGTGAGCGCCCTACCCCGCGCACCCTGCTGGCGATGGGCTTGTGCTACCTGGGGCTGGGCATCGCCTTCGTGCACGACCTGGGCGCCGCCGGCGGCGGGCACGCAGTGCTGGTGGGGTCGCTGTGGGTGTTCGCCAGCGCAGTGACCTACGCGCTGTATTACTCCGGTACCGGGATGATGCTCAAGCGCATGGACTCGATGCGCATGGCCGGGCTGTGTGGTTCGGCATCGTCGCTGATGGTGCTGGCGCACTACCTGCTGGTGGCGGATGTCACCCAGTTGGCGCAATTGCCCGCTGCGGTGTGGGCCTATGCAGCGATGATGGCGCTGTTTTCCACGGTATTGCCGATCTACTGGGTAGCCCTGGCGATCCAGCGCCTGGGGCCGACGCACACTGCGGCGGTCGGCAACCTGGGGCCGGTGCTGACCATGCTGGCGTCCTGGGCCATCCTCAGCGAGGCGATCTCGGGGTATCAGATTGCCGGGCTGGTGCTGGTGTTGCTGGGGGTATCGCGGCTCAAGCCGGCCAAACCCAAGGTGGCCGAGGTGCAGAAGGCTGTCGCCTGAGTCGGGTGATGGCGATTGCTTTACCGGCTAGGCTATGTCTGAAATGTATCTGCACTCGCCCATACTGCGTTGGCTCGGAATGCTCATGTACTCCAGTGCAGTCGTGCGCGACCCGGCCCTTCCTCCCCCCGTTTCGCCTTGTCTGGCCTTCGCGCAGACACATTTCAGACAGACCCTAGATACAGTAGAGCCCTCAGGGCAATACCCATTCCTGGATAACCCAAGCCCGGCCAAGCACTAAGCCCTTCTCGCATGACAAACACCACAGCACGGAGCACCTGATGGAAGTCTCAAGAACGTCCCTTCTGATGAAACGCATAGGGGCGTACATCATCGATTACGGAGCAATTGTCCTGCTCGGCCTGTGGCTTGCCAATCAAAAGACCCTGTTGTTCGCAGGGTTTGAACTGGTCTTCGTCCATCTATTCCTATACCCCCTGTGCGAGTGGCTTTTCAAAGGTAGAACACCAGGAAAGTTCGTCTTTGGACTGACCGTCATCAACGGAGCTGGCGGGCCGCCAACGCTTATTCAAGCTCTGATCCGAGGGTTCACAAGACACATTGAGGTACCTCTGGGGGTCATAACGATCTTCATCTATACGCAGTCCGCACGGTGCCAGCGGGTCGGTGACATGCTGTCTAGAACCTATGTCATACCGTCCAAGGATTTAGCCCAGCTCCGTGCGACGATACAGGCACCAAGCCTCTGAACAGCAAGTAACCCCAAGCCAGGCCAAGCGCCGGACTTCTTTCGCACTCAAGGACCAATGGACGCCAAAAACCCGCTCAGGGACAAGCTGCCCTACTACGCCAGGCTGCAAGCGATGAGCGTCGCAACACTGAAGACCTCTTCGGGATACGGATGGCGATCTATGAAACGTTCGACGCTACTGGAGTTGATTACAATCAGGCCGAGGTCTGAAAGCTCGGACAGGTCGAAAAGTGACGATGGCGGGTATGGCCTTTCCATGGATCACTCTGAACTTGAAATTGTGGAGTATTACGGGTATTGGTGGCGGCTTCAAAAAGTAAGGAAGCTTAATTCAATGTCTCGCATGAAATGCATCTGCCTTGGCGCTCTCGCAGTCGCAACTCTCTCAGGATGCGTTACCGCGCCCACTTGGGTTAATAGGGGCCCAGTGGATCTAGACGCCTGGAACGGTCAGATGAATTGCTATACCGATGCCAATATCATCGACGGCAAAAGGGTAGAAGGTACGATCTGCGCCACTGATGAATCTGGTTTCTTCGGAGGCGGCGAGCCGGAGGTATTTTTCGGGCCTTGGAATCGCAAATTCATGAAAGAGTATGCGAGCGCAACGACTTCTGGTGTAGCTAAGGACTGGGAGGGCAAAAAGGTGATCTTGCAATGCGCCCCCACACTCGCAGCTGATAACAAAACAGTGACGAAGCGCTTTTGCAAAGTCACAGTCAACGATCAGTTGCTGGTTAGCGCGACCGTCAAATACGTGCAGTAAAACCTAGGCCTCTCAGGCCTGACGACACTCAGCTCAGCCCGGAAAGCTCGCTTGATCGCCTCCCAGCCGGGCTGCTTTGTAGTTATTGGAAAATCCTGAACCTCGAAATGATGGCCGGTAGCCGGTATTGGTAAGGATGCTTTGCCAGCCACAAGGAAGAAGAATGGACGCTAGATATAAAGTGAAACGGCGAATTTCAATAGAAATCGGTGGTGCAAAACACGGACTGAGGACTTCAACGTCATCGCCACCAGGGTTCGCCATTTTCGATTCGAAAAGTAAGCAAAACCTGCCCCAGTTCTACTCGTCTCGGGCTGATGCGGAGCGAGAATGCGACCGCCTAAATAGGGAAGCGTAAAGCTGAACCTCGATGATGCTCAGCGCAGGCGAAAATCCGATGCGGGTTGCCCAGCAAATGGGCCACAAAGACTGGACCGTGATCGCCAAGGTTGATGGTCGCTGAATGCCCTCCGCTGATGTGGGAGCCGGAGGGCGCGCAGAAGCACTTTGTGCGAGTAATGCCAGCGTTATGGCAACATCACCTCTGGACCCCGCGATCTAAATCGAACCGATCCAACTCCATCACCTTCACCCAGGCCGCCACGAAGTCCTTGACGAATTTCTCCTCGGCATCGCTGCTGCCGTACACCTCGCTCAACGCCCGCAACTGGGCGTGAGAACCAAACACCAGGTCGACCCGGGTGCCAGTCCATTTCACCTGCCCGGTCTTGCGATCACGGCCTTCGAAGGTCTCGTTGTCGGCCGAGGTCGGCTTCCATTCCACGCCCATATCCAGCAGGTTGCGGAAGAAATCGTTGCTCAAGGTGCCAGGCTTGTCGGTGAACACCCCATGCTGGCTGCCGCCATGGTTGGCGCCCAACACCCGCAGGCCGCCGACCAGCACGGTCAGTTCCGGCGCGGTGAGGGTCAGCAACTGGGCCTTGTCCAGCAGCAGCTTCTCGGCCTTGACGCTGTACCTGGCCTTGGTGAAGTTGCGCAGGCCGTCGGCCAGCGGCTCCAGCACGGCGAACGACTCGACATCCGTCTGCGCCTGGGAGGCGTCGGTACGACCCGGCCGGAACGGCACGCTGACCGTGTGCCCAGCGTCCTTGGCAGCCTTCTCGACCGCAGCGGAGCCAGCCAGCACGATCAGGTCGGCCAGCGAAATCTTCTTGCCGCCGCTGTTGAACTCGCCCTGGATGTTCTCCAGCGCCTTGAGCACCTTGTCCAACTGCTGAGGCTGGTTGGCGGCCCAGGAACGCTGAGGCTCCAGGCGCAGACGCCCGCCGTTGGCGCCCCCGCGCTTGTCCGAGCCACGGAAGGTCGAGGCTGCCGCCCAGGCGGTGGACACCAGTTCGGCAACGCTCAGACCCGAGGCCAGCACCTTGGCCTTGAGCGCCGCGATGTCCTGCTCGCCGACCAGCGGGTGATCGACCTTGGGGATCGGGTCCTGCCAGAGCAGTTCTTCCTGTGGGTTTTCCGGGCCCAGATAACGGGCCAGCGGCCCCATGTCACGGTGGATCAGCTTGTACCAGGCACGGGCGAAGGCGTCGGCCAGTTGCTCGGGATGCTCTTTGAAACGCCGGGCGATCGGCTCGTAGATCGGGTCGAAGCGCAAGGCCAGGTCAGAGGTGAGCATCATCGGTGAATGGCGCTTGGTCGGGTCGTGGGCATCGGGCACGCTGTTGGCCCCCTTGCCATCCTTGGGGCGCCATTGATGGGCGCCCGCCGGGCTCTTGGTCAGTTCCCACTCGAAGTTGAACAGGTTGTTCAGGTATTCGTTGCTCCAGCGGGTCGGGGTCGAGGTCCAGGTCACTTCCAGGCCGCTGGTGATGGTATCGCCACCCTTGCCGCTGCCGAGCTTGTTGGCCCAGCCCAGCCCTTGCAGCTCGAGCCCGGCGGCTTCAGGTTCGGCGCCGACGTTGTCCGCAGGGCCTGCACCGTGGGTCTTGCCGAAGGCGTGGCCGCCGGCGATCAGGGCCACGGTCTCTTCATCATTCATCGCCATGCGGCCGAAGGTCTCGCGAATATCCTTGCCCGAAGCGACCGGGTCAGGATTGCCCTCCGGGCCTTCGGGGTTCACGTAGATCAGGCCCATCTGCACGGCAGCCAGCGGGTTCTCCAGATTGCGTCCCGCAGGCTCGGTGCGGCTTTGCTCCTGCGCATGCTTGCCAGGCTCGGCCACCAGATCACCCTTGCCAGGTGGCTGGGCCTTGCCGTAGCGGGTGTCGCCACCCAGCCAGACCTTCTCCGAGCCCCAGTACACATCTTCGTCCGGCTCCCAGACATCGGCGCGGCCACCGGAGAAGCCGAAGGTCTTGAAGCCCATCGACTCCAACGCAACGTTGCCGGTGAGCACGATCAGGTCGGCCCAGGAAATCTTGTTGCCGTATTTCTGCTTGATCGGCCACAGCAGCCGCCGGGCCTTATCCAGGCTGACGTTGTCCGGCCAGCTGTTGAGCGGGGCGAAGCGCTGCTGGCCGGAGCCCGCGCCACCACGGCCGTCGGCGATGCGGTAGGTGCCTGCGCTGTGCCAGGCCATGCGGATGAACAACGGTCCATAGTGGCCGAAGTCCGCAGGCCACCAATCCTGGGAGTCGGTCATCAGCGCTGTGAGGTCTTTTTTCAGGGCTTGGAAATCAAGGCTCTTGAACGCCTTGGCATAGTCGAATGCCGGGTCCATCGGATCGGACTGGCTGCCATGCTGGTGGAGAATCCTGAGGTTGAGCTGGTCGGGCCACCAGTCACGGTTGGTGGTGCCGCCGCCTGCGGTTTGATGGAACGGGCATTTCGATTCGTTCGACATCTGCGGGTACCTTATGGGTCGGTTGTCCAGATTTCCGGTCTATGCCAGGTGTTCTGCAGCCCGAGCCGCAAGGCTCGGGCCTTCTCTTCATCAGGTGGTGGTCGGTCTTTTGCCGACGCGGGGCCGCGGCGCTGCACGCGCAAATCGGGAGGCCACGGGAAAGACTAGCCCAGCATGGGCAGAGGTCTAATAGAGCGACTATTGAAAGGCGATAGGCTGGGTCTGTCAGGCCGGGCTTTGGCAGCGCCGCCCATCGACATCGTCGATAGCGACCATGAATATCTTCAAGTTCCACCGCGAGAACCGGAGGCGGAAGATGGCTTCATTGAACCTTCGATGAGGCAACGATCATGGCATCGATCAGCAAAGGCGGCATGCTTGCCGCGATCCTGGCCCTGCTGGCCGCCCTGGGTGGCTGTGCCGCCTCGGCCACCTCGCAGGTGGCGCAACCCTACGGCCACTTCTATTCGGCCACCGAGCTGTCCAGCGTGTCGCTGACACCGGGCCAGCATGTCGCCGTGCTGTTGGGCCGCAATGCCTGCGCCACCCTGGACTACCTGCAGCGCCATCGCGAAGCCCCGCCTTCAGTGCCTGGCGCCTCGCGTGCCGTGCAAGTGGCCACGCTCAACGGTGGCAGCCAGGCCTACAGCTGGCTGGCCCAGTCGCTGGCACAGACCTTCGCCGAGGTCACCTTCTACGACGATCTGGATACCCTGCTCGCCGACCACCCCGACGTGATCGTGCTGCTCGATGCCCAGAGCCGCCTCGCCAGCGCCACCAGCCCAGACATCGAAACCCAGGTGGTCGCACGCTTCTACGATGACCAACTGACCTACATCGGCCGCGCCGAAGGTCAGGCCCGTGAAGCGTTACCCAGTGACATGACGAATCTTGCCCACCAGTTGCAGGTCGAGCAGAACGTGCAGGCCGATGCCCTGCGCAGCTTCGACGCCTCGCTCAAGGCGCTGGTCAACGGCTGACGGTCACTTGCGCCGCTGCATCCAGGCGGCGCCAAGGCCGCTCAAGCAGATGATGGCGATGCCCACGATGCTGGTGGTGTCCGGCACCTGGCCGAACACCACCAGGCCCAGCACCCCCGCAAAGACGATCTGGCAGTAACTGAACGGCGCCAGCAGCGCCGGCGCTGCGTGGCGGAAGGCCTTGGTCAGCAGCAGGTGAGCAGTCATGCCGCAACCGCCGAGCGCGAGCATCAGCAGCACGTGCTGCCATTGCGGCGTCTGCCAGAAGAACGGCACCAGCACACTCATGATCAGGGTGTTGCACAGCCCTGCGTAGAAATTGCTGGTGGTTGGGCTGTCGTGGGCGGCCAGAATCCGCGTCAGCAGCTGATAGAAGCAGAAGCCCAGGGCAGAACCGAAGGGAAACAGGATCGCCGGGGTGAACATCGCCCCGCCCGGATGCACCACCACCAGCACCCCGATGAAGCCCATCACCACCGCCAGCCACTGGCCCGGCGTGACCCGCTCCTTGAGCAGCGGAGCCGACAGCGCAGTGACCAGCACCGGGGCGAGAAAGTTGACCGACGTGGCCTCGGCCAGCGGCAAGTACTGAAGCCCCGCCGTGAACAGCAGGCTGGTGCTGAGCAGGCTCAAGGCACGCAAGGTCTGCAGCAACGGGCGTCGGGTGCGCAGCACGCTCAGCCCAGCCTGGGGCATGAAGATGCCGGCCATCAGCAGCGTATGCACCACATAGCGGGCCCAGACCACCATGATCACCGGGTAGATCCCACCGAGGAACTTCGACAGCCCGTCGTGGCTGGCGAACAGGAACGTCGCGGCCACCACCAGGGCGATGCCGCGCAAGGGGTGGTTGACGCCGGACAGCGGGGTACGGGTGGTCATGCGGATCTCTGGGTGAGGCGAACCCTGCGAGTTTAGAAGAGATGGGGCGTCGGGTGGCAAGTGTTTTTGCCAGCCCGTCAATCCCTGACAATCTGCTTCAAGCGCTCGCTGGCCGGTGCCGGTCGTCCATAGAAGTAGCCCTGGAAGTGCGAACACCCTTCTGCGGCCAGACGCTCCATCTGCTCGACCGACTCCACGCCCTCGGCCGTGGTCTTGATCATCAGGCTGTTGGACAGCTCGGTAATCGCGCGGATGATCGACATCGCCTCGCGGCTGTCGCACATGTCGTGGACGAAAGACTTGTCGATCTTGATCCGGTCGAACGGGAACGAGCGCAGGTAACCCAGCGACGAATAACCTGTGCCGAAATCATCCAGCGAGATCGACACGCCCAGGTCTTTCAGCTCCCGCAGGATGCGCACGTTCTCCTCGCTGTTGCCCAGCAGCACCGACTCGGTGATCTCCAGCTCCAGGCGCTGCGGGTCAAGCCCTGAGTCCGACAGTGCCAGGGAAACGGTATGCACCAGCCCGGTATTCTTGAACTGCACCGGCGACAGGTTGACCGACACCACCTCCTGCCCTTCCCAGGTTGCCGCCTCCTGGCAGGCGAGGTTCAGCACGCGGGCACCAATCTCGTGGATCAGCCCGGTTTCCTCGGCGATGGGGATGAAGTCCATGGGCATGATCATGCCGCGGCTGGGGTGCTCCCAGCGCAGCAGCGCCTCGTAGCCGGTGACGCTGTTGCTCTGCTGGTCCACCACCGGCTGGTAGTGCAATTGCAGTTGCCCCAGGTGCAGGGCCGTGCGCAGGTCGGTCTCCACCAGGCGGCGCTGGCGTGCGGCAACGTCAAGTTCGACATGGAAGCATTCGTAGCGGTTGCGGCCATTGCGCTTGGCTTCGTACAGGGCCATGTCGGCGTAACCCAGCAGCAGCTCGGCGTTGTCCTGGTCCTCAGGCGCAAAGGCAATGCCGATGCTTACGCCGACAGTGAACTGGTGCCCTTCGATCTGGAACGGCGGGCAGATCGCATCGATCAGGCGCCGGGCGGTATTGCAGGCCGCCTCGCGGTTGTCCAGCCCGGCTAGAACCACGGCGAACTCATCGCCGCCTAGCCGGGCCAGGGTGTCGTGCTCGCGCAGCTCTCGACGCAGGCGCTTGCCCAGGGCACGCAGCAGTTTATCGCCGAAGGCATGGCCGAGGGAGTCGTTGATGTTCTTGAAGTTGTCCAGGTCCAGGCACAAGGTGGCGGTCAGCTTGCCACTGTCCTCGCCGCGCGCCAGCGCCTGCTTGAGACGCTCGTGGAACAGCGTGCGATTGGGCAGGCCGGTCAGTGCATCGTGATGGGCCATGTGGTGGATCTGCGCGTGGGCTGCCAGCTCCTCAGTGGCGTCCTCGGCGATGAACAGCACGTAATCGGCCTGGTTGTCGCGGTTCTGGCTGAGCAGCGCGCGGCTGCGCAAGGTGCGGGCACCTGCGAGGGTTTCGACACGGGTTTCAGCGGCGTAGCCCTTGGCACTGCGTGCGCCGCGCGCCAACTGCTGCTCGAGAAACTCGGCGGCAGCCGGCACCACGCACTCGGCGGGCAGCGTACCGATCAGGCTCGCCCCCTGGCCACCAAACAAACGCTCGGCCTGCTGGTTGGCCAACAGGATGCGCTGGCTGGCCAGGTCCTGGACGATGACACAGGCCGGAATATTGGCGATCACCGAATCGAGAAACTGCGACAGGGTGCTCATCTCCTGGCTGTACTGCTCGGCCAGTTCCTTGGCCTGCAGAAGCTCCAGCTCGTAGCGGCGACGCTCGGAGATGTCACGGGTCACCTTGGCGAAACCGATCAGTTGGCCGCTGTCCTCGTCATGGATGGCCTCGATCACCACGCTGGTCCAGAAATGCGAGCCGTCCTTGCGCTGACGGACACCTTCGGCCTGGAAGCGCCCTTCCCGCCGTGCCGTCTCCAGCCCATGCTCGGGCAGGCCGCGGACGCGGTCTTCGTGGGTGTAGAACACCGAGAAATGCTGGCCGACGATCTCATCGGCCCTGTAGCCCTTGGCTCGCTCGGCACCGGCGTTCCAGTTGATCACATGACCGGCGCTGTCGAGCATGTAGATGGCATAGTCACGCACGCCCTGCACCAGCAGGCGGAAATGTCGCTCCTGCTCGCGTTGGGCCATCTGTGCATGGTACTGCTCGGTGCAGTCACGGGTGATCTTGGCGAATCCTACCAGTTGCCCGTCGTCGTCATGCACCGCCTCGATCACCACATGGGCGCGCAGCAGGCTGCCATCCTTGCGTAGGCGCCAGCCATGCTCCTCGAAACGACCGCTGCGGCGTGCCTGCTCGAGGTTGGCTTGCGGCAGTCCGGCAGCGCGGTCCGCCTCGCTGTAGAACAGCGAGTAGTGCTGCCCGACGATCTCGCTGGCCTCATAGCCCTTGGCGCGCTGCGCCCCCGGGTTCCAGTTGGCGACAATCCCCTCCGGGGTCAGCAGGTAGATGGCATAGTCCACCACACTCTGGATCAACAACCGGTACATGACGTCGGGGCTCGCGACTAGCGACATGGCATTCTTCCTGAACCTGCGGGGCCGTTTTTCAAGATACTGGCATTATGCCGCTGAGCGACAGGATTTTGTGAAGTGGTTCACAAAAATTCGCGCGTGCGGCACTTCAGTGGCGCACCGCCATGACGCGCCAGGAATGCAGTTGCGGATCATCTTCCAGCGCGATCACCTGCACGGCGCGCGGCAACTCGGCAACGATGCGGGTGCAAAAAGCCATGGACACTTCATCCTGCCGAAAGCAGCGCAGCAGCCAGTCGTGGGCGCCACTGCAAAGCACCTGGGACGCTACCGCCCGGCCGATGCCCTGGCGACGGTAGCGCTTGAGGATGAACAGGTCGGCCAGTTCCAGGGCCTCGACGCCTGGCAGCTCGCTGCGCTCGACCAGCACGAAACCGGCGATGAAACCGTCGACCAGCACCAGGCTGGCGCACCACTCGGGCGATTGCCAGTAGCGCGCCATATGC
Source organism: Pseudomonas wayambapalatensis (assembly GCA_014268975.2). GTDB lineage: Bacteria > Pseudomonadota > Gammaproteobacteria > Pseudomonadales > Pseudomonadaceae > Aquipseudomonas > Aquipseudomonas wayambapalatensis. The sequence goes on along the minus strand of CP077096.1, from coordinate 2,473,094 downwards.
GCCTCATGCAGGTAGAAACGCCCGTCCGCCTCGACGTCCTCCTGCTCCCAGTCGGAGGACTCGTAGGCATAGAACTGGTACAGATTGCGGATGACGTCGGCGTGTTCAGCGCCGGTTGGGAACAGCTCGAGTGTCGGCGCTGACATGGGGCGGACTCGCTGAAGGCAGGAGCGCCAATTCTACCCGCCCAGACAGGTTTTTCCAGGGATCGGCACCTCGATCCAAGTCCGTGGCGCCTGTCCTTGCGACAGGCGCCAGGCAAGGCTCATTTCTCTTCCAGCACGGCCCTGCCCTTCACTGCCCGCGGCCCGCGCCAAGCCCAGAACAACAGGCCGGGGAACGGCGCCCAAACCACGAACACGACCCACAACATCTTGCGCTCGGCACGGCGCTCGCTGCCGATGATGTGCCATATCGCCCAGATCTGCAGAAGAATCACCAGCACTGCGACGAGGATCCAGACCGTTCCGATTTCCATGAGCGTTCTCCTGTGAGCATGTACTGCATTTGTTCACGCCAGGCGCCAAGGGTTCATTCCAATCCGCCTACCGCCAGTGCCAGGGCTCGCGGCATTATCCGGCCAGTGATTGTCTTTCCCCGCAACTCCCAGCACACTTCGTGCGCCCTCGAAGGAAACGGAGTCCGCTGTGCCCACGCCTCGCCAGTTCAGCAAGAAGACTAGCACCAGTAACATGTTGCGGCTCAAATCCGGCGCCAGCGACGAACAGGTGCCGTACCGCGTCGACTTCGTTCTGCTCGAGCATTTTTCCATGGCCAGTTTCACCGTGGCGATGGACGTGCTGGTCACCGCCAACCTGCTGCGAGCCGAGAGTTTCCGCTTCACTCCGCTGTCACTCGAAGGTGACCGGGTGCTCAGTGACCTGGGCCTGGAACTGGTGGCCAGCGAGCTGGACCCGCGCAAGCTCAAGGAGCCCGACCTCCTGGTCATCTGCGCCGGCCTGCGCACCACGCTCAAATATCCCGAACTCGACCGCCTGCTGGGCGACTGCGCGGCCCACGGCATGGCCCTGGGGGGCTTGTGGAGCGGTGCATGGTTCCTCGGCCGCGCCGGGGTGCTGGGCGACTACGGTTGCAGCATCCACCCCGAACAGCGCGCCAGCCTCGCCGAACGCAGCCCGCAGACGCGCATCACGCCGGCCAGCTTCACCCTCGATCGAGATCGCCTGACCGCCGCCAGCCCCAATGGCGCCATGGAACTGATGCTGGGCCTGGTACGCCGGCTGTATGGCGATGCCTTGGCCGAAGGTGTCGAAGAGATCCTGTCGTTCTCAGGTGCCCGTTATCGCCAGGTCGGGCCCGGGGCGAAGAAGTCCATGAGCCTGCAACTGCGCACCATTGTAGAGCTGATGGAAAACAACCTGGAGGAGACCCTCAGCCTCGATCAGTTGGCCGCCTACAGCGGCCGCTCGCGTCGGCAGATCGACCGCTTGTTCCAGGCCCAGCTCGGCACCTCGCCGCGGCGCTACTACATGGAGCTGCGCATCACCAAGAGCCGGCGGCTGCTGCAGTACTCGGACCTGTCGGTAATGGAAGTGGCGGTGGCTTGCGGGTTCGTTTCGGTGTCGCACTTCAGCAAGTGCTACGCAGCGTATTTCGGCTACCCGCCCTCACGCGAGCAGCGGCTCGGCGAGTGATGCGGCGCCTGGCGATCAGGCGCGGATGTAGCTGAGCACGGCCTCGCAGATCATCTGCTTGTGCCGCAGCTTGATCGCCTCGTCCGCCAGGTCGATCTGGAAGATTTCGCCGAAGGTGTGCCGGTTCGAGACCCGATAGAAGCAGAACGAACTCATCAGCATATGCAGGTCGATGACCTCGATGCCCGCACGGAACATGCCTTCCTCGACCCCGCGCTGCAGGGTGCGCGCCAGTGACTCGAGCACCAGGCTGCTCATTTCGCGGATCACCGGCGCCTGCTTGACGAACTCACCGTAATGGATGTTTTCGGTACAGACGATGCGTACGAAGTCGACATTGTGGTCGTGGTGATCGAAAGTGAACTCCACCAGCCGGCGGATCGCCTGCTCGACCGGCAACGACTCCAGGTCCAGGCTGTGCTCGGTCTTGCGGATGTCGCCATAGAGCTTGACCAGGCATTCCAGGTACAGCTGTTCCTTGCTGCCGAAGTAGTAGTAGATCATGCGCTTGGAGGTGGCGGTGCGTTCGGCGATCGCATCGACCCGCGCGCCAGCCAGGCCTTGCTGGACGAATTCGTGGATCGCAGCCTGGAGGATGTCCTCGCGGGTTTTCTCCGGGTTGTTCTTGCGCGACTTGCGCGCCCCGGCCTCGGACTGACCGAGGCTGACTTGCGGATCACTCATACCGACTCACAGGCTGTTGTTTGGAATGTGCGGGGATTATCCGTGAGCCGGGCGGTGCAGGGAAGCGCAAGGGTGGATGTGGAACGTGCTAGCTGCCCGGGCTCGCGCGCAGCTTGGCCATCGCCGCCAGGCGCACGGCCACGTTCGCCGCGCCATACCCCGCGTAGTCCCCCTTGCGCTGGAGGATCTCGAAGAAGAAACGCCCCTCGAACGGCTCGGTGTACACATGGAACAACTCGCCGCCCTGCGCATCGCGGTCGTACAGCACGTTGTAGTACGCAAGCTCGCTGAGGAACTCATCGTCGAACTCGAAGCGCGCCGCCAGATCGTCGTAGTAGTTCAACGGGATCTCCAGCAACGGCACGCCAGCCTCCTTGGCCCGCGTGACCTCGGCAAAGATGTCGGCACAGTCGAAGGCGATATGGTGCACGCCCGAACCACGGTAGCTCGACAGGGCGTGGGCGATGGCGGTGTTGCGGTTCTCGGAGATGTTCAGCGGCAGGCGCAACGTTGCGCACGGGCTGCGCAGGGCGCGGCTCTTGACCAGGCCATAAGGGTCAGGCAGCACCACTTCGTCGTCGGCGGTGAAGTCGAACAGGCTCTTGTAGAACAGCACCCAACTGTCCAGACCCTCGGCCGGCAAGGCCAAGGCCATGTGGTCGATGCGCTGCAGCCCGCCATCGGTAGAAGCCGACCGATCAAGGCAGAAGTCGCTGTCGTAGATGCTCTGCCCTGCCCCGGCCGGCTCCACCAGGTAGATCAGGCTGCCATCCGGCGCGCGCACCGCCGGGACTTCCCGCTCGTTGGGGCCGACCAGACCACGGAATGGCTGACCGCGATAGGCCACGGCCCGTTGCAGCGCGGCCTGGGCGTCATCCACACGCAAGGCTGCAGCGCACAGCGATGGACCATGGGCATCGAAGAAGTTGTGGGCAAAGGAATAGGGTTCGGCGTTGAGCACGATATTGATATCTCCCTGGCGCAGCAGCCTGACCGCCTTGCTGCGGTGCCGCCCAGCCTCGGCGAACCCCAGGCGCTTCAACCACCCACCCAGCCGCGCACCGACCGCGTCATCCACGGCGAACTCGACGAACTCCACCCCGTCATAGCGGCTCGCCGCAGGCGGTGTGAACAACACGCCGGGTTCCACCGCGACCGACTGCTCGGCCAGGCGCACACGGGCCTTTTCCTCCAGGTACAGCAACGAGCGCAGGCCATCGGCGGCGTTCTGACGCGAAGGCGCGGCGCGAAAACCATCGTTGAAAACTTCCAGCGACAGTGGGCCGCGATACCCACTGGCGATGATCGGCGCCAGGAAACCTGCGAGGTCCATCTCACCCTGGCCGGGGAAGCAGCGAAAATGCCGGCTCCACTCCAGCACATCCATGGCCAGGATCGGCGCATCGGCCATCTGCACGAAGAAAATCTTCTCGCCGGGAATATCGCGGATACCACGGGGATCCCCCTTGAGCGAAAGCGTGTGGAAGCTGTCGAGAATCACCCCCAGGGCCGGATGATCAGCCTCACGCACCAGGTGCCACACCTGCTGCCAAGTGTTGACGTGACGCCCCCAGGCCAACGCTTCGTAACCGATGCGCAGGCCTCGGTCACCGGCATGCTCGGCCAACAGGCGCAGGTCATCGACCAGCAGTTGCTCATCGCCCAGCGCATCAGGCTGCACATTGCTGCACACCAGCACCAGGTCGGTGCCCAGCTCTTGCATCAGGTCGAACTTGCGCGCCGCGCGATCGAGGTTCTTGTGCAGACGATCACGGCGGCAGCCCTCGAAGTCGCGAAACGGCTGGAACAACGTGATGGCCAGCCCCAGGTCCGCACACCGCTGACGAATCTCACGCGGGGCGCCGGCGTAATGGAGCAGGTCGTTCTCGAAGATCTCGACGCCATCAAAGCCTGCGGCGGCGATGGCCTCGAGCTTTTCGGGCAGGGTACCGCTGAGTGAGACGGTGGCGATCGAACGCTGCATGTGGAGTTCCTTGTTGTTTGTACAGGGGCAGGTTCGTCTGACCTGTGAACCTGCTTGTTCTCGACGATGGCAGGATCGATTATTCGCAGGTAAAGTCGTGGCGGCAATGCACTTTGTACGAAATGGTTAGTTTGTGTTCGATAACCGAACAGAAGCCAGCAAGACGAATTGATTCAGCGCAGAACCCTGGACGACCATGGATTCAGTCGCCGCCATCCGGGCTCATGCCTGCCCGAGTGCGACCGCCATCCGACAACCAACAAGAACAACGGAGACACCATGGCCCACTCTTCACAGGCCAAGAAAGCCACCGCCAGCGGGTGGATCGGCTCGGCCCTCGAGTACTACGACTTCTTCATCTATGCCCAGGCGGCAGCGCTGATCTTCCCGCAGATCTTCTTCCCGTCCAGCGACCCGAAGATGGCCATCATCGCCTCCCTGGCCACCTATGGCGTCGGCTACCTGGCCCGTCCGGTCGGCGCCTTCGTGCTCGGCCATTGGGGCGACACGCGAGGACGCAAGAACGTGCTGCTGCTGTGCATGTTCCTGATGGGCATCTCGACCATGGCGGTAGGCCTGCTGCCCACCTACCACGACATCGGCCTCCTCGCCCCTGCCCTGCTGGTGATCCTGCGCCTGGTCCAAGGCTTCGCCGTGGCCGGAGAGATCTCCGGCGCCAGTTCCATGATCATGGAGCACGCGCCCTTCGGGCGTCGCGGCTACTACGCCAGCTACACACTGCAAGGCGTGCAGGCCGGCCAGGTGATGGCCGCCGCGGTGTTCCTGCCACTGGCCTACTTCATGCCCAGCGAAGCGTTCAACGAATGGGGCTGGCGTATTCCGTTCCTGATGAGCGCGGTGGTGCTGATCGCAGGCTTCATCATCCGCAAGGAGGTGCATGAAACCCCGGCATTCGTTCAGGAAGAAAAACAGGACAAGGTGGCCAAGTCGCCGATCGGCGAAGCGTTCCGCCACAGCTGGAAACACATGGTGCTGGTGATGTTCATGGCACTGATGAACGTGATCCCGGTGGTCGCCACCATCTTCGGCGCGGCCTATGCGGTACAGCCGGCCTACGGCATCGGCTTCGACAAGAGCGTGTACCTGTGGATCCCGGTGGTGGGCAATGTCGTCGCGGTGCTGGTGATTCCGTTCGTGGGCAACCTGTCGGACCGCATCGGCCGACGTCCGACCATGATTGCCGGTTGCCTGGGATCGGGTCTGCTGGCGTTCGTCTACCTGTATGCGATCAGCATCCAGAACGTGCCACTTGCCTTCGTCGGCTCGATCCTGATGTGGGGCATGGTCTACCAGGGCTACAACGCCGTGTTCCCAAGCTTCTACCCGGAGCTGTTCCAGACTCGCTACCGGGTGTCGGCCATGGCCATCGCACAGAACATCGGCACCATGCTCACTGCGATGCTGCCGGCGCTGTTCGCGGCCGTCGCCCCACCTGGCTCAGAGCATATCTGGCTGGTGGTCGGTGCCCTGGCCTTCGCCATCACCTGCGTGTGCGCACTGGCAGCCTATGTGGCGCCTGAAACCTACCGGCTGGCCATGGAAGACCTGGGTAACCCGCAGGCCAAACCGCTGGAAAAGGACGCCTATGAAGCCAGCCGCAAAAGCAGCTTCGAGGTGGTGAGCCAGTAAGGCAGTCGGGGCCGCGCGGCGGCCTCGGCAATCTCAAGCCTTGACCACCGCCTGCAGATTCCCCCACAGCCGCTCCACATCCGCCCGTTCGGTCGGCAGCGCGCCGACCGACACCCGAACCATCCAGCGGCCTTGCAGGGTTGCCGGGGTCACGTAGGCGTCGCCGGAAGCATTGAGCCGATCTGCCCAGCCACGGGTGTGATCATCCAGCGCCTCACCCTCCAGCCCCTCGGGTTCATGCCGAATGCACAGGGTCTGCAACTGCACCGGCGCCAGCAGTTTCCAGCCCGGCGCAGCCTCGACCTGCTCGGCCAGCCAGCGGGCATTTTCCAGGTCTCGGCGCAGGCGCTGCTGCAAGGCCTCGACCCCTTCGCTGCGCAGCATGAACCACAGTTTCAGCGCACGGAACCGCCGCCCCAGCGGTATGCCCCAGTCGCGCAGGTTCTTCACCTCGCCATCCACCGACGACTGCAGGTAGCTGGGGTTGGTACTCATCACCCGGATCAGGTGCTGCGGGTCGCGCACGTAATAGATCGAACAGTCGAAGGCCACGCCCAGCCACTTGTGCGCATTGACTACCACCGAGTCAGCCAGCTCGATACCGTCCCACATCCAGCGACATTCCGGGAGGATCATCGCCGAGCCTGCCATCGCCGAATCGACATGCAGCCACAACCCCGCCGCCTGGGCGATCTCACCGACCGGGCGCAACGGGTCCAGCGCCGTGGTAGCGGTGGTGCCGGTAGTAGCGACCACCGCACAGGGCTGGTTGCCTGCCGCCAGGTCCTGCTCGATGGCCGCCTGCAGCGCTTCGGGAATCATGGCGAAGCGCTCGTCGGTGGGGATCTGGCGAATGTTGTCGCGACCAAACCCGGCCAGCAGCGCAGCCTTGTCCACCGAGCTGTGGGCATGGGCACTGACGTAGACGATCAGCGGCTTGTCCTGGGCCTGCAGGCCGCCGCGAGCCAGGGCATAGTCGGTGCTGCGCTCACGTGCGCTGATCAGCGCGACCAGGGTGCTGGTGGAGGCCGTGTCCTGGATCACCCCGCTCCACTGCGCCGACAGCCCCAGCAGTTGGCGCAGCCAGTCGAGGGTGGTTTCCTCCAGCTCGCTCAGGGCCGGGCTGGACTGCCAGGACAGGCCGAGCACGCCAAGCCCTGTGCTGAGGAAGTCGCCGAGCACCGACGACAGCGTGCCGTTGGAGGGGAAGTAGCCGTAGAAGTCCGGATGCTGCCAGTGCGACAGGCCGGGCATCACCAGCCTGGAGACATCATCGAGGATGGCGGCGAACGGCTCGCCCTGCTGCGGCGCAGCCTCGGGCAGCGCGGCCTTGAGGTAGCCAGGCTCGACCTGGGCCATCACCGGGCGCTCGCCGACGGTCTGGCGGTAGTCGGCGATCAGGTCGATGAGCTGGTGGCCGTACTGGCGGAATTGTTCGGGGGTCACTGGGCGGGCTCCTGGGCGAAGGGATGAGGTGTCAGCACCGACACCCCGCAATCAGCCCAGTCTAGGCAACCCGTCCCCGCGCAATAACCCCGTTTCGCGCATAGCTGCTATCGCAACCGCGCATCTGCGCCCTGCACGCCGAACGACGACTGGCGCCACAGCTCGAATACCCGGTTACGCAACCAGCGGTGCTCGGCCGAGGCCTGCAAGCGCTGATGCCAGACCACCCAGTAGCGCTGACTGTGCTCGATGAAACCCAGCGGCCGCCAGGCCAGGCCATGCAAACGGCAAAGCTGGCGGGCGATATGCTCCGGCACCGTGGCCAACGCCTGGCCATTGCCGATCACCCGCACCATGGCACTGAAGAACGGCACCTGGAGCTGCATGCGCCGCTGCAGCCCCTGGGCACGCAGGTGACGGTCGATGAAGCTGTCCTTGTCGCCGCCGCCGGAAACCCGCACATGGCGATAGGCAAGGTAGTCGTCCTGGCTGATCGTGGCACAGGCGGTCAGCGGATGCTCGCCCGCCATCAGGCACACGGCCCGGTCTTCACCGAGCAGCCGGCCATGCAGGTTCGGCGGGGACTCATCGAACAGCGTGGTAGCCAGATCGACCTCACCACTGGCCAGCGACGCGTATTGGCCAGCCTGCCAGGTGCGGTACTCGAGGGACACTCCGGGCGCCTCATGCTCCAGTGCCGTCACCAGGTCCGGAAGGATATGCTCGGCCACATAGTCGGAGGCGGCGATGCAGAAACGCCGCTCGCAACGTGCCGGGTCGAAGGCGGCAGGCTGGCGCAGGGCGCTGAGCTCATCGAGCACCTGGCGCAAGGGTTCGACCAAGGTTTCGGCATGTTCGCTGAGCACATAGCCGCGGCCCTGGCGGACCAGCAGCGGGTCGCCGAAGGCATCGCGCAGATGGGCAAGCTGACGGCTCAAGGCCGACTGGCTGCAACCCAGGCGCTCGGCGGCGTGGCTGAGGTTCTTCAATTGCAGGAGGCAATCGAGGGTGCGCAGGTGGGCCAGGCTCAGTGAGGCGAAAGTGGGGGTCATGGGGTGACCTGCGCGGGTGAGGTGGAGGGCCCCATGAAGGGGCCCATCGGGCCGCGAGGCAGCCCGGCAGGAAGTCAGTCCGTCAGACCGACATAGACGTTCTGCACGTCTTCGTTCTCGTCGATCGCCTCGAGGAAGGCTTCGACCTCGGCCAGGGCTTCAGCACTCAGGCTGGCGGCGCTCACCGGGTTTTTCGGGGTGTAGCCGATTTTCGCCGAGGTGACGGTGAAACCATGCTCGGGCAGGGCCTTCTGCACAGCGTCCAGGTCGGTGGTGTCGGTGATGAACAGGGTCGAGCCCTCTTCCTCGCCGTCTTCGAAATCCTGGGCGCCGGCTTCGATGGCGGCCATTTCCGGGTCGGCATCACCTTCCGGGGTGGCCTCGATCAGGCCGACATGGTTGAAGTCCCAGGCCACCGAGCCACTTGCGCCAAGCTGGCCCTTGCGGAACAACACCCGGATCTGGGCGACGGTGCGGTTCACGTTGTCGGTCAGGCATTCGACGATCAGCGGCACCTGGTGAGGCGCAAAGCCCTCGTAGCTGACGGCATGGTACTGCACAGCCTCGCCATCCAGGCCAGCGCCTTTCTTGATCGCACGCTCGAGGGTTTCGCGGGTCATCGACGCTTTCTTGGCCTGGACGATGGCCAAGCGCAGGCGCGGGTTCATGTCCGGGTCGGCGCCAGACTTGGCAGCGATCTGAATCTCCTTGGCCAACTTGCCCATGATCTTGCCCTTGGCGTTGGCGGCGGTTTCTCTATGCTTGGCTTTCCACTGTGCGCCCATTTCGACTCTCTTTGTCTCAGCGGCCGGTTCAGGAAGCGACCGGCCAAAAGTGGGGAGAGTTTATACGCCCTCGCGGGTGGGATCGACAAGAAATCGCGTGGCAGCCCTTCGTGGGCAACCCGCAGCGGCGAACCGCCGCTCCTGCAAGCGGTGGCTACCTGTGGGAGCGGCGGTGCGGCGACCCGACTTGCCCGCGAAAAAGCCCACACCGACTCAACCCTTGTCCGCCTTCCCCGCCGCCGCCGCGAACTTCGCCAGCCGCACATCCAGCCGCCGCGGGCGCTGCCCTCGGTCTTCGGCGCGTTCCTTGCGCCGCACGGCATCGCGCACCATCAGCGACCCCAGGTAGCGGATCGGCTCCGGCGGAAACTGCCCCAGCGGCCCCTTGACCAGGGGCGAGCGCGTCCAGGCGTTGTCCATCCCCAGGGCCAGCGACGAAAGGATCTGCCCACCCATGTGACAAGGCCCTACGCCGCTGCCGGAATAACCGAAGCCATAGAACACGTTGCCCTGCCCGTCCAGGCGGCCGAAGAACGGCAAGCCGGTCACCGAGCGATCCGATGGCCCGTTCCAGCTCGCAGCCAGCGGCACCTCGGCCAACGCCGGGAAGAACTCGCCCAAGGTTCGTTGCAGCAGCGCTCGGTAAGGCGACGGCTGATCGAAGACCGGCAGCATGCGCCCGCCATAGGCAAAGGTGTTGCCGCCCTTGCCGAGCATCAGGCGCCCGTCGGGGGTGTTGTGGTAGTAGTGCACGAAGATGCGCGAATCAAGCACGCTGATCCCGGTCTCCAGGCCCGTCTGGCGCAACAACTCGGGGCACGGCTCGGTGATCACCATGTCGCTGGAGACGATCGCCACGCTGCGCTCGAACTGCGCAAACTGCCGCGCCATCCAGGCATTGAGGCCCAGCACCACCCGGTCGGCACGCACGGTGCCGTGGGCGGTGCGCACCTGCACCGGGGTGCCGTGCTCAAGACTGGTCATCGCCGTGCCTTCGTGGATGCGCACGCCGCGCTGCAAGGCCACCCGACGCAGGCCACGCACCAGCTTGCCCGGCTGCACCGTGGCGGCCGCTGGCGAGAACCAGCCTTCCCGGTGGCGGTCAGAGCCGGCCCGGCGCTGCACTTCATCCAGCGCCAGACGCTGGAACGAGTTGATGCCCTGGCGCTGCAGCGCCGCGATCACCGCATCGGTACTGCCGACCTGCGCGGCATTGGTGGCGGTGTACAAGGTGCCGTCCATGCGGTAGTCGCAGTCGATGTGATGTTCGGCGCAGAACGTGCCGATGGCCGCGATACTTCGCTCCGACTCACGGACCAGGCGCACCGCCTCGGCCACACCGAACAAGCGCTCCAGGGTGAAGTACTTGGCCGACCACGACAGCGCGCAGCCCCCATTGCGCCCGCTGGCACCGGCGCCGCAGATATCCGCCTCGATCAACAGCACATCCAGCGCCGGCACCGCCTCCTTGAGCAGCAGTGCGGTCCACAAGCCGGTGTAGCCGCCGCCGACGATACAGACATCACAGCGCACATCGCCTTGCAGCGGCGGGCACACGGCTTCGTTTTGCGGGTCCAGGGCCTGTTGCAGCCAGAACGGTCTCATCGTTTCACTTTCCTTCAGGTACGTACCGGCTTGATCGCCATGCCGGTATTGGGTGCCACGTCATGTACCGCGTCTGCACTGACCGGGCGGCTGTTCCAGTGCGGTAGCAGCACCAGGGCGGAGAACAGCGCAGTGCCGGCGAACACGATGAACACGGTGACGCTGTCGAAGTAGCCCGGCAGCAGCCCACCCAGCACCGCGCCTACCGAGCCGCAGCCATTGACGAACCCGGCTGCGGTAGCGCCGGCCTTGGCGGTGCCGAAGTCGATGGCGGCCGCGCCGCTGATCATCGAGTCCGGGCCGTACAGGGTCAGGCCCATGACGAACAGCAGCGCCACCACCAGCAGCACGCTGCCGCTGTGCATGGCCGCCATGAAGCCGGCCAGAGTGACGGTCAGCAGCAGCAGACTGATCACGCAGGCCGGCATGCGCCGGGCACCGAACAGCTTGTCCGAGGCCAGGCCGATCAGGATCGGGCCGAGCAACCCGGCCAGCTCGAAGGCTGTGGGAATGATCGCCGCGCCCACCTTGCCCACTGAAGGCATCTGCTCGAAAACGATCACCGGGCCCCATAGCAGGATGGCGTAGCGCGCCGGCTTGAGCATGAAGTAGGCAAGACCCAGCGTGAGTACCGTGCGGTTGCGCAGGATTTCGCGCAGCGGTGCCCAGACACTGCACAGGTTCGCGCCTGGCGCCATGCTCTGCGGCTCTGGCTCCACCGCAGGCAGGCCGACCTCTTCGGGTTTGTTGCGCTGGAAGATAAAGAACAAAACCGCCACCACGGCCACTACCACGGCACTGGAGAAAAACGCCGCGTGCCAGCTACCAACCAGGGTGTATGCCCACCACCCGGCAAAGGGCGAGGCCACCAGGCCGCCAAAGGCGTAGCACGAACTCCACAGGCCCAGTACCCGGCCACGCTGGGAGGCGGGGAAGAAACTGCCGATGTTCTTGCACAGCCCTGCCCAGCCGGTCGACTGCGCCAGGCCCTGGATCAGCATGCAGGTGGCAAAGATCGGGAAGGTCGCGTAACTGCCCATCACCACCGCTGCTGCGGCCGAGATCAGCAGCCCGCCGAGTACCACCACGCGCGGGCCGAAGCGGTCGGCGAGCATGCCCCAGGTGAACTGGCCTACGGCGTAGGCCGCCAGGTAGATCGCATCGAGGTTGGCCATGGCGGCTTTGTCGAGCATGAAACCTGGGTCTTCAGCAATGCCAAGCTTGGCGACCGAGAAGGCTTTGCGGGTGAAGTAGAAGGCGGCGTAGGCCAGCCAGGTGATGGCGAAGATCTGCATGCGCCACCGCTTGATGGCACCGAAAGACTGGTTCATTTGACTCTGACCTCTTGCTGAGTGTGCCGGCAGAATGTGAAGAAACGCCTGTCTTGTTGTTGTGTTGCGCACTGCATGACGGAGGGACGTCATCTGGCTGGACCATGGCCCGGTGCAAGGGGGTGTGAAGCTGCCCCGGGTTGAGCGACATGGAAACAGCTGGTGACTGATAAATAAAATCGATTTATCGTATTTCACACATAAGCCCAGCTTTTAAAAGAACCTGTTCCGAGGTGCTCCATGTCCGTCTCGCAAGCGCAGCTGAAGGCCTTTCACGCGGTGGCCGAACACGGCAGCTTCACCCGGGCCGCCGAGAAACTCTTCCTCACCCAGCCAGCGGTGTCCGACCAGGTGCGCAAGCTGGAGGAACGCTTCGGCGTGCTGCTGTTCCAGCGCAACAAGCGTTCGGTGCAGCTCAGCGACCTGGGCGAGCGCCTGCTGGGCATCAGCCAACGCCTGTTCGCCTGTGAGGCCGAAGCACTGGAGCTGCTGCAGGATTCGCGTGCCCTGCACACCGGCAGCCTGGTGCTGGCAGTGGATGCCCCCGTGCACGTACTGCCGCAGGTTGCGCGCTTCTGTCAGCGCTATCCGGGGATTCAGGTCAAGATCGAGACGGGCAACACCGATGAGTCGCTGGCGCGCCTGTTCAGCTACCAGGCTGACCTGGCTCTGCTCGGGCGCGACGTCGATGACGAGCGGCTGTTCTGCGTGCCGATGCGGCGTGACCCGATGGTGGCCTTCGTCTCCCAGGACCACCCCTGGGCCAGCCGCGCCTCGATCAGCCTGGCCGACCTGGACGACACGCCGCTGGTCTTGCGTGAGCCCGGCTCGGTGACACGCCAGACCCTGGAAGAAGAGATGCAGCGCGCGGGCCTGCGCATCCGCCCGGCCATTCAGGTCGAGGGACGCGAAGCGGCGCGTGAAGCGGTGGTGGTGGGGATCGGCGTGGGCGTGGTGTCGGCGGCGGAGTTCGGCGCCGACTCACGGGTGTGCGCACTCCCCATCGTCGATTGCCAACGCCACTTGACCGAGACGCTGGTGTGCCTGAGCGAACAACGCACGCGGCGCGTGGTGGCGACGTTTCTGCAGATGGTGCAAGAAGCGTTGTGAGTTCAGCGGTGCCACCCCGCGACCATGCCGGCCCCCCGTGATCTGCCCTATGCTGATGACTCGCCCCACAGCGGACCCCGCCCATGCTCTACCGCCTCAGCGCCGACACTCTGGTTCTGCTGCACCTGGCCTTCATCCTGCTGGTGCTGTTCGGCGGCCTGCTGGTGCTGCGCTGGCGCCGCGCCCTGCTCCTGCATCTGCCGGCCCTGGCCTGGGGCCTGGCGGTGGAATGCCTGCACCTGCAGTGCCCTCTGACCGACTGGGAAAACCGGATGCGCCTGGCAGCCGGCCAGGCCGGCTACCAGGGTGGGTTCGTCGAGCACTATGTCTGGCCGCTGATCTACCCGGCCGGGCTGACGCCACAGGTCCAGGTGCTGCTCGGGTTGATCGTGTTGCTGGTCAACCTCGGCATCTACGGCTATGCGCTCTGGCGCGGGAGGCGTGCTAGCGGGTAGCGATCACGAACAACCGGGGGAACGGCAGCAGCACCTTGCCATCGGTGGCTTTCGGGTAATCCTGCTCCATGGCCTGCAGGTAGAGTTGCAGGAAGCTTTCGCGCTCGGCCTCGTCCAGCCGCGCCAGGTACGGCCGCAGGCCCGAGCCCTTGAACCACTCCACCACAGCGCTCGCGCCGCCCTCGAGGACATGGTGATAGGTGGTGCGCCACACATCCACGCGTGTGCACAGTGGGCTGAGCAGGTCGTAGTAGAACGCGCCGCTGTGTCGCGGTGGCAAGGAAAAATCGCTGAACTTGTCTTTCCACGGGCCTTGGCTGGCAATCTCGCGCATGCGCTTGTGGGCAGGCTCATCGAGGTTGTCGGGGGTCTGCACCGCCAGGCTGCCCCCCTCGGAAAGCTGGCGGATCAGGTGCGGGTACAGCTCGCGATGATTCGGCACCCATTGCAACGAGGCGTTGGCGAGGATCAGGTCCTGGGGTTCGGCAGCCTTCCAGGTGGCGATATCGGCTACCTCGCAACGCACCCGTGGCACCTTCAGGCGTGGTCGCTCGCGCGCCTTGTCGATCATGTCCTGGTCGCTGTCCAAGGCCAGCACCTGGGCGTCGCCATGCTGTTGCAGCAGGACCTCGGTGGAGTTGCCAGGGCCGCAGCCAAGGTCCGTGGCGTGGCGTACCGGTCGCGCTGGCACAGCCGCGAGCAGATCGCGCACGGCACGGGTGCGTTCGTTTTCGAAGAGCGAATACTGGGTGGCGGACCAGGCCATGGGCGACTCCTTCGGCAGTTGGAAGCGCTAGCATATGCCTTTTGCCGAACGTTCGGGGTATCGGTCTGACCGATCCGCTTCGCCTGAACGAAAACAGGAACTGACAGCCTATGCTGGAGGTCATCCGCATAACCTCCATACGTCGCTCGCCATGAATGCCTTCCCCTACCCACGTCTCGCCCTGCCCCTGGCCATCCTTGCGTTGATCGGCGCCTCCATCCTGCTCGCCTCGCCCTGGATGGGTCAGGGCTTCGAGCTGTCCGACCTGTCCACCGACAGCCAGAACCGCCTGACCCGGCAACTGGAGGACGGCAGCCTGCTGACCCTGGACAGCGGGTCGGCCGTGGACCTGGCGTTCGACAGGACTCAGCGACGGATCGATCTGCTCAAGGGCCAGTTGCTGCTGGAAGTGGCCCGGGGCGATACCCGCCCGCTGTTCATCGTCACCCCACAGGGCAGCCTGCGTCCGCTGGACGCGAAACTGATCGTCGAGCGGCTGCAGGACAGCAGCGAAGTCACCGTGCTGGAGGGGCGGGTCGAACTGTCTGTCAACGGTCGCCAACTGTCGCTCAACCGCGGCCAGCAGTTGCGCTTCGATGGCATCACGCCCGCAACCCTGACCCAGGTCGATACTGGCGATACCCAGGCAGCCTGGTACCTGGAGCGCCTGCCAGGCGACGGTCAACCGCTGAACGAAACGCTCGAGCGTCTGGCCCGACACCACCGCGGCCTGCTGTTGTTCGATGCCCCGTCGCTGGCCGACCTGAAGGTCGCCGACGACCTGGCCCTGGACGACACCGATCAGGCCCTCAATGACCTGCAGGCCAGCTTGCCGATCAAGATTGCCCACTACACCGACTGGCTGACCGTGGTGCGCCGCAAATGAAAACGCGGCCGGTCCCCTGGGGAACCGGCCGCGTTTTCCGTACAGCCCGGCAGCGGTCAGTGACGCTTGGCGCTGCGGATCTGGTGTACCACACCCATGGCCACCACGATGGCCGCGGCGATACCGGTGGAGATCACCAGAATCTGGTAGTCAGGCATGAAGGCCATGGTCACCAGTGCGGCAACGATGAAGGCGATCACCAGGTAGGTCAGCCAGGGGAACAGCCACATCTTCAGGCGCACCTCGCGGCCCTCGGCGATCAGCTTGCGGCGCATGCGCAGTTGCGAGAAGGCGATCACCAGGTACACCAGCAGGGCGATCATGCCAGTGGTGTTCATCAGGGTTTCCAGCACGTCCTTCGGGCGCAGGGTCTCGCTGAAGTTGATCAGCGCGCAGACCACCGCCACGGCGCACGAGCCGAGGATTGCGTACACCGGGACACCGGTGCCGGCGCGGGTGATCTTGAAGAACGACGGCGCATCGCCCCGCTGGGACAGCGAGAACAGCATGCGCGAAGCGGTGTAGTGGCCGGAGATCAGGCAACTGCTCACCGAGGTCAACACCACGAAGTTCATCAGCAGCTCGGCATACGGCACACCCAGCAGTTCCAGGGTGCGGCGGTAGGCGCCATAACCGGAAACGCCCAGGTGCGGATCGTTCCACGGCACCAGGCAGACGATCAGGAAGATCGAGCCGACGTAGAACAGGCACACACGCCACACCACCGAGTTGGTGGCCTTGACGATCTGGGTAGCCGGGTCCTTCGCTTCCGAAGCCGCGATGGTCACGATTTCGGCACCGAGGAAGGCGAACATCACCCCGAGCAAGGCGCCGATCACCGTGGTGATGCCGTTGGGCATGAAGCCTTCGGCGGTCAGGTGGGTGATGCCGCGCACCTCACCGAACTGCCAGACGTTCATCACGGCGGCGGTACACACCACCAGGAAGCAGACGATCGCCACCACCTTGATCAAGGCGAACCAGAACTCGAACTCGCCGTAGTGCTTGACGTTGAAGAAGTTCACGGTGATCAGCAGCAAGGTGGTCGCCAGCACGAACACGTTGACGCTGACGTCGGGGAAGAAGCCATGCAGGATCTTGCCCGCCACGTAGGCTTCCCAGGCCATGAGGATGACCCAGTACCACCAGTACAGCCAACCGATGGTGAAACCGGCCCAGCGCCCGATGGCGCGGTCGGCATAGGTGGAGAACGAGCCGGTGTCCGGCGAGGAGGTCGCCATCTCGCCGAGCATGCGCATGATCAGCACCACCAGGATGCCGCCGGCGAGGTACGCCAGGACAGCCGCTGGGCCGGCGCTGTGGATCACGCTGCCAGAGCCGACGAACAAGGCGCCGCCAATGACCCCGGCGATCGACATCATCGTCAGGTGGCGCGACTTGAGCGAGGCACTGAGCTTGCTCTCGTGCCCGCCTTCCGCGGAGGTGGTGGATGTGGATGTTGCGTCCATCAGTTGTGTACCCCGTGCTTCTTTTTATCCAAGGAAAAACTGTGAAACCCCGATGGTTATCGGCCTCACCTGTACATCAGCGCTATTGCGGGCAGGAGGTGTGAGGAACACACGCAGACCTTCCATGGCGGCCTGCTGACGCGCCCGAGGGTTGCCGCTCGGGCGAACTGAACGTGTTGCATCTGGCGATATCTGACACCTAATGTAAAAATGTCCGCCACATAGAGCCATGCACAGTGGCATGAAACTCGCACTGCACTGTACAGGCCGCCAATGCAATACACCCGCGACACCCTGCAGGCGCTTGGCGTTACGCACACCTGAAGGCACCCCATGCTGCAACTACATCCGGACTCCCCTACCCCGCTGGTCAACCAGATCATTGACGGGTTGCGCGAGCTCATCGACAACCAGACCCTCAAGCCCGGCGCCAAGGTGCCGTCTATCCGCGCGTTCGCCTCGACCTACTCGGTGAGTACCTTCACCGTGGTCGAAGCCTACGACCGCCTGGTGGCCCAGGGGCTGCTGGTCAGTCGCGGCAATGCGGGTTTCTTCGTCAGCCGCTCGGCGGGCGAGTTGCTCGACACGCACACCCCGCAAGCTGACACAACCCGACCATCGTTCAACTCCGAGTGGTACCTGCAACAGATCTTCGAGACCCGCCAACTGCCATTCAAACCCGGCTGCGGCTGGCTGCCCAACGACTGGATGTACGAAGACGGCTTGCGTCGCGGCATGCGCCAGGTGGCCGGCAGCCCGCTGGAGCTGTCTGGCTATGGTGACCCGATGGGCCTGCCCGAACTGCGCGCGCTGACCGCGCAGAACCTGCAGCAGGAGCTGTCGATCGTCGCCAGCCCTGCGCAACTGATGCTCACCCATGGCGCCAGCCAGGCGCTGGACCTGGCGGTGCGTACCCTGGTGCGACCGGGTGACGTGGTGCTGGTGGACGACCCAGGCTATCCCAACCTGATGAGCATCCTGCGCTTTCAGGGCGCGACCCTGGTCGGCGTGCCGCGCACACCGGTGGGCTACGACCTCGACCAGTTGGAGCGCTTGCTCGCCCACCATCGCCCGACAGTGTTCTTCACCCAGCCACACCTGCACAGCCCGACCTGTTCGCGCACGCCGCTGGCGCAGTTGCACCGCCTGCTGCAACTGGCGTCGCAGCATGGCTTGCGCCTGGTGGAGAACAACCTCTACGCCGACATGATCGCCGAGCCGCAGCCGTGCCTTGCCAGCCTCGACCATCTGCAGCAGGTGGTATACGTGGGCAGCTACTCCAAGAGCATCTCGCCCAACGTGCGGGTGGGCTACCTGGTGGCTGAAGCCGAGGTGATGCAGCAGCTGTTGCAGTTGAAGATGCGTTCAGGGCTGACCACCTCGCAGGTAATGGAGCGCGTGGTGTACGCCGCAGTGATCGACGGTCGCTGGCGCAAGCACCTCAAGCGCCTGCGCCAGCGCCTGGCCGAAGCGCATCAGGAAGTGGGTCGACACCTGCATCGGCTGGGCTTCGAGCTGTTCATCGAATCGGATGAAGGCATGTACATCTGGACCCGCCACCCGGCCATCCCCGACAGTGCGGCATTGCTGGACGATGCGCTGGAACAGGGGATCATGCTTGGGCCTGGGCAGTTGTTCATGGTCGATGCGCAGGCCACGGGGTGGATGCGGTTCAATGTGGCGTTCAGCACGGATCCCGGGATGTGGGAGTTGCTGGAGAAGGTGTTGGTGCGGCATGTCAGGCGAGGGTGAGGAAGGCTAATGAAAATCCCGACTCCTCACATCCAGCCCCCGCAATAACCCACTGACATCCTCCAACCGCCGCGCGATGAGGTGCCTGACTCCGTTCTCCTGCTCCAGCCGGCCACTGACCTTGAGCAGTTGCGAGCCCACCAGGGCTCGCCGCTGTCGCTCGGCCAGATCCCGCCACACCACCACATTGAGCATGCCGAACTCGTCCTCCAGGGTGACGAAGGTCACGCCGCTGGCCGTCTGGGGGCGCTGGCGACCTACGACGATGCCGGCCACGGCGACACTGTCGCCATGGCTCAAGCCATCCAGCTCACGGGAGCTGCGGCAACCCAGCGCGCGCAGGCGTGAGCGCAGCAGCGTCAAGGGATGCGGGCCAAGTGTGGTGCCAAGGGTCGCGTAGTCGGCGAACAGGTCTTCGGCCACACTCGGCGCCGGCAAGCTCACTTCGCTCTCAGGCGCAGACTCGACCCCAGCGAACAACGGCAGTTGCGCCTGCACGGCAGCGACCTTCCAGCGCGCCTGATGGCGATCGCGAGCCAGGGCACGCAAGGCACCGGCATCGGCCAGGCGCGCGCGGGCGCGGCTGTCGAGGGACGCACGCAGGCACAGATCCTCGACATCCCGCCATGGCTGCTGCGCCCGCGCCTGCTCCAGGCGCCGGGCGTCGTCCTCGCCGAAACCGCGGACCTGCCGCAGCCCCAGGCGAATCGCCAGGGCGCCATTGCCCTGCGGTTCCAGGGTGCAGTCCCAGAGGCTGTGAACGACATCCACCGGTCGCACTTCGATGCCCTGCCGACGCGCCTCCTGCAAAAGCTGGTCCGGGCTGTAGAAGCCCATGGGCCAGCTGTTGATCAACGCGCAGGTGAAGATCGCCGGCTCGTGGCACTTGAGCCAACTGCTGGCATAGCACAGCAAGGCGAAGCTGGCGGCGTGGGACTCGGGAAAACCATAGCTGCCGAAGCCCTTGATCTGCTCGAAGATGCGCTCGGCAAAGGCCAGCTCGTAACCGTTGCGCAACATGCCCTCGAGCAAACGCACGCGATGCGGCTCCAGCCCGCCATGACGCTTCCACGCCGCCATGCTGCGGCGCAACTGGTCGGCTTCGCCTGGCGTGTAGTCGGCCGCGACCATGGCCAGCTCCATCACCTGCTCCTGGAACAAGGGCACGCCGAGGGTGCGCTCGAAAACCGCCTTGAGCTTTTCCGAAGGATAGGTGACCGGCTCTTGCTTCAGACGCCGCCGCAGATACGGATGCACCATGTCCCCCTGGATCGGCCCGGGCCGCACGATCGCCACTTCGATGACCAGGTCGTAGAAGGTGCGCGGCTGAAGACGCGGCAGCATGGCCATCTGTGCCCGCGACTCGATCTGGAACACACCCATGGTCTCGGCGCGGCTGATCATCGCGTAGGTGGCCGGGTCTTCCTGGGGGATGCTGGCCAGGGTCAGCTCTCGGCCACGGTGCACCCGGAGCAGATCGAAGCAACGGCGCAGGGCGCTGAGCATGCCCAGGGCGAGCACATCGACCTTGAGCAGGCCGACCATGTCCAGGTCGTCCTTGTCCCATTGGATCACCGTGCGCTCGGGCATGGCGGCGTTCTCCACCGGCACCAGCTGGTCCAATGGCTGTTCGGAAATCACGAAGCCGCCAGGGTGCTGCGACAGGTGCCGAGGGAAACCGATCAGCTCGCCGGCCAGCACCAGGATGCGTCGCAACGACGGGCTCTGCGCCTCGAAGCCGGCCTCGGCCAGGCGCTGCGCATCGGGGATGCGGTCGCTCCAGCGCCCGCAGCATTTGGCCAGGGCATCCACCTGGTCGCTCGGCAGGCCCAGCACCCGAGCCACGTCACGCACGGCGCCGGCGGCGTGATAAGTGCTGACCACCGCCGTAAGTGCCGCGCGGTGCCGGCCATAGCGCCTGAACACGTACTGAATCACCTCTTCGCGGCGGTCGTGTTCGAAGTCCACGTCGATGTCAGGCGGCTCGTTGCGTTCGCGTGAGAGGAAACGCTCGAACAGCAGGCGGTGGGTCATCGGGTCGAGCTCGGTGATCCCCAGCACGAAACACACCACCGAATTGGCGGCAGATCCCCGCCCCTGGCAGAGAATGTTCTGCCGACGGGCGAAATCGACGATGTCGTAGACGGTGAGGAAGTAACTCTCGTACCCCAACTCTTCGATCAGCGCCAGCTCGCCTTCGAGGGTCTGGTACACCTCGGCGCTCGCGCCTTGCGGCCAGCGTATCGCCAGGCGCTGCTCGCACAACCGACGCAACCAGCTCGCCGGGCTGTGGCCTTCGGGGACCAGCTCACGGGGGTACTGGTACTTCAGCTCGCTCAGCTCGAAGCGGCAGCGCTCGGCGATGACCAGGGTTTCGGCCAGCAGGTCGCCGGGGTGCAGTTCGGCCAGTTGTTCGCGGCTGCGCAGGTGACGTTCGCCATTGGGGTAGAGGTAGCCACCGGCTTCGGCCACCGTGCAGTGCTGGCGGATCGCGGTCATGCAATCCTGCAAGGCGCGACGGCCACGCACATGCATGTGCACGTCACCACAGGCCACGGCGCGAATCGCCAGTTGCCCGGCCAGGACACGCAAACGCTGCAAGCGCGATGCGTCGTCGCTGCCACGGTGCAGGTGCACCGCCAGCCACAGGCGGTCGGGGAACAGTGTCTGCAACCAGCGACCGGATTCGGGGTCGCCAGGGTCGTCAGCGATCCACAGCGCCAGCAAGCCTGCGCAATGTGCCTGCAGGTCTTCGGCCAGTAATCGATACTCGCCCTTCTCTGCCCGGCGCCGCGCGCGGGTAATGAGCGCGCAGAGGCTCTGGTAGCCGGTCAGGTTCTCCACCAGCAGCACCAGGCGCGGCCCGTCCTGCACCTGCACTTCGCTGCCGACGATCAACCTTACGCCATGCTCACGGGCTGCCTGCCAGGCACGGACAATACCGGCCAGGGTGCATTCGTCGGTGATTGCCAGGGCCTGATAGCCCTGCTCATGGGCTCGACGAAACAGCTCGTCGGCGCTGGAGGCGCCGCGCTGGAAACTGAAATTCGACAGGCAATGCAGCTCGGCATACTCAGGCAGGCTCATGCGAACCAGCCCTGCAGCCACAGGGGGCCGGGTTGGGCGAGGTCGCGGTAGGCCCAACCGCGCAGCCCTTCGCGGGTTTCGATGCGGTAGTAGTCACGGCGCACATCGCCGCCATCCCACCAGCCCGACTCGATGCGCTCGGCCTGGCCAAGCCATTGCAGGCCGCCCTCGGGCAAGGCCAGGGCCTGGGCCAGCAACCAGCCAGGACGGCTACCGGGCGCGACCGCCAGGCTGCCCGCCGCGCCCTGCTCGCTGGCCTGCCAGGCGTGCTCGGGACGGTGATCGGCTTCGGCGCGCAGGCCCTTGACCGCCTCGTCCCCCAACCGCGCCCGCAGGCGCTCGCGCAACTGTTCCCAGGGCTGGGCCTGCTGCGCGCGCGGGTCGAACAACGCACGATGCTGAGGCACGAAGGGTGGCAGGTCGTCGGCCAGCAGGCGCAGGTTGCGCACCGGTGCCGGAATGCGCAGCGGTTCCAGCCGGCCACGGGCCAGTTCGAAGAGCATCGCCGCTTCGCGCTCGGCCGCCAGCAAGCCGACCTTGAGCACGGTATCCGGCCCTTCGGCGTGCTCCAGATGCAGATCGAAGCGCTGCACGCCGCAGTCACGCCCGGCAAGAAAGGCGGCCAGATCGTTGATCAACCGGCGCAGGGGAAACAACAACGCCTGGTGCGATTCCACATCGAAATTCAGCTCCAGCCTGGACTCGAAGCGGTCTGGCGGCTGATAGAAATCCAGCCCCAGCGCACGCTGGCCGAAGAGTTGGTCCAGGTGCAACTGCACAGGCGCAGCAAAACGCTTGGCCAGGGCAGCGCGCGGCAAGGCCATGACCTCCCCCAGCCGACGCAAGCCCATGCGCGAGAAAGCTTGGGCGGCATCGGCAGGCAAGCCCACCCGGTCCAGAGGCATGTTCGCCAATGCCGCGCGCGTCTGCTCGGCGCAGGTCAGCGCCAAGCCATCGTGCCCGTTGGCCAGCATGCGTGCCGCCACCGGGTTGCTCGCCAGCACAATACGATGGCGCAGGCCGAGCCCCTGCAGCTCTGTACGCAGGCGCGCCTCGAAACTCGACCACGGACCGAACAGTTGCAGGCTCGACCCCACCTCCAGCAACAACGCACGTGGATAGTGCAGGCTGACCTGGGCGCTGAACCGATAGGCCCAGGCCGCCAACAGTTGCTGTACCTCATCGATACGCGCCGGATCGGCCTCGACACAGGTGAAGCCGTCAGCCAGGGCCCGGGCGGCAGCCAACGTCTGCCCGGCGCGCAGGCCCAGGTCGGCGGCCGCCGCATTGACCGCCTGCAACACGCGCCGTTGAGTTGGGCCGCCCAGCAGTACCAGTGGTGAATCGGCGTCGTCCCGTCCGCGCTGGACAGTGTCCAGCGCCAGTTGCGGCAGCAGGATGCAGGCCCAGAGCATGACGCATCAGCCTCGTCCGGGAGCAGCGATGGGCGTGGCCGGCACCAGGCCGCCACGGCACTTGAGCACGCGCCACTGTGCCGGGCGCGTATCGATGGCGATACGCAAAGCCGCAGGCGACGGGTTGTGTGCCGCCTGCTGGGATCGACAGGCGAAGGCCAGCGCATCGCCGGTTTCAGCGGCCACCTGCAGGCGGCGCAACGCTCGGTCGTCGGCGCGTTCCGGCCAGCACAGCACCGCGGCACAACTGCCAGAGCGCAGGCACTGCTCGGCAGCCCACAGGGCATCGTCCGGCTCTGCCGCGACCTGCGCCAGCCAGCGCAGATCGACGCCTGCCGCCTGCCAGGCCGGTGCGTAGGGAATGAATGGCGGCGCCACCAGCACCACCCGCCCACCCTCGCCACTCAGCCGGGCGAGTGTCGGCCAGAGCAACTGCAGCTCACCGCAACCGGGGCTGGCCAGCAGCAACTCGCTGAGCGCCGCCGACGGCCAGCCCCCCTCAGGCAGACGCTCGTCCAGCACGGCATGACCGGTGGGCTGCAGGCCGAGCGGGCGCGCCTGAACCTGCCGCCCACGCCAGATTCGGCGCTGGTCGAGCAGCCCCTCGAGATCGACCACCGCGCCCATCAGTCACGCCTCAGCAGGCCGCAGAACACGCCTTCGATGCAGAAGTCGTGCTCGGGGCCCACGTCGATGGGGGCATAGGCCGGGTTGCGCGGCAACAGCCGATAGCCGCCAACCACCCGTTGCAGGCGCTTGATGGTGACCTCGCCATCGAGCCGCGCGACGACGATCTGCCCGTCACGGGCATCGGCCTGCTGGAGAATGCCAACCAGATCGCCGTCGAGGATGCCGTCGCCGATCATCGAATCGCCCCGCACCTTGAGCAGGTAGTCGGGCGTGCGGCGGAACAGGCTGGGGTCGATCAGCAGTTGTTCGTGGATGCCCAGGTCCGGGCCGATCGGTGCACCGGCGGCGACCCGGCCAAGCACCGGAATCTCGAGGATCTCCGGGCGGCGCAGCGGTTCGGCCAGGCGAATGCCTCGCGCCTGGTTAGGCGTGACCTCGATGTAGCCGCCCTCATGCAGGGCGGTGATGTGCTTGCGCGCCACGCTGCGCGAGGCAAAACCGAAGCGCTCGGCGATATCGGCCAGGCTTGGCGGCTGGCCGTGGTCGGCGATGCGCTCGCGGATGAATTCGAGAATGGCGCGGCGTTTGGGGGATAATCTGTCCATGGAGCACATTTGTACTCTTTTCCAGGAACACTGAACAGCCCCCTTCGTCGCCGCACCTCGGGTCTTTGCCCAGGCCGACGCCCTCGAACAGCGCCCCTGTGGCGCGCAACCGACATCGAACGCACCACTTCAGATTCCATTCAGATTCGATACCGATAATCCACCCCGTCAAGCCCAATTGGGGGGAGTTTCATGACCGAATCTCAATGGAGCAGCCTGCTCCCACTCGCTATCGGCAATCACCCGGATCATCGCGCGCACCTGTCGCTTCATCGAGCGGATGACCCCACGCGCAAGGACTTGGAGCACTTTATCCACCAATGTTTTGCCACCGTGCACCAGGCCGATGTGCAGCATTACCTGCCAGAGCTGCTGGCATTGCAGGACAGTCACGGCCAACTGATCGCAGCTGCAGGCATGCGCCCCGCCTGCGAGGGTCCGCTTTTCCTCGAAAAGTATCTGGACATGCCCTTGGAGGCCGCCGTTTCCCAGCTCACAGGCACTTCGCCAAGCCGCGCCTGCATGGTCGAGGTAGGCAACCTGGCTTCGCTCAGCGCCGGCAGCGCCCGCATCATTATCATTGCCATCACCTGGCTGCTTGCCATCCGTGGCCTTGAGTGGGTCGCATTCACCGGCGCCGCGACCTTGATCAACAGCTTTCGGCGGCTAGGGCTGACACCCACCGTGCTGGCTTCGGCCGACCCAAACCGCTTACCAGGCCAGGTAGACCAATGGGGAACCTACTATGACCAACGCCCCCAGGTGTTCGTCGGGCGCATCGGCGATGGCTTCGACGCGTTGACCCGATCCGGCGTATTCCAACGACTGGGCTTTCCCGCGATTGCCAGGGAGGCCGGTCATGCTGCGTGAACTGGAGCGTTTCCGCGAGCAACTGATGTCGTTCGCACGTGATCATGCAGGTGCCGTGGCGGTCAAGGGTGCGACTGACCGTTACACCTATCGGCAATTGCTCGCAGAGGTGGAGCTGCGCGCTCAGGTGCTGCATCGACAACCTGCGGGTACATTGGTACTGGCCCTGGATAACGGCCCTGAGCTGTTGTTCTGGGATCTGGCGGCCTTGTTCGCAGAGCGCCCCTGCGTGATCGTGCCGTCGTTCTTCAGTGCGGCGCAGTTCGATCACTGCATTGTCCAAAGCGGTGCATCAGCCGTGTTGTGCACGACGCAGTGGACGCCGCATCTGCTAGACAAGGGATTTGTCCAGAATGGTGAGTTCTGGGTACGCGAAAAAGCGACCTGCGCGCAATTGCCTGATGGCACAGCCAAGATCACCTACACCTCTGGCAGCACCGGCAACCCCAAAGGTGTCTGCCTCAGCGCCGAAGCCATACTGCGTGTAGCGCGCGAGCTGGAAGCTGCCAGCCGGCCAGCCGAAACACTGCACTATCTGGCAGTGCTGCCAGTGGGTGTGCTGCTGGAGAATATTGGCGTCTACGCCGCACTGATGGCGGGCGCCTGCGTACAGCTATATCCGCAGCAGCAGTTGGGCATGAACGGGGCGAGCCAAGTCGACTTCAAGCGGCTGCTGGGCGTCATTGCGCTCAGCGGTGCGCAGAGCCTGATACTCGTACCGCAATTGCTGATGGGGCTGGTCATGGCCATCGAGCGCGGACTGATGCGCGTTGGCCCACTGCGTTTAGTCGCGGTGGGCGGTGCACGGGTATCGCCAAGCCTGCTGGCACGGGCCGAAGCGGTCGGGCTACCGGTGTTCGAAGGGTATGGTCTGTCGGAATGCGCGTCCGTGGTTGCGCTGAACCGTCCGGGGGCCATTCGCCCTGGCAGCGTCGGCAAGCCATTGCCCCACGTGCAGGTGCGCATTGCCGAGGACGGCGAGGTGCTGGTGGCCGGCTCGACCTTGCTTGGCTACCTGGAGGACGCCCCGGTTACCCAGTCATGGTGGGCGACCGGCGATCTCGGCCACCTCGACGACGAGGGCTACCTGTACCTGAACGGGCGCAAGAAACACCAGTTCATCACCAGCTTCGGGCGCAACGTCAACCCAGAGTGGGTTGAAGCCGAGCTGACCCAGAGCGGCGTCATCGCCCAGGCATTCGTACATGGCGAAGCCTTGCCGCACAACCTGGCACTGCTGTGGCCACTGGACCCCACCGCCAGCGATGAAGCCATCGAGCAGGCCGTGCAGCACTGCAACGCGCAACTTCCCGATTACGCCCGAGTGTCTGCATGGCGCCGTTTGCCGAGCCCACTGAGCATCCATGACGAGACCCTGACTGCCAATGGCCGTCCTCGGCGCGAGGCGATCCTGAAGCGTTACCACACGTTGTTATCCGACATTTCTTTGTGAGGTCTACCATGTCCTTTTTCGACACCCTGCAAACACAGACAGCCCAACAACGCCAGGCATTGTTCGCTGTGCCGGTGATCCGTGAAGCCTTGGCCGGCCAGGTCAGCCTGGACAGCTATGTCGCCTTCCTGACCCAGGCCTACCACCATGTTCGTCACACCGTTCCACTGATGATGGCCTGTGGCGCACGCTTGCCGTCGCGGCTGGAGTGGCTGCGCGGCGCGGTGTGCGAATACATCGAGGAGGAGTACGGCCACGAGCAGTGGATTCTCAACGACATCAAGGCGTGCGGCGGTGACTGGGAAGCGGTACGTGATGGTCGACCGGCACTGTCGATAGAGCTGATGGTCGCCTACCTCTACGACCTGATTGCTCGCGGCAACCCGGTCGGCCTGTTCGGCATGGTCAACGTGCTCGAAGGCACCAGCATCGCCCTGGCCACCCAGGCGGCGGGCACCATCCAAAGCACCCTGGGCCTGCCTAACCAAGCGTTCAGCTACCTCAGCTCCCATGGTGCGCTCGACCAAGGCCACATGCAGACCTACAAACAGTTGATGGACCGTCTCGACGATGCTGCGGATCAACAGGCCGTCATCCACGCAGCGAAAGTCGTCTATCGCCTGTACACCGAGATGTTCCAAGGCTTGCCACGCGCTGGGCAGCATGAGGTGAATCATGCGTTTGCCTGAATCTGTCGTGATCCTTACCGGCGCCAGTGGCGGCATTGGCCTGGAGCTGGCCGAGCAGTTGTGCGCTGCCGGTGCCCAGGTGCTGGCCGTCAGCCGACACATGGGCAAGCTGGCCAGCCTGATGAACCGATACCCGGACCGTCTGTACTGGCAAGCCGCCGACCTGCGCACACGAGAGGGGCGAGAACAGGTGGTCGCCCGCGCCCGCGAGAGGGGCCACGTCAACGTGCTGATCAACGCCGCTGGCGTGAACAGCTTCGCCCTGCTCGATCAGCTGGACGAGCAGGCGCTCGACGAACTGCTGGACATCAATCTGAAGGCGCCGCTGCAACTGACACGTGCCTGCCTGCCACTGCTGCGTGCTCAGCCCAAGGCGCTGGTGGTCAACGTCGGCTCAACCTATGGGTCGATCGGCTATCCGGGCTACGCCACCTACTGCGCCAGCAAGTTCGCCTTGCGCGGGTTCTCGGAGGCGTTACGCCGTGAGCTGGCCGACACCACGGTCAACGTCCTGTACGCCGCCCCACGGGCAACTCATACCGCCATGAACAGCAGCGCCGCGACCGCGCTCAACCAGGCGCTGAAGGTCGGCATGGACGACCCGGCAGATGTCGCGCGCGCTGTGCTCGAGGCCGTGGAGTCCGAGCGCAGCGAGGTATACCTGGGCTGGCCGGAAAAACTCTTCGTGCGAATCAACAGCATGCTGCCAGGCATCGTCGATCGGGCGCTACGCAAACAACTGCCCGTCATTCGCCGCTATATCGGTAACCACTCCAAGGAGTCAATCAAATGAAGCGCCTGTTCGTCGCCAGCTTGCTGGCATTCACACCTTTGACCTGGGCATTGGACCAAGCCGGCTCCGAACACCTGAGCAGCCTGCAGCAGCGCTGGGCGCAGATCCAGTATCAACTGCCCAAGGAAAAACGCGCCGACGCGCTTGAAAAGCTGGCTGGCGATGCCGCCACGTTCGTGCATCAGTACCCCGGCACCCCTGAACCCTTGATCTGGCAAGGCATCATCAACAGCAGCTGGGCCGGGGCTACAGGTGGCCTTGGCGCATTGAGCAAGGTCAAGGCGGCGAAGGCCAGCCTGGAACAAGCCATGAAACTGGACCCCAACGCCTTGCAGGGTTCGGCCTACACCAGTCTCGGCACGCTATACGACCAAGTGCCTGGCTGGCCGATCGGGTTCGGCGATTCCGACAAGGCAGACGCCTTGCTGCGCCAAGCCCTGCAGATCAACCCCAACGGGATCGACAGCAACTACTTCTGGGCCGATCACCTCTACCGGCAGAAGCGTTATCCTGAAGCCACTCAAGCCCTGCACAAAGCCTTGCAAGCCCCACCGCGACCAGGACGTGAGTTGGCTGACCAAGGTCGGCGCGGCGATATCGATGCTTTAATGAAAATGATCAAGGACAAACAGGACTGAGCATGCGGCTGCTGCTGGTTGAAGACGAAATTGCACTGGGTGAAGGGATCTGTGACGGTTTGCGCCAGGAGGGCTACACCCTGGACTGGCTTCGTGACGGTGTCAGTGGCTTGCATGCGCTGCAACATGAGAGCTTCGACCTGGTGATTCTGGATCTTGGTCTGCCTCGCATGGATGGCCTGGAACTGTTGCGACGGGTACGCGCCGGTGGCGAAAGCCTGCCGGTGCTGATCCTCACGGCACGGGATGCACTGGACGACCGTATCTCCGGCCTCGATGCCGGCGCTGACGATTACCTGGTCAAGCCTTTCGACCTCAACGAGCTCAAGGCGCGCTTGCGCGCCTTGCTGCGGCGCAGCGCCGGGCGCGCCAAGCTGTTGATCGAGCATGCAGGCGTCAGCCTCGATCCGGCCACCCAGCAAGTGCACTACAAAGGTAACGAGGTGGTGCTGACCCCCAAGGAATACCTGCTGCTGCACGAACTGTTGGCGCAACCGGGCAGGGTCTTCACCCGTGAACGCCTGACCCAGCTACTGTATGGCTGGGACGAAGAGCCCGAGAGCAATACCCTGGAGGTCAATATCTACCACCTGCGCAAGAAGCTGTTCAACGGTCTGATTCGGACGGTGCGCGGGATCGGCTACCTGGTCGAGGCGAAGGCATGACTTCGCTACGCCAACGCACACTCTGGCGGGTGATGCTGTTGCTGCTACTGGGCACCGGCCTGCTGGCGCTCTACAACTATCACGACAGCCGCCGCGAGATTAACGAAGTCTATGACGCCCACCTCGCCCAGAATGCTCGCCTGCTACAGGGCGTCATGAACATGCCGGTGCAGGAAGGCTCACGGGAAGTGCTGTATCAGGCCTTCAACGAGGCTCTGAGCAAGGCAGGACGGCATCAGGTCGGGCACCCGTATGAAAGCAAACTGGCTTTCCAGGTGTGGCAGGAGGGGGCAGGCCTGCTGGTGCATACCCCCAGCGCACCGACCATGCCTCCTCCAACTGCGGCGGGCTTCTACGATTTCACCTCCGCTGGCGAACAGTGGCGTGGTTTCGTGTTACCGGTGCCGGAGAAACACTGGGTGATCTGGGTAGGCGAGCGTGACGACGTACGTTACGACCTGATCGACCGCATCGTGCGTCACACCTTGCTGCCTTTTCTACTCGGCAGCCTGGCATTGGCATTGCTGGTCTGGGCCGCCATTGGCTGGGGACTTGGACCGCTCCAGAACATGGCCAATGTCATACGCGGGCGTCACGCCGACTCGCTGGAGCCTCTGCAACTGGTGCCCCTGCCCTCGGAGCTTGAGCCCATGCAGGCCGCCATCAACCGCTTGCTGGCCCAGATCAAGGACCTGCTACGGCGCGAGCATCGGTTCATCGCCGATGCCGCCCACGAAATGCGCACGCCGCTGGCGGTCCTGCGCCTGCATGCACAGAACGCCTTGGCTGCCAGTAACGATAGCGAGCGGCAAAAAGCGCTGGGCTTTCTCATGGGCGGGGTCGATCGGTTGACGCGAGTGGTCAATCAGCTGCTGACACTGGCCCGCGTCGAGCCCCGGCTGGGTCAGCGTGCGACTACCCGCGTCGACCTGGCCGAAGTGGTCGCCGACACACTGGCCGATCTGACCCCATGGATACTGGACCGGGGGCTGGAGCCCTCCCTGGAGATCGACGAAGGCGACCATCACTTGGTGATCGATGCTGGCGCGCTGGGCATCGCCCTGCAGAACCTGGTGTCCAACGCGGTAGAGCATTCACCGCCGGCAGGCCGCATCATCGTGTCACTCAAGCGCCTGGACAACGCCTTCGAATTAGTGGTCGAGGATGAAGGCCCGGGTATCGATGAAGCGAGTCTTTCCCGTGTATTCGAACGGTTCTACAGTCGTAACACCACGAACGGTGCAGGTCTGGGTCTTTCGATAGTGGCGACTATCATCGATCGCCTTGGGGGCCAGGTGCGACTGAAAAATCGACCGCACAAAGGGCTGGCAGCCACCTTGCGACTGCCCATGGCGTGATGTCGAGGCCCTTGACCGGTCATCGATCAATACAGGTATGATGGCTGCTGCTGAATTGTTTCTTCACTGCCAGGATGCCCGATGCTGACCGCCCTGCTGTTCGACCTCGATGGGACCCTCACCGACACCGACACCCTCCACCTGCAGGCATTTCGCAAGCTGCTGCACGAGTACGACGGCAGCGAACTGACCCAGGAGCAATTCAACGCCCAGGTCAGCGGGCGTTCCAACGGTTTGCTGTTCAAGGAGCTGTTCCCCCAGGCCGATGCAGCTGAGTGCAAGGCTCTGGCCGACCGCAAGGAGGCGTTGTTCCGCGACATGTCGCCCACGCTCGAGCCGATGCCGGGCCTGCTGCGCCTGCTGGACCACGCCGAGCGCCACGGCATCGGCATGTGCGTGGTGACCAATGCCCCACGGCTGAATGCCGAGCACATGCTAGGGGCTATGGGCCTGGGCAAGCGCTTCGAGCATGTGCTGGTGGCCGACGAGCTGGCCCGGCCCAAGCCCGACCCCTTGCCCTACCTCACCGGCCTCCAGCGCCTGGAAGCCAAGGCCGAGCAGGCACTGGCCTTCGAGGACTCGCTGCCCGGCGTGAAGGCGGCGGTCGACGCCGGGATCTTCACCGTGGCCCTGGCCACCACCCAACCAGCCGAGCGCCTGCTGCAGGCCGGCGCGCAACTGGTGATCGAGGATTACAACGACCCACGGCTGTGGGCGTTGATCAAAGAGATGCAGGCGTAACCTGCTCCTCGACAGGAGCGGCGGTTCGCCACTGCGACTTGGCCGGCGGCTACCGAAGGGTGGTTCAAGCCCGTCGCGCAACCATCAGGAAGATCACCAGCGCCAGCCCCGGCAATACCGCGCCCACCAGCGCCACGCCATTCCAGCCATAACCCGCATACAAGGCGCTGGCCACCGCCGCCCCCAGCGCACCGCCGATGAAGATACTGGTCATGTACACGGCATTGAGCCGCCCACGGCTGGCCGGGTCCAGCGCGTACACCTCACGCTGGCCGATCACCATGTTCATCTGCACGGCGAAGTCCAGCAGCACCCCGGTCAACCCCAGGCCGATCACGCTGTAGCCCGGCGCACTCAATCCGAACAGCAGCGACAATGGCGCCAGCACCAAGGCCAGCAACGACGCCTGGCGCGCATGCCCGGCATCGGCAAGGCGACCGGCAATCGGTGCAGCAATCGCGCCCACCGCGCCCACCAGCGCGAACAACGCGATCTGGCTCTGCGACAGGCCATGTTCGGTCGCCAGCGCCAAGGGCACGGCGGTCCAGTACAGGCTGAACGTCGCAAACATCAGGCCCTGATACAGCGAACGCTGGCGCAGCAACGGGTAGCGCCGAAGCAGCCCGCCCAGCGAGGCCATCAACTCGACGTAGCTGGCCTTGTGCTCCGGCACACGCCGCGGCAGGGTCACGGCCAGCAGCACGACGATTGCCGCCATCAGCACCGCCGCCCCCAGGAACACGGCACGCCAGCCGAAGTGATCGGCCACCAGGCTCGACAAGGGCCGTGCCAGCAGGATGCCCAATAGCAGGCCACCCATGATGTTGCCCACCACCCGGCCACGCTGTTGCTCCGGCGACAGATGCGCAGCCAGTGGGATCAGCATCTGCACCGCCACCGAACTGAAGCCGATCAGCAAGGCATAACCGAGAAACAGCTCACCTTGGCCATGCCCGCTGCTGCCCGCCAGGAGCAGGCTGGCGCAAGACAGCACAGCCGTGGCGATCATCAGCCGGCGGTTCTCCACCAGGTCGGCCAACGGCACCAGCAACAGCAGGCCCAGGGCGTAACCCAGCTGGGTAAGCGAGACGATCAGGCTGGCACGCTCGGTGGACAGCCCAAGGTCAGGCGCAATCAGGCCGACGATGGGTTGGGCGTAGTAGATGTTGGCAACGATGGCACCACAGCAGAACGCCAGCAGCGTCACCAGACCTCGGCTCAGTGATGTGCCGGATGTAGAGGATGTCGCTAAAGAAGCAGTCATTTCAGATTCTTCACACATGGCAAGACATGCCACGCACCTTAGCGGCCAGGGCCTGCCGAGGGAATCGGGCCACAGCGCAAAGCGCCGTTGCGCCAGGCGCAACGCCACTACGCTCAAGGCCTGAGCAACGACTCGCAGAACTCGATGAAAGCCGTTACCCGCCGCGACCAACGATGGTTGGGCAGATACAAGGCGTTGATATTGCCACTGGCAGCGATCGGATTGACCTGCCAGCCCGGGAACAACCGCACCAGACGCCCGGCAGTAACATCGTCCCGTACCAACCAGTCAGCCAGCAGGCTGACACCACTGCCCGCCACCGCCGCCTCGCGCAGTAAATCGGAGTTGGCGCAGCGCAAGGGCCCGGTCACATCCACCTCGATCAGCTCATCACCTTGGCGCAGTTGCCACGGTCGCCCCAGGCCACCATAGCGAAAGCGCAAGCAGGCATGCTCGCTCAGTTGCGCGGGGTGCTCGAGCGCAGGATGGCTGGCCAGGTAGTCCGGGCTGGCCACCAGCCAGCGCTCGAAAGTGCCCAGGGTACGGCTGACCAGCTCGTCGCTCGGCGCCGGATCACCCAGGCGAATGGACAGGTCATAGCGCCCGTCGAGCAAATCGTCGAAGCGATCGCTCAGGTCGATATCCAGCTCCAGCGCGGGGTAGCGGGCCATGAAGCGCCCCAGGTGTGGCGCGATCATCCGCCGCCCGAACTCCACAGGCAGGCACAGGCGGAGCACGCCCACCGGCTCCTGTCCACGATCAGCGACGCTGGCATCGGCCTCGGCCAGGGCCGCGACGATAGCGCGGGCGCGCTGATAGTAGCCGACGCCCGCCTCGGTCAGGCTGACCTGCCGGGTCGAGCGGTTGAGCAGGCTGGTACCCAGCTCGCTTTCCAACGCATCGACCAGACGCGTCACCGACGAGGTCGCGACCCCGAGCCTTCGGCCGGCAGCGGAAAAGCCCTGAGCCTCAACAGTCGCCATGAACATCTTGATGGCTAGCAGCTTGTCCATTGGCGTGGTTCCGTGCAGAAAATCCCGGAACCTTCCTACAATCACAGTCCGGAATCAAGAAAGGCAAACGTCCATGCCCGACAACCTGTTCAGCCCCCTGCCCCCGCTCGACCCTGCAACAGCCGAGCAATTCGACGAGCTGCTGCGCCGCCCGGGACTGCGCATCGAGCGCATCGTCTCCAGCGGCCAATGCAGCCCGCCCGGTTTCTGGTACGACCAGGCCGAAGGCGAGTGGGTGGTGGTACTCAGCGGCAGCGCCGGGTTACGCCTGGAGCACGAGAGCGAAACACGCATACTAAAGGCGGGCGACCACCTGGATATCCCGCCACATTGCAGGCACCGCGTAGAGTGGACGCAAGCCGATGCGACGACAGTCTGGCTGGCAGTGTTTTACGGAAGCGCCACCGACTAGAGCTGCTTGAGCGCGATTTCCGCCGCCCCACCCTTGCCATCGCGCCGCTCGCTCATCCAGTCGTTGACCTTCTGCCCGAACTCGGCCGGCGCCTTGCGCCCGAAACGCCGCGCCAGGTCGAGGATGGTCTGCTGGGCCAGTGCCTCTTCCATGCGTTTCTGCGCGCTGAGCATCACCGCATGGATGGCACAGGTGCCCTCGGTTGCCCATCCTGGCGCCGTGCCGTCGAACAGCGAGCAGCGCTCGCGGATCTCGCGGCAATCGAAGATCTTCTTCGGCCCATCGATGGCATTGACGATATCCAGCACGGTGATTTCATCCGAAGGCCGGGCCAGGCGAAAACCGCCGCGCACGCCTTCGGTGGCCGCCACCAGCCCGGCACGCGCCAGTTTGGTGAAGACCTTGGCCAGGTATTCCTGCGGCACCCCTTGCAGTTCGGCGAGATCGCGCACGCTGGACTCGCGGCTGTCGCCGCGCTCGTCGATGAGAAACAGCAGGCAGTGAATGCCGTACTCGACGCCCGCGCTGTATAACGACATATCAATCTCCGACCAAATTTGTCGCAAATAGTACGCCCTTCTCCAGAAACTGGCAAAGCCGTCGGCCACTTGTCACGAAACGTAGACACGATGTCAGGATGACTTGACACCTTTAATGAAATCCATTCCTCTCCACTCACTTGGGTAATTTTTTCGTCAGTTATTATTTACGGAAACGGTATTCTCGAGGGTGAACAGGGCCAGCTCTATTTGAGATGTTTTTAGGGATTCTCCGATCAAGTCAGCACAGGCCATCTGACCTGTGCTGAAATAGCCCTTCGTCCAACTGCCCTCTACAAGCCCGCCATTCCATGAGTCAGATGAGCTTTTCCGATTTCGAGTACGCCGGTAAGCGAAAGCAAACCCGTCGCGAGCGTTTCCTGGCCGAGATGGAACAGGTGGTACCGTGGAGCGGTTTGGTGGCATTGATCGAGCCGCACTATCCAAAGGCCGGCGGTGGTCGCAAGCCGTACCCACTGGAAACCATGCTGCGTGTTCACCTGCTGCAGAACTGGTTCTCGCTGAGCGACCCAGCCATGGAAGAGGCTCTGTACGAGATCACTTCGATGCGCCAGTTTGCGCGACTGACGCTCAGCGCTCCGATCCCCGAAGACACGACGATCATGAATTTCCGGCACCTGCTGGAGAAGCACCAACTGGCGTCGGGCATTCTGGAGACCATCAACAATTACCTGAGAGATAAAGGCCTGTCGTTGCGCCAGGGCACCATCGTCGACGCCACCATCATCCACGCACCCAGTTCGACCAAGAACAAGGACGGCAAGCGTGATCCTGAGATGCATCAAACGAAGAAGGGTAACCAGTACTTCTTCGGCATGAAGGCGCATATCGGTGCCGATGCCGAGTCGGGCCTGATGCACCACGTCCACGGCACTGCGGCGAATGTGGCTGATGTAACGGAGGTCGCTCACCTGTTGCATGGCGACGAAAATGTCATCTGTGCCGATGCGGGTTATACCGGCGTGGAGAAACGACCGGAGCATGAAGGGCGGCCAGTGATCTGGCAGATTGCGGCTCGTCGTAGCACCTACAAGCACTTGAGCAAACGCAGCGTGCTCCACAAAGCCAGGCGCAAGATCGAGAAGGTCAAAGCGCAGGCGCGAGCGAAGGTGGAACATCCATTCCGAGTGATCAAACGTCAATTCGGGTATGTGAAAACCCGCTTCCGTGGTTTGGCCAAGAACACGGCGCAACTGACCACGCTGTTTGCCCTATCGAATCTGTGGATGGTGCGCCGGCAATTATTGCCTGCTGCGGGAGAGGTGCGCCCGTGAGGGCAGATAACCAAGGCGTTGCATTGGTTATCCAATAATCAGCTTCTGAAAATCGGGCTTTTCGGCATCCCCAATCCGCCCATTTTCGGCTGATGAGCAACTTGTTCGGAGTTTCCCTAGAGGTTTTTGCGAATAATTGGCCTTTAGTAAATGACAGAAATGATACTTTCAAGGGTCAAAGTCGAGAAAAAGGATCAGAAATGGCATTAGGCGGGTCTATGCTTGAATGAAATGAGTTCATTATCGCCTGGTGCTGACGATGATTTGGAGGCTTGATGCTGGAAGACAGTTTCCTGCAGAATTCATTTACACGGTGCGGCAAAAAGCAACCCAGCACATTGAGGCCAGGGGCGCTTGGAGGCATCATAGCGTTGAGGCCGTCATCCACTCAAATAAGAACCGATGGTGTTGGAGGATGACACATTGACTTATCCAACTGGTAAACTCCCTGAAATGGAAATGGCGACGATTTGCCACTGGAATGAGAAAGGGACTGAACGATGAGTGGTTATTTACGATGGCTGCTCCTTTATGAAGCAATTAGGCCTGCTCAAATAATCAATGGCAGATCGGTAGCTAACCAGCCCCTCTGCCTGTTGAGCAGCAAGAAAGAATTCGTTGAGTAGTTCATTATGAATAACAATACATCACCATTCAAAATCGGCATCTCATCTATCGGTGCCCATCTGACAGATCCGATAACCGGTAAGAAATCCACGGAACAGGAACGGGTCAGGCATTTAATCGACATGGCCATGCAGGCTGAAGCGGCCGGTCTTGATATCTATGCACTGGGTGAAAGTCACGAAAAGGGATTTGTCAGCTCAGCGCATACCGTGATTTTGGGAGCTGTGGCACAAGCGACAAAAAACATTACTTTGATGAGTTCGGTCAGCGTAATCAGTACCCTTGACCCGGTAAGGGTGTATGAGGATTTTAGCACACTGGACCTGATCTCGAATGGGCGCGCGGAGATCGTGGCTGGTCGTGGTTCGCGGATCGGCGGCTTTGGCTTGCTGGGGTATTCACCCAACGATTATGAAGCACTGTTTGATGAAAAGCTCGAGCTGCTTACAATGATCAATGAAGCCAGTGCACAGCAACAGCCGATCAACTGGCAGGGAAGGTTTCGCGCCCCTCTGACAAATGCGCGGATCTACCCGCAGCCACTGCATGGAAAACTAAAAATTTGGCACGCCGTTGGTGGCCACAGCAGTAGTGCAATTGCCGCAGCGAACAGAGGTTTGTCGATGGTGATGACCACTCTGGCTGGGAGTTCCCTGAGCTTTAAAACGGCGATCGACGCTTACCGACGAGCGGCCGTGGCCGCAGGTCATAAGATGGAGGACATGCCCATCACCACGACCAGTTGGTTTCATACCGCGCAGAGCGATGAGCAGGCGGTTGAAGAGTTTCACCCTTATTTCAACGGTATGATGAGAGAATTACGCTCTGATTCAGTATCCATCGATTTCCTTCGCCACTCGCTGGCGATTGATAATGCGATGATGATTGGCTCGCCTGAAACGATCCTTGCCAAAATGAAGTATCAGTATCAGCTATACAGGCAGCAACAGTTCCTGGCTCACGTGGATACCGGGGCTTTACCGTTCGCTCTGGTAAAGAATAATGTCGAGGTGCTGGCTAATGTGATTGCACCTGTGTTACGCTCATTTATTGCTCGCGAATCGTAACTCACGGAGGTGGAGTCATGAACAGGATCAGCGCGGCTTTTTTCCGCCGTATCGGTTGGACTAAAACGATGGATTGGCATCATGACGGTATCAACCGCATGATTGCCAGCAGCCTGATTTCGTTGCCCTTCGACAATTTGAGCGTTTTCGATGCGCCTGACATTCAATTGAGCCAAGCCTACATTATCGAGAAAATTCTGACCAAGGGGCAAGGTGGCCTCTGCTACGAACTCAACCCACTGCTGCACCTGGTGATGGAGGAGTGTGGATTAGTAGCCAGCCTGATTACCGCCACGATTTACGATAATGCGGAAAAACAGTGGTTCGCTTTCTCCGACACTCACGTTCTGAATATTGTCGAGTGGAATGCCCGTGTGTGGGTGGTGGATATCGGCCTTGGGTTGAATAGTCCCCGTTTGTCGGTGCCGCTGGATGGTGAGGTCGTCGAGTATGGCGGGAGTGAATATCGGATCGTGCAAGAGGCCTCGTATTATCACCTGAACTATAAGCGAAGAGAGGCAACAGAGTGGAGTATTGGATACCGCTTCGCTATCGATTACCGGCGCGCCTCCATTGGGGAACTGGAGAGGAGCAGACATATTATTACTTTTGAAGAGGTATCGCCTTTCAATAAAAACCCTATGAGTGCCATTTTTACCGCGACCGGCCATGAGGTGATGACGCTTTCAGGGCACACCATTACCCGTAACGGAAAGAAAATAAAGATTCCACTTACAGAAACACAGTTCAGGGCATTAGTGAATGAGCGTGCTTGCCCAGTGGACGTCTGAGTGCGAAAGTGCGGATCATATTTTTATGAACCATAGTGACTTCATGCCATACCTATGGTCGCACTTTATGGAGTAGAAATATTAGTCCGCAAAAATAAACCATTATTGATGCAGGCAACCGAACAAAAAACACCATAGACCCACTTACACTCTTTAGTTGCCGAACTTAATCTTTCAATCGCCAGGTAACGGCTTGTAAAATTGAGCAGGATCAATGCTATCAATTATTTGCAAAATTGAATCAAGCTAGGTGATTTATTTTTTGAGCTTTTGGGGAGACTGTAGTCATAACAAGGCTTGGCAAGAAGCAACTCGAGAAGAGGCGAACGCAAAACTCAAGCCAAACCTTATAGCGAAATCAAATGACTTCCACAAAAACTTTCTCACTCTTGGCATGATAAATCGTTCGGCTCACTGCCCCTGGACTTCCGGGCAAGGTGGTTGAGCAATACTACTGCTGGCTCTGCGCCTTTAACCCTTGGACGACGGCGATAGCCCGTTTGCGAACGCAGCCTCTCTGCCTGCATCAAGCGACCGACTCGATTTCGTTCGCAGATCTTTCCTAGCTCTCTCAGTTCATCGTGAATCTTGCGATAGCCATACACCCACCCGCTTTCTAACCATACATGCTTGTTCAAGCTAGGCTGGAGCTGATCTTTGAATCGCCCCTGGTCTTCTAGACACTCTCCAAGCTCAGAAAATAGCGTTTCTCATACTCTACTGGAGACAGCTGCATAGCACCGCTGTGTCGACGCTTGGGGTTATAGAACATCTCGATGTAATCGAAAATATCACTTCGGGCTTCGTCACGCGTTGCGTAGATCTTTCGTCGGATTCGTTCCCGCTTCAAAAGCTGGAAAAAGCTCTCGGCTACAGCATTGTCGTGACAGTTTCCCCGTCGACTCATGCTGCTGATCACATTGTTGGCCTTCAGGAAGCTTTGCCAGTCTGAGCTACTGAACTGACTGCCTTGGTCTGAGTGAATCATCACTTGCTGCTGTGGCTTGCGTCGCCACACGGCCATCAGCATGGCGTCGATGGCCAGGTCGCTGCTCATTCTGGGCTTCATTGACCAACCAATGACTTGGCGAGAGAACAGATCAAGCACTACCGCCAGGTACAGCCACCCTTCATAGGTACGGATGTAGGTGATATCGGTCACCCAGACCTTATTCGGCTCACTGACCTTGAACTGCCGGGCAAGGTGGTTGGGCGAGGCCACAGTTGGTTTTCCGCCATAAAACCCAGGACGACGGCGATAGCCCGTTTGCGAACGCAACCCCTCTGCCTGCATCAGACGACCGACTCTATTCCGCCCGCATTCCTCTCCCAGCTCACGCAGTGAATCGCCCCTGGTCTTCTAGACACTCTCCAAGCTCAGAAAATAGCGTTTCTCATACTCTACTGGAGACAGCTGCATAGCACCGCTGTGTCGACGCTTGGGGTTATAGAACATCTCGATGTAATCGAAAATATCACTTCGGGCTTCGTCACGCGTTGCGTAGATCTTTCGTCGGATTCGTTCCCGCTTCAAAAGCTGGAAAAAGCTCTCGGCTACAGCATTGTCGTGACAGTTTCCCCGTCGACTCATGCTGCTGATCACATTGTTGGCCTTCAGGAAGCTTTGCCAGTCTGAGCTACTGAACTGACTGCCTTGGTCTGAGTGAATCATCACTTGCTGCTGTGGCTTGCGTCGCCACACGGCCATCAGCATGGCGTCGATGGCCAGGTCGCTGCTCATTCTGGGCTTCATTGACCAACCAATGACTTGGCGAGAGAACAGATCAAGCACTACCGCCAGGTACAGCCACCCTTCATAGGTACGGATGTAGGTGATATCGGTCACCCAGACCTTATTCGGCTCACTGACCTTGAACTGCCGGGCAAGGTGGTTGGGCGAGGCCACAGTTGGTTTTCCGCCATAAAACCCAGGACGACGGCGATAGCCCGTTTGCGAACGCAACCCCTCTGCCTGCATCAGACGACCGACTCTATTCCGCCCGCATTCCTCTCCCAGCTCACGCAGGTCATCATGAATTTTTCGGTAGCCGTACACACCTCCGCTTTCGAGCCAAGCATGTTTGATCAAGCCAAGCAGGCGATGATCTTCTTTTGCTCGGGCAGATTGAGGCTCGGCCAACCAGGCGTAGTAGCCGCTGGGATGCACCTTGAGGGTTTGGCAAAGGCGCCGCACCGGGTAATCCGTCGAGTGCTTCTTGATGAAGGCGTACTTCAGCCGCACTCCTTTGCAAAGTACGCGGCGGCCTTCTTTAAGATGTCTCGCTCTTCCGTCACGCGCTTGAGTTCGGCGCGCAGCTTGCGCAGTTCGGCTTGCTGGTCATCGTCTTGCTGACGCTGCTCTTGGGGTTTGCTGTAGAGCTTGATCCAGGCGTAGAGGCTGTGAACGGACATGCCCAAGCGCTGGGCGACATCGGCGACAGGCTTGCCTTTTTCGATCACTTGCTTGACCGCTTCGATCTTGAATTCTTCGGGATAACGCTGACGACTCATGGCACCTCCTATTTGGACCTCATTATGAGGCTTGGAGGTGTCTACGAAACCAGGGGCGATTCAATGAAATTTTAGTAACTATTACACTTGCCCACAAGCCAATCTCATTCTAAAACCCAAGTACGCAGAAGCTCTAATTAAAACAGGCAAACTCATCGCGCGCTACCCGTTATCTTCTGCCACAGCGACCCCTTTGCTGTCAAAAAAAGATGTACATGACTACATCAAGTCCCTTAAATCCTCAGAAAAATAATTAATTCTCTTAATTTTAGATCTCAAATCTTTGGCATGATTTGGGTGTTACAGTGACTATTTTCGACAAAACTCAGAGAAACTTGACAGTCAACTGTTAAGTCATTTTGGCATTCCTATGTAATTCAAAGGGCTAAATTCACCGTCAGATTGAAAAATGGGGCCGTCGGCCACCACCGGTCGCCCGCCTATTTTTTTCAATCGCCCAGAACCCCTAATTTATCGCTGCTTTACCTGCAAAGCGAGGGCCGCCCGCGACTGCCCGTTAAAAAAAAGCTTGTCGCTTTAAACTACGACCAATATAGTCGTAGTTACTCGGCAAGCGCAGCAACGCACGCCGAACCTCGACCCAAAACCCTTCGACCCTCTCGCGGAGCCTGTCCATGAATCCACACATCCTGATCATCGGTGCCGGTTTTGCCGGCGTCTGGAGCGCCCTGAGTGCCGCCCGCCTGCTCGACCTCGCCAAGCGTGGCGACATCCATATCAGCGTGCTCGCACCGCAGGCCGAGCTGCGCATCCGCCCGCGCTTCTACGAGGCCGATGTGCACTCGATGAAAGCGCCGCTTGGCGAGCTGTTCGAGGCTGTAGGGGTGAATTTCATCCAGGGCCATGCCCAATCCATCGATGCCGACGCACGCTCGGTCACCTATATCGACGCCAATGGCCAGACCCGCCACCTGGGTTATGACCGCCTGGTGCTGGCCGCCGGCAGCCAGGTCGCCCGCCCCGCCTTACCGGGCCTGGACCAGCACAGCTTCGATGTCGACCAGATGGAGTCGGCGATCAAGCTGGAGCAGCACCTGACCGACCTCGCCAGCCTGCCGGCCTCCCCGGCCCGCGACACCGTGGTGGTGTGCGGCGGCGGTTTCACCGGTATCGAGACCGCCACCGAAATGCCTGCCCGCTTGCGCGCAGTACTCGGCGAGCAGGCCAATATCCGCGTGATCGTGATTGATCGCGGCGCACAGGTCGGCGCAGCCCTCGGTGCAGGCATCACCCCAGCCATCGTTGCCGCCTCACAGCACGCCGGCGTGCAATGGCTCACCAATGCTTCGGTGATCGCGGTGGATACCGGTGGCGTGACCCTGGATAACGGCGAGTACATCGCCAGCAAGACGGTGATCTGGACCGCAGGCGTCAAGGCCAGCCCGCTGACCGCGCAGATCGCCGGCGAGCGCGATGCCCAGGGCCGCCTGCGCGTCGACGAGCACCTCAAGGTCATCGGTCAGCAGTACATCTACGCCACCGGCGACGTGGCCTGGGCCGCAGTCGATGACCTGGGCAACCACGCGCTGATGACCTGCCAGCATGCCATCCCCATGGGCCGTCACTCGGGCAACAATGCCATGGCCGACCTGCTCGGCGAGGCGCCGGTGGTGTATCGCCAGCCCAAGTACGTCACCTGCCTCGACCTGGGCGACTGGGGCGCGGCGTTCAGCGAAGGTTGGGAACGTGAACTGAAGCTGCAGGGTGACGAAGGCAAGCAGCTCAAGCGCCAGATCAACTCGGTGTGGATCTACCCGCCAGAGGCTGATCGCAGCAAGGCCCTGGCCGCTGCCGATCCAATGATCGCCATCGTTTAAGCGAATAAACCTGACAGATCCGTCAAAAAATGACGGATCTGTTTGTACCTGTAGTTACATTGAATGACTGGTCAATAATAGTGGCACCGTGGCATTATTGACGTCAAAAAACCCACTAAATTTAAGGATATTGTACTTTCCCGCAGCGCACCGAGACGCCTGGCCCTTTCGCCGGTTCCGGCCCCGCGCCCCAGCGCTTGAAGCCTGCACGCCACATTCAAGGAGTAGCTCCATGCAGTTAAGGAATATGAAGATCGGTATCCGGGCAGCCAGCGTATTTACGCTGCTGGGCGTCCTGGTACTGGTCATGGGCTTGATATCGCTGTACGAAACCCGGCGCATGGACAGCGCCACCGATGAGATCCGTGTCACCTGGATTCCGGCGATCATTTATCTGAACGAGGTCAGCACCAATCTCGGTCGCGCCCGCGCCATGACTCTGCGCAGCGTGATCGAGGAAGACCCCGCCGTCCGCCAGGCAACTCTCGGCCGCATCGGCGAGATCAATGCTTCGCTCGAGGTAGGCATCAAATCCTACGAATCGACCATCATCGAAAAGGACGACCGCGCCCTGTTCGATAACTTCGTCTCCCTCGCCCAGCGCTACCACGGCCTGCAGAAGTCGATCCGCGATGCCGCGGCCAATGGCGACATTGTCGAGGCTAAACGCCTGGTCAACGGCCCGCTGGCCGAATACGCCGACTCGATGATGAAAGCGCTCGGCACCCTGATCCAGTACAACTCCGACGGCGCCGACAAAGCCTCGCAGCGCAGCAGTGACGCCTATGACGAAGCCTTTGCCCTGATCGTGCTGTCGTTGGTGGTGATCATCCTCGCGCTGGTGGCCATCGCCGTGCTGCTGACTCGCAGCATCGTCGTACCGCTGGCCGAAGCCGTGAGCGTCGCCGAGCGCGTGGCCACCGGCGACCTGACACAGGAAATCCGCATCGTCGGT
Organism: Pseudomonas wayambapalatensis; assembly: GCA_014268975.2. Classification (GTDB taxonomy): domain Bacteria; phylum Pseudomonadota; class Gammaproteobacteria; order Pseudomonadales; family Pseudomonadaceae; genus Aquipseudomonas; species Aquipseudomonas wayambapalatensis. The sequence continues at coordinate 2,429,208 of CP077096.1, read as the reverse complement.
CGTGACGAGCCGGCGCTGCTGCTGCGGGCCTTGAGCCGCATGCAGGAAAGCCTGCGCGACACCATCCGCAAGATCGCCGCCTCGTCCGACCAACTGGCCTCGGCGTCCGAAGAGCTGCACACCGTCACCGAAGACACCAGCCGCGGCCTGCACCAGCAAAGTGCCGAGATCGACCAGGCCGCCACGGCCGTCAACCAGATGACCGCTGCCGTCGAGGAAGTGGCCAACAACGCGGTCAGCACCGCCGACGCCTCCCAGGGCGCCGACCAGACCACCCGCGATGGCCGCGACCAGGTCAACCAGGCACTGAGCTCGATCCAGCAACTGGTCGAGGACGTCACCGGCACCTCCAGCGAGATCGAACAGCTGGCCAACAGCGCCAACGAAATCAGCCGCGTGCTCGATGTGATCGGCTCGATCGCCGGGCAGACCAACCTGCTGGCGCTCAACGCCGCCATCGAAGCCGCACGGGCCGGTGAGGCCGGGCGTGGTTTTGCCGTGGTCGCCGATGAAGTGCGGGCACTGGCGCACCGGACCCAGCAGTCCACCGCAGAAATCGAACAGATGATCGGGGGTATCCAGACCGGCACCGAGCGCGCCGTGGGCTCGATGCACAGCAGCCAGGGCCGTGCCAGCGGCACCCTGGAGATTGCCCAGGCGGCGGGCCAGGCCCTGGAACTGATTGCCGAGGCGATCGCCGCGATCAACCAGCGCAACCTGGTGATCGCCAGCGCATCCGAAGAGCAGGCCCAGGTGGCACGTGAGGTGGACCGCAACCTGGTGAACATCCGCGACCTGGCGATGCAGACCTCGGCGGGCGCCAACCAGACCAGCGCTGCGGCGCAGGATCTGTCGCGCCTGGCGGTGGAATTGAACGGGATGGTGGCGCAGTTCAAGGTGTGAACTGAAACACCGGGGGCCGCTTTGCGGCCCTCTTGCCAACCAACTAGTCGCTCACACCTACTGCACGTCCCGCCTTCACCGCCGTGCCGCGAGTCGCCAGGCAATAATAGAGCGGCACCGTCACCAGCAACCCGAACAGCCACGACAGGTCGGCACCCTCGACGATGTTCGAATACGGCCCCACATACAACGCCGTATTGGCGAACGGCAGTTGCACCAGAATCCCGCACACATAGGCGACGATGGCGTGGTGGTTGAAGCGACCATAGATCCCGCCATCGGCGCGGAAGAACGAAGCGATGTCGTATTCGCCCTTCTTGATCAGGTAGAAGTCCACCAGGTTGATCGACGCCCAGGGCACCAGCACCAGCAGCAATGCCAGGATCAGGCCGATGAACTGGCCGATGAACCCCGCCGAGGCATTCAGCGCCACCAGCCCGCACCCGAGCAGGATCACCGACGCCAGCACTACCCGCACCCGCACGCTCGGCGTCCAGTGAGCGACGAACGTCTGGATCGCGGTGACGATCGACAGCACCGCACCATACAGGTTGAGCGCGTTGTGGCTGATGATATTGAGCAGGAACAGCACCATCAGGATCGGCCCCAGCCAGCCGGTGGCCTGCTTCACCGCATCCATCGCATCAGTACCTTCCGGCACGCACAGCACCGCCACTGCCCCGAAGCTGAAACACAGGATGGTGCCCAGGGTCGCGCCGAAATAGGTCGCCCAGAACGGCTTGGCGATACCGATCTCACGCGGCAGGTAACGCGAATAATCCGAGGTGTAGGGCGAGAAGCTGATCTGCCAGATGGTGCCCAGCGACACCGTGGCGATGAAGCCCGACAGGTTGAAGGCGCCGCGGCTGAAGAAGTCTGCCGGCAGTTCCTGGGCGAACATCATGATGAAGCCGGCCAGCAACGCCGAGCCCATCACCCAGGTACCGATGCGGTTCAGGCTATGAATGAAGCGATAGCCGATCACACCGATGGCCGTAGCGCTCAGGGCACCAATGACGATGGCCGTGGGCATCGGCACGCTCGGGGCGATACCGTGGATCGACTTGCCCGCCAGGACGATGTTGGAAATGAAGAAGCCGACATAGATCAGCGCGGTGAAGAACACGATCAGCAAGGCGCCGTAGCGCCCGAACTGGCCGCGGCTCTGCACCATCTGCGGAATGCCCAGCTGCGGTCCCTGCGCAGAGGCCAGGGCGATGACGATCCCGCCCAGCAGATGCCCCATCACGATGGCGACCAGGCCCCACAGCAGGTTCAGGTGGAACACCTGGACCACCATAGCGCCGGTGACGATCGGCAGTGGCGCGATATTGGTGCTGAACCAGAGGGTGAAGAGGTCGCGCGCCTTCCCGTGGCGCTCGGAGGGGGGAACATGATCGACCGTATGATTCTCGACAAACTGGTGTTGCGACGACGGTTGGGACATAGGATTTCAGCTCGAAAGGATCATTTTTATCGTTGTATGGAAACCGCTCGAGGCGGCCTCTCAGCTGAAGACCATATTATGGTATTCCAAACTTTTGACAACACTGCGCCGCGTTTTTTCAGCGCATCTGATCTGCGTTGTGCGCCACTGTGGCGCAGGGCTCTAGTCGTCAAGACCAATGAATACGGGGCCTTTACCGTTCATCGTGTGTTCCGGTGCGTGGAAAATTCTGCTTGCAATATAGGTATTACGGTATACCATCAGACACATCAACGATAAAAAACGCGGACCACCGCACGCCCCTTAGAGGTACACGCCATGATCGACGCAACCGTCTACAAGCACGTCCTGGGTTCCTTCCCGTCCGGCGTCACGGTCATCACCACCCTGGACGACGACGGCTCGGTCGTCGGCCTCACTGCCAGCGCCTTTTCTTCCCTGTCCATGGATCCGCCGCTGGTGCTGTTCTGCCCCAACTACAGCTCCGACTCCTATCCTGTACTGATCAAGCAGAAGCGCTTCGCCATTCATCTGCTGTCCGGCGAACAGCAGGCCGAAGCCTATGCATTCGCCAAAAAAGGCAAGGACAAGGCCAGCGGCATCCAGTGGACCCTGAGCGAGCTGGGCAACCCGCTGCTGGCCGGGGCCACCGCGATCATCGAGTGCGAGTTGTGGCGCGAATACGAAGGCGGCGATCACGCCATCATGGTCGGCAAGGTACACAACCTGATCGTGCCTGAGGACGCCCCACGACCGATGGTCTACTGCCGCGGCAAGATGGCAAGCCTGCCCGCCTTCGCCTGATACCTGCAGTTCGACGCAAGACTCTGTGGGAGCGGGCTCGTCCCGCGATCACCGGCAAAGCCGGTGTCATTCCGGACGCGGCTTGTTTCCCTGTGCCGCGCCGTCCCCACATCGACCACAACAAGCTCCGAGGAAAGCCCCATGAAATTTTCGCTGTTCGTACACATGGAACGTTGGGATGACCAGGTCAGCCACCGCCAGCTGTTCGAAGACCTGACCGAACTGACCCTGATGGCCGAGCACGGCGGTTTCAGCACCGTATGGATCGGCGAACACCACGCCATGGAATACACCATCTCGCCCAGCCCCATGCCGCTGCTGGCCTACCTGGCTGCCCGTACCGAGACCATTCGCCTGGGCGCCGGCACCATCATCGCGCCGTTCTGGAATCCGATCCGCGTGGCGGGCGAATGCGCCCTGCTCGATGTGATCAGCAACGGCCGCATGGAAGTGGGCCTGGCCCGCGGCGCCTACCAGTTCGAGTTCGACCGCATGGCCGGTGGCATGCCCGCCACCGACGGTGGCAAGGCCCTGCGCGAGATGGTCCCGGCGGTTCGCGCCCTGTGGCAGGGCGACTACGCCCATGAAGGCGAGGTGTACAACTTCCCCACCTCTACCAGCGTGCCCAAGCCAGTGCAGCACGGCATGCCACCGATGTGGATCGCCGCCCGTGACCCGGACTCGCACAACTTCGCGGTCAAGCATGGCTGCAATGTCATGGTCACCCCGCTGATGAAGGGTGACGAAGAGGTGCTGGACCTGAAGAACAAGTTCCAGGCCGCCCTGGACAACAACCCAGACGTGCCGCGCCCGCAACTGATGGTGCTGCGCCACACCCACGTGCACAGCCCGGCCGAGCCTGATGGCTGGAAGATCGGCGCCCAGGCGATCTCGCGCTTCTATCGCACCTTCGATGCCTGGTTCGGTAACAAGACCACCCCGGTCAACGGATTCCTGGAGCCCAGCCCCGAGTCCAAGTTCGCCGAGGTGCCGGCGTTCGCGCTGGAGAACATCCGCAAGAACACCATGATCGGCACCCCCGAAGAGATCATCGCGCGGATCAAGTACTACCAGGAGCTTGGCGTCGACGAGTTCAGCTTCTGGTGTGACAACAGCCTGCCGCACGAAGAGAAACGCAAATCGCTGGAGCTGTTCATCAAGGAAGTGGTGCCTGCGTTCAGCTGAATGCCTTTTGTCTGATTGATTGCGGGAACGGCCCGCTCCTGCGTGCGGGGGTGGGCATTTTTTTGCCTGTAGCAGCCCTCTCGCGCCCTGCAGGAGCGGGCTTGCCCGCGATAGGGCCCTAACCGGCAACCGTACAAGAGAAATTCAGCATTCCTCTTGCACATCCAATATTATGGTATACCATCAGACAACAAAGCCTGATAACCCAAAAATCCAGGAGCCCCCCATGAGTTTCGAAATCCGCAAGATCGTCACCTACTCCGAAGAAACACGCATCGAAGGCGGCAAGGCCACCGACAAACCCGTGACCATGGTCGGCCTGGCCGTGGTGATCAAGAACCCATGGGCTGGCCGTGGTTTCGTCGAAGACCTCAAGCCGGAAATCCGCGCCAACTGCTCCGAACTGGGTGCGCTGATGGTCGAGCGCCTGACCGCCGCCATCGGCGGAGCCGACAAGATCGAGGCATACGGCAAGGCGGCCGTGGTCGGTGCCGAGGGTGAGATCGAGCACGCGTCGGCGGTGATCCACACCCTGCGCTTTGGCAACCACTACCGTGAAGCGGTCCAGGCCAAGAGCTACCTGAGCTTCACCAACAAGCGCGGAGGCCCGGGCACCTCGATCCAGATCCCGATGATGCAGAAGGACGACGAAGGCCTGCGCTCGCACTACATCACCCTGGAAATGCAGATCGAAGACGCCCCGCGCGCCGACGAGATCGTCGTGGTCCTGGGCGCCTCCGACGGCGGCCGCCTGCACCCGCGCATCGGCAACCGCTACATCGACCTGGAAGAACTGGCTGCCGAGAAAGCCAACGCTCAATAACAATAAGCAGACAGGCCGGAGCCAAGCGTCACGGCACCGGCCTTTCAAGGAGCGCCATCCATGATTCAGCCTGTCGCTGAACGTACACCTGCCGGGACCAGCTACCTGAGCCTCGGCCAGGGCCAACCCGTGGTGCTGATCCACGGCGTGGGCCTGAACAAGGAAATGTGGGGTGGCCAGTTCGTCGGCCTGTCCACCGACTACCGGGTCATCGCCTACGACATGCTCGGCCATGGCCAGAGCGCGCTGCCCGCGCCGGACACCGACCTGCAAGGCTACGCCACCCAGCTCGCCGAACTGCTCGACCACCTGCAGATCCCCCAGGCCACCGTCATCGGCTTCTCCATGGGCGGACTGGTCGCGCGCGCCTTCGCCCTGCACTACCCGCAGCGGCTGTCGGCACTGGTCGTGCTCAACAGCGTGTTCAACCGCAGCCCCGAGCAGAGCGCCGGTGTCATCGCCCGCGCCGCGCAGGCTGCCGAGCTTGGTCCGGACGCCAACGTCGACGCGGCGCTGGACCGTTGGTTCAGCCGCGAGTACAAGGCGGCCAACCCGGCCCAGGTCGCGGCCATCCGCCAGGTGCTGGCCAGCAACGACCCCCAGGGCTACCACACCACCTATTCGCTGTTCGCCACCCAGGACATGTACCGCGAAGCGGACTTGGGCAGCATCCAGGTGCCAACGCTGATCGCCACCGGCGAACTCGATTCCGGCTCCACCCCGGCCATGACCCGCCAGCTCGCCGCGCGCATTCCCGGCGCCCGCAGCGTGGTCCTGCCCGAACAACGGCATATGATGCCCGTTGAGGCTCCGCGCGAAGTCAACCGCATGCTGCTGGACTTCCTGAGCCAAGCCCGCACCCTCACCGAATCCGCCAAGGGGATAGTTGCATGACCCTCGTTCGTTTCCAGATGTGCATCGACGGCCAGTGGCGCGATGCCCAGAGCGGCAAGACCTTCGACAGCCTCGACCCGGCCACCGCCCAGCCCTGGGCACAATTGCCCGACGCCGGCGAGCAGGACGTCGAGCTGGCGGTACAGGCCGCCCAGCGTGCCTTCGACAGCAAGGCCTGGCGCGGGCTCACCGCCACCGCACGGGGCAAGCTGCTGCGCCGCCTGGGTGACCTGATCGCCGAGAACAAGGAGCACCTGGCCCAGCTCGAAAGCCGCGACAACGGCAAGCTGATCCGCGAGACCCGCGGCCAGGTCGGCTACCTGCCGGAGTTCTTCCACTACACCGCAGGCCTTGCCGACAAGCTCGAAGGCGGCACCCTGCCGCTGGACAAGCCCGACCTGTTCGCCTACACCGTGCACGAGCCCATCGGCGTGGTGGCGGGCATCATTCCGTGGAACAGCCCGCTGTACCTCACCGCGATCAAGCTCGCCCCGGCCCTGGCTGCGGGCAACACCATCGTACTCAAACCCTCCGAGCATGCGTCAGCCACTATCCTGGAGCTGGCCCGCCTGGCGCTGGAAGCCGGCTTCCCGGCGGGCGTGGTCAACGTGGTCACCGGCTACGGCCCAAGCACCGGTGCTGCGCTCACCCGTCATCCGCTGGTACGCAAGATCGCCTTCACCGGCGGCGCCGCCACAGCCCGCCATGTGGTGCGCAGCAGCGCCGAGAACTTCGCCAAGCTGTCGCTGGAGCTGGGCGGCAAGTCGCCGAACATCATCTTCGCCGACGCCGACCTGGACAGCGCCATCAATGGCGCAGTGGCCGGCATCTATGCCGCCTCCGGGCAAAGCTGCGTGGCCGGCTCGCGCCTGCTGGTGCAGGACGAGATCTTCGACGAGTTCGTCGAGCGCCTGATCGAGCGGGCCAAGCGCATCCGCATCGGCAACCCGCAGGACGATGCCAGTGAGATGGGCCCGATGGCCACCGCCCAGCAACTGGCCGTGGTCGAAGGTCTGGTCGCTGCGGCCAAGGCCGAGGGCGCCAAGCTGCGCCTGGGTGGCAAGCGCGCCGAGGTCGAAGGCGACGGCTGGTTCTACGAGCCGACCCTGTTCGAGTGCGACAGCAACTCGATGACCATCATGCAGGAAGAAGTATTCGGCCCGGTCGCCGCGGTGATCCGCTTCAAGACCGAGGAAGAAGCGCTGGCCATGGCCAACGACTCGCAGTTCGGCCTGGCCGCCGGCATCTGGACCCGCGACCTGGGCCGCGCCCATCGCCTGGCGCGCGACGTGCGCTCGGGGATCATCTGGGTCAACACCTACCGCGCGGTCTCGGCCATGGCGCCGATCGGTGGTTTCAAGAACAGCGGCTACGGCCGCGAGAGCGGCATCGATTCGGTGCTGGCCTATACCGAGCTGAAGACCGTGTGGATCAACCTGTCCACGGCGCCGATGCCCGATCCGTTTGTGATGCGTTGAGAAGGAGCACGAGATGATCGAACCTGGCATCTACAAAGACGTGATGGGCTCCTTCCCATCCGGCGTGACCGTGGTCACCACGCTCGATGGCGATGGCGGCATCGTCGGCATCACCGCCAGCGCCTTCAGCGCGCTGTCGATCGAGCCGGCGCTGGTGCTGTTCTGCCCCAACTACGCCTCCGACACCTACCCGATACTGCGCGACAGCAAGCAGTTCGCCATTCACCTGCTGTCGGCCGACCAGACCGCCGAGGCCTACGCCTTTGCAGGTAAAGGCAAGGACAAGGCCAAAGGCATCGACTGGCACCTGAGCGAGCTGGGCAACCCGCTGCTGGCCAAGGCCACGGCGATCATCGAGTGCGAGTTGTGGCGCGAGTACGACGGCGGCGATCACGCGATCATCGTCGGTGCGGTGAAAAACCTGGTGCTGCCGGCCGAGCCGGTGACGCCGATGGTCTATCACAAGGGCAAGCTGGGTGCCCTGCCCTCGCTGGGCTGATAGACCGCGCGGGCTGCTTCGCGGGTAAACCCGCTCCCACAGGGACTGCACAGGGTTCAGAATTTGTGCGATCCCTGTAGAAGCGGGTTTACCCGCGAAGAAGCCCACGCCGATGACCCTGTTTCTTGGGGCCGCGCTAATCGTCTCACCCTCGGTTGCGGCCCCTGTTTTCATTCGGAGCACTGCAATGAGCAATGAAAAGTACGAGAAGGGCCTGCAGATCCGCACCCAGGTATTGGGCGAGGACTACGTCAACCGCTCCATCCAGAACGCCGACGACTTCACCAAGCCACTCCAGGAGCTGGTCACCGAGTATTGCTGGGGCCATGTCTGGGGCCGCGACGGCTTATCGCTCAAAGAGCGCAGCATGATAAACTTGGCGATGATTTCCGCCCTCAACCGGCCCCACGAGCTCAAGCTGCATATCCGCGGCGCCTTGCGCAATGGCCTGAGCCGTGAACAGATTCGCGAAATCCTGCTCCAGGTCGGCATTTATTGCGGCGTGCCCGCGGCGGTGGACAGCTTCCGCCTGGCCCGCGAAGCGTTCGCCGAAGCCGATGCGGAGCCAACCCGTTAACAGCGGGCTGTTCGAACCACTGCAAGGAGCGCCTGGGTTCGGGGCACTCCGACGTTGGCGCAACAGCCTCATAAAGAGCGCACCTGATGAAACGCCAGCCACTCGACGACAGCTTCAAGGTCAACCGCAACCCCGTCACGCTCCGCGAAATCGTGCTCGACAAGCTGCGCGGGGCGATCATGAACTTCCACCTGCTGCCGGGCGACCGCCTGGTCGAGCGCGACCTGTGCGACCGTCTCGGCGTCAGCCGCACCTCGGTGCGTGAAGCCCTGCGCCACCTCGAGTCCGAGGGCCTGGTGGAGTTCGCCGACGCCAAGGGCCCGCGCGTGGCCATCATCACCCTGGAAGACGCCCGCGACATCTACGAGCTGCGCTGCGTGCTCGAAGGCCTGATCGTCCAGCTGTTCACCCTCAACGCCAAAGCCAAGGACATCCGCGCCCTGGAGCGCGCCCTGGACGTGAACCGCGAAGCGCTGGAGGAAGGCGAACTGCAGCAGGTGCTCGATTCGGTACAGGGCTTCTACGATGTGCTGCTCGAAGGCTCCGGCAACCACGTCGCCGCCACCCAGCTGCGTCAGTTGCAGGCCCGTATCAGCTATCTGCGCGCCACCTCGGTCTCGCAGGAAAACCGCCGCGGCGCCAGCAACCGTGAAATGGAGAAGATGGTCGAGGCCATCAAGAGCGGCGATCCGCTGGCCGCTCACCAGGCGTCGGTCGACCATGTACGCGCCGCCGCCAAGGTCGCGCTGGACTACCTGCGCCAGAAGCAGGACGACAATGCCAAGGTCCGCGACATGGTCGAGCCCCTGGCGCTGAAGGATCCACGCATTTAACCCCCACACAGGCCACCGATCATGCCCAACGCCCCGCGCTACTGCCCGCACTGCACCACGGCACTGGACCGGGGCGTTCCCAGCGGCGACACCCACGAGCGCCTGCACTGCCCCGCCTGCGGCTATATCCACTACATCAATCCGAAGATCATCGCCGGCTGCATCATCGAACGCGACGGCAAGTACCTGCTGTGCCAACGTGCCATCCCGCCACGCCCCGGGACCTGGACCCTGCCTGCAGGCTTCATGGAGGCCGGCGAAACCACCGAGCAAGCGGCGCTGCGCGAAGTCTGGGAAGAAACCGGCGTACGCGCCGACATCGTCTCGCCCTACTCGATCTTCAGCGTGCCGCAGATCAGCGAGGTGTACATCATCTTCCGCGCCATCGCCAGCGAAGAGACGGGCCAGTTCGGCGCCGAGACCCTCGATTATCGTTTCTTCGCGCCCGAGGACATTCCCTGGGACGCAATCTACTACCCGGCGATCCGCCAGATCCTCGAACGCTACATCCTCGAACGCCAGGCCGGGGTGTATGGCATCTACATGGGCAATGACGACACCGGCAAAGTGCACTTCATGCGCTGAGCAGGCCCGCGCCTATCGCGCAACGGCCCGGCACCCAAACAACCCCACAAATTTCTCGCCAGCCCGACATTCTCGGTGCAACCTATCCCTTCCATGCAAACGAAGCGGCAAACCTCATGGCGAAATGGCTGGAAGGCGGCGGGCTCATGGCCGAACGCATCCGCAATCACGACTGGGCAAAAACGCCCCTGGGCCCACTGGATGCCTGGCCCGACGTGCTCAAGACTACCGTGGCCTTGTGCCTGGCCTCGCGCTTCCCGCAAGCAGTGCTGTGGGGCAATGACCTGATCACCCTGCACAACGACGCCTTCAGCGAAATCCTCGGCGGCAAGCCCCCAGCCCTCGGTCGGCCCTTCAGCCACGTCTGGCATGAAGCCTGGAACGATATCGGCGCCATGGCCCGCCGCGCCCTGGGCGGCGAGGCGGTATACATCGAAGACTTCCCGCTGGTCATCGACCGCCACAACGGGCCGGAGCGTGCCTACTTCACGTTCTGCTACAGCCCGATCCGCGACCAGGACGGCCAGATCGTCGGCATGCTCGACACTGTCACCGAAACCACGGCCAGCGTGGTCGCCAACCACCGCCTGAACTTCCTCGACGACCTCGGCCGCGCCGTGGCCAACGCCACCGACCCGGACCGGATCCTGGCCATCACCACCCGCAAGCTGGGCGAACACCTGCGTCTGTCGAGCTGCGCCTACGCCGTGATGGAGCCCGATCAGGACGGCTTCACCATCTGCGGCGACTGGGTCACGCCCGGCTCGCCACGCCTGCTCGGCCAGTACCATCTCGCCGACTTCGGCCGCCTCGCCGTGCAGCGCCTGCGCGCGGGGCTGACGCTGGTGATCAACGACAACCTAAGCGAGCTCGAACCGCAGGAGGCCGCGACCTTCCAGGCCATCGGCATCACGGCGACCATCTGCATGCCGCTGATCAAGGATGGGCGCCTGACGGCGTTGATGGCCATCCATGACAAGCAGCCGCGTGTCTGGACCGGCTACGAACAGGCGCTGATCAGCGAAGTCACCGAACGCAGTTGGGCGCACATCCAGCGGGTTCAGGCACACGCCGAAGTACACGAAGCGGTGCAGGCGCTCGAGTCGCTCAACGTTACCCTTGAGCAGCGTGTCGAAGAACGTACCGCACAGTTGCTGCACACCGAGGCCGTGCTGCGTCAGGCCCAGAAGCTCGAAGCCATCGGCCAGCTCACCGGGGGCGTCGCCCACGACTTCAACAACCTGCTGACCATCATCCGCTCGTCGCTGCATTTCCTGCAGCGCCCGGACCTCGACGACAGCCGCCGCCAGCGCTACCTCAAGACCGTCTCAGACACCGTCGATCGCGGCGCCAAGCTCACTGGCCAACTGCTCGCTTTCGCGCGGCGCCAGGCCCTGAGCCCGCAAGTGTTCGAAGTCGGGCCGCAGTTGGCGGCGATGGCCGAAATGCTCGACACCGCTACCGGCGCACGGATCCAGGTCAAACTTGAGCTGCCCGACACGCCCTGCCATATCCGCGCCGACCTCGGCCAGTTGGAAACGGCGGTGATCAACCTGATGATCAACGGCCGCGACGCCATGAGCGGCGAAGGCACGCTGCGCCTGCACCTGCAGCCTGACCAGGTGATGCCGGGGCAACGTGGGCAAGCGGGGCAGCCGGGCGTGTTCGCGGCGATCTCGGTGATCGACAGCGGCGTCGGGATCGCCCACGAACTGCTGGAGCGCATCTTCGACCCATTCTTCACCACCAAGCCCTCGGGCCACGGCACGGGCCTGGGCCTTTCGCAGGTGTTCGGCTTCGTCAAGCAGTCCGGCGGCGATGTGCAGGTCACCAGCGTGCCAGGCCAGGGCACCACCTTCACCCTGTACCTGCCTCAGGTCCCGACACCGGAAGCTGAACAAAGCCTCGCCAGCGCGGCAAACCCATCGATCGACAGCCGGCCACGGCGCATCCTGGTGGTGGAGGATAACCGCGACGTCGGCAGCTTTACCGCGCAGATTCTCAAGGACCATGGCTACCAGATCAGCTGGGCGACCAGTGCCGAGGATGCACTGGCGCAGTTGCACATGACACCACGGGGCTTCGATGTGGTGTTTTCCGACGTGGTAATGCCCGGCATGGGAGGCCTGGCTCTGGCCCGGGAACTGCGCCGCACCAGGCCGCAACTGCCGGTGATCCTCACCTCCGGCTACAGTGATGCCATTGCCGAAGGCGGCCACCAGGGCTTCGCCTTCCTGGCCAAGCCATATTCGGCCGAGCAGGTGTGCCAGTTGCTGGACAAAGTGCTGACACAACACCTGTAACGGCCTTGCACCCTGTCCGTTGGATCTGTGAGAGCTGGATCTGTAGGAGCGGGCTTGCCCGCGAAAAGGGCACCGCTTTGTATGGCACGGGCTGCGCCCGTATTCGCGGGCAAGTCGGGGCGCCGAACCGCCGCCCCCACAAAAAATGCCCACGCTCAGCAAAACCAGCGTCAGCGCTCGGCTTGCGCGCAAACCAGCGGCAGTAACCGCGCCAGGCTCTGCGCCAGCTCCGCCTGCCGGAACGGCTTGCGCAACACCTCGAAACCACAGAGCTCACTGGGCGTAAGGTTGGCAAAGCCGGTGATGATCAACACCGGCAGCCCTGGCATACGCCGCCGCAGCCCCTGGGCGAACTCGGCGCCGGTACGCTCGGGCATCATCTGGTCGGTCACCAGCACTTCCACGGCAAACCCCTGCTCCAGCACCTGCTCGGCCTCGGCCGCGCTCATGACCGCTTTCACTTCATACCCCAGGTCACGCAACTGCATTGCCGTGGCCTGAAGCACGATGGCTTCATCGTCCACCAGCAGTACCCTGACCGGGCGCGTCGGCCTGGACACTTCATCCGCAGTTTCATCCCGACACAACGTATCGGCATCGGTAATCGGCAGCCACAGTGTCGCTGTCGTGCCTTGCCCCGGCTGCGAACGAATGGCGAATCCGCCGCCAGACTGCATCGCAAGCCCCTGCACCATCGGCAGGCCAAGCCCGGTGCCCTTGCACGTGCCCTTGGTGGAATAGAAGGGCTCGCAGCAGCGTGCCAGCACCTCATCGCTCATGCCGCAGCCGTTATCGGCCACCTCCAGCCGCACCATCGCCCCTCGCTCCGGCCCCGCCGGCCGACCTGCCCGCGCGGTGTCCAGCCCCGCACTGATCCTCAGCCTGCCACCGTCCGGCATCGCATCGTGCGCGTTGATCACCAGGTTGAGCAGCGCCAGCTCCAGTTGATGCGGGTCCACGACGGCCGCCGGCAGCGCCGGGTCGATATCGACCTGCACCTCGATGGTCGGCCCCAGCGAACGCGTGATCAATTCGTGCATGTCACCGACCCGTGCCGCGAGGGAAACAGGCTGGGGCTTGAGCGTCTGGCGCCGAGCGAAGCTGAGCAGGCGGCCGACCAGGCTGCGTGCCCGCTCCGCCGCCTGCAGCGCGCCTTCGATCAGACGCGTCGAACGCGCCGCGTCGTCCGGGCGTCGGGCGATCAGCTCCAGCGAGGCGATGATCGGGGTGAGCATGTTGTTGAAATCATGGGCAATGCCGCCGGTCAGTTGACCAACGGCCTCCATCTTGCGCGCCTCATGCAGTTGCATGAGATCGGACTCACGCTCGGCCAGCATGCTGGCAACCCGTTCCTCCAGCGTGGCATTGAGCGTCATCAGTTCGGCCAGCGTGGCCTCCAGGTGTGCGGAGCTGGCGCGCAATGCCCGCTCGGCGCGGGCGTGGATGATCGCCGACCAGGTCTGCTTGGCCGCCTCTTCCACCAGCCGGCACTCATCGTCGGCGAATACATGGGGGCGATTGAAGTAGACGCACAGCATGGCCTCGAGCACGCCGCCGCGCAGCAGCGGCACCTTCAGGCTGGCGCACAGGTCCCTGGAGGCGCCAGCCGGGTAGTCGCCATGCACCTCATGACCCGCCTGCAATTGCTCACGCAACAAGCCGACATGTTGGCGCCAGAAGTGCTCCCCCGTTTGCGACGGCACCCCATCGACCCAGTCACGGGCGACGACATAGCGTTCGTCATCGCCCAGGTCCTCGGCGAAGAACACCCGGGAGGCGCCCAGCTCCTCACCAAGCAGGCGCGTGGCATAGGTCTCGATCGCCTCGGGTTCGTCCATCTCCGGCAGCGCTCGGCCCAACGCCAGCAGGAACGACTGACGCCGCTCGAACTGCACGCGCTCGGTGGTCTCGGTGACGATGCACAGCACCCCACCCACGCTACCATCGGCCTCGCGTACCGCCGAATAGGAGACATCGAAATAGGCGGTCTCGCCCAGGCCCCGGCGCTCGATGTAGAACGGCCGGTCGCGCGCCGAGAAGGTCTCGCCGGTTTCACGCACATTGCGCAGCAACGGTTCGAGGTCGTCCCACAATTCGCTCCAGTGCTCGCGGGCCGGCCGCCCCAGTGCACGCGGGTGCTTGGCACCGATGGTCGGGGCGTAGGCATCGTTGTAGAGCGCCACGTACTCGGGCCCCCAGAACAGCACGATCTGAGCCTTGGCCGGGAGGATGGTGGCCATCAGCGTCTGCAGGCCGGTTGACCAGCTGCCTGGGGCGCCAAGCGGCGATTCGGTCCATTCCAGGCTCTGCAGCAGCGAGCCGACCGTGCCGCCGTTGATCAGAAAGCCGGGCTCCGGGCGCCGAGCGTGTTCGGTATCACGGTCCTGTAGTGATTTCATGTCATGCAGACCATCAGTGTTTCCAGGCACTGTATTGAGTATCTGAGGATATGAAACCCGCGCGGCGCAGATGTTCCATCCGCCTGTGCATCAGCGCGTTCAGCGACGCCCTTCAGCCAGCATGCGCACCGCCAGCGCGGCCAATACCGTGCCCATCAACCAGCGCTGTGCCTGTTGCCACAGCGGGCGCCCAGCAAGAAACACGGCGATGGAACCGGCCATCAGGGCGATGATCGCATTGACCGTGACGCTGATGATGATCTGCGTGGAGCCCAGAACCAGCGATTGCAGCAGCACGCTGCCGTGGCCCGGCTCGATGAACTGCGGCATCAGCGACAGGTACATGACCGCGATCTTGGGGTTCAGCAGGTTGGTCAGAAAGCCCATCATGAACAACCGCCGCGGGCTGTCGGCCGGCAGGTCGCGGACCTGGAACGGCGAGCGTCCTCCGGGCTTGAGCGCCTGCCAGGCCAGGTACAGCAAGTACAGCGCGCCGCCGATGCGCAATGCGTCATAGGCATAGGGCACGGCCATCACCAACGCAGTGATACCGAGCGCCGCGCAGAGCATGTAGAACACGAAGCCCAGGGCGACACCGCCCAGGGAAATCAGCCCGGCAACCCGCCCCTGGCAGATCGAACGGGAAATCAGGTAGACCATGTTCGGTCCGGGGGTCAGGACCATGCCCAGTGCGATCAGGGCAAAGGCCAGCAGGTGGGAGGACTCGGGCATCGGGCGCATCCTTGGCGTGCGGAGAGAGCGCAGAGTGTATCCGCAGTGGGGCCGACCTTGGAACGCCCGTCAGTGCAAGGTGCTGCGCTCAACCAAGCTGCCCGAGCATCAAGCCCAACGCAATCGCGATCATCACCGCGCCAGAGACCCGGCCGACGATCTTCGCTGCCTGCGGCCGTGTGCCCAGCACGGCCTTGGCGCCGTAGCCCACCATCAGGTAGATCACCAGCGAACTGCACAGGTGCACCAGGCCCAACAGGAGGATCTGCAGCGGCAACGGCCAGCTTGAGGTCGGGTCGGTGAATTGCGGCAACAAGGCCAGGAACAGCAGGAACACCTTCGGGTTGAGCCCGCTCACGCAGAACCCGCGCAGCGCCCAGCGCGAACCGGTCTCCCCTGCCAGCTCCAGCCCCGCCTGTGGCGCCGCCGGCTTGAGCAACAGGTTGCCGCCCAGCCAGAGCAGGTACAGGCAACCGGCGAGGGTCAGCAGCATCAGCGCCAGCGGGTGCCCGGCAATCAGGCTGCCGACCCCGGCCGCCACTACCAGGGTGGCCATGAAATGCCCCGACAGCATTCCGGCCACCGCCGGCATCACCCAACGCCCGCGCATGCCTGCCGAGATCGCGTAAGCCCAGTCGGCGCCGGGGGTGATGACGAACAGCAACGACACGGCCCAGAACGCGGCCAATACACTGAGGGTCATTTCGGGTGTTCCTTTCAGGGGTCTGGTTGAAAGGAAGATTACGGATTCCGCCCGGGGATTATCTTTCGTATATTGCTGACAACCTTGAACACCTTGAAAGATTCTCCCCCATGGATCGCACTGATCGAAAAATCCTTGCCGAACTGCAAAAAGACGGTCGCCTGTCGGTCACCGAGCTGGCCGATCGTGTCGGCCTGAGCCTTTCACCCTGCCATCGCCGGCTCAAGGCGCTGGAAGCGTCTGGGGCGATCCTCGGTTACCACGCACGCCTGGCGCCGTCGGCGGTGGGCCTGAACTTTGCGGCGCTGGTGTTCGTCACCTTGCGCGAGGTGACCCGCCAGCCAGTGGCCGACTTCGAGGCCGCGGTGTCCGAGGTGCCGCAGATCGTCGAGGCACAGCGCCTGTTCGGCGACCCGGACTACCTGCTGCATGTGGTGGCCAAGGACCTGCCGGCGTTCCAGAAGCTGTATGACGAGGTGCTGACCAGCATTCCCAATGTGAAACGGCTGAGCTCGACGCTGGTGATGAAGGAAGTGATCCAGGATCGGTTGTTGCCCATGTGAGTGAGCCCCCTGAAATGTATCTGGAGGTGGCCCCGCCTTGAAACGCTTCCCTCGGACCGGTAACCTCTGCGCGCTGCTGTAAGTCCAGCAGTCGGGTTTGGTCACCTGGAATCATCAAGGCGCACTTAGCGACGCTATGCGTTTCAGCAGGAGGTATATACCCCCAGCTGTCTCGATCTATGGCGGCTGTGCGTGGGGCGCCTCCGTGCGCGCCGGTTTCCTTGATTCCCGGTTGACCAACCCGCGTACAGTCGCCACCCATTCGTTTGGTCACGTTGAGTGGCGGCTCCATTGAATCAAGGAGCGACACAATGACGAAAGGCTTGCCCGATCCCCCTACACCCACCACCGCGCCTGCGCATTTCGGTAGCTGCGACGGTAGCCATCGTGCACTGTTTGCGGTCTGTGCCGGTGTCGCGGCCGAAGACGCGCTGGTGCACTTGTCCACCCTGCTCAAAGGCGCTTCAGCGGCAAACCAGACCGCCATGGAACTGGCCACCGGCATCTGTCGGGATCTGCTGCTGAGCAATGATCATGGGCTCGATGCCTGCAAGGCGCTGGTCGAATCCTTGCTGGATGGGGTCGAGCAGCACGTTCAAGGCTGAGATCGCCAGGGCCGCAGTGCGGCCCATCGCGGGCAAGTCGGGGCGCCGAACCGCCGCGCCCACAAAAGCCCCCGCAAGTCTCGGGTTGCGGCGCACTATCAGCCATCTATCAGCCATCAATCCCCGCGAAAGAACCCATCTCCGGCATTTCTCAGCAATTCCACCATCGCCCCCGCCGCCGGCGGCAGATACCCTTCGGCACGCACGGTCACCCCAACCGTGCGGCGCATGGTGGTGGCCTCCAGCGGCACTTCGCGCAACCATGCCATGCCCAGCCCGTGCTCCAGCGTCTCGCGCGCGGCAAAGCTCAGCAGGCGGGTCTTGGCGATCAGCCGGGGCAGCAGCGAAATCGAGTTGGTCTCGATCTGCACCTCGGGCAGCGGCAACTGATGGCTGCTGAACACATTGTCGATCCAGCGCCGCGCCGTCACCGTCGGTGCCGCCAGCACCCAGCGGTAGGTGCACAGGTCCTTCAACTGCACCTCACCCGAGAACACCGGATGATCGGCGCTGGCCACCACCACCGCTTCGTCCTGCAGGATGGGGTAGGAACGGAACTGCGGATCGTCGACGATCAGGCCGCAGATGATCGCGTCCAGCCGGCCTGAGCGCAGCGAGTCCTTGAGCATGTCGTCCTGGCCGATCGACAGCTTCAAGGTCAGCTCCGGCGCCCGCTCCAGTAGCGAAGCGGTCAGTTGCGGCAGCAGGTGCTCGGCCATGCTCGCCGCGCAGCCCAGGCGGATATTGCCCACCAGGCCGCTGGCGAAGTCGCGTACTTCACGCTCGGTCTCGGCGATGCTCACCTGCAACTGCTTGCCACGCGCCAGCAACAAAGCGCCGGCATCGGTCAGCTTGATGCGCCTTCCGTCGCGCTGGAACAGCCGCGCGCCCAGGGATTCTTCAAGGCGCTGGATGCTTTTGCTCAGCGCCGGCTGGCTGCGGTTGAGTTGCTGTGCGGCGCGCCCCAAGTGGCCGAGTTCGGCGATGGTGGCGAAATAGGTCAGGTCACGTAGGTCCATGATCGATGAATTTCAGTTATGGATTCATAGAAAGTAGAAAATAGACTTGATCAATCCACAGGTCGATAATTTTCTCTGTCAGCCATCTCTGGCTCTCGCCGTAAAGGGAGATCGACTTGCCCCCCGCCCTACCCCCCCAAGCAGCAAAGAACCCGTCCCCAACCCTGATCCTGCAATGGCTCGCGCTGATCCTTTGTGCCGGCGCCGCCGGGCAGATCCTGCACGCCCTCACCGTGCCGGCCGGGCTGTTTCTCGGCCCCATGCTAGTGGCAATCGTCTTCGGTGTATCCGGCGCGCAACTAAGCCTGCATCGCCAGGTGTTCCGTTTCGGCCAAGGCTGTGTCGGGCTGCTGGTGGCCCACTCGGTGACCTGGCCGGTGCTCGCCTCGCTGGCCGACGCCTGGCCATTGATGCTGTTCGCCACCTTCGCCACCGTCGCGCTCAGCGCGCTGGTCGGCCTGGGTACCGTGCGCTTCGGCGACATCCCCGGCAGCACGGCGGCCTGGGGCACCGCACCCGGCGCGGCCTCGGCGATGGTGTCGATGGCCGAGGACAACGGCGCCGATGGGCGCGTGGTGGCGACCATGCAATACGTGCGCGTGGTGTGCGTGGTGATGATCGGCTCGCTGGTCAGCCATCTGCTCGGCGCCACCAGTGTTGCCAGCGACGTGGCCCAGGTGCCGGTGGTCGCCGACAGCGTGCAACTGGGCAACCTGCTGCTCGGCCTGGGCGTGGTGCTGGTGGGCGTTGCCGTCGGCGCGAAGATGCCCGCCGGCGCCCTGCTGATGCCGCTGATGCTTGGCGCAGTACTGCAACTGACGGGCGTGCTGCACGTCAGTCTGCCCAGCGAAGTGCTGGCCATCGCCTACGGTGCCATCGGCTGCTACATCGGCCTGCGCTTCGACCGCCAGACCGTGCGCTATGTGTGGAAGCGTCTGCCGACCATGATCGCCGGCGCCGTGGTGCTGATCCTGCTCTGCGCAGGCTGTGCCTGGCTGTTGGCGCGGGTCGCCGGCACCGACTTCCTGTCCATGTACCTGGCCACCAGCCCCGGCGGCCTGGATGCGATGGCGATCATCGCGGTGGAAACCCACGCCGATGTCGGCATGGTGCTGGCGATGCAGACACTGCGCCTGTTCGGGGTGATCCTGACCGGTGCGTATCTGGCCCGGCAGATCATTCGCCTCACACAGAACGCCCACTGAAGGGTGCACTAGGCCGAGGGGTAGCTATCCTTCCCCGCACAACAACGACAAGTGCCTGGTAGTCCGCCCCATGAACATCCTGTACGACGAGCGCCTGGACGGCGCCCTGCCCACGGTCGACAAGGCCGCGCTGCTGGACACCCTGCGCAGTGCCCTGCCCGACCTCGACATCCTGCACTCCGCACAAGACCTGCGCCCCTACGAGTGCGACGGCCTCAGCGCCTACCGCGTGGTGCCACTGCTGGTGGTGCTGCCCCAACGCCTGGAACAGGTCCAGGCGCTGCTGAAGATCTGCCACGCGCACCAGGTGCCGGTGGTGGCCCGGGGCGCCGGGACCGGCCTTTCGGGCGGCGCCCTGCCGCTGGAACAGGGCATCCTGCTGGTGATGGCACGCTTCAACCGCATCCTTGAGATCAATCCCGCAGGCCGCTTCGCCCGGGTTCAGCCTGGCGTGCGCAACCTGGCCATCTCCCAGGCCGCAGCACCGCACGGGCTGTACTACGCCCCAGACCCGTCCTCGCAGATCGCCTGCTCGATCGGCGGCAATGTCGCGGAAAACGCCGGGGGCGTGCATTGCCTGAAGTACGGCCTGACCGTGCACAACCTGCTCAAGGTCGAAATCCTCACCATCGAGGGCGAATACCTGACGCTGGGCAGCGATGCCCTGGATGCCCCAGGGTTCGACCTGCTGGCGCTGTTCACCGGCTCCGAAGGCTTGCTGGGCATCGTCACCGAGGTCACCGTCAAACTGTTGCCCAAGCCACAGGTGGCGCGGGTATTGCTGGCCAGTTTCGACAGCGTGGAAAAGGCCGGTCGTGCGGTGGCCGACATCATCGGCGCAGGCATCATTCCCGCGGGCCTGGAGATGATGGACAACCTGTCGCTACAGGCCGCCGAAGACTTCATCCACGCAGGCTACCCGGTCGAGGCCGCCGCCATCTTGCTGTGCGAACTCGACGGCGTGGAGGCTGACGTGCAGGACGACTGCCTGCGCGTCGAGGCCGTGCTCAAGGCAGCCGGCGCCAGCGAGGTGCGCCTGGCGCGCGACGAGGCTGAGCGCGTGCGCTTCTGGGCCGGGCGCAAGAACGCCTTTCCTGCGGTCGGGCGCATTTCCCCCGACTACTACTGCATGGACGGCACTATTCCGCGCCGGGCGCTGCCGGGGGTGCTGCACGGCATCGGCGAGCTGTCGCGCGAGTACGGCCTGCGCGTGGCCAACGTGTTCCATGCCGGCGACGGCAACATGCACCCCTTGATCCTGTTCGACGCCAACCAGCCCGGCGAGCTGGAGCGTGCCGAGGCCCTCGGCGGCAAGATCCTGGAGCTGTGCGTGGCAGTGGGTGGCAGCATCACCGGCGAGCACGGCGTCGGGCGCGAGAAGATCAACCAGATGTGCGCGCAATTCAACGCCGACGAGCTGACGCTGTTCCATGCGGTCAAGCACGCCTTCGATCCGCTGGGTTTGCTCAATCCTGGCAAGAACATCCCGACACTGCAGCGCTGCGCCGAATTCGGCGCGATGCATGTGCACCACGGCCAGTTGCCCTTCCCCGACCTGGAGCGTTTCTGATGGATCAGGATCACGACGACAGCTCGGCCCTGCTGGAGCAGGTGCGCCAGGCACTGGTCGACTGCACGCCACTGCGCATCCAGGGCAGCGACAGCAAGGCGATGCTCGGGCGCCCGGTCAACGGCCGGCCCCTCGACACCCGCAGCCATCGCGGCATCGTCAGCTACGACCCCACCGAGCTGGTGATCACGGCACGCGCGGGCACGCCGCTGCGCGAGATCGAGGCTGCACTGCACAGCGCCGGGCAAATGCTGCCCTTCGAACCACCGCACCTGGGCGACGGCGCCACACTGGGCGGTATGGTCGCCGCCGGGCTGGCAGGGCCGCGCCGGCCTTGGGCGGGCTCGGTACGCGACCATGTGCTGGGCACCCGCGTCATCACCGGGCACGGCAAGCTGCTGCGCTTTGGCGGCGAGGTGATGAAGAACGTCGCGGGCTACGACCTGTCGCGCCTGCTGGCCGGCAGTTTCGGCTGCCTGGGGGTATTGACCGAGGTATCGCTGAAAGTCCTGCCGCGACCGCGCAGCTGCCAGAGCCTGTGCCTGACGATGGGCCTTCGGCAAGCCCTGGATGAGCTGGCGGCCTGGGGTCAGCAAGCCCTGCCGATCACGGCTGCCTGCCATGACGGCGAAGCCCTGCACCTGCGCCTGGAGGGCGGTGAAGGCTCCGTGGCCTCTGCCGCCGAGCGCCTGGGCGGTACGCTGCTGGACAACCGCTATTGGCACGACCTGCGCGAACAGCGCCTGGCCTTCTTCGCCGGTGACGAGCCCTTGTGGCGCCTGTCGCTGCCGCACAACAGCCCATCCCTCAGCCTGCCCGGCCGACAGTTGCTCGACTGGGGCGGCGCCCAGCGTTGGCTGAAGTCCGCCGCTTCGCCCGCGGTAATCCGTGAGGCGGTCGCGCACCTCGGCGGTCATGCCACCCTGCATGCCTGCCACAGCGCCAGCTTTCATCCGCTGGCCGAGCCACTGCTACGTTACCAGCGCAACCTCAAGCAGCAGCTCGACCCGAGCGGTATCTTCAACCCGGGTCGCCTGTATGCCGACCTGTGAGGGCCAAACATGCAGACCAACCTGAGCGAACAGGCCAAGCGCCTGCCACGGGCCGATGAGGCCGAGCGTATCCTGCGCAGTTGCGTGCACTGTGGATTCTGCACTGCCACCTGTCCGACCTATCAGTTGCTGGGCGATGAGCTGGACGGGCCGCGTGGGCGCATCTACCAGATCAAGCTGCTACTCGAGGGCCAACCGGCCACAGCCAGCACCCAGACCCACCTGGACCGCTGCCTGAGCTGCCGCAACTGCGAAACCACCTGCCCTTCCGGGGTGGACTATCACAACCTCCTGGACATCGGTCGTGCCGTGGTCGACGCGCAGGTGCAGCGGTCTCTGGGCGAGCGTCTGGCACGCCAAGGATTGCGCCTGTTCGTCCCAAGGCCTGCGTTGTTCAAGGCCCTGACCCGCACAGCCAGGGCTTTTCGGCCACTGTTGCCCAAGCCGATGCAGGCCAAGCTGCCGCGCCAGGCGCGTGCCCCCAAACCACGTCCCGTCGTACAACATGCACGTCGGGTGCTGATGCTCGAAGGGTGCGTGCAACCGGCACTGTCGCCCAACACCAACGCGGCAGCCGCGCGGGTGCTGGATCGCCTGGGGATCTCGGTGATCGCGGCCCGTGAAGCGGGATGTTGTGGCGCCGTGGACTACCACCTCGACGCGCAGGCCGTCGGCCTTGATCGCGCTCGGCGCAACATCGACGCCTGGTGGCCGGCCCTCGAGAACGGCGCAGAAGCGATCGTTCAGACCGCCAGCGGCTGCGGCGCCTTCGTGCGCGACTACGGGCACCTGCTGGCGACGGACCCGGCCTACGCTGCCAAGGCCGCGCGGGTCAGCGCACTGGCATGCGACCTGGTGGAGGTGTTGCGCGATGCGCCGCTGGGGCACCTGGATATCAAAGCCGAGCAGCGTCTGGCCGTCCATTGCCCATGCACGTTGCAGCATGCACAGAAGCTCGGGGGAGCCGTGGAGGGAGTGCTCGAACGCCTGGGGTTCAACCTGACCCCGGTGCCCGACGGCCATCTGTGCTGCGGCTCGTCGGGCACCTATTCACTGACCCAACCCGCATTGGCGCAGCAGCTGCGCGACAACCGCCTGAATGCGCTGGAAAGCGGTAATCCCGAGGTGATCGTCACCGCCAACATCGGTTGCCAGTCCCACCTCGACAGTGCCGGGCGAACACCGGTGCGGCACTGGATCGAACTGGTGGACGAGGCACTCCCCGATTTCAGCAGTTGCGCAACCGCCGCAAACGACGGCGCTGACGCAGGATGACCCAGGTCAGCCCCAGCACCAGGGTGCCCAGCGCCACCACGAGGCCGCTCAGCACTTGGCCATAACGGGCCATCAGCGCCTGGAAACCGCTGACCTGGCGTATCACCTGGATATCCGCCGGCCCCTCGGCATGCACGATGCTGATGCCGCCCTGGGTGATCTGCGGGAAGTCGGCATCGAAGTACACCCACACCCGGCACACCCCGCCGGCCTCGATGGACGGGATTTCGATGATGTTGGTGGCGTTCTCGGGAATGCTGTCGTCCCCGGCGTCATCGCGCACCTGTACCAGGCCCTTGGCCGGCAGGCGGATATGCACTTGCTTGAGCGGCGTGTCGCGGGTGTTGCGCAAGGTGATGAACAGCCCGGTGCGATGGTCCACCAGCCCCGCCTCGAAGGGCTTGGCGAACAACTGCATGTAAGGCGTCTGCGCCTGGGCCACCAGTGCCTCGACCTGGTCACGACTCAACGCACCCTTGGCCAACGCCTCGACACCCGCGAACAGGCGTTCGTACTTGAGTTGCTCACGGGCCTGGCCGATGCGCTCGTTGAACTGGCTGGGGTAGGTCAGGGCCTCGTAGGCGACATAGGCCTTCAGGCCACGATCATCCTTGAGCGACGCATACAACACGACGACAGCGACGACGATGACCAGCAGGCCCGCAAGGGCTTTCCCGACTTTTTCCCAACTCACCTTGGCGGTTCCTTGTATCGCGGCGTGTGCGGTTGAAGACCGGGGCCAAGCGTGCCAAGTAAAGCGCCCATAGGCAAGCGTTCAGCGCCCCAGCAACACCGGCACCGACGCCACCAGCATGGCTATCCCCGACAAGGTCAGCAGCCCCAGCACCAGCCGGCGAAACGCCGCCTCGCTGATACCCAGGTAGACCCGCGTGCCCAGTACCGTGGGGATCAGCATGGCCAGGGCCACCACGCCGAACCAGGGCAGCATCGCCGATGTCACCACACCGGTGCCCAGGTAGGTGAGCATGGTCACCGCCAGCATCGACACGAGCAGAACAACAACGCCTTGGGATTGCTGATGTTGGTCAGCAGCCCACGCCATACCGCCGCGCCATAGGCGCGTCGCGCTACCGACATGCCTGCATCGTTCAGCTCAGGCACCAGGCTGGGCGCACGCGCGATGCGCAGCCACAACCAGATCAGGTACACCACGCCCACCACACGGACCAGCTCGAAGGCCCAGGCGACCGTCTTGAGCAGTACCGCCAGCCCCAATGCCGCCAAGGTCACGTGCACGGCCCGCGCAATCGCAAGGCCCACGGCAGTCGCCACCGCATAGGCACGGCCCTGGGTGCCGTGTGGGGGCAAACAAACCGTTGCCCCCACACAGCGCTTCAGGCGAATCGCTCGATCTGTGCCGGGGTACGGCGCATCAACACCTTGCCGCCCCGTACCGAAACCAGCGCATGGCCCTGGCTGCGAATCATCTCGTAGTCATCCGGCGCCGACAGCACCAGCAGGTTCGCCGGGCGCCCCACTTCGATGCCGTAGCGCTCGCCCAGGTTCAGGGTACGTGCGCTGTTGTCGGTGATCAGGTCCAGCGCCCGCTGCAAGTCTTCGTAGCCGAGCATGTGGCAGATGTGCAGGCCCGCTTCGAGAATGCGCAGGATGTTGCCATTACCCAGCGGGTACCACGGATCGACAATCGAGTCCTGGCCGAAGCACACGTTCATGCCTGCGCGATCCAGCTCTGCCACCCGGGTCACGCCGCGACGTTTGGGGAAACTGTCGAAACGCCCCTGCAGGTGGATGCTCTCGGTCGGGCACGACACGAAATTGATACCCGACATCTTCAGCAGGCGGAACAGCTTGTAGCAGTAGGCGTTGTCGTAGGACCCCATGGCCACGGTGTGGCTGGCGGTGACGCGCTCGCCCATGTTGCGCACACGCGCCTCTTCGGCCAGCACTTCGAGGAAACGCGACTGCGGGTCGTCAGTCTCGTCGCAGTGCACGTCCACCAGGCAACCGGTGCGTTCGGCCAGGTCCATCAGGAACTTCACCGACGACACGCCCTGGTCACGGGTGTTCTCGAAGTGAGGGATGCCACCGACCACATCGGCGCCCAGAGCGACGGCTTCTGTCATCAGGGCGCGACCGTTGGCGTACGATTCGATCCCCTCCTGAGGGAAGGCGACGATCTGCAGGTCGACCAGGTGGCGGACCTCTTCACGCACCTCGACCATCGCCTTGAGCGCGACCAGCGTCGGGTCGGTGACATCGACGTGGGTGCGCACGTGCTGGATGCCGTGATCGACCAAGGCGCCGATGGTCTTCTTGGCACGGGCCTTGATGTCCTCGTGGGTGGTAATGGCCTTGCGCTCGGCCCAGCACTCGATCCCCTCGAACAGCGTGCCGCTCATGTTCCAGCGCGGCTCGCCGGCAGTCAGAGTGGCATCGAGGTGGATATGCGGTTCGATGAAGGGCGGGATCACCAGGGTCTGCGCCGCGTCGATGTCCTCGGCGTTGCCCAGTGCGACGGCCGCATCCTGGGGTTCGATGGCGGCAATGCGATCGCCCTCGAGCTCGATCCGGAACAGGCCGGTCTTGCCACGCAGGCGGGCGTTGATGATGTTCATGGGGTTACTCCTTGCCTTGGCTTTCGCTCATGCGCCAGATCAGCAGCGCGACGGAAGCGTTCATGCGGAAAAGCGTGTCATCGAGCGACTGTCCGCTCAACTGCTCGATGCGTTGAATACGCTGGATGATGGTGTTGCGGTGCACGCCCAGGCGTTGCGCGGCCTGGGCGCCGTTGCCGTTTTCCTTGAGCAGCACATCGAGGGTGTGCACCAGGGCGTAGGGATGCTTGCGCCCGGTCTCGATCAGCGGGCCGAGGGTCTGGGCAACGAAGTTGTCGATCAGCGAACGGTCGGTAATCCCCTGCAACAGGCGCAAAACCCCCAGTTCGCTGAAATCGCACAGGCCGGTTGCCGGGCGCATGTTCTGCGCCACTTCGAGGGCCTGGCGCGCTTCTCCCAGGGCCTGGCGGTAGTGGGCGCAGTCTTCGGCCAGGCACGACAGGCCCATGAACAGCGCCATCTCGCCAGTCACCTCGGACAGCTGCCGATACAAGGCTGCGAGCGCTGGGCGCAAATCTGGGGCGTCGGCCAGCAGCAGCACGAAGAGGTCACCCGGCAATTGCGCCATGACCGCCCCGGCGACCGTGCGACACCAGGCCTCCAGTTGTTCTTCGAGCGCCTGACGAGTGTTCTGCCACAGGCGCTCGGCCTGCTCCGGTCGATGCCGCTCGAACAGGCCATCGACTGCCGAGAGTCGCAGCGCGACCACACGGCGGGGCTCGTCCAGCGCCAGTTGCAGGTGTGCAGCCCGCTGGCGGGCAATGGCCAGGCTCGGGTAGTCGCCGGTCAACAGCTGGCCGAGGATGTCGTCACGCGAGCGCCGCACCTGCCCCATCTGCACCAGCGCCGTGCCGATCAGGTGGGTGACCACCACCATCTTCAAGGCGTAGGGCTGCTCGATCAGCGGCAGCCCCAGTTGCTCGGCACGCTCGACCACCGCCGCCGGAATATGCTGGATGAAGCTGCCGCCGGTGAGGATCACCAGGCCGGCAATACCGACAGCGTCGCCATCCTCCACCAGGCTCAGCAGGTTGGCCTCGCCACGCGGATGGTTGATACCGGTGACGAACACCAGCTCGCCCCCCATCACCCATTCGGCAATGCCTTCGTTCTCCGCCACATACGGCCAGCGCACCCGCCGCTGCAGGTTGCGTGCACCGGCTCGCACGGTCATCTCTTCGAGACCGGGCAGCCCCAGCAACTCATCGAGTGCCAGGCTCACGGCTTGGCCTGTGCCACGGGGCGCACGCGCGCACCGACTTCAAGCAGGACGATGTAGCACAGCGCCGAAGCACCGATACCCACCAGCGGGGCGACCCACGGCGAACTGTAGGCCAGCACCGCCCCCACTGCGTAGGCGAACAGACCGGCGCGGTTGTAGCGTGGCAGGCTGACCGAAGCCAGGGTCGGGTACTTGCCACGGTGGCGGTACCAGAAGTCGGCCATGATCACCCCGCCGACCGGCGGAATGATCGAGCCCAGCAGCACCAGGAACGGGATCAGCCATTCATACATGCCACCGATCGCCAGCACGATGCCCACGCCGGCCGCCACCAGCGTCGCAGTACGACGACGCTCGCTGCGCACCAGGTGGCAGGTCGCCGCGGCCACGTTGTAGATGGTCGGGCCCTGAATGGTCCAGAGGTTCAGGCACAGCATCACCACCGCCGCGAACGACAGACCCTGCAGCATCATCACTTCGACGATGTCGGCCTGCTGGTAGACCATCGCGCACCAGGCGCCTGCCACTACCATCAGGCCGTTGCCCACCAGGAACGCCACCACGCTGGCCGTGACCGCCACCCGGCCACTGCGCGACAGGCGGGTCCAATTGGTGGCCTGGGTCGCGCCGCTGGCGAAGGTGCCGAAGACCATGGTCACCGCTGCCGAGAAGCTCATCGTCTCGTGCGGCACCACGGCCATCAGCCCTTCGAAACCACCCACATAGCGGGTGGCGATGACCATCGAAATCACCAGCAGCACGAACATCAGCGGTACCGACAGCCGCGACAGCCAGTCCAGCCCCTTGAAGCCAATGATCGCGGTGATGCTGAAACCCAGCCCGAACAACACCATCAGGGGGATGGTCAGGCCTTCGGACAGCCCCAGCAGCTTGACCAGCACGATCGCCACCGTCGCCGTGCCCCAGGCGTACCAGCCCAGTTCCGCGAAGCCCAGCAGGAAATCGGAGAGCCGACTGCCCGACTCACCAAAACAGAAACGCCCCATCAGCACCGTGTTGAGGCCACTGCGCGAGGCGATGAAAGCCAGCGTTGCCGCATAGATCGCCAGCAAGGTGTTGCCGATGGTGGCGATCCACAGCATGTCGACGAAATTGAAGGCCATGCCCAGCTTGCCGCCAGCGAACATGGTGCCGGTGAAGAAGGTGAAGCTGAACAGGACCATGGCAATCGGCAGCAGGCCCTTGCGGGCGTGCTGGGGGGCTTCGGTCAGGGGGAATTCGCCGGGTGAGCTCATTTTTGTAGTGTTCCAGTGTTAGGGGGTTGGCGCTGGCGGAGCAATAACTGGGCCGGATTCAGGGTAGACGATGATCAGGCTGGGAATTGGGCTCTAGCGATATCCGTTCATGTGCTATGTGCACATAATTTATTGATTTCTGGAAAATTTTGTGGGCTTTATATCTCATTTTGACGCACGCGTGCACCTTTGGGTGGCGGACTTGCGCCAGCACGCCGGGGATTTCCAGCGCTTTGTGCCGACGAACACCTTGAGCATCACGGCTATCCTTCCTTGGCAGTACAATCATGGCCGCACCGCGCCAGGTCTCGGTGATACCTCTCGGTTCAGGACTTCTCCATGCCCTACCCCATCGAACAGAAACTTGTCGTCGGCGTTGCCTCCAGTGCGCTGTTCGACCTCGCTGAATCCGACGACATCTATCAAAGCGAAGGCGTCGAAGCCTATCGCCAGCATCATGAAGCGAACCTCGACAATCCGTTCCCCCGAGGCGTGGCCTTCCCGTTCATCCGCCGTTTCCTGAGCATCAACAACGCCTTCCCCGGGCAACTGCCGGTGGAAGTGGTGCTGCTGTCGCGCAACTCGCCCGAAACCGGGCTGCGGGTCTTTCGCTCGATCACGCATTACGGTCTGGACATCACCCGCGCGGCATTCATGTCTGGCCGCTCGCCCTACGAATACATCCCGGCGTTCAACGCGTCGCTGTTTCTCAGCGCCAACGAAGAAGACGTGCAGCGCGCCATCGACGCCGACTATCCGGCCGGCCTGGTGCTGCCCACACGCATCTACGACGACGAAATCGACACCGAACTGCGCGTAGCCTTCGACTTCGACGGCGTGATCGCCGACGACGAAGCCGAGACGGTCTACAAGCAGCACAACAACCTCCACGACTTCCAGGCCCACGAGTTCGCCCGCAAGGCTATCCCGCATCAGCCGGGACCGCTGGCAGACCTGTACCGCAAGCTCTCGCACATCCGCACCCTGGAAGACCAGAAGCTTGCGCAAGACCCTGACTACAAGCGCATCCTGCGCATTGCCATCGTTACCGCGCGCAACGCACCGTCCCATGAGCGCGTGGTGACCACCTTGAAAAACTGGGGCGTTTCGCCAGATGAATCGTTCTTTCTGGGCGGGATGGAGAAGGGCCGCGTGCTGTCCATTCTCAAGCCGCACATGTTCTTCGATGACCAGCGCAGCCACCTGAGCTCGGCGGCGGGCAACCTGCCGATGGTCCATGTGCCGTTCGGGGTGGCCAACCGCAACGTCGCCAGCCAGCCAGTGCAGGAGGTAATGACTCAGGGCACTGGCGAAGCTACGAGTGAACAGGCGACAGGCCGATAAAGGCCGCATGCCTAGCGCTTGTCCTGCAGCATTTGCCCACGTATTTGCTGCCAGCCCATTCGCCGGTCCGCCGCCTCTTGCCACTGCGCCCGTTGCGGCTCGCGCTGCACGATTGGCAACAGCAGCGGCGGCAAGCGCTCCACCTGGCTGCTGCGGGTGAAGATGCACAGGCGCGTGTAGTCAGGCAGTTGGTGAAGCCTGGCCCCGAGCAAACTGTGCGGGCACAGCAACAGCAGGTCACCGAAGGCGAACAGCTGGTAGGCCCTGACCTGCACCTTGCCATCGTGACGCAGACGGCTGTGCCAGAGCAGCGGATCGATATCGGCCAGTGTCACCTGGCGATCGAGCACGTAGCGCTGGGAGAAACCCTGGCGTACTTCCAGGCTGCCTGCCACCGAATAGGTGATGCTCGACATCGCGCCCTTGGCGGTGGTGAGGAAGATCACGAAGAACAGCAAGGCGCCGCCGATGCCTGCGGCGACTTTGCGGTAGATATCGCCTTTGAACACGAAGTACAACATCGAAGGCAGCAGGCTCATCAGCAGCGTGAACAGTGAAAAGCCTGCCACGAACGACACCGCCGCCTCGTTATCCCGCCCGACGTAGGTGTCGATGATCAACAGCATCGACAACGAACTGGCGATGACGGCGAACACCAGGGTGAACGAAAGAAATATCCCGAGAAACCAGCGATCGGCCTTGCCCTTGTTCTTCGGCGCCGCGAGAACGAACAACGACCTGAACGACCGGGAGAAGAACAGCGCGGCGAACGCCAGCAAGGTGGCTGCCGAGATCAACAGCATGGCGACGCCGGGGCTGAGCATTCGGTGGTAGAAGAAGCCCAGGACGATGAAGGCGGCGTAGCCCACCGCCAACGGAATCACCAGCCACAGCGCGACATGGCGGGTGAGCCAGCGCACCCTGCCGAACAGCGATACCGCCGTGCCGTAGAGCCACGACGAGCCCATCAGGATGATCAGGTGGGAGAACATCACCGCGACGACCACGAACATCCAGGCGGCGAGTGACGACTTGGAATCCAGCGCCGACATGAACAGGTCGGCGCGACCGATGGCGCGGGTATAGATGTAGAGGCTGAGGCTGCCGAGGAAGGTCCCGAAGAAGACCAGCGTCACGGTGAAGGGTGTCCAGTGCTCAAGCACACGCTTGAGATTCTTGCGAAATACCTGGGCGAAGGTCGGGCGCACACGATGTGCACGGGGAGTAGGTTGCGGGGTATTGCTCATTTCACTCGCCTGTCCATGGTCTGTAACACAAAGCCCGGGAATCTATCACGCCTGCGGGCGATAGTTCCCAGCTCGGGCCTCTGCGATGCACCCTGCATCCAATGCTGGGTTTGATAGCGCTCGCGACGAAAGCCCCTAGGTGTCACTCCCTTTATCGACCGCTACCTCCCCGCGAACAATCGCCAGTTGCCCGTCGATCATCGCCTTGCTCATGCCACTCAGGTAATACATGGCACGCATCAGGGGCTCGGCGTCGCGCGGCGTGTTGAGGGCGCGATGGGTGAGTTCGGTCACGCACCCCAGCATGCTCGAAACCTCCATCAGCGTTTCCTTGGGCGGCAGCCCGGGTATCGCCTGCACCCAGGCCAACCGCGGTGGGCGGCGGATGCGCGGTACTGCGCTGACCACTTTCAGGCCAGCGTTCCTGTTCGATTGATCGTCGTTATCCATGCGTCCCCCATCGAGAATCGGTAGCGCTTCCAGCGCTGGATTGAAAAGTGCCCGCCGCATCTCTCCCGCACGCCTGTAGCCCGACCCACGCGAACCCGGCGTGAGTCTCTGCCCGTAAGCTGAAAGCGTGAAGATGAAATGCGGCGGGCACGGGCAGATTAGAAGGCCAGACGGGCCTGCACAACAGCGCAACCCAGGGAAACGTGATCCCAAGAAATACCCTACGCGACAATAGGAAGTTTCACGATATTTGTGCACACTCGCCCCTTTCCACCTCGCTTATCTGATCCGTTCAGGCAACCGGAAACGGCTGGGCGATTGTCCGGCATGCTTGCTGAACGCCACGCTGAACGCGCTGGCCGAACCGTAGCCCACCCGCTCGGCGATCTCGGCGACAGACAACTGCCGGGCCCTGAGCAACTGCTTGGCGACCTCCATGCGCCAGGCCAGCAGATGCGCCATTGGCGCCACGCCCACCGTTCGCGTGAAGCGCTCGAAGAACGCCGAGCGAGAGAGCGCGGCAATGCTCGCCAGCTGATCGACACTCCAAGGGTGATCGATACGTGCGTGCAACTGATTCAGCACCGGCGCCAGGCGCCTATCCGCCAGCCCCCGCAGCAACTCGACCGGGGCATTCTCGATCGCGACCAGGCGCATGGCTTCGATCAGCAACAACTCGACCAGGCGCGACAAGGCGAACTCGCTGCCTGGCTTCTGCTCCACGGACTCCTCGCTGACCATCTGCACCAACTGCGACAAGCGCACCGAGCTCCTGACATGCACGACGGTGGGCAGCAGGGCTATCAGTAACGCCGGATCGGTGTCGTCGAACGCGAAGGAGCCACCCAACGAGCACATGTCCGCTGGGCCTTGCGTCTGGCCATAGCGTACCTGTGAAACGTTGTGAAAATCACCCGATGGAACATCTGCCAGTCCTGGGCCTCCCACACTAACGCAGGGCGAAAGGCGCGCTGCCCATGAAGACCCGGAGGCATGTTCCGTATGAAAAAGATCCTGATGGTGCTGACATCCCACGACCAGCTCGGTAACACCGGCAAGAAAACCGGCTTCTGGCTGGAGGAATTTGCCGCCCCTTACTACGTGTTCATCGACGCAGGCGCACAGATCACCCTCGCCTCACCCAAAGGCGGCCAACCACCGCTGGACCCGAAGAGCGACGAGCCCGACGCCCAGACCGACGCCACGCGCCGCTTCCAGCAAGACACAAAGGCGCAGATGGCCCTGGCCGACACAATTCCGTTGGGAGAAATCGACCCTTACGACTTCGACGCCGTGTTCTATCCAGGTGGTCATGGGCCGCTGTGGGACTTGGCCGAGGACACGGATTCGATCACCTTGCTCGAAGCCCTGTACGCCTCGAACAAACCCATCGCTGCGGTTTGTCATGCGCCGGGCGTGCTCAAGCAGGTCAAGGCAGCGGACGGCCAGCCGGTTGTGAAAGGCAAGCGCGTCACCGGTTTTACCAACAGCGAGGAAGAAGCTGTCGGGTTGACCGATGTGGTGCCGTTTCTGGTGGAGGATATGCTCAAGGCCAACGGCGGTGAGTACTCAAAGGCAGCTGATTGGGCGAGCTACGTGGTCGAAGATGGCCACCTGATTACCGGCCAGAATCCCGCTTCGTCCGAAGCAGCGGCGCAGGCGTTGCTCAAACGTCTGGCGCACGAGCCAGGCGCCTGAGACGAATGGCACAGGCGCGATCCGCTCCCGCAGATGACGATCCCTGTAGGAGCGGGCTCGTCCCGCGATCACCGGCAAAGCCGGTGCCGTCCCCCACAACCGATACAAACGGATTCACATCACCGCCACCCGGCGGCTGGCAACCCCACCCGGCATCGGTGACAATCGCCCCTCATGCCCAAGCCAGGACGCCCCGCATGCTCACCACCCTCGCCATCGGCAACTACCGCTCGATAAAGCACCTCGTCATGCCGCTAGGCCAACTCAACCTGGTGACTGGTGCAAACGGCAGCGGCAAATCCAACCTGTACAAAGCCCTGCGCCTGCTGGCCGAAACCGCCCAAGGCGGCGTGATCGAAGCCCTCGCCCGCGAAGGCGGCCTCGACTCGACCTGGTGGGCCGGCCCGGAAACCAGCGCCCGCATGAAGCGCGGCGAAGTGCCCATCCAAGGCCAGCACCCCACCGACGTCAGACGCCTGCGCCTGGGCTTCGCCACCGAGGATTTCGGCTTCGCCATCTCCCTGGGCCTACCCATCCCGCTGCCCTACCCGAGCGCCTTCATGCTCGACCCCGAGATCAAGTGCGAAGCCATCTGGGGCGCCGGCGCCTACCGCCCCTCCTCCCTGCTGGTCGAGCGCAAGAACGCCCTGGTACGTGCCCGCGAAGGCAACAGCTGGTCCGTACTCGACCAGCATGCCGACAGCAGCGAAAGCTTCTTCAACATCGTCGGCCGCCCCCGCCAGGCCCCGGAAATCGGCGAGCTGCGCGCGTTCATCAACAGTTGGCGCTTCTACGATCACTTCCGCATCGACCGCGACGCCCCCTGCCGCCAACCGCAACTGGGCACCCGCTCACCCGTGCTGCACCACGACGGCCGCAACCTCGCCTCGGCACTGCAGACCATCATCGAGATTGGTGACGTCGAAGACCTGGTTGCCGCTCTGGATGACGCATTTCCCGGCAGCCGCCTGGAGATCGATGCACCACCCGGCGGGCTGTTCAGCGTAAGGCTTCACCAGCACGGGCTGTTGCGCCCGCTGGGCGGGACGGAGCTGTCGGACGGCACCTTGCGTTACCTGTTGCTGGTCGCGGCCCTGCTGACGCCTCGACCACCGTCACTGATGGTGCTCAACGAACCGGAAACCAGCCTGCATGCCGACCTGCTGCCAGCGCTGGCGCGCTTGATCATCCGCGCGTCGCAACGCAGCCAGGTGTGGGTGGTGTCGCACAGCAGGCCGCTGATCGACGCGCTGACCGCGTGTGAGGGGTGCAATGTGCTGGAGCTTGAGAAGGATCAGGGGCAGACGCAGTTGCGTGGGGTCGGGTTGCTGGATGAGCCGCTGTGGCGGTGGGTGGACTGAGCCTTCGAAACACCACCGCTCCCAGTGCCGCTCTTCAACATTGCTAGCCCGCTCTCCAGACCATTGCACACCTGCTTCCCACGGGAAATCCGTGTTCATACTCTTCATTCAACAGTGTTGACAGCCTTTCATCGACGCATTGGTCGGATTCAATCTGAAAACCGAGACGAGCGTAGAACGGAGCATTCCACGGTACGTCTTTGAAGGTTGTGAGAGTCAGCGCATGCAGCTCATTGATCTCAACATAAGCCTGCGCCGCTTGAACGAGCTGTCGCCCTATGCCCTGCCCTTGCAGGGTGTGTCGAACGGAAAGTTCATGGATATGAAGGTCTCTACCGTAGATATCGGCACTGAGAAATCCTTGCGGACGATTTTCAGCATCGATGGCCACCCAGCACGTCGAGCGCTCGATGAGCTCAAGATGCCGTTCAAGCGGCATAGGAGGAGAATCAGCGAGCCAGCTTAACCCTTCAAACACACGAAAGGCTTGCGCGGCAGAACGCTCGATTGAGAGTAAGAGGCTCGCATCCTCTGGCACAGCAACGCGGACAGTCGTAAACATAGCTACCCGAAATCTGGATCGCGAGATGAAAGCCTGGAGCCCCCTAGTATCAGCAAGGCTTTGACTATTTGCTGCGCCGCTTCGGAAGTGGCGCTGCCACTGGCGTTAGCATTCGATGCCAACGATCCATTGGGTCTTGGCCGCATTGCTGCGGTCCAGATCAGGGCGCCGCACGGCAGGCTGAGTGCAGCCCCGCGGTACGATGTACGGCTGGGCGACCGCAGCCGCTTCGGCGAGCTCCATCGGCTTGCCATCGTCACGTTCGACGGTGATGAAGAACGGCTGGTAGAACGGAATGATGTAGGCGTCGAGGGTATAGCGCGCACCATTGGCCTCAAGGTTGGCGTGGTACTCATCGAAACGGGTCAGGCGACTGGTGTCGAGCTTGTCCTGCACCGCGCAACCGACCATGAAAAGCCCGAGCAAGGCACCGGCGCACAATGACATCGTGTTCATTACAACTCCTTTTGAGGTTTGCCCGGATGGACGCGCCGGGACATTAACGGCGTGCGTGGTGGTCGTCAAGCGAGCGGCACTACTTGAGCAGCGGCATGTTAGGGATCACAATCACCGCGCTAAAAAAGGATTAAGACAAAAGGATCATTGCCTTGAACAAGAAACAACGCGACGAACTCAGTAAGTATCTCAGCTATGTGCTACGCCATGCTCCGCACTCCATCGGCTTGACCTTGGACCGCGAAGGTTGGGCCGAGGTGGATACACTATTGCGTAATGCCGCTGAGCAAGGACGCAGTTTTGACCGCGCCGTCCTGCACGACGTGGTTGAAACCAACGACAAGAAGCGCTTCACCCTTTCGGACGATGCGCGATATATCCGCGCCGCCCAAGGCCACAGCACGACTCAGGTCGCCCTCCAACATGTCGAAAAGACCCCGCCCGCCCTGCTCTACCACGGAACCGCCAGCCGTTTCATGGCGTCCATCGAGGTACAGGGTCTGGTTGCCGGTTCTCGCCACCATGTGCACCTGAGTGAAGACCCAGAAACGGCGCTGGGCGTGGGTAGACGCTACGGAGAACCCGTATTGCTGGTGATAAATACATCGAAGATGCGCGAAGCTGGCGCGCGTTTCTACCAAGCGGACAATGGTGTGTGGTTGGTGAATGAGGTACCGGTGGGCTGTTGGAGTCGAGGGTAGCAGGAGCGGTAAATGGCTTCACTCTGCCAAAAAAGTTTCGAGGGAATGAAAAGCATCACGATTAATGGGATCAACTAAAGCCAGCTTACTCACATCCTATAACCCAGGCATCAGCAATTAAACTTCCGTAAAGTACATCATACTCGTCACCCCCTTGAAGCTTGTCTTGGATCTTGCAGCATCCGAAAAACAATTCCCCTATCAACATGAACGCCACCTAGGCTAGCCCCTATGGCGGCGCCACATTTCATTCAAAACTATTAACAGTCGCGAGTAAATGAGCAATGGCACACTCAGTACCAACATTGCGCTTTGTGTGTGTATCTCCATAGGAACAAGGGTATCCACACGCTGACTCCCTGAAGCCTCAGAGAACACCTTTGCGGAAAGATGGCTCGTTATTTTCAGAACTCCTGAAATAACAACTTTCACTTGCACCATCCGACCGTCAACCCTGAAACCATTTTCAAACAACTCTATATCGGATTCATTCAAGGGCAATTTGTACACGCTCGCCCCCAATAGTAAATCGCTTTGAGGCTCTGGATATTCGCAGTAGCCGGAGGCCTGCAGGCTGTGCAAATACTTCTCAATTGCCATAATTCCGCTCACTGCTTTAGCCCTTTTAAAAACTCGCGCAGTCCTTCTTTCGTTGCAGGGAAACTGAAGGAAAATTTTTCTCCTACTTTTCCCGCCCCCAGCGCGGCTCCCTCTTCCGATGCATAATAACCTCTGAGCGTGACAGTCTCCCCCCTTTAGCTTGAGTGTAAGCTAAAAGCTCCTTAAGCGGCCCCACAAGCTCCGCAGCTCCATCGGAGCCATGACCTATAAAACCTTTCGATGTCCCAACAGCAAAATCGTCGAAAATAACTTCACCGGCCTTCAGAGTTACTTTTGGTGAATATATGGTTCCCACACCGTTAGCCGCATCAAATGAAATCTTCCCGAGGTCTTTAGCACCTGCACCGCTATCTCCAGCGCCCTCCGAATAAACGGCACCCGGATTCAGCTGATGCCCGGGAGTGACGTAGATCTCCCTCCCCGGCTGCCCATCAAGCTGATTGCCGCCTGTATGCGATGTGCTGGTCGGCTGCTCACCGCCAGCATAGCCCCCGCTGCCGGGATTCTGCTTACCCGCTTCGACCAGCAGACCGTCGTACTTCTTCAAACTCGGGTCAAGCACATGTATCGGCAAGCCGACGTTTTCAATGGCGACATCCACAATCAGCTTAACCATTTCGGCACGCTGATTCAGGTCGCGCACATTCGACTCGATCGAGTCAATGGCACTCGATACCGCCGCCTGCATCTCGGGCTGGCGCTCGGGAGGTAACTGAGTGGCAGTCAGCGTGGTCGCGAGTGCCCCCATCAGTACATAGCCGGCCCAAACGGCAGGGACGATGTTTTGCTGGCTTTGTTGCACAAGGTTGGCGCGATTCATCACGCTCAAGATGCCGAGCACTTTTTCCGGATCGTCTGCCCCGATGGCAGTCAGGCTTCGAGCGACGAGCTCAAAGTCCTGGGTCCGCTCGCCTGGTGCCACCTTGTCCAGAAGTGCATTGATGGTGGCGGCTCGGGTTTCCTCATTTCGGCTGCCGATCTGGCGGGTGAGTTCGCGTGCGACCAGCACACGATTAGCCTTGTCACTTCCCGCTCCAGTGCCTAGCACGGTCCCAACCACAAACAGGTCAGTGGCGGCCAGTACCGGCCTGATGACGTGGCCCTGGCCTTCGCGCTAAGCCTGCGCATGCACGACAGCGCCGATCACCTCCGCAGGCTGGCGCGGCGCCTGGTCGACAAGGTCTGCCTCGAGCACCAGCCGAGCATGAAGCGCCTGGCCCGCGAGCCGGACGACGCGAAGGTGTTCGATGCCGCGCTCAAGATCATCAACCGGGTGTGCGACCTGCTGGAGTACGCCCCAGGCACCCGCTTTGTGCGCAATGGAGGCGATGATGGCTCTGACGCAGCAGCAGCGTGACGAAAAGCGCAGGGCCAAGGCCGAGCGCTTGCAGGAAGAAGACCTGCGCTTGAAGGTTCGACCAGGGACTAAACAGGCCCTGCTGTAACTGATGGAGTGGGCCGGGATCGAGGAACAGGGCGAGGCGATGACGCTGATGATTCATCACGTCGAAGCGCTTGGGCACTATGCACTGTTCAGGATCACGCGCCACGAAATCGAAGCTCACCGGAATGTGGCGCGCACCGAGTCGTTGCGGCTTTCGGCCAGGAAGGGAACAGGCCAGCACCTGCGAGCGATTTGCGGGTGGGCCGATGCTACCCACGGGCAGATCATCGAAGCGCTGGTTCACGGCATCCATGTCCTTGGCCGGCAGCACGCGGCGAAGTTTCTGACCCCGCCGCGGCATGAGATCAGCATTTCGCCGCGCCTGGCCCTAGGGTCTGTATGAAAAGCCTTGAGACGAAGGTCAGGCAAGGCGAAAACAGCCGAGGAAGCGGAGTTTACGGGTTGTAAATGAGCATTCCGAGGCTGTTTTCAACGCAGCATCACCGAGTATCAAGGTTTTTCATACAGAGCCTAGCCTTCGACCGGAAAAGCATGCTGATGATTCGGCATGATCCGGGCGACGAGATTATCGCACCTGGCTTAGTCCGCACTGTTGCCTTACAACTTGCCAGCGAAGATTCTGCCTATGACCGTGGCGTCCACAATGGGCGCGCTTTTCCCATGTGAACCGGGCAAGGCACAACTAGCCTCACTAAGCAACAACACCTGAGCTATCAACGACTACTTTTTGAGGGCGTCATCTAGGCGCAGTCTAGAGTCTGTAGAAAGCAAACTATATTGATGGAGACTTAAGAACCTCCCGTCTTTGAATTCCACATCGCGCAAAGTCCCTTCAAGCTTGAATCCAAACTTCCTCAAAAGAGCGCAACTGGGCTCATTCTCCGGCTCAACATCTGCATGAATACGGTGCAAGCCCATTGTGTTGAATCCGTAGTCAATCATTGACGGCAGAGCCTCAGATAGTAGACCGCGACGCCAGTACTCCGGCATCAACCAGTACCCTATCTCTGCTTTTCGGTGGTCATGGCACACATTGTTAAAGCCGCAAGCCCCTATCAATGATTGGTTGTTGATTAGTGATATTCCCCACCATATGCCAGACCTCTCGGTGACGATTCGCTCAAACCACCGCATTTGCTCTTCAGTCTCGGCAAGGCTCGAATATGAAACGCCATAGTGGGCGATCACTTGGGGGTTGGAAAGCGCCTTGTACACATCGCTTATGTGTGAAGGAAGTATCTTTCTAAGTGAAATTCTTCCTAACAAAAACTCGGGAAATACTGTGAGCACTTCGATAAGTCCGCTGACAATGTGTCGTTAAGTTAACACAGGCGCTGCCCATTTTTACCATCTAACCCATGCCGCATCCGGCCACGGAGGGCGGCGCATGCATGGAGTACCGCAATGCAAGTCGAGACCTCGACCGTCACCAAGCTGCTGATCACCGGCGCCGAAGGCCTGGACCCGATCAGCGTCTACCTCGAAGACTTCGAACCCTGCAAAGGCAAGATCACCGTCAGCTGCTACGACAAGACCTGGCACGCCTACTGGGGCGGCATGTGGGATGGCCTGACCATCGGCCAGTTCTTCTGCAAGCTGCACGACGCCTACATCATCGGCTACTTCGACCGGTCGCTGAGCTCTCGCCGGTTCAGCGCCGAGGCCCTGGCCGACAAAGCGCGGAAGGTGATCGTGCAAATGCGGCGTGACCGGGACCTGGACGCAGAAGACGCCCGGAACATGCTCGACGAGGCCGAGGATGTTCGCCACACCAGCTCGCTTGATGAGTGCGGCGGCGCCCACCGCGAGTTCATGCACCGCGTGTTCGGTGACGACTGGTGGAACCTGCCGGCCGACGCCATGGACCCCAACCCGGACTGGGCCTACCTCTGCCGCATCATCGCGACAGTGCAGCTGGCCCTGGCCAAGCAGTACCCGATCGCCGCCTGACGCATCGATCAGGATTCATGACTTGAAGCACACCTTCGGTCGCCGACTGCGCGCCGCAGGCGTTACTGAAGAAGATCGGAAGTCACTGCTCGGGCACAAGAACGGCAGCATCACCAGCCACTATTCCGGCGCTGAGCTGGGCAAGCTGATTGAGGCTGCGAACATGGTATCAACAACTGACTCTCGCGGGCCGGTGTTGACGATCTTGAAGAGGAAAATCGGATGAAGTCCCGAAAAACTCCCCACACGCAGAAATGAAAAAGCCACCCTAAGGTGGCTAAGTCATTGGGATTATTGGTCGGGACGGAGTGATTCGAACACTCGACCCCTTGCACCCCAT
Source organism: Pseudomonas wayambapalatensis (assembly GCA_014268975.2). Lineage (GTDB taxonomy): Bacteria > Pseudomonadota > Gammaproteobacteria > Pseudomonadales > Pseudomonadaceae > Aquipseudomonas > Aquipseudomonas wayambapalatensis. Next base: position 2,388,544 of record CP077096.1, on the reverse strand, counting down.
GCAAGTGCGCTACCGGGCTGCGCTACGCCCCGACACTATTCTCAATACCGCTGAGAACGGTAAGAAATCTAACCTAACCTTTTGAATAATGGAAGCTTTTTTTTAAAAAAATCCACCCATCGCCAAGCAGGTCACTTCTTCAACACCACCAGCACATCCTCCAACTCCGCAATCATCTGCCGAATCAGCTGCTTGTACTGGGTCGTGTCATCCTTGGCCTCATCACTGGACATGCGCAAGCGCGCACCGCCGATGGTGAAGCCCTGGTCATACAGCAAGGCGCGGATCTGGCGGATCATCAGCACGTCTTGACGCTGATAATACCGTCGGTTTCCGCGGCGCTTGACCGGGTTGAGCTGCGGGAACTCTTGTTCCCAGTAACGCAGCACATGCGGTTTTACCGCACAGAGCTCGCTGACTTCACCAATGGTGAAGTAGCGTTTGCCCGGAATGGGGGGCAGCTCGTCGTTATGGCTTGGTTCCAGCATAGGCCTCAACCCGGGCTTTCAGTTTCTGCCCTGGACGAAAGGTGACGACGCGCCGCGCGGTGATCGGAATCTCTTCCCCTGTCTTGGGGTTGCGGCCCGGCCGCTGGCGTTTGTCGCGAAGGTCGAAGTTGCCGAATCCGGACAACTTGACCTGCTCGTTCTCCTCAAGCGCGTGACGAATCTCTTCGAAAAACAACTCGACCAGCTCCTTGGCCTCGCGCTTGTTAAGCCCCAGCTCCTCGTACAGCCTTTCGGCCATCTCAGCTTTCGTCAGAGCACCCATGCCGTTATTTCCTTAACGTGGTGTTCAACCTTTGTTCGAGCGAGGTGAGGATATTTTGCAGGGTGGTGTTCACCTCATCGTCGTTAAGAGTGCGCGATGGATGCTGCCAGGTCAAGCCGACCGCGAGGCTTTTTCTATCAGGATCAATACCTTTACCCTGGTAGACATCAAACAGCCTGAGGTCTGTGAGCCATTCCCCTGCATTGTCACGAATTACTTCAAGCACGGCGCTCGACGCCACGTCACGTCCTGCGATCAACGCCAGGTCACGACGGGTTTCAGGGAACTTGGACAGTTCGCTGAATTTCGGCAGCCGGCCTTCGACCACTTCACCCAGCACCAGCTCGAAGACGAACACCGGACGCTCAAGGCCCAGGGTCTTTGCCAGCTCCGGGTGGATAGCGCCCAGGTAACCCACTTCCTTGCCGTCGCGCTCGATGCGGGCGGTCTGGCCGGGGTGCAGGGCTGGGTGCTTTCCTGCGCTGAAGCTGAAGTCGGCGAGCGCGCCGGAGTAGCCCAACAGGGCTTCGACGTCGGCCTTCATGTCGAAGAAATCGACACTGTCACGGCCGTTGGCCCAGCCTTCCGGCAGGCGGCTGCCGGTGATCACGCCGGCGATCATCGGTTGCTGCTTGAGGTCGCCCAACTGGCCGACGAAGCGCAGGCCGCTTTCGAACAGGCGCACGCGGTCTTGCTGGCGGTTGAGGTTGTGCTGCAGCGCCTTGACCAGGCCCGGCCACAGCGAGGCGCGCATCGCGGCCATGTCGCTGGAGATGGGGTTGGCCAGCATCAGCGGCTCGACGCCAGGGGTGAACAGCTCGAACAGCTTGGGGTCGATGAAGCTGTAGGTGATGGCTTCCTGATAGCCGCGGGCGACCAGCAGGCGACGCAGAATCGGCAGTTCTCCGCGCGATTCCGAGCGAGCCTTGGGGGCCAGGCGGGCTTGCGGGTAGCGGACCGGCAGGTTGTTGTAGCCGTACAGGCGTGCCAGCTCTTCGATCAGATCGACTTCGAGGCTGATGTCGAAGCGGTGGCTCGGGATCTCGACAGTCCACACCCCTGCCCCATTGGCGCTGGTTTTCAGCTCCAGGGCGTTGAGCAGTTGTTCGACCTGGGCCGGGGCCATGTCCATGCCGAGCATCTGGCTGACGCGTTCGGCGCGCAGGGTGACCGGGGCAACCTTGGGCAGGTGCTGCTCGCTCACGGCTTCGACGATCGGGCCGGCTTCGCCGCCGACGATCTCGAGCACCAGGGCGGTAGCGCGCTCCATGGCTTCGCGGGCCAGTTGCGAGTCGACGCCGCGCTCGTAGCGGTGCGAGGCATCGGTGTGCAGGCCATAGGAGCGGGCCTTGCCAGCGACCGATACTGGCTCGAAGAAGGCGCTTTCCAGGAACAGGTCGCGGGTCTTCTCGGTGTTGACGCCGCTGTGTTCGCCACCCATGACGCCGGCGATGGCCAAGGCGCGAGTATGGTCGGCGATGACCAGGGTGTCGCTCCGCAGGGCGACTTCCTGACCATCGAGCAGGACGAGCTTCTCACCCTCCTCGGCCATGCGCACGCGGATGCCGCCGTTGATTTCAGCGAGGTCGAAGGCGTGCATCGGCTGGCCGAGTTCGAGCATCACGTAGTTGGTGATGTCGACGGCAGCGTCGATGCTGCGCACGTCGCTACGACGCAGGCGTTCGACCATCCACAGCGGGGTCGGCTTGCTCAGGTCGACGTTGCGGATGACACGGCCCAGGTAACGCGGGCAAGCAGCGGGGGCGCTGATTTCAACCGGGCGCACTTCGTCATGGGCAGGCGCGACGGCCGGAACCACCGGACGGCTGACCGGGACGTCGTACAGTGCGCTGACATCGCGCGCCAGGCCCGCCACCGACAGGCAGTCGCCGCGGTTGGGGGTCAGGCCGATTTCGATGCTGGCGTCGTCCAGATTGAGGTACTGGCGAATGTCTTCACCCACCGGTGCGTCGACTGCCAGCTCCAGAAGACCGTCGTTCTCTTCGCTGATCTGCAGCTCGGCGGCCGAGCACAGCATGCCGAAGGACTCGACACCGCGCAGCTTGGCCTTCTTGATCTTGAAGTCGCCGGGCAGTTCGGCGCCGATCATGGCAAACGGAATCTTGATGCCGGGACGTGCGTTGGGGGCGCCACAGACAACCTGGAAGGTTTCCTGGCCATTGCTGACCTGGCAGACGCGCAGCTTGTCGGCATCCGGGTGCTGTTCGGTGGCGAGGATCTCGCCCACCACGATGCCACTGAACTGGCCAGCCGCCGGGGTGACGCTGTCGACTTCCAGGCCGGCCATGGACAGGCGGGCGACCAGTTCGTCACGGGAGACTTGCGGGTTTACCCAACCGCGCAGCCACTGTTCACTGAATTTCATGCTGTTCTCCTGAAGATTGCGTCGAGGTGTGGCCTAGCGGAATTGCGCCAGGAACCGCAGGTCGTTGTCGAAGAACAGACGCAAATCGTTGACGCCATAGCGCAGCATGGCCAGGCGCTCGACACCCATGCCAAAGGCGAAGCCGGAGAATTCTTCCGGGTCGATACCGGACATGCGCAGTACGTTCGGGTGGACCATGCCGCAGCCCATCACTTCCAGCCAACCGGTCTGCTTGCACACGCGGCAGCCTTTGCCGGAGCACATCACGCACTCCATATCGACTTCGGCGGACGGCTCGGTGAAGGGGAAGAACGACGGGCGGAAACGCACTGCCAGCTCTTTTTCGAAGAACACCCGCAGGAACTCTTCGATGGTGCCCTTGAGGTCGGCGAAGTTGATGTCGCGATCGACCAGCAGGCCTTCGATCTGGTGGAACATCGGCGAGTGGGTGATATCCGAGTCGCAGCGGTATACGCGGCCGGGGCAGACAATGCGGATCGGCGGCTGGGTGCTTTCCATGGTCCGCACCTGAACGGGCGAAGTATGGGTGCGCAGCAGCATGTTGGCATTGAAGTAGAAGGTGTCGTGCATCGCCCGGGCCGGGTGGTGGCCTGGGATGTTGAGCGCTTCGAAGTTGTGGTAGTCGTCTTCGACCTCTGGGCCTTCGGCGATGCCGTAGCCGATGTGGGTGAAGAACTGCTCGATGCGCTCGAGGGTACGGGTGATCGGGTGCAGGCCACCGGTGGCCTGGCCACGGCCTGGCAGGGTGACATCAATGCATTCGGCAGCCAGGCGAGCGTTCAGCTCAGCCTCTTCGAAGGCGGCCTTGCGTGCGTTGAGCACGTCAGTGACGCGTTCCTTGGCGTCGTTGATCAGCGCACCGACCTTGGGGCGCTCTTCGGCTGGCAGGTTGCCCAGGGTCTTCATCACCTGGGTCAGCTCGCCCTTCTTGCCGAGAAATTGGACCCGGATCTGTTCCAGGGTATTGATGTCTTCAGCGCGCTCCACGGCCTCTAGGGCTTGGGAGACCAGCGCGTCCAGGTTTTCCATGTACAGACTCCAGATACGAAAATAGGGGAAGAGCTTTGAAGGCTCTTCCCCTATCGATGACGTTTTACACCCACCGGCACAGGGTGCCGGCGGATGATTGTCGCGGGTACTTAAGCCAGGACGGCTTTAGCTTTCTCGACAATCGCAGCAAACGCCGCTTTTTCGTTCACTGCCAGGTCGGCCAGAACCTTGCGGTCGATTTCGATCGACGCCTTTTTCAGGCCAGCAATCAGACGGCTGTAGGACAGACCGTTGGTGCGGGCACCGGCGTTGATACGAGCGATCCACAGAGCGCGGAACTGACGCTTCTTCTGGCGACGGTCACGGTAGGCGTATTGGCCTGCCTTGATGACCGCTTGCTTGGCAACGCGGAATACGCGCGAGCGTGCACCGTAGTAGCCTTTAGCCAGTTTCAGAATTTTCTTGTGACGCTTACGAGCGATGACGCCACGCTTTACACGAGCCATGAGTAACTTCCTCTATCTTTGACCGAAATTAACGTACGCGCAGCATGCGCTCGACTTTTGCCACGTCAGACGGGTGCAGCAGGCTGGCACCGCGCAGTTGACGCTTACGCTTGGTCGACATTTTGGTCAGGATGTGGCTCTTGAAAGCGTGCTTGTGCTTGAAGCCGGAAGCGGTTTTCAGGAAACGCTTCGCAGCACCGCTCTTGGTTTTCATTTTTGGCATGTTGGAACTCCGCATTCGATAAAATTACACAATAATCATCAGGCCTGCCGTGCCCGGGAGATTACTTCTTCTTTTTGGGAGCGATGACCATCATAAGCTGGCGTCCTTCCATCTTAGGATGCTGTTCGACGGTCCCGTATTCGACGAGGTCGGTTTCGACCCGCTTCAACAGTTCCATACCCAGCTCCTGGTGGGCCATCTCACGGCCGCGGAATCTCAGAGAGATCTTGGCCTTGTCCCCATCGGTAAGGAAACGTACCAGGTTGCGTAGTTTTACCTGGTAATCCCCTTCTTCCGTCCCTGGACGAAACTTGATTTCTTTAATCTGGATCTGCTTCTGGTTCTTCTTCGCTTCGTTGGCCTGCTTCTTCTTCTCGAAGAGGTGCTTGCCGTAGTCCATCACCTTGCAAACAGGCGGGACAGCGTCAGCGGAGATTTCCACCAGATCCAGCTTCGCTTCATCAGCGATACGAAGCGCTTCATCAATCGAGACGATGCCAATCTGCTCGCCATCAGCGCCAATTAACCGAACCTCGCGTGCCGAGATATTCTCGTTGATCGGTGCCTTAGGTGCAGTTCGTTTATCGTTTCTCATTTCACGCTTAATAGTCATTACTCCGATTCTTGGCGACCACGCCGGGAAACCGCATGCGACAAGAGCTCAGCGAATTGCGCGACAGGCATGGAGCCCAGGTCTGCGCCTTCGCGAGTACGCACAGCGACGGTTTGCGTTTCGACTTCGCGGTCCCCTATAACCAAAAGGTACGGGACCCTCAGCAACGTATGCTCGCGGATTTTAAAGCCGATCTTCTCATTTCTCAAGTCGGACTTGGCACGGAAACCGCTTCCATTCAGCGTTTTTTCCACTTCGAGGGCGAAATCGGCCTGCTTGTCGGTGATATTCATGATCACCGCCTGGGTCGGCGCCAGCCATGCAGGGAACACACCAGCGTAGTGCTCGATCAGCATGCCGATGAAGCGCTCGAAGGAGCCGAGAATGGCGCGGTGCAGCATCACAGGACGCTTACGGGCGTTATCTTCGGCGATATAGCTGGCATCCAGACGCTCCGGAAGGTTCGGATCGTACTGCAGGGTACCGCACTGCCAGTTACGGCCGAGGCAGTCGCGCAGGGTGAACTCGATCTTCGGACCATAGAAGGCGCCCTCGCCCGGCTGGTATTCCCAGGCCAGGCCGGATTCGTTCAGGGCGTCGGCCAGCGCGCCTTCGGCGCGGTCCCACAGCTCTTCGGAACCGACACGCTTGGCCGGACGAGTGGACAGCTTCATGGCGACGTCGGTGAAGCCGAAGTCCTTGTACACGTCCAGGGTCAGCTTGATGAAATCAGCCGCTTCCTTTTTCACCTGCTCTTCGGTGCAGAAGATGTGCGCGTCGTCCTGCACGAAGCCGCGCACACGCATGATGCCGTGCAGGGCGCCGGACGGCTCGTTGCGGTGGCAGGCCCCGAATTCGGCCAGGCGCAGCGGCAGGTCACGGTACGACTTCAGGCCCTGGTTGAACACTTGCACGTGGCATGGGCAGTTCATCGGTTTTACCGCGTAGTCGCGGTTTTCCGACGAGGTGGTGAACATGTTCTCGGCATAGTTGGACCAGTGGCCGGAACGCTCCCAGAGGATGCGGTCGACGACCTGCGGGGTCTTGATCTCCTGGTAGCCATTCTCGCGCTGGACCTGGCGCATGTACTGCTCGAGTACCTGGTAGACGGTCCAGCCGTTGGCGTGCCAGAACACCATGCCCGGGGCTTCTTCCTGCAGGTGGAAGAGATCGAGCTGCTTGCCGATCTTGCGATGGTCGCGCTTTTCGGCCTCTTCGATGCGCTGGATATAGGCCGCCAGCTGCTTCTTGTCAGCCCAGGCGGTGCCATACACGCGCTGCAGCTGCTCGTTCTTGGCGTCGCCGCGCCAGTAGGCGCCAGACAGCTTGGTCAGCTTGAACGCCTTGAGGAAGCGGGTATTCGGCACGTGCGGGCCACGGCACATGTCGACGTATTCTTCGTGATAGTACAGGCCCATGGCCTGCTCGTCCGGCAGGTCTTCGACCAGACGCAGCTTGTAGTCTTCGCCACGGGTGCTGAACACATCGATGACTTCGGCACGCGGGGTCATCTTCTTGATGACGTCGTAGTCCTTGTCGATCAACTGGTGCATACGCTGTTCGATGGCAGTGAGGTCCTCGGGGGTGAAAGGACGCTCGTAGGCGATGTCGTAATAGAAGCCTTCGTCGATCACCGGACCGATCACCATCTTGGCGGTCGGGTACAGCTGCTTCACCGCGTGGCCGATCAGGTGGGCGCACGAGTGACGGATGATCTCCAGTCCCTCTTCATCTTTGGGGGTGATGATCTGCAGGGTGGCGTCGTGTTCGATCAGGTCGCAGGCATCGACCAATTTGCCGTCGACCTTGCCGGCCAAGGTGGCCTTTGCCAGGCCTGCACCAATGGATGCGGCAACTTCAGCTACGGTTACGGCCTTGTCGAACGAACGTTGACTGCCATCGGGAAGAGTAATGGTGGGCATGGCGCCTCCTCTCCTAGTGGTGACCCCTACCAAAGGTCACGTGGGTTGGGATGAGCCAGTACAAGATCCGACCTGCCTTTCCCGGGGGAAAGCCTGCCTCACAGCGGCAGAAGCCTTTCGGCCTGTCAGGGGCGAACCAGAGTGACTGGAAAGATAACTTGCGCGCTGGACGTGAGCAGCTGCAAGCCGGGCATGCTAGCACGCGGCCTGCGCCTGACGCAGAAATATTTGGAATTTACGCCGGGGCGGTGAACTTGTACGGAAAAATTCCTATCAGACCCTCTGAAGCATCCTACTCTTGATGAGACCTAAACCAAGGAGTGTCTGGTTATGCGAGTTCAGTCTCTTCTGGCCGCGTGTGCCGCGAGCGTCCTGCTGCTGCCACTGGCCGCCAACGCAGGTAACTTCCCCGCCGGCAAGGAGCAGGCGTACATGTCTCAGTGCCAGCAAGTCGCGACCGGCCAGGGCGTGGACGCCGCGACGGCGAAGAAGCACTGCGATTGCGGCGCCCAAGCCATCAAAAAGAATTTCACCGACAAGGAGATCCAGGACCTCGACAGCAAGGACGGCGTCGACGCTGCGCTGATGCAGAAGGCTCAGACCGTAGTACAGGCCGCCTGCAAGCCAAAATGATGACCCGCCGAGCCGTACCGATCGCGCATTGTTTGCGCCAGATCAGTATCCGGCTAAGGTAAAGAGCGCTACATAAGCAGAATTAGACTATGATGTTGCCGGTGCTCCGTAGCCTCGGCCGCATTGCACCACTGAAAAACTAAATGTTCTGGAGATTCACCTCATGTCCAATCGCCAACAAGGCACCGTCAAATGGTTCAATGATGAGAAAGGCTACGGCTTCATCACCCCAGCAGGCGGCGGCGACGACCTGTTCGTACACTTCAAGGCCATCGAATCCGACGGCTTCAAGAGCCTGAAAGAAGGCCAGACTGTTTCCTTCGTAGCCGAAAAAGGCCAGAAGGGCATGCAGGCTGCTCAGGTTCGTCCGGAGTAATTCGGATACCGCAGTAAAAAAACCCGCCTTCACCGGCGGGTTTTTTATGGGCTCGAGCTACCTGGACAGGCCAGCCCTCACAGGCGATCAGCCACAGTTGGCGCGAATGACCTTGCCCTGCTCATCGACGTTCAGGTTCAAACGGTCGGAGCGGTATTCCAGGGTGACGACATCATGGGGCTTGAGGATCCGGGCGATCTGCGCGCCAGTTGCCTTGCGGGCCTGCTCCAGCAGCTCGGGCGTGCCCGGCTTGCCGACGGTGAAATCGGCGCCGCTGGCACTGCAACGGCCATCACCACCGGCGGGGGTCGCCGGCGCGGCGCTGCCGCCATCAGACGAGCCACCGGTGCTGCAGCCAGCCAGGACGGCAGCCATCAGCAAGGTCGCCAGGGAAGCGCGGGTACGGAACATGAATCCTCCTAATCGATCTTGGGAACTGTCATATGCGACCGCTCCGCTTACAGTTTGTTGCAAAACCGCTCAAGTCTGCCTGATCTCGCCAGATGAGGCCAAAAGCAATCGTGACCGGATTTTGCACCGTGGCGATTGGTTAGGGCGAGCGGCCTGCTTATGCTTAAGTCGCAGCGCAACGGCTGCAAAGGCATGATTTACTTGGCAGACGTGGAGTGCGTCTCGCCTCCCCCGCGAACGCCAGGAGCCGGTGTTCGACCCCAGGCACCAGGCACAGTCGCGAGTACCCGCATGAACACCCACAGCATAGACGCCGACATCAAGGTCAAATGGGCCGAGGGCCAGAGTGCCTACAGCCCGGGCACTCCGGAAGAATTGTTGCTGATCGCCATCGACCTGCTGGTGCGCGATCGTGGCAGCGAGGCGGCGCGCAGCTTCATCGAACAGGTGTTCGAGCGCTACGCGCCGCACGACACTATTTCAATCGAGCCAGGCGCGCGCTGAGCAGGTCGAAGAAGCCCTGGGCGTCACCATTTTCGATCCACATCACGTTGGCCGGCTGCTTGAGCACGCCGTACCAGTCGGCGACAGTCTGGGCGAAGGTCGGGCCTTCGCGGCTGTCGACGGTCATGTGGATCTGCTTGCCACTGAACAGCTCGGGCTTGAGCAGGTAGGCGATGACGGTGGCGTCGTGTACCGGGCCACCGCTCATGCCGTACTTGTCCATGTCGTACTTGATGTAGGCGTTGAGGATGTCCACCACCTTCTTGCTGGCGTCGTTGCCGACAGCGGCGAGCTGCTTGAGACGTGCGTCGCTGGTGATGATCTTGTGGGTCACGTCCAGCGGCAGGTACGTCAGCTTGACGCCGCTGGCCAGCACCACTTCGGCAGCGTGCGGATCGGCGTAGAGGTTGAACTCGGCCACCGGGGTGATATTGCCGCCATTGAAGTGGGCGCCACCCATGATCACCACTTCCTTGATGCCCTTGACGATTTCCGGCTTCTGGATCAGCGCCAGGGCCAGGTTGGTCTGCGGGCCGAGCATGGCGATGGTGATGCTGTGGGGCTCGGCGGCATCGAGGGTGTCGACCAGATACTGCACGGCGTTGCCTTTGGCCAGAGGCTGCTTGGGCTCATGCACCGCGACACCCGTCAAGCCTTCCTCGCCATGGACATCGGCGGCGTAGATCGGCGCACGCACCAGTGGGCGCCCTGCCCCGGCGTATACCGGAATGTCTTCACGACCGGCCCATTCGCGCGCCAGGCGCGCATTGCGGGAGGTCTTGTCGAGGCGCACATTGCCGGCGACGGTGGTGATGGCGCGGATCTTCAGCTCCTCGGGCGAAGCCATGGCCAGGAACAAGGCCACGACATCGTCGGCGCCGGGATCAGTGTCGATGATCAGGTCACGCGGGGCGGCGAATGCACTGGCAGCAGCCATCGTGGACATAAGCACGACTCCTTGTAGCAAACGTTTGGCTTTGTTGATCAACATCCCGCTTCACTCCTTTGCTTTTGTTGTTTGGTCTGTTTCGGGTGGGCGGGCCGGTAAAGGCGCCCTCTACCTAGAACGTGACGCCCGCGATCAACGCGATATTGCTGTAGGGCTTGCACTCCCCGGTGCGGATCACCGCCCGCGCCCGCTGGCTCAAGGCCTTGAACGCCTCGTGAGGCATGCGCTCGCGCTCACCGAGCAAGCCCAACGCATGTTGCTCCTCGACCCCCACCAGCCCAGGCGGTGCGGCACTGAAAATCTCGTCGGCCAACACATGCCGCTCCACCTGCATTTCGCTGAGCACCACGCGCAGCACGCTGGCAAAGTCCGGAATGCCCGGCGTCAATGCCAGGTCGATCAGCTCCACACCTGGCGGCACCGGCAGGCCGGCATCGCCGATCACCAGGATGTCGCCATGCCCCAGACCGGCAATGGTGCGCGAGAGGGCGATATTGAGCAGTGCGGTCTTCTTCATGGCGCCAACTCCTTGAGGAAGGGAATGGATGGCTGCGCCCCCGCGCGGGTGACCGAGATGGCCGCAGCCCGCTGGCCACGCACGATCGCCTCGCCCTCCTGCAGCCCGCAGGCAAGCCCCGCAGCGAAGCCGCCGACGAAGGTGTCGCCTGCCGCCGTAGTGTCCAGTGGCTTGACCTTGGTTGCCGGGAAATGACGGCTGCCGCCCTCACTGACGAACAGCGCCCCTTCGGCACCCAGGGTGACGATGACCTTGCTCGCACCCCATTCGCGCAGACGCTCGGCGGCGCAGCGAGCACTGTCGATATCGCTCACCGACAGGCCGGTCAAGGCCTCGGCCTCGCTCTCGTTGGGGATCAGGTAGTCGATATGGGCGAACCACTCCCGCGGCAGTGGGCCCGTTGCCGGGGCCGGGTTGAGGATGACCGTCTTGCCCAGCTCGCGACCGCGGGCCAGCGTCCACTCCACAGTGGCAGGCGGCACTTCGAGCTGGCAGATGATCACCTCGGCGTTGTGCAGCAACGCATCGAAGCGCTGCACCGACTCGGGGGTCAGCAGCCCATTGCCGCCCGGAATGATGACGATGGCGTTCTGGCTGGTGGCATCCACCACGATCAGCGCCACACCGCTGGATACGCCTGCACAGACGCTCACGGCCTGGCAATCGATCTTTTCTGCCTCCAGCGCCTGGCGCAATTGCTGACCATAGGCGTCATCGCCTACATTGCCGACCATGGCCACGCTCGCCCCCAGGCGCGCGGCAGCAACGGCCTGGTTGGCACCCTTGCCACCGGGTACGGTGAAGAAACTGTCGCCGGCGAGGGTTTCGCCGCCACGCGGCAGACGCTCGGCACGGGCCACCAGGTCCATGTTGAGGCTGCCGACCACTACGACCTTGGCATGCATGGGTCTTCCTTAGCGGTAATCATTGAACAGGTCCGGGCGCGGCCCGGTGGATTCGCGCAGCACGATACGCGGCGCGACGATACGTTGCTGCGCCGCATCGCGACGCGGTGTGGCGATGCGCGACAGCAGCAACTGCGCGGCACTGTCGCCCAGCTCGCGGATCGACTGGCCGACAGTGGTCAGCGGCGGATACACATAGCGGCTCAGCTCGATGTCGTCGAAACCGATCACCGATAGCTGGCCAGGGACGTCGATATTGCGCTCGGCCGCAGCGCGCAACACGCCGAAACCGATCATGTCGTTGCCAGCGAAAATCGCCGTCGGCGGCTCATCCTCGAGCAACTGTGCGGCCGCTGCGTGGCCACCGGGGCTGGTAAAGTCGCTGTGCAGCACGCGATTGTCCGCCACGTTCAGCCCGGCCTCGGCCATGGCACGACGAAAACCGCTCACGCGCAGTTGGCTGACGCCGGTCTCGGCCGGGCCGCCGATGCAGGCGATGTCGGTATGGCCGAGCTCAAGCAGGTGGCGCGTGGCCAGATAGGCCCCCAGCTCGTGATCGATACGCACAAGGTCGGCATCGACGCCTTCCAAGGCGCGGTCGACGATGACCATTGGCGTGCGCACGGCAGCCAGGCTTTCGAGCAGGTCACGGTCCTCGCCCACCGAGGCGACGATCAGGCCATCGATGCGTTTTTCCAGCAGCACCCGCAGGTAGCTGCGCTGCTTCTTCGGATCATCGTCCGAGTTGCACAGGATCACGCAATAACCGTTGCGCTCGCAGCCGTCCTCGATACCGCGAGCCAGCTCGGCGAAGTAAGGGTTGACGCTGCTGGGCACCAGCAGGCCAATGGTCGCGGTGCTGCGCGCCTTGAGCGAGCGCGCCACGGCACTGGGCACGTAGTCCAGCTCGGCGATGGCGGCCTCGACCTTCAGGCGCACGTGTTCGCTGACCGGGCGGGTCTTGTTCAGTACATGGGACACGGTGGTGTAGGAAATACCCGCCAGTGCCGCGACGTCTTTGATGGTTGCCATGGGTCAGTTCCGCCGGGTCGCGCGTCGGCTGCGGTAGGTGTCGAGGACCACGGCGATGACGATCACAGCGCCCGTGATGATACGCTTGGTTGGCTCGGAAGCGCCGATCTGCGCCAAGCCTGCGGCCAGCACGGAAATGATCAGCACACCGAAGAAGGTGCTGATGATCGAGCCTCGCCCGCCCATCAGGCTGGTGCCGCCGATCACCACCGCGGCAATCACCTGCAACTCAAGGCCAGAACCGGCGTTCGGATCTGCAGCCTCAAGGCGCGAGATCTGGAACAGCGCGGCCAGCCCCGCCAGCAGGCCCATCAAGGCAAAGACCCCGATCTTGTACGGACGCGGATCGATACCTGCCAGGCGCACGGCCTCTTCATTGGTGCCGATGCCGATCAGGTAGCGACCGAACACCGTGCGGGTCAGTACCAGCTGGGCGAGGATGATCACCAGCAAGGCAATGATGAAGGCCGGAGAAATACCGAAAGCGATCGGGTTGGAGAACCAGGAGAACGCGTCGCCAATGTAGGCGGTGCGCGAATCGGTGAACTGGTAGGCCAGGCCACGGGCCATTTCCAGCACGCCAAGCGATACGATGAACGACGGAATGCGCCAGGCCACGGTGACCGCGCCGGTGATGCTGCCGGCCAGGGCGGCAATGGCCATGCCCAACAGCGCGGCAGGCAATACGCTCCAGCCCCAGCCGAGGATGGCGACGCTGACGGTCGAGGCAGCCAGCGCAAGCACCGAACCGACCGACAGGTCGATGCCACCGATGATCAGCACGAAGGTCATGCCGACGGCCAGCACCATCAGGTCAGGGATCTGGTTGGCCAAGGTGCTGAAGGTGGCATAAGAGAGGAAGTGGCTGCTCAGGAACGAGAACAGCACGATCATCGCCAGCAAGGCACCGGCCAGGCCCAGGTAGGTGCCCAGGCCGAAATAGGTGCCGCTACGGCGTACCGGCGTACCGGCGGAGTCGAGGGTGGGAGTCTTCATGCGTCCATCCTGGGAGCTGCGTCGTGCAGCAATGCGTCACGTTTCTGGTAACCGGCGAAGGCAGCGGCAAGGATCTGGTCCTGGCTCCAGCCATCACGGTCGAAGGTCTCGATCAGTTGGCCAGCGGAAAGCACGGCGATGCGGTCGCAGATCAGCATCAGCTCGCGCAGGTCGCTGGACACCACCACCAGGGCCTTGCCCTGGCGGGCGAGTTCGGCCAGCAACCCGTAGATATCGAACTTGGCGCCAACATCGATGCCGCGGGTGGGCTCATCGAACATCAGCACCTGGCAGTCGCGCTCCAACCAGCGACCGATCACCACCTTCTGCTGGTTGCCACCGGACAGCTCACCGACCGCCTGGGCGGGGCTCGCGCTGCGGATACGCATGGCGCTGATCTGCCGCTCGGCAAGCTGGCGCTCGGCGTGGGGGTCGAGCACTCCAGCGCGGGAGACCGCGCCGAGGTTACCCAAGGCGACGTTGGCGCTGATCGAGTGCGGCAACAACAGGCCTTCGCCCTTGCGGTCTTCAGTGATCAGGGCAATGCCGGCACGCACGGCAGCCTTGGGCGAATCAATGTTGACCGGTTGTAGCGGGCGCCCCAGCTGAATGCTGCCGCTGTCGGCGCGATCGGCACCATAGATCAGCCGCAACAACTCGGTACGCCCGGCGCCAATCAGCCCGGAAATACCGAAGATCTCCCCTGCCCTGACCTCGAACGACACATCGCGCACCTTGTCGCCACGGGTCATGTGCTCCACCTTGAGCAGCGGTGCGCCGATTTCGCGGCGACCAAGGTCGATGTGCTCGCCGACTTCGCGCCCCACCATCAGATTGACCAGTTCGTTGCTGCTGTAGCGAGCGATCGGCTCGGCGCACACCAGCTTGCCGTCGCGCAGCACGGCAATACGCTGCGATACGCGCTGCAGCTCTTCGAGCCGGTGCGAGATATAGACGATGGCCACACCCCGCTGACGCAGGCGCTCGATCTGCGTGAACAACAGCTCCACCTCGCGCGCAGTGAGCATCGCGGTGGGCTCGTCGAAGATCAGCACATGGCAGTCGCCGATCAGGTTGCGGGCGATTTCGACCATTTGCTGATGGCCGATGCCCAGCTCGCCGACCGGGGTGTCCGGATCGATGGCGTCCAGCCCGACCTGGGCCATGGCCGCGGTCGCCAACTGACGCAGGCGTTTCTGACTGATCCAGCCGGCATGGCTGGGCAGGTTGTCGAGAAACAGGTTCTCGGCAACAGTGAGCGTGGGCAGCAGGTTGAGTTCCTGCATCACCATGCGCACACCGAGGCGCTCGGCCTCGCTGCGACTGCCAGGGCTATAGGGCTGGCCGCGGTAGGTCATCTGCCCGGTGGTGGGGGTTTCCAGGCCACTGATGAGCTTGGACAAGGTGCTCTTGCCGGCGCCGTTCTCGCCGGTCAAAGCGAGCACCTCGCCGCCGCGCAGGTCTAGCGTGACATCACCGAGCACGGGCTGGGCGTACGTCTTGCCCAGGCCGGTGACACTGAGCACGGATTCATGGGCCGACATGGCCACCTCTCTCATGGAACGAGCTGCAACTGCTTGAACTGGCGCTGACTCTGCGTAAGCGGCGAACCACCACTGCCATCGGACTCAGCGCACTGTCAGCATCACTTGGTGATCAGTTCTACCGGTGTCTGGATGACATTGTCGGCATCGACATCAGGCTTCTCGCCCTTGACCATCTTCAGCGCCGCCTGGATACCGAACACAGCCTGCTGGCTGGCGGCCTGGTCGAGCGTGGCGAGCACGCGGCCATCCTTGAGCATCGGTTTGATGGCGTTGATGTTGTCGTAACCGACTACCTGCACCTGGCCAGTCTTGCCAGCGGCACGCACGGCCGAGACAGCGCCCAGGGCCATGCTGTCGTTACCCGCCAGCAGCGCCTTGAGGTCGGGGTATTCGTTGAGCATCGAGGCGGCAACGGCGTTGCCCTTGTCGATCTCCCAGTTGCCGGACTGCACCGAGACGATTTTCATCTGCGCGGCTTCCATCGCATCCTTGAAGCCGGCGGTGCGCTGCTGGGCGTTGGTGGTGGTCGGCACACCTTCGATGATGCCAACCTGATCGCCAGCCTTGAGCTTCTCTTTCGCCAGGTAGTCGCCGACCAGACGCGCGCCCTTGCGGTTGTCAGGGCCAACGAACGGCACGCTGATGCCTTTGCTCTTGAGCACTTCGGGGTCGAGACGGTTGTCGATGTTGACGACAGTGATGCCGGCATCCATGGCTTTCTTGATCACAGGGACCAAGGCCTTGGAGTCGGCCGGCGCGATGATCAGGGCGTTGGCGCCGGTGGCGATCATCTGCTCGACGATGCGGATCTGGTTGCCAGTGTCGGTTTCGTCCTTGATGCCGTTGGCGACCAGGTCGAATTCATTCGGATGTTCTTTCTGGTAGGCCTTGGCGCCATCTTCCATGGTGCGGAAGAATTCGTTGGCCAGCGATTTCATGACCAGTGCGACCTTGGGCTTGTCCTCGGCATGGGCCTGGGACAGCGGAATGGCGAGAGACAGGGAGGAGAGAACGGCAATAGCCAGCAGACGACCGGGGAACGGCAGCTTCATGGGATTAACTCCGAATCTTGTGATTTTTATCGGACCGCAAACGTTTGCGCTGCCTTACTATGGGAACAGGAACAGGTTTTGTCAAATGACTTTCCGGCGTTCCAGGCCCGGTCGTGTTAGTCGGAGATTATCCGGCAAATAGTCGGAAAACCGAATAGCCCTTGTAGGTATTGTTCGGGTTTCCGAATAGCAAAACACCTGCCACCCTCTTCTTGGACAAGCCCATCCCTCCACTGGCAACGCCATGCTTGCGCTCCCCACACACGGATGGGAGCGGGCTTGCTCGCGAAAAATCCGACTCAACTCGTCCCGCACCTCGCGGCTACTGCACCCTTGGTACGGAACCTGCCTACAACCTGTTGCGAACAAACATCTCATTTGGAAGAGAGAAGAAAAAATAATGAACACCGCACTGAAAACCTTCGCGCCGGGCGCCCTCGCCCTGCTGCTTGCACTGCCGATGGCCGTTTCCGCCAAGGAAGCCGAACAACAGCAGAAGCTCGCCAATGTGGTCATCCTCGCCACCGGCGGCACCATTGCTGGCGCCGGCGCCAGCGCCGCCAACAGCGCGACCTACCAAGCTGCCAAGCTGGGCATCGACAAGCTGATTGCCGGCGTGCCGGAACTGGCCGACATTGCCAATGTGCGCGGCGAACAGGTGATGCAGATCGCCTCCGAGAGCATCAGCAACGACGACCTGCTCAAGCTGGCCAAACGCGTCGCGGAACTGGCCGACAGCAAGGACGTCGACGGTATCGTCATTACCCACGGCACCGACACCCTGGAAGAAACCGCCTACTTCCTCAATCTGGTCGAGAAGACCGACAAGCCGATCGTGGTCGTCGGTTCCATGCGCCCGGGCACAGCGATGTCTGCCGACGGCATGCTCAACCTGTACAACGCGGTGGCTGTGGCTGGCGACAAGCAGTCGCGCGGCAAGGGCGTGCTGGTGACCATGAACGACGAGATCCAGTCCGGTCGCGATGTCAGCAAGTCGGTGAACATCAAGACCGAAGCCTTCAAGAGCGCCTGGGGCCCGATGGGCATGGTGGTGGAGGGCAAGTCCTACTGGTTCCGCCTGCCAGCCAAGCGCCACACCACTAACTCCGAGTTCGACATCAAGCAGATCAGCAGCCTGCCACAGGTGGACATCGCCTATGGCTACGGCAACGTGACCGACACCGCGTACAAAGCCCTGGCCCAGGGCGGTGCCAAGGCGATCATCCATGCTGGCACCGGCAATGGTTCGGTGTCGTCGCGCGTGGTGCCGGCACTGCAAGAACTGCGCAAGGACGGCGTACAGATCATTCGCTCCTCGCACGTCAACCAGGGCGGTTTCGTGCTGCGTAACGCCGAGCAGCCGGACGACAAGAACGACTGGGTCGTGGCCCATGACCTGAACCCGCAGAAAGCGCGGATCCTGGCCATGGTGGCCATGACCAAGACCCAGGACAGCAAGGAGCTGCAGCGGATCTTCTGGGAATATTGATCCAGCCATGAGCAAGGCTGCAGGTATGACGGCCCGGCTCACGATGTAAAGAGCAAAGCTGCCGCGATCTCTCCCTAGAGGTTGCGGCAGCCTCATCCTTCGGGGTGGCCTACTCGTGCCAGCCCCTCCAAGCGCCATAGATGCTTTTTGCCTGACACGCTGTTGCGAAAAAACTGACAGTGAAATACTGTACGCACATACAGCAAAACAAGGAAAGCTCCATGGCCAGCCCCGCCGCAGCGCCCAGCAGTTATGAACAACTCGGCGTACGCATCCAGAAGATCATCAACAGCCCCACCGCCCAGCGCAGCCGAGCAGCGCTGATCTTCCGCCTGGAGCACGAGTCCCCCGATGACTGGGAAACGCTGCTCGAGGAAATTGCCGAGAACGACAACGTCACCCTCGCCCATCGCGACGATGGCGGTATTCAGATCTTCTGGACCATCCCCAAAGAAGACTGATCCTTTCCCCCGCCCCCTCTTCCACCGAAAGATGATTTGCGCTCGCCCATGAAAAAACTGCTGTCTGCCGTAGCCCTGCTCCTGTCCGTCGCCACTCCAGCGCTCGCCAACCCTCCCGCCACCTTTGCCGAAGCCAAGGTCGTGGCCAAACAGAAGATCTATCTCGACCAGGCCAGCAGCGCCATGGGTGAGCTCTACTGCGGCTGCAAATGGACCTGGGTGGGCAAGTCCGGGGGGCGTATCGACCCCGCCTCCTGCGGCCTGCAAGCCCGAAAGCAACAGACCCGCGCCGACCGTACCGAATGGGAACACATCGTGCCGGCCTGGACCCTGGGCCATCAACGCCAGTGCTGGAAGAACGGCGGCCGCGAGCATTGCGCCGACGACGACCCGGTATTTCGCGCCATGGAAGCCGACCTGTTCAACCTGTACCCGGCGGTGGGCGAGGTGAATGGCGATCGCAGCAACTTCAACTATGGCATGGCCTCGGGTGTGGGGCAGCAGTACGGCCAGTGCAAGACCCGCGTCGATTTCAACCAGCGCGCTGCCGAGCCGCGCGATGAAGTCAAGGGCCTGGTCGCCCGCACCACCTTCTATATGTTCGATCGCTATGGCCTGAACATGTCGCGCCAGCAGCAACAACTGCTCATGGCCTGGGACAAGCAGTACCCGGTCACCGCCTGGGAGCGCGAGCGCGATCGCCGTATCGCCGGCATCATGGGGCACGCCAACCCGTTCGTGAGCGGCGAGCGACGCTGGACAGCCGGCTACAAGACCGTCGGCGACGGTGTTGTCAGCAGCCTTGCCGACAAACCTACCAAGGCCGCACCTCAGCCTACCCTGGCCAAGGTCAGCGTGACGGGTGCGATCATCGGCAACCAGAACAGCCACCTCTACCATTTGCCCAGCGGCTGCCCTGGCTACAATCAGGTGTCAGCCAAGAACCAGGTCAGCTTCGAGTCCGAGTCGCAAGCCCAGGCCGCCGGTTACCGCAAGGCCGGCAACTGCCGCTGACCCTCATGCCACCGGGGCGCGGGAGGTCCGCTCGACGGGCAGCGACACGAACTGGCTGACGTCATCCAGGCGCTGCAACTGCTCGCTGCTGAGTTTCACCTCAAGGGCCGCCAGGTTCGACTGTAACTGCACCAGCGAACGCGGCCCGATCAGCGGCAGCGTGTCGTGACTGGCAGCCCAGGCGATCGCTACCTGATCTGCCGGGACGCCATGCTCCTGTGCCACGTCCAGCAGCGCATCGAGGATCGCGCTGCGCTGCGGCGAATTCTCCGGCTGGAACACTTTGCCGCCCAGGCCCTGGGCGCGCCCCGACTCGCCCTGGCGGTACTTGCCGGTCAGCATGCCGCCACCCAAGGGCGAGAAAGTCATCATGCCCAAACCCAATGCCCGACAGGTCGGCAACAGGTCAAGCTCGCATTCGCGGCGCACCAGGCTGTGTTCGAACTGCGCAGCCGCGATGGGTACGGCGCGAGAAAGCTGGGCATAGGTGGCCGCGTGAGCCACACGCCAGGCGGGGAAGTTGGAAAGGCCGACATACAGCACCTTGCCTGATCGCGAGAGGTCTTCCAGGCCACGCAGCAGCTCTTCGGTCGGGGTCACATGATCGGGGAAGTGAGCCCAGTACAGATCGATACGGTCCGTGTTCAAACGCTTGAGGCTGGCCTCCAGGGAGGTGACCATGGCCTTGCGGCTATTGCCGGTGGTCAGCACCCCCGCGGCGGGCGACGCACCCTGGGTGAACTTGGTCGACAGCACCACCTCATCGCGGCGCCCCGCCAGCAAGCGCCCCAGATGTGTTTCAGATTCGCCGAACTGATAGATGTCCGCCGTGTCGATGAGGTTGCCGCCCGCCTCCAGGTAGGTGTCGAAGATCGCCTTGCACGCCTCGGGGTCGGCGCCATGGCCCCACGCGGTGCCAAAGTTGCCTGTACCCAATGCCAGCTGGGACAGTCGTAATCCGGTCTTGCCAAAGGGTGTGTAACGCATGAATGCTCCTGAACTGATGAATACCGTTCCAACAGCCGCCAGGAATGATCGCTCCCGGTTGACAGAACATTTGCATATACAAATGTTGCAGGTACAATATTTCACATGAACACACCAATCAAGCCCTCCGGCTGCACAAATCTCAAACTGCGCCAGTTGACGCGCATGGTCACCCGTCACTACGACCAGCACCTGGCCGCCATAGGCCTGAAGAACACCCAGTACGCCCTGCTGTCCCACGTGCTGCGGCTCGGCCCGTTGCGCCCGGGCGAATTGGCCAAGGCCATGCAGATGGAGCCTTCGACCCTGACGCGCAACATGCAACCGTTGGTAGCTCAGGGCTGGCTGACGATTTCGGCAGGCGGCGACGCGCGCAGCCGTGCGGTGCAGATCACCGAGGCAGGGATAGATAAACGCGAAGAAGGTAATCAGGCGTGGCAGGCGGCACAGGATTCATTACAGGATGCGCTGGGGCTGGAACGCATCAGCGCGCTGCATGTACTGATGGATGCGTGCATGACCACGCTCAATGATCCGGAGGCTGAAGCTCCCCCCCCTGTAGAATCGGCCCCGTAGCGTAACCAGGCGCTCCTGCGAAGGGCGTGGTGCCATCACGCCAGTGCCAGCAGATAGGCGCTGGCCTCACGATAACGACTCAACCGGGCGATGTCCGCGGGCCCCGGACACAGGATTCGCGAGAGGTCACTATTGTCGGCGAGGTCAGCCAGCTTCACCTCGCGCGCCAGCGGGTCACTGCCCAGGCGCACGACGAAATCCTCGTAGCGCTCACCCTCACGCCGACTCAACGCCAACAGCGCCGCCAGGATCTTCAGGGTGAAGCCTTCACGAGCCAGGTCTGACAGGGTCAGCGGCGTATCCTCCAGCACATCGTGAAGCACCGCGACGATCCGCTGCTCGGGCGTCGAGACCCGCTCCATCACCCGTAGCGGATGCAGGATATAAGCCGCGCCCCCCTTGTCGAATTGCCCTTCATGGGCCCTGGTCGCCACTACGATCGCTCGTTCCAGGTTGGACATGCTCCCTCTCCCCACTCAACCCTCTGGGTACCGACGATGCCCGATGGCAGGCGCATCGGCAAATACACCGTCACCTGAAGCATAGTCGGAAAAATACCGTTCGAGTTCAAAGCCCTGGCGCCAATGAATGTTCAGCGCCAGATCCTTGTCATCACAGGCATGCACACCACAATGCCTGCAACCTTTGCATGAGGGAGAAGCCGTCAGCGCTTGGCGCCATGCTGGATGACGATCGAGTCGGTACCCAGGCGCGCCATGACATCAGCCTTGCGTGCATCCGCTTCGCCCTTTGTAGGGAACGGCCCCATCAGCACCACAGGTTTGCCGTCGCGGTATTCGACCCAGGAGGGAATGCCCTTCTCGATCAGGCGAGCGGTCATGTCGGTGAGTGCGCCCATATTGGGCCCCTGCACCACCTCGACATCCCAGCCTTCCGGGGCCGGCTCGCCAGCCAGGGCATCGGCACGACGCTGCAACTCAGCACCGCCGCAGATCTCACGGATGCGCAGGTTGTTGCCGCTGTCGTCGACCAGGATTTCGTATTGGCCATCGTGCTTGATTGCCACATAGCTGCGATAGGCTTCGAACTGGCCGGCGTCGTCCTTGCCGCGGACCTGGCCGCAGATGGAGCCCTGGGTGTCGATCCGCACGTTGGCGAACTTGGCCGTCTTGGGGTTGTGCAGGTGTTCGGCCACCTGCTTGTGCACACCCTCGACCTCGTTTTCACAGCCCGCCAGGGCCAGCACCGCCATTACCACCGCCAGTTTGCGCACGCGTTCATCTCCCGATTCGAAGGGCCGGATTCTAGCATGGCGGGTCGGGAGCGCCGACGGCCAGGCTGTCGCAGGGCGTGTCACGCCCAGGCCGGTGTTTCCTGAGGCGAATGCAAAAAGGGCGATCCTTTCGGATCGCCCTTTTTGTAGATTTGGTAGGCACAATTGGACTCGAACCAACGACCCCCACCATGTCAAGGTGGTGCTCTAACCAACTGAGCTATGTGCCTGTCGTGTGGTGCGCATATTAGTGATCGATCGCACACCTGTAAAGCGTTTTTTCTCAAAAAAATCAAAAACTTTGCAGACCGGATCAAAGCCCGGACGCAAAAAAGGGCGATCCTTGCGGATCGCCCTTTTTTTCGATTTGGTAGGCACAATTGGACTCGAACCAACGACCCCCACCATGTCAAGGTGGTGCTCTAACCAACTGAGCTATGTGCCTGTCGATGAGGGCGCATTCTACGCGCTAGAAAATCCCTGTCAACAGTTTTTTTCGAGCTAACCTACTGATTCTAAAAATATTTGCGCCCATGACTAGCAGACAACACCCCTGTAAAGGATTTTCACCATACGACTAGCGGGTGTTTATTATTATTGATAGCATCGGTACATTCGTTAAAAATATAAAACACGAGGTTTTCCGAGCATGGCTAACACCCCCTACCCCCAGTCCTACTACGCCGCCTCGGCCAACCCGGTGCCGCCACGTCCGGCGCTGCAGGGTGAGGTGGAGACCGATGTATGCATCATCGGTGCCGGCTACACCGGCCTTTCCAGCGCACTGTTCCTGCTGGAGAACGGCTTCAAGGTGACCGTCGTCGAAGCCGCCAAGGTCGGCTTCGGCGCATCGGGCCGCAATGGTGGGCAGATCGTCAACAGCTACAGCCGCGACATTGACGTCATCGAACGCACCGTCGGCCCCAAGCAGGCACAACTGCTGGGCGAGATGGCTTTCGAAGGCGGCCGTATCATCCGTGAGCGCGTGGCCAAGTACAACATCCAGTGCGACCTGAAGGACGGCGGCGTATTCGCGGCCCTGACCAGCAAGCAGATGGGCCACCTGGAGTCGCAGAAGCGCCTGTGGGAGCGCTTCGGCCACACCCAGCTGGAACTCATGGACCAGAAGCGCATCCGTGAAGTGGTCGCCTGCGACAGCTATATCGGCGGCATGCTCGACATGAGCGGCGGCCACATCCACCCGCTGAACCTTGCCCTGGGCGAGGCCGCTGCGGTCGAGTCGCTGGGCGGCGTCATCTATGAGCAGACCCCTGCCGTGCGCATCGAGCGTGGCGCCAACCCTGTGGTGCATACCCCACAGGGCAAAGTGCGCGCCAAGTTCATCATCGTCGCGGGCAACGCCTACCTGGGCAACCTGGTGCCGGAACTGGCCGCCAAGTCCATGCCTTGCGGCACCCAGGTGATCACCACCGAGCCACTGGGCGAGGAACTGGCCCGCACCCTGCTGCCGCAGGACTACTGCGTCGAGGACTGCAATTACCTGCTCGACTACTACCGCCTGACCAGCGACAAGCGCCTGATCTTCGGCGGCGGCGTGGTCTACGGCGCACGTGACCCGGCGAACATCGAGGCGATCATTCGTCCGAAGATGCTCAAGGCCTTCCCACAGCTCAAGGACGTGAAGATCGACTACGCCTGGACCGGCAACTTCCTGCTGACCCTATCGCGTCTGCCGCAGGTCGGTCGTATCGGCGACAACATCTACTACTCCCAGGGTTGCTCGGGTCATGGCGTGACCTACACCCACCTGGCGGGCAAGGTTCTGGCCGAAGCACTGCGTGGCCAGGCCGAGCGTTTCGACGCCTTCGCCGGCCTGCCGCACTATCCGTTCCCGGGTGGTCAGTTGCTGCGTGTGCCGTTCAGCGCCATTGGTGCGTGGTACTACAGCCTGCGGGATCGCCTGGGGTTCTGATGTAGCACCGGATTGTTCATTTCGCGGGCACGCCCGCTTCCACAAGCGTGCATCTGTGGGAGCGGGTTTACCCGCGAAATGTAATCAGTACCGCCGCAGCTACTGCCCGAGGCTACGCAGCGCCTGCTTCGCGGCAATCTCCTGGCCATCGCGCGCCAGCTCGTCGGCAGCCTTCAGCCAGCGCTGGCGGTCGACCTGGGCCGGCAGGCGCTGCGGCGGTTGCACCAGCACCGCCCAACTCCCCTCCTTGGCCCAGGCGCTCTCGAAGGTATCGAAATCCAGCAGATGCCGCCGCGCCATCCCTGAACGCAGCAATACACGCTGCTTGTAACGGTCGTAGCCGATCAGCACCGCATAGCGTGGCTCGCCCCACAGCGCCGAACCATCGTGATAGCGCAACAACACCGGATGACCGGCCGCCACTTGGGTGAGCAAGGCATCCAGGCGCTTGTCCAGCGGATAGACCACCATGCCGTACTCGCGGGCCACCCGGGGAATGCCGGTTTCCAGCGACGCCGCGCCCTGCGGCAGACTCAGCGATTTGTCCAGCAGGCCAGGCGTGATCGGCGCGCCCTGCTGCGAAAGCACGGCCGCCAGAGCCATCGAACCACTCAGATTGGCATTACCGCGATAGAACGGCACGCTGCTGATCTCGACCCGCTGCGGCAGTTTGTCGAGCGCCGCCGGTGGAGAACCGGCGCAACCGGCAAGGCTGGCGACCACCAGGCAGGCCGCCAGCAGGCGGCGCGGGCTCAGGGAGGTGAAGAAATGCTGCGACATGGACACTCGCTTGTTTCGACGCCCGGCAGACAGCGCCCGGCACTGGGCTCCGATCATAGGCGCCTGCGCGGCCCAGGTATAGCCCGCTTCGGGCTTGGAACGAAATGGCCCAAGCAATAGACCTTCGGTCAATGGAACGTCACACGCGTGCGGCTAGACTAAGAAAGTGTCTGGAGGGAACAGCCCACAGCTGTCCCGAGAGAAGGAGGCACGCACATGAGCCTGACAATGGCAATCTTCATGCTGGTCGCGATGTGGTTGAGCGTCGCCGCCGCCATGCTCTGGGGGGTACTGCGCATCGCTCGACGCCATGCCCGACCGCATCACACCCAAGCCGCCACCGCGCCCAAGCCTCAGCCGCTGCATCGCACCCGCCGGCACGCCGGGGCACATTGACCTGATCCGCAAAAGAACAAGGGGCTGCCTGGCAGCCCCTTCTCTTTTGCGTCAGCCCGGTGTCAGCCTTCAGCCGCCTCGCGCTTCAGGCGTGCCCGGCGAACCATGATGTTGAGGATCTCGATCACCGTGGAGAAGGCCATCGCTGCGTACACGTAGCCTTTCGGTACATGGGCTCCGAAACCTTCGGCGATCAGCGTCATGCCGATCATGATCAGGAAGCCCAGCGCCAGCATCACCACGGTAGGGTTGTCGTTGATGAACTTGGCCAGCGGGTCGGCGGCCACCAACATCACGATCACCGCACTGATCACAGCGATGATCATGATCGGCAAGTGCTCGGTCATGCCCACGGCGGTGATGATGCTGTCTACCGAGAAGACGATGTCGAGCAACAGGATCTGACCGATCGCCGCAGCAAAGCCGAGGGTCACGGTGGTGCCGGCCTTGGATTCTTCCTTCGCACCATGCGGATCGACGCTTTCGTGAATCTCCTTGGTTGCCTTCCACAGCAGGAACAGGCCACCGGCGATCAGGATCATGTCCTTCCAGGAGAAGGCGTGGCCGAATACCTCGATCACCGGCTCCGTCAACTGGACGATCCAGGCCACCGTCGAGAGCAGTGCCAGGCGCATGATCAACGCCATGCTGATACCGATCCGTCGAGCCTTGGAGCGGTAGGCCTCAGGCAGCTTGTTGGTGAGAATCGAGATGAAGATCAGGTTGTCGATACCCAACACGATTTCCATTGCCACCAGTGTGGCCAGGGCGACCCAGGCGGTGGGGCTCGCAGCAAGTTCCAGCAAGTATTCCATTTAGTGTTCCTTCGCTCAGATGTCCTGGGTGTCGTTCTTGTCTTGCTTGCTCTCGGTTTTTGGCTCGCTGCCACCGAGGGTTTCGTTCAAGGCTTGCTGGGCGGCTTCGTTGGTCTTGTCGATCGCCTGCTTGGCCGACTCGGCGGCCTGGTTCAGCACCTGCTGGGCCGACTTCTCGGCCTGGTCGCAACCCGCCGTGGCCAAGAGCGCCAGCACCAGTACCAACGGGGTGCCGATGGATTTCAGTTGTAGCATAAGGTCCTCGCTTATCGATATTCGGCTGGCGCACGCAGCGCGCCTGATGGAGTCGAATTCTAGAGAGACCGATAGTTCAGGAAAATTCGTATTTTCAGCGGTTATACTTCGTTTTTTACGAATCGAGTCATCTCTCCATGCTCAACTACCGTCAGCTTCACTATTTCTGGGTAGTGGCCCGCACTGGTAGCATCACCCGCGCCAGCGAGCAATTGAACCTCACGCCTCAGACCATCAGCGGGCAGATCAGCCTGCTGGAACAGACCTACAACCTGGAGCTGTTCCAACGCGTCGGTCGACAACTGGAACTGACCGAAACCGGCCGCCAGACCCTCGCCTATGCCGAGCAGATGTTCCAGATTGGCAGCGAACTCGAGACCCTGTTGCGCGCCGGCCCCCAGGAACAGATCCTGTTCCGCGTAGGGGTCGCGGACGTGGTGCCCAAGTCCATCGTCTATCGTTTGCTGGCACCGACCATGGAGCTTGACGAAGTACTGCGCATCAACTGCCGTGAAGACAAGCTGGAGCGCCTGCTCGCGGACCTGGCGATCCAGCGCCTTGACCTGGTGATCTCCGACAGCCCCATGCCCAGCCATCTGGACATCAAGGGGTACAGCCAGAAACTGGGTGAGTGCGGCCTGAGCTTTTTCGCCACCGCAGCCCTTGCCACTCGGCTGAAGCTGCCCTTCCCCGGCTGCCTCGACGACGCACCGCTACTGATCCCCGGACAGGAAACGGTAGTGCGCAGCCGCCTGTTGCGCTGGCTGGCCGAGCAGCAGGTGCAACCGCGCATCGTCGGTGAATTCGACGACAGCGCCTTGATGCAGGCATTTGGACAATCGGGCAGCGGCATCTTCGTGGCGCCCAGCGTGATCGCCGATGAGGTGTGTCGGCAGTACGGCGTGGAACTGATCGGACAGACCGAGGCGGTGCATGAGTCGTTCTATGCGATCTCTGTGGAGCGCAAGGTGAAGCATCCGGGGATCGTGGCGATTACCGAAGGCGCGCGCAGGGAGCTGTTCAACTGGTGAGTCCATACTGCCTTATCGGGCCAATAGCACTGCCATCCCTAGCGTAAATGCGGGAAACAATACCGTCAGCCATGTATTACAGCTCCTGTGCTACAGTCCGCGGTTCGTTCAAACCCGAGACCCCGCTGCACATGACCCCTGTTTTTCGCCTTCTCAGCCGCACCAGCCTGGTGACCCAGATCATCATTGGCCTGGTTGCCGGTATCGCCCTGGCGCTGGTCGCCCCAAGCCTGGCCCTGGATCTTGCATTCCTCGGCAAGGTGTTCGTCTCGGCCCTCAAGGCCGTGGCACCGATCCTGGTGTTCGTGTTGGTGATTGCCTCCATCGCCAACCATCAACAAGGTCAGCAGATCCATATCCGCCCTATCCTCTGGCTCTACCTGCTGAGCACTTTCGGTGCCGCCGTGGTCGCCGTGGTAGCGAGCATGGCCTTCCCTTTGACTCTGATACTGAACCCACACGAAGCAACGCTGAGCGCCCCCGGCGGCATCACCGAAGTGCTGCAGGGCCTGCTCCTGAGCGCGGTGGACAATCCAGTGAGTGCCCTGGTCAATGCCAACTTCATCGGCATCCTGACCTGGGCCATCGGCCTGGGCATAGTGCTGCGCAAGGCCGGCAAGGCAACCCGCGGAGTGATCGACGACCTGTCCAAAGGCATCACGCAGCTGGTTCGCGTGGTGATTCGCTTCGCTCCACTGGGGATCTTCGGCCTGGTCAGCTCGACCCTGGCCGAGGCGGGCCTGGATGCCCTGCTCGGCTACCTGCATCTGCTGGGGGTGCTGATCGGTTGCATGCTGTTCGTAGCATTGGTGATGAACCCGTTGATCGTGTTCTGGAAGATTCGCCGCAACCCTTACCCCCTGACCCTCCTGTGCCTGCGTGAAAGCGGTATCACCGCATTCTTCACCCGCAGCTCGGCAGCGAACATTCCGGTAAACCTGGCATTGTCGGAGCGACTGGGCCTGCATGAGGACACCTACTCAGTGTCGATCCCGCTGGGTGCGACCATCAACATGGCCGGGGCCGCGATCACCATTACCGTGCTGACCCTGGCGGCGGTGCATACCCTGGGGATCGCCATCGACCTGCCGACCGCGGTGCTGCTCAGCGTGGTGGCTGCGGTCTGTGCCTGCGGCGCCTCGGGCGTGGCCGGCGGGTCGCTACTGTTGATTCCTCTGGCTTGCAGCCTGTTCGGCATTCCCAGCGAGATTGCCATGCAGGTGGTTGCCGTCGGTTTCATCATCGGTGTGTTGCAGGACTCGGCGGAAACCGCGCTCAATTCATCGACCGACGTACTGTTCACTGCGGCTGCGTGCGAGGCCATGGAGCGGCGTACTGCCTGAGCCGCAATTGCTTAAGCCAGACGCAAGGCCTAGGCTAATGGCCTTTTCCTAGTAATGAGACAGGGCCATGTCAGAACACGAAACCGCAAGCGAAGGCCGCTTCAACAGTATCGAGGTCCGTATCCTCGGCGCGCTGATCGAAAAGCAGGCCACCAGCCCGGAAAGCTACCCACTGACACTCAATGCGCTGGTCCTGGCCTGCAACCAGAAGACCAGCCGGGAGCCGGTGATGAACCTCTCCCCCGGTCAGGTCGGCCAGGCCCTGCGTGCGCTCGAAGGCCAGGACATGGCCCGCCTGCAGATGGGTAGCCGCGCCGACCGCTGGGAACATCGGGTAGACAAGGCGCTGGAACTGGTACCGGCGCAGTTGGTACTGATGGGGCTTATGTTCCTGCGGGGCCCGCAGACCCTCAACGAACTGCTGACCCGCAGCAACCGTCTGCACGAATTCGAAGACGTCGATCAGGTCCAGCATCAGCTGGAGCGCCTGGTTTCGCGCGGGCTGGCCTTGCATCTACCGCGTCAGGCAGGCCAGCGCGAGGACCGCTACACCCATGCCTTGGGCGATCCGGCCGAGATCGAAGCGATTCTTGCCGCGCGTCAGCAGGACAGCGGGCCACGCAGTGGTGCAGGCAGCGTTTCGGAGGATCGAATCGAAGCGCTGGAAGCGCGGATCTCGGCACTGGAGGCGCGGCTGGCTCAGCTCGAGGGCTGAGTCAGGTCTGGTCAGGCTCGGGGAAGTTACGGCAGCTCTTGCGCTCGGCCAGTTCCTGGTCGCTGGGGCGCTGGTCGACGAACACGGTACGACCGTCGGGGTAGATTTCCAGGTAGCCCCAGTGCAGATCCTGCTCCTGTTGGCCAGGCTTGGGTGGCACCAACCACCAGGGTTCTCGACTGATCGGGGTCATGGCGCGATTCCTGAGAGCGTCTTCTTCAAGCATAGACACCCTCAGAGAATGCTTTGTTTCTGCGGGCCTCATCGCGGGACAAGCCCGCTCCCACCGGTAACAGCTTCAAGAGCTGTGCGCTACACCGGTGGGAGCGGCGGTTCGGCGCCCCGACTTGTCCCGCGATGAGGCCCGCGCTGACTTACGCCGGCGCCGAAGTCCGGATCAGGTGATCAAAGGCCGCCAGCGAAGCTTTGGCGCCCTCGCCCACGGCGATGACGATCTGCTTGTATGGCACCGTGGTCACGTCACCGGCCGCGAACACACCAGCGATGCTGGTCTGGCCCTTGGCGTCGACGATGATCTCGCCACGCGGCGACAGCTCGACCGTGCCCTTGAGCCAATCAGTGTTCGGCAGCAGGCCGATCTGCACGAAGATACCTTCGAGCGCCAGCTCATGGATCTCGTTGCTGGTCCGGTCCTCGTAGCGCAGACCGGTAACCTTCTCGCCATTACCCAGCACTTCCTTGGTCAGGGCGCTGGTGATCACCTTGACGTTCGGCAGGCTGTGCAGCTTGCGCTGCAGCACCGCATCGGCACGCAACTGGCTGTCGAACTCGATCAGCGTCACCTGAGCGACGATACCGGCCAGGTCGATGGCCGCTTCCACGCCAGAGTTGCCACCACCGATCACCGCCACGCGCTTGCCCTTGAACAGTGGGCCATCACAGTGCGGGCAGTAGGCCACACCACGGGCGCGGTATTCCTGCTCACCGGGGACATTCATCTCGCGCCAGCGGGCACCGGTGGCGAGGATCACGGTCTTGGCCTTGAGCGAGGCACCGCTGGCCAGGCGTACTTCATGCAAGCCGCCCTCGGTGGCCGGGATCAACGCTTCACCGCGCTGCAGATTCATGATGTCGACGTCGTACTGCTTGACGTGCTCTTCAAGCGCACTGGCCAGCTTCGGCCCTTCGGTCTCCTGCACGGAGATGAAGTTCTCGATCGCCAGGGTATCAAGCACCTGGCCGCCAAAACGCTCAGCGGCAACACCGGTACGAATGCCTTTGCGCGCAGCGTAGATGGCCGCCGCAGCGCCAGCAGGACCACCGCCGACCACCAGCACGTCGAAAGCGTCCTTGGCATTGATCTTTTCCGCTTGGCGGCTGCCGGCACTGGTGTCGATCTTGCCGAGAATCTCCTCCAGGCCCATGCGGCCCTGGCCGAACACTTCACCGTTCAGGTAGATGCTCGGTACCGCCATGATCTTGCGCGATTCGACTTCATCCTGGAACAGCGCACCATCGATGGCGACGTGACGAATATTGGGGTTGAGCACCGCCATCAGGTTCAGGGCCTGGACCACGTCGGGACAGTTCTGGCAAGACAGCGAGAAGTAAGTCTCGAAGCTGAACTCGCCTTCCAGGGCCTGGATCTGCTCGATCACTTCGGCGCTGGCCTTGGAGGGGTGGCCACCGACCTGCAGCAACGCCAGTACCAGGGAGGTAAATTCATGGCCCATGGGGATGCCGGCGAAACGCAGGCTGATATCGCCCCCGGGACGGTTGAGCGAGAACGAGGGGCGACGGGTATCGCTGCCGTCCTCGCGCAGGGTAATGAGGCTCGACAGGCCGGCGATTTCAACCAGCAGGTCGTGCATTTCACGGGACTTCGCGCCGTCGTCGAGAGAAGCAACGATCTCGATCGGCTGGGTGACCCGCTCCAGGTAGGTTTTCAGTTGCGATTTAAGCGTGGCGTCCAACATACGGGGCGATTCCTTTTTTAAAACTCGGATACAAAAACGCCCAGGCGAGGTCGCCCGGGCGTTTGACGGGGCAGTGAGTACTTCAGCTTTGGCGGCTGCTCACCGCCCGCGATTGATGCATGACCTTAGATCTTGCCGACCAGGTCCAGCGATGGCGCCAGAGTGGCCTCGCCTTCCTTCCACTTGGCCGGGCAAACTTCGCCTGGGTGAGCGGCAACGTACTGGGCAGCCTTGACCTTGCGCAGCAGCTCGGCGGCATCGCGGCCTACGCCACCGTCGTTCAGTTCGACGATCTTGATCTGACCTTCCGGGTTGATCACGAAGGTGCCGCGATCAGCCAGACCGGCTTCCTCGATCAGCACGTCGAAGTTGCGCGAGATGACGTGGGTCGGGTCACCGATCAGCGGGTATTGGATCTTGCCGATGGTGTCCGAAGTGTCGTGCCAGGCTTTGTGGGTGAAGTGGGTGTCGGTGGACACGCCGTAGATTTCGACGCCCAGCTTCTGGAACTCGGCGTAGTTGTCAGCGAGGTCACCCAGTTCGGTCGGGCAGACGAAAGTGAAGTCGGCCGGGTAGAAGAACACGACGGACCATTTGCCTTTCAGGTCGGCTTCGCTTACCTGAACGAACTCGCCTTTGTGGTAGGCAGTGGCGTTGAACGGTTTGACCTGGCTGTTGATGATTGGCATCAGAAACGCTCCTTCGAGGGTTAGTTAACTTGGGGTGGGTAACTTTCGATGGAGTAATCCTATCCAATGACCTCGACAATGGCTCATTGGTAAACCTCATGTTGGTGATTGGTTTTGGCTATAAGCTGCGCAGCCGATAGATTTTTTCATTCCTATGCTTCTTCGTCCTGCGAGGCGACACAAGCTGACGCGGCTCCATCTGCATAATCCAGCCAGCACGATGTATCGGCACGCGTGCCCCAGGAGACCTTCACCCGCCCCTGGCCAGCGGCTGAGCGAAGATGCAGGCGGCTGCCCTGCCCGACCATGCCCACTTCCTCTCCCTGAACATCGAATATCTGGGCACCGAAGGGCAGCGTCTGCCCTTGACCGTCTCGAGCCTCGATTAACAGCAGCTTTCCGCTGCGCGTCGGATAGTGCAACAGCGTCGCCGCACCGGCCCGGGGCACCACCGACTGACCGCTGATCTGCAGCTCCACATCCTGCGACATGCCCTTGGGGTCGATGTCGACGGTATTCACGCTGTAGGGGCTCAACGAGGGGACCACCGCAAAGCCCTTGGCATTCAACCGTACACTCGGGTGCTGCTGAATACGCGCCGCTTCGGCGAAGGGGGCATGAACGATGGCGAAACTCTCGCCCAACGGTTGCGCCAACAGCACGCCCCCCGGATGACCGACCACCGAGCCGCGCGCGCCGATTGCAAACTGACGGGACTCCTGGCGTTGGGCCACAGCCCCGCTCAGCTCCCCACTCGAGCTGCGATGCACCAGGTTCGCGTCAAACCCTGCGCCACCTTGCACTCCCTCCTGGTACACACTGGACAGGCCATAACCCCACTGCCCATCCTCGCCGGCCGTTGCGCTCCAGCGCACATTCGTCGTTGCCCTGCCTTCGGAGTCGCGGTTCATGCTGGTGCTCAGCGAACCGCGACGCTGTCCCCCCAACGGCAGGCTGGCCGTCAGTGTCAAAGTGCTCACTGCCTGTCCGTTGCCACGATACTCGCGCCCAAGTGTTACGCCGTAGGAAAGCGAGCGCAGATTGTTGTAGTACCCCACGTTGTACTCACGGTTGCCCACCGCAGATCCCCACTGCTCGCCAGCGCTGGCCCTAAGGCTAAGACGACCGGTCCCGGGCAGCCGCTGCTGAAGTGCCATCGCCGCCCGCCAGCGCTGAGGCGAACGCGGATTGATGCGCTGAGTTTGCTGACTGATGCGGGCGAACTCGTCAAAGCTGTAGTAGTCAGCGTCGTTACGATGGGTAAGGCTGGCACTCAGGTCGGTGCCCGTCGTTTCCACCCGCTGGCGCCAACTGAAGCGCAGCGCCTGCCCCTGCGCGGAGCGGCCCTGGCCAAGCGATGCCTGGGCATGATATCCGGTCACTCCAAAGGCGCCGAAGCGGCTGTTGATCGCGCCACCCATGGCGCTGGCCAGATAGTCCTCTGCCAGCCAGGCGCCTCCATGCACGCTGAAGGTGTTGTCCAACCCTTGTTGCCAGCTGCCTTGCACATGGCCTGGGCCAGGACGACCAAGGTCGTCGCGCCACACCCCTGCACTGAGGTCAAAGCGACTCGCCCCTTCTCGTAAGGCCAGTGGTGCGGCTTGATAGGGCAAGGTAAAGCGACGTACGCTGCCGTCGGCCTCCTCCAGGGTGACCTCCAGATCGTCATTGAGCCCGCTGGCATACAGGTCGTCGATCTCGAACGGCCCCGGCGGCACCGTCGACTCATGCAGCAGCGCCCCTCGCTGGCGAATGCTCAACAACGCAGTGCTGTTGGCGACACCTCTGACCACCGGTGCGAAACCGCGCTGGGACCTGGGCAACATGCGCTCATCGGTGGACAGCTGTACCCCGCGAAAAGCGCTGCTGTCGAAGACATCGCCAGTTGCATGCCCATCACCCAGGGTAAGCTGGGCCGCCCATGAAGGCAGGTCCCGCCGCACCGACGTCGCGCCGGCCTGATAGCGAACCGCCCGCTCATCACTTATCTGCGCGCTGCCTTCGTGGCGCCAATACCATTGCCCGGTGTTCAAACCGGCGCGCACGCCCAGAAACCCTTGCCGACGCTGGCCGCCTCGCCGGAGGTCTTGGTATTCATAGGCATTCAGTCGGTAATCGACAAAACCCGCGGTGACACCCGAATCCCAGGTTTGCGGCGGCAAATGATCCTGAGGCTGGCGACGCAAGGCAGACTGGGCAATCTCCAGGTGCAGTTGCAAAGCGCCGAAATCCAGGTTTTCGCTGGCAGTCATCTGCAACTGCGCCAAGCTGAGGCAACTGCCGGGCTCGGCCAGTCGCTCACGCACGTCCTTCGCCAGCCCCTCCATGTTCAACCCCAACCCTTCGAGTAACGACGAGTCGTAACAGGGTACAGCCTGGCCGGACGTGCCAAAGGTGCGCAAGGAAACCGCACGGCGTCCTACCCATTGCTGGTTGAGAACGACGTCCAGGGTATAGTTGCCTTCAGGGACAGCGTCGATGACTTGATAACGCCCCAGATCGACCGTGCTTCCTTGACGCAGCAACCCTGGGTCGAACTCCACGGCACTGACGAGTTCTGCGTGTGCACCGGCCATCCCCAATGCAACCCACCACCATCGAACAGCGATCATGGGACTAACGGACCATTGAAGGGTTGCACGACGGAAGTGGCCTTCTGCAAGGCGCCATAGTCGTCCAGATATTGATAGCGCACTTCGGAAACCGGCCCCAACCCCGATGGTGCCGCTTGCAAAGCGAAACGCGCGCTGTCACGAGGTGGAATGTGCCCAACCTCCGCCGCCAAGGTCGAGTCCGGGCGGGCAACTTCGAGCACGGCCAGGTTGACGTGGTACTGGGTAGGATTGTCAGCCTGCAAAGCCCAGCCTTGCGCGTCCTTGACCAGTCGCCAGGTCACCTGAGCATGGGCTTGTTCAGCCTTGCCTGCCAACCCTTGTGGCCGATAGAACAGTTTGATTCGGGTGCGCAGGGAGATCTGCAGGCTGTTACCGCCACCACCCTTTGGGGGAACGTCCAGCACATTCAACCAGTAGAGGCTCTCCCGATCCTCAGGCATGCGGCGTCCGTCGTGGAACAACCTCAGGCTCTGACGCTTGCCCGGATCGAGTCGAAACAGTGGTGGTGTCAGGCTGAACGGCCCTTGCAGCTCGCCCTCTGGGTCCTCTGGGCCTCCCTCGTCGACCCAGACCTGTACCAACGACGGATGACGCCCCTCGTTGCTCAACCTGACAGTGACTTCGGGACTCTCGGCGGGATAGATAACTCGCGTGGTGGCAATCACCACGCTGGCACTTGCCGGCGCGCACACGAAACACGCAGCCAGCAGCGCTGCGCACCCCAAGGTGCTCAGTGAAAGCTTCATGACGTTTTACTCGACAGGAAAAGGAACCGCCCTGTACAGGGCGGCTTTTCATAACGGCTTAGAGGTAGTCCAGCGAGTAGCGGACTTTGGAGCTGACGAGGCCTGGGGTGGTGTTCCCAGTCGAGTAGTACTGAGCGTAGTAGCGCAGCGTGGCGTTACCGTCGACGATGGTTACGGTCTGGGAGTTCTGGGAACCCTTGGCTGCCGCCAGGTTGATGGGCCTCTTGGCACTGTTGAGCAGTTCCAGCTCGACATTGCGGCTGCCACCCTCATCGACGATCAGGCGCCCGGCATCACCGATGCTTGGACCTGGCTCGAAGAAGGTCGAAACGCTGCCTACATGGGTGCAGTTGCTCAGGTGCAGCTGGAACGGAGTTTCACCCGCTACGTCACCAGGGCGAACCAATCTCGAAGCATTGACATCCGGCAGAGTGACGGGCAGATTGCCATCGCCACCATTGACGACGCAGGTCGGCGCCAGTACACGTCCCTGGAACGTGATTTCACCGTGGTCGGCGTGGGCGACACCCGCCATCAGCAACGAGCCACAGAGCCCGAACACAACCTTAGAAGTTTTGCTCATATTCTTCTTCCTTCAAACCAGCGGTCAGGCACATGCCTGACCGGTGCCGTAGAACGGCACGGCCACAGTATTGTCACGGGGGGGTACTGCGACACTGTCGGAAATAAAGGATCAAATACCGGATTCAGGTATCACAAGCGTAGGATTTGATTCCTAATTTTGAATGAAACATCGCTGGGCTAGGCAATGCCAAACCCAGCAGATGCCGGTGCTGCCTGAGTGTCAGCGCGTTGCGGTGCGCATCGTGACGAACTCTTCGGCCGCTGTGGGGTGTACACCAATGGTTTCGTCGAATTGCTGCTTGGTGGCGCCAGCCTTGAGCGCAATGCCCAGCCCCTGGATGATCTCGCCTGCATCCGGCCCGACCATATGGCAACCCAGGACCTTGTCGGTCTCGGCGTCGACCACCAGCTTCATCAGGGTCTTTTCCTGCAGGTCGGTCAGCGTCAGCTTCATGGCGCGGAAGCGGCTCTCGAAAACCTGCACCTTGTGCCCGGCTGCCAGCGCTTGCTCCTCGGTCAGGCCCACAGTCCCGATCGGTGGCTGGCTGAACACCGCCGTTGGAATGTTCTGGTAGTCCACCGCACGATACTGGTCAGGCTTGAACAGATGACGGGCCACCGCCATGCCTTCGGCAAGGGCGACCGGAGTAAGCTGCACCCGACCGATCACATCCCCCAGGGCGAACACCGAAGGTTCGGTGGTACGGTACAGGTCGTCGACCCGGATATAACCGCGCTCATCGAGCTCCACACCGGTATTTTCCAGCCCCAGATTGTCGAGCATCGGACGGCGACCGGTGGCGTAGAACACACAGTCGGCCACAAGCTCCCGACCATCCTTCAGGGTAGCCTTCAGACTGCCATCGGCCTGTTGGTCGATGCGCTGGATATCAGCATTGAACTGCAGGTCCAGGCCGCGTTTTTCCAGCTCTTCCTTCAGGTGCTTGCGCACTGACCCATCGAAGCCGCGCAGAAACAGGTCACCGCGGTAAAGCAAGGTGGTGTCGGCGCCCAGGCCCTGGAAGATGCCGGCGAACTCGACGGCGATGTAGCCTCCACCCACCACCAGCACCCGACGTGGCAGCTGCTTGAGGTAGAACGCCTCGTTCGAGGTGATCGCCAATTCCTTGCCCGGGATGTCAGGCACCTGCGGCCAGCCGCCTGTGGCGATGAGGATGTTCGCCGCGCTGTAGCGCTGACCTTCGACCTCCACCTCATGGGCACCGGTCATGCGTGCATGGCCTTGCAGCAAGGTAACGCCGCTGTTGACCAGCAGGTTGCGGTAGATGCCGTTGAGGCGCTCGATCTCACGGTTCTTGTTGGCGATCAGGGTGCCCCAGTCGAAATGACCTTCTTCGAGAGTCCAGCCGTAACCGGCCGCCTGCTCCAGCTCATCGCTGACATGTGCACCGTACACCAGCAACTTCTTCGGCACACAGCCGACGTTGACACAGGTGCCCCCCAGGTAGCGACTCTCGGCTACCGCCACCTTCGCGCCGAAACCCGCTGCGAAGCGCGCCGCACGCACACCGCCGGAACCGGCACCAATCACGAACAGATCAAAATCGTAGGCCACTTTCCAGACTCCACAAAAAAAGCCACCCGAGGGTGGCTCTTTTCGTGACGCGCTGCAAGCGCCAGACACCAAGAAAATGGCGCTGCAGCGCAGGCTCGGACTCAGTAGGCCTTGCCAGTCTTGTAGTAGTTCTCGAAGCAGAAGTTGGTGGCGTCGATATAGCCTTCGGCGCCGCCGCAGTCGAAACGCTTGCCCTTGAACTTGTACGCGATGACACAGCCGTTCTGTGCCTGCTGCATCAGCGCGTCGGTGATCTGGATCTCCCCACCCTTGCCCGGCTCGGTGTTGGCGATGATATCGAAGATATCCGGGGTCAGGATGTAGCGGCCAATGATCGCCAGGTTCGATGGCGCATCTTCAGGCTTGGGCTTCTCGACCATGTTGGTCACGCGGAAGATGTCGTCGCGGATCATGTCGCCAGCAATCACGCCGTACTTGTTGGTTTCCTGCGGATCGACTTCCTGGATGGCGACGATCGAGCAGCGGAACTGGTTGTACAGCTTGACCATCTGCGTCAGTACACCGTCACCTTCAGGGTTGACGCACAGGTCGTCCGCCAGGACCACGGCGAACGGCTCATCGCCGATCAGAGGACGACCGGTGAGGATGGCGTGGCCCAGGCCCTTCATTTCGGTCTGGCGGGTGTAGGAGAACGAGCACTCGTCGAGCAGACGACGGATACCGACCAGGTATTTTTCCTTGTCGGTGCCCTTGATCTGATTTTCCAGCTCATAGCTGATGTCGAAATGGTCTTCCAGCGCGCGCTTGCCGCGCCCGGTGACGATGGAGATCTCGTTCAGACCGGCGTCCAAGGCCTCTTCAACGCCATACTGGATCAGTGGCTTGTTCACCACCGGCAGCATTTCCTTGGGCATGGCTTTGGTAGCGGGCAGGAAGCGGGTGCCGTAACCGGCTGCCGGGAACAAGCATTTTTTGATCATATACATCCTTAAACAAGGGCTGGGCCTGTGGTATTCGGCGCAGTCTAATCAGGCGGCAGTCACCTTACAATGCCCCACCTGTGGCCGACCGATGCCATGATAGAGATAACCCAGTGTAGATAGTTCCGACGGATCGTAAATATTACGCCCGTCGAACAGTACCGGCATACGCATCAGGCCCCTGATCCGACGAAAATCTGGCTGGCGGAACTGCTTCCATTCGGTCACCAGAACCAGTGCATCCGCGCCCTCCACGCAAGCATAGGGATCATCGCCCAACTGCAATTGACCACTGGCCAGCGCCTGCGGATAAGCCGCCGCCGCCCCTGCCAGCGCGGCCGGGTCACAGGCCCGGACCCGTGCCCCGGCTGCCAGCAGGGCGTCGAGCAGCACCAGGCTGGGTGCTTCGCGCAGGTCATCGGTGCCAGGCTTGAACGCCAAGCCCCACAACGCCACATTGCGCCCGCGCAAGCTGCTGCCGAAGTACTGCTGCAGCGCCTGGAACAACAAGGTCTTCTGCTGCGCGTTGCGCGCCTGAACCGCACGCAGGATCGCCGGCTGGTAGCCGTGCTGCTCGGCCGTATGGATCAGCGCACGCACATCCTTTGGAAAGCATGAACCGCCATAGCCGCAGCCCGCGTAGATGAAATCGCTGCCGATGCGCCGGTCGCTGCCGATCCCGCGACGTACCTGCTCGATATCCACGTGCAGCTCGGCACACAGGCCCGCCAGTTCGTTGACGAAGGAAATCTTGGTGGCCAGGAAGGCGTTGGCAGCATACTTGCTGAATTCGGCGGCACGCGGGCTCATGACCAGCACGCGCTCCCGATTACGCACAAAGGGCGCGTACAGGCGCTGCAAGCATTGAGTGGCGGCATCACTGTCGGTGCCGATGATGATGCGCTGGGGACGCATGAAGTCCTCGACGGCGCTGCCCTCCTTGAGAAACTCCGGATTGCTCGCCACCGACACCGTGAAACTGGCCCCTCGCTCGCGCAGGCCACTGTTGACCTGGCGCGCGACCCGCTCGGCCGTTCCCACCGGCACGGTCGACTTGTTCACCACCAGGCATGGGCGCATCATGTGCCGCCCAAGGCTGTCGGCCACCGCCAGCACGTGCTGCAGGTCCGCCGAGCCGTCTTCATGGCTGGGCGTGCCCACGGCGATGAACACCACATCGACCCGCGCCACCGCATGATCCCAGTGCTCGGTGAAACTCAACAGGCCACTGTGCAGGCCCTCCTGCACGAGCGTAGCAAGCCCGGGCTCGTAGATCGGGCACTGCCCCTGACGCAACTGGGCCAGGCGCGCGCGATCATGCTCCAGACAGACCACGCGATTGCCCATTTGCGCAAAACAGGCCGCCGTGACCAGCCCCACATACCCCGCCCCGATCACACAGAGTTCCATGGCCGCACTCCTTCAGGAAGATGCGACATTGCAACCTGCAGGCGATTGCAGGGCAGTGACAGCGGCACGGCGAGAATATGACAGGTGCGCGGTGTTCAGCCGCCCGTGCCCTGCCCGATCAATACACCCTCGACCTTTTGCCCATACAGGTTGACGCCGTCGTTGGCATGAAACTTCACCCGGGTCTTCTCGATGGAGCCCTCCACCAGACGCGGATCCTGCGGGCGCTCATGGCGATTGATCCATGCCGCGACGTCCCACGCCTGCTGGTCACTCAGGCTGCCCGGCTTGCCCAGCGGCATGTTGTGCTTGATGAAGGACGCGGCGGTGTTGATCCGGTGCATCCCGGCCCCCCAGTTGTAGGCATCACGTCCCCACAACGGCGGCATGACGTATTCACCCGCGACCTTCTGCCCCTCGCCCTTGCCACCGTGGCAGATCGCACATTGCTCGCTGTACACCTGTTCGCCGCGCTTGAAGTCATAGCCGTCCTTGGGTTGCGGCACCTCCGGATAACCACGACCGGGCGTTTCCACTCCCGTGCGGGTGCCGGTCGCCAGCCAGTAGCTATAGACGCTGAGCGCGGTCATCTGCGGGCTGTCGGCGGCCGGCGGCTTGCCGTTCATGCTGAACTGGAAACAGCCCTGGATACGTTCGGCGTAAGTGTTGACCTTGTCGTTTTTCTTGCGATAGGCGGGATACATCGGATAAGCGCCCCACAGCGGCGCGGAGTGAGCCATGCGACCCTGGTCGAGGTGGCAGTTGCTGCAGTTCATGCCATTGCCGACAGCCTCAGGCATCAAGCGGCGGGTATCGACGAACAACGCATGCCCCTGGCGGACCATCTGGCCGAACGCGTTGTCCGGCAACTCGCTTTCTGCGGGCGGCACGAATACCGGCGTGGCCTGGCTGTCGGGCACCTTGAGCTGCGACTGGTCTGACATGGCGATCTCCGCCGCCTGGACGACGCCTGCGCTGAGCCACAATGCTGCGATCAGGGTTTTCATGGCGCGACCTCCTGGTGGGCGGCGTGGGCGAAGTAGTCGGCGATTGCCGTCACCTCGGCATCGGTCATGGCCTTGGCCACACCGACCATCAGTTGGTTGGGGTCATTGCGCCTGCTGCCGTCGCGCCAGGCATTGAGCTGTGCAACCAGATAAGCCGCCGGCTGTCCGGCCAGCGGTGGAAAGTGCTCGCCAACTCCCGCACCACCTGGGCCATGGCACTGCACACAACCAGGAATCTCCCGATTCCAGTCGCCATACAAGGCCAGGCGCTCGGTTGGATTGCTGGCTATTTGCTGACGGCGCACCCCCGTAACCGGGTCGGAAGGCTGAGTGGACAGCCAAGCGCTGACCGCACGAATTTCCTCGTCGCTCAGCGCCTTGGCCAGCGGCTCCATGACCGGCTGCTTGCGGCTGCCCGAACGAAAGTCATCGAGTTGCTTGCTCAGGTACCCGGCAGACAAGCCGGACAGGCGGGGAAAACCGGCGGCGGCGATACCCTTGCCGTCCGGGCCGTGGCAACCAAGGCAGGCCATTGCGGCAGGATTCTGCCCGCCCTGGGTGAAGATTTTCTGGCCATCGACGGCATGCGCCGCGGGCCAGGCCAGGATCAGCAGGCTGCCGATCATGACGCGACTCATCGGGTTCATCAGGGACACTCCATTTCCTTGTTATAAGCTTAGTCTTAAAAGACATAAGGAAATGGATACTAGTCCGGATAGGTAAACCGGAACAATGTCCCTACAAGTCACAAGGCCTTGATTGCCCGCCTAACGAGGTATTGCTTGCGCTGGATCAAGAACCGGAGATGCACTGGGTGGCTGCGCTGCGCACATCACCCAGGCGCAGGGGGAAGTTGTTCAACCGTTCATGCAGCTTGATGGCGCTACCGCTGCCACGCTTGTCGATATCGACGAGGGCTGCCGGGCCGACACCGGCACTGAGCTTCTGCGGCACGATCAGACGCAGACCTTCACCACGTGACTCTTCCACCAGCGGATCACGGCTGTCGCCCAGCTTCTGCTTGACGCAATCGGCATACGCACGCGGCGTCTTGCCGGAGATTACGTCCAGCGTCTCTCGCGACTGCTCCAGTTCCGAGACGCTGACGCAACCACCCAGTACCAGCGTCACCGCCGCCATCACCCACTTCATCCGTTGCACCTCTGCCAATCAAAGAAATCGTTCGACAACGTCCGGGCGGTTTTGCTCCCTGCTTTGGCAGATTTCTCCCTGGCCCGGCCGTCCAGCCCGCCAGTGTACCCTGACATCGTGGTATCTTGGGCGTTTGCAGAATTCCAACCTCGCGGAGCCCCACATGAAATTCGTCCACCAGCGCGAGCACCTCAACGAGGATGACATCGTCGTTATCGAGTGCTCTCAGCGCTGCAACATCCGCCTGATGAACGACGCCAACTTCCGCAGTTTCAAGAACGGCGGCCGCCACACCTACCACGGCGGTCTGTTCGAGCGCTTCCCGGCGAAAATCACCGTCCCCAGCACCGGCTTCTGGAACATCACGCTCGATACCGTGACCACCCGCCCGATCTCGGTGACGCGCAAGCCAAGCTTCACCCACAAGATCAAGATCATCCGTCGCTCGTCGTCGAAACTCGGATAAGCCCTGCCATGACCCAGAACCTCAAATACGTGATCAAGTACAAGCTCGATGGCCAACGCCGCTGGGACTTTGCCGTGATGCCCGATGCCTCTCAGGAGCAAGCCCTGGAGGCGTTGCGCAAGATCCATGGCGAAGACGCCGAGAAAATCAGCGACATTCAGGTCAGCAAGGCGCTGTAACCCAACGGCTACACCGCTCAGGGCGCGCTCGCCGCCCTGTACGCCTGCACCGTTGAAACAGGCTTGGCGCGTCGATAGCACCCTGCCATGATTTCACCTCTTCCCGGCGAACGACTTATCGCTATATATTTCGCAATATAACGATAAGCCTCCGAGGAGTCGTCTTCATGCGTATTCGCCTGTCCCACCTGGCCGCCACCGCCCTGGCCAGCCTGATTTCACTCAACAGCGCCTGGGCCGATGAAGTTCAGGTCGCCGTGGCGGCCAACTTTACCGCGCCGATCCAGGCGATCGCCAAGGACTTCGAGAAAGACACCGGGCACAAGTTGGTTGCAGCCTTTGGCGCCACTGGACAGTTCTACGCACAGATCAAGAACGGCGCGCCGTTCGAAGTGTTCCTCGCCGCCGACGACAGCACGCCTGCCAAGCTTGAGCAGGAAAAGGAAATCGTCGAAGGCTCGCGCTTCACCTACGCCATCGGTACCCTCGCCCTGTGGTCCGCCAAGCCCGGTTATGTCGACGACAAGGGTGAAGTACTGAAGAAGAACGACTTCAAGCACCTGTCCATCGCCAACCCCAAGGCCGCCCCCTATGGCCTGGCCGCCACCCAGGTGCTGGACAAGCTCAAGCTGACTGACGCCACCAAGGGCAAGATCGTCGAAGGCCAGAACATCACCCAGGCCTTCCAGTTCGTCTCCACCGGCAACGCCGAGCTTGGTTTCGTCGCCCTGTCGCAGATCTACAAGGATGGCAAGGTCGAGAACGGTTCGGCGTGGATCGTCCCGTCCAGCCTGCACGAGCCGATCCGCCAGGACGCCGTCATTCTCAACAAGGGCAAGGACAATCCGGCGGCCAAGGCCTTGGTCGAGTACCTCAAGGGCCCGAAAGCCGCTGCGGTGATCAAGTCGTACGGCTATGAAATCTGATGCCACTCGACGCCAGTGACCTGGGGGCAATATGGCTGACCGTCAAACTGGCCAGCCTGACCACACTGATCCTGCTGGTGGTGGGCACGCCCATTGCCTGGTGGCTGGCCCGCACCCGCTCATGGCTGCGCGGGCCCGTCGGGGCAGTCGTGGCGCTGCCCCTGGTGCTGCCACCGACAGTGATCGGTTTCTACCTGCTGATCGCGCTCGGCCCCCACGGCTGGCTTGGTCAGGCCACGCAGGCGCTGGGGCTGGGTACCGTGGTGTTCAGCTTTACCGGGCTGGTGATCGGCTCGGTGGTGTACTCGATGCCCTTCGTGGTCCAGCCACTGCAGAACGCCTTCAGCGCCATCGGCCAGCGCCCGCTGGAAGTGGCCGCAACGCTGCGGGCCAGCCCTTGGGATACCTTCATCCACGTGGTGCTGCCACTGGCCCGGCCCGGCTTCATCACTGCCAGCATCCTCGGCTTCGCCCACACCGTCGGCGAGTTCGGTGTAGTGCTGATGATCGGTGGCAACATTCCCGACAAGACCCGCGTGGTTTCGGTACAGATCTTCGATCACGTCGAAGCCATGGCCTATTCGCAAGCGCACTGGCTGGCCGGTGCGATGCTGGTGTTCTCCTTCCTGGTGCTGCTGATGCTCTATGCTGGCCGCCGTGGCAAGGCTGGCTGGAGCTGAGATGAGTTCACGCATGCACGCGCGCCTGAAACTGGCACGCGACGACTTCACCCTGGACGTCGACCTCGACCTGCCGGGCCGCGGGATCAGCGCACTGTTCGGCCATTCGGGCTCAGGCAAGACCTCCTGCCTGCGCTGCCTGGCCGGCCTGGAACGCGCCAGCGAGGCCTACATCGAGATCAACGGCGAGGTGTGGGAAGACAGTCTTAATGGCACCTTCCTCGCCCCGCATCGACGCCCGGTAGGCTATGTGTTCCAGGAGTCCAGCCTGTTTGCGCACCTCTCGGTGCGCGGTAACCTGGAATTCGGCTGGCGACGGGTCTCGGCCAGCGAACGCAAGGTCGGACTGGACCAGGCCTGCCAGTTGCTGGGGATCGGGCACCTGCTCGAACGCAAGCCCATCACTCTTTCCGGCGGCGAAGCGCAGCGTGTCGGCATCGCCCGCGCCCTGCTCAGCAGCCCCCGGCTGCTGCTGATGGACGAGCCCCTGGCCGCCCTCGACGGCCCGCGCAAGCGCGAGATTCTGCCCTACCTCGAACGCCTGCACGACGAACTCGACATCCCCGTGGTGTACGTCAGCCACTCCCAGGACGAGGTCGCACGCCTGGCCGATCACCTGGTGCTGCTGGAGCAGGGCAAGGTCATG
Organism: Pseudomonas wayambapalatensis; assembly: GCA_014268975.2. Lineage (GTDB taxonomy): Bacteria > Pseudomonadota > Gammaproteobacteria > Pseudomonadales > Pseudomonadaceae > Aquipseudomonas > Aquipseudomonas wayambapalatensis. The sequence goes on along the minus strand of CP077096.1, from coordinate 2,343,606 downwards.
GCCAGCGGTCCGATCGGCCAGACGCTTGCGCGCCTCGACCTCTCGCTGGCGCAGAGCGAGGAAGCGGGCGTGGTGCTTGAAGGTGTGGTGATAGGCCACCAGCCCGACTACGAACTGTTCGACCTGCGCCTGCCGGGCAGCGACGGTGCGCTGCTGCGCATCGCCCATCCCGCCCTGCATGTCGGCAGCACCCTGCGCCTCAAGGTCCAGGCCCGCGACGTCAGCCTCACCCTCACCCACGACGGCACCTCGAGCATCCTCAACCGCTTGCCGGTGACCGTGCGCGAATGCCGCCCGGCCGACAACCCGGCGCACGTGCTGGTCAGCCTCGATGCTGCCGGCAGCGCCTTGCTCGCGCGCATCACCCGGTACTCGGCAGACCAGCTCGGACTGCAGCCAGGCCAGGCGTTGTGGGCGCAGATCAAATCGGTGGCACTGTTGGCCTGAGCAACTCAGGCGCTGCCGTTGTCCACCGTTCAGACAACTGGTCGATGGACTGCGCCATGCCCGAGATCACCCTGCCCCGCACCCTGCACTATGTCGACGACACCCAACCTGGCCTGAGCCGACGCCTTTGGCGCGGACGCTTCATCTACCTGACCCCTGATGGCACGCGGGTGCGCGACGCGAATACGCTGGAACGCATTGCCGCACTGGTCATCCCGCCCGCCTACACCGATGTGTGGATCTGCCTCGACCCGCAGGGCCACCTGCAAGCCACCGGTCGCGACGCCCGTGGGCGCAAGCAGTACCGCTACCACGCCGAGTGGCGCACGCTACGCGACGAGCACAAGTACGGGCGCATGCTGGCCTTCGCGCAGGCGTTGCCAAAGCTGCGCCAACACCTGGACCAGCATCTGGCACGCCCCGGGATGGACCGGGAAAAGGTCATGGCACTGGTGGTCAGCCTGCTCGACAACACCCTGATCCGCATCGGCAACCGTCAATACCTGCGCGACAACCAGTCCTACGGCCTGACCACCCTGCACAACCGGCATGTCGAGGTCAGGGGCAGCACCATTCGCTTCCAGTTTCGCGGCAAACGCGGCGTCGAGCACAGCATCACCGTGCGCGACCGGCGCCTGGCGCAACTGCTCAAGCGCTGCATGGAGTTGCCTGGCCAGGAACTCTTCCAGTACCTGGATGAGGACGGCCAGCGCCATCGCATCGGCTCCAGTGACATCAACCTGTTCCTCCAGCAACTGACAGGTGCCGACTTCACCGCCAAGGACTACCGTACCTGGGGCGGCAGCGCCTTGGCCCTGAGCCTGCTGCGCCCGCTGGCCTGGGAGCCGGAGGCCGAGGCCAGGCGCCAGGTCGCGGCCATCGTCCGCGAGGTGGCCACGCGTCTTGGCAATACGCCGGCGGTGTGCCGACGCTGCTACATCCATCCAGCGCTGCTCGAACACTTCCACCTGGGCCGTCTCGCCGAACTTCCGCGAGCCCGGGCACGCAAGGGCCTGGAACAGGAAGAGGTGGCCTTGCTACGTTTTCTGCAGGCACTGGAAGCGCTCTGAAGTTTCATTGACCAGGGCTATTTACAACATAAAGCAGAGAAATTTCCCATATTCGCTCCAGCCCCCTATCCTTGCCACCGAGCACCTTCGCCGATTGACCTGACCCGGTTGATTTCGGCACCTGCAACTGAAGACCGCCAACAGATTTTGTCCGCTCAGGAATTAATATCTTCCGAAAGCGTCTTTAATGAGAAGGAAGAGGGACAGGCTCCCACCGCTGCGGCACATGGCCCAACGGATTTCTACATCACCAAGGAGAACTAAATGCTGATACTCACCCGCAAGGTTGGCGAAAGCATCGTCATCAACGATGACATCAAAGTCACCATTCTGGGCGTCAAGGGGATGCAAGTGAGGATCGGCATCGATGCGCCAAAGGATGTCCAGGTCCATCGTGAAGAGATTTTCAAGCGCATTCAGGCCGGCAACCCCGCCCCGGAGAAAGCCGACGACCAACACTGACCACCCTCGCCTCAAGCCGCACGGACGCGCTTGATAATCCGGCACGTCCCAGCGGGATACCGCCTGCATTTCAGGTATGGAGCAGCTCGCGTACCTTGGCGATCATTCTGTCCATGTCGAACGGCTTGTCGAACACCGCCTCGAACAACCCCGGGCTGTCACGCCCTTGGCTGGCCTGCGCGCCACTCATGAGAATGACCGGCAGGTCGACCAGCTCCAGTTCGTCGCGGATCGCCCGCGCCAACTCCTCGCCATTGAGCACCGGCATCATGTAGTCGGTGATCACCAGGTCCACCCGCTTGTCCCTCAGGGCCTCGAGCGCCTTGCGCCCGTTGCTGGCCTTTTCTACCAGAAACCCCTCATCCTCCAGGGCGAATCCGAGGATGTCGGCGATCAGGTATTCGTCATCGACGATCAGGATGGTATTCATTGCACGGTACCGTCAGCGGTCCCCCTGGGGTACGGCCGTTCCCGACAGCACACCGCTGGCCCCCGCGAATGCGTTGCGCAGGGTAATGCCATCGGCGCCAATAGCCAGCTCGTGGAGTGCCGGATCATAGTGGCTGTCACGTACCTTGAGAATCGACAACACGCGCCGCAACTGCGAGTCCAGTTCGACAAAACGCATGAGGAACAGGTTGTCGACGATGCTCGAGAGGTCCGGCGCCGGCGAAGTGATTTCCGAGCCGAACAGGTCGCGCATCTCCCAGGTCAGCATCACGCTGACACCCCGCGCCCGCAGCTCGCCGGTCAGGGCCCGAAAGAAGCCATTGAGCCGCGCCTGATCGAAAGCGAGTCGCCCGAAGGCGCCCAGGCTGTCAATCACTACACGCCGCGCCCCCAAGGCTTGCACCTGCGCCAGCAAGCGTGCCCCAACCTGATCGAGAAGGCCCTCGGTGGTCGGCTGCCAACTGAGTCGCAAGGCACCCTGGCGTTCCATTTCGGCAAAATCGTAGCCCAGCGAAGCCGCCTTCAACCTCAGGCGCGCCGGCGGCTCATAGAAACCAAAATGCAGCGCTGGCGCCTCAGGCGTGGCCGCCGCAAGAAAGCCGAGCCCAAGGGATGACTTGCCCGCTCCCGATGGCCCCATGAGCAGGCTCACCGACCCTTCGGCCAGGCCGCCATCAAGCATCTCGTCCAACGCTTTCACACCCGTAGTGATACGCACCAGGGTGTCAGAACCCAGGTTGCTCGGGTGGCTGTACAACGCCTCCAGGCGCGGATAGACCTGCAGCCCCGCTTCGTTGATCAGGCATTCATGAACGCCAGACAACGCGCCGCTGCCTCGGGTCTTGCGCAACTGTATGTGACGCACGGCGCGGCTGCCCTCGAGCTGTTCGCCCAACTCGATGACGCCATCGACCATGGTGTGCTCTGGGCTGCCCTCATCGAGGCGGGCGCTGGTCAGCAGCAGCACCGTGCAGCCGGCAAAGGCCGCGTGCCCTTGCAGTTCGGCGACGAATTTCTTGGTATCGAGACTGGTTTCGGCCCGTGCCCGAGCATTGAGCAGGCCATCGACGATCAACAGGCTGGCCTGCTGCCTGGCGATCTCCTGGCGCAACAGACGCACCACCGCCTCCAGCCCTTCGTCCTGCAGCGTATCGAAGGCACTGACGAACTGGATCTGGTCACCCACCAGCGCCGGGTCGAAGAACTCCAGGGTCGAGAGGTACTTGAACAGACGCTCATGCGATTCGCTGAGCAGCGTCGCCACCAGCACCCGCCCACCGTCACGCACATGACCGCAGGCCAACTGGTTGGCGAGGATGGTCTTGCCCGCCCCGGGCGGCCCCTGGACGATGTAGGAAGCCCCTGCCACCAGGCCGCCCTTGAGCAGCGCGTCCAGACCTTCGATACCGGTCGCCAGTCGCTTGAGTGTTTCTACCATGACGTACTGTGCACCTCGTGTCTCAGGGTTCAGGCACATTCGATGAAATCGGCAGGTAAAGGCTCATGCACGTGCCCTCACCGACCGAACTTGCAACGCAGATCGCGCCATTGCTCTGCTTGGCAAAACCATAGACCTGACTCAGCCCCAGTCCGGTTCCCTTACCAAAGGCCTTGGTGGTGAAAAAAGGCTCGAATATCCGCGGCAGCACCTGCGCATCGATCCCGTGCCCGCTGTCCTGCACATCGAAACGCAGGAAACGCCCGTGCAACGCTTCCACCTCACCCGCCAGTTCGACGACTGCCACGTCCAGGCCGATTGCCCCGTTGCCGCTGATGGCATCACGGGCATTGAACAGCAAGTTGAGCAGGACCATCTGCAACTGTCCGGCATCCACTTCGATTTCCGGCAACTCCGGCGCCACGCGCACGTTCAGCTCGATGCCGTCAGGCAGGGCGTGCTCCGCCAGGCTACGGGTGGACGCAACCAACTCCTCAGGGGAGATTGTGCTGATGTCCAGTTGCCGATGGCGAGCGAAGCTGAGCAACTGGCTTGTCAATTGCGCGCCACGTTCCCCGGCATCGAGGATATGCTCGAGCAGGCGCTCTATCCGCTGCGGATCGCCACTGGCACGCGCCAGGCGCGCCGAACCGAGGATGATGGTCAGCAGGTTGTTGAAGTCATGGGCCAGACCACCGGTCAGTTGCCCCAGTGCTTCGAGCTTCTGCGCCTGGAACAGCTGTACCCGCATCGAGTCGAGCTGCAACGCCGAATCCCGTCGATCCGTGATATCGCGCGTCACCTTGGCCAGACCAATGATTTCGCCATGCTCATCGCGCACCACGTCCAGCGCCGCCAGAGCCCAGAATTGCGTACCGTCCTTGCGCACCCGCCAGCCTTCGTCCTGTGCTACGCCCTTTTCCAGCGCCTGGCGCAACAGGCGTGCCGGGCGGCCGTCGGCGCAATCCTGTGGCGTGAAGAACAACGAGAAATGCCGACCGATCACCTCGTCGGCACAATAGCCCTTGATCCGCTCGGCCCCTGGGTTCCAGGACACGACGTGGCCGGTCGGATCGAGCATGTAGATGGCGTAATCCACCACCGCCTGCACCAGCTGTTCGTAGCGATTGGCGGTCATGAGCGGCGGGGCAGGACGATCGGTCGAAACCATGCGGGCTCCACGAGCACGACAAGAGGAACTGTAGAGGAGCTTAGTGCACGGCATCACTGTCGGATACATGGCGCAATGACAGCAAGCCGGGGATTACCCTATAGTACCCCAGCCCCCCACTTGTCATGGAACCTATATGGCCATCAATTTCCGTCTGCTGGGCCTGCAGGACGACCTACGCCACACCGCCCGGCAGATCGACCACCTGTGCCAGGCACTCGATGGCCATACCCGTTTTCTGCGCCACTCGGTGCATCAGGACGATGCCGCCGCCATGGGCGAACAGGTGCAGGAGCTTCGCGACAGCGCCGACGACATGCGCGAAATCGCCCAGTTGATTCGCCCCTGAACCGGCAGCGCGGTTGACTCACCTATAACGATGGGTTATAAAGCGCGCTTGATTGTGTTGCCCTTCAGCATTGAAGCGTGCCGGTCCCGGTGACCCGATCAAGTGTGCGAGTGTGGTGGAATTGGTATACACAGCAGACTTAAAATCTGTCGGCGCAAGCCTTGTGGGTTCGAGTCCCACCACTCGCACCATATTCCTCGTCCAAGGCGCCTGAACAGGCGCCTTTTTCGTTCGTGCAGCAAAGGCTTGCGCAGCTGCTAGAGTGGATGCTGACACTGTCCACCGGAGCACTGACATGCGCTACACCCTCTTCGACGGTCAACGCGATGCCATCATCTTTCTGGCGCGCATCCTCCTGATGATCCTCTTCGTCCTCTCTGGCTGGAGCAAACTGACCGGCTTCGAAGGCACCGTGGGCTATCTCGCCTCCCTGGGCGCCCCTGCCCCCACGGTCGCGGCGGCGGTGGCAGTGATCATGGAGTTCTTCGTCGCCATCCTCCTGATACTCGGTTTCTACACCCGGCCGCTGGCGTTGCTGTTCGCCCTGTTCGTGCTTGGCACGGCGCTGATCGGTCACCCGTTCTGGAACATGGTCGAGCCTGCGCGCGCAGCCAACATGACCCAGTTCTTCAAGAACATGAGCATCATCGGCGGGCTGCTGCTATTGGCTGTGACAGGCGCCGGACGCTTCTCGCTGGACCGGCGCTGACTCAGTCGTCAGGGTGGTCATGCCAGGCAGGATGGTCTTGCTCGTCATCGTCGAGATCATCCTGTAGCGCCTCGTCTTCCTCGATCTCATCCTCGGCGCCCTGGGCATCGGCCTCAGGGTCGAAGTCCTGGTAGAGAAATTCGTGATCGAGCAAGTGATCGTGCTCAGGTTCGGGGAGATCGTCTTCTTCGTGCATCGCGCAGCTCCGTGTTGGGGGGCCTGTATAGGCTTATCGGAAGTCGCGGTCAATCATTGAACCGGTTAACGCTCGCTTAACTGCGCAGGCCGTAATCTTGCGCTGCTCCCTTCAGAACGTCTTGCCCGCCGCCATGGCGGGCGTTTTTTTTGCCGCTCATGGATCAGCTGAAACTTGCGCCGCTCCTCCAGGTTCGCACTAGGTGTAGGACCTGTCTTTTTTGCAAGGAGAACAGCAATGGCCGTGAACATGGAAAACCTCATCATCACCACGCCCGTGCCCAAGTCACCCAGCAATCCGGTGGCGCTGGAACTGACCGGGGCCCAGGCCCTGGCCACCCTCACCCAGGTAATCGCCCGCCTCAGCGACGGCTCGATCCGCATGAGCGCTCCGACCCGCGGCGCGTCGAGCAAGAGCAGCCACCGCACCCGCTGCGAGTGGAAGGAAGCGCGCTATTGGTCCCTGACCAGCGCCACCCGCCACAGCAATCATCAGCGCATGACCCTGGAAAAGGTCAATTCGGCGCAAAAAGTGGTGATTTCGCAGATGCACGTCAAGGACGACGACAGCCCTGTGATCAAGGTGTTCTGGAACAGGGGCAAGATCACCCTGGGGTTTCGCCAGGACTTCAACCAGCTCACGCCGCTGAGTAGCAACGTACTGGCCGACGTGCCGCTGAACACCCCATTCGAGATCAGCATCGAAGTCACCAGCGCCGGTGCGGCAATGGTCAGCGCCACCTGCAACGGGCGCACGGGCAGCACCGGCGTCCTGCAGATGACCCAGAGCTGGAACGTCCGCGCCTTCAATTTCCATGGCGGCGTGTATAACCAGGTGGACTACAGCGACTCCACCGCCGCCGAAGACGGCTCGGTGTGCGTGATCAGCCGACTGGAACTCAGCCACATCTAGAAACAGTCTGTCGACATGCCTTTCACGAAATGCTGACATTCACAGGGGCATAGTGACCTGGCTTCGATACGTTCTTGAACCCGCCCAAATGGCGGGTTTTTCTTTTTCTGCGCCACGCCGCTAACTGCTTCAGGCTAAACCTTCCCCGACGAAAAGCGCATGGCAGGCTGTGCCCTAATGGGTTCGCCCAGCGTCCCATTGCAAACGCGTACTTGCACAAGAACGGAAGCGACAGACAAACATGCACGCACGGACAGTCATCGGCATCGCCCTCCTGACCACCGTCAGCCATATGGCCAATGCCAACGAAAACGCCAATCCTTTCGAAGTGGCGCTGATGCTTACAACCCTGGCACCGACCATTGTTTTCGCCGGCACCAGTGCACTCACCTCCGATGGCGCCGACGCCATGAAATCGTCCAAGGACGATGCACTCGCCTTCATCGGCTCCGACGGCGCCATTCGCGGAGCTCGCTTCGAACAGGCACGCCGTGAATACCGCGCCAGCGCCACACCCCCCTTCATGAGCGACCGACAACTGGCGCTGGCGATCACCGCCACCTATTGATCAGCTCTCAACGCAGGGGGATGTAGATATCCGTCTGCCATTGCTCGAGCGGCGTCTGCGGATACACGCTCAAGTACTCGAAGTACAGCGGATGGTCGCGCAGTTCCTCACCACTGCCCGGCAACCAGTCGCGATAGACCGGATAGATAGTCTCGCCAATGGCATGCGGCGAGCCGACATGACGCACCACCGCACAACGCCCGGCAGGGATGATGAGCTCTCGCACCGCTTCGTCACCAGGCACCAGCGGCTGATTGATCTCGCCACAGATGGCAAAGCGAAAATCCTGCGCTGGTGTGGTGTCGGGGTTGCCGTATGGGATGCCGAATGTGCGACTGCTCTCCACCGGCGACTGGCCCGTGCGCTTGCGCCAATCGATGAAGCGCCCGACCGTCTGGTCCAGCAATGCCGGTGCACCATGGTGCTCCAGCGCTACCACCTTGACCTCGACAAAGTCCACGATCCGAACTTGCATGACGATACTCCTGGAAAAATGAGGAATGGCAAATACCGCATTCCACAGCTGCCAGCTCGGCGCCTGGCGAAAGGTGCTCGGCGACATGCCAAAGGCCCGGCGAAACGCACGGCTGAACGCCTCGGGGCTTTCGAAGCCGGCGTCCAACGCAGCGTCCAGTACCGAATGGCTGTCATCCCCCGCCAGTCGTTGCCCAGCCCGACGCAGTCGCATCAGCTGCACGTATCGCGCGACGGGCACGCCGACGTACGCAGTGAACTGCCGATGGAAGTGAAAGGTCGAGAAGTTCGCGATCTCGCTCAGGGTATTCACCGACAGGTCACCTTCGAGATTGGCCTGGATATGGGTGAGCACCGCTTCGAAGCGCGTGGCGTAGATCGCGTTGGGAGGTATGCAGGACATCGGTGGCAAGGCCCAGTGGTTGCGGTGAGGCAAGGATCGTCGATGTTCGGAAAGCGGACCTAGCCAGGTTTGCTCAATGCATCCGGCGAAGAGCATCCAACCACGCCGGGCATGGCTAGCAATGCGCGCAGTATTTCATGTCTCCCCCCCTTTGAGAGAGCACTGTGGGGGGCGTAGTGTCGCCAGATGCAAAAAGCCCAGCACGGAGCTGGGCTTCGTGGTTAACCTCAAGGGTCATGCCCTGGCTGCAATCTTCCTGGGCGCACCCTCCATCGCAATCCTTCTGGCGCGTCCCACACCCCATGCAAGAGCGCGGGTCATCGACTCTCCAGGACGTTCATCGTAGGCCTCTTCAAGAAGCCTGGCGCCTGAAGACGAGTAAACGCCGATGAACAGTTGCGTGCCCCCTATTCGAGATAGCCTCGCCTGAACATCGATCACGGTTCCGTCATCCAGCGCCTCTACGTGATCGCGGTGATGCAGGGTCGGGTCGGCCCAGCCCCAAAACACCTCTCCTCTGATAATCATGTCGGCCTCCTTCGACATACGCGTTTATGTAGGTGACGTACCCACATTAGCGCTGCCTCCGGCGACATCCATAAAATAGGCGTCAAAATCCGTCGCAGTCTGACAGGCGGCCCTGAATCTTGTACGCCAGCGACGACCATGTATAAGAAACAGGTTTCTAGCCCACAAATAAACTCCCGAAGGTCCGATGCCGTTAGAACACAGTTCGCCCTAACGCCAGGTGGACGCGTCTACAGACTGAGCCTCACGGCAGACTGCCCCTGAGCCAGGGCGAGTGGGTACAAATTGGAACTTGCTGTGGATTCAAGCGCTCTCAACATCGTACTCACGCACCTCGGCGATAACCCATGAGCAAGCCCGTTTTCCCCCAGCCCTTTCTAGCGATTGGCTGCTCCCAATGTCGCGACCTTGCGAGCCTGGGTTTCGACATTACGATGGCCTTCCAGCCCATCATTCACGTTCCTTCAGGTAGGCCGTTTGCCTATGAGGCATTGGTTCGCAGTCCAAGCGGTGAAAGCGCTGCGCAAATCCTGGCCAAGGTGTCGCCCTATAATCTGTACCGTTTCGATCAGGCCTGTCGAGTGAAGGCCATCGAGCAAGCGGCAGCACTAGGACTGGGACGGCATGCGGACTGTAAATTGAGCATCAACTTTCTGCCCAACGCCGTCTACCGTGCCAGTACCTGTATCCGAGCTACCCTGGAAGCCACCCGGACATTCGATTTCCCTGCCAATCAGCTCATGTTCGAAGTGACCGAAGGTGAGCGGATCGACGATACCGAGCACTTGAAAGCAATCTTCAAGGAATACGGCCGACAGGGCTTCACCACTGCGATAGATGACTTCGGCTCGGGTTACTCAGGCTTGAATCTCCTCGCAGAATTTCAGCCAGACGTACTGAAGCTGGATATGGCACTCACGCGGAGAATAAGCCAGGATCCGGTTCGGCAAGCCATCGTCGCAGGTATCGTTCTGGTAGCCGAACGGCTGGGCATCACGCTGATCGCCGAGGGGATCGAGACAGATGCAGAGTGCCAAGCATTGGCAGCATTGGGGATTGATTTGATGCAAGGATTTCTTTTCGCTCGACCACAGGTAAATGCACTGCCATTGGTCGAACGACTTTCTTAGTTTGACCTGCTTGTAGCAGAAGGCATTCAGCGCAGCCCAACCCCGAGCCTTCGAGGCTCGAGGGTTGGTAATGCCATCTAGCGGACCTGAGAGAGCTGGATGCGACAGCAAACGGCTTTCACCTGAATGCGGTTCGGCCCAAAGCAGCGGCCTGAAAGCTGTGCACGTCAATCATGCTCAGCCGTTCTGACTCTGCACGTACTGTTCGACCATTACCTTTCCTTCGATAACTGCTTCAAACGGGGAGGAGAATGGGCGATTCACACGCATGGTGCGCGCCGTAGTGCCTGGTCTCCCTACTTCAACCAGCATCCCAGTGGGAAAATCAAGGCTAGCCTCCCACAGCACGTAGATAGATGCCTGGTACCCAAGGTAGGTGTGCTCGTACAGGTTATGGCTTATGGACTGAAGGCTCATCATTTTCTCCAATTGTGCGCCTCAAATGCGCCTCCGATGGAGATACGACCGATGGCTTTTCAAGAGCGTTCCGTTTTCCAGCATCCTTATCTGGAAGTACGTGAAGGCCTGCGTCCAGAGGGTTTAACTTCAAGGCCGGTAGGCGCAGGCGAAAAGCTCTCGGTGATCCAGTCCCGGGCGCGCTGCCGCCCCCACGCCATGGCAGCAGTCATGGTCTGACGCAATCTCCCTCTCTAACAAACTTTTTCAACTGCCGCGATATGGCCTTCTGTTGCGGGTCCGGTGTAGCGCATGTGGATGAACCAGTTCATGCCTCACCCCCGAATGCAGCGATGCGCTCACCGAGGATTGCCGAGTACTCACGCATCGCCCCTAGCTGGGTGGTCATCGTTGAGCCTCGATGCACTTGGCGTGGCGCTCAAGCTGCCTTGTCCAGACCCCAGCACAACGCCTGTTGCCTGGCGTGCTGCAGTCGAAGCCAGCGGCGAAGCGGTACTTGAGTAGGTCGTGGCAGGCCTTCGCCTACAGCTACAAGGCGGCGATGCGCTTTGTCGATGCCTGCGAGGCCGGGCCGAGCACCTGACCGACGTGATCGAGGCCACCTACACCGATCTGCGGGCGACTGCCAACCCTAATCACTTGGTGGCATCCGGCTGGATCGCCATCCCCACAGACACAACGCTGGACGAAGCAGAGGCCGCCAAGATCTTTGCCGCCGTCGGCGCCTGGAATCAGCAAAAAGCAGCATGAAACGCACCACCTCACGCGCGCGGCACGGCCGGCGCCAGCAGCACATCAATCTGCCGCCCAGCGGCTTGGGAGGTATCGACGATGGCCGAGGAAAAGACCGATGTCGCGAAGCACTCGGCGGACTATCGAGCGCGGCAGAAGGAACAGGCGAAGAAGCTGGGCATCGAGAAGATGTTCTTCAACATGCCGGAAGGGATCAAGGCTGCGATGGCTGCCGAGATGGAGCGCCACGGCTATGTCCAGGTGCAGGAGCTCTGGCAGGACATGGCCTTGTCGTGGATTGCGCAGGATCCTGAGGAGCGTACGCGCCGGCTTGAACGACCTGACGCGCCAGCTTTTAACATCTCGCCAAAACTAGCGCGTGAGTTTGAAGCGGCCAGTCAGGTCGAGATCCGAAGATACCCTGGCGATGAAATAGAGTATCCAAGCCTCAGCGCATCATCACCTTAACTTCGTAGCCTTTACCTGTCGGCCAATCTTCACGCATCACCTCAACTACACCCTTGCCTACCTTCTCAGATCCGTATTCCCCGCGCTTGATGAGTGACGCCACAGAGTCTGGAAGGCTGACCCCGAGGGCGCGCTGGGAGAGCTTTTTCGATGCCGCAAGAAGCGCCGCTGTTCCCGAGGATGCATGGGATGGCTGGTTGTAATTCAGAACCAGCTTGACTTCCATCGCGTAGGGGCCGGCTCCGCTGACGTAGTAGGAGAGGTTATTTGCAAGGCCCGTTGAACTGCTGCCGATGTCCTTATAGTCACTGGCGCAACCTGATGAACCATCACCGTAGTCATCAACCCACTTCCTTCCCTTCAAGCCTGCATCTGCGAGCAGTGCGCAGGCCTTTGAAGGCTCTGGGGTCAGGATTTCAGCGGACGAAGATGTGGCGAGCGCAAATGACGCGGCGACCCAAAAAAGCTTATTCAAGACAGGCTCCCTGCCGGCCCCATGCCGGTCACCCGTAATACCCCATCCAAAACGAAATTGCCACCTTGTCCTGAGTACCAATTCACTGAGGTGAGGCTAGAAATCTCCAAGGTATCTACTTATCGTAGAATTCACATCAATTTCGATACGTGCCTTGAGATCATCATAACTAGACCAAGGAAAGCTAACGGAATCATCTGTTGTTACCAAACCATCTGGAAAGTAGTATTGGAGCTGATACCCCTTAGGAATATGACCAACTTCCGGCCATGAGTATCTACGATATATTTTCACGCCAGACACAATCATCTCGCCCGGTTCAGCTTTAGAAATCTCATAGGCCTGAATTTTCTTGATCCAATCCCAGTTTGGATCTTCGACTCCGCTCTGCGGTGTCATGCCGCGCAAGAGCATGAGTAAATCGCGTTTGCCTCGCAACGCTCTAACCACAGATTGATGAGAAGCTCCACTTTCAATCCAGCCAGGCAGCAGTTCTGCAACATAGGCTCCAAATTCGGCTGCGTCACGCAAATGACCAAGATCAGATACCCTTCGAGCTGGAAGCTGTGCAATAGGCATCTGATCTATTGCAGATATTAAACCGTGCCACTCTCTTTGCCGATGGTTTCGCAGGTACTCCTGCATCTCCAGGATTTCAGAGTCAAACTTCACGAAAGCTGAGCTAAGGCGCCATAATTTCTCAAGAGTTTCAGTCATAAGAACTCGCATAGTACCAACCAGCTGACGCTCCAGCTTTTTAGCTGAAATCCTGCTATGAAAGATAGGAAAGTAACCAGCTGCAACTATTGCGAGAATTGACCCTACCCCCTGAACCCAGCTGGCGGCCGCAGCATTATCAAGTCCCACCCACTTCAATGTAACTATCAACTGCCACACTATCGGAATAACAATAAAAGCCACACACAAGAAAGTTACCGCAATGATTGAAAGAAATCGCTTCCTTTTTTCTTCGAGCACCGTACTTTTCCTTTTCAGTCAATCAGCGTAATCGCCCAGCCGCTCATTATGAGTGATCACACATGCATGGAGAAAGCCATGAGCGACAACCAGAGGCCGATAGGTCTCATGGACCACGGAAAGACTGCGTGCGGACGTATCGTCATGAGCCGCTGGGATCAGCCTGAGCGGTCGGATAACGAAGCTGACCGCCAAAGATTCATCAGGGATGTGCATCGGAGCGGCTTCATCCACTCCACGCAAGTTCGATATGAGGGCGACCCGATGCCTGACTGGGTTGGCCAAAGCCACTGCCAGGACCTCAACTGCAGGTGCCAGGAATTCCTGAATCGATCCTGACCCTCCGGCGCTGCCCGCCAGCGCCTTCCCCTATTCAACGATAACGCCTACCCGGCGAGGATGCGCTGCCAGAACCAAAATGTGAAAGGCCGTCCCGCCCCCAGACCACGTTTATGCCTGATGAAACGCTGAAGCAGCAATAAACAAGCTTTGCCTGTGTTCTGCCAAGGGATCATCGACGACATCGTCAAAATAGTAGGTAGCCATCAATGCTGGCAAATACCTACACCGTTCAGCAGAACAGAGTAAATAATAGAATAACAACCCTCGACCGCCAGATGTCAGCTGAGAGCGAAGAGCATTGAGTGCGAAAGTTGTTTGCTCTGGATTTTTTGAATTTCTCAGCGAGAAATCTAGAGCGAAACCCACTGAATCCAAGTAGGCCCAGACAACGCTTCCATGCAGACGCTTTAGCTGTTCCAGCCTTGATTTGGTTGACTTGAAAATCGAAACCGGACTAGTTCGGATATCAACAGCAGTGATCAATTGTGTGGAAAACACATGCCAAGAGTAGTTCACAGCCCTCAGCCCCTCGAAGGTGAGGATTTTGCTTGGCCGCACGTCTTGCAACCGAAGTGCAAGCGCAAGCTCAAAATTCACCGATAGTATTTTAAAAAGCCTGGAATCGAACGTCTGCTCATCATGACGTGCGTCCGCTTCATGCGAGCCCTGGAGCTGTAAATGAACAGTGTATAGAAGTGCACAAAAGGCAAAGAATGACAATATCGGATTGAGTACACCACCGAAATAATCACCAAATTGCCCCCACACCTCTTGTTCGCCTGAAATATCACCTTTGAAATGTTTTGCATAAAACAGCGAAACAAGCGCAATCAACAGGGCCGCAATAATTCCGGCAACCCCCAAAATCTTAGTGGTTTCGTTGTTCATTTATTACTCACTTCCTGTCAAGACATGATGCCACAGAGGTTCGCTATGCCCGAAAAAACTTCTCGCATTGTATGCCAATTCAGCTGCGGCGCCGCTTCGGCGGTGGCTACCAAGGTGGCCCTGGCTGAGTACGGCAGCATGCACGTCGTGCAGATCATCAACGCGTTCCTTGCCAACGAGGAAGCCGACAACCGCCGGTTCGCCCAGGACTGCGAAGCCTGGTTCGGCCAGCCGATCACCGTCCTGCGGGACGAGAGGTACGGCGCAGACGCTCATGAGGTGTTTCGCCGCGAGCGCTACATGAAAGGCCGAACCGGCGCGCCATGCACCAAGATCCTCAAACGGCGATTACTCGACACTTGGAAGCAGCCAAGCGACGTGATGGTGTTCGGTTACACCGCCGAGGAGGCAGATCGCCTGGATGACTTTCGGGAACGAAATCCAGAGGGATGCAGACGGGAAGCGGCAGGAAGTGCCGCTGGGGACCGACCTCGCTGAGGCCAAGTTGGAATGGGCCCGCCTGGAGCACAAGGCGAAGCCGAAAGTGATGGCGACGATGGGTGAGCTGTTTGACCGGTACGAGCGGGACATCATCCCGAGCAAGTCTCCACGCACGCAAAAGGACAACAAGTACGAGCTGGAGCGCCTGCGCAAGGCGTTCGCTGACGCGCCCATTGAGGCGATCAGCCCGCCTGTCATTGCCCAGTACCGGGATGCCCGCAGCGCGAAGACCCGGGCAAACCGGGAGATCGCCCTTCTATCCCACGTCTTCACCATGGCGATGGAATGGGGATTTGCAGAGCGCAACCCATGCCTTGCAGTTCGCCGCAATAAAGAGAAGATGCGCGACTTCTATGCGGCTGACGAAATCTGGGATGCGGTGTATGCCGAAGGCGACCAAGGACTCAAAGACGCCATGGACCTGGCCTACGTGGCCGGCCAGCGCCCCGCCGACACCCTGAAGTTCAGCACCGTCGACTTGGACGAGGACTACCTGTGGGTCGACCAGAACAAGACAGACAAGAAGTTACGCATTCGCCGGCACGTCAATGGCGAACTCACCGGCCTTGGCCTGTTCATCGAAGCGCTTCTGGAGCGGCGAAAACTGCAGGGGGTGCGCAACTCACGCCTCATTACCAACGACTCAGGCCTGCGCATGAGCTGGGAAATGCTGAGGAACCGCTTCAGCGAAGCTCGTGACAAGGCCGCCAGGAAGCTGACCGCCGATGGCAACACAGACCTGGCCATCAAAGTTCGGCAGTTCCAGTTCCGCGATATTCGACCGAAGGCAGCGTCGGAAATCGAGGACATCAGTCACGCCAGCCGGCTGATTGGGCACTCGAAAGAGGAAATCACAAAGCGCGTTTATCGCCGTGTCGGCGAGGTGGTCAGCCCTACCAAATAGAGGGCTGATGCGGAAACAATACCCAATGATGCGGAAACGATTGGGTTTTCCAGACCACAAAGAAAAACCCCGCAGACGTTAATCTGCGGGGCTTTCGAATGGTGGAGGCCGAGGTCGGAATCGAACCGGCGTAGACGGATTTGCAATCCGATCCAAGAATTTCCGCCTGATGGGGCTTGGACGAGAAATTCAGTTCCAAAATGAATCGAGTTTTACCAAGCTGCAACCTGCATTCTACAAGGGTCTACGCCCCAGTTTTGGAACCTTTTTCAGGTTATCCTGACCTAGCCTAAGCATCACGATTCGGAGGCAAAAATCAGAACAGCAATAAATGTGCCGTACACCTGCTGGGAGCCCCCACCCATAAATCTGTCTGTCGATGCGCCTGTAGCTCAAAGCCACCTGCTGCACCTGGTGGCCAAAAGCCTTACCAAACGATATTCTGAGGCCAAGGACCTCACATGGATGAGAATTATTATCAAATGCACTACAGAGCCGAGACATCCTTTAGCTTCTGTCGCCATGAGCTAGACTTACCACGATGGTAAATAATAAGATCGTCAGTCGCTTCGCCGAGGGGACGACACCGTCGGTCGAAGGGGCGTCGCTTAAAATTGCCGAGGGACCGCTTTACTCTCGTGCTGAAGTCATTGATTTGCTTGATAGATCTACTCACATACGCACGCCTACTAGGAAATGCCAAGCTGATGTACTCAAGCTGAAGCTCACGGAGCAGCCATTGCTGGCTGCTTTACTAAAGGACGCGATGCTACGGGGTAGGTTTATCGGGTCGGAGTGGTGCAGAACCGCCGATGATGGTCCTTGGGCAGCATGCGACGCATACGAACTGAAGCGTAAGGAATGGAATGATTACGCATTTAAGGAACTGGAATTTGAATACTATGTCAAATTTTGTATCGGAAAGACTGGTCAAGTGATCCTCTTGATATCTTGCCATCCACCCGAAAACAAGCGGAGACATCAAAAATGACGAATCCAAAAGTGGAACAGTGCCCAATCTGCGGAGAGGGATACTTGCATGAAATTGGATACGATCATGAATTTGAACACAATGGCCATTCGGGCATTGTGCACCTAAAGATATCTAAATGCGACGAATGCCTATCCGAAGTCCCTACCGACTCGCAGACCCTGGCCAATAAAAGGGCCGTTATCGCATTCGAAAAAAGTGCTGACAATAGGCTCTCCGGATCAGAGATAAGGTCAATAAGGAAAGCACTTTCACTAACACAAGCCGAAGCCGCAAAAGTATTTGGCGGTGGTAAAAGTGCGTTTTCAAAGTACGAATCGAACGACATTACACAGTCCGAGTCGATGGATAAACTCATCAGGCTATGCCATGAGGTTCCTCAAGCTTATGATTGGCTTTTGAGGAACAGCGGAGTAGAAATGGACGACTCGCGGTTCGAAGTTAATGACCTGTCCTTAATTTTTGCAACTTATGTAAACGAGCAATTCCCACCCACATCAAAGTTTGTGGTTAACCCTTATATACCCACTACTCGATCTAGCACTCATAAAGGACATATCGTAAATCTCGGAAACAGCCTTGTAACCAAGGTAACCGCGATCCTTAAACCTGAAAAAACCGGGGCAGTATTCAGTTTCGAAGAGGAACCAATGGTCCAATCAGGTATTGCCCGCGACTATAAAGATGCTGACTATGATCGATTCGCGATTCAAGGTAGTCTTTCATGAGCAAACAAAAGACGCTGCCTAACATTCCATTTCAGGCGTTCGTTTTTCGAGACGTATACTTAACAAATAACTCGTCCACCCTGTTTGAAAATTTTGACCCTAAATACATAACAAACCTAGAAAGCCTCCACCTACAAACCTTTACAAATATTGACCACTACGAGGTTATTGGAGTGAAGGCTTCTGATGATATGGAGGAAGAACGGCTTTTTAGGATCTCATTCAGCTACGGATCACGCTGGATGGAGCGATTGGATTCAGACGACGCTACTGAAAGCGATAAACAATCGGCAAGCGAAGGGGTGGAAATTGACGAAAGAATTGCACTAGCAACAATCGAAGCCAGCTTCATTTGCGAATACGCTCTAAAAATAGATAACCCTGAAGATATAGAAAAAGACCAATATACTTTATTTGCACGAAATATTGGCTCTATGGAAACATGGCCTTACTGGCGCGAATTCTTAACCTCGCAAATAACCAGAATGCATCTTACAGGCGTTAAGACACCAAAACGAAGACGTCCTGAGGAACCAGTATTCGAATAAGTCGCATACCTAGCCAATCCAGGAAGTACATGGAGCACCATACTGCATATCGATACAGAATTTGAGCATTGCATGCGCAGCCCGCGCCAGTACCGCCCGGCGGGCTATGCTTTGTGCTCGAGCAGGAGGGGCGGGAAATGTGTGGACGGCTGACCCAGTACCGAGGCATTCACGACTTCGTTGAAGCGCTCAGCATGCCGGAGGTGTGGAGGAACAACGGCGGTGACCAGGCGCTGCAGCGGCACAACGTTGCGCCTACTACGCCCGTTGCCGTGCTGCGCGTCGATGAGGACGGTCCGCGTGCGGACCTGGTGAGGTGGGGGTGGCGGCCGCACTGGGCGACAGACCGCGCCGCGCCGATCAACGCGCGGGTTGAGAAGGTGGCGCACGGCCCGCTCTTCCGTGCCATCTGGCCACACCGTGCAATCACGCCCATCGACGGCTGGTACGAGTGGGTTGATGAGGGTGGCCCAAAGAAGCAGCCGTATTACATCCGGCGGCGGGACGGCCAGCCAGCGCTATGCGCCAGCATCGGTCAATTCACCGGCAACGAGCACGACGGCTTCGTTATCATCACAGCCGACGCCCAGGGCGGGCTTGTTGACGTGCACGACCGCCGGCCAGTGGTGCTGGAGCCGGAACTGGCGCGAGAGTGGATTGCAGCCGGGATGCCCAGCGAGCACGCAGAACAGATGGTGCTGAACCTGGGGGAACCATCCGAGGCATTCGAGTGGTACAAGGTCAGCACAGCCGTAGGGAACGTGCGGAACCAGGGGCCTGAGCTGATAGCGCCTCAGTGACGACTCAGCGGCGCTCGCCCCATGGCATCTGAGTGGTACTCATGAGCCGCCTTGATCTGCGATTCCAATATCAGCCGCAAGCGCTCCACTTCCTGCGCAGGCAATCCAGCCTCTTGTGCCTCAAGATGGCGCCTCATAGCCTCCTCGACATCCTTGTAGACCTGATGGTCTGGCATCACGACTTCGCGCTTGTCTTTCATGCTCGCCTCCCTGGCGATCAGTGGATGATATGAGGCGCTTTGCCGGTAGCGATGAGCTGATGCTCGGTTACTTGACGGTAAAGACGATCGGCCAATACTCGGTGCCGCTCGACCTCCTCAAGGGGCTCTCCATCAGCCACGGCCTGCTGTAGGCGTCGATTGGCGTCGAGCGCCTGGCGAAGCAACTCTTCACCGGCGGCGACCATTCCTTCAAGCGTTCGCTTCACTGACCTACCCCGATGGCTTTGTCAGGCCATTATAGGACGCTTCACAGGCCAGGCCGGCTATTCGGGCTTTGTAATCAGGCCGTCTTGGATCTAAGCCTGTCTTGATCGGTTGGTTTCGCGGTCGCTGCACCAACAGTGAATTTTTCGGAGAAGTGATTCAGAAATGTCTCGATCAGGTGCCCGTGGTAGAAAGAGTACACCTCAGGATCTACCACCTCCCCTGCAGGCGGAACGACGTTGAACACGAGCCTGTCCTCATACTTAGGGTTGGCTTTGAAGTATGCTTTCTTACCCCAGCGAGACTTGTGCGTATAGAAGCCCTGCTGGGTTCTTTCCCAAGTAGTAATAGAGCCCTCACGCTCTTCTTGGTCAATCTTCCCGTCAAAGGCTTTGAGTAGTGCCGCTGGGGTCTGCGTAAAAAAACGAACTGCCATGTCAGATCTCCTATAGTGAATAGCCTTGATATCATATGACCATCACTCAGGAAATAGTGTTTTAGCCTAATTGCAGGCATTCACCGCCGCCCCCAGCAGGCTCTCGTACCCGACACGCTGGCGGCGCTCAGCCAGTAGCGCACGCACCTTCACTTCCAGGCTATCGGACTTACGCAGGCCGGCAGCCGCCCACGGCGGCACGGCAACATCAGGCGCGCGGCACGGCACCTGCACTGGCACCTCGACGCGCACATACTGGACTTGCGGCTCAACTTGGCCAGAACACCCATAAATTGCCAGGATGCCCACCACCCCGCACCCACGGGAAAGGCCAATAAGTCCGCGGCTTACAGCCTGGAAAAAGCCAATCTCACACCCGCGGAATCGCCAGTTGCCCACCAGCATCATAAGCCAAGCTCCTTGTCGATGATCGAGGAAGCGGCGGCACACTGATCGCCACCGGTGCGCTCCTGCTGCAGGCGGTTCGCCGCCGCGTAGTCGTCCTGGGCGCTGGCCATAGCCTCACTCACCGCTTTCTCTGCCCTGGCCTGGCGCTCGTTCGCGGCCAGTGTCAGGTCGCCCAGGGCCTTGCCCTGCTCCTGCGCCAAGCCGGCCAAGTTGTCGCGCGCCGCGGCGCACTGGGCGGCCTGGTCCTGCTCAGTATCCAGCAGCGGCCGGAAGTGGTTTGTGGTTGCCCAGGTGCCGACGGCAATGCCGAGCAGGATCAGCAGGCCGGCGCCGGCGAGGCGAATCAGCCAAGCGTTCATGCCAGCACCCGCACAGCCAGGTCATAAAGCGCTTTCCGCTCAGCTGCGCCATGAGGCACCCGTCCAGGCTGGCCGGTATTGATGGTGCTTCCGATATCCTGAATTCGGCCCGCGTCGGCCAGTTCGTTCAGCCCGCGCTGTGACCACCACCAGGCTGCCGACTGCGCAGCGTGCTCGGGCTGCTCGAGCAGTTCAGGTTGTTCGAGCAGGGGCAGGCCCAGGGCCTGGCCAGCGGCTCGGTAGTTGTCGCGACCGGTCAGCTGGATCAGGCCGCGCCCGCGGAATCGCCAGCCATCGCCGGACGACTCAGGACCGTTGCCCATCCGGCCGCCGTAGGCGCGGTTCGCGATCTTCTCCGGCTGCCGCGCGTAGGCGCCAGCGGTTTGCAGAGTGAACCGACTTGGCCAGGTGCGCACCAGGGACTCGGCGCTGTAGTTGAGGTTCTCCACCAGGTTGCGCAACTGGCCGGACTCGTGGCTGACCTGGGCCAGGAAGGCCGCGATGCGCAGGCGGCTATCGATCCTCCAGCGCAACATCGCCCGGTTCAGTGCGGGTACAAAAATGCCCGCGACTGGGCGGGCATTGGGGAGAATCTGCAGCAACTGCTGCTCAGTGATCGGCATTCGGGTTTCTCCAGGCAAAAAAATACCGCCAGCGGCGGTCGTGTGTCGGATGTGTAGATTTATGCCGGCGGCGCTGGCCAGTCGATTGTGTGCGGGTAGCCGTCCTGCTCAGGCAGGCGATTGAGCGCCACGCGATAGCGCTTCCAGTCCTTCAGTAACGCGACCTCCGCCTCTGTGGCTTCGTCGAGATCGACGGCATCTTGCAGCGGGGCGATTGCGGAGTCGGCCAAACTGCGGCGCCGAGACACCTCGGCGAGGGCGGCGACAAGCATTTGCTCGGCAGCGGCTGCAGCTTTCTGTTCAGCAGTGATGACCTGGCTCCAATCAATAACGCCGACAGCGGCGGGCGCAGTGTCCCCCAACTCCTGCCCAGGAAGCTGAATCTGCCCCTCAGCCGGGTCAAGAATATCAGCGGGGAATCGAGCTGACTCTGGGGCATCGGCGGCGTGCGGCAGACGCAGCGTTACGATGAGCTTGCCCTCGACACGCTCAATCGGGTCCATAACGCAGCCACCACTCACCGCCTCGGCAGGCAGCGTGGCACCATCCGGAAGCCGCGCAAAGTCCAACGCGATGTTGTTGATGGTCAACATGTCGCCCAGGCGGGTGACACAAAGCTGCGCGTCAGAGCGCACAGGAGAAAGCTTGATAATCATCAGTACCACCGCCCTATTGCGATCCAGGAGATATCAACGGCGCCGGTTTGCGACGAGTACGCCTGCACTGTCGCGCCGCTCTGCGTGAGGCCGGCAAGCCGCGCGCCGAAGCCGTTGCCGGATGAGATTGTTGGGATCACAGAAATACTGCCCGAGAAGGCCACAGGGAATGAAAACGCAGCGTTCTGGAAGTAGGTGATCCCGGAAGTCGAGCCAAGGAAGTTCGTTGCTGTCGTCGAAAACGCTGGAGTCGTGAATGTCCCCCAGCAGATGAGGGTTCCGTCCGCAAACTTTATGTACTGACCGTTCGCGTTCGAGCCTCGCTCAATGACCGCCCCGGTGGGTAGCCCGGAGACCTGGGTCGCAGTGCCCACGATATTTCCAGAATGAACAAGCCGGCGGAGCGGGTACTCAGTCGAGCCGGCTCGCTTACCGAGCCATACATCAAGGCTAGCGTCACCCGCTACAGGATGGACAAGGCGCAGCGCGCTGGTGTCGTTATCCCACGGGAATGTGTGGACCAGGGCCGGGCTCGCTGACGGCAGCCCACCGGATCCGCCGTTTAGAGCCCGCGTCCCGCCCTTCGTCAGCGACGATATCGCTGTCGTCTCGCGGGCTGGGGCGTTGCCGCCCAGGCCATGATCGCCCGCGCCGAGCAGGCGTCCGGCGGTGCTGTCTATCGGGGACGCAGTGCGCACCAGGCCGAGATTCGCCCTGGCATCCGCCTGGGTTGTCGCCCCAGTCCCCCCCTTCGCAACCGGAACGACGTTCTCTGTCGCCACGGCGCCGAGACTGGCAAGCGTCGAGCCCCACTGATCAACGATCTGGCGCAAGCGGTCAGCGGACTCTTTGACGTATCCCTGCATCGGCGCCAGGCCGTATGAGCCAGAGGTGACAGTGCTCCCCTGGTATGCGGGCAAGATACCCATCACCGTCGCGCTGGCAATGTTGGCGACTTCGTACCAGCGGCCGTCAGGGCCCTGGAAGGCATCGCCCACTCGCGCATTCAGCGTAAAGTTCGTGCCGGTGCCTGTCACGGTCGTCTGCCCAGCAGTGACCGCAACGTTTCCTGCTCTGTACCACGGCATAGTCTTTCCTTCAGAAGAGAGGTTTCACGGGGCGTGCAGCGAAAAGAGTTCGCCCATTGGCAAGGACAGGGTTCACGCCGTCGGTGTTTTCGCAGTACATCTGCAGAACGGATCGGTTTCCCGGAAGGAACCCACCAAAGTTCACGCGCAACGGCTGGGCCGTCTGCCCAAGGTTGGTTTGTGTGAAGAGGGCGTTCGCGAGCACATAATCCGCGTAGCTACCCGTCCACCCCATCTGCTGGCTCGTTGCGTAGTAACCAGGCCTCACGATCGGTGATCCGGCGGTTACGAACGAGTTGGCCGTAGGCTGACTGTTCAGGGCTGCAAGGTTCATGGTGGAGGCGAACAGTCTCTCGCCGGCCGGACCTTTGACAGACACCCCGTATTGGCCAATAGGCGAGGTATTGGTCATGTAGCTTGCGCAGAACCAAGAGATTCGTATCGGCAAGTTCCACCCTGCGCCGTGGGCCTCGTTCCGGTAATCCCGTAGGCGGAAGCCCGTCCAATTTCCAGGCGAACCAATGATGCTGAACTGACCGACCATGAAGTAGTCATTGGCGTTGATGAAGATCAGTGGGCGCTCGTATGTCGTGATCGGCGAGGGAAACGCCCGGTAGTCATCGCCCTCAATCTGCTGATCGCCGCCACCGAAAATGAAGGAAAACTTCCCGGCGTACCGAATACTGAGCACCCTGTTGATGGCATCAATCTGAGTTGCAATCCCGTTGTTCCTGGTCCGGATGCCATAACTGCCAGTTGCGCTGAATGGCTCTCCACCCTTCGATAGCACCATCACCTGCCAGGTCTTGTCGCGCGGCTGTCGGAGCTGCAACTGCCCAGCCGTCCAGAAAGCCGCCGGCGAGAAAGTGAACTGGTCAAGATCCTCGAGCGTGTCGACAACGACGAATGATTCAGCCTGGATCTCAGGTATCGAGATGTACTGATCGAACGCGTTATTCCCTACTACCTGCATCATCCTCAGCGAACGAATAGGCGTAATGGTCGTGTCGAGGGTGATGGCCCCGGACGCATCACGCGTCCGGATTCCATATTGAGCAGCCATCAGGTCATCCTCCCGACCGCAGTCCGCTCGATGAAGTTGAGGTCGTAGACATAGAGTCCGTTGTTGTTCAGCAGGGTCGAACCTTCATTGGACTGGCCGCGAACCGCGAACGACCCGGTGACCATGTTCAGCTCGATCAGCGGCTGACCCTGAGCATTGACGGCCTGAGAGCGCAGCGTCATGCCGAGGATCAGTTCCTGGATGAAAGCCCTGTTGATGAAGGCCGTGTTGACGAACATCTGCCCGTTCTGGAACACGAACAGGTTGGCCTCCGGGCCGCTCAGCCCATTGGCGATGACAACCTGATCAGCAGACATGATGATCTGGCCGACTTCACCGTTGCTGCCCTGGACGATGCCGGTCGCGACCTTCTTGCCGTTGACGTTGGTCTCGGTTTTCCACGAGGAAATGGCTGAAACCTTGCCGTCGATTCCTACCACCGTCTCGCTCACGGTCTGCACCATCGCCGTGTTCTCGCCGATCTTCGACTCAAGCGTTTCGGTCTTGCGAGCCGCAGCCAGCTCCCGCGAGGCGTTTACCTTGACTTCGGTTGCGAAGGCTGCGGTCGAATCCCATTGCTGCAGCGCGCCAGCCAGGTCTCCGTCAGCATTGTCGTCACGATACGAAGCGCGCAGCGCTTGCAGGCTCTCAGCCGTTGACGTGACCCTGCCGTCTACCTCTTCAATCCTGGTGCTGTTGGTGGCCACCTGCTGGGCCAGGCCATTGGCAGCCTCAACAGACTGACCGACGTCATCCCACAACGTTGCGTTCGGTGGCGCGTTCGCGCCCGATGGATCAGCAGGAACTGGGCCGCGCGCCTGGTAGATCCGACCGTCGCCAACGACCATCTGCCCTTTCTCGTACGCCTCGTCCTTGTTGTAGGCCTTGAGCCCGTCAAGCGCATCGATCTGGTCTTGCAGGCCGTCAATCTCCTCGCCCAGCACAGGCCCAAGCTGGCCACGCTCGATCTTCCCCTTGAGCGCCTCGAGCATCGTGCTCACGTCCGTGGAGGTTGATGCGGCGATTTTCAGGAACCCGCTCACCCCGTAGGCGTTCTTCGAGCGGATGAAGTAGTAGTAGTTGGTGAAGAAGGCCAGGCCGGTGTGAGTCAGGCTCAGGCCCTGGCCAAGGTACTCAGCCTGCGCCGCGGTTGCCTGCGGGTCCATGCTGAAGAAGTACTCGTATGTGCCGCCGTTGAGGCCGTGCTGAACGTTGCTCGGCGCCAGGTTGATGCTTTCGATGGTCGAAGTGACGGTGCAGCCTTCGGGCACCGCTGGGCCGTTGATGTTGACCGTGATGCTCGCCTCGCCCGAGCGCGCTTGCGGACCGAGCGCGGCAACGCTCATCGTGTAGTTGCCCGACGGCAGGCCGGCCAGCGGCAACTGAAGTGTGGTCTCCGGCACCTGCTGGGCCTGTACAGCCACCCCGGCCTGCCGCACGGTCACTGCGTATCCCGTCACGATGCCGACCGGGGCGTCCCAGCTCAGCACGCCTTGGGTTACCTCCGCGGTATCGTCCACGATCCAGGCCAAGCCGGTAGGACTGCCCAGGCCGCCGGATGGCAGGTTGATGAAGCCGATCGGGTTGTAGGACTTGCCCACGGCGTCATCGAAGATCGCCGGGTCGTAGACCTGCAGGGACGCGGTGCAGCCCTCGCTCGTACCCATGGACCAGCCGGTGACGATGAATTCGCCCAGAATGTTCAGCGATGGCAGGTTCGCGCGCACGGCGCGGCCCGGCCGGCAGTTGTAGCCGAGCAGGTTGAGCGGGACGTTTATCACCCCGCCCGCGCGGCGCCGGCGTAGTTCGATGTTTGCCAGGCGCTGGGCCTGGTACGGGTTGGTGACGTAGGAAAAGGTCAGCGTCTCCGCTGCCTCGCCGCCATCCGCAACCACCCACTCGGCCACGCTGACTTCCGGGTAGTCGGTCTCGGTCCATGACTGGGTCGTGTCGGTGAAGGTGCCGCGAATGGTGTTGATCGCAGCATCATTGGTCGGCTCAGTGCTGCCCGTGATGGTGCCGATCACCATGTCCTCAGTGATCTCGAAGTCCCAGGGGCCGTAGTAGGCGCCAGCCTGGAACATCCAGCGGCCGCCCACGCGGATGACCTTGCCACCGCACGCCGCCTCGAGCTTCTGCAGCACGTTGGTGCGCTGTTCGTCGGCGCCGATGACGCAGCTGCTGCGGTAGCGCGGGCTGGTAGTGCCGTCAGGGTTGGCCACCGACTCATCGCACACGTTCGCGCCGCTGGCGAAGGTCTCGAACACGATCTCATCGTCCGGCACGCCGCAACGGGTGCGCAGGAACCACAGGATGTGCAGTGCGGTGTTCTCGCTGTACCCGGCCATGCCGGTGCGGGGGTCATATAGGTCATTGCGCCCGCGCACGACAAAGCGCGCATCAGGAATTCCCGACGGGAATTTCTCGGCGTTGTACCGCAGGGACAGGCGCACGAACGAAAGCCCGCGACCAATCTGCTCATCCTTCCAGTCCGGGCAGTTGGCTTTGAGGAAGGCATTCACCTGAGTTGGGTTCACCACCAGTTCGTAGGAGGCATCGGCACCATAGGTGTTGATCAGCTCCTCGCCGAGGTAGATCTCCTCGAGTGCATCGACGGCACCCTCACAGAGCACATACACCAGGTGGAGCCATTCGCCCTCGCGCTGCTCTCCGGCCTCTTCCTGAGCCCATACCAGCACGCCGCCAGTGCTGACCCGGCCCAGGATGAAGCGCGCAGGCGCCTTGGACGAGCGAACGGTCTGCGCCGAAGGTTCGTTATCGCGCAGCGGCGACTTGGTGTTGAGCTTCTCCTGCTGCTCAGAGGCGTAGAACGCCAGGCCCGCGCCGATCGCGGCACCGATCGGGCCGCCCTGAGCGAAGCCGATGACCGCACCTACGGCGATCTGTGCAATCTTCCTGACCCCGCCGCTCATTCAACTCTCCACACTGCTGTCGGTTCGCACACCACCCGCGCCGCGCCGTCTTCGGTCGCCGCCCAGAACTCACCAGCCCAGAACACCGCGATGGCCTTGCCTTGCGGGCCGTCGTACATGGCGATGTCGCCACGCTGGATGAACGCCGGCGCCACCCGGTTGAAGCAGGCATCCCAAGCCGCCTCGAGGCTGCCGTGGTTCTTCTTCAGCGCCCGCTTCGCCCCCGCCTCGGTCTTGTACTTGCCCCTGTACGCCGCCGCCGGATCAACCCCGCAGACCGCTACCGAGCAGTCAGCCGCGAACAAGCAGCAGTCGAATTCGCCCCATGAAAAAGGCCGCTCAGAGGCGGCCTTGATCACTTCGGTCAGACGTATCGTCCAGTCTCGATTGCGCATTGCTATTTCTCGTAGTTGAAGGTCGGCGCGTCCTTGCTGGAGCCCCAGTAGATCGGCCATTCGGACAGCTGAGCGACCGCGTAGAAGAAGCGGTCACCCTGGTGCCGGGCGCGGTGGTTCTCATCTGTGAAGCGCTCGGTGCCGGTGCGGCTCCACTCGGCCATGCGATCGACGATCGGCACCATGATCTTGTTGCCGTCCTCGCCATTGCCGGCGTAGGAGAAACTCGCCGCGTCCATGCGCCCGGAGAACAAGATGTCGACGGCGTAGTTGCCCGCCTCGTCGAAAACCACGAACAGCAGCTTGCCCGAGCGTCCACGACAACCGCGGATGTTCGTCTCGGTGATGATGTAGCTGTCCAGGCCGTTCAGGCTCAGCTCTACGGACATGGGCGAGTTCGAGTTGTCGCTCTCCTGCGACTGGCCGACCTCGCCGAACTGACCCACCCCAAGGTAGGTGATGCCGTCGATCACCAGATCTCCTGTGCCCGTGTGCGCGTACACCGGGCCATCCTCGAAGTCGAGCTGGCAGGCGTACACCGTCAGGAAACGCCCCGTGGCAATGATATCCACCACGCTCTGGGTGAATGGAAACGATGAGGGCATCAGAAGGCCTCCCTGAACTGGTAGCTGCCGCTGGCCACGACCTGGCGCACGGTCATGGCCCAGGTGTCCTGGGTCATCCGCATCTCTGAGTAGGGGTTGAGGTACTCGATCGCAGCGCCTGCGGTCAGCGTGCGCCTGATCCGTTTGTTGAGCGGGACCACGGCCTGGCCCTGCGCATTCGCGGCAACCGGACGCACCACCTCGAACATCTCGCCAGCCACAGTCAGGTAGTCGCCTGGGGCGAACACCTGCACACCCGCAGCAGCCCCGGCGACCAACATCGACCGCGACTGCGCCACGCCGGTGACCACAGTCAGGCTGCCAACGCTGTTCGACCGCCGACGAGTGATCGCCGGCATGTTGAAGGTGCCGAACATCCCATCCAGATCACCAAGGAACGCCGAGAGCTGACGCTCCTGCGCCCTGGTGAGCAGGCCGAAGGTCAAGGTGCACTGCCAGTACGCCCCAGGATGGCCAACGATCTGTTGCGCGTTGGACAGCGAGGAAGTGAAGGCCCGGCTGTTGTTGACTATGCCCCACGTCATTTCAGACACGGGCAGGGATGCCGGCCATTCGAGTGCCATGCAGTACTCCTTGATCTATCGGTTGCGGGCGATGAGCTGACGGGCCGGACCGTTGGTCTTCAGGTCACGCAGGACCAGGTTGTAACCGTCCTGGGCGCCCTTCTGTGCCGCCTGCTGGATGCGAGCCAGGGTGGCTTCGTCTGCGGCGCCCTGTACGGTGATCTCTTGCTTGATCACCAGGCCACCAGACTGAGCGCCAGTTGATGCGCCGGCAGCCTGGCTTGACGTTGTGGTTTTGCCACCGCCGGTCGGCGACACGTTACCGGTGCGCAGCCCCTCGACAGCCTGGACACCACCAAAGCGGCGGACGTCGTCTTGTGAGAAAACCACCTCGCCCTTGTGGACGATGCCAGCAGGCTCATTGATGCCGCCTGGGCCGGTGTAGCCACCCTCGGAAAATCCGTACTTGGCCGAGTACCCAGCGGCCGAGGCCCCAAGCTTCGAGGAGATGGCGCTAGCACTGCCAGGCGCAAACGCGCTCGACGCTGCACCAGCGCCGCCGCCGAACGCGCTGATACCCGCGCCGATTGCCATGTTGAGGAACCCTGCCGCGGCCTGTCGCACCTGGATGCGGATCAGATCGGCCACTACCTGGTCGGCGAAGTCCTTGAAAGACAGCTTCCCGGTCTTCACGAAGTTGACCACCGCGTCTTCCATGTTGCCGAAGGCGCTCGAGAACAGGTTGCGTGTCTGCGAGGCCACATCGGCGGCCTGCTCGGCGTAGGTGTTCATCGCCTGCGATGCGCCCACAGTCCAATCGGACTGCAGCCGGTCGACCTGGGCGTAGTACGCCTGCTGGTCGGACAAACGAGTGGACAGCGCGGATCGCAGCGCCTCCGTCTGCCCCTGGTACAGGGCCGTGTCGTTCGCAGTAGGGTTGCTGATGCGGTTGTAGTCGCGGGTGACCTTGTCCAGCTCGCGCTGGTACTCCTGGCGGATCTTCAGGTCTTCCTGCAGGCGCTGGCGAAGCTTGTCGCCCTGGCCGTACCCTTCGAGCTCTACGGCCTGCCCCTCGCGGGCGGTGCTGAGCTGGGATTGCAGATTCTCGCGGAAGGCCCTGAGCTTGGCCTCAGTCTCGTATCGCTCCTTGGTCAGCTCGTTCGCCCGCTCCAGTTCCGCATTCTGCTTCTGCTGGGCCACGTTCATCTCGGCCATGGCCAGGATCTGTTTCTGCGACGTGGTGAGGGTCTTCTTCTCCTTCAGGTTGGCTATCTCGGTCTCCAGCTCCACCAGCTTGCGCGCCTCGGTACCCAGCTTCTGGGTCTGGCCAAGCTCGCCGGAGATTGCCAGGGTCTGCTGCTGAAGCACGGCGTAGCGCTGGCGGGCATCGTCGAGCATCTTCTGGCCGGCGTCTTCACGAACTGCAGGGGTTTTTGCCTCCTTATAGATCGAGTTCTGCCTGATGGAATTCAGCGCCGCCTCTTCCTCCTGCTTGGTAATCGTGTAGCCGGCAGCTCTGGCGACGTTGATACGCTTCTGCTCATCCTCCAGAGCCTTGTTCATTTTCTGCTGCTTGGTGAAATTCTTTTCGATGCTCTTTTGAAACAGTTCGTAAGCCGCCTGGCCATCGCGCTGCAGCTTGGCCGCGTCCGCTTCTGCTTTAGCATTGGCATTGCGCACGGCCAATTGCTGCTTGAGCACGGCAAGCTGGTCAAGATACGGCTCCACGGTGAATCCGTTCTTCTCCCTTCTGGCGATGTTCTGCTGAAGGTCAGATATCTGTTTCTCAAGTGAATCATCACGGCCTACGGCTAGCATTGCATCCCAGGCTTGCCTTGCTGTCCTGGCGATTCCATCCCACGCCGCTTCGATGTAACCAAGATCCTCCTTCGCCTTCTTCGCTCTTTCCGTCAAAGCTTTGGCAAGAGCCTCTTGGGCAATACTGGCCGCAAGATCCTTATCCCCCATCTCCTGTGCCGATCGAACCTGCTCGTACACAGATGCGGTGAGGAAATTGAGCCTACTGTTCAAATCCGCAACAGCTTTGACTGGATCATCACCAAGACGAGAGAAGTCTGCCACGGTCTCTGAGACTGCTTTCCCTGTGGCCTTCTGATAGCTGATTGCAGCGTTTGCCACCTGCTCTAGCATCCCAGAGGCTACCTTTCCGGTTCCGGCCACTTGCGCCAATGCGGTAGCGGCTGAGGACGTAGATCCTGTAATCGCCCCAAGCCGCTCTGCCATTGCGGTCAACTCACCTGCGCTAGTTCCGGCGGCGTTGCCGGTTTCGAGGATGGACACCTTGTAGGCGTCTGCCTCCTTGGAACCCTGGTAGTAGGCAACACCCAGAAGGCCCACCGCTGAGGCAGCAATCGTTAAAGGATTCACCAGCCCCAGGACATATCCGCCCATTGCCTTGGCCGCAGCCCCAATGCCACCGAACGAATCCTTGATCTGGGAGCCCTGCTGTAGGAATACAGTGAGCGGGGCCTGGCCGCCCTGAAGGCTGATGAAAATGTCGGAGAACTGCGCGGGAAGCATCCTCAGCGCAGCCGCGTTCTGCTTCGCGGTGTTCCCAGTGCGATTCAGGCCGTCATCGAAGCTGGAGAGCGCCGCGCGTGCTTGGTCGATCTTCCCCTGGTAATGGGCAAAGGTCTCAGCGTCGAGTGCTCCAATCTTCTTCTGCTGAGCCAGCTTGCGCTCCTGCTCATCGAGGTGATTCAGTGCGCGAGTGGTTGGATCGATGCTTGCCAGAAGCTCCTGCAGGCTGTCGGTTTGGCCGCCAATGGCTGCTTGGGCCTGACGGTTGGCTTCTGCGACCTTCTGGCTGGATTGGGCCAGCTTTCCCTGGTTCGCCGCCAAAACCATGTTGCCTGAAAGGAGGCCCTGCTCGGCCTCGGAAAGGCCGGTGGCAACGTTCGCAAGGTTTCGCTGTTCCTGAGCCGCTTTGACCGCCGCCTCTGCAACGCCGAGGATTCTTTGCCGGGCCTGCTCGGCAGTCTCGCCCACGGCAGTTTGTGCGCGGGAAACTCCTGCCAGAGCGTTCAGCGAGTCCTGAAGTTTCAGGCTGTAGGCATCGAAGGTCGCCGTATTTATCTGGCCAGAACTGCGAGCCTGGGCCAGTGCGGCTTCTTGCGCTGCCAGTTCGTTGAGCTTCTTGGTCAGAGGATCAATCTTGCCAAGCAGCGCGTCCAGTTCTTTGCGCTGGTTCGCGGCCGCCTTCGCTGCGGAGTCGGCGCTCTTGGCTGCGGTATCTGTGGCGGATGCGGTCTTGTCGTTGGCAGCCTGAACCTTGGCCAGAGACATCGCCAGATTCGTGAATTCGCCGCCTGACTTGCGCAGCGTCGATGAGGCGCGGACTCCGGCCTGCTCCAACGCCTCCAGCGCGGCGCGGATATCATTCACCTGCTGCTCGGCGCTACGACCATCGACTTCAAGTTCAAGGCGGGATTTCAAGGCCATAGCATTCTCCGGGCGTAAAAAAACCGGGCATCGCCCGGTTTCTTGGTTTCGATCTTCTACTTTTTTCTACTGAGATAGGCGGTGGTTCTATCCATAGACTCGCCGATCTGTGTATTTGCCTGTGTTAAACCGCTCATCTCTTCCGGGGTGACATGCTGGAACAGCTCTTCGGGCTTGACCGATGCCAGGAATTTTGAGGATTTTGCCTTGAATTCATCGTACGCCTTCTCGGCCTTTTCGCAGGGCGCCATGTCCCCTTGCCTCACTGACTCTTCGCATTTCAGTTGAAGCGCCAAAGCGCCTTGCACCGAGGTGTAGGCTTGCTGATAGGCGTCCCTGGCTTCGTCCGCTATCGCTGCACAGCAGATGGACGAGGCAATAACAAACGCAGCAAAACTTCTCATGTTCACATTCCTGGCATCTGAGATTTCAACCAAGCATAAAACAGCTGATTATAAATTTCTGAACGAATGACTTAGCCCTCTTTGTCATCTTCCTCAAGCGCCAGCTCATCCAGCGCGAACAGCACCTCATCCACCAGCCGGCGCGGGAGCGGCAGCGGGTGGGCCTCTAGCCAGTCGCTGATCTCCCTGACGGACAGGCGCAGCGGGTGTACTGATGCCGCGCCCACCAGGTAGCGCCGCCCGCGCGCTGCGTTGCGGAAGGCGCTGAGCAGGCTGCCAGTGATAGGGTCCAGAGTGGGCTCCTCAGGAACCGCGATGCGCAGTTTCTGGTAGATCAGGCTCCGCTTTTCCGACGCTTGCCCCCATTCCCGCTCCCATTCGAAGCGGGCGATGGCTTTCCCTTCACTTCCTCGAGCTCCTCGCGGTTCTCGGCGGCGATCCTGGAGGCGCGTCCCAGCACGAAGTAGAAGAACTCCTGGCTGGCCTGCAGCATCTCGGCGCAGACCGGCTCGCTATACGCCAACGGCTTGCCCTGCTCGTCCTGGGCGCCCTCCCAGTCCTTCACGATGAAGGAGGCCAGGAGCAGGCAGTGGTTGTCGTGCTCGGACTTCTCTCCGTCGAGCACGCCAATGGCGCCTTCACCGAACTGAGCGTCGTTGCGCGCCAGACGGCGGCGCATGCGCTCGAGGGCGATCTGGTACTGCTGGTTGTCCAGCGGGAGCAGCAGTACCTTGGTGTCTTTGTCGAACTCCTCCCAGCGCGCCTCGGCGCTCTTGGCGGTGTCGATTTTCTTCAGTTGGAGAGCCATGGGCATTCCTCACGCCACGCCATAAAAGGACCGCCCCGGCCGGCGTTGTAGCCGGGGCAGCCAAAAGGATCAGGAAACGGTGATGGTCGCGGTGTCGGTCTTGGTGCCGTCCACTGCGCTGGTCGCAGTGATGATCGCGGTGCCGGAGCTTATCGCGGTCACCAGGCCGCTGCTGCTGACGGTGGCCACGCCTGGGGCGCTGGTGGACCACGTCACGTTCTGCGGCGCACCCGCCGGAGAGACGGTCTTGCTCATCTGCTGGGTGTCGCCCACGTCCAGGGTGGCGGTGGCCGGGGTGACATCGATGCTTGCGACCGGCGCGGCCTGCACGCGGGTAATGGTCGGCGCCACCTTGGCCACGGTGTAGTTCAACGACACCTCGATCAGGTCGCGCTTGCCACCGTTCGGCAGCTCGCCGTCCACTTCCAGCGCCGGGAAGTTCAGCGTGTAGCGGTTGCCCAGGCTGTCGGTGATCGGGAACGACAGGGCGATCGGCAGGCGGGTGAAGGTGTTCTTCCAGATCTGCCAAGCGCGCTTGGACCAAGCCAGCGTGAGGGTGCCGGTGATAGCCGCCTCGGTGGCGATCTGCGCGCCAGGCCCGAGCCGGCTGGTGCCCAGGCAGCGTTGAACCTGCAGGTTGTTGTCCAGGTTCATGGTCAGCGCCGATACGCAGGCGATGCCCTCCAGGGATTGACCATCAATGGTCAGTGTGCCCAGGTTGATGTTCGACATGAACGGGCTAGTGGTCGGCGGGTTGGTCGCGGCGACGGTGTTGCTCTCGCCGTCGGCGTAGTCCAGGCCGGCCATGCCGAAGGTGACGGTGATCTTGCCGTCGGACGGGACTTCCAGGGCGAAGGTCGAGACGTGCATGCCCCGGAACAGGGTGAAGACGCCCACGTCGCTGAAGTTCTTGGCGATGGTGAAGGTACGGCGGGTGTCGCCCACAGTCAGCACGCCGTCGTTGCCCCAGGTGCCGTAGAAAGCAGCCTCGAACAGCTTGTCGAACGAGCCGAAGGACAGCTCTCCGACCAGGTCGCCCTGGATATCGGCACTGGTGGCCACCGATCCCTGGCTGATGCGCGACTCGGTGATCTCGTCGCTGACCTGGGTGTTGACGGTCGGCGACAGGGTGTTGCTGGTCAGGCGCAGGGTGTCCCAGTTGCCTGTGGTGGGGGTGACGCCGGGGGTTACCTCGGGGATGAGGTAACTGGTTTGCTTTGCGCCAGACGACATACGGATGTCTCCTTTGTGCGGGCATAAAAAAGCCCGCTAAGCGCGGGCGGGGGATGCCGAAAAGCTATCAAAAAAATAGTAGGAGGCCCATTATTACGCCCCTACATTCGATATCACTAAAAGGGATCTCTATGGAAATTATGGAAATTTACAAAGATGTGGTCGGTGCATTGCCCCCGACTGAGATAATCGCTGCGATAGCTGCAATTGCAGCATCTGCATCAGCTTTATTTGCTGCAATTACAATCATTTCAACGGCTCGCGCGAGATCCAATGAGCGGTTACTAGAGCACGCGATAGAAACCCTTGAACGGGCATATTCGTCTCTGGTTGGAAACTCTCAAGATGGGAAGATTCCAGTAGCGGACAGGCTCGCTTGGCTAACGTCCGCGCGTCTCATAGAAGAATACAAAAGCGCAAAGAAGAGGATTTCAAGCGCCCTGATCCGTCAGGAATGCGAGAGCCATGAAGAACATTGGCGGCATCAGTTTTACCTGAAACTCAAAAATCTGTCCGGCGGAGACATTAACTACTACAGCAAGAATGGAAGTATCGAATGCATAAATCCAGTTTCCGCCGTGATTATTCATGCATTCGCCGACTGGCCAGAGGGAAAGAAAGATCCATTACGAAAATACCGTGACGAGAAGGACGCCGTAGCAAAACTAAAGCCTATGGCACGGTGGTTTATCCTTCACCAATACTGCGGAACCCTACCTAACCCGCACGGAACCGGACGTTCACGTTGATCTGGTAGTAGTCCTCGAAGGCGCCCACGACGTGCTGAGATACCTCCAGGCACTCGATATGGCCCTGCTGCCATGCCTGGAAGTGGTCAGAGAGGCCGTCGGCCAGCGTATTGATGGCGGACAGCCCGGCGCCCTTGCGGCAGAAGCACTGAATCACGGCCTGGCCTGGTCGCCTGAAGTGTGGCTGATCGGCCATGCCGGCGAACGCAGCGGTGGCATACTGGATCTCGAATGCGCACCAGACGCCGTCGGCCGGCGGCTGGAATGAGCCACCACCAGGTGTCGGGCTGTTGGCGTACTCGATCCGGTCCTGGTCAATACCGCCAAAGCTTGCCATGCGCGCCGTGAGCGTCTTGCGGACGGTCTCGAAGGGTACGGTCATATCCACTTCTCGGTGACAGCGATGAATGAGATGCCGTACACGCCCATGGGCGACATGCGGCTGTAGCCAGCCGAGGTGACCTTCTCGGTTGGACCCTCGTAGCCGCCGAATTCGAGTAGCTCGGCATATGGCTGGTTGTTCTGCAGGTACACGGTGCTGAACGGCTTGAGCGTTGAGATGGCCGAGACCGCGGCTTGAAAGGTAGCTTCGCCCGTCAGGTCCAGCGCCTCGCTGATCTCGTAGGACGGCGTGCCGATAGTGACGATGTTGCTCGCCATATACCCGCCCTTGTCCACCGGGGCATTGGTCAGCACCTCGCGCACCAGCTCAATGACGATTTGTCGCTGCATGTCGGTCAGATCTTCCTCGATCTGGTCGGCAAACAGGGTCGGCGACAGCGACCAGCCGGCCATCACGACCTCCTGAGCTGCAGGCGGTATGTGGCCGATGCTGGGTCAGCCCGGGCGGACCTGACTTCGTAGGTGAGCTGCTGCGCACGATCCATCAGATCAGGCGCGGTTACCTTATGGCCAACATCAGGAACATCGGTTATCTCATTGGCGAGGACCGTCAGGCGGAGATCGCCGACCAAGATGTTGATGTTGTCGATCCGCCGGTCCTCGTAGCGAGACAGCACGCCACGGCCCGTATACGTCAATGGCTGCGCCGTGCTGACCTCATCGACCGGATCCCAATCGCCAGGCCCCATATACTCGCCCGTGAAGTTCACGACCGCATCAGCCAGGTCCGTATTGAACGCCTGGGCCAAATCGGCCTGCAGCTCATCGCGAAGTCCCATATCACCCTCTCACGATCTTGGTCTGGCCGCTGCCTTTCAGGTAATGCGCCAGCAGCGCAAGGGCGAACGACTCGCCAGCACTGATGGTGCGGGAGGATTCCGAGTAGGTTTTGCTGCTGGACACCCCGTCAGCGTCCACCGACTTGCTGAGCACGCCGGTCTCCTTGCTGCCGTAGATGTTCCCTGCCGCAGCCTCCCGGGCGATCTCGGTTCCGGCCTGAATCACGTCATCCGGAACCGGATCGAACTCAGGCAGGCCGAGATTGGTGAGCCAGGTGTTGGCCATCAGCACCGCCCGGGCCTTCTGGTCGTCGGGCGCCCAGGTCGGCCCAAGCAGGGCGTTTACCTGCTCGACGGTGATGTAGATGGTCATTACTTGGCCTCGCCCAGCAGCTTCTGCAGGTCTTCTACGCTGGCGTCAGCTGCGAACTGAACACCCTTTTCAGTCAGAGCGGCCTGCAGCTTGGTCTTCAGCTCGGCTTCTTCGGCTGCTTTTTTCTCAGCAGCAGACTTACCAGTCTTCGAGCCTTTGGCCTCCTTCAGGGGCTCCGGGTGTTCATAGCCATCAGGCGCGAAGCGTGCATCGATGATCTTGTAGCCCTTCTGCCGCAGTTCGGTTTTACGCTCAGGGCTGACCGGGTGCTTCTCGTAAATCACTTTCTCGCTCATGGCGATCTCCTGGGGGGGGGCGCCCCGGAGGGCGCGGTACAGGTTACTTGGTGGCGTCACCGATGGTCAGCACGCCGGCCGAAGCCTTGATGCTGTTCGCCACCAGGTCCCAGTTGGTGCCGGTGGACAGCTCGGCGTTGGTCGGCGACTTGCCGCCGTTGGCGGTGTCCCAGGTGTAGCCCTTGAGGCCCAGACCGAAGGTGTAGTCGGCCTGCATGGTGGTCTCGATACGCTCCTTGCCGTTGGAGGTCTCGATGTTGGTGATCAGGTCGGAACCATCCATTACCACCGCAGCGCCATCGGCCAGGCTGAGCACCTTCTGCTTGTTCGGGGTGCCAGCTTCGTACAGCGCCGGGGCGTCGGTGATGATCACAGCCTTGCCCAGGATGTCGACCACCTGCACGCCGGAGAACTGGAACAGGCGCTCGGCGTTGGCGAGATTCTGGCCGACCAGCTTGTGGTACATGGCGCCGGTCATGACCTGGGCCACCAGGCGCTGGGACGCGTCACCGAACAGCGCGTGGGCGTTGTTGATCGCGACGTAGGTCACGCCAGCGGTCGCCGAAACGTCGTTGGTGGCTCCCGGCTGGTTGCCGATAGCGCCGGCCAGGGCCGAGATGGCGGTGTTCAGCTGGTCCGCCATGATGGCTTCGGACAGGTTGCGGCTGATCACCTCCAGCGCTTCTTCCGGGTTCTTCTGGATCCAGGAGAGCTGGGAAGGCTCCCACAGGATCGGGCCGAAGCCACCGGCGATCTTCACCGAGTCGTACTGCTTCTGGGCCAGTGGGGTGGACGCCTGGGCGCCGTTGGCGGCGTAGCGATCGACACGACGCTGGGCGCCGTGCAGCCCTGCCCAGAACGATTCCTGCAGGAAGTCGCCGTCGATGCCTTGGGTGGTCAGGCGGATGGCGCCGGCCGAGGATGCGTTGAACTTCTCGACGTCCTGGGCCAGGGTCTCGATGGTGGTGCGCTTGAGGTATTCGTTGAACACCTTCATGTTCGAAAGGGCCATTGGGCCTCCTTATTCGCTTGCGGTCAGGCCCTTGATAGCTTCCAGGCGCTCTGCCTTGGAGCCACCGAAGTTGCCCTTCGTGGTTTTATGCTGGCCACCGCCGTTCGGCGCGCCGCCGCCATTGGCGCCGGAGCTCTTCAGGATGTGGTCGCGATGGGGGTACTGCGAGACGAGGGTTTCGAGTGCTTCGTTGAAGTCGGCCAGTTCGCCCGGACGAGCGCGGCTGAAGATCTTCTGGCCCTGGGCGTCGTACGCGACGACCTTGCCTTCCTCGATCTTGAAGTTGCTGCCGAAGGCGGCCTGCACCATGTCAGCGGGAACGGCCATCTTCTCGGCGATGAACTGGGAGCGGGCGAAGCTGCCGCCGATCTTCTCGGCATACAGCTGCTGCTCGAAGGTCTGCGCCTTGCCGTTGGCTTCATCCAGCTGGGTTTGGAAGGCCTTGCTGATCTCGCCCTTCACCTTCTCGATCTCGCCGGCATCCACCAGCTTCTTGGCGTCGAGGTTGGCGACGATCTCCAGGGCTTTCTTGGCGGCCGCGGCATCCTCGATGCCTTCGAACGCCTTGGCGGTCCTCTCGAAGCCGTCGGCGCGCTCGCGGTGCGACTTGGCTTCGGCATTTAGCCGGGTGATGGTGTTGCGAGTGCCTACTGCATCGAAGGCGACTTCCTTGCCATCGTCCTCGACGTAGACAGGCTTTCCATCTTCGATCACTGCGTACTGCTTGCCATCCACTTCAACGGTTTTGAGTTTCATCTCGTCTCTCTGGGCCATCCGGCCTGTTGGTGAGCCATCCGGCCCCAGTTGCGCCCCGTCCATCCGAACCGCAGGCATAAAAAAACCCCGGCACAGGCAAGGGCTAATGGTTGAAAAGTTCCTAGCTAAGGTAGGATCCGCGGCTCAAAAACTGGAGCAGCCTGGAGCTTGAAATGGATTTAAACCCCTCCACAGCCACGCGCTGGACGATTGCGATTGCCCTACTCGGGATTTTTGCCAGCCTTTGTGCAGCAGCGCTGACGTATTACGCCAGCTCGCTTTCCACGCACCAGGCCGCTGTCGAGACTTGCATGCTGCGAGTCGATAAACAGGAGGCGGTCATCCGAGAAAAGTCGGAGGCTGTACTAGGCGCTCTAGGCGCGTTCGGCAGTGCCACTCAAGCGCCCGGAACCACCCCTGAGAAAGAAGCCAAGTTTCACAAACTGGGCCAGGCGGTAGTTGAAAGCGCAATGCGCTTGGTCGCCTATGCGCCAGCTGAGCTAGCGGAGCCGACCTTGCACTTAGGCGTCACAGTGCAGATAGGCCTTATGGCCGAGACCACAGAGCAGAAGCTGACAGCCCTATCGCTAACGCCTTCGGCGATGACTAACTGGCCCAAACAGTACTTTTCCTTAATGGACAAGTTCGAGACCAGAAGAAAAGACTGCTTCAAGCAATAGCGCGCCACGAAATGTCAGTTGCGTGTTTTGTGGCGCGGGCTACAACAGCCGATCCCGCAGCTCATCGAGCGTCAGGAACTTGCCCTTGTCGTTGTAGAAGTCCTGCAGCTTCAGCTTGTCCTGGCGCAGCAGCTTCCCCCGCTCCGGGCCGAGGATTTCGTCCTGGCGGGCGGCAGGCTGGCGTGCAAGCCATTGAGCGTACGTGGTCTGCTGCGGCACCTGCCCGTCCATGCTTGCCCGGGTCGCGGCGTCGCTGATCCCCAGCGCTAGGGCGCTTTTGAGGATCGGCAGTTTGGTCGAGCGGCAGCAGAAGTGGATTCGGCCAGGGCCGGCGAGCCACGGCACCTTGTGCCCGATCGGTCGGTACGTGCCCAGCGTGTACGGCAGGCGGTCACGGATTCGGCAGGTCGTCGATGTCCGGTTATCCAGCGTGCTCAGCCACTCAACATGGCTGATGATGTCGCTGTTGGCCTCGAATGCCTTGTCGCTGGCCGTCTCTGCTGTGCTGGACACTGCCGACCGGACAACCGCATCCACCTCCCGGCGAGACTTCTGCAGGATGCCATCAGCGTACTTCTCCGCCTTGGTACCCATGATCTGCCTGACGATCTCCGGCGTCGTGCGTCCTTCAAGCACGCCAGACCGCACGGCATCGCGGATCGACGCAGCACGGTCAGCCTCAATGCCGGCCATCCACTCGCTGAGCAACCGCCCCTGGAAGGGCCTTGCCAGCGCAATGGCGCGTACCTGACTGAACTGTGCCACGGCAACCGGGAATCGCGCCTGCACAAGCTCAGGAACAGCCGCTGTGAGCGCAGCGGCCTGAAAGGCAATCTCGTAACTGGCCACGCCGTCGATGACGCCTGTGAGCGCCTGCTGCAGGCTAAAGAACGTCGATTGATTGATCCGCAGCACGGGCGCCAGAGCGGCATCGATCGCTGCAACGGACGCACCGGCATCCAAGCTGTCGATGGCAGCAATGAGCGCTGCCCTCAGCTCAGGGTCAGAACTGTTCAGGATCCTGATGATCGCCACAACCTGGCTGTTGCTCAGCCTGGACAGGTCAACCTCATGGCCTATTAGCTCGTCCAGTAGCTTCTCGTTGGCCGTCTTCATCACAGCGTACCGAGGGCCGGGCCCTGGGCCTCAATCTTCGCCAGTTCCTCTTCCCAGTCGTATTCGTCGCTGATCACGCCACGGCGTTGCATCTCGGTG
Source organism: Pseudomonas wayambapalatensis (assembly GCA_014268975.2). GTDB lineage: Bacteria > Pseudomonadota > Gammaproteobacteria > Pseudomonadales > Pseudomonadaceae > Aquipseudomonas > Aquipseudomonas wayambapalatensis. Next base: position 2,302,843 of record CP077096.1, on the reverse strand, counting down.
AATAGCGTCTCCTTGCTGATCATCCCGGCATTCGCCATGGACACCAGCGTCGGTAGCGACACCTCCGGCATGTAGTCGACATCGAAATTGCCGCGCATCTCGACGATTCCGCCATCGCCCAGGCCGCGATAATCGGCCATGAACTGGAGCAGCTGGGCCAGGCAGTCGGCGAAGTGGTGCGCCATGCGCGCGAGCGGGGACAACTCCTGCGCCGCCTCCTCCTCCGCCTGAGTGGCGGTCTTGGTGGCCGTCTTGTCCGGGGTCAGCAACTTGGCCCCGGCCATCCGCATCTCGTTGATCAGGTCCTGCAGTGCAGTGCGGCCCGACTCAACGGCCTGGCCGGTGTGCTCGACGTACTTGAGGTCGCCATCCTTGGGCAGGTCGGTAAGCTGACCGGTGCCAACCTTGAACTCTGGCGGGATCACCTTCCCCTGGTTGTCGTACTGGGTCTGGATGCCGATGCGCACCAGGATCGGCACGCGGATAACGTGGAGGATGTTGTCCTGGTCGCTCTGGCTCTGCCAGTGCTTCACGTTCAGGTGAGCAAGCTCAATCAGTGGCGGCTTGGCCGCCATGAAGCCGGTGCGGCCAGTGTAGAAGGTGACCCATGGAATCGCGGTCAGGCTATTAGTGCCCTCATCGTGCAGTTCCCAGGTACCTCCAGCCGCGGCCTGCTTGCCCCGCACGGCCTTGGCCGACCTGCGATAGGTTCGCCAGGAGCCCGGTTCCAGCACGCGAATCTGCTCGACGCACTTGGCGCCGAACTCGCCGTCCTCCTCCTCGACCACCTCGATGTAGCGGACCATGGTCAGCACGCCGCCCTTGGAGCGCCAGCCCAGCACCTGCTCAGGCCTCACCATCACCACATAGGGGCGCACACCAGCGGCCTGCTCGTCTGCCTGGGTCTTCAGCTCACCCGCTGGCGGGTGATCGACGAAGGCATGGCACAGGCCATGGCTCAGCCCCTCGGTGAAGAACCCGACCGCCCAGGAGTTGAGGTCATTGCCTGCGTGGTCGATGTCCTTGGTCATCTCGACAATGGCCTCTGGCACATCGTCACCCACCTGCAGCGGCTCGGCGAACACGCGGGAGGTCATGTTGCCGACAGTCTCGGAATACGCCGGCAGCAGCGTCGATAGGCGCAGACGCTCCCGGTAGGATTCGTCATCTTCGGCTGGATACTGCGGCAGCAAGACCTTCCCCGCCGCCCGCATCGCCATGGTTCCGCCCATGAGCGGCGAGATCACGGCCCAGTAGGCGCGCATCGCGTCGACAGCGGGCAGCGTGATGCTCGGGTTATCGCTCATGGTCACATTCTCAGGGATTGGCTTGTGGCCGTGGCCACGTTGATCGGGTATCGCTTGGCGATGAAGTAGCCGGCGGCGTCATTCATGTGGTCGTGACCCTTCTTGGGGTCTTTGTCTGGTTCGCCATGCTTGTCATAGGTCTGCCGCTCAAGGCACAGGGTCAGTTGTGGGCACTGGTCGATGTTGACCTTCAGTCGGCGCTCGCCGTAGGCGTTCATGAGCATGGCGTTGACCGAGTTCACCCGGTCTTTAACGCCTGGGTTCTGGCTGTCCACTACCACCGTGAAGCCAGCCCTGCGCAGTAGGGACAGGTCGGATTCACTGGCGTTCTTGCTGCTAGTGTTCTGGCCGCTGGCGTCGGGATACACAGCGATGCCGTGACCAGGGAAGCGGGCCTGGATCTTCTCGATCATCTCAGGCGTATCGCGCACCGAGTGGAACTCATCCAGGGCCATTGGCAGGCCATCGCGAACGACGTAGACCACAGCAGCCATCTTCATGACGTTGAAGTCCATGCCGATGTGCAGGGTCTCGCCCGGCTTGATTCGCTCGCTGGTGCGGCTCTCGCTGCGGCTGAAGGTGTAGTAAACGACCCCGGCATAGTTCTCGAAGCTGGCTTCGTACTCTTGCCGGAACGTGCGGGGGTCCATCTTGCGGCGGGCAGCGTCCAGCTCCTCAGCCGGGACATTGCCGCCCTGCAGCGAGGTATAGAGCCAGCTCTTGTGGTCTGGCTCGCCGTCTTTCTGCCCATCACGGTAAGTGTCGAAGCAGTGGTTGAAGCCTTTGGGGGTGCCGATGCGCAGCGCATGACCGCCCTTGCACTTACCGACACCAGGTACAACGTACTCGCAGGTTGACAGCATCGGTCGCAGGACTTCTTCCCAGGCAGCCCACTTGCAGTCAGCCCATTCGTCCACCAGCACGAAAAACAGGCCGGAGCCGCGCAGGTCGTCGTAGTTCTCCAGGCCCACGCAACGGATCAGGTGACCGCTCTTGAGGGTGATCAGCATGTCCGACTCGTTCGGCTTGCACTCACGCCACTCTCGCGGGATGGCCTGCTTCAGTCGGCGCCAGAACACTCGGCGGGCCTGCTTCTGCGTCGGGGCCGCATACCAAATCTCGTCCTCGACACTGACGCCCCACTCGGCAGCCAACCTTGCTGCACGGCGCATCTCCGCCTTGCCAAGGAAGGTCTTGCCGAACCGGCGACCACACACCGCATCCCGGAAGCGCGCATTACGTTGGAAGCCCCACACGTAGATGTTCGCCTGCTTCGGCGTCAGCTTGACCGGCGCCTCATAGGTACGGGGTAGCGGGGACATTCTCGTCTGGCTCCAGCTTGTACTCAGCAACTGCGTGCTGCTGGTCCGCCTGGGAGCCCAGGGGCTTGTCGGGTTCAATCTTGCGGTTGACGTACATGTCGCCGCACTCCTTGGCCGCCTGCTCATACAACTGGGCAGTCAGCGCCAGGTTCCGCATGTTCTCGGCCTTCTCGGCCATTCGCCCAAGGCCACGCAGCCGGAACGCTCGGTTGGCGATTGGGATGTCTGCCGTCTCTTCACGAAAACGCTTGCGGCACTCATGGAACAGGTCAGCCCACTTTTGGGCCAGGCCTCTGCCTGCATACTTGGTGGGGTCATGCGACTCGCACTGCTGGCGACTCACCTCGACCCCGAATTCCTTCTTGACGGCCTCCACCACCTGGCTGGGTGAATCGAAGCAGGCCAGAGCCTGAACAATGAAGGCTTTGACCTCGCTTCGTAGTGCTGCCATGGGTTTGTCATCCGTCAAAACCTGTCAAAAATCAGGCCGACTTGAGTAGGCAGGTTCCGCAGGCCCTCGAAATGTTGATCTTGGCCACCTCAGGCGGCCGGCTTGCAGCGTCGATTAGCTGCTGTACGTCGTCGCTTGCGCCGTAGCGCTTCACCACGCCTACGAACTCTTCAACGTCATGGCCGCGCAGGTAGAGCTTGGGCAGCCCCTCCTGGGTGAACTTGGGAGCACCATACTCATCAGTCGCCTGGGCTATGTGGTAGAGCTCGTGTTCGACCAGGGCGCAGAACTCGGCGTCGGTGCACTGGGCGCAGTAGTCGGCGGCCAGCGTTATGAGGTAGTCCGGCTCCTCGCCGAACCACTCCCGCATCTGCTGCTCTTGGCGTGCCTTCTGCCACCCTCCAGCGCGGAACATCAGTTGCTCAGCCTGGCCGAGTACCACCCGCCCCTGCTTGGCGAATCCGCTCGATGCCCACAGCACGCCAATGTTGGCGTCGATCATATGGGCATGATCTGGATTGTGAATGCTGCCGGTGTCGGCAAGGATCTCGCTTTGAACCCAGTCCCACACTCCGAGGGCCGGGCGCAGCGTAAGCCACAGCGATTCGAGCAGACCAGCCGGCGGCATCGGTCTATGCATAAGCCCCCCCTTGAAATGATGTCGCAAAGCCACCAGTTATGAATCTCAACCAAAGGAGCTTCAAAAATGACAAGAAGTGTTATCGATTACGCCATTGAGCTCACAACTGCATTGGAGCCTCAGTTTGTAATCCGGCAAGTGGATAAGGAGACAGAAGTCAAAGCCAAGCTAAGGGTGGTCCGCAGCGTCGTACAGACGCGTTACTCGGAAAAGCTGCCTGAAATTGAGCTGCTCAAGCTTACCGAAAATGGCAAATTCACCCCTGAAAACCCTGGTGATATTGTCGCCCTGCTCTTCGAAACCGTGACGCGCTGGAACCGAAATCCAGATCTTTGGCGCATCCCAGGCCCTGGGGGTGCGGAGGGAGAAATCAATACCACCCTGCACAACTTCACCCACGGGCCGAGAACGATGGGCGGATCAACCGATGAAGGGGTTAAAGCCACGACTTATGCCGAGGCAATCGAACAACTCCTTGATATCGTTTCGAAACGAAAACCCTTCTGACTTCAGAAGCTGCTACAAAGGTGTGCCGCACTCACCTGCGGCACACCTACCCTTCCCCGCCATCCAGCAGAACGTCGATCAGCTTCTGCTCTCCCAGACGCATCGCGCCCAGACATTGCAGATCGTCGCACTTAGGTCCGAGCCCAAAAACGGTTACTTCGCCATTCGGACCGATCATGGTCAGCGTTCCGACGGAGCATTCAGGATGCTCGCCGGCATCTAGGTCATCGGCAATCTTGCGCAGGGTCTTGGCCGCATCGCGCCAGTCTTCCCGCTTGAACTCAAGAATCTTGACGGTCATTCGATCACCATCTGATGAGTTTGTGCATGCGCGTGTCCGTGCAGCAGGCCAACCAGTAGCCCCTGTGGAAGCCCGGCCTCCTTGGCGGCATCAATTGCTTTGACCAGGGCCGCATCGAACACGGCCACCGCATGGACGATATCCATGCTCACCGGCAGCTCATGGCGAATTCGGGTGACGTTGCTCATTCGCCCATCCTCTGTCGACTCGGCGCGTTGCTGCAATAGCCACCAGTGGCGAAGACCTTGACGGTGCCGCGCAGGCGCCTGGTGTACACCGTGTCTCGTCCTGGGCGCTTTGCCTTGATCGGTCTGGGCGCATACACGCAGACGCCGGCATCGGTATCACACCAGATCACGTTGTCGATCTTGATCCCATTGACGAAAACGTCGCGGGATCCTCTACCGTCAGCGTGGCTATGGAAGCTGGATGGCGCAGGCATTTGAATTCCTCGCGCCACGAAGCGGCGCATAGCTATTTTGTGGCGCGCGGCTTTTGCCTTGACTGATCGAACAACCTGGCCACATTGCCCTTCGAGCGCAGCGCCAGGATAAACAGGATCCCGAATATTAGGGTGCTCGGCAGTGACGTTGCCGGCCACTGACCGTACAGCAGGATCGCGCCGATGATGCTCAGCCACTCCTGGCCGAACAGTGAGGCCAGGCAGAAGGCGAACAGGCTGGGCAGGAACTTGTAGCTCGACTCGCCCCGCCGGTACATGAACGCGATGACGAAGCAGATACCGCCACAGAACCCGGCATGGGCCAGGGTGATGGTTTGGTCTAGGGTCATTGGCCCCCTCGCTTGGGGAACAGGCTGCCAATCGCTGCTGGCAGCTCGGTTACCCACTTCGGCAGTTTGCCGGTGTTGAACGACTCCAGAAGACTGATGCTCACCAGGACCGTGGCAAGCCCGCAGGCGAAAGCGGCAATACCGCTGGTCTTCGTCCAGGCCTGGGCCAGGATCTCAGCAGAACCGTAGTACCCACCGATCCAGCCGACGAGCAAGTACCCGAGGCGCTGCCACAGGTTGATGTCCTTCGCCCAGAGGATGAAGAGCAATGCGCCACCGAAGGCACAGACAACAGCGTTCAGATCAATTGTGGGAAGGCAGCTTGCGAGGGCAATGCCGCCCAACCCTACAACCGTGCAAGCTGCTGGGGTAGCGGCATCGGCCATGTTCAGTCCCTTAGTGTTTGTAGCGGAATGGCGCCGGGCCTCGGATGTCGAGGCCGGTGGCGAGTGCCCATAGCGCGAAAATGAGGATTCCAGCGCTCAGTGCGGCCGCCAGGAATGTGGCCCGGCGCTCTTGGGCCGAACCGTCGGGCCTTTTGAGGCCCTGAATGATGAAGACGCAGCCAAGGAAGACGTTGGCGCTGATGTCGCGGTGTAGGGCGTAGCTGGCCAGGGCCAAGGCGAATGCCAGGAGGCTCCATGCAGTTGATGGCTTCATGCGCTTTCCTACCGGCAACAAAAAGCCCGACACGATGGCCGGGCTATGTTCGTCAATCCTCAACACGCGCAGGAATGACAGGATGAATAAATAATGTTGCATCGTTGCACGGGTGTCAAGCGGCATCCGCCATCAAAATGCCTTCGTCCTCCAGAATCTTGCTGGCGGCCACCAGAGCCTCGGCCACCATCTCGTCCAGCACCTTCTCGATGGCCTTCTTCCAGCGCCAGTAGGTGGTCCTGTTCAGACCCTGGCCGTCCCAGGTGTTGATGTCGTAGAACTCCGCCGGAAGCACGATCATGTCGGTTGACCGTTTCACGTACTGCTCGCGGCGCGCCTGTCCGGCGTCCTCGGGCATCTCGCCCCCCGCCAGGTGCTGGACCACTCCAGCGTGCAGCGAATCGAACTCTGCGCGCACGCGGGCGGCCCGGCTGGCCACCTCTTGCCCAGACTGCGCCTGCACACCTTTCACTGGCGGGATTGCCCAGGCGGTCACCGCCTTGTACCGGAACAGGTTCGGCGCCTGGGTGGCAATCAGGGGAACCAGCTTGCCGATGGCTTCCACCTTCTTCGCCTTGTGGGTCGAGAACCTGGCCGTCAAGGCATTCCAGTGCCGCGGGATCAGCTTGCTGTGCAGACGGGCGTGCACCCAGCAGTCCACCAGCATCGCCGCATCCTTCCCGGTGATCTCGCCCTTGAGCTTGGACGCCTGGACCTTGGGTTCGAAGTCGCCACCACCTACACCGCTCACGGTATCCGCCGCCAGGGCGCGAACCACTGCTGCCAAAACGCTTTGGTACTTCATTGGCCGCTCTCCTTCTTCCGGCGATTCGCGATGAGCTGGCCGCGTGTGACGCACCAGGTGGAGCTGATGAACATGGCCAACAGGAGCAGGCCGACGATTTGTTCGATTGTCCAGGTCATGCTGCTGCCCTCTTGAGGTCTCGGAGTTTCTGGCGGTACAGGGCCTTGATGGCCTGCAGGTCTTCGATCGTGTAGCGGCGCGGAGACTGGTCAGCCTCCAGCGCTTCAACGGCTGCCAGGCCGATGCGCTGGATCAAGCCCAGCCGGTACTCGGCCACGTTGCCGGATAGGTAGCGGTTATCGTGCTTGGACTGGGCGTGGCAGTTGTTCTCGTCGAAGCGCAGGTGTGGCGCAGCGCCAGTGCTGCGGTAGTGCCCTGCATCTACGGCGTTGCCGTTCCAGTCGAGCGGGCGGCCACTGGAGATGCACGCATACCCGGACAAGCGGTCGCGCTCGCGGATGTAGGCATTGAACGCGGCCTGAGCTTCACGCAAGTGGTCACCCTTCGTCTTCAGCTTCTCCCGGCGCTCCTGCAGGTCTTGGCGCTTCTGCTTGGTGATGGCCTTCGCCGCCACCTTCTGGATCTTCGGGTCTTTGGCCATAGCGCGGGCGCAGGCCATGCTGCACACCTTCTGAGTGCTGAGCGTCGGCTTGAAGCGCCGGCCGCAACCCGGTGCCTTGCACTTTTTCGGCTTGATCTCGGCTACGCGCATGGCTCGCCCTCCTTGGCTTTATGCTGCTCGGGGGCGAAGTCGCCGCGCAGTGGCATGAGGTTCTTCTGGGAGAAAAACCAGACGTCATCAGCTCCACCAAAGTCGACAAACGCGGATGGAGAACCGTCGGCGTGACCCTCGTGGGTGAAGCCGTACGCTTGGTACTCCTTCTGGCAGTCTGTTAGCACCTCGAGGATTTCAACGGTCTTGCCAATCCGGGCTTCTTCGCCGCAGTTGATCACCAGCGCCAGGTCGCCCGGCTTGAATTGATGGCTCATGCTGCCTCCCCGAACTCAATCCGCATGCGCATGTAGTCCGAATCCTCTGGATGCGACAGGTAGATCCCGTGCTCATTTGCCCACATGTCCACGCAGGTCATGAAGGCGTGCATTTGGCCCTTGTCGAGCTCGCTGGTATGGCGCAGCTCGTGGCGCTCTGTGATCTCGCCGGTCTGCAGGTTGATGTCGCGGATCACCTCCTCGCCCAGGAACGTCTGCTTGAGGTTGCGCTTCACGTGCTCGGCGTTCATGGCGGCACCGGTGGCGAAGGTCGTCTTGCCCATGCGCACGAAGAACTGGGCGATCTCCTCGCACCACTTGTGGAACAGCGCATTCTGCGGAAGGCTGCGCCCAGCACCGGTTATCGCCACGTTGCAGGGGAATCCCTTCTTTCGGATCGCGGCCTGGAGCTCGGCCAGGTCGCTGATCTGATTGATGCGGATCTTCTCAGCCATGGCTCGCCTCCTTGGCCATGGCCGCGTCAGTCTGCGTGTCCGCTTCATCCTGGCTGAGATGAGGCGCCCAGACCCTGCGCATGTAGCGGTACCGCTCAGCATCCTTGCGCAGCGCCTCGTTCTCGGTCTTGAGCTGGTCGCGCTCATGCTCGACAGTTGCGCAGAGCACGGCCACGTCGTGAAGGCGATTCTCTGCATGCTCGATCTCCGCGAGCAGGGCCAGCACCACGCTTGGCTGAAGGGCTGCAACATAGGCGGCGTCGGACCTCTTGCTGAAGCTCCCAAGGGATGCATTCTGATCCGCCACTGGGCAAACCTGATGGCCGTCGCGCTCCCACTCGCCTTGGGTAGCAGCCTCAGCCAGCGCCTTCAGCTTCTGCTTGTCGATGGTCATGGCGCCACCTTCAGGCCTTGGGCCTCAATGGCTTTGCGGCATTCTTCAATGGCCTCATTGAACCCGTGGTCGTGGTGATCCCAGGCGGTAGGCTGGAAGCCGCTGTCATCCTTGTGCTCAGGCAGCTCCACGACCACGGCCTCGCGGCTGGCCTGCCAACCGAGCCAGTACCGCTGCACGTGCTGGTTTCGGTAATCGCCGTTGTTGTACTTCTCGTGAGGCGGCTCACCCTCGACTACGCTGCGGTGCCAGACCTCGAATTGCTCTCGGCTGATGTCGCGCATCTTGTTGGTGTCCATCAGTGCTTCTCCTGCAGGGCTTTGCCGATCTCGGCGGCGGCGCGCAGCACGACATCACGAGCCATCTGCGCCCGTTGCGACTCGTCTTCCACCGGCTCGGTGATAACTACCGGGTGCTGCTTGCTGGCATGACCCCAGCGCTCCGCGCTGACCCAGGAGGTTTGATCCAGAACATTGCTGTGGTCCACGCCAATCCTGAGGGCGCAAGCAAGGCGGAATGAGTCGCCATCGTCGCCGCGCGGGTCCCACCAATGCCCATCCACCGGATCACCGACCCAAGCAGTGAAGACACCGTGCTCGTCATAGGGTGGCGCCATGCCTGCCGCTTTGGCCGCCAGTTCCAGCAGTTGTTGCTCGGTCATACAGCCTCCCCGGCCGGCTGCCCGGCGCGCTTGATGTTCAACTTGGCCAGCAGGTGTGCACGGCATGCGGCTGCACCACTGGGAATTTGCTGGATCTCCAGCAGGCGGGCCTGCTTCTGGCTGGCATACTCGTCGGCCAGCTGCGCGGCGCTCTTCTGGCTGTCGTGGCTGATACCCGTTGCGATGTCGCCCAGTGGCTCGCCGGCGACCAGCATGCGAATGGTGATGTCGTAGGCCCGGGCGAATACCTTCTCGGCCCGTTCCACCTCCATCGAACCCAGGTTCTGCGCTTCACACTGCAGGGCCGCATGGCGCACCGCTGCGTGCGTCCAAACGCGTATCCCTGCCCTGCTGGGGTGGAAGTTCTCCAGCGCCTCTGCCAGGGCCCGGGCAAGCGGCGGAATGCCCATCTCTTCCGGGGTCGGCTGGCACAGCTTGATGAACTTGCCGCTGCTCGGGGCGAAGTCGGTACCCAACACCCGGCACTTCTGGATGCCGAAACGGATCTGCTCGAGCGTGTTGATGCCCGCGGCGACGAATGACTTGATCCAGCTGCGTTTAGCAGCCTTCAGCGCCTCGTCATCCGGCCAGGCCTGCTTCCACGCCGGGAAGATGGCCTGCAGCTCCTTGAACAGGGCGTTGACCACTTCGGTGGTGCCAGGGTCCAGTTGCTTGGCCGGGGCCTGCACCTCGGCGGGCACGTTCTTGGTCGCCGCCATGATCTGCGTCACGCTGCGCAGTTTCGGTTGTGCGGTCATAAGGCCCCCAGGTCATCAGCCCAGCTGGTGTCGTTGAAGTCGGGACCGTTGCGGCGCTGGCCATGCTGGGCACCTGGCAGCACCTTCTCCGGGAACAGCCCGGTCCAGCCGTTGCTGATCGACTGGTTGATCACGGCGTCGGGTGCGTGGTGCTTGGCCAGCTGGGCGGCCTGGCGTTCGCACGACGTCTTGGTCAGGCGCTTGCCAATTTCCTTGCGGTGCTGGCACCAATCAGCCCATACGGCGTCGCTGACGTTTGCCGGCTTGGCAGTCATCGGGTCGAACTTAGGAGCCTTCTTCGGAGCCGCAGGAGCGTCAGCGACTGCCCCCTTCGGTTCTTTGATGGTTCCTTGATGGTTTATTGATGGATTGGGTGCAGCTCCTGCACCCCGTTCTGTCGTGGTTTGCACCCCGTTCTGTCGTGAGCTGCACCCCGTTGTGTTGTCATTTGCACCCCGCTCAGAACCGGGTGCAGCTGTTGCACCCCGTTCTACGCACAGGTCATAGACGGTTGGTCGGCGATCGTGACGGTCGATGTAGGCACCGGCAATTGCCTGATTCCCAAGGCGAATCACCCCAATCTCCAGGAGGTGGTCGAGCTTGTACTTCACCGTGCGGATGGACAGGCCAGTGTCGTCGCTGATGCTCGCGGAGGACGGAAAAGCCCCTCGGCCGTTCTTGTCGGCGTAGTTGGCCAGGACCAGCAGCACATAGCGCGCAGTGGCGTCTACGATGTCGCGCTGCTCCAAGGCCCAGGACATGGATTGGACGCTCATTGGTCGCGCTCCTTGGCCATGTCGTTGTAGCGCTCGTAGCCTTCGCCATATTCGTGGCAATAGGTCGCCGGCCACGCTCCACGAGTGCCTCGTGGAACGATGTGGTAGAAGCTGGCGTAGCTGCCGCGGCCAGGAACAGTCTTGACCCATACGTGCTCAGGGCCGCCCAGGCACCAGCGCGGGCGTTCTTTCACAGCCTCAGCCATGAACAGCTCAAGATCGTGATGTCCACGGCTCATGACGATGTAGGTGTCTTCGCCTACTGATTCGATATCAAGCGGATAAGTCTTCATGCCTAAAACTCCAGGCGCTTGATTTCGGACAGCAGTGCACGACTGTGACGCTGGATGTAGATCTGGCTCAGCTTCTTCTTGCGGGACTCGAAGTCCATGCCAACGTCAATCAGGGAAGCATTCACGCGCTGAAGGTGCTCGATGCAGCGGATTTCGCACGGGGTCAAGTGATCACGGATCGAGTCAGTTGGGCTGATGCAGTGCGCCGCCCGGTATGCCTTCGATGGCATGCCCAGGGCGATGCGGTTGATCAGATCGAACTCGTTACTGAAGTGGTAGTGCTTGGTTTCCTTACCAGCCGCCATGCGGCCATGCTTGATGGCATCAGTCAGGGCGGGAGCTTCAAGGCGCGCACGCTCGCGGGCTTGGCGCCCCTCTACAAGCTGAATGTGCCCAACCACTACCGCGTCGAAGGTTCGAATGACATGCAGATGGAACTTGGCGTTCACCCACATGGCGTAGGCATAGATCAGCTCCTTTACGACATAGGTGCCGCCATTCCGGCCCTCAATAGTGACGACCGGCAAACTACCCGGATTTTGGGTAGTTAACTCAGCCACCATTTCGGTGAAGGATTCCGTAGCCATGAACTTGCCTGGCTCTTTGGTGCGCTTATTCGCTCCATCGGCTATGGCCGCCTTATGCAGGTCGTTGAGGCAGTACCGACCCTCAATATCCTGCTTGATCTTCACGCCGCCCAGGGTGAGCGACATGCTTCGCGCCACGAAATCGTGGTTCGCATTTTGTGGCGCGGGCCGAATGAGGGCCTGTACACTTTGGGTCTGCATATGCATAATTCCCCTACAGAGTTTTGTATTGCAGAGAGCCGGGCCGCGAACCCGGCTTTTTTGTCTCTGCGATTTGTTGAGTCCCTAAAGAGGCCCCAAGTGAGGGCCTCACCTATCCGGTAGAGGGCCTCTTCAGTCCCACCAGCTCCAGAACCGGTGCCTTTCGCCTTCCTACGAATACCGTTGCGCCAGACGTAATTGCTTCGAGCAAGACCTCGTTCACGGCCTCCTCAAACGTCCAACCCCTGGCTTCCATCAGGCGATGAATCTTGGCTCTGGTCTCTGGCGGCACGTTCTCTTCACAAAATTCCATCGTGCCCTCCTGAGGGCCTCTAGCCCGCGATATCCTTCAGGTCGTCGGGCATGAGGGCTTCGATGCCGCCATTCACAGCAGCCCACTCGAGCATCTCGAAGAGGTAGGTCGCGTACTCGCGGCGAGACTTGTGCGCGGCGCGTTGCAACTGCCGATCAAGCAGCGGATAGAGGCGGACCTTTCTCGCCAGGTCACGGCGCTGTGTCAGTGGGTCTTTGAATCCCATAGGGGTACTGCTCCTTGCGATTGAAATTGGTTAAGCGGCGGACTTTTTAATGTGGTGCTGTTGGCACGGGAAAGGCCTGACCTCTTCCGCGGAATAGGTGCCGTCAGAGTTTTTAGTCACATAAACATCGCGACCCACCCTGATGGCTTTGCTCAGGGCACCCTGCGTCATACCCAGGAGCGATGCCGCTTCGGTCTGTCCGTGATCAGCAGCAAATTTGGTGATGTGAGTACGGCTCATGGCCTCTCCTCCAGTGATTCATGTCGTGATTATTGCCTAGGGAATTTTTTAAATCAATTCCCTAGGCATTTGTTTGTCATTACCTCCGGAAATACACTCGCCCGCCATGAGCAAAGACAAGCGACCACTCGAAGACTGGGAATTGGCTGAATGCGCAGCCCTGAAGGCCTTGATCAAAGAGGAGAACGCCTCTCGGCCTAAGGAAAAGCGGATTACTCAGGAGGCTGCTGGAGCGGCGCTCGGGATGAACCAGGGATCGTTCAGCAACTACCTGAACGGAAGGTTGAGGCTCAACAAGGATGTGGCCGTCGGAATCTTCAAGCTTTTTGGCATACCTGCTGAGAAATACAGCAAGCGCCTTGCTGATGAGATTGCCCACGTTGCGCAGGCTTACGGTGATGGCGACTACCACCGAGATAGTCGCTATGCGCAGGTAAGCCCGACCCACAAAATGGCTGTAGACGAGATGGCGGACAGGATGCTCGGCATGACGGAAGAGCAAGCTATCAAGCTAAAGCAGGCAATGGATCTTTTGATGCCTCGGAATGAATCAGGAAAAGATTGATTACCCCCCGCTCCTTCCGGGCGGTCTGCATCCCCACACTCTTGAATCCTTGAGAGAACTGACCGTCGACGCCTTCCCGGAATCCTCCAGGAGGAGGGCTCTGTTCTCGGCGCTTGGCGTATACTTGGATATGCTGGGTGCCACAGGCTTCAAAGGCACCGCCTGGATCGACGGATCCTTCATGTGCGCCAAGGACGAGCCAGACGACATCGATATCGTTCTGGTCTTCAAGTCTTCCGTCCTTGATGAGATCTCAGAGTCGGCACGACCTGTGCTTCTGAACCTCTTCGATAGCACCATGGTCATGAACCGATTCAGGCTTCATGTGTTCCAAGTAGCAGAGGAAAATTCCCGCGGCGTCGCCTATTGGCAACAGCAATTTGGCACGCAGCGCGACGAGGTGACCCCCAAAGGTCTGGCATCCATCGGAGTTAACATATGACGGAGCAGGCAAATCGCATTGATTGGCTTGAGCGCCAGTTAGCTCAGGTGGCGAGCCTCATCACAGAGGACGAGAAGCGCCTTGCTGCTGATCCGAACAGGTTCTCGCTGCAAGTCTCGCTCCGCTCTTGGCAAGCTCATCAAGAAGATCTTCGCCAAGAGCTTCGACAGGCAAAAGCTGCACTTCAAAACGAGGTAATCCAGCTGCGCCTTTCAGGTCGTCGTATGGACGGGAGCATCCCGCTTAAGCTCCTATCCAAGGTTTCCTATGGGATCAATCGCGCCCTCTCGTATGCTGCTTATCACTTAAGGCACGGTAAGGACCCAGGAAGAGGAATTCCCGAGACGCTAGCCCAAGAGCTCGATTTGAGACTGTCTGGCCTTGCCATGGGATCGACTCGTTTGGTGTTTGCTGGAAATGTGGCTACCGATATGGCTGGGGACTCGATTCTAGAGGGGGCCCTAGAGCAGATTTTCGAGGTCCTGAAAGAGCCATCCGAGGACAGGATTCGGGAGCTTGTTGAGAATATAGGCGTCTCTGCCACGAAGGCACTGAGCGATATGCTTGGCGAATTGGAGGCCCAGGAATTGAGCGCAGAGCTCCTATGGCCTGCGCCGAATTCCAAGGTCTACCATTGGGGTGGAAGTCTCGAGGCAGTCAGGCTTGCCCATAAAAAGCTCTCTAAGCATGAGATACGAGAACCTGAGCCGGTATCGCTTTTTGGGGAAGTTACCGATCTGAAGGAGAACGGAGCCCTTTACATTCGATCGGCCAACTCGAAGCTTAAAATCAGCTACAACCGACAGCAGTATCATCACATCCAGAAGTATACGCTTGGCATGCCTGTTTCCTTGAAGGTGCTCAAGCACGTTAGGTTTGAACCCCTTTCTGACCGCGAAATTGTCACCTACAAGCTGGTGACAGAGGACTAATAAGGCCCTCCCATCGCATCTCGAACCCGCCGCAATGGCGGGTTTTTCATGCCCAAAGAATTTTTTAATTCCGGAGGCATTGACAGAGAATAATTCCCTAGGCAATATTTTAGTCATCGAGGCGCCACACAGCCCCTCGGGAGGCCCTCAAGCCTCACCGCTCTTTAACACCGATGGGAACCTCGCGGATCGATCCCGGCAACGGCACAGCGCGAGCAATAAATTTCGATCCCCATGCAGGCTCTGGAACCTGCCGGACTCCCCAGATGGGAGGACGCCAAACCATGCAAGCCAGCCGGGAACAACACCGTCCACGAAATGTGTGACCCGGCCAGGTGGGGAAACCGCGGCGACGCGCATGGGGCGGAGAAATCAAACACCTATCGAGTACCTGAAATGGCACCAAGAATTCGCTTCACCCTGGGCGCCAAGCTTTTCCTGCTTACCCTGGCTATCTGCCTGATCGGCTGTGGCTGGGCGCTGTATGAGCTTGTCGCCTGAGCACGAGATTCACTGAAGCACCTGGGCGACCGGGTGCTTTGGGAATCCACTGGAGTTAGATCATGAAGAGAACTGCAGCTTGTGAGGCTTGCAAGGCCAGGCATCCATCAGATGCAGCGATAGCGGTCGGTCGATTTGAACAGCTGGTGCCGACCGGCTACCTGGCCCGAGACGTACCCGGCGCACCGCTTCGAGCAACACGCGAAGCAGCAGTGGCGGATTTCTGCCAGCACCAGCGCCGCTGACCAACACAGATTTCACTGGCTGGCCTTCACCGAGGGCCAGACGGGAAATCAACCGCCCTGGAGGGCAAAAAGATGCGACCAGTAATGACGATGGCGGCGGTGCACGATGATCGTGGCCGTAGGGTGGGGCTCGAAGACGCAGTCGAGGGCAGGTTCCACGGCTGGGGCGTCGACTACGAAGAGTTCGAGAATGGCCCCGGCAACTACAGCGTAGCGATCGTCGAGATGGCAGACGGCACGGTCAAGACTTTGATGCCGTGGGCAATCCGCTTCTTGGATGGCGAGGATGCCAAGCAGCAGGCGCTGAATGACTTCCTAGCCCGGCCAGCAATTGGCTGACTGATTCCCTGACAGCCGGAGAGACGGCCCGATGCTCTGCTCCCCATCGCAGGCTGTATCGGAGTGTGATCGGGTGAAGCGCCCGGAATAAGCGAGGTCGGAGATCCGGGCAATCCTAGGTGATTTGCTCACCTTCCTCCGCGCCGATCACACCCCGATGCATCCCGCCCCACTTCTTGAGTGCCGCTGCGATTCCAGCGTGTGATCACCGGAGGACTTGCCATGTAACAGGACAGCGCGCCGAGGCCTTCCAGCTCGGCACTGCCTCAGATAGCAGCGACCATTGATGAAAGCCCGGGAAAGCCTCGGGCTTTCACGCTTCACCCCTTCTCTTCACATACGACCGCATTAGGCAGGCGCCAGGCCACCTTTCACGGTGGGTTTGGTCACCTTCGCCTGGCGCCTGGCCAATGCGGTTCAGAGGATCAACCATGAAAGACGAACACAGCCTCATGGCATGTAGCGCCATCGAGCACAACGCGATGCTCTGCTTCCACGCCATCGCCGAAAACGCCACCAGTCCTTCGGTGCTTTATCGCCCAACCCTGAGCATCGACGGGAACCAATGGTGCGCGCTGTACGGTGAAGACTTGCAGGGCGGTGTAGCCGGGTTCGGCGATTCGCCCGGCGCAGCCATGTCCGACTTCGAAAAGAACTGGGTAACTCCCCTGCCAGGGTCGCCAGGTGGTATCGCGCTCGCCGCCCGGGTGAAGCCATGAGCGGCTGGATCAAGTGCTCTGAGCGCATGCCTGAGCTGCCCAAGGGTGGCGGCAAGGCCCGGGTGATCGCCTACACGCCAGCCAAGGCAGCGCAAAGCTTCGCAAACGGTTCGCGGTTCCTCTACTGGAACGGCATCGACTGGCGTTATTTCGATGGCGATCGCTTCGAGCATCGCGTCACGCATTGGCAGCCATTCCTGGCGCCACCCACCGAGTAACCAAGATGAGCAAATACGCCTCATATGACCAGCTGTTGCTGGACTTGATCGACGCCGGAGTTCGGCAGTACAGCAAGCTTTGTGTACGCCTCAACAAGTCCGGCGAACAAGTCAGTCCCGATCGCGATCCTTGGCGCACCACTGATGCCCGGCTTCAGTCGCTGCGCAAGGCGGGAAAGATTGCCTACGACCGCAGTCGCGATTCTTGGTACCACGTCATTCCCGAGTAACCCACCACCTGGAGGCGACCATGGGCGCACTTCGAGCAGCACAATGGCGGTACGACCATGCTGAGCCGGAAGACGACTCGGCGTATCAGGAAGCGGCGCAAAACTGGATCGAGAGCAAGGCCGAGGAGCTGGTCGGCGGCTGCGACGTCCTGATCCCGCAGCGCTTTGGCGGACCGGTTGGCGTCCGCCAGGACCAGTTCGTAGCCAAGCTGGCCGAGCATCTCCGCGCTCTGCAAGAAGCTGAGAAGGACGATCTCAACGCCCTCGCCCTCCTCCTGCTCCAGGCTCAGGCCGGCGGCCCGGTTAAGAGCATGGTCCCCGACATCCTCGGCCCAAGCGACCACGTCGGCGGCAAGCTCTTTGAGATCGCCGAGTCGATGCTTGAGGGGTACGCCGAACAAGGCGTGCAGCACGATGCCGATCAGGCCAACGAGCCATGAGCCCGCACGTCCTGCTCGACAACGAACTGGATGCCCTGGCCGACCCATCAACCCCGGTTAGCTGGTCCGTAATGATCCAGAAGCAGCTCACCGAAATGATGGCCGACCAGCGCATCACCATCGAAGAGTTCAACCACTACTGTGGGCGCCTCAACAAGATCGTTGATGGGCGCAAGGAGGTTGCATGACCACACCAATCGTGAAAACGCTCATCGACGAGCAGGTCGAGGAAGCGAAGGCCGCCCAGGTGCGCGGCACCCTCAATTTTCCGGTTGGCATGCGCGTCGCCGATCTGCCCTACCCGATCAAGGCCGACTGGCTGAAGCGTCGTCCGATCGCCAGGCCGAGGGCATGCTCATGACCAGCTATCAGCGCGCCCGCCGCCTGGTAATCTGGCGCGGCTCCTTCTCTGCCCTCTTCGCCTGTATCGCCTTCATGCTCGCCAGCGCACTGGCTGGCTCAATCACTCAGTAAACCAACACATCAGCGCCCACCGCATGGATGGCGCGGGAGATTCGTATGTCCGCAAAACAGAAGCTGATCGCTATCGAAGAGATCAGCGAGGCGAACGCCCCGGCCATCTATGTTGCCGGCGGCCTGAAGCAATTCATCGACCTGGTGAAGAGTGAAGTCGAAGGCGAAGTGCCGGACCTCACAACCCGCAAGGGCCGGGAGCGCATCGCCAGCCTAGCCGCCAAGGTCAGCAAGTCGAAGACCGCTGTCGAGAAACCGGGCCGCGACTACCTGCGTCGGCTGAAGGAGATGCCGAAGGTGGTCGAGGCCGAGCTGCGCGAGTTCGTGACCAAGATGGACGCGCTGCGGGACGAGACGCGCCAGCCGCTCACTGAGTGGGAAGCCGCCGAGGATGCGCGGATTGATCGCCACAATGACCGCCTGGACTGGCTAAAGACACTTGCCGACGACCTGGGCGAACTGAACTCCCTGCAACTCAAGGGCTTGATTGCTGAAGCTGAAGGCATGCAACTCGGCGCCCACTGGGAGGAATTCGAGGCCGAGGCAGCGAACGCCAAGGACAAGGTTCTGACCACCTTGCGGGCTGCCCTGCTGAAGCGCGAGCAGTTCGAGGCTGAGCAGGCCGAGCTGGCCCGCTTGCGCCGCGAGGCAGAAGAACGCGCCGAGCAGGACCGCATCAGGCTGGCACAAGAGGCCGCCGTCGAGGCCGAGCGCCAGCGCGTGGCCCGGGAGCAGCAAGCCGAGCGTGACGCGGCCGCCAAGCGCGAGCAGGACCTGAAAGATCAGGCCGCCGCACAAGAGCGCGCCGCCGAGAATGAACGACTGCAGCTGCAGCTTCAGGCCGAGCAGGCAGAGCGAGCCAGGGTGCAGGCAGAGGCCGACCGCGTTGCCGCCGAACAACGCGCCGAGCAAGAGCGCCAGGCTGCCGCCCGCCGGGCTGAGGAGGCAGCCGAGCAGGCCCGCCAGGAAGAACGACGCCGGGCCGATGCAGCTGCCGCCGAAATTGTTCGCCAGCAAGAAGCCCGCGAGCGCGACCAGGCCCACAAGGCAAAGGTCATGGGCGAGGCCAAAACCGCGTTGATGTCACTGAACATCACCGAGGAGCTGGCCAGGGCCATCGTGCTCAAGATCGCGCGCCGCGAAGTCCCGAACATCACCATCAACTTCTGAGGTAGCCGCCATGAGCAGCACCATCATTGTGCCGGAGCAGCGCCGCCAGATGGCCGCGCCCACCCAAACCGATAGCAGCATCCTGGCCGTTATCAGCAGGGCCGCCACGGACCCAACCTGTGACATTGACAAGCTGGAGCGCCTGATGGCGATGCACGAGCGAATGCAGGCCCGTGATGCCGAGGCTGAGTTCAACGCGGCCATGGCTGCCATGCAGAGCGACATCCCGAGCATTGCCGAGCGAGGCGCCATCGTCGTGAATGGACAGAAGCGCAGCGACTACGCCACTTTCGAAGACATCAACGATGTCATCAAGCCGATCATGCAGACCCACGGCTTCGCGATCACCTTCAAGGTCGAGAACACCCCAGGCGGTTTGAGCGTCACCGGCATTCTGATGCACAGGGCCGGCCACCGCGAGAGCACCACCATGCTTCTCCCGCTCGACACCAGCGGCAGCAAGAACGCTGTCCAGGCGGTCGGTTCGTCCACCAGCTACGGCAAGCGCTACGTCATGAGCGCCCTGCTCAACCTCACGACCAGGGGCGAGGACGACGACGGCCACGCCGCCGTGCCAACCGCCAACGTCACCAGCGTGCAGGCGGCCGGCATCACCGCCCTGCTCGACCGCTGCACACAGAAGACCCGCGACTGGTTCACCAGTGAGTACGGAACAGCCGAATGCGTGCCGAAGGGTCGCCACGACCTGCTGGTTGCGCAGCTGAACAAGGCCATCAAGGCCGCGGAGGCCGCAAATGCAGATAATCAGTGACGTCGAGCAAGGCACCCAGGCCTGGCTTGACCTGCGCCTGGGCATCATCACCTGCAGCGAGCTGGACTGCCTGCTGGTGAACGGCAAAGGCGAGGCAGGCTTCGGCGCCGGGGCCTTCACCTACATGAACACCCTGATCGGCGAGCGCATCACCGGCGAGGCGGCCGACCCGTTCACCGGCAACCGCCACACCGAGCGCGGACACGAACTGGAAGGCACCGCCCGTGGCCTGTACTGCGACCGAGAGGACGTCCAGACCCACCAGGTGGGGATCATCCTCAACCACGGCATTGGCTACTCACCAGACGCCCTGGTCGGTGATCAGGGTCTGACCGAGATCAAGACCAAGCTGCCCAAGCTGCAGGTCGACGTGATCCTGGGCGGAGAAATCCCGAAAGAGCATGTCGCTCAGTGCCAGGGCGGACTATGGGTGTCCGAGCGCGAGTGGATCGACTTCATCTGCTACTGGCCCGGCATGCCGCTGTTCGTGAAGCGTGCCTACCGGGACGAGGCGATGATCCGCAAGCTCTCGGAGCGCGTGAAGACCTTTTACGAAATCCTCGATGAGCGCATGAACCGCGTTCTCGGCATTGCAGCATAGGAGGCCTCATGGCCCGTGGAGTAAACAAAGTCATCTTGGTCGGCACCTGCGGCCAGGACCCCGAGGTCCGCTACCTGCCCAACGGCAACGCGGTCACCAACCTGAGCCTGGCCACCAGTGAGGCCTGGACCGATAAACAGACCGGCCAGAAGGTCGAGAAGACCGAATGGCACCGCGTGGTGCTGTTCGGCAAGGTCGCAGAGATCGCCGGCGAGTATCTGCGCAAGGGCTCCCAGTGCTACATCGAGGGCAAGCTCAAGACCCGCGAATGGGAAAAGGACGGCATCAAGCGCTACAGCACCGAGGTGCACGTCGACATCAACGGAACCATGCAACTGCTTGGCGGACGGCCGGACAACCATGGCGGCGGCCAGCAGCAGCGCCAGCCTCAACAGCAACGGCAGCAGCCTCGCCAGCAGCAGCGCCAGGCACCTCAGCAGAGCCAGCAATCGGCACCGCCTGACTATCAAGACTTCGACGACGACATCCCGTTCGCCCCGCTCCACCACCTGGCAGGTGCCTAGCCATGAGCGATTGCGGCGAGCATCCCAGCGTCTACTACCTTGGCCGGGAATGCCGCCGCAACGGTGGCGGCAAGATGGCCAACCCATTCGCCTTTCACACGTTCCACGGCTCCTGGTTTCTTGCTGGCTGGAACGACATGGATTTAGAGATTGAGCAGAAAAATCCGAAGCGCGCTGCAAAGAACAAGGCGGCGTGAGCAGTTCAACCTACCGCCCAGCGGATTGAAGGAGTTGCCGTATGGCGATGACGCCGCAAGAGCGCGACAAGCGCCGACGCGAGAAGGCCGAGCGCCTGCAGGAAGAAGACCTGCGCTTGAAGGTTCGACCAGGGACTAAGCAGGCCCTGCTGGAGCTGATGGAGTGGGCCGGGATCGAGGAACAGGGCGAGGCGATGACGTTGATGATTCATCACGCCGAGGCGCTTGGGTATCACGCGCTGTCGTGGATCGCGCGCCACGAAATCGAAGCTCACAGATCTGTGGCGCGGACTGAACCGTTGAGGCTTTCAGCCAGGAAACGAACAGGCCAGCACCTGCGGGCTATATGCGGTTGGGCAGAAGCCTCGGCCAGCCAGATGATTGAGGCGCTGATCCACGGCGTTCATGCCCTGGGCAG
Source organism: Pseudomonas wayambapalatensis (assembly GCA_014268975.2). Classification (GTDB taxonomy): domain Bacteria; phylum Pseudomonadota; class Gammaproteobacteria; order Pseudomonadales; family Pseudomonadaceae; genus Aquipseudomonas; species Aquipseudomonas wayambapalatensis. The sequence continues at coordinate 2,281,377 of CP077096.1, read as the reverse complement.
GCTGCACGCGGCGAAGTTTCTCACCCCGCCGCGACATGAGATCAGCATCTCACCGCGCCTGGCCCTGGCCTTCGATCGGAAGAGCATGCTGATGATTCAGCAGGATTCTGGAGATGAGATTGTCGGGCCAAGCGCCTGAGATTCGTCATGCTCGAATTACTGTTGAACTCTTATTTCGTAGCTTCTGGCTTTTAATCCAGCCATCGTCGATCCAGATACTGAAAATATCTAACTTTTCTTTACCATTGACATCTTCATAGAAAATAGAGAGAACCCCAGTTCCTGCGTGATCTGGAGAGAAAGCATACTCTCCTTCACTGTAACATCCAGCCTTTAAAGTGCCTAGTTCGAACTTAGTACAGAATGGGAGATCCCCTGAAAACTCGCAAACAACTTTATAAGCGACATTACGATTATTCGTAATTTTAAATTTGTTCCTTACTCCTTCAGGTGCCCCTTGTTTTAATGTTGACCCGACTTCGAAGTCAGCCGATACGGCACGTTCAGCCTCCTCCACCTGGAGTTGGATAGCCTTCCGAGCTGAGTCTATCTGCTGAACTGCGGCCTCAGCCATTATCGACTGTTGGGCAACAGAGTTTCTCAATTCTTCTGCCTGCAGTTGCAGAGCGTCTGTGCTGAGCTTGAGCTCGCGTCCTTGCTGAAGAAACCCTAGCACGAGCCAGAGAAACGCGATCGGCCCAAAGGTTCCAGCGAGGAAGTCTCCCAACTCATTCAACTTCAACTGAAGAAAATCGTTCCAGTTTTCAAAAATCCACCATCCCATTAGGGTTAGGTAAAGGAGGGTTGTGACCCCTCCCCAAAATTCCAGCTTTTTCATCTTAGGCCCCATTCGGAAAGATACCGAATCTTACCGTGGGCCAATCAAATTGCCACCATGCCGCATCCGGCCACGGAGGGCGGCGCCTGCACGCAAGGACAACGACATGACCCAGCAGCACCGCATCCTGGTGGGCGACTGCATCGCGATGATGCGGACGCTGCCAGACCAGTCAGTGCACACCTGCATCACAAGCCCGCCCTACTTCGGGCTGCGCGACTACGGGGTCGACGGTCAGATCGGCCTGGAGGCCTCCCCGCGAGAATTCATCGACAGGCTGGTGACCGTGTTCCGCGAAGTGCAGCGCGTGCTGCGCGATGACGGCACGCTGTGGGTGAACATGGGCGACAGCTACGCAGGCAGTTGGGGCGCGCATGGCCGGGACGATATGGGGCTGGGCGATCAGTCGCTCACTGCCCGGCAGGTTGCGGCAAGCGCCAGAAAGCTCAAGAAGCCCAATCACACCGGGTTCAAGCCCAAGGATCTAATGGGGCTACCGTGGCGCCTAGCGATCGCGCTGCAGGACGATGGCTGGTACCTGCGCCAGGACATCATCTGGCACAAGCCCAACCCCATGCCCGAATCGATCAAGGACCGGTGCACGAAAGCGCATGAGTACCTATTTCTGCTCAGCAAGGGGCCGCGCTACTACTTCGACCAGGACGCCATTCGCGAGCCTGCGGCAGCCAGCTCAGTCGAGAGATGGAGCCAGGACGTAGCCAGCCAGGCCGGGAGCAGCCGCCAGGTTGCCAAGACCAATGGTCCGATGAAGGCTGTCGGCGGGAGCAAGCGCAACAGCTTCGCCAGGGAGACGAAGTACACCGATGGCGAGCACGGGCAGACAGCGCAGCACCGGACAGGCCGTGATGATGTGGACTACGACGAGACCCGCAATAAGCGCAGCGTCTGGACGGTGGCCACCGCCAGTTTCAAGGGCGCCCACTTCGCCACCTTCCCGCCCGACCTGATCCGCCCCTGCGTTTTGGCCGGATCGCCGCGCGGCGGGATGGTGCTCGACCCGTTCGGCGGCGCCGGCACCACCGCGCTCGTCGCCATGCAGGAAGGCCGGCAATCGGTCATCTGCGAGCTGAACCCCGAATACGCCGCCCTCGCCCGCCAGCGTCTGGACACAGCCTGGATCGAAGGCGCAGCGCAAATGGACTTTCTGCTGGATCAATCGCCAGCTGCTTGAATCTGAGGACCACATGACAACAGCAATCGACCTGTTCGCCGGTCTCGGCGGATGGAGCACCGGCGCGCGCGCCGCAGGCGTCCAGGTTCTTTGGGCGGCAAACCACTGGCCTGATGCCGTGAAGTGGCACAGCGCCAACCATCCCGAAACGCAGCACGTATGCCAGGACCTGCACCAGGCGCGCTGGGAACAGGTGCCGGCGCACGACATCCTGCTCGCCTCGCCCTGCTGCCAGGGCCATGCCAAGGCCCGCGGCAAGAAGTCGGGTAATCCCGAGCATGATGCTTCGCGTTCAACTGCCTGGGCGCCGGTATCGGCTCTTGAATTCCACCGGCCACAAGCGGCGGTGATAGAGAACGTCCCGGAGTTCACTGACTGGGTGCTCTATCCGGCCTGGCTGCAGGCCGTCCAGGCGCTGGGGTATCAGGCCGCACCTCACATCGTGGACTGTGCCGACCTCGGCGTGCCGCAGCACCGGGTTCGCCTGTTCATGGTGCTGACCCGCAGCAAGGCCCCGCTGATGCTTCAGCTGCCGCAGGAACGACATGTGCCGGCTGCCAGCTTCCTCGACTTCGACGCCGGGCGCTGGTCGCCAATCGAGAAGCCAGGCCGGGCCCAAGCCACCCTCGACCGGGTGCGCAACGGCCGCCAGCGATTCGGCGACCGCTTCATCATGCCCTACTACGGCAAGGGATCCGGCACTACCGGCCGCGACATCAACCGACCGATTGGCACCATCACCACCTTGGACCGCTGGGCCCTGGTCGACGGCGACCGCATGCGGATGCTCAGCGCCAGCGAGGCCCTGGCCGCTATGTCGTTCCCGGCTGACACCCTTCGCCCGGATAACCACCGGCTCACCATGCACATGGCAGGCAATGCGGTGCCGCCGCTGGCCGGCCAACGAGTAATCGAAGCCCTCATCAAGGCCGCTTGAGATTCCTTCAGAAGGACATAAGATATCGAGTCGCAACAGTCAGCGAAATTAGACCAAGCAGAACGGGCAAAGCAACCTCAACGACCACCACCCTAAAGCCTTGCAAATTTATCAAGCCTTTGTACCAAGAGTCGAAGCGCTCTAAAGAAACTTCAATTCTTGGGCTCAAAACAACTTCTCTGCTAGTTTTTATTTCGTTGCGGAGATTCATTAAATTAGCGTTTACCTGCCCCATCAATTGAGAAGTGGCGATATCGTCCGGCGTACCTTTGACCTCATCTGGACTACCTAATCTATATTTTATCTCATCTAAATCGCTGCTAAGTTTGTCTGCAAGCTCGCCTACGGAGTGAAGCCTGCCGGCGTACGACTTCCACCAGTTTGCTAAGCTGGACTGCTTCGGATCGTCCGGATAGTCCACATGCATGTTGCCTGCGCGTGCGCCCGTTTGGAACGCAACCCTAGCGCCAGTCATACGCACCCGATACTCACCTAAAAGCTCAACGACATAAAAGAGAAAGTGCGCCAGCGAATACGTTAGAACAATCATCGCTCCTATGACTATCTTATCTGCAGTAACGCCTTTGAATGCTACGCCAAAAATAGTGAAGGTGTCACTTGGTTCAATCTTGGCTATCACCAAACACAATAGTGCCACTGACGCCGCCATGAGGCTTTTACGCACCTTCACGGCTGGATCAGATATATCAAACCCAGCAGGCTTACCAAGCGCCTCCGCGACGGCAGCAAGCTCCTTCTCTCGTTGATCCACCTTGCGCCCTCTCTGGCTAGTAGTTCAGTACTTGTCCTGCATTAGCTGCTTGCACTGATACCACGACTACTCACCAGCTGTAACCCCTCTCCTCTCTATTCACTGCCGCGATATGGCGGCCAAGGAATCGACATGCTCGAAAGGACACCGATCAAGACGGAGGCCGAACTGTGCGCGGCCTTCATCCAGTCGATGAACAAGCAGGCCGATTGGACCTGCTACCCCGAAGCTGCGGGCTTCGACATCCTGGCCGTGCACACCAGCGGTCGACAGATCGGCATCGAGGCGAAGATGAGCCTGAACGCAAAGGTGGCCGACCAGATCCTGCCGAAGGACTACGAGAATTTTTACGGCAGGCCGGGCCCCGACCACCGCCTGGTGATCGTCGGCAAGGCCAGCGACGCCAGTCACGGAATCTGCCGTATGTTGGGCCTGCTCGGGGTTCCTGTTGTGCTCCCCTGCTGGATGTCTCGTGGCGGCGACAAGTCAGGATGGGAATTCGATGTGCGTTGCGTGGACAACCGGGACTGGTTGTCGTTCTTCGTCAACGAAGAGTACCTGCACCTGTTCGACTGGAACCCGACAGAGCGATGCCGGGTGCCAATGGCGGTTGGTGCACACCAGGCCGGCGTCCCATCCCCGGTCAGCCTCACACCCTGGAAGGAAGCGGCGCTGCGGGTGATCGCCTTGATGCGCTCGCAGGGCTACATCGCGACGAAGCAGATCCAAGAGCTCGGCATCAGTCCGACCGCCTGGACGCGACCGAAGGGTATCGACCCTGGCTGGCTCGATCGCGGCTCAGTGCGTGGCACCTGGATCGAAACCACGAACATGCCGCCGTTCGACAAGCAACACCCCGAGGCGTACGCCATCGTCGTCGCCGAACTGGCCGCCAAATCCGACCCTCAACTGGAGCTAAGCGCATGATCGGCTGGCTGATTGAAGTTCTCACGTATGGCGCCATCGGCGCGCTGATCGGCGCTTCGTGGATGAGCCAACACAAGGACGAGCAGGCGACGCCTTGCGTTACCCATCACGAGCGCCAGCTCTCCCCGCACGAAACCCAACCCGAACCTACACCCGCTGCCGCCCCGGCGGCATGGATTGATGAGAGGTATCAGCTGTGAGCAAAACAGTCATTCTGACCGGGAAGGCGGTAGTTAACTTCCGGAAAGTCATGGAGAACGTGCCGGATGATGAGGTTCAAGACTTGGTGAGCATGAGCGACACCAGGGAGGACCAGGTCACTGAGGACGATCTGCTCGGCATTGAGTGGATTCATGACGACGTTTCGATTGAGGTGAAGGAATGACCGACCTGATCGAAGTGAGGGTATCCAACCTGGCCGGGTCGGCACTCGACTGGGCCGTGGCCATTGCACTCGGATGGCGCATGGTTCGAGTTCCCCGCGACATCGACGGAAACAACGGAGGCGAGGTACTTGCACCGCCGGAATTCAGCAAGGATTTCCAGTTTCCTCCCTGCGGCGCTGTCCCGATCAGCTATTTCCTGAGGCGCTGGTCAGGCGACTGGAGCCAAGGCGGTCTCCTGATAGACGAGTACCGAGGCAGCGCCCAGCACCGCCCAGGTCTTGCCGAGGTTGTCTGCTACTGCGGCGGCCCGGAGGGCGCGGGCATCTGGTGCTACGGCCCCACCGCCCTGGTCGCGTTCTGCCGAGGATTCGTGCGCTACAAGCTGGGCGAGTTCGTCCAGGTGCCCAAGGAGCTCATGCCATGATCGAGCAATTCACCCTTTACGAATTGGAGGCTGCACTCAAAGGCCGCGCCATTCCTGGCGACCTGCGGTGCGGCGAATCGATCGCCCAGTACCTGCACCGCGAGATCCAGCGCCTGGCCAAGGAGCGGGACAATCTCCGTGCGGACCGCGACAGCCTGCTCGAAGCCGGAGGACACCTTCTATGATCGCCATCGCCTACATGGCCTACCTGATCGCAAGGGGGCCGCGATGAGCAAGAACTGCAACACCTGCAAATGGCTGGAGTGGGTCGACGGTGAAGGCGAGTCGGATACCGGCTTCACATGCAATAAGCGCCATCAGCAGATGTGGGCCGACGGCCGCGAGCAAGAGCTGCATGACAACCTGGAGCGCGACGATTACCGCGCGCGCTACAAACGCTGCTTCGAACCAGAAGCCTAACCCCCCCAACCACTCAAGCCCGCCGACTGCGGGCATGGAGAGACTCATGTTCAATTTCTTGGCCCGCCTGTTCAAGCGCAAGAAGAAGCCAGCGCAACGCGCCGCGCTCGGCCCGACCGGGTATGCCCGCGGCCACAGCCCCGCATCTGGCCGGCAAGATCCGATGCTCGACCCGCTCAACCCCATGAGCCCAGTCAGCCCTATGCATCCCATACATCTGGCGGACAGCTACGAACCGGCTCGCTCGAGCAGTTCGTGTACCAGCCGGGACTACAGCAGCTACGAAAGCGGCAGCAGCTTTTCGTCGAGCGACAGCAGCAGTTCCAGCGACAGCGGATCCAGCTCCAGCAGCTGCGACTGACCACAAACCTGCCGCCACCGGCGGCGTGGAGACCATCCCATGGAAACCGAGATCCTTTCGGACGAAGAGCTGGTGGTGATCACCGGCTACAAACCCCGGGCGTGGCAGCGCCGCTGGTTGAAAGAAAAAGGCTGGCATTTCGTCGAGAGCCGCGGTGGCCGGCCCCTTGTTGGCCGCCTGTACGCCCGCCAGAAGCTCAGCGGTCTGGTGATCGACACTGTGCCGGTCGCTGCAGCTCCGCCGCCATCGCCAGCCTGGACCCCTGATTTTTCCCGAGTAAAGTGAAATGCGCCCAAGGAAGACCGAGAATCGCGACCTGCCACCAGGCATGTATCGTCGCAAGAGACAAAAAGCCAATGGCAAGGTGTGGGAGGCTCTGTACTACAGGGATAAGTCGGGCAAGGACATTTTCCTTGGCAGTGACCTGGTGAAGGCCAAGCTGATGTGGGCAGAGCTCGAAGCCAAGTCGGTACCGAAAGAGCTGACAACGATGAAGGGGATCTTCGACGAGTACCTGTTGAAGATCATCCCAGGCAAGGCCGCCAGGACCCAGAAAGACAACATCTACGAGCTTAAGCAACTGCGCACTGTGTTCGATTCGGCGCCGATCGATGCCATCACGCCGGCCATGATCGCGCAGTACCGCGATTCAAGGTCGGCCAAAACTAGAGCGAACAGGGAGATCGCACTGCTCTCGCACGTTTTCAATACCGCAAGGGAATGGGGGCTCACCACCCGCGACAATCCGTGCCTAGGCGTGAGGAAGAACAAGGAGAAACCGCGCGACTTCTATGCCAACGAAGCGGTGTGGCAGGCGGTATATGAGGAGGCCCCACAGGAGCTTCAGGATGCGATGGACCTGGCGTACCTGACCGGCCAGCGGCCATCGGACGTTCTGTCCATGCGAAAGGACGATATGGAGGGGATCTACCTGCAGGTCAGCCAAGGCAAGACCGGCAAGCGACTGAGGATCGTCCTTGAGGTAGACGGGGCTAAGAACAGTCTTGGTCTGCTGCTGGAGCGGATTATGCGCAGGACCAGCGAGCACCTGTCGCCGTTCTTCATCATCAACGAGCACGGCAAGCGCATGAGCTGGCCGATGCTGCGCAACCGGTGGGCGGACGCCCGAGAGGCAGCAAGGGTGAAAGCTGAAGTCGAGAAGAAGCCAGACCTAGCAAACCGAATCGCCCAGTTCCAATTCCGGGATATCCGACCGAAGGCGGCCTCGGAGATCAACGATCTGGGTGAGGCAAGCGTGCTGCTGGGGCACTCCAAAGAGGGAATCACGGAGCGTGTCTATCGCCGTGTTGGGGCTATCGCGAAGCCCTCGAAATAGGAAGGTTTTGGGACTGCACCCAAATAGTTTTGGGACTATCGAGATTTTCCGGCGCCCAAAGAAAAACCCCGCAGACGTTAATCTGCGGGGCTTTCGAATGGTGGAGGCCGAGGTCGGAATCGAACCGGCGTAGACGGATTTGCAATCCGGAGCATAACCACTTTGCTACTCGGCCTCAAAGTTCGGAGTCAGCTCTCGCTATCTCCTTGAAACCGCTCGACTTTTTCAAGTGAGCTGCGTTTCGATGGACGCCATTATGTCGGCATTCCCCTCACCTTGCAACCCCCTTGAAGAAAAAAATCTTCAAGGGGTTCAAGGTGTTAGCGCAAGCGGCCAAGCTTGCTCCAGAGCCCTACCAAAGTGTTCTCCACGGCACCGCTGGCGGCCACGCCAATGCGCTCCTGCAGGGATTTACGCTCGGCATAGCGGACGTGGAACAGATTGGCGTCATTGGCGCGATCACTCAGGTACTCGTCGCTGGTGCGCAGCTCGTCCACCAACTTGCGGTTGAGTGCGGCAATGCCCAGCCACACTTCACCGGTGGCGACTTCGTCGATGTGCAGTTGCGGGCGGTAGCGGGCGACGAAGTCCTTGAACAGCTGGTGGGTGATATCCAGGTCTTCCTGAAACTTCTCCCGGCCTTTCTCGGTGTTCTCGCCAAATACGGTCACGGTGCGCTTGTATTCGCCGGCCGTGAAGACTTCGAAGTCAACGTCGTGCTTTTTCAGCAGGCGGTTGACGTTGGGCAACTGCGCGACCACGCCGATCGAGCCAAGCACAGCGAACGGCGCACTGACGATCTTCTCGCCGATACAGGCCATCATGTAGCCGCCGCTGGCCGCGACCTTGTCGATGCACACGGTCAGCGGAATGCCGGCCTGGCGGATACGCGCCAGCTGCGAGGCAGCCAGGCCGTAGCTGTGCACCAGCCCGCCACCGCTCTCGAGGCGCAGCACCACTTCGTCACGTGGGGTGGCGAGGGTGAGCAGCGCGGTGATTTCGTTACGCAGGCTCTCGGTGGCGGAGGCCTTGATGTCGCCGTCGAAGTCCAGCACGAAGACCCGACCCTTTTCCTCGGGCTTGGCCTTGCCTTTCTTCTTCTGTTTTTCCATCTTGGCCTGCTGCTTGCGCAGAGCCTTGAGCTCGGCCTTGTCGAGCAGACCGGCTTCCAGGCGCTCGCGCAGCTCCTTGTAGAAGGTGTTGAGGCGGGTGACCTGCAGTTGCCCGCCGGGTTTGCGTCGCCCCTTGCCACGCAGGTTGGCGATACCGGAAAGGATGACCAGGATGGCGATCACCACAGTGGCGGTTTTGGCGAGAAAGCTTGCGTATTCGGCAAGAAACTCCACATTGACTCCTTAATAGACCTGCGCCTGCACGACGCGAAACTGATGCAAGCATACCGGTGCGCCTGGGCGGCTGCCAGCATGGGAAAATGCTGGCAACACAGTTCAAACAACCTTTTCAAACGCTTGTATGTTTTTTCATTGACAGCCTCTCTGGCGCATCCTAACCTCGCAGCAACCTCCATCCCGGCCGGACATCCCAGTGGGCAATATCTACCTGATCCGACATGGCCAAGCCTCCTTCGGCGCCGACGACTACGATGTCCTGTCGCCGCTGGGTGTGCGCCAGAGTCAGGCATTGGGGGAGCACCTGGCCCAACTGGACATGCGCCTGGACCGCTGCCTGGCCGGCGACCTGCGGCGCCAGCAGGACACCGCACGACTGACACTCGACGCAATGGCCGCTGCTGGCTACGCGATCCCGGCCATAGAGACCGACGCAGCCTTCAACGAGTTCGATGCCGACGGTGTGATCCGCGCCCTGCTTCCTGCCCTGCTGCCGCACGAGCCCGAGGCGCTGCACGTGCTGCGCAATGCTGCGCAGAATCGCAGCGAGTTCCAGCGCCTGTTCGCGCTGATGGTGCAGCGCTGGCATGACGGCGAGCACGAGGCTCACGATGGCCTGGAGACCTGGGCCGCGTTCACCGCGCGCGTTGGTGCCGGCCTGCAACGCGTGCTGGCGCAAGCGTCAAGCCGCGACAACATTGCCATCTTCACCTCCGGCGGCAGCATCGCCGCCCTGCTCCACCAGGTCACCGGAATCACCCCAGCCCAGGCGTTCGCGCTGAACTGGCAGATCATCAACACGTCGCTCAGCCAACTGAAGTTCCGTGGCCGCGACGTGGCATTGACCTCCTTCAACAGCCAGGCCCACGTGCAGCTGTTGCGGATGCCGGAGCTTCTCACCTATCGATGAGCCCGGCCTGTTGTGCCCCGTGCACGCGACTTTCACCCAACAAGGAATACACCATGAGCGACGTAGCTAAAGCAGTCGAAGCGATGAAAGCCAAGTTCAACCCTGCCGCCGCCGCCGGCCTGGACCTGGTGTTCGGCTTCAACATCACCGACGAAGACAAGCACTACGCCCTGCTCGTCAAGGACGGCACCTGCGAGATCCAGGAAGGCGAGAACCCTGACGCCAACTGCACCCTGGTTCTGGACAGCGAAACCCTCAAAGGCATCGTCAGTGGCGAGACCGATGGCATGCAGGCCTTCATGGGCGGCAAGCTGCGCGTCGAAGGCGACATGATGCTGTCGATGAAGCTGAGCGAGCTGTTCCCGTCCTGAGTGATGCGAACACGCGCATGAAGAAAACCGAGGCCTGACCGGCTTCGGTTTTTTTTTGCCCGCAGCCTGCATCCGCCATTCATCAGGGGCAGTGATCGACCGGCAACACCCGCGTCGATATGACGTCTGGCACGCTTGTCCCAACCCAGGCTGGCCATTAGATTAGCCAATGATCCTTGCGACCGAGAATAAGGAAAACGCATGACGCTCACCGACCAGTCCACCCAGGTCCGCCCCGGCGAAGAACTCGATGCAGCCATCATCGACCCTTACCTCAAGGCGCATATCCCGGGCCTCGCAGGCACTCCGAGCATCAGCCAGTTCCCCGGCGGCGCCTCCAACCTCACGTACCTGGTCGCCTATCCCGAACGCGAGTTCGTGCTGCGTCGCCCGCCCTTCGGGCACAAGGCCAAGTCGGCCCATGACATGGGCCGCGAGTTCCGCATCCTCAACCAGCTCAACGACGGTTTCCCGTTCTGCCCCAAGGCCTATGTGCACTGCACCGACGAATCGCTGATCGGCGGTGAGTTCTACGTGATGGAGCGGGTCGAGGGCATCATCCTGCGCTCGGACCTGCCGCCCGAACTGAACCTCGACGCCGGCCGCACCGAGGCGCTGTGCAAGAGCTTCATCGACCGTCTGGTGGAACTGCACCAGGTCGACTACAACGCCTGCGGCCTGGCTGACCTGGGCAAGCCCGAAGGCTACGTGCAGCGCCAGATCGAAGGTTGGTCGAGCCGCTACGAAAAAGCCCTGACCCCGGATGCGCCGCGCTGGGAACAGGTGATCGCCTGGCTGCGCGAGAAGATGCCCGCCGACCACTCACGCCCTGGCATCGTGCACAACGACTACCGCTTCGACAACGTCATCCTCGATGCCAGCAACCCCATGCGCATCATCGGCGTACTGGACTGGGAGATGGCGACCATCGGTGACCCGCTGATGGACCTGGGCAACAGCCTGGCCTACTGGATCGAGGCCGACGACCCGGCACCGGTGCAACTGATGCGCCGCCAGCCGAGCAATGCCCCGGGCATGCTGACTCGCCGCCAGTTCGTCGACTACTACGCCGAGCGAGCCGGCATTCGCATCGACAACTTCGACTTCTACTACTGCTACGGCCTGTTCCGCCTGGCCGGGATCGTGCAGCAGATCTACTACCGCTTCTTCCACGGCCAGACGCAGGACAAGCGCTTCGCCCAGTTCATCCACATGAACCGGCTGCTGGAGCAGATGAGCCTGCAACTGATCGGCAAATCCACCCTGTAACCGGCGACAACAAGGAAATCCAGCATGTCCAAGACCCAACTGTTCGACCTTGACGGCAAGATCGCCTTCGTTTCCGGCGCCAGCCGCGGCATCGGCGAAGCCATCGCCCACCTGCTGGCCCAGCAAGGGGCCCATGTGATCGTCTCCAGCCGCAAGCTCGACGGCTGCCAGCAGGTCGCCGACGCCATCATCGCAGCCGGCGGCAAGGCTACGCCGGTGGCCTGCCATATCGGTGAGCTGGAGCAGATCCAGCAGGTGTTCGCCGGCATCCGCGAGCAGTTCGGACGCCTGGATATCCTGGTCAACAATGCCGCCACCAACCCGCAGTTCTGCAACGTGCTGGACACCGACGTCAGTGCCTTCCAGAAGACTGTCGACGTGAACATCCGCGGCTACTTCTTCATGTCGGTGGAAGCCGGCAAGCTGATGCGCGAGCACGGCGGTGGCAGCATCATCAACGTGGCGTCGATCAATGGCGTGACACCAGGCTTGTTCCAGGGCATCTACTCGGTGACCAAGGCTGCGGTGATCAACATGACCAAGGTCTTCGCCAAGGAGTGCGCGCAATTCGGCATCCGCTGCAATGCCCTGCTGCCGGGCCTGACCGACACCAAGTTCGCCTCGGCGCTGGTGAAGAACGACGCCATCCTCAACGCCGCCCTGCAGCAAATCCCGCTCAAGCGCGTGGCCGACCCGAGCGAGATGGCCGGCGCGGTGCTGTACCTGGCCAGCGACGCGTCGAGCTACACCACCGGCACGGCGCTCAATGTCGACGGCGGCTTCCTTTCCTGATCAGCCCTTGCGCGCCTGCAGCGTGTAGCTCAACGGCAGGCGCTCGGGCCGCTCGGCCAGGCGCCACTCGCCGTCTTCGCCCTTGACCATCTGCCCGGGCAACGCCTCCCACGGGATGCTCGGGTGCTCGACCAGGGCGGTCAGTTGCATGCCCTGCTCAAGCAGCGCCGTGATGATTTCACCGAGGCCGCGGTTCCAGGAATGGGTCTCGGTCTGCGCCAGGCGATGCTCGCTTTCGACGTAGGTCTGGTCGCTGTGGAAGATGACCGGGGCCTCGTGCTCGAAGTACGGAAAGTCGACCTGCAGGCGATCGGCGTGGGTTTCGTCGAGCGTCCACAGCATCGGATGGCCCTCACGCAGGAACAGCCGCCCTCCCGGCTTGAGCAACGCCGCGACGTTCTGCGCCCAGCGCTGGATGTCCGGCAGCCAGCACAGGGCGCCGATCCCAGTGTAGATCAAGTCATAGCTCGCCTTGGGCAGCACCTCGCTGGCGCGGTAGACGTCCGCCTCGACATAGTCGATCTCCACGCCACAACGCTCGGCCAGCAACCGCGCCTGCGCCAGCGATGCCGGCGAAAAATCCAGCCCGCTGACATGCGCGCCCAGGCGCGCGAGCGACAAGGTGTCGGTGCCGATATGGCATTGCAGGTGCAAGGTCTTGAGGCCTTGGATATTGCCCAGGCGCGGCAGGTCGAAGCGCACGACTTCCGAAAGATGCGTGGCAGACTGCACGAAGCATTCGACTTCATAGCCCGGCGAGGCGGCGTGCAACGGCGCCCGCTCGTCCCAATTGGCGCGGTTGAGTTCCAGTGACGGATTCATGGACACTTCCCTGTGCGGAAAACCGCCACGTTAACCGGCCAGGGTGCAGGCCGACAACCTGTCATTCAAGGAGAGAGCGTCAGCATGAAGACCTACAAGGGCGGCTGCCTGTGCGGCGCGATCCGCTTCGAGGCCGAGGGGCCAGCGGGCAATCCCCACCACTGCTCGTGCCGCTGGTGTCAGCAGCATACCGGGGCACTGGTGGCGAGCTGGGTGGAATTCGATCGTGCGCGGGTGCGCTGGGTGGGTGCTGGCGGAGCACCCGACACCTGGCGCTCTTCGGATTATTCCAGTCGAGCGTTCTGCCGGTGCTGCGGCAGTTCGATCGGGGCAATTGACGATGCGCCAACGGTGGCGTTGCTGCTGGGGTGTTTCGATGAGATCGAGGACGAGCAGCTGGTGCCGACCGGGCATTCGTTCGAGGACCGCTGCCCGGAGTGGATGCGTCAAGGTTGATGAGGTTGGGACCGCTGTGCGGTCCCTCAGGTCACAGCGACAAACTCATGCTCACACTCAGGTTGCGCGGCTCGCCCGGCATGTTCCACGCCGCGTTGTAGCCGCGTTCGTAGTACTTGCGGTCGAAGACGTTGTTCAGGTTCACCCCGAAACTCAACTGCTCGCTGGCCTTGTAGTGCGCCAGCAAGTCCAGCGTGCTGTACGCCGGCAGGCGCAGGTCGCCGCCCGCCTGCCCGGAACGCTCGCCCACGTAGTTGGCCGAGGCGCCGACATCCGAGCCCCGCAGCCAGCCATTCTGGAACTCGTGCACCACCATCAGGCTGCCGCTGTGCCGTGGAATGCCCAACAGGTCGCTGCCCTTGGGCAGTGCTGCATCGCCCTTGGTGACCTCGGCATCGATGTAGGCATAGGCACCGATCACCCGCACGGCCTCGGTGAGCTGCCCGCTGAACTGCACGTCCAGCCCCTGGCTGCGCGCCTTGCCAGCAGCGATGCTTTCACCGAAGGCATCGGTGGTGACGACGTTTTCCTTGTCGATGCTGAACAACGCGACAGTCGCACCGAGCCGACTGTCGAACAGGTCGAGCTTCAGCCCTGTCTCATACCCCAGCCCTTTCTCAGGCTTGTACACCTGGCCCTGGGTGCCGATGGCGTTGGGTTTGAACGAGGTGGAGGCATTGGCGAACACCCCAACTTCGGGCGTCCATTGATACAACAGCCCCACACGCGGTGTTGCGACTTCCTTGACCTGGCTGTTGCTTACCCCGGTGGCGCGGTTCAGCGCGGTCTGCTCGACCCGCTCCAGGCGCACACCGAGCAGGCCACGCCAACGCTCGTCGAAGATGATCTGATCTTGCAGGTTGAGGGCCTGGCTTTCGGTGCGTTCGAAGAAGTCGTTGGGGTTGATCAGCGGCGGCTTGGGCTGCCCGTAGACCGGCTGGTAGATGTCCAGCCCGTAGCCGAGCGACGTGGCGCTCTGTGGGTATTTCTGGCTGTTGCGGTAGTTCTCGTACTCCAGGCCGATCAGGCTCTGGTGCTGCCAGCCGAGAAAATCGAACTGCCCGTGCAGTTCGGCCTGAGTGATGTTGTCGTTCCACTCGAAATTGCGTTCGCGGTAGAAACGGCTGATCGTCTGGCCGACTACCCGCGACGGCTCCGAACTGTTGCCGCGCAGATGGCCCTGGGTGTAGTGGTTGGCCAGGCGCAGTTTCCAGTTGTCGTTCAGGTGACGTTCCAGGGCCAGGTCAAGGGTCTGGTTGTCGTTGCGAATGTGGCCGTCGTTGGGCTCGCCGAGAAAGGTCGAGCGCTTCACTGAACCCAACTGATTGTTGACCGCAGGAATGCCCCGGTCGAACACCGATTCGGTGCGCGAGAACTCGGCATCCAGCAACAGGCGCGTGTCAGGGTCGAGTTGCCAGATAAGCGAGGGGCTGACGATCTGTCGGCGGCTGTCGACGTGATCACGGAAGCTGCCGTTGTCCTCCACTGCCAGGTTGATGCGCGACAGCAGGCGCCCCTCCTCGTCCAGCGGCGTGTTGACGTCCAGGCTGCCGCGGTAGCGATCCCAGGTCCCGGCGCTGGCCTTCAGGCGCGTGAACGCCTCTTCCTGCGGACGCTTGCTGACGATATTGACCAGGCCGCCCGGATCACCGCGCCCGTAGAGGCTGGCGGCCGGGCCCTTGAGCACTTCGATGCGCTCGATGGTCGAGGTGTCCGGTGCACTGTAGCTGCCGCGGTTGATGGCAAAGCCGTTCTTGTACAACTCACCGGTGGTGAAACCGCGCACGCTGTAGTTGAGGAAGGTCAAGCCACCGAAGTTGTTCTGCCGGGTGACGCCACCGGCAAAGTCCAGGGCTCGGTCGATGCGTGTGCTGTTGAGGTCTTCAAGCACCTGGCTGGGCACCACGGCGATGCTCTGCGGCGTGTCGCGCACATCGGTATCGGTGCGCGTCGCGGTGCTCGAGCGGGTGGCGCGGTAGCCCTGCACCGGGCCGTCCGCGCGCTCCTGCAGATGACTGTCGCTGACGGTCAGGGCCTCGAGTATTACAGGCTCGGCAGCACTGCCGGGCAGGCCGAACACAGACAGGGAAAAACCCAGACAGAGCCGGGCGGGGGAAAGTTTCATCAACGACGCTCCTAAATTTCATGTAATAACATATCAATTTATGAAAGATGCGAGGAGTACCCGGATGAGAAAAAACCGCATTTGCCCGTCAACCTGTAGTTTACGGCTCGGGTATACTCGCGCTTCCGGCCCGCTTCCAGGAACCGCCCCATGGTTGAAAACAGCTTTGCCTTCCGCTTCCAGGCATTGCTCGAACACCACAAGCTGACCCTGCAAGCCGAGGGGCGGTTGGGCTGATTCAGGGAGAGAGCTGCGATGCTACCGGGAACTGCGTCACTCGACAGCCAGCGTCAACAGCGGGTACAGCGCCGCGGCACGGTGGGGTTGTACTTCGTTGCCGCCTTGTCGGTACTCGCCGGCATGACCGATGCCATCGGTTTCATGGCCACCGGCGATTTCGTTTCGTTCATGAGCGGCAACACCACGCGCCTGGCGGCCTCGCTGGGCAGCGCCGAGCTGGGGCCGGTGCTGCGCCTGGCGCTAGTGATCGCGGCGTTCGTGCTGGGCAACGCACTGGGGGTGATCGTTGCCGCCAGAAGCGGTCGGCGCCACTGGCCGTTGCTGGGTGTGATCGCCCTGCTGCTGGCGGTCGCCGGCATGC
This sequence comes from Pseudomonas wayambapalatensis, assembly GCA_014268975.2. Classification (GTDB taxonomy): domain Bacteria; phylum Pseudomonadota; class Gammaproteobacteria; order Pseudomonadales; family Pseudomonadaceae; genus Aquipseudomonas; species Aquipseudomonas wayambapalatensis. Next base: position 2,265,089 of record CP077096.1, on the reverse strand, counting down.
TGCCAGAGCCCATGCAACTGCTCGCGCTACTGGCGGCGGTGACCGCGATGGGCATGATCAATGCGGTGGTCGAGGAAGTGAACGGCCTGCCGATCGGGCTGACCTACGTCACCGGCGCGCTGTCGCGTTTCGGTCGCGGCTTGGGCCGCACCCTGTTGGGTCAACAACGGCTCGGGTGGCGCGTGCAACTGGTGCCCTGGAGCGGCATGTTCATCGGGGCGGTGTTGGGGGTGTTGCTGGAACAGCGCTTCGAGCGTGCGGCACTGCTGGCCAGCGCGCTGACCGCCCTGCTGCTTGCCGTGGTCTCGTGGAAGATTCCACGGCGTTGGCAGTTGCGCTACATGCCACGCTGACTCACAGGCAGGTCGCCGCCGCAGCCTTGCGCTGCAGTGCAACCATGTCGTTCTTGCGGGCGTAGTAATCGACCCGGGTCCCGCCGGCCTGCGGGTAGACGTCAACGAAGGACTCCGCCTCGCGGGTGTACACCGTCAAGCCACCGCCCTTGCGCGTTTCCAGGTAACCACTGGCGTCAACGCCGAAGCGCGACTCTTCCTGCCAACTGAACTGGATGCACTGGGCCACCAGCTCCGGCGCTTTCTGCGAGTCGAGGCGCGCGCTCGGCTGGCCGTTACGCGCGGCCTCCATGGTCGACGAAGCGCAGCCAATCAACATCAGGGCTGCAGCCATCGGCAGTAGTGCTCGCATGTTCCATCCTCGGGGCAAAAAAGAAGCGACTGTAGCACTGGCGGTGATCGCGCGTGAATGCTCGGGCAGCGAAGTGCATCATGCCAGGGTTCCGCTGGCCCTCCTGCCGTGCTGCGCCTGAGGCCCGGACGACCATCGCCCTTGCCGGCGTTGACCACAGCTAAGGTGGGGGGCGCGGCTTCCCCGCAATCACACCACGAACCGCTCGACCATCTCCTGCAACTGCTCCCCCAACCGCGCCAGCTCGGCGCTCGAGGCCGCTGTTTCTTCACTGGCCGCTGCCGTCTGCTCACACACCTGGCGCACACCCAGCACATTGCTGGCTGATCTCCTCGGCCACCAGGCTCTGCTGTTCGGCGGCAGCAGCAATCTGCTGGTTCATCCCCTGAATGCTCGACACCGCCTGGGTGATGCTGCCCAGCGCCACCCCGGCCTGACGCGTAAGCTCGACACTGCGCTCGGTCAAGCCACGCCCGGCATCCATGATCGTAGCCGCCTGTTCGGCACCACTGCGCAGGCCCTCGACCAGCGCTTCGATTTCCTCGGTGGACTGCTGTGTACGCTGGGCGAGGCTGCGCACCTCGTCGGCCACCACGGCAAAACCACGCCCCGCCTCCCCTGCCCGTGCCGCCTCGATGGCGGCATTCAAGGCCAGCAGGTTGGTCTGTTGCGCGATGTCTTCCAGGTGATCGCTGCTGCCGATCAACTTGCCCAGGCTGGACCCGCTCTGCAGCGCGAGGACCACAGTGAGGGCCAGCACCAGGGCAAAGCCCAGCGCCAGTTTGAGCTTGATGCCCAGGTTGCCGAGCCAGTGGGTCATGGGGAGTCTCGAAGTCGATGGTAGGGGTTGACGGTGCCGGCCCCTTGCAGGCAAACCCGCCCTCACAGGCACGGGCTTGCTGCGATGGGGCCGCGAAGCGGTCGGCTGTGCTTCAGAACAACGGCAAGCTGTAGGTGATGTAGAGACGGTTCTCGTCCAGGTCACGCTGGTTGGCGTAGGTGCTGCGCAAGCTGGCGTTGCGCCAGGAGAACGACAGGCCCTTGAAGGTCTCGCCCTGCACGGCATAGGTCACCCAGAAATTGCGTTCCCATTCATGCTGGTCGCCCTGCGCCGACTTGATGTTGTCGCCGCGCTGGTAGGCCAGCAGCGTCGTCAGGCCCGGAATGCCGACAGCGGCGAAGTTGTAGGTGTGCTGCGCCACCCAGGTCCGCTCCCCGGCTTTCTGGAAACGCGCGCCGGTCTGGCGGTCGGTGATCAGGTAGGTGGCCGAGCCATCGCCCTGGTTGACGAAGGGGAAATCGCTGTCGCCTTCGAGTTGCTGGTAACCCAGGCTGAATCCATGACCGCCGAGGCTGTAGGTGAACAACCCGGCGAACGCCTGATTGTCGACTTTGCCGTTATTGCCGAAACCGGCACTGCGATAGCCCTCGGCCCGCCCGGCCACACTGCCGTTGCGCCCCGACGGGCCACTGTCGAAGTAGCGCAGGTCGGTCTTGAGGCTGCCCACCGGCAAGGCCAGTTGGTGCACCAGGCCGACAAAGTGCTGGCGGTAGAAGTCCTCAAGCTCGCCGTAGTAGTACTGCAAGGTCAGGTCGCGGCTCACGGCGTAGTCGACGCCGAAGAAGTTGAACGCATTGCTGCGCTTGCCGAACGGCCCGCCCCGGCGATCGCCATGCCTTCGTTGTTCGACGAGTTGCGGCTCTTGACCCGCTGGATCTGCCCGCCGGTGAAGGTGAAGTTGTCCAGGTCGCGCGAGGTGATCTGCAGGCCTTCGAAGGTTTCCGGCAACAGGCGACCGTCGTTGAGCGTCAGCACCGGCATCTTCGGACGCAACGTGCCGAGCCGCGCCTCGGTCTTGGCAACGCGCAGCTTGCCGGTCACGCCCAGGGTGCTGAACTCATCGACCGCACGACCATCGCTGTCGGTGGGAAACGCCAGGCCACCGCGATTGGTACTCTGCGGGTTGTAGTGGGTGCCCTTGCCCGAATCCAGACGGATGCCAAGCATGCCCAGGGCATCGACACCGACACCGACGGCGCCCTCGGTGTAGCCGGAAGTGAAGTCGAACAGAAAGCCCTGGCCCCACTCCTCCTGCTTGGACGGGTTGGCGCTGCCGCTGCGGTTGTCCTGGTTGAAGTAGATGTTGCGCATTTCCAGGCGCGCGCGTGAATCCTCGATCAGGCCGGCGGCCTGGGTGGTCAGGGGGGCCAGCGCCAGGGCGATCATCCCGGGAACGGAAGAAGACCGTTTGCAAGACATACTGTGTGTTCCTCGTTTCTTGTTGTTATGTGCAGCGCCGAACACCGGGCGCAGGCAAGCCGCGCCCGACGCCGCTTCTGTCAGGAAGCGGGCGCTGGTGTTCGATCAGGGACCAGGAGTGCGCGGGAGGCGCTTCAGCCGGCCAGCTGGCATGGGGGCGCAGCACCAGTTCGATGTTGTTGCCGCTGTGGTCCTTGAAGCGGATCAGCTCGTTGACGTGGCGCACCTCGGCGTCTTCACGCGAGCCATGCACCACCTTGAAGGCATTGCGCTCGAGCAGCACGGCAGCGTGCTCCAGCTCATCGCTGCTGGTGACTTCGAAGGCGGTGGTGGTTTCACGCGGGTCGCCCTCGTAGTAGCACAGTGTGTGGTCGCGGCTGTCGGAGCGAAAATACACCGCACCGTTGGCCTCGCGGGCCACCTGCAAACCGAGGATCTGCGTCGCGTAGCGGCGTGCGTCGTCCAGGTTGGCGGTCCCCAGGCGCACGTAGCGGATATCGTGCAGGTTGATCATGGGTGGAGTCCCTTGGTTTTATTTTTGTCTGGACTCATCCTCGCAACCGGCGCTTAATCGCAGAAGCTAATTCTCTTTATTCGCACTATTTGATTTGATTATAGAGATGCGCACCGACCTCAATCTGCTACGCGTCCTGCTGGCCGTCTACGAAACCGGCAACGTCACCGCTGCGGCGAAACAGCTGGGCATCAGCCAGCCCGCCGCCAGCGCCGCCCTCGCCCGTCTGCGCCATTCGCTGCAGGATCCGCTTTTCATCCGCTCCGGTGCCGGCATGGAGGCCACGCCACGAGCCCAGGGCATCATCGAGCGCACCCGCGAAGTCATCGAAATCATCGACCGTGACATCCTCAGCAGCCCGACCTTCGACCCCGCCATCGCCGAAGACGAGTTCGTGTTATGCCTGAGCGAGATCGGCGAGGTGGTGTTCCTGCCGCCGTTGTTCCAGAAGCTGCGCCAGCTCGCGCCACGCGTTCGCCTGCGCACGCTCAGCCTGGCGCCCGATGCGCTCACCGACAGCCTGCATGACGGCAAGGTCGATGCCGTGCTCGGTTATTTCCCCGACCTCACGGCCCCCAACATCTACCAGCAACGGCTGTTCTCCCACGACCTCACCTGCATGCTGCGCCGCGGTCACCCACTGGCCCGCGAGCGCCTGGCGCTCGAGGATTTCGCCCGCATGGAGCACCTGCAGGTGCGCGTCGGCTGCCGCCGCCAGGAGATGTTCGAGGCGCACCTGAACGAAGCGGGGATCAAGCGCAACATCGTGCTCGAGACCTCGCACTACATGAGCGTGCCCTCGATCATCGAGCAGTCCGACCTGGTGGTGGTACTGCCGCGCACCGTGGCCAACCTGTACCTGGATACCGTGAACGTGCAGATCGTCGAGCCGCCGGTAGAGATCCCCTGCTACGACCTCAAGCAGTTCTGGCACGCACGCTTCCAGCAGGCGCCACGCAGTGTGTGGTTGCGCCGGGTGATCAGCGAGTTGTTTGCGCAGGGCTAGAAGCAACGGACGCCCGAGCACGCTGGCAAGGGCGCGCCCCGGGGGCTACCATGTGCAGCCTCTGGCGCGACCTTTTGCCGCGCCCTCGCCTGCAGCCTGAAAGCCGTCCCATGCCCTTCGAACTCACCGTAGAACCGCTTACCCTGCTGATTCTCGCCGCAGTGGCCTTCGTCGCCGGTTTCATCGATGCCATTGCCGGTGGTGGCGGCCTGCTCACCACCCCCGCCCTACTCACCGCCGGCATGCCGCCGCACCTGGTGCTGGGCACCAACAAGCTCAGCTCGACCTTCGGCTCGGCCACCGCCGGGTTCACCTACTACCGGCGCAAGTTGTTCCACCCGGCCCAGTGGCGCCTGGCAATCGTCGGCACCCTGAGCGGCGCGCTGATCGGCGCGGTGATCGCCCACTACATGCCCGCCGAATGGCTGAACAAGATGCTGCCGGTGATCGTCTTCGCCTGTGGCCTGTACCTGCTGTTCGGCGGCACCCCCAAGGCGCCGCTGGATGCCGATGCACCGATCAGGAAAAAATGGCAGTTCCCCCAGGGTTTCAGCCTAGGTTTCTACGACGGCGTGGCAGGCCCCGGCACGGGTGCGTTCTGGACGGTAAGCACGCTGCTGCTCTACCCCATCGACCTGGTACGTGCCAGTGGTGTGGCGCGCAGCATGAACTTCGTCAGCAACATCGCTGCGCTGACGGTGTTCGTGATTTCCGGGCAAGTGGACTATATCGTCGGCCTGGCCATGGGCGTGTCGGTGATGATCGGCGCGTTCTTCGGCGCCCGCACCGCGATCAGCGGCGGCAGCAAGTTCATTCGCCCGGTGTTCATCACCGTGGTGCTGGCACTGACCGTGCGCCTGGCCTGGCAGCATTGGTTCGGCCAGGCCTGAGGGCTGAGTCAGGTCGGCAGCACCGGCTCCGCCAACCCCAGCCGTCGCGCCACGTACAGGTCGATCAGGTAACGGGCGATGGAACGTCCGGCGGGCAATGGCGGCAGGTCGTGTACGCTGAACCACTGGGCATCCTCGATCTCGTCAGGCTGCATGACGATCTCGCCGCCCGCGTACTCGGCGTGGAAGCCCAGCATCATCGAATGCGGGAACGGCCAGCACTGGCTGCCCACGTACTGGATGTTCTTGACCTGCACCGCCACTTCCTCGCGCACTTCGCGCACCAGGCAATCCTCAGCCGACTCTCCCGGTTCGGCAAAGCCGGCCAGGGTGCTGTACACCCCGGTGACGAAGCGCGGTGAACGCGCCAGCAGGATTTCGTCGCCACGGGTCACCAGCACGATCATGCTGGGCGAGATGCGCGGGTAGCTGCGCAGGTCGCAGGCCTGGCAGTACATCGCCCGCTCCCAGCGGATCTGCGTCATCGGCTGGCCGCAACTGCCGCAGAAACGATGCTCGCGCGCCCAGGTGCCGATCTGTGCGGCATAACCCAGCAGCTTGTAGGTGTCGAAGTCGCCTTCGAGCATGAACTGGCGCAGGCCGCGCCAGCTCATGCCCGGCAGTTCGCTGGCAGTGCGCAGCTCCAGGAGGAACACCGGCTCGCCGTCGAAATGACCGATTCCGTGCTCGCAGAGCACGTCCAGCTCCTGGCGCTTGAGCCAGTCACGCGGGAACAACGCACCGTTGTCATCCACCAGGAACCCCGCAGGACTGCGGGCGACGGCCAGGCCGCCAGCGGTCTGCGGGTCGAGTACTGCGGTAGTCCAGCGTGCTGACATGTTCGGCTCTCTTCAGGCGCGTGCGCCGTCAGGAGGTCAGTCGGCGAACGTCGGTTTCTGTTTGTTCATATGGGCCGCCACCGCGACCCGCAGGTCTTCTGACTGCAGCATGGCAGCGTTCCAGGTGGCGATGTACTGCAGGCCATCGTCGATACGATGGTCGCGCATGTAGCTGATCATCTCCTTGGTACCGGCCACGGCGATGGGTGATTTTCCTGCAATTTCCCGGGCGATGGCAAAGACTCCGTCGAGCAATGCCGCCTGGTCGTCATACACCCGGTTGACCAGGCCGATGCGCAACGCCTCGTTGGCATCGATCATACGCCCGGTGTAGGCCAGCTCACGCATCATGCCGTCGCCGATGATACGTGGCAAACGTTGCAGGGTGCCGACATCGGCGGCCATGCCCATGTCGATTTCCTTGATCGAGAACTGCGCATCGGCGCTGCAATAGCGCATGTCGCAGGCCGACACCAGGTCGATGGCGCCGCCGATGCAATAGCCCTGAATCGCCGCCAACACCGGCTTGCGGCACTTGTCGACAGCCGTGAACGAGCTTTGCAGACGCAGGATGGTACGGCGCAGCAGGCGCGCATTGCGGCCGGCGTCCTTGCCCATCTGGCCGGCCAGCGAGGCCAGCATCATCAGGTCGATCCCCGAGGAAAAATGCTTGCCCGCGCCACTGACAACCACCGCACGCACCGCCTCGGTGTCGTCGACCCACTGGAAGATCTCTACGATTTCCTCCCAGAAGGCAGCGTTCATCGCGTTGATTTTTTCCGGGCGATTGATCTGCACATGGGCGATGTTGTCGGTCAGTTCGACCTTGAACGCGGTGTACTCGGTCACGGGCGGCACTCCTGTGGGGAAAGGGTTCACGCGCCGGACTATAACGCACCTGCAAGGCGATGCTTGTGCCAAAGGCGGGACTGATTGCCAGTGGTAAAGAACAGGCTGTCGATTCGCGCCCTGCCCGTTCGACCAATGTTCAGGCACCGCAGTGACCTATTCTTCCACTGCCCCGAACACCCCCTCGCGAGGACATACCCATGCGCACACTCATCGTTGCCGCGTTCGTCAGCCTGGACGGCGTCATGCAAGCCCCCGGCGGCCCGCAGGAAGACACCAGCCAAGGCTTCGGTTTCGGCGGCTGGCTCGTACCCTACGCCGACGAAACCTTTGGCCATGTCATGCAAGCGCTGTTCAGCCAGCCTTTCGAGTTGCTGCTGGGGCGGCGGACCTACGACATCTTTGCCGGCTACTAGCCCAAGGTCGGCGCGGATTCGGACAACGCGCCCATGGCCGAGCTGTTTAACAAGGTGCCCAAGCACGTCGCCACCCATCACCCCGACACCCTCGACTGGCAAAACAGCCGCGCCTTGGGCGCTGACGTGATCCAGGCCGCGCGCGCGCTCAAGCAGCAGGACGGCCCGGCACTGCTCACCCAAGGCAGCGCCGAACTGGTGCAGCAACTGTTGGCAGCCGGATTGGTGGACGAGCTGCGCCTGTTGATCAACCCGGTGATGCTCGGGCACGGCAAACGGCTGTTCGCAGACAACGCGCAACCGGCGGCCTTGAGCCTGGTCGAGTCCTTGAGCTCGCCACGCGGGGTACTGCTCGCCCATTACCGACGCAGTGGCGAGGTGCAGACCGGCAGCTTTGCCTGACACACTGCCTACCGCGAGTTGTGCCCACAGGCGTGTCGCGCCTTAGAATGGGCCAACACTCTCTGGAAGCATTTCACATGGACCTGCTGTTTCTGGGCACCAGCGCCGGGGCGCCTACCAAGGCGCGCAATGTCAGCGCCACGGCCGTCATCGACACCAGCGGCAGCGGCTGGTATTTGGTCGATTGCGGCGAGGCGACCCAGCACCAGCTCCTGCACACGCCGTTGTCGGTCCGCGACCTTCGCGCGATCTTCATCACCCACGTGCATGGCGACCACTGCTTCGGTCTGCCCGGTCTGCTGGCCAGCGCCGGTATGTCCGGGCGCAGCAAGCCACTCGAGCTGATCCTGCCAACTGTCCTGCACGACTGGGTGCGCCAGAGCCTTTCGGTCAGCGACACCTACCTGCCCTTCGAGCTGTGCCTGCACGCTGCCGAAACCTTCGGCAACTGGAGCAACGCCAGCCTGCAGGTCAATGCGGTCGAGCTGTCCCACCGAGTCCCGAGCCGTGGTTATGTGTTCACCGAGATCAATCCCGAGCCGCGCCTGGACATCCCGCGCCTGGAGGCCGACGGCATCCCGCGCGGCCCGCTGTGGGGCGAGCTGGCAAAGGGCATTGCCGTGGTTCACGAGGGCCGCAGGCTCTATCCACGGCACTACCTGCGCGCCTCCCGACCGGCGCGACGGGTCATCGTCTGTGGCGACAACGATCGCCCCGAGCTGTTGGCAGAAGTTGCCAAGGGCGCGGATGTACTGGTGCACGAAGCGACCTTCACCCAGCCACTGATCGAGCGCACCGGCATCAGCTTCGGACACAGCAGTGCCGAGGCGGTGGCGAAATTCGCCCAATCGGCTGGGGTCAAGAATCTGGTGTTGACTCACTTCAGCGCCCGTTACCAGGGCGATCCACGGCGCAGCCCGTGCATCGATGATCTCCACGCCGAAGCCCAGGCCCACTACGACGGCAGCTTGATCCTGGCGCGCGATCTTCAGCGCTATCACCTGGACCGGAACGGGGACTTGCTGCACGAACCAAATACTTGAGCGCGAAATTGCACTGAACCAACCGACCTGCGGCGTGATCCTTCCCTAGGCGCAGCCAGCGTAAACGCGCTGGCTTTCATCGCCAACGACAAGGAGCCGCCATGACCACGACCGTCCACGACCCCTACCGGTGCACGCCCGGGCCGCTGCATGCGACCCTGCTGGCCGGCACCGTGCCGCTGTTTCTCGGGGCATTGATCAGTGACATCGCCTACTACCAGACCTTCCAGATCCAGTGGAGCAACTTCGCCGCCTGGCTGATCGCCGGAGGGCTGCTGTTCTGCGGCCTGGCCGTGCTGTTCGCACTGGCCAACCTGGTGCGCGCCGAGCGCAAGGCCGGTCGCCCGGTGCTGTACGTGCTGCTGTTGGTGGTGACCTGGCTGCTGGGGCTGGTCAACGCCTTCGAACATGCCAAGGACGCCTGGGCGGTCATGCCCTCGGGGCTGGTGCTGTCGGTGATCGTCAGCGTGCTGGCCTGCATCGCCACCTGGGTCGGCCTGACCAACCTGCGCTCGGGAGGTGCCGCATGAAGACGCCTCTTGCCCTGTCGATCCTGAGCATGAGCCTGCTGCTGGCCGCCTGCGGTGGTGACGGCGATGCCACCCAGGCCCGCGGCCCCGACCCGAAACTTCCGGCCCCTGAACGTGGCCTGCTGCCGAGCATGAAGATCGCCGAACCGGCACTGTGGGGCGAGCAGAAACCCAAGGTGCCGGACGGCTACAGCATCACGGCCATCGCCACCGACCTGAAGATCCCGCGCCAGACCCTGATCCTGCCCAACGGCGACATCATCGTGGCAGAAGGCCGTGGCGGCAATGCCGCCAAGCTCAAGCCCAAGGATGTGATCGCCAGCCAGATCAAGGCCAAGGGCAACACCCAGGTCAAAAGCGGCAACCGCCTAACGCTGCTGCGCGATGCCGATGGCGACGGCCGCTACGAAGTGCAGACAGTGTTCGCCGACAACCTCAACGCCCCTTACGGCCTGGCGTTTGCCGATGGCAAGCTGTACGTGGCCAACCAGGATGCCCTGGTGCGCTTCGATTACCAGGACGGCCAGACCAAGGCCGATGGCCCGCCGACCACGCTTACCGAGCTGCCCTCGGCGATCAACCACCATTGGACCAAGGCGCTGACCATCAGCCCGGACGGTCGCTATCTGTATGTGGGCATCGGCTCGAACAGCAACATCACCGAGCGCGGCATGGAAGTGGAGATCGACCGCGCGATGGTCTGGCAGATCGACGCCCAGACCGGCGCGCACAAGCCCTACGCCACCGGCCTGCGCAACCCGACGGCGCTGACCATCCAGCCTGATTCGGGGCAACTGTGGGCGGTGGTCAACGAACGTGACGAGTTGGGGCCGGACCTGGTGCCCGACTACCTGACCTCGGTGCGCGAAGGCGCCTTCTACGGATGGCCCTGGAGCTACTGGGGGCAGAACGTCGATACCCGCGCGCAACCGCAGAATCAGGAGAAAGTCGCCGCCGCGATCAAGCCGGACTACAGCCTCGGTTCACATGTCGCCGCCCTGGGAGTCGATTTTTCCCTGCCGGCGATGGGCGAGAAATTTGCCGATGGCGTGTTCGTGGGCGAGCACGGCAGCTGGAACCGGCCCAATCCTGTCGGCTACAAGGTGATCTTCGTGCCGTTCAGCAATGGCAAGCCAGCGGGTGAGCCAATCGACTTCGCCACCGGTTTTCGGGGTGAGGATGGCAAGACCCGCGGCCGCCCGGTGGGGGTGACAGTGGATCCGAAAGGCGCGCTGATCATCGCCGACGACCTGGCCAATACCGTGTGGCGGGTGACGCGTAATCAGTGATGCGCTAAATCAAGGCCAGCCCGCCCCCACAGGGGGATGGCTGGCCTTGATGTTTTGAACCGCACCCGCCATGGCCCGAAACCGCCAAGCCTACCCCGCCCAGCACCACCACCGATGCCTCCAGCAAACGCAGCGACATCGCCACCCCAACAGCCAGACCCCGTCCCTGATCACGATCTGACGGAACGTTCGCAAAGCAACACTCCAGCCTGTGAAAGCGATATTTTTTTCTGTAACGAAAATGTAATATTCGCTTTCGCAGATAAAACAACAACGTTGGAGTACCCCGATGTTTGCCTTCTTCCGCCCCGCCGTGCACCGGGCGCCGCTGCCCGCTGAACAGGTCGACAGTACCTATCGCCGCCTGCGCTGGCAGATCTTCGCCGGCATCTTCTTCGGTTATGCAGGCTACTACCTGCTGCGCAAGAACTTCTCCCTGGCCATGCCTTACCTGATCGACGAGGAAGGCTACACCCGCGGTCAGCTCGGCCTGGCCATCTCGGCCATCGCCATTGCCTACGGCCTGTCCAAGTTCCTCATGGGCCTGGTGTCCGACCGCTCCAACCCCCGTTACTTCCTGCCTTTCGGCCTGCTGGTGTCGGCAGCGGTGATGTTCGTGTTCGGATTCGCACACTGGGCCACCTCCAGCGTCACCATCATGTTCATCCTGCTGTTCATCAACGGCTGGGCCCAGGGCATGGGCTGGCCGCCGAGCGGGCGGACCATGGTGCACTGGTGGTCGCAGAAAGAGCGCGGCGGCGTGGTGTCGGTGTGGAACGTGGCACATAACGTGGGTGGCGGCCTGATTGGCCCGCTGTTCATCCTCGGCCTGGGCTGGACCAACGACTGGCATGCCGCCTTCTATGTACCGGCCGCCGTGGCCGTGCTGGTGGCCGTATTCGCCTTCGTTACCATGCGCGACACCCCGCAATCGGTGGGCCTGCCGCCGATCGAGGAATACAAGAACGACTACCCCGAAGGCTACGACGCCAGCCACGAACAGGAATTCAGCGCCAAGCAGATCTTCGTCAAGTACGTGCTGCGCAACAAGATGCTCTGGTACATCGCCCTGGCCAACGTCTTCGTCTACCTGCTGCGCTACGGCGTGCTCGACTGGGCGCCGACCTACCTCAAGGAGGCCAAGCACTTCACCGTCGACAAGACCTCCTGGGCCTACTTCTTCTACGAGTGGGCAGGCATCCCCGGCACCCTGCTGTGCGGCTGGATGTCGGACAAGATCTTCCGTGGCAATCGCGGCCTGACCGGCATCGTGTTCATGGCCCTGGTCACCGTCGCGACCCTGGTGTACTGGCTCAACCCACCGGGCAACCCCACTGTCGACATGATCGCGCTGTTCTCCATCGGCTTCCTGATCTACGGCCCGGTGATGCTGATCGGCCTGCAGGCGCTGGAACTGGCGCCGAAGAAAGCCGCCGGCACCGCTGCCGGGTTCACCGGTTTGTTCGGCTACCTGGGCGGCTCGGTCGCAGCCAGTGCCGCGATGGGCTTCACCGTCGACCACTTCGGCTGGGACGGCGGCTTCGTGCTGCTGGTCGGTGCCTGCCTGCTGTCGATCGCCTTCCTGCTGCCGACACTGCGCCACACTCAGGTTGCCAGCAGCCGGCGCGAAGCGGTGGCGTGATCAACTGATATAACGCCTGCGGCAAACAACAAGGCCGGTGACATTTTTTGTCACCGGCCTTGTTGTTTCAGCGCCAGGAAAGTTGCCCCCTGCCCTTCCAGGCGCACTGAAATCAATGCGCGAAAAGATGGCTCTTCGCCACAGTTCATTAAATACCAGGCATAAAAAAGCCGCCTGAGATCAGGCGGCAAACAACCAAAGGGCGATAAAGTGGAGCCCACCCAGGAGGTGCTCTAGCACGGGGGATGTCCTGAGTGCACGAATACTTTATCGGGGCCGACTTTAACCCCTTGGCCACTCGATACTGCAATCAAAAACCGTGATTTCGATTATCAACGAAACGAAATGGCATGCGCGGCGCGGCATTTGTTACTAGTAGCCCGGCATCAATACCGGCTGCACCCTTACAACAATTACATTCCTTTATTCAGACACCTGCCTCAACAATTCCAACCAAGGGGTATGACATGTCGCCATTGCGACTCTCCATGCTGAGCGCGGCGCTACTGTGCGCGCCGTTGCAAGCCGCATTCGCCGAAGCCGTTTCGAGCCAGTCCGAAGCCAAGGGATTCTTCGAAGGCAGCGAGCTGAACGCACGCCTGCGCAACTACTACTTCAACCGTGATGGCAAGTCGCAAGGCCCGGATCGCCGCGACTGGACCCAAGGCTTCACCCTCAACTACAGCTCCGGCTTCACCCAGGGCACCGTGGGCTTTGGCGTCGAAGCGTTCGGCCACCTGGCAGTCAAGCTCGACGGCGGCAAGGGCACCTCCGGCACCGGCAACCTGCCCGTCAGGGACAACGGTGCCCCCGAAGACGACTATGGCCGCGCCGGGGGCGCATTGAAGCTGCGCATCTCCAAGACCGAACTGCGCTGGGGCGACCTGCAACCCACCGCGCCGGTGTTCGCTGCCGGCGGTACACGGCTGCTGCCGCAAACGGCCACTGGCTTCAACCTGCTCAGCAGCGAGATCAAGGGGCTGGACCTGGAGGCGGGCCACTTCACTGGTGGCAACGGCCCGGTCACCACCAATGGCGACCATGGCCTGTGGGCCTCCTACGCCAACATCCAGGCCGACAGCATCGACTACATAGGCGGCAAATACGCGGTCAACGACGCCCTGTCGGTGTCGCTGTATGGCTCCAAGCTGCAGGACATCTGGCGCCAGTACTACGGCAACGCCAACTACATCCTGGCGCTGGCCGACGACCAGTCGCTGAACTTCGACTTCAACCTCTACCGCACCAACGACGATGGCCGCGCCGACGCCGGCTCGATCAACAACACCACCTGGTCGTTCTCCACCGCGTACAACTTCCTCTCGGCGCACACCATCACCCTGGCCTACCAGAAAGTGCACGGCGACACCCCGTTCGACTACGTCGCCTTCGGCATCAACGGCCCGGGAGACACCGGTGACGGAATCTTCCTGGCCAACTCCATCCAGTACTCGGACTTCAACGGCCCGGAGGAAAAGTCATGGCAGGTGCGCTACGACCTGGACATGAACACCTTCGGCGTGCCGGGGTTGAGCTTCATGGCCCGCTACGTCAACGGCCATGGCATCGACGGCAGCAAGATGGCCTCTGACAGCAAGTACCTGGGCTATGGCTATGGCGAGGATGGCAAGCATCATGAGACCAACCTCGAAGCCAAGTACGTGGTGCAGTCCGGCCCGGCCAAGGACCTGTCGGTGCGCCTGCGCGAGGCGATCCACCGGGGCAATGCCGACCAGGCCGAAGGGGATGTCAACGAGTTCCGGGTGATCGTCGACTACCCGCTGTCGATTCTCTGATCGCGACGTGAGTGCCGGCCCTATCGCGGGACAAGCCCGCTCCCACAGGAACTCCGCTGATCTTGAAACCAGCGGAGTTCCTGTGGGAGCGGGCTTGTCCCGCGATAGGGCCAGCAAGGCCAACGAATAACCCGCACGCCCATGACGAAAACACCCGCCGCCGCCGTTTTATTCCATGATTTCATTCAATTCATCCCCTTGAAATACATAGAAAAAATTGACGTTCATCGCACCCCGTGAATCGGTAGCCTGCGCTCATCCCGGGGTTACCCCTTCCGTACACACGATGACCGAACCGTGAACAGAACCGCGCTCCTCCCCCTCCTGGCTGGCCTGCTCCAACTCTCGCCTCTGCTCGCCGCCCCGGCAGAGATCGGAGTGATAAGCGCAGCGGAAAAGCCCGTGCAACTGTTGCGTGCCACGAGCGTCTACCAAGCCAACGCCGGCACCCGCCTGCAGAGTGCCGACTACCTCGAAGCCGGCAGCACAGGCGTGCTCATCGACCAACTGGCCGGCACACGCATTGCCCTTGGCCCGCACACCCGTCTGTATCTGGAACACACGGGCAACACCACCCATCTCAACCTGCTGCAAGGCTGGCTCAAGCTGCAACCGTTGACTGGCGTACCCCAAGGCAGTGCACCGCGACGTGAAGCCCGCCAACGCCAGCTCCGCCCGCAGCTCGAATCTTTGCTGTCGCAACAGATCGGCCCCCTGGCGCGCCTGCTGGTCAAGCGCAGCCTGGCCAGCGCCGACGACTTCGCCAGCCTGCGCAGCGCCCTGCTACCGCACATTCCCTCCGAGCGTGGCCGCGAACAGTTCGTCGCCGCCACCGAAGCGCTGCTGGCCACGACCGAAACCCCGCCGCAAGACGACAGCCTGCCCCACCAGACAGATACGACAGACACCCAGCCCCCAAGCTGGACTCCGCTTTCGTGCAGGCCAGCGAAACGCGCCTGACCTACCTGATCGGCCCGATTGCCCGCATCGTCATGCGCCGCGCCCTGCCCCACGCCAGCACCCGCCAGGCGCTGTTGCAGGCCCTGGCCGAACACATCCCCGACCCCGCCCAACGCAGCGCCTTTCTCGAGGAGCAGCCATGAGCGCGCCACAAAACCACATGGCCACCGCGCCCTGCCTGCTGCGCGGCGGCATCGCCTTCGGTCACAGCGACACCGGCCCGGTGCGCCAGCACAACGAAGACCACTTCCTGATCGACCCACGCCTCCAGCGACCCCGACGCCACCTGCCAGGTGCCCTCGATGCAGGCCCTGGGCGCGCTGCACGAGGCGCTCGAAGCGGTCAACACCCGCTTGTACGCGCACAACCACACCCGTCAGCTCAGCGAGGGGCGCGGCATGGGCACCACCCTCACCGGCATCTGGCGCCCCCAGGCCGGCGGGCCGTTGTTGGCGTTTCATGTGGGTGACAGTCGCCTGTATCGCTATCGCCACGGTGAGCTGGAGCAGTTGAGTCGCGACCAGACCTGGTACCAGCAGGCGCTGGATGCCGGGCATTTCGATCGGTTGCCAGCGCGGAATGTGTTGTTGCAGGCGGTCGGGCCAGGGCCGCGGGTAGAGCCGCAGGTGTGGGTGCAGGCGGTGCAGGCGCAGGATTTGCTGATGCTGTGCAGTGATGGGGTTCATGGGTGTGTGCCGCATCATGAGATGGCGCGGGTGTTGGAGGGCGCCGGGCGGGAGAGTCTGGAGGGGAGTAGTCAGCGGTTGATTCGGTTGGCGGCGGAGTATGGCGGGCGGGATAACGCTACGGTGGTGTTGGTGAAGTTTGAGTGAGAGATGGTAGGGGCTGGCCTCACAGGATTGCTGGCATTTTCGAAAATGGTGCGTTACCTGGGGCCGAGTTGGGCCCCCAAGGCTGTTCATTAGCGAACGACCGTATCCGAGCCATAGCGGTCGTTCGGAAAGGGCAGCAATTGGCCTGAAGCAGACGGTACGCGATACAAGCGATGTGCCGTCTCCGAAGTACTACCTCTCCAGGCCGAGTCACTAGGTCATCAAGCGCTAGCCGCAGGTTTGAGTCGGAAGCTGACGCCCATACGGTTGAACGCATTCATCGCGGCAATGGCCGCTGTCAGGTCAACAAGATCCTTTTCTGCAAACATCGCCGATGCGGCTGCATAAGCTTCGTCGGATACCTGTGTCTCGCTTACCCTGGTGACTTCTTCCGCCCAAGCCAGTGCTGAGCGCTCCTGATCCGAGAACAAATATTGCGCTTCATGCCATACCGGCACTAACAGCACCTTGTCCACTGACATACCTGCTTTGATCAGATCGCGTGAGTGAAGATCAATGCAATGAGCGCAGCCGTTGATTTGAGACACCCTGAGAAACACGAGGTGGATCAGCGAGGCTGGCAAATTTGTCGCGGTGGTCACGAAATGATGCAGGCCGCCGAGGGCCTTAGCTGCACCAGGCGAAGCTTCAAACCAATTGAGACGATTCATGATTTTTTCCTTTGTATGAGCGATGAAGAGCGTGGCCGCTTGTTCGCATACGGCCCAGTTGAGATGCAAACCTAAGCGCTTGGAGTAGATGTCGGCCTTGAAGCGGACTTTAGACTTGACCTACTCGACAGCTATGCCTACCAAAGAACGCCTGCACATCACCGTACCCTGTTGCCCTTCCAGTACTCAGTGACTCCCCCCCCTTTGCGGTACCCTCAACGGTGAAATAATGCACCTGAGTGAGACCAATGGTGGCGAGGACGGCCGACAGGTAGGGGCGCAGAAAGTCCGGTTGACGGGCCTGTGGACCGCTGATGTGGCCCCCGCTAGCGATTGCGACGTAGACCGGACGATCCGTCAGCTTTCCGACTTTACCTTTGGCGGTGCCAACAAAGGTTTTACCCACGCGTACCACCTGGTCGATCCACATCTTGAGTGGGGCGGGCACGCTGTAGTTGTGCATCGGCGTGGCAATCAGCAGTACGTCGCATGCTTGCAGTTGGTCGATCAATTCGTTGGAACGGCTCAACGTACTGTCCCGCCCGCTTACCGCGACTATGCGCTGATTGGCTAATGCCTGGGCGTAAGGCGCATCGACGGGTGCCAAGGCGTTGAGATCTAGATCGGTCAACTGGATACCCCTTCTGCCGGCCACGGTGGCCAAGCCAAACAGGATCTGCTGGGACAGCTTCAGACTTTCCGAATGGTTTGCGTTGGGGCTGGCGACCAGGCGAAGAACGCGCAAAGGAGCAAGTAGCGGTCGGGACGATGTCATGATGTTTGCCTCCTTGGATGTGTGCGGGTTATGGCGTATCGAACTGTTTTTGAAAGCGCATTGCCCCAGTCAACAGGCCTTCACGGAAGTAGAAACGTTGCGCTCGGGCGTTGGCCAAACCTGTGTCGAGCACCAGGCGCGCACAGCCGCTGGCGCGGGCCAGTCGCTCCAAGGCTTGCAACAAGCGCGCCCCCCACTGGCCACCCCGATGAGCCTCGGCGGTGACAAGGTCATCGACATACAGGAATGCGCCGTAGACCAGGTTTTCCTGTAGGCGGTAACCAGCCAATGCCACAAGGACGCCTGAGTCATACGCGCCAATGAGGTGATAGCCTTCAACACGCATACGCTCGATGCGGCTGGTGAAGTCGGCTTCGCTGGTCAGATGAGGGCGCAATTGCTGCATTACCGGGAATGCGCCGCACAGGTCATGGATGTTATCCAGGGGACGCAGGGCCGTGTCGGCCAGGTCGAGCACGCTGGGTATGAAGTTGGTCAACGTAGATGTCATGGGATTGGCCTCATGCGTAAGTGATGGCGCTATATTGGACTACCATTGACCCACTTGATTGAGCCAAGAAATGGGATACGAACTAGTCCATGATGACTTCGCCAAAACCGCCTTTCGCCCCCTTGGAAGAGCAGTCCGCGCTGCCTCTGTATCGCCAACTCTACGACCGCGTGCTGGCCGCCATTGCCGCCGGCACGTTGTCCGCCGGTGACCGCTTGCCGTCGGCGCGCGCCATGGCCAAGGAGCTGGGTGTGGCCCGTGGGACCGTCGAACTGGCCTATTCACTGCTAGCCAGCGAGGGCTACATCCTTGCGCTCGGGCAGAAAGGCACCGTGATCAATCCTGAACTGCAGAAGCCCGCGTTGGCGGCCAGCACAGCACCCGTCAGCAGCCGGGTGATCGAAGACTCCCCTGATTCGCTCTGGCGTCCACCGCAGCTGTTGCCATTCCAGATGGGGGTGCCGGCGCTGGATGCTTTTCCGCGCAAGATATGGGCGCGTCTGGGTGCCCGGTATCTACGCGGGATGCGTGTGGGAGATCTGGACTATCCGGCACCCCACGGCCTGCCAGCGTTGCGCAGCGCCATCGCCTCGTATCTTCAGGTATCCCGAGGCATCGATTGCGGTGCCCACCAGGTGTTTATCACCAGCGGTTGGCGCAATAGCCTGACGTTGATCGCGCACACCTTGTTGCAGCCAGGAGCGCGAGCCTGGGTGGAAGACCCAGGCTATCCCCCCACGCGCCAGGTGCTTCGCCAATTCGGACTGGAGCTGGAAGCGGTGCCGGTTGATGCCGATGGCATGAATGTAGAGCATGCCATCGCGGGTGGCCGGGCTACGCAGGTCGCCATGGTGACGCCGGGGCATCAGAGCCCGCTGTCGATGGCACTGTCGTTGCCACGCCGACAACTGCTATTGGATTGGGCTGCCCGCACCGGGGGGTGGATTGTCGAGGACGACTACGACGGCGAGTATCGCTACGTCAGCCGTCCACTCCCAGCGCTGGCCAGCTTGGATCGCCATGGGCGCGTGCTGTATGCCGGGACCTTCAGTAAGGTGCTGTTTCCCAGCCTTCGCCTGGCTTATCTGGTGGTGCCGCAGGCGCAGGTGGCAGCGTTCGAGCGCGTCGGCCGGGCCTTGTTCGCTGCCGGGTCACCGTCAATTACCCAGGCCATGGTGGCGGAGTTCGTTGCCGAAGGACACTTTGCCCGGCATATCCAACGCATGCGCCGCATCTACAACGAGCGACGAGCATTGACCATCGAAGCACTGGAGCGAAGTTTGCCGCAGGGTATGCAGGTGGAGCGCTCGCCGGGCGGCATGCACCTGGTACTGCGTTTGCCGAACGACGTAAACGACACCGCCCTGGCCGAGCAGTTGCTGGGCAGGGGCATGTCGGTACAGGCGTTGTCGCGCTGGGCTGCCTCGTCGCAGCGTCAGTCGGGTCTGCTCCTGAGCTTTACCAACTGCGCCACAGCTGCTCCTGGCGAGCAGCTTGGCGCAGTGATCAGCACGTTACTCAGTTGAGGTTGGCCTTGCTCAGGCCGAACAGTTCATCGGATGAGCCCGGGATGGCCTGGAAAGCTACGTTGAGGCGGTTCCAGCCGTTGATGGCGACGATCAGGAACGACAGATCCGACAGATCGTGCTCGGAAAACTGCTCGCGCACACGCGCATAGAGGCTGTCGGAGATACCATGAGGCGATAACTGGGTCAGGGCTTCGGTCCACTCCAGCGCCGCTCGCTCTACGGGCGTAAACAGCTGCGACTCACGCCAGACGGCGACGTGGTGAAGACGCAGCTCGCGCTCGCCATGGATCTTCGCCTCTTTCACATGCATATCCACGCAGAACGCACAGCCGTTGAGCTGCGAAGCCCGCAACATGATCAGGTGGGCAAGATCGACCATCAACGGCTTCTTGCTCAGTTGCAGGGTCAACTCCACCAGTTTGTTGGACGCTTGGGGAGACAGCTTGAAGTAATCAAGGCGGTTGTTCATGGGCAGGTACTCGCAGTAGGTTAGTGTCCGTTGGAGCCCACTCTAGCCATGCTTGGACTAGCCACACAGAGCCAAGATGGTGATTTCGAACTAGACCATGCCTGTGGCGAAGTGCACCATGATGATCCCGTCGAGCAGTAGAGGCGCAGAGGCGCTACAGGCCTCTTGCTGCTCTTTCGCGGACGGCAGCTTTGGGTCGGAAGCTGTCATCCGAAGACGTAGCCGTAGATCCGAACGGACAACTCTGAATCGCCCAACCTCCACCTCAATCGCTTTTATGCATCCCCCTACGCGCATCATCCATCAACGCCTTGGCCATCTCGCTGAGGTAATGCGCCGCCCAAACCAGCACCGGTTCGTCGTCCATCACCCCGATGAACGACGCCCGCCGCGCGCTAGCCAGTAGTTCCGAAGCCTGTTGCAGCGCATGGTCGGCACAGTTGCCGGGTTCAACGCGGAACAGGTGTTTGCCTTTGGCTTCGCTTTCCAGGCAGGTGGTGGTGCCGACGGTCCAGCCGAGCTTGCCGAGGTGGTCTGGTGAGTCCTTGTCCATGGGGAAGTCCTTCGAGGTGCTGTGAATGGGGTGGGTGTGCGAGGGCACCGGTGATGGTGTGGGCAATTGGCTGTGCTGAACCATTGCTGGCCTCTTCGCGGGTAAACCCGCTCCTACAGGTACTCCGCTGATTTTGAGTACAGCGGGGTACCTGTAGGAGCGGGTTTACCCGCGAAGCAGGCGATGCGGTATATGGCACGGGCGTTGCCCGTGATCGCGGGGCAAGCCCGTTCCCACAGAGGCCCTGCAAGCCTTTTGGAAATGAGTACGGACTAATGCAGGGATAGCGGCCGCGCTCGACTCTTGAGCTGCACCTGCGCCAACGCGCACTCCAACAGCGAGCGCACGGCGTCGAGCTCGTGCATCACGCTAAGCAGCATGATCGTGGCGGGGGATTTGGGGAGGGAGGTGATCGACTGGTTGGCTACCGCCAGGCCACACATGGTGTATTCCATGGCTTCGACCAGGGTGTCTTCGAGGTAGTCGGGGGCTTCGGTGGTTTGCGGTGGGTCGGGGACGATCTTGAGCATATGCACCTCGTAATGCGGAAGTCCGACCGTCCACTCTTCACTTGCAGGTGAAGGGTGGCGGCTACGTGCAGGCCTGCAAGACCGGGGCATTACGAGGCAAAAACCCGGTTGACCCAAAGGTCACCCGCACGCAGCCACCATTGAACCGGACCTACGGCGAAACGCCGAAGACGTCAGGAGGTGGGCGCCATCGTAATACCGCACAGGCTTGCAGACCTGGCCGCTGATTTAGCAGCGGCCCGGCGAGACTAGCCGTGACTGCGATGGCGCAAAAGCGGGCCAAGGATGCTTAGGAAAGGGCCTACATCAAATAGCGAAAATCTGATTCGTTCGTGTAGGAAGCCATCTAATTTTGGGGTGAGTTGCTTGCTGGAGGTTATGTAGTACACATCAGTGCGCCGTCAGCAGCTAGAAAGCAATAGGGGCTTCCCTCCCCTGCCAGTCTCCGCTTCGCAGGTCGGCTAGGCCATCATCGTTGCACTTGCGCACACGCACATCCTGCAGTCGCGCAAACCCTCACTGATCAAGATCGCTGGATATTTCTTTAGCCAGCTCGATGAAGACACGCACCGCCGCACTCAGAAAGGCGTCTTTGCGCCGCATCAGAACGGCCCGTCGCTGCAAGCGCTCCGGCTCCAGTGTGATGGCTACAAGGTCGTCATGGGCCAACGCAATTCTGGCAGGCAACAAGGTCGAGAGATTCGTCCGGCGAACGATCTCGA
Source organism: Pseudomonas wayambapalatensis (assembly GCA_014268975.2). Taxonomy (GTDB): domain Bacteria; phylum Pseudomonadota; class Gammaproteobacteria; order Pseudomonadales; family Pseudomonadaceae; genus Aquipseudomonas; species Aquipseudomonas wayambapalatensis. Next base: position 2,243,355 of record CP077096.1, on the reverse strand, counting down.
TCACTGCGCCGAGGGCATTGGCCTCCATCTGCACCTTGGGACGAATCTCATGTTTGCGGCAGTAGCGGTCGATTTGCTCGCGAGTGGCAAACTCTGTGCTGAGCAGGACCAAAGACTCTGCACTCAGGCCGTGCGAGGTAATGGAGCGTTCCTCGGCCAGGCGGTGTCTGCGGTTCATGACCAAAGCAAGCGTTTCGTTCAGCAAGGGGATGGCTTCGATATCCGGCGCATGTATTTCATCAAATGCGATCCCTACGTCCAGCTCTCCCGCCAACAGCAACTCCTCGATACGCTCCTGGGAGATCTCTTTCAGGTTGACGGTGATCTTGGGGTATCTGGAGTGAAATGCCTCGATCAGCGGCCCCACCAGATAGGTCGTGAACGTCGGCGTTACGGCAACACGCAATGAGCCACGGCTGAGGTCGCTGACATCATGTATAGCCCTTTTGGCTTCCTGCAGTTCCTGATACGCACGGCGCGCATAGAGAAGGTAGACATCCCCCGCGTCAGTCAAACGCGTCGTGCGGCCTGATCGGTCGAACAACTGGGCTCCCAGGCTCTCTTCCAACTGCCTTACTTGCTGAGAAAGCGCCGGCTGAGAGACATGCAGCGCTGCTGCGGCCTTCGTGAAGCTGAGATGTTCTGCAACGGCCAGGAAATACTGGATGTGGCGAGCGAGCATGCCTAAACCCATAAGATAATCTGATCCAGCTCATAATAAATGAGACTTTTACCTTATGTCATGCGCTGCTTAATCTCCGTCTCACACCCAGCGACATCGAGACAGCAACCATGAAAGCGATCATCGACGGATTTCTGAAGTTTCAAAAAAACGCCTTTCCGGAGCGGGTCAAACTGTTCAAGGACCTTGCCAATCAGCAAGCGCCAAAGGCTCTCTTCATCTCCTGCTCTGATAGCCGACTGGTGCCTGAACTGGTCACCCAACGCGAGCCAGGCGATCTGTTTGTAATCCGCAACGCCGGCAATATCGTGCCCTCGTATGGGCCAGAGCCGGGTGGGGTTTCGGCGTCGGTCGAATACGCGGTCGCCGGCCTCAAGGTAGCAGACATCGTGATCTGCGGCCACTCCGACTGCGGCGCGATGACCGCCATCGCCACCTGCAAATGCCTGGATCACATGCCCGCCGTAGCCAGCTGGTTGCGGTACGCCGACTCAGCCAAGGTAGTCAATGAGGCCCGTCAGCATGCGGACGGCCCAAGCAAGGTTGCTTCCATGGTGCGCGAAAACGTGGTCGCGCAGTTGGCCAACATCCAGACCCACCCCTCCGTGCGCCTGGCGCTCGAAGAAGGCCGCGTGACCCTGCACGGTTGGATCTATGACATCGAGACCGGACGTATCGACGCTTTTGATGGCAGCACCGGCACCTTCGTGTCTCTCGCGCAAAACCCAGAAGTCCACGCCGTTTCCCAGCCGGCCAGGCACGTCGCCTGAAGCCTGTATCTGCACCTTTTCTTACCCAGGAGACTCACCATGATCCAGACTCAAGCCACCCGCACCGCTCGCCAGGAACTGACCGAAGTCATCATCCAGGCCAAGGCTCGCAAGGACCTGTCCTTTGCGCAAATCGTTGACGGTACGGGCCTGTCCGAGGCCTTTGTCACCGCAGCCTTGCTTGGCCAGCATCCGCTGCCTGAAAGCGCCGCGAAGGTCGTAGGCGAAAAGCTCGATCTCGATGCTGATCAAGTCGCACTGCTGCAATCGATGCCGATCCGCGGCAGCTTCTTCGACGGGGTGCCGAGCGACCCTACCATCTACCGCTTCTACGAAATGATGTCGGTGTATGGAACAACCCTCAAAGCGCTGGTCCACGAGAAGTTCGGCGACGGCATCATTAGTGCCATCAACTTCAAGCTGGACATCAAGAAGGTCGAAGATCCGGACGGTGGTCACCGTGCTGTGATCACCCTGGACGGCAAGTATCTGCCTACCAAGCCTTTCTGATGTAGCTCAGCCCGGCGCCATACCGCGCCGGGCCATCTCCAACATTCATGACGACTGAGCGCCGATCGGATGCTCAGGCCTTCTTACGCCCTCAGTACAGGTGATCACCATGAAACTCTTACTCGTTTTGTTCCTAGGCGGCCTTGGTTCGGTTGCCATGGCCGATGACCAAGGTACTCGAACTGCACCAATGACGGTTGAACCCTATCGCTACTCTCAGAACCTGGATATCGCGCACGTTGTGGCTGTTACCCCGGTGCCCAATGTCTGCGAAGTTGTGCCGATGCAGCTGACTTACGACGACTCCAATGGCGAGCGGCATATCATGGAGTACAGAATCGTGGGGAATGGCTGTGCCAACAACTGATGCGCCGTCCATACTCCAGCTCGACAGGCAGTTCCTGGGCATCAGGGCAGATGGGATCGAGGCTTGGCATCCTGTATAGACGCAAGCCCACTGCGAAAATCGCTGTGGGCTTTTTGCTTCCGACAGAGGGTGATCTGCCGACTCGTCTGCGGGACGGGAATCTGGACGGCAGACTACCCTCCTGAAACTTCAGAGCCTGTACTCAATGGTGTAGGACTCATCGTCTCTCGGTTCTATCGTAATAGGAATGCCGAAGAGCTTTCCTCGACAATCACTGACGCTACACCGATACACATTTCCCTGCTGGATCTGGTTCCAGAGCCCTTCGTCATGTATCGCAATCTGCAACACACGGTTGTTCGGATCCTCTCTGACCTGAGCAACGTGATGGTCGAGGTCGCACCCGAATTCAGCAGTAGTAAACTCGGGATCGTAGCCGATCAGCACACCGTGCCTTTTCAGATCTTCCCGAATACGCTCAATCACGTTCTCTGCTTCTTGTTTTAGCATGATCGTTGTCTCGCGGCGTTGTACTCATCAAAACTCTAGCTGACCCTGATGGTTTTGGTTGGGTATCGTGCAATCAATGACTCACCCTCATTCCTGAAATTCCCCACCGCCTTAGGAGGGGAAGCTGGCGGTAGCGGGTGACTACTTTCGACCCATTTCGGACACTGAAAAATCGCGTTTCGTAAGTGCGACGCCCACTCCGTGGGAGCGGGTTTACCCGCGAAGCAGGCGATGCGGTGCATGCACGGCATCGAGCGCAGCATGATCGTGGTGGGGGATTTGCGCCTGATTGAGTGACTGGGTTGCGTCCAGGAGATTTCTTCTCTCGGCCACAAACACGCTTGACCTCAAGTTGACTCGAGGTTGCAGACTGCCCGCTCATTTCTCTGGAGCAATCCCATGTCCGCAGATTCCCGCCCCGCATTCGCGCTGTCCAATCCACCCGGGCTGTACGACCCGAGCAGCAACGGGTACTCCCACGTCGCCGCAGTAGCACCTGGAGCCAGGCTGTTGTTCATTGCCGGGCAAGGTGGCGAGGATGTCGACGGGCGACTGCCCGCCGAGTTTGCCACGCAGGCCAGGCAGGCACTCGCCAATTTGGACACGGCACTGCGGTCGCAGGGCGCGAGCTTGCAACAGGTGTTCAAGCTGACCTTGTTGATCGTCGATCATGATGAGCATCGCTTGCGTGAATGGGTCAGCGAAGCAAATCGGGTCTGGGAAAGCGGGCATCCGGTCTGCACCCTGATCCCCGTTCCACGGCTGGCGCTGGATGGCATGCTGGTGGAGATTGATGCGGTGGCCGCTTGCTGCTGATGCAACCCGCTGCGCCTCGATGCGGCGCATGGCACGGGCGTAGCTCGTGCCAGACAGCGCGGTGTCTTTTTCGCGGGCAAGCCCGCTCCCACAGGTACGGCGATGAGGGCGGTGCCGGTATCAAGCTCACGCCGCGCCGCCACCCTCCCCGCCCAACATGCCAACGAACCACCCCGCCCCCGGCAAGCCCCGGCTCACCAACAGCGTCGGCGCCACCTGCGGCCCGCCTTCGGTCCAGAACAAGGCATGCCCGGCGAACGACCGCTGCCCCGCCAGCCCGTCCAGTTGCATCAACCACTGTTCGACCGCCTGCGCCATCCCGTCCTGCTCCGGCAACGTCAGCCACATCGCGCCCATCGCTGGCTGCCCCCACGCAGGCGCGATGCTTGCGGGCTCGGGCCGGGATGGAGCGGGCAACTGGCTGAGGTCGCGCCGCAGGCGCTCCAGCACTGGTATGTCCGGCCCGCCATAGGCCAGGGTCAGGGGAAAATAGCGCCCCACCCGGTCGACACTGGGCATCATCACGCCGGCCCAGGCGACCTCGCCGCACACCCCGGCAGCCAAGGCGAAATGCCAGATCGGGCTGCAGCGGTAGGCCTGCTCCCACTCCGCGCCCAGGCGCTCGCGGCTGGCGCGCAGGCCCTTGGCGTGATTGCGGTGAAAGCCCGGCTGCGGGCCGGACACCGCTTCGAACGCATCGACAACGCGGGCAACGCCGGCCGCAGAGGACAGTGATGGAGGGGCTGTCCAGCTATTGCGCTCGACGAACAGCGCACAGGCAAGGCCGGTGAACAGGGTCGGGAAGAAGGCAACGAGGAAGTGGTGGCGGTACTGTGCGGGCATTCAGGCGATCCAAGAATCCGGTCGCCCACCCCCAGGGGCCTTATTGGCGGATACCGGCGAACCACAACAGCGATGGCAGGCTGGCATTGGCCGTATACAACTGGCCTGAACTGCGGTCCGCGACCACGCGGGCCACGGCATCGAGGTCGACGCCGTCCGGGGCGCCGATCAGCGCGTAGCCTAGCTGAGACTGACGCCAGACCACAACATCCATGCCCGCGACGTTCAACTGGACCATGGACTGGTCGGGCTTGGGCCCCTTCATCACGCACAGGGCTACCGGATCGCCCTGCTGCGGCAGGTATACCAACTGGATCAGCGCCTTGTTGTTGAAGCGCAGGCGCTGCACGCGCTTGAAGGTCAGGCCAGCGGCACTGAGGTCTGGCACACGCAGCTCGAGGCCATCGATCTGGCGGATGTCGGCAAGGGTCTTGCGCACATCGTCGGTGTCAGGGGTGACGTAGTTGACCGTGTCGCGGGTGTACAACTGCTGGTAGCTGGCAGCCTGCATCACCCAGGGCGAGGCCTGTACCTGGGCCACGCTGGGGGCCTGCAGCGCGCGGTCGGTGTTCAGCGCTTCGCCGATGAAGCCGGCCTGCAGCACCAGGCCGTAACACACCGCGCCGGTGGCGAAGGCCACGGCCAGCCAACCGAACCGGGGGCGACCGAACAGACGGGGCAGCGCTGGCCGGGGCGGCGTGCTGCGCGATCAGTGCATCGACTTTGCGCACCAGGCTGTCTGGAACCGGGGGGAGCGCCCTCGAACGCACCCACCAGTTGCGACCGGACACTGCGCCGCTGAGCTGGATGTTTGCCATCGTCCACACCACCTGGATCAACGAGGTGCGCTCGCGCAACGTGCGCAGCCGCTCGCGCTCGGAGTGGAACGACAGCGTCATCGAGTCGGTGACCGACCCGGCCGCGCCCACCCCAGAAACCGATCTGATGCACCAGCAGATCCTCACGGCGGTGAACAGCCTGCCCGATGGCCAGCGCGAAGTGATGCTGCTGGTGGCCGTGGAGCGCTTCAGCTACAAGGAGGCCGCCGAAATCCTGGAGGTGCCTATCGGCACGGTCATGAGTCGGCTGTCCCGCGCCAGGCAAACGATTGGCACGCTGCTCAATGACACCCCCAAGCCCTCGGCGCCTGGCCGCGACCTGCTGCGCACCTGAACCTTCGCGTGCGTTGCCTGGCACCTGCATACGCCCTAAAGGGAAACTGCTGCGCAACTTCCGGCTTGATGTTTTTTCATACAGTGCGCCGAACGAATTATTTCTACAAGTGAAGGGAACTCATCTTGTTATTTATCGCCCTTGTTTCATGAAACAGCACTTCTTGACGATATAGCCCCCATAACACTTGTCTTGCGTCGTTTATTCCATAGATTTTCCTGTTTTTTTTAATTACCAATTTTAGTTGGACACTCGCGCGCCGCCCTTCTTATTCTCGCTCCCGCCGGAACAACTTTCAGGTTCCCGCCAAGGCTCTTTCCCGTCATTGAATTGAAGAGGCAAACATGAAACGTCACCTCTGGCTCGCCCTGCTGGGTACGCTGTCCCTCGGCGCCCACGCCGCCACCCTCGATGTACCGGTCAACCTAGTCAGCGCCGATGGCAAAGCACAACCCATCGGCCAGGTCAGCATCAGCGAATCGGCCTACGGGCTGGTCTTCACCCCCAAACTGAACAACCTGCCCGCAGGCGTGCATGGCTTCCACGTGCACGAGAACGGCAGCTGTGCGCCCGGCATGAAAGATGGCAAGGCCGTGGCGGCACTGGCTGCTGGCGGTCACTTCGACCCGGCCAAGACCGGCAAGCACCTGGGCCCCTATGGCAATGGCCATCTGGGCGACCTGCCGGCACTCTATGTGAGCGCCGACGGCACCTCCACCTATCCGGTCCTGGCGCCGCGCCTGAAGACGATTTCCGAAATCAAGGGCCACGCCTTGATGATCCATGCCGGTGGCGACAACCACGCCGACATGCCCATGCCCCTGGGCGGTGGCGGCGACCGCGTGGCCTGCGGCGTGATCTGAAGCAGGCAGGCCGGGCGTCAGTAATCGCCGCGCTTGTGCAACGCCCAGCGCCCGGCCAGCACGGTCACGTCGGCAAGGGGCATGTCCAATGCCTGACACCGGCTGAGCCGATGCCAGGCACCGCTCGCAGTCAGGCCGCCAATCGCCCTTGGGCAATGGCCTCCGACGCTGCCAGCATCGCCCGCAGCAACACTGCACAACCCGCCGCCAGATCCTCGGGCGTAGCGTTCTCGATCTCGTTGTGGCTGATGCCGTTCTCGCACGGCACGAAAATCATGCCTGCCGGGCCCAGCTCGGCCAGGAAGATCGCATCGTGCCCAGCCCCGCTGACGATATCCATGTGCGCCAAGCCAAGGCTCTTGGCCGACTCACGCACGGCATCGACACAGTTACGGTCGAAGTACAGCGCCGGGAAGTCCGCCGTTGGCGTCAGCTCGAAACTCAGCCCGTGTTTGGCACATGTGCTGTCGATCACCTCACGCACCTCGGCGATCATCGAATCGAGCCGATCCCCTTCAAGGTGACGGAAGTCCAGGGTCATGCGTACCTCACCCGGAATCACATTGCGCGACCCCGGATACGCCTGCAGGCAACCGACCGTGCCGCAGGCATGGGGCTGATGCGCCAGTGCCGTGCGGTTGACTGCCGCGACCACTGCCGCCGCGCCGACCAGGGCATCCTTGCGCAGGTGCATCGGCGTCGGCCCGGCGTGCGCCTCGACGCCGCGCAGGCTCAGGTCGAACCACTTCTGGCCGAGGGCGCCGAGCACCACGCCGATGGTCTTGCCTTGATCCTCCAGAATCGGCCCCTGCTCGATATGCGCCTCGAAATACGCCCCGACCGGATGCCCCAGCACGGCCCTCGGGCCGGCATAGCCGATGGCCTGCAGCGCCTCACCGACGCTGGTCCCTTGGGCATCGCGCTTGGCCAGCGTCTCTTCGAGGGTGAACTTGCCGGCGAACACCCCTGATCCCATCATGCACGGTGGGAAACGCGAACCTTCTTCGTTGGTCCACACCACCACCTCCAGCGGCGCTTCGGTTTCCACGCCGAGGTCATTCAGGGTGCGGATCACCTCCAGGCCGGCCATCACCCCGAAGCAGCCATCGAACTTGCCGCCAGTAGGCTGCGTGTCGATGTGGCTGCCGGTCATCACCGGTGGCAGCTTGGGGTTGCGTCCGGGACGCCGGGCGAACATGTTGCCGATCGCATCGACGCTGACGCTACAACCTGCGGCCTCGCACCACTGCCGGAACAGGTCGCGGGCCTGGCGGTCCAGGTCGGTCAGTGCCAATCGGCAGACCCCGCCCTTGGGCGTGGCGCCCAGGCGCGCGAGGTCCATCAGCGATTGCCACAGGCGCTCGCTGTCGACATGGTGGTCGGTGGAGTGCAGCACTTCCTTGATCGGTTTCATCGGGACTCTCCTCAGGCGATTTCTTGTTCTGGTGATTCGGCTGTAGCGGCCAGCCAGATTCAGGGTGATGGTTTGGCCAGGCGCGCCGTTCCACGCACCGCGACGCGGCCCAGGACGTAGTACAGCCCCGCCCCCAGCAGCGAACCGGTAAACCAGCCATAGTCGTAGAACCAGCTGAAGCGGCTGTTGCCGATCGACATTACGGTCAGCGCCACCGGCACCGCGAACGCCAGGAACCCGACCCAGTTCCAGGCCGGGTACACGTCATCGCGGTACAACCCGGCAAGGTCCAGTTGCTGGCGGCGGATCAGGAAGTAGTCCACCACCATGATCCCGGCAATCGGCCCGAGCAGGCTCGAATAGCCCAGTAGCCAGTTGGAATAGACACTCTCGAGGCTCAGGTCGGAAACGATCCAGCCAAGCTTTTTCAGCAGTTCGTGGCCCATCAGCGCCAAACCGATGAAACCGGTCAGCCACACCGCACGGCTGCGCCCGATCAGGCGCGGGGCGATGTTCTGGAAGTCATTGGTCGGTGAGACGATGTTCGCCGCCGTGTTGGTCGACAGCGTGGCGATGATGATCAGCGCCATGGCCAGCGCCACCCAGCCCGGGCTCTGGATACGTCCGATCAGGTTCACCGGGTCCGACACCGTTTCCCCCACCAGCGATGCCGAGGCGGCGGTCATGACCACACCCAGGGCTGCGAACAGGAACATGGTCAGTGGCAGGCCAAAGATCTGCCCGAGAATCTGGTCCTTCTGGCTTCTGGCGTAGCGGCTGAAGTCGGGAATGTTCAGCGACAGCGTGGCCCAGAACCCGACCATCGCCGTCAGCCCCGCGCAGAAATAGCCGATCACGCTGGCGCCTTCCGGGCGCTTGGGCGGCTGGGCCAGCAGTTCGCTCATCGACATGTGCGGCAGCGCCCAGAACAGCAGGCCGACGCCCACCGCCACCAGCAGCGGTGCCGACAGGGTTTCCAGCCACTTGATCGACTCCGAGCCGCGCAGCACCACCCACAGGTTGAGCAGCCAGAACAGCATGAAACCGATCACCTCGCCGGTTCCGCCCAGGCTCTTCCAGCCATCGAACAGCGAACCCAAAAACAGGTGGATGGCAAGACCGCCGAACATCGTCTGGATACCGAACCAGCCGCACGCCACCACCGCGCGGATCAGGCACGGCACATTGGAGCCGAGGATGCCGAACGAAGCGCGTAGCAGTACCGGAAAGGGAATGCCGTACTTGGTGCCGGGAAAAGCGTTGAGGGTCAGCGGAATCAGCACGATGAGGTTGGCCAGCAAGATCGCCAGCAGCGCCTCGCCGACGCTCAGGCCGAAGTAGGCGGTCAGTACCCCGCCGAGGGTGTAGGTGGGGACGCAGATGGACATGCCGACCCACAAGGCGGTGATGTGCCATTTGTTCCAGGTACGCTGGTGCACCTTGGTCGGAGCGATGTCGTGGTTGTAGCGAGGGCTGTCGAGGACGTCAGTGCCTTCGGACAGCTCGTACAGCCCGTGCTGCTCGATCACTTGCGATCTGCTCTGTTGCATGGGGCCTTCTCCAGATTGTTCTAGTTATTCGCTCATCGGCTGAATCGATGGCCGGAGTTACACATCTCACCTGTACTGCACCTCCGGTCCGGCCTGGCGGTTGTGGCCGCACTCAAATTGCATGCCGGATTGGCCCGGGCCAACCCTGCCGGCTACCGCCGACTGGAGGTAATTCACTGATTTGCAAGGCATTGAGTTGCGCCAGGGAAAGGTACGGTCATGCCCTGCCCTGACGTTTTGCTGGTGGAGGCCCGCCCTGGCCTGCGCACCGGGTTTCAATCTGGTGCAGCCTGGTTTTTGCGCGGCGTGGTTCGCGCCGGCAAGCCAGGTTTCAAACGGCTGATTTCGCATGGAAAATCTTGACCAAATCTGCTTCTTGTCAAGTGCGTCAAAATGGTGAGCAGCCTGTCCATTTTGGTGATTTATTCAAAAAAACCTTAAATTTCAATTATTTATTTAATATGTAAACTCATAAAATTTTTTCTTGATCAATCCTTGATCAGCATCTAGATTCCAATCTTGTCAGCACTGACAGGATTGCAACGCAACCTCCAACCGCTGGCAAAAAACAATTTCAAGAACCGGCAAAACGACCGGTCAGCCTGCGAGGAAGACGGTATGTCCCTGTTGATCCGTGGCGCCACCGTGGTTACCCACGAAGAAAGCTATCCCGCCGATGTCCTGTGTGCCGATGGCCTGATCCGCGCCATTGGCAAAGACCTCGAAGTGCCCAGCGGTTGCCAGGTCCTGGACGGCAGCGGCCAATACTTGATGCCCGGCGGCATCGACCCGCACACTCACATGCAGTTGCCATTCATGGGCACCGTGGCCAGCGAGGACTTCTTCAGCGGCACCGCCGCAGGCCTGGCCGGCGGCACCACCTCGATCATCGACTTCGTCATCCCCAACCCGCAGCAGTCGTTGCTGGAGGCCTTCCACACCTGGCGCGGCTGGGCGCAGAAGTCGGCCAGCGACTATGGCTTTCACGTCGCAATCACCTGGTGGAGCGAGCAGGTCGCCGAGGAAATGGGCGAACTTGTCGCCCACCACGGCGTGAACAGTTTCAAGCACTTCATGGCCTACAAGAACGCGATCATGGCCGCCGACGACACCTTGGTCGCCAGCTTCGAGCGCTGCCTGCAACTGGGCGCGGTACCGACCGTGCATGCGGAGAACGGCGAGCTGGTGTTCCACCTGCAGAAGAAACTGCTGGCCCAGGGCATCACCGGCCCCGAGGCCCATCCGCTGTCGCGTCCGGCGCAGGTCGAGGGCGAGGCGGCCAGCCGCGCCATCCGTATTGCCGAAACGCTGGGCACACCGCTGTACCTGGTGCACATCTCGAGCAAAGAAGCGCTGGATGAGATCACCTACGCTCGGGCCAAGGGCCAGCCGGTGTATGGCGAGGTGCTGCCCGGGCACCTGCTGATCGACGACAGCGTCTATCGCAACCCCGACTGGTCCACCGCTGCCGGCTATGTGATGAGCCCGCCATTCCGTCCGCGCGAACACCAGGAAGCCCTGTGGCGCGGCTTGCAATCGGGCAACCTGCACACCACCGCCACCGACCACTGCTGCTTCTGCGCCGAGCAGAAAGCCATGGGCCGCGATGATTTCAGCCGCATCCCCAACGGCACCGCCGGCATCGAGGACCGCATGGCGGTGTTGTGGGACGCTGGCGTGAACAGCGGGCGCCTGTCGATGCATGAGTTCGTGGCACTGACCTCGACCAATACGGCCAAGATCTTCAACCTGTACCCACGCAAAGGCGCCATCCGCGTGGGTGCCGACGCCGACCTTGTGCTCTGGGATCCGCAGGGCACACGCACGATTTCTGCCAGCACCCATCACCAGAAGGTCGACTTCAACATCTTCGAAGGTCGCACGGTGCGCGGCATTCCCAGCCACACCATCAGTCAGGGGCGAGTGCTCTGGGCCGATGGCGACCTGCGCGCCGAGCCGGGCGCGGGGCGCTACGTGGAAAGGCCCGCCTACCCCTCGGTGTACGAGGTCCTCGGGCGACGGGCCGAGCAGCAGCGGCCGATACCGGTCAGCCGCTGAGCAGCCCATAACAGCCGGGGGCCGCAGCGCCTCCGGCAATAACAATCCAGACACACCTGTTGACTGCCATCCCAGAACGGACGGGCGAGTAACCGCCGCCTGTACCCATAAAAAAGAGAGAGGCTACAACCGTGATCGACACCCTGAACCACTTGCCGCGCCCGAGGGCCAGCGCCGAGCAGCTCGCCGACGCCTTCACCGACCTCGCCCCACCCCTCACCGCACGCCAGGCCGCCGTGGAAAGCGCGCGCTGCCTGTACTGCTACGACGCCCCCTGTGTGAATGCATGCCCGAGCGAAATCGACATCCCTTCATTCATCCACCGCATCAGTGATGAAAACCTGCAGGGCGCCGCCGAGCGGATCCTGTCGGCGAACATCCTCGGTGGCAGCTGCGCCCGCGTGTGCCCGACCGAAATCCTCTGCCAGCAGGCGTGCGTGCGCAACAACGCCCAGGAGTGCGCGCCGGTGCTGATCGGCCAGTTGCAACGCTACGCCCTGGACAACGCCGGTTTCAGCGAGCACCCGTTCAAACGCTCGCCCAGCACCGGCAAACGCATCGCCGTGGTCGGGGCCGGCCCCGCCGGGCTGTCCTGTGCGCACCGCCTGGCCTTGCATGGTCATGACGTGGTGGTCTTCGAGGCACAGCAAAAGGCTGGCGGCCTCAACGAGTACGGCATCGCGCGCTACAAGCTGGTGGACGACTATGCCCAGCGTGAGGTGGATTTCCTGCTCGGCATCGGTGGCATCGAGATCCGCCATGGCCAACGCCTGGGCGACAACCTCACCCTGGGCGAATTGCGTGACCAGTACGACGCGGTGTTCCTGGGCCTTGGCCTGAATGCCGTGCGCCAGCTCGGCCTGCCTGACGAGGAGGCCCCTGGGGTGCTGGCCGCCACCGACTATATCCGTGAACTGCGCCAGGCCGACGACCTCAGCCAACTGCCGCTGGCCGACCGCTGCCTGGTGATCGGCGCGGGCAACACCGCCATCGACATGGCAGTGCAGATGAGCCGCCTGGGTGCGCGCGACGTCAACCTGGTGTATCGCCGCGGTGCCGCCGACATGGGCGCCACCGGCCACGAGCAGGACATCGCCAAGGCCAACCAGGTGCGCCTGCACACCTGGGCACGGCCCGATGCTGTGCTGCTGGACGACCAGGGCCGCGTGAAAGGGATGCGTTTCGTACGCACCGAACAGGTCGAAGGCAAACTGGCCGATACCGGCGAAACCTTCGAGCTGCCCGCCGACGCGATCTTCAAGGCCATCGGCCAATGCTTCGATGACGCAGCGCTCAAGGACCCGGTAGCGGCGCAACTGGCGCGCGATGGCGAACGTATCTGCGTCGACGAGCAGATGCGCACCAGCCTGCCCGGCATCTATGCCGGTGGCGACTGCACCGCCCTGGGCCAGGACCTCACCGTCCAGGCCGTGCAACATGGCAAGCTGGCCGCCGAAGCCATCCATGCCCAACTCATGCTCAATGTGGAGGCAGCGTAAATGGCCGATCTGTCCATCGAATTCGCCGGTATCAAGGCACCCAACCCTTTCTGGCTGGCGTCCGCGCCACCGACCGACAAAGCCTACAACGTAGTCCGCGCCTTCGAGGCGGGCTGGGGTGGCGTGGTCTGGAAGACCCTTGGCGAGGACCCGGCGGCGGTCAACGTGTCGTCGCGCTACTCCGCGCACTTCGGCGCCAACCGCCAGGTGCAGGGCATCAACAACATCGAGCTGATCACCGACCGCTCGCTGGAGATCAACCTGCGTGAAATCACCCAGGTGAAGAAGGACTGGCCCGACCGGGCGCTGGTGGTGTCGCTGATGGTGCCGTGCGTGGAGGAATCGTGGAAGTTCATCCTGCCGCTGGTCGAAGCCACTGGCGCCGATGGCATCGAGCTGAACTTCGGCTGCCCCCACGGCATGCCCGAGCGCGGCATGGGCGCGGCGGTCGGTCAGGTGCCGGAATACGTGGAAATGGTCACCCGTTGGTGCAAGACGCACTGCTCGCTGCCGGTGATCGTCAAGCTCACGCCCAACATCACCGACATCCGCCAATCAGCCCGCGCCGCACATCGAGGCGGCGCCGATGCCGTGTCGCTGATCAACACCATCAACTCGATCACCAGTGTCGACCTGGACCGCATGGTCGCCCACCCCATCGTCGGAGACCAGAGCACCCACGGCGGTTACTGCGGCTCGGCGGTCAAACCGATCGCGCTGAACATGGTCGCCGAGATTGCGCGCGATCCTGAAACCCGGGGCCTGCCGATCTGCGGCATCGGTGGTATCGGCAACTGGCGCGATGCCGCGGAATTCATCGCACTGGGCAGCGGCGCGGTGCAGGTGTGCACGGCGGCGATGTTGCACGGTTTTCGCATCGTCGAAGACATGAAAGATGGCCTGGCGCGCTGGATGGACCAGCACGGGCACCGCAGCCTGGAAGCCTTCCGCGGCCAGGCCGTGGCGCACACCACCGACTGGAAGTACCTGGACATCAACTACAAGTCGGTGGCGCATATCGACCAGGATGCCTGCATCGGCTGCGGACGCTGCCACATCGCCTGCGAAGACACCTCGCACCAGGCCATCGCCAACACCCTGCAGGCCGATGGAACGCATGTCTACAGCGTGATCGAGGCCGAATGCGTGGGTTGCAACCTGTGCCAGATCACCTGCCCGGTTGAAAACTGCATCGACATGGTGGCCCAGGAGACCGGCAAGCCGTACCTGAACTGGACCCAGGATCCGCGCAACCCCTATCGTGAAGCGAGCTGACCTGGGCTGGCCTTCAGATTTTGAACCCTGCAAGATCCCTCGCCGGGGTTGTCAGGCACCCCGGCAGGCTCAAGGCTCCAGCCCAATGCCCCGCAGAATCACGCTGGTCACCGTCTGCACCGCCCGCTCGAACGCCATGTCCGACAGCGGTTCGCCGTCATTGAGCAAAGCCACCTGGTAACCGAAATCGGCGTAATGCTGGGTCGAAGCCCAGATCATGTAGAGCAGCGCCGACGGCTCGACCGGCAGGATGCGCCCCTCCTCCACCCAGCGACGGATCTTGGCTTCCTTCAACTGCGCCCAGGGCACCAGCGAATCGTCCAGGCTGTCGCCCAGCAGCGGCGCGCCGTGGAGGATTTCCTCGGCCCAGACTTTCGAGCCCAGCGGCCGCGAGCGCGAGTGTCCCATCTTGGCGCGGATATAGCTGGTCAGCACGACGCGTGGGTCTTCGAAGCGCTCGAAACACAGGGCATCCTGCTTCCAGACGTCCAGCAAGTCCTGCAGTACCGCACGATAGAGCTCATCCTTGGTACTGAAGTAGTAATGCAGGTTGGAACGCGGCAACTGCGCGCGCTCGGCGATGTCGCCCATGGAAGTGACGCCGTAGCCTTGCTCGGCGAACACCTGCTCGGCGGCCTGGAGAATTTTCTCGATATTGCGACGGCGAATTTCGATCTTGTGGTTGGCCATAGGGCGTCCGAAACGGCAGGAACCGCTCAAGGCTAACACGCACGAGCCATCGCTGCGCTCTGCAGATCGACAACTGTGCTTCGTCTGACAGTTGCAGCGTCACACACCCGCACCCGATCTGGAACCCCCTGCCCATGCGTCCGAACCTCCCCCTCTCGCTGCTGGCCCTGCTGGCCGGCACCGCCTCCCACGCCGCCGAGCGCATCGAGCTCGAACAGGTGCTGATCCAGGACCGCCAGCAGTCCGAGCAGGAAGCCGCTGCCGAACGACTGCGTGAGATACCCGGCGCCAGCAACCTCGTGGACATGGACAGCGTCGGCCAGGGGCGTGTGGCCAGCAACCAGGATGTACTGGCCTACCAGCCGGGGGTATTCGCCCAGTCGGCGGGCAACGACGGGATCAAGCTGTCGATCCGGGGCTCGGGTATCAACCGCGCGCCAGGCGCCCATGGCTCGGGGGTCTACACGATGTTCGATGGGCTGCCGCTGACCGGCCCCGGCGGTACGCCCTACGAGCTGTTCGAACCCTTGTGGCTGAGCCGTGCCGAGGTGTTGCGCGGTGCCAACGGCTTCGACCAGGGCGCCTTGGCCCTCGGCGGCGCGATCAACTACGTGACCCACACCGGCCACGACGCCGCGCCCCTGCAACTGCGCTATGAGGCCGGCAGCCACGGCTACCAGCGCCGGCACATCAGCTCTGGCCAGGTGCTGGGCAATCTCGACTACTACGTGGCGCTGACCGACGCCGAGTACGACGGCTACCAGCGACACAGCAGCGGCAGTGCCAAGGGCATCGCCGCCAACGTCGGCTATCGCTTCAACCCGAATCTGGAAACACGCTTCTACCTGCGCTACCGGGAAACCGAGAACGACCTGGCCGGGCGTCTGACCAAGGACCAGATCAAGCACCACCCGCGCGCCGCCAACCCGGCCTATCTCGCCCGCGATGACAGCCGTCCGCAGCCTGGCAGCACCTGGGTGGGCAACAAGACCACCTTCTTCCTCGATGATGACTCACGTCTGGAGGCCGGGCTGGTCTACCACGACTACCCAATGGACCTGCGCGAAGGCCCGATGCGCCTGAAAGTGGCTTACACCGATGTCAGCGGCACGCTCAACTACCTGCGTCGCGATACCCTGTTCGGCCACGAGAGCAAGACCACCGTTGGCTGGCGCACTACCAAGCACCTGCCCAACAGCGGCGCCTCGCAGTTCGTGCGCAATGGCGATGTGTTCGGCCCACGCAGCCGCGACTTCAGCTACCAGGGCTCGGACACCGTGCTGCACCTGGGCAACGACCTGGAGCTGGTGCCGAACCTGTGGCTGACCACCGGCCTTGCCATGATCTACACCCGCCGCGAAAGTGCCGTCACCTTCCCTGCCAACGGCGGTAAGGTCAGCCAGCACGACTGGGACTATGCACCGCGCCTGGGCCTGCGTTACGACATCGACCCGCAGACCCAGGTCTACGGCAACCTCAGCCGCTCCGTCGAGCCACCGCATCCTTGGTCGTTGATCTGGAGTTCGACCGTCGCGACGCAACCCATCGAGATGCAGAACCAGACAGCCACCACGCTGGAGCTGGGAGCCCGTGGCGAGTCGATCCTGGGGCGCTGGGACCTGGCCTGGTATTACTCGCAGGTGCGCCATGAACTGCTGGCGGTCGAAATCGTGCCGGGCCAGCCGTTCAAGGAGTACAACGCCAGCCCCACTGTGCACCAGGGCGTCGAGGCAGGCCTGGACAGCACGCTGTGGCAACAGCCGGGCGTCGGCAAGCTGTCGCTGCGCCAGGCCTACACCTTCAGCGACTTCCATTACCGCGACGATGACCGCTTCGGCGACAACCGCCTGCCCGGTATCCCGATGCATTACTACCAGGCCGAGTTGCGCTACGACTGGCCCAGCGGTTTCTACGCCGGTGTGAATACACAGATGGCCTCGAAGGTGCAGGTTGACTACGCCAACAGCTATCACGCTGACGACTACGCCTTGCTTGGCGCGCGCCTGGGGTGGGACTCACCGAAGCAGGACTGGCAGACCTGGATCGATCTGCGCAATCTGACGGGCGAACGCTATGCGGCCACGGTAACCCCAGGCTATGACGACCAGGGTAGCGACATGGCGCGCTCGACCCCTGGGGAGGGCTTTGCAGCCTACATAGGTGTTTCTTACACGCTGAAATAATACAAAAGCACCTGGCGGCCAAGCATATTGCCTTCGACCATCCTGAAAAAACATCGAAGGCAGTATGAAAGCATGACCAAAAAGCAGTTATCGCCATTCAAATAGAAAGCGCCTACAGATACTGCGCGAAGGTACTGCTTCATTCCTTCCCTCAGACCGCTGTCAAAAGCTCGCCTCCTTTCTCCTGAGCCCTCTGTGTGGGCGGATTGATCTGCGAAAGCATGCAGTCAACTGCCATAACCGTGACCGCACATTTCATTAACACGGCTCCCCGCGCACCCTCCCTTTCCGTAGACCGTCTTGTTGACGAACACTGCGTCGGCGGCCTTAGAACGCCGCCAACAACCCTCAGAGTTCAAGAAGGAGTTTCACCATGGGATACATTTATCGTGGCATGAGCAACAAACTGAACGAGTTGGAAGCAGAGGTCGTGGTTGATCAGGCGGCTGGCGAACTGACTACCGAGCACGCAGACGCAATGCAACTGGCCGAGCACGAGCACGTCGAGCTCGAACGCGAATAATCCAGCCTGCAAGGCGGCCCTCAAGCCGCCTTGCTCCCAGGAGTCAGCATGCATATGACGTACGTGGCTGAACGTGAACTCCCCCTGGCAACGGCAAGGCAACGCATCGATGAACAACTCGCACAACTGGCGCTGAACGTTGAAGAGCACTGGGAAGGCACATGGGTCGGCTCGGCCCGCATAGGCCTCAGCTCACAGACCGGGGCTACCAGCCAAGGCTGCGGAAAAGGCCTGGAGCAAGAGGCTCGGGTCGGCGCACGCTTCGAGGCATTGGAGCACTTTCTCGATGAACACCTTACCCGTAATGCTCACCTCAACGAGGCCAGCGACTTGGCCCGAATGCCTACCCTGCAAGATGACATGCTGCAACCCTGGCTTGCGGCACAGCCCCACGAGAAACTGGCGTGCCAGGCTTACCACGACCTGGACGGCCAATGGCTGTTCGACTATCCATTGTGCCTCACGCGGCCGGATTACGCCGATCACCCGGCTGCCGGCGAAACCTTCGACCTTCGTGGGCTCCGACGCTACAGCAGCAATGATGGGTCAGCCATCGGCGCAACCCTCCAGGAAGCCATACTGCATGCGTTGAACCAGAGCATCGAACGCGATGCGCTGTCGCTGTTCTTCCTGCGTCATTACTACTACAGACAACCCTCCCCCTTGCGCTGGGTAAGCAAACCCGGCACGCACACCGAGCTCGGACGCATCTGGCAGCATGCCGAGGACTGCCTGGAAGCGCCAATTGGTGTTCTGGACATCAGCAGCGAGTTTGCCAGCAGCACCTATCTGGCACTGCGCATGTCGCAAGCATCACGCCTGCATGGCGCGCTGTTCGGCGCAGGCGCCTCGCTCGACCCCTGGCATGCCGTGCGCCGCGCGGTCACCGAACTGGTTCAGGTACAGCTCAACAGTCGCCCCCCCGGTGCGCTGGATGAGCTGAAACTGGCCGAACGCCTGCTGCGGCCTTTTCCTCGCCTGCAATCGTGCCTGCAGTTCGACCTCGACGTACTGCTGGAAAAAGCAGGACACACGATGGCGCTGCCTGACCCAGGCCCTCGATGCAGTGTGCGTCAACAGCTGCGATATCTGTACGCAGACCTTCAACGCCATGGCAGGCAAGCCGGTATCTGCCAGCTGTTCCAAGGCCACGAAGGCATCAGCCTGGTGAACGTCGTGGTTCCCGGACTCGAACGTTTCCACCTCGTCTGCAGCGGGAATGTCGTCTGCCCCGGGCCCAGGGGCCTCGCCCACCGAAGTCAGCAACCTTGAGGGGTCGCCATGCAACCAGAACACGCCCGACACGAACGCTGGCTGGCCCGGCACCTGCCCTCACGCGCCCATACTCCAGGCGGGGTCGCAACGCTGGAAGAACCTGTTGGCCATGGTCTGAACAACCTGTTCATACTCCGCCTGCAAAACCTCGAATACCTGGGGCGCAAGCTGCTGGATGAACAGGGGCAGTTGGGAAGCCGACTGACACCGGCCATGTTGCTGGGGCCGCTGCTCAGAACCCGACAGTGTGGCAACCGCCTGCAGATGCACTATCGGACGCTGTCCACCGACGAAAAACACCAGGTGTTCGCCCAGGCCCGGCGCAGCAACGACACCAGCATCCACTTCCCCTTTCCGGTCGTGGACGAACAGGGCCAAGAGCTAGTAGCACCTGCATCATTCTGGAATGACACCCCGCAGCTAGCCCGGCGCCTGGACGCACAGGAACGGCATTTTCGCGAGCACTGCCTGGCGACACTGCAAAAGCGCCTTGCTCCCGGCGCCGTGATACACGACCCCGCCTGCTCGACCGGCACCTTCATCGCAACGCTCGCACAAGGGCTGCCCGACGCGCAGTGCCTGGGCAGCGACGTATCCCCTGCCATGATCGCCCATGCCCGCACGCATCAGCGACTGCCCAACCTGAAGTTCGACATTGCCGACGCCACTGATTCGGCCGCCGCCGACAGTTGCGACGTGCTGATCCTGCGCTTCCTGAATGCCGAGGTCATGCTCCGCCAGCAGGCCACCCGCCTCTTCCAGGCACTGAGCCGACGTGTGCGACGAGCCGGTGTAATCATCGTCTTCGGCCATACCCCGGTGTTGGTCGCCATCGAGCCCGAAGCCAAGCGTCTGGGCCTGAAGGTCACCGGTACGATCGCCGCCTGCCCTGATACCCAGGCGCTGTTTCAGTTCTTCATCCTGGAGCGTGACTGAACAGCCTCACGGCAACTGCACCTGTGGCGTGCTCTCGGTGAAGATCGTCCAGCTGGAGATGAACAACGCGGCGATCAGCGGCCCGATCACGAAACCGTTGAGGCCGAACACCGCCAGACCGCCCAGGGTCGACACCAGGATCAGGTAGTCGGGCATGCGCGTATCCTTGCCCACCAGGATCGGGCGCAACAGGTTGTCCACCAGCCCGATCACCAGCACGCCGAACGCCGTCAGCACGATGCCTTGCCAAATAGCGCCGGTCAGCAGGAAATACACTGCGACCGGCCCCCAGACGATCCCGGCCCCCACCGCAGGCAACAGCGACAAAAACGCCATCAGCACCGCCCACACCAGCGCACTGGGAATATCCAGCACCCAGAAAATCAAACCGCCAAGAGCCCCCTGGGTGATCGCCACCAACAGGTTGCCCTTCACCGTGGCCCGCACCACCCGGTTGAACTTCAGCTGCAAGCGGCGCTTCTGCTGCTCGGGTAGCGGCACGGCCTGGCGCACCTTACGCGCCAGCTCCGGCCCCTCACGCAAAAAGAAGTACAGCAGGTAGAGCATGATGCCGAAACTCACCAGGAAGTCGAAGGTGCCCTGGCCGAAGCTGAATGCCTGCCCGGCCAGAAACTGACTGCCCTGTGTCGCCCACTTGGTGATCTTGTCGCGCAGGCCATCGAGGTTGCCCATGCCCATGCGGTCCAGACCGTTCTGGGCGAAGTGCGGCAGCATGTCCTTGCCGCGCTCGATGTAGCCGGCGATATCCAGCTGGCCGCTTTCAATGCGCTGGTACAGGGTGGCGCCCTCCTGCACCAGCAGGGCACTGATGATGATCACCGGCAGGATCGCAATCATCAGGCAGGTGGCCAAGGTGGCCCCGGCTGCCAGGTTGCGCCGCCGGTTGAAACGCAGCAGCAGGTTGCGTTGCAACGGCGCGAACAGGATGCCGAGGATCACGGCCCAGAAGATGGCACCGTAGTAAGGCAAAAGGATCCAGACGAATGCGACGGTGACCAGCGCCAGCAATACGGCCAGGGCTCTGTTCTGGAGAGCGGTTTGATTCATGGGCATTCCTCGATTGTCCTGGACGTTAGTGCGTAGCGAAGCGGCAAAAGTGCCATCAACGCCGTTTGACCCAGATCAACACTGCTTCGCCAGTCGCGCCTTAGCATCCGCACCTTTTGCCCTGGTGCACCCATGAACCTTCTCGCCAAGCCCGAACTGCTGGCCCCTGCCGGCTCCCTGAAGACCCTGCGCTACGCCTTCGCCTATGGCGCCGATGCGGTCTACGCCGGCCAGCCACGCTACAGCCTGCGGGTGCGCAACAACGAATTCGACCACGCCAACCTGGCACAGGGCATCCAGGAAGCACACGCCCTGGGCAAGCGCTTCTACGTGGTGGTCAACATCGCGCCGCACAATGCCAAGCTCAAGACCTTCCTCAAGGACCTGGCGCCCGTGATCGAGATGGCGCCCGATGCGTTGATCATGTCCGATCCGGGGCTGATCATGCTGGTGCGCCAGCATTTCCCGCAGATGCCCGTGCACCTGTCGGTGCAGGCCAACACCGTGAACTGGGCCAGCGTGCAGTTCTGGCAGCAACTGGGCCTGAGCCGGGTGATTCTGTCGCGCGAGCTGTCGCTGGAAGAGATCGAGGAAATCCGTCAGCAGGTGCCCGACATGGAACTGGAGGTCTTCGTCCACGGCGCACTGTGCATGGCCTACTCCGGGCGCTGCCTGTTGTCGGGCTACCTGAACAAGCGCGACGCCAACCAGGGTAGCTGCACCAACGCCTGTCGCTGGAAGTACCAGGCGACCCCGGCAGGGGAAAACGCCACCGGCGAGATCGTCCGTGAGTGCGAACCGACCTTGGGCATTGGCGCGCCCACCCAAGAGGTGTTCCTGTTGCAGGAGGGCAATCGCCCTGGCGAAGAGATGCCTGCGTTCGAGGACGAACACGGCACCTACATCATGAACGCCAAGGATCTGCGCGCGGTACAGCACGTCGAGCGCCTGACCCGGATGGGCGTGCACTCGCTGAAGATCGAAGGACGGACCAAGTCGCACTTCTACTGCGCCCGTGCCGTGCAGTCCTACCGCCAGGCGATCGACGACGCTGTCGCCGGTCGCCCCTTCGACCGCAGCCTAATGGACAACCTCGAGTCCCTGGCCCAGCGCGGCTACACCGAAGGTTTCCTGCGCCGCCATGTGCACGACGAATACCAGAACTACCAGCGTGGCAACTCGGTTTCGGAGCGCCAGCAGTTCGTTGGCGAACTGACGGGCCTGCGTTTCGGCGGGCTGGCCGAGGTAAAGGTGAAGAACCGCTTTGCGCTGGGTGACACCCTCGAACTGATGACCCCTCGCGGTAACTACCACTTCGAACTCGACCGGCTGGGTGATCGCCAAGGCCAGGCCATCGAGGTGGCGCCAGGCGACGGGCACCTGGTGTACCTGCCGATTCCCGAACAGGTATCGCTCGAGTTCGGGTTGCTGATGCGTGACCTGCCTGCGCAGCAGGCCCTAAGCTGACAGCGCTGTAATGACAGCCTCAGCTGGCTGACAGGGATGGCGGTGGATCATCGGGCTATTCCATGGCCCGTTCGCAGGCAAGCCCGCGGCTTCGAAAGGCGCGCCCGATCGCGACAAGGCCTCTACCCAAGCCCTGCCTGAGGCCCATTCATGCCCCACAGCCCCTCCCGTCGTACCTTCGTCAAAGGCCTCGGCGCCGCCACTGCGGTGGCCGGCCTGGGCCTCTGGCGCCCACTGGCCAGCGCCGCCGAAGGCCATCGCCCAGGCCAACCGCTGCAGGGCCAGGACTTCGAACTGTACGTTGGCCAGACTCCCGTCAACATCACCAGCCGCCCGCGCACGGCCCTCACCGTCAACGGCAGCCTGCCCGGCCCGCAGTTGCGCTGGCGCGAAGGTGACAGCGTGACCCTGCGCGTGCGCAACCGTCTGACCGAACCCACCTCGATCCACTGGCACGGCATCATCCTGCCCGCCAACATGGACGGTGTTCCCGGCCTGAGCTTCGCCGGCATCGAGCCTGGCGGCGACTACCTCTACCACTTCACCCTGCGCCAGAGTGGCACCTACTGGTACCACAGCCATTCCGGGCTGCAAGAGCAGGCGGGGGTCTATGGGGCGATCGTCATCGAACCCCGCGAGGCCGAGCCTCACGCTTACCAACGCGACCATGTGCTGCTGTTCAGCGACTGGAGCGACCAGGCCCCCGAAGCACTGCTGGCGACGCTCAAGAAGCAGTCCGACGCCTTCAACTACCACAAGCTCACTGTGGGTGACTTCATCGAGGATGTCGCGCGCGACGGCTGGCGCAAGACCGTCGACGAGCGCCTGATGTGGGCCGACATGCGCATGAGCCCCACCGATCTTGCCGACATCAGCGCGGCCACCTACAGCTACCTGCTCAACGGCCAGCCACCGGAGGGCAACTTCACCTGCCTGTTCCGCCCCGGCGAGACGGTACGCCTGCGCCTGATCAACGCCTCGGCCATGACCTACTTCGACTTCCGCATCCCCGGCCTGAAACTCACGGTGATCGCCGCAGACGGCCTGCCTGTGGTGCCGGTGACGGTAGACGAACTGCGCATCGCCGTGGCCGAAACCTTCGACATACTGGTCGAGCCGGGCGATGCCCCAGCCTACACCCTGTTCGCCCAGAGCATGGACCGCACCGGCTTTGCCCGTGGCACCCTGGCCCATGCTCCTGGCCAGTGTGACCCTGCTGGTGCTGCTGGCCAGCGAAGAGGTGCGCGCGCAGCAAAACCCGCCCCAGCCCACCACGGCGTTGCCGGTAATCACCGATGCCGACCGCCGCGCAGCCTTTCCCCCTCTGCCGGGCCACCAGGTGCATGACGATGCGCTGAACGCGGCGGTGATCGTCGATCAACTCGAATACCAGCACTTCGACAACAGCGGGCTGCTGAACTGTAATGCCACTGCCTGGATCGGCGGCGACATCGATCGCCTGTGGCTACGCAGCGAAGGTGAACGTGAACAGGGCATCACTCACAAGGCCGAACTGCAGGCGCTTTGGGGCCATGCCATCAGCCCCTGGTGGGAGCTGGTCGGCGGTATACGCCAGGACTTCAAGCCTGCCAGCGGCCAGACCTGGGCAGCGTTCGGCATCCAAGGGACGCCGCTGTATGGGCTGGAGCTCGAGGCCACCGCCTATGCCGGTGAGCGACAGCAGACCGCGCTGCGCCTGGAGGCCAGTTACGCTATGCTGCTGACCAATCGCTGGATCCTCGAACCGACCCTCGAAGCCAACTTTTTCGGCCGTAACGATGCCGGGCGCGAGCAAGGTTCGGGGCTGGCCGAAAGCGAAGTAGGCCTGCGCCTGCGCTATGAAATCACGCGCAGCTTCGCACCCTATGTCGGCGTCAGTTTCAACCGCTTGCACGGCACCCGCGCCGACCAGGCCCGTGAAGACGGCGACGACCCCGCGCAGACCCGTCTGGTCGCAGGTGTGCGCCTGCGTTTTTGAAGGAGTTCGACCATGCTACGCAAACACCTGATGGCCTTTGGACTGCTGGCCATCAGTGGCCTGGCCCAGGCCGCCGAGGTCATTGATGTCTACCGCGACCCCAACTGCGGCTGCTGCAAACAGTGGATCAGCCATCTGCGCGACAACGGTTTCACGGTCAACGACCATGTCGAGCCGAACATGAGCGCGGTCAAGCAGCGCCTGAGCGTCGCACCACGCCTGGCGTCTTGCCACACCGGCGTGATCGACGGCAAGTTCGTCGAAGGGCATGTGCCCGCCGAACAGGTGCGCCTGCTGGCCAAACGCAGCGATCTCAAGGGGCTGGCCGTGCCGGGTATGCCCATGGGCTCGCCCGGCATGGAAATGGGCGACCACAAGGATGCCTATCAGGTCATCGGCCTGACCCGGGACGGCCAGGACACTGTGGTCGCCGAATACTGATGCTCAGTCTCTGGGCGCTGTTTCTCAGCGCCTTTGGCGCAGCCACCCTGCTGCCGCTGCAGTCCGAGGCGGTGCTGGTCGGTTTGCTCCTGCGCGACCCCGACGCCTGGCTTGTGCTGTTGCTGATTGCGACCCTGGGCAACGTGCTCGGTTCGCTGGTCAACTGGCTGCTGGGCCGAGCGATCGAGCGCTTTCGTGACAAACGCTGGTTTCCGTTCAGCGCCAGTCAGCTGCAAAGTGCACAACGGCGCTACCAGCGCTGGGGCCAGTGGTCGCTGCTGTTGAGCTGGATGCCCGTGATCGGTGATCCCTTGACCCTGATCGCCGGGATCATGCGCGAGCCGTTCTGGCGCTTCCTGTTGCTGGTCACCCTGGCCAAGGCCGGGCGCTACCTGGTGGTCGCGATGATCACCCTGGGCTGGTTTCACAGCGGGTAACACCTTTCACGGTTCCGAAGGTCAACTGACTGCTACAGTCGCCTTTTCCTACTTGAACCTACACGGAGTACCCCGATGCTGCGCGCAACCGCCCTGGCCCTGGCCTGCCTCGTCGGCAGCTCGGCCATCGCCGCCGAGTCGCCCACCTATGGCAGACAGCTCGAAGGTTTCACCTACCCTCACCCACTCCAGCACTTCGCCTTCACCTCACAGGGCCAGACCCTGCAGATGGGCTACATGGACGTCCCTGCGCAGGGCCAGGCCAATGGTCGCAGCGTGGTGCTGATGCATGGCAAGAACTTCTGCGCCGCCACCTGGGAAACCACCATCGAGGCCCTGAGCAAAGCCGGCTACCGGGTCATCGCCCCGGACCAGGTCGGCTTCTGCACCTCGAGCAAGCCCGAGCATTACCAATACAGCTTCCAGCAACTGGCCGACAACACCCATGCACTGCTCCAACAGCTTGGCATCGACAAGGTCAGCGTGCTGGGCCACTCCACCGGTGGCATGCTCGCCACCCGCTATGCGCTGATGTACCCACAGCAGGTGGAGCGCCTGGCCATGGTCAATCCGATCGGCCTGGAGGACTGGAAAGCCCTGGGCGTGCCCTATCGCAGTGTCGATCAATGGTATCAGCGTGAACTCAAGCTCGATGCCGAAGGGGTGCGCAACTACGAGCGCAACACCTACTACGCCGGGCGCTGGAAGCCGGAATACGAGCGCTGGGTGCAGATGCTGGTAGGCCTGAACAAAGGGCCTGGGCACGAAGCGGTGGCGTGGAACTCGGCGCTGATCTACGACATGATCTTCACCCAGCCGGTGGTCTACGAGTTCAAGGACCTGAAGATGCCGACGCTGTTGCTGATCGGCGACAAAGACACCACCGCCATCGGCAGCGACATTGCCCCGCCAGAGGTCAAGGCACGCCTGGGCAAATACGCAGTGCTCGGACCGCAGGTGACCAAGCTGATCCCCCAAGGGCAACTGGTCACCTTCGAAGGCATGGGGCATGCCCCGCAGATCGAGGAACCTGAGGTGTTCCACAAAGCCTTGATCAACTGGTTGCAGCAGTAGCACTCGCCTTGCTGCAGGCTGGGAGCGGTCTTTTACGGCCACAAGGCCGCTCCTGAACAGACTCTGTGAACGAAGCTGTCACGCCCTCCAGACCTGCCCTTCGCTCCACCCCAGTTCGGCAAAATCATCCGCGCGCAGGGGCGCTTCCTCCTCGCAGAAGAATTCGTCCAGCTGCGGCGGGCGCACCGAGGTGTCGCTGAGCATCGCATGCACCTGCCCGCGGTGATGGATCTGGTGTTCGAACAGGTGCGAGAGCAGGCGCAGGCGCTGCTCGCGCTGGACCCGGTCAGCCCGCACGATACTCACATAGCGCCGCAACTGGTCGTCACGCAACAGCCGGCAATACGCGATCAGTCGCTGGTCGGCCTGGGCCTGCTGGGCATGCAGGTCGGTACAGGTGGCAAACGGCTGCTCAGGCTCGAAGAAGCGCTCGCCATCGGCCTCGGGGGCTTCGCCGCGCTGCTCGCACTCCAGGGCATTGAGGTAGAACCAGTCCACCGTCAGCAGGTGATTGAGCG
Source organism: Pseudomonas wayambapalatensis (assembly GCA_014268975.2). Classification (GTDB taxonomy): domain Bacteria; phylum Pseudomonadota; class Gammaproteobacteria; order Pseudomonadales; family Pseudomonadaceae; genus Aquipseudomonas; species Aquipseudomonas wayambapalatensis. The sequence continues at coordinate 2,216,435 of CP077096.1, read as the reverse complement.
TGGCCTTGATCGAAGGAAAGAAGCTGCAACGGGGGGCGACGAACTCGTCGTGGGTCAGTTGCAGGCATGCCTTGTACAGGCGATGGTTGGCCCAGCCGTTGTTGTAGGCCTGGGTCAGCAGATGGTGCGACAGCAGCTCCATGGTCGGCTCCTTCAGGCGAAGCGTTGCAGTTGCATCTCCCGCAGCCGGCTCAGGGTCCGCCTGAACGGGAACGCCAGATACCCTTGAGTGTAGAGCGCTTCGAGCGCGACCTCGGCTTCCAGGTACAAGGCGACCCGACGGTCGTAGCATTCGTCGACCAACGCGATGAAGCGCCGCACACTGTCATCGCGGGGCGACAGCGCCGGTAGCTGGCGATCGCCGGCCACTACACGCTGGGCGCCGTCCTCGGTTCCGCGGGCGATGCGCCCGGCACGTTGCACCCCGCCCAGTGCAGGCAGCCCCTCCAGCAGGATGGCCGTATAGCGGTCGCACAGGGCCATGAACTCAGTCGCCGCCAGCGGTTGCTCGCACAGGTCGGCGAAGTGGCACCAGATCACCTGCTCGCTGCGGCGAATCACTTGGATCTGCCGCGAACCGACCTGCAACGGCTGGTCGGTGCCGGGGTCATCCGCGCTCAGTTGCCGGAATACCTCGGCCAATGCGCTGGGCTTGCCCGCCTCGGCAATCCAGAAACGCTGACGCTGTTCGCCAGGGTGCAGGCGGTGGTCCTGCTCGCCGGCCACGGAGATGACCTGCATGTGCCGCTGGATCGCGGCGATGGCCGGCAAGAAGCGCTCACGATTGAACCCGTCGAGGTACAGCTGATCGGGCGGCTGGTTGGACGTAGCGACGATGACCACGCCCTGGTCGAACAGCACCTGAAACAGGCGACCGAGGATGATCGCGTCGCCAATATCGCTGACAAACAGCTCATCGAAGCACAGTACGCGAATATCCCTGGCCAGCTCCCGGGCCAGCGCGTGCAGTGGATCGGCGGTGCCAGCCAGCAGAAACAGGCGTTGGTGCACCCAGGCCATGAAGTGATGAAAATGCTGTCGCCGGGAAGGAACCGCAAGGCACTGCTGGAACTGATCCATCAACCAGGTCTTGCCGCGCCCGACCGGCCCCCATAGATAGAAGCCCTGACCGCCGCGCCCCTGCTCCAGCGCCTCGAAGCACTGCTGCAGGGCGGCAACGGCCTCGGCCTGCGCAGGGTCGGCGGCAAAGCCTTGCTGCTCGATGGCTTGCTGATAAAGGGCGTAGGGCGTCATGGCGTTGGATCGCAGGCAAAACGCCATGGTAATGGGGGTTTCCCGGATCCGCCATCAACCCTCGCGCAGGCCCACCTTCAGCAGCGCCCCGTCCTTGGCGTCAGTCAGCACGTACAGGTAGCCGTCCGGCCCCACCCGCACATCGCGAATACGCGCATTGAGTTCCCCCAACAACCGTTCTTCATGGACGATCTTGTCACCATCGAGTTGCAGGCGAATCAGCTCCTGAGTGGCCAACGCACCGATGAACAGGTTGTGATCCCAGGCCTTGAAGGTCGGGCTGTCGTAGAAGGCCATGCCACTGATGCCTGGGGACTTCTCCCACACATGGTGCGGATCTTCCATACCCTCTACATGCTTGCCCTTGGCTTCGGGGATCGGCAGCAGCGAGTAGTTGATGCCATGGGTCGCGATCGGCCAACCGTAGTTCTTGCCTGCCTCGGGGATATTGATCTCATCGCCGCCGCGCGGGCCGTGCTCGTGGGTCCAGAGCTTGCCTGTCCAGGGGTTGAGCGCCGCGCCCTGCTGGTTGCGGTGCCCGTACGACCAGATTTCCGGGCGCACATTCTTCTGGCCGACGAAGGGATTGTCCTTGGGCACCTCGCCATCGGGCAGGATGCGGACCAGCTTGCCCTGTAACTTGTCCAGGTCCTGGGCGGTGGGGCGCTGATTGTTCTCGCCCAAGGCAATGAACAGATAGCCCTCGCGGTCGAACACCAGGCGCGAGCCAAAGTGGTTACCCTCGGACAGCTTGGGTTGCTGGCGGAAGATCACGGTGAAATTTTCCAGACGCGCGCGATCCTGCGACAGCTGGCCACGTCCGACCGCCGTCCCCGCCTTGCCGTCCGCGCCTTCCTCGGCATACGACAGATAGACCGTGCGATCCTTGGCGAACTCCGGCGAAAGCACCACGTCCAGCAGGCCGCCCTGCCCTTGCGCCCAGACCTTGGGCACCCCTGACAGCGGCGGCCCGACCTTGCCTTCGGCACCAACGATGCGCAGGTTACCCGTGCGCTCGGTGACCAGCATATCCTTGCCCCCCGGCAGGAATGCCAGAGCCCACGGGTAGGCCAGACCATCGGCGACGGTACTGACGGTCAATTGCCCTTCTTCGCTCGCAAACTGCTTGTCGTCGGCAGCCTGTGCCAATAACGGGAACAGTGCGGCAGCAACCAGGGTGGTCATCCAGATACGTGGCGTCATGCAGGGATCCTTCCAATCAAGAGGCTCAGGGCGCACGTTGTGAGTCGCGCGGTGGCCGAGTGGGTTCCAGGTTCGGGGTCTGTTGTTGACGGCGCAGGTTGTCACCGTTGCCGATGCCGCGGTTGTCCAGCGTCGGTGGCCGCACAATGGGCTGGGTCGAGGGGCCGCGCACCGGCGGCGTCGCTGGCACACTGCCTTGGCGGCTGTTGGGGTTGGCGCGCTGAATTGGGCTGTTGTAGGGGTTATTGCGGTCGCTGGCAGCAAGCAAGGGCATCTGCACGGGTGCCGCGTGAGCGGGAAGGCACAGCAGCAGGCTGATGGCCAGGAAAGGCAGTGTAGGTTTCATCCTTCATCTCCGGTACGAAAAATCGCGCCCAAGCGTTGGATAGCCTAAGGCGCTTCAGGTTCGCGACAAAAGCATGAAAACCAATGGAGTTGATTCGCGATGTTTCCTTCAGGCCGATAGCGAGGGTTTCAACGATGGGACGTATTTGCCACACTCAAAGGCCGTCTCCAGCCAAGGCCCTTGCGATGACCATCTGCTTGCGCAACACCGCCCGACTTTGCCTGGCCCTGCTGCTGGCCCTGGCGCTCAATGCCTGTGCGCTGCTGCACAACCGCGATCCGCTGAACATCAATGTCATAGGCATCGAGCCCCTGCCCGGACAGGACCTGGAGTTGCGCATGGCCGTGAAGATACGCGTGCAGAACCCCAACGAGACGCCGGTGGACTTCAACGGTATTGCACTGAACCTGGAGGTGAACGATCAACCGCTGGCAGCAGGTGTCAGTGACCAGCGTGGGCATATCGGCCGATATGACGAGGCGGTGATCGTGGTCCCGGTGAGTATCACCGCGTTTTCGTTCCTGCGTCAGGCGTACGGCCTGAGCCAGACCCAGTCGCTACAAGGATTGCCCTATGTGTTGCGCGGGAAGCTGGCCGGTGGGCCGCTGGGCACGGTGCGTTTCACCGATAAAGGCAAGCTCGATTTACCGCAGCCTGGGCGTGCTGGCTGGTGAGGATCAACGGTTGGCGCTGGCCGCCGCCATCATCCTGTTGACTTCGCTGCGCACCATGTCGGCGAACTCCGGAGGCGACATACCCTCCAGCTCGGCACGGACCCATTCGGCCCACTTGCCCTTGCGTCGAGGCTTCTCGGCGATCATGCGGGCCGCCTCGCCCTTGGCCTTGCCGAGATTGTTCTGCCAAAACTGGAACAGTCGTGATTTTTCCGCCTCGATCTGTGCACGTTCGGCGAAGTCTCTATTGGCCAGATTGAAACTCATGGTCTTTCCTGCCGCTTGAAAATGAGCGCTATCTTACACTGTAGCGGCGAGCCGCCGGTATGCCGTTGCAACTTTCGACGCACGCCGTTATCCACTGTACAAGTCAATCCACCTACGAGGACGTGTTCATGGCCAGGAAATCCACCGCAACAGCCGATAGCGATCAGATCAAGGACCAGGTGTTCAGCGAGCTGCAGGCCTTGATCGAGGAGTCCGAAAAGCTCCTCGACGATAGCGCTTCACTGGTGGGCGAAGAAGCCGACACCTTGCGCGCCCAGCTCGGCCTGAAGCTGCGCCAGGCTCGCCAGGCCACCAGTCGTCTGGGGCAGAAGGCACAGCCGGTGGTAGATGCCACGCAGGAATATATTGGTGGCCACCCGTGGCAGACCGTCGCGATCTCCGCAGGATTCGGGTTGGTGGTCGGCTTGCTGCTCGGCCGTCGCCAGTGAGCTGACCCACCTCCACAGGCCCGGCCGCCCTCAGGCAGGCTGGGCCATCGGGATGCCGCTGTGAAAGCGCATCTCCATGTCTGGCGAGCTGATCAGCTCAGCCTCCACTGCCCTCACCTTCTCCACCACCCGCGCGATATCCGCTTCTTCACCATAGTGGTGCGCCAGTTTCAGGTAGCCCTGGTAATGACGTGCCTCACTCTTGAGCAGGCCGTGGTAGAAGGTACCAAGCTCCTCATCCAGGTGCGGCACCAGCGCCGCGAAACGCTCACAGCTGCGCGCTTCGATAAAAGCACCGACTACCAGGGTATCGACCAGCTTGACCGGCTCGTGGGCACGCACAACGCGGCGCAGGCCCGAAGCATAACGTCCCGCCGAAACAGGTCGCAGGGGAACGCCGCGACGTTTCATCAGGCGCAGTACCTGTTCGTGGTGCACCAGCTCCTCACGGGCCAGGCGCGACATCATGTTGATCAAGTCCAGATGGGTGTTGTACTTGGCGATCAGGCTGAGCGCAGTGCTGGCGGCCTTGAACTCGCAGTTCTTGTGGTCGATCAGCAGGGTTTCCTGGTCGGCGAGCGCCGCTTCGATCCAGGCGTCAGGCGTAGGGCAGCCAAGGAAGGCGTCGATTTCAGGGGTCAGGGACATAGGCTCACAGCTGGGTGACATCACAGGAGCGCGGATTATACCGAGGGCGATGCCGATCGCCAGCGACTATGCTTGATACACGTCAAACGGCGCGACACAGACCGCCGACTATAGTCAGGCATTGGTCTTCATATCCAAAGGGAGTCATGCCCATGCAAGCCGTTCGCAGCATCCTCGTCGTACTCGACCCCGAGCACGCCCACAGCCGGGCTTTGACTCGGGCCAAGCTGATCGCCGGGGTGACCGGCGCACGCCTGCATCTGCTGATGTGCGACAAGAAGCAGGACCACAGCGCCTTGCTCAGCCTGCTGAGTAGCCAGCTGCATGATGATGGCTACGACAATGTCACCCATGAGCAGGCCTGGCATGACACGCTGCACGAGTCGATTGTCAGTGTGCAGCAAGCCGAAGGGTGCGAACTGGTGATCAAGGAGCATCGTCCGGACAATCCGCTGCGCAAGGCACTGCTTACACCCAGCGACTGGAAACTCTTGCGCCAATGCCCCTGCGCCGTGCTGATGGTCAAAAGCGAACGGCCCTGGACCGGCGGCAAGATCCTCGCGGCGGTGGATGTGGGGAATCAGGACGGGGATCATCGGCGACTACATGCCAGCATCATCGACCATGGCTATGCGATCGCCAGACTGGCCAAAGGCGAGTTGCACGTCATCAGCGCTCATCCCTCGCCGATGCTCTCGGCGTCAGACCCTGTGTATCAGCTCAGCGAAACCATCGAAAAACGCTACCGCGAAGCGTGCTCGGCATTCCAGGCGGAGTTCGATATCAGCGAAGAACGCCTGCATGTCGCCGAAGGGCCGGCCGATGTACTGATTCCCTATGCCGAGAAACAGATCGATGCGGTGGTCACCATCGTCGGCACCGTGGCGCGCACGGGGATATCTGGCGCCTTGATCGGCAATACCGCCGAGGTGGTGCTTGATTCGCTTGAGGGGGATGTACTGGTGCTCAAGAGCGAAGAAGCGACGGCGCACCTGGCCGAATTGGCGCGGGGCTGATGCGATCCAGATCGGCTTTTCAGTCGCTGTATTGGACAGCCAGAAAGACAAAACCCCTACCTGCTCACGCAGATAGGGGTTTTGCGAAATGAATCTTGACGATGACCTACTCTCACATGGGGAAACCCCACACTACCATCGGCGATGCATCGTTTCACTGCTGAGTTCGGGATGGGATCAGGTGGTTCCAATGCTCTATGGTCGTCAAGAAATTCGGTTGCCAGTGCGTCTTTGCAGACACGCCAGCCAATTCGGATATGTGATCTTTGTGGGTCGCTTCGAACTTTCGGTTTGTTTCGTCTTCACCACCGCAATCTGCACAGCAAATTGCTTGGGTGTTATATGGTCAAGCCTCACGGGCAATTAGTATTGGTTAGCTCAACGCCTCACAGCGCTTACACACCCAACCTATCAACGTCGTAGTCTTCGACGGCCCTTCAGGGGATTCAAGATCCCAGTGAGATCTCATCTTGAGGCAAGTTTCCCGCTTAGATGCTTTCAGCGGTTATCTCTTCCGAACATAGCTACCCGGCAATGCCACTGGCGTGACAACCGGAACACCAGAGGTTCGTCCACTCCGGTCCTCTCGTACTAGGAGCAGCCCCTCTCAAATCTCAAACGTCCACGGCAGATAGGGACCGAACTGTCTCACGACGTTCTAAACCCAGCTCGCGTACCACTTTAAATGGCGAACAGCCATACCCTTGGGACCGGCTTCAGCCCCAGGATGTGATGAGCCGACATCGAGGTGCCAAACACCGCCGTCGATATGAACTCTTGGGCGGTATCAGCCTGTTATCCCCGGAGTACCTTTTATCCGTTGAGCGATGGCCCTTCCATACAGAACCACCGGATCACTAAGACCTACTTTCGTACCTGCTCGACGTGTGTGTCTCGCAGTCAAGCGCGCTTTTGCCTTTATACTCTACGACCGATTTCCGACCGGTCTGAGCGCACCTTCGTACTCCTCCGTTACTCTTTGGGAGGAGACCGCCCCAGTCAAACTACCCACCATACACTGTCCTCGATCCGGATCACGGACCTGAGTTAGAACCTCAAGGTTGCCAGGGTGGTATTTCAAGGATGGCTCCATGAGAACTGGCGTCCCCACTTCAAAGCCTCCCACCTATCCTACACAAGCAAGCTCAAAGTCCAGTGCAAAGCTATAGTAAAGGTTCACGGGGTCTTTCCGTCTAGCCGCGGATACACTGCATCTTCACAGCGATTTCAATTTCACTGAGTCTCGGGTGGAGACAGCGCCGCCATCGTTACGCCATTCGTGCAGGTCGGAACTTACCCGACAAGGAATTTCGCTACCTTAGGACCGTTATAGTTACGGCCGCCGTTTACCGGGGCTTCGATCAAGAGCTTCGCTTGCGCTAACCCCATCAATTAACCTTCCGGCACCGGGCAGGCGTCACACCCTATACGTCCACTTTCGTGTTTGCAGAGTGCTGTGTTTTTAATAAACAGTCGCAGCGGCCTGGTATCTTCGACCGGCATGGGCTTACGGAGCAAGTCCTTCACCCTCGCCGGCGCACCTTCTCCCGAAGTTACGGTGCCATTTTGCCTAGTTCCTTCACCCGAGTTCTCTCAAGCGCCTTGGTATTCTCTACCTAACCACCTGTGTCGGTTTGGGGTACGGTTCCCAGTTATCTGAAGCTTAGGAGCTTTTCTTGGAAGCATGGTATCAACCACTTCGCACTCTAAAGAGCGCTCGTCATCAGCTCTCGGCCTTGAAATCCCGGATTTGCCTAAGATTTCAGCCTACCACCTTAAACCTGGACAACCAACGCCAGGCTGGCCTAACCTTCTCCGTCCCTCCATCGCAATAACTGGAAGTACAGGAATATTAACCTGTTTTCCATCGACTACGCTTTTCAGCCTCGCCTTAGGGACCGACTAACCCTGCGTCGATTAACGTTGCGCAGGAAACCTTGGTCTTTCGGCGTGCGAGTTTTTCACTCGCATTGTCGTTACTCATGTCAGCATTCGCACTTCTGATACCTCCAGCAAGCTTCTCAACTCACCTTCACAGGCTTACAGAACGCTCCTCTACCGCATCACCAGAGGTGATACCCGTAGCTTCGGTGCATGGTTTGAGCCCCGTTACATCTTCCGCGCAGGCCGACTCGACTAGTGAGCTATTACGCTTTCTTTAAAGGGTGGCTGCTTCTAAGCCAACCTCCTAGCTGTCTAAGCCTTCCCACATCGTTTCCCACTTAACCATGACTTTGGGACCTTAGCTGACGGTCTGGGTTGTTTCCCTTTTCACGACGGACGTTAGCACCCGCCGTGTGTCTCCCATGCTCGGCACTTGCTGGTATTCGGAGTTTGCATCGGTTTGGTAAGTCGGGATGACCCCCTAGCCGAAACAGTGCTCTACCCCCAGCAGTGATACATGAGGCGCTACCTAAATAGCTTTCGAGGAGAACCAGCTATCTCCGAGCTTGATTAGCCTTTCACTCCGATCCACAGGTCATCCGCTAACTTTTCAACGGTAGTCGGTTCGGTCCTCCAGTCAGTGTTACCTAACCTTCAACCTGCCCATGGATAGATCGCCCGGTTTCGGGTCTATACCCAGCGACTAAAGCGCCCTATTAAGACTCGCTTTCGCTACGCCTCCCCTATTCGGTTAAGCTCGCCACTGAATATAAGTCGCTGACCCATTATACAAAAGGTACGCAGTCACCTAACAAAGTAGGCTCCCACTGCTTGTACGCATACGGTTTCAGGTTCTATTTCACTCCCCTCTCCGGGGTTCTTTTCGCCTTTCCCTCACGGTACTGGTTCACTATCGGTCAGTCAGTAGTATTTAGCCTTGGAGGATGGTCCCCCCATGTTCAGACAAAGTTTCTCGTGCTCCGTCCTACTCGATTTCATTGAAAAGAGACTTTCGTGTACGGGGCTATCACCCACTATGGCCGCACTTTCCAGAGCGTTCCACTAATCTCAAATCAACTTAAGGGCTGGTCCCCGTTCGCTCGCCACTACTAAGGGAATCTCGGTTGATTTCTTTTCCTCAGGGTACTTAGATGTTTCAGTTCCCCTGGTTCGCCTCTTGCACCTATGTATTCA
>CP077096.1:952500-2205000 GCA_014268975.2 Pseudomonas wayambapalatensis | reverse complement strand
CCGCTGCCGATCAGATGATCGAAGCCCTTCACGCTGCATCGAACTCGCTCAACTCGTTGATTAACAAGGAGTTTTGCGTTCCGCTTGCTGCGGAAGTGGGGCGCATTATAAGGGGATCTGAGAGGCCGTCAACCTTTTATTTCACAAAATCTTAATCAGAATGAATGGCTTAGCCTGCGCATACCTCAAGAGCAGTTGCACCCGCCACCGGGATTTGCGCACTATATTGCGCAGATCACCTTTTCTTCTTATTAGGACAGTCTCCCCCAAATGAACACCCAGCCCCGCAGCCTGGCCGCTACGCTGTTCCCTATCGGCCTGCTGTTGATTGCCATGGCCTCCATCCAGTCCGGAGCATCACTGGCCAAGAGCATGTTTCCGGTTGTCGGCGCCCAGGGCACCACAACACTGCGCCTGATCTTTGCGAGCATCATCATGCTCGCGCTGCTGCGTCCGTGGCGCGCGAGGTTCAATGCCAGCACCCTGCGCAGCGTCATCATCTATGGGCTGGCCTTGGGCGGGATGAACTTCCTCTTCTATATGTCATTGCGCAGCGTTCCGCTAGGCATCGCCGTGGCACTGGAGTTTACCGGTCCGCTGGCAGTAGCGATCTTCGCTTCGCGCCGGGCCCTGGACTTTCTCTGGATCGCGCTCGCCATCGTCGGCCTGCTACTGCTCATCCCGACAGGCCAGACGGGAGCATCCCTCGACCTGACCGGCGCGGCCTACGCCTTGGGTGCCGGCGTCTGCTGGGCGCTCTACATTCTATATGGCCAGCGCGCCGGCGCGGAAAACGGCATTCAGACTGCGGCCCTGGGCGTATTGATCGCGGCGCTGTTCGTTGCTCCCATCGGCATCGCCCATGCCGGCAGCGCCTTGCTCACCCCTGCGCTGATTCCGGTCGCACTTGCGGTGGCAATCCTTTCTACCGCCCTGCCCTACAGCCTGGAAATGGTCGCACTGACGCGGATGCCCGCGCGAACCTTCGGCACACTGATGAGTATCGAGCCCGCATTCGGCGCATTGTCGGGGCTTTTGTTCCTTGGTGAAGTTCTCAGCCTGACCCAGTGGCTGGCGATCCTGGCAATCATTACTGCCTCGGTAGGGGCCACACTCTCGATGCGCAAGGAAAGCAGCCCTCCCGTAGCGGCTGACTGATTTGAGAAATACTTTCATTTGGAACAGCTTCAGCCTTGTACCTGTCTGCCAGGCTGTTTAAGCTGTCACGGCATCATCATCTTCAGACGATCTACTGAACCGGGCACGGAAGCAGGGGAATTTCAGGAAGAACGAGTCATCACTAGAAGGGCGGACACTACTCACCGCCCAGATAAGGACAGGAATGAAACGTATTTTTCTCATCCTGGCCATCTTGGCCATTGCTGGGTGTGCCGCTACAGCCAAGACCGAGGTGAAGCGGGGGAAGAAAGGCCTGCACATCAACTGCTCCGGCCTTTCATCATCCTGGGACAAGTGCTACGCCAATGCACAGGCGTCCTGCGGCAGCAAGGGGTACAAGGTGATCGCTCGCTCCAGCGACAGCGACGAAGAACCGGGCGACTACGTGTTCGGGATCAACCCCGCCGGCTACACCAGCCGAAGCATGATCGTCATCTGCAAATAAACGAAAGGGCAGCCTCAGGCTGCCCTTTCTCGTTCGAGTCGGTCGATCAGACCGGTTGCGTACGCAGTCTCAACCAAGTCAGTGCGTCGCCTTGCAACAGGGGCGCTAATCGCTCACGCACGGTCTCGTGATAACGGTTGAGCCATAGGCGCTCCGAAACATCGAGCAGCTCGGGCAGCAAGCACCGTGTGTCGATCGGGCAAAGCGTCAGGGTTTCAAAGGCCAGGAAGTCGCCAAAAGCGCTCCTGCCCGCCTCCCGATTGACTACGAGATTCTCGATTCGCACGCCCCAGGCTCCAGGTCTGTATGTGCCCGGCTCGATCGAACTGATCATCCCGACCTGCATGGCCGTCTGCGGCGTAGTTGCCGCCTGATAGGCAATGACCTGCGGCCCCTCGTGCACATTCATGAAGTAGCCCACGCCATGCCCGGTGCCATGGCCGTAGTCGACCTGATCGGCCCAGATCGGTGCCCGGGCGATGGCATCGAGCAACGGCGAAAGAATGCCCCGCGGGAAACTCGCCCGCGACAGCGCTATCACTCCCTTGAGCACCCGCGTGCAGTCATGTCTCTGCTCCAGGCTGGGTGTACCGATGGGCACCATCCGGGTAATGTCGGTGGTCCCGCCCAGGTACTGGCCGCCCGAGTCGATCAGCAGCAGGCCATTACCCTCGATCACCGCATGCGATTGCTCGGTGGCGCGGTAATGGGGCATGGCACCATTGGCATTGAACGCCGCGATGGTCGAGAAGCTCAGCGAGACGAAGTCAGGACGCCGTGCACGTGCCGCGCTCAGTTGCTCATCGACCGTCAGTTCGGTGATGGTCTCGCGCCCAAGGTTCGCCTCGAACCAGGCGAAGAACTCGCACAAGGCTGCACCGTCCTGCTCCATCACCTGGCGAATATGAACCAGATCCGCCTCGCTCTTGCGCGACTTGCTCAGCGTGGTCGGATTGATGCCCTCGACCAGCACGACTCGCTCGTCGAGATTGTCCAGCAGGCCATGGGTGACACGCGCCGGATCGACCAGCAGGCGAGTGCCGCCAACGAGACCCGCAAGTGCCTGACCAACTTCCGCGTAGTCACGCACCTGGATACCGTCGGCAGCCAGTACTTGACGCAGATGGCTATTGATCTTGTCCTGACCGACAAAGAGCGTGGCTTGATCACGACTAATCAGGGCGAAGGAAACGAACACCGGGTTGTACGAAACATCACTGCCACGCAGATTGAACAGCCAGGCGATGTCGTCCAGAGTAGCGATGAAATGCCAGTCAGCGCCCTTGCTGTCGAGGGCCTGACGCAGCTCAACGAGCTTCTGCGCGCGACTGGCCGTAGCCTGGGGAGGCAGGTGCTGATAGACGGGGTTGCCGGGCAAGGCCGGACGATCACTCCAGACCTCACCAAGCAGGTCCCGATCGGTCAACAGCCTCACATTGCGCGCGCTCAGGCGCTCTGCCAATTGACGGGAAGAGGCCAGCGCCATGACCGCACCATCAACTGCCACAGCACCGCCGCTGGCAACCTGCTCACCCAGCCAGTCCAATGCACCTGGCTGGCCCGGTAGCAGCTTCATCAGCTCGATGCCACTGCCCGCCAACTCCTTCTCTGCCTGCTCCCAATAGCGGCTATCGACCCACAACCCGGCGAACCCCGCGGCCACCACCAGCGTGCCGACCGAGCCCTGGAAGCCAGACAGCCATTGGCGCCCTTGCCAATGGCCGGGCAGATACTCGGACAAGTGTGGGTCGGCTGAGGGCACCAACAGGGCATCGATACCCTCCCTGACCATGACCTCGCGCACACGCGCCAGGCGTGCCGGTATGGATTTTTGAAGGGGGTTCAGACTGTTCATGCGCTCTCCTGCGATCACATCTTGGACGGTTCCAGATCGGGATAATGGAACACGCCGTCAGCGCCCGCAATCGGATCGTCCGCAACAGCCTTGCGATTGCCCGGACTGCCCCCTGCCAATCCCGCGAACAACAGGATTGGCCGGTAATGGCATGCAGTACTACGCCCCTTGATGAACCTGGGCCTCACCAACCTCGCAGTGCAAGCCGCCATCGAGGCCCCGCACCAGGCTACGCAGGGTCTGGTAGGCCGTGAAGTTGACGCCGCGCGCCTGGTGACGCTGCAACAGGTCGAGGAACGGCTCTTCGACGAAACAGGACGCGGCAGCCGCCCACTCCTGGCGCGATTGCCATTGCAGGTACTGCAGCACTCGGCTGCCATCGACACTGGCCTGAATGCTGACACCCAGCAGACCATCGCAACGGCTGGCGATCTCCTCGGCCCGCAGGACCAAAGCCTCGGCCAGGGCCTGTTGCCGAATCGCCGGCACTTCGTACTCGATCATCTGGGTAAACCATAGGGAATGGGGGGTGGCCGCCATGAACAGTCTCCTTGCTCGGGGTACTTGCAGCGTGATGGCGAGCAGGGTAAAACCTCGAGTTAAGTCAAGGTCAAGGAATATTTCGACATGCCCAGCCAGATTGTGGCGGCACCGGAGCGCCTGCTCAGCGTAGGTCAGTTGGCGGCGCGCAGCGGCGTCGCGGTGACCGCGCTGCACTTTTATGAAAGCAAGGGACTGATCCACAGCACGCGCAACAACGGCAACCAGCGCCGCTTCGAACGGGCCATGCTGCGCCGGGTAGCGGTGATCAAGATGGCGCAGCGCCTCGGGGTGCCGCTGGCACACGTCGCCGAGGCGCTCAATACACTGCCCAAAGGGCACACACCGACCGCCGAAGACTGGCAGCGGTTCTCCGCGCAATGGCGAGAAGACCTGACCCACCGCATCGAAGAACTGATGATGCTGCGCGACCAGCTGGATGGTTGTATCGGCTGCGGCTGTATGTCTTTGAAGGAATGTCCGCTGCGCAACCACCACGACCGTCTCGCCGAGCAAGGTCCTGGGCCTCACCCGCTAGGCGCGGACGCTCAGGCAACCACAGCGAAACGTCGCCGGTAGTCACTGGGTGTAAGGCCAGTGATGCGCTGGAACACCTTACGGAAGGCACCGGGGTCCTGGTAGCCCACGCCCCAGGCAATCTGGTCGACGCTGCGCCGGGTGAACTCCAGCAGGCGGCAGGCACGCCCTACCCGGACCTGCTGGCAGTATTGCGTAGGACGCAGCCCAGTCGCCGCGCGAAAGCGTCGCAGAAATGTGCGCTCTTCAAGCCCGGCACATCCGGCCATGCTTGCCAGATTGGCTTCTTGCGCGCCACTCCCCTGCAGCCAGTGCTGCACCTTCAGCACGGCTTCATCGCCGTGATCCAGCCTCGGCGCGAACAACGCACCGGACAGCGGGGTCGGTACCGGATCGACCGCCAGGTAGCGGGCGGTCTCGCGCGCCAGAGTCGCACCAAGGAAACGCTCCAGCAGGCGCAGCCCAAGTTCGGTCCAGGCCATCAGGCCGGCCGACGTCATGATGTCACCGTCGTCCAGTACCGATACGCTGGCGTCGGCACGTACTTGGGGATAGCGCTCGACCAAAGTCTGGGCGTAGTTCCAGTGGGTGCTCGCCGAGCGCCCGTCCAGCAGGCCACTGGCCGCGATGAAGAACACGCCGATGCACACCGACGCGAGCACCGTGCCGCGTGCATGCCATTGGCACAAGTGCGCGCGGTGCCGCTCGAGCAGCGCAGGTGCAGGTGCCGGACCAAGACTGGGCGGCACTACCAATACCTTGAGATCATGGGGCACGCCCGGCAGGCTGTCGTAAACCTCGCAGAGTTCGCCGGCCTGATCCAGTTGCCAGTGGCTGACGCGGATCCGCAGCTGCTCCCCACCACCGAGTTCGCAGGCGACCCGACTGGCGACCGTGAACAGATCCGTCAATCCATGCACGGCGGCACGTTGCGCCTCGGGATAGACCAGCACGCCGATTTCCAGGCCTACGCCGATGTCAGTTTTTGCCTTCATTGTGTCGATCGCGCCAATCCTCATGTAGTTCGTTCAAGCCTATAACTATCGTCACACCACGACCACGCCCAAGGAGGCACGCGACATGAACAAACAGGCCCTGATTCTCATCGATATCCAGAACGATTACTTCCCCGGTGGCAAATGGACTCTCGATGGCGCCGACGCGGCGGCCGACAACGCTGCCCGCCTGCTCGCCGCTGCCCGCAAGCGCGGCGACCTGGTCGTGCATGTGCGTCACGAGTTCGAATCAGCCGATGCGCCGTTCTTCGCCCCCGGCTCGCCAGGCGCCGAGATCCACGCCAAGGTGCTGCCGGTCAGCAACGAGCCGGTGGTACTCAAGCATCAGGTCAACGCGTTTCGCGACACCGAGCTCAAATCGCTGCTCGACAAGCATGAGGTGAAAGCACTGACCATCGTCGGCGCCATGAGCCACATGTGCATCGATTCGGCCACCCGCGCCGCCTCTGACTTCGGCTACCAGGTCTCGGTGGCGCACGACGCCTGCGCTACGCTGGCCCTGGAGTTCAATGGACAGACGGTGCCCGCATCGCATGTGCACGACTCAGCCATGGCAGCGCTGGCCTTCGCCTTTGCCACAGTCGAAAGTACCGACACGCTGCTGGCCAGGTAGGCGGGGGATTCAGATCACCACATTACGCACGAAGCGCGTGGGCTGGTCGCCGTCGTTGCGGTAGGCATAGCGGCAGTCGCTGGGGAAGATGTGGAACTCCCCAGCGCGCAGGTGCAGTTCACCCCCTTCGATCAACAGCGTCAGGCAGCCCTCGGCCACATAGATCTGCTCGCTCCAACCCTCGGCGTCAGCCTCACTGGCATAGTGCTCGCCCGGTGCCAGGGTCCATTCCCAGAGCTCGACCTCGCGCCGCGCCGGGCTGCTACCCAGCAGCACTGCGCGGCTATCAGGCTGCTCGCCGGCCCAGGCCAGCTCGTTGATGCGTGCAGGATCGCGCTGCTCGGGCGCCTGGATCAGCGTACTGAACGCCACCCCCAGCGCTTCGGCGATCAGGTCGAGGGTGGTGAGGCTGACGTTCTTCTCGCCCGCCTCGATGGCGACCAGCATGCGCCGACTCACACCAGAGTGTTCGGCCAGAGCAGTCTGGCTAAGCCCTTTGTCGTTACGCAAGCGGCGAATGTTCTGACTGACGTGCTGCAGCACCGAAGCACGGTGCGAAGAATCTTTGTGCACTATATTGCTCACTGGTAGGGATTGCGCAGTATACTGCCCACTTTGCGGCGATTGTGCGCCGCCCCTTCCGAGTGCGCAAGACCATGACCCAAACCACCAGCAGCCAACGGCCGTCCGTATCCTTTCGCCTGAGCAAAGCCGAATGGGTGCTGGTGTTCATCACCATGCTCTGGGGCGGCACCTTCCTGATCGTGCACAACGTCATGGCCGTGAGCGGACCGATGTTCTTCGTCGGCCTGCGGTTTGCGGCAGCGGCATTTTTCGTCGGGTTGGTATCGGCGAGAGCGCTCTCGGGCCTGACGTTCACCGAGTTGAAAGCTGGCGTGGTGATCGGTGTATCGATCATGCTCGGCTATGGCTTGCAGACCATGGGCCTGCAAACCATCAGTAGCAGCCAATCGGCCTTCATCACGGCACTCTACGTGCCTTTTGTGCCGCTGCTGCAGTGGTTGGTGCTGGGGCGTCGGCCCGGCCTGATGCCAAGCATCGGTATTTGCCTGGCCTTCGTCGGACTGATGCTGCTGGCCGGCCCTGAGGGCGGTGCGCTGCATTTCAGCGAAGGCGAAATCGTGACCCTGGTCAGCGCCGTGGCCATCGCCGGCGAGATCATCCTGATCAGTCGTTATGCCGGCAAGGTCGACGTGCGCCGGGTCACCGTGGTGCAACTGGCAACTGCCTCGGCGCTATCATTCCTGATGATCGTTCCGACCCAGGAACGCATTCCGGACTTTTCCTGGCTGCTGTTGGCCAGTGCCCTTGGCCTGGGTGCCATGAGCGCGGTAATCCAGGTAGCGATGAACTGGGCGCAGAAATCCGTCTCGCCAACCCGCGCCACACTGATCTATGCCGGCGAACCCGTCTGGGCCGGCATCGTTGGCCGTATCGCAGGGGACCGCTTGCCAGGTGTGGCGCTTATTGGTGGCCTGCTGATCGTGATCGCCGTAGTCGTCAGCGAACTGAAGATTCGCCGCGATCGCGATTCCCTTCCAGAGCCGCAAGGCCTGACGCCAAGCGAAAGCGAGACAGGGCGTTGAACTCCTGATCAGCGGCTATGCTCTGAAAAAAACTGTTATAAAAAAACAGCTTGTCACAGCGCTTTTGTAGGATTCTGCCACAGCTTGCGTGTTGGTGATCACCAGCGTGGCACGTATGATCCATGGCAAACCTCTGTAGATTAGAACGCTATGTCTTTGATAGTGCTATTGCTTCTGCCCTTCATCGGCAGTTGCCTGGCAGCCGTGCTGCCGCACAATGCGCGTAACGCCGAGTCCATTCTCGCCGGGCTCGTGGCCTTGGTCGGCACTGTCCAGGTAGCGCTGCTGTACCCGCAGATCGCCCATGGCGGCGTGATCCGCGAAGAATTCCTCTGGCTGCCCAGCCTCGGGCTCAACCTCGTGCTGCGCATGGATGGCTTCGCCTGGCTGTTCTCGCTGCTAGTGCTGGGTATCGGTACGCTGGTGTCGCTGTATGCGCGCTACTATATGTCGCCCCAAGACCCCGTGCCCCGATTCTTCGCCTTCTTCCTGGCCTTCATGGGCGCAATGCTCGGGCTGGTGATTTCCGGCAACCTGATTCAGCTGGTGTTCTTCTGGGAGCTGACCAGCCTGTTCTCCTTCCTCCTCATCGGCTACTGGCACCACCGCAGCGATGCTCGCCGCGGCGCTTACATGGCGCTGATGGTCACGGGCGCAGGTGGCTTGTGCCTGCTGGTCGGCGCCTTGCTGCTCGGCCATGTGGTCGGCAGCTATGACCTGGACAAGGTCCTGGCCGCTGGCGAAACCGTCCGCCAGCACGCGCTCTATCCTGTGTTGCTACCGCTGATCCTGATCGGTGCCCTGAGCAAGAGTGCGCAATTTCCCTTCCAGTTCTGGCTACCGCATGCCATGGCTGCTCCCACGCCAGTCTCGGCCTATCTGCATTCGGCGACCATGGTCAAGGCCGGGGTATTCCTGCTGGCACGCCTATGGCCAACGCTGTCGGGCACCGAGGAGTGGTTCTGGATCGTCGGCGGGGCAGGCGCCTGTACCCTCCTGCTCGGCGCCTTCGCGGCGATGTTCCAGAATGACCTCAAGGGCTTACTGGCCTATTCGACCATCAGCCACCTGGGCCTGATCACCCTGTTGCTGGGCCTGAACAGCCCGCTTGCAGCAGTTGCGGCGGTGTTCCACATTCTCAACCACGCCACGTTCAAGGCCTCGCTGTTCATGGCCGCCGGCATCATCGACCATGAAAGTGGTACCCGCGACATCCGCCGTCTCAGCGGACTGATACGCCTGGTGCCCTATACCGCCACCCTGGCCATGGTCGCCAGTGCCTCCATGGCCGGCGTGCCTCTGATGAACGGCTTCCTTTCCAAGGAAATGTTCTTCGCCGAAACCGTATTCATTACTTCCAGTGCCTGGGTCGAGGCCGCCTTGCCGGTGATCGCCACCCTCGCAGGCACGTTCAGTGTTGCCTACGCCCTACGCTTTACGGTCGACGTATTCTTCGGTCCGACCGCCCAGGACCTTCCGCATACACCGCACGAACCACCGCGCTGGATGCGCGCTCCGGTCGAGTTGCTGGTCCTGACCTGCCTTGTAGTTGGCATCTTCCCTGCCCAGTCGGTCGGCCCGCTGCTGGCTGCCGCAGCGTTGCCGGTGGTAGGCGGCACCCTGCCAGAATACAGCCTGGCCATCTGGCACGGCTGGAACGCGCCTTTGATCATGAGCCTGATCGCCATGTGCGGCGGCGTAGTGCTCTACCTGTTACTGCGCAAACAATTGCGCCTGGGCCGCTTCCCCTACCCGCCGCTGATCGAACGCTTCAATGGCAAGCGGCTGTTCGAGCATGGACTGGTACGCTTGATGCTGCTGGCCCGGCACCTAGAAGGGCTGTTGACCAGCCGCCGCTTGCAGACTCAGTTGTTCATGCTGGTCGTTGCCGCCTTCCTCGCCGGGCTGACGCCCATGCTGTACAGCGGCATAAGTTGGGGGGACCGCCCCAAGATCCCCGGGTCCGGTGTATTCGTCGCCATGTGGCTGATAGCAATTGCCTGCGCCATCGGCGCAGCCTGGCAGGCTAAGTACCACCGTCTGGCGGCGCTGATCATGGTCAGCGTCTGCGGCTTGATGACCTGCATCACCTTCGTCTGGTTCTCTGCTCCTGACCTTGCACTCACGCAGCTGGTGGTCGAAGTCGTCACCACGGTGCTGATCCTGCTGGGCCTGCGCTGGCTGCCGCGCCGAATCGAAGGTGTCTCGCCCCTGCCTGGTAGCCAGGAGCGTGCACGCCTGCGACGCCTGCGCGACCTGCTACTTGCAGTGCTGGTCGGCGGCGGTATGGCGCTGCTGTCGTACGCCATGCTGACGCGCCCCACGCCCAACGACATCTCATCGTTCTACCTGAGCCGCGCACTCCCCGAAGGCGGCGGCACCAACGTGGTCAATGTGATGTTGGTGGACTTCCGCGGCTTCGATACCTTGGGTGAAATCACTGTGCTGGTCGCAGTGGCGCTAACGGTCTTCGCCCTGCTGCGCCGCTTCCGCCCGCCGAAAGAAAGCATGCAGTTGCCGACACAGCAGCGCCAACTGGCGCCGGACGTGATCACCGACCTGGTCAACCCACGGCATGTGACCGACACCGCACTGGGTTTCATGATGGTGCCTGCGGTGCTGGTACGTCTGCTGCTGCCGATCGCCCTGCTGGTCTCGATGTACCTGTTCATGCGTGGCCACAACCAACCAGGCGGCGGCTTCGTCGCCGGGCTGGTGATGTCGGTGGCGTTCATCCTGCAGTACATGGTCGCGGGCACCCAGTGGGTCGAGGCTCAGATGAGCCTACGGCCGCTGCGCTGGATGGGCACCGGATTGCTGTGCGCCACGCTCACCGGCGCGGTCGCCATGTTGCTGGGTTATCCGTTCCTCACCACCCACACTGCGCACCTGCATCTGCCGTTGCTCGGTGACATCCATGTCGCCAGCGCCTTGTTCTTCGATATCGGCGTGTACACCGTGGTTGTCGGCTCCACGCTCTTGATCCTGACCGCCCTGGCACACCAATCGGTACGTGCCTATCGCCCAGGCCATCCTAAATCCAGCCAGACAGGAGCCGCCTGATGGAAGAAGTCATCGCAGTCGCCATCGGCGTACTGGCCGCCTCCGGAGTCTGGCTGGTACTGCGCCCACGGACCTACCAGGTCATCATGGGCCTGTGCCTGCTCTCCTACGGCGTCAATTTGTTCATCTTCAGCATGGGTAGCCTGTTCATCGGCAAGGAGCCGATCATCAAGGACGGCGTCCCACAGGACCTGCTGAACTACACCGACCCGCTACCGCAGGCACTGGTGTTGACTGCCATCGTCATCAGCTTCGCCATGACTGCCCTGTTCCTGGTGGTCCTGCTGGCCTCGCGTGGCCTGACCGGCACCGACCATGTCGATGGCCGGGAGCGTGAGGAATGAGCTGGATGAATCAACTGATTGTCGCCCCGATCCTGCTACCACTGGTAACCGCTGCGATCATGCTGCTGATCGGCGAAAAGCACCGCCAGTTCAAGGCGCGCCTGAACCTGCTGTCGAGCCTGATCGGTTTGGGTATCGCCGTGACGCTGCTGATGTGGGTACGCGGCCAGGGCCAGGCCGAGTCCATCGGCGTCTACCTGCCCGGCAACTGGCCGGCGCCGTTCGGTATCGTGCTGGTACTCGATCACCTGTCCGCACTGCTGCTTACCCTGACCGGAGTCATCGGCGTCAGCGCCCTGCTGTTCGCCCGTGCCCGCTGGGACGGTGCCGGCGCCAGCTTCCACGCACTGTTCCAGATTCAGCTGATGGGCCTTTACGGCGCGTTCCTGACCGCCGATCTCTTCAACCTGTTCGTGTTCTTCGAGGTACTGCTGGCGGCGTCCTACGGTCTGTTGCTGCACGGTTCGGGACGCGCGCGGGTCAGGGCCGGGCTGCACTACATCGCCATCAACCTGTTCGCCTCGTCGCTGTTTCTGGTCGGCGCGGCCATGCTCTATGGCGTGACGGGCACACTGAACATGGCCGACCTCGCACTTAAGATCCCGCTGGTTGCAGAGGCCGATCGCGGCTTGCTGCACGCCGGAGCGGCGATCCTGGCCATGGCATTCCTGGTCAAGGCCGGTGTCTGGCCGCTGAACTTCTGGCTGGTGCCTGCCTACTCTTCGGCCAGCGCACCGGTCGCTGCACTGTTCGCCATCATGACCAAGGTCGGCCTGTACGCAGTGCTGCGTCTGTGGACGTTACTGTTCTCGGGCCAGGCAGGCGCCTCGGCGAATTTCGGTGGGGAATGGCTGGTGTATGGCGGCCTCGTCACCCTCGCGGTGGCTGCCGTCTCGATCCTCGCCGCCCAGCGCCTGGAGCGTCTCGCCGCGCTGAGCATCCTGGTCTCGGCTGGCACGTTGCTGGCCTCGGTCGGTTTTGGTCAGGCGGCCCTCACCGGCGCGGCACTGTTCTACCTCACCAGTTCCACCCTGGCCTTGTGCGCCTTGTTCCTGCTGGCCGAATTGATCGAGCGCTCGCGCTCGGCCAACGAAGCGCCCCTGGACGACGAAGAGGACGCCATCCCGCCGCCGCTCGAGTCCCTGCACCCACCCAAGGGCATCAACCTCGACGACGAGCAGAAGGCAGTGATCGGTCAGATCATTCCCTGGACCATGGCCTTCCTAGGCTTGAGCTTCATCGCCTGCGCACTGCTGATCATTGGCATGCCGCCGCTGTCCGGCTTCATCGGCAAGCTCAACCTGATCAGCGCACTGTTCAACCCGCAAGGCCTGGGCATGCCACCCGAGCAGCCCCTGTCAGCGGCGGGTTGGTGCCTGGTAGCCCTGTTGCTGCTATCGGGCATGGCATCGCTGATCGCCTTCGGCCGCGTGGGCATCCAGCGCTTCTGGAAACCGGAGGAGCGGCCATCGCCATTGCTGCGCCGCTATGAATGCGTACCGATCGTGCTACTGCTGGGGTTGTGCATTGCCCTCAGCATCCAGGCCGAGCCGCTGCTGCGCTACACCCAGGACACCGCCGCTGGCCTGCAGGCCCCCGACGCCTATATCCAAGCGGTGATGTCCACCCGCCCCGTGCCTGGGCCGACCACCATGACGCAGGTACAACCATGAACCGGCTGTTCCCCGCCCCGCTACTGTCACTGGCACTGTTCGTGCTGTGGCTGGTGCTGAACCTTTCCGTCAGCCCTGGCAATCTGCTGCTTGGCGCCGCCCTCGGCATCCTTGCACCCGTGCTGATGGCGCCATTGCGCCCGCAACACGCCCATATCCGCCGCCCGCTGGTGATTGCACGCTTGATCGGCCGTGTGGGCCTGGATGTGATCCTCTCCAACCTGCAGGTTGCCCGAGGCGTGCTGCGAGCCAGCAGCCATCCACCACGTTCTGCCTTCGTGCACATCCCCCTGTCGCTGCGCGACGCCCATGGCCTGGCCGCCCTGTCGATGATCACCACAGTGGTGCCCGGCACGGTCTGGTCAGAGCTGGCCGTGGATCGCAGCATCCTGTTGCTGCATGTGTTCGACCTGGACGACGAAGCCGCCTTCATCGAACACTTCAAGCACACCTACGAACGCCCGCTGATGGAGATCTTCGAATGACTGGCCTGCTCGCCAACGCCATTCTCGCCAGCCTGTTCATCTTCATCATCGCCATGGCCCTGGCGCTGGTCAGGGTGTTCCGCGGCCCTTCGGCGCAGGACCGGGTCCTGGCGCTGGACTACCTGTACATCCTGGCCATGCTGATGATGCTGGTACTGGGCATCCGCTATGCCAGTGATACCTACTTCGAAGGCGCGATGCTGATCGCCCTGTTCGGTTTCGTCGGCTCCTTTGCCCTGGCCAAGTTCCTGCTGCGCGGAGAGGTGATCGAATGATCCAGACTGTCGAACTACCGTTCTGGCTGGAGCTTGCCACGGCCGTACTGCTGCTTACAGGCAGCCTGTTCGCTTTGGTCGGTGCAATCGGACTGGTGCGCCTGAAGGATTACTTCCAACGCATGCATCCCCCGGCACTGGCCTCGACCATCGGCGCCTGGTGCGTCAGCCTCGCCTCAATCCTGTACTTTTCCGGTCTCAAGCAGGGGCCGGTGCTGCATGCCTGGCTGATACCGATCCTGCTGTCGATTACCGTGCCGGTGACTACGCTGTTGCTCGCGCGGGCCGCCCTGTTCCGCAAACGCATGTCTGGAGAGCAGGTGCCGGATGAGGTCAGCAGCGGTGGCGACCGGGGCAACTGAGCGCCAGTCGGATCTGCATGGGCAACGCTGTCAGTGCTGGGTCAGGCGCTGCAGCTCGCGCCGCACCATGGCCACATAAGGAGGCGGGCCGAGCCGATAGAGCTCACCCGCTACCCAGGCCAGCCAGCCTTCTTTCAACTGTGCTCGATGGGCGATCAGGCGCTCGGCGTCCCGAATGGCTTGCGCCTTGTGACGCTGGTGAAACTCGGCGCGCCCCGCAGGCAACGCATCGTCGCCACTCATTCACTGGCCTTGAAAGTGGTCAGCTCGCCCTTGCGCCATTTGGCGACCTTGCCGGTCACCGCCTTGAGCAGTTTGCCCAGGCCTTCCGCCACCTGGGACTGGGCAGCGAACACAAGCATCACGCCCTGCCCGTCACGGAAGACAATGCCGTCGCCCTCGGGCACTGAGACGAACGCATAGTCACCCACCCCATATACATTGAACTTGATCTCGCGAAAACGAAGCTCGAGCTTGCCACCTTCGCGGCTGGGCAGGACGGCGGCACGGAAGTGATCCCCGACCTTCAGTTCCAGACGTTGCTTGTCATCGACAACCATCGCGTTGTCGGTATCGATCTCGGCCATGTAAAGGCCATCGGGGTTCTGCTCGGTGACGTAGATGAAACGGCCCTGAAAGAGCTTGACCAACTTGGCCCGCAAGTCGCCCAAAGCGAACAGGGCGTGGGTATCCAGAGTACTGACTGCCAATGAAGTGATCCTCGAACCGGTTGTTTCCCGCCGCCACACGAAGTCGTGAAGGCGTGACGCGGCGGCCATTTCAAAGTGATGTCTGAAAGGTTAGTGACACAATGCTTGAAGCGTCTGCGGGGCTCATCGATACGGCAAGTAGGATTTTTTACACTCGCACGCCAACAAAACCCCTGGAGAACACTCGGCATAGATCCCGCATGGGGAACAGTTTTGTCTGACAACAATGCCGCCAGAAAAGATGCAATAGATAAAGCCAGGCCCCTCGGCAGAATGGGTCCGATATTCGTCCATGCATTTACAGGGGAAAGAATATGCACGAAAACACCGAAATCCGTCGAGAGGTCTCGAACATTTCTTACATCCGACCTCTACGCAACGTCGCACGTTTCGTGGTAATTCCCGCCGGCGTCGCGTTCTTCCACATCACCGAGCGTACCACTGGCCGGGTCATGGGGTTTCGCCGCAGCCACCTGGCAGCCTGCGAGCTGGCGCGAAGCCTGGACCGCTAAGCCGCATATCCCTTCGCCAGTTGCTGCAACCAGGCGGCCTGGCACTCCAACGCTTCAGCCCGGCTGGCGAAGGCAGTACCACGACGCTCGCCATCGACCAACACCACCCAGCACGCCCGTTGCCCTCGGGCCCGCAGCATCGCAGGTACGCCGGAACCTATCATCACTGCCACATTGACCCGGGATTGCATCATTTCTCTCCACTTAATTAGCAAGCTAACTACATGGGTAGAATACGATCCTCCAAAGCCGAGAAAAAGCACTCGCCCGTAGAGCTGTATTGCATCAATCGCAACAAATCGACATGTTTTCAGCCCCTACGGAAACGCGAAAGGCCCCGCGGATTGCTCCGCAGGGCCTTGCGCCGAGTGTGTCCGTTCAGATCTGCCGCTGGTGGCGGTCGAGCTGCTCGTGACGCTCCTGGGCTTCGATGCAGTATTTGGTGGTCGGGCTGATCAGCAAGCGTTGCAGCCCAATCGGCTCGCCGCTGTCATCGCACCAGCCAAAGCTCTCGTCAGCAATACGGCCCAGGGCCATCTCCAGCTGCGGCAGCAGGCGCTGATCGCGCTCGATGGCATTGACCAGCCAATGACGCTCTTCTTCGACCGAGGCCACGTCGGCCGGATCAGAAGGCGTGTCCAAGCTTTCGATGGTGGCGCGGCTCAGCTCGATGCGCTCATGGGTCTCGACTTTCATCGCTTGCAGCAGCGCGCTAAAGAACCCGAGCTGATCGGCATTCATGTAGTCATCGGCCGACATGGCCAGCAACTGTTCCTTGGTCATCGATTTCTCTATGAAAAAATGTGCATTTGGGCGATTCGGGTGCCACCGGCGATGGCTCGCAGGCAACGGAATTCTTCAAGCGCCAACCGGCACTCTTTTACAGGGGGCGGCAGTCTAAGGTGCGCGGCCCCGTGGGGCAACAGAAATGACAGAGGAATCTGCCGAATCGGACGGATTACCCCAGGATCATACCCGGGGGTGGGCACCAGCACGGATGGCAACGCACGCCCCGATAATATGCAACAACAGCGCCATGCTGTCAGCCTGCAGCTGCAACGCCGAACGCCCCCGCTCCAGGTAGTGACAAGCTACCTCTACCCCACCTGTCGACGATGATCATCTGGGGTTCCCCTTCATAAAGGAACCTCGGCCATGAGCCTTTCTAGCCCCCACCCACAGGTCGGTGACCTGGATTGCGAGATTGCCAAGCACTTCCAGACAAGACCCTCGCTTCAGGATGTAGCCAGTCGTATGCTCAAGCAGCAATGGCTGGCCTGCAAACTGGATCCCTCACTCGATCCTGCGACCTTGTCCATTCGCAGCACAGGCAAGGCCGGTACAGCCCCCTACCAGCATTCCCTGACCAGCATGCTGATACAGCGCCACATCCTCAAGACGACCCTCAACCTCACACCACTGCAAGACACACTGGTCCAAACTCAGCCAGGCCTTGACGACAAGACACTGGAAACCCCACTGCACCCGATCGAGGCCCTGATCAACGAAACCGCACCGTTTCTACTAAAGGAATATCGCCAGGCGCTGACTGACTATTGGGTGGATGCAGACAAACATGACGGCAAGTCGCCTTGGCAATGGTGCAGCCAATACCTGCGTGAGCGCTACAAAAAAGCACTGGACGAGCACCGCAAGGAGCAGTGGATGGACGACAGGACGCTGGCGGTTGCCCAACAACTGCTGGACGGCACCTCGGATACTCAGGATCCCGTTCTGCACAACGTGCGCCTGGATATGCTGGACAATTGGCAACTCGACCCGGACCTTGCCAGTGCCTTGTTGATCGAAAGCCCGGCCTCTGAAGATAAAGAGGCGGTCACCTTGCTGTTCACCACCAGTGGTCGATTACTGCAGTATCAAAGCCGTAACGCGATGCTGGCCCGGGCCAGGCGGCGTCTACCCGCCGTATTACCGCCTGCACTGAAAATGATGCGCCTGATCGGAATCCCCGGTCGACCGTTCGACAACCAGGCCAGCGGCCTGTTACAGCAACAGTTGCATGGCTCACTCACTGTCACTTCGATACCCGACCGACTTCAACGCCCCAACGAACTCGCACTGGCGCTCGACCGCATCACCTCGATGCTGAGCCTGTGCGGTATCGACGACACTGCAGCCCATGACCGCCTGGCCGCGGAGTTGCCGGTGTGGTTACGCAACGCACAACCGGAGCAACTGCAGCGCTATGCCCTGGTACTGACCGATATCGCACAGACCTACGAAGGCGCCGGCAGGAAGGGCTGGCTGGACGGTATTCTCGACGCACAGGCATTTGCCTATGCCAAGCTTTACCAATGCATCCTGAAAAACCATCCCGATTTCGACCTTGACCTCAAGCAACTGCGCGTCGCGAACCATCAGGTCACTGCCGTCGCAATACCCGGGGCAGGTTCCCTGGTGACCAGTGGCAGCATTCACGTCGAACGATTCGATCTCGCGCAATTGGCCATTGCCAACCTGGGCCTGCTGCAACCTGGCAAAGTGGTGGTCGAATCCATCGATGGCAGTGACGTGCCGGCATGGTTCGACGAATCCTACCTACGCGCACTGATCACCCAGGCGGACATCGCAAAGCACTACCCGCAAATGCTGCGCGCCAAGTTGCTCGAGGACCCGCAAGCCGCACAGCGTCGCACAGCGCTGCTGCGCAAACAGTTGCGCAGCCAGTTGCCGCTGCTGGTCATGGACCTGAACCTACGCGGCCTGACGTCGGGCCCCGACCTCTCCAGAGAGATCGCCGAAGTGTTTGCCACCCCGCCGACCCAGTCGGCTCAGTGGTACCTTCGACCCTTCGCGTTGCTGTCGAGCCTCGATGCCAGCCCTGATCCTGTCAGCAATACCTGGCTGATCGAGCAGAATGCCTACAATGGTGGCCCATGCCTGCTCTATCGCCCGCTGCTGGCCCCCCCCCTGTCGTACTTCCAGGACCGCATGGCGCTGTTCGAGGCGCTCGCCACACCTGGCGACCTGCAGGACGACATCCTGCAACGGCTCCCGGAACAGGCGCGCAAGGTATACGCCTACGGCGGTTTTCGCGAACCGCACCTGTTTCATCCAGGAGAGGACGATTGGGCGGTGCCGTTCGGCAAGCCCGCCCCTGCGTCGCTGTCGATCGAACCACCCTGCCCAGACCCCGCATCAGCGCTGTACAAGGCCTGCGTAGAGGAAACCATTGCGCAATTCAGCAGCCATGCGCAAAGCAGCGAACAGGCACGTTGGGCACGCTGGCAGACACTGGGTTGGCTGCTGCTCAATACGGTACTGCCTTTCGCGCCCGAATCCGTGGCTACTGCGGGCTGGATCGTGCAGATGGAAACCACTTTCCTCCAGGCAACCAGCGACCGGCCACAGGACACCAGTGACCGTGCCGCCAGCCTGGTGGAACTGTTGCTGAACCTCGCCACACTGCTGTTCGCCCATGCTCGTCGAAGGATCGACCTACAACGACCGCTGGAGCCCCCTATCGTCGACCCGCTGGCCACGCCCAACCGCGATCAGTTGCCGACGCTGGTAAACGGGAGCGCCGATCCTCTGGCCGATTTCTCCTGGAGCAATCCTTTGTTCAAGCTCGACAGTGCCCAGCGTCAGTCGCTGCTGGCGCTGCGGGCGCCCTATGAGATCGACGAACTGGGGCCTCCGATACCTCAGGGTGCATTGCAGGGCCTGTTCCTGCATGACGCACGCACCTGGGTCTCACTCGGCGGCAGTGTCTACGAGGTACAACTGGATCCTGTCGCACAGCGTCAGCGCATCATCGACACCGCCAACCCGGACAAGCTGGGCCCCTGGATTCGCCGCGAGGAGGATGGCCGCTGGGGATTGGACCTGCGTCTGCACCTCAAGGGTGGCATGCCCCTGGGCAAGCGAATCACACAGCTCAGGGCCGAAAACGCAAAGGCCCTGGCAACGCTGAACGCGACAATCATCGAGGAACGCGCGCAATCTCAAAGCCGTCAGCAGATGCTGGTCGATGCAGTGAAGGAAGTCGGGGACAAGGAGGATGAAGCGTCGTTGCATAAGTACCTGGGGACCGCCAAGGAATGCTCGACGTTCTGGGAGCAACACCTGGAGCACCTCAGACAACGCAACGAGCGCGCAGTACTGGAGAAGTACAAGATCCGTCGAGCCTTTGCCCTCAGCCAGCATGTGCGCTGCGAACAGGAGGTCTTCCGTGCACTGAATCGCTTGCATGAACCACTGCGCGCTCGGATGCTCGAAATGTACGATCGGCAGAACAGTGGCCATGAGATAACCCCTGCAGAGGCCACCACCCTTACCGAATGCATTGAGAAGATACTGTTGCTGCTGGACCAGATGGTAGAGCACGGCTCCCTGCTCACCGAGCAAAGAGCACAACTCGAAAAGCTGCGCAGCGAACACCAGACCGAGATTAGTGGCTACATCGAGGTGGTGGACAAAGGTGGCATCAAGCCTGCCTCTAACCTGGTACTGCGCTGGATGCGTATCGAGGCCTGCACCAACCGCCTGACCATGCTCCAGCAACTGGATGAGGAAGGCTCCTTCTGGATGAAGCGCGCCTGGAACAACCTGCAGATGAGCATCACCCAGCACCTGCAACTGGCCAGGTTGAAGAGCCCTGGAGAGGAAGTTATCGCCAGGGTTCTGCACAGCATCACCGGCCAGCTCAGAACGGCTCGGCGACAACTGAACAATCTGATCAGCCATATGGACCCAGAGCGCAGCCATGATGAATTAAAGCGCATGGAGCAGGATTTCGATGCGTTCAAGAACGACGTGACCAAGGAGGCCGACGAGCTGCCTGAGTTCATCCCGGTCAGCACGGTCCAGCAACTGCGAGCGCAACTGCCCGGGCTGATCGAGACACAGGAGCATGGCATCCTGCTAGGGACAGTACGTGAAGGCAATCCGAACATCGTCGACATCCCCACCCCCGCAAGTGAGACACCCTCTCGCAGCTACACACTCCAGGACGATCGCTGGGTCGAGCTCGAAGTAGCAGCGCCCGAGGCAGCACCTGTTCCGGCACAACCGCCCAAGCTCAAGCGCCTGCTCAAGAACGGCAAGTCGTGCATGGCTGCGGCACGCAAGGAGCTGGTACACCTCGGCAAGTCATACTCGAACGACTACCTGCCGGTAGAGATAGAGGAAATTCTCACGGACCATCGCGCCAGCCTCGACAGCGCCCGCGAGGCCATAGAACGCCGTCTCACTGCGGACAATGCCACCGATGAGGCCAGCGCAGACAGCGACGCGGCGATCGTCATCAAGGAGATCGAGGACCTTGCGGCACAGCTCACGACCGAAAGCCTCAGGCTGCGTACCAAAGCGGCACTCAAGCAAAAACCGCGCATGGGTGAGCTGCAATTCCTGATCAAGCAGAACCAGGTGACGATCAGCCCTGTTGGCACGCGCAAAGCCCTGACCAAGGTCAAGGGCAGGCCTGCTGATTTCCTCGACGAATATGTCGTGCAGCACGACGAGCAGGCGATCTGGTACGCCCACTTTCACTATCGCTCGAAAACCGCCGCCAAAGTGGATTTCGTTGCCGGCCATCTGAAGCTGGCCAGCCAACGCTTTGCCCAGGGCAAGACGGTCACCAGCCCGCAGACGCTGAATCAGGAAGAGGTGTACCGCAGCCCGATCTCGTTGGCCGACGCGAAACAATACTTCTTCACGGACTGAAACAGCGGGGCAGCGCCCTGGCGCTGCCCCTCGACCTCAACAGTCCTTGAACTGCGCCTCGCGCTTGGCGATGAACGCTGCCATACCTTCCTTCTGATCTTCCGTGGAAAACGCCGCGTGGAACACGCGACGTTCGAAACGCACACCCTCGCTCAGGCTCACCTCGAAAGCACGATTGACGCTTTCCTTGACCATCATGCTCACCGGGATCGACTTGCTGGCGATGGTCGCCGCCACCTTCAGCGCCTCTTCCAGCAGCTCGGCCTGGGGCACCACGCGCGCCACCAGCCCTGCCCGCTCGGCCTCCTCTGCGCCCATCAGACGGCCAGTCAGGCACAGCTCCATGGCCTTGGCCTTGCCCACGGCGCGGGTCAGGCGCTGGGTTCCGCCCATGCCCGGCAGCACGCCGAGGTTGATCTCCGGCTGGCCAAACTTGGCGTTGTCCCCGGCGAGAATGAAGTCGCACATCATCGCCAGTTCGCAGCCACCGCCCAGGGCAAAACCCGACACCGCGGCGATGATCGGTTTGCGCCGATTGGCGATGCGGTCGGCGTC
This sequence comes from Pseudomonas wayambapalatensis, assembly GCA_014268975.2. GTDB lineage: Bacteria > Pseudomonadota > Gammaproteobacteria > Pseudomonadales > Pseudomonadaceae > Aquipseudomonas > Aquipseudomonas wayambapalatensis. Next base: position 2,183,544 of record CP077096.1, on the reverse strand, counting down.
GCTGAACAGGTCGTCGACATAGATCTGCGGGTACTTGAGCTCGGCCATCTCCTTGATGTCGGCGCCCGCGGCGAAGGCCTTGGCAGAACCGGTCAGGACCACGCAACCGATGTTCGGATCACGCTCGAGCTGATCCAGGGCCTGGTTGATCTCGGCCACGATCTGCGCGTTCAGGGCATTGAGCGCCTGGGGACGGTTGAGGGTGATCAGGCCGACCTTGCCGTGGATGTCCAGCAGGATTGTTTCGAATGCCATGCAAGCTGCTCCTTCAAAGATTGCGCGCAATGACCATGCGCTGAATGTCACTGGTGCCTTCGTAGATCTGGCAAACCCGCACATCGCGATAGATGCGCTCCAGCGGGAAGTCCTTCAGATAGCCATATCCGCCGAGCGTCTGCAAGGCATCCGAACAGACCTTTTCGGCCATTTCCGAGGCGAAAAGCTTGGCCATCGACGCTTCCACCAATGCCGGGCGCCCGGCATCGCGCAGGGCTGCCGCATGCAGCACCATCTGCCTGGCCACGGCGATGCGCGTGGCCATGTCGGCCAGACGGAAGGCCACGGCCTGGTGCTCGACCAGTACCTTGCCGAAGCTCTGGCGCTCCTTGGCGTAGTCACGCGCGACCTCGAACGCCGCACGGGCCATGCCGACGGCCTGCGAAGCGATGCCGATACGTCCGCCCTCGAGGTTGGCCAAAGCGATCTTGTAGCCCTGCCCCTCTTCACCCAGGCGATTGGCCACCGGCACCCGCACATCATCGAAGACGATCTGGCAGGTGTCGGAGGCGTGCTGGCCGAGTTTTTCTTCAACCCGCACCACCTGATAGCCCGGCGTGTCGGTGGGCACGATGAACGCACTGATCCCGCGCTTGCCCGCCTCGGGATCGGTGACCGCGAAGACGATCACCACCCCGGCGTTCTGGCCGGAAGTGATGAACTGCTTGCTGCCATTGAGCACGTAGTGATCGCCCTCCAGGCGCGCACGCGTCTTCAGGCTGCTGGCATCGGAGCCCGCCTGGGGCTCGGTGAGGGCGAAGGCACCGAGCATCGCGCCGCTGGCCAACGGCACCAGGTAACGTTGCTTCTGCGCTTCGGTGCCGAACTTCAGGATCGGCACGCAACCCACCGAGTTGTGTACGCTCATGATGGTCGAGCAGGCCCCGTCGCCGGCGGCGATCTCTTCCAGGGCCATGGCGTAGGCGACATAGCCGGTGTCGCTGCCACCATACTGCTCCGGCACCAGCATCCCGAACAGGCCAAGCCCGGCCATCTCATCGATGGCCTCGCGCGGGAAGCGATGCGCCTTGTCCCATTGCTCGGCAAACGGCTTGAGGCGCTCCTGGGCGAAGTCCTTCACCGCATCGGCGATCTGTTGTTGCTCGTCAGTTACCAGCATGGCTCACCTCAGTACAGGCATTCGACCGCGATCGCCGTGGCTTCGCCGCCGCCGATGCAGATGGCTGCGATACCGCGGCGCAGGTTGTTCTGGCGCAGGGCCGACAGCAGCGTCACCAGGATGCGCGCGCCGGAAGCGCCGATCGGATGGCCCAGAGCACAGGCGCCGCCATGGATGTTGACCTTGTCGTGGGGCAGGTCAAAGTGCTTCATCGCGGCCAGGGTGACCACGGCAAAGGCTTCGTTGATCTCGAACAGGTCCACATCCGCCAGGCTCCAGCCAGTGCGTTTGACCAGCTTGTCGATGGCGCCGATCGGCGCGGTCGGGAACAGCGCAGGCGTATCGGCGAAGGCTGCGTGACCGTGGATCACCGCCAGCGGCTTGAGGCCACGCTTGTCGGCTTCACTGCGGCGCATGAGTACCAGGGCCGCGGCGCCGTCGGAGATGGAGCTGGAGTTGGCAGCGGTCACCGTGCCCCCCTCGCGGAAGGCCGGCTTGAGCTGGGGAATCTTGTCCAGACGGGCCTTAGGCGGCTGTTCGTCGTCCTTGATAACTCTTTTCTCCTTGCCCTCGGTGACCTCAACCGGCACGATCTCGGCGCTGAAGCGGCCATTCTTGATCGCGTCCTGGGCGCGGGTCAGCGAGGCAATGGCGAAGTTATCCTGGGCCTCGCGACTGAAGGCGCCGGCCTGGGCGCAATCTTCGGCGAAGGTGCCCATCAGGCGGCCTTTGTCGTAGGCATCCTCGAGGCCGTCCATGAACATGTGGTCGATGATCCTGCCATGGCCCATGCGATAGCCACCGCGAGCCTTGTCCAGCAGGTACGGGGCGTTGGTCATGCTTTCCATGCCACCTGCCACCACCACATCGGCACTGCCGGCCAGCAGCAGGTCATGGGCCATGATCGCCGCCTGCATGCCGGAACCGCACATCTTGTTCAGGGTGGTGCAGGTGGTGTGCTTGTCCAGGCCTGCACCCAGCGCCGCCTGACGCGCCGGTGCCTGGCCGAGTCCGGCGGGCAACACGCAACCGAACAGCACCTGCTCGACACTGCCGGCATCGAGGCCGGCCCGCTCGACTGCAGCACGGATCGCCACGCTGCCCAGTTGCGGTGCGGTGAGGCTTTTCAGGTCGCCCTGCAGGCCACCCATGGGCGTGCGCACGGCACTGACGATGACAATCGGATCGTTGGCGAGGGTCATGGGTATTTCTCCTTACTTGGCAGCCATGCGCAGTGCGCCGTCGAGGCGAATCACCTCGCCGTTGAGCATGCTGTTCTCGATGATGTGGCGGGCCAGCGCGGCGTACTCCTGCGGGCGCCCAAGGCGTGGTGGGAAGGGAACGCCTGCGGCGAGCGAATCACGCACCTCCTGGGTCATGCCCGCCATCATCGGTGTTTCGAAGATGCCGGGGGCGATGGTCATCACGCGGATACCGAAGCGCGCCAGTTCACGGGCGGTCGGCAGTGTCAGGCTGGCAATCGCGCCCTTGGAGGCGGCATAGGCCGCCTGGCCGATCTGCCCGTCATAGGCGGCGATGGAGGCGGTATTGATGATAACGCCCCGCTCCCCCCCCTCGTCCGCAGGCCCTTCAGCCATGGCCGCAGCGGCCAGGCGCAGCATGTTGAAGCTGCCGACCAGGTTGACGTTGATCACCTTGGCAAAGCTTACGAGGCCATGCGGTCCCTGTTTGCCCAAGACCTTTTCGGCGCCGACGATACCGGCGCAGTTGACCAGCCCGTGCAGGCCGCCGAAGGCGTTGACGGCAGCCTCGACCGCCGCCTGGGCGGCCTGCTCGTTGCTGATGTCGGCCACTGCGAAACGGGCGTTGTCACCCAGCTCCCGCGCCTTGGCTTCGACCGCCTCGGCGTTGAGGTCGACCAGCATCACACGGGCGCCGGCCTCGACCAGCATGTGTGCGGTAGCGGCGCCCAGCCCAGAGGCGGCGCCGGTGACGATGAAACTTTTGCGTTGAACGTTCATGGAGGTCTTCCTTCAGGCGCCAGCAGGGGTGGCCTGCGCAGCGCGTTGCTTGGCGATTTCCTGATTGCGCAGGATGAAGCGTTGCAGCTTGCCGCTCGGAGTCTTGGGCAGCTCGCCAACGAATTCGATTTCACGCGGGTAAGCGTGGGCATACAGGCGCTGGCGCACATGCTGGCGCAGGGCCTCTTCCAGCTCGGGACTGGCGCTATGGTCTGCAGCCAGCACCACGAAGGCCTTGATCAGCTCGGTACGCTGCGGGTCAGGCTTGCCCACCACCGCCGCCTCGATCACCGCCGGGTGTTCGATCAGCGCGCTCTCCACATCGAACGGGCCGACGCGATAGCCGGAGGTGGTGATCACATCGTCGCTGCGACCGACGAAGCTGATGCTGCCGTCGGTGTTGAGCTCGACGGTATCGCCGGAAAGGTAGTACTTGCCGATGAACGCCTTGGTGGGGACGCCGTGGTAACCGCCAAACCAGCACAGCGGCGATTGCTCGCGGTCGACTGCCAGTATCCCTGGCTGACCGGCCGGCAGCTCGTTGCCGGCTTCGTCCAGCACCACGATGCGATGCCCGGGGATGGCGAAACCAGCCGATCCCAAGTGCACCGGATGCACCAGGCCATGGTGGTTGCACAACACCATGCCCAACTCGGTCTGGCCATAGTGATCGTGGATGGTCACGTTCAAGGCCTCGGCGAACCAGCGGATCACCTCGGGATTGAGCGGCTCACCGGCACTGCTGACCACCCGCAGGCGCCCCTGGATCGGTGCCGAGAACGCCTCACCGGCTGCGATCAGCAGGCGATAGGCGGTAGGCGAGCCGGCCAGGTTGCTGATGCCCAGCTTGTCGATGATCCGTGCACAGCTCTCGACGCTGAACGGACCATCGTAGAAGGTGGTGGCATGTCCCAGCGCCAGTGGGCCGGTGACAGCGTAGTACAGGCCATAGGCCCAACCCGGATCGGCCAGGTTCCAGAAGGTATCGTCGGGGCGCAGGTCGATGGCATCGCGCATGTAGCCCTGAAAGGCGATAATCGCGCGCAGCGGGACCTCGAGCGGTTTGGCCGGCCCTGTGGTGCCGGACGTGAACATCAACAGGAAGGGGTCGTCGCCGCTGCGCATTACCGGCTCGCAGTGATCGCTCGCTGCCGCCAACGCCTGCTGGAAATCCAGCTCGTGCGCTGCGGCACCGACCGTGATGATCGTCGGGCATCCGCTGACATCGTCCAGCTTGGGGCGGTTGTTGCGATCAGTGACCACCACCCGGGCATGGGACTGCTCCAGGCGGTGCTCGATGGCCTTGGGGCCGAACGCGGTGAACAACGGCTGGTACACCGCCCCCAGGCGCCAGGTCGCCAGAATCGTCACCAGCAGTTCGACGGTACGTGGCATCAGGCCGGCGACCCGGTCCCCGGGCCCCACGCCCTGATCCTTCAGGACATTGCCCATGCGTGCCGCCATGGCCTGCAGTTGCTCGAAACTGTAGCGTGCGCCGTTACCCTCCTGGTCTTCACAGATCAGCGCAGGCAGGTTGCCGCCTACATGCCGGTCACAGCACTCGACACAGGCATTGAGTGCCTGCAGGTTGCCCTGCAAGGCGGCTGCGGCAACCCGGGCATATTCGAATGCTCGCGCGGCCTCGGCGTAATCACGCATCGTCGGACTCCTGGTTTCTTGTTGTTGGAGTTGAACCCTTGGTCCGACGATAGTCGCGCTGCCTGAGCTTGCGGACAATGGCAAAAGCGCTCATCAGGCATGATCGGTTTGGTCACTGTGGCGTCAGCGCCCAGAGCATTCAGCCAAGCCCTCGCTCCCTGCCCTTCAGCATTTGCCGGGTCATCTCACGGATCATCTCGAGTTCCTCGACGTCCCGCTGCCCCCCCAGCGCCTCGATCTCCAGGGCAAGGTCCTCGGCCGAAAGCTGGTCAGCCCTGGCCTGCAGCGCCACCAACCGCGCCTGATGGGCCGTTTCGACGCCGTCGAAGACCGCAGCATGGCGCTCGAGCATATAGCGTCGCCAGAACGCACGCTGGCTCAGGCTTTCACCCAAGGCTTCGATCGACTCCGCGGCCCTCACCGCCACCAACGCATCCTGAAGCTGGCTATCTGTCACCTCGGCCGCCGAGGCATAGGCCATGAACCGCGAAGTGAAAGGCAGGCTCAGGCGTTCCCGCAGGCTCACGCGGTAGTACAGGCGCACCGCAAGCTGGTCGACACTGTCACGGGCCTCGACCCGGCGACGGATGTCGGCACGGGCGAACAGGTCCAGCCGGTCCAGGCGAAACAGCCCCTGACCGAGCGTGATCAACTCAACGCCCCGCTCATGCAAGGTGTTGGCATCGGCACGGGCAATCGCTACATAGCGCTGCAAGTCACTGAAACGGTCACTGACCGCATTCAGGCAGGTCAGGTTCTCATCGGCCAGCGCGTACAGCCGGTTGCGCAGGTCAGCGTCGGCGCTGATGGCATCGAGCACCGACCACACCCGCGTCGACAGCACCTCAGGCACCTGGGCGTAGTCCTGGGTGAGCGTCAACCAACCCAGCAACTGGAAGAACCCGTCACTGTCGGGCATCGCCTGCAGCGTGTTCCACTGGAACAGCCGCGCGTTGTGCAACTCCGCATCGCCCCTGTCCAACCACGCGGCGCGCACGGTGTCGACATTCTGCCGGGCCATTCGCTCGGGAAGGTGCAGGTGCTCCTGGATCGTGTCCAGGCCATAGAGCCCTTGCAGCTCACTGTTCGACAAAGGATTGCCGTCGACCATGAAGCCGCGGCGAAAAACATTCGGCATCTGCAGGACGGCCGCTGGCACAACACGAATCTGGTTGTCGCGCAGGTCGGCGCGCTCGAGAAACCCGCACTGCTCCAGACCGTCCGGCCAGGCGCCCAATCGACAATGGCGCACACTGACCTCGCGCAGTTGCGGCAAGTGATTGAAGCGCAGGACCAACGCCCCCAGCGGATTGTTGCTCAGGTCCAACTGGCTCAAATGTGGCAGGCCGGTCAACGCCTGGATACCCGCCTCATCGAGACGAATGGCGTTGCTTGCCAGGCGCAGGCGACGCAGCTCAACCAGACAGGCGATACCTCGCGGCACCGCCAGCAGATGATTGCCCCCCAGGTCCAGCTCGCGCAGGGCACTGAAGCAACGCAGGAAATCGGACGGTATATGGTTGAGCGAGGTGTCGCTGATCATCAGCGTGGTAACGTTGTCGAACGTAGTGGATTGGGCGAAAGCGGGCAAGGTCTGCAATTGTGCGCCACTGAGCACCAGGGTCTGCTGCCCTTCCTGAAGGCGCCAGGCCTGGCGCATGCGCTCGGCAGCCTGGGCGCGAGCGGCGTGGCTGCTGCCGCCAAGCCCGGCGCTGAGCCACCCCGTGAGTGCACTCTCCAGCCGTTCGTAATCATGCTCAAGCTCGGCCAGTCGCCGGTACACAGACCCGGACGCCTGCTGCATCTGGCTCAGCCGCGCCTCGAGTTGGGCGGGCAAGAGATCCGGGTAGATCGCGCGTAGACGATCCAGCAGCGCCTGCCAGGACGAGCCGGGCTGCCCACGCCCACTGAGCGGATACCCGACACGCCCATCGGCCATGCGCCGTCCGGGGTTGAACCACGGTTTCCCCAGGGTCCAGCCCAGCAGGTGCACACGCTCACTGCGTGTGCCCGGCAGTTGTGCACGCAACGCCGTGCGCAACAGCAAATCTGCATTTGCACCTGCCAGTCCCAGTTCGGTCCGCACCTCGACCGACAGCGCGTCGATCAGCGCCTGTCCCAGGGACATCGCAGGTTCACCCTGCTTCCGTGCGTCATGGTCATAGCGTTGGAACTGGCAGTCCTTGTGCACCAATGTGACCTGGGAGGCAGCGTCGGCAACCGGTCCGATAGCCTTGACCACCCGCCCATCAAGGGCTCCTTCGCGCAGCACCAGGCGTAACGCCTGTGGCCACCCGGGTAGCCGTGCCGCCAGCGCCAGGATCAGCTCGGCGCCCTCGTCGCTGTATACATTGTCCAGGTACAGCGATTCGCAAGCGCGGTTCAGGCGGGCCAGCTGCAACAGGCCGCGGGCGTCGTTCGCCACATCCAACGGCACACGTGATTCAGCCAGGGCGATCTTGCGCAGATGGCTCGACACCCTGGCAGTTGCCTGCTGGGCATAGCGTGCAGGCAACCCAGGAAAGTCGCGCTGCAACAGCGTACACAACGGGTCTGCAGGCAGGTTCTCGGCCACCAGATACCGGAACAGATCGTGGCGCAGCGCGGATCCCTGCGCCAGCAAGGTCGTGCGCAGCGTGGCCTTGTCCGCCTTGCGCGAACCTGGCAACGCCAGGCACCACGCCTCGATGCGCGCATCGTCCGCGGGTGCCTGATCCGCGGCCAGCGCCGTGAAGAATGCCGAGACCTGCCGGTCCGCGTCGAAGCGTCGCAACGTTTCACGCAGATTGGCCGGAAGCTCACGGTTGTCCACCAGCAAGCCACGCAGTTCTTCGACGCTCATGTCCGCCATGTCGAGAACGGCCATGGCCTCGGTGCGGGTCAACAGCGGCTCCTGGGGCCACAGGCTCTGCAGCATCCGTGCCTCGTCCGACCACTCCAGCGGTCGCTCCAGGTGCAGCCGCCAGCCACGCTCGCCAAGGGTTTCCAGTGCCGGCCCATAGGCAGCCACACGCAGCGGATGACGCACGCGCCAGCCACCTTTAGCCGAGGGTTGGTGCACCGCGAAGAAACGTTTGCCAACCCGCAGCCAGCGCGTGTCGGCACTGCTATAAAGCCCATCATCCTGCAGGCGCGGCTGTTGCGGCTCGGCAACATAAGGGGCCAGCGAGTTTGACCACAGACGCATGCCGACGCCCGGCACAGCGACAGGTTCCAGGCCATCGACATGACTGGCGCGGGTGAACCCGCGCGCAACCACCGCTGCGCCTCCCGCCACCGCAGCCGTGACAGCAACGGTCTCGGCCACCCCGAACAGATGCTCAAGGGCTTCGTGTTGATGACCACGGGTCCAGTCCAACACCCCTTCGAACACCTGCGAAAGGGTCTGCACCACCAACTGGCCAAACAGCATCGCCCCGATCGCTGGAATGAACAGCCCCGCCAGATTGGCCAGGCCAAGCCCGACCGACTGCCACGCCTGCAGGCGTGACTGGGTCGCAGCATGATCAGCATCAGCAGTCGGCACCAACAGGTAACGCGCGTCGGACTTCACCCGTCGGACCTGCTGTGCCACCAGTTCCGCGAACAGCTCGCCCTGCGCTGTACTGCCTTCGATCTGCAAGTCCGGGCTGGCATCGGCCAAGCGTTTGCCCAGTGTCTGCAGGAACGCCGGGCGCTGCTCGAGCGCAATCAGGCCACTGAAGAACACCAGGTAGGTCTTGTCCCCAAGCGCAGTGATCAGGGCGGCACACAAGTCTTCCCACGAGTCGTAGCGACGCAGGGCATGCTGTGGGTCGCTGGGCAGGTACAGGATGATGCCCTTGCTCACACCTGCAGCGTCGCGCAGAGCGATAGTCAAGCCATCGACGATACGGTATCCCAACACCGTCAGCATGCCGGGATAGCCTCGCAGCAGCGTCTCGTGCTGCTCGGGTCGACCTTGGGCGATATCCTGCAGGGCGACCTGCTCAAGCGCCGATATCTCCCCCTTGAGCGCTGCAATCTCGATCACAAGGCTCAAGCTCGAGCGCTTGTCCTCGGCCAGCAGCGCGCAGTTCGACGCACTGAAAACCTTTTCCAACTGCGCCTGGTAAAGGCTGCCGACGTTTTTCTTGCGACAGTCGCGTGCCAGATCGCTTGCCGGGCCTGACAGCACAGCATCGGCCCCCGGATGCACAAGCCCGCTGCCCTCGAGTACGGCGTCATCGGCGTGGAAGTTCTGCATCAGTCGCAACAACCCTGGCTGGCGCTTGTAATCCGGTCGATAGAACGGCCAATGCACGCCCGGAACCAGGCCAAACTCGCGCCTGACATCCAGCCATTGCAACTGATCGAGCGTACTGCCCTTCGGCAACCGGCCGCCGAGCAAGGCCGTGAACTGCTCGAGTGCGAAGGTGTGCAGCGGGATCAGGTCGAGCGTTGCCGCACGTACCTTGTCCTGGCTGGCCCGGCTGCTCTTGAAGCGGTCCCGCAGGCGGTTGATCTGGGCCGGCGAGGCGCGCTTGAGCCAGTCGGGCAACCCGGTGCGGATAAAGTCATCGACTGCCTCGGCAACGCTGGGTTTGCCGACGGTCGGGGGAGAAACAGATGTCATGGGATAGGCTCCTTTCGCAAACTTCGCCATGCACTATCGCCGGCCCCCTCAAGCCACGGCAGGAGGAATGAACTCCAACCATGGCCTGCAACCGAGCGATCTAGCGACCCGCGCCCAAAGCATCGCGGGTCAAGCGCAACGCCAATGCCTGCAACTCGGCTTCACGCGACTGCTTCAACGATTTGGCCTCGGCCAGGTACTCCAGGTCGGTCAGCCCGTCCCTGCGGTCGTCGAGTGCCGACATCTGATCGTCCGAGGGTTCTTCGATGGCCGCGAACTGTGCAGGCTCGGTTGTTCGCAAGTAATCGAGCCAGAAGTCGCGTTCGCTGATGAATTGGGCCAGCTCGTCACTGGCCTCGGCTTCACGTACCCGTGCCGCCGCGGCATCGAGATCCGCGCGGGTCACGCCGGCAATCGTCTCGAACTGCAGGCTCCGAGCCTGACCGGGAAGGTCCAGGTCGCGGGCCAACCCCACCCGATAGGCCAGACTCACCTCGACCTCGTCGACCCCGGCCCCATCCGCGACTCGCTGCATCATGTCGGCACGGGCGTACTGCTCGACCCTGTCGAGACGAAACAGCCTGCGCCCCAGCATCCGTCGGGTACTTTGCGCTTGCGCTGCGGGCACATCGCGCAAACCGCTGGCAACGAACGCCCGGACCTGCAGGGCGCTGAAGCAGGAAGCCACGCTGTCGACGCAAGTGGTAGGGTTTGCTGCAAGGTTGAAGATGTCTTCACGCAGTTGCGTATCGCCCTGTATCGCGTCCAGCAGCGTCCAGACACGCTGTTCGAGGTTGGTTCGGGCCAAGCGGAAGTCGCTGCTCTGCACCAAACGCCCGAGCAACGCGAACAGTTCCTCACTGCCGTCCTCCTCGAGCAGCCGGTCCCACTGTGCCGCGCGACGCTCACGCTCGGTATCCTCGAAGTGTTCAAGCCAGAGCGTGCGAGCATCCAGAGCCGACGCCCCGGCCTGGCTCTGTGCTCCCAATAGAAGTTGGGAGTAATCGTCGGGCAAGGGGTTGCCTTCAAGCCGCAAAGCCTGGCGCAGCACAGTGGGCGCTTGCAGCACGCCATCGGGGAGTGCGCTGATTTCGTTGTCACGCAAATCGGCACTCTCCAGCAATTCGGCCTGCTCCAGCCCCGCAGGAAACACCGTCAGCTGGGTCGCACGCAGATCGAGCTCGTGAAGCCGCTGCAAGGAGCGCAGCGACAGGGCGAACGACCCTAGCGGATTACGGCTGAGGTCCAGGACGCGCAGATGCCGCAGCCCCCCCAGCGCCCCGTACGCCGACGCCCCCAACCGCAAGTTGTTGCGTGACAGGTTGAGAATGCGCAAGCTGCTCAAACGCTCCAACTCCCCCGGCAGACTGGAGAGTGAATTGTTAGCGAGGTTGAGGCTGCGCAGTCGGCCAAAATACCTGAGAAACCCTGCAGGCAATGAAGAGAGTCGCAGGTTGACCAGGTCCAACTCCTGGACATGCCGGAAATTGGTATTCACGGGTAAGGTCGGCAGCTCACCGACCGGTACTCCAACCAGGCTCAAACGCATGCCTGCATCGCCCCCGTGGTGTACGACCGGGCCTTCTGTACGCCAGATCCGCAGCAGCTCATCGGCTACCACCTGTCGTGCCGCCCTCGCCGGGGCCAGCCCCGGAACTTGAATCCAGGTTCGCAAGGCTCGGTCCAAGCGTCGAAACTCCAGCTCCTCGCCAAGCAGGGTTGCGAATGCGGAACCCTGGCCCTCAAGCAGCTCGGCATAGGTTTCAACCTGCTGGTCGCTGAAGCCCGGATACAGTGCCCGTATACGGGTGCGCAAGGTTCGCGCCGCCGGCGAGCCAGCGCTGCCGCGACCACTGAGCGGATAACCAAAACGACCATCCGGCATACGTCTGCCAGGACGAAACCTGGGACGAATAGCCGTCATTCCCAACAGGGTCGCCACCTCGTCATGCGAGGCAGGCAACCAGCCGAGCAGATCGGTGCGCATGACTGTGGTCCCGGTCTCGCCAGACCACCCCAGGCGCTCGAGGTGCTCGCCGGGCAGGAAGGCCAGGAGGCTGGCAAACAGATCGCTGGGCGGCTCAGGTGCCCCGTCCGCGTCGATGCCATCCTGGTAGACACGCAGCGTCCCCTCTTTCCAGACCAGCGTCCTCAGTTCACCCGTCGCAGCGGAGGGAAACAGGCGACTGGTCAAGCGGCCGAAGGCGCTGCCCTCACGCACCTCGAAGTTGATCTGCATAGGCCACCCTGCATGGCGACGCAGCAGGCCAAACACCAGCTCAGGCAAATCATCGCTGTAGCTGTTGCCGAGCACCAGTGCCTCGATCGCCCGGGCAATACGTGCCGACTGCAAGGCTTCACGCGCCTGCTCGGCGAGAGCCAGCGGAATGCGCTTGCGGCTGTTCATCTGCTCGACGAGCGCGGCATTTTCCTGAGACAGCAGATCGAGCGCATAGGCCTCGGGCAATCCGGGAAAGTCACGTCGGATCAGGCTCAGGTCTGCACCGTCCGGCAACGCTGGCGTAGACAGGTGCGTCATCAGCGCCTGACGCAGCCGCGGCGCATCGTCGATCATCTGTCCAGCATGTTTCTCGACGTCCAGCGCCGGATCCGCCAATTGCTCCAGGCAGTAGTCGAACAACGACGCGTCCGCGCCGTGTGCGACATCTTGCTCGAGCGCATTGAAGAACGTATCGATGCGTGCACTGGCCGTGAAGCGCAGCAACGTATCGCGAAGCACAGCGGGCAGAGGGCGCCGCTCCACGGCGAATCCTCGCAAAGCGGCCTCGTCGATACCGCAGATCCGCAGAACCTGCGCGGTCTTCAGGTCATCGAGCTCCACTGCCCAAGGCCACAAGTGCGTCAGCAGGGTGCGCGCCCCCTGCCACTCTCTTGGTCGTTGCCAAGCCAGGTGCCAGGCGCCTTTGCCATTACCGAACAGCGAAGGTGCAAAACCCGCATGACCATCGATACGGCGCAGTTGCCACTCACCGAGCGTGTCGGGCTGATGCACTGAATGGAAGTATCCCTCCTGCTGCCACCAGTGATTCACCCCATCGCTGTACAGACCGTTCTCGCCCAGCACCGCCCCGGCGGGTAACGTCTGCACTCGAAAAGGTGACAGATCTTCATGCCACAGGCGGTGGGTGCCCGCCTGGGTAGACACCGGCACCAGCTCATCGACGAAAGCGCTGCGGCTGAAGGTCCGCGCGACGTAATGCCCCGCACCCGCCAGCGCGGCATTGACCGCCACGCTTTCGACCACCCCGAACAGGTGCTCCAGTGCCTCATGCTGGTGACCGCGTGTCCAGTCATCGACACCTTCGAACACCTCCTCGAGCACTTGCACCACCAGTGCGCCGATCAACACCGCATTGAGCGCCGGAACCAACAACCCCGCCAACTGCACAAAGGTTTCACCCACGCGCTCCAGGGCTCGGAGCTTGGCCCATTTGCGATCGTCATTGACGTGCTGGGTCGGAACCGCAAGATAGCGCGCATCGCTGCGCAGCCTTTTCACCTGCGCGTCGGCCAGGGCGACGAAGACATTGCCTGTCAGTAGCTCGCCCTTGGGCTCCAGGTCGGGTTTGGCATCTTTCAGACGGACACTCAGGCGTTGCTGACAACTCGCCCGATCCTTGAGGGCCATGCGTTCGATGAGCTTCGCCTGGGTCGTGGGGCTCTGCAGGCGCGTCACCAGTGCATCCTGCAATGCACGCCAAGAGTCGAATCGGCATAGCGGCTGGTCTGGCAGGTACAGCAACACAGCCTCGACGCGCAAGCTCGCCGGCACCACCCGTGGCGGCCAGACGTTGCCCAATTCGACGGTCAAGGCTCCCTCCAGCGGGTAGCCGAGCAATGCCAATTGCCGCACCTTGACGATGTCGTAGCTGACGTGAAAAACGGGCTTGCCGGCACTGACCAAGCGCAGTAGATCCAGGTCGGCTCGCACCAATGATTTTTTCAACGCGGCAATTTCGATGGCGAGGTCGAAGCGCTGGCGCTTGTCTTCGACCAACAGCGCAAGGGTGGACGGGTCGAACACCTCCGTCAGGTGGGCCTGATAGCGTTTGCCGATGTCCAAGCGGTTGCAAGCCTGAGCCACTCCCTTGGCGTCAGCGAACAACAGCGGGACATTGCGGTCGTCGGACTGCTTGGCGACGAACCCACTGCCCTCGCCAAACTCGGCATCGTCGGGAAAATTCTGCAACAAGTGGTAGAGGGCCGGGTGATGAGACTGGTAGGTATCGAACGCCTGGTTTCCCGGCAACGAAAACTTGGTCCAACGCTCACGCCACAACACCGACAGCAGGTCGATCTTCAGGCCCAGATCGCGCTCCAGTGCCTGCTGCAGCAATGGCAGGGCAAACGCTTGCAGAGGCACCAGGCGCTGCAAGGCTGTTGCCAGGCCTTGCTCGGTTCGACGATGGGCGGCGAAACCCTCTCGCAGAGCCGTGATCCGCGCCGGCGGCGCCTTGCTTAGCCATTCGGGCAGGTTTTCGCCGATGAACTCATCGACAGGGTCTGCTTTGGGTGCCGCCAGAGGGGTGGTCATCGAAGGTGTCCTCATGTTGGGAACCTCCACCTTGGTGCAGGCGACACCCGGTATTCAGCCGGAATCCTTGCCTTGTACCTGCGTGCCCTCCAATACGAAGGCTCGATACCCGCCAGGATTGCAGCCAAACCATTTACGAAACGCGCGATAGAACGAACTGGCGTCGGCAAACCCCAGGCGTTCGGCAATATCGCTCATCGCCAGCGAGCCCTCGCTCAGCCAGTCGATCGCCAGCTGTCGGCGTACGCTATCCTTGAGCCCCTGATAAGTCTGCCCTTCCTCTGCCAAACGACGGCGTAAGGTCGATAACGACAGGCACAAGTCGCGGGCCATGCGTTCGGCGTCGGGCCACTGGCCGGGGTCGAGCTGGCCCAGGATGCGACGCACGCGCCGGGCGAGGCTTTCAGGGTCACGGTATTTGACCAGGATGTTGCCCGGAGCCTCGGCGAGAAACTTCTGCAATTCCTCGGGCGTGCGCCTGAGGGGCAGGTCAAGGCAATCGGCGGCAATGATCATGCGCGTGCGCGGGCGCTCGAACTGCAGGTTCTCGGAAAACATCACCCGATAGTCGTCGCAGAACGGCGGCTCGGCACAGCGCAGGTCGATGGCGAGGATGGGGATGCGGCGGCCCGCCAGCCAGCAGGCGACGCCATGGACGATCATCCAGAACGTGAAATAGGTGAAGGCACGCCGGGGCTCATCGCGCGGTTCGTTGATCGCGATCTCGGCCAGGCTCTGCTGGCGCACCAACCCCGGCTGCAGGTCTTCGAGCATCAACGAGAGAAACCCCAAGGCAGTCTCCAGCCCGGCGCCGAGCGTGGGCTGCGCCATGCTTGCCCGACAGAGGAAGGCCAGGCTGCCGCTGCGCAGGCCACGCGGGTCCATGGCGAAGAACTCATCGTTGCAGCGCCGCGCCAGCAGGCGCCACAGGCGCGCATAGGCGTCGGCACCGACCCGAGCATGAGGCTGGTCGAGTTGCTGCGGGTCGATGCCAGCACGCGCCAGCAACACAGGATCGCCCATGCCCTGCGGGCAGGTCTGCAAGAGTGCTTCGCGCACCAGTTGCATGGAGATGGTGTCTTTCTCGGTCATCAGTTGTCCCGGGCTCGCCCAGCGGCCATCTTAGGCCGCCAGGCGAAAAACGCCAGTGCCGCGCGCCACTCAGTTTGCCAGCCGGGCCAGAGCCTCGCGGGTCAGGCGCTTGGCCTCGCCGATCACGACCTGCTCACGCTCGCTCGCAAGCTTGCTGACATTCGTCAGGTACGTCTGGTCGTCCATGGTACTTCGCTGGGCATCCAGCGCTTCCATGCGCTCCCAGAACGGCGTCTCGAGCGCGTCGAAGCTATCGCTGTGTTGCTGGCGCAGATAGCGGGACCAGAAGTCCCGTTCACTGATGTAGGTGATCAGCGCCTCGCCTGCCTCGGACTCCTGGACCGCCGTACGTGCAGCAGCCAGATCGCTCTCTGACACTCCAGCGACCGTTTCGAACTGCATACTGCTCGGCTGTCCCGGCAGATCCAACGCACTCGCCAGGCCAACCCGGTAGGCAAGGCTGACCTCCACCTCATCGACATCGCGCCCATCGTTGCGTCGGCGCTGCATATCTTCGCGGGCATAGGCCTCGACGCGGTCCAGACGAAACAGGCGGCGAGCCAGACTCAACAATTGCGCCTCGCCAACGTTGGTCATATCACTCACGGCCGTGGAGGACAGTGCAAGCACTTCCAAGGCCCCGAACGAGGAAATGACGCTGTCGACGCAGGAGCGCGGCAGGCTTGCCAATTCGAACAACTCCCTTCGTAGCGCTGTGTTCTGCTCCAGCGCATCGAACACCGACCAGACCCTCTCCTGCAGATTCGAGCGCGCCACGCGAAAATCACTGGTACGCGCCAAATCATGCAGCAACTGGAAAAAATCGCCGCTGCCCGGCTCGTCGCTCAATCTGTCCCACTGTATGGCCCGAGACACACGCTCAGGCCCCAAGAGTCCATCCTGCCACACCTGCATCGAGCCAGGCTCGCCCTCCAGGCTCGCATCGCTTTCAGAGGGGGTCTGGATTCCCAACCAACGCTGCTGGTAGTCCAGCGGCAATGGATTGCCATGCAAGGCAAGCCCACGACGCAGCGAAATACGAGAGTCGCCCAGCCCTTGTGGCAAGGTATCGATCAAGTTGTCGCGTAGATCGACATAGTCTAACGAGACCCCCAGGCCCAGCGATTCGGGGATCTCAGTCAACGAGGTGTCGCGCAAGCCAAGCTGACGCAGGCGCGGCAGGCCTGCCAGGCCGAGAGAGAACGTCGACAACGGGTTGTTGCCAAGGTCCAGGACGCGCAACTGCTGCAGGCCGGCCAGCGTCGTGTAGTCATCCGCAGTGAGTTGCAAGCGGTTGCCGGCCATGGTCAGTTCACGCAGTTGTCCCAGATGTGCAAGCCCGCTCGGCAAGGTCGTCAGGTTGTTGTTGTCCAGGTTCAAGGTCAATAGCTCGCCAAACGGTCGTAGGAACTCGGCAGGCACCGTCTGCAACTGCATGTTCACCAGCGTCATTTCGGTTATATGGAGAAAACCCGTCTGTGTCGCCAGCGCAGGGAGCTCCCGCACGCCGAGGCCGGTCAGCACCAGCGCCATACCTGGCTGGCCATCTGCACGGTTGCGAGCCACCACACCCTGCCTGCGCCAACAACGACGCAGTTCATCGGCAACGACGCGACGAATCGGCCTTTGCACCGCACTGCTCGCTGCCTCGGACCAGATATTCAGTGTCTGGTCGAGCTGGCGAAAGCTTTCCTCCTCACGCAGCAAAGCACTGAACGTCGAACCGGGCTGACGCTCCAGCGAGCTCAAGTGAGCCATGAGCTGTTGGGCATCGAAGCCTGGGTACAAGCTGCGCAAACGGTCCTGTAGCGTGCGCTCGACAAGACGGCTGGCATCGCCCCGGCCACTGAGCAGATAACCGAAGCGCCCCCCTGACACGCGCCGCGGCGCTGTGAAACGGGGCTTCGTGGTGCTGATACCCATCATCGCCAGCAGGTGGCCGCGGCCTTCTGGCAAGCGGGCCTGCAGATCGGCGCGCATCTTGGCGATGGCCTCGCTGCCGGTCCAGCCCAAGCGCTCGCATTCGGTTTTGGGAAGGAAGTGCAGCAAGGTCTCCAGCAGGCCGCCAGGCGCCGGCTGCCCGTCGGTGAACAGACGACGGCCACCCTCGTACACCTGCATCTGGCCAAGGTGGTGGACCAGAACCTTAGGCGGGTAGGCAGGGTCGAGGGTGTGCATGCGACTGAGCACATGCCCGCTCAGCGAGTCGCGGCGCACTTCGAAATTGGTCCGCGACGGCCATGTCGTGACACGTCGCAATAACGCGAACACCAGATCCGGCAAGTGGTCGGAATAGGCATTCTTCAGATACAGGCCCTGCAGCATTCGGCAAACACGCGACGTTACCAGCGCTTGTCGCGCCTGCTCGGACAATGCCAGCGGCAAGGCGAGCTTCAACGCCATGTGTTGCCGCTGGTCGACGCTTGCCTGCTGCACGATGTCGTGGGCATAGACATCGGGCAACCGCGGGAAATCCTTGGTCACGATCACCATCAAGGCGTCGCGCTGCAGATAATCGCCAGAAAGCTTGTCCATCACCCAGGCACGCAACTCGTGCTCCCGGTCCAGAATGGACTGCCGACGACGTGCAGCCACTCGGTCCTCGGCAGGCAGCTGATCGATACACGCCTGCATCAGCGCTTCGTCACCTGCCGGCTGATTCTTGTGCAGGGCCGCGAAGAAGGTGTCTATACGTTTATCCAGCACATAGCGCTCGAGGGTATCGCGTAGCGCCACCGGGAGCCGCTGCTGCTGCGCGACACGCTCGTACAAGCCGTCCTCGTCGATGTCGGCGATGGTCAGGACCTGTGAACACTGTTGTGCATCCAACTCCAAGGCTTGAGGCCACAGGTGCTCCAGCAGCACCCGCGCGCCCTGCCATTGCTGCGGCTTTTGCCAGGCAAGCCGCCAGCCACACTCGCCATTCCACTGCAGGCCAGGGTTGAACCTGCGGTTGCCGGCACGGTGCACCATATGCCACTGCGCGCGCTGAGGATCGTTGCGCACTTCATAATCGTGGTTCTGATACCGCCACCACGCACGGTCACCATGGCGATACAGACCGTCGTGACCGCACTTGGTGTTCGCCGGTTTGTCTGTACTGCGATAGGGCTCCAGATCCTGTACCCAAAGACGCCCACCGGCGCTGGTTTGAACAGGCACCATCGCTTCAACGAAGGCACTGCGCTTGAAACCCTGTGCCACTGCCTTACCGCCAGCGACGAGGACGGCGTTGACCGCCACCGTCTCGGCGACCCCGAGCAAGTGCTCGAGCGCTTCGTGCTGATGCCCCCGATGCCAATCCGTGACGCCCTCATAGGTCTCCGTCAGGGTTTCGACCACCATCTGCGCCAGCAGCAATTCGTTGAGTCCAGGCACGAAGAAGCTGGCCATTTGCAGCAAGCTGCTACCCACCGACTCCAAGGTATCCAAGCGCGACCGCTTGTTGTTTTCATCTGCAGTAGCGTTCGATACCAGCAGGTACGCCGAATCGGCCCGTAACTGTGCGATATGCAATGAGGTCAGGTCGTTGAACAACCCATTGCTCAGGGCATGGCCTGTCACTTCGAGGTCGGGCTTGGGATCTTTCAGACGTTTGCGCAACAAGGTCAGGAAGGAGGCACGATCCTTCATCTGAAGGCTGTACAGTATCTGTGTCAGGCCCTGTGGGTCTGCCAGCAATTGTTGGCAGTAGGTATTGAGGTCGCCCCACGAGGCGAACCGCTGCAGGGGCCGATGGGCCAAGTACAGAATGATGCCAACGGTGCGCGTAGCATCGGCAGGCAAACTGCCCGGCGGGGTGCCTAGCAACTCGAACGTCACGCCCGTGGCCAAGCTGCAACCCAGTATCCGCAAGCGTTTCACACTTACTGAAGCGCTGTCGGGATGGGAAGGTGACACACCAGCCAGCACCTGGCGCAGCATGGCCACGTCTGCGGCGCTCAACTGTTTCTTGACGACGGCAAGCGCCACTGCAAGCGCCAACCGTTGGCGCTTTTCTTCGCGCAGTTCCAGGCTGAGCGCACCATCCACGACCTTGTCGAGGAGTGCCTGGTAGTGTTTGCCAACGTCTACGCTGCGGCAAATACCTGACAGGATCTTGCTGTCGATCAACAATGGCGCCGTGTCAAGGGGCTGACCCGGCGCGGCGTGGATCAGTCCGCTGTGGCCATCGAAGGATTGATTCTCGACGAAATTCTGCATCAGGTGATCAAGCGCCGGTTCGAAGCTGTGGTGAACGATCAGTTCCTCACCGCCCAGAAGGCTGTAGTTCTGCCAGCGCTCCCGCCACA
This sequence comes from Pseudomonas wayambapalatensis, assembly GCA_014268975.2. GTDB lineage: Bacteria > Pseudomonadota > Gammaproteobacteria > Pseudomonadales > Pseudomonadaceae > Aquipseudomonas > Aquipseudomonas wayambapalatensis. Next base: position 2,163,974 of record CP077096.1, on the reverse strand, counting down.
GCGCATGGTCCAGATCTAGCGTCTTTCCGGTACTCTCCCTGATTGCATCCTGCAGCAACGTCTTGGCGAATGTATGGGGTGGCTGCACATCGGCAAAGGACTGGACCAGCAACTCTTCGCTGGCCCGGTGCTCTGCGTAGGCTGCGCGCAGCGCAGTGATCTCCTCCACAGACGCCTTGCTTAGCCAATCAGGAAGGTTTTCCGCGATGAATTCGTCGAGCATATCGACGCTCTGTTCAGCAGCAGGCATGGGCATGACTCCTTGGGTAAAGGCCATACCATCGACAAGACGCCACTCAAGGTTCAGCAGGAAAAGCTACCGCAAATGCTCGTCCTCAAATCGCTACGGCCAATCCTAGAAATGCCTGAATCAGGCGCAACTCACGGCGACGCTCCAGACAGCCGATCATGTGCCGGTTGAGCAGTCCCTCGCCAAGCATGGGCCGCGCCACCACCCGTGGATCGTGCGCCACTTCCACCGACGAAACGATACCGATGCCCAGTTCGGCCGCCACAGCCTCGGTCACAGCCTCTCGGCTGTCCAGCTCCAGCAGCACGCGCGGCTGCACCCCGGCCTGGGCACACGCCTGGTCGAAGGTTTGCCGCGTGATCGACGAAGGCTCACGCAGCACCATGATCTGCTTGTCCAGGGCACTCAGCGCCAGCTCCCCCGGCTCGGCGGCCCAGGGATGACCGACCGGCAGCAAGGCGCACAGACGCGACTCGCCCAGGCTCTGCAGATACAGGCCCTTGCGCGGCTCCACCTCGGTCAGCACCGCCACATCGGCATGCTCGGACAGCAACGCCGCCAGGGTTTCCTGGGCATTGCCCAGGCGCAGTTTGACGGTGATGCCAGGGTAGCGGTCGCGCAATAGCGCCAGCATCGGCATGACCCGGTGCGGCCCGTCTGCTGCGACCTCCAGACGCCCGGTCAGCAACTGACGATTCGCTTCGAGCATCGCCTGGGCCTCTTCGGCCAGGCCGAACATGGCCCGGGTAATGGCCGCCAGACGCGTACCCTCCTCGGTCAGCTCGACACGCCGTGCGGTGCGGCGCAGCAGGGTGATCTGGTAATGCTCCTCGAGCGCCTTGACGTGCCCGGTCACCGCCGGCTGGCTGATGAACAGGCGCGCCGCAGCACGGGTGAAGCTGCCCTCGCGGGCAACGGCATCGAAGGCACGGAGTTGGAACAGGTTCATTTATCGGCCTGACTTATGGCTGGCATAACAACAAACAATTTGATTGATGACTGAGCGAATTGCAACCTAGCCCCGTCGTTTCAGCCCACTGCCTGCGAGGAAGCCCCGCAATGACCAGCGCCCCGATTCTGCTGACCCCCGGCCCACTGACCACTTCGATCCGCACCCGCCAGGCCATGCTGGTGGACTGGGGCTCCTGGGACCGTGACTTCAACCAACTGACCGCCAGCGTCTGCGAGCAATTGCTGGCGATTCTGGACGCCAGCGCCAGCCACCACTGTGTGCCCCTGCAAGGCAGCGGCACCTTTGCCGTGGAAGCGGCCATCGGCACCCTCGTGCCGCGTGATGGCAAGGTCCTGGTACTGATCAACGGTGCGTATGGCCAGCGCCTGGCGAAGATTTGCAAGGTGCTGGGCCGCAACTACAGCACCTTCGAAACCGCCGAAGACCAACCGACCACCGCCGCCGACGTCGATCGCCTGCTCGCCGCCGACCCGGCCGTGACCCACGTGGCACTGATTCACTGCGAAACCAGCACCGGCATTCTCAATCCGCTCGACCAAATCGCCCAGGTCGTCAAGCACCACGGCAAACGCCTGATCATCGATGCCATGAGTTCCTTCGGCGCGCTACCCATCGATGCCCGTGAAGTGCCGTTCGAAGCACTGATCGCCGCCTCCGGCAAATGCCTGGAGGGTGTGCCCGGGATGGGCTTCGTCTTCGCCGAGAAAAATGCCCTGGCCGCTGCCGAAGGCAACGCCCACTCGCTGGCCATGGACCTTCACGACCAGCACACCTACATGGCCAAGACCGGCCAGTGGCGCTTCACCCCGCCGACCCACGTGGTCGCGGCACTGCACGAAGCACTGCAACAGTACGCTGAAGAAGGCGGCCTGCCAGCGCGCCATCAACGCTACGCCAACAACTGCCGGACCCTGCTCGACGGCATGGCCAGGATCGGCCTGCGCAGCTTCCTGCCCACCGACATCCAGGCACCGATCATCGTCACCTTCCACGCCCCCACGGACGCCCGTTACCAGTTCAAGGACTTCTACGAGCGGGTCAAGGCCAAGGGTTTCATTCTCTATCCCGGCAAGCTGACCCAGGTCGAGACCTTCCGCGTCGGCTGCATCGGTGTGGTCGGTGCGGCGGGCATGCAGGCCGCCGTCGATGCCGTGGCACAGGTGCTGCGGGAAATGGAAGTGCTGGATATCTGACCCCTTTGCCCACCTCATTGAAGGAAATCGCGCACATGAACTACAGCAACCCCACCCAGCTGCAAGCCGCCATCCTCGATTGGGCCGGCACCGTCGTCGACTTCGGCTCCTTCGCCCCGACCCAGATCTTCGTCGAGGCCTTTGCCGAATTCGATGTCGAGGTATCCATCGATGAGGCCCGCGGGCCGATGGGCATGGGCAAGTGGGACCATATCCGCACCCTGTGCGATGTGCCGGAAATCGCCGAGCGTTACCGCAAGGTATTTGGCCGTACCCCGACCGATGATGACGTCACGGCCATCTACGAACGTTTCATGCCCCTGCAGATCGAGAAGATCGCCGTGCATTCGGCGCTGATTCCCGGTGCACTGGACACTCTCACCGGGCTGCGCAACGAGGGCCTGAAGATCGGCTCGTGTTCGGGCTACCCGAAAGTGGTGATGGACAAGGTGGTAGAGCTGGCAGCACGCAATGGCTATGTCGCCGATCACGTGGTGGCCACCGACGAAACGCCCAACGGTCGCCCATGGCCGGCCCAGGCCCTGGCCAACGTCATTGCCCTGGGCATCGACGATGTCGCCGCGTGCGTGAAGGTGGACGACACCGTACCGGGCATTCTGGAAGGCCGTCGTGCCGGGATGTGGACAGTGGCGCTGGTGTGCTCGGGCAATGCGCTGGGGCTGACTTGGGAGCAATACCAGGCGCTGAGCGCCGAGCAACTGGAGCAGGAGCGCAAGCGCATTCATACGCTGTTCGAGGGTTCGCGACCGCACTACCTGATCGACACCATCAACGAGCTGCCGGAGGTGGTTGCCGATATCAATCGGCGGCTGGCCAAGGGGGAAATGCCGCAAGGCGTGTGATGGATGGGCAATGACGCATTCGCGGGCACGTCGCAGCGGCGAACAGCCACTGCGACTTGCCCGCGAAAAGGATAACGAGCGCTATCAGACCGCCCGATTCAGCTTCACCCACGCGGCAAACCGGTCAATGAATGCCTGCAGGAACGGCCGAGTCTTGTCGCTGAGCTTGCCCGCCTCGTCGAACAGTGTCTCCGCGCCTCCGATGTAGGCTTCGGGCATCTGCATGCAGGGCATGTCGAGAAAGACCAGCGATTGGCGCAATGCATGGTTGGCACCAAAGCCACCGATCGCCCCCGGCGACACACTGGCCACCGCCGTCGGCTTGCCGCCCCAGGCACTCTGCCCGTAAGGTCGCGAGCCAACATCGATGGCGTTCTTCAACGCCCCCGGCACCGAGCGGTTGTACTCCGGGGTGACGAACAGCACTGCATCGCTGCGGCGGATCTCGTCGCGAAAACGCTGCCAGGGTGCCGGCACGCCCGCGGCCTCGACATCCTCGTTGTACAACGGCAGATCACCGATCTCGATGATTTTCAGCGCAAGGCTGGACGGCGCCAGCTCCGAAAGGGCGCGGGCCACCTTGCGGTTGTAGGAGTCCTTGCGCAAGCTGCCGACAACGACCGCTACCGAATAGACCTGGCTCATGGCGATTTGCATCCTCTGCTGGGAAAGGGGAACTGTGTAGTTATAGATGACCCTTCTTCACCCTCGAGGTTTTTTTCCGTAACAAGAAAACTTCCCGCCCCCTTCGCTGGTCTATGTCTGCAGATATTTCTCCATATTTCAGAGGTTTCAACCTACATGGCAGCAGTACTGGTCGGCCAATTCCACGCCCGCGACGCCGAAGGCCGCATCTACCCGGTGCATGAATTCCAGGAGTCGACCTTGCAGGCGGACGGCAGCACCCTTGGCGCGCCGATCACCACCTATCGCCTGGCCATCGGCGACCGGGTCAATTACCTGGGTGAAGACCGCTTCGAACTGGCCCAGAGCGGCGTCGAGATCATCCGCATTCCGTGAGGCAATCCACCGTGTAGGGCCCCTCGCCTTCATGCTGCAGGCCATGGACATCGGCAACGAAGCCGGGAAAGCCCCTGTCGAAGGCTCGGGCGAAGGCCAGGTAGTCGAGGATCGAACGGGTCGCCTCGGTGAAGCGTTCGCCCGGCATGATCAGCGGAATACCTGGCGGATAAGGCACCAGCATCACTGCCGAGATGCGCCCGAGCAATTGCTCGATCGGCACCGCTTCGACCTCCCCCTTGACCATCCGGTCGTACGCCTGCCCCGGGCTCATGGCCACTTCCGGCAAGCGGGTGAACAGGCGCTTGAGCTGCTTGGCCGTGGCATTGGCACGGTAGCAGTCGTGCAATTGCTCGCACAGGTCGCGCAGGCCCAGCCGCTGATATCGTAACGGTGCGACGGCCACGACGCTGGGCAGGCACAGCTGCAGGGCCGTATTGGCGTCATAGTGGCGCTTGAATTCGAGCAATTCGGTCAGCAGCGTGCTCCACTTGCCCTTGGTGATCCCCATGGAGAACAGCACCAGGAAACTGTACAGCCCGGTCTTCTCTACCACCAACCCACGTTCCCAGAGGAACTTGCTCACCACCGCCGCTGGAATCCCATGCTCGCCGAGCACACCCTCGGCGGTCAGCCCTGGCATCACCAGGGTCACCTTGAGCGGATCGAGCAGCACATAGTCCTGTGCCACGTCGCCAAAGCCGTGCCACTGGGCGCCGGGCTCCAGCAACCAGTCCTGCGCGTCCAGGCGCTGGATACCTTCGGCCGCCGGCGGCTGCCAGATGCTGAACCACCAATCATCGGTCGCAATGTGCGCGCGCAGGTTGGCCAGCGCGCGACGAAAGCTCAGGGCCTCGTCGAACATCTCCTGCAACAGTGATCGCCCGGCCGGGCCTTCCATCATGGTCGAGGCAACATCCAGCGATGCCAGGATGCTGTACTGGGGCGAGGTCGATATATGCATCATGAACGCCTCGTTGAAGCGATCGCGGTCAAGCTGGCGAAGGGCGCCGTCCTGCACGTGGATCATCGAGGCCTGGCTGAAGGCAGCCAGTAGCTTGTGGGTAGAGTGCGTGCTGAACAGCAGCGGGCTGTCGGCCTCGCGGGCGGTGCCCATGGCATAGCGCCCGCTGAAGAAATCGTGGAAAGCAGCGTAGGCGAACCAGGCCTCGTCGAAATGCAGTATTTCGACACTCGCACCCAGGGCCTGCTTGATCTGGCCGGCGTGGTAGCACAGACCGTCATAGGTGGAATTGGTCACCACCGCCAGGCGGATGCGCGGCGCACGACCACGGGTCAGGGGGTTGGACTGAATCTTGGCCGCGATCGACTCGCGGCTGAACTCGCTGAGCGGGATCGGCCCGATGATGCCCAGTTCGTTGCGCTCCGGGCACAGGTACAACGGGATGGCACCGGTCATGATGATCGCATGCACCACCGATTTGTGGCAGTTGCGGTCCACCAGCACCAGGTCGTCACGCGCGACCATGGCGTGCCAGACGATCTTGTTGGCGGTCGAGGTGCCATTGATGACGAAGAACGTATGATCGGCACCAAAATTGCGCGCAGCCCTGGCCTCGGCTTCGGCCAGCGGCCCGGTGTGATCGAGCAACGACCCCAGCTCCGGCACCGAGACCGAGAGATCCGAACGCAGGGTGTTTTCGCCGAAGAACTGGTGAAAGGCCTGGCCCACCGGGCTTTTGCGATACGCCACGCCACCACCGTGGCCGGGCGTGTGCCAGGAATAGTTCGATTGCGCAGTGTGCTGCACCAGCGCCTTGAAGAAAGGGGGCAGCAGGCCGTCGAGGTAATTGTGCGCAGCCCGCGCCACCTGTCGGGCCAGGAACGGCACAGTGTCTTCGAACAGGTAGAGGATGCCACGCAACTGGTTCAGCTCGCTCATCGCCTCGGCAGGTGCATTTTCCAGGGTAACCTGCTCGCCCAGGGCAAAGATCGGCAGATCCGGTGCACGCAGCCGCGCCAGGTGGATCAGCTCGGCCATGTTCTGCAGCAGATGGATATTGTCACCGACGCCTTCGGCGGCGATCAGCATGCAGGCCAGGCCGTGGTGGGTGGCGGCGACCAGACGCGCTTCGGCATGGTCGGCGGCGGCGAGGATGGCGAAGCCATCCTGCTTGAGCTCCTCGGCGATACCCCGTATACGCTCACCGGCGACGCTGTCGGCCTTGATCGCACGGTGGACGATGAGGATGGGGAACTTGAGGTCCTTGTACATCAGGCTGCTACCTCCGAAGGACGCGTGTCCATTTCAGGGTAGTCGAGCCTCAGGGCAACTGTATGGGCAGTGTCAGCCTGCTGGCGTTTCGGTCTGTGCCTGCCACATTGCCGGTGCCCCTGCCGACTTGGCGATCGCCGCCAGACGCTCGGAATGTGCCTCGAGCTCCTCTTCGCTGGCCATGATCACCCGCCCCGGCTGACGCCCGACGATACGGCGGATCTCGCTACCATTGCCGCCCTGCCCTTCGTTCTCTTCAGCGCCCTGGCCGGCTAGCGACAGGCTGGTCTGGCCACCGGTCATCGCCAGGTAGACGTCGGCCAGCAGTTCCGAGTCGAGCAGCGCGCCGTGCAGGTCGCGGCCTGAGTTGTCGATGCCGTAGCGTTTGCACAGCGCATCGAGGCTGTTGCGCTGGCCCGGATGGCGCGAGCGCGCCATCATCAGGGTGTCGAGGATGGTGCAGTGCTGGGAGATGTCGGCGCGGTCTTGCCGGCCCATCAAGGCAAATTCGTTGTTGATGAAGCCAACGTCGAACGCCGCGTTGTGGATGACCAGTTGCGCGCCTTGGATGTACTCGAAGAATTCTTCGGCGACATCGGCGAAGCGCGGCTTGTCGAGCAGGAAGGCGTCGGTGATGCCGTGAACGCCAATGGCGCCCTCGTCGCTCTCGCGGTCCGGCTGCAGGTAGACGTGGAAGTTGCGCCCGGTCAGGCGCCGGCCGATGACCTCGACGCAACCGATCTCGATGATCCGGTGGCCTTCGCTGACCGGCATACCGGTGGTTTCGGTATCGAGGACAACGATACGTCGGGTGTTCTGCTGCTCCACGCGGGGGCTCCAAGCGACTTCTGGGAAAGGGGGCGAGTATACATCAAACGGGTTTCAGACTTTCCAGCGCGCGGGATGCGTTCAAGGTGAGGCTGCATCACCCCTGCGCGCGCAACTCATCGACCCCGCGGTTGGCCAGCTGATCGGCCCGCTCGTTACCCGGATGCCCGATATGCCCGCGCACCCACTTCCATGTCACCTTGTGCCGGTTGACCTGTTCATCGAGCAACTTCCACAGGTCGGCATTCTTCACCGGTTCCTTCGCGGCGGTCTTCCAGCCACGTTTCTTCCAGTTGCCCATCCATTCGGTGATGCCTTTCATCACGTACTGCGAGTCGGTGGTCAACACCACGTCGCATTCGCGCTTGAGCGCCATCAGCGCGCAGATCGCGGCCATGAGCTCCATGCGATTGTTGGTGGTGTCGCGCTCGCCGCCCCACAGTTCCTTCTCGACGCCCTTATAGACGATCAGGGCGCCCCAGCCACCCAGGCCAGGATTGCCCTTGCAGGCACCATCGGTGTAGATCTCGACGCTATCGCTCATGTACCGCCTTCGTTCGCTTGCAGGTTATCGATCGCGGACGGCGCGGTCAGGGCTCGCTGTGACGACGATTGACCTTGGCCAGCGGCAGGGGCAACAGCTTGCCCATCGGCTCGCGACGCTCCATGGGCAGAGGTCGCAGGCCTACTACCATCTTGCGCGCCACCAGCAGGTAAACACCCCCGCCTGCGGTCTGCCATCCCCCGGCCATCCGCTCCCACCCCGCCAGGCGCTGTTGCCAGACAGGGGAGGAAAGCGGCGGACGATAGCACCCGAAGCGGCGTTTCTCCAGCGCGAACCCCAGCAGGTTGAGCCAGTCGCCAACCCGCGACGGCGAGATGCAGCGCGCCTTGCGCAGCGCTCCACGGCCGAAAAAGTGCCGCGCGCCCCAGGCGCTCCAAGGATTGATGCCAACGATCAACAGGTGCCCACCCGGGCGCACCGCGCTGGCAGCCTGGCGCAACAGACCGTGGGGCGAGAGGCTGAAATCCAGGCCATGCTGCAGCACCACCACATCGGCCGCATGCTCGGACAGCGGCCAGGCCTGTTCCTCGCAGACGATCTCCACTCCGGGCAATGGCGCGCCGAGGCGTACCGTGCGTTGCACCTGCGGGGCACTGGGCGGCGTCTCGGCGCTCGGCCCATAGTGCACAAGAAAACCACCGAAGAAGCGGCCTAGCTCCTCTTCGAGCAGTTTCTCTTCTTCCTTGAGCATCAGTTGCCCGATGGGCCCGGCGAACCAGTCGCGGGCCAGGCTGATCAGCTCCAACCACTCGGGGTCGGCCTGGGCAAAGGCTTGGTCGGTCATTGCATTCTCCCTCGAAGGTTTCTCCGGCCACGCCATCGCGGCTAAGATGCCTTCATGTCCCACGCCAGATGATTCGGATCCGCGCCATGATACAGATCGATGCCCTTCCCGCTTTCTCCGACAACTACATCTGGTTGTTACAGGATACTGCCAAACGCCAGTGCGCGGTGGTCGACCCCGGCGACGCCGGCCCGGTGCTGCAATGGCTCGAGGCCCATGCCGGCTGGACGCTCACCGATATCCTCATCACTCACCACCATAACGACCATGTCGGCGGCGTCGAGAAGCTCAAGCAGGCGACCGGCGCCAAAGTCTACGGGCCGGCCAACGAACGCATTCCGGCCCGTGACGTGGCGCTGGACGACGGCGACAGCGTGACGGCACTGGGCTTGACCTTCGAGGTGCTCGCCGTACCTGGCCACACCCTCGGCCACATCGCCTATTACAGCGCACAGAATCCGACCCCGCTGCTGTTCAGCGGCGACACCCTGTTCGCCGCCGGCTGCGGGCGAATGTTCGAAGGCACACCCGAACAGATGCAACCTGCCCTGCAGCGCCTGGCCGAGCTGCCGGAGGCGACCGAGGTGTACTGCGCCCACGAATACACCCTGAGCAACCTGCGTTTTGCCAAGGCCGTAGAGCCGGAGAACCAGGATGTTCTCCAGCGTTTCAACGAGGTTACCCGCCTGCGTGCCGACAATCGCATCACCCTGCCCTCGACCATCGGCCTGGAGCGGCAGACCAATCCGTTTCTTCGCACAACTGAAACATCCGTTAAACAAAAAGCAGACGAATGGAAGGGACATTCAAACGAATCCCAACCCGCTGTTTTTGCTGCCTTGAGGTCTTGGAAAGACGGGTTCTGATAACCTCACGATATATCGCAGGAGGACATCCAAGGTTGACCCAACCGGATGCGGTTTCTAGAATCGCCGAAATTTTTTGCCCGGAAAACCGTGTCCGCCGATGTCTTCCCGTAGCCGCCGCACCGCTCATTCCGCCGCCCTGACGCGCCTGGCCCAGGTCAGCGCACTCGCTTTGGCTGCCACCCTCGTGGGCTGCCAGAGCACCCGTCAGGTCGACGAATCCGACAGCGTTCGCGCGCACAACTACCAGGCCCGGATCAAGCACAAACCGGCGCCGCTGATGATCAAGCCGGCCGAGCAGAAAGCCCCCGAGGATGTCTGGGAACGCATGCGCCAGGGCTTTGCCCTGCAAGATGGCATCGACGTCAATCCGCGCATCGAGCAACAGCGCCTGTGGTTCGCCAGCAACCCGAGCTTCCTCGAGAACGCCGGCGAGCGTGGCAGCCTCTACCTGCACTACATCGTCGAGCGCCTCGAAGAACGCGACATGCCGCTTGAGCTGGCCCTGCTGCCGGCCATTGAAAGCGCCTACAACCCGATGGCCTACTCCCGCGCCCACGCGGCGGGCATGTGGCAATTCATTCCGTCCACCGGGCGCCACTTCAACCTGCGCCAGACCAACTTCTACGACGGCCGTCGCGACATCACCGCCTCCACCAACGCCGCGCTGGACTATCTGACCCGCCTGCACGACATGTTCAATGGCGACTGGCTGCTTGCCCTGGCCGCCTACAACGCCGGTGAAGGGACCGTCAGCCGGGCGATCGAGCGCAACGAGCGCCTCGGCCTGCCGACCGACTACTGGAACCTGCCGCTGCCCCAGGAAACCCGCGACTATGTGCCCAAGCTGCTGGCGCTGTCGCAGGTGGTCCTGACGCCACAGGCCTATGGCGTCAACCTCAGCCCCATCGCCAACGAGCCCTACTTCGAAGCCGTCGCCATCAACGATCGCCTCGACCTGACCCGCGTCGCCGCCTTCGCCAACATCGACGAAGACGAACTCATCCAGCTCAACCCCGCGTTCAAGAAACGCATGACGGTCGATGGCCCGCAGCAACTGCTCGTCCCCACCGCCAAGGCGCAACTGCTGACCAGCAGCCTGTCCAATCTCAAGCCCGAGCAACTGGTCAGCCTGCAACCGACCAAGGCCGTGTTCCAGGCTGCCCTCGCCGAAGCCAAGGCACCGGCCGCGACCAGCAGTTACCGGGTCAAGCGCGGCGACAACCTGGGCGCCATCGCCAAGGCCAACCGTGTGTCGGTCAAAGACATCCAGCGCTGGAACCGTCTCTCGGGCAGCAGCCTGAAAGTCGGTCAGGTCCTGGCCCTGCGCGGTGGCAATGCCCCGAGCGCCGCGGCCAACCGTGTCGCGGCAGCCAAGCAGCGCTCTACCCAGTACAAGGTGCGCAAGGGCGACTCGTACTATCTGGTTGCCAAACGTTTCAACGTCGAGATGAAACACCTCAAACGCTGGAACCCGCGCAGCGGCCAGGCACTCAAGCCCGGCCAGACCCTTACCGTCTACCTGACGCGCTGACTGTGTAGGCGCGGGCTTGGGAGGGCGGCGAACCGCCGCGAACACCGGCAGAGCAGGCGCCATGCATTGCGGTGTACTTTTCGCGGGCGAGCCCGCTCCCACAACCGCCCCCGCCCCACCCTTTTTCCATTCCAGACAAGCTGTTACTGTACGCCGGACCAAGCCCAACGCCGCCTTGACCGGATCCCAGACTTGATAAGACCCCTCCTCCTGTCACTGAGCCTGGCCTTGAGCTTCCCCGCAGCCGCCACCGTGACCGAAAGCCACGGTTATGCGCAGTTCGGCACGCTCAAGTACCCGGCCACGTTCACCCATTTCGACTGGGTCAATCCGCAGGCGCCCAAGGGCGGAACCTTGCGGGCCATGGCATTCGGCACCTTCGACACGCTCAACCCCTACACTTTCAAGGGCACCAGCCCTGTTTCGACGCCGAACTTCCAGCAGTACGGCGTCAACGAGCTGAACGAGACCCTGATGGTCGGCACCGGCCAGTACGATCCTTCAGGCGACGAACCGACCTCCAGCTACGGCCTGATCGCCCGCTCGGTGGAATACAGCGAAGACCGCAGTTGGGTGGTGTTCAACCTGCGTCCCGAGGCGCGTTTCCATGACGGACACCCCATCACCTCGGCCGACGTGGCCTTCTCCTACCGCACCCTGCTCAAGGAAGGTCACCCGCTGTACCGCACCAACCTGCAGGAAGTGCAGCGCGTCGACATTCTGGGGCCTCTGCGTATCCGCTTCGTCTTCAAGCGCGCCGGCAACCCGCTGCTGATCCTGCGCCTGGGCGAAATGCCAGTGCTGCCCAAGCACTACTGGCAAGACCGTGACTTCAAGGCCACCACCTTCGAGCCTTCGCTGGGCAGCGGCCCGTATCGCATCACCGAAGTGCAGCCCGGTCGGCGCCTGGTGTTCAGCCGGGTGAAGAACTACTGGGGCAAGGATTTGCCGGTCAACCGCGGCAAGTACAACTTCAACCGCGTGGAGTTCGAGTTCTACCGTGACGCTACCGTGGCCTTCGAAGCCTTCAAGGCTGGCGAGTTCGATATCTACATCGAACACCAGGCCAAGAACTGGGCCAATGGCTACAACTTCCCGGCAATCCGCCGTGGCGATGTGATCAAGGCGCAGATCCCGCACCGGATCCCGACCCAGACCCAGGGCCTGTTCATGAATACCCGACGCGAGGCCTTCGCCGACCCGAAGGTGCGCCAGGCCCTGGGGCTGATGCTCGATTTCGAGTGGACCAACCGCGCCCTGTTCAGCAGCGCCTACCGTCGCTCGACCAGCTACTACCCCAACAGTGAATTCACCGCCAGCGGGCTGCCCACCGGCAAGGAATGGCTGCTGCTCTCACCGTTTCGCGAACAGTTGCCCGCCAAGCTCTTCACCGAGCCCTACCAGGTCAGCCAGACCGACGGGCGCGGCATCGACCGCCAGACCTTGCGCACAGCCCTGGGCCTGCTTGGCGAAGCCGGCTGGAAGCTCGACGGGCAGCGCCTGGTCGATGCAAAAGGCCGCCAGTTGCGCCTGGAGTTGCTGCTGGTAAACCCGAATCTGGAACGCATCCTGCAACCTTATGTCGAAAATCTGTCCAGCATCGGCATCGACGCGCGCTTGCGCACGGTAGACCGAGCCCAGTACAAACAACGGCTGGACCAATTCGACTTCGACATGATCCTGATGACCCTGAACCAGACCCTCAGCCCCGGACTCGAGCAGTGGCAGTACTTCCACTCAAGCCAGGCCACCGTCAAGGGCAGCAAGAACTACGCGGGCATCAAGGACCCTGTGGTCGATCACCTGCTCGACACGCTCATGGCCGCCCGCACCCGCGATGACCAGGTCGCCGCTGCGCGCGCGCTTGACCGGGTGCTGTCGTGGCACTACTACATGATTCCCAACTGGTACCTGGACAACCATCGCCTGGCCTACCGCAACCGGTTCGCCTTCGTCACCACGCCGCCCTACACCCTGGGCCTGAACAGCTGGTGGCTCAAGACTTCGGAGAAAGCCAAATGATGCCGACGCCTCGCCTGCGCCTGGCCTGCAGCCTGTTGCTCGCCTGCCTGAGCCTGCCCGCTCTGGCCGCCCCGCAACATGCCCTGACGCTCTACGACGAACCGCCCAAGTATCCCGCCGACTTCAAGCATTTCGACTACGTCAATCCAGATGCCCCCAAGGGCGGGACCTTCCGCCAGTCCAGCTTCGGCGGCTTCGACAGCCTCAACCCCTTCATCAACAAGGGTGTATCGGCCGACAACATCAGCATCATCTACGACACCCTGATGCGCCAGAGCCAGGACGAGCCCTTCACCGAGTACGGGCTGGTCGCCGGCAAGATCGAAAAGGCCCCCGACAACAGCTGGGTACGCTTCTACTTGCGACCTGAAGCACGCTTCCATGACGGCCATCCCATGCGCGCCGAAGATGTCGTGTTCAGCTTCAACGCCCTCACCCAGCAAGGTGCGCCGTTGTACCGCCAGTACTACGGTGATGTCTCGGAGGTGATCGTCGAGGACCCGCTGCGTGTCTTGTTCAAGTTCAAGCACAGCAACAACCGTGAGCTGCCGCTGATCCTGGGCCAATTGCCGGTGCTGCCCAAGCATTGGTACGAGACCCGCGACTTCACCCGCGGCAACCTCGAGATCCCCTTGGGCAGTGGCCCGTACAAGGTCGCCGAGGTCAAGGCCGGACGCTCGATCCGTTACGAGCGGGTCAAGGACTACTGGGCCAAGGACCTGCCGATCAACCGCGGCATGTTCAACTTCGACGCCATGACCTTCGACTCCTACCGCGACACCGCCGTCGCCCTCGAAGCACTCAAGGCCGGGCAGTTCGACTATGCCCTGGAAGTCAGCGCGAAGAACTGGGCCACCGCCTACAACGTCCCGGCGGTGCGCGACGGGCGCCTGATCAAGGAAGAGTTGCCCAACGGCAACCCGGTCGGCATGCAGGGCTTCATCTTCAACCTGCGCAAACCCGTGTTCCAGGACATCCGCGTGCGCCAGGCCCTGAGCCTGCTGCTCGATTACGAATGGACCAACAAGCAGCTGTTCAACGGCGCCTATACCCGCACCGGCAGCTACTTCGAAAACTCCGAGATGGCCGCTACGGGCCTGCCCTCCGCCGACGAGCTGAAGATCCTCGAACCGCTGCGCGGCAAGATTCCCGAGCTGGTCTTCACCGAGGTGTTCCACAACCCCGTCACCGACGGCAGTGGCATGATTCGCGAGCAGCAACGCAAGGCCTACCAGTTGCTGATGGACGCCGGCTGGAAGATCGAGAACGACAAGATGGTCGATGCCCAGGGCAAGCCGGTGTCGATCGAGTTTCTCCTGGCACAGACCGAGTTCGAGCGCATCCTGCTGCCGTTCAAGCGCAACCTGGCCGACCTGGGTATCGACCTGACCATCCGCCGCGTCGATGTCTCGCAATACATCACGCGCCTGCGCTCGCGCGACTTCGACATGATCGTCGGCGGCTTCCCGCAATCCAACTCGCCGGGCAACGAACAACGCGAATACTGGACCAGCGCCGCCGCCGACCGCTCGGGCAGCCGCAACACCATCGGCCTGCGTGACCCGGCCATCGACCAACTGGTCGAAGACCTGATCAACGCCGACTCGCGCCAGAGCCTGGTCGCCCACACGCGTGCGCTGGACCGTGTGCTGCTGTGGGGTTACTACGTCATCCCCAACTGGCACATCAAGACCTGGCGCGTCGCCTACTGGAACCATCTTGGCCATCCGAAGGTGTCACCCAAATACGATATCGGCATCGACACCTGGTGGATCAAGCCCGACGTGACCCCAGCCATCAGCGAAGCACGCGTGCCACTCGTGGACGAGGCAAACTGACATGCTTGCCTACATTCTGCGCCGCCTGCTGCTGATCATCCCGACCCTGTTCGGCATCCTCATCATCAACTTCATCATCGTCCAGGCCGCCCCCGGCGGCCCAGTCGAGCAGATGATCGCCAAGCTCGAGGGTTTCGATGGCGCCACCAGCCGCATCGCCGGTGGCGGCGCCGAAGTGTCGGTGGCCGGCTCCAACTACCGAGGGGCCCAAGGCCTGGACCCGGCGCTGGTCGCTGAAATCGAACGTATGTACGGTTTCGACAAATCAGCCCCCGAGCGGTTGTGGATCATGGTCAAGAACTACGCCCAGCTCGACTTCGGCGACAGCTTCTTCCGCGATGCCAAGGTCATCGACCTGATCGCCGAGAAGATGCCCGTGTCGATTTCGCTGGGGCTGTGGAGCACATTGATCATGTACCTAGTGTCGATCCCGCTGGGGATTGCCAAGGCAGTGCGCCACGGCAGCCACTTCGACGTCTGGACCAGCTCGGCGATCATCGTCGGCTACGCCATCCCCGCGTTCCTCTTCGCCATCCTGCTGATCGTGCTGTTCGCCGGTGGCAGCTATTTCGACTGGTTCCCGCTCCGGGGCCTGACCTCGAACAACTTCGACGAACTGTCCACCGCCGGTAAGGTGATGGACTACTTCTGGCACCTGGTGCTGCCGATCACCGCGCTGGTGATCGGCAACTTCGCCACCATGACCCTGCTGACCAAGAACAGCTTCCTCGACGAGATCAACAAGCAGTACGTGATCACCGCCAAGGCCAAGGGCCTGAGCCGTAACCGCGTGCTCTACGGCCATGTATTCCGCAACGCCATGCTGCTGGTGATTGCCGGCTTCCCCTCGGCGTTCATCGGCATCTTCTTCACCGGTTCCCTGCTGATCGAGGTCATTTTCTCCCTCGACGGCCTGGGCCTGATGAGTTTCGAAGCGGCCATCAACCGCGACTACCCGGTGGTGTTCGGCACCCTGTTCATCTTCACCCTGCTGGGGCTGGTGGTGAAACTGATCGGCGACCTCACCTATACCCTGGTCGATCCGCGCATCGACTTCGCCAGCCGGGAGCACTGACATGGCCCTCTCTCCCCTGAACCGCCGGCGCTTCGAGCGCTTCAAGGCCAACCGTCGCGGCTGGTGGTCGCTGTGGCTGTTCCTGATCCTGTTCGGCCTGAGCCTGGGTGCCGAGTTGATCGCCAACGACAAGCCCATCGCCGTGCGCTACGACGGCGAGTGGTATTTCCCGGCGTTCAAACGCTACCCGGAAACCACCTTCGGCGGCGAATTCCCGCTGGAAGCCAACTACAAGAGCCCCTATATCCGCGAACTGCTGGAAAAAAAGGACAGCTTCGTGCTGTGGGCGCCGATCCCGTTCAGCTACCAGAGCATCAACTACGACCTGAAGGTCCCTGCCCCCGCGCCGCCCTCGACCGACAACCTGCTCGGTACCGACGATCAGGGTCGCGACGTGCTCGCCCGGGTGATCTACGGATTCCGCATCTCGGTGCTGTTCGCCCTGACGCTGACCATCGCCAGCTCCATCGTCGGCGTCATCGCCGGGGCCCTGCAGGGCTTCTATGGCGGCTGGGTGGACCTGGCTGGCCAGCGTTTCCTGGAAATCTGGTCGGGCCTGCCGGTGCTCTACCTGTTGATCATCCTCGCAAGCTTCGTACAGCCCAACTTCTGGTGGTTGCTCGGCATCATGCTGCTGTTCTCGTGGATGAGCCTGGTGGACGTGGTGCGCGCCGAATTCCTGCGCGGGCGCAACCTCGAGTACGTGCGCGCCGCACGCGCACTGGGCATGCGCAACGGCCCGATCATGTTCCGGCACATCCTGCCCAATGCCATGATCTCGACCATGACCTTTATGCCATTCATCCTCACCGGCGCCATCGGCACCCTCACCGCCCTCGATTTCCTGGGCTTCGGTCTGCCTGCCGGCTCCCCGTCGCTGGGCGAACTGGTCGCCCAGGGCAAGTCCAACCTGCAGGCCCCATGGCTGGGTATCAGCGCCTTCGCCGTGCTTGCAGTGATGCTGAGCCTGCTGGTGTTCATCGGCGAGTCCGCCCGCGATGCCTTCGACCCAAGGAAATGACATGAGCCAAGACACCCTGATCGAAGTGCGCGACCTGGCGGTGGAGTTCGTCACCGGCGAACAGGTCAATCGTGTGGTCGATGGCATCAGTTTCGACATCCGCAAGGGCGAGACCCTCGCCCTGGTCGGCGAGAGCGGCTCGGGCAAATCGGTCACCGCTCACTCGATCCTGCGCCTGCTGCCCTACCCGCTCGCCCGCCACCCCGGCGGCACCATCCACTATGGCGGCAAGGACCTCCTGCACCTGGGCGAAAAGCCCATGCAGCGCATCCGCGGCAACCGCATCGCGATGATCTTCCAGGAACCGATGACCTCGCTGAACCCGCTGCATTGCATCGAGAAGCAGATCAACGAGATCCTCCTGCTGCACAAAGGCCTCACCGGCAAGCAGGCCACCGCCCGCACCCTGGAGCTGCTCGAACTGGTCGGCATTCCCGACCCGAAGAAGCGCCTCAAGGCCCTGCCCCACGAGCTCTCCGGCGGCCAGCGCCAGCGCGTGATGATCGCCATGGCCCTGGCCAACGAACCCGAACTGCTGATCGCCGACGAGCCCACCACCGCGCTCGACGTCACCGTGCAGCTCAAGATCCTCGATTTGCTCAAATCCCTGCAGGCACGCCTGGGCATGGCGCTGCTGCTGATCAGCCACGACCTCAACCTGGTGCGGCGTATCGCCCACCGCGTGTGCGTGATGCAGTGCGGCAAGATCGTCGAGCAGGCCGACTGCGAGACGCTGTTCAAGGCCCCACAGCACCCCTATACGCAGATGCTGATCAATGCCGAGCCCAGCGGCGGCCCGGCGGCGAACGCGGTCGGCAAACCGCTGCTGGAGGTCAACGACCTGAAGGTGTGGTTCCCGATCAAGAAGGGCCTGCTGCGTCGCACTGTCGATCATGTGAAAGCCGTCGATGGGATCAATTTCAGCCTTCCGCAGGGGCAAACCCTGGGGATCGTCGGCGAGAGCGGATCCGGTAAATCAACGCTGGGGCTGGCGATCTTGCGCTTGATCGCAAGCCAGGGTGGGATTCGCTTCCACGGACAGTCGCTGGAAGGGCTGAACCAGCAGGAAGTGCGGCCGCTGCGGCGCGAGATGCAGGTGGTGTTCCAGGACCCGTTCGGCAGCCTGAGCCCGCGCATGTGCGTGGCCGATATCGTTGGCGAGGGCTTGCGGATTCACAAGATCGGCACCCCCGCCGAGCAGGAAGCCGCAATCATTGCGGCGCTGGAGGAAGTGGGGCTGGATCCGCGCACACGGCACCGGTATCCACACGAGTTCTCTGGCGGGCAGCGCCAGCGGATCGCGATCGCCCGGGCGCTGGTGTTGAAGCCGGCCTTGATCCTGCTGGACGAGCCAACCTCGGCGCTGGACCGGACCGTACAGCGGCAGGTCGTGGAACTGCTGCGCAACCTGCAGTTGAAGTACAACCTCACGTACCTGTTCATCAGCCATGACCTGGCCGTGGTCAAGGCATTGAGTCACCAGTTGATGGTGATCAAGCATGGGCATGTGGTGGAGCAAGGCGATGCGCAGGGGATCTTCCATGCGCCGCAACATCCGTATACCCGGCAGTTGCTGGAGGCGGCGTTTCTGGAGACGGCTGACAACTGAACCTGCGCCTGTGCGCCGTTGCGACTTGCCCGCGAAGCAGGCGCCGCTGTAGACGGCGCCTGCACGCAGGTTCATTCAATAGCCCGTGCTCCGACTTCCAGCAAGACTGTCCCGGCCAACCCCATCAGACACATCACCCCCACGCCATAACTCAGCGTCCGCCACGGCTGCAGGCCCGTCAGATACATCATCGTGTGCAGCACCCTCGCCACAGTGAACACACCACTCAGCCATGCCGTCATGGAGGCTGGTGCACCCAGCGCAAGCGCCAGCCCGCCGAGCGCAATGAACAGGGGGATGTTCTCCAGGTCGTTTCTCCAGGCCTGCATCGCCCGGACCACTTCCGGGCGTTCCGCCCGCTGGGGTGAACGCCGGAATATGGCCGCATCCTCCGGGTTGACGAAGGCGTGCCAGCGCAGCCGGTAGTACCCTTGGTAACAGGAAATCGCCAGCATCTTCAGGAACAACAGCACCACGCAACTGGCATAGACGGACAGGGCGCTGCTCATTGCATGCGCCTCCCCCGGACCACCAGGTACAGCAGCGGTCCCATCGAGACGAACACCGCCGTGAGCAACACATAGGGCAACACCCCCATCATTCGCCCGCCACGTGCGCGGGTGTCGTCAATCATCCAGAGGCAGGCAAGCGCTGCCATCAGGTACAGGTCGATCACCACCTGCGCAGTATCGGGCCTGGCCATCAACTGCAAGCCAAAGGCAATGAGCGACTGCTCGGCCAGCACCATGGTCCAGCCGGTGTACAGCGCAAAGGCGATCAACACAGGTGACGCCAGATGTTCGGCTTTCATCATCCACTCCTCGGCAAGTCGGGCATCCAAGGTAGTGATAGAATCGTGCATGCCTCAATGACCTGACAGGTCATGGACGCTTCATACAAGGACAGTCAGAGTGCAAGCATGAGCCACTTGCCATTTCCTACACTCCAGCCGACGCCCAGCCAGGGCGCGGGCAACCATCTGCGCCATCTGCGCCGCCAGGCAGGGCTGAGCCAGCTCGACCTGGCGCTGATCGCCGGAGTTTCCCAGCGCCATCTGAGCTGCGTGGAAACCGGGCGCGCACGCGCCAGCCCCAGCACCTTGCATGCATTGCTATCGGCGCTGGCGGTGCCCCTGGACCAATGCAACGAAGTGCTGCTCGCGGCGGGTTATGCGCCGCGCTACGGCGCGTCGGCGCCGGATGCGCCAGCCCTGAAGATGGTGCACGATGCGTTGGAGCACATCCTCCAGGCCAACAACCCGGCGCCGGCAATCGTCATCGACAGCGACTGGAACGTGACCTCTGCCAATACCAGCACGGGTTTACTGTTTGCTTTGGCCAGCGTCGCCGTGAATCAACAGACCGGCTTCAACCTGCTGGACACGCTGTTGCGCCCAGGGGGGCTTGGCGATCATCTGATCAATGCCGATGAGATCCGTGCAATCGCCTGGCAGCGGGCAGCCAGGGAGGCGATAGGCAACCCACAACTGGCGCGTCTGCTGCAAGGGCTGCCGACGCCACCCTCCCTGTCACTGCCCCCGTCGCCCTCTCCCGTGGTACTGACCCGCGTCCGCACGCTGCAAGGCGAACTGCGGTTCCTGTCGACTTTCACCACCTTCGGCATGCCACTGGACATTACGGTGGCGTCATTGCGGATCGAGCATTTGATTCCTGCCGACAGCCAGACATGGCAGGTGATGACGCAGGCCCTTGAACAGGGCCTGATCGGAACAGGGCGGCAGCCGTGATCGACGATGAACAGGCTCAGGCTTCGGCGGGTTGACCTGCCAGAGGCTCGCGGTCGAGCACCATCCCCTCGCGCATCTTCTGCGCATTACGCACAAAGCAACGCGACGCCGCCAGCAGAAACACCAAGGTCAACATCAGCGCCACCGGGATCAGGTACATCGCGTCATGCAGCCCCTGGGCCTTGAACGCCTCGCTCATCACCCCCTGCCCCGCCGCCTCCATGGCCGACACGGCAAAATGATCCGACAACCCGCCGACCACCACCGGGCCCAGGCCACCGCCGAGCAGGTAGAGCCCGGCGAAGTACAACGCCATGGCAGTCGCACGCAGGCGTGGCTGCACCACATCCTGGATCGCCGTGTACACGCAGGTGTAGAAGTTGTAGGAGAACAGCCAGCCGACACCGAACACCGCGACGAACAGCCCCAGCTCGATACGCCCGGCGTACAGTGCCCAGGCGGTGGCAAGGGTGGCCACCAACATGCTCAGCGCGGCGAACAACAGGCGTCCATTGGCAAAGCGCTGATGCACCTTGTCGGCCACCCAGCCACCCAGCGTGAGGCCCACCAGGCCACTCAGACCGACAATCATCCCCGTTGCCACGGCCGCATCGTGCAAGGGCAAGGCGAAGTAGCGCTGCAGCATCGGCACCATGAACGAGTTGCAGGCGTACGATGCGAAGTTGAAGGTCAACCCCGCCAGTACCAGCCAGGCGAACGTGGGTACGCTCAGCACCCGCCGCAGCGGACGATCAACCGGCGCCTGGGAGATGGCCACGGTTTCCGCAGCGCCGCGCGCAGGTTCGCGGATCATGAAGATGAACAGCGCCAGCAGCAGGCCGGGCACCGCCGCGATGAAGAACGGCGCGCGCCAGCTGTCGAACGCCTGGACCATGGCACCGATGGTGAAGAACGCCAGCAACAAGCCCAGCGGCAGGCCGAGCATGAAGATGCCCATCGCACGCGAGCGCCGCTCGGCCGGGAACAGGTCGCCGATCAGCGAGTTGGCGGCGGGTGCATAGCTGGCCTCGCCGATGCCCACGCCCATGCGCACCAGCAGAAAGCTCCAGAAGCTGCCGACCATGCCGTTGACTGCCGTCAACCCGCTCCAGGCCGCCAGCCCCCAGCCCATTAGCTTGGCGCGCGAACCGGTATCGGCCATCCGCGCCAGCGGCAGGCCGGCGATGGCGTACACCAAGGTGAAGGCTGTGCCGATCAGGCCGATCTGGAAGTCGCTCAGGTGCCACTCCAGACGGATCGGCTCGATGATGATCGCGGGGATGGTGCGGTCGAAGAAATTGAACAGGTTGGCCAGGAACAGCAGGAACAAGATGCGCCAGGCGTTGGACGCTTGGGGGGCGGTGGTCATGGTCGGGTCCCTCGTTATCGTTATTCAGGGCTTCCAGCACGCCTGACGAAATCTAGAGGGTAAGGTGCAAGACGTCTGCCACCATTGACCGGGCTTATATCCCTCGATGGGCTGCGGCCTGATGCATCGCCCGCAACATTTAAACCGATGGCGGCGCCACCAACCGATACCCCACCCCCGCCTCGGTGATGATGTACCGCGGGGCGGTCGGATCGTCACCCAGCTTGTGCCGCAGATGCCCCACCACGATACGCAGGTAGTGGGTGTCGTCGACATGGGTCGGGCCCCAGATATCCTTGAGCAACTGCTGCTGGGTGATCACCCGCCCCGGATGTCCGGCCAGTTGCGCCAGCAGCGCATACTCCTTGCGCGTCAATGCCACCTCGACGCCGTCGAGGGTGACCTTGCGATAGGCGAAATCGACCACCAGCGCACCGAAGCTGGCACTGGCCGCTTGCCCGGAGCCCGCCTGGGGCTTGTGCCGCAACAGCGCGCGCACCCGGGCAAGGAACTCCTGGATACCGAATGGCTTGGTCACGTAGTCGTTGGCGCCGCCATCCAATGCATCGACCTTCTGCACCTCGCTGGCACGCACCGAGAGCACCATCACCGGCACGCTGCTCCACTCGCGCAGGTCACGCAGTACCTGCTGGCCGTCCATGTCCGGCAAGCCGAGATCGAGCACCACAAGGTCAGGCTTGCTCAGTGCCGCCTGGGCCAGGCCTTCGCCACCGGTCGCAGCCTCGATCACCTTGTAGCCCTGGGACACGAGACTGATGCGCAGGAACTTGCGGATCTGCGGTTCGTCGTCGATGACCAGAAGGGTGGCGGCTTGGCTCATGGGGCTTCACTGTCGCTGTCGGGTTGAGGGGGCAATGGCAAGCATAGAGTGATGCAGGTGCCCTGGCCATCGATGCCCTCGCCGACCAGGATGCTGCCGCCATGGGCGCCGATCATGCCCTGGCAGATCGCAAGCCCCAGGCCCGTGCCCTGCCCGCCGCGGTCGCCACGGGCAGCGGTGTAGAACATGTCGAAGATCTTCTCGCGCTCGGCCACCGGGATGCCCGGGCCCTGGTCAGCAACCGAGAAGCACAGGCGCTCGTCCTGCACCGCCACCCGCAGCGCCAGGCGACCATTGGCCGGCGAGAAACGCGCCGCGTTCTCCAGGACGTTGACCAGCGCCTGCTCGATCAGCGCTGCATGCACGAACAGCAGTGGCAGCTCGGCGGGCACCTCGGTGACCACGCGCAGCGGTGCAAGCACCGCGCGCAGGCGGTTGAGGGCACTGCCGACGATATCGCCGGGCGACACCCAGTCACGCGCAAGCTTCAGGCCGCCATGGCCCAGTCGGGTCATGTCGAGCAGGTTCTGGATGTAACGATCCAGGCGCTCGGCTTCGTTGCGGGTGCCTTCGAGCAGCTCACGACGATCATCCGGCGGGATCGCATCGCCCAGCGCCAACAAGCTGTCGATGCTGCCGCGCATGGCGGTCAGCGGGGTGCGCAGGTCATGGGACACCGAGGCAAGCAAGGCGCTGCGCAACTGCTCGGTTTCGCCATGCAGGCGCGCAGCTTCGAGCTGCTCGGCCAGGCGTGCGCGGGCCAGGGCCTGGGCCAGCGGCTCGGCCAGCGCCGTCAGCAGGCGTCGACGCTGAGCGCTCAAGGGCTCGCCCGCGGCGGGCTGCACACCCAGCAAGGCCATGGGAGACTCGTCGACCGCCAGCGGCCACCACCACCAGCGACCATGGGGCAAGGTATCGCTGCCATGCCCTGCCGCCTGGCCATGTTGCCAGGCCCATTCGGCAGCGGCGCGCTCGTTGTCGGTAAAAGCCTGCGGCCCGCCGCTGGCGACCTGCAACAAACCCTCGGTATCGCGTTCGAGCAGGCAGATCTGGATATCCTGCCAATCGTCCAGGTGCTGGCCAGCGGCACTGAACACCGCCTGGCGATCCGTGGCCACGGTCAGGCGGCGCGACAGATCGAGCAGTTGCCGGGTCTCGCCCTGGGTTTCGCGCAGCGCCTGCAACTGACGGCGCTGGCGAGCGGCGAGGTTGCCGGTCAGGGCGGCCATGAGCAGGAAGAACACCAGGGTCAGCACATCCTCTTCACGCTGGATGCTGAACGAGAAGTTCGGCGGGATGAACAGGAAGTCATAGGTCAGGAACGACAGCGCCGCACAGGCCAGCGCAGGCCCCAGGCTGCTGCGCACCGCGACCAGCAGCACCGCCGCGAGGAACACCAGCGAAATGTTCGGCAATGCCAGCACGCTGGACACGGCCCAGGCCAGCCCCGCCGCCAGTACGGTCGCCAGCAGCGCCAGCCAATAGTGGCGCCAGACCCAGGCGCGCTTGACCACCGCCCGTGTCGCTGCGGGTTGAGCGTCGCGGTCGAGCACGTTGATCTCCAACCCCCGGCTGTCGCGCAGCAAGCGTGCGGCGACGCCCGCACCGAACAGGCGACGGCGCAGGCGATCGCGAGACTGGCCGACCAGCACCAGGCTCGCCCGCCGTTCCAGCGCATGCTGGATGAGCGTGCGCGCCACCTCCCCGGCCCTGAGCACGACGACTTCACCACCCAGGCGCTCGGCCAACTGCTGCGCAGCCTGCAGGCGCTGACGCGCGCCCTCGTCACGCAGCCTGCCGTTGTCGACATGCACCAGGCTCCACGGCAGATGCCGACGCTGGGCGACGCGGCTGGCATGGCGCACCAGGCGCTCGGCCTGCTCATCGCCATCGACCCCGACCAGCAGGCGCCCTCGCAAGGTCGGCGCCTGCTCGCCGCGCTGGCGGTAGCCATGGGCAAGGTCGGCATCGACCTGGGCCGCGGCGGTCTGCATGGCCAGCTCGCGCAAGGCAGTGAGGTTGGTCTGGGAGAAGAACGCATCGATCGCCGCCCGTGCCTGCTCAGGCACGTAGACCTTGCCTTCGCGCAAGCGCTCGAGCAGTTCACGGGGCGGCAGGTCGATCAGCACCAGCTCGAAGGCTTCCTGCAGCACCCAGTCGGGCAGGGTTTCGCGCACCTGCACGCCCGTGATGTCGCGGACCTTGTCGTTGAGGCTTTCCAGGTGCTGGACATTGACCGTGGTATACACATCGATACCGGCAGCGAGCAGTTCCTGAACATCCTGCCAGCGCTTGGCGTGGCGGCTACCTGGGGCGTTGGTATGCGCCAGCTCGTCGACCAGCGCCAGGGGCGGTGCAGCCTTGAGCAGGCCGTCGAGATCCATTTCTTCGAGGGTGACGCCACGGTACTCGCTGCGCAGCAGAGGCTGCTGCGCCAAGCCACCGAGCAGCGCCTCGGTTTCAGCACGACCATGGGTCTCCACCACCGCCGCCAGCACCTTCACCCCCTGGCGCTGCTGGGCATGGGCGGCCTGGAGCATGGCGAAGGTCTTGCCCACGCCGGGAGCGGCGCCCAGAAATACTTTAAGCCTGCCGCGACCGTTGCGGGGCAGGCTCGCCAACAGCGCATCGGCGCGGGCGGAATCACTCATGCTTGATCCTTTGGTAAGGGGCCGGGGCCTGCTTCGCAGGCCATCGCGGGACAAGCCCGCTCCCACAGGTACTGCGCCGTTCTCATGAACACCGGTGAACCTGTAGGAGCGGGCTTGCCCCGCGATGGCCGCGACATGGTCTGGATATCAGCGATCAGTAACAGGCGCCAACCGCTCCAGCGCCTGGTTCAAGGCCAGCACATTGACCACGGGCGGGCCGACCAATGGCCGCAGAGTGGCCTCATCCACCAGCGCTTGCAAGCGCTCGATAGGGATCTGCCGGGCCGCCGCCACACGCGGCAGCTGGTAGGCGATCGCCTCCGGCGGCAACTGCGGGTCGAGCCCGCTGCCGGAGGTGGTCAGCAGGGCCTGCGGCACCGGCCCCAGTTCAGGCTGGTAGAGCGCGCTCGCATCGGTCTTGACCCGCTCGGCCAGCGCCGGGTTGCTTGGCGCCAGGTTACTCGCGCTGCTGGAGACGGTAGCGAAGGCGCCGGCCGAAGGACGCGACTGGAACCAGCCGTCGCCCTTGAACTCCTGGGCGATCAACGCCGAGCCGCGCACCTGCCCCTGCTCATCGCGCACCAGGCTGCCATTGGCCTGATCGGGGAAGGCGACCTGGGCGATACCGGTCACCGCCAGCGGGTACAACGCGCCGGTGACCAGAGTCATCAGCAGGACCAGGCTCACGGCCGGGCGTACGTAGGTGCTCATGTTCGTCTCTCCTTCAGACCAGATGCAGGGCAGTGAGCAGCATGTCGATCAGCTTGATCCCGGCGAACGGCACCAGGATGCCACCCACGCCGTAGATCAGCAGGTTGCGCCGCAGCAGGTGCGCGGCACTTGCCGCCTGCACGCGCACGCCGCGCAAGGCCAGGGGGATCAGCACGATGATGATCAGCGCGTTGAAGACGATCGCCGAAAGGATCGCGCTTTGCGGGCTGGTCAGGCGCATCAGGTTGAGCACACCCAGTTGCGGGTAGATCGAGGCGAACAGCGCCGGCAGGATGGCGAAGTACTTGGCCACGTCGTTGGCGATGGAGAACGTTGTCAGTGCACCACGGGTCACCAGCAGTTCCTTGCCAACCTGGACCACATCCAGCAGCTTGGTCGGATCGCTGTCCAGGTCGACCATGTTGGCCGCCTCGCGCGCCGCCTGGGTACCGTCGTTCATGGCCATGCCGACATCCGCCTGGGCCAGGGCCGGAGCATCGTTGGCACCGTCGCCGCACATGGCGACCAGGCGGCCGTCATTCTGCTCCTGGCGAATGCGCGCCAGCTTCTTCTCTGGGGTGGCCTCTGCAAGTACGTCATCGACACCGGCCTCGGCGGCAATGGCTGCGGCGGTCAGTGGGTTGTCGCCGGTCACCATCACGGTGCGGATACCCAGCTTGCGCAACTCGGCGAAACGCTCACGGATGCCGGGCTTGACCACGTCCTTGAGGTGGATCACCCCCAGTAGGTGGCGGTCGACGCATACCAGCAAGGGTGTGCCACCACTCTGGGCGATGCGCTCGACTTCACGGGCCAACGAAGCCGGCATTTCCAGGCGTTGCAGGCCGACGAACGCCAGCACCGCGTCCACGGCACCCTTGCGGTAGTGGCGCTGCCCGAAGTCGATACCCGAAAGACGCGTCTCGGCGCTGAAAGCGATGGCGCTGTACTGCGCGGCAGCCGGTTCGTCGAAATCGTGCAACTGGCGCAGGTAATCGACGATGGACTTGCCCTCGGCCGTATCGTCGGCCAGCGAGGCAAGCAAGGCGCCCTCCCCCAGCTCCTTGGCGGTAACACCGGGCGCTGCGTGCAGGGCGCTGCAGCGGCGGTTACCGAAGGTGATGGTGCCGGTCTTGTCGAGCATCAACGTGTGCACGTCGCCCGCAGCCTCCACCGCACGCCCGGAGCGGGCGATGACGTTAAGGCGCACCAGGCGATCCATACCCGCGATACCGATGGCCGACAGCAGGCCACCAATGGTGGTCGGAATCAGCGTCACCAGCAGCGCGGCGAGGAAGATCAGTGGCAGGCTGCCACCCACGAAATGGGCGAACGGCTGCAAGGTCACCACTACGATCAGGAAAATCAGGGTCAGGCCGATCAGCAGGATATCCAGGGCAATCTCGTTGGGGGTCTTCTGGCGCTTGGCGCCTTCGACCAGGGCGATCATGCGGTCCAGGGTCGACTCACCAGGGTTGCTGGTGATGCGGATCAGCAGCCAATCGGAAACCAGCCGGGTATTGCCGGTCACGGCCGAACGGTCGCCACCGGACTCGCGGATCACCGGCGCCGACTCGCCGGTGATCGCCGCCTCGTTGACGGCGGCGATGCCTTCGAGCACCTCGCCATCGCCCGGGATCAGCTCACCGGCCACCACCCGCACCACATCGTCCTTGCGCAATACGGTGGCAGCGACGGTTTCGAAGCTGCCATTGGCCAGACGGCGCTGGGCCATCAGGCCCTGGCTGCCGGCCTTGAGGCTGTCGGCACGGGCCTTGCCGCGGCCTTCCGCCAAGGCTTCGGCAAAGTTGGCGAAGAGCACGGTGAACCACAGCCACAGGGCGATCTGTACTGCAACGCCAGTGCTCACACCGCTACCAGGCACCAGGCACAGGACCGTGGTCAGCACCGCCGTCAGGGCGACCACCAGCATCACGGGCGAGCGCTTGAGCTGGCGCGGATCGAGCTTGACGAAGGCCTGTACCAGGGCCGGGCGCCAGAGCGCGGCGAAGCGGGTCTGGTCGGCGGCGCGGGTAGCTTTCACTTCAGAAATGGGCATGTTCATGTTCGGATCCTCAGAAACCCAGGCTCAACTGTTCGGCGATCGGCCCCAGGGCCAGCACCGGCAGGAAGGTCAGCCCACCGACCAGCAGGATGGTCACCAACAGCAGGCCGGCGAACAGCGGGCCATGGGTGGGGAAGCTGTTCTGGCCCTGCGGCGCGCTTTTCTTGGCGGCCAGGCTGCCCGCCAGTGCCAGCACCGGCAGGATGTAGCCGAAGCGCCCGATCAGCATGGCCAGGCCGATCATCAGGTTGTGGAACACGGTGTTGGCACCGAAGCCGCCGAATGCCGAACCGTTGTTGGCGGTGCCGGAGGTGTAGGCATACAGCAACTGGCTGAAACCATGCGGCCCCGGATTGCTCACCGCGCCTGCCGGCCCCGGCAGGCTGGCGGCGATGGCGCCGAGCACCAGCACGCCAACCGGCATCACCAGCAGTGTCGCGACCAACAATTGCACTTCACGGGCCTGCAACTTCTTGCCCAGGTATTCGGGTGTGCGACCGATCATCAACCCGGCCAGGAACACCGCGATCAGCACGAACAGCAGCATGCCGTAGAGGCCTGCACCCACGCCGCCGAAGATCACCTCGCCGACCATCATGTTGACCATCGCCACCATGCCGGTCAGCGGATTGAGGCTGTCGTGCATGGCGTTGACCGAACCGTTGGAGGCGGAGGTCGTCGTCACGGTCCACAGCACGCTAGCGGTGGTACCAAAGCGGCTTTCCTTGCCTTCCATCGGCGCGCTTTGCTGCACCTGAGCGCTGTCCAGGGCCGGGTTGGGCTGGTATTCGGCCCACAGGCCGACCGCACCGCCGATCAGGAACAGGCCCAACATGCAGGCCAGGATCGCCCGGCTCTGACGCAGGTCCTTGACGTAGTGGCCGAAAGTGAACACCAGTGCCACCGGAATCAGAATGATCGAAGCCACCTCGAACAGGTTGCTCCAGGCCGTGGGGTTCTCGAACGGATGCGCCGAGTTGACGCCGAAGAAACCACCGCCGTTGGTGCCCAGTTGCTTGATCGCGATCTGGCTGGCGGCAGGGCCCAGCGGGATGCTCTGGTCGGCACCTTGCAGGGTGACGGCGTGGGCGTAGTCGGCGAAGGTCTGTGGCACACCCTGCCACACCAGCAGCAACGCCAGCACGATGCACAGTGGCAGCAGACCGTAGAGGGTGGCACGGGTCATGTCGACCCAGAAGTTGCCAAGGTTGTGGGTCGAGCGCCGGCCGATACCACGGCACAGGGCGACCAGCACGGCAAGGCCGGTGGCAGCGCTGACGAAGTTCTGCACGGTCAGGCCGATCATCTGGCTCAGGTAGCTGAGCGAAGCCTCACCGCTGTAGGCCTGCCAGTTGGTGTTGGTCATGAAGCTGACGGCGGTGTTGAATGCCAGCGACCATTCCTGGCCCGGCAGATGCTGCGGGTTGAGCGGCAACGAACCCTGCAGCAGGAGCACGGCGAACAGCACCAGGAAGCCCATCAGGTTGAAGGCCAGCAGCGCCAGGGTGTATTGCTTCCAGTTCTGCTCCTGTTCGGCGCGTACCCCGGACAACCGGTAACAACCCAGCTCTACCGGGCCGAGGATCGGCGACAGCCAGGTACGCTGGCCCTCCATGACCTTGTAGTAGAACCGCCCAAGCCAGGGTGCTGGCAGCAGCACCAGGGCCAGGAACGCCAGCAGCAATGCGAAGTCGTAGCTGTGCATGGCCGCTCCCTAGCTGCGATCGGCGCGCAGCAGCGCCACCAGCAGGTAAATGGACAACGCCACTGCCAGCAGCAGTGACACTCCGTCGAGCATGTTCATCTGTGAATCTCCCCGTCTTGCGGCGTCGGCCGCTTTGGAGGAATTGTCGGAGGGAGGGGCGTAAAGAGACGAGATTGGGGGGCGGGTCAGGGCATAAAGAATGCGTAAAGATCAGGTTTCGGACTGCCTGTCGCGGCCTTTTCGCGGCGCCCCGGACTTGCCCGCGAAGAGACCGCAACAGCTTACGGTTTGACCTGCCCCGAATGCCGGCTCCAGTCCAGCAACAGGCTGTAACCGACGGCCAGCAAGGTCGGTCCGATGAACAAGCCGATGAAGCCAAACGCGATCAACCCGCCAAACACGCCGAGCAGCACGATCACCAGCGGCAGGTTCCCACCGCGGCTGATCAGGTACGGTTTGAGCACGTTGTCCACGCCACTGATGATGAAGGTGCCCCATATCCCGAGGAACACCGCCATCCCGTACTCGCCCTTCCACACCAGCCAGCCGGTGGCCGGAATCCAGGCCAGTGGCGGGCCCATCGGGATCAGGCTGAGCATGAAGGTCACAAGGCCCAGCACGATCGCCCCGGGCACGCCGGCGATGAGGAAGCCGATCAGAGCCAGCAGCCCTTGCGCCGCGGCGGTACCGATTACGCCGTTGACCACCCGCTGCACGGTGCCGGCCACCAGGTCGATGTAGTACTCGGCACGCTCGCCGACCAGGCGCTGCAGCAAGCGCTGCACGAACGCGGCCAGGCGTGGACCGTCGCGGTAGAAGAAGAACACGAAGACGATACTGAGCGTGAGTTCCAGCACGCCGCTGCCGATCTGCGCGCTACGCGCCAGGAACCAATTGCCAACCTGGCCGAAGTACGGTTTGGCCGACGCGATCAAGGCCGCGCCCTGCTGGTCGAGGGACTCCCACCAGTTGACCAGGCGCTCGCCGATGAAGGGAATGCCACGCACCCAGTCCGGCGCATCCGGCAAACCCTCCACCTGTACGTCACGCACGAAGTTGGTGGCGTCGCGCACATGGTCGGCCAGATTGAAGCCCAGCCACACCAGCGGCAGCGCGACCACCAGGATCCACACCGTCGTGAGGATGCTGGCCGCGAGGGTTTCGCGCCCGCCCAGCCAACGCGTCAGCAAGCGCATCAGCGGCCAGCTGGCAAAGGCCAGGATCGCCCCCCAGAGTAACGCCGAGATGAACGGCGCCATGACCCACAGGGCGGCGCCCAACAGCGCCAGCAACAGAATCTGGATCAGCAGACGGTCATTGTTGGCCATGATGGCCCTCGTTCAACGAATCAGTTCCAGATGCAGACCATCGGTAGGCGCCGTACCCACTTCGAGACGGGCACTGCGTACACCGGCCTTGACCAGTTGCTCGCGCCAGGCTTCCGCCGCCTGGCCGCTGAGGCTGGCGCGCAGGGTGCTGTCCAGGTTCAGGCTGCGGGCCAACAGCGAAACCCAGGCAGGCTGTGGCGCGCTCAGGTCAGGGTAGTCGAGCTTGCCGGTATCGCGCATCTCGCGCAGCACCGTGGCGGCCGTCGGCAGTACTTCGCCCAGCGGGCTGTCAGCGACGAACTCTTCGACATGCAGGTAGGCGCGGCGGTTGCCGCGGGTGACGCTGTACAGGGCGACCAGCGTGTCGGCCTCTTCGGCCGAGCGGCGCAAAAGAATGAAGGCCTGCTGCTCGTCGCCGCCATTGAGGCGGGCGTTGTTGAACACATCGTTGGCCCAGATGCTGGCCTCGCCGCAGTCACGGCCCTGGCACCAGAACAGTGGATAACCACCGTCGCGCTGCAGCTCTTCACGGGCGCTGGTAAAGGCCTCGCGGGCAGTGCGCTCCACCGGCAGTTCATAGGTGACCGAACTGACCTGGCCACGGCTCTCGACCTTGCCCTCGACCCGCAGGCGGCCGCTGATCTTGCGCACCGGTCCCATCGGGTAGACCCGTTCCTGCTCAACGGCAGGGCGCTGGTCGACCACCTTGGCGTCAGCCGGCACCGGCAGGCTGCCGGCCCACAACAGCGGGCTGGCAAGTGTGAAGCAGGCGGCGATGGCGCTGCGGAGGAAAAACGGCGCGCTCATCGGCCATCCTTGCGGCGCCGGGCGCCGTGGCGAAGATCGTGAATGTCTGGCATGTATGGTTGTCTCCCTGTTCAACCCGCCAAGCCTCGACACTTGTCCGGTGCAAGTCAAGCAAAGCCAAAGAAGCGATTGAAACAGTCTGCGACAAGGGCCGCGCCCTGCTCGTCATTCAAGTGCAGGTGGTGGCCACCGGGCAAGGTCACCTGCTCGAAGGGTAGCTGCTCCAGCAGGCTTGTGTGGCGCGCCAACATGCCGTCCCCCGCGACGACCAGGCAGGCCGGGCAGCTCGCCCGCCGTACGAACGCCATGGCCTGGGCTTCGTTCAGGCGCACCGGCGACGGCAAGGTCAGACGGCTGTCGCTGCGCCAGCTGTAACCACCCGGCACTGGCATGAGCCCACGCTGGGCCAGCAGTTCGGCAGCTTCGCGACTGACCGCAACCATGCCTTTCATTCGCGCCTGCACGCCCGCCTCCAGGGTCGGGTACACCGACTTGCGCTTGCCCTCCAGGCGCAACTGCGCCTGCAGCGCCATGCCCAGGCGCTCGGCGGCATCCTGCTCGGCGACCGTGGGCGGGATGACGCCATCGATCAACGCCAGATGGCTGATCCGTTCGGGCAGTGCGCCAGCCAACTGCACCGAGATGATCGCCCCCAGCGAATGCCCGAGCAGGCCAAAGCGCTCCCAGCCCAGTTGCTCGGCAACCCGCAGCACATCATGGGCATAATCGGCCAGGTTGTAGCTCGCCCCGGCCGGACGATGCTGTGAGTAGCCATGCCCGGCCAGGTCGAGCGCGACAATGCGCAGGCCTTTCAGGCGCGGGGCCAGGTGGGCGAAGCTGTTGGCATTGTCGAGCCAGCCGTGCAGAGCGATCACCGGCAGGCCGTCGGCAGGACCGAACAGGTGTGCGGCCAGTTCGATATGGCCCAGACTCAGACGAATCTCCTCGACCTGCGCGCTCATGCCTGGCTCCAGCGATCAAACAGGCCCTTGATCAGACTGGCAGTATCGGTGGGCCGCTCCAGCGGAAACATATGCCCGCCCGGGACGCTGTGATATTCCCCCCGTGGCATCGCCCGCACCGCCAGGGCGTGGTGCTTGCGGATCACCCGGCTGCGATCGCCACGCACCATGGCCAGCGGTACTTGCAACTGGCGCGCAGGGGCCGGACTGACATGGGGAATGCTGCGGTAGATGCGCATTTCGGTGCTGGGATCGAAGCGCAAACGCACCCCCTCATCCACTGTTTGCAAACCGTGCTCGAGATAGGCTTCGAGGCAATCGGGATCGAACTGGCGGAACAGCGCCTTGCTGGCGAAGTAACTGCGCGCGCTGTCGCGATCAGGAAACGCCTCGCGCCGTCCTTCGGTTCGCCCGGCCGGCGTGATGCGGTCGATGAAACCGAAGCGTTTGGCAGTGCGGATCAGCCATTGGTCGGCACGGGTGAGCACGGGCGAGTCGAGCATCACCACACCGCGGTAGAGCTCGGGTCGGCGCAGGGCGGCATGCAGGTGCAGCACACCACCGAGGGAATGACCGACACCCCAGACCGGGGCTGGCTGCTGCGCCAGATGATGCAGCAGCTCGTCGACCAGGTTCTGCCAGTTGTCATCCACCGGAAAGCGCGGGTCGTGGGCGTGCTGCTCCAGGTGGCAGACCTGGTAGTCCGGGGCCAGGGCCGCGAACAGCTTGCCGTAGGTGGCCGAAGGAAAACCGTTGGCATGGGCGAAGAAGATCTGCTGCGACATGACCGCCTGGTCCGACTGGAGAGTGATAGCCCATTGTCAGCAACCTGCCGGTTGGCGGCAACGTTCGGAAAGGTCATCGGCGAGGGCAATCAGGTCAAGGCGACGCAACACCCCGCTGAGCCAGCGCGATACCTGGTATTTCTGTCAGTTTCACTCGTTTCCTGCCTCGTTCACACTGCGCCATGAACCCCTGGAAACCTGAGGAGTCGACGATGTCAACCGCTGAGGACGAGCAGCAACTGCATGCACAAGGCCTGGTCTCGAAGCCTTTGACTTTCAAGGTCACACGCAGGGCTGAGACAGATTACCCCGCACCTTCCGTACTGCAGGCAACGGACGACAGGCTCGACCCCATCGACGCGCTCAACGGCGCTACCGTAAGAGCACAGTATCCGGCCATGCTGCCCAGCGACACTCTGGCGGCAGACTGGTCCGGGAGCACTGCTACGGACAGTTGGCAGAGCGACCAACAACCCGGAAGCCTCTTTGGTTATGTCGATTTCCAGGCGCCTGTCAGCGTGGTGGCTGCCAGCCAGGGCAAGACGGTCACCCTCCGCTACGCAGTAGCACGCAGTGGCCAGGCTGCAAGATTATCCTTGCCAATGCTGCTGGCGGTGGGAACCCTGGCGCAAAGCGATTTGCCTGCCCCTGTGATTCCCCAGGCCAACGCGACCACCAGGGTACTCGATCTCAACAACTTCACCGGCAATGCACAGGTCAAGGTTGAACCATGGCCATTGATAGCGGTGGGTCAACGGGTGTGGATCCGTGTGGACGGGACCCTCGAAAATGGCTCGGCCCATACGGTCTACCTGGCCCGAGGCGAAGAGGTCGTCCCTGAACAGGTAACAGCAGGGCTGGACCTGGTCTTGCCGCGCACCGAGCTGGAGAAGCTCAGCAGCGGCTCCAGCCTCACGGCGACAGTTTCGGTAGCATTCGACGCCACCAGTAACGAGGGGCAGGCCCGAGTATTCCCAAACGCGCTCTACACGCTCGAGAAGATCATTGTGGTCAGGCCCACTATCGTTTCCGTAAAAGACGACAAGGGAACAGAGGTGCCAAACGGCAGTTCGACAACCTCGCCAAGCCTGGTGTTGAGCGGTCAGGCATCAGCCAACCAGCAGGTCGAGGTACTTGATGGCGCCAGCGTGATAAGTACCGAGCCTGTCGCAGCGAACGGCAGCTGGACGAGCACTCGGACAAACTTGAGCGTGAAAACCTACGATTTCAAAGTCCGAGGGCGCTACGCAGACAATCCTGAATCCGATGTATGGACTGTACACAGGGTCCAGGAGCTGGTCCTTGCAAAACCGGTGATTCCCCTGGCACCAGGCGATGTGCTACCACCTGGAGATGTCCCGTCCACCGGCCTGCCCGTCCTGGTCGAGGTCTACGGCGGTATGGCCATCGGTGATGTGGTGTCGGTGACTTTTGCGGGAATCGCTGGCTCCCCACAGACTGTCGGCAGCGTAAGTCGGCTCACGTTTTCTGTTCCCAAGACTCAGGTAGACGCCAATGCTGGCAGAACGGTAACCGTGCAGTACCTGGTCACCCGAGGCTCGGGAGGGGCTGCGGTCCCCTCGCCTGTCGTGAACCTGCGGATCAACGCACTGACGCCGCCCCTGACCATCGATACCTCACCGGCAACACTCAATGGCGTGATCCACCGCAACAGCAACCCGGTGACCCACCCCCCCGCCAACGCTTTCGTGCAGCGCACCGCCAGCGGCGGCCAACCGCCCTACACCTACTCGACGAGCAACGGCAACGTGATCGAGGTCAACCCTTCCACTGGGCGAGCGGTGTCTTATGGCAGCGGGACGGCCAATGTGATCGTGACCGATACCGCTGGTGCCAGTGCCAGCTATCCGGTGACCGTATCCAATGTCAGACGGATTGAAGGCATGGGCTCAGTCAATGTGTGGTATTGGTGCCGAGATCTGGCCACAGAGAGAGGCGGAGCATTACCTACGCTTGGAGAATGGGATGCAATGCGCGCTAGCTACAACAACAACCCAGGCATCGGTGATCGGGCGTGGAGTGCGGACTCGGCGGGAACAGGCAGACGCTATGCGATAGACGTTGCCAACGGCAACAGGGTTTCCTTGCGTGCAACGAATTTCGGTGGAGATACGGCTGTGGGCTGGGGAATATTCAATCGCTGAGGCTCACCAGGTCCATGCTGCATACGAAGATGGCCGAACGCATCATCGCGATCGGCCTCCCACCACGCAAGCGCAGGAGCTGCAGATGAACTCAGGGGTTGAATCTCGGGCTCAGCAATGTCATCACACCGAAAGGTGACAACTCCCCCTCGAGTTCTGCCAGGTCCGCAGTGCTCATCCGTGCCGGCTGCTGCAAATGCCCATGCTCCAGCATCCCCACCAGCGCGCCCACCAATGGCTGATGGCTGACCAGCAATACATGTTCCAGCGCCAGCCGCTCGATTTCGCCGATCACCTGCCGAACATTGCTCTCCGGGGTCAACCACGGCACGGTGCGCACCGGTTCGGCAAAGCCAAGGGTGTCGTGCACCAGGGCGGCGGTCTGCTGGGCGCGCACATAGGGGCTGGCGATGATCGCCTGCAGCGGCTGGCCCAGCAGATGTGCAGCACTGTGCAGCACTTGCTCGCGACCATGGGCCGTGAGACGACGCTCGGCATCGGTATTGGCCCGCGGCTCCGCTTCGCCGTGGCGCAGAATCCACAGCTTCACAGTTTCGGCTCCTCGTCACGCACCGGGTGCGGCGCCGCAGCCACTGTGTGGGGCGCTTCGCCCTCAGGCGCGCGGGGCGTCGGCCAGTCGGCAAACGGCCAGGGCTTCTGGTCGGTGTGGAAGGTGCCGAAGCGGCCGATCTGCGCCAGGTACTGGCTGAGGCTGTCGCCGAAGCTCATCAGGCTGGCACTCGGCGCGCCATACACCAGGCGGTAGATCAGCTGCACCAGCACCAGCCCGCCAAGCAGCAGCTCGGCCAGTTGCCAGACCACCAGGAACACCAGCATCCACAGCACCCGCAGGATGATCGACTCGCGCTGGGCGCGCTCGGGCGTATCGTTCATGTGTCGCTCCTTGCTCTGATTAGAGGCCGCTGACGGCTCAGTTGAAACCGCTGGTGGAAATGAAATCGACGTCGGTCTTGGGCTCGGCCCGCATCAGGTGCTCGATCACCTGGGCCAGGGTTCGCCCTTCGAACAGGATCGCGTGCAGCCCGGCCACCAACGGCATGTAGACCTGCACTTCCTGGGCCTTGGCCTTGAGTACTTTCAAGGTGTTCACCCCTTCGGCCACTTCGCCCAGGCGGCTGACCGCCTCTTCCAGGCTCAACCCCTGCCCCAGGGCGTGCCCGACCTGGTAGTTGCGGCTCTTGGGCGAGGAGCAGGTGACGATCAGGTCGCCCACCCCTGCCAGACCCAGGAAGGTCATGGGGTTGGCGCCCTGGCTCACGGCGAAACGGGTCATCTCGGCCAGCGCCCGGGTGATCAGCATGCTCTTGGTGTTCTCGCCCATCTCCAGCGCCACGGCCATGCCGGCGATGATCGCGTAGACGTTCTTCAGCGCGCCCCCAAGCTCCACACCGAATCGGTCGGCGCTGGCATAGACGCGGAAGGTACGCCCGTGCAAGACATCCTGCACGCGCTGGCACAGCGCCTCGTCCTCACTGGCAACCACAGTAGCGGTCAACGCATGCTCGGCGATCTCACGGGCCAGGTTCGGCCCGGACAGTACGCCGATACGCGCCTGGGGGGCGATCTCTTCGAGAATCTGGCTCATCAGCTTGAATGTCTGCGCCTCGATACCCTTGGTCAGGCTGACCAGGCACTTGCCGCGCAGCAACTCGGCATGCGGCGCCAGTACGCTGCGCAAGGCGCTCGACGGTAGCGCAACGAAGACCAGGTCGCTCGATTGCAGGGTCGCCAGCAGGTCATTGACCGGCTCGACAGCGTCATGCAGGCGAATGCCTTTGAGATAGCGAGGATTCTCGCGGTTGGTGCGCATGGCCTCGGCCTGCTCGGGATCGCGCATCCATTGACGTACTGGATTGCCGTTTTCCGCCAGCAGGTTCGCCACGGCGGTGCCGAAGCTCCCGCCTCCCAGAACTGCAACAGGTTGCTGTTCAGTCATATTCAATCCGTTAAAGCCATTAAGTTGAGTGGCGACGGGGGCATTATACGGCTCGTCTGCGACAGAACCAGTGTCAGCACCGGCCTCTTCACGGGTAAACCCGCCGGCATGGCGCACGAACGTATGCCCCGCAAGAGGGGATTCATCCGAGAAGAGGGCGGCAAATCCAGCGCAGATCACTGGAAAAACCCCCACGGTCGGTTACCATGCCTGGTTTATCCCGCAAACAAGGCCGTCACGTGTTCCCAGGCACGCCTCCTGCCCCTCGCCTGCTCTTGCTGACCGTCCTGCTCGGTGGTTCGGCCATGGCCGATGACCTGTTCATCGACAACCAGAACCTGCCGCAGGTTCTGACCGCCACACGCCTGAAACAATCCCCGGCGGCAGTGCCCGGCAGCATGACCGTGCTCGACAGCGAACTGATCCGCGCCAGCGGTGCACGAGACATCCCCGAGCTGCTGCGCCTGGTGCCCGGCATGATGATCGGCTACGGCGCCGGTAACCAGCCGACCGTCAACTACCACGGCAGTAACGTCAACGACGCCCGGCGCATGCAGGTGCTGATCGACGGCCGTTCGGTGTATCGAGCAGGCCTCGCCACCGTGGACTGGAGCGATATCCCGCTGGCGATCGAGGATATCGAACGCATCGAAGTGTTCCGCGGCCCCAATACCGTCAGCTATGGTGCCAACGCCCTGATGGCCGTGGTCAACATCCTCACCCGCAGCCCCGCCGACAGCCACGGCACGCGACTGAAGATCACCCAGGGCCAGGATGGCATCAATGATTTCTACGCCAGCCAGGGCCTCGGCTGGGAAGGCGGCGATCTGCGCCTGTCGATGTCCGGCATGCAGGACGATGGCTTCGACAAGAACCAATACGGCCAGGACTACCGCGACAGCCGTCGGCTGACGCGCTTCAACCTGAGCGCCAGCCACACCCTGGCGCCCGACCAGACGCTCGAATGGCAACTGGCGGCCAAGGAAGGCAGCAACCAACGCCCCTACACCTATACCCCGGTGTTCCCCTTCGTCACCGGGCGCGGCGACAACGCCGACCTCAACGCCAAGGATTACGCAGGCTCAGTGCGCTGGAACATCGATTTCAGCCCCGAACACAGCCTGTACGTACAGGGCTCGGCGCAACAGTTCGACCGCCAGCAAGTATGGCGTGCCTGCGATGCGACGCTGGCCTTCAGCCCCGAGCTGACCCGGCTGTGGCAGCTCAACCCGGACTACGCCGAACAGGTCGCGCGCAACGCCAACAATCCGCCCAACAACAGCGACCCAGTGCTGCAGGGCTTGCGCAACCAGATCAAGAGTCAATGGGACAGCGGCGGTAACCGTGAGGTCTGCGGTGATGTCGACCAGAGCACCCGCGAAACCCGCTACGA
This sequence comes from Pseudomonas wayambapalatensis, assembly GCA_014268975.2. Lineage (GTDB taxonomy): Bacteria > Pseudomonadota > Gammaproteobacteria > Pseudomonadales > Pseudomonadaceae > Aquipseudomonas > Aquipseudomonas wayambapalatensis. The sequence continues at coordinate 2,124,811 of CP077096.1, read as the reverse complement.
CCTGGAAATCCAGGATACCCTCAGCCTCACCGACACCCTGCGCCTGCTCAGCGGCTTCAACTACCGCTATGACCGCGCCGACTCGCAGACCTACTTCAACGGCAGCCTCGACGACCGCACCTGGCGCCTGTTCGGGCAGCTCGAATGGCGCGCCGACGAACACTGGATCCTCCAGGGTGGGGCCATGTTCGAGGACAGCGAGCTGTCCGGCAGCTCGTTGACCCCGCGCGTGGCGGTCAACTACCTGATCACCCCGCGCCACGGCCTGCGCGCGGTGTACTCCGAGGCCGTACGTTCGCCTGACATGTTCGAGAACAACGTCAACTGGAGCTACACGGTCAAGAACCTCACGCCCAACGTGCTGGGTTTGCACAATGGTGAATACTTCGTCAAGACCCGTGGCCCGGGCAACCTCGACCAGGAGCGCATGCGTTCACGCGAGTTGGGCTACAACGGCTACTTCGCCGACCTCGACCTGAGCCTGGACGTCAAGCTGTTCTACGACGAAATCACCGGGATGATCAGCGAGCCACTGAAAAACAACCAGTACATCGCCAGCAACGCCAACAAGGCCCGCTTCAGCGGCACCGAGACGCAACTGGACTGGCGCCTGGGCATGCGCGACCGCCTGCGCCTGACCTATGCCTACGTCGACGCCTGGGCCAGCAACCCCGACGACCGCCGCCTCAGCGCTCGCAACAGTGGCTCGGCCGGGTGGATGCGCGACTGGGGCCAGGGATGGTCGAGTGCCCTCTTCTATTATGGCGACGACGCCCTCAACCAGTATCGCTACGAGCGTGTCGACCTGCGCGTGGCCAAGCGCCTGCGGGTGTATGGCAGCTCGTTGGAGCTGGCGGCGCTGTGGCAACAACGCCTGGATGACCAGCCCACCACCGTCGAGCAGAACCGCTACGACAGCCGCCACCGCCTGAGTTTCAGCGCGGAGCTGGAATTCTGATGCTGCGCCTGTTGCGCCTGCTGCTGCTGTGCCTGTGGCCGATGGGCGCGCTTTCGGCCAGCGAAATTCTGCTGGTGGGTGCCGAAGACCAGCCCGGTGTGCGCAGTTTCGTTGCCGCACTGGAGGTCCGTCGCCCTCACGACCATGTGCGGTTCCAGACCGTGGCGCAACTGCCCCGCCCTGCGCTGCTCAAACCCGACACCCGACTGATCCTGCTGGACAACGCCGCACTCGACTGGCGCATGGGCGAAACCGCAGGTCCCGCGGCGCTGGCCATGCGGGTCAGTCGCGTTCAGGCCGAGCAGCGCCTGGGAAAGTCGCGCCCCTCCTACCTGAGCCTGCTGTGGAGCGACCCGCCGCTACCACGGCAACTGCGCCTGACCCGCTACCTGCTGCCGCAAGCGCGACGCATTGGCGTACTGTACGGCCCCGGCAGCCGCTTTCTGATCGACGAATTGCGCCAGGCTGCGCGTGGCCTGGGCCTGGAGATCGTCGCCCAGGACTGGGCCGACCTGCGTGACAGTCGCCCGCTGCAGCACCTGCTGGGCAGCAGCGACGTCCTGTTGGGAATCGACGACCCCGACCTGTACAACTCCAAGACCGCCAAGAACGTCCTGCTCAGCAGCTATGGCCGACAGATGGCGCTGATTGGCCCCAACGCCGGCTTCGTTCGCGCTGGCGCCCTTGCCAGCACCTACAGCGATCAGGACGACTGGCTGGCGGTGCTCGACGACTTGCTCGACCAGCCGCCGACACACTGGCCCCGCAGCCTCTACCCCAAACACTACGGGGTCAGCGGCAACCAGCAGGTAGCCCGCGCCCTGGGCCTGGAACCCATCGATCCGAACGCCGCCGCCCTGGCCCTGGCCGAAGGAGAATCCACCCCATGACCAAGCGCCTGAGTTGGGATATCCACACACGCACCCAGATCATCAGCCTGGGCCCCGCGCTGCTGCTGACCCTGCTGCTGATCAGCTTCTTCACCTTCGTGCGTATCCAGGACTTGCGGCAGGAGCTCAACCACACCGGTCAACTGATCGCCAACCAACTGGCGCCAGCCTCCGAATACGGGGTGATCTCAGGCAACAACGAGGTGCTCGAAAGCTTGATGCGGGCGACCCTGAGCATCCCGCACGTGCGTTTTCTCGAGGTGCAGGACAGCCGCAACCACATCCTGGTCTACGTCGAGCAGTCGGGTGAAAGCATCAACCGCGCCCAGCGCGTCGAAGTGTTCCAGGCGCCCATTCGCCTGCAACAGATCCGCCTGGACAACGACTTCCTGCAGGAAGGCAAGACGCCACCCAGCATTGGCGACGATTACCTGGGGCGAGTGATCGTCGGCATGTCCGACGACGCCTTCAGCGAACGCCAGCAGGAGATCGTGATCAAGGCCGGCATTCTCGCCCTGTTCGCCTTGCTGTTTACCTTCCTCCTCGCCCGGCGCCTGGCCAGAAGCCTGTCCAAGCCGATCAGTGACATGGGCCATGCGGTCGAAGCCATCCAGCAGGGTGAATTCAACGCGCCATTGCCGGTGGTCGACGACAGCGAACTGGGTCACCTGGCACGGCACATCAACAACCTTGCCAGCGCCCTCGACCAGGCCAGCCACGAGCAGAAACAGGCCATCGCCCAGTTGACTCAGGCTCGTGAAGAGGCCGAGCAGGCCAACCGCGCCAAGTCGGACTTCCTGGCGATGATGAGCCACGAGCTGCGGACCCCGATGAACGGCGTACTCGGCATGCTGCAGCTGCTGGAAACCACTACACTGACCGACGAGCAGGCCGAATACACGGCGGTGGCCAGCGAGTCCACCGGCCACCTGCTCAAGGTGATCAACGACATCCTCGACTTCTCGCGCATCGAACGCACCAGCCTGGAACTGGAGCACATCGATTTCAACCTTGGCGAGCTGATTGCCAGCAGCGTGCAGTCGTTCCAGCACAGCGCCCAACAGCGCAACCTGGCCCTGCGCCTGCACCTGCCGCCAGGCATGGACCGCCTGCAGGTGATCGGCGATCCGACACGCATTCGGCAGATCCTGTTGAACCTGGTGGGCAACGCGCTGAAGTTCACCGAGCGCGGCGAAGTGGAGATCGAGAGCCGCTGGCAAATGCTCGACCGCCAACTGCTCTGGCTGACCTGCGCGGTGCGCGATACCGGCATCGGAATCGACAGCGATCGCCTGGAAACGATGTTCGTCGCCTTCCAGCAAGCCGACAGTTCTATTTCAAGGCGTTACGGCGGCACCGGGTTGGGCTTGTCCATCGCCCGTACCCTGGCCGAGCGCATGGGCGGCAAGTTGCGCGGCGAAAGCCGCGAGGGCATGGGTTCGACCTTCACCCTGGAAGTCCCTCTGATGCTGTCGAGCAAGCCAGCAGCGCGCCTGCTCGGTCACGAGCATGACGCACTGCCGGGTGGCGAAGGCCAGCGGATCCTGCTGGTGGAAGACAACCCGGTCAATCAGAGCGTCATCGAAGCCATGCTGCGCAGTCTGGGCTTCGAGGTCAGCGTGGCACTGGACGGCGCGCAGGCGGTGGAAATGGCGGGCCAGCAAAGTTTTGCGGCAATCCTCATGGATTGTCGCCTGCCGCAGATGGACGGCTACGAAGCCACACGCCGCATCCGCCAGCACGGCGCACAACTGCCGATCATCGCCTTGACCGCCAATGCCCTGCAGGGCGATCGTGAACGCTGCCTGGCGGCAGGAATGAACGATTACCTGAGCAAACCGTTCAAACGCACCGATCTGCAACGTATTCTGCAGCGCTGGTTGCCCGGGCGGACAGCCGCGACTGGCGATTAATGATAAAGTGCGGCAGTCTTAAAGACTGGACAGGGCCGTCGTTGGCCTTGAGAATAAAACTTTCAGTGCACACCTGTACTTCTTTTGCCAGGTGCGCTGTGACTTTCACCACAACGCAATAGTCTACCTGTAGGCTGCTGCCCTGGAATCCGTAGGATTTCGGGTCGGCCGGGAAGATTCATCCCCTGCCACAGGGGGTTATTGAGGAGCTCGCATGACCAAACAACACGCCTTTACTCGGGAAGACCTGCTGCGCTGCAGTCGCGGTGAGCTGTTCGGCCCCGGTAATGCGCAACTGCCCGCCCCGAACATGCTGATGGTAGACCGCATCACCCACATCAGTGAGGAAGGCGGCAAGTTCGGCAAAGGTGAATTGGTCGCCGAGCTGGATATCACTCCAGACCTGTGGTTCTTCGCCTGCCACTTCGAAGGCGATCCGGTGATGCCGGGCTGCCTGGGCCTTGACGCCATGTGGCAGCTGGTTGGCTTTTTCCTCGGCTGGCAGGGCCTGCCGGGCCGCGGTCGCGCACTGGGTTCGGGCGAAGTGAAGTTCTTCGGCCAGGTGCTGCCTACCGCCAAGAAAGTCACCTATAACATCCACATCAAGCGCGTCCTGAAGGGCAAGCTGAACATGGCCATCGCCGATGGCTCGGTCAGCGTCGACGGTCGCGAGATCTACACCGCCGAAGGCCTGCGGGTCGGCGTGTTCACCTCCACTGACAATTTCTAAGGGTTATTCGCATGCGCCGCGTCGTTATCACTGGTCTGGGCATCGTTTCGTGTCTGGGCAATGACAAAGCTACCGTCACCGAAAACCTGCGCAACAGCCGTCCGGGTATCCGTTACAACCCGGAATACAAGGAAATGGGGCTGCGTAGCCAGGTTTCCGGCTCCATCGACCTGAACCTGGAGGAGCTGATCGACCGCAAGGTCTATCGCTTCGTCGGTCACGCCGCCGCCTACGCCTACCTGGCGATGCAAGACGCGATAAAGGACGCAGGCCTGACCGAAGAGCAGGTGTCCAACCCGCGCACCGGCCTGGTTGCAGGTTCCGGCGGCGCTTCGACCCTGAACCAGATGGAAGCACTGGACACCCTGCGCGAGAAAGGCGTCAAGCGTGTCGGCCCATACCGTGTCACCCGCACCATGGGCAGCACCGTATCGGCGTGCCTGGCCACCCCGTTCAAGATCAAGGGCATCAACTACTCGATCTCGTCGGCCTGCGCCACCTCCGCACACTGCATCGGCACCGCGCTGGAGCAGATCCAGTGGGGCAAGCAGGACATCGTCTTCGCCGGCGGCGGTGAAGAAGAGCACTGGAGCCAGTCGTTCCTGTTCGATGCCATGGGCGCCCTGTCGACCAAGCGCAACGAAACCCCTGAGCTGGCCTCGCGCGCCTACGACGCCGACCGTGATGGCTTCGTCATCGCAGGCGGTGGCGGCATGGTGGTGGTCGAGGAGCTGGAGCACGCTCTGGCCCGTGGCGCCAAGATCTACGCCGAAATCGTCGGCTACGGCGCGACTTCCGATGGTTACGACATGGTCGCTCCAAGCGGCGAAGGCGCGATCCGCTGCATGCAGCAGGCGCTGTCCACCGTCGACACCCCGATCGACTACCTGAACACCCACGGCACCTCGACGCCGGTCGGCGACGTCGCTGAAATGAAAGGCGTGCGCGAAGTGTTCGGCGACAAGGCACCCAAGATCAGCTCGACCAAGAGCCTGTCTGGCCACTCGCTGGGCGCCGCTGGCGTGCACGAAGCGATCTACTGCCTGCTGATGATGGAAAACAACTTCATCGCCGGCTCCGCCAACATCGACGAACTGGACCCAGAGGTCGCTGACCTGCCGGTACTGCGTAAAACCGAAGAAAACGCCAAGATCGATACGGTCATGAGCAACAGCTTCGGCTTCGGCGGCACCAATGCCACCCTGGTGCTCAAGCGCTGGACTGGCAAGTAAGACGCTGCTGCGACAACGAAAACGCCCCGACTGGTTCGGGGCGTTTTCATTTGTGTTGCCCGCGAAAGAGCCGGTAGCTCAACGCTGCTTGGGCAGTACCGCAAGGAAATTATCCCGCGCCACCTTGCGCGCAACCGCCTCAGGCAACGCGTCCAGAAACGGCTCGAATCCGTGCATCTGCTCACCGACACTGCCGAACTTGCCGACCACATCCGAACCCAGCATGAACCGCTCCGGGAAGCGCTCGACCAACGCCAGCCACGCCTTGCGCGGGGCGCCTCGCTCATCCAGCAGGTAAGGCTGCAGCACACTCCACGAGAGGTCGATATACAGGTTCGGATAAGCTTCGAGCATGCGCTCCAGCGTTGGCAGGATGAAGTCCATCTGCGTCTGGTGACGATGAATCTCCATGCTGGTACCGGCATGGGCCCAGATGAAACGCGTATGCGGGTGATTGCGCAGCGGCTCTTCGATCTCCGCCAGGTACAGCGGGTTACGCTCGCGCTTGGAGGTGATGTTCGAATGCACCAGCACCGGCAAGTCTCGCTCGGCCGCCAGATGGTAAATGCGCGCCATTGCTTCGTTGTTGGCCCGCGGCGTGTCACCGCTGGTCAGCGCCGTGAGGTCATCATGCCGGGTGAACACCTCACCGATGCCCTGCCAGAACCCTGGGTGCAATTCGAGCATCCGCTCGATGTGGCTGACCGCGTTCTTGTCCACCGGGTTGAAACCCGACAGGAACGGATGAAAGCGTTTCTGCTGCTCGGCCGGCAACTTCTGCACCGCTGCCACTACATGGATATCGGTAGCACTGAACCAGTAGGCATCAGCGTCGTCACCCGCGTAATAGCGTGGGCGCTTGGGTTCATCCTCATGCCATTTCTTCGCCACCGGAATACCGGAAATCATCGTGTGCTCGACGCCGGCTTCATCCATGGCTTTCAGCAGTGCAGGCATGCCTTCGGTTTCCTGGAAGAAGTCGACGTAATGCAGATGGGCGTCACTGTAGCGATAGTCGCGCGCTTGCGCCGCCTGGCACAGGCACCCGGATAACACAATGCAGGCCAGCACTCTGGCAATCATGGAGCAGCTTCCTTGTTCCAGTCAGGAACAGGGTAGACCCGCGCGCCTTCAAGACGGTTCAGCACGCCGCCGCGACCCGCTATGCTAGGCGCACCCCCTGCCCGTCCGGAGCCCGACCATGAGCAGCCCCCTGATCATCCGCCCACGCGCCGAATCGGTAGAGGGCCAACCGATCCTGCGCCCGCTACCCTCGGCTCAGTGCCGCAGCGTCGGCCCCTTCGTATTCTTCGACCACATGCTGGATACTGACTTTGCCCCCGGCAGCGGCATGGACATCCGCCAGCACCCGCATATCGGCTTGTCGACCCTGACCTACCTGTTCGAAGGCGAGATCCTGCACAAGGACAGCCTGGGCTCCGACCAGCGCGTGCTACCCGGTGACGTCAGCTGGATGACTGCTGGGCGCGGCGTCGCACATGTGGAACGTACGCCGGCACAAGCCTTCGCCAAAGGCTCGCGACTGCACGGCCTGCAGGTCTGGCTGGCATCACCCAAGACCCACGAACAGGGCGATCCCAGCTACAGCCACCACCCCGCAAGCAGCTTGCCGGTAAGTGACAACCTCGGGGTACGCATCCGCCTGATCGCCGGCACCGGATTCTGTCTGGAGTCGCCAGTACCGGTGCTCTCTCCTACCCTCTACGCCCAGGTGCAGATGCAGGCGGCAACCTCGTTGATCGTGCCGAACGAGCACGCACAACGGGCACTGTACCTGCTCGATGGCGAGCTGGTGCTCGATTGTAAGGAGGTGGAAGCGTGCAGCCTGGTCGTGTTGCCGGAGGGCGAAGAAGCGGAGCTGTATGCCGAAGGCGAGTGCCAGCTGGTGCTGATAGGCGGCGCACCGCTGGACGGACCTCGGCGGATGAACTGGAACTTCGTTGCCAGCGATCCGCAGTTGATCGAACAGGCCCGGGCACGCTGGGCGGCAGGTGACTGGCCACAGGTGCCGGGGGAGACCTCCCGGATCGAGCTACCTCGCTAGGTTGAGCCGCTTTGCGGCCGTTCGCGGGCAAGCCCCACAAGGATGGAGCAACCTTGACAAGCAGCGCCGTACCTGTGGGAGCGGGCTTGCCCGCGAAGGGCTGCATAGCAGCCCCAATACGCTGTCAGTGTGTAAACACTTCTTCCAGCAGATTGTGCATCGCGCGGAAGGCCCGCTCCGAGGTACGACGGTCGTACTGCATCTTGCCCGGCACGTTGGCATTCGGGTCGGTAAACGAATGCACCGCGCCGCCATAGCTCAACAGTTGCCAATCGACCTTGGCCGCGTTCATTTCAGCCTCGAACGCCGGCAATTGCTCTCGGGGCACCAGCGGGTCGGAAGCACCGTGGAGCACCAGCACCGAGCCCTTGATGCGCTTGGCGTCTTCAGGGTTCGGCGTGTCCAGGGTGCCGTGGAACGACACCGCCGCCTTCAGGTCGGCGCCAGTACGCGCCAGCTCCAGGGCGCAGCAGCCACCGAAGCAGAAACCGAAAGTACCGACCTTGCCCGGCGCCAACAGCGCCTTGGACTGCCCGAGCAGTTGCGCCAGGGCCTCCTGCATGCGCTTGCGCAGCTCGGCCCGGTCATTCTTCAACGGCATCATCGCCGCACCCGCCTCATCGGCGTTCGACGGACGCACGCCCTGGCCGTACAGATCAGCGATCAGCACCACATAGCCCTTCTCGGCCACTTCCTTGGCGATTCGCTCGGCGCCTTCACCGATGCCCATCCAATTCGGCGCCATCACCAGCCCCGGCCGCCCCAGCGCCCCCGGCTCATAAACCAGACGGCTTTCATAGCCCTTGCCGGAAACGTGATAGACCAGCGACTCGACGATTACCTTGCTCATCAAACTCCTCCTGAACCTGGAACTGTTCGGTATCACGACCCTAGTGTGTACGGACCCCGGTGCAAAAGGCTAGCCGATGCTGACGATCTTCATGATTGCCAGAAAGGTCACATTAGAAAAAAGCGAGCCTGCAATTGATAAGTGTGAACGGGCACAAAAAAACCCGCCGAAGCGGGTTTTTTCATGAAGCTCGAACTCAGGCAGACAGCTCGACCAGCAGCTTGTTCAAGCGACGTACATAGGCCGCTGGATCCTTCAGGCTGTCACCGGCAGCCAAGGCCGCCTGGTCGAACAGGATGTGCGACAGCTCCGAGAAACGGTCCTCGCTCTGCTCGTTGTCGAGCTTCTCGATCAGCGGGTGAGTCGGGTTGAACTCGAAGATCGGCTTGGAATCCGGCACCTTCTGCCCGCTGGCCTCGAGGATCTGGCGCATCTGCAAGCCCAGGTCCTGCTCGCCAATGGCCAGGATCGCCGGCGAGTCGGTCAGGCGGTGGGAAACGCGGACTTCAGCCACGCTGTCACCTAGCGCACTCTTCAGACGCTCGACCAGCCCTTCCTTGTCCTTGGCGACTTCTTCCTGGGCCTTCTTGTCCTCTTCGGAATCCAACTTGCCCAGGTCCAGGTCGCCACGAGCGACGTCAACGAAGCCCTTGCCTTCGAACTCGCTCAGGTAGCTCATCAGCCACTCGTCGATGCGATCGGTCAGCAGCAGCACTTCGATGCCTTTCTTGCGGAAGACTTCCAGGTGCGGGCTGTTCTTCACCTGCGCATACGACTCACCGGTGAGGTAGTAGATCTTGTCCTGGCCTTCCTTGGCGCGGGCCAGGTAGTCCGCCAGGCTGACGCTCTGTTCGCCGCTGTCGTCGTGGGTGGAGGCAAAGCGCAGCAGACCTGCGATCTTCTCCTTGTTGGCGAAGTCTTCTGCCGGGCCTTCCTTCAGCACCTGGCCGAAGTTCTTCCAGAAGCCTTTGTACTGCTCGGGCTCGTTCTTGGCCAGCTTCTCCAGCATGTCCAATACACGCTTGGTCAGGGCCGACTTCATCGAGTCGATGATCGGGTCTTTCTGCAGGATTTCGCGCGACACGTTCAGCGAAAGGTCGTTGGAGTCGACCACACCCTTGATGAAGCGCAGGTACAGCGGCAGGAACGACTCGGCCTGGTCCATGATGAACACGCGCTGCACATACAGCTTCAGGCCGCGCGGCGCTTCGCGCTGGTACAGGTCGAAGGGGGCGCGGGCCGGTACGTACAGCAGCGAGTTGTACTCAAGCTTGCCTTCGACCTTGTTGTGGCTCCAGGCCAGCGGGTTCTCGAAGTCATGGCCGATGTGCTTGTAGAACTCCTGGTATTCCTCGTCCTTGATCTCGGTACGCGAACGGGTCCACAGGGCGCTGGCGCGGTTGACGGTTTCCCATTCCTCGGCCGGCTGTTCTTCGCCTTCGGCGGCAGCAGCCTGCTCCTTGGGCAACTGGATCGGCAGGGCAATGTGGTCGGAGTACTTCTTGACCACGTTGCGCAGACGCCAGCCGTCGGCGAACTCCTGCTCGTCCTTCTTCAAGTGCAGGACGATGCGAGTGCCGCGCTGCGGCTTGTCGATGGTGGCGACTTCGAAGTCGCCCTCGCCTTTGGACGACCAGTGCACGCCTTCGGCTGCGGGTGCGCCGGCACGACGGCTGAAGACATCGACCTTGTCGGCGACGATGAAGGCAGAGTAGAAGCCCACACCGAACTGACCGATCAGGTGCGAATCCTTCTTCTGGTCACCGGTGAGGTTCTTCATGAAGTCGGCAGTGCCGGACTTGGCAATGGTGCCCAGGTGCGCGATGACATCGGCGCGGCTCATGCCGATGCCGTTATCCTCCAGCGTCACGGTGCCAGCGTCCTTGTCGAAGCTGACGCGAATCTTCAGATCGGCATCGCCTTCGAGCAGCTCAGGCTTGGCCAGGGCTTCGAAACGCAGTTTGTCAGCAGCGTCGGAAGCGTTGGAGATCAGCTCGCGCAGGAAGATCTCCTTGTTCGAGTACAGCGAATGGATCATGAGGTGCAGCAGTTGCTTGACCTCGGTCTGGAAGCCCAGGGTTTCTTTTTGAGTCTCCACACTCATCGTCTTCAAACTCCGATCTGTTGGTCATTGCACCCGACGGCAATTGCGCGTGGCCGGGCAGATGCTCAACAGATGGGGGCATGTCCGACTATTTCAAGGGCTTATGCGGTTCGATCTTGAAATGCGCCCGAGCGGTGGCGATGGGCGAGTCGCGATCGCCTTGCCAGGCGGTGATCGCCACGTTGGTCACTCGACGGCCTTGGCGCCATAGCTGGCACTGGGCATAAGTGTCGCGGTAGTGCCCGGCGCGCAGGTAGTCGATGGAGAAGTCGATGATCTTGGGAATACTGAGGCTTTCGCTGAAGATCAACAAATAGAGCGCCGCCGAAAGCTCCATGAAACCTGCAATGACACCTCCATGGATGGCCGGCAGCAAGGGGTTGCCGATGTTGTCCTGATTGGCCGGCAGGCGGAACAGCAGGTCATCGCCCTGGCGCTCGCATTCGATGCCGATAAGCGCGGCGTAGGGAATCAGCGCCAGCAACGGCGCATAGTCGCCGCGGGCATGGGCCTGAATCAGCTGCTTGCGAACATCCTCGGGAATCATGCCCTGCCCTCCTTGAGGCCGCTGCCGAAACGGATACCACCTCGGGCCTCCTGCCCAAGACGCATGAAGGTGCCGACCACCTGACAGATCGGCTGAGCAGGGTCGTCCTGATAGGCCGTACCGCGGGTGAAGATCACATCACGGGTGACGCGATAACATTGGGCATGGCCATGGATGTCCTTGCCAGGCTGCGCAGGATGCATGTAGTCGATACGCAGGTCCAGGGTCGGGCAGACTTCGAACTGCGGCAGTACACAAAGGGTGGCCATGCCGCAGGTGGTGTCCATCAGCGTGGTCAGCACACCGCCATGGACGGCGCCAGTCTGTGGATTGCCAACGATCGCTTCCGACCAGGGCAGTATCAGGGTCATGCCCTCGGCATCAGCGTGATGGACACGCATCTGCAACACCTGGCAATGCCTTAGCGCTGAAAGAAAACGTCCAGCCATCGCCATCAAGGCCGTCTCACTCATGGTCCGCGTACTCCTTGCCGACTCGACATTTCACAAACCCAGGGAAAAGTCGATATAGAACGGGGTGTTATATATCTGCAACCTGCGTTGAACTTATGGCTGGCGGATGGACTCGAAGGTTTCAAGTAAGTTATTCCACCAAGGAGAAACACCCCATGCGTAAACCTTTTGCTTTTGCTCTGATGCTGGCCGCTGCCATGGGCCTGGCTGCTTGCGACAAGGCGAGCGAAGACAAAGCCCAGGACGCACAGCAACATGCCGAGCAAGCCCAGGAGAAGATGGGCGAGGCTCAGGATAAAGTGAACGAGGCCGCTAAGGAAAACGCCGAAGCCGCCAAAGATCAGGCCGAAGCGCAGCAGAAAGCCGCCGAGGAAGCCCAGCCTTCCACCCCGGCGCCTTCCACTGCTCCGGCCGAACCTGCCAAGCAGTAATTATGCTGAACGAAAAAACCCGACTTGCGTCGGGTTTTTTTGTACCTGCAATTAACTGATGAAACGCTTCAGTCAGCGTTGATCAATTCATATTCACCGAAGTCTCCTTGCCCGCTTCACTCTGCACACTTTCGGTGGGAGTGAAGACCATCACTTCCAATACATGGGAGTGGAACTCCCGTCGGTACAGAATGAATACGACGCCGATACTCAGCAGCATGAACATCCACGGGCTGACGAACCAACTCAGCATGGCCATGCCGAAATAGTAAGAACGCAATCCAAGGTTGAACTGGTTGGCCGCCAGCGACAGTACCCGCGCCGCCCGCGAGGCGAAGGCCTTGCGCTCAAGCTCGCTGACCTGCCGCTCACCAATCATCGGCGCCGACCCCACCAGCACCGCAGCGAAATTGTATTGGCGCATGCACCAGCTGAAGGTGAAGAAGGCATAGACGAACACCAGCGCCAGGCACAGCAGCTTGATCTCCGACATCCCCTGCGAGGCCTGCTGCACCAGCGGCAGGTCGGCTAACAGCGACAGCGCACGATCGGAGGCGCCGAGCACGGTGAGGATGCCTGCCAGGATGATCAGAGTGCTCGAGGCAAAAAAAGACGCGTTGCGCTCCAGGTTGCCGATCACGCTGGCGTCGGCGATGCGGTTGTCGCGCAGCAGCATGCGACGCATCCAATCTTCCCGGTAGAGATGCAGGACGCTGGCCAGGCACGCAGTGTCGCGCCCCTTCCAGGTAGCGTAGCGGGTGTAGCCGCCCCAGCACAGCGCAAACCAGGCGACGGCCAGCAGGTTGTGGAGATTGCTTTGGATGAAGGTCATGCAGGATTTCCGTAAGGCGGGGCATAAAGAGGTTGGCCTGCGGATTCGACGCTGGCTATCGATGAAAGGCACACTGAGGTTGTGAAAACCATCTTGCCAGGGCGGGCCTGTTCGCGGGCAAGCCCGCTCCTACAGAAACAGTAGCCAGCAAAAAGCCCCGCATCCTTTCGGATACGGGGCTTCGGGTTCAAACATCCAGCAAGTGCCCATAGGCTTGTGGCCAGCACCTGCTGCAGGCTTCACCCATCAGGCCAGCGCCTCGCGTGGCTTGCCGAGCAGACGATCACAGACCACCGCGGCGGCCAGGGCGATCACCGAAGGCACCAGCCAGGCCAGGCCCTGCTCGCTCAGCGGCAAGTGCGCCACCGCGTCCGGCAGGATGTGCGCCAGGCTGCTGCCCTTGATCGCATCGACCATGCCGAACAGCAGCGAAACGAGCATGACCGGCGCGAGAATGCGTACCGGCGAGTTCCACAGGTCCTTCACGAAGCTCAGGCCCACGACCACGATGCATGGCGGGTAGATGGCGGTCAGCACCGGGATCGAGAACATGATCAGCTTGGTCAGGCCCAGGTTCGAGATCAGCAGCGAGAAGCCCGCCAAGATCACCACCAGGGCACGGTACGACAGCGGCAGGATCTGGCTGAAGTACTCGGCACAGGCACAGGTCAGGCCCACGGCAGTGACCAGGCAGGCCAGCGCGATCAGCACGGCCAGGAAACCACTGCCCAGCGAGCCGAAGGTGTGCTGCACGTAGGCATGCAGAACCGCAGCACCGTTGCTCGCGTTCGCAGCGATCTCATGGCTGCCGGCGCCGAGGCGGAACAGGCTGATGTACACCAGCGCCAGGCCGACACCGGCGATCAGACCGGCGATGATGGCGTAGCGAGTGATCAGCTTGGGCGACTCCACACCGCGCGAACGGATGGCGTTGACGATGACGATGCCGAACACCAGGGCACCGAGGGTATCCATGGTCAGGTAGCCATTGATGAAGCCTTGGGAGAACGGAGCTGCGACGTAAGCCGGCTGCGCGTCACCAATCGAGCCCGCTGGCAGCGCGAAGGCAGCAATGCCGAGCACCGCCAGGGCGATGATCTTCAGCGGTGCCAGGAAGCGACCGACGGTATCGAGCAGCTTGCCCGGATACATCGACACGGCCAGCACCACAGCGAAGTACACCAGGCTGTAGATGAACAGCGCCAGCGGGCTTTCACCGGTCAGTGGCGCCACACCCACCTCGAACGAAACGGTCGCGGTGCGCGGGGTAGCGAACAGCGGGCCGACCGAGAGGTAGCAGACTGCCGCCAACAGGCCGCCGAAGAACTTGCCGATCGGGCTGCTCAGGGCATCCATCCCGCCACCGACCTTCGCCAGGGCAACCACGGTAATGACTGGTAGACCCACGGCGGTGACCAGGAAGCCCAGCGCCGCCATCCATACGTGCGGGCCGGACTGCAGGCCAACGATAGGCGGGAAGATGATATTGCCCGCACCGACGAAAAGCGCGAACGTCATAAAGCCAAGCGCCAGGATATCCTGGCCTTTTAACACTTTCATTTAAGGAAGTACCACACTGCTGAAATCGGGATTCGAGAAGGGATTTCCACATGGATGAGGGAAATGCTGCCCGGCTTGATGAGCCAGACCCGTTTAGCGTGTCGTTCCCTTTTGGGGTACGGGCACAGAGTGAACGCGTAGGTTACAGAATTTGCCGGGCAAACGCACTGCAATGGTGCTGGTTGTCCGATGTGCGTATGTGTTTGTCGTCTGCGTGACCGAGGATGGCTGGATTATCCTCGGATTGAAACCATCGTCTGCTGGAAAAATCCTATGGGCCCGATCGAATAATCTGAGTTGTCATTTCCGGGCCCATCGCGGGACGACCCAGAACGACAAAGGCCACCCGAAGGTGGCCTTTGTGCGCGTGGGGGGTATAGCGTGTTACTTACTTCTTGGCTTCCCAGCCAGTCAGCTCGGCCAGGGCCTTGCCGATGTCAGCCAGGGAACGCACGGTCTTCACGCCAGCGTCCTGCAGTGCAGCGAATTTCTCGTCTGCAGTGCCTTTACCGCCGGAGATGATGGCGCCAGCGTGGCCCATACGCTTGCCCGCAGGAGCGGTAACACCAGCGATGTAGGAAACGACAGGCTTGGTGACGCTGGCCTTGATGTAGGCAGCAGCTTCTTCTTCAGCCGAACCGCCGATCTCACCGATCATGACGATCGCTTCGGTCTTCGGGTCTTCCTGGAACAGCTTCAGGATGTCGATGAAGTTGGAGCCTGGGATCGGGTCGCCACCGATGCCGACACAGGTCGACTGGCCGAAACCGGCGTCGGTGGTCTGCTTGACCGCTTCATAGGTCAGGGTGCCGGAACGCGACACGATACCGACCTTGCCTGGCAAGTGGATGTGGCCTGGCATGATGCCGATCTTGCACTCGCCCGGAGTGATGACGCCTGGGCAGTTAGGGCCGATCAGGGTGACACCCAGCTCGTCGCACTTGACCTTGGCGTCCAGCATGTCGAGGGTAGGAATACCTTCGGTGATGCAGACGATCAGCTTGATGCCGCCGAAGGCCGCTTCCAGGATCGAGTCCTTGCAGAACGGAGCCGGAACGTAGATGACCGAAGCGTCAGCGCCGGTAGCTTCCACAGCTTCCTTGACGGTGTTGAACACCGGCAGGCCCAGGTGGGTGGTGCCACCCTTGCCTGGGGTGACGCCGCCGACCATCTTGGTGCCGTAGGCGATGGCTTGTTCGGAGTGGAAAGTACCCTGCGAGCCGGTGAAGCCCTGGCAGATGACTTTGGTGTCTTTATTGATCAGGACGCTCATTACTTGCCCTCCGCAGCTTTGACAACTTGTTGAGCAGCGTCGGTCAGGCTGGTTGCCGCAATGATGTTCAAACCGCTTTCTGCCAGTACTTTAGCGCCCAGTTCGGCGTTGTTGCCTTCGAGGCGGACAACGACCGGTACTTTCACGCCGACTTCTTTCACTGCACCGATGATGCCTTCGGCAATCATGTCGCAACGAACGATACCACCGAAGATGTTGACCAGAACGGCCGCGACATTGCTGTCGGACAGGATGATCTTGAACGCTTCGGTAACGCGTTCCTTGGTAGCACCACCACCAACGTCGAGGAAGTTGGCTGGCTTGCCGCCGTGCAGGTTGACGATGTCCATGGTACCCATGGCCAGACCGGCACCGTTGACCATGCAGCCGATGTTGCCTTCCAGCGCTACGTAGTTCAGTTCGAACTTGGCAGCGTGGGCTTCACGGGCGTCGTCCTGGGACGGGTCGTGGAAGGTCTTCAGCTTAGGCTGACGGTACATGGCGTTGGCGTCGATGTTGATCTTGGCATCGAGGCAGTGCAGGTCGCCGTCGGCCTTGATCACCAGTGGGTTCACTTCCAGCAGGGCCAGGTCATGGTCCTTGAACAGCTTGGCCAGACCTACGAAGATCTTGGCGAACTGTTGTACTTGCTTGCCTTCCAGGCCCAGCTGGAAAGCCAGCTCGCGACCCTGGAACGGCTGAGCGCCGACCAGCGGGTCGATGGTAGCCTTGAGGATCTTCTCAGGAGTTTCGTGAGCGACTTTCTCGATGTCCACGCCACCTTCGGTGGAAGCCATGAACACGATACGACGGCTCGAACGATCCACTACAGCGCCCAGGTACAGCTCTTTGGCGATGTCAGTGCAGGATTCGACCAGGATCTTGGAGACTGGTTGACCGTTGGCGTCAGTCTGGTAGGTCACCAGATTCTTGCCCAACCACTGCGCAGCGAACGCCTTGGCGTCTTCCTTGCTGCGAACCAGCTTGACGCCGCCCGCCTTACCGCGACCACCAGCGTGGACCTGGGCTTTTACAACCCACTCGGAACCGCCGATCTTGTCGCAGGCTTCTGCGGCTTGCTCAGGGGTATCGACAGCGAAACCCTTGGAAACTGGCAGGCCGTACTCAGCGAACAGCTGTTTACCCTGATACTCGTGAAGATTCATGCTTTTTACCGTCTTCGTTAGGTACTGCGCTTCGGCGCTGCGCTGTTTCCAGAGCCGCGCCACCTGTGACCGTTAACCCCGGATTTTTCCGGTGGCCCGGTCCGGCGGACATTCCGCGGTGGATCTTGCACGCAAGACCCACGACGGGCAGCCCGCCGTGGTTTTTATAATTAACGCTTCTTACGGTTGGCCACGTGAATGGCACCGCCATTCACAGCCAGCGCTGCTTCATGCAACGCTTCGGACAGGGTCGGATGGCTGAAGACCATCATGCCCAGGTCCTCGGCACTGGTGCCGAACTCCATTGCGATCGCGCCTTGCTGAACCAGCTCGGCAGCCGATGGGCCGATCACGTGAACCCCCAGGACGCGGTCGGTCTTGGCATCGGCGATGACCTTGACGAAGCCACCGGTGTCGTTGGCAGCCATCGCACGGCCGCTGGCCGCGAACGGGAAGGTGCCCACGTTAACCTCAACGCCTTCGGCTTTCAATGCTTGTTCGGTCTTGCCGACCCAGGCGATTTCCGGGTGGGTGTAGATAACCGACGGGATCAGGTCGTAGTTCATCTGAGCCTTGTGGCCCTTGATGCGCTCGACGACCATGATGCCCTCTTCCGAGGCCTTGTGTGCCAGCATCATGCCGCGAACTACGTCGCCGATGGCGTAGACGCCCGGCACGCTGGTGGCGCAGTAGTCGTCGACGAAGATGTACCCACGCTCGTCGATGTTCACACCGCTATCGGCAGCCAGCAGATCGGTGGTCACAGGACGACGGCCGACCGCAACGATCAGCTTGTCGAAGACGATCTTCTGCTCGCCTTCGGCGTTGGTGTAGGTCACTTCGACTTCGTCGCCGTTGACTTTCGAGCCGGTGACGCGCGCGCCCAGCTTGATGTCCAGGCCTTGCTTGGTCAGGGTCTTCTGAGCTTCTTTCGACACGGCGGTGTCGGCAGCCATCAGGAAGGTGTCCAGCGCTTCCAGTACGGTCACTTCAGCACCCAGGCGAGCCCAGACCGAGCCCAGCTCCAGGCCGATGACGCCAGCGCCGATCACGCCCAGGCGCTTGGGTACCGATTGGAATTCCAGGGCGCCGGTGGAGTCGACGATCACATTCTGGTCGACCGGAGCCGGCGGAATGTCGATCGGACGCGAGCCGGAGGCCAGGATCACGTTCTCGGCTTCGATGACTTCGGTGGTACCGTCAGCCTTGGTGACTTCGACTTTCTTGCCAGCCAGCAGCTTGCCGTGGCCCTGGATCGAAGTAACGCCGTTGGCCTTGAACAGGGTGGCAACGCCACCGGTCAGGTTCTTGACGATGCCGGCCTTGCGACCAACCATCGCGGCGACGTCCATCTTCACTTCGCCAGTGGAGATGCCGTGGACGTTGAAGCTCTCTTTTGCTTCCTTGTATTTCCAGGAGCTGTCCAGCAGCGCCTTGGAAGGAATGCAACCTACGTTCAGGCAGGTGCCGCCCAGGGCCAGCTTGCCCTCGGCGTCGGTGTACTTCTCGATACAGGCAGTCTTCAGACCAAGTTGGGCAGCCTTGATGGCAGCAACATAGCCGCCAGGACCCGCACCAATCACCACTACGTCGAATTTCTGGGTCATAAAAGATTCCTTATCAGCTTCAAGCTACAAGCCGCACGCGGCAAGGCGACCTGCTCCGGTCGGGAGCCTGTCGCCTGCAGCGTGCAGCTGCGTGATTAGATGTCCAGCAGCAGACGGGACGGATCTTCCAGCAGGTTCTTGATGGTCACCAGGAAGGTTACCGCTTCCTTGCCGTCGATCAGGCGGTGGTCATAGGACAGCGCCAGGTACATCATCGGGCGAATGACCACTTGGCCATTGATCGCCATCGGACGCTGGATGATGTTGTGCATACCCAGGATCGCGGCCTGCGGCGGGTTGACGATCGGGGTCGACATCATCGAACCGAAGGTACCACCGTTGGTGATGGTGAAGGTACCGCCGGTCATCTCTTCGATCGACAGCTTGCCGTCACGGGCCTTCTTGCCGAAGGTGGCGATGCCGTTCTCGATCTCGGCCAGCGACATCGACTCGGCATTGCGCAGCACCGGTACCACCAGGCCACGGTCGCTGGAGACGGCAACGCCGACGTCCGCGTAGCCATGGTAAACGATGTCGTTGCCATCGATCGAAGCGTTGACTGCCGGGAAGCGCTTCAGCGCCTCGGTGGCGGCCTTGACGAAGAACGACATGAAGCCCAGGCGTACGCCGTTGTGGGTCTTCTCGAACAGGTCCTTGTACTTCGAACGCAGGGCCATGACTTCGGTCATGTCGACTTCGTTGAAGGTAGTCAGCATGGCCATGCTCGACTGGGCTTCGACCAGACGCTCAGCGATCTTGGCGCGCAGACGGGTCATCGGCACACGCTTCTCGGTGCGATCGCCAGCAGCGACGACAACCGGAGCAGCGGCAGCGGCAGCCGGCTTGGCAGCAGGTGCGGCAGGGGCCGACTTCTTGTTGGCGACTGCAGCCACCACGTCTTCCTTGGTGATACGACCGCCTTTGCCAGTACCGGAAACGGTGGCCAGGTCGATACCGTTCTCTTCGGCCAGTTTGCGCGCGGCAGGCGCGGCAACCGGGTCGTCCTCACCTGCATCGGCGGCGGCGGCCGGAGCGGCAGCCGGAGCAGCGGCAGCAGCAGGCGCAGCAGCAGCGGCGCCACCTTCAACGATCGAACCCAGGACTTCGTCGGACAGGACGGTGTCGCCCTCGCCCTTGACGATGTCGCCCAGCACGCCATCAGCGGTGGCCAGAACTTCCAGGACGACCTTGTCGGTCTCGATGTCGACGATCAGCTCGTCACGCTTGACGGCTTCGCCCGGCTTCTTGTGCCAGGTGGCCACGGTGCCATCGGCAACCGATTCCGGGAAGGTTGGGGCTTTGATCTCGATAGCCATTATCAGTGTTTCCTTAAATTCGGTTTCAGGTGCGCGAAGGCGTTAGACAGTGAACGCGTCTTGCAGCAGTTTTTCCTGCTGCTCGGCGTGCTTCGATGCGTAACCACAGGCTGGCGCGGCAGAAGCGTCGCGACCGGCGTATTCCAGGACCAGCGCCTTGTTGTGGCGGCCCAGGATACGGCGCATGTGATGCTGGCTGCTGTACCAGGCACCCTGGTTCATCGGCTCTTCCTGACACCACACTGCATGCTTGAGGTTGGTGTAAGGCGCCAGGATCTCGACCAGGTCGTCCTCAGGGAACGGATACAGCTGCTCGATACGCACGATGGCGATGTCTTCGCGGCCTTCGGCACGACGTTTTTCCAGCAGGTCGTAGTAGACCTTGCCGCTGCACAGCACCAGGCGCTCGACCTTGGCCGGATCGATGGCATCGATTTCCGGGATCACGGTCTGGAACGAGCCTTCTGCCAGATCTTCCAGCGTCGAGATGGCCAGCTTGTGGCGCAGCAGCGACTTTGGCGTCAGCACGATCAGCGGCTTGCGCAGCGGGCGGATGACCTGACGACGCAGCAGGTGGTAGATCTGCGCGGGCGTGGTCGGCACGCACACCTGGATGTTGTGCTCGGCGCACAGCTGCAGGTAACGCTCCAGACGGGCCGAGGAGTGCTCGGGGCCCTGGCCTTCGTAGCCGTGCGGCAGCAGCATGGTCAGGCCGCACAGACGACCCCACTTGTGCTCGCCGCTGGTGATGAACTGGTCGATCACCACCTGCGCACCGTTGGCGAAGTCACCGAACTGGGCTTCCCAGATCACCAGCGCATTCGGCGTGGTGGTGGAGTAGCCGTATTCGAAGGCCAGTACGGCTTCTTCCGACAGGTAGGAGTCGTACAGTTCGAACTTCGGCTGGCCTGGGAACAGGTTCTTCAGCGGAACGTAGGTGCTGGCGTCCTTCTGGTTGTGCAGCACCGCGTGACGGTGCGAGAAGGTGCCACGGCCGATGTCCTGGCCGGTCATGCGGATCGGGTGACCTTCGAACTGCAGGGTGGCGTAGGCCATGGTCTCTGCATAACCCCAGTTGATCGGCAAGCCACCGGCCTGCATCTTCTGACGGTCTTCGTAGATCTTGGCGACCTGGCGCTGGACGACGAAACCTTCTGGCAGCTCGAGCAGCTTGGCCGACAGTTCCTGAAGGGTCTTGAGGTCGAAGCGCGTGTCGTGACGCGCAGTCCAGGCATGGCCCAGGTACGGACGCCAGTCGACGAACAGCTCGCGATTCGGCTCCTTGACCAGACTCTTGACCACGTGCAGGCCGTTGTCCAGCGCGTTGCGGTATTCGTCGATCTTGGCCTGGGCGCGCTCGGCGTCGATGCGACCGGCTTGAATCAGCGCGTCGGCGTACAGCTCACGGGTGGTGCGCTGCTTGGTGATCTGCTGGTACATCAGCGGCTGGGTGCCGTTCGGTTCGTCGGCCTCGTTGTGGCCGCGACGACGGTAGCAGACCAGGTCGATCACCACGTCACGCTTGAACTGCATGCGGTAGTCGATGGCCAGTTGTGTCACGAACAGCACAGCTTCCGGATCGTCGCCGTTCACGTGCAGGATCGGCGCCTGGATCATCTTGGCCACGTCGGTGGCGTACTCGGTGGAGCGCGCGTCCAGCGGGTTGCTGATGGTGAAGCCAACCTGGTTGTTGATCACGATGTGCACGGTACCGCCGGTCTTGAAACCGCGGGTCTGCGACATCTGGAAGGTTTCCATGACCACGCCCTGGCCTGCGAAGGCCGCGTCGCCGTGGATCGAGATCGGCAGGACCTTGTCGCCAACGGTGTCGTTGCGGCGGTCCTGGCGGGCACGAACCGAACCCTCTACCACTGGCGAGACGATTTCCAGGTGGGACGGGTTGAACGCCATTGCCAGGTGGACTTCACCACCAGGGGTCATGACGTTGCTGGAGAAGCCCTGGTGATACTTCACGTCACCGGAGCCCAGCTCGTTCATCTTCTTGCCTTCGAACTCGTCGAACAGCTCGCGCGGGTTCTTGCCGAAGGTGTTGACGAGCACGTTCAGACGGCCACGGTGGGCCATGCCGATCACGACTTCCTTGGTGCCGTAGGAGCCGGAACGCTGAATCATTTCGTCCAGCATCGGAATCAGGCTTTCGCCGCCTTCCAGACCGAAGCGCTTGGTACCCGGGTACTTGGTGCCCAGGTATTTTTCCAGGCCTTCGCCCGCGGTAACGCGCTCGAGCAGGTGAGTCTGCACGTCAACGGAGAAGTCAGGACGGCCACGAACGCTTTCGAGGCGCTGCTGGAACCAGCTGCGTTGCTCGGAATCGACGATGTGGGTGAACTCGGCGCCAATGGTGCGACAATATGTCTTCTGCAGCGCCTCGAAGATTTCGCGTAGGCTCGCTTCCTCTTTGCCGATGAACAGGTCGCCGGCACGGAAGGTCGTATCAAGGTCGGCATTGGTCAAGCCGTAGTGATTGATCGACAGGTCTACGGGCGCAGGGCGCTGCCACAACCCCAACGGGTCGAGCTGGGCAGCCTGATGGCCGCGCATACGATAGGCCTGGATCAGTCGCAGCACTTCAACCTGCTTCTTCTCGTGTTCACTGCTCACGCTCCCGGCGGAAACCGGTTGGGCGCGGCGCTGGTTCTTTGCCAGCAGTACGAAATGGTCGCGGATCGTAGAGTGCGATACGTCGGTAGCGGTGCTGCCGTCGGCGGGCAACTTCTGGAAGTAGGTGCGCCACTCTTCTGGCACAGCGTTAGGGTCGTGCAGGTAGAGCTCGTAGAGCTCTTCCACATATGCAGCGTTACCACCTGAAAGGTGGGCGCTTTCCCACATGCGCTGCATCACGCTTTCTTGCATGCTTGGTCACCCTCGGTTAGGGGACGGATCGGCAAGAGCCACGCAAACCTGGAAAAGTCCGAACACAGCGACTAACCACGCCACCTGGATCCTGCAGATTTTCCGGGTACCAGCCCGGAAGCCCCTGCTGGTCTCATATCTTCATAGGTAATGAGCGCGGGCTTTTTGTGCCCTTGCTCGGGTTTTACCTCGGCGCGGGCTCACCACCCGCGCTTCGGCTTACTGCTGGTGCAACATTTTCGAATCAGGTGCCGCTTTGCAGCAGCATGTTACGTACGTGGCCGATCGCCTTGGTCGGGTTCAGACCCTTCGGGCAGACGTTCACGCAGTTCATGATCCCGCGGCAGCGGAATACGCTGAACGGGTCATCCAGCGACGCCAGACGCTCTTGCGTCTTGGTGTCACGGCTGTCGGCCAGGAAACGATAGGCCTGCAGCAACGCGGCGGGGCCCAGGAACTTGTCCGGGTTCCACCAGAACGATGGGCAGGAGGTCGAGCAGCAAGCGCACAGGATGCACTCGTACAGACCGTCCAGCTTGTCGCGATCTTCCGGCGACTGCAGACGCTCGATGGCCGGAGCCGGGGTGTCGTTCTGCAGGAATGGCTTCACCTTCTCGTACTGCTTGTAGAAGATGCTCATATCGACGACCAGGTCACGAATGACTGGCAAACCTGGCAGCGGACGCAGGACCAGCTTGTTGCCCTTGACCACACCCGACAGCGGGGTGATGCAGGCCAGGCCGTTCTTGCCGTTCATGTTCATGCCATCGGAACCGCAAACGCCTTCACGGCAGGAGCGACGGTACGAGAAGCCCTCGTCCTTCTCCTTGATCAGTGCCAGTACGTCCAGCACCATCAGGTCCTTGCCACCGGTATCGACGTCGAACGACTCCATCTTGGGCGCCGAGTCGGTGTCCGGGTTGTAACGATAAACTTCGACTTTCAACATAGCGGCCACCCTTAGTAAGTCCGGACTTTTGGTTCGAAGGCAGGAACTGTCTTCGGCGCAAAGTTGACGCCGCGCTTGGCAACGCGCTTCTCACCCGGGTAGTACAGGGTGTGGCACAGCCAGTTCTCGTCATCACGGTCTTCGAAGTCTTCACGGGCGTGAGCGCCGCGGGACTCTTTACGGGCTTCGGCCGCGATGGCGGTCGCTTCGGCAACTTCCAGCAGGTTCTGCAGCTCCAGCGCTTCGATACGCGCGGTGTTGAAGGCCTGGGACTTGTCGTTGATCTTGACGTTGGCAATGCGGTCACGCAGGCCGGCCAGCTGCTCGATACCCTTCTGCATGTATTCGCCAGTACGGAATACACCGAAGTAGTTCTGCATGCAGCTCTGCAGCTCGCGCTTGAGGCTTGCAACGTCTTCGCCAGTGGTACGCTCGTTGAGCTTGTTCAGGCGGTTCAGGGCAACGTCGACATCGGTGTCGCTCGCGTCGCGGTACTCGACGCCGTCGCTCAGTGCTTTTTCCAGGTGCAGGCCGGCAGCGCGACCGAAGACCACCAGGTCGAGCAACGAGTTGCCGCCCAGGCGGTTGGCACCGTGAACCGATACGCACGCCACTTCACCCACAGCGAACAGGCCTGGGATGATTTGATCCTTGCCTTCGGCGTCCATGGTGATGGCCTGGCCATGAATGTTGGTGGCAACGCCGCCCATCATGTAGTGGCAGGTCGGTACGACCGGAACCGGCGCGACCACCGGGTCGACGTGGGCGAAGGTCTTGGACAGTTCGCAGATACCTGGCAGGCGGCTGTGCAGCACTTCCTCGCCCAGGTGGTCCAGCTTCAGCAGTACGTGGTCCTTGTTCGGGCCCACGCCGTTGCCGGCGATGATTTCCTTGACCATGGAACGGGCGACCACGTCGCGGCCAGCCAGGTCCTTCGCGTTCGGCGCGTAACGCTCCATGAAGCGCTCGCCGTGGGCGTTGATCAGGTAGCCACCCTCACCGCGGCAACCCTCGGTGACCAGTACACCGGCGCCGGCGATGCCGGTCGGGTGGAACTGCCACATCTCGATGTCCTGTACCGGTACGCCTGCACGCAGGGCCATGCCGATACCGTCACCGGTGTTGATCAGGGCGTTGGTGGTGGAAGCGTAGATACGGCCCGCACCGCCAGTGGCCAGAACGGTGGCCTTGGACTTGATGTACATGGTTTCGCCGGTTTCGATGCAGATCGCGATCACACCGACGAAAGCGCCGTCCTGGTTCTTGACCAGGTCAACGGCGTAGTACTCGTTGAGGAAGGTGGTGCCCGCCTTCAGGTTGCCCTGATAGAGGGTGTGCAGCAGGGCGTGGCCGGTACGGTCGGACGCGGCGCAAGTACGCGCGGCCTGGCCGCCCTTGCCGAAGTCCTTGGACTGGCCACCGAACGGACGCTGGTAGATACGGCCAGTTTCGGTACGGGAGAACGGCAGGCCCATGTGGTCCAGCTCGAAGACCGCAGCCGGGCCTTCCTGACACATGTATTCGATAGCGTCCTGGTCACCGATGTAGTCGGAACCCTTGACGGTATCGTACATGTGCCAGCGCCAGTCGTCGTTCGGGTCGGCCGAAGCGATGGCACAGGTGATGCCGCCCTGGGCGGAAACGGTGTGCGAACGGGTCGGGAACACCTTGGTGACTACTGCGGTCTTGTGGCCGCCTTGAGCCAGCTGCAGTGCGGCGCGCATGCCCGCACCGCCGCCACCGATGATGATGGCGTCGAAGGAAATGGTTGGAATGTTAGCCATGAATCAGATACCCCAGAGAATCTGCACACCCCAGACGAAGTAAGCGAACATCGCAACGCCGCATACCGCCTGGAACAGGAAACGAATCGCAGTCGCCGACTTGCCGAACGACATCGGCGTCAGGTAGTCGGTGGCGATGGTCCACATGCCGACCCAGGCGTGAGCGCCCAGCGCGACAAGTGCCAGCAGACTGAAGATCCGCATCGCGTTGTTGGAGAACAGAGCGTGCCACTGGGCATAGTCGATGCCCGGGTGGATCGCGAGGTAGCCGATCAGGAAGATGAAGTAAGCCGCGAGAACGACCGCCGAGACGCGCTGCGCCATCCAGTCATAGAGGCCCGAACGCGACAGGTTCGTGACATTAGTTACCATACCCAAACTCCCGCCAGAACGATCAGCACCACGGAGATGACGATCACGATTTTCGAGCCCAGCTTGCCGCCTTCCAGCGTCTCACCGACACCCATGTCCATGATCAGGTGGCGAACACCTGCGACGAGGTGATACAGCAGGCCGGACAGCAGGCCCCAGGTCACCAGTTTGGCCAGCGGACTGGTCAGACACGCCTTCACCTCGGCAAAGCCTTCCTCGGAACCCAGCGACTTGCCCAATGCGTACAGCATGATGGCAAGGCCGAGGAACAGGATGACGCCGGAAATACGGTGAAGAATGGACGTGTACGCGGTGATCGGGAGTTTGATGGTCCTTAGGTCTAGGTTTACAGGTCGTTGGCTTTTCACGGCTTTTTTCACACTGAAGAGCCCCTAGCGAACAGGGCAAAGTTGTTGGTAAGTGTACTGGTCAGGTACCCACCACCGAAGAGAACACGACACCCAGCAGGGCGGGCTGGAAAGCCCCTGGGAGTCGGCTGCCGAGTATAGACAGTTAGGCTGCTTATGACAACGTGAGGGGCTCGCCCGAATAGCGCATTGCCTTTAGCGAACAAAAGGCGTAAATGGGCGGCAATTTCGTGAAAATCATGGGCTTGGAGGGCGTTTCAACCAGCCTTTAGGCAAATTGACATTCGAATTTATCCCTCTATAGTGGTGCGGGCCCTGCGTGGGGGGTCTGTCTGATGATTTCAAGCATTAATAGGAGGCCACATGGCTGACAAAAAAGCGCAGTTGGTCATCGAGGGCGCAGCCCCCGTAGAGCTGCCCATTTTAACCGGCACCGTTGGTCCCGATGTTATCGACGTCCGCGGGTTGGGGGCATCCGGTCACTTCACCTTCGACCCTGGTTTCATGGCGACCGCCTCGTGCGAGTCGAAGATCACCTACATCGACGGCGACAAGGGCGTGCTGCTGCACCGCGGCTACCCGATCGAACAGCTCGCCGAGCAATCGGACTACCTGGAAACCTGCTATCTGCTGCTCAACGGCGAACTGCCGAACGCAGAGCAGAAAGCCCAGTTCGTCAGCACCGTGAAGAACCACACCATGGTCCACGAGCAGCTGAAGTCCTTCTTCAACGGCTTCCGCCGCGACGCCCACCCGATGGCCGTCATGTGTGGCGTGGTCGGCGCCCTGTCGGCGTTCTATCACGACTCGCTGGACATCAATAACCCGCAGCACCGCGAAATCTCCGCCGTGCGCCTGGTCGCGAAGATGCCGACGCTGGCAGCGATGGTGTACAAGTACTCCATGGGCCAGCCCATGATGTACCCGCGCAACGACCTGTCGTACGCAGAAAACTTCCTGCACATGATGTTCAACACCCCGTGCGAGATCAAACCGATCAGCCCGGTGCTGGCCAAGGCGATGGACCGGATCTTCATCCTCCATGCCGACCACGAGCAGAACGCCTCCACCTCCACCGTGCGCCTGGCCGGCTCCTCGGGTGCCAACCCGTTCGCCTGTATCGCCGCCGGTATCGCTGCACTGTGGGGCCCTGCCCACGGCGGCGCGAACGAAGCGGTCCTGACCATGCTCGATGAAATCGGCGATGTCTCGAACATCGACAAGTTCATCGCCAAGGCCAAGGACAAGAACGATCCGTTCAAGCTGATGGGCTTCGGTCACCGCGTCTACAAGAACCGCGACCCGCGCGCCACCGTGATGAAGCAGACCTGCGACGAAGTCCTGCGCGAGCTGGGCATCAAGGACGACCCGCAACTGGAACTGGCGATGCGCCTGGAAGAGATCGCCCTGACCGATCCGTACTTCATCGAGCGCTCGCTGTACCCGAACGTCGACTTCTACTCGGGGATCATCCTCAAGGCGATCGGCATTCCAACCAGCATGTTCACCGTGATCTTCGCCCTGGCACGTACCGTGGGCTGGATCTCGCACTGGAAGGAAATGCTCTCTGGCCCATACAAGATCGGCCGTCCGCGCCAGCTGTACACCGGCGAGCCGCAGCGCGACATCACCGCACTGAAAGACCGCAAGTAAGCCGCCCAGGCTGGACGCAAAAAGGCTGCCCTCGGGCAGCCTTTTTCATTGGGCCATTAGACGAAAGAACCTCAGTTCTTCTCGGCCCGCTCACGCAAGCCCTTCAGCGTATTGAACGGCGCATCCACCACGAACTTGTTGGCCAGCCACGAAGGCACGCTACCACCCGGCTCGGTGTGCACCTGGTAGGTCACCTCGGTGCTGTCACCCTTGGGCACCAGCTTCCAGAAGCCCTCGACCTGCGCCACACGCACAAAGCCCTTTTCCTCCGGCAGGTACTTCGGCTCACCCTCGAGCTTGCGGGTAAGGCTGCCATCAGCCTCCTGCACCGTGGTGACATGCAGGATCGAATCGCGCGGCGTCACCGGCCATGGCGTATTGAATTGGGTGTAGGTCCAGCTCTGGTCACCTTCATGCTTGAGCAACTTCTGCGACTTGCACTCATGCACCCAGGCGCAGGCGCCGACTACATCCTCCTGCAACGCCTTGACCTTGGCCAGCGGCGCCTTGATGACGATCACCCCGCGGTAGGCCTTGTACTTGGAGCCCGCCACCTCGCTGAGGGACACCTTGATACCCTCCTCGTCCTTGGCCACCTGCCAATTCTCAGCCCAGGCCGTCGGCGCCAGCAAGACACCCATGCCACACAGCATTACAACGCGCTTGATCGATCTCATCATCTTGTTCCTTTTGTCGAAGATCCAAACGTCACGCCGCCGTCATCTGCTCCAGCCAGCCAATGATCCTGATCGCATCGTCGCGATCGCTACCGCAGACATCCACCTCCGCCTTGAACCCGCCACAGACCTTTGGCCGTTCAGGCTTGCCGAACAAGGCGCAAAGATTGTCCACGGACAGGTGCAGGCAACGCTCGCCCGCCGGCTTGCCCTGGGGCATGCCGGGGATCGGCGAACTGATGGACGGGGCAATGCAGCAGGCACCGCAGCCCTCACGGCATTTCATGACAACTGGACTCCCTGGAGCTGAACGGGACGGACATCCCTGGATACTAACCGCTCAAACATATGTTTGAAATTACCGAGCCGATGAAATCCGAAGTGACTCGGTAGTCAGTTGCGAAATTCGAAATCGATGGCAGCACCCTCGACATCACGGCGACTGTCGTTGCGCAACTGCAGCTGCATCTCGTTGCTGATCAGCCGGCCATTGAGCTGGAACGGGCTGTCATCGGATGCGGGTTTGTCGGGGAACATCGACGGCAGCAAGGGCTTGCGCGTCAACGGGGCATTGCCGATATCCGGCTTGAGGTTCTTAACCATCTCGCTCGGCAGGCTGAGATCGAGCTTGGGATTGGGCAGTGGCTTGCTGACCGGCTTGCTCTTTGGCTTAGGCTTGCTTGCCGGCTTGCTGGCCGCCTTCGCCGGGGTTTTTACCGCTTGCTTGGCGGTCTTGCCCTGGGACACTTCGCTCTTTGCATGCGTCTGCGCAGCCTGCACAGATGCCCCCGGCAACCAGGACAGCGCAAGACACAGCATCAGGGCAGTAGGGCGAAACGCATTCATGGGCATCAAGAGCATGGCATAAAAATGCTTATGCTCCCTGTTCCCTGCCCTTATGACAAGCTACAAAATCGAGACAGCAGACTCTCGACACAATTGTTGGGCCAGCAACCCCAAGGTCATCACCGCCCGCTCTGCCTCCTTGCTCCAGGGAATCCCGCAATTGAGGCGGATGCAGTGATTGAATTGCTCGGTGTTGCTGAAGATCAGGCCAGGCGCGATGCTGATGCCCTGCTCCAGCGCCCGCACATGCAGCTCCTGAGTATTGACTCGCCCCGGCAGGCTGACCCAGAGAATGAACCCACCCGTCGGCCGAGTCATCTGCGTGCCTTCCGGGAAGTGCTGCTGCACCGCCAGCTGATAGGCACTGAGGTTCTTGCGGTACTCCTGACGGATGAAGCGCAGGTGACGGTCGTAGCCGCCGTTCTCGAGATAGGCCGCCACGCCCATCTGGGTGACACTGCAGGCCGAATGCGTGGTGAAGGTCTGCAGGCGCTGGATTTCGTCCTGGTAGCGCCCAGGAATCATCCAGCCGACGCGCACCCCTGGCGACAGCGTCTTGGAGAAACTCGAACAGTAAATCACCCGATCCAGCCGGTCGAACGCCTTCAGCGCCTTGGTTCGCCCCTGCTCGAACATCAGCTCGCCATAGATATCGTCCTCGACGATCTGGATATCGAAGTCTGACGCCAGGCGCAGCAACTGTTTCTGCCGCTCTTCGGGAATGGTCCCGCCCAGAGGGTTGCTCAGGCGCGCCGTCAGCACCAGGGCCTTGATCGACCATTGGTTGGCGGCCAGTTGCAGCGCCTCGAGGCTGATGCCGGTGGACGGGTCGCTGGGGATCTCGATCACCTTCAGACCCAGCAGGTCCGCCAACTGCAGAAGCCCATAGTAGGTCGGTGACTCTGCGGCGATCAGGTCGCCAGGACGCGTCAACACGCGCAGCGCCATCTGCAGGGCGTCGACACAGCCATGGGTGACGATCACCTCGCGCGGGTCGACCAGCACGCCAGCGTCACGCATGCGAATGGCGATCTGCCGACGCAGCGGCTCGAACCCCGGGCTGAACATGTAGCTGAAGGCACGCGGGCTGTGGAACCGCGTCACCTTGGCGATCTGCTGGTGCAGCGCTCGAACCGGCAAGTAGTCCACATGCGGAACAGCAGCCCCGAAAGGGAAAACACCATCGCGGCGTGCTTCAGTGAGCACTTGCTGAATGATACTGGCACGGGTAACCAACCCGGGGCGTTCGACCCGGGCGATATCCGGGGTCTGCGCGGTCAGGGCGGGTGTCTGGTGGACATAGTAGCCAGACTGCGGACGGGCGCGAATCAGGCCCTGATCCTCGAGGTTGGCGTAGGCCTGCAGCACCGTGGCATGGCTGACATTGAGCTGGGCGCTCATCTTGCGCACGGAAGGCACCCGCTCGCCTGGCTGGTAGACACCGCGACGGATGTCATCGGCCAGTTGCTGGGCAATGCGCTGGTACAACAGCAGGTTGGTCATGGTGATTCTCGAAGCGCGGACGGGTTCGTTGTTCTTGTACGACTCACAGTCGAGACAGAATACCGTAACAGTTGCAAAGTGTACTGGGACAGTTCCGAGAATAGTCGACATTACACTTGCTTGACAGCGGCGAACAGACGAACCGTCAGCACGGGTGCCAGGCAGCACCCGAACAGCCCTCAGCGCGGCGGCGCGAGCTTGCCCTTCTCATCGGAGAACACGATCTCCACACGGCGGTTCTGCGCCCTGCCCCGCTCCGAGGCGTTGACCTCGACCGGGTACTGGTCGCCATACCCATGGACCTCGATGCGTTTCTCGTCGATGCCCAGGTCGACCAGCATGTCAGCCACCGACTGCGCGCGGTCACGGGACAGCTTCAGGTTGTCTTCAGCCGCCCCGGTGCTGTCGGTGTAGCCCTCGATTCGTACCACGCGGCGAGGATTGAGCTGCAGGAACTGCACCAGCTTGAGCACCGCGCGACTGGCGGAGTTCTTGAGTTCCGCTTCGCCGGTATCGAACAGCACGTCCCCAAGCGTCATCACCAGGCCGCGGTCGGCCTGCTCCGATGCCAGTGCGGCGATCTGCGATTCGACCCACTTGCCCTGCTGCTGCACGCTGGCCAGCTTCGCTTCACGCAGCGCCAGTTGCAGACGTTGGCGCTCCAGGTCGAGCTTGGCCAGGCGTTCCTGGTTCAGCGCCAGATTGGCGTGCTCGCGGGCGATCTCGCTGTAGCGCTGGCTGAGGTAGGCATAGTGGCGTACGTCAGTGCCACTGCCGACATAACTGGCCAGGCGCTCTGCTCGCGCCAGCGACTCACCTGCACGGATCACATCACGCGGCGCACTGCGCAGCACGTCGGAGTTGTCCTTGACCTTCTGGAACGCAGCCGTGGCATCGTCCAGCGCCGACTCGCTGCGCTGGCTCGCGCAACCCTGCAGGCCGACGGCCAACGCCAGCACGACCAAGGCGGCGCCGGGCTTGAATGTACGGCTCATGGCTGTACCTCCAGCTGCTTGCGCAGGCGCTTGATCCGCGACTCGGTCACCTTCAACTGCTCTTCGCTTTTCTGGGTCAACACCTGAGCCTCGGCCAGGCGTGCATCCAGCTCGGCCTGCTCGGCGCGCATGCGCGCATCACGAAAATCTTCGCTGGCCATGTTGGTCTTGGCCCGAGCGAACTTGTCTTCGGCCAGCTTGAACGCCTCGACCTGCTCAGTCGCGCCGACAGCCTTGGCCTGCTCCAGCGCCTGCTCGGACAGGCGCATCTGCTCATGAGGAGCCGGATCGTTGGCACAACCGGCCAGGGCTGCAAAAGCCAGGACCAGGATCAGTGGTTGGGTTCTCACGCATTCTTCCTACTGTTTGGGGGCGTCCCCGGTCATCTGCATCTGCGCTTTCCAGCGCTCCACATTCCGCTGCAGCACCGACTCGGAGGCGCCAGAGATCGGCAATTCTGTCAGCTTTTTAGCCAGTTGCCCACGCAGCCAGGCATCGTTACAGGCCGAATTGTGCGACACAGCCAGGTACAGCCCCGGACGATCCACTGGCAGGCCGCGCGCGACAAGGTCGTTGCTCATGCCCAGGCTCTGGGTCATGGCCATCCCCGAATAGCGCCCCGCCAATACGTAATCGACCTGCCCCAGCACCAGCTTCTGGAAGGCCTGGGTAAGATTCTGCGCAGGCACCAGCTTGAGCTGGGACTTGGCGAACGCTTCGAACGCCGGGGTCAGCCGGGCCTTCTCCGAAAGGCTGCCCTGATAGCGGGCCAGATCCGCCGGACCGTCGAAATCCAGTGTGGAGTCCTGGCGGGTCCAGACCAAGTACTCGTTGAGCTGCAGGGGTGGATGGATGTAGTCCAGCGCGGTCAACTGGCCGACTTGCATCGGCGTGTCCAGCAACAGGTCCATCCGCCCGCTGCGCACCTCTTCCAGCGCCTGCTCGCGGCGCCCGGCATGCAGCACCTCGACCCGCACCCCCAACTCGTCCGCCACCTGACGCAGCAGGTCGACGTTGGCACCGATCAGGTGCCGAGAGTCTTTCGGGTCCTGCCAGGAGTACGGCGGTGCATCCGGGCTGCCGGTGGCCACCAGCTTTTCACATTTGCCGGCGGCCATCGCCTGCGAGGATGCCAAGGCCACCATGCAGGCCAGCAACCGACCCGTTCTGCCAAACGCCATTACCCTACTCCTTGCCAGCCATGCAAAAAAAAGCCCGACCCCTGTTACGAGGGTCGGGCTTCTTTATAAGTGAAGCGCTCGGATCAGACCAGCTTTTCCAGCTCCGGCACCGCCTCGAAGAGGTCGGCAACCAGGCCGTAGTCGGCCACCTGGAAGATCGGGGCTTCTTCGTCCTTGTTGATCGCGACGATCACCTTGGAGTCCTTCATGCCCGCCAGGTGCTGGATCGCGCCGGAGATACCGACGGCGATGTACAACTGCGGCGCGACGATCTTGCCGGTCTGGCCGACCTGCATGTCGTTCGGCACGAAGCCCGCGTCGACGGCGGCACGGGAAGCACCGACCGCAGCACCGAGCTTGTCGGCCAGGGCGTACAGGTGCTTGAAGTTGTCACCGTTGCCCATGCCACGGCCGCCGGAGACGACGATCTTGGCAGCGGTCAGCTCGGGACGATCGGACTTGGCCAGCTCTTCGTTGACGAAGGCCGACTTGCCAGCATCATGGGCAGCAGCCACGGCTTCCACCGCAGCCGAACCACCTTCGGCGGCCACGGCGTCGAAGCCGGTGGTACGCACGGTGATGACCTTGACCGCAGCGCTCGATTGCACGGTGGCAATGGCGTTACCGGCATAGATCGGGCGCTTGAAGGTGTCGGCGGATTCGACCGAGACGATCTCGGAGATCTGGTCGACGTCCAGCAGCGCAGCAACGCGTGGCAGGATGTTCTTGCCGTTGGTGGTGGCCGGAGCCAGCACGTGGCTGTAGCCCTTGGCCAGCTCGACGATCAGGGGCGCTACGTTTTCAGGCAGGGCGTGGGCGTAGGCAGCGTTGTCCGCAACCAGCACCTTGGCAACGCCCGCGATCTTGGCAGCGGACTCGGCGACGCCACCGACGTTCTGGCCTGCGACCAGCACGTGCACATCACCACCGATCTTGGCGGCAGCAGCGACAGTGTTCAGGGTAGCCGGGGCAACGGCACCGTTCTCGTGTTCAGCGACAACCAGGATAGTCATTTAGATTACCTTCGCTTCGTTCTTCAGCTTCTCGACCAGTTCGGCCACCGACTTGACCTTGATACCGGCGCTGCGTGCAGCAGGCGCTTCGACTTTCACGGTCTTGGTGGTGGAGGCGGTGGATACGCCCAGCGCGTCTGGAGTCACAGTCTCCAGCGGCTTCTTCTTGGCCTTCATGATGTTCGGCAGCGACGCGTAGCGCGGCTCGTTCAGGCGCAGGTCGGTGGTGACGATCGCCGGCAGGTTCAGCGAGACGGTCTGCAGGCCGCCATCGATCTCGCGGGTGACGTTCAGCTTGTCGCCAGCCACTTCGACCTTGGAGGCGAAGGTGCCCTGGGCGTAGCCGGTCAGCGCAGCCAGCATCTGGCCGGTCTGGTTGTTGTCACTGTCGATGGCCTGCTTGCCGAGGATGACCAGCTGTGGCTGCTCTTTATCGACGATGGCCTTCAGCGCCTTGGCCACGGCCAGGGAGTTCAGCTCCTCGGCGGTCTCGACCAGAATGGCACGATCGGCACCCAGTGCCAGGGCGGTACGCAGTTGCTCCTGGGCAGCGGTCGGGCCGACGGCAACGGCGACGATTTCGGTCGCAACGCCCTTCTCTTTCAGGCGTACGGCTTCTTCCACGGCGATTTCGCAGAAGGGGTTCATGGACATCTTGACGTTTGCAAGGTCGACGCCGGAGTTGTCCGCCTTGACGCGAACCTTGACGTTGTAGTCGACCACTCGTTTGACAGCTACAAGAACCTTCATGGATTCCTCGTTACTCTCCGGTGAAAAGAATGTCGCCTGGGGCGTGCCCGGCGAATGCGCGTGGGTACAAGGACACCTCTGAAAACGTTCCGGGTCGAGCGAAATTTGCCATGACCGATCAGTCCTGTGCGGACTGGCGGGGCAAAACCCGCGGGTCATTTCCTGTCGTGGCGTGTAGACTCCACTACAAAAAGGGTTTCGGCCTGTATTCCCTGCTCTACGCCTGGTTTTTAGAGGTGCACCTGCGCCCGACGGTCAGCCTACGGCGAGCGTAAAACCGCTCGTATCTTGACCGTAACACCCAATCCGGTCAATACGGCAAATTGGCCAGCCTCCAGCCGCCCTCCTGTGATTTTACTGGGCTGCGGCAAATTCAAACAAACGTTTGTATTGGACCCGCCAAGTGGTGTAGATATAATGCGCGGCCAAGACAAAACGGTGTAGTCCGCCACCGGCACGGCTACAGCTGCCCCGACCGTGAGCGGGCATCCGACACCCATAAGACAAGCAACGCGATGAGCCTTGAGTAGGAGAGAACCTGTGGAACGCGAATACATGGAATTCGACGTGGTCATCGTCGGCGCAGGCCCGGCGGGCCTGTCTGCCGCCTGCCGCCTGAAGCAGAAGGCCGCCGAAGCCGGTAACGAGATCAGCGTCTGCGTGGTCGAGAAAGGCTCCGAGGTCGGCGCCCACATCCTCTCCGGTGCGGTCTTCGAACCCCGCGCGCTGAACGAGCTGTTCCCCGACTGGAAAGAACTCGGCGCGCCGCTGAACACCGAGGTCAAGCGCGACGACATCTATGTGCTCAAGGACCAGGGCAGTTCGGTCAAGGTGCCGGACCTGTTCGTGCCCAAGACCATGCACAACCAGGGCAACTACATCATCTCGCTGGGCAACCTGTGCCGCTGGCTGGCCCAGCAGGCCGAGAACCTGGGCGTGGAAATCTATCCCGGCTTCGCCGCCCAGGAAGCGCTGTTCGACGAAAACGGCGTGGTCCGTGGCATCGTCACCGGCGACCTGGGTGTCGACCGCGAAGGTCAGCCCAAGGACGGCCTATACACCCCCGGCATGGAGCTGCGCGCCAAGTACACGCTGTTCGCCGAAGGTTGCCGCGGCCACATTGGCAAGCAGCTGATCAAGCGCTTCGACCTGGACAGCGAAGCCGATGTGCAGCACTACGGTATCGGCATCAAGGAAATCTGGGAGATCGACCCGAGCAAGCACGAACAGGGCCTGGTGGTGCACACCGCCGGCTGGCCGCTGGATGTAGTCAGCGCCGAGAACACCGGCGGCTCGTTCCTCTATCACCTGGAGAACAACCAGGTGGTGGTCGGCCTGATCGTCGACCTCTCCTATGCCAACCCTTACCTGTCGCCGTTCGACGAGTTCCAGCGCCTGAAGCACCACCCGGTGATCAGCCAATATCTGGAAGGCGGCAAGCGCATCAGCTACGGCGCCCGCGCCATCTGCAAGGGCGGCCTGAACTCGCTGCCGAAGATGGTGTTCAACGGTGGCGCGCTGATCGGTTGCGATCTGGGCACCTTGAACTTCGCCAAGATCAAGGGCAGCCACACTGCAATGAAGTCCGGCATGCTGGCCGCCGATGCAGTGGCCGACGCCCTGTTCGCCGGCAGCGAAGGCGGCGACGCCCTCAACAGCTACGTCGAGGCATTCAAGGCCAGCTGGCTGTATGAGGAGCTGTACGCCAGCCGCAACTTCGGCCCGGCCATGCACAAGTTCGGCCCGCTGTTCGGAGCAGCGTTCAACTATATCGACCAGAACTGGTTCGGCGGCAAGCTGCCCTTCACCCTGCACGACACCAAGCCGGACTACGCCTGCCTGAAGCTGGCCGCCGACGCCAAGAAGATCGACTACCCCAAGCCCGACGGCAAGCTCAGCTTCGACAAACTCAGCTCGGTGTTCCTCTCCAGCACCAACCATGAAGAAGAGCAACCCTGCCACTTGAAGCTGACCGATCCGAACGTGCCGATCGCCACCAACCTGCCGCTGTACGACGAACCCGCGCAGCGTTACTGCCCGGCCGGTGTCTACGAGGTGGTCACCCAGGAAGACGGCAGCAAGCGCTTCCAGATCAACGCGCAGAACTGCGTGCACTGCAAGACCTGCGACATCAAGGATCCGTCGCAGAACATCACCTGGGTCACCCCAGAAGGTGCCGGCGGCCCTAACTACCCCAACATGTAAGGCCTGCGCCATATGAAAAAGCCCCCTGGCAGCGATGCCAGGGGGCTTTTTCGTCTACGGCTGATGCTCAGGACAGCACCACCGCGTCCTGCTCGAACAACGCCCATCCACCCTGGCCATCGACCTCCAGCCGGTGGCTGTGGAACCCGGCCAGCGTGCTGCGATGCCCGACACTCACCAGCAAGGTTTCCGGCATTTCGTTGCGCAGCAGCGAATACAAGGCATGTTCCAAGCCTTCATCCATCGCCGAGGTGGACTCGTCGAGGAACACCACATGCGGCTGGTTGAACAATACTCGCGCAAACGCCAGGCGCTGCTGCTCGCCGATCGACAGGATGCGCGTCCAGTCGCGGCTTTCCTCGAGGCGCTCGGCCAGATGCGCCAGGTTCACTTGCCGCAATGCCTGTTGCATCCGCGCATCCTGCTCCTGGCCGACCTGGGCCGGGTAGGCGATGGCGGTGCGCAGATCCCCCAACGGCAGGTACGGCCGCTGCGACAGGAACAGCGCCTGCTCACCCAACGGCCGCGCGACCGCCCCTTCTGCATAAGGCCACAATCCCGCCAGGGCCCGAAGCAGCGTGGTCTTGCCGCTGCCCGAAGGCCCCTTGATTAGCAAGGCCTGCCCGGCCTGCAGCTTCAGGCTCAGGTCGGCAATCAAGCGGTGGCCATCCGGGCGCAGCACCTGCAGGCCAGCGATATCCAAGGCCCGCGGCAGCTCGCGGGTAGCCACGTGCGGTAGCTCGCTGGCCTGGTGGTTGGCATCGAGAAAACCGGTGAGACGATCGAGGGTCGCGCGGTAGCTGGCAAAGGTGTCGTAGGACTCACGGAAAAACGACAACGAATCCTGCACTTGTCCGAACGCCTGCGACGTCTGCATCACATCACCCAGCTTGATCGCTCCGCTGAAGAAACGCGGCGCCTGCAGGATGAACGGGAACACCACCGCGACCTGGCTGACACCCAGGTTGAAACCATTGAACTTCAGGCTCCGCCAGACCAACGCCCAGACATTGCCGATCAAGGCGAAGAAGCGCCCGAGCAACGTGCCCCGCTCGACCTGCGCGCCCTGGTAGAAGGCAATGTTCTCGGCATTCTCGCGCAAGCGCATCAGTGCGTAGCGAAAGTTCGCCGTGAGCTTTTCGTTGAGGAAATTCAGGCGAATCAACGGCCGCCCGAGGCGGAAAGCGATCCAGGTGGCGATGAGCACATAGACATAGACCGCAAACACCATCGCCCGCGGCACCTCCACCCCGGCAACCGCCAGTGGTGCCGACAGCCCCCAGAGAATGCCGGTGAACGCCACCAGCGAGACCAACGCACTCACTGCCCCGAGGGCCAGCGACACCGAGCCGGTAACGAAGGCGTTGACGTCCAGTTCGATACGTTGGTCAGGGTTGTCCACCGGCTCATCTAAGAATTGCCCGCGGTAGTAGGCATCGCCATGCATCCAGTCGGCAGTCAGGCGCTCGGTCAGCCAGACCCGCCAGTGGATGTTGAACGACTGGGTGACGTAGTAGTTGAACAGTGAACGCAGCACATGAATGGTTGCCAGTACCGCGAATACCCCAAGCAGGTACCAGAACGCCGTCTGGTCCAGGCCTTGCAGGGCGCTATAGAAACCGTTGTACCAGAACGAGAACAGCACGTTCATGCGCACCGAGAACAGCGCCAGGAACAACAACAGTGCAAAAACGAGCAGCGGGCGCCAGCTGCGCCTGAAACTGAAGTACTCACCCGCCAACTGCCAGAACTGCTGGCCCCAGCGGGTGAAGCGCACCGCCAGGAAAGCGGCGGCGGTGAAGCCGACAAGTGTGATCAATGAAGCGACTGCAAGCCAGCTCAGGCTCTCTTGCAGGGCCTGGTGCCAGTTCATTTCCATGGTGGGGTTTCCGTGGCGAGTATTTACTCGAGCCTAGCACCGGGCGAGGTTGGCGAAGATGACGGAGGTTTCATGTTGGGCGTCGCCATGAACGCTAAACCGGCGACAAGCCGATGACGGTCCGCCCGATGC
Organism: Pseudomonas wayambapalatensis; assembly: GCA_014268975.2. Taxonomy (GTDB): domain Bacteria; phylum Pseudomonadota; class Gammaproteobacteria; order Pseudomonadales; family Pseudomonadaceae; genus Aquipseudomonas; species Aquipseudomonas wayambapalatensis. Next base: position 2,085,683 of record CP077096.1, on the reverse strand, counting down.
ACCTGTCGAAAACCGCTTCCAGAGGCGAATAATCGCAAACAACTGCCGCTATGTTCGCAGCCACCCACTCATCAGGCTCGACCGACCACCAATCGATTTCAAAACCCGCGTTCAAGATCACATGTTCGTAAAGAATCCGCTGAGCTCGCCCATTTCCCTCGCGAAACGGATGGACCATGTTCAAATCGCCAAAGCTTTCTGCCACAGCGTGAACCAGATCCGCACGCGAATAGCCCTCATACCAACCTTGCTGTGCAAGGCTGCGGAATACTTTTGAAGCTTCGGCTTCAATGCGGCTCACATTGCAGAAACGTGTGCCGCCTTTGGAAATATCGAGCGTGCGAATTTCTCCAGCCCACGCATAGATATCCTGAAAAAGCGCGCGATGAAGCCTCTGGAGATAGGGAAGATCGTAAGGAGGGAGCTCGAATGGGAGCTGACTGGCAGCGAGCTCGGAAAAGTCCCGCTCGGCCCTGGCAAGCGCTGAATCATCACGAAGATCAAGCAGATTGCACAGGACGACCGTACCGGGATAACAGTAGGCGTCCTGTCCGACACCATACTTGTCCAAAGATCAATCCTGCTTGCGGTAATGACGCAACAACTCTTCCTTGGACGGGAGCTTACGCTCCGCGGAGTCAGGCGTGACATCAAACCCCTCAAGCCGCAGACTGGCTGCGTAGTTCGAGCGGCGAGTTTTTTCCCAAGCTGCTCTTTTGGTTTCCAAGCTGATGCCTTTCACCGTTCAACGCCTCTCACGGGGTGATGGAAGTTCGATTATAGCGAAATCGGCCAATACCTGCGCGGCCTCGGCATGGGCGATGCCGAGGCCTGGTAACTACCCCAACGCCTCCCGCACCTTCGAATCGAGCCCTTCCCCCGCATGGGCCTCGATCCACTCGCTCAACTGACGCCGCATCGCCGGGGTCCAGAAGCTGTTCAGGTGTTGTCTCACCCCCTGCACCGCCAGCGCCCGATCAGGCTCGCTGTCGAAATAGTGGGCGATCTGGTTGGCCATCTTGACCAGGTTGTCACTGCTCATCGGCGCACCTCGGCTTTTTCCTGGTCTTCGGCCTTACGCCGCTCCTTGAGCAGGCGCTGCTGTTCGTCACTGAAATGCTGGTAGCGCTTCTGCCATTCCGAGGGCTGGAAGACTCGCACCACCTCAACCGCCGTGACCTTGTACTCGGGGCAGTTGGTGGCCCAGTCGGAGTTGTCGGTGGTGATCACGTTGGCGCCAGACTCAGGGAAGTGGAAGGTGGTGTACACCACGCCCGGCGCCACCCGCGCACTGACCCGCGCACGCAAAACGCTCTGCCCCGCACGGCTGCCCACGCCAACCCAGTCGCCGTCGCGGATGCCGCGGCTTTCGGCATCGCTGGCGTGGATCTCCAGACGATCCTCATCGTGCCAGGCAACGTTGTGGGTGCGACGGGTCTGGGCGCCAACGTTGTATTGGCTGAGGATGCGGCCGGTGGTCAGCAACAACGGATAACGGGCATTGACCTTCTCGTCGGTGGGCACATAACCGGTGAGCATGAATCGCCCCTTGCCGCGCACGAACTGGTCGATGTGCATGGTCGGGGTGCCGTCGGGCGCGGCCTCGTTGCACGGCCATTGCAGGCTGCCGCGGCGGTCGATCTCGGCATAGCTGACGCGGTGGAAGCTCGGCGTCAGGCGGGCGATTTCGTCCATGATCTCGGACGGGTGCCGGTAGTCCATGCGATAGCCCAGGGCATTGGCCAGGGCCACGGTCGCCTCCCAGTCGGCCTTGCCGGCCAGCGGCTCCATCACCTTGCGCACCCGCGAGATACGGCGTTCGGCGTTGGTGAAGGTGCCGTCCTTTTCCAGGAACGAACTGCCCGGCAGGAACACATGGGCGAACTTGGCGGTTTCGTTGAGGAAGATGTCCTGCACCACCACGCACTCCATGGCCATCAGTGCCGCGGTGACGTGCTGGGTGTTCGGGTCGCTCTGGGCGATATCCTCGCCCTGGCAGTACAGCGCCTTGAAGCTGCCGTCGAGCGCGGCCTCGAACATGTTGGGGATACGCAGCCCCGGGTCGGGCTGCAAGGTCACGCCCCAGGCCTGCTCGAATTCGCTGCGCACCGCCTCGTTGGAGATGTGCCGGTAGCCCGGCAATTCATGGGGGAAGGAGCCCATGTCGCACGAGCCCTGGACGTTGTTCTGACCACGCAACGGATTGACGCCCACGCCTTCGCGACCGATGTTGCCGGTTGCCATGGCCAGGTTGGCGATGCCCATCACCGCGGTGCTGCCCTGGCTGTGTTCGGTGACGCCCAGGCCATAGTAGATCGCCGCATTGCCGGCGCCCGCATACACCCGCGCCGCCTCGCGGATCTGCTCGGCAGGCACGCCGCACACCGGCCCAAGCGCCTCGGGTGAATTCTCGGCCAGGCCGACGAACTCACGCCAACGCGTGAACTCGGCACTCTCGCAGCGCGCGTCGATGAATGCCTGGTCGAGCAGCCCTTCATCGACGATCACATGGGCCAGGGCATTGAGCATGGCGACGTTAGTGCCCGGACGCAGTTGCAGGTGCAACTCGGCACGGGCGTGGGGCGAGTCGACCAGGTCGATGCGGCGCGGGTCGATGACGATCAGCCGCGCGCCCTGGCGCAGGCGGCGCTTGAGTTGCGAGCCGAACACCGGGTGAGCGTCGGTCGGGTTGGCGCCGATCACCAGGATCACGTCGGCCTGCATCACCGAGTCGAAGCTCTGGGTTCCGGCGGATTCGCCCAGGGTCTGCTTCAGGCCATAGCCGGTCGGCGAATGGCAGACCCGCGCGCAGGTGTCCACGTTGTTGTTGCCAAAGGCGGCACGCACCAGCTTCTGCACCAGATAGGCTTCTTCGTTGGTGCAACGGCTGGAGGTGATACCGCCGATCGAATCGCGCCCGTACTTGAGCTGGATGCGTCGGAACTCACTGGCGGCATAGGCCAGCGCCTCATCCCAGCTGACTTCCTGCCATGGGTCTTCAAGGCGCTTGCGGATCATCGGCGTGGTGATGCGATCCGGGTGAGTGGCATAGCCCCAGGCGAAGCGCCCCTTGACGCAGGCGTGGCCGTGGTTGGCGCCTCCGTTCTTGTCCGGGACCATGCGCACCAGTTGATCGCCCTTCATCTCGGCGCGGAACGAGCAGCCCACCCCGCAATAGGCACAGGTGGTGATTACTGCGCGCTCCGGCTGGCCGAGCTGGACCAGGCTCTTCTCGGTCAGGGTCGCCGTCGGGCAGGCCTGCACGCAGGCGCCGCACGACACGCACTCGGAGGCGAGGAAATTCTCGCCTCCGGCCGCCGCCACCCGCGACTCGAAGCCTCGGCCACTGATGGTCAGGGCGAAGGTGCCCTGAATGTCTTCGCAGGCACGCACGCAGCGGCTGCAGACGATGCACTTGCTGGGCTCGTAGTCGAAGTACGGGTTGGAGACGTCCTTGGCCTCGTTGAGATGGTTGGCCCCGTCATAGCCATAGCGCACTTCGCGCAGGCCCACCTGGCCGGCGACCGTTTGCAGCTCGCAGTTGCCGTTGGCCGAGCAGGTCAGGCAGTCCAGTGGGTGATCGGAGATGTACAGCTCCATGACATTGCGCCGCAGGTCGGCCAGCCGCGGCGTCTGGGTACGCACCACCATGCCTTCGCTGACCGGCGTGGTGCATGAAGCCGGATAGCCGCGCATGCCGTCGATCTCGACCATGCACATGCGGCATGAGCCGAAGGCTTCGAGGCTGTCGGTGGCGCACAGCTTGGGGATGCTGGTGCCCAGCAGCGCGGCAGCGCGCATCACCGAGGTGCCTGCTGGGACGCTGATCGCGCGGCCGTCGATGTTCAGGCTGACCTGTACTTCACTGTCGCGGGCAGGCGTGCCCAGGTCGATATCGCTGTTGGCGGGGTCGAAATAATGGATCATTGGGCGGCCTCCGGGCTGGCCAGACCGAAATCGGCAGGAAAATGCTTGAGGGCGCTGGCCACGGGGTAAGCGGTCATCCCGCCCATGGCGCACAGCGAGCCGTACTGCATCGTGTCGCACAGGTCACGCAGCAGGTGGGCCTGATCCTCGCGCGCAGCAGGATCGCTGCTGGCGATCAGGCGATCCACCACTTCCATCCCGCGGGTCGACCCGATCCGGCACGGCGTGCACTTGCCGCAGGACTCCTCGGCGCAGAACTGCAGGGCGAAGCGCGCCATGCCAGCCATGTTCAGTGTGTCGTCAGCGACCACCACACCGCCATGGCCGATCATCGCGCCGATGGCGGCGAAGGCCTCGTAGTCCAGCGGCGTATCGAACTGCGACGGCGGCACCCAGGCGCCCAGCGGGCCGCCGACCTGCGCGGCCTTCAACGGACGACCACTGGCGGTACCACCGCCATACCCCTCGACCAGCTCACGCAGGGTCAGGCCAAAAGCCCGCTCGACCAGCCCGCCCTGGCGCACATTGCCCGCCAGTTGGAACGGCAAAGTGCCCAGTGAACGGCCCATGCCAAAGTCGCGATAGAACGCGGCACCTTTTGCCAGGATGATCGGCACAGACGCCAAGGTCAGGACGTTATGCACCAGCGTCGGCTGGCCGAACAGGCCCTCGAGCGCCGGCAGTGGCGGCTTGGCGCGCACGATGCCGCGCTTGCCTTCGATCGACTCCAGCAGCGCCGTCTCCTCGCCGCAAATATAGGCGCCAGCGCCCACACGCACCTCGAGCTCGAACGCCACGCCGCTGCCAGTGACGTCCAGATAACCCGCTTCGCGGGCCAGCATCACGGCCTCGTTGAGCACACGGATGGCGTCCGGGTATTCGGAGCGCACATAAATGTAGCCCTTGCTTGCGCCGACAGCGAGGCCGGCGATGATCATGCCTTCGATCAGCAGGAAGGGATCGCCCTCCATCAGCATGCGGTCGGCGAAGGTGCCGGAGTCGCCTTCGTCGGCATTGCAGACAATGTACTTCTGCCCGGCCGGCGCCTGGCGCACGGTGCGCCACTTGATGCCGGCCGGGAACGCGGCCCCGCCCCGACCACGCAGGCCGGAATCGAGCACTGCGGCAACCACTGCATCGCCGTCCATCAATGCAGCCTTGCGCAAGCCCTCGAAGCCGCCATGGGCCTGATAGTCGTCCAGCGACAACGGGCGGGTGATACCGGCGCGGGCGAACAGCAGGCGCTGCTGGGTCTTCAGATAGGGGATCTGTTCGACAGGGCCCAATGCCAGTGGATGCTCGCCCCCCTTGTCCAGAGCCTCCAGCAGGCCCGGCACATCTTCCGGCATGACCGGCCCGAAGCCCAGGCGCCCTTCGGCGCTTTCCAGCTCCAGCAATGGCTCGAGCCAATACAGGCCACGCGAGCTGGTGCGCTGGATCTGCAGCGGCAGTTGCCGCTGTGCAGCCTCACGTTCGAACGCCTCGGCGACCTGGTCGGCGCCCACTGCGCGAGCCAGCGAATCGCAGGAAATACACAGTTTGATCATGCGCCCGCCTCCACCCTGCAGCTTTTCACCAAAGCCTGCAGACGCTCGGGCGTGAGCCGCGCATGCACCTGGCCGTCCAGCTCCAGCGCTGGCGAGCAGGCGCAAGCGCCGAGGCAGTACACCGGGCGCAGACTCAATGCTCCGTCGGCAGTGGTGCCATGGTCGTCCAGCCCGAGCTGTTCGCGCAGTTGCGCGGCCAGGGCTTCGGCGCCGCGGCTCTGGCACGACTCGGCGCGGCACAGGCGCAGGGTGTGGCGTGCCGGGGGCGAAGTGCGGAAATCATGGTAGAAGCTGATCACCCCACGCACCTCGGCGAGGCTGAGGTTCAGCGCATGGGCGATCTCGGGGACTGCTTCATCGGGTACATGGCCCAGGCCTTGCTGGATGGCGTGGAGGATCGGCAACAGCGCACCGGGCACCTCCTTGTGGTTGTCCAGCACACGCTGGATCAAGGGCAGGTCAAGCGTCTCTTCAGGCATACAGCGGACCTCGGCAACCCGGATCCGCCCGAGGGTGCGGGCAGGTGTCCGGCGGTGTTCTGCTGTGGCGTTCCGGGCCTGTCACGGTCGCAGGATCACGGTCGCCTTCCTCGTCCAAGCCGGTGCGTCTGTGCGCACTCGGTCGTCGGACATCCTGATAAGAATGGCACCGTTGCCGGGAAACGGTAGCGTGCAAACGACAGGGCGCATCCTGAAACCGACGCGAGCGACATTACGCATCCGATCAGTTGCACTGAGGCAGTGTAGTGATCTATGCCGGACACCCCTTTAGGCGAGAATACTCGCCACAGACAGGTGCCTGATGACCAAGCAACGTCGCACCTTTACCCCTGAGTTACCGCCCGCGGCTACAAAGCCTGCAATACGCTGCCCGCCCCCTGTGGGAGCGGGCTCGCCCTCCAAGCAGCCACCCCGCAAATCAAACCGGCATAGCCATTGATCCCAGGACAGTAAACACCTGAGCCTACGCGCGCTTACTTCGCCGCCTCGGACAATTGCTGGATCAATGCCACTGTCAGATAAAGCCTCGGCGCGATGCTCGACAACTCGATGTACTCGTCATCGGCATGCAATCCCGCCCCCACCACGCCCATGGTTTCAAGCACTGCCGGCTTCTCGTTGCCGGGCACGTAGGCATAGCCCGCATCAGTCCCGAAACGCATGGCAATCGGCTCGATATTGCGATCGATCTTCGCGTAGAGCGTCTGGGCGGTTTTCGCCAACTGCTCGGAGCCGGCGTTCTTCGCCAGCGGCGGGCGGCCCTTGTCGAGGCGCACCGTCACTTCGGTGCCCTCAATGAGCTTCTTCTGTACGAGCCGTTGCGCGTCGGCCAGCACCCGGTCGCTTTCGCTCAGGTCCGAGTAGCGCATGTCCGCCTCGGCCGTGGCGCTGGCGGGAATGATGTTGCGCTTGTCGCCCGCCTTGACCATCGTCCAGTTGACCGTGGTGCCTTTGGCCGGGTCGCCGAGGTCCTTCAACTGCAGCATCTGGTGGGCCAACTCCATGGCGGCATTACGCCCAGCCTCGGGTGCGGACCCTGCGTGGGAAGACTTGCCTTTCACTTCGAGAAATACGCCATTGATGCCATTGGTCGCGACTGTTACCGCGTCCTTGTCCGGCGGCTCGTACGAGAACACGTAGTCATGCTTGCGCGCCAGTTCCGCGATGATCGCCTTCGAGCCGCTGGAGCCGGTTTCCTCATCCGGGTTGAACAGTACGGTCAAGGTGCCGAAGCCTTTGAACTTCTCGTCCTGCAGCAGCTTCAGCGAATGCAGGATCATCGCCACACCCCCTTTGGCATCGGCCACGCCAGGACCATATGCACGCTCGCCCTCGACCTTGAACGGCCGCTTGGCCGCAGTGCCGGGCAGGAACACCGTGTCGTAGTGGACCATCAGCAAGAACGACTTGCTGCCGGTGCCCTTGAAGGTGCCAACGATGTTGTCACCCGCCGACGGGCTGGCCGGGCTGGTCTTGACCTCGGCACCCAACGCCTTGAGCCGCTCGACCAGCAGGGCGCTGACGGTTTTCAGCCCCGGCGCCTGGCCGGTTCCGGTGTCTACGTTCACCAGTTGCTTGACGGTGGCGAGATAGGCCTTCTGCTCGGCTTCGGCCTTTTTCAATAGCGCGTCGGGAGCCAGGTTGGCGGCGAGTGCGGAAAACGACAGGAATGACAAGGCGATGGCAGCGGCGATCGATGAGCGTCGGATGGGCATGCGAAGTCCTTTATCAATGCAAGGGGAACCTGCAGCTTTGACCATCGATGGCGCTGGCGCCAGCTTTGTAGACCATTTGATGAAGTGCAGGCCATTGGCCTTGATCCACGAAGCCCCGCGATTGCGGGGCTGGGAATTCAGGCAAAGACCTTCATTGTCAGTGCGGTGATGCCCGCCACTGCTGTCACCAGACCGGTGGCGATGCCGATCGGGTACCAGAAGGTTTCTCGGGTCAATTTGCCTGCTTCGGTATTGAGCTTGCGAGTCTCTGCCATCAGTTTGGCAATCTCGACGTGAATCTTCTCCGCTTCGGCTTGGGGCATGTCGTATGGATGCATGAGTCTTCCCTTCGGATGCCGGCTGTTTGTGGGTTTCGACATGGCGCGAGTTGATTGAGGCGAACAATCTATCGTAAGGCGGATGCTCGGCAAAGTCAGCGGGAAGCTATCCAGACCGTAGGGGGTTTCGCGGGCAATGTTTCCCTGACGGACTGACCATCGGGGCCGCGGCAAGCAAGGCTCTACAGGCCAATACCTGGTGCTCTTGGTAAACTGGCGTCTTGAACGCCTCCTGTGCGGCTCTGTTGGTATAGCGCCCCGAGCGAAAAGCACAACGCGACAAAATTGTTGGTAATCGGTATTGAATACGTTGAACGAACGGACTGCATCACAAGCCTCAAAGCCACAAACCACGCGCCCTGAACCCTCCCGCCGGTTCAGCGTTGCACCCATGATGGATTGGAGTTCTACTTCCTAAAGCCCTTTCAGTTCAAGGCTTTCCGCCAAGTCATCCTGACTACGTAACAATTTCGTACCACCCTTGCGTGTCTACCCAATCCGCTTTAGGCCATAACTCCTTGGCCAATTCACTTGTGAACGCCCTGGGTGACCACTTTCGACCCAGAGCTGCCTTTCGCAGAGGGCTGCAAGCGACCATAAGTGAGCAGCTGCATTACATCCCCAGGCAATGGCCTTGCAACAACTTATCAGAATCGTTGGCCGTCCACTGCCAGTCGAAAAGCAGGTCTGGACTGAACGCCGCCCCTTGATCGCGACGCTCTGCCATAGGCAGTTCCAGGTCGAAAGCCGGTGCCGCTACAGCGGAGGTCGCTCCAACTGAACCCACTCCTGCACGGTCGGACGCTGCCATTGTCGCTGAGCATAATCCTCTAGTCGAACGGGAAGGCGATCTCCATTTAGTAACAGTCGATTCAGCATCAAAGCGAGATCGACATCGGCGATAGACCATTCGCCAAAAAGGTAGTCCGGGCTATCGTCCAGCAGCAGTTGCGCTGCCTCCACCAACTTTTGCGACGAGGACTCAGCCGAGACTGACAAAGCACCGTATTTAACGCCGTAGAACACGCCAAGCGTGGAGCGCTCCTGGCGGATAGGTAGCAAATCACTTCGCAGCCAGGCTTGAACTTGCCGCGCCTTGGCACGTTGCAGCGGGTTTGTCGGGTAAATCGGCGCCTGAGGGAACAGGTCTTCCAGGTACTCGGTGATTGCGGATGATTCAGACAATGCAAATTCGCCATGCCTCAGAGTGGGTACTCTCTGGGTCAGCGAAAGACGGGAATAGTCCCGTGCATGATGCTCCAGTGTGTCCAGGTCAAGGGTATTCATCTTGAACTCGATTCCCTTTTCACGAAGCGCCACAAAACATGACATGGCGTAAGGGCTGGTGAATTGAGCGTCAACGTATAAGCACAGCCTTGAATCGTTCATACCGTCATCTCCATATGCAGGAGAAACTACGATAGGGGTTCAGGTGCTATAAATAAAATTCATGTTTTTTATAGAGCCATTCCTGTTAGGAATGCCTCAGAATTTCAAAATGACTGTGTGCGGGGGACAATGGCTGAACTGCACGGGCCGCTGGGTTTTCTGCTGCATCACTACCGCTCGCGAGTATTCGTGGCTTGTCCTCCATGTGAGGGAGGACAAGGATGGTCAGTTCGACTCAGACGCGCTTACCGACCCATTGCCGCCTGTGGTGACGTTTCGCAAATCAGGCAACGGTGGACACAAACAGGCCCGGTGCAGTCAATCAAAGCCTCACAGGGATGCCCAGGAACGACTGGCATGGATTGTCTTCCGACGCTGATCACAGATCGGCTGGTTCCCACACCCCTTCAGTAAAGGATTCATCCATCATCCAAGAGCTGTTCCCCTGCTGGGAGGTGGTTCGCTACTTGGATCGTTGTGTCCCATGGCCGTACCCAGAAGACGGGGCTCTGATCTATGTCCGAGATATCGCCCTGCCTGCCATCGCAGCGGATCGTGAATGGCACTGGATGATCCGCATGCGCAACGATGCTGGCTGCACCCTGAGTAGCATCAGTTTGTATGATCAGCCTGGAAACAACAGAGGCTTCTGGCTCGTACCACAATGATGGATTGGGCTGGTGTAACTCAGAGCCCTTGATTTCCGTAGCATCTAGCGCAACACCCACTTGTTCGTACCAATTTTGCACCAACCCAACCGCTAACGGCGATCAAACAAGCCAAGCTCGCAGCTTGGCTCCACACGTTTGATCATAGCTAGGCAAGAACACTCCCTGGGCAATGTTATATAGAAGGGCCGCACCTGTAACACCATGGATATGGTTTATTATTTGGTCTACAAAGGGACAAAATTTACAGAGACCTACTTCCCGCCACCAATACTTGCTGAGCCAAAAACTGGGCCAATTCGATATCATAGTGCATTAAATCAGCCTCTTTTGAAAATGGAAGTAGCAATTCGAAATCACCATCTCTTGAATCCGACTTTGTATGGACAATCTTACACCTTATCTCATAAACCCTTAGCGCAACTTCGTTACGCAGCTCACTACCTGCACGATCAATAGACAACTTCCCGCTTACTAATTTTGTTTTTTCTGAAAAAAAATTTTTCCGATCATCATCTGCCGACAAAAAATCACGCAGATCTTTTTCATCAACACACTGTTCAATTGTCGCCTTCAATTGCGCCCGCTCGTCACCAAAACTTCCGCTTCGCGATACCTGGATAGCTGAAAGCAACCGTGAGACATCCGCATCCCTTTCAGCTCTAAATGTCGGATGTTTCAAAATTTGCTTTAATCGCTTGTGAGCCTCGTACTGAGAATATAAAGGGAAGTAGTACTCCACAACTTGATAATATGCAAGGTACTGCAACAACGGCATACCAGCGGCACTACGCGCGTACCAATAGAGGGAGAGTGGCGCGTCGTCGAATTCCCGATCAGGAAACTTCAAATCAAGAGGCATCTGAACTTTGTCATCATTCTTACGCCGCCTCCGGACGCGATGCCGCCTCATCAGCAGTGCCACTCCAGTAATTAACTCAACCTGGAATAACAATGCCCCTCCCAGCTTCTTTAAATAATCCAGCACTAAGTCATGCCCCTTGTCAGGAACACCATGCAGCTTCAGCGTAATACTTCGAGGACTTACGACCTCATTAATTACTCGAAACACATCACTTGCCAATCCAATCTCCACATTAACACCGCCCTCACTATTAATTTTAATAGGCTCCAGTTCATAAGCATCCCGCCAAGCCACTCCAAACAACTTACTGAACATCTCGGCCGGACTGCTCCCTGCGGCAGGTTGCAATAGAAGCTCTATATAATGCCCCTGTGAACTCCAAATAGCTTCCAGGCCGCTCAAATAGCTAAATTCTTCAAAAGGTAACGCTAAAAGCTTAGGAATTTCGTTTTGATCTATAATCTCCACGTCCCTTGTATCTCGACCACACCGCAGGGAAAGCACAATTCCAACATGCCCATTATAATCCACCTGCTTTACACCGATCTTTGCTGCATTGCACCGCTCGCACAAAGCATCAAAGGATCTTGTAAACTCTTCGACCCCTAAGCTAAATTCATCCCAACTCATAACCTGAACCCTACATTCTGCTTGTCTATGGCAGCATATTGCCAGCTTGATCGTTCGACATCTATACACACCCCGATTTTGCTGGAGCATTAACGATACAAAGCGCAAAAGCCCCGTATACCAAGGGCTTGGGCGTTCTTGAATCAGGCTGCGAAGTGCCCAAAGGGCATAGCGGGGCTCAGAATGGCGCTCGGTCCGCCCCATTTGTGCCCCAAGCATAGACGCGCTGTTGGTAGTAGAGCCGTCGCAGCATGCACTGCGCTGAGGGATATGAATTTGAAACCCAACTTACTCACGAGGCCGGGTAAACCCGCAATCAGCTATGATCTCAGGAGCAATCGGCTGGTGTGGCCCAAATCGCCCTGAAAAATGCGCCTAATTTTCCACGAGAATGTCATAGGTGCCCTGCAGACCTTTACGGTCCTTTTATACCAACGCTAATCATCAAGCTTCGCTCCCGCTGCGGCACAGCCACCAGAGAACTCTTACTCGGCATTAGCTTGCTCGAACTTCTCCAGGTCCAAAATAGCCCTACGAATGGAGCGATAATCAGTAGATGGCACCTCAACAAAACCATCTGAATTATCGCCTTCGGCCTCGAACAAGCCTTTGGGTGCTTTGACCGTGTTCATTAGATCGATATAGCAGCCATAATCGATACTGTAAACGTCATACCGAACCCCTGGAGTTTCATTACTCGATACCCCCTTTTTCACAATATGAAGCACCCGAGCGTCGAACAATAGCTCTACAAGCGGATGCTTTTGATCACTTCGCAACAAGAAGGCTTTTGCCTGCCTACGAGCAATAACTTCATCAATAACCCACCTCAAAAGCAAACTAGCGCGCGTATCTTTTAGAGGCTGTTCCTTACCCTGCTGGAACCATTTTTTAGCAGCGCTTCGAATATGAGGGATAGATATAGGATCATTTAGTGCTAATTGCGCTGCATTTATCAGTATGTTGATCGCATCACGGGGAACCCCCTCAGCAGCCCGCACAAATTCTCCAAATGTATTGGCGCTCTGCGTAAACATTCGGCGCATCAATTCATTGGACGGCTTGCTACTAGTCAAGAACCCCTCAGGCAACTCTGCCGCCAAATGCTTATAGATAAGTTTTTCGAAAAAGTCACTTGCCCGAACCTGATCATTATCAAACACCATGAAGTCATCAAGATTCGTATTTGCAGTCATATCGGCACCTACTTCCACGCCGACATATGACCCAGCACCATCAGATATTCTGAAATTTGTTCTCTGCTCGATAGCACCAATTTTTACTGTCACCAACGTAACCGTCATCAAACAGCGTCGTAACAAGTCCGCCAAATATGGCTGCAGCTCAAGAGGCACCTCACTCCACTCATCAAGAATAATCCAAACTCTAGAGTTAGCGAGCTTAGCAGTCAACTGCTTGAGGGATTTACTCAGAGCTCCGAAATGGATCCTATGCCTAAGCACGCCTGACTGAGAGTACTTATACCCCGACTGGGATTCGCGACCCTGAGCCTCGCTGCAACCTGCCTTCCCAGTCAAACCATCAGGTGCGGCTTCCAGCTGGAGGTGTAGGCCCGTAGAGCTAGTCGATTTATCCTGAGCACTGACCTCAGACGCGACAGTACCCTTAACAGAAACCTGGGCTGTAGACTCCAAATACTCGTCAAGCAATGGCACCAAGACTGAAACATCGAATTTTTCAGGCTGGCTTAAAACGTAGTTCAGCAACTGTTCATGGATAGCTTGCAATGTATCCACCAACAGCCGTGTCGCACGCTCCGCCAATGGAATATCTGGATCGGCATAAACCCCGCCGCTAGACCCGATAGTCCGCATATCCATATAGACGGGAATGTCACCAGCAGTGCCCACCTCACTAGCCAGGAACTCTAAAGCATGGGTCTTTCCAGTACCTCGCCGTCCGTAAAGGATTTGATGATCCTCAGTCTGGAGCAAAGTCAGCAATGGATCTAGATCAACGAATGTTTGAATAAGATGCTCACGCGAACTTCTTTCGGCACGTAACTTAAGTCGCATTACGGCGGTATTGATTGGTGAAACCATGCGCTATCCCTTCTTGAAAGTCCCTGAGAAAAGCCGAGAGGCTCTGTATAACGTAGTCGGGCTGACAGCCTCCGCCTATAATGATTGTGCCTCATCTCGCCGATCTTACCTAACACGAGAACATTACACGATCTATCTCATCTGGAGAAAGCCCTGTACCACGCAGAGTCCGCAGCCTCAGCGCAGCTTCTTTACAAACCCCGACTGAGCTGGAGAAATACGAATGAGCAAAAGCACTCAAGTCTTTTATATAAAGGGCTTGGGCGTTTTTCTGTGTCTTCGAGTAGAGCCCCAGAGTGGCACAGAGGGACATGGAATGGCGCTCGGCTTGCCCCATTTTTGCCCTATTCCCCCTCTACCAAACACGCCACAATTGGTCGATCTTCGTGGTATATGACCTACTCATCAGCTCGCGGCGCATACCCCAGTCGGGGGTGCGGGGGACGCTGCCCGCCCTCATTGTCCCTCGCCCATACCGGTCGTTGATCTGGTCCACCACCGACATCAGTCTGCCGCTCGCCACAGGCTGCGAGATCGCGAATAGATCGTCCGTGAACTCACCTGGCTGTCGTAAGTCGAGTAGTAACACTTCGGCCTTGCTGTACCGGTAGCCCGCCCTGAAAACACGCTCTACCGCACTGGTCGCCGCCCTGGTGAGCAGCAGCGTGTCGTTCGTGGGGTAAGGCAGCTCCACAAGCGCCCCCTGCGCATGGTGCAGCTCATCAGGGTTGAACATGCCAGTACGGATACTCACCCGCATGCGCTTGCATTTCGAGCCCTGCGCCCGCAGCTTTTCAGCCGCTCGCCCGGTGTAGGTGGCCACGGCCTGCTTGATCGGGGCAAGCTCACTCAGCCGCTTGCCGAACATCCTGCTGCAGCAGATCTCCTGCTTCGGAGGTACTGCCTCATCCAGTTCGAGGCAGGGAACGCCAGCCAGTTCGCGCGCGGTCTTCTCCACCACCACGCTGAACTTGTCCCGCAACATGCGCGGATCAGCCTTTGCCAGGTCCATGGCTTTCTGAATCCCCATGCTCTGCAGGTGCTCGGTCATCCTCCGCCCAATACCCCACACCTCCTTGATCTCGGTATTACGCAGCACCCAGTCACGCTCAAAATCCGTCGTGATATCGACCACGCCGCCCGTGTGCGACTGCAGCCGCTTTGCGGTGTGGTTGGCCAGCTTCGCGAGGGTCTTGGTGCGTGCGATGCCGACACCGACCGGTATGCCGGTACGCTGCAGCACCTTGCCCCGTACCTCGCGGCCGAACTGGGTCAAGCTGCCCTGCACACCTGTGAGATCGGCGAAGCATTCGTCGATCGAATAGACCTCAGCCGCAGGCACCATCGATTCGATGATCGACATCACGCGCTCACTCATGTCGCCATACAGCGCGTAATTGGAGGAGAACGCCACCACGCCGTGCCGCTTAAGCCTCTCGCGGCATTGGAAGTACGGTTCTCCCATCTTCACGAACGGTTTGGCGTCGTAGCTGCGTGCGATCACGCAGCCGTCGTTGTTGCTCAGTACCACGATAGGGGTTTTGGCCAGATCCGGCCGGAACACGCGTTCGCAGCTCGCGTAGAACGAGTTGCAATCGATCAGCGCGAATACCTGGTCACTGCGCATGATCACGCACGCTGTAGCGAACAACACCCCAGATGACCAGGTCATCGCCCTCCATCACGTACCGGGGCGGATAACTGGGGTTCTCGGACTGAAGCATCACCACCCCGCCCCGCTTGTGCAGACGCTTGCAGACAGGCTCAGCGTTGATCGCAGCGATCACGATGTCGCCATGCTCTGCGTCCTTGCTACGGTCTACGATAAGAAGGTCGCCGGAAAATATGCCAGCGCCCTGCATGCTGTCGCCCTCCACTTGCACCAGGTACACATGGGGCGCCCGTAGCTCGAATAGTTCATCGAGCGAGATGTGACGCTCCAGATGATCCGCCGCTGGCGAGGGGAAGCCTGCAGGCACTCGAAACGAGTACACGGGCAGCAATGCAGGGCCACCGGTCGGGACTCCCAGGAAAGTGATGGTCATGAGGGGTTATTCCAGATAGATAACTGTATATATGTACAGTTAACTGTCAGATCTTTCCCCCGTCAACGCGAGGCGTGCGGAAGCCGACGAACGAGCGAGGTGAGGTATGTGCGGGCGTTACTCGATCTACGAATCCATGGACAAGTACCTCCGACAGTTGAGCCTCGACCTGGTCGTGATCAATGGTTATGACCACGAGCAGATCAATCGATACAACGTCGCCCCCTCCACCCGAGTGGAGGTGATTCGACCTGCGCCGGAAAGGGTGAGGGTGGATCGAGTGAAATGGGGATGGGCGCCGTTTTGGGCGAAGGGGAAGCGTCCTGACCCGATCAATGCGCGGGCAGAAACGGTGGTGACGGGGAAGTTCTTCAAATCGCTTTGGCCGAATGGCCGAGCCTTGGCACCGGCGAATGGCTGGTACGAGTGGATAGCCGATCCTGCGGACCCAAAGCGCAAGCAACCCTACTACATCCAGGCAGCGGACGAGGCCCCGCTGTTCTTCGCGGCGCTGGCCGAAGCTCACCCAGCACTTGAACCAGACGAACGGGACGGCTTCGTGATCATCACCGCTGCAGCTGACCAGGGGCTCGTCGATATACACGACCGCAAACCTCTTGTGCTCTCGCCCGAGGTTGCTCGTGAGTGGATCTCGCCAGATACATCGATGGAGCGCGCAGAAGAGATAGTGCGGACCGGTTGCCGAGCCGCAGGCGATTTCAAGTGGCATGCAGTCCGTAAGGATGTAGGTAGTGTCCGCAACCAGGGTCCTGAATTGATATTACCTGCGGATTGAAAGAACCTCAGCCAGTCCTCGGACAGCTCTTGCGCCTGTCCTGATACTAGGCTTGAGTTGCTTGTGTTCGGACGAACGCCTGACACTCTTGATAGACTAGGACACCTTTTTTCTTGAGGCCGATCTGGACGGTATAGCTGACCGTTCCATCGGCCTTTTTCCTTGCTCTGATCGTCGCCATATTTTTCGGTGGTAAAAGGGTGATTGGCGGTGGTAAATCGCGCCACTGTCACACCAAAACACCTGAAAACCCCGGGAAATGGCACAAACCGTGTAGAACAGAATGTCCCTAGAAATAGCCTCAAACCCACAAACCACGCGCCCTGAGCCCTCCCGCCGGTTCAGCGTTGCACCCATGATGGACTGGACCGACCGCCACTGCCGGTACTTCCTGCGCCTGCTCTCCCAACGCGCCCTGCTCTACACCGAAATGGTCACCACCGGCGCCCTACTCCACGGCGATGCGGAGCGTTTCCTGCGTCATGACGAGTCCGAGCACCCGCTGGCTTTGCAGTTGGGCGGCAGCAACCCGGCTGAACTCGCCGCCTGTGCTCGCCTGGCCCAGGAAGCGGGTTACGACGAGGTCAACCTCAATGTCGGCTGCCCCAGCGACCGGGTGCAGAACAACATGATCGGGGCCTGCCTGATGGGCCATCCGGCGCTGGTGGCCGACTGCGTCAAGGCGATGATCGATGCGGTCGAGATTCCGGTGACGGTCAAGCACCGCATCGGCATCAATGGCCGCGACAGCTATGCCGAGCTGTGCGACTTTGTCGGCCAGGTGCGCGACGCCGGCTGTCGCAGCTTTACCGTGCATGCGCGGATCGCGATCCTCGAGGGCCTGTCGCCAAAGGAGAACCGCGAGGTGCCGCCGCTGCGCTACGAGGTGGCGGCGCAGTTGAAACAGGACTTCCCGGACCTTGAGCTGGTGCTCAACGGCGGGATCAAGACCCTCGACGAATGCCGCACCCACCTGCAGACCTTCGACGGCGTGATGCTGGGGCGCGAGGCTTACCACAACCCGTACCTGCTGGCCGAGGTGGATCAACAACTGTTCGCCAGCGACGCGCCTGTCGTGACGCGCAGCGAGGCGATGGCGCGGCTGATGCCGTATCTGGTGGCGCATGTGGAGAGTGGCGGGGCCATTCATCACATCACCCGGCACATCCTCGGCCTGGGCCAGGGCTTCCCGGGGGCGCGCCGGTTCCGCCAGTTGCTGTCGGCAGACATTCACAAGGCGGCCGAGCCGCTGAAAGTGGTCGAGCAGGCGGCAGAGTTGCTGGTCGGACGCTAGGGAACCCTGGGCGGGGGTTGGACTCGAAGGGGGATTCGACGCCCCCATCCTGGGGCTGCCATGTGGCCAGCGCGGGGCCAGCCCGCGCCCGCATGACGCAGGATTGCCTTAGCCTGTGTTTGGCCTTGAGTGGCCGTCAGGGCTCGGGTAATGTCAAGACACTCACAGGACAGAGCATCAGGACAGAGCACGCCCATGACCTCAAAGCTGGAACAACTCAAGCAGTTCACCACCGTGGTCGCCGACACCGGGGACCTGGATGCCATCACCCGTCTCAAGCCGGTCGATGCCACCACCAACCCTTCGCTGCTGCTCAAGGCCGCGGCCATCTCGGGTTACGCCGACCTGCTCAAACAGGTCAAGGCCGACGCCAAAGGCAACGTCGACCTGGCCTGCGACAAGTTCGCGGTAGCCGTGGGCGCGGGCATTCTCAAGGTCATCCCCGGCCGTATCTCCACCGAGGTCGATGCACGCCTGTCGTTCGATGAGCCGGCGTTGCTGAACAAGGCTCGCCAGTTGATCGACCTGTACGAAGCTGCCGGCATTTCCAAGGATCGCGTACTGATCAAGCTGGCCTCCACCTGGGAAGGCATCCGCGCCGCCGAGAAGCTGGAAAAGGAAGGCATCCAGACCAACCTCACGCTGCTGTTCTCCTTCGCCCAGGCCCAGGCCTGTGCCGACGCCGGGGTGTTCCTGATCTCGCCGTTCGTAGGCCGGATCTACGACTGGTACAAGAAGAGCACCGGCAAGGAGTACGTCGGCGCCGAGGATCCAGGCGTGCAGTCGGTGACACGCATCTACGACTACTACAAGACCAACGGCTACGACACCGTGGTCATGGGCGCAAGCTTCCGTAACGTCGGGCAGATCGAGCAACTGGCCGGGTGCGATCGCCTGACCATCAGCCCTGAACTGCTGCAGCAGTTGAGCGACGACCAAGGCGAGCTGCCGCGCATCCTCACACCACGCAATGCTGGCGAAGCCAAGCAGGTGCTGAACGAGAGCCAGTTCCGCTGGGCGATGAACGAAGATGCCATGGCCACCGAGAAGCTGGCCGAAGGCATTCGCCAGTTTGCGCGCGACCAGGAGAAGCTCGAGGCGTTGATGGCCGACAAAGGCTGATACATATCCGAGTTGTGGAACGGGCGGGAAGTACTGAGTATTTCCCGCCCGTTTGCGCTTGTGTATTCGAAAAAGAGGCTGCCGGCCCATCGCGGGACAAGCCCGCTCCCACAGAAGCATGTGCCCTGCCATGGGATAGGTGCCGCTGTGGGAGCGGGCTTGTCCCGCGATGGGGCCGGCAGCCTCCCAACAGATGGAAGCAATGACCACCACCCTCCCCCTCGTCCTCGCCGGCCCCGTGCTACGCCGCCTGGAACCGCAACGCCTGGCCATCTGGCTGGTCGGCTCGCGCCCGCTGAACCCTCGATTCGTGCTGGACGGCGCGCAGGTCAGTACCCACCTGGAGTGTCGGGTCGTTCCGATCGGCCAGCATGCCTTCGTCCATCTGCTGGAAGTGCACATCGACCAGGCACTGCCCGAGGACGTCGCGCTGGGCTACGACCTGCACCTGGACAATGGCCAGGGCATCGCCGACTGGGCACCGCACCTGCTCTACCCAGGTGCCTGCCGCCCGAGCTTCGTTCTGCGCAAACGTATCGATCCGTTGCTGCACGGCTCGTGCCGCAAACCCCATCACCCCGCCGCCGACGGCCTGCTCTGCGCCGACCGCCTGCTGCTCGACAATCCCCCTCCCGAACAACGCCCGGCACTGCTGATGATGACCGGCGACCAGGTCTATGCAGACGATGTCGCCGGCCCCACGCTCAAGGCCATCCACGGGTTGATCGAACGCCTGAAGCTATTCGACGAGCCCCTCGACGGCGCGCTGGTCGACAGCAGCCAGGCGCTCTATCGTCACCCCGCCTGCTACTACCATCGCGCCGACCTGCTGCCCGCCCAGCAGGGCAATGAGCCGCTGCGCCAACGCTTCTTCCGGGGCAAGCGCAAGCCGATCTTCTCGTCGAGCAATGCCGACAACCACCTGGTGACCTTTGCCGAGGTCATGGCCATGTACCTGCTGGTCTGGTCGCCCACGCCCTGGACACTGGTGGCGCTGGAGGCGCCCGAGGGGCTCACTGCCGCGCGCCAGCAGCGCTATCAGAACGAACTGCCGCTGATCGAGGCGTTCCGCGACGGCCTGGGTCAAGTGGCGCGCGCCATGGCCCACCTGCCCTGCCTGATGATCTTCGACGACCACGACATCACCGATGACTGGAACCTGTCGGCGCAATGGGAACAGACCGCCTATGGCCACCCCTTCTCGCGCCGGATCATCGGCAACGCCCTGCTCGGCTACCTGCTGTGCCAAGGCTGGGGCAATGACCCCGAGGGCTGTACGACGCTGGTCGAAGGGTTGCAGGCACTGACTGCAAATGCACCGCAGGGCGCATTGGACGGTGAGGCCCTGGATACACTGATCGGCGACCTGCTGCGTTTCCAGGGCTGGCAGTACGACCTGCCCAGCAACCCACCGTTGCGCGTGCTGGACACCCGCACCCGGCGCTGGCGCAGCGAAAGCAAGCTGGGCAAACCGTCCGGGCTGCTCGACTGGGAGGCGCTGTGCGAACTGCAGCAGGCCCTGCTCGATCATCCATCGGCAATCATCGTGTCACCGGCGCCGATTTTCGGGGTCAAGCTGATCGAGACGGTGCAGCGGGTGTTCACTGCGCTGGGCTACTCGCTGCTGGTGGACGCCGAGAACTGGATGGCCCATCGCGGCTCCGCGCAGGTGATCCTGAATATCTTCCGTCATTCCCGCACGCCAGGGCACTACGTGATTCTGTCCGGGGATGTGCATTATTCATTCGTCTACGAGGTGCTGATCCGCCACCGCCAACGCAGCCCACACCTGTGGCAGGTCACCAGCAGCGGGATCAAGAACACCTTTCCAGTGCGCCTGCTGGATGTGCTCGACCGCCTGAACCGCTGGCTGTACTCACCACGCTCGCCACTCAACTGGTTCACAAAGCGCCGATCGATGGAGGTGGTGCCACGCGTGCCAAGCCGAAGCAAGGCCGGGGAGCGGCTGTGGAATGGCGCGGGCCTGGGGCAGGTATTCTTCGACGAGCAGGGGCGGCCGGTGCGGGTTGTCCAGCTGAGTGCCGAAGGAGGTGAAGCGACGGAGTTCGTGCACAGCCATGAGGTGGAGCGCTAGCGGATACAGGGCGCCGTTGGCGCCGAGTCAGGAACGCTCCAGCGCACTCACCAGGTCACGAAACGCTTCGCGGTTGGAATCGTTCAGCCCCATGAGGATCTTGTGCGCTTCCAGCACCTTGGAGCGCACCACTTCTTCGTTCTGATCCTGCGATGGCAAGTCGCTCAGGCAATCCGGGCATGGCAGCGGACGGTCGACGATGTTGAATACCTGGTCGAACCCCATCGACTGCAGCAACCGGGAAATGTCCGGATTGGTGGTGACCACGGTCGGCAACAGGCCGACCTTCTGCCGCGACAGAATCGACAACTTGGCCAGCAGGCCCAGGGTGGTGCTGTCGATGCTCTCGGTTTCGGTCAGGTCGATGACGATGGCCGAGAAGTTCAGTGCGGTGAAGATCTTCTCGATCGTCGCATCCAGCGCCGAACACAGGGTCAGGCGCACTTCACCGACGAATTTCAGTACGAAGGTACCGCTCTGCTCGGCGAACTGGATTCTACCGGTACTCATTGAAGGTTCCTGCTCAACACCAATAGGGCGATATCATCCGGCATCTCCCCAAGCGTAGCCAATCCGAATCGTTGGCGCAGCCCGTCCAGGCTGCCCCCCGCGGTCTTGACGATTTCCGGCAAGGCCGCTTCCTTATCTTTGAGTGTATCCCCGGGCAAAAGGTCCAGAATGCCGTCGGACATGAGCGTGAGGCTGAAGCGCGGCGGCAGCTCGAGCACATGGTCCTGGTAGGTGGCTTCATCGAACAGCCCCACCGGCAGGCCACGGCCTTCCAGGTAGCGGGCCTGGCCCGGGGTGTAGAGCACCGGCAGCGGCAGATGGCCGCCGACGCTGTAGGTCATCAGGCCGGTCTCCTCGTCGATCACCCCGCCGACCATGGTCACATGCTTGCCCAGCTTGCAGTTGATCAGGCCACGATTGATGTGCGCCAACACCTGCGACGGCTTGAACTCGCGCATCTTGCCGTTGCGCTTGAATTCGAACAGCAGGCGGGTGGTCATGAACTTGAGCAGCACGGTGACGAATGCCGAGGACGCCCCATGGCCGGATACGTCGGCCAGGTAGAAGGCGATGCGGCGCTCGTCGACGCGGAAATAATCGGTGAAATCGCCGGAGAGGTAGAGCGAGGGAATGATCTGGTGGTCGAACGACAGGTCGCCCGCGGTCCACGGCTTTTCCGGCAGCATGTTCATCTGCACCTGGCGGCCGGCGGTCTGGTCTTCCTGCAACAGGTGCAGACTGGCCTCCAGCTCCCGGTTGGCAGCTTCGAGCTTGTCGCGGTAGCGCTGGTTTTCGAGCACCAGGCGCGAACGGTCGAGCGCACGGCGCACCGAGTGCTCGAGCACGGCAAGGTCTTCCAACGGCTTGATCAGGTAGTCGGCCGCGCCCAGGCGCAAGGCCTCGACCGCATCGCTCATGACGCCGGCACCGGACACCACGATCACGGGCAACTGCGGAGCGTGCTCGGTGATCCGGCGGATCAGTTCGAGGCCGCCCATCTGCGGCATGCGCAGATCGCAGATCACGAGGTCGGGCTGGTGTTCTTCGAAGACCTGGAGCCCCTGCTGGCCATTACCGGCCTGGAGGACGCTGAAGCCACTGTCTTCCAGATAGGCGGCGAGGCTTGCACGAACCACGTCGTCGTCATCGATGATCAGCAGCGTTGCACTGGTTTTCTGCATGTGGGCGAACGGCGCCGATTGGTTGGCGTAGCGGGCATCGGCAAGGGCGACGGACGGCTACTGGAATACTCTGTGACCACTTCTCTTTGAGGTGTAGGACAAGAAAACCTGTCCAGCAAATCGCAGTGGTGCCCTGTAAGGCGCAGACGGTACTCCCATCCGCGGGGCGTTTCAAGCATACGAGGGTCGAGTTCGCTGTGCTAATCACCAGCGGTTATTTGGCGGGGCCGTTTGGCGTACGGTTGGGCATAGAAAAGCCCTTGAGCGGCCAGACAATTACAGGATGTAAATGCCTGGAGCCACTCGAGGGCAAGTCTTGAAAGGATCAGGGTTCAGCGACGACCGATGTTCGACGACACACTCCACGGGTCGACACCACCATCGGTGGCATGACGGTCGATGGCGGCCAGTTCGTCGGCGGTGAACTGCAGATTGCCCACCGCATCGAGGGAGTCGTCGAGTTGCGCCAGTGTGCGAGCGCCGATCAGCGTCGAGGACACCCGCGAGTCACGCAGCACCCAGGCAATCGCCATCTGCGCCAGGGTCTGGCCGCGGGCCTGGGCAATGTCATTGAGGCTGCGGATGCGCGCCAGGTTGTCATCGCCGAGCATGCGCGAGGGCAGCGAGCCGCCACGGGTGGCGCGCGATTCACTCGGCACGCCCTGCAGATACTTGTCGGTGAGCATGCCCTGGGCCAACGGCGAGAAGGCGATGCAACCCACGCCCAGATCGTCGAGCGTGCCGAGCAACCCCTGCGATCATGTCCTGGGCACGGTTGCACCGAAGCGGATACCAGCATCGAAGCCTTCGGCAACGATGTCGAGCATGCGGTCGTCCATCACCAGGTCGAGGTGCACCTGGGGAAAGCGCGACAAAAACTGATCAAGCACCGGCAGGATCAGCAGGCGCCCGGCGTCATGGGGAATGTTCAGACGCAGGCGGCCGACTGGCGCCTTGCGTTAGTCTTCGAGGGTATTGAGGCCGTGGCCGATGGCCTCGAAGCCTTGGGCCAGGGACTGCATGAGATCGCTGCCGGCGGCCGTCAGTGCCACCGAAGGTTGGTACGATTGAGCAGGCGGACTTCGAGGCGATCTTCGAGCTTCTTCATCGTGTGGCTCAACGCCGAGGCGGTCAGCCCGAGTTCGTTGGCGGCATCGACGAAACTGCCGCGGCGAGCAATGGTGAAGAACACGTTCAGGTCCGCCAGATCGGAGCGCTTGAATGCCGCCATGGGGCCAGCCACCCTTGAGAATGAGAACGACCGCCATTGTGCCGCCAATCGGAGAGAAGCTGAACGCACCAGGCGTGAAAAGGATTCAGTGCCCCAATGCCCCATTCTCACATTGCGCCAAAACGAAGAAGGCGACCCTTGCGGTCGCCTTCTTCTGTTCGCCTGACTCAGAAGTCGTCTTCGACTTCGCCGTCCTTGACCTTGAACTCGCGGTTCTGCAGGTAGGCGTTGCGGATGAAAATGTACTTGTCGCCCTGCATCAGCTTCTCTGCCGACAGCAGGCTGGCGCGGGTATCGATCACGTTCAGGGCGAAGATCGAGTTGCGGGTCGGTACATGATCGATATAGCGGTAGGGTTCGGTGAAGGAGTCCGGGTACTTGGACAGGCCGTCACGCACCGTGCTTGGCCCAAGCAGCGGAATGACCACGTATGGCCCGCTGGGCACGCCCCAGTAGCCAAGGGTCTGGCCGAAATCTTCGTCGTTGCGCTGCAGTCCCATGCGGGTGCCGACGTCGATGAAGCCACCCAGGCCGAATGTGGTGTTGACGATCAGCCGCGCCGTGTCGATGCCTGCGGCGCGAGGCTTGAGCTGCAGGACATTGTTGACCAGGTTGCCGACGTCGCCCAGGTTCAGGAAGACATTGTGAATGCCGTCCTCGAGGAACTGCGGGGTGACGGCCTGATAGCCCTGGGCCAACGGCTTGAGGGCGTAGGTATCAATGGTGTCGTTGAACCTGAAGATCGGTCGATTGACCACTTCCCAAGGATCTTCCTCGGTCGCCGCCTGGGTGGCGGCCACAGGCGCCAGCAACAGGCTGGCACAGACACAGGCCTGGGTGATTCGCTCGATCACACCGGCACCGATCCTCTGCATAGATGTTTCTCCATCGGATTTCACGGTGGCAGCCGCCTGAAGGCGGTGCTGGATAGTGCGCCAGTATAAAGGCAATCTGGCAGGCAGCCAGCATTACACACCTTTGTTCAACATTTTGTGAACAAGAGTTTCATCTTCCAACTGTCATCCGACCGTCATGAAGGGCGTTTAGCCTGCGGTGTATTTCAGGGATGTTGCCATGCACGAAGCACCTGCCCTCACTGC
This sequence comes from Pseudomonas wayambapalatensis, assembly GCA_014268975.2. GTDB lineage: Bacteria > Pseudomonadota > Gammaproteobacteria > Pseudomonadales > Pseudomonadaceae > Aquipseudomonas > Aquipseudomonas wayambapalatensis. The sequence continues at coordinate 2,060,667 of CP077096.1, read as the reverse complement.
TGTGCTGTTCGGCCTGCGCGGCTGCCTGGTCCAGACCGCGAACGGCAGCCCCCTGCCCGCCCCTGGCGCCCTGGACACCCTAGAACAGCTGCGGCGCCAGCAAGTACCCTGCATCTGGCTGGACGATCTGCACAACCATCAAGGCGAGCGTCTGGCCAGCGTGCTCCCGGACTGGCTGCCCGGCCAGGTCGCCAACGGTTCGCCATGGCCTTCACCGAATGCCTGCTGGCATGCCTTGATGTCATTGAACAGTGATCGCCTCGACGGCTGCGTACTGGTCAGTGGCGAGCCGCGCCTGTTGCAGTCGGGCCTGAACGCCGGATTGTGGACGGTCGGCCTCGCCGCCTGCAGCCCGTCGTGCGACCAGGCATCGAATCTGTGGCAAGCCATGAGCGTACAGGAGCAGGAGTTGGCCCGCGGCAAAGCCACCCTCGAGCTGTTCGGCCTGGGCGTGCATTCGGTGATCGACCACCTGGAATCACTGGAAACCTGCCTCGCGGACATCGCTCAGCGGCGGCGCAAGGGTGAAAAACCCTGACACAGCGTCGTTGATGCCGGTCATGCAAAGCGCCGGCAAGTGGATTACGCTTGAAGTCAGGCCAGAACCTTTGCCGCTTCGCCGAGGTCCATGGCTTGCCAAGTCATTGATGGAGAACAGCCAATGCCCGCCCGCGAATTGCAAGAGCGCCTCAACAGCCTGCGCGAGCAACTGGATCGAAACGTACCGCTGTCGGAAGAAGAACTCGCCAGCCTGCATGAGGAAGCGCGACAGATCGAAGCGCAACTGAAGCTCGAGGAGGCCACGCCAGACAACAACCTGGTCGATGGCGTGAACCTGGCCATCGAGCGCTTCGAAGCCGATCACCCGGACCTCACGGCGACGCTGCGCAGCATTGCCAACTCGCTGCACAGCATGGGGATCTGATTTCACCACCCGGCGCCGCCCTGCAGTCAGCGCACGCTCTGCAGGAGCGGCCCCGCGCTGCTTGGGGCGCCAAGCATTGACCTTACTGCCGCACCAACCGCCCGTTGCGCGCACTGATCGGCCCGTTGCTGCGGTACGGGTTGATGTCCAACCCACCCCGGCGCACATAACGCGCATACACCGTCAGATGCTCAGGCTTCAGCAGGCGCAACAGGTCCAGGTAGATCCGCTCGACGCACTGCTCATGGAAGTCGGCATGCTGGCGGAAGCTCACCAGATAGGTCAGCAGGCTGGCATGATCCAGCGCGCTGCCCTTGTACTCGACCACCACACTCCCCCAGTCAGGCTGGCCGGTGACTGGGCAGTTGGACTTGAGCAGGTGGCTGTGCAGCGTTTCTTCGACGATACGCTCCGAGTTGCAGCTCAGCAGCTCAGGCTGGGGTTGCTCGTAGTTGCTGATGCTCACATCCAGCGCATCGATGCACTGGCCCGGCAAGGCCACCACCCCCTGCTGCTCGACTTCACCCAGCGTTCGAACCTGAACACTCACAGGCTTGCCTGCCGCAGCGGACAGGTCCTTCTCCAGGCATGCCTGCAGCTCGCCGATCGATGCGAACACCGTCTGGTTCAACGAGTTGAGGTAGAGCTTGAACGACTTGGACTCGATGATGTTCGGCGAGTCGGCCGGGATGGCGAACTCGCCGATGGCCACCACCGGTTTGCCGGAGGGCAGCAACCACGACAGTTCGAAGCAGTTCCAGTAGTCCACGCCCTGCCACGGCAGGGTCTGCGCGGTCACGCCCAGCTCGGCCCATTTGGCCGTGCGTGGGATCGGAAACAGCAGCGACGGAGTGTAGGTGGCGATGTATTCGCTGGACTTGCCCAGCGGGGAGTGTTCGGCGGCGGGATGCATGTATCTGACCTGAAAGCGCGGGAATGGCGCCATTCTACCGGTTTTGCAGCCCGCCTTGGGGATGAAGTCACTCGATGGTCAACTGACCGACCATGCCCGCCTGATAGTGGCCCGGCACATTGCAGGCGAACTCGATGGGTGCCGACTTGCGGAAGGTCCAGGTCAGCTCGGCGCGCTGCCCGGGCTGGACCAGCACAGTGTTGCCCTGATCATGCCCGTTGCCGCCATGGCCCATCTGGCTGTGATCCATCCCGGCCATGTTGCCATGGTCCATGCCCGCCATGGCCGCCATCTCCTTCTGGTGCTCGACGTGCATGGCCTTGTCACCCAGGTTGAACTCATGAGCCAGCTTGCCTTCGTTGATCACCACGAAGCGCACCGTCTCGCCGGCTTTGACCTGCAGGCTCTTGGGCTCGAAGGCGATATCCTTGAGCACCACATCGACGGTACGGGTGGCCTTGGAGGCCGGAGCCGGCTCGCCGAAGCCGAAGGTCTTGGCGCCATCGGCGAAGACCGGCAGGCTGACCACGGCGAGGGTGGCGGCGAGGATCAGGTGTTTCATGGCAACTCCGGTTTGTGCGCTAGAGATGGAGCCACTATAGGGTCCGGGGACTGGCGGCTAGCTGACAGGCAGATTACAAGTTTGTCAGCTTGGGCGCGCTTGCCGATCGTCACGTATCATTTGAGCCAATGCTGCGGCACGACACTCCGGGCTGTTCTATGAAAACTGGAGTGCTTGTGCGCTTACCTTTTTGACAATGGACAGTGCATGAAACTGCTGATCGTCGAAGACCAGGCCAAGACCGGCCAATACCTGCGCCAGGGCCTGAGCGAAGCCGGTTTTGCCACGGAGCTGGCCGGCGACGGCGAAACGGGTCAATTCCTCGCGCTCACCGGCGACCATGACCTGCTGATCCTGGATGTCATGCTGCCTGGCCGGGATGGCTGGCAGATCCTTCAGGCGGTGCGCCAGGCCGGGCTGGACACGCCGGTATTGTTCCTTACCGCGCGTGACGCTGTCGAAGACCGCGTCCATGGCCTGGAGCTGGGTGCCGACGATTATCTGGTCAAACCCTTTGCCTTCTCCGAACTGCTGGCCCGGGTACGTAGCCTGCTGCGCCGCGGTGCCAGCCCCTCCCAGGACACCACCCTGGCCCTGGCCGACCTGCGCCTGGACCTGATCCGTCGCCGCGCCGAGCGCGCCGGCAGCCGCATCGACCTGACCGCCAAGGAATTCGCCCTGCTCGAGTTGCTGCTGCGGCGCCAGGGCGAGGTGCTGCCCAAATCGCTGATCGCTTCGCAGGTGTGGGACATGAATTTCGACAGCGACACCAATGTGATCGAGGTCGCGATCCGTCGCCTGCGCCTGAAGATCGACGACAACCACGCCAACAAGCTGATCCATACCGTGCGCGGCATGGGCTACGTGCTCGAGGAGCGCCACGACTGATGCCCCGACTCTCCCTCGGCGGGCGCCTGGCCCTGCTGTTCGCCGCCTGCACCGCCGCCGTTTCGCTGAGCGCCGGGTTGCTGTTCAGCCATGCCAGTGAGCGCCACTTCGTCGAGCTCGACCAGCAGTTGCTCAGCGCTCGCCTCTCGCAATTGCGTGCGCACCTGGCCGATGTCGACTCCCGCGCAGCCTTGGACGACCACCTGCCGGCGCTGCGCGGCGAGCTCAGCCATCAGTCGGACCTGGCCCTGCGCATTCGCGGCAACGACGGTACGCTGTGGTTCGACAGCCGCGCAGGCTTGCCGCAAGAGCCCCGCCAGCCGGGCCTGGCCACCCTGCACAGTGACGGCATGGACTACCGCAGCCTGTGCCAGGCCTTGCCAAACGCTCAGATCACCTTGTTTCTCGACATCACCCACCATCAGCACTTTCTGCAACGCATGCAGCAGCTGATCTGGCTGACCGTCGGGCTCTGCGCGCTGGCCACAGCCCTCCTCGGCGCCTGGGCTGCACGCCGAGGCTTGCGACCGTTGCGCCAGATGGGCGCGGTGGCCGCCAGCGTCAATGCGCGCTCGCTCACCACACGCCTGCCAGTGGCGCAACTGCCTGAAGAACTCGCCGAGCTCGGCCAGACCGTCAACGCCATGCTGCAACGCCTGGATGATGCCTTTCAGCGCCTCTCGGCGTTTTCCGCCGACATCGCCCATGAGCTGCGCACGCCGCTGTCAAATCTGCTGACCCACACCCAGGTCACCCTCACCCGCCCCCGCAGCCTGGAGGAATACCGCGAAGCCCTTCACGGCAACCTCGAAGAACTGCAGCACATGGCGCAGATGGTCAACGACATGCTGTTCCTGGCCAAGGCCGACCACGGTCTGCTGATGCCCAGCCGACAGGCCCTGGACCTGGCGACCGAGACCGACGCACTGCTGGAGTACTACGCGCCACTGGCCGAGGATGCCGGCATCACCCTGCTGCGCCGCGGCGAAGCACAAACAGCGGGCGACCGGCACATGCTGCGCCGAGCCCTGTCCAACCTGCTGGACAACGCGCTGCGCTTCACCCCGCCTGGTGGGACCATCGAGGTGACGCTGTCACCGGGATTGCACATAGAGATCGCCAATACCGGCCCCGCGATAGCAGCGCAGGCGCTGCCGCGCCTGTTCGACCGCTTCTATCGGGAGGATCCGATGCGCCATGAAGGAAGCAGCGAGCATGCGGGGCTGGGACTTGCGATCACCCGATCCATCGTACTGGCCCATGGCGGGGGGATTCAGGCTCGCTGTGAAGGGGGATGGACGCGCTTCGTGATCGACCTGCCCCAGACAGGCTGAGGCAGGCTGGCGTGGGCCACACGTCACTCGTAGCGCAATGCCATTGCAGGCTCGATCTGCGACGCGCGATAGGCCGGATACAACGTGGCCAGGAAGCTCATCACCAAGCCCGCGATACAGATGATCGCGACATCGCCCCACTGCAACTGCGACGGCAGGCTGCTGATGAAGTACATGTCGGAGGTGAAGATATGCTGGCCGCTGGTGCGTTCCAGCCAACCGACGATGGCGCTGACGTTGAGCGCACCGATCACGCCCAACACCCCGCCGATCAGGGTGCCGACGATACCGATCAGGCTGCCCTGGACCATGAAGGTGGCCATGATCTGCGCCGGCGTCGCCCCGATGGTGCGCAGAATCGCGATGTCGGCGCCCTTGTCGTTCACCACCATCACCAGGGTGGCGATGATGTTGAACGCTGCCACGGCAATGATCATCAGCAGCAGCAGTCCGATCATGGTCTTTTCCATCTTCATCGCACTGAACAGGCTGCCCTGGGTGTGCGACCAGTCATCGGCGCGGTAGGCATCGCCCAGGCCCGAAGCGATCGCCTTGGACACCTGCGGTGCAGCGTACAGGTCGTGCAGCTTCAGGCGTACGCCCTGCACCTGGCCCGGCGCCCAGCGTTGCATCTCGCCGGCGTCGGCCATATGGATGTAGGCCTGCGAACCATCCAGCTCGGCACCGACCTTGAAGATGCCGACCACGGTCAGGCGCTGCATGCGCGGGGTGATACCACCAGGCGCACTGCTCACCTCCGGGACGATCAGGGTGACCTTGTCGCCGGTGTTCAGACGAAAGCGACGGGCCGTCAGTTCTCCGAGCACCACGCCATACTCACCCGGCTGCAGGGCTTGCAAGGCCCCCTGGACGATATGCTGGCCGACGATGGAGACCTTGCCCTCCTGCGCCGGGTCGATACCGCTGACCTGGATCGGCTGCATCGCGCCCTTGTAGGAGAGCATGCCTTCCATTTCCGTCAGAGGCGCCGCGGCGATAACCGCCGGATTCTTCAGCGCGGCCTCGGCAACACTTTGCCAGTTATCCAGCGGCTGTACGCCAAGGATGCTGGCATGGGGCACCAGCCCCAGCACGCGCGAGCTCATCTCACGCTGGAAACCGTTCATCACCGACAACACCACGATCATCGCCAGCACGCCCAGGGAAAGGCCGATCATCGAGGTCATGGAGATGAACGAGATGAAGTGATTGCGGCGCTTGGCACGGGTGTAGCGGGCACCGATGAACAAGGGCAAGGGTCTGAACATGTACGCGAACACCCAGTTGAACAGTAGATTGGGGCCGCGCAGGCAGCCCCATGCAATCAGATCGAGACCAGACGACCGTCTTCCAGGCTCAGCACACGGTCCATCTTGCGTGCCAGGCTCAGGTCGTGGGTCACCACCAGGAACGCCGTGCGCGACGCCGTCGACAGTTCCTGCATCAGTTCCTGGATCCCCAGGGCGGTGTGGTGGTCGAGGTTGCCGGTGGGTTCGTCGAGCATCACCAGGCCCGGCTGGTTGACCAGCGCACGGGCAATCGCCACGCGCTGGCGCTCACCGCCGGACAGCTCGGCAGGTTTGTGATTCAGTCGATGGCCAAGGCCTACACGCTTGAGCAGCGCCTCAGCCCGCTGACGTGCTTCCGGGATGGGTGTACGACCGATCAGCAGCGGCATGCAGACGTTTTCCAGTGCCGTGAATTCTGCCAGCAGGTGGTGGAACTGATAGACGAAACCCAGGGCGCGGTTGCGCAGCAAGCCGCGATCACGCTCGCCAAGCGCCGAAAGTTCTTCCCCGGCCAGCCAGACGCTGCCTTGGGTTGGCGTATCGAGGCCGCCCAGCAGGTTGAGCAGCGTGCTCTTGCCAGAGCCGGAGCTACCGACGATGGCCACCCGCTCACCCGGGTGCAGTTCCAGGCTCAGGCCTGACAACACCTGCACCGACTCCGGGCCCTCGTCATAGGACTTGCCCAGGTTGCGGCAACTCAGTACGGCTTTATCACTCATGCGCGACTCACTCATAACGTAGCGCCTCTGCAGGCTGGGTGCGCGCTGCACGCCAGGCCGGATACAGGGTGGCGAGGAAACTCAGGACCAGCGCCGCACCGCAGACCATCCACACGTCCTGGGCGATGATCTGCGACGGCAGGTAATCGATGAAGTACACATCGGCATTGAGGAACTTGTGCCCGATCAGGGTCTCGACGCCAGCGATCGCCGCACTGACGTTGAGCGCGGCGATAATCCCGACCACCGCGCCGATCAGCGTGCCGACCACGCCGATCACCGTGCCCTGGACCATGAAGATCGCCATGATCTGCCGGGGCGTGGCGCCAAGCGTACGCAGGATGGCAATGTCGCCACGCTTGTCATTGACCACCATCACCAGGGTGGAAATGATGTTGAACGCCGCCACCGCGACGATCAGCAGCAGGAGCAGGCCGATGATCGACTTCTCCATGCGAATCGCCTGGTACAGGTTGCCCTGGGTGCGGGTCCAGTCGCGGGCGTAGTACTGGTGCTCGCCCAGCTGCTGGACGATGCTCCAGGCCTCACGCGGCGCCTTGAACAGGTCATCGAACTTCAGGCGCAGGCCTTGCACCTGGTCGGCCTTCCAGCGGTGCAGGCGCGAAAGGTCGGAGAGGTTGGTCAGCCCCAGGTAGCCGTCGATCTCGCCGGCGCCGACATGGAAGGTGCCGACCACGGTAAAGCGCTTCATGCGCGGGAACATCCCGGCCGGGGTGATGCTCACCTCGGGCGCGACGAACGTGACCTTGTCGCCGACCTTCACACCCAGCTTGGTGGCGGCCTTGTCACCGATGAGGATGCCCCATTCGCCGGGCGCCAACTGGTCGAGGCTGCCCTGCTGCAGGAAGTTGTCGATGATCGACACCTCACGCTCGCGATCCGGCTGGATGCCGTTGAGCAGCATCTTCTGCACCTTGCCGTCATGGGTGAGCAGCCCCTGCATCTGCGTGAAGGGCGCGACCGCCTGCACGTGCGGATTCTGCTTTACTTGTTGAGCAAGGGCCTGCCAGTCGCCGATGGGCTGGTCGCCCTCGATGGTGGCGTGGGGAACCATGCCAAGGACGCGGGTGCGCATCTCGTGATCGAAGCCATTCATCACCGACAGCACCACGATCATCACTACCACGCCCAGGGCAAGGCCGATCATCGAGGTCAGGGAAATGAACGAGACGAAATGGTTGCGTCGCTTGGCACGGGTGTAGCGCGTACCGATGAATACGAAGAGAGGTCTGAACATGTCGGGGCTTGTTCGGATGAAAGGGAACGTCCTGGTGGCGAGGCGCCTACGGCGGCTTTACACTCGGACCACCGCCGCAACCATGGGTTCGCCATGACGACATTAGACGAAGAAGATCGCCGGGAATACTACCGCATCGAAGACAGGATCGCACTGGAAATCAGCCCCCTGAGTGCAGCCGAAGCCCTTGAGCCAGAACTGTTGCAGGATGATTCACCACTGTTCAACCTGCTCAGCGAACTGCACCTGTCGGACTTCGAATCCCAGCACTTGCTGCGCCAGCTCAGCGACAAGGACCGTACCCTGGCTGCCTTCCTGCGCGCCCAGAACAAACGCCTCGACCTGCTCAGCGCGGTAGTCGCGCACACGCTGATCGGCGAGATCGGCCAGCCGCAGCGGGTGATCATCTCCGAAGGCGGTGTCGAGTTCGCCCAGGCGCAGCAGATCGCGCCCGGCACCCGGGTCAAGGTGAAGATGGTGCTGATGCCACGCGCCCACGGCCTGTTGCTGCGTGGCCGCGTCACCCACTGCGACCCGCGCCCCGAAGGCGATTTCGAGGTTGGCACCGAGTTCATCGACATGACCGATGCCCAGCGCCAGCTCCTGGCCCGCTACATCCTGCAGCGCCAGCAACAGCAGCGGCGTCAGCAGATCGAACAGAACAATCCGCAATCCTGAGCCTTTTCCCTTTTGACCTGAAGGAACGAACGTGACCCTGATCTACGGCCATCGCGGCGCCAAGGGCGAAGCGCCCGAGAATACCCTGACCAGCTTCCGCCAGTGCCTGTCGCACGGCGTCGACCGTTGCGAGCTGGACCTGCACCTGTCGGCCGACAACGAGCTGATGGTGATCCATGACCCGACCCTCAAGCGCACCACTGGGCGACGCGGCAAGGTCGTCGAACATCCGGCAGCGGACCTGGTCACCTACGACGCGCGCAAGGGCGGCCCCGGACATGTGCAGCCCTGTCCTATTCCGCGCCTTGAAGAGCTGTTTGAGAAATGCGCCTTTGCCCACTGGCAACTGGAGGTCAAGAGTGCTTCGCGCACCCGCGCGGCAAGCACGGTGCTGGCGATTCGCGAACTGGCCCAACAGTATGGCCTGCTCGACAAGGTGACCATCACCTCGAGCTCACGGGAAGTGCTGGGGGCAGCGCAGGAACTGGTGCCCGACATCGCGCGCGGGCTGGTTGCCGAGTACGCCTGGCTCGACCCGCTGAAAGTCGCACAGAACTATGGCTGCGAGATGCTCGCGCTGAACTGGACACTGTGCACCCCCGAACGCCTGGTCAAGGCACAGAAGCAGGGTTTGCATGTGTCGGTGTGGACGGTCAACGAGCCGGCGCTGATGCGCCGACTCGCCGATTTTGGCGTGGACAGCCTGATTACAGACTTTCCCGGTTTGGCCAAGACCACCCTCGGGTAGGGCTGAAATCGGTCTCCCCGACCGGCTCAGGCCACCGGCCGGAGCCGCTCAAAAAAGCCGGTTCAGACCGTCGTAGGCAGCTACCCGATAGGCTTCGGCCATGGTCGGGTAGTTGAAGGTGGTGTTGACGAAATACTTGAGATTGTTCAGCTCACCCGGCTGGTTCATGATCGCCTGGCCGATGTGGACAATCTCCGAAGCCTGGTAACCGAAGCAGTGCACGCCAAGGATTTCCAGGGTTTCGCGGTGGAACAGGATCTTCAGCATGCCCTGCGGCTCGCCGGCGATCTGCGCACGCGCCATGCTCTTGAAGAACGCCTTGCCCACTTCGTATGGCACCTTGGCCTGGGTCAGCTCCTGCTCGTTCTTGCCGATCGAGCTGATCTCCGGAATGGTGTAGATGCCGGTCGGCACGTCGTTGACGAAGCGCCAGCTGCCGTTGTCGACGATGCTGCCGGCCGCCGAACGCCCTTGGTCGTGGGCGGCACTGGCCAGGCTCGGCCAACCGATCACGTCACCGGCACCGTAGATGTTCGGCACACTGGTGCGGTAGTTCTCGTCGACCTCGATCTGGCCGCGGCTGTTGACCTTGATGCCGATGTTCTCAAGGCCCAGCTTGTCGGTGTTGCCGGTACGGCCGTTGCACCACAGCAAGGCGTCGGCCTTGATCTTCTTGCCCGACTTCAGGTGCAGGATCACCCCGTTGTCCAGGCCCTCGACACGCTCGTACTCCTCGTTATGGCGTACGGTGATGTTGTTGTTGCTGAAGTGGTAGCTCAGCGCCTGTGAGATTTCCGAATCCAGGAAGCTCAGCAGTTGACCACGGTTGTCGACCAGCTCGACCAGCACACCCAGGCCACTGAAGATCGAGGCGTATTCGCAACCGATCACCCCGGCACCGTAGACGATCAGCTTGCGCGGCGTGTGGCTCAGGCTGAGGATGGTGTCGCTGTCATAGACGCGCGGGTGGTGGAAGTCGATGTCGGCCGGGCGATAAGGGCGCGAGCCGGTGGCGATGATGATGTGCTTGGCGTTGAGCTTCTCGACCACGCCGTTGGGGCAGACCACTTCGACGGTCTGCTCGTCGGCGAAGCTGCCAGTGCCGACGAACACGTCGACGCGGTTGCGCGCGTAGTAGCCGGTGCGCGAGGCAACCTGCTTGGAAATCACCTTCTCGGCGCTCTTGAGCACGTCGGGGAAGGAGAACCAGCGCGGCTCACCAATAGCGCGGAACATCGGGTTGGTGTTGAACTGCATGATCTGCCGCACTGAGTGACGCAGTGCCTTGGACGGGATGGTGCCCAGGTGGGTGCAGTTGCCGCCGACCTGGCGACGGCTGTCGACCATTGCGACCTTGCGCCCCGCTTTGGCGGCGTTCATTGCCGCGCCTTCTCCGGCCGGGCCGGAACCCAGCACCACTACGTCGTAGTTGTAGACAGCCATGCGTACTCCTTCAGAACTGGCCCGCCGGCCGGCTGGCCGCGGGGCTCATCATGCCGCCGGGGCGCCATGAAAAAATTCGGGTGCAGTCTAATCAAGCGTGAACGCCGCGCACATTAACCCTTGGTCGCGTCGTAGGCCATCTTTGCCTGCACTACATGTCATTTCGCCGTTTCCGTGGCCGCGATCATCCGTGCCCTGCCTTTCACCCGCCTTTCAACACCCGCTGGAAACCTGGCGTGGAACGGGAGACGAAACCACCCTCGACCCGGGTCACCAATACGGCAGCGATGCCGTGGGCCACAGCAAAATCCCAGCCGCGCTCGGGCCCGAGAATCAACAGCAGCGTCGAGTAACCGTCGGCGATCAGCGCCGAGCGGTCCAGCACGGTGACCGCAGCCAGATCGTGCACCACCGGACGCCCCAGGCGGGCATCGAAGGTGTGCGAATAGCGCCGGCCATTGTCCTCGAAATAGTTGCGGTAGTCACCCGAGGTCGACACCGACAGGCCATCGATGGCTATCACCTGGCGAGCGATCTGGCGATCCTCGCGCGGCAGTTCCAGTGCAATGCGCCAAGGGCTGCCATCGGGCTTGCGGCCTGCGGCCTGCAACTCGCCGGTGGCTTCGGCGACAAAGCTGTCGATACCCATCGCCCGCAGGCGCTCGGCGATCAGGTCGACGGCGTGACCGGCAGCGATGCCGTTGAAGTCCAACTCCAGCGCAACGTCCTTGCACAGACGCTCGCCGTCGATGTGCAGGTGACGATAACCTACGCGCTGACGGGCCAAAGCCAGGGCCTGGGGATCGGGCACCTGCTCCTGGCGGGCCTGCGGGCCGAAACCCCACAAGTTGAGCAGTGGCTCGACACTGAGGTCGAACGCCCCTTCGCTCACATCGGCCAGGTGCTGGCCGAAGGTGACCAGCTCGAGCATGCCCTGCGGGATGTTCAGACAATGATTGGCCGGCAATTGGTTGAAACGGCTGACAACGGAGTCGTCACGGTAGGTGGAGTAATACGCGTCGATGCCATGCAGGATGGTTTCGACTGCCTCGCGCACCTGGCTCGGCGCCGGGCCGCCGGGGCTGCGAACATACTGGATGCTGTAGCTGCTGCCCATGGTCGGGCCGCCCAGGCGCTCCAGCGTGGGTTGCTGGTCGCAGGCCGATAGCAGCATCAGGATAAGCAGGAAGGCTTTGCGCAAGATTCAGATTCTCGGTTGCCTGTGCCGCTTCTGTGGCGGGACGAACGTTTACCTTTGCCGGGCCGGCACAGACACAACATAAAAAAAACGGGAACCCGAAGGTTCCCGTTTTTTCATCGCCTTACAAGCCTATCAGCGTGGAAACGCTGGCGGGTTCACACCGGCCATTTCTTCCATCACGCGAACGACCTGGCAGCTGTAACCGAATTCGTTGTCGTACCAGACGTACAGGACAACACGGTTATCGTTGCAGATGGTCGCTTCGGCATCGACCACACCGGCGTGGCGCGAGCCGACGAAGTCGGTCGAAACCACTTCCTGGGAGCTGACGTAGTCGATCTGCTTGTGCAGTTCCGAGTGCATGGCGGTCTGGCGCAGGTACTCGTTGAGCTCTTCGCGGTTGGTGGCCTTTTCCAGGTTCAGGTTCAGGATGGCCATCGACACGTTCGGTGTCGGTACGCGAATGGCGTTGCCGGTCAACTTGCCCTTGAGCACTGGCAGTGCCTTGGCTGCGGCAGTGGCGGCGCCGGTTTCGGTGATGACCATGTTCAGCGGCGCGGCACGGCCGCGACGGCTGCCCTTGTGGAAGTTGTCGATCAGGTTCTGGTCGTTGGTGAACGAGTGAACGGTCTCGACGTGGCCGTTGACGATGCCGTACTGGTCGTTGATGGCCTTGAGCACCGGCACGATGGCGTTGGTGGTGCAGGACGCCGCGGAGATGATCTTGTCATCGGCGGCGATATCGCCATGGTTGATGCCGTGCACGATGTTCTTCAGCGCACCCTTGCCAGGAGCGGTGAGGATCACACGGGCAGCGCCCGGGCAGGCCAGGTGCTGGCCCAGGCCGTCGGCATCACGCCAGACGCCGGTGTTGTCGACGATCAGTGCGTTTTCGATGCCGTACTGGGTGTAGTCGACTTCGCTCGGGCTCTTGGCGTAGATGACCTGGATCAGGTTGCCGTTGGCGGTGATGGTGTTGTTGGCTTCATCGATGGTGATGGTGCCATCGAACGGGCCGTGGACCGAATCGCGGCGCAGCAGGCTGGCACGCTTGACCAGGTCGTTCTCGGCGCCCTTGCGCACGACGATGGCACGCAGGCGCAGGCCGTCGCCGCCACCGGTCTTCTCGATCAGGATGCGCGCCAGCAGGCGGCCGATGCGGCCGAAGCCGTACAGGACGACATCGGTGCCCTTGCGCGCCGAAGCGTTCTGCTGGCCAACCACATCAGCCAGCTCTTCACGGACGAACTGCTCGGCAGTGCGACCGTTGCCTTCCTGCTTGAACTTGTTGGCCAGCTTGCCCAGGTCGACCGAGGCGGCGCCCAGTTTCAGCTCGCTCATGGCTTTGAGCAGGGGGAATGTCTCGTGTACGGACAGTTCGGTCTCGTCGGTCTGACGGTGACGTGCAAAGCGATGCGCTTTGAGGATCGAGATAACCGAACGGTTGATCAGGCTGCGGCCATAGATCGAGCTCACCACATTGTTGTTGCGGTAGAGCTGACCGATAAGCGGGATCATCGCTTCAGCCAGGGCTTCACGATCGATCCACTCACCAAGACACTGGTCGGGCTTCTGAGTCACGGGAACCTTCCACATGTAGGGACAGAAAAAAGGGGCTACATTATGACGCCCCGATGCGTATCGGGCAATGAGCGCCTGTCGCTACCCGCAAAGCCAGCCGCCATGGCCTTTCGAGCCTGACAGCGAGCAGCGTCGCCGGTACAATTGACCTCTTTGCCGCAACGCTTGGAGTCGGATCTTCCGTGTCAGTTCTGCGCCTTCCGCAACTGTCGGCCACGGCCGGCAAACAAACCTGGGGCAACCTGCCCGGTGCCGCCCTCAGTCTCGCCATCGCCGAGGCCGCCAGCAGCGCCGGGCGCTTTACCCTGCTGCTGACTGCCGACAGCCAGGCCGCCGACCGCCTGGAACAGGAGCTGCGTTTCTTCGCCCCGCAGCTCCCGGTGCTGCCGTTCCCCGACTGGGAAACCCTGCCCTACGATCTGTTCTCGCCGCACCAGGACATCATCTCCCAGCGCATTGCCAGCCTCTACCGACTGCCAGAGCTGGACCACGGCATTCTCGTGGTGCCGATCACCACCGCCCTGCACCGCCTGGCCCCGACCCGTTTCCTGCTGGGCAGCAGCCTGGTGCTGGACGTGGGCCAGAAGATCGACGTCGAGCAGATGCGCACCCGCCTGGAAGCCAGCGGCTACCGCTGCGTCGACACGGTCTACGAGCATGGTGAATTTGCCGTGCGCGGCGCGCTGATCGACCTGTTCCCCATGGGCAGCAAGGCGCCGTATCGCATCGACTTGTTCGACGACGAGATCGAGACCCTGCGCACCTTCGACCCGGAGACCCAGCGCTCGGTCGACAAGGTCGACTCGATCCGCCTGCTGCCGGCCCGCGAATTCCCTATGCACAAGGATGAGGTGACACGCTTCAAGGCCCGTTTCCGAGAGCGCTTCGACGTCGACTTCCGGCGCAGTGCGATCTTCCAGGACCTGACCAGCGGCATCATCCCGGCCGGCATCGAATACTATCTGCCACTGTTCTTCGAAGAGACCGCGACACTCTTCGACTACCTGCCGGCAGACACCCAGGTATTCTCCCTGCCCGGTGTCGAGCAGGCCGCCGAACACTTCTGGAACGACGTACGCGGGCGCTACGAAGAGCGCCGCGGCGACCTCAGCCGCCCCTTGCTGCCACCGGCCGAGCTGTTCATGCCGGTCGAGGACTGCTTCGCCCGCCTCAAGCAATGGCCGCGCGTGGTGGTCAGCGCCGACGAACTCGAGCCAGGCGCTGGCCGCGAGCGCTTCCCGGCCCGCGCCCTGCCCAACCTTGCCATCGAGGCCAAGGCCAACCAGCCGCTGGCTGAGCTGTCGAACTTCCTCGACCAGTTCCCCGGCCGCGTGCTGTTCACCGCGGAATCGGCAGGCCGCCGTGAGGTACTGCTGGAGCTGCTCGAACGCCTGAAGCTGCGCCCGCACACCGTCGAGGGCTGGGACGATTTCATCACTGGCAGCGAGCGCCTGGCGATCACCATCGCCCCGCTCGATGACGGCCTGCTGCTGGATGACCCGAGCCTGGCCCTTGTGGCTGAAAGCCCTTTGTTCGGCCAGCGCGTGATGCAGCGCCGACGTCGCGACAAGCGCGGCGAAGCGGCCAACGACGCAGTGATCAAGAACCTCACCGAGCTGCGCGAAGGCGCCCCTGTGGTGCACATCGATCACGGCGTGGGCCGCTACCTGGGCCTGGCCACCCTGGAAATCGACGGCCAGGCCGCCGAGTTCCTCACCCTGGAATACGCCGAGGGCGCCAAGCTCTATGTGCCGGTGGCCAACCTGCACCTGATCGCCCGCTATACCGGCAGCGACGACGCCCTGGCGCCACTGCACCGCCTTGGCTCCGAAGCCTGGCAGAAGGCCAAGCGCAAGGCCGCCGAACAGGTGCGCGACGTGGCCGCCGAGCTGCTCGACATCTATGCCCGCCGTGCTGCGCGCAAAGGCTACGCCTTCGCCGACCCGGCCGCCGACTACGCCACCTTCAGCGCCGGCTTCCCGTTCGAGGAGACGCCGGACCAGCAGGCCGCCATCGAGGCCGTGCGCCTCGACATGCTTGCGGCCAAGCCCATGGACCGACTGGTCTGTGGCGATGTCGGCTTCGGCAAGACTGAAGTGGCCATGCGCGCAGCCTTCATCGCGGTGCACAGCGGTCGCCAGGTCGCGGTCCTGGTCCCCACCACCCTGCTCGCCCAGCAGCACTACAACAGCTTCCGCGATCGCTTTGCCGACTGGCCGGTGACGGTCGAAGTGATGAGCCGCTTCAAGTCCGCCAAGGAAGTGGCCGCCGCCGCCGCAGACCTTGCCGAAGGCAAGATCGACATCCTCATCGGCACCCACAAGCTGCTGCAGGACGACGTACGCTTCAAGGACCTGGGCCTGGCGATCATCGACGAAGAGCACCGTTTCGGCGTACGCCAGAAAGAACAGCTCAAGGCGCTGCGCAGCGAGGTGGACATCCTCACCCTCACCGCCACGCCAATCCCGCGCACCCTGAACATGGCCGTGGCCGGCATGCGCGACCTGTCGATCATCGCCACTCCGCCGGCGCGACGCCTGTCGGTGCGCACCTTCGTCATGGAGCAGAACAAGAGCACGGTCAAGGAAGCGCTACTGCGTGAGCTGCTGCGTGGCGGTCAGGTCTATTACCTGCACAACGATGTGAAGACCATCGAGAAATGCGCCGCCGACCTCGCCGAACTGGTGCCCGAGGCCCGCATCGGCATTGGCCACGGGCAGATGCGCGAGCGCGAACTCGAACAGGTGATGAGCGATTTCTACCACAAGCGCTTCAACGTGCTGATCGCCTCGACCATCATCGAGACCGGCATCGATGTCCCTAGCGCCAACACCATCGTCATCGAACGTGCCGACAAGTTCGGCCTGGCCCAGTTGCACCAGCTGCGCGGCCGGGTCGGACGCAGCCACCACCAGGCCTACGCCTACCTGCTCACCCCGCCCCGCCAACAGATCAGCGGCGATGCCGAAAAGCGCCTGGAGGCGATCGCCAACACCCAGGACCTGGGCGCAGGCTTCGTGCTGGCCACCAACGACCTGGAGATCCGCGGCGCCGGCGAGTTGCTCGGCGAAGGCCAGAGCGGGCAGATCCAGGCAGTGGGTTTCACTCTCTACATGGAAATGCTCGAACGTGCGGTCAAGGCGATCCGCAAGGGCACCCAACCCAATCTCGAGCAACCACTGGGCGGCGGCCCGGAGATCAACCTGCGCTTGCCGGCGCTGATCCCCGAAGACTACCTGCCCGATGTGCACGCCCGCCTGATCCTGTACAAGCGCATCGCCTCGGCGGCCGACGAAGAAGGGCTCAAGGACCTGCAAGTGGAGATGATCGACCGCTTCGGCCTGCTGCCCGAGCCGACCAAGAACCTCATGCGCCTGACGCTGCTCAAGCTGCAGGCCGAGAAGCTTGGCATCAAGAAGGTCGATGCCGGCCCCAATGGCGGCAAGCTTGAGTTCGAGGCCGAAACACCGGTCGATCCGCTGACCCTGATCAAACTGATCCAGGGCCAGCCCAAGCGCTATAAGTTCGAAGGCGCGACCCAGTTCCGCTTCCTGGTGCCGATGGAACGCCCGGAAGAACGCTTCAATACCCTGGAGGCGCTGTTCGAGCGCCTGGCCCCACAGTCAAATTAAGGAAGCTCCATGCGCGCCATTCGTTGCCTGACCTTGTTGCTGACGCTCATCGCGCCAGTAACGGCCTTCGCCGAAGGCCCTTATCAGGTGGAAATCCTCCTCCTGCGGCAGAACGCCGTGCCTGCCGTGACCAGCCCGTTCGCCCCCGAAAACTGGAGCGCCGACGCGCCGCGCCTGGCCAAGGACGCCGAGCGCCCGCTGGCACTGGCTGACGAAGCCACCCGCCTGCAAGCCACTGCCGACTACACTGTGCTGCTGCACAAGGCCTGGCAGCAGCAGGTGGGCAGCGAGCCCAGCCGCATTGCCGTGGGCGCAGGCGACGAGCAGTTCGGGCACTTCCCCATCGAGGGCAACCTGAGCATCGCCGAGGGCCGCTTCACGCGCATCGAGGCCAACTTCTGGGTCAACGAACTGGACGGCAACGGCAGCGTGCTGCGCAGCGAGCAATTCAAGCAAAGCAACAGCAATGTGAAGAACGGCCAGCTGACCTTCCTCGACGGCGGGCACCTGGCGCTGTTGATCAAGGTTGCACCGGCCGGGATGCGCAAGCTGCCGACACTGGATCCGGAAATGATGGAGCAGTGACACGTGAGTGACGTGCAGAAGCAGGTTGCGGAAAATCCAAGCTGGAAGCGCGAATTCGACGCCGGTGCCCTGCAGCGTGGTGAACGCTATGCCGAGCAAGGCAGGGTAGAGATCCTCTCCCACGGCGATGCGCGCATCGAGGCAACCTGCAGCGGCAGCGGCGACAGCCGTTATCGTCAACGGATCATCATCACCTTCACCTCCGCCGGACACTGCCATGTTCGCGGTCAGTGCACCTGCCCGGTCGGCGAGAATTGCAAGCACTGCGCCGCCGTGCTCTACACGCTCGCCCACCGCCATACGGCACAACCGGCGGCCAGCGATCACCTGCCCCATCACCTGCAACACTGGCTGCAGGGCCTTGAGCAACGCCCCAGCACCCACCAGCCTGGCGAAGACAAACGCGGACGCATGGTCTGCTACCAGCTCATGTTGCTGGGCGATCAGGGCTGCGCCCTGCGCGTTCGCAAGGGCACTCGCAGCGATGACGGCATACGCTACAGCCGGGTGCACTCGCTGTACGAACTGCTCTACGAGCCGCCCAAGTTCGTCAAGGAAGAAGATCTGCGCATCCTGCGCCAGTTGTCGGCACAGAACGCACCCTACGGCCAGGAGCGCGGCTACATGCTCAAGGGCCAGGAAGGCGGCGAGCTACTGCAACGGGTGCTGGAAACCGGACGCCTGATGTTCATGGAAGAATTGCCGCTGCTGCGCCGCGGCCAGGAACGCCAGGCGGAATTTCGCTGGGTGCGCCTGGACAGCGGCGAATACCGCGGCATGTGGTACAGCGCCGACAAACCGCTGCTTTGCGTCCTGCCGCTGGTGCCGTTGTTTTACTTCGATGTCATGACCAGAGAAGTCGGTACCGTCGCCCACAGTCTCGATCCGCACACCGCCATCCAGCTCTCGCTCGCACCCGATGTACCGGAACACCTGATCGTGCCACTCAGCCACAAACTCAACGCCCTGAACCACCAACTGCCAACCCCGACAACGGTGAAGCAGGAACTGCTCGACAACATCGAGCCCATCCCCCACCTGACCCTTGGCAGCCTCGAATTCAGCGCCTACATGCCCAAGACCGGACGCATGCAGCGCCAAATGCAACACCGCGCCGCGCTCTCGTTCGACTACGACGGGTTGCGCACCAGCGGCCCCGACGACAAGCCGCTGAGCCGCCTGGTAGACAGCACCAGCCAACGCATTCGCCGCCAGCCGCAGCATGAAAAACGCCTGCGCGACACCCTGCGCAAGCTCGGTTTCAAGCCTGCCACGCGCCAGAGCAAGGCGCTGCCCGACAGCGCCGGCGAGATGTTCCAACTGCCCGACGACGAAACCTGGCTGCGTTTTGCCCGCGAAGAGCTGCTGCGACTACGCGAGGCAGGCTGGAAGGTGGATGTCCACCGCGACTTCGCCTTCAACCTCCACGACGTGGAAGACTGGTACGCCAACATTCAGGAAGCCCCCGGCCACGAATGGTTCGACCTGGAACTGGGCATCGTCGTCGACGGCCAGCGCCACAGCCTGCTGCCGATTGTCCTGCAGTTGCTGCGCAGCAGCCCCGAACTGCTGCGCCCCAGCGAACTTGCGCGGCGCGGCGACGATGAACACCTGTTGATCGACCTCAACCGCGGCCGCCTGGACAGTCCGGCCATGCGTGTTGCCTTGCCCTACGGGCGGATCAAGGCAGTCATGGGCACCCTCGGCGAGCTGTACCTGCACGAGGATGCCACCGGCCCGACGCTGCGCATGGAACGCGCCGATGCTGCACGCCTTAACGATATCGAGCACCTGCCCCTGCAATGGGAAGGTGGCGAACAACTGCGTAACCTGGGTCGGCGCCTGCGCGATGCGCGCGACTTGGAGGTCGAGCCACCCAAGGGCCTGGCCGCGACCTTGCGCCCCTACCAGCAGCAGGGCCTGAACTGGCTGCAGGCCCTGCGCGAGATGGGCACCGGCGGCATCCTCGGCGACGACATGGGCCTGGGCAAGACCCTGCAGACCCTTGCCCACCTGCTGCTGGAAAAAGAAGCCGGGCGCCTGACCCATCCCGCCCTGGCAGTGATGCCCACCAGCCTTGTGCCCAACTGGCTGGACGAAGCCCAGCGCTTCGCACCCGACCTGCGTGTCCTGGCCCTGCACGGCCCGGGCCGCACCCGGTTCTTCGGCGCACTGCACGAGTACGACCTGATCCTGACCACGTACGCCCTGCTGCCACGCGACCTCGAGCAACTGCAGGCCCAAGCCTGGCACGTGCTGGTGCTGGACGAAGCACAGAACATCAAGAGCAGCACCAGCAAGGCCGCCCAGGCCGCCCGGGAGCTGCAGGCCAACCAGCGCCTGTGCCTGACCGGCACGCCCATGGAGAACAACCTGGGTGAGCTATGGTCGATCTTCCACTTCCTGATGCCCGGCTGGCTGGGCGATCAGAAACGTTTCAACCAGGATTACCGCACCCCCATCGAACGTCATGGCGACCGCGAGCGCCTGGCCCACCTGGCCAGCCGGGTCCGCCCTTTCCTGCTGCGCCGCAGCAAGGAGCAGGTGGCCCGCGAGCTGCCGGCCAAGAGCGAGATGGTTCACTGGGTGGACCTCAGCGATGCACAGCGTGACACCTACGAAACCGTGCGCGTGGCGATGGACAAGAAGGTGCGCGATGAAATCGCCCGTAACGGCGCCTCACGCAGCCAGATCGTCATCCTCGATGCCCTGCTCAAGCTTCGCCAGGTGTGCTGCGACCTGCGCCTGGTCAAGGGCGTGGAAGCCAAGGGCAATCAAGCCGACAAGGGCAAGCTGGGCAGCTTGATGGAAATGCTCGAGGAACTGCTCAGTGAAGGCCGCCGAGTGTTGCTGTTCTCCCAGTTCACCTCGATGCTCGCACTGATCGAACAGGAGCTGGAAAAGCGCGACATTCGCTACAGCCTGCTGACCGGCGACACCCGCGACCGCCGCGCGCCGGTTCAACAGTTCCAGAGCGGCGACAGCGAAGTGTTCCTGATCAGCCTCAAGGCCGGCGGTACTGGCCTGAACCTGACCGCTGCCGATACGGTGATTCACTACGATCCCTGGTGGAACCCGGCCAGCGAGAACCAGGCAACCGACCGCGCCTACCGCATCGGTCAGGACAAGCCGGTGTTCGTCTACAAGCTGATCACCCGCGGCACGGTGGAAGAAAAGATCCAGCAGTTGCAGCAAGAGAAAGCCGCCCTCGCGGCCGGCCTGCTCGATGGTGGGCAGGCCGGTCAGTGGCGGCTCGGGGATGACGAGATCGAAGCACTGTTCGCGCCGTTGCCGGGCAAGCGAGGGCGCTGAATACGGGGCGCCTACTTCGCAGACACCCCGGTCAATCCACCAACTGCGCGTCCTTCAAAGCCCCCAGCGCCTCGAGCCAACGCGGCTGATGCCGGTAGTCGGTGCGCGCAAAGCCCCGCCCGCGCATGCCGGCGATACGTGGCGAAGGCCGCACCTTCAAGCGCTGCGCCGCGCTCAGTGCAAGCTCCGCCGCCGCCCGGTCATTGCACACCAGGCCCATGTCGCAACCGGCGCTCAACGCCGCCTCGATGCGATTGGCCGCATCGCCCACCACATGCGCACCGGCCATGGACAGGTCGTCACTGAAGATCACCCCCTCGAAGCCCAGCTCACCACGCAGGATGTCCTGCAGCCAGCGCCGCGAGAAACCTGCCGGCTGGTTGTCGACCTGGGGGTAGATCACATGGGCCGGCATCACCGCTGCCAGTTGCCCACTGAGGCGGGTGAACGGCACCAGGTCAGCCTCGCGCAATTGCGCCAGGCTGCGCTCATCGGTCGGGATCGCCACGTGCGAGTCGGCCTCGGCCCAACCGTGCCCCGGGAAGTGCTTGCCACAGGCCGCCATGCCTGCGGCGTTCATGCCACGAATAAAAGCACCGGCCAGTTGCGTGGCGCGCTGTGGATCGCCCTCGAAGGCACGACTACCAACCACCGCGCTGCGCTGGTGATCGAGGTCCAGCACCGGCGCAAAGCTCAGGTCCAGGCCGACCGCGAGAACTTCGGTCGCCATCAGCCAACCGCATTGTTCGGCCAGGTAATCGGCGTTGGCGTTGTCGGCGATGGCACGCATGGCGGGCAAACGTACGAAGCCCTGGCGCAGACGCTGGACCCGACCACCTTCCTGATCGACCGCCAGGATCAGGTCAGGACGAATAGCACGGATCGAGGCGCACAGCTCGCGCACCTGGCGTGGGCTATCGATGTTACGGGCAAAGATGATCAGACCGGCCACTTCGGGCTGGCGCAGGAGGTGACGATCCTCGGGGGTCAACCATTGACCGGCGATATCCACCATCAGGGAGCCTTGCAGGCTGGCAGTCATAGGGTGTCCTTCATTAAATATCCAGAGAGGCCCATTGCGGGCAGGCAGCCTCGGCTATGCGCACCGGACAATGGAGCGGTACGCGCTCGAACAGATCCGACAGCTCGCGGTTGCGCAGGCGCACGCAGCCATGGGACAACGGCACGCCCAGCGGTTCGCTGTCCGGCGTGCCGTGCAGGTAAATGTAACGACTAAAGGTATCGACTCGACCCAGGCGGTTGACGCCCGGTTCGCAGCCACTGAGCCAGAGGATTCGGGTGAGGATCCAGTCTCGGCCTGGAAATTGCTCATGCAGAGCGCACGACCAGACTTCGCCGGTCCAGCGTCGGCTGCGGAGCACAGCCCCTTGCGGCAATCCAGCGCCGATCTTCGCCCTGACCTGATGCAGGCCACGCGGTGTGCAGCCGGAACCCTTGAGTTCACCCGCTCCCAGACGCGCAGTGGAAACATCCAGGCGCACGCACAACGTCCCCCGGAAAAATCCGTAAAGGCGTTGGTCTGCGAGGGAGATGTGCAGGAAATCAAGGTCGGGCATGGGCGCTAGCTTAGCCGAAGCGTCCTGCTGCGCCCAGTGCTCAAGCCTTGGCTGGCGTACCGCTGACTGCGCTCTTGCTGCGTGGTCGCAGTTGCGCGGCCGCCATGGCCTCGTCGGTCACCCCGGTATCGGCACGCATGCCGGCGGCGAGGAACGGCACCATCAGGCGCATGACCTGCTCGATCGAAGTGTTGATGCCAAAATCGGTTTCAGCGATGGCGCGCAGCGCCTTGATACCGGACATGCTGAACGCCGCGGCACCCAGCATGAAATGCACGCGCCAGAACAGCTCGATGGGGGGAATGCGCGGAGCAGCTTCGTTGACCAACAGCATGTAGCGCCGGAACACCTTGCCGTACATGTCTTCAAGGTAGCGGCGCAGGTGGCCCTGACTCTGACTGAAGGCCAGGCCCAGCAGACGCATGAAGATCGACAGGTCGTTGTTGCTGCGCGGTTGCACGGCCAGTGCCTGCTCCACCAGCATCTCCAGCAGCTCTTCGAGCGTCGGCTTCTGCTCCGGGCGCGCCTGGCGGCGCTCGAGCTCACGCTCCAGGCTGGCACAGAACGGACCGAGGAAGCGCGAGAATACCGCCTGGATAAGCGCCTTTTTGGAGCCGAAATGGTAATTCACCGCCGCCAGGTTGACCCCGGCCTTGCTGGTGATCAAACGCAACGAAGTTTCCGCGAAACCTCTTTCCGCGAACAGCTGCTCGGCAGCATCGAGAATGCGTTCAACGGTTTCCGATTGGGCCATGACTTATCCGCCTGACAAACAGTTGTTTGAAACATACGTTTCAAGCACGCGCATGTCAAGGTTCGGTGACCCGACGGTCGCCCTTTTTAAAGCGCCGGGGCTCAAGCTGCAAGCCACAAATATCAAGGGCTGGGCACAACGCCTGGCAGATCGCGGCGATTTTCTTGAAGCGTGGAGCTTGCAGCAGCCCCTGTACTGTATATAATCCCAGTCACTGTATAAAAAGACAGAGCCACTCGCCATGCTGAAACTGACGCCACGCCAAGCCGAGATCCTGGCCTTCATCAAACGTTGCCTCGAAGACAACGGTTTCCCGCCTACCCGCGCAGAAATCGCACAAGAGCTAGGGTTCAAGTCGCCCAATGCCGCCGAAGAGCACCTCAAGGCCTTGGCGCGCAAAGGCGCCATCGAGATGACGCCTGGCGCCTCCCGCGGCATTCGCATCCCTGGCCTCGAAGCCAAGCCTGACGACAGCGGCCTGCCGATCATCGGTCGTGTTGCAGCAGGTGCCCCGATCCTCGCCGAGCAGCACATCGAGGAATCCTGCAACATCAATCCAGCCTTCTTCCATCCCCGCGCCGACTACCTGTTGCGCGTCCACGGCATGAGCATGAAGGATATCGGCATCGTCGACGGCGACCTGCTCGCCGTGCACACCTGCCGCGAAGCCCGCAACGGCCAGATCGTGGTCGCCCGCATCGGTGACGAAGTTACCGTCAAGCGCTTCAAGCGCGAGGGCAGCAAGGTCTGGCTGATTGCCGAAAATCCCGAATTCGCCCCCATCGAAGTCGACCTGAAAGATCAGGAGCTGGTGATCGAGGGCTTGAGCGTCGGCGTCATTCGCCGCTGATCCAGGAGGCGTCATGCAGCAGTCCGCCCATTTATCGCAGCCCGCACAATTGCCATTGTTCGAAGCCTTTCTCGCACAGCCGGTACTGCCAGGCCTGAAAAGTCGAGAGGAACCGCGCAAGCCCGGCCAACCTGAACTGTTCAGTGAACTGTCGCTGCGCGGCGCGCCAGGGCACTGCCAGAGCCTTTTGGCCCCTATCCTGCGCGAGCTGAGCGAAGAAGATGATGCGCGCTGGCTGACACTGATCGCACCGCCGGCCAGCCTCACCCAAACCTGGCTGCGTGAGGCGGGCCTGAATCGCGAACGCATCCTGCTGCTGCACCCCGGAAGCAACCAAAGCGCCCTGCAACTGGCCTGCGAAGCGCTACGCCTGGGCCATAGTCACACCGTGGTCAGCTGGCTCGGCAACGTCAATACCAGCATCCGCCAACAGCTCGTTCGTGCCGCCACCTGCGGAAACGCACAAAGCCTGAACATCCGCCTCGGCTGATGTTCAGGCTTTGCCTGTACGATCTGCAATGATGACTCAACTGGCGTGTTCAATGCAGAACACGCGGCCCCTCATCACGCTCGAAGTCGCCTTCGATCAATTTACCTGCCATCTGCACACCAACGCTGAGCATGGCTTTGGCCACTTCTACATGCTGCCCTTGAAGAAATGCCTTGGCATCTTCGGAGAAATCCAGGGTAACCAGCGAACCCTCGTCCTCGGCACGGCGCAGTTCGATCCGGCCATCAGGCAATTCGACAATTTCTAGAAAGGACGTTGACATAAAGGGCCTGCTGTTCACGAAAGGCGAGTAGTGTACCAGCCGCGCAGATTGTCAGCACTCACTCAACGCTTCCCGGAAACGTCTTACAAGCCCTTTGAGGTTCTGCCGCCACTCTTCCAACTGTTCCCGAGACAGCACGATTTCCTCGACTTCATCGAGATTGACGGCCTGAATCAACGGCTGGGTGACATCGGTCTTGGCGACTTTCTTCGCGACCGGTGGTTGGAACAAATCGGCATAAGCCTTGATCAACTGCGCCAGCCAGGTTTGCGGCTGGCGTGCCAGCTCAAGCATCTCGGCCATTTCCGGAATGGCAACGGTCTTCAGCGTTTCATCGTCAAGCAACAGCTCCGCACGGGACGCCTTCGCCTGCGGCAGGCGATAGAAACCAGCAATCTCGTGACACAGCCCGAGCAACGCCCCATACAGATGGAACAACGCCGCTTCGCGCTCAGCTTGGATCAGGCCCTGGGCGTTCATGGCCTGGCTCTGCCCTGCCTTGGCCATGGACTCGAGGGCCAGGCCTGCAAAGAACAGTTTCTGGTTGGTGCGGGTGTAGAGTTCCTGGGCCATTTCGGATGACCTCCCATAGGCAGCAAGGCGAATAGCTGCATCATAAATGATTAGGGCCGCAAAGCGGCCCTAATCAAAACACCGAAGAATCAGCGCTTGTCTTCGACCTTCCACACCTTGCCGTCGTAGAACGCCTTCCAGCCTGTCGGCTTGCCGTCTACCTCGGATTGCACGTACTGCTCCTTGGTCTTGCGGCTATAGCGGATCACCGCCGGACGACCGTCCGGATCCTTCTGCGGCGCATCGCAGAGGAAGTGGTACTTGGGGTCGATCTCGTGCTTGTGCGGGATGATCTCAAGCACCAATGGCGCACGGGTCTCGCGATTCTTCGGGAACTGGCTTGCCGCCAGGAACAAGCCCGAGGCACCGTCACGCAGCACGTAGGTGTCATCGACCTTCTCGCACTTGAGCTCCGGCATCTCCACCTTGTCCATCTTCGGTGGCGCCGCCTCACCGCTCTTGAGCAGCTTGCGGGTGTTCTTGCACGCCGGGTTGGTGCAACCGAAGAACTTGCCGAAGCGGCCGGTCTTGAGCTGCATCTCGCTGCCGCACTTGTCGCACTCAAGGCTCGGCCCTTCGTACCCCTTGATACGGTAGCTGCCTTCCTCGATCTCGTAGCCGGCACAATCCGGGTTGTTACCGCAGATATGCAGCTTGTGCTTCTCGTCGAGCAGATAGGCATCCATCGCCGTCGAACAGATCGGGCAGCGGTGCTTGCCGCGCAGCACCAACGACTCGGACTCACCTTCGTCATCCGCCGCGATTTCGTCGCCCGGCACCAGGTTCACAGTAGCCTTGCAGCGCTCTTTCGGTGGCAGGCTATAGCCCGAACAGCCGAGGAACACTCCGGTGGACGCGGTACGGATCATCATGGGGCGACCACATTCCTTGCATGGAATGTTGGTCAGGGTCGGCTGGTTGGCACGCATGCCATTCTCGGCGGACTCGGCCGCCAGCAGCTTTCTGCTGAAATCGCCGTAGAACTCATCGAGCACGTTCTTCCAGTCACGCTCACCCTGGGCCACATCATCGAGGTTCTCCTCCATGCCGGCGGTGAAACCGTAGTCCATCAGATCGGAGAAGCTTTCCGACAAACGCTCGGTGACGATGTCGCCCATCTTTTCGGAGTAGAAGCGGCGGTTGTGCAGGGTCACGTAACCGCGGTCCTGGATGGTGGAAATGATCGCTGCATAGGTCGACGGACGACCGATACCGCGCTTTTCCATTTCCTTGACCAGGCTCGCTTCAGTGAAGCGCGCTGGCGGCTTGGTGAAATGTTGGCTCGGATCGAGCTGGATCAACTTGAGCGTCTCGCCCTGCCCCATTTCCGGCAGCACGTCGTCCTCGCCCGGCTTGGCCTGCTGAGGCAATACGCGGGTGTAACCGTCGAACTTGAGAATACGCCCCTTGGCACGCAACTCGAAGTTGCCAGCCGCCACGGTGACGCTCGTGGACAGGTACTGCGCCGGTGGCATCTGGCAGGCCAGGAACTGGCGCCAGATCAGCTCGTACAGGCGCTCGGCATCGCGTTCCATGCCGCTGAGTTTGGTCGGATGGGTGTTGACGTCGGACGGACGAATCGCTTCGTGCGCCTCCTGTGCCCCTTCCTTGCTGCCGTAGACGACCGGAGCGGCCGGCAGGTACTGCTTGCCAAACTCGCTTTCGATGTAGCTGCGCGCCATTTCAACGGCATCGGTCGACAGGTTGGTCGAGTCGGTACGCATATAGGTGATGTAACCGGCTTCATACAGACGCTGGGCCATCATCATGGTCTTCTTTACCCCGAAGCCCAGGCGATTGCTTGCCGCCTGCTGCAAGGTCGAGGTGATGAAGGGCGCCGACGGCTTGCTGCTGGTCGGGCGATCCTCACGCTTGATCACGCTGTAGCTGGAAGCCTTGAGCTTCTCCAGCGCCGCCATGGCCTGCGCTTCGTTCAACGGCTTGAAGGCTTCGCCGTTCTCGCGCGCCACTTCGAAGCGCACCTTGGCGTTCTTCGCAGTACCCAGGTCAGCATGGACCTCCCAATACTCCTCGGGATTGAACGCACGGATCTCGCGCTCACGCTCGACCACCAGTTTCACTGCTACCGATTGCACACGACCGGCAGACAGGCCACGGGCGATCTTGGACCACAGCAGCGGCGAAACCATGTAGCCCACCACGCGATCGAGGAAGCGCCGCGCCTGCTGGGCGTTGACCCGAGCGATATCCAGGTCGCCAGGCTGCGAAAACGCCTCCTGGATGGCCTTCTTGGTGATTTCGTTGAACACCACGCGCTTGTAACGGCTGTCATCTCCCCCGATGGCTTCGCGCAGGTGCCAGGCAATGGCTTCCCCCTCGCGATCCAAGTCGGTTGCGAGATAGATGGTGTCGGCATCCTTGGCCAGGCGGCGCAGCTCATCGATCACCTTCTCCTTGCCGGGAAGGATCTCGTACTTGGCTTTCCAGCCGGCCTCCGGGTCGACGCCCATGCGCGCCACCAACTGGCGCCGGGCTTTCTCCTTTGGCGTCAGCGCCGGAGCCTCACCCGCGGTCTTGCCGCGCTTGGCCGCCGGTTCCTTGGCCGTACTGGCCGAACCGCTGGTGGGGAGGTCTCGGATATGGCCGATACTCGACTTCACCACGTACTGGCTGCCCAGGTACTTGTTGATGGTCTTGGCCTTGGCCGGGGATTCCACAATGACCAGCGATTTGCCCATGGATCGGAGTATTCCTGAATCTGAAGATGAAAAACGCGTCAGGTGCCGGACGCGGCACCGCTATATATAGTGGCAAAAGAGTGAGGTCAAGCGCGGTCGATCACTCGCAGGGCTTCCCGGCCAGTGCCGAAAGCCCCTCTTCGGCCTTGACCAAAGCAAAGCGTGGCACCTGCTCGCCGTCAACCTCGACCGACTCCTGGAACATCGAAAGTGGACGTACCCAGAACCCATAGTCACCATACAGGCATTGGTAGAACACCATCCACTCTTCGCTCTCCGAGTGCCGCGCAACGCTGAAGACACGGTACTCAGGCCCTTTGTAATGCCGGTATACGCCTGGTTGTATCTGCATGCCGCCCACCCTCTTGAACAAATCCTGTAAAAAACAAAAAACCGGGGCACTAGGCCCCGGCTGCTGTCCCGCGAAGCGATCAGACGCGTTCGAAGACAGTGGTGATGCCCTGACCCAGGCCGACACACATGGTCGCCACACCCAGCGTACCGCCATTCTGCTTCATGACGTTGAGCAAGGTGCCGGAAATCCGTGCACCGGAGCAACCAAACGGGTGGCCCAGGGCGATGGCGCCGCCGTGCAGGTTAACCTTCTCATCCATCTTGTCGAGCACTTTCAGATCCTTCAGCACTGGCAGGGCCTGTGCGGCGAAGGCTTCGTTGAGCTCGAAGAAATCGATGTCGGCGATGGTCAGACCCGCGCGCTTGAGGGCTTTCTGAGTCGAAGGCACCGGGCCATAACCCATGATCGCCGGATCCACACCGGCTACTGCCATCGAACGAATCACGGCCAATGGCTGGATACCGAGGTCCATGGCACGCTGGCCGGAAATGACGATCATGCACGAGGCACCGTCGGTGATCTGCGACGAGGTACCGGCGGTGACAGTGCCACCCTTGGGGTTGAACGCCGGCTTGAGCGCAGCGAGGCCCTCGAGGGTGGTCTCGGGACGAATGGTTTCGTCGTAGTCAAAGACCTTGAGGAAGCCGTTCTCGTCATAGCCCTGCATCGGGATGATCTCATCCTTGAACTTGCCTTCGACGGTGGCCTTGTGAGCCAACTGGTGCGAACGCAGACCGAACAGGTCCTGCTGCTCACGGGTGATGCCGTGCATCTTGCCGAGCATCTCCGCAGTCAGGCCCATCATCCCGGAAGCCTTGGCGGCGTGCAAGGACAGGTGCGGGTTCGGGTCGACGCCGTGCATCATGCTGACGTGCCCCATGTGCTCGACACCACCGACCACGAATACATCGCCGTTGCCGGTCATGATCGCCTGGGCAGCGGTGTGCAGCGCGCTCATCGACGAGCCGCACAGGCGGCTGACGGTCTGGGCGGCGGAGGTGTGCGGGATCGGGGTCATCAGCGACGCCATGCGCGCGATGTTCCAACCCTGCTCCAGGGTCTGGTTGACGCAGCCCCAGATCACATCCTCGACTTCCTTCGGATCGACCTTGTCGTTGCGCTCCAGCAGCTTGCTGATCAGGTGCGCCGACATGTCTTCGGCGCGGGTGTTGCGGTGCATGCCACCCTTGGAACGGCCCATCGGCGTGCGACCGAAGTCGACAATCACCACGTCTCTTGGATTCAGGCTCATATCAATAATCTCGCTCTAGCTCGTGGCCGTTCAGTTGAAGAAGCGCTGGCCGTTCTTGGCCATTTCACGCAGCTTCGCAGTCGGGTGGTACAGCGGACCCAGATCGGCGTACTTGTCGGCCAGGGCAACGAACTCGGCAACACCGATCGAATCGATGTAGCGCAGCGCACCACCGCGGAAGGGAGGGAAACCGATGCCGTAGACCAGGCCCATGTCCGCCTCGGCTGCAGTTTCGACGATGCCATCTTCCAGGCAGCGCACGGTCTCCAGGCACAGCGGCACCATCATCCAGTTGATGATGTCCTCGTCACTGACTTCACGCTGCTCGAAGATCACCGGCTTGAGCACGTCCAGCACGGACGCGTCGGCGACTTTCTTCGGTTTGCCGCGCTTGTCGGTTTCGTAGGCATAGAAGCCCTTGCCGTTCTTCTGACCCAGGCGATTGGCTTCGTACAGGGCGTCGACGGCGGAGCGGCGATCGTCCTTCATGCGATCCGGGAAGCCTTCAGCCATCACGTCGCGACCATGGTGGCCGGTGTCGATGCCGACCACGTCCATCAGGTAGGCCGGGCCCATCGGCCAGCCGAACTTCTCCATGACCTTGTCGATGCGCACGAAATCGACGCCTGCGCTGACCAGCTTGGCGAAGCCTCCGAAGTACGGGAACAGTACGCGGTTGACCAGGAAGCCCGGGCAGTCGTTGACCACGATCGGGTTCTTGCCCATCTTCTTGGCGTAGGCCACGGTGGTGGCGACCGCCACTTCACTGGACTTCTCGCCACGAATGACTTCGACCAGCGGCATCATGTGCACCGGGTTGAAGAAGTGCATGCCAACGAAGTTTTCCGGACGCTTGAGGGCCTTGGCCAGCAGGTTGATCGAAATGGTCGAGGTGTTCGACGCCAGAATCGCGTCTTCCTTGACCTGCCCTTCCACCTCGGCCAGCACCGCCTGCTTGACCTTCGGGTTCTCGACCACGGCCTCGACGACGATGTCGACGTTGGCGAAATCGCCATACGACAAGGTCGGGCGAATGGCGTTGAGTGCCTCGGCCATCTTCGCCGGGGTCAGGCGACCTTTCTCGACGCGCTTGCCAAGCAGCTTGGACGCTTCGTTCAGGCCCAGCTGGATGGCTTCTTCACGGATATCCTTCATCAGGATCGGCGTGCCCTTGACCGCCGACTGGTAGGCGATACCGCCACCCATGATGCCGGCGCCGAGTACGGCAGCCTGCTTCACGTCACGAGCGATCTCGTCATGGGCCTTGGCTTTGCGCTTGAGCTCCTGATCGTTCAGGAACAGGCCGATCAGGCTCTCGGCGACCGAGGTCTTGGCCAGCTTGGCAAAGCCTGCGGCTTCGACTTCCAGGGCCTTGTCACGGCCAAAGTTGGCGGCCTTCTGGATGGTCTTGATGGCTTCGACCGGAGCCGGGTAGTTCGGGCCGGCTTGACCGGCGACAAAGCCCTTGGCGGTTTCGAAGGCCATCATCTGCTCGATGGCGTTGAGCTTGAGCTTCTCGAGCTTGGGCTGACGCTTGGCCTTGTAGTCCAGCTCTCCGCTGATGGCGCGCTTGACCAGGTCCAGGGCACCGGCCTGCAGCAGCTCAGGGGCGACCACGGCATCGACGGCGCCCACTTTCAGGGCGTCTTCGGCGCGGTTTTCCTTGCCCGAGGCGATCCACTCGATGGCATTGTCCGAGCCGATCAGACGCGGCAGGCGAACGGTGCCGCCAAAGCCCGGGTAGATGCCCAGCTTGACTTCCGGCAGGCCGATCTTGGCGCTGCTGGACATGACGCGGTAATCCGCCGCCAGGCACATTTCCAGGCCGCCGCCCAGGGCGATGCCGTTGATGGCCACGACGGTTGGCACCGCGAGGTCTTCGAAGTCGCTGAAGATACGGTTGGCTTCCAGGTTGCCGGCCACCAGCTCGGCTTCGGGCAGCTTGAAATTGTCGACGAATTCGGTGATGTCGGCACCGACGATGAACACGTCCTTGCCGCTGCTGACGATCACACCCTTGATGGAGGCGTCGGCCTTGATGGTGTCTACGGCCTGACGCAGCTCGTTCAGGGTAAGGCGGTTGAATTTGTTGACGGACTCACCCTTGAGGTCGAACTTCAGTTCGACGATGCCGCTTTCAAGAGCCTTAACCGTGATGGCTTTACCTTCGTAAATCATCAACTGATCTCCACGATATGGAAGCTGAACTGTACACGCCGATCACTGGCAGGAAGGCCGGCTTTACGCCCCTCCCCCAGGCACACCCGTCAGCGCGCTAGTCGGGATTCTGTACGAGCGATGTGAACATACAAACGCTCAATTCATACGCCCGTTTGATTTGGGTACGCACACATTCTCCGAAAAGGTCGGCGTTGTCAAATGCTCGAAAGCACCCGGAAAACGCGACTTTCCAGTCATTTTGTAACACCAGGGGATAAAACATGATGACAGTGATTTTCGATCATTCATGTCGACGATCGGCCAATGGCTGGTGGGGTCAGTTGCGCTGCCAGCCTGCTGATTTTTCATGTGCACATTGGAGACAAGGGTCTACACTGCCCTCGAATCGAATGTTTTCCCGGCCTGCCTGGCCAGCTTCACCACTGTGGGATCAGGGTTGCCCTGCTCCCACTTTTTTTTGCGCATGCCTCAGGCGAGGGTTTCGAGGGTGTGGGCAATATCCTGCAATACAGATTTTTCGCCGCGCTCGCTCCAGTACAAGGCGATCATGCGGGTATCGGCCTCCACCTTGTAGACACTGGCCGGCAACCGCGCAAAACACTCCGCCAGACGTGGCTCCTGGCAGGGTTCGCGCCATTTGTTCCACCACACGCCCGGGCTGACCTGCCAGTAGCACCAGCTATCCTCTCGCCCCTTGCGCCGCCCGCGGTAGTACTGTGGGCACGGGCTTGGCGGTTGGTTTTCCAGCCAGTGCGGCCACTCCTGGGGCGCCAGCTGCATGGCCAGACCCATGCGCCGCCCCTCCAGGCGCAGGCTCATCTGTTCGCTCTGCTTGCGCGACGGTCGCAACCAGGCCAGCGGGCTGAGAATCAGCGCAAGGATTGACACCACCAGCCATACCGTCATATCTGTAGTTCCCATAAAGCGTTGCAAATGAGCGGGTTAGTCTTTTTCACGCAAGGCCTGCCAGAAAGCGACCATACTTTCACTATTGCGATTGTCAGGAGTGCCGCTCATGTCCTACGAACATCTTCTGGTTGCCGTCGACCTGACCGAAGAATGCGACCCAGTGATCAAACGTGCCATGGCACTGGCGAAACCGTCGAACGCCAAGGTCTCGCTGGTGCATATCGTCGAGCCGATGGCCATGGCATTTGGTGGCGACGTGCCGATGGACCTGTCGCAACTGCAGCAACAGCAGTTCGACCAGGCCAAGGAACGCATGGATCGCCTGTTCAACAAATATCCAGACATCAATCGCGGCGATTCGCACCTGACCTACGGCCAGCCGCGCCAGGAAATCCACCAACTGGCCAAGGATCAGAAGTGCGACCTGATCGTGGTCGGCAGCCATGGCCGCCATGGCCTGGCGCTGCTACTGGGCTCCACGGCCAATGACGTCCTGCATGGAGCACCGTGCGATGTGCTGGCGGTGCGGTTGCAGAAGAAAGAATGATATAGCCCGAGCCGGCCCTATCGCTGCGACTTGTCCCGCGATAGGGCCGGCTCGATCGACTCAACCTTCCAGCTCGGCCCAGCGCTCGACCAGCACATCCAGCTCAGCCTGCAACGTCTCGAGCTTGGCCAGCACGTCCGACGTTTCGCCAATCGGCCGCTGATAGAAGCCAGGCGCATTCACCTCTTCCTGCAGCACCGCCATCTTCTGCTCCAGCGCATCGATCTGCCCAGGCAGCATCTCCAGCTCACGCTGCAGTTTGTAGCTCAGCTTTTTCTTGCTGCTGTCGGCCACCACAGGCGCCACGGGCTCCGGGGCGACCTCTACCGCAACCTTCTCGACCACCGCACTGTTGAGCTCGGACTTGCCGCCCTTGCTCTCGGTCACGCCCAGCAGCTTCGGCGAGCCCCCCTGGCGGATCCAGTCTTCATAGCCA
The DNA here is from genome assembly GCA_014268975.2 of Pseudomonas wayambapalatensis. GTDB lineage: Bacteria > Pseudomonadota > Gammaproteobacteria > Pseudomonadales > Pseudomonadaceae > Aquipseudomonas > Aquipseudomonas wayambapalatensis. Next base: position 2,026,693 of record CP077096.1, on the reverse strand, counting down.
CCCACGTACTCACGCACCTTGCCCTCACCCTCGAACACCAGGGTGCTGGTGACCACGTTGTCGAGGAAGGCCCGGTCGTGGCTGACCATCAGTACCGTGCCCTTGAAGTTGGACAGCACTTCCTCAAGCAGCTCGAGCGTCTCGACGTCCAGGTCGTTGGTCGGCTCGTCCAGCACCAGCAAGTTGGCCGGTTTGCTGAACAGCTTGGCCAGCAACAGACGCGCACGTTCACCACCAGACAGCGCCTTGACCGGCGTGCGTGCACGCTGGGGGCTGAACAGGAAGTCTCCGAGGTAGCTCAACACGTGGCGATTCTGACCATCGATCTCGATGAAGTCGCGACCTTCGGCGAGGTTGTCGATCACCGTCTTCTCGAGGTCGAGCTGGTGACGCATCTGGTCGAAGTAGGCCACCTCCAGCTTGGTGCCGCGATCGACCTTGCCGGCGGTCGGCTCCAGGTCACCCAGCATGAGCTTGAGCAGGGTGGTCTTGCCGGTGCCGTTGGCGCCGAGCAGGCCGATGCGGTCCTGGCGCTGCAGGACCATGGAGAAATCCTTGACCAGCTTCGGCCCCTGAGGGTGCGCGAAGCTGACGTTTTCCAGCACCATCACCTGCTTGCCGGACTTGTCGGCGACCTCGATCTGGATGTTCGCCCTGCCCTGGCGCTCGCGACGCTCGCTGCGCTCCACGCGCAGGGCCTTGAGGGCACGCACACGACCTTCATTACGGGTACGCCGGGCCTTGATGCCCTGGCGGATCCAGACCTCTTCCTGGGCCAGGCGCTTGTCGAACAGCGCATTGGCGGTTTCCTCGGCGGCCAGCGCAGCCTCCTTGTGCACCAGGAAGCTGGCGTAGTCGCCGTTCCAGTCAATCAGCCCGCCGCGGTCCAGCTCGAGGATCCGCGTGGCCAGGTTCTGCAGGAACGAGCGGTCGTGAGTGATGAACAACACGGCGCCGTTGAAGCCGCTCAGGGCCTCTTCGAGCCAGGCGATGGCACCGATGTCCAGGTGGTTGGTCGGTTCGTCGAGCAGCAGCAGGTCAGGCTCGGACACCAGGGCCTGAGCCAGCAGCACGCGACGGCGCCAGCCGCCGGACAGCTCGGCGAGGGTCTTGTCGGCCGGCAGCTGCAGGCGGCTCAGGGTGCTCTCCACGACCTGCTGCAGACGCCAGCCGTCGCGGGCCTCCAGCTCATGCTGGACATGCATCAGCTTGTCCAGGTCGGCATCATTCTGGATGTTCTGGCTCAGGTGGTGATATTCGGCGAGCAGCGCACCGACGCCGTCGAGGCCCTCGGCGACCACATCGAACACACTGCGATCGTCGGCCACCGGCAACTCCTGCGGAAGCTCACCGATCTTCAGTGCCGGCGCACGCCAGATTTCCCCTTCGTCGGGTTTCTGCTCACCCTTGACCAGGCGCAGCATGCTCGACTTGCCGGTGCCGTTGCGGCCGATGATGCACACCCGCTCGCCACGGGCGATCTGCCAGGACACTTTGTCCAGCAGCGGCATGGCGCCGAACGCGAGGGACACATCGCTGAATTTGAGCAGGGTCATGATCATCTCCAAAAACCGGGCGCGCATTCTACCTGACTTTCACGCCTACTTCGCCCCTGCGTGACATTCCAGATGCGATGACGGCGCGCGCTTGGCGACGCGTGGTCGGCGTTAACGATTCGATACAAGCCCAATGCTTTCATCCACCGCAGGCAAACGGCTAAGCTAAGGAAACAAGATTTCAACAGTGCTGGCTTCGCCGTCACTTTTCATGGTTCAACTGCCCGGACGTATCATGCGCAGCCGCCTGTTCCAATTCGTTTCCTGCCTGGTGCTCACCGCCACGACCGCGAGTGCTGCACAGGCCATCGACATCACCCAGCAGCGCCAGTACTACGACGAGGCCAAGCGTGCCCTCGCCAAAGGCGACAAGGGCCCCTACCTGCGCTATGCCCAAGCGCTCAGCGACTATCCGCTCACACCCTACCTGGCCTACGACGAACTCACCGCGCGGCTGAAGACTGCCAGCAACGAGGAAATCGAAGGTTTCCTCGCCAAGCACGGCGACCTGCCCCAGGCCAACTGGATGAAACTGCGCTGGTTGCGCTGGCAGGCCGAACGCGGCGACTGGAAGACCTTCGCCAAATACTATGACCCGAAGCTGAACTTCACAGAACTGGACTGCCTCAACGGCCAGTACCAGTTGACCAACGGGCTGCGCGCCGAAGGCTTCGCCACCGCCGAAAAACTGTGGAACGTCGGCAAGTCGCAACCTGCGGCCTGCGATACCCTGTTCGGCCTGTGGGCCGCAGAAGGCCAGCTCACCGAGGCTCGCCGCTGGCAGCGCGCCAAACTGGCGGCCGAGGCGCGCAACTACAGCCTGGCCAACAACCTGGTGCAAACGCTCACCACACTCGGCCCACAGGGCAAGCTGCTGGTCGACGTGGCGCAAAAGCCCGAGCTGCTCAAGCAGCCTTCGCGCTTCACCCCGGTCAACGAGGCGATGTCCGATGTGGTCAGCCTCGGCCTGCGCCGCCTGGCGCGGCAGGATCCCGAGCAAGCCATGGCACTGCTCGACGACTACGCACAACGCATGCATTTCTCCCGCGATGAGAAGGTCGCCATCGCCCGCGAGATCGGCCTCACGCTAGCGCGGCGCTACGATCCGCGCGCCCTCGACCTGATGACCCGCTACGACCCGGAACTGCGCGACAACACCGTCAGCGAATGGCGCATGCGCCTGCTCCTGCGTCTCGGGCGCTGGGAAGAAGCCTACGAACTGAGCCGCCGCCTGCCCCAGGATCTGGCCGACAGCAGCCGTTGGCGTTACTGGCAGGCGCGCAGCCTGGAGCTGGCACAACCGAACAACCCGCAGATCCCACTGCTCTACAAGAATGTCTCGCGTGAGCGCGACTTCTATGGCTTCCTTGCTGCCGACCGCGCGCAGACACCTTACCAGCTCAACAACAAGCCTCTGGTGCTAAGCCAGCAGTTGATCAACAAGGTGCGCAACACCCCCGGCGTGCGCCGCGCCCTGGAGTTCCACGCCCGTGGCCAGATCGTCGAAGGGCGCCGCGAGTGGTACCACGTCAGCCGCCACTTCAACCGTGAGGAAATGGTCGCCCAGGCCCGCCTGGCCTACGACCTGCGCTGGTACTTCCCGGCCATTCGTACCATCAGCCAGGCCAAGTACTGGGACGACCTGGACATCCGCTTCCCGATGGCTCACCGCGATACCCTGGTACGTGAAGCCAAGGTCCGCGGCCTGCACTCCAGCTGGGTGTTCGCCATCACCCGCCAGGAAAGTGCCTTCATGGACGATGCCCGCTCGCCGGTGGGCGCCAGCGGCCTGATGCAACTGATGCCAGGAACCGCCAAGGAGACCGCGCGCAAGTTCAGCATCCCCCTGGCCTCACCTGCGCAGGTGCTCGATCCGGACAAGAACATCCAGCTCGGCGCCGCCTACCTGAGCCAGGTACACGGCCAGTTCAACGGCAACCGCGTGCTGGCGTCGGCCGCCTACAACGCAGGCCCCGGTCGCGTACGTCAGTGGCTCAAGGGCGCCAAGCACCTGAGCTTCGATGTCTGGGTCGAGTCGATTCCGTTCGACGAGACACGTCAGTATGTGCAGAACGTGCTGTCCTACTCGGTGATCTATGGCCAGAAACTGAACGCACCACAACCGTTGGTGGACTGGCACGAGCGCTACTTCGACGACATGTGACCCGACCAAGGCCCTGCCGGAACAACCGGCAGGGCCTCATGTCGAACCGGGTTAACTTTCGGTTAATCAGCCTGCTCCAGCATGGTGCACTCAATGCACTGCCAAGGCGTCGACATGCGTGTTCTCCTGCTCTTCCTGACATTCCTGCTCGCCGGCCAACTCCAGGCCAATCCCTTCGCTCCCAAGTCGGATTTCCTGCCGGTGAACCAGGCTTTCGTCCTGAGTCAGGATCGCCTGCCCTCCGGGCAGATGCGCCTTTATTTCCAGATCAAGGACGGCTACTACCTCTACCAGAAGCGCCTCAAATTCGACGGCATTCCCGTCGATCAGCAACCGCAACTGCCTCCTGCCCTCAACCATCACGATGAGTTCTTCGGTGATAGCGCCGTCTACCGCACCGAACTCCAATTGCTGCTGCCCGCCAATGCCACTGGAGAACTGCGACTGGGCTGGCAGGGCTGCGCCGATGCCGGGCTGTGCTATCCACCGCAAACCACGGTGATCGACCTGGGCGGCCAGCCTGCGCTCTCTGCGCCAGCCGCAGCCGACAGCGGACAAGCCAGCGACCAGGCCCTGGCCAGCGGCCTGCAACACAGCAGCCTGGCCTGGAGCCTGCTGGCCTTCTTCGGCCTGGGACTGCTGCTGGCGTTCACCCCCTGCTCCCTGCCGATGCTGCCCATCCTCGCCGGACTGGTCATGGGCAATGGCGCAAGTGCCCGACGCGGCTGGGTGCTGGCCGGGGTCTATGTATTGAGCATGGCGCTGGTGTACGCCGCCTTGGGTGTGGTCGCGGCATTGCTCGGCGCGAGCCTCCAGGCGTGGCTGCAACAACCTTGGCTGTTGGGCAGCCTGGCGGGTCTGTTCGTGTTGCTCGCCCTGCCGATGTTCGGCGCCTTCGAACTGCAACTGCCCGCCGCCGTGCGTGATCGCCTCGATCGTGCAGGTCAGGGAACACGTGGCGGCAACCTGTATGGCGCAGCGTTGCTTGGCGCGCTCTCTGGCCTGCTGATGGGGCCGTGCATGACCGCGCCACTGGCCGGTGCCCTGCTCTATATCGCCCAGAGCGGCGATGTGGTGCAAGGCGCACTGGTGCTGTTCAGCCTGGGGCTGGGCATGGGCGTACCGCTGCTGTTGTTGGTCACCCTGGGCAACCGCTACCTGCCACGCCCAGGAGCCTGGATGAACCTGGTCAAGGGCGTGTTCGGCTTCGTCTTCCTGGCCATGGCCCTGTACACCTTACGCAGCCTGCTGCCCGAGCCGCTGCTGCTGGCACTGGTCGGCGCCTGGCTGATTGCCCTGGCCTGGGCGGCCTGGCCTGCCCTGAAGCGTTTACCGGCGCTGCGCGCCCTACCGTTACTCGGTAGCCTCTGGGGTGGCCTGCTGCTGGTCGGTGCCGCCGCAGGAGGCAACGATCTCTGGCAACCGCTGCAGCCCTTCACCGGCGGCGGCACGACAACCGCCGGTAATGTCCACAATGCACGGGTCATCACCGTCAACACCCCACAGGACCTGCAGCGTGAACTGGATGCCGCCAAGGCACGCAACCAGTGGGTGCTGGTCGACTACTACGCCGACTGGTGCGTATCGTGCAAAGTGATGGAGAAACAGGTGTTCGCCCGCGGCGATGTCCAGGCCAGCCTCGACGGCGTGCAAATGCTGCGCCTGGACGTCACCGCCGACACCCCTGCCAGCCGCGAATTGCTGCAGCGCTACCAGGTTCCAGGCCCGCCCAGCCTGATCTGGATCGGCCCGGAAGGTGACGAGCGGCGCGCCCGACGCATCACCGGTGAAATCGACGCCGCTGCATTCCTGCAACACTGGGCCCAGACCAGGAGTCAAGGCTGATGCTGACGGTAACCTTGGGGCCGCTGACCATGGCCTTGAACCACCTGCTGTTGCTTGCAGCGTTGGGCATCGCCTGCCTGGTCGGCTGGTGGGTCGCTCGCCGTGGCGGCGAGAGCCCCGAATCGGCGCTGTTCAACCTGTTTCTGGTCGGGCTCCTCTGCGCCCGTGCGGGCTTCGTCCTGGAGTACTGGGCGATGTACCGCGATGACCCTGTGCAGATCATCGACATTCGCGATGGCGGCTTCCAGCTCTGGAGTGGCCTGGCGGGACTCATCGCTGCTGCCTTGTGGCAGGGTCGCCGCCGACCGGGGCTGCGCCGCCCGCTGGGCTGGGCGCTGTTCAGCGGCGCACTGTTCTGGGGGCTGGCGAGCCTGGGCAGCCACCTGTACAGCAAAGGCACCGAGCTGCCCGAACTGAGCCTGCAAAACGCCAGCGGCGAATCGGTGGCCCTGCACAGCTACCGCGGCACACCACTGGTCATCAACATCTGGGCCACCTGGTGCCCACCGTGCAGGCGTGAGATGCCTGTGCTGCAACAGGCCCAGAGCGACTACCCCGACGTGACCTTCCTGTTCGTCAACCAAGGCGAAACACCAGAGAGCGTCAGTACCTTCCTGGCCACGACCGGCCTGAGCCTGAATCACGTGCTGTTCGACGGCAGCGGGCAACTGGCGCAACGGGTCGGCTCCATGGCCCTGCCCACCACCCTGTTCTACAACGCCGAGGGACGCCTGGTCGGCAGCCACCTCGGCGAGCTATCCCGCGCCAGCCTGCACAACGCCCTGGAGCCTTTAGAGCGGGCCGTAGCGCCCGCCCCCGCCGCACAAGGAAAATGACATGCGACTGACTGCTCTCCTGCCCCTCTCCCTGGCCCTGCTCGTCGCGCCCCTGGCGCAGGCCGAGCCCTGGCCAAAGGCGATCCAGCAGATGGAAGCCAAGGGCGCGGTAATCAAGGGTACTTTCGACGCGCCCAATGGCCTGCGCGGTTATGCCGCCGAGTACCACAACAACGGCATCGCCCTGTACTTGACGCCCGACGGCAAGCACGTGCTGGTTGGCAGCCTGTTCGATGAGCAAGGCCAGGACCTGAGCGCCGAACCGTTGGACAAGTTGGTCTACACACCGATGAGCAAGGAAATCTGGGCGAAGATGGAAAAGACCGCCTGGATCCAGGACGGCAAGACCGATGCGCCACGTATCGTCTACCTGTTCAGCGACCCCAACTGCCCGTACTGCAACATGTTCTGGCAACAGGCGCGGCCCTGGGTCGAGTCGGGCAAGGTGCAACTGCGCCATATCATGGTCGGCATCATCCGCCCGGACAGCCCGGGCAAATCCGCAGCGCTGTTGTCGGCAAAAGACCCTGCCAAGGCACTGCAAGACCACGAAAGCGCCGGCAAGGCCAGTACGCTCAAGGCGCTGGACACCATTCCCGACGCGACCCAGAAACAGCTGGCAGTCAACCAGGCACTGATGGAGGAAATGGGGCTAGGTGCGACACCGGCGATCTTCTATCAGGATGAGCAAGGGCAACTGCAGAGCCAGCAGGGTGCACCGCGGCCGGAAATGCTGGGGAAGATACTCGGCAAGCGCTGAATAACAAGGCTCGCTGACGGGTACCTGATAATTCTGTCAGGTGTATGCAATCGGTTGCGAAACTACACTGACGAACACTACTGAATCGTCATTTGGTCATGCCCATGTTCAACGCCGAGCATCGACATCATTCCGGTACCCCACATGCCTCCGTCAGTTCCAGTCGCGGTCATCCCGTACTGGAACTGTCACTGCTGCGTCAGCCTGGTGAAAGCGGTTCACCCAGGCTTTTGCGCAGTCGGGTCCAGATACAGCCCGAACAACGGAGCACCTCGATATTCGGGGCTCGTCCACTGCGCGCAACGCCCGAAGCCACGCTTCTTGCCAATGCCACCAGCATCGTCACCCTGGGCGGTCAGGTACTGGCGCAACAAACGGTGGACGATGACCGTACCCTGAGTTTCAACGATATTGCCGGGCAACCATTGTGGAAGAGCAACGCCCAAGGCACTGCCACTCGCACCTTGTATACCTCGCCAGAAGAAGGTGGTCGACCACAAGCAGTTCTCGAACAGCCCTGCGCGGGCGCTCAGCGCCAGCGCGAGCGTCTTCGGTATGGGCTCGCCGACGCCCCGAGCCGGTTGCGCAACCTTGCCGGACAACTGATCGAACATCATGACAACGCTGGAGTCACGACGACTGCCGCCCTGTCACTGACTTCCCAGCCCCTGGAAACCCAGCGTCGCCTTCTACAACCCTCGGCCAGTCAGCCAGACTGGGCACAAGGCAGTGAAGACGAACTGGAACAACAGCAGTGGTCGAACATCGCTCGACATAACGCGTTGGGCGAGCTACTGAGACAGACCGATGCAACCGGTGTAATCACGCATCACACCCATGACCTCAGCGGTGAGGTATGCCACACCATACTGCAGCACGACAAACGCTACGCTGTGCTGCTCGACACCGTGCAGTATCGCGCCGATGGAAAAATGCGGGTAAAGATCACAGGTAATGGTGTGGTTCAGACCTGGACTTACTCGCAGCGCAGCAACCTTCTCAGCCGACACCACATCGCCCGTCCCGTCGATCATCCGTTGGGGCCGTTGTCGATCAGCGACTTGCATTATCACTACGACCCCATTGGCAACATCACCGTCATCGACGATATGGGCGCCGCCCCAGGCTGGCATGACAACCAGCACATCACGGCGCGGCGTGAATTCAACTACGACAGCCTGCAACGCCTCACCTGTGCCACAGGTCGTGAGCGCGCGTCAGTCACCAGGTTCGCGGCGCGGGCCTTTGCCAGGTCCGACCGCCAGGGAGGCACCGTATGGACTCGTTACACAGAGCACTTCAGCTATGACGACGGCGACAACCTGACCCGCCTCAGTCATAACGGCGGCGCGGGCTCGCGCACACGCCACCTGAAAGTTGCCGCCAACAGCAACCGGGCACTGCCCAAAGATCATCCGCTTACCCCAGAACAGGGGTTTCTGGCGGGCGGTCTGCAGAAGCAACTGGATGGCGGCAGGCCCCTGATATGGCAGGCGGACAATCAACTGCATCAGGTGGTCATGGTCGAGCGACCAGGCGAAGACAACGATACCGAGCACTACCACTACGCCAGTGGCGGAGTACGCTCACGCAAGGTGAATCGGACCCGGCGATCAAATGAAGTGGCTTTGACCGTTACCACCTACGTGCAGGATTGCGAAGTGCGCATCAGGATGCTGGAAGGTCAGGAACAACCTCGGCAACATATCGCCATCAGCCAGATTCAAGAGGTGCGCTGGATATCGGATCGCACCAATGAACGGTGCTATTTGCGCTACGCATTCAGTGATCACCAGAACAATGTGGGTGGGGAAACCGACGAGCAAGGCCTGGTGGTATCACGGGAAGAATATGCACCGTTCGGCGCGACGACAGGTGTCGATGAGGACGGTATTGAAGTCGATAGCTTGCAACTGCGCACACACCGTTATTCGGGAAAAGAACTCGATGCCAGCGGACTTTACTATTTTGGCTGGCGTTATTATCTATGCGCCTTCGGTAGATGGTTGAGTGCGGATCCTGCAGGACTGGTCGACGGTTTGAATCTTTTCTGCATGGTGGGTAACAACCCGGTCAACAGGCGCGATCCCACAGGGCTGGCCGCCGATGACCCGCTCGAGGATGCCAGGAGGATCATTATGCTAATGATCCTGGCTGCGAACGGCTTGACGGCCGGTGCCGGAGGGTATTCGTTGTATAGCCTGCAGCTTGAGCCAACCACGCTCGCGCGGAATGCCGCAGAAGGGTCACCAACACCTGCTGCCACTTTTTGGCGTACTTACAAAACAGCGTTTGAGGGTAATAATGGAAGGTTAAGTGCCTTGGCTTCAACTCTCAGATTCACGGGGGTCTTAACTGCGATCATCACTTTGATAGGTGCAGCAACGCAGGCATATCCAGAACTCGTATTGCTTGGTATAACTTTTTTCAATATTTTATTTAATACCAGCGCCACGGTCTTTACAACCAGGAGAGCCATTAATATCACCAACACACGACTTGCCAATATGCAAAACAGCAGCGATGACCAAGCAGAAGCAGGGCGTGTGAACGCTGAAGCAAATCCGACACCGGAACTCACCTCCGCCGATACTCCTCCACCTCCACTTGCAGTTGAATCCGACCTATCTGCACCTATACAAACACTTACTGCCCGGCCAATACGTGAAGTCGCCCCAACAGGGGAGCATATCCCTCTGCAAACAATAACGACAGAAGCGAGGACCACTGCAAACGCCCGTCCGAGCGAAGCTATCGTCGAGATTGATGAATCGCCTGGTGGGGCAGCCAAGCAGCGACCCACTAAGCGCAACAGCTTTATATCTGCTAATAACTTACGCAGAAAACCTTCCACTCAAAATAAATGAAAGCACTGACTAGCCCAAGGGTTGGACACTGATCCAACCCTTGGCACAGCCACAGCACTACATATCCAGCTCAACTGGATTACAACCCCTCCAGCTCCGCCATCAGATCACTCAACCGATCCACCTTCTCCTCATCCAGCGCACTACCCTGCAACCCTTCGACATACACCGCCAACTCTTCCACGGTGCTGCACTCGAACATCGCTCGCAACGGCACATTCAGTTGCAGGCGCTTCTGCACGCGTGAGGCGATCTGCGTGGCCAGCAATGAATGCCCGCCCAGTTCGAAGAAGTTGTCGCGCACCCCGACCCGCTCAGCCTTGAGCACCTCGCCCCAGATAGCGGCCAGGGTCTCTTCCAGCTCGCTGCGCGGAGCCAGGTAGTCCTGGCTGTGCTGGCCACCGACCTCGATGACCGGCAGTGCCTTGCGGTCGAGCTTGCCATTGGCGTTGTGCGGCAGCTTGTCGAACCAACCCCAGTGCAGCGGCACCATGTACTCCGGCAACTCGGCGCGCAGGCGCTGCTTGATCTGCTCGAGCAGGCCGGCATCCGCTATCACGCCCTGGTGGGCAACCAGGTAGCCGACCAGGTGCTTGCCATTGGCGCCTTCCTGGACACCGACTGCCGCATCGCGAATCTGCGGCTGCTCGTGCAGGCGCGCTTCGATCTCGCCAAGCTCGATACGGTAGCCGCGGATCTTCACTTGGTGGTCAATGCGCCCTACATATTCGAGCACACCATCGGCACGGCGCCGCGCCAGGTCGCCGGTGCGATACAGCCGCTCGCCCGAAGCACCGTGTGGATGCGGGATGAACGCCAGGGCCGTACGCACCGGGTCACCGACATAGCCACGCCCGACACCCGTACCGGCCACGCACAGCTCGCCCACTGCGCCCAACGGCACCAGCGTCTGCTCTTCGCCATAGAGGTACAGGCGGTTGTTGTCAGTCGGGGTGCCGATAGGCAGGTAGCTGCCGCGGGTCGAATCGGTATCGACACGGAAGAACGCCACATCGTCCGAACATTCGGCCGGGCCATAGGCGTTGACCAGGCCGATCTGCGGATAGCGCTCCAACCACTGGGCCGCAAGCTCCGGGGGCATCGCCTCGCCGGTCGGCAGCATCCAGCGCAGGCCATCCAGCGCCTGGAGGTCGTTGGCCAGCATGCCCTGGATCAACGAAGGCACGCTTTCCAGCACGGTGATACCACGAGCCTGGACATGCGCCAGCAAGCCCTGTGGATCGTGGGCAATGGCATTCGGCACGATCTCGACACTGGCACCGAACAGCGGCGCGGCAAGGAACTGCCACACCGAAATATCGAAGCTCTGCGAGGCGGTCTGGGCGATCACGTCGTGTTCGTCCAGCGCCAGGTACGGCACCTTGCTCAACTGGTTGTTGAGCATGCCGCGCTGCTCGACCATCACGCCCTTGGGCAGCCCGGTGGAGCCCGAGGTGTAGATCACATAGGCCAGGTTGTCCGGCCCGCTGTAGATACCGGGGTTGTGGCCCGCGACCTGGCTGGCCTGGATATCCTCCCATACCAGCAGTTTCGGCCGCACCGCCCCACCCAGTTCGTCGAGCAACTGGCCCGCCTGCTCGGCACAGGCGGCGCTGCACACCAGTACCGGCGCGCGGCTGAGCTCGACGATTCGCTGCAGACGCGCCGATGGCAGGCCCGGATCCAGCGGCAGATAACCCGCACCGGCCTTGAAGCTACCAACGATCATGCCCAACAGCGGCAGGCCACGCTCGGCCAGCAGGGCGACGGGCTGATCGATGCTCACACCGGCCGCGACCAGGGCATGCCCCAGGCGATTGGCGGCGAGGTTGAGCCCGGCATAGTCGTAGGACGCCTCCAGGCAACGGGCAGCGATACGCTCGGGGTGCGCTGCAACGCGCGCCTCGAACAGCTCGACGTAGCTCTGCTCCAGGGTGTAGGCGTGCTCGGTGCGGTTGCAGTCCTCGAGCAGGAAGCGCTGCTCGTCGGCCCCCAGCAGTGGCAGTGCCTGCACCTCACCCTCGAAGCCTTCGACCAACGCCAGCAGCAGGCGCTTGAACTCGGCCAGCAGGCGCTCGACGGTCGGGTAGTCGAAGTAGCGCTGGTCGAACGACAGGTGAAGGCCCAGGTCATCGCCCGGGTAGCACACCGCCGTCAGCGGGAAGTTGGTGTGGGTACGGCCCGAATCGGAGCTGGCGTTCAGGTGTTGGGCGTGGTCGAGCACATTGCTCTCGACCGGCGCGTTTTCAAACACGAACAGGCTGTCGAATAGCGCCTGGCCCTTGGGCAGTTCGCTGCATTCCTGGATCGCCACCAGCGGCAGGTACTCGTATTCGCGCAACTGCATGTTGCGATCGAGCAGGCCTTGCAGCCACTGGCGCACGCTCTGGCGCTCGCCGGCCGCCGGCAACTGCACACGCAAGGCGATGCTGTTGATGAACAGCCCGACCGTGCGTTGCATCTGCGGCATGCTCACCGGGCGACCGGCAACGGTCACCCCGAACACCACGTCGCGCTCGCCGCTGTAGCGGGCCAGTACCAGTGCCCAGGCCGCCTGGGCAAAGGTGTTGACGGTCAGTTGATGAGCCTGCGCCAGTTCACGCAGACGCGCCCCCTCGCTCACCTCGAGGCGGGTGTAGCAATCGCCGACGACCATGCCGTCCCCGGCGTGGTCATGGCGCAGCGGGCGGTCGCTGGGGATCGCCGTGGCGCGTTCGAAACCGGCCAGGTTGGCCTGCCACCAGCGACGCGCCTCGTCCAGGTCCTGGCGCTGCAGCCAGCCGATGTAGTCGCGATAGCGCGGCGGCACCGGCAGCTGCGCGGCACGGCCTTCGCCCAGCGCCTGGTAGATCTCGAAGAAATCGTTCATCAGCAACGAGCGGCACCAGGCATCGATGAGGATGTGATGGTTGCTCATCATGAACCAGTAGCGCTCATCGGCCACGCGCACCAGGCGCAGGTGGAACGGTGCCTCGCGCAGCAACTCGAATCCGGCTTCGCGCTCCTGCTTGTGCAGGGTCTGCAGGCGTTGCTCCTGGCTGGCGTCGTCCAGCTCGCGCCAGTCCTGGTAGTCCACCTGGGTCTTGCCCGCCTTGTGGATGATCTGCAGCATCGCTTCACCCGCGTTCCAGCTGAACGATGCGCGCAGCGCCTCATGGCGTGCGACCACCGCCTGCCAGGCCTGGGCGAAGCGCTCGGGGTCCAGCGCACTGTTGATGCGGTAGCGGTCCTGCATGTAGTAGATGCCGGTGCCCGGCTCGAGCAGGGTGTGCAGCAGCAGCCCCTCCTGCATCGGCGTCAGCGGGTAGACATCCTCGATTTCGGCTGCCGGCACCGGCAAGGTATCGATCTGCTCCTGGGTCAGTTGGGCCAGCGGGAAGTCCGACGGCGTGAAGCTACCGTTGCCCTCGCCCAGACAGTGGGCGACCAGCGCCAGCAGTTCCTGGCGATAGGCTTCGGCCAGCTCGGCGATGGTCGTTTCGTCGTAGCGCTCGGCACTGAAGGTCCAACGCAGTTGCAAGGCACCACCATAGACCTGGCCATCCACGCTCAGCCAGTTGGGCAGTGGAGCATCCAGGTCATGGGCCAGGCCCGCCGGGGTATCCAGCGGCTGGAACACGGCATTGGTGTCGAACTGCTGATCGAACTGCCCCAGGTAGTTGAAGGTGATGCGTGCCTGTGGCAACGCCGCCATGCGCTCACGCCCCGCAGTATCGGCCAGGTAGCGCAGCACGCCATACCCCAGCCCTTTGTGCGGCACCTGGCGCAGTTGTTCCTTGATGCCCTTGATCGAAGCACTGCGCGCGGCATCGTTGTTACCGGCTGCCGGGCTCAGGCTCAGCGGATAGGCGTTGGTGAACCAGCCGACGCTGCGGGTCAGGTCGATGTCTTCGAACAGCCCTTCGCGACCATGCCCCTCAAGCTGTACCAGCACCTGCTCATCGCCGCTCCAGTGGCTCAGGGTGCGGGCCAGGGCGGTCAGCAGCAAGTCGTTGACCTGGGTGTGATAGGCCGCTGGTGCCTGCTGCAGCAGTTGGCGGGTCTGCTCGGTGTCGAGCTCGATAGCCAGGGTGCGGGCATGGCGGTGCAGGTTGCCGCCCTGCGGGTGATCGCACGGCAGTTCGCGGCGCACACGTCCCAGTTGCCCCTCCCACCAGTCCAGCTCGTCACGCAGCGAGTCGCTGCCGGCATAGCTGGCCAGGCGCGCCGACCAGTCGCCCATGGCATGGGTCTTGGCCGCCAGGGTTTCACCGCGATACAGCGCCTGCAGGTCTTCGAGCAACACACGCCAGGACACGCCGTCGACCACCAGGTGGTGGATGGCCAGCAGCAAGCGTTGCTCGCCTGCGCCATCGGTCAGCAGCAGGCCGCGCAACAGGGGCCCTTGTTGCAGGTCGAGGCTGCGCTGCACGTCGGTATAGAGCGCCTGGCAATCACTGAAGTCAGCGACTGTCGCCGTCCACAGCAGCGGCTGGGCACTCGCCTGTTCGTATTCGCCCTGCCAGCGATCTGCGGCCTGGAGGAAGCGCAGGCGCAGACTGTCGTGATGCTGCACCAGCGCCGCCAGTGCAGTCTCCAGCCGTTCGGCGTGCAGCGGCTTGCGTGCTTGCAGCAGCACCGCCTGGTTCCAGTGCTGTGGCTGTGGCACCTCGCTGTCGAAGAACCAATGCTGGATCGGGGTCAGACCGATACGGCCCTGACGCGCCCCCTGCTCCACATGCGTCGGCGCCGCGCCATGGGTGACCACGGCTGCCAGGGTCTGGATGGTCTGGTGCTGGAACAGGTCGCGCGGGGTGAACTGCAGGCCCAACTGACGGGCGCGGCTGACCACCTGGATCGACAGGATCGAGTCACCGCCCAGTTCGAAGAAGTTGTCCTGTACCCCCACGCGGGAAACGTTGAGCACCTCACACCAGATCCGCGCCAACTGCGTCTCCAGCTCATTGGTCGGCGCCTGGTAAAGCTGGTGTGCCTGCTCGAGGTCCGGCGCTGGCAGCGCCCGCCGGTCGAGCTTGCCATTGCCCATCAGCGGCAGGCGCTCGAGCAGCACCAGGTGCGCAGGCACCATGTAGTCAGGCAGGTGCTGGCGGGCATGGGCCTTCACCGCCTCGCGCAGGTGCGCCTGGGCCTCGCTGCCACCTTTGGCCTGATCACAGACCAGGTAGCCCACCAGTTGCTTGCCGCCCGGCAGGTCGAGGGCCAGGACCACGGCCTCCTCGACATCGGCGTGCTCCTGCAGGCGGCTTTCGATCTCGCCCAGCTCGATGCGGAAACCACGGATCTTCACCTGCTGGTCAGCCCGGCCGATGTACTCGACCAGCCCGTCGGCGCGCAGGCGCACCAGGTCGCCGGTGCGATACAGCCGGCCACCGTCATGGCTGAAGGGGTCGGCGACGAAGCGTTCGGCCGACAGCCCCGGACGGTCGTGATAGCCCTGGGCGAGGCCCGCGCCACCGACATACAGCTCACCAATGCCACCCTGGGGCAACAGCGCCAGGTCCTCGTCGAGAATGTAGCCGGTGCGCGCCCCGATCATGCGGCCAATCGGCACGCTGCCCGCATCGGCTGACAAGGTTACGGGTGCCAGGCATGCCAGCGGCATGACCACGGTTTCGGTCGGGCCGTAGGCATTGAAGAACTGCTGCGGGGCAAAGGCCTGGCGGATGCGCTGCAGGTGTTCGCCCGTCAGCGCCTCGCCGCCGGTGATCACCAGACGCACCGGCAGTTGCTCGCCACGCGCGGCCAGGAACTGCGCCAACTGGCTACCGTAGCTCGGGGTGAAACCGAGAATGCTCACCTGCTGCTCGCGCACCAGGTCGCAGATCTCTTCTGCGCCCCATTGCCCCTGGGCACGCAGCACCACCCGTGCACCGCACAGCAGCGGCGTGAGCAGGCGTTCGCTGGCCGCATCGAAGTTGATCGAATAGAAATGCAGCTCGCAATCGTCGCTGCGCATGCCGAAGTCGGCGATCACCGCCTGGCAGTGCATGGCGATCTCGCCATGGCTGACTACCACGCCCTTGGGCTTGCCGGTGGAGCCGGAGGTGTAGATCAGGTACGCCTGGTGCTGCGGCAGGTTGAGGTTGTCCAGTGGCGCATCGCTGTAGGCAGACAGCGATGCGGCGTCGCCCTCCAGGCTCCAGGTGAGCACACCGGCCGGCAGCTCGCCGAGGGTCGCGAGCAAGTCGCGCTGGCCGATCAGCAGGCCCAGGCGGCTGTCCTCGATCATGTAGTGCAGGCGCTCGAGCGGGTATTCCGGATCGAGCGGCACATAGGCACCACCGGCCTTGAGGATCGCCAGCAGGCCGACCACCATCTGCGTCGAGCGCTCCAGCGCCAGGCCCACCCGCACCTGCGGGCCGACACCCCGCTCACGCAGGGCACGGGCCAGGCGGTTGGCCTGCTGATCGAGTTCGGCGTAGCTCAGGTGCTGGCCGGCAAAGGTCAGCGCCAGTGCCTGGGGCGTGCGCTCGACCTGGGCGGCGAACAGCCCGTGCAGGGTCTGGTCGAGGTCGAAGTCCTGCTCGCCCTGAAGTTGACCGACCAGCTCCTGCAGCTCGGCGCCCGACAGCATCGGCAGTTCGCACAGGCGCTGCTGCGGATCGTCCAGCATCGCAGCCAGCAACTGCTGCAAGTGTTCGGCCATGCGCGCGATGCGCGGCTCATCGAACAGGTCGCGGCTGTAGGTCAGGCAGCAGCCCAGTCGGCCGTCCAGGTCGGTGACTTCCAGGTACAGGTCGAACTTGGTGGCGCTGGCGTCGTTGACCAGGTAATCCACCTGCATGCCCGCCAGTGTGCGGCTTTGCTGGAAAACCCAGCGCTGCACGTTGCACATCACCTGGAACAACGGGTTGTAGGCACTGCTGCGCGGCGGCTGCAGGGCTTCGACCAATTGTTCGAACGGCAAGTCCTGGTGCGACTGGCCGTCGATGATGGTCTGGCGCATCTGCTCGAGCAACGCGGCGGCGCTCATCTGCCCATCCAGTTCGCAACGCAGCACCTGGGTGTTGAGGAAGGCACCGATCAGCCCCTCGCTTTCCGGACGGATGCGGTTGGCCACCGGCGCGCCGATACGCAGGTCGCGCTGGCCGCTGTAGCGGTGCAGCAGGGCGGCCAGCGAGGCGGTCATGGTCATGAACAGGGTCAGCCCACGCTGGCTGTTGAACGCATGCACACGCTCGACCAGCGCCGGGTCGAGGTCGAAGCGGTACAGCTCGCCGCGATGGCTCTGCACCGCCGGGCGCGGGCGGTCGGTCGGCAGTGCCAGCACCGGGTGCTCGTCGCCCAGGCGTGCTTTCCAGTAGTCGAGCTGGCGCGCGCCCTCGCCGCCTTCAAGCCACTGGCGCTGCCAGACGCTGTAGTCCAGGTACTGCACCGGCAGCGGCGCCAGCGGCGATTCGCGTTCGTCGACGAAGGCTTCGTAGAGCTCGCCCAGCTCGCGGGCGAAGATGTCCATCGCCCAACCCTCGGTGACGATATGGTGCAGGGTCAGGACGAAATAGTGCTCACGCTCCTGCACCTTGACCAGGCAGGCGCGCAGCAACGGACCACGCTCCAGGTCGAACGGCTGGTGCGCCTGTTCGTCAGCCAGTTGCTGCAGGCGTTGCTGGCGATTGTCGGCCGGCAGCGTGCTGAAGTCCTGCCAGTCCAGGTGCAGGCTGCTGTCGTCGGCCACGCACTGGTAGGGCTTGCCGTCGATGCTGGGGAAGGTGGTGCGCAGGGTTTCGTGGCGTACGATCAACGCCTGCAGGGCACGTTCGAAGGCGTCCACATGCAGCGCGCCGCGTAGACGCGCCATGCCGCCGACGTTGTATGCGGGGCTGTCCGGTTCCATCTGCCATAGGAACCACATGCGCTGTTGCGAGTACGACAGCGGCACGGCCTGACGGCGGTCGACTCGGGCGATCTCGCCCTGCAGGTTGCACCCACCGCTGGCGCGGATCCGCGCGATCTCGGCGCAGAACGCGCCCAGCTCACTGGCCTCGAACAGCGCCTTGAGCGGCAGTTCGACGTCGCAGGCCTGACGGCAGCGCGAAACGATCTGGGTGGCCAGCAGCGAGTGGCCACCAAGGGCGAAGAAGTCGTCCTGCAGGCCTACCCGGGGCAGGTTCAGCACCTCGCGCCAGATCGCCGCCACCTGCTGCTCCAGCGCGGACTGCGGTTCGACGTGTTGGCGTTGCTGCCAGACCGGCGTCGGCAACGCCTTGCGATCGACCTTGCCGCTCGGGCCCAGTGGCATCTGCGCCAGGTGAACCAACTGCGCTGGCACCATGTAGGCGGGCAGTTGCGCGCCGAGGGTAGCGAGCAAGGCGGCACTCTGCTCGACACCGCTGTAGTAGCCGACCAACTGCGCGCCGACGGCGTCCCGGTGGATCAGCACCAGCGCCTGCTCGACACCTGGCTGGGCCAGCAGCACCGCCTGGACCTCTTCAGGCTCAACGCGGAAGCCGCGCACCTTGACCTGCTGGTCGAGGCGCCCGAGGTATTCCAGCGCACCGTCGTGCACCAGCCAGCGCACGCGGTCGCCGCTGCGGTACAGACGCTGGCCGTCGCCATCGGGCTGCGGCACGAAACGCTCGGCGGTCAGGCCCGGGCGCCCGAGGTAGCCACGGGCCAGGCCTGCGCCACCGAGGCACAGCTCGCCCGGCACGCCCGGTGCGGTCAGTTCGAATTCATCATCCAGCACACGGCACAGCACATTGGCCAGCGGACGGCCGATGGGCGAGCGCTCGCCATCCTCGCGCTGGCTGTGCCAGTGGGTGACGTTGATCGCGGTCTCGGTCGGGCCATAACGGTTGTGCAACTGCACCTGGGGCAGCAACGCCAGGGCTCGGTCGCGCAGGCTGGCAGGCAACGCCTCGCCACCGGAGAACAGCCGACGCAGGCTGGTGCAACCCGCGGCCAGCGGCTCCTGGACAAACACCTGCAACAGCGGCGGCACGAAGTGCAGCGTGGTCACCCCATGCTGCTGCACCAGCGCGGCGATGCGCTGTGGATCGCGATGTTCACCGGGGCCGGCCAGCACCAGGCGGCACCCGGTGACCAGCGGCCAGAAGCATTCCCACACCGACACGTCGAAGCTGATCGGTGCCTTCTGCATCAGCACGTCGTGCTCGTCCAGCGCATAGGTGGCCTGCATCCATTGCAGGCGTTCGGCCAGGGCCGCGTGGGTGTTGCCCACGCCCTTGGGCTGGCCGGTGGAGCCGGAGGTATAGATCACATAGGCCAGGTGCTCGCCTTCCAGGCGCAGGCCTGGGGCCTGGCTGGGCCAAGTGTCCAGGTGCAACTGGTCCAGCGCGATGGTACTGACGCCCTCGACCTGGGGCAGACGCTCGAGCAAGTTGCTCTGGCTCAGCAGCAGGCCCGCGCCACAGTCGGCGAGCATGTAGGCCAGGCGTTCGGCCGGGTAGTCGACGTCCAGCGGCACATAGGCGCCGCCCGCCTTGAGGATCGCCAGCAGGCCGACCAGCAGTTGCGGCGAGCGTTCTACAGCGATGGCCACGCATGTGTCCGGGCCGACACCCTTGTCACGCAGGTAGTGGGCCAGACGGTTGGCCTGCTGGTGCAGGCTGGCGTAGTCGAGCTGACCGCCCTCCCACACCAGGGCGATGCGCTCCGGTGTCAGGCGTGCCTGTTCGTTGAGCTGCTCGACCAGCAAGGTCTTGGCGGGCTCGACCGGCGCCTGGCCCCAGGCGAGCATTTGTGCGCGGGCTGGCTCATCCAGCAGTTGTACCTCGCCCACAGCCAGTTGCGGCTGCGCGCAGACCTGCTCGAGCAGCGCCAGCAGGTGCTGGGCCAGACGCTTGACCGTGCTGGCTTCGAACAGCTCGGCGGCGTAGTCGAAGGCCAGTGTCAGCCGGCCCTGGTGATCTTCCTCACTGTGCAGTTGCAGGTCGAACTTGGCCTCGCGGCTGTGCCAGGGCAGTTCTTCGGCAAGCAGCCCGGGCAGGCGGCGCAGCGCGGACAGGTCGCGCTGCTGGTGGTTGAACATGACCTGGAACAGGCCCTGCTCGCGAGCCTGTGGCAGTGCTTCGAGCAGTTGTTCGAATGGCAGGTCCTGGTGCGCCTGGGCGCCAAGGGTGCGTTCGCGCACCTGGGCCAGCAACTGGTCGAACGGCGTACGGCCGTCGAACTCGGCACGCATGACCTGGGTGTTGATGAAGAAGCCGACCATGGCCTGTGTCTCCAGGCGCGGGCGGTTGGCGTTGGGGACGCCGACGCGGATGTCGGACTGGCCGCTGTATCGCTGCAGCAAGGCTTGCCAGCCCGCCAGCAGGACCATGAACAGGCTCACCTGCTGGTCACGGGCCAGTCCCTTGAGCGCTTCGCCGAGCTTGGCTGGCACTTTCATGTTCAGGCGCGCGGCACGCTGCTCGCGCAGTGCCGAGCGCGGATGGTCGGTGCACAGGTCGAGCACCGGCAAGTCGTCGCCCAGTTGCGCCGTCCAGTATTCCAACTGGCGCGCAGCCTCGCCCTCTGCCAGCCACTGGCGCTGCCAGGTGCCGTAGTCGGCGTAACCCAGCGCCAGCGGCGCAAGGCTAGCCTGCTGGCCCTGGCAGTGTGCGGCGTAGAGCCGGGCGAACTCTTCGAGCAGGATATTCAGCGACCAACCGTCGGCGACGATGTGATGCAGGGTCACCCACAGTTGGTGCTCCTCATCGCCCAGGCGTGCCAGGGTCACGCGCAGCAGCGGGCCCTCGCGCAAGTCGAACGGCTGGCGGGCCTCATGTTCGCGACGGTTGGCGATCTCGCTGGCGTCCAGCCCCTCGAGATCGGCACGCTGCAAGGTAAATTCGGCGTGCGCCAGCACATGCTGCAGGGCCTCGCCATCCACTTCGCTGAAACGGGTGCGCAGGGACTCGTGGCGCTCGACCAGCGCCTGGAAGCTCGCCTGCAGCGCCGCCTCGTCCAACTCGCCACGCAGGTGCAGGCCGGCTGGAATGTTGTAGGCAGCGGACTGGGGCTCAAGTTGCCACAGCAACCACAGGCGGTTCTGCGCCAGCGACTGCGGCAATGCCTTGGCGCGGTCGAGGGTGGCGATGGCACCGGTGCCCTGCCCGCCCTGCTCCAGCACGCAAGCCACCGCGGCACTGTAGTCGGCCAATACCGGCGCCTCGAACAAGGTACGCAGGCTGAGCGTGATGCCCAGCTCGTCGGACAGCCGCGCGGTGACCTGGGTGGCGGCGATGGAGTTGCCGCCCAGCAGCAGGAAGTGATCGTCCGCCGCCACCGCCTCCACCTTGAGCAGTTCGCGCCACACTGTCGCGATGCGCGCCTGCAGGGCATCGCCTGAGGTGCCTTGCTCGGCGGATGCTTCATCGGCCGGGAAGCGGGCGTAGCAATCGAGGCTGCCGTCGTTCATGCGCAGGCGGCAAGCCGAGCGCTGCAGCTTGCCGCTGGAGGTCTTGGGCAGTGCCCCCGGATTGAGCAGCAACACCACCGCCGGCGCCTGGCGGCAGGCGTCGGCGATGACCTGGCGCAGGGTCTTGATCAGCGCCTCGGGGGGCATTGCCTTCTGCACGTTGCGGCTGACTTCCACCGCCACGCCGATGCCCTCTTCGCCCCGGTCGTCCACGGCGAACACCGCCACGCGCCCCTTGCGCAACACCTCGACCTCACGTTCGAGGGTCTTCTCCAGATCCTGCGGATAGAGATTCTGGCCACGCACGATCAGCATGTCCTTCAGCCGCCCGGTGACGAACACCTCGCCATCGCGCATGAAGCCCAGGTCGCCGGTACGCAGCCAGGTCTGGCCGTCCATCTCGACAAAGGTACGCGCCGTGGCCTCGGGGTTGCGCCAGTAGCCCAGCGCAATGCTTGGGCCACCGGCCCAGATTTCACCCACCCGGTTATCGCCCAGCACAGCGAGTTGCTGCGGTTCGACGATACGTACCGCATGGCCCGGCTGCGGATAGCCGCAGCTCATCAGCACGCTGCCCTTGCCAGACTCGGCGCGGTTGGCGGCGAAGGCCTCGGCATCGAGCTCCAGCGCGCCGATGCCCTGGCCGCGTCGGCTGCCGCTGACGAACAGCGTGGCTTCGGCCAGCCCGTAGCTGGCGAAGAAGCTGCTCGCCTGGAAGCCGCAGGCGGCGAACTTGCTGGCGAAGGTTTCGATGCTGTCCTGGCGGATCGGCTCGGAACCAGAGTAGGCCACGCGCCAGCGGCTCAGATCGAGCCCGGCCAAGGCCGCTTCGCTGACCCGCTCGCTGCACAGGCGATAGGCGAAATCCGGGCCGCCGCTGATGGTGCCGCCGTATTCGCTGATCGCCTGCAACCAACGCAGGGGCCGGGCAAGGAAGTAGCCCGGCGACATCAGCACACAGGGCACGCCGCTGAAGATCGGTTGCAGCAAGCCGCCGATCAGGCCCATGTCGTGGTACAGCGGCAACCAGCTGACGATCACGTCGTCGGGGTTGAGGTCGATGCCGAAGCCCTGGCGGATCAACTGCTCATTAGCCACCAGATTGCCATGGCTGACCTGCACCCCCTTGGGCAGTGCGGTGGAGCCGGAGGTGTACTGCAGGAAGGCGATGTGCTCGCCGGCCAGCGCCGGCTCACGCCAGTCGTCGGCCAATTCCGGGGCCAGGCGGTCCACCGCCAGCAGGCCTGGGGCTGCGTCCGTCGCCAGGGCGTCGAGGCCCTGCAAACTGTCATGAAGCGCTTCTACCGTCAGCAGCAGACGCGGCTGGGCATCGTCGATGATCGACAGCAGGCGCTCCTGATGGTGTTGGCGCGAAGACTCCGGCGGATAGGCCGGCACTGCGATCACCCCGGCATACAGGCAGCCGAAGAACGCCGCAACATAGTCCGGACCACTGGGGAACAGCAGGATCGCGCGGTCGCCGAATGCGGCACGGGCCTGCAGGGCGGCGGCGATGGTACGGGCGCGCTGGTCCAGCTCGCGGTAGCTGAGCACCGCCTGTTCGCGGGGATCGTCGGCCAGAAAGCGCAAGGCGATCCGGTCCGGGGTCGCCGCGGCGCGTTGCGCCAGGGCCTGGACCAGCGTGAGCGGGAGTTCGAAGGCGTCCGTCATGGAGTGTTCCTGCCAGTGTCTGGGTAAGTCGGGCCGGGGCCGGGCCAGGTGCGCAAGGCACGCAGGGCGGGCGGCAGTCGGCGGCCGGATGTACACAGGGGAACGGATGGGCCGGAGAAATAATTAGAAACGTCGCTGGCCTGCGGACGACGTTCACACAGTGGTCATGGAGGGGGTGGAGCTTAGACCGCAATCGAATAGAGACTCACTTACTTCTGTATTTGACAATCATTATCATTATGAATAGTTTGTCGCACGTCGTAGGAAGCATCGCCAAACGGTGTGCTCCCTTTCCCCACAGAGACAAGGTGATTTCCATGGCGGAACAACTATCCACAAGTAAGTGCGATTCACCATTACTCCAGGCGTTCGTCGACAATCGCAGCATCCTCGTCAAGATTGCCGCCCGTATCACGGGCTGTCGGTCGCGCGCCGAGGATGTGGTGCAGGATGCCTTCTTCCGGCTCGGTTCCGCACCGCAGATCACGTC
Organism: Pseudomonas wayambapalatensis; assembly: GCA_014268975.2. Classification (GTDB taxonomy): domain Bacteria; phylum Pseudomonadota; class Gammaproteobacteria; order Pseudomonadales; family Pseudomonadaceae; genus Aquipseudomonas; species Aquipseudomonas wayambapalatensis. Next base: position 2,003,142 of record CP077096.1, on the reverse strand, counting down.
CTCGTTCAAGGCCCAGCTCAGCTATCTGTTCCAGATCGTGCGCAACCTGGCCATCGATCACTACCGCAAGCAGGCGATGGAGCTGAAGTACTCGGGTAGCGAGGAAGAAGGCATGAATGTGGTGATCCAGAATGCCTCGCCAGAATCCACCCACATCAACCTTGCGACCCTCGAACACATCGCCGAAGCGCTCAACGAGCTGCCCCAGCGCACGCGCTACGCGTTCGAGATGTACCGCCTGCACGGCGTGCCGCAAAAAGACATCGCCAAGGAGCTCGGGGTCTCGCCGACGCTGGTCAACTTCATGATCCGCGACGCGCTGATCCACTGCCGCAAGAACAGCCGCCAGGCCGAGGGCTGACCGCCTCACAGGTACCGCGCACAGCGCACAGCACCTGCCCAGCGTGGCCGGGCCGCCCAGCGGCCCACGCCCTGCGTGCCGCTAGACCAGCGCGCAGCGATCGAAGAAGCGCTCACGCCCCAGGATCATCAACGCCGCCCGCTTGTGCGGGAAATCGAACTCTTTCTCGCAGTGGAAGCACTGATCGTGCATGTAGCCGATCATCTTGCCGTTGTCGGCGCGCGGCTCGGCGACCACCTGCTGGGTGCGCGGGTCGTCGAGGAACAGGTAGTGCACCAGCGCCGACATCCAGCTCGCCACCTTGTGCGGGCCACGGTGCGCCTGTTCGCCCACGAGCATGTGGATACCGCGGTCGTAGTCATCGGCCGGATAGAACGGCGCGATGCGGTCTTCCTTGGCCCAATAGGCTTCGAAGTAGGCGAACGGCTCATCGTCGAAACAGCCGATGAGCGTCAGGGTGTGCGGGTCTGCCTCGAGCTTGCTCAGGTATTCGCGGTGCTGCTCCAGGCTGCCCTGTTCCTGCCAGAAGTGCGCGACCCGCGGCTCGTTCTGCCAACGGTTGAAGCGGGCGAGGTCCTGCTCGACTTCCAGGGTGCGCAGCGACACCCACGCCCCCAGGCGCGCATCGAAACGGCGATACACCTCGCCCCGGGGCTTGGGCGCGCGGCGCGGATGGCGCTTGCCGTTGCTGATCTGCATCTGCTGCGGGTAGACACCGCTCTGTACCTCGCCAAGCCAGGGCTGCGGCAACTGCCAGAACAGCGCCCGCTCGCAGATCAATACGTCCGCTTGCTCGCTGGCGACCAGCAAGCCGCTCGCCAGCAGCGCCGGCAGCCACGCTGGCGTCTTCGGCAAATGCCAGGCCAGGCGCTGGCAGGCGGGATCGCGCGACAGCAGCCAGTAGCAGGCGGCCCACAGGGCCTGGGCGCCGCGATCCGGGCAGACGGTTTCCAGGTGAACCTGCACGGGGTCGGCGGGCACCAGGCGCACCTGGATCAGCGGGCGGCCCTCCAGGGTCAGACTCAACCGGGAAGCGGTCTCGTCGCCTTGCAGGCTGTGCCATCGCGGAAGGGAAAGCGGCGTCGAAGCGGCATCGAAAGGCATGGTCATGGCTCACGCAAAAATGGGATCACACTCAAGTGTCTGAACGTGATCGCCGCCCGGGAATTTAATTGCGCGGCGTTTGCACGGTGATCCGATAAGGGCCGAAAAGCGCCGCCAGCTCACCGCTGTCGCGCAGGCGCTGCATCAGCTGGGCGAAGGCTTCGGCGCGGATCGGCGCGTCAGGGCGCAGCAGTGCATAGTGATGGTAGACCTGATCGACCCGCTCCGAGGCCAGCAGCTCGCTGTCCTTGGTCGGGTTGCGCTTGAGGTAGTCACTCAGGTACGAGCGGGTCACCAGGGCAATGTCCGCGCGCTCGCGTTGCACCATCGACAGGTTGCTGTCGTGGGAGTACGAGAGGATGGCCCGGAAGGTCTTCTTCAGGTACTCGGGGTCGGGATTGAAATCGGCAAACGCGTAGTGATAGCCGTTGAACAACGCCAGGCGCTTGCCTTTGAGGTCATCGAAATAATGCTGGTCACGCCCGGCCTGACGATGGGCGACGAAGATCTCGGCATCTTCCAGGCCCATGTCGACCGCCGTGTGCGGGATCTGCTGCCAACCCCATTGCGGGTTCTCGAAGATCGCCATGTCGGTGCGCGCTTGCTGGAAATCACCGAAGCGGCGCGGGATCGAGGTTGGCACCAGAACGAAACGGTAACCAGCCTGGAGCTGGTTCAGCGCCTCGGCGAACTGCGGCAGCAACCCTGTATCGGCACCCTGCTCCGGACGCACCGTGTAAGGCGGGAAATGCGCTGCCCCGATCCGCACCTCCACCACGTCGGCGGCACAGGCCGGCCCGGCCAGCCACAGTGCAGCGAGCATCATCAGGGATGACAGGGCCTTGAGGGCGGGCGGTGGCGTCAAGTGAGGCACTCAAATCACGGGTTTGGACCTTGATGCGCCTAAGCTAGGCGTTTTCCTGTCAGGGCACAACCGCTGGTTATGCCAAAATAGCGGCATTCTGCCAGGGGATGCCGTAAGGGTTCTGGATTGGCTACGCTCTAGGGGCCCGCGGCCCTGCTCTCTCGTCCGACGCCGCGGACCACAGCGTCTTGCAAGGGAGCCTGGTATGGGCCATTGGCTGGTCATCGACCTGGAAGCCACCACCGACGACGGTGGCTGGCCGGTCACCGAGATGGAAATCATTGAAATCGGCGCAAGCCTGGTCACTCGCGAAGGTCGCGAGGTCGATCACTTCCAGCGCTTCGTCAAGCCGCGGCGGCGTCCGCAACTGACACCCTTCTGCCGTGAGCTGACGCACATCGGCCAGGCCAGTATCGACAGCGCGGCGTCGTTCGCCGAGATCTGGGAGCAGTTCGAACGCTGGCTGGGCCATCATCGGGCGCAGTTGCAGGCCTGGGTCAGTTGGGGCGACTACGACCGCCAGCAGTTGCTGCAGGAATGGCAGCAGCACCAGGTCAACAGCCTGCTGGCGCAATTGCCGCACATCAATCTCAAGCAGCGCTTCGCCAAGGCCCGTCACCTGCAGCGTCCCACCGGCCTGAACGGTGCACTGCAACTGGCCGGCATGCAGTTCGTCGGGCAACAGCACCGGGCGCTGGAGGATGCACGCAATACCGCACGGTTGCTGCCCTTGAGCCTCACCTGAAAGCAGATGACGACCGCGCAGGGCTTGGGCATACTGGCCAGCCTTTTTTCAGCCCTTCTGTTCAGGAGTCGCCCATGTTCCAGGTCAACGAGTACTTCAACGGCACCGTCAAGTCGATCGCCTTCGCAGGCGAAGAAGGTCCGGCCACCGTGGGCGTGATGGCCCCGGGCGAATACGAGTTCGGCACCGCCAAGCGCGAGATCATGCACGTGGTGTCCGGCGCCCTGATCGTCAAGCTGCCGGGCAGCGACAACTGGGAAACCTTCAACGCAGGCGACAAGTTCAATGTGCCGGCCGACAGCAAGTTCCAGCTGCAGGTGAAGGTCGATACCGCTTACCTGTGCGAGTATCGCGACTAAGCATCAGGCTCTTCGCGGGCTTGCCCGCGAAGAATCCAGCGCTAACCCTTCAGAAACCCCGCCACCTTCTCAGCCGCCGCCTGCAGATGCTGCTCATGGCTGAACCCTGAAGCTTTCAGCGGCTTCAGATCATGATCCCCCGCCACCAGCCAGTTCACCTCGATCGCCGTTGACAGTTCATACCCCTGAACCGCCTCGCGATTGCCCAGCGCATCCCGCTCGCCCTGGACGATGAGCGTGGGCGTCTTCAGCCCGGCCAGATGCTCGACCCGCGGTTTCTCCGGCTTGCCCACGGCATAGAACGGATACCCCAGGCACACCAGCGCATCCGCCTCCAACTCATCGGCCAGCAAACTGGCCATGCGCCCGCCCATGGACTTGCCGCCAATGGCCAAGGTGCCCGTGACCAATGGTCGCACCTGCCCATACACCTCGCGCCAGCACTCGAGCAGCACCTTCTGCGGGTTGGGCGGACGCTTGCCGCCGTTTATGCGGCGCTCGGCCATGTAGGGAAATTCGAAGCGGATCACCCCGACCCCAAGCCCCGCCAGCCTTTGCGCAATCTCGTCCATGAACGCGCTGTCCATCGGCGCCCCCGCGCCGTGGGCCAGGATCAGTGTGCAGGAACGCCCCTGATCGCCCCGGATTTGCGGAGGATCGACGCGCAAGCCTGGGACATTTCCCACTTGGGCCCATTGATCCCCGTCAATACCGGCACATTGCCCATCTTTCATGCTTGCCTCGCTGTTTAGCCTGCCTATAACCGTGGATGGGAACCCATACATGAACACAACCAGCAGTACCGCCTACAACTACAAGGTGGTCCGCCAATTCGCCATCATGACGGTGGTGTGGGGCATCGTCGGCATGGGGCTCGGTGTCTTCATCGCCGCGCAACTCGTGTGGCCGAGCCTCAACTTCGACCTCCCCTGGACCAGCTTCGGCCGTCTGCGACCGCTGCACACCAACGCAGTGATCTTCGCCTTCGGTGGCTGTGCCCTGTTCGCCACCTCCTATTATTCGGTGCAGCGCACCTGCCAGACCATCCTCTTCGCGCCTAAATTGGCCGCATTCACCTTCTGGGGCTGGCAACTGGTGATCCTGCTGGCGGCGATCAGCCTGCCACTGGGCTACACCAGCTCCAAGGAATACGCCGAACTGGAATGGCCGATCGACATCCTGATCACCATCGTCTGGGTCTGCTACGCCATCGTGTTCTTCGGCACGCTGATGAAGCGCACCACCAAGCACATCTACGTGGGCAACTGGTTCTTCGGTGCCTTCATCCTCACCGTGGCGATCCTGCACATCGTCAACAACCTGGAGATGCCGGTCAGCCTGACCAAGTCGTACTCGGTCTACGCCGGGGCCACCGACGCCATGGTGCAATGGTGGTACGGCCACAACGCCGTAGGTTTCTTCCTGACCGCAGGCTTCCTGGGGATGATGTACTACTACGTGCCCAAGCAGGCCGAGCGACCGGTGTATTCCTATCGCCTGTCCATCGTGCACTTCTGGGCGCTGATCACCCTGTACATCTGGGCCGGCCCTCATCACCTGCACTACACCGCCCTGCCCGACTGGGCCCAGTCACTGGGCATGATCATGTCGCTGATCCTGCTCGCACCGAGCTGGGGTGGGATGATCAACGGCATGATGACCCTCTCCGGTGCCTGGCACAAACTGCGCAGCGACCCGATCCTGCGCTTCCTCGTCGTGTCGCTGGCGTTCTACGGCATGTCGACCTTCGAAGGCCCGATGATGGCGATCAAGACCGTCAACGCCCTCTCCCACTACACCGACTGGACCATCGGCCACGTCCACGCCGGCGCCCTGGGCTGGGTGGCGATGATCTCCATCGGCGCGCTGTACCACACCATTCCCAAGGTGTTCGGCAAGCAGCAGATGCACAGCGTCGGCCTGATCAACGCGCACTTCTGGCTGGCGACCATCGGCACCGTGCTCTACATCGCCTCGATGTGGGTCAACGGCATCGCCCAGGGCCTGATGTGGCGCGCGGTCAACAGCGACGGCACGCTCACCTACTCGTTCGTCGAAACCCTGGTGGCCAGCCACCCCGGCTTCATCGTGCGCTTCGTCGGCGGGGCGATCTTCCTCAGCGGCATGTTCCTGATGGCCTGGAACACCTGGCGCACCGTGCGTTCGCCAGCGCTCGACGCCGCCCCTGCGAACGCCCAGCTGGCTTGAGGAGACACGCCTGATGAAACATGAAGTCATCGAGAAAAACGTCGGCCTGCTGGCTTTGCTGATGGTGTTCGCCGTCAGCATCGGCGGCCTCACGCAGATCGTCCCGCTGTTCTTCCAGGACGTCACCAACAAGCCGGTCGAGGGCATGAAGCCCTACACCGCGCTGCAACTGGAAGGCCGTGACATCTACATCCGCGAAGGCTGTGTAGGTTGCCACTCGCAGATGATCCGTCCGTTCCGCGCCGAGACCGAACGCTATGGCCACTACTCGGTGGCCGGTGAAAGCGTGTGGGACCACCCCTTCCTCTGGGGTTCCAAGCGCACCGGCCCGGACCTGGCCCGCGTCGGTGGACGCTACTCGGACGACTGGCACCGCGCGCACCTGTACAACCCGCGCAACGTGGTACCGGAATCGAAGATGCCGGCCTACCCGTGGCTGGTCGCACAACCGGTCGACAACAGCCACACCGACACCAAGCTGCGTGTACTGCGCACCCTCGGCGTGCCCTACACCGACGAGGACATCGCCAGCGCCCGCGACGCGGTCAAGGGCAAGACCGAGATGGATGCGTTGGTCGCCTACCTGCAGGTGCTGGGCACCTCGATCAAGAACAAGAGGTAAGCACGATGGAATTCGACATCGGCATGATCCGCGGCCTCGGCACCCTGGTGGTGATGATCGCCTTCATCGGCCTGTCGCTCTGGGTGTTCAACCGCCGCCGCGACCGTGATTTCGCCGAAGCGCGCCTGCTGCCCTTCGACGACGACCGCCTGCCCCCTGCCGGGCAGGAACCTGCCATGAGGAGTAACGGGCAATGACCACCTTCTGGAGTACGTACATCAGCGTACTGACCATCGGCAGCCTGATCGGCCTGACCTGGTTGCTGCTCGCCACGCGCAAGGGCCAGAGCCACGACACCACCGACCAGACCATGGGCCACAGCTTCGACGGGATCGAGGAATACGACAACCCGCTGCCCAAATGGTGGTTCTGGCTGTTCGTCGGCACCCTGGTGTTCTCGGTGGGCTACCTGATCCTCTACCCGGGCCTGGGTAACTGGAAAGGCATCCTGCCCGGCTACGAGAACGGCTGGACCCAGGTCAACGAATGGCAGAAAGAAATGGACAAGGCCGATGCCCGCTTCGGGCCGATCTTCGCCAAGTTCGCCGCCATGCCGGTGGAGGAAGTGGCCAAGGATCCGCAGGCATTGAAGATGGGCGCACGCCTGTTCGCCTCCAACTGCTCGGTGTGCCATGGCTCGGACGCCAAAGGGGCCTATGGTTTCCCCAACCTGACTGACAAGGACTGGCGCTGGGGCGGTGAACCCGAGACCATCAAGGCCTCGATCATGAATGGCCGCCATGGCGTGATGCCAGCCTGGGCCGAGGTGATCGGCGAGCAGGGCGTGGCGGATGTGGCCGCCTTCGTGTTGAGCAACCTGGACGGGCGCAGCTTGCCTGAAGGGATCAAAGCCGACGTGGCCAAGGGCAAGGAAATCTTCGCCAGCAACTGCGTGGCCTGCCATGGGCCGGAAGGCAAAGGCACCCCCGCCATGGGCGCCCCCGACCTGACCCACCCGCAGGCGTTCATCTACGGTTCGAGCTTCGCCCAGTTGCAGCAGACCATCCGCTATGGTCGCCAGGGCCAGATGCCGGCTCAGGCCGAGATCCAGGGCAACGACAAGGTGCACCTGCTGGCGGCTTATGTGTATAGCCTGTCGCACGACCAGGTCCCAGAGACAGTAACCGCCAAGTAACACCCACCGGTGCGGCAGCACGCCGCTGCGGCTTGCCCCGCGATGTGTCTTGTTTGCCAAGGCCATTGCGGGGGCAAACCGTCCCCACGCTTCAGAAGCTGCTGGAGCGACGCCTCCTACATCAATCTAGGAATCTACTGACAATACTTCCCCGGACTCATCTTTTACGGTCTCTCCCCGAGCTCAACAGGTTCAAGCGCGCTGCATGGCACTTCGAACAACACCGGACAGGGAGTTCCATGCCGTACCAATCCGACATTCATTACACCTTCTCGCCAATACTTGGCGACACCCAATTCGAGGTGGTGTCATTCACCCTGAATGAAGCAGTCAGCACACCTCACCAACTGCTGCTGGAACTGGTCAGCCACGACAACGACGTCGACTTCGGTCACTTGCTCGACAAGCCCGTGCTGTTCACCCTCTGGAAAGGCGAACGGCCGGTACGCCACGTTCACGGCCTGGTCAGCAGCTTCAGCCAAGGCGAGAAGCCGCCTCCGACCAGGGCACGCACTACCAGCACACCGCTCAAGTCGACCGCCGAGGGCCGCAGCCTGATCCCCATGGAGGGTGCCTGATGCTCAGCCCGTTCATCCAGTCAATCGTCACGACACTGCGAAAGTCCAACAGCTATCGGCTCAGCGGCATTATCGACATAGCCTCCCTCACCCCCTCTGCGCGCGACAAGGTTCAGGAACACGTCTCGACGTACTGCTGGCCGCTGCTGCAACAGGCACAGTTCGCCAACCTGCAGGCAGCAGGGCCCTGGCTGTTCTCGGCCAGGCCAGGTGCCGACGTGTCCGCACAGTACGATTTTCTGGGAGCACTCGATGAATGTGCCGAGCGCGCGGTTTGCGGCTGGATCATCAGCGCACTTGCACCCGAACAACTGGCCAGGCACCTCAGCCAGGCCGCGGTAGCGACCGGGCCGGACGGGCATCGCTACCTGCTTCGCTATCACACCGCCACGGTGCTGAAGGTGCTGGACAACCGCCGAGACCTGCCCGGCGTCAGGCAACTGTTCGCACCCATTCACCGCTGGTGGTTCCCGGAACCTACCCTCAATCCAAATGAACAGCGCTGGAGGTCGCTTACTGGCGCCGATCAGCCAGAATCACTCGCGGTGCCTGCGATACACCTCGATGCCGATAGCTGGGCTGCGCTGGCCGGGGACCCGCTGAGCTATCACCTGGCCAAACTGCTGCGCAAGGAAAACACCGCTCCGGCATTCGATCGGGCCTGCCCCGGCACACAGATCGGCCTCATCGACCTCTACCTGCGCCAAGCCCGCGAACATGGTCTGACGCGGGACAAGGACCTGATCACCTACGTGCTGATGCTCGCGTGCAACGGTGACAACCTCGCCGACACACCTGCCTGGCAGCAAGCCCTGAGCGCGACCTGTGAGCAACAGACCGCGCTTGTCGACAACCTGCAGACCCTCCTGCCTGCATCCACGCGCTGAGGCCAATTGATGAGCACCCTGCTGGAAACACTCGAACTCTGCAAACAGGTCAATGCCACGTACAAACCTGCTCTGAGCAACAGCCCGGTGGCCTCATGCACGCGCAGCTTCCAACTGCTGCCGCTACGCTTCGCAGCAGTCGGTGGCGAAGCTGCGCAACGCAGCCGGCTACCCACGCTTACAGCGCCGCTGACACCTTACCCCGACGTACAACCTCTCAGTCATTCCAGCTACGCGCTGCGCCCGTTGCGCGAAGGATTTCTGTACCTGTTGCTCAAGCGCTATGGCGACCCGGCCTATCACTGGCACAGCCAGTATCGCGTCTTGGCCAACGGATCGCTGCGCGCGATCAGCGCTGACGCCCCCTGGGAGGTCCTGCCCAGCGCGACCCTCGATGATCTGATCAAGAGTTTTGGCTGGACGATAACCCTGTACGACCTCGACAGCATGCAGGAGCTGCGCCCACTCTACAGCCCCACCCCGCTGACACCACGCATGCTCGACAATTACCGCTTGATCGAGGATGGTTACCGCGACAGCTTGCCGAGCATCGACGTCGAGACTCTCGTTCAGCCGGTGGAGCTACCCTCACCACCGTCAGTGCTCAAGTACGACCAGTTGGAGTGCATCGCCGACTTCAAGGCTCAACAAGACCCTCAACTGCGGGCGCTGCTGAAGCAGCAGCCGTTCAACCAGGACCAGCTACTGTCGTTGCAGGCCACGCGCCAGGCCTTCGCCCCGTCACCTAACCGCAACAACCCCCGCGGCGCCGCCATCGTGGTCGATGACATTATCGGTATCACCCAGGAACTCAACGCCTGGCGCAATGCAGCAGTCGACCAGGTGCGCAGCGATTGGCTGCAGCGCAGCGTGGAGCCGGGAGTCGACAATGAGCGCCGGCTGTTGGTGGCGCAGTCGTTTCTAAAAATCGAAAAGCTCTATCCCGAAATGCGCGCCGAACAGATTGTCAAACGCGAGGTCATGGCAGAAACCCTGCGTCTTCAACCGGTAATGCCTGCGGAGTACCACGGTTTCACGGAGCAGGCGAGAAAAGACGCGGATGCCCACGATGCCCAGCTCAAGCCCCTTCTCGAAAAATTCGAGCGAGACACCCGAGCCCGGGTAAACGCCCGCCAGCAAGCGGGCGAGTTCAACCGGCAGTTCGATGAGAAGTACGGCCCCCTGGTGGACCGCGCCGCCATGCGCCTTCAGCTCGAACACTTCCACAAGGTCACGCAGTCGGCCAAGCACGCCGCCGAGGCACGCGCATTGGACCACCTGCGCTGGGTGATCAACGAGCGTTTTCTCCAGGCCCTGGACCGTTACGACGACGCAGACCCTACAGACGGCCTGGCTTTCGCCGAACAGACCGGGCAGTGCGTGGTCGGCATGGAACTCAGCGAGCTCGGCACCAAGGTATTGGACCACTGGTGGCGCAGCGACCCCACCGAGCGAGACAACCTGGCCATGCGCAGCATCGCCTTCAACCAACAGACCCTGCGCGAGGAGCTGGCACAGTTGCGCGACGCCGCCAAGGCCGCATCCGGTTCAGAGACCTCCTTCGACCTGCCGGAAGCCCTCGCCCGCCAGGCCCATGCAGCGGCCAACGCCTTTACCCGACTGAACACACTGTACGAACAGCGCCAGGCACAAAACGGCAGGGCTAGCGTTGGCTTGTATGCCTGGTATGTCGCGCTCGGGCGCCAAGTGCTGCGCACCGCGGCGCCGAACAATCTGGACCGCGCCTTGCACCAAGGGCTGCGAGTCACGCTATTTGCCTCCGTGCACGAAGCCGCCGTAAATGTGCGCCTCGCGCAAGCAGCGGAGCTCAACCAGACCATCAACCCAAAACGCAGTGCCGGCCAGATCACCCGCTACCTCGATCAGGCCTGGGCCGAAGGGCTGATGCAGGCGCACAAGAGTGACTTCTACAAGGTTCGGGTATCCGGGGTCATCACCCTGATCGAGGGGATGTTGATGGCCTTCAAGGCGCGACAGCTACCAGATAGCGACATGCGCCTGAAAACCGAGCTACTGGCAGCAGCGATGAGCACGGCGGCTGCCGGGTTCGAGATCGGGGTTAGTTATTTGGAAATGGTCATGACACGCTATGGCGCACAAAGCGTGACTGGCGGCGGGGCAACGGTGGCGTTGGGGCGGTTGAAGTTGTGGGGGGCAGGGTTAGCGGGGATGGGGGGGTTGGTGTTGGCCTGGTGGGATTTTGCGGATGGGATTGAGCACTCTAAGTCTATAGAACCTTCAAATACTTCCAGAAGCAGTAGCCAAATATTAGCTACTGCATACCTTACGCGCGCTTTCGCCGTCGTGGGTTTATCGTTAGCTGAGATGGGCACAGCCATAGCCATTGCCCAACCGCTGTTCCAACATCTAGCCAGAACCACCTCCAACACACTTTTAAGCAGCGTAGCCAGTTCATTTAGCGCGCTTTCCGCAAGGCTAGGAACTCAAGCCGCTCGCCTCATATTGGCCAGACTCGTACTCGGCACATTCTGGATTGGCATTGCAATTACAGTGATCATTTTTATTTTTGACGATGATGCACTGGAGAAATGGTGCAAAAAAAGCGTCTACCGACGGGATAGACAAAAAAAACCTTTCGATAGCACCCATGAACTTTCAGAACTCTACAAAGCGCTCAATGAGGTCATGTAATGCACCTAATTGAATGGATGTTCTGGAGAATGCACATCGAGTCATCGGCGGACCGCGAAATGGCGGAATCAATCCAAACGCGCACCCAATTGCGAGCTGCCAAAGATAATTACGAAGAGGATTTTACATCTGACTTACATCTTAGACCCGTCAGTGATAATCCGAGCAGCCGCGGGCCGGTATTCGAGTTCGACGACAACATCATGGAAATGCGCTGCGGCGGATCAGAGGAAAAACGTGGCTTAATAACCATGGCTACATTAGGAATGTTGGCACCTGCAGCTTGGGCATGGTCAATAATAACCTTCGGATTCATATCACTCATCATCACACAGCTCCCAGACTTCAGCGTACTGACGCTATCACTGACTACGTTTCTACTAGCACTGGGTGGCAGCACAGGATATTTTTACGCTCGGTACGGCTTTCGACTGACTCGCCTGGAAATGCTGACAAGCCGCCACTTACTAATACGGTTCAACCGTAAAACTCAGCAAGTTCATTTGCACCGCCCTGGCTACTGCGGCGGCATTGTTACATTTGCCTGGAAAACAACAGGAAGCACCGCCACTAACCCAAAGGATGATCGTCTTAGCATGGGTATGCGACTCGTTCTGGCTTGGCACCCTCATTTGACAGGACTACCTCACATGGAAATGGCCCTGCTAGGCAAACAAGGCCAAGGCGGCAGCGAACTGCGGGACGAATGGGAGTTCATCCGCCGCTACATGGAAGAAGGCCCCGACTCCGTCCCGCGCCCGCGCCTGAGCACACGCTTCCCATCGCCCATCCAGGCCTTCAGTGCCCAGTTCGAAGGCATGGGCCGTTTCTTTCGCAATAGCAGGTGGCCCTTCAAGGTTGCCCTGCTGCTGGTCTGGCCTGCCTTCGTGATCATCGGCACCTCACACTGGCTCAGCCTGATGCTCTGCTGGCGTCCACGCTGGCCGAAGATCATCCGCGAGGCCGGGCTACCGGGTAAACCGGTGCCCCCGCTCACCACATTGAGTGACTACCCGCCTGACATTCAGCAGCGCCTGCTCGCCAACGCCGACCGCTGGCACCTGAAGCCGGGCAAGCGCCCGGAGCAGAAACCCCGCAAGGCCAAAACAGCCCCTGAATAAGGGAACTGCACCCAATGGGGCGCTACTGTCGCTAATCGGTCTATCCGGGTACGTGGGGGCGAGCCCTGCCATGCTGGCTACTTGATGGATGGCACCGACTACGCGAGTGTTCGCGAGCAAGCCCCCACAGCCATCGCACCCGCGCTCGAAAACAACAATGCTTACGCAGACTCTAACGCCCCTACCCCACTCCCCCTCCCTTGCACCCCCTCCGAACGGAACTAAGCTTGTTGCCAAAGTGGCCTCGTGTTGCAGCGATGCCATCGACGCGGCGCATTGCCTGACGCTGCGCGCCAAAAAGGCATCCGAAAAAAAGCTTGACCGATCGATCAGAAAAAGGTGAAAAACGGTACACATTACAGATATTTATTTGTGTACAATCGTTCAACCCGAAACGCCACGGGACGGTGGTGGGCAGGGTATGGACACGGGTCGGCGCAGGGTACCTTGCGTTGCCATAGCCATTGCGGCTATCGAGACTGGCGCCGATTTTTCCACCAACAAGAACACCTAAACCGTGGAACCTTAGCATGAGCACAGCAATCAGTCCGACTGCTTATAATTATAAGGTCGTCCGCCAGTTCGCCATCATGACGGTGGTCTGGGGGATCCTTGGCATGGGCCTCGGCGTCTTCATTGCATCGCAACTGGTGTGGCCGCAGCTCAACTTCGACCTGCCCTGGACCAGCTTCGGACGCCTGCGCCCGCTGCACACCAACCTGGTGATCTTCGCCTTCGGCGGCTGTGCCCTGTTCGGCACCAGCTACTACGTGGTGCAGCGCACCTGCCAGACCCGGCTGATCTCCGACGGCATGGCCGCCTTCACCTTCTGGGGCTGGCAGGCGGTGATCCTCGGCGCGCTGATCACCCTGCCGATGGGCTACACCACCACCAAGGAATACGCCGAGCTCGAATGGCCCATCGCAATCCTGCTGGCCATCGTCTGGGTCACCTATGCCGTGGTGTTCTTCGGCACCATCGTCAAGCGCAAGACCAAGCACATCTACGTGGGCAACTGGTTCTACGGCGCCTTCATCGTGGTCACCGCGATGCTGCACATCGTCAACCACATCTCGCTGCCGGTCAGCCTGTTCAAGTCATACTCAGCCTACGCCGGTGCCACCGACGCGATGATCCAGTGGTGGTATGGCCACAACGCCGTGGGCTTCTTCCTCACCACCGGCTTCCTGGGGATGATGTACTACTTCGTGCCCAAGCAGGCGGAGCGGCCGATCTACTCCTACCGCCTGTCGATCGTGCACTTCTGGGCGCTGATCACCCTGTACATCTGGGCCGGCCCGCACCACCTGCACTACACCGCCCTGCCCGACTGGGCGCAGTCGCTGGGCATGGTGATGTCGATCATCCTCCTGGCCCCGAGCTGGGGCGGCATGATCAACGGCATGATGACCCTCTCCGGTGCCTGGCACAAACTGCGCACCGACCCGATCCTGCGCTTCCTGGTGGTCTCCCTGGCCTTCTACGGCATGTCGACCTTCGAAGGGCCGATGATGGCGATCAAGACGGTCAACTCGCTGTCGCACTACACCGACTGGACCATCGGCCACGTCCACGCCGGCGCCCTGGGCTGGGTGGCGATGATCTCCATCGGCGCGGTGTACCACATGATTCCGAAGCTGTACGGCCGCGAGCAGATGCACAGCGTCGGCCTGATCAACGCGCACTTCTGGCTGGCGACCATCGGCACCGTGCTGTACATCGCCTCGATGTGGGTCAACGGCATCACCCAGGGCCTGATGTGGCGTGCGATCAACGATGACGGCACCCTCACCTACTCCTTCGTCGAAGCGCTGCAGGCCAGCCATCCGGGCTATATCGTCCGCGCACTGGGCGGTGCCTTCTTCGCCTCGGGCATGTTGCTGATGGCCTACAACGTGCTGCGCACGGTACGCGCTGCCAATCCGGCGCAGGCCGATGAAGCCGCCAAGATCGTCGTCGTGGGAGCGCACTGATGAAGCATGAAGCAGTCGAGAAGAACATAGGCCTGCTGGCCTTCTTCATGGTCATCGCCGTGAGCATCGGCGGCCTGACGCAAATCGTCCCGCTGTTCTTCCAGGACGTCACCAACAAGCCGGTCGAAGGCATGAAGCCGCGCACCGCGCTGGAAGTCGAAGGCCGCGACATCTACATCCGCGAAGGCTGTGTAGGTTGCCACTCGCAGATGATCCGCCCGTTCCGCGCCGAGACCGAACGCTATGGCCACTACTCGGTGGCCGGTGAAAGCGTGTGGGACCACCCCTTCCTCTGGGGTTCCAAGCGTACCGGCCCGGACCTGGCCCGCGTCGGTGGGCGCTACTCGGACGACTGGCACCGCGCGCACCTGTACAACCCGCGCAACGTGGTGCCGGAGTCGAAGATGCCCGCCTACCCGTGGCTGGTGGAAAACCACCTCGATGGCAAGGATACGGCCAAGAAGCTCGAAGTGCTGCGCACCCTCGGTACGCCCTACACCGACGAAGACATCGCCGGTGCCCGCGACGCGGTCAAGGGCAAGACCGAGATGGACGCCCTGGTGGCGTACCTGCAAGGCCTTGGCACCCTCATCAAGAGCAAACGGTGACGCTGATGGATATCGGGATGATTCGCGGCCTGGGCACCGTCGTCGTGCTGGTGGCCTTCGTGGGCCTGGCGCTGTGGGTGTTCAGCCCGCGGCGCAAGAAGGATTTCGACGAGGCCACGCAGTTGCCCTTCGCGGATGATCCCGAGGCCAGCCGGCATGTCGAGCACGCGCAAAAGAATGCTTCTGGGAGCAAACAACAATGACAACCTTCTGGAGTCTGTACGTCACCGTCCTGACCCTGGGCACCATCTTCGCCTTGACCTGGCTACTGCTGTCGACCCGCAAGGGCCAGCGCGAAGAGATCACCGACGAAACCGTCGGCCATGCGTTCGACGGTATCGAGGAGTACGACAACCCGCTGCCCAAATGGTGGTTCTGGCTGTTCGTCGGCACCATCGTCTTCGCCCTCGGCTACCTGGCGCTGTACCCGGGCCTGGGCAACTGGAAAGGCATCCTGCCAGGCTACAGCTACCTGGATAACGACAAGCAGACCGAGTTCAGCAATGGCCAGTCGGGCTGGACCGGCGTGCACGAATGGGAAAAGGAAATGGCCAAGGCCGATGCCCGCTTCGGGCCGATCTTCGCCAAGTTCGCCGCCATGCCGCTGGAAGACGTCGCCAAGGATCCGCAGGCCCTCAAGATGGGCGCACGCCTGTTCGCCTCCAACTGCTCGGTGTGCCATGGCTCGGACGCCAAGGGAGCCTACGGCTTCCCCAACCTGACCGACAGCGACTGGCGCTGGGGCGGCGAGCCGGAAACCATCAAGACCACCATCATGAATGGCCGTCATGGTGTGATGCCGGCCTGGGCCGAGGTGATCGGCGAGCAGGGCGTGGCGGATGTCGCCGCCTTCGTGCTGACCAACCTGGACGGGCGCAGCCTGCCCGAGGGCATCAAGGCCGACGCGGCCAACGGACAGAAGATCTTTGCCGCCAACTGCGTGGCCTGCCACGGCCCTGAAGGCAAGGGCACCCCCGCCATGGGCGCACCCAACCTGACTCACCCGCAGGCGTTCATCTACGGCTCGAGCTTCGCCCAGCTGCAGCAGACCATTCGTTACGGTCGCCAGGGGCAGATGCCCGCCCAGGCCGAAATCCAGGGCAACGACAAGGTGCACCTGCTGGCGGCTTATGTGTACAGCCTGTCGCAGCAGGCGGAGCCGGCTCAACCGGCTGAGTAAGCCTGGGCTGGCCTAATCGCGGGACAAGCCCGCTCCCACAAGGCGGGTGCGGTACTTGTAGGAGCGGGCTTGCCCGCGATGAGGCCGGCAAATGCACCACTGGCTGACCTGGATCAATTGACACTGGCCATAACACGATTCAAACGACCACCCAACGCGACTAAACGTCGCAGCCAAGCCCTACCCTGCCATCACAGGCGTATCATGGGCCGCAGAGCGCCAACACAGGTGCGCGACCACGGCCGGCATGCACTGGCCCTGGCATTTCTCCACTGCCGTGGGACTTGATGATGAGCAAGCAGATTCCGGTACATGACGTCACCCCGCCTGCCAACAAAGGAAAGGATTCCGTCGACCTCTACGCCTCTCGAGAGAAAATCTACACCCGCGCCTTCACCGGCGTGTTCCGCAGGTTGCGCATGGTCGGTGGTGCCCTGCTATTCCTGCTCTACTTCGGCACCGTGTGGCTGAACTGGGGCGGGCACCAGGCCGTCTGGTGGAATCTGCCCGAACGCAAGTTCTACATCTTTGGCGCCACCATCTGGCCGCAGGACTTCATCCTGCTGTCGGGCATCCTCATCGTCGCCGCTTTCGGCCTGTTCTTCATCACCGTGTACGCCGGCCGCGTCTGGTGCGGCTATACCTGCCCGCAGAGCGTGTGGACCTGGATCTTCATGTGGTGCGAAAAAGTCACCGAGGGCGACCGCAACCAGCGCATGAAGCTGGACAAGGCCCCCATGAGCGGCAACAAGTTCCTGCGCAAGCTGGCCAAGCACAGCCTGTGGCTGCTGATCGGCTTCGTCACCGGCCTGACCTTCGTGGGCTACTTCTCGCCGATCCGCGAACTGGTCATCGAGTTCTTCACCGGCCAGGCCGATGGCTGGGCCTATTTCTGGGTCGGCTTCTTCACCCTCGCCACCTATGGCAACGCCGGCTGGCTGCGCGAACAGGTGTGCGTGTACATGTGCCCCTATGCACGCTTCCAGAGCGTGATGTTCGACAAGGACACGCTGATCGTCTCCTACGACCCACGCCGCGGCGAAGCCCGTGGTCCGCGCAAGAAAGGCGTCGACTACAAGGCCCAGGGCCTGGGCGACTGCATCGACTGCACGATGTGTGTGCAGGTCTGCCCTACCGGCATCGACATCCGCGACGGCCTGCAGATCGAATGCATCGGCTGCGCCGCGTGCATCGACGCCTGCGACGGCATCATGGACAAGATGGACTACCCGCGCGGGCTGATCAGCTACACCACCGAACACAACCTTTCCGGGCAGAAGACCCACATGCTGCGCCCGCGCCTGATTGGCTACGCCCTGGTGCTGCTGGTGATGATCGGCGCCCTGGCCACTGCCTTCGCCACCCGTTCGCTGGTGGGCTTCGACGTCAGCAAGGACCGCGTGCTGTACCGCGAGAACGCCCAGGGCTGGATCGAGAACGTCTACAGCCTCAAGGTGATGAACAAGGACCAGCGCGACCACGTCTACGTGCTCGACGCCGCCGGCCTGCCTGGCCTGCAACTGTCCGGGCAACGCGAGATCCGCGTGGCCGCCGGCGATATCGTCAGCCTGCCGGTACAGCTGTCGGTCGCACCCGAGAAATTGCCCTCGAGCACCAACGACATCACCTTCATCCTCAAGGATGCCGACGACAACGGCACACAGGTTGAAGCCAAGAGCCGCTTCATCGGCCCACAGATCCGCTGAGAGAGACGTTCGACAATGACTGCCGCCACCGCCAACAGCCCCTGGTACAAGCACCTCTGGCCCTGGATCATCATCGGCATCCTCACCACCTCGGTGTGCCTGAGCCTGACCATGGTGAGCATCGCCGTGCGCAACCCGGACAACCTGGTCAACGACAACTACTACGAGGCTGGCAAAGGCATCAACCGCTCGCTGGACCGCGAGCTGCTGGCCCAGACGCTGAATCTCAAGGCCAGCGTGCACCTGGACGAGCTGACCGGCGAGGTGGCATTGCGCCTGACCGGCAACAGCGATCCGCAGACCCTGGAACTGAACCTGATCTCGCCGACCCAGCCGGACAAGGACCGCAAGGTCCAGCTCGCCCGTGCCGAGGCCGGGCGCTATGTCGGTCAGCTCGAAGACAAGGTCGAGGGCCGGCGCTTCGTCGAGCTGCTCGGCAACGAGAAGGGCCAGGTGTGGCGGTTGTTCGAGGAAGAGAAGGTCGAGCACGGCGTGCCCCTGGAGCTGGGCGATGAAGCCCTGCAGGGCGCCGAGCACCAAGAATGAAACGCCATATCAGTTCCGACCCCGTGGGAGCGGGCTTGCCCCGCGATGGCGGTCGCCCGGACAACAGCATTGCCTGGGCTGACGCTATCGCGGGGCAAGCCCGCTCCCACAGGTTTAGCACTGCTGCCCAAGGTCAGGTATGACGCCAATGACCCAACCCACCCCCTGCTACCACTGCGCCCTGCCCGTCCCCGCCGGCAACCGCTTCAGCGCCGTGGTGCTTGGCCAGCCCCGGCAGTTCTGCTGCCCTGGCTGCCAGGCGGTGGCCGAGGCCATCGTCGCAGGTGGGCTCGAGCACTACTACCAGCACCGCAGCGAGACCAGCGCCAATCCCGAGGCACTGCCACGGCAATTGCAGGACGAACTGGCGTTGTACGACCGCGCCGACGTCCAGCAGAACTTCGTGCAGCACCAGGGCACCCTGGCCGAAACCACCTTGATGATCGAAGGTATCAGTTGCGCCGCCTGCGGCTGGCTGATCGAGAAGCATCTGCGCAATCTCGAAGGCGTTGGCGAGGCGCGCCTGAACCTGTCCAATCACCGTCTGCACGTCAGCTGGAACGACGGGCAACTGCCGCTCTCGCGGCTGATCGCCGAACTGCGCGGCATCGGCTACGCCGCCCACCCCTATCAACCCGACCAGGCCGCCGAACAACTGGCCCGGGAAAACCGCACGGCGCTGCGCCGGCTCGGCGTGGCTGGCCTGTTGTGGTTCCAGGCGATGATGGCGACCATGGCCACCTGGCCGGAATTCAACATCGACCTGTCGCCCGAACTGCACACCATCCTGCGCTGGGTCGCGCTGTTCCTGACCACGCCGATCGTGTTCTACAGCTGTGCACCGTTCTTCAAAGGCGCTGCTCGTGACCTGCGTACCCGCCACCTGACGATGGACGTCTCGGTATCGCTGGCCATCGGCCTGGCCTACGGCGCCGGGATCTGGACCGCGATCACCGGCAGCGGCGAGCTGTACTTCGACACCGTGGGCATGTTCGCCCTGTTCCTGCTCACCGGCCGCTACCTGGAGCGGCGCGCCCGCGAGCGCACGGCAGCGGCCACTGCGCAACTGGTCAACCTGCTACCGGCCTCGTGCCTGCGCCTCGACGCGCAGGGCCGTGCCGAACGTATCCTGCTGGCAGAGCTGGCCTGCGGCGATCGCGTGCAGGTCATGCCGGGCACCGTGATTCCCGCTGACGGCCGCATCCTCGAAGGCCGCTCGAGCATCGACGAATCGCTGCTCACCGGTGAATACCTGCCCCAGGCCCGACGGGCTGGCGACCGGGTCACCGGCGGCACGCTCAACGTCGAGAGCGCCTTGACCGTAGAGGTCGACGCCCTCGGCCAGGATTCGCGCCTGTCGGCCATCGTGCGCCTGCTCGAGCGCGCGCAATCGGAAAAGCCACGCCTGGCACAGATCGCCGACCGCGCCTCGCAGTGGTTCCTGCTGTTCAGCCTGGCTGCCGCGCTGGCCATCGGTCTGTGGTGGTGGCACCTGGATGCCGAGCGCGCATTCTGGATCGTCCTGGCGATGCTGGTCGCGACCTGCCCCTGCGCACTCTCGCTCGCCACTCCGACGGCACTGACCACGGCCACCGGCACCCTGCACAAACTGGGCCTGCTGGTGACCCGCGGTCATGTGCTCGAAGGGTTGAACCAGATCGACACCGTGGTGTTCGACAAGACCGGCACCCTGACCGAAGGACGCCTGGCCCTGCGCAGTATCCGCCCGCTGGGCAGCCTTGCACCCGACCGCTGCCTGGCCCTGGCCGCCGCCCTGGAGAACCGCTCGGAACACCCGATCGCGCGTGCTTTCGGGCGCAGTGCCGAACCTGCCGACGATGTCCAGGCCGTACCTGGCCTGGGCCTTGAAGGTCAGGTCGGGCAGCAGCGCCTGCGCATCGGGCAGGCCGCCTTCGTCTGCGCCCTGAGCGGCGCCGAAGTGCCGGCCGTACCCGAGCCACGCGGGCAGTGGCTGCTGCTGGGGAACCGCATGGGCCCCCTGGCCTGGTTCAGCCTTGACGATCGCCTGCGTGACGATGCCAGCGAGTTGCTGGCCGTGTGCAGGGCGCGCGGGTGGCAGACCTTGCTGCTGTCGGGCGACAGTTCACCGATGGTCGCAGAAGTCGCCGCGCAACTGGGCATCGACCAGGCCATCGGCGGCCTGCGCCCGGACGACAAGCTGGCGCGGGTCAAGGCTCTGCAGGCACAAGGACGCAAGGTGCTGATGCTCGGCGATGGCGTCAACGACGTCCCGGTACTGGCGGCGGCCGACATCAGCATCGCCATGGGCTCGGCCACCGACCTGGCCAAGACCTGCGCTGACGCGGTGCTGCTGTCCAACCGCCTGCAGGCCCTGGCGCAAGCCTTCGAACTCGCGCGCCGGACCCGGCGCAACATCCTCGAGAACCTGCTATGGGCAACGCTGTACAATGGGCTCATGCTGCCCTTCGCCGCGCTGGGCTGGATCACCCCGGTGTGGGCGGCGATCGGCATGTCGGTGAGCTCGCTGATCGTGGTGCTCAATGCCCTGCGCCTGACGCGTATGCCGACAGTGCAGGCGGCCAATGCTGCCCCCAGTCCGGTCATGGCCTGAGCAGGAGTTCGATCGTGCATGACATGGCTTTTGCAGTCTGAAGAGGACACCCCAATGCCCGCCCTCTACGTGATGATCCCCGCGGCCCTGCTGCTCGTCGGCGTGGCGGTATACATCTTCTTCTGGGCCGTGGACAGCGGCCAGTACGACGACCTCGAAGGCCCTGCCCACAGCATCCTGTTCGACGACCAGGATCCGCGCCACCAGGCCGCGGTGAAACCCGAAGCGACCACACCCGAGCAACCCGACGACAAGGATCCCGCCCCGCGTGCCTGAACTGCTCCCCTTGCTCGGTTCTGCCCTGGTGCTCGGCCTGCTCGGCGGCGGCCACTGCCTGGGCATGTGCGGCGGCCTGATGGGTGCCCTGACCCTGGCCATCCCGCCCGAACAACGCGCCCGCCGCCTGCGCCTGCTGATCGCCTACAACCTCGGCCGCGTGCTCAGCTACGCGGCCGCCGGCCTGCTGCTGGGCCTGGCCGGCTGGGCCCTGGCCAGCAGCCCGATGGCGCAGGTGCTGCGTGTGGTGGCGGCCCTGCTGCTGATCGCCATGGGTCTGTACCTGGCTGGCTGGTGGAGCGGGCTGACCCGTATCGAGGCCTTGGGCAGGGGCCTGTGGCGGCACATCCAGCCGGTGGCGTCGCGCCTGCTCCCGGTCTCCAGCCTGCCCAGGGCCCTGCTGCTGGGTGCCTTATGGGGCTGGCTGCCCTGCGGGCTGGTCTACAGCACCCTGCTGTGGGCGGCGAGCCAGGGCAATGCGGCGCACAGTGCGGCGTTGATGCTGGCATTTGGTGTCGGCACCTGGCCGGTGTTGCTGGCCACAGGCCTGGCTGCCGAACGGGTCAATGCCCTGCTGCGACGGCGTAGCGTACGCCTGGCGGGCGGTGTGATGGTCATGCTGTTCGGCCTGTGGACCTTGCCGGGGCCACACCAGCACTGGCTGATGGGGCATTGACCGCAGCAGCTTGATACAAGTCAACACGGTGCCCCGCGCCCTTCCCTAGACTCCGGGCACTGCTGCTCTATCCGGGGACTGCCCACATGCTCGACGACCTACGTTGGGACGCCGACCTGATCCGTCGCTACGATCTGGCCGGACCACGCTACACCTCCTATCCGACCGCTGTGCAACTGCATGGCGAAGTGGGCTCGTTCGACCTGCTGCACGCCCTGCGCGAGAGCCGCCGTGCGGTGCGCCCGCTGTCGTTGTACGTGCACGTGCCGTTCTGCGCCAACATCTGCTACTACTGCGCCTGCAACAAGGTCATCACCAAGGACCGCGCCCGCGCCGCCCCCTACCTGCAACGCCTGGAGCAGGAAATCCAGCTGGTCGCCTGCCACCTCGACCCCAAGCAACGCGTCGAACAACTGCATTTCGGCGGCGGCACCCCCACCTTCCTCAGCCATGTGGAACTGCGCCAACTGATGACCAGCCTGCGCCAGCACTTCAACCTGCTGGACGATGACTCCGGCGACTACGGGATCGAACTCGACCCGCGCGAGGCCGACTGGTCGACCATGGGGCTGCTGCGCGAGCTGGGCTTCAACCGCGTCAGCCTCGGCGTGCAGGACCTCGACCCGGCCGTGCAACGAGCGATCAACCGCCTGCAGAGCCTGGAACAGACTCGCACCCTGGTCGAAGCTGCACGCACCCTGCAATTCCGCTCGGTGAACCTCGACCTGATCTACGGCCTGCCGCGCCAGACCCCGGAAGGTTTCGCACGCACCGTCGAGGAGGTGATTCGCCTGCAGCCAGACCGCCTGTCGGTGTTCAACTACGCGCACCTGCCCGAACGCTTCATGCCCCAGCGACGCATCGACGCCACCGAGCTGCCGGCCCCGGCCGTCAAGCTGGAGATGCTGCACAACACCATCGAGCAACTCACCGCCGCCGGCTATCGCTATATCGGCATGGACCACTTCGCCCTGCCCGACGATGAACTGGCCATCGCCCAGGAAGAAGGCACCCTGCAGCGCAACTTCCAGGGCTACACCACCCACGGTCATTGCGACCTGGTGGGGCTGGGTGTTTCGGCCATCAGTCAGATCGGTGACCTCTACTGCCAGAACAGCAGCGACCTGAACACCTACCAGGACGCCCTCTCCAGCGCCCAACTGGCGACCCAGCGCGGCCTGTTGTGCAACCAGGATGATCGTGTGCGCAGGGCCGTGATCCAGCAGTTGATTTGCCACTTCGAACTGGATTTCGAGCAGATCGAGCAGGCATTCACCCTGGACTTTCGCGGATATTTCCATGAGGTCTGGCCGCAACTGCAGGCCATGCAGCGAGATGGCCTGATTACGCTGGACACGCGAGGCATCAAGGTCTTGCCGGCCGGCCGCCTGCTGGTGCGCTCAGTATGCATGGTGTTCGATGCCTACCTGGCACTGCAGAATCGCCAGCGATTTTCCCGGGTCATCTAGTCGATTTGCCGGGACGTTACACCGCATGGACAGCTCGCCTTTGTCAGGCACACCATGGATGGTCGAAGGCATCCGCGCCCACCTGCGCAGATCGCCGCCGAGCCGCACCAAAAAAGTGCAGGCTGGCCTCTAATCCAGCTGTAGGTTACCCTTACAGCTTATGTGTGCTTTATCACAAGGATCGAAAGAAATGTCCGAGCCAGTCAAACTGCGCCCCCACAGCCAGGCCCATTGCAAGGATTGCAGCCTGGCCCCCCTGTGCCTGCCCCTGTCGCTCAATCTTGAAGACATGGACGCACTGGATGAAATCGTCAAACGCGGCCGGCCACTTAAGAAGGGCGAGTTCCTGTTCCGCCAGGGTGACAATTTCGGCTCGGTCTACGCTGTACGCTCCGGCGCCCTCAAGACCTTCAGCCTCAGCGATGCGGGCGAAGAACAGATCACCGGCTTCCACCTGCCCAGCGAACTGGTCGGGCTTTCGGGCATGGACACCGAAGCCTATCCGGTGTCGGCCCAGGCCCAGGAAACCACCTCGGTCTGCGAAATCCCCTTCGAACGCCTCGACGAGCTCTCCGTGCAACTGCCACAACTGCGCCGCCAACTGATGCGGGTGATGAGCCGCGAGATCCGTGACGATCAGCAGATGATGCTGCTGTTGTCGAAAAAGACCGCCGACGAACGCATCGCCACCTTTCTGGTCAACCTCTCGGCACGCTTCCGCGCTCGTGGCTACTCGGCCAACCAGTTCCGCCTGAGCATGTCGCGCAACGAAATCGGCAACTATCTGGGCCTGGCGGTGGAAACCGTGTCGCGCGTGTTCACCCGCTTCCAGCAGAACGGCCTGCTCAAGGCCGAAGGCAAGGAAGTGCACATCCTCGACCCGATCCAGCTCTGCGCGCTGGCCGGTGGTGCGATGGAAGCTTGAGCTCATTGACTTCAGCCCCTGGAGCACAAAGCCAAGCGGGCTTCAACTGATATTTTTGTCAGTTGAAGCCCGCTTGATGGAAACACATACTCATTGCTCCTCAATGCGATCAGGGAGCAGATCATGACCACGCCAAAATCGAGCGACAATTTTGAAAGTGCCAGTCTCGAAACCTTTAAGCTGAAAAATCAGTACAAAAGCAGCAAGTACTCAAAGCATCATTTCGAGCTTATCGAGCAGGGTGACAGCAAGTATTCATCGGGGTTCTCAAAAGCAATCAGCACAGGCTTAGGCAATCAGGTGCTTGTTGTTGGACAAGGTAGTTGCGTTCGTATCGTTTTCGGTGAGCCGGTCAAGGATGTTGCCTGGGTGTATCACCTTGATAACCCCGAGAACGTGTTCAATGTCACTACTGAATTGGGCGGCGATAAGCAAACCTTTGGCGCTGGCACGATCACTCCGCTGGTAACGGTAGGGCTAGGTGAAAGCAAGGTAGAGGCCATCGAAATTCAGGCCACCAGCGCAGGTTCACTGCATATCGACTCACTGACCTGGAACAAGGTCTGACCAGACAGGATCTTGGGCATCATCCAACAAGGTATACTGGACCAATTGATCATCCAGGATATCCCAGATGCACAGCGACACCTTCGACCTCAAAGCCCTGATCCGCCCGGTAGTGGACTTTCCCAAGCCGGGTGTGATCTTTCGTGACATCACCCCGCTGTTCCAGTCGCCACGCGGACTGCGCTATGTCGCCGACCAGTTCATCGAGCGCTATGTCGAAGCCGAGTTCAGCCACATCGGGGCCATGGACGCACGCGGTTTCCTCATCGGTTCGATCATCGCCCACCAGTTGAACAAGCCACTGATCCTGTTCCGCAAGCAGGGCAAACTGCCAGCCAACGTGCTGTCGGAGCCCTATCAAACCGAATACGGCGAAGCCTTCCTGGAAGTGCACGCCGACAGCCTATGCGATGGCGATTCGGTGCTGATCTTCGATGACCTGATCGCTACCGGCGGCACCCTGCTGGCGGCCGCCAACCTGGTGCGACGTACCGGGGCCAAGGTGTTCGAGGCCGCAGCGATCATCGACCTGCCCGAACTCGAAGGCTCGCGCCGCCTGCAAGCTGCCGGCGTTCCAACCTTCTGCCTGACCGAGTTTTCGCTGTCCGAATACTGATCGCCATCGGGCCGAACCCGCCCCCCTCGGGTTCAGCCCAGCTGGCGGAACACCAGCGCCTTCAACCCGCCCTGCGGGTCCGCATCGGGAAACTCCGGCGGGTTCTCCAGGCGCTCGACAAAGACCAGCTGCGGCGCCTGCTGCGCCATGCCGTCGATGAGAAACTCCGGGCCGATCGCCGGATCGTTCACGCAAGCCAGCACCGTCCCGCCTTCACTCAACAGCTCAGGTAGACGACGCAGGATCTTGGCGTAGTCCTGGGTGAGCACGAAGCTGCCACGCTGGAAGGTCGGCGGGTCGATGATGATCAGGTCGTACGGGCCGTACTTGCGCACCTTGCCCCACGACTTGAAAAGCTCATGCCCGAGATAAGCGACACATGAAGCATCGTGGCCATTGAGGCGATGGTTCTCACGCCCACGCGACAGTGCCGACTTGGCCATGTCCAGGTTCACCACCTGCTGCGCGCCTCCAGCAATGGCTGCCACGGAGAATCCGCAGGTATAGGCGAACAGGTTCAGCACCCGCTTGCCCGCCGCCTGCTCACGCACCCAGCGGCGGCCGTAGCGCATGTCCAGGAACAGGCCGTTGTTCTGCCGCACCCCCAGGTCCAGCAGGTACTTCAAGCCGTCCTCGATCACCTCGCGCTGCTGGCAGGGCTCGCCGAGCAGCCACTGGCCCGGGCTGTCGGGCAGGTAGCGATGCTGCAGCAGGATCGCCTGGCCGCTCCATTGCGGGCGCTCGGCGAAGGCGCGCAGCATCGCCTCGAGCTCGGCCAACTGGCCTTCGGGCGGCTCGCGGAACAGCGCGACCAGCAGCACCCCGTCGAGCCAGTCGACGGTGATCTGCTCCAGGCCCGGCCAGCAGCGGCCACGGCCGTGGAACAAACGACGGGTTTCGACAGGCGCGGGGTCGAGGGCGGTGAGCAGGTGCTGCTCCAGGGTGTGAATCGGGGAGGTCATGGCGGGCCGCATAGCGAAAAACCGTCATTCTACCTGCTTTGTCAGGCCGGGGCCGCCCTGCGCGACCTGAACCACCACCCCTGCTGCATCCCTGCCGCCGCCAGCAGGATCAGCGCCACGCCCAACCACTGCAGCGGCGCCAAGCGATGACCGAACGCCACCCAGTCCACCAGGATCGCGGCGATCGGGTAGATGAACGACAGGGCGCCGGTCAGCGCCGTGGGCAGGCGTTGGATGGCGCTGTACAGCAGCACGTACATCAACCCGGTATGCACCACCCCCAGTGTCACCAGGCTACCCAGCGCGGCAGGCGCTGCCGGCAGACCGCCGAACCCGACCCAGGGCGCCAGCAGCAGTGCCCCGGTGCTTACCTGGATCAAGGCAATCAGGTGCGGCGGTGTCCCGCTCAAGCGCTTGATGATCAAAGCCGCCAGGGCGTAGAGCAACGCCGCCCCCAATGCCAACCCAATGCCCAGCAGGTACTCATCGCCGCCCTGCCCTTGCCCGTGAGCGCTGACGATCGCCAGCATGCCGACAAAGGCCAGCCCCAGCCATGTCAGCTTGGCTGCGGTAATCCGCTCACCGAGAAACACCGCCGCCAGGCCCACCAGCATGAACGGCTGGACGTTGTACACGGCGGTGCCGATAGCGATCGAGGCCCGTGAATAGGAGGCGAACAGCAGTAACCAGTTGCCAACGATGGCGACCCCGCTGAGCACCGCCAGCAGAAAAGTGGTGCGGGTCAGGATGCCGGGCTTGAGAAAGCCCATGAACGCGCAGATCAGCAGCAAGGTGCCAGCGCCCAGGACACAACGCCAGAACACCACATCCAGCACCGGCTGCCCGGACACCAGCACGAACCAGCCGATGGTGCCGGATATCAGCATGGCGGCGACCATTTCCAGTGAGCCGCGACGAATCGAACTGTCCATCTCATGCCTCCTGTCGAAGATGGCAACAGTATGCTGGCGCGGATATTGGCACTCCAGCGGATAAACAAGGCCAGAATCACCAATCGCCTTTACTATCAAGGCAGTTTTGCACTTTTACCTCACGAGGCAAGTATGACCGACGATATCGACCAACTGCTGATCAATGCCCTGATGGAGGATTCGCGCCGCTCGCTCAAGGCCCTGGCGCAGATCAGCGGCCTCTCCGCCCCCAGCGTCAGCGAGCGGCTGCGCCGCCTGGAAGAACGCGGCGTGCTGCGCGGCTACACCGTGGAAATCGACCCACGCTGTTTCGGTTACCAGTTACAGGCCATTGTGCGAATCCGGCCGCTGCCGGGGCAATTGCAGGAAGTCGAGCGGCAGATCGTTGCCATTCCCGAGTTCACCGAATGCGACAAGGTTACCGGCGAGGACTGCTTCATCGCCCGCCTGCATGTGCGCTCGATGGAACAGCTGGACACCCTTCTTGACCGGCTCAACACCCTCGCCGAGACCAACACCGCGATCATCAAGAAGACACCGGTCAAGCGGCGCCTGCCGCCGATGGCATGACCCAAGACTTGTACACAAGAATGTCACCTAGAGTGCCATTTTTGTGTGCACTGGTTACGGACATGCCCCAACACGTTACACCGGAAAGCCGATAAAAATTGACTCTAAAATCAACTAATAAGTGAATGCAAAATAAATACTGATCAAATGGTCAACTTATAGTTCTTTATTTTCATAACGTTAGAAAACAAAAGGAGAAAGTCAAAGTAATAGCAACTCAGAAACTGTGCCCTCTCTGGCATGGAACTGGCTTGAGTGAACTTGTGTTTTGTATACAACTTGAACAAAACATAAATACACAAGAACACGCAGCGCCTGCCCCGCAGGCCGCTAGCGCCCAGAACCCAGTGATGCCAATGCTGCACAGACGAGAAGGCGAGCCCGTGCGCAAGCCCGCCTCATCGCAGTCCTAGCGCATCAGGAGCCGCCGGAATGAGTAGCAGTCTCGACCTTGCCCCTGAACTTTCCGTTGCCAGCACCAGCCCCACCGCCACCACGCTGGAAAATCCCGCCGGGCCGTACGAGCTGAGCCCACGTCTGCACAACCGGGACCTGGCGCCCACCCGCATCGAGGGCCGCCGCTGGGGTGGCTACAGCATCTTCGCGCTGTGGACCAACGACGTGCACAACATCGCCAATTATTCCTTCGCCATGGGGCTGTTCGCTCTGGGCCTTGGCGGCTGGCAGATTCTCGTCTCCCTGGCGATCGGTGCTGTGCTGGTGTACTTCTTCATGAACCTCTCCGGCTACATGGGCCAGAAGACCGGCGTGCCGTTCCCGGTCATGAGCCGCATCGCCTTTGGTATCCATGGCGCACAGATTCCTGCGCTGATCCGCGCGGTGATCGCCATCGCCTGGTTCGGCATCCAGACCTACCTGGCCTCGGTGGTGCTACGCGTGCTGCTCACCGCCGTGTGGCCACAGGTTGCCGCCTATGACCACGACAGTATTCTCGGGCTATCGAGCCTGGGCTGGGTGTGCTTCGTGGCAATCTGGATCGTGCAACTGGTGATCCTCGCCTACGGCATGGAGATGGTGCGCCGCTACGAAGGTTTCGCCGGGCCGGTGATCCTGCTGACCGTGGCGAGCCTGGCCGCCTGGATGTTCTTCAAGAACGATGCGCGCATCGCCTGGTCGGTGGCCGATCCACTGACCGGCTACGAG
This sequence comes from Pseudomonas wayambapalatensis, assembly GCA_014268975.2. Classification (GTDB taxonomy): domain Bacteria; phylum Pseudomonadota; class Gammaproteobacteria; order Pseudomonadales; family Pseudomonadaceae; genus Aquipseudomonas; species Aquipseudomonas wayambapalatensis. The sequence continues at coordinate 1,973,721 of CP077096.1, read as the reverse complement.
ATGTGGCGCAACATCTTTGCCGGCGGCGCGCTGTGGCTGGCAATCTACGGCACCCTGGTGCTCAACTTCTGTGACTTCGCCCGTTCCTCGCCGTGCCGCCGGACCATCCGCGTCGGCAACTTCTGGGGCCTGCCGGTGAACATCCTGGTATTTGCGGTGATCACCGTAGTGCTGTGCGGCGCACAGTTCCAGATCAACGGCCAGGTGATCGACAGCCCGACCCAGATCGTCGCCACCATCCCCAACACCCTGTTCCTGGTGCTGGGTTGCCTGGCCTTCCTGATCGTCACCGTCGCGGTGAACATCATGGCCAACTTCGTCGCCCCGGCCTTCGTGCTCAGCAACCTGGCGCCACGCCACCTGAACTTCCGCCGTGCCGGGCTGATCAGCGCCACCGTGGCGGTGCTGATCCTGCCATGGAACCTGTACAACAGCCCGCTGGTGATCGTGTACTTCCTGTCTGGCCTGGGCGCCCTGCTCGGCCCGCTGTACGGGGTGATCATGTCCGACTACTGGCTGCTGCGCAAAGGCCGGATCAACGTGCCGGAGCTGTACAGCGAGAACCCGGCCGGTGCCTATCACTACTCCCGCGGCGTCAACCTGCGCGCGGTCGCGGCCTTCATTCCATCGGCCCTGCTGGCCATCGTCCTGGCACTGGTACCGCACTTCCACAGTGTCGCGCCGTTCTCCTGGCTGATCGGCGCAGGGACCGCGGCCGCACTCTACCTGCTCATCGCGCCGCGCAATCGCCAATACCTCGACGTCAGCGGTGAAGCCATCGCCGTCGACCACAGCAGCCATTGATCAAGGGACATTCGTTCATGCGTATTCTGATCGCCAACGTCAACACCACCGAAGCCATCACCGAGGCCATCGCCGAACAGGCGCGCAGCGTCGCAACGCCTGGTACCGAGATCGTCGGGCTGACGCCCTGGTTCGGCGCGGAGTCGGTGGAGGGGAACTTCGAGAGCTATCTGGCCGCCATCGCCGTGATGGATCGGGTGCTGGCCTACGACCAGCCCTACGACGCCGTGATCCAGGCCGGCTATGGCGAGCATGGCCGCGAAGGTTTGCAGGAGCTGCTCAATGTACCGGTGGTGGACATCACCGATGCCGCCGCCAGCACCGCGATGTACCTGGGCCATGCCTATTCGGTGGTCACCACGCTGGACCGCACCGTGCCGCTGATCGAGGATCGCCTGAAGCTGTCAGGGCTGTATGACCGCTGCGCCTCGGTACGGGCCAGCGGCCTGGCGGTGCTGGAACTGGAAGCTGATCCGCAGCGCGCCGTGGAGGCCATCGTCGAACAGGCCGAGCGCGCCGTGCGTGACGACAAGGCCGAGGTGATCTGCCTGGGCTGCGGCGGCATGGCCGGGCTTGACGAGCAGATTCGCCAGCGTACCGGCGTGCCGGTGGTCGATGGCGTGAGTGCGGCGGTGACCATCGCCGAATCGCTGCTGCGACTGGGGTTGAGCACGTCGAAGGTGCGCACCTATGCGACGCCACGGGTGAAGAAGGTGGTGGGCTGGCCGATGCGGCTGGGGCGATAAATTCAGCTCGAGGCCGCCGTATCGTCATCCTGAAGGCGCGGCGGCCTTGTCACAAGCTGACCCACTCTCCCAGTGAGGCTTACGACTTGTCGACATGCCGGTTGCTGCGCAGCATGAGAAAAATGCCGATAGATACAGCGGTTGACTTCCACATGATTATTTCGTGACCAAAAACTCTCCACATTTCGGTCCAGAAAAAGCTGGCCAAGCCACCCGCTAGAAGAGCCAGCCCTACCCATCCGCGCCAGGGTGATACGGTCCAGCGATCCAGTGTCCACCAGATGATCATGATCAAAATCGGCTGCAGCAGATCATCGAACGACATGTTCAACCCCAGCTTTCAGTAACAGGGAAGTAGAACTGCGTTGCGGACCAATACCGCCCTGGACCTTGGCCTCGACTGATACCAAGACATCCCCCGCGTGAAACGTTGGCAGACGGTCGGAGACAAAAGCGAATGTGCCCATCTTTGCCGCACCAACTACCAACGCCGGGGCGAACGTCCCGGTGACTGCAGCCCCCCCTGCCGACACCAGAGCAGCGACTGTCCAGCGCTGTGAGTTCAGAGCATCCCCCTGCTCGCGCGTCAACGGCAATGAAACCGCCACCGCCATCACACAGGGCAACTGCCCGGCCTGCATCCGTTCGTACACCTCCTTCACCTTGCCGACCACGCGATATTGATGTCGGCCCGTTGTCGGAATATGCAGCGTATTGAGCCAGCAGCAGTTATCGGCCCTGACAGTGAACTCGATGACATCGAAGGTCACGCCGCGATGACCGGTAAACCGATAAGCTCGATCGATTTCCATGCAACCTCGCACTCCCCACGCCCGAAATCGGATTTCCGGAAACCCGTGGACAGTGCCTTGTCGTCATCTGGAAATAAGTCAGCCCGGATACCGCGAGCGAGTCAGAAACATCTGAATCAAGTCGGGCAAACTTCGGATCCGCCATCGAGCTCCTGGCGTACGTTGCGACTGAGCATCGTGGCCTTACCGTCATGCCAGGTCAGGGTGATCACATAGAGGGTGTCGAAGTCGTCGCCGTCCCAGTCCGAGGTGATGACGCGCTTCTCGCCCAGGGCCTTCCCGGCCACGGCGTTGATCAGGTCTGGCAGGTAGCCGTGGGACCACGCGGTGTAGACCGTGGCGTTGCGGTACTTGGCGCGTAGCAGTTCTTCGGCGAGGTCGTCATAGTCGTTGGCGCCGAAGTCGATATTGACCGGCAACCCGAGGCGGATGGCGCTGGGGCTGATGGTCATGAGCGGGCGGATGTAGCTGTAGCGTTTATCCTCGCTGCCCTCCTCGACATGTCGGCCGGGGTCGGCGGCGAACACGTAATCGGCAGCGCCGAATCGCTCAGGCAGCAACGTGGCCAAGTCGATGGCGCGGTTGAGGCCCTGGCAATTCAGTTGTCCCAGCCCCTCGCCGGGCTTCTCGGCATGGCGCAGGAACACCAGTGTCTGGGTTCCGTCACCGTGCTGGTCGCGGCTTTGCACCACATCGAGGGTCAGCGGTATCAGCACCGCAGCGAGGGTGAGACCGAAAAACAGGTCACGGCGTCGCAGGTATTGCATCCACTTCATGGCAGGGCTCGTTCGGCTAAGGACGGGGAGCATCCTTGCCTGTGCACCATCCTTGCTGGCGGCGGTGCAATGCACCGGCCGCCTGATGGGCTCTTCCATGCTCGCCCTCCCTGGCAGCAGCCATGTTAGACCATCGATGTTGCCGAATTACGTCACCCTCGCAACAACTGGACATCAATCATCCCGCGTCAGCACCTCGAGCAGCTCGATCTCGAAGGTCAGGTCCGAGTTCGGCGGAATGCTGCCCACGGAGCGCTCGCCATAGCCCAGGTGCGCAGGTACTTGCAGCCTGCGCTTGCCGCCCACGCGCATGCCCATCAGCCCCTGGTCCCAGCCCTTGATCACCCGGCCGGTGCCGATCACGCACTGGAACGGCTTGCCGCGCGACCAGGACGAGTCGAACTCGCTGCCGTCGGCCAGCCAGCCGGTGTACTGGGTGGTGATCAGGGCGCCTTTGACCACGGCCTTGCCCTCGCCTTCCTGGATCTCGGTGATGTGCAGTTCCTGAGTCACGGTCATTTCCTTGCGGCAGATTTCGAGGCCGCCCTTTTCTCAGGAATGCAAAGGTTTGGCAAGTCCGGGAGTGACGTCGTGCTGGCACATCGACCACCGGACGCCACCGATCACCTTCACGATGGCTGCCGTCTCCAGCCAGGTAGGGGCAGTCCGGCATAAAGTCCCACGGCTTCGCCGAGTTGTTGCGACACAGGCTTAGCTGAACAGCTGCATGACCTGCTCGCCGGTGAGGTCTTGGGTCTCATTGGAGAAGCAATACCAGCTCGGGCGCTGTTCAACGTAGATCTGCATCGTGAACTGCCAGTCATCGCCTTTGAGCAGGCCGACCGGCAAGGCGTACTCATTCTTGTCGATCAGCCGGTAATAGAGGTGGGTGCCACACTGCCCGCAAAAGCCCCGCTCGGCCCATTCCGAGGAACGGTAGACACTGGGATCAGCACCTTCGAAACGGGGCGGCTGGGAGCAGTGCACCGCGAGCATCGGGCCTCCGGCCCAGGTGCGGCACATGCTGCAGTGGCAAGCGTTGACTTCGAGGTTGTCGACCGTGGCGGTCAGGCGGATGGCGCCGCAGAGGCAGGCGCCGTGCTTGGTGTGAGACATGGGGGGGCTCCTGACGGGTGGGGAAGCTGCAAAGTATAGCGGTGCAGCTACAGACCTCTTGGCGGGCAAGTCGCAGCGGCGAACCGCCGCACAAGAGGCCCGCAAAGCCATCCTCGCCTCAGATGAACACTGTCCCTCGCATATACAGTGCCCCACGCCCGCTGATGATCACCCGGCCATTCCCCGGCACCTCGCACTGCAACTGCCCCTTGCGCACCCCGCCCTGCTCGCAGCTGAGGCTGCGCTTGCCGAGGCGCTCGGACCAGTAAGGCGCCAGCGTCGTGTGCGCCGAACCGGTCACCGGATCCTCGTTGACCCCTACGCGTGGGCCGAACCAGCGGGTAACGAAGTCGAAGCCACGGCCCGGCGCGGTCACGGCAATGCCACGCACATCGAAAGCCGACAGCGCGACGAAATCGGGCTTGAGCGGATCGATCAAGGCTGCGTCGTCGATTACCACCACGAAGTCATCCGAGCGGTACAGCGCGCGGGCGCTCGACAGGCCCAAGGCCTTGAGCAGGCCATCGGGAAAATCTACCTTCGCCGGTTGCTTGGCCGGGAAGTCCATGGCCAGCAGGCCATCAGCACCGCGCCTGACCCGCAACTCGCCACTGCGGGTATTGAAACGTAGCACTTCGGCCTGTTCGCCCAGTTGCTCGAACAACACCCAGGCCGAAGCCAGCGTGGCGTGGCCGCACAGGTCGACCTCCACGGCCGGGGTGAACCAGCGCAAGTCATAGCCTTCGCCGTTGCGCACGAAGTAGGCCGTCTCGGACAGGTTGTTCTCTTCGGCGATGCGCTGCAGCACATCGTCCGGCAGCCAGCTCTCCAGCGGGATCACCGCCGCCGGGTTGCCGCCAAAAGGTTTGGCCGAAAAAGCATCGACCTGGAAGATCTCAAGTTGCATGCACACACTCCTTGTCAGGCGGGATCGAAAGCTGGGGGTTACGACAGTACTGGCGTGAGCACCGGCTCGCCAGCGAAGAATGCCTGGAGATTGCGCAGCACCAGGGTAACGGTATCGCGCGCCGCTTCCGGCGACTGGCCGGCGACATGCGGGGTCAGCACGGTATTGCCCAACACCTTGAGTGCCTCGGGCACGGCAGGCTCGTCATCGAAGACATCCAATGCGGCGCCAGCGATGATGCCCGCCTGCAATGCCTGCACGAGCGCCTGGGTATCGACCACGCTCGCGCGGGCGATATTGACCAGATACCCCTCGCCCCCCAGCGCCGCGAGCACCGGGGCATCGACCAGGTGCAAGGTACCGGCACCACCCGGGGTGGCGATCACCAGGATGTCCACGGCCTGGGCCAGTTGCAACGGGCTGTCGTACCAGGTGTAGGGCACATCGGCACGCGGCGTGCGACTGTGGTAGCTGACGCTCATGTCGAAGCCCTGCGCCGCACGCTTGGCGATGGCCTGGCCGATGGCACCAAGGCCGATGATGCCAAGCCGCTTGCCGCTCACCGAGGGGCTGATGACCCGGTTCCATTCACCGCGCCGGGTGCTGGCATCGGCCCGGGGAATGTCGCGCAACATCGCCAGCAACAGGGCCATGGCGTGATCGGCGACCGGGCCTGCGTTGGCGCCAGCACCGTTGGTGACGGTAATGCCACGGGCCTTGGCGGCGGCCAGGTCGACCTGCTCATAGCCTGCGCCGATCACGCAGATGATTTCGAGTTTGGGCAGTGCCTGGATTTCCGCGCCGGTCAGGCCCAGCGGGCCACGGGTGAGGACAGCGTCGATCTGTTCGGCATGCTCGGCGATGGCTTGCGCACGCCGTTGCGCGGATGGGGCACGAATCAGGTGGTAACCGGCCTGCTCCAGCAGCGGCAGGTAATCGTCGACCGTTTCCACCAGTACCAGGACTGTCTTGCTCATGCCACCCTCCGGTTCGATTCAGAGGGGGATTATGCCAGTTCGGTTGGAGACTGCGAGGGCCTCTATCGCGGGGACGCGCCCACGACAGAGGCGTGAAGGATGCTTACTGCGCGAAGGCCCTGCCCAACCCACCCGGCACACCGCTGCTGTCGGTTTCCTGCCAGGGGCCGTTGGGGCTCAGCGACCAGCTCCAGCCCTTGTCATAACGGTAGTAGGTGCGCTGACGATAGAAGGTGTTGGGCTGCTTCTCCAGCACATAGACGCCAAGCTTCGGATCCCAATGGCTGGCACCGCCCGGCGGCGGCGCGAAGCTCGCGGAGGTGCGTGGCATCGGCTTGGGAATACCGGACGGCGCACCAGGCTGCGGTGCGGGCTGGCCGCCCGGCAGCGGCTTGACCACCGGCCCCTGGTGCGGTGGAGGGGTGGTCTCGATCGGTGGCAGCGACTCGCGCTCGCCTGGCTGATGCACCGTACAGGCGGAAAGCCCCAGGGCCAGGGTGATCAAGGTCAGGCGTACGCTGCGGTTCATGGCGGCAATCTCTTATCGGTCGGGGCGGTCGATGGTCAGCTGCTGGGTTGGCTGGCCACGGGTAGCCAGCGGCGCGCTCTGGCCGATCCACTCGCCCTGGGTCGGCTGGCCGGCACGCGATACGCGCGCAACCAGTTGGACTTCAGCGAAGTCCGACAGTTTCATCTGCGGCATCATCGCGTCGGCATCCGACAACTGCACTTCGATCGGCAACTGCGCCACCGTCACTCGCTTGGCCGCCAGCGGCATCGGCGGGCCGTTACTGGCGCGGGCGAAGATGAACACGGTGTCGTCCGGCTTGACCTTGTCCTTGAGCGCTGCGGCCAGCTCGACGCGCACGGTCAGGCTCGCAGTCCGCACCGGCTTGCCGCCGTCAGCCTTGAGCTTGTCGGCAGCGCGGTCGATCCCACCCTGCAGGGCGGCGCGCGAGGCATCGCCTTCGGGCAATTGCGCCAGCAGGCGCTGCCAGTAGTCGATCGCTTCCTGATAGCGCTCGCCCTCGAAGGCAGCGATGCCGCGCAGCCCCAGGCTGGTGACCTCGTTCGGGTCGGCCTTGAGCGCTTCGTCGGTCAGGCTCTGCAGTTGTGGGCTCCAGTGCTTGTCGGCAGCGAAGTACTGCGCCTGGGCCCACTGCCCGAGCAGCTCGGGCTCACGACCAGCCAGGGCGACCGCACGTTCGAAGGCCTTGGCGGCATCGGCAGGACGCTGGTCGGCCATGTAGGCGCGGCCCAGGAAGTACAGGCCCTCGGCAGAGTCCGGCTGGGCCTGTACGGCACGTTCCAGACGCGCGGTCATTTCCTGCATGGTTTTCGGCGCGTCGGCGAACTCACGGGTCAGCTCGACCTTGTCGGCGGCGCCGAAATGCAGGTACAACCCCAACGCCATCACCGGTACCAGCACGGCAGCCACCAGCGGCAGGGTCTTGCCCATATGCCCCTGACGCGGCGCCTCGCTCCCTTCGGTGTCGGACAGCAGTTCACGGGCCGCCTCGTCGCGCCCCTTGGCCAGTTGCTCGGCGTCGAGCACCCCGGCCTCCTGCTGTGCAGTCAACTCGGCGACCCGCTCCTGGTACAGGGCCACGTTGAGCGCGGTGCGGTCTTCTTCGGCCTGCTGGCGGCGGCCACGCAGGATCGGGATCATCAGGAAAGCCAGGGCGGCGAGCAACAGCAGGCCCGCACTCAGCCAGAATTCAGTCATGGGTCTGTTCTTTATCCAGCAGTTTGGCGAGACGTTCGCGTTCGTCCACGGAGAGTTCGCAGGTGCCTTGCGCCACCGGGCTGCGGCGCCGACGGACGATCACCGCCAGCACCACGAAGCCGCCAGCCAGCAACACGCCAGGGCCGAACCAGAGCAGCCAGGTACGCGCCGTCAGCGCTGGCTTGTAGCGTACGAAGTCGCCATAGCGATCGACCATGAAGTCGATGATCTGCTGGTTGCTCTGGTTTTCGCCGAGCATGCGGAAGATCTCCCGGCGCAGGTCGGCGGCGATCGGTGCATTGGAGTCGGCAATGTCCTGGTTCTGGCACTTGGGGCAGCGCAGTTCCTTGGTCAGTTGCTGGTAGCGCTCGCGCTCGGCATCGTCGCGAAACTGATAGGTATCGATAGCCGCCCTGGCCATGCCGGCCAGGCTCAAGCCGAGTACGGCGGCGGCAAGCCAACGCTTCATGGCTGCCCCTCATCGACCAGCCCCTGGTACAGCGGCGCCAGTTGCTCGCGCCAGACCGTGGCATCGACCACGCCGACATGCTTGTAACGAATGATGCCCTTGGCGTCGATCAGGAAGGTTTCCGGCGCACCGTACACGCCCAGGTCCAGGCCCAGGGAGCCCTGCTCGTCGCGGATATCGAGCTGGTAAGGGTTGTGGAATTCGGCCAGCCATTTGAGCGCGGCGGCGTTGTCATCCTTGTAGTTGATCCCGTGGATCACCACCCCTTGCTCGGCCAGTTGGTTCAGATAAGGGTGCTCGACCTTGCACGACGGGCACCAGGTGCCCCAGACGTTGACCAGCGCCGGCCGTCCCTGCAGGTCGGCCTGGGTCAGGGTCCGGTCGCCCTGCACGCTCTGCAGCGAAAATGCCGGGAAGGGCTTGCCGATCATCGCCGACGGCAGTTCGTCGGGCTTGAGGAACAGCCCCTTGTACAGAAACACGGCCATCAGCAGGAACACCGCCAATGGCACTACCATGATCCAACGCTTCATACCGCCGCTCCAGACAGGCCCAATGTTTCGCGCACCCGCGCCGTGACCTTGACCCGATAACGCCGGTCCAGCGCCGCGAGCAGACCGCCCAGCGCGGTCAGCAGGCCGCCCAGCCAGATCCAGCGCACGTAGGGCTTGATGTGTACCCGTACTGCCCAGGCACCGTTCTCCAATGGCTCGCCCAGGGCGACATAGAGGTCGCGGGTAAAGCCTGCATCGATACCGGCCTCGGTCATCATCGATTGCTGGACGGTGTACAGGCGTTTTTCCGGGTGCAACACCGTCACTTCACGCCCCTCACGCGACACACGGATGGTGCCCCTGTCAGAAATGAAGTTCGGCCCCTCGAAGTGCTTGGCGCCCTCGAACAGGAAGTGGTAACCGCCCAGCTCGACGCTTTCGCCCGGCGCCATGCGCAGGTCGCGCTCGGCGCTGTTGTTGCTCGACAACACCACGCCCAGGGCACACACCACCAGCCCCAGGTGGGCCAGGTGCATGCCCCAGTAGCTGCGGTGCAGGCCGCGCAGGCCCTTGAGCAGGCCTTTGTGACGGGTCTTGTCGAGGATGTCGCGCACACCGCCGAGCACCACCCAGGCGGCCAGGGCGAAGACGCTGAGCGCCGGCCAGTCGAAGTCGTCGACGATCAGCCCGGCGACCGGCGCCAGGATCGCGCTGCCGATCAGCACCGGCGTCAGCATGCCGAACAGCCATTTGCCAGGCGTATCCTTCCAACGCACCAGTACACCGACTGCCAGCACCACCATCAGCAGCGCCATCAACGGCAGGAACAACGCATCGAAGTAAGGTGGGCCGACCGACAGCTTGGCGCCGGTCAGGGCGTCGAGCACCAGCGGGTAGAGCGTGCCCAGCAGGATCATCGAGGCGGCCACCACCAGCACCAGGTTGTTGGCCAGCAGCAGCGTCTCGCGCGACCACAGGCCAAAGCCCACGTGGCTCTTGACCACCGGAGCGCGCAGGGCGAACAGGGTCAGCGAGCCGCCGACCACGAACAGCAGGAAGATCAGGATGAACACACCGCGCGACGGGTCGGCGGCGAAGGCGTGCACCGAGGTCAGTACCCCGGAACGCACCAGGAAGGTACCCAGCAGGCTCAGCGAGAATGCCGCGATGGCCAGCAGCACGGTCCAGCTCTTGAACACCCCGCGCTTTTCGGTCACCGCCAGCGAATGGATCAGCGCAGTACCGACCAGCCATGGCATGAACGAGGCGTTTTCCACCGGATCCCAGAACCACCAGCCGCCCCAGCCCAGCTCATAGTAGGCCCACCAGGAGCCTAGGGTGATGCCAATACCGAGGAAGGCCCAGGCGACGATGGTCCAGGGCCGCGACCAGCGTGCCCAGGCCGCATCCAGGCGGCCACCGAGCAGCGCCGCGATGGCGAAGGCGAAGGCCACCGAGAAGCCCACGTAGCCCATGTACAGCATCGGCGGATGGACGATCAGGCCGAAGTCCTGCAGCAGCGGATTGAGGTCGCGACCGTCGGTGGGCACCTGCGGCAGCAGGCGGGTGAAGGGATTGGAGGTGATGATCAGGAACGACAGGAAACCTGTGCTGATCATGCCCATCACCGCCAGCACCCGCGCCAGCATCACCTGCGGCAACTGGCGCGAGAACACCGATACGGCGAAGGTCCAGCCCCCCAGGATCAACGCCCAGAGCAGCAGCGAGCCTTCGTGGGCACCCCACACGGCGCTGAATTTGTAGTACCAAGGCAGTGCGGTGTTGGAGTTGTGGGCGACATAGGCGACCGAGAAGTTGTCGGTCATGAAGGCATGGGTCAGGCAGGCGAAGGCAAAGGCGAGGAAGGCGAACTGGCCCCAGGCCGCGGGGCGCGCCAGGCCCATCCAGAGGCGGTCGCCGCGCCAGGCACCGAGCAGCGGCACGCTGGCCTGCACCACGGCAAAACAGATCGCCAGGATCATCGCCAACTGGCCAAGCTCGGGGATCACCAGGGCAGCGTTCATGGCTTGACCTCGCCGGCAGTGGCGGCCTGGCCGCTTTCCTTGAGCGCCTTGGTCACCTCGGGCGGCATGTACTTCTCGTCGTGCTTGGCCAGCACTTCGTCAGCCACCACCACACCCTCGGCGTTGAGCTTGCCCAGGGCAACGATGCCCTGCCCTTCGCGGAACAGGTCCGGAAGGATACCGCGGTAGGTGATCGGCACCGACTTGTTGAAGTCGGTGACCACGAAGCGTACGTCGAGCGAGTCGGCCGAGCGCTGCACCGAGCCCTTCTCGACCATGCCGCCGGCGCGAATGCGTGTGTCCTGCGGCGCCTCGCCATTGGCGATCTGGGTAGGGGTGTAGAACAGGTTGATGTTCTGCTGCAGGGCGCTCAAGGCAAAGCCCAGGGCCACGGCGACGCCGAGCAGCAGGCCGAGGATGAGCAACAGGCGTTTCTTGCGCTGCGGATTCACTGGTGGTTCTCCCGGCGCAGACGGCGCGCCTCTTCTTGCAGGTAGCGGCGGCGGGCCTGCAGCGGCAGGGCGACATTGATTGCCAGTACCGTCAGGCAAATGCCATAGGCCGACCACACGTACAGGCCGTGATGGCCCATGGCGAGGAAATCACTGAAAGAGGCGAAACTCATCGCACGGTCTCCCGGCCCAGGCTGTTCAGCACTTCGTCGCGCACCCAACTGGCACGCGCTTCGCGCTTGAGCACTTCAAGACGCATGCGCAGCAGCAGCACGGCGCCGAAGAAGCAGTAGAAGCCCAGCACCGTCAGCAACAGCGGCAGCCACATCTCGGCAGGCATGGCCGGCTTTTCGGTGAGGGTGAAGGTGGCGCCCTGGTGCAGGGTGTTCCACCACTCCACCGAGTACTTGATGATCGGGATGTTGACCACGCCGACGATGGCCAGCACCGCGCACGCCTTGGCGGCGCTGTCGCGGTTACTGATGGCCTGGCCCAGGGCGATGATGCCGAAGTACAGGAACAGCAGGATCAGCATCGAGGTCAGGCGCGCGTCCCACACCCACCAGCTACCCCAGGTCGGCTTGCCCCAGATGGCCCCGGTGACCAGCGCCACTGCGGTCATCCAGGCGCCGATGGGAGCGGCGCACTGCAGGGCGACGTCGGCCAGCTTCATCTTCCACACCAGCCCCACCACACCGGCAACGGCCAGCAGCACATAGCAGGACTGCGCCAGCATCGCCGCCGGCACGTGGATGTAGATGATCCGGAAACTGTTGCCCTGCTGGTAGTCCTGTGGCGCGAAAGCGAGGCCCCAGGCGATGCCCACCAGCAACAGGAGCACGGCAGCGATGGTCAGCCACGGCAGCATGCGCCCGCTGATGGCATAGAACCATTTTGGGGAACCCAGTTTGTGGAACCACGTCCAGCTCATTTTCATCAGGGTACATCCAGGGTCTTTGCCGGGCTTCGGTGCCCGGGACTCGTTATTCGCCGACGCTGATCTTCAGGCCGGCCGCTATCGCAAAGGGTGCCAATGTCACGGCCAGGGCGGTCAGGCTGGCCAGCCAGAGCAGGTGTCCGGTCGCGGGCATATTCTGCAACGCCGCCTGCAACGCACCACTGCCCAGGATCAATACAGGGATATACAACGGCAGAATCAGCAACGCCAGCAGCAAACCACCGCGCTTGAGCCCGACCGTCAGCGCCGCCCCCACCGCTCCCAGCAAGCTCAGCACCGGGGTGCCGAGCAGCAGCGAGCCTAGCAGCACCGGCAGGCAGGCGACCGGCAGCCCCAGCATCAGCGCCAGCAGTGGCGCCAACAATACCAGCGCCAGCCCGGAAAAGGTCCAATGCGCCAGCACCTTGGCCAGCACCAGCAATGGCAGTGGATGCGGTGACAGCACCCATTGCTCCAGCGAACCGTCCTCGAAATCGCTGCGGAACAGGCCGTCCAGCGACAGCAATACCGCCAGCAAGGCCGCGACCCAGACCAGTCCCGGCGACAAGGTTTGCAACAATTGTGTCTCGGGGCCGACCGCCAGCGGGAACAGCGCCACGACGATGGCAAAGAACACCAGCGGGTTGGCCAACTCCGCCGGGCGACGGAACAACAGGCGTGCTTCGCGGCGCAGCAACAGAAGGAATACGCTCATGCCGCCCACTGCCCCAGGTTGAGTTCGCGGTAGCCCGACGGCCTGCGCTCGAGGTTGTGATGGGTGGTCAGCACCACCGTGCCCCCCTGCTCGCAGTGCGCGGCCAGGTGCGCTTCGAGCTGGGCCACCCCTTGTTTGTCCAGGGCAGTGAAGGGTTCGTCGAGGATCCACAGCGGCGGGCAGTCCAGGTACAGGCGGGCCAGGGCGACACGGCGCTGCTGGCCGGCCGAGAGCGTGTGACAAGGCACGTCCTCGAACCCGCGCAGGCCGACTGCCTCGAGTGCCGTCCAGATGCCCTCGCGGGTCGCGGGGCGATGCAGGGCACAGAGCCAGGCAAGGTTCTCTTCGGCCGTCAGCAGTTCCTTAATCCCGGCAGCATGCCCAATCCACAGCAGGATGCTGGCCAGGGCATGGCGCTGGTCGCCCAGCGCACGGCCGTCAAGCAGGATCTGCCCGGCAGTCGGCTGCATCAACCCGGCCAGCAGGCGCAGCAGGCTGGTCTTGCCGCTGCCATTGGGTCCGCTGACCTGCAGCATGTCGCCGGGGCGCAGTTCGAAGTCCAGGTGCTCGAAGAGCAGTCGCCAGTCGCGCTCGCAGGCAAGGTTCGCGGCTTGGAGGTGGAGGGTCACGGTTTCGCCTTATGCTGTTCGTGGCGTGTCGAGCGGTGGCGCCTTCTTCGCGGGCAAGCCCACCCCCACAGAGGCCCTGTGGGAGCGGGCTTGCCCGCGAATGAAACACCGCAGATCAACACCCTTGTCTCAAGTCGCCCCGCCCCTGGCCGTTATACTGGCAGTGGCAGCGCGCCCGGCATTATTACATGTGCCACCCCGCTGCCAAGAGGGCTGGCTCGACAGGTTGTATACAATCATGACGGAAATCAATAGTCTCGGCGCACAAAGCGCATTCGCGGCGCAGGTGGCCAAGGCCAGCCTGACCGGTGAGCTGCTGCGCCTGAGTCAACCGCAACCCGGCCTGATCCCCCCGGGCCAGACTGCCCAGGCCGAAGTGCTGAACCTGCGCCAGGTGGGCCAGGACTTCATGATGCTGTTGCGCCTGAGCCTGCCCAACGGCAACCAGGCCCAGGTGCAGGCCAGCGCCAACCAGCCGCTGCCCCCCGGCAGCCAGATCACCCTCGGCCAAGCCGACGGAAACCGCCTGGCGGTCGTCTTGCAGCAGGCCAGCGCCAGCAACATCGCTACCCTCACGCAGCTCGACACCGGCAAGATACCGATCGGCACCCTGCTGCAGGGCAAGGTCCTGACCAGCCAGGCGCTGCCGGGCGCCACAGCGTTCCGCTCATTGGTGAGCCTGCTCAACAGCAGCCAGGCCGGCGCCACCCTGACCCTCGACAGCCCACGCCCGTTGGCGGTCGGCAGCCTGCTCAGCGCGCTGGTGCAAGGCGACCAGTCGCTGCGCTTCGTGCCCCTGAGTGGCCGTCAGGATCAACTGACCATCGCCCAACAACTGCTGACCCAACAAAGCCGCCAGGCTTCGCTGCCAACGTTGCTCAATGCCTTGCAACAGATCGCCAGTGCCCCTGCCGGCAACAGCGAGCTGAGTGCCACGGCGGCACGCCTGCTGGCCAGCCTGCCTGACCCTACGCAACTGGGCGATGCCAAGAGCATCGCCCAGGCGCTGAACAACAGCGGTGCGTTTCTCGAAGCCAAGCTGCTCGGCGGGCTGGGCGCCGCTGTCACGCCGGACCTCAAGGCACAACTGGTGCGCCTGGTGGCGCAGATCCTGCCAGGTGTTCCGAGCAACCCGACCTTCAACCCGGCCCTGACCGCCACCGCCCTGGCTCAGGTCCTGCCGGGCATGGCCCGCAGTGCCCTGGGCATGCTCGACCAGGTCAGCAGCCGACCTCAACCTGGTGCCTTCCCCCTGCCCTCGCGACTGCTGCAGAGCCTGGAAGAAAAAGGCGACCTGCAGCAATTGCTGCGCCTGGCCGCCGCCGCCATCTCGCGCGTACAAAGCCATCAACTGGCCAGCCTGCAACAGACCGGCACCACCGAGAGCGGCAACCAGCAGACCACCTGGCAAACCGAGATCCCCTTGCGCCACGGCCAGGAGTTCATCCCGCTGCAGGCCAAGCTGCAACGCGAGGACACCCCACAGCAGCAGGCCGACCCGCAGCGCGAGCAGCGTGATCCCCTGCAGTCGCTGTGGCGCATCGAACTGGCCTTCGACCTGCCACCACTGGGCCCGCTGCAAGTACAGGCACAACTGAGCCAGGGCCGCCTCAGCGGCCAGCTGTGGGCCGAGCGTCCACAGACCGCACAACTGATCGACAGCCAGCTCGGCAGCCTGCGCGAACGCCTGCTCGCCCGTGGCCTCGATGTGGGTGACCTGGCCTGTCACCCCGGCACTCCGCCGCAAGGCCCGCGCACACGACTGGAACAACGCTGGGTGGACGAAACCGCATGAACAACAAAGCCCCCCGCCAGGCCATCGCCCTGAGTTACGACGGTGCACAGGCACCGACCTTGAGCGCCAAAGGCGAGGATGAACTGGCCGAGGCGATTCTCGCCCTGGCCCGCGAACATGAAGTGCCGATCTACGAAAACGCCGAACTGGTGCGCCTGCTGGCCCGGCTGGAACTGGGCGAACAGATCCCCGAGGCCCTGTACCTGACCATCGCCGAGATCATCGCCTTCGCCTGGCAGTTGCGCGGCAAGCTACCGGCGAATTTCGACGACACGCCCCCAGGCGAGCGCGATATCACCCCCGGACCGCACCTGCCCCTTCCCGACGCCAGCAGTATCTAACACCCCGCCCATTACCGAACCGCTGTTCGATGAACTTGCCAAGCGCCAGCAGCAAAGGTCATACGCCGATGCCGACAGCCAGATCGTCAGCAATCACCAGATCGACAAGGCGCGCTGGAGCAGCTACCTCAATGCCGCCATGACCCTGCTCGCCCCCGTGGCCATGGTGGTTCCAGCACTCACCCCGCTGCTGGCCGCAGGAGGGCTGGCCCAGTTCGGCCTGGGGCTGGACAAGGCAATCAACGGCAACACGCTCGCGGACAAGGCCGCTGGCGTGACGGCGCAAGCCTTTGGTCTGTTCAATGCGCTGCCATTGCTGGGCAACGCCCGTTTCCGGCCCGATGCACTGTTCAGCTACTGTCGGCCAGGCTTCGTCACCTTTGGCCAGATGCTGCAGCCCGTGGAAGAAGCCAGCGAGGCCCTCGCCCTGCAACCGTTGGCGCCAAAGCGCTGCCCACCTGCGGATGGCATGCCCGTCCACAGGCAGGGTCGCAGATATCTACCACTGCCGTCGCCACGAAAGCGCCACGCTGGGTCTCCCCCTGCCCAAAAGGTGATGTCATGCTTTCGACTCGAATCAACCCCGCCGGCGTGCAGTACGTACGCGACCATCTGGCTAACCTTCCGCGTCCCGACCATGAAGTCGGCCGCAGCATACAGACCTGGCTGCGCGCCCAAGGCGTGCAACTGGCGCCCGATCAGATCGAGGTCGTGACCCTGCATATCCGTGAACCAGGTTCCGGCATACCCCTGGCGCAGGTGATCCAGCGCGTCAGTCTGATCGAAGCGGTGCTGATGAATTGGCAGGGTGAGTCAAACAACAATGTGTTCGACGCGCTGTTCGAGCACCCATGGGCCGGAACCTTGCCTGCAGGCAAGATCCGCATCGTCGACACCTTGCCTTCTCCACCGATTGGCCACAACGGTGACTGGTACCGCGTCTTCAATGGCCTGTTCCGCCGCACCGATGATTCGCGCTTCGACTCCACGACGCTGCTGACAATCTCCGCCGAAACCCTGCAAAGCCATATCGAGGCCCTGGATTACCACACGCAGTACAAGGCATTGCTCGACACCTATTGGGCCGCCCATCTGCAAACCTATGGCCAATCCTGCAAGCTCAACTTCATCGCCGCCTGCAACAAGCAGGTCAGCGAAGGCAGCCTAAGCGATCCGGCAAGACGGCTGATCTGGCGCGCAGCCAAGTTGCTACCGCGCGGCAGGCTGCGCCTGAGCACCCTGAGCATCTATGGCTATGCTTCCACCGACCTGTTGTACATCAATGATGTGGCAAGCGACCTCACCGTGCTGTACATGCCTGGCAACAGCTCGCCGCTGCTCGAATTCGCCAGCGAAGAGGCGATGAAGGACTGGATCGGCGAACAGTGCAAGGACGCCGGTAAACGTAACGCACTCAAGCGCCACTTCCGCCTCGCCGATGGCCCTCAGGGCATTGATTTCAGCGGTCTGGACACTGCCCTGGAAGGGCTTGGCGCCTACCCCGCCAGACACAACCTGCCACCGGAGCATGGTTTTTTCAACGACGACGGAACCTGGCCGCCACGGACCTACGTCAACTACCGACCCGGCAAGTACAATCCCAAGATCAAGGGCGACCTGTTCCAGGCCCTGGCCAAGCGCCAACGCCAGCGTACCTACGACGATGCGGACTTCCTCATCACCAGCGACAGCGAGGTGACGAAGAAAAGGTGGCAAGGCTATCTGAACACCACCCTGAATCTGGTCGCCCCCCTGACCCTGGTGGTTCCCGGACTGGCACCTTTGATCGCCATCGGCGGGCTGGCACAGGCAGGGTTGGGCCTGGACCAGGTCATCAACGGCAAGCATCTTCAGGACCAGCAAGCAGGCGTTAGCAACCTTGCCTGGGGCCTGTTCAATGCCCTGCCGCTGGTTGCCCAGGGTGTGGCCAAGAGCACGACCTTGTTCGAGGTCAAGAGCGAAAGCTTCGTCCCTCCTCGGCGCCTGAACGAGCAGATCGGCTACCCACTGAGCCCGATCAGCCCGCCACGCCTGCCGGAACTGGATGCCGCCCCCTACTTCCACAACCACAGCTCGGTCACGCCACTGCCGGGGGCCGATCAGACCGTCGCCGACTCGGTGATCCGCGTCCCCAAGTACGACGGTTCGCTGGACGACCTGGACGCCAGCATAGGCGGCTACAACGTGCGCATGATCTATGACATGGAAAAGAATGCCTTCATCATCGAAGGCGATGAGAACAGCATTGAACCGATCCGCCATGTTGCCCTGCCCCACAGCAAAGACCTGGAGCCCGTCGAAGGTCCGCGCGAGGTCACCGACGCCATGCGCACCAGCACCTTGCGCGCACTGGGTATCGACCTTCCCTTGCCGGTGCAACTTCCGACCCTTGCCGAGAATCGCCTGCCCATTCCCAAGACCTTCTCTTCACTATGGGTCGGCGGCAACGTGATGGACCAGGACCTGATTCGCAACCTGGCCAACAACGCCAGCCACCTGCAGAACAGCGAATATCGGCTACGCCTGTTCCTGTCCAATGCGTCCCCTGCGGCCTTCGAGGAAAATCTGCGCCTGCTCAACGAACAAGCTCCCGGCATACAGGTTCTGCCGCTGGAAGAGCAAGCGTTCTTCCGCAGCTTCAGCCAGAGCAAGTACCACGCGCAGTACCAGGCTGCCCTCGACGGCAATGGCGGCGTGGCGCGCAACTATGCCTCGGCCGCAGATGTGCTGCGCTACCAGATGCTCTATCACGAAGGTGGCGTATACATTGACGTGGACGATACGCTATTCATGCCCGGCGAGATCGTCGATGGCAAGCCTGCACCAGCCGTCGATCAAGTCGAGCTGCGCACCACCCCCGACGGCCTGTTGCTGGCACCTGCGATGTCCAACGAAAAGATGGGCATGAACTGCCTCTTCAACAACAGCTTGATCGGCAGCCATCCGGGCAACCCGACGCTGGAAGCGATCAGCGAAGAGATGCACACCCGCTACCTGGCCCGCCCCGATTTCTACGACAGCAAACCCAGCGTGGCCGAAGACCCTCTCGGCTTTTACCGCTACGCCCAGCAGTTGAGCGAGCTCACCGGCCCCGCCCTGCTCACCCAAGTCGTCGACCAACGCCTGCCGGGATTGGCAACCTTGCGCCAGATCAACAACTTGTGCGGTATCCCGCGGGTCAACTCGTACCTGTTCGTCGACCTGCCGCAGGCTCAGAAACTGACCGACGAACTGCTGCCACTGGGTCGTGTGGCGAAGGTGGGAGGCAGCAACTCGTGGGCACGAACGTGAAATGAAACAAGGCGATCGATTGATCGCCTTGTTTTACCGTTATTCCCGACGATGCAACTTGCTCATCAACTCAGCCTCCGCCTGGGTCAGCCCGCAGCTTTCGGTGAGTTCGGAAACGCTCGCGCCCATCCCCACCAGCTTGGCGGCCTGGGAGAAGGTGACATTGTTGGGATCGCGCTGCTCCAGTTGCAGCAGCCTGTCAGGCAGCGGCGAGACCGCCGCGCGCAGTTCGTGAATGGCCTCGCCCATGCGCACGGTGACGTTCTGGTAATCATCCAGACGCTTGGCCAGGTCCTTGATGCGCTGGTCACGCAGCGCATCGCCCTGGGCCTGCTGGCTGGCCATCTCGCGCTGGCGCTTGCTGTAGTTGAGGAAAAACCACAGGCTCAGCGCCCACAGCAGCGCCAGAAAGATTACCGCAGCCTCGAAGATCACCTCAGATGTTCTCCAGCTCCGACCACTCTTCCTCGGTCATCATCTTGTCCAGCTCGACCAGGATCAGCAGCTCGCCGTTCTTGTTGCAGACGCCCTGGATGAACTTGGCCGACTCTTCGTTACCGACATTCGGCGCCGTCTCGATCTCCGACTGGCGCAGATAGACCACTTCGGCCACGCTGTCGACCAGGATGCCGACGACCTGCTTGTCCGCCTCGATGATCACGATACGGGTATTGTCGGTGACATCGGACGGCATCAGGCCGAAACGCTGACGGGTGTCGATCACGGTGACCACGTTGCCGCGCAGGTTGATGATACCGAGCACATAGCTCGGCGCACCCGGCACCGGAGCGATCTCGGTATAGCGCAGGACTTCCTGCACCTGCATGACGTTGATGCCGTAGGACTCGTTGTCCAAACGGAAGGTGACCCACTGCAGGATCGGATCTTCAGAACCCTGTGCAGACGACTTTTTCATTCCCCTAGCCCTCTCAATCCGCCGTTGGCGGTGTGCTCGTTGTCGCCGCGGCAGCTGCGGCGCCGATTCAGTTGTGTTTGGTATTCATCTGCTTGACCGCACCGCTGGCGATCAATTCGGCCAGCTCGGCAACGTCGAGCAAGGCACACATGTGTTCGATCACCGTACCGGCCAACCACGGGCGCTGGCCACGCTGGCTGCGCCACTTGATCTCGGCCGGATCCAGGCGCAGCGAGCGGCTGACCTGATGCACCGCCAGCCCCCACTCGTAGCCCTGCACGGAAATCACGTACTGCAGGCCTTGACGGAAATCGTCACGGTAGCGGTCTGGCATGACCCAACGCGCGGTGTCCAGCACCTTCAGGTTGCCGGCCTGGCAACTGAGGATGCCGAGGAACCAGTCCGGTTGGCCGAACAGCGGCGTGAGCTCCTGGCCGGCCAGGCTGTAGATCGAGCCCAGGCACACCAGCGGCACCGCCAGGGTCAGCCCGGCCACGTCGAACAGCAGGCATTCGAAAGGCTCCGCTGCCCAGGCCGGACGACCATCGGCGGTGGCCGGTGGAACCGGTGCAGCAGGCGCCGGCAGGTGAACTTCGACCAGCGGTGCGACCGGCTCGATGGTCTGTGCTTCGGTCAGCACCGGGATGGCCGCCTCGGCCAGCACCTGGTCGTCGACCATGCTGACCACCGGCTGCACCGGCGGCAACACCGTGGGCAGGACATTGGCCACAGGCTCGGCGAACGGCTTGAGCGCTACCACCGACGCGGGTTCGCGGCGCGCATCACGGGCCTGCTCTTCGCGCACGGCCGCGGCGAATTCGTCGCTGGGCTCAGGTGCCTCTGCCTGCGCAACCGGCAGCGGCGCCTCGGGCACCGAGGCCGGTTCAGTGGCTTCCTGCAACAGACCGTCGAGGTAGGACTGCAGGGCGAGTTGCGGCTTGCTGGTGATCTGCGGAGCGCGGTTCATCAGGCCACCTGCAATGCGTTGCGGTACGTCAGCAGGTGCTTGAGCAGCGCCCGGTAGGCGGTCACACCGCGGCTCTTGCCGTCGAACTGCGAGGGCGTGACACCGTTGCGGCTGGCATCGCGCAGGCGCGTGTCGACCGGAATATAACCTTGCCAGACCTGCTCGCCGTAGGTGTCGCGCAGCACTTTGAGCGTGCCGAGCGAGGCCTGGGTGCGGCGGTCGAACAAGGTCGGGACGATCTGGAAGGGCAGTGCCTGCTTGCGTGAACGGTTGATCATCGCCAGGGTGCCGACCATGCGCTCCAGGCCCTTGACCGCGAGGAACTCGGTCTGCACCGGGATCACCAGTTGCTGGCTGGCCGCCAGGGCGTTGACCATCAGTACGCCCAGCAAGGGCGGGCTGTCGATCAGGGCAAAGTCGAAATCCTGCCACAGCTGCGCCAAACTCTTGGCGATTACCAGGCCCAGGCCATTCTGGCCCGGCGACTGGCGCTCCAGCACCGCCAGTGCAGTGCTCGAAGGCAGCAGCGAAATGCGCTCATGGCTGGTCGGCAGCAGCAATTGCCCCGGCAGCCCTTCGGGCACCACGCCCTTGTGCAGGAACAGGTCGTAGCAGCTGTGCTCCAGAGCGTCGGGATTGTGCCCGAAATAGCTGGTCATCGAGCCGTGCGGGTCGAGGTCGACGACGACCACGCGCTTGCCCGCCTCGGCCAGCAGGCCGGCCAGGGCGATGGTAGTGGTGGTCTTGCCGACGCCACCTTTTTGATTGGCTACTGCCCAGACTCTCATCGTGCGTTGCTTCCTCCCAGCATGGGCGAAATGTCCCGCCGGGAACGGTTTTATAGATTCGGTGACGGAGATTTGACGGGATTGCTCCCGACCGTCGTGGCTGGCGTAGCTGGTGCACTTTGTGTGCCAGCACGGCGCAACGCCGCGTCCGGGGTGGCATTGGCACTGCCGGAGCCAGTCAGGCTGCGGCGCACCTCGAGGTTGCGCGAAATCACCAGCACGACCCGGCGGTTGCGCGCCCGGCCGTCAGCGGTATCGTTGCTGGCGACCGGCTGATACTCGCCGTAACCCACCGAGGCCATGCGCGCCGGGTTCACCCCTTCCATCGCCAGCAGCCGCACGATGCTCGCGGCCCGCGCCGAGGACAGTTCCCAGTTGGTCGGGTACTGGGCGGTACGGATCGGCAGATTGTCGGTGAAGCCTTCGACATGCACCGGGTTGGCGAAGGGTTTGAGAATCCTGGCCACCTTCTCGATGATCTCGAAGGCGATATCGCTGGGCATGGCGTCGCCGCTGCCGAACAACAAGGCCGAGTTGAGTTCGATCTCCACCCACAGCTCATTGCCACGCACGGTCATCTGGTTCGACTTGATCAGGTCGCCGAAGGCATCGTCCACCTGGTCGGTGATGGTCTTGAGCGGATCGACGCTGGTCTGCCCCAGGCCCGCATCGACCTGGTCACTGTCCTTGATCAAGGGTTCTGCCGGCTTGATCGTCAGCGGACGTTCATCGCCGATCGGGATCGGCTTGAGGCTGCGCTCGGGGTCGTTGAACACCCCGATCAGCGCCTGGGAAATGACCTTGTACTTGCCCTCGTTGATCGAGGAGATCGAGTACATCACCACGAAAAAGGCGAACAGCAAGGTGATGAAGTCAGCGTACGAGACCAGCCAGCGCTCGTGGTTCTCGTGCTCCTCGGTATGGCGACGACGACGCATGGCTTACTCCATGAAGCCTTGCAGCTTCAGCTCGATCGAGCGTGGGTTCTCGCCTTCGGCGATCGACAGCAGCCCCTCGAGCAGCATCTCGCGATAACGCGACTGGCGCATGACGATGGCCTTGAGCTTGTTGGCCACCGGCAGCAGGATCAGGTTGGCACTGGCCACACCATAGATGGTGGCGACGAAGGCCACGGCAATGCCGTTACCCAGTTGCGACGGGTCTGCCAGGTTGCCCATCACATGGATCAAGCCCATCACCGCACCGATGATGCCGATGGTCGGCGCGTAGCCGCCCATGCTCTCGAAGACCTTGGCCGCCTGGATGTCACGGCTCTCCTGGGTGAGGAAATCGACCTCCAGAATGCTGCGGATCGACTCAGGCTCAGCGCCATCGACCAGCAGCTGCAAACCTTTGCGTGCGTACGGGTCCGGTTCGGCATCGGCGACGCCCTCCAGCCCCAGCAGGCCTTCCTTGCGCGCGGTCAGGCTCCAGTTGACGACACGGTCGATACCGCCGGCCAGATCGACCCGTGGCGGGAAGAAGATCCAGCGCAGGATCTGCAACGCACGCTTGAACGCCGACAGCGGCGACTGCAGCAGCGCTGCGGCCAGGGTGCCGCCGATCACGATCAGCCCGGCCGGGCCGTTGAGCAGCGCGCCGACATGCCCGCCTTCAAGGAAGTTGCCACCGACGATGGCGACGAACGCCAGGATCAGGCCGATAACGCTGAGAACATCCATCAGACACAGGCCTCTACGAGGTGCTTGCCGATCTCGTCCAGGCTGTACACGGCGTCAGCCAGGTTGGCCTTGACGATGGCCATGGGCATGCCGTAGATCACGCAGCTCGCCTCGTCCTGGGCCCATACGGTGCTGCCGCCCTGCTTGAGCAGGCGAGCACCTTCGCGTCCGTCGGCGCCCATGCCGGTCAGCACGACCGAAAGCACCTTGTCACCGTAGGTCTTGGCCGCCGAGCCGAAGGTGATGTCTACGCAGGGTTTGTAGTTCAGGCGTTCGTCACCCGGCAGGATCTTCACCGTGCCACGGCCATCGACCATCATCTGCTTGCCTCCCGGGGCCAGCAGTGCAAGGCCTGGACGCAGCACATCACCGTCCTCGGCCTCCTTGACGCTGATCTTGCACAGCTTGTCGAGGCGCTCGGCAAAGGCCTTGGTGAACGCCGCCGGCATGTGCTGGATCAGCACGATGGGTGCCGGGAAGCTGGCGGGCAGTTGCGTCAGCACCCGCTGCAGGGCCACCGGGCCACCTGTGGAGGTCCCGATCGCCACCAGCTTGTAGGGCTTGCGCTTGGGCGTCGGCGAATGGCTGGCTGCGGCGCGCACCGGTGCCGCAGCACGAACCGGGGCAGTGCTGCCCAGGGTGCTGGTCGGAGCATGGCTGGTGCTGGGCGCGGCACTGGCAACCGGGCTTGGCGCGTGACTGGCGAAACTGCTGAAACGGCGATTGCTGCGCGAGATGGTGTGGACCTTCTCGCACAGCATCTGCTTGACCTTCTCGGGGTTACGCGAAATATCCTCGAAGTTCTTCGGCAGGTAATCGACCGCCCCTGCGTCCAGCGCATCGAGGGTGACACGCGCGCCTTCGTGGGTGAGCGAAGAGAACATCAGGACCGGCGTCGGGCAGCGCTGCATGATGTGCCGCACGGCGGTAATGCCGTCCATCATCGGCATCTCGTAGTCCATGGTGATCACATCAGGCTTGAGCGCCAGCGCCTGGTCGATCGCTTCCTTGCCGTTGGTCGCGGTGCCGACCACCTGGATGGTCGGGTCCGCCGAGAGGATTTCCGAGACACGGCGGCGGAAGAAACCGGAATCATCCACCACCAGGACCTTGACTGCCATAAACACTCCATTAGGCGGCGCAACCGCCAGGTCGCGCCGCCGAAATCAAATACGCCGGGCGGCGTAACGCTTGAGCATGCTCGGGACGTCGAGGATCAGCGCGATACGACCGTCACCGGTGATGGTGGCGCCGGACATGCCCGGGGTGCCCTGCAGCATCTTGCCCAGCGGCTTGATCACCACCTCTTCCTGGCCCACCAGCTGGTCGACCACGAAGCCGATACGCTGAGTGCCGACCGACAGGATCACCACATGCCCTTCGAGCTGCTCCTCATGCTGCTGGTCCTGAACCAGCCAGCGCTTGAGGTAGAACAGCGGCAGCGCCTTGTCGCGCACGATCACCACTTCCTGGCCATCGACCACGTTGGTGCGCGACAGGTCGAGGTGGAAGATCTCGTTGACGTTGACCAGCGGGAACGCGAACGCCTGGTTGCCCAGCATCACCATCAGCGTCGGCATGATTGCCAGCGTCAGTGGCACCTTGATGATGATCTTCGAGCCCTGGCCCTTGGCCGAGAAGATGTTGATCGAGCCGTTGAGCTGGGAAATCTTGGTCTTCACCACATCCATGCCCACACCGCGGCCGGACACGTCGGAAATCTCGGTCTTGGTCGAGAAGCCCGGAGCGAAGATCAGGTTGTAGCAATCCGACTCACTCAGGCGGTCGGCTGCATCCTTGTCCATCAGGCCCTTCTCGACCGCCTTGGCGCGCAGGACGTTCGGGTCCATGCCCTTGCCGTCGTCGGAGATCGACAGCAGGATGTGGTCACCCTCCTGCTCCGCCGACAGGACCACCCGACCGGTGCGCGCCTTGCCGGAGGCCTCGCGCTCTTCGGGGGTCTCGACGCCATGGTCGACCGCGTTGCGCACCAAGTGCACCAGCGGGTCGGCCAGGGCCTCGACCAGGTTCTTGTCCAGGTCGGTCTCTTCGCCGACCAGCTCCAGGTTGATTTCTTTCTTGAGCTGGCGGGCCAGGTCGCGCACCAGGCGCGGGAAGCGGCCGAAGACCTTCTTGATCGGCTGCATGCGGGTCTTCATGACCGCGGTCTGCAAGTCGGCGGTGACCACGTCCAGGTTGGACACGGCCTTGGACATGGCCTCGTCGCCGCTGTTCAGGCCCAGGCGCACCAGGCGGTTACGCACCAGCACCAGCTCGCCGACCATGTTCATGATTTCATCCAGGCGCGCGGTATCGACCCGCACCGTGGTTTCCGCCTCGCTGGCGCCGTGCTTGTCGGCAGCCGGGGCTGCAGCGCGTGCCGGGGCCGCAGCGGCGGCAGGCTTGGCGGCTGGCGCGGGTGCAGGCGCCGGTTTGGCGACGGGTTTGCTTTCGGCCTTGGCAGCAGGTGCGGCCGCCACGGCAACGGCAGGCGCTTCAGCCGCAACGGCATCGCCACTGAACTTGCCCTTGCCATGCAGTTGGTCCAGCAGGGCCTCGAACTCGTTGTCGGTGATATGGTCGCCGACAGGTTCGGCCGCCGGTGCAGTGGCAGTGCTGGCGGTGGCTTCGACGCTCGGCAGTGCATCGGCGGCAAAAGCGCCCTTGCCATGCAACTGGTCGAGCAGCGCCTCGAACTCTTCGTCGGTGATCTCGTCACCGGCCGGCGCCGCGACTGCAGCCTCCGGCTCGCTCGCCGCGACTTCCGGCGAGAACTGACCCTTGCCATGCAACTGGTCGAGCAGCGATTCGAACTCGGCGTCGGTGATCTCGTCAGCGCTGCCGGAAACGGCTTCGCCCTGCGACTGCTCGGCCGCCTCGGCCTGGGCCTTGACCGCGTCGAGGGAATCGAGCAGTTGTTCGAATTCGGTATCGGTGATGTCCGCCTCGGCAGCCGGTGCCTCGACGACGGCCGCGGCCACGACAACCGGTGCCACGGCATCGGCGCTGGCCGGTTCGGCCAGGCGCGACAGCGCGGCGAGCAGCTCTGGCGTGGCCGGGGTGATGTCGCTGCGCTCGCGAACCTGGCCAAACATGCTGTTGACCGTATCCAGCGCTTCGAGCACCACATCCATCAGTTCGGCATCGACCCTGCGCTCTCCCTTGCGCAGGATGTCGAAGACGTTCTCGGCAATGTGGCAGCACTCCACCAACTCATTGAGCTGAAGGAAGCCGGCGCCCCCTTTTACAGTGTGAAAACCGCGAAAGATCGCATTGAGCAGGTCCGCATCGTCAGGTCGGCTTTCCAGCTCGACCAGTTGCTCGGACAGTTGCTCGAGGATTTCGCCGGCTTCTACCAGGAAATCCTGAAGGATTTCTTCATCGGCGCCGAAGCTCATTAAACGTGCTCCCTAAAAACCCAGGCTGGACAGCAGATCATCGACATCGTCCTGACCGGACACGACGTCTTCACGCTTATCGGCATGAATCTGCGGACCTTCACCCCGAGTTGGATGTTTTTCTTCATCTTTTTCAGCACGCAATTGATCGTGGTCATGTTCGATACCGGCAAAGCGGTCGACTTGACTGGCCATCAACACGAGCTTGAGCAGATTGCTTTCGACTTCGGTGACCAGTGCGGTCACCCGCTTGATCACCTGCCCGGTCAGGTCCTGATAGTCCTGAGCCAGGAGAATATCGTTGAGGTGGCCGGCCACCTTGCGGTTACCTTCGGCGCTGTGCGTCAGGAAACTGTCGACGCGCTTGACCAGCTCACGAAACTCCGGCGCCGCCACCTCGCGACGCATGAAGCGCTGCCAGTCGACGGACAAGGTCTGGGCCTCGCTCGCCAGGTCGTTGAGCACCGGCGTGCTCTGCTCGACCAGGTCCATGGTGCGATTGGCCGCGTTCTCGGTCAGCCGGACCACGTAGGACAGCCGTTCGGTGGCGTCGGTGATCTGCGACACTTCCTCGGCCTGCGGCATGCGCGGATCGATCTGGAAACTGACGATGGCGCTGTGCAGCTCGCGGGTGAGCTTGCCGACCTCCTGGTAAAGGCCACGGTCACGGGTCTGGTTGAGCTGGTGGATCAGCTGCACCGCCTCGCCGAACTGGCCGCGCTCCAGGCTTTGCACCAGCTGCTCGGCGTGCTTCTTCAGGGTCGACTCGAACTCCCCCAGAGAATCGTTTCTTGATTCCATAGCGCCCCCAGACATGGCTCAGCCGTTGACGCGTTCGAAGATCTTCTCGATCTTTTCTTTGAGTACCTGCGCGGTGAAAGGCTTGACCACGTAGCCGTTGACGCCGGCCTGGGCCGCTTCGATGATCTGGTCGCGCTTGGCCTCGGCGGTCACCATCAGGACCGGCATGCCCTTGAGACGGTCGTGGGCACGTACCTTGCGCAGCAGGTCGATACCGGACATGCCGGGCATGTTCCAGTCGGTCACCAGGAAGTCGTAATGACCGCTTTCGAGCATCGGCAGGGCCGTGGTGCCATCGTCGGCCTCGTCGGTGTTGGTGAAGCCCAGATCACGCAACAGGTTCTTGATGATCCGCCGCATCGTCGAGAAGTCGTCAACGATGAGGATTTTCATATCTTTGTTCAATTAGACCTCCAAGCAGTCTTAAACGCGCTCGTCTGGCAAGCGCGCGCTCAATCAATTCGGCACCACGGAAAACGACTGCATCGAACCCGGGTTCACCGTGCCCGCCATTCACCCAACCGGCTGCGCAGACGCGCTGCGCACTGGCTGTGCAACTGGCTGACACGCGACTCGCTGACCCCCAGCACTTCCCCGATTTCCTTGAGGTTCAACTCTTCGTCGTAGTACAGCGCCAGGACCAGGCGCTCGCGCTCCGGCAGGTTGGCGATCGCGTCGGTCAGTGCGGCCTGGAAGCGTTCGTCTTCCAGATCCCGCCACGGCTCGACCTGGCCGCTGGCACCGTCCTCGTGCAGCCCTTCGTGTTCACCGTCCTGCAGCAGGTCGTCGAAACTGAACAGGCGGCTGCCCAAGGTATCGTTCAGAATCCCGTAATAATCGTCGAGACTCAATTGGAGTTCGGCAGCAACCTCGTGATCTTTAGCGTCACGACCGGTTCTTGCTTCGACGGCGCGAATCGCGTCACTGACCATGCGCGTGTTGCGGTGCACCGAACGCGGCGCCCAATCGCCCTTGCGCACCTCGTCGAGCATGGCGCCACGGATGCGGATGCCGGCATAGGTCTCGAAGCTCGCCCCCTTGCTGGCGTCGTACTTGTTGGCCACTTCCAGCAGGCCGATCATGCCGGCCTGGATCAGGTCCTCGACCTGCACGTTGGCCGGCAGGCGCGCCAACAGGTGGTAGGCGATGCGCTTGACCAGCGGGGCATAGCGCTCGACCAGCTCGTACTGGGCGTCTTTGGACGCCTTGCTGTACATCTTGAATCCGCTCGCGTTCATAGCACCGGCCCCGCACTGGTAGGCTGCACCAGGCGCTCGACGAAGAACTCCAGGTGCCCACGCGGGTTGGCCGGCAGCGGCCAGCTGTCGACCTTCTGCGCAATGGCCTTGAAGGCCAGGGCGCACTTGGAGCGCGGGAAGGCCTCGTACACTGCGCGCTGCTTCTGCACCGCCTTGCGCACGCACTCGTCGTAGGGCACGGCGCCGACGTACTGCAGGGCCACGTCGAGGAAGCGGTCAGTGACCTTGGTCAGCTTGGCGAACAGGTTGCGCCCTTCCTGCGGGCTCTGCGCCATGTTGGCCAGGACGCGGAAGCGATTCATGCCGTAATCGCGGTTGAGCAACTTGATCAGGGCGTAGGCATCGGTGATCGAGGTAGGCTCGTCGCACACCACCAGCAGCACCTCCTGCGCGGCGCGGACAAAACTGACCACCGAGTCACCGATACCCGCAGCGGTGTCGATCACCAATACGTCGAGGTTGTCGCCGATCTCGCTGAACGCCTGGATCAGCCCGGCATGCTGGGCCGGCGCCAGGTGCACCATGCTCTGGGTGCCCGAAGCCGCCGGCACGATGCGTACGCCGCCCGGCCCCTGCAGCAGCACGTCGCGCAGCTCGCAGCGTCCTTCGATGACGTCGGCCAGGGTACGTTTGGGGGTCAGCCCCAGCAGCACGTCGACGTTGGCCAGACCCAGGTCGGCGTCCAGCAGCATGACCCGGCGGCCGAGTTCGGCCAGCGCCAGGGACAGGTTCACTGAAACGTTGGTCTTGCCGACGCCACCTTTGCCACCGGTGACGGCGATCACCTGTACGGGATGCATGCTACCCATGTCTGTTCTTTACCTTGTCTCGCGTGGGACCCGCCCACTTGAAGGGCCGCTGTCGACCCCCTGCGCCGTTCATCTTCAACCCGCGCGCTTATCGGGATTGTGGTAGAGATCAGCGAACATGTCGGCCATGGCCTCTTCGCTGGGCTCTTCCTGCAACTGCACGCTGACCGCACGGCTCACCAACTGGTGCTTGCGCGGCAACTGCAGGTCGTCCGGAATGCGCGGACCATCGGTGAGATAGGCCACGGGCAGTTCGTGACTGATGGCCAGGCTCAGCACTTCGCCGAGGCTGCCCGTTTCATCGAGCTTGGTCAGGATGCAACCGGCCAGGCCACAGCGCTTGTAGCTGTGATAGGCGGCGGTCAGCACCTGCTTCTGGCTGGTGGTGGCCAGTACCAGGTAGTTCTTGGCGGCGATGCCGCGGCTGGCGAGCGACTCGAGCTGCATGCGCAGGGCCGGATCGCTGGCCTGAAGGCCCGCGGTATCGATCAGCACCACGCGCTTGCGCAGCAGTGGTTCCAGGGCCTGGGCCAGCGACTGGCCCGGATCGACATAGGTCACCGGCACATTGAGGATGCGCCCGAGGGTCTTGAGCTGCTCCTGGGCACCGATGCGATAGCTGTCCATGCTCACCAGCGCCAGGTGCTGCGAGCCGTACTTGAGCACGTAGCGTGCCGCAAGCTTGGCCAGGGTGGTGGTCTTGCCCATGCCGGCCGGGCCGACCATGGCGATGACCCCGCCCTCCTCGATCGGCTCGACCTCAGGCACCTCGATCAGGCGCGCCAGGTGCGCCAGGACCATGCGCCAGGCCTGGCGCGGGTCTTCGATTTCACCGGCCAGGTCGAGCAGTTCACGGGCGATCGGGCCAGACAGGCCCAGGCGCTGCAAGCGACGCCAGAGGTTGGCCTGCTGCGGCTTGCTGCCCTGCAACTGGCCCCAGGCAAGCGAGCCGAGCTGCACTTCGAGCAGCTCGCGCAGGCCCGAAAGCTCCGAACGCATGGCATCGAATACGCGCTTGTCCACCGCCGGAGCTGCCGGGGGCGGCGCAGGCACCGGCGCTTCCACATGCGGCTCGACCAGTGGCTCGGACGCGGTCAGCGACAGGCCGGCAAACAGTTGCCGGTTGCCGAGCTCGGCGTCACCACGCCCGTCCAGCTCGGCCTGGGCGGTGGCGATGCGCGAATGGGTCTTGCGCAGCTCGTCCTCGAGCTCGACATTCGGCACGCGTGGGGCCAGGGCGGACAGCTTGTAGTCCAGCGCGGCCGTCAGTTCGACACCGCCGGCGATACGCCGGTTGCCGATGATCGCGGCATCGGCGCCAAGCTCATCACGGACCAGTTTCATGGCCTGACGCATATCGGCGGCGAAAAAACGCTTAACTTGCATAACCCACTACCTCAGCCATTAGGGCCCACGGTGGCAACGATGGTGACTTGCTTGTTGTCCGGTATTTCCTGGTACGCCAGCACATGCAGGTTGGGCACGGCCAGACGACCGAATCTCGACAGCATGGCACGGATCGGGCCGGCGACCAGGAGGATGGCCGGCTGGCCTTGCATCTCCTGGCGCTGCGCCGCCTCGATCAGCGAACGCTGCAACTTCTCGGCCATGCTCGGTTCAAGAAGAACACCGTCTTCCTGACCCTGCCCGGCCCTTTGCAAACTATTGAGCAAGATCTGTTCCAACCTTGGTTCAAGGGTGATCACAGGCAGCTCGGACTCAACGCCGACAATGCTTTGCACGATGGCGCGGGACAAGCCGACCCGCACCGAAGCCACCAACGCGGCGGTATCTTGACTCTTGGCGGCATTGTTGGCGATGGCCTCGGCAATGCTGCGGATGTCACGCACGGGCACCTGCTCGGCAAGCAGGGCCTGCAGGACCTTGAGCAACCCCGACAAGGAAATGACACCCGGCACCAATTCCTCGGCAAGTTTCGGCGATGCCTTGGACAGCACCTGCAGCAACTGCTGAACCTCTTCATGGCCGATCAGCTCGTGGCAGTGCTTCTGCAGAATCTGGTTGAGGTGAGTGGCGACCACGGTGCTGGCATCGACCACCGTGTACCCCAAGGACTGCGCCTGGGCGCGCTGGGCCACATCGATCCACACCGCCTCCAGGCCAAAGGCCGGGTCGCGCGCGGCGATACCATTGAGGGTGCCGAACACCTGCCCAGGGTTGATCGCAAGCTCGCGGTCCGGGTAGATCTCCGCCTCGGCCAGGATCACCCCCATCAGCGTCAGGCGATAGGCACTGGGCTGCAGGTCGAGGTTGTCGCGAATGTGCACGGTGGGCATGAGAAAGCCCAGGTCTTGCGAGAGCTTCTTGCGCACGCCCTTGATCCGCGCCAGCAACTGGCCGCCCTGGTTGCGGTCGACCAGCGGAATCAGGCGATAGCCGACTTCCAGGCCGATCATGTCGATCGGGGTCACGTCGTCCCAGCCCAGCTCCTTGGTTTCCATGGCGCGCTGCGGCGATGGCAGCAGATCCTGTTGGCGCTGCGCTTCCTGCACGGCCAGGAGCTTGGCCTTCTGCTGTTTCTTCCACACCAGGTAGGCGCCACCACCGGCCATCAGGCCGAGGCTGAGGAAGGCGATGTGCGGCATCCCCGGCACCAGCCCCATCACCACCATCAGCGCGCCGGAAACAGCCAGCGCCTTGGGCGAATCGAACATCTGCCGGTTGATCAGCTTGCCCATGTCCTCGGAGCCCGAGGCGCGGGTGACCATGATCGCGGCCGCAGTGGACAGCAGCAGCGAGGGCAACTGCGCCACCAAACCGTCACCGATGGTCAACAAAGCGTACACCTTACCGGCGTCGCTGAAGGTCATGCCATGCTGCAGCATGCCGATGAGCATGCCGCCGATAAGGTTGATGAACAGGATCAGCAGGCCGGCGATGGCGTCGCCACGCACGAACTTGCTGGCACCGTCCATCGAACCGTAGAACTCGGCCTCCTGGGCCACCTCGGCGCGACGCGCCTTGGCCTGGGCCTGGTCGATCAAGCCGGCGTTGAGGTCGGCGTCGATCGCCATCTGCTTGCCGGGCATGGCGTCGAGGGTGAAGCGCGCGCTCACCTCGGAGATACGCCCGGCACCCTTGGTCACCACGACGAAGTTGATGATCATGAGGATGGCGAACACCACCGCACCGACCACATAGTTGCCGCCGATCACCACTTCGCCGAAGGCCTGGATCACCTTGCCCGCCGCACCGTGACCCTCCTGGCCGTGGAGCATGACCACGCGGGTCGAGGCGACGTTGAGCGCCAGGCGTAGCAAGGTCGCCACCAGCAGGATGGTCGGGAAGGCGGCGAAGTCCAGCGGGCGCAGGGCATAGACGCAGACCAGCAGGACCACGATCGACAGCGCGATGTTGAAGGTGAAGAACACATCGAGCAGGAACGGCGGGATGGGCAACATCATCATTGCCAGCATCACCAGCAGCAACAGCGGCACACCCAGGTTCCCCCGACCGAGACCGGCCAGGTTGTTACGGGCGTTGCTGATTAACTGAGCGCGATCCACCGGGTATCCTCTTCAAGCAAAACTTTGACGCCTGGACGGCGCTTGGGCGTGGCTTTGCAAGAAGCTTTCCAACTTTGCCTGGGTGCGGGGCCAGGCGCTCTGTTGCGGTGTTTTCGCGGTCCACCGCGGTGTTCTTTTCGCGGGCAAGCCCGCGCCTGCAGAATCAATTGTCGCGCTGCAGGTCCGGCGGAATCGGCAAATCCTTCTTCAGCGGCTCGGGCGGCTTGCCCTTGCCCGAGCGGTACTGGCGAATCTGGAACACGTACGCCAGCACCTGCGCCACTGCCAGGTACAGCCCGGCCGGAATTTCGTGCTCAAGCTCCGTGGAGTAGTAGATCGCCCGCGCCAGCGCCGGCGATTCGAGGATCTGCACCTTGTGCTCCTGGCCGATCTCGCGGATCTTCAAGGCCAAAAAGTCAGTGCCCTTGGCCAACAGCAACGGCGCCGCACCGCCCTTCTCCGGGTCGTACTTGAGCGCCACGGCATAGTGCGTAGGGTTGGTGATGATCACATCGGCCTCGGGCACCGCCGCCATCATCCTGCGCTGCGACGCCTCGCGCTGCAGTTGGCGAATGCGCTGCTTCACCTCTGGCTTGCCCTCGGTATCCTTGTATTCGTCGCGCACTTCCTGCTTGGTCATCTTCAGCTTCTTGTGCGTCTGCCAGAGCTGGAACGGCACATCGACGATGGCGATCAGCAACAGACCCGCCGCCATCCACAAGGCGCTCCAGCCCACCACCTGCACGCTGTGGATGATCGCCTGCTCGAGCGGCTCCTTGGCAATCGCCATCAGCGCCTCGCGGTCGTTGGCCAGCACCACCAGCGCCACCACCAGCACCAGGAAGAACTTGGCCACCGCCTTGAGCAGTTCGGTCAGCGAGTTCAGCGAGAACATGCGCTTGATCCCGGACAGCGGGTTCATCCGGCTGAACTTGGGCTGCAGCAAGGAGCCGGAAAACAGAAAGCCTCCCAAGGCGATCGGGGCCACGAACGATACGACGAACAGCAACACCAGCACCGGCTGGGTGGCCCAGATGGCCATCTTGCCCGAGGCCATCAGGAAGGCACCCATGGCCCGCTCGTCGACTATCACTTCGCGCGACAGGGTGAAGTTCACGCGCATCAGCGTCATCAGGGTTTCGGCAAGGTGGCCACCGAAGGCCAACAAGGCACCGGCACCGCCCAGGGTCACAGCGAAGGTGTTGAGCTCTTTGGAACGGGCGATGTCACCCTTTTCCCGTGCGTCGCGCTTGCGCTTCTCGGTGGGTTCCTCTGTCTTGTCCTGACCGCTCTCGCTCTCTGCCATGCTCAGGGCGCCCGTGCCAGTTCACGCAGCCACTGCAAGGCCTCGCTGGC
This sequence comes from Pseudomonas wayambapalatensis, assembly GCA_014268975.2. GTDB lineage: Bacteria > Pseudomonadota > Gammaproteobacteria > Pseudomonadales > Pseudomonadaceae > Aquipseudomonas > Aquipseudomonas wayambapalatensis. The sequence continues at coordinate 1,939,207 of CP077096.1, read as the reverse complement.
CAGCTGCTGATAATGCGAGAGGATGTCGGCAAGGCCGACCCAGAAGATGGCCAGCCCCAGCACCAGGGTCAGCGGGAAACCAATGGAGAAGATGTTCAACTGAGGTGCGGCGCGGGTCATCACACCGAAGGCAATGTTGATCACCAGCAGCGCTGCGATGACCGGCAGGATCAACACCAGGCCCGCACCCAGCACCCAGCCCAGACGCCCGGCGATCTCCCAGAAATGCGCGACCACCAGGGCATTGCCAACCGGCAGCGTGGTGAAACTTTCGGTCAGTACCTCGATCACCACCAAGTGGCCGTTCATCAGCAGGAACAGCACACTCACCAGCATGGTCAGGAACTGCCCGACCACCGCCACGTTGACGCCGTTGGCCGGATCGACCATCGAGGCCATCGCCATACCCAGCTGGATGGCGACGATCTGCCCGGCAACGACGAAGGCCTGGAACAGCATCTGCAGCGAAAACCCGAACAGCGCACCGACGATGATCTGCTCGGCGCACAGCAGCACGCCGCGCACGCTCAACGGCTCGAACTCGGGCAGCGGCGGCAGGCCCGGCACGATCACCACGGTGATCGCCACCGCCACGTACAGGCGGATCCGCGCCGGCAGCATGCGCGTACCGAACACCGGCATGGTCATCAGCACCGCTGCCACGCGAAACAGCGGCAGGATGAAAGTGGCGACCCAGGTGCCGATCTGCGCGGCGCTCAGCTCGAGCATGGGTTCATCATCCGATCAACTGCGGAATGCCGCTGTACAGGCCGGTCATGTATTCCATGAACTTCTGCACCAGCCACGGACCGACCACGATCAGAGTGATCAGCATCACCAGCAGACGCGGCAGGAAGCTCAGGGTCTGTTCGTTGATCTGCGTGGCCGCCTGGAAGATCGCCACCAGCAGGCCGACCAGCAGGCTGGGCACCACCAGCACCGCCACCATGAGGGCCGTCAGCCAGAGCGCATCGCGAAACAGGTCGACGGCTACTTCCGGGGTCATCGAAAACTCTCCTTGAGCGGCCTCAGACGCCGCCGAAACTGCCGGCCAGCGTACCCATGATCAACGCCCAGCCATCGACCAGGACGAACAGCATGATCTTGAACGGCAGCGAGATGATCAGCGGCGACAGCATCATCATACCCATCGCCATCAGCACACTGGCGACCACCATGTCGATGATCAGGAACGGGATGAAGATCATGAAACCGATCTGGAACGCGGTCTTGAGCTCGGAGGTGACGAAGGCTGGCACCAGAATGGTCAGCGGCACCTGGTCGGGACCGGCGATGTCGGTACGCTTGGACAGGCGCATGAACAGGTCCAGGTCGCTTTGCCGGGTCTGCGCCAGCATGAAGTCCTTCAGCGGCCCCTGGGCCTTGTCGATCGCCTGCTGGGCGGTCATCTGCTCGTTCAGGTAGGGCTGCAAGGCATCACGATTCACCCGATCGAACACCGGCGCCATGATGAACATGGTCAGGAACAGCGCCATGCCGGTGAGCAACTGGTTCGACGGTGTCTGCTGCAGGCCCAGGGCCTGGCGCAGGATGGAGAAGACGATGATGATGCGGGTGAAGCTGGTCATCAGGATGACGAACGCTGGAATGAAGCTCAGCGCCGTCATGATCAGCAGGATCTGCAGGCTGACCGAGTATTCCTGCTGGCCGTTCGGCCCATTGGACAGGGTGATGGCCGGGATCGACAACGGATCGGCGGCCAGGGCCACGGGCGCGGCCAGCAACAGCGCCAGGGTCAACAGTAAGCGCAGCGCGCCGCTCATCACTTCTTGTCCTTCTGGTCCTTGCCCATCAGCTCGAGCAGCCGCTGGGCGAATTCCGGTGCCGCCTGGCGCGCGCCGGCAGGCACTTCCACGGGCTCGGCCATGACGTGCAATGCTTCGATGCTGCCAGGGCTGTGGCCGATCAGGATCTGCTCCTTGCCCACCTGCACCAGCAGCAGGCGGTCGCGCGGGCCGAGGGCACGGCTGCCGACGATCTCGATCACCTGCCCGCCGCGCGGCTGCGCCACCTGCAGGCGGCGCAACAGCCAGGCGAGCAGGAAGATGGCGCCCACCACCACGAGCAGGCCAAAGACCATCTGCGCCAGTTGCCCGCCCATGCCGGCCGGCGTCGCCGTGCTGGCCGGCACCGGCGCGGGATCAGCCGCGGCGATCACCACCTCGCTGGCGAGCAATGTGCCCAGGGCGGCGATGCCGCGTATCAGGCCCTTCACTCAGCGCAGCTTCTTGATGCGTTCGCTGGGGCTGATCACGTCGGTCAGGCGGATGCCGAACTTCTCGTTGACCACCACCACTTCGCCATGGGCGATCAGCGTGCCATTGACCAGTACGTCCAGGGGCTCGCCGGCCAGGCGATCGAGCTCGATGACCGAACCCTGGTTCAGTTGCAGCAGGTTGCGAATGCTGATTTCCGTGGCGCCCACTTCCATGGAGATGCTCACTGGAATGTCCAGGATCACGTCCAGGTTCGGACCTTCCAGGCCGACGTTCTCGCTCGGCCGCGGGGAACTGGCGAACTCTTCCATGGGCAGGCGACCTGCGCCGGAGGAGCGGCCACTGTCGGCTGCCAGCAGCGCATCGATGTCCGCCTGGCCCGCATCACCGGTTTCTTCCAGGGCTGCGGCCCACTCATCGGCCAGGGCCTGTTCCTCTGGGGAGGTGATCTCGTTTTCGTTAGCCATAAAGTCCTCGACAGGCTTTCAATTCGTAGTGCGACCGGCTCGCCGTCAGCGGCGCTCGATCGGGTCGATGATCTGCAGCGACAGGGTGCCCTTGTGCGAGCCCAGACGCGCCTTGAACGACGGCACGCCGTTGGCGCGCAGTACCAGGTGTTCGGGCAGCTCTACCGGAATCACATCGCCCGGCTGCATGTGCAGGATGTCGCGCAGCTTGAGCTGACGACGGGCAACGGTGGCCGAGAGCGGCACATTGACGTCCAGCACGTCCTCGCGCAGGGCCTTGACCCAACGCTCGTCCTGATCGTCCAGGTCGGACTGGAAACCGGCATCGAGCATCTCGCGCACCGGCTCGATCATCGAGTACGGCATGGTCACGTGCAGGTCGCCGCCGCCGCCATCGAGCTCGATGTGGAAGGTCGAGACCACCACCGCCTCGCTGGGCCCGACGATGTTGGCCATGGCCGGGTTGACCTCGGAGTTCATGTACTCGAAGTTCACCGGCATGATCGCTTGCCAGGCTTCCTTGAGGTCGACGAAGCACTGGTCCAGGACCATGCGCACCACGCGCAGCTCGGTTGGCGTGAACTCTCGGCCTTCGATCTTGGCGTGACGGCCGTCGCCACCGAAGAAGTTGTCCACCAGCTTGAACACCAGCTTGGCGTCGAGGATGAACAGCGAGGTGCCGCGCAGCGGCTTGATCTTGACCAGGTTGAGGCTGGTCGGCACGTACAGCGAATGCACGTACTCGCCGAACTTCATCACCTGCACACCGCCCACCGCCACGTCGGCGGAGCGACGCAGCAGGTTGAACATGCTGATGCGGGTGTAACGGGCGAAGCGCTCGTTGATCATCTCCAGGGTCGGCATGCGACCGCGGACGATCCGGTCCTGGCTGGTCAGGTCGTAGCTCTTGACGCCACCGGGCTCGGCAGCGCTCTCGGTCTGTACCAGCCCATCGTCGACCCCATGCAGCAGGGCATCGATCTCATCCTGGGACAGCAGGTCCTGCACGGCCATCGAGTGTGCTCCTACTGCAATACGAAATTGGTGAACAGCAACTGGTCGATGACCGGCTTGCCGACTTCCTTCTGCGCCACTTCCTGGACCACCGCAGTGGCCTTCTGGCGCAGCATTTCCTGGCCCACGGCACTGCTGGCCAGACTGTCGAAACCTTGCCCGGAGAACATCATCACCAGATTGTTGCGAATCACCGGCATGTGCACCTTCAGCGCATCGAGGTCAGCCTGGTTGCGGCCCTGCAGGGTGATACTCACCTGCATGTAGCGCTGGCGGCCGTTCTGGTTGAAATTGACCACGAAGGCCGGCGCCAGGGGCTCGTAGATCGCCGCTTGCTTGACGCTGGCCACGGCAGGATCGGCTGCAGGCGCAGGCTCGCTCTTGTGCATGATGAACCAGGTGGCGCCAACCGACAGGCCCACGGCCAGCAGCAGGGCCAGCACCAGCAGCAGGATCATCTTCAGTTTGCCTTTAGTGGCGGGGTCTTTGACTGCGTCGCTCTTCGCCATGCCAATAATCCGTCGTCCATCGGGGTTTCAAGAAAGGATGACGTGGCAGAGCAAGTGTTATGCCAGATTTGGCCGAGCGGGCTTGAGGAGGTGGTAGGAGCGGGCTTGCCCGCGAACACGGGCGAAGCCCGTGCCAGGCAGCGCGGTGTATTTTTCGCGGGCAAGCCCGCTCCCACAGGGATTTGGGCTGGCTTCTAGATTTTGAGCAAGACAGTTGCTCACAAAAGCCCGCACCGGTGTCAGACGCAACCCCCGAGCGATCAGGCGTAGTAATCGACCGCACTGTCGCCGATCACCACCTGCTGCTCCACCGGCCGTGAAGCATCGGCCAGCTCACCGTCCTCGCCCACCTCCCCGGCCCGACGCGCTGCGACACCGGACAGGTTCGACCCACCCTGCTGGGCTTGCTGTTGCTGCTGGCGCGACTGATCGGCGACGTTGACGTCAGGCTGGGCCAGCCCCTGCTGGGCGAACAGTTCGCGCAGGCGGTACAGCTGGCTGTCCAGTGCATCGCGCACGCCGGCGTGACCACTGATGAAGGTGACCTGGGTAGCCTGGTCCGCCGCGACATTGACACGAATGTCCAGGCGGCCGAGCTCGGCAGGTTCGAGCTGGATATCGGCCGACTTGAGGTTCTGGCTGGACAGATACATGACCCGGTTGACCAGGCCCTCCGTCCAGGCGCCCTGGTTCATCGCCAGCGGCTGGTGCAGCGGGTTGGTCGGCGGCACGGCGTGGGCGGTCTTGGGTGTGACGGCCTGGGTCAGGTTGGCCAGGCGATTGGCGAAATCGTCCACACGGGTGTCACTGTCAGCATGCTTGACGTCCTTCAGGCCACTGGACAACAGCTCGGAGAAGCCTTTTTCGCCAGGCTGTGATTGGCCGCGCTCGGATTCGCCCTCAGGCTTGACCGCCAGGCTCGCCAAGGTATTGACGTTGGCCTGGGCACTGTCATCCTGGGCCGCGGCCTTGTCGCCCGCAGTGGACGCATGGGCCGAAGTGGTCCCTTTGGCCTGGGCGTTCTGCTCCAGGGCCAGGCGCAGTGTCGGCATGTTTGCCAAGGCATCGGCTTCGGGATCGAAGTCGCTGTCGCTGGCGGCCTCTTCGGTGAGCGCAGGAGGTAAGGGTTCGGCCTGCGCTGCAGGCTGCTGGATCGCGGCCTGCAGCACGGGCGCCACGGCCTCGGCCTGAGCCTGGATCAGCTGCGCGCCCGCCAGGGCATCGGTCACCTGCCCTGCGACCAGGTTGGCATCCAGCGAGTTCGAGTCGCCTGACTGCGCACTGTTGCCAGGCGTGGAAACCTGTCGATCATCGCCACCAGCCTGCTGGGTGCTGTCGCTCGGCGTGTTCTTGTCACTGGTTGGCGCGGCCTTGTTGCTGCTGGCTGGCAAATTCTTGCCATTGGCGGCAACCGACGGGGATTTGTCATTGCCGACTTTGCCGCCGGCGCTGAAGTCAGGCTTATCCTTGAATGCAGGTTGCGAGGCCTTGTCGTTGCGCACCGGCGTCGTGTCACGCTGCTGGCGCGCCATCAACTGATCGAAGCCGCCGCCCTGATTGCCTGCTGCCTGCGAGGTTTTGTCCGTCGCGGAACTGGTCGCCCGCGAGTTCGCATTGGCGAGGCCGGCTTGCAACAAGGGATTGGATGCGACAGGCATTGAAACTCTCCACGCCAGTGAACCGAAATAGTATCTGGGTGAAGACAGGCAAAACTCGCGCCAGTTTTGCCATCAGCCTGCAGAAACCCGCTCACGCTCGCTGCGGTAGAAGCGCTGGACCTCGACAAATTCCTGGTCAATCTGATTGATCAGGTCTTCGATGCCGTACAGAGGCTGTTGCCGCACACGTTCCTCAAGCTGTTGGCACAGACCTGCCAAGCCCACTGCGCCCATGTTGCTGCTGCTGCCCTTGAAGCTGTGGGCGGCCATACCCAGCTCGTGGGCATCCTTGGCCTCGTGCAACAGGCTGAGTCGACGCACGGAATCTTCCAGGAAGGTTTCCAGCAACTGCACGTAGCCATCTTCCATGACCTCCCGCAGGTCGCTCAGGACCTTGTGATCGATATGCTCGTCTGTCACTTGCTCACTCCTTGATCAAGCTTGATTATGCCTCAATCGCCGGGGCCGCTCACCAGCCGAACTCAACCCGCGCCCGCCGCCCCTGGTCGAGCCATTGAGCCCGGACACCCAAGCGCTGTACCAGATGCAGCCCACGCCCACTCAAACCTTTTTCCGACGCCGGGCGTGCCAACACCTTCTCAATATCAAAACCCGTGCCACTGTCGCTGATTTCCACTGTGAGACGCCCACCTGCCGCCATCGGTTCCACTCTCAGCGCTATTCGCACGAAGCCCTCGGACAAAGCTGTCAGACGCCGGCCGCGCTCGCGGTAGTACTCGGCAAATCCCGCGGCATCCTGCTTGAGCCGCGAGTCCAGGCCCAAGACTCCGTGCTCCAGTGCGTTGGAGTAAAGCTCACCGAGCACACTGTGCAACACCGCACTGCTGGGGCGCAGACCGTGGATTTCCTGAAGAAACTGCAACAGATAGGGAACCGGATTGAACCGCTTCAGGCTGTCGGCATGCAGCACCAGCGACAACGACCAGTCCAGTGGGCTGGAACGACCGCTGTCGGAATACACCGGCGCCACGGGTGCCAGGCCACCTGGCTCAGCCATGCGGATATCGCACAAGCTGATATCGTCTCGCGGCACACCGCCAAAACGCTCCAGTGCCTGCATCACTTCATCGAACAGTTGCCCAGGGTCTCGGTTGGCCGCCAACACCTCACGCAAACGCTCCACGCCAAACAATCGATCCTTTGCATCGCCGGTATCGACCACGCCATCGGAGAGCAGGAACACTCGCTCCCCCGCCGTCAGCGGCAGTATGTCGGTGCGGTCGTCGAACTGCTCGGGCGCAAGGATACCCAGCGGCAAATGCCGCGATTGCAGCACCGACAGCACCTCGCCGGCGGCCGACAAGCGATAGCCATCGGGCATGCCGCCGTTCCACACCTCGACCGTGCCACGCTCGAAACTCAGGTTCAGCAGCAGCGCGCAACAGAACATGTCCACCGGCAGGATGCGCTTGAGCTTGGCGTTCATCTCGCGCAGCGTCTCGACCAGGCCATAGCCCTTGGCGGTCATGCCATAGAACACCTCGGCCAGGGGCATCGCCCCAACAGCCGCCGGCAGGCCGTGTCCAGTGAAATCACCCAGCAGTACATGCATGTCGCCCGAAGGTGTGAACGCAGCCAGCAGCAGGTCGCCGTTGAACAATGCGTAGGGCGACTGCAGGTAGCGGATATTGCTGCTTCTCAGGCAACCGGAATGGGCGACCTTGTCGAACACGGCTTTGGCCACGCGCTGCTCGTTGAGCAGGTGATGGTGGTGACGGGCCAGTTCGTCGCGCTGCTCCAGCACCGTGGCCTGCAGCCGGCGCAGGCGATCCATCGCGCCGATCTTGGCGGCCAGAATCACCGCGCTGTAGGGTTTGGCCATGAAATCGTCGCCGCCGGCCTCCAGGCAACGCACCAGCCCCTGCTCCTCGTTCATCGAGGTGAGGAAGATGATCGGCACCAGCGCTTCACCGGCCATGGCCTTGATCCGTCGCGCCGCCTCGAAGCCATCCATCACCGGCATCAAGGCATCGAGCAGCACCAGGTCCGGCCGCTCTTCGGCGAACAGTGCCACGGCCTGCTCGCCATTTTCGGCAGTGACCACCTCGTGCCCCTGGCGCCGCACGATCTGCGCGAGCAGCAAGCGATCCGCCGCACCGTCCTCGGCGATCAGCACCCTCAATCCCTGTTCGGCGGGCATGGTCGGCTCAGCTGACGTCGAACAGTTTTTCGAAATTGGAAATGGCGAGAATCTTGCGCACGTCCGAACTGGTATTGATCACTTTGATATCCGAGCGCTCGCCACCGGCGTGATCGCGCAACAGCAGCAGCATGCCCAGCGCGGAGCTGTCCAGATACGTCGCGTCCTTGAGATCCACCACTACCGAATTCGGGGTCGGATCCAAGCGCTCGTAGGCGTCACGAAATTCCTGATGCTTGCCAAAATCGAAACGGCCCTTGACCTTGATCGTCAACTGCTTTTCGTCCGGTGAAAAATCAGATTCGACTGCCATGCGTGCGATTCCTTCGAAGATGGCTACGACTCAGGAAGGTTTAGCAGTCGCCCAGCCAGGCCGCAAGCGCAGCGGGTTGAAGCAACGTCGAGCTAGAAATGATTCTGCCGCGGCAACCGCTGCGATAGCTCGTCGAGCAACTTCTGCTCGCGCTTGTCTTCTGCCCGACGAGCCTCGTCCAGGTATCGCTGCACCAGCTTGCGCAGGCCCTCGACCCGGGCATAGGCCTGTTGCCAGGCATCACGGGCGTTCTTGAGGTTGTTCTGGTGCCAGGTCAGGCTCTGACGCTGCTGGGTCATGGCCGTTTCCAACTGCCCCAGAAAGCGCTGGTAGTTGACCAACCAGCTGCCGCCAACGCCCTGGCTGCCGCGGTTGATCCACTGCAACTGGTAGTCCTCGCGAAAACGCTCAAGCTCGGCGAGCTTGGCCTGGGCCTGGGCCACCAATTGCTGGAAATGGCCCATGCGCTGGACGGCCTTGCGCTCGGCCTCCTCGGCCATCTCCACCACCGGCGACAGGCGCGCGGCACGACTGGGCAGGGCCATGGCCTATCAGCCGCCCGCCGGCGGGGCGAACACCGCGCCCAACTGCTCGCCGCTCTCGGCCATGCCGACACTCTCGTCCAGCCCTTGGCGCAAGAACGCCACCAGCTTGGACTGCAAGGCAATGGCCAGGTCGGTTTCCGGATCGCCACCGGCCACGTAGGCACCGACGCTGATCAGGTCGCGACTCTGCGACAAACGCGACCACAACTGCTTGAATTTCTGCGCCTGGCGCAGATGGTCGGCATCCACCACCTGCGGCATGACCCGGCTGATCGAGGCCTCGATGTCGATCGCCGGATAATGCCCTTCCTCGGCCAGACGCCGGGACAGCACGAAGTGACCGTCCAGCACGCCACGCGCCGAGTCGGCGATCGGATCCTGCTGGTCATCACCCTCGGAAAGCACGGTATAGAACGCGGTGATCGAACCCCCGCCGGCCTCGCCATTGCCCGCGCGCTCGACCAGCTTGGGCAACTTGGCGAACACCGACGGCGGGTAGCCACGGGTGGCGGGCGGCTCGCCGATGGCCAGGGCGATTTCCCGCTGCGCCTGGGCAAAACGGGTCAGCGAATCCATCAACAGCAGGACATTCTTGCCCTTGTCGCGGAAATACTCGGCGATGCGCGTGCAATACATGGCTGCGCGCAGGCGCATCAGCGGCGCATCGTCGGCCGGTGAGGCGACCACCACCGAACGCTTGAGCCCTTCTTCGCCGAGGATGTGCTCGATGAACTCCTTCACCTCGCGGCCCCGCTCGCCGATCAGCCCGACGACGATGATGTCGGCCTTGGTGAAGCGGGTCATCATGCCCAGCAGCACCGACTTACCGACACCGGTACCGGCGAACAGGCCCAGGCGCTGGCCGCGACCGACGGTCAACAGACCGTTGATGCTGCGGATGCCCACGTCGAGCGGCTGACTGATCGGATCGCGGTTGAGCGGGTTGATCACCGGACCATCCAGCGGCACCCAGTCCTCGGCCTTCATCCCGCCCTTGCCATCGAGGGCACGGCCAGCGCCATCGAGCACCCGCCCAAGCATGCTCATGCCCATCGGCAGGCGGCCGCTGTCATCCAGCGGCACCACCCGCGCCCCCGGGGCGATACCGGCGATACTGCCGACCGGCATGAGGAAGACCTTGCTGCCGGCAAAGCCCATCACCTCGGCCTCGACCTGCACCGGGTGGTAGCTGTCGTCGTTGATCACCATGCAGCGGCTGCCTACCGCCCCGCGCAAGCCTTCGGCTTCGAGGGTAAGGCCGACCATACGCAGCAGGCGCCCCTCGACCACCGGCTGCTCGGGCAGGCTCACCGCCTCGGCATAACCACTCAAGCGCTTGGCGAAACTGGTGCGATCAAGGCGCATCGGGCGCATCCAGCTCAATGGACAGATCCGGTGCCGCCGGATGCAGGGATTGATCGTGGGACTGCTCGAACAGTTGCGCCACGGCCTTCTCCATGCGGGTTTCCATGGTGGCATCGATGCGGCTGTGGGCCGTCTCGATGCGGCAACCACCCGGCAGCAAGGACTCGTCTTCGAGCAGCCTCCAGCTCTCCTCGTGACGCTCGCGCAAGGCCTTGGCCAGCTCGAAGTCCTGGGGATTGAGGTGGATGCGAATATTGTCGGCGCCCATTGGCAGCAACTTGAGGGCCTCACGCAGCACATGGGTGATCTGCCCGGAGTCGCTACGCAGCTCGCGGCCGATCACCTGACGGGCGACATGGACGACCAGGTGCACGAGGGACTTCTCGATCTGGGTGTCCTGCTCGGCAATGGGCTCGAGCAGGTTCGCCATCAGTTGCTCCAGGCCTGCCAGCTTGGCCGTCAGTGCCTCCTCGGCTTCCTGGCGCACCTTGAGCTGCGTGCTGTGGAAACCCTCGCGCTCGCCAGTGGCGAAGCCTTCGTTGTAGGCATCCTGACGGATCGCCTCGAGCTCTTCGAGGGTCAACGGCTGGACTTCCTCCAGCGGCACTTCCTCGACTTCCTCGACCACCTCGGGTTCAGGCTCAGGCTCGAACTCGGGTTGCGGATCGAAGCTGGGCAGTGCCCACACATCGACACCCTCGAGGTCGCGGGCGCGGATCAGGTCGCTGGGATGTTCTTTGGTGGACATGCTGTCATGTTCTCGAAACCATGTTCGGCCAACGCGATCCCCGTGGGAGCGGGCTTGCCCGCGAATGCGTCAGCAGGGGCAACGCGTTGCCTGGCCTGGCGCCTTCGCGGGCAAGCCCGCTCCCACAGGGTCAGCGCCAGTCAGCACGGTGCGCGAAATCGCTTAGATCATTTCCTCGGCACCCTTGCCACCGAGCACGATCTCGCCGGCCTCGGCCATGCGTCGAGCGATGGTGAGGATTTCCTTCTGCGCCGCCTCCACATCGCTGACCCGCACCGGCCCCTTGGCCTCCAGGTCGTCGCGCAGCAGTTCCGAAGCACGCTTGGACATGTTCTTGAAGATCTTGTCCTTGACCTTCTCGTCCGCGCCCTTGAGCGACACCACCAGCACGTCCGAGGACACCTCGCGCAGCAGCGCCTGGATACCACGGTCATCGACGTCGGCCAGGTTGTTGAAGACGAACATCAGGTCTTCGATCTGCTCCGACAGGTCGCTGTCAATATCGCGGATCGCATCCATCAGCTGGCCTTCCACGGAACTGTCGAGGAAGTTCATGATGTCGGCAGCGCGCTTGATGCCACCGAGGGTGGTGCGCGCGGCATTGGAGTTGCCCGAGAACTGTTTCTCGAGGATCTGGTTCAGTTCCTTGAGTGCCGCCGGTTGCACGGTGTTCAACGACGAAACGCGCAGGACGATGTCCAGGCGCACCTTGTGGTCAAAATTGCTCAACACTTCACCGGCCTGGTCGGGATCGAGGTAGGCGACCACGATGGCCTGGATCTGCGGGTGCTCATAGCGGATGACATCGGCCACGGCACGCGGCTCCATCCACTTCAGGCTGTCCAGGCCGCTGGTGTTGCCGCCGAGCAGGATGCGGTCGATCAGGCCGTTGGCCTTGTCCTCGCCGAGCGCCTGGTTGAGCATCTTGCGGATATAGCCGTCGGAGCCGACGCCCAGGCTGGTCTGGTCGCCGACGATCTCGACGAACTCGCTCATGACCTGCTCGACCTGCTCGCGGTGCACATTGCCCATCTGCGCCATGGCGACGCCGACCCGCTGCACTTCCTTGGGCCCCATGTGGCGCAGGACCTGGGCTGCATCGGTCTCGCCCAGGGACAGCAGGAGAATCGCCGCCTTGTCGACGCGGCTCAGCTTGGCGGTAACGGCTCGGTTGTCACTCATCGGCGTTGATCCACTCTTTCACGACCTGGGCGACACGGCCCGGGTCTTCGGCCACCAGGCCCTTGATTGCGTTCAGTTGCGCCTCGTAGCCTTCGCTCGGGCTTGGCAACAGGATACTGCTCGGGCCGCCGAGGCTGACGCGGTCGTTGCCGAGCTCGCCGTCCAGGCCGATCATGCCGCCCAGTTCCATGTCGCTGTCGGTGGCCGCACTCTTGCCGCCACCGGTGATGTTGTTGAGCACAGGGCGCAGCACGCCGAACACCAGCACCAGGATGAACACCACGCCCAGCACTTGCTTGATGATGTCCCAGAACCACGGCTGCGAGTAGAACGGAATGTCGGCGAGCACTTCACCGCGGTCGGCGGAGAACGGCACGTTCATCACGGTCACGCTGTCGCCACGGCTGGCGTCGAAGCCGACCGCATCCTGCACCAGGCGAGTGAAGCGCGACAGGTCCTCGGCGCCCCAGGGCGCGCGAGTGGTCTCGCCATTGGCATCGACCTTGACCTGGTCGTCCACCACCACGGCCACCGACAGGCGGGTCAGGCGACCTTGCTGCTGGCGGGTATGGCTGATGGAGCGGTCCAGCTCGAAGTTCTTGGTGCTCTGCTGACGCTTGTCGGACGGATATGGCGCGAGCATCGGCTGGCCGGTGGCCGGGTCCATGATCTGCTGGCCGTTGGCATCGACCAGCGGCTGGCCCGGGGCAATGGCACCGGCTGGCGTACCACCGCCAGCGGCGTTTTCCGGGGCGGCGGCACCCGCCGGCGGCTGGTTGCTCAGCGCACCGGGCACACCCTGCGGGCCCTGGCTGCTGGCACGCTGCTCATTCACCGACTGCTCGCTGCGCAGGGCAGGTTGATCGGGGTTGAACTGTTCAGAGGTGGACTCGACTGCGTTGAAGTCGACGTCGGCGGACACCTCGGCCTTGTAGCGGTCGTTGCCCAGCACAGGCTGCAGGATATTGTGCACACGCTGGGTGAGCAGGCCTTCCATGCGCCGGGTGTAATCGAACTGCTTGCCGGCCACGGTCAGCGAGGTGTCTTGCAACTGGTCGGAGAGCAGATTGCCCTTCTGGTCGACCACGGTGACTTGCGACTTGTCCAGCTCCGGCACGCTGGTGGCAACCAGGTTGACGATCGCCATCACCTGACCGGCTTCCAGGTTGCGCCCCGGGAACATCTCGACCAGTACCGAAGCGCTCGGGCGGCGCTCGTCACGCACGAATACCGAGCTTTTCGGAATGGCCAGGTGCACCCGTGCAGCCTTGATGTTGTTCAGGCTGGAGATGGTCCGCGCCAATTCGCCTTCCAGGCCGCGACGGTAACGGGTCGCCTCCATGAACTGGCTGGTGCCCAGGCCCTGGTCCTTGTCGAGGATCTCGAACCCGATGTTGCCGTCGCTCGGCGCCACGCCGGCGGCGGCCAGTTTCATGCGGGCACGGGAGAGGTCATCGGCCTTGACCAGCAGTGCACCGGAATTCGGCTCGACGGTGTAGGGAATATCAGCGGCGGCCAGGGTTTCCATGACCTGCTTGGTGTCCATGCCGGCCAGGCTGCCATACAGCGGACGGTAATCCGGCTGCTGCGACCAGAGCACCACGGCAAAGCCGATAGCCACGCTGGCGGCCAGCCCGACCAGCAGGCCGACCTGACGCAGCATGGGCATCTGCGAGATGTTTTCCAGGAACGCCATGCCGAACAGCGGCGGCTTGGCCACGGGCGGGCCACTCTTGGCGGGGGCGTTATCGACGACTGCTTCGGCCATGACTCAATACGTCCTCAAACCGGCATCTGCATGATGTCCTGGTACGCCTGGACCAGCTTGTTGCGCACCTGGGTCAGGGCCTGGAACGACACACTGGCCTTCTGCGAGGCGATCATCACGTCGGTGAGGTCGACGCCGCTCTTGCCGATCTCGAAGGCGTTGGCCAACTGGCTGGATGCCTGCTGGGTATCGCTGACCTTGTTGATGGCCTGGCCGAGCATGTCGGCGAAGCTGCTCTGGCCCGGGGCGAGCTCAGGCGCAGCGGCGACCTTGGGCAGCGACATGGCATCGGCCTGCATCGCGCGCATGTCCAACATCAGACGATTGAATTCAACACCTTGGCTCATGACCTTCTCTCTCCGGCGGCCGCATTTTTTTGACACTGATGCAGCGGGTAAAACGGTTAAAGCAACAAAGGTGCCAGCCTTCGCAAAGTCACTCCGCAGAGGCGCTCACCCGTACAGGCTGGCCTCGACATCCATCCCCGCATCGCGCATCTGCGCCAGCTTGTAGCGCAGCGTGCGCGGGCTGATGCCCAGACGCTCGGCGGCCTCCTTGCGACGCCCACGTTCGGCGCGCAAGGTATCGATGATCATCTGGAACTCATGACGACGCATATCGTCGCCCAGGCCACTGGACTCCGAGGACGATTCGAGCGATGATGGCTCAGTGATATCATCACTCACTGGCGACAAGGGAATGGCGCCCGCCAGACAGAAATCCGCCGCCTCGATCACCCCACCTTGCTGCAGGATCAGCGCTCGCTGCAGCGCGTTGTCCAGCTCGCGCACGTTGCCAGGCCATGCGTGCGCTTGCAGGCATGCCCGCGCCTCGGCCGACAGACGAACCGGCGCATGCTTCATCTTGCCGACATGCTTGGCCAGCAGGCGCTCGGCCAGCGGCAGGATATCGGCGCTGCGCTCGCGCAGTGGGCGCCAGGCCAGCGGGAAGACCGAAAGACGGTAGTACAGGTCTTCGCGGAAGCGCCCCGCCGCCACCTCGCCCGCCAGGTCACGGTTGGTGGTGGCCAGCACGCGGATGTCCAGGGTGATCGGCTTGCGCCCGCCGACCCGCTCGACCTCCCGCTCCTGCAGCACGCGCAACAGCTTGGCCTGCAGGCCAAGTGGCATTTCGGAAATTTCGTCGAGCAACAGGGT
The DNA here is from genome assembly GCA_014268975.2 of Pseudomonas wayambapalatensis. Classification (GTDB taxonomy): domain Bacteria; phylum Pseudomonadota; class Gammaproteobacteria; order Pseudomonadales; family Pseudomonadaceae; genus Aquipseudomonas; species Aquipseudomonas wayambapalatensis. The sequence continues at coordinate 1,924,083 of CP077096.1, read as the reverse complement.
GCCGCCTTCGGCCTGCTCGAACTTGCCCGCTTGGGCCGCGATAGCACCGGTGAACGCGCCTTTTTCGTGACCGAACAGTGTGGCTTCGAGCATGTTGTCCGGAATCGCCGCACAGTTGATCGCCACGAACGGCTGCGCTGCACGCCCCGACTGCTGGTGAATGTAGCGCGCCAGCACTTCCTTGCCGGTACCCGACTCGCCCGAGATCAGCACCGTGGAGTCACTGCGGGCAACACGGGCGGCCAGTTCGAGCAACTGCCTGCTGGCCGGCTCGCTAGCCACCGGCCCTTCATCCTCGGCATCCAGGCGACCCGCCGCATGCCGCTCGACCAGGCTCAGCAGTGCCTTGGGCTCGAACGGCTTGACCAGATAGTCGGCAGCCCCTTGGCGCATCGCCTCCACGGCACGCTCGACCGCAGCATGAGCGGTCATCAGTAGCACCGGAAGTTGGGGATGATGGCGACGCAACCTGGCCAGCAACTGATGGCCGTCCATGCCCGGCATGTTCACATCGCTGACCACCAGGCCGTAGGCGTCCTCGGCCACGGCATCCAGCGCTTCCTCGGCGCTGCCCACGGCGCGGTAGTCGAAGCCGCCGATCTCCAGGGTATCGCCCAGCGCCTGACGCAGGACACGGTCATCCTCGACCAGCAACACCTTGACCATCACAACACCTCCGTCGATTGCCCGCCGATCAGCGGCAGCACCACCCGCACGCAGGTGCCGCGGCCGACCTTCGAACGCAACTCCAGGCTACCCTGATGCGCCTTGACCACCGCCTTGACCACCGCCAGGCCCAGGCCGGTGCCGGTGGCCTTGGTGGTCAGAAACGGCTCCCCCAGACGCGCCAGCAGTTGCGCGTCGATTCCGCTGCCAGCGTCACTGACGCACAGGTGCAGGCTCAGCCCGCGCCGGAACAGGTGAACCTTCAGGCGCGCAGGCTCAGGGCTTGCCTGCAGCGCGTTTTCGATCAGGTTGAGCAAGGCGCCGACCAAGGTGTCGCGATTGCACAGCAACTCGCCCAGGTGCGTGTCACACTGCCAGCGCACCGCATGCCCCTGCACATGCGACTGCGCCGCCTGCTGCAGCACCTGGAACAACGCCTTGGGGGTCAGCCGATCACTCAGCGGCAGCTCGCCGCGGGCGAACACCAGCATGTCGCGCACCTGATGCTCGAGCTCGTGCAAGCGCTCCTTGAGGCTGCCGGCAAAGCGCTGCCGGGTTGCCAGCGCCAGCTCCCCCTCATCGTCTGCCAGGTGGCTGGCATAGAGCAGCGCCGCCGACAGCGGCGTACGAATCTGGTGGGCCAGCGACGCGACCATGCGCCCCAACGACGACAGACGCTCGTGACGCGCCAGTTGCCCCTGCAGGCGACGGGTTTCAGTCAGGTCGTTGAGCAACACCAACTGGCCGGGCTCGGCATCCAGCGAACGGGTGGCAATGGACAGGCGTCGACCGTCACGCAGCGACACCTCATGGCCGTCATCTTCTCGCGGCGCGAAACTGCGGGCGATGACCTGGCGCCACAGCTCACCGACCAACGGCGCACCGAGCAACTCACAGGCGGCAGGGTTGGCTTCGCGCACATGGCCCTGGCCATCGATGACGATCACCCCGCCAGGCAGCAAATCCAGCAAATGCTGCAAACGGTTGGCCAGACGTTCCTTTTCACCAAGCTCGGCCATACGCTGCGCGCTGACCACTTCCAACTCGCCCTTGAGCTCGCTGACGCGCGCCTCGAGCATGTTGTACGACTCGCTGAGCTGGGAGGAAACCTGGTTGAACAGGGCGAACGCCTGCTCGAGCCCTTGTCGACTTTCCTGTTCGACCGGGGTGCGTCCCTGCTGCTCAGGGGCTCGGGAGATGTGGGCGGCCTGGGGCATCGTGCTCTCTCGCATGGCTGACCGTCATAAAAACGGTACTTTGCCTGCGGTGTAGCAATAGCCGTGCCGGGGATGGGGTTTCTGAACGAACGCCGGCCCCTTGCAGGCGCGACACGAGGTTGCACCTGCAAGGGGCCGGGCCTTCAGTCTTCGGCCTGGTCTTCGCCGCCCTGGCGGCTCATGCCGTACTTGCGCATCTTCTCCACAAGCGTGGTTCGACGGATGCGCAGGCGTTCGGCGGCGCGAGCAACGATACCGTTGGCATCGTCCAGGGCTTGCTGGATCAGCCCCTGCTCAAGGCTGCCGAGGTAGTCCTTCAGGTCCAGGCCTTCCGGCGGCAGCATGGCGTGGCTGGAGAAGTTCGGCGCATGACCGTTGATCGCCACGCGCTCTTCGAGATCGCTGCGCAGACTGTCGACCAACTGCTCGTCTTCGTCATCGACGTAGCGGAATTTCTTCGGCAGCTCAGCAACACCGATCACCCCGTACGGGTGCATGATCGCCATGCGCTCGACCAGGTTGGCCAGCTCACGGACGTTGCCCGGCCAGCCATGCCGGCACAGCGACATGATCGAGGCCGAGTTGAAACGGATAGAGCCACGCTTCTCGTGCTCCATGCGCGAGATCAGCTCGTTCATCAGCAGCGGGATGTCCTCGACACGCTCGCGCAGCGGTGCCATTTCGATAGGGAAGACGTTCAGGCGATAGTACAGGTCTTCGCGGAAGGTCCCCTCCTCGATCATGCTCTCGAGGTTCTTGTGGGTCGCCGCGATAATGCGCACATCGATGCTCTGGGTCTTGTTGCTGCCAACCCGCTCGAAAGTGCGCTCCTGCAGTACGCGCAACAGCTTGACCTGCATCGGCAACGGCATGTCGCCGATCTCGTCGAGGAACAGGGTGCCGCCGTTGGCCAGCTCGAAACGCCCCGCACGGCTGGTGATCGCCCCGGTGAAGGCGCCCTTCTCATGCCCGAACAGCTCGCTTTCGAGCAACTCGGCCGGAATCGCCCCGCAATTGACCGGCACGAACGGCGCTTCACGGCGCTTGGAGTGGTAGTGCAGGTTGCGCGCCACCACTTCCTTGCCCGTGCCGGACTCACCGAGGATCAGCACGCTGGCATCGGTGTCGGCCACCTGCTGCATCATCTGCCGCACATGCTGGATCGCACGGCTGGTTCCAACCAGGCTGCGGAACAGGTTGGGTTCGCGCTGACGACCGCGCTCGCGGGCCTGGTCGTACATTTCACGATAGACCTGGGCGCGGTGCAGCGAATCGAGCAACTGGCTGTAGCTCGGCGGCATCTCCAGGTTGGACAGCACGCGCCGGCGCAAGTCTTCAGGGAACTCGGCGGAAGAAATTTCGCCCAGAAGCAGAACCGGAAGGAACTCATCCCACGCAGCCACTGTCTTAAGCAGGCCCAGGACACTTGCCGGAGCATTTACCGCCCCGATCAGCACACACAGGACTTCCCTGCTCGAAGACAACGCCTCTACCGACTGCTGCCAGTCCGCACTGGAGCAGGAAAGGTTCTCTTCGCCGAGAAAATTCAGGACCACCGCCAGATCGCGGCGGCGTTCGCTGTCGTCATCGATCAGGAGGATCTTGGTTTCACGCCACATTCAATACTAACTTCCCTAGTCATATCGGCGCCCGAGGGCGTGCTCGACATCATTCCGACTGAATGGTCAGTGTTCGGACGTCTGAAATTTCGAAAACAGCCACTAGTTAAGTCAAAAAACAGCACACAGTCAAATTTATGGCGCGCAGCTTCTTGCATTGCCCAGCGATCAGCTGAACAGATGGTATACCTTTGTCGCGTTTTTTGCCTGACGGATCTGCGCCATCTCGTCGACTATTGATTGACGTTCACCACTTGCAACTTCAATCAATTGGCGATAGACCGTCAGCAATTCATCCAGGCTGCTCCTGACCTGCGCATCGTTTTCCCGCGCTTCGGCCAGGATATCCTCGACGCACACGCGACATGCCAGGTCGAGCTTGCCCACCGCATCCCAGTCGCGTTCAGCGAACGCTGCCAGCAAGGCATCGCGGGTCTCTTCGATACGTGCAATCACTTCGCTCATGTGCGTCTCCTGGAATTACTCGGCCGGCACCTGTTCGCCGATGGCGTCCCAGCCTTCCTTGACCGTGATCAGCAGGCGCGCCACTTCGTCGATGATCGCCGGGTCGCTGTGGACGTTGGCTTCGATCAGGCGACGGCTCATGTACTGGTACAGGTTGTCGAGGTCGGTCAGGCTGTCGGCGTGATTCTCCAGATCCAGCCCTTCGCGCAGGCCACCAATGATGTCGATGGCCTTGCCGATCAGAATGCCCTTCTGGGCGACGTCCTTGCGCGCGATGGCGCCCTTGGCCTGGGCCATCCGGTCAAGACCGCCCTGCATCAGCATCTGCACCAGACGGTGCGGACTGGCTTCGGAAGTCTGTGCAGCACCGTTGACTTTCTGGTACTGCCGAAGGGCCAACATCGGGTTCATGGAACTACCTCATTGCAGCGAAAAGGTTGCGTATACCTGCTTTATCGCCAGCTCGTCAAAAAACTTTAGCCATGAAACACAAAGCCCGGGACACCTGCAAGGTGTCACCGGGCTTTTGTCGCCGCTTAGCGATCAGCCTTTCTTGGCCTGGGCATTCATCGCATCGAAGATCGAGACGATCTGCTCGCCCTGCTTCTTCATCAGGCCCAGGACGGTGTCGAGCGCTGCGTACTTCTTGGTCAGCGAGATGGTCAGCAGCTCGGTACGGCGGTCCAGCGCAGCCTGCTGATCCTGCAGGTTCTTGGTCACCTTGTCGAGCGCCGTCTTGCGCGAATCCAGCGAACCGCCGGTCTTGACGTAGGGATCGAGGGCCTTGGTCATCCGGTCGAAAACGCCACCGTCGGCAGTGAACAGCCCCTGAATCTCCGAGCCAAGCTTCTTGTCGTTCAGTGCAGCGGTGAACTTGGTGCTGTTGAACTCAAGCGTGCCGTCTTTCTGGGTGTTGATACCCAGCTGGCTGAGGGTATTGAGCTGGGTGCCCGAACCGGCTTCGGCGATTACCTTGCCGATGTCGCTCAGCAACGAGCGCGTGGTCGGATCGTTGGTCAACGGGCCCAGGCTGGTCACGTTACCGGAAGAGTCCTTGGTCGGTGTCGTCAGGGCGGTAACAGCTTTGCGCAGGGTGTTGTAAGCATCGACAAACGACTGAACCGATTTCTTCAGGCCATCGTTATCGAGCGTCACACTCACCTTGACCCCGGTCGTGGCAGTGGGCGAAGTGGTGCCGGTAAGCTCGAGGCTCAGGCCACTGACCGCGTTGTCGACGACGTTCTTGGAGCTGGTCAGTTTCAAACCGTCGACGGAGAACTCGGCATCCTGTGCCAGGGCGTCGATAAAGCCGCCCCCCGTACCCACCATCTTCTGCGTGCCATCGATGGTGAGCTCAGGGATACCGCCGACGGAAATGTCACTGCCCTTGCCGGTCGTGGTAGAGCCGAATACCAGCCGCGAACCGCCCGCCTCGTTGACGACGTTGGCGGTTATACCTTCCTTGCCCAGCTCCTTGTTGATCTGGTCGCGCACGCTTTGCAGCGTGGAACCGGCAGCAACATTGACCTTGTAGGTCTTGCCGTTCTGGCTGATGGTCAGCTCACCTTCGCTAATCGCCGAGCTCCCCCCCCCGGCGAACTGCTGGCTGGCGACCTTGGAACCAGTGGCCAGTTGGCTTACACGGATATCGTAGGTACCGGCAACTGCACTGTTGGTGGTCTTGACCTTGACCACGCTTTCGTTGGCGGAAGTACCGGCAAAGGCGTTGAAGGAAGGCGCATCCTTGTCGTTGAGCTTCTTCATGGCGTCCTGGAACGCCGTCAGGGCGCTGCGCAGAGAGCCGATGCCCGAGAGGATCGCCGAGTTATTGCTCGACTGCCGAGCAATCTGGTTGGACTTGGCCGAAGTATCGGACTTCACCAACGCATCGACGATCTTGCTGATCTCGAGGCCGTAGCCCACGCCTGTGCTAGGAGTAATTGTCGCCATGTCCTGCCCCTCTCTTCAACGCGCCGGCCCTGCTCCTGCAAGGCCGGCATGATTCGTGTCGCGTAGTGCTCGCCGCCGGTCAGACCTTGGCGTTGAACAGTACACTTTTGACATCGCGCAGGCTTTCGGCGATCCGCAGGGCCTCCTCGGAGGGAATCTGACGGATCAGCTCGCCGGTTTCGCTGGCGATGACCTTGACGACAATCTTGCCGGATTCTTCATCCGTGGAAAACTCAAGATTACGTCGGGTTTCTTTCAGGAATTGCTCGATCTGCGACACGGCGTTCTTGACGTTGTCGGTGTCGTGCACCTTGACTGCGCCCTGCTTGTCGCCCTCAGCGGATGTTTCCAACGGCCGCGAGACCGGCTTGTCGGTAACCTGCTCGGCCGAGCGTGCGGCCGGATAAGACAGGTTCAGCTTGACGCTCATGTCCATGTCCACCACCTCGTAATGAAAAGGCGGGGGAGCGCCGCAAGTGCACTCCCCCGCCAGCAGCTATCAGGCAGATTAGCCCAGCAGCTTCAGAACTGCCGACGGCAGCTGGTTGGCCTGGGCCAGAACCGAGGTCGAAGCTTGCTGCAGGGTCTGCTGCTTGGTCAGCTGGGCAGTTTCGGCAGCGAAGTCGGTGTCCTGTACACGGCCACGAGCAGCTTCGGCGTTCTCGTTGATGTTCTGCAGGTTGTTGATGGTGCTGGTCAGACGGTTCTGGGCGGCACCCAGGTCAGCACGGTTGGTGTTGATTGCCTGCAGGGCCTCGTCGATGGCGCTGATGGCGGCGGTGAAGGTGGCTTCGGCGGCGGTGCTGTTGGCACCGGTGATGCTCTTGCCAGCCAGGGCGGTCAGCGCAGCGCCAGTACCGGTGGTTTTCATCGCGGCACTGAGAGTCACGGTGATCTGGTTGGCGGTGCCGGTGTTGGAGCCGACCTGGAAGGTCATGACGCCAGCGGTACCGTCCAGCAGGTTCTTGCCGTTCAGCTGGGTGGAGTCGGCGATACGGTCGATTTCCGACAGCATCGACTGGAACTCTTTGTCCAGCGCGTCACGGTCTTGCTCGCTGTTGGAGTCGTTTCGGGACTGGACGGCCAGTTCACGCATACGCTGCAGGATGTTGGTCTGCTCTTGCATCGCGCCTTCAGCGGTCTGGGCGATGGAGATACCGTCGTTGGCGTTCTTGATAGCCATGGTCTGACCGCGGATCTGCGAGGTCATGCGGGTAGCGATCTGCAGGCCGGCGGCGTCGTCTTTGGCGCTGTTGATTTTCAGGCCGGACGACAGACGGGTCATCGAGGTGCTCAGAGCGTCGGAAGCACGGCTCAGGTTTTTCTGAACGCCCAGAGAGGTGGTGTTGGTGTTAACGGTCAAAGCCATGACGAATTCCTCGTTGGATTGGGTACTGCGGCTTCCGGCCCTGGCGTTTGCCGGGTGTGTGGCCTAGAGAACCTTCGTAATGGTTATCGTCGTCGTGGCGGTTTGCTTTAGGGGGTTTTGCGAATTTTTTTAGTGGCACGCTGCCACCCCAATAAAATCAAGGGTTTGACGCCAGAAATACAGCGTCCGGCGGCGTGCGCAGAACGGCTGATAGACAGCAGAAATACAAAAGCGCCGAACGGTCACCCGTTCGGCGCTTTTGCAGATACCGCGACAACGCTCAATCAGTGCGTTCGATGATCGCCGAGCCCCACGACAGGCCGACGCCAAAACCACTGAGGGCAACGCGCTTGTGAGTCGAACCCAGCACATGCTTCTCCAGCAGCAACGGAATGCTGGAAGAAACGGTGTTGCCGGTCTCGACCATGTCCTTGACGAACTTGCCCTTGTGCTCGCCCTCATCGAAGCGCGCCGACACCGCATCGACGATAGCTGCGCTGCCTTGATGCAGGCAATACAGGTCGATGTCGTCAGCCTTCAGCTGGCTGGCTTCGAGCAACTGGTTCAGGTGCGCTGGCACCTTGACCAGGGCGAAGTTGTAGACCTGACGACCGTTCATGAAGAACTTGCCATCGGTGGTGCGCAGGTGCTCAGCCCCGCCACCGTCACTGCCAAACAGCGACTTGCCCAGTTGCCAGGCGGCATTCTCGCCCATCCAGGTCGCGGTGGCGGCATCGCCGAACAGCATGGTGGTGTTGCGGTCTTCTGGGTCGACGATCTTCGAGTACGGATCGGCGGTGATCAGCAGGCCATTCTTCAAGCCCGCAGCTTCCATGAAGCCTTTCATCGCGTACAGGCCGTAGACATAGCCCGAGCACCCCAGCGAAACGTCGAACGCCGCGACATGGGTCGAAAGCCCCAGCTTGTGCTGGACGATCGCTGCGGTATGCGGCAGCCCCTCGGCGTCGCCATTCTGGGTGACGACGATCACTGCATCGATGCTGGCAGGGTCGAGCGAAGGATTGGCGGCGAACAGATTGCGTGCAGCCTCGACGCACAGGTCGGAGGTTTCCTGCTCGCTGTCCTTGCGCGGCAAGAAGGTGGAACCGATCTTGCCGAAGATGAAATCCTGGTCCTTGCCGAATTTTGCGCCCTGGGCGTAGTTGTCTACCCCTTGAGTCGGCAGGTAACTGGCGATGCTTTTAATGCCAATCATGTGGCTTCCCGTTCAATAACAGCGAAGTAGCCCACGGCGTACGCAACGACGAAACGCCAGGAAACACGGGACGCCCCTGTTCCTGACCACGTTTATGGCTGCGCGACGGCGGCTCCTAGTTCGGACAATATACAGTGAAGATGCGCGAAGTGACTCTCAAGTCACGCGTTTTTTGTCGAATGGACACGACAGCGTCACATCCTCACTGCAGACCACCCCTTCAATCGGGTAACCAGGCCCGGCACCAGCTCTCCAGCCGCGCACCTTCGAGCAGCCACTGCCCACGCACAGCCGCCTGCAGCGCATCGCCCAGTGCCGCCGAAGCGTCACGGTCCGACAGGTGCAGACGGATCGCCTGCAGCCATTCGTCGGGCTGGTTACCCGCGCGCGACAGCGGCAAGGCATCGCCTGCGGCAAAGCCCGGCACTCGGCTGCAGATCACCGGATGAGCACAGGCCGCGTGCTGCAACACGCGCAGGTCACCGGAACAGGCGTTTTCCAGGGAATCGGCCATGGGCACCAGCGCCAGATCGAGGTTCAACGCCGCCAGGGCCTCGCCCAGATGCCCAGGCTCGACCGCTGGGTGCGACTCGCTGACGAACGGCCTCAAGCTACCGGCACACTCACCCAGCACCACCCACTCGACTTCACCCGACAAGGCCGGTACTACCTGCTCGAGCAACTCGTCGTCCTTGCCGGCGATCCAGCCAAGACGTGGCAAGGCCCCTGCCTGCCGCTCGCCCTTAAGGCGGCCCCAGCCGACCGGCAAGGCGTTCTCCAGCACCCGGATATCCTGGTGCAGCCCCTGCAGCCACTCGGCCAACGCAGGCGTCGGCACCAGCACGCGGTCAGCCTGGATCAACGCGGCCTGCAGGCGTTGCAGCAGATCCTCGCCGGACTCGAACTGCGCAGGTTCGGGATAACCGTCAAGCGTCACTACCTTCAGCGCTTGGGAGAATGCACTCAGCCGCCGCAAGGCCAGCAGCCCTGCATCATCCAACGGTCGCTGCAGGATCACGCTGGTCGGGGCAAAACGCTCCAGCTCCACCGGCGACAGCAGCCCCACGGTTGCCGCGCCGTCGAGCAACGCGTTTTCGCACAGCGCCCCCAACGGATGGACCAGACGCGACAATGCCCGGTCATCCTGCTCGGCAATGCAAGCCAATACCCGCGGCACCTTGCCCAGCAAGGGTCGCCAGCTCAGGTCATTGCTTTGCAGCATGAAGCCTTGCCCATCACGCAGCGAGAAATTGCCGTTGTAGGCCGGGTCGTGCGCCAGACGCGGCAACCAGCGCGCATACAACGCATCGTGCTGCTCTTCGCTGGCCAGCACATCGCGTGGCGCATCCAGCAGCAGGCGCGCATGCGGCGTCCAGACATTCAGATAGCCCGCCTGATGCAGCTTCAGGCACAGATCGACATCGGCCCAGGGCGCCAGCAACTCGCTGGCATCGAAGCCGCCGGCCTCGAGGAACAGCGCGCGCCGCAGCATCAGGCACTCGCCACCGACCGCAGCGAAGTTCTGCTCCAGCGCCAGGCGCGCCATGTAGCCTGTCGACTGCGCAGGCAGACCGGCGAACGCCGCGCCCACCGAACCGTCGATCCCCAGCAGCAGGCCAGCCTGGCGTACCGTGCCGTCACCGGCCAGCAACTTGCCGCCGACTGCACCGACTTCAGGGCGCTGGGCGTGATTGAGCAGCGCCGGCAACCAGTGGCTATCGAGTACCGCGGCGCGGCCGTCGAGCCAGAGCAGATAATCACCCCGCGCCTCCTGCGCAGCCGCGTTGCACAACGCAGCCCATGGCTGGCCAGGGGTATAGCGCAGCACCTGGAAACGCCCCTCACCGATCTGCCCGACCATGTCCAGCCATTCGAGCAACGCAGGGTCTTCGCTGCCCGCCTCGATCAGCAACACCTCGAACTGCTCATGGGCGGTGTGCGTCAACAGGGTTTCCAGGCAGCGCTGGAAATCGACCAGTTGCCCGCGCAACGGCACCATGATGCTGACCGAAGCGACATGCGCATGACCGTAGTCGATGCGATAACCGCCCGGCACGTCATCAAGGGCAAAGACCTGCGCCTGCTCATAGCCGCGCAGGCGCAGATGATGCGCGATGACCGCCTGCTCGTCGGCACAGGCCGCCAGCGGCCCACCCTTGCCGATCAATAGCGGCTCGGCGACATGCATGACACTGCCCAGCCCGCGTTCGAGCAGCAAGCCCAACTGAAGGCCGAGCTCGAAGGCTCGCCCGTAGTCGCCGGCGAACCCTGCTGCCAGCGCCTCGCGCCGATAGACCCAGTGTCGCGACAGGCTGCCCGGCAGTGCCAGCAGCAGGTCCAGGTTAAGGTCCGGGCGCAGCGCCAGCTCGACATCCCCTCCCTCGCGGCGCAGACCTTCGTCGGCGTAGACCGCCAGGCATTCCTCGGGGGCATCGAGCAAACGCACCGCCAGCGCCAGCAACCCACTGGCGACGAAAGTCTCGCCAGCCTCGACCAGCAAGTACCAGTCATTTGCGCAATCGCTCAGCAGCGCATTGATCGTCGCCACCGGCTCACGTGGGTCGCACGCCTGCCATTGCACACCGACGCGCTGCGGGTCGCACTCGCCCAGCACATGCACCTGCACCTGTCGATACAGGCCACGGTCAACACTCTCCAGGGTCCGCAACAGCGCCTGACGGTCGCCGTGATCGCGCACCAGCACGGCAAGCTTCGGCGCCTGCGGCCCGGACAGCTCCTGCTGCAGACGTTGCACTTGCTTGGGCAATGGATAGCGCTGACGCAACCAGTCGAGCATGCCGTGCCGGTTGCCCGAGGCTTCAGCCACGGCTGCGTCCTGGGTCTTGGCGATGAAGGTGTCCAGTTGCTGCCAGAACGATGCGGTGCGCTGCACATAGCGCTGCAGACCATCGCCAACGGTAGCCCGGGCCTGTTCGAGGGCGCGGGGCTGGTCGGCCATGGCAAAGCCGACGCAACCGAAGAAGCTGTTGTCGAGCACCTGCTGGTCAACGCCATGTCCCGGCATGAACAGCACAGGGCAACCACACAGCACTGCGATCACACAGGTCATCGACCATTCGTAGGTGTACAGCACCTCGGCATGGCGCAACACTTCGGCCAACTCCGCCAGGCTCAGGGCATTGGCCACGCTGAGCAGGCGAATGCCGGCAGGCAACTGGTCGTAGTCGATCTGCTCCAGCGGGTGACGGTTCTGGTAGAGGCAGGCACCTTCGCGCACGCAATCGGCAGCGCCCGCAGCGAACAGCTCGATGTCGATGGTGGGCAGGCACAGCAGGTCGACGTTGACATCGCCACGGGCCTCGGCAAGGCGCTCGGCGTAGTAGAAGATCAGGTCGGTCGCCGCCGCGTTCATGCTCTTGCCGCTGATGAAACTCTCGAAGTTGAGCATGTAGCGCGCCACCACCGGGCACTCCAGCGGGTTGCCGCTGACCACTTCGGGATAGACCGCGATCGGCACCTTGCCCTCAGCCAGGTGGCGGCGGGCGATGGCCGGGTCGAACAACGGCGTCTTGAGATCGGGATTGACCACGTCGGTGCCGTAGATGTAAGCCTCGCGCCCGTTGAGGTTGAGCATGTGGCAGAGGTAGTGCATCGAAACGATACCGGACGAGGTATCACGGTAGGCAGGTGCCAGCAGGTAGTAGGGATGCCCCGGCTTGGTGAACATCAGGCGCAGGCGCGTCAGCGCCTGTTCGAGCGAAAGAGCATCCAGCTGCGCAGCGGTCGACATTGGGGGGCGAACTCCAGGATCAGGGTAGGCCGCTAACCATCGCGGCGGCAGCCTGTCAATAATTTGCCAGCGGGCATGAAAAAGCCGGGCTTAACCCGGCTTTTTTGCAATTAGCGCGCCAGTCATCCCAGCTGTGCTAGCCACTGCGGTGCACCCGCGGCGCCCTGGGCGTCGAGCCGCGCACGCCCCTGGAACGCGCCAGGCCATTGCTCGGCCAGCGCCTGCACAGCCTGCCCCGCGGGCACCACCAGTTCGTTGCCCATCAGCCTGGCACGCGGCGTCCACACCACCATCAGGCCGTTGCTGCGTACCGCCAGGCACAGGGCCAGGTCTGCCGCACCTGTTGCCGGCAGGCCACCGCACTGCTCGAAGGTTTCGCGGCTGATCATCAGGCAGTCGCCGGACACCGCCGGGCAGTCGCGTACCGACAGCGGCCAGCGCGCCGCAGCGCTGCGTGCCGCCGAGGTGCCGGCCCAGGGTGCATTGACCTGTCCGCCGTCGAGCAGCTCGTAGCCTGCATGCAGCAGGATTTCGCCACGACCCCACAAGCTGGCCCCGACAATCCCCACCTCGGGGCGCTGGGCCTCGTTGAGCAGCGATTCGATCCAGGCCGGCGTAATCACATGGCAGCGCTCGGAGAGCAGCACCAGGTAATCGCCGCGCGCCTGCCCGGCGGCCAGCGCCAGCAGTTGCTCGCGCGAGGCATGGGCCTCACCGGCAATCAGCCGCACGCGCGTGCCGAAGGCCTGGGCAATCGCCGCCTGTCCTGCGCTGTCGTGCCCCGGCAAGGCCACCACCACTTCGAAGCGCGGGTAACGGGTGCGCTGGAAGATCCCGGTCAGCGATACCTGCAACTGTGCGGTATCGCCCTCGCCTGCCAGCAGGATGCTGACCAGCGGCGTGGCGGTATGACGGAAATCGACGGTCAGGCCTGCGCTGCCTTGGTCACTGATCTGGGCGCGGTAGCCCAGTTCGGTCAGGTGACGGTTGAGGACCTTGGCCGCTTCGTCTGTCAGAGACTGCTCGGGCTGCTGGCCGATGACCAGGTAGTCATCCATGTGCGCCAGGCAGCCAACACCCTGCTGCTGGACCAGGCGCAGCAACAGGTCGTATTCCTGCGCATGACGGTAGGACTCGCTGTAGCCACCCAGATCGAGCACGGCCTGGCGACGTACCAGCCAGTGCCGCGACATCAGCCCCGGCTGGCTACGCAGCAGGTCCAGGTCGCTGCCCGGACGGATCACGTCGAGCAGGCGGCCATCGCTGTCACGCTGCACTTCGTCAGCAGCGATTGCCTGGCACCCCGGCGCCTGGGTCAACTCCACCGCCAGACGCAGCAGGCCACCGGCCAGCAGCACGTCGCCGGCATCGAGCAGCAGCAGCCACTCGCTGGAAAGCTGTTTCACCACCTGGTTCAGGTGGGTCGCCCAGTTGCCGTCGTTGACCTGGATGAAGTGCAGGGTGTCGCGCGCAGTGGTAATCGCCGGAGGCTTGCCGCCCTTGAGCACCACCAGCTTGAAGTTGCGCAGGCCGCTGGCCAGCAGGCTGTCGAAGGTGGCCTGCAGTGCCTGGTCGTCATTCTCCAGGTCCAGCACCACGAAGGCGATCTGCGCAGCCGGGTGGCGCGCCAGGTAGGCCTGCGCGCGGGCGCGGTCGGCCTCGGCCGGGGTCGCGGCGGCAATCGCGGCCAGCAACTTGCCGGACGGCGTCGTCTCGAGCAATGCGCGGGCATCGGGTGCCGGAACGCTGCCCAGGCGGGTCAGCCAGTCCTGCATTTCGCGAACATGGTGGACGTCCTTGGCACCGGCCAACAGCGGCATCAGGCGCTGGCATACGTCCCGGTTGAACAGGCCCAGGCCCAGCGCGTGCAGGTAGCGCTGCTGCAGGCTGTCGTTGGTGTCGTTCGGATGTACTTGCAGCAAGTCGTGCTGGCGCACCCAGGCGCCTTCGAGCGCATGCAGGTGACGCTCGCCGGTCGGCCAGGCATGGCAGAGGAACTCGATTTCGCTCAGGCGCTGGAACAGCTTGCCGTTGTAGTACGGCAGCTCGACATACTGGCGCGGCTCGAAGGTCTGATCAGGGTCGTCAATCACGCTGGCCCAGTCGGAGCTGAACAGCAGCGGCGTCTCGCCCTGATCGTAGCTGCTGCGCACGAAGCGGTTGAGCACCACGAAACCTTCTTCGCCGGCACACACACCCGCCGCCTCATCCCACTGGCGCAGGCTGCGTACGGTCTGGGTCAGGCGCTCCTCGCGGGCGGCTGCGCCCAGGTCGTTGTCCAGCAGTTCGCAGACCACATCGGTCTGCTCGAGGCTGCCGATCTCGCCTTGCAGCAGGATCGCGTAGCCCAGCGCCACACGCCAGCCCGCGGCATCCAGCTCTTGCGGCAGGCCTGCCAGCGCAGTCTGCAGGGTAGCCACACGCAGTACGGCACGCCAGGCCTGTTGGCCGCTGTGGCCATAACGACGCAGGCGCGCCAGAGCGTCTTCTGCGGCCTGGGGCGCGACGAATGCACCGAGCTTGTGGTAGCTCAGCTTGCAGTTGCCCGCCGCATAGGCCAGGGCATGCCCCTGCACCCCCTTCACCTGCGGCTGTGCAAGCAGATGGGCGGCAGCCTTGCCCAGCGCATCGGCGAGCACGAAGTCGGCATCCAGCGCCAGGCAGACGAAAGGCGTGTTCACCTGCTCGAGCAGTGCACCGAGTTGGCCTGCCGGCTCCAGCGCCAGGCATGGAACGCCCTGGCTGGCGTAGTAGTGGAGTGCGCGGGCGCGGTGATCCGCCTGGTCATGCCCAAGCAGGACAACGGTCACTTCAGTGTGCGAGCCAGTTGCGGTATCGATCATAAGGCACCTGTTCAAGAGTTCGGTTCTGCGCAGGGCCTGGGCCCTGCGCCTGGATTTCAGTCAGCCAGCCAGGCGTTGGCCCAGTGCTGCAGATGGTGTTCGGTAAGGACATAGTCGCTCAGTACCGCCTCGCGCAACGCATCGCCCTGGTGGTAGCTGGCGGCCGGGTCGTCGAGGTGCATGCGAATCGCTTCCAGCCACTGCGCCGTGGTGTTGTCGGCCACCCGGGTGCACGGCAGGTAGCCGGCATAGGCCTTGGTGTCGGTGCAGATGACCGGGAAGCCGCAGGCGCCATACTCGAGTAGCCGCAGGTTGCTCTTGCAGTCGTTGAACAGGTTCTGCTCCAACGGTGCCAGGGCCAGATCAAGGTTGAGGCTGGCCAGCTTGCGCGGGTAGTCACCGAACGAAATGGCCGGGTGAAACTCCTTCACGTAAGGCAGCAGCATCTCGGGGCACATGCCGAAGAAAACCCAGTCGACTTCGTCGGCCAGTGTGCGCACCACCTCCAGCAGCAACTCCAGGTCGCCTCGGTGACTGGTGCCGCCCGCCCAGCCTACACGTGGCCGCGCGCTGGTCTGACGCTCACTGCGAAGGCCCGTCCACAAGGAGGCGGCGAGCATGTTGGGGACCACGCGGATGTCGCTGTGCATGCTCGACAGGGCATCGGCCAGCGGTTCGGTAGAGACCACCACGCGATCGCACAAGCCGATGGCTTCGCTGACCAGCTCGCGCATGTTGCGCGGCAGGTTGCGAGCGTGATCGTTCTTCTTCGGCGGATCGATGATGTAGTCGTCCAGCTCGTAGATGCGCCGGGTGTTGGAGAAGCGCTTGAAGCGGGCGATATCGCGCAGGCTGGCCGGGGTGTAGCGGCACTGCAGGATCACCACATCAGGTTTTTCCCGCTCCAGCTCGATCAGGCTCGGTGCGCTGTAGTCGATGCGCCCCTGGATCCAGCCGGCCTTTTCCAGCTCGGCGAACGGCTGCGATACACGGTAGTGACCGATGGCCGAGGTGCTGCTGGGCAGCCCCATCACCGACGGCATGGCGCGTGCGATAAACGGATCCCAGCCACCGCGCAGGCCCGGCTCGAAGTTGAAGTTCGGCAGCTTCAGGCTGAGGTTGCGATTGTAGGCGGGATCGAAAGCAACCCATGCCAGCCAGCGCTCATACAGCCGCTCCTGATCGGCCAGCAGGCTTTGCGGTGCGGGCTGTTCCTGAGCGGGCACCGGCACCTGGGCGACCCGCGAGAACGGCGTCCACACCGACAGGTAGCCTGCTTCGCGCGCCCGCAGGCAGAAATCGGCATCGAACAGCGACACCTCGAATGCCGCAGTATCCAGCCCACCCAGCTCGGCGAACAGCGCGGCGCGCACCAGCAGGCAGTCAAGGCTCAGCGCGCTCCAGTTCTGTACCAGGCTCAGGCGGTTCATGTAGCCGTCGGCATTCACCGCGCAGCTCAGGAACGGCGTGCCGGCAGTGCCATTCATGCCCATCACCAGGCCGGCCGAGAGCACCGAGCCATTGTTGTCGAACAGCTTGGGGCCAACCATGCCGACTTCCGGGCGCTGCCCCAGTTGCATCAATTCCTGCAGCCATCGGCCGTCGAACAGCACACAGGCAGCATCGAGCAGCAGCAGGTAGTCGCCACGCGCCTGACGGCTGGCTTCGTTGAAGCTCTGCGCCCGCCCGGTGGCATCCGCCTGGCACACGCGTAACTGGTCACTGCCCAGCCCCTGCAGGCCGCCCAGCCAATCGCGCACCTCGGGGGATGTCTCGCCGCTGGCCACCAGCAGTACTTCGAAATCGGCGTAGGCGGTATGGGCGAACAACGATTCGACGCAGCGCATCAGCACCGCCAGCTCGCCCGCGGCGTGGATGAGGATCGAGACACTGGCGGCTTGCGGGTGCAGGTAGGTGACTCGCGTCATCATGCTGCCTTCGATACCCGTGACCTGCGCCTGTACGCCTAGACGCTCGAAGTGCGCTTGCAGCACGCGAGGGGCCTGCACATGCGCCTGCGCATCGTTGAGCCAGTCGGCATAGCGGTGGTGACACTGCACCAGCACTTCGGCGATATGCTCGACCACCTGCAGGCCGTGGACCTCGACCATGCGCCAGAGCAGGTCGTGGGGGGCGAGCGTGGCGAAGCTGGCGTCGAAGCCGCCCAGTTCGCGCAGCGCCTTGGCATCGAAGGCGAGCAGCCGACCGACATAGGGCAGGCTGCGCATCAGATCGAGGTTGAAGTCGGGTTTGAAGATCGGACACGACGGCGCCAGGTTGTCGTTGGCGCCTTCGTCGATGTACAGGCACAGGCTATCGCCGCGAAGGGCCACGCGCTCGGCCATGATCACCAGCGCATGAGGGTGCGCGCGATCACCGGCGCGCAGCAGCAACAGCCAGTCGATGTCCTGCGCGGTGGCCAGCCACTGGCCAAGCTCGACAAAGTGATCACCCTGGCTGTGCAGGTGACGGGCCTCGCCCTGTACCTGGGCAGCCAGCGCCGCCGGGCCCAGCACCAAGGTATGGCGGGCTGGATAGGACTGCCCCTGCAGGCTCTGCAAGGTGGTGCGCAAGACCTTCTCATCGCCCGCCTCGGCCAGCACCGCCACCGCGATACGCGGCTGGCGCGGCCACTGCTCGATGCGCTTGGGCAGCAGGCTGACCTGGCCCGCCGACAATTGGCGCGACTCCAGCCATTCGGCATACAGCTCGTCGAAGCTGATGCTGTCGGTACCGATCTGCTGGCCGAGGTTGGCCATCTGCCCGGAGTAGAAACGGCGCAGGTCCATTTCCTCCCAGACCTGATCGGCTGCCCCGGTGTATTCGGCCAGCGGCAGCGTACGCACCCAACCATCGGCCGGCGCTGGCTCGCCGGTGGACTCGGCGAGCATCTGCAGCAGCCATTCGGATTCAGTCTTGGCAGCTTCGACCATGCTGCCCTGGTGGCTCAGGCGTCCGGCATGCACGCGCTCGAGGCTCAGCACCTGATCCAGGCTGCACAGGTGGCCACGGCGCAGTAGGCAGGCGTACAAGGCCAGGTCCAGGCGTGCGGCAAAGCCCTGCCCTTCCCCGACCAGCGCCGGCAGGTAGGCCTGCACCTCGTCACGGCGCAGCAGCGCATGGCTGATCCCACCGAACAGATTGGGCACGCCGTCGGCGACGCTTTCGAGCAGGTCGGTGCCATTGATCACGGCACTGTTCAGGGAAATGACGAAGTTCAGCGAACGCGCCGGCAGCAGCACATCGTCGGCAGCGCACAGCAGGCGCTGGCAGATGACCATGCTGACCTGGGAGTGATCGCTGAGTACTCTGGCCTGCTGGCTGATGCAGGTGCCGAACAGCACGTCGTCGTCGCAGAGAAACTTGATCAGCTCGCCCGAAGACTGCTCCAGGCAACGCTGCAGGTTGCGGGCAAACCCCAGGCGCTCGGGGTTGCGCACATGACGCAAGGGCACTGCGCAACCGGCACGCAGCTCGTCGCAGATCGCTGCGATCTGGTCACCGCGACTGTCGTCGCAGACCACGATCTCCAGGTCCGGGTAATCCTGGCCGATGGCGCTGGCCAGCGTGGCGCGAAAGAACTCGGGATTGAACGCGGGGATGGCGATGCTGACGAGGGGATGTGCGTTCACTAGGACTCACTCAAGCGATTGAACCGCGGGACCGGCTGCCACCCAGTCCGGCGCTGACCGGCGGGTGGCGAGGCAGGCTCGTGGGACGATCACCCCGCGATCACCCGCACCTGGGTTCAGATGTAGTTGACCAGCGACAGGCCGGCGATCTTGGCATAGGACTGCAGCGAGGCCTGGAGCATGTTGGTCTGCATTTGCAGGCGCAGCATCACCGTGGCCGGGTCGCTTTCGCGGATCGAGCTCTGGGTCTTGCTGTTTTCATTGCCCAGTGCTTCGTTGGTTTCGGCCTGGACATCCAGCGCCGCGCCGCGACCACCGATGGCGCTGATCGAGGAGCTCACCTGGTTGGTGGCGCTGGCGATGTTGCCGATTGCCGAGTCCAGCGAGGCGAGGAAGTTCTGGCGCGCCTTGGGATCATTGTCCATCGGCACGCTCAACGCGGTGCGCAGTTGGCCAATGGTGTTGAGCATGTTCTGATTCTGGTGGGTGTCGACCTTGATCGCGAACGAGTCACCAGCATTGGGTGCACCGGACAACTGGAAGCTCACGCCCGAGGCCGTGGCAGTGTTGCCCGCCAGGGTGCCGGTGGAGATCGGCCGGCTGTTGTCGGTGAGCGGCGCTGCATACAGCTCGAAGTCGGTAGCGCTGGTGAACTTGAGCACCGCGCCGCCACCTGGGAACGAGGCGTTGTACTGCGCCTGGTTGCTGATGGTGGCGTTGTTGACCTGGGTGCCGGAGGTGTTGCCTGGGCTACGCGAGCCAGCGATGGCATCGGGCTTGGAGCTCAGGTTGAAGGTGTGGCCGGCAATCGCGGTGTCCGGGTTGTCACCCGGCTGCAGGGTGATCTTCAGGCGCAGGTCGACACCGCGGAAGGAGATCGTGCCATTCTCGGCATTCGGGTTATAGGTCCCGCCCTGCGAGGCTTCCAGGGTCACGTCGTTGTTGCCCGAATCGAGGATGCGGTACTGGGTGCTGCTGAGGAACTCGATACGGTACGGCTCGCCACTGCGGAAGCGGTCGTTGAACGTCGCGCTGCCGGATACCTGGCCATTGGACAGGCTGACCCGACCATCGTCCACCGCCGGAGCGGTCAGGGTGGTCTGGCTGCGGCTGGTGTTGAGCGCCTGCTCGAAGGCGTCGAAACCGGTCTCGTTGGCCGCCAGGCTGAGCATGTCGCCCACCTGCAGTTTCAACTGGCCCTGGTCGCCCTGATAGCTGTAGGTGCCGTCGGCGTTGCGCACGTAGGGCGGGGTGTCGCCCTTGGAACCGGAGAACAGGTACTTGCCGTTCTCGTCCTTGCTGTTCATCAGCGAGAACAACTGCTCTTCCAGCGAGCCCAGCTCGTCGGCGTTGGCCTTGCGGTCGGCGTCGGTAAAACCGGCGTTGCCCGAGCTGATCGCCAGCTCGTTGACCCGCTGCAGCACCTTGCCGATGGCATCGAGGGTGCTTTCGGAGGTGCTCAGCGAGTTGCGCACATTGGTGATATTGCTCTTGTACTGGTCGAGCATGTTCTGTTGCTGCTCGAGCTGCAGCAGGCGCGAGGCGCCCACCGGATCGTCGGCCGCAGTACGCACGCGGATGCCATCGCTGGATTCCTGCTGGGTTTTCACCACGTTGCTGAAGCCGCGCTGATAGTTGGCGCTGCTGGTGTTGTAGAACTGCGAAGTGGAAATGCGCACGGTCTACGGCTCCTTAAAGGCTGTTGATCAAGGTGGCGAAGGTTTCCTGGGCCGCCTTGATGATCTGCGACGACGCGGTGTAGTACTGCTGGAACTTGATGAGGTTGCCGGTCTCTTCGTCGATCGACACCCCGGAGACGGCGTTGCGGCCATCGAGCGCCGACTTCTGCAGGGCATTGGTGGCGTCGGAGTCCATGCTCGCCTGGCCAGCCTTGCCGCCGACGTTGGACACAAGCTTGGCGTAGGCATCGGTCAGGCTGATGCCCTTGCCGTCGGCGCCGACTTCCACGGTGGACTTGGTCTGCAGGTCGATCACCGACTTGGCGTTGCGGTTGTCGGAAGAGCCTGCACCGGTCAGCGAGACGGTGAAGCTGTCACCGTTCTTCGGTGCACCGGCCACTTCCATCTCGAAGGTGAACGAACGCTGGGTGGCGCCATCCATGATCGGGTTGCCGGCGCCATCGACCATCGGCACCGAGAGCTGCAGCTTGTTGCTCTGGCCGGGCACGATGGTGCCGGTGCCGATGGAGTTGCCCTTGGCGTCGTACAGGGTGTAGCCCTGCGGAGACGCGCTGTCGTCGCCGAACACCAGCTTGACCGGGGTCGAATATTTCAGGCCGGTCTGCAACTGAGTGCGATCGGTGGCGTTGTAGATGTCCAGCTTGGAGGTCAGGTTCGGCTGGGTGATCTGCCCGGTGCCCTTGTTGCCCGAGCCGCTCACTGCACCCAACGGCGCGGATAGCGCCAGGCGCTTGGGATCGGTGAGCACCGACTCGATACCGGCAGCGGCGTTGCGGGTCGGGGTGATCTTGAAGCTGTCGCCAGCGGCAACGGCGCCACCATTGAGCGAGAGGCTGAAGCCATCGATCACTTTCGGTGGGTTGTCGTTGAGGTCGAAGTTGCCCATGTCGGTGCCTTCGGGCAGCTTGCGCACGTTGTAGCCGGTGGCACTGGTGAAGGTCACCTGGTAGTCGCTGGTACCGAGCTTACCGGTGTCCTTGATGGTCACATCGAGGTTGCCGGAGCCTGCACTGTTGCCCTGGCGGGCGATGCTGCGCTCGCTGATGGCCTTGGCGCTGTTGATGTCGCCGAACAGCAGCGCACCGAATTCACCATTCTTGTCGACGCCCTGGCCGAGCTGGCTGTTGATCGCATCGGACACCACCAGTGCCACCCGGCCCAGCTCGTTGAGCGCAGGATCCAGGGTGTCCTTGCGGTAGCGCAGCAGGCCACCGAGCTCGCCACCGATGGTGGTGTCGGTGATGTCCATCTTGGTGCTGCCGCGGTTGATCATCAGGCTCATGCGCGTCGGATCGTTGCGGTTTGGCGCGACCTCGAGGGTCTGGGTGGTCTTGCCCAGTACCAGTGCCTGGCCGTTGGGCAGGTAGATGTCGTAGTTGCCTTCGCGCTCCACCACCTGGCTGCCGATCAGCTTGTTCAGTTCGCGCACGGCGCCGTCGCGCTGGTCGAGCAGATCGTTCGGCTGGCCCTGGATCGCCGACACGCGCGCGATCTGGTCGTTGTACTGGGCGATGGTCGAGGTGAGCTGGTTCACCTGGTCGGCGATCGACGCCATGTTGGCGTTGATGTTGCTGTTCTGCTGGTTGAGCTGCGTCGACAGGCTGTTGAAACGCTTGGCCAGCGATTGCGCGCTGGTCAGCAGCAACTGGCGAGAGGCATCTTCGTTGGGCTTGGCCGCCGCGTCCTGCATGGCGGTGAAGAAGCCTTTCAGGGCAGCCGTGATACCGGTGTCAGCGCTCGACAGGGCAGTGTCGAGCGGATTGATCTGGTTCAGGTACGAGTTGGCATCGCTGGACAGCGAGGTGGTGGTGCGCAGTTGGTTCTCGAGGAACGAGTTGTACACTCGACGCACGTCGGCCAGCGTGGTGCCGCTGCCGATGAAGACGTTGCCGTTCTGCTGCGAGCCCTTGGTCTTCTGCACGTTCTGCTGGCGCGAGTAACTGTCCACATCGGCGTTGGCGATGTTGTTACCCAGGGTGTACATCCCCGACTGCGCGGCGCCCAGCCCCGACATGCCAATATTGATCAAGCTCGCCATGATTCGCTGCCCTTAAAGTTGCGTGGTGGTCCCGAGCATTGCGTAGCTCGTGTCCGACTTCATCTGTCTTGCGATCTGCGAGATCTTGCTGGCGTAGTTCGGGTCGGTGGCATACCCGGCCTTCTGCAGCTCTCGCACAAACTGCTCTGGGTTATCGGCAGACTTCACTGCATCTTGATAGCGCGCATTGTTCTGCAGCAGGCTGACCAGGTCGTGGAAGCTGTCCTGGTAGGAGTCGTAGGAACGGAACGCTGCCGTTTCCTTGACGAACTGACCGTTGCGGAACTCGCTGGTGATCGCCCTCGCCTCGCCGCCCTGCCAATTGCCGGTGGCCTTGATGCCGAACAGGTTGTGGCTGCTGCTGCCATCGGTGTTACGCATGACCGATTTGCCCCAGCCGGTTTCGAGGGCAGCCTGGGCGACCAGGTAACGCGGGTCGATACCGATGCGCTTGGCGGCCTGCTCGGCCATCGGCAGCATGGTGGCGACGAACTCGTCGCTGTCGGCGAAGGCTTTCTTCGGCGCCAGCGGCGGCTGGGCCACGGCGCGCCCGAGAATCTGCATACCATGCCCCGGTGCGGCGAAGGCCTGGGCCGGCTCCCAGTCGCCGGTGGCCACGCCACCGGGGGGAATATCGCCACGACCCGGCAATGCCGAGGTGTTGGTCGCAGCCGGATTGCCGGCCGACGGCACGATGCCGGCGAGCAGGCGGTCGGTGAGCTTGCCCGGCAGCGCCAGACGCCGCGAATTGAGCGCTGCAACGTCGTTGCGGGTGGACGCCGATTCGGCGGCCTGGGCCGGTGCGACCACTTTCGTGCCCCACAACGCCGGCGCATTGCCGTCGATACGCGGGAACGGGCTGGTGTTCGGGCGCACGGCCTTGTTCTTGGACAACTGGCGCACCAGCACGTCCTGCAGGCCGATACCGCCGCCTTCGCGGGACATGCTCACGGCCAACTGCTGGTCGTACATGTCGCGGTACTGCTTGACCGTCTCGGTGTTCATCGGATCGTCGGCAGCCAGCACATCGCCGGCCTTGCGCGAGGCCTTGAGCATTTCGCCGATGAACAGCGACTCGAACTCCTGGGCCACCTTGCGGATGTTGGCATCGCTGTCACGGTCCCCGTGCTTGAGCGAGCTCAGACGGTTGAGGTCGGTGTAGGCGCCGCTGTCGGCGGCACTTGAAACCAGGCTCTTCGGATTCATCGCCAGCGTCCTCAGATCACGATCAGGTCGGCCTGCAAGGCGCCGGCCTGTTTCAGGGCTTCGAGGATCGCCATCAGGTCGCCCGGTGCCGCGCCGACCTGGTTCACCGCACGGACGATTTCATCCAGCGTGGTGCCTGGGCCGAACTTGAACATCGGCTTGGCTTCCTGTTGCGCATTGATCCGCGAACGCGGCACCACGGCAGTCTGGCCATTGGAGAACGGCCCCGGCTGGCTGACGATCGGGTCTTCGGTGATGGTCACGGTCAGGCTGCCGTGGGTGACGGCGGCCGGCGATACCTTGACGTTCTGGCCAATGACGATGGTGCCGGTACGCGAGTTGATGATGACCTTGGCCACGGCCTGGCCAGGATCGATCTCCAGGTTCTCGAGGATCGACAGGTAGTCGACCCGCTGGCTCGGGTCCATGGGCGCGGTGACGCGCACCGAACCGCCGTCCAGCGCCTGGGCAACACCCGGGCCGAGCAGTTCGTTGACCTTGTCGACGATGCGCTTGGCGGTGGTGAAGTCCGGGCGATTGAGGTTCAGGGTCAGGCTGTTGCCCTGGTTGAAGCCGCTCGGCACCGCTCGCTCGACCGAAGCGCCGCCAGGGATGCGACCGGCAGACGGCACGTTGACGGTGATCTTCGAGCCATCGCGACCTTCGGCATCGAAACCACCGACCACCAGGTTGCCCTGGGCAATGGCGTAGACGTTGCCGTCGATACCCTTGAGCGGGGTCATCAGCAGGCTACCGCCGCGCAGGCTCTTGGAGTTGCCGATCGAGGACACGGTGATGTCGATCACCTGCCCCGGCTTGGCGAAGGCCGGCAGGTCGGCGTGCACCGACACCGCAGCGACGTTCTTCAACTGCACGTTGCCCGAACCTGGCGGCACCTTGATGCCGAACTGCGACAGCATGTTGTTGAAGGTCTGCAGGGTGAACGGGGTCTGGGTGGTCTGGTCACCCGTCCCGTTGAGCCCCACCACCAGGCCGTAGCCGATCAACTGGTTGGCGCGCACGCCGGAAATGCTGGCGATATCCTTCAGGCGCTCGGCGTGGGCGCCGAACGCGAAGGACAGGAGCAAGGTCGCGGCAATCAACTGCCTGGCGTTGAACATGGTCATCCGTACTCAGAAGGGCCAAAGCGGGCTCATGAAGAAGCGGTCCAGCCACCCGGGCTGGCTGGCATCGGCGAAGGAGCCGGTGCCCGAATAGGTGATGCGCGCGTCGGCCACGCGCGTGGACGGCACGGTGTTGTCGGTGGCGATGTCGTCGGCGCGGATCAGGCCGGCGATGCGTACCAGCTCTTCGCCGGTGTTGAGGGTCATCCACTTCTCGCCGCGCACGGCGATGATGCCGTTGGGCAGCACATCGGCCACGGTAACGGTGATGGAGCCGGTCAAGGTATTGCCCTGGCTGGCCTGGCTGGCACCTTTGGTGGCGCGCTCACCCTTGTACCCGGCGTTGAGCGACAGGTCGCCACCGCCGAACGGGTTGTTGGTGTTGGGCGTCGTCCCGAACAGCGAGGTCAGGCCGATATTGGCGTTGCTGTCCTTCTGGATCTGGGAACCGGCGTTCTTGCTCGCCGAGGTACGCTCGTTGAGGGTGATGGTGATGATGTCACCAACACGAAACGCCTTGCGATCGCCATACATGTTCTGCTCGAAACCGGCCTGGTAGATCGAACCGTTGTTGGCCGCCGACGGCAAAGGTGTACGCGGCAGTACAGGCGCGTAGTACGGGTCGTTGGGCTTTGCCGTCGGCGCAACGCAACCGGCCAGCAACACAGCCCCTCCCAGGGCGACGACGGACAACAGACGATTCATGACGCTTACCTCACGGTGTAACAGGCGCTGCAACAGCGGCCGGGTAGCTAGAGCCAGGACTTACAGTTGCTGGGTGACGAACGACAACATCTGGTCAGCGGTGGAGATGACCTTGGAGTTCATCTCGTAGGCGCGCTGGGTGGTGATCATGTTCACCAGCTCTTCGACGGTGCTGACGTTGGAGTTTTCCAGGGTCTGCTGCAGAGTGGTGCCGAAACCGTTCAGGCCCGGGGTGCCGACCTGCGGCGCACCGCTGGCGGCGGTCTCGAAGAACAGGTTGTTGCCGATCGCCTGCAGGCCGGCCGGGTTGATGAAGTCTGCGGTCTGGATGTTGCCGATGATCTGCGCAGCAGGGTTGCCGGTGGTGGTGATCGACACGGTGCCGTCCTGGCCGACGGTGAAGGTCTGGGCCTCCGGCGGCACGACGATGGCAGGCTCGAGGGCGAAACCGTTGGCGGTCACGACCTGGCCATCGGAGTTCAGGTGGAAGGTGCCGTCACGGGTGTAGGAGACAGTGCCGTCTGGCTGCAGGACCTGGAAGAAACCACGACCGTTGACCGCGAGATCCAGCGGGTTTTCGGTGGTCTGCAGGCTGCCAGTCTGGAAGTTCTTCTGGGTGCCGACGATGCGCACACCGGTACCGACCTGCAGGCCCGAAGGCAGCTCGCTGTCCTGGGTCGACTGGGCACCAGGCTGACGCTTGGTCTGGTACAGCAGGTCCTGGAACTCGGCACGGTCGCGCTTGAAGCCGGTGGTCGAGACGTTGGCCAGGTTGTTGGAGATGACCGTCAGGTTGGTGTCCTGTGCGGACAGGCCGGTTTTAGCGACCCAGAGAGCCGGAAGCATTTAGTGTTCTCCTCGTGCGCCTGTTTTACGGCACCCGTTCAAAAGTGATTAGCTGATTTGCAAAACCCGAGCCATGGCTTCGTCGCCCTGCTCGGCGGTCTTCATCATCTTGACGTGCAGCTCGAACTGGCGGGACAGAGCCAGCACCGAAGTCATCTCTTCGACGGCATTGACGTTGCTGCCCTCGAGGAAGCCCGACACCACGCGGACATTGACGTCCGCATCGGCCGGCTGGCCGCTGTTGGTATGGATCAGGCCATCGAGGCCTTTGCTGATGCTCTTGATATCGGGGTTGACCAGCTTGATCCGATCGACCTCGGCCATGACGCGCGGGTCTTCACCCATGGCGCGGATGCTGATGGTGCCATCGTCACCGACCTCGACCTTCTGCTCTGGCGGAATGGCGATCGGGCCACCGTTGCCGATCACCGGCATGCCATTGCCGGCACGCAACACGCCGAGGGCGTCGATGTTCAGGCTGCCGGTGCGCACATAGGCTTCGCTGCCATCCGGGGCCTGCACGGCGATGAAACCGTTGCCGCTGACCGCCACGTCCAGCTCGCGACCGGTCTCGATCATCGGGCCTGCGGTAAAGTCGGTGGCAGGCCGCTCGCTCATGGCGAAGGCACGCGCCGGAAAGCTGTCGCCGAACACCGGCATCGAGCGCGCCTGCTCCAGGTCACGCTGAAAACCGGTGGTGGAAACGTTCGCCAGGTTGTTGGCGTGGGCCTTCTGTGCCACCGCGTTCTGGGCGGCGCCGGTCATGGCCACGTAAAGCATCTTGTCCACAGTCATCCTCCACTGCACTGGCGATCGATTGCCGCTCACCGTTGCTATGCAGGCTGTAAAGCAAGTTCCGAACCAACTTTTCCCGAGGCAAGAAAAAGCCCGTGGATACGGGCCTTTGGTGGTTTTCGTCGAGGGTGCAACGTCGGTTATCCGGCGCTGCTTTGCCGCTGGCGGCAAGGGGGTGCCAAAGTTCAGCAGTGGCGGTATTGCTAATCGCGACACCCACCATTGTTGTACGGCCCGGCAAACCGCTTCCAGCCCTCCCCCGGCGACCACTGCGAACACACCAGTCGCCCATCCACCTGGCTTTCCCAGCGCCACCACGGCGCAGTACCGGCCTGAGCCTGGAGCAGGCATGCCGCCGCCAACAGCGCGACAGTCAGTTTCCTCATGATCCCTCCTGCAAAAACGACGAACCCCTTCACGGGAAAGGGGTTCGTCCAGACACGCTCAGCCAGCGACCATCAGGTCATCTGGATGATGGTCTGCATGATGGTGCTTTCGGTGGAGATGGTCTTGGCGTTGGCCTGGTAGTTGCTCTGCGCCTTGATCAGCTCGACCAGCTCCTGGGTCAGGTTGACGTTGGACGCTTCCAGCGAGTTGGACTCGACCGAGCCCAGGGTGCCGGTCTTCGGCGCGTCGATGCCTGGAATACCCGAGGAGAAGGTCTCTTTCCAACGCGTACCGCCGATCTGCTGCAGGCCCTGGTCGTTGGCGAAGCTGGCAATCGCAACCTGACCGATGGCGCGAGACTGCTGGTTGCTGAAGCTTGCGAACATCACCCCGGTCGAGTCGATCGACAGGCTCGACAGGATGCCGGTGGCATAGCCGTCCTGGTTCTGCGACATGCGCGCGGTCTCGGTGTTGTACGAGGTGGTGCTGTTCATGGCCAGGCGCATGCCGTCGGCATTGCCATCCGAACCGTTGGCCGCCCAGTTGCCTGCGGCATCCTTCGCGGCCGGGATCCAGCCCTTGAGGCTGAAGGTGTTGTTGGTCACGCTCCAGTTGGCCGCCGGCACCGTGGTGTTGTCGGTGGTCATGGCCTTGATGCTGCCGTCGGAGTTGAAAGTCATGGTGCCGGTCAGCGGCGTGGTGCTACTCGGGTTGAGCGGGTTGCGACCATCGACCAGGGTGTACATGGTCCACTCGTTGGTGCCGGTCTTGCGGTAGAACTGCTCCATGGTGTGCTCGTTACCCTGGCTGTCGTACACCTTGGTCGGGAAGGACTTGGTGTAGGTCGACTGGTCGGCCGGGTCGAACGGCTTGTTCGGCACCATCACCGGTGGGGTCGCGCCGTCGGACACCTCCAGCGGGATGGTGTCGGCGGAGGAGTTCAGGTTGATGCCCTGGTCGATCAGGGTAGTGGCCTTGGGGGCCAGCGCCGAGGTATCGATCTTCAGGTTGGTGAGGATGCCCTTCTGGATCTTGCCGGTGCTGTCGGCAGCATAGCCTTGCAGGTTCAGGCCGTCGGAGGTCACCACGTTGTTGTCCTTGTCGGTGCGGAAGGCACCGGCACGGGTGTAGGTCAGCGAGCCGCTGTCGGACAGGACGAAGTAGCCCTGGCCCTGGATCCCCATGTCCAGCACGTTGCCAGTGTTGTTCACGTCACCCTGGGTGAACTGCTGCGACACGGCCGCCAGGCGCACACCGTTACCGACCTGGTTCTGGCCCACGCCCAGGCGGTTGGCGCCGGCGTAGACGTCGGCGAACTCGGCACGCGACGACTTGAAACCGGTGGTATTGACGTTGGCGATGTTGTTGCCGGTAACGTCGAGTTGCTTGTTGGCTGCGTAGAGACCGCTAAGGCCGATATTGAAAGACATGCATTGCTCCTTCTGCCGAACAGGCCGGCCTTAGATTCCGATGGTTTGTACTTTGGAGATGCCGACCTTGCCGATACCGGCCAGGTTGAGCATCATCTCGCCGCCAGTGCCACCCACGGTGACACTGGTGACGGTGGCTGGCAGCAGCGTGTACATCTCCTGAGCCTTGCCATCGACGGTGGTCGTCGCGGTAAAGGTGTAGTTGCCTGCAGCGACCTTCTCGCCCTTGTCGTTGGTGCCATCCCAGATGAAGTCGGCAGTGCCCTTCTTCTGTTCGCCCAACTGGATGGTCTTGACGACGTTGCCATCCTTGTCCTTGATCGTGACCTTGCCGCTCTCGATGTTCTGCGGCACCACGACCTGACCATTGAAGCTCTTGGTCGGATCGACCAACGCCTTGTCGTTCTGCACGATCACCGAGCGGCCGACCAGCGACGATGCCTGCAGCGCCTGGGACGAACCCAGCGAACCGGTAATGGCGTTGACCGACTCGTTGAGGGTCTGGATACCCTCCAGGCTGCTGAACTGCGCAAGCTGGGCAACGAACTCACCGTTGTCCTGCGGATCGAGCGGGTTCTGGTGCTGCATCTGGGTGACCAGCAACTGCAAGAAGGCATCCTTGCCGAGCGCGTTCTTGTCGGTCGGCTCGCTGGCTGGCTTCTTGGTGCCGTTGCTCACACCGGAATTGGCGAGCACATCATTAACATTGACTGCCATGCTTTGCGCTCCTCAATCACTGACCCAGGGTCAGCACCTTCTGCATCATGGTCTTGGCGGTGTTCATCAGCTCGGCGTTGGTCTGGAACGCACGGCTGGCGGAGATCATGTCAGCCATCTCCTCGACCACGTTGACGTTCGGGTAGTAGACGTAGCCGTCCTTGTTCGCCGCCGGATGATTGGGCTCGTAGCGGGCTTCAAGGTTGCTCTGGTCCTCGATAATCCCCTTGACCTGCACACCCTGGCCGGCCTGGCCCTGGTCGTCGAACAGCGACTGACCGGCGCCGTTCTGGGCCTGTTCGAAGGTGGTGGCGAACACCGGGTGGCGCGCGCGGTAGGTCTGGTCGATGCTCGAGGAGACGGTCTCGGCGTTGGCGATGTTCGAGGCGACGGTGTTAAGGCGCGTGTTCTGCGCGCTCATGCCGCTACCGGCGATGTTGAAGACACTGGCAAGGGACATGGTCACTCTCCACGCAGGGCCGATACCAGCCCTTTGAATTTACTGTTGAGCAAGGTGAAGCTGGCCTGGAAGTCGATCGCGTTCTGCGCATAGTTCGACTGCTCGATCTGTGCATCCACGGTGTTCTGGTCGATCGACGGCTGCATCGGCGTGCGGTACTTGAGGCTGTCGTCGCCCATGGCCAGGCCTTCGGCCTCGATGTGGTGGCCGTTGGTGCGGGTCAGCGAAATACGCCCATTGCTTTGTTTGTCTGCCTCGGCGGCAAGCACCGAGGAGAAGTCCATGTCACGCGCCTTGTAGTTGGGCGTGTCGGCGTTGGCGATGTTGTTGGCCAGCACCTCGGCGCGCTGGGCGCGGAAACCCAGTGCCTTTTCATGGATGCCGAGGGCCTTGTCGAAGCTGATGCTCATGTCGGGGAACCTTCGAAGGTTGACCAGCGTTGCGTTGGCCAAGCTATAGCAAGGCCTGTGCCAACAGCCGCAACCCCAGCAATAACGGGCATCATCTGCATCCGCGAGCAACGGCAATGCCAGAAAAGCGGCAAAGTGCTTCCGCTTGATGGCGAGTGAGCGGCAATTGCCGAGCGGCAAAAGCGGCAATCCAAAAAATTGACGTCAACAGGACAGTGTTATTTTGCCATCACTGCGAGTAGCATTCGCGACCGCGCAGAGATGTGGCATGAGGCCACTGGTTACGGTTTCAGGCACAGCATGGATGCGCACTGTCCCTATTGCCTTCCAAGGAAGAAACCGTGTCCCCGCTGACCTACCGCAAGACCCTGCTTGCCCTGGCAATTGCCACCAGCGCCCTGCCCGCCCATGGCCAGACCATCCAACTGACCGATGCCGGCTTCACCTCCAGCCACCAGAGCTACGCGAACGGCCTCGAGTTCGGCGGCAGCTTCACCAATATTTCCCGCAGCGCGATCGTGCTCGACGACGCCAACGTACAGGGCGACCTGACCTTCAACAGCCCGATCAACGACAACGACCGCACCACCGTGGACATGGTCAATCGCAGCGACGCCCTCACCGTGCGCAACAGTCATGTGACCGGCGACCTGATGAACCAGGCCTTCGTCAGGAGCACCAGCCTCGATGGCAACGCGCTGAAAATCAGCAATACCACGGTTGATGGCAACCTGATCAACCAAGGCACGCTCCAGGCCGGCACCGGTATCGGCATCATCAACCGGCGGGAGGCCTACGGCATCAACCTGGCCAGCGCCAACGGCCAGTCGACCTTGATCAAGGGCGACCTGGTCAACGCCCAGAACGCCAAGGTCCGCGCCTATGGCTACAACGCGATCACCCTCAACCTGGCCGGCGCCACCGTGCAGGGCAAGATCGTCAACCGCGGCGCCATCGAAAGCAGCGGCCCCAATGCCATCAGCGTCAACGCCACGTCGCGCGGCGGCGCCACCGGCATGCCAACCCGCCTGGACAGCATCGAAAACTACGGCAATATCGTCGCCAGCGACACGAACAGCCAGGCCATCGCGCTCGATGGCGCAACCCTGACCAGTAGCCTGGGGCGACACATCGACAACCGTGGCTCGATCTACGCCTTGAGCGGCACCGGCATTCGCATCGGCGATGTCGCATTCGACGCCCCCGGCCAGCAACCCTGGTATCGCGACCACGGCGACCTGAACATCTTCAACAGCGGCATCATCATGGCCCAGGTCGCCATCGACGCCAGCCACAGCAATCGGCCGGTCGAGCTCATCCTGCGCGAGGGCAGCCAGATCACCGGCATGCTCGACGGGCTGAGCAACATCGAGGTCGAAGGTAACAGCGAGTTCCAGGCCCACTACCTGCCCCACAGCACCCCGGACATCCGCCTCAAGCCCGGTGGCTGGATCGAAGTCGGCAACCTGGGTGACGACACCCGCGCAACCCTGTCACTGACCGCTGCCCGCACCGCGATCGACGGCAACCTGTCGATCGCCGGCAACTCGGCGCTGGGCCTGGAATTGTCCAGCGAAACCGACCCGAGCGTGGCGGTACTCAAGGTCAGCGGCACCAGCAAGTTCGAACAAGGCTCGCGCATCGCCCTGCACGCCGACGAAGAGGACTTCCAGCCGTCCGGAT
Source organism: Pseudomonas wayambapalatensis (assembly GCA_014268975.2). GTDB lineage: Bacteria > Pseudomonadota > Gammaproteobacteria > Pseudomonadales > Pseudomonadaceae > Aquipseudomonas > Aquipseudomonas wayambapalatensis. The sequence continues at coordinate 1,891,854 of CP077096.1, read as the reverse complement.
CGCGCTACCTGCTGGTCGAGGCCGGCCAGGTACAGCTGGTGGACACCGCCGGCCACAACCTTGACCCCAACGGCATCCAGGTCACCAGTACCTCGGCACTGCTGCGCGTGCAGAGCAGCGCGGTGGAAGACAACAAAGTCTACGCACAGGTTACGACCAAACCGGTGGAAGAAGTCACCGAGATCGTCAAGGAAAGCGGCGGCAACGACAATGCCCAGGGTGCCATCGGCAACGCGATCGGTAACGGCCTGCTGGCTAAGTTGCCCAAAGGCGACCCGCTGCTGGCCTACGCCGCCAACGCCGACAAGGCCCAGGTCGCCAGACTGGCTCGCCAGCTGACCCCGGAGGTCAACGGCGGCGCGCGCCAGGCAGCCACCGGAGCCCAGCGCATGATCGGCAACGCCATCAGCAGCCGCGCCAGCAACCTGCGTGGCGCCTCGTCGGGGGAAGGCTTCAGCCAGGCCGGCGTATGGGTTCAATCGCTGTACAGCGACGCCACCCAGAGCACCCGTGACGGCGTGGCAGGTTACAACGCCTACAGTCGCGGCATTGCCGTCGGTGCCGATGGCAAGCTCAACGACCAGCTCACCCTGGGCCTGGCGTACAGCTTCCTGGACACTGACGTCAACGGCAGCAGTGGCAACAAGACGTCGGTCGAGAGCCATGCCTTCACCCTGTACAGCGCCTATACGCTGGGCAACTACTTCGTCGACGCCAGCCTGACCTATGGCCGGGGCGACAACCAAGGCAAGCGTGAGATCGCCGACACCCGGGCCAAGGCCGACTACGATAGCAACCAGTTGGCCGCGAATCTGGTGGGTGGCTACACCTGGCACATCAACCCGCAATTGCTGGTCGAACCACGCGTGGCCGCACGCTACAGCCGTGTCGACATCGATGGCTACCGCGAGAAAGGCTCGTCCGCCGCACTCAAGGTCGAAGATGAGCGCTACGAAGCCCTCGAGCTGGGTGCAGGTGTGCGAGTGGCGGGCAGCTATGCCGTTGGTGTCGGGACCCTGGAGCCGCAATTCAAGCTGATGGGCTACCACGACTTCGCCGCCGACCAGACCAACAGCACCTCGACCTTCCTGCTCGGCAACACGCCATTCGTGACCCGCGGCGCAAGTGCGGTGCGCAACAGCTACGAAGCAGGTGTCGGTGCCGACTACAAGCTGGGTGCAGTGACCCTCGGGGTCAATTATGACTACGTGGGCAAGTCGGGCTTCAATGCCGACGTATTCTCGGCGAAGGTGCGGTACGACTTCTGATCGCGATCTCGATCGATCCTGACCTTGCCGCCTGAACACGCTGGCAAGGTCCGGTGTTCGCAGGCGCGAAAACGAAAAGGCCGGTATCTCTCGATACCGGCCTTTTCATTCACTTGGCCTGATAGATGATCCCTGGACTGCACTGAACCATCTGGTAATGATCCGGCAAGCCATTGAGCGCCTCCGAAGCCCCCAGGAACAGATATCCCCCTGGCTTGAGCGTTGCATGGATACGCATGAGGATGTCTTTCTTCACCTGCGCGGAGAAGTAGATCAACACATTGCGGCAGAACACGATGTCGAACTTGCCCAACGCCGCATAGCTGTCGAGCAGGTTGAACGAGCGGAACTCCACCCGACTGCGAATTGCCGGCTTAACCGCCCACCGCCCCGGCCCTTTCGGGTCGAAGTAGCGCTGCAGGCGCTCCTGCGACAAGCCACGGGCAATCGCCAGGCTATCGTACTCACCCGTCTTGCAGTTATTGAGCATGGCACCGGAAAGATCGGTGGCGACGATCTGCGCCCCCATCTTCAACTGACCCAGGTTGCTGCGCTCGAACTCATCGATAGCCATCGAGATCGAATACGGCTCCTGCCCCGACGAGCAGGCCGCCGACCACATGCGCAGGCGCTGGCCAGGGTTGGCGCGGATGAACTCGGGAATCACCTTGTTCTTCAGCACTTCGAACGGATAGGTGTCGCGAAACCACAAGGTCTCGTTGGTGGTCATGGCGTCGACCACCTGCTCGCGCAGGCCACTGCGGGGCTGGGTCTGGATGCGCTGGACCAGCTCACCCAGGCTCTTGATGCCCTGCTGCTCCATCAGCTTGTTGAGACGGCTGGACACCAGATACTGCTTATTTTCGCCCAGCAGGATGCCACAGGCTTTCTCCAGGAAGACCCGGAACTGTTCGAAATCCAAATTACCCGTAGACAATGCTGCCGCCTCTTTTCAATCACTTGCGCCGGGGCTCGCCCCGGCCGTTTCAATGCGTTGCCTTGATCCGATCGACCACGCGCTGGGCCAGGTCGTCCGGCTTGAACTTGGCCAGGAAGTCGTCAGCGCCGACCTTCTTGACCATCGCCTGGTTGAACACGCCCGACAGCGAAGTATGCAGGACGATGTGCAATTTTTGCATGCGCGGATCGTTACGAATCTCGGCGGTGAGGGTATAGCCGTCCATTTCCGGCATTTCAATGTCGGAGATCATCATCAGGAACTCTTCTTCCGGCCGCTTGCCCTCATCCACCAGCTTGCGCAGGTAGTCCAGCGCCTGGCGGCCGTCGTTGAGCGCCACCACCTCCACGCCCACGGTCTGCAGGCAACGGCTGACCTGCTTGCGCGCCACCGACGAATCGTCGACGGTCAGCACCCGCAGCAACACGGCCTTGTCCTGCACCTCGGCATCGACCACGCCGGCGGAAACCGACTCCGAGGACGGTGCCACTTCCGCGAGCACCTTCTCGACGTCGACGATCTCGACCATGCGGTTGTCTACCCGGGTGACCGCCGTCAGGTAGTGATCGCGCCCAGTACCCTTGGGTGGTGGATGGATCTCTTCCCAGTTCATGTTGACGATGCGCTCGACCGAGTGCACCAGGAAACCCTGGGTCTTGGTGTTGTACTCGGTAATGATCACGAAACTGTTACGGGTCTCTTCTTTCAGGCCCGGTAGCCCCGTCGCCATCGACAGGTCGAGGATGGGGATGGTTGCCCCACGAATGTTCGCTACACCGCGCACCACCGGATGGGACTTGGGCAACAGGGTCAGCTCCGGGCACTGCAGCACCTCACGGACCTTGAACACATTGATGCCATAGAGTTGATCGCCATTGAGACGGAACAACAGCAGCTCGAGGCGATTCTGTCCAACCAGTTGCGTGCGCTGGTTGACCGAATCCATAACGCCAGCCATGCCAGACTCCTTCTATTTTTCTGCTCGCTTGCCAACAAGTCGGCACGGGCTTTGCTTTTTTGAGCGTATGTACACGAAAACGACATTTTTCCGACGACTGACGCGCCTGCTGGCCATCCCCCTGGCCATTGCATGCCTGCTCGCATCCGGCGCTCGCACGCTGGCGGATTCGTTTACCTTGCCTGAACAGCTTATCGGTGTCACCCAAGGGTTTCTTGAATTCACCGTCGAAGACTACATGACGCGCACCCAGACCGTGGGACGTTATGACATCCAGGTCAACAATCTCGACCCACGCCTGCGCATGCCGGTGTGCAGCCAGCAACTGGACGCCTCGCTGGAAAGCCCGGCACAGCCGCTTGGGCGGGTGACGGTGCGGGTACGTTGCGACGGCACCTCGCCCTGGACGGTATTCGTGCCGGCACAGGTGAAGCTGTTCCGCGACGTTGTGGTCATGACCCGCCCACTCAAGCGCGAAAGCGTGATCACTGAAGGTGACGTGGCCCTGCGCGAGCGTGACGTCAGCACCCTGGGCCAGGGCTTTCTGAGCGAACTCGACCAGGCCGTGGGCATGAAACTGCTGCGCCCGACCATCCTCGACCAGGTCCTGACGTTGCAGCAACTGGAACAAGCGGACGTGATTCGCAAGGGCGATCACGTGGTGATCACCGCCCGCAGTGGCGGCCTGAGCGTACGCATGCCAGGCGAAGCCCTGAGCAAGGGCGGCCTGACCGAACAGATCCGCGTGCGCAATCTCAACTCCCAGCGCGTGGTCAAGGCCACGGTGGTCGGGCCGGGCCAGGTCGAAGTGGCGATGTAGGAAGGATGTAAAAGGCACCGGCGGTTCATCGCCGACGAAATAATGCAGGACCCCGGGACTGGCGGCGAGGAACCGCTTTTCCTAAACTGTGTCAGAAATCGGGATATGCGGGTTTGCTGACGGACGGCAGAACATTTGTGCCTAAAGTTTGTTTCGGGTTGGCCGAAACAAAGGCAAGCGTCCTATTCACCCAGAGGTTTCTGATCATGGTCATCGACTTCAGTCGTTTGAATAACTCTCCGTCCATCACGGGCGGTGTTCGCGGCAATGCCGCATCGGGCAACACCGAAAAAACCGGTGGTGCCAGCGATGCAGGCAAGCCTGCCAGCGTCAGCGGAGAGGCGGTACACCTCAGTCAAGAGGCCCAGCAGTTGCAGAAGATCAGCGACAAGCTGCGCGATCAACCGGCAGTCGACAGCGCCCGCGTGGCCCAGTTGAAGCAGGCGATCGCCGACGGCAGCTACCAGGTCGATGCCGGCCGGATCGCCAGCAAACTGCTTGATTTCGAAGCTCAGCGCTAACCTTACGGTGCGCTGACTTCCAGGACGCCAGAGCCAAGAGCCAGCCATGCACGACACCACACTGCTGCAACTGATCGAAGACGACATCGCGCCGACCCAGGAACTGCTCGACCTCCTCCAGAAGGAAACGGTCGCCCTGCACGGTCGGGACATGCAGGTGCTGGAGACCATCCTCGCCCGCAAGCAATCGCTGATCGTCTTGCTCGAGCAGCAGGGCATGCGGCGCAATCACCTGCTCAACGGGCTCGGCCTCAGCGCCGACCGGGCAGGTGTGCAGGCCGTTGCTGCGCAATCGCCAAACGGCGAGATCATCCTGCAGCAACTCGATGTGCTGACCCAGTTGATGGATACCTGCCAGAAGGTCAACGAGACCAATGGCCGGGTTATCCAGGTGCAGCAGCACGCCACGGCCAACCAGATCAGAATCCTCAACGGCGGCGACTCCCCGTCGCTGTACGACAGCCGTGGTACCACCTCCCCCATGGACAAGCCCCGGGCGATCAGCCAGGTGTGATTATTCCTATTCAAGGCACGGAACATACTGGCAAAATGCCGTTACTTGCGTGTGTCGTTTTTGCCTGGAGATTGATTACCCGTGTTCAATGAGTCCGATGCTCCTCAGCCACCAAAAGTGCTGACCACTCCTCTGGAGATTTCGGCGAACCTGCGCCAGCTGATGGAAAGCCACGATCCGCTGATCATCAGCTTCCATGAACGCAGCCAGCGCTTCCAGAGTTACGTGGTACAGGTGGACCGGGACGCCAACGTTCTGGCACTGGACGAAATGATCCCGCGTGACGGCGAGAAGTTCATCGAGAACGGCGAACCCTTCCGCGTCGAAGGTTTCCACGATGGCGTACGCATTGCCTGGGAGTGCAACACTGCGCTGGCCATCGGCGAAGTCGATGGCCACCGCTGCTACCGCGGCACTCTGCCCACCGAAATGACCTACCATCAGCGTCGCAACGCCTTCCGCGCTGCGCTGAAACTGTCGCAACTGGTCGACATCATCCTCGACGGCACCCACCTCAAGGGCAACGGCGCGCTGCGCGGCAAGCTGCTGGACGTGTCCGCCACGGGCTGCAAGCTGCGCTTCGATGGCAATGTCGAAGAGCGCCTGCAACTGGGCCAGGTGTATGAGCGCTTCAAGGCCGCAAACCCGCTGGGCCTGAGCGACGTGATGGTGGAGCTGCGTCACCTGCACTTCGAAGAGCGCATCAATACCACCTTCGCCGGCGTGCGTTTCCACAACCTCAACGGCCAGAGCCAGCGCAAGATCGAGAGTTTCGTGTACCAGCTGCAGCGTGAAGCGCGGCGGTTCGATAAAGACGACTACTGATCGCCCCTTGAAAGACATCGACGCCACCCCTCGGGTGGCGTTTTCGATTCAGGCGGTCGGTACATTCGCTGAAAATTTTCCTCATGCTCCTTACGCCTTGAACCCACTACGGTGACGGCTATCGCCCCAACAACCCGGGCGCTCAACAGGAGCATCGCCATGATTCACCGCAACTTCACAGCCGAGCTGCATTGCAGGCATGGCCAGGTCGGGACCTCCCGCTGGTTGTCACCGTCCAAGCCGGACGGTGAAACAGAACGGGAGGGATGGCTGCTGACCGAAGCGGCCTATCAACACCCGCTCAGTACCTTCGTGCCACTCACGTTTCATTTCGAGTACCTGAAAGAAAAACAGACCGCCACCCGATCTCATTATCGGATCAGTTGCCTGAATAACTTTACAGTCAGCAGCTTCGAATATGCCGGCGCCAGAATGGAACAGAACTATAAGGGATGGCTCGGCCTGTATGGCACCGGCTTGTTGGGCAAAGCGATCGACAGCATCACCAGGCCCCTGCTCGGCCCTGGCGAAAGCTTGTGGAAGATCGAAACGCTCACTAATTGGGATGGCAATCCGAACAGCGCGCCGAACATTCCGTTCTACCTGCGTGACGCCTTGGGGCACAGGGTTTCCCAAGTGAAGATCTGGGATGGCGCCTACCTCAATGCCGGAGAGTTGAACGGCGAGATTCTCGAGTTTCGACTGCAAAACATTCAGGACGCCTGAGCCATCAAAAAATGAACGATCCCGACCAGGAAGCCTGGCTCCTGGTCGGGCATCACTCAATTCGCCTTGTCGGTTTCCGGCTCGACCTGACTGCCCTGGACCTGCCCTGGCTCATCTTCGGTATCCTCCGCCGCCACCGGCGCCTGCATCACGTCCTGCACGGTCTGCTCATCGACCCGTGGATCGAGCGCCGCAGACAACGGCGAACCTGCCGCAGGCATCGCCACGTGGCCCAGCGGTGCATCCTGAACCTGGTGCAGCCCGGTGACCGCCTTCGGTCGAATACGCCACACCAGCACCAGGGCAAAGAAGGTGAAGAAGGCATAGAGCATCTGTGCGCCCAACGCCTTCATCAGCACGCCCGCCACCAGCGGACCGATGCTCGCACCCACGCCATAGGTGACCAGCAGCATCGCCGTCAACGATACCCGCCGCTCACTTTCCACATGGTCATTGGAGAACGCCACGGCCAATGGATAGAGGCAGAACTGCAACAAGGAAACGATGAAGCCAGCCGCGAACAGCAACTCCAGCGGCACACTGGGCAGCAGCGCCAACGGCAGCGACACCACCGCCAGGCCGATCGACACGCTGCGGATCAGCACCGCTCGATCATAGCGATCCGACAGCCAGCCCAGGGGCCACTGCACTAACAGCCCGGCGAAAATACAACAGCCCATGAACAGACCGACCTGCTCGGTGCTCAGCCCCTGGCGCGCCGCATACAGGGGGGCCAGACCATAGAAGGAACCGACGATCAGTCCCGCGCCAAGCACGGTACTCAGCGACTGCGGCACCCGCTTGATGAAGAATTTCGGCTCCATCGGCGCCGGCCGCAGCGGTGCCGGGTGAATGCGCCGAGTCATCGCCACCGGCACCAGGCACAGGGCAAAGCACATGGCGACCAGCATCAGCAGCTCAGGCCCCAGTGCCGGATGCACCACCAGGATCAACTGACCCAGCACCAACCCAAGATAGGACGCGATCATGTAGCCGCTGAATACTGCACCGCGCTGCTTGGCGTCGGCCTGCTCGTTGAGCCAGCTCTCGATGACCATGTACTGGCACATCATGCCCAGGCCGACGATCATGCGCAGGCCGATCCAGGCCGGTACGTAATCGGTCAGCCCATGCCCCAGCACCGCCGCACCGACGATGCCGGCGCAGGTGGCATACGCACGAATGTGCCCGACCCGAGCGATCAATCGGTGACCGACCTTGCCGCCCACGGCCAGACCGAAATAGTTGGCTGCCATCAGCGCACCGACCCACAGGCTGTCGACATGGTCGGCAGCCAGGCGCAACGCCAGGTAGGTACTCAACAGGCCTGAGCCGATCAGCATCATCAGGGCGGCGAAGTACAACGAGCGAAATGACTTCCAGATCTGGCGCATGCGTCCCCGCGGGCTCCTTGGGCAGGTGTGGTGCTGCTGGCAAGCATAAGGGCAATTTCTCGGACGCGGGCCCCTGGCAATGAAAAAAAGCCAAGAGCGGCGCGCCGGGCAAAGCTTCTGTCGCGATCAGGCCTGCGCGGCCAGCACCCTACGCTCCCACGGCGTGATCTCATCGAAGAAATCCGTCAATTCCAGGGTCTTGGTGGCGACGTATCCTTCGATGAACTCCTCGCCAAACAGTTCCCGCGCCAACGTGCTGCGACGCAGGCGCTCGATGCCCGCGTGCAGCGTGCACGGCAGGCTCAGGTGCTCGGGCACCACGAACTCGCCCTGGATCGCCGCAGTGGGCTGCAGCTTGCGCTCGATGCCATGCAGCCCGGCCGCAAGGCTTGCGGCAATCGCCAGGTAGGGGTTGGTGTCGGCGCCCGGCAGACGATTTTCCACACGCCGCGCTACCGGTGAACTGGCCGGGATGCGCAGGCCAGCCGCGCGATTGTCCTCTGACCAGCAAGCATTGTTCGGCGAGGCGTAAGGGTGGCACAGACGCTGGTAGGAGTTGACGTTGGGCGCGAACAGCGCGGTGAAGTCGGCCATGCACGCCTGCAAGCCGCCGATGAAGTGATGGAAGGTGTCGGTTGCCCTGCCCTGCTCGTCACTGAACACGTTACGACCGGTGCCGATCTCCACCAGGCTCTGGTGGATGTGCATCGAGCTGCCGGGGGTATGCGCCAGCGGCTTGGCCATGCACACCACGGTCAAGCCGTGTTTGAGTGCAACTTCCTTGAGCAGATGCTTGAACAGGAAGGTCTGGTCGGCCAGCAGCAGCGGATCACCGTGCAACAGGTTGATCTCGAACTGGCTGACGCCCATCTCGTGCATGAACGTGTCGCGCGGCAAGCCCAGTGCTGCCATGCACCGGTAGACCTCGCTGAAGAAAGGCCGCAGGCCATTGTTGGAACTGACGCTGAAGGCCGAGTGGCCGAGCTCGCGGCGCCCGTCCCTGCCCAGCGGCGGCTGGAACGGTTGGCCCGGATCACTGTTCGGGGCGAAGACGAAGAACTCCAATTCGGTGGCCACCACCGGCGCAAGCCCCAGCGCCGCATAACGAGCGATCACCGCCTTGAGCAGACCACGGGTGGAGAGCCCCGAGGGCGTGCCATCGAGCTCGACCGCATCGCAGATCGCCAAGGCCCGTGGGCTGTCGCTCCACGGCAGGACATGAGTTTGCGCAGGATCAGCGACCAGTGCCAGGTCGCCGTCATCACTGCCATAGAACCTTGCCGGCGGATAGCCGCCCATGATGCATTGCAGCAGCACCCCACGCGCCATCTGCAGGCGCCGGCCTTCGAGGAAGCCCTCGGCGGTCATCACCTTGCCGCGTGGGACGCCATTGAGGTCAGGGGTGACGCATTCGATTTCGTCGATGCCGGTCAGGCGCTCGGTCGTCATGACACTGGTCCTTGTTGTTGTAGGCATGCCGCAAAGGGCGACAGCCACAACATAGGCCGGGGGTGTTTAAAATATCAAGCACCCTGTCGGGCGGTGGCGACGCGATAGGGCCTGAACTGACAACTACTCGCGCAAGGTCATGCCATTGGCCGGTAACGGCAACGCGGTCTTGTAGCGCACCTGCTTCAGCGCAAAACTGGAGCGGATATTCGCCACTCCCGGCAGCCGCGTCAGGTAATCGAGAAATCGCTCCAGCGCCTGGATGCTCGGCAACAGCACGCGCAGCAGGTAATCCGGATCGCCTGTCATCAGATAGCACTCCATCACCTCGGGCCGCTCGGCGATCTCCTCCTCGAAGCGATGCAACGACTGCTCCACCTGCTTCTCCAGGCTGACATGGATGAACACGTTGACATCCAGGCCCAGCGCTTCGGGCGACAGCAAGGTCACTTGCTGGCGGATCACCCCCAGTTCCTCCATCGCCTTGACCCGGTTGAAACAGGGGGTCGGCGAGAGGTTCACCGAACGCGCAAGCTCCGCGTTGGTGATCCGGGCGTTCTCCTGGAGGCTGTTGAGAATGCCGATATCCGTACGATCAAGTTTACGCATGAGGCAAATTCACCTGATTCTTGTGTTTATTCAGAATGTTTATCTGCGCCGCGCGATAAAGGCAATGAACTTGAGAGAAAAATTCTCCGGCCCAGCCTCTAAGATGTAAATGACGCTGACCTACCAGTCACAAGCCGGTAGTCAGCGGCGGCCGCTTCAGAGCTCACAAAAACAACATTCGAGCGAGCGTAAAAAGCATGAACGAGTACGCCCCCCTGCGTTTGCATGTGCCCGAGCCCACAGGCCGGCCAGGCTGCCAGACCGATTTCTCCTACCTGCGTCTGAACGACGCCGGTCAAGTCCGTAAGCCACCTATCGACGTAGAGCCCGCCGACACTGCGGACCTCTCCTATAGCCTCGTGCGTGTGCTCGACGAGCACGGCAATGCTGTCGGCCCCTGGGCCGAGGGCATCGACCCGCAGGTGCTGCGCCAAGGCATGCACGCCATGCTCAAGACGCGCATCTTCGACAGCCGCATGGTGGTCGCCCAACGCCAGAAGAAGATGTCCTTCTACATGCAGAGCCTGGGCGAGGAAGCCATTGGCAGTGGTCAGGCATTGGCCCTGAACCGCACCGACATGTGCTTCCCCACCTACCGCCAGCAGAGCATCCTGATGGCCCGCGATGTGTCGCTGGTGGAGATGATCTGCCAGCTGCTGTCCAACACCCGCGACCCGCTCAAGGGCCGTCAGCTGCCGATCATGTACTCGGTGCGCGAGGCGGGCTTCTTCACCATCAGCGGCAACCTGGCGACCCAGTTCGTGCAGGCGGTCGGCTGGGCCATGGCGTCGGCGATCAAGGGTGATACCAAGATCGCCTCGGCCTGGATCGGTGACGGTGCCACTGCCGAATCCGACTTCCACACTGCCCTGACCTTTGCCCACGTCTACCGCGCCCCGGTGATCCTCAACGTGGTCAACAACCAGTGGGCAATTTCCACCTTCCAGGCCATCGCCGGTGGTGAGTCGACCACCTTCGCCGGCCGTGGCGTGGGCTGCGGCATCGCCTCGCTGCGGGTCGACGGCAACGACTTCGTCGCCGTGTACGCCGCTTCGCGCTGGGCCGCCGAACGTGCCCGCCGTGGCCTGGGCCCGACACTGATCGAATGGGTCACCTACCGTGCCGGCCCGCACTCCACCTCGGACGATCCGTCCAAATACCGCCCGGCCGACGACTGGAGCCACTTCCCGCTGGGCGACCCGATCCTTCGTCTCAAGCAGCACCTGATCAAGGCCGGCCACTGGTCCGAAGAAGAGCACCAGGCCGTCAGTGCCGAGCTCGAGGCCGAGGTGATCAAGGCACAGAAGGATGCCGAACAGTTCGGCACCCTCGCCAATGGCCATATCCCCAGCGCCGCCTCGATGTTCGAGGACGTGTACAAGGAAATGCCCGATCACCTGCGCCGTCAACGCCAGGAACTGGGGGTTTGAGATGAACGATCACAACAACAGCATCAACCCGGAAACCGCCATGGCCACCACTACCATGACCATGATCCAGGCCCTGCGCTCGGCCATGGATGTCATGCTCGAGCGCGACGACGACGTGGTGATCTACGGCCAGGACGTCGGCTACTTCGGCGGCGTGTTCCGCTGCACCGAAGGCCTGCAGACCAAGTACGGCAAGTCGCGGGTGTTCGATGCACCGATCTCCGAGAGCGGCATCGTCGGCACCGCCGTGGGCATGGGTGCCTACGGCCTGCGCCCGGTGGTGGAAATCCAGTTCGCCGACTACTTCTACCCCGCCTCCGACCAGATCGTCTCGGAGATGGCTCGCCTGCGGTATCGTTCGGCCGGCGAATTCATCTCGCCGCTGACCCTGCGCATGCCCTGCGGCGGCGGCATCTACGGCGGCCAGACCCACAGCCAAAGCCCCGAAGCGATGTTCACCCAGGTCTGTGGCCTGCGCACGGTGATGCCATCCAACCCCTATGACGCCAAGGGCCTGCTGATCGCGTCGATCGAATGCGACGACCCAGTGATCTTCCTCGAGCCCAAGCGCTTGTACAACGGCCCGTTCGACGGCCACCACGACCGCCCGGTAACACCCTGGTCGAAGCACCCGCACAGTGCCGTGCCCGACGGCTACTACAAGGTGCCGCTGGACAAGGCGGCGATCACCCGCCCCGGCAACGATGTCACCGTGCTGACCTACGGCACCACGGTCTACGTGGCCCAGGTGGCCGCCGAGGAGAGCGGCGTCGACGCCGAGGTCATCGACCTGCGCAGCCTCTGGCCGCTGGACCTGGAAACCATCGTCGCCTCGGTGAAGAAGACCGGGCGTTGCGTGGTGGTCCACGAGGCCACTCGTACGTGCGGCTTCGGCGCCGAGCTGGTGTCGCTGGTCCAGGAGCATTGCTTCCATCACCTCGAAGCGCCGATCGAGCGTGTCACCGGCTGGGACACCCCCTACCCCCACGCACAGGAATGGGCTTACTTCCCAGGTCCTTCGCGGGTAGGTGCGGCATTGAAACGGGTCATGGAGGTCTGAATGGGCACGCACGTCATCAAGATGCCGGATATCGGTGAAGGCATCGCGCAGGTCGAACTGGTGGAATGGTTCGTCAAGGTCGGCGATGTGATCGCAGAAGACCAGGTGGTGGCCGATGTCATGACCGACAAGGCCACGGTAGAAATTCCCTCGCCGGTCAGCGGCAAGGTCTTGGCCCTGGGAGGCCAGCCCGGCGAGGTCATGGCGGTCGGCAGCGAGCTGATCCGTATCGAAGTCGAAGGCAGCGGCAACCACGTCGACGCGCCGCAGGCCAAGCCGGCCGAGCCGCACGTCGCGCCGGCCCCTGCGCCAGCCCAGACAAGGAGCGAGCCGCAGCCCGAAAGCCGTCCGCAGCCGGCCACAAGCCACGCCGTCGCGCCCATCGTCCCGCGCGAGGCGCATGACAAACCACTGGCCTCACCCGCCGTGCGCAAGCGTGCGCTGGATGCCGGTATCGAGTTGCGTTACGTGCACGGCAGCGGCCCGGCCGGGCGCATCCTGCACGAAGACCTCGACGCTTTCATCAGCAAGCCGCAGACCGCCCTCGGCCAGGCGCCAGCCGGCTACGGCAAGCGCACCGACAGCGAGCAGGTGCCGGTGATCGGCCTGCGCCGCAAGATCGCCCAGCGCATGCAGGATGCCAAGCGCCGCGTCGCGCACTTCAGCTATGTCGAGGAAATCGACGTCACCCAGCTCGAAGCCCTGCGCCAACAGCTCAACGCCAAGCATGGCGAGAGCCGTGGCAAGCTCACGCTGCTGCCGTTCCTGGTACGCGCCATGGTCGTCGCCCTGCGCGATTTCCCGCAGATCAACGCCACCTACGACGACGAGGCCCAGGTCATCACCCGCCACGGCGCCGTACATGTGGGCATCGCCACCCAAGGTGACAACGGCCTGATGGTGCCGGTACTGCGCCATGCCGAAGCCGGCAGCCTGTGGAGCAACGCCAGCGAGATCGCCCGCGTGGCCCATGCCGCGCGCAACAACAAGGCCAGCCGCGAAGAGCTGTCCGGCTCGACCATCACCCTGACCAGCCTCGGTGCCCTGGGCGGTATCGTCAGCACGCCGGTGGTCAACACCCCGGAGGTGGCGATCGTCGGCGTCAACCGCATGGTCGAGCGCCCGGTGGTGATCGATGGCCAGATCGTGGTGCGCAAGATGATGAACCTGTCCAGTTCGTTCGACCATCGCGTGGTCGACGGAATGGACGCCGCCCTGTTCATTCAGGCCGTGCGCGGCCTGCTGGAACAGCCCGCCTGCCTGTTCGTGGAGTGAGCATGCAACAGATTCTTGATACCACCCTGCTGATTGTCGGTGGTGGCCCCGGCGGCTACGTGGCCGCCATCCGCGCCGGGCAACTGGGCATTCCCACCGTGCTGGTCGAAGGGCAGGCGCTGGGTGGCACCTGCCTGAACATCGGCTGCATCCCATCCAAGGCGCTGATCCACGTGGCCGAGCAGTTCCACCAGACCCGCCGCTACGCCGAAGGTTCGGCGCTGGGCATCAGCGTCTCGGCACCGCACCTGGACATCACGCGCAGCGTCGAATGGAAGGACGGCATCGTCGACCGCCTCACCAGCGGTGTGGCTGCCCTGCTGAAGAAACATGGCGTGAAGGTGCTCCATGGCTGGGCGAAGATCCTCGACGGCAAGAACGTCGAGGTCGACGGCCAGCGCATCCAGTGCGAACACCTGTTGCTGGCGACCGGCTCGAGCAGCGTCGAGCTGCCGATGCTGCCGCTGGGCGGGCCGGTGATCTCCTCTACCGAGGCCCTGGCACCGAAAAGCCTGCCGCAACACCTGGTGGTGGTCGGCGGCGGCTATATCGGCCTGGAGCTGGGCATCGCCTACCGCAAGCTCGGTGCGCGCGTGAGCGTGGTAGAGGCGCGTGATCGCATCCTGCCCACCTACGACGCCGAGCTGACCGCACCGGTGGCCGAGTCGCTGAAAAAACTCGGCATCGCACTGCACCTGGGACACAGCGTGGAAGGCTACGAACAGGGCTGCCTGCTGGCGCGCGACGGCGCAGGCGAACAGTTGCGCCTGGAGGCCGATCAGGTACTGGTCGCCGTTGGCCGTCGGCCACGCACCCGGGGCTTCGGCCTGGAGAGCCTGGCACTGAAGATGAACGGTGCGGCGATCGCCATCGACGAGCGCTGCCAGACCAGCATGCGCAACGTCTGGGCGATCGGTGACGTGGCCGGCGAACCGATGCTCGCACACCGGGCCATGGCCCAGGGCGAGATGGTCGCCGAACTTGTCGCTGGCAAGACTCGGCGCTTCGAGCCCACTGCGATTGCCGCAGTGTGCTTCACCGATCCGGAAGTCGTGGTGGCCGGCAAGACCCCGGACCAAGCCGCCGCGCTGGGCCTGGACTGCATCGTTGCGCAGTTCCCCTTCGCCGCCAATGGCCGGGCGATGAGCCTTGAGTCGAAAAGCGGTTTCGTGCGTGTCGTCGCGCGTCGCGACAACCACCTGATCCTTGGCTGGCAAGCAGTCGGCGTAGCGGTTTCCGAACTCTCCACTGCCTTTGCCCAATCCCTGGAAATGGGCGCGCGGCTGGAAGACGTGGCCGGCACCATCCATGCCCATCCGACCCTGGGCGAGGCCGTGCAGGAGGCTGCATTGCGGGCATTGGGGCACGCACTGCATATCTGAACAGCACTGAAGCGGCGAAAGCCGACTTGACCCGTCGCACCTTGGGTGCGGTGGGTCTTTTTTTGCCGGCAGCAAAGCACGGGTGTTGCCACCAGCCTGTTTGCCGATAGCGGCAAGCCACTTCCTCCTGCGGGCAATCCGCTGCCCTGGCGCTCAGCGCAATCCAGCTACAGCCCTCGCCGCTTCTGGCTTCGGTAGTCTGGCACAGGTTTTGCCGCTAGCTCTGCGCGTTTTACCATCCAAGGAGGAAACACATGATGATCAGCCTCAATGGGCTGGGCTGGCAGACTGCGGTACAACAACCGCACCGGGTCAACCATGACACTGTCCAGGCCGATATCCTGCCGCAGCGTCAGGCCCTGGCCACCAGCAACACGACAGCCCAACAGAACAGCCAAGGCAACACCTCGCAGCAGAACGCCGAAGACGCCCGCCAGGAAGCCTTCGCCAAGCTCAAGGTCGCCCTGCAGAACCCCGATATCGCCGCGCGCCAGCAAGCCAGTGCATCCAAGCAGCCAGCCAGTAATGCGCTCCAGGAGTTCCGCGACTACATGGCCAAGTCGCCGGAGGAAAAGATCAAGGAGAAAATCCTGCAGGAGCTTGGCATGACCGAGGAAGACTACAACGCCCTGCCTCCGGAGAAGAAACAGAAGATCGACGAACAGATCGCCCAGCGCATGAAGGAAGACGTCGAACTCAAGACCCAGGCCAAGCTGCAGCAGCAGGCTGAACGTGCAGCCGCCAACACGGCCGACATGGCACAGGCCAGCGAGACCAGCAAGCAGCAGGAAGACAAGGAAAAGGCACTGTCGGTCTGAACGACATGATCACGGTGGCCGGTGTAATACCGGTCGTCGTGCGTCGTCGCGAATCTCTGCGATTCGTCCAGCGCTGGAAAGACGGCAACAGGGAGTGGTAGGCGGAATTGCGAAGGATGTGTCCCCTGCTGGAATCGAACCAGCATCTAGCCCTTAGGAGGGGCTTGTTCTATCCGTTGAACTAAGGGGACATCACGTCGCGCATTCTACGCAAATTCAGTGGCTTGGAGAAGCCATCCGAAACGGCGCAGGCGGTCAGCGGCGAGCATGTTAACCAGCGCTCGACCGTTTGTCATGCCCGAGGCTGGCATTTCGATGTAGTCCATTTCTGCGTTTTCTCGCCGTCTCCACGCTGCCCGGCGATTCAATTGCATATTAATGGCATCGTCAGGGAATTTTTTGAGTAGGCGCGGTCAAAACGTGAACGTCGGGCGCTTCGGCCTGATGGGGAACGCTTGCGTCATGTTGCATAGCCACTATGCTCAAGGATAGGGAAATCTTGCGAGTTTGATGATTTTCCCCAGGCCTTTGCAAAGTTTTACAAGATTTTGACAGCAAAGGCCTGACAGAAGGTCGAGATGGGAAAGAGTAAAACTTTTCAAACCAGTACTCATTTCTGATAATTGGTACTGGCAGAAAGCCTTTACCCGGATCACTATTTGTCACAGAATTGACGCCAAGGAAACGGCGACCATGAGGCAAGATGAGCATCCAAAATCACATCACGGTTGAACATTTTGTCGTCGCGACGGTCGTACCGACTACCGTGCGGCCAATTTGAGAACCGCTTCCCCTGAACCAGAACAACCGGTCAATTTATATGCGCCCAATGAAACAGGCTATCTACTCCAGCCGCACCGCTGACAAATTCGTCGTCCGCCTGCCTGACGGGATGCGTGAGCGCATTGCCGAGGTAGCGCGCAACCATCACCGCAGCATGAACTCCGAAATCATCGCCCGCTTGGAGCAAAGCCTCATCCAGGAAGGTGCACTGGGCGACGAGTTGAGCATGCGCCTGGACAGCCCTGAACTGTCCCTGCACGAACGCGAGTTGCTGCAACGCTTCCGTCAACTCACCCACCGCCAGCAGAACGCGCTGGTCGCCCTCATCGCTCACGATGTGGAAATGGCAGCCGACGCCTCCTGAGGTTTCCAACGCCCACGAAAAAAGCCAGCGCAAGCTGGCTTTTTTCGTTTGAGCCGAATCAGCCCTTCCTGGCGCTGCACACTGCCCATCAGAGCAGGAACAGTGTCGCCAGGCCGAGGAAGATGAAGAAGCCGCCGCTGTCGGTTACGGCGGTAATCATCACGCTCGACCCCATCGCAGGGTCGCGCCCGAGGCGTGCCAGGGTCATGGGGATCAACACCCCCATCAACGCCGCCAACAGCAGGTTCAAGGTCATGGCTGCGGTCATCACAACACCCAACGACCAGCTGCCGTAGAGCAGGAACGCGACCATCCCGATCACCCCACCCCAGATCAAGCCATTGAGCAAGGATACCGCCAGCTCCTTGCGCATCAGGCGACGCGTATTGCCTGGCGAGACCTGGTCCAACGCCATGGCGCGCACGATCATGGTGATGGTCTGGTTACCCGAGTTGCCACCAATACCGGCCACGATGGGCATCAATGCCGCCAACGCCACCAGCTTCTCGATCGAACCTTCGAACAGGCCGATCACCCGCGAGGCGACGAAGGCGGTGATCAGGTTGATCGCCAGCCACGCCCAACGGTTGCGCAGCGAGCGCCAGACCGAGGCGAAGATATCTTCTTCTTCGCGCAGACCGGCCATGTTGAGGACTTCGCTCTCGCTCTCTTCACGAATCAGGTCGACCATCTCGTCAATGGTCAGACGACCAATGAGCCGATCGCTCTTGTCGACCACTGGTGCGGAAACCAAGTCGTAACGCTCGAAAGCCTGGGCAGCATCGTAGGCATCTTCCTCGGGCTTGAAGCTGACAGGGTCGGTCGCCATGACCTCCGCCACCTTCTTGTCCGGGTCGTTGACCAGCAGACGCTTGATCGGCAGCACACCCTTCAGAATGCCGTCGTAATCGACCACGAACAGCTTGTCGGTGTGCCCCGGCAGCTCCTTGAGCCGACGCAGGTAACGCAGTACCACTTCCAGGCTGACGTCTTCGCGGATGGTGACCATCTCGAAGTCCATCAGTGCACCGACCTGTTCCTCGTCGTAGCTCAGGGCAGAACGCACGCGTTCGCGCTGCTGGGCATCGAGGCTTTCCATCAGCTCGTGGACGACGTCACGCGGCAGCTCAGGCGCCAGGTCAGCCAGTTCGTCCGCGTCCATTTCCTTGGCCGCAGCCAGCAGCTCGTGATCGTCCATGTCGGCGATCAACGTCTGACGCACGGCGTCGGAGACTTCGAGGAGGATGTCGCCGTCGCGATCCGAGCGCACCAGTTGCCAGACCGTCAGGCGATCTTCCAGGGGCAAGGCTTCGAGGATGTAGGCGATGTCGGCGGGGTGCAGATCATCGAGCTTGCGCTGCAGCTCGACCAGGTTCTGGCGGTGGACGAGGTTTTCCACCAGGTCGTTGTGCTGACCTTCCTGACGATGAGTCAGGTCTTCAACGACGCGCTGGCGCTGCAGCAGTTCGATCACCTGGGCGAGGCGATCCTGCAGGCTCTCTTGGACTTTCTTTACTTCGACTTCGGTCATAGGCGAACTCCACTCCCAGCAGCGGAGCACGCCGGGAGAATCAATCGGTCAGATCTGGCTTGATAACGCGTATTAAGGGGTAACTACTGGGTAAGTCCATGGTGGTATTCCACAAGCCCCGGCGGGGCTGACGGGCGCAATCATACACTGCTCAAGCTGTCAGATCGCTTAAATTTTTGGCCGGAACAATCGTTTGCGCGATAAAGCTGTGACAACGCTCGAAGCCAACAGTGCGACGGCAGGCAGCAGCGAAAAAGCACATCGATGTGCAGTGGTGTTCATACGGAGTCTAGCCGTGTGGCATTGACAAATCCGTGAAACGGCAGAAAAGAAAAAGCCCGCTACAGGAGCGGGCTTTTTGGTGTGGCGGACTCAGGAGGATTCGAACCTCCGACCGCTCGGTTCGTAGCCGAGTACTCTATCCAGCTGAGCTATGAGTCCGTGGTTGGTAGTTTTAGACCAGATTACCACTGGTTTTTGAAGCTGCCTTGACAAGCAAAACCACTTCAGAAAGTGGCGGACTCAGGAGGATTCGAACCTCCGACCGCTCGGTTCGTAGCCGAGTACTCTATCCAGCTGAGCTATGAGTCCGTCGATGGTAGTTTTAGACCAGATTACCACTGGTGAAATGATGCGTCTTCCAAAGAAAACCGCCTCATTGTATGGCGGACTCAGGAGGATTCGAACCTCCGACCGCTCGGTTCGTAGCCGAGTACTCTATCCAGCTGAGCTATGAGTCCGTGTCTTGCCGCGCATTATAGTTCGCCAAATCGTTTTGCCAAGTACTTTTTCGTTTAATTTCAACGACTTAAGCGTTTTGACCGATTACAGCGCCCTACACGAAGAATGGCGGTGAAGGGGGGATTCGAACCCCCGATACCCTTATGAGGTATACTCCCTTAGCAGGGGAGCGCCTTCGGCCACTCGGCCACCTCACCGCAACACGGGGCGTATATTAACCAGACCCTTCCCCGTTTGCAAACCCTTTTTTGAAAAAAACTTCAAAAAAATTAAAGGGTTGGTTCTTCGTCCTTCTCTTTCTTGATCCGCAGGTAGATTTCCTCGCGGTGAACAGCCACTTCCTTAGGGGCACTCACACCGATTCGTACCTGGTTGCCTTTGACACCCAGGACCGTCACGGTGATCTCACCATCACCAATGATCAGGCTCTCGGCGCACCGACGAGTCAGAATCAACATAGCTTTCTCCTCACGCAGTTCATTCAGGGACAACAGTCTGTTGGAAACAGAGGGCAGCTCGGGACGAAGGCCCAGCCCTCTTTATCGGCGGTCAGGCAGGAAAGGACAGTAACCTGCATGACCGCCAGAAACGCGAAGGGCGCGGCCAGAGCCGCGCCCCCCCAGGGCAATGCGTCACTCGCTCTGTCGAGCAGGCGCATCGAGCTCGAACGCGGTATGCAGCGCGCGTACGGCCAGCTCCAGGTACTTCTCTTCGATCACCACCGACACCTTGATCTCGGAGGTGGAGATCATCTGGATGTTGATGCTCTCCTTGGCCAGGGCCTCGAACATACGGCTGGCCACGCCCGCATGGGAGCGCATGCCGACGCCGACGATCGACACCTTGGCGATCTTGGTATCGCCGATCACTTCACGGGCACCGATTTCGCGCGCGGTGTTCTCCAGCACGCTCAGAGCCTTCTCGTACTCGTTGCGGTGCACGGTGAAGGTGAAGTCGGTGGTGTTATCGTGCGAGACGTTCTGCACGATCATGTCCACTTCGATGTTCGCGGCGCTGATCGGGCCGAGGATCTTGAAAGCAACGCCCGGGGTGTCCGGCACGCCGCGAATGGTCAGCTTGGCCTCATCACGGTTGAAGGCGATACCGGAAATGATCGGCTGTTCCATGGATTCCTCTTCATCGATGGTAATGAGGGTACCCGGACCCTCCTTGAAGCTGTGCAGCACGCGCAGCGGAACGTTGTACTTGCCGGCGAACTCCACCGAACGGATCTGCAGCACCTTGGAACCGAGGCTGGCCATTTCCAGCATCTCTTCAAAGGTGATCTTCTCCAGGCGACGGGCCTGCGGCACCACGCGTGGATCGGTGGTATAGACGCCGTCGACGTCGGTGTAGATCTGGCACTCGTCGGCACCCAGCGCTGCCGCCAGGGCAACACCGGTAGTGTCGGAGCCACCACGCCCGAGGGTGGTGATGTTGCCGTGCTCGTCGACACCCTGGAAACCTGCGACCACGACCACGGTGCCAGCCTTGAGGTCGGCGCGGATCTTCTGGTCATCGATCTGCAGGATGCGCGCCTTGTTGTGCGCGCTGTCGGTCAGGATGCGCACCTGGTTGCCGGTGTAGGACACCGCCGGCACGCCACGCTTGATCAGCGCCATGGCCAGCAGCGCGATGGTCACCTGCTCGCCGGTCGACACGATAACGTCCAGTTCACGCGGAACCAGCTGATCGGAGACCTGCTTGGCCAGGTCGATCAGGCGGTTGGTTTCCCCGCTCATGGCCGACAGCACAACCACCAGGTCATCGCCCGCCTCGCGGTGTTTCTTGACCTTGTCGGCCACCTGCTCGATCCGCTCGATGGAGCCGACGGAGGTGCCGCCAAATTTCTGTACGATCAACGCCATTTCAAAGTGCCTCAGCCCACGAAGGGCACCCAGTAAACAATCCTTCCTGACGCGCCCCGCAACAAGACTACGGGGCGCGTCATCTCAAAGCCCCTGCTCGGCGAACGGCACGGCCAGTGCCAGGGCCTGATCCAGTGCAGCGACGTCGACGCCGCCACCCTGGGCCATGTCCGGACGACCACCGCCCTTGCCGCCAACCGCCGCAGCGGCCTGTTTCATCAGGTCACCAGCCTTGAGTTGGCTGGAGAGGTCCTTGGTCACGCCGGCCACCAGCACGACCTTGCCCTCATGCTCGCTGCCCAGCAGGATCACTGCATGGCCGAGCTTGTTCTTCAACTGATCGACGAGCGCCAGCAGCGCCTTGCCATCCTGCCCATCCAGGCGAGCGGCAAGCACCTTGGCACCCTTGACCTCAACGGCCGCACTGGAGAGATCGTCCCCTGCGGCGCTGGCGGCCTTGGCCTGCAGCTGTTCGAGCTGCTTCTCCAGCTGACGGTTGCGCTCGAGCACAGCCGACAGCTTGTCGATCAGGTTGTCGCGGTTACCCTTGACCAGTTGCGCAGCTTCCTTGACCTGCTCCTCGGCAGCGTTCAGGTAGGCCAGCGCCGCAGCACCGGTGATCGCCTCGATACGACGCACACCGGAGGCTACGCCACCTTCACTGATAATCTTGAACAGGCTGATATCGCCGGTGCGCTTGGCATGAATACCCCCGCACAGCTCGACCGAGAAGTCGCCGCCCATGCTCAGCACACGCACGGTGTCGCCGTATTTCTCACCGAACAGCGCCATGGCGCCCTTGCGCTTGGCGGTCTCGATATCGGTCTCGATGGTTTCGACCGCGGAGTTCTTACGCACTTCGCGGTTGACGATGTCTTCCAGGGCCTTGATCTGCGCAGGCGTCACCGCCTCGAAGTGGCTGAAGTCGAAACGCAGGCGTTGGCTGTCGACCAGCGAGCCCTTCTGCTGGACGTGCTCGCCCAGCACTTCACGCAGTGCAGCGTGCAGCAGGTGGGTGGCGGAGTGGTTCAGCGAGGTGGCGTGCTGCACGTCGGCATCCACGCGAGCCTCGACCGGGGCACCAATCAGCAGCGCGCCGCTGGCGACCACGCCGTGGTGCAGGAAGGCACCGCCGGTCTTGGTGGTGTCGCGCACGTCGAAGCGCGCAGCCCCAGCCTGCAGGTAGCCGCTGTCACCGACCTGACCGCCAGATTCGGCATAGAACGGCGTGCGATCCAGGACGACCACGCCCTCCTCGCCTTCGCCCAGCTGATCGACCGACTGGCCATCCTTGTACAGGGCGATGATCTTGCCCTGGCCTTCGGTGGTGCTGTACCCGAGGAAATCGGTGGCGGTATCGACCTTGACCAGGCTGTTGTAGTCCATGCCGAAGGCGCTGGCCGAGCGGGCGCGCTCGCGCTGGGCGTCCATCTCGCGCTCGAAGCCGGCTTCGTCGATGGTCAGCTCACGCTCGCGGGCGATGTCGGCAGTCAGGTCCATGGGGAAGCCGTAGGTGTCGTACAGCTTGAACACCACGTCGCCCGGCACGACCTTGCCCTGCAGCTGCGACAGGTCCTGCTCGAGGATGCGCAGGCCCTGCTCGAGGGTCTTGGCGAACTGTTCTTCCTCGGTCTTGAGTACGCGCTCGATGTGCGCCTGCTGGTTCTTGAGCTCGGGGAAGGCTTCACCCATCTCGTTGACCAGTGCAGCCACGACCTTGTGGAAGAAGCTGCCCTTGGCACCAAGTTTGTTGCCGTGGCGGCAGGCGCGGCGAATGATGCGGCGCAGCACATAGCCACGGCCTTCATTGGACGGCAGTACGCCGTCGGCGATCAGGAAGCCGCAGGAACGGATGTGGTCGGCGACCACTTTCAGCGACGACTGCTCTTCGTTGCGGCAACCGATGGCCTGGGCCGCGGCGTCGAGCAGGCTCTGGAACAGATCGATCTCGTAGTTCGAGTGCACGTGCTGCATGACCGCACTGATGCGCTCAAGGCCCATGCCGGTGTCCACCGACGGGGCGGGCAGCGGGTGCAGGACGCCGTCGGCAGTGCGATTGAACTGCATGAAGACGTTGTTCCAGATCTCGATGTAGCGGTCGCCGTCTTCTTCCGGCGAGCCGGGCGGGCCACCCCAGATGTCGGCGCCGTGGTCGTAGAAGATCTCGGTGCACGGACCGCAAGGACCGGTATCGCCCATGGTCCAGAAGTTGTCGGAAGCGTACGGAGCACCCTTGTTGTCACCGATGCGCACCATGCGCTCGGCCGGCACGCCGACTTCCTTGGTCCAGATGTCGTAGGCTTCGTCGTCGGTGGCGTAGACGGTGACCCAGAGCTTTTCCTTGGGCAGGTTCAGCCACTTGTCGGAGGTCAGGAAGGTCCAGGCGAAGGTGATCGCGTCGCGCTTGAAGTAGTCACCGAAGCTGAAGTTGCCCAGCATTTCGAAAAAGGTGTGGTGACGCGCGGTGTAGCCGACGTTTTCCAGGTCGTTGTGCTTGCCACCGGCGCGCACGCACTTCTGGCTGCTGACAGCGCGGGTGTAGGCACGCTTTTCGGCACCCAGGAAGCAGTCCTTGAACTGGTTCATGCCTGCGTTGGTGAACAGCAGGGTTGGGTCGTTGTTCGGGATCAGCGAACTGGAGGCGACTCGGGTATGTCCCTGCTCTTCGAAGAAGCGAAGGAAGGCTTCACGGATTTCTGCGCTTTTCATAGGTTCTTCCACGGAAACGGCGGCCGTTTGGGCTAACGCGTCGGATCGACGAAACGACGGCAAAGGGCCGCATTATATCGGTCCTGCAATCGAGGTGCAGTGTGTTTATGCGATGGAAACCGGCAATCGGACAGTTTTTCCGTTGCGAACGGGCAAAAACGACATGAGCGGATGCTAAATCGCGGCTTTCGTCACTGACAAGCCAATTACCGCCCAGAGGAAGGGAAAAGGGAATAGGCGGCAAATTAAATCCCCTTCATCCGCCTTCTCATGCTGATTATTCAGGCGGTACATGAGTACCACTGGAACCACCGAACCAACGCCAGAATGCAATCTCCCCCATGAAAGGAGACGCCCATGGCGCCCGAAGACCTGAAGATCCACACCCCTTCCGGCCTTGTGCTGACACAACGACTGCCATACAGAAGCGGCCCACTGGCGATCAGTCGCCATGACCACACGCTGCTGATCGAAGCACTGGCCCCAGACACCGAACTGTCGGTTCATCCAAGCCCCGAAGGCATCGTGCTGCGCATCGAAGGCGCCCGCTATACGCTGGCCCTGGCAAAAACAGAGATGCTGCATATCCGCACCGGCGCCGGTGACGACAACGTATTTGTCGAATCCACCCTCGACAGCCGCATCGTGATAGAGACCGGCGATGGCAACGACAGCATCCGGATCGAGGGCCAATTGCCTCCTGACGGCCAGCCCCTGAATGCCGGCTCGGTGCTCATTGATGCCGGGGCAGGCGATGACCACATCGTGGTAGAGGGGGTCCGGCAAGCGGAAATCGATGGCGGCAAGGGCAACGACGCCCTGCACAGCGCCGCCGCCCACAGCACGCTGTATGCTGGCGCTGGCGACGATGTCATCAGGGTCAACGCGGGCAATGCGACCATCGAGGCCTTCGCCGGACATAATCGCCTGTCAACAGGGCCACTGGACGATCGACTCTACGGCAACGCCACCAGCATTCTCGTCGAGGAGGGTTTCAACGCACCACTGCTCTACGAGGCATACGCTACAGAGCTACCAGCGGAATACCTCGAAACCTTCGATATCCAGGGTGATACCGCGTACACCGACAAAGTCAGGCGCCAGCTGGTGATGCTACGGGCCAGCCCGAGTGCCTCGGTGCTTCTGGAACAGTTGGTGGCGCACAAGGTGAAAGTCGTCATTACGCCGACATCAGCGATGGACAATGCTTATGCTCGATTTGATCCTGCCCAAGGGGACCCGACAATCCGAAACGGCGCACGAGGCGACCGCATCCTGAACTGCGAAGTCGGCTACAACCCGCTAGCCTCCAGGCTCGATGCACCCTCGCTGGTGATGCTCTACCATGAGCTCTGTCACGTCTGGAACTTCGCGACCGGAAGCGTAAACGACAACATCGAACGCTTGGCTGTCGGACTAGAAAACCCAGGTTCCTTGTTCGATTTCGACGACGACCCAAGGACCCCTGACACCGACACCAATCCTGCGCCGTTCAACGAAAATGCCTTGCGACACGAACTGGGCCTACCACCGAGACTGACCTACCCCTGAACACCTATCCCAGGCGCTGCCCGGAATCCGGCACGATCAGGATCCCTGCCCGCAAACCGTTCCTGACCTTTGGGTTGGGGAAAATGATACGTGCCCCCTCCTCTTCCACGATCCAACGTGTTTCGGCCAGGTCCTCGGCCAGCAGATAGCCCTTGCTCAGCTCGGAAAAGTTCTCGATATCCGCCGGCAGGTGCAGGTGGAAGCTGTCGCTGTGCTTGATGATTTCCCGGGCGACACTGAAGAGCTTCAGGCCATCGAGGCTCTGCTCGGTCTCAGGTTCGGTATGCTCGATCAACTGCACCAGGCGCGTCTCGAGCTTGTCGAGGTTGACCTGCTCGTTCTGCCCGAACGGACGGGCCTTGCCCAACTCCAGGGTGAAGGCTTCGGCGTCGAGCTGCTCATAGGTAAAGGCGCTGAAGGTGATCGACGACTTGCTCTGCAGCAGCACAGCTTCCATGCCGGCGGCCGCCAGGCGCGCCAGCTCGCGCCGTGAGTGCTTGCGCCCTTCCTTGAACGGGTACAGCGCGAACTGCTCGATCTTCGAACCACGAATGGCCGTGTGCAGGTCGTAATGCAGGCGAGTGCGCTCGGGCTTGCTGAAAAACACCCGGGCAAACTGCTCGAGTTCCGCGGCGCGCAGCGCCTCGAAACCACTGGAAAGCTCATGACGACCGTTGAACAGGCGATTGATGTCCTGCTCGATGAAGCGCTCGCCCTTGCGTATCGCCGCTGGATTGCCGAACAGGAACAACACCCGGGCACGCGGCTTGATCTTGCCGTTGGCCACACCATGCAGTAGCCGCTCGAGCAACTCGATCGGCGCGGTCTCGTTGCCATGGATGCCGGCCGACAACAACAGGTCGAGCCCACAATCCTCGCTCTCGGCCGGACGCACTTCCAGCGCGCCCTCCCCCAACCAGCGCAAACGCACGCCCTTGGGGGTCACTTGGGTCTTCTCGGCCGGTTCGTGATCGGTCAGGGTCAGCTCAAGCAGTTTGCCGAGGGCGAGCATAGGGTATTTCCTTAGTGGTGGTGACCGCAGTCCGGACCGTGCACGTGATCGTCGTCTTCACCGACCTCGGCAGGCTCCATCTCCAGTTGCAGGCTGACCAGGTTGGTGGCCATCGGGCGCAGCAGCAGGTTGGCGTACTCGGTATCGCCTTCCTCGACATCGACACCGATCAGCAGTTGACCGCGGCCATCCTGCTGAATCCAGACCTCCTTGCCTTGCCAGACCACCGCAAAGCGGGTGCAGGAGGTTTCCAGCTGGGTGCCGTCTTCATCTTCCAGGATCAGGCGCAGGGCGTCGGACATTGCAATTCTCTCTATCAAGGTTGGCGTTGGAACGGATAGACCGAACCCAACTTCAGGATCTGGGTCAACTCATCCAGTGCCGTACGGCATTCGTCCAGCAATTGCGGGTCGGCAAGGTCAGCTTCGCCCAGGCGGTCGCGGTAGTGCTTGTCGACCCACTGCACCAGGGTGTCGTACAGCGGGGCGGTCATGATAACGCCTTGGTTGACCGCCGCCAGTTCCGTTTCCTTCAGGGCCACGCGCAAGCGCAGGCAGGCAGGGCCACCGCCGTTCTGCATGCTCTGCTTGAGGTCGAACACCTTGACCTCCTTCACCACGCCCTGCTGGCCGGTCAGCTGGTTCAGGTAACTCCACACCCGCTCGTTGTTGCGGCACTCTTCAGGCACCACCAGCAGCATGGAGCCGTCGTCGCGCGACAGCAACTGGCTGTTGAACAGGTACGAACGCACTGCGTCTTCCACCGTCACGGCCGAACGCGGCACGCGGATGGCCTGGAAGTTGCCGCCCTTTGCAGCCAGTTTAGCTTGCAGCTGGCCAAGCACCGTGTCGGTCTCGAGGAAGGCGTCCTCGTGGTAGAACAGCACCTCGCCGTTGCCTACCGAAATCACGTCGTTATGGAACACACCCTGGTCGATCACCGCCGGATTCTGTTGAGCGTAGACCACGCCCTGCTCGCCCAGGCCATGCAACCGGGCCACAGCCTGGGAGGCCTCGAGGGTCTGGCGCGCCGGATACTTCTGTGGCGCCGGGTAGCGCGCATCGAAGGCGCTGCGGCCATAGACGAAGAACTCCACGCCCGACTCGCCGTACGCACGGCAGAAACGCGTATGGTTGGCCGCACCCTCGTCGCCGAACTGGGCCACCGCCGGCAGCGCCTCATGATGGGCGAAATGCTGCTCGTCAGCGAACATCGCCGCCAGCACACGGCTGGTGGTCGGGTGTTCGATGCTGCGGTGGTACTTGCAGTTGAGGTTGGCTGCAGTGAAATGCACCCGGCCGTCTGCCGTGTCGGCGCTGGGGCTGACGGTGGCGGCGTTGGCCACCCACATGCTCGAGGCCGAGCAACTGGCGACCAGCAGTGGCATGGCCTCCTTGGCGGCGCGACGGATCACTTCGCCGTCGCTGCCGGTGAAGCCCAGGCGGCGCAGGGCAGCCACATCCGGTCGTTCCTGCGGGGCCAGCACGCCTTGCTTGAAGCCCATCTCCATCAGAGCTTTCATTTTCGCCAGGCCCTGGCGCGCCGCTTCTCGCGGATTGGAGCACTGCTGGCTATTGCTCTGCGAGGCCACGTTGCCGTACGAGAGGCCGCCGTAGTTGTGGGTTGGCCCCACCAGGCCATCAAAATTCACTTCATAGGATTTCATCGGCTAGCTCCGAGACCTGTTGTTATAGGGTGACGCCCGGCGTCAGGGTCGCCGGCAGGGCAAGGCTGGCGGTCTCCAGCGAAGCCACAGGATAGGCGCAGTAGTCCGCCGCGTAATAGGCACTGGCCCGATGGTTGCCGCTGGCCCCCACGCCACCGAACGGTGCGCTGCTGGCGGCGCCGGTGAGTTGCTTGTTCCAGTTGACGATACCGGCGCGGCTGCGCAGCCAGAAGTACTGGTAACGGGCGCGCGAGTCGGACAGCAGCCCGGCTGCCAGGCCGTACTGGGTGTTGTTGGCCTCATCGATCGCGGCGTCGAAGTCGCTGTAGCGAATCACCTGCAGCAGTGGGCCGAAGAACTCTTCGTCGGGCCGGTCGGCAACTGCCGTCACATCGAGGATGCCCGGCGTCAACAAGGCCGCACCGGCCTTTGGCTGGGTCATTTCCAGCAGCGCCTGCGCGCCCTTGGCCTGCAGTTCGGATTGCGCCGCCAGCAAGGCAGCGGCAGCCTGCAGCGAAATCACCGAACCCATGAACGGCGCTGGTTGCTGATCGAAGGCGCCGACACTGATGCTGCGACTGACCTCGACCAGGCGCGCAAGCAGCTTGTCACCCCAGGCGCCGTGCGGCACCAGCAGGCGGCGGGCACAGGTGCAACGCTGCCCGGCCGAAATGAACGCTGACTGGATGATGGTGTAGACCGCGGCGTCCAGGTCTTTGACCTCATCGACCACCAGCGGATTGTTGCCGCCCATTTCCAGCGCCAGGATCTTGTCCGGGCGACCGGCGAACTGCTGGTGCAGCAAGTTGCCGGTGCGGCTGGAACCGGTGAAGAACAGCCCATCGATACCCGGGTTGGCCGCCAGCGCCACGCCGGTTTCGCGCGCGCCCTGCACCAGGTTGAGCACACCGCTCGGCAGGCCGGCAGCGATCCAGCACTTGACCGTCAGCTCGGCGACCTTGGGGGTCAGTTCGCTGGGCTTGAACACCACGCAGTTGCCCGCCAGCAATGCCGGCACGATATGACCGTTAGGCAGGTGGCCGGGGAAGTTGTATGGGCCGAACACTGCCACCACACCATGCGGCTTGTGGCGCAGCACGGCGGTCGCGTCCGCCAGCGGGCCGCTCTTCTCACCGGTGCGTTCGCGGTAGCTCTGCACCGAGATCGCCACTTTGTTGACCATGCTGGTGACTTCGGTGGCCGACTCCCACAAGGGCTTGCCGGTTTCCTCACCGATGCAGCGGGCCAGTTCCTCGGCGTTGGCCTTGAGCTGGTCGGCAAAGCCTTCTAGTACGGAGATGCGCGCCTCCATGCTCAGTTGCGCCCAGGTCGGGAAGGCCTTGCGCGCCGCCTGCACAGCAGCGTCGACCTGAGCAGGCGCCGCGCCCTGCCCTTGCCAGACCACGGCCTGGCTGACCGGGTCGAGCGATTGCAGGGCGTCACCCTGGCCGGCCTGCCAGTTTCCGGCGATGTAATGCGTGGTCATTATTGGGCCTCCCGAGGTGCAGTCAGCGGCACGGCGCGAACGTTATCGCCAACGCCCAGGCGCAGGCGCTTGGCAGTCTGCGGATCGACGACCAATGTCCCGGCCGCCAGACGCGCGGGCGCTGCGGTGATGCGGCAGTCTTCGCGCTTGCGGTTGTGGATGATGTAAGGGGTGGCGTCGTCACCCGGCGTACCGACCGCCAGTACCAGGGTCTCACTCTCGCGCACGGCGCGGATCTTCGCGGTCTCGCATTCGATCGCCGGGCCGGCATCGAAGATGTCGACGTAGCCTTGATAGTTGAAGCCCTCGCGCTTGAGCATCGCCAGCGCAGGCTCGGTGTCGGTGTGCACACGCCCGATGACACTGCGCGCAGCCTCCGACAGGAAGCAGGTGTACAGCGGGAACTTGGGCATCAGCTCGGCAATGAACGACTTGTTGCCCACGCCGGTGAGGTAGTCGGCCTGGCTGAATTCCATCTTGAAGAAGTGACGGCCCAGGCTTTCCCAGAACGGCGAACGACCGGCAGCGTCGGACATGCCACGCATCTCGGCGATGATCTTCTTGCCGAACAGGTCAGGGAATTCAGCGATGAACAGCATGCGCGACTTCGACAGCAGGTGCCCATTGCGCCCGCTGCGGTAGTCACTGCGCAGGAACAGCGAGCACAGCTCGGAGTTGCCGGTCAGGTCGTTGGCCAGGAACAGGGTCGGGATCTCGCGGTAGATGTTCAGCTCCTGCGAAGCGCTGACCGTCAGACCGACCCGATAGTTGTACCAAGGCTCGCGCAAACCGACGGCGCCGGCGATGGCGCTGATGCCGACCACCAGGCCTTCGTCGTTCTCCAGCACGAACAGGTAGTCGGTGTCGCCGCGCTCGGCTTCGCCACTGAAGCTCTTCTCGGCCCAGCCGACACGGCGGGCCAGTCGCTCCTCGTTGGCAGGAAGCGTGGTCAGCCCGGTGGTACCGGTGCTGCGGGCCAATTCGATCAGCGCAGGTAAATCGCTGCTGCGTACAGGACGAACGATCATGCTATCTCCTTGTGCGGCGGCCTCTGCCTGCCGCGAATCGCGCTTGCCAGCTTCGCGCAGGCTCAGGCGGCAACCAGACGGACGCTGCCACCTTCACCGACGCCCAGGGCGTCGGCAGCTTCATTGCTCAGTGCCACCGGCTTGCCCGGCACCCAGTCCAGCTCCAGCAGCACGGCGCGGTAGTCCTGCAACTGGCCGTTGCACACCAGGTAGGGGCGGCCGCCTTTGACTGGCGTATCGTCAAGCCTGACCGGCGCCACGCGGCTCTGGGCAATCGAGCGGATCGCCGAGGTGCGCGCATGCAGGGTCGGACCACCGTCGAAGATGTCGATGTAGTGCTCGGTCTCGAAGCCCTCGCGCATCAGGATGTCGAAGGTGATCTGCGCGCGCGGGTGCACCTGGCCCATGGCTTCCTGGGCTTCGTCGTGCAGCAGGGGCACATAGATCGGGTAGTGCGGCATCAGCTCGGCGAGGAAGGTCCGGCTCTTCAGCCCGCACAGGCGCTCGGCGTCGGCGTAGTTGAGGTCGAAGAAGTTGCGCCCGATGGCGTCCCAGAACGGCGACTCGCCCTGATCGTCGCTGTAGCCGACGATCTCGGTCACCACCGAGTCGGCAAAACGTTCGGGATGCGAGGCCATGAACAGCAGGCGACCGCGCGAATTGAGCTCGGCCCAGCCGCTGTTCACCAGTTCGGGCAATACGTAGAAGCTGGTCAGCAGGCTGTTGCCGGTCAGGTCGTGGCACAGCGACAGGACATGGATCTTGTTGTGGATCTTCAGCTCGCGCGAGGCGTGCACGAAGGTTTCGTTGCGAAAGCTGTAGAACGGCTCGGAATAGCCGGCCGAGGCGACGATGGCCGAGCAGCCGGCGAGCTTGCCGGAGGTGCTGTCTTCAAGCACGAAGAAATAGCTCTCTTCACCGTTGAAGCTCACCTCGGCGGCGAAGGAGGTTTCCGAGGCGGCGATCTTGTCGCCCAGGCGGCCCGCGTCATCGGGCAGCGAGGTGACACCAATGGGGCTGTCGGCAGCCATGCGCTGCACTTCATTCAGATCCGCCATTTGCGCGGGGCGCATCACCAGCATGGTGTCACTCCTTTGGAATACGGGCCGACCCGGTCGGCACGGAAGAACGGCGGGCACACCCTTGCTTGCACAAGCAGGCACCCGCACTGGAATTCAGGTATCGCCGGCGCAGTACGATCCGCCCCGGCGATGGGACCGCAGGGCGATCAGCCCTGGGTCAGCTTGGCCACAGCGCGCTCGAAGCGGCTCAGGCCCTCATCGATATCAGCGTCCTCGACCACCAGGCTCGGCGCGAAGCGCACGACGTCAGGACCGGCCTGCAGCACCATCACGCCTTCTTTCTCGGCGGCATTGAGGATGTCCTTGGCCTTGCCTTTCCAGGCCTCGCTCAGCACACAGCCGATCAGCAGGCCGACGCCACGCACCTGGGTGAACAGACCGGTGTCCTGGCCGATCTTTTCCAGGCGGGTCTTGAAACGCGCGTGCTTGGTCTTGATGCCTGCCAGCGTCTCAGGGGTGTTGATCACGTCCAGCACCGCACAGGCGACGGCGCAGCCCAGCGGGTTGCCGCCATAGGTGGTGCCGTGGGTGCCAACGGCCAGGTGCTTGGCCAGCTCGGTGGTGGTCAGCATCGCACCGATCGGGAAGCCGCCGCCCAGGCTCTTGGCGCTGGTCAGGATATCCGGGGTCACGCCGTAGTGCTGGTAGGCGTACAGCGAACCGGTACGGCCGACGCCGGTCTGCACTTCATCGAAGATCAGCAGGGCGTTGTGCTCGTCGCACAGTTTGCGCGCGCCTTCCAGGTAGGCCTTGTCGGCCGGAACCACGCCGCTCTCGCCCTGGATCGGCTCGATCACCACGGCGCAGGTCTTGTCGGAGATCTGTGCCTTCAGCGCTTCCAGGTCGTTGTACGGGACATGGCTGATGCCGGTGATCTTCGGCCCGAAACCGTCGGAGTACTTGGGCTGGCCACCGACGCTGACGGTGAACAGGGTGCGACCGTGGAAGCTGTTCACGGTGGCGATGATTTCGTGCTTTTCCGGGCCGAAGCGGTCATGGGCGACGCGCCGGGCGAGCTTGAAGGCGGCCTCGTTGGCTTCCGCGCCGGAGTTGCAGAAGAAGGCACGGTCGGCAAAGGTGGCGTCGACCAGCTTGTGGGCCAGGCGCAGGGCCGGCTCGTTGGTGAAGACGTTGGACACATGCCACAGGGTGTTGGCCTGTTCGGTCAGTGCCTTGACCAGCGCCGGGTGGCAATGACCCAGGGCGTTCACCGCGATGCCGCCGGCGAAGTCGATGAGCTCGCGGCCCGACTGGTCCCAGACGCGGGAGCCCTCGCCTCGAACAGGAATGAAGGCCGCCGGGGAGTAGTTGGGAACCATGACCTGGTCGAAATCGGCACGTTGCACCGGGGCTTGCTCAACGGACATCTGAGTCTCCTGAAGAGGAACGCTGGCCTGAAAGTGGCGAGCGATGGGGGGATTGTAAGGACTGATCGGCGCCTGTCCTTGCTGCCAGGCGACAACTTGTTACAGCGCCAACCCCTGTTTTACCTGGGTTTTCGGCAATGCGACAAACAGTGTCGCAATCGCGCAGTGTAACGGGCGGGCGGGGTGGCGGGGAGAGGGGCGGGGAAATTGAGAGAACGGGTGTTCACAGGAGAGGGAGGCGCCCGCGGCGGCCCTATCGCGGGATCAGCCCGCTTCCACAGCTACCCCGCCGAACTCAGAATCAGCGGGGCAGCTATGGGAGCGGACTCGCCCCGACCTCACCCGCGCTCGGCCGGCGCCGAACTCAACTCGAACGGGCTGCTGCTGCGCCGCTGGTTGCGGTCTTCCCGCGGCGTGGCGCCGAAGAAGTTGCGGTAAGCGCTGGAGAAATGCGGCCCGGATGAGAACCCGCACGACAAGCCGATCTGGATGATCGACTTGCTGGTCTGCATCAGCATCTGCCGCGCCTTGTTCAACCGCAGCTCCAGGTAGTACTGGCTGGGCACGCGATTGAGGTACTGCTTGAAGATCCGCTCCAACTGCCGGCGCGAGACACAGACATGCTGGGCGATCTCGTCGGTGGTCAGCGGCTCCTCGATGTTGGCCTCCATCAGCAGCACGGCCTGGGTCAGCTTGGGGTGGCTGGAGCCCAGGCGATTCTGCAACGGAATACGTTGACGCTCACCACCTTCGCGAATGCGCTCGACCACCAGCTCCTCGGACACCGCCCCGGCCAGCTCCGCGCCATGGTCACGGGCCAGCACCGCCAGCAGCAGGTCGGTCACCGCCATGCCGCCACAGGCGGTCAGACGATCGCGATCCCAGTCGAACAGATGACTGGTGGCGATGACCTTGGGGAAACGCTCCGCAAAGTCGTCCTGCCAGCGCCAGTGCACCGCGGCCCGGTAACCATCGAGCAGGCCCAGCAAGGCCAGCGGGTACACGCCCGCCGACAACCCACCGATCATGCAGCCACTGCGGGCCAGGTGCTTGAGCGCCGCCGACAGCGCCGAACCCACCGCCAGCGGCGGCTCGTCAGCAAGCAGCAGGAGCTTCTGGAAGCCCTCCAGGCGCCCGTTCCAGGGCTCGCCCGGCAAGCGCCAGGCGCCCTCCTCGGCTGGCTCGGCCTGCAGGTACGCCAGCTCGTAAACCACATCAGGATGCACCCGCTGGGCCACCTGCAGCACTTCCTCGGCCAGGGCCAGGGTCAGCGGCTTGGTGCCGGGCCAGATAAGAAATCCGATTCGCTGGGTGGTCATAGGCTAGGTCCGAAACCTGAGGTCGAGTGAGGCACGGGTCATGCCGCGCTCGCTGCGCAGCATGCCCTATTCTGGTGCAGGAATGCAGCCTTTACTTCAGGCTGCCGGAGAGAAACTGCTTGAGACGCTCGGATTGCGGATTGACCAGCACCTCACGCGGATTGCCCCGCTCCTCGACCACCCCCTTGTGCAGGAACACCAGCTGGTTGGACACCTCGCGGGCAAAGCCCATCTCGTGGGTGACCACCACCATGGTGCGGCCTTCCTGGGCCAGCGACTGCATGACCTTGAGCACATCGCCCACCAGTTCAGGATCGAGCGCCGAGGTCGGCTCGTCGAACAGCATCACCTCAGGCTCCATGGCCAGGGCGCGAGCGATCGCCACGCGCTGCTGCTCACCGCCGGACATGTGCCCGGGGAAAGCATCCTTGCGATGCGCCACACCCACCTTGGCCAGGTAGTGCTCGGCCTTTTCCAGCGCCTCCTTCTTGCTCATGCCCAGCACATGCACCGGCGCCTCGATGATGTTCTCGAGTGCGGTCATGTGCGCCCACAGGTTGAAATGCTGGAACACCATCGACAGGCGCGAGCGCATGCGCTGCAGTTGCCTGGGGTCGGCGGCCTTGAGCGCGCCGTCCTTGCCGGCGACCAGCTTGAGCTCCTCGTTGTTGAGAAGGATCTTGCCGGCATGCGGCTGTTCGAGCAGGTTGATGCAACGCAGGAAGGTGGATTTGCCCGAACCGCTCGAGCCGATGATGCTGATCACATCGCCTGCCTTGGCTTCGAGCGAGACGCCCTTGAGCACCTCGTGGCTGCCGTAGCGCTTGTGCAGGTCTTGGACTTGGAGTTTGTACATGCTGTCGATTCTCACAGAGCGGTCAGTGCTTGCGCGGCGCCAGGTAGCTGAGCCAGCGACGTTCGGCCATCTTGAACAGGCGCACGAGGATGAAGGTCAGGCACAGGTAGAACACGCCCGCCGTGATGTAGGCCTCGAAAGGCAGGTAGTACTGGGCGTTGACCGTGCGCGCAGCACCGGTGATGTCGATCAGGGTGACGATCGACGCCAGGCTGGTGGTCTGCAGCATCATGATCACTTCGTTGCTGTACTGCGGCAGCGCCCGGCGCAGGGCCGAAGGCAACAGGATGCGGCGGTACATCTTGAAGCGCGACATGCCCATGGCCTTGGCCGCCTCGATCTCGCCATGAGGCGTGGCCTTGAGGCTGCCGGCAATGATTTCGGCGGTGTAGGCGCTGGTGTTGATGGCGAACGCCAGGCAGGCGCAGAAGGTCGCACTCGACAGCCACGGCCAGAAGATGCTCTCGCGCACCGCCTCGAACTGGGCCAGGCCATAGTAGATCAGGAACAGTTGCACCAGCATCGGCGTGCCGCGGATCACGTAAGTGTAGAGCCATGCGGTCATGTTCACCAGCGGCTGCTTCGACACCCGCATCAACCCCAGCGGGATGGCCGCCAGCAGGCCGAAGAACAGCGACAGCGCCAGCAGCTTGAGGGTGGTCAGCAAACCGCCGATGTACAGCGGCATGGCCTCCCAGATGACGTTGTAGTCGAAGATCATAGTTCAGCCGCCTTTACGCCCACCGAGTAGCGCTTCTCGAGATACTTCAACGCCAGCAGCGAGACGCTGGTCAGCACCAGGTACAGCGCCGCCACCGCCAGGAAGAAGGTGAAGGGTTCGCGGGTGGCATCCGCCGCCTGCTTGGCCTTGAACATCATGTCCTGCAGGCCGACCACGGAAATCAGCGCAGTGGCCTTGGTCAGCACCAGCCAGTTGTTGGTGAAGCCCGGAATGGCCAGGCGGATCATCTGCGGCACCATGATGCGGAAGAAGACCTGCCGGCTGCTCATGCCATAGGCCGCACCAGCTTCGGCCTGCCCCTTGGGAATGCCGAGGAAGGCGCCGCGGAAGG
The DNA here is from genome assembly GCA_014268975.2 of Pseudomonas wayambapalatensis. Classification (GTDB taxonomy): domain Bacteria; phylum Pseudomonadota; class Gammaproteobacteria; order Pseudomonadales; family Pseudomonadaceae; genus Aquipseudomonas; species Aquipseudomonas wayambapalatensis. The sequence continues at coordinate 1,855,411 of CP077096.1, read as the reverse complement.
TTTCCGACAGATACGCGCCAAAGATGAAGCCCAGTGTGCCGATGCCGGCGATCATCGGGTTCAGGTCGATGTAGTCATCGTAGCCGACCAGTGGCGCGACCCGGTTGATGATGTCCTGGCCGCCGTAGAAGATCAGCAGGATGAGCACCAGGTCCGGAATGCCACGGATCACCGTGGAGTACAGGTCGCCCAGCCAGGCCAGCCAGCGCACCGGCGACAGCCGCAAGGCCACGCCGATCAGGCCGAGAACGATGGCCAGGGCCATCGACGACAGGGCGAGCTGCAACGTCAGCCACGCCCCCTCGAGGATGACTGCCCCGTAGCCTTTCAACATGATTGGGATTCCTCAGGACTTGGGAATGAAAAATGGTGCAAACCTCAGAGATTCTGCTGTTTGCACCATTGCACAGGTGAAACTCGACGATTTAGTTCGACTCGGGGCCGTAGATGTCGAAGTTGAAGTACTTGGCCTCGATCTGCTTGTACTTGCCATTGGCGCGGATGGCGTCGATGGCAGCGTTGATGCGATCGGCGTTGGCCTTGTCGCCCTTGCGCACGGCAATGCCGACGCCGTCACCGAAGTACTTCACGTCGGTGAACGACGGACCGACGAAGGCAAAGCCCTTGCCGGCGTCGGTTTTCAGGAAGCCGTCTTCGAGCAGGGTAGCATCGGCCACGGTGCCATCGAGGCGACCTGCGGCGACATCCAGGTAGATTTCGTTCTGGGTGCCGTAAGGCACGACAGTGGCGCCCTTGGGTGCCAGCACTTCCTTGGCGAAACGGTCGTGGATAGAGCCGCGCTGCACGCCGATCTTCTTGCCCTTGAGCTCGTCGAGGCTGTCGCTGACGGTGATACCTTCCTTCATTACCAGGCGCGCTGGGGTGAGGTAGTAGCGCTTGGTGAAGTCGACGGACTTCTTGCGATCATCGGTGATCGACATCGACGACAGGATGGCGTCGATCTTGCGCACTTTCAGCGCCGGGATCAGGCCATCGAACTCCTGCTCGACCCAGGTGCACTTGGCTTTCATCTCTTCGCACAGGGCGTTGCCGATGTCGTAGTCGAAACCAGCGATGCTGCCATCAGGCTGCTTGAAGGCGAAGGGTGGGTAGGCGGCTTCGATACCGATCTTCAACGGCTTCTCGTCGGCCTGCGAGACCAGGGAAAACACAGACAGCGCCAGGGCGCCAAGCAGTGCAAGCTTCTTCATCAGGTAACTCCATCGGTACGGGGCAATACCCGGCAGGGACACGATTGCCGGATATGCGAATGAGTACAACGCGAGCCGCGCAGGGTTCGACCAAGGTCGCAGACCACGAGCGAGTGAGTGGCATTTTAACGACAGCCCGGTAGTCGATATTTCTTCAAAGCGACAACTACGTACAGAAGCGCCTGAAGCTGCGGGCGGCGATATTGACAGCTCTTGCGAAACATGCAAGCGCAAAAGGAAAACAACCTTTAGACGAAGCAATAAGCGGGCCTATTATTGGCAAAGCCTTGTAATCCGGCAAGTGCAGGGTGCAAGGCTGCAAGAAATGGCTACAAGAACGCACTCCGAAGGCACAGAAATGTTTCCTCTGGCCCCGTTTCAGTGCAATCACGGTGACAGCAGCGGGTTACCGATGAATGTCGGGTAACAGAATGCAAAAACCCCGCCGGTATACGGCGGGGTTTGCTTGAGCAGAGCCTGTGGGTTTACCCCGCGAGAGTCATCACGCCGTCGCCAGGCTCATGGCCTTGTGCGTGTCGATCAGGTGCTGCACCACACCCGGGTCGGCCAGGGTGGAGATATCGCCCAGCGCATCGTACTCACCCGTGGCGATCTTGCGCAGGATACGCCGCATGATCTTGCCCGAGCGGGTCTTGGGCAAGCCCGGCGCCCACTGGATGACATCCGGCGAGGCGATCGGGCCGATTTCCTTGCGCACCCAGTTCTTCAGCTCGAGGCGCAATTGCTCGCTGGACTCCTCGCCTGCATTGAGGGTGACGTAGACATAGATGCCCTGCCCCTTGATGTCGTGCGGCACACCCACCACCGCGGCTTCGGCAACCTTCGAATGGGCGACCATCGCGCTCTCGATCTCGGCAGTCCCCATGCGGTGGCCGGAAACGTTGAGCACATCGTCTACCCGACCAGTGATCCAGTAGTAGCCATCTTCGTCGCGGCGCGCACCGTCACCGGTGAAATACATGCCACGGAAGGTCTTGAAGTAGGTGTCGACGAAGCGGTCGTGATCGCCATACAGCGAACGCGACTGCCCCGGCCAGGAATCGAGGATCACCAGGTTGCCCTCGGCCGCGCCATCGATCAGGTTGCCCAGGTTGTCCACCAGTGCCGGCACCACACCGAAGAACGGACGGGTCGCCGAGCCCGGCTTGAGGCCGGTGGCGCCCGGCAGCGGGCTGATCAGGATGCCGCCGGTCTCGGTCTGCCACCAGGTGTCGACGATCGGGCAGCGCTCCTTGCCGACGGTCTTGTAGTACCAGTTCCAGGCTTCAGGGTTGATCGGCTCGCCCACCGAACCCAGCAGGCGCAGGCTCGAGCCATCGGCACCGGCGACCGCCGCCTGACCTTCGGCCATCATCGCGCGGATGGCAGTCGGCGCGGTGTAGAGGATGTTGACCTTGTGCTTGTCGACGATCTTCGACACGCGGGTGATGTCCGGGTAGTTCGGCACACCCTCGAACAGCAGTGTGGTCGCGCCATTGGCCAGCGGGCCATAGACGATATAGCTGTGACCGGTGACCCAACCCACGTCGGCGGTGCACCAGTAGACCTCGCCCTGGCGGTAGTCGAATACGCGCTCGTGGGTGAGCGCGGCATAGACCAGATAGCCACCCGTGGTGTGCAGCACGCCCTTGGGCTTGCCGGTGGAACCGGAGGTATAGAGGATGAACAGTGCTTCCTCGGCCCCCATCTCCTTGGGCGCGCAATGGCTGGAGGCGACCTTCATCAGGTCTTCGTACCAGATGTCGCGGTGCTGGTGCCAGGCGATGTCACCACCGGTGCGCTTGCACACGATGATCTTCTGCACGCTGTTGGTTTCCGGATTGGTAAGCGCCAGGTCAACGTTGGCCTTGAGTGGCGTGCGGCGGCCACCACGCAGCCCCTCGTCGGCGGTGATGACGACCTTGGACTTGCAGTCGATGATGCGCCCGGCCAGGGCTTCGGGAGAGAAACCACCAAACACCACGGAGTGGATAGCACCAATACGGGCACAGGCCAGCATCGCCACCACGGCTTCCGGGATCATCGGCATGTAGATGGTGACCACATCACCACGGTGTACGTCCTGGCCACGCAGGGCGTTGGCGAACTTGCAGACCTGCTCGTGCAGCTCGCGGTAGGTGATGTTGCGGTGTTCGGAAGGGTCATCGCCTTCCCAGATGATCGCCAGCTGGTCGCCGCGCTCTGCGAGGTGGCGGTCCAGGCAGTTGTAGGAAACGTTCAGAGTGCCGTCGGCGAACCACTTGATATCGACATGGTGGTCGTCGAACGAGGTCTGCTTGACCTTGGTGAAGGGCTTGATCCAGTCCAGGCGCTGGGCCTGCTCACGCCAGAAGCCGTCCGGGTTGATCACCGACTGCTGGTACATGGCCTTGTAGGTGGCCTCGTCGGTCAGGGTGTTTGCCGCAACCTCGGGACGAACGGGATACAGTGGAGCCGCACTCATCTGTGTTACCTCGGTGTAATAGTTGTTTTTGTATGAGACGGTTTTAACTGTACCAGAGCGGCCATGACCATTCGACGTTGGTAGTAACGAACAGCATGCGCCACGGCGAAATTTCATCGAGGCGCTCTAGCATGCGGTGCATAAGGCCATCACTGAAGAATCCGGTACGTTCGTACCGATGATTGTTACCGATTCTGTCAAAAGCCCGAAAAACTTTATCAAAACCGGGTCTTTTTCAATTCAAGGTGCACTCCTAGAATTCACCTCGCCAGCAACGGCAAGGCGATTAACTTCTTGTAACAGCCCCCACGAAGGCACGTTAATCCCGCTCTAATTCGACAGTAAGACTCTGGATGTACTCGCGGCACCACAAGTGCCGCGTGCCCCCTCACGACCTTAGACAGGTAAATTGAAAATGAAAGCGTTACTGGTATTGGTACTTGGCAGTGTTTGCAGCGCGGCAATGGCCGATAATGTTGCAACGAACGCCGAGCAGATTCCGGTTGAACAGTACAGTTATTCGCAACACCTGGACATTGCCAAGGTGCTGTCCATGAGCGAAGTCCCGAATGTCTGTGAAGTGGTGCCGGCGCGCATGACCTACGAAGACTCCAAGGGCCAGAAGCACATTCTCGAATACCGCGTGATGGGCAACGGTTGCTCCAACGGCTAACGCCAAGGCCCGCTCCCTTCGGCCGATCTCGATACTTCTGTGGGAGCGGGCTTGCCCGCGAAAACAACACCGCTGATTAAATATTCTTTACCCGGACCTTCTTCAATCCACTGACTTGCCCAACGAATACTCCCGCAACTTGTTGGCAATCGTGGTATGGGAAACACCCAGTCTTTTCCCCAGCGCCCGACTAGTTGGAAACTCCGCCATCAAACTTTCCAACACCGCTTTTTCAAAGCGCCCGACGATTTGCGCAAGCTCCCCTTCCAGCGAAAACTCACCCAAGGGTTGTCGCGCACCATAATCCGGCAAACGTATATGTTCGCCCTTGACCACGCCGCCCTCGCATAACGACACGGCCTGGAACAATACGTTTTCCAGTTGCCGGACATTGCCCGGCCAGTGATATTGACTCAACTTGTCCATCGCCGCCGGCGCCAGACGTGGCAACGCACAGCCGATCTGCCGACTGGCCTGGTCAAGGAAGTGCTGCGCCAGCCCCTCCAGCCCATCCATGCACTCACGCAGTGGCGGAATGTGCAACGACAGCACGTTGAGCCGGTGATAAAGGTCTTGGCGGAATTCGCCCCGCGCGCACAGCTCCGACAAATCGACCTGGGTGGCGCAGATCACTCGCACATCCAGATAGACCTCCTCATCGCTGCCGACCCGACGAAAACAGCCGTCCTGCAGAAAGCGCAGCAACTTCACCTGCAAGCGCGGGCTCATCTCCCCCACCCCGTCCAGAAACAGCGTGCCGCCCGCGGTCAACTCCAGCAACCCCAGCTTGCCCTCGGCCCGCGCCCCCTCGAACGCACCAGGGCCATAGCCGAACAGCTCGGTCTCGGCCATCGACTCCGGCAACCCTGCGCAGTTGAGTGCCATCAGTGGCGCCTGGCCACGCGGGCTGGCCAGGTGACAGGCACGGGCCAGCAACTCCTTGCCGGTGCCGGTTTCCCCCTCGATCAGCAGCGGCGCATCCAGCGGCGCCATGCGCCGCGCCTCGCGCACTACCGAGGCCATCACCCGTGAACTCTGGAAGATGCTGTCGAAACCACGCAGCTCCTGCTTGCGCACGTTGTAGATGCGCTCGCCGATGCGATCGGCGCGGTGCAAGGTCAGCACCGCGCCTGCCAGGGCTTCGCTGTCGTCATGTTCGGATTGCAAGGGCGCGATATCGGCCAGGAACACGTCACCCTTGACCTTGATGCGCAATCCGTTGATCCGCGATTTGTTGGCCCGGACCAGCTCCGGCAGGTCGAAATCCTCGACATAGCGCGCCAGCGGCAGCCCCGGCACCTCATCGACGCGCACCCCGAGCAAATGGGCTGCAGCACGGTTGGCTGCGACGATGCTGCCTCCCATGTCGACCGACAACACCGGAAACTCCAGCGCCCCGAGCAACGCATTGAGCTCCATGTGCCGCCGCTCGCTGGGCATCAGGCCGACGCGCTTGACCCCGAACACCCCGGCGATGGCCTCGAATTTCGGACGCAAGGCCTGGAACTGCAGGTTGATCAGGTTTGGACAGTGCAGGTAGATGGCGTTGCCATGGTCGCCGCCGACCTCGCCACGCAACACGTTGATGCCGTACTCCACCAACAGGTTGAGGATGTCGCGCAGGATGCCGATGCGGTTCTGGCAATGGACTTTGATACGCATGGAAGGCCCCGAGGCAGCCGACTTTTTCATCGGTGCGCAGAAAATTCGTAAAGATAAGCTGACAGAAATACCTTGGCTATCAGCGTGATTCCCTTGATTTTCCGGGATAACCCTAAAATTGTAAAATTATCGTTACAGAAACACTCTACCTCCTGCTTCTTCCCTGTCAGGTAGGCCAGTGCAAAACCGCCGCCGGAGGGCTATTCCTAGGGCACGCCCCACCCATAACAAGAAAGCCCTCACCAGGAGAGCTCCATGAAACAGACGCAATACGTGGCCCGCGAGCCCGATGCGCAGGGTTTTATCGACTACCCGCAGCAAGAGCACGCCGTGTGGAACACTCTGATCACCCGCCAACTGAAAGTGATCGAGGGCCGCGCGTGCCAGGAATACCTGGACGGTATCGACCAGCTCAAGCTGCCCCATGACCGCATCCCGCAACTGGGCGAAGTCAACAAGGTACTGGGCGCCACCACAGGCTGGCAGGTCGCCCGCGTGCCGGCGCTGATCCCCTTCCAGACCTTCTTCGAACTGCTGGCCAGCAAGCGTTTCCCGGTCGCCACCTTCATCCGCACCCCGGAGGAGCTGGACTACCTGCAGGAACCGGACATCTTCCACGAGATCTTCGGCCACTGCCCCCTGCTGACCAACCCCTGGTTCGCCGAATTCACCCACACTTATGGCAAGCTCGGCCTGGCGGCCACCAAGGAACAACGGGTGTACCTGGCGCGCCTGTACTGGATGACCATCGAGTTCGGCCTCATGGAAACCGCCCAGGGCCGCAAGATCTATGGCGGCGGCATCCTCTCGTCACCGAAAGAGACCGTCTACAGCCTGTCCAGCGAGCCCGAGCACCAGGTGTTCGACCCGATCGAAGCCATGCGTACGCCCTACCGGATCGATATCCTGCAGCCGGTGTACTTTGTCCTGCCGAACATGAAACGCCTGTTCGACCTGGCCCACGAAGACATCATGGGCATGGTCCAGCACGCCATGCGGCTGGGTCTGCACGCGCCGAAATTCCCACCCAAGGCGGCCTGAGCCGCCTTACCGACAACAACTCGAAAGCGGAAAACCTCCATGAATGCCTTGAACCAAGCCCACTGCGAAGCCTGCCGCGCCGACGCCCCGAAGGTCAGCGACGAAGAGCTGGCCGAATTGATCCGCGAGATCCCGGACTGGAGCGTTGAAGTGCGCGACGGTCACATGGAACTGGAGCGCGTGTTCCTGTTCAAGAACTTCAAGCACGCCCTGGCGTTCACCAACGCCGTCGGCGAAATCGCCGAAGCCGAGGGCCATCACCCTGGCCTGCTCACCGAGTGGGGCAAGGTCACCGTGACCTGGTGGAGCCACTCGATCAAGGGGCTGCACCGCAACGATTTCATCATGTGCGCACGCACCGACAAGGTGGCCGAGACGGCTGAAGGGCGCAAGTAACGCCCGGCAGATCGCGCCGAACCGTCCGCAGCGGTTCGGCGCGAATGCATTCCCGGCAGAACCCAAGTGAACATCGTCCGCTATTCGCCCGCAAATCGACCGGCGAACAGGAAAATTTATAAACTGTCATCCAGACTGCTGTATCCTGCCCCGGCTTTGCAAAAGCTTCCACTGCGCTACGCGCCGCCTTTTCACTCACACTTGCGAGGAACGACGAGATGCATGAAATCCCGAATCTTCCCTTCCCAAGCCTGAACCCCGAAGAGCAAACCGTTACCGCCCACGCCGCCGAGCCGGCACCTGCTTCGCAGGAAGGTGACGATCAATCCAGCGCCGATCAGGAATAACCGCGCATCCCCACCGACCGTGTGAAAACGGCTGACCTGCGGCTACCCCCCGTCATCGCGTTTTCACACAGTCCAGAACCTCGAAGGCCCCCATGCCCGACTCACCGCGCCCTCTTGCGGTCACCCTGCAAGTCGTCTCCATCGTTCTCTTCACCTTCATCGGCTACCTGAACATCGGCATCCCCCTTGCCGTACTGCCCAGCTATGTGCACAACGACCTGGGTTTCAGCGCCGTGCTCGCAGGCCTGGTCATCAGCGTGCAGTACCTGGCAACCCTGCTCAGCCGCCCGACCGCCAGCCGTATCATCGACAACCTCGGTAGCAAGAAGGCGGTAATGTGGGGCCTGTTCGGCTGCGGCCTGAGCGGGGTGTTCATGCTGGCCTGCAGCTTCCTCACCCACCTGCCCTGGCTGAGCCTCACCTGCCTGCTCATCGGGCGCCTGGTACTGGGCAGCGCGGAAAGCCTCGTGGGCTCGGGTTCAATCGGCTGGGGCATCGGCCGCGTCGGCGCCGAACACACCGCCAAGGTCATCTCCTGGAATGGCATCGCCAGCTATGGTGCGCTGGCCGTCGGCGCACCGCTGGGGGTGCTGATGGTCAAGGGCCTGGGGCTGTGGAGCATGGGTGCGAGCATCATTCTGCTGGGCGTTCTTGGCCTGGCACTGGCCTGGCCCAAGCAGGCCGCGCCGGTGGTGGCGGGCAAGCGCCTGCCCTTCCTGCAGGTGCTGGGCAAGGTGTTCCCGCATGGTTCGGGGCTGGCGCTGGGCTCGATCGGCTTCGGCACCATCGCGACCTTCATCACCCTCTACTACGCCAGCCGCAACTGGCCAGATGCGGCGCTGACCCTGAGCCTGTTCGGCGCCAGCTTCATCTGCGCGCGCCTGCTGTTCGGCAATCTGATCAACCGCATCGGCGGTTTTCGCGTGGCCATCGCCTGCCTGTCGGTGGAAACCCTGGGGCTGTTGATGCTGTGGCTGGCACCCAACGCCCAGCTGGCTTTGGTGGGCGCGGCCTTGAGCGGCTTCGGCTTCTCGCTGGTGTTCCCGGCACTGGGGGTCGAAGCGGTGAACCAGGTGTCGGCAGCCAACCGTGGCGCGGCGGTCGGCGCCTATTCGCTGTTCATCGACCTGTCGCTGGGGATCACCGGGCCACTGGTGGGCGCGGTGGCCTCAGGGTTCGGCTTCAGGTCGATCTTCCTGTTTGCCGCCGGGGCGGCGATGTGCGGGCTGGTATTGAGCCTGTACCTGTACCGCCAGGCACGGCTCGGACGGGAGCAGCACGGCTGAAGGTTGCGCTGGCCTCTTCACGGACTTGCCCGCGAAGAGGCCGCGAGATCAGCGCACCACGTACTGCAACACCACCTCCAGCGGATGGCGCAGCTGCTTCTCGGTCATGCGCTTGACCTGGCTGCGGCACGAATAACCGGTTGCCAACGCCTCACCCTCCTTGTCCAGCTTGGTCGCCCACGACTGCTCGAAGATGGTCTTCGAAGCCTGCTGGTTGCGTGCCTCGTGCCCGTAGGTCCCGGACATCCCGCAACACCCGGTGGCCTCGGTGGAAAGCTTCAGCCCCATCCGCGCGAAGACCTGCTCCCACTGCCGGGTACTGGCCGGGACGTTGGTCTTCTCGGTGCAGTGCGCCATCAGGCGGAAGCTGCCGCCCTGCCCTGCGGCCTGCTCGGGCAGCGCCTCCATCAGCCATTCCTGCGGCAACAACACCGTCGGACAGCCTTGCAGGCCGTCGACCTTCTGGTATTCCTGGCGATAGACCAGGGTCATCGCCGGGTCCAGCCCCACCAACTGCACACCGCAATCCGCCAGGGCCTTGAGCTGCCGGCCATTGCGAATCGCCGCCTTGGCGAAGGCGCCAAGGAAACCCTGCACGTGCAGCGGCTTGCCGTTGGCGCTGTAGGGCGCCAGGAACACCTTGTAGCCCAGCCGGTGGGCCAGCTCGATGAACGAAGCCAGCAGCGGCGTCTCGAAGTACCGCGTGAAAGCGTCCTGCACCAGCACGATGCTGCGCTCGCGCTGGGCCGGGGTCAGCTCGCGCAGGGCGGGCACACTGGCCACACCCACACGGCAGCGGGTCAGGGTGGACTGGAAATTGAAGCGGCTGATCAGTGGGCTGTCGACCATCCCGACCTTGTCGGCCAGCAGACGGCTGACCCACTTCGACCCCATCACCGCGTTATACACGCCCGGCACATGGGCCAGGTACGGAATGGTGAACTCCAGCGAGCCGATCAGATAATCACGCAGCGGGCGCTGGTAGCGACCGTGGTAGAGCTCGAGGAAGCGTGAACGGAAGTCCGGTACGTTGACCTTGATCGGGCACTGCCCCGCGCACGACTTGCACGCCAGGCAGCCGGCCATGGCGTCGTACACCTCGTGGGAGAAGTCCTCCTGGCCCTGACGCTGGGCCCGCAGGTTGCCCAGGCGCTTGGGCAGGCCCTTGATCCACGACGCCTTGCGCTGCGCCGAGGCCAGCACATCGATGTTGGCCTCGCCCTGCAGGCGCAGCCATTCACGGATCAGCGAAGCGCGCCCCTTGGGTGAATGGCGGCGCTCGCGGGTGGCCTTCCACGACGGGCACATGGCGTCGTTGGGGTCATAGTTGTAGCAGGCGCCGTTGCCGTTGCAGTGCACGGCGCTGCCGAAGCTCTGCCACACGCGCTCGTCGATGTTTCGGTCCAGGTCGCCACGCAGGGTGACACCATCGACCGGCGTCAGGCCCTCGGCGCTGTCTGGCGGCGTGCAGATCTTGCCCGGATTGAGCTGGTTGTACGGGTCGAATGCACCCTTGAGCCGCTGCAGGGCCGGATACAGCTCACCGAAGTACTCCGGCACGTATTCCGAACGCAACCCTTTGCCATGCTCGCCCCAGAGCAAACCACCATAGCGCTTGGTCAGCGCCGCCACCGCATCGGAGATCGGCTTGACCAACGCGGCCTGGGCGGGGTCTTTCATGTCCAGCGCCGGACGCACGTGCAGCACGCCGGCATCGACATGACCGAACATGCCATAGGCCAGGCCATGGCCATCGAGCAGCGCACGGAATTCGGCGATGTAGTCGGCCAACTGCTCCGGCGGTACCGCGGTATCTTCCACGAACGGCTGCGGCCGCACCTCGCCTTCGACGTTGCCGAGCAAACCGACCGAACGCTTGCGCATGGTGTAGACGCGCGTCACGGCCTCGGCGCCCTCGGCGAGGGTGTGGCCCAACCGCTCGACGCTGGTATCGCTGCGCAGGTGTTCGACGAACGCCTCGACACGGGCATTGACCTCAGCCGGCTCGTCGCCACAGAACTCGACCAGGTTGATACCCAGGGTCGGGCGCTCGGCGTCGGCGGGGAAGTACTCGGCGACGCTGTGCCAGACGATATCCTTCATCGCCAGCATCAGTACCTTGGAGTCGACGGTCTCGATCGACAGTGGCTTGTGCGCCATCAACGCATTGGCATCACGCAGGGCATCCATGAAGCTGGTGTAACGCACGTTGACCAACACCGCGTATTTCGGGATCGGCAGTACATTGAGCTTGGCCTCGACCACGTAGCCCAACGAACCTTCGGCACCGCACAGCACGCTGTTGAGGTTGAAGCGGCCCTCTTCGTCGCGCAGGTGCGCAAGGTCGTAACCGGTCAGGCAACGGTTTAGCTTGGGGAAGGTGTTCTCGATCAGCTCGCCTTGGGTCTGCTGGATCTCGCGGGCCATGCGATAGACCTCGCCGACCCGGCCAGGTGCGGCGCAGGCCTGCTCCAGCGCAGCCTCGTCGATCGGCAGGCTGTGCAGGCGCTCACCGCCGAGCAGCACGCTGTGCAGCTCGAGCACATGGTCACGGGTCTTGCCGTAGGTGCAACTGCCCTGGCCGCTGGCATCGGTGTTGATCATGCCGCCGACCGTGGCTCGGTTGGAGGTCGACAGCTCGGGGGCGAAGAACAGCCCGTGCGGCTTGAGCGCAGCGTTGAGCTGATCCTTCACCACACCGGCCTGCACCCGCACCCAACGCTCCTGGGTGTTGATTTCGAGGATGGTGTTCATGTGCCGCGACAGGTCGACGACGATGCCGTCGGTCAATGACTGGCCGTTGGTCCCTGTACCACCGCCGCGCGGGGTCAGTTTGACCTGGCGAAAACGCGGCTCGGCCATCAACGTGGCGACGCGTGCCACGTCGTCAGCGTCGAGCGGGAAGACGGCCGCCTGGGGCAGGCGCTGATAGATCGAGTTGTCGGTGGCCAGCACCGTACGGGTGCCGTAGTCGGCGCTGATCTGGCCACGGAAGCCGCTGGCGCTCAGGGCCTCGAGGAATTCGGGGTAGCCGGCGACAGGCGCACGGACAGGCAACTGGGCGATCATCGAAGGATGGCCTCTTGTATGGGCAGGTTCACGGTCTGGCATCACCCGGCGGGCGACGCTCTGTTGCTCAGCCGGCATGAATAACTCAGAACCGGATGACGAGTAGGCCAATGTTCCTGTACTTTCCAGCCGAGGGCAAACGGATAATCCTGCCGCTATCGATGAGTTTCATGAATGAATTACCGCCACCTGACCCCATCGATGTCCTTGCTGCTGGCGTTCGAGGCCGCTGCCCGGCATGAAAGCTACACCCGCGCGGCCGTCGAGCTGTCACTGACCCAGAGCGCCGTCAGCCGCCAGGTTCAGGCGCTGGAGCAGCAACTGGGCCTGACCTTGTTCCGCCGCGAGGGGCGCCAGGTGCAATTGACCGATGTCGGGCGCCTGTACCAGCGCGAGTTGAGCGAAGCCCTCGGGCGCATTCGCAGCGCCACGCTGCAGGCCCTCGCCTATCAGTCCGGGGTCGGCACCCTGCGCCTGGCGACACTGCCCACCTTCGGTTCGAAATGGCTGCTGCCGCGCCTGAACGCGTTCTACAGCGCGCATCCCGGGATGCTGGTGCACATCCATTCACGCATCGAGGCGATCAACTTCGACACCAGCGAGATCGATGCCGCCATCGGCGTGGCCAGCCACGACCTGCCCGGCCTGATCTGCCATCGATTGCATGCCGAGGAACTGGTGGTGATCCTGCCGCCGCAGGCTGCGGGCGCAGCGGACACATGGACGCCGGCACGGATCAGCGAAGAGTTGCTGCTCAATGTCGCCAACAACCCGCATGCCTGGGGCGAATGGTTTTCTCATCACGGCCTGGCGCACCGCGCCATGCGGCTGGGGCCGAGCTTCGAGCTGACATCGCACCTGATCCAGGCAGTACGCGCCGGGATCGGCATCGGCCTGGTGCCGAGGATTCTGGTGGCCGAGGAGTTGGCCAAGGGCGAGCTGTTCAGCCCGGGCGAGGCGTTCGCCAGCCAGCGCAGCTATTACCTGATCTACCCGCCGCGCAACGAGGCGCTGCCCTCGCTCAGGGCGTTTCGCGGGTGGTTGTTGGAGCAGATTTAGCGGTTGCCTGGTTGGGCGCTTTCGCGGGCAAGCCCGCTCCCACAGGGCCCGAGCAGACAACAAAAAACCCGGCACCAGCCCCTGGCACCGGGTTTCCCGAATCAAGCTACCGGCTTACTTGGCCACGCTACCCGCCGCAGTACCCGCCTGCGCCATGCGCTTGCTCTTGATCACATAGAACACATACATCACCACCAGCCACACCGGAATCGCATAGACCGAAATCTGGATCCCCGGGATCTGCAGCATGATGCCCAGGATCAGCACTACGAAGGCCAGGCACAGGTAGTTGCCATACGGGTACCACAGCGCCTTGAACAGCGGCTTCTGGCCGGTACGGTCAAGGTGCTGGCGGAACTTGAGGTGCGAGTAGCTGATCATCGCCCAGTTGATCACCAGCGCCGCGACCACCAGCGACATCAGCAACTCCAGGGCATGCTGCGGCATGAAGTAGTTGAGCAGCACGGCAATCAGGGTGAACGCTGCCGACGCCAGGATCGCCCGCACTGGCACGCCACGACGGTCGATCTTCGCCAGGCCCGCCGGCGCATCGCCCTGGTCGGCCATGCCGTAGAGCATGCGCGCATTGCAGTAGGTGCCGCTGTTGTACACCGACAGTGCCGCGGTCAGTACCACGAAGTTCAGCAGGTGCGCCGCGACATCACTGCCCAGCAGCGAGAACACCTGGACGAACGGGCTGCTGCCATAGCTACCACCCGACGCATCGATGCTGGCCACCAGGCTGTCCCACGGGGTCAGCGACAGCAGCACAACCAAGGCGCCGATGTAGAAGATCAGGATGCGGTAGATGACCTGGTTGATCGCCTTCGGGATCACGGTCTTGGGCTTGTCGGCCTCGGCGGCGGTGAAGCCGAGCATTTCCAGGCCACCGAAGGAGAACATGATGATCGCCAGCGCCATCACCAATCCGCTCACGCCATTGGGGAAGAAACCACCATGGCTCCACAGGTTGGCCACCGAGGCGTCCGGGCCGCCACTGCCGCTGGTGAGCAGGTACGCGCCCAGGGCGATCATGCCGACGATGGCGGCCACCTTGATGATCGCGAACCAGAACTCGGCCTCGCCGAACACCTTGACGTTCATCAGGTTGATCGCGTTGATCAGCAGGAAGAAGCCCGCCGCCGTCACCCAGGTCGGGATTTCCGGCCACCAGTAGTGGACGTACTTGCCGACGGCGGACAACTCCGACATGCCCACCAGGATGTAAAGCACCCAGCAGTTCCAGCCCGACAGGAACCCGGCAAAGCCGCCCCAATACTTGTGGGCAAAGTGGCTGAAGGAGCCGGCCACGGGCTCTTCGACGATCATCTCGCCGAGCTGGCGCATGATCATGAAGGCGATGAAGCCGCAGATGGCGTAGCCAAGGATCATCGAGGGCCCGGCGGATTTCATCACCCCGGCCGAGCCGAGGAACAGGCCGGTACCGATGGCGCCCCCCAGGGCGATCAGCTGGATATGGCGGTTCTTCAAGCCACGCTTGAGTTCGCCTGACGGCTGCGAATTGTGTCCACTCATGAACGAAGTCACCTGCTTGTTTTTATCTGTGACGGAATCGGACCCGCCGCGCTCGTGGCACAGCGGAATGAGGCAAGGTGGTTACCTTGGGTTCCCGGACCCTGGCGCCGCGCCTGGCACGGAGCCTGGGGCGGATCAGCCGGGAGTCGGCGAGAATGCGTGGTACGCGAGGGGGTCACAGGTAAAACGCGGCGCATTGTATACCCCTGCGAGCGCGCAGGCGTCAACGCGTTGCGTCGTTTCCTCGAGAAAAAACGCAGCGGTCCTGGGGCAAGGGCCATCAATGGCGTAGTGATCGGCGTACATGGCGCCTCCATTTGTTGTTGTGTAGGCCCGACTGCAGGAGTGGGCTGATGCACTTGGCAATGTCCGTCATATCAGCGCGGGACGGGGCTTTGGGCAATAGCGCGAATGGCCGTTGGAAGGCTCTGCGGCGCGGCATGCGGCAAGATCTGTTTACACCAGCCTGGAAAGCAGGAAACCGAACGGTAATCCCGGCAGATTCCGTATAAATTTCGTTACAAGATGGTTCAAATACTTTCCAGCATGACAAAAAACGCTTCCTGTTCAGCAGCTTGAAGGCTCGCACTTTTCGACCAGGCACAAAAAAGCCAGCCCGAAGGCTGGCCCTTTTACCGCCACATGCGATCAACCACGCGGCTTACCGCGACCACGGCCGGCTGGTTTGTCGCCTTCCGCACGCGCAGGACGCTTGCGCATCTCGCTAGGACGTTCGGCAACGGCGCTGCCGCGGCTACCCTTGCGCGGCGCTTCCTCACGTGCCGGACGCGCCGGGCGCTCGCTGGCCGCGCGTGGCTGACGCTCGCCGGCGTCCTTGGCGGGGCGCAGGTCACGCACGCGCTCGCCACGACCCATGGGGCGCGTGGACTTGCGCTGCAGACGCTCGAGCTTGTCCTTGGCCTTGAGGTTGAGGGTCGGCAGCGCCACCGGCTGCAGCCCGACTTCGGCAGCGAGGATGTCGATCTCGCCCTGGCTCATTTCACGCCAGCGGCCCATCGGCAGGTCGGAGTTGAGGAACACCGGGCCGAAACGCACGCGCTTCAGGCGGCTGACCACCATGCCCTGGGACTCCCACAGGCGACGCACCTCACGGTTGCGGCCTTCCATCACCACGCAATGGTACCAATGGTTGAAGCCTTCACCGCCCGGCGCCTTCTGGATATCGGTGAACTTGGCCGGGCCGTCCTCGAGCATCACGCCCGCCTTGAGGCGCTCGATCATCTCGTCGTCGACCTCGCCACGGACACGCACCGCGTACTCGCGGTCCATCTCGTAGGAGGGGTGCATCAGGCGGTTGGCCAGTTCACCGTCGGTGGTGAACAGCAGCAAGCCCGTGGTGTTGATATCGAGACGACCGATATTGATCCAGCGGCCTTCTTTCGGGCGCGGCAGGCGGTCGAACACGGTCGGACGGCCTTCCGGGTCGTCACGGGTGCAGATCTCGCCGTCTGGCTTGTTGTACATGATGACGCGGCGGGTCGCCTCGGCGGCTTCCTCGCGCTTGATCAGCTTGCCGTCGACAGCGATGGCATCGTGCAGGTCGACGCGCTGGCCGAGGGTGGCCTCGACGCCGTTGACCTTGATGCGACCCTGGCTGATCCAGGCTTCGACGTCACGGCGTGAACCCACGCCGATGCGTGCCAGCACTTTCTGCAGCTTTTCGCCGGACGGCGGGGTGATCTGGGTTTCTTGCAGGTCTTTGTCACTCATCTGGGCACCTCCCGGTGTACGGTGTAGTGAAAGCGGTTTGGCGGCGAATGCGCCAAGGGGGCGCGCATTGTACGCGGTTCATGGGGCGGGTGCATCGGGGTGATGAAGTTTTTCTGCTCGGCGGTTAGCCCGCAAACCGCCAGCGCAGATCAAGGCTTGTCCTCGTCCTCGACCACATCCTCTTCCTCGCGTAAATCATCAAAGTCGATCTTGAGCCCCTCCTCCATGGCATCCAGCTCCACCAGCAGGCTGCGGAAGCTGGTTTCCTCCTTCGGCTCACCCTCGCCCTCCAGCTCACCCTCGCCCAGGCTGGCATCGGCCAACGCCTGCAGGTGCGCGGGCACCGGCGCATCGTCCAGGTCGTCGAGCACAGGCTCTGGCTCCATCTCGCGCAGTTCGGCCAGCGGCGGCAACTCATCGAGGCTTTTGAGGTTGAAATGATCGAGAAACGCCTTGGTGGTGGCGAACATGGCCGGACGGCCCGGCACCTCGCGGTAGCCGACGATGCGGATCCACTCGCGCTCCATCAGGGTCTTGATGATGTTGCTGTTGACGGCCACCCCGCGCACGTCCTCGATCTCGCCCCGGGTGATCGGCTGGCGGTAGGCGATCAAGGCCATGGTTTCGAGCAGCGCACGGGAATAGCGCTGCGGGCGCTCCTCCCACAGGCGACCGACCCAGGGCGCGAAGTCCTCGCGAATCTGCAAGCGGTAGCCGCTGGCCACTTCCTTGAGCTCGAAGGCGCGGCCATTGCACGACTTGCCGAGCACCTCCAGGGCCTTCTTGAACACGGCCGGCGCCGGGCGCTCTGCCTCCTCGAACAACTCGAAGAGGCGCTCCAGGGACTGCGGCTTGCCAGAGGCCAGCAGAAAGGCCTCGATCAGCGACGCCAGGTCGCGGGGTTCGTTCAGGTTCATCGGCGCTCTTAACTGTCACTCGGCCCGGGCACGGACATGGATCGGGGTGAAAGGCTCATTCTGCACCAGTTCGATCAGCGATTCCTTCACCAGCTCGAGAATCGCCATGAAGGTGACCACCACGCCGAGCTTGCCCTCCTCGACGCTGAACAGCTCGATGAAGGGTACGAAGCCGCCGCCCTTCAGACGCTCGAGCACCTCGCTCATGCGCTCGCGGGTCGACAAGGTCTCGCGGGTGATCTGGTGGCTTTCGAACAGATCGTTGCGACGCATGACCTCAGCCATGGACAGCAGGATCTCCTCCAGCGCGACTTCCGGCAGCAGCTTGCGGACCCTGGCCTGCGGCGCCTCCAACTGCGGCACCAGCACCTCGCGGCCGATCCTCGGCAACTCGTCGATGCCCTCGGCGGCAGCCTTGAAGCGCTCGTACTCCTGCAGACGGCGGATCAGTTCGGCGCGCGGATCGCCCTCTTCTTCCTCGACTTCACTGGAGCGCGGCAGCAGCATGCGCGACTTGATCTCGGCGAGCATCGCGGCCATCACCAGGTACTCGGCAGCCAGCTCCAGGCGCACCGACTTCATCAGCTCGACGTAGCCCATGTACTGCCGGGTGATTTCCGCCACCGGGATGTCGAGAATATCGATGTTCTGCTTGCGGATCAGGTACAGCAGCAGGTCCAGCGGGCCCTCGAAGGCTTCGAGGAAGACCTCCAGGGCATCCGGCGGGATGTACAGGTCGACCGGCATTTCGGTCAGCGCTTCGCCATAGACCAGCGCCAGTTGCAGTTGCTGCGGCGCCTCGGCCTCGACCGGCGGCGCCTCGGGGGCCTGCACCTGGCTCACGCGTTGACCAGGAAGGGCGTGGGGTCGCCGCAGCCTTCGCGGATCAGCTGTGGCTCGTCACCGGACAGGTCGATGATGGTGGACGCCTTCAGATCGCCGAAGCCGCCATCGATGACCAGATCGACGTGGTGCTCCAGGCGTTCGCGGATTTCGTAGGGATCGGTCATCGGCTCATCGTCGCCGGGCAGGATCAGGCTGACGCTCATCAACGGCTCACCCAGTTCCGCGAGCAGCGCCAGGGTGATGCCATGGTCCGGCACGCGCAGGCCAATGGTACGGCGTTTTTCATGCAGCAACAGGCGCGGTACCTCGCGGGTACCGTTGAGAATGAAGGTGTACGGGCCGGGAATATGGGCCTTGAGCAGGCGGAAGGTGCCGGTATCGACCTTGGCATACAACCCCAACTGCGACATGTCGCAGCACATCAAGGTGAAATTGTGCGTTTTATTCAGGCCGCGCAGGCGCCGGACCCGCTCGATCGCCGCCTTATCGCCGATCTGGCAACCCAGGGCGTATGCCGAATCGGTCGGATAGACCACCACCCCGCCCTTGCGGATGATCTCCACGGCCTGCTTGATCAGGCGCGCTTGCGGGTTCTCCGCATGAATCTGGAAGAATTGACTCACGTAATCGTCCTGTTCATACCGCCATAGGCTGTTCATGGCTGAATCGGCGCCACAGAGGTGGCAGGTCCTCGGGCAATGGCCGGTAGGCACCGATCTCGCCCCAGGTGCCGGGGCCGTGGAAGTCACTGCCAGCGCTTGCCAGCAGGCCGAACTCACGGGTAAGGATGGACATCGTGCCCACTTGCTCGGGCGGCATCATGCCATTGACCACTTCAAGCGCCTGCCCTCCCGCTTGAATATAGTCGGCGATCAGGCGTCTGCGCTTGCTGCGAGTCAGTTCGTAGTGCATGGGATGGGCAAGGCTCACCCAAGCGTTGGACTGGCGAAGGGTCCCGACAGTTTCCTCGAGCGTCGGCCAATGCAGCTTGACGTCGCCCAGCTTGCCGGCACCCAGCCATTTGCGGAACGCCTCACCGCGGTCCTTGACGTGCCCGGCGCGCACCAGGAACTCGGCGAAGTGCGGGCGCGCCGGGGCGTTGCCACTGTCACCCAGCTCCTGCTGTACGGCACGCGCGCCCTCGAGCGCATCCGGCATGCCCTTGCCCGCCAGACGCCTGGCGATATCCTCGGCGCGCAGCCAGCGACCACGGTGCAATTGCTCGATGGCCTCCAGCAGGGGCGGTGCATCGAGGGGGAAGTTGTAACCCAGCACATGGATGGTCGCCCCACCCCAGGTGCATGACAGCTCCACCCCGCTGACCCATTGCATGCCCAGGTCAAGACACGCCTGGCGCGCCTCGGGGAGCCCTTCGAGGGTGTCGTGATCGGTCAGCGCCAGCGTGCGCACCCCGTGCTCGTGGGCGCGGGCGACCAGTGCCGTGGGCGACAGGGCGCCGTCGGAGGCCGTGCTGTGACAGTGCAGATCAACATTCATGGAGGAGCGCTTTCGCCGGAATCGATGTTTGTTATTATGCCGTCACATCCCGCTTCTGGCTGCCACTGTGAAACAATTCATCGATTTCATCCCGCTGCTGCTGTTCTTCATCGTCTACAAGCTGGACCCGCGCCCGGTCGAATTCGCCGGTCAAAGCTTTGAGTTCGGCGGTATCTACAGCGCCACGGCGATGCTCATCCTCAGCTCCGTGGTGGTCTACGGCGCGCTGTTCCTGCGCCATCGCAAGCTCGAAAAAGGCCAGTTGCTGACACTGGTGGCGTGCCTTGTCTTCGGTGGCCTCACCCTGGCCTTCCACAGCGAAACCTTCCTCAAATGGAAGGCGCCGGTGGTCAACTGGTTGTTCGCCCTGGCCTTCGCCGGCAGCCACTTCATCGGCGACCGGGTTCTGATCAAGCGCATCATGGGGCACGCACTGACACTCCCCGAAACGATCTGGAACCGCCTGAACGTCGCCTGGATCCTGTTCTTCCTGGTCTGCGGCGCAGCCAATCTGTTCGTCGCCTTCACGTTCCAGGAGTTCTGGGTCGACTTCAAGGTCTTCGGCAGCCTGGGCATGACCGTGATCTTCCTGGTGGCCCAGGGCGTGTACCTGTCGCGCCATCTGCACGACGCCGACCCTTCCACCTCCAAACCCAAGGATTGACATGCTCTACGCCATCATCGCCAGCGACGTCGCGAACTCCCTGGAAAAACGCCTGGCTGCCCGCCCTGCGCACATCGAGCGCCTGCAGCAACTCAAGGCCGAAGGTCGAGTGATCCTGGCCGGCCCGCATCCGGCCATCGACAGCAACGACCCGGGCGCTGCCGGTTTCACTGGCAGCCTGATCGTCGCCGAGTTCGACTCCCTTGCCGCCGCACAGGCCTGGGCCGACGCCGACCCGTACATCGCGGCAGGCGTGTACGAGAAGGTGGTGGTCAAACCGTTCAAGCAAGTGCTGCCCTGAGCCCGATCGTTTCTGTTCGCGTGCAAGCCGTGACGACGACTTGCACGCGAACAGGCCCAGGCAATCCACGGATTCATCTATTGCGACCTACTGCCGACAACCTTCTGAATCGAACAAGAATCAGGAGTTCCGATGCGCCAAGGTCCGATGTCCCTGCTGCTTTTCTGGCTGTTGCTGCTCTCTCCCCTCGCTCTCGCCGAACAGCCTCTGTCGCTGGAAGCTGGCGCGCGCATCACCGAGCTGCAGCAGCGCCTGGAAGACAGCGAGAAACAGCGCGCTGCGCTGAGCAAACAGCTGCAAGATGCCGACAGCGCCCGGGAAAGCACCCAACTCGAACGCCTGCGCCAGGACAACCAGCGCCTGCAGGCTGCGGTGGAAAAACTGCAGGCCAGCAGCCCCCTGCACCTGCTTACCGACCAGCAGCAATGGTTCCTGATCGGATCGGTCGTTGCACTGTTGTCGGCAGTCTGCGGTATCTTAGCCAGCGGCGGACACAGAAGACGCCGACAATGGTTGAATTGAGTGAGTCATGAGCGAGCTGTTACTGATTGATGATGACCAGGAGTTGTGCGAGCTGCTCGGCAGCTGGCTGACCCAGGAAGGCTTTGCGGTCCGCGCCTGCCACGACGGCGAGAGCGCGCGACAGGCCCTGGCCGCCCACGCCCCGGCGGCGGTGGTGCTGGATGTAATGCTGCCCGATGGCAGCGGTCTGGAACTGCTCAAGCAACTGCGCAGCGACCACGCCGAACTGCCGGTACTGATGCTGTCGGCCCGTGGCGAACCGCTGGACCGCATCCTGGGCCTGGAACTGGGTGCCGACGATTACCTGGCCAAACCCTGCGACCCGCGTGAGCTGACCGCTCGCTTGCGTGCCGTGCTGCGCCGCAGCCACCCGGCGGCGCCCAGCACCCAGATCGAGATCGGCGACCTGGCCTTCAGCCCCGTGCGCGGGGTGGTCAGCATCGATCAGCGCGAGATGAGCCTGACACTCTCCGAGAGCCGCATCCTCGAAGCCCTGCTGCGTCAACCCGGCGAGCCATTGGACAAGCAGGAGCTGGCACAGATCGGCCTGGGCCGCAAACTGACGCTCTATGACCGCAGCCTGGACATGCACGTCAGCAACCTGCGCAAGAAGATCGGCCCCCACGCCGATGGCCGCCCCCGCATCGTCGCCCTGCGCAGCCGCGGCTACTACTACAGCCTGTAAACGCCGCGGGGCAGCCCTGCCCCGCAGCGACACCTTCATTTGCGCAATGGATCGTCCCAGAACGGGCGCTCCACCTCCTGCAGGGTATCCGCCCGACTCAACCCCAGATCGTGCAGCGCATCGTCGCTGAGGCTGGCCAATTGCCGCCGCTGGCGGTACAGCTGTTGCCAGCGCAGCAGTCGCTGAAGCGCCTGTGCAAGAAGTTGGCCCAAGGAGAAGGGGGTGTGCGTGACGCCGAAATGACCTTTCATCGTGAAGCCCTCCGTGTGAGTGGCTTCAGTCTCGCGCTGGGCTTAGGATCAATCCAACGAATGTTTCTTATGTCTTGCATCTGGAGAATTGATGCAATGTCCACTTACCAGAGTCTCGACGCCGAGGTCTTGCGCACCTTCGTCGCCATCGCCGAACAAGGCGGCTTCACCCGCGCCGGGGAGGTCGTCAACCGTACCCAGTCGGCAGTGAGCATGCAGATGAAACGCCTGGAGGAAGACATCCTCCAGCGCCAGTTGTTCGAACGCGACGGACGCCAGGTGCGCCTGACCGCCGAGGGCCAGGTGCTGCTGGGTTACGCCCGGCGCATCCTCAAGCTGCACGGTGAGGTGTTCAACACCTTGCGCATGCCGCACATGGTCGGCGTGGTGCGCATCGGCACTCCAGACGACTACGCCATGCGCTTTCTGCCGGCGATTCTCGCCAGCTTCGCCTGCAGCTATCCGCTGATCCAGGTGGAGGTGCATTGCGAGCCATCGAAGCAGTTGATGCAGCGCCAGGACCTGGACCTGACCATCATCACCCGCGAGCCAGGTGCCGAGGTGGGCCAGCTGCTGCGTCAGGAGCGCCTGGTATGGGCAGCCGCCAAGGGCTTCTGCCCCCACGAACAGAGCCCGATGCCCTTGGCGATGTTCAACACCGACTGTTTCTGCCGCACCTGGGCCTGCAACGCCCTGGACCATCAGGGGATCGATTACCGCATCGCCTACACAAGCCCAAGCCTGGCGGCCATCTTTGCCATCGTCGGCGCAGGCCTGGCGGTTACAGCCCAGTTGCAGAGCCTCATCAGCGACCCTCTGTGCATCCTCGGCGAAGACCAGGGCCTGCCGCAGTTACCGGTGGCCAATGTGATGCTGCTGCGCAATGCGCAAAGCCACTCGCCGATCACCGACTGCATGGCCGACTACGTGATCGACGGCTTCAGGTAAACGCGATTACAGCTCCAGGCCCAGCATCACCGCACAGACAATCAGAAACACGCAGAACAGCGTACGCAGCACTTTCTCGGGCAACGCATGGGCCAGCTTCACGCCCCAGCTGATGCTGAGCAGACCGCCCACCGCCAGTGGAATACCGGCATGCCAGTCAACGCTGCCATGAACGCCATAGGTGAGCAGTGTCACCATGGTGCTCGGCGCCGCAAGCGCCAGCGACAGCCCCTGGGCCACCACCTGGGTGGTGCCGAACACGCTGGTCAGGATCGGCGTGGCCACTACCGCGCCGCCAACACCGAACAGCCCGCCCATGCTACCGGCGAAGCAACCCAGCACACCCAGCCAAGGCCAGGGATAACGCAACTGGCTGCTCGGCGGGCTGACCTTCATGAACATGCGTGCCACGTTCCACACCGCCAGCGCCACCAGGAACGCGACGAAACCCAGGCGCATGGAGTGCGCATCGAGCCCGACCGCCCAGATCGACCCCAGCCACGCAAAAATGAAACTGCACAGCGAAAGCGGCACCGCATGGCGCAGCTCGATGCGGTTGCGCTGATGGTAGCGCCACAGCGCCAGCAGCACGTTGGGCACTACCATCACCAACGCCGTGCCCTGGGCCAGTTGCTGGTCGAGACCGAACAGCACTCCCAGTGCAGGAATAGCAATCAACCCGCCGCCGATGCCGAACAGGCCACCCATGGTGCCCAGCGCCGCGCCTAAAACGATGTACATCACCCACTCGATCATCAGTGCCTCATCCGACAGCATTCTCAATCCAGGCATGCTACCCAGTGCAGGCTGGCGGGGAAACGCACAGCAGCGCACAATGGCTTTGCGTTTTACGCAAAAGCATGGGAAGGGTCATGAGTCCAGATATCCTCACCGAACAACTGAGTCTGTTTCTCGACGTGCTGGAAACCGGCAGCTTCTCTGCCGCCGCGCGTCGTCACCCCTTGACGCCTTCGGCAGTCGCACGACGCATCGACAACCTGGAAAACGCCGTGGGCAGCCGCCTGTTCGTGCGCAGCACCCATGCCGTGCGCCCGACCCCAGCGGGCAATGCCTTCGCCGAACGCGCCCGGCGCATCATCGAGGAACTGCGCCTGGCACGCGCTGAAGCGGTATCCCTGAGCAATGCACCGGAAGGCCTGATCCGCATGGATGCCCCGGCAGCCTTCGGACGCCGTCACCTGGCACCCGCGATCGCCGACTTCCTGGTGGCCTACCCCGGGCTCGATGTGCAACTGCGCCTGATCGACAGTTTCGTCGACATGCACGGCAGCCACCTGGGCGAGGTCGACCTGGTGCTGCGCGCAGGCACTCTGGCCGACACACGACTGGTCGCCACACCGCTGGCCTACATGGTGCGCATCGCCTGCGCCAGCCCGGCCTACCTGGCCGCGCGAGGGGTGCCTACCTGCCCCAGCGAGCTGCCGCAGCACGACGGCCTGGACTGGGATGGCCTGGCACCACCGTTCGCCTGGCGCTTCGCCGTCGATGGCCAGGTGCGCCTGTACCGCCCGGCACGCCTGCGTATGACCGCCAACAACGCCGAAACCCTGCTGTTCGGCGCCCTCGCCGGCCTCGGCATCGCCCATCTGCCCACCTGGCTGGTCAGCGAATACCTGCTACGGGGTGAACTGCTGCCGCTGTTCTGCGAAAACGGCCTGCCCGAACCGGAAACCACCGGTATCTATGCACTCCGGCTCGAACATGAAACGAACTCTCGCAGCCGCTTGCTGCTCGAATTCCTCAAGAGCCGCTTCAGCCCGGTCCCTCCCTGGGACCTGGCGCTACGCAGTGGAATGCGTGGTTGATGAGCGCGCTAACGATCTGCGTGCTAGATTCTTAACTGAACTCATTCAAGGACTTGCATGAACGCCGACACCAAAGCCCCCTGCGACGAGCTGCTGCTGGACAACCAGGTGTGCTTCGCCCTGCACTCCACCTCGTTGCTGATGACCAAGGTCTACAAACCCTTGTTGCAGGCCCTGGGCCTCACCTACCCGCAATACCTGGCCATGCTCGTGCTGTGGGAGCAGGACGGCCTGACCGTAGGCGAAATCAGCCAGCGCCTGTTGACCGATCCCGGTTCGCTCACCCCGCTGCTCAAGCGCCTGGAAAGCGAAGGCCTGCTCAAGCGCACCCGCAGCCGCGACGATGAGCGCGTGGTGCTGGTGCAACTGACCGACAAGGGCCGCGATTTGCGCGATGAGGCCAGCAAGGTGCCGCACTGCATCCTGGAAGCCTCCGGGCGCACGGTGGAACGCTTGCAGAAGCTGCAGGCCGAACTGCTCGACCTGCGCGACAGCCTGCAAAAAAGCCTCTGAGGACTATGCTGTGAAAGCCTGTCGGACGAATGGTCGAAAATTTATCTTGCGCACTAAATAATTGCGCGCTAATTTAAACCCACACCCACCCAGCGCCAAGGCGCACAGCACACAAGCGAGGCTCAAGATGCAAAAGGTCACTCCCCTGTACATCGCAGAAGCAACCTCCACTGGTGGTCGCGACGGCAAATCCCGCTCCAGCGACGGCAAGCTCGAAGTCAAGCTGAGCACCCCTAAAGAACTGGGCGGTGCTGGCGGTGAAGGCACCAACCCCGAGCAGATGTTCGCTGCCGGCTACTCGGCCTGCTTCATCGGCGCGCTGAAGTTCGTCGCCGGCCAGGAAAAGAAAGCCCTGCCTGCCGACGCCTCGATCACCGCCAAGGTCGGTATCGGCCAGATCCCCGGTGGTTTCGGCCTGGACATCGACCTGCACATCAACCTGCCGGGCCTGGCCCAGGCAGATGCCGAAGGCCTGGTGGAGAAGGCGCACAAAGTCTGCCCATACTCCAACGCCACCCGCGGCAACGTCGATGTGCGCCTGCACGTGACGGTCTGAGTAAACGCCAGACACAAAAAACCCGGCCAAGGCCGGGTTTTTTGTGGGTCGCAAGAAGATTACTTCTTGGAACGGCCCTTGAAGCTGTTGTCGCGAGTGTCGATGTCGATCCACTCGTCGATCTGGATGAAGTCAGCTACCGAAATCTCGGTACCGTTCTTCAGCTTGGCAGGCTTCATGACCTTGCCCGAGGTATCGCCGCGAGCAGCGTTCTCGGTGTAGACAACCTGACGGCTGATGGTGGTCGGCAGTTCAACCGATACCAGGCGGCCTTCGAAGAAGACGGCTTCGCAGACATCTTCCATGCCTTCTTCGATGTACGGCAGAACGGCGTCGATGTCTTCGGCGTTCAGCTCGTACATGGTGTAGTCGGTGGTGTCCATGAAGGTGTACGAGTCACCGCTGATGAACGACAGGGTCGCTTCTTTGCGATCCAGGATCACGTCGTCCAGCTTGTCGTCCGCACCGTAGACGGTTTCGGTCTTGTAGCCGGTCAGCAGGTTCTTCAGCTTGGTCTTCATGATCGCGCTGTTACGGCCCGACTTGGTGAATTCCGCTTTCTGGACCAGCCACGGGTCGTTGTCGATCCGCAGTACGGTACCGGGTTTCAGCTCTTTACCAGTTTTCATTACGAAGTATCCGAATCTGGATGGATTTATAAAAATCGAGGCCGCATATCATATCCAATTTCGGTAAAACTGTACCAGCGCTGTGGCAAGGTCCGGCCGAGTGGCCTGTTCCAGACACCATTGCCGGGCGTGCGTCTGCAGTTGCGGCCAGTGTTTCAGCACCCCGCGCCAGGCCTCGCCCATGTCACGATCCATGTTCCAGGCACGCCACAACGCCACCAGCGCATCTGCGGCATCGTCCGACAGCCCCTGTCGATAGATCTTGAGAAAAGCCTCGAGCTTTTCCCAGTGAGCATTCTCCTCTTGCACGTAGATGTGCCACAGCAGAGGGCGCCCGGCCCACTGGGCACGCACGAAGGAATCCTCGCCGCGCACGGCATTGAAGTCGCAGCACCAGAGGATACGGTCGTAGTCGTCCTGGCTGACGAATCGTAGCACCTGCAAGGTCAGCGCCCCGCGCTGGCGCACCTCGCCCACGGCCAGTCGTTCACCCAGCCACGCATGCAGGTCAGATAGGATTCGACCTTCGGGGACCAACAGGTGGGTGGGCTGATCGTCTGCCGCCAGGGCTTCCAGCCAATGGCCCAACTGTGCGTTCTCGTAGGCGAACAACGACATCAGTCGCGCCTCGGGCGCAGGTTTCACGCCGAGGCCGGCAAGGAATGCCTTGCGCGCGGCAGCATCCTCCTCGAACGCAGCACGCTTGCCCAGCAGTTCGCCTTCACGCAGCAAGCCGCCGGTATTGGCGGTGAAGCCTGGGAAGAAAAACACTTTGCGCAGGCCATTGGGTTGTGGCGACGGCAGCCCATGACAACCCTCGACCCAGTCTTCGGCGCTCAGGTATTCGAGGTTCAGCCACAACGCCGGTGTAGGGCGACCGGCCAGGGCTTCGACATAGGCCGCCGGTAGTCGGCAACCGAAGGCACCGATCACCACCTCGGCGGTTTCGCATGCGGGCCAATCGACCGGCCAATGGCATACCTCGACGCCTTGCTGATATTGCCGCGCGGCCTGTGGATCAGCCTCCGGGCACAGGCGTGCGAACGCCTGCAGGTCGTCCACCCAAAGGCGCACGGTCAACGCATGCTCATCGGCGAGCTGGCGCGCCAGGCGCCAGGTGACGCCAATATCGCCGTAGTTGTCGACGACCGTGCAGAAAATGTCCCAGGTGGCTTTCACGACCACTCCCCTCGCAGCGCAGAAAAACCATGGATTGTGCGGATAAACCGGCACCGACAAAAGCGCTACCCGCACCCGGCAATAAAACAAATCGCACAGCCATGCGACAATGGCCCCTTGATCGACCCCTGCCAGGAGGCCACGATGCCCCGTCGCCGCGAACTGAAGATCACCCTGAACCCTTTGCAGTTGATTGTCTGCGTGGCCATCGGCCTGTGGCTCGGCGCCGTGGCCATCGCCCTGAGCCTGTGGCTGGCCTGGCAGTTGTGGCCACAGCAGGTCGCACCACTGGCCCAGGCAGTGGCCCCGGCACGCACCGCCCCCGCCCCGGTTGCCCCGCCGCAACCGGCCGACGCGCAGCAGGCGATGTTCGAGCGCTACAAGGAAATCCTGAATACACAGCAGGCCCAACAGGCCATCGAGGCCAACCGGCGCAACCTGAACAACCCCAAATGCCAGTTCTGGCTACAGCAGAACCGCAATGCACCGACCGACAAGAGCCAGGCCAACGTGCTGGAGTTCTGCCGCTGACCATGGACAAGCCAACCCTGCTCGCACGCATCATCGACACCCTCGTGCACGACATGGAGGTGCTGCGGCGCGCCGCCCAGACCGCCTACGAAACCGCCACTGCCGAAGAGAACATCGCCGAGAACAAGTACGACACCCTGGGACTCGAGGCTTCCTACCTCGCCACCGGCCAGGCGCGCCGTACCGCGGAAATCCGCCAGGCGCTGCTGAGCTACCAGCAGTTGCTGCTGCGCGACTACGACCCGGCGCGGGGGATCCAGCTCAGCAACCGGGTAACGCTTGAAGACGAGCAAGGTCGCCAGCAGTTGCTGTTTCTCGGCCCCGAGGGCGCCGGACTGAAAATCGGCGAAGGCCCTGGGCTGGTGACCGTGATCACCCCGCGCTCACCGCTGGGCCAGCAGCTGATCGGCAAGAAACTCGATGACGAAGTAAGCCTGATGCTCGCCGGGGTGGCGCAGGTGCAGTTCGTAGTCGAAGTCGACTGACGGCAGGATTCAGACGCCTGCCATCGCATCGAACTGCTTCGCCAACCCCTGCGCCTCGAAACACGCCACCAGATAGTCGATGAACGCGCGGGTCTTGCCCGGCAGCAGCTTGCGCTCGGCGTAGTAGACACTGACGCTGCCATCATCCACATACCAGTCCGGCAACACCCGGCACAGGCGTTTGCTGGCGAAATACGGCACGGCGAACGGCATGCTCACCAAGGCAATCCCCAACCCTTGCTCCGCCGCAGCACAGGCGGCATCCGAGTCGCTCATGGTCATCGCCTGGCGCAGTTGCAGCGGGCGCTGCTCCTGGCTGCGGCTGGTCAGGGGCCAGGAACGCACTCGCCCGGTCTGCGGCGACCGGATCAGGATGCCGTCGTGCTGGGATAGTTGTTCCGGCATCTGGATCGGCGCGTGCCGCTGCAGGTACTCAGGCGCCGCTACCAAGACCCGGTGTGCAGGCGCCAGCTTGCGCGCAACGACACCCGGCGGCAGGTCGAAGCCGCCGCCGATAGCGGCATCGAACCCTTGGCCGATGAGATCGACCTGGCGGTTGTCGAAATGCCAGTCCGCGGTGATTGCCGGGTATCGGCGCAGGAACTCCCCCAGCAACGGCAGCACGTACAAACGCCCGAACACGATGCCCATGCTGACCCGCAGCACCCCGGCCGGTTGGCCTTCGCTGCTGGCCAGGTTGGCGACGGCGTACTGGATGCTGCGAAAACTCTCGCTCACTTCACCGAGAAAGCGTTGCCCGGCCTCGGTCAGGGTCAACTTGCGCGTACTGCGCTGGAACAGGCGCACACCCAGGCGGGACTCCAACTGGGCGACGTTCTTGCCCACCGCCGCAGGCGTGATCGACAAGCGCCGGGCGGCCTCGGCGAAGCTGCCGACCTCGGCACTGGTGATGAAGCACTCGAGGCTGCTGAAGGATTCCATGGGCGATTCCCAACCAGAAGTTCACTCTGACGATAGCGATTGCCATCTTATCAGCAGGTAATACCCAGCCGATACTGGGCTCATCCAAGGCACACCGCCTTGCTCGCTTCAGGAGA
The DNA here is from genome assembly GCA_014268975.2 of Pseudomonas wayambapalatensis. GTDB lineage: Bacteria > Pseudomonadota > Gammaproteobacteria > Pseudomonadales > Pseudomonadaceae > Aquipseudomonas > Aquipseudomonas wayambapalatensis. The sequence continues at coordinate 1,825,528 of CP077096.1, read as the reverse complement.
GCAGCATGTCCCACGTATCGAACCTCGAAGGCAAAGTCGCCCTGGTCCAGGGCGGTTCCCGCGGCATCGGCGCCGCCATCGTCCGGCGCCTGGCCCGCGAAGGCGCGCAAGTCGCCTTCACTTATGTCAGCTCCGCTGCCCCCGCGCAGGCCCTGGCTGATGCCATCAACGCCGAGGGGGGGCGCGCCCTGGCCTTGCGCGCCGACAGCGCTGATGCCAGTGCGGTGCAGCAAGCGGTGGAAGATACCGTCAAAGCCTTCGGCCGCCTCGACATCCTGGTCAACAACGCCGGTGTACTGGCCGTGGCGCCAGTGACCGAATTCGACCTCGACGACTTCGACCGCATGCTGGCGATCAACGTGCGCAGCGTGTTCGTGGCGAGCCAGGCTGCGGCCCGGCACATGGGCCAGGGCGGCCGGATCATCAACATCGGCAGCACCAACGCCGAACGCATGCCGTTCGCTGGCGGCGCGCCCTACGCCATGAGCAAGTCGGCGCTGGTCGGCCTGACCCGCGGCATGGCCCGCGACCTCGGGCCCCAGGGCATCACCGTCAACAATGTGCAGCCTGGCCCGGTGGACACCGATATGAATCCGGCCAACGGCGAGTTCGCCGACAGCCTGATCCCGCTGATGGCGATCGGACGCTACGGGCATGCCGATGAAATCGCCAGCTTCGTCGCCTATCTGGCCGGCCCGGAAGCTGGCTACATCACCGGTGCCAGCCTGCTGGCCGATGGCGGGTTCGCCGCCTGAGGCCATGGCGACAGGGAGCGGCCCAATGGCCGCCCCTATCCGCCGGCCGCCACGAAGGCTTCGTCCACCCGCGCCAGCTGCGCTTCGCTCAAGGTTCCCGCCTGGTAATGCAGCTTGATCCAGGCCAGCAGGTAGTCGTAGCGCGCCCGCGCCAAGTCACGCCGGGTGGTCGCCAGTTGCTGTTCGGCATTGAGCACATCCAGATTGACCCGCTCGCCCCCTTGCACACTCTTGCGCGTCGACACCACCAGAGCCTCGGCCGCCTGCAGCGCCCTTTCGTAGGCGCGCAGGCGACTGGCACCGGACTCGCAGGCGTTGTACTGCTTGCGCAGCTCGATCAAGGTGCTGCGGGTATTACCGTCGAGCTCGTACTCGGCCTGCTCCAGATGCCGGCTGGCCTGGCGCGTCGAGGCGCTGACGCCACCACCGGCAAACAGCGGCACGCTGATTTCGATACCGACGGTGTTGGTGTCGTAGCGCTGGTTGTAGGTGTTACCACTGTCCGACTCCTGGCGCCGCGAAGTCGCGAAGGCGCTGACCTTGGGCAGGTGCCCGGCACGATTGCGCTCGACCTCGTAACGCGCCACCTCCAGCGCCTGACGCTGCGAGCCGAGCTGCGGGTTGCTGGCCAGGGCCAGCGATTGCCAGGCCTCGTAACCGCTGGGCATCACCTGCGGCAAGGCAAAGCCGCTGCGCAGGGGGGCGAGCATGTCGATCTGCACCGCCGGTTCGCCAATCAACGCGCCGAGTTCACGCAGGGCGGCATCCTCGTCGTTACGTGCCTGGATTTCCTCGGCATCGGCCAGTTCGAAACGCGCCTGGGCCTCGAGAATGTCAGTGCGCGTCCCCTCGCCTGCCTGGAACAGGCGCTGGTTCTGCTGGAATTGCTGGCGGTAGGCCTGCTTGCTGGCCACGCTGATAGCGATCTGGTCTCGGGCGTACAGGGCCTGGGTATAGCTGGTCATCACTCGCACCAGCAACTGCTGGCTCTGGTCGCGAAAGCTTTCGTCGGCGAACAGCGCCTGGGCCACCCCTTTGCGATAGGCCGCATAGGCTTCGTAGTCGAACAACGGTTGCTGGAGGATGAAGGTCGAGCCATAGCTGTCATAGCGCCTGTCTTCGCTGGAGCGACGCGAATCACCGAGGTAGCTGGCCTTCGAATCGTTACGGCCCTTGTTGTAGCTGTAGGAAAGGTTGGGCAGCAAGCCTGCGCGGCCGATGGCCCGGTACTCCTGGCCCGCCTCACGGGCCTTGAAGGCTGCAAGGTAGGTCGGATCGCGGCGCAGCGCCTGCTCGTAGACCTGGAACGGCCCCATGTTGGCCTGGGCCAGTGTCGGCAGCAGCACGAAGGCCAGCAGCAGCCTGGTTGCAGATGTGTTCATCAGCGCGTCCTTATTGTTCGGTCAAGGCGCTGCCTGCACGGTCGAGCAGGGGCTTGAACAGGTAGTTGAGCAGCGAGCGCTCGCCAGTGCGCACGAACAGTTCGGCTGGCATGCCCGGGCGGATCGCCAAGCCCTGCAAACGCGCCAGCGCCTCTTCGCTGACGGTGCTGCGCAGCACGTAGTACGGCTGGCCACTGCGCTCGTCGAGCAACTGGTCGGCCGACACCAGCGCCACTTCGCCGGTGACCCGTGGCGTGCTGTTCTGGTTGAAGGCTGTGAACAGGATATCGACCGGCAACTGCGGCGCGACCTTGTCCACCAGGTTCACCGGCAGGCGCCCTTCCACCTCCAGCGCCGTCCCTTGCGGCACGATCTCCAGCAACGTGTCGCCTCCCCGCACCACTGCACCTTCGGTGTGTACCCCCAGGTTGACGGCGATGCCGTCGGCTGGCGCGAGGATCTCGCTGTGACGCAACTCGAAGCGCGCCGAGTTGAGCTGCTGCTCCAGCGTCGCGGCCTTGACCTGGGCCTCGGCCAGTTGGGTGCGCACCTCTTTCTGGTATTCCTCACGGCGCTGCTGCAGGTTGAGCCGAGCCTCGACGATGCCCTGTTCCAGGCGCGCGCTGTCGCCCGCGTTCTGCGCCAGGTCACGTTGCACCTGGGACAACTGACGCTGGTATTCGAGCACCCGATTGCGCGGGATGTAGCCCTCGCCAGCCAGCGGGCGCAGGTTGTCCAACTGCTCGCGCAGGGAGTCGGCCTGGGCCTGCAGGTCGCCCCGTGCCCGGCGCATGCCGGCCAGTTGGGCCTGGGAGCCTTCGATGCTGGCCGACACCGCGCCCTGTTCACGGGCCAGGGCCTGGCGACGGCTGTCGAACAACTGGCGCTGACCTTCAAGAACCAGGCCGAGTTGCGCGTCGGACTCATCCATCAGCTCAGCAGGAAACTGCACCTGCCCCGCGTTGTCACGCTCACCGCGCCAACGCGCCAGGCTGGCCAGGGCCAGGCGGTACTGGGCCTGCAGCGCCTCGACATCTGCCTGTACCTGGGTACGGTCGAGACGGAACAGCGGCTCACCCTGACGCACCGTCTGCCCTTCGCGGACCAGAATCCGGCTGACCACCCCGGCAGCCATGGACTGCACTGCCTTGCGCTTGCCCGACACCACCACGGTGCCCTGCACCGCCACGCCCTGATCCAGCGGCGCAAGGCTGGCCCAGGCCATGAACCCGCCAAACCCCAGCAGGGTCAGCAGCCAACCAAGGCGGACATAAAAACGCGCATCGCTTGTCGTGCGGCTCATGCGCCACCTCCGGCTTGCAGCGGCCGCTGCGTGGTGCCCTGGCCCAGCGCCTGGAGAATATCCCGCGCAGGGCCAAACGCCTGCACACGCCCGTCGTTCATCACCAGCAGCTTGTCGGCCTGGGCCAGAGCCGCACTGCGATGGGTCACCAGCACCACAGTGCGCCCCAGCGCCTTCAACTGAACGATGGCATTGGCCAGCGCCGCCTCGCCAAGGCTGTCGAGGTTGGAGTTGGGTTCGTCGAGCACGATCAGGCACGGGTTGCCATAGAGCGCACGCGCCAGGGCAATGCGTTGTTTCTGGCCTCCGGAGAGGTCGCCGCCGCCCTCGCCAAGGCGTGTGTCGTAACCCTGCGGCAAGCGCAGGATCAACTCATGCACACCCGCCAGGCGCGCCGCTTCCACCACTTTGTGGCCATCAAGTTCGCCGAAGCGGGCGATATTCTCGGCGATGCTGCCGCGCAGCAGCTCGATGCCTTGCGGCAGATAGCCGATATGCGGACCAAGCGCATCGCGGTCCCATTGGCAAAGCTCGGCGCCATCCAGGCGCACCTGGCCCGCCAGTGGTTGCCAGACGCCAACCAGCAGCCTGGCCAGGGTCGACTTGCCAGAGCCCGAAGCCCCCAGCACCCCCAGCACCTCACCGGGTGCCAGGGCAAAACTGACCTGCTGCACGGTAGCCACCCTGCGCCCCGGTGGCCCGCCGCTGACCTGCTCGATGGACAACTGGCCGCCAGGCGCCGGTAGCGGCATTGGTAGCGCCGGTTCAGGGTGCTCCTGCAGCAGGGTTTCCAGACGCTTGTAGGCCAACTGGGCACCGCTCCACTGCTTCCACACCGCGATGAGCTGGTCGATTGGCGCCAGCACCCGGCCCATGAGAATGGAGCCGGCAATCATCATGCCCGGCGTCATCTGGCCCTCGATCACCAGCAACGCCCCAAGGCCCAGCACCAGCGACTGCAAACACAAGCGCAGGGACTTGCTGGTGGCCGTGATCACTGCCGACGTGTCGCTGGCACGGTTCTGCAACTCGAGAAAGCGTCCGTGCAAGGCAAACCAGCGCTGACGCAGCGCACCGAGCATGCCCATGGCCTGGATGCTCTCGGCGTTGAGCAGTTGGCTGCCGGCCAGGCTGCTCGACTGCTGCTGCAGGCTGCTTGCCTCGGCCAACGGGCGCTGGGTCAGGCGTTCGTTGAGCACAGCCAGCAGCACCAATAGCAAGGCTCCGGCACTGGCGAGCACACCCAGCCAGACGTTGAAGAGGAAGATCACCGCCAGATACACCGGAAACCACGGTGCATCGAAGAAGGCGAACAACGCGGGGCCGGTGACGAACTGACGCACTTGGGTCATGTCGTTCAAAGCCTGGCCAGCGGCGCCATCACCTTGGCGCAAGTGACGCTCGAACGCGGCGCGATAAATCCGCAGGTTGAAGCGCTGCTCCAGTCGATGGCCGACTCGAATCACAATGAAACTGCGCACCGCCTCCAGTACGCCCATATAGACGAAGAAACCCACCACCATCAGGGTCAACATCCACAAGGTGGTTTCATTCTGCGAAGTCAGTACACGGTCGTACACTTGCAGCATATATATCGATGGCACGAGCATGAGAATATTGATCAACGCAGTAAAACAACCGACGCTGATCAACGTCGATTTGAATTCGCCAAGTGCCGCCCACAAAAGTGCGCCGGGCCTGTTGCTCGGAAGTTTCATGTTTCGCCCTTATGGCCGTTATAACCTGGCCGGGTAATTAGTTATCCACACGCTCCAGCACCACTGCACTGCCGGCAGCAGACGTCCAGGTATAGCGACCGGCGCCCTGGCGGCTGAAATGCACCACCGTGCTGCCATCGCTGCCCACCAGGGCCAGGGTGTCGGGGGTCACCAGCCAACTGCCCGGGCGCACGCCGAGCAAGTTTTCGGCGCAGGCCAGGTCGCCGTCCAGCGCGCCCTCGCTGGCGGCCAGGTTCAGGCTGCAGGCGCTGGCCTGCTGCGGTTGCGCATAAAGCTGCCAGCGCCCGGCCAGTTGCGCGGCGTTGGGGAGTAGCAGGCTGCTCGCCATACCTACCTCGGTCATCGACATCAGGGAAATCGCGGCCAGCGCGATCATTCGTTTGATTGCTCGCATCCACCCACCTCACGTGGCTGGGAGCGACCCATGCAATACAGCGTGAGCCGCTCCCGGCCCATCAGACCACGATATCCGTGGCGACGGCCTGACCCACCGTGGTCACCAGGAAGTCAGCCAGGCTGTTTCCGGTGAAATCGATGGACAGACTGCCCAGGTTGGTCGCCTGGTCATAGCTCAGGACCGCCTCGCCGGCATGTCCGGTGAAGGCGCTGACGAACTCCAACGGCAGCTTGCCCTGGGAAAACGCCGAGATCGCAGACAGATCGATCTTGTCCTGACCACTGACGAAATCCATGATCCGATCCGGCGCACTGACCGTGGAGTCGCTGATGGCGCCATAGACGAAGGTATCCGCACCGCTTCCCCCCCAGAGGGTGTCAGCCCCGCCACCGCCGTAGATGATGTCGTTGCCGGCACCGCCCTTGAGCACGTTGGCCACCGCGTTGCCAATCAGCAGGTCGTTGCCCGAACCGCCGATGGCGTTCTCCACCGTCACGCCCCTGGCGATCGAGACGTTGCCGATCATGCCGCCAACATCGGAGAACGAAGCCTCGTTGAGGTTGATCTTCTGGTTCTGAGTGAACCCGGAGAAATCCAGGGTGTCGTTGCCACCACCATCCCACACGCTGAACACCACCTTCGACGACGCCGAGGTAGCCGAGTAGAAATCGCGGTCGGCGGTGGAGTTGAAGCCATACACGGTATCGCCCGAGCGGGTGGCGTAGTTGGCGCCGTAGAGCTTCTGGATGGCGGCAATGTCGTCCATCAGCGGGGCCGAGGCATAGTACTGCCCGCCGCCCTTGACGAAGTTCTGCGCCGTGTTGCTCTCGCTCCAGTAGCTCATGACACTGTAGCCACGGGTGTCCTGCGCATACGAAGCGTCACGATAGCTCGGATTGCCTTCGCCGGCGTTGTAGTCGCCGGGATGGGACAGCCCGAGTACGTGACCGATCTCGTGGGTCAGGGTCTGGCGGCCGTAGTTGCCGGTGTCCGGGTTGATGTTCACCTGATAGCCGCTGTTGATCAGGTACCAGGACTCACCCTTGTGCGAACCCCGGCCATCGAACGGCAGGTAGGCAAATGCCGCCCCGCCATTGCTGGCGCTGAAGTTGCCGAAGGTCATGTGCCCGTCGCCGCCCGAAGCGGCTTCGGTAAAGGTCACCTTGGCCACATCGCCCCAGGACTCCATGGCCAGCTTGGCCTGGGCCTTCTGCTGGTTGTTGAACTGGCTGAAGCTGCCCAGGCCACGGCTGACGAAGTCCGCCGGTGCCTTGGTCAGGAAGGTGTAGGTGAGACTGATGGTGCCGTCCTTGTTCAGGTCCTTCCAGGACGCCCCGTCGCGCAGCAGCTGGGTGGCTGCCTGGTCGACGGTGAACGAAGGTTTGCCATTGATGTTCGCGCCACCGCGATCGTACTGGTGGGCGAAGTTGTTGATCAGCCCGAAGGCCGAACTCGGCCCGTTCGGCTGCAACACCGAGGCGGCGGAAACAACAGCATTTGCTTTGACTTTCGACATGCAGACACTTCCTTGTTTGCGGAATAGTTGATGTTCGACAGGAACGCTCAAACTTTCGGCGAGAGCATCCTGTCACTCGCCCTTGTGAGGCGCAAAAAAACTGACACATCCTGAAACTTTCTGTCCAGTGTTTTTTGACGTCATTTTTTCTGCGTGAATCATCATCTGCTGTATCGCTGTTATTTGCGCAAACTGTTATCGATCAATTGCATTAGTGAATACCCCCAATCCAGATAATGACTGATCGGTTTAATATTCAGGACGGGGAAGTTTTATTATGAAAAGGCGACGGAGTGCTGGTGTTTCAATGAGGCCATTCGTTATTGGCGCGGATGTCGCGACAACCGGTCGCATGACCCTCCGTCGCCTGCTCGTTGACTTGCCGAGGGGTGCGGCGCTCAGTAGGTGCTGGTCACAGCCCTTCCACTGACAGGACGACACAATGACAAGACTCACGGTGCAATCCGGCGACTTCTTGCAAGGTGAAGGCGAGTATCGCAACGGATCGCTCACACTCAAGACCCCACGCAGCCAGGCCGGTGAGCGCATCTCACTGGCCCGTATCAAGGACCTCAGGCTTGCCAGCCTGGAATCGAACCGCAATCTGGGCGCCACCCTCGGCTGGGGTGTGGCCGGTGCCTTGGTGGCCGGACCGGTCGGCCTGCTCGCCGGCTTGTGGCTGGGCGGCAAAGAGGAAGAAGCCACCTTTCTTGCCACGTTCAAGGATGGCCGCAAGCTGCTGGCCATTACCGATGGCAAGACCTGGTCGAAGATCGACGACACCTGGCGCCAGCGGCAAAAACCAAGTCAGCAATAAAGCAAGCTGATTCGAGTTCGTCTGAATGATCGAGGTGTTCTTTTCGCGGGCAAGCCCGCTCCCACAGGTATCACACTGCTCTGAGTTCGTGGGAGCGGGCTTGCCCGCGAAAAGAACACCGCACAGCCCCTGACACCCCTGCTACCATTGCGCCCCCTTTGCCAACCGCCTCACCGACAATAGCCGGAGCATACCGGCGCGTCCGTTTTCCAAGGAGCCTTGCATGACCCCGCTTCGCCCCCGCCTGCCCCTCGGCCTGCTCGGCCTGGGCCTTGCGCTGCATGCTGGCCATGGTCTGGCCGATGAACGCGTGACCCTAGCCCCCTTGCAGGTCACCGAGCGCAGCGACGACGGCTATCAACCTGGTGAAGCCCAGGTCGGCGGCTGGCATGCCGCGCCACTGCTCGACACCCCGGCCTCGGTCAGCGTATTCAGCCGCCAGTTGCTCGACGACCGCCAGGTGCGCACGCTCAGCGAAGTGCTGCAAAGCGATGCCTCGGTCGGCGAAAGCTACGCCCCCGTCGGCTACTACGAGAACTTCAACGTGCGCGGCTTCGAGCTCAATGCCGCCAGCAGCTACCGGATCAATGGCCAGACCATCGCCGGCGAGCAGAACGTGGCGCTGGAGAACAAGCAGCAGGTCGAATTGCTCAAGGGGCTGTCGGGGTTGCAGAGCGGCGTATCGGAGCCCGGCGGGCTGGTCAACTATGTGACCAAGCGCGCCGAGGACGTACGCAGTGTCACTGTCTCGACCAACGAGCAGGGCGAACGCTACCTGGCCACCGACCTCGGCGGCTGGTTCGGCAGCGAGAAGCAGTTCGGCCTGCGCGCCAACCTCGCGCATGAAGACATCCGTTCCTACGTCGACCACGCCGACGGCAAGCGCGACTTCGCCTCGCTGGCATTCGACTGGCAGATCAACCCCGATGCCACCCTGCAACTCGATGCCGAGTACCAGCACCGCGAACAGCGCTCGGTGCCCGGCTACCAGCTGCTGGGCGGCACCCAGGTGCCCCACGGCATCGACCCGGACGACCGCCTGGCCTACCAGCATTGGGCCAAGCCTGTGACGAACGACTCGCTGAACCTGGGCGGGCGCTTCGAGTACCGCTTCAACGAGGCCTGGACCGGCGCCCTCAGCGCTTCGCGCAGCAAGGTGGTGATCGACGACTACAGTGCGTTCGCCTGGGGCTCCGGCGACGACGCGTTCTTCTCCGGCAACGGCGACTACGGCATCTACGACTTCCGCAGCCCCGACGACACCCGGCGCACCGACGAACTCCAGGCCACCCTCGAAGGCCGTTTACAAGCCTTGGGCCTGCAGCATGAACTGACTGTCGGCAGCAGCGCCCAGCGTCGGACCCTTGATCAGCGTCCGTATTACAACGAGTGGCTCGGCAATGGAAACATCTACACCGGCGCGCCCGCTCTGGCGCCGTCCGAAAAACCGATCGGACATAGCGAACGCCGCCTGGACAGCCGCCAGTACGGCCTGTTCGTCAGCGACCGCATCAGCTTCAACGAGCAATGGCAGACCGTGCTCGGTGCCCGCGAAGTGCGTCTGGACGAGAAGACCTGGGACGAAACCGGCACACCGGGCCGTCATACCCGCCAGTACCAGTTGCTGCCCAACGCCGCCCTGATCTACAAACCGCAAGCGGACACCACGCTGTACGCCAGCTGGTCCAAAGGCCTGTCGGCAGGCGGTACCGCGCCCTGGTTCGCCAGCAACGCTGCCGAAATCCTCGCACCGACCCTGTCGCGCCAACTCGAAGTGGGCATCAAGCGCGACTGGAAAGGCATGAGCCTGAGCGCCGCGCTGTTCCAGATCCGCCAGGCCTACCAGTACGCCCGCCCACAGGACGGCACGGCCCCGATCTATGTGCAGCAAGGCCAACAGAAGAACACCGGCCTGGAGCTGGGCGCCAGCGGCTGGGTGACGTCCAACCTGCAACTGCACGCCAGCGCCGCCGCGATCCGCGCCCGGGTGCAGAACAGCGGCACCGACGTCTACGAGGGCCACCAGGCGATCAACGTGCCCCGCCTGCGCGCGGCGCTGCAGGCCGAATACAACCTCCCGGTGCCGGGCCTGGCACTGCTCGGCGGTGCACGCTACAGCGCCAGCAAGTACGCAAGCCAAGCGGGTAACGTCGAGGTGGGTGGCTACACGTTATTCGATATCGGCAGCCGCTACCGCACCCGCATCGGTGACTACGACACCGTGCTGCGCCTGACGGTCGACAACGTCTTCGACAAGCGCTACTGGCGTGACGTGGGGGACTATCTGGGGGACAACTATCTGTTCCAGGGGGCACCGCGCACGGCACGACTGTCGGCTTCGGTCAGTTTCTGAAGATATCGCCCGCCTGCGAGCACCGGTTGAGTCGGTAATCGCGGGCGAGCCAGCCAAGCCGGATTTCACGCAAACAAAAAACCCCTGAACCTTTCGATTCAGGGGTTTCTCGTGGAATGTGGCGGTGAAGAAGGGATTTGAACCCTTGATACGATTTCTCGTATACACACTTTCCAGGCGTGCTCCTTCGACCACTCGGACACTTCACCGGATCTCTTCAAGCTATTCAGCCTGTCGAGGCGCGCTAATTTAGTAGAAGACCCTTTCTTTGGCAAGCATTTTTTTCAGAATTTTCATGCGCTTAAGCCTCACCCCGGAAAAACCCGGCCAGCCAGGGCGATGCTGCCAATCTGGCCTGCGCTTTTTCCGCATTCCTGGCGCCTGCCCCGGCGCCACACGGGGTCGGTGACGCAGGCTGACTGGCCAGTCAGCCTTGGCGCTTTACCTGACCTGCGCCGCTGGGTAACGTCATCGCCACGCCACCCAAAGGACTCTGTCATGAGCGAGTTGATTACCTACCACGCCGAAGACGGCATCGCCACCCTGACCCTGAACAACGGCAAGGTCAACGCGATCTCGCCGGACGTCATCACCGCGTTCAACGCAGCACTGGACCGCGCCGAGGAAGAACGTGCCGTGGTGATCATCACCGGCCAGCCAGGCATTCTTTCCGGCGGCTACGATCTCAAGGTGATGACCGCCGGCCCCAAAGAGGCTATCGACCTGGTCACCGCCGGCTCCACCCTGGCCCGCCGCCTGCTCTCGCACCCTTTCCCGGTGATCGTCGCCTGCCCCGGCAATGCCGTGGCCAAAGGCGCGTTCCTGCTGCTGTCGGCCGACTACCGCATCGGTGTCGAAGGCCCGTACAAGATCTGCCTGAACGAGGTCCAGATCGGCATGACCATGCACCATGCCGGAATCGAACTGGCCCGCGACCGCCTGACCCGCTCGACCTTCCAGCGCTCGGTGAACAATGCCGAAGTGTTCGACCCGCACGGGGCGGTGGTGGCCGGGTTCCTCGACAAGGTGGTGCCGGCCGAGCAACTGCAGGAAACGGCGCTGAGCGCGGCGCGGGAGCTGAAGAAACTGAACATGCTGGCGCACAAGAACACCAAGCGCAAAGTGCGCAAGGCGCTGCTGGAGACGCTCGACAAGGCGATCGAGGCCGACAAGGGCCACATGGGCTGAAACCAGGCTTGCTGGAGCCGCCGCGCGCCGCTCCAGCAAGCCATGACGCGACCGGGCTCTGTTCGCCGGTTTGCCCTGACCAGTGCACGGTCGTACACTGCGCCGCGACTGTCTGGTGTGAGCCGTATCATGCTCTATATGCTTCGCATGCTCCTTCTGGCGCTGCACTTCCTGCTGGTCGGCGCCGTCGGCCTGATCATCGGCCTGTGCCGCCCCTTCAACCCCGATAACAGCCGCCTGTTCGCCCGCCTCTACAGCGTGCCGGCAGCCTGGTTCATGCGCATCCGGGTCAAGGCCGAAGTCGGCCCCTTGTGGGACCAGCCGCCCGGCTGCGTGATCGTTGCCAATCATCAATCCAACTACGACCTGTTCATCCTCGGCCAGGTGGTTCCACGGCGTACGGTCGCCATCGGCAAGAAGAGCCTGGGCTGGATTCCGTTGTTCGGCCAATTGTTCTGGCTCGGCGGCAACGTGCTGGTGGACCGCAAGAATGCCTACCAGGCGCGCAAGGCGATGCAACTGACCACACGGATCCTGCGCGATGACACCTCGATCTGGATCTTCCCCGAAGGCACGCGCAACCCGGCGGAACAGCTGCTGGCGTTCAAGAAAGGCGCGTTCCACATGGCAGTCGAGGCCGGCGTGCCGATCGTGCCGGTGTGCGTCAGCCGCTACTCCAGGCGCCTGAGCCTCAACAGCTGGCGACGGCGCACGGTGATCGTCCGCTCGTTGCCGCCGATCGCCACCCATGGCCTGGGCCAGCAGGACGTGCCCGCGCTGATGGAGCAATGCCGCCTGCAGATGCAGCAGTGCATCGACCGCATGGAGCGGGAATTGCCGCACGCCTGAGCCGCCAGCTTGCTCTGCGCCGCAGCACGGCCCAAGCTGTCGAGGTGTCCAACCGAAGAAGCAGGCAACCATGGGTCGAGTCGTCGCAGCGGCGGTGTACAGCGCCGGGAGAAAGGTCACCAACATCAGCCTGGATGAAGGCAGCGAATGGGCACGCAAGCCCGGGCACTTCGTCTGGATCGGCCTGGAAGAGCCCAACGCCCAGGAGCTGGCCAACCTGCAACGCCAGTTCGGCCTGCACGAACTGGCCATCGAGGACGCCCTCGAGAAACACAGCCGCCCCAAGCTCGAAACCTTCGGCGATGCGCTGTTCATCGTCACCTATTCGCCGGTGCGCCATGAGGGCAAGCTGGAGTTCATCGAGACCCACATTTTTGCGGGCAACGGCTACATCATCACCTGCCGCAACGGTCATTCGAAATCCTACGCCCTGGTGCGCCAACGCTGTGAAGCGCGGCCGCTGCTGCTCGAGCACGGCGAGGACTTCGTGCTTTACGCCCTGCTCGACTTCGTCACCGAAAACTACCAGCCCGTCAGCGAGGCGATCCATGGCGAGATCGAGGAGCTGGAGCAAAGCGTGCTCAGCGGCTCGCTGCAAGAGCAGGACATCCGCCGCCTGCACAGCTTGCGTCGCGACATCCTGCGGCTGCGCCGCTACGTGGCGCCGATGGTGGAGATCGGCGAAGAACTGCAGCGCCTGAGCTTCCCTTTCATCGACAAGAACATGCGCCCGTACTTTCGCGACGTGCAGATCCACGTCACACGGCAGATGGAAGACCTTGTCGGCATACGCGACATCGCCAGCCAGACCATCGAGATCGGCATGCTGCTGGAGTCGTCACGCCAGAGCATCGTGCAGCGCAAGTTCGCTGCCTGGGCGGCGATACTCGCCTTCCCCACGGCCATTGCCGGGATCTACGGGATGAACTTCCAGAACATGCCGGAGCTGGGCTGGCACTACGGCTATTTTGCGGTGCTGGGGGTGATCGGGGCGGGATGTGCGGGGCTGTACGCGAGCTTCAAGCGCTCGGGATGGTTGTAACCGGCTGAGTACCGAGTCGTTCTTTTCGCGGCGGTTCGGTGCCCCGACAACCCCGCGAAAAGAACGATGCAGTGGCAGGCTCAGGCAGCGCTCTGCTTGCCCTTGCGCGGTTGCTTGACGAACCGCATCATCCACTCGCCCACCAGATCGCCCTGGTGCTCGGTGGCAAGGCTCGCCACCGCCTTGTGATACACCTCATCCCCCAGAACGTCCTGACGCGCATCGAGCAGCGCACGGGAATAGTCGTGGACAAACTCCGGATGCCCCTGGAAGCACAGCACCTGGTCACCCACGTGATAGGCCGCATTCGGGCAGAAATCGCTGGAGGCGATCAGGGTCGCGCCTTCAGGCAACGCGGTCACCTGGTCCTGGTGGCTGATCAGCAGGGTCAGCTCGGTCACTTCAGGATCCATCCACGGCGCATGGGCCGCCAGGCTGTAGCGGTGGATACCCAGCCCCCAACCGCGGTCGGCGCGCTCGGCCTTGCCACCCAACACCAACGCCAGCAACTGGTGACCAAAACAGACACCCAGCAGCTTCTCGCCCCGCTCATAGAGCTTGAGCAGGTAGGCCTTGAGGGTCTGAATCCAGGGATCGGAACCGAACGAGTCGGCCTTGCTGCCGGTCACAAGGTAGGCATCGAAGGTTTCACCTTCGGGTGGGTACTCGCCGTTCATCACGTTGTAGACGCGAAACTCGGCGGCGATCGGCTGACGCGAGAACAGCTGCTCGAACATCCTTCCGTAGCCCTGGTACTGCGCGGTCAACTCCGGTCGCAGGACATCGGTTTCAAGGATGCAGATGCGTAACGACATAGGGATAGTCCTGAACGACATGTGGTGGAATCTGATGTAGAGACTGACGCGAAAGACACGTACAAGCAAGAGGTGTGCACTGACGAACGGTCACCTTGCAGGCCCTGCCCGCGCAGCCTCCACGATGTGTCTAGTCAGAGCATGCCAGCTAAATGGCCAGTGGCCTCATAACGTTCGGAAATGCCTGCTGTCACGCTTAGAACAAAGGGTTCTCAAACAGGCCCGGTGTTCGCCCTACTGTTGGGTGTAGATATCCACGCAAGAGGCACGCAAGGCCTGCGTTTCATACGCCACAGTGATCGACCCGACGCAAGACAAGGAAGCCAAAGGCTATTCAGGAATAACAACAAGAAGGCGGTCCGCCATGTTCAGACAATCGAAAGTACGCCAAGCCGGACTCATACTCTTCGCCACCACGTTGCTGCTGATCCTGCCGAACCTGACACGCTTGTTCGGCTGACGGCAGCGGTGGCATTCACAGGCTGCGCAGGAGTAATCTGCCGACCTTTCAGGGTTGGAGATCGTTCATGCGTCATTGCCTGAGTTTGCTGTTGCTGCTGGTCAGCCTGCCGCTGGCAGCCGCGCAATTGACGCTGGAGCTGGGCAACGGTCAACGCCAATGGCAATCCGAGCAATTGCTCGAACACCCGCAGGCGCGTGCTATCGACATCCCCCAGGATGTCGCCTACAAACGCCCCATGCATTACCGCGCCGTGCCACTGGCCACCCTGCTCGAAGGAGTGAAGCCGGGCGATCACCTGCAAGCGGTGGCACTGGATGGCTTTGTCGCGGAGATGCCCGCTGCGCAGTTGCTGCAGGAAGGTCCGGCACGGGCCTGGGTGGCGGTGGAAGATCCGCGCCAGCCGTGGCCAGCGCTGGCCCAGGACAAACCCGGTGCCGGCCCGTTCTACCTGGTCTGGACCAACCCGCAAGCCAGCGGCATCCGTCCCGAGCAATGGCCCTACCAGATCGCCAGCATCCGCCGCCTGGCGCCGGTCGCCGAGCGCTTCCCTGCCCTGCTGCCTGCGCCCGAACTCCCCGCGCAGGACCCGATACGCCAGGGTTTTGCCCTGTTCCAGCAGAACTGCCTGGCCTGTCATCGCCTCAACGGTGCAGGGGATGCCCAGTTCGGACCAGACCTGAACCTGCCGCACAATCCCACCGAGTACTTCCAGCCGGGTTACCTGCGCCAGTACATTCGCGACCCGCAGAGCCTCAGGCAGTGGCCGCAGGCACGCATGCCGGGGTTCTCGAAGAATGTGTTGAGCGAGCAGGAGCTCGATGCGCTGATCGCCTACCTCGGGCACATGGCCAAGCGGCGACCTTGAGAGGAATGCGCGGGGCCGCAATGCAGCCCCGAACGCGTCAGGCGATGGGTCTTTCCTGTTTGACGCCCCAGCCCTCGACCTCGCCTCCCAGCGGTGAGATCACCGCCTCGAAGGCCTCCTCGAAAGCCCCGATCCCTCGGTAGGTGGCGTACATGACCTTGCTCAGTTCCAGGTGCCAGGCGCCGTCATCGCGCTCGCGTACCTGGGCATTGATCGACTCCCCGCGGAATTGCCCCGCGGCCCGGCGTGCCCCGACTTCGTCTGGAAAAGTGGCATAGAACTCGATGGGATGGATCTGGGTGAAGTCGAAACCACCCGCTTTCATCTGGCGAAGCACGCTGCTGCTGATGTCTTCGTTCTGGCTGCTCATGAAACGTCCTCCTGAAAAACCCAAGGGATAGACTTTCCGTGCACTACGCACCTGCCGGCAGCCCGCAAGGGGCCTGGCAGTTCGAGCTGATGCAAGACGCGAATGAAAACGGCGTAGACCCGCAGAAGACCAACGCCTCTGTCCAGCGTAGTGCGGATGACGGCACCTTGCCAGTTGCCCCGTTCAGGGCGCTTCGTGAATGGTGGTGATGATCACGCCGTTCTGCTCCTTGAGCCACAGCGCGGTAGGGGAAGGCTTTCGGTCCTGGAAATCGTTGAGGTCCAGTTCATCCATGAGCGGAAACAGCTTGGAGCGGATGGCCCGCGCCGCATCCTCTTCACTGGGCAGATGCTCGCTTTTGAGCAGCAGGGACTGCGGTACACCTTTCTGATCAGCAAAGATGACTTCCCACTCTTTCATTGATCGACCCTCTTGGAAGCACAACGGTCAGTGATATCCGTACTTAGCTGACCATACACAAAGGCTGATGTTCAGAGTGGCTGAGAGATGGAGATGAAGATTTCTTCAGCAAGCGATGACAGAGGCCGCAAATGAAAAAGCCCGCCATCATCGGCGGGCTTCTGCACACGGGTAGCCGTTACTCAGGCTTGCCGTGAACCACACCGGCGGTGTTGTCCAGCAGACTCTTGGTCGCGGTCTGGATATAGGCCTCGAGCTTCTTGAGCATTTCCGGCTGGTCCGGACTTTCGATCAGTTCGGCCTTGAACTCACGCCCCAGCTGGTAGCGATACATCCGTGGCGTCATGTCCTTGGACTCGATGAGGATGTGATCACCCTGCACCAGGCCAACGATCTGCTCGCTGCCCGATGGCTTGATCATGCCTACGCCCTGGTCACCGGCCGGCAGGTTGAGCAGGTCACGACCCCAGCACTGGTGACGGGTGTCGCCACCCAGGCGCCCCATGATGGTCGGCACGATATCGACCTGGGTGCCAACGGTATGGTTGACCGCACCGAACTTGTCCTGGATACCCGGGGCGATCAGCAGCAGCGGCACGTTGAAACGGCCCAGATCCAGCTCGGTGACCTGTTGGTGGTTACCGAAACCGTGGTCGCCGACGATCACGAACAGGGTCTCCTTGAAGTAGGGCTCCTTGCGCGCCTTCTCGAAGAACTGCCCCAACGCCCAGTCGGAGTAACGCATGGCGGTCAGGTGCTCATCCAGGCGGCCTTGGCCGGTGACCTTCTCCACCGGCAGGTCCTTGGGCAAGGCGTACGGGGTGTGGTTGGAGAGGGTCTGGAGCAAGGCGTAGAACGGTTTCTTGCCGTAGTTGTGGGCCAGCTCCTGATTGGCACGGTCGAACATGTCCTGGTCCGAAACACCCCAGGTCGGGTCGGAGAACACCGGATTGACGAAGTCGTTGCGGCCGATGAAGGTGGTCATGCCCTGGTTGCCGAAGAACCCGGACTGGTTGTCCCAGGCGAAGTCGCCGTTGTAGACGTAGACATCATCGTAGTCGCGGGCGCTGAGCAGTGCCGGCAGGCCCGAGAGCTTGTGTCCGCCCTCTGGGGTCTGCATCAGGTACTCGAAGCCCGGCAGGTTGGGGAAGCACGCCATGGTGGCGAACATGCCCTGGTGGGTGTGGGTACCGTTGGAGAAGAAGCGGTCGAACAACAGCCCCTCCTTGGCCAGCTTGTCGAAGTACGGGGTGATGTTGTTCGGGCTGCCCAGGGCGCCCACCGAGTGACCGGCGAAGCTCTCCATGAGGATCACCACCACGTTCTTGATCGGCAGGGTGTTGCCGGCCGGCGGCACGAAGTCTCGGCGGATGGCCGCCTGGTCGGCATCGACCAGCGTGTCGTTGGGGGTCAGCAGCAGGTCACGCACACTTTGCTGGGCGACTCCGGTTTCCAGTACCGGTTTCCAGATATTGGCGCGGTCTTCACCGAAGCGGCTCTTGGCGGCGTCGATCAGCGTCAAGGTGCCATTCAGGCCCAGCTGGTTGACGAAGTTGGAGTCGGTGGTGAAGGCATCACCCCAGCGCATGGGTGGGCCCTGGCGCAGGGTGCCGCGGGCGGCGACCACCGCCACCACCAGGATGACCATGAACACCGCCAGGCGGGCGTACCAGGGTGCGACACGGCGCTGAGCGACGATCTGGCCGCTGCCCTGGCCACCACGGGTCAGGCGGTCGATCCCCTTGAACAGCAGGCTCAGCAGCCAGGTGCCGAACAACCACGCCAGCAGGTAGCGAACCACCGGGAAGCCGTACCAGAGCATGCTCATGACGGTCTTGGGGTCTTCCTTGATGTACTGGAAGACCAGGCCATTCAGGCGCTGGTGAAATTCACGGTAGAAATCCAGCTCCATCAGGCCAAGGAACATCACGACGCTGGAGCTGACGGTCAACCAGAAACGGAACAAGCCGCGCCGCGCCATGGCCCAGGGGCTGTTAAGGGCCAGCAGTAGCGGAATGCTCAGGTACACCACCACCCGCAGGTCGAAGCGCAGGCCGTTGAGGAAGCCTTCGGCCACCGTGGAGTACGGGGTGTCGCCGATCATGTCGCTGTTGTAGATCAGCAGCGCCAGGCGCACCAGGCTGAGCATCAGCATGATCAGCAGGCCGCTGAGCAAGGTGTAGGCGAGGTGCGATTTGAGGGTCGGCGAGAACGGTGCCGACGCGGCCCGTTGCTTCAAGGCATCCGTGTTAGCCATGAATGGGAAGATCCTAGGATTTCGGGGTTGGGAAAGGCGCTGACGCGGCCTCGCAGTCCTGTGCCGGACAATCGCCGGCAAGGGCCTATACATTAAATGTGCGGCGCGGAGTTTGGTTAATGCCGTGTGAAAATTTTGTCACGATGAACGGTCAGAGGCGCACGTTACCCCGTGGCCCTGCAATTGCCCAGATGATCAGGCCCAGCACCGGCAACAGCAGGATGAGCAGAATCCACAGGATCTTGATCCCTGTCTCGCTACCACTTTTCAGCACGTTGATGATCGCCCAGATATCCAGGGCAAGAATGATCAGCCCGACCAGGCCGTTGAAGGTAGATCCCATGCTGCAGCTCCTGCGTGAACGTTCCTGTGGCTGAGCATAGTCCGCTATCGGCACGATAGAAGGGAATCCTTGGCCGGGCTGGCAGGTCACTGGATAGACTGCTGTCATCCATCGCTTTCGAGGTTCCCATGCCACCCGCCCACAGCCACAGCGCCGCCCCTCCTTCACTCATCCATGCCTGGCGCCAGCAAGCGCTGAGTACCCCCTGGCTCAGTGCAGGCCTTGGCTTGAGCCTGCTGGCGATCGTCTTCCTGCTGCTGGCCAGCCTGTGGAATGCCGTCAACGGCGATCATTCGCAGAACCTGCACCTGGCGGTGCTGGGTGGGCTGTCGGGCTTCGGCGCCACGGCCCTGGGCGCGGTGCTGGCCGTGGTGCTGCGCGATGTCAGTGCGCGCAGCCAGGATGTGATGCTGGGTTTCGCTGCCGGCATGATGCTCGCCGCCAGCTCGTTCTCGCTGATCCTGCCGGGTCTGGATGCCGCCCGGGAAATCACCGGCAACGGCCCCGCCGCTGCGGGCGTCGTCGTGCTGGGCATGGGCCTGGGCGTGCTGCTGATGCTCGGCCTGGACCGCTTCACCCCACACGAGCACGAGAGCACTGGCCCTTGTGGGCCGGACGCTGAACGAATCAGCCGGGTGTGGCTGTTCGTGCTCGCCATCACCCTGCACAACCTGCCCGAGGGCATGGCCATCGGCGTGAGTTTCACCAACGGTGACATGAGCATCGGCCTGCCGCTGACCAGCGCCATCGCGATCCAGGACATCCCCGAAGGCCTGGCCGTGGCCATGGCCCTGCGCGCCACAGGACTGTCGAACTTCAAGGCCGCGCTGGTGGCGATCGGCTCTGGCCTGATGGAGCCGCTGGGGGCAGTGATAGGCCTGGGCATCTCCACCGGCTTCGCCCTCGCCTACCCGATCAGCATGGGCCTGGCAGCGGGCGCGATGATCTTCGTGGTGTCGCACGAGGTGATTCCGGAAACCCATCGCAACGGTCACCAGACCTCGGCAACCCTGGGCCTGATGGGCGGCTTTGCGGTGATGATGTTCCTCGACACCGCGCTGGGCTGATCTGCAGGCGCCCCATGGGGGCGGCGTTCGCCGCCCCTGCAACACACAATCACAGTCAGACGTGCACCGCGACCTTCAAGGCCTCCAACGCCGGTTCCACCTTGATGCCCAACTCGGCGCCCAGCTCCAGCGCGCGCGCCAGGTCCTGCTGACCGACCATCACCATCTGCAGCTCGTCATCGAGCAACTGGCTGAAGTTCAGCAGCACATAGCCGCCCGCTTCCTTGTTCAGTGCACCCATCTGCACCTGGATGCGGTTGAGCGCGGTCAGCGGCTCGGTGCGCGCCAGTTGCTTGGGCTTGAGGGTGAATGGCACGCTCTTGTCGAACGAATCGGTGATCGCCTGGAACAAGTCCTGGTAGCTGTCGGCCTGGAACACCACGGTGTCCGGCAGACTGCCGAGCACTACCCATTCGCCCAGTGGGATCGGGAAACTGTCGTCGTAGTTGATGTCTGGATTGGCCGCAAGAAAAGCGGCAGGGTCGGCGTAGGCCTGGGCGGCCTCGTCGGCGATACGCTCGATGTCAGCCTCGCGCAGGCAACCGGCGCCGATGAGGCTGATGAATTCGAGCAACTGGTTTTTCATGGGGGGCCCTGCTTGGCGATTGGCGAAAAAGGCGCCAAGGATACCCCCCGAGGTGTCAGCCTGCCAGCGCCTGCAGGCGAGCGGCTGCTTCGCTGGCACCCATGGTCTGCGCTGCGACCAGTGCGGTGGCGCCACGTGCATCCTGGCGCGCCGGATCAGCGCCCTGGGCCAGGAGATAGTCGAGGATTTCGCTGCGGTTGAACATCGCTGCCAGCATCAATGCCGTACGGCCATCGCCCGCCGCCGCGTCCACCGGCACTCCGTGTTCGATGAACAACCGGATCATCGCCAGGTCGCCCTTGAAGGCTGCACCGGCAATCGGCAACTGATCATTGTCGTTGGCGATCAAGGGGTCCGCGCCATGGGCCAGCAGCACTTTCACCGCCTCGTGATGACCGTGGTAGCTCGCCAGCATCAGCAAGGTGTCGCCCTTGTGGTTGCGCAGATTGGCCGGCAGGCCACCGTCCAGCAGACGCTCGAGCATGGTGGCATCGCCACGACGGGCGCGCTCGAACACTTCTTCGGCGAAGGCGGCGGATTCTTCTTCGGTCATGGCGGTGGGCTGTTGGTCGGACATCTGGAACCTCCTGGCAAGTGTGATGGCCCAATTTTGTGTCAGGCCATCGTCGAGCGGCAAAGGTTCAGATTCTATGGGACCGAGAGGCAGGCTCTATGACCTTGCAAAATGCACTGTGCAAAATGCACGACCATGCACAATGCACGGCAGATGACTCCTTGAATTAACTTAAATTGTTATTTTTAAAGGATTTTATTTTTTCTTAAGGCCTGGCACGGTCACTGCAACCATCAACTCACGTCTGCAAACCTACACGTCAGGAGTTGATATGGACCTCATCCAGGAAAAATTCGTCTCGGTCTTCGCGGCCTATCAGGTCGACACCAAGTCCCGTCCGGACGGCGGCATCCTGCTGACCCTGCGCGCCGCCGACGGCACCGTGACTCGCCGCGTGCTGTCCTATGCGCAACTGCACAGCGCCGAACAGCTGTCCTGGGCCATCAGCGCCATTCGCCGCGACCTGGCCGAGCAGGCCAGCGAGCTGCCGGTGATCTCCATGCTGCAGAGCCAGCAACGTTTCGCCCTGCCAACCTATCGTTGACAGTGCCGCCCGTTTCGCGGGGCAATCCTCCTTCCATGAAGGGATTCTGTGGGAAGAGGATTGCCCCGCGATCTATTACAGCTCGCTCATCCCCACAAACTGTCGTGCCTGCTCGTCGCCAGTCATGGTGATGCCCTGCTCGCTGCCGAACAGGCGCAAGGCCAGACAGAACGGTGTATCGCCCAGGTCGATCCAGCGACGGGTCTGCGCAGGCACCACCAGCACATCGCCCTTCTCGCACAGCAGCGCAAACACCTGCTCACCCAGGCGCAGGCTGATCTGGCCTCGCCCGCTCACCACGGCAAATGCCTCGACGGCGTCATGCACGTGCTCATCACGCAGATCGACCTCGACCAGCTGATCGCCGTCGCGGTTCAGCAGCATCAATCCCTTGCAACCGTGCGCGGTCATCAGTGTGTCGATCAAGCCAGCGGCCTCTTCGCGCACCTGTGCCTCGGCGCTGCCCGGACGAATACGCAGTCCGTGCTCGTGTCGTGCAAATTGCACGCCCTGCTCGGCCAGGGTAGCGGCAATGTCTTCATGGTGGGTCAGCACCTTGTGCGCCAGCTGCGGGCTGCTGGAATGAAAAACGCTGAGAATGCTCATCAGGGGCTGTTCCTGGTCTGTTGCGAACGAAGGGCAATGATAACGGCTGCAGCCAGCGCTGCGACGCTGGCCATACCAAAGGTGAACTGCGGGCCGAGCAGTTTCCAGCTGTAGCCCGAATAGAGCGCGCCCAGCGCGCCACCGGTGCCGGACAGCGCCGCATACAGCGCCTGGCCCTGCCCCTGCTGGCGAGCGCCGAAGCTGGACTGGACGAAGGCGATGGAGGCGGCGTGGAAGCAACCGAAGGTGGCTGCATGCAGCAACTGGGCGAGGATCAGCACTGCCGGGATATCGGCAAGGCTGCCCAGCAGCAGCCAGCGCAACGAGGCCAGCAAGAAGCTCACCAACAGCACACTGCGCACCGGGAAGCGCGCGAAGATCCGGCTCATCAGCATGAACATCAGCACCTCGGCGACCACCCCGAGCGCCCACAGCAGGCCGATGGCGCCGCGGCTGTAGCCCAGGTGTTCCAGGTGCAGAGTCAGGAAGGTGTAGTACGGACCGTGGCTGAGCTGCATCAGCGCCACGCAGATATAGAACGCCAGCACTCCCGGTGCCGCCAACTGCTTGAGAAAGCCCCCCGCTGCGCGCCGTTCGGCATGCTCGACCGGCTGGGCATTGGGCACCCACAGGCTGGCGATGACGATGCCGGCCATGATGCTGACCATCGCCAGCGGGTAGACGTCCAGGCTCAACCATTCGAACAACCGCCCCAACCCGACCACAGTGAGGATGAAACCGATCGAACCCCATAGCCGGACCTGGCTGTAGCGCGAGGTCTGTCCATGCAGGTGCGCCAGGGTGATCACTTCGAACTGCGGCAGCACCGCATGCCAGAAGAACGCGTGCAGGGCCATGACCAGCGCCAGCCAGGCGTAGCTCTTGGCGAAGAAGATCAGGGAAAAGGTCGCCAGCGTGCACAACGCTCCCAGGCGCACGATCAGCAGGCGCCGCCCGCTGCGATCACCCAACCAGCCCCACAGGTTGGGAGCGATGCAACGCATGAGCATGGGGATCGCCACCAGCTCGCCGATACGTGCCGGGGGAAAACCCAGGTGATCGAAGTACAGGGCCAGGAAAGGTGCGGTGGCACCGAGCAAGGCGAAGTAGCAGAGGTAGAAGCTGGACAGACGCCAGTAGGGGATGGGGTGCATGGGTGGGCCTTGTGGGGACCTTTACCGGCCTCTTCGCGGGCACGTCCGCGAAGAGGCCGGGTCTGGCTGAATCAGAGCTGGCCCAGCACCGGGGTGTCGACCTTCACATCGGCATTCTGCGCACGCTGGCGCAGCAGGTGGTCCATCAGCACGATGGCCATCATCGCCTCGGCGATCGGCGTGGCGCGAATGCCCACGCACGGGTCATGACGGCCCTTGGTGACGACGTCGACCGGGTTGCCATCGACGTCGATCGAGCGGCCCGGCACGGTAATGCTCGAAGTGGGCTTGAGCGCCAGATGGGCAACGATCGGCTGCCCCGACGAAATACCGCCGAGGATGCCGCCGGCGTTATTGCTGAGGAAGCCTTCCGGGGTGAGCTCGTCGCGGTGCTCGCTGCCGCGCTGGGCGATGCTGGCGAACCCTGCGCCGATCTCCACGCCCTTGACCGCGTTGATGCTCATCAGCGCGTGGGCCAGTTCGGCGTCGAGGCGGTCGAAGATCGGCTCGCCCAGGCCCGGCATCACGCCCTCGGCGACCACGGTGATTTTCGCGCCGACAGAATCCTGGTCGCGGCGCAGTTGGTCCATGTACGCCTCAAGCTCAGGGACCTTGTCCGGGTCGGGGCTGAAGAAGGCGTTCTGCTCGACGCTGTCCCAGGTCTTGAAGGGGATTTCGATCGGGCCCAACTGGCTCATGTAGCCGCGCACGCGAATGCCCTGGGTGGCCAGGAACTTCTTGGCGATGGCACCGGCGGCCACGCGCATGGCGGTTTCCCGCGCCGAGCTGCGGCCACCGCCAC
Organism: Pseudomonas wayambapalatensis; assembly: GCA_014268975.2. Classification (GTDB taxonomy): domain Bacteria; phylum Pseudomonadota; class Gammaproteobacteria; order Pseudomonadales; family Pseudomonadaceae; genus Aquipseudomonas; species Aquipseudomonas wayambapalatensis. Next base: position 1,801,321 of record CP077096.1, on the reverse strand, counting down.
GGTAATCGCGGATGCCGTACTTGTGGTGGTAGGTGTAGTCGGAGTGGGCCGGGCGGAACAGGTCCTTGATCGCCGAGTAGTCCTTGGACTTCTGGTCGGTGTTGCGGATCAGCAGACCGATCGAGCAACCGGTGGTGCGACCTTCGAACACCCCGGAGAGGATTTCGACTTCGTCGGCTTCCTGGCGCTGGGTGGTGTGCCGGCTGGTACCGGGCTTGCGACGATCCAGGTCGTGCTGCAGGTCGGCCAGCGAGATTTCCAGGCCCGGCGGGCAGCCGTCGACGATGGCGACCAGCGCGGGGCCATGGCTTTCGCCTGCGGTGGTGACGGTGAACAGCTTGCCGTAGGTATTGCCGGACATGGACGCTCCGCGAAAATCAGCCTGAACTTGAAAGAGGCCGCCAGTATACGGAAAGCCGCAGCTTTGCGAAAAAAATCGCGAGAACCTTCGTTCGCGCTCCAGGTCCAACCGAACATCTCCCCATGCAGTATCCGAAGATGCGCATCGTCGCCCTGCTCTTGCTGTTCTGCGCAAGCCTGGCCCAGGCCGCCGCCCCTACCGTGCTCAAGCATCCCATCGACCTGGACACTGGTCATGGCGTGCTGCACGGCAGCCTGCTGCTGCCGCTGCAGGATACCCCGCCGCCGGTGGCGCTGATCATCGCCGGCTCCGGCCCGACCGACCGCGATGGCAACAACCCGGCATCCGGGCGCATCGACAACCTAAAGCGCCTGGCCCAACTGCTCGCCAACGAGCACATCGCCAGCGTGCGCTACGACAAGCGCGGGGTCGCCGCCAGCCAGCCCGCAGCGCCCGACGAACGCGACCTGAGCGTCGAAGGTTATGTCGCCGATGTCGTGGCCTGGGCGCACAAGCTGCAAGCCGACCCACGCTTCGGCCCGGTGATCCTGATCGGCCACAGCGAAGGCGCGCTGATCGCCAGCCTCGCCGCCAATGAGGCCGGCGCCAGCGCGGTGATCATCCTGGCCGGCAGCGGCCGCCCCATCGCCGACGTGCTGCGTGAACAACTGGCCCAGCGGCTGTCTGCGGCGCAACTGGCCCGCGGCAACAGCCTGCTCGACCGCCTCCAGGCCGGCCAGACCAGCCTGGATGTGCCCACGCCCTTGCGCGAGGTGTTTCGACCTACGGTGCAGCCCTACCTGATCTCACTGTTCCGCCAGGACCCGGCCACGGCCTTTTCGCGTCTGCAGGTGCCGGCGCTGATCGTCCAGGGCCGCAATGACGTACAGGTCGAGGTCGACGACGCCAAGCGCCTGAAAGCCGCCAAGCCGGACGCGGAATTGGTGCTGATCGACGGCATGAACCATATGCTGCGCATCAGCCCGCGGGCGATGAGCGAGCAACGCGACAGTTACAGCAATCCTGACCTGCCCCTGGCTCATGAGCTGGGCGAGCGGATCGTCGCCTTCATCCACCGCTTGCAGTCCGCCTGACACTTTTACCCCTCAGGTCTTGCCCGGTGCTGCCGATAACGCATGGCAAGAGGCGGTGATGCCAAAGAGCCTTATCGCGCAGCGACCGTTGCGCGCCCGCGCATGGCATCAACCGGCCCGTGCACTTGAGGATTGCCCTGATGACCGATGCCCCCGCCGCCGAGGCGACCGAAGAACAACCCCCAGAGAGCGCACCGCTGCCCTGGGCCGACCTGGCCGCTGAACACTTTCAACTGCTGCGCCTGGCGCCGCTGCCCACCGATCGCAACAGCGGCGCGCGACCGCTGCGCTTCGTGCAATTCGGCTACGCCGAGCGCCACGACAAGGCCAACAGCCTGCTGCGCATGGAAATCCTGCTGCCAGGCCAGAAGGTACGCAAGGAGCAGAACCGCCTCGACGTGCGGGTCGACCATGAACACCGTGTCGTGCGCATCGGCGACGAAGCCGGCCTGCAACTGGAACCGCTCAACCGTGGGCTGGGCCGTTACTTGCTGGCCCAGGCCGTACAATGGCTGCAGCGCAAGTGGTCGCACTATCAGGTCGAGGGCATGGCCCTGCCGAGCAAGGATGCCCTCAACGAAGACTCGCGCCTGCGCCGCGACCATGTGCTGCGCAGCGTAGGGCTGGAAGTGGAATATGCCGACGGCCAGATGCTCAAGGCCCGAACCGTCGAGACCCCGGTTGGCCAGCTCAAGAGCCTCTGGAGCAGCGAGAAGGTGCAGCGCGTCGACATGCTCGAAGCGGCGACCATGCTGCAGCAGGCCGAGCAGAAACTGCAGGAGAAGGAAGCGCAACTGCGCGAGCGTGACGAGCGTGTGGCCAAGTACCGCCGCGAGGACAGCGGTCTGCGCTTCACCATCACCTGCCTGGTGGCCTTTGCAGTGTTCCAGGCCGGCCTGCTGATCTGGATCGCCACCCGCTGACGCCGGATCGCGGGGGCCTGCCCCGCGACCGAAGCCTCATACTCGCGAAGCAAACAGCTCCTGGTGGTCCCGGCACTGTTGCGCCGTGAGCATGAACACGCCGTGGCCACCGCGCTCGAACTCCAGCCAGGCGAAGTCCACCTCCGGGTAGAGGGCTTCGACATGCACCTGGCTGTTGCCCACCTCGACGATCAACAAGCCCTTCTCGGTCAGGTGATCAGCGGCTTCGGCAAGCATGCGTCGCACCAGGTCCAGACCGTCGTTGCCACAGGCCAGGCCAAGCTCCGGCTCGTGGTGGTATTCGGTGGGCATGTCGGCGAAATCCTCGGCGTCGACATAAGGCGGATTGGACAGGATCAGGTCGAAACGCTGCCCAGGCAGCCCGGCGAAACCATCGCCCTGCACGGTGAACACCCGCTGGTCGAGGCCGTGGCGCTCGATATTCTGATTGGCCACTTCGAGTGCGTCGAAGGACAAGTCGGCCAGTACCACCTCGGCCTCCTGGAACACATCGGCGGCAACGATACCGATGCAGCCGGAGCCGGTGCACAGGTCGAGGATCCGCGCCGGCTCGCTGGCCAGCCAAGGCTCGAAGCGCTTCTCGATCAATTCGCCGATCGGGGAGCGCGGTATCAGTACACGTTCGTCGACGATGAACGACATGCCACAGAACCACGCCTCGCCCAGCAGGTAGGCGGTCGGCACCCGCTCCTCGATGCGTCGCTTGAGCAAGTGCTGCAGGCGCACCCGCTCGTCATCCTCCAGCTGGCAGTCCAGGTAGCTGTCGGCCACCTCCCAGGGCAAGTGCACGGCACCGAGCACCAGCAGGCGGGCCTCGTCCCAGGCGTTGTCGGCGCCATGGCCGAAGAACAGCTCGTGCTCATGGAAGCGGCTGACCGCCCAGCGGATGTGGTCGCGCAGGGTGCGCAGGCGGGATGTGATCACGGAGTACTCCTTTTCAGACTGTGCGAAAGTCTAACAGTCCCCCGGCTGAAATGTTCCACCGGTTCCCGTTCGGATAGCCACAGGCCAGTAATCATGCCGTCTGCGTTGTCAACCATTCACATTGGCGCCGAGGCAAGGGAGAATAGAGGGATAAAAGCCCTTCCAAGGAGCCCTTGATGTCCGTTCCAACCACGATGTTCCGCCTCACCGGCCGCGACTACCCGCCGGCCAGGCTGAGCCAAGCCAGCCTGATCGTCATCGACGCGCAAAAGGAGTACCTGAGCGGTCCGCTGGCGCTGTCGGGCATGGACGAGGCCGTGGCGAACATTGCCAAGTTGCTCGAGGCTGCCCGCAAGGCCGGCCGTCCGATCATCCATGTCCGCCACCTCGGCACCGTCGGTGGCCGTTTCGACCCACAGGGGCCGGCCGGCGAATTCATTCCGGGCCTCGAGCCGCAAGGCGATGAAATCGTCATCGAGAAGCGCATGCCCAACGCCTTCAAGAACACCAAGCTGCACGAGACGCTGCAGGAGCTCGGCCACCTGGACCTGATCGTCTGCGGTTTCATGAGCCACTCCAGCGTCAGCACCACGGTGCGCCGCGCCAAGGACTATGGTTATCGCTGCACTCTGGTGGAAGACGCCTCGGCCACCCGTGACCTGGCGCTCAAGGATACGGTCATCCCGGCCGCGCAGATCCACCAGTGCGAGATGGCCGTGATGGCCGACAACTTTGCCTGTGTCGCCCCGACCGCCAGCCTGATCTGACTGCGCAACCGCCCGGCAGCCGGGCGGAACCCGAAGGGCGAGCACAGGTCTGATTCCGGATACCTACAGAGGAACACGGAATGAAGCTCAAAGGCAGTTTCGATGCCAGGCGCCTGCGCCCGCACGAGCCGGGCAACTGGGGCGCGCGCCTGGCTGCCGGCCTGTCCGCCCTGCTCGCCACCTTGGGCATTCTCCTGGCCATGGCCGGTATCGCCGGGCTGCTGGGCAACTACCAGGCCCTGGCCGAACTCAACGCCAACCGTCCCTTGTCGGCCATCCTCGCTGTGGTCGGGCTGCTGATGCTGTACCTGGGAGTGCGCTTCTGGCGGCGCAGCCGCATTCGCCTGCGCCGTGGACGGGAGCTGAACCTGTCGCCGCACCTGATGAAAAAGCATGATTGAGCGTTGACCGCAGCGGTACTGACGACGCGGGGCCGATCGCGTAGAATACGCCGCCCACGTGGAGGCACACATGCAAGACGACGACTTTTCCCTCTTCCGCAGCGAGGTGCGGGGCGTCAAGCCCATCGCGCACGACCGCGCCGAAGTCGGCAAGCCCAAGGCTGACCGCAAGCAATTGGCCGGCCTGCGCCAGGCTGCGACCGTGCGCAGCGACCAGCCGCTGGTAGTCGATGGCATGTCGGACCAGTTCGTCATCGACGTTGGCGCCGAAGACGAGCTGATGTGGCGCCGCGACGGCGTGCAGGAAAGCCAGATCCGCAAGCTCAAGCTCGGCCAGATCGCCTTCGAGGGCAGCCTCGACCTGCACGGCATGACCGTTGAACGCGCGCGCGAAACGCTGTGGGACTTCATCGCCGAAGCCACCAAGCTGGAAGTGCGCTGCGTGCGGGTCACCCATGGCAAGGCTGCGCGTATCGACGGCAAGCGCCCGATGATCAAGAGCCACGTCAACACCTGGCTGCGCCAGCACCCGCAGGTGCTCGGTTTCGTCTCTTGCCAGGCCCGTCATGGCGGCACCGGCGCCTTGTACGTGATGCTCAAGCGGACCATGCTCGACGGTCGCGACGAATGACATCACGCTTGCAGCGCCGCGTTTGCCGCCGTAACCTTCGTTTTTGCGTTTTTTCCCACAGGTAGATCCATGTCCCTGGAACAGAACTACACCGAGATCCTCAGCCAGATCGGCGAGGACGTCTCCCGTGAGGGCCTGCTCGACACGCCCAAGCGGGCCGCAAAGGCCATGAAGTACCTTTGCCGCGGTTACGAACAAACCCTGGAAGAAGTCACCAACGGTGCGCTGTTCACTTCGGACAACAGCGAGATGGTGCTGGTCCGGGACATCGAGCTCTATTCGATGTGCGAACACCACATGCTGCCGTTCATCGGCAAGGCCCATGTGGCCTACCTGCCCAAGGGCAAGGTGCTGGGGCTGTCCAAGGTGGCACGGATCGTCGACATGTACGCACGTCGCCTGCAGATCCAGGAAAACCTCAGCCGCCAGATCGCCGAGGCCGTGGAGAAGGTTACCGGCGCCGCAGGCGTTGCGGTGGTCATCGAAGCCAAGCACATGTGCATGATGATGCGCGGCGTCGAGAAACAGAACTCGAGCATGATCACTTCGGTGATGCTTGGCGAGTTCCGCGAGAACGCCGCCACCCGCAGTGAATTCCTCAGCCTGATCAAGTGATCGGACTCTGCGCGAAGCCGACCCCTCGGGGTCGGCTTTTTATTTTCCGTTGTGCCCCACAGATCAGGAGTTGCCCATGATCGTCAAAGCCCTGCGGGTCGGCCTCGGCCAGCTCATCGTGTTCGGCGACTGGATCAGCCGCCCGGCCAAGCGCAAGCGCGACGCCGCCGCCCAGGCCCAGGTCGAGCAGCAGGCCAAGGGGCTGGCGCTGTACCAGTTCCACGCCTGCCCGTTCTGCGTCAAGACCCGCCGTGCCCTGCACCGCCTCAACGTGCCGGTGGCACTGCGCGATGCGAAGAGCGACCCGCAACACCGCCAGGCGCTGCAGGAAGGCGGCGGCCGGGTAAAGGTGCCGTGCCTGCGTATCGAAGATGACGGCAAGGTGACCTGGATGTATGAATCCAAGGACATCATCGGCTATCTGGAAAAGCGCTTCGGGTCGGTCTGAGCCTGGCCTGCAGCGGCCGCCACAAGGGCTGCGCCGCTGCCAGGCCGATCAATCCACCATCGGCACATGCCGCGGATGGCTGGCCACCCGCACCAGCCAGGCCCTCACCCCCGGATACTCGGCCAGGTCGAACCCACCCTGCTGCGCCACGTGGGTGTAGGCATACAACGCGACATCAGCGATCGAATAGTGCTCGCCCACCAGGTACGGCGTCATCTGCAACTGACGCTCCATCACCTTGAGGGCCTTGTAGCCACCCTTGTGCAACTTGCGATATTCCTCGAGGCGCTCGTCCGGCAACCCCAGGTAGAACTGGATGAAACGCGCCACGGCGATGTAAGGCTCATGGCTGTACTGTTCGAAGAACTGCCATTGCAGCACCTGGGTGCGCAAGCGCGGCTCGGCCGGCAGGAACTCGCTGCCATCGGCGAGGAAGTTGAGGATCGCGTTGGATTCCCACAGGCAAGTACCGTCTTCGAGCTCCAGCACCGGTACCTTGCCATTGGGGTTTCTGGCCAGAAACTCGGGGGTCTCGGTTTCGCCTTTGAGAATGTCCACCGAGTGCCACTCATATGGGCGCCCCAGGAGATTCAGCATCAACTTGATCTTGTAGCAGTTGCCCGACTGGTAATCCCCATAAACCTTGTACATCGCCCCTCCCCTCCTGTGCAGTTGCAGGTCAGCGCCCAATAGTTGGGGACTGTACGGCTAAAAGCAATGACTGCTGTATGGCAAGCTTCCGATTCGCCCGCGTTAATCTGAAAAAACTGCTTACATGAACAAGGAATGCCCCATGACCGACGCCACTTCCACGCGTCTGCGCCCACTGGCGGACAGCGCCCCATCAGCGGTGGTCGCCGGTTTCATCGCCATGCTGACCGGCTATACCAGCTCCCTGGTACTGATGTTCCAGGCTGGCCAGGCCGCCGGGTTGACCACCGCGCAGATTTCCTCGTGGATATGGGCCCTGTCGATCGGCATGGCGGTGTGCAGCATCGGCCTGTCACTGCGCTACCGCACCCCGATCACCGTGGCCTGGTCGACGCCGGGCGCAGCGTTGCTGATCACCAGCCTTGGCGGTGTCAGCTATGGCGAAGCCATCGGCGCTTACATCACCTGCGCCGTGCTGGTGCTGGTCTGCGGCTTGACCGGCAGTTTCGAGCGCCTGGTGCGGCGTATTCCGGCGTCGCTGGCGTCGGCCTTGCTGGCTGGGATCCTGTTCAAGATCGGCAGCGAAATCTTCGTCGCCGCCCAGCATCGCACTCTGCTGGTACTGGGCATGTTCTTCAGCTACCTGCTGGTCAAGCGCCTGTCGCCGCGCTATTGCGTGCTGGCCGCGCTGGTGGTCGGCACGACGCTGTCCGGCATGCTGGGGCTGCTGGACTTCAGCCACTTCAATCTGGAGGTGGCAAAACCGGTCTGGACCACGCCGAGCTTCTCGTTGGCAGCGACCATCAGCATCGGCATCCCGCTGTTCGTGGTGGCGATGACCTCGCAGAACATGCCCGGCGTTGCCGTGCTGCGCGCCGACGGCTACCAGGTGCCGGCCTCGCCGCTGATCTCGGCGACCGGTTTCGCCTCGCTGCTGCTGGCACCCTTCGGTTCGCATGGGGTCAACCTGGCAGCCATCAGCGCGGCGATCTGCACCGGCCCGCATGCCCATGAAGACCCGGCCAAGCGCTATACCGCGGCGCTCTGGTGTGGAATCTTCTATGGCATCGCCGGGGTGTTCGGCGCGACCTTGGCGGCGCTGTTCGCGGCGCTGCCAAAGGAGCTGGTGCTGTCGATCGCGGCGCTGGCGCTGTTCGGCTCGATCATGAACGGGTTGACCGTGGCGATGAGCGAGGCACGGGAGCGTGAGGCGGCGCTGATCACCTTCATGGTGACGGCTTCGGGGCTGACGCTGTTCTCGATCGGCTCGGCGTTCTGGGGGATCGTGGCGGGGGTGATTACCTTGCTGATACTGAGTCCGCGCAAGGGGTAAAGGTTATTGGTTGCCTGTACCGACCTCTTCGCGGGCAAGTCGCAGCGGCGAACCGCCGCTCCTACAGAGGTCCAGCAGTATTGAAGGCTGCGCCGTACCTGTGGGAGCGGGCTTGCCCGCGAAGAGGCCAGCCTCATCCCAAGCGGAAATGCCCCACCATCCCCTTCAACTCATCCCCCAACTGCGCCAGCTCCACACTCGACCGCGCATTGTCCTGCATCGCCAGCGCCGCCTGATCCGCACTGCCGCGAATCTGTGTGACGCTGCGGCTGATCTCCTCGGCCACCGAGCTCTGCTGCTCCGCTGCCGCAGCGATCTGCTGGTTCATCTGCTGGATCAGCGACACCGCCGAGGCGATGCTGCCCAGGGCGCTTTCGGTATGCAGCGCATCGGCCACGGCCATGCGCACCAGCTCGGTACTGCCACGAATCTGCGCCACCGACTGCTGGGCATTGCCGCGCAGGCTGGCCACCAGGCGCTCGATCTCCTCGGTCGACTGCCGGGTACGCCGCGCCAAGGCCCGCACTTCATCAGCCACCACAGCAAAACCACGGCCCTGCTCACCGGCGCGCGCGGCCTCGATCGCCGCGTTGAGCGCCAGCAGGTTGGTCTGCTCGGCGACGCTCTTGATCACTTCCAGTACATCGCCGATGGTGTGGATCTCGGCACTCAGGCTGTCGATGCCGGCGCTGGCGGTTTCCGCAGCCTCGGCCAGCTGTTCGATGCGCTGCATGCTCTGGCGCACCACCTGCTGACCGGACTCGACCTTGTCGTCGGCATCCTGTGCCGCCTGCGCTGCCTCCTCGGCATTGCGCGCCACATCGTGCACGGTCGCGGTCATCTGCTGCATCGCGGTGGCGACCTGTTCGGTCTCCTCCTTCTGGCTGCCCACCTCGCGGTTGGTCTGCTCGGTCACCGCCGACAGCGCCTGGGCGTTGCCGGCCAATTGTTCGATGCCCTGCTGCAATCCGCTGACGATACCTGACAGCCCCGCGGCCATCTGCTGCATGGCCAGGGTGAGTTGCCCCACCTCATCGCGCCCCGCCACTTGCGCCTCGACCACCAGATCGCCGGCCGCGATGCGCTGGGCGCTGTCGATCACCCGTTTGAGCGGCCCTACCACGGCGCGCGTGATCAGCCAGGCGGCAACGATGCCCACCAGCAACGCCAGGGCCGTGGCGATGGCGATGGCCAGCGCGTTGTGCAGCAGCTCCTGGCGCATGGCTTCCTGCTGCGCCGCATAAGCCTGGTCAACCCGGCTGGTGACCTGTTCGGCGCTGGCCTGCAACTGGGTCTTGGTGCCCTGCTCCTTGGCCAGTTCATCGGTGTATTCGTTGAGTTTGTCGGAGAAGGTGGCGATATGCCCGGCCACTTCACCCAGCACGCTCTGGTAACCGGAATCGGTGACGGAGGTCTTGAGCTGATCGACCAGATTCGCCGCCTCGACCGTCTGTGCGATGCGCCCGGCGGACACCGCCTCTTCCCCCTTGCGCCCCTGCTCCAGACGCACCCGCGCCTCGTCCATCGCCTGCAGCATCAGGCGCGAGACCTGGGCCACCTGCGCGGCCTGATCGAGAAACTCGCTGCCCTGCTGGCCCTGAGACTGCTTGAGGGTGTAGGCGCCATCGTCCGCCAGCCCGGCCTGCAGCACATCGAGATTGTTGGCGACGCTGGAAACCGACCAGCCAGCCGTATCCAGCGCCAGCTCCTTGGCCTGCACGGCCTCGACAAAGGCATCGAACGCCTGGCCATAGGCATTGAGATCCGCCTCGCTCGCCGCCAGTGCCGGCAGGCCACGTACGCGCTCGAGCAACGTCTGCAAGCCCGCACGCAGCGCCTCGGCCTCCTTGATGTCGGAACGCAGGGCGAAGGCCTGCTCATGCTGGCGCAGGCGCAGCAGGTCGGTATTGACCTCGCCCATCTGGCGCAGCCCATCGAAGCGCTGGCCGACATTGTTCAGGGCGTACACTCCGATGGCCGCCACCGCCAGGGTCAACAGCAGCACCAGGGCGAAGCCCAGGCCGAGTTTACGTGCCATGCCCAGATTGGACAGACTACCGCGCTTGGTCGCCCCCATCGCCGCTCCCCCTTGCCCATTCAGGTGTTCCCGAATACCAAGAGTGACAACCGTGCCGGCCGGCTCACAAGGGCTTGACGTCAGAATGGTGTCAAATAGCTATGCCCCTGTCGTTTTCAGCTATCTGCAGGTCGCCCTGCATGTGAGAAGAAGGCCTGGGCGCGGATGTCCTGCCCGTACGCGACATTGATGCGCAGCCAGTCGCTGTCGGCTCCCAGATGATCGAAAGCGCTGCCCGGGGTCAGCAGCACCGAATGCTCCAGCGCCAGGCGATCGAGCCAGGCGAAATCCCGGCCCGGCACCCGCGCCCAGACGAACATGCCGCCATAGGGCTCGCAGAACACCTCCCACCCGAACGCTTCCAGTTGCCCCAGCAACTTGGCCATGTGCTGGGCCAGGCGCAGCCGCAAACGCTGCACGCTCTTGCGGTAGCTGCCGTTGGCTAGCATCTGCCCGACCACTTGCTCGACGAAGCGTGAAGTGCCGATACCGGTCACCATCTTCAACTGCGCCAGTTGGCCGATCAGCTCGGCGTCGGCGGCGATGTAGCCGACCCGCAGGGCACTGCTCAGGGTCTTGGAAAAGCTGCCCAGGTAGATCACCCGCTGTTCGCTGTCCAGCGTCGCCAGCCGCGTGGCCGGGCCGTCCTGGAAGTCTGCGTAGATGTCATCCTCGACGATCCGCAGGTCATGCTCGCGTGCCAGCTCCAGCAAGCGATAGGCGGTCTTGGGGCTGAGGCTGGTGCCAGTCGGGTTCTGGTACAGACTGTTGACGAACAGGCAACGCGGGCGATGCTCGACCAGCAGCCGCTCGAGCGCCTGCACATCAGGGCCCGAAGGCGTGCGCGGCAAAGGCAGCATGTGCACTTGATGCTGACGCAGCAGGGTGAACAAGTTGTAGTAGCCGGGGCTTTCGACCACCACCGTATCGCCGGGCTTGAGCAGGGTCCGCACCAGCAGGTCAAGGCCATGGCTGCCGCCTTGCGTGGTGAGAATGCGTTCAGGAGCGGTGGGGATATCCAGCTGCGACAGGCGCTTGTGCAACTGCTGGCGCAGGCTGGCCAACCCCAGCGGCGAGCAATAGCGGAACAGGTCTTCGGGGTCGCCACGGCTGACCAGACGTATCGCCTGGGCCAGGGCCTCACGCGCATGCCAGGCGGTGGGCAGCCAGCCACAACCGAGCTTGAGCATGGCATCGTGGCCGTCGCTGAACTGCCGCCAACTGCCATCGATGGCATCGCCCCAGGCCATGGCATCCTCCTGGGCCACCCCCGGCTTGCGCTCGGCGACGAAGAAGCCGGCACCATGGCGCGCCTCGAGCCAGCCAATGGCCACCAGACGGTCATAAGCGTCGATCACACAGGATTGGCTGACGTCTAGAGTGCTGGCCAAGGTGCGAATCGACGGCAGCCGCGCACCGGGGCGCAGGCGCTGTGTCTCGATCCAGGCTTGCAGATGCTCGGTAAGTTGTTGCACCAGAGGTGTGCGGCTGAGGCGATCCAGAGGAATGTGCATGGTGAAGTGTTTGTTTTTTTCAAGGGAACAGTTAAGCATAAATCGCGTAAATGTGTGCCTTGTCGCTGCATCGTGATCACGCCAATGTGGCTGCACCACCCTCTTGCCTATGGACTCTCCATGCCCGCCCGCCTGGCCTTCGCCCTGTGCCTGATCACCCTCGCCGTGAATCTGCAGGCACCGCTCTACACCACCTACGCCGACCTGTCCGGATACGGCGCCGCTGCCACTGCCCTGGCATTCTCCAGCTATGTACTGGGTGTGCTTCCCGTGCTGCTGGCCTTCGGTGGCTTGGCGGACCGGGTCGGCCGCCGCCCCCTGATCATGGCCGCATTGCTACTGTCGATGCTGGCCACAACCCTCGTCCTGCTCGCACCCGGCCTCGAAACCCTCGCCATGACCCGCCTGCTGATGGGCGTCGGTACGGCCTTGGCGACGACCACCGCGACCGCCTACATGGGAGAACTGCTGGGCGGCGCTGACAGTACCCGGGCTGCCAACTGGGTAACCGCCAGCACCTCGTTGGGCTTCGGGCTGGGTGCGGCACTGACAAGTCTGTTCCTGTTGCGTGGCCCGAGCCTGAGCCCGGGTAGCTTCTACCTGCAACTGCTGCTGGCCGCCGTCGCCCTATTGCTGGTGTGGCGCCTGCCTGACCGTCGTCCGACACAACACGGCGCCATGCTGCGCCTGCCCTGCTATCCACCCGGCAGCCTGCCTTTCGGCCTGGCGATCCTGCTGGCCTGGGCCTGCACCGGGCTGGTCATCGCGCTGCTGCCCGGTGTACTGCGCCAGCACGGGCTGAGCGAGTGGTCGGGCTTTTCCACCTTCTGCGTAATCAGTTGCGGCCTGCTGTTCCAGCCGCTGGCTCGGCGCCTGGCAAGCGTGCGCGCCACGCTGCTCGGCCTGGCGATCCTGCCACTGAGCTACGCCCTGTTGGCCTGGGGTGCCGAAAACGGCAGGCTGGCAGCGGTACTGGCAGGCGCAGTGGCCGCCAGCAGCGCCTGCTATGGCTTCATCTATCTTGGTGGGCTGGCGGCGGTAAACACTCTTGCAGGGAACCAGAAGACCCGCGCCAGCGCCGGTTTTTTCCTGCTCGCCTACCTGGGTTTCAGCCTGCCGGTGATCTTCACCGGGCTGCTCAGTGATCGCCTCGGCTCGCGCATGGCGCTGGTGTTGTTCGGGATGGCCCTGTCAGTGGCCTGCGTTGCTGTTGCGAAAGCCCTCTACTCCCCTGGCAAGCGTACATGCAGAGCAAGTCGCCAGACGCTAAAGAATTAAATGTCTGCAGTGGTCAGCGCAAGAGAAATGAACAAATGTCAAAAAGATTAAAAAAGTGTAACATTACAAAAATATGACGATGGCTTTTTGATACTAACAAGGATGTTTGTGAAGCGTTTTGATTGGGTTCGCTCGCGTTTTTTCCCCCACACCTTTGACCACTGCCGGACCACGTTGCACCTTCAGGCAGCACTTCCGACACCCACGCGTGAAGCGCTCGCGCAAGTGATTGGCCAAGCCTCCATAGCCAAGCGTGTCAGCAAGCCATTGGAATGCTTGCACAGCAGGTTGTTCGTCAAACGCGAGCGCTTGGATTCACTGCGCAAGAAATGGCGAATCCAGCGTGGCGTTCGCAAGCGCAACGGCCTGTTCGACTGGAGCCTGGAAGAACTGATCAATACCCGAGAGGCTAATTTGCGGGGCGCTCGGGTCCCCAAGCTGAAGGGCTACGGCTACAGCCATGGTGCCCTTGGCCTGCCTGAGCACTTCTATTTGCTGATCGAACACCTGGAAGACCACATCGATGGGTACAACTGGGTGATGCAACAGCCTCAGCGAGTGAACGAGCTGATAGAAACCGCCTTCGAGCTGCTGCACTCGCTACATGGCCGCGGCGTGAGCCACATGGATCTTTGGGCTGGAAACCTGATGCTGCCTGTTAAAGGCAACCAACCCGCACAGGCAGTCGATCTGGAAAACTGCTTTGTCACGCCAACGAACCACTTCACTGAAGTGCTAGCGTTCCAGATCGGCTTTTTCTATTACCGCCAGGTCTATCGTTTTATCACCGAGACCGAGTACGACGCGCTGGTGGAAGATGCCTTGAAACGCTACTTCACCAACGTTCAGCGCGACCTATTCGACCGTATCTACGCCATTGCCAAGCATCAGGATGTCGGCCGACTGGAACGGCGCGACATCTTCCACAGCGGCAAATTGCAGGCGCGCTGGTAGCGCATTCTCAGATCGCGAGCGCACCACCATCCACTACCAGGCTATGGCCGGTGGTGAACTTCGCCCCATCGCTGCACAGATAAAGCACCGCGCTGGCGATCTCCTCGACCTTGCCGATGCGCCCGACCGGGTGCATCGCTGCGGCGAACTCGGCCTTGCGCGGATCGGCCTCGTAGGCGCGGCGGAACATGTCGGTGTCGATCACTGCCGGGCACACCGCGTTGACCCGAATCCCCTTCTTCGCATACTCGATGGCCGCCGACTTGGTCAGGCCGATCACCGCGTGCTTGGACGCAGCATAGATGCTCATCTTGGGTGCTGCGCCCAGCCCGGCCACCGACGCGGTGTTGACGATCGCGCCACCGCCCTGGGCAAGCAGCAGCGGCAACTGGTATTTCATGCATAACCAGACGCCTTTGACGTTGACGCCCATGATCGCGTCGAACTCGGCCTCGCTACCCTCGGCCAGACGCCCCTTCTCGATCTCGATTCCGGCGTTGTTGTACGCGTAGTCCAGGCGGCCGTAGACGTCGATGATCTTCTCGTGCAACTGGCGCACATCGCTGTCGCGGGTCACATCGCAGGTCACGAACAGCGCGTCACCACCGGCTTCGCGAATCAGTGCGACGGTTGCCTCGCCACCGGCCACGTCGAGGTCTGCCACCACCACCTTCAGCCCTTCGGCGGCGAACGCCTGGGCCGTGGCTCGGCCGATACCTGCCGCACCGCCGGTGACCAGGGCGACCTGGCCAGAAAAAGTCATGCTCATCACAGGCTCCTGTTTCACAGAGATCGAGTAGAGACCGAGTCTAGTCAGGGCACCGCCCGGCTGGGCAGCATCATCAGGAGCACGGTTGGACTACCATCGTTTGCAGTGATTGTGCGCTGTCGGCCAGATCATCGAGGTGGATTACCGGGCATTCGCCAACCCGGTCAACCTTGCCTGGCCAGGCTCGACGGTCTATCAACAGGCTTTGCCATCTACAGGGAGAGATACCATGACCCAGACCAACCGCCGCTTCCTGCTCGCCAAACGCCCCGTCGGTGCCGTGCGCCGCGAAGATTTCGACTACCAGCAGGGCCCCGCCGCCGAACCCACAGACGGCCAGATCCAGGTGCGCAACCTCTACCTGTCGCTGGACCCCGCCATGCGTGGCTGGATGAACGAAGGCAAGTCCTACATCCCGCCGGTGGGCCTGGGTGAGGTGATGCGCGCGCTGGGCGTCGGCGAAGTCGTCGCCTCCAAACATCCGGACTACAAGCCCGGCGACCATGTCAGCGGCGCCCTTGGCGTACAGGACTACTTCACCGGCACGCCCCAGGGCCTGCACAAGATCGACCCGCGCCTGGCACCCCTGCCCCGCTATTTGTCTGCGCTGGGCATGACCGGCATGACCGCCTACTTCGCCCTGCTCGACGTCGGCCAGCCCAAGGCCGGCGAAACCGTTGTCATTTCCGGCGCTGCCGGCGCGGTTGGCAGCATCGCCGGGCAGATTGCCAAGCTCAAGGGCTGCCACGTCGTGGGGATCGCCGGCGGCACGCAGAAATGCCAGTACCTCAAGGATGAACTGGGCTTCGATGGTGTCATCGACTACAAGGCCGAAGACGTGCTCGCCGGCCTCAAGCGCGAATGCCCCAAAGGCGTGGATGTGTATTTCGACAACGTCGGTGGCGACATCCTCGACGCGGTGTTGAGCCGCCTGAATTTCAAGGCCCGCGTGGTGATCTGCGGCGCCATCAGCCAGTACAACAACAAGGAGGCGGTGAAAGGGCCGGCCAACTACCTGTCGCTGCTGGTGAACCGCGCGCGCATGGAAGGCTTCGTGGTGATGGACCACGTCAAGGAGTACGGCAAGGCTGCGCAGGAAATGGCTGGCTGGCTGGCCAGTGGCAAGGTCAAGAGCAAGGAGGATGTTGTGGACGGGCTGGAAACCTTCCCGGAAACGCTGCTCAAGCTGTTCAGCGGGGAAAACTTCGGCAAGCTGGTGCTGAAAGTCTAAAACGGATACAGCTAGCCGCTCCGTGCGGGAGCGGCCTTGTACCGCGATGGGCTGCATGGCAGCCCCTGGCTCGAATCAACCGCGAATCTCGGCCACCACCGACGCCAGCGCCTTTGCCGGATCCGCCGCTTGGCTGATCGGGCGGCCGATTACCAGGTAGTCGGAGCCAGCATCCAGCGCCTGGCGCGGCGTAAGGATACGGCGCTGGTCATCCTGGGCGCTGCCCGCCGGCCGAATACCCGGAGTCACCAATTGCAGCGCCGGATGCGCAGCTTTCAATGCCGGCGCTTCCAGCGCCGAGCACACCAGGCCATCCATACCGGCCTTCTGCGCCAACGCCGCCAGACGCAACACCTGCTCCTGTGGATCGATATCCAGGCCTATACCTGCCAGGTCCTCGCGCTCCATGCTGGTCAGCACGGTGACGCCGATCAGCAGCGGCTGCGGCCCGCTGCGCTTGGCCAGCTCCTCACGGCAGGCCGACATCATGCGCAGGCCGCCGGAGCAGTGCACGTTGACCATCCACACGCCCATCTCCGCGGCAGCCTTGACCGCCATTGCCGTGGTGTTGGGGATGTCATGGAATTTCAGGTCGAGGAAGACTTCGAAGCCCTTGGCGCAGAGGGTCTCGACGATGCCCGAGGCGCTGCTGGTGAACAGCTCCTTGCCGACCTTGACCCGGCACAGCGCCGGATCGAGCTGGTCAGCCAGCTTCAGGGCGGCCTCACGGGTAGGGAAATCGAGGGCGACGATCAGGGGCGTCTGGCAGGCGGACATGGTCAGGTCTCTTGGCAAGTCGTAAACGGCGCGCATTGTAAACGAAGTAAGCCATGGTTTGGGGGCCGCAGATCCACTGGCTGGGCAGGCGATGGCCGAAGGCTATAATTGAACGTACAGACTGGGTTGTCGGTCGAATGAAATGACACGCGGCACATTAACGATCACAGGAGAACGACAATGCCCTGGTATGCCTGGCTGATACTCATCATAGCCCTCGGCTCGATCGTCGGTGGGTTGATGATGTTGCGCGATACGGCGAAGAAACTGCCCTTGACCGAGGAGCAGTTGAGGAAGGTTCATGAGAGGAATGCGGAGATGGACGCCAAGGAAGCGCAGGATAAATAGCAGGTCGAAGGAGTCACAGCCGACCAGCGCGAAGCCGGCCGGCCACTCCAGCAACTTTATTCCACTTTCAGCTTGTCGCGATTACGCTCCAGCAAAGAGCTTCCAATACCCTTGACCTCAAGCAGTTCATCTACCGAGGTGAACGGCCCATTGGCCTCTCGGTAGGCAACGATGGCTTCGGCCTTGGCCTGGCCGATCCCCGACAGGCCCTGTTGCAGCGCCGAAGCTTGGGCTGTGTTGAGATCCAGCGCTTGTGATGCGACGTCGCCCGACGATACCTGGGCAGCATTGGAGGGTGACAATGACGCTGTAGAGCTACCTGCATTGCCAGGTGCAGCAGAGATCGAGAAAGACATGCAGGCGAAGAGTGGTAGCAGCAGATAGGACAGGACCGTGTTACGCATCGATAGACTCCTTGGGTTCGATTTCAAAGGCAGCATTTCCTTGGCTGCCTTTGAAACCTAGCGCGAAACCCACGAGAATCAACCGGAACGATCCAGGGCATTTATTTCCAGATTGTGCAGCAATCGCTAACCTCCCTGCCCGAATAACTGGTCGGCCAGTTGGGAGATGACATAGATCGCGCCCTCGCGACTGATGTGAGTGGCATCGACCATCGTCAGGGTGCTGGTATCTGTACCAACGCGAACCATGCATGCCTCTCCCTTGCACAACCGTTGATACAGCGACAGGTAGGAGGCTCCCATCCTGGGCACCTCCTGCTCCAGGAACTGATCCCAAGGTGCGATACGCCGGTCGACCTGGGAATCGCTGTAGCGTGGAATCATCCTGAAGTTTTCCCCCCAATAATCGAGCACGACCTTCACCAGCGGTTTGTCCCAAGCTGGCGCTGGGCCAAGCACAATCACCCGTGACTTGGCAGATACCTCGTGGATCGCGGCGATCGTGCGAGCCAGACTTGCCACCGCTTCGTCCCTGCGAGCTATCGCATTGGCGCCAAAGATGTACCAGTGCAGTATCACCACATCGGGTTGCAGGCGCTGTATCAACTGCAACTTGTAACGGTTGACCGGTGCCAGGCTCCTACCATCGATCGTTCGCCCTTTACGCGGCAACAAAGGTGGCGCATCCCCGTCCGTCGCCTGCACGATTCCGTAGTTGGCTGCCCTGCTATCGCGCAATGCAACAAGGCCTGGATAGAGCGCAGCCGCCAGAGAGTCGCCCCAGATCACCATGGTCTTATCCCGAACATCCAGACAATTGCGCTCGAAGGTCTCCTGATTCACGGAGTGGCATATACCGTTACGTACGCCTGCGGCAAAATCGAAGTGCCGATAGACATCCTGCACAGCACGCAAGCGCGTGATGTCATCGTTGCTGGCAAAGGCGAGATCACGGTTTTGCAACAGCAAGGTAGCGAACATCAGCAGTGTGAGCGCTAAAGGTACTGGATGCCCTGTCGGGAGCGCTTCATCGAGCTGTTCAAGCCGACGCCCGCAGGAACGCACAGACAACAGAATCGCAACGGGCAACCAGAAGACCACCCAGTAGTCGCCCGGACGCGTGAACAGACGCTCGACATCCGTAAGCATGGCAATGAGCGCAAAGACCAGCACTGGGAGTGCCGAACGATAAAGAGGATCTGCGAGATAACGCCGATAGTGGCGAAACAGTCCACAGATGCCCGTCAGTAAAAGCAGCAGCGAAACCAGGCCACTGTCGTAGACCTGTTGTAGATACAAGCTGTGGGCATGCGGGGAAACCGCTTCTTCATGCGCCCATATAAACGTGAACGGCGTGCCCAGACCATGCCCAAACAACCAATGATCAGGCATTACGGAAAAGAAGTACTCCCAGATCGGACTACGGCCCGACAGTTTGCGCTCGGTCAGCTCAAACCACAGCTCATGACGCAGAGCGACCAAGGCGATCAGAAGGATCAGCGCTGCGCATCCCAGGAGGTACATGCCTCGCCGGGAGCGGTTCAGCAACACGGACATGAGCGCAGCAACTGCAAGCGCCCCCCAGGCGCCACGAGTGTAGGTGCAAATCACATACGCCGACAGAATGGCAAACACGGCCAACCAGAAAAGTACCTGGTACAACCGAGCACGCCGCTCAAGCGCGAAGTTCAAGGCCAGCACTGCCAATGCACCGTGGAAAATACCCGCCACCACCGGCCAGCCATAGTCTGCGTATTCGCGCAGACCTAACCTGAAGATGCGAAATTCACGATAGGCAAGCGAGTTGTTCAGATACAAGTACTGGTACAACAGGCTCATGAGCGCCCCCAGCGCGACCACACCCACACTGAGTTTCAGCACGTTGATAAAAAGTTGCCGATCGGTACGGACGAACAGGTCCACGGCCAACAGGAAAAGGCCGATGAACAACCCGCGTTTTGCCAAGGTAGCCGGATCGTCGCTCGTATTTACGCTCCAGAGCGTACTCAACGCCACCCACCCCAAATAAAGCAACCAAGGTAGATAAGGCCCGACAAGGTGCAAGCGGATTCGCCCCGCGATGCACCGCGCCATGAACACGAGGAGTGCAGGCAACAACAGGAAGATGTAGACCTGGGTATTTCGCCCGCTACCAGACTCTATCCAGACCTTGCCACTGATCAGAACGAACATGCCCAAGGCCAATGACCAAAGCAATCCACGCTGCCACACGCTTGACGAGGTACCCAACTTCACACTCACGCTCTCAAACCGACCAAGGTCAGGATTTTCAATAGGCATTCTTGTTGATGAACCCTTTGAACAGGGTCAGCAGAATAATTTTTGTATCGAGCCAGACAGTCCAGTTGTCGATGTACCAAAGGTCGTGCTCGACACGCTTTTCCATCTTTTCCAGGGTATCGGTTTCGCCGCGATAACCGCGTACCTGTGCCCATCCGGTAATGCCCGGCTTGACCTTGTGCCGTTGCATGTAGGACTCGACCAGATCTTTGTAGTACTCGTTATGCGCAAGTGCATGGGGTCGCGGACCGACGATAGACATGCGCCCCTGCAGGACATTGAAAAACTGCGGTAATTCATCCAGGCTCGTGCGTCGCAGAAACGCACCGATCGGCGTGATGCGACCATCACCCCTGAAGGCCTGGGTGACTTCGCCCTCCTGCTCCTCGTGCATCACCATCGAACGGAACTTGTAGACTTTGAAGCGCGTGCCATTGATACCGGTCCGGTATTGCTTGAACACGATGGGGCCCGGCGACGTCAACTTGATCGTGATGGCGATGAACAGGCAAAGCGGCAGGATCGAGACACTTATGATAGTGCCGATAATCAGGTCCTCCAGACGTTTGACGATGCGAGCGACCCCATCCATCGGCGAGTAACTGAGGTCAAGGGAATACATCCCGGCAATATGGCTGACCCGGTGATTCAGCAGCTTGACATCTCCCCACTCCGGCAAGAACCGGATGGCGACGGTATGGTGTCGCAACGCATAAAGAATGGGCTCTACCCGCTCACCCTGGGCAAGCGGCAGGCACAACCACACCTCATGCACCGCATGCCGATCGACTGCTTCGACCAGTGCAGCCATCCAGTACTCCTTGTCATCC
The DNA here is from genome assembly GCA_014268975.2 of Pseudomonas wayambapalatensis. GTDB lineage: Bacteria > Pseudomonadota > Gammaproteobacteria > Pseudomonadales > Pseudomonadaceae > Aquipseudomonas > Aquipseudomonas wayambapalatensis. Next base: position 1,780,669 of record CP077096.1, on the reverse strand, counting down.
AGAGGCATGCAGACGGCAATCCTGAAACCGTTGCCATCCAAGTTCGTCCCAACTGGTAGACGCGCTCCAAGATAGCCACCACCGTCCACGACCAGTACTGATTTCAGGTTCATTCCAGACACCCTGAGCTGGCGTAGGCTCAGGTATGCCGCTGCTCGGACCAACAGGCTCAACAACCCACCACTGACGAGCGTCACTGCAAACCAGATACGCGAAAAGTTGTCCGACTCCTTGAGAAAGAATGTGAGCGCAAACAGTATTCCGGCCGCAGCGCACCAGCAGATGCCCAGCACACCAAACTGGCGCCAGATCGAATAGCCCCGCTGGGTTCCGTAACTGCCTCCCATCGCCAGGCATAGAACGACCACGATCGCGGTGATAAGCGTTGCGCTGCTATAACGCCCTGTCATCTCTATCTCATCGAAGCGATAGAGATGTGCCAGGAAAGAAGCTGATACCACAATAACCATATCCACCAGCGCCACCAGCAAGGGAATGGGATAGCGCTCGGAAAATGTTGCGTTGTACGGTGAGGTGACGTGCATGTCGTTTACCAGTCCTGAAACGGCTTGAGCCGATACATCAAACGTTTTCGTAAGCCTTGGTGAGAAGCGCTTCGTATTCAGAAAAAATCCGCGGCCAGGTGAATTGCTGCTCGAATCGCTCCTGGCTGCATGTTTTCATCGGCTGCAGGATCGAGTCATCTGTCAGAATCTGGTCGAACAGCTGCGCGCACTGGCGTTCGTCTGCGAAATAGCGGGCAGCCGCCCCTGCAACCCATTGGTTGAACGGGTTGTCATGAGCAATGACCGCACATCCCGCCCCCAACGCCTCGACAAGCGAGGGATTGGTACCACCAACCTGATGCCCATGAATGTAGAAACGACTATAGAAACGCAGGGCATTGATCTTGCGACTGTCGTAGATAGCGCCAGGGAATATCACCTCGTTACTGGCTGCCGCGACGATTGCCCGGTGGTAGGCATTGCGATCCACATCGAACTTGCCGAGAACGACCAACGTGTGTTGTCGCGGTCGCAGGCTGAAGGCTCGAACAATTTCAAGGAAGGAGTTCTCGGGCTCGGGCCTGGCGATTACTACGGAAAAAGCCTGTGGCGCCAGCGAGAAAGCCTCCAACGCAGAAGCATCGGCATCCAGCACCTGTTCTGCGCCGTAGGGGATCATGGAAATCTTTGCCGCACTCACGCGCGTCGCCAGATGCGCCCTTATGCGCGGATGATCCGCAACCAGATAATTACCGGTAAGACAACCGATACGCTCGTTGATCCAGAACCAGGTCTTGGCGATTCGCCCCCATTTTTTACGCTTCCATTCAATGCCATCCATATTGATGACATTGACTTGACCTTTGAGTCTCTGCAGGACGTTGAAGAGGGCGGTGTTGTAGCCCAACGTCAAAAACAGCCCGGTCGACTTGAGGGCAAGACACGTCGCCCTCCAGTCAAACACGATCGTCCCCAGTGCACCTGTTTGTTTGACAGGGATATGCACCAGGCGAATACCGTTCCAGGCACTTTCAGTAACAGCCCCTTCGCCCTCTTCCTGGCAATAAACCACCACATCCCATTCCTTGCTTACCAAGTACAGGGACAATTTCTCAGCAAAGGTCTCGAACCCACCGTGTCCGGCAGGAATGCCCCGGATACCCAAAATCGACAACTGGCGACGCATGAAAACTCCCCACAAAAACTTTCAGTATTGGGTCTTGAGCCATGCGTATTGCATGGCAATGCCGCGTTCAAGTGATATGACAGGCTTCCAGTCGAAAGCCTCACCTGCTGCTGTACAATCCAACACGATCTCCCGCACATCAAAACCTCGTGCAGGCAGACGATGGACAGGGACAGACCGACCGGTAATGTTCTGAACGGCGTCGATCACTTGATTGATACTGTGCCCACAACCTGAACCGGCATTGAATACTCCATCCACCTGCGCCTCGACGGCGCGAACGACCAGACGTGCAAGGTCGGTGACATAGACATAGTCCCGAACGACCGAGCCATCACCGAATATCTGGGTGGTCTTCTGCTCCAAAAGATTACCCAGCACCGTAGAAATAAACCCCTGCCCCTTGGAGATATCCTGAAGCACACCAAATGGATTGGAGGGACGCAAAATGACCGCCTGCAATCCCCAGGCGGCGCGAGCCACACCAATAAATTTCTCGATGGCCACCTTGACGGCACCATAGTTTGAAATCGGATCCAGCGCGTGCTGCTCCGTAACCGGTGTGTACTGCGGATTGCCGTAGACCGTTCCGCCCGAAGATAGAAATACCAACTTGCGCGTGCCGCTGCGCTGCATGGCCTGAAGCAAGGTTACTGTCGCGATCAGGTTCTGATTGATATCCGCCATGGGGTCCAGTGCACTGCTGGACGGCACGGTGGCACTGATCGAATGCACCACCGCATCGATACCTTCAAGGGCTGCGGATAATGCAACGGCATCATTAAAGTCGGCCTCGATCCAACGCGTTCCGGGTACGCGCCCGTTCGAACGCCTGGCGTATGTCACCACTTCATGTCCTGCTTCGAGCAACGCTCTCGAGGCATTGGCACCGATGAAGCCATGCCCTCCCAATACCAGAACTCTCATGACAGGACTTCGTTGTAGTGTCGCATCAACGTCTCGTAGAAAACCTGATCGGAAAACTCAGACTCGACATACTCTCGAGCATTGATGCCCAGGCGTGTGCAGAGCGGCGCATCGTTCCAAAGTTGTTTCATGCAGGCAGCCAGGGCATGGGGATCATCGGGCTCGAACAGCAAGCCGCGCTCGGCGCTGATCAATTCAGGAATGCCCCCGCGCAGCGAACCTATGACCGGCTTCCCGGCGGCAAATGCCTGGAAGATCACATAGGGGAAGTTCTCGTGCCAAAGAGAGGGCACCAGAATGAAACGCGCGCCTTCGAGGACAGGTTTAAGCGCATCTCCCCACAGCGGTCCCAAAAATTCGACATGGGTAAGATGCTTGTGCTCACACAGTGCCTTCAAATGCGCAAGGTCAGGTCCATCGCCCACGATCTTTACAGGAATCGATAGCTTCTCTACAGCCTCGATGATCCGGTCGACGCCTTTCTCTTCAATGACCCGGCCAAAGTAAAGCGCATAGTCCCCGGTATAAACGGGCTGAAACGCCCCGACATCGAAGGGGTTTTTCAGGATGCCTGCGCGAAAGGCTTTGCCCGGCCAAAATTCACGGGTCTTTTCCAACATGAACACGCTGGAAAACAGATACTTATCCACAAGCCTGTCATAGACTTTCGAAATGCGGTGAATATAAGCCTCCAACGCCGAAGCGACACTGAAGATCAGCGAGTTCTTGCTACAGCGCTTGAGCGCGGCATTATAAAACCGCCCCCCCTTGCACGACTCGCAGAGCGCCTTGCCATCATGCAACTTATAATTCGGACAGATGTGCTTGTAATCATTACACGACATGATCACCGGAATACCCCGTTCCTTGGCGGCCTCAAGAATGGCTGGCGTCAGGTGCACATGAATCGCAAAAGCATGAATCAGGTCCGGCTTGAAGGCGTCGATCGCCGCCAGCATGGCCTTGCGGTTATGCACCGAATAAAAGATATCCTTGGCGGCCGCCAATCGGGTCATCAGGCGACCTGACAGATATTGTGGCTCGGGCACCACGAACAGAGGATCATTGCCCTGAAGATTCTCGTCACTTTCCGTGCTAAAAAAAGCCACCTCATGCCCATGACGCTTCAGGCAGTTAGCCACTTCAAAATAAAAAACTTCCGCGCCACCCTTGAGGCTATGGTACTTGTGCGCCAACAACACTTTCATTTCACAACCTCACTCACCCCGTCGTCACGCTCACACCGCACGCAGAGAAAGCCTGCACTCGCGATCCGCCTTGACTACGGAAATACAACCTACCAGGAAAAATATGATTGCAGTGTCCACGGTTCCAGGCTGGGCAAATGATCCTTCGGTGATCGCCCGCGCCAGAAACATGGTCATGATCGAGAACATCAACCTGACACTCAGCCGGCTTTCATGCTCATCGTAGGTATTGAGTCGTCGGCACAACACTGCAAACGACAACACCACGGCGCTCATCAACATGACCGCCCCCAGCAGACCGGTATTGACGATGGCTTCGATCAGCGCGTTATGTGCCTGCGCAAACGCCTCGGTACCAAACACTTGAAACCCGGCGGCCTGTGAAACATTGATCGAAGCGTTGTAACCCGCACCAAGAATGAAACGCCAACCGCTAAGGCTGTGCAGGATTTCCTCCCAGATCAGGGTCCGACCCGACAAGTTGGAAAGCGAGTTCTTGCTCTCCAGATAGTCATAGACCTGGTCTTCGACGAGCAGGAACACCATCAGCAGCGCAATTGAACTCAACACGCCCAACATCATCGTCAGCAAGACCGACTTGAGGCTGCCAAATGAGACGCGCGGCAGGATCAGCGCCACCATGCACACCAAAATGATCGTCTTGCTGAACGTCAGCAGCACCACGGTACTGAACAGCCCGACGAGGATGAAGTACAGCCAGGAAGCGATCCCGCTTGCCGTGCCTGCGCCCAGGTGCCATGCGCAGAACAAACCCAGTGCACAGATGAAGGAAATGGTGTTCGGGCCGATCTGGGCCAGACCTTCGCTGCGCGAGGATAGAACAGCCAGATCCATCCTGAGAGTGATGAACAGGATCAGGATGCTCGCCGCCAAAACGACACCCAACGCGAATGAGTTGAGGGCGGGTATGAAATTGATCCGCGGTGGAATGAAAGGCCAGGCAAGCAATGGCAGCACCGCATAGGCGATTCCGGTGGCCTTGCCTTCTGACCAGGGCAGGAAGCAGCACACCAACGTCCATCCGCTATACAGCAGCATCAGGACGAACAGCGTAGAAAGCGGAAACACGACGAACTCATTACGCAAGAACTGCAGCGCAGATAACCCGGCCAGCAGCCCGATCCAAAGCATCATCACGGCGAAATAGTTGTCCGGAGCGATCAGCCAGAACACATACTTCGACAGCAGTACCGTCCAGAAGAGTGTCTGTATCACCTTGGTACCACGCCTGGCAGATGCGAGCCCTCGGTAGCCGAGCGCCAAGCGGTCAACCCCAGGCTGTCATAGAAACTCAGCCACTGCCCGCCTTCATCCCGCGCCGAGAACTCGTAGTACCTGACGCGGGCCCGAGGGTACAGCGCAGCGATGATATGCAATGCAGAACTTCGAAAGCCTATGACCGTTGGACAGTTTTCCGTGAGTGCATACAACATTTCGGCAGGCATGCTACTCGGTGCAATGCTCGCGTTTACCGCGTCGACTGCAGACAGCAGATGCCCCATGTTCTCCTCACTTTCCCGAGGATGGAACTTGATGACAAGCGGCACACCGTCGGCATTCATGGCCATGACGAAGCGCCGGGCATGCTCGATGCCGACCGAAGCGATGAGTGGCACCAGGCACAGCGAGGCACCTTGTGCAAACTCGAATGCCAGGTCCTGTAGCGCATCGGGCAAATCATCACGGACAATGGGTACAAGCGAAGTCAGTGTCCGGCCCACAGCGACATCGTTCCGCAGCCTGTGAGGGAATGATGCGTGCACATGCCCGATGCGCGCACTGGTCCCTATCCGCTCACCCGGCGCCCACCACAAACCAAACAGCAGCTTACCCAGCCATCGGTTCAAGCGTCCCGAGGGAATCACTCCACCCAATGCATAGGTCGCGACGCCATCCTCTCCAAGCGCAATACGGCCGTTACGGCGTGCAACGACGTCCATCAGGTACTGGCCTTCAGGGGTGGTGTCATTGAAGATCAGCAGCTCATCAGCACCCGCGATCCGTGGGTCTCGCTTCAACTGCCGTACGTTGCGGTACTTCTGCAGGAAACGCGCGTGTTTGGAAGAATGATTGCGGTTGCCAGGCAAGCGGATGAGCGAAGCACGATGCAGCGCCTGAATGGCCGTCACGAGACGCTCATTCACATCGGACTCTTCCACGAACACAAGGATGGTTTGCGCATCAGAGGGTGGGAGCAGCGTCAGGCACAGAAAAAAATGCAAGGGGGTCTGGCAGACAACTATCCGTATCATTTGCAAACTCTCGAGCAGCGAAGTGCATCAACGCTCATAACCGACCAACATCTCTGCCGACACCGGCGTATTGGCCTGGACATGCGCTGCCACTGTTCGCCCTACCACCTTGTCCCATTCTTTGGGTGCAAGGCCGTAACCTGGGCGCACACTGCGAATATCCTGAGCGGTGACGACCTGGCCAGGTTGCAGGTTGTTGACGAAGTACAACGAACGGCGGAACTTCACATTCCCCTGCTCGCTTGACTGGCGCCCGTAATTCACAGCCCCAAGCGCGGACCAGGCGGTCTTGCTATCCCGGCAAAGCGCTTCGAGTTCAGACGGCTCGAGCGAGAAGCTGTCGTCTGGCCCGCCACCACGTCTATCGAGCGTGAAGTGCTTCTCGATGATCGAGGCTCCCAAGGCCACAGAGACGATGGCGGTGGTGTTATCCAGCGTGTGATCCGAGAGCCCGGTGACCAGCCCGAAGCGCTGGCTGATGTCCGCCATCGTTCTGAGGTTGTACTCGCAGGCCGGTGCAGGGTAACCGCTGACACAATGCAGAATGGCCAATTCCTTGCACCCTGCCTCCCGGGCCGCCGTGATCGCTTCCTGAATTTCGTCTCCGTCAGCCATGCCCGTCGAAATGATCATCGGTTTGCCAGTAGCAGCCACATACCGAATCAACGGCAGGTCGACCGCCTCGAAGGAGGCGATCTTGTAGGCAGGGGCATTGAGGCCTTCAAGCAGGTCGACCGCGCTGTTATCGAACGGGGAACTGAAGATCGTGATGCCCAGTTTGCGCGCATGCTCAAACAACGGCGCATGCCATGCCCAGGGAAGATGGGCCTCCTGATAAAGGTCATACAGGCGTCGGCCATCCCAGAGCCCGCCCTGAATACGGAATGCCTCATCATCGCTGTCGAGCGTGATGGTATCGGCCGTATAGGTCTGCAACTTCACCGCATCGGCACCAGCGCGCTTCGCTGCCTCGATGATTTTCAAGGCAGTTTCGAGCTTGCCATTATGGTTGGCTGAGAGCTCGGCAATGATGTAAGGCGCATGACTGGCACCGATGGGGCGGCCAGCAATCGAAATGGTCGGACTCAACTTCAACCTCGAGTGATCTTGTTCATTTTTTCCAGCATCGAAGGGCGGTGTGACGCCCACTCTTCACGCAGCAAGCCCAGACACACGATATCGACCCACTCGTCATTCACCCGGTGCTGCTGCCTGAGGACACCCTCGACGGTGAATGCAAACTTCTGGTGCAGCCGAACGACGCCACTGTTGAACGCCAGGACTTCACAGCTCAGCTTGTGCAACCGGCGTACATCGAATGCGTGCTCCAACGCCAGGAACTCCATGCGTGAACCGGTCCCCTTTGGCGCCTCGGGGTCGGCGTAAAATGCCCAACTGGCGGTCGAGTTGCTGTCGTCGATCTCGGTGAAACCGACAATTCCGCACGGCACGCCATTGAACTCGTACATCAAGTACTGCTGGTCTGCGCGCAATCGCACGCGCTGCCACCAGGCCAGGTGTTCCTCCAGGGAAATCACATGCCGGGTGTACATGTTGCTGCGCACGCTTGGAGCGTTACGCCAGGCGAGCATCAGTTCGAGCTCGTCGTCCTGAATACTTCGCAGAGTGCCTAATGCCCGCATTTGCCTATTCCCACTCAGTTCCCGAATAGTCAGAACCACACGCTGTACACCGTCGCCGTCGACGATCTCACGCGCCCTTGAACTCATGCCCGGAAGAAAGTCCGGCTCCTTCGAAGCCCGTGCAAGCAAGGCACTGAGTTGGTCGGGCAATGTTTTATCCAGCACCAGCATCTGTACCGCGCCGGACTGTGCGATCTGTTGCGCAGAGAACATCTGGTTGTCGGCCACGACCAACATGAAACTGGGCAGCCCCAGGCAGCATCTTTCCCATGTGGTAGAGCCGGCCGCGCCAATGGCGAGGTCTGCCTCGACCATCAGTTGCGCCATGTCCTGCACATTGACCTTGACGTCGGTCTGCACCGGCATGTTCGAGGCAAGTCGCCTGACATCCTCCAACCACGGCGCACTCGCGCCCATGACCACAGTGATGCGAGAGATATCGCACCGCTCGATCTGGGCAAGGGCTCCAAGCAGGGCTCCCGTCGCATTCGCTTTATCCACCCCCCCCAGGCTGATCAATACATGCTCGAGGGCTGGACTCTGGCGACGCTTCAAGCTGACGGGCCTGAACTGCTGGAAATCGGGACGCAGCACGGCGTAGGAAGCACCACACAGGCTCATGCAGTGCTCAGGCACACGCTTCTGGTAATCAGCGACATCGCGACCGAAAGTCTGATCCAGAAGCACGTCGCAATCGTGATCACGATTGGCGAGGTCATCGAACACCAACAGATGTCGCGCCGAGGCACGCAGAACCTTCTCCCAGGCGATATCCAGGCCATAGTGATCCACAATCAGCCAATCCACAGGGACATCGCCCAACAGCTCGACACAGGCGCGGGCGTCCTGCGCCTGTGACGCACCAAGCCAGCGCGAGTACTGATCGTTCTGCCCCTGCTGCTGTGCGTCGCTAACCTGCATGACGGGAAGTTCGTGCACACGGTAGCCCCTGGCGGCGATCAGCCGGCTCTGGTGACCAGGATGCATCCGACAGATGAACTCGCAATGCGCCCCGCGCAAGACCAACGCGTCGGCCAGCGTCAGACAGCGCATCACATGACCGATACCGATATCCGTGGATGCATCGACACGGAACACCATGCGCTTATTGGCAAGGTCCACGGCTGGGAGCACCGATGACACAGTCTTCATCAGGAGGTCTTCCGCCACATCTCGCGCATCATCCACTCGGCACGCTCCCAGTCCTCGGGCGTATCGATGTCCTGCACCCTGTACGAAGGAAGGACGACGGGAACCGAGGCCGAGCCGAAGACCGGCAGTCCTTCCAACCAGGCCCGAACAGTCCCCCAATAGAACTGGCCCGCGTCATGGAGGACTTCGGGTAGGTCTTGCGAACGGGTATTGAAGTGATCCGGATACATCATCTCCAAACGCCCCTCCGCGTTAAGCTGCAGCGCCCGCTGTATCGGATAGGGGTAACGGGCAACCGAAAAGGAGAAGTCCACCTCGTCCTGCATGACGTTGCTCAGCCCAATACGCAAATCTTCTGCCCGTACAAACGGAGCCGTTGCATATAGGCAGCACACCAGCGCTGTCGCGGCATCGGCATCGGGCAGAAACGCGTTGATGGCGTGCTGGATTACCGGAACCGTGCCGCAATAATCGTCAGCAAGCTCGGCAGGACGCATGAAAGGCACCTGGGCGCCATACTCCTGAGCAACCTCGGCGACCTGAGCATCATCGGTGGAAACGATCACGTGATCGAAACAGCCACTGTGCAACGCAGTCTCGATGGACCAGGCAATCATCGGCTTGCCGCCAAACAGCTTGATGTTCTTGTGCGGTATCCGCTTGCTACCGCCACGCGCAGGAATGATGGCGACTTTCATGGGCGAATCGCTTCGATCAGCGCCGCAATCACCTCATCCTGCTGCACTTCGGTCATGGTCTGGAACATCGGCAGGCTTATTGCCTCCCGGTAATAGGCCATGGCCTGCGGGTAATCGCTCGCCACAAACCCCATCTGCACGTAGTAAGGCTGGGTGTGGACAGGAATGTAGTGAAGGTTCACCCCGATACCCTGTTCGCGCAGGGACTCGAATACCGAGCGGTGGGATCTGCCGATCTTTTCCTCCTGCACGCGAATAACGTAAAGGTGCAATCCGGAATAGCTGTCAGCGTGTTGCCAGGGAGTAGTGACCGACAGAGAAGCCAGGTGTTCGTCGTAACGTGAAGCCAATTGGTGACGGCGAGCGACGTAGTCGTCCAGACGTGCCAGCTGGCTGATGCCCAGGGCAGCCTGAAGCTCGGTCATACGGTAGTTGAAGCCCAGATCGATCTGCTGGTAGTACCAGGGGCCGTGACTGTCGCCGACCATCTGCTGTGGGTCCCGGGTGATCCCGTGACTGCGCAATAACGCCATCCGAGCAGCCAGATCATCGTCGTTGGTCACAGCCATCCCGCCCTCGGCGGTAGTGATGATCTTTACCGGGTGGAAACTGAACACCGTGATATCGCTATACGCGCCGCTCCCGATAGAAGCACCCTGGTATCTGCCACCTACCGCGTGGGAGGCATCCTCGATGATCTTGAAACCGTAACGCCGACCCAGCGCATGAATGGCCACCATCTCGCACGGCTGCCCGCACAGGTGCACTGCCACCACGATCTTCGGCAAGCGCCCCTCACGCTCTGCCACTTCCAGCTTGGCTGCCAAAGCCGTCGCACAGAGGTTGTAGGTTCGAGGATCGATGTCTACGAAATCGACAGTAGCGCCACAGTACAAACCGCAGTTGGCCGACGCGACGAAGGTTATCGGCGTTGTCCACAGATAATCGCCTGGCCCCAGCCCCAAGGCCAGGCAGGCAATATGCAGAGCCGACGTCGCACTATTGACCGCCAGCGCATGGCGCGCACCCACCTGCTCGGCCACCAACTGCTCGAAACGCGGGACCATGGGTCCTTGAGTCAGGAAATCAGACTGCAGCACCGATATAACTGCATCGACATCAGCCTGGGTGATGTCCTGCCGGCCGTACGGGATCATCTATCAGATACTCCCGATCTTGGCTTTGTTGGCGGTGATCCATGCCTCCAGCTCTTCGTCGCTCATCCACTGCGAGTTCGAGTCACTGGCGTAGGTGAAGCCCTCTGGTACCTGCCGTCCATCCTTGATGCGCTTCTCACAGTTCGACCAGCCATTGATCGCGGGCAGAATCTTGAAGTGCTCCAGATACTCGTAGGTGTAATGTGCGTCTTCAGCGCTGATCATCTGCTCGTGGAGCTTCTCGCCGGGACGAATTCCCACAACTTTCTGCCGGGCTTGCGGTGCAATGACGCGAGCCAGATCGACGACATTCATGGAAGGGATCTTCTTGACGTAGATTTCGCCACCTTCCATATCCTCGAAGGCATGCCACACCAACTCCACGCCCTCTTCCAGGGAGATCATGAAACGCGTCATGCGCGGGTCGGTAATGGGCAATTCGCCCTGTTCCTTGATAGACATGAAGAACGGAATCACCGACCCGCGCGAACCCATGACGTTTCCGTAACGCACGACAGCCATTCGTGTGTCATGAGCGCCAGCATAGGAATTACCGGCAACGAAAAGCTTGTCTGACGCAAGCTTGGTTGCGCCGTAAAGATTGGCCGGGCTGCTCGCCTTGTCGGTTGAAAGCGCCACCACGCGCTTTACACCCTTGTCGATACAGGCATCGATCAGATTCATCGCACCGATGATGTTGGTCTTGATGCACTCGAACGGGTTGTACTCGGCGGTCGGAACGATCTTGGTCGCTGCAGCATGAACCACGTAATCGACACCATCCAGCGCACGATGCAATCGCTCCTTGTCACGCACGTCACCGATGAAGAAACGCACGCGAGGATCGCCTGCAAACTGCTTTGCCATCTCCCACTGCTTCATCTCGTCGCGAGAGAAGATGATGATCTTCTTAGGGTTGTATTTGGCCAGTGTCATCGGCACGAAGGTGTTCCCGAAAGAGCCGGTACCTCCAGTTACGAGAATGGTCTTGTCGCTCAACATGAAACAGCTTCCTAAATAAACAAGATGTCGCTTGATTCAATCGGTTGCGGGGAGCAACCGCTTTGGGGTCAACTGGAAATAACGCGCCGTCTTCCACAACAGGATCGATGTAAACGCCGCCACCACACCGAGTGGCACAGCAAAGATATGGCTGTAGCGGGAAGCGACCAACGTGACACCCGCAAAAACCAGCACACTGAAGAGATGGCTGTAAATGATGCTGCGATCGTGACCTTGGGCGTACAGCGCGTAATGCGGGACCATGCCAAGCCCGTAAAGCACGGAGGCAGCCAGCAGCCAGGGAAAGATCGACACGTGTTCGAGATAAATCGGCTTGTCCAGAAGCGTCAGCAAAGGCTCGATAGCCAGCAGGCTCACGCAACAGAACACGCCAGACAACACGACCGTATGTTGCAGTAACTGGCGCTGCTGTAGACGGAATGCAGTGGCATCGCCCTGCTGCCAGGCCTTGATCAGGGCCGGATAGACAAAGCTGAAAACCCCCGCGTCAAGAAATGCCATCAAGGCCGAACTGATCCCGGCAAACAGTACATAGGCGCCCAGCACATCCAGGCCGCCAAGGTACTCGAACCAATAGCGATCGAGTGTCGACAGCGCCCTCAGAGCCAGCGTCGCGGACACGAGTGGAAGAGCGACCTTCAGGCCGCGCAAAATCCAGCGCCAGTCGACCCGGTCACGCCACCCTTGAATCGGCATGCTTCTCAACCAGCATGCGCCCAACAACAAGGCACTGACACCGCCTATCCCCCACGCCATCAGCACCCATTTCAAAGAACGCAGTTCGGGAGAAATCGCCATGGCCATAGCAATCACCAACGCCCACGCGCCAGAGCGCAAGCACAGCAGAACACTGGCCCTGAGAGGTTGCGAGGCTGCGATGAAAATCCTGAAAGCCTCCTGATTGACATGCTCAAGCACCAGCAAGATGAAAAACCAGCCAGACATGCGCCATGGCAGAAGCCCCCATACGAACAACAAGCCGAGCAACGGCAGGAAGATCATGTAGAGCACACCCGATAAAGCGGCTTGTGATTTCAGGACCCCACCCCACGCTGCGGGCTCGCGCTTGAGCAACTCCCTGGTCGAGTAGGTGTAGAAATCAAAACCCAGCAGATACAGTGCATAACTGATCGCCGCTGCGATCAAGCCATAGAGCCCTACCTCACTGGGTGCAAGGAAGTGAGCCAGGAGAAAGATCAGCAAGAACTTGCTGCCGAGCGTCATGCCTCGCAACGCGACATTGACGAGACGAAAAATACTCTGCGGTACCTTCAAGGCAGCATTATCCATATCTGCAGTGCTTGAGACTCACGCCCCTCAGCGAACACCTTGGCGGCGACGGACAAAAAATCGCGCCAGCGCTAGCGCAACCCCGATAACTCCACCCAGGACAAGCCCCGACAACACCAGCAACGACTTCTTGGGCCAGACCGGCTTTCGAGGCTCAGACGCCAACTGATCGATACTGACAAGATTCAACCGTTCTACATTCAGATCGAGCTTGTTCAGGCGATTGATTTCGGCACGGAGTTCATGGATATCCTTGAGGAAGACATCCTCATTTTCCCGCGCCTTGAGCGCCTCGACCGTGCGGTTGTTCTTCAGCAGTTGCAGCTCCCTGCCTATCTGCGCCACGCGGGGATCGGTAAAGTCATCGGACGTGCGTTGGCGCAGAACACTGCGTTCTGCCTCCAACGCATCAGTGCCCATGAAGTAGAGTGGCACCTCACGATTGCTGACTTCAGTGCGGATGATATTGCTGCCTGACTCGCTCGCGTCCGCCATCGAAGACGGAGTAGATGGCTTTTTCAAACCCAGGGAGCGTGCAATGCTGATCGCCTCATCCAATTGAGCGATCCGATCGGCACGACGAGCCTTGAGCTGTCCGCGTAAAGCCTTCAGTTCGTCCACCAATTGTGCCTGCTTGAGGCCATCCTTCTCGAGCAGTTCGGCAATCAGGGATTCTTTGTTGGCGTGATAGGCGGCTCGCGAGGCGTTCAATTTTTCATGCAATTCTTTCAGGCTGTTGCTGACGATGACCTTGAGGTCGGCCGCAATTTCCTCGCGCTCATGATCGATCGCATATTTGACGAAGCCGTTGAGAATTTCAGCGCCCTGGACACCCTTGGCGTACGTCATTTCCAGGCCGATATAGGCGCTCAACAAATCGAGCTTCTTCCGAGCATCCGGAAGCACAAGGTTGAGCGAGCCCTGATTGAACTCTTCAAAGGCCTGCTCCTGCGTCTGCCCACCGTGAAGGAAAGGCCCGAAAAGATCGGGATTGGCAAGAAAATAGCCCAATCTGACGTCATAGGAGTCCAGGGCGGCACCGACGCGAATCAGCGCTTTATCCGTCGGCAGCTCATAGATTTGGGTACGATTGAGCGCATCCAGTTCGTTGATCGCAGCTGGCCGCAATGAAGTACTGACCCGGTACTCAGGCGTGGTGAGCAGGGCATAGGCAAGTCCTGCCAGACCAAAGGCCAGGGACACCCCCCCGATCATGAAGCTCTGCTTGCAGACGAAGCGGAACATCTCAATCAGATCGATATCGGTGCTTTCGGCTCTACGGGGGGCTTGGGTAATGCTGGTCACAACGATTCCTGACAATCCGGATTTTGGGCTGCTGATGGTTCAGGAGCACAGAATCAAGAACCACGCGAGATTTGCTCTCGGCGTACCGGTTCTATATCGGAGGAACGTCCCTGTCATCAGGCGATGAATCGGGTGATTGTGCCATCATCTGTGGCGTCATGCGAAGAGAAAGGTGAAATTTTCGTTACAAAAACCAGACAAGCGCTACAAAAATTCAGAATGGAAACGTCTCAAGAATGTCAAAGGAGCGCCCTCGCGCAGCTACGCTCACCATCAGGCATGGATGAATGCAGCATGGCACGCCATTGCGTGCCTTGTGCTCAGATATCCTGCCGACGTTTCAGGTAGACCCAATCGACAATCTCGCCTTCCGGGCTGTAGCCGCTAACCAACTCACGCAGCAGTTGGCGAACATGGTTGAAATCCTCGTCAGCCACGGCCTTTACCAACAAGCTCAGGCTCTCCTTCAGCGGCTCCCATGCAAGACAATCTTCATTCGCCGTCATGATCATGGGGTGATCAGTCGGAGAAACGTTATCGCCGATCAACAGCTCCTCATAGAGCTTCTCACCAGGGCGCAAGCCTGTGAACTCAATCGCAATGTCTCCATGAGGATTCTTGTCAGAACGCACGCTCAGCCCCGAGAGATGGATCATCTTCTCGGCGAGTGCGGCAATCTTGACGGGCTCGCCCATGTCAAGAACGAACACGTCCCCACCCTGGCCCATCGAGCCGGCTTGAATCACTAATTGAGCCGCTTCCGGAATGGTCATGAAATAGCGGGTGATCTTCGGGTGGGTGACCGTCAACGGCCCACCGCCCTTGATTTGCTTGTGGAACAACGGAATCACCGACCCCGACGACCCCAACACATTACCGAAGCGCACCATGGTGAAGCGCGTCTTGTTCACCCGGGCGACGTTGCCTGAATCGGCGAACAATACCGGTGCGACTTCCTGGCTCAACGCCTGCAACACCAGCTCGGCCAGACGCTTGGTGCTGCCCATGACATTGGTAGGACGTACGGCCTTGTCAGTGGAAATCAGCACAAAGTTGGCCACATTCGCTTGCAGCGCCGCCTGCGCGGTATTCAATGTCCCGATGACATTATTGATTACGCCCTCGGCGATATTGTGCTCCACCATCGGCACGTGCTTGTAGGCAGCGGCGTGGTAAACCGTATCGACGCGCCAGATGCTCATGGTATCGTACAAGTGTTTCTGGTTACGAATCGAGCCGAGAAACGGCACCAGGCGCACCGACAGCGCTTCCCGACAGATACGCTGCTCAAGTTCGCCATGGATGTTGTACAGGTTGAATTCGCTGTGTTCGAACAGCAACAGTGCGCGCGGCTGAAGCATGAGGATCTGTCGGCACAACTCCGAACCGATCGAGCCTCCTGCCCCAGTGACCATGACAACTTTCCCAGTGATGCAATGCGCCAGCAGGTCGGCTTGCGCCGGGACAGCATCGCGCCCGAGAAGATCGGCAATATCCACTTCCTGGATATCGTCCACCTTTACCCGTCCACTGGCCAGGTCCATAACGCTGGGCACACTTCGCACGTGCAGCGGAAACTTTTCCAGTTGCCCCAGAACCTCGCGGCGCCGAGCCCGGGTGGCCGAAGGAATCGCAAGAAGCACCTCTTCGGCCCCCGTGAGGTCGAGCATGCGCTGTATATCAGTACTGCGGAACACCTGAAGACCAGAAATAGCCCGGTCTGCGATCGATTCATCATCATCGATAAAGGCTACGGGGTGCATCGCCCGGCCCATGCGCAAAGCCGCCAGCAATTGATTGCCCGCAGCCCCTGCTCCATAAATAGCCACCTTGGGCAAGCCGTTGTCGCGACTGGTAAACGGGACATGCTGCTTGGCGGCATACCAGTCGCCCAGGAAATACTGACGCATCAGCAAGCGCAGCCCGCCAATCATCACCAGGCTCAACCACCAATAGTTAAAGATGATCGAACGCGGCACAACAGTCTGATGGTTGCTGTACCAGTACACCACGAGCGCAAGTATCAACGCCGAAAGGCTGACCGCCTTGAAAATAGTGATCAGCGCGTCGTTACCGAAGTACCTCATGACCGCGCGGTACATACCGAAGCGAATGAAAATTGGAATCGCGATCACCGACGCCGATGCGAACAACCACAGGTGCCCACCCAGCGGATTGTTCATTTCGTCGAAGCCGATCCGCACTACGAATGCCATCCAGAGTGCCAGCCAGACCAACACGAGATCGGTCACAACCTGCAGCGCGCGCTTGTAACGGCGCGGCAGCGCGAGCATGCGTTTTCTCAATCTATCCATATCCACTCTTTGTCCTGCGCTTCTGCACATGAAAGCAGCGCCGTTACATTATTTTCTGAATGTTCCACACCGGAAGTGACACTCGATCAACGGTTCTCCGGCTGACCGGCATTGAACGTGAATGCAAGCACCACCAACGGCGCATATGCGATCGATACACCGACACCAGCATCGAGCCAGCCCAGCGTCACCGCGACCGCCAACGGCAGCAGCCACACCAAATTGATCACCAGTGCCGCCAAGGTCACTGGCAGATGTCGTCCGAACTGACGGGATGCAAACTGGTAGGCATGGCTACGGTGAGCCTCATAGACCTTCTCGCCACGCAACAGCCGGCGAATCAACGTAGTGGTAGCATCGACGATGAAGACGCCCAACAGGATCAACCACCCGGCAAACAGCGCAGCGTCGCTCCAGGCAGCCTGCAGGGACAGGATGCCCAAGGCGATGCCAAGAAAACCGCTGCCCGCATCCCCCATGAAAATCCGGGCCGGGGGGAAATTCCAGATCAGGAAACCTGCCACCGCGCATGCCAGAGCAATACAGCCCCACACCTGAACAGGATGCCCTGCGAATACATATAGCAAAGCTCCGCCCAGGCAGACGCAAATAGCCTCGATGCTTGCCAGGCCGTCGATCCCGTCCATGAAATTGTAGAGATTCAGTAGCCAGACCAGATAGAACAACGCCAGCAAGTGACCAATCCAGCCGAGTTCGAGGGTGTGCCCGAAGACCTCCTGAGGCGGTAACCCGCCGAGACAGAACAGTACCCAGGCCGAAGCGCCGAAGTGTCCGAGCAGGCGCCAGCGGGCGGCGATATGACCATGGTCGTCGAGAAAGCCCAGTATGGCGATACCCGTGCCGGCCCCAAGCAATGCCCAGGCGACGCTCCAGTCCAGCAGCGCCTGACTGGCGAGCACAGGCACCATTACCAGGAACGACACAACGATGGCGACCCCACCGCCACGCGGAGTAGGGACGGTATGCGAACTCCTGGCGTTGGGCACATCAATGATGCTGCGGGCCAAGGCATAGCGGCGCAGCCATCCGGTCAACAACCAGGCCAACAGGAGTAGTAACGGGAGAAACAGCCAGAGAGTCATGCGTTCGAACGTTCCAGGTCCAGATAGTGACGGGCAGTTGTGCCCAATGCTTGGTCGACACTTACAGGTGGCGTCCAGTCAAGCAGGCGCCGTGTCTTGCCAATATCGACCTGTAGCGAGCCACATAAACGCGCGGCCATCGCTGGGCGGCCGATGATTCGCGCAGCCGTTGTCAGCCAGGAGGCAGGAACTGGCAATAGCCTGGCCTTGACTTGCAGAGCTCGAGCGGTGCGCCGCAGCAGATCGGGAGTGGATAGATCCTCACCATCGCTGGCCAGAAACACTTCGCCTGCAGCGCTTGGATGATCGATGCAGACCCTGATCAGATCCACAAGATTATCCAGCGCCACCATGCTCCGCTGGTTGCGGATGCCACCCAACGGCAATGGAACGCCTTTGTGCAGCCATTTCATCATGGACTGGAAATTCGCCTTCACCCCTGGCCCATAAACCAACACGGGACGAATGACGACCACTTCCATGGTAGTTTGCGCCGCCAGTGCATGAAGTGCCTGTTCGGCTTCCAGTTTGGAAATGCCGTAGGGATCCTGAGGCAGCGGTGCTTCATCAGCGCTGTAAGGTTGGCGACCATCGGTACCTTCACCATTTACCTTGATCGAACTGATAAAGATAAAACGCCGAACGCCATCGGCTGCAGCCTGCCGGGCTAGGGCCAGAGTACCTTCGACATTCACCTTGCGAAAAGCAGCGAGCGGGTCTGCCGACTGCTCGTTCATCACGTGGACACGAGCGGCACAATGGACGACGGTATCGACCCCCTGCAGATCCATGTCGCAATGATCACCCTCCAAAGGCGCAATGCGTACTGCAGTCGCTCCCTCAGGTACATGCGCCTGAAGGTTACGCAAAGCCGCCTGGACATCGAATCGCTGATCGAGCAGCAAATACTCGACCACACGAGAACCGACGAAACCCGAGGCTCCGGTAACCAGCACTTTTCGCAACATCAAGCGTTTTTCTCCAAGGTGCGATAAATTTCCAGGTGCTGCTCAACGATGCTTTCGATGGCGAAGGCACGTTCTGCAAGCGCTCTTCCCGCCGCCCCCATCTGCTGGCGCAACCCTTTGTCATTCAACAGGCGCTCGATTGCTTCGGCCAGGCGCTCGCTATCACGCACCGGCACCAGCAGTCCGGTCACATCGGCCTCGATAGCGTCTCGACACCCTGGGACATCAGTTGTGACGACAGCCCGGCCACAGGCGGCAGCCTCGACCAGCACTTTCGGCAAGCCCTCCCGGTACGATGGGAGCACCACGATATGCGATTGTGCGAATACCGATGCGATATCGCTCTGGTAACCCAGGCAGTGTACGATGCCTTGCTCCTGCCAATGAGCGAGATCGCCTTCCTGAATGCTGGTAGGGTTGCCAGGGTCAGGATCACCGACCAGTTGGAAGCGGGCTTGAATACCCCGCTCAGTCAGCAATCGGGCCGCTTCGACAAACTCAAGAACGCCTTTGTCGCGCAACAACCGCGCAGCGAGTGTGACCACCGGAATGCCGGGGGCTTCGGGAAGGTACTGATATTGCGAAAGGTCTACCCCCGAGCCGCGAATACGTACGCTCTTCTGTTCGGTGATGGCGCCTAGCTCAGTCAACGCCCGCTGATCATCTGGATTCTGGAACACTGCCCGAAGGTTCCGCTTACCCAGTGCCACGCGATACAGAAACGCAACCAAACTACGCAACAGCGCCGCCTTGCGCCCCTCGGCCATGAAGATGAACCCAAGGCCGGATATGGCGGCCAAGACTCCTTTGACAGGCGAAAGACGAGCGGCAATACCGCCGTAAAGTACAGGCTTGATGGTAACCAGGTGCAGGACATCCGGACGCAGGCGCCAACATAGCTTCCATATCGCCAACAGTGCTTTCAATTCGCCCAACGGGCTCTTGCCGCTGCGTGACAGGGGAAGCGCATGATGGCTGAAACCAAGGGCTACCAAACGCTCTACTGCGCAGCCTTCCTGAGTGGCGACATGAACGAGGAAACCTTCCTTGCGCGCAGACTCGGCAACAGGCAGCCGGTGCGAGAGGAAAAATCCAGCATCATTCACGACGATCAATAAAACTCGGCTCATCAATTCCCCATCACTACCGAACGAAATCCCGCCCCGCTTTTAAGCAGCACACTACACTACATAGCCAAACGCACTGAATGAATTATCACCTTGCTCCACTGCGAACCTTGAGGCACGTGGTCCAGCATAGGACGTGCGGTTCAACGGCCAGTTCAAAATCATCAGGGGACATTCGCCGCGAACCCAAACCATGGCAACCCGGCATTCATGAAATAGCCAAAGGCACCATAGGCAACAACCATGGCGGCAAACACATGTCGCCATGACCTGCTCATATTCAGCCCCGCCAACAACACGATCATCAGGCAACTCTCGAAAATCCGCCCCGAGAAAACCGTCAGGAAGTAGGTTGCCAGATAAAAGATCAAAAACCCGACCGCGAAGGCATTTTCCCTCAAAAACACACGCCCCTGCAGCTTGAACAGAAGCAGTATCAACAGCCAGAACACAAATCCCAATCCGCTGACCTCAAGTCCGGTGCCCGCCATCTCGCCAATTTGCCGAGCCTCAAGCAGGACTCCGATGACACTCAACCCCATCCCCACAAACAAACCACTGGCGGCGTAAACGATCGTCCGTAAAGATGCCCCCAGACGCAGGTAGACGAGCGCGCCAGACAGGCTATAGATAGCCATCACAAAGAAGAACGAGGAGTGGATAAACGGGGTCAAGGCGAACAATGCATACTTCACATAACGCCTGTGGGAGAACCACGCCATTAAAAAGACCGCAATGGCACAGCCCTGGCGCAGATGAATAATGTGGTTTTTTATGACCTGGGGCAGCAAAAGGAAGAGCAGCAACCACAGCACATTCTCCGGGCGCGAGCGCAGCACCCGGAAGGAAACGATAAACGCCGGAATGCCGATAACTATTCTGAGTGCTGACTCACGGTCAAAGAAATCACCCAACACACCGTTGATCAGTAGCCATACCGGCTCATTGGACAAGAAGCTGAGCGCCCCTCGCCCCCAGTTATACGACAACAACAACCATGCGTTGTCGACGTACGCCAGATAATTAAGGCGGTCCTTGAAAATATCCAATGGCAGGGTCGACAGCGCAACGGCGTAGCTGAACGCCGCCAGAAAAATGAACATCCGGTAAACAGAAACACGCCCCATCATGCTCTTCTCCCACAGAGCATCATGACGAAAATATCCTGTCGACAGCGAGCGCCGGCCCCATGTTCGCCTCCACAAAAACCTTTGAGCGCTCCGAGATTGACCGACGTAGCGCCGGGTCTTCCAGCCTCTTAAGCCATTCGGCAACTTCATCTGCCGAAGACGCCGAGCACACCGGATTATCGGCAGGCCACAACCCGGTCGAAACCAATTTGCTGTCGTTGGCAATCAACGGTTTCCCGAGCCACAACGCATAACCACCAATGGCACCAATCCAATTGGGTCCGACTTGGTCAAAACACACATCCGCCGCCCGATACAGGGATAACATTTCCTTCAATGTCATCTCCTTGTGCCAAGTAATCGCAGGTTCCAGACCGTAATCCCGGCACAATTGCCTGGCGCGCTGGACATCCTCCCCCTTTTCAACAAAATGGATGCGGAGGTCTTGATGGGTTCTGTAATATGCGGCCAAACCGGCAATGATAATATCGTTGCCCTTACTGTATTCAGTGTTGCCGTCGGGAAAGCTTTCAAACAAGAAGCGCACGCCGGAAAAAATCGTCAATGGCCCATTATCATCCTTGAAGTATCGTGCCTCATGCCTCAACGGTTCAAATGAGATATCATACCGTGGAACATAGCGCACCCCATCATGAACCAACTGCTCGACAATACGATCTCCGGCAGCATTCAGGCCTCTTGGAAAATACACAACCACATCTGAGCGTGAATAGCCACGATATTGCATGGAAACAAACTTACGAATCAGCAAAGCCGACAACTTGCCAGGCAGATACTTGAACAACGACCGCCCACGCAACCCCTGAGCCAGTTGCGTTGCTCCCGCAGTATTCGCCCAAACATCCAAGTCCGCGCCATGCGACAAGGTGACCAACTTGAAGTGCTTGTCCAGGTAGGGCGCCAACGCCGTAAAAAAACCGTTAAGCACCAGGCAAGCTACCGCCTCACCTGCATGTTTGCGAATTCTTCGAGTATAGAGCCAAGCAAAAAACCTCGGCAGCAACAGCAGCAGCAGTTGCGATGGCAAAGTATGTTCAACAATCCATTCAGGGTAGGGGTAGTCAATATCAGGGTAGTGATTTTCTGGACGAGACAGTTTATCGGCTGGCGAAGCATCCACGAAGTAAACACACGCATGACCCCGTGCCCTCAACTCCATCGCATACATCATAGGCATTGCATTCATCCCCCCAAGGAAGACTACAGCACCCTTTTTTTTCAACGTAATTTCTCTAGGCACGACACGACCGCCCCCGGGACCTATTCATCAAAAACATTTTCACGCCCTACCCCCTTGCCTGTCGATACAGCACACGCACGGAAGACGCAAAACAACTGACCGCTACAATCAATGCCAACACCCCCAGCCCCATGATCTGAAGAAGCGCAATCAACCTGTCGTTGGAGAAGTCGATCATCTGAACAACGCCCCCCAACACCAACGCCGTAGGCACCATTGCCCGTAGGCAGTCTTTGAACAACCAATGCCACTCAAGCCCTGGTGCGATCCTGCGATGCACGAAAGTTACCCAAAGGAAGAAGAATCCTGCATTGACCAACAGCCACGCCCACCCGGCCCCGACGCCGCCAAACGATGAAGCCGCAAGCACCATGGCAGGGACCAGAACAACAACAGTGATCAAGCTCCCAATGAGGTGATACCGCAGATTCCCTTTTGCGTACTGCAGGTAGTACGGAAAAGCTGCCAACGCCAGGAAACCATTGCCACAGGCATACAGGCTCAGCACAGGAGCCACGGTGTCAGCCAGAAGGGCATCTCCCGTCCAGATTGTGAGCAATGGCCGAGCGCAGTAAGCGAGCACGATGGAGACAGCACCGATGAAGATCGCAGTAAACTGGGTTGCCATGCGGTAGACCCGTATGACCTCATCAGCCTTGCCCTCGGCATGCAACCTCGCCATACGAGGCAAAATCGCGCTGCTCACCGGCCCACTCAGCACCATGATGCCGCTGGCGGCGAGAACCGCCAGCGTAAAATGACCGTAGTCTGCCAGCGACAGAACGCCTGACAGAATCAATTTATCGGACTGCGTAACCAACACCCAAACCGACGAGGTGAAGGCGATACTCAAAGCGAAACCCAACAGTGGACTGACCGTCGAAAAAGACCAACCTATGCGTTCGCGGCTGTCCGCACAGCTCGGAGTGAGTTTTCCAGCCATGGCGAAAAGCCCGAGCAACTCAAGGGCTGCGACCATAAGCTGGTGAATGAAAAACACCATGATGGTGTAGCCGTAGATCTCCATGCTGACAAAAACGGCAATAAACCTCAGCGAGGCGATGACCATGTTGTACAGACTCAACCAGACCAAACGCTCACTGCCGCTAATCACACCGCGATAAAGCCCTCCCATCCAGCGCAATGCAACACAAATCGACATAACCTTGAGCGCTGCGATGACATCATCTTGGCTCAATGTCTCAATCTTCAACCAATGGGTGGAAATCTCTTGCGAGAACAGCAACAACGCGCCACCGCCCAAGAGTGCGATTGTCATAAATATCACGCTCAGGGCACGTAGCAGGCGGCGGTAATCAATGGCCGACATGCTGCCCGCCCTGAATCTTGCGGTCTCTCGACCAACTGTTGGCGTAAGCCCCAGGTCGAGCAGGGCGAACCAAGCCTGCAGCATGGTAAAAAAGCCAATCAATCCATAGGCTTCAGCCCCCATACCTTTGATGTAAAGAGGAAGAATGAGGATACCGACCAGCGCGACATAAATCTGGCTGACATAATTGGCTATGACATTTCTTTTTAAAGACACATCATTTACCTGGTGCGTGCATATGCCAATAGTCTTCAGCCAGCATGGACATTTGCAGCATGTCTCGATAAGCCCCTCGCTTGAAGGCTGCCTGTCTCAAAGTGCCTTCCAGCGAAAAGCCGACTTTCCGATATAAATTGATTGCTCGGGCATTATCATCAAGCACGGTCAAGTGCACGCGATTCAGGTTCAGATCCTCGAATGCGTGACGCAGCGCCTCTTGAGTCGCGAATAGACCGACTCCACGCCCTTGATGCGAAACCGAGCCGATCCAAATAGCGAATTCGCAACTTTTCACCAGCCAGTCAATTCCCAGCAGATAAACCGCCCCGACCACTTCGTCATTGGTTTTCTGGCACACAGCCAGCCTCACCGCATGGCTGCGATTAGCCAGATAGCCATTCACCCAGTTGCCGTCGACTTCTTCGCCAACATACCGGAATGGGCCTCCAAGGTGATCGATAACCTGGCGGTCATTGCGCCAGCGATTAATGACCGGCACATCTTGCCTGCCCAGTTCTCGAAGATAAAAATCAGTCACCTTTCAGCCCTTTTTCGATGAGGGTAATCACCCGTTGAACGTCGGCATCCGTGTATCGATGGTCGCAGGGAAGCGGGAGGAGGAGACGACTCAATTTATATTCCCACGACGCAGGAGAGCAGCGACCCTGGCATTCCGCCCAATAACGGGCCACATAAACACTTTCACCCAGCAGGTCAGGCCGTACAGCATCGTTGCGCTCGTTCAGGAATGGGTAACACAGCGGCCCGTTCAAAGTTGAAGGGTCGAAGGCCAGCGCATTATGCTCGGCCAGCCGTGCATGCAAGGTAAGAAAGTTATGATTTCGCTGCTCAATGACCGTCGGAGTGTCCGCACAGGCCAGCAGGTTTCGAGACAATTGAGACATTTCGCTCACATCGAATGCCTCGAGCGACTTCTCCGCAGCCTGGAAATCTGCGTAGCCGGCTTCAGCAGAGGTGGCGAAGCGCTTCAACAGGTGGCTCATGCGCTGATGGGAAGCTTCCTCGTCCGCCGCGGTGCTGCCGACCCTCACGTTCGAAACCAATATTCCACCGTCCGGCACTCCAAAAAACTTTCTTGGAGAGTACAGGGTCGCTAGACAGTCTACGGGGGGAGAATAATAAGCCTGTGCATGATCAAGAACGACTTGCGCCGGATTGAACCGACGCAGCACCTCTGCCTGCTGCCGGTCGCACAGACCGAAGTAATTCACGTAAACCAGCCATTCAGTCGGCGCCAACCTCAGCGCTCGCGAAATCGTGAAGTCTTCATCGATGGCGTAGAAGCCATAGTCGATGCCCATCCTCTGCAGGGGCCCCAACATGGCATCGCAGTTGTAATATGGCAGCCAGACCTTGCTCGGCTTTCCTTGGATAAGCAGCGCATAGAAACAGGCCCGGGCGGATTGAAAGTACTGCGCATCGGGGTAGCGCAAACTTTCCGCTCGCGACATCTCCAAGCCAAAGTATCCACCAACGGCCTTGATCACACCCTGTGCTCCTGAGCAACAAGCGCCGCGCAACTTTCGAATGAGTTGAACATCATCATGTCAACCATCGAAAGCCCCGGTTCGAACGGCTTGTCAAACTGACGGTAAGGTGCAAGTGCTGGGCATGTGAAACGAAGCTCCACGCCCTTCTCGAGAAATGCTCCGGCACTGTAGAGCGCCTTGCCTCCAGGAAGATTGACGTAGGTCCGCGCACCCTCAAGCACGCAAATATCGATTACACGCTCCTGCGCTACAAGCTCGGCGTTACCATAGATCGCTGAACTGTCAACAAAATGTGTGCCATAGCCCATACGCTCTGCACTTTTGACCACACTACGACGCGCGAGCGCTCCAATGTCATCAAAATCGCCATCGAACACTTCACGCAACAAATCGAAGCAGGCGGCAAAATTAGGCGCCTTGGAGTAGGACTGGCGAATACTCTCCAACAATTTACGCTCCCAGGCCGCCTTGGGTTGGAGCTTGACCTGATTGATTTTCAGGTTCGGGCTGGCACCGGACAATGGCACGGTGAAGTAACGCACGTCCCCGGACAGCAGCAGGCGATTACGATTGATCCATCCACCTTTGATAAAGTTGACATCATCGTAGAATACGAACTTGTCCACCTGCCCCACCAGATTGAAATAACCGGCGTAGGGAAACAGGTAGGGTTGCATGATCGCCAACTTCACCGTCATGCCGCCTTGATGATCGAGATAATTTTCTGTACGGCATCATCTTCCAAGGCTGGATAGATAGGCAGGCACAGCACCTTTTCCGAGATTTTGCTGGCCACAGGCAGGTTCTCGCGCTGAGCCGACTTCATGCCGCGATACATGGGAAACTCACTGATCAGCGGATAAAAATAGCGACGCGCAAAAACGTTGCTGCATTTCATCTTTTCATAAAGCTCATCGCGACCCAACGGGTAGTCCGGCTCGATCAGAATCGGGAAGTACGAGTAATTGGAGACCGTCTGCCCCGCGTCGGCGACCACACTGACGCCTGGCACACCCTCCAACCCTTGTCGATATGCCGACGCAATCGATTCGCGCCGGGCAAAGGCTTGTTCCATATGCTGCAACTGAAGCAGGCCGAATGCTGCATTGACCTCACTCATCTTGCCATTGATACCCGGGGCGACCACGGTCACCTCGTCAACGAAACCGAAGTTCTTCAACTGTTCGATACGTTTCTTGGTCTTGGCATCAGGGCAAATGATCGCGCCACCCTCGAAGGTATTGAAGACCTTCGTGGCGTGGAAGCTCAGTACACTCAGGTCGCCATGGCGCAGCACGCTCCCACCTGCATCCTTGACACCAAACGCATGAGCGGCGTCATAGATGATGCGCAGGTTGTAATTATCTGCGATGCGCTGGATCGCTTCTACATCACAGGGGTTGCCATAGCAGTGCACCGGCATGATTGCGGTGGTCTGCGGAGTGATTGCGGCTTCAACCTTCTTCGGATCAAGGTTCAGCGTATTCGGATCGATGTCGACGAAAATAGGCTTGATGCCGTTCCACAACAACGAATGCGCTGTGGCGACGAACGAATAAGGGGTCGTGATGACCTCCCCCGTTACCCGCAAGGCCTGCAGTGCGGTCAGTAGTGCAATGGTGCCGTTATTGAACAGCGCGACATGCTCTACTCCCAGATAGTCGCAAAGCGCCTGCTCCAACTGCTGATGCATCGGCCCACCATTGGTGAGGATCTTATTGTCCCAGATCTTTTCCAGATAAGGGATGAACTCCTCCAGTGGCGGCAAGAACGGTTGAGTGACGTAAATAGGTTTTTCACTCATGGCAGCTCCTCAATCAGTGAGAGCAAGTATTGCCCGTAGCTGTTCTTGCTCAGGGACTCACCAATACGGCGCAGATCCTGTTTTCCCAGCCAACCATTGTTGAACGCGATCTCCTCCAGACAGGCAACCTTGTAGCCCTGGCGCTTCTCGATGGTCTCGACGAAATGGCCAGCCTCCAGAAGACTCTCATGGGTACCCGTATCAAGCCAGGCGAATCCACGACCGAGCAACTCCACACTCAGATCGCCACGTTCCAGGTAAGCCTGGTTGATACTGGTGATCTCGAGCTCACCGCGAGCAGAAGGCTTCACCTTCTTGGCCATATCAATGACATCATTGTCGTAGAAATACAGGCCGGTCACGGCGTAATGGGATTTAGGCTTCGCCGGCTTTTCCTCGATCGAAACGACACGCTTCTGCGCATCGAACTCGACGACCCCAAAACGCTCTGGATCACGGACCTGATAACCGAATACCGTCGCACCAGACGGGCGCTTGGCGGCCTCTCGCAGCATCAGGGTAAAGCCCTGGCCGTAGAAAATATTATCGCCCAGGACCAGACAGACCGAATCATCCCCAATGAACTGTTCACCGATGATGAAGGCTTGAGCTAGGCCATCAGGGCTGGGTTGCTCTGCATAACTCAAGCGAATTCCAAACTCGCTACCATCGCCCAACAAACGCTTGTAGCCGCCCAGGTCCTCTGGCGTGCTGATCAGCAGGATGTCGCGTATCCCCGCCAGCATCAGTACGGATAGCGGGTAATAGATCATTGGCTTGTCATAGATCGGCAGCAGCTGCTTGGACACCCCTTTGGTGATCGGATACAGGCGTGTTCCAGAGCCGCCAGCCAGTACGATTCCCTTCATGCTTTCGATACTCCATGGATGGAGACGCCAAGGCGCTCTCGCTGATAACTACCGTCCTGAACCCGCCGGCACCAAGCTAGGTTATCCAGATACCACTGCACGGTTTTGCGGATACCGGTTTCGAAAGTTTCTTCCGGGGTCCATCCTAGCGCGCCCTGAATCTTGCTGGCATCGATGGCATAACGAAGATCATGCCCTGGGCGGTCCTGCACGTGGGTGATCAACGCCCGGTAGCTGTCCAGATGAGCCACGGCCGGATTCTGTGCAACCGGACGCAGCTCATCCAGCAGTGCACACAGAGCATGCACCACGTCTATGTTCCGACGCTCGTTGTGTCCACCGATGTTATAGGTCTCACCGATCTGGCCAGCGGTCACGACACGGTACAGGGCACGTGCGTGATCCTCCACGTACAACCAGTCACGCACTTGGTCACCTTTGCCATAGACAGGCAGCGGCTTACCATCGAGCGCATTGAGAATGACCAGCGGAATGAGCTTCTCAGGGAAATGATACGGCCCGTAGTTATTGGAGCAGTTGGTGATCAGAACCGGCAACCCGTAAGTTCGCATCCATGCACGAACCAGATGATCTGAACTCGCCTTGCTCGCCGAGTACGGAGAACTTGGCGCATAGGGCGTCTGCTCCGTGAACAGATCCTCAGGCCCTTCAAGATCGCCATAGACTTCATCCGTGGAGATGTGATGGAAACGGAACGTGCTGCGGCATCCCTCATCAAGGCCCTGCCAGTAAATCCGAGCAGCCTCGAGCAGGTTGTAGGTACCAACGATGTTGGTTTCGATGAAAGCAGCCGGGCCATCGATCGACCGATCGACATGGGATTCCGCCGCGAGGTGCATCACAGCATCCGGCTGATGCTCTCGGAATACACGGTCCAGCGCTGCTCGGTCGCAGATGTCCACCTTTTCGAAGCAATAACGCTCGCTCTGGGCAACATCGGTCAGAGATTCGAGATTACCGGCGTAGGTCAGCTTGTCGAGATTGACCACACTGTCGGAAGTACTGGTGAGGATATGCCGGATCACGGCCGACCCGATAAACCCTGCACCACCGGTGACGAGAATTTTCATGCGTTGGGATTCACTCTAATTCGATCTGTCAGAGCCTGAGACGGCTCGATTCAAGCAAGGGGCCCTGCCCGGCAAGGCCCCATGACCTGAGTCTATTTCAGGAACTGGATGTACCACGGCATCGCTTGGGCAATACCATTGTCGATGTCGAACGCAGGCTCATAGCCTAGCAAGCGGCGAGCCTTGCCAATGTCCGCCTGTGAGTGGCGCACGTCACCAGCGCGGAAGTCTCGATAGACAGGATCCGCGCCATACTGCACACCGTTATCATTGAGCGTCTTGCGCAGGGCTGAGAACAGTTGGTTCAGATCAGTCCGACCACTAACGGCGACGTTGTAGACCTGATTGCGCGCCTCATCGTTCGTGGTAGTCGCTGCGAGCAGATTGGCCTGCACGGTATTTTCGATGTAGCAGAAGTCACGGCTGGTCTCACCGTCGCCATTGATGAAGACCGACTCGCCATTAATCATCGCAGCCGTCCATTTCGGAATAACGGCTGCGTAAGCGCCATCGGGATCCTGACGCTTCCCGAAAACATTGAAGTAACGCAAACCGATGGTC
Organism: Pseudomonas wayambapalatensis; assembly: GCA_014268975.2. GTDB lineage: Bacteria > Pseudomonadota > Gammaproteobacteria > Pseudomonadales > Pseudomonadaceae > Aquipseudomonas > Aquipseudomonas wayambapalatensis. The sequence continues at coordinate 1,751,012 of CP077096.1, read as the reverse complement.
TTGAAGCCGTAAGTACGCGCGAACACATCCGCATAGAGCTCGTTCACATACTTGGTGACAGCATACGGCGAAAGCGGTTTGCCGATGGTGTCTTCCACCTTTGGCAGGCCAGGATGGTCGCCATAGGTCGAGCTGCTGGCCGCATAGGTGAAGCTCTTGACTGCGGCATCACGGGCTGCAACCAGCATGTTGAGAAATCCGTCGATATTGGTACCGTTGGTCGTGATCGGATCGTTGATCGAACGAGGCACCGAGCCCAGTGCCGCTTGGTGCAAGACGTAGTCCACACCCTTACACGCACTGTGGCAGTCTTCCAGCTTGCGGATGTCGCCCTCGATGAAAGTGAACGCTGACCATTGCCCCTGCGTCACTTGCCCCTTCACCTCGTCGAGGTTGCGTTGATGCCCAGTGGCGAAATTATCGAGACCGATAACCCGCTGATCGAGTTTGAGCAGCGTTTCCAGAAGATTGGAGCCAATGAATCCAGCTACGCCGGTGATCAGCCAGGTCCTCGGAGCATGAGGCAGCGCTGCGACAAGGTCTTGGTAAGCAGTCATCACGTTTTTCACCACAAAAGGAAGTACAAGAGGCGCATGCACCTCCAAGGAATTACAGGCGCAGGTCAGTCGCCGCAGCAGGAAGCAGGTACTTGAGGTCGTAAAGCACATGTTCGGGCTTGCCGAGTGCACGAATACGCTCCACGCCCAGATCCTTGAACTGCTGATGTGCAACGGCCAGGATCACAGCGTCGTAGCCACCAGCTTCCGGCGTCTGAACAGGGGTAATGCCGTATTCGTGCTGAGCCTCCTCAACACTCACCCATGGATCATGAACATCGACCAGAATGTTGTAGTCCTGGAGCTCCTTCACAATATCCACAACTTTGGTGTTACGAAGGTCTGGGCAGTTTTCCTTGAACGTCAGCCCCATGATCAGCACGCGCGCGCCATCGACATGGATACGACGCTTGACCATCGACTTGACCAACTGGGACACGACATACGCCCCCATGCTGTCGTTGAGACGGCGACCAGCGAGGATGATCTCGGGGTGATAGCCGATGCTCTGTGCCTTATGGGTGAGGTAGTAAGGGTCGACACCAATGCAGTGCCCACCGACCAGCCCTGGACGGAACGGCAGGAAGTTCCATTTGGTGCCAGCAGCCTGCAACACTGCTTCGGTATCGATACCCATCTTGTTGAAGATGAGGGCGAGTTCGTTGATCAAGGCGATATTGAGATCACGCTGAGTGTTCTCGATCACCTTCGCGGCCTCGGCGACCTTGATGCTGCTGGCCATATGGGTGCCAGCAACGATGACTTCACGGTACAGAGCATCGACCAATTCGGCCACTTCAGGTGTCGAGCCCGAAGTTACCTTCTTGATGGTAGTGACACGATGTTCCTTGTCCCCCGGATTGATACGCTCCGGGCTGTAGCCCGCAAAGAAGTCCTGATTGAACACCAGGCCAGATACCCTCTCCAGCACAGGAACGCAATCTTCCTCGGTGGCACCGGGGTAGACGGTCGACTCGTAGATCACGATATCGCCTTTCTTCAATACCTTGCCGATGGTCTCGGAAGCCTTCACCAGGGGTGTGAGATCTGGTTGCTTGTATTCATCAATGGGGGTAGGCACTGTAACGATGAAGATATTGCACGAGCGCAAATCATTCAGGTCAGCGCTGTAGCACAACCCTTTCGCCTGGGCTAGCTCTTCGTCACTGACTTCCAAGGTGGTATCGTGCCCAGCGTTGAGGGCATCAATCCGCCCCTGATTGATATCGAAGCCCACGACATTGCGCTGCTTGCCGAATTCCACAGCAAGCGGCAGACCAACATATCCAAGGCCAATCACTGCAAGCTTGGAGCCATTCGATGAGAACATGTGATATCCCAAAATGTGACTAAATTGAACTTCGGGGAGTAGTCGCCCTTTGCTAACACGCCCAGTCAGGAGAAAGCCACTCGGCGGATCTACCTGTTCGAAAATCGATCGGCGATATTAGGGGGCCTGCCTGGGAGAAACCTTGGACAGTTGGACCTGCAAATGCCCGAAGCAATGGCAATTGGCCTACTCCTAATCCCCGGAAATATCCCTGGCCACAGTCTACCTCAGGTACATCAGGTTCCCTAGCAAAGGGCCGACCAGAGCAGGCAGATCACTCAGCGGCGAGGTAGCGCGCCCAAGGACCAAAGGCGCTACTCCAAACTTACTAAGACAGGCGGGAGAGGACTTTTGACAGGGTAGTGAACCGCTCTCCAAACATCTGCCGCTTACCTTGCGACGCCGTTATCACCCCACCTCTTGTTGTATCAATCGACGTCTTGCACTGATCAGATAACGCACAAAGGCCATGAAGAAGCCCAGCAGCGCGCCGACGATAGCGCCGATCAAAACGATCAGGGTCTTCTTGGGCTTGATCGGCGCGTCTGGCGATTCAACGACACCATCTTGGCGGTACACCTGAACGACATCGGAGTCGACCTGCAACGCGCGATAGAAGTTAATGGTTTCCTGACGTTCACGCAGGTCGGGAATGAATGGATCGTCACTCTTGCGGCTGCGCAGGTTGTCGATTTCCGCCTCGAGCGCTTTCGCACCGCGCATATAGGTCAACGGCCCATCCATGCCCGCGGAAATTTCCCCTGAGAGGCTATTGGAAATGATCGGCGGCTTCTCCAGACCAATCGATCGAGCAACACGCAGCGCTTCCGTGAGCTGAACAATCTGGTCCTCGCGCTGGCGACGGGCACTTTCCCGGGCAGCATTGTTCTGCTGGTCAAGGTTATCTGCCAGCACGACAAAATCTGCACGAGTGTTCGCAATTATTTCCTGCTTGGCATATTTGCCTGCCAGCTCGGCATATTCGCTGACCCACCGCGCCGCGCGCACCGGATCCTCTTGCGCAGACCTGAGGAAAACTCGATCCGGGGCTTCTCGATTGGCAACCCCCAGCTCCAACATACTATTGAAGCGAGCGTAGAGCGCATCCTGGGACCCTTGCCGCTCAGCGGCAGTCAAAGTACTGAGATAGACGCTGCGGAAGAACTCCCGGCGTAGAGAATCCGACTGAAGATTGGCGAGGTACACGCCATATACATCCTTTACCGAAAAAACGGACAGCCCCGTCTTTCCGCCTCGCCCGTAATTCAACTGGGCAATGTCATTTTGCGTAGGCGGCTGAACGAAAATCTTCGCCTCATACACAGGCTTCGCGGTCATCGCGTAGATCGCAGCCACCGCTGTACAGGCGAGCACTGCGACAACAATCAGAAACTTCTGCTTCCAAATCGCCTCAACCAGCTCGAAAAGATCGATCTCGCCATCCTCACCGGGACGTTCACGGTTACTGCCCATTTATTCCTTTTATCCTTCGGTCCGCCAAAAATTTGCCGGGCGGCTAATCCCAGCCAAACGAGGGCTTCAACCCTTTGCCAAGTGTACATCAATTAGCCAGCACTGGTACGGCGAGACCAGCCCTGTGGAGACCATCCGCCACTTGGTAAGTTCCGCAAATAGCGACTCGTCCGTATTCAAGGCAACTGCATGGTCCATGCAGGAAGATCCAACGGCAAATCCAGCACCACCTCTTCCAGCCCCCCAAAAAATCACCCAAGACTCAGGCAGGGGCGGCAGACCGGCGCGTCTAAAACACCGGATTATTTAACACCCCCACACCCTCGCCCAGCAGATCAATCCGAAACGGATATTGGAAAGCTCAACGCAAACACGCAGAGCACACAACATTAGTGAATACATCCGCATATTGAGAATACTACTTATTCTCTTCAAGCCACGCTTGGAACATCAAGATATCCCAGAGATGGTAGGCCCAATTGCGCACACCACTCTGATGCTCCAACCATTTGCGACGAATTGGTTCCGGCCGAAGATAACCCTCCTCGCGCAAGCGGGACTCATCCAGAAGCGCCTCAGCCCAATCACGCAGCGGCCCCCTCAGCCAGGAGTCGAGAGGAATGCCGAAGCCCATCTTAGGCCTATCGATCAGCGCCTGCGGAACATGACGATACAACACCTGACGCAGGATCCATTTGCCGACACCATCTCGCTGCTTGAGCGACTGAGGCAATTGCCACGCAAACTCCACCACCCGATGATCCAGCATCGGCACACGAGACTCTAGCGTCACAGCCATTGCTGCCCGATCGACCTTAGTCAAAATGTCGTCCGGCAAATAGGTCAGCATATCAAGCACCATCATTCGCTCGACGGGCTCCAACCCCTCCAGATCAGGCATTAATCCAGTCAGCAGCGTCTGCGGCTCAACACCTCCGATCACCACCTGCGCCGGATCAGCCCAATGGGAAACCAGACCATGGTAAAGCTCGTCCACTGATGCGGACGGAAGCACACCAGCACCTTTATGCAGTTTATCGCCGATACGCCCCCACATGCGCGGCAACCAACCCAGCAATGCATTCCAAGCTGCCGGGGACAGCGAGGTGATCGAGCTCGCTAGAATCTTGCGCAATGGCAAAGGCAAGCGCTCCAATTTGCTCCACATGCTGGCCGTCATGCCGTAGCGCGTGTAGCCACTGAACAGCTCGTCACCAGCATCGCCTGATAGCGAAACAGTGACATGCTGGCGAGCCAGTTGGGAGACAAGATAGGTCGGGATTTGAGACGAATCGGAGAAGGGCTCGTCATAAATGCGTGGCAACGAAGGGATTACCGCCATGGCCTGCTCAGGCGATATATAGAGCTCGGTATGATCCGTGCCGAGATGTCTGGCAACCGCCTTTGCATGCTCAGCCTCGTTATAGCCCTTCTCGTGAAACCCGATGGTGAATGTCTTGACCGGTCTACTCGACTGGGCCTGCATCAGAGCAACGATGGTCGAAGAATCGATACCACCCGAAAGGAAAGCCCCCAGCGGTACATCAGCCATCATCTGCTGCGAAACGGCAGATTTGAGCAGAGACTCAAGCTGATCAATCGCCTGCTCGGGATTGCACACCTGATGCCGGCCAGCACTACCCTCAAGTACCTTTTCCAGCGCTGACCAGTATCGAGTGATTACAGGTTCTGACTGCCCCATGCCTAAGGTCAACATGCAGCCAGGCTCAAGCTTCCGAATGCCTTCGTAGATCGAGCGCGGCGCAGGCACATAGTTATGACGCAGGTAGAGTGCCAATGCGTGTCGATCTATCGACGCGTGGAACATCGGATGAGCGCGCAACGCCTTGAGCTCCGAGCCGAACAGAAAAACAGCTCCCGCCCCCTGCCCTTGCCAACCATAATAAAGCGGCTTTTCACCCATCCTGTCACGAGCCAACACCAGCGTACAGGACTGAACATCCCACACAGCAATGGCAAACATCCCAATACTCTGCTGCAAAGTACGCTCGATACCCCAGGCGTCAAACCCCGCCAATAATACCTCGGTATCGGAATGGCCACGCCAGTTCGGTGCACGCCCTTCTTTTTCTAGCTGCGCACGCAATGCCGAGTGATTGTAGATCTCGCCATTGAATACAATCACATAGCGACCGGTTATCGATGGCATGGGCTGATGCCCGGCAGGCGACAAATCGACAATCGCCAAACGTCTGTGCGCCAAACCAATACCGGCCTGCGCATCAACCCAGATACCATGATCATCAGGGCCACGGTGCACAATGGCATCTGCCATGCGTTTGCACTCATCCGACAGCGACAACTCTGCCGACTGCCCTGTCACTTTCCACTGCCCTGCTATTCCGCACATGAGATTTATCGCGTCAGTAGTTGGAGAATTTAAACGGTCCGCCGATCGCAATCGCGATACAGATCCTCATAAGCCTGCAGGCACGCCTCCATGGAAAAGACCGACTCCACTCGGCTACGACCGAGAAGCCCCTTCTCCTTGCGCATCGGATCGAGCGCGACTGCAAGCAAGGCCTGCCCCAGCTCGTCCGGCGCCTGAGGCGCGACCACAAGCCCAGTCTCCCCATCAAGCACAACCTCGGCATTACCACCGACACGCGTCACAACCATGGGGAGCGCAGCTGCCATACCTTCAAGTATCGCGTTGGAGAAACCTTCCTCGTGAGAGCAGAGGATACCGATATCAGCCGCACAAAGCAGATCAGGCACATCCTGACGAGAACCCAGAAAAAGCAGATTACTCGCAACCCCCGCCGCCTCCGCCTGTGCTCGCAGGGCATCACCAATGCCATCGTCGCGCCCTATACACAGGCAGACCCAAGGCCCCGGCATTTGCGCCCGGACAAGGCTGAAAGCCTGGATCAGATCAGCGTGCCCCTTGTAGGGCAACAAGTTGGCCACGATGGCGAATACCAGAGTATCACCCGACACACCTAGCCCAGCGCGCACATACTCACGTGACCGGACATCATTGAATCGATCAACATTGACGCCGTTGTAGATAAGCCTCAGACGCTCCCGTTCGACTCCCTCACCAAGCAAATCATTCACCACTGCCTGGGAGTTGCCACTTATAAATGTCATTCTGCTGTGCAGCCAATGCTCCATTGCACGCGATGAGGCGTGCTTGGCCTGATACAAATTAAGACTGCGTCGGCTCATGATGCGCCGCATCCTGGGCCCGAAGAGCGATACCAAGCCGCCCACAAGGTAGGCCGCAGGTAGAAAGAAGTGCACGATGCGCGGACGCAAGCGCCAGTACAACCGCAACAATGCAAAAGCAGAAAAAAACAACCCGAAACCTGCGATCAAACGCCTGTCGCGCAGTAATCGCGCAAGCCAGCCAGGTAAATGCGCACCATGAACAGGGACCCCAGCCTCAACGAAAGCCGAGGTCAGAGGCCCACCAGGCAAAATCACAAATATCTCTGGCTCGAAACCTCTTCTATGCAAAGCGCTCGAAACGCGCAGCAGGTGCTGCTCGGCGCCACCAAGGCCCATAGAAACTATGACGTAGAGCAGCTTCATAACAAATCCTGCGATGCTTTCCTTGTATGGGCATTGATGCCCTTTTCCTGCCGCGAGCCGTCGACAGCTCATGCCAACTATCACCAGAGTGCCCAGGTATCATTCGACAGATAAAGTTGCCAGGCTTGGCGCCGCTAGCGTGAAGATGGCCACCGCCCGCAACGCAACACGCCGCGAAGCTCGAAGAGGCTCATAGAAACGATCAACCACTTACACTCAGTCCGACATCGGCATCACACCGCGCTGAATGTAGCTGATTTTTTTGCTAACTGTATGATTCAACGATCAATTCAGCAAGCGCCGAGACAATGCTGCAGGCCCGGGGCAGGAGCCCAGGCCGATTGGATGACACCGCCACCAGCCGTCAGGCTGCTGAAGAGCGGAGGCGACGTCGATTACGCAATAAACCATATAACCCCAGCAAGGGCCCCACAACCAAGCCAGCAACCAGTGCGAACAGCACTATCACGGATATTGGCATTGCGGGCGCAGCCCAGCCAAAGACCACCAGAGAGACCGACTGCTGATTTTCCAGAACGAAAAACAGCACTACAGCCGCCAGCAGCAGGGTAAACAACGCAGCAAGGACGCGCTTGAAATTACGCATTGGACTGATCCTCAATTATTCAGAGGTCCTGCTCTTCTTCATTGACCCGATCCCGCAGCTCCTTCCCCGGCTTGAAATGCGGCACATACTTACCCTCAAGACTCACAGACTGCCCGGTCTTGGGATTACGCCCAACCCGAGGCGCACGATAATGCAGGGAAAAACTGCCAAAGCCACGGATCTCGATGCGATCTCCGGTCGCCAGGCATTGGGACATCTGTTCAAGCATGGTCTTGATGGCCAACTCTACATCCTTGGATGAGAGCAACCCCTGATGGGTGACAATACGTTCGATCAGCTCCGACTTCGTCATATTTTTCCCTTCGTTATCAAGCAGCTAGATCATTGCTTAACCAGTTTGTAGCACGCTTGGATGGATTTGAACAGGGTGGATCTTGACTTGATAAAAAAATTCAAGATCTGCACATGACACTAACCCTAGGCCAACACCGACAGGAACGCCGCAGCGGCAAGGCTCTGGGGAAGGGAGAGAAATCAAAGGCATAAAAAAGGGCGACCCGAGGGTCGCCCTTTTTTACCGATCAAACAGAACTCAGTTCTGCTTGGCCATTGCTTCGCGCAGCAGCGCAGCCATGGTGGTGTCGGCAGCAGCTTCCGGAGCGGTGTTTTTCAGGCTCTGGATAGCTTCGCGCTCTTCAGCATCGTCCTTCGACTTGATGGACAGGCTGATGACGCGGGACTTGCGGTCAACGCTGATGATCTTGGCTTCGATCTCTTCGCCTTCCTTCAGGACGTTACGCGCGTCTTCAACGCGGTCACGGCTGATTTCGGAAGCTTTCAGAGTAGCTTCGATGTCGTCGGCCAGAGTGACGATGGCGCCCTTGGCGTCAACTTCCTTCACGATGCCCTTGACGATTGCACCCTTGTCGTTGACAGCAACGAAGTTGGAGAACGGATCGTCTTCCAGCTGCTTGATGCCCAGGGAGATACGCTCGCGCTCTGGGTCAACCGACAGGATGACGGTTTCCAGCTCGTCGCCCTTCTTGAAACGACGCACGGCTTCTTCGCCGGTTTCGTTCCAGGAGATGTCGGACAGGTGAACCAGACCGTCGATGCCACCGTCCAGGCCGATGAAGATACCGAAGTCGGTGATCGACTTGATGGTACCGGTGATCTTGTCACCCTTGTTGAACTGGCCGGAGAAGTCTTCCCATGGGTTGGATTTGCACTGCTTGATACCCAGGGAGATACGACGACGCTCTTCGTCGATGTCCAGAACCATGACTTCCACTTCGTCGCCAACCTGAACGACTTTCGACGGGTGGATGTTCTTGTTGGTCCAGTCCATTTCGGAAACGTGTACCAGGCCTTCGACACCCTCTTCCAGCTCGGCGAAGCAGCCGTAGTCGGTCAGGTTGGTGACGCGAGCGGTAACACGAGTACCTTCTGGGTAGCGGGAAGTGATAGCAACCCACGGATCTTCGCCCATCTGCTTCAGACCCAGCGAAACGCGGTTGCGCTCACGGTCGAACTTCAGAACGCGAACGTCGACTTCGTCACCAACGTTGACGATTTCGGACGGGTGCTTGATGCGCTTCCAGGCCATGTCGGTGATGTGCAGCAGGCCGTCGATGCCGCCCAGGTCCACGAAGGCGCCGTAGTCGGTGAGGTTCTTGACGATACCTTTGACCTGTTGGCCTTCCTGCAGGGTTTCCAGCAGGGCTTCGCGCTCGGCGCTGTTCTCGGCTTCCAGCACGCTGCGACGGGAAACGACAACGTTGTTGCGCTTCTGGTCCAGCTTGATGACCTTGAATTCCAGCTCTTTGCCTTCCAGGTGGGTGGTGTCGCGCACTGGGCGGACATCAACCAGGGAGCCCGGCAGGAACGCACGGATGCCGTTAACGTCGACAGTGAAGCCGCCCTTAACCTTACCGTTGATAACGCCCTTGACCACTTCTTCGGCAGCGAAAGCAGCTTCCAGAACAATCCAGCACTCGGCGCGCTTGGCTTTTTCACGGGACAGCTTGGTTTCGCCAAAGCCGTCTTCGACCGCGTCCAGCGCAACGTGAACTTCGTCACCGACCTTGATGGTCAGCTCGCCAGCTTCGTTGTAGAACTGCTCGAGCGGGATGACGCCCTCGGACTTCAGGCCAGCGTGAACGGTAACCCAGTCGCCGTCGATGTCGACAACGATACCGGTGATGATTGCGCCCGGCTGAAGATTGAGGGTTTTCAGGCTTTCTTCAAAGAGTTCTGCAAAGCTTTCGCTCATTTTAATTCCTGTAAATTCGGGCGAGACAGACGCCCATCGCCACATTCCAGACAATGTGGGTTTCGTTTAAGTAAAGGAAAGCGGGCAGGACGTTGACTGGTGCCCCTGCCTGCTTTCCTGGCGATCAGAGCAGGTCGCGCAATGCGAGCTCGCTTCTGATCCGTTGCAGCACCTGCTCGATGGACAACTCGGTAGAGTCCAGCTGTATTGCATCGGCCGCCGGCTTGAGCGGGGCCACTGCGCGCTGGGTGTCGCGCTCATCGCGCGCACGAATCTCATCTAGCAGACTCGACAGACTAACATCTTCGCCTTTGCCCTTCAACTGCAGGTAACGGCGGCGGGCGCGTTCCTCGGCACTGGCGGTGAGAAACACCTTCAGTGGCGCATCGGGAAACACCACGGTCCCCATGTCGCGACCGTCGGCGATCAGCCCCGGCGCCTCACGGAAGGCACGCTGACGCTGCAGCAGTGCCTCGCGCACCGCTGGCAGAGAAGCGACCATCGAGGCGCCCGCCCCTACCGTTTCGGTACGGATGACATTGCTGACATCCTCGCCCTCGAGAATGATCTGCTGCAGCTTGCCCGGCTCGGCAGCGATGAACTGCACGTCCAGATGAGCGGCAAGCGCCTTGAGCAACTCTTCGTTGGTCAGGTCGACACCATGGTTCGAGGCATTGAACGCCAGCAGGCGATACAGCGCTCCGGAGTCCAGCAGCCGCCAGCCAAGCTCGCGTGCCAGCAGGCCAGCGACCGTGCCCTTGCCCGAGCCGCTTGGCCCGTCGATGGTGATGACCGGCGCCTGCGAATTCACGACTTGCCCTCTTGCGCCACGCGAATGCCGACTTCGGCGCAAAGCGCCAGGAAGTTGGGGAAGGAGGTGGCGACGTTGGCGCAGTCGTGAATGCGGATCGGCGCACTGGCACGCAGCGAGGCAATGCTGAACGCCATGGAGATACGGTGATCACCGTGACCATGGACCTCACCGCCGCCGATCTGGCCGCCATCGATGATGATGCCGTCCGGGGTCGGCTCGCACTTGACGCCCAGGGCGATCAGGCCATCGGCCATGACCTGGATACGGTCCGACTCCTTGACCCGCAGCTCCTCGGCACCACGCAGCACGGTGCGCCCCTCGGCGCAGGCGGCCGCGACGAACAGCACCGGGAATTCGTCGATGGCCAGCGGCACCAGGTCTTCCGGAATCTCGATACCCTTGAGCTTCGCCCCACGCACGCGCAGGTCGGCAACAGGCTCGCCGCCGACTTCACGCTGGTTCTCCAGGGTGATGTCGCCGCCCATCAGACGCAGGATGTCGATCACGCCGGTGCGGGTCGGGTTGATGCCGACGTGCTCCAGCACCAGCTCCGAACCTTCGGCGATGGACGCTGCGACCAGGAAGAAGGCCGAGGACGAGATATCGGCCGGCACTTCGATCCGAGTAGCGGTCAGCTTGCCGCCGGACTGCAGCGAAGCGACAGGGCCATTGCTCTGCACGCTGTAACCGAAGCCACGCAGCATGCGCTCGGTGTGATCGCGGGTCGGCGCCGGCTCGGTGACGGTGGTAGTGCCTTCGGCGTACAGGCCGGCCAGCAGCAGGCAGGACTTAACCTGGGCACTGGCCATCGGCAGGGTGTACTTCAGCGCCTTGAGCTTCTGGCCACCGCGAATGGTCAGCGGAGGACGCCCCTCGGGGCCGGTCTCGACCACGGCTCCCATTTCGCGCAACGGATTGGCCACGCGGTTCATCGGGCGCTTGGACAGCGAAGCGTCACCGGTCATGGTCACATCGAACGGCTGTGCGGCCAGCAGGCCCGACAGCAGGCGCATCGAGGTCCCGGAGTTACCCAGGTAGATCGGGCCAGGTGGCGGCTTCAGGCCGTGCAGGCCGACACCATGGATGGTGACGCGGCCGTGGTGCGGCCCCTCGATGACCACACCCATGTCGCGGAAGGCTTGCAAGGTCGCCAGGGCATCTTCGCCCTCGAGGAAGCCTTCGACTTCAGTGGTACCCTCGGCCAGCGAGCCGAGCATGATCGAGCGGTGGGAAATCGATTTGTCGCCCGGTACGCGAATCCGTCCGGACACGCGGCCACCAGGTTGGGCCAGGAAGATCAGGTCGTTGGCGTTCATAGCGTCCACATAGGCCCGGCGGGCCAGGATTTTACTGAAATGCTCGCGGGCGACTCGAGCGCGGGTGAATACACCCAGCAACTGGTGCCCGTCCCCTGCATCGACCGCGTCGCGCAAGGCGTCGAGATCGCTGCGAAATGTATCCAGCGTGCGCAGGACAGCGTCGCGGTTGGCGAGGAAGATGTCATGCCACATGATCGGGTCGCTGCCGGCGATTCTCGTGAAATCGCGGAACCCTCCCGCAGCGTACCGGAAGATGTCGAGGTTTTCATTGCGTTTGGCCAGCGAATCCACCAGGCCGAACGCCAGCAGGTGCGGAAGGTGGCTGGTGGCCGCCAGGACTTCGTCATGACGCTCGACCGGCATGTGCTCGACATCGGCCTCCAGCGCGCGCCACAGGCGATCGACCAGGGCCAGGGCTGCCGGGGCGGTCTCGGCAAGCGGCGTAAGGATCACCTTGTGACGACGGAACAGCGCGGCATTGGAAGCCTCCACACCGCTCTGCTCGGACCCTGCGATCGGATGGCCGGGCACGAAACGCGCCAGACGCTCGCCGAACACGGCCCGCGCAGCACGCACCACATTGCCCTTGGCACTGCCGACATCGGTGATCACCGCAGCCCCCAGGTCGAGCGACGCCAGGCGAGCCAGAACCTTTTCCATGGCCAGGATCGGCACCGCCAGCTGGATCACGTCAGCACCGACACAGGCAACGGCCAGATCCTCTTCGCAGCGATCGACCACACCAAGAGCGACAGCCTGCTTGCGCGACTGGGCATCCAGGTCGACACCGACCACTTCACGGCACAGCCCGCTTTCACGCAGGCCTTTGGCGAAGGAACCACCGATCAGACCCAGGCCGACGACGACCAGGCGATTGATGAGCGGTGCGGGTTTGTTTACAGCATTAACCACGAGTGCGAACCCTGTTCAGAACAGCAACATGTGCCAAATTACAGCCTACAGATGGGCAGGATGAACCCGAACTATAGGTCCGACGCCACTCTCACGGGCAGCGTGAAACCTGTGGGAGCGGGCTGGTCCCGCGATGGAGCGCAAAGCGCTCCCACTCACGGGCAACAATAAATTCAGAGCACCGCCTTCGGATAAGACCCCAGCACCTTCAACGCCACGGCCTCCTGGCTGATCTTCTCCAGCACCGCCTTGATCAGCGGATCGCGGTGGTGGCCGACGAAGTCGATGAAGAACACGTAGGTCCACTTGCCGCTGCGCGACGGGCGGGTCTCGATGCGGGTCAGGTCGATGCCGTTATCGTGGAATGGCACCAGCAGCTCATGCAGCGCGCCTGGCTTGTTGCTCATCGAAACGATGATCGAGGTCTTGTCGTCGCCGGTCGGCGGCACTTCCTGGTTACCGATCATCAGGAACCGCGTGGAGTTGTCCGGACGGTCTTCGATCTTCTCGGCCAGACGGGTCAAACCATACAGATTGGCTGCCATGTCACCGGCGATCGCCGCCGAATTCCACTCGCCCTTGACCCGCTTGGCCGCCTCGGCATTGCTCGAGACCGCCACGCGCTCGACGTTCGGGTAGTGCGCGTCCAGCCATTTGCGGCACTGGGCCAGCGACTGGGCGTGCGAGTAGATACGGGTGATGCTGTCGGTCTTGGTGTTCTCGCCCACCAGCAGGTGGTGGTGGATACGCAGCTCGACCTCGCCACAGATCACCATGTCGTGCTCGAGGAAGCTGTCGAGCGTGTGACTCACCGCGCCTTCGGTGGAGTTTTCCACCGGCACCACGCCGAAGTTGACAGCGCCTGCCGCTACTTCGCGGAACACTTCATCGATGGCCGCCATCGGACGACTGATCACCGCATGACCGAAATGCTTCATGGCCGCAGCCTGGGTGAAGGTGCCCTCGGGGCCGAGGTAGGCAATCTTCAACGGCTCTTCCAAAGCCAGGCACGACGACATGATTTCGCGGAACAGACGCGCCATCTCTTCGTTGCCCAGCGGCCCCTTGTTGCGCTCCATGACGCGCTTGAGCACCGCGGCCTCACGCTCGGGGCGGTAGAACACCGGCTTTTCGCCTTCGGCGAGCGACGCGGTCTTGACCCGCGCCACTTCTTCGGCGCAGCGAGCGCGATCGCTGATCAGCTCGAGGATTTTCTCGTCGAGGCTGTCAATGCGAACGCGCAGGGCCTTGAGTTCCTGTTCGGACATCAGCCGTGCTCCTTCTCGAATTCGGCCATGTAGGCCACCAGAGCTTCCACCGCATCCAGCCCCAGCGCGTTGTAGATCGAGGCACGCATGCCACCGACCGAACGATGGCCCTTGAGATTGAGCAGGCCGCGGGCGTCGGCACCGGCGAGGAATGCCTTGTCCAGGCGCTCGTCGGCGAGGCGGAACGGCACGTTCATCCAAGAGCGGGCATTGTGGCTGATCGGGTTGGTGTAGAACTCGCTGGCGTCGATGAAACCGTACAGACGGTCTTTCTTCGCACGGTTGCGCTGCTCCATGGCCTCGACGCCGCCCTGCTCCTTGAGCCACTCGAACACCAGGCCCGACAGATACCAGGAGTAGGTGGCCGGGGTGTTGTACATCGAACCATTATCGGCCGAGATCTTGTAGTCGAGCATGGTCGGGCAGGTGCTGCGCGCGCGACCGAGCAGGTCTTCGCGGACGATGACCACCACCAGGCCGCTCGGGCCGATGTTCTTTTGCGCACCGGCGTAGATCAGGCCGTACTGCGACACGTCGATCGGGCGCGAGAGGATGTCGGACGACATGTCGACCACCAGCGGAACATCACCAGTTTCAGGCACCCAGTCGAACTGCAGGCCGCCGATGGTTTCGTTGGAGGCGTAGTGAACGTATGCAGCCCCTGGGGTCAGCTTCCACTCGTTCTGGCCAGGAATGGCCAGGTAATCGTAAGGCTTGGCGCTGGCAGCGACGTTGATATTGCCGAAACGGCGCCCTTCCTCGATAGCCTTCTTCGACCAGATGCCGGTCTCGATGTAGTCGGCCGTGGCGCCTTCGGGCAGCAGGTTCAGCGGGATCTCGGCGAACTGCTGGCTGGCACCACCCTGCAGGAACAGCACCTTGTAGTTCGAGGGAATGCTCAGCAGGTCACGCAGGTCTTGCTCGGCCTTTTCGGCGATCGCCACGTAGTCATCGCTGCGGTGGCTCATCTCCATCACTGACAAGCCCTTGCCGCGCCAGTCCAGCATTTCGGCCTGAGCACGCTGCAGGACAGCGTCGGGAAGCGCGGCAGGGCCTGCGCAGAAGTTAAAGGCTCGTTTGCTCACATCCACTCTCGCTCTAATAGAACAAAATCTAACCAGCTGGTTCAGCGGTAATCCTGTGGGAGCCGCGAACACCGGCGAAGCCGGTGCCATACATCGCACCGCCTGCTTCGCGGGCAAGCCCGCTCCCACAGAAACCAGACGTTGCCGTCGCTAATCAGTCAAACGGGGCGACCTTGGTCGCCCCGCTCGGGTTTACGCTTGCTTATTCCTGCGGAGCCTCTTCGGCGCCTGCAGCTTCGTCATCTGGCGCATCAGCTTCGACGCCCTCCTCGTCCGTCTCGACGATATCGTCGAGCTCGTCCTCGGACGGCTCCTGGATACGCTCCAGGCCTACCAGCGTCTCGTCGCTGGCCAGCTTGATCAGCGTAACGCCCTGGGTGTTACGGCTCAGGCTGGAGACCTCACCGACCCGTGTACGCACCAGCGTACCCTGGTCGGAAATCAGCATGATCTCCTCGCCTTCCTGAACCTGGATGGCACCGATCAGCAAGCCGTTGCGCCCTTTTGTGCCCATGGCAATCACACCCTGCCCGCCACGACCACGACGCGGGAACTTGGACAGCGGAGTGCGCTTGCCGAAGCCACGCTCGGAAGCGGTGAGGATCTGCGCGCCCGACTCGGGGATCAGCATGGAAATCACTTCCTGCCCCTTGCCCAGCTTCATGCCACGCACACCGCGCGCGGTACGGCCCATCTCGCGAACCACGCTCTCGGCGAAGCGAATCACCTTGCCAGCGCTGGAGAACATCATGACTTCCTTCGCGCCATCGGTGATGGCTGCGGCGATCAAGGTGTCACCTTCCTTCAGCTTGACCGCGATCAGGCCATTGGAGCGCGGACGCGCGAACTGCACCAACGGGGTCTTCTTGACGGTACCGGAAGCGGTAGCCATGAAGATGTAGGCACCGGTTGGCTCTGCAACCAGCTCTGGAGTGTCGCCGTCTTCTTCGTCGACTTCTTCCGCCTCGATCACCTCACCCTCGAGCACCGCGTCTTCCACCTCGTCGATTTCTTCGTCGAGGTCGGCGCTCTGCTGCAGGGCCTCGAGGTCGATCTGCAGCATCGCAGTGATGCGCTCGCCGTCTTCCAGCGGCAGCAGGTTGACCATCGGGCGACCACGCGCGGCGCGGGAGGCTTCAGGGATGTCGTAGGTCTTGAGCCAGTAAACCTTGCCCTTGCTGGAGAACAGCAGCAGCGTAGCGTGGCTGTTGGCAACCAGCAGGTGCTCGATGTAGTCCTCATCCTTCACGCCGGTCGCCGACTTGCCCTTGCCGCCGCGGCGCTGGGCCTGGTAAGCGGACAATGGCTGAGTCTTGGCATAACCACCATGGGAAATGGTCACCACACGCTCTTCTTCCGGGATCATGTCGCCGTAGTTGAGGTCGTGACGGGCATCGAGGATCTGGGTACGACGGGCATCGCCGTACTCGGCGCGAATCGCTTCAAGCTCTTCGCGGATCACTTCCATCAGGCGCTGGGCACTGTTGAGGATGCGGATCAGCTCGCCGATCTGCTCGAGGATCTCCTGGTACTCGGCCAGCAGCTTCTCATGCTCCAGGCCGGTCAGGCGGTGCAGACGCAGGTCGAGGATGGCCTGGGCCTGTTCAGGCGACAGCCAGTACTTGCCATCACGCAGGCCATACTGCTCCGGCAGGTCTTCCGGACGGCACGAGTCGGCGCCAGCGCGCTCGACCATGACCTGCACTGCACTGGACTCCCACGGCGTACCGACCAGGGCTTCCTTGGCTTCCGACGGCGTTGGCGAGGCCTTGATCAGGGCAATGACCGGATCGATGTTGGACAGCGCAACAGCCTGGCCTTCAAGAATGTGCCCACGCTCGCGCGCCTTGCGCAGCTCGAACACGGTGCGACGGGTGACCACTTCGCGGCGGTGACGAACGAAGGCCTCCAGCAGGTCTTTCAGGTTCAGCAACCGCGGACGACCGTCGATCAATGCGACAACGTTGATGCCGAACACGCTCTGCAGCTGGGTCTGCTGATAGAGGTTGTTGAGCACCACTTCAGGCACCTCGCCGCGACGCAGCTCGATGACGATGCGCATGCCGTCCTTGTCGGACTCGTCACGCAGCTCGGTGATACCTTCGATCTTCTTCTCTTTGACCAGCTCGGCGATCTTCTCGATCAGACGCGCCTTGTTCAGCTGATACGGCAGCTCGGTCACGACGATCTGCTGACGACCACCCACCTTGTCGATGTCCTCGACCTCGGAGCGGGCGCGCATATAGATGCGGCCGCGGCCGGTGCGGTAGGCCTCGATGATGCCCTGCCGGCCGTTGATGATGCCGGCGGTCGGGAAGTCCGGGCCAGGGATGAACTGCATCAGCTCATCGACGGTGACCTCGGGGTTGTCGATCAGCGCCAGGCAACCATCGATGACTTCGCCCAGGTTGTGCGGCGGGATGTTGGTGGCCATGCCCACGGCGATGCCGCTGGAACCGTTGACCAGCAGGTTGGGGATCCTGGTCGGCATGACCGCCGGGATCTGCTCGGTGCCGTCGTAGTTGGGCACCCAGTCGACCGTTTCCTTGTGCAGGTCGGCCAGCAGCTCGTGAGCCAGCTTGGTCATGCGCACTTCGGTGTATCGCATGGCCGCAGCGTTGTCGCCGTCCACCGAACCGAAGTTGCCCTGACCGTCGACCAGCAGGTAGCGCAGCGAGAACGGCTGCGCCATGCGCACGATGGTGTCGTACACGGCAGTGTCGCCGTGCGGGTGGTATTTACCGATGACGTCACCGACCACACGGGCGGACTTCTTGTACGGCTTGTTCCAGTCGTTGCCCAGTTCGCTCATCGCGTACAGGACGCGGCGATGCACGGGCTTCAAGCCGTCACGCGCATCGGGCAGCGCTCGCCCGACAATCACGCTCATCGCGTAGTCGAGGTAGGACTGTCTCAGTTCGTCTTCGATATTGACCGGGAGGATTTCTTTGGCCAGTTCGCCCATGAGAAGCCTGATTCCTTTTTCTGGTGAAACTTCGCCATATCCATCGGTGGACGAACGAAGCTCGTCGCCGCAGCGTTCGACAGTGCGACGACATACGACAAATCAATGAGTTGTGCCCAGGATCTGCGCAATGAAGACCGCGGAAAAGAGCGGCCTTGGAAACTGTCGAATGGTATCACAAAGGGTTGGCGGGTGGGAGATAGGGCAGGATGCCGCTGAAGCGGAAAGTCCAGACCGCCATCCCCCCCGCGAAAACACTCAATGCAAGCGCTTGCGGCACATCAACTGGGCGATTTTGGCGGCATCCGGTCGCTCGACAATACCCTTCTCGGTCACGATCACGTCGATCAGATCCGCAGGAGTCACATCGAAAACGGTATTGAACACCTCGACATCTGCACCGACTCGCTTCCCAGCCACTTCCAGCAGCTCGTCCGCCTCACGTTCTTCAAGAGGGATGTCATCACCGCTGGCGAGGTTGAGGTCAATGCTGGTGCTCGATGCCACCACCATGAAACGTACGCCATGGTGCATGGCCGAGACTGCCAACTGGTATGTGCCGATCTTGCTCGCCACGTCACCATTGGCCGCGATGCAGTCGGCACCGACCACAACCCAGGTGATGCCTTTGGTCTTCATCAGGTGCGCCAGCGCCGAGTCCGCACACAGCGTGACCGGTATCCCCTCATGGGACAGCTCCCAGGCCGTCAGGCGCGATCCGTGCAACCAGGGACGGGTTTCGGCGGCATAGATGCGCTCGACCATCCCTTCCAGATAAGCGGCATGGATCACCCCCAACGCCGTCCCGAAACCACCGCTGGCCAAGGCACCAGCATTGCCGTAGGTCAGCAAGGTCTGCTCGCTGCCCTGGTGGCGACGGATCTGCTCGATACCGTTTTGCGCCATGGTCAG
Source organism: Pseudomonas wayambapalatensis (assembly GCA_014268975.2). Taxonomy (GTDB): domain Bacteria; phylum Pseudomonadota; class Gammaproteobacteria; order Pseudomonadales; family Pseudomonadaceae; genus Aquipseudomonas; species Aquipseudomonas wayambapalatensis. The sequence continues at coordinate 1,731,979 of CP077096.1, read as the reverse complement.
GTTGGCTTCGCGATCGCTGTCGTGGATCGCCACGGCTTCGGCTTCCATGACTGCGAGCACATCCTCGTCGGGGCGCAGCCGCTGCAGGCGCTCGCGCATGCGATTGAGCGCCCAGAACAGGTTGGCAGCTGTCGGGCGCGCCTCGGCCAGCTCGAGGAAGTCCTCTTCCAGCGCCTGCTCCCAGTCATCGTCCTCGGCCAGGCGTTGACGCAACGCAAGCACCAGCCCATAGGCAGCACTGATGCCGATGGCTGCCGCACCGCGCACCGCCATGCCGCGGATCGCCCGAACCACAGAGGCCACATCGGCGCAGGCCAGCCAGTGCTCGCGGGTCGGCAGCAGACGCTGGTCGAGCAGATGCAGGGTGCCATCACGCCACTGGATGCTGGTCACCTTCTCCGCCGCCAAAAGTCGCTCGCGCATCGCCTCTCCCCGCAATTCACTGATCAAAAGCGGACGATTATAGCGAGCCTCGGGCGCAGGCGCTCGGGTATACTGCGCGTTCCATTTAACGGAACCCGGTAGCCTGCCTATGCCTTCAGTCTCTTCGCCGCTCGACCTGCTGCTCGCACCCCGCTGGCTGGTGCCCGTGGAGCCGGCCGGCGTAGTGCTCGAAGGGCATGCCCTGGGCATCCGGGACGGGCTGATTGCCTGGATCGGCCCCCGCGAGCGGGCGCCGCAGGCACTGGAGGTGCGCGAGCTGCCCGACTGCGTGCTCACCCCAGGGCTGGTCAACGCCCACGGGCACGCCGCCATGACCCTGTTCCGCGGCCTGGCCGACGACCTGCCGCTGATGACCTGGCTGCAGGAGCACATCTGGCCGGCCGAAGGGCGCTGGGTCGACGAAGCCTTCGTGCGCGACGGCACCGACCTGGCGATCGCCGAGCAGCTCAAGGGCGGCATCACCTGCTTCGCCGACATGTACTTTTTCCCCCGCGAGGCCTGTGACCGCGTGCACCGCAGCGGCATCCGCGCCCAGGTGGCCGTGCCGTTGCTGGACTTCCCCATCCCCGGTGCGCGCAGCCCCGACGAGGCCCTGCACCTGGCCATCGAGCTGTTCGGCGACCTGCGCCATCACCCGCGCATCAGCGTCGCCCTCGGGCCCCATGCGCCGTATACGGTCAATGACCAGAACCTGGAGAAGATCCGGGTCATCGCCGACCAGCTCGACGCGCCGCTGCACATGCACATCCACGAAACCGCCGCAGAGGTCGAGCGGGCGGTGGCCGAGCACGGCGAACGCCCGCTGGCGCGCCTGGCACGCCTCGGCCTGCTGGGCCCGCGCCTGCAGGCGGTCCACATGACCCAGATCAGCGACGACGACCTGGCCCTGCTGGTAGAAAGCAACACCAGCGTGGTGCACTGCCCGGAGTCCAACCTCAAGCTGGCCAGCGGCTTCTGCCCGGTCGAACGCCTGTGGCAGGCCGGGGTCAACGTCGCCGTAGGCACCGATGGCGCCGCCAGCAACAACGACCTCGACCTGCTTGGCGAAACCCGGACCGCCGCATTGCTGGCCAAGGCCGTCGCAGGTTCGGCCACGGCCCTGGACGCCCACCGCGCCCTGCGCATGGCCACGCTCAACGGCGCCCGCGCCCTGGGGCTGGAGGCCAGCATTGGCTCGCTGGAGGCGGGCAAGGCTGCGGACATCACCGCCTTCGACCTCTCCGGCCTGGCCCAGCAACCGGTGCATGACCCGGTTTCGCAACTGATCTACGCCACCGGCCGCGACTGCGTGCGCCACGTCTGGGTCGCGGGCCACCACCTGCTCGACGACGGGCGCCTGACCCAAATGGACGAAGCCGCGCTGATCGACACCGCCCGCACCTGGGGAGCGCGCATTCGCGCTGGCAAAGAATGACCGGCCGGCAGCTGCGGCTGCCGCTTGAGACACCTTTTATCGAAGTTTTCAGAGGATCTGTTCAATGAGCAACGTCGACCGCGCCGAAATCGCCAAGTTCGAGGCCTTGGCCCACCGCTGGTGGGATCGCGAGAGCGAGTTCAAGCCCCTGCACGAGATCAACCCGCTGCGGGTCAACTGGATAGACGAGCGCGCCAGCCTCGCCGGCAAGAAGGTGCTGGACGTCGGATGCGGCGGCGGCATCCTCAGCGAGGCGATGGCCCAGCGCGGTGCTACCGTGACCGGCATCGACATGGGCGAGGCGCCACTGGCTGTGGCGCGCCTGCACCAACTGGAGTCGGGAGTCGAGGTCGAGTACCGGCAGATCACCGCCGAAGCGCTGGCAGAAGAGCTGCCTGGCCAGTTCGACGTGGTCACCTGCCTGGAAATGCTCGAACACGTGCCCGATCCTTCCTCGGTGATCCGCGCCTGCCATCGCCTGGTCAAGCCTGGCGGCCAGGTGTTCTTCTCCACCATCAACCGCAACCCCAAGGCCTATCTGCTGGCGATCATCGGCGCCGAGTACATCCTCAAGATGCTGCCGCGCGGCACCCACGACTTCAAGAAATTCATCCGGCCCTCCGAGCTCGGCGCCTGGAGCCGTGTGGCCGGCCTCGAAGTTAAGGACATCATCGGCCTCACCTACAACCCGCTGACCAAGCACTACAAGCTGGCCAGCGACGTCGATGTCAACTACATGATCCAGACCCTGCGCGAGGAATGAGCATGCGCCTGCGAGCAGTACTCTTCGACATGGACGGCACCCTGCTGGACACCGCGCCGGACTTCATCGCCATCTGCCAGGCCATGCTCGCCGAGCGCGGCCTGCCGGCCGTGGACGACCAGTTGATCCGCGGCGTGATCTCGGGCGGCGCGCGGGCGATGGTCGCCTCCACTTTCGCCATGGACCCGGACGCCGAAGGCTTCGAGGCCCTGCGCCTGGAATTTCTCGAACGTTACCAACGCGATTGCGCGGTCCACAGCAAGCTGTTCGAGGGCATGGCCGAACTGCTGGACGACATCGAGAAAGGCAACCTGCTGTGGGGTGTGGTCACCAACAAGCCGGTGCGCTTCGCCGAGCCGATCATGCAGCAGCTTGGCCTGGCCGAGCGTTCGGCGCTGCTGATCTGCCCCGATCACGTGAAGAACAGCAAGCCCGACCCCGAGCCGCTGATCCTCGCCTGCAAGACGCTTGACCTGGATCCGGCCAGCGTACTGTTCGTCGGCGACGATCTGCGTGACATCGAATCCGGTCGCGATGCCGGCACCCGCACCGCCGCCGTGCGCTACGGTTATATTCATCCAGAGGACAATCCCAACAACTGGGGTGCCGACGTGGTGGTGGACCACCCGCTGGACCTGCGCAAGGTGATCGACAGTGCGTTGTGCGGCTGCTGAGTTGTAAGAGCTGGCAGCACACACAGGGATAAAAAACAGGGAAATTTCAATGTTCGACTACACCGCCCGTCCCGACCTGCTCAAGGGTCGGGTCATTCTTGTCACCGGCGCCGGGCGCGGCATCGGCGCGGCTGCCGCCAAGGCTTACGCAGCACTGGGGGCCACCGTGCTGCTGCTGGGCAAGACCGAGGCCAACCTCAACGAGGTCTACGACCAGATCGAAGCTGCCGGCCACCCACAACCGGTGGTGATTCCGTTCAACCTGGAAACCGCCCTGCCCCATCAGTACGACGAACTGGCGGTGATGGTCGAAGAGCAGTTCGGGCGCCTCGACGGCCTGCTCAACAACGCGTCGATCATCGGCCCACGTACGCCGCTGGAGCAGTTGTCGGGCGACAACTTCATGCGCGTGATGCACATCAACGTCAACGCGACATTCATGCTGACCAGCACACTGCTGCCGCTGCTGAAGTTGTCCGAGGACGCCTCGGTGGTGTTCACCTCGTCGAGCGTCGGGCGCAAGGGCCGGGCCTACTGGGGCGCCTATGGCGTGTCGAAATTCGCCACCGAAGGCCTGATGCAGACCCTGGCCGACGAGCTGGAAGGCGTGGCGCCGGTGCGTGCCAACAGCATCAACCCGGGCGCCACGCGCACGGCGATGCGGGCGCTGGCCTATCCCAGCGAGAACCCGCAGGACAATCCGCTGCCCGAAGACATCATGCCGGTGTACCTGTACCTGATGGGCCCGGACAGCAGCGGCGTGAATGGACAGGCGTTCAACGCGCAGTAAAATCACAGGGACACTTCGCAGCGCTGAACAGCCTGGAAGTGTCCCTTACCCGCTACGACTCCATCTTATCCCGCTAGCGCACGAGCATTAGCCCGTTTTTTCACAGGCTGCTCACGCTGCTTTACAGGCTTGTTCAGTTCCACCTGCTCCACCGGCTTGAGCACAGGCTGCTCATGCTCACTCTCGGATCTCAGGCAACGCTCCAGGAACAGGTACATGCAGTCGTAGCTCTTGCAGATGGCCTTGCGCAGTTGCGCCTGCAATTCCTCGGAAGGGCTCTCGCCCACCAGCGTGCAAATGATCTCCAGCGCCTCCCACGGGTGCGCATCGTCGTACTCGGCGTGCAGGTCCAGCCACCTCATGGCCGCCTTGGATTCCTTGTCACCCTGCTGGATGAAAGACCGCGCGTAGTCCGTCTCGGGATAGACCTTTGCCGACCACTCGCCCGTCGCCCCTTCGATCGCGTAGTTGGTCGCGGCCATCGCAATGGCCAACGACTCGGTCGCACAGACACGCCAGCACCAATCGTTCAAGCCGTTCAGCTCGGGGGGAACATCCTGGGCCTGCAAGTCCTTCAAGCTAATGTCGTGCGCCTTGCACCATTTGACCCAATGGTCGGCATGGTTGAGCTCAACGCGGATATTGCGTATCAACCAGCGCCGCGCCATATCCTCGCCCTGGCTGCGGCCGTAGCGGGTCTTGGTGAGGTTTTGGGCCATGTACAACGAAAACTGTTCGACCACCGGCCAACCACCGACCAAGTACTGACGGATGGTCTTCTTGCTCAGTTTGCCGTCGCTCAAGCGCTGGTAGATCTCATGCTCCACCACCCTTCGCTTGCTCTCGGCACAATCCGAGATCATTTTCTGCGCCCAGTCGGGGTAGCTCTTGGGGTCCATCAATGGACCGATCCGTACGAATGCGTCAATCACTGTCAGCTCCTTGATTCCTTGTGATTTTCCGGACGACTACTACTGTCAGCGGAAGGACCCTGGCGCCCGGTGCAACAAGGGCCTTACTGCAATCCGTTGTCGCTGGAGGCTGTCACAGGTGAACACCTGCGGCCGCTCGATCAGATAACCCTGGGCGAAGTCCACGCCGATCTCCTGCAGCGCCTGCTCGATCAACGGTGTTTCGACAAACTCGGCGATGGTGCGCTTACCCATGACATGGCCGATATGGTTGATCACCTCCACCATAGCCCTGTTAATGGGATCGTCGAGCATATCCTTGACGAAACTTCCGTCGATCTTCAGGAAGTCTACTGGTAAATGCTTCAAATAGGCGAATGACGACATCCCGGCGCAGAAATCGTCGAGGGAGAACTTGCAGCCCAAACCTTTCAATTCGTTGATGAAGCGAATGGCACTTCCCAAATTGGCGATTGCGCTGGTCTCGGTTATTTCGAAACAAATCATGTGCGGGGGGATCTGGAACTCGGAAAACAACCGCTGCAAATACTCCAGGAACTTGTCGTCGCCAATACTCGTACCCGACAGATTGATCGCGCACATCGCCAGCGGTCGGCTGCGACCTTCGTCCAGCGCCTGGCGAATCACCAGGAACACATTGCGCACCACCCAGCGATCGAGCGCGGTCATCAGGCCATAGCGCTCGGCGGCTGGGATGAAACTGTCCGGCAGGATGGTCCGACCGCTCTCGTCATGCAGGCGCAGGAGAATCTCGAGGTGTCCGGCGCCCATGTCTGGTTTGAGGGGGGCGATTTCCTGGGCATACAGGCAGAAGCGGTTTTCCTCGAGCGCAACGTGCAGGCGCTGGATCCAGGCCATCTCGCCAAAGCGCATCGACAACTCGCTGTCGTCGGCATGGTAGACCTGCACACGGTTGCGCCCCTTCTCCTTGGCCATGTAGCAGGCCATGTCGGCAGCGCGCAGCGAGGTCTCAAGCGTGCCGGGCGAATGGGCAATGTGTACCAGGCCAATACTCACGGTGGTGACGAAGGGCCGTCCCTTCCAGACGAAATGCAGGCTCTGCACGGTCTGGCGCAAGTGCTCGGCAATCCGCTCAGCCTGGTCGGGCGGACAGTTTTCCAGCAATACGCCGAATTCGTCACCGCCCAGCCGGGCCAGGGTGTCACCTTCACGCAGGCCTGCCTGCAGCACAGCGCAGATATGGCGCAGCAACTCATCGCCCGCGGCATGCCCGCAGGTATCGTTGACCAGCTTGAACTGGTCGAGGTCCAGGAACATCAGGGAGTGGCGTCCCGCCTGACGGGCCAAGGTGTTGAGCGCCTGCTCCAGGCGATACTCGAACTCACGGCGGTTGGCAAGGCCCGTCAGGGCATCGTGGGTCGCCTGCCATGACAGGTTGGCGATGTACTGCCGCTCCTGGGTCATGTCATGCAGGGCGAGGACGATGCCGCTGATCTGACCGTCGGTGTGGATGGGCGACCCCACCAGGTTGACCGACACCGTACTGCCATCCAGGCGCTGGATCAGCCGGGCATGCTCGGCCCCGCCCTTGAGGCTGCCGCTGAGCACCTGCTCGACCAGAGTCAGGCTGTCCCGCTCGGCATTTTCATCGAGCAGGCTGAACAGCGCCGCCAGCGGCAAGCCATGGGCATGGGAAGCCTGCCAGTGGGTCAACTGCTCCGCGGCAGGGTTCATGTAGACGATGCACCCCTCGACATCGGTGGTGATCACCGCATCGCCGATCGACTCCAGGGTGGTCTGTGCCCGCTCACGCTCTACCTGCAAAGCGCTGGCAAACGCCTGGCGCTGGGACAGCAACCTTGCAGAACGGCGCCACGCCAGGGCGATGAGAATCAACGCCGTGAGCAGGTTGGTGACCATCAACACCCGCAGCAGCACCCGCGAGCCTTCGCCCAAGGCATCGCTGAATGCCTTGGCGGCCGGCGTCACGCCCTCGTTGATCGAGACGATACGCGCTTTCCAGTCCGCCACCTCACGCTCACTGGCCAGCCCCCGGACGAAGGCCTCACGCATCTGCTGCGCCAGGACATCCAGTTGCCGCAGGTATTCGTCACCCGTGTTCCAGTAGCCGATGGCATTCTGCATGTAACTGATCTGACGGAAGTTGCGGTAGAACCAGATGATCCGATTGACGTCGTCCGGATGGTTACCGCCCTGCAGGATCCCGCGCCGTGCGGCCTCAAGGTCCGGCACAGGCTGGTCGAGGGCCACCCGTAGCTCACGGTCGCCCTGGGGTATGGCAATGGCCTGGCGATAGCGCTGGAAGATGCGTTCGTCCTGGCTTTCGGCATACAGATTGAGGTAATAGATGGCGTCTTTCTGTGCCTTGGACCACAGGCTTTCGCCGGCCACGTACGCACGCATGGCCGAAAGCGAATAAAGACTGAGGCTGCCCAGCAGCACCTGGAAAACCACCACTGCGACGAAGGGCCAGATGATTCCCAGCAACCTTGGCGCCTCGAGAGTCCGATTTCCCTTCATGTAGTCCCTGTCTCAGAGCGGATATGGCACGAATCGACCCAGACAAGCACAGCGTAGGCCATTTGCCATAATTGCGCGGAGCTTTTTGTCGCAGCCAGTGCGCCTGTTGGCGCGCCGCGCGATCAGGACTGCTGCAGATGCCCGTACAGCTTGGCGTACAAGCCGCCTTCGGCGATCAACTGCTGGTGGCCGCCGTCTTCGGCCACATGCCCACCGTCGAACACCAGCACCCGATCGGCCTGTTTCACCGCCGATAGGCGATGGGCAATGATCAAGGTGGTACGGCCACTGAGGAAACGCGCCAAGGCCTGGTGCAGGTTGTATTCGGTGGCCGCATCGAGGGCCGAGGTGGCCTCGTCGAGGATCACCACCTTCGGCTCGGCCAGGACCATGCGGGCAATCGCCAAACGTTGACGCTGACCGCCGGACAGCCGCACCCCCGAACGCCCGACCACACTGTCCAGCCCCTGAGGCAGCGCGGCGATGGTGGCATCGAGCTGGGCAATGCGCAGCGCCTGCCAGCAGGCGTCGTCACTGCACTCGCGGCCCATGGTCAGGTTGGCGCGCACACTGTCGTTGAACAACGAGGGATGCTGCAGCACCACCGCGACATGCTCGCGCAGGGTCTCCAGCCCGATCTCTTGGAGGCTGGCACCGCCAAAACGGATGGTTCCGGCCTGGGCGCTGTACAACCCCAGCAGCAGTTGTACCAGCGTGCTCTTGCCACCGCCGCTGGCTCCAACGATGGCCACCTTCTCGCCCGCTGCGATGGACAGGTCCAGGTGCTCGAGCACCGGCTCATCGGCGTAGGCGAAGCGCAGGTCGCGCACCTCGATACCCACCGTCGCGTGCCCAGCGAACGGATCACAGGCGGCCGGATACTGCGGCTCGTCCTCTCGCGACAGCAATTCGTTGAGCCGACTCAGCGCACCACCGGCCGCGTAGTAGGCGTACTGCAGGTTGAGCAATTGCTCCACCGGGCCGATCATGAACCACAGGTAGCTGAACACGGCCAGCATCTGCCCGATCGACAGGTCGGAGAACAGCACGGTGAGCATCGCCGCGGCACGGAAAATGTCGATGCCGAACTGGAACAGCAGGCCGCTGGCCCGACCACTGGCGTCGCTCTTCCACTGCGAGGCCACTGCATAGTCGCGCACTTCCCGGGCACGTACTCCCAGGCGCCCGAGAAAATAGCCCTGGCGGTTACCGGCGCGGATTTCCTGGATGGCGTCGAGGGTTTCGCTCAGCGCCTGGGTGAAACGCCCGGTGCTGTCGTTCTCGAGCTTCTTCAGGTGCTTGACCCGCTTGCCCAGCTGCACGGTGAAATAGATCACCAGCGGGTTGAACAGCAGGATCAGCAGCGCCAGCTTCCAGTGCATCCAGATCAGGATCGCCGCAGTGCCGGTAAGCGTCAGCATGGCCACCAGGAAGCGGCTGAGGGTTTCGCCGACGAACTTGTCCAGGGTATCCAGGTCGGTGACCAGATGCGTGGTCACCGTGCCACTGCCCAGGCTTTCATACTCCTTGAGCGAGATTCGCTTGAGCCGCTCGATCAGGCGGATTCGCAGGCGGTACACGATATCCTTGGCCAATCCGGCGAACTGCCTGGCCTGGATCACGCCGAAGGCCAGCGAGGCCAGGCGCAGGCTGAGGGTCGCAACCAGCATCAAGCCGATGTAACCGGCCGCCACCTGCCAATCGGTCGGCAGGAACTGGTTCATCCATTTCAAGGCGGCATCGCCATGACCCAGCAGCACTTCATCGACCAGCAAGGGCAACAGCAAGGGAATCGGCACGCTGCAGAGGGCAGCGAGCACGGCAACCAGGTTGGCGGTCCACAAAGCCTTCTTGTGGTGCAGGGCCAGGCGGCGGATTTCCGCCCAGCTCAGACGATCGTGCGCAACGGGGGGCTTCCCCGGCACAGGGTCGCTAGACCCTGGCAGATCAAGCACAGGCGGCCTGCTGCAGCCAGCGGCCCAGCAACGGCTGCAGGCGATCGAGCGACTGATAGCCGTTGGTCAGCAAGGCCAGTTGACCATCGCGCTCAGCCAGCAGGGTCGGGAAGCCGGCGATACCCAGGTCCTGAACCCAGGCAAAGTCGGCTGTCGTGGTCGTGCGGGTCTCGACACTTGCGAATGCTGCAGAAAACCGTTCACGGTCGAAGCCTGCCTGCTCGGCCAGGTCCACCAGTTGCGGGGCGCGGGTGACATCCAGGCCCTGTTCGTAGAACGCGCCCTGGATCAGCTTGAGCAGCGCCCAACCGCGCCCGGCATCGAGTTCACGCGCCGTGACCAAGGCGCGGCAGGCCGGCTCGGTGTCATAGACGAAGCCGTCAGGCATGGCGCCTTCGAAGCGAAACGTCTGACCAGTGGCCTCGGCGACCGCCTGCCAATGCTCGAGGATGTACTTGCGCGTCGAGGTATCCAGCGCGCTGCTACCGCTGCGCAGGCCACCCACCACCAGGCGCGTCGGCACACCGGCTTCCCCCGCCTGGGCGATCAACGCCTCGGCCACGGGAGCGAAGCCCCAGCACCAGGAACACATCGGGTCCATCACATAGAGCAGGCGTGCAGTCATGCATCAAGCCTCGGCTTTGTAGTTGTAACCGATCGGGTGCGGCAAGTTGCGCGCCTTGGCCAGCTCGATCTGCTTCTGCCGGTCGATGGCGCTGCGCCGGGTCTTTTCGCTAAGAGTGTCCCAGCAGTGCGGGCAGCTCACCCCGGGCGAATAGTGCTCGGACGCACGGTCATCCGCGTTGATCGGATGGCGGCAGGCATGGCACTGGTCGTAATCGCCCTCGGACAGGTCGTGACGCACGGTGACCCGGTTGTCGAAGACGAAGCAGTCGCCGTCCCAGAGGCTTTCTTCCTGAGCCACTTCCTCGAAGTATTTCAGGACCCCGCCCTTAAGATGATAGACCTCCTCGAAGCCTTCACCGAGCATGTAGCTGGACGCTTTTTCACAGCGAATGCCGCCGGTGCAGAACATCGCGACCTTCTTGTGCTTGCTCGGGTCGAAGTTGGCCTTGATGTAGTCGGGGAACTCGCGGAAGGTCTCGGTCTTCGGATCGATGGCGCCCTTGAAGGTGCCGATCGCCACTTCATAGTCATTGCGGGTGTCGATCAGCAGCACTTCGGGGTCGCTGATCAGCGCGTTCCAGTCCTTGGGCTCGACGTAGGTGCCGACCTGCTTGTTGGGATCGACGCCCGGCACACCGAGGGTGACGATCTCTTTCTTGAGCTTGACCTTGGTGCGGTAGAACGGCTGCTCGTCGCAGTACGATTCTTTATGGTCGACATCCGCCAGGCGCGGGTCGTTGCGCAGCCAGGCCAGCAGGCCGTCGATACCTTCGCGGGTACCGGAGACCGTGCCGTTGATGCCCTCGAGGGCCAGCAGCAACGTGCCTTTGACGTCGTTTTCCAGCAGGGTCTTGAGCAATGGCTCGCGCAGGTCGAGGTAGTCTTCGAGGGTGACGAACTTGTAGAGCGCCGCCACGACGATCGGTTGGGACATGAAACAGAATCTCCTGGTGGTTGCCCTCGTAAGGGGCGGACCGGGTTTGACGAAAAGCGAGGGGGCCGCAAAAGCGGCCCCCGGATGACGCGGATTCTACCAGAACGACGGAAAGGTTTCAGTGCCCACCGCCGGCACACACCGGCGAAGCAGGCGCCGCCCCTACCTGCGCCCATTCTTCAGGCGTGTAGGTATGAATGGCCAGGGCATGAATCTCGCCCATCAGCTCGCCCATGGTGGCGTAGACCTTCTGGTGACGCTTGACGCTGTTCAGGCCGGCGAACTGCTCGCTGACCAGCACCGCCTTGTAATGCGTCTCCTGCCCGCGACTGTGCATGTGGCTTTCGTTCAGCACCTGCAGGTGCTGATCGCCAAGCGGTGCCAGTTGCTGCTCGATGCGTTGCTGCATGCTCATCGATTCAGGCTCACTTCTTCGCCGGGGCCGCGGCCTTGCCAGCGTTCGGGTCCAGCTCTTTGGTCATGTCGTCCAGCAGCTTGTTCACCACCGGCACTGCAGGCTCCAGGCTCTGCTGGGTCAGCTGGGCCGACTGCTGGGTGACCTTGGGCATTTCGCGCAGGACTTTCTTGCCCAGCGGCGACTCGTAGAACTTGACCAGATCGTTGAGCTCCTGCTCGGTGAAGGTCGCGGTGTACAGGTTGACCATCTGCGGCTTGAGCTTCTTCCAGCCGATGGCATTGTCCAGGGCCGCGTTGGCCTTGGCCTGATAGCTGTCGAGCACGGATTTCTTCGCGGCCGGGGCCTTGGTCTGCTCGAAGCGCTGGGCGAACATCTGCTGGACCTGCATGTACACCGGGGTGCCCAGCTTGTCGGCATTGGCCAGGGTCAGGAATTTCTCGGCGGCGGCGTTGTGGCTCGGGGTGGCAGCGAGGACCTGGCCGCTGGCACAGGCCAGGGCGACAGCGGCAAAAAGGACACGGAGGCGGGTCATTGCAATTCCTTCATGAGAGGGTGAGGCGGATACCTCAGAGTAGAGCATTCTGCGCCGCAGAGGGCACTGTGCTCAAGTGACAAGACGAGCGATTGACCGCCCGGGTGGATCAGGGCCTAAACTGCGATTTCTGACTGAACAAAGGAGTGAGCGCAGCATGAGCCGTATCGAGACAGACAGCCTGGGCCCGGTCGAAGTTCCAGAGGACGCTTACTGGGGCGCACAGACCCAGCGTTCGCTGATCAACTTCGCCATCGGCAAGGAGCGCATGCCCCTGGCTGTCCTGCACGCCCTGGCGCTGGTCAAGAAAGCTGCGGCGCGGGTCAACGACCGCAACGGCGACCTGCCAGCCGACATTGCCCGACTGATCGAACAGGCCGCCGACGAAGTGCTCGACGGCAAACACGACGATCAGTTCCCGCTGGTGGTCTGGCAGACCGGCAGCGGCACCCAGAGCAACATGAACGTCAACGAGGTGATCGCCGGGCGCGCCAACGAACTGGCCGGCAAGGGCCGTGGCGGCAAACTGCCTGTACACCCGAACGATCACGTCAACCGCTCGCAGAGCTCCAACGACTGCTTCCCCACGGCCATGAGCATCGCCGCCGCCCAGGCCGTGCATGGCAAGTTGCTGCCGGCCATCGCCGAGCTCTCGTCGGGCCTGGCAGAACTGTCGGCGCGCCACTCGAACCTGGTCAAGACTGGCCGCACGCACATGATGGACGCCACGCCCATCACCTTCGGCCAGGAAGTCTCGGCCTTCGTTGCACAGCTCGACTACGCCCAGCGGGCAATCCGCGCCACCCTTCCGGCAGTCTGCGAGCTGGCCCAGGGCGGCACTGCCGTGGGCACCGGCCTCAACGCCCCGCACGGTTTTGCCGAAGCCATCGCCGCGGAGCTGGCAGCGCTGTCCGGCCTGCCGTTCGTCACCGCACCGAACAAATTCGCCGCCCTCGCCGGCCATGAGCCGCTGACCAGCCTGGCGGGCGCGCTCAAGACCCTGGCCGTGGCTCTGATGAAGATCGCCAACGACCTGCGTCTGCTGGGTTCCGGCCCGCGTGCAGGGCTTGCCGAAGTGCGCCTGCCGGCCAACGAGCCAGGCAGCTCGATCATGCCGGGCAAGGTCAACCCTACTCAATGCGAAGCGCTGTCGATGCTGGCCTGCCAGGTACTGGGCAACGATGCGGCGATCGGCTTCGCGGCCAGCCAGGGGCACTTGCAGTTGAACGTGTTCAAGCCGGTGATCATCCACAACCTGCTGCAGTCGATCGAACTGCTGGCCGATGGCTGTCGCAACTTCCAGGAGCACTGCGTGGCCGGCATCGAGCCGGACGCCGAGCAGATGGCCGCCCACCTGGAGCGCGGGCTGATGCTGGTGACGGCGCTGAACCCGCACATCGGCTACGACAAGGCGGCGGAAATCGCCAAGAAGGCCTACAGCGAGGGCAAGACCCTGCGCGAGGCAGCGCTGGAGCTCAAGTACCTGACCAACGAGCAGTTCGATCAGTGGGTGCGCCCGGAAAACATGCTGGCACCGGGGGCCAAGGGCTGATCCTGAGCCGATAGGGGCCTCTTCGCGGGCTTGCCCGCGAAGAGGCCACCGCCGATTATCAGCGAACCTCTGCCACTTTGGCCCGCCGCGCCCGCCACCCCGCCACCAGCGAAGGCCCCAGCGCCACCAGTGCCGACCCTGCCACCACCGTCACCGCCCCGGCATAGCCCAGCGCATTGATTTCTTCGGCATGCACGTACTCCGGCCACACCCAGGCCGACAGTGCCACCGCAACAAAGGTGACCAGTGGCGTCAGTGCCAAGGTCGCACTCACCCGCGACGCTTCCCAATGCGCCAAGGTCTCGGCAAATGCGCCATAGGCGACCAGGGTGTTCAGGCAGCACGCCAGCAGCAACCAGCCTTGTACAGCCGTCAGTTGCAGCGCCTCCAGCGGATGCACCCAGGGCGTCAGCAGCGCCGCACAGCACAGGTAGATCACCATCATCACCTGCTGCGAGTGCCAGACCGACAGCAGTTGCTTCTGGCTCAGGGCATAGAACACCCAGATGCTGGTGGCCAGGATGATCGTCAGTACACCGGTGGTGTAGGCCCCAAGTGATGTCAGCAGTTCGTCCAGGCGCTGGTTGAAGAACAGCCCGAAACCGGCCAGCAGCACCAGCAACCCGATACCCTGGCCCAAGCTGAAACGCTCCTTGAACACGAACACACTGGCCACCAGCAACAGCACCGGCCCCAGTTGCACCACCAGTTGCGCGGTGCCCGGGCTGAGCAGTTTGAGACCGACCAGGTACAGCACATAATTGCCCATCAGCCCACACACGGCCACCGCTACCAGGCCAAAGCCCTTGCGCCCCAGGCGCTGGAACGGCGGCAGGCGCCGGTTCGCGGCCAGCCAGGCGAACAACAGGCCGCCGGAGACCAGCAGCCGATACCAGGTGACCGTGATCGGGTCCATCACCTGCAGTACCTGCTTGAGCTTGATCGGCAGAATGCCCCACAACAGCGCGGTCAGCAGTGCCAGGAACAGCCCATGGACCCAGCGTCCGGAAGAAATGTGCATAGCGTCCTCGATCAATGCCCTGAGTGGGGTGACTGAAGTCTAAGGGCTGCAAAGGTGGGGCTGGCAGAAAGTGGCGGGAAAAGAATTCATCGGGTCATTCCCGCGGGGCATGGCTGCCCCGCGGCGCGAGGGGCGTTACTTCTTGTGCTTGGCGAACGCCGCCTCCAGTGCATCGTTGATGGTGCGCAGCACCTTGACCCGCGCCCAGCGCTTGTCGTTGGCCTCCACCAGTGTCCAGGGGGCTATCTCGGTGCTGGTACGATCGACCATGTCGCCCACAGCCTCGGCGTACACATCCCACTTGTCGCGGTTGCGCCAGTCTTCCTCGGTAATCTTGTAGCGCTTGAACGGGATCTCTTCACGTTCCTCGAAACGCTGCAACTGTGTCTCTTGGTCGATTGCCAGCCAGAACTTCACGACCACGATGCCCGCGTTGCTCAACTGCTCCTCGAAATCATTGATCTCGCCATAGGCGCGCATCCAGTCGGCCGGGGTGCAGAACCCTTCGACCCGCTCGACCAGTACCCTGCCATACCAGGAGCGGTCGAAGATGGTGAACTTGCCGCGCGCCGGCACATGTCGCCAAAAGCGCCACAAATAAGGCTGGGCGCGCTCCTCCTCGGTGGGTGCGGCGATCGGCACGATGCGGTACTGGCGTGGGTCCAGCGCGGCAGCCACGCGGCGAATCGCCCCGCCCTTGCCCGCAGCATCGTTGCCTTCGAACACCGCGATGAGGGCATGCTCACGCATGCGCTTGTGCCGCAGCAGCCCGGCCAGGCGCGCCTGCTCGGCGACCAGCTGCTTCTGGTAGTCGTGCTTGTCGAGGCGCTGGGTGAGATCCAGGGCACCGAGCAGGCTCAACTGATCGATACTGCGCCCAAATGGCGCGACATTGCCCTGGTGCTTGCCCTTCGGCGCGTTGGCCAGCGCCGACTGCAGACTTTCAAGCAGAATGCGCCCCACCGCCAGCGCCCGGTAGTACGGATCGACACCTTCGATCACATGCCAAGGCGCGTAGTCGCGGCTGGTGCGGCGCAGCACCCGCTCGCCAAAGCGCACGAAGCGGTCGTAGGTCTGCGACTGCTGCCAGTCCAGCGGGCTGATCCGCCAGCTGTGCAACGGGTCGTCGCGCAGGGCCTTAAGCCGGGTCTTCATCTGCTTCTTGGAGAGATGGAACCAGAACTTGATGATCAGCGCGCCTTCGTCACAAAGCATCTGCTCAAGGCGCTCGGCGCCAGTAATGGCCTGGTCCAGCACCGCATCCTTGAAGCGGCCATGCACCCGCCCCTGAATCATCTGGCTGTACCAATTACCGAAGAACACGCCCATGCGCCCCTTGGGCGGCAGGGCGCGCCAGTAGCGCCACGCCGGCGGACGAGCCAGCTCCTCATCGGTCTGCTGGTCGAAGGTCAGCACTTCGATCATCCGCGGGTCCATCCACTCGTTGAGCAGCTTCACCGTCTCGCCCTTGCCGGCGCCCTCAATGCCGTTGATCAGCACGATGACCGGAAAGCGCGCCTGCTGCTTGAGCTCGAACTGGGCCTCCAGCAACGCCTCGCGCAGGGCCGGCACCTCGGCCTCGTAGGTATCCTTGTCGATGCTGTGACCGATCTCCGCAGATTCGAACATGACTCACTCCTTCGATGGATAAGCAAGAGTAGCGGATTGCACGCCAGTCTTGCGCCCTCTTCACCACGGCGGATACAGCGTCGGCGACGCAGATGGCATAAAATCTCCGCCTCACTGCCAGCCGAACAGACCATGCCTGATACCCCACTCCCCCAGCACGCCCAGATCGACTGGGACGACCAGGGCCGCCCTCACTCGCGGCAATACGACGACGTCTACTTCTCGAAGAACGAGGGCGTGCACGAAACGGTATACGTCTTCCTCGAACGCAACCACCTGGCCCGGCGCTTCGCCGAGCTTGCGCCACACGCCTGCCTGGTGATCGGCGAGACCGGTTTTGGTACCGGCATGAACTTCTTCTGTGCCTGGCAACTGTTCGCAGAAAAAGCCCACCCCGAGGCGCGGCTGCACTTCGTCAGTGTCGAGAAGTACCCGCTGAGCCGCGCCGACCTGGCCCGCGCTGCAGCGCTGTGGCCGGAGCTTGCGCCCTACAGCGAACCCTTGCTGGCGCAGTACGTGGCAGTGCACCCGGGCTTCCAGCAATTCAGCTTCGAACAGGGCCGGATCACCCTCACCCTGCTGGTCGGTGACGTGCTGGAACAGTTGCCTCAGCTCGACGCGCCCATCGACGCCTGGTTTCTGGACGGTTTCGCCCCGGCGAAGAACCCGGACATGTGGACGCCGGAACTGTTCGCGCAACTGGCGCGGCTGTCACGCCCCGGCACCACGCTGGGGACCTTTACCACCACCGGCTGGGTACGCCGTGGCCTGGCGGCCGCCGGTTTTGCGATCAAGAAAGTGCCGGGGCTGGGCAAGAAGTGGGAAGTGATGGGGGGAGAATTCGTCGGCTGGCCTGAAGACCTGCCGACACCGCCGCAACCCACCCCTGGTATGCACGCCCCGCCCCCGTGAACGGCCCCCGTCGCGCACTGGTCATCGGCGCCGGGCTGGCCGGTTGCGCCAGCGCCGCCAGCCTGGCCGCACGCGGTTGGCAGGTCGAGGTGCTGGAGCGCCACGACGCCCCGGCCCGAGAGGCTTCCGGCAACCCCCAGGGCGTGCTGTACCTCAAGCTCTCGGCGCATGGCACTGCCTTGTCGCAGATGATTCTCGCCGGGTTCGGCTACACCCGGCGTTGGCTAGAACGCCTGCAGCGTGGCCGTGACTGGGACGACTGCGGCGTGCTGCAACTGGCCTTCGACACCAAGGAAGCCGAGCGCCAGGCCAAGCTGGCCAGCGCCTTTGACAGCAGCCTGCTGCAGTGCCTGGATCGCGAGCAGGCCGAAGCGGTCGCCGGGGTCGCCCTGGCCAGCGGTGGGCTGTTCTACCCCGAGGGTGGCTGGGTACACCCGCCCGCACTGTGCCACGCGCAACTGCAACACCCACGCATTCGCCTGCTCAACCATCATCACGTGATCGCGCTGCGCCGCATCGACGGTCTGTGGCAGGCCTGGGACGGCGAACAATTACTGGCCAGTGCGCCGCTGGTGGTACTGGCCGGCGCCGCTGAGATATGCAACTTCGAGGCATGCGCCGAGCTGCCGCTCAAGCGTATCCGCGGACAGATCACCCGCCTGCCACTGACCGAGCGCAGCCAGGCGCTGGGCACCGTGGTCTGCGCCGACGGCTACGTCGCACCGGCGCGCGACGGCGAGCATACCCTCGGCGCCAGTTTCGACTTCCATAGCCTCGACCTCGCCCCCACTGCCGGCGAGCACGCAAGCAATCTTGGCCTGCTGGAGGCGATTTCTGCCGACCTGGCGCAGCGCCTCGATACGAGCGCACTGGATCCGGCGCAACTGCAGGGGCGTGCAGCGTTCCGTTGCACCAGCCCGGATTACCTGCCGATCGTCGGGCCGCTGGCCGACCCTGCTGCGTTCAGCACGACCTATTCAATGCTGGCCAAGGATGCCCGACAGGTCCCGGCCATCGACTGCCCCTGGCTGGAAGGCCTGTACGTCAACAGCGGCCATGGCTCACGCGGCCTGATCACTGCGCCTCTGAGCGGCGAGCTGATCGCTGCCTGGGCCAGTGGCGAACCACTGCCGGTGCCTCGGGCTGTGGCCGAGGCCTGTCATCCAAACCGGTTCACGCTGCGCAAGCTGATTCGCGGCAAATGAAACGGCACCCACCCGTCCCATATAACAGATTGATCTAAAACTCCCGCAAATCCCCTGGGTCAGTTCCTTAAGGTGCCCCATGTGGGGGCACTCTTTCCCCAACGGCAAAACCGGTAAGGACTTATGTGCGGATTAGCAGGAGAGTTGCGTTTCACCCCCATCGACCAAGCCCCCCGCCCGGCGGATCTCGCCGCGGTGGAGCGCATCACCCACCATCTGGCGCCACGCGGCCCTGATGCCTGGGGCTTCCATAGCCAGGGGCCGATCGCCCTCGGCCATCGGCGCCTGAAGATCATGGACCTGTCCGACGGCTCGGCGCAGCCGATGGTCGATAACACCCTCGGCCTGTCCCTGGCCTTCAACGGCGCCATCTACAACTTCCCGGAGCTGCGCCAGGAACTGCAGGACCTGGGTTACAGGTTCTGGTCCGACGGCGACACCGAAGTGCTGCTCAAGGGCTACCACGCCTGGGGCGCCGCGCTGCTGCCCAAGCTCAACGGCATGTTTGCCCTGGCCATCTGGGAACGCGACAACCAGCGCCTGTTCCTGGCCCGCGACCGCCTCGGCGTCAAGCCGCTGTACCTGTCGCGCAACGGCGAGCGCCTGCGCTTCGCCTCGACCCTGCCGGCGCTGCTCAAGGGCGGCGACATCGACCCGATGATCGATCCGGTGGCGCTCAACCACTACCTCAACTTCCACGCCGTGGTGCCCGCCCCGCGCACGATGCTGGCCAACGTGCAGAAGCTCGAGCCCGGCACCTGGATGCGCATCGACCGCCACGGTGAAGTCGAGCGCCAGACCTGGTGGCAGCTGCATTACGGCCCGCACCCGGACGAGCAGGACCTCGATCTCGAAGGCTGGACCACCCGCGTGCTCGATGCCACCCGCGATGCCGTGGCGATCCGCCAGCGCGCGGCTGTGGATGTCGGCGTGCTGCTGTCAGGCGGTGTCGACTCCAGTCTGTTGGTCGGCCTGCTGCGCGAGGTCGGTGTGGACGACCTGTCGACGTTCTCCATCGGTTTCGAGGATGCCGGCGGCGAACGTGGCGACGAGTTCCAGTACTCGGACCTGATCGCCAAGCACTACGGCACCCGCCACCACCAGCTGCGCATCGCCGAACACGAGATCATCGAGCAATTGCCGGCCGCCTTCCGCGCCATGAGCGAGCCGATGGTCAGCCACGACTGCATCGCCTTCTATCTGCTCTCGCGTGAAGTCGCCAAGCACTGCAAGGGCGTGCAGAGCGGCCAGGGCGCCGACGAATTGTTCGCCGGTTACCACTGGTATCCGCAGGTCGATGGCGCCGAGGATGCCTTCGGCGCCTATCGCAAGGCGTTCTTCGACCGTAGCCACGACGAATACCGCGACACCGTGCAGGCCCCCTGGTTGCTGGACAACGATGCCGCTGGCGATTTCGTCCGCGAGCACTTCGCCCGCCCCGGTGCAACCCATGCGGTGGACAAGGCCCTGCGCCTGGACAGCACGGTGATGCTGGTCGACGACCCGGTCAAGCGTGTCGACAACATGACCATGGCCTGGGGGCTGGAGGCACGTACGCCGTTCCTCGACTATCGCCTGGTCGAACTTTCTGCCCGTATCCCGGCGCGCTTCAAGCTGCCCGACGGTGGCAAGCAGGTGCTCAAGCAGGCGGCGCGACGGGTCATTCCCCATGAAGTCATCGACCGCAAGAAGGGCTACTTCCCCGTACCCGGCCTCAAGCACCTGGAGGGCGCGACCCTTGGCTGGGTACGCGAACTGCTGACCGACCCGAGCCAGGACCGCGGCCTGTTCAACCCGGCGATGCTCGACCGCCTGCTGAGCAACCCGCATGGCCAACTGACCCCGCTGCGCGGTTCCAAGCTGTGGCAATTGGCGGCCCTGAACCTGTGGCTCAGCGAACAAGGAATCTGACCGATGAAAGCCCATAGTGCCTATGGCCAGCGCCTGCTGCGCGGCCAGGCGCCCTCCTACGAACGCCTGCAGGCCCGCCTGGCGGGCGACGGCAACGACCCGCACGACCAACCGCGTGCGGTGCACTGCGGCTGGGGGCGGTTGCTGATCGGCCACACCTACCCTGACCCTGCACAACTTGCCGAGGCCATGCTCGACGAACAGCCCGGCGAACGTGACATCGCCCTGTACGTGGCGGCCCCCCAGCAGTTGCTGGCCCAGGCGCCGCAACAGCTGTTCCTCGACCCCTCCGACACCCTGCGCCTGTGGTTCACCGACTACCGCCCGGCGCAGCGCGTGTTCCGGGGCTTTCGCATCCGCCGCGCGCAGGCCGAAGGCGACTGGCAAGCAATCAACACGCTGTACCAGGCGCGCGGCATGATGCCGGTCAATCCCGAGCTGCTCACCCCGCGCCATCTGGGCGGCCCGGTGTACTGGATGGCCGAGGACGAAGACACCGGCGCCGTGATCGGCAGCGTCATGGGGCTGAACCACAGCAAGGCTTTCGACGACCCCGAGCACGGCAGCAGCCTGTGGTGCCTGGCCGTCTCCCCGCAGTGCAGCCGTCCGGGTGTCGGCGAAGTGCTGGTGCGCCATCTGGTGGAGCACTTCATGAGCCGCGGCCTGGCTTACCTCGACCTGTCGGTGATGCACGACAACCGCCAGGCCAAGCGGCTTTACCAGAAGCTGGGCTTTCGCAACCTGCCCACCTTCGCCGTCAAGCGCAGGAATGGCATCAACCAGGAACTGTTCCTCGGCCCTGGCCCTGAAGCCGGGCTCAATCCCTACGCGCGGATCATCGTCAACGAAGCCCTGCGCCGTGGTATCGAAGTCCAGGTGGACGACGCCAGCGCCGGGCTGTTCACCCTGAGCCTGGGCGGGCGCAGGATTCGCTGTCGCGAATCACTGAGTGACTTGACCAGCGCCGTGACCATGACCCTGTGCCAGGACAAGCGCCTGACCCGCAAGGTGCTGCACGATGCCGGGCTGCAAGTGCCTGCCCAGCAGTTGGCGGGCAACGCCGACGACAACCTGGCCTTTCTCGAAGAGCATGGCGCCGTGGTGGTCAAGCCGGTGGATGGCGAGCAGGGCCAGGGTGTCGCGGTCAACCTCACCGAATACGACGAGATCAGCCAGGCTGTGGAGCACGCCCGGCGTTTCGACAGCCGCGTGCTGCTCGAGAGCTTCCACGCCGGTTTCGACCTGCGCATCCTGGTGATCGGCTTCGAGGTGGTGGCCGCCGCCATTCGCCATCCGGCCGAGGTGATCGGCGACGGCAAGCACACCATAAAGGCACTGATCGAGGCCCAGAGCCGCCGTCGCCAGGCCGCAACCGGGGGTGAAAGCCGCATCCCGATGGATGAGGAAACCGAGCGCACCCTGCGCGCCTGCGGGCTGGGCTTTGAAGACGTATTGCCCGCAGGCCAGCGCCTGGCGGTGCGGCGCACGGCAAACCTGCACACGGGCGGCACCCTGGAAGATGTCACCGAACAGTTGCACCCGGTGCTCGCCGATGCGGCGGTGAGGGCTGCGCGGGCGCTGGAGATTCCGGTGGTGGGCCTGGACCTGATGGTGCGCGATGCGCAGCAGCCAGACTACGTGATCATCGAAGCCAACGAACGGGCCGGGCTGGCCAACCATGAACCGCAGCCGACTGCGGAGCGGTTCGTGGATCTGCTGTTCCCGCATAGCCAGCCCCTGGCCTGAATCGCTGCTGGCCTTTTCGCGGGCAAGCCCTTGTGGAATGGGCTTGCCCGCGAAAAAGCCAGCAAAGACCCCAAGGAGTACCCATGTCCGAACGACTCCCCGAACCCGACCTGGACTACCTCAAGCGCGTCCTCCTGGAGATGCTTGCCATCCCCAGTCCAACCGGCTTCACCGACACCATCGTGCGCTACGTAGCCGAGCGCCTGGACGAACTGGGCATCCCCTTCGAGCTGACCCGCCGTGGCACCATCCGCGCCACGCTCAAGGGCCGTCAGAGTTCGCCCGATCGCGCCGTCTCGGCACACCTGGACACCATCGGCGCCAGCGTGCGGCAGTTGCAGGACAACGGCCGCCTGGCCCTGTCGGCGGTGGGGCACTGGTCCAGCCGCTTCGCCGAAGGCAGCCGGGTCAGCGTGTTCACCGACACCGGCGTGTTTCGCGGCAGCGTGCTGCCGTTGATGGCCAGCGGGCACGCTTTCAACACCGCCATCGACCAGATGCCGATCAGTTGGGAACACGTTGAGGTGCGCCTGGACGCTTACTGCGCTACCCGCGCCGATTGCGAGGCGCTGGGCATCGGCATCGGTGACTTCGTCGCCTTCGACCCGCTACCGGAATTCACCGACAGCGGCCATATCAGCGCTCGTCACCTGGACGACAAAGCCGGCGTGGCGGCATTGCTCGCAGCCCTCAAGGCTGTGGTGGAAAGTGGCCGCCAACCGCTGATCGACTGCCATCCGCTGTTCACCATCACCGAGGAAACCGGGTCCGGGGCCGCAGGCGCGCTGCCTTGGGATGTCAGCGAGTTCGTCGGCATCGACATCGCCCCGGTGGCGCCGGGGCAGGCGTCCAGCGAGCATGCGGTAAGCGTGGCGATGCAGGACTCTTCAGGGCCGTACGACTACCACCTGTCCCGCCATCTGCTCAAGCTCGCAAGCGACCAGGAGTTGCCGGTACGCCGCGACCTGTTCCGCTACTACTTCAGCGACGCCCACTCGGCGGTCACCGCCGGGCACGATATCCGCACTGCGCTGGTGGCGTTCGGTTGCGACGCCACTCACGGTTACGAGCGCACCCACATCGACAGCCTGGCTGCACTGAGTCGCCTGTTGTCGGCGTACCTGCTCAGCCCGCCCGTGTTCGCCAGCGACTCGCAACCGGCCAATACTTCTCTGGAGCGCTTCAGCCATCAACTGGAGCATGATGCGCAAATGGAGAGCGATACCCGGGTGCCAGCGGTGGATAGCCTGGTGGGCAACAAGAGCTGAACCTGGCGGCGGCGTCTACGCGGGTGAACCCGCTCAGACGTCGCCGACGATTAACGTCCCTGCCCCACTTTCAAGTAGCATGCAGCCCAACCTGCCCAACCCGATAGCCATCATGCTGATCCCCTACGACCAACTCGAAGCCGACACCCTCACCCGCCTGATCGAAGACTTCGTCACCCGCGACGGCACCGACAACGGCGACGACACCCCACTGGAAACCCGCGTGCTGCGCGTGCGCCAGGCCTTGGCCAAGGGCCAGGCGTTCATTCTCTTCGATCTGGAAAGCCAGCAGTGCCAGTTACTGGCCAAGCATGATGTGCCACGGGAGCTTCTGGACTAGGGTCTGCCTGAAATGTATCTGCACTCGCCCATACTGCGTTGAAACGGGGCTCGGAATGCTCATGTACTCCAGTACAGTCGTGCGCGACCCCGGGCGTTCCTCCCCCGTTTCGCCTTGTCTGGCCTTCGCGCAGACACATTTCAGACAGCCCCTAACCCGAAGTGCTGCGCTCCAGCTCCTGCTCCTTGATACGCTTGTGAATCTCCGAGCGGTGCACCACCACCTCACGCGGTGCACTGATCCCGAAGCGCACTACCCCGCCTTCTACGGCCATCACCTTGATGCGGATGTTCTCGCCGATGGTGATGACCTCGCCGATTTCGCGTCCGATTACCAGCATGCTCCGATCCTCCAGATCGAGGGAAAACCCGAGCCTGCGCCGGGGTTCCGGCCTATTCAATCATTCACCCATGAAAAAGACCGGACCTACCTAGCAAGGTAAAAACGCCTACAGACCGACACCACAAAAACCTAGTGACCCGAGCGCGCCTTGGCTCGCATCTTCACCGCCATGGCGGCCATTTCGTCATACAACACCTGCGGGGCTTCGCACTTCAGGCGCCAGGCGTCGCGCCCGGCCTCGTGCGGCAGGATCAGGAACTCACCGGCATCGACCTGGGCATGAATGTAGTCGGCGATGTCGGCAGCGGTGATCGGCGAGCCCTCCAGCAGCTTGCCGACCTGCGCCTTCATCGCAGGATTCGGCCCGCGGAAGGAGTCGAGCAGATTGGTCTGGAAGAACGACGGGCACACCACATGCACCCCCACCTCTAGCTGGCGCAACTCCACCAGCAGGCTTTCCGACAGCGCCAGCACTCCGGCCTTGGCGACGTTGTAGTTGCTCATCCCCGGCCCTTGCATCAACGCCGCCATCGAGGCGATGTTGATGATGCGCCCCTTGCTGCGCTCGAGCAGTGGCAGAAACGCCTTGCAGCCCTTGACCACGCCCATCAGGTTGACTGCGATCTGCCAGTCCCAATCCTCGAGCGACAGCTCGGCGAAAAACCCGCCCGAGGCGACGCCTGCGTTATTGACGATCACATCGATGCCGCCGAATTGCTCCTCGCAGGCTTGGGCCAGGGCGGTGAGCTGGCTGTAGTCACGCACGTCGCAACGCTGCACGAAACCACTGCCGCCTGCGGCACGTACCAGCTCCAGGGTTTCGCGCAGGCCTGCATCGCTGACATCGGCCAGCGCCAGGCGCCAACCCTCTCGAGCCCAGCGCAGGGCGATCTCGCGTCCCAGGCCGGAACCTGCGCCTGTGATCATGATGCGGTTTTGCATGGTGACGGGCCTTGTGCCGACTGAATTGCAACCGAGTCTAATCAACGTCGGCCAGCCAGGCAGGGTCCATCAGGATAGTGAATGGATGGGCATGACCCATTGGTCAGTATCGATCCTGCGAAGAAGCCGCACACCAATGGAATCTTTCCCAAGCGGCACCAGTCCGAATCTACAAGAGGCCAGCAGTTCCAGGCCCTTGCCCCTCAATCAAGCAAGGACTTCGCCCATGACCACGATCCTCATCATCATTCTGATCCTGCTGCTGATCGGTGGCTTACCGGTCTTCCCCCATTCGCGCAGTTGGGGCTATGGCCCGTCCGGCATCGTCGGCGCTGTACTGGTGGTGCTGCTGGTGCTGTTGTTGCTCGGGATGATATGACGCCACCGCCATGCCGCCAGCGGCGGCGTGGCGCTCGAGCTGGCGATCCAGTTGCTGCATCGCTGTGCGCAAGGCGCGCACATCTGCGCCCAATTTCACCGGTGCAGGGGACGGCTCGGCGCAGGTCCGTTCGAGGCGTTCGCACAACGCCACCAAGGTGCGGGCGCGCACGATGCGCGCAGCGCCCTTGACCCGATGGGCCAGTTGCGCAAGCGCCCGCGGCTGGCGCCTGAACGCCTGCAGACGCTCGAGGTCGCTGCGATTGCTGCTGCGCAAATCGGCCAGCAAGGCATTGAGCGCAGCCTGGTCCTTGCCCACCAGACGCGTCAAATGGGCCATGTCCAGGATCGGTTGCCCGCATGCGGTCGCTCGCGAGGGTGGACGACAGGCCGTCAGCACCCGCTCCAGGTCTTGCAGCCCCAGCGGTTTGAACAGGCAAGCGTCCATGCCCGCCGCCCGGCAACGGTTTCGCTCATCGGCCAGGGCGCTGGCCGTGAGCCCGATGACCCGGCAGCGCGGACGCTCGCTGCGTCGCTCATGTTCGCGGATTGCCCGCGCCAGCGCCTGCACACCGAGGCGTGGCATGTTGCAATCGCTGATTACTACATCGAAATGCTCCTTGAGCCACAAGCGCAAGGCCTGCGTGCCATCTTCGGCGACGCGGGCCTGATGGCCGAGGTAATCGAGCTGCTGCGCCAGCAGCAGACGGTTGGCCGGATAGTCATCGACCACCAACACCCGCAATCTGGCGAAGTGCGCCATGGCTGTGGGCGCGGTCGGCCCCTCACGGGCTTCCTGCGCGGTCAGCAAGGGCAACTCAAGGTGGATGCACACGCGTGTTCCCTGCCCCAGCACACTGTCCAGCCTCAGGTGCCCCCCCATCATCTGGCACAGGCTGCGACTGATGGCCAGACCCAGCCCGGCGCTCTGCCGTGGCGATTGCCGCTGGTTGCTGGCCTGGCGAAAGAGCTGGCCAAGAACTGCCAATTCATCGGCGGCAATGCCGATCCCGGTATCCTCCACGACCAGCTCGACCGTCAGCCTGGCCCCCTGCGCACGCGCCTGCAAATCAACCCGGACATGGCCCTCCCCAGTGAACTTGATCGCATTGCTCAGGACGTTGGCGAGGATCTGCTTGAAGCGCAGAGGGTCGAGCATGACCTCGCACGCCTGTGCACCGCGCATGTCCAGCTCCAACACCAGCCCCTTGGCCCGCGCCTGCTCTTCGAACAACTGAACCACGCTGGCCACCTGCTCACCCAGCACGACCCGCTGCGGCGCCAGTTGCAAACGTCCGGCTTCGATCCGGCTGACATCGAGAATGTCACCGACCAGCTCAAGCAGGCCGCGTGCGGCATCGGTGGCCACCTCGATGGCCATGCGGTCGAGGACACCTTGGCCCGCCTTGCGCTGGGCCAGTTCAAGCATGCCCAGCACGGCGTGCAGCGGGGTGCGGATTTCATGGCTCATGGTGGTGAGAAAATCCGTCTTGGCCTGGTTCGCCGCCTCAGCCTCGCGGCGCGCCCGTGCCGCCTCTCGCTGCAGACGGCGCAGGTAACGGATCCATACCAGCGCCAGCAACAGCAGGCCCAAGGCCGCCGCGAAGCCTCCCAGGATCTTGCCACGATAGCGTGACCAGACCCCGTCCCCCACGATCAGCGGGTTGCGCCAGCGGCGCACCAGGGCATCGGTTTCCTGTGGGGAGAGGCTGAGCAGAGCCTTGTTCAGGATGCTCTGCAACTCCTGCTCGCCGCGCGCCGTGGCAAACGCAAAGTGAGCCGGTGGCAGGGATACGCTGGCCGCGATCTTCACCCGCCCCGGGTACCATCGAGCGATCATCGGCCGCGCATCGTCGTAGGTCAGCACCGCCGCGCTCACCTGGCCGCGGGCGACCGCGTGCAGGGCCTCCAGCGCCCCGTCATAGGCTTGCAAGCGGATACGCGGGTAGCGCTGGGCCAGGAGGTCCGGCACGGCACTGCCCAGGATCACGCCAAGTCGGTGCCCCTCCAGCCCGGCCAGGCTCGCGGGGCCGGGGGCGTCTTCACGTGTCACCAGCACCCTTGACGCACTCAGGTAAGCCCGACTGAAACTCAGCTCGCGGGCCCGTTGCGGGCTGTAGGCCAAACCGGCAATCACTTGCGCACGCCCTTGACGTACCCACTCGATCATCTGCTCGATAGTGCCTGTGCCCTGCACCTCGAAACGCAACCCGGTGCGCTGGCTGACCCATTGCAGGATGTCCAGGCTAAGCCCCTGCAGCCCCGTCTTGGCATCGCGATAGCTCAGGGGTAGCAACTGTTCGTCCAGCACCACCTTGACCACAGGATTGTCAGCGATCCAGCGCTGCTCGGAAGTGCTCAACTGCAAGGCCGCAGGATCGTAGGCCGCCATTACCAAAGGGCTCCAGCGTCGGCGGATCTGCTCATGCTGGGGCTCGCCAAGGCTGGCGAGGGCGTCATCGACCAGGGCCGCCAGCGGTCCGGTCGAGTCGAGCATGGCAAAACCGATCGCTTGTGAATCCAGGTCTGCGTGACCGACCGCCTCGACCCCGAACAGCTGACTGCGCCCCAGCAGGTAGCGCCCTTTGAGGCCATCCCCGATGTACACATCGGCCTGGCCCAGTACCAGCGCGGCCATGGCACTGAACGGCGAGGCATGCCACTGGACCTGCGCCAGCGGGTAGACCGCCAGAACCTGCTCCAGTGGGCGATAACCTTCAACCATGGCCAGGCGCATACCGGGTTCATGCCCTCGACCAGGTACGCCAGTCGGCCGGGCCGCCATCAGCATGGGCCGATCCTCGGCATAGGGGTGCGACAAGCGCAGCCCCGCATCCTGGGCCTGGCGTGCAGTCACCGAGCCGACCAGGTCGACGCGTGCATCACGCAACGCTGCAAAGGCTTCATCCTGCGAGGCAAACACCTGCACCTCGACCGGCAGGCGCAAACGCGCCGCCACCAGGCTGGCGTAGTCGGCAGTGATGCCCTCATAGGTCTGGCCAGTGCCCAGCAGGTCGAAAGGGGGATCGTGTCGTTCGACGATACCCAGGCGCAACCGACCTCGCTCCCACAACCAGCGCAGGGCGTCTTGTGTCGGCTCGATGGTCGGCCCCTCCAGGACAACCCACGAATGCAACTGGGTGGCAGCCGCCACCGGCGGGGCGATCAGGCACAACAGCAGCGCCAGCGACAGGGCTCGCCCGAGCACTGGACAGCTCTAGATCAGCAGGTTGCGGCGGGCGAAATCCGCGAGATCGATGAGCGAACGGACCCGCAGCTTTTCCAGCAGACGGCTCTTGTAGGTGCTGATGGTCTTGTTGCTCAGTAACATCGCATCGCCAATTGCCTTGTTGCTCAAGCCCCTGGCCAACTGCTGCAGAACCATCAGTTCACGGTCGGTGAGGCTGGCGATGCACTGTGCCTCGCTGGCCTTGAGATCCTGCCGGTGCACCGAGCTGAGCGTCACCTGCGGAAAGTAGGTGTAACCGGAAAGCACCGCGCGCACCGCCTTGTTCAGTTCGCCAAGATCATCGGTCTTGGACACGTAACCCGCAGCGCCGGCCTGCATGCAACGCAGCGAATAGGCCTCGGCCAGTTGCGAGGTGAGGATCAGCGACTTGGCCGGGTGCTCCAGGCTGCGCATCCGGGCGATCACCTCCAGGCCATCCAGGCCCGGCATGGTGATGTCCAGGATCACCAGGTCCACCGGTTCCTGACGCATCAACCGCAGTGCATCGATACCATTGTCCGCCTGCCCGACGACCTCCAGCCGTTCCTGGCGCAACAGCATGCACACGGTCGAGCGGATGAAAGGGTGGTCGTCGACCACCAGTACCCTGCTCATGCTCGTTCCTCGCTCGTCATGTCCATGGACTACAACTCGGCATCGAAAACGACGGTAACCAGGCCAGTGTAGGTGCTTCCGGCATTGGCCAGCATGCCGCGTACCTGATCGGATTCGATGGCGAAGTGCAACTGCCCGGGGCGGTTCGCCACCGGCTGTACCGATTCGAACTGCACTGCCATGGCGCGCCCCGTGGGTAGCGGCAGTCGCTGCACCGCGCCGCCCCCATGCTGGATCCCGCCAGGCAGGCTGAGTGCCACTCCCAGGTCGGCCTGATGGCTGGCGGCATCTCGGATCGCGCACTGCGTACCACTGTCGTACTGGCACAGCTTGTAGACCTTGAACGGGCCGGTCGACCACACCCGAAAAGGCAGGTCGCGATAAAGCCGCTGTGGAACCCGACCACCGCCCAGCCATGCCTGCCAGCCGCCCCGGGGCTCGAGCACGGCACGGTCGGAGCCTGGGGGAAACTCGAACACGAAGGCATGCTGCACATCCAGTTCGAAATTGACGGTCAGGGTATCGCCGCTGAGCGCCGACACCCCATTTCCGAAGTCGAAGTCCATGCCCGGGCCGATGCGGTAGGTGGTGGAGCCTCGATAGGTGCCAGAGCGCAGGCGGTAAGGCGGTGGCAGGTCGAGTTGGAAGGCGACGCTGGTTTCCTGGACGTCGAGGTTCTGGCTGAAGCCCGCAGCAGCGTAACCACCATCTGCAGTGCAGGCACCCGGCGAGATCGGATCGCCGATGCGCCAGAGGTAGGAGACGAGGGCCGGACGGAACTGCGATACGCTGCCGATACTGCTGCAGCCGCCCACGGGCGTGGCCTGATAAAGCGTATGTCGATTGAGATTCGCGCCGAGCACGCGCTGGCTGAGCGCGGTCCATTCGAACACCATGCGCCGGGATTCGAGCCCGTCGTCCGAGCGCACCTCGATCTCCCGTCGAGCAGGAACCTTGACGAAAAAGGTATCGCGCACATCCGAAGCTGTCCGGATCGTGGTCTTGGTATAGGTGATAGGCAGGGTGACGGTCATCTGGTTACGGCAAGTCGAACCCCAGCTCTGGCAGAGCCCTCCAGGCGGCGTAGTATTCTCGAACCGTCCCGACCCACCGCCATGGTATTTTGCAGTCAAGGTCACCTCCAGGGCAGGGACCACCGGTGCGACGAGCAGCATGAGCCATAGCCAGGTGCGACCGACATGCGCAAGGCGACCGCGTCCTGCAAGGCGGCTCATCCTTCCACCACGACATCGCGGCGTTCGGCCCCTTCATGCAGGTCGAAGCGATGTTCCTTTTCCACATGGCCACTGAATTGTCGGCTACGCCCCGGCAACAAGTGATGCTTGGTGGCCGCGTCACAGGTCTGCGCCGACGCGTGGCATTGACGGAAACGATCCAGGACCACACTGGCGTTGCCGGCGTTGGTCACCTCCAGTTGACCACCCTGGCGGCGGATCCGGGTATCGAAGCGTGGCTGCTGCGGACGTACGAACAGCAGCGAGCCGTAACCGGCCAGCAGGTTGACCCCGGCCTGCAAGTGCTCACGGTAGCTGCTCGCCTGTTGTTCATCGACGGCAAAGTCATCGCCGCGCTCAGGCAGCACCGGTAAAAAGCGCAGGCGGTAATAGCGCTCCTGGTCTCGCGGGCCGCGATAGAGCAGGCGCACAGCCTGCATTCCACCAGCCGGCACGATCAGCCGCGCGGGGCTGACCACCAGCCCTCGCTGCTCGAGCGCCAATCCATCGGTCGCGACTTCACGGGCTTGACCGTCGGCGTCGTACACCAGCTCCACAACGCTGATCTTGACGAAGGCGGTGGTATCGCCACCATTGCGCACCCGTTTCAGCAGGGTGCTGCGATCACCTTCAAGGTAGTCGTAGAGGCCACCGATATTCAGTTCGGGGGCCGCGTGAAGTGACAGCGGCAGCGCCAGCAGCAGGGCCATCAGGCTACGGATACCCATGCGATAAATCTCCATATATTCAATAGGATATTAGGGGGGCGTCGATCACGTGGCCATGCAGCGATGCGAACGACACTTCCCAAAACGTGATGAGAAACCTCCTACAAAAAGCAGGAAAAACTGCTCTTCCCTTCAACTGCCTGCATCCATGCCCGCCCTGCTCTCGCCTGCCAGCTCGCCACGCCGGCACTGCTGGTCGCCAGCCAGCAATACGTCGCCTTCACGTACCAGCCGCGAGGTGTCCAGCGCCAGCAGACAGACCGCGGCCCCCTTGAGACGGACTTCGAGGGTCGGTGTCGACTCGCTCATTTCCACAGCGAAGAAACCATCGACTTCGGTGACACTGCGGCTGGCGTCATTGATCACCTGCGCGCCACGCAGAGGCTGGCCCTTGTCGTCGAACAACCGCCCCAGCACCATGACCGTGCGCATCACCCGCAACTGGCGATAAGCGATACCCCCTCGGTTGAGGTGGTAATCCAGGCTGGCGGGCTGGATCAGCGCCGCCGTCGCGTCGACACCGTCGAAATCGAACTGCACGCTGCCAGGCTTGTAGGCCGCGACCGGTATCACGTTACGCCCGGGGCGCAGGAGTGACGTGGTGCCATTGGGGTCGTCGGCGTGCAGTTTCAGGTCGGGCAAGTCACTGTCGACGTCGACGATCAGGCCCGCCTGATGCGGCAGGTACTGGCCGCTCAGGGCGACTTTGCCGCCCCCAAGCGCGAGCAGGCTCTCCAGGTTCACCCCACCACTGAACTCGCCGTTGTAGGAGGATTGCTGCACGTAGGCATCGCCATGCATCACCTCACTTTCGAACTGGGTATCGCCGCCGAGCCCCACGCCATAGCGGTCGGCACTCATCGTTGCACCGACACTGCGCAGCGGCCCGAGCTCGAGGTCTTGCTGGTAGGCCAGCGAGGTGTTGACGTCGCGCCCGCCGTCGCGAGACGTGCGGGTGCCGACGGTCGCCGACAAACGCCGCCCCTTGCCGCCTCCCAGGCTCATGCTCAAGGCCAGGTTGACCCCGCGGCTGCGTGACTCGCCGGTGGCCAGCGTACCGGGACGGTCGAACACCGACAGCCGCCAGTTGGCATCGGAGCCGAACAGCCGCCCGTAGTACGACCACCCCAGGTCCAAGCCCACGCCCTCGCTGCCTCCGCGGCTGTGCGACAGCCGCAGGTTGGCAGTGTGGCGCGGGTCCAGGCGCTGGCTCAGCGACACCGAGGTCTGCCGGGTCGACTGCGCCGCATGAGGGCGCTGGGTGGTCGTCTCGGGGGCGAGCCAGGAGCGGCTGTGGCTGGCCACCAGGGAGGTGCGCTCGAAGTTGCCGACGGCCTGCAGGTCGTAGCCGTTGCCATAGCCCCGGGCCTGATAGAGGTTGCCATACAGCTTGAAGCGCTCGTGCACATCCCAGTCCAGCGAGGTGCCGAACTGCTGCTGCTCATCGATCTGCTGCACGGAAACCCCCACCACTGCGCGTGGATGCAAGAGGTAGTTGGCCAGGACGCCGCCACTGAGGCTGTCGTCATGCTCGCGTGACCAGTTGCTCAGCACGCTGCTCTGTCGTCCCAGGTAGACGTTGTAGCGCCAACGTCCGCCGCGGCTGCTCCAGTTGCTGGGTTTGTAGATGAATGCCTGGTCGCGCGAGGTGACCTGGCCATCCTCGACCAGACGCACCTCGACCTCGTAGATGCCACCGGGCAGCACACGAGTGTCCAGGGTCTGCAAGCCAGGCTGCACAGGCTGGCTGTTGATCAGCACACCGTTGCGGTAGATCTCGACGATCGCCGGCCGGTCAGGGGTGACGTAGATCGGTGTGGCGCTGGGCATGCCGGTGTCCAGGGTCAACCCATCGCTGCTGCCGAACATCACCCCCAGCGTGGTGTCGGCGCTGGCCCCGTTCAGCCTTGGCTGGCGCGTCAGGCCCTGGGCGCTGGGGGTGAAGTAGCCGAGCCGGTAGAAGTGATCTTCGACCAGGCGTTCGGCATACAGCTGCTCGACGTGATAGCGGGTCGAGGCGTCGGCCTCGCTGCCACGGTCGAGTTGTCCGTCGGCCAGGGCGGTCCAGTGGCCGATGCTGCCCTGGCCTTGTAATGCAAAGCGCCCCGTGCCGCCGCGTCCATCACCGACCAGATTGAGCTGATTGCGCAGCAGCAGGCCTGTGCTTCCCTGCTCTGGCGGTCGATGAAAGCGAGGTGCCTGCCCGGCGCTTTCGGCCTGCAGGGTGAGCAAAGACAACTGCGAGTTGACCAGGCTGTAGTGCACGGCCTGAAGCCCGTCGGGACAATCCTGAAGACAATCGCCCAGCGGTCGCGCTCGTGCCAGACGCTCCTGCCAGCGCTGGCGCAGGCTTTCGGGCTCGCGGCTCTCGTCGGTCTCGGTGAACTCGAGCAGTTGCACCTGCTCGTCACGCCCCAGTACCACCAGGGCGTCACCCAGGTAGCGGCCGTCCAGGTCCACCCGCACCGCCAGCGGCACATCGAAGAAATGCCCCTCGAACTCGCGGGGCAAACCCTCGACCCGCCCCAGGGTCGCAGTGGCAGCAAGGCCGACCCGGGGCATCAAGGCGATGCAGGCGCCCACGAGCAGGCAATGGCGGAGCGCGACAGGGATAGGCTGAAAGATTGACATAGGCATCATGGCAGGCAATGCCCGCCCGGCCCTGACAAGCAGCAGACAGAGGCGGCAACGGGCAATGGAAAGCAGGGAGTGGGCGAATCAGGGGATGGCGGTTTCGAACATCATGCTCACCAGCCCCTGGTAGCTGCCGGGCACATAGCCGCCGGCTGGCGCGGCTTGAGCCGCGATCTCGAAACCGACCACCGCACCCGGCGCCGCCTGGGCCGCGCTGATGACTTCGGTGGAGGTGGTGCTGAGCGTGGTGCCGGCCACCGACACATCCAGGCCGATGCTGTTCACCCCGTCGCTGACCGCCGCCGGCGACACCAGGTAGGCGGTGATCGGGCCGACGGTGCTCTTGACCTGCAACTGCTTGCGGATCGGCTGCAGTTCGCTGCGGAACGAGTTCCAGGCCAGTTCCTGCGGGTCGTTCATCCAGTTGCCGCCCACCGGCTCGACGAAGAAAGCATCGGTAGGCACCTGCGCGGTGACCTGGACCTGCTTTTCGATAGGGTCGACGGCATATGCCGATGCGGCGGTGAACAGCGCGAGGGGCAGGGTCATGAACAGACGTTTCATGAGGAAATCTCCTTGAAGTAATGAGGCGGAATAACGCTTGACTGCGTCACCTGGCCCATTATTCGCGGAGTAATCGACGCATTAACTCAGACCCTTCCCAGCGAGCTTGGGAAATTTCCCAGGGATAGGAAAATGCCATCAGCCAGAAACGACGACGCCCCGGCAGGCGGGGCGTCGTACTCGGCATCAACGATCAGTGGGAAACCGCACCACTGGCACCCAGGCCGGTCTGCGAGCGAACGAACTGCGGGTAGAACAGTGCACGTTCGTCATCGGCAGCCTTGGACTTGTCGGTGACCGAGAAGAACCAGATACCCGCGAAGGCGATGATCATGGAGAACAGCGCCGGGTACTCGTACGGATAGATGGCTTTTTCGTGACCGAGGATCTGCACCCAGATGGTCGGGCCGAGGATCATCAGGCCAACCGCGCTGATCAGGCCCATCCAGCCGCCGATCATGGCGCCGCGGGTGGTCAGCTTCTTCCAGTACATCGAGAGCAGCAGTACCGGGAAGTTGCAGCTTGCGGCGATGGAGAAGGCCAGGCCAACCATGAAGGCGATGTTCTGCTTCTCAAACAAGATACCCAGGCCGATCGCCAGGACGCCCAGGGCGACGGTGGTGATCTTCGACACGCGGATCTCGTCCTTGTCGTTGGCCTTGCCCTTGCGCCAGACGCTGGCGTACAGGTCGTGGGAAACCGCCGAAGCGCCTGCCAGGGTGAGGCCGGCCACCACGGCGAGGATGGTGGCGAAGGCCACCGCCGAGATGAAGCCGAGGAAGATACTGCCACCCACGGCATCGGCCAGGTGCACCGCCGCCATGTTGTTACCGCCCAGCAGGGCGCCAGCGGCGTCCTTGAAGTCGGGGTTGGTGCTGACCAGCAGGATGGCGCCGAAGCCGATGATGAAGGTCAGGATGTAGAAGTAACCGATGAAACCGGTGGCATACAGCACGCTCTTGCGCGCTTCCTTGGCGTCGCTGACGGTGAAGAAGCGCATCAGGATGTGCGGCAGGCCCGCGGTGCCGAACATCAGCGCCAGGCCCAGCGAGAAGGCCGAGATCGGGTCCTTGACCAGGCCGCCCGGGCTCATGATCGCTTCGCCCTTGGCATGTACCTTGATGGCCTCGGAGAACAGGGTGTTGAAGTCGAAGCCCACGTGCTTCATCACCATCAGCGCCATGAAGCTGGCACCGGAGAGCAGCAGCACGGCCTTGATGATCTGCACCCAGGTCGTGGCCAGCATGCCACCGAACAGCACGTACAGGCACATCAGGATGCCGACCAGGATCACCGCGACGTGATAGTCCAGGCCGAACAGCAGCTCGATCAACTTGCCGGCACCGACCATCTGCGCGATCAGGTAGAAGGCCACCACCACCAGCGAGCCCGAGGCCGACAGGGTGCGGATCTCTTTCTGACCGAGGCGATAGGAGGCGACGTCGGCGAAGGTGTACTTGCCCAGGTTGCGCAGGCGCTCGGCGATCAGGAACAGGATGATCGGCCAGCCGACAAGGAAACCGATCGAGTAGATCAGGCCATCGTAGCCGGAGGTGAACACCAGGGCGGAAATCCCCAGGAAAGAGGCCGCCGACATGTAGTCACCGGCAATTGCCAGGCCGTTCTGGAAACCGGTGATGCGCCCGCCCGCCGCGTAGTAATCCGACGCCGAATTGTTGCGCTTGGAGGCCCAGTAGGTGATCCCCAGGGTGAAGCAGACAAAGGCCAGGAACATGATGATCGCCGACATGTTCAACGGCTGTTTCTGCACCGCGCCGCTGATTGCATCGGCAGCCCACACGGCGGGTGCAAAGGCACCGCAGGCCAGTACGGCCAGGGTTTTGGCGTGTCGAATCATTGCTGCGCCTCCTTCAGGATCGCCTTGTTCAGCTCATCGAATTCACCGTTGGCACGACGCACGTAGATGGCGGTGAGGACGAAGGCCGAGAGGATCAGGCCTACCCCCAGGGGAATGCCCCAGGTGATGGACGAGCCGGGGCTGAGCTTGGCGCCGAGAATCTGCGGGCCATAGGCGATGAGCAGGATGAAGCCGCAGTAGAGGCCGAGCATGATCGCCGAAAGGAGCCAGGCGAAACGTTCGCGTTTGGTGACCAGCTCCTTGAAGCGCGGACTTTCTTGTATCGATCGGTAGATGCTGTCGTTCATTGTTTTTGTCCTAGCAGCAACACAGTAAGGGGGAGAACCCGCCTTAACTTTATGCTGCCGGTGGACGCCAACCAGACGACCTTAGTCTTAGATGCAACAGTCTTTTACCGTTTGGGTAACAAAGTCAGGGCCAATGCGCACTTTGTGGGAGCGGGTTTACCCGCGAAAAGTACCCACTGGCCCTAGGCTCTGTATGAAAAACCTTGATACTCGGTGATGCTGCGTTGAAAACAGCCTCGGAATGCTCATTTACAACCCGTAAACTCCGCTTCCTCGGCTGTTTTCGCCTTGCCTGACCTTCGTCTCAAGGCTTTTCATAAAGACCCTATCGGTTATTTACCCGTCCACTCCTTGACCCGCTCCGGATGCTTGGCCACCCAGTCCTTGGCCGCCGCTTCAGGCTTGGCGCCCTCCTGAATGGCCAGCATCACCTCGCCAATCTCGTCCTTGGACTGCCACTGGAACTTCTTGAGGAACTCGGCCACTTCCGGCGCCTTGCTCGCCAACTCCTTGCTGCCAATACTGTTGACGGTTTCCGCCGCGCCATAGACGCCTTTCGGATCTTCGAGGAACTTGAGCTTCCATTTGGCGAACATCCAGTGCGGCACCCAGCCGGTCACCGCGATCGACTGCTGCTTGGCATAGGAGCGGCCAAGTTCCGCCGTCATCGCTGCGCCCGAACTTGCCGTCAGCTTGTAGCCGGTGAGGTCATAGTCCTTGATCGCCTGCTCGGTCTTGAGCATCACCCCGGAGCCTGCGTCGATACCCACGATCTTCTGCTTGAAGCTGCTATCGGTCTTGAGATCGGCAATGCTGTTGGCCTTGACGTACTCAGGCACGATCAGGCCGATCTTGGCATCCTTGAAGTTCGGGCCGAAGTCGACCACGTTATCCTTGTTCTTGCTCCAGTACTCGCCGTGGGTCACCGGCAGCCAGGCCGAGAGCATGGCGTCGAGCTTGCCGG
Organism: Pseudomonas wayambapalatensis; assembly: GCA_014268975.2. Classification (GTDB taxonomy): domain Bacteria; phylum Pseudomonadota; class Gammaproteobacteria; order Pseudomonadales; family Pseudomonadaceae; genus Aquipseudomonas; species Aquipseudomonas wayambapalatensis. Next base: position 1,694,613 of record CP077096.1, on the reverse strand, counting down.
TCGCCACCCCCTGCCACATGATACCGGTGGCCACCGCCTGCAGCTTCACGTCGTAGCCAAGTTTCTGCTTGATCACTTCGGCGGCCACGTTGGTGGTCGCGACACTGTCGGCCCACCCGTCCACGTAACCGATGCTTACTTCCTTGGCCATGGCCTGTGCAGCACCCATGGTCAAGACCAGGGCGCCAGTCACGCCCAGGAAACGTCGCATTCTTGTAGTAGTCGCCATCAAAGCATCCCCTCGTCAGGTCTTGGAGATTGCATCATCAACCTGCAACACAGTGCGACCTGCTCCGTCAGCGACCTTTACCCAACGATAAGCGACAGCACTTGGCCATTAGCGTCATCCACGCGCAGGGTTCTGCGCGATCCTTGCATGCCAAACTGTTGGCGCCGGGCTACTATCAGCGACTCTGAACCGATGACCCGCGCCAGACGATGGACCGCTCGATGCCCAGCACGCCCCGCACCACCCTCCTCTACCTGATCACCTGCCTGTTCGCCGTGCTCGGTCTCGGTGCACTCTGGTATGGACTGGGCAAGCCGGTGCACCTGCCCGATGCGGCCAGCCCGACGCACAAGTTGCAGTGCGCTTCCTACACCCCCTTCGACAAGGACCAATCACCCTTCGACCAGCCGTTTCGCCTGCGCCCTGCGCGCATGGACGCCGACCTGGCATTGCTGGCCGAGCGTTTCCAGTGCATCCGCACCTATTCGATGACCGGGCTGGAGGCGATTCCGGCGCTGGCGCGCAAGCACGGCCTGAAGGTGATGCTCGGTGCCTGGGTCAACGCCAACCCGGTGGATACCGACAAGGAGGTCGCGCTGCTGATCGAGGCGGCCAACGCCAACCCGGACGTGGTCAGCGCAGTGATCGTCGGCAACGAAGCGCTGCTGCGCAAGGAAGTCACAGGCCAACGCCTGGCCGAACTGATCACCCGGGTGAAACGCCAGGTGACGGTCCCAGTCACTTACGCCGATGTCTGGGACTTCTGGCTCCAGCACCCGGAAGTGGCACCGGCGGTGGACTTCCTGACCATCCACCTGCTGCCCTACTGGGAGGACGATCCACGCGGGATCGAGGACGCCCTCGCGCATGTCGCCGAGGTGCGCCAGGTGTTCGGCAATCGCTTTGCGCCCAAGGACGTCATGATCGGCGAGACCGGCTGGCCCAGCGAAGGCCGGCAACGCGAGACCGCAGAACCAAGCCGGGTCAACGAGGCGCGCTTCATTCGTGGCTTCGTCGCGATGGCCGAGGCCAACGGCTGGCGCTACAACCTGATCGAAGCGTTCGACCAGCCCTGGAAACGCGCCAGCGAAGGCGCCGTGGGCGGTTACTGGGGGCTGTACGACGCTGATCGGCAGGACAAAGGCGTGCTCGAAGGGCCCGTCAGCAACCTGCCACTGTGGCCACAGTGGTGGCTGGTCAGCACCTTGCTGGTGTTGGCGACCCTGGGGCTGGCCGGGCGCCCGGCGCATGCCCGTGCGGCATTGCTGCTGCCGCTGCTGGCGGCAGTCGGCGCGGGCAGCCTGGGGCTGTGGGGCGAGCTGATGCGCACCAATGCACGCTTTGCCGCCGAGTGGCTGTGGGCGGCAGGGCTGGCAGGCCTGAACCTGCTGGTACTGGCCCATGCCGCGCTGGCCCTGGCCCGACGCGAAGGCTGGCGCGAGCGGTTGTTCGTCTGGCTCGAGGCTCGCGCAGGCTGGTGGCTGCTGGCAGCGGGGTTCGCAGCGGCGGTGAGCATGCTGGCAATGGTCTTCGACCCGCGCTATCGCAGCTTCCCCAGTGCAGCGCTGCTGCTGCCGGCCCTGGTGTACCTGCTGCGGCCGGTTGCGGCGCGCAGGGCCGAGGTGGCGCTGCTGGCGTTCATCATCGGCGCGGGGATTGCGCCGCAGTTGTATCAGGAAGGGCTGCACAACCATCAGGCCTGGGCCTGGTTGGCGGTCAGTGTGCTGATGGTCGCTGCCCTTTGGCGCAGTTTGCGCAGGGCTTGAGACGGCGGTGTTCTTTCCGCGGGCTTGCCTGCGAAAAGAACACCCGCAAAAACCTGCTAGCTGGAAACCCTGACCAACCTCAACCCCGCCAGAACCACCGCAAACACCGCCAGACTGGCCGTGTACAACACCAGCGCCGGCACCCCAGCCACCAGCGCCAGCACCGCCCCCCACCAACCAAGCCGTCCCGGCAGCACCTGGCACAGCAAGGCCAGCCCCAGCGCCACCCAGCCGATCACCTGGAAGTGAATCCACAACCCCAGCAGCGACCGCGCGTGGCACTGCCAGTGCTCGCCAGGCACCGCGCACAGGCCTACCCACTGCCCGTCTTCCATCAGGCCGAAACGCACGCCATAACTGGCCGCCAGCCACAACGGCAAAAACAGCAGCAAAGCAACGACAGGCCACGAACGAATCATGTACAGCTCCAGAAAATGTAACCGGCGCTCAGGATAATCCCCCAGGCTTGCCGCGCAAGGCAAAATGGCTCGGTTCGGCTAATGTCGAGAAAGCGGTCATTGCCGCAGCGGCCAACTTCGCGGCAACATCCGCAACAATAAAGGACAGCGCACAAGGCAACTTTGCCTTGGGCGCGATGGTCCTAGCTCCACATTGCCTTGCCGTTCTCCCGGGGGACTCTCCATGCTTCGACCGTTGCGCCTCGTCGGCCTGCTGTGCGGCCTGTTTCTGGCTGCGGCCGCTTCCGCGCGGGACATAGACCCCGCCACCTACGGCTATCCCTTGAACAATCCGTTCGAGGCGACCATTGCCACTACGCCGCCCGACCAGCGCCCGACGCTGCCCAGCGACGACGATATCAACCAGTCCGACTACAGTTTGAACCTGCGCCCGGAGCGCGAATTCACCCTGCCGGACAACTTCTGGCCGGTGAAAAAACTCCGCTACCGCCTGGCACGCCAGGACCACGAAGCGCCCTTGGTGTTCATCATCGCAGGCACCGGCGCGCCCTACAGCAGCACCATCGCCGAATACCTGAAAAAACTGTTCTACCAGGCGGGCTACCACGTGGTGCAGCTGTCTTCTCCCACCAGCTGGGACTTCATGAGCGCCGCCTCACGCTTCGCCACACCGGGCGTAAGCCGCGAGGATGCCGAAGACCTGTACCGGGTCATGCAAGCCGTACGCGCCCAGCACCCGCGCCTGCCGGTCAGCGAGTTCTACCTCACCGGCTACAGCCTCGGCGCCCTGGATGCCGCGTTCGTCAGCCACCTGGACGAAACCCGGCGCAGCTTCAACTTCAAGCGCGTGCTGCTGCTCAACCCGCCGGTGAACCTGTACACCTCGATCAACAACCTCGACAAACTGGTGCAGACCCAGGTCAAGGGCATCGACCGCAGCACCACGTTCTACGAACTGATGTTGGAAAAACTCACTCGCTACTTCCAGGACAAGGGCTACATCGACCTCAATGACGCCCTGCTCTACGACTTCCAGAAATCACGCCAGCACCTGTCCAACGAACAGATGGCCATGCTGATCGGCACCTCGTTCCGCTTCTCGGCAGCCGACATCGCCTTCACCTCCGACCTGATCAACCGCCGCGGCCTGATCATCCCGCCGAAGTTCCCGATCACCGAAGGCAGCAGCCTCACACCGTTCTTCAAACGTGCCCTGCAATGCGACTTCGACTGCTACCTGACCGAGCAGGTGATCCCCATGTGGCGTGCGCGCACCGATGGCAACAGCCTGCTGCAACTGATCGACCAGGTCAGCCTGTACGCCTTGGCCGACTACCTGCGCGACAGCCCGAAGATCGCCGTGATGCACAACGCCGACGACGTAATCCTCGGCCCCGGCGACATCGGTTTCCTGCGCAAGGTGTTTGGCGACCGGCTGACCCTTTATCCACACGGCGGCCATTGCGGCAACCTCAACTACCGCGTCAATGCCGACGCCATGCTGGAGTTCTTCCGTGGCTGACAGACTCGTACTTGCCCTCGCCCTGCTCGTCAGCACCAGTGCCCTGGCAGCAGAAACCGCACCGCGTACCAGCGTGATCGAAGCCGATGTGGTCGACACGCCGAGCGTGGAGTCGGACGGTTTCCTCGACCCGCTGCGCGAGCTGAAATTCAACCCAGGCCTCGACCAGCGCGAGTTCGAACGCTCCACCCTGGCCGCGTTGAACGTCTACGACCCGCTGGAATCGATGAACCGGCGCATCTACCACTTCAACTATCGCTTCGACCAATGGGTGTTCCTGCCGGCGGTCGATGGCTACCGCTACATCACCCCGCACTTCGTGCGCACCGGGGTGAGCAACTTCTTCAACAACCTGGGGGATGTGCCCAACCTGTTCAACAGTGTGTTGCAGCTCAAGGTCAAACGCTCGGCGGAGATCACTGCGCGCCTGATGTTCAACACCCTGATCGGCGTGGGTGGGTTGTGGGATCCGGCGACCAAGATGGGGCTGCCACGCCAGAGCGAGGATTTCGGCCAGACCCTGGGCTTCTATGGCGTTCCGGAAGGCCCGTACATCATGCTGCCGATCCTCGGTCCCTCGAACCTGCGCGACACCACGGGCCTGGTGGTGGACTACGTGGGCGAGCGCGAGGCGAATTTCCTCAACGTCGCCGAGGTCAGTACCGACCACCCGGAAATCTTCCTGCTGCGCGCGATCGACCGGCGCTACACCACCAATTTCCGCTATGGCCAGACCAACTCGCCGTTCGAGTACGAGAAGGTGCGCTACGTCTATACCCAGGCGCGCAAGTTGCAGATTTCAGAGTGAGTGCGGCGGGGCCGCCCTGCGGCCTCAGCCCACCAATCCTAGAAACTGCTGCAACTCCCGGCGCTTGGCCAGGGCATCGCTGCGCCCCAGTTCGATCAGCTCACTGCAGTAGCTCGCCTCGAACAACAGGTAGCTGAGTACACCGGCCCCGCTGGTCTTGGTCGCTCCGGGCCCGCGCAGGAACAGGCGCAACGCCGCTGGCAACTCGCGCCGATGACGTGCCGCGATCTCGTCCAGCGGCTGGCTGGGCGCCACCACCAGGACTTCGATCGGCGCCAGGCCCAGACGGCGGGCGTCCAGATGTGCAGGCATCAGGTGGCTCAGGTGATTCAGGCGCTGCAACAACTCGATATCGTCCTCGAGGCTGTCGATGAAGGTACTGTTGAGCATGTGCCCACCGATCTGCGCCAGGCTCGGCTGCTGCCCGCTGAACACCCGCGCACTGTGCATCGGCGGCGCGGGGCGCTGCGGGTTACCGCTGACCCCCACCACAAGTACGCGGCTGGCACCCAGGTGCAACGCCGGGCTGATCGGCGCAGACTGACGCACCGCGCCGTCACCGAAGTACTCGTCACCCAGGCGCACCGGGGCGAACAGCAACGGGATGGCCGAGCTGGCCAGCAGGTGCTCGACGCTCAGCGCGGTGGGCACACCGATACGCCGGTGCCGCAGCCAGGGCTCGATCGCTTCGCCGCCTTGATAGAAGGTCACCGCCTGGCCGGACTCGTAGCCAAAGGCGGTTACGGCCACCGCGCGCAGTTGCTCGCTGGCCAGGGCATGGTGGATGCCGTCCAGGTCCAGATGCGCCTTGAGCAGCGCTCGCAACGGGCTGCTGTCGAGCAGCGCCACCGGCATCTGCCGACCCAGACCCAGCAGGCTATGGCTGACGAAACGGCTGGCCTGACGCACGACCCCGGGCCAGTCGCTGCGCAGCACAAGGTGGCTGCGAAAGTTCTGCCAGAAGCGGGTCAGGCGCTGCACCGAATCGCCAAAGCGGGTGGCACCGCTGGCCAGGGTCACGGCGTTGATGGCCCCGGCGGAGGTGCCGACGATGACCGGGAAGGGGTTGGGCGCGCCAGCTGGCAGCAGCTCGGCGATGCCGGCGAGCACGCCGACCTGGTAGGCAGCGCGGGCGCCGCCGCCGGAGAGGATCAGGCCAGTGGTCGGGGGTGGAGCCATCGGTTCCTTCCTGGTTTGTCGGTTTTGTCAGGATCGGCCCCTTCGCGGGCAAGTCGGGGCGCGAAAGGGCCTGCAGCCATTACCCCGGATCAGCGCTTCTTCTTGTCGTACAGCCGCGGCGCCCCTTCGGGCCGAGACTTGAAGCGCCGGTGCGCCCACAGGTACTGCTCGGGGCACTCGCGCAGCACACTCTCGACCCACTGGTTGATGCGCAGACAGTCGGCCTCCTCGCTCTCCCCCGGGAAGTCCTCGAGTGGCGCATGCACCACCAGACGATAGCCGCTGCCATCTTCCAGGCGTTTCTGGGTGAACGGAATCACCCTCGCCTTGCCCAGCCGGGCGAACTTGGTGGTCGCAGTCACCGTCGCGGCGGGAATGCCGAACAGCGGCACGAACAGGCTCTGCTTGGTGCCGTAGTCCTGGTCCGGGGCGTACCAGATCGCCCGCCCGCCGCGCAGCAGCTTGAGCATGCCTCGCACGTCCTCGCGTTCCACCGCCAGGGAGTCGAGATTGTGCCGCTCGCGACCGCGCCGCTGGATGAAGTCGAACACCGGGTTGCCGTGCTCGCGGTACATGCCATCGATGGTGTGCTCCTGCCCAAGCAGGGCCGCGCCGATCTCCAGCGTGGTGAAATGCACCGCCATGAGGATGGCGCCCTGGCCGTCACGCTGGGCTGCCTGCAGGTGCTCCAGACCTTCGATGTGCGCCAGGCGGGCAAGCCTGGCTTTGGGCCACCACCAGCTCATGGCCATTTCAAAGAAGGCGATGCCGGTGGAGGCGAAGTTTTCCTTCAGCAGGCGCTGCCGTTCGTCGCCGGACAGTGCCGGGAAACACAGCTCCAGATTGCGCGCGGCAATACGCCGACGCTCGCCGGCCAGGCGATACATCACGGCGCCCAGGGCGCTGCCGAGCCGCAGCAAGGCTCGGTAAGGCAACTGCACGACCAGCCACAGCAGGCCCAGGCCGAGCCACAGGCCCCAGAAACGCGGATGGAGGAAGTAGGGACGAAAACGCGGACGATCCATTGAAGCTTCCGGTAAGACAAAGGCCTGGCATTCTACAACCTTTGGCCGCAGGTTGCGGCCAATCGGTCTTATCGTTATAAGTCAGGGCACTTTTTTCGCAACAAGTCGTCTATGCAGACCATGAGCCTCAACCAGACACCCGACTCCGCCACCGTGTTCCAGCTCAAGGGCAGCATGCTCGCCATCACTGTGCTGGAGCTGGCGCGCAACGACCTCGAAGCCCTCGACCGCCAACTGGCGGCGAAAGTGGCGCAGGCCCCCAATTTCTTCAGCAACACACCGCTGGTGCTGGCCCTGGACAAGCTGCCGCCCGACGAAGGCGCCATCGACCTGCCAGGGCTGATGCGCATCTGCCGTCACCATGGCCTGCGCACCCTGGCGATCCGCGCCAGCCGGATCGAGGACATCGCCGCAGCGATCGCCATCGACCTGCCGGTCCTGCCGCCCTCCGGCGCCCGCGAACGCCCGCTGGAACCTGAGCCGGAAGTGAAGAAAGTCGAACCCGCTCCGGCACCCGCTGTGGCCGCCGAACCCGAGGTTCGCCCGACCCGCATCATCACCAGTCCTGTACGTGGCGGCCAGCAGATCTATGCTCAGGGCGGCGATCTGGTGGTGACCGCCTCGGTGAGCCCGGGTGCGGAACTTCTCGCCGATGGCAATATCCATGTGTACGGCGCCATGCGTGGCCGCGCACTGGCCGGTATCAAGGGCAACACCCGGGCCAGGATCTTCTGTCAGCAGATGACTGCCGAGATGGTCTCCATCGCCGGTCAGTACAAGGTCTGCGAAGACCTGCGCCGCGACCCGCTGTGGGGTTCGGGCGTGCAGGTGAGCCTGGTCGGCGACGTGTTGAACATCACCCGTCTTTAACGGATACTGCCGCCATTTTAAGAGCAACTTTTCCACCGTTGCCTTTTTTGCATTTGCTGGGACTTCGGGTCCCGTTTATTTAGGGGTGAAACACCTTGGCCAAGATTCTCGTGGTTACTTCCGGCAAGGGGGGTGTGGGCAAGACCACCACCAGCGCCGCCATCGGTACCGGCCTCGCATTGCGCGGGCACAAGACTGTGATCGTCGACTTCGACGTCGGCCTGCGTAACCTCGACCTGATCATGGGCTGCGAACGCCGCGTGGTGTACGACTTCGTCAACGTGGTCAACGGCGAAGCCAACCTGCAGCAGGCCCTGATCAAGGACAAGCGCCTTGAGAACCTGTTCGTGCTGGCCGCCAGCCAGACCCGCGACAAGGACGCCCTGACCCAGGAAGGCGTCGAAAAGGTCCTGATGGAGCTCAAGGAGCAGTTCGACTACGTCATCTGCGACTCCCCGGCCGGTATCGAGAAAGGCGCGCACCTGGCGATGTACTTCGCCGACGAAGCCATCGTCGTGACCAACCCGGAAGTCTCCTCGGTTCGTGACTCCGACCGCATGCTGGGCATTCTGTCGAGCAAGTCGCGCCGCTCCGAAAACGGCGAAGAGCCGATCAAGGAACATCTGCTGATCACCCGCTACCACCCCGAGCGCGTGGAAAAGGGCGAAATGCTCAGCATCGCCGACGTCGAAGAGATCCTCGCGATCAAGCTCAAGGGCGTCATTCCCGAGTCGCAAGCGGTCCTCAAGGCATCCAACCAGGGTATCCCGGTCATCCTCGACGACCAGAGCGACGCCGGCCAGGCCTACAGCGATACCGTCGACCGCCTGCTGGGTAAAGAGAAGCCTCTGCGCTTCATCGAAGTGCCGAAGCAAGGATTCTTCGCGCGCCTGTTTGGAGGCAAATAAACCATGAACCTTTTTGACTTCTTTCGTGGCAGACAGAAACAGACCAGTGCGTCGGTAGCGAAAGAGCGTCTACAGATCATCGTGGCGCATGAGCGCGGCCAGCGCAGCGAACCGGACTACCTGCCGGCGCTGCAGAAAGAACTGCTCGAAGTGATCCGCAAGTATGTGAACATCGGCAACGATGACGTGCATATCGAGCTGGAAAACCAGGGCAGCTGCTCGATTCTGGAACTGAACATCACCTTGCCGGATCGCTGACAGGATCCCCTGCCACACCGCGATCCCCTGTGGGAGCGGGCTTGCCCGCGAAAAGCCCGGTACAGGCGCCATCACCCTGGCACTTTTACCGGGCTTCTTCGCGGGCAAGCCCGCTCCCACAGTGCTTTACAGAGAACCGCTGAACATGCCGCTGTCGAACATCCAGATCCTCTTCGAAGACGCCGCCATCCTGGTGATCAACAAGCCGACCCTGCTGCTGTCGGTGCCGGGCCGTGCCGAGGACAACAAGGACTGCCTGATCACCCGCCTGCAGGAAAACGGCTATCCCGACGCGCTGATCGTCCATCGCCTGGACTGGGAAACCTCCGGGATCATTCTCCTGGCCCGCGATGCCGACAGTCACCGCGAGCTGTCGCGCCAGTTCCACGACCGCGAGACGGAGAAAGCCTATACCGCACTGTGCTGGGGCCAGCCGACGCTCGACAGTGGCAGCATCGACCTGCCGCTGCGCTACGACCCGCCCACCAAGCCACGCCATGTGGTCGACCATGAGCAGGGCAAGCATGCCCTGACCTTCTGGCGCGTACTGGAGCGCTGCGGCGAGCATTGCCGGGTGGAGCTGACGCCCATCACCGGCCGTTCGCACCAGTTGCGCGTGCACATGCTGTCGATCGGGCACCCGCTGCTGGGCGACCGCCTGTATGCCAACCCCGAGGCACTGGCGGCCCATGAGCGGCTATGCCTGCATGCCTCGATGCTGAGCTTTACTCATCCGGTTTCCGGGGAGCGCTTGAAGTTCGAGTGTCCGGCGCCATTCTAAGGGATCGCGTGGCGCCCGTAGGAGCGGGCTTGCCCGCGAAGAGGCCCGCACAAATCCTGGACCATTTACGCTAAACTCGCGCCACTGCTGTCTGGAGTGAGCTATGCGCGAAGCACTGAATACCGGCCTGATCGATTTCCTCAAGGCCTCCCCGACGCCCTTCCACGCCACCGCCAGCCTGGCCAAGCGCCTCGAAGCCGCCGGTTACCAGCGTCTGGACGAGCGTGACAGCTGGGCCACCGTGCCCGGCGGGCGCTACTACGTCACCCGTAACGACTCTTCGATCATCGCCATTCGCCTGGGCAAGCATTCGCCCCTGATCGGCGGAATCCGCATGGTCGGCGCGCACACCGACAGCCCGTGCCTGCGGGTCAAGCCGCAGCCCGAACTGCAGCGCCAGGGCTTCCTGCAACTGGGCGTCGAAGTCTATGGCGGTGCCCTGCTCGCCCCCTGGTTCGACCGCGACCTGTCGCTGGCTGGCCGCGTCACCTTCCGCCGCGATGGCAAGGTCGAGAGCCAACTGGTCGACTTCAAGCTGCCGATCGCCATCATTCCCAACCTGGCCATCCACCTCAACCGTACCGCCAACGAGGGCTGGCCGATCAACCCGCAGAACGAGCTGCCGCCTATCCTGGCCCAGGTCGCCGGCGATGAGCGTGTCGACTTCCGCGCCCTGCTCACCGAACAACTGGCCCGCGAGCACGGCCTGATCGCCGACGTGGTGCTGGACTATGAGCTGAGTTTCTACGACACCCAGAGCGCTGCGGTCATCGGCCTGCATGGCGACTTCATCGCAGGCGCGCGCCTGGACAACCTGCTGTCGTGCTATGCCGGGCTGCAGGCGCTACTGGCCGCCGAGAGCGACGAAACCTGCGTGCTGGTATGCACCGATCACGAAGAGGTCGGCTCCTGCTCGGCCTGTGGCGCCGACGGCCCGATGCTCGAGCAGACCCTGCAACGCCTGCTGCCCGATGGCGACGAATACGTGCGCACCATCCAGCGCTCGTTGCTGGTGTCGGCCGACAACGCCCACGGCGTGCACCCCAACTACGCCGACAAGCATGACGGCAATCATGGGCCCAAGCTCAACTCCGGCCCGGTAATCAAGGTCAACAACAACCAGCGCTACGCCACCAACAGCGAAACCGCCGGCTACTTCCGCCACCTGTGCATGGCCGAGGAAGTACCTGTACAGAGCTTCGTGGTGCGTAGCGACATGGGTTGTGGTTCGACCATCGGTCCGATCACCGCCAGCCACCTGGGCGTGCGTACCGTCGACATCGGCCTGCCGACCTTCGCCATGCACTCGATCCGCGAGCTGTGCGGCAGCCAGGACCTGGCGCACCTGGTGAAGGTGCTGACGGCGTTCTATCGCAGCCGCGAACTGCCCTGATATCAGATAGGCTTTTTCGCGGGTAAACCCGCTCCCACAGGTGCATCACCGTTCCTGCAGGAGCGGGCTTACCCGCGAATTCTCCGCCCCTCAACGCGCTATGCTTCAAGCATGTCCCTGACAACAGAAGGATTCTGTTCATGTCACCCTTCCTCTCCCTGTTCGTGCCGGTGTTCCTTTTCCTGATGCTGCTGACCATCGGCTTCAGCCTGCGCGAGCGCAACGTCGGCGTACTGATGATGTGGATCGGCACCCTCGGCATCTTTGGCATCATGTGCTGGAAGATCCTCGAGAAACTCGCCTGAGAAATCCTCTACACTCCGGCAATCGATCGACCTGAGGTAGATTTTCCGGTGCCCGCCTTTCTCCGTTGCCTGACCCTGCTGCTCTTCCTGTTCATCGCTCCGGTGCAAGCCGCTGGCCTGCCCGGCTTGCTGGGTAGCAGCGCGCCTGCCCAACCCCAGGCCACCGAGCCGCTGGACAAGTCACTGGACGAGGTGATCAAGAGCCTGGAAAACGACCAGCAACGCGCCAAGTTGCTGGCCGACCTGAAGAAACTGCGCGATGCCAGCAAACAGTCGCAACCCACGGTGGAACAGGGCGTACTGGGGCTGATCGGCAACGCCATGCACGACCTGGAAAAGCAGTTCAGCGGCGATGCCAGCCCCTTCGTGCGCTGGTCGCAGGAAATCGACCAAGCCCAGACCGAACTGGCAGCATTGGTCGTGCCCGTGCACCAGTGGCCAGCGATCCTGTTCGGCTTCGCTGCGGTCATTGCCGTGTGGAGCCTGTTGGCCTACGCCTTCAACTGGATCGGCCATCGGGTACGGATCCGCTTCGGGCTGACCGAGGAACTGCCCCAACACCCACGGACCTGGGATCTGGTGCGATTCGCCCTGCGCAAGCTCGGGCCCTGGCTGGTGGCGCTGGTATTCACCGTGTACCTGAGCTTCGCCCTGCCACCGTCGCTGGGCAAATCCCTGGCCATGGTCCTGGCCTATGCGCTGGTGGTCGGCACCTGCTTTTCGGCGATCTGCGTGATTGCCTTCTCTCTGCTCGACGGCCCACATCGCCACCGTGCCCTGCATATCCTGCGGCACCAGGCGTTTCGTCCGTTATGGCTGATCGGCAGCTTCGCCGCCTTCGGTGAAGCGATGAGCGATCCACGCCTGACCACTGCACTGGGCACACACCTGGCCCATGCGATAGCGACCGTGACCAACGTGCTGGCGGCCCTGTGCACCGGCCTGTTCATCCTGCGTTTCAGACGGCCGATTGCGCACCTGATCCGCAATCAGCCCCTGTCGCGGCGCCTGACCCGGCGCACACTCAGCGACACCATCGAGCTGCTTGGCAGTTTCTGGTTCGTCCCGGCCTTGATCCTGGTGGCGATCTCGCTGTTCGCCACCTTCGTCTCGGCCGGCGACACCAGCACCGCCCTGCGCCAGTCACTGATGTGCACCGTGCTGGTGGTGGTGTGCATGGTGCTCAACGGCCTGGTGCGCCGCCACGCCGCCAAACCTCGGCGCGCCAACAAACGTCAGGCGGTGTATACCGAACGCCTGAAGAACTTTGGCTACGCCCTGGTGCACCTAGGCATCTGGTTGCTGTTCATCGAACTGGGCCTGCGCGTGTGGGGGCTTTCGATGATCGGTTTTGCCGAGGGCGACGGCCATGATGTCAGCGTGCGCCTGCTGGGCCTGGCAGGCACCCTGATCGCCGCCTGGCTGGTGTGGATCCTGGCCGACACCGCCGTGCACCACGCACTGGTGCGTTCGCGCCGAGGCCTGGCCAACGCCCGTGCGCAGACCATGATGCCGCTGATCCGCAACGTACTGTTCGTGGCGATTTTCATCATCGCGGTGATCGTCGCCCTGGCCAACATGGGCATGAACGTCACACCGCTGCTGGCCGGTGCCGGTGTCATCGGCCTGGCTATCGGCTTCGGTGCGCAATCGCTGGTGGCCGATCTGATCACCGGCTTGTTCATCATCATCGAGGATAGCCTGGCGATCGACGACTATGTCGACGTCGGCGGCCACCTGGGCACGGTCGAGGGCCTGACCATTCGCACCGTGCGCCTGCGCGACATCGACGGCATCGTCCACACCATCCCGTTCAGCGAGATCAAGAGCATCAAGAACTACTCGCGTGAATTCGGCTATGCGATCTTCCGAGTCGCCATCCCGCACAGCATGAGCATCGACAAGGCGATCAGCCTGATTCGCGAGGTGGGACAGAAGCTGCGCAATGATCCGCTGATGCGCCGCAACATCTGGTCGCCGCTGGAACTGCAGGGAGTCGAGAGTTTCGAGTCGGGCTCGGCGATCCTGCGCGCACGCTTCAAGACCGCGCCGATCAAGCAGTGGGAGGTGTCGCGGGCCTTCAACCTGGCGTTGAAACGCCAGCTCGACGAAGCCGGGCTGGACCTGGCTACGCCACGGTTGTCGGTGCAGGTGGTGACGGCAGGGGGTGGGGCGATGGCTGAGTCTGGCTCCGCCAATTAGGGCCCTTTCGCAGGCAAGCCCGCAAAAAGCGCCCCTTACCCCGCCTGCGCCTGGATACGAATCGCATCGTGCCGCCAATACTCCAGGTCGCAGTCGATCAGGTGCCCATGCTGGTCACTGTTGACCCGGGTAATGTGCAACCCCGGGCTCCCCGCCGACACCCTAAGCGCCATGGCCGCCGCCACCGGCAACGCAGTCGGCAGGATCTCGAAGCACACCTGCCCGTAGCGGATGCCATATTCGCGGGCATAGATCTCGGTCAGCGACTGTGCCAGGTCCAGCGCCAGGATCCCCGGGAAATAGCGTGGGTTGAGGTAGTGCTCGGCATACAACACACCGCGCCCATCGATGCGCCGCAAACGGCAGATCTGTACCACACTCGACAACGCCGGCAGCCGCAGGCGCGCACAGATCGCTGCGGAAGCCGGCAGCAAGCGCGCCGAGAGCAGCTCGGTGCTCGGAACCCGCCCCTGGTCGCGCACCATCGCATGGAAGTGGCTGCGCTCGATCAGGTCGTAGGTCAGGCGTTCGGGGGCGACGAACCAGCCGCGGCGCTCTTCGCGGTAGATCAGGCCCTGGGCCTCGAGCTGCACCAGCGCCTCACGCAAGGTGATCCGGGTAGTGTCGAATACCTCGCTCAGCTTGCGCTCGGCCGGCAGCTTGCCGCCCGGCGCCAGCAGGCCATGTTCGATCTGTTCCTGCAGCGCATGGCAGATGGCTGTTACCGCCCGCGGTGGGGTCGATTGCATCAAAGGTTACCTATCTGGACTAGTCCAGCCCCATAACAGGGCAACTGGAGAATAGAGCAAGCCTAGGCACGGCTGATGAAGATCCTGTGACAAAGCCCTTGCACCACGATTGCCAGAATCGGGCCAAGCCGCGTGAATAAAGGGCCGGGTTCTAGTCTACGCTTTGCTTTCAGGGCCCAAGCCTCCCCGCTGACGGGCCTGTCCTACATCAAACTGTCATGCAACCGGCCTACCTTGGCTCAAGGTTTGCTGACCTAGACCAAAGGTTCTCGGCAAGGTCTGCACCACAGCATTCACAACAGCGTTCATAACAACGATTGCAAGGCACCCACCAAAGGAGCTTCGGATGAAAAAGTTCTTCATGGCGTCACTGCTGGGCTCGGCCATCGCCCTGTGCACCACGGCCATGGCCGCCGATACCGACCTCAAGGCCCTGGAAGACGCCGCCCGCAAGGAGGGCACGGTCAACAGCGTGGGCATGCCGGATGCCTGGGCCAACTGGAAAGGCACCTGGGATGACCTGGCCAAGAAGTACGGCCTCAAGCACAGCGACACCGACATGAGCTCGGCCCAGGAAATCGCCAAGTTCGACGCTGAAAAAGACAACGCCAGTGCCGACATCGGTGACGTCGGCGCCGCCTTCGGCCCGATCGCCGTGAACAAGGGCGTGACCCAGCCCTACAAGCCGAGCACTTGGGACCAAGTGCCGGAGTGGGCCAAGGACAAGGACGGTCACTGGGCGCTGGCCTATACCGGCACCATCGCCTTCATCATCAACAAGGACCTGGTCAAGGAAGACGAACGCCCGAAGACCTGGCACGACCTGGAAAAAGGCAAGTACAAGGTCGCCATCGGTGACGTCGGCACCGCAGCCCAGGCTGCCAACGGTGTACTGGCCGCCGCCATCGCCTACAAGGGCGACGAAAGCAATATCGAGCCGGGCCTGCAACTGTTCACCAAGCTGGCTCAGCAGAAGCGCCTGTCGCTGGCCAACCCGACCATCCAGACCCTCGAGAAAGGTGAGGTGGAAGTCGGCGTGGTCTGGGACTTCAACGGCCTGAGCTACCGCGAGCAGATCGATCCGAAGCGCTTCGAAGTGCTGATCCCGTCCGATGGCTCGGTGATTTCCGGCTACACCACCATCATCAACAAATACGCCAAGCACCCGAACGCCGCCAAGCTTGCCCGCGAATACATCTTCAGCGACGCCGGCCAGACCAACCTGGCCATCGGCCACGCCCGCCCGATCCGCGCCGAGCACCTGAAGCTGCCAGCAGATGTGCAGGCCAAGCTGCTGCCCAACGAGCAGTACCAGGCCGCCCAGCCGATCAAGAACGCCGACGCCTGGGAGAAGACCTCCAAGGCCCTGCCGCAGAAGTGGCAGGAGCAGGTGATCATCGAGATGGAGTGACGGCGGGGTTTTCCAGCGCCTGACACGGCCCTTTCACGGGTAAACCCGCTCCCACAGGTGCAGCACAAGCTTCCAGGCCTGCGCGATACCTGTGGGAGCGGGTTTACCCGCGAAAAGGACGACGCGGTACCGACCTATTCCTCTGCGGAGCCAACATGCAATACAACGTCATCCTGGTCCTGCTCGACGGACTCAACCACCAGGTCGCACACCACGCCATGGGCCACCTGCACGCCTACGTCGAGGCCGACCGCGCCGCGGTGTACCGCGTGGAATGCGAACTGCCGTCACTGTCACGCCCGCTGTACGAGTGTATTCTCACCGGCGTCGCGCCGATCGACAGCGGTATCGTGCACAACAACGTCAATCGCCTGTCCAACCAGCGCAGCGTCTTCCACTACGCCCGCGAAGCCGGGCTGGGCACTGCAGCTGCGGCCTACCACTGGATGAGCGAACTGTACAACCGCTCGCCCTTCGATCCGATCCGCGACCGCCATACCCACGCGCCCAAGCTGCCTATCCAGCACGGGCTGTTCTACTACGCCGATCACTACCCCGATTCGCACCTGCTGGCCGACGCCGAGTACCTGCGCCGCCGTCATGCACCGAACTTCCTGCTGGTGCACCCGATGAACATCGACGATGCCGGCCACCGCCACGGCCTGGACAGCAGCCAGTACCGCAACGCCGCACGCAGCGCCGACATCCTGCTGGCCGACTACCTGCCACTGTGGCTCGAAGAGGGCTACCAGGTACTGGTCACCGCCGACCACGGCATGAACAACGACCGCTCGCACAATGGCCTGCTGGCCGAGGAACGCGAGGTGCCGCTGTTCGTCTTCGGCGACGCCTTCAGCCTCGACCCCGCCGCCAAGCCCCTGCAGACCGAGCTGTGCGGCACGATCTGCGAACTGCTCGGCGCGGCCCACGACAAACCGGTCTGCCGGGAGTTGCTCAAGTGAATTCCAGCCACCGCAGCCGTCACCTGGCCTTGCTCTGCCTGCTACCCTTCGCCATTTTCTTCATCATCTTCCAGATCGCCCCGCTGGTCTGGGTCGCCATCGCCAGCCTGCAAAATGAAAGTGGCTGGGGCCTGGACAACTTCAGCAAGATCTTCGCCTCGAAGTTCTACCTGCAGGCCATCGAACGCAGCCTCGAGATCAGCTTCTGGTCGAGCCTGTTCGGCATCGTCATCGCCACCCTCGGCGCCTATTCGCTGCGCCAGGTCGATTCGCGCCTGCGCGACTTCGTCAGCGCCTTCGCCAACATGACCAGCAACTTCGCCGGCGTGCCCCTGGCCTTCGCCTTCATCATCCTGCTGGGCTTCAACGGCGCGCTCACCCTGGCGCTCAAGGAGATCGGCCTGCTCGGCGACTTCAGTATCTACTCCAAGACTGGCCTGATCATCGTCTACACCTACTTCCAGATTCCGCTGGGCGTGCTGCTGCTCTACCCGGCCTTCGACGCCCTGCGCGAAGACTGGCGCGAATCCGCCGCGCTGCTCGGTGCCAGCCACTGGCAGTTCTGGCGGCACATCGGCCTGCCGGTGCTGACCCCGGCACTGCTGGGCACCTTCGTCATCCTGCTGGCCAACGCCCTGGGCGCCTACGCCACCGTCTATGCCCTGACCACCGGCAACTTCAACGTGCTGCCAATCCGTATCGCCGCCCTGGTGGCCGGCGACATCACCCTCGACCCGAACCTGGGCAGCGCGCTGGCCATGGTGCTGGTGGGGCTGATGACCCTGGTGACGGTGGTCCATCAATGGCTGCTGAAAAGGAGCTACCATGCGCGCTGAATCACACAAGGGCGGCTGGTATCACCGCGCCGTGGTGTACCTGCTGTTCCTGATCCTGCTGTTGCCCCTGGTCGGCACCCTGCTCTACTCATTGGCTACCAGTTGGTCGGCGAGCCTGCTGCCCAGCGGCCTGACCCTCAAGTGGTACGTGCAACTGTGGAGCGAGCCGCGATTTCTCGCCGCCTTCGGCCAGTCGCTGATCGTCTGCGTGGGAGCTTTGGTACTCTCGGTGGTGCTGATCCTGCCGCTGCTGTTCGTGGTGCATTACCACTTCCCCAAGCTCGACGCGCTGATGAACATCCTCATCCTGCTGCCCTTCGCGGTGCCGCCGGTGGTGTCTTCGGTGGGGCTGCTGCAGTTGTACGGCAGCGGGCCGATGGCCATGGTCGGGACGCCGTGGATCCTGATCGGCTGCTATTTCACCATCGCCCTGCCCTTCATGTACCGGGCGATCACCAACAACCTGCAGGCGATCAACCTGCGCGACCTGATGGACGCCGCGCAACTACTCGGCGCCAGCACCTGGCAAGCCGCCCTTCTGGTGGTGCTGCCCAATCTGCGCAAGGGCCTGATGGTGGCGTTGCTGCTGTCGTTTTCCTTCCTGTTCGGCGAATTCGTGTTCGCCAACCTGCTGGTCGGCACCCGTTACGAAACCCTGCAGGTCTACCTGAACAACATGCGCAACAGCAGCGGCCACTTCAACAGCGCACTGGTGATCTCCTATTTCGCCTTCGTGCTGGTACTGACCTGGGTCGCCAACCGCCTGAACAAGGATAAATCCTGATGAGCTTCGTCAGTGTCCAGAAACTGCAAAAGAGCTACGCCGGCAGCCCGGTCTTCGAAAACATCGATTGCAACATCGAACGCGGCGAGTTCGTCACCCTGCTCGGCCCCTCGGGGTGCGGCAAGTCCACCCTGCTGCGCTGCATCGCAGGGCTGACCCCCGTAGACAGTGGCCACATCCTGCTCGACGGCCAGGACATCGTGCCACTCAGCCCGCAGAAGCGCGGGATCGGCATGGTGTTCCAAAGCTATGCGCTGTTCCCCAACATGACGGTTGAACAAAACGTCGCCTTTGGCCTGCGCATGCAGAAGGTCAAGGCCGACGAGAGCCAGGCGCGTGTGCGCGAGGCCCTGGAGATGGTGGAGCTGGGCAGTTTTGCCGGACGCTACCCGCACCAGTTGTCGGGCGGACAGTGCCAACGCGTGGCGCTGGCCCGTTCGCTGGTCACCCGCCCGCGCCTGCTGCTGCTCGACGAGCCGCTGTCGGCGCTGGATGCGCGTATTCGCAAACACCTGCGCGAGCAGATCCGTGCGATCCAGCGCGAGCTGGGGCTGACCACCATCTTCGTCACCCACGACCAGGAAGAGGCGCTGACCATGTCGGACCGCATCGTCCTGATGAACCAGGGGCGCATCGTCCAGAGCGGCGACGCCGAAACCCTCTACACCGCACCTGTCGACCTGTTCGCCGCCGGTTTCATCGGCAACTACAACCTGCTCGACGCCGACAGCGCCAGCCGCCTGCTGCAGCGCCCGGTCAGCGCACGCCTGGCGATCCGTCCCGAGTCCATCAGCCTGGGCCTGGACGGTGAACTGGACGGCCAGATCCGCAGTCACAGCCTGCTCGGCAACGTGATCCGCTACCGGGTCGAGGCGCGCGGCGTGGAGGTGGTGGTGGACGTGCTCAATCGCTCGTCTGCCGATCTGTACGCCGACGGACAGCGGGTGTCGCTGTCGATCGATCCCACCGCGCTACGGGAAGTGGCTTAAGGAGATTCAAGCAATGGCACTGGCGATTTTCGATCTGGACGAAACCCTGATCCACGGTGACTGCGCGTCGCTGTGGAGCGAACAGATGGCCCGGCTGGGCTGGGTGGACGGCAAGGAATTCCTGCGTCGCGACCAGGAACTGATGGATGCATACGGCAAGGGCCACCTGCAGATGGAGGACTACATGGCCTTCAGCCTGGAGCCCATCGCCGGGCGCACGCTGGAGGAAGTCGAACACCTGGTCGAGCCCTGGGTGGAGGATGTGATCGAGCCGATCATCTATGGCGATGCCTGCCGATGCATCGCCGAACACCGCAAGAAGGGCGACCGCATCCTTATCATTTCCGCCTCCGGCACGCACCTTGTCGGGCCGATCGCTGCACGCCTGGGGGTCGACGAGTACCTGGCCATCGAACTGGAGGCGGTCAACGGTGTGTACACCGGCAAGACCCACGGCGTACTGACCTACCGCGAGGGCAAGATCACCCGCTTGCTGGAGTGGCTGGACCAGGAACAGGAAAACCTCGAGGGCGCGAGCTTCTATTCCGACTCACGGAACGATCTGCCGCTGTTACTGAAAGTGGACCATCCGTTTGCCGTTAATCCGGACCCGGTGCTGCGTGAACATGCCCAGACCAATGGCTGGCCTGTATTGAGCTGGTCCTGAGTTCCATCGCCGCTGTGCCCGCCTCTTCGCGCCCCGACTTGCCCGCGAAGAGGCCGGGGCCGCTTAGGTCAAGCCAGCGTCGATCACCATCACCAGCTTGCCGGACACCTGGTTGCTCTCAAGCTCGGCATACGCCGCCTGGGCGAACTCGACCGGATAGGTATCGACCAACTGTGGCGACAACCGCCCTTCGGCGAACAGCGGCCACACCTGCTGCTGCAAGTCGCGCAGCAACTCGGCCTTGAAGCCATCGTCACGGTTGCGCAGGGTGGAACCGGTGATCTCCAGGCGTTTGCCCAGCACCAGCGCCAGGTCCATTTCGAACTTGCGCCCGCTCATCAGGCCGATGATCACCCAGCGGCCGTCGCGGGCCAGCAGCTCCAGGTTGAGCGGGCCATAGCTCGCACCTACCGGGTCGAGGATCACATCGAACGGCCCGAACCCCTTGAGCGCGTCGAGGTTCTCGTTACGCACCACACCTCCTGCGGCACCCAGTGCCTTGCAGTAGTCCAGGCGCTCCTGGGAACCGACGCTGACCCATACCGGGCAACCAAACGCCTTGCCCAACTGGATGGCCGCAGAGCCCACACCACTGGCACCGGCGTGCACCAGCACCTTCTCACCCGCCTTGGCCGCCCCGAGCTGGAAGATATTCAGCCAGGCCGTGGCGTACACCTCGGGCAGCGCGGCTGCCTCGTGCAGGCTCAGGCCCTCGGGCACCGGCAGCACATGGCGGGCATCCACGACCACTTCCTCGGCCATGGCACCACTGGCCAACAGCGCGCAGACCCGATCGCCCACACGCCAATCTGCCCCCGCACCCACCTCCTCGATCACCCCGGCGCACTCCAGCCCCATATAAGGGCTGGCGCCGGGTGGCGGTGGGTACAAACCCTTCATCTGCAACAGGTCGGCGCGGTTCAACCCGGCCGCAGCCACTCGAATGCGTACCTGCCCCGCGTCGCACACCGGACGTTCGGCTTCGACCCAGGCTACATGTCCGTCAACGCCTTGCAATGCCTTCACAGTGCCTCCATAGTTGAGTCATGACTGAGCCCGGGATCACCATGTCCCGGGTTTTTTGCAGTATTCAGCCGGTTTCATGGAACCGGCGTACAGAAAAGACGGCCTACTATGCGTGATCAATTGCCCCCACGTCGAATCAGCATGAAGCATTTCCTTCCCAGCACCGCCCTCGCCCTCATGGTCGGCCTCGGCAGCCTCACGCTCGGTGGCAATGCGGCCGCCGCCAACAAATGGGACAGCCTGCAGCCGGACCGCGACGAGATCGTCGCCAGCCTCAACGTGGTGGAGCTGCTCAAGCGCCATCACTACAGCAAGCCGCCGCTTGACGATGCCCGCTCGGTCATCATCTATGACAGCTACATCAAGCTGCTCGACCCGTCGCGCAGCTATTTCATGGCCAGTGATATCGCCGAATTCGACAAGTGGAAGACGCAGTTCGACGACTTCCTCAAGAGCGGCAACCTCGATCCCGGCTTCACCATCTACAAGCGCTACCTGGACCGTGTTAAATCGCGTCTGGACTTCGCCCTGGCCGAACTGAACAAGGGTGTCGACAAGATCGACTTCACCGTCAAGGAAGACCTGCTGGTCGACCGCAAGGACGCTCCGTG
Organism: Pseudomonas wayambapalatensis; assembly: GCA_014268975.2. Classification (GTDB taxonomy): domain Bacteria; phylum Pseudomonadota; class Gammaproteobacteria; order Pseudomonadales; family Pseudomonadaceae; genus Aquipseudomonas; species Aquipseudomonas wayambapalatensis. The sequence goes on along the minus strand of CP077096.1, from coordinate 1,672,913 downwards.
GCTGAAGAACGAGGCCGAGCTCGACGACCTGTGGCGCAAGCGCGTCAAGGACGAAGTGCTGCGCCAGAAGCTGGCCGGCAAGGATCCCAAGCAGATCCAGGAAACTCTCACCAAGCGCTACAAGAATCAACTGGCGCGCCTGGACCAGACCCGTGCCGAAGACATCTTCCAGGCCTACATCAACACCTTCGCCCAGTCCTACGATCCGCACACCAACTACCTGTCGCCAGACAACGCCGAAAACTTCGACATCAACATGAGCCTGTCGCTCGAAGGCATCGGCGCGGTTCTGCAGAGCGATAACGACCAGGTCAAGATCGTACGCCTGGTACCGGCCGGCCCTGCCGCCAAGACCAAGCAGGTCGCCCCTGCCGACAAGATCATCGGTGTCGCCCAGGGCAACAAGGAAATGGTCGACGTGGTCGGCTGGCGCCTGGACGAAGTGGTCAAGCTGATCCGTGGCCCCAAAGGCTCGGTGGTACGCCTGGAGATCATCCCGGCGAGCAATGCGCCGAACGACCAGACCACCAAGATCGTTTCGATCACCCGCGAGGCGGTCAAGCTCGAGGAGCAGGCGGCGAAGAAGTCGGTGCTCAAGCTCAAGCAGGACGGTCGTGACTACAAGCTCGGCATCATCGAGATCCCGGCCTTCTACCTCGACTTCAAGGCCTACCGCGCTGGCGATCCGGACTACAAGAGCACCACGCGCGACGTGAAGAAACTGCTCACCGAACTGCAGAAGGAAAAAGTCGACGGCGTGGTCATCGACCTGCGCAACAACGGCGGCGGCTCGCTGCAGGAAGCCACCGAACTGACCAGCCTGTTCATCGAGAAAGGCCCGACGGTATTGGTGCGCAACAGCGACGGCCGCGTCGACGTACTCGAGGACGAGAACCCAGGCGCCTTCTACAAGGGCCCACTGGCACTGCTGGTCAACCGCCTCTCGGCCTCGGCCTCGGAGATCTTCGCCGGCGCCATGCAGGACTACCATCGCGCACTGATCATCGGTGGCCAGACCTTCGGCAAAGGCACCGTGCAGACCATCCAGCCACTGAACCATGGCGAGCTGAAGCTCACTCTGGCCAAGTTCTACCGTGTTTCCGGCCAGAGCACCCAGCACCAGGGCGTACTGCCGGACATCGACTACCCGTCGATCATCGACACCAAGGAAATCGGCGAAAGCGCCCTGCCCGAAGCCATGCCCTGGGACACCATCCGCCCGGTGGTCAAACCGGCAGCTGATCCGTTCAAGCCATTCCTGGCCCAGCTCAAGGCGCAACATGAGGCGCGCAGCGTCAAGGACGCCGAGTTCACCTACATCCGCGACCGCCTGGCGCTGACGCAGAAACTGATGAACGAGAAGACCGTCAGCCTCAACGAGCAAGACCGTCGCACCCGTCACGACGAGATCGAGGCCAAGCAACTGGCGCTGGAGAACACCCGACGCAAGGCCAAGGGCGAAGAGCCGCTCAAGGAACTGAAGAAGGTCGACGAAGACGCCCTGCCCGAGGAGAAGGACGACGCCAAGCCAGAAGATGATGCCTACCTGGCCGAAACCGGTCGTATCCTGCTCGACTACCTGCGCCTGAGCTCGCAGGTGGCGAAGAAATAAGCGACTCGATCAGATGATGGCAGATTAATGTGACCTGTCATCAAACAGTCATCGCACTGTCGTGAAATAGAAGGGCCGGACGCCAAAACGTCCGGCCTTTTCATTTTCAGGAAACAGTCCATGACCGTCACCGAACAGCTCAGTGCCTTGAGCGCCATCCTGGCTCAACGCAGCATTCACAGCCTGTTCCAACCGATCATCTGCCTTTCCGAGCGGCGCATCCTCGGCTATGAGGCGCTCAGCCGTGGGCCGTCCAACAGCCCTCTGCACTCGCCCCTGAACCTGTTCGCCATCGCCCGCCAGGCAGGGCGCCTGAGCGAGCTTGAAGTGCTGTGCCGGGAGAACGCATGCCGGCGCTTCAGCGAGCTGGGGCTCGAAGGCAAGCTGTTCCTCAATGTCTCACCCGAGTCGCTGCTGGAACCCCACTACCCTTCCGGGCGTACCCTGAAGATGCTCGAGCAGGTTGGTCTGCAACCCAGCCGTGTGGTGATCGAGTTGACCGAACAAACCCCCACCGACGACTTCCAGTTGCTGTCCAACGCCCTGCACCACTACCGGGACATGGGGTTTTCCATTGCGCTGGACGACCTGGGGGCAGGTTACTCGAGCTTGCGCCTGTGGTCGGAGCTGCGTCCGGACTACGTGAAGATCGACCGTCACTTCATCGATAGCATCCATCAGGACCCGCTCAAGCGCGAATTCGTCGGCTCCATCCTGCAGATCGCCCGCGCCTCCAAGGCCCAGGTGATTGCCGAGGGCATCGAACTGGGTGAGGAGCTGACGGTACTGGCCGATATGGGCGTCGACCTGTTGCAAGGCTACCTGCTCGGTCGCCCGCAAGAGTTTCCCCCACGCGACAGCCTGAATCTGCTGCCGCCTGCGCAAGGCTGCGCGCTGGTGATCAGCGAGGAAGGCGGCGACCTCGCCGCACTGCTGATCGAGCAGCCTGCGGTTGCGCTGGATACGCCAACCCAGCAGGTGCTGGAGGCCTTCCGCCGCCAGGCCAATCTCAATTCCCTGGCCGTGCTCGACGCCCAGGGCCAGGCTTGCGGTATCGTCCATCGGCATTCGTTGTCCGACGCGCTGCTCAAGCCATTCGGCACCGACCTGTTCGCCCGCAAGCCGATCAGCCGGCTGATGAACGAGGACTTTCTCGTGGTCGAGCGCAGCCAGTCGCTGCAGCAGGTCAGCCGCCTGCTCACCAGCCGCGCACGGCAGCGCATCGAGGAAGATTTCATCATCACCCATGGAGGCCGCTACCTGGGGCTGGGGCGCGTGATCGACGTGCTCAAGTTGATCACCGAGCAGAAGATCCAGCAGGCCCGCTACGCCAATCCACTGACCCTGCTGCCAGGCAACGTGCCGATCCGCCAGTGCCTGACCCGCCTGCTGGAGCAGCAGCGTGCAGCGGCGGTGTGCTACGTCGACATCGACAGCTTCAAGCCCTTCAACGATATCTATGGCTATGCCCGTGGCGACGAGGTGTTGCTGTGCCTGGCCCAATGCCTGAACGACAGCGTCGATCCGCGCCGAGACTTCGTCGGGCATATCGGCGGTGATGATTTCATGCTGGTGTTGGGATCGGCCGATTGGCGCGAGCGTCTGCACACGTTGATCGACAATTTTCTACGCGAATGTCGACGCTTCTACCGCAGCGAGCACCTGGAGGCCGGTTGCTTCATCGCCCACAACCGCCAAGGGCAGCGGGAGACCTTCCCCTTGCTGTCGCTGTCGATCGGCGTGGTTTTGCTGCGGCCGGAGTGCTGCGCCAGCCTGGATGCGGCGCAGTTGGCCGATCTTGCTTCGCAGGCAAAGCGCCAGGCCAAGGATACCGCCGGGCCCAGTCTGAGCCTGATCGATACCGGGGTGTCGTAGCCCCTACCCTGCCGTCACTTCTTCGGGGTAAGCGAACTCGAACACCCGCACCACTTCGGAGGCATGCCACGAAGCCGCCTCCATACCATCGACGGGCCCTGAAAACCGCCCCAGGCGCTCGACACATTCGAAGAAGCCGGTACGTGGCAGGCGGCTGGCCCCCTGGCTGATCACCAGCGAGCTGCGCAGCGGCTGCTCGGCACGCGCATCGATCATCGCCAGGTATTCCAGGGCGGCGGTCAGGGTCTGCATGGCGGGGGTGGGCAACTCCAGGCGCTCGAGCAGCGCCCTGTAGGTGAGCAGGTGGCGTTGACGGCGGGCCAGGTCGAGCTCGTCCAGCAGGCGTTGCCATTGCTGACGACTGATCCTGACCTGACTCATGATGGATCGCTCCAGCCGGCGATCCCCAGGTGCCATGCCAGGCTGCGCTGGATCGCCGCATCGGGCACACGTTCGCCCGACTCGATCATGGCCAGGTACGACGGGCTGATGCCAACGCTGCGGGCCAACTGCTCGGGGGCCAGGCCCTTGGCCTGACGCAACTGCGCCAGCTCACCCAAGGCAGGCAAGCTGGCGCTTTGCTTCGCGACTTCGCCGCGAGCCTCACTGGCCGCAGCCTGAGGTTCATCGGCATTGGCTGGCGCCTGTCCGGCTGCGGCTAGCAGCGCCTGGTACTGGGCCCAGGGAACAACCGCATACTCGGGCTGACCGTCCCGACTGATGACCTGAATACCCATACAACCCCCTTACTGCATGTAATCCGTCGGCATAATGCTTATGCCAATTATATGACCAAGTGCGGGAGTCTGTGCAGATCAGGCCAAAATCAAGGGTGAGGACGTTCCAGGCGTAACGCTTCCGGGCTGTCCGGCAGCCGCTCGACCACGCGCAGGCGCTCGGGTGATTGGCTGTCGCGCCAGGCCTTGAAGCGCGCCAGCTCGTCACCGACGGTCTTCAGCACCCACCCCAGCACGGCGATGTCATCGAGAAAACCGACACCGACGATCCAGTCCGGAATGGCATCCAGGGGGCTGACGAAATACAGCAGGCCAGCGACGATGGTCACCAAGGCCTTGGGACTGACGGCACGGTACTCGCCACGCCACCAGGCCAGACACAGGCCTTGCATAAGGCGCAGGTCGTCACGCAACTGGCCCAGCTTGGGGCCCTTGCGGGCCACGGCGAACAGCAACGCAGGCAGGCGGCCACGGCTGAGCAAGCGCTCGGCCAGCGGCAGAAAACGGGCAAAATTCCAGGGTGCGCTCATGGTGTCTCCAGCATCAGCCAGGAAGGTTATCCACATTTATTGTGGATAACCTTGTGAACAGGGCAGCGTTTTAGGGCGCTAGGCGCCCACGGAGCAAGGGTCTCGCTCAGATCGGGCGTTTTTTACACAACCGTTTCAGACAGGCAAACGATTTGCGTCAGACGTATGGTTGGCTACGCGTCAAGGTGCCTCATGCTCAGACAGTGAGACACCTGCAGCGTTCGCGTCAAGCGTGCGACCAAAATGAAAACGCCCCGTCGAAACGGGGCGTCAGGTGCGGCAGTTGCCAGATTACTTGGCCGGCGCTTCGGCAGGCTCGGCAGGTTCGGCGTCCAGCTTGCTCGGGTCCTTGATGGCCAGCAGCTCGAGGTCGAACACCAGTACCGAGTTCGCCGGGATCAGCGGGCTCGGGCTCTGGGCGCCGTAGGCCAGCTCGGCCGGGATGTAAAGCTTGTACTTCTCGCCGACGTGCATCAGTTGCAGGCCTTCGACCCAACCTGGGATCACGCCGCTGACCGGCAGGTCGATCGGGCTGCCACGCTCGATCGAGCTGTCGAAGACCTTGCCATCGATCAGCTTGCCTTCGTAGTGGACGGTAACCACATCGGTCGGCTTGGGCTGCGGGCCATCGGCCTTCTTCACGACTTCGTACTGCAGACCCGAGGCGGTGGTGACCACGCCCGGCTTCTTGGCGTTGTCCTCAAGGAACTTCTTGCCCTTGGCGGCCGCTTCCTCGCTGGCCTTGGCCAGGCGCTCCTCGGCGCGTTTCTGCAGCGCGGTGAAGGCTTCTACCAGTTCTTCGTCCTTCAGACGGGCTTCTTTCTTGCCGACTGCATCCTCGATACCCAGGGCCACCGCTTTGGAGTCCAGGTCATCCATGCCTTCCTGCGCCAGGCTCTTGCCCATGTTCAGGCCGATACCGTAGGAGGCCTTCTGTGCTGGGGTCTTCAGCTCGACGCTGCTGGTCTGAGCGTCGCAGCCAGCCAGGACCAGGCCTACCAGGGCAACCGCAGCCGCCAAACGATGCTGTTTCATGCTATTTCCTTGTTCATGCGCCATGAGGGCAATCAGGGTAAAGCCGCGAGCTTATCAGGCGGCCATGACCAATGGCTACCGGCATAGGAGCGGGTTTGTGCCAGGAAGTTCCTGTATGAAGGGATGTTCATCCCACGGTGAAAATCAAGGGTAGCTGCCGGCCCGGTATTCGCCCGCCACTTCCCGCAATACCTCGCACACCCATTGGGCTGCCAGCCCCTGCGGCAGGGCCGCGTTGCGGCAGATACCCACCGAGCCTCCCGGTTCGCGCACACCCAGGTCGAGCTCGACCAGCTCACCACGCTGCAGGTCGATCAGCACGGCGTCACGCGGTGCCACCCACACCGCATCGCTGCCCAGCAGGTAGCGCCGGCTCAAGGCCAGAGACAGGGTTTCCAGGCGTTGCCCCGGCATCTGGATACCGCACTGCACGAACAGGCTGTCGGCGTGCAGGCGAATGGTGGTACCTGCTGGCGGCAGCACCAGTGCGTAATCGCCGACCCGTGCCCGATCCAGGGGTTGGCGCGCGAGCAACGGATGGCCAGGACGCACCACCAGGCTCATGGACTCACTGTACAGGTGCTCGAACGACAGGCCCTGGATCTGCGGGCTGTCGGTCATCCGCCCGACCACCAGTTCCAGTTCGCCCAGGCGCAGTTGCCCCAGCAACTGCGCACTGATCCCGGTGACCACGCTGATCACCAACGCCTCATGACGCTGATGCAGGCGACACAGCACCTCCGGCATCAGCAACCCCTCGACCGTCGACAGCACACCTATGCGCACCTGCGACGGCGCCCGGGCCTCGCCGCGCACCGTGCTGACACCTTCGCGCAGGGCCTGCACGCTGGGCCCGGCGTAGCGCATGAAGCGGGTGCCCGCCGAGGTCAGCTCGACGCCCTGGCGGGTGCGCTCGAACAGACGCGTCTCGAGCAAGTCCTCAAGTTCCTTGAGCGTCTTGGAAATGGCCGGCTGGCTGATCGCCAGGACATCGGCCGCCCTGGCCAGACTGCCCTGACGGGCGATCTCCAGAAAGCACAGCAGATGGCGGTACTTGATGCGGGTATCGAGGTTCATGCACGGCAGTGTAACGGTGTGCAGGAGGGCTGCAAGTCGTCTATGAATATCCTTTCCTACAACGACTCGATCCCATTCTGACAATGCGCAGCTTGCCCTCAAGCCCCTGGATTTGTAGGGTGCAGCTTTCCCCGGCAAGGAGCCAACCGATGTCGCTCTACCAAACCCAGGACCTATCACTAGACCTGGGCGCAGAGCTGCCGCAGGACAGCAGCATGAACATGCTGACGTTCCCGGAGCGCGGCACCACCTTGGTGATCGCCCGTAGCCCGCTCCCCGCAGACCACTCCTTCGATACCGTCTACCGCCAGCAGCTCGAACAACTGCGCAGTCGCCTCGATGCACACATCACCGAGCCTCAAGCCACGACCTGCGGCATGGCGCAAGCCATCCAGGGCCTGGAAGTCGGCCTGCAGTTCCAGCGCGGCGAAATTCGCTCGCACCAGCGTCAACTGGCCTATCCCCATGTGCAGGCACAGCGTCTTATGGTGCTGAGCTATAGCAAGGAGACACCGCTGACGGAAAACGACCTCATGCACTGGCAAGCCATCAAGGCGAGCCTGCAGACACGCTGACACCCCTCCAGCAAGGAAGCCCGGATTCATGGCGCAGGACCTCCACGCCGCCCGCAAGGACGACCTGATACTGCACCCACCGTTGATGGCCGAGCTCACAAGCGCGCTGACCGAGGCGGTGGTCTATGCGGCCGCCACCGCCGCAGTGGGTGCAGCCTTGGGCGCCGCCGTCGCCGCCACCATCGGCACCGGCGGTGCGGCGGCTGCACTGGTGCCGGTGGCCGCCGGCCTGCTGGTAGGCGCGGCCAGTTCGCTGCCCGGCGGCGACAAGAGCATCGGCGAACACATTTCCGACTTCAGTGACTGGGTCGGCAACTCGCTGTTCCCGCCCGAGCCCTATGGCGCCATCCTGACCGGCTCCGCCAACGTCCATATCAATGGCATGCCCGCTGCCCGTGCTGCCGGCATCAGCCTGGGCGTCGAGGCCTCGCCCGACAACCCCGAGCCCCCCTCCATCCTGGAAAACGTCGGTGCCTACGCCATGGTCGGCGCCTCGATGATGCTCCCGATCATCGGCATGGCCCAGGACATCGCCAGCATCTTCAACCCGCCAGTCACCACACCGGCCGATCCCGGCACCCAGGAGCGGGGCGAGGATACCGTCACCTGCAGCAAGCACCCGGCCAAGAACTTCCTCGCCCAGGGTTCGGACAAGGTGTTCATCAATGGCCAACCCGCCGTGCGGGTGGGCGACAAGACTACTTGCGACGGCCCTGTGGGCATGACCTTCTCGCCCAATGTGCGCATCGGCGGCGGCACGCTGACCGTGCGCGACATCCGCGATGGCAAGAGCGCGCTGGCCAAGATCATCGGCATCGTCGCCGGCATGCTCCTCTCGCGCCGGGGTGGCAAGGCCCGCTCACGCCCAGGCAAGGCACCCAAGCCAAAGTCGATGATTCCCAAGTGCAAGGGCCATCCGGTGATCGTTTCCAGCGGTGCCAAGCTGCTCGACGGCCCTGACGACCTGGATTTCGCCCTCCCCGGCCTGCTGCCGATCGAATGGGCCCGGCGCTACGACAGCAACGACACGCGCGGCGATGGCGTGTTCGGCCTGGGCTGGAGCCTGCCTTATGAAGTTCGCATCGAGCGTGTCCCCCACCCTGAAGGGGGCGAGCTGTGGGTCTATGTCGACGAGGAAGGCACGCGTATCGAACTGGGACGCCTGCAGCCAGGCAGCGCGCTGGTCAGCAGCCTCGACGGCCTGGCGTTCTTCCATCAGGACGCCGGCATCACCGTGGTCGAGGACATCTACAGCGGCCAGTACCAGGTGCTGCGCACCGACCCGCACGACCCGAGTCGTTCACGCCTGGTGCAACTGGGGGATCGCAACCTCAACCGCCTTGACCTGCTCTACGACAACGACGGCCGCCTGCAGTACCTGGTCGACACCTTTGGCCGCACGGTGGTCGAACTGCTCTACGACAGCATGCACCCTCGCCGCGTCGGCCAGGTGCATCGCCTGTTCCTGCGCGAGGGCAACGACTTTGTGGTCGAGCGCCGTGAAACCCTCGCCACCTACGCTTACACCCCTGCCGGTCAACTGAGCGAAGTACACGAGCCGGGCGGCCAGCTGCTGCGACGCTTCAGCTATACCCCTGAAGGGCTGATGGCCAGTCACACTCTGGCCAGCGGTGCGACCTTCCATTACCAGTGGCAACGTTTCACCGCCGTCCCTCGCCCGACACCGCACCTGCCACCGCTGCTCGAGCCGCAGCCAGACCATGAGTGGCGGGTGATCCGTCACTGGAGCGAAGACGGCGAGGACTACCTTTTCCACTACGACCTGGGGCAGGGTCATACCGAGGTCACCGACAGCCTAGGTCGCAAGGAACATTTCGAGTGGGGCCCGTTGCACGAGGTATTGGTGTATGTAGATCCACTGGGCCAGCGCTGGCAGGAAGAGATCGTCCAGGGCCAGTTGCTGGCCAGCATCGACCCGCAAGGCGCCGAGTGGCGATACCACTACGATGCGCTCGGGCGCCTGATCGAAAGCCACGACCCGCTGGGGCGTTGCGAGCGCACCACCTACACCGAGCACTGGGCGCTGCCCACCCACATCAGCGATGGCGCCGGCCATACCTATCGCAACACCTACGACACCCGCGGCAACCTGATCAGTACCACCGACCCGCTGGGGCGCACCACGCGCTACCGTCACGATCGACAAGGCCGGGTGGAACAGGTCATCGATGCTCAGGGCAAGACCCGCCAGCTGGAATGGAACGCCCGAGGGCAACTGATTCGCTACAGCGACTGCTCCAACCGCACCACCCTCTGGCGCTATGACGAGCGCGGTCACCTGAGCGAAGTCTTCAACGGCCGCAACAACCGCACCCGCTATCGTTTCGACGCCCGTGGCCACCTGCTGGAAAGCACCCGCGCCGACGGGCGCGTCGACCGCTACCAGGTAAACCTGTCGGGGCAGTTGACCCAGCACATCGACTCCGGCCAGCAACTCACCCAATGGCACTACGACGAGCGTGGGCGCCTCAGCCAACGCACCGACGCCATGGGGCTCACCCTTCGCTTCGCCTGGGATGCGCACGACCGCCTGCAACGTCTGCAAAACGAAAACGGCGAGCACTACGCCTTCCACTGGGATGCCCTGGACCGCCTGGCCGCCCAGCACAACCTCGATGGCGGCGGTCACAGCTATCGCTACGATGCAGCGGGCAATGTCATCGAGGCGAGGCTGCACCCGGCCCGCGACGCCGAGCCGACGTTCCCCGGCAGCCCGCCGGAGCCCGAGGCTTCGATACAGTCGCAATATTTCGAATACGACGCCGCCGGGCGCCTGTTGCGCAAGCGCACCGACGACGGCGTCACAGACTACGAATACGACCTCGCCGACAACCTGCTGGCGATCACCTTCACCAACCTGCTGGGCGAGCCAAAACGGCTCGCCTTCAGCCATGACGCCCTCGGGCAACTGCTGAGCGAAACCGGGAAAGCGGGCCGGCTTGCCTACGAACATGACGAACTGGGCAACCTGCAGACCCTGACCCTGCCTGATGGCCGACGCCTCAATCATCTGTACTACGGCAGCGGCCACTTGCATCAGCTCAACCTCGACGGCCGTGTGATCTGCGATTTCGAGCGCGACGAGCTGCATGCCGAAGTCCTGCGAACACAAGGCCGGATCCAGACCCGGACCCGCTACGACAGCACCGGGCGCCTGCTTGAAAAAGCCCTGCATGTACAGGGCGCAGGCCCCGGCAGCCTGGCCCTGCTGAGCAAGCAGTATCGTTATGACGACAGTGACAACCTGATCGGCGAGGATTTCATCCAGTGTCAGCGAACCCGCGACGGCGAAACGCCCACGCATACACAGATCATCGGCCGCCTGTTCGGCACCGACGCCAGCGGCAATGTCCAGCGCGGTCAGGTTCGCTACGACTATGGCCCCACAGAACGCATCCATGGCGCCAGCCGCACACTGCCTCATCGCAATGGCCAACAGGTCGAGCACTACGGCTACGACAAGGCCGGCAATCTGCTAGATGGCTACCCGATCAAGGGCTACGTACGGCACAACCGCCTCAAGGTCTTCCAGGACAAACGCTACCGCTACGACCGCTTCGGCCGCCTCAGCGAAAAACGCACTGGCGCGCACCTGATCCAGCGCTTCGAATACGACGCCGAGCATCGTCTGGTGCGCGTGCACCAGCAACGCGGGCCGGTGCACGAGCGGGTGGAATTCGACTACGACCCGCTCGGCCGCAGGATCGCCAAGCGCCTGTACCGCAACGATCACCCTACCCCTGTCAGCCAGACCCTTTTCCTCTGGCAGGGTCTGCGCCTGTTGCAGGACATCCAGGACGACAAACCCAGCCTGTACGTCTACGCCGACAGCGACAGCTACGAACTCCTCGCCCGCCTCGATGGCGCCCCCGGCACCGAACAACTGCACTACTTCCACACCAACCTCGCCGGGCTGCCCGAACAGCTCACCGATGAAAACGGCGTGACCGTGTGGCAAGGTGAGTTCGCGACCTGGGGCAAGTGTCGGGAAGAATGGCACCATGCCGGGCAGAACCGTCAGCAGAACCTGAGGTTCCAGGGGCAGTACCTGGACCGGGAGACGGGGCTGCACTACAACACGTTCAGGTTCTATGATCCGGAGGTGGGGCGGTTTACGCAGCAGGATCCACTGAGTATCAGTGCAGGGCCCAACCTTTATAGATACGCGCCCAACCCACTTCGTTGGATCGATCCATTTGGACTGGAGGCCGATTACAAGGCAGATGCTCAGTATCACGGCCCCAAACCCAAACTGGTCGACCCAGGGCATCACGACCCTAAATCACCTAACTTCCGAGGGGGCGGTAATACCACAACACTCTTGCCCGATGATGCTGCAGAGGTTTACAAACGTGCCGTTCCTGATAGGGCAGACTCCTGGTTTGGCCAGAACAAGAATGGAGAATTCTATCGCTATCAAGGCGCAAACGGCGAAGTGCATTGGAACGGGCGCGAAAATTCATCGAGGGGACTGAAAGTTCCTGACTGGATCAAACGAAGATTCAAAGACATGGCTAATAGAAAGAAAAACCGAGGAAGCAACTGTGACCTACTATAACGCTGGGAAAAAAGAGTTATTTTCAGTCTGTTGCTCGACTTGCGCGCCAAACTTCAAGTCGGGTTGGATGGCCGTGAACCTATCTTTAGACAATCATCTCATTGGTGCAAACGAAGAGATCACGCAGATCGATACCTTCTTGAACATGATCAGTGTCAAATTCGATAATTATGATCTCGATTACGCTGACTCCCTGAAAAACCTGGACAAATCGGCCGTCCTTTCCCAGATCGAGCAAGGGTACGAGCACTCTCAAAACTGGATTGATTCTAGCAAAATTGGTGCACTGTTCTTGTCGCTGAACCTGACGCCCTGCCTTGATGGCGATGTCGTGATTCTGCTCATGCTTGAGACAATGGACCGGGTCATTTGGAAAGCGCATGACGATGACGTGGTGCGAGAAATTTTCCTACCTCCTGGATACGTAAAAAACACACTGAACGATGTGATAAATTTTTTCAGCCCGCCCAAAAACCATGATTAGTTCTTTCGAAACCACATTGTTTGAGGTGCTCGGGCTCGTCGCAGATTTCGATCCAGAGTATGCACAATGGAGCTGCAAGCTCACCGCAGAGCCCCTCCGGCTGGAGTTGGTCTACTCACTGGACGGTACTGTTTCGACATCGCTGTATCTTGACGATAGGCTTCTGGCGTTCAATTACGCCAGCGGGCTGCATTGCCTTTCGATTAACGAGGACGAGATCTCATGCGACATCATGTCCGGATCACTTAGGCGAACACTCACCATCAATATCAATTCGCTAAGAGTGAGGTGGCAGGACTTATGATTCAGGACACTCGTTAAAACCAACGCTCCTGCGAGTGCCCCTCGCGCCATTGAACCCCTTCGATTTTTTTGGTGTGATCGATGATAAAGCTCGCCCCTCAAAAAATTAATTTTGTCATCAACACCACACAGCTCAACGCAAAGTACGACGAGACTGGTGCCGCATTGATTCAGATTGAAGCTCAGCGAATCGAACACATCGACAATAACACCTACTCCGTGGCGACACTTGTTTTTGAGCGTGTCGCTGAGATGCGCTGTATCACACTCAATTTTTTCGAGCGCGAGTATCAGAACTACGAAATTCTGGGCAACCAAGGCGATGAAATAGAAACCTGGCGAGAGACCGGACTTCATCCTGACCCAAAATTCTATGAGGTCGTCGATTCAGCGCTGTTGGCAGAAACAAATCCGTTGTATGACCCCGCCAACTTTCTTTCATTGAAGCACTACATCGTCGCGGGGTACGACAGCTATGTTGAGATCATCGCCGACAGCTATCAATACTCTCTTGAGTAAATTTCCATAGATGAAGACACCTCAGCGGCGCTGAAAACCGAATCCTTTCCCTGTATACGACCGTCATGAAAATCATCAAACTCACCGAAAACCACGACGGATACACTCTAGACAGCAGCGAATACCCAGCTTATGTCGAGAGCGTAAAGCATTTACTCCCAGAGAATATTTACACTTTTATGAGCAGTGCTTGGCACTACAATCCCTCCGACTCCCGATGCTTACATGACGCCCGGCTAAAAAGCATTAGATTCGAAGAGCATGACATCGACGAATGCTACGCCAACACCGCTCAAATAATCCTAAACGGAGCTTACGGAGACACCCTGACGCTTACCTATACAAAAGTCTCAAGTTACTCCGTCGAAAAAAGACCCACAGAGTGGCCTGCCAACCAATCCACTCACGGCGACCTCATAACTGACGAAATGACAATAATGGACAACACCAGCAAGCTTCGGCACGAATTGGTATTCGAGGACGCCACTATAAAAATAATCTTCGAGAACTTTGAGTTCAAAATAGACACACAGAAATGATTAAAACACTTCTTCAGGGGCGGACTTTAGTTTCCGAGATCAAGTCTGACACACCACAATCCAGAACCTGGATAGAGTTATCCCTGCAGGACCATCTAATCCCTGCGTATCCACTGAGGACCGAACCCTACTCAATGATCGGGCATTCCCCTTACGCTGACCAATGCCGCATTGAAGAGGCGCGCTTCAAAGCTCGGCTGAACACGTTCAACGCCGAAGATATAGAGCAGGCGCTAGACCCCTCGTACGATCGAGTTGGCTCATTCAGAGCACTTGAATCAATAGCTGAGCTGAAGGTCTTTCTCAGCAAAAACAGTCTGGTTCTGGAGGACTTTGTCGATGCCTCGGATGTGGATGAATATCCATTGTGAACAAGCCGTGGAGCCACCTTTATCCGAGGACCTGCAAACGTGCCAGACCCAAGGCCTGCGCAGTACCTGTGGGAGCGGGTTTACCCGCGAAGCAAACACCGCGGTAGATGGCACCGGCTTTGCCGGTGTTCGCGGGCAAGCCCGTCCCCCACAGGTACTGCACAGGCCGGGCAGGAGCCATACCTGCTAGAAACAGCGAATCTCGACCTGCCCCCCTTCCATCCGCACCGGCCACACGCGCAACCGCTGCCCCGCATCCTCCAGGCAACGCCCATCACGCAAGCTGAAATGCTGCTTGTACAACGGCGCCGCCACCACCAGCTCGCCTTGCAGGCTGCCGATCAATCCCCGCCCGATAACATTGGCCCCTGAACGCGGGTCGCGGTTGTCCACGGCATACAGTGTCTGCTCCTGCCCGGGCAGGTAGAACAGCGCGACCTGCTCACCGTCGAGCCAGACCACCACCCCCGAGTCGGCAATCAGATCATCGACCCGGCACACCGACTGCCAGATCTCCTGTGGTGCAACGACAGCATTAGACAGGTTCATCAAACGAGCTCCTCGACAGTAGGGATCAACTCCAGCGGCGTAGCCGGTCGACGCTGTTCGCGCTCACGCACGAAATGCACATCCGGGTCAGGCCGCTGGTCGTTGACGAAGGTGCGGAAGCGCTTGAGCTTCTCCGGGTCTTTCAAGGCGTTGGCCCATTCGCATTCGTAGCGGTCGACCACATGCTGCATCTGCGCTTCCAGCTCGTCGGCGAGGCCCAGGCTATCGTCGAGAATCACCGCCTTGAGATAGTCCAGCCCGCCGTCCAGGCCCTCGCGCCACACCGAGGTGCGCTGCAGTTTGTCGGCGGTGCGGATGTAGAACATCAGCACGCGGTCGATCAGGCGGATCAGGGTGTCGTCGTCCAGATCGGTGGCGAACAGTTCGGCATGGCGCGGGCGCATGCCACCGTTGCCACAAACGTACAGGTTCCACCCCTTGTCGGTGGCGATCACGCCGATATCCTTGCTCTGCGCCTCGGCGCATTCACGGGTGCAGCCGGACACCGCGAACTTGAGCTTGTGCGGCGAGCGCAGGCCCTTGTAGCGGTCTTCGATACGCAGGGCCATGGCAACGCTGTCCTGCACGCCGTAGCGGCACCAGGTGCTGCCCACGCACGACTTCACCGTGCGGGTCGACTTGCCGTAGGCGTGGCCGGTTTCGAAGCCCGCCTCGATCAGCTCGCCCCAGATCAGCGGCAACTCGTGCAACTGCGCGCCGAACAAATCGATGCGCTGGCCGCCGGTAATCTTGGTGTAGAGGTCGTATTTCTTCGCCACCTGGCCGATCACGATCAACTTGTCGGGGGTGATTTCACCACCCGGGATGCGCGGCACCACCGAGTAGGTGCCGTTCTTCTGCATGTTGGCCATGAAGGTGTCGTTGGTGTCCTGCAGCGGCACCAGCGAGGGGTCCATGATCGGCTGGTTCCAGCACGAGGCGAGGATCGAACCCACGGTCGGCTTGCAGATGTCGCAACCGACATGCCCCTTGCCGTGGCGCTCGAGCAGCTCGTTGAAGGTTCGAATCCCCTCGACCCGCACCAGTGCATACAACTCCTGACGGGTATAGGCAAAGTGCTCGCACAGGCTCTTGTCGACCGTCACGCCACGCGCGGTCAGTTCGTGCTCGAACACCTGCTTGAGCAGCGCCGCACAGCCACCACAGCCGCTGGCCGCCTTGGTGCAGCCCTTGACCGCAGCCAGGTCGGCACAGCCACTGTCGATGGCCGCGCAGATCGCGCCCTTGCTGACGTTGTGGCAGGAGCAGATGGTGGCGCTGTCGGGCAGGGCATCGGCGCCCAGCGTCGGCGCGCCGCCGCTCTGCGGCAGGATCAGCGCCGCCGGATCCTGCGGCAGGGCGATGCCGTTTTGCACGTACTGCAGCAGCGTGTCGTAGTAGCTGTTGTCGCCGACCAGCACCGCGCCGATCACCCGCTTGCCGCTGGCGTCGACCACCAGGCGGCGGTAGCTGGCGTTGGCCTCGTCGATGTATCGGTAGCTGCGGGCGCCTGGAGTGGCGCCGTGGGCGTCGCCGATGGAGCCGACATCGACCCCCAGCAGCTTGAGCTTGGTCGACATGTCGGCACCGCTGAACTCGGCACTGGCCTCGCCGACCAGCAGCGCAGCGAGGTTGCGCGCCATGCTGTAGCCGGGCGCGACCAGCCCGAACACGCTGCCGTTCCACGACGCACACTCGCCGATGGCGAAGATCCGTGGATCGCTGGAACGGCAGTTGCCGTCGATGACCACGCCGCCGCGCGGCGCGATCTCCAGCTCGCAGGCACGCCCCAGGGCGTCACGCGGACGGATGCCGGCAGAGAACACGATCAGGTCGGTTTCCAGGTACTCACCACCATCGAAATTCATGCGGTGGCGATACTCTTCTCCCGGGTCGATCGACTGGGTGGCGCGAGACAGATGCACGCCGACACCCAGCGCTTCGATCTGCGCACGCAAGGCCGCGCCCCCTTCATGATCGAGCTGCACCGGCATCAGCCGTGGCGCGAACTCCACGACATGAGCCTCCAGCCCCAGCGACTTGAGCGCATTGGCAGCCTCAAGGCCCAGCAGCCCACCGCCGACCACCACGCCACGCCGGGCCCCGGCAGCCGAGGCGCGGATGTCGTCAAGATCGTCGAGGGTGCGGTAGACCAAGCAGGCCGTGCCCGTGGAGCCTTCGATCGGCGGTACGAACGGGTAGGAGCCGGTGGCAAGGATCAGTTGGTCATAACCGTAGCGCCCCTGGGCGGTGACCACCTCGCCCAGCGTGCGGTCGATCTCCAGCACAGCTTCGTGCAGGTGCAGGTGCACGCCGTGCTGGGCATAGAAGTCGGGCTCGCACATAGCTAGTGTCTCGGCGCTACTGCCGGCGAAGTATTCCGACAAGTGCACACGGTCGTAGGCGCGCTGGCGCTCCTCGCCGAACACGCGCAGCTCGAAGCGCGCCAGGGCACCACGTTCGATCAGTTGCTCGACCAGGTGATGACCGACCATGCCGTTGCCGACAATGACCAGTCGCTCTCGTTGTCCGCCGTTCGCTGTTGCCTTCATAGCCGATCCTCGATCACGGTGTGCGGGGCGTGCCCGCGGCAAAGACAAAAAAAGGCGCCTGGAGCCGAAGCTCCAGGCGCCTTTGCCTGTACTCATCAGTGTGAGGCCCCTGTTGATCGCCGTTGATCAGTGGGGCTGTGTTGTAAACCGTTGAAAGCAGGGAGCGTGCCAAGGTCGGAATGGGTGCTGGCGCTGTCGCGTTGCAAGCCCGCTCCTGCGGGGTATGCAGCGTTGCGCGACCTGTGGCAGCGGGCGTGTCCGGCGACAGCGCCGCACGCGGCAACGCCTCAAGCCGGTGCACCCCTCCCCATCCCGGTGCACTCAATACACATCGCGTCGATAACGCTTGTTCTTGCCCAACCCCTCGACATAAGCCGCTGCCGCCTCGGCGCTCATCCGCCCGTGCTCGGCCACGACCTGGCGCAACGCAGCATCGACATCCTTGGCCATGCGCTGGGCATCGCCGCAGATGTAGAAGTACGCCCCTGCCTCCAGCCACTGCCACAGCTCGGCGCCCTGTTCGAGCATGCGCTGCTGCACGTACAGCTTCTCGGCCTGGTCACGCGAGAACGCCGTGCTCAGGCGCAGATGACCGCTGGCCTCCCAGGCCTGCAACTGCTCGCGGTAATAGAAATCGAAGGCAGCATGCTGCTCACCGAAGAACAGCCAGTTGCCGCCGGTCGCACCGCGGGCTTCGCGCTCTTCGAGAAAGGCACGAAACGGCGCGATACCGGTGCCAGGGCCGACCATGATGAGCAGTGAGGCATCGTCGTCCGGCAGTCGGAAATGCCGCGCGACCTGCGGGAAGATCGCCACCTCCAGCATTTCGGCGCGCTCGGCGAGGAAGCTTGAACTCACACCCTTTCGCTGGCCATAGCGCACGGTTGAAACGGTCAGGTGCACCTGCTGTGGATGGGCCTTGGGGCTGGAGCTGATCGAGTACATGCGTGGCTGCAAGGGTTTGAGCAGGGTCAGCCAGTGCTCCAGCGACAGTTGCGGCGCGAATGCCGCGAGCACATCGGCCAACTGCCGCCCCCACAGCCACTCCTTGAGTTCGGCCTTGTGCTCGGGCAGCAGCAGCCGGCGCAGTTCACCTGCCTGCGGCGCCTGGCTGAAGGCGGCAAGCTGCTGCGACGTGACCCGGGCGATCTCCAGATGCCGCTCCATCGCCTCGGCCAACGGCATCGTCGGCAAGTCGGGCAGTTGCACGCACGTCTGGCCATCGAGCCCCATCAGGCCGAGCAGCTCCTGGACCAGCGCCGGGCAGTTGCGCGGCCAGACACCCAGCGCATCGCCTGCCTCGTAGACCAGCCCGGTGCCTTGCAGGTCGAACACCACCTGGCGTGTCTCCTTGGTCGCTCCGGGCGCATTGAGCACACGGTTCTCGATGATGGGAGCCAGGCAGGGTTGCTGCTTGCCGAACACCCGCGCCGGCGGGGCTATGACGGGCGCTTCGGCCGTCGGCCCGAGCAGCGGCAGCAACGCCTGCAGCCAGGCGGCGAACGATGGGTCGAAGTCCGGTTCGCAATCGACCCGATCAAGCAGACGTCGGCCGCCCAGTTCAGCCAGGCGCTGGTCGAGCTTGCGGCCAAAGCCGCAGAACTGGTCGTAGCTGGAGTCACCCAGCGCCAGCACGGCGAAAGGCAGTGCCGCACACTGCGCCCCCTCCTCGCCCTGCAGCGCCTGCCAGAACGCCGAAGCGCAGTCAGGCGCATCGCCGTCACCAAAGGTGCTGGTGATCAGCAGCACGCTGGCGGCGCCACGCAATTGGCCGGGGCTGACTGCATCCATGCAGCTCAGCTCGACCGCCAGGCCCGCTTCGCGCAGATGGGCCGCACAGCGCTCGGCCAGCACCTCGCCATTGCCGGTCTGCGAGGCCCACAGCACCCGATGCCGGGCGACCTCGGCCATGGCGACCGGCGCCACCACCGGCTGGGCGAACAGGCCGGCGATCAAGCCATCGACGAACAGCCGACTGGCGGGCGCCAGCGGCGCACCGGGCGGCAGGCTGGGCACACCCGGTGTACGCGCCTGCCCAAGGCCGAGCAGGAAGCCCTGCAGGTAATGACGCTCCTCGTCAGCCAGGACGGGGGCCGGCAGGCTGTCCAGGCCGAGCAGGCGAGACAGGGTGTCGGTGGGCATGGTGGCAGGCTCCGTAGGGATCGCGCAGGGCAGCTCGAGTGCCTCGATGCGTTCGCCCGCAACCCGCTCCAGGGTCACGGCGCAATGCTTGAAGGCCGGTTGCAGGGAAGTTGGATCGACCGCGTCGCAGGTCACGGCGTTGATCGCCAGTTGCTCGCCATACAGGTCGTTCCAGTGAAAAGGGGCAAAGCAGTTGCCGACCAGCACCCGCTCGCTGATGCGTGCCGGCAGCACGGCCTGGCCGCGGCGCGAGCGAATCGCCACCTGGTCCTTGTCGGCGATGCCCAGGCGTCGGGCGTCCTGCGGATTAATCTCGACGAAGGGACCGGGCTCGAGCTTGTTCAGGCTCGGCACCTTGCCGGTCTTGGTCAGGGTGTGCCACTGGTGCTGCACGCGGCCGGTGTTGAGCACCAGCGGAAAGTCGGCATCCGGCAGCTCGGCCGGCGCCAGCCAGGGCCGGGCGAAGAACCGCGCCTTGCCACTGGGCGTGGGAAAGACCAGTGCGGGTCGCTCGCCTTGGGCGTCATGCAGCAGCGCCTGGCTGCTGCCGTCGTTGAGATAGCGCAGCGGGCTGCGGTCGTCCGCGCGTCCGGGGGCGCTTGGCCACTGGCGCGGTTTGTCGCGTAGCTCGGCGTAGCCGATGCCGCGCAGGTCATAGCCGGTGGCGGGGTTCCAGAAACGGCGGATCTCGTCGTACACCGCTTCGGCATCGGCATAGCTGAACGCCTCGGCATAGCCCATGGCACAGGCGATGCGGGCAATGATGCGCCAATCCTCAAGGCTTTCGCCGGGCGCTGCGACTGCACGCGGCATCAGGGTGAGGTTGCGCTCGCTGTTGATCATCACACCCTCGCCCTCGGCCCACAGCGCGGCAGGCAGGAGGATATCGGCATGGCGGTTGGTCTCGGTGTCGAGGAAAGCGTCCTGGGCGATCACCAACTGCGCCTCGTGCAGGCCGTCGATCACCTGTTGGCGGTTGGCCACGCTGGCCACCGGGTTGCTGCAGATGATCCAGCAGGCCTTCACTTCCCCGGCCTTCATCTGCTCGAACAGCGCCACCGTGCCTTCACCGCCTTCACTGCGCAGCGCGCCCGGCGCCAGGCCCCACTGCTGCTCGACAAAAGCACGGTCGCCCGCCACCTGCGCCGAACGCTGGCCCGGCAGGCCTGGGCCCATGTAGCCCATCTCACGGCCGCCCATGGCGTTGGGCTGGCCGGTCAGCGAGAACGGTCCGCTGCCAGGACGGCAGATCGCGCCGGTGGCCAGGTGCAGGTTGCACAGCGCGTTGCTGTGCCAGGTGCCATGGATGCTCTGGTTGAGGCCCATGGTCCAGCAGCTCATCCACTCCGACGCCCCGCCGATCCAGGCAGCCGCCTGGCGGATATCGGCCTCGGCAAGGCCGGTCAGGGCCGCGACCCGCTCGGGGGTATAGTCGGCAAGAAAGGCCGGCATGTCGTCCCAGCCCTCGGTGTGGCGGGCGATGAAATCGCTGTCGGTGTGGCCGTTCTCGTGCAGCAGGTAGAGCAAGCCGTTGAGCAGGGCCAGATCACTGCCCGGGCGCACCTGCAGGAACAGGTCGGCCTTGTCGGCGGTGGCACTGCGGCGCGGGTCGACGACAATCAGCCTGGCCCCGGCCTTGACTCGGTCGAGCAGGCGCAGGAACAGGATCGGATGACAGTCGGCCATGTTGGCGCCAATGACGAAGAACACCTCGGCACGCTCGAAATCCTGGTAGCTGCCCGGTGGACCATCGGCGCCCAGCGACTGCTTGTAGCCGCTGCCGGCACTGGCCATGCACAGCCGCGAGTTGGACTCGATATGGCGCGTGCGGATAAAGCCCTTGGCCAGCTTGTTGGCCAGGTACTGAGCCTCCAGCGACATCTGCCCTGACACATAGAGCGCCACGGCATCCGGCCCGTGCTGGTCGATGATCGCGCGCAGGCGCGCGGCCGATTGCGCAATGGCCTCGTCCATGCCCGTGCGCACCGGCTGCTGGCTGCGCTGCTGGCGCACGAAAGCGTGCTCCATGCGCCCGGCAGCGGACAGTGGCAGGTGTGCGGTGAGGCCCTTGGTGCACAGGCGTCCGAAGTTGCTCGGGTGCTCCTTGTCGCCGCTGACCTTGGTGACCTTGCCCTCGGCCACGGTCATGACGATGCCGCACCCAACCCCGCAATACGGGCAAACGCTGCGCACCTCGCTGCTGCTCATGGGCGGTCTCCCTGAAAACGCAAAAGGCGCCGGCTACCCGGCCTGCAGGGCAAGCGGGTAACACGGCGCCTTTGTCGTGAAGATGTAGGGCCCCTCGGCGTTGAGGGGTCCGGATGCAGCTGAATCAGCAATTTGCGGGCCAGTTGCGCGATGGCGGTGGCCATGTCGCGGACAAACCCGCGCCCACAGGCCTGCGCAGCCCCCAGGGGGCGGGTCGACCCGCGAAAACATCGACGCGATATCCGCCCCGTCTTGATGCCCCCGCGCACCAGAAGATGACACGACGCCCAACCGACTATATGATCCGTATACGTTTCATATACCAGGAATACTCCCCATGGGCATCGTCAAGATCTGCGACGACCTCCACGAAGATCTGCGCATCGCCAGCGCCGCGATGTCGCGCTCGATCAACGCCCAGGCCGAACACTGGATCCGCATCGGCATGCTTGCCGAACTGCATCCCCAGGCCACTTACCAGGAACTGCTGCGCCAACTGTTGCGTCAGGAACAAGCGAATCTCAAGGAGCTGCTGCAATGAGCGAGGTGATACTCAAGAACCCGGAGCAGCTGGCACTGATGCGCAGGGCCGGGCAGTTGCTGGCACAGGTGTTCGCCGACCTCGACGGTTTCATCCGCGCCGGGGTGACCACGATGCAGATCAACGACCGCGCCGAAGCTTTCATCGTCGAGACGCTCAAGGCGCGCCCGGCGAGCAAGGGCCAGTACGGCTTCCCCTATTCGCTGAACACCTCGGTGGACCAGGTCGTCTGCCATGGCATGCCCAAGGTTGACGAGGTGCTGCAGGAAGGCTCGATCATCAACGTCGACATCACCCTGGAACAGGGCGGCTACATTGCCGACTCGTCGAAGATGTACCGCATCGGCGCAATCAGCGAGGAGGCCCGGCGCCTGGTCGACACCACCTACGAGGCGCTGTGGAAAGGCATCGAACAGGTGCGCCCCGGCGCCACCCTGGGCGATATCGGCCACGCCATCCAGCAGTTCGCCGAGGCGGCGGGCTACAGCGTGGTGCGCGAGTACTGCGGCCACGGCATCGGCCGGCAGATGCACGAAGCGCCGCAGGTGCTGCACTATGGCCAACGCGGCATGGGCCTGAAACTCAAGCCGGGGATGGTGTTCACCATCGAGCCGATGATCAACCAGGGCGCCCGCGGCACACGCACGCTGAAGGATGGCTGGACGGTGATCACCCGCGATGGCGGGCTGTCGGCGCAGTGGGAGCACACGGTCGCGGTGACCGAGCAGGGCTATGAAGTGCTGACGCTGCGAGCGGAAGAAGGCCGGCGTTGAGGCCTGCGTAGACGGCCCCCTTGCTGCCTCTCTACAATCGCGCCACACCCCTCGCCCCGGACACTCTTCATGGACGAATCCGCACAGCATTGGCTGCACGCCCTCTCCGCCCCGATGGCCGCACTCAACGGTGCCAGCTACACCGCCGCCGAGTACTTCGAAGGCGAAGACCAGACCGACCTGGAAAGCGGCTGGGGCATCAGCACCCGTGCCCAGTTGCTCGACGTGCTCGGCATGGCCGACAACGGCCACGCCAGCGAGATGAGCAACGCCTACTGGCAGTTCCAGCGCTGCCTGCCAAGCCAGTGGCAGGCGCTGCTCGCAACCCTGACGCCACGTGACCGGGTCAAGTACAGCTACGCCGCACGCACCTTTCCCGACTGCGGCCCGGGCGGAACCCGCGCCTGGGACATCGGACGCATGAGCTTTCTGCTGCGCGCCGGGGTGAAAAAGGGCCATATCAGCCGCGACGAAAGCCTCTACCTGCACTATCGCCTGGCCTTGCGCGCCCGCCATTACTACAACCGCTGGGACAGCTACATCGCCGGGTACCTGTTCGGCAAGGCGCTGTGGAATGTCTCCGACAGCAGCGACGAGACCTTTGCCGCCAACCTGGAGCGCCAAGGCAACGAACACTGGAATCGCTGCATTGCCCTGAACCTGAGGATCGGCGCCAACGCGCTGCTCGCCGACCTGCCCTGGGAGCTGCCGTTGCCCGAGCCGGAACGCCCGGCATCACTGGAAGAGGACTGCTGGTCATGAGTTGCTGGATTCGCCTGGGCATCGAGCCGACCCAGGACCTCGACACCATCCGCCAGGCCTACCGCGGCCGCCTGCCGACGCACCATCCGGAAACCGACCCCGAAGGCTTCCAGGCCCTGCGCGCCGCCTACGAAGAAGCGCAGCGTCTGGCGCGTGAACACGCCGAAACCGGCGCGGCACCCGAGCAGCAAGCAGCCGACGGGCAGAGCGAAGCGTCCACCAGCGAAGCCTTCGAGGCGTTCCATGCACTGCTCGAAGACTCCACTCGCCGTTACGAACCCCAAGCCTGGCAGGACTACATCGCCCAGCTCGACGAACTGCCCCTGGAGCAACTGGAAGACCTCAGCTGGCGACTGCTGCACAACCTGCGCAACTGCGGACCGATCTCGTACCAGTGCGCGCGCCTGCTGGCCCGGCGCATGGGCTGGGCCGAGCAGTTGCTGCGCCTGGCGCCGGAGGATGCCCAGGAGATAGAAGCCTTCCTGCAACGCATCGAGGAGCCCGATCCGTTCGACACCCGCCTGATGCACAGCTGGTCGCCCGCCGCGCAACTGGAAACCCTTTGGTACTTCCGCAGCCTTGGCTACTACCATCAGGAGCGCCCGCTGTTCGAGTACGCACAGTTCGCCGGGTACCACACCTGCGTGGCGTTCCCTGACGACGAACACCTGGTCCAGCGTCTGACCGAACAGTTCAGCCAGGTCGGCATCGGCAGCCTCACCCTGCATGCACGCCTGCAGTTGCAGCACCAGCAGGCGCCGGACGATGTCGACCTGCTGTTCCTGCTGGCCCGCCAGGCCGACGCCCTGGGCGCCGAGCAGCAAGCCCTGGACTGCTGGCTACGGCTGTGGCGCGAACATCGCCACCCGCAGGCCGAACGCTGGCTGCTCGACCTCTGCGCGCGCTACCAGCCGCAACGCCTGCCCCTGCTGATCCAGGCCCTCGACCAGCAGAGCACACCCGAGACCTGGCCCGCCGACCTGGCCGATCCGGCACAGGTCTTGGGCAGCCCGGCACAGTCGCCGCAGACACTGGCGCGCTGGTCCGAAGCCTCGCGCC
This sequence comes from Pseudomonas wayambapalatensis, assembly GCA_014268975.2. GTDB lineage: Bacteria > Pseudomonadota > Gammaproteobacteria > Pseudomonadales > Pseudomonadaceae > Aquipseudomonas > Aquipseudomonas wayambapalatensis. Next base: position 1,648,091 of record CP077096.1, on the reverse strand, counting down.
TGGGCCTTGAGGGCATCGCCGCCACCTACATCGACTGGCGCCTGGACGGCGACGACGAACTGCCGCTGCTCGCCTGGCTGTTGCCCAACCAGGAAGATCGCGAACTGCACCGCCGCTACTGGCAGGCCTGGGCCCTGCAACGCGGTGAAGCCGGCTTGCTGCGCACCATTGTCGATGAGCGCCTGGGCAACGACCCGCTCGATGCCTTGATCCTCGAGGGCTTCCAGCGCCAGGCTGCGCAGCAACTGCATTGGCTCGAACACTCACCGGTGGCGCGTGCATTGGCGGAGTACTGCGCACGTGACGAGGGGCCTGTGGAACTGCCAGAGGCGCTCAAGTCCGACGCACTGCACCCGGCCTGCCGCGAGTGGCTGCGGCGGATGCGGGTCTATTCGCCGCGAGCGCTGGGCGAGCTGAACGAGCATTTCGACATGCGCCGCATGTTCACCGTGCCGTTCGGCCTGGTGCTGATGGAAGAACTGGCACTGAACGGCATCGAGCTGCCGCCGATGGTCGAGGGCGAAGCGCTGTGGAACTGGCATCGCCAGCAGTTGTTCATGCTGGCCACGGCGCAACAGCCGCAACGCTGGCTGGACCTGGCGCCACCGCAACTGGCCGCCCAGCTCACCTATCCGAGCGACCATCCGTTCGCCCCCCTGCACAAGGTGCTGATCGCCCGTCAGGCTCAGTTCAACGAACACAATGCCCTGCTCGGCTGGATGGACGATCGCGATCCGATGCAGGCCCTGGTTGCCAGCCGCCTGCAAACCCTGGGCTACGTGTTCGGCAGCACTCGCCTGCCCGGCGCGGTCCGCCTGCTCGAATGCCTGGAAGAAGACGTTGGCACCCTCGACGACCACCCACTGGGCTACATGCTGCTGTGCGCCGTGCTGTACCACGACCCCGAGCTCGATGCTCAACAGCGCGCCCGCTTGCGCGATCGCCTCGAGGCACTGAACAACGACAGCCCCTGGTTCGCTCCGCTGCGCGACGGCCTGATCGCCGGCAAGGTCAAACGCCCGCCGCGCCAAGCGGTGGAGCAGGAAGAGAAGGTCGACGGCAAGCTGCTCAACGAGATCCTCGACGCCTTCAATCACCTGGTCAAATCCGCATCCCCGCCAGGCACCCGCGCCTTGATGCGCCTGCAGAAAGCCAAGGACGATCCGGATCAGGACACCGGCCTGCGCTGCGCCAGCATGGCGATACTGGCCCGCGCCGAGCGTCTGCTGATGGCTCGCGTCAGCCAGAAGCCGGTGCCCTCCTGGGCGTTCTGGCGCCTGGACAGCCGTCTCAATCGCAGCGACCTGATCGCCCACGTGATCGTGCTGCTGCTGGCGGGCACGGTGCTGACCACCGCGACCAAGAGCCCGATGCTCTGGACCCTTGTCGTGTTGCTGCTGTTGACATCCTTCCTGCGGCGCTTGCGCGACTTGGGCCAGGGCGTCTGGGCACTGGTGGGGTTGCTGGCCGTCAGCCGCCTGCTGCCGTTCGCACCGCTGCTTCTGGTGGGGCTACCCGGCGACAAGCTGGCCAACCGCTATGGCCCTTCACCGGACGACCCCGACCAGTTGCAACTGGGCCTGCAAGTGGCCCTGCGGCGCCTGAATCATCCCTGATCAGTAGCGCAGCTCGTCCAGCGCCTGGCTCAACTGCTGGCGCTGGCGACTGATCTCGCTGGCCTGCTGGCCAGCGAGCACGGCATTGAAGGCATCCAGCCAACTGCCGATAAGGTCGCGCTCATCCCCCAGGCTCTGCATCCAGGCGCGCTCCAGGCGAGCCAGCAGGGTGCGGTTGGGCAAGGCGTCGCGCGGGTGAATCTTCAATCTCGCCAGGCGCTCGTGGCTGGCCTGGCGGGCGTCGCTGTCCAGCCCGGTCGGGCTGCGGTCGATGCTGTGGCTGTGCTTGTGCCCGGTTTCGAGGAACGTCACGTCCACTTCGAGCAGGCCATTGATGTCGTAGCTGAAGCGCACATCCAGCGACTGCACCTGGCCGGTCGGCTGCAATGGAATCTCGAAGCTGTCGACCAGAATGTTGTCGCGCACCCATGGCCGCTCGCCCTGGTACACGGCGATGCGCACCACTTTCTGTTCCGGATGGCTGCTGTAGAAGCGCTGCACACGTGAGGTGGGGATCACCGTGTTGCGTTCGATGATCGGGGTAAAGGCTCCGGACACTTCCTCGCCACGGGACGAGGCGACCCCCAGGGTGTAAGGACAGACGTCGGTCAGGATCAACTCGTCGATCGCCGAATCCCGCGCCTTGCAGGCTGCCTGGCTGGCGGCGCCAAGAGCGACGATGGTGTCCGGATCGAGGTGGCGGTACGGCAGGCGGCCGAACAGCTTGGCCACCAGTTGCTGGATCTGCGGCATGCGCGTGGCCCCACCGACCAGCACCAGGCTGTCCAGTTCGCGCGGGCTCAGGCGCGCATCACGCAGGGCCTGCTCGATGGGGGTCCGTACCCGTGCCAGCAACGGCGCCCAGATCGACTGCAGCCGGGCCTGGTCGAGCACCCATTCGCGGGCCTGGCCATCGCCGCTCCAGTTCAGGGTGCGGCTGCCCTCGCCCACCTCGCGTTTCAGTTGCTCGATCGCATCATGCAGGCTCGACAGCGCCTGGGGCTCCAGGGCTTCGGCACTGAGGTTCCAGTCGCGCAGGCAGGCATTGAGCAAGGCCTCGGTGAAATCCTCGCCCCCCAGATAGTTGTCACCGGTTGAAGCATGCACTTCGATCAGCGGCAAGGCGTATTCCAGCACAGTGACGTCGAAGGTCCCGCCGCCCAGGTCGAACACCAGGGTGCGCTCGAACTTCTGCTCGTGCAGCCCGTAGGCCATGGCGGCCGCGGTCGGCTCGTTGATCAGGCGCTGCACCTTCAGCCCCGCCAGCTCCGCAGCGAAGACCGTGCGCTTGCGCTGTTCGTCGCTGAAATAGGCCGGCACCGAGATCACCGCTTCGCTGACCGGGCACCCCAGATACGCTTCGGCATCCTGCTTCAACGCGCCCAGCACCAGGGCCGAGAGCTCTTCGGGGGTGAAACGGTGCTCGCCGAGCTCGAAGCGCTTGTCACTGCCCATGTAGCGCTTGAAGGCCGCAGCGGTGCGATGGGGATGGGTGGTCAGCCGGGCGCGGGCAGCGCTGCCCACCAGGATGCTGCCATCGTCGTCGACGCTGACCACCGACGGCGTCAGCACCTCGCCCACGGCGTTGGCGATCAGCTGCGCCTTGCCGTCCTGCCAGACCGCGATAAGGCTGTTGGTGGTCCCCAGGTCGATACCCAGGAGTGGGGTCGACGGCGTGGGCGTTGGAGAGGTGCTGGCATCCTGCATGGTCGGTCTCTGCTTGCAAGGTAGAGCCGGCGCGCGGCCTGCTGGCTGCATCCGGCGTGTAGGGGGATTCTGACGCAATGGGCCAGCGAGTTGAAGGCGTAGATGCGAACCCGGCGTGCCTGCTGACCCAGGGCGGCATGAGGGACGGGAAAAATATTCATCGAACACGGGAATAGAAGCCGACACCGAGGCGTTGTTCCTGCATGGCCGATGCATAAAGCCATCATTCCCCCGAACAGATTCGAATAACCGCCAGAGGTATCTCTCATGTTGAAGAAAAGCGCACTCGTTCTTTCATTGGCTCTGACCTGCGTGTCTGGCCTGGCCTTGGCGGACGCCCCCGCGAAGGTCGGCGACAGCGCCCTTGGCAAGGTCCTGGTCGACAGCAAAGGCCTGACCCTCTACACCTTCACCAAGGACAGCGCTGGCAAGTCGGCGTGCAACGGTCAATGTGCGCAGAATTGGCCGCCGCTGGCCGCCGGCCCCTACGCCAAGGCCGCCGATGACTACAGCGTGATTACCCGTGACGACGGCAGCAAGCAGTGGGCTTACAAAGACCAGCCACTGTACAGTTGGGTCAAGGATCAGAAGCCGGGCGATACCACCGGCGAAGGTGTCGGCCAGGTCTGGCACGTGGCCAAACCCTGAAGCTGAAACGCCCCGGGGACTGTCGACCGACAGCCCCCGGGGCGTTTTGCGAGGCACAAACAAAAAAAGCGACCCTAAGGTCGCTTTCTTTGTGGCTTCCGGGTGTTCAGTGGGCCCTGGAAGCTGGAATATGGCGCAGCGGACGGGACTCGAACCCGCGACCCCCGGCGTGACAGGCCGGTATTCTAACCGACTGAACTACCGCTGCGCTATACATCGAGTGGTGGGTGATGACGGGATCGAACCGCCGACCCTCTGCTTGTAAGGCAGATGCTCTCCCGGCTGAGCTAATCACCCTTCGTCTCGGTGTGGCGCGCATTCTACGGAGGACCCTGTACCCTGGCAAGCACTTTTTTCAAATTTTTTATCTGATCTTTCAAAGACCTATGAATAAGTCACTGCTGGCCCTCTGACAGGGTTGGCCTGCAACCACTGCTCGGAGAATAATGCCCGCCTTATGCATTAAGGAGAGATTCCCCCTCATGTGGTTCAAGAACCTGCTGACCTACCGCCTGACCCAGGATGTCCCGTTCGAGCCTGAAGCGCTGGAGACCGCCCTGGCCAGCAAGCCGGCCCGCCCCTGCGCCAGCCAGGAGCTGACCACTTACGGCTTCGTCGCTCCGTTCGGCAAGGGCGAAGACGCTCCCCTGGTGCACGTCAGCGGTGAATTCCTGTTGATTGCCGCACGCAAGGAAGAACGTATCCTGCCCAGCAGCGTGGTCAACGATGCGGTCAAGGAGAAGGTCGAAGAGATCGAGACCGAGCAGATGCGCAAGGTCTACAAGAAGGAACGCGACCAGATCAAGGACGAGATCATCCAGGCCTTCCTGCCGCGTGCTTTCATCCGCCGCTCGATGATCTTCGCTGCCATCGCCCCGCGCCAGGGCCTGATCCTGGTCAACTCGGCCAGCGCCAAGCGCGCCGAAGACCTGCTCTCCACGCTACGTGAAGTCATGGGTTCGCTGCCGGTGCGCCCGGCCACCGTGAAGATCGCCCCGACCGCGACCATGACCGACTGGGTCAAGTCGCAGCAGCCTGCCGAAGGCTTCTATCCACTGGATGAATGCGAGCTGCGCGACACCGCCGAAGACGGTGGCATCGTGCGCTGCAAGCGCCAGGACCTGGCCAGCGAGGAAATCCAGTTGCACCTGAGCACCGGCAAGCTGGTCACGCAACTGGCCCTGGCCTGGCAGGACAAACTGTCGTTCGTGCTCGACGACAAGATGGTGATCAAGCGCCTGAAATTCGAGGAACTGCTGCAGGAGCAGGCCGAGCAGGATGGTGGCGACGAAGCCGCGCAACAGTTCGACGCAAGCTTCCTGTTGATGATGATGACCCTCAACGAATTCCTGCCGGTGCTGTTCGAAGCCCTGGGTGGGGAAGAGATTCCGCAGGGGGTCTGATTCAGGTTGAAGGGCCGGTGCTGGGGTGGTTGTGTTGTCGCCAGTACCGACCTCTTCGCGGGCAAGCTCGCGAAGAGGCCAGTGAATGCCACAAAAGCTATAAATAGAAAAGGAATCCCCCATGCGTGCCCTCGCCGCCTTCAGCCGTTTCGTCGGTAACACCTTCGCCCTCTGGGTCCTGGTGTTCGCCTGCCTGGCCTACCTGCAACCGCAATGGTTCATCGCCCTTAAGGTGGCCATCGTGCCGCTGCTGGGGCTGGTGATGTTCGGCATGGGGCTTACGCTCAAGCTCGACGATTTCGCCGCCCTCGCCCGTCAACCCTGGCGCGTGGCGCTGGGAGTGGTGGCGCATTTCGTGATCATGCCGGGCGTTGCCTGGCTGCTGTGCCAACTGTTTCATCTGCCGCCGGAAATCGCCGTGGGCGTGATCCTGGTCGGCTGCTGCCCGAGCGGCACGGCCTCGAACGTGATGGTCTGGCTGTCCAAGGGCGACCTGGCACTGGCTGTGGCCATCGCCGCAGTCACCACCCTGCTCGCCCCCTTGCTGACCCCGGCGCTGATCTGGTTCCTGGCCTCGGCCTGGCTGCCCGTCTCGTTCATGGACATGTTCTGGTCGATCCTGCAGTTGGTGATGCTGCCGATCGTGCTCGGCGTGCTGGCGCAGAAGCTGCTCGGCGCGCGCGTACAGGTGGCGGTGCAGGTGCTGCCACTGGTGTCGGTGGTGAGCATCGTGATGATCGTCTGCGCGGTGGTCGCGGCCAGCCAGGCGAAGATCGCCGAGTCCGGCCTGCTGATCATGGCGGTGGTGATCCTGCACAACAGCTTCGGCTTCCTGCTGGGCTATCTGACCGGCAAGCTGTGCAAGCTGCCCCTGGCGCAGCGCAAGTCGCTGGCGCTGGAGGTGGGGATGCAGAACTCGGGCCTGGGCGCAGCCCTGGCAGCGGCGCATTTCTCACCGCTGGCGGCGGTGCCCAGCGCGCTGTTCAGTGTCTGGCACAACATTTCCGGGGCCTTGCTCTCGACCTGGTTCAGGCGCCTGGAAGAGCCCCGCGGTGCTGGGGAGGAACAGGCGCAAGTCGGGCACTGAGCGGGGGGCTCTTCGCGGGCAAGCCCGCTCCCACACTCAAGACAGCTGGATACCTTGTAGGAGCGGCGGTTCGCCGCCGCGACTTGCCCGCGAAGAGGCCCGGACAGCCACCACTTGCCTGCAACCCTACAGATGTGCAATATAGTGCGCACTGTGAGGACGACCTCACGACGCAAGGCGTGACCAATCCGGGGACGGCCCCATCTTTCAACGATGGAGAATCATCATGTCCTGGATCATCCTGTTCTTCGCCGGCCTGTTCGAAGTCGGCTGGGCTGTCGGCCTCAAATACACCGATGGCTTCACTCGCCCACTCCCCACCGCACTGACCGTCGCCGCCATGGCCGTGAGCCTGGGCCTGCTTGGCCTGGCCATGAAGGAATTGCCGCTGGGCACTGCCTACGCCATCTGGACCGGCGTCGGCGCGATCGGCACGGTAATCGCCGGGATCATCCTGTTCGGCGAATCCATGGCACTGGTACGACTGCTCAGCGTTGCGCTGATCGTCGCCGGCCTGATCGGCCTGAAGGTCAGCGCCAGCTGACCTTCGCCCTTTCCCTCAACGCAAGTCGCCGCGCAGGGCACTGACCTTCTCGCGCAGCGCTTCAGGCTGGGCCGCCTCCACCGGGATGGCGGCACCGGCCACCAGGGTCACCCGCGACCATAACCGGCGCAGAAAGCCCTTGGCCGGATCGCGACTGAAGAAGCTCCCCCACAGCCCCTGCAAAGCCAGCGGAATCACCGGCACCGGGGTTTCCTGGAGAATTTTGTTGACCCCGCCCTTGAACACATCGATCTCACCATCGGCGGTCAGCTTGCCTTCCGGGAAGATGCACACCACCTCACCCGCCCGCAGGTACTCGGCAATGCGCGCAAAGGCCCGCTCGTACGTCGCCTCGTCCTCACTGCGCCCGGCAATCGGGATGGCCCCGGCAGTGCGGAACACGAAGTTGAGCACCGGCAGGTTGTAGATCTTGTAGTACATGACGAAACGGATCGGTCGGCGGATCGCACCGCCGATCAGCAGCGCATCGACGAACGACACATGGTTGCACACCAACAGCGCCGCCCCCTCGTCAGGGATACGATCGAGGTCGCGGTGCTCGACGCGGTACATCGAATGGCTGAGCAGCCAGATCAGGAAGCGCATGGTGAATTCAGGAACAATGCGGAAGATGTAGGCGTTGACCGCAATGTTGAGCAGCGACACCACCAGGAACAGCTGCGGGATGCTCAGGTCGGCCAGGCTCAAGAGGACGATGGTGACGATCGCCGAGACCACCATGAACAGGGCATTGAGGATGTTGTTCGCGGCGATCACCCGGGCGCGCTGGTCTTCAGGCGTACGCGCCTGGATCAAGGCGTACAGCGGCACGATGTAGAAACCACCGAACACACCAAGCCCGACGATCGAGACCATGATCCACCAGGCCTGGCTCATGCCCAAAAGGCTCAGCCAATCGTGTGGCGCAGCAGCGGCTGGCACATCACCCGAATGCCACCACCAGAGCAGGCCGAACAGGGTCAAGCCGAACGAGCCGAACGGCACCAGGCCGATCTCCACCTTGCGCCCGCTCAGGCGTTCGCACAGCAGCGACCCCACGGCAATGCCCACCGAGAACAGCGTCAGCACCAGCGTGACCACGGTCTCGTCGCCATGCAGCCAGTCCTTGGCGTAAGCCGGGATCTGCGTCAGGTAGATCGCCCCGACGAACCAGAACCACGAGTTGCCGACGATCGAGCGCGACACCGCCGGGGTCTGCCCCAAGCCCAGGCGCAAGGTGGCCCAGGACTGCTTGAAGATATTCCAATCCAGCTTCATCTGCGGCGCCACCGCCGCCGCCCGCGGAATCCAGCGGCTGGCCAGGTAGCCGAGCACCGCAGTGCCGACGATGCCTCCGGCCACCACCGTGGCGTAGTTGCCCGAGGACATCATCACCCCGGCACCGATGGTGCCGGCCAGGATCGCCAGGAAGGTGCCCATTTCCACCAGCCCGTTGCCGCCGACCAGTTCGTCTTCGCGCAAGGCCTGGGGCAGGATCGAGTACTTCACCGGCCCGAACAGCGCCGAATGAGTGCCCATGGCAAACAATGTCAGCAGCATCAGTTCCAGGTGATCACTGAGAAAGCCCACCGCGCCAATCACCATGATCACCACTTCAGCCAGCTTGATCGCGCGGATCAGCGCATCCTTGGCGAACTTCTCGCCAAACTGCCCGGCCAGCGCCGAGAACAGGAAGAACGGCAGGATGAATAGCAGCGCGCAAAGGTTGACCCAGATCGAACGGTCGCCCTCCAGGCTGAGCTTGTAGAGGATCGCCAGGATCAGCGACTGCTTGAACAGGTTGTCGTTGAAGGCACCCAGCGACTGGGTGATGAAGAACGGCAGGAAGCGCCGCTTGCCGAGCAAGGTGAATTGCGAGGAATGACTCATCGTCCTTGTTCCTGAGAGGGCGTTGTCAATTGGAGGTCTGCTCATCGCGAGAAGCCACAAATCTGCACGGGATTTCCCATCCCTGGCAACTGGCCTGCGAACCGCATCACGCACAACGAATCGATTAATGGCTATATGCCATTATTTTTTCTGCAAACCCTTTTCAGATTATTGCAAGGCTGCCGATAATTCATATAGATGACTAAATCCGGTAACAGGATCAGCCTTCGGCTCTCCTCCAACGCACAAGAAAAGGAGTACAGCAGCAGATGTTCACCTGGTTCGGCGATCTGAAGATCGCACACAAACTCGGCCTCGGTTTTGGCCTGGTCCTCGTGCTGACCCTGGCCCAGTCGCTGATCGGCTGGGACGCCCTGGGCAGCCTGGTACGGCGCAGCGAAGTGGTCAGCGACGTCTCCGCACTCAACGATGCCCTGGGCGATCTGCGCGAGGCGCGCCTGCAACACGCCATGTCCAGTGGCGACGAAGCACAGGACAAGGCGTTGCAACAGACACTGGCGGCCTTCCAGGCCCGTTTGACGAAACTCCACGGCATCATGCGCAACGCGACCAACCTGCAGACCCTCGACAAGGCCGAGCAGACCCTGCAGGCCTACGCCCGCAACCAGGAACTGAGCCTGCAGTCGTACCGCACCATGCGCGCGGCGCAAAAAGAGATGGGCGCGCTTGCAACCCAGTCGTTCGCCACGATCGACGGCATCCGCAAGCAGGTCCGCGCGTTGCCCGATGCCGAACAGCGCTACGTGCGCAGCGAAGCGATCAACCAGATTCGCGAGAACCTGATCCTGCTGCGCTACCAGGTACGTGGCTACACCGGCAACACCAACGCAGACACCGAGCAGGTGATGAATGCGCAGATCGCCACCACGGTGAACGACCTGCCGACCCTGACCGCGACATTCAATGGCCAGTTCGCCGACGAATTCCGCCAACTGAACGAACAGGTGCGTGCCTACGCCGCCGCCGTCGAGGCCTTCCGCGGCGAAACCCGCAAACTGATGGACTACCGCGCCAACATGGGCAATGACGTCGCGACCCTCACCACCCTGATCGGCCAATTGCTCGACAGCCAAGCGGTGGCCGTGGTCAATGACAGCCAGTTCGCCAAGACGCTGCAGTTCGCCACCACCGCCCTCGCCCTGCTGCTCGGCGCCCTGCTGGCGATACTGATCGCCCGGCAGATCAGCCAGCCGCTGCAACGGGTCCTGCACGCCCTGGAGGAGGTGGCCGACGGCAACTTGGGCGAACAACCCAGCAGCAGTCGCCGTGATGAACTCGGCCAGTTGCAGAACAGCCTGCATGGCATGACTACCAAGCTACGCCAACTGATCGGCGGCGTGCGCGACGGCATCTCGCAGATTGCCAGTGCTACCGAAGAGCTCTCGGCGATCACCGCGCAAACCAGCGCCGGCGCCAGCAGCCAGCGCCAGGAGACCGACCAGGTCGCCACCGCGATGCAGGAAATGGCCGCCACCGTGCAGGAAGTGGCGCGCAATGCTGGCGAAGCCTCGGTGGCCGCCAGCGCCACCGATCTCGAGGCCCGCGAAGGCGACAGTGTGGTCACCCGCGCCGTGACCCAGATCGGCCGCCTGGCCAGCCAGGTCGATGCCACCAATGAGGCGATGGACGCCCTGCGCAACGAAAGCCAACGCATCGGCAAGGTGATGGACGTGATCAAGGCCGTGGCCGAGCAGACCAACCTGCTGGCGCTCAACGCCGCCATCGAGGCCGCCCGCGCTGGCGAGGCCGGTCGTGGTTTTGCCGTGGTCGCCGACGAGGTACGCAGCCTGGCCCAGCGCACCCAGGCCTCGACCGAAGAAATCGAATCGGCGATCAGCAGCCTGGAGCAAGGCACGCGCTCGGTCAGCGACCTGATGGAAGAAAGCCAGAGCCTGACCGAAAGCAGCGTGGCACTGGTACGTGAGGCCGGCGTTGCGCTGGAGGGCATCACTCAGCGGGTATCGGGCATCCAGTTGATGAACCAGCAGATTGCTGCAGCCTCCGAGCAGCAGAGCGCTGTGGCCGAGGAGATCAGCCGCAGCGTGGTGACGGTGAGGGATATTTCCGAACAGACCGCCGAGGCCAGTGAGCAGACCTCGGTGTCCAGCGTCGAACTGGCGCGACTGGGTGGGCAATTGCAGCAGATGATCAGCCGGTTCCGCCTCTGACAGACCGAGAACCTCTTGTAGGAGCGGGCTTGCCCGCGAAAAGCACACCGCGGTGCCTGGCACGGGCTACGCCCGTGTTCGCGGGCAAGCCCGCTCCTACAAGGATTGGGCTGGCCTTTAGATTTTGAAAAAGACAGTTGCCCCTACGCGAACCCGAACAGCCCCCGCGCCGTGTCCACCAACAGCGATCGACGCAGCGCAGCCGAGCAGCCCAGTGCATCGAACTGCTCGACCACCGCCGTAAAGCTCATCACCGACTCATGCTGGGTATGCGGCCAGTCGCTGCCCCACATCAACCGGTCCGCGCCATAATGCGCCTCCAGGGCGCACAGCGCCTGCCGGGCGAAGTCCAGGTTCTGCTCGGGCGAGCCACCCAGCCGATAGATCCCCGACACCTTCACCCACACCTTGCCCTGCCCGCCCAGGGTCAGAAGCTCGGCAAACCCCGGCTGCCCCAACCCCAGGCGTGCATCCGGCCTGCCGAAGTGATCGATCACGATATCCACACCATATGGCTGCAAGGCACGCACCAGTGCCGGTATATCGGCCACCTGCCGATGCAGTTCGACATGCCAGCCCAGATCGCCGATGAGCTCCAGCAGTGACCGCCAACCGGCGTCGCGCAGATCAGGCAAGGCCTGCCCCATCAGATTCAGGCGCACGCCGCGTACACCGAGGCGCGCCATCTGCTCAAGGGTGTCGCGCGCAACGCCAGGATCGAGCATCACCACCCCACGCAATTGCCTGGGCGCAGTTTGCAACGCCGCCAGCAGGTAGCTGTTGTCGGTGCCGAGAAAGCTCGGCTGCACCAATACGCCATGACTGAAACCGTGCCCGGCCAGCTGGGCCAGGTAGTCGCCCAGCGGCGCATCGTAGGTGGGTGCGTAACGGCGCTCTGCTGCCAGGTTCAGCCCACGGCTGAACACGTGGGCGTGGCTGTCGATCGCAGTGAATGGGGAAACAGGGGTTTGGGGCATGATGCTCATTCGGGACTATTGAAAGTTACTTGGCGACCGCACCCGCAACCTGCGGCGAGGCAGGGGCCTCGAGGTTGCGACCGCGGGTTTCCGGCAGGCACAGTGCGGCGACCACTGCCACGCCGTAGGCGATGCCGGCATCGATGCCGATGGCTGCCCCCAGCGACATGGATTCGCTCATGTGACCGACCAGGAACGGGAACACGGCCGACAGCACCCGGCCGAAGTTGTAGCAGAAGCCCACCCCGGCACCGCGCACGTCGGCCGGGTACAGTTCGTTGAAGAACGCCCCCAGGCTCGCGGGGATACCGGCGGCGAAGAAGCCCAGCGGGAAGCCGAGGAACAGCATCTGCGTATTGCTCAGCGGGAAGAACACGTAGGCCTGCACCGTCAGCACGCAGCACAGGGCGAACAGCAGGATGTTCTTGCGCCGGCCAATACGATCGATGAGCAGGCCACTGACCACGCAACCACACCAGAAGGCGAAGATGATCACCGCCAGGTAGCCGCCGGAGTTGAGCACCGAGAGGTTGCGCTCGGTCTTGAGGAAGGTCGGCAGCCAGGTCATCACCGCATGGTAACCACCATGGGCACCCAAACCCAGCAGCCCGCCCAGCAGGGTCACGCGCAGCAGTTCAGGACGGAAGATGCCGGCCATGGACTTGGTGAAGCTGACGGGAATGGCCTTTTCCTTCTGCAGGCGCTGGAAGCTGTCCGGCTCGGGTACGTTGCGCCGCACCCAGATGATCAGCAGCGACGGCAGCAGGCCGACGAAGAACATCACCCGCCAGGCGAACTCCTGCGGCACCAGCGAATAGATCAGCGCAAACAGCCCCACCGCCAGGCCCCAGCCCACGGCCCAGGCGCTCTGTACGGTGCCCATGACCTTGCCGCGGTATTTCGGGTTGATGGTCTCGGCCATCAGCACCGCGCCCGCGGCCCACTCGCCACCAATGCCGAAGCCCTGCATGGCCTTGACGAACAGCAGCGGGTAGAAGCCGGTGACGAAGGCCGACAGGAAGGTGAAGAAGGAGAACCAGAGGATCATCCACTGCAGGGTGCGCACCCGGCCGTAACGGTCGGACAACGTACCGCCAAGCCAGCCACCGATCGCCGAGGTGACCAGCGTCAGACCACTGATCAGCCCAGCATCGCCCTTGGTCAGGGAAAACGCGGCGATCAGCGCCGGGATGGCCAGGCCGAACATCTGAACTTCAAGGGCATCGAGCGACCAGCCACCAAAGCAGGCCCAGAACGTCTTGCGTTCGCGCGAGGTGATTTCGCGGTACCAACTGAACATGATTTCTTATCCTTCTATGTCGTGTGTGCGAGGTCAGAGAGCGGCCGGACGCACGCCGGCCGGGCAGGCAGAACCACGGCACCGTGCTGGCACGGCACCGGACGTCACAACGGGGCGTGAAGCGCCCGGTCAGCGAATATCGATGCGGTAGCGGAAGTGCTCGGCATGGCCGCGCGAACGGCGCCATTCCAACGGTTTGCCGGCGTAGTCACGGGCCAGACGCTCGATCACCACCACCGGACTGCCCTCCGGCATCTGCAGCAGGCGCGCGTGAACGGCATCGACCGACTCGGCCGTGAGGGTCTCCTCGGCATAGGCCACCACCTGGCCGCACAGCTCTTCGTAGATCGGGTAGAGCAGCGGGCCCTTGCGGTCCAGCTCGACCTCAAGCAGTGGCTGGAACGTCTGGCGCGGCAGCCAGATTTCCTCGGCCAGTACCGGCTTGGCACCGAGTAGACGCAGGCGCACGATGTGAATGACTTCGGCTTCCGGCGCCAAGCCAAGGGCACTGGCAACCGCCGAGGGCGCCGGGACTGGCTCGATGGACAGGATGCGACTCTCGGGAACGGCACGCTCGCCGTTGGCCGACTCGAAACGGAAGAAGCGGAACAGCGAGGAATGGAACTGCGGCCGACGAATGAAGGTGCCGCGGCCTTGCTGGCGCTCAAGCACGCCCTCGGTCACCAGCACATCGACGGCCTTGCGCACGGTGCCGACCGACATGTCGAACTCACTGGCAAGGGCCGCTTCGGTGGGAATGGCCTCACCAGGGCGCCAGCGGTTATTGGCGATCTGCGCGACCATATGGTCGCGCAGTTGTTGATAGCGGGGCAGACGCGCATCACCGGGCAATGTGTTCATGGAGGCCTGTCTCTGGTCTTGTTATATAAACATATATATGAATTTTTCCGAGAGTATTCCTGCTGCCCTGAACGCTGTCAATCCTCCGCCTATCGGCTTGAACGATCACCCGCTAAAAGATCCACGCACTCAACGATTTGCGATACAGGGCGAGACGAACAGCTCGCCACGCCAGGCGCCCTTGAGCGTGCGGCTCGCCACCACCAGCCAGAGCACCGCCAGCATCGCTACCAGCACTTGCCCGAACACGGTGAAGAAACCCAGGCCCAGCCAGGCCGACAGCTTCAGGGTGGCGAGGCTGTAGACCCCCAGCGGGAAGGTGAAACCCCACCACCCCAGGTTGAACGGCATGCCCTGGCGCATGTAGCGCAGAGTGATCAGTACTGCGGTCAGCAGCCACCACAGGCCAGCGCCCCACAACACCATCCCGGCCACCAGTCCCAACCCGCGTGCCACTTCACCCACGTTGCCCAGGCCATTGGCCGCGAACACTGCGGGCGCATCGCCGCCCAGCAGCAGCATGCCCAGCGCCCCGGTGCCGATCGGGCCCAGCGCCAGCCAGCTGGATGCGGCCATGTTGGCCGGCGGCAGCTTGTGCAGCGCCATGCGCAGCATGAGGATGGTCAGGATGCTGAACGCCACCGGCAGCGACACCGCCCACAGCACGTAGCTGGTCACCACCACCAGGAACTGCGCATGGACATCCGCCAGGTGCGGCGCCAGCAGGCCACCACTGGCCGCCGCCACCTCGGCCGCTACCACCGGCAGCAACCACACCGCCGTCATCTGGTCGATGCTGTGCTCCTGGCAGGTGAACATCAGATAAGGGATTGCCACGCCACACAGCAGTGCCAGCGCCACGTCCAGCCACCAGAGCGCCTCGACCCAAGGCAGCACGCCGTCGCCCCAGCGCTCGAGGCCAAACACCAGCGCGCCATTGAGGATGGTCGCCAGACCCATGGGGATGGTGCCGAAGAACATCGAGACCGTGGAGTGGGCGAAGATCCGCCGCGCCTCCTCGAAGAACAGCAACCAGCGCGCGCCGTACAGCACGCAGAACAGGATGAACAGGCCAATGGTCAGCCACCAGAGCCCTTCTGCCACGCCATGCAGCGCCGGTATCTGCAACTGCCGTAAGGCCAGCGCGAGGACACCGGTGCCCATGGTCGCGGCAAACCAGTTCGGGGTGAACTGACGGATCACTTCCAGCGGGCGGGCCAACTGGTGGAAGGGCCGCAAGGACGCAGCGCGAGTCTGTGGGCAGGTCATGGCAAAGATTCCTCGTGTAAGGTGGAATCATCTTATGCCCGCAAAGAATATCCATATAACGGTTATTTTCTCTATCTGTTATCTATTATGCAGATATAGCGCAAGCCAGAGCCGGTGGCTTATGCTTGCTGCCTGCGACAATTCCAACAACAAGGACGTGGCAATGCTCGCCGCACTGAAACGCTATCCCTCCGCTGTCCGCCTGCTGCTGCTCACCACCTTCGTGCTGACCCTGGCGCGCGCGATCACCCTGCCCTATCTGGTCGTCTATCTGTCGGACAGCTTCCAGTTGTCGGTCAGCCATATCGGCCTGCTGATCGGCGGGGCCCTGATCGTCGCCTCGTTGCTGAGCCTGTATGGCGGTCATCTGGTCGACACGCTGCGCAACCATACGGTGATCATCGTCGCAACCCTGGTGTTCACGCTGTCGTTCGCCGTCGCCATGTTCAGCCCCTCGGCGGCGCTGTTCTTCCTGTGCCTGGTGCTGATCAACCTCGCCCTGGCGGTGGTCGACATCGCCAGCAAGGCCGGATTCTGCGCCCTGCTGCCGGTGGATGAGCGCGCCGAGGTGTTCGCCATCAAGTACACCCTCAGCAACATCGGCTATGCCGTCGGCCCGTTGCTGGGAGTGGCGCTGATCGAGCTCGATGGCCATCTGCCGTTCCTGGTTTCGGCGCTGATCGGCCTGCTCATGTGCTTGGTCTACCAGCGTCTGGGCGATCGCCAACTGCGCCCCAGCGAGCCGCAACGGCCCGGTGCCGGCTTCGTTCAGGTCGCCATGGGGCTGGCGCGGGACCGGCGCCTGGTGTGCTTCACCCTGGGCGGGGTGCTCAGCGCGGTGGTGTTCGGCCAGTTCACGGCCTACCTGTCGCAATTCCTGGTGGTGACCGCCAGCCCTGCCGAAGCGGCGCGGCTGGTCGGGGTGCTGGTGACGACCAACGCGGTGACGGTGATCGCCCTGCAATACCTGATCGGCCGACGCATCAGCCGCCAGCACCTGATGCCTTGGTTGATGGCTGGCATGGCGCTGTTCATCGCCGGGCTGGTGGGTTTCTCGTTGGCCGGCTCGGTGCTGGCCTGGTGCCTGGCCATGCTGGTGTTCACCCTCGGCGAGATCATCGTGATTCCCGCCGAGTACATGTTCATCGACCTGATCGCGCCGGAGCATCTGCGCGGCGTCTACTATGGCGCACAGAACCTCTCCAACCTCGGCGCGGCGCTGGGGCCGGTTCTGGTCGGGTTTGCCCTGGGGTATGTGGTGCCGGTGGCGGTGTTCTACCTGCTGGTGCTGTCGGTGGTGCTGGCGGCGTTGTTCTATTGGCTGGGGACGCGAGGGGCAAAGGCTTAGAGCGGCGCTGGCCGTTTCGCGGGCAAGCCCGCTCCCACAGGGGCCCCTGCGACCACCTGCCACTGCGACCATCGTCTGCGCTGACGAACCCGCGCCCGCGTGCCAGACTGATTGATCGGGACCGCGTTTTCCTTTTTGCTCCGGAGTTTGCATGTCGTTGTCCAGCGGGCTGATCGCCGTGGTCGCCCTGGCCTATATGGCCATCATGTTCGCCATCGCCTTCTACGGCGACCGTCGCAGCACGCCGTTGCCGCCGCGCCTGCGCGCCTGGGTGTACAGCCTGTCGCTGGCGGTGTACTGCACCAGCTGGACGTTCTTCGGTGCGGTCGGCCAGGCGGCCGAGCAGCTCTGGGCGTTCCTGCCCATCTACCTGGGCCCGGTGCTGCTGCTGATCTTCGCACCCTGGGTGCTGCAGAAGATGGTGCTGATCAGCAAGCAGCAGAACATCACCTCAATCGCCGACTTCATTGCCGCCCGCTACGGCAAGTCGCAGACGCTCGCGGTGGTGGTGGCCCTGATCTGCCTGGTCGGCGTGCTGCCTTACATCGCCCTGCAGCTCAAGGGCATCGTGCTTGGCGTCAACCTGCTGATCGGCGCCACCCCCGACGCCACCGGCACCCGGGTGCAGGACACGGCGCTGGTGGTGTCACTGGTGCTGGCGCTGTTCGCCATCGTCTTCGGCACGCGCAGCCTGGATGTCACCGAGCACCATCGCGGCATGGTGCTGGCCATCGCCTTCGAGTCACTGATCAAACTGCTGGCGTTTCTTGCCGTCGGCGCCTTCGTGGTCTTCAACCTGTACGACGGTTTCGACGACCTGTTCAGCCAGGCGCGCCAGTCGATCCATCTGGAAAACTACTGGCAGGAGACCATCAACTGGCCATCGATGGTGGTGCAGACTGCGGTGGCGATGATGGCGATCATTTGCTTGCCACGGCAGTTCCACGTCACCGTGGTGGAAAACATCGAGCCCCAGGACATGCGCCTGGCGCGCTGGGTGTTCCCGCTGTACCTGGTGCTGGCCGCACTGTTCGTGGTGCCGATCGCCCTGGCTGGGCAGATGCTGCTGCCGGGCACGGTGATTTCCGACTCCTTCGTCATCAGCCTGCCGCTGGCCGAGGCTCACCCGAGCCTGGCCCTGCTCGCCTTCATCGGCGGCGCTTCGGCCGCTACCGGCATGGTGATCGTCGAGGCAGTGGCGCTGTCGACCATGGTCTCCAACGACATGCTGCTGCCCTGGCTGCTGCGACGCACCAACGCCGAACGCCCGTTCGAGGCCTTCCGCCACTGGATGCTCTCGGTGCGCCGGGTGACCATCGTGGTCATCCTGCTGCTGGCCTACGTCAGCTATCGCCTGCTCGGCTCCACCGCGAGCCTTGCGACCATCGGCCAGATCGCCTTCGCCGCGGTCACCCAGCTGACCCCGGCGATGCTCGGCGCCCTGTACTGGAAGCAGGCCAACCGCCGTGGCGTGTTCGCTGGCCTCGCCGCAGGCATCTTCCTGTGGTTCTACACCTTGGTGCTGCCGATCGCCGCCCATAGCCTGGGTTGGTCGCTGCAGTTGTTCCCCGGCCTTGCCTGGCTGCACGGCAACCCGCTGGACCTGCCGATCACCCCGCTGACGCAAGGGGTGGTGCTGTCGCTGGCGGGCAACTTCATGCTCTTTGCCTGGGTCTCGATCCTCTCGCGCACCCGGGTTTCCGAGCACTGGCAGGCCGGGCGTTTCATCGGCCAGCAAACCAGCGCTCGCCCCAGCAGCCGCACCCTGCTGGCGGTGCAGATCGACGATCTGCTCAACCTCGCCGCGCGCTTCGTTGGCGAGGAGCGCGCACGGCAGAGCTTCATCCGCTTCGCCTACCGCCAGGGCAAGGGCTTCAACCCCAACCAGAACGCCGACGGCGACTGGATCGAACACACCGAGCGCCTGCTTGCCGGCGTGCTCGGCACCTCCTCCACCCGTGCGGTGGTCAAGGCGGCCATCGAAGGCCGCGACATGCAGCTCGAAGACGTCGTGCGCATCGCCGACGAAGCCAGCGAGGTGCTGCAGTTCAACCGCGCCCTGCTGCAGGGCGCCATCGAGAACATCAACCAGGGCATCAGTGTGGTCGACCAGAACCTGCACCTGGTGGCGTGGAATCGTCGTTACCTGGAGCTGTTCAACTACCCCGACGGGCTGATCAGTGTCGGCCGACCGATCGCCGACATCATCCGCTACAACGCCGAGCGCGGCCTGTGCGGCCCGGGCGAGGCGCAGGTGCACGTGGCCAGGCGCCTGCACTGGATGCGCCAGGGCCGGGCGCACACCTCCGAACGGCTGTTCCCCAACGGGCGGGTGATCGAACTGATCGGCAACCCCATGCCCGGCGGGGGCTTCGTCATGAGCTTTACCGACATCACCCCGTTCCGCGAAGCCGAGCAGGCGCTCAAGGACGCCAACGAGGGGCTGGAGCAACGCGTGGCCGAACGCACCCACGAGCTGTCGCAACTGAACCAGGCGTTGTCGGAAGCCAAGAGCCATGCCGAGGCGGTCAGCCAGTCCAAGACCCGCTTCCTCGCCGCCGTCAGCCACGACCTGATGCAACCGCTGAATGCCGCGCGGCTGTTCTCCGCCGCCCTGTCGCAACAAGCCGAGGGCCTGAGTGAGGAGGCCCAGCAACTGGTGCAGCACATGGACAGCTCGCTGCGCTCGGCCGAGGAGCTGATCAGCGACCTGCTGGACATCTCGCGCCTGGAGAACGGCAGGGTCACCCCCGACATCAAGCCCTTCGCGCTCAACGAACTGTTCGACACCCTGGGCGCCGAGTTCAAGGTACTGGCAGCCGAGAAAGGCCTGGAATTCCGCCTGCGCGGCAGCCGACTGCAAGTCGCCAGCGACATGAAACTATTGCGCCGGGTGCTGCAGAACTTCCTCACCAATGCCCTGCGTTACGGCAAGAGCCCGATCCTGCTGGGCGCTCGGCGTGAAGGCGAGCACCTTTGGCTGGAGGTCTGGGACCGCGGTCCGGGCATCGCCGACGACAAACTGCAGGTGATCTTCCAGGAGTTCAAACGCCTGGACAGCCATCAGACCCGCGCCGAAAAAGGTCTGGGCCTGGGCCTGGCAATCGCCGATGGTCTGTGCCGGGTGCTCGGGCATCGCCTGGAAGTGCGCTCATGGCCAGGCAAGGGCAGCGTGTTCCGGGTCAGCGTGCCGATCGCCAGGCATCCGGTGGCAGCGCCCGCAGCGCCAGTGGAACCGGGCGGGCAGCCGCTCGCCGGGCTGCAGGTGCTGTGCGTGGACAACGAAGACAGCATCCTGATCGGCATGAACAGCCTGCTCGGGCGCTGGGGCTGCCAGGTCTGGACCGCACGCAATCAGGCCGAGTGCGAGGCGCTGCTATTGAAGGGCATGCGCCCGCACCTGGCGCTGGTGGACTACCACCTGGACGATGGCGAAACCGGCATCGGCCTGATGGTCTGGCTACGCACGCGCCTGGGCGAACCCGTCCCTGGCGTGGTGATCAGTGCCGACGGGCGCAACGAAACCATCGCCCAGGTGCATGCCGCCGGGCTGGACTACCTGGCCAAGCCGGTCAAGCCCGCCGCCCTGCGCGCCTTGCTCAATCGGCATCTGAGCCTGGTTCAGTAAGCGTTGCATCGGCCAGCGCCTCATCCGACAGCGCCCGCTCCAGCAGGTCGGCCGGCAAGCTCTTGCTGGCGCGCGCGCCCAGCAGCTTGAGCTGCTCGCTGCGGCTGATCAGGTTGCCACGCCCTTCGCACAGTTTGTTGCGCGCTGCGGCGTAGGCCTTGTCGACCTGCTGCAGGCGCGCACCGAGCTCGTCCAAGTCCTGGATGAACAGCACGAACTTGTCGTACAGCCAACCCGCACGCTCGGCGATCTCGCGGGCGTTCTGGCCCTGACGCTCCTGCTTCCACAAGCTGTCGATGACCCGCAGGGTCGCGAGCAAGGTAGTGGGGCTGACAATGACGATCTGTCGGTCGAAGGCTTCCTGGAACAGGCCCGGCTCAGCTTGCAGCGCTGCCGAGAAGGCCGCTTCGATGGGCACGAACAGCAATACGAAATCCAGGCTGTGCAAGCCATCCAGCCGACTGTAATCCTTGCTGGAGAGGCCTTTGACGTGGCTGCGCAACGACTGCACGTGCTGTTTGAGCGCCGCCTCGTCGTTGCCGGAGACGAACTGCTGGTAGGCGGTGAGGCTGACCTTGGCATCGACCACCACCTGCTTGTCTCCCGGCAGCATGATCAGCACATCGGGCTGGAAACGCTCGCCATCGGCGCTCTTCAGGCTGACCTGGGTCTGGTATTCGCGGCCTTTCTCAAGGCCCGCATGCTCCAGTACCCGCTCGAGAATCAACTCGCCCCAATTGCCCTGGGTCTTCTGGCCCTTGAGCGCCTGGGTGAGATTGGTGGCCTCATCAGACAGACGCAGGTTGAGTTGCTGCAGGCGCTCAAGCTCCTTGCCCAGCGAGAAGCGCTCGCGGGCCTCCTGCTGATAGCTTTCTTCCACGCGCTTTTCGAAGGCCTGGATGCGCTCCTTGAGCGGATCGAGCAATTGCCCCAGGTGCTGTTGGCTTGTCTGGGCGAAGCGCTGCTCGCGCTCGTCGAAAATCTTGGTGGCCATCTCGGCGAACTGGGCACGCAGGGTATCGCGGGCTTCCTGCAAGTCGTCCAGGCGCTGGGCGTGGCTTTCCTGCTGCTCGCGCAGTTCGGCGTCCAGGCGTGCGGCCTGGGCCTCCAGGCGACGCAGTTCGGCTTCGCGGGTGGCGCGCTCCAGGTTCCAGGCATGGGCAGCATCGCGGGCGTTGTCGCGATCGATCTGCAACAGTTCCAGTTCGCGGTTCTGCGCGGCGAGCGTCGCCTGTTTGTGGCTGTTGGCTTCGCTGAGGTCGCTGATCTCGTCGCGACTGGCCTCGAGCTGCGCCTGCAGGCCGGCCTGGGCCAACTGCGCGGCACTCAGGCGTTCCTGCATCAGGCCGGTTTCGGCCTGGCGGGCAGCGAGCCGACGCTGGACCTGCAACACCCACCCCAGACATGGCACCGCGGCAGCCACGATGCCCAATAGAATACTGGCCAGGTCCACTGCCATGCTTGCTCCGGTCAACGCTTAGATTGTGCGCAGCTTACAGGTTTTTTGCCGGTGCTATCGCAGCGAAGGCAGCAGCCCAAGCAGCCGCCGCGCCTCCTGCGAACCCTGCCCTGCCGCCAGCTCCAGCCAGTACCGCGCTTGCTCGGGGTCCTGCGCCTGGCACAACCGGCCATATTCGAGCTGAGCCCGGCTATCGCCTGCGCGGGCGGCCTGGCGCAGCAGCTCGTGGCCGATACGCCGATCCCGCGCAGTGCCGCAGTCACGGCAGAGCATCTGCCCCAGGCGACTCTGCGCCACCACCACGCCTTGCCGGGCGGGTTGTTTGAGCATACGCCCCGCAAGGTGCTTGACGCTGGGCTTGTCGCCCAGGCGCGGGTTGTCGAGCAGCCACAGGGCCACTTTCAGGGAAAAGCGCTTGGGGGAAACCAATGGCGCAACGGCGGGGGATCCAGCGGGGGATTTACCACGAAAATTCATGACAACAGCGATGGTGATTCGAAAGGCGCGCCACTCTACTCCTTTTTTTCGACAAAGGCCCGGTGCAACCTTGGGGCGTGGGGAAAAAATATTTCATGGTTCTTTTCTTGACGTTTTCACCCCAGAGAAAGGTCGTGGGTATTTTCCTCGGCGCAGTGTCGGACGCTTCTGAAAACAGCTGGCACGCCCGTCCTAGAGCAAGCCCTAGGGACAATCCACAGAACCTGTGGATAACTCGGTGGACAACCCCCCCTTGGCGCCCGCAAACCCCTGTGGAATGGGGCTTACAGTCAAACTGACGATTTTTTCACCAGCCAAAATAAGTGTTTTTTTTCATTGACTTAAGGGCTCAGTCAAGTCATTGGCGGAGTCCGGGGAGCTTGTTGCAGAACGGTTACAAGTCATACTCCAAGTGTGCACAAGTGCACCAACGAAGTGCCCGGGCTTGCACCACGAAGAAAAAACCGCGCCATTTCACGGCATCGCGCCCTCTTCACAGAAGCCCCGCGAACAGAGATAATGATCGGCTTCGCTGAAGAAAAATCAAAAAGGGCTTGCCATTCGGCAATCCTTCCAGTAGTGTGGCCGTCGTTAGTACCAAGCTGAAAGTCAATTCTGGCCACAATGTCCTTGCGAATTGCCACCCTCCCCGGGTAGCACCGCTGAAACCAGGACCGGCCCACTCGATGATTCCCTCGACGGCAACAGCCGCTCCAGCACGAATCACCTAATGACAGATTGATCGGGATCTTCACCCAGCGGCCTAGAACCTGGTCCGCGGGATGCTGCCCGCCTTCCGAAGTACCTACCAGTCAGCCCGGCGCCTTACTTGTGCTTGCGCTACCTCTGGCTGCTCTGTTCCGGTCAGGTTTTTCGCCTCCCTTAATAAAGGCGTCACCGGAACGTTTCTATTGTGCACGGATCGAAACCCGTGTCTTGAGCAGGAAATCTAAAAAAATGACTAATCACCATCAGATCCAGCGCGCCTTCGGCACGCTTTCTCAGGCCTTCGCCCCACTGAAGTGCCTCATCGTTGCCCCTCGCAAGGGCAGCTTCAGCTTCACCCTGGTCGACGAACACGGCGTGGCCTGTCACACCGAGCGCCTGTATCCAGAGCACTACACCCGTGCAGAGCCGCTGCAGGCGGTAATCGATCGCACCCGCCAGTCGCTGGTCGCATGAATGAATGGGTGAGGATTCACCCCATGAATGAGCGACCCTGATCGCTGCCCGAAACGCTCTTTGCTTAATTGCCACAAGGCATATAGCGCAGGCGCTGCGGCAGCAATCGATTTAAAAACAGCCCTTTACACCATGATTATCACACTACACTTCAACTCGAGCGGTGCGAGCCGCTTCCGGCGGGCCTGATCATCCATTAGCTGCCAAGCTCCAGCGCCCGTCGGCCCCTGACAGTTCGAGGGCATCATGGGTATCGCTGCGAACGAGTTGAGCCAATATGTGATCCGCCCCACGCTGATCTACCTGGATCGCCACAGCGCGAGCGCTGAAGCCTTGCTGTTGGGGGTCGCCGCCAGCCAGTCCAGCCTTGGAGCGGCCCTGCACGACCGTCGCGGTCACGGCCTGTACAGGATCGGCGAGACGCGCCATCAGACCCTCTGGGACGACTACCTGGCCCGCGACCCCGAGCTGGCAAGCCTGGTACGCGGGCTTGCCAGCCAGCATGCCTTCCTTGGCGGCCCGCACCTGGAGCTGACGGTCAACCTGCGCTATGCCACCGCCATTGCCTGGATGCTCATCGAAGAACAGGCCACCCCTCTACCCGCCGCCGACGATCTTCTGGGTCTGGCGCGAATCTGGCGACAGACATTCCACCCCCAGGGACGCCTGCGTGATTTCACCCAAGCCTGGCACTGCTGGGTAAATCCGATAATGTCCCAGGCATCTTAAGAACTGTCCTACGCACAAACCGGAAAAAAGGGAATTTTGGTCGGATTGTCCTACAAAACCGCTCTATCTCCGCCGATACAGGCTATGGCGTAGTGCGTGATTTGTTGGTAGCTTTTCGCCCCGGAGATCCCAAGGAGTTCTAATAATGAAAACAGTCATGCTCAAAACCTCTCTCGGCGTCGCGATCGCGCTCGCTTCCAGCCAACTGTTCGCCAGCGGCTTCGCCCTCAACGAACAAAGCGTCAGTGGCATGGGGACAGGTTTTGCGGGTCGTTCTTCCTCTGCCGACGATGCCAGCTCCATTTACGGAAACCCTGCCGGCATGTCGCGCCTCAAGCGCGAACAGATCACCGTAGGCGGCGCAGCCGTCATCGCCAAGACCGACATTTCCGGCCGCGGCAGCAACCTGGGCGGGAAAATGGACGGTGACATGGTGCCGTTCGTGGGCGTGCCCATGGGCTACTACGTCAAGCCAATCGATGATCACTGGAGCCTGGGCTTCGGCGTCTACGTGCCCTTCGGCCTGGTCACCGACTACGGCAGCAACCACGCGGCGCGCTACTGGGGCAAGAAAAGCCACGTCGAAGTGGTCACCTTCCAGCCGACCGTCAGCTACGCCTTCAACGACAAGGTGTCGATCGGTTTCGGCCCGACCATCAACCGCATCAAGGGCGAGCTGGGTTCAAGCACTATCAACCCGCGCTCCCCTGGCCGCAACGATGGCGAAGTGAAGATCAAGGGCGATGACACCGCCGTGGGCTACAACATCGGTATCCTCGTCCAGGCCACCGACCGTACCCGCCTCGGCCTGACCTACCACTCGATGGTCGACTACAAGCTCGAAGGCAAGACCAAGATCAACAACGCGTTGATCGGCCCGTTCAGCGGCAGCAAGTTCGACGCCGACCTGAAGATCAAGACGCCCGAGTCGGTAGACTTCTCGGTCACCCACGAACTCGACGACCAGTGGACCCTGTACGCAGGCAGCACCTGGACCCGCTGGAGCCGCCTGAAAGACATCACCGTCACCAACGACGTCCCTGCCCCGCTGGCCGGCCAGTTCGGCACCATCAGCGAAGAGCAGAACTGGCACGACACCTGGGCTCACGCCATCGGTGCCTCGTACAAGGTGAACAAGGAGTGGACCCTGCGTACCGGTTTCACCGTCGACCAGTCGCCGACCAACAACCACGACCGCTCTCCGCGCATCCCTACTGGCGATCGCAAGATCTTCAGCCTGGGTGCCGGCTACAGCCCGACCGACGACGTGACCATCGACGTGGCCTACTCCTACCTGTGGGAAGAGGACACCAAGGTGAACCTGGCCAGCACCACCAAAGGCACTTACCAGGCCAAGTACGAGAACAGCGCTCACGGTATCGGAGCTTCGCTCACCTACCGCTTCTGAGTGGGTTCGACCTGCATGAAAAAACCGCCCTCGTGGCGGTTTTTTCATGCCTGCACGCGCCAGTTCTCCCCAAGGCTCGCCTGCAGGTACTCCATGAACACCCGCACCTTGGCGGTCATGGCAAAGCGATCAGCCACGCACAGAAACACATCCATCGGTTCGGTCTGCGCATACGCCTCACCGGGCTGGGCAGAGTCGAACAACGGCACCAACTGACCACTGTCCAGGTGCGGGCGCACAAGGAACTCGGCCAGGCGCGTCACCCCACCATCGTTGAGCGCCATTTCCGCCAGGGCCTCGATGTCATCGCTGATCAGCACGCGTCCGAACTCCGCCTCGAAGCGCATACCGTCCCGCACGAATCCCCAGCGCAGCAGCCGCCCATCGACGGGGTAACGCAGCACCAGGCAGCGGTGATCCCGCAACGCCTCGGGCGTGGTCGGCCGACCGGCCTGGGCCAGGTAGCCGGGCGAGGCGCAGCAGACGAACGGGATACGGGCGATATGCCGGGCCAGCAAGTGGTCTTCCAACTGCGGAGTGATACGCAGGCTGACATCGACATCTTCGCGGGCATGATTGACGCGACGATCACTCGCAACCATTTCTATCGAAAGCAGCGGATAGCGTGCACTGAAAGCAGGAATCAGTGGCGCCAGGATACGGCGCCCGAATGCCGATGTGGCGGCAATGCACAAGCGCCCTTGCGGTTCGGTATCGGGCGTGGTGACCGCTTGCTCGGCCAGGATCAGGTCGCGCTCCACCTGCTTGACCCGGCTGTAATACTGGCTGCCAGCGGGCGTGATGGCCATGCTGCGGGTGCTGCGCGACAGCAGGCGGACCTGCAGGTGCGCTTCCAGGCGTGCCAGGTTCTGGCTGACCGCTGCCGCACTCAGGCCCAGTGCGCGCGCCGCACCGGCAATGCTGCCGGCCTCGACGACCTTGATGAAACTGCGGATGGCGTTGAGCAGATCCATGGCGGGCTCTGGGGATTCGTAAGAATCTCTTTATAAAGAACTCAGCGCGACGGGTCTACAGCGCACAGGAGGCCATTGTTAACCTGCGCTTCTCATGTTCAACCAAGAGGCGCCCTCATGACTCCTTTGTCCCAGCCCCGCCGTCGCAAGCTGCGCGCCAGTGCCACACCCTATGTCTTCGCCTTCTACATGTCGGCGATCATGGCGATGCTGATGTGCTTCGTGATCACTGCTGCAACGGCCGGCATCGACCAGGACTACTTGCGCAAAGTACTACAGGCCTATCAGTTGGCGATGCCGGTGGCGTTCGTCTGCGTGCTGATGGTGCGGCCCGTGGTGATGCGCCTGGTGGCAATCACCGTGCACCCGCACTGATCGCCCATCAACAGAAAGCGCTGCATCAAGGCTGCGACGCAATGGCCTTCTCGATAGCCGCCCGGAACGCCGGATCATCCGGCTTGGTCAGGCTGGAGAAATTGCCGATCACCTTGCCTCGCCGGTCCACCACGTACTTGTAGAAATTCCACTTGGGCGCGCTGCTCTGCCTTGCCAGCTCGACGAACAGCGGGATCGCATCCTTGCCACGCACCGGCTGGGTCTTGGTCATGGTGAAGGTGACGCCGTAGTTGGCGTAGCAGACCTTGGCGGTCTTCTCGCTGTCGGCATCTTCCTGCTTGAAATCGTTGGAGGGGACGCCGAGCATTTCCAGCCCCTGCTCGTGGTACTCCTTGTAGGTAGCCTCCAGGCCCTCGAACTGCGGCGCGAAGCCGCAGTAACTGGCGGTATTGATCACCACCAACGGCTTGCCGGCGTAGCGCTGGCACAGCTCGACCTGCCCTTTGCCACGCAGCTCCGGCAGGCTGCCCTGCAGCAGCGCCGGGCAGTCGGCCGCCCAAGTGGAAGCAGTGGCGGTCAGGGCCAGCAAAGGTACCGCGAACCAACGAGTGAGCATGTTCTTGTTCTCCTGCAAGACAATTCCTTGCCTTGCAGGGTAGCGCTTAACAAACACCCATGCCCAGTTGCATCAACGCCAACCCGCCCTGATGCCAGCCCCACCAGGCGAGCGCCAGCACCAGCAGCGCACCCGCCACCAGCAGCCCGCGCAACAAGGCGCGGTTCATGCCGCCGTGGCCTGCAGGCGCGCAACCGGGCGTTCGCGCACCGGCCAGTTGAGGGCCGCCGCCAGCAGGCTGAGCAGGATGGAGATCTGCCAGACCAGGTCATAGCTGCCCGTGCGGTCATAGACCACCCCGCCCAGCCAGCCACCGAGGAAGGCGCCGAGCTGATGGAACAGGAACACGATACCCCCCAGCATCGACAGGTTGCGCACACCGAACAGGGTCGCCACCGTGCCATTGGTCAGCGGCACCGTCGACAACCACAACAGGCCCATGGCAATGCCGAACAGGTAGGCGCTGAATTCGGTCACCGGTATCCACAGGAACAGCACGATCACCACCGCCCGCAACAGATAGAGGCTAGTCAGCAGACGCGGCTTGGACATGCGTCCGCCCAGCCAGCCGGCAGTGTAGGTGCCAACGATGTTGAACAACCCGACCAGTGCCAGCACCGTGGTGCCGATGGTCGCTGGCAAGTGCTGGTCGACCAGATAGGCCGGCAGGTGCACACCGATGAACACCACCTGGAAACCGCAGACGAAAAAGCCCAGTGCCAGCAGCCAGAAACCGGAATGCGAGCACGCCTCGCGCAGTGCCTGGGCCAGCGTCTGCTCGCCGCCCTGGCTGGGCAGTGGCCGATCGCGCAGCAGCCCGACGAAAGGCACGATCAGCGCCACCATCAGACCCAGTACCAGCAGCGCTGCCGACCAGCCCAGCCACTGGATCAGCCCAAGCGTACCCGGCAGCATGGCGAACTGGCCGAACGATCCCGCCGCGCTGGCAATCCCCATGGCCATGCTGCGTTTTTCCGGCGGCACCGCACGGCCAACCACGCCGAGGATCACCGAGAACGAGGTACCGGACAGCCCGATGCCGATCAGCAAGCCAGCACTCAGCGACAACGACCAGATCGAATCGGCCATGCCCATCAGTACCAGGCCGGCAGCGTAGAGAATGCCGCCAATTATCACCACCCGCGCCGCGCCCAGGCGATCGGCCAGCGCGCCGGCGAACGGCTGGGCCAATCCCCAGATCAGGTTCTGCAGGGCGATGGCGAAGGCGAAGACTTCACGCCCCCAGCCAAAATCGGCGCTCATGGGGGCCAGGAACAGGCCGAAGCCATGCCGCACACCCAGCGACAGCGCCAGGATCAGCGCCGCCCCGAGCAGCACCCAGCCACTGGTTCGCCAAACGGAAGTCATTGTTGTTGTCTCCTAGCCATCGCAAGGTTTGTGCAGGTATATACCCGCTTTATAGGGCACATTTCAGGCCAAACGCTCCAACAAGCGAACCAGTTCATCGCGCTGCCCCTCGCCCAGATGCTCGACCAACTGTAGCTGAGCCTGCTCCCAGGCAGGATGTGCGGCAGCCAGGCACGCCTTGCCAGCCTCGGTCAGGCACACCAGGCGATTGCGCTGGTCGCTGCCCTCGCCAAGCGCCACCAACCCATCGGCCTCCAGCACCCGCAGGTTGCGACCCAAGGTGCTGCGGTCCAGGCCCATGGCCTCGGCCAGGCTGGTGATACTCGGCTGGTCGAGCCGCTGCAGATGACGCAACAAGGAAAACTGCGCGACATTGATACCGAAGCCCGCCAGGGCCTCGTCGTAATGTCGGCTCACCCCGCGGGCGGCACGACGCAGGTGGGTGCAGATGCATTCACTGGTCAACATGAAAGCGTGTATATACCCGCACCCAGGGATGTTGCAAGAAGTTTCTCGATTAGCTCATGGCTGCAAACGCCGACGAATCGGTTCGAATGCCTCACCGGCCTTACGCTCGAGCGGATCGGGCGCGCCCTCGTCGATAGCCTTCCAGTAGCGCCACGGCACCTTGCCGCTGCCCAGTTCGTAGTCCATGCCATCCCAGCTGTCCTCGCGAAAGCTGTAGAAGGCCCAGTGCAGCCGCTCATGCACGAGCACTTCCAGAACGTCCTCCAGGTAGCGATGACAGCCCGGCAGACGGCGCATACAGCCGAACTCGCCGACCACCAGTCGTGAACGCGGGACCCGCATGGCCTCGGCCCATTGCAGCGGAAGTTGCAGGTACTGTGCTACCCGCGCCGCATCCCAGTGCTCGTCACGCCCCGCGAAAGGCACCCTCCCCGGGTATTCGAACGGCCGCTTGCGCGCCATGTTCGGCGCACTGGTGGCAGCGTAGGGTTCGTACATGTGCACGCTGTAGAGCACACGCGCATCTGCCAGCGGCCTTGGCCAATAGCCGAAAGCATCGGCCGCGGCATACCAGCCGGCATCGACCATCACCGGGGTCTTGTCGTCCACTGCCCGGATCGCTGCCAGCAGCTTGGCAGACAGTGCCGGCAGATCACGCGGCCCGCCCTGCTGCCGCGCATACCAGGCTTTCATCTGCTCCTGCGAGGCATGCTCCGGCAGACCACCCTGCTTTTCCGGGGCGGGCTCATTGACCAGGTTATAGGCTGCGACAGCGGGATGGCCTTTCAATGCCTGCGCCAGGTCCCGCCAGAAGGCCGCGGACTGAACCCAGTAGCGCTTGTCCTGCCACAGCCGATCATCGAAATGACCCTGATTGTTCTGCGACCAGCGCATGCCCGGCAGCGAAAGCGGTGCGATGACCAATTTCAGGCCTGCACGCTGCGCGCGATCCAGCACCTGTTTCAGTGTGTCCAGATCTGTCTGGACAAGCTCTGTGTAGTTGTCGGCGTCGCCCAACAGGAAATCCCTGCCGGCCGGCTTCCATTTGTCGTACGAAAGCCGCACCCAGGTCGCACCGTAGGCTTGCAGGGCGTCGAAGTAAGCTTGCTCGGGCGGCAGGCGGTTGAAACTGTTACCACCGTGGCGCGGTGTGCCCCAGAAATCGATCAGATCAGCTGCTGGAGCCGTTAGCGGCACCAGTAACAACAGGCCGACAAGCAGACGGTAGAGCATCGGAGATTACCCCAGGGCACGGAAGGAAGCCGAGCGTAACCCTGCAAACACTGGGAAATTTCCACAATGATTGAAGGCAGATTCCGAATTTGCCCGGGTATCAATACAAAAGTGCCAGCCCCAATACCACCGTCAACTCCAGCAGTTCCAGCAGTGCACCTGCAGTGTCACCGGTGGTCCCGCCCAACCGGCGGCACATCTGCCGCCGCAAGAACGCAAAGACCAGCGCTGCCACCAGAAGCAGCCACAGCCCCAGCCAGCCACCCAGCACCAGACAGCCCAGCGCACTGCCCAGCAGCACCCAGCCTGCCGCACGCCTGGGCAGGTGTTCGGCCAGTGCCGAGCCCAGCCCCCCCGCACGCACATAAGGTGTGCAGAGGAACAAACCGAGCATCGCAGCCCGCCCGACCACTGGCGCCAGAACCAACCAGGCACCCGCGCCACGCTCGACCAGCACCCACAAGGCGCAGAACTTCAACAGCAGCACCAGCACCAGGGTGACCACGGCAATCGGGCCACTGCGCGGGTCTTTCATGATCTGCAAGGTGCGCTCGCGGTCGCCGAAGCCACCCAGCCAGGCATCGGCACTGTCGGCTAGGCCATCCAGGTGCAGGGCGCCACTGAGCAGCACCCACAAGGTCAGCAGCAATGCCGCCTGCAACGGTGCCGCTGCCCCCTGCAGCAGCCCGCTGGCAGCCCACAGCAGCAGGCCGAACAGCAACCCGACAGCCGGGTAGAACAGCAGCGAGCGCCCCATCTGCCGCGGCTCCGGCATGCCCGGCAGGCTTACCGGTAGGCTGCTGAGAAACTGCAGGGCAATCCAGAACGGCAGCATCAGGCTACCTCACGCAACTGGCCGTCAGCCTGCAGCGCCAGACGTACCAACGCACCGTGCCCCACCTCGACCTGCAGCAACTGCTCACGCGGCAGGCCACGGGCACGCGCCAGCAACAAGCGCATGACACCGCCGTGGGTCACCAGCAGCACGCGCTTGCCCGAGTGTTGCCGGGCCAGGGTTTCGATCGCGGCCAGCACGCGCTCGGCGAAGTCGGCAACCGGCTCGCCTGCAGGCGGCGTGAAGGCGTATGGGTCGGCCCAGAACAGCCCCAAGGCGTCAGCTTCGGTCTGCATGATCTGCGCCGCGCTGCGTCCTTCCCACTCGCCAAAGTGCAGCTCGCGTACACCCGCTTCGAGCTGCACCGGCAGTTGGAGACCTGCGCCCAGCTCGTCGGCGAAACGTGCACAACGCTGCAAGGGCGAACTGACCAGCACGTCCCAGGGCCCACCCTTCTCGACAGCCGCACGCATCTGCGCCCAGCCCTGCGCGGTCAGGGCGTCGTCCAGGCTGCCGCGCAGGCCGCCGCCCAGTTCGGTTTCACCATGACGCAGCAGATCGAGGATCATGCCGGACGATCCGCGACCGCCGCTTCGGCGAAGGTGGCCATCTGACCGTGCAGCGCGCAGGCCAGACGCATCAAAGGAACCGCCAGCGCAGCACCGCTGCCCTCGCCCAGGCGCAGCCCGAGGGCCAACAGCGGTTCTGCCTGCAGCGCCTCGAGCAAGGCCCGATGCCCAGGCTCGGCGCCTTGGTGGGCGAACAGCAGCCACTGGCGGCACTGCGGATTGAGGCGCACGGCAACCAAGGCCGCCACGCTGCAGATGAAGCCGTCGACCAGCACCGCTATCCCTTCCTGCGCGCAGGCCAGGTACGCCCCCGCCAGCGCGGCGATCTCGAAACCACCGACGCAGGCCAATGCCCGCAACGGGTCGCCGTCCTGCAGGCCGTGCAATGTCAGGGCACGCTCGATCACCTCGGCCTTGTGCCGTACCCCGGCACTGTCGAGCCCGGTACCCGGGCCGCTCAGGGCATTGGCCGGGCACCCGAGCAACGCACTGGCCAGGGCCGCCGCTGCCGTGGTGTTGCCAATGCCCATCTCGCCACCGATGAACAACTGCGCGCCCTGCTCTGCTGCACGCAAGGCACTGTCGCGCCCGGCCGCTAGCGCGCCGCGCAGTTGCGCCTCGGTCATCGCTGGCTGACGGGCGAAGTTGGCAGTACCGGTACCCAGGCGCAGGTGATGCACGCCCGGCAGTTGTAGTTCGGGGTCGATGGTCCCCAGGTCGACCACGTCCAGCGTCGCCTCCAGTTGACGCGCCAGCACGCTGATCGCCGCGCCACCGCCGACGAAATTGCGCAACATCTGGCCAGTAACTGCCTGGGGATAGGCGGAGATACCCTCCTCCACCACGCCATGGTCACCGGCAAACAGGCCGATTGCCACGCGCTCGAGGTTCGGACGCTCACGACCTTGCAGGCCGGCCAGGGTAATCGCCAGGGCTTCCAGCTGGCCCAGCGATCCGGCGGGTTTGGTCAGTTGCTGCTGACGGCTGCGCGCCTGCTCCATGGCGTCGTTGTCGAGGGGTTGGCAGGCATCGAGCCACCAGGTGGTATTCATAGAGCAGGTCCTTTGAGCATGAGAGGAAGGCCGGCAACCGTGAGAACCACGCGCTCACAGCGTTCGGCCACGGCCTGGTGCAGCCAGCCGGCCAGGTCGACGTAACGACGGGTCAGCTCGCCCATGGGCACCACGCCCAGGCCGGTTTCGTTGCTGACCAGGATCAGCGTGCCCGGCAGGCTACCCAGGCAGTCGAGCAGCGCGTCACGCTCCTCGGCCAGGCGTTGCTCTTCGTCGAGCATCAGCAGATTGGTCAACCAAAGGGTCAGGCAATCCACCAGCAGGCAGCGCCCTTGGTCGGCTTCGGCACGCAGCACGCGGGCCAAGGCCAGAGGCTCTTCGATCAGCCCCCAGTCAGAAGGCCGACGCTCGCGGTGCAGGCGCACGCGTTCATTCATCTCGCCGTCCAGCGGCTCGCTGGTGGCGATGTAGGTGACCGGCAAACCACTGGCCGCAGCCAGTTGCTCGGCCAGGCGGCTCTTGCCCGAGCGGGCACCACCGAGGATCAGGTTGCGCATCTCAGGCGACTCCACACAAGGCGCGCAACTGCGCAGTGTCCAGGTGCTGCTCGATGAGGTCGGCCAGACGCTCGATATCGCGCTCGCGCAATGCCTCGTAATCGACCACGTCGACGTCATCCAGCCCGGCCCAGCGCAGCAGCGCGGCGCACGACTGGCTACCCTCGAACAGGCCATGCAGATAAGTGGCGAGGATTTGCCCGTCGGCGCTGATCGCGCCATCGGCACGGCCGTCTGCGAGCATCACCGCGGGCTGCTCCAGCGCAGGCCCCTGGGTGACACCTGCGTGGATCTCGTAGCCCGACACCGATGCCTGCTCGAGGCTCAGCACGCCTGCGACATTGCGCAGCTGCTTTTCGGCTTCCAGCACCGTGGCGTAGTCGAACAGGCCCAGCCCAGCGCTCGAACCTGCTGGCCCCTCCAGCCCGAGCGGGTCGTGCACCTGGCGCCCGAGCATCTGCAGCCCGCCACAGATGCCGATGAGCTTGCCACCATAACGCAGGTGGCGGGCAATGGCGCTGTCCCAGCCGCGCTCGCGCAATTGCGCCAGGTCACCGCGCACGCTCTTGGAGCCGGGCAGGATGATCAGGTCGGCAGGCGGGATCGGCTGGCCGGGTCCGATGAACTGCAAGTCCACCTGCGGGTGCAGGCGCAGCGGGTCGAAGTCGGTGTGGTTGCTGATGCGCGGCAGCACCGGAACGATCACCTTGAGCACACGATCGCCCTTGAGCGACTGGCGCCGGTCAATGCCGTCCTCGGCCTCCAGGTGCAGGTCGGTGACGTAGGGCAATACGCCCAGCACCGGTTTGCCGGTACGCTGCTCGAGCCAGTCCAGGCCCGGTTGCAGCAAGGCGATGTCACCGCGAAAACGGTTGATGACAAACCCCTTCACCCGCGCCTGCTCGCTGGGCGACAGCAGTTCGAGGGTGCCGACCAGGTGGGCGAAAACGCCCCCACGGTTGATATCGGCCACCAGGATCACCGGGCAGTCCACTGCCTCGGCAAACCCCATGTTGGCGATATCGCCGGCGCGCAGGTTGATCTCGGCGGGCGAGCCTGCACCTTCGACCATCACCACCGGGTAGGCGGCGCTCAGGCGCTGGTGCGAGGCCAGCACCGCCTGCATGGCGATGGCCTTGTAGTCGTGGTAGGCGACGGCGTTCATGCTGGTTACCGCGCGGCCATGGACGATGACCTGGGCGCCAGTGTCGCTGTTGGGCTTGAGCAGCACCGGGTTCATGTCGGTGTGCGGCGCCAGCCGGCAGGCCTGGGCCTGCACCGCCTGGGCGCGGCCAATCTCGCCACCGTCGGCGGTCACCGCGCTGTTGAGCGCCATGTTCTGCGGCTTGAACGGCACCACGCCGACACCCTGGCGCAACAGCCAGCGGCACAGGGCGGTAACCAGCGTGCTCTTGCCGGCATCGGAGGTGGTGCCTTGCACCATTAGGGTGGTCATGCCGATTCCTTCTGAAAGTCTTGCAGCGCCTGGCGCAGGCGCTGTTCATCCGCCGCACAGGCAGGCAAGCCAAAGCGCAGGGCGGAAGGCGTTTCGAACAGGCGCACGAGAATGCCGCGACGGGCGAGAAAGTCATGCAGCTGCGCGGCGCGCGGATCACGCAGGTACTGGAACAGGTCACAGGCGCCAGTGGCGGGCAAGCCGGACTCGGCCAGCAGTGCTGCCAGGCGTGCGCTGGCTTCGGCGCAGCGCACGATCTGCGCCTGCTGGGCGTGGCCATCGGCAAGGCACGACTGGCCGATGATTCGAGTCGGGCCGCTGACCGTCCATGGCCCCAGCATCTCGGCCAGGCGCTGCAACAGTGGCGCCTCGGCCATGACGAAGCCCAGACGCACACCGGCCAGACCAAAGAACTTGCCGAACGAACGCAGCACGATCAATCCAGCACGTCCGCTCTGGTCGATGAGGCTGTGTGCCGGGGTGTTGTCCATGAACGCCTCGTCCACCACCAGCCAGCCGCCGCGCCGGGCCAGGCGAGCGTGCCAGGCGAGCAGACGCTCGCGCGGTACGCAGCGCCCGGTCGGATTGTTCGGGTTGACCAGCAACAGCACATCGAGACTGTCCAGGGCCTCTTCGACCTGGTCGTCATCGAGCGCGACAAGCTCATGCCCGGCGCGCTGCCAGGCGTGCGGATGCTCGGCATAGCACGGCGACAACACGCCAACCCGCCCGCGCGCGCGCAAGTGCGGCAAGGCCTGGATCGCCGCCTGGGAACCGGCCACCGCGAGCAGCTCATCGACACCGTAATAGGCGCGCGCGGCCTGCTCCAGGCCATCCTCGATCTCGGGCAGGCGCGCCCAGGCATCCAGCGGAATCGGTGGGATGGCGAAGGACCAGGGAGCGATACCGCTGGACAGGTCGAGCCAGTCTTCGCGTGCGATACCGTACTGGCGCATCGCGCGCAGCAGGCGACCACCATGTTCAAGCATAGAGCCAGGCCCCCGTGCAGATCACCAGCAGCCACAGCCATACGCCGCGCTGCACCAGGCTCCAGCCCCGCTCGATGGCATCGGCATCGGCCACCGGCCCCTCACCCAGACGGGCGCGTTCGTGCAGCTCGCCGTGGTACACCGCCGGGCCTCCCAGCTCCACGCCCAGGGCGCCGGCCCCTGCGGCCATCACCGGGCCCGCGTTGGGGCTGTCCCACAATGGCGCCTGGCTGCGCCAGCACCTCAAGGCCAGGCGGGTCTTGCCCAGCAACGCGTAGGTCAGTGCCACCAGCCTGGCCGGCAGGAAGTTGAGCACATCGTCGATGCGCGCCGCAGCCCAGCCAAAGCGCTCGAAGCGCTCATTGCGATAGCCCCACATGGCATCCAGGGTATTGCTCAGGCGATACAGCACCACGCCCGGCGCACCGGCCACGACGAACCAGAACAGCGCGGCGAACACCGCATCGCTGCCATTCTCCAGCACCGACTCGGTGGCGGCGCGGGCCACGGCAGCCTCGTCGAGCTCGCGGGTCTCGCGGCTGACCAGATAGCCTACCCGTCGCCGTGCTTCATCCAGATCCCCTTGGCGCAGGGCCTGGGCCACGGGCAATACATGCTCGCCCAGGCTGCGCATGCCCAGCGCGCAATACAGCGCCAGGGCGTCCACCAGCCAACCGATGTAGGGCAGCCACGACAGGATCAGCGCCAGCAGGGTCAAGGGCACCACGGCCAGGAACCAGGCACTGACGCCGTGGCTGCGCCAGCCACGGCCACCGGCATTCAAGCGCTGCTCCAGACGCCCGGCGAAGTTGCCGAAAGCCACCAGAGGATGACGCCGCTGCGGCTCCCCCAACAGCGCATCCAGCGCCACACCGGCGACGGTCAGCAAGGCGATGCTCATGGCCGCTCTCCCCATTGGTTCTCGTAGAGCATCTCGCTCAGCGGCCGCTCACGCGCCCAGTCTTCCAGCACCAGCATGGGCGCTTCGTAAAATTTCGCCACCGGCCCCAGGCACAACACCGCCACCGGCTTGGCCCCAGTCGGCATGCTCAGCAGCTCGCCCAGCGCCTGCGGGTCGAACAACGACACCCAGCCCATCCCCAGCCCCTCGGCGCGTGCGGCCAGCCAGAGGTTCTGGATCGCGCAGGCCATCGACGCCAGGTCCATTTCCGGCAGGGTGCGGCGGCCGAAGATGTGCGGCTCGCGCTTGTCCATCAAGGCGGCAACCAGCACCTCGGCGCACTCGCCGATGCCTTCGACCTTGAGCTTCATGAATGCATCGGAGCGCTCGCCGAGGGCCTCGGCGGTGCGAATCCGCTCTTCCTCCACCAGCGCCTGGATGCGCAAGCGCAGATCGCGCTGGCTGATCCGAATGAAGCGCCAGGGCTGCATCAACCCGACGCTGGGCGCCTGGTGCGCGGCGGCCAGCAGCCGGGCAAGCAGCGCAGGCGCCACGTCGCCGCCGATGAAGTGGCGCATGTCGCGACGCTCGCCGATCGCGCGGTAGACCGCAGCGCGCTCGGCCTCGCTGAAAGCGTGTTCGTTCATGGTCGCAACAGCGCCACCGCCGCTTCGGGGTTGGAAGGGAAATAGAAGTGCACGTAGGACGCCGTCAAGCGCCCCAGACGATAGACCGCCTCGTTGCCACGTCCGCCATTGGGGCTCAGGCCACGGGCGATGGGCACAAGCTCGGTGGTAGTCAGGGAATGATGGTAGGTATGGCCACGCAGGGTGCCTTCAGGCAACTCGACAGCCTGCAGCGCCAAGGCGGCGAGGCGCTTCTGCATCACGGCTTCGCCGGGCAACAGTCCCAGCAGCTCGGCGCGCTCGCCCGCAACGTCGGTCAAGGCATCGAGCAGATAGAGCATGCCGCCGCATTCGGCCAACAAGGGTTTGCCTTCGGCATGATGGCCGCGGATCGCCTCGCGCATCGGCGCGTTGGCCGCCAGGGCGTGGTGATGCAGTTCGGGGTAGCCGCCAGGCAAATACAGGCTGTCGACCACAGGCAGGTGGCGATCATGCAACGGCGAGAAGAACACCAGCTCCGCGCCGTGATCGCGCAGCAGGTCGAGATTGGCGCCATAGAGGAAGGCGAAGGCCTCGTCGCGGGCCACACCGATGCGCACACCGGCCAGGCTTGCGGCCGAGTGCACGGTTTGTGGCTCGACAAAGGCCACCGGTGGCGGCAAGGCAGCATCGCAGCTGGCGCCCAAGGCCTCGGCGGCGGCGTCCAGGCGTGCATCCAGATCGTTCAGCTCACTGGCCTGGACCAGCCCGAGGTGACGGCTGGGCAATTCGATGCCGCGCTCGCGAGACAACCCGCCATACCAGCGCAAGCCTTCGGTCAGGCTGCCTTCGAGCAGTTGCGCATGACGCAGGCTGCCGACCCGGTTGGCCAGCACGCCAGCGAATGGCAGGTCGGGCTGGTAGCGCGCCAGCCCCAGGGCCAGGGCCCCGAAGGTCTGGGCCATGGCAGTGCCATCGATCACCGCCAGCACCGGCACGCCGAAATGCCGCGCCAGGTCAGCGCTCGACGGCGTGCCGTCGAACAGCCCCATGACACCCTCGATGAGGATCAGGTCGGCTTCGGCGGCGGCGTCCCACAACAGGCGGCGGCTCTCCTGCTCGCCGATCATCCACATGTCCAACTGATACACCGGGGCGCCACTGGCGCGCTCCAGGATCATCGGGTCGAGAAAATCCGGCCCGCACTTGAACACCCGCACCTTGCGCCCGAGGTTGCGGTGCAGGCGCGCCAGGGCGGCAGTGACGGTGGTCTTGCCCTGGCCGGAGGCCGGTGCGGCGATCAACACCGCTGGGCAATGACGGGTGGCTCGACTCACAGTTCAACGCCCTTCTGTGCGCGGATACCGGCCTGGAAGGCGTGCTTGAGCATGCCCATCTCGGTCACGGTGTCGGCCAGCTCGATCATCTCCGGCTTGGCGGCGCGGCCCGTGACGATGACGTGCTGCATCGGTGGACGGGCCTGGATGTCCGAGAGCACCTGGTCGAGGTCGAGGTAGCCGTGCTTGAGGGCGATATTCAGCTCGTCGAGCACCACGAACTGCACCGACGGGTCCTGCAGCAACTGGCGGGAGACCGCCCAGGCCGCTTCTGCAGCCGCGATGTCGCGCTGGCGGTCCTGGGTTTCCCAGGTGAAGCCCTCGCCCATCACGTGGTAGCGCACTTCATTGGGGAAGCGGCGGAAGAACAGCTCTTCGCCAGTGCTGTTGCGACCCTTGATGAACTGCACCACCCCGCACTGCATGCCATGCCCCAGCGCGCGGGCGAGCATGCCGAAGGCCGAGCTGCTCTTGCCCTTGCCATTGCCCGTGAGCACCAGCAGCAGGCCACATTCGTTGGGGGAGTTGGCGATACGTTCGTCGATGATTGCTTTTTTGCGCTGCATGCGCGCCAAGTGGCGTTCGTCGCGTTCGGTGGATTCGCTCATCAGGGGTTCTCCGCAAGCTGTCGACGCACCGGTCGGGCACTCGCGGGCGGGCACCAGGCAACGACAGAAAACAAGGCAGGCAGGCGAAGGGAGCGCGCAAAAGCCGTGGCGACACCACGGGGCAGCGCGCATCACCCTCCGTGATGCCGTTGGCAGTGACAGGCCGGTCTCCGGGCTCGTGAGCCGGGCCTTGGCCCGAAACCGCGCGCCTTCCCGGGTGTGGACACCCAGTGGCCTTGCGCGGCCTTGACTCACCTACCGTTGCGGGGGCAGCGCCGGATTCGCGCCCTGCTGGCGCCCACCGGCTTCCCAGTTTCACCCTGCCGGAGCTGATCCGCAGAGCACCTGAAACACGCCGCGAAGGTTAGAGGGTTGCACCGGGAGCGTCAATTAAACGCGGACGATGAACGGTTGATCTGGATGCTTGTCTCACTATTGAAGCAGTGATATCACATAGCCATCACCGGCTGTACGCGACCATAATAAAAGGAGAGCGCGGCATGCAAGGCTTGATCATCAACAACCCGCACCTGGAGTTCCTGCGCCCGGCCCTGGAGCGCTGGATCGACTGCATCGACCGTTTCAACCAGATCCACGGCGACGGCGACGCGCCCTACTGGCATGGTGCCCAGGCCAATGCCGGTATTCTCGCCGCGGCGGCCTGGCAGGCCGAGCTGGTGGCGTTGCAGCAGTATCAGAGCAAGAAGCAGCGTGACGAAGGTGAGCGCGAAGGGCGCTGCGATCTGTCGATTGCCAGTGCCGAACACTCCATTCATCTGCACACTGAACAGCGCTGGCCGAAGATCGCCCGCCTGGATCTGGCGGGGGCCCTGCAGGAGGCGGCGACGTTGGCGCGGCTGGCAGCCTATCCCAGCCAGCTCAAGGCCGGAGCGCTGTTCGTCAGCCCGTGGAAGGCGGGGCAGAATGCAAGCCCCGAGGAACTGCAGGATCTGGTCGATGACCTGAACAAGCACACGGCCTGTGCGATTGCCTGGTACTTCCCGTATGCGTACCGCAAGCTGCATAACGAGTCGGGGCAATACCATCCGGGGGTGGCGCTGCTGCTCAAGCAGGCTTGAATGTGCGTCGGGGCTGCTGTGCAGCCCCGACGATCTCAGGGATTCTGCGCTAAATGCCCCGGCGTCAACACCCGCTTGGCCTGCAGGTAGGCCTTAGACCAGTAGCTGTTCGACAGGTAGTCTAGCCGCACCGTACCGCCGGTGGACGGCGCATGCACGAAGCGCCCCTCACCCACGTAGATCCCGGCATGGCTTACCTGCGAACCACCGCCAGTGGCGAAGAACACCAGGTCACCGGACTGCAGCGCGTTGATGTTCACGGTCGGCGCACGCATGACGATCATCTCGCGGGTCGAGCGTGGCAGGCTGATGTTCGCCGCATCGCGGTACACATAACCGATTAGGCCACTGCAATCGAAGCCCGAGTCCGGCGTGTTGCCGCCCCAGCGATACGGGGTGCCGACCAGACCGATGGCACGGATCAGCACGTCGTCAGCCACGGGCGACGAGGAAGGCTGGTCAATGAAGGTAACCTGCGGCTTGGCCACGGGTGCCGGGGCCGGAGCACGGCTGGAACAGGCGGCAAGCAGTGCCACCAGGGAGAGGAATGCGAAGCGCGTCATCATCGCCATGGGTCAGAACCTGTCTGAGACCTATCGGCCGCAGCCGAAAAAAGAGTTAAGGATTTAGATTAGACGCTATTCGTAAATGCGCACGGCGGCTAGCTTTTCAGCTACGCCGCCGTGCGAGGATACAGCATTTTGATATCAGTTGCGCGACAGGGTAGTGGTCGGCGCCATGGCCAGGGCACGCTTGGCTTCGATGAAGGTCTTGCTCCAGTAGCGGTCACCGAGGTTGTCGATGCGCACGCCACCGCTGCGGCGGCTGCTGGAGTGGATGAACTGGTTGTCGCCCAGGTAGATGCCGGCATGGCTGACACGGCCACGACCATTGGTGCTGAAGAACAGCAGGTCACCTGGCTTGAGCTTGTTGCGTGCGACCTTGGGTGCGTCGACGTTGATCATCTCGCGGGTCGAGCGCGGCAGGTTCATGCCGGCCTCTTCGCGGAACAGGTAGCCGATGAAGCCGCTGCAATCGAAGCCGGACTGCTCGGAAGTACCGCCGAAACGATAACGGGTGCCGATCAGCGACATGCCGCGCTCCAGGATGCTGTCTGCAAGGACGGGCAGCTGGTAGGGCTTGCTGTTGCTGGAGAAGGCTTGGAGGTCTTCATCGGTGGCGAGGTCTTCTTCATCGAATACCGACGAATGCGACGCCTTGGCCTTGACCGCGGTTTGCGCGGTGACCGATGGGTGATCCTGGGGCTGGGAAATCGGGCCTTGGGCCGCGCAGCCAAAAAGCAGGGTCACGAGTGCGAGTGGCACGAGGGGTGCGAAGCGCTTGAGCATGGGCACGACCGTGTCTGTAATCCTTTAGAAGGGGGAAACTATGCCTTCTATCGGACCTATTTGCAAATTTTATCGAAAAAAATGTGACTTTTGCGTTTTGCCGCTCTGGCCCGGTGTTTTCAGGGTTACCAGCCGAGGGTTTCCTTGAGGAAGGGAATGGTCAATTTGCGCTGGGCCTGCAGCGAGGCCTGGTCGAGGCGCTCGAGCAGATCGAACAGTGCGCTCATGCTGCGCGTGCCACGGGTGAGAATGAAGTGCCCGACCTCATCGGTCAGGTGCAGGCCACGGCGCGAGGCCCGCAGTTGCAAGGCGCGCAGCTTGTCTTCGTCGGACAGGCCACGCATCTGGAAAATCAGTGCCAGCGTAAGCCGTGACTTGAGGTCGGCAAGCTTGATCGGCAGCTCCCGCGGCGAACTCGATGCCGCCAGCAGCAAGCGCCGGCCGCTGTCTCGCAGGCGATTGAACAGATGGAACATCGCCTCTTCCCAGTCGGCCTTGCCGGCAATCACGTGCAGGTCGTCGATGCACACCAGCTCGTACTGCTCCAGATGATCGAGCAGCTCCACGCCACGGTCGAGCAATTGCGCCAACGGCAGGTAGACAGCGGGTTCGCCCAGTTGCTGGAAACGGTGGGTGGCAGCCTGCAGCAGGTGAGTACGCCCCGCGCCCTGCTTACCCCATAGATAGATGAGGCTCTCGGTCCAGCCGGCGTCGGCTTCGCACAGCCGCTCGACATAGCCCAGCGCCGCGGCGTTGGCACCCGGATAGTAGTTGATGAAGGTGGCGTCATCGCGCAGGCGCACACCCAGGGGCAACTGGATCGGTTTCATGCTGGCGGGCGGTCGCGAGGACCAAAGGGGGCCTTTGGTGAAGAGTTTGCAAAGTCTATACCCGCAACGCGGGCGGCACAATCAGGGAGGGGAATAGCGCAAGCAAAATCAACGGGTTGCGTGATTTTTGAACAACCAGAACAGCGTCCCGGCCAAGCGCCTCATCCGGTAGCGTGCCAAACTCGAAGTCGCCTGGGTGCAAAAGCAGGTCGCCTGGGTGCGATTTTTCCGCTCGGCCGGCTCATAACCTGAGCGGCAGCCACCGCCGCGCGGGGCGTCATGACATAACAACGATAATCACCGTCTCGTGAGGGGAAAAGTCATGCAGCGATCGATCAAGGCGGCCACCTGCGCCGCACTCCTGAGTATCAGCGCAGCCAGCTGGGCCGCAGAACCCGCCGCTTGCCAGAATGTGCGCATGGGCTCGGTGA
The DNA here is from genome assembly GCA_014268975.2 of Pseudomonas wayambapalatensis. Taxonomy (GTDB): domain Bacteria; phylum Pseudomonadota; class Gammaproteobacteria; order Pseudomonadales; family Pseudomonadaceae; genus Aquipseudomonas; species Aquipseudomonas wayambapalatensis. The sequence goes on along the minus strand of CP077096.1, from coordinate 1,604,815 downwards.
ACTGGACCGATGTCGTCGCCAGCAGCGCCGTCGCCGAAGCCCTGCTCGACAGTCTGGGCTACAAGGTCAAGCAGACCAGCGCCTCGCAGCAGATCGTCCTGGCCGGCATGGCGGAAAAACGCCTCGATGTGTTCCTCGGTTACTGGCAGCCGACCATGCAATCGGTGGCCAAGCCCTTCCTGGACAAACAGCAGATCGACGTGATCAGCCCCGCCACCCTCGCCGATGCTCAGTCCACCTATGCCGTGCCTGCCTACGCCTACGACGCAGGCCTGAAGACCTTCGCCGACATCGCCAGGTTTCGCGACAAGCTCAAGAACCAGCTATACCTGATCGAGCCAGGCAGCGGCATGAACCGCATCACCGCGCAGATGATCGCCGAAGACAAATTCGGCCTGAAGGGCTTCAAGGGCATAGAGTCCAGTGAGGCTGGCATGCTGACAGCGGTCAAGCGTGCCGTGCAGAAGGGCGAGTGGGTGGTGTTCGCCGGCTGGAAGCCGCACCCGATGAACCTGCAGATCGACATGCGCTACCTCTCCGGCAGCGATGACGCCTTCGGCCCCAACGAAGGCTCGGCCACCGTCTCGATCATGACCGCTGCCGGTTACCAGCAACAATGCGGCAACGTCGCCAAGCTGCTGCACAACCTGCGTTTCACCAGTGAAGGTGTGAGTCAGGTCATGGAGCCGATCCTCAACCGCAAAGCGCCGCTCGATGCCGCGCGAGACTGGCTCAAGGCACACCCCGAGCAGGTCTCGGCCTGGCTCGAAGGCGTCACCACGTTCGACGGCAAGCCCGCCGATGCGGCATTGGTCGCGCAACGGTAATGCAGCGCTACACACTCTCGGCCGGCATGCAGGTCTTCATCGAGCGGACCCGCGCCTTCGGTGTGGCCGATCCCGCACTGACGGCCCAGCGCGCGGCCTATTCACGCATGGCAGCAGCCTTCACCCCGCCCTGCCCGAAAGGCGTGCAGGTGCGCGACCTGAGCTTGCCCGGACTGGCGCCGCTGCGCGTGTTCCAGCCTGCACAATCGGCACCGGCCGATGGGTGGCCAGCGCTGCTATTCATGCACGGCGGCGGCTGGATGCTGGGCGGGCTCGATTCACACGCATTCTTCTGCGCCGAACTGACAGCTCGCCTGGAGGTGCTGGTGGTGGCGGTGGATTACCGACTCGCGCCGGAAAACCCCTTCCCCGCCGCCCTGCACGACAGCCTCGCCGTCTGGCGCGCCCTGCGCGATGGCGTGCTGGATATACCGATCGACCCCACGCGCCTGGTCGCCATCGGCGACAGCGCCGGGGGCAACCTCGCCGCCGCCCTGTGCCTGGGACTGCGCGAGGCCGGTGAGCCGCAGCCGCGCATGCAGGCACTGATCTATCCAGCACTGGGCGACGAGGACAGCGTGTCGCGACGCGAATGTGCCGATGCGCCGCTGCTGTCTGTCGCGGACATGCAGGCCTGCCTGAATGCCTACCTGCCCTCCACTACCCGCAGCCCGCTGGCGCTACCACTGCTCGCCGACAATTTCAAAGGGCTGGCGCCCGCTTTCATTGCCGTCGCCGAGTTCGATCCATTGCGCGATGACGGCCTGCTTTATGCGCAACGGCTGGAGGATCACGGCGTGACCGTGGATTACTTCCCCGGCCACGGGCTGGTTCATGGCTGCCTGCGGGCCAGGGAGCTGCCGGAGGTGGAGCAGTTGTACCAGGCACTGTTTGCGGCGCTCGAGAACAGCCTCGATTGATCGTCCCCTGACGGCACCACGGGCGCCAACCTAATGAAAGTTTCATGTTTTGACTCATGCTCTTTCTGCAAGAATCTTTAGTTACAACCTCTTACAAAGATTCGCTGAATAGCTGGAGCCTGTGATGAATCCCACCCTCCCTGCCAAAGCTTCGTCCAAAGCCGGAAGAGTCTTCCGGGTGACCTCCGGCAACTTCCTCGAACAATTCGACTTCTTCCTGTTTGGCTTCTACGCCACCCAGATCGCTGCCGCGTTCTTCCCTGCCAGTAACGAATTCGCCTCCTTGATGATGACCTTCGCCGTGTTCGGCGCAGGCTTCCTGATGCGCCCGCTGGGCGCAATCATCCTTGGCGCTTACATCGATGACGTAGGCAGGCGCCAGGGCCTCATCGTGACCTTGGCGATCATGGCCAGCGGCACCTTGCTGATCGTGTTCGTGCCCGGCTATGCCAGTATCGGTCTATGGGCGCCCGCCCTGGTGTTGCTAGGCAGGCTGCTGCAAGGGTTCTCGGCCGGCGCCGAGCTCGGCGGCGTCTCTGTTTACCTGGCGGAGATGGCCACGCCCGGGCGCAAAGGCTTCTACGCCAGTTGGCAATCGGCCAGCCAGCAGGTGTCCATCATGGTTGCCGCAGCCCTGGGTTATGGCTTGAATCAGTGGTTGTCCGCCGAGGAGCTCTCCCAGTGGGGATGGCGGATTCCCTTCGCCGTGGGCTGCCTGATCGTCCCGTGCATCTTCCTGCTGCGCCGTAACCTGCAGGAGACCGAAGAATTCGCCAAACGCGAACATCGCCCGACCATGAGCCAAGTGTTCAAGACGCTGTGCGCCAACGCATCGGTGGTGATCCTGGGCATGCTGATGGTGGCCATGACCACCACCGCTTTCTACATGATTACCGTGTACGCCCCGACCTTTGGCAAAACCGTGCTGCAGCTCGATACCAGTGACGCATTGATGGTGACCTTGCTGGTCGCCGTGTCCAACTTCCTGTGGCTGCCGATCGGCGGCACGTTGAGCGATCGCCTGGGACGCAAACCGCTGCTGGCGGCGATGTCCCTGCTGACCGTGCTCACGGCATATCCTGCTCTGTCGTACCTGGCCCAGAGCCCCAGCTTCGCTCACATGCTGGAGGTGCTGCTGTGGTTCTCGTGCCTCTACGGCGTGTACAACGGCGCACTGATCCCGGCCCTGACCGAAATCATGCCCACCGAAGTGCGTGTTGCCGGATTCTCCCTGGCTTATAGCCTCGCCACTGCGGTATTCGGCGGCTTCACCCCGGCGGTGTCCACCTGGGCGATCCATGCCACGTCAGACAAGGCCGCCCCGGCTTACTGGCTGATGTTTGCAGCGCTGTGTGCGTTCACTGCAACGCTTGTGCTGTATCGCCGCCGGCCTGCACGCAGCACGGCTGTTGCCTGAGGGTGTGACGGATCCTTACGAGTGCTGTGCAGAGCGCTGGAAAGTAAATTCGCATAACTAAAAAGCGCGCCCGAGCTTCTCGGGCGCGCTTTCGGCTTAGTCCTGGTTCATTCTACCTGTAGGAGCGGGCTGGTCCCGCGATGGGGGCGCCGCCATCGGCAAAGATCCATAGCGATCTACTAGGCTCTGTATGAAAAACCTTGATACTCGGTGATGCTGCGTTGAAAACAGCCTGGTGCGCCAGCCCGGTCGGAATGCTCATTTACAACCCGTAAAGTCGAGCGCGACCCCGGCCGTTCCTCGGCTGTTTTCGCCTTGCCTGACCTTCGTCTCAAGGCTTTTCATACAGACCCTAGCATCCTGGTCAAAGCCATCCTGACCAGGCCTCTGATCGCGGCAGCTCCTGACCCCAAAACCATCGTCGGTCTGCAATGCTCAAGGCAACACCCATATCCTGAGCAACCTGTTTCAAAAGGAATTCGAGTTTCAGTGATCGAAGCGGCCTGTCAAAGCCGGTCGTTGAATTGGCAACGACCCGGCAGACTAGAGGCCGAAGCGCTGATATCTGCCACAAACTCTTGAGAGCCTCGAGCCTACCTATCGTCGAATTTTGCCCATAAAAAAGCCCCGCTGATTTTCATCAGCGGGGCTTTTTTATGTATGGCGGAGAGATAGGGATTTGAACCCTAGGTACTGTTGCCAGTACAACGGATTTCGAATCCGTCCCGTTCGACCACTCCGGCATCTCTCCAGTGGCGCGCATCATACCAGCGTTTTCGTTTCTGGCAAACCTTTTTCGAAAAAAATTCGCGTGGTATCAGGCGCTTGCGTGAGCGTGCGGGTTACAGCGGCACGCCCAGGCGCTTGGCGACTTCTTCGTAGGCTTCGATGACATCGCCCAGACCCTGGCGGAAGCGGTCCTTGTCCATCTTCTTGCGGGTTTCCTTGTCCCACAGGCGGCAGCCGTCAGGGCTGAACTCGTCGCCCAGGACGATCTGGCCGTGGAATACACCGAACTCCAGCTTGAAGTCGACCAGCAGCAGGCCAGCGTCATCGAACAGCTTGCTCAGCACTTCGTTGACCTTCAGCGACAGCTTCTTCATCTCGACCAACTGCTCGGCGGTGCCCCAGCCGAACGCGACAACGTGGGATTCGTTGATGAAGGGGTCGCCCTTTTCGTCGTTCTTCAGGAACAGCTCGAAGGTCGAAGGCGTCAGCTGGATGCCTTCCTCGACGCCCAGGCGCTTGACCAGGCTGCCGGCAGCGTAGTTACGCACGACGCACTCGACCGGGATCATGTCCAGCTTCTTGACCAGGCACTCGTTGTCGCCCAGCAGCTTGTCGAACTGGGTCGGCACGCCGGCTTCTTCGAGCTTCTGCATGATGAAGGCGTTGAACTTGTTGTTGACCATGCCCTTGCGGTCCAGCTGCTCGATGCGCTTGCCGTCGAACGCCGAGGTGTCGTTACGGAACAGCAGGATCAAGCGGTCGGCGTCGTCGGTCTTGTAAACCGATTTGGCCTTGCCGCGGTAGAGTTCGTCGCGTTTTTCCATGATGGGCTCCGCTTGCTTGAGTGGTTGGGCTAGGCGATTTCGCGCCAGTCGAGCCCGTGTTCCTGATTCGCCACCTGGAGCCAGTCCGGATCGCACCCCAGGGTGTCGACGAAGCACTGACGGGCCAGTTGTGGCAGGTTGTTCTTGCTGCTGAGGTGGGCCAGCACCAGGTGTTGCAGGTGCTTCCAGCCCAGCTCGGCCACCAGGTTGGCAGCCTGGTGGTTGTTCAGATGTCCTTGGCTGCCGCCAACCCGCTGCTTGAGAAAGTACGGGTAGTGCCCGCGCGCCAGCAGGTCACGGCAGTGATTGGCCTCGATCAGCAACGCGTCGAGGCCCTGGTAACGCTCCAGCAGGTACGTATCGTAGCTGCCCAGGTCGGTGAGCATACCGAAACGCCGGCGCCCGTCACTGATCACGTATTGCAGGGGTTCGAGCGCATCGTGCTCGACTCGCGCGGCACTGACCTGCAGGCTGCCAATGTCCAGTACGTCGCCACAACCGAGAAAACCGGCGACCTCCACCGGCTTGCGCATACCGCGCAAAGTCCCTTGGCTGAGGTAGACCGGTACATTGTAGCGCCGCGACAGCAACCCGACGCCATGCACGTGGTCGGCATGTTCGTGGGTCACCAGCACGGCGCTCAGTTGTGCTGCCGATACCCCGAGCAGCGCCAGGCGCCGCTCGGTCTCGCGCAGGGAGAAGCCGCAATCGACCAGGACGAAGGTATCGTCACTGGCGATCAGCGTGCCATTTCCCTGGCTACCGCTTCCCAGTACCGCGAAGCGCACTTAGCCCAGACGGTCCTGGATCGCGCTCAGCACGCGGCGGGCCACATCGGCCGGGGCCACGGTGTTGATGTTCTTCTCGACGGTGACCTGGACCGACTCGCCCACCTTGCTCAGGCGCACCTGGTAGCGCTCGGCGCGTGCTTCACGCTCTTCCTTGCTCGGCGCGCTGCCGAACAGGCGGCTGAAGAAGCCCGGCTCGTTCTGCTTGTCCTCGGGTTTCTCGGACAGGTTGATGTAGTACAGGCCCAGGCTGCGGTTGATATCCTCGACACGCCATTCGCCCTGCTCCAGGGCGCGGCCTACGCCAGACCAGGCGCGGTCCAGGTCCGAGCCCAGGAACAGCACCGGGTTGCCGCTGCCGTCCTCGCTCAGGCTGACCTGGCTTGGGGCATCGAAATCGCGCGCCGCCAGCAGCGACACCGAACCGCCCTTCTCGGCGCTGCGGTTCATGCTGGCCAGCAGTTCGTCGACCAGCAGCGCATCGACGCCGGTGTTGCTCGACGTGCTCGGGAAGCCAGGCTCGGCGGTGCTGCCGGCCGGACGCTCGACGCTGACCACGTACACCTCGGAGGTATTGCGCTGCACGCCGGGCTCCATGCGCACACGGACGCGCACTTCGCTGTCCGGGCTGCTGGAGGTGCTGGCCAGGCGCTGGCCGAGCGAGGCAGACAGCTCATCGAAGCGCTGCCAGGTGGTGTTGAACTCACCCGTCTGCGGACGCTCTTCGGCAATGCGGAAACCATTGTCTTCAAAGTACTGGCGCGCGACCGGCCAGACTTCGGCCGGCGAGCGCTGGGCCAGCACCCAACGGTTGGCACCGCTGCGCTGCAGGGTGAAATCGCTGACGTCGGCGCTGGCCGACAGCGGCTGCGGACGCGGAACTTCGAACTCGCCAGTGGCGTTGTCGTCGGCCACGTTGCGCGGGATCGGCAGCAGCGGATCCAGGCGCTTGACGTTGGCGGCGTCCGGCGGCAGTTGCATCGGCGCAGTCGGGTGCGCCTGCAGGTAATCGCTGCCACGGTCGCGGAAATAGCCATCCTCGCCCCACAGCCAGCCGCACCCGCTGGTGCTGGAGATGATCAGGGCGAGCGCGGAAAGACCAGCCAGTCGCTTCATGCGGTGTACTTCCTCGATTAAACCAGTACGCCGGACTGGCGCAAGGCAGTACGGACTTTTTCGTGACAGCCTTCGCTCAGCCAGGTCAGCGGCAGGCGAATGCCCTTGTGCATCAGGCCCATTTCCACCAGCGCCCACTTCACAGGGATCGGGTTGGCTTCGCAGAACAGGTCTTTGTGCAGCGGCATGAGTTGTTCGTTGATCGCGCGGGCCTTCTCGGCATTGCCCTCAAGGGCGGCCTCGCACAGATCGGCCATTTCGCGCGGGGCGACGTTGGCGGTGACGGAGATGTTGCCCTTGCCGCCCAGCAGGATCAGCTCGACGGCGGTCGGGTCATCGCCGGACATGACGATGAAGTCCTTGCTCACGCCGTCGATGATCGCCTTGGCGCGGGCCAGGTCGCCGGTGGCTTCCTTGATGCCGATGATGTTCGGCACGGTGGACAGGCGGATAACGGTCTCGGCCTGCATGTCGCAGGAGGTGCGGCCGGGCACGTTGTAGAGGATCTGCGGGATGTCGACGGCTTCGGCGATGTGCTTGAAGTGCTGGTACAGGCCTTCCTGGGTCGGCTTGTTGTAGTACGGCACCACCAGCAGGCAGGCGTCGGCACCGGCGTTCTTGGCGTTCTGGGTCAGGTGCACGGCTTCGGCGGTGGAGTTGGCGCCAGTGCCGGCGATGACCGGGATGCGGCCAGCTACGCGCTTGACCACACGCTTGATGACCTGGATGTGTTCTTCGACGGTCAGGGTGGCGGATTCACCGGTGGTGCCGACAGCAACGATCGCGTGGGTGCCTTTTTCCAGGTGGAAGTCTACAAGTTTATCGAGGCTGTCCCAATCCAGACGCCCTTGTGCATCCATGGGTGTGACCAATGCCACCATACTGCCCGCGATCATGAAACTGCTCCTGCCGGAAAAAGAGAGCGGTAATGGTACTGGCGCCATCGACCTTGCACAAGCGAAGCTGGCGGGCGGAGCATTCCCCTCGGCGTCGCTTTTCGCTACCCTTGATTCTTTGATCGGCGCAGTGCGGCCCGCCGGGCCGTCGACAGTGCTCCACGCCAGTACTTCGTCATGCCCCACAGGGCTGCGAATAAGGGCGACAGTGAGGCTTGCTCTCGTCCTTCGCCGACCGCTCATCGCTTTAGGAATGCTGCATGTCCACCGCCCCCCGCGAACAATTCCTCGTCATCAGTGCCCTGGGCCCCAATCCCATGGAGCTTGCCAACGTCCTCAGCCGCGCCGCTTTCGAAAACCGCTGTGCGGTCGTCACCTCGCGCCTGTCGCGCCACGGCGAAACCAGCGCCCTGGTATTGCAGGTCGGTGGCAGCTGGGATGCCCTGGCCCGTCTTGAGACCACCCTGCCCGGCCTTGGCAAGAAGCACGGGCTTACCCTCGACGTGGTGCGCAGCGCTGAGCAGGAGGTGCGCCCGCAGGCACTGCCCTACGTGGCCTACGTCAGCGCCGCCTATCGCCCGGACATCATCAACGAGCTGTGCCAATTCTTCCTCGACCACCGCGTCGAGCTCGACGGGATGACCTGCGACACCTACCTCGCCCCGCAGACTGGCAGCAGCATGCTCAACGCACAGTTCACCGTGATCCTGCCGGCCGGCACCCAGATCAGCTGGCTGCGCGACCAGTTCCTGGATTTCGCCGACGCCCTGAACCTGGACGCGCTGATCGAACCCTGGCGTCCACAGAACCCTGTCTAAGGAGCTCCCATGGCCGTTGCCATCGACCAACCCGTTGCCGACTTCCAGGCCCAGGCCACCAGTGGCCAGACCATCAGCCTGTCCGCGCTCAAGGGCCAGCAGGTGGTGTTGTACTTCTACCCCAAGGACAGCACGCCGGGCTGCACCACCCAGGGCCAGGGTTTCCGTGACCAGCACGAAGCTTTCAAGGCTGCCAACACCGTGGTGCTGGGCGTCTCGCGTGATGGCCTCAAGTCCCACGAGAACTTCAAGGCCAAGCAAGGCTTCACCTTCGAGCTGATCAGCGACAAGGACGAGGCGCTGTGCCAGCTGTTCGACGTGATCAAGCTGAAGAAGCTGTATGGCAAGGAATACCTGGGCGTGGACCGCAGCACCTTCCTGATCGACAAGGACGGTGTGCTGCGCCAGGAATGGCGCGGGGTGAAGGTGCCCGGGCATGTGGATGCGGTGCTGGCGGCAGCGCAGGCCCTGAACAAGGCCTGATATCACCTTGAATTTTTTCGCGGGCAAGCCCGCTCCTACACCTGTAGGAGCGGGCTTGCCCGCGAAAAGAACACCACAGTCCTACAGTAGTGGCGCCACCGTCGGCTCCTGCCGCGGCCAAGCGTCGAGTACCGCCTTGAACAGCGTCGCCAGGGGAATGGCGAAGAAGATCCCCCAGAACCCCCACAGCCCACCGAACAGCAGCACCGCGCAGATGATTGCCACCGGGTGCAGGCTCACCGCTTCGGAGAACAGCAGCGGTACCAGCACGTTGCCATCCAACGCCTGGATGATCGCGTACACCGCCATCAGGTAGAAGAACTGATCACCCCAGCCCCACTGGAACAGCGCGATCAGGGTCACCGGCACGGTCACCACCACCGCCCCCACGTAGGGCACCACCACCGACAGCCCCACCAGCAGCGCCAGCAAGGCCGCGTAGTTGAGCCCCAGGCTGATGAAAGCGATATAGGTGGCGATGCCGCAGATCAGGATCTCGATGCCCTTGCCGCGGATGTAGTTGGCGATCTGCCGATTCATCTCGTCGCCCACGCGGGTCAGCAACCTGCGTTCACGCGGCAGGTAGCCGCTGACCCAACGGGCGATCATCTCGCGGTCCTTGAGGAAGAAGAACACCAGGATCGGCACCAGCACCAGGTAGATCATCGCGTTGACCAGCAGCGGCAGGCTGGAGAGCGAGAACGTCAGCGCCCACTGGCCGAACTTGCCGATCTCGCCACGCACCGACTCGATGGCGCGCAGCACCTGCTCGTCGGAGACCAGGTGCGGATAGCGCTCCGGCAGCAGCAACAACAGCGATTGCCATTTGCCGAGCATGCCCGGCAACTCGTTGAACAGGGTGATCAACTGGTGCCACAGCAACGGCACCAGCACTACCAGGAACACGCCCAGCGCCCCCATGAACAGGGCGAACACCAGCCACACCGCCATGCGCGTCGGCACCTTGAAGCGCTCCAGGGCGTTGACCAGCCCCTGCATGAGAAACGCCAGGACCATGCCCGCCAGCACCGGCGCGAGCATGCCGCCGAGCGTGAGCACCACGGTGAAGGCCAGGAACAGTAGGACCGCCAGCACCACCGCTTCCTCATCGGAAAAGTAGCGCTGCATCCAGTCGCGAAGCACTTTGAACATTGACGATCCTTGGGAAAGAAGACTCAGGCCTTGCGTAGCCAGTAGGTGTAGGTCCCTGACTCGGCCGTTTCACGAAGCAGCGTATGACCGGCAAGCTGGGCAAACGTGCGAAAGTCACGCTGCGAGCCGGCATCGGTGGCCACTACTTTGAGGACCGCGCCGCTGGCCAGGCGATTGAGCTCCATTTTCGCCTTGAGCAGCGGTAATGGGCAGTTCAGCCCGCTGGCGTCGAGCTCAGCGTCGCAGGTCGGGGTGTCGATCATCAGGAGTCTCCATGGCGGGCGCAATAAGGTGTTGCAGACGATGTCCGTAGGATACCGCCACTGGTCGGCAAGGTGCGAGCGGGCTACAGTAAGGGTTTTGATCGACGCGAGCTTCGTGCATGAATCTACTGCGCCCTACCCTGCTGACGCTGGCCTGCCTGATGGCCCTTCCTGGCCATGCCGACGACCTGCCGTCGCTGGGTGATGCCAGCTCTGCGATCGTTTCGCCGAAACAGGAGCACGACCTGGGCCGCGCCTGGCTGAGCCTGCTGCGCGGACAGGTCAACCAGCTCAACGACCCACAGCTCAAGGACTACGTCGAAACCAGCGTGTACCGGCTGGCCGAGACCAGCCAGCTGCAGGACCGGCGCCTGGAATTCATCCTGATCGACAGCCGCGAGCTCAACGCCTTCGCCGCGCCCGGCGGCATCGTCGGGGTCAACGGCGGCCTGTTCCTCAACGCCCAGACCGAAGGCGAGTACGCCTCGGTGCTGGCCCACGAACTGGCGCACTTGTCGCAACGCCACTTCGCCCGCGGCGTCGAGGCCCAGCAGCGTATGCAACTGCCCATGATGGCGGCGCTGCTGGCCGGTATCGTGCTGGCTGCCGGTGGCGGCGGCGACGCCGGGATCGGCGTGATCGCCGGCACCCAGGCCGCTGCCCTGCAGGAGCAGCGGCGCTTCTCGCGGCAGAACGAGCAGGAAGCCGACCGCATCGGCATCCTCAACCTGGAAAAGGCCGGCTACGACCCACGCAACATGCCGAGCATGTTCGAGCGCCTGGCCCGCCAGTACCGCTATGACGCCAAGCCGCCGGAATTCCTCCTGACCCACCCAGTCACCGAATCGCGTATCGCCGACACCCGCAACCGCGCAGAACAGGCGCCCAAGGGCGGCCTCGAAGACAGCCTGCGCTACCAACTGATCCGCGCCCGCGTCGCCCTCACCTACGAAGGCACGCCGGGCCTCGCGGCCAAGCGCTTCCGTGCCCAGCTTGACGAAAACCCCAACCTCGACGCTGCCCGCTACGGTCTGGCCCTGGCGCAGATCAAGGGTGGCCAGCTGAACGAGGCACGGGAAAACCTCAAGCCGCTGCTGGCCAAGGCGCCCAACGACATCACCTACAACCTGGCGCAGATCGACCTGGACATCACCAACAACCGCCTGGCCGATGCCCAGCAGCGCGTCACCCGCATGCAAGGGCTGTATCCGGGTAACTACCCGCTCAAGCAGGTGAGCGCCGACCTGCTGGTCAAGCAGAGCAAGCCAGCCGAAGCAGAAAAGGTGCTGGACGACCTGGTCAAGAACCGGCCGGACGACCCGGATGTCTGGTACGACGTAGCCGAGGTGCGCGGGCTGTCAGGCAACACGATTGGCCTGCACCGGGCACGGGCGGAGTACTTCACGCTGGTGGGCGATTTCGATCAGGCAATCCAGCAGTTGGACTACGCCAAGCGCCGGGCAGGAAGCAACTTCCCACTGGCTTCGCAGATCGACCAGCGCCAGCGGGAGATCATGGAGCAGCAGCGGATGGTCAAGGACATGATGCGCTGATATGGACAGGGGCCGCTGCGCGCCCCAATCGCGGGACGAGCCCGCTCCCACAGCGAGCGAGGACATCACTCACTGAGGGAGCGGCGGTCTGGCGTCAGGCGTTACCGGAGAGTTTGAGACGCGCCGCCTGGGTAAAGTCCAGCATCCGGTTCAGCGGCTTGATCGCACGCGGAATCAGCGCAGGCTCGACGAAAATCTCATTGCTGCCCTTGCGCAGGCAATCCAGCGTGCGCTCCAGCGTGTTCATCGCCATCCACGGGCAGTGCGCACAACTGCGGCAGGCGGCGCCATTGCCGGCGGTCGGCGCTTCGACGAATACCTTGTCCGGACACAGCTGCTGCATCTTGTAGAAGATGCCGCGGTCGGTGGCGACGATGAAGGTCTTGTTGGGCAGCGTCTGCGCAGCCTTGATCAGCTGGCTGGTAGACCCCACCGCATCGGCCAGTTCGATCACCGACTCCGGCGACTCCGGGTGCACCAGGATCGCTGCATCCGGATAAAGCGCCTTCATGTCGGCCAACTGGCGCGACTTGAACTCTTCGTGAACGATGCAGGCACCGTCCCACAGCAACATGTCGGCGCCGGTTTTCTTCTGGATGTAACGGCCCAGATGCTGGTCCGGGCCCCAGATGATGGTCTCGCCGTTATCCATCAGGGTCTCGACGATCTCCAACGCGCAACTGGAGGTCACCACCCAGTCGGCACGCGCCTTTACCGCTGCCGAGGTGTTGGCATAAACCACCACGGTACGTTCCGGGTGCTGATCGCAGAACGCCGAGAACTCCTCCACCGGGCAGCCCAGGTCGAGGGAGCAGGTGGCTTCCAGGGTCGGCATCAAAATGCGCTTTTCCGGGGTGAGGATCTTCGCGGTCTCACCCATGAAACGCACACCGGCGACCACCACGGTCTCAGCCGGATGGTTCTTGCCGAAGCGGGCCATTTCGAGCGAGTCGGAAACGCAACCACCGGTTTCCTCGGCCAGGGCCTGGATCACCGGATCGCAGTAGAAGTGGGCAACCAGAACCGCATTCTGCGCCTTGAGCTCGGCAGCGATGGCCGCACGGTAATCGGCCTCCTGCGCGGGCGTCAGCGGATGGGGCTGCTTGGCGTCAAGGTGGGCTTGAACCAGGAGACGTTCGGAAATCTGGGTCATGATCGCTGGACCTGCGTGCGCGTCAGTCGAGTGTACCACCCGGCCCTGGCAGATCGGCTAACGGTGCCGGATGGCCGGCAGTGGCGGGCCATCGCGACCCCTCTGCGGGCGCGGATTATTATCGGACGGCGAAGGCTACAGGCAATCGGGGGAATGCAAAAGGTGTTTTTGCCAGGATAAGGCATTCGCGGATAAACCCGCCCCCCAGAGGTACACCACCACTGCAGGAACGGGTTTACCCGCGCAGAACTCAAGGCAATCGTCAGCCCTGTGGTGACAAAGCCGCCAGGTGCATGCTCATCAGCACGGCAAACTCCTCGACAGTCATCTTCTTGCCGTTGAAGTCCACCATGCCATCGGCGTAATGCAGGCTCGACACCACGTCGTTACCCTCGACCGTGGCCATGCCGCTCTGCAGCGCCATCATGCCGAGCATTTCCCCGGCCTGGCCCGACTGCAGGGCGATGGCCTGGGCGTCGGTCTGACCGTCAAGCAGCGCCTGCAGCGTGGCGAGGTCGCCGACCATCGCCTTGGACAGCGACAGCTTGCCCTGCAGGCGGGTCACCATTTGCTTGGCGATCTGGTCTGGCGGCAGGTCGAAGGACGTCGGATTGGCGAGGTCCAGCGACAGGTTGAAGTGGCTCTGACCATTCGCCGTCTTGAACGACAGGTCTTCCAGCGCCAGCTGCGGCTTGTCGGCCAACAATTTCTGCAGGTCGCCCTGGACCTTGGCGGTCTCCTCGGGGCTCATGTTCAGCGACGGCACCGCCTCGCCACGGGCAGCAGCTTCCTGCAGCTCGGGCACCTTGGTCTGATACCACTCCAGCAGTGCCTGGGTGGCCGGCATGTTCACCGACTTCATGCTCAGCACCATTTGCCCGCTGCCTACCGCGCGACCGGCGTAGGTGATATCGGACACCTTGTACTCCAGGCGCCCGCCCAGCTTGTCCTGGCCCTCGGCGCTGTACAGGTTGTTCTGCTCCAGCCCCTTGAGCACCAGCACGTCCTGCTTCGGCCCGAGCGTGGCTTGCAGATCGGCCAGCAGCAGGTTCAGGTGGCCGACATAGATCATGTCGTGCCCGGTACTGGCCAGCTCGCCGCCGATCTTGAAACCATTGAACTGCAACTTGACCGGCGGGTGATCATCACCAACCAGGGTCATGTCCAGACGCTCGGCATTGCCGTGGATTTCCACCGCCTTGCCTTCACGATCCCCCTTGAGCACCAGTTGCATGCCGGCGAAGTCGAGGACATTGCCATCACCTTCGTCCAGCTTGACCGGCGCCAGCCGGATGTCGCTCTCGACACCACCGCCATAACCCAGGCTGACCTGGCCGACCACTGGCGACTTGTCGCCTGCGGCGGCAAACCACGATGCGGTGTTGTCATCCTTCTGCAACTGGCTGTTGCTGACCGCCATCACCGGCAGCAGCTTGAACGCCTTGACTCGCGACCAGGGGAAAGGGCCATGCTCGATGTGGTCGGTCACACCGACCTCGAAGCTCAACGGCGCACCTTCGCCGATACGCAGGTCACTGGCCTTGAGCCGGTACTGCGCATCGCTGGTGAACAGGTGCTGGTCCAGCGAGACCAGCTCGATGGTCATGGTGCCACCCGCACCGACCAGCGCCTTCTGCAACTCCGCGTTACCGCGGGCGATGGACTGCTCCAGCTCCGTCGGCAGCTGTTTGCCGGTGTACCAAGCGCCGGCAGTGGTGACGACGGCGATGGCGACGGCCAGGCCGGAAAGGATGCCTACTGACTTCTTCATGAATAGAACCGATTGCTGTCCATAGGGCTGGTGGTGGCGCGAAGCACGCGACCGGGGTGCCAAGCGTAGCACTGTCGCTTGCCTGGCGCGGTGTCCACCCGGGAGATTTTCCTGCACTTGCGACGCGTCCTACAACTGCCGACAGATAACTCCGACGGCGCCGATCGTAAAATTTTACGAACACTAAAATCTGCTTTTTGCCCTAAACATCCAGGAAAACACATTTTCAGCGAAAAAAAAGCCGATAAAAACCTGAAAACCAATCAATCTGTCATGTTTAACTTGACACCCAACCGTCCAATCGTCTTTTATTTTCCCCACCTTGCTCCGCGCCCTCCACATCAAGAAAAAAGACCGCGCCGCCATCATGCCTGTCCGCCCCTGCCCCCAGGCGCCGCCGTTTCGCCGGCCCCGCCCGTACTGATCACGCGCCCACGCGCGAACCTTCGCTCCGCTATAAAAGGTGAACAACATGGAGCCCATCCGCTCGACCTTGCCGTGCCCGTCGCCCGCTTCGTCCCGCCTTCGCCGGGAGTGCCAGCATGCAGCCTGAGCACCCTGCCAATCGTCACGAGCAGTTTCGCAAGTCCCTGCGCCTCTGGCAGGTGGTGATCATCGGTCTGGCGTACATCGCACCGATGACCGTTTTCGACACCTTCGGCATCGTCTCCGGCATTACCGCCGGTCACGTGCCCAGCGCCTATATCCTGGCCCTGCTGGGTATCCTGTTCACCGCCGTGAGCTACGGCACGCTGGTGCGGCGCTTCCCGGAGTCGGGATCGGCCTACACCTACACGCAACGTGCGATCAACCCGCACGTCGGTTTCCTGGTCGGCTGGTCGTCGCTGCTCGACTACCTGTTGCTGCCGATGGTCAACGCCCTGCTGGCAAAGCTGTACCTGTCGGCAATGTTCCCCGAGGTGCCGGCATGGGTCTGGGTGGTGGCCTTCGTCACCCTGATCAGCCTGGTCAACATGCGCAGCATCAACCTGGTGGCCAACTTCAATACCCTGTTCGTGGCGGCGCAGATCGCGATCATGGCCGTGTTCGTCTACCTCTGCGTGCGCGGCCTGCACCAGGGCGAAGGGCTGGGCACGGCCTGGACGCTGACGCCGTTCGCCGATGAACAGACGCAGTTCAGCGCGCTGGTCGCCGGCGCAACCATCCTGTGCTTCTCGTTCCTGGGCTTCGACGCCGTCACCTGCCTGTCAGAAGAAACCCGCGACCCGGCACGCACCATCCCACGCGCGATCTTCCTGATCGCCCTGATCGGCGGCGTGGTGTTCATCATCATGTCGTTCTTCATCCAGGCGTACTTCCCGACCATGGACCGCTTCCAGGATCATGAAGCGGCCCTGCCGGAAATCGCCCTGTACGTCGGTGGCAAGCTGTTCCAGTCGGTGTTCATCGCCTGCACAGTGATCAACACCATCGCCTCGGGCCTGGCGTCCCAGGCCAGCGTGTCCCGCCTGCTGTTCGTGATGGGCCGCGACGAGGTGATCCCGGCCCGCCTGTTCGCCCGTCTGCACCCGCGCTATCGCACCCCGGTGCTGAACATCGTGGTGGTGGGCGTGATCGCCCTGTCGGCGATCTTCTTCGACCTGGTGACCGCCACCTCGGTGATCAACTTCGGCGCACTGATGGCCTTCAGCTTCGTCAACCTGTCAGTCATCAACCATTGCTATGTTCGCGAACGGCGCAACAAGGGCCTGACCAACAACCTCAAGTATCTGGTGCTGCCGACGATAGGCTTTTGCATCATCGCCGTGCTGTGGATCGACCTGGACGAGCACTCACTGGCGTTCGGCGGCGCCTGGGCCTTGTGCGGCGTGCTGTACCTGGCCTGGCTGACCAAGGCGTTCCGCGTCGCCCCACCAAGCTACGTGGCCGAATGACCCACCCTGCCGACAACGCCCGCGCCTGACCGCGGACGTTGTCTTGATCGAGAAGGAAACGCTCCATGTCGCTGCGCCGTCTCTCCATCCAGTGGAAAATCACCCTGCTTGCCGGGCTCTGCCTGCTGGCGGTGGTCACCTTGCTGGTGGCCACTTCGCTGATCCAATCCCGACGCAGCGCCGAACAGGTGTTCACCGCCAACACCGAACTGCTCGATCAAAGCGCGCGGCAGCGCCTGCAGGCCCACGCCGAGACCCAGTCGCTGCGCATCCAGCGTTATTTCATGGACGCTTATCAGTACGGCAATGGCTTCGCCCGCGTGGTGCAGGTGCTCAGGGCGCGCGGGGGCGACGAGTTGCGCAGCGAACTGGTGAAGGAAGCCGGTACGGCACTGGCAGGCAACCCTGACCTGATCGGCCTCTACCTGGTGTTTCAACCGGACGCCCTGGAGCACCAGGACGCGCGTTTCAGCGGCCAGGCCGAGCTGGGCAGCAACGAGCAAGGGCGCTTCTCGCTGTACTGGTCGCGCGAAGGCTCAGGCGACGTCGCCTCCGAAGCGATGCCCGAATCGATGCTGGCCGACACCAGCATCGGCGCCAACGGCTCAGCCTACAACCGCTGGCTGACCTGCCCGCTGGAAACCGCCAAGGCCTGTGTGCTCGACCCCTACTTCGACGAAGTCAACGGCCGTCAGGTGCTGATGACCAGCATCGCCCTGCCACTGCTGGAAGACGGCAAGGTGATCGGCGTGGTCGGCCTGGACATCGGCCTGGACAACCTACAGCAACTGAGCCTGGCTGGGCGCCAGGAGCTGTTCGAAGGCCAGGGCCAGGTCAGCATCGTCAGCCCCGTCGGCCTGCTGGCCGGGCACAGCCAGGACGCCAGCCAGTTGAGCAAGCCCCTGGAGCAGGCGCTGGGTGAGGCGGTGCGCGAACTGGTGGCACCGATGCGCACCGGTCAGCCAGTCGAGCGCCAGGAAGGCGGGATGCTGCGCGTCTCCCATCCGTTCGCACCGATCCCTGGCGCCGCGCCCTGGCAGGTGCTGCTGGAAGTACCTGAAGTGGTGCTGCGCGCCCCCGCCGTGGCGGTCAACCAGCGTCTGGACACCCACAACCAGCAGGCCAACCTCACCAGCCTGCTGATCGGCCTGGTCGCTGCCGTGCTCGGCCTGCTGCTGGTGTGGCTGACCGCCCGCGGCGTGACGCGGCCAATCCTGGCCGTGGCCGAGCGCCTGCGCGATATCGCCAGCGGCGAGGGCGATCTGACCCGCCGCCTGGACTACGCCCGCGACGACGAACTGGGCCAGCTGACAGGCTGGTTCAACCGTTTCCTCGACAAGCTCCAGCCGGTGATCGCCCAGGTCAAGGCGTCGCTGCACGAAGCACGCGGCACGGCCGATCAGTCGGCCGCCATCGCCAGCCAGACCAGTGCCGGCATGCAACTGCAGCACCGCGAGATCGAGCAGGTGGCCACCGCCGCCAACGAGATGAGCGCCACAGCGCAGGATGTCGCCCACAACGCTTCGCAGGCTGCCGAGGCTGCGCAAGGTGCCGACCAGGCCAGCCAGGAGGGCCTGCAACTGGTCGCCAGTACCCGCCAGACCATCGCCAACCTGGCCGCGGGCATGGATGCGGCCATGGACGAAGCCCGTTCGCTGGCCGGGCGCAGCGAGCAGATCGGCTCTGTACTGGAGGTGATCCGCGCCATCGCCGAACAAACCAACCTGCTGGCCCTCAACGCCGCCATCGAGGCCGCCCGTGCGGGCGAAGCCGGCCGAGGGTTTGCCGTGGTCGCCGACGAGGTGCGCAACCTGGCCCAGCGCACCCAGGTGTCGGTGGAGGAGATCCGCGTGGTGATCGAAGGCCTGCAGCAAGGCACGCGCGATGTGGTCGATGCCATGCAGGCCGGTCAACGCCAGGCCCAGGACAATGCCCAGCGCATGGACCAGGCGCTCCCGGCCCTGCAGCGAATCGGCGAGGCCGTGGCGGTGATCAGCGACATGAACCTGCAGATCGCGTCGGCGGCCGAGGAACAGAGCGCGGTGGCTGAGGAGGTGAACCGCAACGTGGCGGGTATTCGTGATGTGACCGAGTCGTTGTCAGGGCAGGCCGAAGAGTCGGCGCGGATCAGCCAGGCGCTGAACCGCCTGGCCAATCAGCAGCAGGCACTGATGGAGCAGTTCAGGACCTGATCGCCGGTACTGCGCTGTTCTTTTCGCGGGCAAGCCCCCACAGGGTAAGAGCGAGCTTGCCCGCGAAAGGGACACCGCGACATTCACTCCCCGAACACCCGCGAAGGATGGCGCAAGGTCGGATCGAACGGATTGATCCTCGGCCCGATCGCCGTCGTTTCGCGCTTGAGCAACTCGACCACCATCGGCAGGCGCTCCGGCCCCAGCCGGTCACTGATGGTCGCCACGCTCAACGCCGCCACGGCATGGCCATTGCCATCGAGGATCGGCACCGCCAGCCCGGCCATGCCGGGCAGCACGCCGGTATTGCGTGCGGCATAACCCTGGCGCCGCACGTTCTCCACCTCCGCACGCAGGAACACCTCGTCGTACAGGTGAAAATCCCGTAGCCGCGGCAGATTGTTGCGAATCACCGCCTCGCGCTCCTCCTCCGGCAGGAAGGCGAGGATCGCCAGGCTCCCCTGCCCCACGCCCAACGCCACACGCCCACCGATATCGCCGGTGAAGGTACGGATCGGATACGGCCCTTCGCTGCGATCCAGACACACCGCATCGAACCCACTGCGCGCCAGCAGAAACAGCGAGTCCCCCAGCGAGGCCGACAGACGCAGCAAGCTGGGCCGCACCAGATCGCGCAGGTTGCCGCTGTTGCCTGCCCGCGCCGCCAGGGCAAAGAACGCCAGGCTCAAACGATAACGCTTGCTGCGCGCCTCCTGCTCGACCATGCCTTCATCCACCAGGCTGCGCACCAGCCGGTGCACGGTCGGCTGCGACAGGCCGACCTGCTCGGCCAGCTCGATCACCCGCATGCCCTCCACCGGCGCCTCGCCCAATACCCGCAGCACCGCGAACAAGCGCGAGACCACACTGACCCCAGGCTCTTCATGATTTCGTTTATCGGAATTCAATTTGTGCTTTTCCTTATCTGAATTTCACTGAGCGAATAAAACTGAAAATAGTGCTCGACTCAGTGAAATTCGCCATTGAGGCCATCCTAGGCTTGCGCCTACTCTGCGTCCACCGGGACAAATCGAACAACACACCGGTGGCCTCGTGAGTATTCATCGGTCCTCGATTTGCCTCCTTGCATCTGCCCCCAACAACAAGTGTGCCCGACACGCGACAAAAGACAGGTGGAACGCAGTCATGGCCTTTCTGCAACTGGACAATCTTTGCAAACGCTACGGCGCGATCGACGCCGTGGTCGCCACCAACCTCGCCATCGAACAAGGCGAATTCGTCTCCTTGCTCGGACCTTCAGGCTGCGGCAAGACCACCACCCTGCAGATGATCGCCGGCTTCGTCGACGTCAGCAGCGGCCGCATCCTGCTCGACGGACGCGACATCACCCACGCCAAGCCCAGCAGCCGTGGCCTGGGTGTGGTGTTCCAGAGCTACGCCCTGTTCCCGCACATGACCGTTGCCGACAACGTCGCCTTCGGCCTGCGCATGCGCAAGCAGCCCGAAGCCGAGATTCGCCGCAAGGTGACCGAGGTACTGGCGCTGGTGCGCCTGGACCGGCATGCCCAACGCTATCCACGCGAACTGTCAGGTGGCCAGCGCCAGCGTGTGGCCCTGGCCCGGGCGCTGGTGATCGAACCACCGGTGCTGCTGCTCGACGAGCCACTGTCGAACCTCGACGCCAACCTGCGCGAAGAGATGCAGTTCGAGATCCGCAGGATCCAGAGCGAAGTCGGCATCACCACGCTGATGGTCACCCACGACCAGGCCGAAGCCCTGTCGATCAGCGACCGCGTGGTGGTGATGCAGGCCGGGCGCGTCACCCAGGTCGACGAGCCGTATCGCCTCTACGAACACCCGCGCACCCGCTTCATCTCCGACTTCGTCGGCAAGGCCAACCTGTTGCCCGGCGAGCTGGACGGCGCGGGCCTGCCACAGGTGCAACACAGCCGCGACGCCAGCCTGACCCTGAGCCTGCGCCCGGAAAAGATCGACCTGCTCGACAACGGCGCCGGTCGCCTGCAGGGCCGCATCCTGACCCGCTACTTCCTTGGCAGCCAATGGCTGTACCGCATCGGCACACCGCTGGGCGAACTGACCGTGGTGCGGCGCAACGATGGCAGCGCACCGCTCGGTGAAGGTGTCGATGTCGGCCTGGACTGGCAGCCCGAGCTGCTGCGGGTGCTCGCTGCCGACGAGGTGAGCGCATGAACAGCGCCATGCCTGCCCCCGCCACCTGCGCCAGGCAACACCGTGACCTGCGCGGCTACCTGCTGTCGGCGCCGGCACTGGCGCTGTTCGCCGCCCTGCTGGTCGTGCCTCTGCTGCTGACCCTGGTGCTGTCGTTCAATGTGTTCGACTACGAAGTCGGCATCCGCGCCGACCACTGGACCTTCGAGCACTACCTGGCCCTGCTCGGCGACAGCTACTTCCTCGAAATCTTCTGGCGCACCTTCTGGATCAGCGCCCTGGTCACCCTGCTGTGCGTGGTGATCGGCGTACCCGAGGCCTACATCCTCAGCCGCATGGGCAGCCCGTGGCGCTCGATCTTCCTGGTGGTGATCCTCACCCCACTGCTGATCTCGGTGGTGGTGCGCGCCTTCGGCTGGAGCTTGTTGCTGGGCGCCGACGGGCTGGTCAACCACGCGATCCAGGCCCTGGGTGGCGCGCCGATTAAGCTGTTGTACACCCCGTTCGCGGTGATCGTCGCGCTGGTCCACGTGATGCTGCCGTTCATGATCATCCCGGTCTGGACCAGCCTGCAGAAGCTCGACCCCGCCGCCGAACAGGCCGCGCTGTCACTGGGCGCCAGCCAAACCAAGGTCATGCGCCTGGTGGTGCTGCCGCAAGTGATGCCGGGGGTGCTGTCCGGCACGCTGATCGTCTTCGGCCTGGCCGCCAGTTCCTTCGCCATCCCCGGCCTGCTCGGCGGGCGCCGGCTGAAGATGGTCGCCACGCTGGTCTACGACCAGTACCTGGCCGACCTGAACTGGCCCATGGGCGCGGCCATCGCCATCGCCCTGCTGCTGGTCAACCTGCTGATCATGCTGTCGTGGAACCACATGATCGAACGCCGCTACAAGAAATCGCTGGGGTAACTCATGTCCAAGAACGGTCCTCTGGCCCTGACCTTCCACAGCCTGGTGGTGGTCTTCATGCTCGCACCACTGGTGGTGGTGTGCCTGGTGGCATTCACCCCGGAAAACACCTTGAGCCTTCCTACGGCGGGGTTCTCGCTGCGCTGGTTCGAAGCGGTATTCGAGCGCGCCGACTTCCTCGAAGCCTTCAAAAACAGCCTGCAGCTGGCGTTTCTCGCCGCCAGCCTGGCGACGCTGATCGCAGTGCCGGCAGGGCTTGCGATCACGCGCCTGCAGTTCCCCGGACGCGACTTTCTCAACGTGCTGTTCCTGTCGCCGATCATCATTCCGCACCTGGTGCTAGGGGTGGCGCTGCTGCGCCTGTTCGCCCTGCTCGGGGTCAACGGCAGCTTCACCTGGCTGGTCCTGGCGCATACGGTGGTGATCACCCCTTATGTGCTGCGCCTGGTGATCGCCGCCGCCATCGGCGTCGATCGCAGCGCCGAGCAGGCCGCCGAGTCGCTGGGTGCGAGCCGCTTCACGCTGTTTCGCAAGATCACCCTGCCGATGATCCTGCCCGGTATCGCCGGCGGCTGGCTGCTGGCGTTCATCAACAGCTTCGACGAGGTGACCCTGTCGATCTTCGTCACCTCGCCGGCCACCCAGACCCTGCCGGTGAAGATGTACGTCTACGCCACCGAGTCCATCGATCCGATGATGGCTGCGGTGTCGGCCCTGGTGATCGCCCTGACAGCGGTGACCATGATTCTGCTCGACCGGGTCTATGGCCTGGATCGGGTCCTGGTAGGGAAGCACTGACATGGCCTTGTTCAAACGCCTCGCCGAGCACCAGCGCCCGGTGCTGGACTTCACCCTCGACGGCGAGCCGGCCTGTGGCCTGCTCGGCGACACCCTGCTGACCGCCATATTGACCAGCGGCGCGCACCTGCGCGGCAGCGACTTCAGCGCCGAGCCGCGCGCCGGTTTCTGCCTGATGGGCGCCTGCCAGGACTGCTGGGTACGGCTGGGCGATGGCCGCCGCGTACGCGCCTGCGCCACCGCGCTGGAAACCGGGCAGCAGGTGCTGCGCGAACCGGGGCGCCGGCCATGAGCGCCGTGGTGATCGTCGGAGCCGGCCCCGCCGGGATCCGCGCCGCGCAGACGCTGGTGGAGCACGGTGTGCATCCAGTCCTGATCGACGAAGCCAGCCAGGGCGGCGGGCAGATCTATCGCCGCCAGCCGGCCAACTTCACGCGACCGGCGCGCCAGCTCTATGGTTTCGAGGCCCGCAAGGCCAGCGCGCTGCACCAGACCCTCGATGCGCTTGCCGGGCAGATCGACTATCGCCCCGGCACCTTGGTATGGAACGCCGAGCACGGCGCCCTGGACACCCTGCGCGACGGCCATGCCGCGCACCTGCCCTACCAGCGCCTGATCATCGCCACCGGCGCCACCGACCGGGTGCTGCCGGTGCCGGGGTGGACGCTGCCCGGGGTCTACACCCTGGGGGCCGCGCAGATCGCGCTCAAGCACCAGGGCTGCGCCATTGGCGAGCGCGTGCTGTTTTGCGGCAGCGGGCCATTGCTTTATCTGGTCGCCTACCAGTACGCCAAGGCCGGTGCCAAGGTCCTCGGCGTGCTCGACAGCGCGCCCTTCAGCGCCCAGTGCCGCGCCCTGCCTGAGCTGCTCGAGCAACCGGCAACCCTGGGCAAGGGCCTGTACTACCGCGCCTGGCTCAGCGCCCATGGCGTGCCGGTGCATCAGGGCGCGACGCTGGAACGCATCGAAGGCGGGCAACAGGTGCAACGGGCGGTATGGCGCAAGGGCGATCAGCTACATGACACCGAATGCGATGCGCTGGCCTTTGCCCATGCGCTGCGCAGCGAAACGCAGTTGGCCGACCTGCTCGGCTGCGCATTCGAGTGGAGCACGCTCAACCGGGCCTGGCTGCCGCGCCGCGACCAGGCCGGGCGCAGCAGCGAGCACGATGTCTACCTCGCCGGCGACGGCGCCGGGAT
Source organism: Pseudomonas wayambapalatensis (assembly GCA_014268975.2). Taxonomy (GTDB): domain Bacteria; phylum Pseudomonadota; class Gammaproteobacteria; order Pseudomonadales; family Pseudomonadaceae; genus Aquipseudomonas; species Aquipseudomonas wayambapalatensis. Next base: position 1,580,962 of record CP077096.1, on the reverse strand, counting down.
CATGGGCGCCGACGCCGCCGAAATGGCTGGCGAACGCGCCGCCCTGGCGTTGCTGCAGGACCTCGGCCAAACCGTCGACCCCCAGCGTTGCCGCACCCTGGAAAAACGCCTGACGCGCATTGGCCGTTTCCGTGAAGGGCTGGAAGCCGCCTTCCCCTTCCCCGAGCACTGGGCTGAACAGGCACCGGACGATCTGGTGGTGTGCCGCTGCGAAGAGATCAGCGTCGGCGAGCTGCGCGCCGTGGTCGGCGAAGGCCATTGGGAGATCAACCGGGCCAAGGCTCACTGCCGGGTCGGCATGGGCCGCTGCCAGGGCCGCATGTGCGGCGCGGCAGCGGCGGAAATCATCGCCCATTGCAGTGGCAAGGCCCTGCACGAGGTCGGCCGTCTGCGCGCCCAGGCACCGATCAAACCCCTGCCCTTCGGCGTGGAGCATGACGCATGAGCCCGTGGATCGAATCGGAGGTGATCGTCATGGGCGCCGGTATCGTCGGCGCGTCGGCGGCGCTTGCCCTGGCCCGGCGTGGCCATTCGGTAACCTTGCTGGAGCGTGGGTTCTGCGGCGCCCAGTCCAGCGGTGTCAACTACGGCGGCGTGCGCCGCCAGGGGCGCAGCCTGGCGCAGTTGCCGTTGTCGCAGCGGGCGCACCAGATCTGGGGCGAACTGCCTGCGTTGATCGGCATCGATGGCGAATACCTGCGCTCCGGGCACCTGAAACTGGCACGCAGCGAGGCCGACTTCGTCGCACTGCAAGGCTATGAGGCGGCCAGCCGCGACCACGGCCTGGACCTGCAACTACTCGACCGCGCCGCCCTGCGCGCCCGCTACCCCTGGGTCGGCGAGATCGCCGTCGGCGCCTCGTACTGCGCCGACGATGGCCACGCCAACCCACGCCTGGTCTCCCCCGCTTTCGCCCGTGCCGCCCGCCAGCAGGGCGCACGGGTCATCGAGCAGGCCGGCGACAGCCGCGTCGAGCATGATGGCCAGCGCTTCATCCTGCACACCCAGAGCGGCCTGCGCCTGCGCGCGCCGTGGCTGCTCAATTGTGCCGGTGCCTGGGCCGCCGATCTGGCGGCGCAGTTTGGCGAGCCGGTGCCGATGGAGTCCGGCCACCCGGCGATGCTGGTCACCGAGCCCTTGCCTTGGGTGATGAATGCCAGCACCGGTGTCGAGGGTGGCGGCATCTATGCTCGCCAGGTCGCCCGCGGCAATTGCGTGCTCGGCGGCGGGCGTGGTTTTGCCCTCGACGCACAACGCGCTCGCCCAGGGCAGTCAGCGGTGCTGGCGATCCTGCGCAACGCCGTCGAACTCTACCCGTTTCTGGCTGGCACCCAGGCGATCCGCACCTGGAGCGGCACCGAAGGCTATCTGCCCGACCACGAGCCGGTGATCGGCGCCAGCACCACCCAACCCGGCCTGTTGCATGGCTTCGGCTTTGCCGGGGCGGGCTTCCAGATCGGCCCGGCGGTCGGCGAGGCACTGGCCGAGCTCGTCTGCGACGGCGCCAGCAGGCAGCCGATCGAGGCATTTTCCATCCGTCGTTTCCAGGTCCGTCACGACCTGGCCTCCAACCACTAAGAGGAAGGTCGCTTTCATGAAACACGTCAAACGTATGCTCGGCACCGGCTTGTCCTGCCTGTCACTGGCCCTGCTCGCCGCCAGCCCCACGCTGCAGGCCGCCACCCCGACCCTGTACCTGGGCATGAACGGCGGCACCATGGAGCGTACCTACGCCGACAAGGTGCTGCCGGCCTTCGAGCAGGCAAACAACGTCAAGGTGGTGATCGTGCCCGGCACCTCGGCCGACCATCTGGCCAAGGTCCAGGCCAACAGCAAGAAGCCGCAGATGCATGTGGTGATGCTTGACGACGGCATCATGTACCGGGCCATCTCGATGGGGCTGTGCAGCAAGCTGCAGCCCAGCGAGGCCTTGTCGCAGATTCCGCAGAAGGCACGCATCAAGGAAGAAGCCGTGGCCGTCAGCCTCGGCGTGACGGGGCTGGCCTACAACACCCGCCTGTTCGAGAAGAACGGCTGGGCCGCGCCAACCTCGTGGAGCGACCTGCAAGACCCGCGCTTCAAGGACAAGCTGGTGTTCCAGTCGCTGGCCTCCTCGACCTTCGGCCTGCACGGCTTCCTGATGTACAACCGCCTCCAGGGCGGTGACGAAAGCAACGTCGAACCGGGCTTCAAGGCCTGGCCCAAGCAGGTCGGGCCGAACGTGCTGGAGTACATCGCCAGCTCGGCGAAGATCTCCGAGATGGTGCAGACCGACGAGGCCGCGTTGTTCCCACTGACGCCCACCCAGGTCGCCACCTTGCAGGCCAAGGGTATCCCGGTGGCCTACGCCCAGCCCAAGGAAGGGGCAGTGGTGCTGAACTTCGCCGAATGCGTGGTGGCCAACAACGACCAGCCGGAGCTGGCGCAGAAGCTCGCCGCCTACCTGCTCACGCCTGCGGCCCAAGCCCCGGCGCTGGAGGAAGGCGACCAGATTCCGTCCAACCCCACGACCCCGACCACCGAACGCACCCGCGGCCAGGTCGAGGCGATGCAGCAGTATCAGCAGAGCGCCGTGGTGGTGAACTGGGACGAGGTCAACCAGCAGCGACCGCAGTGGAACGCGCGCTGGAGTCGGTCAATCGAGCGATAGAGCCTCAGCGGCCCTGACGGGCTCTGGCGTATCCGAGGAAGGCGTCCAGGTCGGCGCTGCTGAGCATGCGCGCCACCTGCTTGACCTCTTCCATCGGCCAGTCCCACCAGGCCGCCTCCAGCAAGGCTTCACGCACCGGCTCGTCGAAGCGCCAGCGGATGAACTTGCACGGGTTGCCACCAACCACCGCAAATGGCGGTACATCGCGGGTGACCATCGCCCCGGCGGCAACGATGGCGCCGTGGCCGATGGTGACTCCGGAAAGAATCACCGCATTGGTGCAGATCCAGCAGTCGCTGCCGATCACCACGTCGCCCTTGCTGGATGCGTAATACTTGATGTCTTCCAGGCCGTCGATCATTGCCGGAAATGGATAGGTGGTCAGCCAGTCGGTTCGATGCTCGCCTCCCAACAGCACCTGAACACCTGCGGCGATGGAAGTGTAATTACCGATGCGCAGGACGGCATCATCACCAAAATCGGTGACCTCGGGGATACCGTAGCTGCCCACGCCGACCGTGCTACGCGGATAGCGCAGGCGGATCTTCTCCGCCGCACGCTCAAGCTTGTCCATCGCCCGCAGACGCTTGCGTTAGCGGCGCTCGGCCAGGTTCCTGAAGAGTTTCACGGCAGGCGCTCCTCGATCGGCATCAACGGTGGAACATCAGGCGCTTGATGCGCTTGAGGGTGGTCTTGTTGTAGTGGCGCAGGGGAATGCTGCGCAGCAGATCCCAGGCGTAGGCCTTGTCGGCAACCACGGCATACTTGAGCGCCTTGTGCACCAGCACCGAGCGCCCACGGGCATAGCCCGGATACTGCTGGTAGGGCGCGATGGCCTTGAGATCGGCCTCCAGCAGCACCTTGAACTTGCGCGACAGGTTGTTGGGGTGGCGGCGGTAGCGGGTGACGCACACCGGCAGCTCGTGGATCTCGTAGCCCTGGGCAGCAATGCGCAAGGTCATCTGGAAATCCTGGACCTTGATGGCCGGGTCGTAGAAATCAGCCGCGCGCATCGCTTCCATCCGGTACAGCGAGCCGGGCGCGCCGACGACCACTGCGTCACGCAGGATCTCGGCGAAATCGAAGGTCTTGATTTCGGTGCGTTGCTGCGCCTTGATGTCGCGGCCTTCGGTGTCCATGTAGACGATCAACGCACCGACACAACCGACCTTTGGGTGGGCGTCCAGGTAGGCGGCGCGAACACTCAGGGAGTTCGGCAGCATGATGTCGTCGAGATCGGGGGTCGAGACATAGACCCCACGGGCATGCTGCAGGCCGGTATTGAGCGCACCACTGACCCCTTGGTTGGCCTGGGTCAGCAAGGTGAAATCGTAGGTCGATTGCAACGCGCGGAGCATCTCGACGCTTCGGTCGCTGGAGCCGTCGTCGACGATGATGACTTCGAAGTTCGGGTAGTCCTGGGCAAAGATGCTCGCCAGTGCCGCCTCCAGGTACTTCTCGGCGTTGTAGCAGGGGGCGACGACCGAGATCAACGGTGCCTCAGTGGTGGAAGTCCATCCTTGCGTCATCGTACTGGCAAGCCTCTGTGCGCGATCCGTGAGCGGGTCGCAGGGTTCAGCCCATGACCGTAAAGGCGCACAGTATACGCAAGCCCGCTGCGTTCTCGAAGCGGCCCGCTTCAGCCTTGGGCGCCAGGCTCGGCCAGACGGTACGCGGCGAGCGCGGCCAGGTAGCTGCCATCGGGGGCGCGCCTGCGAAAGTGCTTGTCGAGCCCGGCGAAAATAGCTTCGGCGACCTTGCGCTGGTGACGAGGATCCTGCAGCCGCTGGCAATCCCGGGCATTGGACATGAAGCCAGTCTCCACCAGGATCGAAGGCACGCTGGGCGACTTGAGCACCGCGAAACCCGCCTGCTCTACCCGGGCCTGATGCAGACCGGCCACGCCTTCGAGCTGGCCAAGCACCGAATGCCCCAGGTCCAGGCTGGTGGAGATGGTCGCATTCATCGACATGTCCAGCAGCACACCTGCCACCACCGGGTCCTTGGGTGGTTTTTTCAACACGCTGGATACCCCGACGAAATCGGCATCGTTCTCGCGTTGTGCCATCCAGCGCGCCACTGTCGAAGTAGCACCATGCTCGGACAGGGCGAACACCGAGGCACCGGATGCGGTGCGCCTCGGCGCCGCGTCGGCATGCACGGAAATGAACAGGTCGGCGTTCAGCCGTTGGGCCATTTCGGCACGTTTGCGCAGCGGGATAAACACGTCCTGATTGCGCACCAGGCGCGCCTTGAAGCCCTTCTGCGCATCGATGCGTCGCGCCAGCAGGCGGGCGATGGCCAGTGCTACAAGCTTTTCCTGCTCACCGCCACTGCCGACGGCACCTGGGTCCTTGCCGCCGTGACCGGCATCGATCACGATCAACAGGTCACGCCCCTGCGGCGGTGCCATATTCCCGACAGCCTTGCCCGTCGGCACTGCGGCCGCAACTGGCAATCCGCCAAGACGCAGGGCCAACTGCCGACCGCGGGCGAGCGTCTGCAACTCGCCGGAAATTCCCGATGAGCGCAGGTCCAGCACAATGCGCAAGCCGCCGTCTGCAGTCGCTGCGCTGCGAATTGCCTTGATCGGCGTGCCCTTGAGGGCCAGCCCATCAAGCGAAGTCGCCAGCCCCGCGCCTTGCAGATCAAGAACCAGTCGCGGTGGCGCTTCGAGGGTGAAGGTGCGAGCGGGTATCGGGCCACTGAGGTCCAGCAGCAGGGTCGTGCCCTCTGCCCCCTGGCGCAATACTGCACCGCGAACCTGCTCGGCGGTATTGGCCAGCACCAGGCGGCTGACAGGCAAGGTGCAGCCGGCAAACAGCAGCTGTAGGAAGGTGCGTCTGTCCATGGCGGAGGGCACTCGTGTCGACAAAAAGCTGATTACATTTAAGGTTATAACATAACATTTTAAAGTCATTTGCAAGGCTTTCCCGTTTGTCACGCTCACCGGATCTGCACGCGTTGGTTAAACCAGGTACGGACTACGGAGACACAGGCGAAGAAGCGTCTCAAGACTTTCCATGAAGGCCCTAGGCTCTGTATGAAAACCCCTGATACTCGGTGATTCTGCGTTGAAAACAGCCTGGTGCGTCACCCCGGTCGGAATGCTCATTTACAACCCGTAAAGTCGAGCGCGACCCCGGCCGCTCCTCGGCTGTTTTCGCCTTGCCTGACATTCCTCTCAAGGCTTTTCATACAGACCCTAGGGAAACGCCGTTGGGCCTGATCTGCTGAACCTAAACGTGGGCTAGGATCTTTGCAGACGTTTCAGCCATATAACCAGTGATTCCATCGACATGGGCTTGGCGCAGAAATAACCCTGGCCGTGATTGGCACCGAGCTCCAGCAGGAGCGAACGCTGCTCCTGAGTTTCGATGCCTTCGACGATCAGTTCCATTTGCAAGTCTTCTGCCAGCGTCAACGCATTGCGGACAATCGTACGCGCGCGAGGTGAACCTTCGAGCTGTCGAGTGAACTCCCCCGCCAACTTGAGTTCCTCGAACGGGATTTCGCTGAGCCGCCACAGCGAGGAGTACCCCGTGCCGAAGTCATCCATCGATAGGCGCACACCAATCGTCTTCAGGCACATGAGGCGCTGACGGATATCAGGCGCAAGAACAGCAGGTGCGTCCTCGGTGATCTCTAGGGTCACCGAGGATAGCGGCAACGGATGCTGCATCAGGCGCGTGATCAAGCGATCAAACAAAGCATGAGTGGCCAGTTGGTGCAGACTGAGGTTCAAGGAAAAACCCAGCTCCCAACCCTGCCGATGGAGTCTTATCTGGCAAGCCAGGCTCTGCTCCAGCAGCTCGCTGAACAAATCATCCAGCAACTGTTCGCGGGTCATCGTGGCTATAAATGCCGCTGGAGGCAGTAAGCCATACTGGGGATGCTGCCAGCGCGCAAGAACTTCCACGCTGTGCACCACCCGACTATGTAAATCGAACTTAGGCTGAGCATAGGCCCGGAATTCGCGACGGCATAGTCCCGCGCGGATGCCTACAGTATCAACGCACTGGGTCGCCGACATGAACAAAGAAGAACGCGTGGGTTCTCCGTCAGAGAGCAGAGTCGGAAGTGCGATGAACATTTCAAGTTCCTGCGCGGAGCCAGCCGAGAAGCTGATATTGATGATCAGCCTCGCCATCATACTTTTTCTTATATTCAACGACCACCCACTGCCAAAGCCAATACATGCCAGCAATGATAAAAAATTTGCCTGAAACGTCATCCGCCAGAAAGTTCCAAGCCCCTCACTGTAAATACAAAAATAAACTTGCTTTTTACCTTGAGCTACTTTTGAATATTTTATGCACTCCTTCGATCCCGTGTTTTTGACAACTATTTAAACAGACTGTTGACAGACTTATCCAGGTAAGGGAACCCATGAAAAACTACGTACTTCTTCCATTAGTGGCCATACTGACGTTCGGCTGTGAAAGCTCAGATCGTGACCCGAAAGTGGATCAAGCAAAAATCTGCGTGGCCACGACTGATAAACAGGCTCTTGCGTGCACGGAGGGGCAGCTCTTCATGGCTAGAATTACTCAGCCAGACTTAACAACACGAGCATACAATGTCCTTAACTCTGTAGCACTGTATTGCAACACCAACTACCCGATATTTGAGAATCCTGCGGGTGTTGTTTGCATCATGACACACGCACGTATCAGTGCGTTGACAGGCATTCAGCGCGATAGCAAAGCACCTGAAAAATTCCCTTCATCGCACGAAAAATAAACCCCCAACACAAAAGACCATTTTTTAGTATCCACAAATATGAAATAACCTTATGAAATTTTTCGCCATCAGTACCTCCGCCTTAATTTATTTGATACTTCCCGACCACGCGCTAGCCGACTATAACAGAGGAGCGTCCGAATACCGTCTGAAAAACTTTGCTTCCGCGATTTATGAGTGGCGGCAATCTGCCGAAGAAGGCGAAGTTCGGTCCCAGCTTCGACTAGCACAAATGTATGAACGGGGACAAGGTGTACCACGCCAGTTTGATCTGGCGAAAAAGTGGTACTCCCTTGCGGCTCATGGTGGTGACGTTGAAGCGCAAAGATATGTGGCAAAAATCTATCTACAGGGCCTCGATGGGCAGCAGCCAGACCCTTGGCAGGCTGCGAGGTGGCTGCAGCGTGCGGTTGACTCGGGCGATGCCGAATCAGCTTTCTTGCTTGGCCATCTCTACTACGCTGGCGCTGGCGTCGCAAGGGATTTACCTAAAGCAATCTTTTATTATCGATTTGCGGCACAAAACAGGATCGCCGCAGCGCAAAATAACTTGGGCAGTCTCTATGAATCCGGAAATGGTCTAGATAAAAACGATACGCTAGCTGCACAGTGGTATTTGCGAGCGGCTCGTGCTCGGGATTCTTATGGTCAAAACAATATGGGAAGAATGTACGCTTTAGGAAAGGGCGTTCCGCAAGACTACGCCTGGGCGATTTTCTGGTTTGCCATGTCAGCTTCTCAAGGGAACACTGAAGCTCAAAAAAACATAGAGACTTACCTCGCACACCTTCCACGTCAGCAAGTGACCACCGAAACTGCAAATATCCGATTGGGCAACTCGACGGCCTATAAGGTAATTGCACAAGTGATGCGAGGTCAGACTCTTCCGGTTTTGGGCGAGGGACAGGGGTGGACGCAGGTCTATCTTGAATCGAGCCAGCAACTGGGGTGGGTCTCCTCGTCACTGCTGGATTAATGACTTATTGGATTGTTAAAGGGGTGTGCGATCTTCGCGCCCTATGACCCGTTATTTGAATATCGACTCGACGATTTGGCGCGAGGCAGGCACGCTGCCCCCCTATCGAAGCGGCCTCTGAACACTGCTGGACAGGCCGGCGCTCTCCTTCCCCCCATGATGAGATTCGATCCTCACGAATGCCACGCTTGATCAGTGCACGACGTACAGTTACGGCCCGACGCTCCGAGAGTAACTGGTTATAGGTTTCATCTCCTAGTCGATCCGCATGCCCGATAACGACGACCGATGATCCGTCCGCCATCCCTTGTAAGACCCACGATGCGACCTCATCGATTTCGCGCTCGCCTTGCGGGCTAAGCGCGTCACTATCGAAGTCAAATAAAGCATCGGCACTGACCGAGACACGCGTATCCTCGGACGTTTCTTCCGCGAGTGATCGCGCGCACTCGCCCTCCTTCCAGTATCGCCCATCCACGAGCATATCATCATCAAAATGCAGCTGATATTGGCAGGTTCGATAACGCCCCAAGTGATCGGGCATATGGAATATGAAGTTCCACTCATGTTCTCCAAACATGCCTTCATCAAAATGAGGGCGACCCAGTAAATCATAGACCTGGTCTTTGCTCATGCCGTCACGCAGTGTTCGAAGGTTAGCCAAATTGGGATAACTACCTTGCGTTTGCCAAGCACTCTTCATATCGGGAAAGACGATGGCCTTTTTTTGAGGAGAGACCGACTCTTGCTCTTGCTGTTGAATCGTTGAGCAGCCGACGGTGGCCCACCCCAGCATCACCAGGGTGGTTGCGTAACGAATATGCCGTTGAATCGACATGGTTTAGGGCCCCTTGTCTCGATTACCAGTGGAAGCCGACGCCTACAGCCGCGCCTGCGTGGTTTTGCGTATCTCCCGTGAGGTTTAAACGCGTCGTCCACCGACCGTTATCCGATAGCCAGGAAAAGCCGACAGCGACTGCCGATTCTCCCTGATACGTTCCCCCGCCCACGGCGATCATGCTTTTACCCGCGATAGTTGCTTGAGGAATGGCAGCCGCAGCCAGGGCGCTTGCCGTACCGGCATTGGCCTGATCTTTGACATCGTCGATCTTTCTTCCAAGCCCATCGATCTGGCGACGATAATTTTGATCCATCGCCCTGAGCTGCCCTACATTGGCCGCGTCCGTATCGGCCTCGCCCGACGCGACGTTATGGACCCGCGTCGGCGAGCCCGCTTGACCCATCGTGACCGAGCTATAGTTGACACTGCCATCTACGTGACGGTCGTAATTCACCGCCCCGGCCTGCACCGAGCTCAATTGGCGAACATTGACTGCATCGGTTGCCTCGGTACCGCCGGCCACATTAGTAATCTGACGCTCTTTATTCTCGCTGCCGACTGAAACCGCGCCCTGAGTCGATGCAACGCTATGGCCGGAAAAGGCTTCCTCAGCACCGTTCATGCCTGCGCGGGTGGCGCGTGAGCCTGCTCCAAGCGCGATACTGCCTTCTGCCTCGGCGACCGCACCGTTACCCATAGCAACGCTGTTGTCACCATTGGCGACGCTACTGGGCCCTGAGGCAACACTATTCGCGCCGTTGGCCTGCGCGGCTGGGCCATCGGCGTTCGCTCTGAAATAACGGCTGCCACCTTGGTTGATATCAGTAATGGCGTTCTGCATTTCCCAAAGCTGACTGCCATTGACGGCCTCGCGGCTGTTTTCGGCAATGTCGCCAGCGGCTAAATTACCGATGGTTGTTCCGCCTTCTCCCTTGAGTTCGACAGAGCTGTAATCGACGCTACCATCTTCATTGGTGCTGTACTGCACGGCCTGGTCACCCAGGCGCTCGATGTCTCCACTCAAGTTGGTGATGTTACCCTCGACGCTGGTGACACGCCCATCGAGCGCTGTGATATCAGTTTGTGCCCTGAAAACATCATCCTGTACGGCTGCCACAGCCTGATTGGTTGCATATAGCTGGCTTCCATTCACGGCGTCTGTGCTTTCGGAAGTCACGCGCCCAGCGGCAATATTTGTCAGCGTCCGCTCTTTTCCCGCAGAGCCCAAACTCACGTTTCCGACCGGTGCCGAGCCAGCATAAGTGTACATTTGCCCTGCAATCATGCTGCCTTCCGTCGCGATCGCTTCCTCTGAGATCGAGTCCGCGCCCAAAGCAATGCCATTGCTGGTGCCTACTGTTGCTCCTCTACCGATGGCAATCGCGTTTTCGGCTCTGGCCTGGGCGTCGACACCGACGGCAATCGCGCCGCGGCCGGTAGCTCCGTTGTTATCGTAGTTACCGCCTTCTTCTCCACCATCATTGACGCTGTAATAGCGCGTACGATTGCGATCGAAGTAAGCCAGATTTACGGCGTCCCCCCGCGCAGTAGGATCGCCAAGATTGGAGATAGTTTGACCATTCATATCGATCCCATCGGCGTTGATACTAAGGCCTCCGGGTAGGGTCACACTATCGAGCTCTAAGTTCCGATTGAGCCTGATGGCAACCTGTCCGTCGTTATCATCACCAACTTGTTCAACACTCAGGTTGTTGTCACCTGTGAAGGCAACGCTTCCGTTCGGACCGATGTTAGCGGCGTTACCATAGTCATCTGTAACGTTCCAACCTGCATTCGCCGCATTACTAGTCTTGGCCAATGCGGCATCGATGGTGTCTTCACCCGTGCCCCCCAAGTTAGAAGTGATAATTTCACCCGTGTTCGGATCGATGGTCGTATTGCCACCAATGATGTCCCCGACATTGGCGGCGTGGCGGAATAGCTGGCTTCCATTGATGGCCTCGGTGCTGTTTGCATTGACTGCCCCATCCCGCAATGCGGTAATGGTGCTTCCTCCCATATCAATGCCATCGGCAGCAACGGTTACCGCGCTGAGCGGATTGCCCTCCCCATCGACTTCCACAGACGCTACGGTCAGGCCAGTTTGAGTCAATGCGCTCCCACCGCGACCCTCGCCACCGCTCACATTGACGCCAGCGCTGGTGACTACCGTTGTGCTAGTGACATCGCCACTGTCACTAATAGCGGTTACCTCCAAGCCGGCATCATCCAGTCGGCTATTGCCGGTCGTGACGCTGTTGAGGTCAAGATTGCGATTGAGTCGGATGGCGACCTGACCCCTATCGTCCTCGCCAGTTTGCGTCACCTCAAGATTATCGTCGCCGGAGAAAGTCACGCCGCCATTCGGACCGATGTTGGCGGTGTTACCCTCAGCATCGCTCAAGTTCCAGCCGGCGTTGGCAGCGGTATTGATAGCGCCAATCGCACCATTGATAGTGTCTTCGCCAGTTCCACCCAGGTTCGACGTGGAGATCTCGCCCGAGTCCGGATTGATCGTCGTGTTGCCACCGATGATGTTGCCTAGGTTGCTGGCCTGTCCGAATAGCTGGCTTCCGTTGATGGCATCGGTGCTATCCGCATTGACGGCACCGTCACCCAACGCGGTTATGGTGTTGCCGCCCATATCGATACCGCTGGCGTCGATAGAAGGTCCACCACCATTGATCGACAGACTATCGATGGAGATGTCTGGGGCGGTCGCGATAGTGATATTGGCGCCGTCTTGAGTAAGTTCGATATTGGCGCCGTCGAGAAAACGTACAGCCTCACCTGGTGCAACATTACTTGTGCTGCTCCCGTTCACACCGAGATTAAAGCCTTGACTCGCGTAATCCGCTTTCTCGTTGACGGCGGAGAGCTGAGAAACGTTGACGGCATCAGTATCTGCCGACCCTGCCGCAACGTTGGTGATACGCCGCTCACTGTCGGCTGCACCGACTGAAACCTCCCCCACCGGTGCCGTTCCTGCGACCTCGATGGTATTACCAGCGGCATCCAGCGGCTGGAAGGGTGAATCCCCGAGGGTGTTGCCGTTGGCGATGGAGTTCGAACCTAGTACTACGCTGTTCGCCACCGTGACTGAAGCATTGTTCCCCAGTATGAAAGCGTCGGCGACATTGATGGGGGTATCTTCGGTGCCATTACTGTTGCCGATGATGCGGCTACCCGTAGCGTTATCGCCGAGAAAGTTTCCATTACCGAAAATACCGGCATCATCGGCGGCGATGGCCGCGCTGGGACTGCCGTTATCATTACCTAGCGTATAGGTCCCATTACCCGTTACATAGCTGGGGTCACCGATTGCACCTGAACGCTCCCCGATAACTTGGTTACCGGTGCCAATACTCAAAGAGCCCTGGCCCGCAACGATGGAAAAATAACCCAGTGAAATCGCGTCAGCAGCTGTCGCGATAGAGCCATAGCCTACAGCTATGGACCTGGCGCCTTGAGATGAGGATGAGCCACCTATGGCAAGGGAATTCTCACCATCGGCTACTGCGCCTGAACCAAACGCAGAGCTGCCCACAGCGCGCGCACGAGCACCACTACCCATAGCGGTCGTCGATAGCTGACTTGCCAGCGATTCAGAGCCGAATGCTGAAGATCCCTCTCCACTAGCCGTCGCGTTGTTTCCAACTGCCGACGCATCAGTTGCAGTGGCGCTCGCATTACTGCCTACGGCCAACGCGAAATCAGCTGCAGTGTCATTGCCATCGCCGTCTCGCATACCGACGGTTGCACCATGGCCAAAAGCCGAAGAGCCTTCCCCAATGACCAGAGCATTATTACCTACAGCAGTCGACAAATGGCTAGTTGCTTCCGAATTGCTGCCAGCCGCCAGGGAATAACTTCCACTGGCGTTCGAGCCTGTGCCGAAGGCAGACGAGGCTTCACCACTTGCCGCTGAGAGGTTTCCAACTGCCATGGCATAGTCTGCCGAAGCATTAGCAGAGTTTCCGTAAGCGATGGCATCCATCCCTACCGCGCTCGATGCTCGCCCTATAGAGATAGCTGAGTAGTTGTCGGAGCCCGACGCCATGGCGCCATCACCTAAGGCAATATCGCCATTGAACGTGGCTGCCGAGTTTGCTCCCAAAGCTATCGATTGGCTGCCTGAGGCTGCCGCATTGTTTCCCGCGGCGAATGAGTCGGGGCCACTCGCGTTTGAGCTATAGCCCAATCCAATTGAGCGATCTGCAGTCGCTTGAGAATAAGAACCGAGAGACAGAGCCATGACACCGGAGGCATTGGCTCTATCGCCAAGCGCACTCCCCCCCCTCACTGAAGCACTTGCCAGACGTCCTATCGCAACCGTATTAGCGGCGGATGCCATCGATCCAGACCCGAATGCAAAAGCGTTATCAGCTGTGGCTTGTGTACCAGAACCGATGGCCAATGAAAAAGATCCCGTTGATCGCGTGTTGACACCTAGACTGATGGCAGAACCACCCGAAGCGCCGGAGCCACTACCGATAGCAATGGCATTATCATTACAACCCGTAGCACTACTACCGATAGCGATCCTCGTAGGTGATCCATTACAGTCGTCCCCCCCGCCTGCTTCATACGCAGATGAGGAGTCCGGCATGCCACATAATAAAGGAAGATAGATACCCACTGCTGCCACCCTACATTTGCTTGTAGAGCGCCGCGACACGGCATGCTCGGACGTAACAACAAGTCGCCCCAATGCAGTACTCCACACGACTCGAAAAATATGATTCATGGTCCCTCCAGACTTGGACAACGGGGCGGAAATTCTTAAGACTTTAGATGCACCTGAATTAAACCCTTGCTCACCTTCCAGCCACAGCAATAATCCACCACTCAGCCGCCAGACTGAACTCGGAGACAAGTTTGCCACTTACGCAACAATAAGGTAGGGTTTGTACAGCAGCATTCTGCACCCTGTTCTAAATATTTTTTTTCCAGAGCTGATAAAAAATTTGCCTATTATGACCTTCATCAAGAGGTCGGTACCTTGGTACAGTTCCTCTGTAGCGGCCAACAGTGCTAAGCGCTTTGAGCTCATGGGCTAGTAGGCTTGGAGGAAATCGAAGGCAGTTAAGCGAGCAGTGTTTTGAAGGCCGTGGCGCCAAGATAGACTGGTGTGCTGCCCTATCGAGCTGATGCACTGGTATCAAATTTGAGAGTTGGCAGGCTTGGCTGACAGGTTTGGATTTCGGAGGGGCGTGTGATGGTAGGTCTTATAGATGAAAAAAAAATCGACCTTTTGCTTTCGAAAGTCAATAATTACATCGACAGCCAGGGCAGCGGCGAAGGTATTTTCCCAACACGCATTGATGGCTTTAACCTCCACCGCACTTTTGCAAAAGTTATGCCGGTAAGCCAAGTTTATCGACCCCAACTTTGTGTGGTGCTACAAGGCTCTAAACAGATTCTCTTTGGAGAAAACATGCTCGACTATCATGCGCTGGAGTGCCTGGTCGTCAGTATGGAGTTACCCGCTAGCGGACGAATTGCCGAAGCGACACCGAGCTTGCCATTCATCGGCATAACCCTGGATATTGATAAAGACGACGTTGCCGAAGTCGTGGCGAAATTCGATGCAGTATCTTCTTCTTGTGACCCCGTCGAATCGTGTGCATTCGTTGTCAAGCTTGATGATATGTTTTTAGATTGTTTGCTGCGCCTGATAAATTTATTGGATCGCCCCAGTTCACTTCCGATTCTTTATCCTTCACTGATGAAAGAGTTATATTGCTGGTTCCTAGACGGAGCCTACGCTAGTGAGTTCTGTAAGCTCGCTATACCAGACAGCCAAATGCAGCGCCTCACAAAAGCCATCGAGTTTTTGAGAAAAAACTTTAATAAAAAGCTTTCAATTAAACAGTTGGCCGAAGTGGCAAAGATGAGCCCCTCTTCTTTTCGCAAAAACTTCAAAGCTGCGACATCGACGACTTCTCTACAGTACCAGAAAAATTTACGCCTTTTGGAGGCGCGACGCCTAATGGTATCTGAGTCCAAAAGTGTGGCGGAGGCAGCTTATGAAGTAGGTTATGAAAGCCCTTCACAGTTCAGTCGAGAATACTTGCGAACATTTAATACAAACCCTAAACGTGACGCCATGAATCTAAAAGACCTACACAGTAAGTATGCCGGCCGAAAAGCGCGATAACCGTTTGGCGCCACGAAAAAACCGCCATGAAAATTATAGAAAACGAGCGATATAACTATTAATTTCAGAATACAAAGAGCCACTGATCGCCTGTACTATCGATACGTGAAAACACTATCGCGCCCAATGAATGCAACCTATCCGATGCACTGGCCGAATTCACTAATCGAGTGTTTTTATTGAGGACGTCGACCTAAACGCCCACGCATGCTGCTTCAATATCAGACGTTGCAACCTGTACAATTTTATGTGTCGCGCACAGCTTGGAAACTCGTTGCCATGAAAGCGCTCTTCGACAACGTGAAGAAGCGCTGCATGCGATGAAGAAAGGAGAGCCCGAAGCCCCAACGGTCTATCGGCAGTCATTTGAGTTGTGACGGGTCAAGTATGCACTATGCCTTTGACTTTTTGACCCATAAACAAAAAAGCCCACCGAAAGCGGCAGGCTATTTCATATAAAGTCACGCTGAAGCATCACTTCATATGGATGACAGAAAGTGACTGCTAAGCACGCTTTCCTAGTACATCGTGTATTTCTCTGAATATGGTGGGTCGTGTAGGATTCGAACCTACGACCAATTGGTTAAAAGCCAACTGCTCTACCAACTGAGCTAACGACCCGTTGGATGGCGCGTATACTACTGATTTCTCAGAGAAAATCAACACCCCATCGCATTATTTTCAAAAATAACGTGTTGGATCAGCGATCCCGGCAGCCTTGAAGCCTTCAGCACGCAGGCGGCAGCTATCGCACTTGCCGCAGGCACGGCCATCGTCGTCGGCCTGGTAACAGGATACTGTGAGGCTGTAGTCCACCCCACGGGCAATACCGGCCTCGACGATTTGCGCCTTGCTCAGGTTCTGCAGTGGCGCCTGGATGCGGAACCCCTGACCTTCCACCCCCGCCTTGGTAGCCAGGTTGGCCATGCGCTCGAAGGCCTCGACGAACTCCGGGCGGCAATCGGGGTAACCCGAATAATCAACAGCGTTGACGCCAATGAAGATGTCACGAGCTTGCAGCACTTCTGCCCAGCCCAGCGCCAACGACAGGAATACGGTATTGCGCGCCGGTACGTAGGTGACCGGAATACCCTCGGTAGGTGCTTCAGGCACATCGATACTGCTGTCGGTCAGAGCCGAACCGCCAATACCATCGAGGTTCAAGCCAATGACCTTGTGCTCGACCACGCCCAGATCGCGAGCCACCCGCGCAGCTGCGTTGAGCTCAGCGCGATGGCGCTGGCCGTAATCGAAGCTCATGGTGTAGCAACTGTAGCCCTCGGCCTTGGCCATGGCGACCACAGTGGCCGAGTCCAGACCGCCAGACAGCAGGATTACCGCACGTTTTTCAGTCATGTCATTCACTCTCTTGATCAGCGGCCCGGTTCGTCGTTCCACAGCAACTTGTGCAGTTGCAGTTGGAAGCGCACGGGCAGGTTGTCGGCGACGATCCAGTCGGCCAGGTCGCTGGCGCTCACCTGATGGTGGCTGGGCGAGAACAGGACTTCACCTGCCCGTTCTTCGAGGTTGTACTGGATCAGCTTGGACACTGCCCAGTCGTAGTCCTCACGGGAGCAGATGACGAACTTGACCTGATCATTGCTCGTCAGGTGTTCGATGTTCTCGTAGCGGTTACGGTGAACCTCTTCCGAACCTGGGGTCTTGAGGTCGACCACGCGACTGACCCGCGTGTCCACCCGCGAGATGTCGAGCGCGCCGCTGGTCTCCAGCGAAACCTCATAGCCCGCATCGCACAGGCGCTCAAGCAAAGGCAATACGTTGGGCTGGGCCAACGGTTCGCCGCCAGTGACGCAGACATAGCGCGGGCGAAAACCTGCAACCTGCTCGAGAATGTCGTCGAGGGTACGCAGTGTGCCGCCACTGAACGCGTAGGCACTGTCGCAGTACTGGCAGCGCAGGGGGCAACCGGTCAGGCGCACGAACACGGTGGGCAAGCCAGCCGTTCGCGTTTCACCCTGTAACGAGTAAAAGACTTCGGTGATACGTAATGTGTCTTGCATGGTCGCCACGGGCGTGACAGCTATACAGGCTGACCGCCTCCGTCAGGCACTGCTGCAGACTCGACATAGCGTTATCCGCAGCAGCGTGTTTACGAAAAAAGGGCAGAGATTCTAACGAAAAAACCCGCGCCAGGCGCGGGTTTCTTTCAAGCGATGCAGTTTAGAGCTTCTGCAGGTCTCGCTGGGCTAGTTGCGCGGCAGAGGTGCCGGGGTACTGGGTGATGACCTGCTGCAGGATACCCTTGACCTTGTCGGTGTGGCCCATGCGACGTTCGACATCGGCCAACTTGTACAACGAGTCAGGCACCTTGCTGTGCTTGGGGTACAACTGGCTGACCTTGGCGAAGGCCTGACCGGCACCTTGCAGGTCGCCTTTAGCGAGGTTGACCTCACCCAGCCAGTACTGCGCGTTGCCGGCGTACTGGCTGTTGGGGTACTTGCGCAGGAAGGCACTGAAGGCCTGGCTGGCCTTGTCGAAGTCTTTCTGTTTGATCAGATCGAAAGCAGCATCGTAGAACAGCTTTTCTTTCGCCGGATCGGCCGGCTCGCCACTGGCGGCCGGTTGCTGCGCAGCGCTTGCGCCTGCAGCGGCACCTGCGGCGTCGGATGCGCCACCGGTGGAGGAATTATCGGGTGTAGCGGCTGGCGCGGCACCACTGTTGATACGGCGGTCCAGATCCTGGTAACGCTCCAGGTTTTCCTGCTTCATGCGCGACACATCGTTCTGCAACTCTTCGATGATGCCTTGCTGACGGGAAATCTGGTCCTGCATCTGTTGCAGTTGCATGAACAACTGACCCTGTGCAGAAGCAGGGGCCGAAGCCCCTGCCCCGGCATAGGCGCCGCTCGTGCCATAACCCGAAGGCGGATAGCTGCCTCCGTTGTCATCAACTACAGGAACCGCAGCCCACGCAGAAAGCGGCAGGCTGAGGGCGAGGACGGTTACAACACGACGGCACATACGCATAAGAACTTACTTACGCAGTTCTACGCGGCGGTTCTGAGCCCAGGACTGCTCGTCGTTGCCGGTAGCAACTGGACGCTCTTCGCCGTAGGAAACCAGTTCCAGCTGAGCAGGGGAAACGCCCTGCAGAACCAGGTAGCGCTGAACGGCCTTGGCACGACGCTCGCCCAGAGCCATGTTGTACTCGCGGGTACCGCGCTCGTCGGTGTTACCTTCCAGAACAACACGGTTGCCGTTGGCTTTCAGGTCCTTGGCGTGAACGTCCAGGGCGCGCATGGCTTCTGGCTTCAGATCCGAGCTGTCGTATTCGAAGTAGAAGGTGGTGATTGCGCGCAGGGCGGCTTCTTCGCTCAGGGAACCGTCAACAGCGCCGGTGTTTGCACCGTAGCCAGCGTTCGGGTCAACAGCGCCTTCGCCAGCGTTGTCACCGCCCTTGGAGGAGCAACCTACAGCTACGGCCATGGCCAGAGCCAGCGCAGCGAATTTACCAAACTTCAGCATTTCCATCGTGAAACTCCTAATGAAACCCCAGTGTGTTAAGCAAAATTGTTACGCCGCAATCAGTTCAGGTAGGGGGACCAGGACGGTTCTCTGACTTCGCCTTGAGCGGTAGGAAGTGGGAGCCTCACACGGCCGTTAAGCGACACGAGCATCAAGACTCCCCGGCCCTGCTGGCGGGTGGCGTAGATTAGCATGGTGCCGTTAGGCGCAACAGTGGGAGACTCATCAAGACTCGTTTCAGAAAGAATCTTTACACTTCCCCGTTGCAAGTCCTGAGCAGCCACCTTGAAGTTGGTGAAACCTTCCTGGCGATGAATCATAACCAGGGTTTTTTCATCCGCCGACAGTTTCGGGTTGGCATTGTAGTTGCCAACGAAGGTCACACGCTCGGCGCCACCGCCACCTACCGAAGTCTTGTAGATCTGTGGCTTGCCACCACGGTCGGAAGTGAAGTACAGCGTGTTGCCATCCTTGCCCCAGAACGGCTCGGTATTGATACCAGGACCTGCAGTGACACGGCTGATCTGACGCGACCCCATGTTCATCACATAGATGTCCGGGTTGCCGTCCTTGGACAGCACGAACGCCAGGCGATTGCCATCGGGCGACCAGGCTGGTGCACCGTTGAGGCCTTCGAAGTTGGTGATCTGCTCGCGGCGACCGGTGTCGATGTGCTGGACGAAGATACGTGGACGCTTCTGCTCGAACGAGACATAGGCGATACGCTTGCCATCAGGTGCAAAACGCGGCGACAGGATGGGCTCGCGCGACTGCAGCAGCGTCACTGCACGGGCACCGTCATAGTCGGAACGCTGCAGGGTGTAGCGGGTGTTGTTGGTCGAGAATCGCTCGGCAGTCACGTACAGCATGCGAGTGGAGAACGCACCCTTGATACCGGTGAGCTTCTCGAACGACTGGTCGGCGATGTAGTGCGCCATGTCGCGCAACTGATCGACGCCACCACCGACACTGCCGGTCAGCACCTGTTGCTCGGTTGCAACGTTGAACAGCGCGTAGCTGATCTGCAGGCGACCACCGGACGGCACGATGCTACCGACCATCACGTACTGGGCACCCAGCGCCTTCCAGTCGCGGAAGATGACTTCGCTGGCCTGGGTCGGCTGGCTGATCATGTTCTGCCGCGGGATGGGCGCGTAGTAGCCGGAGTTGCGCAGATCGTTGCCGATGATGTCGGCCATGTCTTCCGGCAGCACGCTGCCACCCTGCAGACCGAACGGCACTACCGCGATGGGCGTGGCCCGGTCGCTGCCGCTGGTGACCAGGATGTTCTTTTCCTCTGCCACGGCCATGCCTGCCACGCAGCAGAGCATGACCAGCAGTCCTCTCAGACGTTTAATCACAACGCTAGATCCTCAGGTGTAAATGTCATCTTGAACGAACGATAGGGATTGAACTCGTTCGGCTTCAAGCCCTGCATTTCAGTCAACCGGCCAATGTTCTTCACCGCGGCCACGGCCGAGCTGTCGAACGGACCGTCGCCACTGGACTTGGCCACGCTCACATTGGTGATCGTGCCGTCCGGCAGCATGTTGATCTGCAGGACTACCGTCATGCCCTTGCGCGCGGATGGCGGACGCGCCCAACCTTCGGCCGCACGCATGCGGATGAGGTCGTCGAAATCACCTGCCACCTGGTCGCCTTGCTCATCGGCCAGTGCCTGCTGACGCTCGGTGGTGTCGGACAGCAACTCGGCCAGGGCCTGAGCCTTCTTGTCTTCAGCCGCCTTGCGGGCCGCATCCTGTGCCTTTTTCTTCTGTGCATCCGCAGCGGCTTTCTTCTTCGCCTCTTCGGCTGCCTTCTTCTTCGCTTCCTCGGCCGCCGCTGCTTTCTTCTTGGCGTCCTCGGCTGCTTTTTTCTTGGCGTCTTCGGCGGCTTTCTTCTTCGCCTCCTCGGCGGCCGCTTTCTTGGCTTCTTCCTCAGCCTGCTTCTTGGCCTCTTCCTCGGCCTTTTTCTTGGCGATATCCGCTTGCTGCTTCTTCGCTTCCTCGGCCTTCTTCTGCTCGGCGGCTTTCTTCGCTTCCGCAGCCTTGGCGGCGTCTTCAGCTTTCTTAGCCTCGGCGGCTTCGCGGGCTTCCTCGGCCTTTTGAGCGGCGTCGGCTTTCTTTTGTTCCGCGGCCTTCACAGCTTCCTGCTCGACCTTCTTCTGCTCCATCTGCTCGACTTCAGTCTGGCGTGAAGCCGTTTTCTTGGCTTCCCCGGCAATCTTCTGATTGGTCTGGGTGGTCGCCTGACTCTTGGACTTGAGCTGATAGAGCGTAGCCTGGACGATAGGCTTGGAAGGCGGCAGTTCGGGGGTCATGGCGAAGCTGACGAACAGCAGGCCGAACACCAGCACATGCAGGCCAATGGCCCAGACGCTGGGCCAGAAGTAGCTTTCCGAGGCAGATGGCTCTCGCTGTTGCATCAGGGCGCCTCGGTAATCAGGCCAACGTTACCGACACCGGCTTTCTGCAACCCGCCCATGGCGCCCATGACCGCGCCGTAGTCGACGGCCTTGTCACCCCGGATAAACACCTGGGTCTGTTTGCCCTGGTCACGGCCGGCAGCAATGATCTTGGTCACCGCGCTGGTCATTTCCGGCAGGGTCATCGCCTTGTCCATCTGCTTGTCGGTATCGACTTCGCTACCGAGGTTCCAGTAGTAGGTTTTGTCGGCCTTGATCGAGATGGTGAGGATCTGGACGTTGTTGTCCTGCGGCAAGGCTTCGCTGGAAACCTTGGGCAGGTCGACCTTCACGCCCTGGTTGAGCATGGGTGCGGTCACCATGAAGATGACCAGCAGCACCAGCATCACGTCGATGTAGGGCACCACGTTCATCTCGGCGACCGGCTTGCGTTTGTGGCGAACTCGGGCCATGGATGTCTACCTGATCAATCTTCGCTGGTGTGTACTTTGCGGTGCAGGATCGCCTGGAACTCATCGGCGAACGTGTAGTAGCGACCGATCAGTGTTTCGCTGCGTGCAGCGAAACGGTTGTAGGCGATGACTGCCGGGATCGCGGCGAACAGGCCGATCGCGGTGGCGATCAGTGCCTCGGCAATGCCGGGCGCCACGGTGGCAAGGGTGGCCTGCTGGGCGCTGGCCAGGCCACGGAAGGAGTTCATGATGCCCCATACGGTACCGAACAGACCGATATACGGGCTGGTGGAACCGACGGTAGCCAGGAACGGCAGGCTCTGCTCGAGTTTCTCTTCCTCGCGGGAGATGGCCACACGCATGGCGCGCCCCACCCCTTCCATGACCGCATCAGGGTCGACGCCCGGCTGCTGGCGCAGGCGCGAAAACTCCTTGAAGCCGGCGCGGAAGACCTGCTCGACACCCGAATCAGGATCAGGGTTGCTGCCGGCCTGGCGATACAGTTTGGACAGGTCGATGCCCGACCAGAAACGCTCTTCGAACGCGTCCAGCGCACGACGACCGGCGCGCAGCATGGTGCTGCGCTGGAAGATCATGATCCAAGAGGTCACCGAGGCTGCCACGAGAGTCAGCATCACCAGTTGAACCACCACACTGGCATTGGCGACCAGGCTCCACATGGAGGTATGGTCGACGACGTTTGCTTCCACGCTTATTCTCCTGCGTTCGATTGAGTACCCATGCCGTCCGCCATGAAAGCGTCGCGCAGTTCAGGGGGAATGGCCCGGGGTTTGAAAGTGTCGGCGCGCACGGCGGCCACCAGGAACTGCCCTTCGCAAAGCAGTGTTTCATCCGTTTCCCGCCAGACCTGCTGCACGAAGCGCAGGCTGGCGCGATTCAATTCAAGTACTTGTGCGGTTACCCGCAACGCATCGTCCAACCGTGCCGGCGCGTGGTAGCGCGCCTCGCTGGAGTGGACGACGAACAATAGATTCTGTTCCGCCAGCTCGGACTGGGAAAACCCCAGGTGCCGCAACCTCTCGGTGCGTGCACGTTCCATGAATTTCAGGTAGTTGACGTAGTACACCACCCCGCCTGCGTCAGTATCCTCGTAATAGACGCGACAACGGTGAGCGAACGGGTCCTGCCGATTTTGCGCGCGCATACTCTAGTGCTTACTCCTCAGCTTGCCAATCCGCCCCGGCAACTGTTTTTTCAGGGGAAATGTCGTATTGCCAGCGCTATTGCAAAGTGCCAGCGCTAGGACCACGAAAACCCCAATTCGATCTGTCACTCATCGTCAGGATCAGAAAATTCTCCGCCCTCTGCAAAGCGCCCCGGAATGTTCAGGCCGAAATGCAGGTAGGCGTGACGGGTGACCACGCGGCCACGCGGTGTACGCATGATGTAGCCCTGCTGGATCAGGTACGGCTCGAGGACATCCTCGATGGTGTGCCGCTCTTCGCTGATCGCAGCCGCCAGGTTGTCCACACCGACCGGTCCGCCATCGAATTTCTCGATCATGGTCAGCAGCAGGCGCCGGTCGGAATGGTCGAAACCGCGCTCGTCGACATCCAGCAGGTTCAACGCCTTGTCGGCGATTTCCTTGGTGATCTGGCCCTTTGCACGCACCTCGGCGTAGTCACGCACGCGGCGTAGCAGGCGGTTGGCGATCCGCGGCGTACCGCGGGCGCGACGGGCGATCTCGAAAGCGCCCTTGTCTTCGATGGCAAGCCCCAGGATGTTCGCCGACCGGCTGACGATGGTCGCCAGGTCCTGGTTGCTGTAGAACTCCAGGCGCTGGACGATGCCGAAACGGTCACGCAGCGGGTTGGTGAGCATCCCGGCCCGGGTGGTCGCACCAACCAGGGTGAACGGCGGCAGGTCGAGCTTGATCGAGCGTGCGGCAGGCCCCTCACCGATCATGATGTCGAGCTGGAAGTCCTCCATCGCCGGGTAGAGCACCTCCTCGACCACTGGCGAGAGGCGATGGATTTCATCGATGAACAGCACGTCGTGCGGCTCGAGATTGGTCAGCATCGCCGCCAGATCACCCGGACGCTCGAGGATCGGGCCGGACGTGCTCTTGACCGAAACCCCCATCTCGTGGGCGATGATATTGGCAAGGGTGGTCTTGCCCAGACCGGGCGGACCGAAGATCAAGGTGTGATCGAGGGACTCGTTGCGGCCACGGGCGGCCTGGATGAACAGGCCCATCTGCTCGCGCACCACCGGCTGGCCGATGTACTCGTCCAGGCTCAACGGGCGAATGGCGCGGTCCTGGACCTCTTCGCGGTCGCGCCCGCTGGCGGCGATCAGGCGGTCGGCTTCGATCACTTGACGATCATCCCTTTGAGGCTATGGCGAATCAGCTCCTCGCTGCTCATGTTTGCCTTGTCCTTGATCGCCGACACTGCCTTGCTCGCTTCCTGCGGTTTGTA
Source organism: Pseudomonas wayambapalatensis (assembly GCA_014268975.2). GTDB lineage: Bacteria > Pseudomonadota > Gammaproteobacteria > Pseudomonadales > Pseudomonadaceae > Aquipseudomonas > Aquipseudomonas wayambapalatensis. Next base: position 1,556,788 of record CP077096.1, on the reverse strand, counting down.
GCCCAGCGAAATCAGGGCGCTGACCGCATCGGCTTCGGCACTGGAGGTGCTGGCCACCGGCAGCGGGCCATCAGACACCAGGGTGAACATCGCCGGCGAGGTTTCCCAGGCCTTGAAACGGTCCTTGAGCTCGACCAGCAGGCGCTCGGCGGTCTTCTTGCCAACGCCCGGTACGCGCACCAGAGCCGACGCATCCTGGGCCTGCACGCAGCGCACCAGCTCATCGACCTCGAGGCCCGACATCAACGCCAGAGCCAGCTTCGGGCCGACTCCATTGAGGCGGATCAGCTCGCGGAACAGTTCACGCTCGCGCTTCTCGAAGAAGCCATAGAGCAGGTGGGCATCTTCGCGGACCACCAGATGGGTGTGCAGCGTCACCGCTTCGCCGACCTTGGGCAGGCGGTACAGCGTCGTCATCGGCACCTCCAGCTCATAACCCAGGCCATTGACATCGATAATCAGGTGCGGCGGTTGTTTTTCCGCCAGGGTGCCACGCAAACGTCCAATCACGTTCGGATCCTTTCTCTCGGGCGTCTGGTCGGTGACCGGACAACCCTATCAGCAAATGCGGCGGGTGAGCGTGTCACCCGGACAAAATGTGTATCAGGGCATGAAGCTGTTACAGACGCAAGCGCCCACCGCGCCGGCGTGCAGTGGCCAGGCCGTGGGGCACCAGGCTGGAGCGTGTATGGGCGTGGCACAGGGCGATGGCCAGGGCGTCGGAGGCGTCGATCTGCGGCTTCTGCGTCAGCTTGAGCAGGTGCATGACCATCAGCATGACCTGATCCTTGTTCGCCCCGCCCGTACCGGCCACTGACTGCTTGACCTGGCTGGCCGTGTATTCGGCGATCTCCAGGCCCGCCTCGGCGGCGGCGACGATGGCTGCACCACGGGCCTGGCCAAGCTTGAGCGCCGAATCGGCATTGCGCGCCATGAACACCCGCTCGATGCCCATGGTGACGGGGCCATGCAGGCGAATCACCTCGCTGACGCCGCGAAACACGATCTGCAGCCGCTCATGCAACTCGCCGCCACCCGTGCGGATGCAACCGGAGGCCACATACTCGCACCCCCGCGGCGTGTGGCGCACCACACCATAACCGGTGATTCGCGAGCCGGGGTCGATACCAAGAATCAGCGTCATAAAGCCTGCGGTTCTTTACACATTTCACTGGCCCGCGAAGAGACCCTGAAGACCAAGGAGAACCTTAGCCGAGTTTTTCCATGATCTCGTCGGATATCTGCGCATTGGAGTAGACGTTCTGCACGTCGTCCAGGTCCTCGAGCATATCGATCAGCTTGAGCACCTTCTCTGCGCCGTCCTGGTCCAGCTCGGCGCTGGTGGTCGGCTGCATGACGATTTCTGCGTCGGCGGCCTTGAAGCCCGCCTCTTCCAGCGCATTGCGCACGGCGTAGAAGCTGTTGAAGGACGTGAAGACGTCGAACGAGCCATCGTCATTGCCAACCACATCATCGGCATCGGCTTCCATGGCCGCTTCGATCAGCGCCTCTTCATCGACGCCCGGCGCAAAGCTGATCTGCCCCTTGCGCTCGAACAGATAGGCCACCGAGCCATCGGTACCGAGGTTGCCCCCGCACTTGGTGAACGCATGGCGCACAGCCGCTGCTGTGCGGTTGCGGTTGTCGGTCATGGCCTCGACCATGATCGCCACGCCACCGGGGCCGTAACCCTCGTAGCTGAGCTCTTCGACGTTGTCGCTTTCGTTGGTGCCGGCCCCGCGGGCGACCGCACGATCGATGATATCGCGGCTCATGTTGGCACCCAGCGCCTTGTCCAGCGCCAACCGCAGCCGGGGATTGGAGGCTGGATCACCACCACCCTGCTTGGCAGCGACGGTCAGTTCGCGAATCCACTTGGTGAAGATCTTGCCTCTCTTGGCATCCTGGCGTTCTTTGCGGTGCTTGATGTTCGCCCACTTGGAATGACCGGCCATAACGACTCCAAATCCTTGAAACAGAAACAGGTTCCGCCCCGAAGGGCGGAACGCGGAAAATCCTGCGCACAAGCGCGAAGCGCCCCGAATCCGGGGCGCCTGCGGTTGGTTACTCGACCTTGGTCTGCTCACGCAGACGGATGTGCAGCTCGCGCAGAGCCTTGGCATCGACCAGGCCCGGGGCCTGGGTCATGACGCACGCAGCGCTCTGGGTTTTCGGGAACGCGATCACTTCGCGAATCGACTGGGCGCCAGTCATCAGCATGACCAGGCGATCCAGGCCGAAGGCCAGGCCACCGTGTGGCGGGGCGCCGAACTTCAGGGCGTCGAGCAGGAAGCCGAACTTCTCTTCCTGTTCCGCCGCCTCGATACCCAACAGGCGGAAGACGGCCTGCTGCATCTCTTTGCGATGGATACGGATCGAACCGCCACCCAGCTCGGTGCCGTTGAGCACCATGTCGTAGGCACGCGACAAGGCGGTGGCCGGGTTGGCCTCCAGCTCTTCAGGGGTGCACTTGGGCGCAGTGAACGGGTGGTGCAGCGCGGTGAAGCTGCCGTCTTCGTTCTCCTCGAACATCGGGAAGTCGACGACCCACATCGGTGCCCACTCGCAGGTGAGCAGGTTGAAGTCGTGACCCAGCTTGATACGCAGCGCGCCCAGGGCCTCGCTGACGACCTTGAACTTGTCGGCACCGAAGAACACGATGTCGCCATCGACCGCGCCGACGCGATCCAGGATCACGTTGAGGTTGGCCTCAGGGATGTTCTTGACGATCGGCGACTGCAGGCCCTCGACGCCCTTGGCGCGCTCGTTGACCTTGATGTACGCCAGGCCTTTGGCACCGTAGATGCCGACGAACTTGGTGTACTCGTCGATCTTGCTGCGCGGCATGGCAGCGCCACCCGGCAGGCGCAGGGCAGTGACGCGGCACTTCGGATCGTTGGCAGGGCCTGCGAAGACCTTGAAGTCGACGTCCTTGAGCTGGTCGGCAACATCGACCAGTTCCAGCGGGATGCGCAGGTCCGGCTTGTCGGAGCCATAACGACGCATGGCTTCCTCGAAGGTCATGTGCGGGAAGTCGCCGAACTCGAGGTCGAGCACTTCCTTGAACAGCTTGCGGATCATGCTCTCGGTGAGGCCCATGATCTCGGACTCGTCGAGGAAGCTGGTCTCGATGTCGATCTGGGTGAATTCCGGCTGGCGGTCAGCGCGCAGGTCTTCGTCACGGAAGCACTTGGCAATCTGGTAGTAGCGGTCGAAGCCGGCCACCATCAGCAGTTGCTTGAACAGCTGGGGCGACTGCGGCAGGGCGAAGAAGCTGCCTGCGTGGGTGCGGCTCGGCACCAGGTAGTCGCGCGCGCCTTCCGGAGTGGCACGGGTCAGGATCGGCGTTTCGACGTCGAGGAAGCCGTTCTCGTCGAGGAAGCGGCGGATGCTGCTGGTGATGCGCGAACGCAGACGCAGCTTGTCGGCCATTTCCGGGCGACGCAGGTCGATGAAACGATAGCGCAGGCGGGTTTCTTCGCCGACGTCAGAGTATTCGTTCAGCGGGAATGGCGGGGTTTCAGCTTCGTTGAGCACGTTCAGCTGGTAGCCGAGTATCTCGATGGCACCGGAGGCCATGTTCGCGTTCACCGCACCGTCCGGGCGCTTGCGCACCTTGCCGGTGATCTGCACCACGTATTCGCTGCGCACGCGGTCGGCAGCGGCGAAGGTTTCAGCGCGATCCGGATCGAACACGACCTGGGCCATGCCTTCGCGGTCACGGATGTCGAGGAAGATCACCCCGCCGTGGTCGCGACGACGATGGACCCAGCCGCAAAGGGTGACTTCCTGGCCGTCCAGGCTCTCGTTCAGTTGGCCGCAATAATGGCTGCGCATCATGATCGTGGTTTCGCTTCTCGTGATTCGTGTATTCGGTGGAGGTCTTGTCCGCCCTGAGGGCTAATAGTGCAAGACCCTGTCGCTGCAATTCAACTCAGTCGGCCTTGTCGCCGGCCAGGTTCTTCTTCGCCCCGGTCTTGAAGTCGGTCTCGTACCAGCCATTGCCACTCAGGCGAAAGCCGGGTACCGACAACAGTTTTTTCAGGGCCGGCGCCTGGCATGCCGGACAATCGGTCAATGGCGCGGCGCTGATTTTCTGCAACACCTCCATGCGGTGGTCGCAGGAAGCACATTGATAGTCATAAAGGGGCATGGAAGTCTCTCGTCAACCACAACGCTGGCTGCCGGGGCAGCAAAAAGCGGGATTATATATGGTTAAGGAGTGCTGTGCAGCCCGCCCGGCGATCAGCGCGCACTTGGCGGATCAAGTAACCAGGCCACACAGATGACCCGAATCAGCCCACTGAAATTACGCACCCCTCCCTGGCGCAGGTGCACCTCCCGATCAACGTAGGACAGCACAGCGCTCACCGAACAGTGATTGGCCTCGGCGATACGCTCCAGAATACGCCAGTAGACCGCCTCGAGCCGAAGGCAAGTGGCAAACCCATTGAGCCTTACCGACCGCGAGACCGGTACGATCTGCAACATGTCGAAATCACCTCTGAACGGATCATGACAATCCCTGCCTGGCCAACCGCCGTGCCTGTTTGCTTGCGCCATGGTACTGCTCCCTATTGCCGATCACTTCACGCCCTGCGCAAGAAGCTTCAGGGTGTTTCAATGAAGCGCCGTTCCGGCGTTGCAGAGCAGCAGCAAGGGTTTCCCCATAATGAAAAAGCCCGGCATCGCTAGGCGATACCGGGCTCTATGACCAAGTCTGGCCGCAGGCCAGCGCATCATTATTTGCCGTCGAGCAGCACTCGCAACATCCAGGCGGTCTTTTCGTGCACCTGCATGCGCTGGGTGAGCAGGTCGGCGGTCGGCTCGTCACTGACCTTGTCCACCACCGGGAAGATGCTGCGCGCCGTGCGCACCACCGCTTCCTGCCCCTGGACCAGCTGGCGGATCATCTCATCGGCAGCAGGCACCCCTTCTTCCTCCTTGATCGAGGAGTGACGCGCATAGAATGCATAGGAACCCGGCGCCGGGAACCCCAGCGCGCGAATACGTTCGGCGATCGAATCGACCGCCAGGGCCAACTCGTTGTACTGCTCCTCGAACATCAGGTGCAGGGTTCGGAACGACGGACCGGTGACGTTCCAGTGGAAGTTGTGGGTTTTCAGATACAGCACATAGGTGTCCGACAGCAGGCGGGACAACCCTTCGACGATGGACTTGCGATCTTCTTCGCTGATACCGATATCGATTGCCATGAATCTCCCCTTTCCATAAGGCTTGACGATCAAGCGGGCGAAAACACTGTACCAAGACTTGCAGGCAGCTGCATGTGACACAAGGCAACACATCGCCCGACCACCCCTGCGGTTTGAGAAGCCCCCGGCTTTGCTGTTAAATAGGCAGGGTGCCACCCGTGCGGACTGACAATGCCGGGTGCATAGGCTGAACAGTCACGTGATCGCGCTCTACACCTCATGCGCACCGTGCTGCCAGCTCTTCCGTGATCGGCCTTATCCATATATGTGAGCCAACCCAATGTTCAAGATCGTCCATCTGGTGACGGGCGTTGCGGCTTTGCTGCTGTCGTTCATACCCAGCCTCAGAACCGACGCCACACCCTTCCTGCAACAACCCGAAGCGGCCTACCTGGTATTCCTGGGCCTGCTCAACCTGGTCCTCGCACCGGTGGTACCGCTTTACTACCGCGGCGCGCGCCAGCAATTGCAACATCTGGCCAGCGCACTCCTGGTGCTGGCGGTGATCCTGCAAACCATCACCGTCCTCGCCCGCCCAGAGCTCGGCAGCTTGTCGGCCTTGCTCTGCGCGGCACTGGCAACGGCCCTGCACCTGGCTGCCGGCTTCGCCCGCAGCGGTCGCAAATCACGAGCCAGTCAGGTGGGCCAGCAAGATGCCAGCAAGCGCGATACCGGCACCGTGAAGTGGTTCAATACCTCGAAAGGCTTCGGATTCATCTCCCGCGACTCCGGCGATGACATCTTCGTGCACTTTCGCGCCATCCGCGGCGAAGGCCATCGCGTCCTGGTGGAAGGCCAGCGCGTGGAGTTCTCGGTAATGCATCGCGACAAAGGCCTGCAGGCCGAAGACGTGGTCGCGGTTTCACGCCGCTGATCACTCGCCTCCATCACCTCAATAATGAGGTGGTGGAGGCTCCTCCCCTCCGGCCTCGTATTGGCCGACCATCTCTTCATGACGCTTGATCAGTTCGGCGATCTGCAACTGCAGGCGCTCGATCACCCGGTTCTGACCGGCCACTTCGTCGCTGAGCGCCTGAAGGGTGTCATCCTGAAACGCCTGACGCATCTCCAGCTCGACGATTCTCGCTTCCAGTGACATGGCTCAGGCCTCCTCGAAACCTTCAAGCGCCAACCCACGCAGGCGCTGGCGGATTGCATCGACCTGCCCGTGCGCGTAGCCGAGCGCAGGCACCTTGCCCCACACTGGCGCAGGCCACGCCGCATCGCTGCGATGACGCACCACCACGTGCATGTGCAACTGACTGACGACATTGCCCAGCGTGGCGACATTCATCTTGTCCGCCGTGAACTCACCCTTGAGCGCCTCGGCGAGCAAAGTGGTCTCTTTCCACAATTGCTGCTGGTCGGCCAGATCCAGATCAAAGAGCTCACTGACATCAGCACGGCGCGGCACCAGAATGAACCAGGGATAGTTGGCATCCTTGCTCAGCAAAAGACGGGACAACGGGAAATCCCCCAGCACCAGGGAATCCTGCTGCAGACGCGAATCCAGGACAAACACGGCAAACCTCCATCGACTGACACGACCCGACTCGAACGCGGGCAGAGCGCAAGGATACCTTGCTTGCAGAGCCCAGGACACGACCCACCGCCTTGCCTGGCGCCCCGAACGAGACGTACGCGCCACAAGCGGTAACACTGCGCTACTTTTCGCACCAAAATGAAGCAACGAAAAATACGCCTGTCACACCACCTCGGTACAAACTACTCAGCATCAACAGTCAGCGGTAACACCTTGACTTTCAAGCCAGCTTTATTTTGCAAACGATAATCAACATCGAGGAATACCATCAGACAACCTGAACCCCGTATTTCCGGAGGTTTCAGGACGTTTTGAGAGCATTTGTGAAAAATTCATCAACGCTGATCGTTTTTGTGCACGCTTGTTGCATTCTTTTTACGCCAAGTCGGCACGGCACCTGCATTAGCCGGTGAACGCGACAAATAACAACAGCGACAAGGGATTCACCAGGGAGCTTCGAGCAGGCACGTGTTCTTTACGGAATCGTGACGGCTTTGAAGCAGCGCTGGGGTGTACGGCCCGCCTGTAGCGGGACGTGATTTGCGACATGGAAATAGCCAAAAGCGACACGACCGTAAACTTACCGAAAGGTTCCGTTTTTCATGTCGCCAAGTACAGTCAGCGTGATATACATTTTCGCCGACATAAAAAGAAAGAGCTGCCCCATATAACTAAAACACTTGGGCGCAGCGGTACTCTTCCTAAAACCAAAGGAGCAAATCACGATGCGCGTGATGAAGTGGAGCATGATCGCCCTGGCTGTTGCAGCGGGGACTTCCGGACTGGCAGTTGCGTCGTCGCAGGATGAATCCAAAGGGTTCGTCGACGACAGCAAGCTCAACGTGAAGCTGCGTAACCTGTATTTCAGCCGTGACTTCCGCAACAACCCAAGCGACGAACAGAGCCGTCGCGCCGAGTGGGGCCAAGGCTTCATTGGCACCTTCGAATCCGGCTTCACCCAGGGCACCGTTGGTGTCGGCGTCGACGCCATCGGCCTGCTGGGCATCAAGCTCGACGGCGGTCGTGGCACCACCAACACCGGCCTGTTCCCTGTCGACTCCGAAGGTCGCCCGGAAGATTCCTATTCGAAAGGCTACGGTGCCGTCAAAGCACGCATCTCGAACACCGTCCTCAAGTTCGGCGGCCAGTTCACCTCGCTGCCAGTTTTCGCCACTGACGATAGCCGCCTGCTGCCGGAAGCCGCCGAAGGCTTCCTGCTGACCAGCAAGGAAATCGAAGGCCTGGAGCTGAACGCCGGTCACTTCACCCGTCTGGACGCACAAGCCCAGAGCTACAAGGACAGCATCGGCGGTCGCAACAACCTCGGCATCAAGAACCCAGGCCTGACCGAAGCCAACGTCTTCGGTGGCACCTATGCCGTGACCGACGGTCTGAGCACCAGCCTCTACTATTCCAAAGTCGAAGACTACTGGCGTAAATACTACGCCAACGTCAACTGGGCACTGCCGCTGTCCGACAAACAAGGCCTGGTGTTCGACTTCAACATCTATGACACCAAGAGCGATGGCGAAGGCAAGGTACGCGCCTTCGATGGCGACAAACTGGACAACCGTGCATTCAGCCTGTCCGGCGCCTACAACGTTGGTGCTCACACCTTCACCCTGGCCTACCAGAAGGTCACCGGTGACGGCGACTACGCCTACGGCGTAGACGGCGGCGGCACCATCTTCCTCGCCAACTCCATCGCCCGCTCCGACTTCAACGCCGAAGGCGAGAAGTCCTGGCAGGCTCGCTACGACCTGAACTTCGCCGAGTACGGCATTCCGGGCCTGACCTTCATGACCCGCTACGCCCGTGGTACCGGTGCTCACGTCGAAGGCACCACCAACGGCAAGGAATGGGAACGCGACATCGACGTCAAGTACGTCCTGCAGGAAGGTCCTGCGAAAGACCTGAGCTTCCGCGTACGCCAAGCAACCTACCGCTCCAGCGACGGCGTCTACTACGGCTCCGCATCGATCGACGAACTGCGTCTGATCGTGGAGTACCCGCTGAGCATCTTGTAAGCCCCGGCTTGCAATGCCCCGCACCTGAAGAAGCCCGGCATCTGCCGGGCTTTTTCTTGGCTGACAAGCCGAGCGCCCTGGGGCATCCTGTACGCTTTCGTCTCGCCCCCGTACAATGCGGGGTCATTTCAAACATTCAGGCAATCGACACGGCTTCCCATGCGCACCAGTCAATATTTGCTCGCCACCCAGAAAGAAACCCCGGCAGACGCCGTTGTCATCAGCCACCAGCTGATGCTGCGCGCCGGCATGATCCGCAAGCTGGCCTCCGGCCTGTACACCTGGCTGCCAATGGGCCTGCGAGTCATGCGCAAGGTCGAGAACGTGGTGCGCGAAGAAATGAACGCCGCCGGTGCCCTTGAAGTGCTGATGCCAAGCATCCAGCCAGCAGAGTTGTGGCAGGAATCCGGGCGCTGGGAGCAATACGGCCCTGAGCTACTGCGCCTGAAGGATCGCCATGACCGCGATTTCTGCGTCGGCCCGACTCACGAAGAAGTGATCACCGACCTGGCACGCAACGAGCTGTCCAGTTATAAACAGCTGCCGCTGAACATGTACCAGATCCAGACCAAGTTCCGTGACGAGATCCGTCCGCGCTTCGGCCTGATGCGCGGCCGCGAGTTCATCATGAAGGACGCCTACTCCTTCCATGCCGACCAGGCTTCCCTGCAGGAAACCTACGACCGCATGCACCAGGCGTACTCCAACATCTTTACCCGCCTGGGCCTGGACTTCCGTCCGGTGCAGGCCGATACCGGTTCGATCGGTGGAAGCTACTCCCACGAATTCCACGTCCTGGCCTCTTCCGGCGAAGACGACGTGATCTTCAGCGACACCTCCGACTACGCCGCCAACATCGAGAAAGCCGAAGCGATTCCACGGGAAACCGTGCGTCCGGCGCCAACCGAAGAACTGCGCCTGGTCGACACGCCAAACGCCAAGACCATCGCCGAACTGGTCGAGAACCACGGCCTGGCGATCGAGAAGACCGTCAAGACCCTGATCGTGCATGGCGCCGAGGAAGGCAAGCTGGTCGCCCTGATCGTGCGTGGCGACCACGAGCTGAACGAAATCAAGGCCGCCAAGCTGGAGCAGGTTGCCGACCCGCTGGTCATGGCCAGCGACGCCGAGCTGCGGGCGGCCATCGGTGCCGGCGCTGGCTCGCTCGGCCCGCTGAACCTGCCGCTGGAATGCGTCATCGACCGCTCGGTCGCCCTGATGAGCGACTTCGGCATCGGCGCCAACATCGACGACAAGCACTACTTCGGCGTGAACTGGGAGCGTGACCTGCCGGTGCCACAGGTCGCCGACCTGCGCAACGTCGTCGCCGGCGATCCGAGCCCAGACGGCCAGGGCACCCTGGTCATCAAGCGCGGCATCGAGGTGGGTCACATCTTCCAGCTCGGCACCAAGTACAGCGAAGCGCTCAAGTGCCAGGTACTGGGCGAGAACGGCAAGCCGGTAGTGCTGTCCATGGGCTGCTACGGTATCGGCGTATCCCGTGTGGTTGCCGCCGCCATCGAGCAGAGCCATGACGACAAGGGCATCATCTGGAACGACGCCCTGGCGCCCTTCCAGATCGCCCTCGTACCATTGCGCTACGAGACCGACGCCGTGCGCGAGGCAACCGACAAGCTCTACGCCGAGCTCACCGCCGCAGGCTACGAAGTGCTGCTGGACGACCGTGACAAGAAGACCAGCCCCGGCATCAAGTTCGCCGACATGGAACTGATCGGCATCCCGCACCGTATCGTCGTCAGCGACCGCGGACTGGCCGAAGGCAACCTGGAGTACAAGCACCGCACCGAACAGGATGCCCAGCCTCTGCCGCTCAACGAAGTGCTGACCTTCCTGCAGGCCCGCATCCGCCGCTGACCACCAATGCACGAGTGAACATGTCCAAGCGAAGTACCTTTACCCTGGGGGGCGCCGCGCTCTGCGGCGCCCTGTTCCTCAGCGGCTGCGCCAACCAGATGTCCCAGCGCAGCGAGCACGAGGAACGTGTCGAGCGCAAGTTGCTCGAGCACAGTCTGCAGATCGACGTCGGCGAGCCCAAGGTGATGGAGCTTCCGCAACGACGTGTTCGCATCAATGAACAGCGACGTTTCGAGGTCACCGAGTTCGAAGTCACACGGCGCTATGACCGCTACACGCCCTACCAGCCTTGGCGGGAGATCTACGAGATCCCACTGGGTGCGGTGGCGGTGGTCGCGGGCATCGGCGCCAACGTGGTCAACGTGATCACCTTCGACAGCCTGCCGCAGAGCATGACCCACGACTGGCTGAGCTACGGTCTGGCCGGGCTCAACCCGTTCATGAACGTGCAGTCCAACGGTCGCGCGCAGCAGAACCTCGCAGGCATCAGCGAGATCCAGAAGGACAAGCGCGAGGAGTTCACCAGCCTGCCGTGGAGCGAACGCCTGGTCGAGGTCAAGGCCGGCAAGATGACCCACGAGCTGACCACCGACAAGCATGGCGTGCTGCGCCTGAACCTGCTCGACAGCCCGTTCTCGGAGCAGAACCTCAACCACATCGGCACCCTGCACCTGGCAGCGGTCGATGAGGACAACGGCATCCGTGGCGATGCCAGCCTGCTGGTAAGCGGCAACCTGCGCAACAAGCTGCTGGAAGCCCACGAATTGATCTTCGACGACCTTGAGGACGATGACGTCGGCCAGTGGGTGCATCGGGTCAAGCGCCTCTCGGAGCTGGGCCTTGAGGAGGAAGCCAGCGAGCTGGAGCAGAGCCTGATCGAGCTGACACGCAACGATCCGGAACTGCAGCAGGAGTTTCTCAAGACGCTGACCAAGGAAACCGGCCGATTGGTCGCTGACCCTGGCGAGCGGTAAAAAGAAAGGGGCGCAATGCGCCCCTTTCCTTTATTGAGCTGGAAACAGCTCCAACTGCTCATGCGCTCCGCGCAGATCCCGCAACCTTACCCCTACCCCCAGCAATCTCACCGGCTTGGCGCCACGAGCAAAGGCCTGACTGAGCAACTGCCGGTAGCTTTCCAAGTCCCTCCCCGCCCCTGCTTGTTCCAGCGTGGTCTGGCTGAAGTCATGGAACTTGACCTTGACGAAAGGCTTGTCCGGCTTATAACTGCTGTCCATCCGCGCAATTCGTTCATTGAGACTGCTGAGCAGCTCAGGAATCTTTTCCAGGCAACTGGCCAGATCAGGCAGATCGTTGTCGTAGGTGTTCTCGACACTGACCGACTGACGCCGGCTGTCGGTCTGTACGATTCGTTCGTCGATGCCATGGGCGAGCCCCCACAGCCGCTCACCGAAACTACCGAACTCACGGACCAGGCTCAGGCGCGACCACTCGCGCAACGACTGGCAGGTGTCGATACCAAGCCTTGAAAGCTTGTCGGCAGTCACCTTGCCTACCCCATGCAGGCGCGCCACCGGCAGTGCGGCAACGAACTCATCGACCTGATCGGGCCTGACCACGAACAATCCATTGGGCTTGCGCCAGTCGCTGGCGATCTTGGCCAGGAACTTGTTTGGCGCGACCCCGGCGGAAACGGTGATCTGCAAGGTCTGTGCGACGCGACGGCGAATATCCTCGGCAATACGCGTGGCGCTGCCGGAGAACCATTGACTGTCTGTCACATCCAGGTAGGCCTCATCCAGCGACAACGGCTCGATCAGGTCGGTGTAGTCGCGAAAGATCGTGTGGATTTCCCGCGAGGCCTCGCGATAGGCCTCGAAGCGCGGCTTGACGATCAACAGGTCCGGGCACAGTTTCATGGCATGACCCGACGACATCGCCGAGCGCACCCCATAGGCCCGCGCTTCATAGTTGCAGGTGGCGATCACCCCACGCTGGCCGGGCTGACCGCCCACAGCCATCGGTCGCCCCGCCAGCCGGGGGTCGTCACGCATCTCGATCGCGGCATAAAAACAGTCACAATCAATGTGGATGATCTTGCGCAGGGACATGGATGACCGTCAGCACTGTAAATTCATACAGATATTACAGCACGACACCCGATATTCGTCAGCCCTGCTGCACCGCTGCCAGGATGATCGGCATTATCACCGCCTGCCACTCAAAACACGCCACAACCCGCGTCGTGGCTGAGGCCAAGACTATTCCAGCGACGCTAAGGGATTGAACAAAAAAGGTTTTTTGAAAATAACGCTTGACTCGCTGAAGGATCTGCGTAGAATTCGTTTCCACAGGCGCGGGATGGAGCAGCCTGGTAGCTCGTCGGGCTCATAACCCGAAGGTCGTCGGTTCAAATCCGGCTCCCGCAACCAGATTCGAGAAGAGGCCACTGTTCACACAGTGGCCTTTTTCTTTGCCCTCGAAAAACTCGAAAAAAATCAACGATTAACACTTGACACTCAATCGTTAATCCGTAGAATGCGCACCACTGACGCGGGATGGAGCAGCCTGGTAGCTCGTCGGGCTCATAACCCGAAGGTCGTCGGTTCAAATCCGGCTCCCGCAACCATATTCGTCAGAACAGGCCCCGCCTATCCCAGGATAGTGCGGGGCTTGTTGCGTTTGTCCCTGGAAAAAACCTGTCGTACGCGCTTTGCCATTTGTCTGGCACCTCAATGAACTAACTTTAACTAACCTGAAACGGATAAACCTACTCCACCCGGAGTACTATCTGGACACGTTTTCCAAAGGGACTTTCACTTGGCCGCACGTCTCCTCCGCCTCGCGCTCGCCGCACGAGGTATTTCATGACCTCCCGCTCTCCAGACTCCCAGGCCCCTGTCACTGCTGCCCTGCCTGCGGCAGCACAGCGTCTGCCGTGGCTCGAACGCCTCAGCAAATACCGCCAGCCCATCGGCCTGGCGATAACCCTGTTGTTGTTCGCCATGGCGCTGATCGCCTGCCGACACCTGCTGAGCGAGTTGGACATCTATGCCTTGCATGACGCCATGCTCAGCGTGCCCAAGCAGGCGCTGCTAGGTGCGTTACTGGCCACTGTGGCAGGCTTCGTGACCCTGCTGGGGTACGAGTGGTCCGCGGCCCGCTATGCAGGCGTCAAGCTACCACCCCGCACCCTGATGCTGGGCGGTTTCAGTGCATTCGCCATCGGCAATGCCATCGGGCTGTCAATGCTCTCCGGTGGCTCGGTGCGCTATCGCCTGTACGCGCGCAAGGGGCTGGGGGCTGCGGAAGTCGCACGGATGACCGTGTTCGCCAGCCTCTCCCTAGGCTGCGCATTGCCTCCGCTGGCAGCAGTGGCCACCTTGAGCGACCTCACCTCGGCCTCCACCGCATTGCGTATGTCCCCGGTACTGCTGGGCAGCATCGCCACCGCGGTGTTGCTGGCCTGCGCCGTCCTGGGGGTGGGGCTCTATCGTCGCCGCGCTGCCGAGCAGCCCCTGGCCGACAATCTGCTGGTGCAGGTCGGACGCCGCACCCTGCGCCTGCCCGGTGCACGCCTGACCGCCCTGCAACTGGTCATCACCGCACTGGACGTTGCCGCCGCCGCCACGGTGCTTTACCTGCTGTTGCCCGAAGCCCCGCCATTCGGTGCTTTCGTTCTGGTCTACCTGCTGGCCCTCGCGGCGGGTGTACTCAGCCATGTGCCCGGCGGTGTCGGTGTGTTCGAAGCGATCCTCCTCGCGGCCTTCGCCAACGAACTGGGCGCCGCCCCACTGGCCGCGGCGCTGCTGCTGTATCGCCTGATCTACGTCGTGCTGCCGTTGCTGGTGGCCTGCGTTCTGCTGTTGGTCAACGAAGCCCGCCGCCTGCTGTTCGCCCAACAGGCGATCAAGGCAGCGTCCGGGCTCGCCGCTCCCGTGCTGGCGATCCTGGTGTTTCTGTCCGGCGTGGTGCTGTTGTTTTCCGGCGTGACCCCGGAGATCGACAGCCGCCTGGAGCACATGGGCTTTCTCATCCCGCATCGCCTGATCGACGCCTCGCACTTCGGCGCAAGCCTGATTGGCGTCCTCTGCCTGCTGCTGGCACAGGGCCTGCGTCGCCGCCTGTCGGCGGCCTGGCTGCTGACCACGGTGTTGCTGCTGACGGGCGCACTGCTGTCGCTGCTCAAGGGCTTCGACTGGGAAGAGGCGTCGATGATGATCTTCACCACCGCCCTGCTGGCCCTGTTCCGGCGCTCGTTCTATCGCCCCAGCCGCCTGCTGGAGCTGCCGTTCTCGCCGATCTACCTGGTAGCCAGCGCTTGCGTGGTCGGCGCCTCGGTATGGCTGCTGCTGTTCGCCTATCAGGACGTCCCCTACAGCCACAAACTGTGGTGGCAATTCACCCTCGACGCCGATGCTCCACGCGGCCTGCGCGCTGCACTGGGCAGTGCAGTACTGCTGGTGATCGTCGCCCTGACCTGGCTGCTGCGCACCGCGCGCCCGGTGATTCACCTGCCGAGCGAAGACGAACTGCAGCGCGCCAACCGCATTCTGCTGGCGTCCGATCAGCCCGACGGTGGCCTGGCCCTGACCGGTGACAAGGCGCTGCTGTTCCACCCCAACGACAACGCCTTCCTCATGTATGCCCGTCGCGGCCGCAGCCTGGTCGCCTTGTACGACCCGATCGGCCCGGCACAGGAGCGTGCCGAGATGATCTGGCAGTTCCGCGACCTCTGCGACCTGCACCATGCCCGCCCGGTGTTCTACCAGGTGCGCGCGGAAAACCTGCCGTTCTACATGGACATCGGCCTGACCGCGATCAAGCTTGGCGAAGAGGCGCGGGTCGACCTGCGCCGCTTCGACCTCGAAGCCAAGGGCAAGGAGATGAAGGACCTGCGCTACACCTGGAACCGCGGCGGCCGCGACGGCCTGACCCTGGAAGTCCACGAACCCGGGCATGCGCCCTTGCAAGAGCTCCGGGAAATCTCCGACGCCTGGCTGGCCGGCAAGAACGTGCGCGAAAAAGGTTTCTCGTTGGGCCGCTTCAGCCCGGAGTACCTGCAACATTTCCGTATCGCACTGATCCGCTTCCAGGGCCGTCCGGTGGCCTTCGCCAACCTGCTGGAAACCCACAGCAACGAACTGGCCAGCCTGGACCTGATGCGCGCGCACCCCGAGGCACCGAAGCTGACCATGGAATTCATGATGCTCGGCCTCATCCTGCATTACAAAAGCCACGACTATGCCCGCTTCAGCCTGGGCATGGTGCCGCTTTCCGGCCTGCAACCGCGTCGCGGCGCACCGCTGACCCAACGCTTGGGCTCGATGGTGTTCCAGCGCGGCGAGCAGCTCTACAACTTCCAGGGCCTGCGGCGCTTCAAGGACAAGTTCCAGCCGGACTGGGAACCCCGTTACATGGCTGTGCCAGCCGGGCTGGACCCCCTGGTTGCACTGGCTGATACTGCCGCCCTGATTGCTGGCGGCCTGACTGGATTGGTGAAACGCTGATGACTCGACGTTACTGGTTGTACCTGCTGATCCCCCTGCTGCTCGCCGTGCTGGCTGGCGGCGGGGCCTTCTGGCTGTGGACCCGCCCTGCCCCCGAAGCCCGTATCGAGCACTTCACGCTGGACGATGGCAGTAACCTGACCCGGGTCACACCCGGCGTACGCGCCAAGACCCTGGTGGCAGTTGGCGTGCCCCATGATCAGGCACTGACCGACAAGCAACTGCTGGACCTCAGCCAGGCCGGTGAGGCTCAACTGGTGCAGGTGATCCTGCCGACCGGCGACTGCAGCAAGCAGCAGGTGGCGCTGGACCAGGCCATGGGCAAGCTCTCCGGCAAGCCGACCCTGGTTGCCGGCATCGGGCCAGGCGCCTCGCAGGCCTGGCGCTGGCTGGCCGGGCAGAACGACGACAAGGCCCGGGCGATCTCGGTCGACTTCAACCTCGAACAGCCAGACTGCAAGATCGAGCTGCCCAAAACCGCTGCCCACGGTCACTGGAACGTGGCCTGGAACGACAACCCCGACGATGCCAGCGCTGCCTTCGTGCGCGACCAGGCCAACGCCGAAACCAGCATCAGCGACTATGACATTCACCTGCCGCAGGTGCTCAAGGCCCAACTGACCCAGGCCCTGGTCGGTCGCGACGGTAACGCCCTGGCGATTCCCGTGGTGGAAGTGCCAGCCGGCCAGACCACCGACACCGTCACCCTGTTCCTCTCCGGTGACGGCGGCTGGCGCGACCTGGACCGCGACGTGGCGGGCGAGATGGCCAAGCTCGGCTACCCGGTGGTCGGCATCGACACCCTGCGCTACTACTGGCAGCACAAGACGCCTGAACAGAGCGCTGCCGACCTGTCGGAGCTGATGCAGCACTATCGTCAGAAATGGGGCACCAAGCGCTTCGTGCTGACCGGCTATTCGTTCGGTGCCGATGTCCTGCCGGCCATCTACAATCGCCTGCCGGAAGCCGACCAGAAGCGCATCGACGCGGTGATCCTGCTGGCCTTCGCCCGCAGTGGCAGCTTCGAGATCGAAGTGGAAGGCTGGCTGGGCAAGGAAGGCCAGGAGGCCCCGACCGGGCCGGAGATGGCCAAGCTGCCTGCCGCCAAGGTGGTGTGCATCTATGGTGTGGAAGAAACCGACGAGAGCGGCTGCACCGACAAGACGGCCGTCGGCGAGCGCATGAAGCTGCCAGGCGGCCATCACTTCGACGAGAACTACCCGGCGCTGGCCAAGCGCCTGATCGGCGAGATCGAAACCCGTCAGGGCAAGTCGAACGTCGCAGAGCAGTAAGAACAACAAGGGCCGCGATGCGGCCCTTGTTATTTGAGTCAGATCTCGACCTGGGTTCCCAGCTCGATCACTCGGTTCAGCGGCAGGTTGAAGAAGCGCAGGTTGCCGTTGGCATTCTTCAGCAGGAACGCGAACAGGTTCCCGCGCCAGCGCGACATGCCTTCCAGGCGCGAGGCGATCACCGTCTCGCGGCTGAGGAAGTAGGTGGTGCGCATGGGGCTGAAATCCAGCTCTTCCAGATGGCATAGCCGCAGTGCCGCGGGTACGTCCGGTTCATCCATGAAGCCAAAGTGCAGCAATACGCGGAAGAACCCGTCGCCATAGGCCTCGACCTCGAAACGCTCCGACTCCGGCACCCGCGGCCGATCCTCGCTGACCACCGTCAACAGTACGACCTGGCTGTGCAGCACCTGGTTGTGCAGCATGTTGTGCAACAACGCATGGGGCACCGCATCGGCACGCGCCGTGAGGAACACTGCTGTCCCCTCGACACGATGCGGTGGCTGCACACGAATGCTGCTGATGAACACCGGCAACGGCAGGCCCCCCTCATCGATACGCTCGACGAGAATCTGCTTGCCACGCTTCCAGGTGCTCATCAGCACAAACAAGACGATCCCCGCCAGTACCGGGAAAGCACCACCCTGCACGATCTTCGGCACGTTGGCGGCGAAGAACAGCCCGTCCACCAACAGGAACCCCACCAGCAGCGGGACTGCCAGCACCGGTGGCCACTTCCACAGCAGCAGCATCACTGCGGCGACCAGGATAGTGGTCATGAGCATGGTGCCGGTCACCGCCACCCCATAGGCCGCCGCCAGGGCACCGGAAGACTCGAAGCCAATCACCAGCAGCACGACGCCGACCATCAGGGTCCAGTTCACTGCACCGATGTAGATCTGCCCCTGCTCGTCACTGGAGGTGTGCTGGATCTGCATGCGCGGCACGTAGCCCAGCTGGATGGCCTGGCGGGTCAGGGAGAAGGCACCGGAAATCACCGCCTGGGAGGCAATCACCGTGGCCATGGTCGCCAGCCCCACCAGCGGCAGCAGTGCCCAGCTTGGTGCCAGCAGGTAGAAGGGGTTGCGCGCAGCCTCGGGGTTTTGCAACAGCATCGCGCCCTGGCCGAAGTAGTTGAGCACCAACGCTGGCAGCACCAGGGCAAACCAGGCACGGGCGATCGGCTTGCGCCCGAAGTGGCCCATATCGGCGTACAGCGCCTCGGCGCCGGTCAGCGCAAGCACCACCGCACCGAGAATCGCCACGCCCATTCCGGGATGGACGATGAAGAAGTTCAACGCCCACCCGGGATTGAACGCCTTGAGCACTTCCGGGCTCTGCTGGATGCCATGCACCCCGAGCGCAGCCAGCACGAGGAACCAGGCAACCATGATCGGGCCAAAGGCCTTGCCGATCTTCTCGGTGCCATGCTTCTGCACCAGGAACAGTACCACCAGCACTACCAGCGAGATCGGCACCACCCAGTGGTCGATGCCATCGAACGCCAGCCCCATGCCCTCGACCGCCGACAGCACCGAGACTGCCGGGGTGATCATGCTGTCGCCATAGAACAGCGAGGCGCCGACCAGCCCACAGCCGACCATCAGCATGCGCAGCCGCGGATGCCCCGCCGTGGCACGCCGCGCCAGCGCGGTGAGCGCCATGGTGCCGCCCTCGCCCTGGTTGTCGGCGCGCAGGATGAACATCACGTACTTGAACGACACGACCCACAGCAGCGACCAGAGAATCAGCGACAGGATGCCCAGCACCCCGTCGTGGTCGACCTGTACGCCATAACCGCCGGTAAAGACTTCCTTAAGGGTATACAACGGGCTGGTGCCGATATCGCCATAGACCACCCCCACAGCTGCCACCAGCAGGCCCAAAGGGCGTGCCGCCCCATGCCCGCCCTCGGCGTGACTGCTTGCCTGAACCATCGACCACTCCCGCAGACGGCCCTTCGGGGCCGATAGTATTCGCACCGGACGGCATGCTCGCAGCGCCCGGACCGCTGTCGTCATCCGGCTATCATTGCTACCCGGACACAACGGCGCGAAGCATAGCGCAGCGCTCGTCGCTTTTCTGCTGGTCAAGCGACCTTGCGCTCGCTAGAATTGCGCACTTTTTGATCAGAGGCGCCAAAAACGCCCGCCCGGATCACGCCGCCACTGGCAGGCGCGACCTGTTTCAATACCGAGGTTAGTCATGTCCACCACTCCCGCCACGCCGAAGGTCGGCTTTGTCTCCCTGGGCTGCCCAAAAGCCCTGGTCGACTCCGAGCGCATCCTCACCCAACTGCGCATGGAAGGCTATGAAGTCGTTCCGACCTACGAAGACGCCGACGTGGTGGTGGTCAACACCTGCGGCTTCATCGACAGTGCCAAGGCCGAGTCGCTGGAAGTGATCGGCGAAGCGATCAAGGAAAACGGCAAGGTCATCGTCACCGGCTGCATGGGTGTCGAGGAAGGCACCATCCGTGACGTGCACCCCAGCGTGCTGTCGGTCACCGGCCCCCAGCAGTACGAGCAGGTGGTCAATGCCGTGCACGAGGTGGTGCCACCGCGCCAGGACCACAACCCACTGATCGACCTGGTGCCGCCGCAGGGCGTCAAGCTGACCCCGCGCCACTACGCTTACCTGAAGATTTCCGAAGGCTGCAACCACAGTTGCAGCTTCTGCATCATCCCGTCGATGCGCGGCAAGCTGGTCAGCCGTCCGGTCGGCGAAGTGCTGAGCGAGGCCGAGCGCCTGGTCAAGGCTGGGGTCAAGGAGATCCTGGTGATTTCCCAGGACACCAGCGCCTATGGCGTCGACGTCAAGTACAAGACCGACTTCTGGAACGGTCGCCCGGTCAAGACCCGCATGCTCGAGCTGTGCGAAGCCCTGAGCAGCCTGGGCGCCTGGGTGCGCCTGCACTATGTCTACCCCTACCCCAACGTCGATGACGTGATCCCGCTGATGGCCGCCGGCAAGATCCTGCCGTACCTGGACATCCCGTTCCAGCACGCCAGCCCCAAGGTGCTCAAGGCCATGAAACGCCCGGCCTTCGAGGACCGTACCCTCGCGCGCATCAAGAACTGGCGCGAGCAGTGCCCGGAACTGGTGATCCGCTCGACCTTCATCGTCGGCTTCCCCGGCGAGACCGAAGAGGACTTCCAGTATCTGCTCGACTGGCTGACCGAAGCCCAGCTCGACCGCGTCGGCTGCTTCCAGTACTCGCCGGTCGAAGGCGCCCCAGCCAACGACATGGGCCTGGAAGAAGTCCCGGATGACGTCAAGCAGGATCGCTGGGACCGTTTCATGGCCCACCAGCAGGCGATCAGCAGCGCACGCCTGCAACTGCGTATCGGCAAGGAGATCGAGGTACTGATCGACGAAGTCGAGGAGCAGGGTTCGGTAGGCCGCAGCTTCTTCGACGCGCCGGAAATCGACGGCAGCGTGTTCATCGACGGTGACCACGGCTTCAAGCCGGGCGACAAGGTACGTTGCCGTATTGTCGATGCCGACGAATACGACATGTGGGCCGAACCGGTCTGATCGAGACGCAAGCCCCGCCCCTTCGCGGCCACACGCCGCGAAGGGGCAAGCTTTGAAGAAAAACTCCGCAAAACTGTCATCAAGCATCTATGTATTCCTCACTACCCGAGGAATACAGAATGTCCTTGCCCCTGACGCTGCATACCCCCCACTACAGCGACTACCCCGAACTGGTCCGTATCTGGGAAGCGTCGGTGCGCGCCACCCATGATTTTCTCCCTGACGCCTACATCGTGCTGCTGCGCGATCACGTGCTGCGCCGCTACCTGGATGCCGTGATGCTGATCTGTTGCCGGGACGCCCAACGCAGGATCCTCGGCTTTGCCGGTGTCGCCAACGGTCGTGTCGACATGCTCTTCGTTGACCCCGAACATCGCGGCCTGGGGGTTGGCAAGCGTCTGCTGCGCCATGCCATCGAGGAGCTCAACGCCGAACGCCTGGACGTCAACGAACAGAACTCCCAGGCACTGGGTTTCTACCTGCACGAGGGCTTCGAAGTGGCGGGACGCTCGGAAACCGATGGCCTCGGACAACCCTATCCACTGCTGCACATGCGACTGATCCGCGCACCGCGGTAGGCACGGCCCGTCAGCCGCGCCTGAAATGGCCCGAACAGCGCAGATTCACAGCCGCAACATGGCACGGGCAGGTACAATAAGCACCTTTCCCTGCCCTGCGAACCCTCAGCTCATGTCCGAACCCGTCCGCCTGTCCAAACGCCTCATCGAACAGCTCGGCTGCTCACGCCGCGAGGCCGAACTGTACATCGAAGGGGGCTGGGTCACGGTCGATGGCGTGGTGGTCGAACAACCGCAGTTCAAGGTTGAAACCCAGCGTGTCGAACTGCTCCCGGGGGCACGTGCCGAAACACTGGAGCCGGTTACCTTGCTGCTCAACCAGCCCAAGGGCCAGGACAGTGAAACTGCCCGCGCCAGCATGAACATGGCCAGCCTCAGCGAAACCCACCGCGAAGGCGTGCGCCCCCTGCACGGGCACTTCGCCAGATTGACCTGCCCCGCCCCGCTCGAACGCGGCGCCAGTGGCCTGCAGGTATTCAGCCAGGACTGGCGTGTCACCCGCAAGATCGACGCCGACCTGCGCCGTCTGGAACAGGAGTACATCCTCGAGGTGCGCGGCGAAACCACGCCCCAGGCCCTGGAGCGCCTGGCCCGTGGTGCGACCCGCAATGACCGGGAACTGCCCCGGGCCAAAGCCAGTTGGCAGAACGAAACCCACCTGCGCCTGGCCCTGAAGAACCCGCAGCCCGGGCAGATCTCCGAAATCTGCGCCTACCTGCGCCTGGAACTGCTCGGCATGCGCCGCATTCGCCTGGGTGGCGTGTCGATGGGCAAGCTGCCCCTGGGCCAATGGCGCTACCTGTCCGGCAGCGAACGCTTCTAAGCGATACCGCCGCGCCGAAAGGTGCGGCTCAGAAAAGGATTCGAGTCACATGAACCACAACGATGTCCTGCGCAGCCTGCGCTACATGCTCAAGGTGAACGACGCCAAGATGGCCGAAATCATCGCCCTGTCCGGCCTTGAAGTGAACCCGGTGGTGCTTGCCGGCTATATCAAGAAGGAAGACGAAGCCGGCTATGTGCGTTGCCCGGAGCGCGTCATGGCGCATTTCCTCGATGGCCTGGTGATCCACCGCCGTGGCAAGGACGACAACCGTGCGCCCCAGCCCGTCGAGCTGCCGGTGACCAACAACACCGTGCTGAAGAAACTGCGGGTGGCTTTCGAACTCAAGGAAGACGACCTGCACGCGATCCTCAAATCGGTCAATTTCCCGGTGTCCAAGCCCGAACTCAGCGCGCTGTTTCGCAAGGTCGGCCATGACAACTACCGCCCCTGCCAGGACCAGCTGCTGCGCAACTTCCTCAAGGGCCTGACCCTTCGCGTGCGTGGCTGAGCCGATCATGCAGCACAGCGTCACACCGGTCGGCATCGTCCGCTCCTGCTTCAAGGAGAAGTTCGCCATCCCCCGCCAGCCCCGCCTGGCGCCCGCGGCACGCGGCGTGCTGGAGTTGCTGCCGCCGTTCGACCAGGGCGACGCGGTACAGGGCCTGGAGCAGGTCAGCCACGTGTGGCTGCTGTTCCTGTTCCACCAAGCACTGGAGGAAAAGCCCCGGCTGAAGGTGCGCCCGCCGCGCCTGGGCGGCAACAAGAGCATGGGCGTGTTCGCCACGCGTGCCACCCATCGCCCCAACGGGATCGGCCAGTCGGTGGTGCGCCTTGAAGCTGTAGAGCCCGGGCGTCTGCTCCTGTCTGGCATCGACCTGCTGGACGGTACGCCAGTGCTGGATATCAAACCCTACGTGCCCTACGCCGACAGCATCGACAATGCCATCAACCAGATGGCCAGCGATGCGCCACTGCCGATCAACGTGCAGTGGAGCGATAGCGCCCTGCACCAGGCCCACGAGCACGCTCTGCGCCTGGCAGAACCACTGGTGGAACTCATCGAACAGTGCCTGGCCCAGGATCCACGCCCGGCCTACCAGGTGCCAGCGCCGGAACGGGTCTACGGAGTGAAGTTCTGGGATGTGCAGGTGCGCTGGCATTATCCGCAGCCGGAGGTGATCCGGGTGCTGGAGGTTGCACGCGAAGCCTGAATTCACACTTTCCAGGCATAAAAAAACGCAGACCCAAGTCTGCGTTTTTTTATGCCGCAATTCGCCTTACTTCTCGACGAATGCGCGCTCGATCAGGTAATCACCCGGCTCACGCATACGCGCAGAGATCTTCAGGCCGAAGCTGTCGAGTACTTCGCTGGTCTCGTCGAGCATGCTCGGGCTGCCGCAGATCATCGCACGATCGTCCTGCGGGTTGATCGGTGGCAGGCCGATGTCGCTGAACAGCTTGCCGCTGCGCATCAGATCGGTCAGACGGCCCTGGTTCTCGAACGGCTCGCGGGTCACGGTCGGGTAGTAGATCAGCTTCTCACGCACCGCTTCGCCGAAGAATTCATTCTGTGGCAGGTGCTCGGTGATGAACTCGCGGTAGGCGACTTCGTTCACGTAGCGCACGCCATGGACCAGGATCACCTTTTCAAAACGCTCGTAGGTTTCCGGGTCCTGGATCACGCTCATGAACGGCGCAAGGCCAGTACCGGTGCTCAGCAGGTACAGGTGCTTGCCTGGGTTCAGGTCGTCCAGCACCAAGGTGCCGGTCGGTTTCTTGCTGATGATGATCTCGTCGCCTTCCTTCAGGTGCTGCAGCTGGGAGGTCAGCGGACCGTCCGGCACCTTGATGCTGAAGAACTCCAGATGCTCTTCCCAGTTCGGCGAAGCGATCGAATAGGCACGCATGAGCGGACGGCCGCTTTCCTGCTGCAGGCCGATCATCACGAACTGACCGTTCTCGAAGCGCAGGCCCGGATCGCGGGTGCACTTGAAGCTGAACAGGGTGTCGTTCCAGTGATGCACACTGAGGACACGTTCGTGGTTCATGTTGCTCATCTAATGGGGCTCCTGAAGAAAAACGCGGCGCGCGCAAGACGCGCAGTTGCGCGATAGTTTAGGGGCAGCGAGAATATCTGTTAACTGAATTATCAAGATATGACTTATCGGTTATATAGATATGCGATTCACTCTCCGCCAGCTTCAAGTCTTCGTCGCCGTCGCCCAGCATCAAAGCGTATCGCGAGCGGCCAATGTACTGGCCCTTTCGCAGTCGGCGGCCAGTACTTCCATCACCGAACTGGAGCGCCAGTCCAGCTGCCAGCTGTTCGATCGCGCCGGCAAGCGCCTGAGCCTCAACGCCCTGGGCCACCAGTTGCTGCCCCAAGCAGTGGCCCTGCTCGACCAGGCCAAGGAAATCGAAGACCTGCTCAACGGCAAGTCCGGCTTCGGCTCGCTCGCCGTCGGTGCCACCCTGACCATCGGCAACTACCTGGCAACGCTGCTGATCGGCAG
Source organism: Pseudomonas wayambapalatensis (assembly GCA_014268975.2). Taxonomy (GTDB): domain Bacteria; phylum Pseudomonadota; class Gammaproteobacteria; order Pseudomonadales; family Pseudomonadaceae; genus Aquipseudomonas; species Aquipseudomonas wayambapalatensis. Next base: position 1,531,913 of record CP077096.1, on the reverse strand, counting down.
CTTCATGCAGGTGCACCCGGAAAGCCAGGTCAAGCTGCACGTGCAGAATACGGCGCACATTGTGCAACAGGTAGCCCACTACGAAATTGACCTGGGTCTTATCGAGGGTGACTGCAACCACCCTGACCTGGAGGTGCAACCCTGGGTCGAGGACGAACTGGTGGTGTTCTGCGCCCCGCAGCATCCACTGGCCAAGGTCGGCCGCGCCAATATCGAGGCCTTGTCCCAGGAGGCGTGGATCTTGCGCGAACAAGGCTCAGGCACCCGCCTGACCTTTGACCAGGCCATGCGCCACCACCGCGCCAACCTGAACATCCGTCTGGAGCTCGAACATACGGAAGCGATCAAACGCGCCGTGGAGTCGGGTCTGGGGATCGGCTGCATTTCACGCCTCGCGTTGCGCGACGCTTTCAGGCGCGGCAGCCTGGTGGCGGTGGAAACACCGGAGCTGGATCTGCTGCGGCAGTTTTACTTCATCTGGCACAAGCAGAAGTACCAGACCTCAGCCATGCGTGAGTTTCTCGAGCTGTGCCGCAGCTTTACTGCGGGGGTGCAGCGCAGCGACGAGATCGTGCTGCCGGCCATCGCCTAAGCGCTAGCCGAGCAGGATCACGCCCCAGACCAGCGCCACCATGCTCATTGCCACCAACTGCGCGGCACTGCCCATGTCCTTGGCGTTTTTCGACAAGGGGTGACGCTCCAGCGAGATGCGGTCGATGGCAGCCTCGACCGCCGAGTTGAGCAGCTCGACGATCAGCCCCAGCAGGCACACGGCGATCAGGATCGCACGCTCGCCGCGGCTGACCGGCAACCAGAAGGCAGTCGGGATCAGCAGCACGTTGAGCAGCACCAGTTGGCGGAAGGCAGCCTCGCCCTTGAAGGCGGCGCGCAGGCCGTCCAGCGAATAGCCGGCGGCGTTGAAGATGCGTTTCAGGCCGGTCTGGCCCTTGAATGGCGACATGTGAGTCAATTCACCTGGAAAAGGCCTGCAGGCTAGTCCAGCCTGGGTCAAAAAAGCGTGAAGCCGCGAGGCTCAGTTAGCTGAAACCGATTCAAGTTGTTGCAGCAGCAAGGCGGCCTGGGTCCGGGTGCGAACGCCCAGCTTGCGGAAGATCGCAGTGACGTGGGCCTTGATGGTCGCCTCCGAGACGCTCAGCTCGTAGGCGATCTGCTTGTTCAGCAAACCCTCGCAAACCATGGTCAGTACCCGGAACTGCTGCGGCGTCAGGCTCGCAAGCCCCTCGCTGGCGGCCTTGGCCTCGGCCGACACATCAACCTTTTCGAACGCCTGCGGCGGCCACCACACTTCGCCATCGAGCACCTTGCGCACGGCGTCCTGGATGGTTTCCAGCGGGCTGGACTTGGGAATGAAACCGCTGGCCCCGAACTCGCGGGACTTGACCACCACGGCCGCCTCTTCCTGCGCCGACACCATCACCACCGGAATCTGCGGATACTGCCCGCGCAGCAGGACCAGACCGGAGAAGCCATAGGCCCCCGGCATGTTCAAGTCGAGCAGGACCAGGTCCCAGTCGGATTTCTCGGTCAGGCGTGTTTCCAGTTCGGCGATGCTTGCCACCTCCACCAGCCGTACGTCCTGCCCGAGGCCGAGGGTCACGGCTTGGCGCAAGGCGCTACGGAACAGCGGATGGTCATCGGCAATCAGGATTTCATATGTAGCCATCGATCCAGGGGTCCTGTTCTGTGCCAGGCGCTGCGGGGTACGGGGCCTGTGCCTGGCGGGCAACTCAAGGCGCGGGCGACGGCGCCGCCTGCGGCAAGGGCACGACCGCAGCCTGGGATGGCGGCTGCGTCGTGGCCGAATCGGCGCCAAGGATGCCGAGCACCGTCCGGGTGGTCAAGCCAATTGCCCGGCGGCCTCGCCCACCCTGGCGACCTGCTCGACAGTATGAACCAATCCGGCTCGCTTGCCCCTTGGACTATAGGAAGGTATGCAAGCGTTGATGCGGCTCATCCTGGTCGTCCAGTGCCAGGTGTCGCTTGCCGCTGAGGTAATGCAGGCTGAACACGTCGAGGTAGGCATCCAGCGCTTGGGAGGCACGGTTGTCGCCGGCCAGGTCCAGACACATGGCCGCCACTTCCGCGGTGCAGAAATGATCGTCACGCTTGGAGCGGCGCAGGCGGTAGCGCGACATCTGCTCGGCCTCCAGGCTCAGCACCGGGAAGCGATCCAGGTACGGACTCTTGCGAAACATCTTGCGCGCTTCGGTCCAGGTGGCGTCGAGCAGGATGAACAGCGGCCGCTTGCCAGGCTCGCACACCACCTCGTTGACCACCCGCTCCGGTGCGACGAACTCACCAGGGAAGACGATATAGGGCTGCCACTGGGGTTGTTCGAGCAGCGCCAGCAAACGCGCGTCGACATCGGTGCGCTGCCAGCCGAAGGCCCAGGTATCTTCGATCAGATCGGCGATCAGCCAGCCGGTGTTGGTCGGCTTCAATGGCTCGGTGTCGTGCATCACCAGACACATGCCGGCCCGGGCGTCGACCCGAGGCTTCCAGGCGCACAGGCAATGGCTGGCGATCACCCGGCAGTCCGGGCAGCGATCAGCGCGCGAACCGCGGGCGACGAAAGGTTTGTTGCTGCGCGCCAGACGCTCGGCGCGCAGGCGCGCTACCGCATGGCTCATGGCTGCAAGCCTATGGACAGGAATGGGATGGACACTGCGACAACTCGGCGGGGAACAAAGACGTGAGTCTACCAGAGCAGCCACAGGATTGCCGTGCAGGCTACAAGCGCGCTCCCTTATAATCGCGCCTTTGGCAGCCGCTGCGCCCGTTGAGCGACGCGTTCATGGAACGCCGCCAGAAGGCGCAGGTCAAAGCGCCAGTTACCGAACCAGGAGAGATTCATGCTGCGTCTTATCGTCCCGACCCTGAGCCTGCTGCTCGCCCTGCCGCTCGCAGCCAATGCGGCGTCCAAGCAGGACTACGAGCTGAACCAGATGCTGCAGAAGGTTGCCAAGGAGAGCAGCGTCGGCACGCCACGCGCCGTCAACGAAGACATCCTCGATCAGGGATACACCGTCGAGAAGGGCAAGGCGCTGGTCAACCACCTGAGCGTGCGCGAAGAACATGCCCAGCGCATGCTGGAAAACCCGGCGCTGGTGCGCAGCCAGCTGGGCGACAGCGTCTGCCGCAACACCGGCTACCGCCAACTGATGACCAAGGGCGCGGTAATGGTCTACCGCTTCACCGTCTACAAGACCAACCAGCCGGTCATGGACCAGGCGTTCGATGCTGCCAGCTGCACGGCCGGCAACAAGAAGAAGTGATTCAGGCGACCTGATCGTCGCTGGCGCGCCGTTGCTCCTCATCGGCGCGCAGATCCGCCAGCAAGGCCTGAAGGTAACGTGATTGCCTGTCGGCGCCTTGCAACCTGCGCAGGCACTCGCCCTCCAGGCTCAATTGATGGTCTTGGGCTGCACGCCTGAGCAGTTCATACAACTGCAAGTCCACCTCAATGACCAACCGATGCATACCGCGACCTCCCTGCATCGCGCCGTTGTCTTTCAGTTAATCAAACCCCTGCACGGATTGGATCCTATCAGACGAACGGTTTGCAGCCGCAAACCGGCAGGATCGCTCGCCAGCGTCTAGATTGAAAGCGAACAGCACGCGTCAGCGGCAAGCACAGGAGATTGCCGCGCCACGACGTTGCCGGACCCGCAACGACAAAAGACAAGATGGACTCACGCCACTGCATCACGGCCTTGAAGGCCTACTGCAATGCTCGAGATGCACACTCGAGCGACAGCAGCCAGCGACACACGCAGTGTCGCGGCCGGGACACCCCATCGACCCGGTCAGAGGTTTTGCTGCAGAAGGAGACGCTGAATGCCTTACCTACCGAATGAACGTCTGTCCGATCATTTCAGGGAACAGGGGATCGACCTGAACAAGATTGATGAACAACTGCAACTGGTGGCACCGGACAGCCCCAACCTGCCGCTCTACCGCGACATGATGCTGACCATCCTGCGCATGGCCTTCGATGACGCCAACCGATGGAATGCCAAGATCACCTTGCAGGCCCTGCGCGAACTGGACCACTCCTTCCGCACCCTCGAACGCTACAAGGGGCGACGCAAAGTCACTGTATTCGGCTCGGCGCGCACGCCTCAGGAACACCCGATGTATGCCCTGGCCCGAGAGCTGGGCGCCAGCCTCGCCCGCTCCGACCTGATGGTCATCACCGGGGCCGGGGGCGGCATCATGGCCGCTGCCCACGAAGGCGCCGGGGCTGCAAACAGCCTGGGTTTCAACATCACCTTGCCCTTCGAGCAGCATGCCAACGCAACGGTGGATGGCACCGATCAACTGCTGCCCTTCCACTTCTTCTTCATCCGCAAGCTGTTCTTCGTCAAGGAAGCTGACGCCTTGGTGCTCTGCCCGGGTGGTTTTGGCACCCTCGACGAGGCACTCGAAGTGCTGACCCTGATCCAGACGGGTAAAAGCCCTCTGGTACCGGTGGTGTTGCTCGACTCGCCTGGCGGGAGTTTCTGGCAGGACGCACTGAGCTTCATCAGCCGTCAATTGGAAGAGAACCGCTACATACTCCCCAGCGACCTGAAACTGGTACGTCTGGTACACAGCGCTGACGAGGCTGTGGAGGAAATCAACCAGTTCTACAGCAATTACCACTCCAGTCGCTGGTTGAAGAACCAGTTCGTGATCCGGATGCTGCACCCCCTCAGCGAGGCGGCGCTATACGACATTCAGGAGGGCTTCGCCGACCTGCGCCTGAGTGGCAAATACCATCAGCAAGCCGACAGCAGCGCAGAACATGAAGTCGGCGACTTCAACCACCTGACCCGCCTGACCTTCGCCTTCAACGGCCGTGACCAGGGACGCCTGCGTGAACTGGTGGACTTCATCAACCTGCCGGAAAACTGGGCCAAACCCCAACCGATGCACACGACGCAACATGCGCGGGAAGCGTTGAAAGTCAGTTGAACGAAAAACGGCCAGTGCGGCTGACCTGGCAGATGTCTGCCATGTCAGCCGCACTGGCCGTCAATCGTCGAGATCGCGCCCGCTGAGCAGTCGCCCGATCATGTCCATGGAAAAACCACGGTAGGCGAGAAAGCGTGTTTGCTGCGCTCGGCTGCGAGGATCCTGAGGGCGTTGCCCGGCGAACTTGCGCTGCCAGACGTCCCGTAAGCGGGCTGACCAATCTACACCGCTTTCGCGCAGTGCCTGATCGATATCGCCACGGTTCAACCCTCGCTGGCTCAGGTCTTCACGAATACGCGCTGGACCATAACCGGCGTTGGAACGGTAGGAGATGAAGCTCTCCAGATAGCGGGCCTCACTGAGCAGGCCTTCCTCGGCAAGCCGATCAAGCGCGGGCTCGATCAGCTCATCCGTGGCGCCGCGCTGACGCAGCTTGCGAGTCAGCTCGACACGACCGTGCTCGCGGCGCGCAAGCAGGTCCATGGCTGTCCGCCGAACGGCGACGGGGGTGTCGAGTACGACGGACGACATGTGCGATCAACCAGCGATATCAATAACCGGCTTCAGCATCAGCCATATCGTCGGCATCAGCTTCGGCGGCGGCAGCCTTGGCAGCCGCGGCGACAGCGCCGGAGGTCAGCAGCTTCTCACGAATCTGCTTCTCGATTTCCGAACCGATGGCCGGGTTCTCTTGCAAGTACTTGGCGGCGTTAGCCTTGCCTTGGCCGATCTTGTTGCCCTGGTAGCTGTACCAGGCGCCGGACTTCTCGACCAGGCCTTGAGAGACGCCCAAGTCGATGATCTCGCCGTTACGGTAGATACCTTTGCCGTAGAGAATCTGGAACTCGGCCTGACGGAAGGGTGGCGAAACCTTGTTCTTGACGATCTTGACGCGCGTTTCGCTACCGACCACTTCGTCGCCTTCCTTCACCGCGCCAGTACGACGGATATCCAGACGGACCGAGGCGTAGAACTTCAGGGCGTTACCGCCGGTGGTGGTTTCCGGGCTACCGAACATCACGCCGATCTTCATACGGATCTGGTTGATGAAGATGACCAGGCAGTTGGCGTTCTTGATGTTACCGGTGATCTTTCGCAGCGCCTGGGACATCAGACGGGCCTGCAGGCCGACGTGCATGTCACCCATTTCGCCTTCGATCTCGGCCTTGGGTACCAGGGCCGCCACGGAGTCGACGATGATCACGTCGACGGCGTTGGAACGCACCAGCATGTCGGTGATTTCCAGGGCCTGTTCGCCGGTGTCTGGCTGCGAGACCAGCAGGTCATCGACGTTGACGCCCAGCTTGCCAGCGTACTCAGGGTCGAGGGCATGCTCGGCGTCGACGAAGGCGCAGGTGGCGCCGTTCTTCTGGGCTTCGGCGATGACCGACAGGGTCAGCGTGGTCTTGCCCGAGGATTCCGGGCCGTAGATCTCGACGATACGGCCCTTTGGCAGGCCGCCGATGCCGAGGGCGATGTCCAGGCCCAGCGAGCCGGTGGAGATGGCTGGAATAGCCTGGCGCTCGTGATCGCCCATGCGCATGACTGCGCCCTTGCCGAATTGGCGTTCGATCTGACCCAGGGCCGCAGCCAAGGCGCGCTTCTTGTTGTCGTCCATTGAAATCCTCACGTGTTCGACGTGGCCCTGATGGCCGGAATACCTGTATAAGTAGCCAGTATTATTCCACAGGGATTCGTTTCCGCAAACCCCCGTCGAGCGATTTACTCGGCACCAAGCTGTAACAAGCCGTCTAACGCAGCGATCACCGTCTGTCGGCGCACCGCCTCGCGGTCGCCATCGAAGTGCCGGCGCTCGCTGATAACACGGCCTCCATCGCCCCAGGCCAGCCATACAGTGCCCACCGGCTTGGCCGGCGAGCCGCCATCCGGCCCGGCGACACCACTGACCGCCACGGCAAAACGCGCGCCGCTGGCGGCCTGGGCACCACGAACCATGGCCTCGACCACCTCCTGGCTGACTGCGCCAACCTGGGTGAACAGTGCCTCGGGGACGCCAAGCTGCCGGGTCTTCTGGGTGTTGGAGTAGGTGACGTAGCCGGCCTCGAACCAGGCCGAACTGCCGGGAATACGGGTGATCGCCTCGGCGATGCCCCCGCCGGTGCAGGACTCGGCGGTGGTCACCTGCGCATTGAAACGGCGCAGGTGTTCGCCCAGGCGGGTAGAAAGTACGGTGATCGGGTCCATGACAGGCTCCTTGCGTGACTGCGCACTACCCTACCACCCTCATCCCCCCAGGCAAGGATTCACGGCGCCAGCGCGCGGATATACGCCTGGCAGGCACGCAGGGCGATCAGCCCCCGGTCGCCGTCGTCGGTAATGGCGATAATTCGTCGAGCATGCGCCGGGTCAAGTCGGGCGCGTACGGTGCCATGATCCACGCCGCCGGCGCCGGTGGCGGCAGGCATTGTGGAACAGGCGGCGTCACGTTCGACCAGGACCGACAGGCGCAGATCGGCAGTAGCAAGGCGATCACGCAGACGAGCCTGATTCTGTTGCGCATCGGTAAGCTCCTGGAAATGGATGGACTCGCTGTCATGCAGGCGTCGCTCAAGCGCCTGGCGCTGCTCGCGCTCGTTGCGCAGTTGCTCGTTGAGCACCTCGGCCTGCTCCACTCGCTGGCGCGCCTGGAGCTCGTCCGACTCGGCGAACAAACGCTCGTAGCGCCAGGCCTGGGCCTGCCAGGCCAGTGCCGCCGACAGCAGCATCAGCGCCAGGCATGCGCAGAGCTGCCAACGGCTCAGCACAAGACCTCCCGGGCCCTGGCCCAGAGCTTGAGGCGCTCATCCAGGCCATTGAGCCCACCGTTGATATGCCGGGTGATACGGTTGAATTCACCACGATCGGCCAGGGCATTGAGCCCGCGCGACTGCCAGAACCAGGCCGCCGACTCGCAGGCCCAACGCGGCTGCTCGAGAAGCTGGGGTTGCGCCAGCAACCGCTCATCACCGAACAGCGCACGGCTGCAGGCCTGGTAGTTGTTGCGCCCGGTGACCTGGATCAGGCCGCGACCGCAATACAGCTGGCCATCGCCGTCAGCCTCAGGGGTGTTGCCCAGGCGTAGGGCCAGCGGGCCGGTGTCGTAGCGTGAAAGATAGCGATCGCTGCCCAGTTCCTTCACATAGCGCAACTGGCCGGACTCATGACCGACCTGGGCGAGAAAGGCGGCGATGCGCTTGGGATGGTCGATTTCCCAACGGGCCATGGCGTCGTTGAGAGGTGTGAGAAACGCGCCGGCACGCTGGCCGGCGAGCGGATAGATCTGAATGAGTTGCCGCTCGGTGAGCATGCAGCACCTCCTTGGCGCAAGAAAAAAGCCCAGGCAATGCCTGGGCTCGGGAACATCGAGGCAGCTGGCTCAGATACCCAGCGACGCCATTTCCAGCGGCGAGCGATAGGTCGCCGCGGCCTGGGCAATACAGGCGCGGGCCTGCAGGTTGGCCTCCTTGAGGTTCTGGATCTCATCGGCGATCCGCTTGGCACCCTTGATCAGCCACATCCGCGAATACACAGCGGCCGCGACGCCACCCACGACGATGACCAATGCCGAGAAGAAGTCGGCCAATCGTTGCGAGCAGATGCTGATCTGCTCGACCGTGATGCGCACCACTTCCACCACCCCCTCGTTGTAGTCGAGGTTAGCGGCCACACTGGCCCCCCAGATGCTGGTGACCAGTGCCTTGCAGTCCTGAATTTCCTGTGCGGTAAGCGACATGATTACATTCTCCATTGCTATCAGTTTGATCGGCGGACAGTTCCGCCGGGTGATCGCTCGCAGGCGATGGCTCGAAGCGCGTGGCTTTCACATGATTCAGCGTGCGGCAGCGGCCGCACTTGATCTGGAGCTCGGAAGCGGGGGTGATGCGGGCCAGTAGCTTCCTACACTGGCCGCAGCGAAACTCGACGAACATAGGCGCGTCCTCTACTGAGTGGTCAGGCCGGCTCACGCCTTGAGTGAAGCGGCCTTGCCCGGTGCACTGCCCTTGTTCCCAGACTTGCCTGCCCTGCCACCGTTGCACTGCACGGTGGTCCGCCAGCCAGAGCCGGTGAACACTTGCTCGACCGAGTCGATCAGGTACTGGCCGTCTAGCCCGTCGACAAAACCACTCACCTCGATGCTGCGTTCGACGAACAGGTCAGTGCGCCCAGGCATGTCCAGGCGCACGCTGGCCGTCTCGCGGTTGAAGCTGGCCAAGCGTGCGCGGGCAGCCTGTTCGGCGGCGGCGCGATTGGGGTACAGGTGGCGGTCGGTATGGACAGGACGCTGGCTGCCCGAGCTTTCGGCGTTGCTCAGTTCGACCACCTTGAGCTCGCCGCTGGCACTGTCCTGGTGACGGGTGCGCACGGCCTTGCGAGTGGCCTTGTCGTCCAGGCGAAATTGCCATTGGCTGACGTCGCTGCGCCGCAGCGTCACCAGCCCCAGCGTCTTGCCGCTTGCGCTCTGCCCGCCCTGGCGCGGCAGTACCAGCAGCTGGCCGTTGGCGAGCTTGGCGGTGCAGTCGTACTGACGAGCCAGACGGGTGATGAAGTTGAAGTCCGATTCGTTGTACTGGTCGATACGCGGCACGTTCAAGGTGACCGGGCAGATCGCCTGCCAGCCGTTGCGCGCGCCAATCTCGGCGATGATGCGTTGCAGCGGAACGTTCTCCCAGCTGCCGCTGCGGATGGTTCTGCCACTGCCGCACAGGTCGCTGGCCTTGCCGCGGATCACCAGCGTATCTGGCGGCCCGGATAGCTCGACCTCATCGGCGGTGAAGCGCCCCAGCAGCGTCAGCGGCTGCCCGGCGTAGCCCAGGTGCACCTCCAGCACCGCGCCGCGAGGCGGCAGGGCCAGGGCGCCGTCGCGGGCATCAATGCGCAGCTCGAACGTATCGGACTCCATGCCGGGTTTGTCGGTGGTGCGCAGCAGCAGCAGGCGGTCGTTGATCAGCGCGGTGATGTCCTTGCCATCGGCCTTGATGCTGAAGACGGGTTGCATGACTCATGCCTCCGTTGTCGGTGTGGATATGGGCCTACGCTCAGTCCCAGAGCTGCACGCTGCTGACCGTCGCAGTGGGTAGGTCGGGCAGCAGGATCATCACGCCGGCACGCAGCGGCTGGCCTTCGTCGGCCAGCCCTTGATTGGCCTCCAGTACGGCTTCGACCGTGCGGTTGAGGTGGCCGTAGTAGTGCTGGCAGAGGGTGTCGAGCAGGTCGCCGTCAGACGTTTTGCAGGTCTTCGCCATAGCGGGTGAACTCCAGTGAAAAACCCTGTTTGCGTGGAATACCGCCTGCCAGCAGATTGCTCTGGTCTTCATCGATACTGGTCAGGCACCAATTGCCGAGCACCTCGCCGTAACCGGTGGTCAGGCTCAGGGGCAGCAACTGGCGACCGATGCTGCGCAGGGTCTGCAACTGGCCAAGTCCGCCCTTGAACGCAGGGAAGATCGCACCACGGATGCTGATCGTCTCCTCGCCCTGGCCGACAGCCTGCTGCGCGCTGTCACGGCTCAGGCGTTCCTGGGCAGCCCAGCGGAAACGGGTCTGGCGGCGCAACTGGTCGAACGCTGCGGTATCGAGGTTGAAGTAGTAGGGTGCGGCATTGGCCTTCAGCGGTTGCAACACCAGCAGGTGCGCAAATGGCTTGATCGCTTCGGCCGCCGGCGTTGTCCGCGGCGCGAAGCCGAAGGTGACGAGCACCCCGCTTGCCACTGCGCGGGCATCGCCCACCACCTTGCGGATCGCCGCGCCGGCCTTGCCCAGGTACTCGGAAAAGACCTCGACACGCTCCTGCACCTTGCGCACCTCGTCGACGGTCTTGTCGTAGCGGGCAATCACTTTGTTGACGCGCCCTTGTGCCGAGTCGATGGCACGCAGGGTGCGTTGCAGGCGCTTGCCGATGGCCGGTCCGATCCAGGGCAATGCTTCGAGTTCGGCCGCGGCTTCCTTGACGTGGTCCACGGCCTGGTTCATCGGGTCGAGCATGGCGCCGGCACGCCGACGCCCCTCCTCGCCCGCCTTGACCAGTGCATGCAGTGCGGCCTGCAACTGCTCCAGGTAGGTCATGAATGTCCCTCCGGTTCAAAATTGTCGTAGAGGGTCTGCCAGACGCGCTTCATCAGCTCTTTGCCGTTCTTCCAGTACCCGGCGCACAGCCAGTTCCAGGTCGGTGGCGAGTTGGTCGTGTGCAACAGCGGCGCCTTGCAGCGTGATGGGGATGTTGGTGGTGAAGTTGAAGGGCTGGCCTGCCCCGCTGGTAATCACCGGTTGGGCCGGGGCTTGCGGCGGAGCATCTGGCAGGACGCTGGCTTGCGGCGGCACCGACAACTGCGCGGCTGGTATCTGCACCTCTACTGCGAGCTTGTCCATTACAGCTGAACGTCCAGACGCTGAGGCCTGCACCGCAACCTTCGGCAACCCCAGTACAGCAGCCGGCCTTGACGGCTTCTGAGGCGATCGAGGGAGCTCGACCTTTATGGCAGCGGGCGCAACGCTGGCACCAGGACTTTCGAATCTGGGAGAAGGCACGATACCGGGGACCAACGAAAGACCAGGAATCGCCGGAGGCCATGCACGAGGCTCAGCGATGGCGCCTGCAACCCGGTGCTTGGCCGCCGCACTTGGCGCCCTCTCCTCATCCACAGGACGTCTCAACAGATCCCTGACGAGAGCCTTGTCCATGCCGGCAGTGTCAGCAGTCGAACCCGGCTTCGGCCTAGTCAACATCGAAGGCCGCCGTTGCGATGAAACGCTTGCGGCGGTTGCAAACTGCGCCATAAGCCCCGCCGGCCGAAGAGGAGACGGCGGTCCTGACGACCTGGCACGCTCCGGGCTCTGCTCCTTTGCCGTCCCGCTCGCCTTGGCCGGCAGCCCGCGCCGTACCGGCTGCTCTGTGGAGGCAGGCTCTTGGTACTGGGTGGCCAAATATTTGCCTACCGCCGACCCAACCTGATCGCCCACAAAGTTGCCGACCGACATCCCTATCGTGGTACCGATCGGACCCAGCAACGATCCGGCGGCACCCAGGGCGCCACCAAGAATCAGGCCCCCTGCCGCGCCGCCATAACCGCTCCACTTTTCTTCACGGGTTTGCGCCGTGCCATAGGTATAGGCCGCCTTTGCACCAGCCTCGATGAACATCGAAGCAAGGGGTATTTTCAATGCCTTGAGGTTCTCTGCGACGCCCTTGGCGGTCCCAGCGACAGCCCCTGGGTTGGTGTAACGCCGCTTGAGTACCTCCCAGCTGGCATAACCCCCGCCCACCACCGCAGCAGTCGTAAGCGCGTCCCTGACTGAGCCAGACAGCGTCGAGTAAGGATCCGCGTCAGGTTTCGACTGAGTCGATACCGGCGTTGATGGCGGTTTGTCCTTGGCTGTAGCCGATGCAGGGTTCGTGACCCGCTCGCCAGCCCAGGCGCCCAGCTTGTCGCCGGCCATACCGAAGGCAACGCCGCCCACCTCCGAGACCATCGTGCCCCAGCGCGGCACCGCCGCCCCCAAAGCCTTGCCGCCTATGGTGCCGACTGCCGACCCAACCGCACTGAGATAGCCCACTGCCTGCTCCTTCGCCGTGGTGGCGGTGGAAGCGGTGTGGAAGAGCTTCAACCCCAAATCCAACTTGGTTGCAGAGGCAGCCTCCTTGGCCGCAGCCCCTGCTCGGGTACGGGCAGTGGCTCGGCTCGGTGTGGGATCAGCAGAGGCTGACGAAACTGCTTCGCCCTCCCCCGACACCACCCCTTGTCGAGCTTCAGGTGCATCCGCGTTGATCCGGGGAGTTGAATCTGCGCGCGGCCGAGGCTGGGGGTACGCATGTACGATCTGAGCGGGCAACTCGAACGGGGGTGAGTTGGATGCGCGCCATCCCTGTTCAGCCAAGGGTAACGGCTGGTGCTCCAGTGCCGGAGTGAGTCCTTGCCAGTTCGACAGCTGTGGCACGACCGATGGATACGGGCCTGGTCGCCAGATATCCAGCGGTGATGAAAACGATTGCAGCGCCTTGCCGTAAGGCGCCCAATGATCGGTAAACCTGGCGCGATAGTCATCGAGCGCGCCAGGGAAAGCCGAGCCAGATGCGACGGCTTCCCCCAGGGCAATCCCTGATTTGTTCGCCATCCGTTAATCCTCTCAATCCGAAAGCCACCAGACCATGTCGCTGAACGACATGGTCATGATTTCGCTCGCGGAAAAGTTCAGCTCCTTGGCCAGCCGCCTTGCGGCGGCCTTCTGCCGGGTCGGGTCAAACCTCGTCGTCCTGCACCAGGCGAAAATACCCGGCCTGCAAGCGGCCGTAGTCCTTCAGGGTGAGGCCTTCGAGGTCCTTGATGCCGACTTCGGCCAGCGAGGCGAAGAGGTTCAGCTCGCGCTGCTCGTCGTCGCTGGCGCCGCCGGCCTGGGCGTTGCGCATGTCACGCACCGTCGGGGCCCGCAACGTCAGGCTGTCGACCTGAACGCCATTGGCCTCGCTCGGACGCGACAAACGCACCGTGACGCGGTCGGCTGCAAGGTTCAGCCACTGGGGCTGACGGTTTTCCTGAGCCATGAGCACCTCCCTTACAGGCCCAGCGCAGTACGCTGCGCCGCCAGTTGGTCGACACCATCGATCACCCGCTTCATGCCCAGGGCATCGATCTCGTAGACCAGGCGACCATCAACCTCCAGCTTGTAGTAGCTGAGCGCGACGCTGTGCTTGATCTCGGCCTTGTCGCCGGATTTCCAGTCGCCCATGTCGATTTCCTTGAGCGAGCCGCGCAGGGTGACGATGACTGGATTGATCTGGCCCTTGAGGCCCTTGAAGGCACCGCGGAACGTGCCGTTGAAGGCCGTGCCGTCGGCCAGGCCGAAGAACTTCAGCGACTCGCGGCGCACGCCGGTGGTGGTGAAGGCCGCTTCCTGTTTCTCCATGCCCAGGTCCATCTCGACGGGCATGTCCATGCCACCGGGACGATGCTCCTCCATCTTCAGGGTCAGCTTGGGCAGGGTCAGGCTGGGTACATCGCCCTGGAAGCTCACACCGTCGACGAACAGGTTCAGGTTGGCCAGGGTTTCGGGAATCATTGCCATGTAGATGCGCTCCTTAAGCGGCGGAATCGAGGACTTCGGTCAGCCACTGGTTGGTGACTTCGACGCGGAAATTGGGATTTTCGGCAGGCGGTACGTCGGTGAAGCGGATGTTCCAGTACACCTTGCCCTGCTCCAGTTGGCTGGCGGTGTTCAACTCCGGATCGGCGAAGACCTCGAAGTTGATGATCGCGCCCTGGTTCTTCAGGTCGCGCATGAAGGCCTGCAGGCCCTCGGTGACGTCCTTGACGTAGGTGGCGGTGATGGAGCGATCGACGGCCCACTTGTGGCCGTAGAGGATCGCGTCCATGACGATGTCCATGGTCCGCACGCGGGTGACGAAGGCCCACTTCGGATCGCTGGACAGGGTGCGGTTGCCCCACAGGCGGAAGCCGTCATCGCGAATGATGGTGGCGATGTTGGCGTTGTTCAGCAGGTTGGCGCGGCAGCTGTCGTCGCCATCGAGGAACTCCACCGGGCGGCTGGTGCCGGTGATACCGACGAACTCCTTGTTCGACGGCGAGGCCCAGAAGCCGTACTCGCGATCGGTGAAGGCGAACAGGCCGGCGACCCAGGCCGAACCTGGCGCATCCACGGTGGCCTCGGCGACGGTGTCGAAGTAGCGCACGCCCGGATCGACCAGGAAGGCGCGCTTGGCGCCGAAGTTCTTGGCGTAGGCGAGCGCGGCTTCATCGGTGGTGCCAGGGCCGTCGATGATGGCGATGCCGCGCAGCTTGTCGGCCAGTGCCACCAGCGCGGTCCCGACCGCCTGGGTGGCGCTGTGCTTGGGCGCGACCAGCAGGCGCGGCTGGGCGTTGAAACGGCTCTTGCCGTCGAGCAGTGCCTGCAGGCCGGTGCGCTTGCCGTCAGCGAGCACGTTGCCGATGATCGCCGCGGTCTGCTCGGCCGCCTCTTCGAGCTTGGCCACGCCGCAGGCGACGATGACCGCCTTGGCGCGACTGTAGATGGCACGACAGGCCTTGGTGATCGCCGCATCGGCGCCGAAGGCGGCCACGGCTTCACGCTCGCTGGTGATGAGGACGAGGTCGTTGGCCTTGGCCGTGACACCGGCACCTTCGGTGAAGGTGTCGACCAGGCCGATGATCGAGGACGACGGCAGTGCGATGTTGCGGGCGCCGGTGTCTACGTTGGTTACGGTGACGCCGTGGAAGAATCCACTCATTCGGGTTATCTCCATGATTTCCAATAAAAAACCCCGCTGATGCGGGGTTAGGTGTGATGCAATGATTCAATTCGCCGAGGTCAGCTCACCGACTCAAGCCAGTCTGGGGAACGCGGCCGCTGGGCAGTTTGAGGGAATTGCGTAGAGGCGGGCCAGTTACGTAAGTACTGGCGGAAATTCAACAGCTCAGCATATTGCGCCGCCGACAGGGTCGAGGAGCCGTTTAACTCGAGTTCATCCCGATGGCGTGACATTAACCATTGGGTAGATGCCAGCACATGGTCTCGCCAGCTGCGCTCGATTTCCGCCAAGACCTCGATACTTGCCGCAGAGGCCGTGAACTGACCCTCAATGAATTTCCAACCGGGCTGTACGTCCGAGTGGCAGCTATGCCAGTCCATCTCTGAATGAAAGCGACCTGTGGGGTCGATGGATGTAACCTCTTTAACTGTGCCTGCGTTTATAAGCGCCCACATAAATGATCCTGTTTAGTAGGTAATGATTACGCACCCATCGGCGCCTGATTGAGAGCGTTCTACAGTCCGACCAGCTCCACCCATACCCGGCTGAGTCGGCGTCGCAGCATCGGAGGCGGCATAGATGGACTCGCCACCACCACCCTGACCGCCCCATGCACCACTGTTGTATGGGTTACGCACGGGAGGAAAACCGTGTCCCAAAGAGGCATTGTAGTCACCCCCGATTCCCATCCCCCGTCCTGCGCCATTGGAAATATCACCGCCCTCTCCGCCCGTGGCCGAGCAGAACGAGCCAAATGAAGAACTGCCCCCGTGGGCGCCTGTCTTGCCCACCTCGGTCACTGAAGTCCCTCCCATGCCGACCGTCACGGTTATCTGGCTGCCGGGAACTACAGTAAAGAGACCTTTGCTGATGCCACCGCCCCCGCCTCCGCCAGCCCCCGTACTCATCGAACCGAAGGCACCGCTGCCACCGGCGCCCCAGACCTCGGCTAAGACTTTGGTCACGTTCGCAGGGACAGTCCACTGGAATACACCCGGTGCACGGAAGACTACGCGGGCACGCAGAGGCAGATTCGTGTTGTTGACTGAGGCCATACCTCCAGAAACAACGCCGTAGATACCGTCACCCAGACAGACAATCACTAGCGGTGGATCTAGATGCGTGAGCGTCAGGGAAGGATAAGCGACGGCGCTAACCGCCAAATACCCACCCGTTCCCGATGGCGCCTTGATCGTCAGTGTGCCCTCCCCGGAGCCAACGGAGATGACAAACATGTCACCTCTTTGCAAACCGCTAGGCGGAAGAAAAATCGTTCCACTCCACGTACCGGACTTGGACATTGTCAAGTAACGTCCCGCGTGCTCGGGGCCAAGCGTGACGCCGTCACCTACACCGACATTGGCCACAGGCATAGCCAATCCGGCATTTTTGACGAAATCGGTAGTCGCAATTCGCGTGCTGATATCGCCGCGGGCCGGAGTGGTCGACCTGGGTGCGCCCGTGAGAATCGGATCGGCGAGATTGGCTTTCAACGCCAGCGCTTGATCTATCTGAGCAATGGTGTAAACGTCGGTGAGGCCATAACCGGCAACCGTGGACGGATTATTAGCGGCAACTACGCGCCCGTATTTGTCTACACTGACGCTGCGATAGAGACCTGGCGCGACACCGGTACGACCGAACGCCATCTCATAATCCTGTGCATTGACGCCGACCGTGATCGGCCCATCGCTGATCAACTGCCAGCCACTGTCGCCGTTGACCGTGCCGCGCTCGACCAGCACCAGCAGGCCGGCGGTAAGCTTGGCGTCGGTGTCTGCATCGCGACTGCGGACCCAATTGCCCGCCGCAACCAAGTAGAGACCATTGTCCTTGGCATTGGTCTGGTTCTTCACCAGCACGCGCGCGCCCGCAGACAAGGTCACTCCATCAATGGACTGAATGCCGCTCAAAGCGATGTTGGTGGTGGTTGCCGCCAATACCGAATGCTTGAAATCCTGCCTGGCCAACTCCTCGCTGACCCACTCTCGGGTAGCCAGCACTACCGCAGGGTCAATCTTCAACTGCACATTACTGGCGCTGCTGACGATCAGGTTCATCCGCACCACCTGAGTACGGCCCGAGCCCTGGCTGAGCAGCGGCTTGTAGGTCGGAGCGCAATTGGCCACCGCGATCATGTCGCCGTCGGCGTCATATAGCGCGATCTCACGGATCCAGCGCCCGCCAACCTCGGCAGGGATCACCTGCTCGGCGACGATCACCGCGCTATTCTTGTCATCCACCTTGAGCTGGTTCAACGGCGCGCGGCGCCATTCGTTGATCAGGCTGGTCTGGGTGGCGTTGGGGGTCGGATCGGTGCCGTTGGCATCGCCCACGCCCATCTGGGTTATTTTCCACGGAATGCCCAAGGCATCCGCGTTGGCCTGCTTCGCCGCGCCCACATTGGTGAGGATGGCGTAGAACTGAGAAGTCTGGTCAACCATGTGCAATGTCCAAGGTATCGATTGTGTGTTCTCGGCCGCCGCGCCCGATGACGCCTTCAACGTCGATGTCTCGCGGTGCCGGTGGATAGATGTCGAGCTCGTCGCCATCCTGGAGCGCGCAACCGAGATGGAAGGCGCCGTTGCTTTCCAGGCTGATCACCATGCCGGTCATGTGCCGGCTGACGGGACGGGCATCGTCGATCAGAGCCGACAGTTCGTTGTAGGTCTGCTCGCTGATGCCCGAGTTCTCGACGCCGATTTTCAGCGCAAAGGTCCCCGGCACCCCGGCAGGCTGCGCCTGCCACCACTCCTCCACCTCGATGAGGTAGCCGAACGGCTCGACCACCCGCCTGAGGGCGCCGAGGGTGCCTTTGTGGGCGTGGACGAAGAATGCCGAGCGGATCACCGAGCGCTTGACGGAGTCGCTCCAGCTGTCGTCCCAGCGATCCACCGACCAGGCCCAGGCCAGCTGGTAGAGCAGGTGCGCGGGGCAGGTGTCGGGGTTGTAGAGCTGGCGCAGGGTGACCTTGAGGTCTTCGTCGCCAGCCGTTTCGATGGCCCGCTCCAGCGGGGTGCGGTTGAGCGGCAGAAGGCTGTGCATGTCAGCCTCCGCGCTTGAGGTCGAAGCCTGTGCACCAGGCTGCCTGGGCCTTGCTCGGGCGGATGTCGGTCCAGTCGATCAGCTCGACCCGACTGACGCCGTCGATGTGCAACTGGGCGTCGATGCCAGAGCGGGCGACCTCGACACCCAGGCGGCGCCGCGGGTTGATCCAGGCCTGCAAACGACGCCGGCACTCGCTGAGGATGGCCTCGTACTCGGGGCCGTTGTCGGCCATGTGCAACACGGCGTCGATCCGGTATGGCAGCACCTGGGCGCTGCGCACATTGACCCGGTCGGCAACCGGGCGGATGTCCTCGTCGTTGAGGTAGGCGTTGACCTCGTAAAGCAGCGCCTGGGGCGCGACACCGTCGTCATCGATGCTCAGCACCGTGACATCGACCACCGCCGGCGACGGGCTTTCGGCGGTCGCGTCGGCGACCCGTCCCGAGGCGTTGCGGGCGTGGAGGATGTAACTGTTGCGCGGGCCGGCGGTGGTCAGGCCTTCATAGACCAGTTGCACACGTTCGCGAAGGGCGTCGTCGGATTCGAGAATCGCCTCGGTGGGCGGAACGGTGGTCGGGTCGGCGGCCTGGATCACCAGGCGCTGCAACGAAACGTTGGCCGCCAGTTGGTCAAGGTCGCGACCCCGGGCATAGGCGAGCAACAAAGCCTTCGCAGCATCATTGATGCGTGCCCGGTTGAGCAGCTTTCGGTAGGCGCCGACCTCGAGCAGCTTGGTGACCGGATCGCTTTCCAACTGTGCCGTCCAGCCATCGCCCATATGTGCACGAAAGGTCTCGAGGTCGGCTTCGTACAGCGCTTCGAAATCCAGATCCTCGAGCAGTTGCGGGGCGGGCAGTTTGGACAGGTCTACCTGACTCATACGCTCACCTCCACCAGCGCGTCATCGCCCAGATAACGGCCGCTCAGGGCCAGGCTGACCTGGCCGTCGAGCACGGCTACGACCTTCACCCGCTCCAGTTGCAAGCGCGGCTCCCAGCGCCCAAGGGCGCGAGCGACCTCTGCCTGTACCGCACTCTTCCAGCCTTCGTTGACGGGCAGGTCGACATAGCGGCGCAACTGGCTGCCGTATTCCGGGCGCATGCGACGGCTGCCCAGTGGGGTGGTAAGGATGTCCTCGATGGATTGGCGCAGGTGAGCGATCCCGGCCAATGGCAGGCCGGTGCGACGGTCCAGGCCGATCATGACGCGTCTCCCGGAAAATCCCGGGCGCGTTGATGGGTATCCATTGCGTTCTCCTGGCATTAAAAAGCCCGCGATGGCGGGCTGGGTTCAGTGTTTGTGGTTGGGCGTGTTGCCGGCGGTATCGATGATCCGCCCGCCGCCGTTGATGTCGCCGCTGACAGTCAGCGGGCCGTTGACCGTGACCTTGCCGGTCAGGGTGATGCTCGAGGCCTCGAGGGTGATCGCGCCATCACTGACCACCAGGGTGCTGGCACCGACCTTGATGCGCGCGTTGCCGCTGGGTAGTTCGATGTCATAGCGCCGGGCCTGCCAGTCGTAGGTCAGCGAACCGCCGTCCTCGAAGCGCCAGACCTCGGCATGCTCGCGGTTGTCTGGCGGGAGGCCGGCATTGCCATACAGCCCGGCAAAAAAAGTACCTTGCGCCGGTTCGCCACTGGGGCTGAGCAACACACCCTGCTCACCCAGGCTGGGCGCCCGCCAGTGCCGGGCCTTGCCGGCCGCCTGGGCATGCCAGCGCACCCAGGCGCTGGTCCAGCCGCCACCGTCGGACACCCTGACCCGCGCAGCGGCCAAGTCCACCGCCACCACGCGGCAGGGAATCACCAGGGTGGCGAGCATGCGGTCATGCGTGGCACTGACATAGCTCATGCCAGGTCCTCCGGGGCGATGTACTGGCTTTCATTACCGGGCCCCGTGTCTGGACTGAAGCCCAGCCTGAGGCTGCCCGGCGGCTGGTCGGGCCAATGCCATTGCAGTTCGCCCAACAGCACTGGCTGGTCCCAGCGCACGCGCCAGCCAGCACCGGCGAAGAAAGCCCGTACGTTGCGGCTCGGCTCAACGAAGTCGAGCCCCCATAGCTGCTGGCGCAACAGGTCCATCAGTTGTGCAGCCAGCACGCTGCCCTGCAGGCGTGCCTCGGGGTTGGCGGCATCCGGGGTGATGTCCGCCTCGAAGGTGGTGACCAGCACCGAGCGTCCATCCCTGGGCGCAGCATCGGCAGTCATGCGCACGATGCCATGGCGCAATGCCGGCAATGCCGGGGTATTTCCTGCTTCCGTATAGGCATCAACCGATGCCAGTTCCGGAATCGCCTCTCGAATCGTTGCGGTCAATGCCGCATGCAAGGTGGCCAGCTCGCTCATGTGCCGCACTCCTATCGTTCGTCCTTCAAACCAAGGCGCCTGGCTGCCCAGCGTTCATAGAGGCCGATGGCTACATCGGCCCCCGCCATGGCGGTCAGGCACCCGAAGGCGCTGGCGCTCCAGATCGACATGCCGCTGGCATACAGCAGCATCACTGTCGACACCCCACACACCATGCAAGCCCCCGAGCGCAGCGCCAGCCGCCGCAGCAGCGACCAACCTCGGGCGCCGGCCTTGTCGGCGCGCCACATCTCACCGGAAAGCCCTCCCAGCAATGCCAGGACGATCACCAGCCAGAGCGGCATCTCCAGCAACGCCTGTTGCTCGTTCGTCACTGTCCTGTCTCCTGTGTCATGGCCACCGACGAGTGCCGGTGGATCCCTTGCCGTGTAACGCGGCATTCCAAAAGGCCCGTCCGTGCAGGCCCTTCAGTAATGCGTTGTCGAACCGTCGGTCACATCTGGTGACACCGGCCGGTTCCGCTTCAAATTGGTGACTCCGACCGCGGCCCCCTGCCCGCCGGATAACTGATCGTGGTGCTTTACGCTGCACACCCGGGCCAGTTGCCAACCCTCTGAACAGTCAAGGCCTGTTCATCGCTGCCTGTGTAACAACCGGTTGCTGTCCGGCTTGAGATACAGGCTATGCATTGATGCATATGCAGTCAATGCATTTTTGAAAATATTTATGCATGAGAAGTTGCTTAAATGCATGAAGGCCTTGTCGGGTATGGCGTGTAGGGCTTTTCAGAGAGCCTAAAAATTTGTAGGCCCGGTATGGTTTGAGGCGGCGGGGGATGCAAGGCGGGAGGCGGGGATACTTCGTATGCATGAAAAAACCCGCCGAAGCGGGTTTTTATCCAGCGGATTTGCGGGTCAGCGTGCGTACATGCCCCACCAGAAGACATGCCCGAGCAGGCTGATCTGCTCTTCCTGCATCTGCTGGAAACTGTAGTCTTCGTCGGGGTGTTCATCACGGTTGAAGCTGCGCAGGCGTATGCCGGTGGGCAGGCGATAGACCTGCTTCACCCGCAGCTGGCCATTGTGGTTGATGGCGTAGAGATCGCCATCGATGATATCGCCAATGGCACATTTGCCGGTGTTGACGCCGACCGTCGCGCCATCGCGCAGCACTGGCAGCATGCTGTTGCCGCGCACCGTGACGCACTTGGCCTGGTCGAACTGCACACCATTGTGGCGCAGGCTGCGCTTGCCGAAACGCAGGCGCGCGCGCTCGCTTTCCTCGATGACGAATCTTCCTGATCCTGCTGCCAATTCGACCTCTCGAAGAAATGGAACGGACACCTCGTCATCCTCGACGGGGGTTTCATCGTCCCACAGGCTGATGTCGCTCAGGTCCACATGACCATGCATGGGCTGCGCCTCGCGGGACTCCCCCAGCTCTATGCGGCCGCGCAACTGATCGGTGCTCACGCCGAAGTAATCGGCGATTCTGGAGACATGCTTGTCCGACGGATCGACAATTTTCTCGCTAAGGATCCGAGACAGGGTGGATTGCGGTACGCCCGTGCGCCGGTGCAGCTCCGTCGGGGACAGGCCGTGGCGATCGAGCAGTTCTCTGAGTACAGTGGCTACGTTGCGCTTTTGCATAAAATGCATATTGCTGCAGATCGATGGGAAATGCAAATGCATGCAACACACCCCGAACCTGCGATCATTCAGGGATACCCGTCACCGTATGCACTGCCCGCATCGCACAAGGCGGACGCTCGCCCTGGGGCTCGATCTGCTCGCACTTGCGCAGCAACGGCAACGCGTCGCTGAACTGGATTGCAGCGACCGTATCGGCATGCTGCTGCGACAGGAAACAGTGCTCGAAGCGGTAGGCCGCATACACATCGGCCTGCACCGGTTCATTGTCATAGACTTCGGCCACGATCTCGCGCAGCAACTGGCGGGTCGGCTCGTCCAGCCTAGCCGGTATCCCCTGCAGCAACTGTTCCCGCGGTGTCCCGCCAGCCCGTGCCTGGACCACATGCCGCGAAGCCTCTATCGAGGCCTGCATGCCCTGCGGAAACGGGCACTGTGCAGCCGCCATGAGCGGTAACGGCAGGCTCAAGCCTGCGACCATCAGATAGAACGCCACCCTTGGCATGGAATTCCTCGCGCGGTGTTCGGGCTGCCCGGAAAATCGACCAATCATAGCGATGCCCTGCCCTTTGTGTCCTGCAGCAGGTAAAAAAAGCCTGTACCATTGCCGGTTTCGAAATTGCCACCAGACCACCTGTTTCAAGGCCCTGAATGTCTGATCTCTCCGCACACACCCCGATGATGCAACAGTACTGGAAGCTGAAAAACCAGCATCCAGACCAGCTGATGTTCTACCGCATGGGCGACTTCTACGAAATCTTCTACGAAGATGCGAAGAAAGCCGCGAAACTGCTGGACATCACCCTGACCGCGCGCGGTCAGTCGGCGGGCCAGTCGATCCCCATGTGCGGGATTCCGTTCCACTCGCTGGAAGGATACCTGGCCAAACTGGTCAAGCTCGGTGAGTCGGTGGTGATCTGCGAGCAGATCGGCGACCCGGCCACCAGCAAGGGGCCGGTCGAGCGCCAGGTGGTGCGTATCATCACGCCAGGTACGGTCAGCGACGAGGCGCTGCTCGACGAGCGCCGCGACAACCTGATCGCCGCCCTGCTGGGTGACGAACGCCTGTTCGGCCTCGCGGTGCTGGACATCACCAGCGGCAGCTTCACCGTGCAGGAGATCAAGGGCTGGGAAAACCTGCTCGCCGAACTCGAGCGCATCAACCC
This sequence comes from Pseudomonas wayambapalatensis, assembly GCA_014268975.2. Lineage (GTDB taxonomy): Bacteria > Pseudomonadota > Gammaproteobacteria > Pseudomonadales > Pseudomonadaceae > Aquipseudomonas > Aquipseudomonas wayambapalatensis. Next base: position 1,508,509 of record CP077096.1, on the reverse strand, counting down.
GGTGGAACTGCTGATTCCCGACGACTGGCCACAGGGCCTGCCAGCAGAGAAACGCCCTGGAGCGCGACGTCGGGCGCCGTGGGACTTCGATCGTGACTCGGCGCGCAAGAGCCTGTGCCAACAGTTCGCAACCCAGGACCTCAAGGGCTTCGGCTGCGACAAACTGACCCTGGCCATCGGCGCCGCCGGCTGCCTGCTGACCTACGCCAAGGAAACCCAGCGCACCAGCCTGCCGCACCTGCGCAGCCTGCGCCATGAGCGCATGGACGACACGGTGATTCTCGACGGCGCGAGCCGTCGCAACCTCGAGCTGGACATCAACCTGGCCGGCGGCCGCGACAATACGCTGCAGTCAGTCATCGACCGCTGCCAGACTGCCATGGCCAGTCGCCTGCTGAGCCGCTGGCTGAACCGCCCGCTGCGCGACCTGAAAGTGCTGCAGGCACGTCAGGATTCGATTCGCTGCTTCCTCGACGGCTACCGTTTCGAGAAGCTGCAGCCGCAGCTCAAGGAAATCGGTGATATCGAGCGGATTCTCGCCCGCATCGGCCTGCGTAACGCTCGCCCACGTGATCTGGCGCGCCTGCGCGATGCCCTTGGCGCCCTGCCCGAACTGCAGAACGCCATGGCCGAGCTCGAAGCGCCCCACCTGGCCCGCCTGGCGGCCATCACCGGCACCTACCCGGAGCTGGCCAGCCTGCTGGAGCGAGCAATCATCGACAACCCACCTGCGGTGATCCGCGACGGTGGCGTGCTCAAGACCGGGTACGACAGCGAACTCGACGAACTGCTGGCCATGAGCGAGAACGCCGGTCAGTTCCTGATCGACCTCGAAGCCCGTGAAAAAGCCCGTACCGGGCTTGCCAACCTCAAGGTTGGCTACAACCGTGTGCACGGCTATTTCATCGAGTTGCCAACCAAACAGGCCGAGCAAGCGCCGGGCGACTACATCCGCCGCCAGACGCTCAAGGGCGCCGAGCGCTTCATCACGCCTGAACTCAAGGCGTTCGAAGACAAGGCGTTGTCGGCCAAGAGTCGCGCCCTGGCCCGGGAGAAAATGCTCTACGACGCGCTGCTCGAGACCTTGATCAGCCACCTTGCGCCGTTGCAGGACAGCGCTGCGGCCCTGGCCGAGCTGGACGTGCTGAGCAACCTCGCCGAGCGAGCCCTGACCTTGGACCTGAACTGCCCAAGCTTCGTCGACGAGCCGTGCCTGCGTATCGAGCAGGGCCGCCATCCGGTGGTCGAGCAGGTGCTGACCACGCCGTTCGTGGCCAACGACCTGGGCCTGGACAACAGCACCCGCATGCTGATCATTACCGGCCCGAACATGGGCGGTAAATCTACCTACATGCGCCAGACTGCGTTGATCGTACTGATGGCGCATATCGGCAGCTTCGTGCCTGCAGCGCGCTGTGAGCTGTCGCTGGTGGACCGCATCTTCACCCGCATCGGTTCCAGCGACGACCTGGCCGGCGGCCGCTCGACCTTCATGGTGGAGATGAGCGAAACCGCGAACATCCTGCACAATGCCACCGATCGCAGCCTGGTGCTGATGGACGAGGTCGGCCGCGGCACCAGTACCTTCGACGGCCTGTCGCTGGCCTGGGCCGCCGCCGAACGTCTCGCACAGTTGCGCGCCTACACCCTGTTCGCCACCCACTACTTCGAGTTGACCGTACTGCCGGAGAGCGAGCCACTGGTGGCCAACGTGCACCTGAACGCCACCGAGCACAACGAGCGCATCGTGTTCCTGCACCATGTGCTGCCAGGCCCTGCCAGCCAGAGTTATGGCCTGGCGGTGGCGCAACTGGCGGGTGTGCCGTCGCAAGTCATCCTGCGCGCCCGTGAGCACCTCGGCCGCCTGGAAAAGGCCAGCCTGCCCCACGAGGCGCCGGTGACCAAGGCCAAGGGCGAACCGCAGGTGCCACACCAGAGCGACCTGTTCGCCAGCCTGCCACACCCGGCCATCGAGAAGCTGGGCAAGCTGGCGTTGGACGACATGACACCGCGTCAAGCTATCGAAATGCTATATCAACTGAAGAACCTGTTATAACGGCCAGCCGCGCAAGCTGGTAGAATCCGCCGCGGTTTGCCGGAGCTGCAGGTTATTAGCCTGGCCTGCAGCCAACGTGAACCGCGCTGCCCTGGAAGGAAGGGCACGCTGCCGTCGCCTGAGGAGAAAATTAGAAATGACCTTCGTCGTCACCGACAACTGCATCAAATGCAAGTACACCGACTGCGTGGAAGTCTGTCCGGTGGACTGCTTCTACGAAGGCCCGAACTTCCTGGTCATTCACCCGGACGAGTGCATCGACTGTGCGCTGTGCGAGCCTGAGTGCCCGGCACAGGCCATTTTCTCGGAGGACGAAGTGCCTGCGGGGATGGAGAACTTCCTCGAGCTCAACGCCGAGCTGGCTGAGATCTGGCCGAATATCACCGAGCGTAAGGATGCCCTGCCGGACGCTGAAGAGTGGGATGGCAAGCCAGGCAAGATCGCTGATCTGGAGCGCTGACCACTGCAGTGACAAAAAAGGCCCGCAAGGGCCTTTTTTGTGCCTGGCATTCGGGCTCATGCAAGCCCGGGCGAGGAGAAATCGTAGGCAAAAAAAAGGGGCGGTTTGACCCGCCCACATTTTTTTCCGTAGTCCCTGCTTGTCCCATTCATCATCCTGATGAATCGCATCCTGCGATGTCCTTGGCGATCATCCTTGAAAGCCTGTGCCAGTCCGTCGGCACACTTCAGATACTAGCGATTTCCCCAGCGGGAGCAACCTACGCACCTAACAAGATGCTACAGCAGACACACTTACAAACATCTAAAAAAACCAATAATTTCAATGCGTTAAGAAAACATCATTACTGAAAAAGGCAATTGTTTACTCTTGTTGGTAGCGAAGGCTTACACCACGAGTAAGCGATCTCTTACACGCTAAGCAACAACGCTAGCAGGTTGAACTATTTCCCAGGCCATAAAAAATGCCCCGAGGTCGTCGGGGCATTCTGTGTTGCGCATTCCGGCTTACTGGAACAGCGACTCGCTGGACAGGCCGTTCTTCTCCAGAATCTCACGCAGACGCTTGAGCCCTTCCACCTGAATTTGCCGTACCCGCTCACGGGTAAGGCCAATCTCCAAGCCAACATCCTCAAGCGTACTGCTCTCATGGCCACGCAGGCCGAAGCGGCGAATCACCACCTCCCGCTGCTTGTCGGTCAGCTCGCCCAACCACTGGTCGATGCTCTGGGACAAGTCGTCGTCCTGCAGCAATTCACACGGATCGGTGGGGCGATCATCGGTAAGGGTGTCGAGCAGCGTCTTGTCCGAATCCGGGCCCAAGGATACGTCGACGGAGGAGACACGCTCGTTGAGCCCAAGCATGCGCTTGACCTCAGCTACCGGTTTTTCCAGCAGCCCGGCAATTTCTTCCGGGGACGGCTCATGGTCGAGCTTCTGGGTGAGCTCACGCGCGGCGCGCAGGTAGACGTTGAGCTCCTTGACCACGTGGATCGGCAGGCGAATGGTGCGGGTCTGGTTCATGATCGCCCGCTCGATGGTCTGGCGGATCCACCAGGTCGCATAGGTCGAGAAACGGAAGCCGCGCTCCGGGTCGAACTTCTCCACGGCACGAATCAGCCCCAGGTTGCCCTCCTCGATCAGATCGAGCAGCGACAGGCCACGATTGACGTAGCGGCGGGCGATCTTCACGACCAGGCGCAGGTTGCTCTCGATCATGCGTTTGCGGCCGGCCGGGTCGCCCTTCTGCGACAGGCGCGCGAAGTGCACTTCCTCTTCCGGGGAAAGCAGTGGCGAGAAACCGATTTCGTTGAGGTACAGCTGCGTGGCGTCGAGCGCACGGCTGTAGTCGATATACTTGTGCTGCTTGAGCGATGAGCCCGTTTTGGCCCTGGTCCGAACCGAAGGTACAGCAGGTTCGTCTGACACCACATCCGTTTCCAAAACGATACCTGTCTCCATCAGGAGGAGATCATCGTCGATGTCAAACTCCGGCACTTCTTTGCTGAGAGCCATTGTTATAGTCCTTTGCTGAGTTCGAACCTCAGACTCTAGCGTCGCCTGATTCCCTGGCAGCGCTAAAGCCTGTCCCCTTTACGTCTTCAGGAACAGGCTGGTGCAACAATCAACGGCGTGGCAGGAACTGGAGTGGGTCGACGGGTTTGCCCTGGCGGCGAATCTCGAAGTGCAGCTTCACCCGATCAGTGCCCGTAGACCCCATTTCTGCGATCGTCTGCCCTGCCTTGACCTGCTGCCCCTCCCGAACCATAAGCCTGCGGTTGTGGCCGTAGGCACTGACGTAGGTATCATTGTGCTTGATGATGATGAGTTCGCCGTAGCCCCTCAAGCCACTCCCGGCGTAAACCACCGCACCATCAGATGCAGCAAAAACAGGCTGTCCCAAATCTCCGGCGATATCAATGCCTTTATTCAAACTACCGTTTGAAGCGAATTTTCCAATCAACACGCCGTTCGCCGGCCAAGTCCAACCCCCGACCGCGCGCTCTGCGGCCGGCACCTGGATGACGGTCGGAGCGGTCGTGGCAGGGGGAGGCGTTGCCGACTTGTCGCTATTTGTTGCTGGCGCGGTCTGCGTACCAACCGGGCGGCGAATGACCGTGGTTCTGCTCGATGACGAGGGACCGGACGACACTACAGTGGTGGTGCCCCCAGCGCCGCTGCTGAAACGAATCGGCTGGCCTGGGCGGATGGTGTAGGGCGGCGCGATGCCATTGCGCGCGGCCAGCTCCTTGTAGTCCCAGCCGTAGCGGAAGGCGATGGAGAACAGGGTATCACCGGGTTTGACCACATACTGCCCCGAGGTCACGGTAGGACGCTTGGGAGCCGCGTTGTTGCGATCGACCACCCGAGCGCCACTGGAGCCGGTGCTGGAGCATCCCGCCAGCAAGGTTCCCATGGCCAGCGCAATCACCAGAAGCTTGAAACCCGACCGATCCTTGCGCTGCCGAATGATTGTGTGACCCACCCGCGCTCCCCTCATGGTGCCGAAATCTGGATATGACGATATGCAATATTGTTTCAATTATAACCGAGCCCGACCCGCTTGGGTGGCCCGTACGGGCTTGTCTATCTGGCGGGGTTCGCCTCACCCCGCCAGATAGACAAGCCCGTGGCGCAAGAATTCGCTATCAGCGCACATATTCCGTCGGCCCTCAGGCCAGCGGCCCGTTGAGCAGCGGCACGAAGCGTACGGCGCCCAGCACCCGGCGCGAGAAACCCTGCTCCTCACGAACGATCAGCAACAGTTGCTGTGCTTCGCCCGCCGCCCCTACCGGAATCACCATGCGTCCGCCGGGTGCCAACTGATCGAGCAAGGCCTGGGGGACTTCCGGCGCCACCGCGGTGACGATGATGCCGTTGTAAGGCGCCAGCGCCGGCCAGCCTTCGCAACCGTCGCCCCAACGAAACACCACGTTACGCAGGTTGAGCTCGATCAGACGCTCCTTGGCACGATCCTGCAGCACCTTGATCCGCTCGACCGAAAACACACGCTCGACCAACTGCGCCAGGATGGCCGTCTGGTAACCAGAACCGGTGCCGATTTCCAGCACCTTGTCCAGCGGGCCGGCCTCCAGCAGCAGTTCGCTCATGTGCGCAACCATGAATGGCTGGGAAATCGTCTGGTTATGGCCGATCGGCAGCGCAGTATCTTCATACGCCCGATGGGCCAGGGCTTCATCGACGAACAGGTGGCGAGGGGTGCGGCGAATGGTCTCGAGCACCTTGCTGTTCGACACGCCCTCTTCATACAAGCGTTGGATCAGGCGCTCCCGGGTACGCTGGGAGGTCATGCCGATGCCGCCACGGCGCTGCAGATCATCCTGTTCGCGCATCAAAGCAGCCCCTCCAGCCAGCCATCGAGGCGCTCGAAGGCATCGTTGAAGGTGCGATCCAGTTGCAGCGGCGTGATCGATACATAGCCTTGCATCACTGCATGGAAGTCAGTGCCCGGGCCGCCGTCCTCGGCGTCACCGGCCACAGCGATCCAGTACCCTTCCTTGCCACGCGGATTGACGACCTTGGTCGGTGCGGCCGCACGTGCCCGATGCCCCAGGCGGGTGAGGCGTATTCCGCGGATATGCTCCAGCGGCAGGTTGGGGATGTTGACGTTGAGCACGGTACGCGCCGGCAGTTCCAGACGCGACTGCGCCTCGACGAGGCGCCGGGCGATATGGGCGGCGGTCGGCAGGTTGTCCGGCAGGCGCGACAGCAATGAGAACGCCAGCGAAGTACCGCCGAGAAAGCGGCCTTCCAATGCAGCGGCGACCGTGCCGGAGTACAGCACGTCGTCACCCAGGTTGGCGCCCAGGTTGATTCCGGAGACGACCATATCGGGCGTTTCCGGCAACAGGCCGTTGAGCCCCAGGTGCACGCAATCGGTGGGCGTGCCGTTGAGGCTGATGAAACCGTTGGCCAGCACCTGCGGGTGCAGGGGCCGGTCGAGCGTCAGCGAACTGCTGGCGCCGCTCTTGTCTTGATCCGGGGCGATCACCACGCACTTGGCATAGTCCTGCAGCGCACCGTGAAGCGCAGCGAGGCCGGGGGCGGTAACACCGTCGTCGTTGGAAATCAGAATACGCATGGGCTTTCCGTCTGCCCTGCCGGCACCAGATCCACAAGTTCGCGCACCACCACGGTGGCGAAGCATCCGGCCGGAAGGACGAATTCCAGTTGCAGGATATCAGGCTCGGGATAATGCCACGTCAGCCGCCCAATAGGGAGCCGCAGGATGCGCCGTTCGTGATCCAGTCCTACCCTGCCCAGCCATTGGCAGAGTGCAGGATGGCGTTCGCCGACCGCCGTTTCCAGCGCCGCGGTCCCGCCCGCGCTCGACGGAAGGCCCGCGCCCCACATGGGGCCGGTGGGATGGAGGTCGAGAATTGTCAGTCGAGGATCGGAGCATTCCTGCTCGCCAGCCGGAAAGAAGCTACGGCTATCCGTGAAGGCCAGAAGATCGCCAACCTGCGCCTGGTTCCAGCTTCCGTCAGCCACTCGCGCGGCCAGTACCTGGTTGAACAGGTAGCTGCGCCCCGCAGACAGCAGCCGCGAACGCACATTGCGCTGCTCCGGCAGTGCCTCTCGGGCCGCCCAGTCGAGCGCATCGTGCACGTTCCCGGCGGCATGGCCGAAGCGCTGGGCACCGAAATAGTTCGGTACGCCCTGCACCTTGAGCTGTTCCAGACGGGCGTCCAGCGCCTGGTGATCGGCGCTCAGGCCCGTCAGTCGCAGGGTGAAGCCATTGGCCGAATGTGCGCCACGCTGCAGCTTGCGCTGGTGACGCACCTGTTTGAGCACGCGCAGGCTGTCGTCTTCGGCACGGGACAGGTCAGGATCGGCCTTGCCTGGCAGGTGCAGGCTGAACCACTGCCGGGTCAGGGCCTGACGGTCCTTCAGGCCGGCATAACTGATAGCACGAACCGGCACACCGGCCGCGCGCGCCAGGCGTCGGGCAGCTTCCTCGGTGTTCAGGTCGCGCTTCTCGACCCACAGCCACAGGTGTTCGCCTTGACCGGACAGGGGGATGTCGAGCACTTCATCGACCTGAAAATCATCGGCGACGGCCTTGAGCACAGCGCGGCCAAGGGCCTCGCCGCTGGCGCGCGGGCCCAACAGTTCCAGTTCGGTCATGCTGGCAGCAGCAGGGCGACCGCATGCACGGCGATGCCCTCCTCCCGACCAGTGAAGCCGAGCTTCTCCTCGGTGGTCGCCTTGACGTTGACCTGGTCGAGCTCGATCTGCAGGTCCTCGGCGATGAAACGACGCATGGTGTCGATGTGCGACGCCATCTTCGGGGCCTGGGCGACGATGGTCGCGTCGACGTTGCCCACCTTCCAGCCCTTGGCCTGCACGACGGCCACCACATGACGCAGTAGCACGCGGCTGTCGGCGCCCTTGAACTGTGGATCGGTATCAGGGAAATGCTTGCCGATATCGCCCAGCGCTGCTGCGCCAAGCAAGGCATCGCTCAGGGCGTGCAGCAGCACATCACCATCGGAATGGGCCAGCAGGCCGTATTTGTGGGGAATACGCACCCCGCCCAAGGTAATGAAATCACCGTCGGCGAAACGGTGCACATCGTAGCCGTGGCCAATACGCATAGAAAAACGCCCTGATTGAGTCAGGGCGTGATTCTACCTGCTTTGGCCGCTATTGGGGCCGCTCCTGCAACACTACACCCGCCCCAGCGCCACCGCGTGATGGCGCAGGTGCTCATCGATGAAGCTGGCAATGAAGTAGTAGCTATGGTCATACCCTGGCTGCAACCTCAGGGTCAGTTCATGCCCACCTTTGCGCGCCGCCTGCTCCAACGCCGCAGGCTTGAGCTGCTTGTCGAGGAAGTCGTCGCGATCGCCCTGGTCGACCAGCAGCGGCGGACACTGGCCAGCCGGGGTTTCGGCCAGCAGCACGCTGGCATCCCACTCACGCCAGCGCGCGCGGTCCTCACCCAGGTAGCGGGAGAAGGCTTTTTCACCCCACGGGCAATCCATCGGGTTGCTGATCGGCGAGAACGCAGACACCGATCGGTAGCGCCCCGGGTTGCGCAGGGCACAGACCAGCGCCCCATGCCCGCCCATCGAATGACCACTGATACTACGCTGATCGGACGCAGGGAAATGCGCCTCGATCAGCGCCGGTAGCTCCTGCACCACGTAGTCGTGCATGCGGTAATGCTGGGCCCAGGGCTGCTGGGTGGCGTTGAGGTAGAAGCCAGCGCCGAGCCCGAAATCCCAGGCGCCGTCCGGGTCCCCGGGCACCTGCTCGCCACGCGGGCTGGTGTCGGGCGCGACGATGATCAGGCCAAGCTCGGCGGCCAGGCGCTGGGCGCCGGCCTTCTGCATGAAGTTCTCGTCGGTGCAGGTCAGGCCGCTGAGCCAGTACAGCACCGGCAGTTTCTCGCCCTGCTCGGCTTGCGGTGGCAGGTAGACAGCGAACACCATGTCGCAGCCGAGCACCTTGGAGTGATGCTTGTAGCGCTTGTGCCAGCCGCCGAAGCTCTTCTGGCAGGAGATGTTGTCCAGGCTCATGGCAGACCTCAGAAGTGGATCACGCTGCGGATGCTTTTGCCTTCATGCATCAGATCGAAGGCCTTGTTGATGTCCTCCAGCCCCATGGTGTGGGTGATGAAGGTGTCCAGCGGGATCTCGCCCTTCTCGGACATTTCCACGTAGCTTGGCAGCTCGCTGCGGCCACGCACGCCGCCGAAGGCCGAACCGCGCCAGACCCGGCCGGTGACCAACTGGAACGGACGGGTGGCGATTTCCTGGCCGGCGCCGGCCACACCGATGATCACCGACTCACCCCAGCCCTTGTGGCAGCACTCGAGCGCCGCACGCATCAGTTGGACATTGCCGATGCACTCGAAGGAGAAGTCCACGCCGCCATCGGTGAGGTCGACGATCACTTCCTGGATCGGGCGATCGTAGTCCTTCGGGTTGATGCAGTCGGTAGCCCCCAACTGGCGGGCGATCTCGAACTTGGCCGGGTTGATGTCGATGGCGATGATACGCGAGGCCTTGGCCTTCACCGCGCCGATCACCGCCGACAGACCAATACCGCCCAGGCCGAAAATGGCCACGGTGTCACCCGGCTTGACCTTGGCGGTGTTGAGTACCGCACCGATACCGGTGGTCACGCCGCAACCAAGCAGGCAGACCTTCTCCAGCGGCGCTTCCTTCTGGATCTTGGCCACGGAGATTTCCGGCAGGACGGTGTACTCGGAGAAGGTCGAAGTGCCCATGTAGTGGAACAACTGCTGCCCTTTGTAGCTGAAGCGCGTGGTGCCGTCTGGCATCAGGCCCTTGCCCTGGGTGGCGCGGATGGCCTGGCACAGGTTGGTCTTGCCCGACAGGCAGAACTTGCACTTGCCGCATTCCGGGGTGTACAGCGGGATCACATGATCACCAACGGCCAGCGAAGTGACCCCCTCACCCACCGCCTCGACGATTGCCCCTCCCTCGTGACCGAGGATCGACGGGAAGATGCCTTCCGGGTCCGCACCGGAGAGGGTGTAGGCATCGGTGTGGCAGACACCGCTGGCGACCACGCGCAGCAGTACCTCGCCTGCCTTGGGCATGGCCACGTCCACTTCGACGATTTCCAGGGGTTTCTTGGCCTCGAAGGCAACAGCGGCGCGGGACTTGATCATGGTGGTCTCCAAGCTAGGTATCAGTTAAGGCCAGCAGTGTAATTCATGCTTTTTTGATGAATAATCCGAGCAAATGCAAAACATTATTGCCATGAAGGGATAATCAATGAGCAGTCGCTGGGAAGGAATCGACGAGTTCGTCGCCGTCGCCGAGTCGGGCCAGTTCACTGCGGCCGCCGAACGGCTGGGGGTTTCCTCATCGCATGTCAGCCGCCAGATCGCTCGCCTGGAGGAACGCCTGCAAACCCGCCTGCTGTACCGCAGCACTCGGCGCGTGACCCTGAGTGAAGCCGGGCAGACCTTCCTGCAGCACTGCCAGCGCCTGCAGGATGGCCGCGAAGAAGCGCTGCGCGCGATGGGGGACCTGGCCAGCGAACCCAAGGGCCTGCTGCGCATGACGTGCGCGGTGGCCTACGGCGAGCGTTTCATCGTGCCACTGGTGACACGCTTCATGGCGTTGTATCCACAGTTGCGCGTCGAGGTGGAGCTGAGCAACCGCACCCTGGACCTGCTGCACGAGGGCATGGACCTGGCCATTCGCCTGGGACGCCTCCAGGATTCACGCCTGGTGGCCACGCGCCTCGCACCGCGGCGCATGTACCTGTGCGCATCGCCGGCTTATCTGGAGCGTTACGGCAGACCGCACAGCCTGTCGGAACTGGCGCGGCACAATTGCCTGGTGGGCAGCTCGGACCTGTGGGTGTTGCAGCAGGATGGCCGCGAAATCAGCCAACGGGTACAAGGCAACTGGCGCTGCAACAGCGGCCAGGCGGTACTCGACGCGGCGCTGCAAGGAATGGGGTTGTGCCAGTTGCCGGATTACTACGTGCTCGAGCATCTGCATGCCGGGGCACTGGTGCCGCTGCTGGAGGCGCACCAGCCGCCGAACACCGCGGTGTGGGCGCTGTATCCACAGCAGCGGCATCTTTCACCGAAGGTGCGGCGGTTGGTCGACTACCTGAAGGATGGGTTGGCAGGATTGCCGGAGTATCAGCAAGGCTGAAGCGCTGCGCTTCTGCCGATGGCCTCAGCGCCGCCCAGCCCAGCGCTGACGCAACCACTCCAGGTCTTCCGGCCGGGTCACCTTGATGTTGTCGCTACGCCCTTCGATCAGACGCGGCGCATGCCCGGCCCATTCGATGGCAGAGGACTCATCGGTCACCGCCACATCCGCCACCAGGCACTCGGCCAGTGCCCGGTGCAGCATGCCAAGCCGGAACATCTGCGGCGTGTAGGCCTGCCAAACAGTGCTGCGGTCCACCGTGGAGCTGACCCGGCCAGTCGCGTCGGCACGCTTGAGGGTATCGCGCGCAGGCATCGCCAGCAGCCCACCCACCGGATCGTCGGCCAGCTCCGACAGCAGTTTGTCCAGATCGCTACGCGCCAGGTTCGGCCGCGCAGCATCGTGCACCAGCACCCAGTCGTCGTCGGCCGCCCCTTGGGCGTGCAGCAGCAACAGGGCATTCAGTACCGAATCGGCACGCTCGCGCCCACCCGCTGCACGCTGGATGCGCGGATCGCTCGCACAGCGCAAGCCAGGCCAGTAGGGATCATCTTCGGCAACGCTGACCACCACGCCCTTGAGCGTGGGATGGTCGAGAAAACAGTCGAGGCTATGCTCGAGGATGGTCTGCCGGCCCAGTTGCAGATACTGCTTGGGGCGGTCGGCAGCCATGCGGGCACCAATGCCCGCGGCAGGAATCACGGCCCAGAAGGCCGGCTGTTCTTGGATCATTTCTGTGGCAACTGGTAGAGGGTTTCGCCCTCCTTGACCATTCCCAGTTCATGACGAGCCCGTTCTTCCACGGTCTCCATACCTTTCTTCAACTCCAGGACTTCAGCGTCGAGCACGCGATTGCGTTCCAGCAGCCGTTCGTTTTCGGCATGCTGGTCGGCGATCTGCTGTTGCAGCTCGGCCACTTGCGCCAGGCTGCCATTACCGACCCAGAGGCGATATTGCAGGCCTCCGAGCAACAACAGCAGGACGAGGAACAACCAATAGGGACTGCGCATGAAGATATCCAGGGTAAAAGGCCGCCGCAGCGAGCTTCCGATAGCACGAAGCCTGGCCGAGGCCAGGCTTCGTCGACAGAAACCCGTTTGAAGGCGCTGAACACTCAGTAAGAACGTTCAGACAGCCCCGGCTGCTGCCTTTTTACCATCTCTTGCTCAGCCGCGAAACTCGGCACGGCCACGGTAGACGGCCTTGGCACCCAGCTGCTCTTCGATACGCAGCAGTTGGTTGTACTTCGAGACGCGGTCGGAACGGCACAGCGAACCGGTCTTGATCTGGCCTGCGGCGGTACCGACAGCCAGGTCGGCGATGGTCGAATCTTCGGTTTCACCGGAACGGTGCGAAATGACCGCAGTATAACCAGCGGCCTTGGCCATCTGGATGGCTTCCAGGGTTTCGGTCAGCGAGCCGATCTGGTTGAACTTGATCAGGATCGAGTTGCCGATGCCTTTCTCGATGCCTTCCTTGAGGATCTTGGTGTTGGTCACGAACAGGTCGTCACCGACCAGCTGTACCTTGGCACCGATCTTGTCGGTCAGGATCTTCCAGCCAGCCCAGTCGGACTCGTCCAGGCCGTCTTCGATCGAGATGATCGGGAAGCGCTCGGTCAGGCCTTTCAGGTAGTCGGCAAAACCTTCGGCATCGAACGACTTGCCTTCGCCGGACAGGTTGTACTTGCCGTCTTCGTAGAACTCGGAAGCCGCGCAGTCCAGGGCCAGGGTGACGTCGGTGCCCAGCTTGTAGCCGGCTTTCTCGACCGCTTCGGCGATGGCCGCCAGGGCATCTTCGTTGGAGGCCAGGTTCGGGGCGAAGCCACCTTCGTCACCCACGGCAGTGTTCAGGCCGCGGGCCTTCAGAACAGCCTTGAGGTGGTGGAAGATCTCGGTGCCCATGCGCAGGCCGTCGGAGAAGGTCTTGGCGCCTACCGGCTGGACCATGAACTCCTGGATGTCGACGTTGTTATCGGCGTGCTCGCCGCCGTTGATGATGTTCATCATCGGGACCGGCATCGAGTACTGGCCAGGGGTGCCGTTGAGGTTGGCGATGTGCGCGTACAGCGGCAGGTCCTGGTCCTGGGCAGCGGCCTTGGCAGCAGCCAGGGACACAGCGAGGATGGCGTTGGCGCCCAGCTTGGCCTTGTTCTCGGTACCGTCCAGTTCGATCATGGCGCGGTCGAGTGCTTTCTGGTCGGAAGGATCCTTGCCCAGCAGCAGGTCACGGATCGGACCATTGATGTTGCCGACGGCCTTCAGCACGCCCTTGCCCAGGTAACGGCTCTTGTCGCCATCACGCAGCTCCAGCGCTTCGCGCGAGCCAGTGGAAGCACCAGACGGCGCGCAAGCGCTGCCAATGATGCCGTTGTCGAGCAGCACATCGGCTTCCACGGTGGGGTTGCCACGCGAATCGAGAACTTCACGACCTTTGATGTCGACGATCTTTGCCATTGTTGTAAGCACTCCAGAATTGACGAAAACAACGCAGCTTTGGGAATTCTTGCCGTTCACCAGGCGACATGGCACGGGCAGGCCTGGCGAAGGGAGCCCCTGACCGGCAGGCCAGGGGGTGGAACGGGCGGTACTTTACCCGAGAAATGAGCTTTACGCGGTCTCTACCGTCGGAAAACTTTTCACCAGATCGTCCAGTTGCTTGAGCTGCGCCAGGAACGGTTCCAGCTTGTCCAGGCGCAGGGCGCACGGGCCATCGCACTTGGCGTTGTCCGGGTCCGGGTGAGCCTCGAGGAACAGGCCAGCCAGGCCCTGGCTCATGCCCGCCTTGGCCAGGTCGGTGACCTGGGCACGGCGACCACCAGCGGAGTCGGCACGGCCGCCAGGCGTCTGCAGCGAGTGGGTGACGTCGAAGAACACCGGGTACTCGAACTGCTTCATGATGCCGAAGCCGAGCATGTCGACCACCAGGTTGTTGTAGCCGAAGCTCGAACCGCGCTCGCAGAGAATGAGCTGGTCGTTACCGGCCTCGACGCACTTGGCGAGGATGTGCTTCATCTCGTGCGGGGCGAGGAACTGGGCCTTCTTGATGTTGATCACCGCGCCGGTCCTGGCCATGGCCACCACCAGGTCGGTCTGGCGCGAGAGAAACGCCGGCAGCTGGATGATGTCGCAGACCTTGGCCACCGGCTCGCACTGGTAAGGCTCGTGCACATCGGTGATCACCGGTACGTTGAAGGTACGCTTGATCTCCTCGAAGATCTTCAGCCCCTCTTCCATGCCCGGACCGCGGTACGAAGCGACCGACGAACGGTTGGCCTTGTCGAAGCTGGCCTTGAACACGTACGGGATGCCGAGTTTCTCGGTCACCCGCACGTACTCCTCGCAGACCTTCAGGGCCAGGTCACGGGACTCCAGGACGTTCATGCCGCCGAACAGGACGAACGGCTTGTCGTTGGCGATCTCGATGTTACCGACGCGAATGATCTTCTGGGTCATGGATCAGGCCTTGTTCTTCTGTGCCAGGGCTGCCTTGACGAAACCGCTGAACAGCGGGTGGCCGTCACGAGGCGTGGAGGTGAACTCCGGGTGGAACTGGCAGGCGACGAACCATGGGTGATCCTTCGACTCGACCACTTCGACCAGCGCGCCATCTTCGGAACGACCCGATACCACCAGGCCGGCGTCAATCAGTTGCGGCAGCAGGTTGTTGTTCACTTCGTAGCGGTGACGGTGACGCTCGGTGATCACGTCGCTGCCGTAGCAATCGTGAACCTTGGAGCCGGCGATCAGCTGGCAGTCCTGCGCGCCCAGGCGCATGGTGCCGCCCAGGTCGGAAGCTTCGGTACGGGTTTCGACGGCACCGGTGGCATCGGACCATTCGGTGATCAGGCCGACCACCGGGTGGCCGCTGTTGCGGTCGAACTCGGTGGAGTTGGCGTCTTTCCAGCCCATGACGTTACGGGCGAATTCGATCACCGCGACCTGCATGCCCAGGCAGATGCCCAGGTATGGAACCTTGTTCTCACGGGCGAACTGCACAGCCTTGATCTTGCCTTCCACGCCGCGCAGACCGAAGCCGCCCGGCACCAGGATGGCGTCGGCGCCTTCGAGCAGGCCGGTGCCCTGGTTCTCGATGTCTTCGGAATCGATGTAGCGCAGGTTGACCTTGGTGCGGTTGGTGATGCCGGCGTGGCTCATCGCTTCGATCAGCGACTTGTACGCATCCAGCAGCTCCATGTACTTGCCGACCATGGCGATGGTGACTTCATGCTCGGGGTTGAGCTTGGCGTCGACGACCTTGTCCCACTCGGACAGGTCGGCGCCATTGCACTGCAGGCCGAAGCGCTCGACGACGAAGTCGTCCAGGCCCTGTGCGTGCAGCACGCCCGGGATCTTGTAGATGGTGTCGACGTCTTCCAGCGAAATTACCGCACGCTCTTCGACGTTGGTGAACAGGGCGATCTTGCGGCGCGACGAGGCATCGACCGGGTGGTCGGAGCGGCAGATCAGCACATCAGGCTGCAGGCCGATGGAGCGCAGCTCCTTGACCGAGTGCTGAGTAGGCTTGGTCTTGGTTTCACCAGCGGTGGCGATGTACGGCACCAGCGTCAGGTGCATCAGCATGGCGCGCTTGGAGCCTACTTCGACACGCAACTGACGGATGGCTTCGAGGAATGGCTGCGACTCGATGTCGCCCACAGTGCCGCCGATCTCGACCAGAGCCACGTCGGCATCGCCGGCGCCCTTGATGATGCGACGCTTGATCTCGTCGGTGATGTGCGGGATGACCTGGATGGTCGCACCCAGGTAGTCGCCACGGCGCTCCTTGCGCAGCACGTGCTCGTAGATGCGGCCGGTGGTGAAGTTGTTGTTCTGGGTCATCGTGGTGCGGATGAACCGCTCGTAGTGGCCCAGGTCAAGGTCGGTCTCGGCACCGTCGTGGGTGACGAACACTTCACCGTGCTGGAACGGGCTCATGGTACCCGGATCGACGTTGATGTACGGGTCCAGCTTGAGCATGGTGACCTTGAGCCCCCGCGCTTCCAGGATGGCCGCCAGGGAAGCCGAGGCAATGCCTTTCCCCAATGAAGAAACAACACCGCCCGTGACGAATATGTAGCGCGTCATGAAAAACCCTAGAAGTCTGCGTTAAGGCGGCCAGCGCCGCCGGAGAAAGCGAAGGAAGGCCGAAGCCCCCGATCACCTGCGTCAATCACAGTGCATCTCGAACAACTGCCGCGTCTGTACAGACCGGGGGTATCCCCAGTGTGGAGCTCGCTCGTCATTTTAAGAATCAGCCCAGCAAAAAACTGCTTGGTAATCGGCAACTCCTGTGTTTTCGAGGAACCCACAGAAGCTGTATCAAGAAGGGAGG
Source organism: Pseudomonas wayambapalatensis (assembly GCA_014268975.2). Lineage (GTDB taxonomy): Bacteria > Pseudomonadota > Gammaproteobacteria > Pseudomonadales > Pseudomonadaceae > Aquipseudomonas > Aquipseudomonas wayambapalatensis. Next base: position 1,491,991 of record CP077096.1, on the reverse strand, counting down.
GTAGTCTACCGGAATGTACCCTTCAGCTCAAACCTTGCACGTTCGTCGGCGGCTGCCACTGCAACTGCCAACCTGCCGGCCCTAGCTCCGGCAGGTTGGCCACCGCCAGCAGGCGCTCGCCCTGCCACAGCAGCGGCAGGCGATGACGGATGAAATGCGGCACGTGACACTCGTTGAGCAGGCGCTTGAGGTCGCGGTGGCCGCGCCCTGGAATATCGAGCACTTCGCCGCCCTGGCGATAGGCGACATGCAGGCCAGGTCCGGGAATGGCACCTACCACTTGCACGCTGCCATTGCCGGGTAGTGAGAGAGACTGGCTCGGGTCTGGCCAAGGCGCCCCACCCTGCGGCGCCTGCAGCCAATCGCCGCTCAACCACCACAACCGCCCATGACTGCGCTGTAGTTCACCATCGGTCAAGCGCCAGAGCGGCTGGGCATCGGCGGCGGCATCACGCAGGTTGTCCCAGCCGGCCCAATGACGGCTATCGGGTAGACGTGTACGACTGCTCAGCCAGTACTGCAGGGCGTTCCGCTGGCGCGCCGGCGAAAGCGCCGCCAGCACCCCCAGGTCCAGCGAGTCCAGGCATTGCCAAGGCGCTATTGCGCCAGGGCTTGCGGCAGCGATGTCGGTGGCGGCGAGTTCGTCCAGCAGCGCCAGGGCCTCGCCCAGGTGCGCGGCGCTGCGCGCCAGGCTCTGGCTCGCTTGCGGCCAGCGCTGGCGCAGCAGCGGGAACACGTCGGCGCGCAGGAAATTGCGGGCGAAGCGGGTATCGGTGTTGGACGGGTCTTCGATCCATCTCAGCCCCGATGCCTGGGCATACCGCTGCAACTGATCCCGCGTCAGATCGAGCAACGGCCTGACCAGCCGCCCCTGCCCCAGCGGACGAGATGCGGGCATCGCCGCCAGACCGCGCAGGCCGGCACCACGCAACAGGCGAAACAGCAGGGTCTCGGCCTGGTCATCGCGGTGCTGGCCGGTGAACAGCACTTCGCCCGGCTGCAGAACCTCGGCGAACGCGGCGTATCGCGCCGTGCGGGCGGCTTGCTCGAGGCTGGCGCCTGAAGGCACCTCGACATGAATGACATCGAGCGCAATGCCCAGGCTGTCGCAGACATGGCGACAGTGATCCGGCCAGGCGTCGGCAGCGGCTTGCAGGCCATGGTGAATGTGCAGGGCACGCACCGGTGGACTGTCGTGTTGCCGGGCGTGACTGGCGAGGAGGTGCAGCAGGACAGTGGAGTCGAGGCCGCCGGAGAAGGCAATGTACCAGGTGGGGGCCTGCTGCCAGGGGAGCAGCTTGGGGGTGAGGTCAAGCATCAGGCCCTCACAGGACTTGGAATTGCCGGAGCCGCTCGCGCCCCATTCGCGGGCAAGCCCGCTCCCACACGGAGATTGGGCTGGCCTTTAGATGTTGAACAAGACAGTTGCTCCCAAATAGCATCGTTGCTTTTGTGGGAGCGGGCTTGCCCGCGAACAGGGCGCAAAGCGCCCCTGCCAATCAGAGACCGTAGCTCATCAGGCGATCGTAGCGACGCTTGAGCAGAGTATCGTTGTCGAGCTTGCCCAGCATGTCGAGCTGCTCGAGCAGGTCGGCACGGATGCTGGCCGACATCTTGGCCGGATCGCGGTGAGCGCCGCCCAGTGGCTCGCTGATCACCTTGTCGACGATGTTCAGGCTCTTCAAGCGCTCAGCGGTGATGCCCATTGCTTCGGCAGCGTCCGGCGCCTTGTCGGAGGTCTTCCACAGGATCGAGGCGCAACCTTCCGGCGAGATCACCGAGTAGGTGGAGTATTGCAGCATGTTCAGTTGGTCGCACACACCGATGGCCAGTGCGCCGCCCGAACCACCTTCACCAATCACGGTGGCGATGATCGGGGTTTTCAGGCGCGCCATGACGCGCAGGTTCCAGGCGATGGCCTCACTCTGGTTGCGCTCTTCGGCGTCGATGCCCGGGTAGGCGCCTGGGGTATCGATGAAAGTCAGGATCGGCATCTTGAAGCGCTCGGCCATCTCCATCAGGCGGCAGGCCTTGCGGTAGCCTTCAGGACGCGGCATGCCGAAGTTGCGACGGACCTTCTCACGCACTTCACGGCCCTTCTGGTGACCGATGACCATCACCGGCTTGCCGTCCAGGCGCGCGGTACCGCCAACGATCGCGGCGTCGTCGGAAAAATGACGGTCGCCGTGCAGTTCTTCGAACTCGGTGAAGATGTGATCGAGGTAGTCCAGCGTGTACGGACGACGCGGGTGGCGTGCCAGGCGGGCGATCTGCCAGCTGGTCAGGTTGCCGAAGATGCTTTCGGTCAGGGCACTGCTCTTGTCTTGCAGACGGGCAATTTCATCGCTGATGTTCAGCGAGTTGTCGTTACCAACCAGGCGCAGCTCTTCGATCTTGGCTTGCAGGTCGGCAATCGGCTGTTCGAAATCGAGAAAATTCGGGTTCATAGGCATCCGTCTTGGGTCTACGGCCAGGCGGCCGGCCGGTTGATCCGTTTGGCGCCATACCTTACGGGATCTGGCGCATTCAGGTCGAGATTAAAATTCGTCGTTTCAACGGTATTGCAGGAAGACGTTCTCACGTCCGAACTGGTCACGCAGCGCCTGAATCAGGCCATCAGCGGGATCGATCGACCACTCGTCGCCGAACTGCAGCATGGCCTTGGCATCGCTGCCGGTGTACTCCAGCGTGATCGGGCAACCGCCGCGATGACGGGTGATCAGCTCGCCCAGCCAGGCCAGGCGATCTCCCTTGAGTGCTTCGTGGGCGATCTTCAGGCGCAGGCTTTCGGCCAGCTTGGTGCGGGCATCCTCCATGGTCATCACCTGCTTGACGCGCAGGCGCAGGCCGCCGGAGAAGTCGTCGTTGCTGACCTCGCCTTCGACCACCACCATCGCGTCGGTCTGCAGCAGCGCCTGGGCCGCCATGAAGGCATCGGCGAACAGCGAGGCCTCGATACGACCGGAGCGGTCGTCGAGGGTGACGAAGCCCATTTTGTCACCCTTCTTGTTCTTCATCACCCGCAGGGCAATGATCATCCCCGCGATGGTCTGGGTCTCGCGTGAAGGCTTGAGGTCAACGATGCGCTGGCGAGCGAAACGGCGGATCTCGGTTTCGTACTCATCGATTGGGTGACCGGTGAGATATAGCCCGAGGGTATCCTTTTCGCCTTTCAGGCGCTCCTTGAGCGTGAGCTCGCGGACCTTGTGGTGGTTGGCATAGACATCGGAATCCTCTTCGACGAACAGCCCACCGAACAGGTCGATATGGCCGCTGTCAGCGGTGCGAGCGGTCTGCTCGGCCGACTTGATCGCCTCTTCGAGCGCCGACAGCAACACCGCGCGGTTGCGGTCGATGTTGGCCTGGTAGGCCTTGATCTCGTCGTGGAAGTGCGGCCCCAACCGGTCCAGCGCACCGCTGCGGATCAGGGCATCGAGGGTGCGCTTGTTGATGCGCTTGAGGTCGACGCGCTCGCAGAAGTCGAACAGGTCCTTGAACGGGCCGCCTTCGGCGCGCGCCTCGACGATCGCCTCCACCGGGCCTTCACCCACCCCCTTGATCGCACCCAGGCCATAGACGATACGACCGTCGTCGTTGACGGTGAACTTGAAGTCGGAGAAGTTCACGTCCGGCGCATCGAGGCGCAGCTTCATGCTGCGCACTTCCTCGACCAGCACCACCACCTTGTCGGTGTTGTGCATATCCGCCGACAATACCGCAGCCATGAACGGCGCCGGGTAGTGGGTCTTGAGCCAGGCGGTCTGGTACGAGACCAGGCCATAGGCTGCGGAGTGAGACTTGTTGAAGCCGTAACCGGCAAACTTCTCTACCAGGTCGAAGATGTTACCGGCAAGGTCTGCATCGATGTTATTGGCCACGCAACCTTCGATGAAACCGCCGCGTTGCTTGGCCATTTCCTCTGGCTTCTTCTTGCCCATGGCCCGACGCAGCATGTCGGCGCCACCCAGGGTGTAGCCGGCCATCACCTGGGCGATCTGCATCACCTGTTCCTGATACAGGATGATGCCGTAGGTGGGGGCCAGTACCGGCTTGAGGCCTTCGTACTGGTAATCGGAGTGCGGATAGGCCAGCTCCGCGCGGCCGTGCTTGCGGTTGATGAAGTCGTCCACCATGCCCGACTGCAGCGGGCCGGGGCGGAACAACGCCACCAGTGCGATGAGGTCTTCCAGGCAGTCGGGCTTGAGCTTCTTGATCAGCTCTTTCATGCCGCGCGATTCAAGCTGGAACACCGCCGTGGTCTCGGCCTTCTGCAACAGCTCGTAGGTCTTGCGGTCGTCCAGCGGGATGAAGTCGATGTTGACGTCGGGCAGGTCTTTCTTTTTCTGCTCGCGGTTGATGATCTCCATCGCCCACTTGATGATCGTCAGCGTCCGCAAGCCGAGGAAGTCGAACTTCACCAGGCCCGCAGCCTCGACGTCGTCCTTGTCGAACTGAGTCACCAGGCCGCCGCCCTCTTCGTCACAGGCGATCGGCGAGAAATCGGTGAGTTTGGTCGGCGCGATCACCACACCACCGGCGTGCTTACCGGTACCGCGAGTGACCCCCTCGAGCTTGAGCGCCATGTCCCAGATCTCGCGAGCGTCTTCATCGCCCTTGAGGAAGTCGCGCAGGATCTCTTCCTGCTCGTAGGCCTTCTCCAGGGTCATGCCCACTTCGAACGGGATCATTTTCGACAAGCGGTCGGCCAGGCCGTAGGACTTGCCCTGCACACGCGCCACGTCACGCACCACCGCCTTCGCGGCCATGGTGCCGAAGGTGATGATCTGGCTGACCGCATTGCGCCCATAGGCCTCGGCCACGTAGTCGATCACCCGGTCGCGACCATCCATGCAGAAGTCGACGTCGAAGTCGGGCATGGAAATACGTTCGGGGTTGAGGAAGCGCTCGAACAGCAGGTCATAAGCCAGCGGGTCGAGGTCGGTGATCTTCAGCACGTAGGCCACCAACGAACCCGCCCCCGAACCCCGGCCCGGCCCCACCGGCACGTCGTTGTTCTTGGCCCACTTGATGAAGTCCATAACGATCAGGAAGTAACCGGGGAAGCCCATCTGGATGATGATATCCAGCTCGAACTTCAGGCGGTCCAGGTAGACCTGACGTTTCTCTTCGTAATTGGGCGTGGTCTCTTTCGGCCAGAGCACGGCCAGACGTTCTTCCAGGCCCTCGTGGGAGACGTGGCGCAGGTAATCGTCGATGCTCATGCCGTTGGGCGTCGGGAAATCCGGGAGGAAGTACTTGCCCAACTGCACCGTGATGTTGCAACGCTTGGCGATCTCGACAGTGTTGGCGATCGCGTCCGGCAGGTCGCTGAACAGCTCGGCCATCTCCTCGGCCGACTTCAGGTACTGCTGATCGCTGTAGCCGCGCGGGCGCCGCGGGTCGTCCAGGGTCCAGCCCTCGCCGATGCAGACGCGGGTCTCGTGGGCGTCGAAGTCGGTCTGTTTGATGAAGCGTACATCGTTGGTCGCCACCAGCGGCGCGCCGACCTTGTCGGCGAGGGCCACGGCAGCGTGCAGGTATTCTTCGTCGCCTGCGCGATTGGTGCGCTGCACTTCTACATAGAAGCGCTCCGGCAGCATCTGCATCCAGTCGCGTAGCAAGGCCTCGGCCTCGTCGCTGCGACCGGAGAGCAGCGCCATGCCGATATCGCCCTCGCGCGCCGCAGACAAGCCAATCAGGCCCTCGCTGGCGGGCGCGATCCATTCACGCTGGATGATCACCAGGCCGTTGCGCTGGCCTTCGGTCCAGCCCTTGGAGATCAACTCGGTGAGGTTGCGATAGCCCCGGGGGTTCATGGCCAGGAAGCAGATACGCGACAGCGGTGCCTCCGGATCGGCACCGGCCAGCCACAGGTCGGCGCCGCAGATCGGCTTGATCCCTGCGCCCATGGCGGTCTTGTAGAACTTCACCAGCGAGCACATGTTGCTCTGGTCGGTGATCGCCACCGCCGGCATGTTCATTCCGGCCAGGGCCTTGGCCAGCGGCTTGATGCGCACCAGACCATCGACCAGGGAGAACTCGGAGTGCACACGGAGGTGAACGAAGGAGACCGACATTGAAGATCCTGTGGCAATGCTGAACGACAAGGGCGGGATTGTAGCGTAATTAGCCGGAATGTTTTGGGGCCGCATAGCGGCCCCGACAGATCAGATCAGCGTGCTGGCACGCCCTTCGAGGACTTCCCACGCGGCCCTCACCGGTGCGAACGAGCGCCGATGAATGGGCGTAGGCCCCAGCCGCGCGAGAGCTTCGAGGTGCAACGGCGTCGGGTAGCCTTTGTGCCCGCCGATGCCGTAACCCGGGTAGATCAGCTCGAACGCGCTCATCTCGCGATCACGCGTGACCTTAGCCAGGATCGAAGCAGCGGCGATGGCTGGCACCTGGGAATCCCCCTTGACCACCGGCGCAGCTGGCACCGACAGTTTCGGGCAGCGGTTGCCATCGATCAACGCCAGTTTCGGCGTGACGCTCAACCCTTCCACCGCACGCTGCATGGCCAGCATGGTGGCCTGCAGGATGTTCAGTTGGTCGATCTCACCGACCGTGGCACGAGCGATGCAAAAGGCCAGTGCCTTTTCGCAGATTTCGTCGAACAGCAACTCACGACGTGCCTCGGTGAGCTTCTTCGAGTCGTTCAGGCCAAGGATTGGCCGCTGCGGATCGAGGATCACCGCTGCCGTGACCACGTCTCCGCACAGCGGGCCACGCCCGACTTCGTCTACACCCGCGACCAGGTCTTCGACCAGGTTGAAATCAAGTCCCATCTGCATGTCATCGATCCTTCAGCAGGCCCAGCAATGCGTCGGCAGCCTGGTTGGACGCATCACGGCGCAAGGTGCGGTGAATCTGGTCGAAGCCTTCGGTCTGCTCATTGCCCTGCGTGACCAACGGTGCCAGCGTGGCCGCCAAAGCGTCAGGCGTTGCGGCGTCCTGCAGCAGCTCAGGGACCAGCAGGCGCTGGGCGAGCAGATTGGGCAGCGACACATAGGGACTCTTGACCATGCGCTTGAGAATCCAGAAGGTCAGCGGCGCAAGGCGATAGGCGACCACCATGGGGCGCTTGTACAGCAAAGCTTCGAGCGTGGCAGTACCCGAGGCAATCAGGACCGCATCGCAGGCCGCCAACGCCTGGTGCGATTGCCCATCGAGCAAGGTCAATGGGAGCTCGCGCCCCTGCAGCATCTGTTCGATCTGGGCACGTCGTGCAGGATTGGCGCAGGGCGACACGAAACGCACACCTGGCACCAGGGTTTGCAGACGTTTGGCGGTCTCGAGGAACAACTCGCCGAGCCGCCCCACTTCGCCACCACGACTACCCGGCATCAAGGCTACCAGCGGCCCTTCGCCCAGCCCCAGCGCTGCGCGCGCGGCAGTGCGATCGGCCTCGAGCGGGATGGTATCGGCCAGCGGATGGCCGACAAAACGTACCGGCACACCCTTTTCTTCGTAGAATTTCGCCTCGAAGGGGAACAGCGTCAGCATCAGGTCGCAACCTTCACGAATCTTCAGCACACGCTTCTGCCGCCACGCCCAGACCGATGGACTGACGTAATGCACGGTCTTGATCCCGGCCTGACGCAGCTTCAGTTCGATATTGAGGGTGAAATCCGGTGCGTCGATGCCGATGAACACGTCGGGCTTCTCGCCGATCAGTGTCTGGATCAGGTCCTTGCGCCGCTTGAGCAGCTCGCGCAGGCGCCCCAGGACTTCGACCAGCCCCATGACCGCCAGGCGTTCCATGGGGAAATACGACTGCAGCCCTTCGGCTTCCATCAACGGGCCGCCGACACCAATGAAACGCACATCGGGATGACGCGCCTTGAGCGCGCGCATCAGGCCGGAGCCGAGGATGTCGCCGCTGGCCTCACCGGCGACCAGCGCTACGCAAAGCGACGCCATGTCAGCGGGTGATGCCGCGGGCAGAATTGAGGATCGACTGGCGGAACAGTTCGACTTCCGGGTGCTGCCCGGCCAGTTCGTCCAGCTCCTTGATCGCCTCTTCCACGGTCAAGCCTTGGCGATAGACGATCTTGTAGGCTCGGCGCAAGTCATGGATGACCTCGTCGCTGAAACCGCGACGGCGCATACCTTCAAAGTTCATGCTGCGCGCCTCGGCCGGGCTGCCGAACACCGTGACGAACGCCGGAACATCTTTGCCGATCGCCGTGCCCATGCCAGAGAAAGCGTGAGCGCCGATATGGCAATACTGGTGCACCAGGGTGTAGCCGGACAGGATGGCCCAGTCGCCCACGTGCACGTGCCCGGCCAGCGCCGTATTGTTGACCAGGATGCAATGGTTGCCGATCACGCTGTCATGGCCGATGTGGGCATAGGCCATGATCAGGTTGTGATCGCCAAGCGTGGTTTCCGAACGGTCCTGCACAGTACCGCGGTGAATGGTGACACCTTCGCGGATCACGTTGTGATCGCCGATCACCAGGCGCGTCGGCTCCCCCTTGTACTTGAGGTCGGGCGTGTCTTCGCCGATGGAGCTGAACTGATAGATGCGATTGTGCTTGCCGATCCGGGTGGGCCCCTTGAGCACCACGTGCGGACCAATGACGGTGCCCTCCCCGATTTCGACATCGGGGCCTACGATCGACCAAGGGCCGACCTCGACGCCGTCGGCCAGCTTGGCCGAGGGATCGATGATCGCCCGCGGATCAATCGAACTCATAGGGAGCGTTCCGCGCAGGTGATCTCGGCCGAGCAGACCGGCTTGCCGTCGACCAGGGCACGGCACTCGAACTTCCAGATCATGCTCTTGCGGCTGAGGAACTTGGCTTCCAGCACGAGCTGGTCACCCGGCAACACCGGCTGACGGAAACGCAGCTTGTCGGAGCCGACGAAGTAATAAAGAGTGCCATCGGCAGGCTTCGCATCGAGCATCTTGAAGCCGAGAATTCCGGCCGCCTGGGCCATTGCCTCGATGATCAGCACGCCCGGCATGATCGGGTGCGCCGGGAAATGGCCGTTGAAGAACGGCTCGTTGATGCTGACATTCTTGTAGGCACGAATGCTCTGGGCCTCGAAGTCCAGCTCCGTGACCCGGTCCACCAGCAGGAACGGGTAACGGTGAGGCAGGTATTCGCGAATCTCGTTGATGTCCATCATTTCGGGGGGAAGCCTGTAATAAGAATAGGGAGCGCAGGTGCTGACCACACGCTCCTTTTGCAGTCCAAAGAGGAGCCAGCTAGCGACTGTTCACTCTTGCTCAGGAAATGGTATCAGCCTTCTGATGCCGGCTGGCCACCTGAGGTCACGGTCTCGACGCGTTTTTCCAGTTGCTGCAGACGCTTGGACATCTCGTCGAGCTGGCGTATACGCGCTGCGCTCTTGCGCCACTCGGCCAACGGCTGCATGGCAGTACCGGAAGAATAGCCGCCCGGCTCGGTGATCGAGCGGGTGACCATGGTCATACCGGAGACGAAGACGTTGTCGCAAACATCGATATGACCAACCATGCCGACGCCGCCCGCGATCATGCAGTGCTTGCCGATGCGCGTGCTGCCGGAAATTCCGACGCAAGCCGCCATTGCGGTATGGTCTCCGATCTGCACGTTGTGGGCGATCTGAATCTGGTTGTCGAGCTTGACGCCATTGCCGATTCGCGTGTCAGACAGCGCGCCACGGTCCACAGCGGTGTTGACACCGATCTCCACATCGTCACCCAGCGTCACGCCGCCGATCTGGGCAATCTTCTGCCAGACACCTTTCTCGTTGGCGAAACCGAAGCCCTCACCACCGATCACCGCACCCGACTGAATGACCACACGCTTGCCGATGGTGACATCGTGGTACAGCGTCACACGCGGGGCAAGCCAGCCACCCTCGCCGATGATGCAGCGGGCACCGACAAAGCAATGTGCGCCAACGGTCACGTTCGCACCGATGCGCGCACCGCTTTCGATGACCGCGAACGGCCCGATGCTCGCGCTCGCATCCACCTGGGCATCGTCAGCTACCACGGCGCTGGGATGAACTCCCGCCACAGCCTTGGGCTTGGGATCGAACAAGTGAGAAATACGAGCGTAAGCCAGGTAAGGATCGGGGACGATCAGCGCGTTACCGGTGAAGCCTTCGGCATCCTCGGCCTTGATCAGTACCGCTGCCGCCCGATTGTCATCCAGGAATTTGCGGTACTGACGATTGGCGAGGAAGCTCAACTGCCCCGGACCAGCCTCCTGCAAGGTGGCCAGCCCGGTGATTTCAAGCGACTCGGGGCCACTGAGCGTGGCCCCGAGGGTCTCGGCCAACTGACCGAGCGTCATGGTCACGGTCATATCAACGCGCTTGGTTCATGCGCTCGATGACCTGGCGGGTGATGTCATACTGAGGTTTGACATCGATTACCGCACCACGCTCGAGCACCAGGTCGAAACCACCTTTCTTGATGACTTCCTCGACGGCACCGTCGAGCTTGGGCTTGAGCTGCTTGAGCATGTCGCGATCAGCAACGGCCTTCGCTTCGTTGAGTTCCTTGGACTGGAACTGGAAGTCACGGGCTTTTTGCTTGAACTCGAGCTCCAGGCGCTCACGCTCCTGCTGCTGCATCTTGTCGCCACCCTTGATCAGTCGATCCTGGATGCCCTTGGCGCTGCTTTCCAGAGTTTTCAGCTGGTTCAGTTGCGGGCCGAACTTCTTCTCGGCATCGACAGCGTACTTTTTGGCGGCGTCTGATTCGAGCAGCGCCATCTGGTAGTTCAGAACGGCAATCTTCATTTCGGCGAAAGCCGGGGTGGCGACCAGCGCCGCGGCCACTACGGCCAGTTGAGTCAACTTACGCACGATGCACTCCTGGATAAACCGTTGTCGTTAAGCAAGGGCCAAGCTTAGAAAGTCTGGCCCAGAGAGAATTGGAACACCTGGGTGTCGGCGTCGTCCGGCTTCTTGATCGGCATCGCCAGGCTGAAGCTCAACGGGCCCAGCGCGGTAATCCAGGTCACGCCCAGGCCGACGGAGCTGGCCATGTCGGAGAAACCGACCTTCGCGCAGTCAGGCTTGGAGCCGCAGTTGGTGTCGAACACGTTACCCACATCCCAGAAGACCGAGGTACGCAGCGAACGCTGGTCCTTGACGAACGGCAGCGGGAACAGCAGCTCGACACCACCCTGTACGAGGACGTTACCACCGAACGGCAGCGGGTCCTGGTCCGGGTCACGAATGGTACCTGGTTTGCCCCCCGGATTACCTTCGCCACGACTCGGCGTACTGCGTGGGCCCAGACTGCTGTCCTTGAAGCCGCGGACAGAGTTGAAGCCACCCGCATAATAGTTCTCGTAGAACGGCAGGCCCGAGGTACCGCCGAAACCATCACCATAGCCCAGCTCAGTATGCAGGCGTAGGGTGTAGTCGTTGCTCAGTGGCTTGAACAGCTGGCCGCGGTAGTCAAGCTTGTAGAACGACAGGTCGCTGCCCGGTACGGTAGTTTCCAGAGTCAGGCTTTGCGAATGACCACGGGTTGCCAGCACGCCTTTGTTCAGGGTCGATTCGGACCAGCCGATCGACGCCTTGAAGTTCAGGAAGTTGTCGCCTTCCTTGTCGAGGAAGTCGAAGATCTCGTCGACGGTGTAGCGGCCGGTCTTGATCTTGTCTTGCTGCACGGTCAGGCCGTAGGTCAGGCGCGAGGTCTCGCTGATCGGGTAACCCAGGCTGACGCCGGCACCGAGGCTGTCTACTGCATAGCTCGCCACGTCGACATCGAGGTCATCGTAGTTGGTGCTGCGGTAGAAGGCGTTGTAGCCCAGGCTCACGCCATCGGCAGTGAAGTAGGGGTCGACGAAGCCGAAGTTGTATCGGGTCTGGTATTCGCTTCGGGTCAGGCCGATGGACACCTTGTTACCGGTACCCAGGAAGTTGCTCTGGCTGATCGAACCACCCAGGATCAGGCCCGCGCTCTGGGCGAAACCGACGCTGGCGGTGATCGAACCGGAAGCCTGCTCCTCGACCGCATAGTTGACGTCGACCTGGTCGTCGGTGCCTGGCACCGGCGGCGTCTCGACGTTGACTTCCTTGAAGAAGCCCAGGCGCTCGAGGCGGGTCTTGGACTGGTCGATGAGATAAGTGGATGCCCATCCACCTTCCATCTGACGCATCTCGCGACGCAGCACCTCGTCTTCGGTCTTGGTGTTGCCGCGGTAGTTGATGCGGTTGACGTAGGCACGCTTACCCGGATCGACGACGAACATGATGTCGACGGTGTGATCCTGGTCGTTAGGTTGCGGCACGCCGTTGACGTTGGCGAAGGTATAGCCTTCGTTACCCAGTCGACGAGTGATCAGGTCGGAGGTGGTGGTCATCACCTTGCGCGAGAAGACCTGGCCTGGCTGCACCAGCAACAGCGACTTGACCTGGTCTTCCGGCACTTTCAGGTCACCGGAGAGTTTCACGTCACGAACGGTGTACTTCTCGCCTTCGTTGACGTTGACAGTAATGTAGACGTGCTTCTTGTCCGGGGTAATCGATACCTGGGTGGACGCGATGTCCATGTTGATGTAGCCGCGGTCCAGGTAATAGGAACGCAGACGCTCCAGGTCACCGGAGAGTTTTTCACGTGCGTACTTGTCGTCGTTCTTGAAGAACGACAGCCAGTTGGTGGTTTTCAGTTCGAAGAGCTGGGAGAGGTCTTCGTCGCTGAACACGGTGTTGCCCACCACGTTGATGTGCTGGATCGCCGCGACGGTACCTTCGTTGATCTTGATCTTCAGGCCGACACGGTTGCGTGGCTGCGGCACGACCTCGGCATCGACCTCGGCCGAGTAGCGGCCCTGGGCCACGTACTGGCGCTGCAGCTCGTTACGCACGCCCTCGAGCGTGGCGCGCTGGAAGATCTCGCCCTCGGCCAGGCCGGACTGCTTCAGGCCCTTCATCAGGTCTTCGGTACTGATCGCCTTGTTGCCCTCGATCTCGATGCTCGACACCGATGGGCGCTCGACCACGTTGATGATCAGGACATTGCCGTCGCGATCCAGCTGGATGTCCTGGAAGAAACCGGTCTTGAACAGCGAGCGAGTCGACTCCACCAGGCGGCGGTCATCGACCTGGTCGCCTACGTTCAACGGCAACGCGCCGAACACGCTGCCGGCGGAAACCCGCTGCAGGCCGTTGACACGAATATCGGAGATGGTGAAGGACTCGGCGTGAACTTCAGCGATCATCAGTGCGGAGAGGACCGCAGTTAGCAGCAGACGTTTCATGAAGTCCTTTTATTCCAACTGGCAATAAACAACCCGCCACCGCAGCACGGCGGCAGGTTCGCAATAGAGCGAAGCGTTAAAGTCGACCCAGATCGTTGATCAGGGCGAGCAACATCACCCCAATGACCAAACTGATACCGATCTGGACCCCCCAACCTTGCACCCGATCCGAGAGCGGACGACCGCGCGCCCACTCGATCAGGTAGAACAGCAAATGCCCCCCATCCAGTACCGGGATGGGCAGCAGGTTCAGAACCCCCAGGCTTATGCTCAGGTAGGCTAGGAAATTCAGGAAATCCCCAACGCCCGACTGGGCTGAAGCGCCCGCCACTTTAGCAATGGTTATCGGTCCGCTCAAGTTTTTTACCGAGAGCTCCCCGAACAGCATTTTCTTCAGCGATTCAAGGGTCAGGACACTCATGTTCCAAGTGCGCGAGAGCCCCTCGCCGACCGCCTCCAGCGGCCCGTAGCTGACCTCTCGAAGCATGTTCGCAGGCCACTCGGCGCCTTTGACGCCAGCCCCCAGATAACCTCCGGACGCCTGCCCTTCCCCTTTGCGCGCCAGCGTCACCGGCAGTTCCAGCTGCGCGCCATCACGCTCGATACGCAGTAGCACCTTCGCCTCGGGGCGCGCCCGAACAGTGTCCACCACCTGCTGCCAGTCACCCAGTGCGACACCATCGAGTGCCAGGAGTCTATCGCCGGTCTTCAGCCCGGCAGCAGCGGCCGGGCCCTTGGGATCGATTTCGGCGAGCACCGGACTTACCGCCGGCCGCCAGGGGCGCAGCCCCAGGGACTGGATCGGGTCAGGCTCGTCGGCACCCTTGAGCCATTGATTCAGGCGGATTTCATGCTGACGCTCCAGCGTGGCGCCGTCGTCGCGCACGCCCACCCGCAAGCTGCCGCTCTCGCCCAGGCGACGCACCAGTTGCAGATTGACCGCCGACCAGCCACTGGTCGGCTTGCCATCGATCGAAACAATTTCCTGGCCTGCCACAAGGCCTGCAGATGCCGCCAGGCTGCCCGACTCGACCGCTCCGATGACCGGACGCACCTGCTGGCTGCCGAGCATGGCGACCACCCAGAAGAACAGGATGGCGAGCAGGAAATTGGCAATCGGACCGGCGGCAACGATAGCAATACGCTGTCCAACCGATTTGCGATTGAAGGATTGATCAACAAGCGCGGGCGGCACATCGCCTTCGCGCTCATCGAGCATCTTGACGTAGCCGCCCAGCGGAATCGCTGCGACGACAAACTCGGTGCCATGGCGGTCGTGCCAGCGCACCAACGGCGTGCCGAACCCCACCGAGAAGCGCAGGACTTTCACTCCGCACTTGCGTGCCACCCAGAAGTGGCCGAATTCGTGAAAGGTGACCAGTACACCCAGAGCCACCAGGGTGCCGATAATCATGTAGAGCGCAGTCATATCCATCTCCGAATGACGTTCAGCCAGACCTGGGGCCGACGGGAAATCAGCGGCCGTGGCGCCTCAACCATTCCCGGGACAGCTCCCGGGCCCGCTGGTCGGCGGCGAACACCGATTCCAGCGAAGGCAACGGCACTACCGACTCCTGCTCGAGCACCTGTTCGATCATACCCGCGATTTCCGGGAAGCGGATACGCCGCTGGAGAAATGCCTCGACCGCCACTTCGTTGGCGGCGTTGAGCACGGCAGGCGCACTATTGCCCGCTTCGGCAGCTTCTCGCGCCAGGCGCAGGCAGGGGAACCGCTGCTCGTCGGGCGCCTGGAAATCCAGACGGGCGACCGCGAACAGGTCCAGCGGCGCGACACCGGAATCGATCCGCTCAGGCCATGCCAGAGCGTTGGCGATCGGTGTCCGCATGTCCGGGTTGCCCAACTGCGCCAACACCGAACCATCCACATAGTCGACCAGCGAATGGATCACACTTTGCGGGTGTACCACCACCTCGACCTTGGCTGGCGCAGCATCAAACAGCCAGCAGGCCTCGATCAGCTCGAGCCCTTTGTTCATCATGCTTGCCGAGTCGACCGAAATCTTGCGCCCCATCGACCAGTTCGGATGAGCACAGGCCTGCTCCGGCGTGACGTCCATCAGCGCCTGCGCCGCGGTTTCACGGAAGGGCCCACCAGACGCCGTCAGCAGGATACGACGCACACCAACGTGCGCCAGGCCACGGGCATAGTCGCCGGGCAAGCACTGGAAGATGGCATTGTGCTCGCTGTCGATCGGCAGCAGCACTGCACCACTGGTGCGCACCGCTTCCATGAACAGCGCGCCGGACATCACCAGCGCCTCCTTGTTGGCCAGCAGCACCTTCTTGCCGGCCTGCACCGCCGCCAAGGTCGGACGCAGACCAGCAGCGCCGACGATAGCAGCCATCACGGTGTCCACTTCGCTGGCAGACGCAACCTGGCAGAGACCTGCCTCGCCTTCCAGCACTTCGGTGGTGCTGCCCGCCGCCGCCAGCCCTTCACGCAGGCGGGCGACCGAGTCGGCGTCCGGCACCACCGCATACGCCGGACGATGGCGCAGGCACAGGGCCAGCAATTCATCCAGGCGCGAATAGCCGCTAAGGGCAAACACCTGGTAGCGCTCGGGGTGACGGGCAATCACATCCAGCGTACTCAGGCCGATCGACCCGGTCGCACCGAGCACGGTAATCCGCTGCGGATGACTCACATCACACCCCATTCGGCCGCCCAGAGCAGCACGGCGAACATCGGGATCGCCGCGGTCAGGCTGTCGATACGATCCAGCACGCCGCCATGACCAGGCAGCAGGTTACTGCTGTCCTTGATGCCTTCGCGACGCTTGAACATGCTTTCGGTCAGGTCGCCAACCACCGACGACATGACCACGATCACCGCGCCGACCAGGCCGAGCAGCAACTGCCCCAACCCCCAGTCGCGCACGAGCCCGACCACCAGGGTGATCAACAGGCTCACGGCCATGCCGCCATACACACCCTCCCAGCTCTTGCCGGGGCTGACGTGCGGCGCCAGCTTGCGCTTGCCAAAGGCACGACCAGAGAAATATGCACCGATGTCGGCAGCCCAGACCAGCACCATCACCGCCAGGATCAAGCCATTGCCCAATGGCCAATGCTTGAGCAGCAACAGGCCTTGCCAGGCGGGTAACAGCACCAGCAGACCGATCAGCAGACGGCAGGCGGCACTGCTCCACAACTCAGCGCTGCGTGGGTAGGTGAGCACCAGCCAAGTCGCCAAGCCCCACCAGATCACCGACGCCCCCAGCACCCAGGGCGCAAGGTCCGGCATGAGGTAGAGCACCATCAGCGCTCCAGCGACCACGGCGGCATAGGCGATGCGCAATGGCTGGGCCATCAACCCGGCCAGACGCGCCCATTCCCAGGCACCAAGGGTCACCACGAAACCGATGAACAGGGCGAAATCCGCGCCGTTGAGCAGGAAGAAACCGCCCAGCGCGATCGGCAACAGGATCAGCGCGGTAATGATGCGTTGTTTAAGCATTAAGCACGAGCTCCAGCCTCGACCTGCTCGCTGGTCTTACCGAAGCGGCGTTGGCGCGAAGCGAAATCGGCCAGTGCATTACGCATGGCCTCGTGTTTGAAGTCCGGCCAGTACAGGTCGGAGAAATACAGCTCGGCGTAGGCCAACTGCCACAACAGGAAGTTGCTGATGCGGTGTTCGCCGCCGGTGCGAATGCACAGGTCGGGCAACGGCAGGTCCCCCGTGGCAAGGCAGGTCTGCAGCAGACCGGGCGTGATATCGTCCGGGCGCAGATGGCCGGCCTGGACTTCGCGCGCCAGGCGCTGGGCAGCCTGGGCGATATCCCACTGACCGCCATAGTTGGCAGCGATCTGCAGGATGAAACGATCATTGCCGGCGGTCAGCGCTTCGGCTTCTCGCATCGCGGCCTGTAGCTCCGGATGGAAGCGCGAGCGGTCACCGATGATGCGCAGGCAGATGTTGTTGTCGTTCAGGCGCTTGGCCTCGCGGCGCAAGGCCGAGAAGAACAGCTCCATCAACGCACCCACCTCATCGGCCGGACGCTGCCAGTTCTCGCTGGAGAAGGCGAAGAGCGTGAGCACTTCGACCTTGGCCTCGGCACAGACTTCGATCACCGCACGCACCGCATCGACGCCTGCCTTGTGCCCGGCAACGCCAGGCAGCAGGCGCTTTTTCGCCCAGCGGTTGTTGCCGTCCATGATGATAGCGACGTGACGCGGCACCGACGAGGGTGCCGCCTGCTTGGTCTTTTCCATGAAAAAGTCCTGGCCTCAGACGGCCATCAGGTCCTTTTCCTTGGCTTTGAACGCAGCATCGACGTCTGCCACGAACTTGTCGGTCAGCTTCTGGATCTCGTCAGCTGCACGACGCTCTTCGTCTTCGCTGATTTCCTTGTCCTTGGTGAGCTTCTTCAGGTCGGCCAATGCGTCGCGACGCACGTTGCGCACGGCAACCTTGGCATCCTCGGCAACGCCGCTGGCCTGCTTGGTGTAGCCCTTGCGGGTTTCTTCGGTCAGGGCCGGCATCGGCACGCGAATGGTGGTACCGGCGCTCGACGGGTTCAGGCCCAGGTCGGAGGTCAGGATGGCCTTCTCGATCGCGGCGCTGAGGTTCTTGTCGTGGGCGACGATCTTGAGGGTGCGGGCGTCCTCGACGGTGATCGCGGCCACCTGGTTCAGCGGCATCTCGCTACCCCAGGCCGGAACCTTGACGCCATCCAGGATGCTTGGGTGGGCGCGACCGGTGCGGATCGCTGCCAGGTTGCGGGCCAACGCCTCGAGGGACTTGCCCATGCGCTCCTGCGCGTCTTTCTTGATGTCGTTGATCATGCTTCGCCTTCCTCGATCAAAGTACCTTCAGCGCCACCCACCACGATGTTCAGCAGGGCGCCAGGCTTGTTCATGTTGAATACCCGCAATGGCATCTTGTGGTCGCGGCACAGGCAGATTGCGGTCAGGTCCATGACACCGAGCTTGCGATCCAGCACCTCGTCGTAGGTGAGGTGATCGAACTTCTCGGCATGCGGATCCTTGAATGGGTCGGCAGTGTACACACCATCGACCTTGGTCGCCTTCAGCACCACGTCGGCATCGATTTCGATGGCACGCAGGCAGGCTGCGGAGTCGGTGGTGAAGAACGGATTGCCGGTACCGGCGGAGAAAATTACCACATCCCCGGAGTTGAGGTGGCGAATAGCTTTGCGACGATCGTAATGATCGGTGACGCCGACCATGGAGATGGCAGACATGACCAGTGCCGGGATGTTCGAGCGCTCCAGCGCATCGCGCATGGCCAGTGCGTTCATTACAGTGGCCAGCATACCCATGTGGTCGCCCGTGACGCGGTCCATGCCGGCTGCACTGAGCGCGGCGCCGCGGAACAGGTTACCACCACCGATCACCAGGCCGACCTGGACACCGATACCGACCAGCTGGCCAACTTCCAGGGCCATGCGGTCCAGCACCTTCGGGTCGATCCCGAAGTCTTCCGAGCCCATCAGGGCCTCGCCGCTAAGTTTGAGCAAAATGCGTTTATAGCGAGGTTGGCGACCACTCACCTGCTGAGCCATTGCGAGTCTCTCCTGCGGCGTACTTTTAGAAAATTCCGTGCGGGCTGTGTGCAGCCTGCTAACTGTAGCGTGGCACTGCTTCAGTGCCAGCGCACAGGGCCAGATAAACCCTTGCGCGCTTTGACAAAGAGGCTGCGCGCGTGAGCGGGCAGCCTCTTCGGGGCGACAGACGAGTCCGTCTTACTGCTTGGCGGCAGCGACCTGGGCGGCAACTTCGGCAGCGAAGTCGTCAACCGGCTTCTCGATGCCTTCGCCAACTTTGAAGTAGGTGAAGGAAACGATTTCAGCACCGGCTTTCTTGGCCAGATCGCCGACCTTGACTTCCGGGTTCATGACGAAGGCCTGCTCTTTCAGCGAGGCTTCTGCCTTGAACTTGGTGATACGGCCGTTGATCATGTTCTCAACGATGTTTTCCGGCTTGCCAGCGATCTTGTCGGCGTTCAGCTGCAGGAAGACGCCCTTCTCGCGCTCGATGGCCTCGGCGGAGATTTCCGACGAATCCAGGAACTCAGGGTTCGAAGCTGCAACGTGCATGGCGATGTTCTTGGCCAGCTCTACGTCACCGCCTTTCAGAACGACGGCAGCGCCGATCTTGTTGCCGTGCAGGTAGGCACCGACCACGTCGCCTTCGACGCGAGCCAGACGACGGATGTTGACGTTCTCGCCGCACTTGGCGACCAGGGCTTCACGAGCGGCTTCACGCGAAGCGATCAGCGGAGCGGCGTCGGTCAGCTTCTGGGCGAAGGCTTCTTCCAGGCTTTCGGCAACGAAAGTCTTGAAGTCGTCTTGCAGGGCCAGGAAGTCGGTCTGCGAGTTCACTTCCAGCAGAACGGCGACCTTACCGTCGGTCTTGACGGCGATAGCACCTTCAGCGGCAACGTTGCCAGCCTTCTTGGCGGCCTTGATGGCGCCCGAGGCACGCATGTCGTCAATGGCTTTCTCGATGTCGCCGCCGGCCTTTTCCAGGGCCTTTTTGCAATCCATCATGCCTTCGCCGGTACGCTCGCGCAGTTCTTTGACCAGCGCTGCAGTAATTGCTGCCATTTCAAAATCCTCTTGGAAAGTTTTTCAACCATTCCACCCGTTCATCACGGGCGTTCAATTCTGGAAATCCGCTGTCTTCACACCAGCGCCACGCATGATGCGGCGTGCTTGCTGACAGGAGGATTTCAGGTGGCAAAAAGGGGGCCAAGCCCCCTTTTCGCGTGCCAAGTAGACGCCAGGCGTCAATTACTCAGCAGCTGGTGCCGCCGCTTCTTCAGCGTAGACTTCGGTACCGCCGGCAACGTTGTTGCGACCGCGGATGACGGCGTCAGCCATCGAAGTCATGTACAGCTCGATGGCGCGGATTGCGTCGTCGTTGCCTGGGATCACGAAGTCAACGCCTTCCGGGCTGCTGTTGGTATCGACAACGCCGATGACCGGGATGCCCAGCTTGTTGGCTTCGGTGATTGCAATGCGCTCGTGATCGACGTCGATGACGAACAGTGCATCAGGCAGACCGCCCATGTCCTTGATACCACCCAGGCTGCGATCCAGTTTTTCCAGGTCGCGCGAGCGCATCAGGGCTTCTTTCTTGGTCAGCTTGGCGAAGGTGCCATCTTCGGCCTGGGTTTCCAGGTCGCGCAGACGCTTGATCGAAGCACGGATGGTCTTGTAGTTGGTCAGCATGCCGCCCAACCAGCGGTGATCAACGTATGGCGAACCGCAACGAGCAGCTTGCTCGGCGACCAGTTTGCCAGCGGAACGCTTGGTGCCGACGAACAGGATCTTGTTCTTGCCCTGGGCCAGGCGCTCTACGAACGACAGAGCGTCGTTGAACATCGGCAGGGTTTTTTCCAGGTTGATAATGTGGATCTTGTTGCGCGCGCCGAAAATGTACTTGCCCATTTTCGGGTTCCAGTAACGGGTCTGGTGGCCGAAGTGCACACCGGCCTTCAGCATATCGCGCATGTTGACTTGGGACATGATAGTTCCTTGATAAGTCGGGTTGGGCCTCCACGTATCCCAATGACCAACCCATGGATCCGAAGATCCCGGGCACCCAGGCCATCGTGTCGACACGTGTGTGGGTTTGAGCTGACGGGGACCTCCCCGAAAGCGGCGCATTTTATACCACAGACAGAAGACGAACGGAACCCGCAAGGTGCTTCATCCGTCAGTGGCTTTTGCAGCAGCCCGGCAATCGCGCCAGAATGCCCTCCATAGACCACCGGATCCGCGGTTTTCTCCCCACAGAACGCCGCCCTGCTCTGTTAGAATCCGGCCTTTCCCGTTTGTTGTGCGCCGCCCGGCGCCGTAGAGAGCCTGTAATGACCGTCACCATCAAGACCGCAGAAGACATCGAGAAGATGCGCATCGCCGGCCGCCTGGCCGCCGAAGTCCTCGAAATGATCGAAGAGCACGTCAAGCCTGGCGTGACCACCGAGGAACTCGACCGCCTGTGCCACGACTACATCGTCAACGTCCAGCAGGCGATCCCGGCGCCGCTCAACTACAAGGGCTTCCCCAAGTCGATCTGCACCTCGATCAACCATGTGGTCTGCCACGGCATCCCCAACGAAAAGCCGCTCAAGGATGGCGACACCATCAACATCGACGTGACGGTGATCAAGGATGGCTACCACGGCGACACCAGCCGCATGTTCCATGTCGGCACCGTCGCGCCCTGGGCCGAGCGCCTGTCCAAGGTCACGCAAGAGTGCCTGTACAAGGCCATCGAGCTCATCAAGCCGGGCTGCCGCCTGGGCGACATCGGCGAAGTGATCCAGAAGCACGCGGAAAAGAACGGTTTCTCGGTGGTTCGCGAGTTCTGCGGCCATGGCATCGGCAAGGTGTTCCATGAAGAACCGCAGATCCTGCACTACGGCAGGGCCGGCACCGGCATGGAACTGAAAGAAGGCATGACCTTCACCATCGAGCCGATGATCAACCAGGGCAAGGCCGACACCAAGGTGCTGGGCGATGGCTGGACCGCCATCACCAAGGATCGCAAGCTCTCGGCACAGTGGGAACATACGCTGGTGGTCACCGCCACGGGCTATGAAATCTTCACCCTGCGCAAAGACGACACCATTCCCCGTACCTCGGCGTAATTCAACTCAGGAAGGCGACTCGATGCCCCAGGTGGATCCAGAGCTGTTCGACCGTGGCCAGTTCCAGGCGGAACTGGCGCTCAAGGCAAGCCCCATTCCCGCCTTCAAGAAGGCTCTGCGCCAGGCCGCAGAAGTCTTCGACAGACGCTTTCGCGAAGGCGTCGAGATCCGCCGCCTGATCGAGGACCGCGCCTGGTTCGTCGACAATATCCTGCAACAGGCCTGGAACCAGTTCGACTGGGGCAATCCGGACGGCATCGCCCTGGTCGCGGTTGGCGGCTACGGCCGCGGCGAGCTGCACCCCTGGTCGGACATCGACCTGCTGATCCTGCTCGACCAGGCGGAACACGAGCAGTATCGCGACGCCATCGAGCGCTTCCTGACACTGCTGTGGGACATCGGCCTGGAAGTCGGTCAGAGCGTGCGCACCGTCGAGGAATGCGCCGAGCAGGCGCGCGCCGACCTGACAGTGATCACCAACCTGATGGAAAGCCGCACCGTCGCCGGCCCCGAGACGCTGCGCGAGCGCATGCTGGAAGTCACCAGCACCGCGCACATGTGGCCCAGCAAGGAGTTCTTCCTGGCCAAGCGTGCCGAGCTCAAGGCACGGCACCACAAGTACAACGACACCGAGTACAACCTGGAGCCCAACGTCAAGGGTTCGCCAGGTGGCCTGCGCGACATCCAGACGGTGCTCTGGGTTGCCCGCCGCCAGTACGGCACCCTCAACCTGCACGCGCTGGCTGGCGAAGGTTTTCTGCTGGAAAGCGAGAACGACCTGCTGGCCTCGTCGCAGGCCTTCCTCTGGCGCGTGCGCTACGCCCTGCACATGCTCGCCGGACGCGCCGAAGACCGCCTGCTGTTCGACCACCAGCGCAGTATCGCGGCGCTGCTCGGTTACAGCGACGAGAACCCCAAGCGCGCCATCGAGCAGTTCATGCAGCAGTACTACCGGGTGGTGATGAGCATCAGCCAGCTCTGCGACCTGATCATCCAGCACTTCGAGGAAGTGATCCTCGCCGACGACAATGGCAGCACCCAGCCGCTGAACTCGCGCTTTCGCCTGCATGACGGCTATATAGAGGCGGTCAACCCGAACGTCTTCAAGCGCACCCCGTTCGCCATGCTGGAGATCTTCGTGCTGATGGCCCAGCATCCGGAGATCAAGGGCGTACGCGCCGACACCGTGCGCCTTCTGCGTGAACATCGGCACCTGATCGACGACAAGTTCCGCAACGATATCCGCAACACCAGCCTGTTCATCGAACTGTTCAAGTGCGAGATCGGCATCCACCGCAACCTGCGGCGCATGAACCGCTATGGCATCCTCGGTCGCTACCTGCCGGAATTCGGCCTGATCGTCGGACAGATGCAGCACGACCTGTTCCACATCTATACGGTCGATGCGCACACGCTCAACCTCATCAAGCACCTGCGCAAACTGCAGTACACCCCGGTGTCGGAGAAATTCCCGTTGGCCAGCAAGCTCATGGGACGCCTGCCCAAGCCTGAGCTGATCTACCTCGCCGGTCTTTATCACGACATCGGCAAGGGTCGCCAGGGCGATCACTCCGAGCTCGGTGCGGTGGATGCTCAGGCGTTCTGCGAGCGCCATCAGCTACCGGCCTGGGACTCGCGGCTGATTGCCTGGCTGGTGCAGAGCCACCTGGTGATGTCCACCACCGCCCAGCGCAAGGACCTCTCCGACCCGCAGGTGATCAACGATTTCGCCCTGTTCGTCGGCGACGAAACCCGCCTGGACTACCTCTACGTGCTGACCGTGGCCGACATCAACGCCACCAACCCCAGCCTGTGGAACTCCTGGCGCGCCAGCCTGCTGCGCCAGCTCTACACCGAGACCAAGCGCGCGCTGCGCCGGGGCCTTGAGAACCCGCTGGACCGAGAGGAGCAGATTCGCCAGACACAAAGCGCCGCGCTGGACATCCTCGTGCGCGAAGGCACAGACCCGGACGATGTGGAGCAACTCTGGTCGCAGCTGGGCGACGACTATTTCCTCAAGCACACCGCCGCCGATGTGGCCTGGCACAGCGATGCGATTCTCCAGCAGCCGGCCGATGGCGGCCCGCTGGTGCTGATCAAGGAAACCACGCAGCGCGAGTTCGAAGGCGGCACGCAGATCTTCATCTACGCGCCCGACCAGCACGACTTCTTCGCCGTGACCGTGGCGGCGATGTCGCAGCTCAACCTGAACATCCACGACGCCCGCATCATCACCTCCAGCAGCCAGTTCACCCTCGACACCTACATCGTGCTCGACAACGACGGCGGCTCGATCGGCGACAACCCGCAGCGGGTCAAGCAGATCCGCGAAGGGCTGACCGAGGCACTGCGCAATCCCGAGGATTACCCGACCATCATCCAGCGGCGCGTGCCGCGCCAGCTCAAGCACTTCAACTTCGCGCCGCAGGTGACCATCCTCAACGATGCCCAGCGCCCGGTGACCATCCTCGAAATCACCGCACCCGACCGGCCCGGCCTGCTGGCGCGCCTGGGGCGGATCTTCCTGGAGTTCGACCTGTCGCTGCAGAACGCCAAGATCGCCACCCTCGGCGAGCGCGTGGAAGACGTGTTCTTCATCACCGACGCCGACAACCAGCCGCTCTCCGACCCGCAACTGTGCAGCCGCCTGCAGGAAGCCATCGTCGAACAGTTGCAGGCCGGCCAGTCCAGCGATACCAGCCCTACCCGCGTGACCTTCTGACGATTACGAGACCTTGCGCCGATGAACCATGCCTTGACCCAGCTTCAGCCCTATCCCTTCGAGAAGCTCCGCGCTCTGCTCGGCAGCGTGAAACCTGCCGCGGACAAACGCGCCATTGCCCTGTCGATCGGTGAGCCGAAGCATGAATCCCCGGCGTTCGTCGCCAAGGCCCTGGCCGACAACCTCGATAAACTGGCGGTCTACCCCAGCACCCTCGGCCTGCCGGCCCTGCGCCAGGCCATCGTCCAATGGTGCGAGCGCCGTTTTGGCGTGCCCGCTGGCTGGCTCGATGCCGACCAGCATGTCCTGCCGGTCAATGGCACCCGTGAAGCGCTGTTCGCCTTCACGCAAACGGTGGTCAACCGCGCCGACGACGGCCTGGTGGTCAGCCCCAACCCGTTCTACCAGATCTACGAAGGCGCGGCGCTGCTGGCCGGAGCTACTCCGCACTACCTGCCCTGCCTGGAAAACAACGGCTTCAACCCTGATTTCGACGCGGTGCCGGTCGAGATCTGGAAGCGCTGCCAGATCCTGTTCCTGTGCTCCCCTGGCAACCCCACCGGCGCACTGGTGCCGATGGACACCCTGAAAAAGCTGATCGCCCTGGCCGACGAGCACAATTTCGTGATTGCCGCCGACGAGTGCTACAGCGAGCTGTACTTCGACGAAGACGCTCCACCACCAGGCCTGCTGAGCGCCTGCGCCGAGCTCGGCCGCAACGACTTCAAACGCTGCGTGGTGTTCCACAGCCTGTCCAAGCGCTCCAACCTGCCCGGTCTGCGTTCGGGCTTCGTCGCTGGCGATGCCGAGATCATCAAGCCATTCCTGCTGTACCGCACCTACCACGGTTGCGCCATGCCGGTGCAGACGCAACTGGCCAGCGTCGCCGCCTGGCAGGACGAAGCCCATGTGCGCGCAAACCGCGACCAGTACCGCGCCAAGTACGATGCCGTGCTCGAGATCCTGCAACCGGTGATGGACGTGCAACGCCCGGATGGCAGCTTCTATCTGTGGGGCAAGGTGCCGGGCAGCGACGCTGATTTTACCCGTGACCTGTTCGAAGCCGAGCACGTGACCGTTGTGCCGGGCTCGTATCTGTCGCGTGAAGTGGATGGCGTCAATCCGGGCGCAGGACGCGTGCGCATGGCGCTGGTTGCGCCTCTGGCCGAGTGCATCGAGGCGGCCGAGCGGATTCGCGGGTTCCTCGCAGGGCGCTGAAATGCCTCTCCCCTTGGGGCTGGCGTCGATGTCAGCCCCTAGGTAACTATCTAACGGCACTCGGGCGCTGGGATGCCTGAACGCGTGTCACCGCACAGACTTATGTAATGCCACGTAGCTTGATCGGTCGCAGATCATCCTGAGTTCCAACCACACCAGGAACTCTCCGATGTATACACTCGCCTCACTCCGTACTCGCCACCGCATCGATCAGCAGCTCTCCCATGATCTGGCCGTTACCGAGAACCCCCGCAACAGGGGCCAGAGCAACGGCGGTCGAAAAAAGCGCGGACTGATCGAGACCGGCCGACTATGGGCACCCGGTCGTACTTTGTGGATCTCGTTTCTCGGTGCTCCGGACAGAAAGCTCAAGATGTCGATCTTCGAACTGGCTTGCCAGTGGGTGGATCTTTCCGGCGCCAACCTGGAGCTTGATCTGTCAGAAGATGATGACAAACATGCCCAGATCAGGATCCTCACAGGCGAACATGCAGAGCACAACGAATCAGACATCGGCACCGATGCACTGGCTAGTGAAGACTACACCATGTCGCTGAATGTCATACCGGGGGATGAATCATTCGAATCCACCGTGTTACACGAGTTCGGCCATGCACTAGGATTCGAACATGAACAGCTACACCCCGATGCCACCATCCCCTGGAACGAGCCGGCTCTATTCGAAGCTGCCAAGCAATCGGATGACTGGTCAGAGCAAGACATCAGGGAGACTTACCTGAACAAACGGCCCGACAACGAACTGATCAAAACCCAGTACGATCCGCTCTCTATAATGCATTACCCGATTGCGGCCTGGATGACCTTGGATGGATCCGAGGTAGTCCAGAATACGGAGCTCAGTGCGAAAGACCTCGAGATGATGCGCCTGGCCTACCCACACGACTGACGCTAACGAACCTGCCCCAGGTTCGCCTCGCTCATGTCCAGTTCACCCAGCACCTGGCGCACTACTTCATCCCCCACCAGGTGCTGGCGATGCAGGCTGTACAGTTCCAGCCGCTGTGCGCGCAATGCACGCAAGCGCAAGCGGCGCTCCAGAAGATCCATCTGCTCGGCCAGCGCACGCGCTTCGGCGCTGTCGTTGTAACTGTCCAGCTCATCCCGGTATTCCGCCATCAGGCGCGCCTTCAACTCGGTCGCCAGCGTCGCCTGGGCGGCATCCTGCGGGGCATTGGCATCGATGACCTCCTCGGCCTCCAGTGCATGGATAGCGGCTTCCGCGGTGCGTCTCCAGGCTTCCTGTACTTCCTGATGCAGGCGTTCGTCCGGGCTCTTGGTCACCCCGCGCAACAGAATCGGCAGGGCGATGCAGGCACTGATCAGCGACAGCAGGATCACCCCGGCGGCAATGAAGATCAGCAGATCACGCTCCGGGAACGCCTGGCCGGCCCCGATCAGCAAGGGCACCGACATCACACCCGCCAAGGTCACGGCCCCGCGCACGCCGCCCAGGGTCAACAGCCAGCACGAACGTGCGCTGGGCATCAGCACCAGCGCCGACTTACCGCGCCAGCGGCGCACCACGCCGATAGCGCGCCACACGCTTTGTACCCAGACGAACCGCAGCAGCACCAACGCCACGAAGATCGCCACCACATCGAGGCAGCGCCAGGCCAGGGTCGGCCACAACGACGTTTCATGGCTGACCACTGCCTTGATGATGTCGGGCAGTTGCAAGCCCAGCAGCAGGAAGATCAGGCCATTGAAGGCGAACTCCAGCAGCGACCAGACGCTGCGATTGAGCAGGCGCGTACTGGTCTGGCGCGGCAACAGGTCGAGCCAGCTCTGCATCATCCCTGCCGCCACCGCCGAGAGAATGCCCGAGACACCGAGCCGTTCGGCCAGCACGTAGGCGGCAAAGGGCAACAGCAGCATGAACACCACATGCGTCGCCGGATCGTCCCAGCCCCGAGCGATCATCCAGGCACGCAGGCGCCCCACCAACCAGCTCAGTCCCACCCCGACCGCAAGCCCGCCGATGGCCACCAGCACGAACGTCAGGCTGGCATCGGTCAACGAAAACACCCCGGTAATGGCTGCCGCCAATGCGAACTTGAACGTCACCAGGCCCGAAGCATCGTTCATCAGCGCTTCGCCCTGGAGC
This sequence comes from Pseudomonas wayambapalatensis, assembly GCA_014268975.2. Lineage (GTDB taxonomy): Bacteria > Pseudomonadota > Gammaproteobacteria > Pseudomonadales > Pseudomonadaceae > Aquipseudomonas > Aquipseudomonas wayambapalatensis. Next base: position 1,464,068 of record CP077096.1, on the reverse strand, counting down.
ATGTGCATCAAGGGTGTTGGCAGGCGATCCTGGGTAATCGCCGAAACGGCCACCGCGTCGGTGGGCGAGAGCACCGCAGCCAGGGCGAACGCTACCGGCAGCGGAATGCTTGGCAGGATCCAGTGGATGAAGTACCCCGCCCCCACCACGGTGAACAGCACCAAACCCACGGCCAAGGCCACCACCGGGCCACGAATGCGCCATAGCTCGCGCTTGGGGATGCGCCAGCCATCGGCGAACAGCAACGGCGGCAGGAACAGGAACAGGAACAACTCGGGATCCAGGGCCACGTGCAGGCCGAGGGTTGGCCAGGCCAGCAGCGCTCCGGCGCCGATCTGCACCAGTGGCAAGGGCAGCGGAATCATCCGCCCCACCAGCTTGGAGACACTGACCAGCATCAGCAGGATAAGAACGGTATAAGCTGACTGCATGTGGCGTGTTTCCCTTTTCGATTCAAAAGCGGTCCTGGTCGCCTTGGACAACGCCGTCGGTAACTGGACACATATAGTAACGAGCCAAGCCGCCAACGAACTGCTGCACCTAAGTCGCAAGTCGCCGGAGAAGATGTAACGCCATGCTACACAAACAGCTGATTCAGGAACCGCTGTTATAACTCCAACATCGTCATAACAAGGAAGGTCTTTCGATGAGTACGTCACCGAGCAACCACACAATCAGCAACGATAGCCCCGATCGCGCCCTGCTCGTGATCGATATCCAGAATGACTTCACCCCCGGCGGCGCCCTGGAGGTGCCCCGCGGCGACGAGATCGTGCCGCTGGTCAACCAGATCGCCGTGAATTTCCGCACTGTGGTCCAGGCCCAGGACTGGCATCCCGCCGGGCATATCTCCTTCGCTTCCAGCCATCCCGGCAAGAACCCCTACGACATCATCGAACTGCCCTACGGCCCCCAGGTGCTTTGGCCGGATCACTGCGTGCAGGGCAGCCAGGGTGCCGAATTCCACCCCAAGGTAGACCTGCCCCACGCCCAGTTGATCGTGCGCAAGGGCGGCAACCCGCTGGTAGACAGCTACTCGGCCTTCTTTGAAGCCGACCAGAAGACCACCACCGGCCTCGCCGGCTACCTGCGTGAAAAAGCGGTCACCAGCGTCTACGTGGTGGGCCTTGCCCTGGATTTCTGCGTGGCCTGGACTGCCCTGCACGCACGGCGCGAACGCTTCACCACCTATGTAGTGCTGGACGCCTGCCGCGCCATCGACAAAGACGGCTCGCTGGAAAATGCAATGAGCAAGATGCAGCACGCCGGGGTGAATTTCATCAAGTCCGGGCAGTTGCTCGACAAAGGCTGAAAACTCGTCGGTCAGAAGCCGGCGCCACAGCCGTGGCGCCGTGCCGAGAGTTACCGCATAATCCTGCCCACCCCAATTTTCGAGGAGTTGCGGGGTCGGCCCGGAAAGCTCCGACGACCCTTGACGTTCAATGGCTTACATTCTCTACGGCATCAAGGCCTGCGACACGATGAAGAAAGCGCGTACCTGGCTCGAGGAAAAAGCCATCGGCTACGACTTCCACGACTACAAGACCCAGGGCATCGACCGTGACAGCCTGAACCGCTGGTGCGACGAACACGGTTGGGAAAAGATCCTCAACCGCGCCGGCACCACATTCCGCAAGCTCGACGACGCGCAAAAGGCCGGCCTTGACCAGGCCAAGGCCGTCGAGCTGATGCTCGCCCAGCCGTCGATGATCAAGCGCCCGGTCCTCGACCTCGGCGACAAGACCCTGGTGGGTTTCAAACCGGATCTGTACGCGGCCGCCCTGCAGTGAGCCGCCCGTTGTCAATCCATTTCAGTACGAGGTAACCGCATGTCCACCACTCTGTTCAGCCTGGCCTTCGGTGTCGGCACCCAGAACCGCCAGGGCACCTGGCTGGAAGTCTTCTACGCTCAGCCCCTGCTCAACCCGTCCAGCGAGCTGGTCGCGGCCATCACCCCGATCCTCGGCTACGAAGGCGGCAACCAGGCGATCGCCTTCAGCCCGGCCCAGGCCGCCCAGCTCGCCGACGCGGTCAAGGGCGTGGATGCCATCCAGCACGCACTGCTGACCCGCCTGGCCGAAAGCCACAAGCCACTGGTCGCCACCCTGCTCGCCGAAGACGGTGCGCTGACCTCCACCCCCGAGGCCTACCTCAAGCTGCACCTGCTGTCGCACCGCCTGGTCAAGCCGCACGGTGTTTCCCTGGCCGGCATCTTCCCACTGCTGCCGAACGTGGCCTGGACCAACCAGGGCGCCATCGACCTGGCCGAACTGGCCGAGCAGCAATTGGAAGCACGCCTGAAGGGCGAGCTGCTGGAAGTGTTCTCGGTGGACAAGTTCCCGAAGATGACCGACTACGTGGTCCCGAGCGGCGTGCGTATCGCCGACACCGCCCGTGTGCGCCTGGGCGCCTACATCGGCGAAGGCACCACCATCATGCAGGAAGGCTTCGTCAACTTTAACGCTGGCACCGAAGGCCCGGGCATGATCGAAGGCCGCGTCTCGGCCGGCGTGTTCGTCGGCAAGGGCTCGGACCTGGGCGGCGGCTGCTCGACCATGGGCACCCTGTCCGGTGGCGGCAACATCGTCATCAAGGTTGGTGAAGGGTGCCTGATCGGCGCCAACGCCGGTATCGGTATCCCCCTGGGCGACCGCAACACCGTCGAAGCCGGCCTGTACATCACCGCTGGCACCAAGGTAAACCTGCTCGACGAGCACAATGAGCTGGTCAAGGTGGTCAAGGCCCGTGACCTGGCCGGCCAGACCGACCTGCTGTTCCGCCGCAACTCGCTCAACGGTGCGGTGGAGTGCAAGACCCACAAGTCGGCCATCGAGCTGAACGAGGCGCTGCACGCGCACAACTGAGGACTTTGCAGGCCGCTGCAAGAGCGGGCTTGCCCGCGATCAGCGGACGCTCGGTGCTTGAGATGTTAAGATCGGGTCTGGCACTACGCCAGACCCGATTTTCATTCCAGGCCCCGCGATCATGTTCCAGCCCTCCCCCTGGCGTGCCGACTTTCCCGCCATCACCGCCCTGCAACGGCAGCATCAGACCTACCTGGACAGCGCCGCCACAACGCAGAAACCCCAGGCCCTGCTTGACGCCCTGAGCCACTACTACAGCCATGGTGCAGCCAATGTGCACCGCGCCCAGCACCTGCCCGGTGCGCTGGCGACCCAGGCATTCGAGACCAGCCGCGACAAGGTTGCCACCTGGCTCAACGCCGTTGACTCCCGGCAGATCATCTTCACCCACGGCGCCACCTCGGCGCTCAACCTGCTGGCCTACGGTCTGGAGCATGGCTTCGAAGCCGGCGACGAAATCGCCGTCAGCGCACTGGAGCACCACGCCAACCTGCTGCCCTGGCAACAATTGGCGCAGCGCCGCAATCTGCGTCTGGTGGTGCTGCCGCTGGACGAGCATGGCCGGATCGACCTCGAGCACGCCTTGCAACTGATCGGGCCGCGCACACGCCTGGTCGCACTGAGCCAGTTATCCAACGTGCTCGGCACCTGGCAGCCATTGCCTGCGCTGCTTGCTCATGCCCGCGCCCAAGGCGCTTTGAGCGTGGTCGATGGCGCCCAGGGCGTGGTTCATGGCCGCCACGACGTGCAGCAGTTGGGCTGCGATTTCTACGTGTTTTCCAGCCACAAGTTGTATGGCCCGGACGGGGTTGGCGCGCTCTATGGCCGCACAGAGGCCTTGGCACGGCTGCGACACTGGCAGTTCGGCGGTGAGATGGTGCAACTGGCCGACTACCATGAGTCAAGCTTTCGTCCCGCGCCACTGGGCTTCGAGGCGGGTACGCCGCCGATCGCCAGCGTGATCGGCCTGGGCGCGACCCTCGACTACCTCGCCAGCCTCGATCCCGCGGCCGTGGCGGCCCACGAAACCAGCCTGCACCAGCACCTGGTGCGCGGCCTGGCCGACCGCGAAGGCGTGCGCATACTCGGCACCCCACAGAGCGCACTGGCCAGCTTCGTCATCGACGGCGTGCACAACGCCGATATCGCCCACCTGCTGACCGAACAAGGGATCGCAGTGCGCGCCGGGCACCATTGCGCCATGCCATTGCTCAAGGGGCTTGGGCTGGAAGGCGCGATCCGCGTTTCGCTGGGGCTGTACAACGACAGCGACGACCTGCAGCGCTTCTTCGATGCGCTCGACCAGGGTCTGGAGCTGCTGCGGTGAGCCTGCCCGAAGCAGCCCAGCAGGCGCTGGACACCTTCACCCAGGCAAAAGGCTGGGAGCAGCGTGCGCGCCTGTTGATGCAGATGGGTGATCGCCTGGAGCCACTGGACGAGTCTGACAAGACCGACGCCAACCGCGTGCATGGCTGTGAAAGCCTGGTCTGGCTGGTGGCTGTGCAGGTCGACGGACAGTGGCGCTTCAAGGCAACCAGCGATGCCCGGCTGCTGCGCGGCCTGCTGGCGTTGCTGCTGGTGCGGGTGCAGGGGCTGGGCAGCGACGATCTGGCCGGGCTGGACCTGCGCGAGTGGTTTACGCAACTTGGACTGGAGCGACAGCTTTCGCCCTCACGCAGCAATGGGCTGCATGCGGTGTTGCTACAGATGGCGGAGTTGGTAACCAGCCCTTGAGTCGAAAGCGCCTGCTTGGCGCTTATTGCGCCTTGACCCGCTCCGACGGCCGCCGCGCGCCAGCCACCAGCTTCTCCACGGCCTTGCTCACGGCCACCATGCCGAAGGTCGCGGTCACCATCATCACCGCGCCGAAGCCCCCCGAACAATCCAGGCGCACGCCTTCCCCCACGAAGCTCTTCTGCAGGCACACACTGCCATCCCCCTTGGGGTAGCGCAGTTGTTCGCTGGAGAACACGCAAGGCACACCATAATTGCGGCTGACATTGCGCGAGAAGTTGTAGTCCCGGCGCAAGGTGGAACGTACCCGCGACGCCAGTGGGTCGTTGAAGGTCTTGTTGAGGTCGCCAATCTGGATCTGGGTCGGATCGATCTGTCCGCCCGCCCCCCCGGTGGTGACGATCGCAATCTTGCGCCGCCGGCACCAGGCGATCAGCGCGGCCTTGGCCTGCACGCTGTCGATGCAATCGATCACACAATCCAGCGACTCGGTGATGTATTCGAGCATGGTGTCACGGGTGACGAAGTCAGCCACCGCATGCACGGTGCAGGCCGGATTGATCGCGCGCAGGCGCTCGGCCATGACCTCGACCTTCGAGCGCCCCACCTGCCCCTCCAACGCATGGGCCTGGCGATTGGTGTTGCTGACGCAGACATCGTCCAGATCGAACAGGCTGATTTCGCCCACGCCACTGCGCGCCAGGGCTTCTGCCGCCCAGGAACCCACACCGCCAATGCCGACGACCGCCACGTGGGCCTGACGCAGACGTTGCAGGCCGTCATCGCCGTACAGCCGGGCGACACCGGCAAAGCGTGGATCTTCTGTGCTCATGTTCATACCCCGAAAAAACCGGCGCGCATTATATGCCATGCGGACACGCCGGTGAGGGCTTGTCGACATGATGCTCCTCTTCGCGCAGCGCGCGTTCATTAGGAAACAGCCTACCAATCCTGCTTTAATGTCTTATCAAACAAGCAGATCTGGACGACAACAGAGCGGGATCCACGGCGCTCGCTTCCCGCTCCCTTCCTCGGAAACTGAATCACCTATGTCATCACGCAAATTCGGTCTCAACCTGGTGGTGGTGCTGGCCATTGCCGCGCTGTTCACCGGCTTCTGGGCGCTGATCAACCGCCCGGTATCGGCCCCAGCCTGGCCAGAGCAGATCTCCGGTTTCTCCTATTCGCCCTTCCGCCTCGGTGAAAGCCCGCAAAAAGGCCAGTACCCCAGCGAAGACGAGATGCGCCAGGACCTGGAGCAACTCAGCAAGCTCACCGACAACATCCGCATCTACACCGTTGAAGGCACCCAGGCGGAAATTCCGCACCTGGCCGAGGAGCTGGGCCTGCGCGTGACCCTGGGCATCTGGATCAGTACGGATCTGGAGCGCAACGAGCGCGAGATCGAAAAAGCCATCGGTTTGGCCAACAGCTCGCGCAGCGTGGTGCGTGTGGTGGTAGGCAACGAAGCCCTGTTCCGGGAAGAAATCACGCCAGAGGCACTGATCAAATACCTGGATCGGGTGCGGGCCGCAGTCAAAGTACCTGTGACCACCAGTGAGCAATGGCACATCTGGAAAGAGCACCCGGAACTGGCCAAGCACGTCGACCTGATCGCCGCGCACATCCTGCCTTACTGGGAGTTCGTGCCGGTGGGCGATTCGATCCAGTTCGTGCTCGACCGGGCCCGCGACCTCAAGCGCCAGTTCCCGCGCAAACCCTTGCTGCTGTCGGAAGTGGGCTGGCCGAGCAATGGCCGCATGCGCGGCGGCGCCGATGCGACCCAGGCCGACCAGGCGATCTACCTGCGCACCCTGGTCAACACCTTGAACCGCCGCGGCTTCAACTACTTCGTGATCGAAGCCTACGACCAGCCCTGGAAAGCCAGCGACGAAGGCTCAGTGGGCGCGTACTGGGGCGTGTTCAACGCCGAACGCCAGCAGAAATTCAACTTCGAAGGGCCAGTGGTGGCCATTCCACAATGGCGAGCCCTGGCCGTGGCTTCGGTGGTGCTGGCGATGATCGCACTGACCGTGCTGCTGATCGACGGCTCGGCACTGCGCCAACGCGGACGCACCTTCCTGACCTTCATCACCTTTCTCTGCGGATCGGTGCTGGTGTGGATCGCCTACGACTACAGCCAGCAGTACAGCACCTGGTTCAGCCTGACCGTAGGCTTGCTTCTGGCCCTCGGCGCCATCGGTGTGTTCATCGTCTTGCTCACCGAGGCCCACGAGCTGGCCGAGGCTGTATGGATTCACAAGCGAAGACGCGAATTCCTCCCGGTGCAAGGCGACAGCGCCTACCGACCCAAGGTCTCGGTGCACGTGCCGTGCTACAACGAGCCACCGGAGATGGTGAAACAGACCCTCGATGCCCTCGCCGCCCTGGACTATCCCGACTACGAAGTGCTGGTGATCGACAACAACACCAAGGACCCGGCCGTGTGGGAGCCGCTCAAGGCCCACTGCGAGAAGCTCGGCGAGCGCTTCAGGTTCTTCCATGTGGCCCCGCTGGCAGGCTTCAAGGGGGGTGCACTGAACTACCTGATCCCGCACACCGCCAAGGATGCCGAAGTGATCGCGGTGATCGACTCGGACTACTGCGTCGACCCTAATTGGCTCAAGCACATGGTGCCGCACTTCGCCGATCCGAAGATCGCCGTGGTGCAGTCGCCGCAGGACTACCGCGACCAGCACGAGAGCGCCTTCAAGAAGCTGTGCTACAGCGAATACAAGGGCTTCTTCCACATTGGCATGGTCACCCGTAACGACCGTGACGCAATCATTCAGCACGGCACCATGACCATGACTCGACGCAGCGTGCTCGAAGAGCTGGGTTGGGCCGAATGGTGCATCTGCGAGGATGCCGAGCTGGGCCTGCGGGTATTCGAGAAGGGCCTGTCGGCCGCCTATGCCCACAACAGCTACGGCAAGGGCCTGATGCCAGACACCTTCATCGACTTCAAGAAACAGCGCTTCCGCTGGGCCTATGGTGCGATCCAGATCATCAAGCACCACGCCGGCGCCCTGCTGCGCGGCAAGAACAGCGAGCTGACTCGTGGCCAGCGTTACCACTTCCTGGCCGGCTGGCTGCCATGGATCGCCGATGGCATGAACATTTTCTTCACCGTCGGCGCACTGTTGTGGTCGGCGGCGATGATCATCGTGCCGCATCGCGTCGATCCACCGCTGATGATCTTTGCCATCCCGCCGCTGGCGCTGTTCTTCTTCAAGGTCGGCAAGATCGTGTTCCTCTATCGCCGTGCGGTGGGAGTCAACATGAAGGACGCCTTCGCCGCCGCCCTGGCGGGCCTGGCGTTGTCGCACACCATCGCCAAGGCGGTGCTGTACGGCTTTTTCACCAGCAGCATGCCGTTCTTCCGCACCCCGAAGAACGCCGACAGCCATGGCGTTCTGGTGGCGATCTCCGAGGCGCGCGAAGAGCTGTTCATCATGTTGCTGCTGTGGAGCGCGGCAGCCGGGATCTATCTGGTGCAGGGGCTGCCCAGCTCCGACATGCGCTTCTGGGTAGCGATGCTGCTGGTGCAGTCGCTGCCGTACCTGGCGGCGTTGGTGATGGCGTTGCTGTCGTCGCTGCCCAAGCCTGGAGAAAAGGCCGCCGAACCGCAGCAGGCCTGATGTAGCCGGGCTGCTTCGCAGCCCATTCGCCGCTGCGACTTGCCGGCGAATGGGCCGTGAAGCCTGAAATCATTTGATATAAGATAACGCCCCTCAGATTTCCCGCCTTGCCTTGCCCCGGAGTCCCCCATGACGGCCCCAGCCGAGCTCTCGCCTACCCTTCAACTGGCCTGCGACCTGATCCGTCGCCCCTCGGTGACGCCGGTCGATGCCGACTGCCAGACCCTGATGATGAACCGCCTGGGTGCCGTCGGCTTCCAGCTCGAGCCGATGCGCTTCGAGGACGTCGACAACTTCTGGGCCACCCATGGCAACCAGGACGGTCCGGTGCTGTGCTTCGCGGGTCATACCGACGTGGTGCCCACCGGCCCCGTGCAGCAATGGCAGCATGAGCCTTTCGACGCGCTGATCGACGCCGACGGCATGCTCTGCGGCCGCGGCGCTGCCGACATGAAGGGCAGCCTGGCCTCGATGGTCATCGCCAGCGAGCGCTTCGTGAACGATCACCCCGACCACCGCGGCAAGATTGCCTTCCTCATCACCAGCGACGAGGAAGGTCCGGCGCATCACGGCACCAAGGCTGTGGTGGAGTTGCTCAAGGCCCGCAACGAGCGCCTGGACTGGTGCATCGTCGGCGAGCCGTCGAGCACCACGCTGCTCGGGGACGTGGTCAAGAACGGCCGTCGCGGCTCGCTCGGCGCCAAGCTGACCGTGCGCGGCAAGCAGGGCCACGTGGCCTACCCGCACCTGGCCCGCAACCCGATCCACCTGGCCGCGCCGGCCCTGGCGGAACTGGCTGCCGAGCACTGGGACGAGGGCAATGCCTTCTTCCCGCCGACCAGCTTCCAGATCTCCAACCTCAACTCCGGCACCGGCGCCACCAACGTGGTCCCGGGCGACCTGGTCGCGCTGTTCAACTTCCGTTTCTCCACCGAGTCGACTGTCGAAGGCCTGCAACAGCGGGTGGCGGCAATCCTCGACAAGCACCAGCTGGACTGGTCGATCGACTGGGCGCTGTCGGGCCTGCCGTTCCTCACCGAACCAGGTGAACTGCTCGATGCGGTGTCATCGAGCATCAAGGCCGTCACCGGTCGCGACACCCAGCCGTCCACCAGCGGCGGCACCTCCGATGGCCGTTTCATTGCCACCCTGGGCACCCAGGTGGTCGAACTGGGCCCGGTCAACGCCACCATCCACCAGGTGGACGAGCGTATCCTGGCCAGCGACCTGGACCTGCTGACCGAAATCTATTACCAGACCCTGGTGCGGTTGCTCGCCTGATGCTTGCCTGCCCCCTCTGCCAGGCGCCCCTGACGCAGCTCGACAACGGTGTGGCCTGCCCTGCCGGCCACCGCTTCGACCGCGCCCGCCAGGGCTACCTGAACCTGCTGCCGGTGCAGCACAAGAACAGCCGCGACCCGGGCGACAACCAGGCCATGGTCGAGGCTCGTCGCGACTTCCTCGACGCCGGTCACTACGCCCCGGTGGCCGCGCGCCTGGCGCAACTGGCCGCAGCACGCCAGCCCAGCGCCTGGCTCGATATCGGCTGCGGCGAGGGTTACTACACCGCGCAGATCGCCCAGGCGCTACCTACGGCAGACGGCTATGCCCTGGACATCTCCCGCGAGGCGGTCAAGCGGGCCTGCCGCCGCGCACCGCAGTTGACCTGGATGGTCGCCAGCATGGCTCGCGTGCCGATGGCGGACGCCAGCTGCAACTTCATCGCCAGTGTCTTCAGCCCGCTGGATTGGGCCGAAGCCAAGCGCCTGCTCGCCCCGGGTGGCGGCCTGATGCGGGTCGGACCGACCAGCGGCCACCTGATGGAGCTGCGCCAGATGCTCTACGATGAAGTGCGCTACTACGCCGACGACAAGCACCTGGCCTTGGTCCCCGACGGCATGCAGCAGGCCCACGGCGAGGTGCTCGAGTTCACCCTGACACTGAGCGAGGCCAAAGCCCGCGCGGACCTGCTGGCCATGACCCCGCACGGCTGGCGCGCCAGCGCCGAGAAACGTGCCCGCGTGATCGAGCAGCCTGAGCCGTTCGACGTCACGGTTTCCATGCGTTATGACTATTTCGTGCGCCAAGACTGAGCACACCCGGAGCCCTGAAATGCGCCAACCCGATATCGAGATCTACCTCAAGGACGCCGACGTCGATCACAAGCAGATCGCCGACTGGCTGACCCAGGCCCTGGGCCCATGCAGCGAATGGAAACAGAAAGGCCAGACCTTCAAGTGCACAGCCGGTAACATTCCGGTCACTTGGTTACCCAAGGCTGTAGGGAAATGGAACAGCCTGTACCTGGAAAGCGATCAGACACCGTGGGCCGATGACGTTGCTTGCGCCCGTGCCGCCTTCGCTGCGCTCGAGGTCGAAGTGCGCTGCGCGCCGGGCAGTTGGGTCGAGGAAGATGGTGAAGAGGATGCCGATCGCTGGATCCGCATCAGCGCCGACGGTGAAGAGGAAATCACCTGGCGCACCAGCTGAAAAAGCTCGCATCAGGCTGCAAGTTCCACGGACAACCTGCAGCTTGAAGCGTGCCGACTACGTGTCAGAGACCGACCACGTCCTCTGCCTGCAGGCCTTTCTGGCCCTGCACCAGGGAGTACTCCACCTGCTGTCCCTCGACCAGGGTACGATGCCCCTCACCGCGGATCGCACGATAGTGGACGAACACATCCGCTCCCCCGTCGCGCTGAATGAAGCCAAAACCCTTGGCATCGTTGAACCACTTCACATTCCCAGTCTCACGAGACGACATCTGAAACACTCCGGATTTTTATTTTGAAGATCGCCTTGCAGGCACAGGGTCTCCTCCCTGTGCCGACACTGCTTGAGGAAATTTCCTGCAAGGTGCGGACCGAGTATATGACAGAGAACAAAAAAAATTGATGACGGGTCTGTGGATGGACGATTTTTGCTGAACTTATGCAGATACAGCAGCCTAACTTGCTGGTATATCACCTGATACATTTTCCAGGGCAAACACCCCATGACCCGTTCCCCCCTGCGCCGCCTAATCTTCGGCGCCCTGCGTCGCGTGCTCTACCTGTGGGTGCGCTCCGAAACCATCAACCAGTCCTCGCTGACGCTCAAGCTCGACCGCAGCCGCCCGGTGTTCTATGCCCTGCCCTCGCCGTCGCTCACTGATCTGGCGGTGGTCGACCGCGAGTGCACCAAGGCGGGGCTGCCACGCCCCATACTGCCCGTTGCCGTCGAACCGCTGCACGAACCTGCGGCGTTCTTCTACCTCACGCCAGACCCGGACTGGCTAGGCCGCCAGGACAAACGCGGCGCGCCCCCCACCCTGGAGCGCCTGATCGAGGCGATCGGCGAGCATGCCGAAGAGGATGCGCAGATCATTCCGGTCAGCGTGTTCTGGGGGCAGACCCCGGCCAGCGAATCCAGCCCGTGGAAACTGTTGTTCGCCGACAGCTGGGCGGTCACCGGTCGTCTGCGCCGCCTGCTCAGTGTCTTGATCCTTGGTCGCAAGACCCGCGTGCAGTTCTCCGCGCCGATCCACTTGCGTGAACTGGTGCAGCAAAACAAGGGCCAGGAACGCACCGTGCGCATGGCCCAACGCCTGCTTCGCGTGCATTTTCGCAACCTGAAGACCGCGGTGATCGGGCCGGACATCTCGCACCGGCGCAACCTGGTCAAAGGCCTGGTCCATGACCCGCTGGTGCGCCAGGCGATCAGCGATGAGGCCGAGCGCGAGAAGATCCCCTACGCCAAGGCCGAGGCCAAGGCGCTGCACTACGGCAACGAGATCGCCTCGGACTACACCTACACCGCGATCCGCTTCCTGGAAGTGGTGCTGAGTTGGTTCTGGAACAAGATCTACGACGGCATCAAGGTCAACCACATCGAGCAGGTGCAAGGCATCGCACCGGGCCACGAGGTGATCTACGTGCCGTGCCATCGCAGCCACATCGACTACTTGCTGCTGTCGTACCTGTTGTTCCGCAATGGCCTGACGCCGCCGCACATCGCTGCCGGCATCAACCTCAACATGCCGGTGATCGGCGGTCTGTTGCGCCGCGGCGGTGCGTTCTTCATGCGCCGCACGTTCAAGGGCAACCCGCTGTACACCGCGGTGTTCAATGAGTACCTGCACACCTTGTTCACCAAGGGTTTCCCGGTGGAGTACTTCGTCGAGGGCGGACGCTCGCGCACCGGGCGCATGCTGCAGCCACGCCCGGGCATGCTGGCGATCACCCTGCGCAGCTTCCTGCGTTCCTCGCGCACGCCGATCGTCTTCGTGCCGGTCTACATCGGCTATGAACGCGTGCTCGAAGGCCGTACCTACCTGGGTGAGCTGCGCGGTGCGAGCAAGAAGAAAGAGTCGATCTTCGACATCTTCAAGGTCATCGGCGCCCTCAAGCAGCGCTTCGGCCAGGTCTACGTCAACTTCGGCGAACCGATCCGCCTGGGCGCGTTTTTGGACCAGCAGCAACCAGGCTGGCGCGAGCAAGACCTTGCCCCGCAGTTCCGCCCGGCCTGGCTCAACGACACCACCACCCGCCTGGGCCAGACGGTCGCCCAGCACCTGAACGGGGCGGCAGCCATCAACCCGGTCAACCTGGTGGCCCTGGCGCTGCTCTCGACCAGCCGCCTGGCCCTCGACGAACGCGCCCTGGTTCGCGTGCTCGACCTCTACCTGGCCCTGTTGCGCCAAGTGCCCTATTCGAGCCACGTGACCTTGCCCGAAGGTGACGGCAAGGCGCTGATCGAACATGTCAGGGGCATGGAGTTGCTGGCCGAACAGAAGGACGCCCTCGGGCGCATCCTCTATCTGGACGAAGCCAATGCGGTGCTGATGACCTATTACCGCAACAACGTCCTGCACATCTTCGCCCTGCCGGCGCTGCTGGCAAGTTTCTTCCTCAGCAGCTCGCGGATGAGTCGCGAACTGGTGGGGCAATATGTTCAGGCGCTGTACCCCTACCTGCAGGCCGAACTGTTCTTGCGCTGGACACCGGAGCAACTCGACGAGGCCATCGACCAATGGCTGGGCGCGCTGGTCGAGCAAGGCCTGCTGCGCTTCGAGAACGGCGTGTACCTGCGTCCGGCGCCGAGCTCGCGCCAGTTCGTGCTGCTCACTCTGCTGGCCCGCGCCATCACCCAGACGCTACAGCGTTTCTACATGGCCACCTCGCTGCTGCTCAACAGTGGTCAGCACAGCCTGAACGCCGAGGAACTGGAAGACCTGTGCGTGATGATGGCCCAGCGCCTGTCGATCCTGCATGGGCTCAATGCCCCGGAGTTCTTCGACAAGACCCTGTTCCGCCACTTCATCCAGACCCTGGTGCACGAAGGCGTGCTGCTGCCGGATGGCAATGGCAAGCTTGGCTACCACGACAAACTCGCCGAGCTGGCCGAAGGCGTCGCCAAGCGGGTGCTGTCGGCGGAGCTGCGCTTGTCGATCCGACAGGTGGCGCTGCATAGGGACGACACCGCAGAACAGGCTATCGTCTGATCCAGAGTTGGCCTTTTCGCAGGCAAGCCCCCCTGCAAAACTTTGTGGGAGCGGGCTTGCCCGCGAAAAGGCCGGCGCGGCAAATGTTCCGAGCAGCGTGCCGAGCACCGGACAGATTTCCTTCCCCACCCGCCATTGCGCTAAAGTCCCAGTGGTCGGCCACAAGCCCACGCCAAGGACTGCGGAGATTCCATGAAAAAACTTCTCACGCTGTGCTGCGCCACCCTGCTCACAGCCTGCTCCAGCCATACCACGCCGCACCAGGCCAGTCTGGAAGGCGAAGTCTTCTACCTGCAGCGCATTGCCCTGCCGCCTGCCGCCACGCTCAGCGTGAGCCTGCAGGACGTCTCGCTGATGGACGCCCCGGCCGTCACCCTCGCCAGCCAGTCCGGGCCGGTCAAGGGCAACGTGCCACTGCCGTTCCAGCTCAGCTACGATCCGGCCAAGGTCCAGCCGGGCCATCGCTACGCCGTCAGCGCCCGCATCGAACTCGATGGCAAGCTGCTGTTCATCAACACCGAACACCACAGCGTCCGACTCGACGGCAGCGACCCGCAACCTGTGCGGATCAAGGTCGATCAAGTACGTTGATCCCGCTTCATTTCTGCCCATAAGGAAGTCTTCATGATTCGCTCCTCCTTGCGCTTCACCACCCTGTGCGCCGGCCTGCTGCTGTCGGCCAGCGCCCTGGCCCTGTCGCTTGGCGACCTGTCCCAGAGCGACGCCTCCGCCGGCCTCAAGGACGCTCTGACTCAGGGCGCGCAGATCGCCGTCAAACAGCTGAGCACCCCCGGCGGCTTCAACAACAACCCGGACGTGCGCATCGAACTGCCCGGCAACCTGGGCAAGGCCGCCAAGGCGATGAAGATGTTTGGCAAGGGCGATCAGGTCGACGCCCTGGAAACCAGCATGAACAAGGCCGCCGAAGCTGCCGTGCCACAAGCCCAGGCGATTCTCGTGGATGCGGTGAAAAAGATGACCGTGACCGACGCCAAGGGCATCCTCAGCGGTGGCCAGGATTCGGCCACCCAGTACCTGAACAAGAGCAGCCGCGAGCAGATTCGCGCCAAGTTCCTGCCCATCGTCAAGCAGGCCACCGACAAGGTCGGCCTGGCCCAGCAGTACAACAGCTTCGCCGGCCAGGCCAAGGGGCTGGGCCTGATCAAGGATGACGCCAATATCGAGAACTACGTGACCGAAAAGGCCCTGGACGGGCTGTTCGAGATGATTGCCAAGCAAGAACAGAGTATCCGCCAGAACCCGGCACAAGCCGCGACGAGCCTGGCCAAGAAAGTGTTCGGCGCACTCTGATTCGCCCACCGCAACTGCCTGAAAGTGCATCGCGGGCAAACGCCCGCGATGCAACCCCGGCCCAGGCCCATGGGCACCGCCAGAACGACCGCCCAGCGGTTTTGCGCAAAAGATCCCCCGAGCGGCACTTGCACGATCTGCACGCTGCTGCTTGAATCCAATTCGTCAGTCTTCATGTGACTCATCGGTCACTCATGGAGTCCAAGACGCCTTTTGCCGGCCACCCAAGGTCTCGATGCCCTGGGGCACGGCAGATCGCCCGCCAACAACAATACCCGTCGACCCGCGCAACCGGGATCGGCACTGGGCCCCCCGGTTTCACTTCAAGGCGAATGCCTACCTGTCATATAGGACGTGCACCCTAGGGTTCTGCGCAGCCATTTCGAGCGATCGATACGACTGGGCAGGCCACTAGATGACGCGAGTGCCCTTTTTGCGCCAGGAGTCGATGACATGAGGCCAGAAATCGCTGTACTTGATATCCAAGGTCAGTACCGGGTTTACACGGAGTTCTATCGCGCGGAAACGGCAGAGAAGACGATCGTCCTGATCAACGGCTCGCTGGCCACCACGGCGTCTTTTGCCCAGACGGTGCGCAATCTGTATCCGCAATTCAACGTGGTGCTCTACGACCAGCCCTATGCCGGCAAGTCCAAGCCACACAACCGCCAGGAACGTCTGCTGACGAAAGAGACCGAGGCGCATATTCTGCTGGAGCTGGTCGAGCACTTCCGTGCCGATCACGTGATGTCCTTCTCCTGGGGCGGCGCGTGCACGCTGCTGGCACTGGCGCACCAGCCACGCCTGGTGAAGAAGGCGATCGTCAGTTCGTTCTCGCCGGTCATCAACGATCCGATGCGCGACTACCTCGAGCGCGGCTGCCAGTACTTGTCCGCCTGCGACCGCTATCAGGTCGGCAACCTGGTCAACGACACCATTGGCAAGCACCTGCCGTCGCTGTTCAAGCGCTTCAACTACCGTCACGTGAGCAGCCTGGACAGCCACGAGTACGCACAGATGCACTTCCACATCAACCAGGTGCTGGATCATGATCTTGAGCGGGCATTGAAGGCAGCGCGCAATATCGACATCCCGGTACTGTTCATCAACGGCGAGCGTGACGAGTACACCACCGTCGAGGATGCCCGGCAGTTCAGTCGCCATGTGGGCAAGAGCCAGTTCAGCGTGATTCGCGATGCCGGCCACTTCCTGGACATGGAACACAAGACCGCCTGCGAGGACACCCGCAGCGCGATACTTGGTTTCCTCAAGCCGGCACGCGAGCCTCGCCAACGCTACACCTACGTGCAGGGGCAGCATGCGCTGGCCATCTGAGCGGCCCGGCGACCTGTGACCGTCAGCCGCCGGCTCAGGTCGTCGACAGGCTTTTTTACAACCCTGGGCTTCTCATGAGGCTTGGGTTCTGGTAAAAAGTCGCGCTGCGAAGCGGGTATAGTTTAGTGGCAAAACGAAAGCTTCCCAAGCTTTAGTTGAGGGTTCGATTCCCTCTACCCGCTCCAGATTCCTCGCCTGAAACCCCTGGTTTCAGCGCCCGTCAAAAGAGCCGTCGGCTCTTTTTTCGTTTCTGCATCTTCCATTGATCTGGCCCATGGCCACTCCCTTGCCGATTGGCTTGAATGCGCAGCCGGATTTCGCTTGCAAGCGAGACGGCTTCGGGTGCATATCGCCTACTCTACCCAGAGACATTTCCAAGGGACTGCCCATGTTTCTTTCCCGCTGGTTGCCCGGCCTGGCCAACCTTCTGCACTACCGTCGCGAGTGGTTCCACGCCGACCTGCAGGCGGGTCTGTCGGTGGCAGCGATCCAGATCCCGATCGCCATTGCCTACGCGCAGATCGTCGGCCTGCCACCGCAGTACGGTCTGTATGCCTGCGTGCTACCGATGATGGTCTACGCCCTGATCGGCAGTTCGCGGCAATTGATGGTCGGCCCCGATGCCGCTACCTGCGCGATGATCGCCGGGGCCGTGGCGCCCTTGGCGATGGGCGACCCACAGCGCATCGCCGAGCTGTCGGTCATTGTCACGGTGCTGGTCGGAGTAATGCTGATCGCGGCGGGTCTGGCCCGCGCCGGGTTCATCGCCAGCTTCTTCTCGCGGCCAATCCTGATCGGCTACCTCAACGGCATCGGCCTGAGCCTGATCGCCGGGCAACTCTCCAAAGTGGTTGGCTTCAGCATCGAAGGTGACGGTTTCATCCTCAGCCTGATCAATTTCCTCGAGCGCCTGGGTGAGATCCACTGGCTGACCCTGGCCATCGGGCTCGGCGGCCTGGCCCTGCTGATCTGGCTGCCAAGGCGCTACCCGAGGCTGCCCGCCGCCCTGGTCACGGTGGCAGTGTTCACCGTGCTCGCAGGGCTGTTCGGTCTCGATCGCTTCGGTGTGGCGATCCTCGGTCCGGTGCCTGCGGGCATCCCGGAGCTGGCCTGGCCACAGAGCAATCTGGCCGAAACCAAGAGCCTGCTGCGCGACGCGCTGGGTATCGCCACGGTCAGCTTCTGCAGCGCCATGCTCACCGCGCGCAGTTTCGCCGCGCGGCATGGCTACGCGATCAATGCCAACCACGAGTTCGTCGCCCTGGGCGTGAGCAATCTGGCCGCCGGCATCTCCCAAGGCTTCGCCATCAGCGGAGCGGACTCGCGCACCGCGGTCAACGACATGGTCGGTGGCAAGAGCCAGTTGGTGGGCATCATCGCCGCGCTGGTGATCGCGCTGATCCTGCTGTTCTTCACCGCACCCATGGCCTGGATCCCCCAGGCCGCTCTCGGTGCCGTTTTATTGATGGCCGGTTGGGGCCTGATCGACGTGAAGTCGCTGGGCAAGATCCGTCGTCTGAGCCGCTTCGAGTTCTGGCTGTGCCTGCTGACTACCATCGGCGTGCTCGGCCTGGGCGTGCTGCCGGGCATCGTCTTCGCCGTGACCCTGGCCATCCTGCGCCTGCTCTACACCATCTACCAACCCACCGACGCCGTGCTCGGCTGGGTACCGGGCATCGAAGGCCAGGTCGACGTACGCCAGCACCAGGACGCACGCACCGTACCGGGCCTGGTGGTGTACCGCTTCGATGACGCGATCCTGTTCTTCAACGCCGATTACTTCAAGATGCGCTTGCTCGAAGCCCTGCAGCGCGAGCCTGAACCCAAGGCTGTGCTGTTCGATGCCGAGGCCGTGACCAGCATCGATGTCAGCGGCATCGCCGCCCTGCGCGAAGTGCGCGACACCTTGCAAGCACAAGGCGTGCACTTCGCCATCGCCCGCGCCCGTGGCACCTTCCTGCGCATGCTGGTGCGCTCGGGGATGGCGCGGGAGATGGAAGACACGCTGCTGTTCGGCTCGGTCCGCGCAGGAATCCGCGCCTATCGGGTGTGGCGTAACCGGGAGCGCAGCGCAGAGCCAAAAGCGTGATCAGTACCCCAGCTTCTTCAGCAACTGAGCTTCGACCGGCACCTGCGTACGCCCGTAGAAACGCAGCAGTTCCCCGGCCCGGTTGGTGAAGATGCCATCCACTCCCGCCTTCATCGCCTTGTCGAAATCCACCCGGTCATCGAGGGTATACACATGCACCAGCAGCCCGCGCTCGTGGCTGGCCTGGTTCATCCACGGCTGGATCAGGTCGGCATAGCTCTGCTCGCCCAGGTTGCTGCGCACCGCAGACGGGCCTGTGCCGATGGCACCACCGGCCTTCGCCGCATCGAGCCAGCGCAGGAATTCTTCACGATCCTTGGGTTCCTGGCGGGCGTAGAACGCCGCCTTGTCGTGCTCGCCGGAATCGGCAAAATCCTTGCCCGACCTGGGCTCGATGCTGCCCTTGCCAATCCACAGCAGCAGGATCTTCGGCACTTGCGGCATCTGTTGGTGCAGCAGCGCCAGGCTGTTGCGATCAAAGGTCTGCAGGATCACCCGCCCCGGCTTGTCGAGCCAGCCACGGGCCTGGAGTTTTTCCTTGAGCTGCTGCTCGATGCCAGGAAACTGCTTGGGCACCTTGGTCTCGATGTACAGCCCCGGATGACGCTCGGGATTGCCTTCGGCGATATCGATCACTTCGTCGAGGGTCAGGATCTGCAGCTTGCCGAACGAATCGCGGGCTCGGTCCGGATAGGCCTTGTTGAACCAGCTACCAGCGTCGAGCGACTTCAGCTCAGCCAGGGTGAAGTCGCTGACCGGGCTTTTCGCCCGCTCGGGGAAGCGCTCGGCAACATCGCTGGTGCGCGCCAGCACGTCGTCATGCACCACCACCAGCTGGTTGTCTCTCGTACGCTGCAGGTCGAGCTCCAGATAGTCGGCGCCCAATTCACGGGCCAGCAGGTAGGCCGCTCTGGTCGATTCGGGAGCATCGAAGGAGGCACCACGATGGGCGATCACCGCCGGGTGGGGAACACCCTGGGCCTTGGCCAGGGAGGGGCCATCACTGGCGCCAGCGGTCACGGCAGACAGAAACAGGGCCAGGCCCACGGCAGGAAGTACAGGTATACGCATTCATCGATCCTCTTGAGCCGCGCCTGCCAAGGATGCTGCGCGGCTGGTTCCTTGGAGATGCAAGCCTCTCACAGCTTCGATGACATGCTAAAGTCCCCCGCGTTCACCCCTGCCCCCGGATACGCGATGCCCTCTCTCGATTCCCAGCTGGCCCAGTGGCCCGACCTCAACGACCGCTCCCCCTGTACCGCCCTGCTGGTCGGGAATGGCGCCAGCCGGGTCCTGTGGAAGCCGTTCGGCTACTTCTCGCTGTTCGAACAGGCGCAGCGCGCCGGTCGCAAGACCGGCCTGGCAATCAGCGACCAGGCGCTGTTCAAGTCGCTGGGCACCGAACTGTTCGAGCCGGTGCTGAGCACCCTGAATACCACGGTGCGCGCCAACGCGGCCCTGGCGATCAACGCCACCGCACCGCTGAACCGCTACTATTCGATCAAGGAAGCGCTGATCCACGCGACCCGGACCGTGCACCCACCGCACGCACTGCTGTCGAGCGCGACCTTGGCCTCGATCAACGCCGCACTGCGCCAATACCGCAACGTCTACACCAGCAACTACGACCTGATCCTGCCATGGGCCATCGAACATGCCCCGCAAGGTTTCGCACCGCTGTTCGATGATGAAGGTTTCTTCGACGTGCGCCGCCCCCGCGGCGAAGGCACGCGGGTGCTGCATCTGCACGGGGGTATGCACCTGCTCAAGCTGCCAGACGGCAGCACGCGCCAACGCAGCGCCAAGGGCAGCGAGTTGCTCGACGGCTTCGCCGTGAACATTCCTGGCGAGGTGCCGTTGTTCATCAACGAAGGCCGCAGCGAACAGAAACTGCAGGCGATTCGTCACTCCGACTACCTGTCCTGGAGCCTCGGCCAACTGGCCCGGGAACACGAGGGCCTGTGCCTGTTCGGGCAACATCTGGACAGCAGCGACCACCACCTGCTGCACGCCATTCACCAGGCTCGTCCCAAACATTTGAGCATCGCCATCCGCCCTCTCAACGAAGCCTCGATTCTCAACCAGAAACAGCACTTCACCGACCGCTTCGCCGACATTCCTGACACCTCACTGCATTTTTTCGATGCTTCCAGCCACCCCCTGGGTGCCGCGGAGCTGGCGCTGCCCGTGCCACTGGCCCAGGCCCGGCGTCACTGAGAATTCATGCGAGACAATCTGGCAAATGTAAATAATTCTCGATAAGATCCGCACCCTTTCCTTCCCAGGCCAGCCCGGAAAGCGTGCATGCAGCGCCTCAAGCCCGACCCAGCCACCCAGGACACCTGCCGCGGTTTCTATGCCGAGATCCTGCATTTCCTGCGCAAGCGCATGGACAATGCCAGCGATGCCGCCGACATGACCCAGGATGTATTTACCCAGTGGCTGGGCTACCGCGACCGCGCCAAGGTCGAGCAACCCCGCGCCTTCCTGTTCCAGATGGCGCGCAATCTGCTCAGTGACCACTGGCGGCGGCAGAAGGTGCGCCACGCCGCGCTCGAAACAGAGGCCAGCGACGAGGCTGCAGCCGACAACGACCCGCTCGACCACGCCCAACAGGCGCAACGCCTCGAACAATTGCGCGAAGTGCTCGCCGAACTCTCGCCGCGGCGGCGAGAAGCCCTTATGCTGCACCGCTTCGAAGGCCTGACCCAGGCGCAGATCGCCGAACGCATGGACATTTCCGTAAGCATGGTCGAGAAGCACATCGCCGCCGCCCTGCTGCAATGCAAGCAACGGCTGGACAGTGACAATGGCAGGGAGCAGCCGTAATGAACCATATCGACGACATCGACCAGCGCCCGATCGACGCTCAGGCGGCCAGTTGGTTCACGCGCAACCGCAATACGCCGTCGCGTGAGGAACGCAAGGCCTTCGCCCTGTGGATCCAGCACCCGGAGCATGCGCGCGCCTATCGCCAGTTCGAACAGCTGTGGGACGACCTGGCGGCGCTCAAGCAGGCCAGCCAGCCCATCGCCCTGCCGGTTCGTCGGGCGCCGCGCTGGCGTCCGGCCCTGGCGGTGGCTGCGGCGCTGCTGTGCGCGGTGCTGGCCAGCAACCTGGGCAGCACCGCCGCACCGATGCACCAGAGCCTGGCGGCCAGCAACAGCATGCGCACCTTGCGCCTGCCTGATGGCAGCCAGTTGTTCGTCAACGCCCAGACCCGCCTGCGCCTGGATTTCACCGCCGAACAACGCTTGATCCGCCTCGAACACGGCCAGCTGTACATCGAAGTGGCACCCGACAAGGAGCGCCCGCTGTTCGTCGATGCCGGCAGTGCCCGCGTGCGCGTGGTCGGCACCGGCTTCGACCTGCGCCGTGGCGACCGCGAGCTGGCTCTGAGCGTGGCCCACGGCCAGGTTGCCTTCGAGACTTCGGGCGAACATCAGCCTGCGCTGTTGCTCGGCGCCGGACAGCGCGTCACCTACGATCCGGCGCGCGGCACACTTGTGCGCCAGGAGCTCGGAGAACAGCCGGTGGCCGACTGGCGCGATGGCCACGTGAGCTTTCGCAACCGTGAACTGGCGAGCCTGATCGACGAACTGAGCCTGTACCGCCAGCAACCGGTTTTGCTCGCCGACCCGAGCCTGGGCCGCTACAAGGTTTCAGGCAACCTCGATGTGCACGATCCTGATGCTCTGCTCACCGCCCTGCCCGCGTTGCTCCCGGTAAAAACCACCTTGCTCGGCGATGGTCGCCTGCGCATCGAGCATCGTTCGAAATAAATTTGAGAATTTTTATCATTCGCAGGTGAGGGTTTTTCCCAACGCCGCGTCTTCCTCCCCGCCTGCCGCGTGAACGGCGGGCTTTTTTCCGGCCATTTGCCGTTTGGGGGAATCCATGTTGCCTGCGTTGCGTCCGTTGAAAGCCTTGCCCACTCGTCCCACCCTGCTCGCCCTGTGCCTGGCCATGAGCCTGGCTGCCGAAGCCGCGCCGCAGCAGTTCGACCTGCCCGCCCAACCGCTGGCGCGCTCGCTGAGCCAGTTGGCGCAACAGGCCAAGGTCCAGCTGCTGTTCGACGAAGCCCTGCTGCACGACGCCCAGGCCCCGGCCCTGCAGGGCGCCTTCGAGGCGCAGGATGCGATCGCCCGCCTGCTCGTCGGCAGCCGCTTCAGCATGGTGCGCATGGGCAACACCTATGTGGTGCGGCTCAACGAGGAGCAGCCACAGGCCGACAACAGCATCCAGCTCGGCGCCATGAGCATCGTCGGCGACGGCCAGCAGATCGGACCGCAGAACGTCGGACGCTCGACCCTCAACCAGGAACAGATCGACCGCTACCAGCCCAGCAACATTCCCAGCGTGCTCGCCACCCTGCCAGGCGTGAACATGGGCGGCTCAGCCAAGCCGGGCGGGCAGACCATCAACATCTGGGGCCTGGGCGACGCCGAAGACGTGCCGATGACCGTCGACGGCGCCACCAAGAGCGGCTTCGAACGCTACCAGCAAGGCACGGTGTTCATCGAGCCGGAACTGATCAAGCACATCGAGGTGGAAAAAGGCCCGCACTCGGTCAAGACCGGCAATGGCGGTTTCGGCGGCAGCGTCAACATGACCACCAAGGACGCCGGCGACCTGCTCCAGGAAGGCCGCAACAGCGGCGCCATGATCAAGTACGGCTACGCCAGCAACGACCACCAGCAGGTGTACAGCTCGGCGCTGTTCGGCCGCACCGAGGATGGCCGCTTCGACGGCCTGGCCTACCTGACCAAGCGCGATGGCGGCGACATGAAGCTGGCCAGCAACATCCCCGACCCGGAAGGCCGCTACCCGATCAACCCGACGCGCCTGCCTAACAGCGCCCTGGACCTGGACGGCGGGCTGTTCAAGGGCAATGTGCACTTCAACGAAGAACACAGCCTGGGCTTCTCCTGGTCGCGCTCGCAAAGCGAACGCTGGGCACCGTTCTCGTCCACCGCCTACCCCACGCCACCTACCGCGGCCGACATCAAGAAGTACGGCTACGAAGCTGCGCTCAAGCGCTTCCTGGCCAACCGCACCACCACCGACACCACCTGGTCGACCACCTACACCTATCAGCCGATCGACAACAGTTGGGTCGACCTGGAGGTGAAGTACTCCGACTCCGACACCAAGCAGACCGACGAACGCCTGGCCACGGCGTTCTTCCAGCCGGCTACCGGCGGGCGCAAGATGGACACCGAGTACCGCGATCGCATGCTCGCCATGACCAACACCAGCCTGTTCGAGACCGGCGCGCTGGAGCACGCACTGACTGCCGGTGTGCAAGTGCGCCGCCACGACCGCGACACGCAGATGTGGATGCCCGGCGGCATCTACGACACGCCGCGCTACAACTACGGCCACTACCAGCCTTACTTCATGCCCAGCGGCAAGGTGCAGAGCCAGGGTTACTACCTGCAGGACGCCATCACCCTGGGTGACGTGACCATCACCCCGTCGCTGCGCTACGACCAGGTGACCAACGAGGGCAAGCCCAACGATGCCCCGCTGTACAACAACCCGGCCGCTGGCCACGACTACAGCGACAAGACCTACAGCGGCTGGTCGCCGCGTCTGTCGGTGTTCTGGAAGGTCACCCCCAACACCGCCCTGTTCGCCGACTACAGCAAGACCTGGCGGGCGCCTGTGCTGGACGAACAGTACGAAGTCCAGGGCAGCGGCAGCCGCACCGCCACCAGTCGCAACCTGGACCCGGAACGCATCACCGCCCTGCGCGTGGGCAGCGTGTTCGACTTCGACAACCTCGTGCTGGCCAACGACAGCGCCCAGGTGCGCACCACACTGTTTCGCAATCACATCGAAGACGAGATCTTCAAGGCGACCGGCATCGGTTGCCCGCAACAGCTGGTCACCGGCGGCACCATCGCCAACACCTGTGGCGGCGGGCTGATGTCCAACTACCGCAACATTGGTGATGTGGTGATCAAGGGCTTCGAGGTGGAGAGCTTCTACGATTCGACCTACCTGTTCGGCTCGGCGTCGTTCTCCTGGATCACCGGCCGTCACCAGGGCGCCTACACCAACCCCTGGGGCCCGGACGTGTGGGCCAAGGATATTCCTGCGCCGAAATGGATCACCACACTGGGCGTGAAGATCCCCGCCTGGGATGCGCGGATCGGCTGGACCGCGCAGTTCGTGCGCCAGACCGATCGCCTGCCCAGCGACAAGTACTACAACGGCCCGGCTAGCGTGCTGGGTGACCGCTACTACGATCAGTTTGCCAACAGCCGTTACCAGATCCACGGCCTGTTCGCCAACTGGAAGCCGCAGCAGACCTATCTGAAAGGCACTGAGGTCAACTTCACCGTGGACAACCTGTTCAACAAGGCCATTCGGCCTGAACTGTCGGGGGAGAATGCCTTGGTGCAGGGGCGCAACGCCAAGATCAGCGTGACGCGGTTCTTCTGATTGTTGCCAGTCGCGGTGGAGGCGAGCTTGTCGGGGCGCCGAACCACCGCGAACATTGGCGGTGTGCTTTTCGCGGGCAAGCCCGCCCCCACAGGGCCTGCCAGTACTCAGCCGGCGATGAGCCCATCCGCCCGCAACAGGCTCTCCAGACAATGCTCCTGCACTCCATAGAAAGCCTTGAGCTGGGCGATCTTCTCCAGCAGCGCGCTGTTATCCGCCGCCTGCCTGCGCTTGACCGCCAGGATCATCTTGTTCTTGTTGGTGTGCTCCAACGAAATGAACTCGAACACCTTGGTCTCGTAGCCACAGGCTTCCAGGTACAACGCGCGCAGGCTGTCGGTGAGCATCTCGGCCTGCTGACCCAGGTGCAGGCCGTATTGCAGCATCGGCTGCAACAGCCCTGGGCTGTGCAGTTGCGGGCGGATCTGCTTGTGGCAGCACGGTGAGCACATGATGATCGACGCGCCGCAGCGGATCCCGGTATGGATGGCGTAGTCGGTGGCGATGTCGCAGGCGTGCAGCGCGATCATCACCTCGATGACATCGGGCACCACGCTGCGCACATCGCCGCACTGGAACTCCAGGCCAGGATGCTCCAGCCGCGCCGCGGCAGCGTTGCACAGTTCGACCATGTCGGGGCGCAATTCCACGCCGGTCACTTGCGCCTCGCGCCCGAGGGAATTGCGCAGGTAGTCGTGCATGGCGAAGGTCAGGTAGCCCTTGCCCGAACCGAAGTCGGCGACGCGCAGCAACTGGTCCGCCGCCAGCGGCGCGCTGCCCAGGGCATGCTCGAAGACCTCGATGAACTTGTTGATCTGCTTCCACTTGCGCGACATCGAAGGAATCAGCGCACCTTGAGCGTCGGTCACGCCCAGATCGCGCAGAAATGGCCGCGACAGTTCCAGGTAGCGTTTCTTCTCGCGATCATGCCCGCTCGCCGCAGCCTCACGCGGCACCTGGGTGCTGTGACGCTGCAACAGCGGCTTGCCCTTCTTGCTGAACCCCAGTTGCACCTCGCCTTCGGCGGTGAACAGGTGGGCATTGCGAAAGCTCTCCGGCAGCAATTCGGCGACCAGGGCCTGGGCCTGATCCCGCGGCAGGTTGCGGGTGATGTCGCGGGTCTGGTGACGGTAGACCAGCGACAGGCAGGGCTGGCCCTTGATCTGTACAGGCTTGGCGATGATCCGCTGCAGGCTCTGGTCGGCACCGACATGGCGCGCCAGGACCAGCTTGGTCAGGGTTTCGCTCTGCAGGGCATCGCCCAGCAAGGTCAGGAACTGGGCGCGGGCGTCCGCCGCGGGGGTGGAGGAAGACATGGGAAGGGGTGCCTCAAGATGCGCAATGGCGGGCATTCTACAGGTTTGCAGGCTTGAGTGGCTGTGCGGGCCCCATCGTCGGCCTGCACCGCCACACACTGTTCAATCCAGGATCAGCAACTGGTTGGGCAACTGGTTGCGCCGCCGCGTCGGCGGCAGGTGCTGGCTGAGCAACTCGCCACACGCATCGATGCATTCGACGAACCCCTGCAAGGTGCGTCCCGCGCAGACGTGAGCGGTAAACCGCGCCACCAGTTCTGCACGGACCCGCTCGTCCAGGTGCCGGGCGATGCCCTCGTCGGCCAGGATGGTCACATAGCGCTCCGCCTCGCTGACGAAGATCAACACCCCGGTAGCGCCCTCGGTGCGTTGCAGGTTCTGCTCACGAAATTGCCGCCGGGCCAGATTGGCGGCACGGCGGTGGCGCAGCATCCGAGGGACCAGCCAGCCGGCCAGGCGCGGGTTGCGCAGCAACAGGCTGAAGGCGATGAAGGTCAGCACCTGGGCCACCAGCAGCCCACGCAGCCCAGGCCACCCCAGCAGCACCTGCACCAACCCGGGCAGCGCCAGCGCCAGCAGCACAGCCCACAACAACGGCAGGTAGGCATAGTCATCGGCGTGGCGCGCCAGCACCGTCACCAGCTCCGCGTCGGTGCGCTGTTCGGCACGGGCAATGGCTTCGGCAACCTGGCGTTGTTCGTATTCATTGAGAAGGGTCATGCCTTCGGTCTCTCGATCGTTCTTATAGTTGTTAGCCCGGCACGCGGTCGGCGAGAGTGTATCTCATCGAGCCCCACTTATAAGGCATAATCCGCGGCGACCGCGGGAGGATGGGGGAGCGACCTGTTACACCGCCAGCGGGCCAGACAACAACAGCCGTCCGAAAAATCGGCCGCGAGCGAACCACTCGACAACGGAATTGATGATGAAACTGTCCTTGCTGGGCCTGGCCATGGGCCTTGCCAGTCAGGCGGCCGTGGCCGCCACCTCCGCACCGCCCCTGGAAGACAAGCGGGCCTTCATCGACCATCTGATCAGCCAGATGACCGTCGACGAGAAAATCGGTCAGTTGCGCCTGATCAGTATCAGCCCGGAAATGCCGCGCGAAAAGATCCGCGAGGAGATCGCCGCCGGTCGCATCGGCGGGACCTTCAACTCGCGCACCGCGCCGGAGAACCGGCCGATGCAGGACGCCGCCATGCGCAGCCGTCTGAAGATTCCGATGTTCTTTGCGTACGACACCATCCACGGTGAACGTACGATCTTCCCGATAAGCCTGGGCCTGGCAGCGACCTGGGACATGGACGCCATCGCCAAGGTCGGCCGCACCTCGGCCATCGAAGCCTCGGCCGATGCCCTGGACATGACCTTCGCGCCAATGGTCGACATCGCCCGCGACCCACGCTGGGGCCGCACCAGCGAGGGCTTCGGCGAGGACACCTACCTCACCTCGAAGATCGGTCAGGTGATGGTTCGCTCGTTCCAGGGCAAGAGCCCGGCCGAGCCCGACAGCATCATGGCCATCGTCAAGCACTTTGCCCTGTACGGCGCAGTGGAAGGCGGGCGCGACTACAACACGGTCGATATGAGCCTGCCGAAAATGTACAACGACTACCTGCCGCCCTACCGCGCCAGCCTCGACGCCGGTGCGGGCGGAGTGATGGTGGCGCTGAACTCGATCAACGGCGTGCCGGCCACCTCCAACACCTGGCTGATGAACGACCTGCTGCGCAAGGAGTGGGGCTTCAAGGGTGTGACCATCAGCGATCACGGCGCCATCCAGGAGCTGATCCGCCACGGCGTGGCCCGCGACGGCCGCGAAGCGGCGAAGCTGGCGATCAAGGCCGGCATCGACATGAGCATGAACGACACCCTCTACGGCCAGGAGCTGCCGGGCCTGCTCAAGTCCGGTGAAGTGACCCAGGCCGAGCTCGACCAGGCGGTACGCGAAGTGCTGGGTGCCAAGTACGACATGGGCCTGTTCAAGAACCCCTACGTGCGCATCGGCAAGCCCGAGACCGACCTCAAGGACTACTACGGCGACGACCGCCTGCACCGTGAGGCCGCCCGCGACGTGGCCCGCCGCAGCCTGGTGCTGCTGGAGAACAAGAAGCAGGCCCTGCCGCTGAAGAAGGCCGGCACCATCGCCCTGGTCGGCCCGTTGGCCGATGCCCCGATCGACATGATGGGAAGCTGGGCCGCCGACGGCCGCCCCGAACACTCGGTAACGGTTCGCGAAGGCCTGCGCCGCGCCACCGAAGGCAAGGCCAAGGTCATCTATGCCAAGGGTTCGAACGTCACCGGCGACAAGGCGATCTTCGACTACCTGAACTTCCTCAACTTCGCGGCGCCGGAAATCATCGACGATCCGCGTCCGGCCGCCGTGCTGATCGATGAAGCGGTCAAGGCCGCCCAGCAATCGGACGTGGTGGTGGCGGTTGTAGGTGAATCGCGCGGCATGTCCCACGAGTCGTCCAGCCGCACCACCCTGGAGATTCCGGCAGTACAGCGCGAGTTGATCAAGGCGCTGAAGGCCACCGGCAAACCCCTGGTGCTGGTGCTGATGAACGGCCGGCCACTCTCGATTGCCTGGGAGCGCGAGCAGGCCGATGCCATCCTCGAAACCTGGTTCAGCGGCACCGAAGGCGGCAACGCCATCGCCGATGTACTGTTCGGCGACTACAACCCGTCCGGCAAGCTGGCCATCACCTTCCCGCGTTCGGTCGGGCAGATCCCGATGTACTACAACCACCTGAGCATCGGCCGCCCGTTCACCCCGGGCAAGCCGGGCAACTACACCTCGCAGTACTTCGAGGAGCCCAATGGCCCGCTGTATCCGTTCGGTTACGGCCTGAGCTACAGCAGCTTCGAGCTCTCGGACCTTGCGCTGTCGAAGACCGCGCTCAAGCGGGGTGACAACCTGCAGGCCGAAGTGACGGTGAAGAACACCGGCAAGGTCGATGGCGAAACCGTCGTGCAGCTGTACATCCAGGATGTCAGCGCTTCGATGAGCCGTCCGGTGAAAGAGCTGAAGAACTTCCAGAAGGTGCTGCTCAAGGCGGGCGAGTCGCGCACCTTGACCTTCCGCATCAGCGAGGATGACCTGAAGTTCTACAATGGCCAGCTGCAGCATGTGGCCGAGCCTGGGCAGTTCAACGTTCAGGTCGGGCTGGACTCGCAGGCCGTGCAGCAGCAGAGCTTCGAGTTGCTGTAGACCGCTGCGGCCACTGCGCGGGCAAGCCCGCTCCCAAAGGGCCACATGTGCTCTTGTGGGAGCGGGTTTACCCGCGAAGGGGCCGGCACCTTAAACAGAACGCCCGGACCCGCACCATGCCCTCACCCTTCCGCGCCCTGCGCCTGGCCCTGATCATTCTGCTGATCCTGGTCGGCACTGCCCTCAGCGCCAGTTGGGCGATGCACCACGCCAAGCGCCAGGCGATGCAGACCGACGCACGCCGGGCCAGCGAGCAACTGACCCTCTACGCCAACGGCCTGCATACGCTGATCGAACGCTACCGCGCCCTGCCCGCCGTCCTGGCGCTGGACCCGGAGCTGATCGACGCCCTGCGCGGCCCGGTCGG
This sequence comes from Pseudomonas wayambapalatensis, assembly GCA_014268975.2. GTDB lineage: Bacteria > Pseudomonadota > Gammaproteobacteria > Pseudomonadales > Pseudomonadaceae > Aquipseudomonas > Aquipseudomonas wayambapalatensis. The sequence goes on along the minus strand of CP077096.1, from coordinate 1,434,265 downwards.
CGAATCGCTGCAGGATGCACTGAACCGCAAGCTCGAACGCATCAACGGCGCCGCCAACTCCTCCACCCTCGAACTGCTCGACCGCACCGGCCTGGCCGTGGCAGCCAGCAACTGGCGCCTGCCGACCACATACGTCGGCTCCAACTATGGCTTTCGCCCCTATTTCAAGCAGACCCGCAGCCAGGGCTCGGGCAGCTTCTATGCCGTCGGCGTGACCAGCGGCGTGCCGGGCTATTTCCTGTCCAGCGCAGTGAACGACGAGCACGGGCGCTTCCTCGGTGCCATGGTGGTCAAGCTCGAATTCCCCGAGCTTGAACGCGAATGGCGCCAGGGCAGCGACATCCTGCTGGTCAGCGATGCGCGCGGGATCATCTTCATCGCCAACCAGAACGGCTGGCGCTACCGCGAGCTGCAGCCGCTGACCGCCGCAGACCGCGCCGAGCTGGCCGAAACCCGCCAGTACGACAAGCAGCCGCTGGTCCCTCTGCAGCACCAGTTGCTGACCCGCTTCGACGAACGCAGCACCTTCAGCCGCGTGCAGGGGCCGGACGGTAGCGCCGACTATCTGTGGGAGAGCCTGCCGCTGAGCACCGAGGGCTGGACCCTGCACCTGCTGCGCAAGCCGCAGGTCAGCGAGGATGCCCGCAACGCGGCGTTGTCTGGCGCAGCCGTATGGCTGAGCCTGGTGTTCGCCGTGCTGTTCGTCAGCCAGCGCCTGCGCATCGCCCGCCTGCGCCAGCGCAGCCGCGAAGAGCTGACACGCCTGGTCGAGGAGCGCACCCGCGAGCTGCGCACCGCCCAGGAAGGCCTGGTGCAGTCGGCCAAGTTGGCGGCGCTGGGGCAGATGTCGGCGGCGCTGGCCCATGAGATCAACCAGCCGCTGACCACCCAACGCATGCAACTGGAAACCCTGCGCCTGCTGCTCGACCATGGCCGCCACGAACAGGCGCGCCAGGCGCTGGAGCCGCTGGAGCAGATGCTCACGCGCATGGCCGCCCTCACCGGCCACCTCAAGACCTTCGCACGCAATAGCCCAGGTGGGCTGCGCGAGCGTCTTGACCTGGCCACCGTGGTCGACCAGGCCCTGCACCTGCTCGACACCCGCATTCGCGGCGAGCAGGTCGAGGTGGCGCTGTACCTGGCACGTCCTGCGTGGGTGCGCGGCGATGCGATCCGCCTCGAACAGGTGCTGATCAACCTGCTGCACAACGCCCTCGACGCCATGGCCGACAAGCGCTACAAACGTCTGGAGATCCGCATCGAAGCCGAGGACGAACGCTGGCACCTGAGCGTGCTCGACTCCGGTGGCGGCATCAAGGATGCCGACCTGGCCCGCGTGTTCGATCCCTTCTTCACCACCAAGCCGGTGGGCGAAGGCCTGGGCCTGGGCCTGGCAATTTCCTATGGCATCGTCCATGAAGCCGGCGGCCAGCTGCAGGTCGACAACCTGCCTGGCGGTGCCCGCTTCAGCCTTACCCTGCCCCGCGACCTGGAGCCTGCATGTTGAATTCAGTGATCGTCGTCGACGACGAAGCCAGCATCCGCACCGCGGTGGAGCAGTGGCTGAGCCTGTCCGGCTTCAGCGTGCAGTTGTTCGCCCGCGCAGAAGACTGCCTCGCACAACTGCCGCAACACTTCCCCGGCGTGGTCATCAGCGATGTGCGCATGCCGGGCATGGATGGCCTGCAACTGCTCGAACGCCTGCAGGCACAGGATCCCGACCTGCCGGTGATCCTGCTCACCGGCCACGGCGATGTGCCGATGGCAGTGGAGGCCATGCGCAACGGCGCCTACGACTTCCTGGAAAAACCCTTCACCCCGCAGCACTTGTTGGGCAGTCTGCGCCGCGCCCTGGACAAGCGCCAACTGGTGCTGGAAAACCGCGCGCTGCACCAGCAGGCCGACCTCAAGGAGCGGCTGCAGGCGACCCTGCTGGGGATGTCCCAGGGCCTGCAGCAGTTGCGCCGACAGGTATTGGAGCTGGCGGGATTGCCAGTCAATGTGCTGATTCGCGGTGAGACCGGCAGCGGCAAGGAGCGCGTGGCGCGCTGCCTGCACGACTTCGGCCCGCGCGCCGACAAACCCTTCGTCGCCCTCAATTGCGCGGCTATCCCCGAAGCCCTGTTCGAGGCCGAGCTGTTCGGCCATGAGAGCGGCGCCTTCACAGGTGCCCAGGGCAAGCGCATCGGCAAGCTGGAATATGCCAACGGCGGCACAGTGTTTCTCGACGAGATCGAGAGCATGCCGCTGGCCCAGCAGGCCAAGTTGCTGCGGGTGATTCAGGAGCACAAGCTCGAACGCCTGGGTGCCAACCAGAGCATCAGTGTCGACTTGCGCATCATCGCCGCGACCAAACCCGATCTGCTCGACGAGGCCCGCGCCGGGCGGTTTCGCGAAGACCTGGCGTACCGTCTGAACGTCGCCGAACTGCGTCTGGCGCCGCTGCGCGAGCGGCGCGAGGACATTCCGCTGCTGTTCGAACATTTCGCCCGTACCGCCGCCGAGCGCCTGGGGCGCAGCAGCACCCCGCCGCTTTCAGGTGCGCAGCTGGCGCAACTGCTGGCCCATGACTGGCCGGGCAATGTGCGCGAGCTGGCCAATGCCGCCGAGCGCCATGCGCTGGGGCTGGATTCATCGAGCATCGAGGTGGCGCCGGGCGGTCAGTCGCTGAGCGAGCAGATGGAGGCGTTCGAGCTGCAGTGCCTGCGTGCGGCGCTGCGCCAGCACAAGGGCGAGATCAAAGGGGTCATGGAAACGCTGCAACTGCCGCGGCGGACACTGAACGAGAAAATGCAGCGCCATGGCCTGATGCGCGAGGACTTTATCGAGCGCGAATGAGCGGAATCTTGCCGATCAAAAGCTGCCAATAGGCGGGTTACCGCTCATATGGCCTGCACTCGGCCGGGATGAGCAGCGCGGCTGTTCGCGGGCCAGCCCGCTCCTACGGATACAGTGCAGGCCTTGATCCATCGCGCTTCTGTGGCGCTGGCGTGCCCGTGAATGGGGCAGCCGACACCTCATTCGGATCGTTGCGCCCTCATTTGGCACACCTTCTGCAAAACCCTTCTCAAGCCGCGGTCCCGCGCGCCTCACAAAAACAACGAGAAGGTATCCCTGATGGATAACGCCACCACCCTGCCCGCCGGGGCGGCCACTGCGCCCGCCGCGGAAAAAACCACCGCCAGTCGTCTCAAGTCGATCTTCAGCGGTTCGATCGGCAACATGGTCGAATGGTACGACTGGTACGTCTACGCCGCATTCTCGCTGTACTTCGCCAAAGCCTTCTTCCCCGCTGGCGACACCACCGCACAACTGCTCAACACCGCCGCGATCTTCGCCGTGGGCTTCCTGATGCGCCCGATCGGCGGCTGGCTGATGGGGCTGTACGCCGACCGCAAGGGCCGCAAGGCTGCGCTGATGGCTTCGGTACTGCTGATGTGTGCAGGCTCGCTGGTCATCGCCCTGACCCCTGGCTATGAAACCATCGGTGTCGCCGCGCCAGTGTTGCTGGTGATCGCACGCCTGATGCAGGGCCTGTCGGTTGGCGGTGAATATGGCACCTCGGCCACCTACCTCAGCGAGATGGCCAGCAAGGAACGCCGTGGCTTCTTCTCCAGCTTCCAGTACGTCACCCTGATCTCCGGCCAGCTCATCGCCCTGGCGGTGCTGATCATCCTGCAGAATGTGCTGACCACCGAAGAACTGTATGCCTGGGGCTGGCGTGTTCCCTTCGTGATCGGCGCGCTGTGCGCGGTGGTTGCGCTGTACCTGCGCCGCGGCATGGAAGAGACTGCCTCTTTCACCAAGAAAGAGAAGTCCAAGGAAAGCCTGATGCGCACCCTGATGCGCCACCCCAAGGAGCTGATGACCGTGGTCGGCCTGACCATGGGCGGCACCCTGGCCTTCTACACCTACACCACCTACATGCAGAAGTACCTGGTCAACACCGTGGGCATGAGCATCAGTGACTCGACCACCATCTCGGCGGCCACCCTGTTCCTGTTCATGTGCCTGCAACCGGTGATCGGCGGGCTGTCCGACAAGATCGGCCGGCGCCCGATCCTGATCGCCTTCGGCGTGCTGGGCACCCTGTTCACCGTACCGATCCTCAGCACCCTGCACACCATCCAGACCTGGTGGGGTGCGTTCTTCCTGATCATGGCGGCGCTGATCATCGTCAGCGGCTATACCTCGATCAATGCCGTGGTGAAGGCCGAGCTGTTCCCCACCGAAATCCGCGCCCTGGGCGTCGGCCTGCCCTACGCCCTGACCGTGTCGATCTTCGGTGGCACTGCCGAGTACGTGGCCCTGTGGTTCAAGAGCATCGGCATGGAAACCGGTTTCTACTGGTACGTCACCGGCTGCATCGCCTGTTCGCTGCTGGTCTACGCGACCATGAAGGACACCAAGCAGCACTCGCGCATCACCACTGATTGATTCTGCGTTCGCGGCACAGCAAAAAGGGGCGCTCCGGATAACGGGGCGCCCCTTTTTTTGTAAGCGCCTGACCGATCGTTCAATCGATGAAAACCTTCCGGCTATCGGTACGAGCGACGACCGGTGCCGACAGCACTGCCATCACGACAGCAATGCAACCTCAAGTCAGCTAGAGGTCAAGCACTCGATCGGGGAATAAATCCGCAGTTGGGGCGTTTACCACCACATCCTCCAGGTAGGGACGACGAACGGTCAATCCTTTAACCCACCATTAATTGGCCAGATGCATCCTGGCAACACTGAAAGAAACCTTTGCCACCCGTGCGAACCCGCAGGGCTGAAGCCTGATGAGCTCAAGGTTTCACCACCACAAACACATCGATAAATTCGATTCATAAATGCAGTTTTTTGCGCTTTTTAATCAAATTAATCGGCGTAGGATGAGATCCATAGCAAGAACAAACCCCTTGAATCTACTGGAGCAACAATCATGAAAAACCAACTGATCCTGACCCTGGCCCTTTCCGTCTTCGCCGCAGGCGCCTTCGCAGAAGACGGCTTTGACCGCACTAACGCCCACACCTTCGCCGCTGTACAAAGCCAATCGGCCAGCTACGCCGAAGATGGTTTCGACCGCACTGGCGGCCAACGCTTCGCTGAAGACGGTTTCGACCGCACTGGTGGTCAACGCTTTGCCGAAGACGGTTTCGACCGCACTGGCGGCCAACGCTTCGCCGAAGACGGTTTCGACCGCACCGGTGGCCAACGCTTCGCCGAAGATGGCTTCGACCGCACTGGCGGCCAACGCTTCGCCGAAGACGGCTTTGACCGCACCGGTGGCCAACGCTTCGCCGAAGACGGCTTCGACCGCACCAACGCCCACCGCATCAGCTGATCACTGATGCGTGTCACCCAGCCCGGCTTTGGCCGGGCTTGATCATTCCCAGCCAGCCCAAGGCTTGGCACACTAGGCGCCTCGTCCGTCCCAGAGGAAGGGCCAAGGCCCTGCGCAGATGTACTACTACGAACCCGCCCAAGGCCACGGCCTGCCCCACGACCCGTTCAACGCCATCGTCGGCCCCCGGCCCATCGGCTGGATCTCCTCGCATGATCGCGAAGGTCGCCTGAACCTGGCGCCCTATAGCTTCTTCAACGCCTTCAACTACATTCCGCCGATCATCGGTTTCTGCAGCGTCGGGCGCAAAGACAGCCTGAACAACATCGAACAGACCGGCGAGTTCGTCTGGAACCTGGCCACGCGCCCGCTGGCCGAGCAGATGAACCAGAGCTGCGCGGCAGTGGCTGCGGATATCGACGAATTCGAGCTGAGCGGACTGACGCCGAGCCCCTCGAAAGTGGTCAGCGTGCCGCGGGTGGGCGAAAGCCCGGTGAACTTCGAGTGCAAGGTGAGCCAGATCATTCAGCTCAAGCGCGCCGATCAGGAGCTGGTGCCCAGCTGGCTGATCCTGGGTGAGGTGGTGGCCGTGCATATCGCCGACCACCTGCTCAAGGAGGGTATCTACGACACGGCTGCCGCCGAGCCGATCCTGCGTGGCGGTGGCCCGGCGGATTACTTCGAGCTGGGCAACCTGTTCAAGATGCGCCGCCCGCTGGCCTGATCACCAGGCCAGCTCGCCCTCTTCACCGACGCCCTGCAGGCGTTCGAGCTCGGCACAGGCCGCCTCGTCAGCGGCCAGTGCCGACTTGAACACCTGCCCCTCCAGAACTTTGTGAAAGCGCGGTGCCCCGCCCATGTGCAGGGCCTTGACCGCGATTGCCGCGTGGTAGCCGCCGCCTTCGACCGGGACCATCGCCGAAACGGCTTCGAAGCCCGGGAATTCTCTGCGTGCCATTGCTGTGCTCCAGCTGTTGATCGAGGGGCGGGATTCTACTGCAGCAGGCGTTACGGTAGTGGCCTTTTCGTGGGCAAGCGTGCCCGCGAAAAAGCCCCCCAACCAACCCTCAATCAAAGGTCTGCAGGTCCATGCTCGCCACCACCCGCTCCTGCACCAGATCGCCGAACACCTCGAGCGTCGGTGAGGCGAAGTAACCGCGCAGGGCCTGCTGGTCCTGCCAGCTACCACTGAGCAGCCACAGGTCGGCGTCAACCTGGGAGCGCTGGACGGTGAATGCCAGGCAGCCGGGGCTGCGCAGTGAAGGCTCGAGCAGGTCGCGCAGGCGCATGCCGAGTTCCACCGAACGACCGCTGCTGGCACGGATGAAAGCCAAGTGTGTGACCGGTTGATGCAAGGTCATGAACGATCTCCTTGAAGCAGGCGGGACGGAAAAGCCAGGCTGCCAAGATTAGGTCCTCGCCCGCACCCTGCGTTAGGCCATTTCTGTCTGCCGATTGCCTGATCCTGTCGCAAAGCAGGATCAGGCAATCGGTCGGCAGCATTTGGCTAGCGCCGGATGTTGCCCAAATCTATGCTGGCCCGGTCCCTGAAGGAATTCGATCATGACCACTGCCCTTGCCGCTCTCGACCCGACCCTGGAAAACCAGCGCCTGGAACTCGCTGACCTGATCCTGAGGCACGCAGGCGACCCCCACGGACCACCGACGGCCATCGAGCAGCTATACCTGTCGCGTTACGAAGACAACATCCGTTCGAAGCCGGGCCTGGCCCTGCCGGCTCTCTGCGTCATGGCCCAGGGCAGCAAGAGCTTGTTCCTGGGCGATCAGCAGTATGCCTACGACCCGCTGCACTACATGGTGGTGTCGGTGACCATGCCGATCAGTCGGGTGAGGCTCGACGCCAGCCCGGAAAACCCTGTGCTTGGGCTGCGGATCGACCTGGACGCGGCGGAGATCAGCCAGTTGATTGCCGAAAGCGGCCCGATGCTGGTGCCCAACGTGCAGTCCGGGCTTGGGCTGTATGTGGAAAAGACCGATGCGCACCTGCTCGATGCCTTGCTGCGCCTGGTCCGCTTGCTCGATACCCCGCGCGACATCCCGATGCTGGCCCCACTGTTTCGCCGCGAAATCCTCTACCGCCTGCTGCGCGGGCCGCAGGGGCATCGCCTGTACGAGATTGCCCTGGCCAACAGCCAGACGCACCGGGTGAGCCAGGCGATCACCTGGCTCAACAAGCATTTTCACCTGCCGCTGCGCATCGAAGAGCTGGCCCGGGAAGTGAACCTGAGCACCTCGACCTTGCACCACAGGTTCAAGGCCGTGACGTCCATGAGCCCGTTGCAGTACCAGAAGCAACTGCGCCTGCAGGAAGCCCGGCGGCTGATGCTCAACGATGGTTTGGAGGCTGCGGTGGCGGGGTATCGGGTGGGCTATGAAAGCCCGTCGCAGTTCAGCCGGGAGTACAGTCGGCTGTACGGCGCGCCGCCGATTCGTGACATGGCGCGCCTGCGCTCAAGCGCGGGTTGACCCCGCGCGAGTACCTCAGCCAGCCACCGCTGCCTGCCACTGAGCCTGGTCCACCTGGATCAGGGTCGGCCCCTTGCGCTCCACCGCCAGCGCCAGCGCGGCCTGCAACTGCGCCACATCGCCGACATGTTCGGCCGCCGCACCCAGCCCCTGCGCAACGGTGATGAAGTCCGGGGTGTGGATGTCCACGCCCACGGGCTCGATGGCGCGATTGACCATGTACTTCTTGATCTCTTCGTAGCCTTGGTTGTTCCACAGCAGGACGATCAGCGGCACCTGTGCCTCCACTGCACTGGCCAGCTCCGGCAGGGTGAACTGCAGGCCGCCGTCACCGATCAGGCATACCGACGGGGCCCGTTCAGCCATCACTTCGGCGCTGCCAAGCCAGGCGCCCATCGCCGCCGGCAAGGCATAACCGAGCGTGCCGTAGCCGGTCGAAGCGTTGAACCAGCGACGCGGACGGTCCAGGTCGAGGGTGAGGTTGCCGGTGTAGACCGGCTGGGTCGAGTCGCCCACCAGCACGGCATCGGGCAAGGTTTCCAGCACCGCGGCAAGCAGGCGGGTCTGGCTCAGGGTCGGTTGGTCCCAGCCAGCGGCCAGGTCGTTGCGCAGGCGCTCGGCACGGGCAGCGCCCCAGCGCTGGTCACGCACCGCAGGCTGCTCGGCCAGCGCCGCAACCAGGGCTTCGGCAGCCAGCTTGGCATCGGCGACCAGCGCCAGCTCAGGCAGGTAGTTGCGTACGGTCTGGTCCGGATCGATGTCGATGCGCAGCAGGCCGCCAGGGATCTCGAAACCGCCCTTGAAGGTCACGTCGTAGTCGGTTTCGGCAAGCTCGGTGCCAATGGCCAGAACCACGTCGGCCTCGGCAACCAGGGCGCGGGTTGCGGGCAGCGATTGGGTCGAACCGATCTGCAACGGATGGGCAGCCGGCAGCAGGCCCTTGGCATTGATGGTCAGGGCCACCGGTGCCTGGAGCTGCTCGGCCAACTGCGCCAGGGCATCGCCTGCCGCCAGCGCACCACCACCGGCGAGAATCAGCGGGCGCTGGGCCTTGGCCAGGCGCTCAGCCATCTGCGCCACGACCTGTGGCGCGGCGCCCGCACGGCTGGTGCGTACCGGTCGAGCCTGCAGCAGGTGGTCGGCTGGCTCGACCAGCACATCCAGCGGGATCTCGATATGCACAGGGCGTGGCCGGGCACCGTCGAACACGGCGAAGGCACGGGCCAGTACCTGGGGCAGGTCATCGGCGCTCATCAAGGTCTGGGAGAACGCGGCAACGCCGGCCACCAACGCAGACTGGTTCGGCAACTCGTGCAGTTTGCCGCGCCCACCGCCCAGTGCATTGCGCGACTGCACGCTGGAGATCACCAGCATCGGGATCGAGTCGGCATAAGCCTGGCCCATGGCCGTGGTGATGTTGGTCATGCCGGGGCCGGTGATGATGAAGCACACCCCCGGCTTGCCCCGCGTGCGCGCGTATCCATCGGCCATGAAGCCGGCGCCCTGCTCGTGGCGCGGCGTGACATGACGGATCGACGAGCGCGCAAGCCCGCGGTAGAGCTCTACGGTATGCACGCCGGGAATCCCGAACACATGATCTACGCCATAGCCTTCGAGGAGTTTGACCAGTACTTCGCCACAGGTTGCCATCATCGTTACCCTGATTCTTGTTGAAATCAGTGCCCATGGAACCAAGCCGCGGCTACCGCGACAATGCAAAAAAACACATACTAGCCATGTCTCCAGATCATGGCTTGCCGCGATGAAACGACTCCCTCCCCTGCCCGCGCTGCACACCTTCCTGGTCACCGCCCAGCACTGCAACTTCACCCGTGCCGCCCAGCAGTTGCACATCACCCAGGGCGCTGTCAGCCGGCAGATCGCCGGGCTCGAGGAGCAGCTCGGCTATCCCCTGTTTCAGCGCCAGGCCCGTGGCCTGAGCCTGACCCGTGAAGGCCAGGACTGGCTGCCGCGGGTGCAGCAGGTGTTCGCCCTGATCGAACAGGGCGTACGCGAGGTCGGCGCGCGCACCGCGACCTTGCAGCTCAAGGCCCCCACCTGCGTGATGCGTTGGCTGCTGCCGAGGCTGATGGAGTGGCAGGCGCTGCGCCCGGATGTGCCGGTGGAGCTGACCACCACCGTGCAGCACGGCGTGGATTTTCGTCATGAAGGTTTCGATGCTGCAGTGGTGTATGGCAGCCCGCCCGCCCAGGGCTCGCTGGTGCTCAAGCTGTTCGACGAGCAACTGACGCCGGTGTGCGCACCGTCGTTGCTGCAAGGCGGGGTGCCTCTGGAGCGAGTGGAGGACCTGGCGCAGCACATGCTGCTGCACCCCTCGCGCGACGAACATGACTGGCGCCTGTGGCTGCAGGCGGCTGGCGCTGCGTTCGAGCCGCAGGGCCGACGCCAGCATTTCGAGACACTGGACATGGCGATGGCCATGGCCTCGCAGGGAACCGGCGTGGCCATCGGCGACTGGGCGCTGATCGGCGATGACCTGCGCAGTGGGCGGTTATGCATGCCCTTCGCGCTGAAGGTGATGACGGGCAAAGGTTACTACCTGGTCTGCCCGTCGAAGAGCCTGCCACCGGGGCTCGGCGAGTTGCTGGACTGGCTGCAGGCACGTGCCGGCCTGTAGGAACGGAGCGGACTGGACTGGCCTTTGGCTTTTGAACAAGCCCGTTGCTGCTACAGCCGATGCGCGACATCAGTACCCGACAGTGAAGCGCTGGCGCGTATGGGCAGGCTTTTCAAGCTCGTCGATCAAGGCAATGGCATAGTCGGCGAAGGTGATCCAGCTCTTGCCGTCGGCCCCGATCAGCAGGTGATCCTTGCCCAGCGTATAGCGCCCGCTGCGCTCACCCTCGACGAACTCGGCCGAAGGCGAGAGGAAGGTCCAGTCCAAGGTCGGCTCCTGGCGCAAGGTATCGAGAAAACGCACGCCGGCGCTGGCCTCGGCCTTGTAGGCCTCAGGGAAGTCCGGGCTGTCGATCACCCGCTGCCCCGACGGCAGCAGCAGGCTGCCGGCACCACCAACCACCAGCAGGCGCTTGACCCCGGCGCCCTTGACCGGCTCGATGATTGCCTGCGGCTCGAGGGTGGAGAAGTGTGCAGCGCTCAGCACAGCATCCACGCCCGTGACAGCCGCCTGCAGCGCAGCGCTGTCCCTGGCATCCAGCGCCTTGACCGTGACACCTTCACGGCCCTGCAGCGAAGACGGATCGCGGGCGATGGCGACCACGCTGTGGCCACGGCGCAGGGCCTCTTCCAGCAACTGGCAGCCAGCGCGGCCGGTGGCACCGATGATTGCGATCTTGCTCATGGGAAACACTCCATCAGGGTTGTAGGGGGTTACCACTTCATTTCGCCTTTTGCGACCTTGGCACCGAGCTCCAGCGAGCTTTCATCGGCCAGGTTCGGATAACGCTTGCTCATTGCAGCAATCAGCGCCGCCGCATCGCGGGCCTTGGCCGTCTCGCTGTCAAAGGCACGGATGTAGCCTGCGGTAAAGCGCACGGCGTCCAGCGAACGGCTGCTCTGGCCCAGGTAGTGACCCGGGATCACTGTGCGCGGGGCCAGTTTTTCGATGTGGGCAAGGGTTGCCAGCCAGTCGGTGTGGGACTGGGCCGACTGGGTGTCAGCCATCCATACGTGAATGTTCTCGGAAACCACAACACCACCGACCACCGCCTTGATCGAGGGAATCCAGACGAAGCTGCGGTCGGGCTGCGGGCCGTCCAGGCCAACGACTTCCAGCGTCTGCCCTTCCAGCTCCAGGCGGTTACCGGCCAACACCTGGGGCACGACCAGTTTCGTGGGCTTGTCGGCGCCCATCTGCGGGCCCCAGTAGGCCAGCTTGGCGTCCATGGTCTGGCGGATGTGCGCCACGGTGGCAGCGGAGGCAACCACCTTGGCGTCTGGAAACGCCTGGGTCAGGGTGTCGAGGCCGAAGTAGTAGTCCGGATCGCCATGGCTGATGTAGATGGTGGTCAGCCGCTTGCCGCTGGCGCGCAGGCGCTCGGCCACCTGCTCGGCCTGGGTCTTGCCGAACTGCGCATCCACCAGCACGGCCTCCCGCTCGCCACTGACGATGACCGAACTGACCGGGAACAGTGCGTCATGGCCTGGGTTGTAGACATCCAGGTGCAGCGGATCCGCCGCCATTGCCTGGCCCGTCAGGGCAACACAGGCCAGCATCAGACTGCGCAGTGGAGTGAAAATCGACATGGAGAGATTCCTGAAAGCGGGACGATGGAACACAGCTTAGTTGCCCGATCCGTCACAAAAAATGCGATGCTTGAACATAGTTTGTTTCTGAAATCGGGCAAATCATGGATCGTCTTAACGCCATGCGCGTGTTCGTCACCGTCGTCGACCTGGGCAGCCAGTCGGCCGCGGCAGATCACCTGGAGCTTTCCAGGCCTGTGGTATCGCGCTACCTCGCCGAGCTTGAAGAGTGGGTCGGCGCACGCTTGATGCAGCGCACCACGCGCAAGCTGAGCCTGACGGCCGCGGGCCTGGACACCCTGCCACGCTGCCGACAGATGCTGGAACTGGCCTGCGACCTGCAGACAGCGGTGCGTGCGCCTGAAGACGCACCGCGCGGCGAGCTGCGCATCAGCGTGAGCACCTCGTTCGGTCAGGCGCAGTTGGTGGATGCGGTGGCGGAGTACGTGAAGCGCTATCCGGGAGTGAAGGTGGAGTTGCAGATGCTCGATCGCACGGTCAACCTGGTTGACGAGCGCATCGACCTGGCGATCCGCACCAGCAACGACCTGGACCCGAACCTGATTGCCCGGCGCCTGAGCGTCTGCCGTTCGGTGGTCTGCGCCAGCCCCGCCTACTTGCACGAGTACGGCACGCCGCAGCGAGTCGAGGACTTGACCCAGCACAACTGCCTGACCCACGCCTACTTCGGCCACAGCCTGTGGCATTTCGAGGTGGCCGGTGAACAGGTCGCGGTGCCCGTGCAGGGCAACATCAGCGCCAACGAGGCCCTGACCTTGCAGAAGGCTGCCCTGGCCGGTGCCGGAATCGCCATGCTGCCGACCTACCAGGCCGCTTGCGCAGTGCGTCGCGGCGAGCTGGTGAAGTTACTGCCCATGGCCCGACCACGGGAGCTGAACCTCAATGCGGTCTACACCTCACGCAAACACATGCCGGCAACCTTGCGCAGCATGCTGGACTTTCTTGCCCAGCGGTTCAGTGAAGAACCGCTGTGGGATCGGGAGATGGATTAGCGCGCCGCTGCTACGGAAATCACACCGATCTCGATGCTCGCTCCAGGCAATTGCTGCGCCCTGACCTATGCTTACAGGCATCACCTGTGGTCACAGCAGGAGGTAGGCAACATGGGCATCAAATCCAGACGCTGCGCGATCGTCCTGGCCCTGGTCGCCGTGGCCGGGCTCTACGGTTCGGCCTGCTGGCGCGTCGAGCTGCTGCGCAGCCAGCCAAGTACCGCGGCCAGTTGCGCACACGAGCACTGCGTCCCGCACACTGCAACGCTGAGCGCTCTCAGGTAGCCCGACAACGCCTGTCGGTCACTCCTCGACGCTCATGTACTCCTTGGCCCAGCGGATGTAATCCTCAGGCTGGGTGTAGGTGTGCGAAAGCTCGGTGGCGCTGAGGTTCTCGGACTTGTTCTGCTGCCCGCGCTGCAGACGCAGGCAGTCGTAGGTGGCCTTGATCGCGGCGAAGTACGCTGCATGGCCATCGACCACGATGCGCACGCCCAGGCGCGCCAGGCGTTCGTCGTCACGCAGGTTCGGATTGCCGTAGCTGACCAGCATCAGCGGCACGTTCAGGTGCTCGGTGATCTGCTCCAGTTGCTCGAAATCCTTCACCCCCACCATGCAGATACCGTCGGCACCGGCCTTCTGGTAGCTCTGGGTGCGGACGATGATTTCCTCGGTGGTCAGTACGCCGGCGTTGGTGCGGGCAATGATCGACAGCGACGAATCGACACGTGCCTCCAGCGCTGCACGGATCTTGCCGACGCCCTCTTCCACCGAGATCAGGTCGGTGGACTTGCGACCGAACTGGGCCGGCAGCAGGGTGTCTTCGATGGTCAGTGCCGCCACGCCGGCGCGCTCCAGCTCGATCACCGTACGCATGACGTTCAGCGCATTGCCATAGCCATGGTCGGCATCGGCAATGAACGGCAACTGGGCGACGCGGCCAATGCGTGTGGCCTGCTCGACGAATTCGCTCAGGGTGATCAGGGCGAAGTCCGGGGCGGCGAGCACCTGCAGGGACGCGACCGAGCCGCCGAGGATACCGACTTCAAAGCCCAGGTCTGCGGCGATGCGCGCCGACATCGGGTCGAAGACTGAAGCTGTGTGATAGCACGAACCCGACGCGAGCAGTTCGCGGAAGGCAAAACGCAGATCTTGGTGGGAAGCCTTGGGCATGATCACTCCGCATAAACGTGAAAAATCGAACTGGCTGACTACCGCCCCTGAACCGGGACCCTCCGCCTGTCATAGACATGACATGCAGAGAGTGGAAGAGAAGTGGGGGATTACAGCGATGCGGAAACCTGGGTCACAATGCACCAAATGGGTGCAAACCAGTGTATTTCGGCTGCTATGAACTTGCACGATATCACGCAGCCATGCGCGTTCGTGTGAAAGCGCTTATGCCGATCGCGCATAGGCGATGCAGACAGTACATAGGAAGCTACCTAACTCAGGTTACAATCCTCATCGCGTTTGCAGCCATTTCACTCGCCACGGGCCGCCGACGAACAGCACAATTTCACGACCTCCGACCACAAGGTGTGACCCCGTGACCGCCGCCCTGCCTCCCGCCGTCTTGCGCAGCGTGCTCAGCGCGCTGATGCTGGCGATTCTTCTTGGTGCCCTCGACCAGACCATCGTCGCCGTCTCCATGCCAGCGATTTCCGCCCAGTTCAACGATGTCGGCCTGCTGGCCTGGGTCATCTCCGGCTATATGGTGGCCATGACCGTGGCCGTGCCGATCTACGGCAAGCTGGGCGACCTTTACGGCCGTCGGCGCATGATCCTCACCGGCACCGCACTGTTCACCCTGGCCTCGATCTTCTGCGCCCTGGCCCAGAACATGGAACAACTGGTGCTGGCGCGGGTGCTGCAAGGTATCGGCGCGGGTGGCATGGTCTCGGTCAGCCAGGCAATCATCGGCGACTTCGTCCCGCCTCGCGAGCGTGGACGCTACCAGGGATATTTCAGCAGCATGTACGCGCTGGCCAGCGTGGCTGGCCCGGTGCTCGGCGGGTGGCTGACCGAGTACCTGTCGTGGCGCTGGGTGTTCTGGATCAACCTGCCGCTGGGGCTTTGCGCCTGGTGGGTGATCCGCCGCGCGCTGATGGGCATGCCGGTCCAACGCCGGGAAGCGCAGGTCGACTATCTCGGTGCATTGCTGCTGATCCTGGGCCTGGGCAGTTTGTTGCTGGGCATCACCCTGGTCGGCCAGGGCCATGCCTGGACCGCGCCGCCGGTGCTGGCCCTGATTGCCTGCGCGGTGCTGGGCCTGGCGCTGTTCGTCGCCCACGAACGCCGCTGCCAGGAACCGCTGTTGCCACTGAAGCTGTTCGGCAACCGGGTCGCCGTGCTGTGCTGGTGCGTGATCTTCTTCGCCAGCTTCCAGTCGATCTCGCTGACCATGCTCATGCCACTGCGCTTCCAGAGCATCACCGGTGCCGGCGCCGACAGCGCCGCGCTGCACCTGCTGCCGTTGGCGATGGGGTTGCCGCTGGGCGCCTTCAGCGCAGGCCGCCTGACCACCTTCACCGGGCGCTACAAACCACAGATCCTGGCGGGCGCGCTGCTGATGCCGCTGGCGATCCTCGGCATGGCCCTAACTCCGCCGCAATCAGCCTGGCTGGGCGGGCTGTTCATGCTGCTGACCGGCATCGCCTGCGGGCTGCAGTTCCCGACTTCGCTGGTGGGGACACAGAGCGCAGTGGACATGAAGGATATCGGCGTGGCCACCAGCACCACCAACCTGTTTCGCTCCCTGGGCGGGGCGATGGGTGTGGCCTGCATGTCCAGCCTGCTGCTGGCGCTGCTGCATGTCGGAGGGCTGGAGGTGCTGGGCAACCCGCTGCTGGGCAGCCTGAAGGGCGGCGAGACGGACCCGGCGACCCAGGCACACCTGCTGGTGACGTTCCGATACCTGCTGCTGGCCAGTGCCGGCGCAGCACTGCTGGGGCTGCTGGCAGCACTGGCGTTGCCGGACCGGCAATTACGCGGGCATTGAAAAGACCAGGGCCGCAACGCGGCCCCTTTTTAACCCCTACTTAATCCGGCCGGGAAAGACTTCCTCACAATCCTTAACAAAGTGTCATTTGCGCAGGGCCGGGCTCAAGCGCAGCATATCCAACCCTGTGTCGACCCATTTTTCCGCATCGCGCAGCAGGTCGAAGCTGTCCGGCAGCAGCAGCCAGCGCCCGATAAGGCCGTCGACATAGGCGAACATGGCGATGGCCGCACGCTCGACATCCAGGTCGGCGGGCAACTGGCCACGGCGTACTGCATTGGCCAGGGCACGGGAAATGCCCTCGTGGCATTCGACGATGGCGCCTTGTCGCTGCTGGCGGATCTCACACATTTCATCGGTGAACTCGCACTTGTGATGCAGGATTTCATTGATACGCCGGGTCCTGGCGTCCAGTACCAGCTCATTGAGCACTTGCAACAGCAGCTTGCGCATGCAGCCGAGCGGGTCGAGTTCGTCCTCGCTTTCGCTGGCACGCGCGAGGTGGTCATGGGTCTCGTGCAAACTGTCGAGCAGCGCCTGGACCAACTCGGCCTTGTTACTAAAATGCCAGTAGATCGCACCACGGGTGACCCCCGCGATCTCGGCGATATCGGCCAAGGTGGTTCGCGCAACTCCGCGCTTGTAGAAAGCCTTTTCCGCCGCCTCGATGATCTGGGCGCGGGTTTCCTGGGCTTCCTCTTTGGTTCGACGGACCATGGCAGCTCAACCTCATCTGAGCCCGGCACAAGATCGCACGGGCTTTAAACCGGGTTCACCTCTGCAGGGCGGCTCCCGGGTGCATTAATCACGTTTTGCGGTAGTAGCCTGGTACCACCACGCGGTATTTACAAACAACCATGAATGTAAGTATATTCGTTAGTAAGCTACTAATCCACCGGATAGCGATTTTTCTTAAAAGACTCTTCCACTATTCTTGAGCTCCCCCTGCTCCTGCGACCCGAGGATCCTCATGCAATTCAAGCCAGCCGTTACCGCCCTGGTTTCCGCCGTCGCCCTGGCAACCCTGCTCAGTGGCTGCAAGAAAGAAGAAGCCGCGCCCGCAGCGCAGGCTCCTCTGGTCGGCGTCGTCACCCTGCAGCCGCAGGCCTTCACCCTGACCTCGGAACTGCCGGGGCGCACCAGCGCCTACCGCATCGCCGAAGTCCGGCCACAGGTCAACGGCATCATTCTCAAGCGCCTGTTCAAGGAAGGCAGCGACGTCAAGGAAGGGCAGCAGCTCTACCAGATCGACCCTGCCGTCTACGAGGCCAACCTGGCCAACGCCCAGGCCAACCTGCAGGCCACCCGATCGCTGGCCGAGCGCTACAAGCAACTGATCGACGAGCAAGCCGTCTCCAAGCAGGAATACGACGACGCCAATGCCAAACGATTGCAGGCCGAGGCATCGCTCAAGAGCGCGCAGATCGACCTGCGCTACACCAAGGTGCTGGCACCGATCAGCGGTCGTATCGGTCGCTCCTCGGTCACCGAAGGCGCGCTGGTGAGCAACGGCCAGACCAATGCCATGGCAACCATCCAGCAGCTCGACCCGATCTACGTCGACGTGACCCAGTCCACCGCCGAGCTGCTCAAGCTGCGCCGTGACCTGGAAAGCGGCAAGTTGCAGAAGGCCGGCGACAACGCCGCCAAGGTCCAGTTGGTCCTCGAAGACGGTAGCAAGTTCGCCGGCGAAGGTCGCCTGGAGTTTTCCGAAGTCTCGGTCGACGAGACCACCGGTTCCGTGACCCTGCGCGCCGTCTTCCCCAACCCCGACCACACCCTGCTGCCCGGCATGTTCGTGCATGCCCGCCTGCAGGCAGGGGTCAATGCCAACGCCATCCTCGCCCCGCAACAAGGTGTGACCCGCGACCTCAAGGGCGCGCCCACGGCACTGGTGGTGAACAAGGATAACAAGGTGGAACTGCGTCAGCTCAAGGCCAGCCGCACGCTGGGCAACGAGTGGCTGGTCGAGGAAGGCCTCAACGCGGGCGACCGCCTGATCACCGAAGGGCTGCAATATGTGCGCCCGGGTGCCGAGGTAAAGGTCAGCGAAGCCACCAACGTCAAGAAGCCGGCCAGCCCTGAACAGGCCAGCGCAGCGAAAGCAGACGCCAAAGCGGAGTAAACCATGTCGAAGTTCTTTATCGATCGCCCGATCTTCGCCTGGGTGATCGCCTTGGTGATCATGCTGGTCGGGGCCTTGTCGATCCTGAAGCTGCCGATCAACCAGTACCCAAGCATTGCGCCGCCGGCCATCGCCATTGCCGTCACCTACCCGGGTGCCTCTGCGCAGACCGTGCAGGACACCGTGGTGCAGGTCATCGAGCAGCAGCTCAATGGTATCGACAACCTGCGTTATGTATCGTCGGAAAGCAACTCCGACGGCAGCATGACCATCACTGCGACCTTCGAGCAGGGCACCAACGCCGACACGGCGCAGGTCCAGGTGCAGAACAAGCTCAACCTGGCCACCCCGCTGCTTCCACAGGAAGTACAGCAGCAAGGTATTCGCGTCACCAAAGCCGTGAAGAACTTCCTGCTGGTGATCGGCCTGGTCTCCGAAGATGGCAGCATGACCAAGGACGACCTGGCCAACTACATCGTCTCCAACATGCAGGACCCGATCTCGCGTACCGCAGGTGTCGGTGACTTCCAGGTGTTCGGTGCCCAGTACGCCATGCGTATCTGGCTCGACCCGGCCAAGCTCAACAAGTACCAGTTGACCCCGGTCGATGTGCGTACCGCAGTCACCGCGCAGAACGTGCAGGTCTCCTCCGGCCAGCTCGGTGGCCTGCCCGCCATGCCGGGTACCCAACTCAACGCCACCATCATCGGCAAGACCCGCCTGCAGACCGCCGAGCAATTCGAGAAGATCCTGCTCAAGGTCAACAACGATGGCTCGCAGGTACGCCTGCGCGACGTCGCCAAGGTCGGCCTGGGCGGCGAGAACTACGCGGTCAGCGCGCAGTTCAACGGCAAGCCGGCATCGGGCCTGGCGGTCAAGCTGGCGACCGGTGCCAACGCCCTGGATACCGCCAAGGCGCTGCGCAAGACCATCAGCGACCTGGAACCGTTCTTCCCGCCAGGCGTGAAAGCGGTGTTCCCGTATGACACCACGCCGGTCGTCACCGAATCGATCAGCGGGGTGATCCACACCCTGATCGAGGCCGTGGTCCTGGTGTTCCTGGTGATGTACCTGTTCCTGCAGAACTTCCGCGCCACCATCATCACCACCATGACCGTTCCGGTGGTGTTGCTGGGTACCTTCGGCATCCTTGCCGCAGCGGGTTTCAGCATCAACACCCTGACCATGTTCGCAATGGTCCTGGCCATCGGCCTGCTGGTGGACGACGCCATCGTCGTGGTGGAGAACGTCGAGCGGGTCATGTCCGAGGAAGGACTACCGCCCAAGGAAGCCACCAAGCGCTCGATGGAGCAGATTCAGGGCGCGCTGGTCGGTATCGCCCTGGTGCTGTCGGCGGTACTGCTGCCGATGGCCTTCTTCGGCGGCTCCACCGGCGTGATCTACCGGCAGTTCTCGATCACCATCGTATCGGCCATGGGCCTGTCGGTGCTGGTGGCACTGATCTTCACCCCGGCGCTGTGCGCGACCATGCTCAAGCCGCTGAAAAAGGGTGAGCACCACACGGCCAAGGGCGGCTTCTTCGGCTGGTTCAACCGTAACTTCGACCGCAGCGTAAAGGGCTACGAGCGCAGTGTCGGCACCATTCTGCGCAACAAGATCCCGTTCCTGCTGGCCTATGCGCTGATCGTGGTGGGCATGATCTGGCTGTTCAGTCGCATCCCCACCGCGTTCCTGCCTGAAGAAGACCAGGGCGTACTCTTCGCCCAGGTGCAGACCCCGGCCGGTTCCAGTGCCGAACGCACCCAGGTGGTCGTCGACAAGATGCGCGAATACCTTCTCAAGGACGAAGCCGACACCGTGTCGTCGGTGTTCACCGTGACCGGTTTCAACTTCGCCGGTCGTGGCCAGAGCTCGGGCATGGCGTTCATCATGCTCAAACCTTGGGGCGAGCGTTCGGCCGAGAACAGCGTGTTCAATCTCTCGGCCCGCGCCCAGCAGCACTTCTTCAGCTTCCGCGATGCGATGGTGTTCGCCTTCGCACCGCCGGCAGTGCTCGAACTGGGTAACGCCACCGGCTTCGACGTGTTCCTCCAGGACCGTGCCGGCGTCGGCCACGAGAAGCTCATGGAAGCGCGCAACCAGTTCCTGGCCAAGGCCTCGCAGAGCAAGATCCTCTCTGCGGTGCGCCCCAACGGCCTGAACGACGAGCCGCAGTACCAGTTGATCGTCGACGATGAGCGCGCCAGTGCCCTGGGCGTCACCATTGCCGACATCAACAACACCCTGTCGATCGCGCTGGGTGGCAGCTACGTCAACGACTTCATCGATCGTGGCCGGGTCAAGAAGGTGTACATCCAGGGCGAATCCAGTGCCCGCATGAGCCCCGAAGACTTGCAGAAGTGGTACGTGCGCAACGGCCAAGGCGAGATGGTGCCGTTCTCCTCCTTCGCCTCCGGTGAATGGACCTACGGCTCGCCGAAGCTGTCGCGTTACAACGGCGTGGAAGCAGTCGAGATCCTCGGTGCCCCGGCGCCTGGCTACAGTACCGGTGAGGCCATGGCCGAGGTCGAACGCATCGTCGGCGAACTGCCGTCGGGCATCGGCTACTCCTGGACCGGCATGTCCTACGAGGAGAAGCTCTCCGGTTCGCAGATGCCGGCGCTGTTCGCCCTTTCGCTGCTGTTCGTGTTCCTCTGCCTGGCAGCGCTGTACGAAAGCTGGTCGATCCCGATCGCCGTCGTGCTGGTGGTGCCGCTGGGTATCATCGGTGCACTGATCGCCACCAGCATGCGCGGGCTGTCGAATGACGTGTACTTCCTCGTCGGCCTGCTGACGACCATCGGCCTGGCGGCGAAAAACGCCATTCTGATCGTCGAGTTCGCCAAAGAGCTGCACGAACAGGGCAAGAGCCTGTTCGATGCGACGATCGAGGCGTGCCGTATGCGTCTGCGCCCGATCATCATGACCTCGCTGGCCTTCATCCTCGGCGTGGTACCGTTGACCATCGCCAGCGGCGCGGGCGCCGGAAGCCAGCACGCGATCGGCACCGGGGTGATCGGCGGCATGATCAGTGCGACTGTGCTGGCGATCTTCTGGGTACCGCTGTTCTTCGTAGCAGTGTCGTCGCTGTTCGGCAGCAAAGAGCCGAAAGCAGACGCCACCCCTGAAACTCCACGTAATGAGGCTGGGCAATGACCAAGTCTTTGTTGTCCCTGGCGGTAACCGCTTTCATTCTCGGCGGCTGCTCGCTGATTCCCGACTACCAGACCCCGGAAGCACCGGTGGCCGCGCAGTGGCCGCAAGGCCCTGCGTACTCGCCGACCCAGTCGGCCGACGTGGCCGCCGCCGAACAGGGCTGGCGCCAGTTCTTCCACGACCCGGCACTACAGAAACTGATCCAGACCTCGCTGGTCAACAACCGCGACCTGCGGGTCGCCGCGTTGAACATCGACGCCTACCGCGCGCAGTACCGCATCCAGCGCGCCGACCTGTTCCCGGCGGTCTCGGCCACCGGCAGCGGCAGCCGCCAGCGGGTTCCGGCCAACCTGTCGCAGACCGGTGAGGCGAACATCACCAGCCAGTACTCGGCAACGCTGGGTGTCAGCGCGTACGAGCTGGACCTGTTCGGCCGCGTGCGCAGCCTGAGCGAGCAGGCCCTGGAGACCTACCTCTCCAGCGAGCAGGCGCGTCGCTCCACGCAGATCAGCCTGGTGGCCAGCGTGGCCAACGCCTACTACACCTGGCAGGCCGACCAGGCGCTGCTGAAGCTGACCGAAGAAACGCTCAAGACCTACGAGGAAAGCTACAACCTGACCCGCCGCAGCAACGAGGTCGGTGTGGCTTCCGCGCTCGACCTGAGCCAGGCGCGCACCGCCGTCGAAGGCGCGCGGGTCAAGCTGTCGCAGTACCAGCGCCTGGTGGCGCAGGACCTGAACAGCCTCACCGTGCTGCTGGGAACCGGTGTACCGGCCGACCTGCCGGCGCCGCTGAAGCTCGACGCCGACCAGCTGGCCGACGTGCCGGCGGGCCTGCCGTCCGACCTGCTGCAGCGGCGTCCGGACATCCAGGAAGCCGAGCACCTGCTCAAGGCTGCCAACGCCAACATCGGCGCGGCCCGCGCCGCGTTCTTCCCGAGCATCAGCCTGACCGCCAACGCCGGTACCCTGAGCCCGGACATGGGCGGGCTGTTCAAGGGTGGTTCGGGGACCTGGCTGTTCCAGCCGCAGATCAACCTGCCGATCTTCAACGCCGGCAGCCTGCGGGCGAGCCTGGACTACTCGAAGATCCAGAAGGACATCAACGTCGCCAAGTACGAAAAGACCATCCAGACCGCCTTCCAGGAAGTCTCCGATGGCCTGGCCGCGCGCAAGACCTTCGAGGAGCAGTTGCAGGCCCAGCGTGACCTGGTTGCCGCCAACCAGGATTACTACCGTCTGGCCGAGCGTCGCTACCGCATCGGTATCGACAGCAACCTGACCTTCCTCGACGCCCAGCGCAACCTGTTCAGTGCCCAGCAGGCGCTGATCAGTGATCGCCTGTCGCAGCTGACCAGCGAGGTCAACCTGTACAAGGCGCTTGGCGGTGGCTGGTACGAGCAGACCAACCAACAGGCGTCGGTGGCCACACCGAAAGGCTGATTGGCCTGGCAGCAGCATCGAGCCCACCCTTCGCGGTGGGCTTTTTGTTTGGCGGTGCCGGTGATTGCCCGACGATAGGGCCAACACCGCCACCCAATTAACCACCCGGAACATTGCGTTCGATTATCGCCCGCAACCGTTTGCAACGAATTGCCACTCAACCGCCCTTCCGCGCACCATCGCTTGCGCAACGTTGCACAGTTCATCCCAAAAAAAAGCGTCGACCTGCAGGCTCGTACCCTGCAGCGCTCCGACTCGCCCATAAAAACAAGAGATCCACGACAGATGAGCATTCTGCAACCCACCCGCCCGCTGCTGCCGGGCCTGCTGGCCATGTCCTGCGCCCTGCCCGTCCTCGCTGCCGACGGCGGCTTCATGGAAGACGCCAAGGCCACCCTCAACCTGCGCAACTTCTACATCAACCGTAACTTCGTCGACCCGGCCAAGGCCCAGGGCAAGGCCGAGGAATGGACGCAAAGCTTCATCCTCGACGCCCGCTCCGGGTTCACCCAGGGCACCGTCGGCTTTGGCGTCGATGTGCTGGGGCTGTATTCGGTCAAGCTCGATGGCGGCAAGGGGACAGCCGGCACGCAACTGTTGCCGGTGCACGACGATGGTCGCCCCGCCGACGACTTCGGTCGCCTGGGTGTTGCACTCAAGACCAGGATTTCGCAGACCGAACTCAAGGTCGGCGAATGGATGCCGGTGCTGCCGATCCTGCGCTCTGACGATGGTCGCTCGCTGCCGCAGACCTTCCGCGGCGGCCAGATCACCTCCAGGGAGATCACCGGGCTGACCCTGTACGCCGGCCAGTTCCGTGGCAACAGCCCACGCAACGACGCGAGCATGGAGGATATGGCGCTGTCCAGCCGCCCGGGCTTCACCTCCGACCGCTTCAACTTTGCCGGCGGCGAGTACAGCTTCAACGACAAGCGCACCCAGGTCGGGGTGTGGGATGCCCAGCTCAAGGATATCTACCGCCAGCAGTACTTCAACCTGGTGCACAGCCAGCCCTTGGGCGACTGGACCCTGGGGGCGAACCTGGGTTACTTCATCGGCAAGGAAGACGGTGCCGAGCGTGCCGGCAAGCTGGACAACCGCACCGCCTCGGCCATGCTTTCGGCGCGCTATCAGGGGCATACGTTCTATGTCGGCCTGCAGAAGGTCAGCGGCGATGACGAGTGGATGCGAGTCAACGGCACCAGCGGCGGCACCCTGGCCAACGACAGCTACAACGCCAGCTTCGAGAATGCCAAGGAACGCTCCTGGCAACTGCGCCACGATTTCAACTTCGCCACCGTCGGCATACCCGGGCTGACCCTGATGAACCGCTACATCAAAGGCGACAACGTGCATGTCGGCAGCATCACCGACGGCAAGGAATGGGCGCGCGAGAGCGAACTGGCGTACGTGATCCAGTCCGGTACGTTCAAGGACCTGTCGGTGAAATGGCGCAACTCCACCATGCGCAGGGACTTCAGCACCAACGCCTTCGACGAGAACAGGCTGATCGTGAGTTATCCGTTCAGCCTGTTGTGAAAGTCCCGGCGCGCTTGGGGGGCGGGCTTGTCCGCCCCTTTTCAAATAACAAAAACAGCTAAATAGCTAACCAAACCATCGTTGACGGAATAAGTAACAAGGTCTAAAACGAGCCCTCTTTACTCCGCAGAATCTCGATATGGACCTTCGCCAACTGCGCTATTTCATCGCCCTCACCGAGTACCGCAGCTTCGTCCACGCTGCCGAAGCCATGGGCATTACCCAGCCCGCGTTCAGCCGCGCCATCCAGGGCCTGGAGCAGGAGTTCGGCTGCGCCCTGGTCGATCGCGGCAACAAGACGCTGCAACCGACACCCGAGGGCCAGGTGGTGCTGCAACATGCACGACGCCTGGTTCAGGGGGCCGCACAACTGAGCAACGACGTGCTGCAGATGACCAAGCTCGACGCCGGCGAGCTGCATTTCGGCAGCGGCCCGGCCCTGGCCGCAAGGCTGGTGCCCGACGCCCTGCAGCAGTTCATCACCCGGCATCCGGGGATCCGCACCGAGCTGCAGGTGGACAACGCCGAACGCCTGGGCCAGGCCCTGCGCCGCGAGCAGATCGAGTTCTTCGTCGACGATATCCGCCCCTTCGAGGCCGACCCCAACTTCCATACTGAGCCGCTCAACCCGCGCCCCGGCCTATTCTTCTGCCGCCCCGGCCATCCGCTGTTGGCCAAGGACAGTCTGTCGACCAACGACCTGTTCGCCTACCCCCTGGCCAGCGCCCTGCTCACCCCCGGTGTACGCAAGCGCCTGGCCAACCTCAGCGGACGCAGCGACTTCATCCCGCACCTGCAGACCGAACACTTGGCCGTGCTGCGCAGCGTGGTGCTGGCCAGCGATACCCTCGGCAGCGCCAGCGAGGAAGCCGTGGCCGAGGACCTGGCCGCCGGGCGCCTGGTACGCCTGCACTGGCGCAACCTGCCGCCGGGGCTGGAAGTGCTGAGCGTGCGTTGCGGGGTGATCAGCCGCAGCGGCTATCGCCTGTCACCGGCAGCACGGGCGATGATCGATACCCTGGTCAGCCTGGATGCGCAGCCATCTCCCGCAGCCTCGGCGCATCGAGGATCAGCACTTCGCCATAGCCCAGTTGCACCACCCCCGCCTGCTCCAGCGCCTTGAGGATCTGGTTGATGGTCTGGCGCGACAGCGACAGCATCAGCGCCAGTTGCTCCTGCGACAACTGCAGCCGCCATTGGGCAACATCGCGCTCGCCATAGCCTTCGGCGATCTGCAACAGCCGATGGGCCACACGCGGCCCCGCGGCCAGCAGGTGCTGCTGCTCAAGCGCAACGAACACCCAGCGCAGCTTGTGGCTCATCAGCAAGGCCAGGTCGCGCCAGTGCTGCGGATGCTGCGCCAACCAGTCGAGCAGCGCTGCCTGAGGTATCCACAACAGCTGCGTGACACCTTCGGCAAAGGCATCGTGGGTACGCGGCTGGCCGTCGAACAGGCTGATCTCGCCGAACCAGTAAGGCGGCTCGACCAGCGTCAGCAGCGCTTCCTTGCCGTCACGGCTGACCGCGCCGACGCGCATGGCGCCCTCCAGCACCGCATACAGACCGCAGGGCGGGTCACCACGCTGGAACAGGCACTGTCCGGCCGCCAGCTCACGCGAACGCGCCAGTGCCAGCAGGCTATCCTGAACCTGAGCGGGCAACTGCCGAAACCACTGGCCGTGGCTCAACTGCGCACGCCAGGCTTGGGGGTTGTCCATGACACCTCTTCTGAACGGACTCTGTCGGCCAGGCGACAGACGACGGCGGATGAACGGGGCAAGCTGTCGCTACCCCTGATGGAGGAACAACAATGAAAAACCTCGTCGAACACCTGAGTCAATACGCGGCCTATCATCGCGACCCGCGCAACATCGCCACGCACTTCGTCGGCATTCCACTGATCGTGCTGGCGGTAAGCATCCTGCTGTCACGACCCGGCTGGCCTGTTGCCGGGGTCTGGCTGTCGCCGGCGCTGCTGGTGGCGGCGGCGTCGGTATGGTTCTACCTGCGCCTGGACCTGCGCTTCGGGCTGGTCATGGGCATATTGCTGGGGCTGTGCCTGTGGGCAGGCGAATGGCTGGCGCTGCAAAGCACAGGGCTGTGGCTGAGTGCCGGGCTCGGGACCTTCGTGCTGGGCTGGATCATCCAGTTCGTCGGGCATGCCTACGAGGGCCGCAAGCCCGCCTTCGTCGACGATGTCAGCGGCTTGATCATCGGGCCACTGTTCGTGGTTGCAGAACTGGCGTTCATGCTTGGGCTGTGTGCCGGGCTGAGGCAGGCCGTGGAGGCCAATGCCGGACCTGTGGCGGTGCGCGGGAAGAAGGCGGCTGTGTAGACGCTGGAACAGTGCTGAATGTTTCGCGGGCAAGTCGCAGCGGCGAACCGCCGCTCCCACAGGTACAGCTGTGGGGCGGGCTTGCCCGCGAAACATTCAGCGTCGATCTATGACCTAGGCACGCGACTCGACCCCAAGCTCATCCCACACCGACTCGGCCAGGTGGAAGGTCGCATTGGCCGCCGGGATCCCGCAGTAGATCGCGCTCTGCATGATCACTTCCTTGATCTCTTCGCGGGTCACGCCATTGTTGGCCGCCGCGCGCAGGTGCAACTTGAGTTCCTCGTTGCGGTTCATGCCGATCAGCATGGCAATGGTGATCAGGCTGCGGGTGTGGCGTGGCAACCCCGGGCGGGTCCAGATATCGCCCCAGGCGTGGCGGGTGATCATCTCCTGGAACTCGCCATTGAAGTCGTTGAGTTTCTCCAGGCTGCGGTCCACATGGGCATCGCCCAGCACCGCGCGACGCACCTGCATGCCAGCGTCGTAACGTTGTTTCTCATCCATGGCGTAGTCCTCAGCGAGCCATCAGGAAATCGAGCACGCGACGGCTGAACGGCTCGCCGACCTCGACGTTGGACAAGTGCGCAGCCTGGAAGCCTTCGTACTCGGCGCCTGCCACATGCTCCTGAATGTACAGGCCACCCGAGGGCGGCGTCACCGCGTCGGCCTCCCCGGAAATCACCAGCAGCGGCGCAGTGATCGCACCCAGCTGATCGCGGAAATCGGCATCGCGCACCGCGCCGCAATTGGCGGCGTAGCCCTGTGGCGAGGTGGTCGCGAGCATGTCGGTGATACGCTGGACCTGATCCGCGTGCACGCTCGACCACGCTGGGGTGAACCAGCGCTCGATGGACGCATCGCGCAACCCACGCATGGCCTCGGCACCGTCGCGCAAGACCATTTCGATACGCGGATTCCAAGTTTCAGGCGAGCCGATCTTCGCCGCCGTGTTGCATACCACCAGACGCTGCAAGCGCTCGCCAGCATTGATGCCCAGCCACTGGCCGATCAGGCCGCCCATCGACAGCCCGCAGAAATGCGCGCGCTCGATCTGCAGGGCATCCAGCAGCGCCAGCACATCACGCCCCAACTGTTCGATGCTGTACGGCCCTTCGGTCACCAGCGAATCGCCATGGCCACGCGTGTCGTAGCGCAGTACTCGAAAGTGTTCGGTCCACAGCGGCATCTGGGTGTCCCACATGTGCAGATTGGTGCCCAGCGAGTTGGACAGCACCAGCACCGGGGCGTGCTCGGGGCCTTCGAGTTGGTAGTTCAATACGCCATCGGCCAGTTGCAAATGCGCCACAGCGGTCTCCTTCAGGCAGTGAAGCGTTGATGTTCGGCCACGGCGCGCGCCACCCAGACGCGGGCCTGGCCGAGGTAATGGGCAGGATCGAGCAACTGGTCGAGCGCTTCGCCAGACAGTTGCTCGGTGACCTGTGGCTCGTCACCGAGCACGGCACGCAGGTGGCGCTGTTCGGCGACCGCGCGCTGACAGCATTGCTCAAGCAGGTGATGGGCCTTGTCGCGCCCCAGGCGCTGGGCCAATACGATGCTCACCGCTTCGGCCAACACCAGGCCTTGGGTGAGCTCGAGGTTGCGGCGCATGCGCTCGGCGTCCACCTCCATGCCCTCGGCGATCAGTTGTGCCTGGCGCAGGGCGCCGGAAACCAGGCAGCAGATGTCTGGCAAGGTCTCCCATTCGGCATGCCACAGACCCAGGCTACGCTCGTGCTCCTGGGGCATGGCGGCGAACAACGTCGACAGCAGCCCCGGCACGCGGGTCGCGGCGCCGATCAGCACCGCCGCCCCCACCGGATTGCGCTTGTGCGGCATGGTCGAAGAGCCGCCCTTCCCCGGCGCAGCAGGCTCGAACACCTCGCCAGCCTCGGTCTGCATCAGCAGGCTGATATCGCGACCGAATTTGCCCAGGCTGCCGGCAATCAGGCCCAGCACCGAGGCGAACTCCACCAGGCGGTCACGCTGGGTGTGCCAGGGCTGCTCAGGCAATGCGAGGCCAAGTTGCGCCGCCAGCGCCTCGGCCACCGGCAGCGCCTTGCTGCCCAGCGCCGCAAGGCTGCCCGACGCACCACCGAACTGCAGGCACAGCAAACGCGGACGCAGCTCCTGCAAGCGCTGGCGGTGACGGGTCACGGCACCGAGTAGGCCGGCCAACTTCATGCCGAGGGTCACAGGCGTGGCGTGCTGCAGCCAGGTGCGCCCCACCAGCGGCGTGTCGGCATGCAGCAGAGCCTGGCGCGCCAGGCTGTCGGCGAGCTTTCCAAGGTCGGCCTCGATCAACGCCAGTGCATCACGCAGTTGCAGAACCAGGCCAGTGTCCATCGCATCCTGGCTGGTAGCGCCCAGGTGCACATAACGCTCGGCCTCAGGCACGCCACTGGCGACCACCTTGCCCAATGCCTTGACCAGCGGGATCGCCGAGTTGCCAGCCACCGCAATGGCCTGCGCCAGCGCTTGCACGTCATAGCGCTCGGCCTTGCACGCCGCCTCGATGGCCACCACCGCACTGTGCGGCACCAGCCCCGCGTCGGCCTCGGCGTGCGCCAGGGCCGCCTCGAAGTCGAGCATGCCCTGCAGGCGGCCGCGGTCGCTGAACACCTCGCGCATGGCCGGGGCGGTGAAGTAGGCGTCGAACAGTTGGTTGCTCATGCAACGTCCTTAGTGGTCATGGTGCAGGTACGCCGCCTGCTTGGGCAGGCGCAGGCTGAACAGGAAGGCCACCGCCATCATGGCGGTCACGTACCAGTAGAAAGTGTTCTCCATCCCCAGCGTCTTCAAGCCCAGGGCGACGTATTCGGCCGAACCGCCGAAGACCGCGTTGGCCACGGCATAGGCCAGGCCCACACCCAAGGCACGGACCTGAGGTGGGAACATCTCGGCCTTCACCAGGCCGCTGATGGAGGTATAGAAACTGACGATGCACAGCGCCAGGGTCACCAGCACGAAGGCCATGAACGGGCTGGTCACGGTCTTCAGCGCCATCAGCAGCGGCACGGTGAACAGAGTGCCCAGCGCGCCGAACAACAGCATCGAGTTACGTCGGCCGATAAGGTCGGACAACATGCCGAACAGCGGCTGCAGGATCATGAACAGAAACAGCGCGCCAGTCATCACGAAGCTGGCACTCTTGGCGTTCATGCCGGCCGTGTTGACCAGGTACTTCTGCATGTAGGTGGTGAAGGTGTAGAAGATCAACGAACCGCCAGCGGTGTAGCCCAGCACCGTGATGAAGGCTGCGGCGTGGTTGCGGAACAGGCCACTGATGCTGCCGGCTTCCTTGTCCTGGCGAGCCTCGGCGCTGCTGGTCTCTTTCAGCGACCGACGCAGCATCAACGAGATCAGCGCGGCGACGGCACCGACCACGAACGGAATGCGCCAGCCCCAGGCGCGCAGTTCTTCTTCGGTGAGCAGTTGCTGCAGGATCACCACCACCAGCACCGCCAGCAACTGGCCGCCGATCAGGGTGACGTACTGGAACGAGGCGAAGAATCCACGCTGGCCACGCAGGGCCACCTCGCTCATGTAGGTCGCAGTGGTGCCGTACTCACCGCCGACCGACAAGCCCTGGACCAGCCGCGCAAACAGCAGCAGTGCCGGCGCCCAGGTGCCGATGCTCGAATAGGTCGGCAGGCAGGCAATCAGCAACGAGCCTGCGCACATCATCAATACCGAGATCATCAAAGAATTCTTGCGACCGTGACGGTCGGCCAGGCGGCCGAAAATCCAGCCGCCGATGGGGCGCATCAGAAAGCCTGCGGCGAACACTCCAGCCGTGTTGAGCAACTGCACGGTAGGGTCGTCGGAGGGAAAGAACGCCGGGGCGAAATAGATGGCGCAGAAGGCATAGACATAAAAGTCGAACCACTCCACCAGGTTGCCGGAAGAAGCCCCGACGATGGCAAAGATACGGCTTTTGCGCTCTTCGCCCGTGTAATGGATTGCGGTCATGGCGTGCTTACTCCTCGAGGGTTACCGTGAATTCTAGACATACCCGGTAACACTCTCGTTCCGCTTGGGGTCTGGCCATTAGCCTTTTGTCTTGCAGGTCCGGCCTCTTCGCGGGCAAGCCCGCTCCCACAGGATGGCGTGAGCGGGCTTGCCCGCGAAGAGGCCGGCACAGGTCAAACCCGTTCGATGGCCAGCGCCAACCCCTGCCCCACGCCGACACACATGGTCGCCAGGCCCTTGCGCCCGCCGCTCTTCTCCAGCTGGTGAAGCGCGGTCAGCACCAGCCGCGCGCCGCTCATGCCCAGAGGATGCCCCAGGGCAATTGCTCCGCCGTTCGGGTTCACCTGCGGTGCATCGTCCGCCACGCCCAGCTCGCGCAGAACCGCCAGACCCTGGCTGGCAAAGGCTTCGTTGAGTTCGATCACATCGAAATCAGCCACGGCGATACCCAGGCGCTCGGTCAGCTTGCGCACCGCGGGCACCGGGCCAATGCCCATCACCCGCGGCGCCACGCCGGCACTGGCCATCCCCAGGACACGGGCACGTGGGGTCAGGCCGTGTTTCTTCACGGCATCGGCCGAGGCCAGGATCAGCGCCGCCGCGCCATCGTTCACCCCCGACGCATTGCCAGCGGTGACGGTCTTGTCCGCGCCATTGACCGGCTTGAGCCTGGCCAGCGCTTCCAGGGTGGTGTCCGGGCGCAGGTGTTCATCCTGCTCGATCAGGGTTTCGCCCTTATTGTGGACAATGCGCACCGGCACGATCTCTTCGGCGAAGAAACCTGCTGCCTGGGCGGCGGCGGCCTTCTGCTGGCTGCGCAGGGCGAAGGCGTCCTGGTCGGCACGCGAGACCTGGTGATCGTCGGCAACGTTGTCGGCGGTCTCAGGCATGGCATCGACACCGTACTGGGCCTTCATCAACGGGTTGATGAAGCGCCAGCCGATGGTGGTGTCTTCAAGCTTCATGTTGCGCGAATAGCCACTCTCGGCCTTGCCCATCACGAACGGCGCCCGCGACATCGACTCGACGCCACCGGCGATGGCCAGCTCCATCTCGCCACTGGCGATGGCGCGAAACGCCGTGCCGACCGCATCCATGCCCGAGGCGCAGAGGCGGTTGAGGGTCACGCCGGGAATGCTCTCGGGCAGGCCCGCCAGCAGCAGCGCCATGCGCGCGACGTTGCGGTTATCCTCGCCGGCCTGGTTGGCACAGCCGAGAAACACTTCGTCGAGCTGATCCCAGCGAACCTGCGGGTTGCGCTCGACCAGCGCCTTGAGTGGCACCGCCGCCAGGTCGTCGGCACGCACACCGGCCAAGGCGCCGCCGAAACGGCCAATCGGGGTACGGATGGCGTCGCAGATGAATACGTCACGCATCAGGCTTCTCCTGCGCTCTGGCCATGGGCTGCCGCAGTACGGGCTTCAAGATCACGCAGGGCGGCCAATTCCGTCTCGCTCGGCTCGGCAGTGACCTGCACGTCATCGGCAAAACGAATCGCCCAGCCGGTGGCGGCGACGATCTGTTCGCGGGTCACGCCCGGATGGATGGAGGTCACCACGAATTCGTGGGTGCCGGCTTCCGGCTCCATGATGCACAGGTCGGTGATGATGCCCACCGGCCCCTCGCCGGGCAGGCCCAGGCGCTTGCGCGAATCGCCTCCCTCGCCGTGCCCGACCGAGGTGATGAAGTCGAGCTTGTCGACGAAAGCGCGCGGCGACTGCTTGAGGATGATCAGCACCTGCTTGGCGGAGCCTGCGATCTCTGGCGCACCGCCGGCACCCGGCAGGCGGGTCTTGGGCGCGTGGTAGTCACCGACCACGGTGGTGTTGATGTTGCCGAAGCGGTCGACCTGGGCGGCACCGAGGAAGCCTACGTCGATACGGCCGCCCTGCAGCCAGTAGCGGAAGATCTCGCCGGTCGGCACCACGGTGTCAGCGGTCTCGGCCAGCTCGCCATCGCCGATCGACAGCGGCAGCACACTCGGTTTGGCACCGATCGGACCAGACTCATAGATCAGCACCACATCGGGCGACGAGGTCAGGCGCGCCAGGTTGGCGGCCTTGGACGGCAGGCCGATCCCCACGAAGCAGACGGCGCCGTTACGCAGGCGACGGGCCGCGGCCACGGTCATCATTTCGGAGGTGGAGTAGCTCATTGTGCAGCCTCCAGCTTGCGCTTGAATTCGGTGAAGTCGGTGGTGCCGCGAATGTAGGTGTCGATCCAGGCAGTGAAGGATTCACGGTTGCGCGCGATCGGGTCCCAGGCCTGGTAGAAGCGGTTGTCACGCTCGTAGTAGCCATGGGCGTAGGACGGATGCGCACCGCCCGGCACCAAGCACACCGCGCTGAGCGCCCAGGTCGGCAGTACGCAGGCATTCATCGGCGCCTGCAGGTCGTCGACGATTTCCTCCACGGTGACGATGCAGCGCTTGGCGGCCAGGGCCGCTTCCTTCTGCACCCCGAGGATGCCCCACAGCAGCACGTTGCCCTTGCGGTCGGCTTTCTGTGCGTGGATCACGGTGACGTCCGGGCGAACCGAAGGCACGGCAGCCAGCACTTCGCCCGTGAACGGGCAAGTGACCGACTTGATCAGCGGGTTGACCTTGGGCAGGTCGGAGCCTGCGTAGGCACGCAACACCGCGAACGGCAGGCCGGAGGCGCCGGCAACGTAGGCGTTGGCCAGGTCAGCGTGGCTGTGTTCTTCGATCTCGATCGCGTGCGGCCACTGTTTCTCTACCGCATCGCGCAGGCGATGCAGCGAGCCGACCCCCGGATTGCCGCCCCACGAGAAGATCAGCTTGCGCGCACAACCGGCACCGATCAGTTGGTCGTAGATCAGGTCCGGAGTCATGCGCACCAGCGTGAGGTCGCGCTTGCCCTGGCGGATGATTTCGTGACCGGCGGCGGTCGGAATCAGGTGGGTGAAACCTTCGAGGGCAACGCTGTCGCCGTCGTGGACGAACTGCTTCACGGCATCATGAAGCGAGAGGATTGCTGCCATTGGAGACTCCTGGTCAGGCTGAGTCGGGTTTGAGTGCAGCGTCGCTGCGATGGGCTCAGATTAAGGAGACCGGGGGTGAGGAAACAATCCGATAATCGACCTTTTGTGCGGTTATCGAACGGTTTGAATGAGGGATCGCTGATAACTGGCGGTGACCTTTTCGCGGGCAAGCCCGCTCCCTCCAGGGAGCAACTGTCTTGCTCAAACCTAAAGGCCAGCCCAATCCCTGGACTGCCCCCAAGGGTTGGATTTGTGTCCAACTTCTTGGGGGCAGCCCCCCCCCTGTGGGAGCGGGCTTGCCCGCGAAAAGGTCACCACCCATGCTCGATCAGGTGGCGTCAGCGTGACTCACCAAGCCTTTGACGATCACCCCGACGGTCGCCAGCGCCGCCGGCACCAGGAGCGCAGTCAGCACCTGCTCGAAGGTCCAGCCCAGCCCCAGCAGCGTCGCCCCGCTCCAGGCCCCGAGAATCGCGCCGAAACGGCCGATGCCGAGCATCCACGACACCCCTGTGGCACGGCCCTGGGTCGGATAGAAGCGCGCCGCCAGCGACGGCATCGCCGACTGCGCCCCGTTCACGCACATCCCCGCGACCAGCACCAGAATGGCCAGCAGGGTGATGTTGCCCAGGCTTTGACCCACCGCGTAGGCAAACACCCCGGCCAGCAGGTAGAAGATGCCGATGACCTTGTGTGGATTGAAGCGGTCCATCGCCCAGCCTACCGCCACGGCGCTGAGTACGCCGCCGAACTGGAACAGCGCACCGATGAAGGCCGCCGTTTCAAGGCTGGCGCCACTGTCGCGCATCAGCGTCGGCAACCAACTGGTCAGCAGGTAGACGATCACCAGCCCCATGAAATAGGTCAGCCACAGCAACACAGTGCCCAGGCCGTAGGTGCCGGAGAAGATGACCGCGAAGACATTGCGCGCAGCCACGGCTTTCTGCTCCGGTACGCTGAAGCTCGCGGCCTGGGCTACCACGGCCGGAGCGATCGGGGCGAGCGTCTTGCGCACCTTGTCGGTGCCGCGATTGCGCACTACCAGAAAACGCGCCGACTCTGGCAACCACACCAGCAGCACCACCGCCAGCAGCAACGGCAGCACGCCGCCCAGCACCAGCAGACTGTGCCAGCCGTAGGCCGGGATCAGCTTGGCAGAGATGAAGCCACCGCCGGCCATGCCCAGGTTGAAGCCACAGAACATGCTGGTCACCAGCAGCGACTTCAAACGCTCCGGGGTGTATTCAGACAGCAAAGTCGTGGCATTGGGCATGCCAGCTCCCAGGCCAAGGCCGGTCAGGAAGCGCAGCACCAGTAGTTGATCGACATTGCTGGCGTACGCCGACGCCAGGCTGAAGCCGCCGAACACCAGTACCGCGCCGACCAGTACACCTTTGCGACCGAAGCGGTCGGCCAGCGGCCCGGAACCCAAGGCGCCGAAGACCATGCCGATCAGCGCGGCGCTCATCACCGGGCCGAGGCTGGCGCGGTCGATGCCCCACTCCTGGGACAGCGCCGGAGCGATGAACCCCATCGCTGCGGTGTCCAGGCCATCGAGGAAGACAATCAGGAAGCACAGGATCACCACCCGCCATTGATAGCGGGACAGCGGCTGGTCGTTGATGAACGACTGTACATCGAGGCAATTGCCGACAGCAGTTTGCGGTTTGTTCATTGTTGTTATCCAGAAGATGGGCGCGGGTACACCGCTGCGACAAGTAAGGCGCAGGGCTGGAGAAACCAGTACGGGCGTTGAAATCAGCTGGGTAACGATGCAACTGCGCAAGGCAGCGAAGGGACAGTGGTCATGGGCTTGTCTCGTGTTGTTATTGTCCGGTCGGCAGCGCCGACCGTTGCGAGAAACATTAATCAGCGCCTGCGGCGGGCGCAATTCACGAGGAGCGACATTGTGCGTTTATCGCACAAGAATGGTTTTACCGCTTATCTACCTGCCGGAACGGCGCGCTACCCGGCGCTCAACCGAACAACTGGTGGCAAAGATCACGGCTGGCCGCCAGCAGGATGGGCAAGAAGCGCTGTTCCAGTTCATTGCGC
This sequence comes from Pseudomonas wayambapalatensis, assembly GCA_014268975.2. GTDB lineage: Bacteria > Pseudomonadota > Gammaproteobacteria > Pseudomonadales > Pseudomonadaceae > Aquipseudomonas > Aquipseudomonas wayambapalatensis. The sequence continues at coordinate 1,398,581 of CP077096.1, read as the reverse complement.
GTCACCCGTCCAACGTGAGTGCTGACATTCAGTGCTGCCAGCACTTGCCCTGACGCGTCGTAGATCGGCACGGCGATCGAACGCAATCCCTGCTCCAGCTCCTGGTCGACCACACACCAGCCTTGGGCGCGCACCTGCTGGATGCAGGCGAACAGCGACTCGGGATCATGCAAGGTGCGGCTGGTCCGGGCCTTGAGATCAGCGCGCTCGAAATACTCGCGCAGGCTGGTGTCGTCCAGTGCCGCCAGCAGAATCCGGCCCATGGAGGTGCAATACGCCGGCAGGCGCCCGCCCACCGACAGGTCCACCGAAATCAGGCGCTCCACCGTCGCCGAGCGGGCGATGTAGAGAATGTCGTCGCCTTCTAGGGTCGCCATGTTCGCCGCTTCGTGCAGTTGCTCGCTGATACGGTCCAGGTAGGGCTGGGCCGAGACGGCCAGCGGCGTCGAGGAGAGGTAGGCGTGCCCCAGCGTCAGCACTTTGGGCAACAGCGAATACGTGCGCCCGTCGGAGGTGGCGTAACCGAGCTTGATCAGGGTATGCAGGCAACGGCGCACAGCGGCGCGGGGGATTTCCGTGCGGTGGCTGATCTGGGCAATGGTCAGGTGGCGCTTGCGCTCCTGGAAGGCCTGGATCACCGCCAGGCCCCGGGCCAGAGAGGTCATGAAGTCGGGGTCGCCGGTAAACGCCTGGATGCGCTTGGCCGGCGATGCGACGATCGGCGGGGCCAGGGAGGGCGTGACGGCACGCTGCGGATCGCTGGGCGTGGAAGCGTTGGTTTCATCGTTCATCGGCAGACCTCAAAAAAAACGGCGCTTCGTGCGATTATCGAACAAGCGGCCGATAATCGCAATTGACCGCCGACACGTTTGCTTATACCTTTCTCATGCCCTTGTGGCTTCTTTGGAGAGACTGGTCAGGTACCCACCGTAGAAGACTAAAGGCAGCGGCCTCGCTTACCAGCGAGGCCGTTTTCATTTCTGCACTGTTTATCCGAACTTTACTCGGTACGTCGCCTCCAACTTCCCAAGTACAACGGGTCAACTTTCCATTGCACAATCAGGCTCGAGTAAAGGCCGTGGCCATTGCTGATTCGACGGTTATAATTCGGCGCTCAGGTCTGTACGCACGATGGGAAAGGGATCCACACGCACCGCGTGGTACAGCCCTGTACCGAGAACCTCTTCAATTTATCAGGTCGATACTGTGACGAAAGATGAACTGCGCGCCGAACTCGAGCGCCAGGCAGAACGTTACAAGGATGTTTATGGTGGTGAAGTCACCACCTATGCTGCCCAACCGGAACCGGAACGCAAACCCTGGCGCAAACGTGCCAGCCTCCTTGACCAAGCCTTCTCCGAGGAACTGGAAAAGATGGAAAAGGAACGGCGCCCCGAAGAGCCTTGAGCCTCGGGGCCTGATCGCAGCGCGCCACGGTGCTGAACGCCCTGGCGCCACGCGTTCTTATGCCGCAGCCGATGATGAAATGGAATTACACAAATTTCATACGACCGTTTTAATCTTGAAAAACCCTTCTTTTAATCGCCAATTCGCGGTATTTAACCGGAATTAACGCTTTTTTGTTCGTCGATTCCGCCTCGTTCCCTACCGACGAACCGTCGTGGCAGCAGTAGAAAAGCTGCCATCTGTCTGTCACGGGTGCATCGATTGCCATGGTTTTCTGGCATAATCCGGCCCCCCTACGACCGCCAGAAAACCTTCATGATCGATTTATTCAGCGGACTGGATGCCTGGGTAGCCGTGAGCCTGGTGCTCGCCCTCACCTTCGTGCTCGCATTCGAGTTCATCAATGGCTTTCATGACACCGCCAACGCGGTAGCCACCGTCATCTATACCAAAGCCATGCCGCCGCACCTGGCCGTGTTCTTCTCGGGTGTGTTCAACTTCCTCGGGGTTCTGCTCGGCGGTGTCGGGGTGGCCTATGCCATCGTGCACCTGCTGCCGGTCGAGCTGCTGATCAACGTGAACACCGGGCACGGCCTGGCCATGGTCTTCTCCCTGCTCGCCGCCGCCATTACCTGGAACTTGGGCACCTGGTACTTCGGTATCCCGGCGTCCAGCTCGCACACCCTGATCGGCTCGATTCTCGGGGTTGGCCTGGCCAACGCGCTGCTCAGCGACATCCCGCTGGGTGACGGCGTGAACTGGCAGAAAGCGATCGACATCGCCATGTCGCTGGTGGTCTCGCCGATGGCCGGCTTCGCCGTCGCCGCACTGGTGCTGATTGGCCTGAAATGGTGGCGCCCGCTGTCGAAGATGCACAAGACCCCCGAACAGCGCCGCAAGCTCGACGACAAGAAGCATCCGCCCTTCTGGAACCGCCTGGTGCTGGTGATCTCGGCCATGGGCGTGAGCTTCGTGCACGGCTCCAACGACGGCCAGAAAGGCATCGGCCTGATCATGCTGGTGCTGATCGGTATCGTCCCGGCCAAGTTCGTGCTCGACCTGAACAGCACCACCTACCAGATCGAGCGTACCCGCGACGCCACCCTGCACATGAGCCAGTTCTACCAGCGCAATGCCGCCACGCTTGGCGAGTTCCTGGCGCTGGGCAAGGCCAAGTCGACCGACCTGCCGGAGCAGTTCAGCTGCAACCCGCAACAGACCGAGCCGACCATTGCCGCGCTGCAGACCTCGCTCCAGGGCGTGACCGACTACCGCGACCTGAGCGCCGAACAGCGTGTGGAAGTACGTCGTTACCTGCTGTGCCTGGACGACACCGCGAAGAAGGTCGGGAAGCTGCCAGGGCTGGATGGCCGCGAGAAGGCCGACCTGGAAAAACTGCGCAAGGACCTGACCGCAACCACCGAATACGCCCCGTTCTGGGTGATCGTCGCCGTCGCCCTGGCCTTGGGCCTGGGCACGATGGTCGGTTGGAAGCGTGTGGTACTGACTGTCGGCGAGAAGATCGGCAAGCAAGGCATGACCTACGCCCAGGGCATGTCGGCACAGATCACCGCGGCTTGCGCGATCGGCATGGCCAACGTGTTCAGCCTGCCGGTCTCGACCACCCACGTACTGTCGTCGGGTGTTGCCGGTACCATGGTCGCCAACAAGAGCGGCCTGCAAGGCGGCACGGTGAAGACCATCCTGCTGGCCTGGGTACTGACCCTGCCAGCCTCGATGGGCTTGGCGGCCGGCCTGTTCTGGCTTGCCTCCAAAGCAATCGGCTGACACCTGCAGCATTGAAGAAGGCGCCCGCGACGGCGCCTTTTTCATGCCTTGGGAAAACTCAGCGCTTCTTGCCCCCCAGCAACGACCCCATCAAGCCCCGCACCAGTTGCCTGCCCAGCTGGTTGGCGGCCTGGCGTACCGCCGACTTGATCGCCTGCCCTGCCGCGCTCTGCAAGAACTCTCCCGCCTTGTCAGCCAGACTGTCCGTCTCAACCTTGGGCTGAGGCACCGGCTCCACCGGCTCGCCCTTGCGCTGGGTCAGCAGCTCGTAGGCAGACTCACGGTCGATGGGTTTGTCATAGCGCCCCGCCAGGGGCGATGCCGAGATCAGTGCACTGCGCTCCGCCGTGGTCAGCGGGCCGATCCGCGATTGCGGCGGTGCTACCAGCACGCGCTGGACGATCTCTGGCGTCCCCTTGTCCTGCAAGGTGCCCACCAACGCCTCGCCGATCCCCAACTCGGTGAGCACCGCCAGGGTATCGAACGCTGGATTGGGACGAAAACCGTCAGCCACGGCCCTGAGCGACTTCTGCTCCTTGGCGGTGAAGGCCCGCAGCCCATGCTGGATACGCAAGCCCAACTGCGCAAGCACCGCATCGGGCAGGTCGCCCGGGGACTGGGTGACGAAATACACCCCCACCCCCTTGGAACGGATCAACCTCACCACCTGCTCCAGACGATCCTGCAGGGCTTTGGGAGTGCCGTTGAACAGCAGGTGCGCTTCGTCGAAAAACAACGCCAGCACTGGCTTGTCGGCGTCGCCGCGCTCCGGCAGTTGCTCGAACAGCTCGGCCAGCAGCCACAGGAGGAAGGTCGCATAGACCTTCGGCGCCTCATGCACCAGGCGGCTGGCGTCAAGCAGGTGGATGCGCCCGCGACCATCGCCATCGACCCGCAGCAGATCCTCCAGTTGCAGCGCCGGCTCACCGAACAACGCCTCGGCCCCCTGCTGCTCCAGCGTTGCCAAGCGTCGCTGCAAGGCCTGGGTCGAAGCGGTGGTCATCAGTGCGCTGTCCTCGCCCAGCAACTGCGGGTTGTCCTTCAGATGCCCAAGCAACGCCTTGAGGTCTTTCAGGTCGAGCAGCAACAGGCCCTCGCGGTCGGCAACCTTGAACGCCGCATAGAGCGCCGCCTGCTGGCTGTCGGTCAGTTCAAGCAGGTTGCCCAGCAGCAGCGGGCCCATTTCGCTGAGGGTAGTGCGCAACGGATGACCACTCTGCCCGGCGATATCCCACAGGCTCACCGGATAGGCCTTGGGCTGGTGGGCGAGCCACGGCATCCCGGCAATGCGTTCTGCCACCTTGCCCTGGGGCGAACCCGCCGCCCCCAGGCCACACAGGTCTCCTTTCACGTCTGCGGCGAACACCGCCACCCCCGCGTCGCTGAACACCTCGGCCAGACGCTGCAGGGTCACGGTCTTGCCGGTGCCGGTCGCTCCGGCGACCAGTCCATGGCGGTTGGCCAAGCGCATGGCTTGACCGACCGGCAAGCCGTCTAGACCGGCACCTACAACGATTTGCGAAGAATCCGACATCTTATTTCATCCTCTTCTCAAGCTTTGCCTAAAAGCGGCCGATATGCAGAGGCGATATTGACCCGAAATACAGGAAACAACCGACCAAGGCTCCAACCGGATTGTTGCACTGTTTTCTGCTGTGCTTCGTGCGAGCGACCCGATAAAACCTTAGCGGACCCGACGACGTCATGAACAAAAGCCTTCGTTTCAGCCACAAGATTCTCTTGGCGGCCTCTCTGATCGTGATACTGGCCTTCGCGCTGTTCACCTTGTACAACGACTATCTCCAGCGTAATGCCATTCGCGCCAATCTGGAGAGTTACCTGGCAGAAATGGGCCAGTCCACTTCCACCACGATCCGCAACCTGTTCGAAGGGCGGATCCGGCTGGTGGAAAACCTTGCGCAGAATATCGCCCAGCATCCGGCCGATGCCGAAACCCTGATGGGCCAACAGGCGCTGATCTCCAGCTTCCTCACGGTCTACCTGGGCAAGGTCGACGGCGGCTTCAGCGTGCGCCCCGACAGCAAGATGCCCGACGGCTACGACCCGCGCGTACGCCCCTGGTACAAGGACGGGATGGCCGCCAGCGGTCCCCTTCTCACCGAACCCTACATCGACATGACCACCAACAAGATGGTCATCGGCATCCTCGACAAGGTCTCCAGCGATGTCGGCGTGGTCGGCGGCGACCTGGCGCTGGACGGCCTGGTACAGATCATCGACTCGCTGAACTTCGGCGGCATGGGTTACGCGTTCCTGGTCAACGACCAGGGCAAGATCCTGGTGCACCCGGACAATGCCCTGGTGATGAAATCGCTGTCGGAGGCCTTCCCGCAGAACACCCCGAAACTGTCTCGCGAGCTGACCGAAGTGCAGGTCGACGGCAAGGCGCGCCTGCTCACCTTCACCCCCATCAAGGGCCTGCCTTCGGCCAACTGGTACATCGGCCTGTCGGTGGACAAGGACAAGGCCTTCAGCATGCTCAGCACCTTCCGCAACTCGGCGGTGATTGCCACGCTGGTGGCGGTGGTGATCATCATCGCCCTGCTCGGCCTGCTGATCCGCATACTGATGCAACCGCTGCACACCATGACCCGCGCCATGGAAGACATCGCCGAAGGCGAAGGCGACCTGACCAAGCGCCTGAACATCCACAACCATGACGAGTTCGGTGTGCTCGGCAGCGCATTCAACCGCTTCGTCGAACGGGTGCACAGCTCGATTCGCGAAGTCTCCTCGGCCACCGAGCAGGTCAACGAAGTGGCGCTGCGGGTGGTCAGCGCCTCCAACTCCTCGATGCTCAACTCCGACGAGCAGGCCAACCGCACCAACAGCGTCGCGGCGGCCATCAACGAGCTGGGCGCCGCGGCCCAGGAAATCGCCGGCAATGCCGCACAAGCCTCGCAACATGCCAGCTCCGCGCGATTGCTCGCCGAAGAGGGGCAGCAGGTGGTCGAACACAATATCCAGGCGATGAACCGCCTGTCGGCACTGATCGTCAGTTCCAGCGCGCATATCGAGGCCCTCAACGACAAGACCGTCAACATCGGCCAGATCCTTGAGGTCATCACCAGCATCTCCCAGCAGACCAACCTGCTGGCGCTCAACGCGGCCATCGAAGCCGCCCGCGCCGGTGAAGCCGGCCGCGGCTTCGCGGTGGTGGCCGACGAGGTGCGCAACCTCGCCCACCGTACCCAGGAATCGGCGCAGCAGGTCCAGGGGATGATCGAAGAGTTGCAGGTCGGCGCCCGCACTTCGGTCGAGACCATGGACCAGAGTCAACGCCACAGCCAGGACGGCGTACAGATCGCCAACCAGGCCGGCGAGCGCCTGGGCAGTGTGACCCAGCGCATTGGCGAGATCGACGGCATGAACCAGTCGGTGGCCACCGCCACCGAGGAACAGACCTCGGTGGTGGAATCGATCAACATGGACATCAACGAAATAAACACCCTCAACCAGGAAGGCGTGGAAAACCTGCAGGCCACCCTGCGCGCTTGCTCCGACCTGGAACAGCAGGCCGCGCGCCTCAAGCAACTGGTGGGCAGTTTCCGTATCTGAATGCAGCCCTGGGGGAGCGGTGGTTCGTCCCGAACTGCCCGCCCCCGCAGCGGGACGTCCCGCCGCCCAATCCCGATCGAACAAACTATCCTTCATAAAGGTCAACCTTTAGGCGCGTCACCGTCGGTCTGTTACCGCCGGATGACAGACCCGAAGACGATCCCGGAGGGATGCTGATCGTGCACATCGCTGACATCACCATGTTCTACGCCCCGGCTAGCGGCGGTGTACGGACCTATCTTGATGCCAAACACCATCGCCTCGACGCCATGCCCGGCGTACGCCACAGTCTTCTGATCCCCGGCCCCAGCGCCCGTGATGCCAATGGCATCTACCAGGTGCCAGCCCCGCCCTTGCCGTTCGGCAAGGGCTACCGTTTTCCGGTACGCCTGACGCCCTGGTGCAACGTGCTGCGCGATCTCAAGCCTGACCTGATCGAGGTTGGCGATCCCTACCTCACCGCCTGGGCCGCCCTTGAGGCGGGACGCAAGCTGGACGTGCCGGTGATCGGCTTCTATCACTCCGACCTGCCATTGCTGGTCAGCAACCGCATGGGCAACTGGTTCACCCCCAATGTCGAAGCCTATGTCAGCAAGCTCTACGGCAATTTCGACCGGGTGCTGGCGCCGAGCCAGGTAATGGCCGACAAACTGCGCCGTCTTGGCGTGCGCGATGTGCATGTACAGCCCCTGGGAGTCGACCTGAATACCTTCCACCCCGACAGGCGCGATCCGCACCTGCGCGCCCAGCTCGGCCTTCCCGATACCACTCGTCTGCTCGTCTTCGCCGGTCGCGGCTCGCGGGAGAAGAACCTGCCAGTGCTGCTCGAGTGCATGGGCCACCTGGGTCGCCATTACCACCTGTTGCTGGTCGGCTCGAACATGCCGGCCAACGTGCCGGACAATGTCAGCGTGATCGACCACTTCTGCCCCGCTGATGAAGTGGCCCGCCTGCTCGCCAGTGCCGACCTGTTGCTGCACGCCGGTGACCAGGAAACCTTTGGCCTGGTGATACTCGAGGCCATGGCCAGCGCCACACCGGTGGTCGCCGTGCGCGCCGGGGCTTTCGGCGAGATCGTCAACGACCAGTGCGGGCGCCTGTGCCAGGCCAACGACAGCCAGGCAATGGCCGGGGCAGTGCGCGAAATCTTCGAAGCCGGCGTGCGCCCCCTAGGCGCCCAGGCCCGTCGCCATGTGGAGCAGCATTACTCATGGGATAGCGTGGTCGATGGCCTGTTGCTGCACTACCAGGCCGTGCTTGGCCTGTCGCCACAGGTACGCGCCCATGCGTGAAGCGCCCGCCGATTCGCCTAGCCTGATGCTGGTGCTGCACGATGTGGCGCCCGAAACCTGGCCCGACTACCGTCCCTTCGTCGAAGCCGTCGATGCAATGGGCGACGTGCCCATGACCTGGCTGGTGGTCCCGGACTTCCACCACCGCAACGCATTGGCCCGCTCCCCGGACTTCTGCCGCCTCCTCGATAGGCGCCTGGCGCGCGGCGACGAGCTGGCACTGCACGGTTTCTACCACGCCGACGATGGCCCAGCCCCACGCGGGCCTGCCGAGTACTTCATGCGCCGGATCTACACCCATGAGGGCGAGTTCTATGCGCTGGAGCAGCGCGAAGCCCTGCAACGCCTGGAGGCTGGCCTGGCCCTGTTCGCCAGCCAGGGCTGGCCAGTCGCAGGCTTCGTCGCGCCCGCCTGGCTGATGAGCGAAGGCACCCGCCAGGCCCTGCGCGGCCTGCCGCTGCGCTACACCAGCACACCGCAGCACCTTTATCGGCTGCCGGACTTCACCGCGATCGAAGCTCCCGGGCTGGTCTGGAGCGCCCGCAGTGCGTGGCGCCGCGGTCTGTCACGGGTGCTCTGTGACTGGCAAGCCCGGCGCTGGCGCCAGGCCGAAACCCTGCGCCTGGGCCTGCATCCGGTGGATATGCGCCATGCCAGCGCACGCAACTATTGGTTGCGCACCCTGCGTGAATTGATCGAGCAAGGGCGTGAGCCTCTGACCAAATCCGCCTGGCTGGAGCGCAGGACCTGCCCATGAACCGCCTCGCCTGGCTGGGGCTGACGCTGCTGCTCGCGGTGCTGGTTCCGGGCATTCTGGGCGGCAGCCAACTGCTGCCGCGCCTGCAGACGTTCGACCCAGGGCTGATGGCGACCCTGCTGGGCATGATCCTGCTGTGCTGGATCATCAACGCCGTGCGCCTGCGCTTGCTGCTCGGCCAGCAGGGTGCACAACTGGGCAGGGTACGCAGCCTGGGCGTGGTAATGGCGACTGAGTTCGCCATCTGCACCACCCCCGGCGGTAGCGGAGGTCCTTTGACCCTGATGACACTGCTGGCCCGCGAACGCATTGGCCCGGCCCGCAGTGGCGCGGTGTTCGCCATGGACCAGTTGAACGACCTGCTGTTCTTCTTCTGCGCCATGCTGGCCATCGCCGGCTACGCCCTGTTCCACAGCCTGGGGCGCAGCCAGGAAAGCATGCTGCTGGGCAGCGCCGCCTTGCTGTGTGCCGCGCTGGCGGCAATCGTCGTGCTGCTGCGCTACCGGCGTGGCGTGATGCGCTGGAACGGTCGACTGCTGCAACGCCTGGGTTTGTCGACCGGCCGTCGGCGGCGCTGGGCGCGCACGCTGCTGCGCTTCACCCGGGCACTGGCCGACACCTGGCGCCTGCCCAAGCGCACGCTGGCGCTGGTATTCGCCCTCACCTGCGCGCACTGGAGCTTGCGCTACAGCGTGCTGTATCTGGTATTGAGGGGGCTGGGGGTAGAGCTGTCGTGGATTCCGAGCTTCCTGGTGCAGATGCTCTCGCTCAGTGCCGGCCAGTTCAGCCTGCTGCCAGGCGGCGCAGGGGCCGCCGAGCTGACGTCGGCGACCCTGCTGTCGCCACTGGTGGGCAGCTCGACAGCAGCGGCGGCGATCCTGATCTGGCGCGCCGTCACTTATTACTTCTATCTGCTCGCCGGGGGGCCGGTGTTCGTCTGTCTGCTGGCGCGTCCGTTGCTGGAGCGCTGGCGGCGTCAGGCGGGTTGAGCTGCTCCCAGAGCTCAGCGGCACCTTCGAACTCGGTGCCGTCTTCATCGCTCAACGCCTCGGGGTCGTAGCGCGCCAGGCAGCCTTCACCGAGTGTCGGCGGTGGCTGGGCACCAGCCTTGTCACGCGGATCGGCCATCTGTGCAGGCTCCGGTCAGTCGAAGACCACGGTCTTGTTGCCGTGTACCAGCACGCGGTCTTCCAGGTGATAGCGCAGACCGCGGGCCAGCACCATCTTCTCCACGTCACGACCGAAGCGGACCATGTCCTCGATGCTGTCGGCGTGGTTCACACGCACCACGTCCTGCTCGATGATGGGACCTGCGTCCAGTTCTTCGGTGACATAGTGGCAGGTGGCACCGATCAGCTTCACACCACGCAATGCAGCCTGGTGGTAGGGCTTGGCGCCGACGAACGACGGCAGGAAGCTGTGGTGGATGTTGATCACACGCCCGGCGTAATCCTGGCACAGCTGTGGCGGCAGGATCTGCATGTAGCGCGCCAGTACCACTACATCAGCGCCATGCTCGGCAACCAGGCGCGAAACTTCGGCGAAGGCCGGGGCCTTGTCTTTCGGATCGACCGGCACGTGGAAAAACGGAATACCGTGCCACTCGACCATGCTGCGCAGGTCGTTGTGGTTGGAAATCACGCACGGGATATCACAGTCCAGTTCATCGGTGTGCCAGCGGTGCAGCAGGTCGGCCAGGCAGTGCGACTCGCGGCTGGCCATCAGCACTACGCGCTTCTTCTGCGCCGAGTCGGTGATGTTCCAGCTCATGGAGAACTCTTCGGCGATCGGCGCGAAGGCCTCGCGGAAGGCCTCGATACCGAATGGCAGGGATTGGGCGCGGATTTCATGGCGCATGAAGAACCACCCGCTCTGCTCGTCGGAGTGGTGGCTGGCTTCGTTGATCCAGCCGTTGTACAAGGCCAGGAAGTTACTGACTTTTGCCACGATGCCGACGCGGTCGGGACAGGCAATCGTCAGACGGTAGGTGCGCATGGATGAGACTCCGGAAAACTTCGCAAAGGCGCACATTCTAGCCATCTGCCGTGAAAAAGGCAGTAACCATTGGCCTGCGCGCTCCTGCGTGGCAGCTCAATGCAGACTCTGAGCACCCGCAAGCAGGCGGATGAGGATTGACGAGGCACAGAGACGCAATATGTAAATTTTTCTTTACCGAAGCGCTGTTATTGTTGCTTCAAAATGATTTGACATTTGAGCCCCTTATTAATTGTTTACTTGCGAGTATTGCCTGTCTATTATTGGCCCACTGTCTCTCTGTACATTCACCAAGGAACACTCCATGTCCCTGATCAACGAATACCGCGCCACCGAAGAAGCCATCAAGGAACTTCAAGCTCGCCTCGCCAACCTGTCGCAAGATGACAAGCTGAAAAAAGAGCTGGAATTCGAAGGCAAACTGCGCGCACTGATGGGCGAATACTCCAAGTCGCTGCGTGACGTGATTGCCCTGCTCGACCCGGAATCCAAACTGAGCAAGGCACCCCGTGGCGCCGCCAAGACCACCAGCACCAAACGTGCTCGCAAGGTCAAGCAATACAAGAACCCGCACAACGGTGAAGTGATTGAAACCAAAGGCGGCAACCACAAGACCCTGAAAGAATGGAAAGCCAAGTGGGGTGGTGACGTGGTTGAAAGCTGGGCAACCCTGCTGGGCTGATCCCGGCAACTGCCTTAAGGCTTCAGCAAAACGCCGGCTCATCGCCGGCGTTTTTATTTATTCTGCCAACGCATAGTGCGTTCGCAGTGTACGGACATGTGCAAGCCATGCCTCCAGGACCTGCCGCCCGGCATCGTCCGTATCGACCAGACGGGCCTGCGCCGCCTGCTCGAAATCGCCCAGGGTGTTGGGCGCTCCCAGGCGCGGATCGCTCAGGCGCTGCTGGCAGAAGCGGTGCCAGCGTTGTTGCTCCTGTTCGTTCAAGGTGTCGATAAAGTTGCGCGCCCGGTAGCGGAACAATAGCTCAGGCATGCGTGCATCATCGAACATCCAGTGCCCCTGCCCCAACTGTCGCGGATCGCTCAAACGAACTTGTTCACACAAGCGACGATCACGATCCCCGAGAAATCCCTCGTACAACTGTTGCTCGGGATCTTCGCTGGGTGCGAACTCATCTGCGCTGTAGAGGCTCTCCAGCTTGTCCCGCCAAGCGTCTTGCTGCTGAATCAATTGATCGGCTCGAGACTGAACAAGCGACATATCAAGACCCAGTCGCTGTTGATCGGCCGGGCGCAATACGCTCAATGGCGCAACCACAGGACATTTGTTGATGTGCACCAACTTCAGCGGAACCGGCAATTCCCCGTCAGCCAATTCCTCGCGCCGCGTGTACAAACGCGAACGCAATACCTCGGCACTTTCCCTTATTAAAGGCGAGTTTTCCATGTGCAGGTCGCACACAATCAGTGCATTGCGATTACGCGGGTGCCAGGCCAACGGCAATACCACCCCCAGGTAACTACGCTCGCTGGAGAAACGCCCGGAGATATGCACCAGTGGCTGAAGCAGGCGAATCTGCTCCATGACCTTGTGCTTGCTACGCAACTGGAACAACCAGTCATAGAGTTTGGGCTGGCGTTGGCGAACCAGGCGGGCTAACGCGATGGTGGCGCGGACATCGGACAATGCCTCGTGAGCATGGCCGTGATCGATCTTGTTGGCCTTGCTCAGCAACTCCAGGCGCAGGCTGGTGCGTCCGTCCTGCTGCGGCCAGACGATACCTTCCGGGCGCAGGGCATAGGCGGTACGCACCACGTCGATCAAGTCCCAGCGGCTGTTGCCACCCTGCCACTCACGGGCGTAGGGATCGAAGAAGTTGCGGTAGAGGCTGTAGCGGGTGACTTCATCATCGAAGCGCAAGGTGTTGTAGCCTGCGCCACAGGTGCCGGGGCGCGACAACTGTTCATGCACCCGGGTCATGAACTCCGCTTCCCCCAAGCCTTTTGCCATCAGTTGCTCAGGGGTGATGCCCGTCACCAGGCAGGCGGCGGGGTGCGGCAGGATATCGTCGGAGGGGCGGCAATACAGGTTGACCGGTTCGTCGATCTCGTTGAGCTCGAAATCGGTGCGTACGCCTGCAACCTGCAGCGGTCGGTCGCAGCGCGGATTGATACCGGTGGTTTCGTAGTCGTGCCAGAAGATGCTGGAGTTCACGGTGTCGTCCTGTACAAAGTTCGCGGACGAGTCTACCGGAGGAACGCCTTCAGGCCGACTCGTTCATCGGCTTGAAGCTGAAGAAGTCGCGCAGCGAGCGCACGAACTCGTCGTACTCGCGCGGCGCCTGCAATAGCATGAAGCCAGCATCGAAATGCCCCGGGGTCTGGTCCTCGCGGCTCCACAGGCAACTGGCGGTGAGATTGATGAACTGATGGCCCCCGCCTGCAAGCGGCACACGCAGCTGCAGATCGAAATCCGGTCCGACCATGATCGGGAGCTGGCTGATCACCATGAGCCCATCCTCGGAGGCATTCCCCAGATAACCAATCTCCTGATCGGTCAACCGGTTGAAGACCTTGAGCACGTAAGGCAGTTGATGACGGTCGATCTGACGTTCGATGAACATGATACTCCGTACCTTATGCCAGGAAGACCAGGTACTGGCGGTGAGCGTTACACCTACTTTACAGCCTAGCTTAGCCTGAGCGACGGCCCGGATGAAATCATTGTCACCTTGGTATTAACGCAAAGGCGTAGTCGGCGCAGGGCTGGTCACCGCCGGCTCACCGCGCAGATGGCCGAGCTGCTCCAGGGTCTGCAGGCGCGCCTGGGCACGGTAGGCGTACTCGTTCTGCGGGTAGCGCTGGATCAGGAACTGGTAAGTCTGCGCTGCATCGACATAGAGTTTCTGCCGCTCCAGGCACTGGCCACGCAGCATCGCCACTTCCGGATGGATGAACGGACGGGCACGGCTGGTGCGATCGACTTGCGACAGCTCCAGCATCACCCGCTGGCAATCGCCACGATCGTACGCGCGGTAGGCATTGTTCAGGTGGTGGTCCATGGACCAACGGGTGCAGCCGACGACACTGGCCGCCATGGTTAACACGATCAGGGCTCGCATGGGAATTCTCCTTTGATGGCCAGTATATCGGCCTGCGCCCCGATTTCTTCAGCGTGCCGATGCACGCTTCATCCAGCTGACGCGCGGCGCCGAGCGTCTACCTGCAACCTCCTGCTTGTAGGGTGCTGCCGACGGTGCAATCGCCCTCTCGCCAACCTGCAAGGTAGTGCAACGGAACAATGACTACAGCGCAATTGAGGAGTAGCCTTTCGCTGCGCTTCAACATAGGAGTCTGTGCATGACCATCCGCCGTACCAAAATCGTCGCCACCCTGGGCCCCGCCAGCAACTCGCCGGAAGTGATCGAACAACTGATCCTCGCCGGCCTGGACGTGGCACGTCTGAACTTTTCCCACGGCACACCGGACGAGCACAAGGCCCGCGCCCGCCTGATCCGCGACATCGCCGCCAAGAACGGCCGCCACGTCGCACTGCTGGGCGACCTGCAAGGTCCGAAGATCCGTATCGCCAAGTTCAGCAACAAGCGCATCGAACTGAAGATCGGTGACAAGTTCACCTTCTCCACCGCTCACCCGCTCACCGAAGGCAACCAGGATATCGTCGGCATCGACTACCCCGACCTGGTCAAGGACTGCGGTGTAGGTGACGAGCTGCTGCTCGACGACGGTCGCGTGGTCATGCGCGTCGAAACCGCTACCGCCGACGCGCTGCATTGCGTGGTGATCGTCGGTGGCCCACTGTCCGACCACAAGGGCATCAACCGCAAAGGTGGCGGCCTGACTGCACCGGCCCTGACCGAAAAAGACAAGGCCGACATCAAACTGGCCGCGGAAATGGACCTGGACTACCTGGCCGTCTCCTTCCCGCGTGACGCCAAGGACATGGAATACGCACGCAAGCTGCGTGACGAAGCCGGCGGCAGCGCCTGGCTGGTGGCCAAGATCGAGCGTGCCGAAGCCGTTGCCGACGACGAAACCCTCGACGGCCTGATCGCGGCTTCCGACGCCGTGATGGTTGCCCGTGGCGACCTCGGCGTGGAAATCGGCGACGCCGAGCTGATCGGCATCCAGAAGAAGATCATCCAGCACGCTCGCCGCAACAATAAAGCGGTGATCGTTGCGACCCAGATGATGGAGTCGATGATCCAGAACCCGATGCCGACCCGCGCCGAAGTCTCCGACGTGGCCAACGCCGTGCTGGACAACACCGATGCGGTGATGCTGTCGGCCGAAAGCGCCGCCGGCTCGTACCCGATCGAAGCGGTGCAAGCCATGGCGCGCATCTGCCTGGGCGCCGAAAAGCACCCGACCAACCAGAAGTCCAGCCATCGCCTGCACACCACCTTCGAGCGCTGCGACGAGAGCATCGCCCTGGCCGCGATGTACACCGCCAACCACTTCCCTGGCGTGAAGGCGATCATCGCCCTGACCGAAAGCGGCTACACCCCGCTGATCATGTCGCGCCTGCGCTCGCATGTGCCGGTCTTCGCCATGTCGCCGCACCGCGCGACCCAGGCCCGCGTCTCGATGTTCCGCGGCGTCTACCCGATCGCCTTCGATCCGGCTTCGCTGCCGGCCGACAAGGTCAGCCAGGCGGCTGTCGACGAGCTGCTCAAGCGTGGCCTGGTCGAACAGGGCGACTGGGTGATCCTGACCAAGGGTGACAGCTACCACACCATCGGTGGCACCAACGGCATGAAGATCCTGCACGTGGGTGATCCGCTGGTCGGTTGATGCCTGAGTTGTAGCAACGACTTCAGGTCAGCAAAAAAGACCGCTCTCAGGAGCGGTCTTTTTTTTAGGTTGCCCGCGATGGGGCATGGTGCTGCCAGAGAGTCAGGCATGCTCGACGAACACGTCAGCCAGCACCTGGTTTCTTGGCACGCCGGCGATGAACAATCTGCGAGCGAAGCGCTCGACACTCACGGGCGACCCGCAGAGCAAGGCGATGGTCTGGCGAGAGGTCGGACGCAATCTCGCAAGCGCCTCCTCGAGATGCTCCTGCAGCACGTATTCGGTATCGATGCCATGCGTCTGTTGCAGCGCGGGTTGCAGGTAGTGCCCGGCATCATCGTGTGCCACATGCATGACCTTTATTCCTGCCCGATGGCCTTGGCGCAAAGCCTCCCGCGCAACACCCCACAGCGGGGCAAGGCCGGTACCTGCCGCCAGCAACCACAGCGGCCTGTCCTGCCAGTCGGGGTCGTAGTGCAGCGCGCCCCCTCTGAACTCTCCCAAACTCAACGAGTCACCGATCTTCAAGCCCCGAGCCAGATCGCAAAACGCACCCGGCCGCTGGCAGTCGATATGGAACTCGAGAAAATCATCCTCCCCCGGCAGGCTGGCCAGCGAGTATGGTCGGGCCACCGTGCCCAGCCACAGCACCACATGCTGCCCCGCCTGATAACGCAACGCCCGCGCAGGCTTCAGTCGCAAGCGCAGTACATCGCCGACCCAGTCCAGCGCGCACACCCGCGCCGGCACACCATCACGCTGCGGATCGAACACCATAACCTGCAGATCAGCCGTCACCCGGCACTGGCAAGCCAGGCGCCAGCCCTGCTCGCGCTTGTCGGCCTGCAGCGCCTCGGGCAAGGCATCCTCAGGCTCGCCATCGACGCACCGTACCAGGCAGGCGTGGCAACTGCCGGCCCGGCAACTGTAAGGCACGTTCAGGCCGACGCCGTTGAGGGCGTCGAGCAGGTTGCTGCCGGTCGGAACGCTGATGCGGCGCTCGCCCACGCGAAGATCGGGCATGTACGAAAGGTCTCCTGGAGTCTGTTGCCATTGTACAGAACGCCAGCAAGAACGATGCCTGGCAGCGGCAGACCAAGGTCCAGACCACGCGCAGGTGTTTCCCACGGGCAGCCGCGCTATACTGCCGCGCCCTTTTTGTGCCGGCCTGACCTGCCGGTGCGCCTTGCAAGGCCTTTCGACGCGCTGGTCGGCGGTGTCGATGCCTTTACGAATGTTCCCGTCTTTAAGAGGAGCGCGCTGCATGACCGTGATCAAGCAAGACGACCTGATTCAGAGCGTTGCCGACGCCCTGCAATTCATCTCGTATTACCACCCCGTCGATTTCATCCAGGCGATGCACGAAGCCTATCTGCGTGAAGAATCGCCCGCTGCCCGCGACTCCATCGCCCAGATCCTGATCAACTCGCGCATGTGCGCCACCGGCCACCGCCCGATCTGCCAGGACACCGGTATCGTCACCGTGTTCGTGCGCGTCGGCATGGACGTGCGCTGGGACGGCGCGACCATGAGCCTGGACGACATGATCAACGAGGGCGTGCGCCGCGCCTACAACCTGCCGGAAAACGTCCTGCGCGCCTCCATCCTGGCCGACCCGGCCGGTGCCCGCAAGAACACCAAGGACAACACCCCGGCGGTGATCCACTACTCCATCGTGCCCGGCGACAAGGTCGAAGTCGACGTCGCAGCCAAGGGCGGCGGTTCGGAGAACAAGTCGAAGATGGCCATGCTCAACCCGTCCGACTCGATCGTCGACTGGGTGCTCAAGACCGTCCCGACCATGGGCGCTGGCTGGTGCCCGCCTGGCATGCTGGGCATTGGCATCGGCGGTACTGCCGAAAAAGCCGCGGTCATGGCCAAGGAAGTGTTGATGGAATCCATCGACATCCATGAACTGAAAGCCCGCGGCCCGCAGAACCGCATCGAAGAGATCCGCCTGGAGCTGTTCGAGAAGGTCAACCAGCTGGGCATCGGTGCCCAGGGCCTGGGCGGCCTGACCACCGTGCTCGACGTCAAGATCATGGACTATCCGACCCACGCCGCTTCGCTGCCGGTGTGCATGATCCCCAACTGCGCCGCCACCCGTCACGCCCACTTCGTGCTCGACGGCTCCGGCCCGGCAGAGCTGGAAGCGCCGTCGCTGGATGCCTACCCGGAAATCGTCTGGGAAGCCGGCCCGAGCGCGCGTCGCGTCAACCTCGACGAGATCACCCCGGAAGAAGTCGCCAGCTGGAAACCGGGCGAGACCATCCTGCTCAACGGCAAGATGCTCACTGGCCGCGACGCTGCGCACAAGCGCATGGTCGAGATGCTCAACCGTGGCGAAGAACTGCCGGTGGATCTGAAAGGCCGCTTCATCTACTACGTCGGCCCGGTCGATCCGGTCGGTGACGAAGTGGTCGGCCCAGCCGGCCCGACCACCGCCACGCGGATGGACAAGTTCACCCGCCAGATCCTCGAGCAGACCGGTCTGCTGGGCATGATCGGCAAATCCGAGCGTGGTCCGACCGCCATCGAGGCGATCAAGGACAACAAGGCCGTGTACCTGATGGCCGTTGGCGGCGCCGCGTACCTGGTGGCCCAGGCCATCCGCAAGTCGAAGGTCCTGGCCTTCGCCGAGCTGGGCATGGAAGCGATCTACGAGTTCGACGTCAAGGACATGCCGGTCACCGTCGCGGTGGACAGCAAGGGTGAGTCGGTGCACATCACCGGCCCTGCGCTGTGGCAGAACAAGATTGCCCAGAGCCTGGCTGTTGAAGTGAAGTAAGACTGCGGTAATCACGGCGCCCCGTTCGCGGGCAAGCCCACTCCTTGCAGGAGCGGGCTTGCCCGCGAACGGGGCGCTGCTGTTTCAGCACAGGATCACAGCAACAGATCCTTGAGCCAGAACGACAGCGTCTTGTCCGACTCATCCGGCTCGCCCAGATCCCGCCACGCACACGACGCACGCAGCGAAGGCTGATGCAGAAACCCTCGATTACGCCAGAAGGCGTGTAGCGGCTTGTAGTCTTCTGGCCGGCGCGGATGGCCATTGGGCCGTTCGACGGCACTGAATGCGCAGTAATGAAAGCCACCCAGCTTGTGCGCATAAGATTCGCGCTCAATGAAAAAGCGCACGCCCAGCCCTCGCCCGCGATAAGCCGGCAGCAGCACCGACTTGCCGAAATAATAGACGGTGCGCGGATCGCGTCCCTGCTCGAAAAACGGCTGGCGGAAAGCCTCAGGCTTGTCGCCCAACGGCATGCCGGTGGAAACGCCTACCACCCGCCCCTCGTCCATCGCCAGGATCGCCAGGCTGCGCTCGGAGTCGATATAGCGGCGAAGACCGTCAGCCTCGTACGCCGGCGTGCTGTCGTAAAGATAGGGGAACTCGCGGACCACCGTCAGGCGCAGGCGAGCGATATCATCGATGTAAGGCGCGATGGCAGCGCCGTGAAGCAGGCGGATTTCCATGCGGAGCAGTCGTTCTGTCGCGCCCGGCCAAGCCGGGCCTGAGGGGAAACCCTATCATCGGCTTCGACATGAGCCCTTTCCCCTGCGCGACAGGTATTTCTCCAGAACCGCTGCCAGATCAGGCAATACGCGTCCCCAACACCTTCAAGAACGCCGCCAACCAGGCCGGATGCGCCGGCCAAGCGGGCGCCGTCACCAGATTGCCATCCACATGCGCCTGGTCGATGGCAATATCCACGAACCGTCCCCCAGCCAGCCGCACCTCCGGCGCGCACGCCGGATAGGCGCTGCACGCACGCCCTTCGAGCACCCCTGCCGCCGCCAGCAACTGTGCGCCATGGCACACCGCCGCGATCGGCTTGCCCGCCTGGTCGAACTCCTTGACCAGTTTCAGCACCCGCTCGTCCAGACGCAGGTACTCCGGCGCCCGCCCACCGGGGATCAGCAGCGCGTCATAGCCCTCGGCACGCACCTGGACGAAATCGAAGTTGAGGGCGAAGTTGTGCCCAGGCTTCTCGCTGTAGGTCTGGTCGCCCTCGAAGTCGTGAATGGCCGTGCGCACGGTCTGCCCGGCGATCTTCTCAGGGCACACCGCGTGCACCGTGTGGCCAACCATCTGCAAGGCCTGGAACGGCACCATCACTTCATAGTCTTCGACGTAGTCGCCCACCAGCATGAGAATCTTCTTCGCCGTCATCGCATCCACTCCTTCGTTTGCAGGGAACAATCACTGCACGATAGTCCGCTTTGTCGATGAACGATATACGGCGCAGGTCTCAGTTGCGACGATCCAGCAGATTCACCACCAGCCGATCCAGCCAGCCCCAGATCCGCTGCTGCACCCGCCGCCACAGCGGCCGGGCCTTCCAGTGATCCAGATCGACCTCCTCGCTCAAGGCGAAGTCCCGCGTGAAACTGGCCAGCACCGCAGCAGTCAGCGGCGGATCGAGGGCTTCGACGTTGGCTTCGAGGTTGAAGCGCAGATTCCAGTGGTCGAAGTTGCACGAACCAATGCTGACCCAGTCGTCAACCACGGCCATCTTCAGGTGCAGGAAACATGGCTGGTACTCGAAGATCCGCACCCCGGCGCGCAGCAAACGCGGGTAGTAACGATGGCCAGCGTAACGCACCGAAGGGTGGTCGGTGCGTGGCCCCGTGAGCAGCAAGCGCACGTCGATACCCTTTTGCGCCGCCCGGCGCAGCGACCGGCGCACGCTCCAGGTTGGCAGAAAATACGGCGTCGCCAGCCAGATGCGACGCTGCCCACTGTTCAGTGCACGGACCAGCGAATGCAGAATATCGCGGTGCTGGCGCGCGTCGGCGTAGGCCACCCGGCCCAGGCCCTCGCCCTGCGCCGGCATCTTCGGCAGGCGCGACAGGCCGAAGTTTTCCGGCGGGCGCCAGGCCGTGCGACGGTGGTTGGCGTGCCACTGTCGGTCGAACAGCAGCTGCCAATCGGCCACCACCGGTCCCTCCATACGCACCATCACTTCATGCCACTCGCTCGCCTCCTGGCCCGGTGTCCAGAATTCATCGGTCACGCCGGTGCCACCCACCACCGCCCAGTGCTCGTCCACCAGCAGCAGCTTGCGGTGATCGCGGTACAGGTTACGCAGGCCCCGGCGCCAGCGCAGACGGTTGTACAGGCGCAGTTCGGCTCCGGCGGCCTGCAAACGCTGACGCAAGGCCGAAGGGAAGGCCAGGGCGCCATAATCGTCGAACAGGCAACGCACGCGCACGCCACGCGCGGCCGCAGACTCCAGGGCCTCGACCACCGCATCGGCACAGGTCCCCGCCTCCACCAGGTAAAGTTCCAGATCGACCTGGCGCTCGGCGCGCACGATGGCCATGAGCATGCGGGGAAAGAATTCGGGGCCGTCGATCAGCAGTTCGAACTGGTTGCCATCCCGCCAGGGGAAGACCGGCCCTGGCATGTCAGCGCGCGGTGAAGATCAGCACCGCGCTCACCGGCACCGACGGGTTGATGGACTTTAGCCCGGCGAAGGTGCGCAGGCGTTCCAGCCCTGGCAGCAAGCCATAGTCTTCGGCACGCAACAGCAGCGGCTCGAGGGTCACCACCTGGAATCGCCGCTCATCGAGGCGGGTGGCCAGCAGCAGGGCGTTGTAGCTGTGGGACTGGCCATGCAGCGTCACGGTCAGCGGCAGGCGCAGTTCCAGTTGGGCACCGTTGGCAAGGTCGTTGATCGGGCGCAGGTCGAGCTGGGCCTTGACCGTCGCTTCGGGGAAGCGCTCGACCTCGAACAGGGTGTCACGCATGCGCTCGTCACGCAGCGGGATACCACTGCTCACCGAATCCATCTCGATGCTCAAGCCAGCCACACCCTTGCGGTCGATGGTGCCGTGCAATACCAGGAAGCGGTGCACTTCGGCAGTATCGCCGTTCTTGCCGGTGATGAACGACAGGCGCGAAGACTCACCGTCCAGGTGCCAGTTGGCATGGGCAGGCAGGCACAGGGCCAGTAACAGGGCAGGTAGCAGGCGGAGCAAGGTGGGCATGTGAAACCTCGTGAAGCAAGGCCGACAACCTTACCCCGCAGGCCTTCACGGCAGCAAGCGACAACCCTCGCGCGGCCCCTGCCAGACAGCCACGCTATGCCGTCCTAGGCCTTCGGCGAGCACGCTGCGTGCGCGGCTGTCCTCTTCCAGGCGCCCCAATGGCAGGTACTGCTTCACATAGGCGCGGCAATAGGCCTCGTCAAAACCCATGACGAAGCGGCACGAGCAGTACTCCTTTGCCGAGTACGCCGAAAGAATGCTCGGAAAGTCCGACAGGGCCTGACGTTCGGTCCATGCCCAGGCCAGCAGGACCAGCAGCAACACCAGCAAGATCCGCTTCATGCACCCGCCTTCGCCAGCACGGCCAGCACGCGCTTGAGCAGTTCGTTATGGCTGTAGCTGCCGTCGCGGTCGTCGCCGTAGCGTACGATCACCAGCTTCTGCGTGGGCAGCACATATAGCGCCTGGCCCCAGTGACCGAGGGCGGCGAAGGTATCGGTGGGGGCATCCGGCCAGGGCGGTGGGTTGCCCGGCAGCGGCTGGTTCAGCCACCAGTGCCCGCCGGGGTTGGCATCGCCCGGCACCGGCTCGGCATGGGTGAACAGGGTGCGATTGAAGGCCACCCAATCGGCAGGCAGCAGTTGCTGCTCACGCCAGCGCCCGTCGCGCTGCATCAGCAGGCCGATGCGCGCAAGATCGCGGGCACTGAGGTAGAGGTAGGAGGAGCCGACATAGGTGCCAACACCGTCGCGCTCCCACACCGCATGCGTGATACCCAGCGGGGTGAACAGCGCCTGCCAGGGATAGTCGGCGTACTGGTCCGCCCCGAGCATGCCGCGTAGCGCCGCGGCCAGCAGATTGCTGTCGCCGCTGGAATAGGCAAAGTGCTGCCCCGGCAGCTCGGCTTGGGCCATGCCAGCGGTGTAGGCCGCCATGTCATTGCGCCCGCGGGTATAGAGCATTGCCACGACCGAGGATTTGAGCGGCGCGTATTCATAGTCTTCCTGCCAGGCCAGGCCGCTGGCCCAGTGCAGCAGGTCGACCAGGCGCAGTTGCGGATGCTCACGCAAGGCGGGGTAGTAACGGGCGGCCGGATCATCGAGCTGGAAACGCCCTTCGCCGCGGGCGACGCCCAGCAACGTGGCCAGCACGCTCTTGCTGATCGACCAGGTCAGGTGCGGGGTGTCGACGCCTGTAGGCGCTGCGTAGCGCTCGTACAGAACACGACCGTCACGAATGATCAGCAGTGCATCGCTGCGCACACCGCTGCGATCGACATCGTTGCGCAGCGCGAAGGCATAGTCGTCGACAGCCTGCCAGTCGTACCGCGTCGGATCCTGCTGCCATTGGCTGTCCGGCCATTCCTCGGCGGACACCGGCAGGGCGATCAATCCGAGAATCCCCAGCACCACCTTCAGTTTGCCCATCGATACCTCACGCGCGGTCAATCGGCGGAGCATGCCTGGGCTTCATTACAATCCTGCAGCAGCCCAGGCCTTGGCCAGGCGTTTTTCCCGGGTCGCGGCGGCCAGTGCCAGCAGCCCCTGGTCGCGCTGCCAAAGTTGCGCCCAGTGCCCGGGGCCGCTGGCCAGGGCCGCGTCGATATCACCACGCAGTGCCTGGAACTGGGCGAACAGGCCGGCCAGCAACAGATGACAGCCCACGCTGTCGGCGCACTGTCGGCTGGCCTCGGCACAGGCAGCGAGCAGGCCAATCAGGCGCAGGCGCAACACCTGGGGCCAGGTGCACTCCTGGGCAACGCCGTGCAGCCACCCGAGCAGCGCGGTGAGTACATAGAGGTCTTCGAGGGAGCGGAACGGTTTGACATAGGCCTCCCAGCCATCCCCCGCCAGCAGCTCGCAGGCCGCGTGCTTCAGTTCGACACGGGCATGGCCGACCTCAGGCATCAACGGCAGGGTCGGCAACGCTTCGAGGGTCACGCCGGGCTCACCGGGGTAGACCACCGCCAGGCTCAGCCGCGCGCTCTCGCCCTGCGCTTCGCTGCGGGCCGCCACCAGCAACCATTCGGCGTCGAGACCGGCGGTGACGAAATCCTTGCGACCACTCAGCCGCAGCCCATCGAGACGGGTGTGCATGTCGGCCGGACGCACACTGCGTCGCTCGGTGGCGCACAAAGCCCCCAACCCCGCAGGCGCGCTGGGCCAGAGCACACGCAAGGCGGCCTGGTAACCGATCAGAAAGGCCAATCCCGGCGTGTCCATCGCGCGCCCACCCAGCGCCGCCAGTTCGAACGGCGTGACTGCGCCCAGACGCTCCAGCGTGGCCGCATAGGTCTCGCCCAGAGTGGCCGCCAGCGCCTGGCGCAGCGGGTCGTTGAGTCGTTGCAACCAGGTCATCGAATGCTCCTCGTGAGGGGTGTCACGCAAGCATCACCAAAGATTCACGGAGGTGACACCGCGCCTACCTAGGCTGACTTTGCACAACAAAGCCGACCGGCCGCAACCCTATTTGGCTGGCTTATGGAGACTCGCAATGACTCGGATCGCTCGCTCTGGCGACAACAGCACTGAACGCCGTCTGCAAGCCGAACGCCTGGTCGGCGCCGCGGCCCTGCAGGAAGCACAGGCCCTGCGTTTCAAGGTGTTCAGCGCCGAATTCAAGGCCAAGCTCAAGGGCGCGGAACTGGGCCTGGACATGGATGACTACGATATCCACTGCCGCCACATCGGTGTGCGCGACCTGGCCACCGGCCAATTGGTCGCCACCACCCGCCTGCTCGACCACCAGGCCGCCAGCAGCCTGGGCCGCTTCTACAGCGAAGAAGAATTCAGCCTGCACGGGCTGCTGCAACTGCAAGGCCCGATCCTGGAACTGGGTCGCACCTGCGTCGATCCCGGCTACCGCAACGGCGGCACCATCGCCGTGCTCTGGGGCGAGCTTGCCGAAGTGCTCAACGAAGGCCGCTACAGCTACCTGATGGGCTGCGCCAGCATCCCCATGCAGGACGGCGGTATCCAGGCCCACGCGATCATGCAGCGCCTGCGCGAACGCTACCTGTGCACCGAGCACCTGCGCGCCGAGCCGAAAAAACCGCTCCCCACCCTGGCCCTGCCGAACAACGTCATCACCGAGATGCCACCGTTGCTCAAGGCGTACATGCGCCTGGGGGCGAAGATCTGTGGGGAGCCCTGCTGGGACCAAGACTTCCAGGTCGCCGACGTGTTCATCCTGCTCAAGCGCGATGACCTCTGCCCGCGCTACGCCCGCCACTTCAAGGCGGCAGTCTGATGCCGGGCCTGCGGGCCTGCGCCCGCCTCCTGCGCCTGGTACTGGTGCTGTTGCTGGGGATCGCCATGGCCAGCGTCATCGCCTTGGGCGAACGCTTGGGGCTGCACGCCTCCATCGAGCGGCGGCAACGTTGGACCTGCCTGTTCATGAAACGCCTGATCGGCGCCCTGCCCTTTGACGTGCGGGTCGTCGGTGAACTGCCCCAGCGCTCGATGCTGTGGGTCAGCAACCACGTGTCATGGACCGACATTCCCCTGCTGGGCATGCTCACGCCGCTGTCGTTCCTGTCCAAGGCCGAGGTACGCCAATGGCCGTTGGCCGGCTGGCTGGCGCAGAAGGCCGGCACCTTGTTCATTCGCCGTGGCGGGGGTGATGCCCAGCGTCTGCGCGAACAGATCAGCGAGCAACTGGGCCAGGCCCGACCGTTGTTGATTTTCCCTGAAGGCACCACCACCGACGGTCGCGGCCTGCGCACCTTCCACGGACGCCTGCTGGCCGGCGCCATCGATCAGGACACACCCGTGCAGCCAGTGGCGATCCAGTACCTGCGCAACGGCGAACCGGACCCGATCGCACCGTTCATCGGCGATGACGACATGGTTTCGCACCTGATGCGCTTGTTTGGCCGGGAGCGGGGGGAGGTGGTGATTCACCTGCTGGCGCCGGTGGAGAGCCAGGGCAAGGAACGTGCGGCGCTGGCGTTCATGGCACAGCAGGCGATTCAGGTGGCTTTGTTCGGGGTCGAGGACGTCGAGGTGGCGGTGCCGCGTCGGCAGGCAAAAGCGGCCTGATTGCTGGGGTGGGGCGAGCGGCCCTATCGCGGGGCAAGCCCGCTCCCACAGGCATCCCGCTGTACTTAAAATCAGTTCGGTACCTGTGGGAGCGGGCTTGCCCCGCGATAGGGCCCTGGCAAACACTGCAAAACCTCACCGCCCCGCCGCCGCAAACACCTGCAACTGCGGGTAGAACTCACGAAAATCCGCCAGCAACGGCTCATACAACCGCTCCAGCTCCGCCATCACCCCGTTCATGCCCTGCGGCTTCGACAGCCGCCGCGCGATCCCCCCGAACACCTGCTCCAGCGTGGCGAAATCACCATAGGCTCCCAGCCAGTCATCCGCTGCCATGAACGGCGCAATACGTGCCAAGCGCCCCGGCAACTGCGGCTCGGCCAACAGCACCCGGTAAAAGGTGTCGGTAAACTGCGCCAGCGGCTGCTCGGCGTAATCCGCCCAATGCCGTGCCAGGCAGTGATCGAAGAACACGTCGAGCACGATCCCGGCAAACCGCCGACGCTCCTGCGGGAAGCGCGCCAGCGCCGCCAGTACCAGCGGATGGCTGTCGGTGTAGCGATCGATCTGTCGGTGCAGCCGGATCGCCGCCTCCAGCTCAGGCGCAAAGCGCCCTCCGAGCGGGCCTTTGACGAAATCGCCGTACAGGCTGCCGAGCAGTTGCTGCGGCGCCGGGCCGCCAAGGTGCAGGTGTGCGAGGTAATTCATGGCGGCAGTCTAGCACTGTCGCCGCGTATATCGTTATAACGCGATATAGCGATTTCGGCTGAGCTCAGAACCTCTTCATATTTGTATATCGCGAAATACCGATTTATATTTCGCCCCATCGCGATATACCGCTACACACCACGAGCCCAACCATGCCTCTCGACCTCGACGAAATAATAAAAGCCCTGGCCCATCCGGTCCGCCGAGACATCCTCAACTGGCTGAAGGACCCTGCGGCGCAATTCCCCGACCAGCACCACAGCACCGAATTCGGCGTCTGTGCCGGGCAGATCGATCAACGCTGCGGCCTGTCGCAGTCGACCGTATCTGCCCACCTGGCCACCTTGCAGCGCGCAGGCCTGATCAGCAGCCAGAAGGTCGGGCAGTGGCATTTCTTCAAGCGCAACGAGGACACCATCCAGGCCTTCCTCGAGCAGATGAGCCAAGAGCTCTGACAAGGACCTTGCAATGCCCCTTTCACTGTTGATCCTGGCGCTGAGCGCCTTTGCCATCGGCACCACCGAGTTCGTCATCATGGGCCTGCTGCCCGATGTGGCGCGCGACCTGGGTGTGAGCATTCCCGGAGCCGGATGGCTGGTGACCGGCTACGCCCTGGGCGTGGCGATCGGCGCGCCGTTCATGGCCCTGGCCACCGCCCGCCTGCCACGCAAGGCTGCGCTGGTGGTGCTGATGGGCGTGTTCATCGTCGGCAACCTGCTGTGTGCAGTGGCCAGCGACTACAACCTGCTGATGTTCGCCCGCGTGGTCACCGCCCTGTGCCACGGTGCCTTCTTCGGTATCGGCTCGGTGGTGGCGGCCAGTCTGGTGCCAGCCAACCGCCGCGCCTCGGCCGTAGCGCTGATGTTCACAGGTCTGACCCTGGCCAACGTGCTGGGTGTGCCACTGGGCACTGCCCTGGGCCAGGTCGCCGGCTGGCGCTCGACCTTCTGGGCCGTGACCGGCATCGGCGTGATCGCATTGATCGGCCTGATCCGCTTCCTGCCGCTGCAGCAGGATGCCGAAAAGGTCGACATGCGCGCTGAACTCGCCTCCCTCAAGGGCGCCCGGATCTGGTTGTCGCTGAGCATGACCGTGCTGTTCTCGGCCTCGGTGTTCGCCCTGTTCACCTACGTTGCGCCACTGCTCGGTGATGTGACCGGCGTATCGCCACGCGGCGTGACCTGGACCCTGGTCCTGATCGGCCTGGGCCTGACGCTGGGTAACATCATAGGAGGCAAGCTCGCCGATCGCCGCCTCGCGGCCACCCTGGTGGGTGTGTTCGCCACCATGGCAGTGGTCTCCACCCTGTTCAGCTGGACCAGCAACGCGCTGGTGCCCGCCGAAATCACCCTGTTCCTCTGGGCCACCGCCGCCTTCGCCGCCGTTCCAGCGCTGCAGGTCAACGTGGTCACCTACGGCAAGGATGCGCCGAACCTGGTCTCGACCCTGAACATCGGCGCCTTCAACCTGGGCAACGCCCTGGGCGCCTGGGTTGGCGGCAGCGTCATCGCCCACGGCCTGGGCCTGACCAGCGTACCGCTGGCCGCAGGCGCCCTGGCTGTCCTGGCGCTGATCGTCACCCTGATCACTTTCAACCAGCGCGGCGACAACGATGCCGAGCTGGCCGCTGCATCCAACTGACCTACGCGAGGCTTTCGACATGACCACGCTTTTCGATCCGATCACCCTGGGCGACCTCGAGCTGCCCAACCGCATCATCATGGCCCCGCTGACCCGTTGCCGCGCCGACGAGGGCCGCGTGCCCAACGCACTGATGGCCGAGTACTACGTGCAGCGCGCCAGCGCTGGCCTGATCCTGACTGAAGCCACCTCGGTCACACCGATGGGCGTCGGCTATCCCGACACCCCCGGCATCTGGTCCAACGACCAGGTCCGCGGCTGGCACAACGTGACCCAAGCCGTGCATGGCGCTGGCGGGCGCATCTTCCTGCAACTGTGGCACGTCGGGCGCATCTCCCACCCGTCGTACCTCAACGGTGAGCTGCCGGTGGCGCCAAGCGCAATCCAGCCCAAAGGCCACGTCAGCCTGGTGCGCCCGCTGAGCGACTACCCGACACCCCGCGCGCTGGAAACCGAAGAAATCGCCGACCTCGTCGAGGCTTACCGGACCGGTGCCGAGAACGCCAAGGCTGCTGGTTTCGATGGCGTGGAAATCCATGGCGCCAATGGTTACCTGCTCGACCAGTTCCTGCAGAGCAGCACCAACCAGCGCACCGACCAATACGGCGGCTCGCTAGAAAACCGTGCCCGCCTGCTGCTGGAAGTGACCGACGCGGTGGTCGACGTCTGGGGCCCCAAGCGCGTCGGCGTGCACCTGGCACCACGGGCCGATGCCCACGACATGGGCGATGCCGACCGCGCCGAGACCTTCACCTACGTTGCCCGTGAACTGGGCAAGCGTGGCATCGCCTTCATCTGCTCGCGGGAAAAAGAAGCCGACGACAGCATCGGCCCGCTGATCAAAGAGGCGTTCGGCGGCCCCTACATCGTCAACGAACGCTTCACCAAGGCCACCGCCAACGCGGCACTGGCCAGCGGCAAGGCCGATGCCGTGGCCTTCGGCATCCCGTTCATCGCCAACCCCGACCTGCCGGCGCGTCTGGCCGCCGATGCGCCGCTGAACGAGCCGCACCCTGAAACCTTCTACGGCAAGGGCCCTGTGGGTTACATCGACTACCCACGCCTGTGATGCAGGGCAGAGGATGAGCTGCACCCGCTCATCCTCTGCTGGTGTCCGCTTAGTGGCCAGAACCCACAGGCAATAATGCCGAAGCGGTTTACTCTGCGTGACTCATCCGCCACCTGCCATGGGCCTTCATGGCTGCACCGCCTGATCCACAGCCCGGTATTCGAAGGGATTGCCCTTGCCATACTGGGTCTGATCCAGCCTGATCACCGGAACCCAAAGATTGGTGCGAGCTTTGAATTTTGTCTGGTATGTCTTGGCGCTCGCGTCCGCTCCGGCCACATTGGCAAAGTAGAAGAAAGCCTCGAGAGGCAGTTTCTCACCGATATTCTGCGCCCAGGTCCGCACGAGAATCTCGTTCCAGGGACTCGAAATTCTCAGCGGTGTGCCCTTCGCCTCCAACGCGGCCAGGAACTGCGAGGGTACCTGTGTGCTCAGCGAACATTGCAAGGTGCTGTTGGCGATACCAGAGGCATGTGTGATCCACTGCGCTGCCGTGGTAATCCCTTTTGCAGCACAGGAGCTCAGATCGGCAGCCAGAAGCCCCTGTCGGGATCCACAACCGTTCTGCTTGTAATTACTCGAAGTGCCTGCGTTATGGGGATAGATACAGAGCAGCTCCTGGGCCTTGTTCTGAGCGATGGCAGTTTCCTGGTCGCTGAAGATGAAGCCGCTGCTTATGGCGAGGCTGGTGACATGGGAGTCCATGCGCAGGTATGTGAACGACACGCCCCCCAGCTTCACCGCGTTCGGACTCGGGTTCCAAGGATCGAAATTCTCGTTGTACGTGCCCCGCGCCAGCACACCGCTGCAGTAGTACGCCGGGGTATTGCCGGCACAGGCAGCAGGTACCTTGCGGTAGCGCTCGTTCAAGCGTGCTGCGACGACCTCCCCGGGAGCAAGTGCGGACTTGACGATCTTCAACTCCAGCGGCTCGGAAATCACCAGCGGATTGCCGCCACGCCCCAGGCTCGCAGTGAGCCTCACGGTCTTGCCCAGGTCCTTGGCCACATCGTCCTTGGCGATCTGGAAGCGGATATCTCCCGTACCGCCGAATCGTTGCGTGGGCAGGTCCAGACGCGCCCCTCCTTGCCAGCGCATTCCGACGGTATCGCCCTTGCGCAACTGCTGGCCATCCACCTTGATCGTCGTGCTGCCCATGATCAGATTGAGGTCGAGTTCACCCTTCGAGGCTTGCTCGGCTGTGGGCGCCTCAATCATCATCCGTTCCAGTATTCGCGCACTGAGCGCCTGGGAAATACGCAACGGATTTCCGTCTCCACCCACACTGGCGGAGATGATCACCGCACTTCCAGTAAAGAGGCTGACCGTATCGAACGGTGCCTCGAATGACACCGGCGCAACTTTCTTGACCTCCTTGAGCGACAGATCGCGGGTTTTGCGGCCTTTCCATCGAAGTCCGACCATGTCACCCACTTTCATGCCGGGATAGTCAACTTCAACCGTCGTGACATCGCTGCCTGGACGATAATCGCCGTTCTTGTCGATGCCGAGCAGCTTCGGTGCAGGAATGTCGAACGGCAACGACTTCACCACCGTTACAACGAGTGGGTCGGAAATGATCAAGTTCGAGCCATTTACCCCGACACTGGAGGTCAGTCGCGCAGTACCACCGACAACTTCCTCGACCAGTTCCCTGGGCACCTTGAACACCAGAGGCCCTGCCTGCTTGACGGTCTGAACCGGCAAATACTTGGATTTCTTGCCTTGCCAGCGCAACCCGACGGTATGCCCTGCAGCCATCGCCGGGTAGTCCACATGCACACTGAGCTCATCTTTGAAGCTATCGAGGCCGATCTGCCTGTCACGCGCTTCGACCAGCACCGGTGCGGGTACATCGAAGCCCGCACGCACGGCCTGCTCAGGTACTGCGGTTTCTTTGCCGTTGGGGACACAGGCAACCAGCGCTAACTGTAGCGAGCCGACTACGGCTATCCATGCCAGAGCTTTCATGGTGTCACTCCTTGATCTGCCGGGTTGTAGGTGAACGCACCTTTCCCGTGTTTGGACCCCTTCATGAAATCCCCCAAAATTTAAGAAAACGCGGCCCCGCCGAGGCTCCAGAGTGCTCGAAAATTGGAGTTACTTCGAATCCAGTTAGAGGCACCGACGAAACGATGACCCGGCCGCTGTCGCACAGTGAATGCTGTTGCCAGGATACAACTGAGCAACTTCAGTGTTTTACAAGAGATGAAATTTGGCCTGCTACTCCCAACGCGAGCGAAACTGGCAATAACAATAAAAACGGTGAAACCGTATCTCGCTTGACGCCTGACCCGGAGTGCGAAGTTGCAATGACAATCTAGCAACAACTTGAAGACTGCACACCTGACAAAATTAACAGGTGCCCGCACGCCACTATCATTTTTACCAGTTGCTCAGATATACGTATTTGCCTAAGGTCGATGAAACAGCAAGTGTTTGTCATAGCGAAATCGCGCGGACAGCGTCATCAACCCTGCAATGGAGCTGCCATGTACCTGCCTCCCATCCTATTTAGGCTGAGCCTGCTTGCAGCCAGTCTGGTTCTCAATCACTCAGCACTGGCGGCGCCAGGACCGGAAACGGCACATGCCCTGAGTGTCCGCTACCTGCAGAGCCCCCCGAACTGTGGCAGCACCAACAAACCCCGCTTCCTGTGCGCAGGCGTGATACTCAAGGGCACGACCCACATGAATCATGAGAACAGCTGGGATCCGACACCAGAGGAGCGCGAGAATGGCGGTACGGCCTACACGTATCTGGCAAAAGATGCCACCTTCAGCCATCTGGCCTTGAACGACACCAACGGCTACATCATTTACCCGGCAGAACAACAACCGAAAGAAAGTCGGACGCTGCAGCTACTGTGCTTCTTTCCAGTCGACGGTGGACGACGGACGCGTTCAGACCACGGTTGCGGGGAATCACAGGAGGGAGGCGCAAGCAGCCGCGCCTGCCATCTGCAAGACATCACCACAGCCAAGGGATGGCTTGCCAACTATGGCAATGATCCCGCCAAGCAGTGCGGTTTCTCGGTAGCTAACGGGATGGGCCTGGTCGCCGTGAACGGCTTCAATGCTGGTGTAGAGGCCACAGGGCTTCTGCCAGGCGAGCAGAACAACGAACTGCGGGGCAAGACCTGGGAGGGAATTCCCACTGCTCACCTGCCGATCCAGGCGTTTTTCTACCTGCACGACAGTCCACAGGGGCTGCTCAAGGCACAGCAAGATCAACGTCAGTTCTACAAGGCAACCGGAACCTTCGTCCCGATCATCACACTGACACTGCCAGAAGCAGATCGCGATGCTCTTTTCAACTATGTCGAAGCTTCCCAGGCAAAGCTGGGCGACGTGATCTGTGAGCGTTACTTCGTATCCGGCCACTGGTTCGAGCGCAGCGACGTCAACCCGGGTAAAAAGGAGTGGGCGCTGGGACTGGTGCCGACCGATTGCGCTAGGGCGGTGAAAGCGAACCCGTCAGAAGAGGCGGAAATCGCGGCTGACCGGGAAATGCGCGACAAATTCAGCGCAGACCAACGCTGGGTGAATAATGACAAGGGTGGCATGACCCAACAGATGGTCTGCCACATGCGTATCGCCCACGACAAGCCCGAATGGAACCTCGAGCCGTTCCGACCGAACCTGCCGCTGGAAGACTATCTGCGCAAAGGTTGCAACCCGCGCTGAAACGCTACATTTTCACGGCCGCGCGTTGATCTGCTGCTGCAGGTTCTGGATCTGGCTCTGCAGGGTGTTGAGGCTGCGCGTGGTCTGGCCACGGAAAGCATCGAACTCCTGCACCGAGGCACCACTGGCAGTTGCCGGGCGATTGTCCGCCTGGCTCTTGAGCACCAGCACATCCTGCTCCAGGCTCTCGAGCGCAGCGCCTTGCTTCTTCACCGCTGCCACCTCGCTGCTCAGGCTCTTGAGCTGGCCATCGAGCTTGCCGCCATCGACCTGGCCCGACTTGAGTGCCGCAAGCTCGGTGTTCACCGCCTTGAGCTGCGCCTGCAACTGGGTCTGTAGCTCGGTCACTGCCTTCTGCTGCTCGCGGGTATCGGCCAGCACCTGTTCCAGGCGCTTGCCCAGATCGCCGGCCTGACCGGCAACGCCTTCCTGCTGCTTGCCCTGCTCGGCAAGGCTGGCCTGCAACTGGCGAATCTGCAGTTTCAGGGCTTCGCTGCCAGTGCTGCTGTTCGACTCGCTGGCATCGACCTTGCCGCTGATCGCCTGCAGGCGGCCGGCGGCTTCCTCGCTGATGCGGGCAAAGCTCTCCTGAGTGGCCACCAGTTGCTGCTCCATCAGCGAAATCTGCTGGAAGCTCCACCAGCCAAGCCCGGCCAGGGCGATGAACGAGGCCACCAGCAACGCCCACAAAGGGCCATTGCTGGTCGGCCGCGCGGCTTTCTGCCGACCACGTGCCACATGGGCCGGGAGCAGCTCGTCATCATCGGGAGTACCCGCCCTCAGGACCGGCACATCATCGAAATCATCGTGGGCATCGTTGCGCATGGGTAGGTTCGACCGCACTAATAGCAAAGAGACATATTATAAACCGCCGGGATGGCGCACTGCTGACCACCGCCTGCCCGACAGGTTCACTGTTGGCCCGGCAGGTGCTTCCACCAGCCGCAGAATTCATCCAGCGCCGTCCACAGGCTGACCTTGGGGCGGTAGTCGAGATTATGCCGGGCGCGGCTGATGTCGAGGGTGAAATCCTTGCTCATCACCTGCATCGCGGTGCGTGTCAGGGTGGGTTGCGGCCGCCCGGGCCAGAGCATGCAGGCTGCCTCGTTGACCGCCGCGAGGCTGTAGGCGAGGCGATAGGAGCGGTAGCGGGTGACCTGGGGCAACTGCATCTGGCGCATCACGTAGTTGACCACATCCCACAGTGGCAAAGGCTGGCCGTTGCTGATGTTGTAGGCCTGGCCCAGCGCCTGCTCTTCGGCGAACAGGGCGCTGAGCAGCGCCTCGTTGAGGTTGTGCACACTGGTGAAGTCGACCTTGTTCAGGCCGTTGCCGATGATCGCCAGACGTCCCTTGCCCTGCATGCGCATCAGCCGCGGGAAGATGCTCGCATCCCCTGCGCCGGTGACGAAGCGCGGGCGCAGGGCGAGCACTTCGAGGCCGAACTCCTGGGCACCGAAGACTTTCTGCTCGGCCAGGTGCTTGGTCAGCGCATAGTGATCGTGAAAACGCCGCGGCACCTGGTCCTCGCGGATGTCCAGGCGCGAGCGCCCAGTGAAATAGATCGACGGCGACGATAGGTGCACCAGGCGCCGCACATGTTCTTTCAGGCAACCTTCGACCACGTTCTCGGTGAGCACCACGT
Organism: Pseudomonas wayambapalatensis; assembly: GCA_014268975.2. Taxonomy (GTDB): domain Bacteria; phylum Pseudomonadota; class Gammaproteobacteria; order Pseudomonadales; family Pseudomonadaceae; genus Aquipseudomonas; species Aquipseudomonas wayambapalatensis. Next base: position 1,364,207 of record CP077096.1, on the reverse strand, counting down.
TGCCATGATGAAAATCCTGATAACGCCCCCAGTTGCCCACCGCCCCCGCACAATGCACCACGGCGTCGACGCCCTGGCACAGACGGCGCGCCACCTCGGCGTCGCCCAGGTCGCCCGGAATGAACTGCGCCCCGCGCTTGACCAGGTGCTCCACGCCTTCGGCACGGCGGCCGTTGACCCGCACCTGCAGGCCCTGCTCCAGGGCAAAACGCGCAAAGCGCCCGCCAATGAAGCCGCTCGCGCCGGTGACCAGAATTCGCATGTAAGACTCCGCCTTGCCAGATTACAGATGCAGTTGACGCTGCCCGTGCCTACAAGGGCACCAGCCAACCTGGCGCCGCCTGGCGCAGGTGTTCTGTCAGTTGGGCGAGCAGTTGCCCGCCATTGCGCCAATGATGCCAGTACAACGGTACATCGATGGGCGTATCGCTGCAGATTTCCACCAACTGGCCGCTGGCCAGTTGTTCGCGAGCCTGCAGTTCGGGCACCAGGCCCCAACCGAGCCCGGCTTCGGTCAGACGCAAAAAACCCTCGGACGACGGGCACAGGTGATGGAGAAAACCATCCTCGATCCCCAATGACGCCAGGTAGCGGTGCTGCAGGAAGTCGTCAGGTCCAAAGACCACCGCCGGTGTGCGGGCCAGCCGCGCCACCTCGAACCCCTGCGGAAAATGCCGCGCCATGAACGCCGGGCTGGCCAGCGCGCGATACCGCATCGCCCCCAACGGCTGGCTGCGCGCCCCTGCCACCGGGCGCTCGCTACCGCACAGGCAAGCCGCCACCTCGCCGGCACGCATGCGCCGCAGGCCGACTTCCTGGTCTTCGACCACCAGGTCCAGCAGCAACCGTTGCCCGGCACAGAAATCCCCTACCGCCCCGGCCCACCAGGTCGCCAGGCTGTCAGCGTTGAGGGCGATACGCAGGCGTTCGGGCATGCCCTCTTCATCCAGCGCGGGCACCTGGCGCTGCAGGTCACGTTCGAGCAGGCGCACCTGTTGTACATGGTTGAGCAACTGTCGCCCGACATCGGTCGGGCTCGGTGGCGTGGCACGCACCAGCACTGGCTGGCCGACACGTGCCTCCAGCAGCTTTATACGTTGCGAGATAGCCGACTGGGAGAGCCCGAGCACCTGGGCGGCGCGCTCGAACCCGCCTTGTTCGATCACCGCCGCGAGGGCAGCGAGCAACTTGTAGTCGAACATCGATTTTCCTAATGCCAGATGAGTGCTATTTGTTTTTCTTATACAGCGCCCTTCCCCACAATGGCCAGCATCTTCTTTGTGAATCCGCGTCGCCCTTCAAAGGTGGCGCCCGTGGAGTGTTCCCGCTATGTGGCAGAGTTACTTGAACGGCATGCTGGTGGCCTTCGGCCTGATCATGGCCATCGGCACCCAGAACGCCTTTGTCCTGGCCCAGAGCCTGCGCCGCGAACATCACCTGCCAGTGGCCCTGCTGTGTGTATTGTGCGACGCGATCCTGGTGGCGGCCGGAGTGTTCGGCCTGGCGACGGTGCTGGCCCACAACCCGACCTTGCTGGCCGCCGCACGCTGGGGAGGCGCGGTGTTCCTGATCTGGTACGGTGCCAAGGCCCTGCAGCGGGCCTGCTCCAAGCAGAGCCTGGAACAGCAGCAAGGCCAGGGCCTGCGTTCACGCCGGGCCGTACTGCTCAGTGCCTTGGCGGTGACCTTGCTCAACCCCCACGTCTACCTGGACACCGTGCTGCTGATCGGCTCGCTCGGCGCCCAGCAGACGGTGCCCGGTGCCTATGTCGCTGGGGCGGCGAGCGCATCGCTGGTGTGGTTCTTCACCCTGGCCCTGGGTGCCGCCTGGCTTGCGCCCTGGCTCGCGCGCCCCGGGACCTGGCGGCTGCTGGACCTGATGGTGGCGGTGATGATGTTCGCCGTGGCCGCGCAGTTGATCCTCGGCTGATTCCCCACTGGTCGCCAGGGCCCAACCGCTCTGGAACCTCTATTCCCTATAGTTGTTGCGTGGTTATGCGCGGGGGCTGGTGCTATGATCCAGCCCTTGCGTCGCAAAGAGTACAAACTCGCCGACGCTCATCGGGCCGCCCGTGATCGGCCTTGCGCAAACCGCAAACAGACCTGAATCAGGAGATCCACCATGGCTTTTGAATTGCCGCCGCTGCCCTACGCCCACGATGCCCTGCAGCCGCACATCTCCAAGGAAACCCTGGAGTTTCACCACGACAAGCACCACAACACCTATGTCGTGAACCTGAACAACCTGGTCCCAGGCACCGAATTCGAAGGCAAGTCGCTGGAAGAAATCGTCAAGACTTCCTCGGGCGGCATCTTCAACAACGCCGCTCAAGTCTGGAACCACAGCTTCTACTGGAACTGCCTGGCACCGAACGCTGGTGGCCAGCCGACTGGCGCCCTGGCTGATGCGATCAACGCGGCCTTCGGTTCCTTCGACAAGTTCAAGGAAGAGTTCACCAAGACTTCGGTCGGCACCTTCGGCTCCGGCTGGGGCTGGCTGGTGAAGAAGGCCGACGGTTCCCTGGCCCTGGCCAGCACCATCGGCGCCGGCAACCCGCTGACCAGCGGCGACACCCCGCTGCTGACCTGCGACGTCTGGGAACACGCCTACTACATCGACTACCGTAACCTGCGTCCCAAGTACGTCGAGGCGTTCTGGAACCTGGTCAACTGGAAGTTCGTTGCCGAGCAGTTCGAAGGCAAGACCTTCAAGGCCTGATTCGTTCAGCGCTCCGAAAAACCCGGCCCTGGCCGGGTTTTTCTGTTTCCAGGGTCCAGGAAACGGAAAAACCACCGCTTATTTTCAAGCGCCCCGCGTCCCCTCTCTTGCTCCCCCCCAATAGCGCGCTAACATCAACCTTCTGGAAAGTTGATGCAGGACATTCAAGTCGCATGGCCGCGTAACCGATACAGTACTCAGGGTGCATCCAGCGACGGGCCCCTCGCCTGCCGCGGCAATCGGTCGATAGTGTATTGCCAAGGTTGATGGCAAAATAATGGCATGCGCATGGATTAAGGAAACCCCATTGAAGCTGGAATTTCGGAACAGCTTGTCGGTCAAGTTGCTCAGGGTCGTGCTGCTGTCGGCGCTCGCGGTGGGCGTCGTTCTCAGTTGTGCGCAGATCGTCTATGACACCTACAAGACCCGCCAGGCCGTCGACAACGATGCCCAGCGCATCCTCGACATGTTCCGCGACCCCTCCACCCAAGCGGTCTACAGCCTCGACCGAGAGATGGGCATGCAGGTCATGGAGGGCCTGTTCCAGGACGAATCGGTCCGCATGGCCTCCATCGGCCACCCCAATGAAACCATGCTCGCGCAGAAGTCCCGCCCCCTGCAGGACATGCCCCTGCGCTGGTTGACCGACCTGATCCTCGGCCAGGAGCGCACCTACACCACCCAACTGGTCGGCCGCGGCCCCTACAGCGAATACTACGGCGACCTGAGCATCACCCTCGATACCGCCAGCTATGGCGAGGGCTTTCTGGTCAACGCGGTCATCATCTTCATTTCCGGCGTGCTGCGCGCCCTGGCCATGGGCCTGGTGCTTTACCTCGTGTACCACTGGCTACTGACCAAACCGCTGTCGAAAATCATCGAGCACCTCACCCAGATCAACCCTGATCGCCCCAGCCAGCACCAGATTCCCCAACTCAAGGGCCACGAACGCAACGAGCTCGGCCTGTGGGTCGACACCGCCAACCAGTTGCTGGCCTCCATCGAACGCAACACCCATTTGCGCCACGAGGCGGAAAACAGCCTGCAGCGCATGGCCCAGTACGACTTCCTTACCGGCCTGCCCAACCGCCAGCAGTTGCAACAGCAACTGGACAAGATTCTCGTCGATGGCGGGCGCCTGCAGCACCGTGTGGCCGTACTGTGCGTAGGCCTGGACGACTTCAAGGGCATCAACGAACAGTTCAGCTACCAGGTCGGCGACCAGTTGCTGCTGGCCCTGGCCGACCGCCTGCGCGCCCACAGCGGCCGCCTCGGCGCCCTCGCTCGCCTGGGTGGCGACCAGTTCGCCCTGGTCCAGGCCAACATCGAGCAGCCCTACGAGGCCGCCGAGCTGGCCCAGAGCATTCTCGACGACCTGGAGGTGCCCTTCGCCCTCGACCACCAGGAAATCCGCCTGCGTGCCACCATCGGCATCACCCTGTTCCCCGAAGACGGCGACAGCACCGAGAAGCTGCTGCAAAAGGCCGAACAGACCATGACCCTGGCCAAGGCCCGCTCGCGCAACCGCTATCAGTTCTATATCGCCAGCGTCGACAGCGAGATGCGTCGGCGCCGCGAGCTGGAAAAAGACCTGCGCGAGGCGTTGCCGCGCAACCAGCTCTACCTGGTGTATCAACCCCAGATCAGCTACCGCGACCACCGCGTGGTCGGCGTCGAGGCGCTGCTGCGCTGGCAGCATCCTGAGCTGGGCATGGTCCCGCCGGACCAGTTCATTCCGCTGGCCGAACAGAACGGTAACATCATCGCCATCGGCGAATGGGTGCTCGACCAGGCCTGCCGCCAACTGCGCGAGTGGCACGACCTGGGTTTCAGCGAGCTGCGCATGGCGGTCAACCTGTCGACCGTGCAACTACACCACAACGAGCTGCCGCGAGTGGTCAACAACCTGCTGCAGGCCTACCGTCTGCCACCGCGCAGCCTGGAGCTGGAAGTCACCGAGACCGGCCTGATGGAAGACATCAGCACCGCCGCGCAACACCTGCTGAGCCTGCGCCGCTCAGGGGCGCTGATCGCCATCGATGACTTCGGCACCGGCTACTCCTCGCTCAGTTACCTGAAGTCGCTGCCGCTGGACAAGATCAAGATCGACAAGAGCTTCGTTCAGGACCTGCTGGACGACGATGACGATGCCACCATCGTCCGTGCCATCATCCAGCTGGGCAAAAGCCTGGGCATGCAGGTCATCGCCGAAGGCGTGGAAACCGCCGAGCAGGAAACCTACATCATCGCCCAGGGCTGTCATGAGGGTCAGGGCTACCATTACAGCAAGCCGCTGCCCTCGCGCGAGCTGACCGCCTTCCTCAAGCACGCCCAACGCAACCAGGTCTCGGCACTCTGAGCGTGGTCGTCATTGACGACCCTGGAAACGACATTTGCACGAAAAGCACGGCCAACCCTTTACATCAAATGCAAATCTTTCGCATTATGTTGCGGTTTCGCGTGCCACGGCGCAGCGCTTCCAACACATGGTCCAACCAAACGACGCAGGGAAACCAACAATGATTCGAATGCCTCTGGCCTCCGCCAGTCTGCTGGCCATCGCCATCGCTCTCGCCGGCTGCGGCGAAGGCAAGGACGACAAGGCCGCCGCTCCGCAAGCCCAGGCACCTGCCGCCAGCACCGCCGCCGCACCGGGGGCTGTCGATGAAGCTGCTGCCCAGGCCGTGGTCAAGCACTACGCCGAAATGGTCCATGCCGTGTACAGCGACTCGCTGAGCACCGCCAAGCAACTGCAGACCGCCATCGACGCCTTCCTGGCCAAGCCCAACGATGAAACCCTGAAGGCCGCCAAGGACGCCTGGGTCGCTTCTCGCGTTCCTTACCTGCAGAGCGAAGCCTTCCGCTTCGGCAACACCATCATCGACGACTGGGAAGGTCAGGTGAACGCCTGGCCCCTGGACGAAGGCCTGATCGACTACGTCGACAAGAGCTACGAGCACGCCTTGGGCAACCCGGCTGCCAACGCCAACATCATCGCCAACCCTGAGATCCAGGTCGGCGAAGACAAGGTCGACGTCAAGGAAATCACTCCCGAGAAACTGGCCAGCCTGAACGAGCTGGGCGGTTCCGAAGCCAACGTCGCCACCGGCTACCACGCCATCGAATTCCTGCTCTGGGGCCAGGACCTCAACGGCACGGGCCCAGGCGCAGGCAACCGTCCGGCTTCGGACTACCTCGAAGGCCAGGGTGCCACCGGTGGTCACAACGACCGTCGCCGCGCCTACCTTAAAGCCGTCACCGACCTGCTGGTGAGCGACCTCGAAGAGATGGTCGGCAACTGGGCACCGAACGTCGCCGACAACTACCGCGCTTCGCTGGAAGCCGAGCCGGTCAAGGATGGCCTGCGCAAGATGCTGTTCGGTATGGGCAGCCTGTCCCTGGGCGAACTGGCGGGCGAGCGCATGAAGGTCTCGCTGGAAGCCAACTCGCCTGAAGACGAGCACGACTGCTTCAGCGACAACACCCACTGGTCGCACTTCTACGACGCCAAGGGCATCCGCAACGTCTACCTCGGCGAGTACATCCGTCCGGACGGCTCCAAGGTCAGCGGCCCGAGCCTGTCGTCGCTGGTAGCCAAGGTCGACCCGGCCACCGACGCCACCCTGAAGGCCGACCTGCAGGACACCGAAGCGAAGATCCAGGTGATCGTCGACCACGCCCTCAAGGGCGAGCACTACGACCAGCTGATCGCTGCCGACAACGCTGCAGGCAACCAGGTGGTGCGCGACGCCATCGCCGCACTGGTCAAGCAGACCGGTGCCATCGAGCAGGCCGCCGGCAAGCTGGGCATCGACAACCTGAACCCGGACACTGCAGACCACGAGTTCTGATGCCAGGGTGAAGGGTTGAAAGGGGCGGCCTTCGGGTCGCCTTTTTCATGTCCGGGCTTTGCGCCGACCAAACCCGCCCCTTCGCGGGCAAGCCCATTCCCACTGGTACCTGTGGGAGCGGGCTTGCCCGCGAAGGGGTCGCCAGCGGATTCAGCAGGCAATTGCAAATTGCTCTTATTCAAACATCCCCATTTTGCTAAGCTTGCACGCCGGTTTTTCGCTCACGCCCAGGATTCTCGATGTCCTCGTCGCTGTCCCGACTCCCACTTCTGCTGCTGGTCACCGTCCTGGCCGCCTGTGACGACGCTCCGCGTTTCACCCAGGCCGAGCCCGGCGAAGCGCTGTCCGGCGGCAAGGCGACGATCCTGCGCAGCGACCGCAACGCCTTCTCGATGCCCTCGGCCAACCTCACGCCCGAGCGACGCCTGGACTTCAGCGTCGGCAACAGCTTCTTCCGCAGCCCCTGGGTGATTGCGCCTTCGACCACCACTGCCCGCGATGGCCTGGGCCCGCTGTTCAACACTAACGCCTGCCAGAACTGCCACATCCGCGACGGCCGTGGTCATCCGCCTGAGGCCGACGCTCGCAATGCTGTCTCCATGCTGGTGCGCCTGTCGATCCCCGACCAGCCGCAGTTCGTCAAGGAAATCGAGCGCCTCGGCGTGGTTCCCGAGCCGGTCTACGGCACGCAACTGCAAGACATGTCGATCCCAGGCGTGCCGCCGGAAGGCAAGGTGCGGGTCAGCTATGAGCACGAAACGGTCAGGTTCAACGATGGCCACCAGGTCGAACTGCGCCGCCCGACCGTGGAGATCACCCAGCTCGGCTACGGCCCGATGCACCCGGACACACGCATCTCCGCCCGCGTAGCCCCGCCCATGATCGGCCTCGGACTGCTCGAGGCCATCCCGGAGGCTGCGCTTTTGGCCAACGAAGACCCGGATGATCGCAACAACGATGGCATCCGCGGCCGCGCCAACCGGGTCTGGGACGATGCGCAGGGCAAGACCGTGGTCGGCCGCTTCGGCTGGAAAGCCGGGCAGCCCAACGTCAACCAGCAGAACGTCCACGCCTTCGCTGGCGACATGGGCCTGACCAGCACGCTCAAGCCCGAGGACGATTGCACGCCGGCGCAGGTCGAATGTCGCGCCGCGCCCAACGGTGACGGTGACAACGGCGAAAAGGAAGTCAGCGACAACATCCTGCGCCTGGTGACGTTCTACACCCGCAACCTGGCGGTGCCTGCACGCCGCGAGGTGAATTCGCCGCAGGTGCTGGCCGGCAAGAACCTGTTCTTCCAGGCGGGCTGCCAGGGCTGCCACACACCGCAGTTCACCACCGGTAACGACAACGTCGAGCCAGAACTGGCCAACCAGGTGATCCGCCCCTACAGCGACCTGCTGTTGCACGACATGGGTCCGGGCCTGGCCGACAACCGCAGCGAGTTCGCCGCCGGTGGCCAGGATTGGCGCACCCCGCCGCTGTGGGGTATCGGCCTGACCGAAACCGTCAGCGGCCACACCCAGTTCCTCCATGACGGTCGCGCCCGCAACCTGCTCGAGGCCGTGCTCTGGCACGGTGGCGAAGCCGAGGCTGCACGCCGTCACGTACTGACCTTCAATGCCGAGCAACGCGCCGCGCTGCTGGCTTTCCTGAACTCACTTTAAACGCGCAAGGAGCCGGGCATGTTCCGACCCAAACTGTTGTTCACCAGCCTCGCCGCCATCGCCCTGGGCGCCTGCTCGCCGCAGGACCAGCAGGCGGTGACCTCCGCCGCCATCGCCCAGCAGGTGATCCTGCCGACCTACAGCCGCTGGGTCGAGGCCGACCGCCAACTGGCCGCCAGCGCCCTGGCCTATTGCGAAGGCAAGCAGAGCCTGGACACCGCCCGCGCCGACTTCCTCAACGCGCAGAAGGCCTGGGCCGAACTGCAGCCGCTGCTGGTCGGCCCATTGGCCGAAGGCAACCGCGCCTGGCAAGTGCAGTTCTGGCCCGACAAGAAGAACCTGGTCGGTCGCCAGGTCGAGCAACTGGTCAGCGGCGACAAGCCGGTCGATGCCGATGCTCTCGGCAAGGCCAGCGTCGTGGTCCGTGGCCTGTCGGCCTACGAGTACATCCTCTTCGACAGCAAGCCGGACATCGCCACCGCCGAGCAGAAAGCCCGCTACTGCCCGCTGCTGGTGGCCATCGCCGAGCACCAGAAAGCCCTGGCCGAAGACATTCTCAAGAGCTGGAACAGCACCGATGGCATGCTGTCGCAGATGACCAAGTTCCCCAACCAGCGCTACGCCGATTCGCATGAAGCGATCGCCGACCTGCTGCGCGCGCAGGTTACCGCCCTGGACACGCTGAAGAAGAAACTCGGCGCCCCCATGGGCCGTCAGAGCAAGGGCATCCCTCAGCCCCTGCAGGCCGAAGCCTGGCGCAGCCACTCCTCGCTCAAGAGCCTGGAGGCTTCGCTCAAGGCTGCCGAAGCCGTCTGGACCGGCGTCGACAACAAAGGCCTGCGCGGTTTGCTGGGCAAGGATCAGAGCGCGCTGGCGCAAAAGATCGACGATGCCTACGCCACCGCTGCCAAACTGCTGGCCGACAACCAGAAGACCCTGGGCGAACTGCTCGCCGACGATGCCGGCAAACAGACCCTCAACCAGATCTACGACAGCCTCAACGTCGTCCATCGCCTGCACGAAGGTGAGCTGGCCAAGGCGTTGAACATCCAGCTGGGCTTCAATGCCAACGACGGTGACTGATCATGCTGCGACGCCAGGCCCTCAAACTCGGTAGCGTGCTGCTCAGCGCCCTGACGCTCGGCGGCTGGACCCTGCTGCGCAACAAGGGCAGCGAGCCCCTGCTGCTGTCGGCGCGTGACGATGCCGATGGCGGCCACCATGCCGTAGGCTACCGCCTCGACGGTACCCAGGTGTTCGCCACCCAGGTGGCCCAGCGTTGCCATGCGATCATCCATCACCCCGAGCAGCCGATCGCCCTGTTCGTCGCCCGTCGCCCGGGTACCGAAAGCTACCTGATCGACCTGCGCGACGGGCGTCTGCTGCAGACGCTCACCTCGCAACCGAACCGGCACTTCTACGGCCATGCGGTCATCCACAAGGATGGCGAATGGCTATACGCCACCGAAAACGACACCACCGACCCCGGGCGCGGGGTGCTCGGCGTCTACCGCTTCGAGGGTCAGCGCCTGGTACACAGCGGAGAGATCTCCACCCATGGCGTCGGCCCCCATGAGGTGGCCTGGATGCCCGACGGCGAAACCCTGGTGGTGGCCAACGGAGGCATCCGCACCGAGGCCGAAAGCCGGGTAGAGATGAACCTCGACGCCATGGAGCCGAGCCTGGTGCTGATGCAGCGTGATGGCACGCTGCTTAGCAAGGAGACGCTGGCCCAGCAGATGAACAGCGTGCGCCATCTCGCGGTGGGCAACGACGGCACCGTCCTTGCCTGCCAGCAGTTCATGGGAGGTTCTGAAGAAACCGCCGAACTGCTGGCGATCAAACGCCCGGGCGAGGCATTCAAGCCGTTCCCGGTGCCGGAGCATCAGTTGCAGTCCATGGCCCAGTACACCGCCAGCGTCGCCGTGCACAGTGACCTGCGCCTGGTGGCACTGACTGCACCGCGGGCCAACCGCCTGTTCATCTGGGACCTGGACAGCGGCGCGGTGAAACTCGATGCACCGATGCCCGACTGCGCCGGGGTCGGCGCGGTCAAGGACGGCTTCGTCGTCACCTCCGGGCAGGGGCGCTGCCGCTATTACGACTGCCGCAAGGCAGAGCTGGTCGGGCAGCCCATGAATCTGCCATCCGGGCTTTGGGACAATCACCTGCATCTGGTCTGATTCAGCACTGGCCACACCGGCCCTATCGCGGGACGAGCCCGCTCCCACAGGCCCGGCATCCACGGGTGGTGGGAGCAGGCTCGCCCTGCCCAGTCGATAGATCTCCCACTTCCCGAAAAACAGTCAATACTTGCCTTCATCCGCACGTGGGCAGGATCGCCCGTGTTCGTGCCATACCCATAACAATCACATCCAAGGAACCGGACCATGCTACGCCGCCGCATGCTGATCATGTTGGCCGTGGTGCTGCTGATCGTGCTCGCCCTGGGGGGCATCAAGGCCTTTTCGATCTACCGCCAGATCCAGGTCTTTTCCGCCCCCAAACCCGCGATCAGCGTCGCCGCCGCCAAGGCCGAACAACGCCAGTGGCAGGAGCGCCTGCCCGCGGTCGGCAGCCTCAAGGCGCTGCAGGGCGTCGAGCTCAGCCTGGAAGTGGCCGGAACGGTCAAGCGCCTGCTTTTCGATTCCGGGCAACAGGTCAAGGTCGGGCAACTGCTGCTCGAACTGGACAGCGAACAGGAGGCCGCGCTGCTGGGCACCGCCCAGGCCGACCTGGGCCTGGCCAAGGTCGATTTCGGCCGCGGCAGCCAGTTGGTAGGCGACTCGGCCATCTCCCGCGGTGAGTTCGACCGCCTCACCGCCCAGTACCGGCGCAACCAGGCCGTGGTCGAACAGCTCAAGGCCTCGCTGGCCAAAAAAAGCATGAAGGCGCCGTTCAGCGGCACCATCGGCATTCGCCAGGTGGATGTCGGCGACTATCTGGCCAGCGGCACGGTGATTGCCACGCTGCAGGACCTTTCCAGCCTCTACGTCGACTTCAACGTGCCCGAACAGGCACTGCCACAGTTGTCCCTCGGCCAGCAGGTGCTGGTGCAGGTGGCGGCCTTCCCCGGCCAGACCTTCCCCGCCCGCCTCAGCGCGATCAATCCCAAGGTCGAGGAAAGTACGCGCAACCTGCTGCTGCGCGCCACCCTGGCCAACCCGGACGGCAAGCTGCTACCGGGCATGTTCGCCAGCCTGCTGGTGCTGCTGCCCGACCCGCAATTGCAGGTGGTGGTGCCGGAGAGCGCGGTCACCTACACCCTCTACGGCAACTCGGTGTATGTGGTCGGCGAGAAGAAGGCCGACGATGGCCAGACACAACTGGTTGCCGAACAGCGCACCGTACAGACCGGCGAGCGCCGCGATGGCGTGGTGGTGGTGCGCAAGGGGCTGCAGGCCGGCGAGCAGGTGGTCACTGCCGGACAGCTCAAACTCAGCCCCGGCGCTGCGATACGCATCAGCCAGGACCCGCCCCTGTCGCCCGCCGACGCCCAAGGCGCGGCTGCCACCCACTGACGCGGAGGCTGGCATGGCATTCACCGACCCGTTCATCCGCCGCCCCGTGCTCGCCAGCGTGGTCAGCCTGCTGATCCTGCTGCTCGGCTTCCAGGCCTGGAGCAAGCTACAGATCCGCCAGTACCCGCAGATGGAAAACGCCCTGATCACGGTAACCACCGCCTACCCCGGTGCCAACGCCGAGACCATCCAGGGCTACATCACCCAACCGCTGCAGCAGAGCCTGGCCAGCGCCGACGGCATCGACTACATGACCTCGGTGAGCCGTCAGAACTTTTCGGTGATCTCGGTCTACGCGCGCATCGGTGCCGACACGGATCGCCTGTTCACCCAACTGCTGGCCAAGGCCAACGAGGTGCGCAACAAGCTGCCGCAGGACTCCGAAGACCCGGTCCTGAGCAAGGAAGCCGCCGATGCCTCGGCGCTGATGTACATCAGCTTCTACAGCAGCGAGATGAGCAACCCGCAGATCACCGACTACCTGTCACGGGTCATCCAGCCCAAGCTTGCGACCCTGCCGGGCATGGCCGAAGCCGAAATCCTCGGCAATCAGGTGTTCGCCATGCGCATCTGGGTCGACCCGGTGAAGCTGGCCGGGTTCGGCCTTTCGGCCACCGACGTGACCAGCGCGGTGCGCCGCTACAACTTCCTGGCTGCCGCCGGCGAGGTGAAGGGCGAATACGTGGTCACCAGCGTCAATGCCACCACCGAACTGAAGTCCGCCGAAGCCTTCGCCGCCCTGCCGGTCAAGACCGTCGGCGACAGTCGTGTGCTGCTCGGCGATGTGGCGCGCATCGAGATGGGCGCGGAGAACTACGACACGGTCAGTTCCTTCGACGGCATCCCGTCTGTCTATATTGGCATAAAGGCCACGCCTTCGGCCAACCCGCTGGAGGTGATCAAGGAGGTGCGGCGAATCATGCCGGACCTGCAAAGCCAGTTGCCCTCGGCACTGAAAGTCTCCATCGCCTACGACGCCACGCTGTTCATCCAGGCTTCCATCGATGAAGTGATCAAGACCCTCGGCGAAGCGGTGCTGATCGTCATCGTCGTGGTGTTCCTGTTCCTCGGTGCGCTGCGCTCGGTGCTGATCCCGGTGATCACCATCCCGCTGTCGATGATCGGCGTGCTGTTCTTCATGCAGATGATGGGGTATTCGCTGAACCTGCTGACCTTGCTGGCCATGGTGCTGGCCATCGGCCTGGTGGTGGACGACGCGATCGTCGTGGTGGAGAACATCCACCGCCATATCGAGGAGGGCAAGACGCCGTTCGACGCCGCCCTCGAAGGCGCGCGGGAAATCGCCATGCCGGTGGTGTCGATGACCATCACCCTTGCGGCGGTGTACGCACCGATCGGCTTCCTCACCGGGCTGACCGGCGCGCTGTTCAAGGAGTTCGCCCTGACCCTGGCGGGTGCGGTGGTGATCTCCGGAATCGTTGCCCTGACCCTGTCACCGATGATGTGCGCCCTGCTGCTGCGCCCCGAGCAGAGCGAGAAAGGCCTGGCCCATCGCCTGGACCAGATCTTCGAGCGCCTGAAAGTGCGTTACCAGCGCCTGCTGCACGGCACCCTCGACAGCCGCCCGGTGGTCATCGTCTTCGCCGTGATCATCCTGTGCCTGATCCCGGTACTGCTCAAGTTCACCCAGAACGAGCTGGCGCCCAACGAAGACCAGGGGGTGATCTTCATGATGAGCAGCTCGCCGCAGCCGGCCAACCTGGATTACCTCAACGCCTATACCGACCGTTTCACACCACTGTTCAAGACCTTCCCCGAGTATTACTCCTCGTTCCAGATCAACGGTTTCAATGGGGTACAAAGCGGCATTGGCGGCTTTCTGCTCAAGCCCTGGAACGAGCGCGAACGTACGCAGATGCAACTGCTGCCGCTGGTGCAGGCCAAGCTCGAGGACATCGGCGGGCTGCAGATCTTCGGCTTCAACCTGCCATCGTTGCCGGGTACTGGCGAAGGCCTGCCGTTCCAGTTCGTGCTCAACACTGCAGGCGACTACCCTGCCCTGCTGGAGGTGGCCCAGCGCGTCAAGGAGCGCGCCCAGGCCTCGGGCAAGTTCGCCTTCCTCGACATCGACCTGGCCTTCGACAAGCCCGAAGTGGTGGTCGATATCGACCGGGCCAAGGCGGCGCAGATGGGGGTGTCGATGGACACCCTCGGTGGCACGCTGGCCACCCTGCTGGGCGAGGCGGAGATCAACCGTTTCACCCTCGAAGGGCGCAGCTACAAGGTGATCGCCCAGGTCGAACGGGCCTACCGCGACAACGCCGGCTGGCTGAACAACTATTACGTGAAGAACGATCAGGGCCAGTTATTGCCCCTGTCGACCCTGATCACCCTCAGCGAACGTGCCCGACCGCGGCAGCTCAACCAGTTCCAGCAGTTGAACTCGGCGATCATCCAGGGTGTACCTATGGTCAGCATGGGCGAGGCGCTGGATACCATCCGCAACATCGCCCGCGAGGAGGCACCGGAGGGCTTTGCCTTCGACTATGCCGGCGCCGCGCGGCAGTTCGTCCAGGAAGGCAGTGCCCTGTGGGTGACCTTCGGTCTGGCCCTGGCGATCATCTTCCTGGTGCTGGCCGCACAGTTCGAAAGCTTCCGCGATCCACTGGTGATTCTGGTGACCGTGCCGCTGTCGATCTGTGGCGCACTGCTGCCGCTGTTTCTCGGCGTCTCGAGCATGAACATCTACACCCAGGTCGGGCTGGTGACATTGATCGGGCTGATCAGCAAGCACGGCATCCTGATCGTCGAGTTCGCCAACCAGCTGCGCGAGGAAAAGGGCCTGGGGGTGCGCGAGGCGATCGAGGAAGCCGCAGCGATCCGTCTACGGCCGGTGCTGATGACCACCGCTGCAATGGTATTCGGCATGGTGCCACTGATCCTGGCAACGGGTGCCGGCGCAGTGAGCCGGTTCGACATCGGTATCGTGATTGCCACCGGCATGTCGATCGGCACGCTGTTTACCTTGTTCGTACTGCCCTGCGTGTACACCTTGCTGGCGCATCGGACGGCGGCGGACGAGCGCCAAGGGATGGACGGCACAACCCCACGCCCGGAAAGACGACAAACCCATTAGCCAGAAACAACAAGGCCCCGCTTCTGCGGGGCCTTGTGTTCGATGGCTCAGCCAAACGGCCGCAGCCCCTGGCGCATCCCAAACAGGAACAACAGCAAGTCATGATCCGGCTGAGCCTGGGCCTGCGCCTGCTCCGGCTTTGTCACCCGCGGTGTGGCACACTGCCCCGCCGCGTCGCTCTTGCTGAACACGATCGGCCGTGGCACCTCCCAGGCCGCCACGGCCACGCTGGTCACGCCAAGCGCGGCCACCAGGAACAAAGCTCGAGCTATTTCTAGTTTCATCGACCTAACCCTTTGACAGCGCTGCCAAACGCCCTCTCATAAAAGTAGAGCAAGGTTTGCCACTCCGCTTCATTGAACGACGAATGGCGGCGCAGCTGGCGCAGGTCGTTGTAGGCCGCGCGCTGGCAACTGATGCGGCGGCGGCACTTCTCCAGGTCCAGCAGAGCCACTTCGGCCCGCGCCTGCTCGCCTTCGCCGCTCACCTTGACGAACACATGCTTGCCGTACAGGCAGCCGTGCTGCCAGTGGCCCAGATGCATCCGCGCCAGATTGTCAGCCAGGTCCTTGAGCATGCGCTCATGCAGCACCTGCGGGTAATGCTCACGGGCGCCCTGGGCGTGCCAGGTGTCGAGATCGACGAATCCATCCAGCGCTTCACTGACCAGCAGTGCCCGCCATTGGTGCTCGGCGTCGCGCTCGGCACCAGCAAAGACGATGCGCGGCACCCGAACCCCCAACTGCTCGAAACTGTTCAGGGCGTCCAGCTCTCGCAACACCGTGGGCCGACCAAAAGGATGCAGCAGGCTGCGGTAGATGTGCCCGACCTGGCGCTTGGCATAGAGCAGGTGGCCGTTGCCATCATCCAGGCGTTGCACGCCACTTTCGCCGCCACGTCGCTGATTGGGCTCCTCGACCCATTCCCCCTGCTGTTGCCAGTAGAAGTCGAATTGCGACACCTGCCCCTGAGTTGTTGCCATGGATCCCTCACCCCTTTCGCAATACATAGACTCGCCACATGGCATAGAACGGCAGGAAGTCGAGACGTTCCTGAATCCTGAAGCCTGCTGTCACAAATTCTTCTTCAACCGTAGCAGCAGGTAACACAAAGCGATTCTGGTAACTGTCCTGCTCCGCCTTGGCGCTGCGTCGTTGTTCGAGCTTCTTGCGACGCCATGCCTTGAAATTGCCATCCACCCACAACGACAGGATCACACTATCGCGGCTAACTCTTTGAAATTCAGAAAGAATTGTCTTGCGATGGGCCGGATCACCGATGTGGTGGAACAATCGCATGCAGAAAATGCTGTCTACCGAGTTGTCCGGCAGGTCGATGGCAAAGGCTGAGGTCTGCAAGGGGCGTACCCGCTCGACCACGGCTGGCGGTTGCGACGCACAGGCTGTCTCGATCATCGCGGCGGAATTGTCGGCGCCAATGATCACGCGGTTGGGTTTTTCTGCCAGCAAAGGCCAGAAACGGCCGGCGCCGCATGGCAGGTCGAGTACCAGGCCCGGCTCACCGGCGAGCGTCAGGGCGCGGCGAGCAAGCTGCTCGTCACGGGTGTGGGAAAGGCGACGGGCCAGGCCATCCTGATGCTTGATGAAGTACTCACGGGCGTGCTGCTGATCGTACTTTTCGGAAAACTCGAGTTTGATAGGGCTACGCATGGGACATCTCCTGACTCAATGCCGACCACATTAGGTCGGCAAGCGTTGGCATCAGGTCATCGCCATGTGAAAAAACTGTCACACGAAAGGGTTAATTCTTACGACGCATTACACAACATTCTGTATCGGGGCCGTAGTACTGCCCCGATTTCTACTGCAACGTGGCATCGGTTTCCTGCTCATGCGACAGCGCGGTGCCCTGGCTCAGGTCCACCTGGAAGCGGCAGCCGTGGGGCGAGGTGGCGGTCAGGGTCACGCGCCAGCCTTGGTCGTCACAGATCCGCTGCACCAGCGAAAGCCCCAGGCCGAGCCCTTCGCCACGCCGCTCGTCACCGCGCACGAAAGGTTTGAACATTGCCTCGCGCTGTTCCTCGGGAATGCCCACGCCACTGTCCTCGACACTGAAACCATGGGCCTCCAGGCTCAGGCGGATATAACCGGTATCGGTGTAATGCGCTGCGTTGCGCAGCAGGTTGCCCATCACCGATTGCAGGAAGGTGGCGTTGTACAAGGTCGGGCTGGCACTGACACGGCCATCGTAGTAAAGCGTCAGGCCCTTCTGCTCGATGGTATCGCGCCAGACGCCGATCAGGTCATCAGCCACCTCGCGCAGGCTGGCCCTCGAGGCCACCGCGCCTTCGTCACGCTGGGCCCGGGCCAGCATGAGGAAAGTCTTGACCAGCTCGCGCATCTCCTCGGTGGCGCGGGCGATCCGTTCCACCTGGGCACGTGACCGGCTGTCCAGGCTGGTGTTCTCCATCAGCAGTTCGCAGGAGGTTGCCAGCACCATCAGTGGGGTGCGCAGTTCATGGCTGACATCGCTGGTGAACAGTCGCTCGCGGGTCAGCGCATCGCGCAAGCGGCCCAGGGTGTCGTCGAAAGCCACCGCCAACTGCCCCACTTCGTCGGCGGCATAGTCCGGCGCCAGCGGCGGCGCCAACCCGAGCAACTGGTCACGATGGCGGACTTGCCGCGCCAGGCGAATCACTGGCGCCATGACCCGTCGCGCCAGCAACCAGCCAAGGAAGGCCGCCAGCACCAGGCTGAGCAGGAAGCCCACGACCACCACGGCGAACAGCACCCGCTCGCGCTCCTCGAAATCGCTCTGGTCCTGCAACAGTACATAGTGACGACCGTCCACGACCTCGACCATGGCGTGGTAGGAGAGCTGGTCACGGAACACTTCGTGGAACCCGGCATCGAGATGCCGCAGGTCCTTGGGCAACTCGAAATCATCGCGACCACCGCTGAAGTAGAACAACTGGTCAGGGCGCGGGCGATGGCTCCAGTCACTGACGCTGTCCATGCGCAGCAGGCGCTGCAGATCGCCCCCCAGCACCGAGGAAATCAGACGCTCTTCGACCAGGTGAACAGTGGCGACGATACCGAAGGCAAACGCACCGGCAACCAGTGCGCTCATCAGTGCAAAGGCAATGATGATGCGTTGGGCAAGGCTCTGCTTAAACTCCATCGCGACCCTCGGCGAGGCGATAGCCGACGCCATGGACGGTATGCAGCAGGGGCTTTTCGAACGGTTTGTCGATCACCTGGCGCAGTTGATGGACATGGCTGCGCAAGCTGTCGCTGTCGGGGCAGTCGTCGCCCCACAGGGCTTCCTCGAGCACTTCGCGGCGCAGCACGTGCGGGCTCTTCTGCATCAGCACCGCCAGCAACTTCAGGCCGACCGGGTTGAGTTTGAGCAGTTTGCCCTGACGGGTGACTTCCAGCGTGTCGAGGTCGTAGCTCAGGTCTGCCACCTGCAGCGTACGCCGACCACCGCCCTGGGCGCGACGCAGTACCGCCTCGATGCGCGCGGCCAACTCGGACAGGGCGAAAGGCTTGAGCAGGTAATCGTCGGCCCCCGAGCGGAAGCCCTGCAGGCGATCGTCAAGCTGGTCGCGGGCGGTCAGCATGATCACCGGGGTGTCGCGGCGGGCGTCTTCGCGCAGGCGCTTGCACAGGGTGTAGCCATCGATACCGGGCAGCATGATATCGAGGACGATCAGGTCATAGTGTTCGGTCGCGGCCAGGTGCAGACCCGACAGGCCGTCCTGGGCACAGTCGACGGTATAGCCTTTCATGCCCAGGTAATCAGCCAGGTTGGCGAGGATATCGCGGTTGTCTTCAACCAGTAGAATGCGCATCAAGGTCTCCTGTGCGGCGCTTCGCTGTGCGCGGCAGGCGCAGCTTACGGCCATTGGCCAGGCATCGCCAGCCTTGGTGGAAAAACAGCGCAACTGACGCTTTTTTCACTGATCCTTCACGCACACAGCATAGCAACGGACCGAAAATGCCCGATCCTTCATGCCTTCCCCTTGCCTGTGGAGCCTTCATGCACACCGCCCGCCCCCGCCCGATCAACCCCTGGCTGTACCTTGCCATCCCCCTGGCTACCGCGCTGGTTCTGCTGCTGCTCGAGGCCACATCGCTGGACATGGACGTGGCCAACCTGATGTTCGATCCGTCGGTGGGTCAGTTCATCGGGCGCCATAGCTACTTCCTGGAGACCATCCTGCATGACCGCGTCAAGCAAGCGGTGATCGGTGTCGGGCTGCTGGCGGTGGTGGCGTTCATCGCCAGTTTCTTCTGGTCACGGCTGGGTAACTGGCGTCGCGAACTGGGTTGCCTGGTGCTGGCCCTGGGCCTGTCCACGGGTTTTGTCACGCCGCTAAAGCAACTGACTGCAGTACAGTGCCCTTGGAGCCTGACCCAGTTTGGCGGCAAGGAAACCTACAGCAAACTGCTCGAAGCACGACCAGCGACCGACAAACCAGGGCTCTGCTGGCCCGGCGGCCATGCAGCGACCGGTTTCAGCCTGTTCGCATTGTTCTTCGTGCTGCGTGACCGCAAGCCTCGCCTGGCGCGAGGTGCGTTTGCCCTCGCGGCGGGTGTCGGGGTGGTGCTGTCGATAGGCCGGATGATGCAGGGCGCGCACTTTCTCTCGCACAACGTCTGGACCGCAGTGTTCTGCTGGTTGATCGGATTGGGCTGCTATTACCTGGTGCTCTATCGCAGGGGAATGGCGCGGCTGACCGTGGCTGAGCGCGGCATTGCCTGAGTCGACGCAGGTCTGACAAGCGCCCATGAAAAAGCCCCGCACAAGGCGGGGCTTTTTCATGCAGCTAGGGGCCAGGGCTGGCTTACATCATGCCGCCCATGCCACCCATGCCGCCCATGTCTGGCATGCCGCCAGCAGCTGGCTTGTCTTCCGGCAGGTCAGCAACCATGGCCTCGGTGGTGATCATCAGACCACCGATCGAAGCAGCGGCTTGCAGCGCCGAACGGGTAACCTTGGCTGGGTCCAGGATGCCCATCTCGATCATGTCGCCGTACTCGCCGGTCGCGGCGTTGTAGCCGTAGTTGCCCGAACCCTGCTTGACCTTGTCGGCCACAACGCTTGGCTCGTCGCCGGCGTTGGCAGTGATCTGACGCAGCGGCGCTTCGACAGCGCGACGCAGCAGGGAGATACCGACGTTCTGGTCTTCGTTGTCGCCTTTGAGCTCGGCAATGGCTGCCAGGGCGCGAACCAGGGCAACACCACCGCCAGGCACCACGCCTTCTTCAACGGCTGCACGGGTAGCGTGCAGGGCGTCTTCAACGCGGGCTTTCTTCTCTTTCATCTCGACTTCGGTGCCAGCACCGACCTTGATCACGGCAACACCGCCAGCCAGCTTGGCCAGACGCTCTTGCAGCTTCTCACGGTCGTAGTCCGAGGAAGTCTCTTCGATCTGGGCACGGATCTGCTTGACGCGTGCTTCGATGTCGGCGTCAACGCCAGCACCGTCGATGATGGTGGTGTTTTCCTTGGACAGAATGACGCGCTTGGCGTTGCCCAGGTGCTCCAGGGTGGTGGTTTCCAGGGTCAGGCCGATTTCCTCGGAGATGACCTGGCCGCCGGTCAGGACGGCGATGTCCTGCAGCATGGCCTTGCGGCGGTCGCCAAAGCCTGGGGCCTTGACCGCAGCAACCTTGACGATGCCGCGCATGTTGTTGACCACCAGAGTAGCCAGGGCTTCGCCTTCGACGTCTTCGGCGACGATCAGCAGCGGACGGCCCGACTTGGCGACGGCTTCGAGAACCGGCAGCAGTTCGCGGATGTTCGAGATCTTCTTGTCGACCAGCAGCAGCAGCGGGCTTTCGAGCTCGGCAACCATGGTGTCAGGCTTGTTGATGAAGTACGGCGACAGGTAGCCACGGTCGAACTGCATGCCTTCTACGACGGACAGTTCGTTTTCCAGGCCCGAGCCTTCTTCAACGGTGATCACGCCTTCTTTACCGACTTTTTCCATGGCTTCGGCGATGATTTCACCGATGGAGCTGTCGGAGTTGGCAGAGATGGTGCCGACCTGAGCGATGGCCTTGGAGTCGGCGCATGGCTTGGACAGGTTCTTCAGCTCGGCGACGACGGCAGCGGTGGCCTTGTCGATACCGCGCTTGAGGTCCATCGGGTTCATGCCGGCAGCGACGGCCTTCAGGCCTTCGTTGACGATGGCCTGAGCCAGAACGGTAGCGGTGGTGGTGCCGTCGCCGGCAGCATCGTTGGCCTTGGAAGCAACTTCCTTGACCAGCTGGGCGCCCATGTTCTCGAAGGCGTCCTTCAGTTCGATTTCCTTGGCAACCGAAACACCGTCTTTGGTGATGGTTGGAGCGCCGAAGCTCTTGGCCAGGACAACGTTACGGCCTTTCGGGCCGAGGGTAGCCTTGACAGCGTCAGCCAGAACGTTGACACCAACGAGCATTTTCTTGCGGGCGGAATCGCCGAATTTTACGTCTTTAGCAGCCATGATCGTTTAATCCTTGGAATTCTTTAGCAGGGAAATCGGGGAAATCAGCCTTCGATGACGGCGAGGATTTCGTTCTCGGCCATCACCAGCAGGTCTTCGCCATCGACTTTCACGGTGTTGCTGCCCGAGTAAGGGCCGAAAACCACTTTGTCACCCACTTTCACGGCCAGCGCGCGCACTTCGCCGTTGTCCAGGACGCGACCGGTGCCAACGGCGACGACTTCGCCGCGGTTTGGTTTTTCAGCGGCCGAACCCGGCAGGACGATACCGCCAGCGGTTTTCGATTCTTCTTCGCTGCGACGGATGACGACGCGGTCATGCAGAGGACGAAGCTTCATTGTCGATCTCTCCCAAATTGTGGTTTTCATCGGCCGGTGTCGACACCGGCGGGTTGAGGCTATCCGGCGTTGCCGGTGGGGGCTCGCGGCCTGCGAACCCCGCGTGTCATGTCTGGTGTCGCCACCAGAAACCTTGCGGTGACACATACATGAGGCCGCCCGATTCGATTACAAGGCTTGCCATGGAATTTTTTTAATCTGTGTACACAGGCCGAAAAAAAGCAGGGGCCGCATAGCGGCCCCCCTGGGTCATTTATCGATCATTTATCGCGGCGCTCGTACTCGCCCTCGATCACGTTCGGACGATGGCCGCCATCGCGCGGCTGCCCGTTGAACGGATCATCCTGGAACGCCCGTTGGCGCGTGGCCTGGGCCTCGGCCCGTTGGCGCAACTTGCGCGCCACCAGATGACGGGTGAATGGCAACAGGCACAGCAGGCCCAGCACGTCGCTGATGAAACCCGGCAGCAGCAGCAGGCCACCACCCACAGCCAGCATCAGGCCCTGGAACATGTCCTCGGCGGGCAGTTCGCCGCGCTGCAGGCTTTCACGGGCGCGCAGCGCCGTTGCAAGACCTGCCAGGCGCATGACCAGCAGGCCGAGGGCGGAACCGGCGATGATCAGCAGCAGCGCCGGGAAGAAACCGATGGCGGCGCTGACTTTGACGAAGACGAACAACTCCAGCACCGGAAAAATCAGGAACAGCAGTAGAAAAGCACGCATCAAGGATTCCTCGACGGAAGAGAACCTTCCAATAAGACCTCAGATGGATGCAACTGCTCGCGATTTCAACCCTCGACT
Organism: Pseudomonas wayambapalatensis; assembly: GCA_014268975.2. Classification (GTDB taxonomy): domain Bacteria; phylum Pseudomonadota; class Gammaproteobacteria; order Pseudomonadales; family Pseudomonadaceae; genus Aquipseudomonas; species Aquipseudomonas wayambapalatensis. The sequence goes on along the minus strand of CP077096.1, from coordinate 1,341,761 downwards.
TTCGCCGCAGCCGGCCACTGGTCGGCGCGCGCCAGCAATACCAAGGCCTCGCGTACTTGTGTCGGCGTATTGCAAGTATTCGGGAAGGCCAGCCAGTGAATTGCCTGGCCGATGCGCAGGTGCATGCCCTCGCTGTCGATGCCGACCATCTCGGCCGGTGCACTGCGCGGCAGACCGGTGAGCTCGACGTAATGGGCGATGGCGTTGACATGATCGCTGTTCATGTGCTCGATCATGCTGGCTTCTGCGCCTCCGGCGAATGGGTTGGCCAAGGTGACCTCGTCGAGCCAGTGGATTGCGCCGAAACCACCGATGTAGCGATGGCGCACAGGTTCCAGCACCCAGAAATCGAAATCGTGGGCCTTGTGGTAGTTGCTGGCATCCGGGAAGTATCGGTAGTAGCGCGCAGCAGCCGCTTCGATGGCGGCTTGGTCGGTCAGCTTGCGCGCCTCGGCCATCACTGTCAGGCGGCCCACCGCCTGCACGTCTTCGGCGTCACGCTCGCCCACCAGCAGCGAGCACTTGGGGTCTTTCTGCAGGTTATGGGTGTGCTGGGCGATACGGCTGATGAGGATCAGCGGGTGCCCTTGGGCGTCCAGGCAATAAGGCACCACCGAACCGAAGGGGAAGCCGGGCATGGACTTGGACAGGGTCGAGAGCACGCCGCGGTATTCTTCGAGCAGCAGTTCCCGGGCGGGGCGGATGGCGTTGGTACTCACGGGAAACTCCTGGGGCAGCGGACTGGATGGGTGACAAGATAATCATTATCACCGCCGCCTGCCACAGGAGCGCTGTACAGCCCCACGCGAGCGGTCTTACCAGGCCACACCGAAACCTGCGGTGTAGCGGGTCTTGTCCAGGTCGCTGTCGCTGGTGCCCTTGATCAGGTCCTTCTCGGCCTTGAGGTTGAGCGAGGCCCACTCGGTCACCTTGTAGCGCAGGCCCATCTCGGCATCCAGCGAGTAATCGGCGACCGAACCGAATGGCTTGCCCAGCTCCCCGGTGGTGAAGAACTCGACCTTCTTGCCGATCAGGTAGCGGTTGTAGTCCCACTTCACCGCTGCCGAATAGAAGTTATCCTTGCCGCCGTCGCGGTATTCGTAGTCGGTGCGGTTGATCAGCGAACCAAGCGAGAACGCGCCCAGCTCGTCGTCCCAGAACTGATAGCCCGGGCCAGTACCGACGGTACGCTGGCGCGCCAGATTCTCGATCTGGTCGCGCTTGTATTCCAGACGTCCCTGCCAGAACCATTTTTCGGTGAGGAAACGGTCCAGCGCGTACTCGGCGCTCCAGTTGTTGGTGGTGGTGACGTCATCCTTGGTTTCGCGGTTGTACTCGCCTTCGGCGTTGTGCCGCCAGCGACCGTGACGTGCGGTGGTCTTGAAGCTGACATCGTAGTCATCGGTGTCGTTTTCGGCACGCTTGTAGTCCAGCGCCAGGTCGACATTACCTTTCCACAGGAAGTCCTCGACCAGCGGGCGCGGCTTCATGATCTGCTCGATGCTGGCAAGCTCCACGGTCTTGGGCGCCTCACCGTTGGCCAGGGTCACCTTGCCAGGCTCGGCGGCCTTGAGCGACTTGGCCTTCTCGCCCGAGTAGGCATCCTGTTTGACCAGCAGTTCCTGATCGCTCTCGAGTGTCTGAACCTGTTTCCAGTCCAGCGCGATACTGCCGCCATAGGGAGTTTCCAGCAGCAGCTTGCCGCCGTCGAAGACCTTGATCTTGCCACTCAGACGATCACCGTTCTTCATCCAGACGGTGTCAGCCAGCGCGGGCGCAGAGAGGGAAGCAGCGAACAGGCACAGCAAGGCTCTAGAATACATAGGCAGAATTTGCGTTCGGTTGGACAAAAAAAGTCGGGCATTATCCGGATACCCACGACCAGAGCAAGGACAGACCGGGCCTATGCCTACGAGTTCAATTCTCATTTCGTACAACAACTTGTCTATTTCCACCTTCAGATCAGGAATTGCCTGATGTCTGATCAATCGATTCCGCACCCGGACGATCCCGAAGCCCGACGAATGGCGCTTTATTCGGTCCTGGGCGAGATTCCGGAAGGCAAGGTCGTCAGCTATGGCCAGCTCGCCGAACTGGCGGGTCTTGGCCGCGCCGCACGCTGGGTCGGCCGCACCCTGGGGCAATTGCCGGCCGACACGCGCCTGCCGTGGCATCGGGTGCTCGGGGCCGGTGGCCGCCTGAGCCTGCCACTGGGTACGCCGTCGGGCGACGAACAACGCGCCAGGCTGCGCGCGGAGGGCGTGAATGTGGCCAATAATCGAGTGGATATGTCGCGCCATGGCTGGCGCGCAATGGAGCACAGCGGTTAGAGTGCGCGCTTTGTTTTCGCAAACTTGAGGCAGATGTTGGCCCATGCCCCGTAAAACCTGGCGCGCTGCGCTCGCTGCCTATGCCAGCCCGTCTACCCTGGTGCTTTTGTTGCTCGGCTTCGCCGCCGGCATGCCCTACATGCTGGTGTTCTCCACGCTCTCGGTCTGGTTGCGCGAGGCGGGTGTAGCCCGTGAGACCATCGGCTACGCCAGCCTGATCGGTCTGGCCTACGCGTTCAAATGGGTCTGGTCGCCCCTGCTCGACCAATGGCGCCTGCCACTGCTCGGCGGCATGGGACGGCGTCGCTCGTGGCTGCTGCTGTCGCAGGTCCTGGTCGTCATCGGGCTGATCGGCATGGGGCTGTGCGACCCACAGAAACACCTGTCGTGGCTGATCGCCCTCGCGGTGCTGGTCGCCTTCGCCTCGGCCACCCAGGACATCGCCGTCGACGCCTATCGCCTGGAAATCGCCGACGACCAGCGCCAGGCCGCCCTGGCCGCCAGCTACATGGCTGGCTACCGGGTTGCCGCGCTGCTCGCTACTGCAGGTGCACTGTTCTTCGCCGAATGGTTCGGTTCCACCGGTTTCAGCTACCTGCACAAGGCCTGGACCGGCACCTACGTGCTGTTCGGCATCCTCATGTTGCCGGCATTGTTCACCACGCTGGTGATGCGCGAGCCCGCGGTGCCGCTGCGCACCCAACTGTCAGCGGCACGCTACGGGCTGATGCACCAACTGGTGTCAGTGTTCGTGCTGATCGTCCTGCTGGTCTCGGTGCCTGCCAGCTTCACCCAGATGTTCAACACCGACTGGGCCAGCGTGGTGTTCGGCGACTCGACCATGCTCGACCTGCTGCTCGAGGACCGCGCCTTCCTGCGCCTGATCCTCTATGCACTGCTGACCTGGGCCTGCCTGTCTTCCATGGGCCGTCGCGGCCTGGCGCCGGTGCTCACGCCCGTCAACGACTTCATCGTCCGCTACCGCTGGCAGGCCTTGCTGCTGCTGGGGCTGATTGCCACCTACCGGATGTCGGACACCGTGATGGGCGTGATGGCCAACGTGTTCTATATCGACATGGGCTTCACCAAGGACCAGATCGCCAGCGTCAGCAAGATCTTCGGCCTGATCATGACCCTGGTCGGCGCCGGTGTTGGCGGTCTGCTGATCGTACGCTTCGGTATATTGCCGATCCTGTTCATCGGCGGCGTGGCCTCTGCGGCCACCAACATCCTGTTCGTGATGCTGGCCGACATGGGGCCGAACCTGGAAATGCTGGTGGTGACCATCTCGCTGGACAACTTCAGCTCGGGCATGGCGACCTCAGCGTTCGTCGCCTACCTGTCGAGCCTGACCAACCTGAAGTTCTCGGCGACCCAGTACGCGCTGCTCAGCTCGATCATGCTGTTGCTGCCGCGGCTGATCGGCGGCTATTCGGGGGTGATGGTGGAGAAATTCGGCTATCACAACTTCTTCATGATCACCGCCCTGCTAGGTGTCCCCACACTGATCCTGATCGCCCTGCACTGGCGCCAGGAAGTGGGACGGGGCAAGCAGGCGCAGGCGGAAAGCTCGGTGACCGAGCAGCCCTGACAATCGAGTCGTCCTTTTCGCGGGCAAGCCCGCGAAAAGAGCGACGCCGTTTTCAAGCCTACTGAACGATAGCCCCTTCCCCTGGCCGGCCGCCCACCACAAACCACAACGGCCAAAGCGCCAGCGCCCCGGCAATCCCCGCTGCCAGTGCAAAGTGCAGCAGGCTCGCCCCCGCCCCCAACATCGCCAACACCGCGCCCCCCAGCCCCAACAAAGCGATGGTGATCATCCCCAGCATCGCCGACACCAACCCCTTGCTCTGCTCGCTGGAGAACAGCGTCATGCGGTACAGCACCGCGTTGGCCACACCCAGGCCCAGTGCATAGAGCGACATCCCGGCAACCACGCTGGTCACGGTCGGATACAGCCAGGTCACCAGCACCATCAGGCACAATCCGGCCAGATACGGCCACAGGGCACCGCGCACCAGCGCGGGCAGCGGATAACGATCCGCAATGCGGTTGATGATCAGGTTGCCGAGGATCAGCCCGCCGAACACCGGCAGCTGCCACAGCGCGTATTCCAGGGTGCTCAGCCCCTCGTCATGGATCAGCAGGACCGGCGACAGGCCGATCCAGCCGATCAGCGGCAAGCCCACCAAACCCAACGCCGCGCTGCCAGCCATAAAACGACGGTTGCCCAGCAGCTGCGCGTAACCGGCCAGCAAGGGCAACAGGTGAATGGGCGTGAAGGCCAGGCGCGAGCCATCACGGCGCTCGACCCCGAGGGTTTCAGGCATCAGGCGATACAGCAGCCCCCAGCACAGCACCGCGCCCACCGCGAAGGCGACGAACAGCCAGCGCCAGTCGAGCCACTGCAGCATCAACGTCCCCACCAGCGGCCCGAGCAACGGCGAAAGCAACGCAATGTTTGCCAGCAGCGCCATCATGCGCACCGCGTCGGCCTCGCTGAACGCCTCGTTGAGCGCCGGATAGCTCACCGTCACCACGAAGCCCAGGCCAATGCCCTGCAGCAGGCGCAGCAGATTGAACAGGCCGATGTCATGCACCCAGAAGGTCGCAAGGCATGCCACACCAAAGAAGGCGCAGCCGGTCAGCAGCAGTGGACGGCGGCCATAGCGGTCGGCCAGCGGGCCGATCAGCCACTGCAGCACTACGCCACCGAGCAGGTAGAGGTTCAGGGCATGGGGAATGAATTCAGGGCTGGCCCTGAGATCGTCGACCACCACCGGCATGGCAGGCATGACGGCATCGCTGGCCAGGTAGGTCAGCAGTTCGAACAGGGCGAGGGTCAGACCAAACAACAGGGCCCGCAGAGGGGTGATATACAACAATGGTTTCATGATGGCGTTTCGGGTGCAGACAGGAGGGGTCAGGCTATATGCCAGAGATCGTCGGCTTTGGCTGTGAACAAGTGTAAGGCGTAAAAAACAAGGGCCCCTGTAGGGGCCCTGTTTTGCAGTGCAGGTTACTGCGCGGCAGTCTCCTGCACCACGCGAATCACCCGCTGCGGGAAGGGAATGTCGATCCCCTCGGCCTTCAGGCGATCCCGCGCCTGCTCATTGAGCATGAACATCACGTCCCAGTAGTCGGCAGTCTTGGTCCACAGGCGCAGCGACACGGTGATCGAACTGTCACCAAGCGTTGCAACCACCGCCTGAGGCGCTGGGTCGGGCAGCACCCGAGGATCCTGCGCCAGCTCCAGCAGCACGTTGCGCGCCTTCTGCAGGTCGGCCTCGTAGTCCACGCCCACGTCGAACACGACCTTGCGCGTCGGCTGGCGGTTGGTGTTGACGATGATGCCGTTGGACAAGGTGCCGTTAGGCAGAATGACCGTCTTGTTATCACCGCTACGCAGCACGGTGTGGAAGATCTGGATGCTGTCGACGGTGCCGCTCACACCCTGGGCCTCGATCCAGTCGCCGATGCGGAACGGGCGGAACAGCAGGATCAGCACGCCACCGGCAAAGTTTGCCAGGCTGCCCTGCAAGGCCAGGCCGATGGCCAGCACGGCACCACCCATGGCCGCGACGAACGAGGTGGTTTCGATGCCGATCATCGACGCCACGCTGATCGCCAGCATCACCTTGAGCACGATGTTGGATAGCGTGCGGATGAAACCCTGCAACGCCGGGTCAGCTACCCGCAAGCCGACGAGCCTGGCCAATCGATCACTGATCTTGTTGGTGATCCACCAGCCGATCGCCAGGGTCAGCAGCGCCAGCAACAAACGACTGCCGTACGCCATGATCAAGGGAATCCAAGTCTCGGACTGGCGTACCAGTTGATCGACTTCAGCGTTCAAATCCATGTTCATCTCCTGATGTCGAACGACACGTGCACAGTAAAGCAGACCGCCGGACATTCAGCGGTCGCAGGAAGCGATGGACATTGGTGTGCCATCAAGGTTCCTGCCCCGCAGAATCAGTCGCGGAAGTTGTTGAACTGCAGCGGCATGTCAAATTCCTTGGCGCGCAGGGCCGCGATGGCTTCCTGCAGGTCATCGCGCTTCTTGCCGGTGACCCGCACCTGTTCGCCCTGAATGGCGGCCTGGACCTTGAGCTTGGCATCCTTGATGTGGGCGACGATCTTCTTCGCCAGCTCCTTGTCGATGCCCTCGCGGAACTTGGCTTCCTGTTTCATTTCCTTGCCGGAAGCATAGGGATCCTTGGTTTCCAGGCACTTGACGTCGATCTTGCGCTTGACCAGCGCCAGGCGCAGGATTTCGATCATCGCCTCGAGCTGGAATTCGGCTTCGGCAGTGAGCATCACGGTCTGCTCCTTGTCCTTGAACTCGAAGCTGCCCTTGCCCTTGAGGTCGTAGCGGCGATCTAGCTCCTTGATGGCGTTTTCGACCGCGTTCTGCACTTCGTGCTTGTCCAGTTCCGATACCACGTCGAACGAAGGCATGGTTGTTCTCCATAAAATAAAAGCGCGCTCGGCTTGAAGATGGAGCGCGTCGGGTTTGATGGTTAAAATGCGGGCTCATTATAACGGGTTGCGAAACGCAGATGAGCAGCACCTGGCATATTCTCGGCGCCGGCAGCCTCGGCAGCCTCTGGGCCTGTCGCCTGGCACGGGCGGGCAAGGCCGTGCGCCTGGTGCTGCGCGACGAACAGCGCCTGTCAGATTATGAAGCCGAAGGCGGCCTGACCCTGATCGAACAGCACCAGGCAACGCAATTCGCCATCCCGGCACAGACCTGCGAGGGCGAAGGCCCCATCCACCGCCTGCTGGTGGCGTGCAAGGCCTACGACGCCGCGCCTGCCGTCGCGCGCCTGGCGCCGCGGCTGGCCGAAGGTGCTGAGCTGATCCTGCTGCAGAACGGCCTCGGCAGCCAGGATGAAGTGGCCGAGCAGGCTCCCCACGCCCGCTGTATCTTCGCCTCCAGCACCGAAGGAGCGTTTCGCGAGCGCGACTGGCAGGTGCGGTTCGCCGGCCAGGGCTTCAACTGGCTGGGCGATCCGGGCAATCCTGGCGTCCCCGAATGGTTCGGCGATCTGAGCGAGGCCGGCATCCCGGCCGAGTGGTCGTTGGACATACTCACCCGCCTGTGGCGCAAGCTTGCACTCAACTGCGCGATCAACCCGCTGACGGTGCTTTACGACTGCCAGAATGGCGGGCTGCTTGGTCACCTGCTTGAAGTCGACGAACTGTGCCTGGAACTGAGCACCCTGCTGCGCAGTGCCGGGCAAGCGCAAGCGGCCGAAAACCTGGCCGATGACGTCCAACGGGTGATCGTGGCGACCGCGGCCAACTACTCTTCGATGTACCAGGACGTGCGCGCAGGCCGACGTACCGAGCTGCACTACCTGCTTGGCCATGCCTGCGACGTTGCCGCCCGGCATGGCCTGGCGACACCTGGCCTGGAACACCTGCGCCAACGCCTGGTCGATAACCTGCAGGCACGCAACCTGCCCAGCGACTGACGCTGCCCACCCACCGACACGGACATCACCTCGCCCATGACCCTGCGCCAACGCCTGGAAAACCTCCCGGTCGGGCAAAAACTGCTGGCCGCCCTGCTGGTGCTGCTGGTCACCATCCTGCTGGTGGCCAACCTGGCCTTCATCAGCGCCGCCTACTGGATCACCCAGGAGAGCATGGCTCCCCAGGCGCTGCAGACCATCGGCCGATTGGTCGCCAACCCGCAGCTTTCCGCGCGCGCCAGCGACACCCCGGAAACCGCCAGTGCCTTGCTCAAGGAGCTCGACAGCTATTCACCGCTGCGCGCCGCCGCCGTGTATGCCGGCGACGGGCGCCTGCTGGCCCAACTACAACATGGCCAGCCACTGAGCATGCCCAAGCGCTTCCGCAACATCGACGGCTGGCGCCTCACCGAGTTTCGCAGCACCCAGCTGATCGCCCTGCCCCGTCCAGGCAGCCCGCCCGCGCACCTGCTGCTGGTGGCCAGCAGCGAATTGCCGGTCGCGTTCTATACCGGCACCCTGTCTGCCAGCCTGGCGATCCTGGTGTTCAGCATTCTGCTGTGGCTGATCATCGCCCGCCAGATCAAGCGCCTGATCACCCAGCCGATCAACCGCCTCGAGGAGCTCTCGCGCCAGGTGACCCGCGAGGAGAGCTACGCCCTGCGTGCGCAACGTGGCAACGACGACGAAATCGGCAGCCTTGCCGAGGCGTTCAACACCATGCTGTCGCGTATCGAAGCGCGCGAAGACCAGCTCAAGCGTGCCCGCGACGAGTTCCAGTCGGCCTTCGACCAGGCCCAGGGCCTGGCCGAGGAGACCCGCCACACCAACCGCAAGCTGGAGCTGGAAGTCCAGGTACGCAGCAAGATCGAGAAAAAGCTGACAGGCTTCCAGAATTACCTGAACAGCATCATCGACTCCATGCCTTCGGCACTCATCGCCCTCGACGAGCAGCTCTACGTCACGCAATGGAACCAGGAAGCCACCGTACTTTCCGGAACGCCGCTGGACGAGGCGCTGAACCAACCCATCTTCATCGCTTTCGAGCCACTCAAGCCATTCCTGCCACAGCTCAAGGAGACGGTGGAAAAACACCGGGTAGCGAAGGTCGAGCGGGTCACTTGGCCCAAGGACGACGAGCCACGCCACTACGCGCTCACGTTCTACCCGCTGACCGGCGGCGGCGGGCGCGGGGTGGTGATCCGCATCGACGACATCACCCAGCGCCTGTCGCTGGAAGAAATGATGGTGCAGTCGGAAAAGATGCTCTCGGTCGGCGGGCTGGCGGCAGGCATGGCCCACGAGATCAACAACCCGCTGGGCGCGATCCTGCACAACGTGCAGAACATTCGTCGACGCCTGTCGCCGGAACTACCGCGCAATCAGGAACAGGCCGAGGAACTGGGCATCGACCTGGCCAGCATCAACCGCTACCTGGACAGCCGCGAAGTGCCGCAACTGCTCGACGGCATCCAGCAAGCCGGCGCGCGGGCCGCGAAGATCGTCACCCACATGCTCAGTTTCAGCCGCCGCAGCAACCGCCAACTGGCGCCTTGCAACCTGCCCGCCTTGATCGACCAGGCGGTGGAAATCGCCGGCAACGACTTCGACCTGACGGAGGGCTTCGACTTCAAGGGCCAGGCCATCGTCCGCCAGTTCGACCCCGAACTCGGCCCCGTGCCCTGCACCGCCAACGAGCTGGAACAAGTGCTGCTCAACCTGCTGAAGAACGCGGCCCAGGCCATCCATCAGCGCCCGGCACCCAGCGAACCCGGTCGCATCACCCTGCGCACTCGCCTCAATCCGCCGTGGGCCGAAATCCAGGTGGAAGACAACGGCATCGGCATGCCCGAATCGGTGCGCAAGCGCACCTTCGAGCCGTTCTTCACCACCAAGGAGATTGGCCAGGGCACCGGCCTGGGCCTTTCGGTCTCGTACTTCATCATCACCAACAACCACAAAGGGCAGATGGAGGTGCATTCCACCCCAGGCCAGGGCACCTGCTTCACCCTGCGCCTGCCCTTGAGCCCGCTGGGGGCCATGCCCTCGGCCAAGACGGAGGCATGACATGGGCTATCGCCTGTCGAAGATCTACACCCGCACCGGCGACAAGGGCGAGACCGGCCTTGGCGACGGTCGCCGCGTCCCCAAGGATCATCCGCGCATCGAAGCCATCGGCGAGGTGGACATGCTCAACAGCCAGTTGGGCGTGCTGCTCGCGGGGCTGGCCGAGCACGGCCTGGATGAACTGAGCGAGGTGCTGGCGCCTTGTCAGCATCGTCTGTTCGACCTCGGCGGCGAGCTGGCGATGCCCAGCTACCAGGCGCTGGACCAGGCGGAAGTACAACGCCTGGAAGCGGCCATCGATAGGTGGAACGAGGAGCTAGGGCCGCTGAAGAATTTCATTCTGCCCAGCGGCTCGGCACTGGTGGCCCAGGCCCATGTGTGCCGCGCCCAGGCGCGGGGGGCGGAGCGGCGCTGCCAGCAGTTGAATGCCATCGAACCGCTTGAAGGGGTGGGGTTGGCCTACATCAACCGGCTGTCGGACCTGCTGTTTGTCGCATCGCGGATCATCGGGCGACGCCAGGGGATAGCCGAGGTGCTGTGGCAGCCTGCCGAGAAACCGCAGGGCTGAAATTATCGGGGCCGCAAAGCGGCCCCAGATATTCAGACTTCGGGCCAGAACGCCCGAATCCCTGCAACACCTTGCGCGCCAGCCTCCCAGGCACGCTCACGCTCACCCGGCCCGACCCCGCCCAGCAGGAACACCGGCTGGTTGAAGCCTGCGATCAACCGCTGCGCCTCCTCCCAGCCCATCGGCGTGGCCTCGGGGTGGGTCTGGGTCGGCTGCACTGGCGACAGGGTGACAAAATCCACGCCCATCTGCCGTGCCAGCTCCAGTTCCTCGGCGCCATGGCAGGACGCCGCCAGCCAGCGACTCTGCGGAAACGGTCGCCCCTTGGCAGCGTACTTGCGCAATTGCGCCGCCGTCAGGTGCCAACCCGCGGACGGGAAGTCACCCAGCCACTCCAGTGGCCCCTTGAGCATGAGCAGGGCCTTGCCCGCACAGAGGCCGACCGCATCCACCGCCACATCGCGGTACTTGGGGTCGTACATGTCTGGCGCACGCAACTGGATCAGCCTGATACCCGAGGCCACTGCCTGCTGGATGCCCCGCAGCAACACGGGGGTATCGAGCCCATCCGGGGTGATCAGGTACTGGTCCGGCAGGCGCGTAGCCGCCACGATCGGTTTGTTGGCCTCGGGAAACGCATACTGCTCCAGATCTCGCGGCGCAACCCACGCCAATGGCTGGCCCTCGGCGCCGTGGGGCTCGCCGCTGAAGGCCGACACCTCACGCACGTCCAGCAGCACCTGCTTGTCCGGGTAGTCATGGCTGACCTTGATCAGCGGCCGAGAGGCGCTGACGGCGATACCCAACTCCTCGTGCAGCTCACGGGCCAGCGCGGCCTCGACGCCCTCGCCCTCTTCCACCTTGCCGCCGGGGAACTCCCACAGGCCGCCCTGGTGCTGGGTGTCGGCGCGACGTGCGATCAGGATGCGCCCGTCGGCGCCGCGAATGACCGCTGCAACTACATGAATCCGCTTCACCCTTTACGCTCCAGCAGGCCCGCCTTCTGCCAAGCCTGGAAGGCTTGCCAGTTGTAGATCGTTTCGATGTAGGCCGCGGCATCCGCAGGCACTTGCACACGATAGGTACGCAAACGCACTGCCACCGGGGCGAAGAAGGCATCGGCCAGTGTGGGTCGTCCGAACAGGAACGGGCCGCCGTCCTTGGCCATCAGACGGCACTCCGCCCACAAGGCGACGATGCGATCGATATCGACCTGCACTTCGAGCGGCACGCTGTCCAGGGCCTGGTCGCGCGACAGATCGAACGGCATCGCACCACGCAAGGCGAAGAAACCGCTGTGCATCTGCGCACAAGCCGATCGCGCCTGGGCACGCGCAGCGACATCCGCCGGCCACAGCTGCGCCTCGGGATGCTGTTCGTTGAGGTATTCGGCAATGGCCAGGGAGTCGGCGATCACACCGTGCTCGGTCTTGAGCAGCGGCACCTTGCCGGTGGCCGAGAATTCGAGGAGGCGCTTGCGAGTATCGGGCTGGTTGAGCTTGATCAGTGTCTCGTCATAACCGACGCCTGCCAGCTCCAGGGCCAGGGCACCGCGCAGCGACCAGGAGGAATACAGCTTGTCGCCGATGATCAGGTGATAGCTCATGGTTCGGCTCCGTTAAATCTTGGGATTCGGGGCTGCTGCGCAGCCCATCGCGGCACAAGGCCGCTCCCACAGGCCTGCGAGCGTGTGGGAGCGGCCTTGGGTGGATCAGGTACGGTACTCAGCGTTGATCTTCACGTACTCGTGGGACAGGTCGGTGGTCCAGATGGTTTCGCTGCACTGGCCGCGACCCAGCTCGATACGGATGGTGATCTCTTCCTGGGCCATCACCGCCGAGCCTTGCTCTTCGGTGTAGCTCGGGCTGCGACCGCCCTTGCTGGCGATGCACACGCTGTCCAGGTACACATCGATCAGGCTGACGTCCAGCTCCGGCACGCCTGCACGGCCGACAGCGGCCAGGATGCGGCCCCAGTTGGGATCGGAGGCGAACAGCGCAGTCTTGATCAGCGGCGAATGAGCGACGGCATAGCCGACGTCCAGGCATTCCTGGTGATTACCACCACCGTTGACCTGCACGGTGACGAACTTGGTCGCGCCTTCGCCGTCACGGACGATGGCCTGGGCCACTTCCATGCACACCTCGAACACGGCCTTCTTCAGCGCCTCGAACAGCGCGCCGCTCGCTTCGGTCACCTCCGGCAGGTTGGCCTTGCCGGTGGCGATCAGCATGCAGCAGTCGTTGGTCGAAGTGTCGCCGTCGATGGTGATGCGGTTGAACGACTTGTTGGCGCCGTCGAGCATCAGGTCCTTGAGCACAGCCGGGGCGACCTTGGCGTCGGTGGCGATGTAGCCGAGCATGGTGGCCATGTTCGGACGGATCATGCCCGCACCCTTGCTGATACCGGTGACGGTGACGGTGACGCCGTCGTGCTGGAACTGGCGGCTGGCACCCTTGGGCAGGGTGTCGGTGGTCATGATGCCAGTAGCGGCTTCGGCCCAGTGGTTTTCCGAAAGGTTGTCCAGCGCAGCCTGCAGCGCACCTTCGATCTTCTCGACCGGCAGCGGCTCGCCGATCACGCCGGTGGAGAATGGCAGCACGGACTCGGCAGGCACGCCCGTCAGCTCGGCCAGCTTGGCGCAGGTGCGCTCGGCGGCGGCCAGGCCCGGCGCACCGGTACCAGCGTTGGCATTACCGGTGTTGGTCAGCAGGTAGCGCACGGTCCCCTGCACGCGCTGCTTGGAGAGGATCACGGGAGCGGCGCAGAAGGCGTTGAGGGTGAACACGCCAGCAACGCTGGAGCCTTCGGCGCAGCGCATCACCACCACGTCCTTGCGCCCAGGGCGCTTGATGCCCGCCGAAGCGATGCCGAGTTCGAAACCGGGAACCGGGTGCAGGGTAGGCAGGGGACCGAGACCGACAGCCATTGAAGCGCTCCTAGAAAATGAATGGTTTGCGAAAAGCGGGGCCGCTTTGCGCCCCATCGCGGCACAAGGCCGCTCCTACAGGTTCTGTGCGATGCCTGCAGGAGCGGCCTTGTGCCGCGATGGGCCGTCAAGCGGCCCTGTAGATGTCAGGTGACGGATCGAATCACTCGATCTGACCATGGCAATGCTTGAATTTCTTGCCCGAACCACACCAGCACGGCTCGTTGCGGCCCAGCTTCTGTTCGTTGCGAACCGGCGCAGAGGCAACTGCCACATCGGCGCCCTCCTCGCTCAGTTGCTCGCCTTCCAGACCTGGAGCAGCGGCGTGCTGGAACTGCATGCGGCTGGCCAGCGCCTCGGCCTCGCGGCGCAGGCGGGCTTCTTCTTCGGCAGGGTCTTCGCGGCGGACCTGGACGTGCGACAGCACACGGATGGTGTCGCGCTTGATCGACTCCAGCAGCTCCTGGAACAGGGTGAACGACTCGCGCTTGTACTCCTGCTTCGGGTTCTTCTGGGCGTAGCCGCGCAGGTGGATACCGTGACGCAGGTGGTCCATGGTCGACAGGTGGTCTTTCCACAGGTCGTCCACCACACGCAGCAGAATCTGCTTCTCGAAGGTGCGCAGGGCCTCGATGCCGGCCTGGTCTTCCTTCTCGGTGTAGGCGGTGGTGATCTCGTTCAGCAGCTTCTCGCGCAGGGTTTCCTCGTAGAGGTGATCGTCCTCGTCGAGCCACTGCTGGATCGGCAGCTTCATGGCAAAGTCGCTGGACAGCGAAGCCTCAAGACCGGCCACGTCCCACTGCTCGGGCAGCGACTGCGGCGGAATGTGCTGGCTGATGGTGGCGTCGAGCACTTCCTTGCGGAACTCGGCGATGGTGTCGCCGATGTTCTCGGCAGCCAGCAGGCTGTTGCGCATGTGGTAGATCACCTTGCGCTGCTCGTTGGCCACGTCGTCGTATTCGAGCAGCTGCTTGCGGATGTCGAAGTTGCGACCTTCGACCTTGCGCTGCGCCTTTTCGATGGCGTTGGTGACCATGCGGTGCTCGATGGCCTCGCCGGATTGCATGCCCAGCGCCTTCATGAAGTTCTTCACCCGGTCGGAGGCGAAGATACGCATCAGGCTGTCTTCCAGCGACAGGTAGAAACGGCTCGAACCGGCATCGCCCTGACGGCCGGCACGACCGCGCAACTGGTTGTCGATACGACGCGACTCGTGACGCTCGGAGGCGATCACGTGCAGGCCACCGGCTTCCAGAACCTGCTGGTGGCGCTTCTGCCAGTCGGCCTTGATCTGCGCGATCTGCTCGCTGGTCGGGTTCTCCAGTGCGGCGACTTCGGCTTCCCAGTTACCGCCCAGCAGGATGTCGGTACCACGACCGGCCATGTTGGTGGCGATGGTCAGGGCGCCCGGCGCACCGGCCTGGGCGATGATCTCGGCTTCCTTTTCGTGATACTTGGCGTTCAGGACCTTGTGGTCGATGCCTTCCTTCTGCAGAAGGTTGGACATGTGCTCGGAGGTCTCGATGGTCGCGGTACCCACCAGGACAGGACGGCCCTGGGCCATGCTTTCCTTGATGTCGGCGATGATCGCTGCGTACTTCTCGTCGGCGGTGAGGTAGACCAGGTCGTTGAAGTCTTTCCGAGCCAGCGGCTTGTTCGGCGGAATGACCATCACGTTGAGGCTGTAGATCTGGGCAAACTCGAACGCTTCGGTGTCGGCGGTACCGGTCATGCCGGACAGCTTGGTGTAGAGACGGAAGTAGTTCTGGAAGGTGGTCGAGGCCAGGGTCTGGCTTTCGGCCTGGATGTTCAGGTTTTCCTTAGCCTCGATGGCCTGGTGCAGGCCCTCGGACAGGCGACGGCCTGGCATGGTGCGGCCGGTATGCTCGTCGATCAGCAGGATCTGACCGTCCTGGACGATGTACTCGACGTTGCGGTGGAACAGCTTGTGCGCACGCAGGCCCGCGTAGACATGGGTGAGCAGGCCCAGGTTGTGGGCCGAGTAGAGGCTCTCGCCTTCGGCCAGCAGGCCGGACTGGGTGAGCATCTCTTCGATGAACTGGTGACCTGCCTCGTTGAGCTCGACCTGGCGGCTCTTCTCGTCGATGGTGAAGTGACCCTCTTGAGTCACCTGGCCTTCGACTTCTTCGATGTGCTGCTTCAGGCGCGGGATCAGGCGATTGATCTCGATGTACAGCTTGGAGCTGTCTTCGGCCTGGCCCGAGATGATCAGCGGGGTACGCGCTTCGTCGATGAGGATGGAGTCGACTTCGTCGATCACGGCGAAGTTCAGCTCACGCTGGAACTTCTCGTCCTGGCTGAACGCCATGTTGTCGCGCAGGTAGTCGAAACCGAATTCGTTGTTGGTGCCGTAGGTGATGTCGGCAGCATAGGCGGCGCGCTTTTCCTCCGGCGGCTGGAAGGCCGAGACGATGCCCACCTTGAGGCCGAGGAATTCGTAAAGCGGACGCATCCAGTTGGCGTCACGGCGAGCCAGGTAGTCGTTGACCGTGACCACGTGCACGCCCTTGCCGGACAGCGCGTTCAGGTATACCGCCAGAGTACCGACCAAGGTCTTGCCTTCACCGGTACGCATTTCTGCGATCATGCCCTCGTGCAGGGTCATGCCGCCGATGAGCTGGACATCGAAGTGGCGCATGCCCATGACACGCTTGCCGGCCTCACGGGCCACGGCGAAGGCTTCGGGCAACAGCTGGTCGAGGGTTTCGCCTTTGGCCAGGCGCTCTTTGAACTCTGCGGTCTTGCCACGCAGCTGCTCGTCGGAGAGGGCCACCATCTTCTCTTCGAAGGCATTGACGGTGCTGACCGTCTTGAGCATGCGCTTGATTTCACGCTCGTTCTTGCTTCCAAAAAGTTTTTTTAACAAAGGCGCAAACATATCGGCAGGATCTTCCACACTTAGGGATGGAGGGCGGCCCCGTGAGTCGCCCGTGCAGCCCTTGGGCCGCATGCGAACGAGCATTCTACCCGGAAACGTTGGTGAGGAAAGTGGTGGATTTCCACGATGCTGGCACAGCGCTTTAAACGGGGCTTCTCTAACATAGGGACATTTTCACCAAGTTCAAGGCAGCCAGACATGAAACGTGTTGGGCCGCCTCGCGCGCAGGCCTGCGCGCACACGCGCTGCACCGTCCTCAGCAGCGGGCTGCCGGCAAAGCGTCCGGCACAGGCAACGGCCCTGGTGGCATCTGTTAGACTGCCAATCTTGTAACCTCATGCGTACTCAGATGGCCTACAAACCCCCTTCCGCCCAGCCACCCGCCGCCTTGCTGCGCCAGGCCAGGCCGCTGCGCCTGCTGCTCAACCAGGCCGAGCGCCTCGAGCATCTGCAGCGTTTGCTGGAAAGCCAGTTGCAGCCCGCTGCCCGGGCACACTGTCATGTGGCCTCCTGGCGCGATGGCTGTTTGCTCCTGGTGGTGACCGACGGCCATTGGGCCACCCGTCTGCGCTACCAGCAGAAGCGCCTGCTGACCACGCTGCGCGCCATGGACGCCTTCGCCAACCTGCAGCGCATCAGATTCCAGGTGCAACCACCCGTCGGCGCCCCCGCCCGCCCTACACAGACCACCGAGTTGTCGCAACAGGCGGCACAAAGCCTGCGCGAGACAGCGCAAGGCATTGGTGACGAAAAACTGCGGGCCGCGCTGGAGCGGCTTGCTGCACACGCCCACGACAAGACCTGAAGTTCCCGGCGCTATTTCCGAAAGTGCCAAACACTGCTCTGCCATGGGCGCGCCAATAAAAAAGGCCACCCGAAGGTGGCCTCAATGAACTAGAGAGTGTTCGAACTTACACGGCCGCAACAGGGCGCATGTAGGAGATCGGTGCCGTACTGGCATCTTCGAAAGTGACCACTTCCCAGGCGTCCGTTTCCGCGATCAGCTTGCGCAGCAACTGGTTGTTCAGCGCGTGTCCGGACTTGTAGCCCTTGAACTCGCCGATCAGGCTGTTGCCCAGCAGATAGAGGTCGCCGATGGCGTCGAGGATCTTGTGCTTGACGAATTCGTCATCGGAGCGAAGTCCGTCTTCGTTGAGCACACCGGTCTCGTCGACCACGATGGCGTTCTCGACACTGCCGCCCAACGCAAGGTTGTGCTTGCGCAGGTACTCGATGTCACGCATGAAACCGAAGGTGCGTGCTCGGCTGACTTCCTTCACGAACGACGTGCTGGAGAAATCAACCACTGCACTCTGGGTCTGGCCCTTGAGGACCGGATGATCGAAGTCGATCTCGAAGCTCACCTTGAACCCGTCGAAAGGCAGGAAGGTGGCGCGCTTGTCGCCCTCCTCCACGCTCACTTCGCGCAGGATGCGGATGAACTTTTTCGCGGCGTCCTGTTCTTCCAGGCCGGCGGACTGAATCAGGAATACAAAGGGTCCGGCGCTGCCATCCATGATCGGCACTTCCGAGGCGGAGAGCTCGACGTAGGCGTTATCGATGCCCAGGCCCGCCATGGCGGAGAGCAGGTGCTCTACCGTATCGACCTTGACGTCACCGTTGACCAGCGTCGTCGACATGGTTGTCTCGCCGACGTTGGCCGCACGCGCCGGGATTTCGACCACAGGGTCGAGGTCGGCGCGGCGGAAAACGATGCCGGTATCCACGGGTGCTGGCTTGAGAGTCAGGTAGACCTTCTCTCCGGAATGCAGGCCGACACCTGTGGCACGAATGGTATTCTTCAGGGTGCGTTGTCTAATCATGGCATTGGCCGCTTTAGCGCTAATTGCGAATTGGTATCAACAAAGGCTGAGAATGATAGCAGACCCGGCCTTTGCTGAACACCAATCACCCTTATACCCCTGATAAATTCCATCAATCGGCCTGGCGACGCAGGAAGGCCGGGATGTCAAGGTAGTCCAGATCGTCCTGTGGGTTGAGTTTAGCCGCGGCCGCAGCGCCCGCATGCGCCTGGTTGCGCATCACGGTCGGACGCTCCAGGTCACGGTAGTTCACCGCCGACTGCTCCTGGCGAACCGGGGCCGGATTGGAGGACTCGTACACCTGCTGTGCGGTCTGCAGGGTATTGTCGACGACCTTGACCGGCTTCTCGATGCGCGCACCCAGGCCAGTGGCAACCACGGTGACGTGCAGCTCGTCGCGCATGTCAGGATCGATCACGGTGCCGACCTTGACCATTGCGTGGTCGGAGGCGAAGGCCTCGATGATGCTACCCACATCGGAGTACTCACCCAGCGACAGGTCAGGACCTGCGGTGATGTTTACCAGAATACCGCGGGCACCCTGCAGGTTGACGTCTTCGAGCAGCGGGTTGCGAATCGCCGCTTCGGTGGCTTCACGAGCGCGGTTCGGACCGCTGGCGCAGCCAGTGCCCATCATCGCCATGCCCATCTCGCCCATCACGGTGCGTACGTCGGCGAAGTCGACGTTGATCATGCCCGGACGCTTGATGATGTCGGAGATACCGCGCACGGCGCCAGCCAGCACGTCGTCGGCCTTGGCGAAGGCAGACAGCAGGCTTGCATCCTTGCCCAGGATGGTCAGCAGCTTCTCGTTGGGGATGGTGATCAGCGAGTCGACGCTTTCAGCCAGCATGCGGATGCCTTCGTCGGCGATCTGCATGCGCTTGCGACCCTCGAACGGGAACGGACGGGTCACCACCGCAACGGTGAGGATGCCCATTTCCTTGGCCACTTCGGCGATGATCGGCGCAGCACCGGTACCGGTACCGCCGCCCATGCCGGTGGTGATGAACACCATGTTGGTGCCTTGCAGCACTTCGGCGATGCGCTCACGGTCTTCCAGCGCGGCCTGACGACCGACTTCCGGATTGGCACCGGCACCCAGGCCCTTGGTCACACCGGTCCCCAGTTGCAGGATGGTGCGTGCGCCAATGTTCTTCAGCGCCTGGGCATCGGTGTTGGCGCAGATGAATTCCACACCTTCGATGCTGCTTTTGACCATGTGGTTGACGGCGTTGCCACCACCACCACCGACACCGATCACTTTGATGACCGGGCTTTGCGGGACGTTGTCTACGAGCTCGAACATTTTCCCTCTCCTTACAGTTCTCTAGTTTTTGCGCCTACCACTACTGCTTTGAAACTTAGAAGTTGCCTTGGACCCAGCGCTTGAAGCGCTCAAGCACCGGGGCCTTAGGTTCATCGCCATAGCTGTTGCTGCTGCTGTTGCCGGTCAGGGGCAGGTCCTCGGTCTGCTTTTGCAGGCCGTAGGTGAGCAGTCCCACGCCGGTTGAATAGATCGGGTTGCGCACCACGTCGCTCAGCCCCCGAACGCTGTGCGGCACGCCGAGGCGTACCGGCATGTGGAAGATTTCTTCGGCCAGTTCCACGGCGCCCTCCATCTTCGAAGTACCGCCGGTAAGGACGATGCCGGCCGGCACCAGGTCCTCGTAGCCGCTGCGACGCAACTCGGCCTGGATCAGGGTGAAGAGTTCGTCGTAACGCGGCTCGACCACTTCTGCCAGGGCCTGGCGCGACAGTTCGCGCGGCGGACGATCGCCGACACTCGGCACCTTGATGGTCTCGCCGGCACCGGCCAGCTTGGCCAGGGCGCAGGCGTAGCGGATCTTGATTTCCTCGGCGTACTGCGTGGGCGTGCGCAGGGCCATGGCGATGTCGTTGGTGACCTGGTCGCCAGCAATCGGGATCACCGCGGTGTGGCGGATCGCGCCTTCGGTGAAGATGGCGATGTCGGTGGTGCCGCCGCCGATATCCACCAGGCACACGCCCAGTTCTTTCTCGTCATCGGTCAACACCGAGTAAGCCGAGGCCAGTTGTTCGAGAATGATGTCGTCAATCTCGAGGCCGCAGCGGCGCACGCACTTCTCGATGTTCTGGGCGGCGTTGACCGCACAGGTGACCACATGGACTTTCGCCTCCAGACGCACGCCAGACATGCCCAGTGGCTCACGCACACCTTCCTGGTTGTCGATCACGTAGTCCTGCGGCAGGGTGTGCAGCACGCGCTGGTCGGCCGGGATGGCCACGGCCTGGGCGGCGTCGAGCACGCGCTCGAGGTCGGCGACGCTGACCTCACGGTCGCGGATGGCGACGATGCCATGGGAGTTCAGGCTGCGAATATGGTTGCCGGCAACACCGACGAACGCCGAGTGGATACGGCAGCCGGCCATCAGCTGCGCTTCTTCCACCGCGCGCTGGATCGACTGCACGGTCGACTCGATATTCACCACCACGCCTTTCTTCAGGCCGCGGGAGGGATGCGTCCCGATCCCGACGATCTCCAGGGTGCCGTCCGCCGCCACTTCGCCCACCAGCGCCACCACCTTGGAGGTGCCAATGTCCAGCCCGACGATCATTTTGCCGCTATGCGCGTTTGCCATGGTCCTGCCTCTCTCTAATTCTTCGCAACGGCGGGTTGGGCCGTCGTCGGTGCATTCGGTTCCCGCCAGCCAACCGCTAATCCGTTGGCGTATCGCAGATCGATGCGGGCGATGTTGGTGATCTGCTCTTTGAGTGTCTTGTCGTAAATGGCAATGAACCGGCGCATCTTCTCCACCAGATGATCGCGCCCCAACAGCAGCTCGACGCCAGGACCGGCGCTACCCGCGCCAGTGGTCAGGAACCAGCTGCCTCGCTCGCGCAGCTCCAGGCGAGCGATGGAGAAGCCCATGGGGCGCAGCATCTGGCTCAATACCTGATACTGCTGCATGACTTGTTGCTGAGCGCGCTGCGGCCCGAACAGCTGCGGCAAATGCTCATAGTTGGCCAGCTCGCGCGGGGTGAACGCCTGGCCCTGGTTGTTGAGCAAGGCCTCATCGCCCCAGCGCGCGACCGGCAGTTGTTCCTCGAGGCGGATCACCACCTCGTCCGGCCATACCCGACGCACTTCGGCATGGGCGATCCATGGCATCTGCTCGAGCTCCGCACGCATCGCCGGCAGGTCGACACTGAAGAAGCTCGCGGCGACATAAGGCGCGATACGCTGCTGCACCGCCTGCTGGCTGATGTAGCTCAGATCACCCTGCACGGCGATCTTGGTGATCGGCCGGTCGGCGTAAGGCATCAAGCGGATCGCGCCTTCATAGGCACCGAAGCCGGCAGCGACCAGCAGCACCGGCCACAGCAGGCGTTTCAACCCACCGAAACTGGGTCGTGGCAGGCGCGCCGATACGGGCTCGTCGGCCACCAGTCGGCTGGCACCACGTGGCACCGGCTTGCTACGGCCGGTAACGGGTTGCTGCTGACGTATCATCGCGCCTTGCATGGCTCTTAACCTCGCGTCGCTACGCTTTCGGCCAGGATCGCCAGCACCAGTTGCTGGAAGTCCAGACCGGCCGCGCGGGCCGCCATGGGCACCAGGCTATGATCAGTCATGCCAGGTGCGGTGTTGACTTCGAGCAGCCAGAACCGGCCCTGCTCGTCCTGCATTACATCCAGACGGCCCCAGCCCTCGATGCCGATGGCATCGCAGGCGCGTGCAGTCAGGTCCATCAGTTCCTGTTCCTTGCCGGCGTCCAGGCCGCAGGGAATGCGGTACTGGGTGTCGTTGGCGATGTACTTGGCGTCGTAGTCGTAGAACACGTGCGGCGTACCCAGTGCGATCGGTGGCAGCACCTGCCCGCGCAGCACCGCAATGGTGAACTCCGGGCCATGGATCCACTGCTCGACCAGCACCTGCGAGTCGTAGCGGGCGGCGTCCTGCCAGGCGGCAACAAGCTCTTCGACACTGTTCACCTTGGCCATGCCGATGCTGGAACCTTCATGGGCCGGTTTGACGATCAGCGGGAAGCCCAGTTCCTTGCCTGCCTCGACACAGTCGCTTTCGCTGGCCAGCACGGCGTGACGCGGGGTCGGGATACCCAGGCTCTGCCACACCTGCTTGGTGCGCAGCTTGTCCATGGCCAGTGCCGAGGCGAGGATGCCGCTGCCGGTGTAGGGAATGCCCAGACACTCGAGCAAGCCTTGCATGCTGCCGTCTTCACCACCGCGGCCGTGAAGAATGATGAAGGCACGGTCGATCTTCTCGCTTTGCAGGCGCGCGAGCAGATCGTCGCCCACATCGATGGCAACCACATCCACACCGGCCGAGGTCAGCGCCTCGATCACCGCCGCACCCGACTTGAGCGAAACCTCGCGCTCGGCGCTCTTGCCGCCATAGAGCACGGCGACGCGGCCGAAGGCCTTGACGTCGAGCGTGGAGTGCAGTTTGTCGTAGGCGGTACTCACAGCGGTTTCTCCTGCTTGGCGACAGCGCCAGCGAACAGCGGGCTTTTCATCAGTTGCGGGGCCAGGCCACCCACATCGCCGGCACCCTGGCAGATCAGGATGTCACCGGCGCGCAGCAGCGGCTTGACCAGTGGCGCAAGCTCAGCGCCACGTTCGATGTAGATCGGGTCCAGCTTGCCGCGCTGGCGGATGCTGTGGCACAGCTGGCGGCTGTCGGCGCCGGGGATCGGCTCCTCGCCGGCCGGATAGACTTCCATCAGCAGCAGCACGTTGGCATCACCCAGCACCTGCACGAAGTCGTCGTAAAGATCGCGGGTGCGGCTGTAGCGGTGCGGCTGGTAGACGATGACCAGGCGCCGGCTCGGCCAACCACCGCGCACGGCCTTGATCACCGCCGCCACTTCGGTGGGGTGATGGCCATAGTCGTCGACCAGCATCACGCTGCCGCCTTCGACTGGCAGCTCGCCATACACCTGGAAGCGTCGCCCCACACCCTGGAAGCCCGACAGCCCCTGGATGATGGCATCGTCACTGATGCCCTCGTCGGTGGCGATGGCGATGGTGGCCAGGGCGTTGAGCACGTTGTGGTTGCCCGGCATGTTCACCGACACTTCCAGCGGCTCGCAGTCGCGACGCAGCACGGTGAAATGCGTCTGCATGCCCTGCTGGCGCACATTGATGGCGCGGATGTCGGCCTCTTCGCTGAAGCCATAGGTGACGGTCGGGCGCTTGACCTGAGGCAGGATCTCGCGCACGACCGGATCGTCCAGGCACATCACGGCCAGACCGTAGAACGGCAGGTTATGCAGGAACTCGACGAAGGTCTTCTTCAGCTTGTTGAAGTCACCTTCGTAGGTTGCCATGTGGTCGGCGTCGATATTGGTGACGACGGCGACCATCGGCTGCAGGTGCAGGAAGCTGGCATCGCTTTCATCGGCTTCGGCGATCAGGTAGCGGCTGGTACCGAGCTGGGCGTTGGTGCCAGCGGCGGTCAGACGGCCACCGATGACGAAGGTCGGATCCAGGCCGCCGGCAGCGAACACCGAGGCCAGCAGGCTGGTGGTGGTGGTCTTGCCGTGGGTACCGGCGACGGCGATGCCGTGGCGGTAGCGCATCAGCTCGGCCAGCATTTCGGCACGCGGCACCACCGGGATACGGCGCTCGAGCGCGGTGGCAACTTCAGGGTTGGCCGGATTGATTGCGCTGGAAACCACCAGTACATCGGCGGTGGCAGCGTTCTCGGCACGGTGACCCACGAAAATTTCGGCGCCGAACGACTCCAGGCGCTGGGTGACCGGCGAGGCCTTGAGGTCGGAACCGGACACTTCGTAGCCCAGGTTCAGCAGCACTTCGGCGATACCGCACATGCCCACGCCGCCGATACCGACGAAGTGAATGCGACGAATGCGGCCCATCTTGGGCTGCGGCATGGCTTTCTGGCTTTCAACCATGGGCCACCTCCAGGCAGATATCGACCACGGTGCTGGTTGCAGCAGGCTTGGCCAGGCGACGTGCAGTGCCGGCCATGGTGTTGAGTTTCTCGGGTTGCATCAGCACCTCGTTCAGGCGTTCAGCGAGCTGCGCTGCGCCAGTTGTCGCTTGTGGCATCAGGAAGGCAGCACCTTCGCGAGCCAGATATTGGGCGTTGTGGGTCTGGTGATCGTCGATCGCGTGGGGCAAGGGCACCAGCATCGAGGGCAGGCCCGCCGCCGCGAGTTCGCTGACGGTCAGGGCGCCGGCCCGGCACACCACCATGTCGGCCCAGCCATAAGCGTGGGCCATGTCTTTGATGAAAGGCTCTACCTGAGCCTCGATCCCGGCCTCGCGATAACGCTCGGCGGTGATCGACGCATGTTGCTTGCCAGCCTGGTGGAACACCTCTGGACGCAGGTCTGCAGTCACTTCGGACAGGGCCTTAGGCAGCAATTTGTTCAATGGTTCCGCACCGAGGCTGCCGCCGAGCACCAGAAGGCGCGCACGACGCTCGGCAAGTGCCGCACGGGGCGCTTCCAGGAACAGTTCCGGGCGCACCGGGTTACCGGTAGTCCGACGTTTTTCGCTGGCAGCGAAGGTGTCGGGGAAAGCTTCGCAGACTCGTGCGGCCAGTGGCACCAGCAGCCGATTGGCGGTACCCGCGCGGGCATTCTGTTCGTGAATCACCAGCGGCACACCGCACAGCCGCGCGGCAACACCGCCAGGGCCTGTGACATAGCCGCCAAAGCCCAGCACGCACACCGGCTTGAGCTCACGAATGATGCGCCGCGCCTGCAGCACGGCCTTGACCAGGGTGAACGGCGCCTTGAGCAGCGACAGCTTGCCCTTGCCACGCAGCCCGCTGACCCGGATCAGGTGCAGCGGCAAGCCGGCCTGGGGCACCAGTTCGTTCTCGATACCCCGTGGCGTACCCAGCCAATGCACGCTGTAGCCGCGCGCCTGGAATTCGCGGGCGCAGGCCAGGGCCGGGAACACATGCCCCCCGGTGCCACCGGCCATGATCAGTACGTTCTTGCCATCAGCGGCCATGACTGGTCTCCTCGGCAAAATCGCTCTCTTTGAACTCGTGTTCCTCGCTGCCCAGGTGTGTTCGACTCTCCCACTCGATACGCAGCAACAGCCCCACACAGGCGCAGCAGATCACCAGCGAGCTGCCCCCGTAGCTGAGGAATGGCAGCGTCAGCCCCTTGGTCGGCAGCAGGCCCACGTTCACACCAATGTTGATCAGGAACTGGCCGATCCACAGGAAGGCCAGGCCGAAGGCCATGTAGGCGGCGAAGAACTGCTTGGCCTTCTCGGCCCACAGGCCGATGTACAAGGCTCGGATGGTGACGAACACGAACAGCGCCACGGTGCACAGCGAGCCAACCACGCCAAGCTCTTCGGCCAGCACCGAGAACACGAAGTCGGTGTGCGCCTCGGGCAGATAGAACTGTTTCTGTACGCTGTTGCCCAGGCCGACGCCCAGCCACTCGCCACGACCGAAGGCAATCAGTGCCTGGGTCAGCTGGTAGCCCGAACCGAACTGGTCGGACCAGGGGTCGGTGAAGGTGATCAAGCGCGCCATCCGGTAGGGTTGCGCCTGAACCAGAATGAACACCGCGACCACCGCCAGCACCACCATCAGCGAGAAGCGGAACAGCCCCACCCCACCGAGGAACAGCATGGCCGCCGCAGCGCCCATCATCACCACGGTGGCGCCGAAGTCAGGCTCCATCAGCAGCAGGCCGGCCATGGGCAGCAAAACGATGAACGGCTTGAAGAAGCCCATCCAGCTCTCGCGCACCTCGGTCTGACGACGCACCAGGTAACCTGCGAGGTAGATGACCACGAAGACCTTGGCGATTTCCGACGGCTGGACGTTGAAGAAGCTGAAACCAATCCAGCGCATCGAACCGTTCACCTCCCGGCCGATGCCTGGTACCAGCACCAGCACCAGCAGGCCGAAGGCGCCGATCAGCATGAGGAAGCCCATGCGCTGCCAGGTGGCGATCGGCACCATCATGGTCAGGCCGCAGGCTCCCAGCCCCAGGGCGACGTACACCAGGTGGCGGATCATGTGGTAAAGCGGGTTGCCCGACTGCACCGCGGCGACTTCCGAGGAGGCCGAGGTGATCATCACCAGGCCCAGGCCAAGCAGGGCCAGGCAGCCCGCCAGCAGCGGGAAGTCCAGGTCGATGCCACGACCGCTGATCAGCGGCGAGGGATAGGGCTTGAGGATACCGAAGATCATGCCAGCCCCTCCGCCGCCTGGGCGAACAGCCGCCCGCGCTCTTCAAAATTCTTGAACATGTCGAGGCTGGCGCAGGCCGGCGACAGCAGCACCGCGTCACCTGGCTGGGCGAGCTCGGCGCAGCGCTGCACGGCTTCGTCCAGGGTCTTGACCCGCACCAGCGGCACGCTGTCGCCGAAGGTCTCGGCCAGGCGCTCGGCGTCACGCCCCAGCAACACCACGGCGCGGCAATGCTTGCCCACCGGCTCGCGCAGAGCAGAGAAGTCCGCCCCCTTGCCGTCACCGCCAGCGATCAGGACCAGCTTGCCATCGATATCGGCGCCCAGGCCCTCGATGGCGGCCAGTGCCGCACCGACGTTGGTGGCCTTGGAATCGTCGTACCAGTTCACGCCATTACGCTCGCGGATCCACTGGCAGCGATGGACAAGGCCCTTGAACTCGCGCAGGGCTTCGAGCATCGGCTCGAACGGCAGACCGGCGGCATGGCCCAGGGCCAGGGCGGCCAGGGCATTGCTCTGGTTGTGCGCACCGCGGATCTTCAGATCGCGCACGGGCATCAGGGTGTGGAACTCGAATGCCAGGTGTTTCTCGCCAGCAACATCACGTAGGCCGAAGGCCTTGAAGTCGGGGGTGTTGAGGCCGAAGGTCCAGCATGGAATGCCCTCGACCGGCAGCGGCCGGCTCAGGGCATCCTGACGGTTCACCACCACTTGGCGCGCACCGCGGAAGATGCGGTGCTTGGCCAGGTGATAGGCCGGCAGGCCACTGTAGCGATCCATGTGGTCTTCGCTGATATTCAGTACGGTCGCCACTTCGGCGTTGAGCTGGTCGGTGGTCTCCAGCTGGAAGCTCGACAGCTCCATCACATACAACTCGACTGCATCGTCGAGCAGGTCCAGCGCCGGCGTACCGAGGTTGCCACCGACAGCGACGCGCTTGCCGGCCTTGGCAGCCATCTC
The DNA here is from genome assembly GCA_014268975.2 of Pseudomonas wayambapalatensis. Classification (GTDB taxonomy): domain Bacteria; phylum Pseudomonadota; class Gammaproteobacteria; order Pseudomonadales; family Pseudomonadaceae; genus Aquipseudomonas; species Aquipseudomonas wayambapalatensis. The sequence continues at coordinate 1,314,512 of CP077096.1, read as the reverse complement.
GCCGACCAGGGTGGTCACGGTGCTCTTGGCGTTGGAGCCGCTGATCGCGATGATCGGCGCCTTGGCATGGCGGGCGAACAGTTCGATATCACCGGAGAGCTTCACGCCTTGTGCGGCGGCCTGCTGCAACGCCGGGGTAGCCAGTGCCAGGCCGGGGCTGACGTAGAGCTCGTTGGCGCGGCACAGGAAGTCCACATCCAGTTCACCACAGCGCACTTCCACCTGCGGGTATTCACGGCGCAGGGTGTCCAGTTCCGGCGGTTGCTCGCGGGTATCGGCGACCGCAAAGGCGATGCCCCGGTTCGCCAGGAAGCGAACCAGGGACATGCCGCTCTTGCCGAGGCCGACAACGATGCGGAATTGGTCGGAAGCGATCAGTGACACGCTCGTTTACCTCAGTTTCAGGGTGGCAAGGCCGATCAGCACCAGAATCACGGTGATGATCCAGAATCGGACGATCACCCGCGGCTCGGGCCAACCCTTGAGTTCGAAATGGTGGTGAATCGGCGCCATGCGAAACACGCGCTTGCCGGTCAACTTGAACGAGGCCACCTGGATCACCACCGAAAGGGTTTCCACCACGAAGATGCCGCCCATGATGAACAGCACGATTTCCTGGCGGACGATCACGGCGATGGTGCCCAGCGCGGCGCCCAGTGCCAGGGCACCGACGTCACCCATGAAGACTTGCGCCGGGTAGGTGTTGAACCAGAGGAAGCCCAGGCCTGCGCCGATCAGCGCACCGCAGAACACGATCAGCTCGCCCGAGCCCGGTACATAAGGGATCAGCAGGTATTCGGCGAACTTCACGTTGCCCGACAGATAGCAGAAAATACCGAGCGCACCGCCCACCATCACCGTCGGCATGATCGCCAGGCCGTCGAGGCCGTCGGTCAGGTTGACCGCGTTGCTCGAGCCGACGATGACGAAGTAGGTCAGCACGACGAAGCCGACGCCCAGTGGGATGGTGAAGTCCTTGAGGAACGGCACGATCAGCGTGGTTTCGACGCTGGTCGGTGCAGTCATGTAGAGGAAGACCGCAGCCCCGAGGCCAAATACCGACTGCCAGAAATACTTCCAGCGGCTCGGCAGGCCGCGGGAGTTCTTCTCGATCACCTTGCGGTAGTCGTCGACCCAGCCGATGGCGCCGAACAGCAGGGTGACGATCAGCACCACCCAGACATAGCGATTGGTCAGGTCGGCCCACAGCAAGGTGCTGATGGCGATAGCGGACAGGATCAGCGCACCGCCCATGGTCGGGGTGCCGGACTTGGACAGGTGCGATTGCGGGCCGTCGTTACGCACGGCCTGACCGATCTGGCGAATCTGCAGGGTACGAATCATCCAGGGCCCCAGCCACAGTGCCAGGGACAACGCCGTCAACACACCCAGGATCCCGCGCAGGGACAGGTACTGGAAGACCGCGAAGCCCTTGTAGAACTGTTGCAGATACTCAGCCAACAGCAGCAGCATTAATGTTTCTCCCCGCTGGCACCACACAGAGCAGCCACGACGTTTTCCATCGCAGCGCTGCGCGAGCCCTTGATCAAGATAGTGGTATCGCTGACGCTCTCGGCACGAACGGCGTCGATCAGCTCAGCTTGAGTAGCGAAATGGCGGCCATTGGCGCCGAACGCCTGGACCGCATGAACCATGTTGGTGCCCGTCGCGTACAAGGCATCGACCTTCCCGCGCGCATGGTCGCCCACCTGACGGTGGCCTTCCTCGGCCCATTGCCCCAGTTCGCCGATATCCCCGAGCACCAGGACGGTGCGTCCGGAAAAGCCGGCGAGTATATCAATGGCGGCACACATCGAGGTGGGATTTGCGTTGTAGGTGTCGTCGATCACCCGCGCACCGCTGGGCGCGATCTGCGCCACGGAACGGCCCTTGACCGGCTGCACTGCGGCCAGGCCGGCAGCGATACCCGGCAGGCTCACGCCCACGGCATGTGCGGCAGCAGCGGCGGCCAGGGCGTTGCTGACGTTATGCGTACCGAGCAGGTTCAACTGTACCGGCGCACTGCCGCTCGGACCGTGCAGGGTGAACGAAGGGCAGCCGCGCGCGTCGCGACCGATGTCGCTGGCATGGAAGTCGGCCTTCTCGTTGGTCAGGGCGAAGCTCAGCACCTGGTGCGCACCGGCGCGCTTGCGCCAGATGTCAAAGGCCTTGTCGTCGAGATTGAGCACGGCGATACCGCCCTCGCCCAAGCCCTCGAGAATCTCGCCCTTGGCCTCGACGATCTTCTCCGGGCCGCCGAACTCACCCACGTGGGCGGTGCCAGCGTTGTTGAGGATGACGACTTGCGGCTGGGTGAGACCAACGGTGTAGCGAATCTCGCCGATGCGCGAAGCGCCCAGCTCGATCACCGCAGCGCTGTGTTCGGGCGCGATCTCCAGCAACGTCAGTGGCGCGCCGAGGTCGTTGTTCAGGTTGCCACGGGTGGCATGCACAAGACCGCGAGTACGCAGGATGGAAGCCAGCATCTCCTTGACCGTGGTCTTGCCGCTGGAGCCTGTGATGGCGACCACCGGCTTGTCGAAGGCGGCGCGATTGAGCGCGCCCAACTGGCCCAGCGCCACACGACAATCGGCAACCAGCAGTTGCGGCAGGTCGACATCGGCGATTTCGCGCTCGACCAACGCGGCCACGGCCCCCTTGGCCTTCACATCGGCAAGGTAGTCGTGACCATCGAAACGCGGGCCGGTCAGTGCAATGAACAGTTGCCCCGCAGCCACGCTGCGGCTGTCGATGCTGACACCGTTGAAGGTGGCGTCGGCACCGACCAGACGAGCACTCAGTGCTGTAGTCAGCTGGCTGAGTGTCATGGGCTTAATCATGTGGAGCCCCCCAGGCTGAAAGTGCCTTCTCGGCTTCGACCAGATCGGAGAAATCTAGGCGCTCGCCATTGATCTCCTGGTAATCCTCGTGCCCCTTGCCGGCCAGCACGATCACATCGTCGGCGGCAGCGGTGGCGATCAGGTGTGCGATGGCCTGGCCGCGACCGGCGACGAACTCGGCGTCGGCAGCCTTGGCGAAACCTGGGCGAATGTCATCGAAGATCCGCAGCGGATCCTCGGTACGTGGGTTGTCGTCGGTGACCAGTACGCGGTCGGCCAGACGCTCGGCCACTTCGGCCATCAGCGGACGTTTGCCGCGATCGCGATCCCCGCCGCAGCCGAACAGGCACAGCAGTTTGCCGTGGGCGTGCGGGCGCAGGGCTTCGAGCACCTTCTCCAGTGCGTCGGGGGTGTGGGCGTAGTCGACCACCACCAGCGGCTTGGCACCACCACCCAGGCGCTGCATGCGACCGACAGGCCCCTGCAGTTGCGGGGTGACTTTCAGTATTTCGTCCAGCGAGTAATCCAGCGCCAGCAACGTGGCTACGGCGGCCAGCATGTTGCTCAGGTTGAAGCGCCCGAGCAGTTGGCTGCGCAGTGTGCGTTCGCCTTGAGCGGTGACGATGATGGCGCGCACGCCATCATCGTCGAAGTGGGCTTCGCGGCAGAACAGCGAGGCGTCCGGGTTTTCCAGGCTATAGCTGAGCATCCGGGTCTCGATATGATCGGCACTCGGGCGGCGGGCAAAGTCTTCGGCCAGACGACGACCAAAGGCATCGTCCAGGTTGACCACCTGGCAGCGCAGGCTCGGCCATGCGAACAGCTTGGCCTTGGCGGCCTCGTAGGCCTCCATGCTGCCGTGGTAGTCCAGGTGATCGCGCGACAGGTTGGTCATCACCGCGATATCGAAGGCCAGCGCCGCCACGCGTCCCTGCTCCAGGGCGTGGGAAGACACTTCCATCGCCACGGCCTTGGCACCGCCCTTCTTGAGGTCGTTGAGCGTAGCTTGCACGGCAATCGGGTCCGGCGTGGTCAGGCGGCCGCTCTGCAAGTCACCGAAGAAACCGGTGCCCAAGGTGCCGATCAGACCGCAGCGCTGGCCCAACTGGTCGAGGGCCTGGGCGAGCAATTGCGTCACGCTGGTCTTGCCGTTGGTCCCGGTCACGCCGACCAGGTTGAGCTGGCGGCTCGGCTCGCCATAGAAACGGCCGGCGATGGCCGACAGTTGCGCGATCAGACCCTTGACCGGAATCAGCGGCACGTCGGTGAGCGGCAGCACCGTGGCGCCCTGCTCTTCATAGGCAATGGCGGCAGCACCGCGGGCAAGCGCGTCGGCGATGTGGTCGCGGCCATCGACCTTGGCACCCGGCACCGCCAGGAACAGATCACCCGGCCGCACCTGGCGGCTGTCGAGTGTCAGCTCGCGAATCAACGGATCGCGGCTGGCATGGGCGAAAAGCTTGCTCAATGGCATTGTCATCAACCACGCCCTCCCTTGGCGGGTACTGCACTGGCCTGCTGCACGTTCGCGGGCGGCAGGTTATCCGGCGGCACGTTCATCAGCCGCAGAGTGCCGGACATGACCTTGCTGAACACCGGCGCCGAGACCAGACCACCGAAGTAACCGCCTTTGCCCGGCTCGTCGATGACCACGACGATGGCGTAGCGCGGGTCGCTCATCGGACCGAAACCGGCAAACAGCGAACGGTAGGCGTTTTCGGTGTATCCCTTGGAGCCGACCGTGGCCTTGCGCGCGGTGCCCGACTTGCCGGCAACGTGGTAGAACGGCACCTGGGCGCGGAACACACCGCGCGGCGCCTCGATCACCTGCTGCAACATGCCCTGAATGGTCTTGGCGGTTTCCTTCGGAATGGCTTGCACGGCTTCCGGCGTCTTGTCGACCTTGAGAATCGACAGCGGCACCATCTTGCCGTCGTTGGCCAGCGCGGCGTAGGCGTGAACCAACTGCAGGGCGGTGACCGATACGCCGTATCCATAGGAGAGCGTGGCTGTCTCGGCCTTGCGCCACTCACGATGGTTGGGCAGGTTGCCCACGCGCTCACCCGGGAATCCCAGGCCGGTGTACTGCCCCAGGCCAACCTGCGACATCACCCGATAGATGGCTTCGCCGCCGATATCGAAGGCGATCTTGCTCATGCCGACGTTACTGGAGTTGATCAGGATGCCGGTCAGGTCAAGGATCGGGCCCTCGCTCCTGGACACGTCCTTGATCGTGTAGCGACCAATCTGCAGGCTGCCCGGATACACCTCGACCTTGTCGGTGGGTTTCCAGCGCCCGCTCTGCAGGGCCGCACTCATGGAAATCGGCTTGACCGTGGAACCTGGCTCGAACACATCGATGATCGCCCGGTTACGCATGGCTGCCGGGAACATGCTGCGGCGGTTGTTGGGGTTGTACGTTGGCTGGTTGACCATCGCCAGGACCTCGCCGGTCTTGACGTCCATGATCACCAGGCTGCCGGCCTTGGCGTCCTGTTCGGCGATGGCGTTGCGCAGCTCGCGAGTCGCCAGGTACTGCAGGCGCAGATCTATCGACAACGCCAAGGTCTTACCGGCCTTGGCGTTCTTGGTGACTTGAATATCCTTGATCAGGCGGCCGCGCCGGTCCTTGATCACCTGACGTTTGCCAGGCACCCCGGCCAGCCACTCGTCATAGGCGAGCTCGACACCTTCACGACCATGGTCGTCCAGGTCGGTGAAACCCACCATGTGCGCCGTGACATCGCCCGCCGGATAGAAGCGGCGGAACTCCTCGAGGCCGTAGACACCGGGTACTTTAAGGTCGAGTACCTGCTGGCCCTGCTCGGGGGTGAGGCCGCGAACCAGGTAGATGAATTCCTTGTTGGCCTGCTGGGTGAGGCGCTCGATCAGTTGCTGCGGGTTCTGCCCCAGCACAGCGGCCAGTTGCGGCCAACGGTCCTTGGACGCCTGCATCTCCTTGGGGTTGGCCCAGAGCGTGGTGACCGGCGTACTGACGGCCAGAGGCTCGCCATTGCGGTCGGTAATCAGGCCACGGTGTGCAGGAATCGGGATATGGCGCAGGCTGCGAGCATCGCCCTGCCCCTTGAGGAAGTCTCGGTCGACCACCTGCAGGTCGATGATCCGCCAGCTGATCGCGCCGACCATCAACGCCAGCAGGCCTACGACGACCCGGAAGCGCCAGGGGTAGAGTGCACCCTCGAGCTTCATCATGGCGTCACCATCCGCACTTCGTCAGCGTTGGGTACGCGCATCTTCAACTGGCCGGCAGCAAGGTTTTCGATACGGCTGTGGGCAGTCCAGGTGCTCTGCTCGAGAATCAGGCGCCCCCACTCAGCCTGGGCCTTGTCGCGCTCGCTCAGCTCGTTGTAGAGCGTGTTGAGCAACTGGCGGTTCCAGTGAGCGCTGTAGGAGACAGCGATGGCCGACACCAGCACGCCAACGAACAGCAGAAGCATCAGGAAGCTTCCGCCTGGCAATGGCTTGGCGAACAGGCGACTCACCGCAGCTTCTCCGCAACGCGCATGACGGCGCTGCGCGCACGCGGGTTGGCCTTGAGTTCTGCATCGGAGGCGAACTGCGCCTTGCCGATCAGCTTGATACGAGGCTCGAAGGCCTTGTGCTGCACCGGCAGGTTGCGTGGCAGGTTATCCGCTTCGCCCTTGACCAGCTTGCGCATGAACAGTTTGACGATGCGGTCTTCCAGCGAGTGGAAGCTGATCACCGCCAGGCGGCCGCCGACTTCCAGCGCCTCGAGCGCGGCGTCCAGGCCGGCCTCCAGATCGCCCAGCTCGTTATTGACGTGAATGCGCAGCCCCTGGAAAGCGCGAGTCGCCGGATTCTTGCCCTTCTCCCAAGCCGGGTTGGCGACCTTGAGCACTTCGGCCAGGTCGGCGGTACGGGTGAACGGCTGCTTCTCGCGACGCTCGACCACCGCACGCGCCATGCGACCGGCAAAACGCTCCTCGCCGTACTCCTTGAACACGCGGGCTATTTCTTCGACGGGCGCGGTGGCGATGAACTCGGCGGCGCTGATGCCCTGGCCCGGATTCATGCGCATGTCCAGCGGGCCATCGTTGAGGAAACTGAAGCCGCGCTCAGGATCGTCCAGCTGCGGCGAGGAGACACCCAGGTCGAGCAGGATACCGCTGACCTTGCCGTCCAGCCCGCGCGCGCGCACTTCATCACCCAGTTCGGCGAAGCTGCGCTGCACAATGACAAAGCGGCCGTCTTCGGCCGCCAGCGCTTGCCCCGTGGCAATCGCCTGTGGATCTTTGTCGAAGCCCAGCAGCCGCCCTTGCGGCCCGAGCTTGCTGAGAATGAGACGACTGTGCCCACCGCGACCAAAGGTCCCGTCCAGATAGCAACCGTCGGCGCGCAGGGCCAATGCCTCGACAGCTTCGTCGAGCAATACGGTGATGTGGTTGAAGCCGCTATCTATCGTCACAGGATCAGGTCACGCAGTTCATCGGGCATGGCGCCCGGTTGTTGAATAGCTGCGAGGTCGGCTGCCGAAACCGCGTTCCAGGCATCCTCATCCCACAGCTGGAATTTGTTCAGTTGCCCCACCAGCATCGCCTTCTTGTCGAGCTTGGCGTACTCACGCAAACGGGGCGGAACCAGGAAACGACCACTGCCATCGAGCTCCAGGTCCACCGCATTACCGATCAGCAAACGCTGCAGGCGGCGGTTTTCCTCACGCAGCGACGGCAAGGCACGCAACTTGGCTTCTATCTGCTCCCACTCATCGAGGGGATAAACACACAAGCAGGGGTCAACAGCGTCGATGGTCACGATAAGTTGACCATTGCAACGCGAATCGAGCTCGTCACGGTACCGGCTCGGCATGGCGAGACGGCCCTTTGCATCGAGGCTGACGGCGTTGGCTCCGCGGAACACGGCTGCGATTCCCCACAATGGTAACTTTTTTGTGCCAGAAAACCCACTTCATCCCACTTTCTGCCACTTGCGCACACTATAGGAATCCGTCCGCCACACCGTCAAGGCGCGTTCATAGGGAAAACCCTTACAGGACCGAGATTTAGCGCAACAAAGGAAGGAGGAAGGACTACCGGAAGAAAAAATTGGCGGAAAAAATCAAGCGCACTCAAACGGATAGAGTGTGAAGTTAAAGTGAATTATCAAGAGTAAGAACTTTTCGGCATTACCAGGAAGGATCTGCTATCGATTCAAGCAGGAAGAGAGGGGGTGGAGAGTCGATCTGTAAGCCGGGTTTTGTCGAGGACAGTCATTCCTCTACGACGGCCATCACTGGACGCCTCTAGCAACCTACCCGGTTCCGACGCGGGCCACGCCGTATGGAACCCTATTTGGTCTTGCTCCGAGTGGGGTTTACCTAGCCACGAACTGTTGCCAGCCGTGCGGTGCGCTCTTACCGCACCTTTTCACCCTTACCGGCACCGAAGTGCTTAGGCGGTTGTTTTCTGTGGCACTTTCCGTAGGCTCGCGCCTCCCAGGCGTTACCTGGCACTCTGCCCTGCGGAGCCCGGACTTTCCTCCCCCTGATTTTGCGGAACAAAAACAGGCAGCGACTGTCCGATCGACTCTCCGCCGACAAGGGTAACGGCAGGCGCGATCAAGAACAAGCAATACCGCAAATAATATCATTACGCCATTAATGGCTTTTCTGTTTATCCAGCGCTGCTTGATAAAGAAGATTCTTACGCACCCCGGTAATTTCCGCCGCCAATGCTGCCGCCCGCTTGAGCGGTAATTCTGCCAGCAACAGATCCAATACACGCATGGCGTCGCTACTGATCGCCTGGTCGTCTTGCGGCGCACTCCAGCCCGCCACCAGCACCACGCACTCACCACGCTGCTGATTGGCGTCAGCTGCGACAAAAGCGCGCAACTCGGCCAGCGGCAAGCCCTTGAGCGTCTCGAACGTCTTGGTCAGCTCTCGCGCCAGTACAGCCGGGCGCTCACCGCCGAATACCGCCTCCATGTCTTCCAGGCACTCAAGGATACGATGCGGCGCTTCATAGAAGATCAAGGTCCGAGGTTCTTCCTTGACCTGCTCCAGACGCGCACGGCGCCCGACAGCCTTCGCCGGTAGGAAGCCTTCGAAAATGAAGCGATCAGAGGGCAGCCCCGCCGCCGACAGCGCAGCGATCAGCGCGCACGCCCCTGGCACCGGCACCACCTTCACCCCGGCAGCACGCGCCTGGCGCACCAGGTGATAGCCCGGATCGGAAATCAGCGGCGTGCCGGCGTCGGACACCAGCGCCACATCGTCACCCGCCAGCAAGCGCGTAATGAAGCGACTGCCTTCGTCGCGCTCGTTGTGCTCATGGCAGGCCGCCAGCGGCGTCTCGATGCCGAAATGCTGCAGCAGACGCACCGAGTGGCGGGTATCCTCGGCGGCGATCAGCGCCACGCCGGCCAGCACCTTGAGTGCCCGGGCGCTCATGTCGTCGAGGTTGCCGATGGGCGTCGCAACGACGTAAAGCGTACCCGCTATGGATTTTGGAACCCCTGCAACATCAGTCACTGCACACACCTGCCTTGCCGATCAAAGGCGCCATTGTAGCCCGAGCGCCCGCAACAAGGCGCAAAGAACTTGGCCGCCATCCCCTGACATGCGACCTATAGTGAAGGATCAGCGTCAGCAAGATCGCGCCCCGGCCAGCGCTTGGGTACAATTGCCGGCCAACTTGATCGAGTAACAGGACCCTTACATGATCGCTTGCCTGCGGCTGCTCACAGCCCTCTGTCTCGCTGCCCTGCTGGCAGCCTGCGCCAGCTCGCCCTCATCCAGCCTGGGCGAACTGCCACGCACCCCGGACGCCAGCATCGAGCAACTGCTCGAGAAGGCGGCTTCCAGCAAGTCCGCCGAAGACGCCGCGCTGCTGCGCCTGAGCGCCGCCGACATGGCCTACCGGCAGAAGGACTTCCCACGCGCCGCACGCATCCTCGAGCAGGTTCCACTGGACACGCTCAAACCCGCCCAACAGGTGTTCGCCAGCACCCTGGCTGCCGAGCTGGCGATGAGCCGCAACCAGCCCAAGGCCGCCCTCGGCGCCCTGTCGCACCCGAGCCTGCAACGCGTCGGCGAGCTCCCCGAAGAGCAGCAGGTACGCACCTACAGCGTGCATGCTGCAGCCCTCGAAGCCGACGGCCAGGCACTTCCTGCGGCCCAGCAGCGCATCTTGCTGGCTCCGCTGCTCAGCGGCCCGGACGCAACCAAGAACAACGATGCCATCTGGTCGCTGGTAGCCTCGCTGCCCGCCGACCAGCTGCAGCAACCAACCAGCAACCCGACCCTCGCCGGCTGGACCAGCCTGGCCCTGGCGGTCAAGAGCGCCGGCACCCTGGAGCAGCAACAGGCCGCCATCGACAGCTGGCGCCAGCAACATGCCGATCATCCGGCCGCCAAGCAGTTGCCTGACGCACTGGTCAAGCTCAAGCAACTGGCCAGCCAGCCGCTGACCAAGATCGCCCTGCTGCTGCCACAGGAAGGCCCGCTCGCCGGTGTAGCCCGCGCGCTGCGCGACGGCTTCATGGCAGCCCATTTCCAGGCCCAGCAATCCGGCCAGCCAGCGCCGGCGGTTCAGGTTTTCGACAGCTCGCGCCTCACCTCGCTGGACGACTTCTATCGCCAGGCCCAGGCGGCCGGCGTACAGCTGGTGATCGGTCCGCTCGAAAAACCACTGGTGAAGAAACTCGCCGACTACCCGCAACTGCCCATCACCACCCTGGCACTGAACTACGCCGAGGCCGGGCAGAAATCGCCACCACAACTGTTCCAGTTCGGCCTCGCCGCCGAGGACGAAGCTCGCGAAGTCTCTCGCCGTGCCCGCGCAGACGGCCTGGTCCGCGCCGTGGCCCTGGTGCCGAGCGGCGAATGGGGTGACCGCGTGCTCGCAGCTTTCCGCCAGGACTGGGAAGGCAACGGCGGCACCCTGCTCGCTGCCGAGCGCATCGCCCAGCCAGTCGCCCTGGCCCAACAGATCGCCGACCTGTTCCAGCTGCGCCAGAGCGAAGGTCGTGCCAAGAGCCTGCAGAGCGCCGTGGGTGGTAATGTCGCCGCACAACCATCACGTCGCCAGGACATCGATTTCATCTTCCTCGCCGCCACCCCGCAGCAGGCCCAGCAGATCAAGCCGACCCTCAACTTCCAGTACGCGGGTGACGTACCGGTCTACGCCACCTCCAACCTCTACAGCGCCAGTGGTGACGTGAACCAGTACAACGACATGAACGGCATCCGCTTCTGCGAAACCCCCTGGTTGCTGGACAACACCAACAGCCTGCGTCAGCAAGTCGTGCAGCAGTGGCCTCAAGCTGCCGGCAGCCTGGGTCGCCTGTACGCCATGGGTGTCGATGCCTACAGCCTGGCGCCACGCCTGGGCCAGCTCAAGGCGCTGCCTGACAACCGCGTCGAGGGCCTGTCCGGCAGCCTGAGCATCAACGCCAACCAGCGTATCGAACGCCAACTGCCATGGGCCGAATTCTCCGGCGGTCAGGTCAAGCGCCTGCCGGATACTGCACGCTGATGCCCGACGCCTCCCCCACAAGCGCCGGGCTCGCGGCAGAAAACCAGGCCCTCGAGTATCTTCGAGGGCAAGGCCTGCAACTGCTGACGCGTAACTGGCGATGCAAGGGAGGCGAGCTTGATCTGGTCATGCTCGACGCCGATACAGTAGTATTCGTCGAAGTCCGCTACCGCTTGCACGCGGATTTCGGCGGAGCGCTCGAAAGTATCGACGCGCGCAAGCAGAAACGCCTGGCGCTTGCCGCCAACCTGTTCCTGCTGAAGGAGTCCCGCTGGGCCGATCACCCCTGCCGCTTCGACGTAGTCGCCCTGCAGGGCAGCCACCATGCAGGTCGGCCGCTTCAATGGCTGAAAAACGCCTTCGAATGCTGAACCCATTCCGATTTCTTTGCTCTATGTTTCGCGGGCTGGCCCCTGTCGCGCGTCGCGCAGGCCTCCGCCGCACTTAAGGTCACACCAGATGGACATGCAATCCCGAATTCGCCGGCTGTTCCAGGCCAGCATCGATACCAAGCAACAGGCAATGGACATCCTGGCACCGCACATCGAGCAGGCCAGCCTGGTCATGGTCAACGCGCTGCTCAACGAGGGCAAGATGCTCGCCTGCGGCAACGGTGGCTCGGCGGGCGACGCCCAGCATTTCTCTTCGGAACTGCTCAACCGCTTCGAGCGCGAGCGTCCGAGCCTGCCAGCCATCGCCCTGACCACCGACAGCTCGACCATCACCTCGATCGCCAACGACTACAGCTACAACGAAGTCTTCTCCAAGCAGATCCGCGCCCTGGGCCAACCCGGCGACGTACTGCTGGCGATCTCCACCAGCGGCAACTCGGCCAACGTGATCCAGGCGATCCAGGCCGCACATGATCGTGAAATGATTGTCGTAGCATTGACCGGACGTGACGGCGGCGGTATGGCTTCGCTGCTGCTGCCCGAGGATGTGGAGATCCGCGTCCCCTCCACGGTCACTGCGCGTATCCAGGAAGTCCACCTGCTGGCGATCCATTGCCTGTGCGATCTGATCGACAGCCAACTGTTCGGGAGTGAAGAATGATCCCCAAGCGCCTCGGCCTCATGGCCCTGACCCTGTGCCTCGGTATTTCCGGTTGCAGCTCGGTATTGACCTCGACCCGCAACTCGCCGATCGAAGATGATCGCGGCACCCGCACCATCGGTAGCAAGATCGACGATTCGCTGATCGAAACCAAGGTTTCGGTCAACGTCGCCAAGGCAAGCCCCGACCTGGACAAGGGCTCGCACATCGTCGTCAGCAGCTACAACGGCATCGTGCTGCTCGCCGGTCAAACGCCGCGCGCCGACCTCAAGAGCCTCGCCGAGCAGACCGCCGGCCAGGTACAACGGGTCAAGAAGGTGCATAACGAGCTGCAGGTGATGCAGCCCTCGTCGATCCTGGCACGCAACAACGACACCTGGCTGACCACCAAGATCAAGACCCAGATGATCGGTGATGCCAACGTTCCCAGCTCACGCATCAAGGTGATCACCGAGAACGGAATCGTCTACCTGCTCGGCCTGGTCACCCAGCAGGAAGCCAACGCTGCCACCAACGTGGTTCAGGGTGTGTCTGGCGTACAGAAAATCGTCAAGCTGTTCGAGTACATCGACTAACACTGCCAGCGGCCCCCCCAGCCTCGGCGCTGGGGCACCGCAGACAACGGCATGCATTACCCTCACACCCTCAGGAAGTACCCATGAAGAAGTCCCTGCTGTCCCTCCTGGCCATTACTGCCTTCGCCACCCTGGCCGGCTGCTCTACCCCGAGCGTGATCACCCTCAACGATGGCCGCGAGCTGCAGACCACCGACACGCCGAAGTTCGACCGTGACTCCGGCTTCTATGAATTCAAGCAGCTCGATGGCAAGCCGACCCGTATCAACAAGGATCAGGTCCGCTCCATCAAGGACCTGTAATCCGAACTTGAAAAAAAAGGCGATCCATCTGGATCGCCTTTTTTGTTACTTGACCACTTTCAAACTCGGTCGTCCAGTCGGTCGCGGCGGCTGGCCACCACCTTCCGGCGGGCCATCATCATCAGGCTCGACGCCTTCTTCCTCATCGAGCTCTTCGCCCCCCATCAACGGCGGCTCCAGCTCGAACACCATGCCCTGGCCATTCTCACGGGCATAGATACCCAGAATTGCGCCAGCTGGCACATAGAGCGAATGAGCTACACCACTGAACCGCCCCTCGAAGCTCACCGCTTCGTTGTCCATGTGCAGGTTACGCACGGCACTGGGCGAGATGTTCAAGACGATCTGGCCATCGCTGGCAAATCCCTGGGGCACCTGGACCGCCGGATACTCGGCATTGACCAGCATATGGGGGGTGCAATCGTTGTCGACGATCCACTCGTACAGTGCTCTAACCAGATAGGGGCGACTGGAGTTCATCAACGGCTCCTTAAAGCTTGCGCATTTCACGTTCAGCAGCAGACAGGCTCGCCTGGAAAGGCTCGCGGGCGAACTGTCGCTCCATATAATCCAGCAGCGGCTTGGCTTGCCGCGGCAGCTCGATACCCAGTACCGGCAATCGCCAGAGTATGGGCAGTAGACAACAATCGACCAGACTTTGCTCCTCGCTCATGAAGCAGGGAAACTCGCCGAACAGCGCCGAGACACCAGTCAGACTCTCGCGCAGCGACTTGCGCGCCTCACCGCGGGCTGCCTCGGCGGCACGCGGATCGAGAATGACATCGGCCAGTGCACACCAGTCACGCTGGATACGGTGCATCAGCAGGCGGCTGTTGCCGCGCGCCACCGGGTATACCGGCATCAGCGGCGGATGAGGATAACGCTCCTCGAGGTATTCCATCACCACGGTCGATTCGTACAACGCCAGGTCGCGATCGACCAGGGTTGGCACGCTGCCATAGGGATTCACTTCGATCAGTTTGGGCGGCAGACGATCGGCGATGACGTCGATGATCTGCACACTGACGCCCTTCTCGGCGAGAACGAGGCGTACCCGATGAGAATAATGGTCAGCGGGGTCGGAATAGCAGGCTAACCTGTTGGTCGCGCCCATGTAGCTCCTCCTCGCATGGGGATGCTTGTGAAACTGCAAATGCAAACGCGCCCTGGGAGGCTCCTCGCGATTGCGCAGGAGCACCCCAGGGCGCGTTCAACTACCAGAAACTACTGCGTGATCAGTGCACGTCCTTCCAGTATTCGCGCTTGAGCAAGTAGGCGAACACGAAGAAGAAAGCCAGGTACAGCAGGACATAGGTGCCGATGCGCTGACTTTCCAGTTTGACCGGGTTGGCCGAATAGGCCAGGAAGGTCACCAGGTTCTTGACCTTCTCGTCGAACTGCTCGGGCGTCAGGGTACCGGATTTCGGCTCGATGGTCAGCTGGTCACAGGCTTCATGGGTCAACGGACTGCCAGTCAGCGGGTCGAATTGCTTCTTGCCGTCGACCACTGTCTGGATCTGCTTGCAGCCAATCACCTGGTTGCCCTGCAGCCCGACCAGCACGTTGGGCATGCCCACGTTCGGGAAGACCTTGTTGTTCACCCCATAAGGGCGCGACTTGTCTTCGTAGAAGCTGTGCAGGTAGCTGTACAGCCAATCGTTGCCACGCACTCGGGCGACCAACGTGAGATCAGGCGGCGCCGCACCGAACCAGGTCTTGGCATCGCTGGGCTGCATGCCGATCTTCATGTGATCGCCGATCTTGGCCCCCGTGAACACCAGCTTTTCGAGCATCAGCTCGTGGGGGATGCCCAGGTCATCGGCAACCCGCTCGTACCGCTGGAACTTGGCGCTGTGGCAACCCATGCAATAGTTGGCGAAGGTGCGCGCCCCGTCTTGCAACGCGGCCTTGTCGGTCAGGTCGATATCGACCTTCTGCAGCTCCACACCCTGCTCGGCAGCAAAGGATAAGGCAGGCATCAATGCCAGGAACATTACTGCAATAAACTTTTTCATCAGCCAGTCACCCTTTCCGGAACCGGTTTTGTCTTCTCGAGCCTTGTGTAGAACGGCATCAACAGGAAGTAGGCGAAATACAGCACGGTGCAGACCTGGGACAGCAGGGTCCGTCCGGGCGTAGGCGCCAGCACACCGAGCACGCCGAGAATGATGAAGGCCACGCAGAACACCAGCAGGAAGATCTTGCTCAACCAACCCTTGTAGCGCATGGAGCGCACCGGGCTGCGATCGAGCCAGGGCAACACGAACAGCACCGCGATCGCCGCGCCCATGGCGATGACGCCGAACAGCTTGTCAGGCACCGCCCGCAGGATCGCGTAGAAGGGCGTGAAGTACCACACCGGCGCAATGTGCTCGGGGGTCTTGAAGGCGTTGGCCTGCTCGAAGTTAGGTTTTTCCAGGAAGTAGCCACCCATTTCCGGGAAGAAGAACACCACGGCGCAGAAAACGAAGAGGAATACCACGACCCCGACGATATCCTTGACCGTGTAGTACGGGTGGAAGGGAATGCCATCCAGCGGTACGCCGTTCTCGTCCTTGTGCTTCTTGATGTCGACACCGTCCGGGTTGTTCGAGCCCACCTCGTGCAGTGCCAGGATGTGCAGCACCACAAGCCCGAGAATGACGATCGGCAGCGCCACCACATGCAGGGCAAAGAAGCGGTTCAGGGTGATGCCTGAGATCAGGTAGTCACCACGGATCCATTGAGTGAGATCATCGCCGATCACCGGGATGGCACCGAACAGCGAGATGATCACCTGGGCGCCCCAGTAGGACATCTGCCCCCAAGGCAGCAGGTAACCCATGAAGGCCTCGGCCATCAGCGCCAGGTAGATCAGCATGCCGAACAGCCACACCAGCTCACGCGGCTTCTGGTACGAACCGTAGAGCAACCCGCGGAACATGTGCAGGTAGACCACGATGAAGAACGCCGAGGCGCCGGTGGAGTGCAGATAGCGCAGAATCCAGCCGTACTCGACATCGCGCATGATGTACTCGACCGAGGCGAAGGCCTCTTCTGCCGAGGGCGTGAAGCTCATGGTCAGCCAGACCCCCGTGACGATCTGGTTGACCAGCACCAGCAACGCGAGGGAGCCAAAGAAGTACAGGAAGTTGAAGTTCTTGGGCGCGTAATACTTGCTCAGGTGGTCTTCCCACATTTTCGTGGCGGGGAAGCGAGCATCAATCCAGTCCATGAACTTGCTCATCATGCGTTCTCCTGATCGACGCCGATGACGATGATGTCGTCCGACTCGTACGAGTGCGGCGGCACTGGCAAATTGAGCGGGGCTGGCTGCGACTTGTAGACGCGACCCGCCAGATCATAGTGCGAGCCATGGCAAGGGCAGAAATAGCCACCGACCCACTTCGGACCGAGATCGGCGGGGGCGACTTCCGGACGGAAAGTCGGCGAGCACCCCAGGTGGGTGCACAAGCCAACGAGAATGAGGATTTCCGGCTTGATCGAGCGGACCTCGGGATCGACGTAGGTCGGCTGCACCGAAGCCTTGGACTCGGGGTCGGACAGGTCTGCAGTGATCTTTTTCAGATTGCCGAGGATCTCTTGCGTTCGTCGCACGATGAACACCGGCTGACCGCGCCATTCGGCAACCATCTGCTGCCCGGGCTCAACCTTGGCGATGTTGACCTTCACCGGTGCCCCAGCGGCTTTCGCCTTGGCACTGGGGAACCATGACCCCACGAACGGTACCGCAGCCCCCACTGCCCCCGCAGCCCCCACCACGGATGTGGCAGCTACGAGGAAGCGGCGCCGGCCTGCGTTGACGCCGTCATTGCTCATTCAGTCCTCTCCCATCAGCTTTCTTCTCGCCCGCTGGATCAGGCGTCTATTAGTAATGTCTGTGGCGCTAAAAATTGGCCGCCATGGTAAGAAACAAATCCACACACTGACAAGGTGATTACCCCTGGTTCGGGCTACAACCCTCGCTTTGCTTGATCTGCGTCTATGTGGCAACTCGGCCCGGACATGCTGACAGGTTAGTTCAAGACATAAAAAAAGCCCGGTTCCAAGGAACCGGGCTTTTTCGACTGCCGAAGCGATATTAACGCTTGGAGTACTGAGGACGCTTACGCGCTTTACGCAGACCCACTTTCTTACGCTCGACTTCACGAGCGTCGCGGGTGACGTAGCCAGCACGACGCAGAGCGCCACGCAGGGTTTCGTCGTATTCCATCAGAGCGCGGGTGATACCGTGGCGGATAGCACCGGCCTGACCGCTGACACCACCACCGGCGACGGTGACGTAGATGTCGAACTTCTCAACGGTCTCGGTCAGTTCCAGCGGCTGGCGAACAACCATGCGAGCGGTTTCGCGGCCGAAGAAAGTGTCCAGAGGACGGTTGTTGATGGAAATGTTACCAGTACCCGGACGCAGGAAAACGCGAGCGGTTGCGGTCTTGCGACGGCCAGTGCCGTAATTTTGAGTCGCCGACATAATGAACTATCCCGTTAGATCTTCAGTTCTTGAGGCTGCTGAGCAGTGTGAGGGTGGGTAGCACCCGCGTACACTTTCAGCTTGCGGTACATGTCGCGACCCAGCGGGTTCTTCGGCAGCATGCCTTTGACCGCGGTCTCGATGACGCGCTCAGGGGCCTTGTCGATCAGCTTCTCGAAGCTGATTTCCTTGATGCCACCTGGGAAGCCGGAGTGGGAGTAGTACATCTTGTCCGAAGACTTGGCACCAGTTACACGAACCTGCTCGGCGTTGATGACGACGATGTAGTCGCCGGTGTCAACGTGAGGAGTGTACTCAGGCTTGTGTTTGCCGCGCAGACGGGTAGCGATTTCGGTAGCCAGACGACCCAGGGTCTGACCAGCGGCATCGATTACGAACCACTCGCGCTTTACTGTTTCCGGTTTAGCAGTAAAAGTTTTCATTCTCTAAAGCCTCAGAGGCCGCCCAGCGAAAAATAGACGGCGAATCTTACTGGATAGTGCACAACTTGCCAAGGGCAAGCGCGCAGCCGAGCACGGACGCTTTTGGGGGCTCGGGTCGGGCACGCCCATGATCGACGGGGTTCTTCCTGCGTGGTGGTGCATCACTTCCGCCACACGGAGAGGCCCAGCATTATCCAGATTGCGCAAAGATTTTCAACCTGCTTTGATGGTTTCTTTGTCCAGCAGAGAGCCTTCCGATGGAATACCGCAAGCTCGGCCGTACCGACCTCAACGTCAGCGCACTGTGCCTGGGCACCATGACCTGGGGTGAGCAGAACGTCCAGGATGGGGCCTTCGAGCAGATCGCCTTGGCCAAGACCGCCGGCATCAACTTCATCGACACCGCCGAAATGTACCCGGTGCCGCCGCGCCCGGAGACCTACGCGGCCACCGAACGCATCATCGGCAACTGGTTCGCTGCCAATGGCGACCGTGACGACTGGATTCTCGCCAGCAAGGTCGCTGGCCCCGGCAACGGCATCAGCCATATCCGCGACGGCCAGCTCAAGCACAACCGCCAGCACATCGTCGCCGCGCTGGACGAAAGCCTCAAGCGCCTGCAGACCGACCGCATCGACCTCTACCAGCTGCACTGGCCGGAGCGTTCGACCAACTTCTTCGGCAAGCTGGGCTACCAGCACCTGCCCAACGACCTGTTCACGCCGCTGGAGGAAACGCTGGAGGTGCTCGACGAGCAAGTGCGCGCCGGCAAGATCCGCCACATCGGCCTGTCCAACGAAACCCCATGGGGCACCATGAAGTTCCTGCACCTGGCCGAAAGCCGCGGCTGGCCACGGGCAGTGTCGATCCAGAACCCTTACAACCTGCTCAATCGCAGCTTCGAGGTGGGCCTGGCGGAAGTGGCGATCCGCGAGCAGTGCGGCCTGCTGGCTTATTCGCCACTGGCCTTCGGCATGCTGTCGGGCAAGTACGAGAACGGCGCGCGCCCGGAAAAGGCACGCCTGACCTTGTTCAGCCGCTTCGCCCGCTACTCCAACCCGCAGACCGTGGCCGCCTGCAGCCGCTACGTGCAGTTGGCCCGCGAGCATGGCCTGGATCCGGCGCAGATGGCCCTGGCATTCGTCACCCGCCAGCCGTTCGTGACCAGCAACATCATCGGGGCGACCGATCTCAAGCAATTGCAGAGCAACCTGGACAGCGCCAACCTGGTGCTGAGTGACGAACTGTTGGCGGCGATCGAGGCACTGCACCAGCAGCAGCCAAACCCGGCGCCCTGAGCGTGATCATGTACTGCCCTCTTCGCGAGCAAGCCCGCTCCCACAAGGTTCATCACAGGCCTTGTGGGAGCGGGCTTGCCCGCGAAGAGGGCAGCGCATTTCTTCGGGGTAGACACAATCGCCAAAAAATAAGACGATCCAGCCGGTGATTGACCACTCTACCCTATAAGAACAATGACAATGATGTTTACCCAACCCTCCGCGTCGTTGCGGCGCGTCAGCATCCTGGCCATTGATAAAGTGTTCGCTTCGACACTGATGCAGGCCAAGGACTTCTTCCACCTGGCCAGCCTGCGTTACAGCAAGCAACTGGGCCTGGGGCTGCAATCGATGTTCGAGATTCACCTGGTGAGCCCTGACGGCCAGCCGGTGGACAGCTTCAGCGACGTTCAACTCCCCGTGGACAGTGGCCTGGGTGACGCCGATGTGATCATCCTCCCGGCGTTCTGGGACGACTTCGACAACCTGCTCGCCCGCTACCCGCAAGTGCTCCCCTGGCTGCGTGAGCAGCACGCCCGTGGCGCCGTGCTGTGCGGCGAAGCCAGCGGCGTGTTCTGGCTCGCCGAGTCAGGCCTGCTCGATGGCAAGGAGGCGACCACCTACTGGCGCTTCTTCAACAGCTTCGCCGAACGCTTCCCCACTATCCGCCTGAATCAGGACAAGCACCTGACCGACGCCGACAACCTATACTGCGCCGGCGGCACCACCTCGGCCTGCGACCTGTACATCTACCTGATCGAGCGCTTCTGCGGCGCCAACGTGGCGCGGGCGGTGGCTCGCGACATCCTCTACGAAGTGCAGCGCAACTACACGCCAGGGCGCATGGGCTTCGGCGGGCAGAAGCTGCACCAGGACCTGATCATCCTGCAGATCCAGCACTGGCTGGAGGAGCACTTCGCCGACAAGTTCCGCTTCGAGGACGTGGCGCGCAACCATGGCATGAGCATCCGCAACTTCATGCGCCGCTTCCAGAGCGCGACCGGGGACAAGCCACTGCACTACCTGCAGCGCCTGCGTATCGAGACCGCCAAGGGCCTGCTCTCGAGCACCCGCAAGAGCATCAAGACCATCAGTTATGAGGTGGGGTACGACGACGCGAGCTTCTTCGCCCGGCTGTTCCGCCAGCACACCGAACTGTCGCCGAACCAGTATCGGCAGCAGTTCATGCAGGAGGCCTGAGAACACCACCCCCCCCTGGCAGGTGCGCGGCAAGCCCGCGCCTGCCAGGGGACAGGTACGGCTTCAGGGCTTGTGCGCGCGAGCCAGGAACTCGTGGGACTGCATTTCCAGCAGTCGGCTGAGCGTACGCTGGAACTCGAAGCTCAGGCGCCCGCCGGTGTACAGGTCCTTGAGCTCGACTTCGGCCGAAATGATCAGCTTGACGTTGCGATCATAGAACTCGTCGACCATGTTGATGAAGCGGCGGGCGATGTCGTCGGTGGTGACGCCCATCTGCTCGACGTTGCTCAGCAGCACGGCATGGAAGATCTTGCCCAACTCGATGTAGTCGTTCTGGCTGCGTGGCCCATCGCACAAGGCGCGGAAGTCGAACCAGGCGACGTCGTCACAGGTGCGCAACGCGTGGATCTCGCGATTCTCGATCATCAGCACGTCGTTCTCGACCGCCTGGGTGCAATCGGGGGTCAGGGCCTTGAAACTGGCGCGCAGACTCTCGTGGGCGGCTTCGTTGAGCGGGAAGTGGAACAGCTCGGCCTGCTCCAGGTGGCGCAAGCGATAGTCGACGCCACTGTCGACGTTCACCACATCGGTGTACTGCTTGATCATGGCGATGGCCGGGAGGAAGCGCGCACGCTGCAGGCCGTCCTTGTACAGGCCGTCCGGCACGATGTTGGAGGTGGCCACCAAAGAGACGCCGTTCTTGAACAGCTCTTCCATCAAGGTGCCGAGGATCATGGCGTCGGTGATGTCGGACACGAAGAACTCATCGAAGCAGATCACCTTGGCTTCCTGGGAGAAGCGCTTGGCGATGATGGTCAGCGGGTTCTTCTCACCCTTGAGGGTTTTCATTTCCTCGTGCACACGCTTCATGAAGCGGTGGAAGTGGGTGCGCATCTTCTCCTTGAACGGCAGCGCCTCGAAGAAGGTGTCGACCAGGTAGGTCTTGCCACGCCCTACCCCGCCCCAGAAATACAGGCCTTTGACCGGTGTCTGCTCCTTCTTGCCGAACAGCTTGCCGAACACGCCCGGCTTGTTGCTCTGCGCGGCGACCAGGTCGTCGTAAAGGCGCTGCAAGTGACGCACCGCCGTTTCCTGCGCCGCGTCATGGAAGAAATCGGGGCGTTTCAGATCTGCTTGATATCGTTCTAGGGGCGTCATGATTCGTTAGCGAGGCAACAAAAAACGGGCCGTCACTGTAGCGACCGGCCCGCTTAATGGCAATCAGTCTGTAGGAGCGGGCTTGCCCGCGAACACCGGCATGGCCGGTGCCATGCAACGCGACGCCTGCTTCGCGGGCAAGTCGGAGCGCCGAACCGCCGCTCCTACAGGTCCCTGTTTCAGTCCTGCTGGGGCGCCAACGCCTCACGCAGGCTCAGCACCGCCGCATCACGGGCGCTTGCATCGGCGAACTGCGGGCCTTCGGCCACCTGCTCGCCATCGAGCCACAGGCTGAAGCCCAGGCCATCTACACGCACATCCGCCTCGCCACCCTGCTGCAGTTGCTTGCTCACCGCGCCTGCACTCTTGCCGTCGGCGAAGCTGCGCGACAGCAACAATTGCTCGCCATCGGCGGCCAGGAGGCGGAAGCGGAAGCTGCCGTCTTCCTCGCGGAAGCTGACGAAGCGCGCGCTCTTGGCAGCCTTCTTCTTCACTTCGGCGTTGACCTGGACGCTGCTGCGGAAGGAGCGCAGGCCCACCGACTCACGCAACTGCTCGAGGAACGGCGTGGCGATCTTGCGCGCCTTGGCTGCGCCGGCCAGGAGGATGTCTTCCAGGTCCGACGGACGCGAGATCAGTTGATGGTAGTGCTCGCGCTTCTCGGCCAACTGGCCGTCGAGCAACTGGAACAGGCGGCTCTTCGCCTCGCCCCAGCCCAGGCCCTGCAGCAACTCTTCGCGGAACTCGCCGGCTTGTGCGGCGCTGGCGAAGGCCTGGTACAGGGTGAACAGGTGGGAGTTGTCCGGATCCTTCGCCTCGCCTGGCGCACGCGAGTCGGTGACGATGCGCGAGATGGCGTCCTTCATGTCCTTGGCGCTGGTGAACAGCGGGATGGTGTTGTCGTAGCTTTTGGACATCTTGCGACCGTCCAGGCCTGGAAGTGTGGCCACGCTTTCCTCGATCACCGCCTCGGGCAGAACGAAGAACTCCTTGCCCTGGCCGAACAGGTGGTTGAAGCGCTGGCCGATGTCACGGGCCATTTCAACGTGCTGGATCTGGTCACGACCGACCGGAACCTTGTGTGCGTTGAACATCAGGATGTCGGCGGCCATCAGCACCGGGTAGCTGTACAGGCCCATGGACACGCCGGCATCCGGGTCTTCGCCGCTTTCCAGGTTCTTGTCGACCGAGGCCTTGTAGGCGTGGGCGCGATTGAGCAGGCCCTTGGCCGCCACGCAGGTCAGCAGCCAGGTCAGCTCGGGAATTTCAGGAATGTCGGACTGGCGGTAGAAGGTGACCTTGTCCGGGTCCAGGCCGCCGGCCAGCCAGGTGGCGGCGATTTCCAGGCGCGAGCGCTGGATGCGCAGCGGGTCGTCGCACTTGATCAGGGCGTGGTAGTCGGCCAGGAAGTAGAACGAGTCGGCACCGGGCTGCTGGCTGGCGAGGATCGCCGGACGGATGGCGCCGGCGTAGTTGCCCAGGTGCGGGGTGCCGGTGGTGGTGATACCGGTGAGAATGCGCGTGGTCATGGGTGATCGCTTATTCAGGCTTGGCTCAGTTCGAAAGACGCGGCAGCACCAGATCCTTCAGATCGGTCAGCTTGCCATGGAAGAAGTGTCCGCATTCTGCCACTTTCAGCAGCTCATGGGGGCGCGTCAGTGCGTCGGACCATTCATAGACCAACGCAGGGTCGACCACCTCGTCGGTGTCAGGCTGGACCACGGTGAGGGCGCAGCGCTCGGGCAGCGGGAAGTCGGCGGTCAGGCGCATCACCGCCGGGGCAATCATGAAGAGATGTTGCAACTCGCTCCCGGCGCGTTCCAGCCGCCCGGCCAGGCTGGCGGCGACGAAGCCCCCGAACGAGAAGCCCATCAGTACCAGCGCCAGCTCAGGATGTGTGGCGCGCAGCCAGGCCGCGGCGGCCTCGGCATCGGCCACTTCGCCAGCGCCCATGTCGTGGCTGCCGGCGCTCTGGCCGACGCCACGGTAGTTGAAGCGCAGGGTGCTGTAGCCCGCATCGCGAGCCGTGCGCTGCAGCGTCGAGACCACCTTGTTGAGCATGGTGCCACCCTGGACCGGGTTGGGGTGGCAGATCAGCACCACGCCGCGGGCATCGGTCACGTCCAGGTACAAGGCTTCCAGCGGGCCACTGGGGCCATCGATGAACATGGGGGTTTCGCGGACAAGCAAGGCACTACTCCGTGACCTCGTGGGGGGTCGATTCGTCTAGAGGAAGAATTCTGTTCTGATTTGCGATCGCTCGCGGTATACAGCGCAGGTCTGAGCCGTTAACGTAAAGCAAAGCCGTTTATAGAGGAAGGACTCGTGGAACACTCGCTCCTTGTTTGGTTGCTGCCGACCCTGGCACTGGTCGTTGGTGTCGTCGTCGGTTTCGCCCTGGCCCGCCTTCTCCCCAACGCGGCTCCCAGCAGTACGCAACGCCAGCTGGACGACATCCAGCAGCGTTTCGACAATTACCAGAACGAAGTGGTCACCCACTTCAACAGCACGGCTTCTCTGGTCAAGAAACTGACCCAGAGCTACCAGGATGTGCAGGATCACCTGGCTGACGGGGCCAATCGCCTGGCCCTGGACGAGCTGACCCGCCAGCGCCTGCTCGCGTCGTTGCACTCCGAAGCCGCACAAGGTCCGCGCGATCGCCTGACACCGCCGAAGGATACCGCCGAAGTCCCACGCGACTACGCGCCCAAGGCGCCGAACTCGCCGGGCATGCTCGACGAGAGCTACGGCCTCAAGCGCTGACCCATCAAGCATGACGAAGGCCGCGTAAAGCGGCCTTTTTTGTGCCCGTGAAAAGTGGCCATCACTTAACTCAAACACGGCTCCCGAGGGCCTGCCCAAGATCCGCCAGCAGGTCGTCGACATCCTCCAGGCCCACCGACAACCGCACCAACCCCTCGGAGATCCCATGCTGCGCTCGTTCCTCGGGCGTGTAGCTCGAATGGGTCATGCTCGCCGGGTGCTGCGCCAATGACTCGGCATCCCCCAGGCTCACCGCGCGACTGAACAACTGCAACGCGTTCATGAAGCGTCGCCCCGCCTGGATGCCGCCCTTGAGTTCGAAGGCAATCATCCCGCCCGGCAAACGCATCTGCCGCTGCGCCAGGCCGAACTGCGCAAAGCTCGGCAGGCCCGGGTAATGAATCAGCTCGACCTGTGGATGACGCTCCAGGAACTGCGCCACGCGCAGGGCGTTGCTGCAATGGCGGTCCATGCGCAGGGCCAGGGTTTTCATACCACGCATCAGCAGCGATGCATCGTGCGGCGACAGCACGGCGCCGGTCATGTCCTTCAAGCCTTCCAGGCGAATCCGGTCGATCAGCGCCTTGCGCCCCACCACCAGCCCGGCGGTGATATCGCCGTGGCCACTGAGGTACTTGGTCGCCGAATGCACCACCAGGTCCGCGCCTAGCTCCAGCGGGCGTTGCAGATAGGGGGTGCAATAGGTGTTGTCGATCACCACCAGCAGGTCATGCCGGCGCGCCACACCTACCACGGCGGCGATGTCCACCAGGTGCATGTTGGGGTTGGCCGGGGTCTCGAAATAGATCATCCGCGTGCTGGAAGTGATCGCCGCCTCGAGCGCGACCGGATCGTTCAGGTCAACATGCCGCACCTTCACGCCGAACTCGCCGATGCCATGGTGCAGGAAAGCAAAAGTGCAACCGTACAAGGTGTCGCCGACGATCAGCTCATCCCCCGGGCGCAGCAGGGTCCACATCGTCGAGGTGATGGCACCCATGCCCGAGGCCAGGGCCAGCCCCGCCTCGCCGCCCTCCAGCGACGCCATGCGCTGCTCCAGCAGGGCCAGGGTCGGGTTGGAGATCCGACTATAGAAGTGTCCGCCCTGCTCTCCGGCAAAGCAGGCCGCGCCATACTCGACGCTTTCGAAAGCGTAGGTCGCGGTCTGGTAGACCGGCGGCACCAGCGCGCCACCATGGGACTGCGGGTCGTAGCCATGGTGAATGGCCCGCGTGGAAAAACCGGTCTTATCGACGGCAGCGCGCATGACAACAGCCTCCTTGTTGTTTGTTCTAAGCTTATGCCTTGGCACCCCGGATTTTTTTCCAAATTGCCCCGTGAACATCGGCAGTTCTGGAACAAAAACAACAATCAGACCGAAAAAAGGGCAAACCATGCCAGCCCCTCTGGACCGAACCGACCGCGCCCTGCTCGGCGCCCTGCAGGACAACGCCCGCCTCACCGTCGCCGAACTCGCCGACCAGGTTGCCCTGACCACTTCGCCTTGCTGGCGGCGGGTCAAGCTGCTGGAAGAAGGCGGCTATATCACCGGCTACCAGGCCATCCTTTCACCCAAGTCTCTGGGCTTTGGCGTCACAGCGTTCGTCAGCATCATGATGGAATCGCACAACAAGGACGCTGCCCGCGCCTTCGAGAAGCGCCTGATGGAAATCCCGAAAATCGTCGCCTGCCACAACATCTCGGGGCGCTATGACTTTCTCCTGGAGGTCCTCGCGCGGGACCTGGAGTCTTTCGGCGAATTCGCCCGCGAAGTGCTGCAGACACTGCCCGGGGTGAAGGAGATCTATTCGAGTTTTTCGTACAAGGCGGTGAAGGAAAGGCGGGTGATTCCGGTGGGGGAGAAGCATATCTAGGCGTCTTGCACAGGGTGCCAGCCCTGGACGACACCAGTAGCGGAGTTTTCTGACTCGGCACAAGAAAACAACCCGCGCAGAACTCGGCAATCGGAATCTATTCCCTGGCTGACCAAGCGTTGATCATGGGGCACCTCACCCTGTCGTGCACAAGGAGCCCGAACGACATGGCCACACCCATCCCCACTCACATCGCCCAAAAACTCGCCGGACAACATTTCACAAGCTTCGACCAATTCTCCAGCACCTTCTGGATGACCATCGCCGAAGACCCGATACTCTCGAAGCAATTTGTCGAATCGCAGTTGAACCGGATCAAGAAAGGCTGGGCACCTCGCGCGCCCTTCGGAGAAACGGCCAGAGGCTTGCGCTCCTACCAGATCTGCCATCTTCTGCCACCAGCGCTCAGCGCAGTGGTGTACGACATGGACAACATGCGAATCATGAGCGCCCTGCAATATGCGCTGTCCTCGGAGGTCGAGGAATGATCACCTTCAGGCAGCAGTTGAGCGACTACGCACCTGACGAGTTCGAATCGTTGGTCGAAGTGCTGATCACCGCACAAGGTTCGGCAAGTTTCCAGGATGGGTTGCTGGAGCACTTCATCGACATCACCGCTCACCCGCAGGGGTCAGACCTCATCTATCACCCTGAATCAGGCACAAGCGAGTCGGCGAAGTGCATCGTGCAAAAGGTGATGACGTGGCGGCAGGACAATGGGCTGGCCTGAACGGGTCTGGCCCTCAACAGAAAACCCCGCCGAAGCGGGGTTTCTGGTGCAGCATCGGGCGTCAGATCGCGCCGCGCTGGCGCAGCACATCCAGCACTTGCTTCACGCCTTCCTCGACGCTGGTGCTCTGGGTGTCGATCACCAGGTCAGCATCCAGCGGCACGTCGAACGGGAAGCTTTCGCCCGGGATGTTGTCGCCTCCGGCGGCATACAGGCCCTGTGGGTCACGCTCGCGGCACGCCAGCGGCGAAGCCTGAACGTAGACCGTCACCAGGCGCTCCTTGCCGATCAGCGCCTTGGCCTGCTCGCGGCCTTCGGCATCCGGGGCGACGAAGGCGGCCAGGGTCAGCAGGCCGGCTTCGTTGAACTGGCGCGCCACATGGGCGGCACGACGCCAGTTCTCGGTGCGACCTGCGCGATCCTGCGGCAAGCCCTTGTTCAGGTCATGGCGCAGGTTCTGGCCGTCGAGCACATAGACCGCACGGCCCATGTCGAACAGCTTGCGCTCCACGGCATAGGCCAGGGTGCTCTTGCCGGCGCCCGACAGGCCACTGAACAGCACGGTGGCCGGCTGCTGGCCGAAGCGCAGGGCGCGCTCCTCGGTGGAGACGTGGGCGAGCTTGCCATGCTGGCCAGTGCTGCCGTGCGGCAGCACCGGCGGGGCGATGATCATGCCGGCGCCCACGGTGCCGTTGGTCAGGCGATCGATGACGATGAACGCACCGGTGGTGCGGTTGCTGTCGTAGCCGTCCAGGGCAATGGCGGCGTCCAGCGACACCTTGACCCGGCCGATCTCGTTCAGTTGCAGCGCGCTGGCGGCGCCCTGCTCCAGGGTGTTCACATCGACCTTGTGGGTAATGCTGGCAATCGAGCCCGGCACGTAGCTGGTGGCGCGCTTGATGTCGTACTTCTTGCCCGGAAGCATCGGCTCCTCGGCCATCCACACCAGCATGGCGTCGAACTGGTCGGCCACCTGCGGGACATTGTCGGCATGCACCAGCAGGTCACCACGGGAGATGTCGATCTCGTCTTCCATGGTCAGGGTCACGGTCTGGCCTGGGCCTGCGTTCTCCAGCTCGCCCTCGTAGGTGACGATGGACTTGACCCGGCTGCTCTTGCCCGACGGCAGCACCACAATGTCGTCGCCCTTGTGCACCACGCCACTGGCGATGGTGCCGGCGAAGCCACGGAAGTTCAGGTTCGGACGATTGACGTACTGCACCGGGAAACGCAGATCGGTGACGTTGCGGTCAGCCGAAACCTCGACGGTCTCGAGGATCTCCATCAGTGCCGGGCCCGTGTACCACGGCGAGCGCTCGCTGCGGTTGACCACGTTGTCGCCCTTGAGCGCCGACATCGGCACGAAGTGCAGGCTCGACGGTTTCAGGTCGATGGCGTCGGCGAACTTCAGGTAGTCGGCCTTGATCGACTCGAAGACCTGCTCGTCGAAGCCTTTGAGGTCCATCTTGTTGATCGCGACCACGATGTGCTTGATGCCCAGCAGCGAGGCAATGTAGCTGTGGCGGCGGGTCTGGGTCTGCACGCCGTAGCGGGCATCGACCAGGATGATCGCCAGGTCGCAGGTCGAGGCGCCGGTGGCCATGTTGCGGGTGTACTGCTCATGGCCCGGGGTGTCGGCGATGATGAACTTGCGCTTGGCGGTGGAGAAGTAGCGGTAGGCGACATCGATGGTGATGCCCTGCTCGCGTTCGGCCTGCAGGCCATCGACCAGCAGCGCCAGATCGACTTCCTCGCCAGTGGTGCCGGACTTCTTCGAGTCACGGGTGATGGCCTCGAGGTGGTCCTCGTAGATCATCTTCGAATCGTGGAGCAGGCGCCCGATCAGGGTGCTCTTGCCGTCATCCACGTTGCCGCAGGTGAGGAAACGCAGCAGTTCTTTGCGCTCGTGCTGAGCCAGATAAGCGAGGATGTCTTCGCTGATCAAATCGGATTGGTGCGACATGGAGTAACCCTGAAGTTAGAAGTAGCCCTGACGTTTCTTGTCTTCCATGGAGCCGGCGCCATCGTGGTCGATGACTCGGCCCTGACGCTCGGAAGTACGCGTCAGAAGCATTTCCTGAATGATGTCGGTCAGCGTTTCGGCTTCGGACTCGACAGCGCCCGTCAACGGGTAGCAGCCCAGGGTACGGAAACGCACCTTCTTCTTGACGATACGTGCCTTTTCCTCGGCGCTGAGGTGCTCGAGGATGCGATCGTCGTCGATCATGATCAGGGTGCCGTTCTTCTCGATGACTTCACGCTCGGCAGCGAAGTACAGCGGCACGATCGGGATGCCTTCGAGGTAGATGTACTGCCAGATGTCCAGCTCGGTCCAGTTCGACAGCGGGAAGACGCGGATCGACTCGCCCTTGTTGACCTTGCCGTTGTAGACGTTCCACAGCTCCGGACGCTGGTTCTTCGGGTCCCAGCGGTGCTTGCTGTCGCGGAACGAGTAGACGCGCTCCTTGGCCCGCGACTTCTCTTCATCGCGGCGTGCGCCACCGAAGGCGGCGTCGAAACCATGCTTGTCGAGCGCCTGCTTCAGGCCCTGGGTCTTCATGATGTCGGTGTGCTTGGAGCTACCGTGGGTGAAGGGGTTGATCCCTTGCGCCACACCCTCGGGGTTGACGTGGGTGATCAGCTCCAGCCCCATTTCCTCGACCATCTTGTCGCGGAAGCGGTACATCTCCTGGAATTTCCACTGGGTGTCGACGTGCATCACCGGGAACGGCAGCTTGCCCGGGAAGAAAGCCTTGCGCGCCAGGTGCAGCATCACGGCGGAGTCCTTGCCGATCGAGTACAGCATCACCGGGTTGTCGAACTCGGCGGCCACCTCGCGGATGATGTGGATGCTCTCCGCCTCCAGCTGTTTCAAGTGCGTCAGTTTGTCGACCATGGCTACTCACGAAAAACGATCTTATGGACGGCCAGCGGGCCGTGTTCGAGCGAGCCACTTTATCACAGCGCCTGATTCTATTTAGGAGGGCTGCTAGATCGAAACGGTCTAATGATATGACTGGGGGTTTGAGGACCCTGTCGCGGGCTGAGCCTGCTACAGGGACCCGCCCGACTAGATTGGATTCGGGCAATCGATGAACAGGTGCTCCAGGGCAAAGCGCTTGGCCAGGTAGTCGCCCAGCGCCTGCACCCCGTAGCGTTCGGTGGCATGGTGCCCCGCAGCGATGAAGCTGATGCCGTTCTCGCGCGCACTGTGGTAGGTCTGCTCGGAGGCCTCTCCGCTGATGAACAGGTCGACACCCGCGGCGATGGCGTTGTCGATATAGCCCTGGCCGCCACCGGTGCACCACCCCACCCGGCGAATCGTCCCCTCGCCCTCGACTACGAGCGGCTCGCGGCCCATGACTTCGCGCACGCGGCGGGCGAAATCGCCGGCCGACATGGGCTCGGCGAGGGAGCCGATCAGGCCGACCACTCGAGGGTTTTCGGGATCGAGCGGGCCTTCGACGGTGATGTCGAGCTGGCGCGCCAGCTGCACGTTATTGCCCACCTCAGGGTGCACGTCCAGCGGCAGGTGGAACGCCAGGAGGCTGATGTCATGCTTGAGCAGGGTCTTGATGCGCCGCTGCTTGATCCCGGTGATGCATGGGCTCTCGCCCTTCCAGAAGTAGCCGTGGTGGACCAGCACCAGGTCGGCCTCGGCTTCGACTGCAGCGTCGAGCAAGGCCTGGCTGGCCGTGACGCCCGTGACGATACGGCTGACCTGCGGACGCCCCTCGACCTGCAGGCCGTTGGGGCAATAATCCTGGATCTTGGCACTGGACAGGTAGCGCTCGGCTTCCTCGACCAGGGTGCTCAGGGCGACGGCCATGGAAAAATCTCCTTGTAATTCGGTGCTTCAACGGGCGCCAGGCCTCGTATACTGAGCGCCATTATGGGCCGTCGCCGGGTTCGGGGAAACCGGCGCCCCGACTTGTCCGCGAAAGCTGCACCGCAATCCATACCATCGCCGATCACCGAGGTGTATGATCGCGCGCGTTTGCGCCACGGCCCTCGCCCTATTTCCAGGATTCATTCGATGCTCAAGGCTTTGCGTTACTTTGGCTGGCCCCTGCTCACCGGCGTACTGATCGCCGCACTGATCATCCAGCGTTTCCCGGAATGGGTCGGCCTGCCCAGCCAGGACGTCAACCTGCAACAGGCACCGCAGACTTCACGGATCATGCAGGGCCCGGTCAGCTATGCCGACGCCGTCACCCTGGCGGCGCCCGCCGTCGCCAACCTGTACACCACCAAAGTGGTCAACAAGAGCGCCCATCCGCTGTTCGAAGACCCGCAGTTCCGCCGTTTCTTCGGCGACAACCTGCCCAAGCAGCGACGCTGGGAATCGAGCCTGGGCTCGGCGGTGATCATGAGCCCCGAAGGCTACCTGCTGACCAACAACCACGTGACCAGTGGTGCCGACCAGATCGTGGTAGCGCTCAAGGATGGCCGCGAGACCCTGGCCCGGGTCATCGGCAGCGACCCGGAAACCGACCTCGCGGTGCTGAAGATCGACCTTAAGAACCTGCCCGCCATCACCATCGGCCGCTCCGACAACATCCACATCGGCGATGTCTGCCTGGCCATCGGCAACCCCTTCGGTGTCGGCCAGACCGTGACCATGGGCATCATCAGCGCCACCGGCCGCAACCAGCTGGGGCTGAACAACTACGAAGACTTCATCCAGACCGACGCGGCCATCAACCCGGGCAACTCCGGCGGTGCGCTGGTCGACGCCAACGGCAATCTGATCGGCATCAACACCGCGATCTTCTCCAAATCCGGTGGTTCGCAGGGCATCGGTTTCGCCATTCCCGCCAAGCTGGCGCTGGAGGTGATGAAGTCGATCGTCGAACATGGCCAGGTGATTCGAGGCTGGCTGGGCATCGAGGTGCAGCCATTGAGCGAGGAATTGGCCGAGTCGTTCGGCATGCAGGGGCGTCCGGGTATCGTGGTCGCCGGCATTTTCCGCGACGGCCCAGCCCAGCGTGCGGGGCTGCAACTGGGTGACGTGATCATGAGCATCAATGGCGAGCCGGCCGGCGATGGTCGCAAGTCGATGAACCAGGTGGCGCGGATCAAACCGAGCGAGAAGATCAGCATCGAAGTGATGCGCAATGGCAAGCAACTGAAGCTGATTGCCGAGGTCGGCCTGCGGCCGCCACCAGCGCCGGTGGCGACCAAAGAAGAAAAGTAACAGCAACATGGGGCCGCTTTGCGGCCCCAGTCCTATCAGTGCAGGATCTGGCTCAGGAACAACTTGGTCCGGTCACTGCGCGGCCGGTCGAAGAAGTCATCCGGCGAGGCCTGCTCGACGATCTCCCCCTTGTCCATGAAGATCACCCGGTTCGCCACGGTGCGGGCAAAGCCCATCTCGTGGGTCACGCAGAGCATGGTCATGCCGTCTTCTGCCAGGCCGACCATGGTGTCGAGCACTTCCTTGACCATCTCCGGATCGAGTGCCGACGTCGGCTCGTCGAACAGCATGATCTTGGGCTTCATGCACAGCGCGCGGGCAATGGCCACACGTTGCTGCTGGCCACCGGACAACTGCCCCGGGAACTTGTGCGCCTGCTCTGGAATACGCACACGCTCCAGGTAATGCATGGCGATTTCCTCGGCTTTGCGCTTGGGCATCTTGCGTACCCACATCGGTGCCAGGGTGCAGTTCTCGAGGATGGTCAGGTGCGGGAACAGGTTGAAGTGCTGGAACACCATGCCGACTTCACGGCGGATCGCCTCGATCTGCTTGAGGTCGTTGGTCAACTCGACGCCATCGACGACGATGCGCCCCTGCTGGTGCTCTTCCAGCCGGTTCAGGCAACGGATGGTGGTGGACTTGCCCGAGCCGGACGGCCCGCACAGGACGATGCGCTCGCCCTGGCGTACGTTCAGGTTGATATCCTTGAGCACATGGAACTGGCCATACCACTTGTTCACGCCCTGCATCTGGATGATGCCTTCGGGGCCGGCGGGCTGCTTGATCGCTTCACTCATTTCGAAACTCCTAACGCTTGTGGCCAGTGTCCAGCTTGCGCTCCAGGTGCATGGAGTAGCGGGACATACCGAAACAGAAAATCCAGTAGACCAGGGCCGCGAATACGTAGCCCTCGGTCGCCATGCCAAGCCAGGCAGGGTCTGCCGTGGCTTGCCGGGTGCTGTTGAGCAGATCGAACAGGCCGATGATGATCACCAGGCTCGTGTCCTTGAACAGCGCGATGAAGGTGTTGACGATGCCGGGGATCACCAGCTTCAGGGCTTGCGGCAAGATCACCAGGCCCATGGCACGCCAATAGCCCAGCCCCATCGCCGCGGCTGCCTCGTACTGCCCCTTGGGAATCGCCTGCAGGCCGCCGCGAACCACCTCGGCGATGTAGGCCGACTCGAACAGGATCACGAAGATCATCGCCCGCAGCAGCTTGTCGAAGCTCGTGCCCTCGGGCATGAACAGCGGCAGCATCACCGACGACATGAACAGCACGGTAATCAGTGGAATGCCGCGCCAGAACTCGATGAAGGTCACCGAGACCGCCTTGACCACCGGCATACTCGAACGCCGACCGAGGGCCAGCAGAATGCCCAACGGCAAGGCCGCTGCGATGCCCACGGTGGCAATGACCAGGGTCAGCATCAGCCCGCCCCATTGCGAGGTCGGCACCAGCGTCAGGCCGAAGCTGCCACCGTGCAACAGCAGGTAGGCGAGGATCGGATACAGCACCAGATAACCAATACCGTAGGGCACCTTGCGCGGGAAGCGGCGGATGAACAGCGGTGCCGCGGCGATCACGCCCAGCCACACGGTCAGGTCGACCCGCCAGCGCAACTCGCTCGGGTAATAGCCGTACATGAACTGGCCGATGCGTTGCTGGATGAACACCCAGCAAGCGCCGTCCTTGGTGCAGTCGGCGCGGGTCGTGCCCGTCCAGTTGGCGTCCAGGAACGCCCACTGCAACAGTGCTGGCACGATCAGCCAGACCAGGTAGACCGCGAACAGGGTCAGCAGCGTATTGATCCAGCTGGAAAACAGGTTGGCGCGCATCCACGCCAGCACGCCGACGGTCTTCACCGGTGGCGGCATATCGGGTTTGAAAACATGGGAAGTCATGCGCCTGTCCTCACCGCTCGATCAGCGCAATGCGCTTGTTGTACCAGTTCATCAGCAACGAGATGCTGATGCTGATCGTCAGATACACACCCATGGTGATCGCCATGACCTCGACCGACTGGCCGGTCTGGTTCAGCACCGTACCGGCAAACAGCGACACCAGTTCCGGATAGCCGATGACCGCCGCGAGCGACGAGTTCTTCGTCAGGTTCAGGTATTGGCTGGTCAGCGGCGGGATGATCACCCGCATCGCCTGCGGAATGATCACCTTGCGCAAGGTCGGACCTTCGCGCAGGCCCAGCGAACGGGCGGCTTCGGTCTGGCCATGGCTGACCGAGCGGATACCGGCGCGCACGATTTCGGCAATGAAGGCGGCGGTGTAGATCGACAGCGCCAGGGTCAGCGCGAGGAATTCGGGAATCAGCACCCAACCGCCGACGAAGTTGAAACCTTTGAGCTGCGGCACTTCCCACTGCAGCGGGTTGCCGAACAGCAACACGCAGACGCCGGGAATGCCAAAGAGCAGCGCCAGCCCCACCCAGAACTTGTGGAACGGCTGGCCGGTTTCATCGAAGCGTTTGTTGGCGTAGCGCACCATCAGGGCGATTGCCACGACCGCCAGCAGCAGCGCCACGACGAACGGCCAGAAAGCTTCGCCGATGGAAGCGCCCGGCATGTTCACGCCACGGCTGCTGATGAAGAACAGGTCATCGATATTGATGCTGCCCCGTGGCCCCGGCAGCGCGGTGAATACCGCGAAGTACCAGAACAGGATCTGCAGCAGCGGTGGAATGTTACGGAAGGTCTCGACATACACCGCCGCCAGCTTGCTGATCACCCAGTTCGAGGATAACCGGGCAACGCCGACGACGAAGCCAAGCACGGTGGCGATGATGATGCCGATGACGCTTGCCAGCAGGGTATTGAGCAGGCCGACCAGCAACACCCGTGCATAGGTGTCGGCTTCGGTGTAGCCGATCAGGTGCTGGGCGATGCCGAAACCGGCACTGCGCTCGAGAAAGTCGAAGCCCGAGGTGATACCTCGGTGCTGCATGTTGGTCTGGGTGTTGTGGATGAGGTACCAGCCCAGGCCGATCACGACCACGACCGTGATGATCTGGAACAGCCACGCGCGCACACGTGGATCGCTCAGGGATAACCCTTTCCGTGCGCCGATATGATTTTGCATGAAATGCCCCGAAAAGAAGGGAGTCGAACGACCCGCGACGGCCGGATGCCGTCGCGGGGGGCAGCCATCAGCGCACAGGCGGTGCGTACTGGATGCCGCCGTTGTTCCACAGGGCATTCAGGCCGCGGTCGATTTCCAGCGGGGTGCTCTTGCCCAGGTTCTTCTCGAACACTTCACCGTAGTTGCCCACTTGCTTGACGATCTGCACCACCCAGTCCTTGGGCAGCTTCAGGTCCTTACCGTACTCGCCGTCGGCACCCAGCAGGCGAGCGACGTCGGGGTTCTTGGTGGATTTGGCTTCGGCCTCGACGTTCTTCGAGGTCACGCCTGCTTCTTCTGCGTTGAGCATGGCGTAGAGGGTCCACTTGACGATGCTGAACCACTCTTCGTCGCCTTTACGCACGACCGGGCCCAGGGGCTCCTTGGAAATGGTTTCCGGCAGCACCACGTACTCGGTCGGGGCAGCCAGCTTGGAGCGCTGTGCGTAGAGCTGCGACTTGTCGGAAGTCAGCACGTCGCAACGACCGGATTCCAGCGACTTGGCGCTCTCGTCGGAGGTGTCGAAGGTGATCGGGGTGTACTTCAGGCCATTGGCGCGGAAGTAGTCGGAGACGTTCAGCTCGGTGGTGGTACCGGCCTGGATGCAGATGGTCGCGCCATCGAGTTCCTTGGCGCTGGAAACGCCCAGCTTCTTGTTCACCAGGAAGCCTACGCCGTCGTAATAGGTGACACCGGCGAACACCAGGCCCATGCCAGCGTCACGCGAGCTGGTCCAGGTGGTGTTGCGCGACAGTACGTCGACTTCGCCGGACTGCAGCGCGGTGAAGCGCTCCTTGGCGTTGAGCTGGCTGAACTTGACCTTGGTGGCGTCGCCGAACACGGCGGCAGCCACGGCGCGGCAGACGTCGGCGTCGATGCCGACGATCTTGCCCTGGGCGTCAGGGACGGAAAAGCCCGGGAGGCCGTCGCTCACGCCACACTGGACGAAGCCCTTCTTCTGTACCGCATCGAGCGTGGCGCCAGCCTGGGCGGCGCCCACGGTGCCCAGGGTGGCGGCAGCGGTCAGGACTGCCAGCGTGGTTTGCAACATCTTCATCAACAACCTCCAAATGCTCTTGTTGTACCGAGCCGGAATTGCACCGCACCCTTATGAGGCGCATCCGACCCTTGTTGGCTTGTTTTTGGGTCAATTGGCGCAATGGGCTGTTCTGTGACAGCCTTCCATCCACGTGGGCGGGTGTTACCGTTCAGGCCCCCGTCCATCGCATCGGTACGAACGTAGCAAAGCGCGTACCATAGTTACCGCCTTAAGCGTTTAAGCATGCGTCAAGGGGGTAAAGTTGTAGAGTTGCGACATCTTTTTATGGCACTAACCACCAGCGCCTTCTTTTTACGCACTCAATAAGTTCTTACGCACTTTTTTGGAGCAGTCATGACCAACCCGCTGATTCTCGAACCCCAGAAGACCGCCGACGCCTGTGTGATCTGGTTGCACGGCCTGGGGGCCGACCGTTACGACTTCCTACCGGTGGCCGAATTCATGCAGGAACGTCTGCCAAGTACCCGTTTCATCATGCCCCAGGCGCCAACCCGCCCCGTCACCATCAACGGCGGCTATGCCATGCCGAGCTGGTACGACATCAAGGCCATGACCCCGGCCCGGGCCATCGACGAGGCGCAGCTTGAAGAATCGGCCGACCAGGTCATCGCGCTGATCAAGGCCGAACAGGCCAAGGGCATCAACCTGTCGCGGATCATCCTCGCCGGATTTTCCCAGGGCGGCGCCGTGGTGCTGCACACCGCCTATATAAAGTGGCAGGAAGCGCTGGGCGGGGTGATCGCCCTGTCCACCTACGCCCCGACCTTCAACGAAGGCCACCAGCTCCGCGCCTGCCAGCAACGCACCCCGGCCCTGTGCCTGCACGGTGTGCACGACCCGGTGGTGATCCCGTCGATGGGCCGCACGGCCTTCGAATACCTGAACACCTGGGGCGTCGCCGCGCGCTGGCACGAATACCCCATGGAACACGAAGTAGTGGTCGAGGAACTGAACGACATCCACGACTGGCTGGCCAAGCGCCTGCAGTAATACGACGTGCGCCTGTAGCCACTGGCGCATTGCACTACAGCGAATACTACGCCGAGCCTGAATCTTGCATTACACTGCCCGGCGTACATTCCTTAACCAGTTGACGAGACGACCGTGCTCAAGGCACTCAAGAAAATATTCGGCAAGGGAGACGCCGCCCCGCAGGCCGTCGCGCCCGCTGCCCCCGTGATTGCACCCACGCCTCAGCCCGCACCGGCCCGGCCCCCGAAACCGCCAAGAGCGAAGTCCGCGCCGCGCAGCCAGCCCGAACCTGTGGCCAAGGCCGAAGCCGCGCCTGCCGAGCAGCCGCCCCGGGAAAAGCCCCGCCGCGAGCGCAAACCCAAACCCCAGGCCAGCCTGTGGAAACCCGAGGACTTCGTGGTCGAGCCCCAGGAAGGCAAGACTCGCTTCCACGACTTCAAGCTCTCCAACGAGCTGATGCACGCCATCCACGACCTGGGCTTCCCCTACTGCACGCCGATCCAGGCCCAGGTCCTGGGTTACACCCTGCGTGGCCAAGACGCCATCGGCCGGGCCCAGACCGGCACCGGCAAGACCGCCGCGTTCCTGATCTCGATCATCTCGCAGCTGCAGCAGACCCCGCCGCCCAAGGAGCGCTACATGGGCGAGCCGCGTGCGCTGATCATCGCCCCGACCCGCGAACTGGTGGTGCAGATCGCCAAGGACGCCGAGGCCCTGACCAAGTACAGCGGGCTGAACGTGATGAGCTTCGTCGGCGGCATGGAGTACGACAAACAGCTCAAGGCCCTGGAAAATCGCTACTGCGACATCCTGGTCGCGACCCCGGGCCGCCTGCTGGACTTCCAGCAACGCGGCGAAGTGCACCTGGACATGGTCGAGGTGATGGTGCTGGACGAAGCCGACCGCATGCTCGACATGGGCTTCATCCCGCAGGTACGCCAGATCATCCGCCAGACCCCGCCCAAGAGCGAACGCCAGACCCTGCTGTTCTCCGCCACCTTCACCGACGACGTCATGAACCTGGCCAAGCAGTGGACCACTGACCCGGCCATCGTCGAGATCGAGCCGGAGAACGTTGCCAGCGAGACGGTCGAGCAGCACGTCTACGCCGTGGCGGGCAGCGACAAGTACAAGCTGCTGTACAACCTGGTCACGCAGAACAAGTGGGAACGGGTGATGGTCTTCGCCAACCGCAAGGACGAGGTGCGGCGCATCGAGGAAAAGCTGGTGCGCGACGGCATCAATGCCGCCCAGCTGTCGGGCGATGTGCCGCAGCACAAGCGCATCCGCACCCTGGAAAGCTTCCGCGAAGGGCGCATCACCGTGCTGGTGGCCACCGACGTGGCCGGGCGTGGGATCCATATCGACGGCATCAGCCACGTGATCAACTTCACCCTGCCGGAAGACCCGGACGACTACGTGCACCGCATTGGCCGTACCGGGCGTGCAGGCACCAGTGGTGTGTCGATCAGCTTCGCCGGCGAGGATGACTCCTACCAGTTGCCGGCGATCGAGGAACTGCTGGGGCGCAAGATCAAGTGCGAGATGCCGCCGGATGAATTGCTCACGGCAGTGCCGCGCAAGCATCACTGATCGGTGCTGGATTCTTCGCGGGCAAGCCCGCTCCCACAGGCCTGAAGACAGCGGGGCACCTGTGGGAGCGGCGGTGCGGCGACCCGACTTGCCCGCGAACCGGGGCAACGCCCCGGCCATCAAACAGAGGATCTACCAGCGCCCGGCAGCCTCCTGGTCACTCTGCTTGCCTTCGACCCACCTCGGCCCTTCCTGAGTGTTCTCCTTCTTCCAGAACGGCGCCCGGGTCTTCAAGTAATCCATGATGAAGTTGCAGGCATCGAACGCGGCCTGCCGATGCGCGCTGGCAACCCCCACGAACACGATCGGCTCACCCGGCTCCAGCGCCCCGATGCGGTGCAGCACCTCGACCTTGAGCAAGGGCCAGCGCTGCTCGGCCTCGACCACGATCTTGGCCAGGGCCTTCTCGGTCATGCCCGGGTAGTGCTCGAGAAACATCCCCGCCACCTCGCGACCGTCGTTGAAGTCGCGCACATAACCGACGAACCCGACCACCGCGCCCACGCCCACATTGGCAGCGTGCATGGCATTGACTTCGGCACCGGGGTCGAACGCCGCCTGCTGTACCCGTACGCCCATGCTCAACCTCCGGTCACCGGCGGGAAGAAGGCGAGCTCATCGCCGTCCTCGACCGGTTCATCGAGCCTGCACAGCTCTTCGTTGCGCGCGCACATCAGGTTCTGCTCGGCCAATACGGCGTAAACGCCGCCTTTGGCCAGCAGCGCCTGGCGCACGTCGTCGAGCACCTTGAAATCCCCTTCCAGGCGCTCGGCATCGACGCCAAGCACCTCACGGTAACGGGCAAAATAGAGGGCCTTGATCTTCATCACCCCTCCACCTTGTAGTGGCCGCTCTTGCCGCCGACCTTCTCCAGCAGGCGCACCTGCTCGATTATCATGCCCTTGTCCACGGCCTTGCACATGTCGTAGATCGTCAGCGCCGCGACGCTGGCAGCGGTCAGCGCCTCCATCTCCACACCGGTTTGCCCGGCCAGCTTGCAGCGGGCAACGATATGCACCACATCTTCGCCTTCTCCAGCCAGCTCCACCTTGACGCTGGTGAGCATCAGCGGATGGCACAGCGGGATCAGGTCGCTGGTCTTCTTCGCCGCCTGAATGCCAGCGATGCGCGCCACGGCGAACACGTCACCCTTGGGGTGCTCGCCATCGACGATCATCCGCAAGGTCTGCGGCAACATGCGCACCCGCGCTTCGGCGATCGCCTCGCGTGCGGTCACGGCCTTTTCAGTGACGTCGACCATGTTGGCGCGCCCCTGGGAATCGAGATGAGTCAGCACTGCTCTGCTCCTGTGAAGGGAAAGCAGAGTGTAAACCTGTGGGTCAGGTTTGCGCAGGGGAATGTGTCGGCAGCTTCGGCCTCATCACCGGGCTTGCCCGCCCCCACAACCGTGTGGAAGCGGGCTTGCCTGCGAATGAGCCAGCCGGGCCTACAGATGCGACTCGGCGTACTCGGCCAGCACCGAGCGCGGCACACCCTGCAAGGTGATGTGCACGCCATGGGGGAAGTCCTTGAAGCGCTCGGTCAGGTAGGTCAGGCCCGAGCTGGTCGCGGACAGGTAGGGGGTGTCGATCTGCGCCAGGTTGCCCAGGCAGACCACCTTGGAGCCAGAGCCTGCACGGGTGATGATGGTCTTCATCTGGTGCGGGGTGAGGTTCTGGCATTCGTCGATCAGGATCAGGCTCTGCTGGAAGCTGCGCCCACGAATGTAGTTCAGCGACTTGAACTGCAGCGGCACCCGTTCGAGGATGTACTCGACACTGCCGTGGGTGCTTTCGTCATCCATGTGCAACGCCTCGAGGTTGTCGGTGATGGCGCCCAGCCAGGGCTCCATCTTCTCCGCCTCGGTGCCCGGCAGGAAGCCGATCTCCTGGTCCAGCCCCTGCACGCTGCGGGTGGCGATGATACGCCGGTAGCGCTTGCTGACCATGGTCTGCTCGATGGCAGCGGCCAAGGCCAGGATGGTTTTGCCCGAACCGGCCGCGCCGGTGAGATTGACCAGGTGGATGTCCGGATCGAGCAGGGCGAACAGCGCCAGGCTCTGGTGGATGTCGCGGGGCTTGAGACCCCAGGCTTCCTGATGCAGCAGCGGCTCCTGGTGCAGGTCGAGCAACAGCAGTTCGTTCTCGCGAATGCCCTTGATCCAACCAACGAAGCCTTGCTCGTCGATGATGAACTCATTGACGTGCACGGCCGGCAAGTTATCGATCAGTTGTACGCGATGCCAGGTACGGCCCCGTTCCTGGCGGGTGTCGACCTTGCTGACCCGGTCCCAGAATGAGCCGGTGACCGAGTGATAGCCCTTCGAGAGCAGGGACACATCATCGACCAGTTGGTCGGTGCTGTAGTCCTCGGCAGCGATGCCACAGGCACGCGCCTTCAGGCGCATGTTGATGTCTTTGGTGACCAGCACCACGTCCAGGTCAGCCCGCCTGGCGCGCAGCTCCAGCAGTTGGTTGATGATGATGTTGTCGTTGAGGTTTTCCGGCAGCAGCCGGTTGGGTTCGTTGCGCGGGCTCATCAGGATCGACAGGAAGCCCTTCGGCCCGCCCTTGCCACGCTGGATCGGCACCCCTTGTTCGACATCGGTGGGTGATGCATCGCCGAGGGTCTGGTCGATCAGGCGAATGGCCTGGCGACATTCGGCGGCGATGGATTGTTTACCGGTCTTGAGCTTGTCGAGTTCCTCCAGCACCGTCATCGGTATGGCGACGTGGTGCTCCTCGAAGTTGAGCAAAGCGTTGGGATCGTGAATCAGGACGTTGGTATCGAGCACATACAGGATTGGCTGGTTGGAGGAAGGGTTGCGTCCTTGGTCATCCATACTCGGTCACCTTATGTGAAAGCAGGACGGCACAGCTCGGCTGCACCGCAGAGTGACCGCCGTTCTCCCCGTATCCGCGTCGTTACGGGCGGGGAGCGCACCTGGCAAGGAGGGCCTGGATGACGCCACCTGTGCTGCAGGAATCGGCTGTCCGATTCCTTCATACCGCAAAAGGCGTGACGGAAAAAAGACTTTTTACGCTCCGGTGAAGTTTATTTTGCCGAATGACGATCCGCGCTTGGCGATAAGGTGACGGGGGACTACAGTCAGTGTTGGACTCTGGATTTCATGCCTAGCGCAGATGCGCATATTCCATGCAATCCTGCCACCCAATCCCGCTCTGCGCCGTGTGCTGCAACAGCCATTCCAGCGCCGGCTGTGCCTTGGGCAGGGTGTCGTGGAACTGAATCACACCCTTGCGCCATAGCAGCATCAAGGTCATCACCCGCTGGGCCGACTGCTCGGCATCCAGCGCGCTGTCGTCCTGGGCGTCGATGTCCCACAGTGACACCTGCAGCCCTTGCGCCGCCATGAACGCCTCGCCGTCGGCGCGGCGCTGCCCATAGGGCGGGCGGAACAGCGGCACGTACTGCTCGGGCATCAAACCCTGCACCTGCGCCTGGCTGCGCCGCAGGGAGTCCTGCCAGCCCTGCCACTGGGCGTGGGAGCGATACTCCCAGCCCTGAATCCCCACGCACTGCCCGGCGTAAAGCGCCGCGACATTCCCCCCCTGGGCCATGTCGCGGCGCTGCTGCACGCGATTGCCCAGCACGAAGAAGGTGGCGCCCAGCTTTTGCCGGCGCAGGTAATCAGTGAGCAGATCCGTGTTGCTGCCGACCGGGCCGGGGCCGCCGACGAACGTCAGCAGGAACATCCGATCGTTGAGTTCATCGCCATTGCGCTCGCGGCTAGACAACCGCTCGATCTCGCTGCT
This sequence comes from Pseudomonas wayambapalatensis, assembly GCA_014268975.2. GTDB lineage: Bacteria > Pseudomonadota > Gammaproteobacteria > Pseudomonadales > Pseudomonadaceae > Aquipseudomonas > Aquipseudomonas wayambapalatensis. Next base: position 1,271,573 of record CP077096.1, on the reverse strand, counting down.
GGTCTGTGGAAACAACGCTGCCTTGCGCAACTGTTCGTCGAGGTAGCGGACATTGAACTGATGACTGGGCTCGACCCACTGCTTGTAGAATTCGCCGACATCTGTAGCGAACGTTGCCGAACGCGTACGCAAATCCGCCATCGAGTCCAGCGGATAGCAGAACGAGGCATCCTGCTCGCAACTGAGCTGGGCCTGCTGGAAGTTTTCCCACAACCGCTGCCACATGCGCGCCCGCACCGAACGAATCACCGCCAGGTTGATCTGCCGCAACCCCAGGCGCGCCGCCAGGGCGCGCTCATCGAGCATCTCGCTTTCATGCAGCACCTGGGCGAAGGAGAGGATCTGTGCGCGCGATGCCACGTCGAACAGCACCGGGCTGTCGAGCTGCTCGGGCCAATGGCTGCGGTCGAAGCTGACGGAATTGGACGGGGCGGCCTGCACAGCCAGGCTGAACAACCCGGCCAGCACGGCGAAGGCAATGCGCACGATCGGTTCTCCCTAAACGGATGATGCGCACTATAGCGCCTGCCCCGGCGATGGTCTGTGACTATCGTCAGCATAGTTTGGCGTTGCCCTGCTGGCCCCGTAGAATCGTCGCCGACGATTTCAGGAGCCGACCCCATGCTGACGGTGATTTCCCCCGCCAAGACCCTCGACTACGACACCCCGCCGGTAACCCAGCGCCACACCCTGCCGCAGTACCTGGACGATTCGCAGACGTTGATCACCCAACTGCGCGAGCTGTCGCCGGCCCAGATCGCCGAGCTGATGCACCTGTCCGACAAGCTCGCCGGCCTCAATGCCGCGCGCTTCGGCAGTTGGACCCCAGACTTCACCCCCGCCAACGCCAAGCAGGCGCTGCTGGCGTTCAAGGGCGATGTGTACACGGGCCTGGACGCCGAAACCCTTGGCGAAGACGATTTCAGCTACGCCCAGCAACACCTGCGCATGCTCTCGGGCCTCTATGGCCTGCTGCGCCCACTGGACCTGATGCAGCCCTATCGCCTGGAAATGGGCACCAAGCTCGCCAACGCACGCGGCAAGGACCTCTACGCCTTCTGGGGCACGCGCATCAGCGAATGGCTGAACCAGGCCCTGGCCGAACAGGGCGATGACCTGCTGCTGAACCTGGCCAGCAACGAGTACTTCAGTGCCGTGAAGAAGAACGCCCTGAATGCGCGGGTGATCAACGTCGACTTCAAGGACCTGAAGAACGGCCAGTACAAGATCATCAGCTTCTACGCCAAGAAGGCCCGCGGCCTGATGAGCCGCTTCGTGATCCAGGAGCGCATCAACGATCCCGAGCAGCTCAAGCGCTTCGATGTGCAGGGGTACTACTACAGCGCCGAGCAATCGAAGCCTGACCACCTGGTGTTTCTGCGCGATCACCCGGCTGACTAGCCCTGGAGCTTTTAGGGGCAACTGTCTTGCTCAAAATCTAAAGGCCAGCCCAATCTCCCTGTGGGAGCGGCGGTTCGGCGCCCCGACTTGTCCCGCGAACACGGGCATAGCCCGTGCCAGGCACCGCGGTGTGCTTTTCGCGGGCAAGCCCGCTCCTACAGGTACCGCACCGCTGAAAGCCCTGCCCAAAAAGCCAAATTACCGGCGCCAAAAAACAGACGAACCCGAGCTTATCGCCAAACGCCATAAGACCGTTCGTAGTTTTTTGACGAATTTTGAAAAAATTTTTCCGATACTGGCATATAACCATCTCATCTTGATCTCGCCCTTTATATACAGGGGCGAAACCCATCCGTGCTATCAGATTGAAAGTATTTAGCGCTTAAAAAATATTTAGAAATCTTTCATCTGCCCTGCACTCACCCCGGAACTTCTCCCTTCGCAGATCGCTCATAGCACCCGTAACGAATCACGAGCGTGCAACGTGAGAGATGACTTACAGATGACAACTGGCAGGTACTCAATACCTGCACTGATAACTTCGACTACCGCCTCGGTATACCCGAGCGGCCTGTCCAAGCAGGAGAGACGCGCCCCTTACTAATCGTCCTAGTGGTTGATTTCAAAGGATTTATTCACTTGAAAAAACAAGCACAGCAGCGCACCCGATAACGCGTTGCAATAAAGACGGCTGCATCTCAGGGCACGCCTTTTAATAACTGGCCTTTTACTGCCAAGTTTGAGCGCACAACGGTTTGCGCTCCGGATTCATTCATGCCTGCGTTCGGTGAAGTGTCAATTCGCCATGGATCCGTGCGCCCGTAAAAGCAGGTCAATCAACCCGGTCCGACTCTTCGAAAGAGTCGGCGTGATAAACACACGAGGTGAATACGATGCGTATCAGCATCTTTGGTTTGGGTTACGTGGGTGCCGTCTGTGCAGGTTGCCTGTCGGCAAGGGGCCATGAAGTGATTGGTGTGGACGTGTCCACCACCAAGATCGACCTGATCAACCAGGGCAAGTCGCCAATCGTCGAGCCGGGTCTGGAGCAACTCCTGCAGCAAGGCATCGCCAATGGTCGCCTGCGTGGCACCACCGACTTCGCCGAGGCGATCCGCGCCAGCGACGTGTCGATGATCTGCGTCGGCACCCCGAGCAAGAAGAACGGCGACCTGGGCCTGGAATACATCGAATCGGTGTGCCGCGAGATCGGCTATGTGCTGCGCGACACCACCCGCCGCCACACCATCGTGGTGCGCAGCACCGTGCTGCCAGGCACCGTGAAGAACGTGGTGATCCCGATCCTCGAGGACTGCTCGGGCAAGAAGGCCGGCGTCGATTTCGGCGTGGCGGTCAACCCCGAGTTCCTGCGCGAAAGTACCGCGATCAAGGACTACGACCAGCCTCCGATGACTGTCATCGGCGAACTGGACAGCGCCAGCGGCGACGTGCTGCAGGCGATCTACGAAGAGCTCGACGCCCCGATCATCCGCAAGCCGATCGAAGTGGCCGAAATGATCAAGTACACCTGCAACGTCTGGCACGCCACCAAGGTGACCTTCGCCAACGAGATCGGCAACATCGCCAAGGCGGTCGGCGTCGATGGTCGCGAAGTGATGGACGTGGTCTGCCAGGACAAGGCCCTGAACCTGTCGCAGTACTACATGCGCCCAGGCTTCGCCTTTGGCGGTTCGTGCCTCCCCAAGGACGTGCGCGCCCTCACCTATCGCGCTGCCAGCCTCGACGTGAAGGCGCCTCTGCTCGACTCGCTGATGCGCAGCAACGAGTCGCAGGTGCAGAACGCCTTCGACATCATCGAAAGCCACGACAAGCGCAAGATCGCCCTGCTCGGCCTGAGCTTCAAGGCCGGCACCGACGACCTGCGCGAAAGCCCGCTGGTGGAACTGGCCGAGCGCCTGATCGGCAAGGGCTACGAGCTGAACATCTACGACCAGAACGTCGAGTACGCCCGTGTCCACGGCGCCAACAAGGACTACATCGAGTCGAAGATCCCGCATGTCTCGTCGCTGCTCAACGCCGACTTCCAGCAGGTGGTCGATGGCGCCGACATCATCATCCTCGGCAACCGCGACGAGCAGTTCCGTGCCCTGGCCCAGCAGGCGCCGGAAGGCAAGCAGGTGATCGACCTGGTCGGCTTCATGAGCAAGCCCACCAGCACCCTCACCCGCACCGAAGGCATCTGCTGGTAAGCCAGCCCGACGCGGGGCCGGCCGGCCCCGCACTTCCCTGATTCTCGCGACGGATGCTGAACATGCAAAGGCTCCAGACAGTGCTGTTGCAGTGCGCCGGATGGCTGCTCTACATGAGCCTGCTCATGCTGATCGCCCTGGCCCTGCCCAGCGATATCTTCGATTCGCAATCGAAGCACTTCATCTTCCTGGTCGGCGCAGTCGGCATCTGGCGCTACTCCATGGGCGCCACCCATTTCATCCGCGGCATGATCTTCCTGTACCTGGTCTACCCCTACCTGCGCCGCAAGGTGCAGAAGCTGGGCAAGGCAGCCGAACCGTCTCATGTGTACCTGATGGTCACCAGCTTTCGCATCGATGCGCTGACCACCGCCCAGGTGTACAGCTCGGTGATCCGCGAAGCGATCGAATGCGGCTACCCGACCACCGTGGTCTGCTCGCTGGTGGAGAAGTCCGACGAGTTGCTGGTCAAGAGCCTGTGGGCCAAGTTCAACCCGCCCGAACACGTCGCCCTGGACTTCGTGCGCATCGCCGGTACCGGCAAGCGCGACGGCCTGGCCTACGGTTTTCGCGCCATCTCGCGGATGCTGCCGGACGAAAACGCGGTGGTCGCGGTGATCGACGGCGACACCGTGCTGGCCGATGGCGTGGTACGCAAGACCGTGCCCTGGTTCAAGCTCTACCCCAATGTCGGTGGCCTGACCACCAACGAATTCTGCGAAGTGCGCGGCGGCTACATCATGAGCGAGTGGCACAAGCTGCGCTTCGCCCAGCGCCACATCAACATGTGCTCGATGGCGCTGTCCAAGCGCGTGCTGACCATGACCGGGCGCATGTCGATGTTCCGCGCAAGCGTGGTCACCAACCCTGAGTTCATCGCCGACGTCGAAAGCGACTCGCTGATGCACTGGCGCCTGGGCCGCTTCAAGTTCCTCACCGGCGACGACAAGTCGAGCTGGTTCAGCCTGATGCGCCTGGGCTACGACACCTTCTACGTGCCGGACGCGGCGATCAACACGGTCGAGCATCCGCCGGAGAAGAGCTTCGTCAAGGCCAGCCGCAAGCTGATGTACCGCTGGTACGGCAACAACCTGCGGCAGAACTCCCGTGCCCTGGGCCTGGGCCTCAAGCGCCTGGGGCTGTTCACCAGCATCGTGCTGCTCGACCAGCGTGTGTCGATGTGGACCAGCCTGCTGGGCCTGACCGTGGCGGTGATCGCCAGCTTCAAGTTCGGCCTGCAGTTCCTGCTGGTGTACCTGCTGTGGATCGGCATCACCCGCCTGATCCTCACCATCATGCTGCTGTGCTCGGGCCACAGCGTCGGCCCGGCCTACCCGCTGATCCTCTATTACAACCAGATCGTCGGCGCACTGATGAAGATCTACGTGTTCTTCCGCCTCGACAAGCAGTCCTGGACCCGCCAGCCGACTGCCCTGAAACGTGACCTCGCCAGCTTTCAACAATGGTTCAACACCTGGTCCTCTCGGACCATGACCTTCTCGGCCGCCAGCATCTTCGTCGCTGTGCTGTTCATGGTCGTGTGAGCCCAACCCGGATCGATCCAACAGGAACAAATCACCATGAATACCGCCGTGAACGTCAACGTCGTGCATGAGTCCGAAGCCCAGCGCCAGCACGCCCGGGTGCGCATCCCGGCCAAGCTGCGCTATCTGGACAGCGAGCGCCAGTCGCAGGATGTGAAGGTCGACGACCTCTCCGCCGGTGGTCTGTCGTTCCATGCCAAAAAAGCCCTTCCGGTCGGCGATGTCGTGCGTGGTCGCCTGCAGTTCGTGGTCGACAACCTGGGGCTGTCGATGGACATCGAGTTCCTGGTGCGCTCGAGCGATCCACAAAGCGGCCGCACCGGTGTCGAATTCCAGAACCTGGAACCGCGTGATATCGCGACCCTGCGCCACATCATCACCTCCCACCTGTCCGGTGAGCTGATCAGCGTCGGTGACGTGCTCAGTACCCTGCAGCGCGACAACTTCACCAAGGCGCGCAAGCAGAAGGATTCGGGCTCGGGCCTCAGCGCCTTCGGTCGCCTGCGTGCCGTCACCGTCACCCTGGGCGTGTTCGTGGTCGGCATCGCCGCCTTCGGCTTCGTCGCCAAGTCACTGTACGGCCTGTACTTCGTCAGCCACGCCGAGGCCGGCGTGGTCGCGGTACCGACCACCAACGTCACCATGCCCCGCGACGGCAGCATGCAGAGCTTGGTGGAGAACGGTGCGCAGGTGGTCAAGGGCGCGCCGCTGGCGACCTTCAACACCAGCATGCTCGACCTGCTCAAAGGCCATCTGGACGACTCGCAACTGGAGCCTGCCAAGGTCGAGGAGCTGTTCGGCAAGCAGCTTTCCGGCACCCTCACCAGCCCCTGTGATTGCGTGGTCGCCCGCCAGTTGGTGGATGACGGCCAGTACGCCAGCAAGGGCCAGGCGGTTTACCAACTGATCCCACGCACCACCAACCCGATGGTCGAGGCGCGCTTCAGCTATCGCCAGTTCGACGAGGTCAAGCCAGGTACCCGGGTCAACTTCCAGATCGCCGGCGAAGACAACGTGCGCACCGGTGTGATCGTTGGCAGCGCCAGCCTGGACAACGACAACCTGGCTTCGGACATTCGCGTGCAGATCAAGCCTGACGAGTCGCTGCCTGCAGAGCTGGCCGGCCGCCCGGCTTCGGTGAACAGCGACCGCGGTCCATCGCTGAACTGGCTGATCGACAAGGCCGTGGCCCGCGGGCTCTGAGGGGGATAGGACGATGACCCCGAACAATTACACCTGTGCTCCTGTGGGAGCGGGCTTGCCCGCGAAGGGGCCAGCAGGCACACCTTCATCGCAGCTCCCGGCCATTCGCGGGCAAGCCCGCTCCCACAAGGTTCTCGGGCTCTGCGTGCTGGCCATCACCCTGGCCGGCTGCGTCGGCCTGCCTGACCAGCGCCTGGCCAACGAGGCCCTCAAACGTGGCGACACCGCCACCGCCGAGGCCAACTACAAGGCACTCGCCGACCTGGGCTACAGCGACGCACAGGTGGGCCTGGCCGATATCCAGGTCGGCACCCGCGACCCGGCCCAGCTCAAGCAGGCCGAAGCCACCTACCGCGCCGCGGCCGCCTCCTCGCCACGTGCCCAGGCACGCCTGGGCCGCCTGCTGGTGGCCAAGCCCGACAGCACCCAGGCCGAACGCGAGGAGGCCGAAACCCTGCTCAAGCTCGCGGCCAGGCAAGGTGAGGGCAACACCCTGATCCCGCTGGCGATGCTCTACCTGCAGTACCCACAGAGCTTCCCGAACATCAATGCCCAGCAACAGATCGACCAATGGCGCGCCGCTGGCAACCCCGAGGCGGGCCTGGCCCAGGTGCTGCTGTACCGCACCCAAGGCACCTACGACCAGCACCTGGGCGAGGTGGAGAAGATCTGCAAGGCCGCGCTGAACACCACTGACATCTGCTACGTGGAGCTGGCCACGGTCTACCAGAAGCGCGCCCAACCCGACCAGCAGGCCGCCCTGCTCGACCAGCTCAAGGCCGCCTATGCCCGCAACGCGGTGCCTGCGACACGGGTCGACAGCGTCGCCCGCGTGCTCGCCGACCGCAGCCTCGGCCAGACCGACGAAAAGACCGCCAAGGACCTGCTCGAACACGTCGCCCCGGCCAACCCGGCATCCTGGGTCAGCCTTGCGCAACTGCTCTACGACTTCCCCGAACTGGGCGACACCGACCAGCTGATGGCCTACATCGACAAGGGCCGCGAAGCCGAGCAGCCCCGCGCCGAACTGCTGCTGGGCCGCCTCTACTACGAAGGCAAGAGCGTCCCGGCCGATGCCGTGAAGGCCGAGCAACACCTGCAGGCCGCCGCCGACGCCGGCGAGATCAGCGCCCACTACTACCTCGGCCAGCTCTACCGCCGCGGCTACCTGGGCCATGTCGAGCCGCAGAAGGCCGTCGACCACCTGCTCAGTGCCGCCCGTGGCGGCCAGCTCAGTGCCGACTACGCCCTGGCCCAGCTCTACAGCGAAGGCCACGGCATCCGCCAGAACACCGGCAATGCCTGGGTATTCGCCCAGCTTGCCCAGGCCAACCCGACGCCGCAGTCCAGCGAACTGCTGCAGCAACTCGACCAGCAACTCACGCCCGACCAGCGCAGCCAGGCCCAGCGCCTGCTGGAGCAGGAGAAAAAGGCGCGCGCCGGGATGCTCCAGGCCAGCAATAGCCCGCTGGCCCTGGACGCCCTGCAAGACGAGAAAGACGTAGACGCCGAGGACTCGCTATGACGCTCAATCCCTTCGTGAAGGCCGGCATCGGCCTGAGCTTCGCCCTGCTGTGGTCGCTGCCGACCCTGGCCGCGGAAACCGCAGTGAAGAACTTCGGCCTGGACGTGAAGATCACCGGCCAGTCCGAGGACGACCGTGACCTGGGCACCCGCTCCGGCGGCGACGTCAACGGCCTGGGCCTGGACCTGCGCCCCTGGGTGTACGGCGAGCGCGGCAACTGGAGCGCCTTCGCCATGGGCCAGGCGGTGACTGCCACCGACATCATCGAAACCGACACCCTGCGCCAGAACGACGACGGCACCGCCGTCGACACCGGCGACGACAGCCGCAAGCCCGACAAGAGCTACCTGGCCCTGCGCGAATTCTGGATCGGCTACAGCGGCTTCACGCCCTACCCCGGCGAACAGTTGCGCTTCGGCCGCCAGCGCCTGCGCAGCGACGACGGCATGTGGCGCGACACCAACATCGAGGCGCTGAACTGGAGCTTCGACACCACCCTGCTCAAGGCCGACCTCGGTGTCGCCCAACGCTTCAGCGAATACCGCACCGACCTCACTGAGCTGGCCCCCGAAGACAAGGACCGCACGCACCTCTACGGCAATATCGCCACGCAGTGGACACCCGGCCACTGGGTCGGCCTGCGCGCCCACCATACCCATGACAGCGGCAGCCTGAAGAACCCCGGCGAAACCGTCGATGCCCTCGACAAGACCCGCACCGGCGACCTCACCTGGCTGGGCCTTGAGGCCAACAGCGACGCCTACAACTGGCGCAACGACCACACCGTCAACTACTGGGGCAGCCTTACCTGGCTGACCGGCAATCGCGACAGCCTCAGCAGCCAGTTGGTGGGCGAAGACCAGATCGCCACCGGCAAACAGAGCGGCGACGTCAATGCCTGGGCCACCGACCTCGGTATCCGCCTGCGCCTCGACCCGCAGTGGCAGGTCGGCGCGGCCTACGCCCGTGGCAGCGGTGGTGGCGGCAGCGATGGCTCGAACAACTTCGAGCAGACCGGCCTTGAGAGCAACCGCTCCAACTTCACCGGCACCCGCTCGCGCGTGCACCGCTTCGGCGAGGCCTTCCGCGGCGAGCTGGGCAACCTGCAGGCCGCGACCCTGTTCGCCTCCTGGCAACTGCGCGACGACTACGACGCAAGCTTCATCTACCACAAGTTCTGGCGCGTCGATGGCAACCAGAACATCGGCTCCAGCGGCATCAATGCGGTGGTCAACGACGATGGCATCAACCGTCCGCTGATCAACGGCGAGAAGGACCTGGGCCAGGAGATGGACGTGGTGGTCACCAAGTACTTCAAGCAGGGCCTGCTGCCCGCCTCGCTGAGCCAGTCGATCGACGAGCCGTCGGCCCTGGTACGCCTGCGCGCCGGTGTGTTCAAGCCCGGCGATGCCTATGGCAAGGAAGCGGACTCGTACATGCACCGCGCCTTCGTCGACGTGATCTGGCGCTTCTGAGGCCGGGAGAAGACCGTTATGAACCTGCACCCGAACCTCCGCCACAGCCTGCTCGCCAGCGCCCTGCTGCTGGCCAGCGGCATGGCCGGTGCCGCAGAACCGGCGGTGATCGCCAAGGGCCTGCAACAGGCCAAGACCTACACCGTCGCCAGCGCGCCGATCGAGCCGCTGCAGATGGACCCGCCCAAGCTGCCCGACCTGTCCGGCTATACCGCACAGGCCGTGCAACAGAAGATCGACCGCCGCCACAAGGGCAAGGTCAGCGTGCGCCGCATGCTCCAGGAAGAGTCGCTCAAGGAATTCATCGGCGGCGACAACAAGGCCGCCGAGTGGGTCCAGCGCCAGCACGGCATCCCACAGGCGATCTTCGTCGATGACGGGCATGTCGACCTGGTCGAACTGAGCAAGAAGGTGCCTGCCCAATACCTGCGCGAAACCTCGCCGGGCGTGTACCTGGCGCGCCTGCCGATCGTGGTCGGACGCAAGGGCGTGCTGGAGATCGACGGCAAGGTCAAGGAACTGCGCCTGTCCCAGGAGGGCGGCTCGTTCATCGTCAACGACGGCAAGCTGTTCGTCAGCGATACCCAGGTCACCGGCTGGCGCGAGCAGGCCAACGGCCCGGCAACCTTCCGTTCGCCCAAGGAATTCCGCCCGTTCCTGCTCAGCTGGGGCGGCACCGAGACCTACATCGTCAACAGCAAGATGGCCAGCTTCGGCTATGCCAAGTCCAAGTCGTATGGCGTGAGCATCTCGCAGTACACCCCCAACATGGCCAAGCAGATGGGCCGCCCCGAACCGACCGGCTGGATCATCGGCTCGGAGTTCAGCGACATGTGGTACGGCTTCTACTGCTACGAGACCCGCGACTTCGTGGTCAAGGACTCGACCTACCGCGACAACATCGTCTACGGCATCGACCCGCACGACCGCTCGCACCGCCTGATCATTGCCGGCAATACCGTGTACGGCACCAAGAAGAAGCACGGGATCATCGTCTCGCGTGAGGTCAACGACAGCTGGATCATCAACAACAAAAGCTACGACAACAAGCTCTCGGGCGTGGTGATCGACCGCAACAGCGTCAACAACCTGATCGCCTACAACGAGATCTACCGCAACCACACCGACGGCATCACCCTCTACGAGAGCGGCGACAACCTGATCTGGGGCAACAAGCTGATCAACAACCGTCGCCACGGCATCCGCGTACGCAACAGCGTGAACATCCGCCTGTACGAAAACATCGCCATGGCCAACGGCCTGGTCGGGGTGTACGGGCACATCAAGGACCTCTCCGACACCGACCGCGACATCGCCCTGGACCCGTTCGACACCAAGGTCTCGCTGATCGTGGTTGGCGGCGAGCTGTCGGCCAACGGTTCCGGGCCCTTGTCGATCGACTCGCCGCTGTCGGTGGAGCTGTACAAGGTCTCCATGCTCGCCCCGCGCAAGTCCAGCGGCATCAGCCTCAACGGCGTGCTCGGCGAGCGCCAGGACGAAATCCTCGACCTGCTGGTGCGCCAGCAGAAGGCCGTGCTGATCGACCCGGTCGAACGCCAGACCGAAATGATCGACTAAGGAAGCCCAGACCATGACCCCACACCTGATGAAACTGCTCGGCCTGTCCGCCGCCCTCCTGGCCATCAGCCAGGGCGTGCGCGCCGACGACGTGCAGCCACCGAGCTTCAGCGCCGAGCCGTGCTGCCAGCTGTGCCCCGAGGCCCACGACGCCAGCCGCTACACCACTCGCTACCAGCAGAACTTCACCACCCTGGTACAGGCCCAGGGCGACTGGCTGTTCCGTACCCGCGAAGACCTGCGCACCGAATTCGACACCACACCCGGCGGCTACAAGCGCCTGCAGCAGGTGCACGATGCCTTCAAGAAACGCGGCGTGGAGCTGGTGGTGGTCTACCAGCCGACCCGTGGCCTGGTGAACCGCAACATGCTCAAGCCCGAGGAAAAGGCCGCCTTCGACTACCAGAAGGCCCTGCACAACTACCAGGCGATGCTGCAGCGCTTCGCCCGGATGGGCTACAACGTGCCCGACCTCTCGCCCCTGACCAACGAGCAGCTCGCCGCCGCCGACCAGGGCAAGGACTTCTACTTCCGCGGCGACCAGCACTGGACGCCCTACGGCGCCCAGCGCGCAGCGAAGATCGTGGCCGACACCGTGCACCAGATGCCGGCTTTCGAGGGCATTCCACGCAAGGAATTCGAGACCCGGAAATCCGGGCGCATGGGCAAGACCGGCACCCTGCACAACGTCGCCGGGCAGCTGTGCGGCACCAGCTACGCGGTGCAGTACATGGACCAGTTCGCCACCGAGCCCAAGGGTGGCGCCAGTGGCGGCGACGACCTGTTCGGCGACTCGGGCAACGCGCAGATCACCCTGGTCGGCACCAGCCACAGCGGCAAGAACTACAACTTCTCGGGCTTCCTGGAGCAGTACATCGGCGCCGACGTGCTCAACGTCGCCTTCCCCGGTGGCGGCCTGGAAGGCTCGATGATCCAGTACCTGGGCAGCGAAGAATTCCACAAGAACCCGCCGAAGATCCTGATCTGGGAGTTCTCGCCGCTGTACCGCCTCGATCAGGAAACCATCTGGCGGCAGATCCTCGGACTGCTCGACGACGGCTGCGACGACCGCCCGGCGCAAATGAGCGCCAGCACCACACTCAAGCCAGGCAAGAACGAGCTGATGGTCAACGGCAAGGGCGGCGTGATCAAAGACCTGGTCAACCGCAATCACCAGCTCGACATCCGTTTCGAGGACACCTCGGTCAAGGTCCTGCAGGCCACCCTCTGGTACCTGAACGGCCGCCACGAGGACATCAAGATCGAAAAACCCGAGACCTCCGACACCGACGGACGCTTCGTCTTCCAGATGCGCGAGGACGAAGACTGGGCCAGCCAGAACCTGCTGGCCCTGGAAGTCCAGGGTCCGGAAAACGGCACCCAGAAAGTCGAGGCCAAGCTCTGCAAACGCAACAACTTCGCCGGCAGCGCGCGCAACACCGCGCAAGCCGGCCAGTGAGGCGAACATGACGACATTGAAGCGAACCTTCAGCCCCGCCCTGCTCGCGCTGGCCCTGTTCGGCGGTGCCGCGCAGGCTGCGCTGGTGCCCCCGCAGGGTTACTACGAGGGCATCGAGAAACTCAAGACCAGCGACGGCAACTTCACCTGCGAAGCCGCGCCCATGCCGTACACCGGCGCGCTGCAGTTTCGCAGCAAGTACGAGGGCTCGGACAAGGCCCGGGCAACGCTCAACGTCGCCTCTGAAAAAGCCTTCCGCGACTCCACTGCCGATATCACCACCCTGGAGAAGGGCGTCAGCAAGATGGTCGGCCAGTACATGCGCGACGGTCGCCCGGCCCAGCTCGATTGCGTGCTGACCTGGCTCGGCACCTGGGCACGCGCCGATGCGCTGGAGTCCACCGACTTCAACCACACCGGCAAGTCCATGCGCAAATGGGCGCTGGGCAGCATGAGCGGCTCGTGGCTGCGCCTGAAGTTCTCCAACTCCCAGCCACTGGCCGCGCACCAGGCCGAGGCCGAGCTGATCGAGAAGTGGCTCGCCAAGCTGGCGACCCAGACCGTGCGCGACTGGAGCGACCTGCCGCTGGAGAAGATCAACAACCATAGCTACTGGGCGGCCTGGTCAGTGATGGCCACGGCAGTGGCGACCGATCGGCGCGACCTGTTCGACTGGGCAGTGAAGGAATACAAGGTCGGCGCCAACCAGGTCGACGACCAGGGCTTCTTGCCCAACGAGGTCAAGCGTCGCCAGCGCGCGCTGGCCTACCACAACTACGCCCTGCCGCCGCTGGCGATGATCGCCAGCTTCGCCCAGGCCAACGGCGTGGACCTGCGCAAGGAAAACAACTTCGCCCTGCAGCGTCTGGGCGAAGGCGTGCTGGCCGGTGCCCGCGATCCGGTGCACTTCGCCGAGCGCGCGGGGGTCAAGCAAGACCTCAAGGACCTCAAGGTCGACAGCAAGTACGCCTGGCTCGAGCCCTGGTGCGCGCTGTACCAGTGCGTCGGCGACACCCTCGAGCGCAAGCACGACATGCAGCCGTTCAACAGCTTCCGCATGGGGGGCGACATGACCCGGGTCTACGACCCGAGCGCGGAAAGCAAAAAATGAAGTGACCCCTGTGGGAGCGGGCTTGTCCCGCGATTGCGTCCGACTGGACAACACCGGCGAATCGACTGACGCAATCGCGGGACAAGCCCGCTCCCACAGGGACCAAGGTGATCCCCCGCATTTTCGTGGGGGGTTTGGGGGGCGCTGTGCCCCGGATGCTGTGAACAAAAAGGAGAACCGGGATGGTCTTCTCGTCCAACGTGTTCCTGTTCCTGTTCTTGCCGGTTTTCCTCGGCTTGTACTACCTGAGCGGGAACCGCTATCGCAACCTGCTGTTGCTGGTGGCCAGCTACATTTTCTACGCCTGGTGGCGGGTAGACTTCCTGGCGCTGTTCGCTGGCGTCACCCTGTGGAACTACTGGATCGGCCTGAAAGTCGGCGCCGCCGGCGTGCGCACCAAGCCGGCCCAGCGCTGGCTGCTGCTGGGCGTGGGCGTGGACCTGGCGATCCTCGGCTACTTCAAGTACGCCAACTTCGGTGTCGACAGCCTCAACGCGATCATCACCTCGTTCGGCCTTGAGCCGTTCATCCTCACCCATGTGCTGCTGCCGATCGGTATCTCGTTCTACATCTTCGAGTCGATCAGCTACATCATCGACGTGTACCGCGGCGACACCCCGGCCACGCGCAACCTGATCGACTTCGCCGCGTTCGTGGCGATCTTCCCGCACCTGATCGCCGGCCCCGTGCTGCGCTTCAAGGACCTGGTCGATCAGTTCAACAACCGCACCCACACCCTGGACAAGTTCTCAGAAGGCTGCACGCGCTTCATGCAGGGCTTCATCAAGAAAGTGTTCATCGCCGACACCCTGGCGGTGGTCGCCGACCACTGCTTCGCCCTGCAGAACCCCACCACAGGCGATGCCTGGCTGGGCGCGCTGGCCTACACCGCGCAGCTGTACTTCGACTTCTCCGGCTACAGCGACATGGCCATCGGCCTGGGCCTGATGATGGGCTTTCGCTTCATGGAGAACTTCAAGCAGCCCTACATCAGCCAGTCGATCACCGAGTTCTGGCGGCGCTGGCACATCAGCCTGTCGACCTGGCTGCGCGACTACCTGTACATCACCCTGGGCGGCAACCGCAAAGGCACCTTCGCCACCTACCGCAACCTGTTCCTGACCATGCTGCTGGGCGGCCTGTGGCACGGCGCCAACTTCACCTACATCATCTGGGGTGCCTGGCACGGCATGTGGCTGGCGATCGAACGGGCGCTGGGTATCGACACCAACCCGCAGCGCTTCAACCCGGTCAAGTGGGCCTTCACCTTCCTGCTGGTGGTGGTCGGCTGGGTGATCTTCCGCGCCGAAAACCTCGAAGTGGCCGGGCGCATGTACGGCGCCATGTTCAGCTTCGGCCAGTGGCAACTGTCGGAACTCAACCGCGCCCAGCTCACCGGCCTGCAGGTGGCCACGCTGATCGTCGCCTACCTGACCCTGGCGTTCTTCGGCCTGCGCGACTTCTACCGCAACGCAACGCCACCGGCCGCCCCGCGCATTCCGGCGCAAGTACATGGCGACGGCACGCTGAGCCTGGACTGGACCCGGGTCATGACCCGGGCCCTGGTGCTGCTGCTGTTCGTGGCCTCGATCCTCAAGCTTTCGGCGCAGAGCTACTCGCCGTTCCTGTACTTCCAGTTCTGAGGTGGATGACATGAACCGCACACTTCGCATCACCTATTCGCTGTCGTTCCTCGGCCTGCTGGTGGGCCTGGGCGCCTGGTCGGTCGGTGGCCTGGACAGCTTCAACCGCACCGGGCAGATGACCCTGCTCGACGGCAAGCTGGCCAAGGCCGCCGAAACCCACTACGACGACCAGTTCCCGATCAAGCGCCTGGGCACCAACCTCTGGGCCGCACTGGACTTCAAGCTGTTCAACGAAGGCCGCCCCGGCGTGGTGCTGGGCCGCGACCAGTGGCTGTTCAGCGATGAAGAGTTCAACCCCACCGCCAATGCCGACCACCTGATGCAGGACAACCTGGCGCTGATTCGCGGCGTACGCGACACCCTGCAGCGCCAGAACATCCAGCTGGTGCTGGCGATCCTGCCAGCCAAGGCACGCGTCTATGACGAATACCTCGGCAAGCAGGCACCTGCCAGCCTGCATGCGGACCTGTTCAACCAGTTCCACGCCCAGGCCCGCCAGGCCAACGTGTTCGCCCCCGACCTGCTGGCCCCGCTGGAGCAGGCCAAGGCCCGCGGCCAGGTGTTCCTGCGTACCGACACCCACTGGACGCCCATGGGCGCCGAAGTGGTCGCCCAGGCGATCGCCGAGGGCGTGAAGCGCCAGCAACTGCTCGAAACCGAACCCCAGGCCTACATCACCGAGGCGGGCAAGACTGCGCCATACAAAGGCGACCTGACCAACTTCCTGCCGCTCGACCCGCTGTTCAACAACCTGCTGCCACCCCCGGACAACCTGCAGCAGCGCACCACCCGCCCGGCGCAAAGCGAAGGCCAGGGCGATGACGCGCTGTTCGCCGACAGCGCCATCCCGGTGGCGCTGGTGGGCACCAGCTACAGCGCCAACCCGCACTGGAACTTCCTCGGCGCCCTGCAGCAGGCGCTGCACAGCGACGTCGCCAACTACGCCGAGGACGGCCACGGTCCGCTGCTGCCGATGCTCAAGTACCTGCAGAGCGACGCCTTCAAGAACGCCCCGCCACAGGTCGTGGTGTGGGAGTTCCCCGAGCGCTATCTGCCCATGAAGAACGACCTCAGCAGCTTCGATCCGCAGTGGATCGCGCAACTGAAGAACACCCGTAAATCCGAAGAAAACCTGGCCCTTTCGTCCAACCGGACGGACCACTGAAAGAGAGGAACACGCACATGACTCACAAGCCATCCATCGCCAAAGCCCTCACCCTCGCGGCCGGCCTTTCCCTGGCTTCGCTGCAGGCCTTCGCCGGCGCCGACGCTGCACTCTATGGCCCTAGCGCCCCGAAAGGCTCGACCTTCGTGCGCCTGTACAACGCAAGCTCCGCGCCCACCGCGGCCTCGGTCGGCAATACCCAGATCAAGCAGGTCGGTGCCCAGGCCAGCAGCGACTTCAGCTTCCTGCCCGGCGGCGACTACACCGCCCAGGTCGGCGGCAAGAGCGTGCCGGTCAAGCTGGCCTCGGACACGTACTACACCCTGGTCAACAACAACGCTGGCAACCCGCAACTGATCGAGGAGCCACCGTTCAAGAACAAGCAAAAAGCGCTGGTGCGCGTGCAGAACCTCAGCGACCAGTCGCTGACCCTGAAGACTGCCGACGGCAAGACCGAAGTGGTCAAGGCGGTGGCCGCCAAGGGGCGCGGCGAGCGTGAAATCAATCCGGTCAAGGTCAACCTGGCCCTGTTCGACGGCAACAAGAAAGTCAGCGACGTCAAACCCGTCGCCCTGGAGCGCGGCGAAGCGGCCGTGCTGTATGTCACCGGTTCCGGCAACAGCTTGTCGCCGGTGTGGGTAACTCGCCCCGTGGCTAGCAACTGATCCCCCTGCCTCTAAACGACTATTGGAGAAACATGATGATCCCGGTAATTCTTTCTGGTGGTAGCGGTTCGCGTCTGTGGCCTCTGTCGCGCAAGCAGTTCCCCAAGCAGTTCCTGGCGTTGACCGGCGAACACACACTGTTCCAGCAGACCCTCCAGCGCCTGGTGTTCGAGGGCATGGACACCCCCATCGTGGTCTGCAACAAGGACCACAAGTTCATCGTCCAGGAGCAGTTGGCGGGCCTGAAGCTCGAAACCCAGGCCATTCTCATGGAACCCTTCGGCCGCAACACCGCGCCGGCGGTGGCGATGGCTGCGATGAAGCTGGTCAATGAGGGCCGCGACGAGCTGATGCTGGTGCTGCCCGCCGACCACGTGATCGAGGACCAGAAAGCCCTGCAACGCGCCCTGGCCCTGGCCACCGTGGCGGCCGAGCGCGGCGAGATGGTGCTGTTCGGCGTGCCGGCGACCAAGCCCGAGACCGGCTACGGCTACATCCGCTCCAGCCAGGACGCCCTGCTGCCGGAGGGCGTGGCGCGGGTCGCGCAGTTCGTCGAAAAACCCGATGAGAAACGCGCCAACGAGTTCGTCCGCGCGGGGGGCTACTTCTGGAACAGCGGCATGTTCCTGTTCCGCGCCAGCCGCTTCCTCGAAGAGCTGAAAAAGCACGACCCGGACATCTACGACACCTGCCTGCTGGCCCTGGAGCGCAGCGACGAAGAGGCCGATGTGCTGAGCATCGACGAAGCCACCTTCGCCTGCTGCCCGGACAACTCCATCGACTACGCGGTGATGGAAAAGACCCAGCGTGCCTGCGTGGTGCCGCTGTCGGCCGGCTGGAGCGACGTGGGCTGCTGGTCGTCGCTGTGGGACGTGCACGAGAAGGACGACAACGGCAACGTCACCAAGGGCGATGTGGTGGTGCAGGACAGCCACAACTGCATGATCCACGGCAACGGCAAGCTGGTGTCGGTGATTGGCCTTGAGAACATTGTCGTGGTCGAGACCAAGGACGCGATGATGATCGCCCACAAGGACAAGGTCCAGGGCGTCAAGCAACTGGTCAACACCCTCGACCAGCAAGGCCGCAGCGAGACCCAGAACCACCTCGAGGTGTACCGCCCATGGGGTTCCTACGACTCGGTGGACATGGGCGGACGCTTCCAGGTCAAGCACATTACCGTCAAGCCCGGCGCCAGCCTGTCGCTGCAGATGCACCACCACCGCGCCGAGCACTGGATCGTGGTCAGCGGCACCGCCGAGGTGACCTGCGACGAGAACGTGTTCCTGCTGACCGAGAACCAGTCGACCTACATCCCGATTGCCTCGGTGCACCGCTTGCGCAACCCCGGCAAGATCCCGCTGGAGATCATCGAAGTGCAGTCCGGGAGCTACCTGGGCGAGGATGATATCGAGCGCTTCGAGGATGTGTATGGGCGCACGTCCACGCCGGTGGAGCGTGGGGTTTCGGTGAAGACCATCGCGCAGTAATTTGAGCAAGTACCATCGCGGGGCAAGTGACAGAGGTACATTACCGCTGTGGCGTGCCCTGCGATGTTCGGTTCAAACCTTTCCGTTCGGTAATGGGAGCGAGGCTGTATATCGAGGATCGTTGATACATCAATCAGGCTCATTGAATATCAGGCCCGAGCGCGGAAAGCCGACCTGTCGCTCAGGCAAGATCAACGTGAAAACGACCTGCAAATGATAGCGTGCCGGTTCCATCGCCTCTCAGCGGCGCCGTAAAGAGACGGCAGGAAACTTCGGTTGGCGTACTGACCAAATCGAAAATCGTACCCTCTTCTCCGTACGCATAGGGCAAATTGCGATTGTCGATTTCCATATTTAGAATATTCGTGCGTTCCGGTGACTCAGGGTTATACACAAAAGTCAAAACGATGCCGCCGGAATCATCCCTAGCCTCAACGGTCCTCTCATCATCAAAGTCATAGACACTCACTCTGCGAATATCGACTTCGTATGTTTTCACTACCTCGCCATCACGCTCACGAGTCAACACACCCTTAAAATAGCTAGAATCAACTTTCACTTCTGTGCCTTTATGTTTTGCGATCATGAGAAACTCTCCTGAGAAAAACAGAACTCGCAACTTAGCTCGGCGCGAAAGATGTGCACCGCGCGAAATTTCGACCATTGACGAAGCCCTCAACGGTGCCCTCGATATTGTGCACAGAGTGACGTACTTCTCTCCGTTCCTGTCACTCAGTCGCTGTTGGAAAGTACGCGACAACGATCAAGAGACTATCAATATCGACATGAACGCGAACCTGACAAAAATACCAGGTTTACCAAACGTGGCGGATGGTCAGGCAGACAGCCTTCTTGCGACTTGGCGCCACTGCCGCCAAGATGGGCAAATCCTTGTACGGAATCTGCGCACATGATCATCGGCGCCTTTCTCATCCTCACCTGGCTGGTCCTGCTGCTGCGCTACCCGGCCAAGGCCCTGCCGATTTCCATGGCCGCCGTGTGCGGCCTGGGCCTGGTCGCGCTGTTCGTGGTCTGGCAGGACAGCCGCGAGGCCTCGCAACTGGCCCGCCTCGATCTGCGCCTGAACTATGCGCCTGACCAATGCCCCGCCGACCGCGCCCTGCAAGTGCGGATGAAAAACGGCAACAAGGCACCGCTCACCGAACTGCGCTGGCGGGTTGCCGCCTACGCCCCCGGCGATACGGTCAACCTTGCCGAAAACACCTATGCCGCGCCGCGCTATCGCGGGCCCGGTGAGCTGCAGCCCGGTGCCGAATGGACAGACTGCCTGCCCTTGCCGCCGCTGCGCTCCGGGTATCGTCCGCAGACCCTGGAGTTTCGTGCCGAGCACCTGCAAGGTACATTTGCCAATTGACCGGGCGACCGCGTCGACCTTTTCGCGGGCAAGCCCGCTCCTACAGATAGCTTGGCCGTGGGAGCGGCGGTTCGGCGCTCCGACTTGCCCGCGAAGAGGCCGGTGCAGACGCTACACACCTCACCTGAAAGCAGACCCTGACCATGCCCACCGTCCTCATCACCGGTTGTTCCAGCGGCATCGGCCGCGCCCTGGCCGATACTTTCCGCGATGCCGGCCACCAGGTCTGGGCCACCGCCCGCAAGCCTGAAGATGTCGAGCGCCTCGCCGCCGCAGGTTTCTCCGCCCGGCAACTGGACGTCAACGACCCGCAGGCCCTGGCACGACTGGCCGAGGAATTGCCGGAACTCGACATCCTGATCAACAACGCCGGTTACGGCGCCATGGGACCGCTGCTCGACGGCGGCGTCGAAGCACTGCAGCGCCAGTTCGAAACCAATGTGTTCTCGCTGGTCGGCGTGACGCGCGCCCTGTTCCCGCTGCTGCGTCGCTCCAAAGGCCTGGTGGTGAATATCGGCAGCGTGTCGGGGGTACTGGTCACCCCGTTCGCCGGCGCCTACTGCGCCTCCAAGGCCGCCGTGCATGCGCTGAGCGACGCCCTGCGCCTGGAGCTGGCACCGTTCGGGATCCGGGTGATGGAAGTGCAGCCCGGGGCGATCGCTTCACAGTTCGCCAGCAATGCGCAACACGAAGCCGAGCAGGTACTGGCAGCGGATTCGCCGTGGTGGCCGCTGCGCGAGCAGGTGCAGGCCAGGGCCCGCGCCTCGCAGGACAGGCCTACCCCAGCGGCGACCTTCGCCCAGGGATTGCTGGCAGCCACACGCAAGACGCCGACACCGGCGCTGGTAAGGCTGGGCAATGGCAGCACCGCCTTGCCACTGATGGCGCGGCTACTGCCGCAGCGGTTGCTGGACAAGGTGTTGCGCAAGCGCTTCGGGTTGTTGCGGCCGCTTTGAAGCGGTAGTGGATTCTTCGCGGGCAAGTCGGGGCGCCGAACCGCCGCTCCCACAAGTACAGAATCGGTGCTGTCCATCCTGCGGGAGCGGCGGTTCGGCGCCCCGACTTGCCCGCGAAGAATCCACCACCCATCTCAAACCTTGTCGAACGCCTGCCAGCCGCCGCCAAGCGCCTTGTACAGGCCCACCAGCGCCTGCGACACCGCCGCCGAGCTGTCGATCCACTGCTCTTCGCTGGCCAACAGTGCCGACTGCACGGTCAGCACGTTGAGAAAGTCCACCGCCCCTTCCACGTACTGACGCTGCGCCGTCTCCAGGGCAATGCGGTTCTGCCGTACCGCCTCGGCCAGGTGGTCGCGCCGCAACTGGCTGGCGTTGTACAAGCGCAGCACATCGTCGATCTCGTGCCAGGCACCCAGCACCACCTTGCGGTAGTTCAGCGCCGCCTCCTGCTGCTGCGCCTCACGCAACTGGAGCGTGCCTTTCAGGCGGCCGCCTTCGAAGATCGGCAGCGACAACTGCGGCCCGAAGGCGAAACGCCGCGAATCCCAGTTGCCGAAATCAGCCAGCTGCATCGATTGGAAGCCAGCGCTCCCAGACAAGCGGATACTCGGGTAGAAATCCGCCTTGGCCACGCCAATGCTCGCGGTGGCGGCATGCAGGCGGGCTTCTGCCTGGCGAATGTCCGGGCGGCGCTCGGCCAGCTCCGAGGGCACGCCAATGGCGAACTTCTGCTCCGGTGCCGGCAACGCGCCAGCGTCCAGCAAGGTGCTCTGCAGGCTGCGCGGCGGCTCGGCCGCCAGCAGGCTCAGGGCATTGATCAGGTCATCGCGACGCGCCTGCAAGGTCGGCAGGCGCGCTTCGATGGACGCCACCTGGGCGTTGGCCTGGGCCACGTCAAGGCGAGTGGCGACGCCCTCGGACTGGCGGTCCTCGGACAGCTTCAGGCTGTGCCGGGCAACCTTCAGGTTATCCTCGGTGACCTGCAGGGTGTGCTGCACCGCGCGCAACTGGATATAGTCACCCGCAGTCTCGGCGAGCAGCGCCAGCAGCACGCCATTGCGGTCATTCTCGGCGACCTCGACGCTGGCGTCGGCGGCCTCGACCTGGCGCCGCACCCGCCCCCAGAAATCCAGCTCCCAACCGGCAACCAGATCGCCCTGCCACAGGTTGAAGGCCGACTTGCCCGCCTTGCCGGACGGGTCGCTCAGCCCTTCGGCGCTGTTGCGCGCGCGGCTGTAGCCGGCGTTGACATCCACCGACGGCAACTCGTCGGCGGCGACGGTACTGCGCAGCGCCCGGCTCTGCAGCAGGCGTGCGCTGGCGATCTGCAGATCGAGGTTGCGCGTCGCGACCTGCTCGATCAGCGCGCTCAGGCGCGGGTCGTGAAAGCTGTCCCACCAGCGCAGTTGCAGCGGCTCTGCCACAGGCTGGCTCGCCGCCTGCTCGCCCTGCAGGGCGTTCCATTGCTGCGGCGCCTGGCTGTCGGGGCGCTGAAAGTCCGGGCCGAGGGTGCAGCCGGCCAACAGCGCGGCGAGCAGCACCGTGGGAGTGGCTGCCGCAATGGCTGGATGAGCTTTCATCGCGCCGTCACCTCTTTGCCAGCCAGGGTGTCACCCTGGGTATCGATGGTCGCCTCCACCGACATGCCCACGCGAAGACGCTCGAGCAGAGGCTGCCCATCATCGAAGACGATCCTCACCGGAATACGCTGCACCACCTTGGTGAAGTTGCCGGTCGCGTTGTCCGGCTTCACCGCGGCGAAGGTAACGCCGGTGGCCGGCGCGATGCTCTCGACATGCCCGTGCAGGGTTTCGCCGGAGAAAGTGTCGACGCTGATACGCACCGGCTGGCCTGGCTGCACATGGGTCAGTTGGGTTTCCTGGAAGTTGCCGACCACATAGGCCTGTTGCAGCGGCACCACCGACAGCAGCCGCGCCCCCGGATTGACGTAGGCGCCAACGCGCAGCGCGCGTTCACCGACCATGCCGTCCACCGGCGCAGTGATGCGGGTGTAGGACAGGTCCAGCTCGGCTTTTTCCACGCCGGCTTCGGCCCGCTTGAGCTGGCCATCGGCACTGGCGACCTGGGCCTGGAGGATATCCACCTGCTTGCGCGTGGCAACCAGCGCCGCCTGGGTGTTGGCCAGTCGCGCACGGGCCTGGTCGACCCGGCTGCGGGCCTGCTGGGCGTTTTGCACGGTGCCGGCACCCTGCTCGGCCAGACGGCTGTAGCGTGTCACTTCATGGTCGGCGAAACCAGCCTCGGCCTGCGCGGCCTTCACCGCAGCCTCGGCCTGGGCGATCAGCGCCGCCTGCCGCTCGAGGGTGGCACGGGCATCGATGGCCTGCGCCTTGGCCACCAGCAATTGGGCTTGGGCGGCATCGAGCGCGGCCTGGTAGTCGCGGGCGTCGATGGTCGCCAGCAACTGGCCGGCCTTGACCTGTTGGTTGTCCTCGACCAGCACCTGCTTGATAAAGCCGGCCACCTTCGGCGCGACCACGGTGTAGTCGGCGGTGACGTAGGCATCGTTGGTGCTCTGGCGGTGGTCGCTGCCGAACATCCAGGGGCCGACGATGGCGGCGAGGACGGCCACGGCGAGGACCGAGCCGATGAAAACTGTCTTGCGTGTTTGCGTCATGTCATTTGTCTCGAACTACAGCGTCAGGCCACCGCACGGGGCGGATAGACCCGGGTAGGCACAAAGGGAATCAGGCAGATCAGGGCCACGGCGATGCAGGCCATCACCAGGTAAAGGTCGGCCGAGGTGAGTACCAGGGCCTGTTCGTGAAGGCGCCTGGCCAGGTTCGCCGCGCCGTCGTCCAGCAGTGGCGCATTGCCCAGGCTGTCGACCAGATGATTGGAATGAAAATGCCGGCGCAGGGTGCCCAGAGCATCGAGCAGGCCGGTAGCGACCACTGCCGCCAGGCCCTTCACGGTGTTGAACCAGGCGGACGCGAACGGGCCTTCCTGCGGGGTCATGCCGTTGGTCGAGAGCATCAGCAGTGGCAGCACCGCCATCGGCTGGCCGAACACCTGCAGCAGGTAGTACGGGTAGAAGTCACCGCGGATCCATTCGCTGGTCAGCAGGCTGCTGCCCACGCACGAGGCCGCCAGCATCGCCAGCCCGCTCGCCAGTACCCAGCGGCAGTCCACCGCGCGTATATTGCACAGCGCTGCGGTGAGCGGCAGCGCGATCAATTGCGGCATGGCCACCAGCATCATCAGCGGGCTGGTCTGCGCTGGGCGATAGCCCTGGATCTGCGCCAGGTACGCCGAGGGGATACTGCCCACCCCCGACAGCACCACCAGCACACCGGCCAGGGTCACCAGGCCGAAGCTCAGGTTGCGCCGCGACAGCATGCGCAACTGGAAGAACGGCAAGGGCTCGGACCATTCGTTGTACATGAACAGCACCAGCAGCAGCAGGCCACCGCCCAGCAGCCAGCAGATCAAGGCCGAATCGAACCAGCCCCAGCGATCGCCCAGCGACAGGCCCAGCACGATGCTGCTGAGGGCCGGCAACCCCAGCACCACGCCGCGCCAGTCGAACTGCCTGAAGCGCTCCAGGCGCAGCGGATCCTGCGGCAGGCCCCAACCGACGCAGAAGATCGCCAGTGCCGAGGGCAGGATGATCTGCCAGAACGCCCACTGCCAGCCGACATATTCGGTCCACAGGCCCGCCAGGGGCGTGCTGAGGTTCGGCCCGAACGTGGCGGTCAGGGCATAGCAGGCCAGGCCATAGACCTTGATGTTCGGCGGCAGGAAGCGCAGCGCCACGCTCATCAGCATCGGCGGCAATGCTCCCGAGGCGAAACCCTGGAGCACGCGCAGCAGCATCAGGCTGTGCAGGTTGGGGGCGAAAGGCTGGACCAGGCCCAGCACGGCGAACAGGCCAATGGCGGTCATGGTGAAGCGGCGCAGCGAGAAGGTGGTGGCCAGCCAAGGTGCGAAGGCCATGGCCGACACCGACGCAGCCGCATACACCGCCACCAGCCAGGCGCCCTCGTCGGCACCGATGCCCATGGCGCCGCGGATATCGGCCAGCGAAATCTTCGTCACCGCCTCGTTGAGGCCTGCGCAGAGCACCGCCAGCAGCACACCGAACAACCCCACCACCACGCGCAGGCCGAAGGGCGTCTGCGCGGGCGCGGCCGCCACGGGGGCGGCGGCGATCGCAGCGGCGGGCGCGGTCAGGGAACTCATTTTCGACATCTCCAGCAACATTTTTCAGCTGTGGGAAGTCTAGGGGTGGGGAATGCTTACGAAAACTGACTTGTCGGCAGGTTTATATTGCGCCAGACGCAATCCGCTTTCGGTGGTGGCCTCAAGGCTCGGTCCCGCAACACGCCTTCAGCGTGCGCCGCAGCCACCGATGCGCCGGGTCATTGTCAAACCGTGGATGCCAGGCCTGCATCACCCGCACCTTCTCCAACTCCACCGGAATCTCGAAGGAGCGCAGCGGCAGCCCGAACTTCAGCACATTGCCGAGGATATTCGCCGGCATCGGCAGGATCAGGTCCGAATTCGGCAGGGAGAACATCGCCGAGTGGAAGCTCGGGGTGATCAGCGAAACCCGCCGTTGCAGTTTGTAGTTGCCCAGCTCCACGTCGATCGGCCCGTTGGCCCGCCCGCGCCGCGACACGCTGATCTGTGGATAGCGGACAAAGCGCTCGGGGGTGATCGGTGCGTCGAAGATCGGATGGTCGTCCCGCGCCAGGCCCACGAAGTGCGTATCGAACAGATGCTGCACCTTGATCTCCGGCCCCAGTTCGATACTCGAGCTCACCACCAGATCGATCTGCCCGTGGCGCAGCACGAGGTCGTCATCGCCATGGGCTTCTGGCACGAAACGCAGCACCGTACGCGGTGCCTGGGCCAGCATCATGTGCAGCAGGCGCGCGCCATACAGGGCGACGAACAGGTCGTTGGTGCGGATGTTGAAAGCGCGCTCCAGGTTCGGCAGGTCGACGTCCTCGCCGCTGTTGAACACCAGCCCGGCCTGCTCCACCAGCGCCCGCACCTGGTCACGCAGGGCCAGCGCGCGGGGTGTCGGCACCAGGCCACGGCCGGCCCGCACCAGGATCGGATCGCCCAGCGCGTCGCGGATTCGCCCCAGTGTGCGGCTCATCGCCGCCGGGCTCAGGTTCATGCGCTGCGCAGCGCCCACCACACTGCCCTCGTCGAGCAGGGCATCGAGGGCGACAAGCAGGTTCATGTCCGGGAGTTGCATGGCCGTTTTCCGTGGCGAGTGTGGGAAACGCGATGGTAGCAGGTCGCACGATTGCGTCTGGTGCAATGACGCCGTGCGTGGGGTGCTATTTATCCGGGTTGGGGGAAGGTTCGAGAATGGTGTCGATCTTTTCGCGGGCAACCCCGCGAAAAGATCGACACCGCTCACCCGCCCTGACACAAGGCCCCGCCAATGCCCATCCTCATCGCCATCGACGCCTCCCCCGCCAGCGCCCCCCTGATCGACCTCGCCCGCCGCTACTGCCGCCCCGGCGAACATCCATTGCAGGTACTACTGGCCATCGACCCGACCTTCGCCGTGCACGAGCGCCCGGCGTCCTATACCGAGCAGGAACTGGAGGAATACCCCGCCGCCTGCGAGGAGCAGCAACTGGCCGAACGCGCCCTGCAGCAAGCGGTGGCCACGCTGCGTGAAGCGGGTTTCCAATGCCAGGGTTGCATGGTCGCCGCGCAACCGGTCGAGGCCATCGTCGACAAGACCCGGGAACTCGGCTGCGAGCTGATCATCATGGGCCACCGGCACCTGTCGCGCCTTGGCAGGCTGCTGGACCCGTCGATCAGCAGCAAGGTGATCGACCGGGTACAGGTGCCGGTGCTGGTCTGCCCGGCAGGCGAGTGACCCTCACGCCCCGCCTGGCTTGACCACCACCGTGCAGGTCGTGCCCGCCGCCAGCAGATACCCTTCGGGCACCTCATCGATATGAATCCGCACCGGCACCCGCTGCGCCAGGCGCACCCAGTTGAAGGTCGGGTTCACATCGGCGATCAGCTCGCGGCTCTGCGGGTTGTCGCGGTCGTAGATACCACGGGCGATGCTCTCGACATGCCCCTTGAGCAACTCGCCGCTCATCATCTGCAGCTCGGCCTGGTCCCCCACCTTCACATGCGGCAGCTTGGTCTCCTCGAAGAAGCCGTACACCCAGAACGAATGCTCGTCCACCACCGCCATCACCGCCTCGCCGGTGCGGGCGTAATCGCCCTTGTGGATGTTCAGGTTGGTGACGTAGCCGTCGACCGTGGCGACGATCTCGGTGCGTTTGAGGTTCAGCTCGGCCGCCGCCAACTGTGCCTGGGCCTGCTGATAGTCGGCCAGGGCGGCGTTTGCGATATTGCTGGCGTCGTCACGGTTTTCCTTGGAGATGACCAGGTTGTCCAGGTCGGCACGGCGCCGCGCGTTGACCTTGCGCATCTCCCAGGTGGACTTGCGCGAAGCGACCAGCGCCCGGGCCTGCTCCACTACCAGGCGATAGTGCTCGGGGTCGATGCGGATCAGCACATCGCCCTTCTTCACCTGCTGGTTGTCACGCACCGGCACGTCCACCACATAGCCCGGCACATCGGCGGCGACGTTGATGATGTCGGCGCGCACGCGACCGTCGCGGGTCCAGGGCGTGGTCATGTAGTGCAGCCACAACTGGCGGCCGATCACCACGGCAGCGGTCAGCACCAGCAGGGTGGCGAGGAGGCTGAAGAACTTTTTCATCGAAGGTTTCTCACCAGTAGACAGACAGCGCCAGTGCGCCGAACAGGCAGACGAACAGGGACAGGCGCAGCAGCGCCGGGTGCCAGAAGAAGCGATAGCCGTCGTGGCTGGCGATGAAGCGGTCCAGGCCCCAGGCCAGGCCCGCAGCGAACAGGAACATCAGGGTCATGGTGGGCATGTACACGCCATGGAAGGCGATCTCACGGGGCATGGTGCAATCCTTTGGCCGGGGCCAGGGGTGACTGGGAGTCGAGCAGCGAGGTGCGGATGAAGTGCAGGTAGCTCTGCGCACGGCGCAGCACCGACGTGTCGAAGTGCCGGGCGAAGGGTTCGTCGGTGGCCTGCACGCGGCTGATGGCGTGGTCGACCGCCACCAGCGCGCGCTCGTGGTTGCTGGCGTTGGGCTGCAGGAACAGCCGCGCCAGGGCTCGCCCCATCACCCGGATCGCCTGGCGCCAGGGCTGCGACTCGGCGTAGGCCGGGTGCACCGGGGCATTGGCCTGCTCCTTGCGCAGTTCGATGACAGCGTGGCCGACTTCCGATACCACGAACATCCAGCCCATCAGCTCGGCCTGCACCTGCGGCTTGCCGGCCGCCAGGCCATAGGCCTGGTGCAGCAGGTCGCGGGTGCGGCTCTCGAACGCCGAGCCCAGGCCACGCAGGCGCCCACCGATGGCGAACAGCACCTGTTCGCGCAGGTCCTGCTCCAGGCGGCTCCATAGCCAGCGGCTGTTCGGCGGCAGGATGATCGCCCCGGCCGCAGCGCAGACCAGCATGCCGATGATCATGCCGATGTAGTCGTTGATGAAGGCGTACGGGTCATAGACCGTAAGGTTGTTGGGCACCGAGCCGATGGCGAAGAACACCAGCAAGCCCACGCCATAACCGGCATAGGCCGGGCGCGACGAGAGAAAGGCACCGAGCACGAACACCGGCGCCAGCACCATGCACAGCAAGGCGAAACCGTCGATCCAGGGGAACACGAAGAAGGTTTCGAAGAAGCCGATGAACGCCCCGAGCAGGGTGCCGCAAGCCATCTGGAACGACATGCGCCTGGGGTTGGGCGAAGCTGCCGAAAGGCCGGCGGTGACCGTGGCGATCAAGGTCATCATGGCGCCGCTGGGCCAGTCGCTGAGCAGCCAGTAGCTGCCCAGCAGCAACAGCACCGCTGCACCACGCACCCCGGCGGCCAACGACACCAGCCAACTGGTCTGAGCCACATAGGGCTCGTCCCACTGCTCGCGTTCGTGGTTGTGCACGGCCAGTGATGCGTGGGTCTGGGCGTAGCTGTAGAGGTCGTCGACCAGGCGGTAGAGCAGCTCGTAGGTGGTGTGGAAGTCCAGCAGGTCGGCGTCGCTGGGGTCGGTCTCCAGGTACGTCGCACGCAGCCCGCGCACCTGGGCCTGCAGGCCGTCCTTGTAGGCCGCCAGCTCCAGGGTCAGGCGTAGTGCATCGGCATCGGTCAGGGCTCGCCCGACGTAAGGCTCGAGCAGCTGCGCCAGGGTTTGCAGGCCCGGTTCGATGGCGCCGACGATCTGCGCCGGGCCGCGTGCGCGCAGGCGTTCGAGCAAACGGTGCAGGGCGTTGAAACGGGTGGTGATGGCCATGAACTCGCTGTTCATGCGCACCAGGCGGCCAGAGCGCCTGCGCATGTGCGGGTCTTCGAAGGCGGTGACGTTGCGCAAGCTCTCCAGCCCCACCGCCTCGGCGATGAAACGCACGTTGCTGGACTCGAACAGCGCAGGCTGGCTGTTGCCGCGCAGGGCCTCGACCACCACCCCGGCAAACACGCCGAAGCGCTGGTACAAGGCATTGCGCATGGCGGCGCTGGCCGATTGCGGCAGGATCGCGGCACTGACCAGGGTCGAGACGAGAATCCCCAGGGAAATCTCCAGCACCCGCCAGACGGCGGCCATGAACGCCTGGTCGGGGTGCTGGAGCACCGGCAGGCCGATCATCGCCGCGGTATAACCGGCCAGCACGAAGCCATAGGCGCGGAAGGTGCGGTAGCGCATGGCCCCTGCCGAGCACAGGCCGACCCACAGCGCCAGGCTGGGCAGGAACAGCTCGGTGTTCTGCGGGAAGATCGCGATCAGCGCGACCATCATCGCCGAGCCGGCCAGGGTGCCGAGCATGCGGTAGAAACTCTTGGCGAACACATGCCCGCTCTGCGGCTGCATGACGATGAACACGGTGATCATCGCCGTGCGCGGCTGCGGCAGCTCCAGGCGCATGGCCAGCCAGAGGGTGAGGAACGCCGCAGCGAGTACCTTGAAGATGTAGACCCAGGTCACCCCGTCGGTGCGCGCCCAGGCAAAGAAGCCCCGGCGCCACTCCAGGCTGGACAGCCAGCGCATCATTGCCCGTGCCCCGAGGCAATCAGGGACGGCGCTTTCGGCGCTGCCTGGTGCGCCTCATCCGGCACGTCCCTGCCCGCGTCGAGGCCACCGCCCAGCGCCGTGACCAGCTCGGCATGCACACTCAACCGCGCAGCCTGGACCTGCTGCTGGATCCGCTGTTGGCGAAACAGCAGGGTCTGCGCATTGAGCACGTTCAGGTAGTCGGTCAGCCCGCGCTGGAAGGCAACCGTGGCGATGTCGTAGGTCTTCTGCGCAGCGGCGACGGATTCGGCGGCGAAGTGCGCCTGCTGCGCCATCGACTCGCGACGGATCAACTGGTCGGAGATACCCTTCAACGCCCCGACCACTGTTTCGTTGTAATGCGCAACGGCCATGTCGTAGCCAGCCGAAGCCGCGCCCAACTGCGCGCGCAGCCGCCCGCCATCGAAGATCGGCAAGCTGATGGCAGGCCCGACGTTGTAGTTGAACTTGCGCCCGGTGAGAAACTCCAGCGGCCCGCCACCGGTGG
Source organism: Pseudomonas wayambapalatensis (assembly GCA_014268975.2). Lineage (GTDB taxonomy): Bacteria > Pseudomonadota > Gammaproteobacteria > Pseudomonadales > Pseudomonadaceae > Aquipseudomonas > Aquipseudomonas wayambapalatensis. Next base: position 1,241,166 of record CP077096.1, on the reverse strand, counting down.
CCATGAAACCAAGGCCGCCGACCAGGTCGACGTTGGGGAAGAAGCCTGCGTGGGCGACCTCGATGCCACGAGCCTGGGCGGCCACCTGCCAGCGGCTGGCGACCACGTCGGGGCGCTGGCCGACCAGCTCGGCAGGCAATGCCGAGGGCAAGGACAGCGGCGCCGCCAGGGTCAGCGTCGGGCGTTGCAGGCTGGCACCCTCGCCCGGTCCCCTGCCGGCCAGTGCCGCCAATTGGTTGCGCGTCAGGGCGATTTCTTCGTCGAGGCTGTCGATCTGCCGATGGGTTTCCGGCAACGGCGCTTCGGCCTGGCTGACGTCCAGATGGGTGCCGATCCCGGCCTCGAGACGCCGCCTGGCCAGCGCGAGGATCTGCTCCTGCTGCTCCAGCTCGGCCTTGACGATGTCGCGCTGGGCGAAATGCAGGCTCAGCTGGATGTAGGTGCGCACCACGTTGTTGTGCAATTCGAGCTGGGCCTGGCGGGCTTCGGCGGCACGCATGTGCGCCTGGTCCAGCGCCTGCTCACTGGCGTTGCGTTCACGGCCCCACAGGTCGAGGGCGTAGCTCAGGCCAATGGCGGCGTTGTTGTCCCAGGTGTTGGCGCCGGACAGGGCGCCGGGGCCGTAGAACTGATCCTCCGGCCAGTTGTGGCGCTTGAGGGTCGCCTCGCCGTTGGCCTGAAGGTGTTCCGCCGACTCGACCACACCGGCCATGGCCCTGGCCTGGCGCACCCGCGCCGCGGCCATGGCCAGGCTCGGGCTACCGGCAACTGCGAGGTCCATCCAGCGGTCCAGCTGGGGATCACCATAGGCGCGCCACCATTGCTGCGCGGGCCAATGGGCGTCGCGCTCGGCTTCGCGGATGGCAGGGTCGGTGGCGAGTTGGTTGGCTTGCAGCGTCTTGCTTTGCGGGGCAATGCCCCAGGTTCCGATACAGCCGCTCAAGGACAGGCTTAGGGCACAGGCACTGAGCGCTCGAAGCGCTCCGATGTTGCGACGCGGCACAGCTGCGATTTCCCGAGGAAGAGGTGAAGGGGCCGGGCAATTCTAGGGGCGGGTTTCATTGGCGATAAGCGCATATTCCTGCGAATCTTTGTTACCAAAACAGCGATAATCCGGCTTTGGTCGGACGTGCTTTTTCATTACTTCATGTCACAATTTTGTCCTCTAGATCGAGAGTGACCCATGGACACCCTGCAAAACATGCGTGCTTTCAGTTGTGTAGCCCAGCTCGGCAGCTTCACCGCCGCCGCTGCGCAGCTGGATACGACCACCGCCAACGTATCGCGGGCGGTCTCCAACCTGGAAGCCCATCTGCAAACCCGCCTGCTCAATCGCACCACACGGCGCATCGCCCTGACCGAAGCGGGCAAGCGCTACCTGATGCGCTGCGAACAGATCCTGACCTTCGTCGAGGAAGCTGAAGCCGAGGCCAGCGATGCCCACGCCCGCCCCGCCGGGCAGCTCAAAGTGCATTCGATGACCGGTGTCGGCCAGCATTTCGTGGTCGATGCCATCGCTCGCTACCGCCAGACGCACCCAGACGTCACGTTCGACCTGACCATGGCCAACCGTGTGCCCGACCTGCTCGACGAGGGCTACGATGTGTCCATCGTGCTGGCCAGCGAGCTGCCTGACTCAGGGTTCGTCTCCCAGCGCCTGGGGATCACCTACAGCATCGTCTGCGCCTCCCCCGACTACATTGCTCGCCACGGCATCGCACACAAGCCCGCCGACCTGCTCAAGCACCAGTGCCTGCGCATGGTCAGCCCGGTGATTCCGCTGGAAAAATGGCTGTTCGACGGTCCGGAAGGCCAGGAGATGGTCAACATCACCAGCTCGCCGTTCCAGGTGAACTCCGCCGACGCGATGAAGACCGCGATCCGCAGTGGCATGGGGGTGGGCGTGCTGCCGATCTACTCCGCCATCGACGGCCTGCGCGACGGCAGCCTGGTGCGGGTGATGCCCGACTATCGCCTGCAGGAGCTGAACCTGTACGCGATCTACCCGTCGCGCCAGTACCTGGATGCCAAGATCAAGACCTGGGTCGAATACCTGCGCAACTCGCTGCCGGAGATCCTGGCGGCGCACGAAGCAGACCTGAAGACCCATGAATTGCTGATCGCCACCTGAAAAAGCTGCTGCATTGCAGGTGGCGACAATGGTAGGTTGCTAACCAATCGTTGATTCGCGGCGGCCTTTTCGCAGGCCGCCATCGTCCCACCGCCTTGCAGAGAAGTAGCCCGATGAAAAAGACCGTCCTGGCCTTCAGCCGTATCACCCCGGCCATGGCCGAGCGCCTGCAGCACGACTTCAACGTGATCCTGCCCAATCCCAAGCTGGGCGACATCAATGCCCAGTTCAACGAAGCGCTGCCTGAGGCTCACGGCCTGATCGGCGTCGGCCGCAAGCTCGGCCGCGCGCAGCTCGAAGGTGCCGGCAAGCTGGAGGTGGTGTCGAGCGTGTCGGTCGGCTACGACAACTACGACCTGGACTACTTCAACGAGCGCGGCATCGCCCTGACCAACACCCCCGACGTGCTCACCGAAAGCACCGCCGACCTGGGCTTTTCGCTGATCATGGGCTGTGCCCGCCGTACCGCCGAGCTGGACGCCTGGACCAAGGCCGGCAATTGGCAGGCGACCGTAGGCCCGGCGCATTTCGGCAGCGATGTGCACGGCAAGACCCTGGGCATCGTCGGCATGGGTAACATCGGCGCCGCCGTGGCTCGCCGTGGCCGCCTGGGCTTCAACATGTCGATCCTGTATGCCGGCAACAGCCGCAAGAGCGCGCTGGAGCAGGAACTGGGCGCGCAGTTCCGCAGCCTGGAGCAGTTGCTGGCCGAGTCCGATTTCGTCTGCATCGTGGTGCCGTTGTCCGATGCCACCCGCAAGCTGATCGGCGCCCGTGAGCTGAAGCTGATGAAGCCGAGCGCCTTCCTGATCAACATCGCCCGCGGGCCGGTGGTAGACGAGGCGGCGCTGGTCGAGGCGCTGCAAGCCGGCACCATTCGCGGTGCCGGACTGGATGTGTACGAGAAGGAGCCGCTGGCCGATTCGCCGCTGTTCAAGCTGCCCAACGCCCTGACCCTGCCGCACATCGGCTCGGCGACTGCCGAGACCCGCGAAGCCATGGCCAACCGGGCGATGGAGAACCTGCGCGCAGCGCTGCTGGGCGAGCGACCACGGGACCTGGTGAATCCGCAGGTGTGGAAGGGCTGAACCTGGCCGCTGACTGTACCGGCCTCTTCGCGGGCAAGCCCGCTCCCACAACAGCCCACATAGCTTGAATATGGTGGTGTTACCTGTGGGCGGGCTTGCCCGCGAAGAGGCCTGCACCAATCCAACAGGCTCAACGCGGCTGGCGCCGCCGTCCCAGCACCTTGCGCACCACATACCGCGGCCGGTGCTTGGTCTCCTGGTAGATACGCCCCACATACTCCCCCAGGATCCCGATACCGATCAGTTGCACGCCCCCCAGGAACAGGATCGCCGACAGCAGCGACGGATATCCCGGCAGGTCGATCCCCCACAGCACCTTCTGCACGATCAGGTACACCGCGAACACCAGCGCGAACAGCGACACCCCCGCGCCGATGTAGGTCCACAAGCGCAAAGGCACGGTGCTGAACGAGGTGATGCCATCCAGCGCCAGGTTCCACAACCGCCACAGCCCGAACTTGCTCTCCCCCGCCACCCGCGGCGGGCGGTCGTACTCGATGATCTCGGTGCGAAATCCCACCCACGACAACACGCCCTTCATGAACAACTGTTGCTCCGGCAACTGGCGGATCGCGGCGACCACCTTGCGGTCGAGCAGGCGAAAATCGCCGACGTTCTCTTCGATATGGGTGGAGGCGATGCGGTTGTGCAGCCGGTAGTACAGGCGCGCGCTCCAGCGCTTGAGCGGGGTGTCGGCATCACGGCTGCGACGCTTGGCCAGGACCACGTCGGCGCCCTGCTGCCAGCGCTCGACCATCTGTGCGATCAGCTCGATGGGGTCCTGCAGGTCGACATCGATCGGCACCATGGCATCGCCATCGGCATATTCGAGCCCGGCGAACAGCGCCGACTCCTTGCCGAAATTGCGCGAGAAGTTGATCACCGTGACCCATTCATCACGCAGCGCAAGTTCGGCGCAGATCGCCTCGGTCTCGTCGCTGCTGCCGTCATTGACGAACAGGATCTCCACCGTCATGCCCTGCAGCGACGGCTCGGCGCGCACGGTGCGGTAGAAGTGCTCGAGGGTGTCCTGCTCGTTGTACACCGGCACGATGAGGGTGATGTTCATGGCGTCCTCCGTCTGAAGACCACAGTGCGCGAGTAGCTGTAACCCACTACCAGGCTGACCGTGGAAAAGGTCACGAGGGTCAGCCAGGGTGACAGGCGTGCCCAGTCGGAAAGCGCTCCCAGTGCCACGCTCACTATCCCCATGCCCAGCAGGAACAGCAAGTAGCGCCGTTTGCTGGGCCTGGCCGCGAAGGTGTAGCGGGCATTGACGTAGTACGACAGGCTGGCCGCCACGGCGAACGCCAGCAGGTTGCTTGGCGCCTGGCGCAACCCCAGCAGCAGGTGCAGCAGAAAGAACACCGACCAGTGCGCCAGGGTATTGCCCAACCCGACCAGCACATAGCGCCGCATCTGGCCGAACAGGCCGCCCGCACCGCTGCTCACGGCAACGTCCAGGGCCTGGGCTGCGGCTTGGTCACCACATAACCCTGGTCGCCGACGAGGTAGATGCTGTACAGGCGGTTGTCCACCACTGGTGTGTCGCCGCGGGCCAGCAGATCATCGGCGCGCCAGGCCGGCGCCGGGCTCTGGTTGGCGGAGCTGTTGATATAGAACTGGCCGATACCGACGCGCGCCATCATCTCCGGCAAGAGTACGAAGTCCGAACTGCGGATGAACTTGAGCAGCGGCGCCCGGGCCTGCGCGCCAGAGGCTGCAGGCAACCAGCCGTCGGCCTGGTTGCGTTCGAGCAGGTAGAAGGCGCGGGCCTTGTCCAGCGCCGGGTGGCTGAGGATGTCCTGACCGATGTACTGGCCGATCGCAGCGAACTGCGCCTTCTGCGCCTCCAGCAGGCGGCCATGGGCGTAGGCCAGCGACAGCATCGACAGCAGCGGCAGGCAGAGAATCAGCGCACGGTCGGGCGCACGGTTGCCCAGCCCGCGCCTGGCCAGGTAGAGCAGCAGCACCAGTACGCAGGCAAAGCCCATCAGGGTGCGCGCGCCATGAATGAAATAGTCGAATGCCAGCATCACGCCGCTGGTCATCACCAGCAGCACCAGCACCGCCAGCAGCAGGCCGCCGCCGCGCACGAGCAGGCCCGGCAGGCCGTGGTCCCGATGGATACCCCGGGCATCGCGCCACAGGCCAACGCCGGCCAGCAGCGCCAGCCCAACCGCCAGGACCCGATTGCCGGGCGTCAGCAGCAGGGCGACCTGTTCGAACGCAGTGCCCAGGCGCTGTATCACTTCGCCCGGCAGCGCAGCGTCCACCGCCAGCATGGTCAAACGCTGCTCGGACATCCAGGGCATCGCCACCAACAGGTACACCAGCCCGCCCAACAGCATCTGCACCACACGCAGGGTCACCGCTTTGCCCACCCTGGCCAGCGGATCGCCCCGCAACAGGCCGCGCACCGCGTCGATGCAACACAAGCCGATGAATACATTCAGCGTCACCTGGTAGAAACCCAGGCCGCAGGCAATCAATACGGTGCCAGCGAACAACCGGCGTGAATCGAGGCTTACCGCCAGGATCATCGCCGCCAACCCCAGTGCCATGGCGGGCCCGTCGTACTGGTACGACAGGTTCTGCAGGAAGAACGGGCTGTACCACAGCGGCAACACCACCAGCAGGTCGGTGGGGCGCGGCTGTCCGAAGTAATGAATGGCCAGGCGCGCCAGGGCATACGCCGCCACCGGCAGGCTCAACAGCAGCGGCAAGGGAAACAGGTTGATCGCCCCACCCGCGAAGCTCAGCCCGGCATGCAGCCACTGGGTGAACAGGCGCCCTTCGGCGATCCAGTTACCCGTGGCGGTCTGCGCGCGCCAGACATCGTCGAGGTACATCGAGTCGGCAAGAATCAGCGGCAGCACATGCAGGCCAAGCGCGAGCAGGCAGAGCATGTGCGCCTGGCGCGGTGTCAGGGGGCGGTTCCACGGCTGGGCTGTCGACATGGCCTACCTTGCAGGATCAAGGGATTTGGCCAAGTGTAGACAGCGCAGCGCCGGCATCTTCTGCATCGGTGTCGGGCACAGGCCTCACTTCATGGCCAGCGTTGCCTGCGCAGCCTTGGCAACCCGGGGCTTGCGAAACACCAGCACGTTACCGGCCATCACCGCGACCAGCCCCAGTAATGCCGGTGCGGTCCACTGATAGCCTTCGGCGAATGCCGACACGTTCAGCGCCACCAGCGGGAACAGCACCGTGCAATACGCCGCCCGCTCCGGACCCATGCGCCCGACGAGGGTGAGGTAGGCGGTGAAGCCGATCACTGAACCTGGGATCACCAGGTACAGCAGCGAACCGATATAGCGTGTGTTCCACTCCATGGCGAAGGGCACGCCTGTGACCAGGCAATACAACCCCAGCAGGCTCGCCCCATACACCATCCCCCAGGCGTTGGTGGTCATCGGCTTGAGGCCCGCCTTCTGTTGCAGGCTGGAAAGCATGTTGCCGGCCGAGAAGCACAGGGTGCCCAGCAACGCCAGGCCCAGGCCGACCAGGGTTTCGCGGCTGGCGGCGTGCCCTGACAGCTCCGGCCAGAACAGCAGGCCCAACCCCAGCAAGCCCAAGGCGCCGCCACCCAGCACGTTGGCGGCGATCTTCTGGCCGAAGAAGATCCGCGCGTTGAGCGCGTTCCACAGGGTTGCGGTGGAGAACACCACGGCGATCAGGCCGCTGGCGATCCACTGGCTGGCGGTGAGGAAGCACATGAAATTGACGCAGAACAGGCACAGCCCCTGGGCCAGGCAGATCAGGTGCCCGCGCCGATTCATCGGTTGCAGGCGACGGGTCAGCAGCAGAACCGCGAACAGGATCAGCCCGGCCAGGGCGAAGCGGTAGACGATCGATACCGGGATCTCGACCACGCCCAATTGCAGTTTCAAGGCGATCCAGGTGGTGCCCCAGATCAGGACGGTGAGCAGGTAGAGCGACAGGTTCATGGGCTGGATCCTTGGGGCTTGGCGGTGGTCTGCGGGAACGGCGGTGGGCTCACGAAGTCTGTCCCCCTCGCCCCGCCCCGCGCTTGCACAAACTTGCGCTTTTCCGTCGGCAACCACTCCCATTGCGCTCGCCTCGCAGTACGATAGCCCTCCAGAGGAATCGCCCATGCCGCCACTTCATCAGCTGCAAGTCTTCAACGCCATGCACAGCTCGCCCAACGCCCGCCTGGAAGCCAGCGCGCAAATGGGTGAGGGCCTGGCAGCAGCCCTGTGGCGCAACCGTGACGATGCGCGTGACTACCTCGCCCCCAGCCACCACACCCTGTCGTGCTACATCGCCGACGGCACCGGCACCTTCCGCCGCCAGCGCCCGGGCGACAAGGGCGCGCCCAACAAACTGTGCATCATGCCGGCCGGCCACGAGTCCAATTGGGTGGTCAACGGTGCTATCCGCCTGGCGCACCTGTACATCAGCGAAGAACAGTTCGCCTTGGGCTGCATTCGCCTGCTCGACCGCGAGCCACGGGAAATGCAGCTACACGAAGCCACCTTCCTCGACGACCCACAGCAGGCCCTGCGCTTTCACCAACTGATCGGGCTTGACTGGAACGAACCTGCCGAGCGCCTGCTGGCCAGCAGCCTGGCGCACGCCATCATCGACCATGCCGTGCTGGGCCAGGCCGGGCTGCGACAGGGCCTGCGGCTCAAAGGCGGCCTGGCACCGCACCAGCGTAGGCACTTGGTGGACTACATCGAGGCCAATCTCGACCAGCCGCTTTCACTGAAAGAACTGGCGCTGCGCTGCAATCTGTCCGAATACCACTTCGCCCGGATGTTCCGCGCAAGCTTCGGCCTGCCGCCGCACCAGTACCTGCTGGCGCGCCGACTGCACCAGGCATGCCGGTTGCTGCGCCAGGGCGACCTGCCGCTGGGGCAGGTGGCATTGCTGTGCGGTTTTGCCAGTGCCAGCCATTTCAGCAACCGCTTCAGGCAGGCGATGGGCGCAACGCCCGGCGAATATCGCGCTGCGTTGGGCAGAATAGAACTTGCGAGCCGATAAACCTTCGCCTGGGTGCCTGATAATTCTGCTAGTTGTGGGCTCCTGATCAATTGCTTAGCTTCAGCAGGCACCTATCGTCCTTCACTGAATCTATCGCTCAGGGGTGGAACATGGACAAGATCACAAAACTACCCGACGCCTCTTATGGTTCAACTGCGCCGGATAGATCGGCGGAACCTCACTTTAACCTGAAGTGGTTTGGCTTCGAGAGCGAACATACGTACGAGACCTCGAATGCCAAGATTGATTATGAGTTCAACGAAGGCTTCACTCAGATCATCGCGTATATGGATCCCCCGATTGATCGAGTCGTTTTGAATGTTCCTAATGGAACCAAAGACGGGAGTTACCCTTTTGTCACCAGGGATGAACATCAAGGCGGGAAAGTCGGCATCATCCCCGGAATCATCCTGGGAGGAACCAATATCGGTTCAGTAAAAGGTGTTGTCGATCTGAACAACATCAACGAAAGGTGCATCGTCAGCTTCTCTGGAACGGCAGGCGGTTTCAACCTCAAAAAAGGGTATTTCAATTTCCCTTACCCGCGTAAACCACGTTGATGGCTGAATATATTGAAAGCACTCTACTTCGCCATTGAAGTAGAGTGCTGCTGACCTGCCTCAGAACTCCAAGGTACTCGACAGGCTCACCTGCCGTGCATCACCGATGGCCACGAAGTACCGGTTCACCGCCGAGCTGTAGTACACCTTGTCGAACAGGTTCTTCACGTTCAACTGCAAACGCACCTTGTGCGCATCCAGCTTGGTCTCGTAGCTGGCGAAGGCATCGGCGACGGTGTAGGCCGGCAGGTCGAAATCGTTGGCCGGGTTACCTGCCCGCTCACCGACATAGCGTGCACCCGCTCCCAGGCGCAGACGATCACCGCCGAACAGGCTGCCGTAGTCGTACACCGCTGACAGCGAGCCAGTATGGCGCGCCACGTTCTGCAGACGATTGCCCTTGAGGTCCGGGTCCTTGGTCACTTCGGCGTCGGTGAAGGCATAGCTGCCGATCAGGCTCCAGCGTTCGCTGAGCTGGCCGCTCAGGTCCAGTTCGACGCCACGCGAGCTGACTTCGCCGGCATTGCTGTACAGGGTTTCGCCGGTGCGGGTGTCGAAGTTGGCCACCAGCACATTGCGCTTGGTGATGTCGAACAGCGCCAGGGTGCCGGTGATCTGCCCGGGAATGTCGAGCTTGGCCCCCAGCTCCCAGGCCTTGCCCTCCTCAGGAGCGATGGAAGAGTCGAGCACCAGGCCACCGGTCAGTGGGGCGATGCTGGAGTTGGGCTTGAACGACTCGCTGTAGCTGCCATAGAACGACAACTGCTCATCGACCTTGTAGACCAGCCCGGCATGCGGGGTCCAGGCGCGGTCGCTGGTATCGGTGTTGGTGGTGAACGGCCGGCCGCGACCGGCGAGCTGGTCGTACTGTTGCAGGCGCACACCGGCCACGGCGATCCAGTGCTCGTCCAGGTGCACGGCGTCCTGGAAGAACAGCGAGTCGGTGCGCAGCTTGTCGGTCTGGTCGCTGTCGCTGGCACGCACGGTGCTGCCTTCAGGCTCCTGGCCGTAGACCGGGTTGAGGTAGCTGAAGGTCGAGCGGCTGGCCTGGCGGATCAGGTCTGCGCGGTAGACCTTGCGGTCTTCATGGTCGAAGCCCAGCAACAGGTCATGCTGCATCCCGCCCAGTTGCACATTGCCGTTCAGGCTCAGGGTGGCGAACTGGTCGCGGCTCATGGCGCCGTGGGTGCCGTCGATGCTGCGGGTCAGGGTGCCACGGGCATCGTTGACGCCGGTCACCCGTACTTGGCTGGCGTCGTAGGTTTCACGGTTGAAGCTGTAGCCGAAGTGCAGTTTCCAGTCGTCCGCCAACTGGTGATCGACTTCAAGGCGATACAGGTCCGAACGGCCTTCCATGTCGTTGAACGGCTCGTCGAGGCGGCGAGTGGCCGGGATGTCCAGCGGGTGATTGGTGCGGTTGCTGATCGCCGTGCCTCGGTCGAACGGATACAGGAACTCGCGGTGCTCGTAAGCCAGCATCACCTGGGTGTCCTCGCCAAACCAGGCCAGCGACGGTGCCACCAGCGACTCGCGGTGCACGCCGTAGTTGCGCCAGTAGTCTTCATCTTCATGATCGACGATCAAACGATAGGCCAGGTTGCTGTCGCCCAGTGCACCAGTGCTGTCGAAACTGCCACCGCTGCCATTCTTGCCGCTGCCGTAGGTCGAGCCGCGCAGGGTCAAGGCGTTGTATTGCTCGAGCTGCGGGCGCTTGCTGACCACGTTGATCACCCCGCCCGGATCCTGGATGCCGTACAGCAGCGACGCGGGCCCCTTGAGCACTTCGACGCGCTCGGTGGTGGCGTTGAGGCTGCGACCCTGCACGATGGGCATGCCGTCGCGCATGATCGAACCGTCGCGATTGTCGCCGAAGCCTCGCTTCATCACCGTGTCGGAGGTGCCGCCGAAGTTGTTGCCCTGGGTGATACCACTGACGTTGGCCAGGGCATCGTCGAGGTTGCGCGGTGCCTGGTCGCGCAGCACCTGGGCCGGAACCACGTTGATGGCGTGCGGCGTTTCCAGGTTCGTCCCCTGGCCGCGCATGATCGAGGGGCTGGCCGGTGGCTGGTAGCTGAAGCTGTCCATCTGCGAGGTCACGGTGGTGGCCTGCAGGTTCAAGGCGCCGGACGTGTCGAGAGGCTCCAGGGTCAGGGTGCGCGCATCGACGCGGCGCCAGACCAGCCCGGAATGGCCGAGCAATTGCTGCAAGGCCTGCTCGGCGCTGAACGCGCCGTTGAGCGCCGGCGCCTGCTGGCTGGGCAGCTCGAAGGTGTACACCACGCTTTGCCCAGTGGTGCGGCTGAAGGCGTTGAGGGCCTGGGCCAGTGGTTGACCGGGCTGGGCGAAGGTATACACCTGAACCTGCTCGGCGGCGTGAGCCAGGGGTGTCAGCGCCACAGCGGACAGGGTGCAGAGACCGAACCAGAGAGGGACGCAACGCGGGGTGAACTTCATGGACGCTGACCTGTGAGAGAACGGATTGATTGCGAATGAATCGCACTTTCACTCACTACACGAATGCCGCGCCGGGTTACCTCACTGCTTGTGCAAAAAATATTTCCGGAAGCGGCTGCACGCCCCATAACGGCACAAGGCCGCTCCCGGGCAGAGCGCTCATCGGCGCATTACCCGGAAGCGGCCTTGCGCCGCATCCTGCTGGGATCAGTGGTGTTCGCGGGTCGCGCGGAACTGCACGTCAGGCCAGCGCTCTTCCATCAGCGACAGGTTGACCCGGGTCGGCGCCAGGTAGGTCAGGTGACCACCGCCATCGATGGCGAGGTTCTCCATGGCCTTGTTCTGGAATTCCTCGAGTTTCTTCTTGTCGTCGCAGGCGATCCAGCGTGCCGACCAGACGGTGATCGGCTCGTAGGCACACTCGACCTTGTACTCTTCCTTCAGGCGGCTGGCGACCACATCGAACTGCAGCACACCGACCGCACCGAGGATGATGTCGTTGCTGCGCTCGGGGAAGAACACCTGGGTCGCCCCTTCCTCGGCCAACTGCTGCAGGCCCTGGCGCAGTTGCTTGGATTTCAGCGGGTCTTTCAGGCGCACACGGCGGAACAGTTCCGGGGCGAAGTGCGGGATACCGGTGAAGCCCAGCGCTTCGCCTTCGCTGAAGGTGTCGCCGATCTGGATGGTGCCGTGGTTGTGCAGGCCAATGATGTCGCCGGCGTATGCCTCTTCGAGCTGTTCACGCTCGGACGAGAAGAAGGTCAGCGCATCGCCGATGCGCAGATCCTTGCCCAGGCGCACATGGCGCATCTTCATGCCCTTCTCGTACTTGCCCGAGCAGATGCGCATGAAGGCGATACGGTCGCGGTGCTTGGGGTCCATGTTCGCCTGGATCTTGAACACGAAACCGGAGAACTTCTCTTCCACCGGCTCCACGGTGCGCTCGTGCGCCACACGTGCCAGCGGGCGCGGCGCCCAGTCGACAACGGCATCGAGCACATGGTCGACACCGAAGTTGCCCAGGGCGGTCCCGAAGAACACAGGCGTGAGCTGGCCGTTGATGAACTCGTCCTGGTTGAACTCGTGGCAGGCGCCCTGCACCAGTTCCAGTTGCTCGACGAAGCTATCGTACTGGTCGCCCAGATGCGCGCGGGCCTCATCGGAGTCCAGCTTCTGGATGATCTTGGCTTCGGTGCGCTCGTGGCCGTGGCCCGGGGTGTAGACGATGATGTAGTCACCGGTGAGGTGGTACACGCCCTTGAAATCGCGGTAGCAACCGATCGGCCAGGTGATCGGCGCGGCCTTGATCTTCAGTACCGCTTCGATTTCGTCGAGCAGTTCGATCGGGTCGCGGATATCACGGTCGAGTTTGTTGATGAAGCTGACGATGGGCGTGTCGCGCAGGCGGCACACGTCCATCAGGGCGATGGTACGCGGCTCTACACCCTTACCGCCGTCCAGCACCATCAGCGCCGAGTCCACCGCGGTGAGGGTGCGGTAGGTGTCTTCGGAGAAGTCTTCGTGGCCGGGGGTGTCGAGCAAGTTGATCATGTGCTCGCGATACGGGAACTGCATCACCGAGGTGGTGATGGAGATGCCGCGCTGCTTCTCCATTTCCATCCAGTCGGAGGTGGCATGGCGATCGGACTTGCGCGACTTCACGGTCCCCGCGACGGAGATCGCCTTGCCCATCAGCAGCAGCTTCTCGGTGATGGTGGTCTTACCGGCGTCGGGGTGGGAAATGATTGCGAAAGTGCGGCGCTTCGCGACTTCGGCGGCCTGGTTGGTCATGGGAAATCGCCTGACTGGGGATCGAAAAAGGGGCGATATCATACCTGAACTCGGGCCTGGACCAAAATCGGATGAATGAGTGGTTGAGGCCCGGCCTCTTCGCGGGCAAGCCCGCTCCCACAAGATACCCACCGCCCTCAAGCCCTGTGCAATACCTGTGGGAGCGGGCTTGCCCGCGAAGAGGCCGGCACAGACACATCAAATGCAGCAAACAATCGGCTAATCACGACAAAAGGCCGCAGGGCAGTTATTTCAACGCCTGCAGCGTATCAATGCGATTTTTATTCTTGTCATATTTCCCTGAAGCCAGTGATTAACACTGGCCAAATGCCGCCTCAGATGGGAACCTTTACGCCCCCGGAGACGTCCACTCCCCTGCAACCCGTTTCGGTTCAGGGCTGGTTTCACCAGCATTCACGAGCCTGACGGGGCTCGACTCATGGCATGAACGCACTGCCTCGCAGGCGTCACGCTGCTACTCGCGAACACACCACCCGCCTCCCGCACGGGCCGGCTACGAAGAAGTGTGTCCGCCGACGACATAAGGAGTCCACCTGTGGCGAAACGCTACGGAAAAGGGCTGATGGGATGGGCCTGCGTGCTCGTCATCCTGGCCCTGCTGATCCACTGGATCGGCACTGACACGATCGCGCGTTACCGCGACGATCTTGGGTTCTACCTGCAAGCGCACCTGGTACTGGTGTTGGCTTCGATGGCGGCGGCGCTGGCCGTGGGCATCCCCGCCGGCATTGCGCTCAGTCGACCGCACCGGGTCGACAAAGCCGAGCGCTTCATGCAGTTCTTCAACGTTGGCAACACCATTCCCCCCCTGGCCGTTCTGGCCATTGCCCTGAGCATTCTGGGCATCGGCGCAGGTCCTGCGATCTTCGCGTTGTTCCTCGCCTCCCTGCTGCCCATCGTGCGCAACACCTACGAGGGCCTGAAAAACGTCCCCGCCTCGCTCAAGGAAGCCGCCACCGGCATCGGCATGACCCCGCGCCAGCAACTCTGGCAGGTGGAGCTGCCCAACGCCGTGCCGATCATCGTCGGCGGCGTGCGCGTGGCCCTGGCGTTGAATGTGGGCACCGCACCACTGGCGTTTCTGATCGGCGCCAACAGCCTTGGCAGCCTGATCTTCCCCGGCATCGCCCTGAACAACCAGCCACAGCTGCTGCTGGGCGCCGCCTGCACGGCGCTCCTGGCCCTGGTACTGGATGCCCTGGTGAGCTTCTCCAGCAAGCGCTGGCTGGAACGCGGCCTGGCCGGATAACAAGAGGGAACTCATGAAAAAGACAATCGCCTTGCTGCTGGGCGCGGCACTGCTATGCGCAGGTTATGCCCAAGCTGCAGAAAAACCCCTGGTGCGCATCGGCGCGCGGGTGTTCACCGAGCAGACCGTGCTCGCCGAAATCACTGCCCAATACCTGCGTGCCAATGGATTCCAGGTCCGGGTCACCGGCGGGTTGGGCAGCAGCCTGGCGCGCCAGGCCCACGAAACCGGGCAGCTCGACCTGATGTGGGAGTACACCGGGGTATCGCTGGTCTCCTACAACCACATCGAGGAACGCATGCCCAGCGCCGAAGCGACCTACAACAAGGTCAAGGCCCTCGATGCGAAGAAGGACCTGATCTGGCTGACCCCTTCCAAGTTCAGCAACACCTATGCCCTGGCCCTGCCACGCAAGGTCGCCGAAGCCTACCCGCAGGTCACCAGCATCAGCCAGTTGAACCAGGTGCTGCAGGACGAACAGGCACGCAAGCACCTGGTGGCGCTGGACACCGAGTTCGCCAATCGCCCCGACGGTCTCGATGGCCTGCAGGCGATGTACGGCATGCAACTGGGGCGCGCCAACATCCGCCAGATGGATGCGGGCCTGGTCTACACCGCCCTGCGCAACAACCAGGTGTTCGCCGGCCTGGTCTACACCACCGACGGCCGCCTCAACGCCTTCGACCTCAAGCTGCTGGACGACGACAAGCACTACTTCCCCGACTACACCGCCGCGCCGGTGGTGCGCAAGGCGGTGCTCGACGCCCATCCACAACTGGCCGACCTGCTCAAGCCGCTGGCCGAGACGCTCGACGACGAGACCATGCGCCAGCTCAACGCCAAGGTCGATGTCGAGCACCAGAGCCCGTCCAGCGTGGCCGCCGCTTTCCTGCGTGAACATGCCTTCAGCGAGGTCGCGCGATGAACCTGTTCGATACCTTCGCCCATCTCGACTGGGCCCTGGTCCTGCAACTGACCGGGCAACACATCATGCTGGTCGGCATCGCCGTCAGCCTGGCCATCGTCATCGGCGTGCCGCTGGGCATCCTGATGACCCGCTTCCCGGTACTGGCCGGCCCGCTGCAGGCCAGCGCCACGGTGCTGCTGACCATCCCGTCGATCGCCCTGTTCGGCCTGCTGCTGCCGTTCTACAGCAAGTTCGGCCAGGGCCTCGGCCCGCTGCCGGCGATCACCGCGGTGTTCCTTTATTCGCTGCTGCCGATCCTGCGCAACACCTACCTGGCCCTGACCAACGTCGAGCCCGGCATCCGCGAAGCGGCACGCGGCATCGGCATGACCTTCGGCCAGCGCCTGCGCATGGTCGAGCTGCCCATCGCCGTACCGGTGATCCTCGCTGGCGTACGCACCGCCGTGGTGATGAACATCGGCGTCATGACCATCGCCGCAACCATCGGTGCCGGTGGCCTGGGCGTGCTCATCCTCACCTCCATCAGCCGCAGCGACATGTCGATGCTGCTGGTCGGCGCCGTGCTGGTCAGCCTGCTGGCGATCATCGCCGACCTGCTCCTGCAAACCCTGCAACGTGCCCTGACTCCAGAAGGACTGCGCTCATGATCGAACTCAAGAACCTCAGCAAGACCTTCAACGTCAACGGCAAGGACGTCAAAGCCGTCGACTCGGTCAGCCTCACCGTCAACGAAGGCGAAATCTGCGTGTTCCTCGGCCCTTCGGGCTGCGGCAAGAGCACCACGCTGAAGATGATCAACCGCCTGATCACCCCGACCTCCGGCCAGGTGTTCATCAATGGCGAAGACACCACCGGACTCGACGAGGTCACCCTGCGCCGCCACATCGGCTACGTGATCCAGCAGATCGGCCTGTTCCCCAACATGACCATCGAGGAGAACATCACCGTGGTGCCGCGCCTGCTCGGCTGGGACAAGCAGCGCTGCCACGATCGTGCCCGCGAGCTGATGAGCATGATCAAGCTCGAGCCCAAGCAGTACCTGCAGCGCTACCCGCGCGAGCTGTCGGGTGGCCAGCAGCAACGCATCGGCGTGATCCGCGCGCTGGCGGCCGAGGCCCCGGTGCTGCTGATGGACGAGCCGTTCGGCGCGGTCGACCCGATCAATCGCGAGATGATCCAGAACGAGTTCTTCGAGATGCAGCGGGCGCTGAACAAGACCGTGATCATGGTCAGCCACGACATCGACGAGGCCATCAAGCTGGGCGACAAGATCGCCATCTTCCGCGCGGGCAAGTTGCTGCAACTGGATCACCCGGACACGCTGCTGGCGCACCCGGTGGATGACTTCGTCAGCAACTTCGTCGGCCAGGACAGCACCCTCAAGCGCCTGCTGCTGGTGCGCGCAGAAGATGCCGCGGACAACGCGCCGTCGGTCAGCCCCGAGACCCCGGTGAGCGAGGCGCTGGAGTTGCTCGACGAGCACGACCGTCGCTACGTGGTGGTCACCGATGCGGCGAACAAGGCGATGGGGTATGTGCGCCGGCGCGACATGCACCGCCAGCAAGGCACCTGTGGGGACTTCCTGCGACCGTTCAATGCCACCGCGGCCCATGACGAGCACCTGCGCATCCTGCTGTCGCGCATGTACGAGTTCAATCGGGCCTGGTTGCCGGTGCTGGATGCCGAGCAAGTGTTTCTGGGTGAGGTGACCCAGGAGTCTATTGCGGCTTACTTGAGTTCGGGTAGGTCGCGGGGAGCGAAGACCAGCAT
Source organism: Pseudomonas wayambapalatensis (assembly GCA_014268975.2). Taxonomy (GTDB): domain Bacteria; phylum Pseudomonadota; class Gammaproteobacteria; order Pseudomonadales; family Pseudomonadaceae; genus Aquipseudomonas; species Aquipseudomonas wayambapalatensis. The sequence continues at coordinate 1,224,164 of CP077096.1, read as the reverse complement.
CGTGTCGCCTGCGGAGGCGGTGGCCCTTTAGATTGCCAGGGGCGCTTTGCGCCTCGCCAATGTCGAATCAAATCCTGGATATGTAGTGCTGTACGGGCCTATTCGCGGGCAAGCCCGCTCCCACAGGTCTTCTGCAAGCCTTGAGGCTGGCGCAGTACCTGTGGGAGCGGGCTTGCCCGCGAATGGGGCGACTCGGTATCAGAACCCTACACTGGCCTGTACATAGAAGGTGCGCGGCTCACCCACGTACAACCCGGCGTTGTTGTCGCTGGAGCGGGTGTAGTACTGCTTGTCGAAGATGTTCTTCACCCCCGCCGCCAGCTTCAGGTTCGACAGCTGCGGACCGAAGTCATAGCCACCACGAGCATGCCAGGTCACATAGCCCGGAATGTTGCCGTACTGCCCATCGGCGCTCGGCTGGGTGATGTAGTTACCGGTGAAGCTGCCATCGGCATTGACCCCGGTGCCCGGTGCGCGCTGCTTGGATTGAGCGTAGGCGTCCAGGTTCCAGGTCCAGCGGTTGATCTGGTAACGCAGCCCGGCAGTGGCCACCTGACGCGAGTAGAACGGCAGGTCGCGGCCCTTGAAGCCAGGGATCTCGCCTTCATAGGTGGCACGGGTGTAGGTGAAACCGGCATTGGCCGACAGACCGTCCAGACGCGGATCCAGGCCCGCCAGGTCATAACGCACCGATGCCTCGATACCCTGGTGCTTGGTCGCACCCAGGTTGGTCCAGCCCACGTCGTTGCTGATGTACTGCAGTTCGTCGTCGAAGTCGATGTAGAACGCCGTCAGCTCGCCCGCGAAGTGGCCGTCGTCATAACGGGTACCGATCTCGTAGGTCTTGGCCTTCTCCGGCTCCAGGCCGTTGGCGGTGTTGTCACCCGAACCACCCTGACCCAACTGGAAGTACTGCAGGCTGCCGAACGAGGTCTCGTAGTTGGCGAACAGCTTCCACGCTTCGGACATGTGGTACATCACGCTCAGCGCCGGCAGCGGCTCGTTGCTGGTGATGCTGCGGTTCTTCTCCGGCACCGGGCGGTTGTTGTTGTCCAGCACCGGACGGTCGCGCCAGTCGGTATTGATGTGCTCGAAGCGGATGCCCGGGGTGATGGTCCAGTTGCCGACGTCGATCTTGTCATCGATGTAGTAGGCACTGGCCTCGGTACCACCGGTACGGTCCTGGTAGACGTGGCCATCGGCGGTCGGGGTGACGGTCGGCACGTTGTCGATCAGCGCCAGGCGGGAGGCCTGCTCGCGCATGGCTTCCTTGAGGTAGCGATAGCCGACGCTGACTTCCTGGGTCACAGGCCCGGTGAAGAAGACCCGCGACACACGCGGCTCGATACCGAAGGTGGTGTAGTTACGCGGGAACGACGACAGGGTGCGCTGGTCGCGAGCGGCAATGGCGCTGCCGCGGAAGCTGTCGGTGTAGTAGGTCAGCACTTCGAACTGGGTGGCTTCGTCGAGCTGGCGCTGCCACTTGAACGAGACGTCCTTGCGTCGACCACTGAAGTAGTCGTAGTCGCGCACCGACTGGTAAGGGTCGCGGTCGAACTGCGCCTGGGTCAGGCCACCGGGCATGTCGGCGCGGCCGTCATAGTAGTGGAAGTTGAGCCAGAACTCGTCGCTGTCGGTGGGTGCCCAGTGGGTCTTGAGCAACACGTCATCGATATCGTTGTCGTTGTTGCTGCGGCGGTAGCCGTTACCGTTGACGCCGGAGTACAGCAGCGCAACGCCGATGCCGTTGTCGGCAGTACCGCCGACGAAGGCCGATTCGGTGTGTTTCCAGCCACCGTACTTGGAGGTTTCCAGGGTAGTACCCAGCTCGGCGGTGGCTTTTTCCGGGATCGCCCGGGTGACGAAGTTGATGACGCCACCGACGTTCTGCGGGCCATAACGCACCGAGCCTGCACCGCGGACCACGTCGATGCTGTCAAGGTTGCCCGAGGAGATCGGCGCCATCGACAACTGCGGCTGGCCATAGGGGGCGAAGGCCGCCGGCACGCCGTCGATCAGCACGGTCGAGCGTGGCGACAGGCGCGAGGTCAGGCCACGCACCCCGACGTTGAGCGACAGGTCGCTGCCGCCGGTGCCGTTGGAGTCCTGTACCTGCACACCCGGGATACCACGCAGTGCGTCGCGCACGTTCATGGTGCCCTGCTCGACCATTTCCTGGCGGCGCACCACGGTACGCGCGCCGGGGTGGTTCTGCACCACGGTCTGGTCGGCATCGCCCAACCAGTCACCCACCACCTTCACATCGGTCGGCGCCAGCTCCAGGCTGCCGGTGGTCAGGGTGCCGGCGCTCTGGGCCGGTTTGACCACCACGGTGTCCTGGGACATTTCGTAGGTCAGCCCGCTGCCCAGCAGCAGCTGCTGCAAGGCCTGCTCGGGCACCAGGCTGCCAGACACCGCTGGCGCCTGTTTGCCAGCGACCAGCTCGGGGCTGAAGAACAATTGCAGGCTGGTCTGCTGGCCCAGTTGAGTCAGGGCCGAAGCCAATGGCTGGGCCTGGATCTGGATGGCGGCCGGAGCTTGTTCGGCATAGCTGTTCGCAGCGGCGGCGCTGACCGCCAGGGCCAGCGCCAGGCGGCGCAGGCGAAGGAAGGGCTTGTTGTTGTTCACGTCTTCGATAGGTCCTGAAAGTCCGGATAAACGCCAACCATGCGCAAATGGAAATGCTTGGCAGTTGCAGCTGGCGAGGAAGACGAACGAACCGGCAAAAACCTGAATCTATTTCGCGATTATTTCGCTGGAGCCGTCGGAATGGGCTTTCACGGCCACGGGAAGGATGTTCGGCAGGGCCCGCAGCAACGCGTCGGTGTCGTCGGTGCTGAAGGTACTGGACAGACGCAGGTTGGCGACCTTGCCCGGAGCGACACGCAGCGGGTGGGCGCGATAGCGCGACACCTCGCTGACCACTTCGGCGAGGGTCGCGTTGTCGAACACCAGCTTGCCCTGGCGCCAGGCGGTGAGCGAGGCGGCGTTGACCGCATAGGGCGCGGCGACCTTGCCCTGCTGGTCGATATGCGCACCCTGCCCTGCGCCCAACTGCGCCAGCGAGCCAGCCGCGCCTTCGACCTTCACCGAACCCTGCTCGACGGCAACCCGGGTCAGGCCGCTGTCCTGGCGCACGTCGAAACGGGTACCGGTGACGGTGACGCTGCCCTGGGCCGTATCAACCACGAAGGGCCGACTGCTATCGTGGGCGACACTGAACATCGCCTCGCCCGTCTCCAGGCGCAGTTGCCGGCGCCCGGCGCTGAAGGCGACCTCGACGCGCGTCGCGCTGTTCAGCTCCAGGCGCGAGCCGTCCGGCAGCTCGAACAGGCGGCGCTCGCCCAATTGCGTGGCGAGCACGTCATGGTGGTTCAACTGCTGATACTGCCACCCCGCCCAGCCCAGCCCCAGCGCGGCGACCGCAACGCCTGCGGCCAGGGCCTGACGCAGCAGACGCCGACGCGGCAACTGACGCACCGGCTCTGTTTCACACAGTGCCTCAAGGCGTTCGGAAGGGATGAAATCGGCTGCACACCACAACCTGCCAAGCAGTTCGTATTCCTGCCGGTGCTCGGGGCGCTCGTCCAGCCAACGCTGCAGGCGCTCGCGCAGGCCGCTGTCATCCGGCGCATCCTGAACGCGGACAAACCAGTCGGCGGCCTGTTCGCGCGGGTTGTCGGCGCCTTGCTGATTCATCGAAAGGGTCTCCTGACTCATCTGGTGGTCACGTCCAGGTGCTCACGCAGATGTCGGAGCGTGCGAATCATATACTTTTCGACCATATTCTTGGTCAAACCCATGCGCTCGGCGATCTCGGCCTGGGTCAGGCCTTCGAGTTTCTGCCAGATGAACACCCGCCGGCAATTGACCGGCAGTTGCGCCAGCGCCCGCTCGACGGTGTCTGCCAGCTCCAGTGCGTGCATGTAGGCTTCCGGGTCACCGCCCTGGGCACCGCCCTCATCGAACAGCTCCAGTTCCAGTGCCTGGCGCCGGTCTTCGCGACGGAAACCATCCACCGCGATGTTGCGTGCGGTCTGGTGCAGATAGGCACGCGGCTGCTCGACCTGCTCGCGCGGATTTTCCAGCACGCGGACGAAAGCATCGTGGGCGAGGTCCTCGGCCTGCTGACGACTGCGCAACTTGCGCGTCCAGGTGCCGATCAGCTCGTGATAGTGGTCGAGAAAGCCTTTGTGTCCGGACACGGTCTGGCTCGTCAGGGAGGCGGGGACAAGAGGTCGCAAATAATAATACTTCTTATTAAAAGCGGCAAATCGGCGTGCAACTGTCCTCACGGGAGCATTTTTTTGCCTCGGTAACAAAAAATTTATCGACGGATTCCGGCACGGAGGTGCCAGCCAGGCGTGGCCATAAATATGAACACCCAGGCGCTTTTCGCGAACGAGCACGGCACGGCGCAAACACCCTGATGCCTATGGAAACGGGTTCACCCAGCAACGGGCCGACATGCTCCATTCCACAATTCTTTACGCTGGAATTGACCAGGGGAACATCTGCCGGTCACACGAGTCGGTTATTCAAATGGCTACTCGTCGATTGCACGGGAACACGCTGGGATTGCGGGTTGATTCTGCATTCCTCACGTCCTAAAGTGCGCGCCGAACGTCCATGCTGGAAACGATCCATCCGGCTCAAGTACTGACGACGAGACAGCAAGGCCGCCGCTTTTACAGCGACCTTTTTGCTTTCGGCGACATGCCTTGGGAAGTAGGCGAACCAAAGTGGGGATACGGAGGACGTTCAGTTTGCAGCCACTTATCTTTTCAGTTTGCCCATGGAGTCCCTAAGCATGTCGATCCAGGTCGAAGACTATTTCGCGCGCGACACCTTCCAGAAAATGAAGGCGTTCGCCGACAAGCAGGAAACCCCGTTCGTACTCATCGACACCCAGATGATCAGCCAGGCCTACGACGACCTGCGCGCGGGCTTCGAATTCGCTAAGGTCTACTACGCAGTCAAGGCCAACCCGGCGGTCGAGATCATCGACCTGCTCAAGGAAAAAGGCTCGAGCTTCGACATCGCCTCGATCTACGAGCTGGACAAAGTGCTGGGCCGTGGTGTCAGCGCCGACCGCATCAGCTATGGCAACACCATCAAGAAGTCCAAGGACATTCGCTACTTCTACGAGAAGGGCGTGCGTCTCTACGCCACCGACTCCGAAGCCGACCTGCGCAACATCGCCAAGGCCGCACCGGGCTCGAAAGTGTACGTGCGCATCCTCACCGAAGGCTCCACCACCGCCGACTGGCCGCTGTCGCGTAAATTCGGTTGCCAGACCGACATGGCGATGGACCTGCTGATCCTGGCCCGTGACCTGGGCCTGGTGCCTTATGGCATCTCGTTCCACGTCGGTTCCCAGCAGCGCGACATCAGCGTCTGGGACGCGGCCATCGCCAAGGTCAAGGTGATCTTCGAGCGCCTGAAAGAAGAAGACGGCATCGAGCTGAAGCTGATCAACATGGGCGGCGGCTTCCCGGCCAACTACATCACCCGTACCAACAGCCTGGAAACCTACGCTGAAGAGATCATCCGCTTCCTCAAGGAAGACTTCGGTGACGACCTCCCGGAAATCATCCTGGAGCCGGGCCGTTCGCTGATCGCCAACGCCGGTATCCTGGTCAGCGAAGTGGTGTTGGTGGCGCGCAAGTCGCGCACCGCGGTCGAGCGCTGGATCTACACCGACGTGGGCAAGTTCTCCGGCCTGATCGAAACCATGGACGAAGCCATCAAGTTCCCGATCTGGACCGAGAAGAAAGGTGAAGCCGAAGAAGTGGTGATCGCCGGCCCGACCTGCGACAGCGCCGATATCATGTACGAGAACTACAAGTACGGCCTGCCGCTGAACCTGGCCATCGGCGACCGCCTGTACTGGCTGTCGACCGGCGCCTACACCACCAGCTACAGCGCGGTGGAGTTCAACGGCTTCCCGCCGCTGAAGGCGTTCTACCTGTAACACCCGGAAAAGGCGCTTCGTCACGAAGCGCCTTTTCAGCCAGACGATGGGTGTCAGGGCTGTGCTACCCAAGTCTCTTGAATCTGAATCCAGAGCCCAGCCTGCTCGCCACTGCCTGTGCGCATCTTGTTATGCCATCCCGTCCGAACGCTGGTCGGCGCTTCATGGCGCAAGCCTCCAGCAGTGACATGCGACATTGCAAAGCCATAGGCTGGCCCGCCCATTTCGTTGACATGACCAAGCCGCAATGGCTTGCCATCCCAGCTTAGAAGCCAGTCGCAGGAAATACCGACAGCGGGAACCATCCTCAGACTGCCATCACTGGCTACAGCCAAGCGCTGCCCATGATGAGGCTTGCCTGGAGCCCAACTACGAACGTCATAGCGCTCCGGCTCACCGCGGTTGAAACAACCAAACCAGAAACGCTCTTGATTTTGTAAGTTGACGCTGCTGCAGAGGTAAACATCACCACGGCGGTCTACATCAACGTTGCCATAGTAGCCACCCCCGCTCTTTGCTCCCTTGAGTTTACCGGCGGTCAGCGTGCCCGAGCCCTTGCTGGTTTCACAGGATAAAACGGCGATAAACGAAGCAGCTTGGTTATAAGTACTCATGTTTGACCTCAGATCGCTGAAATGAGCCCTATCGTCACAAGTACGACCTAGCTGGATAATCGTGAAATCTTTCTCGGCTCTGACGCCATGCTTCACGAGCGGCTGCGACGCTCCAGTTCCTCCTGGTAGTCCGCTGCAACGCAAGCCAACAAAGGCCCACCGGCACGCAAAGTCAACACGCTGCTGCGCAGGAAGCTTTCGTTGCCCTCCTGCCTGGCTCGTCGTAGCCAGGGAAACGCCGCTTCGATTTGCCCTCGTTCGACAAGCACCAGCGCTAGGCTGAACATTCCGCGAAAATCCCCCGCCTCGGCCGAACGCCGATACCAGCGTACCGCCCGCGCAGGGCTCGCGGTGGTGGCAATGCCCTGCTCCAGGTAACGCCCGTACAGGTTCATCGACTTGGCATGCCCCATGTGCGCCGCCTTCTCGTAACAGATCAGCGCCTGCGCCTGATTTACTGGCACCCCGCGACCGGTAGCCAACAGGTTGCCCAGGTTGTAGAGGCCCCAATCGGAGTCGGCATCGGCGGCCTTTGCGTAATGGATGGCCGCCTGGGTCAGATCGATTTCACCACCCCAACCGTGCTCCAGGCATCGCCCCAGCATGTTGTACGCCATGGCGTTGCCGGCCTGGGCGGCAATGGCGAACCAATGCCGTGCCAGGCGCTCATCCTGTTCGATCCCATGCCCGTCGAGCAGAATCTGCCCAAGCAATGCCTGCGCCTCGACCACCCCCTGCCCCGCGGCTGCAAGAATCGCCTGGGCGGCCTTGCCGGGGCTGTGCTCGAGCATCGACTTGAGCTCGGCAACATCGATCACATCCTCGCGTCGCAACTGATACGACATGCTCAAACCTCCGCCCAGCGACGCAACAGGTTGTGGTAGGTGCCGGTCAGTTGCAACAGCGACGGATGATCGGGCACATCGGCACCGAGCTGGCGTATGGCGTTGTCCATCTCGAACAGCAGCGTGCGCTGGCCATCGTCACGCACCAGGCTCTGGGTCCAGAAGAACGCCGCGAAGCGCTCGCCGCGCGTCACAGGGTTGACCTTGTGCAGGCTGGTGCCCGGATACAGCACCATATCGCCTGCCGCCAGCTTGACCTGCTGCACACCGTAGGTGTCCTGAATCACCAGCTCGCCACCGTCGTAGCTGTCTGGCTCGCTGAGAAACAGCGTGGACGAAAGGTCGGTGCGTACCCGCTCGGGGCTGCCCTTGGGTTGGCGCAGCGCGTTGTCGATGTGAAAACCGAAGTTGCCTCCTTCGCGGTAGCAATTGACCAGCGGCGGGAACACCTTGTGCGGCAACGCCGCCGACATGAACAACGGATTGCGCCACAGCCGGTCGATCAGCGCGCTGCCGATCTCCTTGGCCAGCGCATGGCCTTCGGGCAACTGCAGGTTGTGCTTGGCCTTGGCCGACTGGTAGCCGGCAGTCGCCTTGCCATCGGCCCAGTCGGCCTGCTCCAGGGCCTGGCGGATGCGGGAAATCTCGTCGGCGTCGAACAGGCCGGGGATGTGCAGAAGCATGGCGCGAGGTACCTGGCAGAGGGCAAAGGCCCAATGATATTGATTCCCTTTTGCGACAGGCAAGTGCCGTTGGCGCAATCCCCTGCCTTGCGGCCACGACCGCAGACGCACGAACCCGGAAAAACCGTAAGGGTAAAATGTAAAGATTGTAAGTTTCTTGCGAATGGTAACGAGTCTCAATTGTTACTTACAATTGCTTACATTAACATCCGCGGCCTTCACACCTTGGGGAAGGTCAAAAACAAAATGCGCCACGTACCATCCGCTGTCAGCTCACCACGCCTGCTCACCTGCGCCATCGGCGTCGCCCTCAGCGCGACCTCGGCCTATGCCGCCGATCCCGCAGCCGCCCAGCCGGTCACCCTCGACGCCACCAGCGTCAACGGCAAGGCCGAACAGGCGAGCACCGAGTACAAGGTCGAAAAAGCCTCCTCGCAGAAATACACCGCACCACTGGTGGACACCCCGCGTTCGGTCACGGTGATCCCGCAGCAGGTGATCAAGGACACCAACGCCCTGAGCCTGCAGGATGCGCTGCGTACCGTGCCGGGCATCACCTTCGGTGCCGGCGAAGGCGGCAACCCGCAAGGCGATCGCCCGTTCATCCGCGGCTTCGACGCCCAAGGCGATACCTACCTGGACGGCGTGCGCGACACGGGCGCACAGACCCGCGAGATCTTCGCCATCGAATCGGTGGAAGTGGCCAAGGGCCCGAACTCCGCCATTGGCGGCCGTGGTGCTGCAGGTGGCACCATCAACCTGGTGAGCAAGCGCGCCCACCTCGGCAACTCGCTCGACGGCGCCTGGACCTGGGGCAGCGACCAGACCCAGCGCTACACCTTCGATGGCAACTACCAGTTCAGCGACACCGTGGCCGGGCGCCTGAACCTGATGACCCACGAGAGCAACGTCGCCGGGCGCGACAAGGTCAATTACGACCGCTGGGGCATCGCCCCGTCGCTGGCCTTCGGCCTGGGCACCCCGACCCGCGTCAACCTTGACTACTACCACCTGGAAAGCGACGACCTGCCGGATTCGGGCATCCCCTACACCGTGCCGGCCGGCGGCACCGGCGCCCGTACCTCGGCCAATCCGAGCAAGCCTTACGCGGGTGGCGACCACGACAACTTCTACGGCCTGACCGGTCGCGACTTCCGCAAATCGCGGGTGGACATCGCCACCATCGCCGTCGAGCACGACCTGTCCGACTCGCTGACCGTCAAGAACACCCTGCGCCACGGCAACAGCATGCAGGACTACATCCTCACCCAGCCAGACGACAGCAAGGGCAACGTCAACAACGGCAGTGTCTGGCGCCGCGCCAACACCCGCGTGGGCAACACCGCCACCACCACCAACCAGACCGACCTGTTCGGCGAGTTCTACCTGGGCGGCCTGAAGAACAGCTTCTCCACCGGCATCGAACTGAGCCGCGAAGAGAGCGAGCGCTCCTCGTACAACGTCAACACCGACACCACGCCCGCCTCGCCCGGCAACGCGAGCACCAACTGCACCCCGGGCATGATCGTCTCCAGCGGCTACAACTGCACCTCGCTGAGCAATCCCAACCCGGACGATCCGTGGAACGGCGCGATCTCGCGCAACTACGCCGGCACCACCACCAACAGCAAGACCCGTGCGCTGTACGTCTTCGATACCCTCGAACTGACCCCGCAGTGGCTGCTGAACATGGGCCTGCGCTACGACCACTTCGACACCGACTACAAGACCTACACCGCAGCCGGCGCCACCACTGCCAAGGGCCGCGACAGGAGCGAGTTCATCACCGGCCAGTTGGGCCTGGTGTGGAAGCCGGCCGACAACGGCAGCATCTACGTATCCTACGCCTCCTCCGCCACGCCACCGGGCGCGATGCTCGGCGAAGGCCAGGAAGGCAACCCGCTGCCGGGTACGCCGGACCGCTCGGGCAACCTGCTGTCCAGCGACCTGGAACCTGAAGAAACGACCAACTACGAGATCGGTACCAAGTGGGACCTGCTTGACCAGCGCCTGTCCCTGGCCGCTGCGCTGTTCCGCACCGAAAAGGAAAACGCTCGCGTCCAGGTGAATACCACCACCTACGAGAACGTCGGCGAAACTCGCGTGCAGGGCATCGAGCTGTCGGCCAGCGGCAAGCTCACCGACAAGTGGCAGGTGTTCGCCGGCTACACCTACATGCAGGCACGCCAGATCGACGGTGGCCCGCTGGGCAAGGCCAACGACGGCAACCAGCTGCCGAACACGCCGAACAACAGCGCCAGCCTCTGGACCACCTACGCCATCACACCGAAGCTGACCGTTGGCGGCGGCGCCTTCTATGTGGATGACGTGTATGGCAGCGTGGCCAACACCACCATGGTCGACAGTTACGTGCGCTACGACGCCATGGCAGCGTACAAGCTGACCAAGAACGTCGATCTGCAACTGAACGTGCAGAACCTGACCAACGAGGTGTACTACGACAAGGCCTTCTCCACCCACTTCGCCAACCAGGCGGCCGGGCGCACGGCGCTGCTGACCACCAGCGTCCACTTCTGATGAGGGGACTGGGCTAGTCTGCACCGGCCTCTTCGCGGGCAAGGCCGCTCCCATAGGGACACCACAATCCTCAAATCCTGTGGAACACCTGTGGGAGCGGGCTTGCCCGCGAAGAGGCCGGTGCAGTCGAGCACGAAACAGAACGCCCCCGCCCCGATCATTCCTGTGGGCGGGGCTTTTGCGTATCAAGGCATAATGCACGCCGCGCGGTCTGTGGCTGCAACACAAGGTGATCGATGTGGTGAAGAAGTCGCTGTTCCAATTGCACTGGTTCTTTGGCATCACCGCCGGCCTGGTGCTGGCGCTGATGGGCATCACCGGTGCGATCTGGTCGTTCCAGGAAGAACTGCTGCGCCTGTTCAACGCCGATGTGCTCAAGGTCGAGGTGCGCCAGGAGGGCGTGCTGCCGCTGCCGGAACTGGTGCGCCGCGCCGAACTGGCCCAGGGCGACAAGGTGGCGATGCTCTGGGTCGATACCCACGCCGACAATGCCGCCCGCCTCTTCTTCACGCCGCCGCCCGGCGAACGCCGCGGCGAGCTGCGTTATGCCGACCCTTACACAGGCGAGCTCAAGGGTGAGGTCGCGGGGATAGGCTTCTTCAACCTCATGCTGCAGCTGCACCGTTTCCTGGCCATGGGCGATAGCGGCCGGCAGATCACCGGTGCCTGCACCCTGATGCTGATCTTCTTCTGCCTCTCCGGCCTTTACCTGCGCTGGCCGCGCCGGGCCCTGAACTGGCGGGTCTGGCTGAGCTTCGACTGGGCCAAGAAAGGCCGCGCCTTCAACTGGGACCTGCACGCCGTCGCCGGGACCTGGTGCCTGCTGTTCTACCTGCTGTTTGCCCTGACCGGCCTGTTCTGGTCGTACGACTGGTACCGTGAGGGCCTGAACAAACTGCTCGCCGACAAACCCGCAGCCGGCGAACAGCAGCAGCGCGGCGCAGGTCGTGGCCGCCCCGGACCGCAAGCAGCGGATGCCAAGGCGGCGCCGTTGGTGGTCGATTACGACGCCATCTGGAACAACCTCAAGAATGCCGCCGGCCCAAGCCTTGCCAGCTACAACCTGCGCCTGCCACCTGGCGGCGGGCAGCCAGCGACGCTGTTCTACCTGCTCGATGACTCAGCCCACGAGCGCGCCTTCAACACCCTGACACTTGACCCCGCCAACGGCCAGATCAAGCGTCACGAGCGCTACACCGACAAGTCGTTCAAAGCCCAACTGCTGCAGAGCGTCTACGCCCTGCACGTGGGCAGCTATTTCGGTTTGCCGGGCAGGATCATCCTCACCATCGCCAGCCTGACCATGCCGCTGTTCTTCGTCACCGGCTGGCTGCTGTATCTCGATCGCCGCCGCAAGAAGCGCCAGGTCCGTGCCGCCCGTGGCTCGGTCGACACCGCCCAGGCCAGCGGCGACAGCTGGCTGATCGGCTTCGCCAGCCAGAGTGGCCTGGCCGAGCAACTGGCCTGGCAGAGCGCAGGGCAGTTGCAGGCGGCGGGCTTGCCGGTGCAGGTGCGCTCGCTTGCCGAGCTGGGCGCGGACGAGCTGCGCCAGGCCCGTCGTGCACTGTTCGTGGTCAGCACCTTCGGTGATGGCGAAGCGCCTGACAGCGCCCGCGGCTTCGAGCGCAAGGTGCTGGGCCAACCCTGGGCGCTGCAACACCTGAACTACGCCCTGCTCGCCCTGGGCGATCGACAGTATCCGCATTTCTGCGGCTTCGCCCGACGCCTGCAGGCCTGGCTGGCCGAACGCGGCGCGACCACGGCGTTCAGCCCGATCGAAGTCGACAGTGCCGACCAGAATGCCCTGCAACAATGGCAGCAGGCCCTGGCGCAACTGACCGGCGCACGTCCGCTCGCCGCCTGGCAGCCGCCCAGCTACGGCAACTGGCGCCTGGTCCGACGCGAACGGCTCAACCCCGGCAGCCAGGGCGCACCGGTGTACTTGCTGGGCCTGAGTGCCGAACACCCAAGCCATTGGGAAGCTGGCGACCTGGTCGAGGTGCTGCCCCGCCACAGCCAGGCGCGGATCGATGCCTTCCTGCAAGGGCTGGGGCTCGATGCGAATCTACCGGTGCAACTTGATGGTCTTGTCGAACCGCTTGGCCAAGCGCTGGCCAGTCGCCAGTTGCCGACCAGCCGCGAGCATCTGGTCGGCCTGCACGCCCAGGCGCTGGTCGATTCGCTGATCCCACTCGGTGCCCGCGAATACTCCATCGCGTCGATCGCCAGCGACGGCGTGCTGGAGCTGATCGTGCGCCAGGAGCGTCATGCCGATGGCAGCCTCGGGCTGGGCTCCGGCTGGCTGACCGAATACCTGCCCATGGACGGCCATGCCAGCCTGCGTCTGCGCCGCAACAGCAGCTTCCACCTGCCGACAACCTCGGCACCGATGGTGCTGATCGGCAACGGTACTGGCCTGGCAGGCCTGCGCAGCCTGCTCAAGGCCCGGATCGCGGGGGGTGAGCAGCGCAACTGGCTGCTGTTCGGCGAACGCAACCGCGCCCACGACCTGCTCTGCGGCCGTGAGCTGCAAGGCTGGCTGGACAGCGGCGATCTGGCGCGACTGGACCTGGCGTTTTCGCGGGACCAGGCGGAAAAGGTCTATGTGCAGGATGTGCTGTTGCAGCAAGGCGAACAATTGCGCCGCTGGGTGGACGACGGCGCCTGCGTGTACGTCTGCGGGAGCCTGCAAGGGATGGCAGGCGGCGTGGATGCGGCGCTGAAGGGGATGCTGGGTGAAGAGGTCGTTGAGCAACTGATCGAGGATGGGCGCTACCGGCGGGATGTGTACTGATCAGTGCCTATGTGTCGCTCTTTTCGCGGGCTTACCCGCGAAAAGGCCACCACGATCTCAATGCAGCTCGAAGGTATCGGCATCCAGGTTCGCCGGGAACTTGGTCCGATACGCCGCCAGCTCCGCCGCGCTCAACACCGCGCTGAACACCCCGTCGGCCTCCCCCGCACTCAGCAGGCTCTCGCCCTGGAAGTCCAGCACCTGGCTGTCACCCGAATAGGCAAAGCCCTTGCCGTCGGTCCCCACCCGATTCACCGCAGCCACGTAGCACAGGTTCTCGATCCCCCGCGCCGGCAGCAGCCGGTTCCAGTGCTGGCGCCGCGCGGCCGGCCAGTTCGCCGTGTACAGCAGCAGGTCGGTATCCTGTGCGTCGCGGCTCCACACTGGGAAGCGCAGGTCGTAGCAGATCAGCGGGCGAACTCGCCAGCCCTTGAGCTCGAACTGTACCTGGCGTTCGCCAGGCGTGTAGTGCTTGTGCTCGCCCGCCATGCGGAACAGGTGGCGCTTGTCGTAATGCAGCACCTCGCCGTCCGGTCGTGCCCACAGCAGGCGATTGCGGTGGCTGCCATCGGCGGCCTGGATGATCACACTGCCGGTGATCACCGCATCGATCTTCTTTGCCTGTGCCTTGAGCCACTTGTAGGTCGGCCCCTGCTCGGGCTCGGCAAGGCGTTCGGACTCCATCGAGAAGCCGGTGGTGAACATTTCCGGCAGGATCACCAGGTCAGCGCCACGGGCCTGCTCCAGCAGTACCTCGAAATGCGCATGATTGCCCTCGCGGTCATGCCAGGCCAGGGTGGTCTGCACCAGGGCGAGCTTCAGGTTCGGCAGTTGACTCAGATCGCGCATAGTTTTTCCGCTGCCTGACGCAGCGTCTCCTCACGTTTGGCAAAGCACAGGCGCACCAGGCGTTGCTCGGGGATAGGGCGCTGGTAGAACACCGACACCGGGATGGTCGCCACGCCATGTTCGCGGGTCAGCCACAGTGCCATCTCCACATCATTGAGATCGGGACGGATCGCCGAGTAATCCACCAACTGGAAATAGGTGCCCGCGGTGCGGGTGAAAGCAAAGCGCGATGTCTGCAGCAGGTCGCAGAACAGGTCGCGCTTGGCCTGGTAGAAGCCTGGCAGTTCGTCGATATGCTCCGGGTGTTCGGCCATGAAGTCGGCCAGCGCCCATTGCAGCGGCGTCACGCCGCAGAAGTTGACGTACTGGTGGATCTTGCGCAGCTCGGCACTCAGCGCAGGCGGTGCAATCACATAGCCGGTCTTCCAGCCGGTGACGTGGTAGGTCTTGCCGAACGAACTGACCACGAAGGCCCTGGCATAGAGCGGCTCGTGAGCCAGCACGCTGGCATGGCGCACGCCGTCGTAGACCAGGTGCTCGTAGACCTCATCGCTCACCAGGTAGATGTCGCGCTCGGCAATCAAGGCGGCAAGCTCGTCGAGGTCGTCGCGAGTGATCAACGCACCGCTGGGGTTGTGTGGCGAGTTGAGGATGACCATGCGCGTGCGCGGGGTCAGGGCATCGCTGAATTTCTGCCAGTCGATGCGAAAATCGCCATCGCTCAGTTGCACATGCACGCAGCGACCACCGGCCAGCTCTACCGACGGCTCGTAGCTGTCGTACGACGGGTCGAAGACGATCACTTCGTCGCCAGTCTGGATCACCGCCTGGATCGCACAGAAGATCGCCTCGGTGGCGCCAGGCGTGATGGTCACTTCCTGATCGGCATCCACCTGAGCGCCATAAAGACGGGCGATCTTCGCCGCGACCTGCTGGCGCAACACCGGCAAGCCGGTCATCGGCGCGTACTGGTTGTTGCCAGCGGCCACGTGTCGGCCGACCGCATCGAGCAGCGGCTGCGGGCCATTGAAATCGGGGAAACCCTGGGACAGGTTGAGCGCGCCGGTTTGCGCGGCGAGCTGGGACATGGTGGTGAAGATGGTCGTGCCGACGTTCGGCAGTTTGCTGCGGATCATGGAGCCCTCTTTCCTGCGGGGTGGTCCGGCACGGGGTTGAGTCCGAGCATAGCGGATCGGGCAGGCAGGAAAAAGGTTGAAACATTTAAAGGCTCATTCGTGGCCAAGCCCGCTCCACAGGTCGTTCACAGATCTCAATGCCTGTGCCTTGCAGTGGGAGCGGGCTTGCCCGCGAAGAAGCAGACGCGAGAATCAGCGCTTGTCTTTGCGCTTCTTCTCAGCCTTCTTGTGGTGCGACATCAAGCGGCGTTTCTTGTTGACCTGGCGATCGGTGAGGGTGTTCTTGTTGCCCTCGTACGGGTTCTCGCCGCCCTTGTACTCGATGCGGATCGGCGTACCGACCAGCTTCAGCACACGGCGGTAGGTGTTTTCCAGGTAGCGCGAGTAGGAACGCGGGATCTTGTCGGTCTGGTTGCCGTGGATCACGATCAGGGGTGGGTTGGCACCTCCGAGGTGAGCGTAGCGCAGCTTGATCCGTCGACCGTTAACCAGCGGCGGCTGGTGCTCGCTGATGGCGTCTTCGAGGATTTGCGTCAGGCGGCTGGTCGGCCAGCGGGTGACCGCCGACTTGAACGCGGCCTGCACCGACTTGTACAGATGGCCGACGCCAGTGCCGTGCAAGGCGGAGATGAAGTGGATGTCGGCAAAGTCGACGAAGAACAGCCGACGCTCCAGCTCGGTCTTCACGTAGTCGCGCTCGCCCGGCTCCATGCCATCCCACTTGTTCAGGGCGATGACGATGGCACGGCCGGCTTCCAGGGCGAAGCCCAGCAGGTTCAGGTCATGGTCGACCACTCCCTCGCGCGCGTCCATGACGAAGATCACCACGTTGGCGTCCTTGATCGCCTGCAGCGTCTTGACCACCGAGAACTTCTCGACTTCCTCGTGGATCTTGCCGCGTTTGCGCACCCCGGCAGTGTCGATGAAGGTGTACTTCTCGCCATCACGCTCGAACGGGATGTAGATACTGTCACGGGTGGTGCCCGGCTGATCGTAGACCACCACACGCTCTTCACCGAGCATGCGGTTGACCAGCGTCGACTTGCCGACGTTCGGGCGACCGATGATGGCGATCTTGATGCCATCCTTCTCGCTCGGCCCCGGAATACGCACCGCTTCCTCGCCTTCGGCGACTTCGGCATCCAGCGCTTCCTCGACCTGGTCGCGCGGGATGTGGCCAAGCACGGCTTCCATCAGCGCGTTGATACCACGGCCTTGCGAACCGGCGACCGGAATGGCGTTGCCCATACCCAGCGGCGAGAACTCGGCGCGGGCGACATCGGCATCGATGTTGTCGATCTTGTTGGCGACCAGGATCGCCTCTTTGTTTCGCTTGCGCAGGTGCTCGGCGATCATCTGGTCAGCGGCGGTCATGCCAGCGCGGGCATCGACCAGGAACAGCACATAATCCGCTTCTTCGATGGCCATCAGCGACTGCTCGGCCATCTTCTCGTCCATGCCCACTTCGTCACCGGTGATACCGCCGGTGTCGATAAGAATGAACGAACGACCCTGCCAGGTGGCGTCGCCGTACTGGCGATCACGGGTCAGGCCCGACAGGTCGCCGACGATGGCATCGCGGGTCTTGGTCAGGCGGTTGAACATGGTGGATTTGCCGACGTTCGGCCGTCCCACCAGGGCGATTACGGGAACCATGCGGCTCTCCACTCGTGAATTCTTGAAAATGCAAAGGCCGCTGCAAGGCAGCGGCCGGAGTTCGGGCGGCGCTTCCTGCGCCGCAGCCTGAAACCGATGACGGTCTCAAGCATAGCTTCAGCGGATGGTCAGTGCCTCGAGCTTGCCGCTGTTGCCATAGACATAAATGGTGTCGCCGACCACCAGGGGGCGGGCGCGCAGGCCATCGCTGTCGATACGCTCACGGCCGACGAAGCGACCATCGACCTGGCTGAGCAGGTGCAGGTAACCCTCGAAGTCACCTACCGCGACATAGCTGGAAAACACTTCCGGCGCCGACAGTTGGCGACGGGCCATGGAGTCGTTGGTCCACAGCGCCGAAGACGAACGCTCATCGATGCTCTCGACAGTGCCCGAAGCCTCGCTCACGTAGACGTTGCCAAAGCCCTGGGCGACACCCACATAGCTGGAGGCATCGCGCTGCCACAGCACGCGACCGCTTTCCAGGTCCAGGCCCGCGACGCGACCCTGGTAGCTGGTGACGTAAAGGGTACCACCGGACAGCAGCAAGCCACCGTCGATGTCCACTACACGGTCCAGCTCGGAACGGCCCTGCGGAACGGCCACGCGGGCCTCCCACACCGGCACGCCGTTCTGCGTGTCAACCGCGATCACCTTGCCGGTGGACAGACCAGCCACCGCCAGGCGGTTGGTCACGATCGGCGCGCCGGTACCACGCAGCGTGAGCACTGCTGGCGAACTCTCGTAGATCCAGCGGCGATCACCGGTGTTGAAGTCCAGGCCGATCAGACGGTCGTCCTGGGTCTGCACCACCACCACGTCACCGTTGGTCGCTGGCGGAGCCAGCACTTCGCTGGTGACGCGCGAGCGCCAGCGCTCTTCACCGGTGCTGGAGTCCAGTGCGATGACTTCACCCTTGAGGGTGCCCATCATCACCAGACCGTAACCCACGCCGACAGCGCCGGAAACCGGTACGTCCAGGTCCTTCTTCCACACCACGTCACCGTTGCTGCGGTTCAGGGCGAAGACCTTGCCGTTGACGTCGGCAGCGTAGATGCGGTCGTTCTCGATGGCCGGCACCAGGGTGTTGTACTTGTCACCCTGGCCGTCACCGATCGAACGGCTCCACTGTTTCTTGAGCACCACCTCTTCGGTGAACTTGGTCAGTTCGGCCGGGGGCAGTTCCTTCTTGCTGTTGCTGCTGCAACCCGCGGCCAGCACGGCCAGGGCGAGCACTGCTGCTTGTTTCCAACCGGTCACTTCACGCGTCCCCTTTGGCCAGGTCATCCAGCTTCAGTTGCAGGCCACCGATCGCGGCGTCGTCGGACAGCGCGGCCTTGGCTTTTTCATACGCACCGTGGGCATCGTCGGCACGGCCCAACTGGACCAGCAAGTCACCCTTGAGCTCCTCACGACTGGCCAGGAAGGCCTTGTCGGCGTCACCGTCGAGCAGCTTGAGGGCCTCCTCGGCCTTGTCCTGGGCAGCGAGCACACGGGCCAGACGCTGGCGCGCGATCTCGCCGAGGGTGGCATCGGCCGGCTTGTCCATCACGCTCTTGAGCTCGGCGGCGGCGTCGTCCAGCTTGCCGCTGTCGACCGCGACCTTGGCCACGAACAGGCTGCCGTACTGGGCATAGGCCGAACCGCCAAATTCGCTCTTGAGCTTGCCGGACAGCTCGGCGACCTTGGTCGCATCCGGCTTGCCGTCAGGCGTCAGGGTAGTTTCCAGCAACGCCTGGTACAGCGCCGAAGCGCCTTGCGACTGGTTGCTCTGGTACTTGTGCCAGGCCTGCCAGCCCATCACCACCGCAGCGGCGAGCAGGGCACCGGTCAGCAGCGGCTTGCCGTTGCGGTTCCACCAGTCCTTGGCTGCGGCCAGGCCATCATCATCGGTACTCGACACCCCAATACTCCTTTTCAGCAATTCGGCTGTTTGACCGCTTCACGCCTGCGCGAGAGCAGCTTGCAGGTGCTCGGCCAGAGCATCCCAGGCAATGTTCTGTTGTTCGCCCTGGCCACGCAGGGGCTTGAAACCTACCACTTGTTGCGCCAGTTCGTCGTCCCCCAGGATCAGGGCAAACAGCGCCCCGCTCTTGTCGGCCTTCTTGAACTGGTTCTTGAAGTTGCCGCCACCGGCGTTGACCGCCAGGCGCAGGCCCGGCAGACGATCGCGCAGTTGCTCGCTGATCTTCAGGCCCGCCAGCTCCGCCTGCTCGCCGAAGGCGCACAGGTAGACATCCAGCGTGCGGCTGATCGACTCGGGCACCTGGCCCAGCGTCTCGATCAGCAGCAGCAGTCGCTCGATACCCATGGCGAAGCCCACGCCAGCCGTCGGCTTGCCGCCCATCTGCTCGACCAGGCCATCGTAGCGGCCACCAGCACAGACAGTGCCCTGGGCACCGAGCTTGTCGGTCACCCACTCGAACACGGTCTTGCTGTAGTAGTCCAGGCCACGCACCAGCTTGGTGTTGATCACGAACGGGATACCGGCAGCGTCGAGGCGGGCCTTCACGCCCTCGAAGTGCACGCGGGACTCTTCGTCCAGGTACTCTTCGAGCTTCGGTGCGCCCACCAGAGCGGCCTGGGTGCCTTCGTTCTTGCTGTCGAGGATGCGCAGCGGGTTGCTCTTCAGGCGACGCTTGCTGTCGTCGTCCAGTTGATCGATACGCTCGCTGAGGAACTCGACCAGCGCGTCGCGATAGCGCGCACGGGCTTCGCTGGTGCCCAGGCTGTTGAGTTCGAGCGTGACCGCGTCCTGGATACCCAGGCGCGCCCAGAGGCGCCAGGTGAGCAGGATCAGCTCGGCGTCGATGTCCGGACCGGCCAGGTTGAACACCTCGACGCCGATCTGGTGGAACTGGCGATAACGCCCCAGTTGTGGGCGTTCGTGGCGGAACATCGGGCCGACATACCAGAGCTTCTGTACCTGGCCATTGCCGATGATGCCGTGCTCGAGCACAGCACGCACACACGCGGCAGTGCCTTCCGGGCGCAAGGTCAGCGAGTCCTTGTTGTCCTGGAAGGTGTACATCTCTTTTTCGACGATATCGGTGACTTCACCGATCGAGCGCTTGAACAGCTCGGTGAACTCGACGATCGGCGTGCGGATCTGGCTGTAGCCGTAGCCGTCCAGCAGGCCGGCCACGGTGCCTTCGAAGTAGCGCCACAGGGGCGACTGCTCGGGCAGGATGTCGTTCATGCCACGGATGGCTTGCAGCGATTTGCTCACGAAAAGTCCTTACGAATCTGTGTATCAGCCGCGGGCGATCAGCGCCGCGTCGGCCTCGACCTTCTCGGCCGCTTTCTGGCGGATGAGCTTTTCCAGCTCATCGACCAGGTTGTCATTGGTCAGCTTCTGCGCCGGCTTGCCATCGATGTACACCAGGTTGGGGGTACCACCGGTCAGGCCAACGTGGGATTCCTTGGCTTCGCCCGGGCCGTTGACCACGCAGCCGATCACCGCGACGTCCAGCGGCACCAGCAGGTCTTCCAGACGCCCTTCCAGCTCGTTCATGGTCTTGACCACATCGAAGTTCTGCCGCGAACAGCTCGGGCAGGCGATGAAGTTGATGCCACGGGAACGCAGGTGCAGCGACTTGAGAATGTCGTAGCCGACTTTCACTTCCTCGACCGGATCGGCAGCGAGGGAGATGCGAATGGTATCGCCAATGCCTTCGGCAAGCAGCATACCGAGGCCGACAGCGGATTTCACCGTCCCCGAACGCAGGCCACCGGCTTCGGTGATGCCCAGGTGCAGCGGCTGCACGATCTGCCTGGCCAGCAGGCGGTAGGCTTCGACGGCCATGAACACGTCGGAGGCCTTGACGCTGACCTTGAAGTCCTGGAAGTCGAGGCGGTCAAGGTGCTCGACATGGCGCAGCGCCGACTCCACCAGCGCTGCCGGGGTCGGCTCGCCGTACTTCTTCTGCAGGTCCTTTTCCAGCGAACCCGCGTTGACGCCGATGCGAATCGGGATACCACGGTCGCGAGCGGCATCGACCACCGCGCGCACACGGTCTTCGCGACCGATGTTGCCCGGGTTGATGCGCAGGCAGTCAACACCAAGCTCGGCGACGCGCAGGGCGATCTTGTAGTCGAAATGGATGTCGGCGACCAATGGCACGCTGACCAATTGCTTGATCTTGCCGAAGGCTTCGGCCGCGTCCATGTCCGGCACCGAGACGCGGACGATGTCGACGCCAGCATCGACCAGGCGCTGGATCTGCCCAACGGTGGCGGCGACATCATTGGTGTCGGTGTTGGTCATGCTCTGTACCGCGATGGGTGCATCACCACCCACCGGCACATTGCCGACCCAGATTTTGCGGGATTCGCGACGTTTGATCGGAGATTCGCCGTGCATGACTTACTGTCCCAACTTCAGGCGAGCGGTCTCGCCACTGGTGAACGGGGCGACATCGACGGCCTGACCGTTGTAGCTGACCTGAGCGCCGCGGGCAAAGCCCAGGCGGACCGCGAACGGCGGCTTGCCGGTCAGTTCCAGGCTGTCACCCTTGCGCTTGATCGCGCTAAACAGCACCTTGCCGTTGCCATCGGTGACCTGGGTCCAGCAATCGGCGGTGAATTGAATGGCGATCTTGCCATCGCCCGCAGCAACAACGGCAGGCTCGCTGGCAACTGGCGCAGTCGGTACGGCGTGGGTGGCCGGTGCGGTTGGTGCGGGCGCGGTGGCGGGCGCGTGCGTCTGGGCAGGAGCCTGGGCAACCGGAGCGGCTGGAGCGGAGGCGGATGCTGCGGTGCCCGGGGTGCCCTGTTCAGCAGCCTCGGCGGCAGCTTCGGTCGTAGCCTGCTCAAGCGGCAGTGGCGCGCTCTCTGGCTGCTGGCCCGCAGTCACGGCCTGATCTTCCGGCTCATCGAGCGGGTGGATCTGCGTGGTGCCGTCGGCGCTTTCGACCTCGACATGCTCCAGGGCGATCTTGGCCAGGTCCTTGCCACGCAGGCTGCTCTGGTCCTGCCACCAGAAGAACCCGCCACCGACCACGGCCACCAGCAGCAACAGGCTGACGACACGCAGAATATTGTGCGAAAGGCGCACCGGCTCCTCGATACGACCAAGGGCATGTACTTCGCTGCCCTTGGCGTGAGTCCCGGTGATCTGGTCGAAAGCCTCGACGAGCGGCGCCTGGTCCATGTCCATGAGCTTGGCGTAAGCACGGATATAGCCGCGCGCGAAGGTGTGTCCGGGAAGCTTGTCGAAGGCGCCGGTTTCCAGGTTGTTCAGCGAAGTGACCGTGAGATTCAGCTTACGGGCGACCTCGGCCTGCGACCAGTTCCGGTTCTCGCGGGCCTGGCGCAAGATATCACCTGGATTCTGCTGAATCGCTGCTGCTGCTTCGGGGTGCGCGGCTTTCATCGTTGCTCCGACAGGTATTGCTGATATTCCGGCGTACCGGGATAAAGTCGTTGTAATTTCTGGCCCAGCTCGGCTGCGGTGCCGTGCTCTTCGAAGACTCGGGCGAGGCGGCTGCCCAACAGCAGGCTGCGAGCGTCGTGATCGCCATGCTGGCTGAAGCGCTCGAAATAGTCCCGGGCCGGCACATAATGCCTGTTTTCGTAGGACAACTCAGCCATTTCCAGCAGCGCTCGTGGTTGCCGCTGATCGAGCTGCAGGGCCTTGTCCAGGTATTCGTGAGCCTGCTCGCGACGCCCTTGCCTGAGGGCGGTCAGGCCAAGGTTCTCGTATACCCGGGAACGTTCAGGATACAGGGTATCGGCAGCAGCTTGGCGAAACATCTGTTCTGCTTGGCGAAAATGCCCCTGAGCATATAGGAAACTGCCGAAGTTGTTGCGAATCCGCGTGTCATTCGGGCGTTGCGACAAGGCTTCGCGGAAATGGCCATCGGCCAGATCGGGCTCGCCCTGGGCCTGGAAGACCAGGGCCAGGGCGGCGTGTGCATCGGCATCGTGGCTGTTCAACGCAAGCGCCCTGGCCAGCGGGGCCTTGGCTTGCTCAGTCATGCCTTGTTGCAAATACCCCAGCCCCAACTGCACGTAGGCACGCCCTGCCTCCGCCCTGCCCTGTCGGCTGGACAGCGGATCACCTGCACCGCCGGACACGCAGCCGGCCAGCAGCAAAAGCGACAGGATCGACAGCGCGGCGCGCAGGGTCATCGGCGGCTTCCGTCAGTGGCGCGCAGCGCTGTCTTGCAGCTCGCTGCCATCGGCGTTGATCTGGCGCACGGCGATGTAGCGCTCGCTACGGCGAGTGCGGTCCATGACCTGCCCCACCAGCTGACCACAGGCCGCGTCGATATCTTCGCCGCGGGTGGTGCGGGTGGTGACGTTGAAGCCGCCGTGGTGCAGCAGATCCTGGAAGCGACGGATCGCATTGTTGCTGGGACGCTCGTAACCGGAGTGCGGGAACGGGTTGAACGGAATCAGGTTGATCTTGCACGGCACGTCACGCAGCAACTCGATCATCTGCGCGGCATGCTCAGGCTGATCGTTGACGTCCTTGAGCAGGGTGTACTCGATGGTGAGCACCCGCTTGCCGCCGAGCGTGGACATATAGCCCATGCAGGACTCGAGCAGCATCTTGAGCGGGTACTTCTTGTTGATCGGGACCAACTGGTTGCGCAGCGCGTCGTTGGGCGCATGCAGCGACAGCGCCAGCGACACGTCGATGTGCTTGGCCAACTCATTGATCATCGGCACGACACCCGAAGTGGACAGGGTGACGCGACGCTTGGAGATGCCATAGCCCAGATCGTCCATCATGATCTTCATCGCGGCGATGACATTGTCGAAGTTCAGCAAGGGCTCGCCCATGCCCATCATGACCACGTTGGTGATAGCGCGGTCGATCTTGGCCGGGACGGTCCCGAAGGATTTGTTGGCAAGCCACACCTGGCCAATCACTTCGGCGGCGGTGAGGTTGCTGTTGAAGCCTTGCTTGCCGGTGGAGCAGAAACTGCAGTCCAGGGCACAGCCGGCTTGCGACGAAACGCAGAGGGTACCGCGGTCGTCGGTGGGAATGTAGACGGTCTCGACGCAGCTGCCGGAGGCAACGCGGACTACCCATTTACGGGTACCGTCGGCGGAAATGTCCTCGCTGACCACTTCCGGGGGGCGAATCTCGGCAACGGCCTCGAGCTTCTCGCGCAAGACCTTGCCGACGTTGGTCATGTCCGCAAAGTCGGACACGCCAAAATGGTGAATCCATTTCATCACCTGACCGGCACGGAAGCGCTTCTCCCCGATCGAGTCGAAGAACTGTTCCATTTCCGGCAGGGTCAGCCCCAACAGGTTGATTTTGCCAGTAGATGTCGTCATGGATTCACCCTCACTCGTAAGCTTTCGCTTAGCGAGTGGTTACCTCGGTAGCAGCGAAGAAGTAAGCGATTTCGCGAGCTGCAGCGGCTTCGGAGTCCGAACCGTGAACGGCGTTGGCGTCGATCGACTCGGCGAAGTCGGCACGGATGGTGCCTGGAGCGGCTTCTTTAGGGTTGGTGGCGCCCATCAGCTCACGGTTCAGAGCGATGGCGTTCTCGCCTTCCAGCACCTGAACGACGACCGGACCGGAAGTCATGAAGGCAACCAGATCACCGAAGAAGCCACGAGCGCTGTGCTCGGCGTAGAAGCCTTCGGCTTCGGCCTTGGACAGCTGCTTGATTTTCGAAGCGACGATTTTCAGGCCGGCTTCTTCGAAGCGAGTGGTGATCTTGCCGATGACGTTCTTGGCAACTGCGTCAGGCTTGATGATGGAGAAAGTACGTTGAACAGCCATGGAAAACTCCAGAATTTGAGTGTTGCGAAAAATTAAACCCGCGAATTATACGCGGGTTCCAGGGGATTGCCTAACCTGCAGAGACGCTCAGTCGGCTTCTTCGATCCAGGCCGCCTGGATGGCCTCGAGCACTTTCTCACCGCCGCGTGACGGATCGTCGCTGAACTCTGGCAAAGCCAGCACCCAACGGTGCAGATCGACGAAATTCACATATTTAGGATCGACGTCCGGCTTGCTTTCCGCAAGCTGGATGGCGATCTCAAGTACATCAATCCATTTCAGGCTCATGCTGAAAACCTCAGTGCGGCGCTTCGGCAGCGTGGTTGAGCGAGTATTTCGGAATCTCGATGGTGAGGTCTTCATCACCCACGATCACCTGGCACGCCAGGCGAGACTGCGCTTCCAGGCCCCAGGCCTTGTCCAGCATGTCTTCTTCCAGCTCGTCGGCTTCTTCCAGCGAGTCGAAACCTTCACGCACGATGCAGTGGCAGGTGGTGCAGGCACACACGCCGCCGCACGCGCTTTCCATCTCGATATGGTGTTCGTGGGCCAGCTCCAGAATGTTGGTGCCTGGCTCCACTTGAACCACCAGCCCATCCGGGCAGAACTTCTCATGCGGCAGGAAAATCACCTGGGGCATCGGTTACTCCTCGATCTCATTCAGGTTGCGCCCGGCCAGTGCGGCTTTGACCGTCGAATCAAGGCGACGGGCGGCAAAGGCATCGGTCACCTGCGACAGACGCTTGGTCTGTTGCTCGATGGCCGCGCCATCGGTGCCGGTGAGCAAATCACGCAATTCTTGCATCTGGAAGGCAATGGCCTCGCGCTCGTCAGCGCTGAGCAGACGCTCGCCGTCGGCATCCAGGGCGCCCTGCACCGCTTCGAGCAAGCGCTCGGCATCGACCTGGTGCTCGCGCAACTGGCGCGCCTGCTTGTCGGAGCCTGCGTGCTCGAAGGAGTCCTTGAGCATACGGGCGATCTCGCCATCGGTCAGGCCGTAGGACGGCTTGACCTGGATGCTCGACTCCACGCCCGAGCCCAGCTCGCGGGCCGCGACGCTGAGCAGGCCGTCGGCATCGACCTGGAAGGTCACGCGGATCTTCGCTGCACCGGCCACCATCGCCGGGATGCCACGCAGCTCGAAGCGGGCTAGCGAACGACAGTCGCTGATCAGCTCGCGCTCGCCCTGCAGGACGTGAATCATCATGGCCGACTGGCCATCCTTGTAGGTGGTGAACTCCTGGGCACGAGCCACGGGAATCGTGGTGTTGCGCGGAATCACCTTTTCCATCAGCCCGCCCATGGTCTCAAGACCCAGCGACAGCGGGATGACGTCCAGAAGTAACAATTCGCCACCTTCGCGGCGATTACCGGCCAGGGTGTCGGCCTGGATCGCGGCGCCAATGGCCACGACCTGGTCAGGATCGATCGAGGTCAGCGGAGTGCGGCCGAACAGCGTGCCGACGGCTTCGCGTACACGCGGCACGCGGGTCGAGCCACCGACCATCACCACGGCACCGACCTCTTCCAGCTCGACACCGCTGTCGCGCACGGCGCGGCGGCAGGCCTTGAGGCTGCGGGCGATCAGTGGCTCGATCATAGCTTCGAAGGCGGCACGGCTGAGCTCACCCTGCCAGGCGCCGTGGGCGACGCTGACGGTGTCGGCATCGGTCAAGGCTTCCTTGGCGGCACAGGCCGTCTGCAGCAGTTGGCGCTGGGTAGCCGGGTCGAGATCGGCGGACAGACCGGCCTGCTCGATGATCCAGCCAGCGATGGCGTGATCGAAGTCATCGCCACCCAGGGCAGTGTCCCCCCCCGTGGCCAGCACTTCGAAGACGCCCGCGGTCAGGCGCAGGATCGAGATATCGAAGGTGCCGCCCCCCAGGTCGAAGATCGCCACCACGCCTTCAGCGTTCTGGTCCAGGCCATAGGCCACGGCGGCAGCGGTCGGCTCGTTGAGCAGGCGCAGCACGCTCAGGCCGGCCAGGCGCGCCGCGTCCTTGGTGGCCTGGCGCTGGGCGTCGTCGAAATAGGCCGGCACGGTGATGACCGCGCCCACCAGCTCGCCACCGAGGGTTTGCTCGGCGCGCAGGCGCAGGACCTTGAGAATGTCGGCCGACACCTCCACCGGGCTCTTCGGCCCCTGGACAGTGTCGATGAATGGCATGTGCGATTCACCGCCAACGAAGCGGTAAGGCAGTTGCTCGCCCAGTTGCTTGACGTCGGCAAGACCGCGACCCATCAGGCGCTTGACCGAAAGCACGGTGTTCAGCGGGTCGCTGGAGGCTGCGTCACGAGCGTCCTGGCCGACGTCGCAGTGCCCTGGCAAATAGCGCACGGCGGACGGCAGGATGACATTGCCCTGGGCGTCGGGCAGGGGCTCGCTGCGACCGCTGCGCACTGCAGCGACGAGAGAGTTGGTGGTACCCAGGTCGATACCCACCGCCAGGCGACGCTGGTGCGGCTGGGGGCTCTGACCGGGTTCGGCGATCTGCAGTAGGGCCATGCTTATCTGAATACCTTAGGCGTCATCACGGGCAACGCCGGGGTTAATCGTCGAGGCGCTCTTCGAGTTGGCGCACTTCTTGGGCGAGCTTGTCGAGGAACTGCATGCGGCGCATCAGGCGCTCGGCCTTGTCGCGCTCGGCAGCTTGATCCCAGCAGGCGGCGAAATCCTCGTTGAGCGTGTCCTGGGCGACCTTCAGGCGCTTCTTGAACACAGCAACACCGTCGAGGTCGGCTTCGTCCTGCAGCTCTTCGAGTTCTTCACGCCACTGCATCTGCTGCAGCAGGAAGTCGGGGTCGTGGACCGTGACTTCCTGGGGCACTTCGTGGCCGCTGACGGCCAGCAGGTAACGCGCACGACGCGGCGCGCTGCGCAGCGTCTGGTAGGCGTCGTTGAGTGCTGCGGACTTTTCCAGGGCAACACGCTGCTCACGCTCGGAGGCGTCGGCAAAGCGGTCTGGATGGACCTCGCGGGCCAGCTCACGATAACGGGTGGCCAGCTTGTCGAGGTCCAGGCGAAAGCCCGGCTGCAGGTCGAACAGGGCGAAATGGCAAGGAGTACCCACGTCAAGCCTCAGACATTGAAGCTTTCGCCGCAGCCACACTCACCGCGCACGTTGGGGTTGTTGAACTTGAAGCCTTCGTTCAACCCTTCCTTGACGAAATCCAGCTCGGTGCCATCGAGATACACCAGGCTTTTCGGGTCGATGATGACCTTCACGCCATGGTTCTCGAACACCTGGTCCTCGTCGGCCAGCTCGTCGACGAACTCCAGCACGTAGGCCAGGCCCGAGCAGCCGGTGGTGCGCACGCCCAGGCGGATGCCTTCACCCTTGCCGCGCCCGTCGAGGGAGCGGCGAATATGGTTGGCGGCGGCTTCTGTCATGCTGATAGCCATCGGAACTCCTTACCTCGCGGCGACTTAGATCAAGCCTTTCTTCTGCTTGTAATCGCGAACGGCTGCCTTGATAGCATCTTCGGCGAGTACCGAGCAGTGGATCTTGACCGGCGGCAACGCCAGTTCTTCGGCCAGCTGGGTGTTCTTGATGGTTTCGGCTTCGTCCAGGGTCTTGCCCTTCATCCACTCGGTGGCCAGGGAGCTGGAGGCGATGGCCGAACCGCAGCCGTAGGTCTTGAACTTGGCATCTTCGATAATGCCTTGCTCGTTGACCTTGATCTGCAGACGCATCACGTCACCGCACGCCGGGGCGCCGACCATGCCGGTACCGACGTCCGGGTCTTCGGCGTCCATCTTGCCGACGTTGCGCGGGTTTTCGTAGTGGTCGATGAC
The DNA here is from genome assembly GCA_014268975.2 of Pseudomonas wayambapalatensis. Taxonomy (GTDB): domain Bacteria; phylum Pseudomonadota; class Gammaproteobacteria; order Pseudomonadales; family Pseudomonadaceae; genus Aquipseudomonas; species Aquipseudomonas wayambapalatensis. The sequence continues at coordinate 1,195,532 of CP077096.1, read as the reverse complement.
CTTTTCACTGTATGCCATGGTGCAATTCCTTCCTCATCAGGGAGCCGCTCTTGCTGGCGACTGCTTAGTGGGCGGCCCACTCGATCTTGGAGATGTCGACGCCGTCTTTGTACATGTCCCACAGCGGCGACAGTTCGCGCAGTTTGTTCACGGCCTTGCAGACTTCCTGCGCGGCGTAGTCAACTTCTTCCTCGGTGGTGAAGCGACCGAAGGAGAAGCGGATCGAGCTGTGCGCCAGCTCGTCGTTGCGGCCCAGGGCGCGCAGTACATAAGAAGGCTCGAGCGACGCGGAGGTGCAGGCCGAACCGGACGATACGGCGATGTCCTTGAGCGACATCAGCAGCGACTCGCCTTCGACGTAGTTGAAGCTCAGGTTCAGGTTGTGCGGAACGCGCTGGGTCTGGCTGCCGTTGACGTACAGCTCTTCAAGGTCGGAGACCTGCTTGAAGAAGCGATCGCTCAACGCCTTGATGCGCACGTTTTCAGCGGCCATTTCCTGCTTGGCGATGGCGAAGGCCTCGCCCATGCCCACGATCTGGTGGGTCGGCAGGGTGCCCGAACGCATGCCGCGCTCATGGCCACCGCCGTGAATGATGGCTTCCAGGCGCACACGCGGCTTGCGGCTGACGTACAGCGCACCGATGCCCTTCGGGCCGTAGACCTTGTGCGCCGAGAACGACATCAGGTCGACCTTGGTCTTCTGCACGTCGATTTCGACCTTGCCGGCCGACTGCGCGGCATCGACGTGGAACAGCACGCCGCGCGAGCGGGTCAGCTCACCGATGGCGGCGATATCGTTGATCGAGCCGACTTCGTTGTTCACGTGCATCAGCGAGACGAGGATGGTGTCGTCGCGCAGCACAGCCTCGACCATCGCCGGGGTGACGATGCCGTCTTCACCGGGTTCGAGGTAGGTGACTTCGAAACCTTCGCGCTCGAGCTGGCGAGCGGTGTCGAGGACCGCCTTGTGCTCGATCTTGGAGGTGATGATGTGCTTGCCCTTGGTCTGATAGAAGTGCGCGACACCCTTGAGCGCGAGGTTGTCGGACTCGGTGGCACCGCTGGTCCAGACGATTTCGCGCGGGTCGGCATTGATCAGCTCGGCGACCTGGCGGCGGCCATTCTCGACCGCCTCTTCAGCGCGCCAGCCGAACACGTGGGAACGCGAGGCCGGGTTACCGAAGTTTCCGTCGACCAGCAGGCAGTCGGCCATCTTCTGGGCGACGCGGGGATCGACCGGGGTGGTCGCGGAGTAATCGAGGTAGATCGGCAACTTCATTGAGTATCTCCTATCAGGCGTTGGCGTCGCTCGTCGCTGCATCAGTCGACGGCGGACGTCTCAATCTTGTCCAGCTGGGCAACGCGACCGGCGACTCGGCGCAGGTCCTGGCGCTGGGCGACTTCCTGCACCTCGCGGCGCATGACGAGGTCGGACAGGCTGATGCCGCTGAGGAATTCGTGGATCTGCTGGCTGAGGTCGCACCACAGGTGGTGGGTCAGGCAGGTATCACCGGCGTGGCAATCCCCGAGGCCTTGGCAGCGAGTGGCATCTACCGACTCGTTGACCGCGTCGATTACCTGCGCCACCTGGATGGTTTCCATGCCCCGCGACAGCTGGTAGCCGCCACCCGGACCGCGCACGCTGGAAACCAGGCTGCTGCGGCGCAGCTTGGCGAACAGCTGTTCCAGATAGGAGAGGGAGATGCCCTGGCGCTCGGAAATGTCGGCCAAGGATACCGGCCCATGCTGCGCGTGCAACGCCAGGTCGAGCATGGCGGTGACGGCGTAACGGCCTTTGGTAGTCAATCGCATGGCTATGGGTACCACGGGAGTTACAGGATGTGTGCGAGTATGCGATTCCCGAGCATTTAAGTCAACTATAAGACCTAGTGCTTTAGTCGGGTTTGCACGCGGGAAGCGGGCGCGATGATAGCAGACAAGGGGCGCGAGCACACGCCCCGTGTATCAGCCCGGCGTAATCAATGCGACGGAGTGTCGCTCTGCGCAGCCTGCTTGACCTCGGCGAAGTCCTCTTCCGGCAGGGCCGGCAAGGCCTTGGCACAGTAGTCACTGCCCAGGTTGGTCAGCGCCCCGCACATGCCCTCCAGGCGCTCGTCGACCGCCTGCAGGTGGTCGAGCATCTGGCCGATGGCGCGCGCCACCGGGTCGGGCATGTCGCCACTGACGCCGTAGGCATCGAAGCCGATCTTCTCGGCCATGGCCTTGCGCTTGGCCTCGACCTCGCTGTCTTCGGTCTTGACGATGATCCGCCCCGGGATCCCGACTGCCGTGGCACCGGCCGGCACGGCCTTGGTCACCACCGCATTGGAGCCGATCTTGGCCCCGGCGCCCACCGTGAACGGGCCGAGCACCTTGGCGCCCGCCCCCACCACTACGCCGTTTTCCAGGGTCGGGTGTCGCTTGCCCTTGTTCCAGCTGGTGCCGCCGAGGGTCACGCCCTGATAGAGCGTCACATCATCGCCGATCTCGGCGGTCTCGCCGATGACGATGCCCATGCCATGATCGATGAAGAAACGCCGGCCGATGGTGGCGCCGGGGTGGATCTCGATGCCGGTCATCCAGCGCCCGAAGTTCGACACCAGGCGCGCCAGCCACTTGAAGTCGCGCTTCCACAGGGCATTGCCCAGGCGATGCAGCCAGATGGCATGCATCCCGGGGTAGCAGGTCAGCACCTCGAAGGCATTGCGTGCCGCGGGATCACGATGAAACACACTCTGGATATCTTCACGCAGACGCTCGAACATTGTTTCTAGTCCTTCCGCTTGTGCGCATCACCCCGGGCGACTTTCTGAGTCTCGGTGAGGATGCCGCGCAAAATGCTCATTTCCGAACGATTGACCGAGCTGCGCCCATACAACCGGCGCAGACGCGCCATCAGGTGCTTGGGCTTTTCAGGGTCGAGGAAGCTGATGTCCACCAGGGTCTTTTCCAGGTGTTCGTAGAACAGCTCCATTTCGTCCAGGGTGGCCAGCTCGTCGCTGGCATCGACCTTCTCGACCTTCGCCGGCGCACCTTGCGCCGCCAGCCATGCGGTGCGCACCTCGTAGGCGAGCACCTGGACTGCGGCAGCAAGATTCAGCGAGCTGAAGTCGGGGTTCGATGGAATGTGCACGTGGAAGTGACATCGCTGCAGTTCGTCATTGGTCAGGCCTGCATGTTCGCGACCGAACACCAGGGCGATCTCCTCGCCGGCGGCCGCACGCGCGACGCTCTGCACCCCGCATTCGCGCGGGTCGAGCATCGGCCACGGCATGCTGCGGTCACGGGCGCTGGTACCAATCGCCAGGCTGCAGCCAGCCAGCGCCTGCTCGAGCGTATCGACCACAACGGCACCGTCCAGCACATCGTCGGCGCCGGAGGCACGAGCGCTGGCGTCCGCAGCGGGGAAATCCAGTGGCTGAACCAGCACCAGGCGCGACAAGCCCATGTTTTTCATGGCACGAGCAGCGCCGCCGATGTTGCCGGGGTGGCTGGTATTGACCAGAACAACACGAATATTCTGCAGCAAGGTGTCGAGCTCACGGATGCCTATAAAGGGGGGAACGATCTTACCTAAGCGACGGGCGTAACGCCACGAATGCGAATGTCACCCTTCTGCCGGAACAGTTTTCTGATAGACTATGCGGCTTTCTTCTTTAACATCTCCAGGTGAAACGCCCATGCAGCCTATGCTGAATATCGCCCTGCGCGCCGCTCGCAGCGCCAGTGAACTGATTTTCCGCTCCATCGAACGCCTGGACAGCATCAAGGTCGACGAGAAAGAGGCCAAGGACTACGTCTCCGAGGTCGATCGCGCCGCCGAGCAGACCATCGTCAACGCCCTGCGCAAGGCTTACCCGAACCACTCGATCCAGGGTGAAGAGACTGGCCTGCACGCCGGCTCCGGCGAGGAAGGCAAGGACTACCTGTGGATCATCGATCCGCTGGACGGCACCACCAACTTCCTGCGTGGCGTTCCGCACTTCGCGGTCAGCATCGCCTGCAAATACCGCGGCCGTCTCGAGCACGCGGTCATCGTCGACCCGGTCCGCCAGGAAGAATTCACCGCCAGCCGCGGTCGTGGCGCCCAGCTCAACGGTCGTCGCCTGCGCGTCAGCTCGCGCACCAGCCTGGAAGGCGCCCTGCTGGGTACCGGCTTCCCGTTCCGCGACAACCAGATGGCTGACCTGGACAACTACCTCGGCATGTTCCGCGCCCTCACCGGCCAGACCGCCGGCATCCGCCGCGCCGGCTCCGCCGCCCTGGACCTGGCCTACGTTGCCGCAGGCCGCTTCGACGCCTTCTGGGAGTCGGGCCTGTCCGAGTGGGACATGGCTGCAGGCGTACTGCTGATCCAGGAAGCAGGCGGCCTGGTGAGCGACTTCAACGGTGGCCATGACTTCCTCGACAAGGGCCACATCGTTGCCGGCAACATCAAGTGCTTCAAGGCGGTGCTGACTGCGATCCAGCCGCACCTGCCAGAGAACCTGAAGCGCTGAGCCAAGGCTCCAGATGCAAAAAAAAGCACCCCTCGGGGTGCTTTTTTATGCCTGTTTTCCACAACCCTGCCGACCCGCAATGGGGCCGGCACGCAGGTCACTGCCCTGGCTGTGCCTGGCTCAGTATCAGCTTGCCATTCTTGTCCAGCGGGATGGTCGAGCCTGGCTCGTGATCCATCTTCACCACACCCGCCTGATCACCGATGGTGTACTTCACGGTGTAACCCACCACCTTGTCGCTGACGTCGTTGACCGTGTTGCAGCGCGTTTGCGTGGTGGTGTAGGTATCACGCTCCTGCATGCCCTCCTGCACCTTGTTGCCGGCATAACCGCCACCGACCGCACCGGCCACCGTTGCGATCTTCTTGCCGGTGCCGCCACCGATCTGGTTACCCAGCAGCCCACCGGCCAGGGCGCCCACCACGGTACCGGCGATCTGGTGCTGGTCCTGCACCGGACGCTGGCGCGTCACGGTCACGTCCTTGCACACTTCGCGCGGTGTCTTCACCTGTTGCTTGATCGGCTGTACGTCAGTGACCTGGGCATATTCCGGCCCTTTGTTCACCAAGCTGTAGGTCGCCACAGCACCTCCGGCTGTAACACCGACAGCACCCAAAACCGCACCCACCAGCATTGATTTGTTCACGTGGAATCTCCTGATCATACCCGCGGGACATTGCCCGCCTTCTCCATGCCTTGGAGCAAAAAAAAAGGCGCGAGTTCAACACTCGCGCCTCCCTTTACGCCAAACGGCGCAGGACAAGCCCTTACGGACGGTCGTCCACACCCTCGGCCTTGACCGGCGGGATCAGGTCTTCGCTGTTCAGGTTCAGCCAGATCAGCACCACGTTGGCGATGTAGATCGACGAGTAGGTACCCGCCATGACACCGATGAACAGGGCCAGGGAGAAGCCGAACAGGTTGTCGCCACCGAAGAACAGCAGCGCAGCGATCGCCAGCAAGGTGGACACCGACGTGGCGATGGTACGCAGCAGGGTCTGGGTGGTCGAGACGTTGATGTTCTCGATCAGCGAGGCCTTGCGCATCACGCGGAAGTTCTCACGCACCCGGTCGAACACGACGATGGTGTCGTTGAGCGAGTAGCCGATGATCGCCAGCACCGCCGCCAGCACCGTCAGGTCGAAGGTGATCTGGAAGAACGAGAGGATGCCCACGGTCACGATCACGTCGTGAATCAGCGAGACGATCGCACCCACCGCAAACTTCCACTGGAAGCGAAACGCCAGGTAGATCAGTACCCCGCCCAGCGCCAGCAGCATGCCCAGGCCGCCCTGGTCACGCAGTTCTTCACCGACCTGCGGGCCGACGAACTCGACACGCTTGACGGTGGCCGGGTTGTCGCCGCCCAGTTTCTGCAGCGCCTGGGCAACCTGATTGCCCAGTTGCGGGTCGTCGCCAGGCATGCGCACCAGCAGGTCGGTGGTGGCACCGAAGCTCTGCACGATGGCCTCGTGGAAGCCGGACTCGACCAGCTCGGCACGCACCGCCTTGAGGTCGGCCGGACGCTCGTAGGTCAGCTCGATGAGCGTACCGCCGGTGAAGTCCAGGCCGAAGTTCAAGCCCTTGTGCCACCAGCTGAACAGCGCCAGTACGGTCAGCAGGACAGTGACGGCGAACGCAACGTTGCGCACGCCCATGAAGTTGATGGTTTTCATCGCAGCTCCCTCAAACCCACAGCTTCTTGATGTCACGCCCGCCACAGGTCAGGTTGACCATTGCGCGGGTCACCATGACGGCGGTGAACATCGAGGTGAAAATCCCGAGGGACATGGTGACCGCGAAGCCTTTGACCGGGCCAGTACCCATGGCGAACAGGATGCCGCCGACCAGCAGGCTGGTCAGGTTGGCGTCGATGATCGCGGTGTAGGCACGGTTGAAGCCTTCGTGGATGGCGCGCTGCACCGACATGCCGTTTTTCAGCTCCTCGCGAATTCGCGAGAAGATCAGCACGTTGGCGTCGACCGCCATACCCATGGTCAACACGATACCGGCGATACCCGGCAGGGTCAGGGTCGCGCCCAGCAGCGACATCAGCGCCAGCAGCAGCACCATGTTGCCCGTCAGGGCGATGGTGGCGATCACGCCGAAGCCACGGTAGATGGCGATGATGAACAGCGAGACGAACAGCATGCCCCACAGCGACGCATCGACACCCTTGGTGATGTTGTCGGCACCCAGGCTCGGGCCGATGGTACGCTCTTCAGCGAAGTACATCGGCGCTGCCAGACCACCGGCACGCAGCAGCAGGGCCAGTTCCGACGACTCGCCCTGGCCGTTCAGGCCAGTGATGCGGAACTGGCTGCCCAGCGGCGACTGGATGGTCGCCAGGCTGATGATCTTCTTCTCTTCCTGGAAGCTCTGTACCGCCACTTCCTTCTCGACGCCGTCGACGGTCTGCTTGACGTAGCGGGTCACCGGCTTCTGCTCGATGAAGATCACCGCCATGCTGCGACCGACGTTGCTGCGCGTGGCGCGGCTCATCAACTCGCCGCCGTGGCCGTCCAGGCGGATGTTCACCTGCGGACGACCGTGCTCGTCGAAGCTCGCCTGGGCATCGGTGACCTGGTCACCGGTGATGATCAAGCCACGCTCGACCGCAGCCGAACGGTTGCCATCACGGAACTCGAAGACCTCGGTAGTCGCTTTCGAAGCACCTGGCTCAGCGCCGAAGCGGAACTCGAGGTTGGCGGTCTTGCCGAGAATACGCTTGGCTTCGGCCGTGTCCTGCACGCCGGGCAGCTCGACCACGATACGGTTGGCGCCCTGGCGCTGAACCAGCGGCTCGGCCACGCCCAGCTCGTTCACACGGTTGCGGACGGTAGTCAGGTTCTGCTTGATGGAGTATTCGCGGATTTCGGCGACCTTGGCCTGGGTCAGCGCCAGACGCAGCACGGAGAGCTCGTTGCGCTCGGTGGTGGTGATATCGAAATCATTGAAATTCTTGCGGACCAGGGCACGCGCCTGTTCGCGGGTAGCATCGTCGGAGAAGCCCAGCATGATGCTGCCGTCCTGCTGGGGCAGGCTACGGTAGCGCACGCGCTCTTTGCGCAGCAGGGTCTTCACTTCGCCGTCGTAGACCTTCAGGCGGGCACTCATGGCCTTGTCCATGTCCACTTCCAGCAGGAAGTGCACACCACCGGAGAGGTCCAGGCCCAGCTTCATCGGGCTGGCACCCAGGTTGCGCAGCCACTGCGGGGTGGTCTGGGCCAGGTTCAGTGCGACGACGTAGTCGTCACCCAGGGTCTTGCGCACCACATCCTTGGCCGGCAGTTGGTCTTCCTGGTTGGTCAGGCGCACCAGCGCACTGCCCTTCTCGCCCAGGCTGCCACCCTTGACGGTGATACCGGCATCAACCAGCGCCTTGGTAGCGCGGTCGAGGTCGGCCTGGCTCACGTGCAGCGCGGAACTTGCACCGCTGATCTGCACCGCCGGGTCATCCGGGTAGAGGTTGGGAGCGGAATAAATAAAGCCGACCGCCAGTACCACCAGGATCAGCAGGTATTTCCACAGAGGGTATTTGTTCAGCATCACGCCGCCCGTTCAAGACGCGGGGCGCTTTGCGCGCCCCGACTGGAAAAAAATGAAACCGGTAACTCAGATAGCCTTGAGCGTACCTTTTGGCAGGGTGGCCGCGATGGCACCCTTCTGGAACTTCAGCTCGACGTTGTCGGACACTTCCAGTACCACGAAATCATCGGAAACTTTGACAATCTTGCCGGCGATACCGCCGTTGGTGACCACTTCATCACCCTTTTGCAGTGCGCTGAGCAGGTTTTTCTGCTCTTTGGCGCGCTTGGCCTGCGGGCGCCAGATCATCAGGTAGAAGATGACCAGGAAGCCGACCAGGAAGATCCACTCGAAGCCGGTACCAGCTGGGCCGGCGGCAGGGGCTGCAGCGTCCGCGTAAGCGGCGGGAATCAGAAAGCTCATGTAGCACTCCAGTTGCTGAATTTAGTTATGTGTGCGAACAGTCAGTCCAAAGGCGGAACGGGAAGTCCGCGCTTGGCATAGAAGGCGTCGACAAAGGCGGCCAATTTACCCTGTTGAATAGCCTCGCGTAAACCGGCCATCAAGCGCTGGTAATGGCGCAAGTTGTGGATGGTATTCAGCATGCTGCTCAACATTTCGCCGCACTTGTCCAGGTGATGCAAATAAGCGCGGGAGAAGTTGGTGCAGGTATAGCAGTCACAGGTCGGATCCAGCGGCGAATCATCGTGGCGATGGAACGCATTGCGGATCTTGATCACCCCTGTATCGACGAACAGATGGCCGTTGCGCGCGTTGCGCGTGGGCATCACGCAGTCGAACATGTCGACGCCGCGGCGCACACCCTCAACCAGATCTTCCGGTTTGCCTACCCCCATAAGGTAACGAGGTTTGTCAGCAGGCATTTGTGCCGGCAGGTAATCCAGCACCTTGATCATCTCGTGCTTGGGTTCACCCACCGACAGGCCGCCGATGGCCAGGCCGTCGAAGTCGATGTTGACCAGCGCTTCCAGCGAGCGCATGCGCAAGTCCTGGTACATGCCGCCCTGAACGATGCCGAACAGTGCCGCGGTGTTGTCGCCGTGGGCGTTCTTCGAGCGCTGGGCCCAGCGCAGCGACAGCTCCATGGAGGTGCGCGCCACGTCGTGCTCGGCCGGATATGGCGTGCACTCGTCGAAGATCATCACGATGTCCGAGCCCAGGTCACGCTGTACCTGCATCGACTCTTCGGGGCCCATGAACACCTTGGAGCCGTCTACCGGCGAGGCGAAGGTCACGCCCTCTTCCTTGATCTTGCGCATCGCACCCAGGCTGAACACCTGGAAACCGCCGGAGTCGGTGAGGATCGGGCCTTTCCACTGCATGAAGTCGTGCAGGCCGTTGTGCTTCTTGATCACCTCGGTGCCCGGGCGCAGCCACAGGTGGAAGGTGTTGCCCAGGATGATCTCGGCGCCGATGGCCTCGATGTCCCGCGGCAGCATGCCCTTGACCGTGCCATAGGTGCCCACCGGCATGAACGCCGGGGTTTCCACGGTGCCACGGGGGAAGGTCAGCCGACCGCGACGGGCCTTGCCGTCGGTGGCCAGCAGTTCGAAGGACATTCGACAAGTGCGACTCATGCTTGATCCTCGGGGCCGCGCGGCGCCGGATTGCGGGTGATGAACATGGCATCACCGTAACTGAAGAAGCGGTATCCCTGCTCGACCGCCGCGGCGTACGCGGCCATGGTCTCGGGATACCCCGCAAAGGCCGAGACCAGCATCAGCAGCGTGGACTCGGGCAAATGGAAGTTGGTTACCAGGGCATCGACCACATGGAACGGCCGGCCGGGGTAGATGAAGATGTCGGTGTCGCCACTGAACGCCTTGAGCACGCCATCGCGCGCGGCGCTCTCCAGCGAACGCACGCTGGTGGTGCCGACCGCGACCACCCGCCCGCCACGGGCGCGGCAAGCCTCGATGGCATCGACCACCTCCTGGCTCACTTCGAGCCACTCTTTATGCATGTGGTGGTCTTCGATCTTGTCGACCCGCACCGGCTGGAAGGTGCCGGCGCCCACGTGCAGGGTGACGAAGGCACGCTCGACGCCCTTGGCGGCGATCTGCGCCAGCAGCGCCTCGTCGAAGTGCAGGCCCGCCGTGGGTGCAGCAACCGCACCGGCACGCTCGGCGTACACGGTCTGGTAGCGCTCACGGTCGGCGCCTTCATCCGGGCGGTCGATATACGGCGGCAGCGGCATGTGACCGACGCGATCGAGCAGTGGCAGCACCTCTTCGGTGAAGCGCAGCTCGAACAGCGTCTCATGGCGCGCGACCATCTCGGCCTCGCCACCGCCATCGATCAGCACCGTGGCGCCGACCTTCAGTGCCTTGCTGGCACGCACATGGGCCAGGACCCGATGGCTGTCGAGCACGCGCTCGATCAGCACTTCCAGCTTGCCGCCGGAGGCTTTCTGACCGAACAGCCGCGCCGGAATCACCCGAGTGTTGTTGAACACCATCAGGTCGCCCGGGCGCAGGTACTCGAGCAAATCGGTGAAGCGCCGGTGCGCCAGCTCCCCGCTCGGCCCGTCAAGGACCAGCAGACGGCTGCCATGGCGCTCGGCCAGGGGATGGCGGGCGATGAGGGAATCAGGGAGTTCGAAGGAAAAATCGGCGACGCGCATGATCGTGTTCGGCTTGGCAGGGCCGGGAAGTTTAGCCCAATGCATGAAAATTGACCATGAAAGCCGATTGACCGACTGCAGGAGCCTCTCTATACTGCGGCGCCACAAGCCCTGATGGCGGAATTGGTAGACGCGGCGGATTCAAAATCCGTTTTCGAAAGGAGTGGGAGTTCGAGTCTCCCTCGGGGCACCAAGATCCAGAAAAAACCGACCTTATGGTCGGTTTTTTTGTGGCCGGTATTCAGGGCCTGAAAGCGGTAAGCGTCAGCGGAAATCGCCCTCTTCTCATCTCGCCCTGGTCGTAGTGGGCATATCGGGGCGGCGAACCGCGACGAACACTGGCAATGCCGATGCCACCCAGACAGTCAGTGGCTTCGCGGGTAAACCCTTTAGTGATTTACGTGCCAACTCGGAAACTGTTTGTGGGCTGCCTAGACGGCAGTGAACGTGATTCATTGGATGGATCGGGCGACCGGACTTTTCTGAGCTGCCTACACGGCAGTGAACCTTGATAGAGCGCGCTCTGGCTCATGCCCGTGTGTTTCTGAGCTGCCTAAACGGCAGTGAACAGCTTGTCGGCACCGGCGGCGCCCGTGTCGTGTTTCTGAGCTGCCTACACGGCAGTGAACGAGGACACCTTCTATGATCGCCCTAGCCTACATTTTCTGAGCTGCCTACACGGCAGTGAACAAGGGCACGGCGGCGGCTGTCGCTTCCGTCAATTTCTGAGCTGCCGTGTAGGCAGCTCAGAAAGACGCCCAACAGGTGAATCCCTGCAACTGTCCGTTCACTGCCGCGTAGGCAGTTCAGGAAAGGCAGAAAAATACCGCCAGGCGGCGGTTGTCTGTTCACTGCCGTGCAGGCAGCTCAGAAACAAGCCCAGCCCCGCACTGGGCCGAGGCCGTAGTTCACTGCCGCGTAGGCAGCTCAACAAAATAGTCGTAGCGAAACTACTTCTGGTTACTCGCCGAGGATGGCACGAACTACACCGTGCTCGCGGCGTTTCGACAAGCCCGTGGCTGCAAGGAGTCGTATCGCAGCCTTTAACGTCGGCTCAGTGCCAAACGTGCAGCGAACAGTACAAAGACCATACCTGTTACTCGATCCATCCATTTGATGAGGTTTCCTTTGCGCAGGATGCCTGCAAAGGATTGTGTCGCACTGATCAACCCCACCGCCCAGATCAACCCCAGCAGCACATGAATGCCCACAAGCCCGAAGGTCCATGCAATCAATGGCTGGCCTTGCGGAATGAATTGCGGCAGGAACGACACGTAGAAAATCCCGACCTTAGGATTGAGCAGATTGCCCATCATGCCCTTGAGGAACCAGTTCGCTGCCGGTCTCCCCTCAGCCTCGGCAGGCGCCAGCGACTGGCGTGGGCGCAGGAGCATGTTCACGCCCAACCATGCCAGATAGGCAGCGCCACAGTACTTGAGGATGTCGTACGCCAGCTCGGAGACAGCGATCAATGCGCCAAGGCCGAAGGCGACCGCTGCGCCCCAAAGCAGGCAACCGGCGTTGATGCCCAGGGCCGCGCGCAGTCCCTGCTTGCGTCCTTCGACGGCGGAGGTTCTGAGAATCAGGGCGGTGTCGAGGCCGGGGGTTATCGTCAGCAGGGTAGCCGCGAGCGTGAAGGCAATCAGATTGTCGGCGATGGACATGGCGGCTCTACCTGGGCGGGAAGTTGCCCTAGATTAGCCTGAGCGACGCTTTTTTCGTTGTGGATAAGTGGCTCGATTTTCAGTTTTTCCCCATTCCCTGTAGTCCGTTTCCCAAACATACTCTCGGCCGCCTAAAGCCGTTGCGGTGCCATGGGGCGCGTTCTAGTCTCGCACGGTCGTTGCTCATCAACGACCGGCTATGACAGGCCGAATCAGCATTGCAACTCACACGGCTTCGCTTTTATGGCGGCTGTAGGTGGGGCACCTCCGGGTGCGCCGGGTTTCCTTGCTGACCGGTCTGTCAACCTACTTACAGCTGCCACCCTCTTGTTTGACAGCAATGGTGGTGGTCCCTTCATCAGCGAGGAGTTCACCATGCTAAAGATCGTCCCCGATCCCCCTTTTCCCAGCGAAAATCCCCACGCCCTCGAAGACCTCGTCCTCCAAATCATCGAACACCTCACCTGCGCCCTCGCCATCACCCGCCACAGCACCGCCCTCACCCTCGGCTCCCCCGCCCAGCCCCTGACCATCACCACCGCCCACGAAGTCGATGCCGCCCTGACGCTGGCGGAAACCGCACTGAGCAGGATCCAGGTCCGTCACTGAAGGAGCATCGGAGATGAGCGATACCACTGCAGGCGTCACCGGGTTCGGTTACGGCGATGGCGACAAGCCGCTGTTCCGGGTCGAGCCCGGACATGATTCGAAACTGGCAATGGAACAGGCGTCGGCAATGATGGCCTGCGCCAAGCGCATGACCTTGCTCGCCTCCACCGATGGCGAAGCCGACCTGGGCTGGGCTGCGCACTTGCTGTGCGACATGGTCAAGGCGGTGATGGATGACGTGGAGATAGGGCGCGGACGGGAAAGCCGCTAGGTCAGAGCCGCATTGTCGATAGGTGGGGCTGCACGTAGCCCCGGCCTATTGAGTCGCATCGGCTACACAGGCTGTGATTCAGTCGCTTGGGCGAACCGCTGGCTTCGCACCAGCAGTACCAAACTCCACACTTTAACGGCTTCCGTGACAACTCCCAGTAGAAAAAGCAGCCAGGGTGCTGGCGTAACAAGGATGTTGGGCCATAGGAAGGCGATAGGTATCGAGGGAAGCAGGATCATTCGAAATGGCGCCTGGGCCAGGCCGACATAGGCCGCAACACGCACACCTTTGATAAACAGCAAACCACTGGCGACTACCGAGAGATGCACCGCTACGCCTGTAAGGCCGATAAACAATGCCAACTCACCATGCTCGCGTGACAAGGCCACAATGCTTTGCAGATCATCCCAAAATGGAATCCGACCACGGCGAATGCTGGCGACTGCGTAGAGCACGATGATGAGCGCATCCATCGCGCCCCAGCATAATTGGGTGAATCGCTGAAGACGATCGTTCATCAGGGCCAAAAAACACCTCCTTTCTGTTCATAGATAGTGTCCGCGACGACAGGTCGCCAATGCCAAGACTTACCGTCAACAGGCCAATGATCATCAGCCTCGACATAAACCTGTCTAATGTGCCGAATTTCGCCATAGTTACGTTTGGTTGAGCGAAGCGACATCCGCAATTCATGCTCCTCCAGCGGAGTCCACCTCTGTGTGATCGTTCGAACCGTATTCGAGTAATCCTTGCCTTCAGACAAGAACATTCGGTCTTCACCGCGAGACACCAGGAGGTTGGCAGCGAAGGCCAAGGCACTTTTTCCCATATCAACACTGATATCTACTGTTCGCCATTTTCCAGGACCTTCATGCAACACGGAGGTGCTAGGACAACCTGGATTGGATTGGCACCATGACAAATGCGGGTAATGGCCAAGTCCACCGGAGACGAAAGGCCTGAGCGGCCTAGGAGTAATTAACAGCCATCGCCCGTGCTCGACGTGTGCTAGCAAGGTTTCAGTGCAAGACGTACCAGCTCGCAGAGGAGATGAATGAGTACAGGATCGGATCAGCTCATCAAGGCCAACAAGATACTCATCATGCCGAAGAGCGCTTTCAACCCTGCGTCTGGCAAATGTTGGGCTTTCAATTTGCGCAAGATGCTCCGTTTGCACCTTGGTCCACCGGACCAGCTTTTCCATGGCAAACATTCCAGCGTCGAAACGCCAGTTCTAACCGTTTGCCACTTACCAGATCAGCAGTACACATCCCAAATATCAGTCGGATTTTTCCGCATGCAGCCCGCCATTGACGCTCAGCCCAGAATCCTCTGTGCGGTGGTCGCATTGCGCGCCAGTTCCAGCACCTTGCCTTGCAGAAAGTCCGCGTAGTACTCCTTCAACTCATCAGCCCAACCGGCAACCGGGTCCGCCTCATCCTGCGCGGCGGGAGAATAGATGAACTCGCCAGGGCGGTTGCCATTCAAGGTCAGGCGCCCAAGCGTCAGAACCTCACCGGTCTGGGGTGCTCCATGTAGATGTAGGTACTGGGCATCAGAAGTCCTCCGGCTTGGCGCGACGTCTGCGCGCTCGGCGGCCACTGGTCTCGTCCTTCAACTCAACGAAGGAGACTGAAGCGTCCTCCAGAGGACGGAAAACCTTGTCTGTGAGACCAAGGTTCCACAACACGAGCATCAACGATCTGACACTGACGGATGGATCACCACGTTCGATGCGACGCAGCATCTTCTCGGTAACGCCAAGTCTACTGACGACATCCAGTTGCCGGACACCCTGCTCCAGGCGCGCCGTTTTGACTAGAAGCCCTATACGCTGGAGGCTTGCGTCACAATCTACCGGAAAAAATCTTTCCATAAGCGGCCAAATATGTCCGACTAATTAAAATAAACGGACGATTAAATCCGTTTATCCATAGGGTTGGGTACGCCTAAACATAGCTGAAGAGCCTGCTTATCGAGAACAATCGGATGATTGGCGTCCGTTTATTTTTGAGCTGCGCGGGTCAGAAGAGGTCGACCTGCTGAGCCAACTAAAAACCAACACATAGCAGCTATGGAATTGCTGGTGTTAGACCATCGCCCCATACCGCCCCGCCACCACAATCCGATTTCGCCCCGCACTCTTGGCCTGGTACAGCGCCATATCCGCCTCATGCAACCAGGCCTCGGCGCTCTGAAGATGCCCGCCAAAAGGCGCGATGCCGATGCTCAGGCTCAACCCCTGCTCCGGCAATTCAGGATGGCGATAACACTCCACCGCCTCGCGCAGCCGCTCGAGCACTTCTTCGGCCTGCGCCACGCTGACGCCGGGCAGCATCACGCAGAACTCGTCACCGCCATAGCGCGCCACCGGGTCGCTCTTGCGCAGGTGGGTCGGCAGGAACGCGCTGAGGGTGCGCAGGATGTCGTCACCCATCAGGTGGCCGTGACGGTCGTTGATCTGCTTGAAATGGTCGATGTCGATCAGCGCCAGCACATTGGCCTGATTGTCGCGGCGGCAACGCTGGAATTCGCGCAGCAGCAGGTCTTTCCAGGCGCCGTGGTTGATCAGGCCGGTGAGGCTGTCGGTCTGGCTCAGGCGCGCCAGGGTGCGTTTGTGCTGGGCGAGCTGGACGGTGACTTGATAGCAGATCAGGCCGATGGCCATGGGGTAGATCAGCAGGATCGGCAGGCACGCAAGCATCTGTGCCTGGCTGGTAGGCGGGAATAGCGGTGGCGCGTACAACCAGAGCCCCAGGCCAATGCCCAGCGCCTGGGCGAGGAAGGTCTTGCCGAGCATGTGCCAGCCGCCAGCAGCGATCTTGTCCATGGCGATCATCGACAGGATGATCACGCTCGGCAGCGGGTTGAGCCCCATGACGCCAGCCCAGCAGCCTCCTGCAAAGCCATCGAACACCAGGTTGCGCTGCTCGGCGCGAAAGGGCTGCTTCGACAACCGGGCCAGCTGATAAGCGACGTGCGGCCAGACGAAGCCGTGCAGCGCTAGCAAGGCCCAGGTCCACCAGGCCGGCTGCAGCGGCCAGATGCCGATCAGCACACAGAAGAACCCCAGCCCGGTGCCAATGGCGCGGGGTGGGTACATGCGTTTGGCGAAGGAAAGACCCTTACCCGTTCGCTCGATCATTGAGGGCTCACCGAAAAAATGGACTGTCCTTGAATGCACCGGACAGGCAGCCAGGCGGGAAAATGCCCTGGGGGTCGGCGTTCGAGCATTGTGCCACTATCGAAAACAGGACTTCAAACGTGCTGGACGAAATACACTAACCGTCGGGTTAATTGCGTCGCGACCTCGCGAGAAACACGTCCAGTAACATCCAGTCCACCGAACCTTGCCCCGCCCCCGACGTCGGATCCTTCATCCGCTCCACGAAGAGATCCCTGCGTGAAAAACTACCTCGTGCGCAAGTACCGCCTGGTCCTCAAGACCTTCAACTACATCGGCTGGTCGCTGCTGTGGCTGCTGGTGTGGGACATCCTGGTCACCATCGACTTCATGCTGTTCTTCAACAGCAAGTTCAGCCTGCCGCTGATCCCGCTGACGCTATTGGGTTCGGCGCTGGTGGTGCTGGTGAGCTTTCGCAACAGCAGTGCCTACAACCGCTGGTGGGAGGCGCGCACGTTGTGGGGGGCGATGGTGAACAGTTCACGCAGCTTTGCGCGGCAGGTGCTGACGCTGGTAGACGATCCAGATGACGGGCTCAACCCGGTCAAGGCGACCTTGCTGCGTCGGCATGTGGCCTATGTGAACTGCCTGGCAGCGCACCTGAAGAACGAGCCGTGCCCGCCGGAGCTGATGGCGTTCATCCCGCATCACGAGTTCGAGCGGCGCAATGGTTCGAACAACTTCGCCAACGACATCCTCGCCGGCTCCGCCGCCTTGCTGGCACGCGAATACAAGGCCGGGCGGCTGGACAGCATTCGCCTGGCGCGGCTGGAGTCGACGCTGGTGGACCTGTCCAACGCCCAGGGCGGGATGGAGCGGATCGCCAATACGCCACTGCCCTACCCTTACGTGTATTTTCCGCGGTTGTTCATCACGCTGTTCTGCGTGATCGTGCCGATCGGGCTGGTGGAGTCGCTGGAGTGGTTCACGCCGCTGGCTTCGACGGTGGTGGGCTTCATGCTGCTGGCGATCGAGCGGATCGGCACCGACCTGCAGAGCCCGTTTCGACGCAGCGAGCACCAGATTCCGATGGACACGATCTGCGAGGCCATCGAACGGAACCTGGAGTCGATGCAGCGCGAGGCGCAGTGTGGGGAATGGGTGGACTGAAACAGCCCTCTTCATCTACGCCCGCACATAGCGCTGGCGCAGCACATCGCTGAAGGCATCCACCAGCAACACCAGCGCCAGCATGCCGATGATCACCGTGCTGGCCTGGGCTTCCTGGAACAGGCTGAGGGTGGTGTAGAGCATCTGCCCCAACCCGCCCGCACCAACGAAGCCCAGCACACTGGCCATGCGGATATTGTTCTCCCAGCGATACAGGCTGTAGGCCAGCAACTGCGGCCACAGATTGGGCAAGGTGCCGAAGCAGAACGCTGCGACCTGGCTGCCGCCCTGCAAGCGGATCGCCGCCGCCGGCTCTGCGGGCGCGTTCTCCAGCGCCTCGGCGAACAGGCGCCCCAGCACGCCTGCCGTGTGCAGCGCCAGGGCCAGGGTGCCGGCATTGGGCCCGAGCCCGGCTGCCAGCACGGTCAAGGCCGCCCACACCAGCTCAGGGATAGCCCGCAGGGCATTGAGCAGCAAGCGCGCCGCCCCCTGCAGCGGCCAGCCGAAGCGCCCGGCCGCGGGCAATGCCAGCAGCAGGCCAAGCACCATCGCCAGCAAGGTGCCCAGCCCCGACATCGCCAGGGTTTCCAATGCACCACGGCCCACGGCACGCAGATGCTCGGGGGACAGGTCGGGGCTCAGGAAGCGCGAGGCGTACTCGCCCATCTGCGCCAATCCACCATTGCCGACGACGGCCGCAAGGTCGAGTTCCAGGTAGGCGAACGACGCCACCACCGCCGCGACGATGGCGACGATCACCAGCAGGTTGATCGCCCGGTTCATGCCAGCCTCCCGCGCAACACGCGGCTCAACACATCGGCCAGGGTCACCAGTACGAGAAACGCCAGCAGCATGCTCGCCACCTCGGCGCCAGCGAACATGCGCATCGACAGGTCGATCTGCTGCCCCAGCCCGCCAGCACCGACAAAGCCCATCACCACCGAAGCCCGCACCGCGCATTCCCAGCGATAGACCGTGTAGGACACGACCTCCGCCGCCGCCACCGGCAGGATGCCATAGCAAAACGCACTCAGCCGTCCGCTGCCGGCCTGCATCAAGGCGTGGGCCGGGCGCTGGTCCACCGACTCGAAGATTTCGGCATAGACCTTGCCAAGCATGCCGCTGTAGGTGATGGCGATGGCCAGTACCCCCGCCGTCGGTCCCAGCCCCACGGCGCGCACGAACAACAGCGCCCAGACGATCTCCGGCACGCTGCGCAGGAACACCAGCAGGCCGCGTACCGGCATGCGCACCAGCCGCGACCAAGGCCCGGGGCGACCCGCGCGGGATGCCGCCCTCAACGACAATGCCCGGCTGCCCAGCAGGCTGGCGGGGATGGCCAGCAGCAATGCCAGGGTCATGCCGGCAGTGGCCACGGCAAGCGTCTGCAGGGTGGCCTCGAACAGCAACGCCAGAAAGTCCCGGTCATGGGCCGGTGGCCAGAAGGCGCCAACGAAGCTTGCCATCTGTTGACGGTTCTCGGCCTGCAACAGCACCCCGGGGTCGAGTTCGCTCAACTGCACGCCCGGCCACAACAGGGCCAGGCACAACAGCGTCAGCAACAGGCGTGGCAACGCCGCAGGGTCGCGGGCATCGGTCTTCAGCATCGCGGGATCTGCACCGTCAGCGTCGGCCCCACGGTCGTTGGCGACGCCAGTTGCTCATTGGCGTAGAGGGCGTCGAGCAAGGCATCGGTCACCGCCACTGCCGGGCAATCGAACACCACGCGCCCTTCGCGGATGCCAATCACCCGGGGGAAATGCGCGAGCGCCAGCTCCACGGCATGCAGGCTGGCGACCAGTGTCACGCCATGGGTTTGCGCGTGGCGATTGAGCAGGGCCAGGCTGTGATCAGCCAGCACCGGGTCCATCGCCGAGACGGGTTCGTCGGCCAGCAGTACTTCAGGTTGTTGATACAGCGCCCGGGCGATACCCACCCTTTGCAACTGGCCACCGGACAACTGCCCGCACTGCACGAACAGCTTGTCGGCCAGCCCCAACTCCGCCAGCACCTGTCGCGCGCCCGGCACATCGCTGGGGTGCAGCAGATTGAGCAGGCCGCGCAAGGTGCCCCACTGGCCAAGGCGCCCGGCCAGGACGGCGGTGACCACCCGCTGGCGCGGCGGCAGCGGCGGCGCCTGGTGCACCAGCGCGACCCGCGCCCGCAGGCGCTGCCGCGCACCCGCCGACAATGCCCAGGGCTGTGCGCCGAGCAACTCCAGGTGCCCGGCGCCGGGCTGCACGGCCGTGGCCATCAGGTGCAGCAGGCTGGACTTGCCCGCTCCCGATGGCCCGATCACCGCCACCCGCTCGCCCTTGTCGATGCGCAGGCTCACGTCTTCGAGGGCGCGTACCTGACCATGCCGAAGCCCTGCCGCGTGCAGTTGAATACTCACTTGAGCAAGCCGGCCTCACGGGCAGCCTGTTCGGTGCCGGCGTAGTTTTCGGGTTTGGTTTCGATGAAGCGGCTGGCCGCTTGCAGGTCGAGGATCGCCTTATGCTCGGGCTTGGCCGGGTCGAGGGCGAGGAAGGCCTGCTTGATCTTGTCTTTCAGGGCCGGGTCCATGTTGCCGCGCACGGTCCAGTTGTAGTCGTAGTAGGTCGGCGTGGTGGCAAACACCTTCACCTTGCTGGTGTCGACCTTGCCCGCATCGACCAGCTTCTGCCAGACGCTGGCGTTGAGCACGCCGGCATCGACCTTGCCCGCCTGAACCCAGGCCACGGTGGCGTCGTGTGCACCGGAATAGGCGACCCGACTGAAGTAGTCTTCAGGCTTGATGTTGTCTTGCTTGAGCATGAAATAGCGCGGCATCAGGCTGCCGGACGTCGAGGAGATCGAACCGAAGGCAAAAGTCTTGCCCTTCAGGTCGGCCAGGCTCTTCACGTCCGGGTTGGCGGTGATGAACTTGCTGGTGAACTGCGCATCCTGCTCACGCTGCACCAGCGGAGTGGCGGTCGGATCCTTCAGGTGCACCTGGACGAAGGTGAAGCCCCCCAGCCAGGCCAGGTCCAGGCGATTGCTGGCCAGCGACTCGACCACCGCCGGGTAGTCGGCGACCGGTACGAACTGCACCTTCATGCCCAGTTGCTGCTCGAGGTATTCACCCAGCGGCTTGAACTTGCGCAGCAGTTCGGTCGGCGCTTCGTCGGGAATAGCGCTGACCCGCAAAGTGTCGGCGGCCTGTGCGATGACGGCGCAGCAGGACAGCATGAGGCCGGCGGCGAGCGCCAAGGGGCGTTTGAGCATGGGAGTTCTCCGGTTCAATAGCGGGGAAAGTGCCGGCGACGCACCGACTGCGGGAATTATAAGAGCCGATGGCGCAAAGGCCAGCTTTGCTACAATCGCGCAACAATTGGACCCCGAGGTGCCTAATGAGCGAGCCGATTCGCCTGACCCAGTACAGCCACGGCGCAGGCTGTGGCTGCAAGATCTCCCCCAAGGTGCTGGATGTGATCCTTGCCGAAAGCGGCAGCCAGGCGCTGGACCCCAAGCTCTGGGTCGGCAACGCCTCGCGTGACGACGCTGCCGTGTACGCCCTGGACGACGAGCGCGGGGTGGTCTCGACCACCGACTTCTTCATGCCCATCGTCGACGATCCGTACGACTTCGGCCGTATAGCCGCGACCAACGCCATCAGCGACATCTACGCCATGGGTGGCGACCCGCTGATGGCCATCGCCATCCTCGGCTGGCCAGTCAACGTGTTGCCGCCTGAGGTTGCCCGCGAGGTGATCCGTGGTGGCCGTGCGGTCTGCGCCGAAGCGGGCATTCCACTGGCCGGCGGCCACTCCATCGATGCGCCCGAGCCGATCTTCGGCCTCGCGGTGACCGGCGTGGTCGGCAAGCGCAATCTCAAGCGCAACGACACCGCGACCGTCGGCTGCACGCTGTACCTGACCAAGCCACTGGGTATCGGCATCCTCACCACCGCCGAGAAAAAGTCCAAGCTGCGTGAACAGGACCAGGGCCTTGCGCGGGACTGGATGTGCACCCTGAACACACCCGGCAGCCGCTTCGGCAAGCTCGACGGGGTCAAGGCGATGACCGACGTGACCGGCTTCGGCCTGCTCGGCCATCTGGTCGAAGTCGCCGAAGGCAGCGGCCTGACCGCGCGCCTGCAGTTCGAGGCAGTACCGCGCCTGCCGGGTGTGGATCACTACCTGGCCGAGGGCTGCATTCCCGGCGGTACGCTGCGCAACCACGACAGCTATGGCCACAAGATCGGCACCCTGAGCGATGAGCAGAAGCACCTGCTGTGCGACCCGCAGACCAGTGGTGGCCTGCTGGTAGCCGTGAGTCCCGAGGGTGAGGCGGAGTTTCTGGAGGTCGCCGCTGAACTGGGCCTGGACCTGTCGCCGATCGGCACGCTGGTCGAGCGACAGACCTACGCAGTCGAGGTGATTTGATGCGCCCCGACTGCACCGACTTCAAACAGCTGTTCCTCGACGATGCGCCGATGATGGACATGCGTGCACCGGTCGAGTTTGCCAAGGGTGCCTTCCCCAGCGCCATCAACCTGCCGCTGATGAACGACCATGAGCGGCAGAAGGTTGGCACCTGCTACAAGCATCAGGGCCAAAGCGCAGCCATCGCCCTGGGCCACCAACTGGTCAGCGGCGCGGTCAAGCAGGCGCGCCTGGAAGCCTGGGCCGCATTCGCCCAGGCCAACCCCCAAGGGTATCTGTACTGTTTTCGTGGCGGCCTGCGCTCGCAGATCGTCCAGGGCTGGCTGAAAGACGTGGGCATCGACTATCCGCGGGTCAAAGGCGGCTACAAGGCCCTGCGGACCTTCCTGATGGACACTACCCAACAGGCAGTCGAGCAATGCGACTTCGTGCTGCTGGGCGGCCTGACCGGCACCGGCAAGACCGACGTGCTGCTGCAACTGGACAACGTGCTCGACCTCGAAGGCCACGCCAACCACCGCGGTTCGAGCTTCGGCAAGCGCGCCACCGCGCAACCGGCACCGATCGACTTCGAGAACCGCCTGGCCATCGATATGCTCAAGAAGCGCGCGCGGGGCGTGCAGCAGTTCGTGCTGGAGGACGAGGGGCGGATGGTCGGCAGCTGCTCGGTGCCGCTGGCGCTGTACCAAGGCATGCAGCAGTATCCGCTGGTGTGGCTGGAAGACAGTTTTGCCCATCGCGTCGAGCGCATCCTGCGCGACTACGTGATCAACCTGTGTGCCGAATTCGTTGCCCTGCATGGCGAAGAGGATGGGCGCCGCCTGTTTGCCGAGCGCCTGCGTCAGAGCATGGGCAATATCCACAAGCGTCTGGGGGGCGAACGCTTCCAGCGGCTGTATGCGCTGCTGGAGCAGGCGCTGCAGGTGCAGTTGCACAGCGGTGAGGTGGATCTGCACCGAGGCTGGATCGAGGGTCTGCTCAACGAGTACTACGACCCGATGTATGCGTACCAGCGTGAGGCGAAGTCGGGCAGGATCGAGTTTGCCGGTGACGCGCTCGAGGTACGGGAGTACCTGAAAGCACGGGCGCTGTGTCGGCGCTGATTGCCTCGCGGGGCATGGCACCGACTCTGCCGGTGCGATACCTGTAGGAGCAACTGTCTTGCTCAAAATCTAAAGGCCAGCCCACCCCCCTGTGGGAGCGGGCTTGTCGGGGCGCCGAACCGCCGCGAACACGGGCGTAGCCCGTGCCAGGCAGCGCGTTGTATTTTTCGCGGGCAAGCCCGCTCCTACAGGGTTCGAGGCCATTCACTGCCCAGGGCTGAGAATCCGCTCCAGCTCCGCGGCGCGCTCGCGGGTCATGTCCAGTACGCACATGCCGCCTTCAAGTTGCGCCAGGGTCCCGTCGCTGGCCTGCACGTGGAACTTGCAGTTCTTGTCGCGGAAGCTGATCCAGTCGCGCTGCACTTCGCGCAGGCTTTTCTGCTGCGGCGCCTCGAGCTTGCCGAGCAACTGCTTGTAGACCCGGTTGAGGCGATCATCCTGCAACTTGGTTTCATCCTTGATGCAGGCACTCATCGCAACGGTGCTGGAGGCGTTGTCCATGCATTGGGTATAGGCGGGGGAGTTCTCGTCGGCCTGTGCCTGCGAGGCGAATACCAGCGCGGCAACGACGGCTGCCAGGGAATGCTTGAACATCGAAGAGAACCCTCTGATCGGAAAGATTGCCAGCCTAGCAGCAAGTACGCCGCAAGGCCCCTGTAACCCTGTGAAATCGGACCCGTCCTACGCAGGTGAATGCCAGCCCTGGCAGTGGCGATGGATCAGCTCGCGCAACCACTGATGCCCAGCATCGCCCTCGCGCCGGGCATGCCAGGCTTGGGCAAAGCTGAACGCGCTGATCGGCAGCGGCGGCTCGAAGACCCGCAGGGCCTTGTCTGGCGGGCTTGCTGCCAGACTGCGCCGGGCCACGGTCAGCACCAGGTCGGTCCCGGCCAGCACGGTCTGGGCCGCGCCCCAATGCGGCAGAGTAAGGGCAATGCGCCGACGGACACCAAGAGCCTTGAGTGCCTGGTCGATCTCGTTGTCGATGCCAGGACGTACCGCCACCAGTACATGCGGGCGCGCCAGCCAGGTGTCCAGAGTCAGGCCGCCACGTGCTGGCAGGCTGCTGCGATCGGCCACACA
The DNA here is from genome assembly GCA_014268975.2 of Pseudomonas wayambapalatensis. Lineage (GTDB taxonomy): Bacteria > Pseudomonadota > Gammaproteobacteria > Pseudomonadales > Pseudomonadaceae > Aquipseudomonas > Aquipseudomonas wayambapalatensis. The sequence goes on along the minus strand of CP077096.1, from coordinate 1,171,431 downwards.
GACAAACGACTCCTCGAACAAGCCCTGCTCATGGACCTCCGAGGGCAACTCGGGAAACACCCCCAGGGCAAGATCCACTTCGCCATCGATCAACTGCCCGAGCATCGCCTCGCGGCTGCCCTGGGAGATGACCAGATCGATCTGCGGTGCCACGCTACGCAACTCGCGCATCAGCGCAGGGAGGACCACCTGGGCGCCGTAGTCGGACATCGCCAGGCGAAAGGTGCGGCGCGCCTTGCCCGGCTCGAACCCCGGGCTGCCCAGCAGCCCGTCGAGCTGCGCCAGCGCCTGCTGCAGCGGATCGCGCAGGGCCTGGGCGCGAGGGCTCAGTACCAGGCGGGCGCCACGACGCACCAGCAGCGGGTCGTCGAAGATGTCGCGCAGTTGCGCCAGTGCGTGGCTCACCGCCGGCTGGCTGCGGTGCAAACGCAGCGCCGCGCGCGAGACGTGCTGCTCGCTGAGCAAGGCATGCAGGGTCAGGAGCAGGTTGAGATCGATGCGACGCAGGTCATCCATATGGCGAATAAAGCCTGTGCAGAATTCGAATTTCCATCATTTAAGCGCATACAAGAGACTGGGCCAAGGTTATCCACAGGAGCTCACGCCATGCCCAACGTCTTTGCCTTGTCCGCCATCCTGCCCTTGCTCGTCGCCCTGCTCGCCGGAGCGGCGGTGCCTTTTCAGGCTGGCAGCAATGCTGCATTGGGGCGCTTGCTCGGGCACCCGTTGTGGGCGGCGGGGGTTTCGCTGCTGGTCAGCCTGATGATGCTGGTGCCAGCGCTGCTGTTGATGCGCGCGCCCATGCCACAGCTGCAGAACCTGGCCCAGGCACCCTGGTGGGCCTGGCTGGGGGGCGTCGCCGGGGTGATCTACATCACCGCCGCGTTGGTGCTGACGCCACGCCTGGGCGCGGCGGGGTTCATCGTCTGCGTGATCGCCGGGCAGGTGCTGTCGTCGTTGCTGATCGACCAGTTCGGCTTGATGGGCCTGCCGGAGAAACCCGTGAACCTGCCACGGCTGCTGGGGGTGGCGATGATCGTCGGGGGCATGCTGGTGGTGCAGTGGGGCACGGCGCGCAGCGCCTGAGGCCAGGGCTCTACAAGCTTTGTGCAGGCTCGGGCGGCATCAGCACCTGATCCACCTCGAAGCGCAGCGAGGGCATCTGCGTTGCGGCATACAGCATCACCCCGAGCGCCGCGATCAGGGCCACGTCCAGCCAGTGCCAACCTGGCATGTCGTCGGCCTTGCGGGCCTTCCAGCACCACCAGGCCTGGCCCGCGCAGAAGGTCAGGATCGACAGCGACCACAGGTAGAACCCGGCACCGAAACCTGTGACATCGTGGAACGCGTAGCTGCGGTTGTCGGGTAGCCGCTCGAGGCCAAGGCTGCTTGCGGCCAGGTACAGCGCGAGCAGACCGAACAGCAGCGACAGTCGCCGCAAGCGCCGATGGCTCAGGACCGCCAGCGCCATCAGGGGGTTGGCGAACCACTGGTACAGCTCGAATGCCACGCCCCAGGGGCCGTAGAGCAGCATCTGCAAAGCGGGCATGTGCCGCCCGGCCCCCATCAGGACGCCGTCGAAACACAGGCCAAGCAGGTAAAGCAGCAGGCTGATACTGAGGTAGTAGGCTGGCAACCGAAGCTCCATCGGACCGGGCGAAACCCCGACCTTACCGCACCCGCGCCTCAGGCGACAGGCGGTTCCAGCAACAGCCCGTAAATCCCCGAGTCGGACAGCTCGCCCGCCACGCACCAGCGGGCGCGCAGCGTGCCTTCGAGGACGAAGCCCTGGCGCTCCAGGGTGCGCGCCGAGCCTTGGTTGCGCGGGTCGATCTCCGCCTCCAGGCGGCGCATGTGCAGGGTGTGGGCCAGATAGTCGATGAAGCAGGTCAGCGCCTCGTCCATGTAACCCCGACCTTGCACGGCCTTGGCCAGGCAGTAGCCGATCTCGCCGCGACGCGAATCGTCATCGAGATTGAACAACTGGACCATGCCGATCAGCTCGCCGTTGTCGCGCCGGTACATGCCGAGCTTGAGCAGGGTGCCGGCGGCATAGGCTTCACGGTCGGCGGCCAGGGCGCTTTCGGCCTCGGCCAGTTCCTGCCAGGGGGCATGGTGCCAAAAACGCATGACCTCCGGGTCGGCCATGATCGCCAGCCACTGCGCCGCATCGCCATGACGCATGGGGCGCAGTTGCAGGCGCGGGCTGTCCAGGCACAGGTCGCTGGGGAAACTGCGGGGGTGGGTCACGCCGGGACTCCTGTCCGACTTTGGGAAGATGACAGTCTAGCGTCAGCGGCGTGACGAAAGTAAGTCGAGGTGGCGGTGAAGGCTCCGTCACGTAGCAAGCCCGCGCCCACAGGTCTTGTGGCGCGGGCTTGTTATGTAACGGGGCTGCAGAACAGCCCCTGCGGTTCAACCGATCAGAAGCCCATGCTGAAGCTCAGCACCACGCCATGGTCGCGGTTCTCGCTGGACAACTGCCCGGAATAACCCAGGCCCAGCTTGCCGCTCTGGCCCACGGCCAGGTCGACACCCGCCTCGACCACCGCCGCATCCCGCGCGATCGGCACCCCTTCGGTGCTGAAGCTCGCACCTCCGGCGATGAAGCGTGCATCGGCATCGGGCTTGGTATCGCCGAACGCGTGGCGCCAGCCGACCGACAGCCGCGGAATGATCTCGCTGCCGTTGTCCAGCTTGATACGCTTGCCGGCGCGCACCCCGACGGTGGAGAAGGTCACGTCCTGATCGACGCTGGCCTTCAGGCGACCGTCCCCACCCTTCTCACGGGCACTGTCGCTGTCGTAGTTGACGTAGGCAAGGCCCGCGAACGGCTCCAGGGCGATACCGCCAGCGTCGATGGCGTAACCCACCTCGCCGAACACCTGGGCGCTGCGTGCCTTGTACTTGGCTTTCAGGCGGTCGTCGTAGCTGCCCACCTGGACATCGCGCTTGGTATCGATGTCGTGCCAGGTGTAGCTGGCGCCCAGGCGTGCGGCGAAGGCATCCATCTGGTAACCCAGGTAGGTGGCCAGGTGGTAGCTGTCGACGCTGGCGTCCGACTGACGACGGTGGGCATCGATGCTGCTGCGGGTGTACCCGGCAGCGATACCGACCTTCCACTGATCGTCCAGGGCACGATCGACACCGAGCATGAAGCCCGACAGGTCACGGTCGACGCTGGCATGGCTGCTGCTGCCGTCGTAGTCACCCCAGCCGCCGATGGCGCGGATCCAGCCCACCGCCTGGCCCTGGCAACCTTCGCTGGTCAGCTGCTGGTTGGCGGTCGGCGCCAGGGTGCGGCGTGGGTCGTCCTCGCGGCTGCAATCCGGTTGACGCATACGGTCGTTGACCGCGTCGCGGATGTAGCGCGAATCCTCGATCAGCACGGTCGCGGTGCTGGCGTGGATTTCCCCGGACAGGCTGTCGAACGCCGACTGCGCGGCCTGACGGTCGAGCGGCAGGATGTTGTCGCGCAGGCTGGTCGGCGCACCGGTGCTTTCCAGGGCCGTGGCGACACCACGCTGGTTGCTGGAGGCAGCGACATCGGCGAACGAGTTGCCGTTGCGGCTGACCGACAGGGTCACCTGGTTGGCGCCATAGTCGATCGAGCTGTTGAGGAACGCCGAGTTCACCAGGTTGTTGCTGGCGAAGGTGCCGTTGATGCCGCCAGCTGCACTGACCACGGTGTACTGCCCGTTGCCGCCGGAGAGGTTGGCAACCGTCAGGCTGCCGCCCAGGTTGGCGGTGCCGCCGACATTGAGGTAGTTCACCGGGGCGGTGCCCAGGTCGATGACCAGGTTGCCGTCACTGGCGTTGGTGAAGTTGCCACTGACATTGAGGTTGCCCGCAGGCCCTGGCAGCACGGTGCCGTGGTTGGTCAGGCTGGCGACGGTGCCGTTGCCGGTCAGCGCCGCGCCGTTGGCCACGGTGACCTGGGCGCCAAGGTTGGTGCCCGGGTTGTCGGCATTGCCGACCTGCAGCGTGCCCTGGTTGACGTTGAAGGCGCCGCTGAACGGCTGGTTGCCGGTCAGCAACAGGCTGCCCGCCCCTTGCTTGGTGGTGGTGCCGGTGCCGCTGAGGGTGCCGTTGAAGGTGCCGTTGGTGCCCTGCGCGAACACCAGGTTGGCGTTGTTGGTGATGTTGCCTTGCAGGCTGGTGGTGTTACCGGCCAAGGTGCCGCCGCTGACGGTGGTGCCGCCGCTGTAGGTGTTGGCACCGGTCAGCACCAGGGTGCCTGCGTCGAGTTTTTCGATACCGCCAGTGCCAACCAGTGGCGCACTGATCACGGCGCTGGCACCTGCGTTGACCCGTACCGGCGCCAGGCTGCCATCGGCGCCGTTGACCGGGGTCAGGCTGCCGCCTGTGCCCGGCACCACCTGGTAGCCGTCGCTGAGGAACTGCATGCCGCTGAACGACTGATTGCCGACCACGGTGACGGTGCCAGGCTGGCCACCGAACACGGCGAAGGCATCGCTCCAGGTTTCGCCAGTGGTGCCGTTGGCGTTGGTCCAGTTGGTACCAGGGCCCCAGGTGCCGCTGCCGCCGCCAATGCTGCCGTCCGGATTGGTCTTGCCGCCGTTCCAGAACTGCAGCTGGTCGCCCGCGCCCTGCACCACCAGGTTGATCTGGTTGGCGATGGCGGTCTGCAGGCTCAGGTCGCCCAGTGCCACGCTGCCGGGGACAGCGCCGAAGACCAGACCATTGTTGGTCAGCGCGCCGCCATAGTTGAACAGCTGGTAGACGCCGGTGCCGAAGCCGCCGGCATTAGTGATGTTCAGCGTACCGTCGAGCACCAGGTTGCCGTCGACCTTGACTACGGTAGTGGACGCGGCTGGCGCCCCGAGGGAGAAGTCCAGGGCACTGCCGGAACTCAGGTTCAGGCTGCCTACCGTCAACGGTGTGCTGCTCTGGCCTGCGGCCAGGGTGGCGCCGTCGGCGATCTGCACAGCCCCGGCATAGGTGCCGCTGCCGCCCAGGCGAGCGCCGGTAGCGACCTGTACCGTGGCGCTGTCCAGGCGTCCGTTGACCAGCAGGCTGCCGGCATTGACGGTGGTGGCACCGGTCAAGCCGTTGACACCGGTCAGCAGCAGTTCACCACTGCCGTTCTTGGTCAGCGTACCGCTGCCAGTGAGGTTGCCGGTGTAGCTGCCGTTGGCGTTCTGCTCGAAGGTCAGCGCCGCGTTGTTGAGGATCGCACCCTGCAGGCTGGTGGTGTTGCCGACCACGCTGCCCGCGTTGATCTGGGTGCCGCCGCTGTAGCTGTTGCTGCCGCCCAAGGTCAGCAGTCCTGCGCCATTCTTGACCAGCCCGCCGACACCGCTGATGTCGCCGTTGAGGGTTAGCGCGTTGCTGCCGCCGATGGCCAGTGCGCCGTTGAGTACCGCGGCGTTGGCCAGGGTGACGGCGGTGTTGCTGTCCAGGGTGGTGCCCGCGGCGGCCGTCAGCGTGCCGCTACCCAGCGCACTGTCGTTGCCGACCACCAGGGTGCCGCCGTTGAGCGCGGTGCCGCCGCCGTAGCCGTTGGCGGCGTTGAGCACCAGGGTGCCAGCATCGTACTTGGCCACGTTGCCGGCACCGTTGAGGGCGACGTTGAGGGTGGCGGTGACGCCGCTGTCTACCCGCAGGTTGGTGGTGCCGCTGGTGCTGGTGAGCAGCTCGCCCCCCGTCCCGGCATCGAGCACATAGCCGTCGGTGATGAACTGCAGGCCGGTGATGCTGTGGCTGCCGTTCACGGTGACGGTGCCGGTGGCGCCCTGGAAGACGGCGAAGGTGTCGTTCCAGGTGGTGTTGAGTACGCCGTTGGCATCGGTCCAGTTGGTATTGGTGGCATCCCATGTACCGCTGCCGCCATCGATCAGGCCGTTGGCCACGCTCTGGCTGCCGTCCCAGAACAGCACGTTGCTGGCACCGCCCACCACCAGGTTGACCTGGTTGGCAATGGCCGTCTGCACCGTCAGGTCGGTCACTGGAACGGGCGTGGTGCCAAAGGCCAGGCCATTGTTGACGAGACTGCCGCCGTAGGCGAACAGGCGGTACACACCGGCACCGAAGCCACCGATATCAGTGACGTTCAAGGTGCCGCCAAGGGTCAGGTTGTTGGATACGTTGACCAACGGCGAATTGCCGCCAGTCGGCGCGCCAAGGGCCGCGTTGAAGTTCGAACCGGCATCCAGCGACAGGTTGCCCGCGCTCAGGGTCGTGCCGCTGGTGGCTGCGAGGCTGCCGCCGCTGGCGACGGTCACCGCCCCACCGAGGCTGCCCGCACCCGACAGCGTCGCCCCACTGGCAACGTTGACCGCGCTGCTGGCGAGCGATCCATCCACCTTCAAGCCACCGGCCTGCACGTTGGTATTGCCGGTATGGCTGTTGCTGCTGCTCAGGGCCAGGGTGCCGGTGCCGAGTTTATTGAGCGTGCCGGTGCCGCTGATGTTGCCGTCGAACACGCCGCCTTCGACGTTGAGGCTGTTGCCTGCAGCGATCTGGATCGCGCCGGTGCCACCGATCTCGCCCAGCGTGGTGTTGCCGTCAAGATTGAGGCTGGCGCCTGCACTGACGTTCAACTCGCTCTGGGTGCCCAGCGCGGTGGTGCCGATAGTGCTCAGGCTGCCGGAGAGGATGTTGAGGATACCGCTGAAGGTGTTGTTGCCCGACAGGGTGAGGTCGGCCAGGCCGTTCTTGTTCAACACGCCGTTGCCACTGAGCACACCGGCCAGTTGCAGGTCGTTGCTGCCCAGCACGTTGAGGATGCCGGTGACACTGACCGGATTGGCCAGCGTGACCGCAGCGCTGCTGTCGAGGTTGGCGTTGCCGGTCACGTCCAGGCCACCTGTGCCGAGCGCGCCGTTGGTGCCGACCACCAGGGTGCCGGCCTGCAGCTCGGTGCCGCCGCTGAAGGTATTGGCGCCCAGCAGGCTGAACCGCGCGATGCCGGACTTGATCAGACGGCCAGCGCCAGCGACGGTGCCGCCGAGGCTCAGGTCATTGCCGCCCAGCACGTTGAGGTTACCGGCCAAGTTGACGTTGTTGGCCAGCGCCACGGCCTGGCTGCTGTCCAGGCTGGTGCCTGCCGCCGCATCGAGCGCGCCGGTACCCAGTGCGGTGTTGGAACCTACCACCAGGGTGCCGCCGTTCAGCGCGGTGCCGCCGCTGTAGCTGTTGTTGCCGGACAAGGCCAGTTGCGCATTGCCGGCCTTGACCAGGCTGCCGGCGCCGCCGATGTTGCCGGTGAGCGCCAGATCGTTGTTGCCGGTCAGGTTCAGCGGGCCGGCGAGGGTGATCGCATTGGCCAGGCTCACGCTCTTGTTGGTGTCCAGGGTGGTACCGCTGGCAGTGTCCAGCAGGCCGGTGCCGAGGGCGGTGTTGCTGCCCAGCACCAGGGTGCCGCCACTGAGCTGGGTGCCGCCGCTGTAACTGTTGCTGCCGTTGAGCACCAGGGTGCCGGTGTCGAGCTTGTTCAGTTTGCCGACACCGCCCAGGCCGACATCGAGGGTCGCGATCACGCCGGGATCGACCCGCACGCTGGTATCGCCACCGCTGCCGTTGACCAGGTCGAGCAGGCCGGCGGTTCCGGCCAGCAGGCGATAGCCGTTGCTGACGAACTGCATGCCATTGACGCTCTGGCTGCCGTCGACGGTGACGTCACCTGCCGTGCCCTGGAACACCGCGAAGGTGCTGCCCCAGGTGGTGTTGACGGTGCCGTTGAGGTCGGTCCAGTTGGTGTTGCCGGCGTTCCACACGCCGGTGCCACCATCGACCTGGCCGTTCGGGGCAGTCTGGCTGCCGTCCCAGAACTGGATGTTCAGGCCGCTGGAGCTGACGAGCAGGTTGATCTGGTTGGCCAGGGCGGTCTGCAGCGACACATCGCCAAGGCTCACGCCCAGCGGCAGAGTGCCGAAGTCCAGACCGTTGTCGGTCAGCGCGCCGGCGTAGTCGAACAAGCGGTACACGCCGTTGCCGAAGCCACCGATATTGCTGACGTTGAGGGTGCCGTCGAGGGTCAGGTTGCCGCCGACATTGAACAGTGCGGTGCCGCCAGTGCCTGGCGAAGCCAGGCCGACATCGACGATCGATCCGCTGTTGAGCACCAGCGAACCGAGGCCCAGGGTGGCGCCGCTCTGGCCTGCCAGGTGGCCGCCGTTGTCGATCACCACCGAGGCATTGGCAGAGCCGCTGCCGGTGAGGGTTGCGCCGCTGGCGACGGTCAGCAGGTTACTGCCCAGGCTGCCATCGATTTTCAGGGTGCCAGCGTTGACCTGCGTGTTGTCAGCCAGGTTGCTGGTACCGGTAAGGATCAGAGTACCGGTGCCATCTTTGGCCAGGCCGCCCAAGCCGCTGAGGGCGCCAGCGAAGGTCGTACTGGCGTTGTTGCTGCCCAGGTTCAGGGTGCTGCCAATGCCGACATCGACGTTGCCGCTGCCGGTGAGGGCACCAAGGCTGGTGTTGCCGTTGAGGTTGAGCTGGCCACTGGCACCGATGTTGAGGGTGTCGACGTTGGCCAGCACGCCGCTGCCGAGCGTGGTGAGCGAGCCGGCCTGGATATCGACGTTGCCGGTGAAAGTCTTGACGCCGACCAGGGTCAGGTCGTCGACACCGGTCTTGACCAGGTTGCCTGTGCCGCCCAGATCGCCACTGAGGATCAGGGCGTTGGCGGCCTCGACGGTCAGGTTGGCGCCGTTGCTCAGGGCGATGGTGTTGCCCAGTGCCATCGGCGCGCTGTTGGCCAGGGTGGCGTCGGCGGTCACGCTGAGGGTGCCGGTGCCCAGGGCGCCACTGCTGCCGAGGGTCAGGCGCCCGGCATTGAGCTCGGTGCCGCCCTGGTAGCCGTTGTTGCCGTTAAGGGTGAGGTTGCCGCTGCCGTTCTTGGTCAGCCCAGCGGTACCGTTGATCACACCGTTGAGGGTCAGGTCGTTGGTGCCGGCGACAGTGAGGCCGGCGTTGAGGGTGACGTTGTTGGCCAGGGTGGTGCTGGCGACGCCGCTGCTCAGGGTCGAGGCCCCGGCGACGGTCAGGGCGCCCTGCCCCAGCGCGTTGTCGTTACCCACCACCAGTTGCCCGGCGCCCAGGGTGGTACCACCCAGGTAGTTGTTGGCGCCATTGAGGGTCAGGGTGCTGGCGCCAGCCTTGTTCAGGCCACCGACACCGTCGAGCACGCCATTGAGGGTCAGGTCGGCGGTGCCTGGCAGGTTGAGCGTGCCGCCCAGGTGCACATTGTTGGCCAAGGCGGCGCTCGCGCTGGCATCGAGGGAGGTATTGGCGCCTGTGGTCAGATCCCCGGTGCCCAGCGCGGTATTGCTGCCGACGGTCAGCGTGCCGGCGTTGAGCGTGGTGCCGCCGCTGTAGGTATTGTTGCCGTTGAGGGTCAGGCTGGCGGCACCGTTCTTCACCAGGCCGTTGGTGCCGGAAACCACACCGTTGAGGGTGAGGGCCTGGCTGCCATCAAGGGTAAGATTGCCACCGGTCAGGTTGACCGTGTTGACCAGAGCCAGAGCCTGGCTGGCGTCGAGGGCTGCGGCGCCGGTGACGTTCAGGGCGCCACTGCCCAGGGCATTGGCGTTGCCCAGCAGCAGGCTGCCGGCTTGCAACGAGGTGCCGCCGGTGTAGTTGTTGGCGCCGTTGAGCACCAGTTGACCGGTGCTGGTCTTGTTAAGGCCGCCGCCGCCGCTGATGACCCCGTCGAGGGTCAGCGTCTGGGCGTTGTTGACGCCCAAGGTAGCGCCCGTGCCCAGGCCGATGGCGTTGGCTACTTGCAGGGCGCCGGTGGTGGCCAGGGTGCTGTTGCCGGTGACCGAAAGATTGCCAGCGCCCAGCGCGCTGCCGTTGCCCAGGGTCAGGGTGCCTGCGGCGAGCGTGGTGGTGCCTTGGTAGCTGTTGGCGGCACCGAGGGTCAGGTTGCCGGTGCCGGTCTTGGTCAGCCCACCAGTACCGCTGATCACGCCGCTCAGGGCCAGGTCGTTGTTACCAGGCAGGGTCAGGGTGTCGTTGAGCGTGACCTGATTGGCCACGATCAGGGGGCCAGTAGTAGCCAGAATGCTGGCGCCGCCGACGGTCAGGTTGCCGAGGCCCAGTGCCGAGTTATTGCCCAGGGTCAGGGTGCCGGCGTTAAGGGTCACGCCACCGGACAGGGTGTTGGGGCCACTCAAGGTGAGGTTGCCGGCGCCATTCTTGGTCAGGCTGCCAGCGCCCGCGACCAGCCCACCCAGGCCCAGGTCGTTGCTGCCGGCGATGGTGAGGTTGCCGCCCAGATTGACGGTGTTGCCGATAGTGAGCGCCGAGTTGCTATCCAGCGTGGTGCCCGCAGCCGCGTTGAGCTGGCCGAGGCCGAGCGCGCTGGCGTTGCCGAGCACCAAGGTGCCCGCGTTGAGACTGGTGTTGCCCAGGTTGCCATTGGTGCCATTGAGGGTGAGTGTGCCGCTGCCGGTCTTGGTCAGGCCGCCGACACCATTGATGTTGCCGCCTAGCACCAGGTCCTGCGCGCCAGCGATGGTGAGGTTGCCCGCCAGGTTGAGCGCATTGGCCAGGGTCACGTTGGCGCCTGCACTCAGGGTTGTGCCACCTGTGGCATTCAGCGCGCCAGTGCCCAGGGCGGTGTTGCTGCCAACCACCAGGGTGCCGCCATTGAGGCTGGTAGAGCCCTGCTGGCTGTTGCTGCCGTTCAGGGTGAGTACGCCGGTGCCGTTCTTGATCAGCCCACCGGTGCCGCTGAGTGCGCCGTTGAGCGTGAGGTTGCCAGTGCCTGGCACAGTCAGGTTAGCGTTCAGCGCTACAGTATTGGCCAGCGCCACGCTGCCAGTAGCGGCGAGGCTGGAAGCGCCAGTGACGTTCAGGCCGCCCGTGCCGAGGGCCAGGTCGTTGCCCAGGGTCAAGGTGCCAGCGGCAAGGGTGGTGCCGCCGCTGTAGGTGTTGGCGTTGCCCAGCGTCAGGTTGGCCGCGCCGTTCTTGACCAGGCTGCCGGCACCCGATACCACGCCAGACAGGCTGAGGTCGGCGCTGCCAGCGATGGTCAGCGCGCCACTCAGGGCCAGGGCGTTGCCAAGGGTGACTGCGGTGTTGCTGTCCAGGGTGGTGCCCGTTGCGGCGCTGACCGCGCCAGTGCCCAGGGCGGTGTCGTTGCCCACTACCAGGGTGCCACCGTTGAGCAGCGTCCCGCCGGTGTAGCTGTTGGCGCCGTTGAGCACCAGGGTGCCGGTGTCGAGCTTGGCCAGTTGGCCGCTGCCGGAGAGGCCGACGTTGATCGTCGCGGTAACGCCCGGGTCGACACGCACGGCAAAGGCACCGTTGCTGGCGTTGACCAGGTCCAGGCCACCGGCACCGATCAGGCGATAGCCATTGGTGACGAATTGCAGACCGGTGGCAGCCTGGGTGCCCACCACGTTGACATCGCCAGCGGTGCCCTGGAACACGGCGAAATCGCTGGCCCAGCTGCCGTTGAGCACACCGTTGATATCGGTCCAGTTGGTATTGCTGCCATCCCAGGTGCCGGCGCCACCGTCGATGACGCCGTTCGGCACGCTTTGCGCACCGTCCCAGAACTGCACGGTGCCGGTGGCACCGCCCACCAGCAGGTTGATCTGCGCGCCGATGGCGGTCTGCACCTGGACATCGCCCGGCAGAACGCTACCCGGCAACGCGCCAACGACCAGGCCGTTGTCGACCAGCGCGCCGGTGTAGTCGAACAGCCGATAGATACCGGTGCCGAAGCCACCGAGGTCGGTGACGTTGAGGGTGCCGTCGAGGGTCAGGTTGCCGTTGACGTTGACCAAGGCAGTGCCGCCCGTGGAGGGCGAGCCGAGGCCGAAGTCGAGAATCGAGCCACTGTGCAGGGTCAGCGCGCCGGTATTGAGGGTCGCGCCACTGTTGGCCAACAGGTGTGCGCCGTTGGCGATGTCGACCGCGCCCAGCAGACTGCCGGTGCCGCCCAGGCTGGCGCCGACATTGACCTGTACGCCGGAGCTGGCGAGCGAACCGCTGACATTGAGCAGGCCGCCATTGACCGTGGTGGCGCCGCCAAGCACGTTCACACCGGACAGTTCCAGAGCACCGGTACCTGCCTTGATCAGGCCACCGCTACCGGCCAGGGCGCCGCTGAAAACGCTGTTGAGGTTGTTGCCGCCGACCGTCAGGTCACTGCCCCCCGCCACGCTCACCGCGCCGGCACCGCTCAGGCCGCCGATCGTGGTACTGGCACCGAGGTTCAGGCTGGCGCCCGCCCCGACGTTGACGCCCGAGCTGTTGCCGAGGGCGCCAGTACCTATGGTGGTGAGGCTGCCGCCGAGCAAGTCGACGGCACCGCTGAAGGTGTTGTTGCCGGTCAGCGTGAGGTCGGCCAGGCCATTCTTGATCAGACCTGCGGTACCGCTGATGACACCGCCCAGGGTCAGGTCGTTGCTGCCGCCGAGGGTCAGGTTGGCGTTGAGCGCGATGTCGTTGCCCAGGGTAGCGACCGCGCTGTTGTCCAGGCTGGCGGCGCCGGCCACGGTCAGGGCACCGGTCCCCAGGGCGCTGCCGTTGCCTATCACCAGGCCACCCGCGTTGAGCGTGGTGCCACCGGCATAGGTGTTGACCCCGTCCAAGGTCACGCTGGCATTGCCGTTCTTGACCAACTTTCCTGTCCCGCTGACTACACCACCGAGGGTCAGCGCGTTGCTGCCGGTGAGGGTGAGGTCGGCGTTCAGGCCGATGTTGTTGCCCAGGCTAAGTGCGGCGCTGGCGTCCAGGCTTGCGGCGCCACCGACGGTGAGGTCGCCGGTGCCGATGGCGCTACCATTGCCCAGCACCAGGGCGCCAGCGTTGAGCAGTGTGCCACCGGCATAGGTGTTCAGGCCGCCGAGGGTGAGCGTGCTGGTGCCATTCTTGATCAGACGGCCGGTGCCATCGACCAGACCGGAGAGGTTGAGGTCGTTGCTGCCGGCCAGGGTGAGGTCGGCATCCAGGGTAACGGCGTTGCCAACGGTCAGCGCAGCCGTGGTATCCAGGGTACCGGCACCTGCGACGGTCAACTTACCGACGCCCAATGCGTCTCCATTGCCCAGCACCAGGCCACCGGCATTGAGGGTGGTGCCGCCCAGGAAGGTGTTGGGGCCGGAGAGCGTCAGCGTGGCGGCACCGTTCTTGACCAGGCTGCCGGCACCGGCGATCACGCCACCGAGGCCCAGGTTGGCGGTGCCGTCGAGGGTCAGGGCACCGGCCAGGTTCACGGCGTTGCCGAGGTTGACTGCGGTGTTGGCGTCCAGGTGGGTACCGGCAGCGGCATTCAGCGCGCCAGTGCCCAAGGCCGTGTTGCTGCCGACCACAAGGGTGCCGGCGTTGAGGTTGGTGGCGCCGAACTGCGTGTTGGCGCCATTGAGGGTCAGGGTCGTGCTGCCGTTCTTGGTCAGGCCACCGATACCGGCGATAACGCCGCCCAGGGTCAGGTCGTTGCTGCCGGCGAGGGTGATGTTACCGGCCAGGTTCAACGCGTTGCCCAGGGTCAGCCCGGCCACCGAAGAATCCAACGTGGTGTTTGCGGCGGCGTTGAGCGCGCCTGTGCCCAGGGCGGTGGCGCTGCCGACCACCAGGGTGCCGGCGTTGAGCGCGGTGGCACCGCTCTGGGTGTTGCTGCCGCTCAGGGTAAGGGTGCTCGCCCCATTCTTGATCAGGCCGCCGGTACCGCTCAGGTTGCCAGCCAGGGTCAGGTTGTTGGCGCCGGAGAGGGTCAGGTTGGCGCCGAGGTTGACGCCATTGTTCAGGGTCATCGCCGCGCTGTTGGCGAGTGTGGATGCGCCGCCAACGTTGAGCGCGCCGGTGCCCAGCGCCGCGGCGCTGGCCAGGGTCAGGGTGCCGGCGTTGAGGTTCAGGCCGCCGCTGAAGGTATTGGCACCACTGAGGGTGAGGTTGCTGGCACCGCTCTTGACCAACGCACCAGTGCCACTGACCACCCCGCCCAGGGTGGTGGCGTTGCTACCCAGCACGCTCAGGGTGTTGGCCCCCAGGTCGATGGCGTTGCCCAGGTTGACGGCCACGCCCGCGTCGAGGCTGGCATTGCCGCCCAGGCTGAGGGCACCGGTGCCCAGTGCGGCGTTGTTGCCGACGGTCAGCACCCCGGCGTTGAGGGTGGTGCCACCGCTGAAGGTGTTGGCGCCGTTGAGGGTCAGGCCGGCGGCGCCGTTCTTGACCAGCGCGCCGGTGCCGCTGACCACCCCGCTCAGGGTGGTGGCACTGGTGCCCAGCAGGTTGAGGGTATTGGCGCCCAGGCTGATGGCGTTGCCCAGGTTGACACCGGTGCTGGCATCGAGGCTGGCATTGCCACCCAGGGTCAAGGCACCGCCGCCCAGGGCGTTGTTGTTGCCCACGGTGAGTTTGCCGGTGTTGAGGGTCAGGCCGCCGCTGAAGGTGTTGTTGCCGTTGAGCGCCAGGTCGGCTGCGCCGCTCTTGACCAGTGCGCCGGTGCCGCTGATCACCCCGCCCAGGGTGGTGGCACTGGTGCCCAGCAGGTTGAGGGTGTTGGCGCCGAGGTTGATCGCGTTACCCAGGCTGACCGCTGCGCTGGCGTCGAGGCTGGCGTTGCCAGTCAATGCGAGAGCGCCCGTACCCAGCGCGGCGCTGTTGCCGACAGTGAGTTTGCCGGTGCTGAGCGTGGTGCCGCCGCTGAAGGTATTGACGCCGTTCAGGGTCAGGTCGGCCGCGCCGTTCTTGACCAGGCTGCCGGTACCGCCAATCACACCGCCCAGTGTGAGCGCGTTGTTGCCAGTCAAGGTCAAGGCACTGCTGCCCAGGTTGATGGCATTGCCCAGGGTCATGACGGCCGTGGTATCGAGGGTGCCGTTGCCGGTCAGGGTCAACGCGCCACTGCCCAGACCGCTGGCATTGCCGAGGGTGAGCGTGCCTGTGCCGAGGGTGGTGCCGCCGGAGAAGGTATTGACGCCATTGAGCGTCAGGTTGCCGGTACCGCTCTTGACCAGCGAGCCGGTGCCGCTCAGCACGCCGCCAAGGCTCAGGGCGTTGCTGCCGGGCAAGGTCAGCGCCGCGTTCAGCGCCACCGCGTTGTTCAATACCAGCGGCACACTGCCTTGCAGGCTGCCCGCACCACTGACGGTGAGCGCTCCACTGCCGAGCGCCGCAGCGCTGGTCAGGTTGAGGCCGCCCGCAGTCAGGTTGGTGCCGCCGCTGTAGGTGTTGGTGGCACCGAGGGTGAGCAGGCCGGCGCCGGTCTTGGTCAGCCCGCCGACGCCCGAGACCACGCCGTTGAGGGCCAGGTCGTTGCCACCGCCGACACTCAGGCCGGCGTTGAGGGTCAGGGCGTTGGCCAGGCTCAACCCCGCGACACTGCCCAACAGGCTGCCACCGTTGACGGTGATGCCGCCGCTGCCAAAGGCGCTGGAGTTGTCGAAGTTGAGCACGCCGCCGTTGAGGGTGGTCTGGGTCGTGCCGCTGAGCACCGCGCCGATCAGGCTCCAGGTGCCGCTATCGACGATCAGACGGCTGAAGTTGATGTAGTTGTTGGCGTTGATCGTGCCGCTGCCGGCAGTCCCGCTGCCGCCACCAATAGCGTTCTGCAAGGCCAGCGTGTTGGTGCCGCCGGCACCGCCGTCGATCTTGCCGGCGGCTGCGAAAGCCAGGTTGGGATTACTGGTGACCAGCAAGGCGACACTGATACCAAGCCCGGCACCGACACTCGAACCAGTGATGGCATTGAAGCGGTTGGCGCTGTTGGCCCCCATCGACAAGCTGCCGGTCAAGGTGCCGGCGTTAGTGAAGGTGTTGCCTGCGGCAGAAGCCTCGAACGCTGCCCGGCCAAGAATGGTGCCGGTGTTGGTGAAGTTCACCGTGCTGCCGCCGGTAACCGCGATGACCGGGGTGTCTTCACTGAGCAGCGTCAGTGAAGCCAATGCCGAGGAGCCAATGCTGCCGGCGTTGGTGATGGTAGTGGTACCGGTCGCACCGTTGCGCGCGTCCAGCGCCATGCCCGTGAGGTTAAGAAGGTTGGCGCCGAGCAAGGCACCCGTGCCCTTGATCACACCCGTGGCATTGTTGTTGATGTTGAGCGTGCTGCCGGTGCCGGTATTGCCGATCAGCACTGCACTGGACTGAATGCTCAACAGCCCCAGCAATGTAGGGTCGATGGTGCCGGAGTTGTTCAACGTGTTGTTGTTGCCCGCCAGCGACAGCGACGTGCCCCCTACGCCCAGCAAGGTACCCAGGCTGGCGCCAGGGTTCACGTTGACCGTCAGGCCGCTGCCGCCGTTGGTATAGCTCGGTGCCAGAGGGTTGGCGGCGCCGTTACACGTGATGGTGGAACCGGCCGCACTGCACACGGCCAGGGCCTGCTCGCTCGTCAGACCGAAGGCCAGGCCTCCGACAGCGAGGCTCACAGCGAGCGACAAATGGGAAAGACGGGTAGGCAAAATGGAGGCGACGCTTCTGTCCACGGAGAGCTCCTTCGTGGATCAGGTGGTTCGGTCCTTGAACGCGTGCACTGCTATGTTGCCGGTTAGTCGAACACGCGACGACGAAACACCTGACCATGGCTACATGATTCCTTGTTGGGAATGTGTAGCCGCTGGCGAGCAGGCGCGAAGGGACGCGGGGACGGTCAAATGGTGTTAATACTTTCTCGAGGCAGCACGTATTTCGCGGGCTGCAGCAGGGTGTCGCTTGGATCCAACCGACGAACGGTCATGTCCGGTGGGCAAAACGTGATGTGTTTGGCGGTTCAGGCGACCTCTGCCCCATCGTCAGGCCAGTGCGGTTCGTTGGCGCCAGGCGGGGTCAGCGGTGGCAGGCCATAGGCGGCACGGGCGTCATCACAGCTGGGGTTGTGCACGCCGTTCTCCCACGACGCGTCGAACTCGCGACAGGGGCTGGAACGATTCTCGTAGATGGTGCACCCCACCTTGTTGCCGATCTCGCCTTCCAGGCTGATACAGCGGCAAGGCTTGGCGTCGGTGCCGATCATGGCCACGCGGGTCGGATTGATCTGCACCACCAGATCGTCGGGCACCAACCCGCCCGAAGACTGGCATTCACCCCAAAAGAAAGACACACGAAAGTAGCCGCAGCAGGCGCCGCAGGTCAGGCAAGGGTTCTGTTCGGACATGATGGCCAGGAAGGGAAGTTGTTGTTATCGAGCGGGCGCTCGCGGCGCCATTTTTAATCCAAGCACGAGCGGCTGGATAGAGGGGAAATGAAAAAAAGACGGCCGCTGGTCGCAGCCCTCGAGCGCCATGCCGACCGTGGCAGGCAAAAGCCGCAATCGGCCTGCCATCGCAGACCGGCTTGCGGCTTGACGCCTGGGGCTTACTTGCTGGTCAGCCCGTCGGCGCGGAACATCTGACGGATACCGCGGATGGCCTGGCGGATGCGGTCCTGGTTCTCGATGAGGGCAAAGCGCACATGGTCATCGCCATAGTCGCCAAAACCGATACCGGGCGAGACACAGACCTTGGCATCGGCCAGCAGCTTCTTGGAGAACTCCAGCGAGCCGAGGTGTGCATAGGCTTCGGGGATCTTGGCCCAGACGTACATCGAGGCTTTCGGATTCTCGACCATCCAGCCCATCTCATGCAGCCCCTTGACCAACAGGTTGCGGCGTTGGCGGTACTGCTCGGCGATGTCGCGCACGCACTGCTGGTCACCTTCCAGCGCGGCAATCGCCGCCACCTGCAGCGGCGTGAAAGTGCCGTAGTCGTGGTAGCTCTTGATCCGCGCCAGGGCGCTGACCAGCTCGGGGTTGCCGACCATGAAGCCGATCCGCCAGCCCGCCATGTTGTAGCTCTTGGACAGGGTGAAGAACTCCACCGCGATATCCTTGGCGCCAGGCACCTGCATGATCGAAGGCGCCTTCCAGCCGTCGTAGACGATGTCGGCGTAAGCGAGGTCGTGCACCACCAGCACGTCGTACTGCTTGGCCAGGGCCACCACTCGTTCGAAGAAGTCCAATTCCACGCACTGCGCGGTCGGGTTGGAGGGGAAGCCCAGGATCATCATCTTCGGCTTGGGGATCGATTCGCGGATCGCCCGCTCCAGCTCATTGAAGAAGTCCACTCCCGGCACCAGCGGCACGGAGCGCACCTGGGCACCGGCGATCACCGCCCCGTAGATGTGAATCGGGTAGCTGGGGTTGGGTACCAGCACCGTGTCGCCATGGTCGAGGGTGGCGAGCATCAGGTGCGCGAGGCCCTCTTTCGAGCCGATGGTGACGATGGCTTCGCTGTCCGGGTCGATCTCGACGTCGTAGCGTTCCTTGTACCAGTTGGAAATGGCGCGGCGCAGTCGCGGGATGCCGCGCGAGGTGGAATAGCCGTGGGTATCTTCACGCTGGGCGACCTGCACCAGCTTCTCGACGATGTGTGGCGGGGTCGCGCCATCCGGGTTGCCCATGCTCAGGTCGATGATGTCTTCGCCACGACGGCGTGCCGCCATCTTGAGCTCGGCAGTGATGTTGAAGACGTAGGGGGGGAGACGATCGATGCGCGCAAAGCGGCGCGGCGAACCTGGGTTGGCCATGCTTTCCTCGAGAGACGTAAGCGCCCGGAACCGTCCGAGCGACGTTGGCCACTGCGGTGGCCGAGGCAGAAAATAGTCTGGTTGCCCCGGCGTTGTAAAGGGGCTGTCGATAGATTCGCCGCCCACCAGCGAGACTTACCCGCTGGTGGGTCGAAGAACTCAGCGCAGGGCTTTGTAGGCGTGCAGGTCGAAACGCTGGATACTCAACCCATCGCTGGGGTCCAGGTGCTCGCCACGCACCTGGCTGAACTCCGTGGCAATGCTGCCGCGATGAACCATACGCTCATCGGCAGTGCCTTCGGTCAGTACGGTATAGGACTTCTTGCGCATGGCGCGGTAAAGCTCATCGTTCGCATCGATGGTCTTGTGATAGGTCATCAGCCCCGCATCGTCCAACTCCAGACACTTGTCCAGCTTTACGCCCCAACGCTTCAGGCAAACCTCCGCGAAGTGCCGCACGATCATCCCCGGCTCAGGCAGTGCCTTGCCAGAACCTGCGCCGTCTATCGAAGCATTGCCCACCAGCGTTGCATGGCGGCCCGGCATCGGCAGTACGCTGACACGTGTACCGTACGCTGTGGCAGGCACCACACAGGCGAACCCTTTGGATCGCTCGTCTCGCGCATAGAACCCCACGTACTCCTTCACGTTGGCTCCCAGTTGCACGCGCTCAGACTTCAGGTTACCTACCCCCGGCACCGGATCGATGGCAAAGATGTTGACCTTCACATCACGCAGCTCCGGATCTTGCGCTATTGCGTTGGCGAGCATGTGACAACTGATTCCGCCCCTGCTCCACCCCACCAGGTTGACCGTGGTCGGGATCAACGGTTTGCGCAGTTGCCTGATCATCTGCTCTTGCAAGGCCTGGGGGGTCACCGCGCGATCACCATAGTCGTAGGTGCGCCAGAACCACGAGCCACCGGCCTCGGCATCAGGAATTGGAATGCCAGCGCTCTTCAGGTTCTGGTATTGCTGCTCGGTGAGCTTGGTGCGGGCCCAGGTACTCTTGCCCTTGATGACCTGCAGGGCATGCCGCACGTTCTCATCCCAACCTTTGCCGAACAGCGTGCCGGTCACTTTGTAGTAGTCGCCGTCGTCTACGAACAAGGCATCGTCCTGCAGGTTGCCACTGCCTGGGCCATCGACTGCGATCCAGTCGACGAACTCCCTGCCGAAGGTATGGTTGGCCAGCGTGGCGATCAGCTCGCCATTCCAGAAATTAGGGTTGTTGTGATCGAAACGGTGGGAGCCGGTTCCGCAGAAATAGACGGTAAAAACACTCATTTGGATGCCTCCTTATGACTTGGAAGCTCAAACTAGTGCGTTCGGATACCAGCGCGCAGACGGAAAATCTACCAATAAAAAACCCGGCCAAAGGCCGGGTTCTTGTAATGCGCGTAGGCTTCAGCGTGCGTAGGTCATCAGCACGTCGGCAGCAGTCTGGCTGTCCACCGACATCATCACGCTCAGCGCGGTGACGGTCAGGATGGAGAAGCCAAACACTTTGCGTGCCCACTTGCTGTCATCTTCGGCCTTGTAGCCACCCCAGGCCATGTACAACCAGTACAGACCCATGGCGGCTGCGACGGCCAGGTAACCCAGACCGGCGTACCCACCCAGCGTCAGCATCAACGTGGCGAGCACGAAGGCCAGCACGTACAGCACGATCTGCTTCTTCGCCGCCAGGATACCGCGAGCCACCGGCAGGACCGGGATGTTGGCTGCGCTGTAATCCTTGAAGCGGAAGATGGCGATGGCAAAGCTGTGCGGCATCTGCCACAGGCTGAACATCACCAGCAGCGTGACCGCTGCCAGGTCGAAGCTGTTGCTCACTGCGCAATAGCCGATCACCGGAGGCATGGCACCGGACAGGCTGCCGACCAGGGTGCCGTGCACCGATTTGCGCTTGAGCCACAGGCTGTAGAAGCCGACGTAGACCACGAAGCCGATCAACGCACAGAACGCCGACAGCGGATTGGCCTGGACATACAGCAGGCTGAAACCCGCCACCCCGAGCAGGGTGGCGTAGATCAGTGCGAGGGGCAGCGACATGCCGCCCTGAACCATGACGCGGTTCTTGGTACGTTCCATCTTCTGGTCGATGTCACGGTCGATGCAGTTGTTGAACACGCAACCGGACGCAACCACAAGCGAAGTACCTACCACCACCGCCAGGAACAGGGCGAAATCCACATGGCCCTTCGCGGCAAGGAAGAAACCGCCTGCCACGGAAAGCACGTTACCGAAAATGATCCCCGGTTTGGTGATTTGGATAAAGTGCTTCACGGACATGCAGTCTTACCTCACTTGGCCAACATTTCGTAGTGGATGCTGAACATGATCCACAGCGACAGGCCTACCAGCAGTGCGATTACCAGAGCGGTGAACAGGAACGTCGAGACAGTGGAGCGCTGCTCTTTCGAGCGGTCCATGTGCAGGAAGTACACCAGGTGCACCACGACCTGAATGACGGCCATGGCCACCACGATCAGGACGGTCAGGTTCTTCGGCAGGGTCGGATACATCACCAGGCCGAACGGGATCGCGGTCAGGATGATCGACAGGATGAAGCCGATCATGTAGGACTTCACGCTGCCGTGGTTACCTTCGTGGTGAGTGTCGTGTGCGTTAGCCATTACAGAACCCCCAGCAGGTAGACGACGGTGAAGACGCAGATCCAGACCACGTCCAGGAAGTGCCAGAACAGGCTCAGGCAGCTCATGCGGGTCTTGGCAGTCGGCGTGATGCCGTGCTTGTTGATCTGGTACATCAGGATGGCCATCCAGATCAGACCCGAGGTCACGTGCAGGCCGTGGGTGCCGACCAGCGCGAAGAACGCCGACAGGAAACCACTGCGCTGCGGGCCGTAGCCTTCAACGATCAGGTGATGGAACTCGTAGATTTCCATCGCGATGAAGCCTGCACCGAACAGGAAGGTGATAGCCAACCAGCCCAGTACGCCTGCCTTGTTACCGGCGAACATCTTCAGCATGGCGAAGCCGAAGGTGATCGAGGACAGCAGCAGGAACGCGGTTTCGACCAGCACGAAGTCGAGCTGGAAGATGTCATGACCCGACGGGCCGCCGGCAAAACTGCCGGACAGCACCGCGTAGGTGGCGAAGAGCGACGCAAACAGGATGCAGTCGGTCATCAGGTACAGCCAGAAACCGAAGACGGTCATCTGGCCCGAGTCGTGGTGGTGATCGTCGTGCCCATGGTCGTGACCATGCGCATCGCCGTGAATTACTTGACTGGACATTGATTACACCCGTTCAAAGGTTTCGACACGTGCGCCACCGGTAGGTACACCGGCAAGCTGCAGGGCCCGCTGGCGTTCGCCTTCGATGCGCGCCACTTCTTCGGCAGGAACCATGTAGCCCTGATCGTCACGTGCAGCGTGGCGAACGAAGACCGCGATGGTTGCTACCAGGCTCGCACCCACCAGCCACCAGATGTGCCAGATGAAAGCGAAGCCGAAGATGGTCAGGAACAGACCCATGAACAGACCGGTCGAGGTGTTGTTCGGCATGTGGATCGCTTCGTACTTGGCCGGCACCTTGTAGGCGACACCGGCTTCCTTGGCTTCTTGCCAGGCGTCCAGGCCGACCTTCTCAGGCATGTGGGCGAAGTTGTAGAACGGAGGTGGCGACGAAGTCGACCATTCCAGGGTACGGCCACCCCATGGATCGCCAGTGACGTCCAGGTTCTGGTTGCGGTCGCGAACCGATACGTACAGCTGGATCAGTTGGCAGGCGATACCGAACAGGATCAGCACCGCACCGACCACGGCCACGTACAGGTAGGGTTCCCACAGTGGGTTGTCGGAGTGGTTCAGACGACGGGTCATACCCATGAAGCCCAGCGCGTACAGCGGCATGAAGGCCACGTAGAAACCGGACAGCCAGAACCAGAATGCCGCCTTGCCCCACTTCTCGTTGAGGGTGAAGCCGAAGGCTTTCGGGAACCAGAAGGCGAAGCCGGCAATGTAGCCGAACACCGCGCCGCCGATGATCACGTTGTGGAAGTGGGCAATAACGAACAGGCTGTTGTGCAGTACGAAGTCAGCACCTGGAACGGCCAGCAGTACGCCGGTCATGCCACCGATGGAGAAGGTGACCATGAAGCCCAGGGTCCAGAGCATCGGCGGAGTGAAACGCACGCGACCCTGGTACATGGTGAACAGCCAGTTGAACAGCTTCACACCGGTCGGAATGGAGATCAGCATCGTCGCCAGACCGAAGAAGGTGTTGACGCTGGCGCCGGCACCCATGGTGAAGAAGTGGTGCAGCCAGACCGCGAAGCCCAGTACGGCAATGGCACCCGATGCGTAGATCATCGCGTGGTGGCCGAACAGACGCTTGCTGGAGAAGGTCGAGGTTACTTCCGAGAACACGCCGAACGCCGGCAGGATCAGGATGTACACCTCAGGGTGACCCCAGGCCCAGAACAGGTTGACGTACATCATCGGGTTCCCACCAAGCTCGTTGGTGAAGATGTGGAAGTCCAGATAACGGTCAACGGTCAGCAGGGCGAGTGCGGCGGTCAGGATCGGGAAGGAAGCGACGATCAGCACGTTGGCCCAGGTGCAGGTCCAGGTGAAGATCGGCATGTCCATCAGTTTCATGCCAGGTGCGCGCATCTTCAGGACGGTGACCAGGAAGTTCACGCCTGTCAGTGTCGTACCCAAGCCTGATAGCTGTAGCGCCCAGATGTAGTAGTCAACCCCTACGCCCGGACTGTACTGGATCCCCGACAGTGGCGGATAGGCAACCCAACCGGTCTTGGCGAATTCGCCGACGCCCAGGGAGATGTTGACCAGCAGCACGCCTGCCAGCAGCAGGTAGAAGCTCAGGGAGTTCAGGAACGGGAAGGCAACGTCACGTGCACCGATCTGCAGAGGCAGGGCCAGGTTCATCAGGCCGGTGAAGAACGGCATCGCCATGAAGATGATCATGATCACACCGTGGGCGGTGAAGATCTGGTCATAGTGTTCAGGCGGCAGGTAGCCTTCGGAGCCGCCGGTAGCGGCAGCCAACTGGGTACGCATCATGATGGCGTCGGCGAAGCCGCGCAGCAGCATGACCATCGCGACGATGATGTACATCACCCCGATCTTCTTGTGGTCGACCGTGGTCAACCACTCGGTCCACAAGTAGGACCACTTGCGGAAATAGGTGATGGCACCAACGACGGCGAGGCCCCCGAGCGCGATCATGGCAAGCGTCACCATGACTATCGGCTCGTGATAGGGAATCGCCTCCAGGCTTAATTTACCGAACATCTCTTACTCCTCTGCACCGGCAGCTGGTTGCATACTCGTTTCCACACCCTTGGTAGTGGCCAGGTCTTTGCTGCCTGCTTCTTCGTGGCTCGGACGACCACGGTTCATGCCTTCGTACTTGTCGACGATGAGCTGGAACGTGTCAGGCGAAGCCTCGCTGTACAGCGCGACTGGGTTGTTTTCGCTTGGTTTGGCCAAGGCGTCGTATTCGGCCTTGTCCAGCTTCTTCGGCGAGGCCTTCACTTGCGCGACCCATGCATCGAAGTCGGCTTGCGAAGTGGCGGTTGCCTTGAATTTCATACCGGTGAAGCCAGCACCGCTGTAGTTCGCGGAGATACCGTCGAACTCGCCATTTTCGTTGGCGATCAGGTGCAGCTTGGTGGTCATGCCGGCCATCGCGTAGATCTGGCCGCCCAGCGCAGGGATGAAGAACGAGTTCATCACGGCGTCGGAGGTCACGCGGAAGTTGACCGGGGTGTTAGCCGGGAAGACGATCTTGTTGACCGTGGCAATGCCCTGCTCCGGGTAGATGAACAGCCATTTCCAGTCCAGGGCGACCACGTCGATCTGCACCGGCTTCACATCGGAATCCAGCGGACGATAAGGGTCGAGCTTGTGGGTGGAGTGGTAGGTGACGTAGCCCAGGGCGATGATGATCAGGATCGGGATGATCCACACCGCGGCTTCGATCTTGGTCGAGTGCGACCAGTCGGGGGTGTAGGTGGCAGCCTTGTTGGAAGCACGGTACTTCCAGGCGAAGACCAGGGTCATGATGATGACTGGCACCACGACCAGCAGCATCAGGCCGGTAGCGATGAGGATCAGGTTCTTTTGCTCAATGCCGACCTGGCCCTTCGGGTCGAGCAGGGTCCAGTTGCACCCACTGAGTAAAAGCATGCCTAAAAAGGGCAATATGCCAAACAGTCTGGGGTAACGCTTTTTACTCATCTCACGACCTCTAGATCAGCTTGCTTCAATGCAATGTGTTTTGTTCGCCAACACTTCGTCCTGCCAAGCGTTAGCATTTCGAGCTCGAACCCGCGCCTGCCTGGGATCCGACTGCTGGATCTGGGCGTTGAGCGCATGGACGAGCTTGGGGTTTTCTTAGGCTAAAGGCCTGTACTTCAGACCAATTCCATTTGGTGCGGGAAAACGCGGAGGGGTGTCCGCCCGGATCGCCGTTGGGCGAAACTTGTCGAAGTCAGCAAAAGGAGCGCTGGGGCTTCCTTCAATCCTGCGACTCGCAAGCAGTGCCGAACGGAAATTGGGGGCGATTGTAGATAGGTCGCCCCCCCTTGACTATGACTTATTGAGCAACAGTCTTTTACAGAATTTGTAATAATCCTGCCTGAAAAATCAACTTCGCGACAGTTTGTCGCACCCGGCTTGATAGCCCTGAAACCCATGTATTACAAGGGCTCAACGTTGATCAGGATCAGTCTCTGGGGAAATTTTGCCGGTTATCTCACCGTGCAATAGACCTGCATCAAATCGGGACTTTTGTCTAAGCCCGGCGCCGATTCCGATAGATGCCCAGCGGCACCAGGATGGCAGTGAGGACGAAGGCCACCAGCGCCCATTGCGCCAGCGACAGACCCAGGATGGGCGGGTACGGTGTGGTGCAGAAACCGTCGACCTGGAATGCCAGGGGCCAGAGCCGCGCCAGGGGCAGGTCGTCGACGATTGGTTGCAGGACATCGACGCCGCAACTGGCGTACGGGTTGGCGAGTATATACACATGGTTGCCGGCCGCAACGATTCCGCCAATTGCGCTGAGCACGACCAACGCCTCGAAGAAGGTCAGGCTCCGTCGTCCGGGCATGGCCGCGGCAATGAACGCGAACAGCGCGATCAGCAGCAAGGCATAGCGCTGCAGGATACACAGCGGGCAAGGTGCCTCGCCTAGCACGACCTGCATGTACAGCGCGCCGCCGATCAGCGAGAGGCAGATTACCCCCAACAGCACGAGGAAGCGCCGTTCCCGATTCAGGCGCAGGGTTTGTTCGTTCATTGCCGATTCCTTGGATGGATAGGTGGCAGCGTGTTCCGCCTGCCTGGCGCAAGTCTACACGCAGGGATGGTCTCTTAGCGTGTCGAGGAAGCGGCGAGACAGCGCTGCGCAGGGCTATCCGGAGATGCTGTGACCGGTGTTGGCGACATCGGTTCAACCTTGGCCGGTAAAAAAACGGCTGCCCGGGCGTCGCGCAGGGACCAGCCCCTCGACACCCGGGAGTGAAGGATACAGTGATTAAAGCAGGATTAAAGATGAAAGCTGCGGGACGCTGTTCATCCTTCTTTATATATGCACAGGCCAACCCCTCCGACTTGCCCGCGAAGACGCCAGCCTGGTCAGTAGATCATTCCAGAGCAGCCGCCGGCCCGAAGAATTCGTAGCGGCTCTGCGCATCCGGAACCCCCAGCCCCTTCAAGTGACGACGGATCGCCGCCATGAAGCCCTTCGGCCCAAGGAAGTAGGCATCCACGTCACGCTCACGCGGCAGCCACTCGGCCAGCAGATCCTGGCTCAGCAGGCCGACTGCATTCGCATCCCGGCTGCCGTCGTCCTCGGCGTAGCAATAAAAACGCTGCAGTTGCGGATGTTGCGCAGCCAGACCGTCGACCCAGTCACGGAAGGCGTGTACCGAACCGTTGCGCGCACAGTGGATGAAGTGCACCCGACGCTCGGTCTGCAGCGCCGCCTCGAGCATCGCCAGGGTCGGGGTGATGCCGACACCACCACTGATCAGTACCAGCGGCTTGTCGCCAGCCGCCAGAGTGAAGTCGCCCGACGGCGGGAACAGCTTTAGGGTGTCGCCGACCTGCAGTTGATCATGCAGATGGTTCGACACCTTGCCCCCGGCCTCGCGCTTGACGCTGATGCGGTACTGCTGACCATCGCACAATGCCGAGAGCGAATAGTTGCGGCGTTGCTCGGCACCGTCGATGAACAGCTGCAAGCCGATGTACTGACCCGGCTCGGCCTTGAGTACCGGCTTGCCATCGACCGGAGCGAAGTAGAACGAGACGATCTCGCTGCTTTCCTGCTCACGGCGCACCACACGAAAATCGCGAGCACCGCGCCAGCCACCGTCGGCCTCCTCCTTGGCCTTGTACAGGCCCTCTTCGGCGCCGATGAGGATATCAGCCAGCTGGCCATAGGCTGCGCCCCAGGCAGCGATCACCTCCGGGGTGGCGATGTCCTTGCCCAGCACTTCCTCGATGGCGCGCAGCAGGCAACTGCCAACGATGGGGTAGTGTTCGGGCAGGATCTGCAAGGCCACATGCTTGTTGATGATCTGACCAACCAGGCCACCCAGTTGCTCCAGTTGGTCGATATGGCGGGCATACATGAGCACACCGTTGGCCAGCGCACGCGGCTGGTCACCACTGGCCTGGTGCGCCTGGTTGAACAGGGGACGGACCTCGGGGTACTCGCTGAGCATCATCTTGTAGAAGTGGGTAGTCAGCGCCTCGCCACCGCTTTCGAGCAGCGGGACAGTGGCCTTGATGATTGCACGTTGGTCGGCATTGAGCATTGCAGTGACTCCTGAGCCTTGGGCTTCGAATGGTTACCCAGACCATGGCAATTACGATGCCAAAAAATAAAACATTAGAAATCAATGAGTTATAGATGAAATTGTCAATATGACCAATGCGCGAGCATGGTCATATCGACAACATAGAGTCTAAATGACAACGGCCTGAGTCAGCAGACATGCGCTGACTCAGGCCGTTGCTCACAACACCAACGCTATTACGCAGCGTTGCGCTCGACCGAATAGGTCACCGATACATCAACTTCCTCGAAGGGCAGAATATCCGCGTTACCCACAGTGAAGCTGAACGGGAACCCGGTGAACGTCTTGGTCTCGGTGTAGGCAGGCGGGGTATTGCCGACAGCCGCCTCCCAACGCAGCGTGACCCTGTCGTTCACACGCAGAGGAGCATTTGCCGGCACCTCGATGATCGCGTTGATGGTATCCGATGGCAGCGACGCGCCCGCACCACTGCCCTCCACCTGGGCGCAGGTCGGTGCAGGAAAATCGACTGCCGCACTGTCCAGAACGCTGTAGACGTGCTCGGGCGAAGATCGCGTGATACCGAATTCCGGGGTAAGCACCGAATAGCTCAAGGTCAGGGTGCCATCCACCGCCGGGATCAGTAGCGGTAAATCGACCTCGAACACGAGTTCGTTTTTTTCTCCCCCCACAGGAACGGTCAGGTCTGTTCGCCAGGTCGCGCCGCCGCTGCCACCGCTCCTGGCCGTCCAGGCCAAGGTGACGACATCCCCTGCGCTTTGCCCAGGATATAGAGGGATGCGCACGTGAACCTTGTCTGTGGTCAGGTCGGCAAGATCGATGACATCGCCTGTTGCCTCGACCAGGTCCGGGCGTTGCAACACAATGCCCTCCCCGACAATGGTGAGCGAGCGCCGGCGAGAAGGTCTGGCTGCACCACCAGCGGCAGGTATCGACTCATAAAAGACAGTGGCCAGGCCATTCACCACCAGCACGGCAAAGAGATAGGGCAGGCTGAAGATCTTGTCGCGTGTGCCGGTGATCGTTCTGATGGGCCAGTCATAACGCACTTCTCTTGCATCGGTTCCGGCACTGAGCCCGACCCAATGCATCGTGACTCTATCGCCGGGCGTATAACCGACATAGTCCGGCAAGTAGATGGTCACATCCTGCCCCGCCAACGGCACCAGATCCAGCTGGTAGGGTGGACTCTCCGCACTTTCGACTTCAGGTGCCGCGAGTGCATCGGGATCTTCGACCTTTACATAGGCCGATGGAGACGGCCGCGAGTAGTTCTGCACCCGGTCACGGATCTCGTAGTAGACCCGCAGGTCTTCGCCGCTTCCGCCCTTCTCTATCACATCCGCCGGAACATCAATCACCCAATTCTTGCCTACGTCGCCTGCGCCCAGGCGTGCCCCCACATGACGAACACCGCTCCAGATCAAGGTGACCTGGTCATCCGGCTGCATGAAACGCCAAGGCACGATCGAAACGCGTACCGGAGTGGTTGGGGATTCGATCGTGGAGGGCGTTACTAAAGGCGCGACAAGAAATTCGTTGACCGGCGTTTCCGGATCGGGATCAAGCCCCCCGGGCACACGCAGGTCGATCAAGACCTCTCTGTACTGCGAGTAGCGCCTGGATGTTGAGATCGGGTCATACAGCGAGTAATAGAAATAACCGAAATAAGGATAGGGAATCTGCTCGTCCGCTGGCAGTTTCAGGTCACCCTTGACCACACCGAAGCTCAACCAGCCTCGCGCCTGCATTTCGGCATCCAACAGGTAAAACTGCACTGCAGCCTCAGACGGATCGGCTTGCGGCGGTTGCGTAACTGGCTTGGTAGGCGTCCAGAAAAGACTGATCTCATCACCCTGGCGATACGCCTCGGGCAACTTCGCCAACATCGGCACGACACGCTCTGGATCAGACAACTCATTCCAACCCAGGCCATCGCGTTGCGGTCCTCCGGAATCCATGTCAGTGATGACCAGTGGATTCAGCTCACCTGCCAGAGCCGACACCGGCAGCCGACCAAGGAACATCTCTCGTTTGGTCATTGCAGATTACCCTCGCCTGTTGAAAAGGATGTTCGACCATTCCCGCACACGCACAAAGCGCCCTGGCCGCAGTCGTCGCTCGACTCTACCCTCCGCACGCGAAGCCGTAACCTGACAGTTTTACCAGGTCCGATTGCCGTTCAGCCTGCTGCATCGCTGCAAGCGGACCTTGACGCCAGCCCGACAACTCGCCGACCGTATGGTCAACACGCCGTTCCGGAAAACCCGCATGTTCGCAAAACCCCTCCTCACCGCCCTCCTGCCTCTGGTCAGCGATCTGTCTCGCGACCTGCCGGACCAGGAACGCTATCGCCGCCTACTGCAATCCATGCGCAGCCTGCTACCGTGCGATGCTGCAGCACTGCTGCGCCTGGATGGAGAGTGGCTGGTGCCGCTTGCGGTCGACGGCTTGTCGACAGACACCCTGGGGCGGCGTTTCAAGGTCAGCGAGCATCCACGTTTCGAGATACTGCTCAGTCGGCCTGAGCCGACGCGCTTTGCCAGTGACTCCGAACTGCCTGACCCCTACGATGGCCTGGTCGCTGCAATTGATGCAGACCTGCACGTGCACGACTGCATGGGCTGCCCGCTGATGGTCGACGAACGCCCCTGGGGCTTGCTGACCCTTGACGCCCTCACCCCGGGCCGGTTCCAGAGCCTTGAACTCGGCGCCCTCCAGGCATTCGCAAGCCTCGCTGCGGCAACCGTCACCGTCGCCGAGCGCATCGAGAAGCTGGCCCTGCGCGTGGAAGACGAGCAGCAACGCGCGGAGGTCTACCGACAAGCCAGCGACCAGCGCAAGGAACTGATCGGCCAGAGCCCGGCGCACAAGCACTTGCTGGAAGAAATCCGCCTGGTGGCAGGCAGCGATCTGACCGTATTGATCACCGGAGAGACCGGTGTCGGCAAGGAGTTGGTCGCGCTGGCACTGCACCAGGCCAGCAAGCGTGCGGACAAACCAATGGTCAGCCTCAACTGCGCCGCCTTGCCCGATACCCTGGTCGAAAGCGAACTGTTCGGTCATGTCAGGGGCGCCTTTACCGGCGCTCATGGCGAGCGGCGCGGCAAGTTCGAACTGGCCCACGGCGCAACGTTGTTTCTCGACGAAGTCGGCGAGCTGCCTCTGTCGGTACAAGCCAAACTGCTACGGGTATTGCAGAGCGGCCAACTGCAGCGCCTGGGCTCGGACCACGAACACAAGGTAGATGTGCGCCTGATCGCCGCCACCAACAGAGACCTGGCCAGCGAAGTGCGCAACGGGAACTTTCGCGCCGATCTTTACCACCGCCTCAGCGTATACCCACTGCAGGTTCCACCGCTGCGCGAGCGAGGACGGGACATATTGCTGCTGGCAGGTTTCTTTCTCGAGCAAAACCGTTCGAGACTGGGGCTGGACAGCCTGCGCCTGAGCAGCGAAGCCCAGACGTCACTAGTGGCTTACGACTGGCCAGGCAACGTGCGTGAACTGGAACACCTGATCGGACGCTCGGCGCTCAAGGCCCTCGGTCAGCACCCCGAACGCCCGCGCATCCTCACCCTGCAAGCAGCAGACCTCGACCTTCGCACTACGCTGCCGACAAAGGCGGCTTCATTGGCCCCCATCGAGCCTGCCCTGCCGTTGCCCGAGGGTGGTCTGCGCGAAGCCGTCGACGCTTACCAGCGCCAAGTGATCGATAACTGCCTGCAACGGCATCAATACAACTGGGCCGCAGCGGCACGGGAACTTGGCCTGGACCGGGCCAATCTCGGCCGCCTGGCTCGTCGACTCGAGTTACGCTGAGCCACGCGGTGCATCGATGCGGCCTGGCAAGGGCGGGTAAAATAATGCGCCTCTTCCGATATCGGTATCCGCAAAGAGGCGCAAGGACAACGTCAACTAACGGGCTGGCGTGATATCTACTTCGATATCCATGAGGCGAGACAGCACGCTGTAGTTACCCGCTTGGTCTTGCACCCGATAAC
Organism: Pseudomonas wayambapalatensis; assembly: GCA_014268975.2. Classification (GTDB taxonomy): domain Bacteria; phylum Pseudomonadota; class Gammaproteobacteria; order Pseudomonadales; family Pseudomonadaceae; genus Aquipseudomonas; species Aquipseudomonas wayambapalatensis. Next base: position 1,140,121 of record CP077096.1, on the reverse strand, counting down.
CAAAGTAGCGCAAACCATTCGAGAGCTGCGCGCGTGTGAAATACACCACTTGAGTCGCCCTGGGATCGTCGACCACCCTGCTGACGCCCAGATATTCGCCCAACCCCTCGTCCGCAGACGAGCCCAGCCACAACTCGATTTTATCGCCCTGTTCACCATACAAGTAAGCGTGAACATTAACGGCCAGTCGGTCATTGACCAGATCGGTATCCCTGATACCGTTCCTCACTTGTTCAGGGGTAAAGCCCAACGCGGAAAGGGCATTTCCACCTGGCGCTCGGCGGTCCAGACGCACGCTGACCGGCAAGTTGGCGACCACCCCCGTTTGGGTGACGGTATCAAACAGCTCGTAATCCAACGTGAACGTCTCATCGGCGCCCTCCCGTGGAAAGTCCTTCTGCTCGATATTCAGTTCGAATTGAACCACTTCGGGATCGTTCAACTCTTCTGTCGTCAATCGGTAAGGCCTGCCATAGCCCTCGAAGTCACGCAGCAGACGGAGCTCATGCGCAGGGGTCATGACATCTGCCTTGGTAATCTGAACGACCAAGTCGTTCTTCAGGTATTCGACAGGCACGATACCGGTGTCGGCATCGCGGCCAGGAATCGAGAGCGGTTGCAGAGGACCGTTCATCCGTGAGGTTTTACTCACTTCGCGCAGTGCCGTTTGTACGCCTGCGCCAAAGCTGGAGGATGTCATCTGCGTATCAACAGCAAAGCTTAGCAGACACTGCCCCCCTCCGTCATTTAATGCGATATACACATAGGCTACAGGCGCCCGCACCGGAATTTCCAGATCATTGATCAATGAGTAGTTCAATTCCGCACCATTGCGGCAGATGCGCTGCAACAGGGTGCGGTACAGCAGGGGCACCTCATAGTATCCCTGGTCAAGATCAGCTTGGGTCAGTGGCACGTTGGATGCCTCGAGGCGAGTACCGGGAAGCGGGGTCCATGGTTTTTCCGGAGGTTTGACATCGTTGCCCGTGTTAAAACCTTCGAAGAAGTAACTCAGTCTGGGGTTGCGTCCTATTTCTATGTTGGCGACACCCGCCAGAGGAATTCGGAACATCGTATCCCTCCTGCCAACGTCGAATTGGATGACTCGGTAGACCCCGCCTGTGTGTTCGTCTTCGTAATCGACCGCTTCCGGGAAGCTCCCCAACTGAAGCGGCGTAGTCCCGCCCGGCAGCTCCGAGCCGGCGGAGACAACGACTTCCTGATCGGGAGATCTGGCCGTTACAGGGGTAGTACCGCCACCAGGCAAATCCAACTCACGGGTAATGACAAAGAAGATTTTCGGTGTGCCTGTTCCGACCGCTTCGATCACATCGGCGAACGGAACCTCAATGCTGATATCGCTGCCTTCATTTGCCGTAGTGATCACGGTCGGCACGATAGGCGCGGAGATCGTGTCATAGGTCAGTTGAATGCTGTCGCCGATCTTCCAGATCGGCTGATTATCTCCAACCCTGGCACGGGAAATCTTTACACTGGCGGCTTTGCCAAAATCTTCAGGCAGGATGGTGTTGGGTGGACTGGAACCACAGGTAAGTACTGCAGGCCTGATTAACTCATGAACCGGTGTTTCCGGATCCGGATCCGGATCCGGACCACCGGGTGACTCAAGATTGATATTTACAATGGTATCGGGAGAAGGCACAACCGGCTCAGAACCACGCCTCAAAGAATAGTTGATCGTGGTCTGCCCGAGAGGCCGCTTTGCGACGGTAGCGTAGGGAACCCGGATGATCGTGAGTGGGTCTTTGTCCAGGTCGGCCGACTGCAGGATATAAGGGAATGTATCGCCCTCCCAGGTCAGGGTGATGAGATCCCCCGCGGCAGGCGTACCGACTGTGTAAGTGGGTATTTCTACCTCGATAAAGGGCGTGGCATCATTATAGGTAATCAGCCCCTTTGCAGCCGCCGGCACTACAGCCGCGGCCAGCCCCGGTTGATCCAGATAGACCGGGATCTCCGTAGTGCTTGAAAGACTGCTGACATTACCTGACCAATCCGTTACCCGGTAACCGAAATAGAGTTTGCCGCTTCCACCGAAGGCGGTGAGCTGTTCCCGGGTGAAGTGAACATCCAGGATATTAACCGGGTCAGCAACGTCAAATGCCGGGGTCAGGTAGAACCGCTCGTCCTCGGCATCAACGTTGGAAACCCATAACTCGACTTTGTCCTCAGCCTCACCATCGTGATAAGGGTCAATCTTGACCTTTAATAGATCACCCTCCATATCGGCTTCCGTAATCCCCCTGAGCTGTTCACCGGTAAAGAAGATACCCGGGAGATTATCGCCACCCGGCGCCAACCGGTCGAAACGCAACGAAATAGGGCGCAGAGACAAATTACCTCTATTTGAAATAGGGTCAAAAACTCGGTAATCCATCGTGTACGTGACGTCGGCACCCAGTGGTGGAAAGTCTGCCATTTTAAAGGGAATAGAAAAAGCCGTGACCGTATTATCATCAAAGCCCAGGTCTGCCAACCTGTATTTGGCACCGAAAGGTTCACCATTTCGATACAGTTCAAGACTGTCTTGACGACGCATGTCTTGCGCCCGCGGAATAATAACTTCCACGTCGTCCGACAGAAAATCTTTGTGTATACGTCCCCCGACAGGGTCACGGTTAGGAATAGTCATTTCTTCGAGCAATATCTCCGCAGCCGGTGCAACACTTCCCTGCCGGCGGCTCTTGATATTCATCCTTGTGTTCATGTTCATGCCCTCACCCAATCTGATTTACCTGATATCAAGTGCGCAGCGTTTAAACAACAAACATGCTCTCACCCACGAGACAACACATATCGCCCGTGACTCAGAACGACCCAGCCACATCACCATTCGTTGTCTACCAGCAAAAACATACAAGCATGAATATTCAATGCCGTAACCTAGCATTTTTAACAGGTGTGCGATCTCGAAACAGACTTCTATACTCGCTCTCATATCAAGTGCATGCGCTGCTCGGAATACGTGTACCGGGCACCGGGCGATGTTGAAACCTATCCGTTTGGAGCATGAGCCAATGCAAGGAAGCATTTCAGTCAAGAATCCGCCTATCCAAAGCGTGCTGTGCTTGTTTGCCCTTCTCGCCCCCCCCCTTGATGCCGCCACACTTCCAGCGGGAGGTTCGGCGACCGTAAGAGCCGGCGACGTGAGCGAACGCTGGACACTGACTGCCGCCACACTGCTCATCGAGCCCGGAGGGCAGGCGCTGGACATTTATGCTGACCCAGATTCCACAGTCACGCTGGACGGCGCCACAGTACGAGGCGGCAGTCGAGCGGCGCTTGATCTCATTGAGAGCCAAAGCACTATCCGCAACTCATCGCTGACCTCCACCGGTAATATGGGGCTTTCGGTTTCCACCGGTTTAGTCTTCAACGGCCGAACTTCGACCGCCTTGGTGGAAGGTAGCGAGATCAGCGGCTTCGGTCGTGGGTTGAATGTCTCGGGAAGCAGCAGTGCAACGTTGATCGACTCCACCTTGACCGGTACCGGCAACCCGACAGACTTCATCGTCTACAGCGGTCTTGGCATGTCGCTGGTCGGCGGAGAGGCGATTCTGAGAAACAGCACGGCAACCGGTAGCAACATCGCTGCGGCGTTGCTTGCAGTGGATGATGGCCATGCGAATTCGCGACTGGTGGTGGATCACTCCAACCTTATATCCCAGAGCGGTAGCGCCATCGTAGTCAGCAACCTTGGTATCGATCCGATGCTGGGACAGATCGAGATTCGCAACAACTCGAGCGTAACTGCCGCCAACGGCATCCTGCTGCAGGTCGGTCTCCCCGATGAAGCGCCCGCAGCCGTCACTCAGGCGCACCTGCTTATCGACTCCAGCACCCTTGCCGGAGATATTCAGGTGGCCGCTCATGCGTCAGCGGATGTAGTCATGGCCAATGGCGCCAGTCTGACCGGCAATGTGAACAACATCCGCAGCCTGTCCATGGCTGCCAGCACACTGAACGGCACGATCAACCAGCCGGTCGGCTCCAGCGCAACGGTGAGCATGACAGCACAATCGAGCATCGTGGGTGATGTCACCAACGTCGCAGCATTGACGCTGGATGCGAGCAACCTGACCGGCAGTGTCAGCACAAGCCCTGGCAGTGCCAGCGAGCTGACCCTCGCCAATGGAGCAACGCTGACCGGGACTGTCAGCAACGTTCTCGGCATTGCGCTGGACAACAGCCGGATGACCGGCAATATCCTTCACGATTCACCTGCCACAGGCACGTTGAGCCTGGCCAACGGTTCAAGCCTGATGGGTACCGTGACCAATGCAAAAGCCACCGAGATAGGTGATCGCTCCCGCTTCGAAATGGTCAATAGCTCGAATGTCGGAGCATTGAACCTGCAAGGTGGTGTGGTGAATCTGCGGGGTGGCAATGACGAGTTTCGGGTGCTCACGGCAAGCAGCCTCGACGGCACCGGGACATTTGCTCTGGGTACCGACCTGGCCGCTGGTCGCAGTGACCTGGTCAACATCGAAGGCCTCGCGCGTGGCAGCTACGGCATGACTATCCAGAACAGCGGAGCAGATCCCACAGCAGGAGGCACCGCTCAACGCGTGGTACATACCCAGGGTGGCGATGCCAACTTCAAGGTCCTCAGCGATAACGGCCTGGTCGATCTCGGTGCGTTCTCCTACTCACTGGAGCGCCAGGGCAATGACTGGTACCTGACCCAACGCCAGGACGATCCGATCATCTCACCTAGCACGCAGATGGCCGTTGCAGTATTCAGCGCCGCCCCGACCGTATGGTATGGGGAACTCAGCACCTTGCGCAGTCGCATGGGCGAATTGCGTGGTGGTTACGACCAAGGTGGCTTCTGGGGGCGCACCTATGGCAACAAGTATCGTGTCTCGGCGGCAGACCAGGTGCATTACCAGCAAGTGCAGCAAGGCGTCTCCATAGGTGTCGACAGGGCACTGCCAACCGAGAGCGGACGCTGGTTGCTCGGTATCATGGGAGGGTACAGCGACTCCCGGCTCAATATGCGCCTGGGCAGTGACGGTCGAGTGGACAGCTATTACCTGGGAGTGTACGGCACCTGGTTGGCCGACAGCGGCTATTACATTGATGCGGTGATCAAGGCAAACCGCTTCGAGAACAAGGCTAACGCGCGCATGAGTGACGGGCACAAGGCCAAAGGTGAATACAACAATTATGGCTTCGGGGGATCCGTCGAAGCCGGACGGCATTTCAAGCTCGATGACAACTGGTTCATCGAGCCTTACCTCCAGGCGTCCGCGCTTTGGGTCAGCGGCGAAAACTACAGCATGGACAATGGCATGGAGCTCAAGAGCAACAAGGCCAACTCATTGCTGGGCAAGGCCGGGGCCCATGTAGGCAAAACCATCGCCCTGCAATCGGGTGGTTACGTACAGCCTTACGTAAAACTGGCAGCCGCTCGCGAATTCGCCCGCAACAATGATATTCGCGTCAACAGCACCACTTTTCATGACGATCTGTCTGGCGGGCGAGGCGAGCTCGGCGCAGGCGTAGCCATCCAGCTGGCAAATGCGCTGCAGTTGCATGTCGACCTTGATTACAGCAACGGCAAGAATATCGAGCAACCGTGGGGTATGAATATCGGATTCAACCTAGCCTGGTAAGGGCCAATAGCAGCCTGCTTGTGCACTCGGCCGCGACCCAAACCCCAGACTATTCCTACATACAACTTCCGAGACCTCCGATCAAATTCAGATCTTTTTTGACCGGAGATCTCCATGTTTTTCAAGACCACGCTGGCAATATTGAGCGCTGGCGCATACGCGAGTACAGCGATGGCGGCTGATGTCATTCTGCGTCCCGGCGAAAGCCGTGAGGTAAACAGGGACACACCGATGCATCGCTACTACCTGGTCGGCCAGAACACCCTCAATGTAAGTAGCGGCGCTCAAACGGGAAGAATCCTTGCTACAGACAATTCACGTGTAAACATCAACGATGGCCGCGTGCACAGCGTGGGCGAAAACGCGCTCAGCCTGTACAACAGCCATGCAGAGATAGATGCCAGCACCATTACAGCCTTCATCGACCCATCTCGGCCAGGGCGTTCGCTGATCGGAATTGCGCTCTCCGGCGACCAACAAGCCTCCAGCGCACGCATCACCAATAGTAAAGTCCAGGCCACTGGTCGCGGTATCAACATAAGCCAAAACGCCACTCTTGACCTTGCCAATACCTACGTCGAAGGCTTGGCAGGCGCTGACGAAGAGGGCCCCATTGGCGGCGGAGTCGGTCTGGTGATTGCCGGCGCCACTGCATCTGTTCGCGCGGGCAGCGTCATCACTGGCGACAACAATGGCATCGTCATGCTGCCCGATGTCACAGATGGTTCTGCAACCAAGGCCAATCTGGTACTGGACCAGTCAAGTGTGATCGGTCGTGAGGGCAGTGCTATCAAGGTGCTCCGACATATCGACGATGAAGACGTGAACATCGAAATCAACAACGGCTCCACCCTTTCGGGCGGTAACGGCATGATTCTCGAGGTTAGCGAAGGCGCTCGCGCCAATGCGGCGATCAACAACAGCCATCTGACCGGCAACATCGTGGCCGACAAGAACTCCACCTTGAATATAAGCTTGGCTGATCATGCCAGCTTGACGGGTTCCATCGAGAATGCCGCCTCGCTGAAGATCGATGCCAGCTCCAGCTGGTCCCTGACCGGCGATTCCAGCGTCGACAAGCTGAACCTCTCGGACGGCACCGTGAACCTGCGCGGCCCTGGAGGCAGCACTGGCTTCAACCGCCTGCAACTGGGCGAGCTGTCTGGCTCGGGCACCTTCGTGCTTGGCGCCGACCTGGCCACCGGCCAAGGCGACTTCATCGACGTCAGCGGCAAGGCCAGCGGCGAACATCGCCTGCTGGTGGAAAGCACCGGCACCGACCCGAACGCCGCAGTGATCGACCATCAGGTCGTGCACACCGGCGAGGGCAGCACCTCGCAATTCGACTTGATCGGCGGCCAGGTGGACTTCGGCACCTTCGCCTACGAACTGGAACAGCGCGGCGACGACTGGTTCCTGGTACGCAAGGGCAACACCACCACCCCGGGCACACGCACGGTCACCGGTCTGTTCAGCGCCGCGCCTACCGTGTGGTACGGCGAGGCAACCACCCTGCGCTCGCGCATGGGCGAGCTGCGCAACGGCAACACCCAAGGTGGTGGCTGGCTGCGCACCTACGGCAACAAGCACAAGGTATCTGCAGGCGCCGGTGCCGACTACAACCAGGTACAACAGGGCATTTCCTTCGGTGCCGACGCGCCACTGCCGTCGAACGGCAGCCAGTGGCTGCTGGGCGTGACGGGCGGCTACAGCCGTTCGGACCTCGATCTGTCCGCCGGCACCACCGGTAAGGTCGACAGCTTCCATCTGGGCATGTACAGCACCTGGCTGGCGGACGATGGCCTTTACATCGATGCACTGCTCAAGGCAAACCGCTTCCAGAACACCTCGGACGTGCGCATGAGCGATGGCCGCAAGGCCAAGGGCAAATACAGCAACAACGGGATCGGCGCCTCGATCGAAGTCGGCAAGCACATCAAGCTGGACGACGGCTGGTTCGTCGAACCCTATACCCAGCTGTCCACGCTGTGGGTCGACGGTGCCAGCTACAACCTGGACAACGGCATGCGCGCCAGCGCTGCCAATGCCGACTCCTTGCTGGGCAAGGTCGGTAGCCATGTCGGCCGTACCTTCCCACTCGATAAAGGCGGTTTCGTGCAGCCCTACGTAAAGGTCGCAGCCGCCCACGAGTTCGCTCGCAACAATCAGGTCAAGGTCAACGACAACAAGTTCGACAACGACCTGTCGGGCAGCCGCATCGAGCTCGGTGCAGGTGTGGCCGCGCAAGTCACCGACACGGTGCAGGTGAATGCAGGATTCGACTACATGAAAGGCAACAACATCGAACAGCCTTGGGGAGTCAACCTGGGTGCGCGTTACAGCTGGTAATCCTTCAGGGGCCGCAAGGCCCTCTTTTTTGCCTAAAGCCTGAACGGCCAAGGCCGATAACCCGGCATCCACTCCCTTTTCCGACATGCCCGAAGGTTATCCATGGCCACGCAAAATGCCCGCGCGGACTCGCTGTCCCTGCTGCTGTTCACCCTGCGCAGCGGCAAGCTGATGGCTATCAACCTGCTCAAGGTCAGCGAGATCATTCCCTGCCCGCCCCTGACCAAGCTTCCCGAGTCGCATCCCCACGTCAAAGGCGTAGCGACCTTGCGCGGCAACTCGCTGTCGGTGATCGACCTGTCGCGGGCGATCGGCGAAATGCCACTGGCCGACCCCGATGGCGGCTGCCTGATCGTCACCGACATCAGCCGCACCCGCCAAGGCCTGCACGTGCAGGCGGTCAGCCGCATCGTCCATTGCCTGAGCACCGACATCAAGCCGCCGCCGTACGGTTCGGGCAACCGCTCCTTCATCACCGGCGTGACCCGGGTCGACAACACGCTGGTGCAGGTGCTGGACATCGAGAAGGTCATCCACGGCATCGCCCCGCCGGAACCTGAAACGCATCCCGGCGAGCTCAGCGCAGAAGACGCCAGCCTGCTGGCCGCCGCCAACATCCTGGTGGTGGACGACAGCCAGGTGGCGCTGCAGCAATCGGTGCACACCCTTCGCCACCTCGGTGTCGAATGCCATACCGCGCGCAGCGCCAAGGATGCGATCAATGTCCTGCTGGAGCTGCAGGGCACCGCCCAGGAAATCAACATCGTGGTGTCGGACATCGAAATGTCCGAGATGGACGGTTACGCCTTCACCCGCACCGTGCGCGAGACCCCGGACTTCAAGCACCTCTACGTGCTGCTGCACACCTCGCTGGACAGCGCCATGAGCGCCGAAAAAGCCAAGGTCGCAGGCGCCAACGCGATTCTCACCAAGTTTTCCTCGCCCGAGCTGACCGACTGCCTCGTCGTCGCGGCGCGAGCGGTCGGCTTCGCCGAGCGCTGATACATCTGGCGACACAATGCCTTCACTTGATGGTGGGGAGGACTCGGGCATAATCACTCCCCTTCCGAGGTTTTCTTGCCGGTATCGCTTATGACCCCTCTTCGCATTGCCCTGATTGCCCTCGCCATGACCAGCGGTCTTGCCCAGGCCTCCAGCCCCGACGCCTGGAACGAGTACCGCCAGCAGATGGTCAAGCGCTGCCTGGCCGCCAGCCAGTTCAAGGACGCCCACGCCCTGGGCAAGCCCGCTGAATTCGACGACCGCACCGCCTATAGCGCCCTGCTGATCGAAGGCGTGTACAAGCCAAAATACATGAAGAACCAGACAGGCACCGAACTGTGCCTGTACGACCGCGCCCAGCAGCAAGCCTACGTCACCGAATGGAAGCCAGGCGCCAAGTGAGCGACGGCATTCGTTTCGCCTGCACCGGCTGCGGCAAGTGCTGCACCGGCCACCATGTACCCCTCACGCTCGCCGAGTCCCGCCAGTGGGCTGCCAGTGGCGGCCAGGTCGTGGTGCTGATCGAAGGCTTCGTCACCGATGGCCCGGGCATGCCGGTCGAGCAACGCGATCATGTGCTGCGCCGTTCGCTCGCCGTGCCTTGCGGGAGTGCAGAGGTGCGGGTCTCGGTGACCTTCGCGGCCTTCAATCCAGGGCGCTGTCGCAACCTGGATGCCAACAACCTGTGCGGCATCTATGAAACACGCCCGCTGGTCTGTCGTATCTATCCGGCCGAGGTCAACCCGCACCTGCCTCTGCGCGTCGAAGCCAAGGATTGCCCACCCGAAGCCTGGCAACAAGGCCCGCAACTGATCGTCGGCAACAGGGCCGTCGATCCGCAACTGGCCGCACTGATCGAAGCCTCGCGCCAGGCCGACCGCGACGACATCGCCGCCAAGGTTGCGGTCTGCCAGGCGTTGGGCATGACCACCAGCGCGCTCAAGGGCAACGGTTTCACCGCCTGGCTGCCAGACATGCAGGCGTTTCTCGCGGCGCTGGATCAGACGAGCGATCAAGCGCTCGTGCCATGGACAGTGCATGTGCAAGATGTCGAACTGGCAGACGGGCTGCAGGGGCATGGGCTGCTGACGACCGGCGAAGCGCCGGTGTACTACGCCTTTATCGGGTTCTGAGCTGGAATCTGCGGTGCCCTTTTCGCGGGCAAGCCCGCTCCCACAAAAAAAAGCAGTCCTAGCCCCTGTGGGAGGGGCTTGCCCGCGAAAAGGGCACCGCCAGCCTCACTGACAGCGCCGCCAGAACTCATCCGCCAACCGCCGCAGATCCTGCGCCAGCCCCGCCACATCACTGGCACTGCTGTGACTGCGCTGCCCCACATCCACCGTCGCCTCGCTGGCCTGGCGAATACTGACGATATTGCGGTTGATGCTCTCGCTGACCTGGCTCTGCTGCTCCACCGCCGCCGCGATCTGCAAACTCATCTCGTTGATCTGGTTGACCCGCACGCTGATGCTGTCGAGCGCATCGCTGGCCAGGCGCGCCTGCTCGACGCTATGCCCGGCGTGGGTGCTGCTCTGACGCATCACCTGTACCGCCGCACGGGTACCCTCCTGCAAGGCAGCGATCATGCGCTGGATCTCGTGGGTCGACTGCGCGGTACGCTGGGCCAGGCCACGCACCTCGTCGGCGACCACAGCAAAACCACGCCCCTGGTCGCCGGCACGCGCCGCCTCGATGGCGGCATTGAGTGCCAGCAGGTTGGTCTGCTCGGCAATGCCACGGATCACATCGATGACCCCGGAAATCTCGCCGCTGTGGTTTTCCAGTTGCTGGATCACCTCGCTCGCCTCCACCAGCGAACCGGCCAGGTCCTGGATCGCGCAGCGGTTGCGGTCGACCACTTGATGACCCGACTGGGTTTCGTCTTCGGCCTGGTCGGCAGCCATCGCCGCCAACTGCGCGCTACTGGCGACCTGGGCGACGCTGGCGCTCATCTGGTGGATCGCCGTGGCGACCTGGTCCGCCTCGCTCTGCTGCTCGAGGCTGTTGGCATGACTGGCCTGCAGGGCTTCGGCCAGCGATCCGGAATGCCCGGCCAGGCGTGTCGAGGTATCGCCTATGCGCCCGACCACCGCCCCCAACTGCGCCTTGAGCATGCGCATGGCGAAGTCGATCTGGCCAATGTCATCGCGCCGCCCCGTGTACAACTGCTGGCTCAGTGGATTGTCGGCCACCGCCAGGGCCTGGGCACGCAGACGCTCGAACGGGCGCAATAGCCCCCACACGGCCAAGCTGCTCAGGCCCGCTGCCGCCAGCCACTCGATCAAAGACACCTGCCAGGCGCCGGCCGACCAGCCCTGCCCGACGCCGATCACCAGCGCCAGCACAGCGCCAATGCCCAGCGACAGCCGCGCCCGCAGGCCCGGCACCGGCAGACGCTCGCGCCAGCGCCACCGCCCTTCGCGCAAACGTGCATAGCAGCGCTCGGCCGCCGCGACCTGCTCGTCGAGTGGACGGGTGCGCACCGACTGGTACTCGACCGTCTGCCCCGCACTGCCGATGGGCGAGACGAAGGCGCTGACCCAGTAGTGATCACCGTTGCTGCAGCGGTTCTTCACCAGCCCCATCCACGAACGACCGGCCTTGAGCGTCTGCCACATCTGCTCGAAGGCCTGGGCAGGCATGTCAGGATGGCGGACCACATGATGCGGCTGGCCGAGCAACTGCTCGCGGGCAAACCCGCTGATACGCACGAAATCATCGTTGGCGTAGGTGATGCGGCTATCGAGGTCGGTGGTGGAAAGGATGTTGGCATCACCGGGATAATCCACTTGGCGACCGGTAACAGGCATATTGCACTTCATCGGAGGCTCTCATTGTTGTCGGGACAATCGGGAGGGCGTTCGACTCTAGGGGCAAACCCCGGACGGGCATTGATCCAGCGCAATGCCTTGGCAATTGGCCATCAATGATTGGAAACTGTCAGCGCTGTCAGCCAGGCGTCACGTTGCCGACCCGGTTGGGGGGCTATAAGCAGAAAAAGGACAGGACATAAAGCCGGTTATCTAGGTGTTCTGTTCGCGGGCAAGCCCCATCCCACAGGTACTTCCGTAACAGATGGTGTGCGAGCGGGCTTGCCCGCGCAGAACACGACACGTAACCAACCCTGCCAACTGACCGGTACCAGCACCGATGCGACGTCCCTCCCGCTCCTTCGTTCTCGCCACCCTGGCCATCCTCCTGCTGATCGCCGTGGCCGGTTGGTTGCGCCTGCGCCAGGACACGCCTGCCCCACGCGCGCAAAATGCCGTGCCGGTCAGGGTGGTCAGCGTCACCCTGCAGGACGTGCCGCGCTTTGCCAGCGCCATCGGCTCGGTACTGTCGTTGCACAGCGTCGATGTACGCCCGCAGGTCGAGGGCATCCTGACCCAGGTGCAGGTCAAGGAGGGCCAATGGGTCAAGGCAGGCGACCTGCTCGCCACCCTCGACGACCGCGCGATCCGCGCCAGTCTCGAGCAGGCTCGCGCCCAACTCGGCCAGAGCCAGGCACAGTTGCAGGTGGCCGGTGTCGACCTCAAGCGCTACCGCCTGCTGAGCAGCGACGACGGCGTCTCGAAACAGACCCTCGACCAGCAACAGGCGCTGGTGAATCAACTGCAGGCCACGGTCAAGGGTAACCAGGCAGCCATCGCCAATGCCGAAGTGCAGCTGTCGTACACGCAGATCCGCTCACCGGTGACCGGTCGCGTCGGCATTCGCAACGTCGACCCCGGCAACCTGGTGCGCAGCAGCGACACCCAGGGTCTGTTCAGCGTCACCCAGATCGACCCGATCGCCGTCGAGTTCGCCCTGCCGCAACAGATGCTGCCCAGCCTGCAGAACCTGCTCAAAGGCCCGTCACCAGCGCTGGTCGAGGCCTACATGGACGCCGACGGCGAACGCAGCCTGCTGGGCCAGGGCCACCTGGCGCTGATCGATAACCAGGTCTCGGCCAACACCGGCACCGTGCGTATCAAGGCCGAGTTCGACAACAAGGATGGCCGCTTGTGGCCGGGCCAACTGGTGACCATTCGCCTGCGCACCGCCATCGACGAGAACGCCCTGGTGGTGCCACCACCCGTGGTGCAGCGAGGCATCGATGGCCATTACGTCTACCGCCTCGATGGCGACAAGGTTGCCAGCGTGCCGGTGAAGGTGCTCTACCAGGACAGCGACCTGAACGTCATCGCCGGGGTCAAGGCCGGTGATCGCCTGGTGCTCGACGGCCAGTCGCGCCTCAAGCCCGGGGCACGGGTCGAGGTCGCCCCCGACCTGCCCGCCAGCCCCGAAGTGGCTGACCGCCGGAGCCAGCCATGATCACCCGCAAAGGGGGTTCGGCCTGGTGCATCGACCACCCCATCGCCACCCTGCTACTGACCTTCGCCCTGGTGCTGCTGGGGGCCATCGCTTTCCCGCGCCTGCCGGTGGCCCCCTTGCCGGAAGCCGACTTCCCGACCATCCAGGTCACCGCGCAGCTTCCCGGCGCCAGCCCGGAAACCATGGCATCCTCGGTGGCGACGCCGCTGGAGGTACAGTTCAGCGCCATCCCCGGCATGACCCAGATGACCAGCAGCAGTGCCCTGGGCTCGACCACGCTGATCCTGCAGTTCACCCTCGACAAGAACATCGACACCGCCGCCCAGGAAGTCCAGGCCGCGATCAACACCGCCACTGCGCGCCTGCCGCAGGACCTGCCCAGCCCACCGACCTGGCGCAAGGTCAACCCGGCCGACAGCCCCGTGCTGGTGCTGACCGTCAGCTCCGAGCAAATGCCCGGCAACGAGCTCAGCGACTACACCGAAACCCTGTTGGCGCGCCAGCTCAGCCAGATCGACGGGGTCGGCCTGATCAACATCACCGGCCAACTGCGCCCCGCGATCCGCGTACAAGCCCAGCCCGAGAAGCTCGCGGCCATCGGCCTGACCTTGGCCGATATCCGCCAGGCCATCCAGCAGACCAGCCTGAACCTGGCCAAGGGCGCGCTGTACGGCGAACACAGTGTCTCGACCATCGCCGCCAACGACCAGTTGTTCCACCCCGAAGACTACGCCCAACTGATCGTCAGCTACCGCAACGGCGCCCCGGTTCGCCTGCAGGACGTGGCCAAGGTGATCGAAGGCGCCGAGAACGCCTATGTCAAATCCTGGTCCGGCGACAAACCCGGGCTGAACCTGGTGATCTTCCGCCAGCCTGGCGCCAATATCGTCGACACCGTGGATCGCGTGCTCGACGCCCTGCCGCGCTTGCAGGAAATGCTTCCAGCCTCGGTCGAGGTGTCGGTGCTCAACGACCGCACCCAGACCATCCGCGCCTCGCTGCATGAAGTGGAACTCACTCTGATGATCGCGGTGATACTGGTGATCGGGGTGATGGCGCTGTTCCTGCGTCAGTGGTCTGCAACCCTGGTCGTCTCCAGCGTGCTGGGGGTGTCGCTGATCGCCAGTTGCGCACTGATGTACGTGGCAGGCTTCAGCCTCAACAACCTCACCCTGGTGGCCATCGTCATCGCCGTGGGCTTCGTGGTCGATGACGCCATCGTGGTGGTGGAAAACATCCACCGTCACCTGGAAGCCGGAGACGACAGCCGCACGGCGGCGATCAAGGGCGCCGGCGAGATCGGCTTCACGGTCATCTCGATCAGCTTCTCGCTGATCGCCGCGTTCATTCCACTGCTGTTCATGGGCGGCGTGGTCGGGCGTTTGTTCAAGGAGTTCGCCCTGACCGCCACCTCGACCATCCTGATTTCGGTGGTGGTGTCGTTGACCCTGGCGCCGACCCTCTGTGCCTTGTTCATGCGCAAACCGCCGCAGGAACACCACGACGGCTTCGGCCAGCGCCTGGTGCGCTGGTACGAAAAGGGCCTGGACCACGCCCTCGCCCACCAGCGCCTGACGCTGGGTGTATTCGGCCTGACCCTGGCGCTGGCAGTGGTCGGCTATGTCGCCATCCCCAAGGGCTTCTTCCCGCTGCAGGACACCGGCTTCATCCTCGGCACCAGCGAGGCAGCCGCCAACGTGTCGTACCCGGCGATGATCGAAAAGCACCAGGCGCTGGCGAAGATCATTGAGGCCGACCCTGCGGTACGCGCCTTCTCCCACTCGGTCGGGGTCACCGGCAGCAACCAGACCATCGCCAACGGCCGCTTCTGGATCAGTCTCAAGCCCCGCGGCGAGCGCGATGTGTCGGCCAGCGAGCTGATCGACCGCCTGCGCCCGAAACTTGCCCAGGTGCCCGGCATCGTCCTGTACCTGCGCGCCGGCCAGGACATCAACCTCAGCTCCGGCCCGTCGCGCACCCAGTACCAGTACGTGCTCAAGAGCAACGATGGCGTGGCCCTGAACCTGTGGACCCAGCGCCTGACCGACCGCCTGCGGGAAAACCCGGCGTTCCGTGACCTGTCCAACGACCTGCAGCTGGGCGCCAGCGTCACCCGCATCGACATCGACCGCCAGGCCGCCGCTCGCTTCGGCCTGACCACCACCGACGTCGACCAGGCGCTGTACGACGCCTTCGGCCAGCGCCAGATCAGCGAGTTCCAGACCGAGACCAACCAGTACAAGGTGATCCTCGAACTCGACGCCCGCCAGCGCGGCAAGGCCGAGAGCCTGAACTATTTCTACCTGCGCTCGCCGTTGTCGGGCGAGATGGTGCCGCTGTCGGCCCTGGCCCATGTCGCACCGCCCAGCACCGGCCCGCTGTCGATCGCCCACGACGGCCTGTTCCCGGCCGCCAACCTGTCGTTCAACCTCGCCCCCGGCGTGGCCCTGGGTGATGCGGTGCGCATCCTCGAACAGACCCAGCGCGAGCTGGGCATGCCCGATGCCATCGTCGGCAGTTTCCAGGGCGCGGCACAAGCGTTCCAGAGTTCATTGTCGAGCCAGCCTTGGCTGATCCTCGCAGCACTGGTGGCGGTGTACATCATCCTTGGCGTGCTCTACGAGAGCTTCGTACACCCGCTGACGATCATCTCCACCCTGCCCTCGGCGGGCCTCGGTGCGCTGATCCTGCTCTGGGCCATGGGCCAGGACTTCACCATCATGGGGCTGATCGGCATCGTGCTGCTGATCGGCATCGTCAAGAAGAACGGCATCCTGCTCATCGACTTTGCCCTCGACGCCCAACGCAACCAGGGCATGACGCCCGAGCAGGCAATCCACCAGGCCTGCCTGACACGCTTCCGGCCGATCATCATGACCACCCTCGCCGCCCTGCTCGGCGCGGTGCCTTTGATGTTCGGCTTCGGAGCCGGTGCCGAGCTGCGCCAGCCGCTGGGCATCGCGGTGGTCGGTGGCCTGCTGGTCAGCCAGGCGCTGACGCTGTTCACCACCCCCGTCATATACTTGGCCCTGGAGCGCCTGTTCCACCGCCGCAAGGTCGCCAACGCGGCCGCGACCGCCAGTTGAGACAAACTCATGCGTGTGCTGATCGTCGAAGACGAAGAAAAAACCGCCGACTACCTGCATCGCGGCCTGACCGAGCAGGGCTTCACTGTCGATCTGGCCCGTGATGGCATCGATGGCCTGCACCTGGCGCTCGAGGGCGACTATGCGGTGATCGTGCTCGACGTCATGCTCCCGGGCCTGGATGGCTACGGCGTGCTGCGCGCCCTGCGTGCACGCAAGCAGACCCCGGTGATCATGCTCACCGCCCGCGAGCGCGTCGAGGACCGCATTCATGGCTTGCGCGAAGGTGCCGACGACTACCTGGGCAAGCCGTTCTCCTTCCTCGAACTGGTCGCCCGCCTGCAGGCCCTGACCCGCCGCAGCACCAGCCATGAGCCGCTGCAGATCCAGGTCGCCGACCTGTGGATCGACCTGATGGCACGCAAGGCCAGCCGCGCGGGCCAGCGTCTGGAGCTGACCGCCAAGGAGTTCTCGCTGCTCAGCGTGCTGGCCCGGCGCCAGGGCGAGATCCTGTCCAAGACCGCCATCGCCGAGCTGGTCTGGGACATCAATTTCGACAGCGACGCCAACGTTGTCGAGGTCGCGATCAAGCGCTTGCGCGCCAAGCTCGACGGGCCGTTCGACAACAAGCTGCTGCACACCATCCGAGGCATGGGCTATGTCCTGGAAAACCGTGCGGGCTAACTCCCTGGCCCTGCGCCTGTCGCTGCTGTTCACGCTAGTGGCGCTGGCGGTGTTCGTGCTGATCGGCAGTGCGTTGTACCGCCAGGTCGACCGCAGCCTCGACCTGTTGCCGGCGGCCGAGCTGGATGCGCGCTTCAGCGTGCTGGAGTCCACCCTCAACCGCTTCGGCACCCTGGAACACTGGGCGAAGATCCACAACAAACTCAACCTGCTGGCCGAAGAAGACCGGCGCATCCGCTTCTGGGTGGTCAGCGATGATCCGCGCTTCGAGTACGGCCACCCCAACGAGCAGTTGCGCCGCTTCGCCCAGGGCCCGGAAGGCATGCGCGACCTGCGCCTGGCCGACAACCCCTATCCGTTCAAGATCCTGGTCAGCCAACTGCCGGCCCTGGGTGAACGGCCGGCGGTACGCTTCATGATCGGTATCGACACACAAACCTTCTGGCAGGCCCAGCACAGCCTGCTGGTGGCCATTGTCGGCCTGGCCGCGCTCGGTGTGCTGCTGGCCTCGCTGCTCGCCTACTGGGTCGCACGCATCGGCCTGCGCCCACTGCTGGCGCTGTCGGCAGAAGCCCAGGCGCTGGCCCCGCCACGCCTGGACGGCCGCCTGCGCACCCAGGACCTGCCGCCGGAGCTGGCGCAGTTTGCCAAGGCCTTCAACGCCGCGCTCGACCGGGTCAGCCAGGCCTATTCGCGGCTCGAAGCCTTCAACGCCGACGTTGCCCACGAACTGCGCTCGCCGCTGACCAACCTGATCGGCCAGACCCAAGTGGCCCTGACCCGCGGGCGCAGCGCCGAGCACTACTTCGAAGTGCTGCAATCGAATCTGGAGGAGCTCGAGCGGTTGCGCAGCATCATCAACGACATGCTGTTCCTGGCCAGCGCCGACCAGGGCAGCAAGGCCACCGCGCTGACCCAGGCGTCACTGGCCGAGGAAGTGGCGACCACCCTCGACTACCTGGACTACATCCTCGAGGACGCGCGCGTCAGCGTCGAAGTCAGCGGCGATGCCCAGGCCCCAATCGAAAAGGCACAACTGCGCCGCGCGCTCATCAATCTGCTGAACAACGCGGTACAGCACACTGCGCCCGGGGAAGTGATCCAGGTACGGATCGATGTCGATAAGGAGCGGGTCAGCATCGCCGTGAGCAACCCCGGGCCGGCTATCGACGAGGCCCACCTGCCGTTGCTGTTCGAGCGTTTCTATCGGGTCGACGCCGCGCGCAGCAACAGCGGCGGTGGTAACCATGGGTTGGGCTTGGCGATCGTCAAGGCCATTGCGCTGATGCATGGCGGCAGCGTCTTTGTACGCAGCGAAGAGGGCGCCAATACTTTCGGCATCAACCTGCCGAGCGCTCAACTACGCGGGTTTAGGGTAAAAGTCTGAAGACCCACGCAGCAATTCTTACTTTTTGCGCAAGAGTGATTATCCTCTGCGGTACTGTTTCAAGTGCCTGTTCAGGACTAACTTAGCCCTGTCTTCACTCACACTTGCCACGCAAGAAGGTTGTTTCAAATGTCCAACAGTATGGGTATTGCCAGCGTCTTCGTCCTGTCGTCCCTGTTGTTGTCGCCCCTGGCCATGGCTGAGGAATCGCCGGCCTTCGTCGCCCGTAACGCAGAGATTGCCGCCACCCTGCAACAGTCGCAGGATGCCTATGCCGCGCAGCACCAAGGCGCGACGAAAGACGCGCAACAGACAGCTTCCAAAGTCTCGAACGATGTCAATGCCGACAGCTGATCGGCAGCCGGAACACGTCCTGTTTTCCCCCGGCTACGCCATGGGCAGTGCCTGTGTCGATATGTTAGCCTTTTAAAGCCGCTGCGCATCAGCGGCTTTTTTTATGCGCTTTAATTATCAGCCGGTTTGTAACGTCCCTCACAAGAAACTGCAATTCCGACAATTAGAAACTGCCCCACCGTTAGACCAAAGGAGCATTTACTCGTGTCCTTCGCTTTCCGTTTCACGCCACTGTTCATTGCATTGGCCGCAACGATTCCCCACGCCGCCCAGGCGGACGACGACAAGGCTGATGGCTTCATCGAGGGTTCATCGCTGAACCTGCACTTTCGCAACGCCTACTTCAACCGCAACCAACTCAACCAGGGTGTGCGCGACAATCGCGAGTGGGGCCAGGGCGCCGTCGCCCGCTTCGAGTCGGGCTACACGCCCGGTGTGATCGGTTTCGGTGTCGATGCCCACGCCATGCTGGGCCTGAAGCTCGATGGCGGTGGCGGCCACGCTGGCACCAGCATCCTGCCGACCCACCAGAAGAACGAAGACGAACTGGGCGCCGCGCCGCATTCATTCTCCACCGCGGGCGCCGCAATCAAGCTCAAGGGCTTCGACACTGAACTGAAGGCCGGTGACCTGTTCCTCACCAACCCAGTGATCGCCGGTGGCGAGACGCGCATGCTGCCGCAGACCTTCCGTGGCGTGGCGCTGACCAACACCAGCGTCGACGGGTTGCTGCTCGAAGGCGGCCAGGTGAGCTTCACCAAGCCCTACAACCAGAGCGGCCACCGCCGCATCGACACCTACTATAGCCAGCAGACCGACGACCAGCGCAGCAAGCACCTGTCGTGGGCTGGCGCCGCGTGGAACGGCACCGAGAACATCACCGCCAACCTCTACGCCGCCGAACTGAAAGACATCTGGAACCAGTACTACGCCGACTTCGACTACACCTATGTGGTCAATGACCTGGTAAGCCTCAACCCGGGCGTGCACTTCTACCACACCCAGGACACTGGCCAGTCGAAACTGGGCAAGATCGACAACAACACCTACAGCCTGCACTTCACCGTGGCGGCCGGTCATCACAGCGTCACTGCCGCCTACCAGCGGGTCAACGGCAATACGCCGTTCGACTACATCAACCTGGGCGACAGCATCTACCTCGACAACTCGCGCATGTACTCGGACTTCAACGGCCCCAACGAGCGCTCGTGGAAGCTGCAATACGACTATGACTTCGCAGGGCTCGGCATCCCCGGGCTGACCTCGTCGCTGTCGTATTCGCGCGGCAAGCTGGACCTCACCAAGGCTGATCCGAACAGCGTTGGCTATGGCCACTGGTACAGCGAGGACGGCAAGGATGCGCGCCACTGGGAACGCGACCTGGACGTGAAGTACGTGTTCCAGGAAGGCCAGTTCAAGGACCTGTCGGTGCTGCTGCGCTATGCCAGCCACCGTGGCAGCCAGGGGTACTCGGCCGTGGATAACGATAACGACGAGCTGCGTGTGATCGTCGACTATCCGCTGAACGTGTTCTGATCGGCCCTCTCTCAGCGGATGGCACCGGCGTTGCCGGTGATCGCGGGACGAGCCCGCTCCTACAGCCCTGTAGGGGCGGGCTTGTCCCGCGAAGCCCCTGATGCATTTCCGACGGACTAATCTTGTCCGACAATTGCCACTTCCCTAGAATATTGCCGCCGCTTTATAGCCCTACCCTCACGGAAAGAGGGGCCTATGCAGTAGCGAGCCTGATGTTGCACACTCGATCCCCGCGCCCCATCCTCCCCAGGCCTCACCCCGAGCTGATCCTCAACCTGGGCAGTTGCCTCGCCGTGCTCGCGATTGTAGGTATCGTCAGCTATCTGCTCGGCCGCGAACGGGACAGTGTCGAACAGTCCTCCATCCGCGCCTCGAACAACATCGTCCAGCTCATCGAAAGTGACATCCTGCGCAACGCCGAACTCTACGACCAGTCGCTCAAGGGCCTGATCTGGGCAGTCGGGCGCCGCGAGCTGCCGGAAGTCCCCGGCCCGCTGCGCCAACGCCTGCTGTTCAACCAGGCCTTCGTCGACCGCAGCCGCGGCGATGTGCTGTGGCTCGACGCCCAGGGCGACGTGGTGGGCGACTCCACCAGCATCATTCCACGCCAGGCCAACTTCGCCAGCACGAGGGTGTTCAAGGCCCACCAGGCCAATGCCAACCTCGGTCTGCTGGTCGGTCCACCGTTCAAGGCACAGCTGGGCGATCTCGATTGGTGCATCAGTTTCAGCCGGCGCATTCCCGGCCCCAATGGTGAGTTCGCAGGCCTGGCGACCGGCGCCCTGCGCCTGTCCTATTTCAGCGAACTGTTCCAGCGCCTGGATATCGGCGAGCACAGCAGCATCAACCTGCTCAACACCAGCGGCCAGTTACTCGCTCGACAACCGAGCCGGCCACAAGACCTACCGATCGGCAGCGACTTCAGCCAGTACCCTATTTTCCAGCGCATTCTCAAGGCGCGCAGCGGCAGTTTCAGCGCACACTCGAACCTGTTCGACGAGCGGCGCATGTACACGTTCGCGCGCGTGGGCGAACTGCCGCTGATCGTGCTGGTGGCGCACTCGTCTTCCGAAGTCTTCCAGGCCTGGCGGCGCACGGCGCTGATCGTCGGCCTGGCCACGGGGGTGCTGTGCCTGGGCATACTCTGGCTGACCGTGCTGCTGGGGCGCGAACTGCGTCGGCGCCACGATGCCGAGCAGGGCCTGGCCACCCTGGCAGCCACCGACAGCCTCACGGGGCTGGCAAACCGACGTCGCCTCGATCAGGTCCTGCGTCAGGAATGGGCGCGCGCGCAACGCAACCGCACGGCGCTGGCGGTACTGATGGTGGATGTGGATCACTTCAAGGCGTTCAACCAGCGTCACGGCCACGCTGGCGGCGACCATGCCCTGCGTGAGGTGGCGCGCACCATCAATCGCTGCATCCGCAGGCCGGCCGATCTGGCAGCGCGCTACGGTGGCGAAGAATTTCAGGTGGTGCTGCCGGAAACCGAACTGGCCGGTGCGTTGCTGCTGGCCGAGCGCATTCGCCTGAGTGTCGAAGCGATGCCGCGATTCGGTGCCGATGAGCAGCCAATCACGGTCAGCATTGGCATCGGCCTTTACGAACCCGGCACCCAACACGACCTTACAGAAGTGCTGGGTGCCGCGGATGAAGCCCTTTACCGGGCCAAGGCGGGGGGCCGTAACCGGGTAGAAGGGCCTGTCACGCCTGTTGCTTAGGAGCGGGCGCGAGCAGCGTCACGCAGTGCTTTCACCTGGTCGTGATTGCGCTGTACGCCTTGCAGTTGGCGATCGACCAAGGTCAGCGCATTCTGCGCGCTGGGGTTGTTGAGCTTAACGAGCTTTTCTCGAGCTTCCTTATAGGCCTTCAGGGCATGGTCTTCGCCCCGCTCCACTTCGTTGAGCACCGCTTCTTCATCCTTGCCGGTCACCATCGACTTGAGGTTGACCCAGCCACGGTGAATATCACCGCTCAAGCTGGTCGAGGTTTCGGGATCGCCACCAAGATGACGTACTTCAGCCTGAAGTTCGGCAGCGGCCTGGTTACACGCCGTCGCTCGCTGGACGAAGAAGGTCTTCAGCTCAGGATTCTTGACGTCATCGGCCGACTCCTTGAAACCCTTTTCGCCGTCCTTGCTGTACTCGATCAGGTCGTTGAGCACGTCGATCACATCTTTGTTGGGGTTGCTCATGGCGTAACTCCTTGGCAGGTGATAGTCCCTATGACTGGAGCAGTCTTCATGCCAAGCCTGAACATAAAATAAAAAGCTTACAAATCAGTTACTTATTTAATAGTCGCGACGACAGTGAAACGGTGTTCTGCATGATCGCCGCTTGCGTGCTCGTGCAGATTGCAGGGTGGCTACGCACAGCAATTGCTGTATGGTCGGCGCTTTCAGCGCACCAGGTTCACCGAATGAAACCCGAATCCTTGCAACTGCTGGTCACACGGACCATGCCCTTCGGCAAATACCAGGGCCGGATCATCGCCGACCTGCCGGGCGACTACCTGGCATGGTTCGCGCGCAAGGGCTTTCCGCCCGGCGAGCTGGGCGGGTTGCTGGCGTTGATGCATGAGATCGATCACAACGGCCTGGGCGAGTTGCTGGTGCCATTGCGGCACAAGCGTTGAGATCAGTGCTGGATGCTTCGCGGGCAAGCCTGCGAAGCATCCTCCAGTGCCTCCAGCCGATCACTTGGCCGGCGCCACCACCATCTCCACCCGCTCCCCCTTCTTGATCAGCGCGTACACCACCGCCGTCACCAGGCTCCCGGCCAGGATCGCCAGCAGGTACAGCAGCGCATGATTGATCGCGTTGGGGATCAGCAACACGAACAGCCCACCGTGCGGCGCCATCAGCTTGCAGCCAAAGTACATCGACAGCGCCCCCGTCAGCGCACCGCCGGCGATGCTCGCCGGAATCACCCGCAATGGGTCCTTCGCCGCGAAGGGAATCGCGCCCTCGGAGATGAAGCAAAGCCCCAGCACCAATGCCGCCTTGCCCGCCTCGCGCTCACTCTGGGCAAACTTGCGCCGGGCCAAAAAGGTAGCGATTCCCAGGCCGATCGGCGGCACCATTCCAGCGGCCATGGTCGCCGCCATCGGCGCGTAGCTCGACGAGGCCAGCAAGCCTACCGAGAACGCATAGGCCGCCTTGTTGATCGGCCCGCCGAGGTCGACGCACATCATCCCACCCAGCAGCAATCCGAGCAGGATCGCATTGGTGGTTCCCATGCTGTCGAGAAAACGCGTCAGTCCCTCGAGCATCGCCGCCACCGGATGACCGACCACGTAGATCATCACCAACCCGGTGAACAGGCTGGCCAACAGCGGGATGATCAGGATCGGCTTGAGCGCTTCGAGGCTGGTGGGCAGACGCGCCCAGCGGCTGATGGCCTTGGCGCTGTAGCCAGCAAGAAAGCCCGCGACGATACCGCCAATGAAACCCGCCCCCAGGGTGCTGGCCAGCAGGCCACCGATCATCCCTGGGGCCAGGCCCGGGCGGTCGGCGATGGACCAGGCGATATACCCCGCCAGCATCGGCACCATCAGTTTGAACGCCGCCTCGCCACCGATCTGCATCAAGGCCGCAGGCAAGGTGCCCGGCTCCTTGAACGCCTCGATGCCGAAGACGAACGACAGGGCGATCAGCAGCCCACCTGCCACCACCATCGGCAGCATGAACGACACGCCGGTCAACAGGTGTTTGTAGACACCGGCCTTTTCACTTTTCGCGGGCGTCTCGGCTGCGCCCTCGGCGCTTTCCAGCTTGGCGTCGGCCAGCGCCTTGTCGAGGGTGGCCCGCGCCTGCTTGAGGGCGATGCCGGTGCCGCATCGGTAGATGCGCTTGCCCGCAAAGCGTGCAGCCGGCACCTCGATGTCGGCTGCCAGCAGCACCACGTCCGCCTCGGCAATGGCGTCGGCCGTCAGCGGGTTGCGTGCGCCCACCGAGCCCTGGGTCTCGACACTGAAACCGTAGCCCAGCTCCCGGGCAGCCTGCTGCAAGGCTTCGGCCGCCATGAAGGTATGGGCCACACCGGTCGGGCAGGCGGTGACCGCCACGATACGGGGTGCAGCGCTGCGGCTTGGCACCTCGGCGCCGCTCGCTTCGAGCACCTTGGCGTTGGCCGCCGCTTCATCGAGGAAACCTTCGCGATCGGCCAGCGCCTGGGCCGGGGTGCTCTGGTACAGCGGCTTGCCGACGAAGCGACTCAGGTCCACCGAACCCGTGCTGACCACCAGCACCCAGTCGGCCTCGGCGATCTGCGCAGAGCTCAGGCGCCGCTCGGGGTGCTCGGCATCCCACACCTCGACACTGGTACTCCAGCCCCGGCGTTGGGCCGCGGCGGCCAGCAAGCGTGCACTCAATACACTCGACACCTGGCCATTCGGGCAGGCGGTGACGATCGCAATGTTCATCGGCGAGCCTCTTGTTGTTGTTCTGTCAGTTGCACGGCAGCCTCCAGGCGCGACAGCTGTTCGCGGTCGTCGATGCCGAAGCCCACCTGGGTCACCGCCTGGGCAGCGATGGCCGTGGCGCGGCGCAAGGTCTGCCCGGCGCTCTCGGCCTGCAGCAGGCCATGAACCATGCCCGCCACCAGCGAGTCGCCCGCGCCCACGGTACTGGCGATGCGCACCTTGGGCGGCTGGGCATGCAGTGCCAGGTCAGCGGCGAACCAGTTCACCCCGTGCTCGCCCTGGGACACCACCACGTGAGTGACGCCGCTGTCGAGCAGACGCCGGGCGGCATCGCGCTGCTCGGAAAAAGCCTGCACGGTGATGCCGAAAAGCTCGCCCAGCTCATCGGTATTGGGCTTGACCAACCAGGGTGTGCTTTGCAGACCGGCGCGCAAGGCTTCGCCGCTGGTGTCCAACGCCACCTTCAGGCCCTGCGCGGCCAACTGTCCCAGCAACTGGCAGAACCACTGCGTGCTGACGCCACGAGGCAAGCTGCCTGCCACCACCACCACGTCATGCCCGGCTGCCCGCTGTGCCAGGTACTCGAGCAGCTCGGCCTGGGCCGCGTCGTCGACCTGCGGGCCCTGGCCATTGACATCGGTGACCCGGCCATCGGCCTCGACCAGCTTGATGTTGGTGCGGGTTTCGCCCGACACGCGAACGAAACCGTCGTCGAAGCCGCGGCGGGCAATCAGCGCTTCGAAAGGCTGCAGGTTGTCGCGCCCCAGAAAGCCGCTGACCGTCACCTGATGCCCAAGGTCAGCCAGCACCTGGGCAACGTTCAGGCCCTTGCCGGCGGCGTGGCTGCGCTGGTCATGGGTGCGATTGACCTCACCGGCGTGCAGGCGCTCGAGGGTTACCGTGAGGTCGATCGCAGGGTTGAGGGTCAGGGTAAGAATCTTGGCCATTTCAATAACGCTCCACCAGCGCCCGTACCGCCTCGGCGCTGTCCTGTTGCAGGGCCTCGCGCGCCAGGGCACGGGCCGTCGGGTAATCGGCCTGGCGCACCAGGGCCTTGACTTCGGCGACGCTGCGCGCCGCGACGCTCAGTTCGTCCACCGCCAGCCCCAGCAGCACCGGCACTGCCTGCGGGTCGGCCGCCAGTTCACCGCACACGCCCACCCACTTGCCTTCGGCATGGGCGGCGCGCACGGTCATGTCGATCAGTTGCAGCACCGCCGGGTGCAGACCATCGGCCTGGGCCGACAGGCTCGGATGGCCGCGGTCGATGGCCAGGGCGTACTGGGTCAGGTCGTTGGTGCCGATGCTGAAGAAGTCCACCTCCCGGGCCAGTTGCGGGGCCAGCAGCGCAGCCGACGGCACCTCGACCATGATCCCCACCTGCAGGTCATTGACCGGGATCTCCTCACGCAGCCGCTCGACCATGGCTTTGGCCGCGCGCCACTCGTGCATCTGGCCGACCATCGGGAACATGATCCGCAGTGGCCGGTCGTCGGCCGCGCGCAGCAAGGCGCGCAACTGGTCCTCCATGACCTGCGGACGCTGCAGGGTCAGGCGCACGCCACGCACGCCGAGGAAGGGGTTGTCTTCATCGGCGATCGGCCAGTAGGGCAAGGGCTTGTCACCGCCCACATCGAGGGTGCGCACCACCAGCGGGCGCCCCTGCAGGCCATCGAGCACGCGGCGATACTCGGCTTCCTGGGTGGCCACATCCGGCAGTTGCGGATGGGCCATGAAGATCAGTTCGGTGCGCAACAGGCCGACGCCTTCGGCGCCAAGCTCCACCACCTTGTCGATGCCACTGCTGTCACCGATGTTGGCGAAGACTTCGACGGCATGGCCATCGCGGGTCACGGCCGGCTCATGGCGTTTGACCCAGGCGGCCTGCAGACGCTGCTCACGCTGATCGCGTTCGGCCAACGCACGCTGCAGCTCATCGGCAGGCGGCGCAACGCTGACCTTGCCCCGTTGCCCGTCGAGCAACAGCGGCGTACCCGCCTCCACCAGCAGGATCGCCGCCCCGGCACCGACCACCGCCGGAATGCCCAAAGCGCGGGCAACGATGGCGCTGTGCGCGGTGGCCCCGCCTTGCGCGGTCACGATGCCAGCAACCCGCGCCGGGTCGAGACGCGCCACATCGGACGGCCCGACTTCAGCCATCACCAGCACATAAGGCTGTTGCGGCTCGGCCTGCTCCGCGACGCCACACAGCTGCGCCAGCACCCTTCGGCCAATGTCGCGCAGGTCGGCGGCACGTTCGGCGAGCAACGCATCGCGCAGCGCCTCCTGTTGGCTTGCGGCCGCCTCGATCACCGCCATCCACGCCGCTGCGGCGCTTTCGCCCTGGGTCAGGCGCAGATCCACCTCATCGCCCAGTGCCGGGTCGGCGAGCATCTCCTGGTGTGTGATGAAAATTTCACCGATGGCCTTGTCGCTGCGTTGCACCAGTGTCTGCAGCTCGGCGTTGACCGCTGCCAGGGCAGCACGCAGCCTGGCACGTTCCTGGGCGCAGGATTCGCCGCGCAGCGGATAGTCGATCTGGCGCTCAATCCGTACATGGGCCGGCCCGCTGGCGATGCCTGGCGCTGCACCGACGCCCTGGACCTGGCTACCGGGCAGCGGCGCTTGCAAGGTTTCGCCCACCACCTCGGCGACCGGCAGGGCATGCGCCGGCAAC
Organism: Pseudomonas wayambapalatensis; assembly: GCA_014268975.2. Taxonomy (GTDB): domain Bacteria; phylum Pseudomonadota; class Gammaproteobacteria; order Pseudomonadales; family Pseudomonadaceae; genus Aquipseudomonas; species Aquipseudomonas wayambapalatensis. Next base: position 1,112,671 of record CP077096.1, on the reverse strand, counting down.
GGTTCGACGTCCTCGCCCAGGCCCTGTTCGATGGCTTCCAGCAACACCGGCAGGGCATCACTGGCGATGGCCGGCTCGGCGATCAGCTCCAGTTCCTGCCCACGCCGAGCCCCTAGTGACAGCAGGCGGCTCAGGCTTTTTACCGATACGCCGGGATGGCCGCTGTCGGTCAGGCGGATGCGGATCTCACCCTCGAAGCCCTTGGCCAGTTGCGCCAGCACCTTCGCCGGGCGGGCATGCAGGCCATGGGGGTTGGCCAGTATCACGCGCACGCTGGGCCAATCTGGCGGCGCCTCGCCGCCCAGCACCTGCAGCACATCGCGGCTGCTGGTGGCCTGGTAGAGGGTCTGCCCGCGCCCTTCGATCAGCACCTGACACAGGCGCTCGAGCAAGGCCTGGTGCGCAGCGCCAAGGCTGGCCAGGCAGAACAGGCCGTTCAACGGCTGGTCACGATGACGCAGGGGCTGCTGCGGCGTCACGAACGCCAGGCCAGGCTGCAGCACATCGCGCTCGCTGTGCAACCACCACAACCCCTCCCCCAACGGCAGTGGCTCGGCCTGCTGCAACAGCGCTGCGAAACCGCTGTCTACACAGCCGCCACGCTGCAGCAGGCGCGCACCGCGCCAGGCCAGTTCAGCGAAGTCTTCGGCGGGCAGGTTCAGACCGATCAGCTGTGCATCCAGCGCCAGTTCACGCGGCGCCCCCTGCAACAGCTTGAGCAGTGCGTCGGCAGAGCTGGCGCGGCGCAGCGCCTCGGCCAGGTCGGTTTCACCGAGGGCACGCGTCAGCAGTTGCAGCAGGCGCAGGTGTTCGTCAGAGCGCGCGGCGATGCCGATCGCCAGGTAGACGATTTGCCCATCGCCCCAGTCCACCCCCTCGGGAAACTGCAACAGGCGAACACCGGTGGCGTACACCAGGTCGCGGGTCTGCGGGGTACCGTGGGGAATGGCGATGCCTTGGCCAAGGAACGTGGAGCCCTGCGCCTCGCGAGCCTCAAGGCCCTGGAGGTAACCCTCGGCGACCAGGCCATCGCTGACCAGCCGATCGGCCAGCAGGCGCAGTGCCGCTGCTTTATCGCTGGCAACCTGCCCCATGGCTATCTGCTCTCTCGCGAGCTCGAGCATGACCTTCTCCTTTTGCAGTACCCGTCGCTCGGGACTGAGGTTATTGTTGTGGGATTCAACGCGTTTTTTCACCCGCGGGCTCAGGGGCAGTTCCCGTTCAATCGGATGCTGAAACGTTTAATCTGACCAGGCGGCCACGTTACTCGATAATCTGCGTAGGAAAAAGCCCCAGTTTGTCGGAACAATTGCGACAATGGTCGCCTGCACTTGGACACAATTCTGAGTAAGACTAACCGATCAGGCGCCCCAGGCTGCCCCGGTAATAACAAGGAAAATGCGGTGAAACTCAGCGATATCGCACGTCTGGCCGGTGTTTCCGTGACCACTGCCAGCTACGTCATCAACGGCAAGGCCGAACAGCAGCGCATCAGCAGCGCCACCGTCGAGCGGGTGCGCGCCGTGGTCGATGCCCACGACTTCACGCCCAACCCCCAGGCTGCCGGCCTGCGCAGTCGGCACACACGCACCCTCGGCTTCATCCTCCCGGACCTGGAAAACCCCAGCTACGCACGCATCGCCAAGCAGCTCGAACAGGGCGCGCGAGCCCGTGGCTACCAGTTGCTGATCGCCAGCAGTGATGACCAGCCCGAAAGCGAACGCCAGCTGCAGCAGTTGTTCCGCGCTCGCCGCTGCGATGCGTTGTTCGTCGCCAGTTGCCTGCCGCCGGAAGATGACAGTTATCGCGAAATGCAGAGCAAGGGCCTGCCAGTGATTGCCATCGACCGCCGCCTCGACCCCGCGCACTTCTGCTCGGTGATCAGCGACGACCGCGATGCCAGCCGCCAACTCACCGAAAGCCTGCTAGGCAGCAAGCCTCGCAGCATCGCCTTGATCGGTGCGCGTCCGGAGCTGTCGGTCAGCCAGGCCCGCGCCGGGGGGTTCGACGAGGCCCTGCAAGGTTTTGATGGCGAAGTTCGCCGCTACGAAGGCGACGCCTTCAGCCGCGCATGTGGCCAGCGCCTGATGGAAACGCTGATCGACGAGCTCGGCGACCTGCCCGATGCCCTGGTGACGACCTCCTACGTATTGCTGCAAGGCGTGTTCGACGCCCTGCAAGCCCGTGCCAGCGGGCCACGTGGGCTGCAACTGGGCACCTTCGGCGACAACCAGTTGCTCGACTTCCTGCCGCTGCCGGTCAACGCCATGGCCCAGCAGCACGGTCAGATCGCCGCCACCGCACTGGAGCTGGCCCTGGCCGCCATCGAGCAGAAGACCTACGCCCCAGGCGTACATGCCGTGGCGCGAACCTTCAAGCAGCGCATTTCGGCCTGAACATGCGCCTGATCGACACCCATACCCACCTGGACTTCCCCGACTTCGACGCCGACCGCGAGCGCCTGCTGGCCAACGCAGCGGCGCTGGGGGTCGAGCGCATGGTGGTACTGGGGGTGGATCAGGGCAACTGGCAGCGGGTCTGGGACCTGGCTTGCAGCGATGCACGCCTGCCAGCCGCCCTCGGCCTGCACCCGGTGTACCTCGAGCAGCACCGGCCCGAACACCTGGCGCAACTGCGCGCGTGGCTAGAACGCCTGCGCGGCGATCCACGCCTGTGTGCGGTCGGCGAGTTCGGCCTGGACTATTACCTGCCCGAGCTCGACAAGGACCGCCAGCAGGCCTTGTTCGAAGCGCAATTGCAGATGGCCTGCGACTTCGAATTGCCTGCGCTGCTGCACGTACGCCGCAGCCACGCCCAGGTGATCGCCACCCTCAAGCGCTACAAGCCCGCACGCGCCGGCATCATCCACGCCTTCGCCGGCAGCTACGAAGAAGCCCGCGAATACATCAAGCTCGGCTTCAAGCTGGGCCTGGGTGGCGCCGCCACCTGGCCGCAGGCCTTGCGCCTGCGCAAGACCTTGCCGCGCTTGCCGCTGGAGAGCGTGGTACTGGAGACCGACGCGCCAGACATGCCGCCGGTGATGCACCCCGGCGCGCGCAACAGCCCCGAGCATCTGCCCGATATTGCCCGAGCGCTGGCCGAGGTCATGGGGGTGGAGTGCGTGGCGCTGGCCGAGGCCAGTACGCGCAACGCCTGTGAGCTGTTCGGCTGGTAGCCGCGCAGGCGGTTACTCTTCGAACAGGGTGCAGGCCATCACCAGGGCGTCTTCACGCCCGCCAGCGACCGGGTAGTAATCGCGACGCCGACCGATCTCGTTGAATCCGTAGCGCTCGTACAAACGATAGGCCGACTGGTTGCTGGCACGCACCTCCAGGAAACACTCGCGCCCATTGAGCTGGTAGGCACGCGCCATCAGGTGTTCGAGCAGCCGCAAGCCCAGGCCGCGCCCCTGGTTCTCCGGCTTGACCGTGATGTTGAGCAGGTGCGCTTCGTCGATGATCACGTTGATCACGCCATGCCCTACCTGCTGCTGGCCGTCGAACATCAGCCACACTTCGTAGGACTTGAGCGCATCCTGGAAGATCCCGCGGGTCCAGGGGTGGCTGAAGGCGGCATATTCGATCTTCAGCACGTTATCCAGATCCGCCTCGGTCATCGGGCGGAAACTGATCGAGTCACTCATTCAACGCTCTTCCAGCGCGCCATCAGCTGGCGCATCGCTTTCCAGACGTCCGCCTTGCGTTGCGGTTCGTCCATCAACAGTTCAAGACCCGGCAATGCCCAGACATCGCCCAGGCCGTCGATCTTCAGTGATTGGTAGTAGGCCTGGGCATCGGCGTCGCCGGCAAAACGCACCGCTGGCAGGCCGATGAGCCAAAGGCAGGTGCAGGGGGCCTCTTCGAGGCGGGCCTGGATGAAGCCCTGGACGAAATCACGCGCAGCCTCCGGCCCCTGCTCCATGTTGCCGCGTACGAACAGCGGCCAGCGCACCGGCTCGCCGATGATCTGCGGCGCGTCCGGCAGGCCCGCAGCGCGCAGCATGTCCTTGAGCAACAGGTAAGAAGGGTCGCGGCTCTGGAACGGCTGACCGGTGGCAAGCTCCACCAGCAACAGGCACGTGCCGGCGCGCAGCAGTTGCAGGGCGAAACGCGGCGGCGGCACCGGGGACGGACGGGCAGCCTTGGGCGCCTCCTCTTCGCGCTCGACCGGCTTGGCAGCAGGCTTGGGCGTGCTGCCGGGGCGCGGGATCTCGATTTTCGGTCGCTCGCCGGAGCGGGCATGGACCGACGCGGCTTCGCCCTGCGCAGGCGCCTGGCGCACCGGCTGCACCTCGACATCCAGCTCCTCGACCGGCGCCACAGGCAACAGCAGCTCGGGGCGCGAAGGCGCGGCGAACGGCAGTTCGGCACGCGGCAGCCAGTGCACCACTTGCATGGCGGAAAGGTAGGCGCGGCGGCGGGGTTCGGTCAGCAAGGCTCGGGTATCCGGGGGGTTTGGTTCAGTCGGGCATTCTAACGCTGTTGGCGGCGGCGTGCCGCAACAGGCTGGCGGAAAAATTTATTGCTTGTGTCGGCCTCTTCGCGGGCAAGCCCGCTCCCACGGGGCCAGGCGCTGTATCTGTGGGAGCGGGCTTGCCCGCGAAGAGGCTGGCACAGATCAACGCAAATCCCGGACCAAGGGGTGAAATCCTCCCCCCCGTATGCAGTACAATCGCCCCTTTTATTTGGCAAGAGTCGACCCGCCAATGATCGAACCCAAGCGCGTCCTGCGCGCCCTAGCCGAACACTGGGCCCTGATCGAGCCGCTGTGCGAGCGCTTCGACCAGGGCACCCTGAGCCTGGTCGAGCTGCGTCAGCAACTGGCCCGCCAGCAGGTGGAGAGCACGCCGCAGGACATCACCCAGCTGCTCGACGTGTGGATTCGCCTGGACATCCTGGTCCCGGTTGCCAAGAGCCCGAACCGCTTCGAGCTCAACGCGCAGATCCACGACTTCCTCGCCTACCTGCGCCGCGAGCACCGCCTTGGCCTGTGCCTGGAGATCGAAGCCTACCTGCGCCACCTCGAGCGCCTGGCCGGACACATCCAGGACGCCTTCGACAACCGCGACAGCGACGACCTGGCCCGCCAGTTGCGCCTGCTCGACATGCGCGTGCGCGATGTCCTGAAGAAGCTCGACAACGACGAACAGGCGCTGGTCGCCGTGGCCGAACGGGCCAAGACCAGCAACCGCCAGATCCCCCTGCGCCAGCGCTACGCCGAGGTCCTGGCGACCTGGGACGAATACGTCGAACCGATGATCCAGCTGGTCAACGCCGACGGTGCCTTCGAACAGGGCGTACGCAAGGTCGAGACCGTGCTGCTGCGCCTGTTGGGCGAGCAGGCGCGCCTGGGCCACCTGGTCGACGACGACATGCTGCTGCGCACCCACGCGCGTATCCTCGAGATGCAGACCAGCGCCCAGCTCACCCTGCGCCACGCCCGCGAGCTGCTGCTGCCGCTGCGTGAGGAAGCACGCCGACACAACGCCGTCACCCGCGGCGCGGCACTGGCCCTGTCGGTGATCCGCAAGAAGGGCATCGACGCCGTGCCGCAAGCGGCCATGCCGATGTTCACCCGGCCGCAGAGCACCTTCCTCGGCAGCGCCAGCCAGGTCGAGGCCTATGTCTACGCCCTGGCCCGCTTCGAGCCCAAACCTGCGCGCTTCCCCAAGGCGCACAAGACCCACAAGGGCCCGCTGCCGCGCGCGCCGCGTACGGTCAAGGAAATGCTCGAACGCTGCGAGGACGCCCTGCCACTGCCCGACCTGATGGTCTGGCTGCTGGAGCAGGAACCCGAAGGTGCCACCGACGAGTTGCTGTACTGGTTCTCGCGCCTTTCGCGCGAAAAGCGCTTCAGCCGCGAGCGCCTGCAGCGCCAGGACTACACCACCCGCGAACACCTGGTCAGCCTGCGTTCCTTCGCCCTGACATCCAGCCGCGAACAACAACCGGCAGCCACCGAATCCACCGCGAGCCCAGCCAATGCATCTTGATCTTTCCGAACTGTCCCAGCTCGCGCCGATCTTCCGCGAGCTGTTCAAGGGTTTCCACGTCAGCCGCCGCGATCCGGAACTGTACGCGCAACTGTCGAACTTCCAGGACCAGTACCGCACCCTGTTCAAGGCGCTCGGTTTCGAGCTGGTCTGCGACACCCGCGGCTTCTACTACTTCGTCCCCGAACAGGCCGCCGCGCAGGTCAACAAGACCGCCCAGCGCCTGTCGCTGTTCACCTTCATCCTGGTTGAGCACCTGGCCGACCAGGGCCGCGACCCGATGGCCGTGCTCGACGGCGGCAGCATCGGCCGCGACGAGTTGCCCTCGCTGCTGGAAAAATACCGCGACCTGTTCCTGCAAGCCGAAGTGCAGACGGTCGAGGAGCTCGAAGAGAAAATCCTGCGCCGCATGACCCAGCTGGGCTTCGCCCATGAAGAAGGCGGCATCTACCGCTTCCTGCCGCCGATGCACCGCTTCCTCGATGTGTGCCTGTCGGTCCAGCAGGACCGCGACCTGGCCGCCACCCTGCACAGCGACCTGCCGCTGCCGGTCCCGGTGCTGGTCGAGGAAGAAACCCCGGAACAACTCAACCGCACCGACGATCCGCTCGACCTCACCCCCTTCGAGGGCGAAGAGAGCGAAGAAGACGCCCTGGCCCGGGCCATCCGCGAAGAGCAACAGGAGATTGACGCATGAGCCAGGAACGCTACGGCATTCGCCGCTTCGCACTGCTCAACACCGCCGGCTACAGCCTCGGCCTGTTCCCGCTGGAACACCCGCTGTCGGTCTATGGCGCGAACAACCTGGGTAAATCGGCGTCGATCAACGCCCTGCAGTTCCCGATCCTGGCGCGCATGTCGGACATGAGCTTCGGCAAGTACAGCCTGGAGCAGTCGCGGCGCTTCTACTTCGCCAGCGACACCAGCTACATCCTCTGCGAACTGAACCTGCCCCACGGCCCGCACGTGATCGGCGTGGTCGGTCGCGGCCCCGGCGGCGGCTTCGGCCACCAGTTCTTCGCCTATCAGGGCGAGCTGGACCTGGCCCACTACCAGAAAGACGACACCTGCCTGCGCCAGAAGGAGCTGTTCACCAACCTCGAGCGCAACGGCCTCAAGGCCTACGAACTCAAGCCGGACGAACTGCGCCGGCTGCTGGTCGGCGGCCACACCTCGGTGCCGCTGGACCTGACCCTGATCCCGCTGCGCTCGACCAGCGAGCAGAGCCTGAAGACCTTCCGCGCGTTGTTCATCAACCTGCTGCACATGCGCGAGATCACCGCCGCCAAGCTCAAGCAGCTGTTCCTGGATGCCTTCGAGCACAGCCTGCGCTCGGGCAGCGTCGACTACATCGCCGCCTGCGAAGAAGCCTTCCGCGACGTGCGCCGCATGGAGCAGGACTACAACGCCCTGGTCGCTGCCGGCCCGCTGGTCGAGGCACTTGCCGGCGGCGTGGCCCAGCGCGACATCCTGCGCGGCAAGCTGCACCGTCTCTCCCCCCTGCTCGACAGCCTGCTCGGCACCTGGCAGGACTACGCCGTAGCGCGCAAGGAAGAGCTGGTGATCCAGGCCGAGCACTACCGCGCCGAGCAGGATGGCCTGCAGAACGACCAGCGTGGCGGCACCCAGGAGCTGATGCGCCTGGAGCGCGAAATCACCGGCATCCAGCGCTGGCTCGGCGAGCTGTCGGTGCTCAAGCACCGCTTCGCCCTGGTCGATGACGTCAAGGTGCTGGAGCAGCAACTGCTCGCCGCCAAGGACGCCCACGACGAACTGGCCGGCGCCCTGGCGCAGTCGCGCCAGTTCTCCGCCGAAGACCTCGACGAGCGCGTGCGCGACCTGGAAAAACGCGTCAAGGCGGTCAAGCAACAGCTCGAGCACGCCGACAACAACAGCTACGCACGCCTGCGTGAGGAGTTCTCGCAGCAGGATGTCGATCGCCTGATGCGCCTGTTCAATGGCGCGCTGTTCAGCCTGCCGCTGGGCGATCGGGGCATCGAGCTGGACGACAGCGACCTGTGGGTCAAGACGCTTGAAGGCGTGCTCGACAGCTTCAAGGGCGAGCGCTTCGAAGTGCCGGGCCTGTCCATCGACCTGTCGCACATCGAGCCGCCCGCACTGCAGGCCCTGGCCGACCGTGCCGCCCTGCGCGATCAGAAAGAGCGCCTGGAAAAGGAGCTCAAGCAGCTCAAGACCCAGCAGGCCGTAGCCCTGGACCGCGCCGCGAGCAAAGCCCAGACCGAGGCGCTGTACCAGCAGGTGCTGGATGCGCAGAAGGCCCTGGAAGACTTCCGCCGCACCGAGACCCTGAGCGCCGAAGAGCCCGAGAAAATGGAGCAACTGGCGCAGTTCGAAGCCGCCCAGGACGAGCTCAAGCGCTCCAGTGACGCCTTCACCGAGCGCGTCCAGCAGTTGTCGGCCAAGCTGCAACTGGTTGGCCGCCAGATCGCCGACATGGAAGCCAAGCAGCGCACCCTGGACGACGCCCTGCGCCGCCGCCAGCTGCTGCCGGCCGACCTGCCGTTCGGCACGCCGTTCATGGAGCCGGTCGATGACTCGATGGACAACCTGCTGCCGCTGCTCAACGACTACCAGGACAGCTGGCAGGCGCTGCAGCGCGTCGATAACCAGATCGAGGCGCTGTACGCCCAGGTGCGCCTGAAAGGCGTGGCCAAGTTCGACAGCGAAGACGACATGGAACGTCGCCTGATGCTGCTGATCAACGCCTACTCGCACCGCACCGAGGAAGCCCTCACCCTGGCCAAGGCGCGCCGCGCGGCGGTCACCGACATCGCCCGGACCCTGCGCAACATCCGCAGCGACTACGACAGCCTCGAGCACCAGCTGGCGCTGTTCAACCGCGAGATCAACAAGCGCCAGGTGTCCAACCTGGAGAGCTTCCGCGTGGTGCTGGCGCCGAACAAGGAAGCGCTCAAGCACATCGACCAGATCATCCACAGTGCCGGCCAGTACGAGGAAGGCGAAACGCTGTCGGTGTTCGATCTCACGCAGAGCGCCGAGCAGGATCACAAGAACGAAGAGGCCAAGGAGTACCTGGCGCGACTGGTAGCGGCCAACCACAACCAGCTGGGCCTGAAAGACCTGTTCGAGCTGGCCTTCGAGATCACCAAGATCAACAGCCAGCCGGTGATCCACGCCGACATCGACGGCGCCGCTTCCAACGGCACCACCATGACCATCAAGGCGCTGACCAACATGTACCTGTTGCTGCACCTGATGGACCGCGACCTGGCCGGGCGCATTCGCCTGCCCTACTACCTCGACGAAGCGGCGGACATCGACGAACGCAACCAGGCGGCATTGCTGGAGACCAGCCAGCAGCTGGGCTTCGTACCTATCCTGGCGAGCGTGAAGCCGCAGGTGTCGGCGCGCGTGGCGATCGATCTGGAAGGCGGCAGTGGGCCGAACGGGATCTACATCGACGAGGCGGACTGGAAGTACATCAGTCGGCGGGATGAAGTGAAGGCAATCGTGCGTGAGGATCAGGCCGAAGAGCTGGCCTGAGGCAACCGCGGCCCATTCCTGTAGGAGCGGGCTTGCCCCGCGATAGGGCCCGACTTGGCAACCTCGCCGCCAGGTCGGGCCCTATCGCGGGGCAAGCCCGCTCCCACAGGGGGAGGAGCTGCGTCGTTTATTGGGCATGCGCCCAAGGCAGAATCGGAATCGCCGTCACCGCATTCTGCGGGCTACCTTCGACTATCCGGTCGCTGTACACCAGGTACACCAGCGTGTTGCGCTTCTTGTCGAGAAAACGCACCACCTGCATGGTCTTGAACACCAGCGAGGTGCGTTCCTTGAACACCTCCTCGCCATCCTTGAGCTCACCCTTGAAGTTGATCGGCCCGACCTGACGGCAGGCGATCGATGCCTCCGCGCGGTCTTCCGCCAACCCCAGCCCACCCTTAACGCCGCCGGTCTTGGCCCGCGACAGGTAGCAGGTCACGCCCTCGACCTTGGGGTCGTCGAACGCTTCGACCACGATACGATCGTTGGGCCCAAGGAACTTGAACACGGTGGACACCTGGCCGATTTCCTCGGCACCGGCCAGCATCGGCAGCATCAACGCTGCCACGGCAAACATCCTTTTCAGCACGGGCGTCTCCTTCAGACCAGAACCAGGTTGTCACGGTGCACCAGCTCAGGCTCGGCGCTGTAGCCCAGCAGGCTTTCGATGGCGTCCGACGGCTGGCCGATGATCTTCTGCGCCTCCAGGGCGCTGTAGTTGGCCAGGCCACGGGCCACTTCCAGGCCATCGGGGCCGACGCAGACCACCATTTCGCCACGGCGGAAGCTGCCCTGCACAGTCTTCACGCCGACCGGCAACAGGCTCTTGTTCGATTCGCGCAGGGCCTTCACAGCGCCGGCATCGAGCACCAGGGTGCCGCGGGTCTGCAGGTGGCCAGCCAGCCACTGCTTGCGCGCGGCGAGCATGCCACGCTCAGGCGACAGCAAGGTGCCCAGGCGTTCGCCAGCCTTCAGGCGGTCCAGCACGCGCTCGATACGGCCACCGATGATGATGGTGTGGGCACCGGAGCGCGCGGCCAGGCGCGCAGCACGCAGCTTGGTCTGCATGCCACCGCGCCCCAGGGCGCCACCGGTGCCGCCCGCCACGGCGTCGAGCGACGGATCGTCGGCGCGGGCTTCGTAGATCAGTTGGGCTTCGGGGTTGTTGCGCGGGTCGGCGTCGAACATGCCGTCGCGGTCGGTAAGGATCACCAGCAGGTCGGCCTCGACCAGGTTGGCCACCAGCGCGGCGAGGGTGTCGTTGTCGCCGAAGCGGATCTCGTCGGTGACCACGGTGTCGTTCTCGTTGATCACCGGCACCACGCCCAGGTCGACCAGGGTACGCAGGGTGCTGCGGGCATTGAGGTAACGCTTGCGGTCGGAAAGGTCGTCGTGGGTCAGGAGGATCTGCGCGGTGTGCTTGCCGTGCTCGCCGAAGCTCGACTCCCAGGCCTGCACCAAGCGCATCTGGCCGAGCGAAGCGGCAGCCTGCAGCTCGTTCATCGCACTCGGTCGCGTGGTCCAGCCCAGCTGGCTCATGCCTGCGGCCACGGCCCCTGAGGAGACCAGTACCAGTTCCACGCCCGCTTCACGCAGTGCGACCATCTGCTCGACCCAGACTGCCATCGCACCACGGTCGAGGCCCTTGCCATCGGCGGTCAGCAGCGCACTGCCGATCTTCACGACCCAGCGCTTGGCGCCCGTCACCTTGCTTCGCATCTTCTCTTCCAACCTATGTCGAATCTGTAGATACCAAAACGCCGCTCATTTGAGCGGCGTTCAGTGTACTGCAACCGGTCAGTCGCGCACGTAAATGATTTCCGGACCGTCCTCGTCGTCCTCGAAGTCATCCCAGTCGTCATCGTCGCCGATGTCGTGGACGCTCTTGACGCCGGTACGACGCAGGGTACGGGCGTCGTCCAGGGCCTGCAGCTGGGCGCGGGCCTCGTCTTCGATACGCTGGTCGAGGTCCTTGAGCTCGGCGGCGTAGGCCGGGTCGTTGGCCAGGCGATCGGCGCGGTCTTCGAGGAAGCGCATCAGGTCGTGGCTGAGCTTCTCGGTGCCCTGCTTGGAGATGGCCGAGATCACGTAGACCGGGCCATCCCAGTTCAGGCGATCGACGACTTCCTTCACACGCTCGTCGCGCTCGTCTTCCATCACCATGTCGGCCTTGTTCAGCACCAGCCAGCGCTCACGATCGACCAGTGCCGGGCTGAACTGCGCCAGCTCGTTGATGATCACTTCGGCGGCATCGGCCGGGCTGCTCTCGTCCAGCGGCGCCAGGTCGACCAGGTGCAACAGCACACGGGTACGGGCCAGGTGCTTGAGGAAGCGGATACCCAGGCCGGCACCTTCGGAGGCGCCCTCGATCAGGCCGGGAATGTCGGCAATGACGAAGCTCTTCCAGCGGTCGACGCTGACCACGCCCAGGTTCGGCACCAGGGTGGTGAACGGGTAGTCGGCAACCTTCGGCTTGGCGGCCGAGACGGCGCGAATGAAGGTGCTCTTGCCAGCGTTCGGCAGGCCCAGCAGGCCGACATCGGCCAGCACTTTCATTTCCATCTTCAGGTCGCGCTGTTCGCCCGGCTTGCCTGGCGTGGTCTGGCGCGGCGCACGGTTGGTGCTCGACTTGAAGCGGGTGTTGCCCAGGCCGTGCCAGCCGCCCTGGGCGACCATCAGTTTCTGACCGGGGGTGATCAGGTCGCCGATGACTTCCTGGGTGGAGGCATCGATCACCGTGGTGCCGACCGGCACGCGCAGGAACAGGTCCTCGCCCTTCTTGCCGGTGCAGTCGGTGCTGCCGCCATTCTGGCCACGCTGGGCCTCGTGGTGGCGGGTGTAGCGGTAGTCGACCAGGGTGTTGAGGTTCTCGTCGGCCACCATGTACACCGAGCCGCCGTCGCCACCGTCACCGCCGTTGGGACCACCGTTCTCGATGAATTTTTCGCGGCGGAAGCTCATGCAACCGTTACCGCCGTCACCGGCTTTTACCCGGATCGATACTTCGTCAACAAACTTCATTCAAAACCGCCTCTCGTCGGACGACGAGCTGAAAACCAGAAAACCCTGAGGCTCTTGCAAAAATGAGCGCGGCGGCCCCGTACCATCAGAAACCAACGCCGGCAGCCCAGACAAACAGCTTTGCAAGAGGCTCACCACAAACGAAAAAGCCCCGTCGCATGACGGGGCTTCTGGAGCGACGTCGCGATTAAGCGGCGACGATGCTCACGTAACGGCGGTTGAACTCGCCTTTCTTCTCGAACTTGATCACGCCGTCGATTTTGGCGAACAGGGTGTGATCCTTGCCCATGCCAACGCCGTAGCCAGCGTGGAATTCGGTGCCGCGCTGACGGACGATGATGTTGCCCGGCTTGATAACCTGGCCGCCATACATCTTCACGCCAAGGCGTTTCGATTCTGAGTCGCGACCGTTACGAGTACTACCACCAGCCTTCTTGTGAGCCATGGTTCAATTCTCCAAATAAATTCAGGGGACCTAGGGGATTAAGCCTGGATACCGGTGATTTTGATCTCGGTGAACCACTGGCGGTGGCCCATGCGCTTCATGTGGTGCTTACGACGACGGAACTTGATGATGCGAACCTTGTCGTGGCGGCCTTGCGAAACCACTTCGGCCACTACTTTGGCGCCAGCGACGACTGGAGCACCGATGGTGACTTCTTCACCGTTGGCAACCAGCAGAACGCGATCGAAAGTCACGGATTCGCCAGTGGCGACTTCCAGTTTCTCGATCTTGAGGAATTCACCTTCAGCGACTTTGTACTGCTTGCCGCCGGTAACGATTACTGCGTAGGACATTTTGAATCTCCGATAATCCTGCTCACCCAGCGCTTTATATGATGAGTATTGGCTGGCATGGCTGCACAAGGCTGGAACGGCCCGGTGCAATTGCGTAAGGCAGGTGCTGCCCAGGAAGTTAGGGTGCGCGATTGTACGCAACCCGGCAAAGCCTTGCAAGTGCCGCCCCGAGGGTGCAGGCAGCGCGCCTTGACACACCGGGACCCGCGACCTAGCATGCCGCGCAACCTCAATGGAGCAGCCGATGCAACCCCAATCCTTCTACCGCGCGGTAGCTGACGATTTCAGCGCCGTCGACGAGATCATCAAGAAGCAGCTGACCTCGCGCGTGCCGCTGGTATCGAAGATCGGCGACTATATCACATCCGCTGGTGGCAAGCGCCTGCGCCCATTGCTGGTGCTGCTGTGCGGCAAGGCCCTGGGCCGCGAAGGCGACGACCTGCGCCTGCTGGCCGCGACCATCGAATTCCTGCACACCGCCACCCTGCTGCACGACGATGTGGTCGACATGTCCGGCATGCGCCGCGGCCGCTCCACCGCCAACGCCCTGTGGGGCAACGCCCCGAGCGTGCTGGTCGGCGACTTCCTCTATTCGCGCTCGTTCGAGATGATGGTCGAACTGGGCTCGATGCCGGTCATGCAGATCCTCTCCAAGGCCACCCGGGTGATCGCCGAGGGTGAAGTGCTGCAACTGTCGCGCGTGCGCGATGCCAGCACCACCGAAGAGGTGTACATGGACGTCATCCGCGGCAAGACCGCCATGCTCTTCGAAGCCTCGACCCACAGCGCCGCGGCGCTGGCCGGCGCCAGCGACGAACAGCGCGAGGCCCTGCGTACCTTCGGCGACCACCTGGGCGTGGCCTTCCAGCTGGTCGATGACCTGCTCGACTACAAGGGCGACTCCGAAACCCTGGGCAAGAACGTCGGCGACGACCTGGCCGAAGGCAAGCCTACCCTGCCGCTGATCTACACCATGCGCGAAGGCACGCCAGAGCAGGCGGCGCTGGTGCGCCAGGCCATCCAGAAGGGTGGCCTGGAAGACCTCGAGCAGATCCGCATCGCCGTCGAAGCCTCCGGCGCGCTCGACTACACCGCACAGATGGCCCGCGACTACGTCGCCCGTGCCATCGCCTGCCTGGAAGTGCTGCCGGCGAGCGAATATCGTGATGCGCTGGTCGAGCTGAGCGAGTTCGCGGTCGCGCGTACGCACTGATAGATCGCATCGTCTTCATTCGCGGGCAAGCCCGCTCCCACAGGGCCCAAGTACATCAGGCCTTTTGTGGGAGCGGGCTTGCCCGCGAATGCTTTTGTGCGGACAAAAAACATTTTCGCCGCAAAACCTTATACAATGTGCGCCTTTAACCCTCTGTACACCAAGGAACCGAAGTGAGCACTTTGCCGCCCTGCCCCGCCTGCAACTCCGAATACACCTACGAGGATGGCACCCAACTGATCTGCCCCGAATGCGCCCACGAATGGTCGGCCATCGGCGACGCCGAGGCGAACAGCGATGACGTGGTGAAAAAGGATTCGGTCGGCAACGTCCTGCAGGATGGCGACACCGTCACCGTGATCAAGGACCTCAAGGTCAAGGGCTCTTCGCTGGTGGTCAAGGTCGGCACCAAGGTCAAGAACATCCGCCTGTGCGACGGCGATCACGACATCGATTGCAAGATCGACGGCATCGGCGCGATGAAGCTCAAGTCCGAGTTCGTGCGCAAGGTCTGAGGCTATTTGCAGGGCCGCCCTCGGGTGGCCCTGACAGATCCTGCAACAGGATCATCTGCACCCTTTGGCAGAATTAATCCAATAGTCACTTGCTATTTTGATAATAAGAATTATTCTCATTGGAAAGTTTTCCAAGGAGAATAGCCATGACCTACCTGATCGACGCCTGGCTCGACCGCCCCCATCCCTACCTGCGCATCCTCCATCGCGAGACCGGCGAAGTCTGTGCCGTGCTCGAGGAAGAAGCACTCGACGAACTGCGTGACCAGGGCGACCTGGACCTCAACGGCCTGAGCTCGAGCGAGCCTGGGGTACTTAAGGAGCTGGTGAGGAATCTGTTTCTGTTCTGCTATGCGCGGGCGTTGCGCCCAGGGGGAACGGATTGGAATTGAGGCCGGCATTACCGGCCTCTTCGCGGGACAAGCCCGCTCCCACAGGGATTGGGCTGGTCTTTAGATTTTGAACAAGACAGTTGCTCCCACCAGTACACCTGCGCATTAGAGCCTGCAGGGCACATGTGGGAGCGGGCTGGTCCCGCGATGAAGACGACGCAGTCTTACAGAACGTCGAGCAGCTCGACGTCGAACACCAGCACGCTGTGCGGCGGGATGCTACCAACGCCTTGCGCGCCATAGGCCAGCTCGCTCGGCACGTACAGGCGCCATTTGCTGCCCGCGTTCATCAGTTGCAGCGCCTCGGTCCAGCCAGCGATCACGCCACCTACCGGGAATTCGGCAGGCTGGCCGCGCTCGTAGGAGCTGTCGAACACGGTGCCGTCGATCAGGGTGCCGTGGTAGTGGGTACGCACGTTGTCTTCGCGGCTCGGCTTGGCACCGCTACCTGCGGTCAGCACTTCGAACTGCAGGCCCGAGGCCAGGGTGGTGATGCCATCACGCTTGGCGTTCTCGACCAGGAAGGCCTTGCCCTCGGCGGCGGCGGCCTCGGCCTTGGCGGCAGCTTCGGCCTGCATCACTTCGCGGATAACCTTGAAGCTGGCAGACAGGTCGGCTTCGCTGACGCGGCTGTCGGCACCGTTGAAGGCGTCGGTCAGGCCGGCCAGGATCGCTTCCAGGCTCACACCCGGTGGCGGGTTGTCGCGCAGCTGGCCGCCCAGCTGACGGCCGATGCCGTAGCTGACGCGGGATTCGTCGGTGGACAGGTTGAGTTCGGACATTGGCTTGCTCCGCTTAAGGGCGCACTGCATCCGCGCCCTTGGTGAAAAGGGCAAGCAGCCTAGCACACTGGGGCTGCGCGAAGCAGCTACCAGGCCGAACGCTGGGACATCGGGACCTTGAGGTCTTCCTCCGGGTGGCTGCCCATGCCGCACATCTCATCCTGCACCGACCAGTGCACCAGATTCATCGACAGCATCGGCAGGGCTTTCAGGAGCAATCGTGCATCTTCGACCGAGTGCACCCTCAAGCGCTCTCCGCGGGGGGCGTGGAGAGGATGGGCGTGACCCTTGATCCGGGCCTCGAGCAGGTAGTCACCACCTTCGATGGCGATCAGGTTGAGTTCATCGACGTGGCCGGCCCTGGCCTCGGAATTGAGCTGATGCAGATTCATGAATGCACCTCGCTGCGGAAACCCCGCATGAGTGCTCATTTTTTGTACAGAAGCTGGGATTAGGCAAGGGGCCGTCGGTCGGGGCGCGTCGTGCCTTTCGCGGGTAAACCCGCGAAACGGCCTTCACCGACTCAATGCTTGGTCAGCTTGTCCAGATAACCCATGCAGAAAGCCGAGACCACGAAGGTCATGTGGATGATCACGTACCACATCAGGTAGTCGGTGGAGATGTTCTGCGCATCCATGAACACGCGCAGCAGGTGAATCGAGGAAATGGCCACGATCGACGCGGCAACCTTCATCTTCAGCGAAGAAGAATCCATCTTGCCCAGCCAGTTGAGCTTCTCCTTGCTCTCGTCGATGTCCAGTTGCGAAACGAAGTTCTCGTAGCCGGAGATCATCACCATCACCAACAGGCCGCCGACCAGCGACATGTCGATCAGTGAAAGGATCACGAGGATCAGGTCCGCCTCGCTCAGCGCAAAGACGTTGGGCAGGACGTGGACCACTTCCTGGAAGAATTTCAGCGCCAGCGCCAGCAGGCCCAGGGACAGGCCGAAATAGATCGGAGCGAGTAGCCAGCGGGAGGCATACATCGCGTTTTCGAGAATACGTTCCATGGAGGATAGGGGCTCATGAGATGACTGAAAAAGCGTGCGCGAGTATAGCCAGCCATCTATGACAGCAAAAGTCTGCGGCGGGTTGCCGCAGAGCCCTCTTCAATTGTCCGGACGGAACTGGTAGTCCCCAAGGTTGCGACAACGCTCGCCATTGATCCGCCGCAATTGCGCCTGCAGGTGCAGGCACCAGATTTGCGGATCTTCGGCCACCTGGTAGCCGTGCAGGGTCAAGCTGTCGACAATGGCGTTCATCACCGATTCGGCCACCATCGGCCCATGAAACGGCCCTTGCGCCTTGATCGCCGAAGGCTGCTCACCGGCCATGCCGGCGGCAAACAGCAAGGTCCACATGCCGTTGTCGCCGGCCAGCGGACGGATGCTGCACTCGATGCGGGTCACCAGGCCAAGGCACTGGCGGGTGAGGCTGAGGTTGCGCATGGCGGCGTCCCCTCTGAGAAGCCCTGTTCAGCCTGCACGACAGGCTGTTTCCATCCTGAACCCTGACAACTCCTTAAGTTCCAGCATAGATGACAGGTGAGCATTGCTGGAAAACCGGCGCTGAACGGTAGCACTTGGCCGCCAGCGCCGGTTTATTGACTCAGGCAGGCTTGGCCTCAGCCACCATCTCCTCCAGCCGTTCCTTTTCGGCGTCCTTGATCTCTTCCTCGCTGATCATCTCGGCGATGGCCCGAAGGCGCTCGACCACCCTTGCATTGACGCTGCCTTCGGGGAACTCGCCCTTCTCGTCGGGCGCACCAGCGTCCTCGCCCACCAGCAGGCTCAGCGCCTCATCGGCCTGGCTCACCGCATAGACATGGAAGCGCCCGGCCTCGACCGCCTGCAGCACGCGCTCGTCGAGCATCAACGTGGCGACGTTGGCGCGCGGGATGATCACCCCTTGCTCGCCGGTCAGGCCACGCGCTTCGCACAGGCGGAAGAAGCCTTCGATCTTCTCGTTGACCCCGCCCACCGCCTGCACTTCGCCGAACTGGTTGATCGAACCGGTGATGGCGAAGCACTGCTTGAGTGGCGTGCGCGACAACGCCGAGATCAGCGTACAGGCCTCGCCAAGCGAAGCACTGTCGCCGTCCACGTAGCCATAGGACTGCTCCAGCGCGATGCTCGCCGAGATCGCCAGGGGGAACTCCTGGGCATAGCGGCTGCCCAGGTAACCGGTGAGGATCATCACGCCTTTGGAGTGGATCGGCTGGCCGAGGTTGACCTCACGCTCGATGTCGACGATGCCGCTGCCGCCCGGGTAGACCGTGGCGGAGATCCGCGCAGGCATGCCGAATGCCGAATCGCCGACTTCCAGCACCGTCAGGCCGTTGCACTTGCCGATGGCCGCCCCCTCGCTGTCGATCAGGATGATGCCGGCGAGCATGTCATCGAGCACCCGCTGCGACACCCGCCCGGTGCGGGTCGCCTTGGCCTTGAGCGCGCGCTCGATGTGTCCGGCATCGGTCATCTCGTCGTTGGCCAACTGGCGGATGAAGTCCGCCTCGCTGACCAGTTGGAACAGGTCGCCGATACGCGCCGACAGGCGCGACTGGTTCTCGGCCAGGCGCGCGCTGAAGGTCGCCAGGCGCGCCACGGCATCGCTGGTCAGCGGCGCCATGCCCTCTTCATTGGTGCGCGTGCGCAGCAGTTGGGCGAACTGCTCGAGGTTCTCGTCGACCATCGGCATGTCTTCGTCGAAGTCGACCAGTACGCGGAACATCTCCTGGAAGTCCGAGTCGTGATCCTGCAGCGCATAGTAGAGCTGACGCGAGCCGATGATCACCAGCTTGACGTTGAGCGGGATCATCTGCGGCGTCAGGGTAACGGTGGCGATGCGCCCCAGCTCGCCCAGGGGAGACTCCATTTTCAGCTTGCGCGACTGCAACGCACGCTTGAGCGCATCCCAGACGAAGGGCTCGCCCAGCATCTTCTCCGCTTCCAGGATCAGGAAGCCGCCGTTGGCGCGGTGCAATGCACCGGGACGCAGCTGGCGGTAGGAGGTGGAAAGCGCGCCCTGGTCGGTGCTGTACTCGATGCGACCGAACAGGTTGTCGTAGGTCGGGTGCGGCTCGAACACTACTGGCGCGCCGCCATTGACCGGATGCCCCACCACCAGGCTTGGCGCGTACTGCTCCTCGAGCATCTTGCGCGCCACCGCGTCGGTCTTGGCATCGTCGACCAGTTGCTCGACCACGGTGCGCAGCAGGTTCAACTGCACCGACTGCAGGTAAGCGCACACCGCAGCGTTCTCGGCGTACTTCTCCGACAGAGGGGCCAGCAGCGGTTGCAGGGCCAGGGTGATGGTTTCTTCGTTCAGTTCGCGCAGCTGGTTGTTCGACTCGCGCTTCCACTGCGGCAGGCTGGACAGTTCCTCGTTGAGACGCTCCTCCAGCTCGGCGATGTCTTCGTGGAACTGCTCGCGGACCTCTTCAGGCAACTGGGCGAACTCGGCCTCATCCAGCGCCTTGCCTTCGGCCATGGGGGTGAAGGCGACATTGCTGGCGTCGCGGTACAGCGCCACGTCCTTTTCCAGCGACGCGCGTTCGATCACATCCAGGGCACGGTCGTAGCGCTGGTTGAAGGCGCGATCGATGGCGCCCTTCTTCTGCTGGTAGGACGGATGCTCGAACACCGCCGGGAAGGTCGCCAGCAGGTTGCCGATCAAACCGTTCATGTCGGCGATGAACTCGCCAGCAGTGCCTGCCGGCAACTCCAGCGCACGCGGCTCGCGGGTGTCTTCGAAATTGTTGACGTAGACCCGGTCGGCCGGGGTCTGCTGGCGCTTGCCCTCGGCCTTGAGGTAGCGCTTGACGAAGGAGAAGCGGCCGGTGCCCGGCTCGCCCATCACATAGACGTTGTAGCCAGGGCGTGGCATGGCCACGCCGAACTGCAGGGCCTCGACGGCACGCTCCTGGCCCAGTACTCCGCGAAACGGCTCCAGATCATCGGTGTTGGTGAAGGCAAACTGCTCGGGGGAAAAACGCCGGGTCAGGGCTTCAGGCGCGAGACGCAGGCGCGCAGCAACAGGATCGGGCATTGGGTTTCCTTACTTCGGCGGGGCGGATACGCAGCATTCTGGCGCCGGGGGCGCGCGCCTTGCAAGGCTCCGCGGGACTTTATGTCGCAGGCGTTAAAAAGGTTTGTCCAAGATTTTTTCGCAATCAACTACGCAACTATTGGATCGTGCCTAAACTCCAAACTGCGCGGGTGGGTAAAATGCTTCCCCGTCCTGGCATGAACTGCCAGACAACCCTGATCATTGATACGTATCGAAAAAGAGAATAACGCTATGAAACGGATTCTTCTGGGTACCTTGTTCGCCGCGGTTTCGATCAATGCCATGGCCGAAGCGCCAGGCGGCCCGAACTGCGGTTGGGGCAACCTGCTGTTCGAAGGCCAGCGCGGCACTCCGGCGCACTTCCTGGCCTCCACCACCAACGGCACCTCCGGTAACGCCACCTTCGGCATGACCTCCGGCACCAACGGCTGCTCTACCAAGGCAGCGCTCACCTACGGCGGCAAATCGTGGCTGGCCATGAATGGCACCATGAACGAACTGTCCGAAGACATGGCTCAGGGCCAGGGCGAAGCCCTGACCACCTACGCCGTGGTACTGGGCGTCAAACCCGAAGACCGCGCGCACTTCGCCTCGGTCACCCACGACCACTTCCAGCAGATCTTCAGCAGCGCCAACGTCACTGCCGAAGATGTCCACAACAACACCATCGCGGTCCTGAAAAAGGATCCACAACTGGCGAAGTACGCTACCGAAGCGTAAGTTCGACCTGCCCGCCCCGCTTGCGGGGCGGGTTTCGCCCGCCTCCCTTCGGCATCATTCAGAAGTAGTTGCCCGATATGCTCAAACGCTTCGCCTACCTGACGTTATGCGCCTGCGCCCCTGCCTACGCGGCACCTTCATTGGATGACGCGCGCGTGCAGCAGTTGGCCGCCGACCGCTACTGGATCGCACTGGGTCACTACGAAACCGCCAAGCTGGGCGGTTGGCGCAGTTATGTGGACGACGACAAATTCTTTCTCGCCGAGGACGGCGCCCATCATCCGGATCGCGAACTGCGGGCCACGGTCGATGCGCTGTATGCCCCGGCCAACCTGGGCGACAAACACGCCCAATGCGTCTTTCCGGCGCGCACCCGCTGGCTACGCGAGCAACTGCAGCTCAGCGACCTGCCGACCCCGGACTGCCAGGAATACAGCCGCTGGTACGCCGACGTCGCACCGCACAGCGCGGTGCTGATCTTCCCGGCGGCCTACCTCAACAGCCCGTCCTCGATGTTCGGCCATACCCTGCTGCGCATCGACAAGGCCGACACCCGCAGCAACGACACCACGCTGCTCAGCTACGCGATCAACTTCGGCGCCTATATCGAAGGCAGCGACAACAGCATCCTCTACGCCTGGAAAGGCCTGATGGGCGGCTACCCCGGGCTGTTCGCGATGATGCCGTACCAGGAGAAACTCTCCGAATACCGCAGCCTGGAGAACCGCGACCTGTGGGAGTACCAGCTGGACCTGACGCCTGAAGAGACCGGGCGCATGGTCGAGCACGTCTGGGAACTCAAGCAGGTGCAGTTCGACTACTTCTTCTTCGACGAGAACTGCTCCTACCGCCTGCTGGAGCTGCTGCAGGTCGCCCGCCCCGGGCTGGACCTGACCTCGCAGTTCCCGCTCACCGCCATCCCCACCGACACGGTCAAGGCAGTCAAGCAGTCGGGGCTGGTGTCCGATGTGCGCTACCGGCCATCGCGCGAACGCGAGCTGCTGGCCCGCGCCGAGCCACTGGACCATCACGAAAAACAGCAGGTATTGGCCGTCAGCGCCGACACTGCGCAATTGCAGAGCCCCGAGTTCACCGCCCTGCCACGCGAACGCCAGGCTTTGGTACAAGATGCCGCCTATCGCCTGGAACGCTACCGCGCCACCGGCCAGGAGCGTGACCCCGAACAGGCCAGGCGCAGCTTCGAGCTGCTGCGGGCGATCAACCGCAACCCGCCGCCACCGCTGCAGATCGAACGCCCCGGCCTGCCCGAGGACGGTCATCAGTCGCGTACCTGGCAGCTGGGTGTCGGCACCCGCGAAGACCGCGCCTTCGCCGAATACGGTCTGCGCATGGCCTACCACGACCTCAACGACAACGCCTACGGCTTCCCGCTCGGCGCACAGATCGAGATCCTCCAGCTCAAGCTGCGCCAGTACGAGGGCAACGACTGGCAGGTGCAACGCCTGGACCTGGCCACCATCCGCTCACTGACCCCGCGCAACGAACTGCTCAAGCCCTGGTCGTGGCAGGTGGCTGGCGGTCTCGAGCGGGTGCCGGGCAAGCATGACGACGAGGTGCTGGTCAGCCACGTCAACGGCGGCGGCGGTGGGACCTGGCAGCTTGCCGACGGCCTGCTGGGCTTTGCCCTCGGTACGGTGCGGGTCGAACATCACAATGACTTCGCCGAGTTCATCTCGCCGGCGGCCGGTTTCAATGGTGGCCTGCTGTGGCGCAACGGGCTGGGCAACATGACCCTGGAGGCAAAAGGGGATTACTTCACCAATGGTGAAGTGCGGCGCAGCCTGAGCCTGAACCAGCAGTGGGAGATTTCGCAGAACCTGGGCCTGAGGTTGAGCGCCAAGCGCGAGTTCAGCCACCTGGCCACCGCGCAGAACGAGGTGATGCTGGAGTTGAAGTGGTACCAGTACTGATACCTTTGCGTGGGGCCACAGTGATTCGCATCATGACGTGCAATCCTTCGACGGCGTTTTGACATCGCCGCGACAATCCACGACCTAGACTTCCCCTATCACCCGGAGGTCCAGTGTCTATGTCGCGGTACGGTTTCGCCCTGTGGATAACCCTGCTGTTGGTCGGCTGCCAGTCCACCCGCGAGCAGATGCTCGACCAGGGCTACCCACCGGCCTATGCCGATGGTTTCCAGGACGGCTGCAGCAGTGGCCGCCAGGCGGCGGGGCTGATGGTCGGAGATTTTCGCAAGGACGTCCCGCGCTACCTCCACGATCGTCGCTACGAAAGCGGTTGGGACGATGGTTTTCGTCAGTGCCATGCCATGCAGAACAGCGAAGACACGCGCCAGTACCGAGAGCGCTACTGGGACGAGCGTGACCGCGAATGGCAGCAGGAAAAAGACCGCGGTGCAGCGCGCGCCTATCGTCACAATTAGGTCGCAGCCAGACATTCAGGGAAACTCGACAACCCTCACCATGGTCTCCAGAAACAAGGAGGCCGTTCATGAGCCGAGCATTCGTCAACGAAGACCAGGCCGCCGCCCAGGCCAGCCAGCCGGTGGAGCGACGGGTCAGCGACCAGCCCAACTACGTCACCGCCAGCGGTCTTGCGCAACTGCAGCAACGCGTGGCGGCGCTCATTGCCCTGCACAGCGATCTGCAAGCCCAGGGTGAGCATGCCGACAAACAGCGCCTGGCCGATACCGAGCGCGACCTGCGCTACTTCCGCACACGCGTACAGAGCGCCCAGGTGGTGCCACCTGCGACCTCGCAGGACAAGGTGCAGATCGGCAGCCGGGTGAGGTTTGTCGATGAGCAGGATGAGGAGCACAAGGTGCAGCTGGTCGGGGAAGATCAGGCCGATGCAGCGCGCGGGCTGATCAACTGGGGCTCACCGCTGGGGCGGGCGCTGCTTGGCGCGGGGCCTGGGGATGAAGTGGTATGGCGGCGGCCTGCGGGGGATCTGTCCATCGAGGTGGTCGAGATCCTGGGTGAAAGTTAGGGGCTGCAATGCAGCCCCTAACCATCGTGGATCAGACCACGCCCTGCGCCAGCATGGCATCCGCCACTTTCACGAAGCCGGCGATGTTCGCGCCCTTGACGTAGTTGACCGAGCCATCGGCTTGCTCGCCATAGTGCACGCACGCATGGTGGATCGACTGCATGATCGCATGCAGCTTGCTGTCCACCTCACCCGCCGTCCACAGCAGGCGCATGGCGTTCTGCGACATCTCGAGGCCCGACACCGCAACGCCACCGGCGTTGGACGCCTTGCCCGGTGCGAACAGGGTGCCCGCCTCGATGAACACATCCACCGCCTCGAGCGTGGTCGGCATGTTGGCGCCTTCGGCGACGCAGACGCAGCCGTTGCGCAGCAAGGCGCGGGCGTCCTCGACGTCCAGTTCGTTCTGGGTGGCGCACGGCAGGGCGATATCGCACGGTAGGCTCCACGGCGTCTGGCCCTTGCGGAACTCCAGGCCAAAACGCTCGGCCAGCTCGCTGATGCGGCCACGCTTGACGTTCTTGAGCTCCATCAGCGCATCCCACTGCTCGTCGTTCAGCCCGGCCTCGCAGAACAGCGTGCCTTCGGAGTCGGACAGCGAAATCACCTTGCCGCCCAGGTCCATGACCTTGCGCGCCGCATACTGGGCCACGTTGCCAGAACCGGAGATGGCCACGCGACGCCCGTCGATACGCAGGTCTTTACGCTTGAGCATCTCCTCGGCGAAGTACACGCAGCCGTAGCCGGTGGCTTCCGGCCGGATCAGGCTGCCGCCATAGGTCATGCCCTTGCCGGTCAGCACCGAGGTGAACTGGTTGGCCAGGCGCTTGTACTGGCCGAACATGAAGCCGATCTCACGGGCGCCAACACCGATGTCACCGGCCGGCACGTCGAGGTCGGCGCCGATGTGGCGGTACAGCTCGCTCATGAATGCCTGGCAGAAGCGCATGACTTCGGCATCGCTCTTGCCCTTGGGGTCGAAGTCCGAGCCACCTTTGCCGCCACCCATGGGCAGCGAGGTCAGCGAGTTCTTGAACACCTGTTCGAAGGCCAGGAACTTGAGCACGCCCAGGTTCACCGACGGGTGGAAGCGCAGCCCGCCCTTGTAGGGGCCGATGGCGCTGCTCATCTGGATGCGATAGCCGCGGTTGACCTGGACCTTGCCCTGGTCATCGACCCACGACACGCGGAACAGCACGGCACGCTCCGGCTCGACCATGCGTTCCAGGATGCCGGCCTGCAGGTAGTGGGGGTTGGCTTCGAGGAACGGCCAGAGGCTGCGCAGCACCTCTTCGACAGCCTGGTGGAATTCGGGCTGGGCAGGGTCACGCTGCTTCAGGCGTGCGAGGAAATGGTCGACGGATTCGATCATGGTAGACATCTCACCAAGAGGATTGGACTTATTGATTTTTTCCGGACTCTATCAAGAAGCAATCGCACTGGAACAGGGCAAAATGTCGTTTTTCTGAATTTTTTTGGTGCGTTTTATATAAATGTATACAAACCGTCACTGAGGTGTGGCATTCGCGGGCAAGCCCGCTCCTACAAGGGCCTGGACCGGCAAGCTTACTTTGTAGGAGCGGGCTTGCCCGCGAATGAAGCACCACCGCTCCCAGCAAGGCACAAAAATGGGGCCCCTGAGGGCCCCATCCTTGTGCAACAAAAACCGGCTTACTGCGCCAGCTTCTTGTGCCGTACCCGGTGCGGCTGGGCAGCAGCGTCGCCCAGGCGTTTCTTGCGATCGGCTTCGTACTCGGTGTAGTTGCCCTCGAAGAAAACCACGTTCGAGTCGTCCTCGTAAGCCAGGATGTGGGTCGCCACGCGGTCCAGGAACCAACGGTCGTGGGAAATCACGATAGCGGCGCCCGGGAAGTCCAGCAGGGCTTCCTCCAGCGAACGCAGGGTCTCGACGTCCAGGTCGTTGGACGGTTCGTCGAGCAGCAGGACGTTGCCGCCCTCTTTCAGGGTCAGTGCCAGGTGCAGACGGCCACGCTCACCACCGGAGAGGTCCTTGACGAACTTCTGCTGGTCGCCGCCCTTGAAGTTGAAACGGCCCACATAAGTGCGCGACGGGATCTCGTAGTTGCCGATGCGGATCTGGTCGGAACCGTCGGAGATCTGCTGGAACACGGTCTTGCTGCCGTCCAGGTCCTCGCGGCTCTGGTCGACGCAGGCCAGTTGCACGGTTTCACCGATCTCGATGCTGCCCGAGTCCGGCTGCTCCTTGCCCATCAGCATGCGGAACAGGGTCGACTTACCGGCGCCGTTACCGCCGATAACGCCGACGATGGCGCCTTTTGGCATGGAGAACGACAGGTTGTCGATCAGCACGCGGTCGCCATAGCCCTTGGAGACGTTCTTGAACTCGATGACCTTGTCGCCCAGGCGCGGACCTGCCGGGATGTAGATCTCGTTGGTCTCGCTGCGCTTCTGGAACTCCTGCGACTGCATCTCTTCGAAACGCTGCAGGCGAGCCTTGGACTTGGACTGGCGGGCCTTGGCGCCTTTGCGCACCCACTCCAGTTCCTCTTTCATGGCCTTCTCGTGGGCGCTCTGCTGCTTGGATTCCTGCGCCAGACGTTCCGACTTGGCCTCCAGCCAGCCCGAGTAGTTGCCTTCGTACGGGATGCCCGCGCCGCGGTCCAGTTCGAGGATCCAGCCGGCGACGTTGTCGAGGAAGTAACGGTCGTGGGTAATGGCGACCACGGTGCCAGGGAAGTCGTGCAGGAAGCGCTCCAGCCAGGCCACCGAGTCGGCGTCCAGGTGGTTGGTCGGTTCGTCTAGCAGCAGCATGTCAGGGGCCGACAGCAGCAGGCGACACAGGGCCACACGACGCTTCTCGCCACCAGACAGGTGCTCGATGCGCGCATCCCAGGCCGGCAGGCGCAGAGCGTCGGCAGCGACGTCCAGCTGACGCTCCAGGTTGTGACCGTCAGCGGCCTGCAGGATGGCTTCGAGCTTGGCCTGTTCGGCGGCCAGCTTGTCGAAGTCGGCATCCGGGTCGGCGTAGGCGGCGTAGACCTCGTCCAGGCGCGCCTGGGCGTCCTTGATCACGCTGACCGCTTCCTCGACCACTTCACGCACGGTCTTGTTCGGGTCCAGCTGGGGCTCCTGCGGCAGGTAGCCGACATTGATGTCGGGCATCGGACGGGCTTCGCCGTCGAATTCCTTGTCGACACCCGCCATGATCCGCAGCAGCGTGGACTTACCGGCGCCGTTCAGGCCCAGCACGCCGATCTTGGCGCCGGGGAAGAACGACAGGGAGATGTTCTTGAGAATTTCCCGCTTCGGCGGCACGACCTTGCTCAGCCGATGCATGGTGTAGACGTATTGAGCCAAAACCAAGCCCTCTATATGGATAGGTAAAGACATCGACGATCGCCCTGAACGGGTCAGGGCGATCTGTATTCGAGGTGTCGTTGAACAAAGCTGGCCATTCTACGCCAAGTCTTGGTGAATGGCTGCCATGTGCAGGATCTGCACGTCGGCATTGCGCGAGCGATCAGACGTGACGCTGCTTGCCCTTGCCGCGCGGCAGGCGCGACCGCCCGCTTTCTTCGGCCAGGCGCGCGGCCCAGGCGGCCTTGACGCTGAAACCGCCGGTGCGGACCGGGGTCTCGACGGTCTTGCCGGCCGGCTTGCTCGCCGGTTTGCTCACAACCTTCGCTGCAGGTTTCACCTCGGCGGCAACAACCGCGACTTCGGCCGGCTCGAGCGCAGCCTTGGCCGACTTGCGCAGCTCGGCCAGCGACGGCGTCTTGCGCTGGGCAGCCGCAGCGTCGGGCTTGGCGAACGAGCGCTGGCAGGACTTGCAGGATACGTCGTCGGCCACGGCAGTGCTGACCAAAGTCTGACTGCTGCGCCCACAGGCGGAATCGAGGCCATTGGTGGAATAGTGGGTAACCAAACCGTGCTTCTCCGATGCGTTGACTATGAAACGGCCGGCATTCTCGCACAGGTTGCAGGGGCTTGCCGAAC
This sequence comes from Pseudomonas wayambapalatensis, assembly GCA_014268975.2. GTDB lineage: Bacteria > Pseudomonadota > Gammaproteobacteria > Pseudomonadales > Pseudomonadaceae > Aquipseudomonas > Aquipseudomonas wayambapalatensis. Next base: position 1,084,692 of record CP077096.1, on the reverse strand, counting down.
ACCCGGCCGGCGCCGGGACGAGACATATCGGCTGGCACTTTGCCATAATCCGAGGCATGCTAGGGTCCGTCTGAAATGTGTCTGCGCGAAGGCCAGACAAGGCGAAACGGGGGGAGGAAGCGCAGTGTACTGGAGTACATGAGCATTCCGAGCCACGTTTCAACGCAGTATGGGGGAGTGCAGATACATATCAGACAGAGCCTAGCCGCTTTCGTATGTCCGGCCTTATAGTGCGCCACGGCGGCATGCCGCGTGCATGATCCCCCCTGCCTTCGCCAGCCCAATCGCAGGACCAACGCTTGACCAACTTCACCCGACCGCCCATCCAGCGTCCTGCGCCGCCTGCTTCGTTGCGAGGCTCGCTCAAGGGTGCGCTTGCCCTGCTGGCCCTGGTCCTGCTGGGGCTGTTGTTCTGGCAACTGTTCTCGCAGTTCCGCCACACACAGGCCGACCTGCGCCAGCAAAGCGTGGCGACGAGTGCGGAACTGGCCCACCACCTGACCCTGAACATGGCGCTCAAGGCGCAGCAGGCCATGAATCTGCTGCAGCCCTACGTCAAGCCGCCGTCGCCTGCGGCCCTGCCGGCGCTGCTGCAGACACTCAGGGGACGCTTGCCGGCCTTGCGTGGCCTGGCCTGGCTGGACAGCAACGGGCAAATCCGCGGCGACAGCCTGCGCGACAGCCCCGACCGCCAAACGATCGACGGCCTGGTACGTCTGAACCAGGGTAACGCCTACTTCTATGGTAATTCGAGCGACAACCAGCTGGTCTACCTGCTGCTGCGCCAGCCCACCGAACAAGATCGCGGCTACTGGCTGCTGCGCCTGTCCGCCGACTACTACCAGGAGCTGACCAGCAAGCTCAACACACATATCCACCCGCTCTGGCTGCTGGAAAACAGCCGTGACGGCGCAGTCATCGAGCGCAGCGGTGTCGCCCACGCCAACCCATCGGCGCTGCACAGCGTGCTGCTGGCCTTCATCGACAACAGTACCTGGCAGGTCCGCGGCCTGCACGACCCGGCCTCGGCCCGCGATAAACTGTTGCCGGCCCTGCTGGGCAAGAGCCTGCTGGTGCTGTTCTGCGCCCTGCTGCCGGGCCTGGCGCTGATCAACATGCGCCGCCGCCAGCAGGCCCTGCAGGAAGACCGCCGGCGCTATCAGGATATCTTCGAGAGCACCGGCGTGGCCCTGTGCGTACTCGACCTGTCGAGCCTGCCCGGCCAGCTCGATCGCTACCACCTGCGCAACCTCGCCGCGCTCAAGCAGAGCCTGGCACTGGAGCCGAGCCTGCGCCGCAACCTGCTGCAGGAACTGAAGATCACCGAGATCAACGAAGTTGCACGCCAGTTGCTCAACGTGACCTGCAACGAGGGCGCCTGGCAGCGGTTGATCGAGGGCAGCGGCGACGGCCGCGAGAGTATCGGCATGCAGTTGCTCGACGCCCTGATCGAACAGCGCGCGCAGTTCGAGTTGGAAGTACGCCTGCCCTCGCCACTGGGTGGCGAGCTGCACCTGTGGCTGATGGCCCGCCTGCCCCAGCAGCGGCGCGACTATCAGGCCGTGATCCTCAGCATCAGCGACATCACCAGCCGCAAGCAGGTCGAACTGTCGCTGCTCGAACGTGAAAGCTTCTGGTCGGACGTCGTGCGTACCGTACCCGACCAGCTCTACGTTCAGGACGTGCACAACCGGCGCATGATCTTCAGCAACCGCCATCTGGGGCAAACCCTGGGCTACGACCGCTCGGAGCTTGCGCAGATGGGCGATCACTTCTGGGAGCTGCTGCTGCACCCCGAGGATGCCGAGCACTACCGCAGCCTGCGCCAGCAACAGCGCGACAGCGGTCACAGCCAGTCGCTGCACTGCCAACTGCGCTTCCGCCACCGCGACGGCGGCTGGCGCTGCTACGACATCCGCGAGCAGGTCCTGGCCCGCGATGGCGAAGGCCAGGTCACGCGGATCATCGGCGTGGGCAAGGACGTCACGGTGCAGATCGAGGCCAGCCAGTCGCTGCGTGACAGCGAGCAGCGCTACCGGATGCTCGCCGAAAGCATCAGCGACGTGATCTTCTCCACCGACAACCAGTTGCAGCTCAACTACATCAGCCCCTCGGTGCAGACGGTGCTGGGCTATCCGGTGGACTACATCTTCGACAACGGCTGGCCATCGATCATCGCCAACCCCTCCCAGCTCAGCGGCATGCAGAGCCTCATGGAGCGGGTCAGCAAGGCGCTGGACGACCGCGAGCAACTGCGCCAGTTGCGCAGTCAACTGCCCACCCAGGTATTCCTGTTCGACTGCCTGCGTGCCGACGGTCGCAAGATCCCCATCGAGCTGCGCCTGGTGCTGGTGTGGGACGATCACGAACGCTTCGAAGGCGTGCTTGGGGTGGGGCGCGACATCAGCCAGCAGCGACGCGCCGAGAAAGACCTGCGCATGGCGGCAACGGTATTCGAGCACTCGACCTCGGCGATCCTGATCACCGACCCGGCCGGCTATATCGTCCAGGTCAACGAAGCCTTCAGCCGGGTCAGCGGCTATGCGCCCGATGAAGTACTCGACCAGCGCCCGAACATGCTCACCGTCGAAGGCCAGCAGGACGCGCACCTGGGCTATGTGCTCAAGCAACTGAACCAGCGCGGCACCTGGGAAGGCGAAGTGTGGCTCAAGCGCCGCAGCGGCGAGCACTATCCGGCCTGGGTCGGCATCACCGCGGTGCTCGACGATGAGCGCGACCTGGCCAGCTATGTGTGTTTCTTCACCGACATCAGCGAGCGCAAGGCCAGCGAGCAGCGCATCCACCGCCTGGCGTACTACGACGCCCTCACCCACCTGCCCAACCGCACGCTGTTCCAGGACCGCCTGCACACGGCATTGCAGCAGGCCGAGCGGCACAAGTCGTGGGTGGTGCTGATGTTCCTCGACCTCGACCGTTTCAAGCCGATCAACGACTCCCTCGGCCACGCCGCAGGCGATCGCATGCTCAAGGACATGGCCGAGCGCCTGCTGGCCTGTGTCGATGAAGACGACACCGTGGCGCGCATGGGCGGCGACGAGTTCACCCTGCTGCTGCAGTCGCGTACCAGCCGCGAAATGGCGCTGAACCGCGCCATTCATGTGGCCGAGAACATCCTCGCCAGCCTGGTGCGGCCATTCGTGCTGGAGAATCGCGAGTTCTTCGTCACCGCCAGTATCGGCATCGCCCTCAGCCCGCAGGACGGCAACGAGCTGAGCCAACTGATGAAGAACGCCGACACGGCGATGTACCACGCCAAGGAGCGCGGCAAGAACAACTTCCAGTTCTACCAGGCCGACATGAACGCCAGTGCCCTGGAGCGCCTGGAGCTGGAAAGCGATCTGCGCCACGCCTTGGAGCAGAACGAGTTCATGCTTTACTACCAGCCGCAGTTCAGCGGCGACGGCAAGCGCCTGACCGGCGCCGAAGCGCTGCTGCGCTGGCGCCATCCACGTCGCGGCCTGGTGCCGCCGGGCGACTTCATCCCGGTGATCGAGGAACTGGGCCTGGTGGTCGACGTCGGCGACTGGGTGTTGCGCGAGGCCAGTCGCCAGCTCAAGGCCTGGCACAAGGCCAAGGTGCGGGTGCCCAAGGTGTCGGTGAACATCTCGGCGCGGCAGTTCTCCGACGGCCAGCTGGGGACGCGGATCGCGACCATTCTCGAAGAAACCGGCCTGCCGCCGGCGTGCCTGGAGCTGGAGCTGACCGAAAGTATCCTGATGCGCGAGGTCAACGAGGCCATGCAGATCCTCGACAGCCTGAAGAACCTGGGCCTGAGCATAGCGGTGGACGACTTCGGCACGGGCTATTCGTCGCTCAACTACCTCAAGCAGTTCCCCATCGACGTGCTGAAGATCGACCGCACCTTCGTCGACGGCCTGCCCGAAGGCGAGCAGGATGCGCAGATCGCGCGGGCAATCATCGCCATGGCCCACAGCCTCAACCTGGCGGTGATCGCCGAAGGCGTGGAGACGCATGAACAGCTGGAGTTCCTGCGTGAGCACGGCTGCGACGAAGTCCAGGGCTACCTGTTCGGCCGGCCGATGCCGGCCAACCAGTTCGAGGCGCAGTTCAGCAACGAAACCTTGTTCATGTTCCAGTAAGAAATAACGACCCTGCGCGATCCCTGCTCTGTTCAAAATCCAAAGGCCAGCCCCAATCCCTGTAGGAGCGGGCTTTTCCGGCGAACACGGGCGTAGCCCGTGCCGGGCAGCGCGGTGTCTTTTTCGCGGGCAAGCCCGCTCCTACAGGGTGGACTGCCCGAAGAAGCTGGACACCAATCCAGCCTCCACCAGGCATCGAAAAAACGGACTTCGGAGTCAACTAGCGCCCCGTCTCAGCCCAGTCCCCGCGCGGTCTGCAACATGAAGCCCACTGGTCCGCGACTTGATGCCACTTCATATGCCAGGCCCGACCCAATCGGTTAGAATGCCATCCCAATTCAGCCCCGATCCTTGAGGACCGCCATGTTCAGCCGTGATTTGACCATTGCCAAGTACGACGCCGAGCTCTTCGAAGCCATGCAGCAAGAAGCCCTGCGCCAGGAAGAGCATATCGAGCTGATCGCTTCGGAAAACTACACCAGCCCAGCGGTCATGGAGGCCCAGGGCTCGGTTCTGACCAACAAGTACGCAGAAGGCTACCCAGGCAAGCGCTACTACGGCGGTTGCGAGTACGTCGACGTCGTCGAGCAACTGGCCATCGACCGCGCCAAGGAACTGTTCGGCGCCGACTACGCCAACGTCCAGCCGCACGCCGGCTCCCAGGCCAACGCTGCCGTCTACCTGGCCCTGCTGTCGGCCGGTGACACCATCCTGGGCATGAGCCTGGCCCACGGCGGTCACCTGACCCACGGCGCCAGCGTCAGCTCTTCGGGCAAGCTGTACAACGCCGTTCAGTACGGCATCGACGGCAACGGCCTGATCGACTACGACGAAGTCGAGCGCCTGGCTGTCGAGCACAAGCCGAAGATGATCGTCGCCGGCTTCTCCGCCTACTCGCAGGTCCTGGACTTCGCCCGCTTCCGCGAAATCGCCGACAAGGTCGGTGCCTACCTGTTCGTCGACATGGCCCACGTCGCTGGCCTGGTCGCCGCTGGCGTCTACCCGAACCCGGTTCCATTCGCCGACGTGGTCACCACCACCACCCACAAGACCCTGCGTGGTCCACGTGGCGGCCTGATCCTGGCCCGTGCCAACGCCGACATCGAGAAGAAGCTGAACTCCGCGGTCTTCCCGGGCGCCCAGGGTGGCCCGCTGGAGCACGTCATCGCCGCCAAGGCGATCTGCTTCAAGGAAGCCCTGCAGCCTGAGTTCAAGGCCTACCAGCAGCAGGTAGTGAAGAACGCCCAGGCCATGGCCAGCGTGTTCATCGAGCGTGGTTTCGACGTCGTTTCCGGCGGCACCGAGAACCACCTGTTCCTGCTGTCGCTGATCAAGCAGGAAATCTCGGGCAAGGACGCTGACGCCGCGCTGGGCAAAGCCTTCATCACCGTGAACAAGAACTCGGTCCCGAACGACCCACGTTCGCCGTTCGTCACCTCGGGCCTGCGCTTCGGTACCCCAGCCGTCACCACCCGTGGCTTCAAGGAAGCCGAGTGCCGCGAGCTGGCCGGCTGGATCTGCGACATCCTCGCCGACCTGAACAACGAAGCGGTGATCGACGCCGTGCGTGAGAAGGTCAAGGCCATCTGCAAGAAGCTGCCGGTGTACGGCAACTGATTGGCAATCGCCTGATGTGAAAAAGCCCGGCCTTGTGCCGGGCTTTTTGCTTATGTCTTGCGCACCTGTCAGCCAGCCAACGCGGCAAAATCCCCGCGTATCCGGTCTTGCGGCAGCTCATCACCGATAAACACCATCACGCTTTCGCGCACCTCGCCCTCTTTCCACTCGGCATCCCAGTCGAAGCCATACAGCTTGAGCACGCCCTGAAACACCAGCCGACGGTCCTCCCCGGCGATGTTCAACACACCCTTGTAACGCAGCAATTGCTTGCCATGGTCTTCCAGCAACTGGTTCATGAAGTCGCTGAGGCGGTCGATGTCCAGCGGCTTTTCCGTGCGTAGCACAAGGGTGGAGATACGGTCCGGGGTCGCGGGCTTGAGCACCGGACGCAGGGTCGGCCTCGGGCTCAGCCCCAAGTCCGGGTTGAGGTTGAAACCGCGCACATCGAGCAGCTCAGCCAGGTCGATACGACCATGCTCGACCACGCGGATCTGTGCGCGGCCATTGATCCGCGCCAAACGCTCGCGCAGCGCCTCGACCACATCAGGCTCGACCAGGTCGGTCTTGCTCAGCAGCAGGCGATCGGCAAACCCGACCTGGGCCTGGGCGATGGCCTGGGTCAGGTGGAACTCGGCATGCTTGGCGTCCACCAGGGTGATGATGCCGTCGAGGATGTAGCGTTCGCGCAGCTCCTCGTCGATGAAGAAGGTCTGCGCCACCGGCGCCGGGTCGGCGAGGCCGGTGCACTCGATCACCAGGCGATCGAAGGCGATTTCACCGGCATCCTGGCGTTCGAGCAGCAGGTACAGGGCACGGGTAAGGTCGCCATGGATGCTGCAGCACACACAACCGTTGGCCAGGGTCATCACCTGTACCGGTTCGTCGCCCAGCAGTTGGCTGTCGATGCCCGCCTCGCTGAATTCGTTTTCGATCACGGCGATCTTCAGGCCATGCTCGGCCTTGAGCATGTGCTTGAGCAGGGTGGTCTTGCCGGCACCGAGAAAGCCGGTGAGCACGGTGACGGGAATCGGGGTATGCACGCGTTTGCCTCCATTGAAGCCGAAAATGACTGTGGGAGCCCGATTGCGCGGGCTCCCACAGGTTCAAGCAAGTTACAGACTCAACAGCACTTGGGGCCGGCCTTGCCACCGTAACGGGCTTCCTGGCGCTCCTTGAAGAAGTCCTCGTAGCTCATCACCGGCTTGTCCGGATGCTTGTTCTGCATGTGCTCGACATAGGTGTCGTAATCGGGCATGCCGACCATCAGTCGGGCAGCCTGCCCCAGATACTTACCCAGTCGCCCCAGGTCGTTGAACATCGCTGCAATCCTCTCAAGCGTCAGGCAGGGCCTGGAATGGGGTTTCCTTGTCGCTGCGCTCCTTGCGACCCAAGGCGGCGATACCGACCTTGATGGCGAAGAACAGTACGCTGAACACCACCACCAGGAACAGCACGGTGAGACCGGCGTTGGTGTAGGCGTTGAAGATCACGTGCTGCATCTGGCCGATGTCCTTGGCCGGGGCCAGGACCTGACCGGCATCCAGCGCGGTGCTGTACTTCTTGGCCAGGGCCAGGAAGCCGACTGCCGGGTTCGGGTCGAACAGCTTGATCAGGCCTGCGGTGGTGGTGCAGATCAGCAGCCACAGCGCTGGCAGCAAGGTGACCCAGATATAGCGCTCGCGCTTCATCTTGATCAATACCACGGTGCCGAGCATCAGCGCGATACCGGCCAGCATCTGGTTGGAGATACCGAACAGCGGCCACAGGGTGTTGATACCGCCCAGCGGGTCGATCACGCCCTGGTACAGCAGGTAGCCCCACAGCGCCACGCAACCGGCGGTGCCGATCAGGTTGGCGGTCCACGACTCGGTGCGCTTGAGCGCTGGCACGAAGCTGCCCAGCAGGTCCTGCAGCATGAAGCGCCCGGCACGGGTACCGGCATCCACGGCAGTCAGGATGAACAGCGCCTCGAACAGGATCGCGAAGTGGTACCAGAAGGCCATGGTGTTCTCACCCGGCAATACCTGGTGGAGGATCTGCGCGATCCCCACCGCCAGCGTCGGTGCACCACCGGCACGCGCCAGGATGGTGTGCTCGCCGATGTCACGGGCGGTGGCCTCGAGCTGCTCGGGGGTGATGGTGAAGCCCCAACTGCTGACGGTCTGCGCCACCGACACGACGTCGGCACCGACCACTGCGGCCGGGCTGTTCATGGCGAAGTACACGCCCGGCTCGATGACCGAGGCGGCGACCATGGCCATGATGGCGACGAACGACTCCATCAGCATGCCGCCGTAGCCGATGTAGCGGGCGTTGGTTTCATTGTCCAGCAGCTTGGGCGTGGTGCCCGAGCTGATCAGGGCATGGAAGCCGGACACTGCGCCGCAGGCGATGGTGATGAACAGGAACGGGAACAGGGTGCCCTTCCACACAGGGCCGGTACCGTCGGTGAACTGGGTCAGGGCCGGCATTTTCAGCTCCGGCGCGATGATCAGGATACCGATGGCCAGGCCGATGATGGTGCCGATCTTGAGGAAGGTCGAGAGATAGTCACGCGGTGCCAGCACCAGCCACACCGGCAGCACGGCGGCGACGAAGCCATAGCCGACCAGCATCCAGGTGATCTGCACGCCGGTAAAGGTGAACGCCGGGCCCCACACAGGATCCGCCGCGATCACGCCGCCCAGCCAGATCGATGCCAGCAGCAGCACCACGCCGATCAGCGAAATCTCGCCAATACGGCCCGGGCGGATGAAGCGCATGTAGATGCCCATGAACATGGCGATCGGGATGGTCGCCATCACCGTGAACATGCCCCACGGGCTCTCGGCCAAGGCCTTGACCACGATCAGCGCCAGCACCGCAAGGATGATGATCATGATCAGGAAGCAGCCGAACAGGGCGATGGTGCCCGGAATGCGGCCCATTTCCTCGCGCACCATGTCGCCCAGCGAACGGCCGTTACGGCGGGTGGAGAGGAACAGGACCATGAAGTCCTGCACGGCCCCTGCCAGTACCACGCCGGCAATCAGCCAGAGTGTACCGGGCAGGTAGCCCATCTGCGCGGCGAGCACCGGGCCGACCAGCGGGCCGGCGCCAGCGATGGCGGCGAAATGGTGACCGAAGAGGATGTGCTTGTTGGTCGGGACGTAGTCCAGGCCATCGTTGTTGAGTACCGCCGGTGTGGCCCGGCGCGGATCGAGTTGCATCACCTTAGTGGCGATGAACAGGCTGTAGTAGCGGTAGGCGACCAGGTAGATGGCCACAGCCGCGACCACGATCCACAAGGCGTTGATGGCTTCACCGCGACGCAGGGCGACCACACCCAGCGCACAGGCTCCTATGACTGCCAGCGCCAGCCACGGGATGTGACGTAGCAGGCTGTTATTGTTATTCATGGCATGCTTCCAGCTAAGTGGTTGGAATAGACAGCTCACTGAGTCTAGGGCCTGCTCGCCAGCTTTACCATATTGAATTGCACCCTGCCCGCGCCGCCCTAGAGCGGCGCGGGCAGGGTGCGAAAAGCGACCTGATATTTCTGCCAGTTGTGCTGCAGCCCAGACCGCTCGATCATTTCGGCATCGCTGATCGAGGCAGGGATGCCCTAATGAAGAACCGTATCCGGGCCATACAAATCGGCTTGCTTGTGCTGTTGGCAGCAGGGATTCTGGTCGCGCTGCAGGTTCGCAAGGAGCCACTGATCACCCCCGCGCCCCCCCAGCAGGCGGAGCAGCCCAGCGCCCGCCCTGGCACAGGCTGAATCGCATCAGTCGCGGCCAAACCGCAACGGGCGTGGCTGGTCTATAGTCAGATCAACTGACGAGGATCCGCCATGACCCATCCTTCCGGAACTGACGAGCGCAGGCGCTTCCAGCGCATCGACTTCGACGCCGCCACCGAACTGTGCCAAGGCGAGCAGCGCTGGCCGGTGAAACTGCTCGACCTGTCGCTCAAGGGCCTGCTGGTCGAGCGGCCGGAGCCCTGGGACGCCGACCTGACCCAGGATTTCGATGCGCTCATCCACCTCGACAAAGAGGTCAAGGTCCGCATGCAGGTGGAACTGCGCCACGAAGAACCCACTCGCCTGGGTTTCGTCTGCCTCTATATCGACGTCGATTCGATGACCCATCTGCACCGTCTTGTGGAACTGAACCTGGCCGACAGCACCGAAATGATGCGCGAGCTGCGCGAACTCATCGAAGATTGAAATCTTTTAGCCTGCTAAGCAAATGACCTACCCCTATTTCCTGCCCATCTAGACAGCTTTTCACGAGCTGCCGAGCTTTTTGTACACACCCTTCTAAACCGCCCTCCCCATATTGGAACGCTATCTGCATTGCGGTCAGGAACACCGTCCTGCCGGGTCTGCGGCTGCCCAGATCAAAATATTGTATACAATTGATCTAGCAATATTCTGTCGGAGCTGTCTACAGTATCGGCACAACAATAAACAGAGAGCCTGCTCCAATGACTACGTCCACCAGCACGTCTCCTGCCAAGCGTCCCGAGGACGAAAACCTCGGGCTTGGTGCCAACCTGGCTTATGGCCTGCAGCATGTCCTGACCATGTACGGAGGGATCGTCGCCGTGCCACTGATCCTGGGTCAGGCCGCCGGCCTGGCCCCGGCAGAGATCGGCCTGCTGATTGCCGCATCGTTGTTTGCTGGCGGACTGGCCACCTTGTTGCAAACCCTCGGGCTACCCTTCTTCGGCTGCCAGTTGCCACTGGTACAGGGCGTGTCGTTCGCTGGCGTGGCCACCATGGGGGCGATTCTCGGCAGCCAGGGCGGCGGAGGCCTGCCGGCGGTGCTGGGCGCAGTCATGGCGGCATCGCTGATCGGCTTTCTGATCACTCCGGTGTTCTCGCGAATCACCAAGTTCTTCCCGCCGCTGGTCACCGGCATCGTCATCACCACCATCGGCCTGACCCTGATGCCGGTGGCCGCACGCTGGGTGATGGGCGGCAACAGCGCTTCGCCGGAGTTCGGCAGCATGGCCAACATCGGCCTGGCGGCGCTGACCTTCGCCATCGTCCTGCTGCTGAGCAAGCTGGGCAGCGCCAGCATCTCGCGCCTGTCGATCCTCCTGGCCATGGTCGCCGGCACCCTGATCGCCTGGGCGCTGGGCATGGCCGATTTCAGCAAGGTCGGCGAAGGCCCGATGTTCGCCTTCCCTACCCCGTTCCACTTCGGCATGCCGACGTTCCATATCGCGGCGATCCTGTCGATGTGCATCGTGATCATGGTGACCTTGGTGGAGACCTCGGCGGATATCCTCGCGGTCGGTGAGATCATCGACACCAAGGTCGACTCCAAGCGCCTGGGCGATGGCCTGCGTGCCGACATGGCGTCGAGCATCCTGGCGCCGATCTTCGGCTCCTTCACCCAGAGCGCGTTCGCCCAGAACGTCGGCCTGGTGGCCGTGACCGGGGTGAAGAGCCGCTACGTGGTCGCCACGGGCGGGGTGATCCTGGTGGTGCTCGGCCTGCTGCCGATCATGGGCCGGATCATTGCCGCAGTACCCACCCCGGTGCTGGGCGGCGCAGGCATCGTGCTGTTCGGCACCGTGGCGGCAAGCGGCATCCGTACCCTGTCGAAGGTGAACTACAAGAACAACGTCAACCTGATCATCGTGGCCGCCTCGCTGGGCTTCGGCATGATCCCCATCGCCGCGCCGAACTTCTACCACCAGTTCCCCAGCTGGTTCGAAACCATCTTCCACTCGGGCATCAGCTCGGCGGCGATCATGGCGATCCTGCTGAACCTGATCTTCAACCACTTTACCGCCGGCAACTCGGACCAGCAGTCGGTATTCGCCGCCGGGTACGAGCGCACCATCCAGTATTCGGACATCTCGGTGCTGCGCGATGGCGACTACTTCAAGGATGGCAAGCTGTTCGATGCCGATGGCAACGAAGTGCCGGTGATGGACATCGATGAACACGGCGAACAGGTGCTCAGACGCAAGGCGGTGGCGGAGCACTGACAGGATGCAAAGCCCGTAGAAGCGGTGCAGCCATCAAGCGACACCGCCTTCAACCGCGCGCCACGAAGTACCCGTTCAATACCTCCACATCCTTGGCATCCAATACCCCCGCCAAGTAGCGCAACTGCACCCAGGCCCGCAGGTACTCATGCCGGGCCTGGGCCAGATCACGCCGCGCCCCGTACAGCTGCTGCTCGGCATCGAGCACATCGAGGTTGACCCGCTCTCCCCCCTGCACGCTGCGCCGGGTCGCCTCGACCAACGCACTGGCCGCATTCACTGCCATCCCGTAGGCGCGGATCTTCGCCGTGCTGCTGGCGCACAGGTTGAACTGGCGACGCAACTGATTGAGCGTGTCGCTGACCTGCGCATCGACCTGGAACTGCAAGCCATCGCGCTCGGCCTGCGCCTGGCGCACCCGCGCCGACACACCACCACCGGCAAACAACGGCACGCTCAGTTGGATGCCGACGCTGTCGGTGTCGTAGCGCTGGTTGTAGGTACTCTCCGAGCTCGAACTGGAAATCCCCTTGCTGATGTAAGCACTCAGGCTCGGCAGGTGCCCGGCACGTTGACGCTCCACCCCTTGGGCTGCGACGTCCAGCGCATGCCGCTGGCTGGCCAGCTCGGCGTTGTGCGCCAAGGCCAGGTCGCGCCAGGGCTCGAAACGCGCTGGCACCAGCGGCTGCACCGAGCGCGACGGCAACATCGGCGCGAGGTCTTCGGCGCCGACCGCCTCACCGGTGATCGCCTGCAAGCTGCGCAAGGCCGCGTCGAGATTGTCGCCGGCCTCGATCTCCTGAGCCTGGGCCAATTCGTAGCGGGCGCGCGTCTCCAGCACATCGGTGCGGGTGCCTTCGCCATTCCTGAGCAAGCGCTCGTTGAGCTGCAGTTGCTCGGCAAAGGTACGCCGCTGGGCCTGGGCCAGGGCGATCTGCTCGTCGGCGAACAGCGCTTCGCTGTAGGCGGAGAACACCCTCACCATCAGTTCCTGGCTGCGACCGCGCAGGCGCTCGTTGGCCATCGCGGCCTGGGCCACGCCACGGCGATAGTCGCTCCACACTGCGTAGTCGAACAACGGCTGCTGCAGAGTCAGGGTCGAGGTGTAGCTGCGGTAGTCACGCTGGCTGGTCACGTCACCGAACTGACTGCGCTGGGTCACCTCCGAGTCGTTGCGCGCACGGTTGTAGCGATAGGAGAGATTCGGCAACAGCCCCGCGCGGCCGATGGCGAGGTTCTCGACGCCCGCATCGCGCTCGGCGATGGCCGCGTGCAAGGTCGGATCATTACGCAGGGCCAGGGCGTAGGCATCGCTCAAATCCAGGGCATGCGCTGGCAAAACCAGGCCCAACAACAGGATGGGCAACAACAGGCGCATCGGCTCACTCCTCGCTCAGGGCGATGTGCACCCGGTCGGCCAGCGGCTTGAACAGGTAGCTCAGCAGCGATCGCTCACCACTGCGCACGAAAGCTTCCACCGGCATACCGGGGCGGATATCCAGGCCAGCCAGTTGCCGCGCTCCCTCGTCACTGACCTTGATGCGCACTTGGTAGTAAGGCTGCTGGGTCTTTTCATCGAGCAGGCGGTCGGCCGAGACCAGGCTCACCTCCCCCGCCACCCGTGGCGTGGTGCTCTGGTTGAAGGCAACGAACAGCAACTCCACCGGCAGGCCCGGTCGCAAGCGATCGACCAGCTCCACTGGCGCCCGAGCATCGACCAGCAACGGCGCATCGCGGGGGACGATTTCCATCAGCTGTTGACCGCGCGCGATCACCCCACCGTTGGTGAACACACTCAGCCCCACCACGGTGCCGGCGACCGGCGCGCGCACCTGGGTGTGGGCCAGGTCGAACTCGGCGCTGCGCAGGCGATTGCCCAGGTCCTCTGCGCTGGCCTGGGACTCGCTCAACTGCTGGCGTACCTCGTTCTGGAACTCCTGGCGACGCTGGCTGGCACGCAGCTTCAACTCCTGTACCTGGCGCCGGGTGCGGCCGATGTTGCCGAGGTCTTCGGCAATCGAGCCATTGACCTGCGCCAGCAGGCGCTCGCTGTCGAGCAGGCGGTTACGCGGGATGTAGCCGTCACGGGCCAACTCGCGCAGGCCGCGCAACTGCTCGTCGAGCGCCTCGCGCTGGGCCTGCTTGCTGCTCATCGAACCTTGCAGGCCGCTGAGCGACGCTTCGGCACCGGCGATGCTTTCGTTCAAGCCCGCCAGTTCCAGGCTCAGCGCCTGGGCCCGGCTGGTGCGCAGTTGTCTTTGCGTTTCCAGCGCAGTCGCCACCCAGGGGGTGGCGGCTTCGGCGAGCAGATCGGCCGGAAAGGTCACGCTCTGCGCCGAATCGCGCTCAGCCAGCAGCCGCGCCTCCATGGCCCGCGCATTCACGTACTGCACCCGCAACGAACCCTGCTGGGCCTGGGCTTGGGTCGGGTCGAGGCTGAGCAGCACCTGGCCTGCCTGCACCTGATCGCCGTCGCGCACCGAAAGCTGACCAATCACCCCGCCCGTGGGGTGCTGCACCGCCTGCCGACTGCCGGCCACCACCACGTTGCCACTGACCGGCACGCCCTTGTCCAGCGGCGCCAGCGCCGCCCACAACAGGAAGCCGCCAAAGCCCGCCAGCACCAGCCAGCGTCCGGCCTTCGCCGGGCCGCGGGCGTCGTCACGCAGGGGGTGGATATTGCCCGTCGCAGCAGGGCCGGGCGCGGGGGGAAACAACGGGTGCACACTCATGTTCACGATCTCTGACCACCCTGGTTGAAGCTGTAAGTCACGCCGGTACGCACCGCGGCAGGTGGCGGGGCGCTGGGGGGCGCAGGCCGGGTGGCGGCCTGCAGCACCCGCGTGGTCGGGCCGAACTGCTGCATCACTCCGCCGTGCAGCACCAACAGCTTGTCCAGCCCCAGCAGCAGGCTCGACTTGTGGCTGATCATCACCAGTGTCCGGCCCCGCGCCTTGAGCTCGGCGAGCGCTGCCAGCAAGGCGCGCTCGCCAGCTTCGTCGAGGTTGGCGTTGGGTTCGTCGAGCACCACCAGCGCCGGCAGCCGGTACAGTGCCCGGGCCAGGCCGATGCGCTGACGCTGCCCACCAGACAGCCCCGCGCCGCCCTCGCCCAATTGCGTGTCATAACCCTGCGGCAGTTGCAGGATCAGCTCGTGTACCCCGGCCAACTGCGCGGCCGCGACCACTTCCGAGGCGTCCACCGCACCAAGCCGGGCGATGTTGTCGGCAATGCTGCCAGCGAACAGTTGCACGTCTTGCGGCAGGTAGCCGATGTGCGCGCCCAACGCCTCAGGCTGCCACTGCGCCAATGCAGCGCCGTCCAGGCAGACCTTGCCCGACTCCGGATTGGCAGAGCCTACCAGCAAGCGGGCCAAGGTCGATTTGCCGGAGCCGGAAGCGCCAATCAGCCCCAGCGACTCACCGGCGGCCAGCTCGAACCCGATGCCGCTCAGACAAGGACGCTGCCCACCTGGCACCCGCGCATTCAACTGCTCGACCCGCAACCGCCCCTGTGGCGCTGGCAACGGCATCCCGCTGGGCAGAGGCGGATAACGGCGCAGCAGCAACCCCAGCCGCTCGGCGCTCTGGCGCGCCGAACCCCATTGGCGCCATACACCGATCAACTGATCGATCGGCGCCAGCACCCGGGCCATGAGGATGGAGCCGGCAATCATCATCCCCGGGCTGATCAAGTGCTCCAGCGCCAGCCACGCCCCCAGCCCCAGCACCAGCGACTGCAACGCCAGGCGCACGCTCTTGGACACCGCAGTGATCGCCGCGCTGCGCTCGCTGCCCAGATTCTGCCGGGCCAGAAAGCCATGGTGCAGCAGGCTCCAGCGCTGGCGCACAGCGCCGAGCATGCCCATGGCGGCGATCGCCTCGGCATTGCCCAGGTTGCCCGAAGCCTGCTGCATCGCCTGCTGCGACAACCGCCCGGCTTCGATGAACTCGCCTTGGGTCAGGCGCTCGTTGAGCCAGGCCAGCCCGGCCAGCAGCAGCGCGCCAACCACTGCCAGCAAGCCCAGCCATGGGCTGAACAGAAAGATCACCAGCAGATACAGCGGAAACCAAGGGGCATCGAAGAACGCGAACAGCGCTTGCCCGGTGGCGAACTGGCGCAACTGGGTCAGGTCGCCCAGGGCCTGCTGGGCACTGCCCTTGTGGCCGTCGAGGCTGGCCTGGAACGCGGCGTCGAACACCCTCGGGTTGAGCTGCAGGTCCATGCGCGTACCCAGGCGAATCACCACCAGGCTGCGCAGCCACTCCAGCACACCCAGAAACGCAAACAGGCCCAGCACCATCAGGCTGAGCATCAGCAAGGTCATCTCGTTGCCCGACGACAGCACCCGGTCGTAGACCTGCAGCATGTACAGCGCCGGCGCCAGCATCAGCACGTTGGCCACGGCGGTGAACAGGGCGATGTTGCCCAGCCCGCCACGGCAGGACTTGAGGGTCTGCCACAGTTCATCGGCAGCGGCGTTGCGCGGTGTACTCATCGATGACCTCGAAGGACGAGGCGGCGCCGCCATTGACCCGGCAGCCGCCACCTCGCAGAATTTCGCAGCACCCCGGCCCGGGCCCGACAAGACATGGGCCAGGGTGCAGGCAACACGGCCAATGACAGAGCGATCTGCCATTGGCCTTTTTCATGCCCGGCCTCAGGCCGCCAGGGCCAGGTCCTCAGGCAACGCCTGAACACCCACTGCCTCGGCTGCAGCGAAGCTCGACGCCCCGCCACCGAGTGCCGCGGCGATGGCGTCGAAGGTGCTGTCGGTCGACACGCCGTAGCTGGCCAGCAGGGTGCCCAGTACGCCTTCCAGCGCCGAGGTGTTGCCCTGCATCAGGCCGTAGATCACGCTCTGTACTTCGTTGCCGGCACGGCCAGCGCCCAGCGCGGCATCCAGGTCCAGGCCGTTGAAGCTGACCACGTAGTTGCTCAGGCTGAAGTCGCTGCCACCGCCACCGCCGAGGACCTCGCCGAGGCTGACGTTGTCCAGCGAACCCCACAGGTAGTGGTTCTGGTTGTCGCCCGGCGCCTTGAGCGGATCGAAGACGTAGTGCAGGCCGTTGGCGGTGTCGGAATCGGCGATGAAGGCGTAGTCCGAACCATTGGCGCCATGGGTGGCGTACTGGTCGCCATCACGGCTGCCATTGCTGAAGCCGCCGGTGTTGCTGTAGCCGTGACCGGCGGTGACGAAACCTGCGCTCCAGAAGGCCAGGTAGTCGTCGACGGTGGCGCTGCCGAACGCTGGATCGTAGGTGACGGAAATAGTCATGACGGTTCCTCTGTGCTGCTTGGTTGAGACGAAGGCGTCTTGCCCTCGTGTTGCCCGGAGTGGGCGAACCCAGGTGTTTCAGAATCGGTATTCGAGCATGCCGCTCAAGGTCCGGCCGCGGGCCAGGGACAGGTTGTTGACGTCGCCCATGGCCACGAAATAGGCCTCGTCGGTGGCGTTCTCCAACGACAACGCCAGGTTCAGGCTGGGGGTCATCCAATAGCTGGCGTACAGGTCATAGACTTTGTATTTGGGCCACATGGCCTGGTCGATCTGGCTGTAGCCGTGGGTGTCGAGGTTCTTGCCGTTGCCTTCGCTGTAGCGCAGGCGCATGCCGACATCCAGGGTCTTGTCGAGAAAGCGCATGCCCAGGGTCAGCGAGCCGCGGTCGGCCGGCATGTAGGACGCGTTGCCCATGATGTCGCCGCAGCTGACGCGGTTGTTTTCCGTGGCATTGGCCTCGGCCCGCGAGACCCGTACCGGCAGCATGATGATGCGGCTGCCGACCCGCACCGGGCGCAGCACGGTTCCGGCGCTGACCAGCTGTTGGGCGCCGCCCAGGTAGAACTGGTTGGAGCAGAAGTCGTTGCTGCCGATCATGTGGGTGTAGCTGAGCTGGCCGTAGTAGTCACCGGCGTCATAGTCGAGGCTGTATTCCACACCACGAAATTGCGTGGTCTCGAGGTTGTTCTGGTACACCGAGCGGCCCAGGGCGATGCCCGATACGCTGGAGCCGGGCAGGCTGGCGTTGGTGTCGAGAAACGAAAAGTTGTCGATGCGCGTATCGAAGTAGGCGATCTTGGCTGCGAAGCGGTCGCCACTGCGCAGCAGCGACTCCTTGAAGATGTTCAGCCCCAACTCCCAGTTGTGCGACTCCTCGGCCTTGAGGAAGGGGTTCGGGTAGACCATCTCGTTACCACCGCCATGCGGGCGGCCGCTCATGTACGCCTCGGTCACCGCCGGCGGACGCCAGCCACGGCCCCAGCGGGTGTAGACCTGCAGCCAGTCCAGGCCCGGTTTCACGGCGACGCCGAAGGTCGGCGAGAAACGGCCTTCTTCGCGGTCTTCCTCGAACAACAGGTCGGTGCGTTGACGGCGCAGGTTGGTCTCGGTGACGCCCTCGGGGTACATCCAGGTGGTGACCCCGGTCTTGCCGGTCAGGCGATAGCGGTCATAGCGCAGGCCGGCATCGACCACCAGCCAGTCGTCATGCTCGTAGCTGAGGTTGCCGAACAGGCTGGCCATGACCCGCTTGCCCTTGGGGTTGGCGCCCTGCACGTAGGGCAGCGACTCGGTTTCGTTGACCGCGGCGATGCGGTTGGTGCTGGGGCGGAAGGTGTCCTGGAACGCCTCGCTGCCGTAGTTGAAGGTCAGGCTGTCGGCCTGGAACAGGTGCCAGCGCGAGGTGTTCTGCAGTTGCAGACCCCAGGTGTCGGTCTGGTAGCGGTCGGTGTAGTCCTCGACGCGGTTGCCGCTGTTCTCGGACGAAGCGTTGTTGGCGTTCCAGCGATCCTGGCGGGTGGTGACGTAGTAGAGCTTGGCCTTGAAGTCGATCAGCTCGTTGGGGTTGAAGCTGTAGTCCAGGGCCGCGTTCCTGGCGTTGATGTCGTTGGTGCCGGTGACGCGGTAGTAGTAGTCATGGCTGCCGGAATCCTTGACGGTCCAGGCGTCCTTGCTGTCGGTGTCGG
This sequence comes from Pseudomonas wayambapalatensis, assembly GCA_014268975.2. Lineage (GTDB taxonomy): Bacteria > Pseudomonadota > Gammaproteobacteria > Pseudomonadales > Pseudomonadaceae > Aquipseudomonas > Aquipseudomonas wayambapalatensis. The sequence continues at coordinate 1,066,000 of CP077096.1, read as the reverse complement.
TCTCGAAGTAGCTGAACTGCAGGCGTTGCTCGTCGGGCAGGTTCAGGCCGAGCTTGAAGATCTGCGAGCGGGTCACGCTGTCCATCCCGCCGACCTCGCCGTTGAGCCAGCTCTTCCAGGCCTGGCGGTCTTCGAGCTTGCCGCGCATCTGGGTGCCGAGGTTGCCGGCGTTTTGCGTGCCGCTGCGGTAATCGCCGAAATGCCGCTCACTGTGGCCGACCAGGATGTCGCCGACTTCATTGCCCACGGCGAACAGCGCGCTGCCATTGAAGTAGGTGCCGTTGCCCAGCGCGCCGATGCCATGCCCGGCGCGCAGGCGACCGCCGACCTCCTTGCCCGGCGCGAGCAAGTCGCGGGCATCGATGGTGCCGAAGCTGGCGATCCCGCCGATCACCCCGGCGCCGCCCATGCCAGCGGAGGTGCCTTTGTCGATCTCGACGTTCTGCACGAACTCGGGGTCGATGAACATCACGCCGTTGCGCTGCTGATGGCCATTGACGCTGAAGTTCTGGCGCATGCCATCGATGTTCATGTTGACCCGGCCGTAGTCCTGCACGCCGCGGATGTTCACCGACAGCCCGGGGTCGCGCTGGTTGACCGCGGTGTACACGCCGGCGGTCTGCTCGAGCATGTCGGCGGCGTGGCGCGGAGGGCGCTGGTCGATCTGCTTGCGGGTGACGACGCTGACCGAGCGCGGGGTCATGTAGACCCAGTCGCCGTCACGGGTGGACTCGACATGGGTCGCACCCAATTCCAGCGCCTGGTCGCCCGATTCCACCCGCTCCAGCCCCACCTGGCCAGCTGCGCTGAAGCGATAGCGTACCGGCGTGCCTTGCAGCAGTTGGCGCAGGCCATCTTCGGCGGCGTGCGCGCCCTGCAGGCCTGCACTGTTCAACCCGGCCAGCTTGCGGCTGTCGAAGAACACCTGCACACCCGACTGTTCGGCGTAGGCCAGCACGGCGCTGTCGAGCGCCTGGGCCGGGATGTCGAACTGGATCAGTTGGCGGCTGGCGGCGTTGGCCGCTGGCGCGGCGTGGGACATGCCGATCCCCATCGGCAAGGCACAGGCGCCCAGGACCAGGCTGCTGGCCAGGGCGAGGCGACCGAAAGGTCGAAGGGTCTGTTGTCGTGGCGTGGTCACTGCGAAGGCTCGTCTGTTGTTGGCGTTTTCTAGTAATGAAAATCAATCTCAACAATCAGACGCGCAGGGGTGGAAAAGTCAGTAAGGGAAAATGAAAAAAGATTTTGCGAGGGGGTTGGAAGGGGCTGAGATCACCGGCATCGCCGGGGTCAGAAACCGCGGTGTCCTTTTCGCGGGCAAGCCCGCTCCTACAGAAATCAGTGGAGTACCTGTAGGAGCGGGCTTGCCCGCGAAAAGAACACCACCGAGCAAAGGTCAGTAGATCAAGGTCAACCCAGGCAGCTCGACCCGCCGCGCCTGCAGTTCATCGCTCAGCACCCCGCCAACCGCCGCCAGCTGATCAAGGCGAAACACCCCGCTCACCTCGCGCTGCGCGAGCTGCGAATCCACCACCATCAACCTGCCTGGGCGATAGCGGTTGAGCCGCGCCACTACCTCGGCCAGCGGCTGGCGCTCGAACACCAGCACCCCGCGCTCCCAGTCGGTGGCCCGTTGCAGGTTCTGCTCCGGCCAGGGCCGCACACCAGCGGCCTGGTCATAGCGCACGCTCTGCCCCTGCTCCACTACCTGGTCGGCGCGCCCCCGCTGTGGCGGGCTCAGCAAGTCGACGGCAACGCGATGCTCGAGCATCCCGACCCAGCCACCCTCGCCCGCCTGCCCGACCACGAAGCGTGTGCCCAGCGCGCGGGTGGTCGCTCCGGCATATTCGACCACGAACGGCCGCCGCTCGCGCTCCGTCACCGGCGCCGCACTGAACACCGCCTCGCCCGCCAGCAAGCGCACACGTCGCTCGCCATGGTCGAAGGCCAGGGCAATGGCGCTGCGGCTGTCCAGATCGACCAGGCTGCCATCGGGCAGCGTCACCCGCCGCACTTCGCCCGCGCCAGTGACATAGTCGGCTCGCCAGTCCAGCAGCAGTTCCGGCGCCTGCGCCACACCGAACGCCACCACCAGCATGGCCGCCACGCCCGTCATCGCCCGACGCCAGCGCGAACGACGGCGCACTGGCCGCGCAAGCGTCGGCGGCAACCCACGACGCACCGGCAACGCCAGCTCGCTCAAGGCGCCCAGATCGGCCCAGGTTGCCCGGGCAAACTCATAGGCCTGCACATGCCGCGGATCGGCGGCGCACCACTGCGCCAGCGCCCGCTGCTGCTGGTCGCTCAGAGGGCCGGCACTCTCGCGCACCACCCACTCGGCGGCCTGCTCGCGAATTGCTTGCTCGGGCTGGTTCTCGCTGCTCACACGGTTCTCTCGCGATCTGGTTATGTCTGGGCTGACGTCTGAAGGGGCAATTGTCAGTAAACCGTTGGTCATCCGCCGTCCTGCAGGCACTGCATCACATAGGCCAGGGCCTTGGCCAGATGCTTCTGCACGGAGCTGTCGGAAATCCCCAGGTGGCGGGCGACCTCGGCATGGGTCATGCCTTCGAGGCGGTTGAGACGAAAGACCTGCTGGGTGCGCTCGGGCAGCGCTTCGAGCATGGCTTGCACGCGGCGCAGGTGCTGCTCGCGGGCAGCCTGCTCCTCCAGCCCCGGGCGCTCTTCGACGATGCCTTCGAGGGCCTCGTGGGGCACCAGGTCGGTCTTGCGCCGCTGCTGCTGGCGCAGGTGATCAATCATCAGGTTGTGCGCCGTGCGGTACAGGTAGCCCGGCGTGTTGTCGATGGTTTCCTGGCGCTGCTGCTCGGCCAGACGCAGGAAACTTTCCTGCACCAGGTCGGCAGCCAGCTGCGGATCACGCACCTTGCGCGTCAGCAGCCCCTGCAGGGTTTTCGCATGCTTGATGAACAAGCGCTTGAGATCGGACTCCGCCACACGCACTCCAGCTGGTGGTCGCAAGGTGGCGGAATGCTACTCGCTACTGAGAATCAGTTGCAAGAAGGTCGGTCATTCGAACAGTGCGTCCAAGGCCTGTTCCAGACGCGTCACCGCAATCACCTGCAGCCCTGGCGGGGCTTCCTTCGGTGCGTTGCCCTTGGGCACGATGGCGCGCTTGAAGCCATGCTTGGCCGCTTCTTTCAGGCGCTCCTGACCGCTGGGCACCGGGCGCACCTCGCCAGAAAGACCGATCTCGCCGAACACCAGCAGGCCATGGGCCAACGGCCGGTTACGCAGGCTCGACATCACCGCCGCCAGCAGCGCCAGGTCGGATGCGGTTTCCAGCACCTTGACCCCGCCGACCACGTTGAGGAACACGTCCTGGTCATGGGTGGGGATGCCGCCATGGCGATGCAGCACCGCCAGCAGCATGGCCAGGCGATTCTGGTCCAGGCCCAGGGTGACCCGCCGCGGGTTGGCCAGGTGGCTGTCGTCGACCAGCGCCTGGACCTCGACCAGCATCGGCCGGGTGCCCTCCCAAGTGGCCATCACCACGCTGCCCGGCACCTCTTCCTGGGTGCGGTTGAGGAAGATCGCCGAGGGGTTGGACACCTCCTTCAGGCCACGATCGGTCATGCCGAACACGCCCAGCTCGTTGACCGCACCGAAGCGGTTCTTCACTGCCCGCAGCAGGCGCAGGCGCCCGTCCGATTCACCCTCGAAATACAGCACGGTGTCGACCATGTGCTCCAGCACCCGCGGGCCTGCTAGCGAGCCTTCCTTGGTCACGTGGCCAACCAGGAAGATCGCCGTGCCGCTTTGCTTGGCATAACGCACCAGCAGCGCCGTGCTCTCGCGCACCTGGGCCACGCCGCCAGGCGCCGACTGCAGTTGTTCGGTGAAGATGGTCTGGATAGAGTCGATCACCATCACCCGCGGCTTTTCCAACCGCGCCGTGGCGATGATGGTTTCGATGCAGGTTTCGGTCATCACCTTGAGCTGGTCCTGGGGCAGGCCCAGGCGCCGGGAACGCATGGCCACCTGCTGCTGCGACTCTTCCCCGGTGACGTACAGCGCCGGCATCTGCGTGGCGATGTTGCACAGGGTCTGCAGCAGGATGGTGGACTTGCCGATACCCGGGTCACCGCCAATCAGCACTACCGAGCCATCGACCAGGCCGCCGCCGAGCACGCGGTCAAGCTCGGTGCTGCTGGTGGTGAAGCGCGGGATCTCCTCGACACTCACCTCGGCCAGGGTCTTGATCTGCGCCTGCTGCCCAGTCCAGCCCGCACGCCCGGAAGGCGCTGCGGCGCCGGCGCTTTCGATCATGGTTTCAACGAGGGTGTTCCAGGCGCCGCATTCGCCACACTGGCCGGCCCATTTGGGAAAGGTCGCGCCGCACTCGGTGCAGCCATACAAGCGCTTGGCCTTGGCCATCGGGTCAGTCTCCTGGACAAAGACCGCCATGATAGCCCAAGCCCGATGTGCCTCGGGCGCTGCTGCGTGCGACAAAACTATTCGTTCTAATGGCAGTCTGTAGCCCTGAATGCAGCGCATGAAGCGTTTTAGTGGCTTACACTGCGTTTACCTCACCATTTGTTACAAAGGAATAAAACATGGGCGTGCTCAGCGAGTTCAAGGCCTTCGCGGTCAAGGGAAATGTCGTCGACATGGCGGTTGGTATCATCATCGGCGCGGCCTTCGGCAAGATCGTCTCGTCGTTCGTGGGCGACGTGATCATGCCGCCACTGGGCCTGCTGATCGGCGGTGTGGACTTCAGTGACCTGGCGATCACCCTCAAGGCCGCCGAAGGCGATATCCCGGCGGTGGTGCTGGCTTACGGCAAGTTCATCCAGACCGTCATCGACTTCGTGATCGTGGCGTTCGCCATCTTCATGGGCGTGAAAGCGATCAACCGCCTCAAGCGCGAAGAGGCCGTGGCCCCCACCACCCCACCGGTGCCGACGCCACAGGAAACCCTGCTGACCGAGATCCGCGACCTGCTCAAGGCGCAGAACCGCCAGCCGTGACCGAAACGCACCGGGGCCGCGATACGGCCCCGGATAGCGTCGCACGCAAAGCGCCCTACCAGTAATTCTCCACCGCCACCTGCCCCGGCCGCTTGCTCAGGCTCAGTTGCAGGTCGCGCGCCTTCAGCACCTTGCGTGTCTCGTCGATCATGTCGGGGTTGCCGCACAGCATGATCCGCGAATGCTCCGGCGAAAACTCCAGGCCCGCCGCCCGCTCCAGCTCGCCGCTCTCGATCAGCGTGGTGATCCGCGCATTCAGGGCGCCAGGATGTACCTCACGCGTGACCACCGGAATGAACTGCAGCTTGCCGGCGAACTCGGCCAGGTAGTCGCGCTGCTCAAGCCCGGCGATCAGGTCCAGGTACGCCAACTCCTTGGCTTCACGCACCGAATACACCAGCTTGATGTTGTCGAAGCGCTCCCAGGCCTCGAAGTCCTGGAGGATCGACACGAAGGGCGCGATACCGGTGCCTGTGGCCAGCAGCCATAAGTCGCGGCCACCGACGAAGCGATCCAGGGTCAGGTAGCCGAAAGCCTGACGATCGATCAGCAGTGTGTCGCCCTCTCCCAGCCGGCTCAATTCGCTGGTGAACTCGCCACCCGGCACCACGATGGAGAAGAAGTCGAGAAACTCGTCATGGGGCGCGCTGACCATCGAATAGGCCCGCCACACCACACTGCCGTCGGCCTTGGACACCCCCAGACGCGCGAACTGCCCGGCCCGAAAACGGAACCCCGCATCACGCGTTACACGCAGGCTGAAGAGGTTCGGCGTCAAAGGTTGGACATCGAGCAGGGTTTGCGAAGTGAACTTGTCGGCACTGGCGGTCATGACGGACTCCCAAGGTGAATACGCCAAGTGTGGCGCAAAGTGACGCGCAGGAACACCGAGGAGCTGTAGGGTCTCGTACAGATCAGGTACAACAAAATCTATATTCAAGCATTGGCTATAGCGAAAAATTTCCTGCGCGTTAGTCAGCTTTTCCTACACTCGGGTGGATGTCGTGAAATTATGGATCCACTTGGAGCAAGAACATGTCGCATTGGAAGCCCGAAAATCTCCATGCGTTGCTGGGTGAGCGGCACCCAGAACGCATGTTCGACCAAGCCATCGCACTCGTTCAAGAGATGGGGATGGAGTACCTCGGGCTTACGCTGCACCTACATGTTCCTGCACAACGTGCCCATGTGATCCTGTACAACAATTTTCCCAAGGAGTGGAATGCCCACTATCAGGCAGATCGCCACTTCATCGAGCAAGCCCCTGTCATGGCCCTCAGCCGCAGCTCCACGGCCCCAGTGCTCTGGGAAGACGAACTCTATAAAGAGGCCCCCGAATACCGTAGCCTCGCCTGCAGTCATGGCCTGCGGCATGGGTGGACGCAATCGCTCCACGATCACATCCACGACATCAGCCAGCTCAGCGTGGCCCGCCCCAGGCACCCGATCTCGACACTCGAATTCCTGGCCGAGAGCGCACAACTGTTCTGGCTGCACAACGTGCTGCATGAATTGATCTGCAATCATCACCGCAAGGCGATGGATCCGGCCCCAGCCTTGACCGACCGTGAGCTGGAGGTCACCAAGTGGACCGCTGATGGCAAGACCGCATCAGACATCGCCTGCATTCTCTCGCTGTCGCCGAGCACCGTGAACTTTCATATCCGCAGCGTGATCACCAAGCTCAACGTGCCCAACAAGACCGCTGCCGTCGTGGTTGCCGTGCGTCACGGTTTAATCTGAGAGTCACTGCCCGTCATCGGCAAAGCCCTGTAGAATCGAACGTTTTGACGTCTGTGGTCGTCCACCACAGGCAAAGCCGCATCGAGTCCGTTCCCCCATGCCCCTGCTGACCAGCCCCTTCGCCGAACTCGACCTGATCCGCCAGCCGGAGCAGAACAACGACCCCCTGCAAGCCTTCGACGCTGCCGACGAGTACCTGCTGAGCCATTTGGCAGCCCAGGCACCTCAAGCCGCGTGCCGCGTGCTGATCCTCAACGACAGCTTCGGCGCCTTGGCGGCAAGCCTCGCCGGCCACGTGCAGGTGACCAGCAGCGGCGACTCCTATCTGGCCCACCTGGCCCTGGAGAAAAACCTCGCGCGCAATGGCAAACCTTACGACAGCGTGCCCTTCGTACCCTCCAGCGATCATTGGCAGGGGCCGTTCGACCGCGTACTGATTCGCGTACCCAAGACCCTCGCGCTGCTCGAGGAACAACTGATCCGCCTGCAGGGCAAGCTGGCACCCGGCGCCGAAGTGATCGCCGGGGCGATGATCAAGCACCTGCCGCGTGCCGCCGGCGACCTGATGGAGCAGTACATTGGCCCGGTCCAGGCGTCGCTTGCACAGAAAAAGGCCCGCCTGCTGATCGCCACGGTTGGCGAGCGCCCCGTCGCAGCTTCGCCCTACCCCACCCGCTACCGCCTGGACAGCCCAGCGCTGGAGCTAGTCAACCATGCCAACGTGTTCTGCCGCGAAAGCCTGGACATCGGCACCCGCGCCTTCCTCCCGCACCTGCCGCGCAACCTCGTCAGCGCCCGGGTCGCAGACCTGGGATGCGGCAATGGCGTGCTGGCCATCGCCAGTGCACTGACCAACCCGGATGCGCACTACACGCTGGTGGACGAGTCGTACATGGCCGTGCAATCGGCGCGGGAAAACTGGCAGGCGGCATTGGGCGATCGCGTAGCGGACATCCACGCCGATGATGGCCTGGCCGGGCAGCAGAAGCAGTCGCTGGATGTGGTGCTGTGCAACCCGCCATTCCACCAGCAGCAAGTGGTCGGCGACTTCCTCGCCTGGCGCATGTTCCAGCAGGCCCGGGAGGCGCTGGTGGTCGGCGGCGCGCTGTACATCGTCGGCAACCGCCACCTGGGCTATCACAGCAAGCTGTCGCGGTTGTTCCGCGGTGTGGAGCAGGTCGCGGCGACGCCAAAGTTCGTGGTGCTCAAGGCGCGCAAGTGATCGTAGGGCCAACTGTCTTGTAAAAAACCCAAAAGCCAGCCCAATGTCGGGTCCAGGCTTAGGGTTTGAAACCAGCCAGTCTTCTGTGGGAACCAGTCTTCTGTGGGGAACCAGTCTTCTGTGGGAGCGGGCTTGTCCCGCGATCACCGGCGCAGCCGGTGCCATGCACCGCAGTATCCTTTTCGCGGGCAAGCCCGCTCCCACAAGGACCGGGCTGGCCTTTAGATTTTGAACAAGGAAGGTGCTCCTACCAGGACAACAAAGCCCCGACCTGGCTCAATGCGTACTCAACCCCGCCGCACTCATGAACATGCGCATGCCATAGGCCACGATCCCCAGCGCCGCGACACTCAGCGCCCAGATCAGCACCAGCCAGCCCAGGCGCTGCCACAGCGGTTTCTTCTCCTCGATATCCATCGCCCGGCACTCCCTAGTGGTAGCCGTCGTCGTGGGTCACCTTGCCGCGGAACACGTAGTAGCTCCAGAAGGTGTACCCCAGGATGAACGGCAGGATGAACAGCGTCCCCACCAGCATGAAGCCTTGGCTCTGCGCTGGCGCAGCGGCATCCCAGATCGAGATCGACGGCGGGATGATGTTCGGCCACAAGCTGATGCCCAACCCGCTATAGCCCAGGAAAATCAGCACCAGGGTCAGCAGGAACGGCGTGTAGTTGGCGTTGCGCGCCACCGCCTTGAGCAACCCATAGAAGGTCACCAGCACCAACACAGGCACCGGCATGAACCAGATCAGGTTGGGCAGGCTGAACCAACGATCGGCGATCTGTGGATAAGCCAGCGGCGTCCACAGGCTGACGATGCCGATCACCACCAGCAGCACCAGCGCCAGCGGCCGCGCCAGGTCGTGCATCTGCTTCTGCAGCGGCCCTTCGGTCTTCATGATCAGCCAGGTGCAACCCAGCAGCGTGTAGGCCACGATCAGCCCCAGGCCGCTGTAGATGCTGAACGGCGTCAGCCAGTCAAACGCGCCACCCGCGTAATGGCGGTCGACCACCTTGAAGCCCTCGATGAAGGCCCCCAGCGCCACGCCCTGGAAGAAAGTGGCCACCAGCGAACCCCAGATGAACGCCTTGTCCCACAGGTGGCGCTTGTCGGCCTTGGCCTTGAAGCGGAACTCGAAGGCCACGCCACGGAAGATCAGGCCCACCAGCATCAGGATAAGCGGCAGGTACAGCGCCTCGAGCACCACCGAGTAGGCCATCGGGAAGGCCCCGAACAGCCCCGCCCCGCCCAGCACCAGCCAGGTTTCGTTGCCGTCCCATACAGGCGCGACGGTATTCATCATCACGTCACGGTCACGCTCGCCCTTGACGAAGGGGAAGAGCATGCCGATTCCCAGGTCGAAGCCATCCATGACCACGTACATCATCACCCCGAAGATAATGATCACGGCCCAGATCAGCGGAAGATCGATACCCATGGCTCAGTTCCCCTTGTTCAGGCTGACGGCGTCGTGCTCCGTGCCGTCATCGGCAGCCGACAGCGGCCGCGCTGGCGTGCGTTTCTGCCCCGGACCTCCCGGTGGCTGCGTATCGCCCTCGCCGGTATGCGGCCCTTTGCGCACCAGGCGCATCATGTAGCCGATGCCGGTGCCGAACAGCGCGAAGTACACCACCACGAACATCACCAGGGTGAAGCCGAGCTGTCCGTAGCTGTGGTTCGACACCCCGTCCGCCGTGCGCATCAGCCCATACACCACCCACGGCTGACGACCGATCTCGGTGGTGAACCAGCCTGCGAGGATCGCGATCAACCCCGACGGCCCCATCCACAGCGTGAGGTAGAGGAATGGCCGCGAGCTGTACAGCGTGCCACGCTTGCGCAGCCACAAGCTCCACAGCCCCACGAAGATCATCAGGAAGCCCAGCCCGACCATGACCCGGAACGACCAGAACACGATGGTCGAATTCGGCCGGTCTTCAGGCGGGAACTCCTTCATCGCCGGCACTTGCTTGTCCAGGCTGTGGGTCAGGATCAGGCTGCCCAACGCCGGAATCTCGACTTTGAAGCGCGTGGTCTCGGCCTTCATGTCGGGGATGCCGAACAGGATCAGCGGCGTCGGCTCGCCGGGCTTGTTCTCCCAGTGGCCTTCGATGGCGGCGATTTTCACCGGCTGGTGCTTGAGCGTGTTCAGGCCATGGAAGTCACCGATCACCGCCTGGATCGGCGCAACGATCAGCGCCATCCACATGGCCATCGACAGCATCTTGCGCACCGCCGGATTATCCCGCCCGCGCAGCAGATGCCAAGCCGCCGAGGCACCGACGAAGAACGCCGTGGCCACGAACGCAGCCGTGGCCATGTGCATCAGGCGGTAGGGGAACGAGGGGTTGAAGATGATCATCAGCCAGTCGACCGGCACCACCCGGCCATCGATGATCTCGTGGCCCTGGGGCGTCTGCATCCAGCTGTTGGAGGCGAGGATCCAGAAGGTCGACACCAGCGTGCCGAGCGCCACCATCACCGTGGAGAAGAAGTGCAGCCCACGCCCCACGCGGTTCCAGCCGAACAGCATGACCCCGAGGAAACCGGCTTCGAGGAAGAAGGCAGTGAGCACTTCGTAGGTCAGCAAAGGCCCGGTGACGGCGCCGGCAAAGTCGGAGAAACGGCTCCAGTTCGTGCCGAACTGATAGGCCATGACCAGCCCCGAGACCACCCCCATGCCGAAGTTGACGGCAAAGATCTTCGACCAGAAGTGGTAGAGGTCGCGGTAGACGTTGTCGTTGGTCTTCAGCCAGAGGCCTTCGAGGACCGCCAGGTAGCTCGCCAGGCCAATGGTGATGGCCGGGAACAGGATGTGGAAGGATACGGTAAACGCAAACTGGATTCGGGCGAGCTCCAAGGCCTCTAAACCGAACATAGTGCTTCCTCTTCAGGTAATCCGGGCGTTCGGGCTCGTGACCCTCGCGCTCACTGCCCCCACGGTGATCGAGTGCGCTGTTGTCGAATTGTTCTGTTCGATCGCAGGGATTCTGGCCAGGCGGCCAACTCGTTTCATCTGGAACGATTGATCCAGATCAACGACTGTTGGAAAGCATAGTCCCGAATGCCAGGGCAGGCTGTGTGGTGGTTTGCCGCGTGACCGGTTGCCTCACCCTCTTTACTCGCGACGGGTTTGGTGGATCGCCCGGTCAACCCCGATGGAACCCTTGGCCAATGGCCACAGTCCACCTTTCAGGCCCACCTTCCAGAGGCCTTCACCAGGAGACACCCATGAAAGGTACAGCGCTTTCCGCCCTCTTCGCGGCCGCCACCCTGCTGGCCTCGCCTGTATTCGCTGCCGATGACTTGTGCGCGATCAACCTGCAGAAGATCAACGACAGCATGGCTACCGCCGGCGCCACGTCCGAAGGCCTGGACAAGGCCCTCACCGAGCATGTCGACAAAGCCAAGGCCGCCCAGGCCAGCGGCGATACCAAGGAGTGCATCGCCATCACCAGCAAGGTGCTGGAGCGCCTGGAAAAGACCGAGAAAGGCAGTGGCTCGGCCGGCGGCAGCGGCGCCTGAGCCCCTCTGCGACAGCGGGCGGCGGCACCAGCAGTCGACGCCGCCCGCGTAAAGGCGTATACTCGGCGGCACGTGTCGAAAGGCACGTCAGCTAGAGCTGAGTGTGGGGCCGATCAGGATTCGACGCCGGTAGCGAAACTCTAGGTGCATGCCGAGTTGGTAACAGAACTCGTAAATCCACTGTTGCAACTTTCTATAGTTGCCAATGACGAAAACTACGAGGGCTACGCTCTCGCTGCGTAAGCAGCTGAGCCCGCTCTCCTGGTAGCTTCGGCTCCAGCAATCATCAGGGGATGCCTGTAAACCCGAAATGATTGTCATACAGAACAGGATCGTCGTGTAGCACGTTGGGGGCAAAGCGACTAAAACTTACCCAACTCGTCCAAAGCACCCTGCCCGTCGGGCGGCTGCGGATTAACTCAATAGACACGGCTAAGCATGTAGTACCGACAGCGGAGTACTGGCGGACGGGGGTTCAAATCCCCCCGGCTCCACCAAATAATCCTTACAAATCAGGCACTTAGCGATTATCGCAAGTGCCTTTTTTGTGCCTGAAAGGGCCGTTTTGGCTCGGGAATGCCAGCTTAATGACAGCTTCATCCGAAACCAGTGAATCGCCCCTGGTTTCGTAGACACCTCCAAGCCTCATAATGAGGTCCAAATAGGAGGTGCCATGAGTCGTCAGCGTTATCCCGAAGAATTCAAGATCGAAGCGGTCAAGCAAGTGATCGAAAAAGGCAAGCCTGTCGCCGATGTCGCCCAGCGCTTGGGCATGTCCGTTCACAGCCTCTACGCCTGGATCAAGCTCTACAGCAAACCCCAAGAGCAGCGTCAGCAAGACGATGACCAGCAAGCCGAACTGCGCAAGCTGCGCGCCGAACTCAAGCGCGTGACGGAAGAGCGAGACATCTTAAAGAAGGCCGCCGCGTACTTTGCAAAGGAGTGCGGCTGAAGTACGCCTTCATCAAGAAGCACTCGACGGATTACCCGGTGCGGCGCCTTTGCCAAACCCTCAAGGTGCATCCCAGCGGCTACTACGCCTGGTTGGCCGAGCCTCAATCTGCCCGAGCAAAAGAAGATCATCGCCTGCTTGGCTTGATCAAACATGCTTGGCTCGAAAGCGGAGGTGTGTACGGCTACCGAAAAATTCATGATGACCTGCGTGAGCTGGGAGAGGAATGCGGGCGGAATAGAGTCGGTCGTCTGATGCAGGCAGAGGGGTTGCGTTCGCAAACGGGCTATCGCCGTCGTCCTGGGTTTTATGGCGGAAAACCAACTGTGGCCTCGCCCAACCACCTTGCCCGGCAGTTCAAGGTCAGTGAGCCGAATAAGGTCTGGGTGACCGATATCACCTACATCCGTACCTATGAAGGGTGGCTGTACCTGGCGGTAGTGCTTGATCTGTTCTCTCGCCAAGTCATTGGTTGGTCAATGAAGCCCAGAATGAGCAGCGACCTGGCCATCGACGCCATGCTGATGGCCGTGTGGCGACGCAAGCCACAGCAGCAAGTGATGATTCACTCAGACCAAGGCAGTCAGTTCAGTAGCTCAGACTGGCAAAGCTTCCTGAAGGCCAACAATGTGATCAGCAGCATGAGTCGACGGGGAAACTGTCACGACAATGCTGTAGCCGAGAGCTTTTTCCAGCTTTTGAAGCGGGAACGAATCCGACGAAAGATCTACGCAACGCGTGACGAAGCCCGAAGTGATATTTTCGATTACATCGAGATGTTCTATAACCCCAAGCGTCGACACAGCGGTGCTATGCAGCTGTCTCCAGTAGAGTATGAGAAACGCTATTTTCTGAGCTTGGAGAGTGTCTAGAAGACCAGGGGCGATTCATAAAGCTGAAAGCTCAACCCCAGAGTCGGCGGCCTGAAGCAAAGCGGCTTTCTGCATTTTCGCATAGCCTAGAGAGCAGCCCCTGGGCGCATCTGATCACGGTAAACGCTCAGCCTACTGGAGCGCAGGCTGATGACCGGCGGTGCTGCCAGTTCGATGCGCTGCCTAGGCGCCAAGCCGCGCCCCGATATCGGAGCAAGAGCTCGCACAGATCAATCTTAGTTGGCTGACGCCTCTACCAGGTCAGCCGCGATTGGGGCGGAGATCGGCTTACAGACGTCACAGTTGGTTTTGGGGCTCGGAGGAGGTGTCACAGTATTCCAGTTGGTAGTCCTAGCTCACTATGCAAATCGAAATTAAGACTACTAATCAATATATTAATAAGCCAATTCAACTTCCCCCGGCCACCCCCTCTCGACAAACCCACCCAAACTCCTCACCCTTCCACATCCCGCTTCGCAATCAGCCCCACATTCTGAAAAGGACTTCCCCCATGCCTATCCCAGACTTCCAAACCATCATGCGTCCAATCCTGGCCATCGTCGCCGACCGCGCTCGGCTCACGCTCAGTGACCTACGCGAGCATGTAGCCAACGAGTTCAACCTAACCGAGAACGAACGCACCGAGCGTCTCCCCTCCGGTAAACAAACAATCATCAACAACCGAGTCGGCTGGGCGCGCACCTATCTAAACAAAGCCGGTCTACTCGTAATCCCAGCGAAAGGCCTGGTTCAAATAACTCCACGCGGCCTTGAGGCCCTTAACAACGGCCCTGCCCGCATTACTGTCAGTTGGCTCAAGCAATTTCCAGAGTTCGCCGCGTTCCACACCACGAACCCTGCCACCAATCCAATACTGGCAGCCCAACCTGACCCAACCGAGCAATCTACCCCCGATGAGCAACTGTCCACAGCCCATCAGGCACTGATGCAATCGCTGGCAGACGACCTCCTCGCCCAAGTCCGCGCCGCGTCGCCGACATTCTTCGAGCAATTAGTAGTCGATCTCATGATCTCCATGGGCTACGGGGGTTCACGCAAAGAGGCCGGCAGCGCAACCCAGCAAACCAACGACGATGGTATTGACGGCATCATCAAGGAAGACAAGCTCGGACTGGATGTCATTTACCTGCAGGCCAAACGCTGGGGCAACACGGTGCATCGGCCGGAGATCGATAAATTCATCGGGGCGCTGACCCGTAAACGCGCCCGTAAAGGCGTCTTCATCACGACATCCGACTTCTCCGCCGGAGCCCGCGACGCTGCCTTGAGCCTGGACATCAAAGTAGTGCTTATCGATGGTGCCGAACTCGCCGGCCTGATGGTCGATTACAACCTGGGCTGCAGCGTTAAACAGGTCTACGAAGTGAAGCATCTGGATAGCGACTACTTCACCGAGGACTAACTGCGCCGTGGCGTTGACCTCCTGCCGATGCGCCTGCGCCGATCTCCGCAGGGAATCTGCGTCGTCCCTGCCCCAGGCATGGCAATGTGCCACCTAAACGAGGTAAATTCCCTTCCAGGCATCCACACGACACCCGGTTCACGATCACAAGGAAGTTGCAGCTATGGACCAAGCCAAGGACTCACTCCTCAGGCGCCAGACCTCATCGCATCTGTGTCTGGAGTACTCAGACTCCCCCTCTCGGCCAATACCGCCCCACAAGCAGCACGTCTGCAGATAGGGAGCCGCCGATGTCCCTGCCATTCCTGTTCCAGTCGTCGCCGTCCTCCAGCACCAACACGACCGAAGCCAACATCTTCATCCACGGCTACAGCGCCGGGCACAACGACGAAGATAAGCAACTCCTGCTTGAAAGAATTCCCGCGCAACTCGGTAACTTCATCAATATCTTTGCCTTCTGGCCATCAAACCATTATCTGCACTTCGACACCGCGTCATTCTGGTCGCTGGGTGCAGGCAGCCTTAACCTCGTACCGCTCGGCGCTACCGGGGGCTTCGGTCCTTCCCTGGGATTGGTGGGGGCTGTAGTCAAAGACCGTCTGAAGAACTTCAGCGATGCCCGCGCTCGTGCCGAGAGCATGGGTGTTGTGCTGCTCGATCAACTGAAAGAGTACCTGCGCACCAAACACCCTCAGGTCGAAACCATCAATCTGATCGGCCACTCTCTTGGCGGTCGGGTGGTGGTCAGCAGTCTGAAAAGTTTCTCCAGAAGGCATCAGTTGGCAATCAACGATGTACTGCTGATGGCTGCGGCAGTCGAGGTCTCAGCCATTGAAGCGAGCCAGATGCGAAAGCGCCTGCAAGGCAGGATGATCAACGCGTATTCGAAGACAGACCGGACGTTGCTGCTCAATTGGGGCGAAACCTGCCTGGGACGCAACGTGGTCGAGCACTTTGAAAGCGTCGAAATGAACGACTTTGGTCACACAGATTACTGGGAGCGACTCCCCGAGGTGTTGACCGAAACACGCTTCAAAGCAATTACGCCGAACGCTCCTGAGCCGACCCTCGCTCATGCTGACCCTTTCCCGCCACCCCAGGCGTACGAAAAATCCATCGAAGAACCCTACATGACTCTCGAACTGAACAGCCCCCGCGAGGTTTACCAGCAAATCAACGATGAGTTGGCCCTCATCATCGGTGAGCTGAGGCACTCTTCGGACGACGAAGCCTTGAACCTGGCCAGGAAAGAAGCGCTGCGGCGGCTCACCGAACATCGTACCGCGCTGTTCGATCGGTTGGCGGAACTGGAGAAGAACGCCGAGTGGAACACCTTAACCATCGCTTTCTATGGTGAAACCGGGGCAGGCAAGTCGACACTCATCGAGACGTTGCGGATTCTGCTGCAGGAGCCAGGCAAGCGGGCGAGCCAGGAGGCCTTCCGCAAGCTGCACGAACAGTACGAACTGACTGAAGAAAACCTCCAGCGCTTGCAACAATGCATTGAGGAGACCGAAGCGCGACTTGATGAACTCACGCGGCAGTTGACCGCCGCAGTGCAGCAGTACGAGCAACCCTACCAGCAGGCTCGCGAAGCGTTGGATCAGGCCAATGCCCAGTCCAGCGAGCTGACACAACGATTGGACAACACGCTCCAGCAACACGAGCACGCGCACAAAGATGCTCTAGCTGCCGTTACCCGTTTGCACAGCCTTCTCGCCGAACGTAAAAGCACGGCTTCGCTCTGGCAGAGGCTGCTGAACCTGTTCAGAAAAATGCCGGAAGAACTCCAGCTCAACGATGCCACTGCCCGGTTGGCCACCGCCACGGCAGCACGCGACAGCGCTGCAGTGACACTGGATACCGAACGGCAGAAAGCCGAGCACGCCCGCACTGCACTTGAGCAGCAGTTAGCCGAAATCACCCGTGCACGCGACGATGCCTGTACGGCGCTTACCGCTCAACAGGCAGAGACTACTGAGCAGCAACGGACGCTCGTACAACAGCGCCTGGAAGTTGAAACTCAGTTGGTGCAACTGGTGACCGAGCTGAAGATCCACGCCGACGGGCAGATCATCGGTGACGGTAGTGCCGACTTCACGCGCAAAACACAGCGTTATGACCTCGAACTGGACGGCCACCCCTTCGCCTTGCTGGATGTACCGGGTATCGAAGGCAAGGAAGGGTTGGTACTGGAGGAAATCGAGCGCGCCGTACAGATAGCTCACGCCGTATTCTACGTCACCAACCAGGCAGCACCTCCGCAGACGGGCGATGGGCAGAACGTGGGCACGCTGGAGAAGATCAAGAAGCATCTCTCTGCACAAACCGAAGTCTGGACAATCTTCAACAAGAAGATCACCAGCCCCAAAAACTCCCTGAACGGCCGACCGCTGGTTTCCGAAGACGAAACCACGAGTCTTGCTGGCCTAGATCAGAAGATGGCCGAGCAGCTTGGCAAACACTACCGGGAGGTGTTCGCGCTGACCGCTTTGCCAGCATTCCTTGCCTCGACCCATCACTTCGCGCCGGGTTCATCGAACGCCAATCGTCGGGCCAAGGTGCTCGCGGACTTTGGTGCCGACGAACTCCTGGAGAAGTCCCGCCTGCGAGGCTTCCTGCAGTTGCTCGACGAGCAATTGATCCGTGACGGCCAGTCCAAGATCATTCGGGCCAACTTCAACAAGGCCAATGAAGCACTCACTGACACCACCGGCACGCTCTCAGGTGTTCAACAAACGCTTTCGGCGCTGGCGGCCAAACTCAACGAAGAAGAGCAAAGCGCCAAGAGTCAGTTGAACAGCAGCTTCAGTGCGCTGAAGAAGCGCCTTGAATCATCAGGCGAGACCTTGATCCACAGCTTCGCCAGCAAGGTGCGAAACAGCGTCTATGCGAGGATCGAAGGAGACATCAGCAACGATGCTTTCAAGGCGGCCCTGAGCGAACAGCTTGAGGAACAGCAACACGCGTTGGGCAAGCAGTTACCCGAGGTCATCAACGTTGAAGTGAGCACCTTCCAGAAGGCTGCCGAAGATATTCTCAAACGATTCGAAAAGCATGCTCAGGAACTGACCGCGAGCTATGGAAAGCTCGGCAGCATGAAGTTCAATCAGCCGTTCAAACTCAATATCAAAATCGACAATGGCATCAAGGTTGCGGGACTGATCGCCAGCCTTCTGGGAATCGCAGCAGCCCCCTTCACCGGCGGTGCCAGCCTGTGGTTCGTAGGGGCTTCGGTACTGACCGCTTTGATCTCGGTTGGCAAAGCGATCTGGGGCGCATTCGATTCCGACTTCAAGAAATCTCAGCAACGCCAGGCAACCGATAAAAATCTGCTCAGCGCTACCGAACAACTGCGCAGTGCATTACGTGAAAATCTGGAAAGCGCGATGAGCGAAATGCAGAAGACGATCGAGCAACTTGATCGGGCGCTGGAAGCACCTGCCAAGCAAGCTTCCAGCCAGGTTGAAACGCTGGCGCGCTCCACCAAACGCCTGAAAGTGCTCTCCCGCCAAATCGAAATCGCAGGAAAACTGTAATGGAAAATACCCTCAAGACATTCAAGGCCCAACAGGCCGACGCACTGTCGCTGCTCGAACGGTTGCAAGGTTTTCTCGACCAGGGTGCAAAGGCCGGCGTGCCGATCGACGGGGCCCTGAGCAGCAAGTTGAGGAACGCCATCAACAGCGTATCCGGTGAAAAACTCAAGGTCGCGCTGATCGGAGGTTTCTCCGAGGGCAAGACATCGATTGCGGCAGCCTGGATGGAAAAGCTGGATAAATCCAGTATGAAGATCAGTCATGCAGAGTCCTCTAACGAGGTGAAAATCTACGAGGTCGATGATGATTTCGTACTGATCGACACCCCGGGCCTGTTCGGTTTCAAGGAGCAGGAAAACGCCGAAACCCATGCCATCGAGAAGTACAAGGATATCACCAAGAAGTACGTGAGCGAATCTCACCTGGTGCTGTACGTGATGAACTCGACCAACCCGATCAAGGAAAGCCATAAGGAAGACCTGACCTGGTTGTTCCGCACCTTGGGCCTGCTGCCGCGCACGGTGTTCGTGCTCAGTCGCTTCGATGAGGTGGCTGATGTTGAAGACGAACAGGACTATCAGTCCAATCTGCAGATCAAGCGCGATAACGTCACGGGCAGGCTTCGCGAACAGATTGGTCTGAGCGATCAGGAAGCAGCCGATCTTTCGATAGTTGCAGTAGCTGCCAATCCCTTTGACCTGGGGGCCGAGCACTGGCTGTCCAACCTTGAAGAATTCAAGGCGCTGTCACATATCGCAACCCTGCAGACGGCGACCACAGCGAAGATCGAGCACAACGGTGGCAGCGCTGCGCTGGCCAATGAAATGCGCACCAGCGTAATTCGCGATGTGCTCAACAACCAACTGCCGATCGCTGTCGAGAACGACCACAAGGTTTCCCTCGAAGTCAGCAAGCTCGACGAGCTCAATGGTCGGTTAGGTAAGCAATTGGCAAGCACCGGTCAGCAGATCGAAGAAGCACGTATCAGCCTGCGCGAGTTTGCCACGCGCTACTTCGCCGATCTGATCCTGCAGGCCAAAGGCTGTAGCCTTGAAACGTTCACCGATTTCTTCGAACGAGAGGTCGGTGCCGAAGGCATCATCCTCGCTACACGGCTGCAAAACGAGTTCAGCCGCCAGACCCAGTCGATCACGCTTGAGGTCGAGAAGATGCAGGTTGGCTTCGACAGTGAGGTCAATCACTTCAATACGACGGTCAAAGCTCTGGGGAAACAAGGCATCAACCACGTGCTCAAGGGCAATCTCATCAACAACACCACGGTACTGGCCGCTCGAGATGGCATCTCGACAATTGCCAAGACGGTTGGCATGGACATCGGCAAGTACCTGAAGTTTAAACCCTGGGGCGCGGTGAAATTCGCCAAGGGCGCCAATGGTGCCCTGGCTTTGCTGGGTGTGGCACTCGAAGCGTGGGACAGCTGGGAGCAATACAAGCGCGAAGAAGCCTTCAAGAAAACCATTGCAACGATGGTCGACAACTTCGAAAAACAGCGCCAGGACTTCATCGCTCTGGTGAACGCTGAACGTTTCAAGGAAGAATTCTTCCCCGACTACCTTCAGCTCAATACTCGCCGACAAGAGCTGCAAAGCAATCTGGATGAAAGCCGGGTGCGTCAACAGCTCTTCCAGGCATGGCGGGTTGAAGCTGAAACCATCGATGCTGAGTTCAGAACGTTGAGCTAACCGCCCCAATACTCACACAGGGCAGACAGAAGCCTGGGCTACAACCCCAGGCTTCATCGGCTCATGCCCTATCGTCGATAGGGCACTGCAAAGCGCCCTGTTTGGAAGGCCTTTACTTTGAAGAGCTAAAAGCAACCACGTTGTCCGGGGGTTGCCACGGAATACCACCGGTGGATAACCGCTCTTAAAGTCCAAAGTGGCGCTGAATGTCGACCCTTGACCGGGTTTATCCACAGGCGTAGAACTGGCCGTGCGAGCGCTGTCGATGACAGCAAACCAGGTGGCCCGAGCCTTGAAGGTCACGCCGCTCTCGCGGTGGATCTCTCCCAAATGGCGATTCGCATCCGGCAACTTATGGATCAGCCGACTTTATCATTTGAGTCGCGAACTTCCTCATGCGGCTCAACGTATCTGTTGCGCATTCATTGCACACGCTCTTTCGCTCGGTTCGTAGCGTTGTCGTTTGCCGATCATCTGTTGCTACAGTGTGGAACTCAAAGCCGTCCGAGCACCAGCGCGTATCGCTGGTTTGCACGGGAATACGGCCCTCGTTCCGACGCGGCACGCTGGGTTGTTTGATCCGGCGGTCAGGCAGCAGGTTGTAATCACGCATGACCCGGTAAACCCGCTTAACATTGATCGCCGGTAGCGACCTGGTTTCACGGGCGCGATGCCGCAATCCCCAGACTCGACGGCAGCCATAGTTGGGCAGTTCGCTGACCTGTTGTTGGATTTCGGCCACCAGTTCAGCGCCCTTCACAAGCCTGCTTCGCCGTACTTTGGGCGATGCCGATTGCTTGATTCTAACCGCTAGTTGCGAGCGCGCCACGCTGAAACATTCGCTGACCAGCTTCACGGGTCGTCCCGCGGCAACAAAGGTGAGTGGATAAACCATTTTCGCGACCGGGCTATCTCCACGGCCGCTTTGAGGATTTGCGCTTCCATTGTTTTTTACCCAGCATCCGTTGCAGTTCACGGATCTGCTTGAGCGCATCGCTCAGCTCTGAGGCCGGCACTACAGCTTCTCCGGCTCTGTGTCGTCCCGGTTCAGCTTGGCATTAATGCCGTTGCACCGAGCCACCACCGACACGTTTTGTCCTGGCTCAAGGCTCTCGCGAACCTGGCTAGTTTTTGCTCCGGGCTCCAGCAACGGTGCCGCTCCTGGCCCAAAAGCTCCCCCGTTTGCCTATCCCTTGCCGTAAGGGTGAAACGGTGTCTTGTCTTTCAGGGTGCTCGTTCATTCGGTTTCATTAGACCACTGCAAAACCACCGTAGGAAATTTCCTACACAGTAGTTTATCTGCATATTTTAATATCTTATAGGGTGCGCGCCGAATGAGGCCACTCAGCTACTAACAGGGTCTGACCTTTCCGTTTGAATTATGGTGTGAGGTTTTATTACGCCATTATGCTCACCTAGATCAGAGAGGGGCTGAACGGAAAGCTTTCTTGGCATTTTAGGAAGAACGTACATGTCGAAAGTAATAATTTTTGATAAAAAAACTCAAACACAAAATTTGGTCGAAGGCCCGGAAGTAACATTGCAGACGGCATCCATTGTCATCGTTAATGCAGGGCAACTCTCCGTCAGGCAAATGACTCGCAGCGGCGACAATTTGATTATTGATTTTCTCGACAAAAAAAGGTTAGTGATTAAAAAGTTCTTTGACGATCGCGATAGCAAAGAGAACTCCCTGGTCTTCAATGATAATGGGCAATTGACAGAAGCCGTTATTCAAGAGCCCGCACTTGCAAATCAGCCACTGGGGGTCAGCTACGAACCGTTTCAGCAAAGCGCACAAAATGCACAGGGTGCCGACTCCGTGCTGGGTAAAATCAGTTCATCATTCAATGATCTTTCGCCATTAACTAAAGGCGCTCTATTGGGTGGTGCAGCCTTGGGGGTGTTCGCATTAACTCAATCAGGTGGTGGAGGGGGGGGAGGGCACCGGGTTAACACCGTAAAACCGAATACCACGGCTCCAGAACCTCCACAGGTTAAGACAGCCACTAAAGCCGACGGTACCATGGCTGTCACTGGCAAAGGAGCTCCTGGCTCGCGCATTGACTTCACCTTTCCGGATGGCTCAAAAATTAGCGTGATAGCCGGGAACGACGGGAGTTTCAGTTTTGCAAGCAAGGTGCCGCAGCCCAATGGCTCTTTTACGGCGACGGCAACGGATAGCTCGGGGCGCACCAGCAAAACGCTGACTGGAAATTATACGGCTGACCCAAGTGCCGATACATCCCCTCCTCCTCCCCCAACAGGGTTGACCGTGATCACCAAGCCCACTGGGGGTATCGGAATCACCGGTAAAGCCGAGCCCAACAGCACGGTCAACGTCACCACACCGGACGGCAAGATCCACAACGTAAAAGCCGGACCCGATGGCAACTTCAAGTTGGATATCAACGGTCCTCAGCCAAACGGCAAGATCATCATCACTGCAACGGACGCAGCAAATAACAAAAGCTTGCCTGCGATTCTGGACTTCACTGCAGACCCGAAAATCGACACTACGCCACCGGATGCTCCGACAGGGTTGAACGTGATCACCAAGCCCACTGGGGGGATCAGCATCACCGGTAAAGCCGAGCCTAACAGCACGGTCAACGTCACCACACCGGACGGCAAGACCCATAACGTAAAAGCCGGGCCCGACGGCAATTTCAAGTTGGATACCAACGGTCCTCAGCCAAACGGCAAGATCATCATCACTGCAACGGACGCAGCAAATAACAAAAGTTTGCCTGCAACCCTGGACTTCATTGCAGACCCGAAAATCGACACTACGCCACCGGATGCTCCGACAGGGTTGAACGTGATCACCAAGCCCACTGGGGGGATCGGCATCACCGGTAAAGCCGAGCCCAACAGCACGGTCAACGTCACCACACCGGACGGCAAGACCCACAACGTAAAAGCCGGCCCCGACGGCAATTTCAAGCTGGATATCAACGATCCTCAGCCAAACGGCAAGATCATCATCACTGCAACGGATGCAGCAAATAACAAAAGTTTACCTGCGATTCTGGACTTCATTGCAGATCCGAAAATCGACACTACGCCACCGGATGCTCCGACAGGGTTGAACGTGATCACCAAGCCCACTGGGGGGATCGGCATCACCGGTAAAGCCGAGCCCAACAGCACGGTCAACGTCACCACACCGGACGGCAAGACCCACAACGTAAAAGCCGGCCCCGACGGCAATTTCAAGTTGGATATCAACGATCCTCAGCCAAACGGCAAGATCATCATCACTGCAACGGACGCAGCAAATAACAAAAGTTTGCCTGCGATTCTGGACTTCATAGCAGATCCGAAAATCGACACTACGCCACCGGATGCTCCGACAGGGTTGAACGTGATCACCAAGCCCACTGGGGGGATCGGCATCACCGGTAAAGCCGAGCCCAACAGCACGGTCAACGTCACCACACCGGACGGCAAGACCCACAACGTAAAAGCCGGCCCCGACGGCAATTTCAAGTTGGATATCAACGATCCTCAGCCAAACGGCAAGATCATCATCACTGCAACGGACGCAGCAAATAACAAAAGTTTGCCTGCGATTCTGGACTTCATAGCAGATCCGAAAATCGACACTACGCCACCGGATGCTCCGACAGGGTTGAACGTGATCACCAAGCCCACTGGGGGGATCGGCATCACCGGTAAAGCCGAGCCCAACAGCACGGTCAACGTCACCACACCGGACGGCAAGACCCACAACGTAAAAGCCGGCCCCGACGGCAATTTCAAGCTGGATATCAACGATCCTCAGCCAAACGGCAAGATCATCATCACTGCAACGGATGCAGCAAATAACAAAAGTTTGCCTGCAATTCTGGAGTTCATTGCAGACCCGAAAATTGATACTACGCCACCGGATGCCCCGACAGGGCTGAACGTGATCAGCAAGCCCAATGAGGGGATCGCCATCACCGGTAAAGCCGAGCCCAACAGCACGGTCAACATAACCTCACCGGACGGCAAGACCCACAACGTGAAAGCCGGTCCCGACGGCAATTTCAAGTTGGACATCAACGATCCTCAGCCAAACGGTAATATATCAGCCGTTGCAATCGATGCTGCCGGTAACAAAAGCGTGCCGGCAAACTTGACGTACAATTTGGCTAGACCGTCGGCGCCGACTTATGATATCGCCACGGACCAAGCGACTGGCGAATTCACGTTGACGGGCAAATCAGCACCTGGGCTGAAAGTCCGCATAGAACTCCCGAACAAGGTGACCAAAACGGTTGTCGTGGACGCTGACGGGAACTTTACCCTTTCTGGCCCTGCGCCTCAGGGGACTTCCGAGTTTAAAGCGGTTGCCATTGATGGACAGGGGCGCGAAAGCGCTGCGACTGTAAAAAGTTACGAAAACCCTTTTACAAAGTATGAAGTGAAGGTTGAGAGTTATACCGATACGGTCGGTTCTGACGGTCAAATAATTGCAAACAATAAATTTGAACGTCACCCCCTGAATGTGCCAACTAATGACCCAGCTCCCACCTTACACGGACGAGCAACAGGGGTCGGTAGTGGCAACAGTATAGAAATCATCAGCAAGGGCGACGGCAAGCGTGTTGCGCTAGGGGCCGTCGATAGCGACGGGAACTGGAGTATTAAGTTACCGGCACATTCGGATGGGGTTTATAACTATGACGTCAGGATCATCGATGGCGCCCGTAATGTGAAAGGTGCGCAAGTGACGGTAAACTTAACCATTGATACGGTTCCCCCGCCCGCCCCTACCTTGGACAGCATCGTGACCAAAGATGACGTGGATGTCAAAAGTGGTAAAGCCACTGTTGATAATACCCCGACACTTCGCGGTCATGCGGAAGCCAATGCAACGGTTATTATCTTCCACAAAAATGCGGATGGAAAGAATGTCGAACTAATGCGCGTTGTCGCTGACGCCAATGGTGAGTGGACAGCTGCTTTGCCTTTTCAAAGTAACCGCCAGCACAGTTACTATGTCAACGCGCTGGATGCAGCCTCTAACCTCAGTGAGGCTTCAAGCGTTTCGCAAGTCACCTTCAACGGACCAACCAATAAGCCTATCGCAATTACAGGTAGCCAAGGAGTCTGGTCTGTAGATTCTGCAGGCAACGTGGATGGCAGTGGATTCGATTCTGTTGCAGGCCTGGGTTACGACAGTGGAAATTATAATGCCCTGTTAAGAGGTAACGCCAATGTTTCCGAAAGTCAGCATCCTAAGTATCAACTTGGAAATATTGATACCGGTTTTCATACGGCTGGCTTGGGTGATACTAACGGCGATGGTCTTAACGATATTGCATCGGTGCACAGCGGGACGAATAGCCGATCCAGGGCAGATGTACGTGTTTACAATGGAGCCCAAAACCTTGGGGTTACATCAGAAAAATACATGAAAATGTTTGAAAACCCGAAAGTTATTGGTACCGGGTATTTTGTTAGCGGCGCGGGCGATCTGGACGGCGATGGCCTGATGGATACTGTTTTGGGCGGATATGGGGCATTTGGGCAAAATGGAACCTCCACTGTCGTATTTGGGGGGAAGCAGGTTGATCCTAAAAACACTGTAACGGATTTTAAATTTGGCGCCTCTGATACAAACGTCAACAGCTACGATGCCTTTTACAGTGGTGCGCAATACGTATCGGCTACCGGTGACTTTTTAGGTGGTGGTAGCCGAGGTATTGTGACCGCTCGAGGTATTACTATCGGAAACCCTGATCGGGGGAGCATCAGTAAAACGACGGACTTTGAATGGGTAACAGGAACCGGTGCCCGTGAGGTTAACCAGGTTCAGTCGGTTGCGGGGGTAGGCGATACTAACGGTGACGGCTTTTCAGACGTTTTGGTGAATGATGGCACCAACTTGTTTGTCGTATATGGGGGCACGCTGGCAGAATTCAGCAAGTTCCGCAATAAGATCGTGCTGGAGGAAAAGTGGCTTAAGGAAAATAATCGTGGCTATATGATTGATGCTTCGAGTGCGCTTGCGGCGCAGCCGACAAAGTATGGCGACGTCCGCGCCCTGGGTGATATCAATGGTGATGGTCTTATGGATTTCGCTTATTCCACCTATGGTAATTCAGGAGCTGGAGCCGCTAAACAGGGTGGTTCTTACGGCAGCTACCAGAATTCCTATATTATTTTCGGGAAAGCCGATAACGAAAAAATTGATATGGCGAAATTCACCCCCAAACAGGGTATCGTTGTGCCAAAAGAGCAGGCAGATGGCGCATCGATCGCCGGTCGTCTAGATATTAATGGCGATGGTTTGCCGGATATTTACGTTGGCTCATACCAATCTAGCGGAAAACTGTACTTGGGTGGCACGTCTCTCGGGGCAGAACCGTCCATCAGTGTTGATAACACCACCGGACTTGCAATGGGAAATGCGGATAGCAATTTCATTAAAGGAACGGCAGGCAATGACACTATTTATGGCAAGGGAGGTGCCGACGTCATCTATGCAGGTTCCGGAGATGACGTGATTATCTTGAATAAAGATAACCTGTCTTTTCTGCTTAAAGGTTTCCAGGAAAGTGCGGGATTGCATGGGCGCTTGGCTCGAATTGATGGCGGCAACGGTATCGATACGCTGGCCTTTGAGAAGGATGTCAACGACTTCGATCTCACCAAAATCACTACAACAGGGCTAGGCACCATCAAGACTGGCGTCGGGCTTTCGCGTCTTGCCAACATGGAAGTCTTGGACTTGAATGGGGGTAACAAAATGAAGCTGACGATTGACTTGAAGCATGTTATGGATATGACGTCTGGCATGAATATGTTTAATAAAAGCAACTTCAGCTCTGGGTTGGATGAGGCTGTTTCGCGCAACCAGGTTGTTATAAAAGGTAGTAGCGATAACGTGGTTGAGGTGAAAGATAAAGGTGAGTGGAAAACTGAAAGCACAAAAACCATTTACTCTGAAGGCCATGCCTATAATGTCTACAATAGTGTGGGTGATCACCAAGGGCAGTTATTGATAGAACAAACAATCAATGTTAATTGGGTGTAATACTGACTTGTAACCCACTTTAGCTCACGAAAAGTGTAACGGCTTGGGTGTTGCTCAAGCCGTTACACAAGAACGCTTTTCCGAGCAAATTTGATTCATATATTACAAGACGGAAATGTTCAATCCCGAGGAAGCAACGTATGCAAATGGTGTAGTGGCGGATCTGCCCTACCCCACCGATGATGTGCAGTGAGTAAAAAAAGCCGCCTTCGAGGCGCTGGATCAGGTATTCCGGCCGGGCTTCAAGCACAGCAAAGCTGAGATCGTCTTGCCAAACCTGTCCCAGCCAGGTGAATCCACCGACGATCTGTTTGCAGTGTCGCCACCTCCAGACACGTCGAGGGTAATGAGGGTGCTGGATCAGATTAATGGCCATTGTGGTCATGGCATCCTGCGCACAGCCAGTGTGCTGGCGACTCCTGACTCGGCTATGGGTCGAGAGCTGATCAGTCAGAATTTCACTACCAGGCTTGACTAGTTTTGGCAGGTCCGTTGTACACAGCCCACCACTGCCATGCTCCGGGATGAAGGTATTGAGGTCGGATGCTTCAAGATCAGAGGATTCATGAATGAAACCGCCTAAACGCAATGGCTTTGTGCCGCCGACAGTTGCGAAGGAAAAATCGATTCTGTGCCCGCGAATGGTTGACCGCTGTAGATCAGATCGCTACTCCCCAACAGACAAATGGCTCAGCAATTGTGCCGAGCTAGATAAAATACTCAGGTCATTGATTAGGCTATCACTGATAGCTCCAATCGCTTGCAACTGACTGTTAAAGTGCTCATTTTCAGCCACCAACACATCAAGCAATGTGCGTTTTCCTAAATGATACCACTGCTCATAATACATCTTGCGCACACGATCGGTTTCTATGGCTAGCTGCTGATAGTTTTTTGCCTGTTGCAAGGCGTTCGCTCGGTTTTGAGTCGAACGCATGATCTCCAGGCGCAAATCTTGCTCCGTTTTTTGATACTCTTCCAATGCTGAAGTTTTACGCTCTCCTGCAGCCTTCTGGGCTGCCGTATTGGAACCACCACTAAAGATATCCCACTGCACATCTACACCGGCATACCAATCATTTGGGCCTCTCGCATGACTTCCCATTGAATCCCTTTGCTCTTTACGTACGACGAGATTGAGCCCGGGAAGTCCCTGAGCCTTGAGCGCCTTTTGGCGCTCGCCTTCGACGTCCGCCCGGGCTTTGAGTTGCAGCAACAAAGGGTGAACATCAAGCGACGATAATGCGGCTGTTTGGTCAATCATAGGGCGACTGAGAACCAGTAAAGCGCCGGATACCTCTGGCACCTCCTCACCCAAAATCCGATGAAGTCGAATCTGAGAAATGTGCTGCTGGCCAATTATCTGTTCACGGCTAGCTTGCGCCGATAACAACCTGGCACGAGCCTGGACCAACTCACTCGCCCGACCTTTGTCGTTTTGAGTAATTTTAGACAACATATCGACTCGGTCGCTCATCTGCCGTACATAATCCTCAGCCACTTCGGAACTTCGTATGGCGCGCAATAGATTGATCAACTCGGACGTCGTATTGAACGCCACCCGCTCCCGCTCCGCTTGGCTGTTCTGCTTTTTAACTTCAAGTGACGCCGTAGCCGCGCCTGTATCTCTGGCGTTTTTCCCCCAATCCCACACATTCGTGATGACGCTCAAGGTACCCGCCGTACGGTTACTATTCGAGCTACCGCTGTCATTCTTAGTTAATGCTGAATTCATCCCCAAACGCACTTGAGGCCAGCGTCGCCCTTTGACCTCATCAATTTCGTAAGCGGCAACGTTTTCATTTGCAATAGACACCCGCACCTCTGGGCTGTGACGTAATGCCTTGGCCACAAAATCTCTCATCAACGAACGCAATTCTCTATTCACGGGCAGCTCACTACCTACCGCCACTGAACGCAACGTGGGCCCCTGAAGCGTAGAAATCGTGGGATTGATGGCGAGGTCTTGCCTTTTCACGGCTGGAGTCGTCGCGAGTATATGACCAGTGGTCGGTGAGGCGGGCACCGTTGCAGAGGAAGGAAACCGGTGAATTAACGCCGCGATTTGACGATCGTCCAGTCGCAGCTGTTTATTTTCTTGTGCGAGTACTACACCGCTGAAATTTACATAAGCGCAGGCCAACCCTATTGATATGAAAGTCATTTTCCTAAACGTCAAGGGTGAGCTGTTCATGTCATCGCTCCCGAAAGGCTTCTTGTGCTTTGAATATGGGTTTCAGCAGATAGGACAGGATCGTTTTTTCTCCAGTTTTAATATCAACACTGGCGATCATACCGGGAATGATTGGGAGCTTGTGTCCACCCGCCTCCAAGACAGCACGGTCTGTTCGAACATAGACTTTGTAGTAAGTCGAGTTATCCCTGCCGAAACGGGCTTTGTCTTCGTCAAATAAAGTATCGGGGCTTATGTGTTCAACCTTGCCGACGAGTCCACCATAAACCGCGTAGTCGTAGGCCGAGATCTTAACCGTCGCTGTCAGGCCAGGACGAATAAACGCCACGTCTGCAGGCTTGATCTTGGCTTCGACCAGTAACCGGTCTTCCAGCGGAATCAGCGTCATGATTTCCGCCCCTTGTTGAATTACCCCACCACGTGTAGTGACCTGGATATTGTTGATCGTTCCTCGTACCGGAGCCGTGATCGTCGTGCGATTCACAATATCTTCACGCCCCTTGAGTACCTCCAAAGCTTGTGCCAACTCGCTTTCCGAACGTGTCAACTCGTTGTTGGCTTCCGAGCGAAATCGGTTGAGACGCTCGGCAATTTGCAAATTGAACTCGTTAGCCTGACGACGTAAGCGCATAATTTCCACTTCGGACACGAGGCCCTGCTGCGCCATGGGCGCGGACAGTTTGATTTCACCGTCTGCCAACTCCAAGCTTCGACGCAGAGCTTTAACACTTTCCAATAACGTTCTCTGGCGAGAGTTAAAAGCTTGGGTTTCATCGCGCACGATAGACGCGTTCTGCTTAATATCTTCAGGAAACACGAGCGGCGTGTCATAAGCTTCTGCACGCAAACGAGCAATAGCTCCTTTTAACCCCTGGACCCGTGATAACGCTTCACCATAATTGGCACCCACCCGCGTCGGATCGATCTGCAACAACTTCTGCCCCGGCTCTACAACATCACCTTCCTTGACAAAGAGATCTTTCATGATCCCGCCTTCCAAACTCTGGATCACCTGCTCACGGCTGGCTGGTATGACTCTTCCCTCTCCACGGGTGACCTCTTCCACACGCGCAAAATTAGCCCAAAGAATACCGAACACCATCGCCGCCGCTATCAGCCATAATACTAACGCGCTGGCCGGGGTGCGCTGCTCAATCAACGCACCTTTTAAGTCTCGCATGAATGCTTCATCTTCAACGCGTAAAGCATGCTGAACTTTTTTACGATGCACGGGCCGACCTTTACCAAGCAAGCGCATTAACTTTTTAAATGACATGGAAAATTATCCTGGCAATGCAGAGCGGGTAAGCAGAACGCCCTATCATTGAGATGTGCCGAGGTGAGTATCTTCGGGCGATCGATGCTGACCATTCAGCGCCACAAGCACTTGCTCTTTAGGACCATCAGCGACAATGCATCCATTCTCAATCACGACAAGACGCTGGACAATACTGAGCATCGACATACGGTGAGTCACGATTACTAAGGTGTGCGAGGCACTCAAGTTTCCCAACTGCTCAATGAACTGAGCCTCGTTTAAACCATCCATCGCACTGGTAGGCTCATCCAGCAAGAGCACCTTGGGCTCCAGCATCAAGCAACGGGCCAGCGCGATCAATTGCTTTTGCCCACCAGACAAGTTACGCCCCATCTCACCAATCGGCATGTCATAACCCGAAGGATGGCGTGAAGCGATTTTGTCCAATCCGGTGATTTTGGCGACGCGCAGAAATTGCTGGGTAGTTGCACCCGGATTACCAATCATCACGTTTTCGCGCAAAGAGCCGAAGAACAATTGGCAGTCCTGCCCTACGTACCCCACGAGCGACCGCCAATCGGCAGGGTCTATTTGCGATGCATCAATATCATCCAACGCCAAGCGGCCTTCACTCTGCCTATAAAGTCCCGCCATCAGTTTGAGTAGCGTAGATTTTCCGCTGCCAATATTGCCAAGTATTACTACCCGTTCACCCGGTGCGATGGTTAAATTGATGTTGTCCAGCGCTTTCGGAGGCGCCACGACTCCAGGCATCGGATAAACATAACTGATTTTTTTCAGACTAAGATGACCTTCAAGGTTAGGCGCAGGGAGAAAGGTTGCCTGCGGGTCCCGATCCACCGGCAGGCTCATCAGCATACTCAGCGACTTCATACCCGCTTTAGCCTGCTGATAACGCAGCGCCAACCCCACCACGGCGCCTAATGGTTGCAGTGACCGACCCGAGAGGATGACCACAGCAATCATCGCGCCCATTGTAAGCTGGCCGTCATGAATCATATAGACACCGGTTAAGACGATCAGTACCGTGACCATCTGTTGCACGTACATCACGAAGTTAGTGGTTAGACTTGATAAGAACCGACTTTTCATCGCAGATGCAGTAGCGAGTGCGCTAAAATCATCCCAACGTTTCTGCATAACACTTTCGCCACGCGAAGCCTTTAATGCCTCCATGCCTTCCAGCGTCTCAATCAACAATCCTTGTCGCAAAGAAATCTCTCGCAAGTTTTCCTGCATATAACGTGACAACGGCCATTGGCAGGCAATACTCACCAGCACAATCAAAGGCACTGCCAACAGCGGAATAATACTCAGCGCCCCGCCAATACAATAAATAATGCCGAGGAACATAAGACAGAAAGGCAAGTCTGACAATGTCGCCAGTGTGGCCGAGGTGATGAAGTCCCGCACGGACTCGTATTCACGGAATTGGTTGGCAAATGCCCCAGAAGACCCCGGTTTGCTTTCTAATCGCACCGCCATGACCTGGCGAAATAACTTGGCCCCTAAAATCAAATCCGCTTTTTTTCCCGCCACATCCAGTAAATATGCACGAATCTGCCGCGAAGCAAATTCAAGGCTTATCGCGATCAACACACCGATTGCCATTGACCACAACGATACATACGCCTGCGTAGGCACAACGCGGTCGTAGACGTTCATGGTGAAAAAAGTGATGGCCAACGTCAGGATATTCGCCAGCAACGCCGCAAGCGCGGCACTGTAAAAGTAAAATCGAAAACGCCAGATGACGGACAGCAACCAATGGGATTGGCTGGGTTTGGTATACAGTAGATCGTCTTGACTGCACGCCTCCAATTTCGGAACGGCGCCGACCAATAAAAAGTACCCCGTACACTGCTTCAGCAGCTCTGCCTCATCGATAACGACCCGTCCTCCATGCTCTGGAAAAACAACATCGTATACCCATTTACCTTTATCTGTATGTTTCCGGAGAATGACACAGTAACGTCCATCTCCACAGGCTTGCACAACGGGCAACAAATAATCAGAAATCTGATCAAGTGAACGCTGAACCCAGCCGGCCTTCATACCTACTTGTTCAAGCATCCGCACTGCCGCGATCGGCGACAACGCTTTACCACGCGGTAGACCCGCGTATAAAACAGCCTCACTGACTTCTTTATTATAAAAATTACAAACAAATTTCACCGCTGAAAGAAGCGAATCCGACCGCTCTTCAATCAGCTCATCTATCACGCTAAAATCGTCACCGCTCTCCACTTTCCCCGCACCTCATTTCAAATAATTTTCTTACAGCCAGCGCTGCATGAGTTCATATTTTGATTGATGGTTTCACAAATTTAAAATAACTATCGCTGCACGCGCAGAGGATTCAACTATTGCCCCCGCATTAACTTTTCAAGTGCTTGGATCGTTAGACGCATCGCCTGGATAAGCCGATTACGGTAGATGAGGTGATTATTGAGAGCGATAGGAAGTTTTTCTGTAGGAAATTTCCTACAGAGCACGGCAGAGGTACTGGTCAGCCCGCGACGCCGTAGACATTTTGTAGTGGTCAACTCATCCCGGACACGGTTTTGAGTTTTTCTTCAGCTTTCGCCGGAGCCAGTCCATCGTTGAACTGATGAGGTCGGATCCAGTTGTAGTGGCTCATCAGGTATTGGCCAATGTCTCGTTGAACTTGTTGCCCGGTCAGGTAGCCCGTGTTCGGTATCCACTCTGATTTCAAACTGCGAAGTACACGCTCCATCGGTGCATTATCCCGACAGTTCCCTCGGCGGCTCATGCTCTGACGAATGCGGTAGCGCCACAGTCTCTGGCGGAACTGACGGCTCATTCACCGTCACTACGCAACGATCGGTGAACTTCACAAGATCCAGTCCCGGCAGTCAGGGGTTGGATTGGCACGGCAGTTGGCCATCAGCACTTGGCCGAGTTCAAGACGTGGCTGGAAGACTGAATGTCCGCGCGTGCCGACACAGAATGCCAACAGCGCACGCCCCCCCGTCCCCTCGAAAGCTGCGTATCAGCAGCCCCTTACAACACCGCTCGACTGCCCAGCAAAAGGTCCGCCCCCCGCTCCCCAATCACCACACAAGCCGCCATCGTATTCCCCACGGTGATCCGCGGCATCACCGAAGCATCCACCACTCGCAAGCCGCTCACCCCATAAACCCTCAACGCGCGATCCACCACCGCCCTCTCATCCCGGCCCATCTTCGCCGTCCCGCACTGGTGCCAAAAACTCACCGCCGAGTTGCACAAGAACCGCTCCATTCCCTGCTTATCCCGCGGCCCAGGTACGACCTCTCCGCTCACCAACCCGGCAAACGCGCGATGGTTCCCCAACTCCCTGCACAACTCGACCGAAGCCAACGCGGCGGCCATGTCTTCCGGCGCGCTCAAGCTGTTCGGCTCGATCAGCATCCTGTCCAGCACGCCAGCGCCCGACAGCCGCAACTGCCCGCGGCTGACGGGCCTGGCCAAGCCGGCGAACATCGTCCAACCCTGCGCCGGCGGGGCAATGCCGATCTCGGGGGGTGAAGGTACGGCGAATTCCAGTTGGCAGTGCAGCAAGTCCGGCGCGTCGAGGCGGGCGTCGCTCTTCCAGTACAAGGTGGCCTCGCAACCTCCGCCGCCGACCGGCTGCGGCTGCGAGTACGCCCAGGTGCAGCCGAAGGCGACGTGGTCCTGGGGGTTCTGCCCCACGCCTGGCAATACGTTGAGCAATGGGATGCCGTGCGCGCGTAACTCGGCTTCCGGGCCGATGCCGGACTGCATCAACACCTTGGGGGTGTTCACCGCGCCCATCGACAGGATCACTTCACCCGTCACGTAGAAACGCTGCAGTTGGCCTTCGACCACGACCTCGACACCTCTCGCCTTACGGCCATCGAACAACACGCGAGCCACCAGCGCCTGCGTGAGGATGTGCAGGTTCGGGTTGTGCAGCCGCGGCACGATATAAGCGTCGTACACAGAGTCACGCTTGCCTTCCTTGATGCGCAGGTCAGCGATGGCGACGCCGCCGGAGCCTTCCATCATCTCGCCGTTTGGGCTGTCGAAACGGGGGATGCCCAGTTGGCTGGCGGCCTCCAGGGTGGCCAAGGCGAGGGCCTGGGGCGCGCGAGGTTGGGCGACGTGCACGGGTCCGGTCGAGCCGCGGCGCAGGGGATCGGGGTGGCCTTGCCAGTTTTCGATGCGGCGGTAGTAGCCGAGCACCGATTCGTAGCCCCAGCCAGGATCGCCGCTTTCCTCGGCGAAGTGGTCCCAGTCGGTGCGGTGCCCGCGCGCCCACACCATCACGTTGATGCTGGAGCCGCCACCGAGGCCCTTGCCCATGTTCAACGCCATGCGGCGGCCGTTCAAGGCGGGGTTGGGTTGCGCCTCGAAACCCCAGTCGCGCTCGGAACCGAGGTTCGCCGGCCATTGCGCGGGGTCGGTGACCTCCGGGCCGGTGTAGGCACTGCCGGCTTCGATCAGCAGGACCCGGGCGCCGGGCTGGTCGGCAAGGCGGGCGGCGACCACGCACCCCGAGGTGCCGGCGCCACAGACGATGAAATCGTAAGTGTGATCAGTCAGTTGCTGCATGCGTTCAGTGCCTGAGTGTCAGTAGGAACCCAAGATTCTGCTGCGCAGCATTCCGCACCGATATCGGTCGATTATCCGACCCGGCGCAGGGCGCGCCGGCAATAAAGAAAGGCACGTAGGTCATCAGCAACAGCAACAGCAGCAACAGCAGCAGCAGCAGCAGCAGCAGCAGCAGCAGCAGGATGACAGCCACGGAGTGAATTGGTACAGCAGGTGGTCATCAGCAACCTGGCCGAGCTCAAGCCGTGGCTGTATGACTGAATGCTGCTCCCCTGCCGACACAGGGTGCTGGCTTTGTGAATGCTCGTAGCCGACTCAATCCAAATGCAAACAAAAGCGCTGAATATAGAAGCCCTACAGGCCACCAGCAACTGACAAGTCTGCCAGTTGCCGGCCCTGTTATTCCTCACCCAACATGAACCCCGAGCCTGTATGGGCGGGTAGGTCTCCTTCTTGTTTAGCCTGGAATACAGCCAGCCCTCATGCGTTCGTCGTTATCCCAACCGAAACTCAGGGGTTCGCCCTTCAGGAGCAGACGATGACCAAGATGAATGAGCTTTATAAGGACTCCCAAATACCCTACATCACTGATTCTTTTAAGGATCTGAACCGCGGTAGTGAACTCAAAGGTGAAGTGCAAAGGCTGGGATACACGCTCACGCTGAGTTCCAGTGGCAACAACGTTAAATTCATAGTGCTGGAAGACAGCAACGGCCAAAACAGCATCCTTGTCCACGGAACAACCGGACATAGCGGAACTGATGCCTCCTTTGAACTGACCTTCGCCAACCCCACAAACTATCTGGCGCTGGATTGCTTCTCTTCTTCGTTGGGCTATAGCCGTGTGGTCATCTATGACAAAGACGGCAAGCCGCTGCACAATGCCCCTGTTGATGTCGGAACCGTTGTGAAGTATTCCGGCGCCGGTATCCATCGAGCGGTCTACGAAGGCCCCGTGGAAGAATTCGGACTGAGTATGCGTTTGACCTCCGTCATCCATGGATTCGCCAAGATCAAGGGCTCCTGAGGGCTGCGACCAGAAGGCGCTGACGATCATCGTCAGCGCCTTCTGGTCCGAAATGCCAACCCCCCCTACGGCATCCCCAACCACTCCGGCAACGCCAGCGAAATAAACGGCACATAGGTCACCAGCACCAGGAACAGCAACAGAATCGACAACCACGGCAGCGCCGCACGAATCGTCTGCCCCAGCGTCAATCCAGTCACCGCACTGGTCACGAACAGGTTCAGCCCCACCGGCGGATGCACCAGGCCGATCTCCATGTTCACCACCATCACGATCCCCAGGTGGATCGGGTCGATGCCCAGCTTCATCGCGATCGGGAAGAAGATCGGCGCCAGGATCAGGATGATCGCCGAAGGCTCCATGAAGCTCCCCGCCACCAGCAGCACCACGTTGACCATGATCAGGAAGCCGATCGGCGTCAGGCCTTCGGAGAGCACCCACTGGGTGATCTGCTGGGGAATCTGCTCGGTGGTCAGCACGTGGGCGAAGAGCATGGCGTTGGCGATGATGAACAGCAGCATGATGGTCAGGCGCCCGGACTCGAGCAGCACCTTGGGGCAGTCGCGCAGGCGCATGTCCTTGTAGACGAACAGCGCGATGAACGCCGAGTACACCGCCGCCACCGCGGCCGCTTCGGTCGGGGTGAACATGCCGCTGTAGATACCACCGAGGATGATCACCAGCAGCAACAGCCCCCAGAACGCGCGGCGGGCGGTGCGCAGCCATTCGGCGAAGCTGGCACGCGGCTGGGCGGGGAGTTTCTTGACGCGGGCGACGATGTAGATGGTCACCATCAAGGCGAGGCCGAGCAGGATCCCGGGTATCACACCGGCCATGAACAGCTTGCCCACCGAGGTTTCGGTGGCGGCCGAGTACACCACCATGACGATAGATGGCGGAATGAGGATGCCAAGGGTGCCGGCGTTGCAGATGATCCCGGCGCCGAACTCCTTCGGATAACCCGAGCGCACCATACCGGCCACGGCGATGGAGCCGACGGCGGCGACGGTGGCGGGCGAGGAGCCGGACAGCGCGGCGAACAGCATGCATGCCAGCACTGCGGCAATGGCCAGGCCGCCGCGGATGTGGCCGACGCAGGCGTTGGCGAAGTCGATCAGACGTTGGGCGACGCCGCCGGTGGTCATGAACGCGCCCGACAGCAGGAAGAACGGGATCGCCAGGAAGGTGTAGCTGTCGGAGGTCTCGAACAGCTTGATCGCCAGCGAGCTGAGCGAGTCCTGGCTGAACAGCAGGATCGACACCGCGCCCGACAGGCCAAGGGAAATGGCGATCGGCACGCCGAGGAACATGAACACGAACAGCAGCAGGAACAGGCAGATAACGGTCATCAGTGTGACTCCTCGCCCGGGTTGGCCAGTTTGCTCGCCTCTGCAGCTTCATCCGCCAGGCCCAGACTGGTCTGGCGGTGGGTGAAGATGCGGTAGAGGATTTCCAGGTAGCGCACGATGATCAGGGCGAAGCCGAACGGCACGATCAGCGCGATGTGGCCGATCTTGATGCCGTAGCGGTCGAGGTCTTCAGCGCCGATGCCGGCGACGAACACGGCATTCACCCACTTGATGCTGGCAACCAGGAACAACCCGGCATAGGCCAGGCAGCAGGCGCAGGCGATCATCGCCAGGATGCGTTGCACCGGCTTGCGTGTGCGCCGCACCAGCACGTCGACGCCGAGGTGGCCGGCGGTACGCACGCCGTAGGCGATGCCGAAGAAGATCAGCCAGCCGAACAGCGCCTTGGTCAGGGCGATGCTCCAGCTCATTTCCTGGGCGTAGCCCATCAAGTGGTCGCCGATGTCGAGCAGCAGCTCGCTGGCGAAGCTCCAGTGGTCGCTGAGGGTGTAGAACAGGGTGTAGAGGTTGTTCAGCGCCACGTAGATGAAGGTGATCAAGGTCATGGCCGCCAGGAGGAAGGCGATCATGCCCTCCTCGAAGTGCTCCCAGACGCGTCTGATCCTGTGCATGGGCATTCTCCGGACAGAAGGAAGCCGGGCCACCTGCGCTGCAGGTGGCCATGGGCGATGGAAGCGATCAGGACGGCTTGTTGGCGTCGTCGGCAGCCTTGATCAGGTCGGCGCCGATCTGGTCGGAGAACTTGTCCCACACCGGGCGCATGGCTTCACGCCACTGGGCGCGCTGCTCGGGCGTCAGCTGGTCGATCTCGCTGGTCTTGGCGTCGATGATCTTCTGGCGCGAGGCCTGGTTGAGCTCTTCGGCCTGCTTGTTCACCTCGACGGTGACCTTGTCCATGATCGTCTGCAGCTCGCTGCGCACATCTTCAGGCAGGCTGTTCCAGAACTTGGCGTTGGTGATCACCATGTAGTCGATCAGGCCATGGTTGGTCTCGGTGAAGAACGGCTGGACTTCGTTGACCTTCTGGCTTTCGTAGTTCGACCAGGTGTTCTCGGTGCCGTTGACGGTGCCGGTCTGCAGGCCTTGGTAGACCTCGGCGAAGCTCATCTTGCGCGGGTTGGCGCGAATGGCCTTGAACTGCTCTTCGAGCACGCTGGAGGCCTGCACGCGGAACTTCAGGCCGCGGGCATCCTTGGGCAGGATCACCTTCTTGTTCGCCGACAGTTGCTTGAGGCCGTTGTGCCAGTAGGCCAGGCCACGGATGCCCTTGTCTTCCATCGAGGTCAGCAGCGCCTTGCCCTGCGGGCCTTGCTGGAAGCGGTCGACGGCAGCGAGGTCGTTGAACAGGAACGGCAGGTCGAACAGTTGCACCTGCTTGTTGTAGTGCTCGAACTTGGCCAGCGAAGGCGCGAGCATCTGCACGTCACCCAGCAGAAGGGCTTCCATCTCCTTGCCGTCGCCGAACAGCGAGGAGTTGGGGTAGACCTCGACCTTGACCTTGCCCTTGAGCTGCGGGTCGGCCTCGACCAGTTTCTGGAACATCAGCGCGCCCTGGCCCTTGGGCGTGCTGTCGGCCACCACGTGGGCGAACTTGATGATCACAGGATCGGCAGCCTGGGCGAGCCCGGCCATGGACACGGCGGCGGCGCAAAACAGCGCCTGGGTCAGCTTCAACATCGGTGTCACCTTTTATTGTTGTTGGGAGGGGTCAGCAGGGAAGCGTTGCCAAGGGTACGATGGCCCAATCGGGCGTGTTTCGAGAATCTGCTTTTGTGTAAGCCTGCGTTTGGCTGGGGTGAACGCTCCTGGGTGGCTGGGGGATGGCACCGGCTATGCCGGTGATCGCGGGACGAGCCCGCTCCCACAGATACATCAGTGGATATGGCACCGGCTTTGCCGGTGTTCGCGGGCAAGCCCGCTCCTACAGGTACAGCGTTTAGCCCAGAGTCAGCGCTGTACCTGCCACTGTCTTGTTCAAAGTCTTAAACCAGCCCAGCTCCTGTGGGAGCGGGCTTGCCCGCGAAAAGGACACCGCGGTGTCGGGCACCGGCTTGCCCCGCGAAAGGCCTAGGTGCTTTTGGCCAATGCCAACAGCCGCTGCGCCCGCAACAGCACCGGCGCATCGACCATCTGCCCATCGAGCTGGAACGCCCCGGCGCCCTTGGCCGCTACACTGGCGTCCACCACCCGCCGTGCCCAGGCCAGCTCTTCGCTGCTCGGCGCCAGCACGCCATGAATCAACGGCACCTGGCTGGGATGGATGCACAGCGCCCCGCCATAGCCCATGTCATAGGCATGGCGCATGGCCCGCTGCTGCCCTTGCGGGTCGCCGATGGCCGGGAACACCCCGTCCAGCGGG
Source organism: Pseudomonas wayambapalatensis (assembly GCA_014268975.2). Classification (GTDB taxonomy): domain Bacteria; phylum Pseudomonadota; class Gammaproteobacteria; order Pseudomonadales; family Pseudomonadaceae; genus Aquipseudomonas; species Aquipseudomonas wayambapalatensis. The sequence continues at coordinate 1,026,193 of CP077096.1, read as the reverse complement.
GGCGCCAGGTCGGCGCCGCGCGAATGCAGTTGCACCGCCATGCGCGCCTGGTCGAGAAAGCGCTGGGCCGAGGCGCTGTCGGTGTTGAGGTTCAGGTCCAGCGCCAGGTCCAGGCTACCGAACGACAAACGCTCGACCCCCTCGGCACCGGCAATGCGCTCCAGCGCCAGCAAGCCCTTGGCCGTCTCGATGATCGGCAGCACTGGCTTGCCGGTGCGCCAGGCCACCGCCACCTGGGCGGCATTTTCGACCTTGGGCAGCAGCACGGCGCTGACGCCGGGCTGCTGCGCGCAGAACGCCAGGTCATCGGCATGCCCGGCATGCTCCGGGGCGTTGACCCTGACCCACACCCGCGCCTGCGGATGGGCTGCCAGAAAGGCGGCGAGGTTGTCGCGCGCCTGGCGCTTGAGCGGCTCCTCGACGGCATCCTCGAAATCGACGATGACAGCATCGGCACCGGCAGCAAGGGCCTTGGCGAAACGCTCGGGGCGGCTGCCCGGCACGAACAGCGCTGAACGGACGATGGTTTGCGGCATCAGCAATCACTCCTTGTCATCAAACGACACCAGCAGCCGCCAGCCGGGCCTGGTCTTCGACCGAGAAACCCAGCTCCTCGAGAATCGCTGCGCTGTGCTGGCCCAGCCCCGGCACCGGGTCCATGCGCGGGGTAAAGGCGGCGTTGCGCCCCGGCGGCAGCAGCGACGGCAGCTTGCCAGCCGGGCTGTCGACCTCGCGCCAGCAGTCGCGGGCCTTGAGCTGCGGGTGCTGCCAGACGCCCTGCATGTCGTTGACCCGGGCGTTGGCGATCTGCGCGTCCTCAAGACGCGCCACCACCTCGTCCAGCGACAGCGCGGCGAAGCCGTCGATGATGATCTGGCGCAGCACCTCGCGGTTCTCCGAGCGACGGAAGTTCGCGGAGAACCGCGCATCGCTGGCCAGCGCCGGGTCGAGCAGCACCTTCTCGCAAAACAGCTGCCATTCCCGCTCGTTCTGCAGCCCCAGCATGATCGTGCCGCCACCGCCAGTGGGGAACGGCCCGTACGGGTAGATGGTCGAGTGCGACGCGCCCGCCCGCGGTGGTGGCGGCGCACCGTTGTAGGCGTAGTACATCGGGTAGCCCATCCATTCCACCAGGCTCTCCAGCATCGACACGTCGATGCGGCTGCCGACGCCGGTCTTGTCACGCAGCAGCAGCGCCGACAGCACGCCGGTATAGGCATACATACCGGCAGCGATATCGGCGACCGAGCATCCGGCCTTGGCCATCTGTTCCTCGCCCGGCCCGCCGGTCACCGAGAGAAAACCGCCCTCGCTCTGGATCAGCAGGTCGTAGGCCTTTTTCTTCTCGTACGGGCCACCTTCGCCGTAGCCGGAGATATCGCAGACGATCAGCCGCGGAAAGCGCGCGTGCAGGGCCTCGAACGACAACCCCATGCGCGCCGCCGCACCTGGTGCGAGGTTCTGCACCAGCACGTCGGCCTTGGCCAGCAGCGCCAGCAGGATGTCGTCCGCCTCGTCCTGCTTGAGGTCCAGGGTCAGGCTCTGCTTGGAGCGGTTGGTCCAGACAAAGTGCGAGGCCAGGCCATCGACACGCTGGTCGTAGCCGCGGGCGAAATCGCCGCTGCCGGGGCGCTCGATCTTGATCACGCGCGCGCCCAGGTCCGCCAGTTGGCGGGTGCAGAACGGCGCGGCGATGGCATGTTCCAGGCTGACGACGGTGATGCCGTCCAGCGGGCGGGGAGCGGATTGGGTCATGGCAAATTCCTGTTCGGTGTTCAATGCAGGTCCGCCAGCGACTGCGCGTCGCGCAGTTGCCAGACGCGCTCGATCAGTGCTCGGCCCTCGGCCTCGCTGCGCTGCCCGGCATAGGCCAGCAGGCGCTGGAACTTGGCCTCCAGCTCTGGGCGCGACAGGGTGTTGCCCGGATCGCCCTTGGGTTCGTCGATGGCTGCGCTGAACTGCCGGCCATCGACGCAGCGCACCTCGACCCGCCCCAGCCAGCGCGCCGGATAGGCGCCGTCCACCTCAGGGTCCAGCTGCATGCGCACCTTGTCGCGGAACGCGGCGATGCGCGGATCGGTCAGCGCCAGGTCGCGGAACTCCAGCAACTGCGCACTGCCATGCACGGCGATCAGGCCCAGTACCGTGCCCATGGAGAACTTGGCCTGATGCACGGTGGTCGGTGTGGTCACCCGCCCCAACACATCGATGGCGCCCTGATGCACGCGGGTGATCACTTCGGCGATCTGCTCGTGGCCCAGCTCCTCGCGCTGCATCAGGTGCAGCAGTGCATCAGCCGCCGGGTGGGTGTGACGACACGAGGCGTGGAACTTGAACGAGGTTTCCGCCAGCGCCCAGCGTGTGCCGAGCCGGTCGGAGAGCCGCGCGGGGTCGGCATCGCTGGACATGCCTGCGGCCATGCCCTGGTCGCCTTCGAGGATGTTGCGCGCCCCACTCAGGCCATCGGCGGTGAGGTAAGCGGCGAGCAGGCCATCGGCGGCGGCCTTGGCGGTGTGCAGCTGCTTGGAGTCGGCAGCATCGCGCAGAAACTCCCACAGCCCCGCAGCCTGGGTGCCGGCGCTGCCGAGCAGATTGATGAACTGCTCCTGGTTGAAGTCCAGCAGCTTGCCCACGCCCACGGCGGCAGCCAGGGTGCCGACCGTGGCGGTGGTGTGGAAGATCCGATAGTGCGAACGGCCGAGGAATTCGCCGATGCGGATGCCGGCCTCGTAGCCGGCCACCGAGGCCAGCAGCAGGTCCTGGCCGGACTTGCCCAGGTCTTGCGCGGCCGCCAGCACGGCGGAGAACACCACGGTGGCCGGGTGCAGCACGGAGCTGTTGTGCAGGTCGTCCTGCTCGACCAGGTGCGAGGCGGCGCCGTTGACCAGGGCGGCGAAATAGGCGGAGGTACGCCGGCCGTTGCTCAGCACGCGCGCACGGCCCGAGGCGGGCCCCATGCGTTCGGCGTAACGCTCGAACAGCGGGATCGGGTGCGATCCCTGGCTGGCCAGGGCCGAGCCGAGCCAGTCGAGAAACAGGTCTTCGGTGCGGTCCAGCACGGCGCCGGGGATGGCCTCGTAGCGCAGGTCGGCCAGGAAGCTGGCCAGGGCTTGGGTATCACGCATGGTCGGCTCCTCAGAAGCTGCGCGGCAGCTCGAGCAGGTGCTCGGCCACGTACGACAGGATCAGGTTGGTGGAGATCGGCGCCACCTGGTACAGGCGGGTCTCGCGGAACTTGCGCTCGACGTCGTATTCGTTGGCGAAACCAAAGCCGCCATGGGTCTGCAGGCAGGCATTGGCGGCCTCCCACGAGGCCTTGGCCGCCAGGTACTTGGCCATGTTCGCCGCCGCCCCGGCGTTGGCGCCGCCGTCGTATTCGGCGCAGGCACGCCAGCGCATCAGGTCGGCGGCCTCGATCTCGATATGGGCTTCGGCGATGGGGAACTGCACGCCCTGGTTCTGTCCGATCGGGCGGCCGAACACCACGCGGTCGCGGGCGTACTGGCTGGCCTTCTCGACGAACCAGCGGCCATCGCCGATGCATTCGGCGGCAATCAGCGTGCGCTCGGCGTTAAGGCCGTCGAGGATGTAGCGGAACCCTTTGCCCTCCTCGCCAATCAGGCTGCTGGCCGGGATTTCCAGGTTGTCGAAGAACAGCTCGTTGGTCTCGTGGTTGACCATGTTGGCGATCGGCTGCACGGTCAGGCCGTTGCCGATCGCTTCACGCAGGTCGACCAGGAAGATCGACATGCCTTCGGATTTCTTCTTCACCTCCGGCAGCGGCGTGGTGCGTGCCAGCAGGATCATCAGGTCCGAATGCTGCACGCGCGAGATCCATACTTTCTGCCCGTTGATCACGTACTTGTCGCCCTGGCGCACGGCGGTGGTCTTGATCTTGGTGGTGTCGGTGCCGGTGGTCGGCTCGGTCACGCCCATCGACTGCAGGCGCAGCTCGCCACTGGCAAGCTTGGGCAGGTAGAAGCGCTTCTGCTCGTCGCTGCCGTTTCGCAGCAGGGTGAACATGTTGTACATCTGCCCGTGGATGGTGCCGGAGTTGCCGCCACAGCGGTTGACCTCCTCGAGAATCACCGAAGCCTCGGCCAGGCCCAGGCCCGATCCACCGTACTCCTCGGGGATCATCGCCGACAGCCAGCCGGCATCGGTCATGGCCTTGACGAAGGCTTCCGGAAAACCTTTTTCTTCATCGATCCTGCGCCAGTATTCGGCGGGAAATTCGGCGCACAGGGCGCGCACGCCCTCGCGGATGGCATTGAGGTCATCGCTGTCGTAGCTGTGCATGTGTGGATTCTCTGCGAAGGCTTAAGGAAGTCAGTCGAAGATCACTTCGGCGCTCTGGGCTGTGCCGTCGGCATTGCCGGCCCACAGGCGTGCCTTGCCGGGTGCTTCGATGCAGCCACTGACCTGGAACGCTGCAGGCAGGGTCAGTGGCCGCACACCGCGGTAGGCGAAGTGGCGCACGGGCTTGTCGGGGTGGGCCCGCACGAAGGCGCGCAGGTTGAGGGTGGCGATCATCGGGCCATGCACCACCAGGCCGGGGTAGCCCTCGGTCTCGGTGACGTAGGGGTGGTCGTAGTGGATGCGGTGGCCGTTGAAGGTGATGGCCGAGTAGCGGAACAGCAGCGTCGGCGTCGGGGTGATGGTTTCATTCCACTCGCCCGCCTCGCTCGGCGTGCCGCTGCCGCGCTTGGGCGGGTTGGGCTCGCGGTAGACGATGTCCTGTTCCTCGCGGATGCACAGGCGGCCGTCCTGGGAGTAATCGTGGCGCACGGTGACGAACAGCAGTGCGCCGGTGCGCCCGTGCTTTTCCTCGATGTGCAGGATGGTCGACAGGCGGTGGGCCTCACCGCCAACTTTCAACGGCGCGATGAACTCGACCCGCCCCCGCCCACATGCGGTTGCGGTTGTCGGCCGGTGGCAGGAAGCCGCCACGGGCAGGGTGACCGTCCGTGCCCAGTTGCGACTCCGGCAGCGGCTCCTGGAAGAAGCACCAGGTCCACAGGTGCGGCAGCGCGTCACCATGGCCTGGCGCGGCCTCGCCGAAGGTCGCGGCGATGCGCTTGACCAGGTTGCGGCTGAGCACATCCCAGGCCTCTTCGGTGCGGCCGATCCAGGCGCTGAAGTCGGTGGGCGAAGTCGAAGCAGTCATGAGCATGGGCCTCTGCATTTGTTGTTATGGGCCGATCATGCGAGGCGCCCGGCATTCTGTGAATTTGCATTTGCGTAAACCAGCGTTCATAAATGCCGAACGCCTCTGCTACGACAGGACTCCCCATGCACTTCGACCTGGCTGACTTGCGGCTCTTCATCCACATCGGCGAATCGCCGAGCCTCACCCAAGGTGCGCGCCGTGCGTTTCTCTCCCCCGCCGCAGCCAGCGCGCGGATCAAGGCCCTCGAGGCGCAGCTCGATACCCGCCTGCTGTACCGCGACAGCCGTGGCGTGGAGCTGACGCCCGCCGGTCAGAAACTGCTGACCCATGCGCGCCTGATCATGCGTCAGGTGGAGTACCTCAAGGCCGAGTTCACCCAGTTCGGCACCGATTCGGCCGGGCACATCCGCATCTTCGCCAACACCACCGCGGTGACCGAGTTCCTGCCCGAGGTACTGGCCGGGTTTCTTGCCCAGCGGCCGGGGGTGACGGTCGACCTGCAGGAGCGACTGTCACGCGATATCGTGCGCGGGGTGCTCGATGGCAGCAGCGACATGGGCATCATCGCCGGGCCCGTGGAGGCGGCGGGTCTACAGGTGATGCGCTTCAGTACCGACCGGCTGGTGCTGATCGTGCCGGCCGGTCACGAGCTGGCGGGCCGCCGCCAGGTGACGCTCGAGCAGACCCTGGCCTACCAGCACATCGGCCTGCATGACGGCAGCACTTTGCTGACGTTCCTGCGCGACCACGTCGAGCGTATTGGCCAGAGCCTGGCGCTGCGGATCCAGATGTCCAGCTTCGAGGCGATCTGCCGGATGGTCGAGGCGGGTGTGGGGATCGGGATCATTCCCGAGTCTGCGGCGGTGCGCCACAGCCACACCATGAACCTGGTCACCATCGCCCTGGACGAGCCCTGGGCGGTGCGTGAACGCAGCATCCTGGTACGCGAGCTGGATGCGTTGCCGGGGACGGTACGGGCGTTGATCGCGACCTTGATGCCGGCTGAGGCGCCTACACAGCCTGTGTAGGAGCGGGCTTGCCCGCGAAAAAGACACCGCGCTGCCTGGCACGGGCTACGCCCGTGTTCGCGGGCAAGTCGCAGCGGCGAACCGCCGCTTCCACAGGGAGATTGGGCTGGCCTTTTGATTTTGAACAAGTCAGTTGCTTCCACCAAGGCCCATCAGGATCACACACCCAACTGCCCCAGCGTGCGCCGCGCCTGAGCTGCTTCCATGCAGACATACAGCCGGTCGGTCAGCGCCTGCAGATCGACGCGCCGCCCGTCCACCACCGGCGTGCACACCCACAACTTCACCCGCAAGCCACCGGCCACTGGCCACGCATCCGGCGCCACCAGTGATTTGAAGCAGGCAGGCGCAAGCTGCGGCGCACGGCTGATGGCTGCCAGCGAAAACACCAGCGTCATGCTCAGGTGACGCTGGTCGATTTCGAACCCATCGAAACAGTACAAGGGCGTCGGCGCGTGCGAGTTGGCGAACAGCACACAGTCGTCAGTCACACTCAGCACACACTCGCCATGTCTTCGGCGCAGCCCCTCGGCGAGCGCCAGCCCAGCCACGCCGGCAACCAGCAGCAGCACGCCAGGCCCCCACAGCAACCATTGCCCGGATTGCATCTGCCACTGCGCAGGCAAACTGGCCAGCCAGCCGCCGACCAACACCAGCGAAAACGCCAGCAACGCACAGGCCAGCGCCTTGCCACGCGAGGATTCGTGCAGCGCCAAAGGCTTGCAGGACTCCTCCGCGTGAGCCCCGAGCCAGGCCAGCAAGGTTTCCCGGTCGGTGTCAGCCATCAGCCTGCAGGGCATCCAGTTGCTGCTGTGCACAAGCGGCGTCGCGGTAGGCACCCAGCAGTGCGGCGATTTCGTCGCAGCCCAGCTTGCGCCCACCGGTCATCAGCCCGGCAGAGTGGATGCGTACATGCGGCTCGGGCTTTTTCAGCGACATGGCCTGGTTGCCGAATACCTGCAGCCTGGCGACGTGATGCCTGGGCAGATGGGCGTTAGAGTCGAGCGTGAGTTTCTGCAAGGTCAGCAAGCCTTCGTCCTTGACCAGAATGTCTTGCACCTCGGCCATTTCGATCGGCGCATCGAGCGTATCGACAAACAGCTGGCGACGGGTCAGACGCATGAACACCTGCTTGCCCGCGTCCCGGTGCTGCCAGGTGACGAGCAGGGAGAACACGACCAGGAAGCCGGCGCATACCGTCAGCCCGGTTCGCCCCATGTTGACGGCCATCGCCAGCATGCCCAGCGATACCAGCAACATGATCGGCCCCCACAGCTTGTAGCGTCGGGAGTTGGTGAATTCGGTCTGTTCCGGAACTCGCTCGATCATCAGGCGCAGTTCGGCGATCACGCGGTCGCGCTGGGCGGCGCGGGACTGACCGTATTCGTCGGGAGAAATGGATGGATCGGGATGTTGTGGCGTGGTCATGGCTTACTGGGTACCGGCATTGAGGTAATCGGTCAGGAACGCCTGGGCGTTGCCTTGTTCGGACAGGGCCTGCGAGTAGCCGATCTTCAGCGCCTGGGCTTCGCCGGGCAGATACAGTTCGCTGGCGCTCCAGCTGTTCGAGCCCTGGATCACCAGTGCAGCGAACTTTTGCCCGTCGACCGTGGTGTAGTAGCGGGTCAGCTTGTCGGTCTTCTCGACGTTCATCTTCTGGATGCGCATGTTCCAGTCGTGATCGACACCCTCGACCTGCACCAGCGCCTCGTTGGCGCTGCGATCGCCGATGCGCAGGGTCCAGACCTTCACGCCCTGCTCGCCGGCATAGGCCACGACCTTGTCGGCCACCGATGGTCGCTCCTGGGCCTGAGCCATGGCGCCCACGAGCGCCAATGCTGCGACCATGCCGGCCGCCCATCTGCGATGAATCGACATCCTGCTTGCTCCTCGAAATCCTGGGGGGCCTTGTATTGAAAGGGGCGTGGGCCAGCCTGCCAACCGGCCTGGCCGCTGCGCACAACAAACAGGCCGTTGCGCACAATGGCTGACGCCCGAAGCGTGTTCGCGTTAACATTCCGCCACCCGCCACGACACCCTATGGACAGGCTTGGCCGATGGAACGCTGGACCCCTTACCTGGACATGCAGTTCAGCTTCGACCGCCCAGGCTCGCTGGCCCAGGCGGGCGTCCTCGACAGCGCCGCCAGCCAGGTCATGGGCAGTGCGATCGGTCACTATCGCGCCCACACCGTGCGCGCACACCTGCAGTACTTCGACTGCGACCTGCAGTTTCCCGAGCCGCTGCGCATCCACAAGGTTTTGCCCGACAGCCTGTGCCTGGTGCACATGCTCAGCGGCCAATGGCAGCACCGGGTCGACGGCCGACTCAACCACTACCTCAGCGGCAAGACTCACGCGCTGGGCCTGAGCGAGCACATGGAAGCCTTCGACCAGCTACCCGCCGACAGCCACGCGCGCATGGCCGGGCTGCGCGTCGGTGCCGACTACCTGCGCGAACTGGCCGAGCAAGACCCACACCTGCAACCCCTGCTCGGGCTGCTCGCCGACGGCATGCGCTTTACCGATTTCGAGCGCTGCCCGGCGCTGGGTCGCCTGCTGCTGCAGCTCTATCACTCGCCCTACCACGGCACGCTCAAGCGACTGCACCAGGAGAGCCTGAGCCTGGGGTTGCTGGTGGAACTGGCCGTGCACCTCGGTGGCAGCCCACAGGCACCTACGCCGACGGTACGGGGTCAACGGGACCTGGCCCACGAAGCACGGCGCCTGCTCGACCTGGACCTGGTCGATCCGCCCGGCAGCCTGGCCCTGGCCCGGCAACTCGGGGTGGGCGAAACCACCCTGCGCCGCGCCTTCGCCAAGGTGTTCGGCCAGTCGATGCTGCAGTACCTGCGCCAGCAGCGCATGGAGCTGGCCCGCACGCTGCTGCTGCAACGCAAATGGCAGGTCGCGCAGATCGCCTACCGCCTGGGCTACGCCAACCCGGCCAATTTCAGCAACGCCTACAAGGCCTACCACGGGCATCCGCCAGGTATGGAGTGATTGCCCTGCGCTGTGAAAGCTGTGAGCTGTTGTGAATCGTTGTGAAGCCTCACAGTACTAGCCAATTGCCCATGCTACCGTCCGGAGCCGTCATCAAGACGACCCCTTCCTTTCCGTTTCGGGAGCAGAGCCAATGTCTACCATCACCCCCGCTGGTGGCGGGTCCAACACGCCAAAAGCCTCGAGCTCGGCCTTCGACAACCGCCTGGACACCGCCAAGTCGAGCCAGGTGATCGCCGACTACATGCGCCAGACCGGCAAGTCGGCCATCACCAAGGACGAACTCGACAAGCTGGCCGACAACAAGTCCGGCAATGTACCGGCCAATGTGTCGGATGCGGCGAAATACATGCAGCGCCACCCGGATGTGTTCACCGCCATCGAAACCCATGACGTCCCCGGCGCCGACAACCTGTCCGGGGTGTGGAACTTCGACTGGGCGGCCAAGGGCGGCCTGGCCGGCACCCCGACCGACGCCATCGCCAAGATGCAGGAAACCTTCGACCTGGCGATCGAGAAGTCGGCAAAGATCACTGAAGTGACGACAGGCAAGAAAGCCGAGCTGGATGCGACCAAGCAGCGGCCGAGCAACTGATTCAAGGCGGTATGCGGGTTCTCCCCTGCTGCCGCTCAGTACCGTATGGGGACAACGGTGTTGTTCAAACTCTAAAAGCCAGCCCGCCCCCACAGGGATTGGGCTGGCTCCCAGGGATGCCCCCATCGCCTATCAGTGCTTGATCATCACATGCCGAATGGCCGTGTAATCCTCCAGCCCATACATCGACATGTCCTTGCCATACCCGGACAGCTTCACCCCGCCATGGGGCATCTCGCTGACCAGCATGAAATGGGTGTTCACCCAGGTGCAGCCATACTGCAAGCGCGCCGCCAACCGGTGCGCGCGGCCGACATCCTGGGTCCACACCGACGACGCCAGCCCGTAGTCCGAGTCGTTGGCCCACTCCAGCGCCTGGGCCTCGTCAGTGAACTCGGTCACCGACACCACCGGCCCGAAGATCTCGCGCCGCACCACTTCATCGTCCTGCTGCGCGCCCGCCAATACCGTCGGCTCGAAGAAGAACCCCGCCCGGTCGGCACGCTTGCCGCCCGTGGTGACCTGGATATGCGGCACCTGCCGCGCCCGCTCGACGAAACCGCTGACGCGCTCCAGGTGCTGTTGGGTGATCAACGGCCCCAGTTCGGTCTCGGGATCGTCCTGCTCGCCAAGACGAATGCTCGCCACCGCAGCCGTGAGCTTGTCGACGAACGCCTGGTACACGCCCTTCTGCACATACAGCCGGCAGGCTGCCGTGCAATCCTGCCCGGCGTTGTAGAAGCCGAACGCGCGGATACCTTCGACCGCGGCATCGATGTCGGCATCGTCGAAGATGATCACCGGTGCCTTGCCGCCCAGCTCCATGTGCATGCGCTTCACGGTGTCGGCGGTGCCGGCGATGATGCGGCTGCCAGTGGCCACGGAGCCTGTCAGCGAGACCATGCGCACCTTGGGATGGGTAGTCAGCGGCTCACCCACGCTCGGGCCTCGGCCGAACACCAGGTTGACCACGCCCGCCGGGAAGATACCCGCGATCAGCTCGCCCAGGCGCAGGGCCGTCAGCGGCGTCTGCTCGGACGGTTTGAGCACCACGGTATTGCCCGCCGCCAGGGCCGGGCCGAGCTTCCAGGCGGCCATCATCAGCGGGTAGTTCCAGGGCGCGATCGAAGCCACCACACCCACCGGGTCGCGGCGGATCATCGAGGTATGCCCCGGCAGGTACTCACCCGCCGCCGAGCCCTGCAGCACACGGCTGGCGCCGGCGAAGAAGCGGAACACATCAGCCACTGCCGGCAACTCGTCGTTCAGCGCAGCCTGGTAGGGTTTGCCACAGTTGTTCGACTCCAGCCGCGCCAGTTCCTCGGCGTGCGCATCGATGGCATCGGCCAGCTTGAGCAACAGCAGCGAGCGATCCTTTGGGGCGGTCTGGGACCAGCCTTCGAACGCCGCATCGGCTGCACGCACGGCGGTGTCGACCTGGGCCGGCGTGGCTTCGGCAATCTCCACCAGGGTGGTGCCGAGCGCCGGGTTGAGCACGGCGAGCGACTCGCCTTCACCGGCGACCAATTGGCCGTTGATCAGCAGTTTGGTTTGCATGAAGCGCTCCTTTTCTCAGGTTCTTGTTCGCGTGTTCACTTGCCGCTGCCGGCAACGCCTTCGCCACCCTTGGTCAGGTAGTAGGCGCCCAGGATCGGCAGCATGGTCACCAGCATCACCAGCATCGCCACCACATTGGTCACCGGTACGTCGCGCGGGCGACCGAGCTGGTTGAGCAGCCAGATCGGCAAGGTGCGTTCGTGACCGGCGGTGAAGGTGGTGACGATGATTTCGTCGAACGACAGGGCGAACGCCAGCATGCCGCCGGCCAGCAGCGCCGAGCCGAGGTTGGGCAGGATCACGTAGCGGAAGGTCTGCCAGCCGTCGGCGCCCAGGTCCATCGAGGCTTCGATCAGGCTGTGCGAAGTGCGCCTGAAGCGGGCGATGACGTTGTTGTAGACGATCACCACGCAGAAGGTCGCGTGCCCGACGACGATGGTCATGAAGCCAGGCTCGATGCCCAGGGTCTTGAACGCCGACAGCAACGCGATGCCGGTGATGATGCCGGGCAAGGCGATCGGCAGGATCAGCATCAGCGAGATGCTTTCCTTGCCGAAGAAATCACGCCGGTACAACGCAACCGCCGCCAGCGTGCCCAGCACCATGGCGATCAGCGTGGCGAGGGCGGCGATCTTCACCGACAGGGTCACGGCATCGAGCACGTCCTGACGGGCGAAGGCCACGCTGAACCAGTGCAGGGTGAAGCCCTGCGGCGGAAAGCTGAACGCAGCGTCTTCGGTGTTGAAGGCGTACAGGAAGATGATCAGGATCGGGAAGTGCAGGAACACCAGCCCTCCCCAGGCCGCAAGCTTCAGGCCCCAGGACGCTTTTTCAGAGTGCATCGAAGGCCCCCAGGCGTTTGACGATGGACAGGTAGACGGCGATCAGCACGATCGGCACCAGGGTGAAGGCCGCAGCCATGGGCATGTTGCCGATGGCACCCTGCTGGGCGTAGACCATGCCGCCGATGAAGTAGCCAGGCGGCCCGACCAGCGACGGCACGATGAAGTCGCCCAGCGTGAGGCTGAAGGTGAAGATCGAGCCCGCGGCGATGCCGGGCACCGACAGCGGCAGGATCACCTGCATGAAAGTCTGGCGCGGCTGCGCCCCCAGGTCAGCCGAGGCTTGCAGCAACGACGGCGGCAGGCGCTCCAGCGACGCCTGGATCGGCAGGATCATGAACGGCAGCCAGATGTAGACGAATACCAGGAAGCGCCCCAGGTTCGAAGTCGACAAGGTGTTGCCGCCCACCCCGGGCACGCTCAGCAGCAGGTTCAGCAATGGCTCCAGGCCCAGGTGCTGGACGAACCACATGGCCACCCCGCCCTTGGCCAGCAGCAGGGTCCAGGCGTAGGCCTTGACGATGTAGCTGGCCCACATCGGCAGCATCACCGCGATGTAGAAGAACGCCTTGGTCTTGCCGCTGGTGTAGCGCGCCATGTAGTAGGCGATGGGGAACGCCAGCGCAGCACTGGCGATGGACACCGCCACGGCCATCAGCACGGTGCGCTGGATGATGTCGAAGTTGGCCGGGGTGAACAGCGCGGCGAAGTTGGCCCAGGTCAGGCTCGGCGTCACCGTCATGGTGAAATCGTCGAAGGTGTAGAAGCCCTGCCACAACAGGGTCAGCAACGAGCCCAGGTAGATCGCGCCGAACCACAGCAGCGGCGGCACCAGCAGCAGCGACAGGTACAGCGTCGGCTTGCGGTAGAGCAGGTTGGACAGCCCGCGCAGTGCGCCGTGACGGGCTTCCGGCGCCGTGGCATCGAGGGTCAGGCTCATCTCACACGCCCTCGCTCAGCGCCACCATGGCCTCGCGCGCCCAGCGGGCGGTAACACGCTGGCCCGGCTGGTGGCTGGCCGGGCCGTCGCCCCACTGGCTGTTGGCCTGGCTCAGGCTCAGGTGCTGGCCGTTGTCCAGGCGGATCTCGTAGCGGGTTGCGGCGCCCTGGTACTGGATATCGTGCAGCAGGCCGCTGACCTCCACGTCGCTGGCTCCCCGTTCGCCCAAGGCGAAGCGGATGTGTTCGGGACGAATGGAGAACGGCCGGGCATCGCCGACCAGTTGGCTGGCGAGCTCGCCACGCAGCACGTTGGAGGTGCCGACGAATTCGGCGACGAAGGCGGTGGCCGGTTTCATGTACAGGTTTCGCGGGGTATCGACCTGCTCGATGCGCCCTTTGTTGAATACCGCGACACGGTCGGACATCGACAGCGCTTCGCTCTGGTCGTGGGTGACGAAGATGAAGGTGATGCCCAGTTGCCGTTGCAGGCGCTTGAGTTCGCCCTGCATCTGCTCGCGCAGCTTGAGGTCGAGCGCGCCCAGCGGCTCGTCGAGCAGCAGCACGCGCGGGCGATTGACCAGCGCGCGGGCCAGGGCCACGCGCTGGCGCTGGCCACCGGAAAGCTGCACCGGCTTGCGCGAGCCATAGCCGCCGAGGGCGACCATCTCCAACGCCTGCTCGGCACGCTGCAGACGCTCGGCCCTGGCCACGCCTTTCACTTTCAGGCCATAGGCGACGTTGTCCAGCACGTTCATGTGCGGGAACAGCGCGTAGTCCTGGAACACCGTGTTGACGTCACGCTGGTAGGGCGGCAGGCCAGCGGCTTCGAGGCCATGAATACGGATGGAGCCGGCGCTGGGCTGCTCGAAACCTGCGATCAGGCGCAGGCAGGTGGTCTTGCCCGAGCCCGAGGGGCCGAGCATGGAAAAGAATTCGCCGTCCTGGATGTCGATCGACACCTGGTCGACGGCCTTCACCTCGCCGAACTGACGGGAGACCTGGGTGAACTGGACGGCTGGGGGCATGGTGGAGGCTCCGGGGTGAAGGGTGGTTTTGTGGTGTCGCTGCCGGTCTCATCGCGGGACAAGCCCGCTCCCACAGGGCTGCAAAGTATCCTGTGGGAGCGGGCTTGCCCCGCGATGAGGCCGGCCCAGGCAAACGCCAGGCCTAGCGCCCGCCCATGATCGCGATGTAGTCCTGGGTCCAGCGGCTATAGGGCACGAACTTGCCACCCTCGGCCTGCGGGGTCTTCCAGAAGGCGATCTTGTCGAACTGGTCGAAGCCATTGGTCTTGCAACCCTCGGCGCCCAGCAACTCGCTGGCCTTGCAGCCCTGCGGCACCGCCGGCAACGAGCCGAACCAGGCCGCCACATCGCCCTGCACCTTGGCCTGCAGCGACCAGTCCATCCACTTGTAGGCGCAGTTGGGGTGCTTGGCATCGACATGCAGCATGGTGGTGTCGGCCCACCCGGTGACGCCCTCCTTCGGGAACACCGTGGCGATCGGCTGGCCCTCGGCCTTGAGCGCGTTGGCCTGGTACGGCCAGGCGCTGGAGGCGGCGACGCCTTCATTCTTGAAGTCGCTCATCTGCACCGTGGTGTCGTGCCAGTAGCGGTGAATCAAGGCGTGTTGCTTGCGCAGCAGGTCGAGCACGGCGGCGTACTGCTTCTCGTCGAGCTGGTACGGATCGCTGATGCCCAGCGCCGGCTGGGTCGCCTTGAGGTAGAGCGCGGCGTCGGCGATGTAGATCGGGCCGTCGTAGGCCTGCACACGGCCCTTGTTCGGCTTGCCGTCGGGCAGGTTCTCGGCCTCGAATACGGCTTTCCAGCTATCTGGTGCGGTGGGGAACACCTTGGTGCTGTACATCAGCAGGTTCGGGCCCCACTGGTAGGGGGTGCCGTAGGTCTTGCCATCGACGGTGTACCACGGCGCGTCGTGCAGGCGCGGGTCGAGGTTCTTCCAGTTGGGGATCAGCTTCGGATCGATCGGCTGTACACGCTTGCCGTAGATCAATCGCAGCGAGGCATCCCCCGACGCGGTGACCAGGTCGTAGCCACCCTTGGCCATCAGGCTGACCATCTCGTCGGAGGTGGCAGCGGTCTTGACGTTGACCTTGCAGCCTGTGTCTTGCTCGAACTTGCTGACCCAGTCATAGGCCTTGTCCGACTCGCCACGTTCGATATAACCCGGCCAGGCGACGATATCGAGCTGGCCCTCGCCCTTGCCGACTTCCTTCAGGGCTTCGGCGGCCTGGAGGCTGCCACTGGCCAGGAGCGCGGTGGCGAGCCCGCTGAGCAACGCTGTCTTGTACATCGTTCATCTCCCAAATTGTTCTTTCTATTGTCGGGGCAGTATCAAGCGAACAACGTCCCTGGCGGCGCCAGCGGATTCTTGTGTCAGTCGAGCAGCTCGCCGTGACGCGCCATGATGTGGCGCACCACGCTGTAGTCCTGCAGCGAGTCGCTGGACAGGTCCTTGCCATAGCCGGAGCGCTTGAGCCCGCCATGGGGCATCTCGCTGGCCAGCATGAAATGGGTGTTGATCCAGGTGCAGCCGTATTGCAGGCGGTTGGCGATCTGGAAGGCCTTGTCGAGGTTCTGCGTCCACACCGAAGAGGCCAGGCCGTACTCGGAGTCGTTGGCCCAGTCCAGCGCCTGGGACAACTGTTCGAAGCGGGTCACGGTGACCACCGGCCCGAACACTTCGCGCTGGACGATTTCGTCCTGCTGGCGGCAGCCGGCGAGCAGCGTCGGCTGGTAGTAGAAGCCGGGGCCCGAATGCACGGCGGCACCGGTCACCCGTTCGATGTGCGGCTGGCCCAGGGCGCGCTCGACGAAGCTGGCCACGCGGTCGCGCTGGCGGGCGCTGATCAGCGGGCCGATCTCGTTGTCGACGTCTTTCTTGCGGGCAAAGCGGATATTGCCCACCGCATCGCCCAGCGCAGCCACCAGCCGGTCGTGGATGCCGGCCTGGGCATAGATGCGGCAGGCGGCGGTGCAGTCTTGCCCGGCGTTGTAGTAACCATGGGTGCGAATGCCCTGCACCACGGCCTCCAGGTCGGCATCGTCGCAGACGATCACCGGAGCCTTGCCGCCGAGCTCCAGATGGGTGCGCTTGAGCGTGCGTGAAGCGGCCTGCAGGATCTTCTGGCCGGTGACGATATCGCCGGTCAGCGACACCATGCGCACCTTGGGGTGGCCGACCAGATGGCTGCCGACCGCCTCGCCGCCACCGCAGACGATGTTCAGCACGCCCGCCGGCAGGATATCGGCCAGCAGCGGCGCCAGCGCCAGGATCGACAGCGGCGTGTGTTCGGAGGGTTTGAACACCAAGGTGTTGCCTGCGGCCAGGGCCGGGGCGATCTTCCAGGCGGCCATCATGAGTGGGTAGTTCCACGGCGCAATCGATGCGACGACACCCACCGGGTCGCGGCGCACCATGCTGGTGTGCCCGGCGACGTACTCGCCAGTGAGTTGGCCCTGCTGGCAGCGCACGGCACCGGCAAAGAAGCGGAACACATCGGCAGTGGCGGGAATATCGTCCTGGCGCGCCAGGTGCAGGGGCTTGCCGCAGTTCAGTGCCTCGAGACGGGCAAGCAGGTCGGCATTGGCGTCGATGGCGTCGGCGATGGCCAGCAAGGTGGCGGCGCGTTGCGCAGGGGTGGTGCGCGACCAGCCGGCAAAAGCGCGCTGGGCCGCCTGTACCGCGCGCTCAAGCTGTTCGAGGGAAGCCTCGCCGACATTCAGCAGCAACTCGCCGGTCGCCGGGTTGACGATGGGCTCGACCAGCCCCTCCCCGGCAACCAGGTGGCCATCGATCAACTGCGCGCTGTACAGCGGAAGACTGGTGGGCATTTTCGGACTTCTTCTTTTTTTCGTGTCGTCGTGCATGGCGCCTCCGCGGTGGGTCGGGCGCGTCCACTTGAAACGAGACTAGGGCCCGACAGCCAGCTTCACAAATTCTAAATATTGAAAGTCTCGTTCGGTTAAATCGATACCTTGCGCTGGCTGCCCTGCCCCCTGGCCAATGTCAGGAACGGGTCCACCAGCGGCGTGCGCGCCGTGCCCCGGCGCCAGGCCAGGCCCACGTCGAGGGTCTCGTTGAGGTCGACCAGCGGGCGGGCTTCGATGATGTCGCCTTCGAGCGACCAGGGGCGGTAGGTCATGTCGGCCTGGATCGACAGCCCGAGCCCCGCCGCCACCAGGCTGCGCACCGCCTCCACCGACGCGGTGCGCAAGGTGACCTTGGGCGTAAGCCCCGCACGACTCCAGATGCGCTGGGTGTGCAGGCCCATTTCATCGGCGTTGAGCTGGATCAGCGGCTCACCTGCCACATCGGCCAGGCTGATGCTGTCGCGTTCGAGCAGCGGATGGCGTGGCGGCAGCCACAGGCGGTGCGGAGAGTGGGTGAGCACTTCGGTCTGCAGGGCGTGGCGGTCTTCGAGGTTGGACAGGATCAGCACGCCGACATCGATCTCGCCGGCCACCAACAGGTGCTCGATGTAGGGGCGCTCGTCCTCCACCACGCGGGTTTGTACGTTGGGGTAGGCGTGCTGGAAGCGGGTGATCAGGTCGGCCAGGTAATAGCCGGCGACCAGGCTCGTGACGCCGATGGTGAGCAGGCCATCGACCTGGTCGGTGCTCTGCTGCAGGCTACGCTTGGCGTTTTCCACAGTGGCCAGGATCAGGTGCGCCTGGCGCAGGAACTGGTGCCCCTGGTGGGTCAGGCTCATGCCTTTGGCGTGGCGGGTGAACAGGGTCACGCCGATTTCGTCTTCCAGTTGCTGGATCGCCTGGGTGAGGGTCGACTGGGAGATGAACACCGCCTGCGCGGCGGCGGAGATCGAGCCGGTTTCGGCAACGGCGATGAAGTGGCGGATCTGGCGCAGGGTCATCATGCGGAAAAGACCTGTTGTTTTTTCCGCAGTATGGTTTATCGAAGGGGTGGGTGAGCGTTCTTTTTTATCGAACAGGGTTGAGGGCGGTGTTGGCCTTTTCTCGGGTAAACCCGCTCCCACAGCAATCCCTGTAGGAGCGGGTTTACCCACGAAGAGGCCAGGCCTGACGGAACTACCCGGCAGTCTTGAAGAAGCCCATCCGGCTGCCCAGCGCATCCGCCAGTTCCAGCAGTTCCTGGCTGTCTCCGGCCAGGCGCGTCGAACCTGCATGGGCATCACGCGAGGAGGCGTGGATGCGGTTGATGTCCTGGCTGAGCATGCTCGCCGCCACATCCTGCTGCGACGAAGCCGCGGCGATCTGGTTGTTCATCTGGCTGATCGCCGCCACCTCGCGACGGATCTCGTTCAGCGAACGCTGCGCGACCTGGGTACGTTCCACCGTGTCCTGCGCCAGCTCGCGGCTGTCGCCGACGATCTGCGCAGTCTTGCCGGCCCCTTCCTGCAGCTTGCCGATCATGCCGCGAATCTCGCGCGTCGACTCCTGGGTGCGGTTGGCCAGCGAGCGCACCTCGTCGGCGACCACCGCGAAGCCCCGGCCGAACTCGCCGGCACGTGCGGCCTCGATCGCGGCATTGAGCGCCAGCAGGTTGGTGCGCTCGGCGATGGAGTTGATCACCTCGATGATGCTCTCGATGGCCTGGCTGTCAGAGGCGACCTGCAACACCGCCTCGGTGGCCGACTCCAGTACCTGGGCCAGTTCGTGCATGGAGCTGGCGGTGCCTTCGACCACGGTCTTGCCAGCGTCCACCTCCTGGTCGGCCGCCTCGGAGGCCCGTGCGGCTGCAGCGGCGTAACCGGCGATCTCGTTGATGGCGGCCACCAGCTGAGACACGGCGCTGGCCATGTGCTGGGTATCGTCGCTCTGCTGCTGCATGCGCCCTTGGTTGGCGGCAGCACCCTGGCTCATGCGGCTGGACGAAGCGACCAGGTCGGTCGCCACCTGATTGACCTGGGCGATGATCTCGGTGAGGTGACGGTTGGTGGTGCCCAGTGCGCCCATCACGCTGTCCGGGTGCTGGCTGCGCACACTCTGGTCGATCTCGCCACGGGCCAGGCCACGCAGCAATTGCGCCACTTCTTCGGGCTCGGCGCCCAGGGTCGAGCGAATGCTGCGGATGATCAGCAGCGAGGCGCCGACGCTGAGCAGTGCAGCCAGGGCCGCCGCCCAGAGCATCAACCCGGCAAAGCCCGAAGCGCTGTCACGCACGATGCCGATGTCGCGCACCACATCCTTTTCCTGCAGGTCGATGAAGGCGTTGATGCTGCGCAGCCATTCCTTGTATGCCGGCGCGACCTGGGCCAGCAACAGCGCCTGGGCCTGCTCGAAGTCCCCCTTGTGGCGCAGTTCCAGCAGCTGTGCGGTGGCGGCCTGGGCGGTACGCTCGATACCCTGGATCTGCTGCTGCAGGCGTTGCTCGTCGGCGCCGGCCTGGGGCTCGCCGAGCATCTTGGCCAGCGGCACTGCGGAACTCTGGTAGAAGTCGTCCAGGCGCTTGATGTCCTGGAGGAAGCCCGAAAGCTGGCCGTCATCGTGGGTCAGCACGGCATCGCGGATGGCGATGGCGCGGTCATGCACGCTGCCGCGCAGGTTGATCGCATAGCGCTGCTTGACCGTGGTGTTGCCGCTGATCTCGGTGAGCAGCGCGTCGATCCCGCCCACCCGGTGCACGCCGATGGCGGTGATGGCCAGCATCAATCCAACGACCAATGCAAACCCCAGCGCCAACCTCATGGTGATGCTGATTCCTCTGAACATGGTGTCCTCCCCCGAGTGCATAAAAGCTTTTTGCCATCATTTTTTGCATGCTTTATACCCAGAGAATGTGAAGCCTTCTAATCGCGTTGATTGATAGCGACCATGAAATTAAATCATCAGGCCGGCTGCGTGACTGGCACGGGGAGTGGTCGGTTCAGCAGAAGCCCGACCACCACGGCGAACACCAGCGCCGCCACGCCCGCACTGGTCAGCACCGCTTCGAAACCGCCGACGAAGGCTTGGCGCGCCAGCGGCGCCAGGGTGTCGCGAAGGCCCGGATCGACCACCGCCAGCGCCGCCGACAGATCGCCCGCCGCGACCCGGGTCGCCATGTCGCCGACCTTGTCCAGTTGCCCCGGCGCCACCCCCGCCACCGCCTCACGCAGCAACTGCCCGCTGCGGCTGGCCAGGATCCCGCCCAGCACACCGATGGCCAGCACGATCGCGCCGAAGCGTGTGGTGGTGCTCAACCCCGAGGCCATGCCGGTGCGCTCGCGCGGTACGCAGGCCATGATGTTCTTCTGCGTATCGCCATTGAGCAGCCCAGCCCCGGCACCAAGCACCAGGCTGGCCAGGGCGAAGGCGGCATAACCGCCCTGGGCGGCGGCCACGACGCACAGCAGGTTGCCCACCCCCACCAGCAACAGGCCGAGGGCGAAGATCCGCGCCGAGCCGAGCCGCGCCGACAGGCGCATGCCCAGGCGGGGTGTCAGCAGCATCGCCAGGGCGAACGGCAGCATGCCTGCGCCTGCAGCCAGCGCCGGGAGCTGCAGGCCGTTCTGCAGGTACAGCGGCAGCAAGGTCATCATCACCTGGGCGCAGGCGGCATAGGCGAACATGCCGAGCAGAGCGCCGATGAAGCGCCCGCTGCGCATCAGTTGCAGGTCGATCATCGGCCGCGACTGGTTGCGTTCGACCAGCACGAAGAGGAAGAACAGGAACGCCGCGATCACCAGGCGACCGAGGGTGGGCGCGCTGTCCCAGCCGACGCGGTTGGCATCGATCAGCGCCCAGATCAGGTAGCCCAGCGCACCTGCGAAGGTCAGGCTGCCAAACGGATCCAGGCGGGCAGCGGCGCTGTCGCGCGATTCCGCGACGCTGCGCCGGACCATCACCGCCAGCACCACCACCAGCGGCAGGTTGATGTAGAAGATCCAGCGCCAGCCCAGGGTGCTGGCGATCAGGCCGCCAAGCAGCGGTGCGAAGGTGATGGTCGCGCCCATGCACGCGCCCCAGAACGCCCAGGCGCGCAGGCGCTCTTCGGGCTCGTGGAAACGGTGACCGATGGCCGCCAGCGCGGCGGTGAGCAGCAGCGCCGCACCAAGGCCCTTGGCGGCCCGGGCGAGGTCGAGAAACATCAGTGTCGGCGCGGCGCCGCAGGCCAGCGAGGCCAGGCCGAACACCCCCAGGCCCAGTTGCAGCATGCGCCGCCGGCCAAAGCGGTCGGCCAGGCTGCCGGCCGGTAGCAGGGCGGCGGCGAAGGCCAGCAGGTAGGCGCTGACCACCCATTCGATGTCGGCGAACGAACCGGACAGGTCGCGGGCGATGCTGGGCAGGCTGACTGCGACGATATTGGTGTCGAGGATGATCAGCGCGCACACCGCCGAGGCGGTGAACAGGGTGAAGCGGGCGGATGACATGGTGAGGCTCCCGAAGGGGGGTGATCTTCAGGGCCTCATCGCGGGACAAGTCGCAGCGGCGAACCGCCGCTCCCACAGGTGCATCGACGATTCCGAAACCTGCGGAACACCTGTGGGAGCGGCGGTTCGCCGCTGCGACTTGTCCCGCGATGAGGCCGGAACAGCCACCACAAGCCTGTCGGCCAAAATCACTTCGCCACAGGCCTTGCAGTGTTGCCACCACCCTACCCTCCCAACGCCCAGCCCTTGTTAGCCGGGCGCCGCTTTGTCATTAGCCTGTAGCTAACGCACCACCACTGGCTTCCCGCCGTTCGCGGCGCAACTCGCTGCCCAACTGTCGAGCCAACGCCACGAAATTCACCGCCTGCGGCGACGGATTGTCCTGCCGGCACAGCAAGGTAATGGGCGCCGCCAGCCGTGGCCGGGCGTCGCGGATTGGCCGGTAGGCCACGCTGTGTTCGTGAAAGCCGCGCATCGAAGTCGGCACCACCGACACCCCGGCACCGGCGGCCACCAGGCTGACGTTGGTCAGCATGCGCTCGACCTCGAACGCCACCTTCGGCTCGAATCCCGCATTACGACAGGCCTGCAGCAAATTGGCGTACATCCCCGGCGCCCCCGGACGGCGCACCAGGATGAACGGCTCGTCGGCCAGGTCCTTGAGGGCAATGGCCGCACCGCTGTCGAGCAGGCGATGACCGACCGGCAGGGTCAGCACCAGCTCTTCGTTGAGCAACCGGTGATAGGCGATGCCCCGTGGGCGATCGACCGGCGCGCGAAGGATGCCGATATCGACGCTGTCGTCGCTCACCTCGTCGGTCAGCTCGCGGGCGTTGCCTTCGTGCAGGGCGATATCGACGTCCGGGTAGAGATCTCGGTAACGCCGGATGATGCGGGGGATCAGTGGATGAGACGCTGCCGAGCTGGTGAAGCCGACCTTGAGATTACCTTCGATGCCCTTGGCCGTGCGCGCGGCCTTCTGCGCACCGTTCTCGACCCGTTGCAGGATGTCCAGCGCCTCTTGAAGGAAGACCTCGCCGCCAGCGGTCAGGTCGACACCCTTGGCATGGCGGATGAACAGGTCGAAGCCCAGCTCCTGCTCCAGTGCGCGGATCTGCTGGCTGAGCGGCGGCTGCTGCATGTTCAGCCGCGCGGCGGCACGGGTGAAGTGCTTTTCCTGGGCGACCATGACGAAGTAACGAAGGTGACGAAGTTCCATGCAGGCTCCGGGGGCGGGTGGCGAGGGGCATTGTGGCGCATGCGCAGTCCTCGCACCATTCACGCTAGAATCGGCAAAATCAAAAAAACAACAAAACCGCCGATGATCCGCAACCGTCCCCGCTCCGATCTTGCCCTGCTCCTGCTCGCCCTGCTGGCCGGTGCGCTGCTGGGTGTCTGGCAGCCGGACCTGGCGGTGCAGATGAAGCCGCTCAGCGACCTGTTCATCTCCATCATCGGCGTCTGCGCCCCGGTGGTGATGTTCATCCTGGTCTGCTCCAGCACCGCTGCCCTGAGCGACTACCGTGCCACCGCCCGCCTGGGCCTCAAGGCCATGGCCTACTGGCAACTGATGTCGTTGCTATCCTTGCTGATCGGCCTGGTGGTCGCCCTGCTGCTGCGCCCCGGCGCCGGCCTGGAAAGCTCCAGCCACGTGTGGTCGGTGCCGCTGCTGGCCGGTGACGGCCCGATGCTCTCGCGCCTGCCCACCTTGCTGCTCGACTCGCTGGAAGAAAGCCCCATCCTCAAGGTGCTGCTGGCCGCACTGGTGTGCGGCCTGCTGCTAGGGCGCAGCGGCGAAACCGGCCGACGCCTGGCCCGCCAGCTCGACCGGACCATGGCCTGGATGTTCCGCATCATGCGCCTGATCGTCAGCTTCGCGCCGCTGGCGGCGTTTGGTGCCATCGCTTTCATCATCGGCAAGTACGGCCTGGACGCCGCCATTCCCCTGGCCAAGTTCGTCATTGCCGCCTACGCCGCGTGCCTGGCCTACCTGCTGCTGGTGCCGCTGCTGGTGATGCGTCTGCTCGGCTGTCGCCTGGCGCGGCTGGTGGGCTACATCAAGGAAGAACTGTTGCTGGTGATCTCGACCGGCTCGTCGGTGGCCGCCCTGCCGCGTCTGGTGGAAAAGCTCGAAGCGGCCGGTTGCGACAGCCAGACCCTGCGCCTGACCCTCACTGCCGGCTACAGCTTCAACCTCAACGGCTCGAGCCTGTACCTGATGGTTGCGGTGCTGTTTCTCGCACAGCTTGGGCATATCGACCTGACTCCCTCGCTGCTGGCGACCATCGTGCTGGTCAGCCTGTTCACCTCGCTCGGCTCGACCAGCGTGGCTGGCTCGGCCTTCGTCACCCTGGCGGCGACCTTGAGCGTGCTGGACATCGTGCCGCTGGAGAGCATCGGCTTGCTGATTGGCGTGGAGCGGCTGATGAAATGCCGGTCGGTGACCAATGTGGTAGGCAATTGCGTGGCGTGCCTGGCGATTGCCTGGTGGCACGGGAAGGTGGATCGCGGGCGGTTGCGCGAGGTGTTGGGCTAGGGGCAGCTGTAGGAACCGCGCGGTACCTGTGGGAGCGGGCTTGTCCCGCGATCACCGGCACAGCCGGTGCCATGCACCGTGGTGTACTTTTCGCGGGCAAGTCCGCTGCCAGATGGGTGGCAGCTGTTACGTGGGGTGAGAGACCGGTCCATAGAGATCAATCAGCCGGCCAGGCGCAAGCCTGCCCACGCACAGCTGCCATAACAGCGTTGAACTGCAACTAGATAGCGCGTTCTCACACCCTTCTCTTTCAAGGTGTTCGCATGTGATTTGCGTGAGGGCTGACAGGTGCTTGCCTGAAGCTTTTCAGCGCCTGTGAGATCGAGCGCCGCCCGCGCGGCGCTTCGCGGGCAAGCCCGCTCCTACAGTTTGTTTCGGGCCAGTTATGCCTGTGCCACAGGCGCGCGACCGCCTGGTGTGTACGACTCGGTAACGCGCCGTGCGCCAAAGGGGTCGCGCGAAAATGCCACAGGATTAATTGGCCCGAAACAAATGTAGGAGCGGGCTTGCCCGCGAAGCGCCGCGCGGGCGGCGCTCGATCTCATAGGCGCTGAAAAGCTTTCGGCAAGCACCTGTCAGCCTCTACACAAACACCTTGAACTGAAGCGGTTCCGGCGAGATTCGGAATTTTCTGAGGCCTGGGGACATCACCTTTCCCCAGGGTGGCAGCTGAGGTGGGGTGAGAGACCGGACCAACACAGAGCAAAAGCCGGCCAGGCATAAAGCCTGCCCACGCACAGCTGCCATAACAGCGTTACTCAGTATTGGATGCCGGGCTCTCACACCCGGTCGCCATATGGGCGACCCGGGGAAGTTAGTCCCGATGCTTATCTCCAACAACAGAGAAACGGCTGAGTGGTGCGTAGGATAATTCCCAAGCAACCTTGAGCTGAAGGGATGCCGACAAGATTCGGAATTTTCTGAGGTATGGGGACACCGCTGTTTCCCAGGCATCCACCACATCTGTAGGAGCAACAGTCTTGCTCAAAATCTAAGGGCCAGCCCGCTCCCACAGGAATTGGGCTGGACTTTAAATTTTGAGCAAGACAGTTGTTCCCGCAGGGACTGGGCACGCCTTAGATTTTTGAGATTGCGACGCCGTTACTGCCCAGCGAGCTTGTCGAAGGCCTTGTCCAACGCCGCATCGGCATCCACCAGCTTCTGCCGGTGCAGCTTCATCCAGTCCTGATCCGCCGCCAGGCGCTTGCCCGCTTCCATCAGCATGCGCCGTACTTCGTTCGGCTGCGGCCCGCCAGTGCCCTGGCGACTCTCGACCATCGCCCGTGGCGAAAGGCTGGCGCGGAACGCAGCCTCGCTCAGCGGCAACTGATCATCCTGCCATTTGTACTTCTTCGCGGCCTGGGTGTAGAGCGCCTGGGCATCGGCGTAGGCGAAGTCCTTGGGCAGCGTGCCCTCGGCGCGGGCCTTTTCGACGATCAGCGAGGCGAAGCTGTGGCCGATGCGGAACGGCACGTGGTGCTGACGCTCCAGGGTATCGGCCAACTCCATCGACGTGGTCCAGTCGGCGTCCAGCTCTTCTTCGGCGCGGGCAGCGTTGATCTGCAGGGCATCGAGCACCAGGTCCATGCGCTCGAACATCTCGTTGGCCGACTTGAACAGCCCCAGGTCGTCGAACGCGGCTTTGTAGTCGGTCATGCCGGTGGTGACGTTATGTGCCCGCACAGTGGTGGCGTTGGCCAGCCCGACCACATCGGAGGCCGACTCGCGGGTGCGCATCAGCAGGCCCGGGTTACGCTTCTGCGGCATGGCGCTGCTGGTGTAGGTCGAGCCCTCGTCGAGCAGCAGCCAGGGGCGGGTCTGGTGGTACTGGGTGTGGATGTCGCCAATGATCGCGCCCACACGAATGGCCGACGACGACGCGATGCTGGCAGCCTCCAGCGGAATGTCGTAGGTCGAGACCTGGCTGGCATCCAGCGAGTTCTCGCGCAGGCCATCGAAGCCCAAGAGCGTGGCCAGGCGCTCGCGGTTGAGCGGGTAGCCGGAGTTGGCCAGCACCGCGGTGCCCATCGGGCTCAGGTTCAGGCGTGCATAGAGGTCATGGATGCGCTGGGCATCGCGCTGGAACGACGCCTCGTACGCCAGCAGGTAGTGGGCGTAGCTGATCGGCATGGCCTGCACACCATTGGTGTAGGCCGGCACCAGAGTGTCGACGTTGACCGAGGCCAGCTTGAGCAGGCGCTGGCGGGTGGCGTTCAGGGCATCGCTGTAGTCCAGCACTTCGGCGCGCAGCGAGGCCAGGCGATAGGTGGCGTACATGTCCTGGCGGCTGCGCCCGGAGTGGATCAGCGAAGCCTGCGGGCCGATCTTGTCGATCATCACCTGCTCGAGCTGCAACACATCGCTGGGGCGCTTGCCGTCGGGCCGCTTGGCCTGGTCGATGGCATAGCGCACGCCGCCGGCGATCACCTTGCCCTGGTCGGCAGGCACGATGCCCTGCTCGGTGAGCATGACGATGGACGCCTTGTTGATGCGGTTGAGCCAGTCGAACTGGCTTTCCTGCTGGCCGCCCTTGAGCGCGGACTTGTCCACGCTGGCGCCGATCTTGCGCGCCTGTTCGGCGCATTCGGCGGTGGTCTTGCACGGCAGGTCGGCGGTGTTGGCGGCTTGGGCCGTGGCAGCGGCGAACAAGGCGTAGGCGATGGCCAGGTAGAGCGGGGTCTTTCTTGTTGTCATGGTTTCGGGTCCGCGAATGTGTCGCTCAGGAGGGGCGAACATGGCGGGATGCTAGCGGTGGTGCTTGAAGATTAAAAATATATTAAAAATATCCAACCAATATCTCTCTAGTATGGAGATCGGCAACGACAACTTGATACTTTCAAAATATCAAGACACTCGATTCAAGATATTTTATCTCGGCAAAAACCACTGCTAGGATCGGCGCCATAACTCCAATCAAACCGGCCGATCCCCATACACTGCCACGGGATACGACCGGCACCGCACTCTTACGAGGTGGTTACATGCGGCATCACGTTCTGCGCACACTCACCCGCTCCGTGCTGCTCCTGGCCGCCAGCCTGCTGGTCGTCCAGGCCGTCGCCGCCCCCCAGACCTTGCGCCTGGGCGAAACGGCCCCCTACAACTTCGTCGCCTTCGCCAACAACGACCTGAACACTGCCAGCCTGCCCGTACAGCGCGCCGTGGTGCTGCTGCATGGTGTACGCCGCAATGCCGACGACTATTACGACAGCGGCGAAAAGCTGCTGGAAAACGCAGGTTACAGCGCCCGCGACACCCTGCTGCTGGCCCCCAACTTCCTCACCCCCAGCGACCGCCGTGCCGGCGATGACATGCCGCTGTGGCTCAAGGACAAGTGGATGCACGGCACCGAGTCGCAGAGCGGGCGCGCCGGTATCGCCGGGTTCACCGTGCTCGACGACCTGCTCGCCTACCTCGGCAACCACCAGCATTTCCCTGCATTGAAGGAAATCGTGCTCATCGGTCACTCCGCCGGTGGTCAGCTGATGCAGCGCTACACCCTGCTCGGCGACGGCGACCAACGCCTGCGCGCCAGTGGCATCCAGGTGCGCTACGTGGTGTCGAGCCCCTCGTCCTACCTTTACCTGGACGACAACCGCCTGCAGGACGGTGCCTTCAAGCCCGTACTCACGGTCATGTGCCCCAGCTACAACCAGTACCGCTATGGCCTGGAGCGGGCCCCGGCGTACTTCACCCGCCAGAGCCTGAACGCTACCCAGGTGTTCCAGCGCTATGCCGCACGCAACCTGACCTACATGGTCGGCGAGCTCGACAACAAGCCCGACGACCGGGTCATGGACCGCGCCTGTGGCGCTGCCATGCAGGGCGATACCCGCGTCGAGCGCCAGCTCAACTACCTGCGCTACGAAGCCTTCCTCGCGCAGAAGTGGCACACCCCTATCGACCACCTGCAATTCCAGGTGAGCAAAGTCGGCCATAACGCCGCCCGCCTGTTCGCCGCGAAAAGCGTTGCCAGGACCCTGTTCCCGACCCGCTGACACCGTTCGCACTTCCTACAAAAACAACAAAAGAATCTGCCATGACCCGGACTTATCTCGCCGCCTCCGTGCGCCGGGCGTTGCACCCGCGCGCCCTGACGTTACTCACCGCCGCCGTGCTCGCCGGCCAAGCCCAGGGTGAAACCCTGCCCAGTGCTGGCTCACTGTTCGACACCAACCGCGACAGCTTGCGCCCGGCGCAGCGCAGCCAGCAGCCCCAAGGCAGCGTGCGCATCGAGGCCGAGGACGACCAGCGCCAGGCCCAAGGCAGTAATTCGGCGGCCCCCTCGTTCAGCTTCAAGGTCACGGCCTTCAAGCTCACCGGCAACCGCGAGATCAGCGAATCGCGCCTGCAGCAGGAATTGCAGAACGACCTCGGCCGCGAACTCGATCTCACCGGCCTGCGCGCCGCCGCCGACCGCATTACCACGCTGTACCGCAGCCGCGGTTATCTGGTGGCCCGCGCCTACCTACCGGCGCAGGAAATCGAAGGCGGCGTGGTCACCCTTGAGGTGCGTGAGGGCAAGGTCGGCACGGTGCGCACCGAGCCGGGCCCGGGTGTGCGCCTGAATGCCGGCATGCAGCAGCGTTTCGTCGACGCCCTGCCCAGCGGCAGCGTGATCCGCGAGCAGGACATGGAGCGCGTGCTGCTGCGCCTGTCGGATATCGCCGGGGTTTCGGTGGGCGCGGTACTTCAGCCCTCGCGCCAGCCGGGCGCCGCCGACATCGTGCTGAAGTTGAGCGAGATGACTGCCTGGACCGGCCGGGTCAGTTTCGACAACTACGGCAACTACTACACCGGCAGCAACCGGATGAGCACCAACGTCAGACTCAACGACGCCTTCGGCTTCGGCGAAAGCCTGTACTTCAACAACCAGGCCAGCTTCGAGGGCCTGGATATCAAGGGCGTGGGCATGCGCCTGCCACTGGGTGCCAGCGGCATCAGCGTCGGTGCCAGCTACGCCGAGATGGACTACAGCATCGGCAAGGGTCTGAAGACCGCCAACGCCAGCGGCAGCGCCCAGGTGTCGTCGCTGTTCGCCGATGCCTCGCTGCTGCGCAGCCGCGACGCCAACATCGGCCTGAACCTGGCCCAGGAACACCGTTACTTCGACGACGCCGCTGGCGCCTTCGAGGTGCGCAAGAGCGCCGTGTTCCGCGGCCTGACCCTGTACGGCGACTGGCGTGACGGCTGGGCCGGCAGCAACCGCTGGAGCCTGGGCTACGGCATCGGCCACCTGGACAAGAACACCCCGCTCGACGCAGCCCTCGACGCGCTGACCGCCGAGGCCGCCGGCACCTACCACAAGGGCACCCTGTCGTTCAGCCGCCTGCAGGTGCTCGGCGGCGGTTACTCGCTGTATGCCGCCATCAGTGGCCAGTGGGCCAACAAGAACCTCGACAGCTCGGAGAAATTCACCCTCGGCGGCCCCAACGGCGTGCGCGCCTACGGAGTCGGCGAAGCGGCCGGTGACGAAGGCCTGCTCGGCCGGGTCGAGCTGCGCAAGTACCTGGGCAACATCCATGGCGCCATCGCCGAAGGTGCGCTGTTCGCCGATGCGGGTCGGGTGAAGGTCAACAAGAAGCCCTGGGACGATAGCGAGAACAGCCTCAGCCGCCACGGCTACGGGGTGGGCCTGAACATCTATCACCGCGACCTGGTGATGAACGCCAGCCTGGCCTTCTCCAACGGCGACGATCCGACCAGCGACGAGCGCGACGCCAGGCGTTTCTGGCTCTCGGTCAGTGGCTCGCCGCAGGCCTTCGCGGGCCTGGCCAAAGACCTCGGCACCCGCGAGGACTTTCGTGACAAGAGCACCGAGCTGACCCTCTACGGCTCGCTGGGCCTGGTGCCCGAGTACGTCGACCGGCGCAACTCGACCCGCGCGGCCCCCGTCGACAGGAGCAAACTGGCCACGCCCAACGGGCGCAACATGAACAGCTACCTGCGTGCCCGCGACAACGTCTCATATGTCGGTGCCCGCGCCGGTATCCCGATCAACGACACCTCGCGCTTCCTGTGGCAGCTCGAATATGGCATCTCGGTCAACTACACGCTGTCGGGCGACGAAACCGCGCCCAAGTCGATCTCGCCCAACACCCGCCTGCGCAACTCCGCAGTGGCCTTCGACGACGACCGCTACGGCACCCTGCTGTACGGGGTCTGGGACATGCCGCTCAAGGAGAGCACCACCAGCCTCGACCCGTTCAGCGGCAAGACCGCTGGCGCCTACTACAACATCATCGGCTCACCGGGCTTTAACGTCAGCATGGCCAGCAACGTCAACGGCCCGGCCAGCAAGGCCGACAGCAGCGAACATTCGGATGCCGCGTTCAACCGACGCCAGTCCGGCATGGTCGCCTGGTGGTCGCCGGAGTGGAACGGCCTGACCCTGAAGCTCGCCTACTCCAACAATGGCACCCGCGCCGCTGAAGACGTCGACAACGGCTATATCTATGGCGGCAGCCTGACCTACACCAATGGCGGCTTCACCGCGGTGGCTGCCGCCGAGCGCCATGTCGACTACTTCGGCGTCGCAAGCCTTGGCCGCAACTCGCGTGGGGTCGGCAGCAACACTCATGTCACTAACGGCACCTCGTCCAATGACTACAGCTACCGCCTGGGCCTGGGCTACCAGATCGGCAATACCAAGCTATCGCTGGTGGCCGATGAGCTGCACTACGCCGAGGACGGCGTGGTGAACAACAGCCAGAACGTCAGCGACCTGTCCGACTACAAGCGCCGCGCCTACATGCTCGGCGTCAGCCACCGCCTCGGCGCCTGGCGCCTGCGTGCCAGCTACGCCCGCGCCCTGGCCGGCGATTGCAAGATGATCTCGGCCGCCGGTTATCAGTGCGACACCAGTGGCATGGGTGCACGCCAGTACGCCCTGGGCGTGGGTTATCGCCTGAGCCGCAACAGCGAGATCTTCGCCCACTACGTGCTGCTGCAGAACGAGTCGCTGGCCAACTACAACTTCGCCGTGGCCGGCGCCTTTGCCGCCAGCGGCTATTCGCCGGGCGTGGGTACCACGATCAACGCCATCGGCACCGGCTTCAACTATTCGTTCTGAGGAGACGACCATGCACGCCATCCTTTCCCGTCGTCGCCCACGACCGACACTTACCCCCCTGGCCCTGGCGGTACTCTGCGCCGTGCACGGCCTGTTGCCGCAGCACGCCATGGCGCTGGACGCAGGCGCCCTGCCGACGAACGGCCAGATCACCGCCGGCAGCGGCGCCATCAGCCAGGCCGGCAATGTGCTGGACGTGACCCAGAACAGCCAGCAGATGATCGCCACCTGGGAGCGCTTCAACATCGGCAAGGACGCCCGGGTCAACTTCCACCAGCCCAACGCCTCGGCGGTGGCGCTGAACCGGGTGACCGCCAGCGACGCCTCGCAGATCCTCGGCCAGCTCAACGCCAACGGCCAGGTGTACCTGATCAACCCCAGCGGCGTGCTGTTCGGCAACGGTGCGTCGGTCAACGTCGGCGGCCTGGTCGCCAGTACCCTGGACATCAACGACGACGACTTCAAGGCCGGTCGCCTGCGCTTCCAGGGTGACGGCCAGCGCGGCGCGGTGATCAACCAGGGCACCCTGCGCGCCGCCGACGGTGGCAGCGTTGCCCTGCTCGGTGGCGAGGTGCGCAACGAAGGCGCCGTGATCGCGCGGATGGGCTCGGTGGTGCTCGGTGGCGGCGAGAAGATTACCCTCGACTACAACGGCGACGGCCTGATCAACCTGCAGGTCGATGAAGCGGCGGTCGGCGCCAGCGTCGCCAACCGCGGCCTGCTGCAGGCCGATGGCGGCACCGTGCTGATGAGCGCACGCACCAGCGATGCAATGGTCGGCAGCGTGGTCAACAACGAAGGCATGATCGAGGCGCGCAGCCTGCAACAGCGCAACGGCCGGATCGTCCTGGACGGCGGCGACAACGGCGTGGTCGCCAACAGCGGGGTGATCGACGCCTCCGGCCGTGGCGCAGGCGAGCATGGCGGCAACGTGACCCTGACCGGCGAATACGTCGGCCTGTTCGAGCAAGGTCGCATCGAGGCCTCCGGCAGCACCGGCGGTGGCACCGTGCTGCTGGGCGGCGACTACCAGGGCAGCGGCCCGCTGCACCAGGCCACGGCGACCTACATGGGCAAAGATGCGCGCATCGAGGCCAACGGACTGGGCGACGGCGACGGTGGCAAGGTCATCCTCTGGTCGCGTGACAGCACCCGCTTCGAAGGGGTGATCAGCGCCACGGGCGCCGGCGCCGGCAAGGGCGGCCTGGTCGAGACCTCCGGCAACGCGTTGGACGTTACCGGCCTGGTCAACTTGGCCGCAGCGTCCGGCCAGGGCGGCACCTGGCTACTCGATCCGTACAACATCAATATCACCAGCGGTGCCAGCACTCGCACCTCCCGGACCAGCCCGTTCACCCCCAACGCACGGCGCAGTTCCAACCTCAGCTCGGCGACGCTCAACGCTTCGCTCAGCGAAGGCGCCAATATCATCGTGCAGACCTCTTCCGGGGCAGGCACCTCCGGTGACATCAACGTCCTGGACAACGTCAAGGCCCAGGGCAATGCCAGCCTGACGCTGATCGCCCACCGCAACGTCAACATGAAGGGCACCCGCATCAGCAACGCCGACGGCAAGTCGCTGAACGTCTCGATGCTGTCGAACTTCAACAACAGCGGCAACGGCTCCATCGCCCTGAACAACGCCACCATCAACACCAACGGAGGCAAGCTCACCCTCGGCAGCGCGGCCGACCCGGTCAATGGCTACGCCAGCACCAACGTCAGCAACGGCACGGGCGTGGCCATCAGCAACGGCACGCGGATCACCACCAACGGCGGCGACATCAGCATCCGTGGCGCGACCTCGACCACCCTGGCATCAGGCTCTAGCGCCACGGCGGTGAACATCTCCGCCAGCACCTTGGACGCCGGTGGCGGCAATATCGACATCATTGCTCGCCAGGCCAGCACCCGCGGCACAGGCGATGCCTTCATCCTCAGGGGCGGCAGCCACCTGCTCACCGATGGCGCAGGCTCCATCGCTATCAGCGCCGACAACCTCGGCGGCGGCAACGGGGCTCGGGTATTCAGCACCAGCAACAACATCGCCGCCCGCGGCGCGGGCAATGTCACCTTGAGCGGCAATGCCGTTTCAGGTTTCGGCGTGCTGGTCTGCTCCACCGCCGCAGGCTCCACGCAGAATCTTTCGGTGGGCAGCGGTACGCTCACGGTCAAGGGCAGCAGCGCCAGCAACCGCGCCCTGTACGTGGCCGCCTCCGGCACCGGGGCGGTCAACCTGCGCGGCGATAGCGGCGGGCGCATCGTGCTGGGCGGCAACAGCGGTGGCAGCTATGGCACCACGCTCAGCGTCACCAGCGCCCGCGCCTCGATCAACCTGACCAGCGCCGGGAACATCAGCGTCGAAGGTAACACCTCCGGCGGCAGAACCCCGGCCCTGGCGCTGATCGCCGCGGGCAACGGCAACGCCAACACACCGGGTTCACGCATCAACATCGCCAGTAGCGCCGGCGATGTGCGGCTCAAGGCCGACAACGCGGTGATCAACACCGGCTCCGGCTCGTTCCGTGCGCTCTACCTGGATGCCAGCGGCGACTACTCGAACATCCGCGTCAACAGCATCAGCGGCAAGCTGGTGTTGGAAGGCACAAGCGCCTCGGGGCGCGGCGTGGACATCGCGCCATCCGGCCGTGGCGCCGCCATCGATCTGAGCAGCAACAGCGGCGATGTGCTGATCAGCGGCACCAGCAGCACCCAATGGGGCGGCTACGGCATCTTCCTCAATTCCACCGGAAACTCGCGCGGCGTAGCCATCACCACAGGGACTGGCAACATCACCCTGCGTGGCGATTCGGTCGGCACCTCCGACGCCATCGCCCTGGGGGGCAAAGGCACCGCCTCGACCAACCGCATCAGTTCCAAAGGCGGCAACATCCTGCTCAATGGCCACTTCCACTCGCCCCATAACAACGAACTGGACCACGGCATCGCCTTGCTCAGCGTCACCAACATCATTCAGACCACCGGCTCCGGCAATGTCAGCCTGGTCGGCCGCACTACCGCCGCAGGTGA
Source organism: Pseudomonas wayambapalatensis (assembly GCA_014268975.2). Classification (GTDB taxonomy): domain Bacteria; phylum Pseudomonadota; class Gammaproteobacteria; order Pseudomonadales; family Pseudomonadaceae; genus Aquipseudomonas; species Aquipseudomonas wayambapalatensis. Next base: position 992,066 of record CP077096.1, on the reverse strand, counting down.
TGCCATCGACTTCTACAGCAGCGGCATCAACCGCCTGAGCGTCGAGAACGGCACCCTCAGCCTCGACGGTAGCGCGACCGCCGCCCATGGCATCAGCATGCTCACCGGACGTACCAACCTGCGCGCCACCGGCAGCGGCTCGATCAGCCTCCAGGGCTATTCGCAGCAAGCCAACGGCATCCACTTCTACCCCTCGAGCGCCAGCAGCTCGGTCACCATCGCCACCCAGGATGGCGCCATCAGCCTGAACGGGCGCAGCGACGGCGGCGCCAACGGCAACGGCGTGTTCCTGCGCACCGGGCCCAACGGTGTGATGATCCAGTCGGCAGGTGGCGATATCAGCCTGAGCGGCACCGGCAGCACCGGCAGCACCGGCAGCACCGGCAGCACCGGCAGCAACGGCGCCACCGGCGTCACCTTCAACGGCTCGGGCAGCGGTGCCAACAGCCTGATCGCCGCTGGCCACGGCAACCTGACCGTCAGCGCCCGCAGCGACAGTGGCACAGCGCTGAACTTCGCCAGCGGCAGCAACCTGCTGCAGGTCGACGACGGTGTGCTGCTGATCGATGCCGACAGCAACAGCGGCGCCTATATCGTCCGCGGCAGCGACAGCACCACCCTCACCGCCAACGGCGGCGCGGTGGTGCAGCGCCTGGGCGGGCGGGTCAACGCCACGCTGCTCGAGCGCAGCAGCGCCGATGTGCTTGGCTACCAGCAAAAACAGATGGCCAACGCCAACTGGAGCCAGGTGCTCTACCCTGACTACCGGCAAACGCCGTTGCAGCCGCAACTCGACCAGATCCACCTGGACCTGGCCCTGCTCGGCGACGACACGCTCACGCAAGACTGAGGCCCGCCATGAACCAGACCCCGTTCGCGCTGGAACACTTCGAACAGCTCTGCTACACGCGCCAGCACGAAGAGGCGGCGCGCGAGCTGGTGCGCCTGCTGCTGATCATCGACCGCCACTACGGCAAGCTGTCCGGGGAGTTCAGGCTGTCGGTGTCGCCAGCAGTGCCCGAAGACGAGCTCGAAGCCCACGTGCTGACGCGCCTGACCTGCGCGATCAGCGCGCTGTTCAGCGACCCGCAGTTCCAGATCAGCCCCGGTGGCTTCGACCAGCTGATCAACTTCCAGCGCTGGCTGTCGGCGCTGTTCGCCGCCAGCGCTTTCATCAACGCCGACCACATCCTGCGCACCCTCAACCTGCACGGCCAGGACAGCCAGCGCTTCGAGGTGGCGCCGGAGCAACTGGTGAAGTTCTGCATCCTCTACTCACCGGAGTCGCAGTTGCCGCTGGATGTGGAGCTGCTGTGGACGCAGAACCCGCAACTGGCGATGGCGCTGTTCATGGCCCTGCTGTCGCCGCGTTTTCTCGGCACGCCTGCGGCGCACTCCAAGCGCGAGGCGCTGCTGGCCTGGCTGCCCGAGCGGCTGGACAGCCTCGACAGCCTCGATCAGTTGCCGCTGGCGATCATCCACGACGTGTACATGCACTGCAGCTACGCCGACCTGCCGCAGCGCCACCGCATCAAGCGTTCGATCTGCCGCCTGATCGAGCGCAAGCTGGACGCCGAAGGCATCGTCTCGCTGCCTGCGCCCACCAGCACACGCCTGGGCAAGCCGCGCATGCTGGTGGTGCTGGAATGGTTTTCCGGCGCGCATTCGATCTACCGCACCCACTCGCGCACCCTGGAGGCAGCCCGCCTGCATTTCGAGCTGTGGGCGGTCGGCTATGCCAGCAATGTCGATGAGCTGGGGCGCAAGGTGTTCGACCGCTTCATCGAGCTCGAGGCCCCGGACGACCTGCTCGTCTGCGTGCGCCAGGTGCGCGCCCTCGCCAACGAGATGCGACCGCAGGTGCTGTACATGCCCAGTGTCGGCATGTTCCCGCTTACCCTGTTCGTCGCCAACCTGCGCCTGGCGCCGTTGCAGGTGGCGGCGCTCGGGCACCCGGCGACCACCGGCTCGCGGCATGTGGACTACATCAGTGTCGAGGAGGACTTCGTCGGCGACCCTGCGTGCTTCAGCGAGCGCCTGCTGCTGTTGCCCAGCGACGGCCAGCCGTACCGGCCCTCGGCGATCGAGGTCAGGCTCGGTGCCCGCGAACGCCTCGACAGCCCCGAGGTGGCCATTGCCGTGGCGGCCACCACCATGAAGCTCAACCCGAAATTTCTCCAGGCCTGCCAGCAGATCGTCGAGCGCAGCCACGAGCGCCATGGCCGCCGCGTGCGCCTGCACTTTCTCATCGGCCAGGCGCAGGGGTTGCTCTATCCGCAGCTGCAGCGCCTGATCCGCCGCTATGTCCCGGATGCCGTGGTGCACCCGCACCAGCCTTATGCGCAGTACCTTGACACCTTCGACCGTTGCGACCTGTTCCTCAGCCCGTTTCCGTTCGGCAACACCAACGGCATCATCGACGCCTTCACCTTGGGATTGCCGGGGGTATGCAAGACCGGGCCGGAGGTGTTCGAGCATATCGACGAGGGGTTGTTCAGGCGGGCGGGGTTGCCTGGGTGGACCATTGCCGCGACGGTGGAGCAGTACATCGAGGCGGCGGTGCGCATGGTGAGCGAGCCGGCGCAGCGGGGGGCGCTGTATGCGCACCTGGGGAGCGGGAAGCCGTTGCAGCGGTTGTTCGAAGGGAGGCCGGAGATTTTTGCCGAGCATTTGCTGGCGTTGCTGGCGTGTCGTAGCTGAGTGTTGTGGTGGCCTGACCGGCCCTTTCGCGGGCAAGCCCGCTCCTACAGGTTTACCCTCTGTAGGAGCGGGCTTGCCCGCGAAAGCGCCAGTCAGATCACCCTCAAAGGCTAGGGAACGCGAACTGCGACGCCTCGTGGCTCTTGCGCTGCGGCCAGCGCTGGGTAATCGCCTTGCGCCGGGTATAGAAGCGCACACCGTCCGGCCCATAGGCATGCAAGTCGCCAAACAGCGAGCGCTTCCAGCCACCAAAGCTGTGGTAGCTCACCGGCACCGGCAGCGGCACGTTCACACCCACCATGCCTACCTCGATCTCGTCGCAGAACAGCCGCGCAGCTTCGCCGTCGCGGGTGAAGATGCAGGTGCCGTTGCCGTACTCGTGATCGTTGATCAGTTGCATCGCTTCTTCCAGGCTCTGCACACGCACCACGCACAGCACCGGGCCGAAGATCTCCTCCTGGTAGATGCGCATCTGCGGCGTCACCCGGTCGAACAAGGTGCCGCCAACGAAGTAGCCGTTCTCGTTGCCTGCCACCGAGAAACCGCGACCATCGACCACCAGCTCGGCGCCAGCCGCCACGCCATCGTCGATATAACCCAGCACTTTGTCACGCGCAGCCGCCGTCACCAGCGGCCCCATGTCCAACCCACACTGGGTGCCGGCACCAATCTTCAGGGCCTTGATCTGTGGCTCCAGCTTGGCGATCAGCGCATCGGCAACCTGGTCACCCACGCACACTGCCACCGAGATCGCCATGCAGCGCTCGCCGCACGAGCCGTAGGCGGCGCCCATCAGCGCGTTGACCGCGTTGTCCAACTCGGCATCCGGCATCAGCACCGCGTGGTTCTTCGCGCCGCCCAACGCCTGCACGCGCTTGCCGCGCTTGGTGCCTTCTGCATAGATATATTCAGCGATCGGCGTCGAACCCACGAAGCTCAGCGCTTTGACTTCCGGTGCCTCGATCAGCGCGTCCACCGCTTCCTTATCGCCATGCACCACGTTGAGGATGCCCTTGGGCAAGCCGGCTTCATGCAGCAGTTGGGCGATATACAGGGTCGAGCTCGGATCGCGCTCCGAGGGTTTGAGGATGAAAGCGTTGCCACAGACGATCGCCAGCGGATACATCCACAGCGGCACCATCGCCGGGAAGTTGAACGGCGTGATGCCTGCCACCACGCCCAGGGGCTGGAAGTCGGACCAGGCGTCGATGTTCGGGCCGACGTTGCGACTGTACTCACCCTTGAGAATCTCGGGTGCAGCACAAGCGAATTCGACGTTCTCGATCCCGCGCTTCAGTTCGCCAGCGGCATCCTCGATGGTCTTGCCATGCTCTTCGCTGATCATCTGTGCAATACGCGCCTCGTTCTGCTCCAGCAGCTGCTTGAAGCGGAACATCACCTGCGCGCGCTTGGCCGGTGGCGTGTTGCGCCAGGCCGGGAACGCGGCCTTGGCCGAGTCGATGGCCGCCTGCACGGTGGCGCGGTTGGCCAGTTCGAGTTGATGGATGACCTGGCCGGTGGCCGGGTTGAACACCTCGGCGGTGCGCCCGCCGCTCGCGACCGGCTCGCCGTGGATCAGATGCTTGATCGTCGCCATGACCTTACTCCTTGACCGCGGCCTGAACGGCGATTTCAACGAGGATGTTCTCGGCAGCAAGGTTGGCCTCGACCGTGGCACGGGCCGGCAGTGCATCCTTCGGCACCCAGGCATCCCAGGCGGCGTTCATTTCGGCAAAATCCTGCACGGCGTGCTTGAGCCACACCTGGGCGAAAAGGATGTGCGACTTGTCGGAGCCGGCCTCGGCCAGCAACTCGTCGATGCGCGCCAGCACCTGGGCGGTCTGGCCGCGCACGTCCTGGGTACGGTCGGCCGGTACTTGGCCGGTGACATAGACGATGCCGTTGTGCACCAGCGCGTGGCTGAGGCGGTTGTTGTTGGGCTGGAAACGTTGGATGGACATGGGGACTCCAGGTTATTTCGGACAAACGGGGGCCGTCACGCATACGAGGGTGCGTTGGCATGGGTGGAGTTGCTGCGAGGCCCATCGCGGGGCAAGCCCGCTCCTACAGACGGGAGCTGTCCGTGTGGGAGCGGGCTTGTCCCGCGATTGGGGCGCGCAGCGACCCCGGTTTACGGGGAATCGATCAGGTCAAGGGACGCAGGCTGCGCACCGCGCTGGCAATGGAGCGCGCGGTGTTGATCACCTTCGGCGCCAGGTCCTTCCTGGCATCCTCCAGGTTCCAGCGCCCCAGCGGCACGGCGACGTTGACCGCGCCCAGCGGGTAGCCATCGGCATTGACCACCGCTGCCGCCACGCTGATGTCACCGACGTAGTACTGTTCGCTGGCGAAGGCATGGCCGTCCTTGCGCGCATTGGCGATGATCTCGCGCAGGCGCTCGCGGTCGGTCACGGTGCTGGAGGTGTGCGCCATCAGCTGCGAGGCATCGAGGATGGCCTCGCTCTCGCGCTCCGGCAGCGCAGCCAGGTAGGCACGGCCCGCGGCGGTGCAGTACATCGGCAGGTGACGGCCCAGCGGCACGTGGATCGGGATCTGCTTGTGGCTGGGGAAACGTGCCACGTAGAGCATGTCCGTGCCGCAGGGTTCGAGCAGGTTGCAGCTCTCGCCGGTGTCGCGGTTGAGCTCGTGCAGGTAGGGGTTGGCGCGCTCGACCAGCTCGCTGGTCTGCAGGTAGCCAGAGCCCAGGTCGAGCGAACGCGGAGTCAGGCGATAGCGCTTGGTCACGGCATCCTTGGCCAGGTAGCCGAGGGTTTCGAGGGTGTACACCGAGCGCTGCACCGTGCTCTTGTTCAGGCCCGTGGCTTCGGCCAGCTCGACCAGGTTCATGCTCGGCCGGCCACTGCGAAACGCAGTGACGACCGCCAGCCCCTTGGACAGGGCGGTGACGAACAGGGGCGATTCTTCAGCGGCGCTCATGGCGTTCGATCCTTTTCTGACAGCTCTGAGGGAGGCAACCCGGACGGCCGGCTCGGCCGCCGCGAAAGGATGCTCCCATTCACGGTTGTTCATTCGAAATGACTCAGCACGATGCCCGGCTCGACCACCGGACGCCCTTGTACGAAGCGCTCGACAGCGAAGGGTTTCATGCGCTCGTCCACCGTCCCTTCGACGATGGCCCTGGCCAGCAGCTCGCCGGCCGCCGGCGCCCCGGCATGGCCGTAGCACCAGCCGGCACTGACGAACAGCCCCGGCAAGGCGGGGTGCGCCCCCAGCAATGGCCCGAAATCGGGCGAAATGTGGACCAGCCCGGCCCACTGGCGAAGGATACGCGCCTGGCCCAGTTGCGGGAACATCTCCATGTAGGCCTTGGCGGTCGCGGCCATCACCGGGACGTCGGCATTGAGGGTGTCCTGCGGGCGTTCGGCCACCTCGGCGCCTCCCACCACTTCGCCACGCGCGGTCTGGTGCATGTAGCAGAGCCGGTCGAGCAGGGCCACGGCCGGGCCGATCAGCGGGCGGGTCGGCTCCAGGGCCATGGCTTCCAGGCGCATCGGGTAACCCTCCAGCGGCACCCCGGCCATCTGCGCCAGGGCATTGCTGTTGGCGCCGCCGGCCAGCACGACGACGTCGGCATCGATGCGCTGCTCCCCTACCCGCACGCCACTGACACGGCCAGCGCTGCGGTCGATGGCAGCGACCGGCGTGCGATAGCGAAGGGTCACGCCCAAGCGCTCGCAGGCCTTGTGATAGGCATGCATCGCCGCATGGTGCGGCGCCACGCCGCTGCCCGGCAGGTGCAGGGCGGCGCTGACCCGCTCGTGGGCCAGGGCCGGCAGCACATTGCGCAACTGTGCCGGGTCGAGCAACTGCGAATCGATGCCGCATTCGCGGTGCACTTCGCGGGTGCGATGCAGCAGTTCGGCGGTGGCCGTGCGCTCGCCGATCATGCTGTAGCCGCGCATCGAGTACATGACGTTCTCGCCCAGGCGCCGCGACAGGCCATGCCAGAGCTGGTTGGAGTAGGCAAAGAAGCACGTCCACTCCACCGAGCTGAAGGCGCCACGGATCAGGGTGCCGTTACGTCCCGACGCACCGCCCTGCCAATAGCCGGCATCCAGCACGAGGATGTCGCGCACACCGCGCTCGGCCAGGTTGAACGCCAGCGACAGGCCTTGGATACCGGCGCCGACGATAAGGATGCTGCAACGCTTGGGCAGCGGGGCATTCAGGTTCATTGCAGTGGCTCCACGACGTCGCAAAGACCAGCGGCCTGGGCCACGGTCAGGGCCCTGCGCGGCGGGCGCAGGGTCGGCCGCGCCAGTTGCAGCACGGGCACGCCGAGGCGTCCGGCGACGTAGGCTCGCAGCGAGTCCCAGCACGGTTGGCCCTGGCACGGGCCCATGCCGCAGGAGGTCAGGCGCTTGATCACCTCCAGTTCGTCGATGCCTTGCTCCAGCAGTTCATCGACCTCGCGTCCGGATACGTCGAAGCACGGACACAGCAACACGGCAGCATCCTGGGCGGGGGCCAGCGCCGGGTCGGGCTCGGCGGTACTGCCTGCGCGGCGCAGCGAAGAACGCGCGCCGACCAATTGCAGCCGCCCGCTGGCCGAGGCCTGGAAGCTCAGGCTGTCGTCGAACAGCCCGGGGCCGGCCAACACCAGCGCATCGCAGGGCTGCAGGCGCTCGAGTTGCACAGCCCTGACCCGGTTGTGCCCAATGACCCGCTGCAGCTCAGCGACCTCGGCCACGGCCACCACCTGCACGCCCAACTGACGCAGGCGGTTGGCCAGGGCCTGCTGCTGCCCATCGCCAAGCACGACCACCGATTTGCCCGGCGCAATGCGTCGGTCGGCAGCCAGTGCCAGCGCCGTGCGCGCATCCATCACCCCGGGCAACCAGGCACCGGGGACCAGGGTCGGCACCACCCTGCGCCCGGTGGCCAGGATCACCTCGTCGGCCTCCAGCGCCACGGCGCCGCGTGCGGGATCGATCGGCGCACCGAGCAGCAAGCGACCTTCACGGTAGGCACCGAACACCTCAACGCCGAACAGGCAGCGCACCCGCGGATCGAGCGGCGCCAGCGCAGCACCGGCTTGCCGGGCATACCGCGCGGCCGACTCGCCACGGGACACCAGCAGCACCTCGCGCCCCTCCTGCGCGGCGCGGTTGGCCGCTGCGCAGCCAGCAGGCCCGGCGCCGATCACCAGCACCTCGGCGCGCAGCCGCTGGCCGACCGGAGGTGGGCCGGCGAAGCCCTGGTCGGCGGGCTCGGCCACACCGGCCAGGAACGCCAGCAACGCCTCCCAGTGCTGGAACAGTCGACCGCCGCTGGGCACCAGGTTGCTCTGTTCGAAACCGCCCTTGATCCAGCCGGACGGCACCAGCCGTGCCAGGCGCAGCAGGTCGAAACGCGGGTTCGGCCAACTGTTCTGTCGGCTGACCTGCATGCCCTCGCGCACCAGGCACTGGTCCAGGCGCACGTTGGGTACACCATCGACCCGCGCCAGCACGCCAGTGGTGTAGAGCCCCGACAGGCCCATGGGCCGGTGCGCCTTGCGCGTCCAGGCCAGGCCGCGAATGCCGTTGGCCAGCAGTGCCTGGGCGACGCTGTCGCCGGCCAGGGCCTGCAGGCGCCGGCCATTCCAGCTGAAACTCAGCGGCGCGCCACTGGCGCCCGGCAGGCGCAGGCTCATGACTCGCTCCGGCGCTGGGCGCGTCGCTGCGCAGTGAGGCTGACCGCCAGCATGATGATCGACAACAGGGTCATCAAAGTGGCGACCACAGCGATCAGCGGATCGATCTCCGAACGCAGCGAGCTGAACATGCGCTTGGTCAGCGTGGCGCTGTCGCCGCCGCTGATGAACAGCGAGATCACCGCCTCATCCAGCGACACGGCGAACGCCAGCATGGCCGCAGACACCACCGAGAAGCGGATCTGCGGCAGGGTCACGTCGAAGAATGCACGCAGGCGGCTGGCGCCCAGAATGCAGGCGGCGTGTTCCTGGGTCATGTCGTAGGTCTTGAGCCCGGCACCGACGTTGATGATCACGTACGGCAGCGCCAACAACGTGTGCGCCAGCACCAGGCCCGGGATGCTGTTGTTCAGGTCCAGCCGCGCGTAGACGAAGAACAGGCCGATGGCGATGAAGATCGACGGCACGATCATCGGCGCCATCATCAGCCCGCGCAGCAGGCCCAGGTAGCGTTGCTGGCTGTTGTGCAGGGCGTAGGCCGCCGCGGTGCCCAGGGTGGTGGCCAGGATCATGGTCAGGGTCGCGGTGATCAGCGAGATGCGCGTTGCGCTCTGCCACTCGATCGAGGCGAAGTAGCTGAAGAACGGCTGCAGGCTCAGCGACTTGGGCGGAAAGCTCAGGTAGCGCGCATCCGACAGCGACATCGGCAACACGATCAGGGTTGGCGTCAGCAGGAACACCATGATCGCCAGCACCAGCAGGTACAGCCAGGCGCGGCGGGCGGCCAGGCCCAGCCAGTGGTTCAGGGGTCGGTTCATGGCTTCACTCGCTGCGCCGGCCCAGGCCGGCGATCTTCTTGACGATGAACAGGATCACCAGGGTGGCCACCAGCAGCACCACGCCCAGCGACGAGGCAGCGCCCCAGTTGGCGTACATCGACACATCGCTCTCGATGCGCATCGACAGCATCTGCACCTTGCCGCCCCCGAGCAGCGCCGGGGTCACGTAGAAGCCCAGGCTGAGCACGAACACCAAGGTCGCGCCCGCAGCCAGCCCCGGTAGCGACAGCGGCAGGAACACATCGCGAAACGCCCGCGTCGGCGATGCACCGAAGGTCGAGGCGGCCTGCAGGTACAGCGGGTTGATGCTCTTCATCGCCGCATACAACGGCAGCACCATGTACGGCAGCATGATGTGGGTCATGCCGATCACCGTGCCGGTGAGGTTGTGCACCAGCGCCAGCGGCGTGTCGACGATGCCCAGCGAGGTCAGCACGTCGTTGACCAGGCCGCGCCGCTGCAGCAGCACCAGCCAGGCGTAAGTGCGCACCAGCAGCGAGGTCCACAGCGAGATCAGCAGCAGCGCCATCGCCAGGCCTGCCAGGCGGCGCGGCGCGTGGACCATGAAGTAGGCGTAGGGGTAGCCCAGCAGCACGCAGACCACGGTGACGATCAGGGCGATCTTGAAGGTCTGGGTGAACGCCAGCACGTAGATCGGTTGCAGCAGGCGCGTGTAGTTCCCGGCGCTGAGGTTGCCGTCGGCATCGAACAGCGACAGGCCGAACAGCCAGCCGATCGGCAGCACGAAAGTCACCAGCACCAGCAGCAGCGCCGGCAGCATTGGCGAGAGCAGGAACCAGCCGTGGCGCTTGCCCGCGCGTTGCAGGGCCTGGCCATGCAGCGCGCCTTGCAGGTTGAGCGCAGTCATGCCGAGTCCCCCACGATCAGGCTGTCCTGCGGGTGCAGGCCGAGGACCACGTGATCGCCACTCGTCGGCAGGCGGTCACCGGAGGAACTGCGCGAGGGGCGGCGGATCGACACCTGCGTGCCTTCGCCCAGGTCCACTTGCAGCAACTGGCTTTCGCCCTGGTAGATGACGTCGTGGACCTGCCCACGGAACAGGTTCAGGCCCTGCTGGCCGTCATCGACGAAGCGCAGTTTCTCGGGGCGCAGGAGGATACTCGGGTTGTTCAGGCAGCCTTCGCTGAACACCGCCTGCAACGGCTGGTCGCGGAACCATGCCCTGCCCTCGCGCATGGCCACCGGCAGGAACGACGACTCGCCGACGAACTCGGCGATGAAGCGGTTGGCCGGGCGTTCGTAGAGGCTTTCGGGGGTGTCGATCTGCTGAATCCGCCCTTGGCTCATCACCGCAATGCGGTCGGACATGGTCAGTGCCTCGCGCTGGTCGTGGGTGACGTAGACCACGGTCATGCCGAGGCGCTCGTGCAGGCGACGGATCTCCAGCTGCATGGTCTCGCGCAGGCGTTTATCCAGCGCCGACAGCGGCTCGTCCATCAGCAGGATCTTCGGCTCGAAGACGATCGCTCGGGCCAGGGCGATGCGCTGGCGCTGGCCACCGGACATCTCGTCGATGCGCCGCCCGACCAGCTTGTCCAGCTCGACCATCTCCAGCGCCTCGCCGACTCGCTTGCGGATTTCGTCACGGCTGTAGCCGCGCAGCTTCAGCGGGTAGGCAACGTTCTGGAACACGTTCATGTGCGGGAACAGTGCGTAGTTCTGGAACATCATGCCCAGGTCGCGCTTGTGCGGCGGCTCGAACACCATTTCCCGCCCGCCGAAGCGGATGCTGCCGGCGTCCGGGCGCACGAAGCCGGCCAGGGCCATCAGCAAGGTGGTCTTGCCCGAACCGGACGAGCCCAGCAGCGACAGGAACTCGCCACTGCGGATGTTCAGGGAGACGTCATCGAGCGCGGCAAAGCTGCCGTAGGTCTTGGTGACATGCTCGATGTCGATGGAGGTCGAGAGCTTCGTATCTTCAGACATGGTCAGACTCGGGGCCGCAAGCGGCACGGAACACGGGTTATGACGCGGGCCAGCACGGCCCGCCTCGTCCTAGTGGGCGATGAACAACTCGAAACGCTGCTGCACCGCCTGCTGGTTCTGCACCCACCAATGCGGGTCGATCTTCGCCACCTTGGCAATGTTCTGCGGCGAGGTCGGCAGGCGGCTGGCCTGCTCGGCGCTGATCAGGCCGACCTCGTAGGCGCGGCTGTTGACCGGCGCGTAGGGGATCAAGGTCGCCAGCGTCGCCTGGCTGGTCGGCTGCATGATCTGGTTGATCACGCGCATGGCCAGGTCCTTGTTCTGCGCACCGCGCGGCACGATCAGGCAGTCATAGCTGAGGATGGCGCCATCGAAACTGTAGTCGACCGCATCGTCGGACTTGGCCACCTCGGCCACGCGCCCGTTCCAGATCGCCAGGAAGTCCACCTCGCGGCTGCGCAGCAATTGCGCCGAGTCGGCACCGGCGCTCCACCAGTTGACGACCTGCGGCTTGATCCGCTCCAGGGCCTTGAACGCGCGGTCGATGTCCAGGGGATACAGCTGCGCCGGGGCCACGCCATCGCCGATCAACGCGGCCTCCAGCGTTTGCCAGGGCTTGGTGTACATGGCCCGCGCGCCTTTGACATTGGGGTCGAAGAACGCCTGCCAGGTCTGGGCCACCGGCTTGCCGGTGTCTTTGGCCCAAGCCACCACCGAGGCGTAGGCATGGCTGGCGATCCAGTTGTTGCCGACCACGGCCGGGTCGATGTCGCGGGTGTCGATCACGCTTTTGTCCAGCGGCTCGGACAGCCCTTCTTTCTCGGCCTGCACGCAGTCGGTGATGCCCAGTTCGACCAGGTCCCACTTCGGCTTGCCCGACATCACCTGGGCGCGCACGGCGGCCAGGCCGTTCATGTTGTCTTCGCGGATGGCAATGTTCAGCGCCTTGGCGGCAGGTTCGAGGTACGCCTTGCGCTCGGCATCCTGCAGGGCGCCACCCCAGCCAGCGAAGGTGATGCCGCCGTCGGCATGTGCCGTGGCGGCGAACAGTGCGCTGGCCAGGAGGCTGAACGCAGCGCCTTTGATCAGGTGTTTGTGCATGTGCTTTTCTCCAGGTGCGCCCCGCTTGCACAGGGCGCGGAAAGGTCGATCAGTTCTGGATGAACAGGTCGAAACGTTGCTGGAGTTCGGCCTGGCGACCTTGCCACCAGGCCGGGTCGAAGAAGGCCACCTTATCGACGTTCGCGGGTGCTGTCGGCAGCTTGCTCGCCAGGTCCGCCGGGATGATGCCGGTGTCGAAGGCCTTGCTGTTGACCGGCGGGTTGGGGATCAGCGTGGCAAGCATGGCCTGGCTTTGCGGCGACATGATCTGCGCGATCAGCTTCATGGCCTGGGCCTTGTTCGGGGCACCCTTGGGCACCACCACGCAGTCATAGTCGAGCAGCGCCTTGTCATAGGTGTAGTCCACCGGCTGACCGGCCTTCTTCAGGTCCTCGACGCGCGAGGCCCAGATGGCCAGGAAGTCCACCTCGTGGCTGCGCAGCAACTGCGCCGAGTCGGTGCCGCTGCTCCACCAGTTGACCACCTGCGGCTTGATCCGCTCGAGCACCTTGAAGGCGCGCTCGACGTCCAGCGGGTAGAGATCCTTGGGTGCCACGCCGTCGGCCAGCAGTGCCACTTCGAGCGTGGTGAACGGGTTGCGGTACAGGGCGCGCGGCCCCTTCACGGACGGGTCGAAGAAGTCCTTCCAGGTCTGGGCCTTGGCGGCACCGCCTTCGGTGCTCCAGGCCAGGACCGTCGAGTAGGCGTGGCTGGCGATCCAGTTCTTGCCGTAGAACCTGGGATCGACGCCCTCGGTCTTGATCACCGAGAAGTCCAGCGGCTCGGTCAGGCCTTCCTTCTCGGCCACCATGCAGTCGTTTGAGGCCAGCTCAACCACATCCCACTTGGGCTTGCCGGACATCACCTGGGCGCGTACCGCCGCCAGGCCGTCCATGTTGTCTTCCTTGACGGCGATACCCAGGTTCTTCGCCGCAGGTTCCAGGTAGGCCTTGCGTTCGGCGTCCTGCAAGGCGCCACCCCAGCCGGCGAAGGTCACGCTTTCGGCCGCGTGGGCCTGCCAGGTGCACAGCCCCAGCAATACCGCCACGGTGCCTGCACGCCATTCGAATCGTTTCATGTTCAACCCCTGCATTTGTTGTAGTTAGACAGTTGGCGAAACGTCATGGACATCCAGTCCTGCAGTCATCCCTGCTTGTTGTTGTGTTCTTGTGTTGTTGTGTAGTGACCCGGCCTCAGCCGATGTCGATCATGATGTGCCGCACGCTGGTGTAATCCTCCAGGCCGTACAGGCTCAAGTCCTTGCCGTAGCCCGACTGGCGCAGCCCGCCATGGGGCATCTCGGTGGCCAGTGTCATGTGCTGGTTGACCCAGACACAACCGTACTGCAGCTGGCTGGCGGTACGCATGGCCTTCTTCACATCGCGCGTCCACACCGAGGCCGACAGGCCGTATTCGCTTTCGTTGGCCCAGGCCAGCACCTGCTCCTCATCGTCGAAGGCGGTGACCGACACCACCGGCCCGAACACTTCCTTCTGCACGATCTCGTCGTCCTGGCGCACGCCGGCGATGACGGTCGGCTGGAAGAAGAAACCCGGGCCGTCGGGAACCTTGCCGCCAACCAGTACTTCGCTATGCGCCAGCGCCGCGGCACGGTCGACGAAGCCCTGCACGCGCTCCTGCTGGCGACGGCTGATCAGCGGGCCGAAGTCGCTGGCCGGATCTTCCGGGTGACCGGTACGCAGCGTCGAGACCTCAGCGACCAGTTGTTCGAGGAACTGCTCGCGCACCGACTCGGCGACATACACACGGCAGGCCGCGGTACAGTCCTGCCCGGCGTTGTAGTAGCCGCCGGTACGCATCATGCGCACGGCTGCCGGGATGTCGGCATCGGCGAACACCAGTACCGGCGCCTTGCCGCCCAGCTCCAGGTGGGTACGCTTGAGGTTGCCGGCGGCGGCGCGGACCACGGCCTGGCCGGTGGCGATGTCGCCGGTGACCGACACCATGCGCACCTTGGGATGGGCGCTGAGCTGCGCGCCGAGGGTGGCACCGCGCCCGGAAAGAATGTTGACCACGCCGCGCGGGAAGATCTCGGCACACAGCCGCGCCAGGTACAGGGCGCTCAGTGGCGTCAGCTCGGACGGCTTGAACACTACGGTGTTGCCGGCGGCCAGGGCCGGGGCCAGCTTCCAGGCTGCCATCAGCAATGGGTAGTTCCACGGCGCGATCAGCCCGACCACGCCGAGCGGGTCGCGACGGATCATGCTGGTGCTGCCGGCGACGTATTCACCAGCGGCGCTGCCCGGCAGGCAACGCGCAGCCCCGGCGAAGAAGCGGAACACATCGGCGACCGCCGGCACTTCGTGGCCAATCGCCTTTTGCAGCGGCTTGCCGCAGTTCTGGCTTTCCAGGGTGCCGAGCGCCTGGGCGTCGGCCTCGATGCGCTCGGCCAGCTTGAGCAGCAGGTAGCCGCGCTGACGCGGTGGCGTGCGCGCCCAACCGGTGAAGGCACGCTCGGCGGCATCGACGGCGGCATCCAGCTGGGCAGGCGAGGCATCGGCCAGCACATGCAGCACACGCTCGTCGGCTGGCGCCAGGATCGGCGACTCGTCGCCCTGCCCGCGCACCAGCTCACCGTCGATAAGGTACTCGCTATAGATCATGACGCTCTCCAGTTAGACGGACGCGCGCTCGGCGTCCTTGAAGCGATACCAGGCGTAGGCCATGCGCTGACCAACACGCAGGAAGGATTGGAACGGGAACGGCTTGGGCGCCTGGTGCAGGAACGGCACCGGCGTGGGCCGGGCTTCGCCGCAGGCCATCTGCGCCAGGCGCTTGCCGGTCTGCAGCGAGAACGACACGCCACTGCCGGCATAACCGCCGCCGGTGTAGGCATTGGCCACGCCCTGGATCGGGTAGCAGTGCGGCAGCGAGTTGTTGGTCACCGCGACCCAGCCGCCCCAGTTGTAATCCACGTCGATGCCCTGCAGCGCCGGGAACTTGTGGCACAGCGCCGCCAGCAGGCGCTCGCGGTGCAGCGGGTTTTCCGCGTCGCGGCCGTTCACTGCGCTGCGACCGCCGAAGAGAATGCGGTCGTCTGGCAGGCGGCGGTAATAGAACAGCAGGTTGCGGGTATCGAACATGCAGTCGGCACCCGGCAGGCTGGCCTGCTTCTCGGCGGCGCTCATCGGCCGGGTGACGATGATCTGCGAGTGCACCGGCAGGATCCGCCCGGTCAGTGCCGGGTGCAGTTGGCGCGAGGTGTAGCCGTTGGTGGCGACCACCACCTTGCGCGCGGTGATCACCCCGCCTGGGGTGACCAGCCGATGGCCCTGCGCGCTGCTGGTCCAGGCGGTGACCGGCGAGCCGGTGTGCACCCGCGCGCCAGCCTCGCGGGCCATGCGCTGTACGCCCCAGGCCAGTTTCAGCGGATGCATGCTGAAGCCGTCGGGCATGTGCAGTGCACCGAACGACTCGGCACCGGCGTGCACCGACTGCAGGTCGGCGGCTTCGACGAAGTGGGCCGGGTAGTCGAGCAGGTCGTTGTACAGGCCCATTTCGCGCTTGAGCGACTCGACGTGGATGGCCTTGCTGGCGACCTTGTACACGCCATCGGGCTGCGCGTCGCAGTCGATGTTGCCGTCGCGGATCAGGGCGCGGGTGGTGTCCAGCGCCTGGCGCATCTCGTTGAAGTACTGGCGCGCGGTGTCGGCGCCGTAGCGCTCGATCAGCGCAGCCAGCGGCACGCGGCCACCGGAAATGCGCGCAAAGCTGCCATTGCGTCCGCTGCAACCCCAGGCGGTCTGGTTCGCCTCCAGCACCACCGCCCGCACCCCGTGCTCGCGGGCCAGGTGCAGCGCGCAACTGAGGCCGGTGTAGCCGGCACCGATGATCGCCACTTCGACGTCTTCGTTGCCACGCACCGGGCCATCGTCGGCGACCGGCGAACCTGCGGTATCGGCCCAATAGGACGGCGCATGGGGCTGGGCCCGGCCTGGGTTCGCATCAACCAATGGATCGTACAATTCAAGCCTCACGTATCGCTGTGCGATATTTATTGTTCGATTTAATGGTTAAGCTAATAGTGATTTTGATATCCGTCAATTGATTATTTGACGAGTGGTGATAGCTGTAGAAGCGGGCTTGCCCGCGAAAAAGACACAGCGCCGCCTGGCACGGGCTACGCCCGTGTTCGCGGGCAAGCCCGCTCCTACAACAGTTGGGCTGGCGTTTAGACAGGTATTGAGGAGCCGACGAAGCAGAAGTCGCGGCCAAGCTCCACGAGAAAGTCCTTCAAGCGCTGGAGCAGGCCCTTGTGCAAATCGGCTTCGGCATGTGCTTGGGGAAGGTCGAGGAAATCCAGCATGTAGGCGTCACGGAACACCGACAGGGCTTGCGGGTGGGCCTGGGCAAGGGAGGCCGAGGCCTTGAGCGGGTCGGCAACGCTGCGCTCGAACAGCGCGGCTTTCATCTGGCGCTCCAGTTCGCGACTCGACCACTTCTCCTGAATTGCCATGCGCAGGTAGAACTCACGTTCTTCGGGGCGCCTGCTTTGGCTGAGAATCGTCAGGTTCTGGGTCCAGGGCAATTGTGTCAGCAGTGCTGACACTTTCTCCTCATGGCGATAGGTCTCGTAGAACTGGCGCATACGGAAGAGGTTACGGCGCGTGAACCCACGCAACCCTGGCTGCGTGCGCGCCAGGTGTCCGGCCAACTGGCTGACCACGGCGTCGCCCCACTCGGCATTCTCGATCTTGCGGCTGATGTAGGCACCGACCTGCCAGTACAGCTCGATGAGCTGTGTGTTGACGGCCTGCATGCAGCGTTGCCGTGCCGAGTGGATGAGGGTCACGACCTCATCCAAGCGCTCATCCCTGGAAGGCGCAGAGGCGGTTGCATTGTCATGTTGCGGGTGGTCTTTCATCGAAGGGCTCCTGGCATTGTTCGAAGCCAGGAAGCCTATCCAAGGGAACGCGCCGGAAATGTCGGACCGCTCCTAGGATGCTGTGGCCCATGACAGAAGGGCGCCTAGTCCAGGCGCCCCTCGTCATGACCCGTTACATCCGCCCTGCTACCCCATCGACCGCACCACCACCTTGCGGCCATGCCCGCGCGTGGTGACGATGCCGAGGAAGGAGATCACGATCGCCAGGCTCAGTGTTGCACTGACCTCTGCACGGTGCTCCTCGGTATACATCATCACCGCCAGCGCACAGCTGATGAACACGATCACTCCCCAGGTCAGCCAGGGGAACAGCCACATGCGGAACTTCAGTTCCGTGCTCTCGCGCTCCAGGCGCCGGCGCATGCGCAACTGCGAGATGGCGATCACCAGGTACACCAACAGGGCGATGGCGCCGGAGCTGGCGAGCAGGAACTCGAACACGCCCTTGGGCGCGAAGTAGTTGAGGATGGCGATGGCAGCCCCGATCAGCGTGCTGCCGAACACCGCCGCACGCGGTACGCCAACCTTCGAGGTGCGCTTGAGCATGGCGGGCGCATCGCCGCGCTTGGCCAGCGAGAACATCATCCGCGAGGCGATGTAGATCGACGAGTTCATGCAACTGGTCACGGCGATCAGCACCACCAGGTCGACCATGAACGCGGCATTGGGGATGTTCATGATCTCCAGCGCACGCTGGTAGGAGCCCACCACCGCAAGCTGCGGATCGTTCCAAGGCACCACGGAGATGATCACGAAGATCGACAGGATGTAGAAGGTGCTGATCCGCCAGATCACCGAGCGGGTGGCCTTGGCGATGTTGCGCGCCGGATCGCTGGATTCGGAGGCGGCAATGGTCACCGCTTCCGTGCCGATGAAGCTGAACATCACGGTGATGAAGGCGCCGATCACCGCCGACCAGCCTTTGGGCGCGAAACCGCCGTGCTCGCTCATCAGTGTGCTCAGGCCGCTGACTTCGCGGTTGGGCAGCCAGCCCATCAGCGCGGCAAAACCGAGGCCGATGAAGCCCAGGATCGCGGTGACTTTCAGGATCGCGAACCAGAACTCGAACTCGCCGTACTTGGCCACGCTGAACAGGTTGGTGCAGGCCAGCAGCAGTACCGATGCGAGGGCGAAGATCCAACTGTCGACCTGCGGGAACCAGGCATTGAGCACATGGCCTGCGGCCAGCGCCTCGATGGGAATGACCAGCACCCAGAACCACCAGTACAGCCAGCCGATGGTATAGCCGGCCCAACGGCCGATGGCCTGGTCGGCGTAGGTGGAAAACGAGCCGGTGTCGGGATGGGCGACGGCCATTTCGCCGAGCATGCGCATGACCAGCACGACCAGCGTGCCGGCGACGAAATAGGAGAGGATGGTGGCGGGACCGGCAGCCGCGATGGCGTGTCCGGAGCCGACGAAAAGTCCTGCACCGATGATGCCGGCGATGGACAGCATCGTTACATGACGTGGCTTGAAACCTTGTGCAAGGTTGCCATCAGTTCCCACGGTGTTCATTGATCTTGTTCTCTTTTTGCTGACACAAGGAAGGACGGGCAGGCGTAGGCGAAAACTATCTCCTTTCTGGACAATGAGTTGCACGCGGCTCAGGTGATTTTATTGACGTTGTTCACGGGTTGGCGAGCGGCGGCGTCGAGGTCGGCTTCATTCAAGCAGTGCGGGTGCTGGGCAAATTGTTCCTGCGCGCCATGAAGGTGTTCGATCACGACACCGGGTCTTGCGAAGGCGGGTCAAATCGGTGCTATTCACCGCGAAGGGCTTTTCGCGGGCAAGCCCGCTCCCACAGGGATTGGGCTGGACCTTTGGAGGTTGAGCAAGACAGTTGCTGCTGGTCGCGACGGTGATCCCAGTGGTAGTTCACCACCGCGAAGATCACGATCACCGACACCACGCACAGCCCTGTCTGCAGATTGCTCATGCCATCCTCCGCGCCATGCGCTTGAGCCCCAGTACCATTCCTGCCCCCACCCCGGCAGTCATCATGCTGAACTCGGACATCCCGCCAATGCTGGCGATCAGGTTCGGCGGCAGGAACACCATCGAATGCCGACTTCGTCTATTTGCACGATCCGGACACCGACCACGGCCGCCACCGGTTGGCGCTGGACTGCCAGCGCATGAGCCTGTTCGGTGGGCGCAAGGTGCGGGCGGCGGTGGTGGTGTTTGCGCGGGAGTAAAGCGCGCATAAAGCTTTTTACTGGCTGCGCAGGCCCTATCGCGATCCGGCTTGCCCCGCGACAGGGCCTTCTCTGTCAACGCACCAGGCAAGGCCGTTTGTTGTCGAAGGTCCAACCCGGCACCAGGAACTGCATCGCCACGCTGTCATCCCGGGCGCCCAGGCCCATGTTGCGGTAGCACTCATGGGCTCTCATCAACTGGTCCTCATCGAGCTCTACCCCCAGCCCCGGCCGCGTCGGCACCCGTACATGGCCGTCTACGATGCGCAGCGGCTCACGCGTCAGGCGCTGGCCGTCCTGCCAGATCCAGTGGGTGTCGATGGCGGTGATCTCACCCGGCGCGGCGGCTGCCGCCTGGGTGAACATGGCCAGCGAGATGTCGAAGTGATTGTTGGAATGCGAGCCCCAGGTCAGGCCCCAGTCATGGCACATCTGCGCCACCCGCACCGAGCCCTGCAAGGTCCAGAAATGCGGATCGGCCAACGGGATGTCCACCGACTGCAACTGGATCGCGTGGCCCATCTGCCGCCAGTCGGTGGCGATCATGTTGGTGGCGGTGGGCAGGCCGGTGGCGCGGCGGAACTCAGACATCACTTCACGCCCGGAATAACCATTCTCCGCACCGCACGGATCCTCGGCGTAGGCCAGCACATCGTGCTTGTCGCGGCACAGGGCAATGGCCTCCTTCAGCGACCAGGCACCGTTGGGGTCGAGGGTGATGCGCGCCTCGGGGAAACGCTCGGCCAGCGCAGTGACAGCCTCCATCTCCTCTTCGCCACGCAGCACGCCGCCCTTGAGCTTGAAGTCGTTGAATCCGTAGCGGGCCTTGGCGGCCTCGGCCAGGCGCACCACCGCCTCGGGCGTCAGGGCCGGCTCATGGCGCAAGCGCAGCCAGTCGTCATCGGCCTCGGCTTCGTTGCGGTAGGCCAGGTCGGTGCGGGTGCGGTCGCCGATGTAGAACAGATAGCCGAGCATCTTCACCGACTCGCGCTGCTGGCCTTCACCCAGCAGAGCTGCCATCGGCACGTTCAGGTGCTGGCCGAGCAGGTCGAGCAGGGCCGACTCGATGGCGGTCACCGCGTGCACGGTAATGCGCAGGTCGAAGGTCTGCAGCCCGCGCCCGCCGGCATCGCGGCAGGCGAAGGTCTGGCGCATGGCATTGAGCACACGCTGGTAATGGCCGATTGGCTGGCCGACCACCAGGCTGCGGCTGTCTTCGAGGGTCTGGCGGATGTTCTCGCCGCCAGGCACCTCGCCCAGGCCGGTGTTGCCGGCGCTGTCGCGCAATACCACGATGTTGCGGGTGAAGAACGGGCCGTGGGCGCCGCTCAGGTTGAGCAGCATGCTGTCGTGGCCGGCCACCGGGATCACGCGAAGGTCGGTGACGACCGGGGTCGAGGAGTGAGGCGTCGTCTGCATGGTCATTGTCCTTGTCGGGCAGGCGTTCAATGGGATTGGCCCAGGGCCGATGGGGCCTTGAGTTCAGGGGAAGGAGCACCCTTGGCGCGGGTACGGACGAAGAACACGGCGATGGCGGCCAGCACCGAGGTCACCGCCAGGCCATACAGCCCGCCCTGGATCGAGCCGGTCTGCTGCTCGAGCAGGCCGAAGGTGGTGGGCGCGACGAAGCCGCCAAGGTTGCCCACCGAGTTGATCAGTGCGATCACCGCCGCAGCGATGCGTGCATCCAGATACCCCTGGGGGATCGGCCAGAACAGCGACGACGCCGCCTTGAAGCCGATGGCGGCGAAGCACACCGAAACGAAGGCGAACACCGGCCCGCCCGTGGTCGACATGAACATGCCGATGGCGGCCACCACCAGTGCGGCGGCGACCCAGGCCTGCTGGAATCTCCAACGTGCGGCCCCGGCGGCGAAGGCGTACATCGCCAGGATCGAGATCAGCCAGGGGATCGAGTTGAAGAAGCCGACCTGCAGGTCGCTCAGCTCGCCCATGCGCTTGATGATGCTCGGCAGCCAGAAGGTCGCGGCGTAGATGGTCAGCTGGATGCAGAAGTAGATCAGGCAGAACAGCAGGATCTGGCGGTCCTTGAGCAGGCGCCAGGCCGAGGTCTTGATCACTCCGCCCGCCTCGCGCTCGCGCTGCTCGCGGTCGATGGCCTCGACCAGCGCATGCTGCTCGGCCGGGCTCAGCCACTTGGCATCCTGCGGGCGGGAGTCGAGCCAGAAGAACACGAAGAAGCACAGGATCACCGAGGCCATGCCCTCGATGAACAGCATCCATTGCCAGCCGTGCAGGCCCATGCCCTGGATCTGCATCAGCGCACCGGCCAACGGACCTGAGATCAGCGAGGCCAGGGCCGAGCCGCTGAGGAAGATGGCGATCGCCTTGCCACGTTCGGCACCGGGCAGCCAGCGGGTGAAGTAGTAGATCACTCCGGGGAAGAAGCCGGCTTCGGCGACCCCGAGCAGAAAACGCAGCACGTAGAACTGGGTCTCGTTCTGCACGAAGGCCATGGCGGTGGCGACCAGGCCCCAGGTGAACATGATGCGGGTCAGCCACAGACGTGCGCCGACCTTTTGTAGCAGCATGTTCGACGGCACCTCGAACAACGCATAGCCGATGAAGAACAGGCCGGCGCCAAATCCATAGGCGGCGGCGCTGATGCCCAAGTCACTTTCCAGGTGCGGACGGACGAAGCCGATATTGACGCGGTCCAGGTAGTTGACCACGAACATGATGACGAACAGCGGCAGGACATGGCGCTTGACCTTGGCTACGGCGCTGGCCAGCGCATCGCCGCCGGGCAAGGCAGACGCAGGGGGGGTGTCGTTCACGGGATATCTCCCAGTCATTGTTTTTATTGAGGGTGCTGGTGGCAGGCGAGGCAGTTGTCTGACATCCAGGTGGAAATGAGCATATTCCCGGCGGGGTTGTACGACAAGTTGAAAATTGAGCGAAAAAAGCAAAATACAAGCGGTTAACTAGGTAAAAATCGGCGAAATGCTTTTATCAGGCCGACTACCCAAGACAATGGGAGGGGGAATATCAGGATGAAAAAAATCTTTGTGGATAACTTGTCATACAAGTAATGTGAGGGCGTTCAGCCGAGTCCTTTCGCGGAACACGTCGCAGCGGCGAACCGCCGCTCTCACAGGTACTACTTCGAGCCCACGCCATGCCCCGCCCCCATAGCCGTGCCCACGACCTGGTCTCGAGCCTCACCCAGCAATTGCTGCTGGGCACCTTCAAGCCGGGCGACAAGCTGCCCTCGGAAAACACCTTGGTGCGCGAGTATGGCGTCAGCCGTACCGTGGTCCGCGAAGCGCTGTCGAAGCTACAGGCTGCGGGTCTGGTACAGGCCCGTCACGGGATCGGTACGTTCGTCATCGAACGCCAGGCCCGTTCCGGCCTGCGCGTGGGCCCCGAGAACGCCGCCAGCGTGCGCGACCTGCTGGAGCTGCGCATCGGCCTGGAGGGCCAGGCCGCCGCGCTGGCGGCCCTGCGCCGAAATGACCGACAACTGGCGCAGATGCGCCAGGCGCTGGACGACTATCAGGACCTGGCCGCCGCCGGTGACAGTTGCATCGAAGCCGACCGACGCTTCCACCTGCTGATCGCCGAGGCCACCGGCAACCTGTATTTCAGCGAGATGATGGCGCAACTGGGGGACGGCCTGATCCCGCGCAAGCGCATGGCCCAGGCCGAGCGCGCCGGGGCCAACCTGGCGGGGCATGCTTATCTGGCCAACCTGGAGCACGAGGCGATTCTCAACGCCATCCGCCGACAGGACCCGGAAGCGGCCAGGGCGGCGATCTGCCTGCACCTCTCCAACAGCCGCGATCGCCTGCTACCCGACTGACCGGGGTGCAGCGGACAAAAAAAATCGCGGAACCGGCGCCCTCCCCCTGGTGCGCAGTAACAGGGGAAAGGCCATCCGGCCCGCGATCAAGCCCACTCGCGTATCAATCCTTCTTGCGATACCCCTCGACGATCGCCGAGAAATCCTTGCCGCCCTCGCCCCGCAAACTCATGGCCTGGTACAACTGCTGCGCCACAGCACCGAGGATCACCGGTTGGTGCGCCTGGCGCGCGGCCTCGGTCGCCAGGCCCAGGTCCTTGAGCATCAGCTCCGCACCGAAACCACCGGTGTAACCGCGCGATGCGGGGGCGGTCTCGATCACGCCCGGCCAGGGGTTGTAGGTATCCGAACTCCAGCAACGGCCCGTCGAGCTGTTGATGATGCCGGCCAGCACCTGAGTGTCGATCCCCAGTGCATTGCCCAGGGCCATGGCCTCGGACACGCCGATCATCGAGATGCCCAGCAGCAGGTTGTTGCAGATCTTGGCGATCTGCCCGGTGCCGACTTCACCGCAGTGCACGATGTTGCGCCCCATCTGCTCGAGCACCGGCTTGAGCGTGGCGAACAGTTCGGGGCTGGCACCGACCATGAAGGTCAGGGTGCCGGCCGCCGCGCCGCCGGTGCCACCGGACACCGGCGCATCACCCAGGTCGATGCCTTTGGCCGCCGCGGCCTTGGACACGTCGCGGGCGGTCTGCGGATCGATGGTGCTGCAGTCCACCGCCGGTGTGCCGGGGCGAATGCCGGCGAGCACGCCGTCCTCGTTCAGGTACACGCCGCGCACATGGGCAGCGGCCGGCAGCATGGTGATCACCAGCTCGCTGTTGGCGGCGGCATCCTTGGGCGAGGTGCTGATCTGCCCGCCCAGTTCGGCGAGCTCGGCCAGCACGGTCTTGTTCAGGTCGAACAGGTTGAGCTGATGCCCGGCCTTGATCAGGTTACGGGCCATGGGCGCGCCCATGTTGCCCAGACCGATGAATGCAATGCGCATGGCAGTCTCCTTAGCGCAGGCTGATGGTGGTGTTCACACCGTCATTGACGCTGTCGTCATCGAACCAGCGGGCGGTGACGGTCTTGGTCTGAGTGTAGAACTGCACCACCTGCTTGCCGTATGGGCCGAGGTCGCCGAGCTTGGAGCCACGCGAACCGGTGAAGCTGAAGAACGGCACCGGCACCGGAATCGGAATGTTGATGCCGACCTGGCCGATGTCGATTTCGCTCTGGAACTTGCGCGCTGCCGCGCCGCTCTGGGTGAACAGGCCGGTGCCATTGCCGAACGGGTTGGCGTTGACCAGGGCGATGGCCTCGTCGAGGGTATCGACCTCGAGGGTGACCAGTACCGGACCGAAGATTTCCTGGGTGTAGATCTGCATGTCGGTCTTCACCCCGGAGAACAGGGTCGGGCCGACGAAGTTGCCCTGCTCGTACCCCGGCACCTTCACGTCGCGGCCGTCCAGCTCGAGCGTGGCGCCTTCCTTGATGCCGCTCTCGATCAGCCCCAGCACACGCTCCTTGGCGCGCTTGGAAACCACCGGCCCGACATCGGTGCCCGGCTCGCTGCCGGCATTGACCTTGAGCTTGCTCGCCGCCGCCTTGATATCCGGCAGCCATTCACGCGCCTTGCCCACCAGCACCGCCACCGACGTGGCCATGCAGCGCTGGCCGGCCGCACCGAAGGCCGCGCCGACCAGGGCGTTGATGGTCTGGGTGCGGTTGGCGTCGGGCAGCACCACGGCGTGGTTCTTGGCGCCCATCATCGACTGCACGCGCTTGCCGTGCTGGCTGCCCAGGTTGTAGACATGGGTGCCCACTTCGGTGGAGCCGACGAAGGAGATCGCCTTGATGTCCGGGTGGGTGCAGAGCGCATCGACCACCTGCTTGCCGCCGTGCACCACGTTGAGCACACCGGCCGGCACGCCAGCTTCGAGCGCCAGCTCGACCAGCATCATGGTCGACAGCGGATCCTGCTCGGAGGGTTTGAGCACGAAGGTGTTGCCGCAGACGATGGCCATCGGGAACATCCACAGCGGGATCATCGCCGGGAAGTTGAACGGGGTGATGCCGGCGCACACGCCGATGGGCTGGCGCAGGGTGTAGGTGTCGACGCCACCGGCGACGTTCTCGGCGAACTCGCCCATCTGCAGGGTGCCGATGGACGCGGCATGCTCGACCACTTCCAGACCACGGAAAATATCGCCTTCTGCGTCGGCCAGGGTCTTGCCTTGCTCGGCGCTCAAGGTCGCGGCGATGCGCTTGCTGTGTTCGCGGATCAACGCCTGCAGCTTGAGCATGATGCGCATGCGCGCGCCGATCGGCGTGTCACGCCAGGTCTTGAAGGCTCGTTCGCCAGCCGCGACCGCCGCGGCGACTTCCTCGGGGGTGGCGAAAGGAACACGCGCCAGCACCTGCTGGGTGGCCGGGTTGACGATGTCGCGCCATTCGGTGGTCTTGGACTCGACCCATTGGCCGTCGATCAGCAGCTTGACCTGCTCGACCTGAGTGTGGGGCGTGTGGGGTGCGTTCATCTGCGCTCTCCTTGGAATTATTGTCGGAACGAAGACGCCTACGCCGCAGCGAACGGGGTGGCGTGCAGGGGCTGAGTTCGAGTATAGATGTGCAAACATCCAACAAGAATGCACAAAAAAACCGGATCAACATGCAAAAAGACCTGACCTCCCTCAGCGCGCTGAACTGGGACGACCTCAAGTTCTTTCTTGAGGTAGCGCGCACCCGCAAGGCCAGCAGTGCAGCCAAACGCCTGGCCGTGGACTACACCACGGTGTCGCGGCGCATCAGCTCGCTGGAAGGGGCGATGGGTACCTTGCTGTTCGAGAAATCGCGAACCAACGGTTTCGTGCTCACCGCCGAAGGCCAGCGTCTGCTGGGCTATGCCGAGTCGATCGAAAGCACCCTGCACATGGCCTGCGAGCAGGTGTCGGGCTCGGGCGTTGCGCTGTCCGGGCACGTCCGCATGGGATGCACCGAGGGCTTCGGCAGCTTCTTCATCACCCCTCAGCTGAGCCGCTTCGTGGACACCTGGCCGGCGATCTCGGTGGACATTCTGCCGCTGCCGCACTTCATCAGCCTGTCCAAGCGTGAAGCCGACATTGTCATCGCCCTGGAGCGCCCCGAGCATGGGCCCTACGTGTGCTGCAAGCTGTGCGACTACCGCCTGCGCCTCTATGCGACCCGCGAGTACCTCGACCACCACGAACCGATCCGCAAGGTCGCCGACCTGGTGCGCCATCCGTTCATCAGCTACGTGGACGACCTGGCGTTCAGTTCCGAGCTGCTGTACCTGGCCAACCTGATCCCCAACGCCAGCGCCCACCTGCGCAGCACCAGCGTGATCGCCCAATACACCGCTGCCCTGCAGGGCCGCGGGCTGGCGATCCTGCCGTGTTTCCTGGCGGCGCAGGACGAACGACTGGTGACCGTGCTACCGGAGGAGGTGGAGGTGACGCGGCAGTTCTGGATGTACTGCCGGGAGGATTTGCGCAAGTTGAAGCGGATCACTTTGCTGTGGGATTACATCCGCGATGTGACCGAGGCGAATGCGCCGCTGTTGATGGGGCAGACGCGGGAGATGGTATTTGCGCAGGATTGAGGCGGATGGCACCGGCTGCGCCGGTGATCGCGGGACGAGCCCGCTCCCACAGGGGGCCGGTGCCATTGCTCCCATTCCTCAGTTCGACGCCACCACGATCGACACCCGCCGATTCTCGGTGCGCCCGGCACTGGTGCGGTTGTCCGCTACCGGCTGGGTGCTGCCCAAGCCGCGCGTCTGAATGTTGCGCGGCTGCATGCCGACGCTGATCAGCGCCTGGGCCACACTCTGGGCTCGGCGCTCGGAAAGCTGCTGGTTATAGGCCACCTTGCCCGAGGCATCGGCATGGCCATCGACGCGCACATGCTGGATATCCACCGACAGCAACGCCTTGCCGATCCGCTCGACAATCGCCTGGCTCTGGCCGTTGAGCCCGTCCAGGTCGCTGCCGAACAGCACCTTGCCCGACAGGTCGAACGCCCAGCCCTCGTCGCTGGGGGTGAACCCTTCGCGCTTGAGCACGGCAATCTGTTCAGGGCTCAGCCCACTGGGTGGCACGGTCTGGCAGCCGGTCAAGGCCAACACTGCCAGCAGCAAGGCCAGCAAGGGAAAACGCAGTCGGGAAAAGGGGTGTTTCACGGTTCAGCTCCTGTTGTTCAAATCCGTGGCTCAGCGTTCCGTCTGGGCCACTTGCCAATGGCCGCGCCGATTGCGCTTGGCCTGGTACATCGCCGCATCGGCGGCATTGAGCAGACTGGCCGAATCCTGGCCATCGTCCGGGTAATAGGCGATGCCGACACTCAACGAGGTGCTGACGCGCTGGCCATCGTCCAGCAGGATCGGCAGCCTCATGCTGGCAACGATCTTCTCGGCGATACGCTGGGCATCCTCGCGTGAATGCAGAGGGGTCAGCAGCACGGCGAACTCGTCACCGCCAAGGCGCGCCACCAGGTCGTGCTCGCGCAACTGCGCACGCACGCGGCTGGCGATATTGATCAGCACCTCGTCGCCAACGGCATGGCCGAGGCTGTCGTTGATCTTCTTGAAGTGGTCACTGTCGAGGAACAGCAGCGCCAGGTGGTCCTGCTGCCGGGCGGCGTTGCGCAGGCAACGGTTGAGGCGCCCTTCGAAGAAGGCGCGATTGGGCAGGCCGGTGAGGCTGTCATGGCTGGCCTGGTGCGCGAGGGTCTCGTTCTCGCTCTGCAAGTGGCTCTGCCAGACCTCCAGCTCGTCGAGCAGGGCGTTGAAGTCGTTGCCCAGCTCATTGAGCTCGGCAATCGGCGTCTCGGGCACGCGCCGGTCGAAGCTGCGCTCGCGTCGCGCCGCATGGGCCACGCTGGCCAGGCCCCGCAGGGGACGGACGATATCGCCGAACAGCCGGCGCGACAGGTGGATGGCGACTGCGGCGCTGAGCAAGCTGCAAAAGAGGATTCCCGCCAGGCCGCTGAGCAGGAAGCGCAGCAGGCTGCCGCCCTGGCCAAGCAGCTCGATGTGCCCGACCGTGCGCTGCTGACGGACGATCGGCAGGTGAATGGCCTCGCCCAGCAAGGCCTTGGCCACCTGGCGCTCCAGGGGTGCCAGCAAGCCTGTGTCATCGCGTTGCCATTGCGCCAGCATCTCACCCTGGCTGTCGAAGACCTTGGCGTCTGCCACCTCTTCAGTGGCGGCGATCACCGCCAGGGCTTCACTGGCCGCCCCGCTGTCGTCGAACACCACCGCCGCTTCCACGGTGTAGCTGATCGAGCGGGCGATCAGGTGCAGGTTGTGATGGGCATAGACGCGCAACGCTGCCACGCCGAGCACGGTCAGGGACACGCCCACGAGTCCGACGGCGATCAGCGCGACACCCAAGTGCCCGCGCCCCAGCACTGACCGCAAGGTCGGCCGCTTCCTGCGGCTGCCGGTGAGTTTCATGGTTGCGCCGCCCTGCGCCGCGACAATTGCAGCACGCTGGGGTGGATGCGCACGCCACTGCGCGCCACCGAGTCGAGGTTCACATCGAAGCTGACCTGTTCGTCATCGACGTGCAGGCAGAACAGGCTGCCGACGGTGCACGGGTCATCGGCCTCGCTGATGCTCAGGACCGGATGCCCGACCAGGGCCTGGAACAGGCGATCACGCTGGCCAGCGTCGAGCTTGCCGATGTACACCGCGTCGCAGGCGCCGGAAACGCGTGCATCGTCGGCCAGCAGGCGACGCACCTGCAGGGGCTGGCCGGCATTCTGCACAGTGCCCTTGATCAGGTCGTCGGCATATTCTGTGGGGCCGACCAGGCACAGGCGCAGCGGCGAAGGGTCAGCAGGCCAGCGGGCATAGCTGAAGATCCCCAGCACGACCTGGGTTACCGCCTTGGCGCGCTGCTGCACCTGGGTTGCAGTAGCAGGGAGGTCCGCCCGGGCAGGTACGGCGAACAGCGACAAGGCGGCAATCACTAGCGAAAGCACGCAGCCCGTCACTCGCCCCCTGGGCGAGACAACCACTGTCATGTGGGAAATCTCTCAAATTAGATTCAGATAACCCGCACGATAGCATAAGGCCGCAGTGCCAAGGTATTGACGAAAATCACGCTTGATCGAGCATGAGGCCAGAAATCCGACGCACCTTGCGCTCGACGGCCGCCTCGAAGACCCCCGCCCGTGGTTCCACCAGGCTGAAGCATTGCTTGGCGCGGGTAATGCCGGTGTACACCAGCTCCTTGGTCAGCACGGGATTGAGCGCATCAGGCAGCACCAGCGCGGTATGACTGAACTCCGAGCCCTGGGACTTGTGTACGGTCATGGCGAACACCGTCTCCACCTCATTGAGTCGACTGGGCAACACGAAGCGCACCCCGCCCGAGCCGTCGTTGCGCGGGAAGGCGACCCTCAGCAGTGGCTCGCCATGCTCGTCGGGCAGGCGCAGGGCGATGCCGATATCACCGTTCATCAGGCCGAGGCCGTAGTCATTGCGGGTGACCAGCACCGGTCGTCCCTCGTACCAGGGTTGACGGGTGTCGATCAACCCGGCGTTGTGCAACACACGCGCCACACGCTCGTTCAGCCCTTGCACCCCCCAGGGCCCTTTGCGCACCGCGCACAGCAGCTGGAAACCTTCGAAGCTGTTCAGCACCAGGGCAGCCCACTGCTCCCACGCGGGGTCATCGCCAGGCGTGCCTGGCGCCGGCCGATGACGACCGATACTGCGCAGATAGTGGCGATAGCCCTGCGGACCGTCTTCACCACGCCCAAGGCCATCCAGCAGCAAGCGATCGAAGGCGCGGTCATGCTCGCCGCGCAGCGACAGCCCGAACACGTCCTCAGGCGGCATGCTCAGCAGATCCCGCGCCTGGCGGGCCTGCTGCAGGTTGACCAGGCGCGCCAACTGGCCGATACCACTGCCTTCGCCGAAACGCCGGGAATAACGCAACATCACCACCTGCTGGGCCAGCGCGTGCTGACGCGCATCACCTGGCTGCAGACCGCTGCCCTGCAGCGACTGGCCACCCACCTGCTCGAGCCAGGCCTGAGTGGCGGGCGTGTAACGCCCCTCTTCGGCATACCGGCACAGGTCGCCGAGCACCGCGCCGGCCTCCACCGAGGCCAACTGGTCCTTGTCGCCCAACAGCACCAGGCGTGCCTGCGCTGGCAAGGCGTCAAGCAGATTGGCCATCATTTCCAGGTCGATCATCGAGGCTTCATCGACCACCAGCACGTCCAGCGGCAGCGGGTTACCGGCGTGATGCCGAAAATGCCGCGAACCGGGGCGACTGCCCAGCAAGCGGTGTACGGTGCTCACTTCGGTCGGAATCTGGGCACGCACATCGGCACGGACACGCAAACGCTCGACCTGCTGGCCAATGGATTCGGTCAGGCGCGCAGCGGCCTTGCCGGTGGGTGCGGCCAGGCGGATGCGCAAGGGCCTGCCCTGCTCCACTGCCGGCCCCTGCAGCAAGGCCAGCAAGCGTACGACCGTGGTGGTCTTGCCGGTGCCAGGGCCACCGGTGATGATGCTGAACGCGGCACGCGTTGCCAGGGCACAGGCGAGCTTCTGCCAGTCGACCTGGTGTGCCGGGGCGCCATCCTCGAACAACTGTGCCAGGCGCGCGGGCAGGTCGGCGGGAATCGACTCGTCTGCCAGGATGCGTTGCTGCAGCGACCGGTCGATACGCCGCTCATAGCTCCAGTACCGGCGCAGGTACAGACGCTGGCCGCTGAGTACCAGCGGCCGCGCGTCCTGGCCCTGGGCATCGCCCGAGGCCACCAGCCGACTGGCCGCGATGCGCTGACGCCAGGTGCTCGGTTCGAGCGTGGCGAGCAACTGCGACGGCAACAGCAACGGCCCCGCCAGCGCATCGCCCTCTGGCGGCAGCGACAAGGCGAAATCGGGCTCGGCTAGAGTCTGCTCAAGGTCGAGACAGACATGCCCATGCCCCAACTGGTGACTGGCCAGCGCCGCCGCCAGCAACAGCAGGGGATCGCTGCCGGCCTCGCGTTCCTCGAGGAAGCTGACGAATGCCCGGTCCAGCGCACGCAACCAGCCGCGCTCGACCCAACGGTCGAGCAGGGCCAGCAGGTCCTGGCTGTCGTTCAACGGCGCAAGGGCCGCCAGGTGCTCGGCCTGCAGCGGTGTCGGCAGCAGGTCATCGAGGGTTCGGCTCATGGTGCGGCTCCGGCAAACAGGTCCTGCTGTTCGGGCGCACAGGCGCCGCGAAACAACGCATCGAGCTGCTCGATCAGCTCACGGGGCGGTCGGGCGAAATACAGGCCATGGCCGACGCTGCCAATACCGCGCAGGAAGATGAACAAGGCACCGCCCACATGGCGGTCGTAGTCGTAGTCGGGCAGCCGCGCGCGCAACTGGCGATGCAGGGCCAGCAGGTAGAGCACGTACTGCAGGTCGTAGCGATGGTCGAGGATCGCCTGCTCCATGGCCAGTGCACTGTAGGCGCTGCCGTCGGGGCCGAGCCAGTTGGACTTGTAGTCGGCCACGTAGTAGCGCCCGTCCAGCTCGAACGCCAGGTCGATGAAGCCCTTGAACATGCCATTGAGTTGGGTCGCCAGCGCTGCCGGTCGCGCGGCGCCACCGTGGGTGTGGCGGACAACGAGCTGATCGAGGCGCAGCACGTCGACCTGATGGCTGGCGAACCAGAACTCCATCTCGATCTGATATTGCTGGAGCTGCGCCAGGGTCAGGACCGGGCCGTCCGGCGACAGCGGCATGGCCTGCGTCAGCAACTGCTGCAGCCAGGGCGCCAGGGTCGGGATCCAGCCGGTCCAGTCGCGACGGTTGCAGCGTTGGCCGACCGTTCGTTCGATCAACGCGGGCTGGCCGGCCACTTCGGCAAAACCTTCACGCCCAGCCCATTCGAGCAGGCCGTGAAGGAAGGTGCCGGGGTTCGGTCCGCGAGGGAAGCGGTGGATATCGCCGTTTTCCGCAGGGACTTCACGCAGGCGCTGTGCATCGACGTTCTCGTCGTCGAGCAATTGCTGGGCCTGGGAGCTGTCGGCACCGAGGTTCTGGTCGCCGACCCGCAAGGCGCTGTAGGAGGCGATCCACCACTGCTCCGCCGCTGCGCGGCGCGGCTTGCGTGCAGGCAGGCGTTCGGCGCTGTCCTGCGGGGCGAGATAGCACTGTTCATCGGCGTCGGGCACAGGCACGCAGGCAATGGGCGCCCCCTCGGCACACAGCGCCTGCAGCCAGTCGGCCAACTGCATGGAAGCCGCCAGCGGGACGCCGCCGCCCAGCAGGTAACCCAGGCCCGAGCGGTGCAGTTGCGAGGTTTTCTGGCTGCCGCGCTTGAGGTCGGCAACCCCCAGCCAGCAGGCATGCTGGGCGCGGGTCAGGGCGACGTAGAGCAGGCGCAGGTCTTCGGCCAGACGCTCATCGTCCGCCAAGGCGATCTGCTCGTCGGTGGGCGTGAGCGTCAGCAGCACCTGGCCATCATCGCCGTGCCAGGCCAATGGCAGGCGCTGGCCATCCACCGGTTTGCTGGTGCAGATGAACGGCAGATAGACCAGCGGGTACTCCAGGCCCTTGGATTTGTGGATGGTCACGACCTTGACCAGTTGCTCATCGCTCTCCAGGCGCAGGATCTGCTCTTCACCGGCCTGCCCGGCATTGGCCAGGTGCTCGGCCAGGTGACGGATCAAGGCCTGTTCGCCATCCAGTTCGCCGGCCGCCTGTTGCAGCAGTTCGGCCAGGTGCAGCAGATTGGTCAGCACACGTTCGCCGTCGGTACGGGCAATCAACGTGCGTGGCAACTGGAAGTCGTGCAACAAGCGGCGCAGCATGGGCAGCACGCCCTGGCGCTGCCAGGTGTCGCGGTACAGACGGAAACGCATTACCCAGTCTTCCCAGACCCGCTCGTCCTGGTTCAGTCGCTCCAGTTCGAGCAACGGCAGGTCCAGCGTCAGGCTGGCCAGGGCGGCCTTGAGCAGGCGCTCGGCGTCAGGCTCGGCGCAGGCTTTGAGCCAGGCCAGCAGATCGTGCGCTTCCTGGGCGGCAAAGACCGAGTCCTTGTCCGACAGATAGACACTGCGTACACCACGGGCAGCCAGCTCGGCACGGACCAGCTGCGCCTCGCGGCCATCGCGCACCAGGATGGCAATGTCCGAAGGCAGGCAGCCGCGCACCTCGCCCTGAGCGTTGGCAAACCCCGTCACACCTCGTTGACCACCGTTGAGCATGGCAACGATATGGCTGGCGCAGCTGGCGGCCAGTTGCTGACGATACAGCGTGTTGGCAACCGGCTCGTCACTGTGCAACTGCCAGCAATGCAGCGCCGCGCAGGGCTGGCCGTCGATCAGCAGGCGCTCGCTGCGGCCCTTGGCATGAACTTCGACGAACGGCAGCGGGTTGTCGTTGGCCTCACGGAACAGGAACGCCCCCTTGCCTTCGGGGCGTTGCTCGGCCAGCAGGAACACGCGGTTGACCGCCTCGACCATGGCCTGGCTGGAGCGGTAGTTGGTGTCCAGGCTGTGCAGGCGCCCAGCCGTGGCACGGCGGGCACCGAGGTAGGTGAAGATGTCGGCGCCGCGGAAGGCGTAGATCGCCTGCTTGGGGTCGCCGATCATGAACAGGCCGGTTTCCGGGCGGTTTTCGGCGATCCGGTAGATGCGCTCGAAGATGCCGTACTGCACCGGGTCGGTGTCCTGGAACTCGTCGATCAAGGCCACCGGGAACTGCTCGCGGATCAGCCCGGCCAGACGCTCGCCGGCCTCGCTGCGCAGCGCGTGTTCGAGGCGCAACAGCATATCGTCGAAGCCCATTTCGGCGCGTCGGCGCTTCTCCACTTCGAAACGCGCCGCGACCCACGCGGCAGCATGTTCCAGCACCGCCGAATCGGGGCCGGGCAGCGCCTGCAACGCATCGCGCAGTATCTCCATGGCGTGCAATGCCGGGTGGTCCGGTGGCTCGCCCACTTTCCAGGCCTCGGCCATGCCTGAGGGTGTCAGGCGGGTGAAGCCGGTGCCCAGGTCGAGTTCCATGGCTTGCTCGTCACCTGCCCAGGCGCGCAGCTTGTCGAACCAAGGCTCGAAGAAGCGTGCCTGCAACTTGCGACCATCGGCCTGCTTGGCGGCCACTGCCGCACGGCAGATTTCGTGCAGCTCGTCGGCCCACTGGGCCCAGGGGGCCTTGAGCTCGCGCAGTTGCGCGTGGCGCCGCTGCAGGGCGGATTCGATCAACACCTGTGGATCGGCACCGTCGTCTTCCCTGCTGACACGGCCGAACAGCGGGCGGATCCGCGGCAGCAACGCGTCCGGGCTCACCCAGTGGCTGCGCACCCAGGCCAGCGCTTCGCCCTGCATGCCGTAGCAGAAGCGCCGCCAGTAATCGCGCATGACCTGGCCGAGCAATTCGCTGTGATCGGTCTCCAGGCTCTGGGTGAACAGGCTGCCGCTGTCGAAGGCATGCTCGCGCAGCATGCGCTGGCACCAGCCGTGAATGGTCGAGACCGCCGCCTCGTCCATCCACTGCACTGCAACCTCAAGGCGACTGGCGCAACGGGCCCAGTGCTCCTGTGGATAATCGTCGCGCAGCAGGTGCAGCAAGGGGTCGGCGTCGTCCAGCTCGCCCCTGAAGAAACGCGCAGCCTCGGCCAGACGCGCGCGAATCCGCTCGCGCAGTTCCTTGGTCGCAGCATCGGTGAAAGTCACCACGAGAATCTGCGGCGGCAGCAGTTCGCGGGCAAAGCCTTGCTCGCCGCCATGGCCGAGGATCAGGCGCAGGTAGAGCGCCGAAATGGTGAAGGTCTTGCCGGTGCCGGCACTGGCTTCGATCAGCTGGCTGCCGTGCAGGGGAAAGCTCAGGGCCAGGGGACGGGCCTGGGTCATGCGGCGGTCTCCGGATTGCCTTGGGTCTGCCAGGGGGCGGCAAACAGGGGGCGGTAGAGGGATTCGCACCAGCCTTCGAAGGTTTCGTCAGCCGTGAGCGCAGCGAAGTCGCGGAACTGACGCAGCAGTGCAAGGCTCTCGCTGCGTTCGCCGAAGCTGTTCTGGCCGTCGCCTTCATAGGCGCGCTCGGCGGCAGCCTGGGCTTTGTCCGGGTCTGACTGGGCCAGCCAGGCGAAGGCGGTCTTGGGCGCCACTGGCAGGGGTGCATTCATCGCCCCCTGGCGCGCCACCAGCAGATCGGCAAGCAGGTCACCCGCTTGCGCCTCGGGCATCGGCGCGAGCAGCAGGGTGCGGTCGCTGGCGACCAAAGCGGTGTGCAGTGGATAACCGGCAGCGCAGGCCGCCAGGTGCATGACCCACGCGGGGATCAGCCGATGCCATTTGAGGCTGTTGCGCCCTGCCCCCAGGCTGTTGGGCACGGTGGTGATGCTCAGGAGGCTTTGTTCATCATCCTGGTAGACGCGCCCCAGCCAACCCTCCAGGCGATGCGGGCCGCGCTCGAAGTGAAGCGGCAGCGCGCCTTCTACCACGGTATGCCAGCGCTCCAGCAGTTGGCGATGACGCTGCAGCAGGTCTGGCAAGGGCTGGATCAGTTCCGCCTGCAGCGACTCGCCGAAGCCCGCCAATGGCAGCAGCCCGCATGCCTGCAGGCGGCGGGCCTGGGTACGCAATGCCTGCTCGGCGTCGTCGGGTGCGGCCAATGCAGCACCCAGCAGACGCTCGCTGAGGCTGTAGCGTTGCAGGGCATTGAGCACGAAAGGTTCTTCATCCGGCGTTGGCGCTTCCAGCGCTTCGAAGAACACCTTGAGGCGTTGGCTGAAGAAATGCCGGACCGGATGGCGGAGAAAATCCTGCAGTTGCGTCAGGTTCAGCGGCTCATCGCTGTCATAGGGCGGTAGCGCCTGGTCGAGCTCCGAGGGTGGCTCGGCGGGCTGGTGCAGGACCTGCCACTCGTGGGCGTAGCTGAACAGCGCGCTGCCTTTCTGGAAGTAGCGCTGGCTGAAGGGTTGCAGGGGATGCTCCTGGGTCAGGGCATGCAGCAACTGCTGGCCCGGGTCGTCACGTTGGCCTTGCTGGGCTCCGGCCAGCTGCCAACCGGCGGCTAGATGGTCACGCAACTGGCCGACCAGCACCGAGGCGGGGCGTTCGCTGTTGTCGCGGATACTGCGCCCGACCCAGCTCACATAGAGTTGGTCACGGGCAGACAGCAGCGCCTCGAGCAGCAGGTAGCGGTCATCTTCGCGGCGCGAACGATCGCCAGGACGGTAATCGCTGGCCATCAGGTCGAAGTCCAGCGGCGGCTGGGCGCGGGGGTAATCACCGTCGTTCATGCCCAGCAGGCAGACCACGCGGAACGGGATCGCGCGCATGGGCATCAAGGTGCAGAAGTTCACGGAGCCCGCCAGGAAACGCTGGGACACCTTGCCCTGATCCAGCCCCGACAGCCAAGCCTCGCGCACGACCGTGAGCGGCAATGGATCGTGCAGGCCGACGGTCTCGCAGGTTTCCAGCCAGGTGTCACGCAGGTCCTGCAATTGCACCAGCAGCAGCTCGTCGTGCTCCTCCTCGGCGAGGAAGAACACCTGCAGCAGCGCATGCAGGCGCGCCCCCCACACTACGGGGCTGGCCGGCTCGGCGAGGGTCTGGAACGCAACGTCCAGAGCATCGAGCAGGGCCACCAGCGGGCCGATAAGGGCCGCGTCCAGGCCACCGATCTCGTCATAGGGCTCAATGCCGTCACAGGCCTCACCGACACCTACGGCGTAGCCCAGCAGCATCCGGCGCAGGCCGAACCGCCAACTGTTCTGCTCCAGGCCTTCGGGCAAACCGAGGCGGGCACGTTGTTCACCGCTCAGGCCCCAGCGGATGCCGGCGCCCTCGATCCAGCGGTGCAGGGTCGGCAGGTCGCTCTCCTTGATCCCGAAGCGGGCGCGCACGGCGGGGACGTCGAGCAGGTCGAGGATCTCGCTCACGGCGAAACGGCTGTCGGGGAGCTTGAGCAGATGCTCCAGGGCGATCAGCAATGGATCGCGGCCGCGCTGGCCCTGGTCGGTGAGGGTGAAGGGGATGTAGCGCGGATCATGGCGGTCGAGTTGGCCGAAGACAGCGCGGATATGCGGGGCGTAGTCATCGATGGCCGGGAGCATGACGATGACATCGCGCGGACGCAGGGTCGGATCGCTGCTGAAGCGCGCAAGCAACTGGTCGTGAAGGATTTCAACTTCGCGCTGCGGGCTGTGGGCGATGTGGAAACGGACCGAACGGTCGCGGGTGGCATCGATGGCAGGCCAGGCCTCGCGGGTTTCGGCCAGGGGGCGCAGCTCGAGGATGTCGTCCTGCAACTGATTGAGCAGGGTGGTGGGCTGGGCGTCGCTGAACAGGT
The DNA here is from genome assembly GCA_014268975.2 of Pseudomonas wayambapalatensis. Taxonomy (GTDB): domain Bacteria; phylum Pseudomonadota; class Gammaproteobacteria; order Pseudomonadales; family Pseudomonadaceae; genus Aquipseudomonas; species Aquipseudomonas wayambapalatensis. The sequence continues at coordinate 954,594 of CP077096.1, read as the reverse complement.
CGATGCGACCGTCGCTGAAGACACCACGGTAACTGCTGGGATCATCGTAGCTATCGAGCAGGTTGATGTAGTCACGGCCTTGCTTCCCCCAGGCGGCCAGCAGCGGATGAGCGTGCTGGTGCATCGACTCGTCGTCCAGTTGCAGCGGCATGCCGTGCCTGCGCTGTTGGCGCTTGTACTGGTGCCGGAGCAGGTCTTTGTCCGCGACGATATCTCCCCAGTGATGGCGGCAAGGGTTGTGTACGCACAGCAATACCTGGCTGAAGCGGGCCAGCCCGGCCAGGGCTTCAAGGGCCTGGGCGGGCAGCGACGAGATGCCAAAGACGATGACCCGCGACGGCAGGCCGGCGGGGGCTTGCTCAAGGGTATCCATGCGCGCGATGAAACGCTGATGGACGCCGGCACGGCTCTGCGCCATACCTTCTGCACCGACATCGTCGAGCAATGCACGCCATAGCTCGGCCTGCCAGCGGTTGCCATCCGCCAGGGGCTTGCGCTCGCCCCGGGCGGTGTTGAGCACGTGCTCGCCAGCGGCCCAATCCTTGAGCCAGTCGGCGCGATAGACCTGGTATTGGTCGAACAGGTCGGCCAGGCGTTCGGCGAGCTGGTAGCGCTTGCGCAGGTCGGTGTCGTCGGTGAGGAAGCGCTTGAGTGGCTCGAAGTGCGGTCGCTCGATCAGCGCGGGCAGCAGGCGTACCAGGCGCCAGGTCAGCGGTGCCTTGTCGAGCAGCGACACCTCGGGAATCTCGTCGCGACCCAGCACAAGGCGATAGAGCTGCCACATGAAAGTGCCAGGCAACTGAACGTCGATGGCCGCAGCGATACCACAGCCGCCTTGATCATCGTCCTGTGGGTCTTCGGCCAGTGCGAGCTTGAGCCATTGGGCGATACCGTTGCTCTGCACCAGGGCGATTTCGTTCTCCAGGGGCGCCAGGGGATAGTTGCGCATCACGCTCACGACCAGGTTGCGCAAATCATCGAGGCGGTTGCCCTGGACGATCATGAAACCTGGATGCAGTGACGTGGTGTTGGCCATTGGGTGCTCTCTGGAAGACGGGGTGCGCAGACGGAACCATACCCTGTAGAGGCAGGCTTGTCCTGTGGCGTGCGCGGTGTCGACGTGCAGGAGCGCTCTGGTCCGGTCTGGCTTCAGAACGCCAGAAAGACAAAACCCCTACCTGCTCGCGCAGATAGGGGTTTTGCGAAATGAATCTTGACGATGACCTACTCTCACATGGGGAAACCCCACACTACCATCGGCGATGCATCGTTTCACTGCTGAGTTCGGGATGGGATCAGGTGGTTCCAATGCTCTATGGTCGTCAAGAAATTCGGTTGCCAGTGCGTCTTTGCAGACACGCCAGCCAATTCGGATATGTGATCTTTGTGAGTCGCTTCGAACTTTCGGTTCGTTTCGTCTTCACCACCACAATCTGCACAGCAAATTGCTTGGGTGTTATATGGTCAAGCCTCACGGGCAATTAGTATTGGTTAGCTCAACGCCTCACAGCGCTTACACACCCAACCTATCAACGTCGTAGTCTTCGACGGCCCTTCAGGGGATTCAAGATCCCAGTGAGATCTCATCTTGAGGCAAGTTTCCCGCTTAGATGCTTTCAGCGGTTATCTCTTCCGAACATAGCTACCCGGCAATGCCACTGGCGTGACAACCGGAACACCAGAGGTTCGTCCACTCCGGTCCTCTCGTACTAGGAGCAGCCCCTCTCAAATCTCAAACGTCCACGGCAGATAGGGACCGAACTGTCTCACGACGTTCTAAACCCAGCTCGCGTACCACTTTAAATGGCGAACAGCCATACCCTTGGGACCGGCTTCAGCCCCAGGATGTGATGAGCCGACATCGAGGTGCCAAACACCGCCGTCGATATGAACTCTTGGGCGGTATCAGCCTGTTATCCCCGGAGTACCTTTTATCCGTTGAGCGATGGCCCTTCCATACAGAACCACCGGATCACTAAGACCTACTTTCGTACCTGCTCGACGTGTGTGTCTCGCAGTCAAGCGCGCTTTTGCCTTTATACTCTACGACCGATTTCCGACCGGTCTGAGCGCACCTTCGTACTCCTCCGTTAC
>CP077096.1:305000-947500 GCA_014268975.2 Pseudomonas wayambapalatensis | reverse complement strand
CGTTCACCCCAACCATGCCCACTTCGATCTCGTCGCAGAACAGCCGCGCCGCCTCACCGTCACGGGTGAAGATGCAAGTGCCGTTGCCGTACTCGTGATCGTTGATCAGTTGCATCGCCTCTTCCAGGCTCTGCACACGCACCACGCACAGCACCGGGCCGAAGATCTCTTCCTTATAGATGCGCATCTCCGGAGTGACGTTGTCGAACAGCGTCCCGCCAACGAAGTAACCGTCTTCATTGCCCGCAACACGGAAGCCGCGGCCATCTACCACCAGCTTGGCACCCGCAGCCACGCCATCGTCGATATAGCCTACGACCTTGTCACGTGCAGCAGCTGTGACCAACGGCCCCATATCCAGCCCGCAAGAGGTGCCTGCACCAATCTTCAGGGCCTTGATCTGTGGCTCCAGCTTGGCAATCAGCGCATCGGCAACCTGGTCACCCACGCACACCGCCACCGAGATCGCCATGCAGCGCTCGCCGCACGAACCATAGGCCGCACCCATCAGGGCGCTCACCGCATTGTCCAGCTCGGCATCGGGCATCAGCACTGCGTGGTTCTTCGCACCACCCAACGCCTGCACACGCTTGCCGCGCTTGGTGCCTTCGGCATAGATGTACTCGGCGATCGGTGTCGAACCGACGAAGCTCAGGGCCTTGACTTCCGGTGCTTCGATCAGCGCATCCACCGCTTCCTTGTCGCCATGCACCACATTGAGAATGCCCTTGGGCAGGCCAGCCTCATGCAGCAGTTGGGCGATGTACAGCGTCGAGCTCGGGTCGCGCTCCGAGGGCTTGAGGATGAAGGCATTGCCGCAGACGATGGCCAGCGGATACATCCACAGCGGCACCATCGCCGGGAAGTTGAACGGCGTGATACCGGCCACCACACCCAGCGGCTGGAAGTCGGACCAGGCGTCGATGTTCGGGCCGACGTTGCGGCTGTATTCACCTTTGAGGATCTCGGGCGCGGCGCAGGCGAACTCGACGTTCTCGATACCACGCTTCAGTTCGCCGGCGGCATCCTCGATCGTCTTGCCATGCTCTTCGCTGATCATCTGCGAAATGCGCGCCTCGTTCTGCTCCAGCAGCTGCTTGAAGCGGAACATGACCTGGGCACGCTTGGCCGGTGGCGTGTTACGCCAGGCCGGGAACGCAGCCTTGGCCGAGTCGATGGCGTCCTGGATGGTGGCGCGGCTGGCGAGTTCGACCTTGCGGGTAGCCTGGCCAGTCGACGGGTTGAAGACATCGGCGGTGCGACCGCCCTTGGAAACCAGCTCACCATTGATCAGGTGCTGAACGATGCTCATGCAGAACTCCAGATAAAGAAGGTTGGAACAGGCGCGCTCAGGCGCCTGTCGTCAGCGTCGGAAAGATCAGTCGATCTGGTTCAGGGCTTCGCCTACCGCGTCGAACAGGCGATCCAGTTCCTGCGGCTGGGTATTGAAGGTTGGGCCGAACTGCAGGGTGTCACCCCCGAAGCGAACATAGAAGCCGGCCTTCCACAGTTTCATGGCCGTCTCGTATGGACGCACGATCGCATCGCCATCGCGAGCTGCGATCTGGATCGCGCCAGCCAGGCCGTAGTTACGGATGTCGATGACATTCTTGGTGCCCTTTACGCCATGCAGCAGCTTCTCGAAGTGCGGCGCCAGTTCGGCGGCGGACTGCACCAGGTTTTCCTTCTGCAGCAGGTCCAGTGCGGCGATACCGGCAGCACAGGCCACAGGGTGAGCCGAATAGGTGTAGCCATGGGGGAATTCCACGGCGTATTCCGGCGTCGGTTGGTTCATGAAGGTCTGGTAGATCTCACTGCTGGCGATCACGGCACCCATCGGGATGGCGCCGTTGGTCACCTGTTTGGCAATGCACATCAGATCCGGGGTCACGCCGAAGGCTTCGGAGCCGGTCATCGCCCCCATACGGCCGAAGCCAGTGATCACTTCGTCGAAGATCAGCAGGATGTTGTGCTGGGTGCAGATTTCACGCAGGCGCTTCAGATAACCCTTCGGTGGAGGCAGCACGCCAGCGGAGCCGGCCAGCGGCTCGACGATCACCGCGGCGATGTTCGAAGCGTCATGCAATTCGATCAGCTTGAGCATCTCGTCGGCCAGGGCGATACCGCCCTCTTCCGGCATGCCGCGGGAGAACGCGTTCACCGGCAGCACGGTGTGAGGCAAATGGTCGACATCCAGCAGTTGGCCGAACATCTTGCGGTTGCCATTGACCCCGCCCAGGCTGGTGCCGGCGATGTTCACGCCGTGGTAACCACGGGCACGGCCGATGATCTTGGTCTTGGTTGCCTGGCCTTTCAAGCGCCAGTAGGCACGCACCATCTTCAGCGCGGTGTCGGCGCACTCGGAGCCGGAGTTGGTATAGAAGACATGGTTGAGGTCACCTGGCGTCAGCTCGGCGATCTTCTCGGCCAGCTGGAACGACAGCGGGTGACCGAACTGGAAGGCCGGCGAGTAGTCCAGGGTGCTCAACTGACGCGTCACCGCTTCGGTGATTTCCTTGCGGGTATGCCCGGCGCCGCAGGTCCACAGGCCCGACAGTGCGTCGAAGATCTTGCGCCCCTTGTCGTCAACCAGGTAATTGCCCTCGGCCGCCACGATCAGGCGCGGATCACGCTGGAAGTTGCGGTTGGCGGTGTAGGGCATCCAGTGAGCATCCAGCTTGAGCTGGCTGGCCAGGCCGGACGGGGCGGTTTCGGGCATGTTCATCGGCGGTTCCTCGGAAGACGACTAGGCAACGACGGGTGTTGTTGCAGCTAAATTGTCACGGGGATAAAGTCTGAAAAAGCCAACATTTCTAATCTTCAGTTAGCAGTGGACTAAACTTATGAGTCGTCGCCCCGATCCCCTCGCGCAAGTCAGCGATTTCGATATTCGCCTGCTGAAGATTTACCGCAGTGTCGTCGAGTGCGGCGGCTTCTCGGCGGCGGAAAACGTACTGGGTATCGGGCGCTCGGCCATCAGCCAGCAGATGAATGACTTGGAGCAGCGCCTGGGCTTGCGCTTGTGCCAGCGTGGCCGGGCAGGCTTTTCGCTCACCGAGGAAGGCCGCGAGGTCTACCACTCGGCACTGCAACTGCTCAGCGCTCTGGAGAGCTTTCGCACCGAGGTCAACGGACTGCACCAGCACCTGCGTGGCGAACTCAACATCGGCCTGACCGACAACCTGGTGACCCTGCCTCACATGCGCATCACCCACGCGCTGGCCGAGCTCAAGGATCGCGGGCCGGACGTGCGCATCCAGATTCGCATGATCGCTCCGAGCCAGGTCGAACAAGGGGTGCTGGACGGCAGTCTGCATGTTGGCGTGGTGCCGCAGACTAGCCCGCTCTCGGGCCTGGAATACCAACCCCTGTACAGCGAACGTTCGTTGCTCTACTGCGCAGTGGGCCACCCGCTCTTCTATGCCGAAGACCAGAAGATCGACGACCAGCGCCTCAACAGCCAGGAAGCCATCGCCCCGACCTTCCGTCTGCCGGCCGACATCCAGGCGCACTACCAGGCCCTGAACTGCACCGCCAGCGCCTCGGACCGCGAGGGCATGGCCTTTCTCATCCTCACCGGGCGCTACATCGGCTACCTGCCCGATCACTACGCAATGTTCTGGGTCCAGCAAGGCCGCCTGCGGGCATTGAAACCGGCGCAACGCTTCTATGACCTGAGCCTGAGCTGGGTGACGCGCAAGGGACGGCGTCCGAACCTGGTTCTGGAAAGTTTCCTCGAAAGCCTCGCGGCAACGCGCTAATGCTTGTCACTTCGGCACAGGCAGGTAATCTGTCCGACATCCGTTGCCCACAGACCCCGTACGGAAACGTCCATGACCTTTGAAGTCCCTGCGCATCGCCTCTCCGCCTCGGGCAAGCCCGCCGGCCGCATTCGCCAGAAGAACGAACAGGCCATCATCCAGGCCGCCGAAGACGAATTCGCCCGCCATGGTTTCAAGGGCACCAGCATGAATACCATCGCGCTGAAGGCCAACCTGCCCAAAGCCAACCTGCACTACTACTTCACCAATAAGCTCGGCCTTTATATCGCCGTGCTCAGCAACATCATCGAGTTGTGGGACAGCACCTTCAACGCCCTGAGCGTCGAGGACGACCCGGCCGTGGCGCTGAGCCAGTACATTCGCACCAAGATGGAGTTCTCCCGACGCAACCCGCAGGCATCGCGGATCTTCGCCATGGAGGTGATCAGCGGTGGGCACTGCCTGACCGAATACTTCAGCGCCGACTACCGCGAGTGGTTCCGCGGCCGCGCCGCGGTGTTCCAGGCCTGGATCGAGGCCGGCAAGATGGACCGGGTAGACCCTGTGCACCTGATCTTCCTGCTCTGGGGCAGTACCCAGCACTACGCTGACTTCGCCACCCAGATCTGCCAGGTCACCGGTCGCAGCCGCCTGACCAAGCAGGACATGGAAGACGCCAGCAACAACCTTATCCACATCATTCTCAAAGGCTGCGGCATCAATCCGCCCGCCTGACCCGGACCTATGCCCTCTACCCTGCTTGAGCTCTGCGAGTTCCGCGAAGACATCCGCAAGAGCCGCTTCATCACCCTCGCCGGCCCTGTCAGCAGCGCTGCCGAGGCGATGAGCTTCATCGAACGCCACAGCGACCCAGCCGCCACCCACAACTGCTGGGCCTGGAAACTCGGTGCGCAATACCGCAGCAGCGATGATGGCGAGCCGGGCGGCACCGCCGGACGTCCAATCCTTGCGGCGATCGAAGCCCAAGACTGCGATCAGGTGGTCGTGCTGGTCATCCGCTGGTATGGCGGTATCCAGCTCGGCACCGGGGGCCTGGCCCGGGCCTATGGCGGAGGCGCCAACAAATGCCTGCAACAGGCGCCGAAACGGCTGCTTGTACAGCGCAGCGAATTCACCTGCAGTTGCACCTTCAGCGAGCTGGCCTTGCTCAAGCTGCGCCTGGCCGAGGCCGAAGGGCTGGTGCTGGACGAACAGTTCACGGCAAACGGTGTCGATCTGCTCCTGGCGCTGGGCGCAGAGCACGTACAGACATTTCAGCAGCAATTGGCCGACCTCAGCCGTGGCCGGATTCGCCTGGAGCTTCGCTGAAAGCTGCCCACAACTGCTGTGGGCCTGCCTGTGGATAAGCTTGGGGCATTCTTTTGCAAGCCTTGCCACATATGGCTTTCAGCCGATTGAGCATATTTTGATCACTGTTTTATGACACCTGCAAACCACTGAAAGCCAGAGAGTTATCCCCACCGCCCGGTTTTCGCGGGCTCGTCCGGTGCCCACACGCTTGCGCACAATAACTGTGGAACAGCCTGTGGATAACCCGTGCGCCAACAAGCGGGGCGCCCACCAGCACAAGGCGCGGAGCGTCTGATCATTTTTTGTACAGAAGCAACGCAGGCGAGTCGCGCCCTCCTGGAGTATCCTCGATACCTTTCTTCAAGCGACTTCGGAGCGTCCACATGTCCACAAGCAAAAACGCCCTCATCATCGGCGCCTCCCGCGGATTGGGACTGGGCTTGGTACAACGCCTGCGTGAAGACGGCTGGAACGTCACGGCTACCGTGCGCGATGCGAGCAAGCCCAGCGCCCTCAACGATGTCGCAGGTGTGCGCATCGAATCTTTGGAAATGAACGATACCGCTTTGCTCGACCGCCTCAAGCAGCGTGTGCAGGGCGAAATCTTCGACCTGGTGTTCGTCAACGCCGGGGTCATGGGGCCGTTGCCGCAAGATCTGGAAACCGTACAAGACTCGCAGATCGGCGACCTGTTCATGACCAATGCCGTAGCGCCCATCCGCGTGGCACGTCGGCTGGTCGGACAGATCCGCGAAAACACCGGGGTGCTGGCGTTCATGAGCTCGGGCCTGGGTAGCGTGACCAGCCCGGATGGCAACGAGATCTGCCTGTACAAGGCCAGCAAGGCTGCACTCAACTCGATGATCAACAGCTTCGTGGTGGAGTTGCAACGCTCCGACCTGAGCGTGCTGGCCATGCACCCAGGCTGGGTGAAAACCGACATGGGCGGCGAGAACGCGGAAATCGACGTGTTCACCAGCACACGCGGCATGCTCGACCGGATCAACGAGCAAAGCGGCCAGGGCGGCCTGCGCTTTATCAACTACAAGGGCGACGCCCTGACCTGGTGAATTGAAAGCCGCGTGGCGAGGCAGTAGACTCGATGCCTCGCCTCGCGGCGGACCTGGATCAGCAGACAGGACAACACTGAGCTGGCTAACCCTGAACCCACTTTCAGAGGAGCCGGCACCATGCCTGCGACCCGTATCTGGTTGAAATCCCCCCTTGCCATCTTCACTGCCAATGACACCGATGCCCGCGGTGGCCTGGTCATCGAAAACGGCCGCATCAGCCAACTGCTCGCCCTCGGCGAACAACCCAACACCCCCTGTGACCAAGTGTTCGATGCCCGTGAGCACGTGGTGCTGCCCGGTCTGATCAACACCCACCACCACTTCTACCAGACCCTGACCCGCGCATGGGCTCCGGTGGTCAACCAACCATTGTTTCCCTGGCTCAAGACCCTTTACCCGGTGTGGGCACGGCTGACCCCGACCAAACTGGCGCTTGCCAGCGAGGTTGCATTGGCCGAGTTGCTGCTGTCAGGTTGCACCACTGCCGCCGATCACCATTACCTGTTCCCCGAAGGCCTGGACCACGCCATCGACGTACAGGTCGAAGCCGTGCGCAAGCTCGGCATGCGCGCCATGCTGACCCGCGGCTCGATGAGCCTGGGTGAAGCAGATGGCGGCTTGCCCCCGCAGCAGACAGTGCAACAAGGTGAGGTGATCCTGGCCGACAGTCAGCGACTTATCCACAGTTACCATGAGCGTGGCGAAGGCGCGCGCATCCAGATCGCCCTGGCGCCCTGCTCACCCTTCTCGGTCACGCCAGAGATCATGCGTGCCAGCGCCGCCTTGGCCGAAGAGCTGGACGTGCGCCTGCATACCCACCTGGCCGAAACACTCGATGAGGAAGACTTCTGCCTACAGCGGTTCGGCCTGCGCACCGTGGACTACCTCGACAGTGTCGGCTGGCTCGGCCCGCGCACCTGGCTGGCCCACGGCATCCACTTCAACCCCGACGAAATCACGCGCCTCGGTGCTGCCGGTACCGGCATCTGCCATTGCCCGAGTTCGAACATGCGTCTGGCCTCGGGCATCTGCCCAACCGTCGAGCTCGAAGCTGCCGGAGCCGCACTCGGCCTGGGTGTAGACGGCTCAGCGTCCAACGATGCCTCGAACATGATCCTCGAAGCACGCCAGGCCCTCTACCTGCAACGCCTGCGCTACGGCGCCGAGCAGATCACGCCCGAGCGCGCGCTGGGCTGGGCAACCCGCGGCTCGGCACAACTGCTGGGCCGTGGCGACATCGGCGAGCTGGCGGTGGGTAAGCAGGCGGACCTGGCCCTGTTCAAGCTCGACGAGCTGCGTTTCTCCGGCAGCCACGATCCGCTGTCCGCGCTGCTGCTGTGCGCGGCGGACCGGGCTGACCGAGTCATGGTCGGCGGCCACTGGCGCGTGATCGATGGCCAGATCGAGGGACTCGATGTCCAAGGCCTGATCGCCGACCATCGTCAGGCGGCAGCCGCACTGATTGCCGGTTGAAGCACAGCGGGGCTGCTGGGCAGCCCCGCCCTACCGAATAGCGCGTAGCCCTGTAGAATGTCGGCCAACCGTACCTGATTCGAGATCACACCCCATGTATGACTGGCTCAATGCCTTGCCCAAGGCCGAACTGCATATGCACCTGGAAGGTTCGCTGGAGCCGGAACTGCTGTTCGCCCTGGCCGAACGCAACAAGGTCGCCCTGCCCTGGGCCGACGTGGAGACGCTGCGCAGCGCCTACGCCTTCAACAACCTGCAGGAGTTTCTCGACCTGTACTACCAGGGCGCCGACGTGCTGCGCACCGAGCAGGACTTCTACGACCTGACCTGGGCCTACCTGCAACGCTGCAAGGCACAGAACGTCATTCACACCGAACCCTTCTTCGACCCGCAGACCCATACCGACCGGGGTATCTCCTTCGAGGTGGTGCTCAGCGGTATCAACCAGGCGCTCAAGGATGGTCGCGAGCAACTGGGCATCAGCAGCGGCCTGATCCTGAGCTTCCTGCGTCACCTCAGCGAGGAGGAAGCCGAGAAGACCCTGGACCAGGCCCTGCCGTTCCGCGATGCCTTCATTGCCGTGGGCCTGGACAGCTCGGAGAAAGGTCATCCACCAAGCAAGTTCCAGCGCGTCTTCGACCGCGCCCGCAGCGAAGGCCTGGTCGCCGTTGCCCACGCCGGCGAGGAGGGCCCACCCGAATACATCTGGGAAGCCCTCGACCTGCTGAAGATCAAGCGCATCGACCACGGCGTACGCGCCATCGAGGATGAGCGGCTGATGCAACGCATCATCGACGAGCAGATTCCGCTGACCGTCTGCCCACTGTCGAACACCAAGCTCTGTGTGTTCGACCATATGAGCCAGCACAACATCCTCGACATGCTCGAACGTGGGGTCAAGGTCACGGTGAACTCCGACGATCCGGCCTACTTCGGCGGCTATGTCACAGAAAACTTCCACGCTTTGCACCAGCATCTGGGCATGACCCAGGAACAGGCAACACGCCTGGCGCAGAACAGCCTGGATGCACGCCTGGTCTGAGTCGCGAGCACAACCGGTATTACAGGGGCACTTCAGCCCACCTGTAATGCCGGCACCCTCGCGATACGGTTGATCTCCTGAATACCCAAGGTGGAAATCTGCATCACGCGCGATCCCTCCTGCTCGCGTATCCAGCCAGACTGCATGAACAACCTGAGCATCGCCTGCCCGACACCGCCGCCCAGGTGGGGGCCGTTGTCACTCCACTCACTGCTGTGACAGACCACACATCCACCGCGCTGGCGGGGCGCCAGCGCATCGATATAGACGCCAATTGCAGCCAATTGCACACGCCCTTCCAGGCTCACGGTAGGATGCAGGTCATTGCCCTCCAACCAGCCGGCGGCCACCATGCGTCGATAAAGATCGACCGCAATCTCGCCCCCCAGGTGGTCACCACAACGTCGCGCCCTGCGCAACGACAGCGGCACCTGCAGGGGCCTGACCGATGTTTGGCATTCGGCACGGCCACCAAGCTGCACGCTGGCCAGTGCCTCGACCGCGGCGATCACCTCGGGGGTGGCCAGTCGAAAATAGCGCTTGCGCCCACGCGCCTCGAGGCGCAGCAAGCCAGCAGCCGACAATAAAGACAGGTGGGCGCAGGCCGATGATGGAGTGACGCCGATCATGAGCGCCAACTCATCAGCGTGCCGGGACGAACCATCGATCAAGGCCCAGAGCATGGCACTGCGCTTGGGCTCGGCCATCAGACCGGCGATCTGACTGATACTGCTGACTGCTTTCATGCTCCATCAACTCCATGCAAAGTCACGTTTCTTGTCCAATGGCCATCCATGGCAGTAGGAATCGCCAGAGGTTGCGGCAGATAGGTGTAGGTGCAGCCTGTCAGGCTGTATGGGAAGCCCCGCCTGATGGGGAAACCGCTCTCGCTGCAAGGGCCTGCGGGGACAAGTATAAGCCGCCGAAAGCCCTGTACTAGGTGGGTTTGGCCACCGGTTTGCGGCACAAGGCCGAGGGTAGCGGCACCCTTGGCGATATAGGGAAATGCCAGTGAATGACGAGCGCTACCAGCATCCCCTCTAGCATCCCGGACATAGCCACATCCACTGCCAGGTAAAGGCCACAAGAGCGGAACATTGCCGACAGTAGGGTTCCACAAGTAGGGCAAGGAAAAGCGAAGGTTCGTATCTTGATTGAGTCAGCCCATCGCCCCGGGGGTGGCCGTCAGTCAGGACGTCGTCGCGGCACATGGCGGGCAATCGGTACAGCGCTACACTGGATTCGCTCTCACCCCGACAGGAGGATGCCGCGATGAAGATTGTCGTCAGTACATCGAACCGCCACCCCAACTGCCCCTGGCAGGTACAGCTCGATCAACATGTGGTGAGTTTTCGCAGCGAGGCGGAGGCCCGGGCATTCGTCGCCGTTCTGGAGACACGCCTGAAGGCCCCTCACCCCCTCATGCAGCCTGCCTGGACTGAAGGCGTCGAGTCAGCATCGCGACATTGACCACCAAAACACCGCACAAGCTGATCACCAAGGCCATCGGCGCTGCGCTGCCATCATGCAGGACACCCACCAGCGCCGCGGCCCCTGCGGCGACGCTGAACTGCAGGCTGCCCATCAATGCCGACGCGCTGCCGGCCCTGGCACCCTGCCCGTTCATAGCACAAGCCGAGGCGTTGGGAATGATGCAGCCCAGACTGGCGATGCACACGAACAGTGGCACCAACAATGGCCACAACTGCGTCGGATGCAGCACCGCCACCCCCAGCAGCACTACCCCTGCAGCCAGGTAGAGCCATACCGCTCGGGCCAGCAGGAAGGCTGGGCCGCGCTTGGCCAGCAGCCGGGCGTTGACCTGGGCACAGAGGATGAAACCGGCAGCATTGGTGCCAAACAGCCAGCCGTAATGCTCGGCCGGCACGCCATAGAGCTTGATGAACACGAACGGTGAACCGGCGATATAGGCGAACATGCCGGCGATGGCGATGCCACCCGTCAGCGCATGCCCCAGGAACACCCGATCGCCCAGCAGCCGCAGGTACTGGCGCAAGGCACCCGACAGCGGCTGGCGCGGCACGTGGGCTGGCAGGCTTTCCGGCAGCCCCAGGCTCACCGCCAGCAGGCAGGCGGCGCTGAACAGGCTGAGCACCAGGAAGATCGACTGCCAGCCGGACACATTGATCAGGACGCCGCCGAGCATCGGCGCGAGAATCGGCGCGAGCCCCATCACCAGCATCAATTGCGAGAAGGCTTTGGCGGCCCCCACGGCGTCGCATTTGTCGACGACGATGGCCCGCGACAACACCATTCCCGCACACCCACCCAGTGCCTGGATGAAACGCGCCACGACCAGCGTGTCGAGGTCAGGGGCGTAGGCGCAGGCGAGCGACGCCAGGGTGAAAAGGCTGATACCGAACAACAGTGGCTTGCGTCGGCCGAAACGGTCGGCGATCGGACCGTAGGCCAGTTGGCCAAGCGACAAGCCAAGGAAATAGGCCGCCAGGGTCGTCTGGACGTGCTGCTCATCAGTGCCGAAGGCCTGGGCCATGGCAGGGAAGGCGGGGAGATAGAAGTCGATCGCCAATGGCGCGAAGGCCGAAAGAGCGCCGAGGATCAACAGGGTGCGCAGATTCATCGGAAATCCATAGCAGGCTAAGCAACGGACTAGTCTAACTGCACTGGAGGCGGCCTGGTATGAAAAGCTTTGTAACAGTTACACCTGAAAACGGTGGTACCTGGAGCAGGCACCACCGCTAGTCGTCAGGCCGGCTCGGCCTGGTAACCCTCTTCACGGATCGCCTCCAGGATCTGCTGCACCCCGAGCTGGCTCTGAACCCGCACCTGCCTGGCCCCCAGGTCGACCTCCACCTGCGCTGTCGCATCCTGCTCCTGAACCGCACGGGTCACCGCCTTGACGCAATGACCGCAGCTCATGCCCTGCACATTGAAGACTTGCATCGGAACTACCTCCATCTGGGTTTTGCAGAGAGTTTCAAGCTTGCCATCATGGCAAGGTCAAGTTCTGCACAAAACGGCCGGGCTGGAAATCCGCGTGCGGCTCGGCCAAGCTGCGCTTTTGACGACTCGCCAACCAGGAGAAGTTTCATGATCAGGGCAGCATTGGGCCTCGTCGGACTGCTGAGTGCCGTGGCCGTCGTGCCACCGGTCAGCGCCGAGGGCAATTCGGACTACAGCGTGCTGATCATTTCCCGGGAGCGCCTGGAGGTAGCCACCAACTGCGAAATCGGTGTCTACCTCAACGACCAGCTCTCGGGGCGGGTGTTCCAGGAACAATCGACCTCGTTCAACCTGCCGCCAGGGCCGGTGGACGTGCGCCTGCGCCTGCTGCCCGGGCAGGTGCCCGGTTGTGCACCCGGCGTGGAGGACCAACGCAGCACCCGCCTCAACCTGCAGGCGGGCCAGATCAACAAATACCGGATCGCCGTGGGCCAGAATGGGCTGGAATTGAAGCGAGCCGGCCTGGGGTATTGACCTTACCAACATGGCAAGCTTGATGCTGCAGGCTCGATCACGGAGGAAAGCCCATGCCCGCATCAACCACCTTCGACCTGCCGATCGCCGGCATGACCTGCGCCAGTTGCGTGGGTCGCGTCGAGCGCGCGCTGCTTAAAGTCAACGGCGCCGAACAGGTCAGCGTCAACCTTGCTACCGAACAGGCCAGGGTCCAGGCCCCGGCCGAAAGCCTGCCGGAGCTGCTCGAAGCGGTGCGCAAGGCCGGCTACAGCGTGCCGAGCCGCACCCTTGAACTTCAGGTAGGCGGCATGACCTGCGCCAGTTGTGTCGGCCGCGTCGAACGCGCCCTGGGCAAGGTGTCCGGGGTCGAGCAGGTCAGCGTGAACCTGGCCAGCGAACGCGCGCACCTCAGGGTACTCGAAGGCGTCAGCGACGACGCCTTGATCGGCGCCGTGGAAAAGGCCGGCTACAGCGCCAGCCTGCCACGTACCGCCCATGACGATCGCCACGATGCGCAGCGACGCCTGCGCAACGAACGCCTGGCGGTGATCGCCGCCCTGCTGCTGGCCCTGCCCCTGGTTCTGCCAATGCTGGTGCAGCCGTTCGGCTTGCACTGGATGTTACCGGCCTGGGCGCAATTCGTGCTGGCAACCCCGGTGCAGTTCATCCTCGGGGCACGGTTCTACAAGGCCGCCTGGAAAGCCGTGCGTGCCGGCGCAGGCAACATGGACCTGCTGGTCGCCCTTGGCACCAGCGCCGGCTATGGCCTGAGTCTGTACGAATGGTCCCAGGCCCATGCGGGCATGGAACCTCACCTCTACTTCGAAGCCTCGGCCGTGGTAATCGCCCTGGTGCTGCTGGGCAAATACCTGGAAAGCCGCGCCAAACGCCAGACCGCCAGCGCCATTCGCGCACTCGAAGCCCTGCGCCCCGAGCGCGCCTTGCGCGTGATCGACGGCCGCGAGGAAGATGTAGCGATCAGCCAGCTGCGCCTGGACGACCTGGTACTGGTCAAGCCCGGCGAGCGCTTCCCGGTCGACGGCGAGGTGATCGAAGGCAGCAGTCACGCCGACGAAGCGCTGATCAGCGGCGAAAGCCTGCCAGTGCCCAAACAGCCCGGCGACAAGGTCACCGGCGGTGCGATCAACGGTGAAGGCCGCCTGCTGGTGCGCACCCTGGCCCTGGGCACCGAAACCGTACTCGCGCGGATCATCCGCCTGGTCGAAGACGCCCAGGCGGCCAAGGCACCGATCCAGAAGCTGGTCGACCGGGTCAGCCAGGTGTTCGTCCCGGCGGTGCTGGTGCTCGCATTGATCACCCTGGTCGGCTGGTGGCTGGCCGGTACACCGCTGGAAAACGCACTGATCAACGCCGTGGCCGTGCTGGTGATCGCCTGCCCTTGCGCTCTGGGCCTGGCCACACCGGCAGCGATCATGGCCGGCACCGGTGTGGCAGCCAGCCATGGCATCCTGATCAAGGACGCCGAAGCATTGGAGCGAGCCCATGCGGTCAATCGCGTGGTCTTCGACAAGACCGGCACCCTGACCTCCGGCAGCCCGCGCATCGTCCACAGCGAGGCCGTCGTCGGCGACGCACACGACCTGCTGCGCCTGGCCGGAGCCCTGCAACGCGGCAGCGAACATCCGCTGGCCAAGGCCGTGCTGGATGCCGGCGCTGAGCAAGGGCTGGAGATTCCCCTGGTGAGCGATAGCCAGTCGCTCACCGGGCGCGGCATCGCCGGTACGGTCGAAGGCCGGGTATTGGCCCTGGGCAACCGGCGCCTGCTCGACGAAAGCGGCCTTGAGCCAGCCAATCTGCTCGACAGGGCCCATACCTGGGAAACCGAAGGTCGCACCCTGTCGTGGTTGATCGAGCGCGCACCACATGCCCGGGTGCTCGGACTGTTCGCCTTCGGTGACAGCCTCAAGCCCGGTGCCGAGCAGGCGATCGCGGCACTGCACGCACAGGGCATCAGCAGCCACCTGCTGACCGGCGACAACCGCGGCAGCGCCAAGGTGGTCGCCGAGGCGCTGGGCATCGACGATGTGCACGCCGAAGTCTTGCCAGCCGACAAGGCCGCCACCGTCAATGCACTCAAGCAGAACGGCGTGGTGGCCATGGTCGGCGACGGCATCAACGATGCCCCGGCCCTGGCTGCAGCCGACATCGGCATCGCCATGGGAGGTGGTACGGATGTGGCCATGCAGGCCGCTGGCATCACCCTGATGCGCGGCGACCCTCGCCTGGTGCCCGCAGCCCTGGAAATCAGCAACAAGACCTACGCCAAGATCCGTCAGAATCTGTTCTGGGCGTTCATCTACAACCTGATCGGTATCCCGCTCGCCGCCTTTGGCTTCCTCAACCCGGTCCTGGCTGGCGCCGCCATGGCGCTCTCCAGCGTCAGCGTGGTGAGCAACGCCCTGTGGCTCAAGACCTGGAAGCCCACCGGCATCGCTTCGAAGGAGACGCCATGAACATCGGCCAAGCCGCCCGGCGCAGTGGGCTCAGCGCCAAGATGATCCGCTACTACGAGTCCATCGGCCTGCTCAAGCCGGCGCTGCGCAGCGACAGCGGCTATCGGCTGTACCAGCAGGAAGACCTGCACAGCCTGGCGTTCATCAAGCGCTCGCGCGACCTGGGGTTCTCACTGGAAGAAGTCTCCCGGCTGCTGACGCTCTGGCAGGACCGCCAGCGCGCCAGCGCCGACGTCAAGGCACTGGCGACACAGCATATCGACGAACTGAACCGACGGATCGAAGAGATGGTGAGCCTGCGCGACACCTTGAGCGAGCTGGTCGCCCACTGCCAGGGCGATGATCGCCCAGACTGCCCGATTCTCAGGGACCTGGCGAACGAAGGTGGATGCTGTCACTGAACGCTGGCGTGGGCTGCCTGACAACCCACGCCAGCATTTTGGTATGCCATATTAGCCATACCTGGCCAAACCGACCTTAAAATCAAGTTTCATCCAATAAATACGGGAGTTTCACTCAGATATTCCTGCGCTCTGCCGATGACCTGCATAGCAGTTTCATGCGTCGACAAGAAAAAATCCGGGAGCGTGGATGAACATCAAGCAAAAATTGACCTGGGCCTTCGCCGTCATTGCGGGCCTGCCCATCGTTTTGGTCGCCACCGTGGTGGTGCTGAACCTGCGAGAAGAAGCGCAGGACGACTTCCTGGATGGCAGCAGCCGGGAAATCCGCCAGGTCGGCAACGCGATGAACATCTTCTTCCAGGGCATTGCGCAGAACGTCGAGTACCTCGCCAGCCAGCCCTTGGTCACGGCCAGCGCCGACAACCTCAAGAAGTACATTGCCGCCGACGCCGCGCAGATTCCCCTGGGCGAGCAGGACAAGGCGCTGTACGACCAGTTCACCCGCCTGGCCCAGAGCCACCCCGACTACGCCTACGTGTCCTACGGTATGAAAGACGGCGGCTATGCGTTCTGGCCCGGTGACCCGAAGATGGCCAGCTACGACCCGCGCACCCGCCCCTGGTTCCAGGCCGCCATGGCCAGCCCCGGCAAGACCCTGCGCACCGCGCCCTACTACTGGGCCGGCGACGACGCCGTGCTGGTCAGTACCGTGCGCACCGTGGCCAACCAGCTCGGTAGCCCGGGCGGGGTGGTCAACATCGACGTCTCGCTCAAGGGGCTGACCGAGATCGTCAAGCAGATCAAGCTGGGTGACAGCGGCTACCTGATCCTGATGGAGAACCACGGCAACGTCATGGTCGACCCGCGTGACGCGAGCCACAACTTCAAGCAGCTGGAGAGTTTCGGTGGCGGCTACGCCGAACTGGCCAAGGCCGGCAAGGGCCTGGCCGAAGTGACCCTCGATGGCGAACGCTACATGGCCAACATCTACCCGGACGAGCGCCTGGGCTGGACCTTCATCGGCCTGATCCGTCAGGACGAAGTGATGCAGACCACCACCCGCCTGACCTGGCTGATCGGCACGCTCGCACTGGTGCTGGCGGCCGTCTTCGCCGTGGCTGGCGCCGCCTTCGCCAAGCTCATCATACGGCCGATCAACAGCGTCACCAGTGGCCTGGAAGACATCGCCCAGGGCGAGGGCGACCTGACCCGCAACCTCGAGGTACGAGGCAGCGACGAAACCGCGCAACTGGCCAACTGGTTCAACCAGTTCCTGGGGGCGATCCGCGGCCTGATCCAGCACATCGGCGGCGCGGCCGGCAAGATCCTCAGCACCTCGGCCAGTTCCACCCGGGTGTCCGGCGACATGGCCGAAGCCGCTGGCCGTCAGCGCGAGGCGGTGGACATGGTATCCACCGCCTTCCACGAAATGGTCGCCACCGCCAACGAAGTGGCGCGCTCCTGCAGCCAGGCCGCACAGTCGGCCGACAGCGGCCAGCAACAGGCACGCGAGGGGCAGCAGCAGATCGATGCGGCGGTGCAGAGCGTCGACCGCCTGAGCCAGGAGATCGAGCAGTCGGCGCAGTCGATCCAGCAACTGGAGCGTGACAGCAACGCGATCCAGTCGATCCTCGGCACCATCCGCTCGATCGCCGAACAGACCAACCTGCTGGCCCTCAACGCGGCCATCGAAGCGGCTCGCGCCGGTGAGCAGGGCCGTGGCTTTGCCGTGGTAGCCGACGAAGTCCGCGCCCTGGCCAAGCGCACCGCCGACTCCACCGCCGAGATCGACGGGCTGCTGGGCAACCTCGCCAACCGCACCGCCGAGGTGGCCGAACAGATGCATGCCAGCCTTGAAGTGTCGCAGCAGTCTGTCAACCGCATCGGCCTGGCGCGCGACAGCTTCGGGCAGATCCGCGAGTCAGTGGACATCATCCGCGACATGAACACCCAGATCGCCACCGCCGCCGAAGAGCAGCACCAGGTGGCCGAGGACATCAATCGGCATATCAGCCAGATTCACGGCGATGCGCAGTTGGTGGCCGAGCTTGCGCAAGCGGCGCGGCAGGACTCCCAGAGCCTGGAAGGGTTGTCCAACGAGCTGGATGCGTTGGTGCGGCGGTTCAGGACCTGAAGTTCACGCGCCACACTGCAAACCTCGGTGTGGCGCGTCACACTCAGAACGAGTGGCTCAGGCCGAGGTTGATTCCATAACGCTGATCAACATTGCGCCCGCGGGCAGCCTCGACCTCCGTGCTGATTGTCCAGCCTGACAGCACCTCGGACGATACGCCCAATGCCATCTCGGTGCGCCCGCTGCTGAACCTGTTGTCGAGTTCATGACCGTTGAGGCTGACCCTGCGCGTGCCGCCCAGGTTGTCCATCACCGCGATGCGGCCGTGGGTCGACATTTCCAGACCATTGTTCAAGACGATGACGCGCCCCCCCTTGATACCGAGCGTCCCCATGTTCAGGTGTTGGTTGGATGACTCGACCTCAAGCCCATTACTCAAGCTGCTGCGCTGCCCCTGCACGATCGCGGCACTCAGTTGTACAAAAGGCTGCACATACCAACCTTGATCAAGGCTCAAGCGACGACCAGTCTCCAGCGTGAGCCCATACCCCCCCTGACGGCGATTGCCGGACACCTTGCGTCCATCGTGAGCCCGGGCATCGATGGTGCCGTCAAACAGGTTGAGCTTGAGCGCAGCATCGGCGTAGTAACCGGAGTTGTCGCCCCAACCGGCATACAACGCGGAGAAGTAGCTGTTCAGTGTTGCAGATGAGCCGCGCTGCAGGCCAATCGCCGAACGACTGAGCCCCACTGCCGCACCGACCCGCCAAGTATCATCGAGCAAAGTATCAGCGCCCAGGGCAAAGCCACCAACGCGCTGGGTATAGCGGGTGCCGACTGCACTGTCGACATCAAAGCCGGTCGTGCCGGTATGCATCCACAACCCGGCTGAACCACCATTGGTCCGCATTTTTTCGAGGCGTCCGACAACCCATCGGGACTCGACCTGCGACGCGGCTTCAAGCGAGCTGTCGAACGCCATCGCCGTCTCACCGGCATTGCTCAGTCTCGCCTTGCCCCGCATGTCGACCTGTGGCCGCAAACTCCACTGGTCGCCTTCGCGGACCAACTCGTGAGCAAAGGCCCCTGCATCGACCGGGCCGGATGCCAGATCGAACGTCGCATCACCACTGCCGATTACGACCACCGGCCCCTGTGGCTCATGGCCAGAACTTGCCAGGTGCAAGGCAAAGCTGCCGCTGGCATGACTGTCTATCTGCAAGCGGCTATGGTCGAGCCAGAACGTACCCTCTCCTTGCAAGGTGTCGGCTCGCAGAATACTGCCTGACTGCACGACTACCGAACCCTGGCGCAAGTCGAGAGTCCCGACCTGAGCGTCCGCCATCGTCTCCCACCTGGACTGCGCGCCAATCTGCAACTGCTGGACATTATGTAGCTGGCCTCGTAAGTGCGCCGCATTGTCCAGGGTGATATCAGCACTGGCACCCTGCTCGACGCGTATGTCGCCTTCCAGGCGACTGTTGCTCACGTGAAGCGAGGCCTCGCCGCCCTCGATGACCTCAAGCAGCACGCCGTTGGCGCCTTTGAGTTGGCCTCCGTCGGCGACCCGGATGTCCACCTGTGCGTCACGAACCACTACCGCACTACCCTGCTGCCCCTCGATCAGACTGGCCTGAACAACGACCTGATTGGGCAGATCCTTTTGCCAGAACTCCGGTGTACCGACTTCCAGACCGACGTCCCCCGACATCACGGTCCCTTCATGCAAAGCAAGTGTTCCGCCCTTGAGTACAACACCTGCTCTGTCACCGTGGATGCGCGAACTGCGCGCGTGGAGATCAGCCGAGTCCAACTCCACCCCAGTGGTGGCACCGCGCACACTGCTGCCGCTCAAGATCGCCGTAGACGTCAAAGTGTCATCGCCCAGCGTTCCAAGGGCCATCCCGATGGAGCCTGTGCTGACTACCGTGGCATTGGTCAGGTTGACCGCACCATCCACGATGCTGATCGCAGCCCTGTCGGTCGAACTCACCTTGGCTCCCTCGACGTTGACCTGACCGCCGTCGAATCCAGTGATACGTCCGGTCTCGGCGCCCGGGCGCACGTCAAGACGCGCCCCGCTGCCCAGGTGCCAATCCTCGACAGGGTCTCCAGGGGAGACCAGCGCAAACTCGCCAGGCCCCAAGTCCGCGGCATTGGCAGCCAGACTTGCGCCCAAAGTGAACGTCAGGGTTGCCGCCAGCGGATGGCGCCGCAGTAAAATTAGTGATCCAGTCATGGAAATGCCTCTCAGGATATTGGCTCGAGAGGCGGACGTTACGTTGGAGCAAAAGGAAGATCGGTCAGGCAGTTCCGTATTGATCGTGAGAAGCGAGTTGTTCGCATTGACCGTTCGAAATAACGCCTGATAAGACTTGGTCGGTCGTCGTTAGAAACGAAGCTCCCCAGGCGTCGCACCGAACAGTTGCTTGAACGCCGCGATATAGGCCGATGTCGAGTCATACCCGCAGCCTAGTGCTGCATCGGTCACGCTCTCCCCCGCCTCCAGCAACGCCAGCGACGACAACAGCCGCATGCGCTGGCGCCAGTTACGGAAGCTCAGCCCCGTCTCACGCTGGAACAGGCGCATCAGCGTCTTCTCCGAGCACCCCAGTTGCAGCGCCCATTGCTGCAGGGTCTGCGCCTGGTCGGGCGCGGCGATCAACTGATTGCACAGCGCGAGCAACCCGGCATGGCGCGGCAGCGGCAGCGAAAACCCCACCTGCGGCAACGCCTGCAACTGGTCGAGCAAGACGGCTACCAGACGCGCCTCGGCGCTGTCGCCTTCGGGATACGACGCGGGCATCTGGCAGAACTGCTTGATCAGCTCCCGCGCCAGCGGCGTCACTTCGAGTACCCGGCATTCGTCGGCGGCCCAGGTACAGGCATCGCGACGCACGTACAGGCTGCGCATCTCGGCCTGCATCGAAGTCACCACTTCGTGTTCGAGGCCAGCCGGAATCCACACCCCCCACTGCGGTGGCGCGAAGTAGCTGCCATCGCTGGTGTAGACCCCCAGCACACCGCTGATCGCGTAGGAAAACTGCACCCAATCGTGCCGGTGGCGCGTGGTCCAGGAGCCCGCGCCGAGGCTTTCGGCACGGGCGTAGAGTGGCCTGGGCAGTTGCTCGAGGTCGGGGATGGCGCGGGGGGCGGAAATCTGTCCGAGGGTCTGCATGGCACTGTTTTTTGTCTTGGATCGGACAAGGTTAACACCTCAGCGCTCGACGATCGCCGTCACCCCCTGCCCGCTCGCCGCACAGATCGAGATCAGCCCGCGTCCCTTGCCCGCCGTGGCCAGCAGCTTGGCCATGTTGGCCAGGATCCGCCCGCCGGTGGCGGCGAAGGGGTGCCCGGCGGCCAACGAGCTGCCCTTGACGTTGAGTTTGCTGCGATCGATCGCCCCCAATGCCCCCTCCAGCCCCAATGTCTCTCGGCAGTACCGATCGTCCTCCCAGGCCTTCAGCGTGCAGAGCACCTGGGCCGCGAAGGCCTCGTGGATTTCGTAGTAGTCGAAGTCCTGCAGGCTCAGGCCATTACGCGCCAACAGCCGCGGCACGGCATGAACCGGCGCCATCAGCAGCCCCTCCTGGCCTTTGACGAAGTCCACCGCCGCGTTCTCGCCATCGACCAGATAGGCGAGAACGGGCAAACCGCGCGCCTCGGCCCAGGCCTCGCCGCCCAGCAACACCAACGAGGCGCCATCAGTCAGCGGCGTGGAGTTTCCGGCAGTCAGGGTGCCCTGGGCACCTTTGTCGAACACCGGTCTGAGCTTGGCCAACTGCTCTGGGGTGAGGTCCGCACGCAAGTTGTTGTCGCGGGTCAGGCCGAGGTAAGGCGTGAGCAGGTCGTCATGCCAGCCTTCGGTGTAGGACGCGGCCAGATGGCGATGACTGAGCAGTGCCAGTTCGTCCTGTTCGGCGCGTCCGATCTGCCAGGTCTGAGCCATGCGTTCGCAGTGCTCGCCCATCGACAGCCCGGTACGTGGCTCGCCATTGCGTGGGAACTCAGGCTTCAGAAAACTCGGACGTACATTCAGGAAGGGCCTCAGGCGCTCGCTCAGGGTCTTGCCCCGGTTCGCCTGCAGCAAGACCCGGCGCAGCCCTTCATTGATGGCGATCGGCGCGTCCGAAGTGGTATCGACGCCACCAGCTATGCCGCTGTCGATCTGCCCGAGGGCGATCTTGTTGGCCACCAGCAGCGCCGCCTCAAGGCCGGTGCCGCAGGCTTGCTGGATGTCGTAGGCGGGTGTTTGCGGCGACAGACGCGAACCCAGCACACACTCGCGGGTCAGGTTCATGTCGCGCGAATGCTTGAGCACCGCACCTGCCACCACCTCGCCCAGGCGCTGGCCATGCAGGCGGTAGCGCTCCACCAGGCCTTCCAGGGTGGCGGTGAGCATTGCCTGGTTGCTGGCAGTGGCGTAGGCGCCATTGGAGCGGGCGAAGGGGATACGGTTGCCCCCCAGGATCGCGACCCGTCGAGGTGAGTGCATGCGCTGATTCCTCCTGAAACAATTTGATCCGATTGGATGACGGTCTCAAAGCCCGTCACTTCGGCTAG
Organism: Pseudomonas wayambapalatensis; assembly: GCA_014268975.2. GTDB lineage: Bacteria > Pseudomonadota > Gammaproteobacteria > Pseudomonadales > Pseudomonadaceae > Aquipseudomonas > Aquipseudomonas wayambapalatensis. Next base: position 925,884 of record CP077096.1, on the reverse strand, counting down.
GTTGGCTACAGCCTAGGCGTTTTTGCCACATTCGAACGACCTTGCCACAAACATGGTCCACACTTGCATGCTTGCCTTAAGGGAGACCCGCACCATGAGCGACCGCTATCTCGGCTTTGCCAACTCCAACCTCGGCCGCCGCCTGGTCGACGCCCTCGGCCTGCCGCGTCCGGCGCCGCTGGAGCGCTGGCAGGCCGGGCGCCTGCGCCCGATCGAAGGCGCACTGGTGCTGGGCGGCGGGCCGCTGGTGCGCAAGGTCGAAGCCATCGCCCCGGCACTCACCGACGAGTGCTACAGCTTTGCTGGCGAAAACCTCGCAGCCCCCGCCTGGGTCGCCGGGCTCGGCCCGAAACTCAAGGCAGTGGTGTTCGATGCCAGTCATCTGTCCGACAGCGATGAGCTTCGGCAGTTGCGCGAATTCTTCCAGCCGCTGCTGCGCAGCTTGGCGCCCTGCGCCCATGTAGTGATCCTCGGACGCCCTCCCGAACAGGTCGAAGCGCCCCAGGCCAGCGTCGCCCAGCGTGCCCTCGAAGGCTTCAGCCGCTCGCTGGCCAAGGAGCTGCGCAACGGCGCAACGGCCCAATTGCTGTATGTCGCTTCCGGCGCGGAGGATCAGCTCGAAGGTGCGCTGCGCTTCTTCCTTTCACCCAAGAGCGCGTTCGTGTCCGGGCAGGTCCTGCGCCTCGAAGCCTGTACAAGCCAGGTACAGGACTGGACTCGGCCCCTGGCCGGCAAGCGTGCGCTGGTCACCGGCGCCGCCCGTGGCATCGGTGCGTCCATCGCCGAGACCCTGGCCCGTGACGGCGCCGAGGTGGTCCTGCTGGACGTGCCGCCGGCACGGAAAGACCTCGATGCCCTTGCCGCACGTATTGGCGGCCAGGCCCTGGCGCTGGATATCTGCGCCAGCGACGCCGCGACCCAATTGCTGGAAGGCCTGCCGACGGGCATCGACATCGTCGTGCACAATGCCGGTATCACCCGCGACAAGACCCTCGCCAACATGACTCCGGAGTACTGGGACGCGGTCATGGCCGTCAACCTCAAGGCCCCTCAAGTGCTGACCCAGGCCCTGCTCGACGCCGGCCAGTTGCACGACAATGCGCGCATCGTGCTGCTCGCCTCGGTCAGTGGCATCGCCGGTAACCGTGGCCAGGCCAACTACGCCGCGAGCAAGGCCGGCCTGATCGGCTTCGCCCAGGCCTGGGCGCCGAGGCTTGCCGAACAGGGCGCCAGCATCAATGCCGTGGCCCCCGGTTTCATCGAAACCCACATGACCGCCGCCATGCCCATGGGTCTGCGCGAGGCCGGCCGCCGCCTGAGTTCATTGGGCCAGGGTGGGCGCCCACAAGACGTCGCCGAGGCTGTCGCCTGGCTCGCCCAGCCCGGCACTGGTGCGGTCAGCGGCCAGTACCTGCGCGTCTGCGGGCAAGCACTGATGGGGGCATGAACATGAACCGGACATGGCAGGACCTGCACTCCCCCGATAACCGCACCAGGCTTTATCTGCGAGCGCTCGGCAAGCGCAAGATCAGTGGCGACCGCCTGCCCACAGGTGGCCTGCGCTGCTTCCTGCGGCTCGACCCAACGAACCTTGCGGCTTATCGTCGCCTGTGCCACTTCAGCGACGAGGGTCGCCTGCCGCCTACCTATCCGCACGTGGTCGCGTTCAACCTGCAATTGCAGCTGCTGACCGCCAGCGACTTTCCCTTCCCGCTACTCGGGCTGGTACACCTGCACAACGAGATCCAGGTGCTGCGCCCACTGGGCGCCATCGAGGGCCTGCGCTTTGCCGTGCATGCCGACAACCTGCAGGCACATGCAAAGGGTGGCACCTTCGACCTGATCACCGAGGCCCACGACGGGCTGGGGCTGCTCTGGCGCGAAACCAGCCGCATGCTAGTGCGAGGGCTGAAGCTCGAAGGCGAAACGCACCAGAGCAACGATGAGCCGACCAGCGAAGCGCCGGAAGTGACGCGCTGGTACGCCGACAGCGATATCGGCCGACGCTACGCCAAGGTCTGCGGCGACTACAACCCCATCCACCTGAGCGCGGCGAGTGCCCGGCTGTTCGGTTTCCCCAAGGCCATTGCCCATGGCATGTGGAACAAGGCCATGGCGCTGGCGGCGCTGCGCGGGCATCTGCCGGTGGCGGGTTATGGGTTCGCGGTGGATTTCCACAAGCCGGTGCGCCTGCCGTCGGAGGTGGTGCTCGGCGCAAGTGCCGCAGGGCCACAAGGGCAACTCAATCTGACGGGACACGGGGGCCTGCTGCACATGACCGGCAAATGGAGCGCCCTGTAACCGGTCAAGCGCGCGCTGAGCCCTCCCCCTTGGCCCCCAACAATGGCCTCCAATTCACTTGATTTGCTCCCTGGCGCACCTGAAGCTATGCGCCAGAAGGAGAGCCCTCGATGAACCTGCAAGAACTGACCGATCGCCTGCACCAGATCCGCGACAACAACGACTGGCGCGGCTTCCACAGCCCTAAGAACCTGGCCATGGCCGCCAGCGTCGAGATGGCCGAGCTGGTGGAAATCTTCCAGTGGCTGAGCGAAGACCAGTCACGCCAGCTTGCCCCCGAGCAGCTCGCCCACGCCGGCCAGGAAGTCGGCGATGTGGTGCTCTATCTGTTGCTGCTGTGCAGCGAGCTGGGGCTGGACATGGAAAGCGTGGTGCGGGCCAAGCTCGCCGACAGCGAGAGGCGCTTCGCCCGATGAACGACCGTCATTTCGATGAGCTGGCCAGCCGCTTCGCCGAGAAGATCTACGGCGGGGCCAAAGGCGCGATCCGCCTGGCGGTGTTGCAGGCCGACCTGGCCGAAAGCCTGCCCGACCGCCCCCTGCGCATCCTCGACATTGGCGCAGGCCTGGGACACATGGCGTTGTGGCTGGCGCAGCGCGGGCACCAGGTGACCCTGGCCGAGCCCGCAGCGCCGATGCTCGACGGCGCCCGCGCGCGCTTCGCCGAGGCCAACCAACCCGCCACCTTCATCCAGGCCCCCTGGCAGGACCTGCTCGGTCAGCTCACCGAGCCCTTCGATGTGGTGCTGTGCCACGCGGTGCTCGAATGGCTGGCCGAACCGCACAGCATCCTGCCGGTGCTGCACCAACTGACCGCGCCGGGTGGCTGGCTGTCGCTGGCGTTCTACAACCGCGACGCGCTGGTCTACCGCAACTTGCTCAAGGGTCACTTCCGCAAGCTGCGCAGCGACCGTCTGGCCGGGGAAAAACAGAGTCTCACCCCGCAAAAACCCCTTGATCCGCGAGAACTGCGAGCGCAACTTGAACCCTTGTGGCAGGTCGAAAGCGAGAGTGGCGTGAGAGTGTTCCACGACTACATGCCCAAGGAGTTCCAGGACAAGGCCGAACTGCTCGACCTGCTGGAAATGGAACTGGCCCACCGCCGTCACCCAAGCTTCGCCGGGCTCGGCCGTTACCTGCACTGGACCTGTCGCCCACGCTGATCTCGCCTGCCGGGAGGAATACATGCCGTACCGTCTGTTGTGCCTGGCCTTGCTCCCCTTCGCCCTGGCGGCGTGCCAGAGCAGCAATCCCTATGTCGCCAGTTCCCGGCCACTGCCACCGGCTCCGCCCCAGGCCGCGACCACATTCGACGCCAGCGCCTACCCGGCCGCGCCTCGCGACTATGGCCGCTACCGCAGCTGGAGCTGGCGCAACGGCCAGTTACCCAGCGGCAGCGCCAATGCCGACCCTGCGCAACTGGCCGATGCCATCAGCGGTGCGCTCGACCAGCACGGCCTGCGCCCGGCACGCGGCGCCAGCGGCGACCTGCTGGTCAGCGCCAACCTGCGCCTGGAACGCCGCCTGCGCCAGGTCCGCGATTACGACTACGACCCCTACTACGGCCCCGCCCCCTACGGCGGTATCGGCTATGGCGGCTACCGCAACGGCTATGGCGCCTACGGCAGCGTACCGATCGTGCGCACCTACGAAGTCGAGGTGATGGTGGTGCGCATCGACCTGTTCGATGCCCGCAACGGCCAGCCGGTGTGGAGTGCCAGTGCCGAAAGCGGCAGCGACAAGGGCTCGCCGCGCGACCGTGAAAACGCCCTGCGCGAGTCGGTGCGCAAGGCCCTCAGTGGCTACCCTCCCAGTTAACGCGTCAGGAGAATCATCATGTTGCGCCGTCTCGTTCTGCTGTCCTTCGCGCTGCTGGTCGCCGCCTGCTCCAGCAACAACGTCACCCAGGATTTCGATGCCAGCCGCGACTTCGCCGCCTACCGCAGCTGGGCCTGGCAGGAACCGGCGCTGCAATATCGCCCGGACGATCCGCGGATCAAGAGCGACCTCACCGAGCAGCGCATCCGCCAGGCTGTGGCCGACCAGCTCGACCAGCGCGGCCTGCGCCCGGCCCAGGGCACGGCCCGGGCGGATGTCAGGGTGCGTGCCTACCTGATCGTCGAAGACCGCCAGCAACAGATCACCACCAACTACGGCGGTGCCTGGGGCGGCTATTGGGGAGGCTACTGGGGCGGGCCGATGTACAACGAGACCCGCAGCGTCGACTACAAGGTGGCGACCATCCAGGTGGACCTGTTCGATGGCCGGGACGGCAAGCTGGTCTGGCGCGGCAGCGCCGAACAGGTCATGAACAACTACCCGCCGAGCCCGCAGGAGCGCAACGCCGCGATCCAGAAGACAGTGACCCAGGTGATGAGCAACTACCCACCGCGTTGAGACCCAACCCCTATTTGTAGGAGCGGCGGTTCGCCGCTGCGACTTGCCCGCGAACACGGGCGCAGCCTATGCCAAGCAGCGCGGTGTTTTTTTCGCGGGCAAGCCCGCTCCTACAACCGGGCGGCGTGAAGGCTGAGAAAAGGCAAGATGCCATCACCCTGACTACACTCCTGTAATCGCAATCGCGATGCCGGCCTTCGGCCTGCAAAGGAGTGCCCGTGGTTTCCTCTTCCGCTGCGCGCCAACGCGGCGCGATCGGCCTGATGGCCGTGATCACCCTCGGAATGGCCCTGCTGTTCCTGCTGCTGGCAATCGACAGTGGGCGGCTCTACCTCGAACAACGCAAGCTGCAGCGCATCGCCGACATGGCGGCGCTGGAAGCCGCCGGGCAGTTCGCCGTGTGCATCGGCACCGGCCCACAGGCCACTGCGATCGCCCGCACTGCTGCCACCCGCAACGGACACGCCCCTGGCAACCCACTGCAGGCCACTTGCGGCTACGTGCAGACCGGCGCCAACAGCCTGCGCAGCTTCACCCGCGACGACAACCGCAACGAAGCGATCCGGGTCGATGTCAGCAACACCGTCACCACCAGCGTCGCGGCGGGGGTGTATGCCCTGATCCAGGGCAATGGCGTGCCGCTGACCACCACCCTGCAAGCCCACGCTGTCGCTTCAGCGCCGCTGCCGCCGCAGGCAATGCTGAGTATCCGCACCACTCTTGCCACGGTCGATTCGCGTCAGTCGGTGTTGCTCAATGCCCTGCTTGGCGCCCTCGGCGGTGGCGTGCAACTGGACCTTGCCGGTTGGCAAGGCATCGCCGCCACCGACATCAAGCTGCTCAGCTACCTCGACCAATTGGCAGTCGACCTCAATCTCACGGTTGGCGACTACAAGCAGCTGCTGAACGCCAACGCCACCGCCACCCAACTGCTGCAGGCGGCGGTCAAGGTGTTGCAACAAAGCGGCGCGGCGCTGGAGGTGGTGACCAACCTGGGCAAGGTCGCCCTGGGGGCCGGCAACGGCACGCTGGTGCGCCTGGGCGATATCCTCGACATCCAGAACGGCACCGCCCAGGCTGGCCTGGATGCCAGCATCCAGTTGCTGCAACTGGTCCAAGGCGTGATCCAGCTGGCCGCCAGCGAAAGCGCCGCCAACGTCGACCTGCCGCTCAACGTGCTCGGCCTGGTCAACGGACGGGTGCGCCTGAAGGTCATCGAACCGCAGCAGATCTCCTCGGTCGGCGACCCGCGTACCGACGAGCTGCGCGTACACACTGCCCAGGTGCGGGCGATGATCTCCCTCGACCTGCCCTTGCTCGATGGCATCTTCGGCCTGGTCAACGCCGTGCTCGACCTCGCCGCACCGCTGACCAACGTGATCAACAACCTGCTCAGCCTGAACCTCGCCGCCACCGTGCAATCAGTGCTCTGCCTGCTCGGCGTGCCCTGTACGGTCAGCGATATCGTCCTGGTGCCCGGCAAGCTGCACCTGGACATCGGCCTGGAAGTCGCCGAAGCCAGCACCCGCCTCAATCCTGCAGCCCCCGATACCTTCAGTTGCTCACCCAAGCGCCTGACCACCCGCAACCAGAGCTCGGCGGTCAAGATCGCGGTGGGCCAGTTCGCTTCCCCGGACGAGTTCTTCACCAACGGCACCACCGCCGTGAAGGCGCTGCCGCTGATCGACATCGGCACCAAGCGCTGCACCCGGCTGTTGATCCTGCCGCTCGGCAAATGCGAGGAGCGCATCCCCTTCGTCGGCGGCGGCATCGGCCTGCGTGTGGACAGCAAGGTGCTGGGCAGCGGCGCCCAGGAGCGCGCACTGACCTTCCAGGCCCCTACCAGCGTGCCGCCGAACATCGGCCTCAAGCCTGCCTACCTGCCCATGAGAACCGCCAATGACAACGTGGTCGGCAGCCTCAGCGACACCCTGCTGGGCATTCAACTGGAGGCCTACCGGCCCACCGCCAACAACAGCGGCCTGGGCCAGGTGCTGGTGCTGGTGGGTGGGGTGCTCGATGGCGTCAAGGCGATACTCGAGCCGCTGATCAAAGGCCTGCTCAGCCCGCTGCTCGACCCCTTGCTGAACGTGCTGCTGAAAGTGCTGGGTATCGACCTGGTCAACGCCGAGGTCGGCGCCAACCTCAGTTGCTCGACAGGCCGTGCTCAACTGGCGCTGTAGAGCGGCAGCAGTATGCAAAAGCACGCGCCCTCGGGGCCGTTGAGTGCCTCGAGGCTGCCGCCCATGGCCTCGACGATGCCATGGCTCACCGACAGCCCCAGGCCCGTGCCGACACCCGCGGGCTTGGTGGTGAAGAATGGCTCGAAGATGCGTCCGAGCAGGCGCGGATCAATGCCGCCCGCGTTGTCCTCGACCCGCAGGCAGACGCGCCCCTCGATCTGCTGTTGGCTGACCCGGATGGCCGGTGCCAGGGCTTGACGTTCGAGCAACGCGTCGCGGGCATTGATCATCAGGTTGATCAACACCTGCTCGAGCTGGTCCTGATGCCCCTGCACCGCCAACGACGACTCGGGCGACGCGATATGCACGGCCACACCCTTGCCCCGAAGCCCCTCGGCCAGCAACGCGACCGCACCCTCCACCGCGTCCCAGGCCACGAACACCTGACGCTCCGGTTCAGAGCGACGGCCATAGACACGCATGTGCTCCACCAGCCGCGCCGCCCGCTCCACCTGGGCCTCGATACGGTGCAGCTTGTCGGTCAGGTAATCGGTGTCCGCTGCGCCGTTCTCCAGGCGCTTCAAGGTATTGGCCACAGCCATGCGCATCACGTTCAGCGGCTGGTTGATCTCGTGCACCAACCCGGTCGCCAGCTCGCCGAGGGTCGCCATCTTCGCACCCTGCAGCAACTGGCGCTGGCTGCGGCGCACCTCGGTGTTGTCACGCCCCACCGCCTGGATTTCCAGGAGCTGCCCCTGCGCGTCGAACAGGCCGCGGTCAGCCCACACCCACCAGGCGTTTTCCCGCCCCGGCAGTTGCAGGCAGACTTCTGCATTGCTCAAGGGGCGCTCCGGGGTCAGCGTTGCCAGACGCTGCAGGAACGCGCTGCGTTGAGCGTCGGACATCCACTGGCCAAGGTTCATGCCGGCAAGCTGCTGCGGCGCACACTCCAGATGGTCGGCCAGCGGACGGTTACCGAACAGCAGTTCGAGGTCGGGACGATAGCGGCAGATCATCGCCGGCGAATCCTCCACCAGCACCCGGTAGCGCTCCTCGCTGTGGCGCACGCGCTCGGCGGCCTCGGTCGCCTCGCTGACATCCAGCCACAGCCCGACCACCTCCACAGGCTGACCGAGGTCGTCGCGCAGCAGACGGGCTTCATCGAGTACCCAGTGATAGCCGCCCGCCTGGTCGCGCAGGCGATAGCGACAGCGCGCCTGGCCATCGCGCAGCAGCGTACGCGTGCGCTCCAGCCACAGGCTGCGGTCATCGGGATGCACTGCCAACCCCGGCTGACGGGCCAGCTCGCTGTCGCTGGGCCAGCCCAGCATCGGCGCCAGGCTGGCACTGAAGAACTCGCTGTGCAGCGCACCCTCGGCATAGCGCTGGATGTAGATCACTGCCGGTGAGCTGGCGATCAGGTTCTCCAGCCGTGCACGGGCGGCGCCCGCCTGCAGCTCCTGGGCCTTGAGCGCGCTGATGTCGAGCAGAAAGCCGCGCACCTGGCGACCCTGCAGTTGCCCCACCCAGTGCAGCCAGCGTGGGCTGATCTGAGGGGCGTGCTCCTGCAGGCGCAGACTGAGGCTCAGGGCACGGCCTTCGAGCAGTTGCTCGAGCGCCAGTTGCGCGGCCTCGCGATCTGCCGGGTGCACCCGCGCCAGCCATTGCTCGACGGTGATTTCACGTGGCAGGCCGACACTGGCCGCCAAGGCTGGGTCCAACTGCAGCGGCCCCTGCAGTGGCCACTCCCACCAACCGGCGCCCAATTGCCGCTGCAGCGCGTCGAGGTGCTGGTCGCTGCGCTGCAACTGGCGCTGCCGAAGGCGCGCCAGCAACGGGTCCAGCAACGCCTGCAAGAGCCACTCCTGCGCCTCGTGCACAGGCGGCGTCCCGCTCGCCACACACAGCAGGCAGGCCTGGATATCCGGCCCCAGCCGGTAGGGCAGCAGCGACACCGGCAAACCGCCGCACAAGACTTGCAACTCGGAACGCTCGGACGCATCGAGTTCACCCCGTAGCGCGAACCTCTCAAGCCACGGATGCAGCTGCCCGTCGTCGGCCCAGGGCCAGTCATCGCCACTGTCGGCACGACTGCGCCAGACGCCGGCTTCAAGCAGCATCAGGCGCACCGAATCGACCTGCCAGTGCTCGACCAGGCGCCGCAACTGCTCGCCGGTCACCTGCGCCAGGCGCTCCTCGCCACACTCGCGCACTGCACGGCCGATGTCGCCAGCCAGGCGCTGCAGGCTCAAGCGTTGCGCTTCGTGGTCATGCGCGCGCAACAGGTCGCCGATATCGAACAACTGCAGCAACCAGCCCTCGGCCTGACGCTGCAGCCAACCGCGAGTGTGCAGCGTATGGCCGTGCACGGTACGAAAATCCAGATCCAACGGCTGCCCCTGCCAATCGGCAGGATCGCCTTCGAGTACCAGCCAGCTATGGTGCTGCAGGTAGTCCTGCACCCGTGTGGCGTGGTGGGTCGGCATGGCCAGCAGGGTGCGCAGCGGTCCGGACAGACGCAGCACCTGGCCCCGCTCGTCGAGCCACACTTGCAGGCCAACCACCAACGGCGCCTCGGCCACCGCTGCCTGGCCCCCCAACCAGCGATCGAACACGCCACTCACAGCTGCAGGCTCGCTTGGGCCTGCAGGCGCTGGGGCAGCCGCGGCACTTCGCCGATCAGCGGCAGCACCAGCACCGGCATGACATTGGTCAGTTTGTTTTTCGGGTAATCGATGGTCACGGTCAGCAGGTTACCGGGCGCCAGTACGATCCGCGCATCGGTGGCGGGCTGAAAGTCCAGTGCAGCGGGCATCCAGCTCAGTTGCTGGGTGATCACCTGGTGCGCCAGGTTCTGCACATCGGTGGCATAGGTGGCGCTGTTCGGGTCCAGCGCCACGCAGCGGCGCACCGCCTCGCTGCTGGCCTGGTTGAACGACTGCAGCATGAGCATCGGCAGGCTGTAGCTGACCAAGCCATAGAACACCGCGAAGAAGATCATGAAGACTGCGACAAACTCGATGGCTGCCGCGCCTTTTTGCCGTACTGCCGGGCTTGCTCGCATGATCACGTCTACCCTGACTAGAAGTCCTGAGTGACAGCATAGAACCCGCTCAACGAATAGGGATGGCCATTTGCCAATGCAAAGCATTGTTCTCCTGATGTGGCTTGCCTTGTGCACCGAACAAGATGTCCGTGAACGACAGATCTCCAACACCCTGACCCTGGGTGTCGCAGCCTGCGCCCTGGCCTGGCTGTTCGCCACCGGGCACAGCTGGATCGGTGCCGATGCCAGCGATGCGGGCTGGGCCTTGGCCATCGTCATGCTGCTGACCCTTCCCGGCTACATGCTCGGCCGCTTCGGCGCCGGTGATGTGAAACTGCTCGGCGCCCTGGCTCTGGCCACCAGCCACCAGTACGTGCTCGGCACCTTCATCGGTGCAGGCGTGACAGTGCTGGTGTGGATGCTTGGCCGACGCCGCCTGTGGACCCTGGCCAACCCCAAGGTGAAGAAGCGCCTGCAGCGCCTGGCCGAACAGGTGGGCGACAAGCAACCGTTCGCACCCTACGTGCTGGCCGGGTTTCTCCTGACCGCTGTCTGGATCCAATGAATGACCAGTGGGTCGATTCCGCGTGTATAGACCTTGTACATAATTGCAAAGTGCGACTACTTTTCTAAACGGCCAGGCTGTCTGGCCAACGGAGCGGGGCCCGTACCAACAGGGAGTTGAACGTGAACAAGTCTGCTAGTGAGGTGAAAGTATTGGTTGTGGACGATCAGCCGTTGATCGTCGAAGAGCTTTGCGAATATCTCGAAAGTGCGGGCTACCACTGTGTGCCGGCGCACTCCACCGCGCAGGCCATCGAGCGCTACGGCGCGGACGAGTCCATCGGCCTGGTGCTGTGCGACCTGCACATGCCCGAACAGGACGGCATCGCGCTGATGCGCGCACTGAAGAACATCGCCGGGCAGCAGCGGCTGTTCGAGGCGATCATGCTGACCGGCCGCGCCGACAAGCAGGATGTCATCCGCGCCCTGCGCGAAGGATTTTCCGATTACTACCAGAAGCCCATGGACCTGCCAGAGCTGCTCGAAGGCCTGCGCCGCCAGGAAGCAGCGCTGATGGAGCGGCGCCGCAACTTGCGCGAGCTGGGCAGCCTGAACCAGCGCCTGCAGGAGCTGGCCGAATCCATCGACGACCTCTACCACGACCTGGAAAAGGCCCGCGGCCAGGGCACCCATCGCCGGGCCGGTGACGTGGAAGAACTCGAGGGCGAGCTGCCACCGGTGTTCGAAAAGCTCTCGCCGCGCCAACTGGAAGTGGCCAAGCTGGTCAGCAAGGGCAAGACCAACTACCAGATCGCCTGCGAGCTGGGGATCACCGAGAACACGGTGAAACTCTATGTGTCGCAGGTGCTGCGCCTGACCCACATGCACAACCGCACCCAACTGGCCCTGGCCCTGACGCCGCGCTCGTCGGCGCTGCACCAGCGGTTCACTACCCACTAGGCCGTTCACAGCTGCAGGCGCGGTGGTCCGCCGCGCCTGCAGGTCTCGCGCTCAGTTGTTCGAAGACGTCACCTTGGTCCAGCGATAGAAGTCCGGGATCACGTACTTGTAGGTGTCCAGCCAGCGTTGCATCGACTGGTCGCGCTCCCGGGCCGTCTGCACCTGCAAACGGTTCGACGCCTGCTCACCGCTGGACTGCACTCGCAGCAACGCCTCGGTGGCCGTCTGCGCCTCTGGCTGGCGAGGTGGCTCCTGGGCCATCGCCAATGACACGCCGGCACACCCGGCAAGCACCATCAGATATCTGAACATGACCACCCTCCTCCCGCTCAATTGACCACCGCCTCGGCACCATTGGCCAAGGCAATGGGTCCACGCCCGGTGGATTTCACCTGCCTGGCCCGCGCCTGGGCATCGGCGAACTGCTCGGGGCGCAAGTGCAGGCGGCCGACCAGATCGGTCGCCTGTTGCCAGTTGTCCTGTACCAACGACAGGGTCACCAGGTTGACCGCCGCCAAGGTGTTGTCATTCTTCAGCTCGATGGCCGTGAGAAACTCGAAGCGTGCCTGCTCGTAGCGCCCCAGGTTCATCAGCACCACGCCAAGATCGTTGCGCACGCGCTCGTCAGTGGGCGCCAGGCGCACCGCGCGCTGCAGGTTCTGCAAGGCCTGCGCATCGTCGCCACGCGCCGAGGCGAGCTGGCCCAGCCCATGTTCACCTTCGGCCGCCAGGCAGCCACCCAGCAGGCTGCGGTACAAGGGCTCGGCCTCGCTGCGTCCCAGCAGGCGCGAGACCCTGGCCTTGCGCAGACGCACCTGGTCGAGGGTGTTGGGCAGCTGCTCGAGGTGAGCCAGGCTGGCGTGCGGTCGTCCCTCGTTGAGCATCTCGTCCGCCAGGTTCAACGCCAGTTGCTGGTCGGCATCCGGCTTGCTGCAGCCCGGGCCGCCGAACAATGCCCCCAGCCCCTGCGTCGACTGCCCGGCACAACCGCCCAGCAGCAGCATGCCGGTGAACAACAGGATCTTTTTCATCCTTCTCCTCCTAGACGCCCAAAGCCCGTGCCAACGCAGTAAAACCTGGCCCGGCCAGGACGATGAGCAAGGCCGGGAACAGGAACACCATCATCACCGCCGACATCTTTGCCGACATCTTCGACACCCGCTCCTGCAAGTGCGTGAGGCGTCGATCATCGAGCAGCGCCTTGAGCGCCAGCAGCGACTTCATCCCGCCACTCCCCTGCACCAGCAACTGCTGAAGGATCACGCAGGTGTCGGAGAACTCATCCACTGCCAGCACCTGCGCAGCTTTCTCCAGCTCCGGGCCGAGCGACAGCCCTGAATCCACCCGCTGCAACACCTGACGCAGCTCCTCGCTGATCTCGGGCACCAGTGTCCGCCCTTCCTGGCTGAGCACACGTAACGCCTGCTCCACGGCCAGCCCCGTCTCGAAGAGGATGCGCAGCAGCGGAATCATCAGGCTGACCTCCTGCGCGATACGCTGTTGCCGGCGCGTAGCTGCCAGCGCCAACAGGCGCTTGGGCAACAGGTAGCCGATCACCAGTGCGCACACCGGCAGCAGCAGCCAATGCAGGGCATCGACGCCGATGAAGGCATGCTGCAGCAGCAACGCCAGCCCCATGGCCAGCAACGGCAATCCCAGTTGCACGGCGGCGAACAGCGCGCGCTGGCGACTGCGACGCCAGCCAATCCGCTCGAGCAGGCCATGGGTTTCCCCGTCGAGCGTCTGCAAGCGTTGCCCCAGCGGGCTGCTGCCCAGCCAGTGGAGCATGTCGCCCAGGCGTTCCTCGCGGGCCAGGCGCCCTTGCAGGCGCCGCGCAACCAGGTAGCGCGCACGTAACTGGCGCGAGGCCTGCAGCCCCAGCAACAGGGCGGCGACAAGCAGGCACAGCGCGCAAATCAGCAGGGCCATGTCAAAGACTCCTCATCATGCGCCACAATACCAGGCAGCCGAGCGCCTGCAGGGCAAAGGCCAGGAACAGCAGCCACTGCCCACTGCTGTCGCGCCACAGGCTCATCAGGTAGTTAGGGTTGACCGTCAGGAAGTAGCCGACCATGAACAGCGGCAAGGCCCCCAGCACCCAGGCGGTGACGCGGGTTTCGCCGGTCATGGCCTTGAGCTGGCGCGCGCCCTGCTCGCGTTCGCGGATCAGCTTGATCAGGTTTTCCATCAGCTCGCTGGCATTGCCGCCGTAGCGCTGGTTGATGCGCAGGCCCAGGGCGAACAGGCGCAACTCGTCCTGGTCGTACAGCTCGGCCAGCTCGCTCAGCGCATCCTCCAATGGCACGCCCATCTGCACATTGCGGCGCACACGGCACATGGTCGAATGCAACGGTTCGCGCGTGCCGTCGATGCCGCCGAGCACCGCATCGCTCAGGGTCCGACCGGCCTTGAGGCTGCGCACGCTGTAGTCGAGCAGACCCGGCAGTTGCTCGACGAGCTGACGCATGCGCCGGCGGCATCGCCAACTCAAGTACAGATAGCCCGACAGCGGCGCACCGAGCAGCACCATCAGGCCGGCCAGCCAACCGGCCAGCAGCATCGCCAGCAATGCCAGCGCGCCCCACATCAGCAACCAGCGCTGCAGACGCACATCAGCGCTGACCAGGCCGGCCCGCTGCAGCAGCGGGTCGAGCCAGTCGCGCCGGGCGCTGCCCGTTCGAATCGCCTGGTAAGCGCGCCCCAGACGCTGCAGGACGCGCTCCTCGCCGCGCTTGTACAGCCCCAGGCGAAACAGCAGCAGGGCGCACCCCAGCAGCAGCGGTGCCAGCGCCAGCAGCAACGGCCCGATCACGCCACACCGTCCTGGCGCAGCTTGCTGCCTGCCGGGTTCGGCGCCTCGCGCAGGAAGGTCTCACCACCGCGCCGGTCGAAGCGGAACAGGGTGTTGGTCACATACACATCCTCACGTACGCCGACCACCTCCAGCACTTCGCTGACGCAACGCCGACCATCCGGCAAACGCGTCAACTGGATCACCACATCCAGTGCCGCGCAGATCATCTGGCGCAAGGTCTTCTCGGCGATCTGCCGGCCACTGAGGCCGACCAGGGTTTCCAGGCGCAGCAAGGCATCCTGCGCGGTGTTGGCGTGCACGGTGCTCATCGAGCCGTCGTGGCCGGTGTTCATCGCGGTGAGTACATCGAGCACCTCGGCGCCGCGGATCTCGCCAAGGATGATGCGGTCAGGACGCATGCGCAGGGCGTTGCGGATCAGCTCGCTGGGCTTGATCTCGCCATGGCCCTCGGCGTTCGGTGGGCGGGTTTCCAGGCGCACCACGTGGGGGTGATGCAGTTGCAGCTCGGCAACATCCTCGATGGTCACCAGGCGCTCGCGCGGCGCGATCATCTGGCTAAGGATGTTGAGCAGCGTGGTCTTGCCGGTGCCGGTGCCGCCGCTGACCAGGATGTTGCAACGACGGCCCACGGCGCGTTCGAAGAAATCGAAGATGGCTTGATCGATCGCGCGGGTAGCCAGCAGGTCGGCACTCTTGAGCATGTCCTGGCGGAACTTGCGGATCGACAGGCACGGCCCGTCCAGCGCCACTGGCGGGATGATTGCGTTGACCCGGCTGCCATCGGGCAGGCGCGCATCGACCATCGGCGAAGATTCGTCCAGGCGTCGTCCCAGGGGCGCGAGGATACGCTGCATGACCCGCTCGACATGGTGCGCATCGATGAAGCGCAGGTCGGTCTGCTGCAACAACCCGGCCCGCTCGACGAACACCCGGTGCGGGCCGTTGACCAGGATCTCGGTGACGCTGGCATCGCGCAGCAGCACTTCCAGCGGGCCGAAGCCGGTGAGTTCATCGACCAGTTCCTCGGCCAGGCGCTCCATTTCGTAGCGCGACAGCGCCAGGCGCAAGCGCCCGACGTAGTCTCCCACCTGCTCGAGGACGAACTGGGTCAAGGCCGGGCGTGCGCCTTCGAGCAGGTTGCGTCCGCTGTCCTCGATGGCGTCGATCGCAAAGCGGTGTAGCGCTCGCTTGAGCGCGTGGGGGTCGCCCGACGCGTGGCGCTGACCGCCAAAGGGCTCGTCGCCACTCATTTGCTACCCCACAGCCGACGCAGCCAGGGGAAGCTCGGTGGAGCGAGGTTTTCCGAGCGCCGCGCCAGGCGTTCGCCGAGGGCACGCAGGGCCTGGGTCAGGCCTTCGCGCGGGGCCAGCTCGAACAGGCTCAGGCCCTGGTTCTTAACGTTCAGGCGCACTTCGGGGCAGTCCGGCATCACCTTGAGCAGCGGCAGGCCATAGCGTTTGGCGAGCGCCTCGGCATCCGGGGCGACATTGCGCAGGAAGCGGTCCACCAACAAGCTGGCATGCTCAAGCTTGATGCCGCGGTCGCGCCACAGTTCGAGGACTTCCAGGTTGCGCCGGCAGTCCAGGATGTTCTGGTCGGTGTAGACGATCAGCTTGTCGCAATGGCTGACGATGGTGCGCAGCGCTTCGCTGTCGGCGTGCCCGGTCAGGTTCACGACGATGTGCTGGAAGTGCTGGCGCAAAGCACTGAGCAGCATGTACAGCTCGGCGGCGCTGGTCTGGCGCAGCGGATCATCGTTCTCGGCATAGCTCAGCAGGCGCAGGCCGCCCTTGTCGCGGGTAAAGGCACTGTCGATCAACGTGGTGTCGAGGCGGCGCAGGTGGCGCAAGGCATCGCCGAAATAAAATGATGCCTCCAGCCCGAGCAGAGCCAGGCTGTCGCCACGTGGCAAGCCCAGGTCGAGCAGCAAGGTCTGCTGGCCGCTTTCCTGCACCACCCGCGCCAGGTGGGTGGTCAGCAGCGCACCATCGGCGCCGCGCTGGGCGCCATAGAGCACGGTCAGGCCACCCAGGCTGGGGTTGCTGGTGACCGTCGGCAGGCGCTTGCCGAGCCTGCGCACCAGCCCGGCCACCTCGCTGGCACGCGAGCCGTAGGCGACGAAATCCCGCGCGCCGGCGCGCATGGCGTGCAACACCAATTGATTGTCCATGCCATCGCCCAACGCGACGATGGCCAGCATCGGCTTGGCCTCCAGCACCCCTTCGATCAGCGCACACTGGCTGACCAACTGCTCGCGGTCGAGGCCGATGAACACCAGGTTGCTGAACGTCACATCCACCAGCGCCAGCAATTCGTCGAGGGTGCCAGCGCTGGCGCCGATCACCTGCCCCTGCGGCGCCAAGGCGTCCTGCAACCATTGCAGGTCATCTTCGTTGCGGGTGATGGCCAGGTAGGTCTGGTTGAGGCTGTCGTTCATCGTGATAACCCCCCATGGCCTTCGAAGTTGCCGTTTTCCAGGAAGAACAGCTGGCCCCAGCTCGGGTCATAGGTGCGCAGCGCCTCACCCGGCAACTGCGGCAGGCGCGCATTGGCCGCCAGCGGCTGGACCAGGTGCGGGGTGACGATCATCAGCAGCTCGGTCTCTTCACGCACCAGCGCCGACTGGCGGAAGAACGCGCCGAGGATCGGCAGGTTGCCCAGGCCGGGGAGCTTGTCTACCGAGGAGCGGGTGTTGTTGCTGACCAGGCCGCTGATGATGAAGCTCTCGCCATCGGCCAGGGAAATGCTGGTGTCGGTGCGGCGCACGCTCAGCCCTGGCACCAAGGTGCCGGCGATGTTTACCGCGTTGTTGTAGTCCAGCTCGCTGACCTCGGGAGCAACCTTCAGGGTGATGCGGTCGCGGCTCACCACGGTCGGTGTCAGCGCCAGGCGCACACCGAACTCCTTGTATTCGATCGACACGTTGTCGCTGCCGGAGCTGGGCACCGGGACCGGAATCTCGCCACCGGCCAGGAAACTGGCAGTCAGGCCACTGAGCACGGTGAGGCTGGGACGCGCCAGGGTGTAGGCGAATCCGCTGTTCTCCAAAGCGTTGATCGCCGCCAGGAACTTGCTGCTGCCACCGCCCCAGACGATGTTGAAGACGTTGTCGTCGAGCGGAATCGCAGGACGGGCGATCGGCACCGAGCCCGGGGTCACGGCCGTATTCGGCACCGTTCCCGGCGAGCCGATCAGGCTGTTGTTCGAGCCTTTGAAGAACAAGCGCGCCCCCGCCTCCTTGTACTTGCTGCGGCGCACTTCGACGAAGCGGATATCGGCCTGCACCTGGCTTGGCAACTGCGCATCCTGGGACGGCAGCAGGCTGCCTTCCGTCATGTCGGCACTGGCGCGCCCCTTGACGAACAGCATGGCCCGGTGCGGCGCCGACGCACAGGCGGTCCACAGCATCAACGTGGTATTGCCCGGCCCCACGGCGGTCAACAGCACCGCACGATCGCCGCTGGCCTGCACGTCGGCGACTTTGGGCTCACCCACCGCCACCCGGCTGATCGCCAGCGGCAGGCGCAGTTCCTGCTGCAGGCCCTGGTCCATCTCGATCACCGAGGGCAACTGGCCGAAAGCCTCGCACCCTTTCACCGCCGCCTGGGCGTGGGGCAGCCATGCCGCCAGAAGCAGTGCACAGCACGCATCTCGGAAACTACGCTCGGAACGTCGCATCGCTGCATCCTTGCCTGGTCAGGGGGTCTTGTCGGTGTCGGCAGCCTTGGCGCCACGAATGATCTGCATGCTAGGCGCAGCGGTGGCAGGAGCAGCACTGGCCACGGGAGACTGGGACAATTGGCTGAAGCGATAGAGCTCGCGTCCGGCGCTCTCGACCTGCGGCCGCGCCTCAGGTTCGGCCCAGTAACGGGCCAGGCGCTGTTCATCGGCGCTGCGTACGGCCAGGCGCAGGGTGCCGGCCTGGGCAGCGAGCATCAGGCGGCTGGCCAGCGCCTCGGGCACGGCCAAGGTCACGGTGCGGGTGCCGCCGGCGCTGCCTTGGCTCCCGTGCTGTTCGCGCCGAGCCGTTTCTTCCTCGACGGTTTGTGCCGGGCGACCATCGTTGGCCAACCCCATCTGCTCGCCGACACTCAGCACGCGCAGGGCCGGCAACACCACCTGGGCTGAAGACTGTGGGTTGTTGTTCTCCTCGCGAAGAAACAGCAACACATCCACGTAGTCGCCCGGGCGCAGTTGCCCGGCAGCCCCCACCACATCATCGACGCCCACGGCCACCGCGCGCTCATGGGCACGAATCATCCGCGCCAGTGGCCCGCCCGCCTGGAAGCTCGCCTCGTCCAGCCAACTGCCTGCCGACAACGGACGCGCGCTGGAGCGACCGAGCACCTGGTCGATGCGCTGGAACGCACCGGCAGGCACCACCTGCAGGCGCTCGAGCAACACATCGTCCTCGGTCAGCGGCGTGTTCGCCGGTAGCGCTCTGCGCAACACGACGATGGAGGTACGTGCCGGCTCAGGCGGTTGGGGAGGTGCGACGATCACCTCGGCAGGCGCTTCGGCAATCGTCGGGGCAGGAATGACGGGGGGTGTGGCCGGGCGGCTGAGCACCAGCCCCCAGTAACCTGCGAGTACTGCGCCGAGAAGAAACAGGACAGCCAGGGCCATGGTCAAGCGACTGCTCATCTCCGCCTCCCTGCGCTATTGCCGTGATGGCAAAAGGTAACTATTTCGCTATTGAACGGTAGCGCAGACCTCACCGTTCGCCATGAGCGGAAACGGGATTTTTTCGTCTGGCACGCGGACTTGCAGGGAAAACAGGCACTTAGAAAAAGCCTTGGCTTCCAATACTTTAGGGTTAATGCCTTTTTACATTTGCAGGCTTCGCCAGCTTGGCAATTCTATGATGGCAAATGGACGTTACTTAGCCGCGTCCTTACCC
Organism: Pseudomonas wayambapalatensis; assembly: GCA_014268975.2. Lineage (GTDB taxonomy): Bacteria > Pseudomonadota > Gammaproteobacteria > Pseudomonadales > Pseudomonadaceae > Aquipseudomonas > Aquipseudomonas wayambapalatensis. Next base: position 906,779 of record CP077096.1, on the reverse strand, counting down.
CGCGCCCTCGGCGCAAGGAGATGTGCCATGCAACTGCAGCAGATCCTTCAGCACTGCAAGAACTTCATTACTCGCAAAGACGGCGCTTCCGGTATCGAGTACGCGTTGATTGCCGCAATGGTCGCGGTGGTGCTGGTGCCGTTCGTACCCGCGATCTCCGGCAAGATCACCACGATGTTCACCGCCATCTCCGGGGCGCTATGACCTTGAGCAGCACGCCGCAGCATAACGCCAGGCGAACAGGAGCCAAGCATGTCGAACTCTTCCTCGCGCCAGCAGATTCTTTTGGTGGACGACGAGGAAGAGGCATTGCAGGAGCTGGCTGAACTGCTGGAGAACGAAGGTTTCAAGTGCCACACCGCAAACTCGGTGAAGGCCGCCCTGCAACAGCTCACCCGCTACCCTGATGTGGCCCTGGTGATTACCGACCTGCGCATGCCCGAAGAAAGCGGCATCGGCCTGATCAAGCGCCTGCGCGATCACACCGCCCGCCAGCACCTGCCGGTGATCGTCATGTCCGGCCATGCCGACATGGACGACGTCAGCGACCTGCTACGCCTGAATGTGCTCGACCTGTTTCGCAAACCGATCTACCACGCCCGCTTGCTGGAGACACTCGACAACCTGTTTCCCAAGGCGGTGATGCAGGTGGTGGGGCGGTAGCCTTTGGGTACGCGAGGGCGCTAGCGGCCCTCCCTACAACTGATAACTGAAACTCACCGTAAACCGCGGCCGCCGGTTCAGGCTGTCGAGGGCGATGTCCGACATGGGTTTGGCCACCTCCAGCGCGATGTTGTAATAGCGCGCATCGCCAAACCGCACCCCCACCGCCGCCGACGACATCTTCGCCTTCTGCACCTCCAGTTCGTTGAACCAGGCTCGCGCGGCATCGAGCACCACATAGGGCTGCAGCACCTTCAGCCACTGGCCCTCGCGCTGGATGCTGTAGTTCAGCTCGTAGGCCAGGCCCCAGCCCTTGTCGCCGGACGCCTGGTCACTGGGGTAGCCACGGCCGAAGTTCTGCCCGCCGAACACCGCCCGTTCGCTGTCGGGCAAACTGTCGTTGCTCCAGTACCCGGCAGCGGACACGACCCCCTGCCAATGCTCGAGGAAATTGTCGCTCTGCACGCCGGACAGGCGCAGGCGCAGGAAATCCAGGTCATAGCCTGCATTGGTGCGTGCGCCAAAATGGTCGAGGCCCTGGTAGACCCCGGCGCTGAGGATGCGCAGGCGCCTGGCCTCGGCCTTGCGCCAATCGCCCTCGAACGACAGCGCGCGAATGTCGGTGTGGCTGTCGAGCTTTAGCGGGAAACCCACGACCTGGTAGTCGATCTGGTCATTGACCGCATAGAAGCGCCCGACCACATCCAGCCATTCGGTCGGCGAGGCGATCAGCGCCTGGCTGAGCCCGATCGAGTAACGCTCGTTCTCGCGGTGCTGGGTCAGGTCGATGCCGTTGCCCAGGCGAATGCGCGCCTTCGGGTCGCTGCGATAGCGCGATGCCGACAACAGCAGTTGCGTGCCTTCGTCATCCACGAACTGGCTGTAGTCGAGGCGGTAATAGTGTTCCTTGTCCTCGCCCGGCGGCACCAGCACGCTGGCGCTCAATTGCTCGGCGAAGCGGGTCTGGGCATTGCTGCTGGCCCCCAGCAGCGCCTGCAGGTCGTCACGGTTGCCATCGCTGAGGTTGAGGGTCGTGGTGAAGGGCTTGCGCGAAGCCTGGGCGATCAGGCGCGTGGCGCCGTCGGTGGTGCCCGGCGGCGGCACCTGGGCCTGGAAGGTGACGCCGGGGATACGGCTGATCAGGCTGGTGTAGCGCTCGAAGGTCTTGCGCGTCAGCGGCCGCTCGGCCTTGAGCTTGTTCACGAGGCGCTCGACATAGCCCGACGCGGACCCGATATCGCCCTGAACCTCATAGTCGCGGATGTAACCTTCCACCAGCACGACCCGCACGCGGCCATCGGCGAAGTCTTGCGGCGGAAGATAGGCGTAGGACAACAGGTAGCCGTCCTGCTGGTAGCGCTGAGTCAGGCGTCGGGTGACCTCGATCAGTTCAGCGAGGGTCACGCTGCGGTCGAGTATCGATTGGTAGTGCTCGCGCAGATCCGCCAAGGGGTAGACGGTCCCGCCCTCGAAACGCACCTTGCGCACCAGGACCTGGGTGTTCATCTGCAAGGGCGCCTGCTGGGGTGCGGCGGGCGCCGGCACATTCAGCCCGGGCTTACCGGGACGGTAGGCGTCCACCGGCAGGTTCGGCGTGGGCAGGCGGCGTTCGGTTTCGTTGCTGTTGAGAAAACTCGGCAGGGGTTCGGCGCGGGCCACGCAGGCCCAGGACAGCGCCAGCATCGTCACCAGCAGTGAACGCATTCGGACACTCCATGATCCTGTGGAACCCAGGGCGCCCGGTTCGAGCGCCCCTTGTCAATGCAAGCGTAGGTGCTGAGCAGGCTGTCGTCTAACCAGGCGCCCGGCGGATCCGCGAAAAAAATCCGCCGGGCAGTGGATCAACGCTGCGCGCCACCCAAGGCCCCGGTCACACCACCGAGTACGCCGCCGAGCCCACCTCCCTGGCCAGCACCGCCATTGACCAGCGTGCCGGCCTGGCCAACGGTGCCACCGACTGCGCTGACCGTCGCGCCCACCTGGCTGACTACCGGGTTGCCAGTGGCCGCACCGAGCTGGCTGCCCGCACTGGCCACCGCACCACCCACCTGATTGAGCAACCCGGCGACCGGCGCACCGACGCCCGTCGCAGCGCCAACCTGCTGGGTGACACTGGCCACGCCACTGACGACCGGCGCCACACCGGCGCTCACCTGTTGCGTTACCGCTGCCACCGGAGCACCTGCTGCAGTATTGGTGACGCCATTGCCACCGAGCACGGTGCCGAGCGCAGCAACGGTATTGCCAACCTGCCCCGTGCTGCCACCTACCGACACCACTGCCGGATTGCCAGTGCCCGCCGCCAGCCCGCTGCCCGCGCCAGCCACCACGCCGCCGACGGTTTCCAGCAGGCCCGTGCGTGCACCGCCGGTTGTCGGGGCCAGGCCGCTGGTGGTGCTGACAGTGCTGCCTACGTTGCTCACCGCTTGCCCGAGCGTACTGGTCAATGGATTACCGTTGCCGGCACCTGCAACCTGTTGCCCGGCCTGGTCGAGTGCACCGCCGACCTGGTTGAGGGTCTGGTTCAGCGGGCCTGCGAGCCCGGTTTGTCGGGTGACGTTGGCGGTGGTGTTTTCCACCAGCGATACCACCGGTACCAACGCATTGCTCACCCCTTGGGTGGCACCAGCCAGCGGCCCGTTGGTGCCGATGGGGGTCAGCGTGTTGCCCAACATGGTGACGGCCTGGCCGACACGGTCTACACCTTGCCCGGCGCCTGCCACCACTTGATTGACCAACGGAATCTGCTCGACCGGTGAATTCGTTGCCAGCCCACCTACGCCCTGCCCCAGGCCGGATACGCCGGTCCCCAGGTTGGAGGTGGCCGCACCCACCACGCCCAGCGTGGTACCGACGGCATTGTTTCCGGTGCCCAGTTGCCCAAGGCCCTCGCTCAGGCCGGAGCCGACACTGCTGACTGCATCACCCGTGGACGACACCAGCGAACCCACGCCGCCGGTCAATGAAGTGTTCCCCGCCACAGGCAGCGAGCCGATCACCTCACCCAGGTTGCTGACACCATCGCCCAGGCCGGAAACGGTATTGCCGACCTGGCCGACGACCTGACCGGTGACCAGCGGAGTCGGCGTATTACCTCCACCGCTACCACCATCACCACCGCCTGGCGTTCCGCCACCGTTACCAGGATTGGTACCACCGCCTCCCGTACCATCTCCTCCACCACCGGTGCCACCACCAGTGCCACCGTTGCCTGCGCCGTTGCCACCACCCGCCATACCGCCGCCATCACCACCGCTGCCACCCGTTCCGTCGGAGCCGCCGCCTGCACCTGCACCAGCGCCACCATCGGCGGACGAGCCATCAACCTCGCTGTGATGACCACCACCACCGCTGCTGCACCCGGCAAGCCCAAGGGCCATGACCAGCGCCAATGCCGTACTCGCTTTCATCCAAACCTGAGTTTTCATGGGCGACTCCCGCACTGCTTTGTTGTTGGATAGGCGCGCTGGCCAGGCTGGCCAGCGTTATGCCTTCAGTCAGCAGTGAAGCTCTGGCGGTTCGACGGCGGTAGGTCGTAAGTTGGTATTAATACGGCGGGATAAGGTGCTGACGCCGATAAAAAATCCATGAAATTCAGCAAGTTGAAATATTCGCCCGAATGGCTGACCGAAAGGTTTAATACCATGTCATTAGTACAAGGAAACGCTGGCTGAGAGAGGCTACTCCGCCACCTGGAACTCGACCCGTGCCGTCTCGCCGCTCTCATCCAACGCACTCAACTCGATGCGTCCTGACTGCTCGAAACGCACCAGCAGGCTGTCCTGCCCTTCGGTCTCGCCCAGCGGCCGGCCATTGAGGAACCACCAGCGCCGCCCTGCCCCACCCAGCGCCGATACGTGCAGTTGCAATGGCTCGTGACTGGTGAGCGGCCGGCGCAAGTTGTCGCCTGCTCGAACACCGACGATCGACAGCGGCGGCGCGCTGGGCGCCGCCTGCGGTGGACAGCCAGGATCGACCATCGGCAGCCGCGCACTACGCCGCTCTACCCGCGGCAGCCACGGTTCCAGAGGGGCAGGCCAGAGGGCAATTTCCTGCGTTTTCGCCCCAGGACAGTTGGCATCGACCCGCAAACCGCGCTCATTGACCCACACCGTTTCGCGCAGGCCCAACCCCAGCGGCTGGTCGGCAGCCTGCAAGGTCGGCGGCGTGGTGCCGTCGAGGGTCCAGGCAAAACGCTGGCGGCGGCACTGCGGATCCTGACGACTCATCGGCTGCCCCAGCGGCCAGCAGATCGCTGCGACGCCGACACTGCCCGGCACGTTTTCCACCGGCACGGCAATGCCGCGCTGGCTGTCGCGGTTGCTCAACAGGTCGTGCACCTGCAGCATCAGCGGCGCAGCCGAAGCCAGGCCGAACTGGCCCGGCACCGGCGTGCCATCGGGTCGGCCTATCCACACACCAATGATGTACCGCGGCCCGACCCCCACCGACCAGGCATCGCGAAAGCCATAGCTGGTGCCGGTTTTCCAGGCCAGTTGCGGGTGCTGCACAAGCTCGGCGTGCGGGTCGCGGTCCGGGCGCGCCTGGCCGCTGAGAATACGCCGCACGATCCACGCCGACCCCGGCGACAACAGGCGCCGCTCCAGCAGCGGATCCTGGGGCTGCAGGCGGATCTTCGCGCTCTTGCCCTCGCGGGCCAACGCCGCATAACCGCCGACCAGGTCCTCCAGACGGCTGCCTGCACCGCCGAGAATCAGCGATAGGTTCGGTTCGGCCAGCGGCGGCAGTACCAAGGGCACGCCACCGATGCGCATCTGCGCGGCGAAGCGCTTGGGCCCGTAGGCTTCGAGCAACTGAACCGCTGGTAGGTTGAGCGACAACGCCAGCGCCGAACTGGCCGACACCGGCCCGCTGAAGCCCATCGAGAAGTTGCCCGGACGGTAGTCGCCATAGCGGCGCGGTACGTCCTGCAGCAGCGATTCGGAGTGGATCAGCCCATCGTCCAGGGCCATGCCATAGAGAAACGGCTTGAGGGTCGAGCCGGGCGAACGCAGGGCATGCACCATGTCGACATGGCCGAAGCGGCGCTCATCGCCCAGGTCGATGGACCCCAGGTAGGCACGCACGGCCATGGTCTGAGCCTCGACCACCAGGATTGCCGCCGAGGTGCGCTCGGGCAAGCGTGCACGCCAACCGAGCAGCAGGTCTTCGAGACGGCGCTGCAACGACGCATCGAGCGTGGTGCGGATCAGCGGTGGGCTGTCTGGCGTGTTCAGACGCCGGGCCAGCAACGGTGCCAGCGCCGGCTCCTGGCGTGGGGCGAGCAGCAAGGGCTCTTCGCGCGCCTCGTCGATACGCTGCTCGGGCCACACCTGATAATCGGCCAGGCGCTGCAACACCTTGTCGCGGGCCCGCTGCGCACGCTCGGGATGGCGATCCGGGCGCAGGCGGCTGGGTGCCTGGGGCAATACGGCCAGCAACGCCGCTTCGGCGGGCGTGAGGTGCTTGGGCGACTTGCCCAGGTAGGCCCAACTGGCGGCGGCGACGCCCTGCAGGGTGCCGCCGAACGGCGCGCGATCGAGGTAGATCTGCAGAATCTCGCGCTTGGACAGGTGCCACTCCAGCTGCGCCGTACGCCACAGCTGACGCAGCTTGCCGGCCAGGGTGCGATCATGGGGGTCGAGCAAACGTGCTACCTGCATCGACAGCGTGCTGCCGCCGGACACTACGCGCCCGCCACGCAGGTTCAGCCAGGCCGCACGCGCCAGCGCCAGCGGGTTGACCCCGGGATGGTCGTAGAACCAGCGATCTTCGTAGGTGAGCAGCGCCTCCAGATACAAGGGCGATACCTCATCGGGGCTGACCGGATAGCGCCACACGCCGTCGGCATCGGCGAAGCGCCACAGCGGCGTGCCGTCCTCGGCGAGCACCACCCGCGCCAGGTCGTCACCAGGCATCGGCAACGGCCACAGGCGATCCGCCAGCCACAGCAAGACGACGCTCGACAGCACAGTAATGCCGACACCACGCAAGATCCTTGCGCTGCGCGTACGCGGGCGAACTATGCTTGCGCCTGGCATCGGGAACCGACCCCATCGAACGATGGCCAAAGGCTTGGGATGATCATCAGGAAGCAGCTATGCATGTAGAAGGGTTTTTCGAGTGGTTGGGCCAGGCGCTGGGCGCGGTGATCAAGTTCATCGTCGATATCATGAGCGGGCTGTTCAATCTGCTGGCCAATGCCGGCGGCAATTTCATCGACGGGCTGGCGCGCACCTTGGGCATGGACACCTCGCTGGTCAGCATCCTTGCGCTGATCGTCGGGCTGATGCTGCTGTACTCGGCGATCCGGGCGTTCATGCGGGCGTCGATCGTGATGGGCATCATCTGGCTGGTGCTGGGCTTGTGGGTGTTGAGCTGGATCATTCACTGACCCGAGGCTCGCCATCCATGAACCTGTGGGAGCGGAGTCACCCGCTCCCACAGTCGCATCAACGGCTACGCACCACCATCTCGCCCTGACTATCCCCCACTGCCTGCAGGTTCGGCCGGTACATCGACTCTACCTGCGGCGGCGGAATGCGATAGCTGCCCGGCGTTACCGCACGCGCCAGGTACAACAGGTGCGTGGTGCCGTAGCTGTCGAGCTTGAGGGCGGCCACATAACGGTCGTCGCGGTACTCCTGGTGCACCACGCTGGCGTTCTGCATCGATTCGCGCCACTGCTTGACGGCACTGCTGGCGTTGTCGAGGCTGGCGGCGCTCTGGGCCAGGTTCTGGTTTTCCAGCTCCAGACCCGCCGGCAGCAGGTCGACCACCAGCGCATCCGGCACCTGGCTCTGGGCCTTGAGCGCCAGGTGCACCAGCACCAGGTCGCCACTGCTCAGGTTGCGCAGGTCCAGGGCCTGGCCGTTCATGCCCAGGTACTCGCGACGGATCTCCATACCATTGCTGCTGGCCGCAGGCGCCTGGCGCGGATAGCCGGACAGGGTCAACTGCTGGTACAGCGTATCGCTGCCCTGGTTCTGGATGCTCAGCGGCGATGCCAGCAACGGGCCTTCGAGCTTCATGCCCGATTCGGTGTTGTTGAACTCGCGAACCTCACCGGCGCTGTCCAGACGCGCCTGCCAGTTGCCTTCAGGCTTGCCCAGCAGGCCGCGACCGGCGAGGAACAGCGCATTGCGCTCCTGGGTCGACAGCCAGCGGTTGGAGGCCAGTTCGTCGGACAACGCGAACAGGCGTTGATCGACCTGGTTGCTGGCCAGGTTGTTCTCCTGAAGCAGCGCCAGGATCAGTGCCTGGTCACGCACGGCGCTGCCGTAGTCGGCCAGCCAACCCTTGCCACGGCCTATCGCCAGGCCTGCCTGCAACGCCTGCTGCGAGCGCGGCTTGTCGCCCATCTTGTCCAGCGCCACCGCCAGTTGCACCAGCGGCAGGCCGGAGCGGGCATCGCTGCGGCGTTCGAACAGGCTGCGCAGCGCACCCAGCGGCGCTTGCTGACTGCGGGCAAGCACCAGCGCGGCGTAGGCCTGCACGGCAAAGCGGGTGTGTTCGGCGTCCTGGCTGTAGTCGACCTCGATCAGGTTGCGCTCCTGCAGATAGCGCAGCAGGCGCTCGTTGGCCTTCTTCAAGGCCTCGGCAGGCACGCCGTAGCCTTGCTCACGCGCACGCAGAAGGAAGTCGGTGACGTAGGCGGTCAGCCAGTACTCCTCCTCGCTGTCCGAACTCCACAGGCCGAAGCTGCCGTTGTAGCGCTGCATGCCAAGCAAGTGCTCGATGCCCATTTCGATCTTGCGCTTGCGCACATCGGTCGGCTCACCCTTGATACCAAGACGCTTGAGGCTGTCGGCATCGGCATAGAGCGAGGGATAGAGGCCACTGGTGGTCTGCTCCAGGCAGCCGTAGGGGTAGGCTTCGAGGGCACGGATCTGCTCGGCCAGGTTCAGCGGTGGGCGGCTCGACAGCGCAAGGCTGGCTTCAAGGCCTGCCGGTTCGAACTCGGCCAGCTCGTTCTCGGGCAAAGTCCAGGGTTGGTCCTTGAGCGCCACGCGGTAGTGCTTGAGCATCGCCGGATACGCCGGGCGCACACCCAGGGTCCATTCGCGCTCGAAGCCGGTGGCCGTCTCGCCAGGCAACTGCAGGCCATCGACACGCACGTGCACCTTGCCCTGCCCCAGGCCACCGCGGGCCTGCACCGGAATCATCAGCGTGCTGCGCTGGCCTTCGGCAAGGTTGATGCTCTGCTGGGCGGCACCGGCGAGGTCGAGTTGCCCGTCGGTGGTCACCTGCACGTTGAGCTGCTGGGCACGGCCAGACAGGTTGGCCAGGTCCAGGGCCAGGCGAGTCTGGTCGCCACCGGCGAGGAAGCGCGGCGCCGACAGCTCGGCGATCAGCGGTGCAGCGACGACCGTCTTGCCTTCGGCCATGCCGAAGTGCTCGTCGGACCAGGCTTGCGCCATCAGGCGCAGTTCGCCGTTGAAGTCGGGGATATCGACTGTGGCCTGCCCTTCGCCCTTCTCGTCGAGCGTCACCGGCAGGCTCTGCTGGGCGACGATGGTGACCGTGGTGTTCGGGCGCTTGCCACCCTTGGCCATGGCGGCGTCACCCCCGAAGGCCAGGCTCGCCAGGCGGCCCTGGCCGGCTTCGATCAACTGGCCGTAGATATCCAACTGGTCGGCGCCGTAGGCCTTGCGACCGAACAGGCTGGCAAAGGGGTCGGGGGTCTTGAAGTCGGTGATGTTGAGGATGCCCACATCCACCGCAGACAACAGCACATGCACCTGCTTCGGCACGCTGCCGTCGGCATTGACGGCCTTGAACTTCACGGTCAGGGGCTGCTTGGGGCGCATCTTCTCCGGCGCCTGCAGGCTGACCGCCAGCTTGCGCTCGGCGCGGTCCAGCGGCAGGTGCAGCACACCGACGGCGCGTTTGGGCGTAGCATTGACCTTGCGCTCACCCGGACGAATCACCAGGGCGCTGATATAGAGGTCGTGGCGGGCCCATTTCTTGTCCAGCTCGACCTCGAAAGTCTTGCCTTCGGCAGGTACGTCGATCTCCTGCCACCACAGCGGACCGTCGCTGGACTCGATCATCAGGTAGCCGCTGCCGGCCGCAGGTGGCGTGACGGTAACCTTGGCGGTGGCACCGTCGACGTAGGAAGGTTTGTCCAGCGCCAGCTTGACCTGGTCAGGGCGTACTGCCCCACCTTCGGCGTTGTCCTGGGCGCGGTAACCGGCCCAGAAGCGCTCGCTGGATACCAGCCCGGTTTCGGGATCTTCGACCTCGACGCGGTAAGGCCCCCACTCCACCGGGAAGGTCAACTTGGCGGTGGAGCCGGCCTTGACGCTGACGGTTTCCTCGCTCTGGGTGAGGAATTTCTCGTTGTAGTTGTAGCTCCAGCCATCGCTTTGCGAGTAGTTCCAGTAGTAGTCGCGACGCTCGCGGATCAACCGCACCTTGAGGTCGTCGGCGGCGAGCTTGTTGCCGTCGCGGTCGGCGACCAGCACCTCGAACTGCACCGGGGCATCGCTGTCGGTCTCTTCGCCATCGAACAGGCCGCGCAGGCCCGGCAGGCGTTCAGCCGGCCAGATCGGCTGTTCCAGACGCCGGGTGATGGGGCGACCGCCAGACTCCTGCAGGCTGGCCTGCACGGTCAATTGCAGCGGCGAGCGGGCCTCGGCCCAGCGGCTCTCGATATCGACGGTGGCCTTGCCGGCCTGGTCGAGGGTGACTTCATCGAGTTCCAGGTCCTGGGTCAGTTCGCTCTCGGTAACCGAGCCGAACTGATAACCCGGCAGCGCCGGTACGGCTTCACGCAGCGGGCGGATGTAGGCCTGGCCGCTCAGGCGGTTGCCGGCAGCTGGCGCGCCATACAGATAGCGGCCATTGACCTGGATGCGTGCGGTCTGTTCGGGGCTGAGGGGGGTCTTGCTGCCCTTGAGCTCCAGCGCCAGGCGCTCGGGCAGGAAGTCTTCGACAAGGAACTCGTAGACCTGCTTGCGGCCACCGCCGAGGTCGAGCAGCAGTTGCCAGCGCCCGGTCGGCGCCTCGGTAGCCAATTGCAGCTGATATTGGAACAGGCCGTTCTGGTCGGCCTCCCAGACGAACTTGCGGCTGACCTGCTCATCAGGGCGACGCACTTCGACCGTCACCGGCTGAGCCTTGACCGGCTTGCCGTCCTGGTCGCGCAGCAGGCCGTTGAGCAGTACGGTTTCGCCGGGGCGATACAGGTCACGCGGGCCAAAGATGAAGAACTGCAGCGGATTGGCTTGCGGGCCGGCGATGTCGAATTCGGCCAGGTCCAGTGCGGCGGTGTTCAGGCGCAGCAGCGTGGTGTGCACGTCCTGGGTGGCGATCAGGGTGTCGGCCTTGGCCGTGATCGGCAACTCGGCATGGCCCTTGCCATCGGTCTTGGCCTGGGCCAGCAGCTTGCCCTTGTCGTCGTGCAGCTCGAGGGTCACGTCGCTCAGGGCCTTGCCGCCCTCGAGGGCCTGGGCGAACACGTCCAGGCGGTCACGGTAGCGGTGCGCGGACACGCCGATATCACTGAGGGTGAACAGGGTCGCCGGTTGCGAATAGTCGTAGGTGCCGGAGGCGCGCATCACCGCCAGGTAGACGCCCGGCTCCTGCAACGGCTTGATCCCGGCGATCGGCAGCAGTACGGTTTCGCGAGTATTGCGTGCAGGGTTCAGGTCGAAGCGGCCGCTGTAGACCAGCTCGGCCATGTCCAGGGTTTCCTTGGACTGGTAGTAGTACAGGCTGCTGTTTCGGCCCCAGTTGACCAGGAAGGTCGAGAGCATTTCCGGTTTGACCCGGAAGAACTCGACATCGACCTTGTCGACGTTCAGGGCGATCACCGGCAGGCCTTCGGCCAGGCGGGTGGGCAACAGGGAGCCACGGCTGGCAAAACCGATGGTCGGCTGCATGTCGCGGGTTTCCAGGCGGCTGACCGACTCACCCTGAAGCGTCTTGCCGTTGACCGCGAGCAGGCCCTTGTCGACGGTCAGCACCAGCTTGCGCTGCGGCTCGAGGTGGCGCAGACGCAGTTCCATCTGGTTGTCGGACAGCTCCCAGGCGCCGTCGAGCTTGCCCTTGACGGTATCGACCAGGTGCACCTTGGCGGCGAAGTCCTGGTTGGCATCGAGCGGCACCGAGAAGCTGATCGACAGGGTACTGGCACCGTCGAGCTGGACCTCCGAGACGTCCAGCACGTTGAGTTCACGGTCGGCGTAGCGCTTGGCGAGCGCTGCCGGGTCCTCGCGCTTGGCGGGCTTGGCTTCGGCAGGCACGCTGGCCGCGGGCTTTTCAGCCGGCGCGGGGGTGTCCTTGGAAGAGGAATCACAGGCACTGAGCAGGGCCAGCGCGCAGGCCAGCAACAATCCTTTGTTGAGCATAGGAGAGAGGACTCTTCGGCAGCAGGGTGGTGAGGGCAGAAACTATAGCGCAACGTCAGGCAGGCTACCTGCGCTGCAGTGGCAAATGAGACCGCGTTCGCACGGATTGGTTGCCTGGCCGGTACAATGGCCAGCAGCCGAAAACCGGGGCCGCCGTGCGCCCCTTCGCGGGCAAGCCCGCTCCCACAGGATAAGCGCAATCGCATGCCCTCACTGCTCAACGACTGGCAGCACCGCCTCACCCACCGCAAGGTCTGGGCCTTGGCCGCGCCGATGATTCTTTCGAACATCTCGGTGCCGTTGGTGGCACTGGTCGACAGCACGGTCATCGGCCATCTGCCCCACGCCCACCAGCTCGGTGCCGTCGCCGTTGGCGCCACACTGTTCACCTTCATGGTCGGCCTGATGGGGTTCCTGCGCATGGGTTCGACCGGTTTTGCAGCCCAGGCCGCCGGTCGCGCCGACGGCGCCGCACTACGCCAGGTGCTGGTTCAGGGGCTGCTGCTGGCGCTGGCGTTCGCCGTGCTGATCGGCCTGCTCGCCCTGCCCCTTAGCCAGTTGGCCCTACAGGCGATGCAGCCCAGCGAGGCCCTGCAAGCCTCGACCGAAGCCTTCTTCCATACCCGCCTGCTCGGCCTGCCGGCGGCACTGGCCAGCTATGCCCTGGTCGGCTGGTTCCTCGGCACCCAGAATGCTCGTGCGCCGCTGGCGATCCTGCTGACCACCAACCTGCTGAACATCGTCCTCAACCTGTGGTTCGTGCTCGGACTGGACTGGGGCGTACTCGGTTCGGCGCGGGCCTCGGTGATCGCCGAATGGAGCGCGGCCCTGCTGGGCCTTGCCCTGACCCGCCCTGCACTGCTTGCCTATCCAGGGCGCATCGCCTGGGCTGCGCTGAAACGCTGGCAGGCTTGGCGCCCGCTGCTGGCGGTCAACCGCGATATCTTCCTGCGCAGCCTGGCGCTGCAACTGGTGTTCCTGCTGATCACCGTGCAGGGCGCGCGCCTGGGTGAAGCGACGGTCGCGGCCAACGCGCTGCTGCTCAATGGCCTGCTGCTGACTGCCTATGCCCTGGACGGCCTGGCGCATGCGGTAGAGGCCCTGTGCGGCCACGCCATCGGCGCACGTGAGCGCGACACCCTGCGCCGCTCGCTGGTGGTCGCCTGTGGTTGGTCACTGATCGTCAGTCTGGTCTTTGCCGGGCTGTTTCTGCTGGGTGGGCACTTGTTCATCGACCTGCAGACCGACATCCAGAGCGTGCGTGACGCAGCCTACCCTTACCTGCCTTACCTGGCGCTGCTGCCGCTGGTAGCGGTGTGGAGCTATCTGCTGGATGGCCTGTTCATCGGCGCTACTCGAGCGCGCGAGATGCGCAACGCGATGCTGGTATCGGTGGCGATCGCGTTGCCGCTGGCATTCGCCCTGCGAGGGTTCGGCAACCATGGATTGTGGCTGGCGTTTCTCGGGTTCATGGGATTGCGCGCGGTGACGCTGGGGTGGGTGGGGTGGCGGTTGCAGCAGCGGGGAGCGTGGATCGATTGAAGCAGGGCCGCTCCAGCAAACCTTGCAGGAGCGGCCCGCCGATCACGACGACAGGTACGAAGACCGAGTCAGGCCCAGGCGCAGCGCGTCGAGGAACTGGGTCCGCTCACGGGCGCTGATCTTGGCGCTGGCGACCTTGTCGCGGTAGTGGGTCATCAACTCCTCCGGCGACAGGTGCACGTAGCGCAGCATGTCCTCGATGGTGTCGTGGGTCTCGATGCCAGCGTGGTACACGCTGCCGTCGGCGTTCTGGTAGATGTTCACCGAGTCGGTGTCACCGAACAGGTTGTGCATGTCCCCAAGGATTTCCTGGTAGGCGCCGACCAGGAACACGCCCAGCAGGTAGTCCTCACCTTCGCGTACGGCATGCACCGGCATGCTGGTCTCGATGCTCTGCTCGTCGACGTACTGGTTGATCTTGCCATCGGAGTCGCAGGTCAGGTCCTGCAGCACCGCGCGGCGCATGGGCTCTTCGTCCAGGCGGTGCAGCGGGATGATCGGCAGTACCTGGCCAATGGCCCAGGTGTCGGGCAGGCTCTGGAACACCGAGAAATTACAGATGTACTTGTCGGCGAGCTTGTCGTTGAGCTCGTCCAACACCTGGCGGTGCGAACGCTGGCGAGCCTTGAGCGAGTTGTGCAGGCGACGGCACACAGCGAAGTAGCATTGCTCGGCCAGGGCTTTCTCGGAGAGGCTGATCTTGCCATCGGCATACTGCGCAGCCACGTCACCCATGTAGTGGGTGGCGCGCCAGTAGGTCTCGGTGACCATCTCGATGTCGGTCGGGCCGAGCAGGTCGGCCAGCCACTGCACGGTCTCGGGCAGCGCCTCCTTGTTCTCGATGGTCGGCACTTCGTCGTTGTGGCTTTCGACGTCGGTGACCTGGATCACCAGCATGGCGTGGTGCGCAGTCAGCGAGCGACCGCTCTCGGAGAAGATATGCGGGTGCGGCAAGCCCTGGGCGTCGCAGAACTCCTTGAGCATCCCCACCACCACGCCGGCATAGTCATCCATGTCGTAGTTGATCGAGCTGGCGTTGCGCGAGTGGGTGCCATCGTAGTCGACGCCCAGCCCGCCACCGACGTCGATGTGATCGACCGGCAGGCCCAGGCCGCGCAGCTCGCCGTAATAGCGGATGGCTTCCTTGAAGCCGTGCTGGTAGTCGGCGAGGTTGGCGATCTGCGAGCCCATGTGGAAGTGCAGCAGGCGGATACCCTGGTCCAGCCCGGCATCACGGAAGCGGCTGACCACCGACAGCAATTGCGCAGCCGACAGGCCGAACTTGGATTTCTCGCCCCCGGTGTCGGCCCACTTGCTCGAAGCCAGCGACGACAGGCGCACGCGCAGGCCGACCTGTGGCTTGACCTTGAGCTCGGCGGCCTCCTCGATCACCAGGGCGACCTCGGATTCCTTCTCGATGACGATGAACACGTTGTGGCCCAGCTTCTGGCCCATCAGTGCCAGGCGGATGAACTCACGGTCCTTGTAGCCGTTGCAGACGATGGTACCGCCCTTGGGCGCCAGCGCCAGCACGGCCAGCAGCTCGGGCTTGGAGCCGGCTTCGAGGCCGATGGAGACGTTTTGCGTGGCGATGATGTTCTCGACCACCGCTTCCTGCTGGTTGACCTTGATCGGATAAAGGGCCGTGTACTGGCTCTGGTACTCCAGGCGCGCGATGTTGGCGTCGAAGGCACCGGTCAGTTGGCGTACGCGGTCCTGCAGGATGTCCGGGAAACGGACCAGCAGTGGCAGCGACAGGCCACTCTGGCGCAGCTCGTCGACCTGCTCGAAGAGGTCGATCGGCGCGCTGTCGGGGCCGTTGGGGCGCACTTCGACACGCCCGGCTTCATTGATGGCGAAATAACCAGCGCCCCAATGGCGGATACCATAAACACTGCGGCTGTCGGCCACGGTCCATTGGCTGCCATCGTCTTTGCGTGTGCGTCGTACGGACATTCAAGTCCCCTATAGATAAGTCAAGACACTGCCCCGCGGTGGGTGCGGGCGCAGTGTAGAAGCTGAAAATGACGATTCGTCCGTCCCCGGGTAGACCCCGGCAACGGAAACGAGTTTAGAAAGCGCTCGGCAAAAATGCCTGCGGGCAACACTCAACCGCCGGACTTCTTCGCCTTGAAACCCTGCTTGATCAGCTCGGCGAGCAGCAGTTCGACGTGATCACCCTGGATCTCGATGACACCGTCTTTCAAGGCACCACCGGTGCCGCATCGCCGTTTGAGCGTGCTGGCGAGGTCCTTGAGCTGCTCGAGCGGCAGCGGTACGCCAGTGATGGTGGTGACGGTCTTGCCGCCACGCCCCTTGCTTTCACGGCGTACCCGGGCAATGCCATCACCTTCGGGGATCAGTTGCTGCTTGCAGACACACGCGTCCACCGGCTGGCTGCAGTCGGGGCAGTGCCGACCAGCGTCGGTGGAAAACACGAGACCGCCGAGGGCGGAGAAGGAAGAAGCTTTCTTGGCCACTTTTGTTCCTCTTGCTGAGGACAAAAACTGGTCGGACCACAGGGGGACTGGACCGACCGCGAAGCCCCACTCTGGCAGGGGCGGCGCTACTGTCGCAGGTGTTGCGACAGCCCGAAAAGGGCGCGCAGTGTAACGATAAATTCCTGGCTTGCTAAGTACTGGATTGCGGCATTTTGCGAATGTTTTGCGACGTGGGGGAGCGCTGACGGCTACAGGCTCGCCTTGTACCGGCGCAACGCCTCCAGCGAGTCCGGACAGAAGTCCTTCTCCCGGCTCTCGGCCTCTGCCTGTTCCACAGTGACGAAGCGCGCCTCGATCACCTCTTCAGGCTGCAGCCGCAGCGGCGCGTCGGACACCGCCGAGAACACCGCGCACCACAAGCGGTTGCCCAACTGATCGAAGTAGAACTTCTCGTGAAAACGCAACGCGACGCCAGCGATGCCCAGTTCCTCTTCCAGCTCGCGGGCCGCAGACTCGGCGTACTCCTCGTGCACCCCGACCATGCCACCGGCCGCCACATCCCAATACCCGGGATACAGCGCCTTGCTCAAGGTGCGCCGGTGCACGCACAGCTCGCCCTGGCTGTTGAACAGCAGGATGAAGGTACAGCGCCCGATCAACCCTCGCTCGCGCAACTCGGCCCGCGCCAGGGCGCCAAGCGGCTGGTCGTGTTCGTCCACCCAGGCCACCAGCTCGGCATCGGAGGCCGCGCGGTGCGCGACCTCGGCGGGATTGATGGTCATCCTTGCGAGAGCAACTGACGCAGGTCGATGACTGCGGCGTTGGCCCGGGAGATGTAGTTGGCCATCACCAGCGAGTGGTTGGCCCACATGCCGAAGCCACTGCCGTTGAGTACCATCGGGCTCCACAGCGGCTCCTGCGAAGCTTCCAGCTCACGAATGATCTGACGCACGCTGACGGTGGCGTTCTTCTTGGCCAGTACGTCGGCGAAGTCGACCTCGATGGCGCGCAGCAGATGCGACAGCGCCCAGGCCTGGCCGCGGGCTTCGTAGAAGACGTTGTCGATCTGCAGCCATGGCGTCTCGACGATCTCCTCGTCGACCTGCGGTGCCTGGCCGGCCTGGACGGTTTCGGTCTTCAGGTTGCTGTTGAGCTTGACCCGGCCGACGCTGGCCGACAGGCGTTGGGACAACGATCCCAGACGCGTGGCAACGTCGCCCAGCCAGTTGTTCAGGTTGTCGGCGCGGGTATAGAAGATCGCGCCCTGGTCGCCAGCGGCCAGGCGCACCTGGTAGCGGTTGAGCGACTTGATGCCCTCCTCGAACTCCGACTCGCTGGAAGGGAGGATCCAGCTCTTGTTGTCGAAGTTGAAGCGCGGCTCGGCCTTGGCCAGGTCGGCGTCTTCGGTCGATTGCGACTGCGAGCGAGCGAAGTCCTTGCGCAGCGCACGCGACAGGTCGCGCACCTGGACCAACACGCCATATTCCCAGCTCGGCATGTTGTCCATCCACAGCCCCGGCGGGAAGCGGTCGTTGGAGATATACCCACCCGGCTTGTCGAGCAGGGTGCCGGCCACTGTCTTGAGGGTTTCGATGGTGGTATAGCCAACCACCATCTGCTGGCCGTTACGCTCGGCCGCAGCCTGGGCATTCTGTTGCACCGGGAACAGATCAGGCTCTTCGCTCCAGTACCAGCCAAGGCCGATGCACACCAGCAGGTACAGGCCGATCAGGGTGCCCAGGGCGCGGCTCCAGAGGCCGCCGAGGTAGCTACGGGTGGCAGCGCCACGGCCATCGACGCGCTCGGGGCGCTCAGCCTTGGCCTCACGGTTTTTCCAGTCCAGCATGGCGTTGTCCTTAATCAATCATGACGGTTCAGGGGCTTGGACCACAGGCCTCGGCCAGGGTGCCACGACAAGCCCGCGTCCCAGCACTATAAAGCAGACGCCGCCATACGCATAAGCGACCAATGGGTCGGGAACTGAATAATCGGGCCGGAACGCTTTGTTGACCCACAGCACTCGCGAGCAGGAAAAGACCTGCTAGCATAGAGCCATCATTGAACCTGCACACCAACCTCCAACAAGCAGTCAGGACATGACCCAGCCAGCCGAGCCCAGCCACGAGCGCTTGAAGCAGCATTTCGCCCAGCGGGTCATTCACCAGGCCCGACAGATTCTCGAAATCTGGCAGCGCCTGCAGCGTGGCGAGTGGTCGAGCGCAGGGCTGAGCGAACTGGGCGATGCCAATCTGCGCCTGCAACGCTACGCCGACCGTTTCGAGCAGCCCGAGCACGGCAGCCTGTCGATTGCCATCGGACAGACGCTGAGGACCATCGAAGCGAACAGCACGCGGCTCAACTCCGAGCTGATCGGCGAGCTCAATCGCCTGATGCAACGCCTGTCGCGCACCGGCCTGCGCAAGGGCGACCAGCTCGATCATGTGCCTCTGCCACCCTTGCGCAAGCCGGTGTACATCCTGCTGCAGGACCATGACCGCGCCGAACGCCTGGCGCAACAGCTGGAGTTCTTCGGGTTGGGCGTGCAGGCACTGGGCAACGCCGAAGCCTTCCGTGCCTCGATGAGCGAACGCCTGCCGTCGGCCATCGTCATGGATGTCGACTTCAGTGGCCCCGGCCAGGGCCTCAAACTGGCCGCCGACGCCCAGCAAGGGCTGGAGTTGCACATCCCGCTGCTGTTCTTCAGCCTCCACGAGACCGACACCCCGACCCGCCTCGCCGCCGTGCGCGCCGGAGGCCAGGAGTTCCTCACCGGCACCCTGGAGGCATCCAGCCTGCTGGAGAAGGTCGAACTGCTGACCAGCGCCACCCAATACGACCCGTTCCGGGTGCTGATCATCGATGACTCGCGCGCCCAGGCCATGCACACCGAGCGCCTGCTCAACGGCGCCGGCATCATCACCCGCACGCTCACCGAGCCGATCCGCACCATGGCCGAGCTCGCTGACTTCCAGCCCGACCTGATCATCCTCGACATGTACATGCCCGACTGCACCGGCACCGAACTGGCCAAGGTGATCCGCCACAACGACCGTTATGTCAGCGTACCGATCATCTACCTGTCGGCCGAGGACGACCTGGACAAGCAGCTCGATGCCATGAGCGAAGGTGGCGACGACTTCCTCACCAAGCCGATCCGCGCCCGTCACCTGGTCACCACCGTGCGCAACCGCGCCGCCCGCGCCCGTCATCTCAAGGCGCGCATGGTGCGCGACAGCCTGACCGGGCTGTACAACCACACCCACATCCTGCAACTGCTCGAAGACTGCAGTTTCCGCGCCCGCCGCGAGGAACAACCACTGAGCTTCGCCATGCTGGACATCGACCACTTCAAGAAGATCAACGACCGCCATGGCCATCCCATGGGCGACCGGGTGATCAAGAGCCTGGCGTTGTTCCTCAAGCAGCGCCTGCGCAAGACCGATTTCATCGGCCGCTATGGCGGCGAGGAATTCGCCATCGTCATGCCCAACACCGGCCTGGAAGCTGCGCACAAGGTGCTCGACGAGATCCGCCGGCGCTTTGCCGAAATCCACTATCCCGCCCAGCCGCACGACCTGCAGTGCACCTTCAGCGCCGGGGTGGTGCAACTCGATGACGCGCTGGATGCGCTGACCATGGCCAGCGCGGCGGACGAGGCGCTGTACCGGGCCAAGCACGCGGGGCGCAACTGTGTGGTGAGGGTCGAGCCCTAGACTGGCACTCTGCCACTTTTTTATGGCGCCACCCCGTCGTCGTCATCACCCGGTCACAAAATCGCAATAACTTCAGGCACCTACCTCTCCATTCCCGCAGGAAGTTCGCGGCTATGCGCCTGAAGTGGCTGACCAATTTCAACACCCTCTTGCTGGTGACCGTGTGCTTTGCCCTGGGTGCAACCCTGTGGTGGTCGCAGCGTGCGCTGGAGCGTCCCTATCAGATGATGGAGCGCTACCTGGGGCTGTCCCAGCAGTTCCAGAACGAGACCGCCGGCAATATCCAGGCCTACCTGGCCAGCGGCGACGCCCTGCGCCATGCCTCGGCCATGGAGGCCAACAAGCAGTTGCACAGCGCCCTCGGAGAATGGCCAGACGCATTGGCCGCCAAGCTGCGCCCGAGCCTGGACAGCCTGCAGGGCTTTACCGCCAACGAACTGCTGGCCGCCGGCAAGCTGGCCGGAGACCCACAGGCATTGCTGCTGCAGGCCGAGCGCGAACTGGGCGCCAACCTGGAGCAACTGGCCGGCTATGCCCGCGACAGTGGCAACGCCGAGGCGGGTCGCTACCTGGCCCCACTGATGGACGCCTCGCTGCACCTGGGCCGCCTGGCACTGGCCCGCGACAAGCTGGTCAGCAGCGGTCGCGCGGAACTGGCGGACGAAGTGGAGCGCGAACTGCAACAGATCCGCGCCCAGGCGCAGATCATCGACAGCCTGCCGTTGCTGGGGGTGACCCGCGCGGCCGAATCCAACGCCGACGACTTCGCCGCGATGATGGGCCTGCAAAGCCAGGGCAGCGAGCAGAAGGAGGACGTTGCCGTCGGCCTCAAGCGTGAACTGCAAAGCTTGCTCGGGCGCTATCCGGCCGAACTGCAGCGCACCCGTGAACAGATCGAACGCCGCGCCGCATTGGCCGCCAGCACCAGCGAGCGCCTCGAAGCTGTGCAAAAGGCCATCGCCGGACTGGAACCTGAAGTGCGCGGTCAGCACGCGAAGATCGCTGGCGAGGTCCGGGTCATCCAGGGCCTGATGATCGGCCTGATTCTGCTGATCGCCCTACTCATCGACACCTTGCAGCGCCGCCTGACGCGCACCCTTACCAGCCTTGCGCCAGCCTTGTCGCGTTGGGCCGAGGGCGATTTCGCCCAGCCCGTCGCCCTTGGCAAGACCAACCTTGAACTGCACGACATCCAGGAGTCGCTCAACCGGCTGCGCCAGTACCTGGTGACCCTGGTCGGCACGATCCGCCACAACGCCGAGCAGGTCGCAGGCAGCAGCCATGCCCTGGCCGGCATGAGCAGCGCGCTGCATGACGGTGCCGAGCGCCAGGCGGGCGATACTGCACAGATCCGCGATGCCCTGGGCGAGCTCGAGGCGACCATCCAGCAAGTGGCCGGCGATGCCAGTTCGGCCGCGGATGCCAGCCGCGACGCCGGGCGCGCCGTGGAGCACGGCCAGACGGTGATCGGCCACAGCCTCTCCGGCCTGCGAGCGTTGGTCGATGAAGTGCAGGGCAATGCGCAGTTGATCGAACAACTGGCCGAGGAGTCGGCGACCATCGGTGGCGTGCTGACGGTGATCCGCTCGATCGCCGAGCAGACCAACCTGCTGGCCCTCAACGCAGCGATCGAGGCGGCCCGTGCCGGCGAAATGGGCCGCGGCTTCGCCGTCGTAGCCGACGAAGTGCGCTCGCTGGCCCAGCGCACCACCGGCGCCACCGGCGAGATCCAGGCGCTGATCGACCGCCTGCAGCAGGCGGCGCGCGAATCGGTGAATGGCATGCGCACCCAGCTCGAACACGCCGAGGCCACCGCCAGCCAGGCCCAGGCGGCGGACGGTGCGCTGGATGAGATTGTCAGCGCGATTCGCACCATCTCCGATACAGCGGTGAGGATTGCCGACGTCACCGCACAGCAGAGCGGTGCTGTGAGCGAGATCCGCGACCACAGCGAGCGGATTCATGCGCTCGGGGAAGACAACCTGCAACGCATCGGCGAAGGGCGCGAGCAGGGTGAGCAGTTGCTGCAACTGGGGGGTGAGCTGAATACCGCGGTGCGGGCCTTCAGGGTGTGATCGGCAGGCCTGGCCCCTTCGCGGGCCAGGCCGCTCCCACCCGGGCCAGGCCTGCAAACAGCCGAACCTGCGACCACCTGTCATCCCCGCCTCCAGCCAACTCCGCTATCATGCCGGGCACGTTCCGCCTCGCGAGTCCGCCATGCGCCGCCTGTTCTTCCTGCTGTTCCTGCTGCTGGCCAGCCCAGCCTTCGCCTCGGGCCTGCTCGACAACCGCCCCAGCGCCACCCTCGGTGCCGCCTCGCTGTCCAACAGCGCCGACTTCCTGCCGGTCCACGAAGCCTTCAAGCTCGACCTGATCAGCGCCGATGCCCAGTCGATCAAGCTGCGCTTCGTCGCCACCGAGGGCTACTACCTCTACCGCCATCGCTTCCAGTTCCGCAGCGAGCCAGCCGACATCGCCCTCGGCAACGCACGGATCCCCCAGGGTGAAGCCAAGCACGACGAGTTCTTCGGCGATGTCGAGGTCTACCATGGCATCGTCGACATCGAAGTACCGCGCACCGACTCGCGCGCCTTCACCTTGCTGGTCGGCTACCAGGGCTGCGCCGACAAGGGCTTGTGCTATCCCCCGGAAACTGCGCGACTGTCGATTCCCGGCGAAGGCAGCACCCTGTCCACCAGCACGGCCGAGCGCTGGAGCTGGCAGACCTTGCTGCTGTTCTTCCTGGCCGGTCTGGGCCTGACCTTCACCCCCTGCGTGCTGCCGATGCTGCCGATCCTCTCGGGCGTGGTGCTGCGCGGCCAGGTGGGTGGCTGGCGCGGCTTGAGCCTATCGCTGGCCTACGTACTACCGATGGCTGCCAGCTTTGCCGCGCTCGGTGCGCTGATGGGCCTGTTCGGTGCCAGCCTCAACTTGCAGGCACGTTTGCAGTCGGCCTGGGTACTGGTGCCCTTCGCGCTGTTCTTCGTGGTGTTCGCCCTGGCGATGTTCGGCCTGTTCGAACTCAAGCTGCCGCACGCCGTGAGCCAGCGCCTGGACCGCGTCGCCAGCAATACCCGCGGCGGTTCGCTGCTGGGTGCTGCGGTGCTGGGCGTGCTTTCCAGCCTGCTGGTCTCGCCCTGCGTGTCTGCGCCACTGGCCGGTGCCCTGCTCTATATAAGCGCCAGCGGCGATGCCCTGGGAGGCGCACTGAAGCTGTTCGCGCTCGGATTGGGCATGGGGGCGCCACTGCTGCTGGTGGCGACCGGCGGTGCCGCCTGGCTACCCAAGAGCGGGGCGTGGATGAACACGGTGAAGAACGTGATCGGGGTCCTGCTGCTGGGCGTTGCGCTCGGCCTGCTCAGCCGCGTGCTGCCGGGGCCGGTGACACTGCTGCTGATCGGCCTGTTGTCAGCAGGCGTGGCGCTGTTCCTCGGGGCGCTGGAATTCGTGGTCAAGACCCCGCGCCAACGCCTGGCCCAACTGCTGGGGCTGCTCTGCCTGGTCTATGCACTGGCGTGCTGGTATGGCGCACTTGCCGGTCAGGTCGATCCACTGCGTCCATTGCCAGGCCCCGGCGTCAGCGCCTCGGCCCCCGCCAGCGCCAACGCTCAGGCGGATGCGTGGCAAACCCTCACCACCCCTGCCGCCCTGGACGCCGCACTGGCCCAGGCCAAGGCCGCAGGCCAGCCGGTGCTGCTGGACTGGTACGCCGACTGGTGCATCAGTTGCAAGGTGATCGAGCATGAGGTGCTCAACGCGGCGCAGGTCCAGCCAGGATTGAGTGGGTTCAAACTGCTGCGCTTCGACATCACCGAGAGCAACGCCGAACAACGCGCCCTGCTCGACCGCTACAAACTGTTCGGCCCACCCGCCTTGTTGTTTTTTGCCGCAAACGGCAGCGAAATGACCGCTGATCGGGTGGTAGGCGAGGTGAACGCCGACGAATTTGCGAAAATTCTCACGGGCACGCGCAGCAAACTCGGTCTATAACTTCCCGCGCACCGGTAACTTTCTCCGATGAAGTGACCAGAGCTCATCATCTGGTCACATACTTTGCGCGAATCTCGGTCATCGTGCTGGCTATTGCAGGGAACTGGACACTCGCTAGTCTCTTGCGGCATAGTCGCCGCGCTATGTCGAATTGCCCTACAAAACCAAGGAAACCGCAGATGGCCACCCTACTGGTGCTGCACGGCCCCAACCTCAACCTGCTCGGCACCCGCGAGCCGGGAGTCTACGGCGCCGTCACCCTCGCCCAGATCAACCAGGACCTCGAGCAGCGCGCACGCGCCGCCGGCCACCACTTGCAGTACCTGCAGAGCAATGCCGAGTACGAACTGATCGACCGCATTCACGCTGCGCGCAACGAAGGCGTGGACTTCATCCTGATCAACCCGGCCGCTTTCACCCACACCAGCGTCGCATTACGTGACGCATTGCTCGCAGTGAGCATCCCATTCATCGAAGTGCACCTGTCCAACGTGCACAAGCGTGAACCGTTCCGTCATCACTCCTACTTCTCCGATGTGGCAGTGGGCGTGATCTGCGGCCTGGGCGCCACCGGTTACCGGCTGGCCCTGGAGTCTGCACTGGAACACCTGGCTGCCAACGCACAGCCCTGATGACGCAAGGCCTCGGTCCTTCGACCGGGGCCTCGAAGCACTACGAAGAAACGTTTTCGATACGTTTTAACAATTACGTCCCCGACCGAACCTTGGGAGTTGCTGATTAATGGATATCCGTAAAGTCAAAAAGCTGATCGAACTGCTGGAAGAGTCCGGCATCGACGAACTGGAGATCAAGGAAGGCGAAGAGTCCGTTCGCATCAGCCGTAACAGCAAGCAACCTGCCGGCGCCCAGTACTTCGCAGCGCCTGCTCCGGTCGCCGCACCCGTTGCCGCCGCCCCTGTCGCCGCGGCCCCGGTTGCCGAAGCCGCTGCAGCACCTGCCCTCAAAGGCACCGTGGTCCGCTCGCCGATGGTCGGCACCTTCTACCGCAAGCCATCGCCGACCTCGCCGAACTTCGCTGAAGTCGGTCAGGCGGTGAAGAAAGGCGACACCCTGTGCATCGTCGAAGCCATGAAGATGATGAACCACATCGAAGCCGATATCGGCGGTGTCATCGACGCCATCCTGGTGGAAGACGGTCAGCCGGTTGAGTTCGACCAGCCGCTGTTCACCATCGTTTGAATCGCGGAGAGCCAACGATGTCTGGGAAGCTCGAAAAAGTCCTGATCGCCAACCGTGGGGAAATTGCCCTGCGGATCCTGCGTGCCTGCAAAGAGCTGGGCATCAAGACCGTCGCGGTCCACTCCACCGCTGACCGCGAACTGATGCACCTGGGTCTGGCAGACGAATCGGTCTGCATCGGCCCTGCATCGTCGAAAGAATCCTACCTGCACATCCCGGCGATCATCGCTGCCGCCGAAGTGACTGGCGCCACCGCCATCCACCCAGGCTACGGCTTCCTCGCCGAGAACGCCGACTTCGCCGAGCAGGTGGAGAAATCCGGTTTCGCCTTCATCGGCCCTAAAGCCGACACCATCCGCCTGATGGGCGACAAGGTTTCGGCCAAGGACGCGATGATCAAGTCGGGCGTACCGACCGTACCGGGCTCCGACGGCCCGCTGCCGGAAGACGAAGAAACTGCACTGGCCATCGCCCGTGAAGTCGGCTATCCGGTGATCATCAAGGCCGCCGGTGGCGGTGGTGGTCGCGGCATGCGCGTGGTGCACAAGGAAGAAGACCTGATCGCCTCGGCCAAGCTGACCCGCACCGAAGCCGGTGCTGCGTTCGGCAACCCGATGGTCTATCTGGAGAAGTTCCTGACCAACCCACGTCACGTGGAAGTCCAGGTACTGTCCGATGGCCAGGGCAACGCCGTGCACCTGGGCGACCGCGACTGCTCGCTGCAGCGCCGTCACCAGAAGGTACTGGAAGAAGCGCCGGCCCCCGGCATCGACGAGAAGGCCCGTCAGGAAGTCTTCAAGCGTTGCGTCGATGCGTGCATCGAGATCGGCTACCGCGGTGCAGGTACTTTCGAGTTCCTGTACGAGAACGGTCGCTTCTACTTCATCGAGATGAACACCCGCGTCCAGGTCGAGCACCCGGTCTCGGAGATGGTCACCGGCATCGACATCGTCAAGGAGATGCTCAGCATCGCCGCTGGCAACAAGCTGTCGTTCCGCCAGGAAGACGTGGTGATCCGCGGTCACTCGCTGGAGTGCCGGATCAACGCCGAAGACCCGAAGAAGTTCATTCCAAGCCCAGGCACCGTCAAGCACTTCCATGCCCCGGGTGGCAATGGCGTGCGGGTCGATTCGCACCTGTACAGCGGCTATTCGGTTCCGCCGAACTACGACTCGCTGATCGGCAAGCTGATCACCTACGGCAAGGACCGCGACGAAGCCATGGCGCGCATGCGCAATGCCCTGGACGAGATCGTCGTCGACGGCATCAAGACCAACATCCCGCTGCACCGCGACCTGGTGCGTGATGAAGGTTTCTGCAAGGGCGGCATCAACATCCACTACCTCGAGCACAAACTGGCCAACCAGGAGTGATCGCGTTAGCGTGATGCACGAAACCCCGGCCCTGTGCCGGGGTTTTTCATTGCCCCGCGACAGGGGCGGTGAAACATCCACAAACCCCCCGCACTCGCGTAAACTGACGCCCTTTCGCGCAGCTCCCGCTGCCCCTGTCGATTTACCAAAGGTGCCCGCCATGCCCTGGCTGCAAGTACGTCTGGCCATCAGCCCGGAACAAGCCGAAACCTACGAAGACGCCCTGCTCGAAGTCGGCGCCGTCTCGGTCACGTTCATGGATGCCGAAGACCAGCCAATCTTCGAACCGGACCTCAACACCACCCCCCTGTGGTCGCACACGCATCTACTGGCCTTGTTCGAAGCCGATGCCGAACCCGAAGCGGTGTTCGCCCACCTGCAGCTGCTGACCGGTGCCGACCTCCCCGAGCACCAGGCCGAAGTCATCGAGGACCAGGACTGGGAACGTAGCTGGATGGACGGTTTCCAGCCGATGCGTTTCGGCCAGCGCCTGTGGATCGTGCCGAGCTGGCACGAGGCCCCGGAGAAAGACGCCGTCAACCTGCTGCTCGACCCGGGCCTGGCCTTCGGCACCGGCACCCACCCGACCACTGCCCTGTGCCTGGAATGGCTCGATGGCCAGGCGCTCGAAGGCACCCAGGTGCTCGACTTTGGCTGCGGCTCGGGCATCCTGGCCATTGCCGCCCTGCTGCTGGGCGCCCGCGAAGCGGTGGGGACCGACATCGACGTACAGGCCATCGAAGCCTCGCGTGACAACGCCCAGCGCAACGGCATCGCCGACGAGAAGCTGGCGCTGTACCTGCCCGAGCACATGCCGGCGATGCAGGCCGACGTGCTGGTCGCCAACATCCTGGCCGGCCCGCTGGTCTCCCTGGCACCGCAATTGTCCGGCCTGGTACGTCCCGGCGGCCTGCTGGCGCTGTCGGGTATTCTTGCCGAGCAAGGCGAGGAAGTGGCCGCAGCCTATGCCGCCGACTTCGACCTCGACCCGATCGTCGTGGGCGATGGCTGGGTGCGCATCAGCGGCCGCCGTCGCTAGGCTACAGTTCGTAAAGCGCCAGACTCAAACCCTGCACAACCCCCGGATCGCCGCATGACCGACAGTTTCGTCACCCAGTGCCCGCATTGCCAGACGCGTTTTCGCGTCACGTATCACCAGTTGAGCGTGGCCCGTGGGGTGGTGCGCTGCGGCCAGTGCCTGCAGGTATTCAACGCCGCCCGGCAGTTGCTCGAGCAAAGCCAGGAAGGTCCGACGCCGCCGGTCGCCACCGCACCGGCGCCAGCAGCCCCGTTGCCGGCTGCGCCAGCAGCGCCTGCGATCGAGCCCCCAGCGCCGAGCCAGGACGACTGGGCTGCCACGCTGGACGCCATGGACCTGGACCAGGAGCTTGCGCGTCTGGAGCGACGCGGCCCTCGCCCCGAGCGTCAAAGCGCCGAGCGCGACGAATCCTTGCAGGCCCGACGTGACGATCAACACCCCGAGCAGCACGGTGACGAGCCCTTCGGCACCGCAACCGATGACCGCCTCGACCCCGACCCGCAGCCCACACCTGCACCGGTCCAGGGCGAGCAAGAGCCGCTCGACCTGGAGCCGATAGCCCAGGACCGCACCGAACCCACCCTCGGACAGGCGCTCGAACTCGACGACGAAGACGCCCCTGCCCGCCTGCCCGCCGAACACGACGAACCGGCCAACGAGCGGCTGTCGCCCCTCGACGAGCCTCTTCCGGAAAAAGGCCTCTCGGCCCTGGACGACGATGTCGCGAATCTGCGCCTGTCGGCACGCGACGACCACGACGACGACACCGAAGTCGACGAACGGCTGGAGCCGGTGCTGGCCGCCAAACCCTCGCGTGCGCGCAAGGAACCACTGGTCGATGTCGTCGACGACCCGCTGCAACTGGACTGGCAAAAGCCCGCACCGAACTGGGGCAAGCGCCTGCTCTGGGGCTTCCTGGCGCTGCTCGCCGCTGGCCTGCTGGCCTTCCAGTATGTCTACTACCACTTCGATGAAATGGCCCGGCACGACCGTTACCGGCCGCTGTTCCAGCAACTGTGCCCGATCGTCGGCTGCCAGGTCCCCACCCGGGTCGACATCGCACGCATCAAGAGCAGCAACCTGGTGGTGCGCAGCCATCCAGACTTCAAGGGCGCGCTGATAGTCGACGCGATCATCTACAACCGCGCCTCTTTCAGCCAGCCCTTCCCCCTGCTGGAGCTGCGTTTCGCCGACCTCAATGGCCAGTTGATCGCCAGTCGTCGGTTCAAGCCCAGCGAGTACCTGTCGGGCGAGCTGGCCGGGCGCGGCGAGATGCCCAGCCAGACGCCGATCCACATCGCCCTGGACATCCTCGATCCAGGCCCGAAGGCGGTGAACTACAGCCTGAGCTTCCGATCCCCGGAGTGACCGGCGGGTCGGCGGGAGCGCCAACCAGCGCAAAAGTCATAAGCCCACAACTGCTCAGATTTTATCCAGCTCCATCTTTATCCGGTCACCGAGAGCGGGTATCATGCCATCCCTTTTTCGAACTCCAATGATCCGGCCCCACAACAGGGAACACCTATGTCGGCGGTACGCATCGGCCCATACACACTGCAGAACAACCTGATCCTCGCGCCCATGGCCGGGGTCACGGACCAGCCTTTTCGCACGCTCTGCAAACGCCTGGGGGCGGGCATGGTGGTGTCGGAAATGGTCACCAGCGACATGAACCTGTGGAACAGCCGCAAATCGCGCCTGCGCCGCATCCACGAAGGCGATCCCGAGCCGCGCTCGGTACAGATCGCCGGTGGCGATGCACAGATGCTGGCCGCGGCAGCGCGGGCCAACGTCGAGTCCGGTGCCCAGATCATCGATATCAACATGGGTTGCCCGGCGAAAAAAGTCTGCAACAAAGCGGCAGGCTCTGCTTTATTGAGAGATGAAGCGCTGGTCGCTGAAATCCTCGATGCGGTGGTCGGTGCGGTCGATGTGCCGGTCACCCTGAAGATTCGCACCGGATGGGACCGCTCGAACAAGAATGGCCTGAACGTGGCGAAGATCGCCGAACAGGCCGGAATCCAGGCGCTGGCGGTGCATGGCCGCACACGCGCCGACCTGTATACCGGTGAAGCCGAGTACGACACCATCGCCGCGATCAAGCAGGCGGTGTCGATCCCGGTTTTCGCCAACGGCGACATCACGTCGCCAGAAAAGGCCCGGGCGGTGCTGGATGCCACCGGGGCCGACGGCCTGCTGATCGGCCGTGCCGCCCAAGGGCGGCCGTGGATCTTCCGCGAGATCGAGCATTACCTGCGGACAGGCGAACATCTTCCGGCTCCCGGGCTGGACGAAGTTGAACGCATTCTGCTGGAGCACCTTGCCGCGCTGCATGCCTTCTATGGGGATGTCATGGGCGTACGTATCGCCCGCAAGCACGTGGGCTGGTACCTGGCAACACGCACGGGCGGCAGGGAGTTTCGCGCCCGGTTCAATGCCTTGGAAGAGACCCAAGCGCAGTGCGCCAACGTTCGGGCATTTTTTGCCGAACGTCGACAGAGCCTTGAGACAGAGGACGGACAAGGGGTGGCCGCATGACGATGATGACCGAGACATTAGTGAGTGGAACAACGCCCGTGAGCGACAACGCCAACCTCAAGCAGCACCTGAATACGCCGAGCGAAGAGGGCCAGACCCTGCGCGACAGCGTCGAGAAGGCACTGCACAACTACTTCGCCCACCTGGAAGGCGCCACCGTCACGGACGTGTACAACCTGGTGCTCTCGGAAGTCGAGGCACCGCTGCTCGAGAGCGTGATGAACCACGTCAAGGGCAACCAGACCAAGGCCAGCGAGATGCTCGGGCTCAACCGCGGCACCCTGCGCAAGAAGCTCAAACAGTACGACCTGTTGTAAGCCAGAATCCCAATCAGAAAAGGCGGCTCCGTTGAAAGAGGCGCCTTTTTTGCTGACTCCACCGCGTTATGGAATCCGAAATGACCGACCAGACTACCCGCCTGCCGATCCGCCGCGCCCTGATCAGCGTCTCCGACAAGACCGGTATCCTCGA
The DNA here is from genome assembly GCA_014268975.2 of Pseudomonas wayambapalatensis. Taxonomy (GTDB): domain Bacteria; phylum Pseudomonadota; class Gammaproteobacteria; order Pseudomonadales; family Pseudomonadaceae; genus Aquipseudomonas; species Aquipseudomonas wayambapalatensis. The sequence goes on along the minus strand of CP077096.1, from coordinate 876,455 downwards.
GTTCGCCCGTGAGCTGCAACAGCTCGGTGTCGAGATCCTGTCCACCGGCGGCACCTACAAGCTGCTCAAGGACAACGGCGTGAACGCGGTGGAAGTGGCCGACTACACCGGCTTCGCCGAAATGATGGACGGCCGGGTCAAGACCCTGCATCCGAAGATCCACGGCGGCATCCTCGGCCGTCGCGGCACCGACGACGCCATCATGAACGAGCACGGCATCAAGCCGATCGACCTGGTCGCGGTCAACCTGTATCCGTTCGAAGCCACCATCAGCAAGCCAGGTTGCGACCTGCCGACCGCCATCGAGAACATCGATATCGGCGGCCCGACCATGGTTCGCTCCGCGGCGAAGAACCACAAGGACGTCGCCATCGTGGTCAACGCCAGCGACTACGCCGGCATCGTCGAAGGCCTCAAGGCCGGCGGCCTGACCTACGCCCAGCGCTTCGACCTGATGCTCAAGGCCTTCGAGCACACCGCCGCCTACGACGGCATGATCGCCAACTACATGGGCAGCATCGACCAGTCCAAGGACACCCTGTCGACCGAAGGCCGCAGCGAGTTCCCGCGCACCTTCAACAGCCAGTTCGTCAAGGCACAGGAAATGCGCTACGGCGAGAACCCGCACCAGAGCGCGGCGTTCTATGTCGAGCAGAAAAAAGGCGAAGCCAGCATTTCCACCGCCGTACAGCTGCAGGGCAAGGAGCTGTCGTTCAACAACGTGGCCGACACCGACGCCGCACTGGAGTGCGTGAAGAGCTTCGTCAAGCCGGCCTGCGTCATCGTCAAGCACGCCAACCCATGCGGCGTGGCCGTGGTTCCGGAAAACGAAGGTGGCATTCGCAAGGCCTATGACCTGGCCTACGCCACCGACACCGAGTCGGCGTTCGGCGGCATCATCGCCTTCAACCGCGAACTCGACGGCGAAACCGCCAAGGCCATCGTCGACCGCCAATTCGTCGAAGTGATCATCGCACCGAAGATCTCCCAGGCCGCCCGTGACGTGGTCGCCGCCAAGCAGAACGTACGCCTGCTCGAGTGTGGCGAATGGCCTGCCGAGCGCGCTGCCGGTTGGGACTTCAAGCGCGTCAACGGTGGCCTGCTGGTACAAAGCCGCGATATCGGCATGATCGCCGCCGAAGACCTGAAAGTCGTCACCAAACGCGCGCCGACCGAGCAAGAGATCCACGACCTGGTGTTCGCCTGGAAAGTCGCCAAGTTCGTCAAGTCCAACGCCATCGTCTACGCCAAGAACCGCCAGACCATCGGTGTCGGCGCCGGCCAGATGAGCCGCGTCAACTCCGCTCGCATCGCTGCAATCAAGGCTGAGCATGCTGGCCTGCAGGTGCAGGGTGCGGTCATGGCTTCGGACGCGTTCTTCCCGTTCCGTGATGGCATCGACAACGCGGCTAAAGTGGGCATCAGCGCCGTGATCCAGCCAGGTGGCTCGATGCGTGATGCAGAAGTCATCGCCGCCGCTGACGAAGCCGGTATCGCGATGGTGTTCACCGGTATGCGCCACTTCCGCCACTAATCCACGCGGATCTCGAGACTGGCAGCGTCCCTGTAGGAGCGGGCTTGCCCGCGAATGCGGCGGTGATTGCACCATCGTATTTGCGGGCAAGCCCGCTCCCACAGGGCTCGGCATCAGTCTCGGGATCACCTGAATCGAGGTTTTGACATGAAAGTTTTGATCATCGGCAGCGGCGGTCGTGAACACGCCCTGGCCTGGAAAGTCGCCCAGGACCCCCGCGTCGAAAAAGTCTTCGTGGCCCCGGGCAACGCCGGTACTGCCATCGAAGCCAAATGCGAGAACGTCGCCATCGACGTCTGCGCCCTGGAGCAACTGGCCGATTTCGCCGAGAAGAACGTCGACCTGACCATCGTCGGCCCTGAAGCGCCGCTGGTCATCGGTGTGGTCGACCTGTTCCGCAGCCGTGGCCTGGACTGCTTCGGTCCGACCAAGGGCGCGGCCCAGCTCGAAGGTTCCAAGGCCTTCACCAAGGATTTCCTGGCTCGCCACAAGATCCCGACCGCCGACTACCAGAACTTCACCGAGATCGAGCCGGCGCTGGCCTACCTGCGCGAGAAAGGCGCACCGATCGTGATCAAGGCCGACGGCCTGGCCGCAGGCAAGGGCGTGATCGTTGCCATGACCCTGCAGGAAGCCGAAGACGCCGTGCGCGACATGCTCGCCGGCAACGCCTTCGGTGAGGCCGGTTCGCGCGTGGTGATCGAAGAGTTCCTCGACGGCGAGGAAGCCAGCTTCATCGTCATGGTCGATGGCCACAACGTGCTGCCGATGGCCACCAGCCAGGACCACAAACGTGTCGGCGATAAAGACACCGGCCCGAACACCGGTGGCATGGGCGCCTACTCGCCAGCCCCGGTGGTCACCGCCGAGGTGCACCAGCGCGTGATGGACCAGGTGATCTGGCCGACCGTGCGCGGCATGGCCGAGGAAGGCAACGTCTACACCGGCTTCCTCTATGCGGGCCTGATGATCGACAAGGCAGGCAATCCGAAGGTCATCGAGTTCAACTGCCGCTTCGGCGACCCCGAGACACAACCGGTCATGCTGCGCCTGGAGTCGAGCCTGGTGCTGTTGGTCGAGGCCGCATTCGCCAAGGCCCTGGACAAGGTCGAAGCGCAGTGGGACCCGCGCCCGAGCCTGGGCGTGGTGCTGGCCGCTGGCGGTTACCCGGGCGACTACGCCAAGGGCGACCTGATCAACGGCCTGGACGCTGCGGCCAAGATCGAAGGCAAGGTGTTCCACGCCGGTACTGCGCTCAAGGATGGCCAGGTGACCACCAACGGCGGACGTGTCCTGTGTGCCACCGCCATGGGCAGCACCGTTGCCGATGCACAGCAGCAGGCCTACCGCCTGGCCAAGGAAGTCAGCTGGAACGGTAGCTTCTACCGCACCGACATCGGCTACCGGGCCATCGCCCGCGAGCGCGGTGAGCACCAGCAGTAAACTGCGGCCCGCAGGTCGCAGCGCCATGGCGCGCGGCCTGCGGCTCGTCGACAGGGCCCCATCGGGGCCTTGCCTTTGGCGCGGCACGCCGCGCATAGTTGTTATCCGGCTTATCAGCCAAGAAAGGATCTCGTCGTGCGTCGGCTTCGGATTGCCACTGCCCTGATCGTCAGCTTGCTGACCCTGCTCTGCCTGCTTCCGGCTGCAGCCGAACAAGGCGGCGGGTGGTCTGTGCTGCTCGATGAACAGGCAAGCCTGCAGCTCTCCGACGTACGCTCCGACCGCTACCGCAACCAGTTCAGCCCATTGCAACTGGACGCGCTGGATGCCGCCCTGCCCGACCAGGCCCTGTGGCTGCACTACCGCCTCGAGCCCGCCGACCAGGAACGCCTGCTGCGCATCTTCGCGCCCGACCTGTCGCGCCTGGACCTCTACGCCCTCGACGGCGGCACGCTACTGCGCCAGTTGCACCATGGCCGACAACTGGGCAATGCCAGCCCTACCCTGCGCGGCAGCGATCACGTTCTGCCACTGCCCAACGCCACGCAACCTCTGGATATTTACGTGCGTCTGGTCTCCGAACACCAGTTGCGCCCGGCAATCTCTCTGGAATCGGCGGCCAGCGCGGCCATCGACCAACGCCAGCCGCTGCTGTTCGGCCTGCTGTTCGGCGGCCTGGTGATGCTGATCCTGCACAACCTGATCCGCTTCTTCTACACGCGCTCCAGCACCACCCTGGTACTGGCGCTCTACCACGCGCTGATGCTGCTCAGCGCCTTGATCCTGCTCAACCTCTGCGGCCCGTGGTGGCACCTGTGGCACAGCGCGCAAACGCCTGCCGCCTACCTCACGCTGGTCCTGGCGGGGCTCTGCGGGCTGTATTTCACCCAGCGCTTCTTCTCGCCCTGCGCCTCGTTGCGGCTCACCCGCATCCTGCAGGCAGAAATGCTGATCGCCGCCCTCAGCGGCCTGCTCCTGCTGTTCATCGACAGCCTGCCGCTGAACCTGACCACCTACACCCTGCTGGCCCTCGGCAGCCTGAGCATGCTCCTGGCCAGTACGTACTACTGGTACAAGGGCTACAACCCCGCACGCCTGTTCACCCTGGCCATGCTGGTGTTCAACCTCGGCGGCCTGGTCCTGCTGCCTGCGCTGCTCGGTCTGACACGCACCCCCACCCCATGGCTGCTGGTCATCCTGATGGGACTGACCGTGGTCAGCGGCCTGTTGCTGAACCTTGCGGTCAGCGAGCGCCTGCGCAAGATCAACGAGGAGCGCGTGCGTGCCAGCCGTGCCCTCGCCGCCAGCGACGCCGAGATCAACGCCAAGGCCGAATTCCTGGCCAAGATCAGCCACGAGATCCGCACGCCGATGAACGGCGTGCTGGGCATGACCGAGCTGCTGCTGGGCACGCCGTTGTCGGTCAAGCAGCGCGACTACGTGCAAACCATCCACAGTGCCGGCAACGAGCTGCTCACACTGATCAACGAAATCCTCGACATCTCCAAGCTCGAGTCGCGGCAGATCGAGTTGGATGATGTGCAGTTCGACCTCAACGCACTGATCGAAGACTGTCTGAACATCTTCCGGGCCAAGGCCGAACAGCAGAACATCGAGCTGATCAGCTTCACCCAGCCACAGGTGCCACGCGTGATCAGCGGCGATCCGACGCGGTTGCGCCAGGCGCTGTCGAGCCTGCTGGACAATGCCCTGAAGAACACCGACCAGGGCGAAATCCTGCTGGTGGTGGCCCTCGACCAGCGCGGTGACGCTCCGCGCCTGCGTATCGCCGTGCAGGACAGCGGCGAGCCGATGGCCAGCGCCGAGCGCGAGGCTTTGCTGCAGGCCGAGCTGCACAGCCACCACTTCCTCTCCAGCAACAAGCTCGGCGGCCATCTGGGCCTGGTGATCGCCAAGCAGTTGATCGGCCTGATGCACGGCGAATTCGGCATCAAGACCAGCACCAGCCTGGGCAATACGCTGTGGCTGACACTGCCGCTCGATCCGCTTCGCCTGGAACAACCGCCCGCCGATCTCGACGGCCCGCTGCGCGATGCCCGGGTGCTGGTGGTGGACGATAACGACACCTGCCGCAAGGTGCTGGTACAACAGTGCAGCGCCTGGGGCATGAACGTCAGTGCGGTGCCCTCCGGCAAGGAAGCCCTGGCGCTGCTGCGCACCAAGGCGCACCTGCGCGACTACTTCGATGCCGTGCTGCTCGATCAGAACATGCCCGGAATGACCGGCATGCAACTGGCTGCCAAGATCAAGGAAGACCCGAGCCTGAACCACGACATCCTGGTGATCATGCTGACCGGCATCAGCAACGCGCCCAGCAAGATCATCGCCCGCAATGCCGGGGTCAAACGCATCCTGGCCAAGCCGGTGGCCGGCTACACGCTCAAGACCACCCTGGCCGAGGAACTGAGCCAGCGTGGCCGCGAGCCGGCGATCATTGCTGCCCTCGGTGGCGCGCCGGCGCCGCTGGACCTGCCCGCCGACTTCCGTATCCTGGTCGCCGAAGACAACAGCATCTCGACCAAGGTGATCCGCGGCATGCTCGGCAAGCTCAACCTCGAGCCCGACACGGCCAGCAACGGCGAAGAGGCCTTCGAGGCCATGAAAGCGCAGCGCTACGACCTGGTGCTCATGGACTGCGAAATGCCGATTCTCGATGGGTTCTCCGCGACCCAGCGCCTGCGTGACTGGGAAGCGGCCAATCAGCGCCAGCGCACCCCGGTGGTGGCACTGACCGCGCATATCCTCAGCGAGCACAAGGAACGGGCACGCCTGGCCGGCATGGACGGGCACATGGCCAAGCCGGTGGAACTGTCGCAGTTGCGCGAACTGATCCAGTTCTGGGCGAACCAGCGCGAAGCGGCCACCGGCCCCCTCCACACGCCCTGATCACCCAGCCCCCCTCAAATGTCGTAGTCGTGTATCCGCTTCAGAGATACCTCCACGACCCGCTGGTGCACCTTGGACAGGTAGCTGTTCTCGAAAGCCAGGATGTTGAACCGTACAAGCTCGGCGCGCACGTTCTTCATGCTGCGCTTGCGGGTGATGAAGCCCGCGCGCCAGGCATCCTGAGTATCGACCTCGTGATACAGCACCATATCGACCCGGTTCTGCCCGGCCGGAGCGCAAGGGAGTAACTGGAAGTGCCCTCGCTCGCGTGCGTGCTTCTCCAAGGTGGCGAGCGTCTCTGGGCTGTTGCGCAGGCGCTGCAACGACATTTCCACATTGCTGGCGAATCGCTCCCCCGCGGTCTTGGTGATCAGCGCAAGGACTTTGTCGACCTGTTCGGCGCGCCCCGCATCCGGCCAGTGGACCTGCTCGGCAGACACCGCATCCCAGCCCATGAACTTCAACTGGTTGCGGTAGTAGGCGAACCAATCCTGCACCAACCCTTCGTCGAAGGCCGTCTGTGTGGCCCGCTCGGCCAACGCCAGGGCCAGTTTCACCTTGTCTTTCTGCGCCAGCGACAAGCCCGGTAGGAACGAGACGACGCCCGCCCCAATCACAGCAGCATTGGCTTCATTCATGTGTCATCACTCCCAGCGTCAGTCGACGAGGCTTCTCGCGTTCCTTGTCGAGTATCAAGTTGTGCAGGTCCGAGCGCTGCGAAGCAAAGTGCTGCTTGCTCAGGTTCAGCGACAGCGCCCGTACCGCCAGCTCGCCCTGCAGCTGCGTACGCTGTGCAGCGGCGGCCAGCGTCTCCCGGGTGATCGGGTGCTCGCAGCGCAGCGACACGCTGCACAGGTCGAGAATCGGCCCGGCACCGAGCAGCCCGAACTCGATGTGCAGCTCGCCCGTATCGGCCTCGTTGCGCACGGCGAAACGCAGCAGATGGTCCAGGCCCTCAGGCACGCCCGTCAGTGCCTTCGACAACGTGGCCAGTACCGCATCGACATCGATCTTGCGCTGCTTCAACCAGTTCGAGAGCGGCGTCTCCTCGTTGCGGGCAGCCCCTGGTCCAAGGGCGATCCAATCATGCGCACTGACGAACCTGATCCAGTTCAGTGACTCGAAACCCTGGCGATAGGCAAGCGCCCAAGCGTCGGGATCGTCGAAGCAGGAGCCAGCGTGCTTGTTGGCCAGCAACTGACAGTAGTGCAGTGAATCCAGGGCATCCTCGCGCTGCTGCACCTCGATGCCTGGCGGCACGAGCAACACGGTCTGGCCAATCAGGATCAGCGTGTGATCTGCATAGGTCATGGCAGGTTTTCCGGTCTGTAGAAACTAAAAAGCGCGGTGCTCGCAAGCCCGCGCCCTTGATCAGATGTCGTACTGCAGAATGTTCTCGACACTGCGCACGCCGAGCTTCTCCTCCACCGTGGCCCGCACTTTCTCGTAGACGAAATTGTTCAGCGTCAGCACCGCTTGGCCGGCGTAGTACTCCGACTTCTCGAGCTGGAACTGCACCCCCAGTACATCTTCATCCAGGTTCGGCTCCGTCGAACGCACACAGCTCATCACCATGACCACATCGCCTTGCTCGGTTTCCAGGCAAGCCGCCATCCCGACCACGCCCCTGGCCTTGCTCTTTTTCTTGTGATGGATGATGCGGGTGTCTTTTTCGACGTCGGTCAGCTTGTCGAACGCCCGCTTGGCCAGTGCGCCCAGCTTCGTGCCGCCCAGCAGTGCAGTGCCGGCTGCACCGATGATACGCACGCCCACCGCGCCCAGCGTGACGCTCAACTGCGAGGAGGTTTCCAGTTCGAAGCTGCGGTGGGGGGTGGTGAAGCCCAGGTCACGCATCGCATCGAGGAACTTGTCGTACCAGGCCTTGCCGTTTTCCTCGATATCCAGCGCCTTGTCCGCGGCAAGGGTGGCAAAGTGGAACGCGTTCTTCACGTCGCGGCGGCTCTGTGCCGTCATGCCTGCACCACAGGCCAGCAAGTTGCCCTCGACCAGCAGGCCAGCGTCGGTGGTGGTGACTTGTTTATCATCGCTCATCTGAAACTCCTTTGGGTTGCCCCTGAACACCAGGGGCGACCACGTTAGCCAGCGCCAGCTCGGCCTGGCGGACTGAAGGAGTTCCAATAAGGTCAGCGGTGCGGGGGATACCAGCGCGGGGTATAGACCCACTGCGCGCCATCGGCATGCTTGAACACGGTGGTCGTACTGGAGCCGACCAGCACCATGGTGCGCATATCGACCATCTCAGGCAGCAACTCGCAGAGCGAGACGACGTTCAGGCTCTGCCCCGGCCTGCCGATGTCGCGCCCCAGGACGACAGGGGTCTGCCCATCCCGATGACGGCGCACGATCTCCAGGGCCTGCCCCAGTTGCCAAGGCCGGGCGCGGGAGATCGGGTTGTAGAACGCCAGCACCAGGTCGGCCTGCGCCGCCAGGTCCAGGCGCTTCTCGATGATCGACCAGGGCTTGAGGTTGTCCGACAGCGACATCACGCAGAAATCGTGCCCCAACGGTGCACCGGCCTGGGCCGCGGTGGCCAGGGAGGCGGAAACGCCGGGCAGGATCTGCAGGTCGACGCGATGCCAGGCCGGATCGCTCGATTCATGCAGCGCCTCGAGCACCGCAGCCGCCATGGCGAACACGCCAGGATCGCCCGAAGAGACCACCACCACCGAGCGCCCCTGCGCCGCAAGCTCGAAGGCGTGACGCGCACGCTGCATCTCCTCGCGGTTGTCGGTGCAGTGCAGCACCTGATCGGCGCGGAAGGGGCCGGCCATACGCACATAGGTTTCGTAGCCCAGTACATCGTTGGCGCGGGCCAGTTCGGCCTTGACTGCCGGCACCATGAACTCCGCAGCCCCCGGGCCCAGGCCGATCACAGCCAGGCGACCGCGCGCACGTCCGACCTGCAACGGGTCGATCGGCGCCGGCGCTACAGCGATGACCACCTCACCCTGTTCGATCAGTTGCGCGCCCGCAAGCGCCTGTCCAGCCATCTCGACCAGGCTGCCTCCCTGCGCCGCGAATCGCAGGGGCACACCCAGGCTTCGGGCGGCGTCGTGCACGGCGGGCTCGGCCAGCGCATCGTCACCAGCCAGCAAGCACGCCAGCGATGCGTCGGCGATGTTCGCCGCAGCCAAAGCGTCACGCACACGGGCAGGCAGATCGGCCTGCCCGGCCTGCACAGCCACCAGTACCGAGCGCGCATGGATCAGCAACTCGTCGCGGCTGGCCGGGCGCGCCTGGCAGCCGACATGAATACTGCGTCGGGCCGCGGCGTCTTCGGGCAACTGCGCCTGGGCCAGCCAGGGCGCCGTACCTTCGATGCGCACGCGCTCGCCGGCCAGCAGGTCAGAGACGAAGCGCTTGCCCTGCTCCAGGTCTGCCAAGGCGTAGCCTGCCGGCGGATTGAGCAGGCAGGTGCCGAAACGCAGCTCGCCGCTGGTGGTGATGGCCGCCGCCACACCCAGCACTTCGCCAATCTCCCGGGCCATGACATTGACCCCGCTCAGGCCGCCCAGCAGCGGCACCACGGCGCTGCCGTCCTCCGCCACCGCCAGCACCGGCGGCTCGGCGCCCTTCTCGTCGAGCAGGGGCGCCAAAGTACGAATGACGATCCCGGCCGCGCACAGGGCGATGATCGGCACACCTTCGCGGTACAGCCCACGCAGCGTGTCGCCGAAGGATTCGTAGCCGTGCTCGACGCCCTCGACCCGGCCGCTCAGGCCGTGAATCCGCGCCTGTGGATAACGCTGCTGGATACGCTGGGCGGTGGCCAGGCTGCCAGGGCCGAGAATGACGATGGCCGGTGCCTTGTCGCTGTTCATCCCTGCCATTTTTCACCCGGTACGACGATCAGCGAGAAATACGGCGAAGACTGCGGATCGACCGCGTCCAGCGCGACGATCTTCTGGTTGGCCATGGTTGCACGCTCCACGTACAGCGCGCGCTGGTCCAGGCCCAGCTCGGCGAGCACCTCGCGTACCTTGGGGAAGTTGCGCCCAAGCTTCATGATCACGGCGGCGTCGGCGTCGGCCAGGCGGCGCTTGAGCTCTTCGTGGGGCAGTACACCGGAGAGCACGGTCAGCGTCTGGTTGCGGTAGACCAGCGGCGCACCGAGCACGGAAGCCCCGCCGAGCATCGAGCACACGCCCGGGATCACCTCGGCCTCGTAGCGCTGGGCCAGGCGATCGTGCAGGTACATGTAGGAGCCGTAGAAGAACGGATCGCCTTCGCAGATCACCGCCACATCACGACCGGCATCCAGGTGTTCGGCCACCTGCACGCTGGCTTCGTCGTAGAAGTCGCTGATCACCTGCTCGTACGACAGTGGTGCCGGCAGCACCTCGGTGGTGACCGGATACACCAGTGGCAGCAGGGTCTGCTGCGCCTGCAGATGCCCCTCGATGATACCGAAGGCATTGCCGCGCTTGCCCTTGGCCACGAAATACGCCACCACCGGCGCTTCGCGCAGCAGGCGCAGGGCCTTGACCGTGATCAGTTCCGGATCGCCGGGGCCGACCCCCAGGCCGAGCAGACGTCCACGAGGCTGCATCACTCCACCTCCGTGGCGAGGGCATTGACAGCCGCGGCGGCCATGGCGCTACCGCCCAGGCGCCCCTGCATGATGACGAACGGCACACCACGGCTGTCGGCGGCCAACATCGCCTTGGACTCGGCAGCGCCGACGAAGCCTACCGGGAAGCCGAGGATCAACGCAGGCTTGGGCGCACCCGCGTCGAGCATTTCCAGCAAGTAGAACAGCGCGGTCGGGGCATTGCCGATCACCACCACGCTGCCCTCCAGATGCGGGCGCCACAGCTCCAGGGCCACCGCCGAGCGGGTGTTGCCGGCGTCCTTGGCCAAGCCCGGCACGCTGGGGTCACGCAGGGTGCAGATGACCGGGTTGTCGGCCGGCAGGCGCGCGCGGGTGATGCCTTCGGCAACCATGTGCGCGTCGCAGAGGATCGGTGCGCCCTTGGCCAGGGCCTGGCGCCCCGCCGTTCCGGCGCCTTCGGAAAACTGCAGGCCGTCGATCGCCTCGACCATGCCGCAGGCGTGGATCACTCGCACGGCGAGCTTTTCCAGATCGGCCGGAATCCGCTCCAGGCGAGCCTCCTCGCGAATGATGCGGAAGGAATTGCGATAGATCTCCTGACCATCGCGGATGTAGTCAATCATCAAGGTGCTCCGTCGGCAGGTCGAGCATGGCGCCTGCTTCTTCTGGGGTAAGGTCGGATGCGCGCAGTCGGCCGAAACCCGGCAGGCGCGCATCGCGAAGATAAAGGTCATAACGGCCCGGGGCGCGGGCCAGCAGGGTAGCCGGGGCGACATGGGCCACGGCACAGGAACGCGGGCAAGCCGTCAGGTGCACACTGGCCGGGGCGCCATGGTGCAGCAGGCCAGCGATCACCTGCGCATCGGCCTTGGTGTCGGACTGGCCCTTGGCGCAACCGCTGGAACCGGTGCAAGCGCTGATGCGTGCAAGTGGCTGCAAGACGTCGTTGATCATGCCCAGCGCCTTCGTTTCGGCCTGGGCCTGCCCGAGCAGCGATGGGTCGAAGTTCGGCAGCACCAGGCTCTGCCAGGGCGTGAGGCGCAGGCTGCCATCACCGGCCTCGCGCGCAAGCCTGGCCAGGCCGCGCAGCATGGCGGGCGTCAAGCGCCCCAGCGGCGGTGCCACGCCGAACGCACTGCCCTCACGCTGGGCCAACACACCGAGCCAGCGCGGCTTGGCGGGCGCTCGCCGCCATTGGCGCACAGCGCTGTCACGACGAATCGGCAGCCCCAGCCCTTCGACGAAATCCTGCACCGGGCAGGTCTGCAGCAACTGGCGCATCCGTGTCTGCTCGGGCGTGGCAAGGTCGAGGAAGCGCTCCAGCACTGCCCGCACCAATGCCACTCCCTGGTCCAGCGGTACGGCGCCAAGGGTTGCGCCATCGCCCGGGCAGCCCGCCAGCCCGAAGGCCAGCCACACCTGCCGGTCAAGCAGCAGCGCCGACAACCACAGGTCATGGGGGTGCGCGAGCATCGCCAGGGACTCGCCAGCGTCGAGCTGCACGGCGAACTTGGCCGACAACTCATGCAGACGCGGGGTGGTTTCCAGCAGGTGCAGGATCTGTCCGGCCAGCGGCCGAATGTCGATCAACATCGCCGGATCGACACCGGCCAGCGGGCTGAGCATCAGGTTGCGGACATCGTCACCGGCCGCCTCGCGCGGCCCCAGGCCGGCATCGAGCAGGTGCCCGACCAGCGCCAGGTGGTCGTCGCCGATACCGCGGATCTGCAAATTGGCGCGGTTGGTCGCCTCGATTACTCCACCGGCGAAGCGCTCGGCAGCCTCGGCCACCGCCTCGGCCTGCTCGGCCAGCAGCAGGCCGCCGGGCAGTTTGATCCGGCAAATGCCGCCATCTCGCGCCGCGACGATGCGCCACAACCCCGGGCAGGCCGAGGGGCGGGGCGAAACGGCGGGTGTGTGGGGTGGCTTCAAGGGGGTATCCGGCAATCGTGAAGACGCGCTTCAGTGTAGAAGGCGCGGTATTATGCCTGCTTTGTCCGACGGCATGAAAAGCCGATGGTCGAGCAATGCTTCAGGACCGTGTCGTCCTTTTCGCCGCTGCGACTTGCCCGCGAAAAAGGCGACACGATTCCCAACACGACGGAAATGATCAGATGACCCCCTGGCTGACAGTAGTAGGCATCGGCGAAGACGGCTTCAGCGGCCTGGGCAAGCAGGCCCGGCGCGCGCTGCTGTCTGCTGCACGTATCTTCGGCAGCCCGCGCCAGCTCGCCTTGCTGCCGCGCTGCGTGGTCGGCGAGCGCCTGACGTGGTCCAGCCCGTTCTCCCTCGCCCCTGTGCTGGCTCTGTCCGGCGAGCCCGTGTGCGTGCTGGCCAGCGGCGACCCGATGTTCTACGGCGTTGGCGCAAGCCTTGCGCGCCAGGTTCCGGCCGAACAGATGCAGGTGCTGTCGATGCCCTCCTCCTGCGCCCTGGCCGCCGCGCGCCTGGGCTGGCCGTTGCAGGACGTGCAAGTGGTGTCAGTGGTCGCGCGGCCGCTGGCGGCGCTCAATGCCCAGCTCTACAGCGGTGTGCGCCTGCTGGTGCTGAGCAATGACGGCGACAGCCCTGCAGCCATTGCGCAATTGTTGCGTGAACGCGGCTTCGGCCCAAGCCGGATGCAGGTGTTCGAACACTTGGGCGGCCCCGATGAGAAGCACCTGAATGGCAGCGCAGAAGACTGGCCCCACGCCCAGGCCGCAGCACTGAACCTGGTCGCCATCGAATGCCAGGCAGCGCCGGACAGCCCGCGCCTGTCGCCGATCAGCGGCCTGCCCGACAGCGCCTTTCGCCACGACGGCCAGTTGACCAAACGCGACGTGCGCGCCATCACCCTGGCACGCCTGGCGCCTCAACCCGGCGAATTGCTGTGGGATGTCGGCGCCGGATGCGGCTCGATCGGTATCGAATGGATGCGCGCCCACCCCAGCTGCCGCGCACTGGCCATCGAGGCCGACGAGGGTCGCCAGGCATTCATCGAATTCAACCGCGACCAACTCGGCGTTCCTGGCCTGCAGTTGATTCGCGGCAAGGCACCGCAAGCCCTGGCCGGTCTCGAACGCCCCGACGCTATTTTCATCGGCGGCGGCGTCACCGGCGAAGGCGTACTGCCCTTGTGCTGGGAGCGCCTGCGCCCTGGAGGGCGGCTGGTGGCCAATGCCGTGACCTTGCAGAGCGAACTGGCCCTGGCGCATTTCCGTGAGCAACACGGCGGCGAACTGACCCGCATCCATGTGGCCCAGGCCCAGGCCCTAGGCAGTTTCGACACCTGGCGCCAGGCCCTGCCGATCACGCTGCTCGAGGTGGTGAAGCCCTTCGATGCGTGAAGAAACCCGCGAACAGCCCGCGCCACTTCGCAGTGGCCTGACCACCGGCAGTTGTGCCACCGCCACCAGCCTGGCGGCAGCGCAGTTGCTGCTCACCGGCCAGTCCAACGACGCCGTGCAGATCACCCTGCCCAAGGGCAAGCAGGTGCAGATGCGCCTTGAATTCTGCCGCCGAGACGGCGAGCGCGCCGAGGCCGGCACCTTGAAAGACGCAGGCGACGATCCCGACGTGACCCACGGTGCCCTGCTCTACAGCCAGGTACGCCTGACCGACGAGCCGGGCGTGCGCTTCGTCGCCGGGCAAGGCGTGGGCACGGTGACGCGCCCCGGCCTGGTACTGGCAGTCGGGGAACCGGCGATCAACCCCGTGCCGCGGCGGATGATCAGCGAGCACCTGCAGCGACTGGCAGGCGACTGCGCCTACGCGGGCGGATTCGAGGTCACGGTAAATGTGCAGGGTGGCGCGGAGCTTGCGCTCAAGACCATGAACCCGAGGCTGGGCATTCTCGGCGGGCTGTCGATCCTCGGCACCAGCGGTATCGTCCGGCCATTTTCCTGCTCGGCCTACATCGCCTCGATCCACCAGGGCATCGACGTTGCCCACACCAACGGCTACACCCACATCGCCGCCTGCACTGGCAACGCCAGCGAAGACACCATGCGCCGGGTCTACGGGCTGCCGGAGATCGCTCTGATCGAGATGGGCGACTTCGTCGGCGCGGTGCTCAAGCACCTGCGCAAAGTGCCGGTACCGCGCCTGACCCTGTGTGGCGGTTTCGGCAAGATCAGCAAGCTGGCCGCCGGCCACATGGACCTGCACAGCCGTCATTCGAGCATCGACCTGCCGCAACTGGCAGGCTGGGCCGCGGATATCGGCGCGGACCCCGCTCTGCAGGCGGCGATCATCGGTGCCAACACCAGCCAACAGGCACTGGCGCTCGCCCATGCCGCCGGTATCGCCCTGGGCGATAGCGTCTGCGCCCACGCCCTGGCATTCGCCCGCAGCGTGGTGCCTGCACAGGTGCAGGTCGAGGTATTCGCCATCGACCGTCAGGGCGGTGTCGTCGGCAAGGCAGGTGTGCAATGACCGGCCGTATCCTGCTGCTGGGCGGCGTCACCGAGGCGCTGGCCATCGCCCGGTTGCTGGGGCCTGAGCATGTCTACAGCCTCGCCGGTATCGGCCGCATCCCGCAGGATCTGGCCTGTCAGGTGCGGGTGGGCGGTTACGGCGGGGCCGACGGCCTGGCCGACTACCTGCAACGCGAACGGATCGCGCTGCTGATCGACGCCACCCACCCCTATGCCGCACAGATCAGCGCCAATGCCGCGCAGGCGGCGAAGGCGGCGGGCATTCCCTGCTGGGCCTTGCGTCGCCCCGCCTGGCAACCGCAGCCGGGTGACGACTGGCGCGAGGTCGAGGGCTGGGATGAGTTGATCGACGCACTGGCGCCTTTCAAGCGCCCGCTGTTCACCCTGGGGCGCGAGCCGCTGCAACATCTCGAAGACATTCCGCCCCACCAGTTCTGGACCTTGCGCGCCCTGGAAGCCTGCCCGGGCAATGATCGCTGCGAGGTGATCGGTGCCCGTGGCCCGTTCCACCTCGAGGATGAGCGGGCGCTGTTCGAACGGCGCCAGATCGATGTGCTGGTGAGCAAGAACAGTGGCAGCGCCGCGACCGAGCCGAAGCTTGAAGTGGCGCGCGAGCGCGGGGTGCCGGTGCTGGTGTTGAAGCGGCCTGAGCTGCCGGAGGTGAATCGGCTGTTCGGATCGGTGGCGCAACTGCGCGAAGCCTTGTCGATGTGAGCAGCAGGCTCGGCTCGCGCGGGAGCTGCGCAGCAGCCCCAGTCATTTCCGACACATTCATCATCCAGCTCGGAATAGTCTTCCAGTCCCCCCTGCCTTAGACTTCAGCCTCCCTCACCGCAAGGCCCTGCCCATATGGAAATGCAATGGTGGATCTGGCTCGTCTTCGGCATCGCCCTGGTCCTGCTCGAACTGGTCCTGCCAACCTTCTTCATCCTCTGGTTCGGCATCGGCGCCATCCTGGTGTCGCTGATTGCCCTGGCCGCCCCTGCACTGCAACTGGACATGCAGGTGCTGCTGTGGGTGGCATTCTCCTCCCTCACCACCCTGCTGTGGTTCAAGCTGTTCCGGCGCAAGAAGCCGGACGTACGCTGGACTGCAGACAGCGTGATCGGTGAAGTCGGCCTGCTGACCGCCAGCGTGTCGCAGTTCCAGAAAGGCCGGGTGCGCTTCCAGAAGCCCATCCTCGGCAACGAAGAATGGACCTGCGTCGCCGACAGCGACATCCCCGCCGGCGAGCGCGTTCGCCTGGCAGCCATCGAAGGCAACACCGCGCGGGTTACCCGCCCCTGAACCTGTCTTGAAAGGAAGCTTGCAATGACCAGCCTCATCGTCGTCGCCGCCATCGCCCTGTTCGTCCTGATCACCCTGTTCAAGGGGGTGCGCATCGTGCCCCAGGGCGAGGAATGGATCGTCGAACGCCTGGGCCGTTACCACACCACGCTCAAACCCGGCTTGAACATCGTCATCCCCTACATGGACGTGATCGCCTACCGCCTGCCGACCAAGGACATCATCCTCGACGTGCAGCAGCAGGAAATCATCACCCGCGACAACGCGGTGATCGTCGCCAACGCCCTGTGCTTTGCCAAGGTGGTCGACCCGCAGAAGGCCTCGTACGGCGTGCAGGACTTCTCCTTCGCGGTCACCAGCCTGACCATGACCTCGCTGCGCGCCATCGTCGGCGCCATGGACCTCGACGAAGCGTTGTCGAGCCGCGAGCAGATCAAGGCGCGCCTGCGCGAGGCGATGTCCGAACAGACCGAAGACTGGGGCGTGACCGTGCGCTCGGTGGAGATCCAGGACATCAAACCGTCGGAGAACATGCAGGTGGCCATGGAGCGCCAGGCTGCGGCCGAGCGTGAGCGTAAAGCTGACGTAACCCGTGCCGAAGGCGCCAAGCAGGCGGCGATTCTCGAAGCCGAGGCGCGCCTGCAGTCAGCCAAGCTCGATGCCGAGGCACAGATCAACCTGGCCGAAGCCTCGGCCCGGGCGATTTCGCTGGTGCGTGAAGCGGTGGGCAATGAGACCACCCCGGCCATGTACCTGCTGGGTGAGCGCTACATCGGCGCGATGGAAAACCTCGCCGGGAGCGACAATTCGAAAGTCGTAGTGTTGCCAGCGGACCTGCAGGAGACAGTGCGCGGCCTGCTGGGGCGCGGCAAGGCCTGATACCGGCGGTGACTGCTTCGCGGGCAAGTCGGGGCGCCGACAGCTGCGGCACTTCACCGCACCCCCGCATTTTTACCTATACTCCGCCGTACAATAGCCACCTGATTCCTGACCGGATCTCTCCATGACCCCACGTCGGCACATCGCCTGGATAGCCTGCCTTGCAGTGCTGTTCAACCTGCTGGCCATGCCGCTGTCTTGCGCCGTGCCCAAGGGCCCGGCCGAGCAGCTGCTGTGGGGGGCCTTCTGCTCGACTGGCGCGGGCAAGGCCAAGCTCGATGTCCAGGCCCTGGCCAAGATCGACCTGGGCCAACAGGACGACCACTCCAACATGCAGCACTGCTGGTGCTGCTCGGGTGCCTCGCCTGTGCTCGCCCTGGCCAGCCACGCAGCGCAACTGCACAACCCGCCGCAACTGCGCTTCGGCCAGGCGCCGCCACTCGCCACGCACCAGTCCACGCCGCGCCAGCTCTGGCCGGCGCTCAATCCGCGAGCCTCTCCACTGGCCTGAGTTCAAGACGCTCTTCCTGAACCCGTACAGACCGGAGACCCACCATGCTCAAGCAAGCCCTCATCCTGGCCACCCTGCTGCTGCCCAGCGCCTTCGCCAGCGCCCACGAATACAGTGTCGGCGACCTGCATATCGCCCATCCCTGGTCGCTGGAGCTGCCACCCAACGCGCCCAATGTCGCGGCCTATTTCATCGTTCACAACAACGGTAAGGTCGACGACCGCCTGTTGAGCGTCGACAGCCCCGTCAGCGATGACGCCCAGTTGCACGAACACATCAAGACCGCCGCCGGTGCCATGAAGATGCAGCAGGTGCAGAGTGTGGTCGTGCCCGCAGGCAAGGACCTGACCTTCGCCCCCAGCGCCTACCACGTGATGCTGATGCAGCCCAAGGACCGCAGCCTGCTCACTGACGGCAAGCGCTTCCCGCTCACCCTGCACTTCGAGAAAGCCGGTGACATCACCGTCGAGGTCGCCGTGCAGAAGCAGCCGCCCGCCGATCAGGCAGGACACGAACACGCGCACTGACCGCTGACAGGCGCTCGTCATGAGCTTGCCGCGCAACAGCACAGCCCGCAGCACCCGCCCTGATCGCAGGCGCGTCGGTGGCGGCTGGCTGAGCCTGTTCGCCATGTGGATGATCTTCATCGGCCCACTGGTTTCCCAGTCGATGCCGATGGATCACCACGCCGGCATGAACATGAGCATGGCCATGGACATGCCCATGGCCTCGGGGCATTCGCATGCCGGGCAAGACCACCACGGCCACGGCAACGATGGCCAGCTACACGCGGACTGGGAGAAATGCGGCTATTGCAGCCTGCTGTTCAACTGCCCCGCCCTGCCCCAGACCCTCAGCCCACTCAGCCTCGCCAGCGCCATCCCGTCCACCCTCACCACCTACCCGACCCGCCAGGGCCATGCCCTGCAAGCGGTGTTTCCCGGTGCCCGCAGCCGCGCCCCACCTGCGTCGATCAACGTCTGACTACCCCGTTTAACGCCCGAAGCCAGGAGGCTTCGCGCTTACTCATGACTGATCGACTGGAATCATTATGTCCGGCTGCACCCCTGTTTCTGCCCTGTCCCGCCATGGGACCCTCGCCATGCTCTGCGGCTCGCTGCTGAGCCCGCTGGCACTCGCCGTCGAGCCTGGCCCCGAAGGCCATGACACCCCGGAACTGAGCCCGACGGTGATCACCGCCATCGCGCCCAGCTCGCCGCTGACCGTGGTCACCAACCCCAAGGATCCCCGCCAGCCGGTGCCGGCCAGCGACGGCGCCGACTACCTCAAGACCATCCCCGGCTTCTCCGCCATCCGCTCCGGCGGTACCAACGGCGACCCAGTGCTGCGCGGCATGTTCGGCTCACGCCTGAACATCCTCACCAACGGCGGCGTGATGCTCGGCGCCTGCCCCAACCGCATGGACGCCCCGACCTCGTACATCTCGCCGGAAACCTACGACCGCCTGACCGTGATCAAAGGCCCGCAAAGCGTGATCTGGGGCCCCGGCGGTTCGGCTGGCACCATCCTCTTCGAGCGCGAGCCGGAGAAATTCGGCACCCTCGGCAGCCGGGTCAACGCCAGCCTGCTCGCCGGCTCCAACGGCCGCTTCGACAAGGTGCTCGACGCCGCCGCCGGCAACAGCCAGGCCTACGCGCGCTTCGTCGGCAACCAATCGCGCTCGGATGACTACAAGGACGGCAACGGCGATACCGTGCCGTCGCGCTGGGACAAATGGAACGGCGACGTGACCCTCGGCTGGACCCCGGATACCGACACCCTGCTCGAACTCACCGCCGGTAAGGGCGATGGCGAGGCGCGCTACGCCGGGCGCGGCATGGACGGCTCGCAGTTCAAGCGCGAAAGCCTGGGCCTGCGCTTTGAAAAGTCCAACCTCGGCGAAGTGCTCGACAAGATCGAGGCGCAGGTCTACTACAACTACGCCGACCACGTGATGGACAACTACAGCCTGCGCACGCCCTCGGGCAGCGGCATGATGGGCATGCCCATGGTCAGCAATGTCGATCGCCGCACCCTCGGCGCACGCATCAAGGCGACCTGGCGCTGGGCCGACGTGCAGTTGATCAGCGGCATCGACGCGCAGACCAACGAACACCGCAAACGCGGCGGCATGGGCGTCGATGCGCACAAGGGCAAGCCCTGGACCAAGGACGCCGACTTCCATAACTACGGCGTGTTCAGCGAGCTGACCTGGTACGCCACCGGCGAGGATCGCCTGATCAGCGGTGCGCGCCTGGACCGGGCCTCGGCCCGCGACTTCCGCCAGGCCAGTGCCACCAACGGCGACACCCGCGCCGATACCCTGCCCAGCGGCTTCATCCGCTACGAGCATGACCTGGCGTCGATCCCGGCCACCAGCTATATCGGCCTGGGCCACGCCCAGCGCTTCCCCGACTACTGGGAGCTGTTCTCGCCAACCAACGGCCCGCGTGGCTCGGTCAATGCCTTCGACAGCATCAAGCCAGAGAAGACCACCCAGCTCGACTTCGGCATCCAGTACCAGGACGAACGCCTGCAGGCCTGGGCCTCCGGCTACGTCGGGCAGATCCGCGACTACATCCTGTTCGACTACCGCAGCATGATGGGCATGAGCAGCACCCAGGCGCAGAACATCGACGCCCGCATCATGGGTGGCGAGCTGGGCGCGGCCTACAAGCTGGACGAGAACTGGAAGGCCGACGCCACGCTGGCCTACGCCTGGGGCAAGAACAGTAGCGACGGCAAGGCCCTGCCGCAGATGCCCCCGCTGGAAAGCCGCCTGGGCCTGAGCTACAGCCGCGATACCTGGAGCGTCGGTGCGCTGTGGCGGCTGGTCGCGGCGCAGAACCGCATCGCCGAGAACCAGGGCAACGTGGTGGGCAAGGACTACGAGAAGAGCGGCGGTTTCGGCGTGTTCTCGCTCAACGGTGCCTACAAGGTCAACCACAACCTCAAGCTCAGCGCGGGCGTCGACAACCTGTTCGACAAGGCCTACGCCGAGCACTTGAACCTGGCCGGGAACGCCGGGTTCGGCTATCCGGCGGCAGACCCGCAGCCGGTCAACGAGCCGGGCAGGACCTTCTGGACCAAGGTCGATTTCAGCTTCTGACAATAACAATCGGGGCGCGGGCCTGACCGCGCCCCACCTGGTCGAACGGGAGGCTCCATGAGCAAACCAAAGCAATCCTTCTACAACCTGGCCTGGCGCTGGCATTTCTATGCCGGGCTGTTCGTCGCGCCCTTCATGATCCTGCTGGCGATCACCGGGATCATCTACCTGTTCAAGCCGCAGCTCGACCCGTGGATGTACCGCGACCTGATGGTGGTCGAGGCCGGCCAGCAACGCCAAAGCGCCGATACCCTGCTGGCCCAGGTGCGCCAGGCTTATCCACAGGGCCATGTCGGCCAGTACCTGCCATCGTTGAACGCCGAGCGCAGCGCGCAGTTCGTGGTGCATGACGGCGGCCGCGAACTGAACGTGTTCGTCGACCCGTACAGCGCCAAGGTGCTGGGCGCGCAGGACGGCAAGCAGAACCTGCAGGCCATCGCCCGTGCCCTGCATGGCGAGCTGATGGTCGGCACCGTCGGCGATCGGCTGGTGGAGCTGGCCGCAGGCTGGGGCATCGTGCTGGTGGTGTCCGGGCTTTATCTGTGGTGGCCACGTGGCCGCAACAGCCGTGGCGTACTGTGGCCACGCCTGTCGGCACGCGGGCGCGTGCTGTGGCGCGACCTGCATGCGGTCAGCGGCTTCTGGGGTTCGGCGCTGCTGTTGCTGATGCTGCTCAGCGGCATGACCTGGACCGGGCTGTGGGGCAAACAGTACGCCGATCTGTGGAACCGTTTCCCGGCGGCGATGTGGAACGACGTACCGAAATCCGACCAGCAGGCCGGCGCGCTGAACAGCGCCCATCGCCAGACCGTGCCCTGGGCCCTGGAAAACACGCCGATGCCGGTGTCCGGCGCGCATGCCGAGCACATGGGCCATCACGACATGCACAGCGCCCCAGCCGCGCCGCAGATCACCCTGCAGCAGGTCGAGGACCTGGCCAACGCCCGCGGCGTGGCGCCGGGCTACAGCATCACCTCGCCGAGTACCGCTGAAGGTGTGTTCACCATCGCAGTGTTCGCCGACGATCCGCGCAACGACGCCACCCTGCATGTTGACCAGTACACCGGCAAGGTCCTGGCCGACGTGCGCTGGCGCGACTACAGCCCGGTAGCCCGCGCCACCGAGCTTGGGGTGATGCTGCACGAGGGCAAGATGTTCGGGGCGCTCAACCAGATCGCCATCCTGCTGGTGTGCCTGATGATCCTGCTGGGCTCGGTGAGCGGCTTGGTGATGTGGTGGAAGCGCCGCCCGTCCGGTGGGCTTGGCGTACCGCCGCTGCGCCATGACCTGCCGCGCTGGAAGACTGCCGTGGGGGTGATGCTGGTGCTGGGTGTCGTGTTCCCGCTGGTGGGGGTGTCGATGGTGGTGATGTGGGTGGTGGACAGCCTGGTGGTGCGGCGTAGGCGGGTCGCGGTACAGGCCTGAATCGCGTCGGCCTTTTCGCGGGCAAGCCCGCTCCCACAAGGTACAGCGGCGCCGTACCTTGTGGGAGCGGGCTTGCCCGCGAAAAGGGCATCCGTTGATTTCAGTCATTCAAGAATCGCCACTGCACCGCCAAGATCGTGGCGATCTGTCACGCCCGCACCTTTGCAGTGCGTGTTAGCCTAACCGGCTTTCGCTCACAAGAAGACTGACCCTCAATGGAATGCAGCCTATGACCCGGACCTCATCCCCCCAGGCAGATGACCAGCATCTGCAACGCAACCTGACCAACCGCCACATCCAGCTCATCGCCATCGGTGGCGCCATCGGCACCGGCCTGTTCATGGGCTCGGGCAAGACCATCAGCCTCGCCGGCCCATCGATCATCTTCGTCTACATGATCATCGGCTTCATGCTGTTCTTCGTCATGCGGGCCATGGGCGAGCTGTTGCTGTCGAACCTCAACTACAAGTCGTTCATCGACTTCTCCGCCGACCTGCTCGGCCCCTGGGCCGGCTACTTCACCGGCTGGACCTACTGGTTCTGCTGGGTCGTCACCGGCATCGCCGACGTGGTGGCGATCGCCGCCTATACACAGTTCTGGTTCCCCGACCTGCCGCAGTGGATACCGGCGCTGACCTGCGTGGCGGTGCTGCTGTCGCTGAACCTGGTCACGGTGAAACTGTTCGGCGAGATGGAGTTCTGGTTCGCCCTGATCAAGATCATCGCCATCCTCGGCCTGGTCGCGACCGGGCTGTACATGGTCGTCACCGGCTTCCAGTCGCCGAGCGGCCACACGGCCAGCCTGGCCAACCTGTGGAATGACGGCGGCATGTTCCCCAATGGCCTGTTCGGTTTCTTCGCCGGTTTCCAGATCGCGGTGTTCGCCTTCGTCGGCATCGAGCTGGTGGGCACCACCGCCGCCGAAGCGAAGAACCCCGAGCGCACCCTGCCACGGGCGATCAACTCGATCCCGATCCGCATCATCGTGTTCTACGTGCTGGCGCTGATCGCGATCATGGCGGTCACGCCCTGGCGCGACGTGGTGCCGGGCAAGAGCCCGTTCGTCGAGCTGTTCGTGCTGGCCGGCCTGCCGGCAGCGGCAAGCATTATCAACTTCGTGGTGCTGACCTCGGCCGCTTCGTCGGCCAACAGCGGCGTGTTCTCCACCAGCCGGATGCTTTACGGCCTGGCCCAGGAAGGCGATGCACCGAAGGCCTTCGAAAAACTTTCGCGGCGCGCCGTGCCGGCCAACGGCCTGTACTTCTCCTGCCTGTGCCTGCTGCTCGGCGCGGTGCTGATCTACCTGGTGCCGAACGTGATCGAAGCCTTCACCCTGGTGACCACGGTGTCGGCGGTGCTGTTCATGTTCGTCTGGACGCTGATCCTGCTGTCGTACCTGAGCTACCGCAAGCAACGTGCGGCGCTGCACGAGAAGTCGATCTACAAGATGCCTGGCGGGCGCTTCATGTGCTACGTGTGCCTGGTGTTCTTCGCCGGCATCCTGGTGCTGCTGAGCCTTGAGGCCGACACCCGTTCAGCGCTGGTGGTGACGCCGATCTGGTTTGTGATCCTGGCGGTCACTTACCAGTTCGTGCGCAGCAAGCGCCAGCCACGAGCGGTGGTGCGCGACAACTGATCTGCACAGGGCTGCTCTGCAGCCCTTTCGCGGGCAAACCCCGCTCTCACACTCATGGTGTGCAGTTTCACTTCGCCCCCAGCGCGCTGCGCATAAACTGCTCACCCTCTGGCCCCAATCCTGTGCAGGCTCGCCGAGCAAGCACCAACCTGGCCCCTGCCAGAGCCCCGCATCGAAGCACAACCCTTCTAATCCGCAGCTTCGCGCACCACGGCACAGCCTTTGCACTCTCCCCTCTGCCAACAGCACAACACTCAGCGGAGAGAGCACATGAAGCGACGCAGTCTGATCAAGGCCTTCACCCTCAGCGCATCGATCGCGGCGATGGGCCTGAGCTGGAGCATCCAGGCGGCCGAGACCATCAAGGTCGGCATCCTGCATTCGCTGTCCGGGACCATGGCCATTTCCGAGACGTCGCTCAAGGACATGGCGCTGATGACCATCGACGAGATCAACGCCAAGGGCGGGGTCAACGGCAAGCTGCTCGAACCGGTGGTGGTGGACCCGGCCTCGAACTGGCCGCTGTTCGCCGAGAAGAGTCGCCAGCTGCTGACCCAGGACAAGGTCGCGGTAGTGTTCGGCTGCTGGACCTCGGTGTCGCGCAAGTCGGTGCTGCCGGTGTTCGAGGAGCTCAACGGGCTGCTGTTCTATCCGGTGCAGTATGAAGGCGAGGAGATGTCGCCGAACGTGTTCTACACCGGCGCTGCGCCCAACCAGCAGGCGATCCCGGCGGTGGAATACCTGATGAGCGAAGACGGCGGCGGCGCCAAGCGCTTCTTCCTGCTGGGCACCGACTACGTCTACCCGCGCACCACCAACAAGATCCTGCGCGCCTTCCTGCACAGCAAGGGCGTGGCCGACAAGGACATCGAAGAGGTCTACACGCCGTTCGGCCATGCCGACTACCAGACCATCGTCGCCAACATCAAGAAGTTCTCCGCGGGCGGCAAGACGGCGGTGATCTCCACCGTCAATGGCGACTCCAACGTGCCCTTCTACAAAGAGCTGGCCAACCAGGGCCTGAAAGCCACCGACGTGCCGGTGGTGGCCTTCTCGGTGGGTGAAGAGGAACTGCGTGGTATCGACACCAAGCCGCTGGTCGGCCACTTGGCGGCGTGGAACTACTTCGAGTCGGTGGAGAACCCGGTCAACCAGAAGTTCGTCGCCGACTGGAAGGCCTACGCCAAGGCCAAGGGCCTGCCGGGTGCCGACAAGGCGGTGACCAACGACCCGATGGAGGCCACCTACGTGGGTATCCACATGTGGGCGCAGGCGGTCGAGAAAGCCAAGTCCACCGATGTCGACAAAGTGCGTGAGGCCTTGGCCGGGCAGAGCTTCCAGGCACCGTCCGGCTTCACCCTGACCATGGACAAGACCAACCACCACCTGCACAAGCCGGTGATGATCGGCGAGATCCAGGATGACGGGCAGTTCAGTGTGGTCTGGCAGACCGAGCAGCCGCTGCGTGCGCAGCCGTGGAGCCCGTTCATTCCGGGTAACGACAAGCGACCTGACTATGCGGTGAAGGGCAACTGATTGCACGGGGGCCGCGTTGCGGCCCATTCGCGGGCAAGCCCGCTCCCACAGGTACGGTGCAAGGTCTGGAACCGGCGCGGTCCCTGTGGGAGCGGGTTCACCCGCGAAGAATCCACCACAGATTTCCAGGATTACCCGCATGCTCAGACTCCTGCTCACCCTCCTCCTCCTGCTCCCCCTGGCAACCCAAGCCAGCGAGGGCGAATTCTTCCTCGGCGCCAAGCCCGCCGAACAGGCCAGCCTGCTCGAAGGCTGGGCCGCACAACCCGAACCGGCGCGCCTGGCGCTGCTGGAAAACCTCCGCGAAGGGCGCATCGCCGAAGACGACACGCGCAAGCTGCGCCTGAACAATCGCCTGCGCAGCCTGATTGACAACGCCCTGGCCAGCCATCAGTTGCTCAGCGCCGACAGCAGTGTGCGTCTGGCCGCAGCACGGCAACTGCAAAAGAGCGCGCAACCGGCGCAGATGGCGCTGCTCGACCGTACCTTCGCCAGCGAGCCGAACGCCGCCGTGCACGCCGCCCTGGGCCTTGCCCTGGCCAACCTGCAACTGGGCGCCAGCGAACCTCGGGTACGCCTGGCCGCCGTGCGCCTGCTCGGGGAAACCGGCGACCCGCTGGCCCGCACCCGCCTGGAAGCCCTGCTGCAGCCAGGCGCAGAAACCGACGCCGGAGTGCGCACCGCCGCCGAGACCAGCCTGGCCCAAGTGCAGCGCAAGCTGCTGTTCGGTGAAATCCTCGGCCAGGCGTTCAGCGGCCTGTCGCTGGGTTCGATCCTGCTGCTGGCGGCCCTGGGCCTGGCGATCACCTTCGGCCTGCTCGGGGTGATCAACATGGCCCACGGCGAGATGCTGATGCTCGGCGCCTACAGCACCTACCTGGTGCAGGTGCTGGTGCAGCGCTACGCCCCAGGCGCGATCGAGTTCTACCCGCTGATCGCGCTGCCGGTAGCCTTCGCCGTCAGTGCCGGCATCGGCATGGCGCTGGAGCGCACGGTGATCCGCCATCTGTACGGCCGCCCGCTGGAAACCCTGCTGGCGACCTGGGGCATCAGCCTGATCCTGATCCAGGCGGTACGCCTGCTGTTCGGCGCGCAGAACGTCGAGGTGAGCAACCCGGCGTGGTTGTCTGGCGGCATCCAGGTGCTGCCCAACCTGGTGCTGCCGTACAACCGCCTGGTGATCATCGGCTTCGCCCTGGCGGTGGTGCTGCTCACCTGGCTGTTGCTCAACCGCACGCGGCTGGGGCTGAACGTGCGCGCGGTCACGCAGAACCGCAACATGGCGGCCTGCTGCGGGGTGTCCACCGGGCGCGTCGACATGCTCGCCTTCGGCCTGGGCTCGGGTATCGCCGGGCTGGGCGGGGTCGCCCTGAGCCAGGTCGGCAACGTCGGCCCTGACCTGGGCCAGAGCTACATCATCGACTCCTTCCTGGTGGTGGTGCTCGGCGGCGTCGGGCAACTGGCCGGCAGCCTCTGGGCCGCCTTCGGGTTGGGTATCGCCAACAAGCTGCTGGAGCCGCAGATCGGTGCGGTACTCGGCAAGATCCTCATCCTTGCGCTGATCATTCTGTTCATCCAGAAACGCCCGCAAGGCCTGTTCGCCCTCAAGGGACGGGTAATCGACTGATGAACCAGCCACTGCTTGTCACTGCCACACAAAAGGCCGGCCCCCGGCTGTCGATGGCCATCGGCGTTGTCGTCGTCCTGGCACTGCTGGCCCTGCCGCTGCTGTCGCTGCTGCCTGACGGCCATGCTCTGCAGGTCTCGGCCTACACCCTGACCCTGGTCGGCAAGATCCTTTGCTACGCCATCGTCGCCCTCGCGCTGGACCTGGTCTGGGGCTACGCCGGGCTGCTGTCGCTGGGCCACGGCCTGTTCTTCGCCCTGGGCGGCTACGCCATGGGCATGTACCTGATGCGCCAGGCGGCCGGCGACGGCCTGCCGGGCTTCATGACCTTCCTGTCGTGGAGCGAGCTGCCCTGGTACTGGGCCGGCACTCAGCATTTCGCCTGGGCGCTGTGCCTGGCGGTACTGGCGCCGGGGATGCTGGCACTGGTGTTCGGCTGGTTCGCCTTCCGCTCGCGGATCAAGGGCGTGTACTTCTCGATCATGACCCAGGCCCTGACCTTTGCCGGGATGCTGCTGTTCTTCCGCAACGAAACCGGGTTCGGTGGCAACAACGGCTTCACCAGCTTCCGCACCATCCTGGGCTTCGAGATCACCGCGCCGGGCACCCGTGCGGTGCTGTTCCTGCTCACTGTCGCACTGCTGCTGGGCAGCCTGTACCTGTGCTGGCGGCTGACGCGCAGCAAGTTCGGGCGCCTGCTCACCGCGCTGCGCGACGCCGAGAACCGCCTGATGTTCTGCGGTTACGACCCACGCGGCTTCAAGCTGCTGGTGTGGGTGCTCAGCGCCGTGCTGTGCGGCCTGGCCGGGGCGCTGTACGTGCCGCAGGTGGGCATCATCAACCCCAGCGAGATGTCGCCGACCAACTCCATCGAAGCCGCCGTCTGGGTTGCCCTGGGCGGGCGCGGCACGCTGATCGGCCCGCTGCTTGGCGCCGGCCTGGTCAATGGCATGAAGAGCTGGTTCACCGTGGCCTTCCCGGAGTTCTGGCTGTTCTTCCTCGGCGCACTGTTCATCCTGGTCACCCTGTACCTGCCCAAGGGCGTGGTCGGGTTGCTGAAGAAAAGGAGCCAGCCATGAGAGGCATCCCTGCGGTTCATCCGGAATTCATGCTGGAGCCGGTCTTCGACCAGGTTGGCACTGGCCGCGACGCCATCGGCCTGGGCCAGCCGCGCAAGGCCGGGCTCGACACCCGCCATGGCACGGTGCTGAGCCTTGAAGACATCAGCGTCAGCTTCGACGGTTTCAAGGCGCTCAACGCGCTCAACCTGTACATCGGCGTCGGCGAACTGCGCTGCATCATCGGCCCCAATGGCGCGGGCAAGACCACGATGATGGACGTGATCACCGGCAAGACCCGCCCCGACACCGGCAGTGCGTTCTTTGGCGACACCCTGGACCTCACCCGCATGAGCGAATACCAGATCGCCCAGGCGGGCATCGGCCGCAAATTCCAGAAGCCAACGGTGTTCGAGGCGCTGAGCGTGCATGAAAACCTCGAGTTGGCGCTCAAGGCCGACAAGTCGGTCTGGGCCAGCCTCGCGGCGCGCTTGACCGGCGAGCAGCGTGAACGGATAGAGCACGTGCTGACGACCGTGCGCCTGAACAGCCTGGCCTCGCGCCAGGCCGGGCTGCTGTCCCATGGCCAGAAGCAGTTCCTTGAGATTGCCATGCTGCTGGTGCAGGAGCCGCAGTTGCTGCTGCTCGATGAGCCGGTAGCGGGCATGACCGACGCCGAGACCGAATTCACCGCCGAGCTGTTCAAGGGCCTGGCGGGCACGCATTCGCTGATGGTGGTGGAGCACGACATGGGCTTCGTGGGCAGCATTGCCGACCATGTGACGGTGCTGCACCAAGGCTCGGTACTGGCCGAGGGGTCACTTGCGCAGGTACAGGCGGATGAGCGGGTGGTCGAGGTGTATCTCGGTCGTTGAACAGAGGGAGTTGTGTCGGCCTTTTCGCGCTCCCACAAGGACAGCGTGATCCCTGTAGGAGCGGGCTTGCCCGCGAAAGGGCCGGCACAGTCAAAGCAGAATTGTCAGGAACCAAACATGCTCAAGATCGACACCCTGCACCAGTACTACGGCGGCAGCCACATCCTCCGAGGCCTGTCGTTCGAAGCCAGGATCGGCGAAGTCACCTGCCTGCTGGGCCGCAACGGTGTGGGCAAGACCACCCTGCTGCGCTGCCTGATGGGCCTGGTCCCCGCCCGCGAAGGCAGCATCGAGTGGGAGGGCAAGCCGATCACCGCGCTCAAGCCCCAGCAGCGGGTGCATGCCGGCATCGCCTACGTGCCCCAGGGCCGCGAGATATTCCCGCGCCTGACCGTGGAGGAAAACCTGCTGATGGGCCTGTCGCGCTTCAGCGCCCGCGAGGCGCGGGAGGTGCCGGCGTTCATCTACGAGCTGTTTCCGGTGCTCGAGCAGATGAAGCAGCGCCGTGGCGGCGACCTCTCCGGCGGCCAGCAGCAACAGCTGGCGATCGGTCGCGCCCTGGCCAGCCGTCCGCGCCTGCTGATCCTCGATGAACCCACCGAAGGCATCCAGCCGTCGGTGATCAAGGAAATCGGCGCAGTCATCCGCAGCCTGGCCCAGCGCGGCGACATGGCCATCCTGCTGGTCGAGCAGTTCTACGACTTTGCCGAGGAGCTGGCCGACCAGTACCTGGTCATGGCCCGCGGTGAAATCGTCCAGCGTGGCCGCGGCGAAAACATGCAGGCCGAAGGTGTGCGCGGGCTGGTAACCATTTAATCTGCAGCATCGACTTCGCGAAGACACTGCCATGAGCTACCTGATCCGTGATGCCCTACCCGACGACGTGGCGGGCATCCTCGACATCTACAACGACGCCGTGCGCAACACCACGGCGATCTGGAACGAAACCCCGGTCGACCTGGCCAACCGCCAGGCCTGGTTCGCCGCCCGCGCCGAGCAGGGTTACCCGATCCTGGTCGCGGCCGACGCAACCGGCGTACTGGGCTACGCCTCGTTTGGCGACTGGCGGCCGTTCGAAGGTTTTCGCCTCACGGTCGAACACTCGGTGTACATCCGCGGCGACCAGCGCGGCAAGGGCCTGGGTCCGGTGCTGATGCAGGCGCTGGTCGAACGCGCCCGACAGTGCGGCAAGCACATGATGGTCGCGGCCATCGAGAGCGGCAACGCTGCCTCGATCCGTCTGCATGAGCGGCTGGGTTTCGTCACGACCGGGCAAATGGCCCAGGTGGGGGTGAAATTCGGTCGCTGGCTCGACCTGACGTTCATGCAACTGGCGTTGGACGACAACCGCGAACCACCTCGAAAGGACTGATTCATGAACGCCGCCCAGCTACAGCGCGTCACCCACGAGAGCCTGACCTACTATCGCGACAGCCTGGTGGCGCTGTTGCTCGATGCGGTACGCAATGGGGCTTCGGTAGGGTTTCTGGCGGACATCGACGATGCCCAGGCGCTTGCGTATTTCGCTGAAATTCGCAGCCGGCTTGTCAGCGGTGAGCAGTTGCTCTGGGTGATCGCCCAGGGGCAGGAGGTGCTGGCCAGCGTGCAGTTGGGGCTGTGTCTGAAACCCAACGGTCTGAACCGCGCCGAGGTGCAGAAGCTGCTGGTGCACAGCCGTGCCAGGCGGCGTGGGCTGGGGCAACAGTTGATAGCGGCGCTGGAGGCCGATGCCCGACGTCTGAACCGCGGGATGCTGTACCTGGACACCGAGGCAGGGTCGGGTGCCGAGGGGTTCTACCGGGCACTGGGGTATGACAAGGCCGGGGAGATCCCGGACTATGCCTGCGGCCCGGACGGTGTGTATCGGGCGACGGCGCTGTATTACAAGGTGCTGGCTGGCGCTTGAGAACACCGCAGTTCTACATCTGGGTAAACCGCCCCAACCGCTGCCGCAACATGCTGTTCTCACTGCGCAACTGCTGCACTTCCTGCAGCAACTCCAGCGCCAGCGCCACCCCTTCCCACTCCAGTTCCAGCTCCTGGTGCAGCTTTGCCGCACGCTTGGCCAGCAGCGGCGCCTGATCGTCGAATAACCAGTCCTCCGGGGTGCGCCCGGAGGGTTCGACAATGCCGTGCTCGACGATTTCGATCACACAGTCGGCCGTGACATCGGCCTCCTGACACAAGGTTCGCATGTCCAGTTGAACGATCAGGGTGCTGCTCATGGTCACTTACTCCATTGTGTCCTCGGGTTGAACGCGGCCTTCTCGGAGAGTTTGGTCCACAGTTCGCGAGTGGTCGCATCGGAGGTGCTCGGCATGACCACCTTGAGCTGGGCGTAGAGATCGCCACGCTCGCCCTGCTTGTTCGCAAGGCCCATGCCCTTGACCCGCAGGCGCTGCCCGCTCTGGCTGTCGGGGCGGATGGTCAGGTTGATCTTGCCGGTCAGTGTCGGTACCGCCACCTTGGTCCCCAGCGCCGCCTCCCAGGGGGCCAGCGGCACGGTGATGATCAGGTCGTGACCTTCGACATCGAACAGCGGGTGCGGCGCCATGCGGATGGTCAGGAACAGGTCGCCGTTGGCGCCACCGCCCACGCCCGGAGCGCCCTGGCCCTTGAGGCGGATGCGCTCGCCATCGGTCACTCCGGCGGGGATCTTCACGTTCAGCGTCTTGGTGGTGAAACCGGTGCGCTGCCCGGCAGCGTTGGTCTGCGGGACCTGGAAACTGATCTGCTTGGATTCCTTGCTCAGGGTCTCTTCGAGAAAGACCGCCAGTTCCAGTTCCACGTCCTGCCCTCGCCTGCCGGCACTGCGCTGCTGGCCGCGTGCGCCGCCAAAGGGATTGCCGCCACGGGCACCGAAGATCGAGCTGAAGAAGTCAGAGAAATCGCCGCCCTCGAAGCCGCCACCACCGCCGCGGCTTTCCCAGCCTGGCGGCGCCTGGAACGGCCGGCCATGCTGGCCGCCGTACTTGCGGATCTCGTCGAATTCGGCGCGTTTCTGCGCATCGCCCAGCACTTCGTAGGCCTCGTTGGCCTCCTTGAACTTGTCCTCGGCGTCACGTTCCTTGCTGACGTCAGGGTGATACTTGCGCGCCAGCTTGCGGTACGCGGCCTTGATCGCCTTCTCGTCCGCGCTGGGCTCGACGCCGAGTATCTTGTAATAGTCTTTGAAGTCCATCTAAGGATCACCAGTAGGAATTTTCGTGTTGCATCTGAAGATTGGGGTCAAGCATAGCCTTTCAAGGTTCGCTTGGGTTTGTCTTATGGCAGACGATCGGTCTTGATTCTGTCGGCCACTGGCATAAACTGCGCGGCCGTTTGGCCTCCGGAAGCCCCTCCCCATGTCTGACCTATCCCCGGCTCGCGCCCTTGGCATCGACTTCGGCACCTCCAACTCCACGGTGGGTTGGCACCGCCCTGGCGTCGAATCGCTGATCGCCCTGGAAGAGGGCAAGATCACCCTGCCGTCGGTGGTGTTCTTCAACATCGAGGAGCGGCGCCCGGTGTACGGCCGCCTGGCCCTGCACGAGTACCTGGAAGGCTACGAAGGCCGCCTGATGCGCTCGCTCAAGAGCCTGCTGGGCTCCAAGCTGATCAAGCACGACACCAGCGTGCTGGGCAGCGCCCTGCCGTTCAAGGATCTGCTGGGCATGTTCATCGGCGAGCTGAA
The DNA here is from genome assembly GCA_014268975.2 of Pseudomonas wayambapalatensis. Lineage (GTDB taxonomy): Bacteria > Pseudomonadota > Gammaproteobacteria > Pseudomonadales > Pseudomonadaceae > Aquipseudomonas > Aquipseudomonas wayambapalatensis. Next base: position 843,967 of record CP077096.1, on the reverse strand, counting down.
GAAACGCGCCGAGGCCAATGCCGGGCGCAGCTTCGACCAGGTGGTGCTGGGCCGCCCGGTGTTCTTCGTCGATGAAGACCCGGCGGCCGACCAGGAGGCCGAGGATACCCTCGCCGAAGTAGCGCGCAAGATCGGCTTCAAGGACGTGTCGTTCCAGTACGAACCGATCGCCGCAGCCTTCGACTATGAATCGGGCATCAGCCGCGAAGAGCTGGTGCTCATCGTCGATATCGGCGGCGGTACTTCGGACTTTACCCTGATCCGCCTGTCGCCCGAGCGCCACCTGGTCGATGAGCGCCAGGATGACATCCTCGCCACCGGCGGCGTGCACATCGGCGGAACCGACTTCGACAAGCAACTGAGCCTGCAGGGCGTGATGCCGCTGTTCGGTTATGGCAGCCGGATGAAGAGCGGCGCGCTGATGCCGACCAGCTACCACCTGAACCTGGCGACCTGGCACACCATCAACGCCCTGTATTCGCAAAAGTCGCAACTGGCCCTGGGCAGCATGCGCTACGACATCGAGGATGCGCTGGGCATCGACCGCCTGTTCAACCTGATCGAACAGCGCGCCGGGCACTGGCTGGCGATGGAAGTGGAGGCCAGCAAGATCGAGCTGACCGACCAGGCCAGTCGGCGCATCGACCTGGGCAGGGTCGAGCCGGGCCTGGCGGCGGACCTGACCCGCGGCCTGTTCGAGGACGCCATCGACGGCCTGCTGCAGCGGGTCCGTGGCAGTGTCAGCGAGCTGCTGGCCAAGGCTGGGGTCAGTGAAACGCAGGTGGATACGGTGTTCTTCACCGGGGGCTCGAGCGGCATTCCGGCGCTGCGCAACAGCGTTGCGGCGATGCTGCCCAATGCGCGGCATGTGGAAGGCAATATCTTCGGCAGCATTGGCAGCGGGCTGGCCATCGAGGCGCGCAAGCGTTACGGGACAATTTGATCCTTTGCCTGTACTGGCCTCTTCGCGGGTAAACCCGCTCCCACAGGGTTACCTATGCCTTGAAGGCAGCGGAGAACCTGTGGGAGCGGGTTTACCCGCGAAGAGGCCAGTACAATTTCAAGCCCCCCTCAGACCAGCTCCATACGCCTGAGCTCACTCTTCAGGTAGGCATAGTAGATCGGCCCCGCCACCACCCCCGGCAAGCCGAACGCCGCTTCGAACACCAGCATCGCCAGCAACAGTTCCCACGACTTGGCCCTGATCTGCCCACCGACGATCCGCGCGTTGAGGAAATACTCGACCTTGTGGATGACGATCAGGTAGCCCAGCGCCGCCGCCGCCACCCAGATCGACAGCGACAGCCCGACGATGGTGATCAGGGTGTTGGACATCAGGTTGCCGATCACTGGCAGCAGCCCGAGCAGGAAGGTCAGTACGATCAGGGTCTTGGTCAGCGGTAGGTGCACGTCGAACAGCGGCAGCACCACGGCGAGGAAGATGCCGGTGAACGCCGTGTTGAGCAGCGAGATCTTGATCTGCGCGAAGACGATGTTGCGAAACGCCTGCACCAGCAGGCTCAGGCGCTCGAACAGCGCGGCGGCCAGCGGCTTGCGTCGGGACAGGTCGGGCAGCCGCTGCAAGGCGATGATGGCGCCGAGGATCATGCCGATCAGCAGGGTCACGAACATGTGTGCCATGCCCTTGCCAACCAGTTGCAGGTCGCTCAGGTGGCTGCGGATCCAGTCGCCGATGGCCACCTTGAACTCTGCCGCGCTGGCCGGCAGGTAACCCTCGATGAACGGCGGCAACTGCCCCCGGGCGCGCTCCACCAGCCCCATGAACTTGTCCAGCGAGGCGCCAGGGTTTTCGGCTTCGTGCAGCAGAAAGCTGAAAGCGCCGGCAATCAGCAAAGTCAGTGTGCTCACCACCAGGGTGCCGAGCAGCGCCACCGCCAGCCAGCGCGCCCGTTGCCCGGCGATCAGCGGCTGCAGGCGCGGGGTGAGCATGTTCACCAGCTCGAACACCAGCAGGCCCGCGAGCAGGCTCGGCAACAGCTTGAGGGGCAACGCCAGGAGCAGGCTGGCAACGACGATGATGCAGCTGGCCAGGGTGATCTGGCGGGGGGTGAAAGTCATACAGCCTCGGCGGCAGACAGCGGAAAGACCCGCAGTCTGCCAGCCTTCAGGCGACAGGCATAGGCGCAGGTCACTTCTTCTTCAAGCATTCGCTCATGAATGCCTTGCGCTCGTCGCCCTTGAGCGCCGTGGCCTTCGGGTCGGCGTTGCAGGCCTTCATGCGCTCCTGCGGCGTGGCTGGCTTGGCAGGCTCGGCTTTTTTCAGGCAGGTGCTCATGAACGCCTTGCGCTCGTCACCCTTGAGCTCCTTGGCGGTCGCGTCGGCGTTGCAGGTCTTCATCTTTTCCTGTTGCGGGGTGGCGGCGAATCCCTGGCCGACGATCGACATCCCCAGTACCAGCAATGAAACGTGCAGCATCTTCATGGAGTGGTCTCCTTGTCCCGCGCAGGATGCGCGGTCGTCGAGCTGAGTGTAGACAACAATTCCTACATCCCTGATCGCACCCGCCGCCGGTACTGCTCCGGCGTGCATCGGGCCTGGCGCTGGAACATGGCGATGAACGCCGAGGCACTGCTGTAGCCCAGGTCGAAGGCGATGCTCTGGATCGGCGTGCCGGTCTCCAGCGCTTCGATGGCGCGCAGAAAGCGCAGGCGCAGGCGCCATTCACCAAAGCTCATGCCCAGCTCGCGGATGAACTGGCGGGCCAGGGTACGCTCGCTGACATGCACCAGCCCCGCCCAGTGGCCGAGCGGGCGGTTGTCGCCGGGTTCGGCGTGCAGGGCCTCGAGCACCTGACGCAGGCCGTCGCTGCGGGCGAAAGGCAGGTAGCAGGTTTGCGTGGGCGCCAGCAGCAGTTGGTCGAGCAGTACCTGGACCAGACGCTGGTCGCGTTCGTCCTGGGCGATCTTGAGGTCACGACGGGCGAAGTCGCCGAGGATCGCCTTGAGGATGTCGCTGATCGCCAGGCTGCAGGGCTGGGAAGGCAGCTCGGCGCACAGGCTGCGGTCGAGATAGACCGAGCGGAACACGACGGCCTGCGGGTTGTAGCAACCGTGTTCACGGTCAGGCGGCACCCAGACCGCATGGTTTGGCGGCGAGATGAAACGCTGGCCGTCAACATCCAGGTGCATGACGCCGTGGGCGGCATAGTTGAGCTGGCCCCACGGATGAAAGTGCGGGGCGCTGACCGTGTCGGCGCCGAACTCGTCGTAGCGAAAGTACACCGGGGCCGGGAGTTCGGGAAACGGGGATGGTCGAGGTATTTGGCGGACATGCTGTCTGCTTCATAGGGTGAGTTGTCTGGATGGGAGTATAGCCTTGCAGACAGACAGTGGATAATGGCGAGCATCTGCGGTGGTTTTTCGCGGACAACCTCACTCCCGCAAAAGCCCGCACCGAAACAGCAATTCCCACGAGTCAAAGCCTCATGAACTACAGCTTCCCCGTCCTGGCGATTCTTATCTGGGCCGGCAACACCGTCGTCACCAAGATGTCCGCCGGAGCGATCTTTCCCGCCGAGATCGGCTTCTACCGCTGGCTGCTCGCCGGCCTGCTGCTCACCCCGTTCCTGCTGCCACAGGTGTGGCGCAACCGCGCGGCGATCCGAGCGCAGTTGGGCAAGCTGTTCGTCCTCGGCGTGCTGGGCATGGTCATGTACCAGAGCATGGCCTACTTCGCCGCCGGCATCACCAGTGCCACCAACATGGGCATCATCCTCTCGCTGATGCCGCTGATGTCGCTGGCCCTGTCGATCGCCTGGCTCGGCCAGCGCCTGACCTACGGCGCCTCGCTCGGCGCCCTGGTGTCGTTCTTCGGCGTGCTGGAGGTGGTGTCCGCCGGCAACCCCGGCGCGCTGCTGCACCAAGGACTCAATGGCGGTGACCTGCTGATGCTGGTCGCCACCTTCGCCTACGCCCTGTACAGCGTGCTGCTGAAGAAATGGCAATTGCGCCTGCCACAGATGCAACTGCTGTACATGCAGATCTGGATGGCGATCCTGGTACTGCTGCCGATGTACCTGCTGTCAGAGAAGACCGGGCTGACCGCGAACAATATCGGCCTGGTACTGTACGCCTGTGTACTGGCGTCGATGATCGCGCCGCAGTTCTGGATGCAGGCCGTGCACAGGCTCGGGCCGACCCGCACGACCCTGTTCTTCAACCTGTTGCCGGTGGTGACTGCCGTGATCGCCGCCGGGGTCCTGAACGAGCAGTTGGCCAGCTATCACTTGTATGGCGGCCTGCTGACACTGGCCGGGGTCATCCTCGCCGAACGCTGGACTACCCCCGTGCGCCGCGCGCCTACAGCCCGGCAGCCTTGAGTCGGGCAGCGTGCTCGGTGAACAGGCGCACCGGGTCGACGCCCTTGCCCACGGCACCGAACTGCTGGTTGACGATGTCCAGGTGATCGAGCGGGTAATCGTCGCCGATCACCTGGCCCAGGTGCGAACTGCAACGCCCGACCATGCCATCGCACTGGCCTTTCTCGCGGGTAAAACTGCGGGCGAACAGGCGGCAGAACCGGTTGCTGCCATCGAAGCGGTTCCAGCCCTTGTCGGTACGCCCGGGCTGCAGGATGCCGGACCAGGAGTAATAGCGCACGCCACCGACCTCGGCGGCCCCCTCGCCGCCCCAGTGCTGCGGCAATCCCTGCGGATACGCCTGGTTGAACAGCGCCACGCCCGAACAGGTCAGCGACTGATGCGAGGCATGCACATCGATGGGTAGCGGATCACGGCGCCAGCCGGTCTCCAGCCACACCAGCAGCAGCGCCAGGCCATGCAGCGCAGCCTTGAGCAGGCGCCCCCGGGCCGAGTCGCCAGGGGCGCTGCGTTCGAGATAATCGGCAAGTTCCGAGCCCTGGTTGGGGCCGGCCACCGAGGTCACCGACGCCACCCGCCCGGGCCTGCAGGCCGCGGCATAGCGCGCACTCAACGCACCCTGGCTGTGGCCGATGAGATTGACCTTGTCTGCCCCGGTGCGCTGGCAGATGTCTTCGATGATCGCCAGCAACTGCTCGCCACGCACCTCGCTGGAATGCAGCGGCGAGACCTGCACTGCAAACACCTGCGCCCCGCCCCGGCGCAACGCCGGGACGATGCCGAACCAGTACGGATAGAGCAGCAACCGCACGAAACCGAGCATGCCCGGCACCAGCACCAGCGGGTAGCGTGTGGCCAGTTCGTTTGCCATCTGCCATTTCTCTCCCTGAACCCTGCCCTTCCCAGAGTAGTCGCCGCTTCGCTTGATGAATCGAACTCCTGACGCGCCGTGCGGTTCCAACCTTAACAGCTACCCGCAACGGACCTTCTGCAAGGAGCGGAACCATGAACAAAGCGATCCTGGCCATTCTTGTCGCAAGCACGACCCTCGCCGCCTGCGGCAGTCGCCCGGAGAACCCGGTGGACTACGTGACCTACCGCGACGAGCCGCTGGTCAAGCAGGTCGAGCACGGCATGACCACGCAAAAGGTCATCGCCATCGGCGGCAGCCCGTCGAATATGAGCGACCTGCCCAACGGCGGGATCTGCAACGACTACATCCTCTACAAGGATGGCAAGCAGCAGCCCTACTACGTGCGCTTCGACGCCAGCGGCCATGTCGATGCCAAAGGCTTCAAGACCTGCAAGCAACGAGAAGAGGACCGCAAGGCCGTCCCCGGCCAGTGAGCCCTCCCGCCCCAACCCCTGATCTGTATGGAGAGAGTCATGAGCAACGTTGAACTGACCGATATCAACACCTTGCGCCAGCGCGCGCGCCAGCATGTCGAGCAAGGCGCGGTCACCGAGGGCTACCACGCCGACCGCCAGGAAATCATCCGCCTGCTGAACGAGTCGCTGGCCACCGAGCTGGTCTGCACCCTGCGCTACAAGCGCCACTACTTCATGGCCAGTGGCATCAAGGCCAGCGTCGCCGCCGAGGAGTTTCTCGAGCACGCCAACCAGGAAGCCGAACACGCCGACAAGCTGGCCGAGCGGATCGTCCAACTGGGCGGCGAGCCGGATTTCAACCCGGACAACCTGAGCAAGAACTCCCACGCGCAGTACGTGGCCGGCAGCAATCTCAAGGAGATGGTGCTCGAAGACCTGGTCGCCGAGCGTATCGCCATCGACAGCTACCGCGAGATCATTCAGTACATCGGTGACAAGGACCCGACCACCCGTCGTATCTTCGAAGACATCCTGGCCCAGGAAGAAGAGCACGCCGACGATATGTCGGACCTGCTGCAAGGGTTGTAAGCACTGCAGGTGCGGATCGCTCGCGGCAAGGATGTCCGCGAGCAACCTGTAAGCCATCGCGTATCTTTCCCTCTATTTCCCCCTAATTCCTCGCCTCGTTATTTCTTCGGCTTCACCGCCGCAGGCGCCTTGCCGGCCTTCATCCGCTCCAGCAGCGGCGTGCACTGGTTGGGCACATCACCACCGGGGGCAATCAGCGCAAGCAACCCCGCAGCTGGCCCGATCGCCACACCCAGTGCCACCATCCCTGCGCCACGCAAGGCCAGCGGCACCGCCTGCACGCCAGCACTGGGCTTGGCGAAAGGCCCGCGCACGTACAGCGGTGAGCGCAGCGAGAACAGGCGCAGGCCCTTGGATTCCGGAGTGACCTTCAGGTCCAGTTGCTCGCTGGCAAAATTCGCCGTGCCATCGATGTAGATGATCGCGTTCTCGGTGTCGAACACGAACAGCCGCGTGGTCGCCAAACCATCCTTGATACCGACATCGGCCGCCGCGCAGTTGATCTTCACATCCTCGTCACCGAACAGCTTGTCGACCACATAGTTGCCAACGTTGAGCCCGGCGATCTCCATCAGGCTGCGGCTGATCGCGCCATCGTTGATCAGCAGCCGCAGGTCGCCATTGGAGGTGCCCAGCAACGCCGCCACTGAATTGCCGCGTCCGCTCAGGTCGGCATCGCCGTTCAGCTCACCGAAACTGGTCTGCATCGGGGCAAAGGTGGGGAACAGTTCCTTGAGCTTGAAGCCGCGGGCAGTCAGGCGTGCGCGGCCCTGCATCGGCACCGAGCGGCCATCGAGGCGAATATTGGCATCGAGGTTGCCGCCGGCCACGCCAAAGCGCAGCGGGACCATACGCAGCAGACCGTCCTCGAGCACCACATGGGCAGACAGATCCTTGAACGGCAACTGCTCGCTATGCACGATGCGCTTGCCAGCGAACGTCACGTCGGCATCCATCGCCCGCCACCGCTCGGTGCGGAACTCCTCTACCGGCAGCACCTTGCCGGTCGGCTGCTTGCTGGCGCCACCACGGGCTTTCTGCTCGGCGTTGGAGTCGGCGCCGATCAGTGGCGCCAGGTCCTTGAACAGCAACTGGTTGGAGACCAGGTTGCCGGAAAGCTTGGGCCGTGGCTGGCTGGCCACGAAGGCCAGGTCGCCATGGATGTCGCTGTCACCGATCTTGCCGTTGAACCCTTCATAGCGAAAACGCGCGCCCTGCGGATCGTGCAGGTTGGCGGTGAGATGACCGTCGGTGGCATAGGCCGGGGTATCGGGCAAAGTCACGCCAGTCAGTGGATAGAGGTTGCCCAGGCTGCTGCCGGAAAGTTTCAGGCGCAGGTCAAGGGCGCCAAGGTTGCGTGGATCGGTCAAGGTGCCGGCGACCGCTGCGCGCGTATCGCCGACGCGTGCATCGACCTGCAGCGGGAATGGCTGCCTGGCGTCCTGCAGCGCCAGCAGGCCGCCGATCTTGCCGGTCGCGGACACTGCCTGGCCCTTGTAGCGACCTTCGGCCTTGAGCCCGAACGCGTAATCCTGCGCACCACCGACCTTTTCCGCGCTGGCCTTGCCGACGATCTCGCTGAAAGGGATCGGCTTGCCCAGCGGGTCGATCTGCACTTTCATGCTGGTCTGCAGGGTCTGGTCGTCGAAAGTGACGTTGCCTTGGTCGAAGCCGATGGCGCCGATATCCAGCACCCATTTCGACGGTTCGGCGTTCTCGTCCTTGGGCCCGAAGTCGAAGGTCCAGTTGGCCCGGCCGTCGGCCAGGCGGGTCAGGCTGGCGGTGGGATGGGTGAGGTCGATGCGCGGGATCGAGATCTGCTGGAACAACAGCGGTAGCGGCGACAGGCGAAACTCGACACGTTCCAGGCCGACCATCTGCGGCTCCTTGAGCCAGTCGGGATTGCCCAGGGTCAGGTCTTCGGCCACGAAGCGCGGCCACGGCACCCAGGCGCGCCAGCCGCCCTCATCGGGCTCGCGCTGCCAGTGCACGGCGAGGTTGCCATTGATGGCGAAAGGCCGATGCAGGGCCTCGGAGACCTTCTCGTTGAGCAACGGCTTGATACGGTTCCAGTCGAAGGTGGCGATCACCACCACCAGTATCGCCAGCAAGGCCGCGAGGATAGCGAGGGTCCAGGTAAAGATTCTGGCGGGGCGCGTCATTGCGGGGCTCTCCTGACTGCATGACATGAAGCGGTGCGGCAAAGGCGTTCATTACTTCGGACTGACGAAAGCCCGCGGGGTTTTATCGATGACAGCAATGATAGCGAAGTTTTTCCTGACCTAATTCTCAGCTTCGGGGATGAAATCGACCCGGGTGTTACCGGCAAAACGGGGTAGCACCTAGCCACCCATCACCCCGAAATCATTGATCCAGAGCCTTTGCGCCCAACCATCATTTCCGTCGATTGTTACCATTAGCCATATGAACTTTTTTCTTGAGTTACCAAGCGTAGCATTGCCCTCGTACCCACTTTCCAGCGTCCCACGAGGAGCACCGAATCATGAAACGCCAACTGCTGCTGAGCCTGAGTCTTTCCATCCTTGCCGCCAACGCCTTCGCCTTGCCGGCTGCCGACCAACACCTGAGCGCCGAAGCCCGTTCCAGCTCGGCAGTGATTGCCCAGCCCCTGAAAACCGTTGCCGAAGGTGGCTCGGATCGTCTGATCGAACGCAACAACCGCGTTGCCGAAGGTGGCTCGGACCGTCTGATCGAACGTAACAACCGCGTTGCCGAAGGTGGCTCGGATCGCCTGATCGAACGTAACAACCGCGTTGCCGAAGGTGGCTCGGATCGCCTGATCGAACGTAACAACCGCGTTGCCGAAGGTGGCTCGGACCGTCTGATCGAACGTAGCAATCGCGTTGCCGAAGGTGGCTCGGATCGCCTGATCGAACGTAACAACCGCGTTGCCGAAGGTGGCTCGGATCGTCTGATCGAACGTAACAACCGCGTTGCCGAAGGTGGCTCGGATCGTCTGGTCGAAATCCGCCGCGTGAGCTGATGCCCATGGCTGATAACGACAACTCGACATACAGCGCTTGCTCCCCTCCAAAGCCCGGTCCATTGACCGGGCTTCGTTTTTTTATCTAGAGTGCCCAGCCGTACAGTCACAGAATCCAGAACCCCATGCTGCCGCGTGCCGAACAGAAGCAACAGACCCGCCAGGCCTTGCTCGACGCCGCCTGCCAGCTCATGGAGAGTGGCCGTGGCTTTGGCAGCATCAGCCTGCGCGAAGTGGCCAAGGCCGCTGGCATCGTCCCCACCGGTTTCTATCGGCATTTCCCCGACATGGATGCCCTGGGCCTCGCGCTGGTCGCCGAGGTCGACGCAACTTTCCGCCAGACCATTCGCCTGGTGCGCCACAACGAATTCGAACTCGGCGGCATCACCGACGCCTCGGTGCGCATCTTTCTCGATGTGGTGGCGGCACACCGCGCCCAGTTCCTGTTCCTCGCCCGTGAGCAGTACGGCGGCTCGCAGCCCGTGCGCCAGGCCATCGCCCGGCTACGCCGGGACATCAGCTCTGACCTGGCCACCGACCTTGCACGCATGACCCGCTGGCAGCACCTGGACAGCGCCGCCCTGGGGGTGATGGCCGACCTGGTGGTCAAGACCGTGTTCGCCACCCTGCCAGAGCTGATCGACAGCCCTGATCCGGCGTGCCCGCAGGCGCTGACCGCCCAGGACAAGATCACCCAGCAACTGCGCTTCATCTTCGTCGGGGCGCGGCATTGGCAGGGCTTGGGGAATCCGGGCTGAAGTCCGCGAAGCGGCCGGCACAATCAACCCCTTCCCCAGTTCTGCTACCATGGCGCCCTGCCCGATTGCGACGAGCGCCTTCATGTCCAACCCCCGCCCTACCCCGTCCGAGTTGACCACCTGCCTGGCTTCTGTGCGCGAACATTTCGCCGAGCGCATCGTGCCCTTGTGGCAAGGTCCCGGGTGGAACGCCGACATGGCCCTGCCCTTCGAAGCCCTCGACGCCGAACACCACCCCCTGCCGGTGCAGCGCTACCGCGCCATGGCCTGCGCACGTCAGCTCTACCTGTTCAGCAGCCGCATCGAGCAACCCGGTGCCGCCGAGCGCGCTGCCGCGCTGTTCCGCTCGCTGCAGCGACATTTTCACGACGCCGAGCACGGCGGCTGGTTCTACAGCATCGATGCCGACGGCAAGCCACTGGACCGACGCAAGGACCTCTACACCCACGCCTTCATCGTCTTCGCCTGCGCCCACTACTGGGGCAAGGTCGGCGAAGGGCTGGTCGAGTCGGCGCTGAACGCGGCCCTGGAAATCATCGAGGAGCAGTTCGCTCGGGATGATGGTCTGTACGAAGCCGTGCTGGGCGAAGACTGGTCCGACCTTGGCAGCGGCCCGCTGCAGAACCCGCAGATGCACCTGGCCGAAGCCTTCCTGCAAACCCTGGCCGTGCGTAAGGACGATGCCGCGCAAGCGGCCCTGCTGCAGTTATGCACAGCCCTGCAGGCGCAGTTCATCGATCCGACCCACGGCGTGATGCTGGAAAAACCCCGCGGTGCTGTGGATAACTGGTTCGAGCCTGGGCATCAGTTCGAATGGTTCTACCTGCTCGACACCTCGCCACTGCTGCGCGGGACCCCGCTGCATGCATCGATCAGCCGGGCGTTCGAGTACGCCGAGGGTTGCGGCGTGAAGGATGCGGCGGTGCTCGCGTCGCTGGATGTGGATGGCAAGGTGATCGATGCGACCCAGCGGATCTGGGCCCAGGCCGAATATCTGCGGGCGCTGGCGTTGAAGCCAGGCAACGAGGCAAAGCTGATGACCCAGCTCAAAGCCCTCGAAGACAACTTCCTGCATGCCGGCGGCTGGCACGAATGCCGTGATGGCCAGGGCGCAGTCAGCCGGCACGACATGCCGTCCACCACGCCCTACCACCTGGCCACTTGCCTCGAAGGCCTGCAACGCCTGCACTAATGGCTGTAGGAGCGGCGGTTCGGCGCCCCGACTTGCCCGCGAAAAAGACACCGCGCTGCCTGGCACGGGCTACGCCCGTGTTCGCGGGCAAGCCCGCTCCTACAGGGGGATTGGGCTGACCTTTAGATTTTGAGCAAGACAGTTGCTCCTACAAGAGTTGGCGAGGAACCGTTTTCAGCCCTTGGCCGAGCGGTCGATCGAGAACCCAGCCCAGTCCTGGCTTACCGGCATCAGTTCAAGGTTGTTGATGTTGATGTGCGCCGGCTGGTTGAGCACCCAGAAGATGGTGTCGGCGATGTCCTGCGGCTGGATCGGCTCGGCGCCCGCGTAGGTAGCGTCGTAGCGCGACTGGTCGCCACCGAAGCGCACCAGCGAGAACTCGCTTTCGCACAGCCCCGGCTCGATGTTGGTCACCCGTACGCCGGTGCCGCGCAGGTCGCAGCGCAGGCTCAGGGAGAACTGCCCGACAAAGGCCTTGGTGCCGCCATACACATGGCTGCCCGGATAGGGGTAGTTGCCCGCCACCGAACCCACGTTGAGGATGCTTGCGCCACGGCCATGGGCGATCAGGCGCGGCAACAGCAGGCGGGTGGTGTACATCAGGCCCTTGATGTTGGTGTCGACCATGGTTTCCCAGTCGTCCAGGTCGCACTGCGGCGCAGGGTCGGCGCCCAGGGCCAGCCCTGCGTTGTTGACCAGGCCCTGCAACTTGTCGAAGGTCGGCGGCAGGCCGGCAATCGCCGCCTCCATTGCCTTGCGGTCGCGCACGTCGACCACCAGGCCCAACACCTCGGTCTTGGCCGACAGCTCGGCGCACAGGGCGTCCAGGCGCTCCTTGCGGCGACCGGTGAGCACCAGCTTCCAGCCCGCGTCGGCGAAACGACGGGCAGTGGCTTCACCGAAACCGGAAGTGGCACCTGTGATGAATACGGTGGACGTCATGCTGTTCTCCTTCGCTGTAGGGGTCGTCGCAGGCCTTGCAGCATGCCCGCGGCGCTCGCCGGCAGCAAGCCGTTTTCGGTACTGGTCAAAAAACAGGCAACGCCTCGAAAGCCTTGCAGCACAAGGGCTGGTGCAGGCTATACGCATCTTATCCACAAGGCTTTCCCCACGGATTGGGGGCAACTCGTCGGGTAAAGGGAACCCTGTGGCCTGAGGGAACTCTTTCAGAGCGCTCAGGGTGATGGCTCAACGCTTTCAGCCATGCCGTGTACAGCGGTCTGTCCAAGGGTTGCGCACAGACTTATCCACAGAAAGACAGCAGCGATCCCTGGCCGCGTTTCAACGGCAAAAGAGCCACGGAATTGTGCACAAAGCTCGATTGATCAATTATTGATCATTGCCATGCAGGCCTTGGAGTGCGAGGGGTCCAGCGAGGTGCCACCATGTTTTCCACAGGCGGTTCCACATTAATCGTGGAAAAGACCGTGCCTGTGGAAACAAGGGTTTATGCAAGGAATCTACGGTGTTTCAAGCGCGATGTGCGACAAGTTGTCCACATTGGCGACCGGGGCTGCCTTGCAGCCCCTGCCCCACCTCAATGCCCGCCCAGATACGCGCTGCGCACCTCTTCGTTGACCAGCAACTCCTGCCCGGTCCCGGTCATGCGAATCTGGCCGTTGACCATCACATACGCCCGGTCCGACAGTTTCAGCGCATGGTTGGCGTTCTGCTCGACCAGGAAAATGGTCATGCCGGTCTTGGCCAGTTCGCGCAGGGTCGAGAAGATCTGCTTGACCACGATCGGCGCCAACCCCAGCGACGGCTCGTCCAGCAACAGCAGCTTGGGGCGGCTCATCAAGGCACGGGCGATGGCCAGCATCTGCTGCTCGCCGCCGGACATGGTCATGGCCCGCTGGTTGCGGCGCTCCTTGAGTCGCGGGAACAGCTCGTACATGCGCTGCATGTCTTCGTCGGCATGCTTGTCGCCGATGGGGATGGTGCCCATCATCAGGTTCTCCTCGACGGTCATGTCGGGGAACACCCGCCGCCCTTCCGGCGACTGGGCGATGCCGTTGGAGGCGATGTAGTGCGACGACTTGCGGGTAATGTCGGTGCCACGGTAGAGGATCTGCCCGGAAGCTGCCCGCGGCTGGCCGAAAATCGACATCAGCAGCGTGGACTTGCCCGCGCCGTTGGCACCGATCAGGCTGACCGTCTCGCCCTCCTCGATATGCATCGAGACCTTCTTCAGCGCCTGGATCGGCCCGTAGAACACATCCAGGTCCTTGAGCTCGAGAATGGGTGCACTCATATCAGTTCCTCTTCGTCGGCACCCAGGTAGGCGGCGATTACCGTCGGGTTGTTGCGGATGTCCTGCGGGGCGCCTTCGGCGATCACATTGCCGTGGTCGAGCACGACGATGTGATCGGAAATGCTCATGACCATGCCCATGTCATGCTCGATCAGCACCACGGTGATGTCGTGCTCGTCGCGCAGCACACGAATCATGCGGCTCAGGGCCTCGGTCTCCTGCGGGTTGAGGCCGGCGGCCGGCTCGTCCAGGCAGATGATCTTCGGCCGCGTGCACATGGCCCGGGCGATCTCCAGGCGGCGCTGCTGACCGTAAGACAGCTCGCCGGCCAGGCGGTTGGCGCAATCGACCAGATCGACCACCTCCAACCAGTAGAACGCGTGGTCCAACGCATCGCTTTCGGCCTGGCGATAGCCCTTGGTGTTGAGCACCCCGGCCAGCAGATTGCGGTTGACCCACATGTGCTGGGCCACCAGCAGGTTTTCCACCACCGACATTTCCTTGAACAGGCGAATGTTCTGGAAGGTGCGTGCCAGGCCCGCGCGGTTCACCAGGTGGGTGCCACCGAACATCTTGTAGTACAGGCGGTTGGCGAAGCGCGCCGGGGAGACGAAATCCGTCGCCTCGAAGCGTTCGCCCAGCAGTTGGATGACGTTGGTGTGACGGCCACGCACGTTCAGCTCGATGCGCCCGCCGCTGGCCTTGTAGAAGCCGGTCAGGCAGTTGAACACCGTGGTCTTGCCGGCGCCGTTGGGGCCGATCAGGGCGAAGATCTGGTTGCGCTTGACCTTCAGGCTGACGTCGCTGAGCGCCTTGATGCCGCCGAACTGCATCATCAGGTTATCGACCGAGAGAATGATTTCGTCGCTCATGGCGCCACTCCTTTACGTGGGACCACGCCAGTGCGGCTGATGCGGATCAGCCCTCGCGGTCGCCAGATCATCATCAGCACCATCAGCACACCGAACAGCAGCACGCGGTACTCGGAGAAGCTGCGCAGCAGCTCCGGCGCCACGGTCAGCACGAAGGCGGCGATCACCACGCCCACGGTCGAGCCCATGCCGCCAAGCACGACGATGGCCAGGATCAAGGCCGATTCGAAGAAGGTGAACGACGACGGGTTGACGAAACCCTGGTAAGTGGCGAAGAACACCCCGGCAAGGCCCGCAGTAGAGGCGCCCAGGGTAAAGGCCGAAAGCTTGACCAGCACGTGGTTCAGGCCCATCGAACGGCAGGCGATCTCGTCTTCACGCAGCGCCTCCCAGGCTCGACCGACCGGCATGCGCGTGAGCCGGTGCTTGATGTAGAGCACCGCCAATACCACCAGGAACAGCACGATGTAGATGAACAGGAACTTGTAGTTGGCGTTGTATTCGATACCGAAGAACTCGTGGAACGGCACCCCGCCATCCTTCGCCCGACGGCCGAACTCCAGCCCGAAGAAGGTCGGCGACGGCGCCGGCATGCCGTTCGGGCCACCGGTGAACGACAACCAGTTGTTCAGCACCAGGCGAATGATTTCACCGAACCCCAGGGTGACGATCGCCAAGTAGTCGCCATGCATGCGCAGCACCGGGAAGCCCAGTATGCATCCCGCCAGCGCCGCAGCGATGGCCGCCAATGGCAGCACGGTCCAGAAGCCCAGCCCCAGGTACTGGTAGCCCAACGCCAGGCCGTAGGCGCCGATGGCGTAGAACGCCACGTAACCCAGGTCGAGCAGTCCGGCAAGGCCGACCACGATGTTCAGGCCCAAGCCCAGCAGCACGTAGATCAGCCCGAGGATGACCACGGTCAGCAGGTACTTGTTGGCAAAGATCGGGAAGACGATGGCGATGACGATCAGCGCCGGGATGATGTAGCGCAGGCGCGACTTGTAGTCGGGAGCCAGCACGTGCACGCCGGAGCCGCCGCTGTCGAAGCCTTGCAGCAGGCGTTGGCCGGTGGGTGTCTGCAGGAACAGGCTGAGCACGAAGCGACCGATCATCACCCCGCCGACCAGCCACGCGACTCGCCGGGGTTCTGCATTGAAGCTGTAGCCGTCGAGCACCACGCCGACGACCGGGCCGAAAACGATGAGCGCCAGTAGGCCGGCGACGAGGGTCTCGATCAGGCTGCGCTTGATGTCGAAGCCCTTGCTTGGAGAAGTGGAGGCAGTATTGGCAACGGACATGATCACACCTTAGCCACGAGCGGGCGACCGAGCAGGCCTTGTGGACGGAAGATGAGGATCATCACCAACAGCGAGAAGCTGAACACGTCCTTGTAGTCGGAGTTGACCAGGCCAGAGAACAGCGATTCGGAGATGCCCAGGATGATCCCGCCGAGCATGGCACCCGGCAACGAGCCGATGCCCCCGAGCACCGCGGCAGTGAACGCCTTGATGCCGATGATGAAGCCCGCGTAGAAGTCGAAGGTGCCGTAGTTCATGGTGATCAGCACACCCGCCAGCGCCGCCATCACCGCACCGATGACGAACACATAGGAGATCACGCGGTCGGTGTTGATCCCGAGGATCGACGCCATCTTGCGGTCCTGCTGGGTGGCGCGGCACATGCGCCCGAGCTTGGTGTACTTGATCACGTAGGTGAGCAGGCCCATGCCGACGAAGGCGGCAACCAGGATGAAGATCTTGGTGTAGGTGAGCTGGACGAAGCCGGTGCCGATATCGACGCGCCAGGCGCCTTCGAGCAGGGTCGGTACGCCTTGTTGACGCGCGCCCTGGCTGAGCTGCGCGTAGTTCTGCAGGATCAGCGAGATGCCGATGGCGCTGATCAGCGGAGCCAGGCGAGTGGAGTTGCGCAGCGGCTTGTAGGCGATGCGCTCGATGGTGAAGCCATAGACACCGGTGACGACAATGGTGAACAACAGCGTGCCAAGCATCAGCAGCGGGAAGGATTCGATACCGAAGTAGGCCAGCAATGCCAGGCTGATCGCCGCGAGATACGCGGAGATCATATACACCTCGCCGTGCGCGAAGTTGATCATGCCGATGATGCCATAGACCATTGTGTAGCCGATGGCGATCAGACCATAGACAGACCCGAGGGTCAGCCCATTGATCAGTTGCTGCAGGAAAATACCATCCATAACGCAATCTCACCTATTGAGATTGCACGAGCGCCGACCACGGCGGGGGCAAGGGTAGAGCGTCCCTCGCCGCGCAGGACTGTGCAGATCTACGGATAAAGTACAAATACCGCGGGGCCGCGGCCCGGTGCGCCAAGGCGACCGGGCTTCAAGCCATTGTTATTTTTGTTTTTCCAGCTGGTGGTACTTGCCGTTGGCATCCCACTGGTAGACCACGTAGTCGGAGACGGTCAGGTCGCCCTTGCTGTCCCACTTCTTCTCGCCCATGACGGTCTTGACCGGATTGGCCTTGAGCCACTTGGCGGCGTCTTCGCCCTTGTTCGACTTGGCGCCGTTGAACGCGGCGGCCAGCGCCTGGACCGAGGCGTAGGCGTACAAGGTGTAGCCCTCAGGCTCGGTGCCGGCCTTGCGGAACTCCTCGACCACCGCCTTGCTGTCTGGCAGCAGGCGCGGGTCGGCACCAAAGGTCATGTACACGCCGTCGGTGTACTGCGCACCGCCTGCGGTGGCCACCAGTTCGTCGGTGACGATACCGTCGTCGGACATGAACTTGACGTCCTTCAGGCCCTGCTCGCGCAGCTGGCGCACCAGCGGACCGGCTTCCGGGTGCAGCCCGCCGAAGTAGACGACGTCGGCGCCGGTGGAGCGGATCTTGGTGACCACGGCACTGAAGTCCTTCTCGCCACGGGTCAGGCCTTCGTACAGCACAGGCTTGACGCCGCGCTTCTCGAGCTGCGCCTTGGTCGCATCGGCCAGGCCCTGGCCATAGGTGTCCTTGTCGTGCAGGACCGCGACCTTCTTGCCCTTGAGCACATCGACGATGTAGTCGCCGGCGACGATGCCCTGCTGGTCGTCACGACCGCACATGCGGAACATGGCCGACAGGCCGCGCTCGGTGACCTGCGGGTTGGTCGACCCGGGGGTGATCGCGATGACGCCGGCTTCGTCGTACACCTCGGAAGCGGGAATGGTGTTGGAGGAGCAGAAGTGTCCGACCACGCCGATCACCTTGTCCTGATCGACCAGGCGGTTGGCCACGGCCACGGCCTGCTTCGGCTCGCACGCGTCATCGCCCTTGACCAGGACGATCTTCTCGCCGTTGATGCCGCCAGCCTTGTTGACCACATCGGCTGCCGCCTGGGCGCCCTTCATGTATTGCTCGCCAAACGCTGCGTTGGCGCCGGTCATCGGGCCCGCTACGCCGATCTTTACGTCGGCCTGTACGTACGAAGAAACACCCAGTGCCGTAGCCACGGCCAGTGCCAGGAAACCTTTCTTGTAAAACGTCTGCGACATGAGGTGGTGCTCCTAGAGTTTTTTTAGTTGGCACTACAACTTCATCAACCCTGTGCTCCGAGCAAGGGCCGTGCCATCAGTTTTGTCTTCCGGGAAAACACACTTCGCTGGGCCACTGCAGACCTCCGGCGGTCGTTTCTTTATTGAGCGTGCAACCGTCTGCCACAGGGCAGGCGCCACTGAACGCAAAACAAAGGAGCAACCGCAAGGTGCCATCATTGCAACCCTCGCAAGTGTTTACGTGCAACCGCCCTGTAACAGTGGACGTCACCGAAGTGCACACCGCTGGTGCGTCACTGCTACAGGCAGCACTGTTTGAAGGCTAGCTGGTGCACGGAAAAACACCCGATCTGGCGGTTCTGACCCCTTCACGGGCAAGCCCGCTCCCACTCCTCTGTAGGAGCGAGCTTGCCCGCGAAGAGGCCAGCCCAGACACCACAACACCCAAAAGGCTGGCACAATGTCCGCCATTCGCTGCTTCCGGAGCCTTTTTGATGAGCGAGAGCGCATTCGCCGAGCGCATCGTGCATAACCTGCTCGACACCGACTTCTACAAGCTCACCATGATGCAGGGCGTCCTGCACAACTACCCGGACGCCGACGTGGAATGGGAATTCCGCTGCCGCAACGGCGAAGACCTGCGCCCCTATCTGGGTGAAATCCGCCGGCAGATCGAACGGCTGGCCGACCTCACCCTCGACGACGGCCAACTGACCTTCCTCGAACGCATCAGCTTCCTCAAGCCCGACTTCCTGCGCTTTCTCGGCCTGTTCCGCTTCAACCTGCGCTATGTGCGCATCGGCATCGAGCACGACCAGTTGTTCCTGCGCCTGCGCGGCCCGTGGCTGCACGTGATCCTGTTCGAGGTGCCGCTGCTGGCGATCATCAGCGAAGTGCGCAACCGCGCCCTGCATCCGCAGATGCGCCTGAACGCTGCGCGCGACCAGCTCTATCGCAAGTTCGACTGGTTGCGCGCCAATGCCAGTGAAGAGGAGCTGAGCGCCCTGCAAGTCGCCGACTTCGGTACCCGCCGACGCTTCTCGAGCCGCGTGCAGGAAGAGGTGGTACGGGTGATGCGCGATGACTTCCCGGCACGCTTCGTCGGCACCAGCAACGTCGACCTGGCATGGAAACTGGATATCAAGCCGCTCGGCACCATGGCCCATGAATGGATCATGGCCCACCAGCAGCTCGGCCCGCGGCTGATCGACAGCCAGATCGCCGCGCTGGACTGCTGGGTACGCGAGTACCGCGGGCTGCTCGGCATCGCCCTGACCGACTGCATCACCATGGATGCGTTCCTCGGCGACTTCGACCTGTACTTCGCCAAGCTCTTCGACGGCCTGCGCCACGATTCGGGCGAGCCGGTGGCCTGGGCGGAAAAGGCCATCGCGCACTATCGCAAGCTGGGGATCGATCCGATGACCAAGACCCTGGTGTTCTCCGATGGCCTGGACCTGCCGCGCACCCTGCAGATCTTCCGCGCACTGCGCGGCCGCATCAATGTCAGCTTCGGCATCGGCACCAACCTGACCTGTGACATCCCGGGTGTGGCGCCGATGAGCATCGTGCTTAAAATGACCGACTGCAACGGCTCGCCAGTGGCGAAGATTTCCGACGAAGCCGCCAAGACCCAATGCCGCGACGAGAACTTCGTCGCCTACCTGCGTCACGTATTCAAAGTCCCTAGCAAGGAGTAACCCATGCAAGCCGTTCAGCAAGAGATTGCCAAGGCGCTCAAGGTACAGCCACCCTTCGCCGACGCCGCCGCGCTCGAGAAGGAAGTGGCCCGGCGCGTGGCCTTCATCAAGGACTGCCTGGCCAACGCCCGACTCAAGACCCTGGTGCTGGGCATCAGCGGCGGCGTCGATTCGCTGACCGCCGCCCTGCTCGCCCAGCGCGCCGTCAATGAGCTGCGCGCGGAGACCGGCGACAAGGCCTACACCTTCATCGCCGTACGCCTGCCCTACCAGGTGCAGCACGACGAACACGACGCCCAGGCCTGCCTGGAGGTGATCAAGGCAGACGAAGTGCACACCGTCGATATCGCCCCGGCCGTCCGAGCCCTGGCCGCCGAAGTGGTGGAGCTGAAGAACGGCTCGCCGACCCTGGTCGACTTCGTCGTTGGCAACGTCAAGGCGCGCACCCGCATGGTCGCCCAGTACACCATCGCTGGCGCGCGCGCAGGCCTGGTGATCGGCACCGACCACGCCGCCGAGGCGGTGATGGGCTTCTTTACCAAGTTCGGTGATGGTGCCTGTGACCTGGCGCCGCTGAGCGGGCTGGTGAAGAACCAGGTGCGGGCGATCGCGCGCAGCTTCGGTGCGCCGGAATCGCTGGTGGAGAAGGTGCCAACTGCAGACCTGGAAGACCTGGAACCAGGCAAGCCGGACGAGGCATCACATGGCGTGACCTATCAGCAGATCGATGCCTTCCTGCATGGGCAGCCGGTTGACCAGGCAGCGTTCGACATCATCGTCGCCACCTACCGCAAGACCCAGCACAAGCGCGAACTGCCGTTCGCCCCATAAAAAGCTTCGCGGGCAAGCCCGCTCCCACAGGTTGTTCACTGTTCTCAATGGCAGTGAACAACCTGTGGGAGCGGGCTTGCCCGCGAATGGGGCCCTAAGGCCCTACACAGCTGTCATTACTTGACGACAACCTTGCCCTTCATCATCGAGATGTGGCCCGGGAAGGTGCAGAAGAAGCTGTAGTCGCCACCGGCTTCGAGCTTGGTCGCATCGAACTTCACTTCGGTTTCCTTCTCAGGCGCGCCGATCATCTTGGTGTGGGCGATGATCGCGGCGTTGTCAGCCTTGATGTAATCCTTGTCCAGCCCTTGGGACATGCCCTCGTTGGCGATGGCCTGCATGTCGGCGGTCTTGCTGATCACCAGGTTGTGACCCATGACGTTCTTCGGCAGGCTGCCGGAGTGGGTCAGCTTGACGGTGAACTCCTTGCAGCTCTTGTCGACGGTGAACTCCTTGGTGTTGAAGGACATCTGGTCAGTCGAGTCGACGGTCACCGAGCACTCGGCGGCGAACACAGAAGCGCTGGCGAGGGTCAGCAGGGATACCGCTACAGCTTTCGCAAACATCGTGAATCTCCTTGGCAGGGTTTTATCAATTGCGAGACTGCCTGAAACCGGCCAGACCCTTGCTGATTTGAGTCAAGGGCCATCAATGAGCCAGCCAGTAGTATTGTTCAATGGATTGTATACAAACAATCTAAGAGCACATCATGCCTGCTTGATAGACGATGGGACAACCTCTCATTTAGGAGCAAGTGCCATGAATCTCGGAAATTTCATGCGCAGCCTGTTGGCTGCCTATGCGTGCGGCGCAACCGGTGCTGCGGTCTGTGAGTTCGCCCGACCGGAGTGAATTCGACGCTTGGAGCACGCGCCATTGCGCCTTACCCTGTGTGCCCCGCTGCCTGCGCAGCGGGTGAACTGCACTGGAGATAAGCAATGCCCGTACGTTCCGTCTGTGTCTTCTGCGGCGCCAGCATCGGCGCCAACCCAGCCTATCGTGAAGCCGCCATCGCCCTCGGCCAGGCCATCGCCCACCGCGGCCTGACCCTGGTCTACGGCGGTGGCGCCGTCGGCCTCATGGGCATCGTCGCCGATGCTGCCATGGCGGCAGGTGGCGAAGTCATCGGCATCATCCCGCAGAGCCTGATGGACGCCGAGGTTGGCCACAAAGGGTTGACGCGCCTGGAAGTGGTCGACGGCATGCATGCTCGCAAGGCGCGCATGGCCGAACTCAGCGATGCCTTTATCGCCCTGCCGGGTGGGCTGGGTACGTTGGAGGAATTGTTCGAAGTCTGGACCTGGGGCCAACTGGGCTATCACGCCAAGCCACTGGGGCTGCTGGATGTGAATGGTTTCTATGAAAAGCTTGGCGGCTTCCTCGACCATATCGTCGAGGAAGGTTTCGTGCGACCGCAGCACCGGGCGATGCTGTTGCTCGGTCAGCGGGCGGATGAGTTGCTCGATGGCATGGACAGCTTCATCGCCCCGGTGGCACCGAAGTGGGTCGATCACAAGCCTGATTGACAGCTTTTACAGAACCTGTGGGGGCAGCGCTTCGCCCCCACAATGCTCCATGCAGGCTTGGAGGTCAGCGCGGGATAACGGGCTGACGCGGCTTCTTCTTGCCACCGCCCTTGGCCGCTTCCTTGCGCTCCTTGGCCGCCTGCTGGTTGCGGGCGAATGCCTCGGCCTTGGCCTTCTCGCGCTTGTCCCACGGCTTGCTGCCATCGCTGGCACGCGGCGGCAGGCCGTTGTGCTGGGTGAGGATCTTCTGCTCCTTGGCCACCTTGTGGCTACCGGCAGGCGTCGAGTTCTTGCGACGGGCGCTCTGGTAGCTGTCGGTCTGCGGCTGGTGCAGCGGGATCAACTGGTGCTTGCCCGGGCCGATCAGGTCGGCGCGGCCCATGCGGGTCAGCGCTTCACGCAGCATCGGCCAGCCCTTCGGGTCGTGGTAGCGCAGGAATGCCTTGTGCAGGCGGCGCTGCTCGTCGCTCTTGACGATCTCCACACCCTCGCTCTTGTAGGTGACCTTGCGCAGCGGATTCTTGCCCGAGTGGTACATGGCCGTGGCCGAGGCCATGGGCGAAGGGTAGAACGCCTGCACCTGGTCGGCGCGGAAACCGTTGCCCTTGAGCCACAGGGCCAGGTTCATCATGTCTTCGTCGGTGGTGCCTGGGTGCGCCGCGATGAAGTACGGGATCAGGTACTGCTCCTTGCCCGCTTCTTTCGAGTATTTCTCGAACATGCGCTTGAAGCGGTCGTAGCTGCCGATGCCCGGCTTCATCATCTTGTCCAGCGGACCACGCTCGGTGTGCTCCGGGGCGATCTTGAGGTAGCCACCTACGTGGTGGGTGACCAGCTCCTTCACGTACTCCGGCGACTCGACCGCCAGGTCGTAACGCAGGCCCGAGGCGATGAGGATCTTCTTCACCCCCGGCAACGCGCGAGCCTTGCGGTACAGCGAAATCAGCGAGCTGTGGTCGGTGTTGAGGTTCTCGCAGATCCCCGGGAACACGCATGACGGCTTGCGGCAGTGCTTCTCGATCTCGTGGCTCTTGCAGGCGATGCGGTACATGTTGGCGGTCGGGCCGCCCAGGTCGGAGACCACGCCGGTGAAGCCCGGCACCTTGTCACGCATCTCCTCGATCTCGTGCAGGATCGATTCGTGGGAGCGGTTCTGGATGATCCGGCCTTCGTGCTCGGTGATCGAGCAGAAGGTGCAGCCGCCGAAGCAGCCGCGCATGATGTTCACCGAGAAACGGATCATCTCGTAGGCCGGGATGCGCTCCTTGCCGTAGGCCGGGTGCGGCACGCGCGCGTAGGGCATGCCGAACACGTAGTCCATTTCCTCGGTGCTCATGGGAATGGGTGGCGGGTTGAACCACACATCCAATTCACCATGCTTCTGCACCAGGGCACGGGCGTTGCCCGGGTTGGTCTCCAGGTGCAGCACGCGGTTGGCGTGAGCATAGAGCACCGGGTCGTTGCGTACCTTCTCGAACGATGGCAGGCGGATCACCGACTTCTCGCGGGTCACGCGCGGGCTGTCGAGAATCTGTACGACCTTGGCTTCGTTCGGGTCTTCCACCTCGCCCTTGGCCTGCTCGATGGCGCAGGCCTGGGTATCCTGGGTGTTGACGTAGGGGTTGATGATCTTGTCGACACGGCCCGGACGGTCGATGCGGGTGGAGTCGATCTCGTACCAGCCCTCGGGGGTGTCACGACGGATGAACGCAGTGCCACGCACGTCGGTGATGGATTCGATCTTCTCGCCGTTGGACAAGCGCTGGGCAACCTCGACCACCGCCCGCTCGGCATTGCCGAACAGCAGGATATCGGCGCTGGCATCGACCAGGATCGAGTGGCGGACCTTGTCCTGCCAGTAGTCGTAATGGGCGATGCGGCGCAGCGACGCCTCGATGCCACCGAGCACGATCGGCACGTGCTTGTAGGCTTCCTTGCAGCGCTGGCTGTACACCAGGCTGGCGCGGTCAGGACGGCTGCCGGCCAGGCCACCAGGCGTGTAGGCGTCGTCGGAACGGACCTTCTTGTCGGCGGTGTAGCGGTTGATCATCGAGTCCATGTTGCCGGCCGCGACACCGAAGAACAGGTTCGGCTCGCCGAGCTTCATGAAGTCGTCTTTGGACTGCCAGTTCGGCTGGGCGATGATGCCGACGCGAAAGCCCTGGGCTTCCAGCAGGCGGCCGATGATGGCCATGCCGAACGACGGATGGTCGACGTAGGCGTCACCGGTCACGATGATGATGTCGCAGGAGTCCCAGCCGAGCTGATCCATCTCCTCCCTGCTCATTGGCAGGAAAGGCGCTGGCCCGAAGCATTCGGCCCAGTACTTGGGATAGTCGTAGAGTGGTTTGGCTGCTTGCATGTCAGTGACCGGTTCTGGTGTGCAGGGAAATCGCGGGCGCGGAATATAGCACAAATTTTGACCAAATCCGACGGTGGTGGTCGGAATCATAGTGATCGCCCAGAAAAACATCGCCCCCTGTGGGAGCGGGTTTACCCGCGAATGCGATGGCGGGTTCAACCTCGCATTCGCGGGTAAACCCGCTCCCACAGAGGGGCCGATTCAGTTCCGGGTGGTTATTCGTCGTCGTCGAAGTTGTACATGCCCGGCGCGAGGTTCTCGAAGCGGGTGTACTTGCCGATGAAGGCCAGGCGTACAAAACCGATCGGGCCGTTACGCTGCTTGCCGATGATGATTTCCGCCACGCCCTTGTGCTCGGTCTCGGGGTGATACACCTCGTCACGGTAGACGAACATGATCACGTCGGCGTCCTGCTCGATTGCACCGGATTCACGCAAGTCGGAGTTCACCGGGCGTTTGTTCGGACGCTGCTCCAGGGAGCGGTTGAGCTGGGACAGGGCGATGACCGGGCAGTTGAATTCCTTGGCCAGGGCCTTGAGCGAGCGCGAGATCTCGGAAATTTCGTTGGTCCGGTTGTCACCAGCCGAGCCCGGGATCTGCATCAGCTGCAGGTAGTCGACCATGATCAGCGCGATCTCGCCGTGCTCGCGCGCCAGGCGGCGGGTACGAGCACGCATCTCCGAGGGGCTGATCCCGGCGGTGTCGTCGATGAACAGCTTGCGGTCATTGAGCAGATTGACCGCCGAGGTCAGGCGCGGCCAGTCGTCGTCGTCGAGCTGGCCGGAACGGACCTTGGTCTGGTCGATGCGCCCCAGCGACGAGAGCATACGCATGATCAGCGATTCGCCAGGCATCTCGAGGGAGAACACCAGCACGGCCTTGTCGCTGCGCAGCACCGCGTTCTCGACCAGGTTCATGGCGAAGGTGGTCTTGCCCATCGACGGACGGCCGGCGACGATGATCAGGTCGGCGGGCTGCAGGCCGCTGGTCTTCTCGTCCAGGTCGGTGAAGCCGGTGGACACACCGGTGATGTCGCTGTCGGAGTTGAACAAGGTGTCGATGCGGTCGATGGCCATGGTCAACAGCTCGTTGACCCCCACCGGGCCACCGGTCTTGGGCCGCGCCTCGGCGATCTGGAAGATCTGCCGCTCGGCGTCGTCGAGAATCTCTTCGGCGTTGCGCCCTTGCGGGTTGAAGGCATTGTCGGCGATGTCGGTACTGATGCTGATCAATTGGCGCAGCGTCGCCCGCTCGCGGATGATCGCGGCGTAGGCCTTGATGTTGGCCACCGACGGAGTGTTCTTGGCCAGCTCGGCCAGGTACGCCAGGCCACCGACCTGGGTCGATAGGCCTTCCTTGTCCAGTTGCTCGTGCAGGGTGACCACGTCGAACGGCTGGTTGGCATCGGCCAGCTTGTGCACGGCACGGAAGATCAGGCGGTGGTCATGCCGGTAGAAATCGCCATCGGACACCTGGTCCAGCACTCGCTCCCAGGCGTTGTTATCCAGCATCAAGCCACCGAGCACAGCCTGTTCGGCCTCGATGGAATGCGGCGGCACCTTCAGGGCAGCGGTTTGCAGGTCGAGCTGTTCGGGATTGGTAATCTCGTTCATGGCCACGCAAGAATTCTGGGGGGGTTCAAAAAGACAAAGGGCACGGCCTGAAAAACAGGACCGTGCCCGATGTTAACCGGCTGGCCCGCGAGGGGCCAGTCAGTCAGCGCAGCTTAGGCAGCTACGACGACCACACGTACGGTGGCTTCAACGTCGCTGTGCAGGTGCACGGCTACGTCGTATTCGCCAACCTGACGGATGGTGCCGTTCGGCAGACGAACTTCAGCCTTGGCCACTTCAACGCCGGAGGCGGTCAGGGCATCAGCGATGTCGTGGGTGCCGATCGAACCGAACAGCTTGCCTTCGTCGCCAGCGGTGGCAGTGATGGTCACTTCCAGCTCGGCCAGTTGGGCAGCGCGGCTTTCAGCCGAAGCTTTCTTGTCGGCAGCGGCTTTTTCCAGCTCTGCGCGACGCTCTTCGAATGCAGCCAGGTTAGCGGCGTTGGCAACGGTGGCCTTGCCGAATGGCAGCAGGAAGTTACGGCCGTAACCAGCCTTAACTTTTACTTTGTCGCCCAGGTTGCCCAGGTTGGCGACTTTTTCCAGCAGGATCAGTTCCATTTGGTAAAACCTCTTAACTTTTAACCTTCACCGTTCGCGGAATCATTCCCCTTGGGGGAGTGGCGACCGCGAAAATCAATCAGGCTGTCGACAATGGCCAAGACCACGAGCAACGGATAGGTCAGCTGCATGAACAGCACCAGCGTGACGTACAACCCCACCAGCCAGAACCTGGCCAGGCGTTTCTGGGCCACCAGCCCATGCAGCAGGGCGATGCCCGCGAACATGAGCGGCACACTGCACAGCGGCGTAAGCAAGGCGACGGCGGAACCGAAGTTCGGTCCGAACACCATGCACGCCAGCAGCACCAGTGCCGGCACCAGGGGAATCCGCACCGCTTGAAACTCGCGGCCGAAACCTCCCGGGTTGTACAACGCGGCCTGCCAGTACCGGCCCAACATCAGGGCCAGAACGCTGACGACCTGCAGCAAAGCTGCAATCAGGCCGTTGAGCACCGGTACGATGAGTGCCCCCAGGTGTGCCTGCTCCTCTACCGTCAACTGCTGGTAGAGACCGTCGAGCATCTGCGGCAGGGCTTTTTCAAGCGCTCGCGCCAGAGCTTCGATCGGTTCGCGGAACACTGAACCGAGGATGACACCGTACAACAGGCCCAAGGCGATGCTGGACAACAGCACCCGGTTCCAGGAATGCCCGGCGCGCAACAGCGCAGCCAGCCCCAGCGTCCCCAGCAACACCATCAAGGTGCGCGGCTCGCCGAAGACCCACCAGGCCAGCGCGGGCAAGATGCCCCACACGATGACCGAGGATGCGTCCTTGAAACCACGCCGCAGGAACACCAGGCTCCCGGCGGCGGCACTCAACCAGAACAACAGCGGCAATGCCGCACAACCAGCCACCACGACAGTGGCCTGCACACGACCGCGCATGATGAAATCAGCCAACGCTCGCATGCCTATCCCTTACTGCTTGTCGACGACCCGGTCTCAGCGGCCGTGGCTGTCGGTGTAGGGCAGCAGGGCCAGGAAGCGGGCGCGCTTGATAGCGGTAGCCAGCTGACGCTGATAACGAGCTTTGGTACCAGTGATACGGCTTGGAACGATCTTGCCGGTTTCGGATACGTAAGCTTTCAGGGTGTTGAGATCTTTGAAGTCGATCTCTTTCACGTCTTCAGCAGTGAAGCGGCAGAATTTACGACGACGGAAGAAACGTGCCATTTAATAGGCTCCTCTAAAGGTCCGTGGATTACTCGTCAGCGTTATCGCTGGAGTCGCTGTCATTGCTGTCGTCGCCATCGGCGGAGTCAGCATGCTCAGGACGCTCGCGACGCTCACGGCGCTCGCTGCGGTTCTCTTCAGCCTTCAGCATCTCGGACTGGCCGGTAACGGCTTCGTCGCGACGGATGACCAGGTTACGGATCACGGCATCGTTGTAGCGGAAGTTGTCTTCCAGCTCGGCCAGGGCCTTGCCGGTGCACTCAACGTTCAGCATCACGTAGTGAGCCTTGTGAACATTGTTGATTGCGTAGGCCAGTTGACGACGGCCCCAGTCTTCCAGGCGGTGGATCTTGCCACCATCTTCTTCGATCAGCTTGGTGTAACGCTCGACCATGCCGCCGACTTGCTCGCTCTGGTCCGGGTGAACCAGGAAGATGATTTCGTAATGACGCATGAATGCTCCTTACGGGTTAGTAGTCTGCCAGCGAATCTGGTCAGACAAGGAGTGAATGACACTGTATGTCTTGCTTGAGGGAAGGCGCATGCGCACCTGCCAGCCCGGCAAGGGGCGCAATTGTAGAGAAGGCGGGTTGGACAAGCAAGGTGATTGGCGATTATTTGAACAGTCGGAAACATATTGGCGGGGTATGTGAGAGCGGCGGTGACTCTTTCGCGGGCAAGCCCGCTCCTACAGACCTGCACAGGCCCCGTGGGAGCGGCGGTTCGGCGGTCCGACTTGCCCGCGAAAGGAACGCCGCCGCTTCAGGCTCTCAACGCTTGGCCTGACGCTGCCTCACAGCCTCGAACAGACACACCCCGGTCGCCACCGAGACGTTCAGGCTGCTGACACTGCCGGCCATCGGCAGCTTCACCAGGAAGTCGCAATGCTCGCGGGTCAGGCGGCGCATGCCTTTGCCTTCTGCGCCCATGATCATCACCAGCGGACCGGTGAGGTCCTGTTGATAGATCTCCTGCTCCGCTTCGCCAGCAGTGCCGACCACCCAAAGGCCACGCTGCTGGAGTTTCTCCAGGGTACGCGCCAGGTTCGTCACGGCCACCAGCGGGATCACCTCGGCAGCGCCACAGGCGACCTTGCGCACCACGCCGGTGAGCGTGGCCGACTTGTCCTTGGGAATCACCACGGCCGTCGCGCCCGCAGCATCGGCGGTGCGCAGGCAGGCGCCGAGGTTGTGCGGGTCGGTGACACCGTCGAGCACCAGGATCAGCGGCGGCGTCTCGGTGCGCTCGAGCAACTCCTCGAGCATCGCCTCGCCCCACACTTGGCTGGGGCTCACCTCGGCGACCACACCCTGGTGCACGCCCTCGACCCAGGCGTCCAGCTCACGGCGCTCGGCCTGGCCGACCGCAACGCGGTTTTCTGCAGCCAGCGCCAGCAGCGTCTGAAGACGTGGCTCGCTACGCCCTTCCGACAACCAGATCTGCTTGACCCGCTTGGGATGGTGCTGCAACAACGCCTGCACGGCATGCACGCCGTAGATTTTTTCCAGCTGACTCATGACT
Source organism: Pseudomonas wayambapalatensis (assembly GCA_014268975.2). Lineage (GTDB taxonomy): Bacteria > Pseudomonadota > Gammaproteobacteria > Pseudomonadales > Pseudomonadaceae > Aquipseudomonas > Aquipseudomonas wayambapalatensis. The sequence goes on along the minus strand of CP077096.1, from coordinate 814,831 downwards.
TGCCGCTCTTGCCCTTACGTGGCGCGCCGGACTTCGACGGGCCTTTGCGATGCTTGGTCTTGCCGGACGCCTTGGTGCCCTTCTCGGCCTTGGCACTGGTGTGCTGCCGCGCATCCCCCATCAGCGCCTTCTTCATTTCGCGGCTCTTGCGCACCTCGGCATTACGCTGCACGGCATCTTTCGGGAAGTAGGCCTCGGAAGCTTCGCTCTTGCGGCTGCGCGGCTTGGGCGAAATCTTCGCCTCGGTAGCCGGTGCAGGCTCGGACCTGACCGAACCTTTGGTGCCCGCAGGCTTGCCGGTGTCAGCCGATTCGCTACGCGGCTTGCGGCCGCCCGGCGCCTTGATCGCGGCCTCGGAAAGCTCGAAGTCGATCTTGCGCTGCTCGAGGTCGACGCGCATCACCTTGACTTCGATGGTGTCGCCCAGGCGGAAGCTGCGGCCAGTACGCTCACCGGCCAGGCGATGGTGCACAGGATCGAAGTGGTAGTAATCGCCCGGCAGCGCACTGACGTGCACCAGGCCTTCGACATAGATGTCGGTCAACTCGATGAACAGGCCGAAACCGGTCACTGCGGTGATCACGCCAGGGAAAGTCTCACCCACGCGGTCGCGCATGTATTCGCACTTGAGCCAGTTGACCACGTCGCGGGTGGCTTCATCGGCGCGGCGCTCGGTCATCGAGCACTGCTCGCCCATCTGCTCGAGGCTGTTCTCGTCGTACGGGTAGATCCGCGCCTTGGGAATGCTCATCGCACCGGCGCGCTTGACGTGCGGGGTATCGATCTTCGAGCGGATCACACTGCGGATGGCGCGGTGCACCAGCAGGTCAGGGTAACGGCGGATCGGCGAGGTGAAGTGGGTGTAAGCCTCGTAGTTCAGGCCGAAGTGGCCGTTGTTCTCGGTGCTGTACACCGCCTGGCTCAGCGAGCGCAGCATGACGGTCTGGATCAGGTGGAAGTCCGGGCGCCCGGCGATGCTCGCCAGCAGGGCCTGGTAGTCCTTCGGCGATGGATCCTTGCCCTTGTGCAGCGACAGCCCCAGCTCACCGAGGAAGGCGCGCAGTTTTTCCAGGCGCTCCGGTGGCGGACCATCGTGCACGCGGTACAGCGACGGCACGTTGTGCTTCTGCAGGAACTCGGCGGTGGCGACGTTGGCCGCCAGCATGCATTCCTCGATCAGCTTGTGGGCGTCGTTGCGCACGGTCGGACGAATTTCGTCGATCTTGCGGTCTTCGCCGAAGATGATCCGGGTTTCCTGGGTTTCAAAGTCGATTGCACCACGGGTATGGCGGGCATCGACCAGCACCTTGTACAGCGCGTAGAGGTGCTTGAGGTCCGGCAGGACTGCGCTGTACTCCTCACGCAGCGCCTTGCCTTCGCGAGTGCGGGAGTGCTCGAGCATGCTGCTGACCTTGTTGTAGGTCAGACGCGCATGGGAGTGGATCACGCCTTCATAGAACTGGTAGTCGACCATCTGGCCGGCCTTGTTGATGGTCATCTCGCAGACCATGGCCAGGCGATCGACATGCGGATTCAGCGAGCAAAGGCCGTTGGAGAGTTCCTCGGGCAGCATCGGAATCACACGCTCGGGGAAGTACACCGAGTTGCCGCGCTGCTGGGCCTCGACGTCCAGGGCCGAGCCCAGGCGCACGTAGCTGGAAACGTCGGCAATCGCCACGTACAGGCGCCAGCCGCCGGAGAACAGGCGCAGCTTGCCCAAAGGCTCGCAATAGACGGCATCGTCGAAGTCGCGGGCGTCCTCGCCGTCGATGGTGACGAACGGCAGGTGACGCAGGTCGATGCGTTTTTCCTTGTCCTTCTCTTCGACTTCGGAGCGGAACTTACGCGCTTCCTTGATCACGTCCTTGGGCCAGACGTGCGGAATGTCGTAGCTGCGCAGGGCGACATCGATCTCCATGCCCGGCGCCATGTAATTGCCGATCACCTCGACCACGTCACCTTGCGGCTGGAACCGCGGGGTCGGCCAGTGAGTGATCTTGATCTCGACGAACTGGCCGATCTTGGCGCCACCGTTGCGCCCCGCAGTCACCAGCACTTCCTGCTGGATCTTCGGGTTGTCGGGGGTCACATAGCCGATGCCGCCTTCTTCGAAGTAGCGGCCAACCACGCTTTCATGGGCGCGGGAGATGATCTCGACCAGCACGCCTTCGCGGCGACCACGGCGATCGACACCAGAGACCCGGGCAAGGCCACGGTCGCCGTCGAACACCAGGCGCATCTGTGCCGGGCTGAGGAACAGGTCTTCGCTGCCGTCGTCGGGGATCAGGAAGCCGAAGCCATCGCGGTGGCCGGAGACACGGCCGCAGATCAGGTCGAGCTTGTCTACCGGGGCATAGGTGCCGCGCCGGGTATAGATAAGCTGACCATCACGCTCCATTGCGCGCAGACGGCGGCGCAGGGCCTCGATCTGGTCTTCTTCGTACAGACCGAACTCTGCCGCCAGCTCCTCGCGCGCGGCGGGTTCGCCACGGTCGGCAAGGCGCTGCAGGATCAGCTCACGGCTGGGGATGGGATTCTCGTATTTTTCCGCTTCGCGAGCGGCCTCGGGATCGAGGGATTGCCAATCGGCCATCAGAAGGGGTTCACCTTGGGGTATATAGATAGGGATTCTGGCATACGCGTATTGAAACCGGAAATCTTTGCCTTGGACAGCCCCTGCCGGGCGCCCCGGCAGCGGCAATAGGTCACTGGAATCAACAACTTGAATTTTTTGAAATTTTTTTCGATCCGGGGCTTTACAGCCCTCAGGGGCATCCGTATAGTGCGCACCACAACGACGGACAGCCGACGTTGTAGTTGAGATGAAACCTGATGTAAAGCATCATGTGACCTCGACAAAATGTGTGCCCAGGTGGCGGAATTGGTAGACGCGCTGGTTTCAGGTATCAGTGACTTAACGGTCGTGGAAGTTCGAGTCTTCTCCTGGGCACCAAATATTTCGAGTGATAGATAGCAGGTTTTTCTGTCATTCAGCAACACGGTTCAAGTTTCATGCAGTAGATGTAAAAGCTTTGCCCAGGTGGCGGAATTGGTAGACGCGCTGGTTTCAGGTATCAGTGACTTAACGGTCGTGGAAGTTCGAGTCTTCTCCTGGGCACCATATAAAAACCCACTAGCTTGCTAGTGGGTTTTTTCTTGCCTGCGTTTTTTGCCCTCCCGCCGCGCCAGCATCCGCCTCCTCCCGACTATTTGCCCTCATACGGCCACATGAGAAACGATTTCGTTTACCATTGTTTCGAAATATGTAGCCGTAAGCGAGGAAGTACCCGCATGACGATCCGCCCGAAACCGCTGATGCGCACCTTGGCCGCCGCTGTCCTGGGCCTGGTGATTGGCGCGCCGGCCGCCCTGGCAGACGAACCGGTCAGCCTGACCCTGTACAACGGCCAGCACAAGGAAATCGGCGAAGCCATCGCCAAGGCCTACGAGGCCAAGACCGGTATCCACATCAATATCCGCAAGGGCAGCAGCAACCAGCTGGCCAGCCAGATCATCGAGGAAGGCACACGCTCGCCTGCCGACGTCATCTACACCGAAGAATCCCCACCCCTGAACAACCTGGGCGAACTGGGCCTGCTGGCGAAAATCGACGACGCCACCCTGGACATGCTGCCCAAGGAATACGTGGGCGCCAACGGCACCTGGATGGGCGTGACCGCGCGCACCCGCGTGGTGGTGTACAACCCGAAGAAGATCGACGAGAAAGACCTACCCACCACCGTGATGGACTTTGCCGATCCTGAGTGGGACGGCCGCGTCGGTTACGTACCGACCAGCGGCGCCTTCCAGGAACAGGCCGTGGCCATCCTCAAGATGCACGGCCGCGAGGCCACCGAAGAATGGCTCACCGGCCTGAAGGCGTTCGGCAAGACCTACACCAACAACATGGTCGCCCTGAAAGCGGTGGAAAAAGGCGAAGTCGCTGCCGTGCTGGTGAACAACTATTACTGGTACGCCCTGGAGCGCGAGCGCGGCAAGCTCGACTCCAAGCTGTACTACCTGGCCGATGGCGATGCCGGCAACCTGGTCACCATTTCCGGCGCCGCAGCGGTCAAGGCCAGCAAGCATCCCAAGGAAGCCCAAGCGCTGCTCAACTGGATGGCCAGCGAAGAAGGCCAGCGCGTGATCACCCAGACCACCGCCGAATATCCACTGCACAAAGGCATGGTGTCTGACCGCGGTCTGAAGCCGTTCGAAGAGCTGCGCCCACCGAAGATCAGCCCGGCAGACCTCGGCAATGCCGAAGAAGCCATCGAGCTCGAACGCGAGGTCGGTCTGCTCTGATGACTGCCGCCGCGCCCGACCCGGCCCTGGTACGCTTCGTGCCACGCCGCAAGCGCCCCTCCGTATGGGTGGTGCTGCCTGTGCTGTTCCTGGTGGCGATGAGCCTGTTGCCATTGCTGTATGTCGCCATCAAAGCCTGGGAAGCCGGCTGGCATGAAGCCCTGCGCCTGCTCTGGCGCCCCTTCGTCTGGGGGTTGCTGCGCAACACCTTGCTGCTGATGGTCGGTGTCACCCTGGTGTGCATGGTGGTCGGCCTGGCGCTGGCCTGGCTGCTCGAACGCAGCGACCTGCGCGGGCGCCGCCTGTGGGGCGTGGTGTTGTGTCTGCCGTTTGCCGTACCGTCGTTCGTCAGCAGCTTCACCTGGGTGTCGCTGAGCTCGGACTTCGAAGGGCTCGGCGGGGCGATCCTGGTGATGGCGCTGTCAAAGTATCCGCTGGTGTTCCTGCCGGTGGCCGCTACCCTGCGCAATCTGGACACCTCGCTGGAGGAGTCGGCCCGCACCCTCGGCTGCAGCCGCTGGGACGTGTTCCTCAAGGTCACCCTGCCGTTGCTGTGGCCAGCCATGCTCGGCGGTGCGTTGCTGATCGCCCTGCACATGCTGGTGGAGTTCGGCGCACTGTCGATCCTCGGCCTGCAGACCTTCACCACGGCGATCTACCAGCAGTTCGAACTGGAGTTCAGCAACGCTAACGCGGCAATGCTCTCGGCTGTGCTGCTGGCACTGTGCCTGGTGATGCTTTGGCTGGAACTGCGCGTACGCGGCAAGGCCCGCCACGTGCGCATCGGCCAGGGCGTGGCGCGTCGTGCACAGCCATTGCGACTCAAAGGCTGGAGCCTGCCGGCACAACTGTTCTGCCTTGGACTGGCGGTGTTGGGCAGCGGGATTCCGCTGGCCATGCTCGGCTACTGGCTGAGTGTCGGCTCATCGGCAGCCTTCCCGGTCGCGGCAATCGGCAAGGCCTTGCTCACCTCCCTGTCGGTATCGCTTGGCGGTGCTGGCTTCTGCGTAGTGCTGGCATTGCCGATCAGCTTCCTGGTGGTGCGCTACAAAGGCCGTCTGGCGATCTGGGCCGAACGCCTGCCCTACCTGCTGCATGCTCTGCCGGGCCTGGTGATCGCATTGACACTGGTGTTCTTCGCCCTGCACTACGTGCCAGCGCTCTACCAGACCACTGCACTGCTGATCCTGGCCTACGCCCTGCTCTTCCTGCCCCTGGCCCAGGCGCCAGTGCGCACAGCGCTGAACAAGGCCTCGCCGACACTCGAGGAAGCCGCCCGCACCCTGGGCGCCAGCAGCTTCGCGGCGTTCTGCCGGGTCACCCTTCCGATCATCTTCCCGGCACTGGCGGCGGCCTTCGCCCTGGTGTTCCTGGATGCCATGAAGGAGCTGACCGCGACCCTGCTGCTCAGCCCCACGGGCATGACCACCCTGGCCACGGAAGTCTGGGCACACACGGCCAACGTCGAGTTCGCAGCGGCAGCGCCCTATGCGGCGTTGCTGATCCTGGTATCGGGATTGCCGGTATACCTGCTGACCACGCGGATGTACCTGAACAAGGCGTAGCATCGAGGCCCGGGCACAGGCGGCCCGGGCACAGCCATTCAATAGCCCAGCGCGCGTTTTTCCGCTGCGGCACTAACGGCATGGTTCGGTCTGCGCAGTTGCAATACCGCGAAAATCGACAGAACCACCGCCAGCCCCCAAAGGATCGGCGTCGCTCCCTGGCTCAGAGCCACCATCTGCAGACCGACGACCAACAGACGCAGCAACGCATCGAGTCGACCATTGGCCACCGAAGGTTCGCGCAGGCGCGCCACACCCCAGATGACATAAGCCAGGGCACCTAGATTGATGAAGAACATCGAGGTGGGGTCGAGCACGCTGAAGGACGTACCCAGGCCAAGCCAGGCATCGAGCCCTGCAAAAAGCTGGAATGCCCAGGCACTCAGCAATGGAACGGCAAATGGCAGGGTGGCGACGATGTCATAGATCGCGCCGATCCGGACGATGTTGGCGTAACGGGATTGATTCATTGGCAAACCTCCATGTGCATGCGTTCGAGAAGCTCTCTGACTTCGTAGAATTGTCCTGATTGCAGCGCGATTGCGTGACGTCGGCCAAGCAGGTCGACGATTTGCGCGGCGCGTTGTTGTGCGCTGACGATGTACCCCGGCTGCGTCGAGCGCTCTCGCAAGGCCACCAGTTCGGGAAAGCGCTCGTCGGCCTGCAGGATGGTTTGCGCCACGGTGGTGGCGACATTGCATAACCCCAGCACCGCAAAGAACACCTGCGGATTCTCCAACTGGTAGACCTTGGCCAGGGCGTTGAGGGCGGCTTTGGAGACGCTGTAGGAAAGCATGCCTGCGCGCTGACGGATGCCTGAAACCGAGGCCGAGAACACCACTTGGCTAACCTTGGCCTGTCGGCACAACAGCAGGTCAAGCACCCATTTCACCGCCACCAGGTTGAGCTCCAGCACCGAGCGGAAGGATTCCACTGGCGTATTGCTCGCAAGCTCCGGCGCGCTACCGAATGTTCCGGCGTTAAGGTAGGCCGTTTCGAATGTCGTCTCACCGATGAAGGCCTGCAGAACAGGCTGGACAGCCTCGCCCGCACAAAGATCCAGCGCCCGGAAATGCATGCGCGGATGCTCCAGCAGCGCCGTTGGTATCCGTCGCGAAATACCCCAGACCTCATCGCCCCGCTCAAGGTGCAACCTGGCCAGTGCCAGCCCGATGCCCGAACTGACGCCCGTAATGAATATGTGAGCCATCAGCGCCTCACTCGAACTTGCCGATGTGATAACCGCCATCGACGCTCAACACGCTGCCAGTCATGTAGCTGGCGCCGTCGCCAAGCAGGAACAGCACTGCAGCAGCCACCTCGCTTGCCTCGCCGAAGCGCTTCATGACAGTGGCGTTGATCTTGCGCTCGGTGCCCGCAGGATTGGCCGCCAGCCGTTCCGGAGAATTCATCCCGCCAAGAATCGGCCCTGGCGCTACCGCATTGACACGCACCGCGTGGCGTCCATCGCGGTCGCAGGCATTCTCCATCGCCACCACTTGGGTCAGGGCGTTGAGCCCTGCCTTGCTCGCCACATAAGCAGCCTGGTTGGGCATGGCCATCACCCCCGCGCAGGAGGACAGATTGACGATCGAGCCACCTGGCTTCCTGGCGATCAACCGCAACTCATGTTGCAGGCAATACAACGGGCCGTTCAGATTGATACGCACGACCCGCTCCCAGTCCTGTACCTGAAGGTCGGCGACCTGTGCATACGGTGCTGTGATACCCGCGGCATTGACGGCATGGTCGAGTCCGCCGAAACGCGCCTCGATCTCGGCGAAGGCATCGCGCACCGCGCCAGGCTCAGCGACATCGCACGGGATGAAACTGGCCTGCGCGCCCAGTTGCTCAAGCGCCGAACGCCCCTTCTCCAGGCTGCGCCCAAGCACGACGACGCGCGCCCCCTCCTCGCTCAGCCGCCGGGCAATGCTCAGGCCGATACCACTGCTGCCACCGGTGACAACGATGGTCTTTCCCTGGAACTGCATCTGGACTCTCCTTAGTCATATCGAATAGAGGCTGGCCGCTTGTACCGCTCATTGACGCAGCAGTACACGCGATCCAGCTGGGGATTGCTCTTGTCACGGAAACAGTTGCCCTCGAATCGACAGGCCTGAACGCTTCCCGGCTTGCCCTGCAACGACTTGTTCACCAGATCGTTGTCAGCGAACAGGGCACGACTCATGCCCACCAGGTCAGTGACGCCCAGCTCGAGCAAGGCCTCGGCCTGGGCCAGCGAGCCTGTGAAGCCGGCAAAGCCGACCGGGAGCGACGTCAGTTCGCGGATGTGCTTCACGCCATGCACCAGCATGGCGTGAACACGCGGATCGGCACGCAGCATGTAGTGGAACGTTTCCTTGATTGCCGCCGAACACATCAAGGCCGCCACACCTGCACGCTCCAGCGCAGGGACCACCTGCTCGAGCAGTGCCGGTTGCTGCCCCTTGTCACCCAGGCAATCATCGATACCCAGACGCACGGAGATGTCGATTCCGCCCTGGGTTGCCTCCACGATCGCGTCCATGACCTCCAGCAGCAGACGGGCCCGGCGCAACGGCGAGCCGCCGTAGCGATCCGTTCGTCGGTTGCTGTAGGGCGAGAGGAAGCTGCTCAACAGGTAGCCATTGGAGGCCTGCAATTGCACCATGCGCGCACCGGCTTGCTGCGCCAGACGTGCGGCATTGGCGAACTGGGCACAGACGCTGCGGGCGTCCTCGTGAGTCATGACCCTCGTACCGCGACGGCTTCGACTACCCACCGCCCGGCTGGGCGTCAGCAGAACACCGCCACTGCGCGCCAGATCGCCTTGGCTGCCGTAGTGCTGCAATTGCACGACCACAGGGCAGGCATTTTCCCGCCCGTAGTCGATCAGCGGCGCCAAGTGCTCGACGTGACGCTGCTCGTACAGGCACAACCCTCCCTCGTGCAGCCGCGTGGATGCATCGACTGCTGAGTTGGCCAACACCACCATGGCGCAGCCTCCGTCGATGATGCCCTTGTAGAAGGTCAGCATCTGCGGCGTCAGGCAACCTTCACGACCCAGATCGATACCCATGGGTGCGAAGTACACACGGTTCTTCAGGTTCAGGTGTCGTCCGAGGGTGATCGACTGGCGTGTCAACGGGTATCCCGAGGCCACGCCAGTTACCCGCTCTGCCGATCATTGCAAGGCGTGCCCTGGGCATCATTGCTCGCCTGGGCAGCCACCGACAGCTCCTGCAAGGGCTCGTGGAAGCAATGGCACTTGATGACTTCCTTGAGCGTGGACAGGGTGGCGCGATCGAGCTTGGCGAATACGGCCAGTTGCACCGAGGGCTGTTGCGAAGGTCGGCATTCTGCGATCGGGAAGCTCAGGAAACCCATGTCCCGTACATAGATGGACAGTTGCACCACCTCAGGGGCCTGCGCGTTTTCCTCCATGCGAAACCTCACCGCCCGCAGTGAAACATGCTCGAGCAACCCTTCGACTGCCGTGCCTTGCGCCGTGTGCAACAAAACCTGCGGTAACACCCGGTCGGAGGGAGCGAACCAGTGGCTCTCCGGAAAGTTGACCGTGCGCATGCGCTTGAACAGCGGCATCTTGATCGCACTGCCACGCAGGCGCAGCGTGGTGACCAGATTACCGTTCTGGAAGAACATCGCGGTCTTGTCCACCGTCCGGGGCTGGGCGCGCTTTTCGCCAGCGCTGTGCTGTACCACGACCTCCACCGCATAGGTGGACTCGGTGTAGTTGTTGAAGGAGACGGACAAATCTTCGATCGAGATCGAGATTTCACCGCGCCGGTAACCCGAATGGCTATAGAAATAGTGGTACATCGCCTGACGAGCCACTTCGATCAGCATCAGGCCAGGCACGTGCTCATGGGGCTTGTTGTAGAAAAAGTAGTTGTTGGTGTCGTTCATCAGGCCGTACGACGACAGGTTGGCACGTGTCCAGCCCGGCAGCGCGTGCAGCGTGTCGGCCAATTGAGTGACCAACGCCGGATCTGCTACCGGCAACTCGAAACGCCTCTGCAGGTAGCACTCGACCTGGCGCGGCAGCCAGGCGGCGGACAGTCGATAGCCGCCCTCGTGCAACGCATAGTAGCCCTGGGCATTCATTTCGAAACTGTCGAGGGAATCGAAGTCTTCCTGCCCGAGTGTGGCGGGGACGCTGGCAAGCACCCGGCCACCTTGATCGTCGTCGCGATACAGGGCGCCCAACGCAGCACAACCGCGCTCATCGAGATGTTCGAGCAGGAAGTCGGTCTCTTCGAGGGTCAGACGAGCCGGCAGAAGATCCTGAAATCCGGAGAGCAGTACGTCGTCCACAGTGCCCTTGTGCAAGACCTGTGGGGTCAGGGGTAACTGACGTTCCATGTTGATTACCTAATAGGGTTCGACGGGGAAGGCGAGCACAGCGTTCTTCAGCATGCGCTTGACGATGGGGCCGTGCGCAGGGCCGACCGGGATCATGTAGAGCCTTCCAAAGGCGTTGTATCGCTGGACGGAGGTCGTCACGCTCAAGCGCTGCACCCCCTCGCCCGCAGGTGTGAGATCGAGGCAGACCATGACCGCCAGATGCGTATCGCGGGAGGTGAGGACCAGCCGATGCGCATCGATCGCCTCCACCGTGAAGAAGTCGAGGCGCTCGCCCACCGCAGGTTCCCGCTCGGCCGTTCGGGGTGTAAAACCATGGATGTCGGCCACCCGAAACCGGCGGGAAACGAAGTCACGAAGGCGAAAAGCCGCAGACAGCCACGCCGGGATATGCGCAGTCATCGCGCAGTAAGCCTGCAGGGCCGTGATGCGCCCACCGACGCGCACCGCAGCGCAGTGCAGGAAATCCAGCTGCGCAAGCTCGGCGACCAGACGAACATCCTTGGGGGCGCAAATCAGGGCCGCTGGCATCATCTGCACGCCCCAGTCATTGCTGCAGCAGGGCGATGGCAGCCAATTCGGCCTTGAGCAGGAGCTTCTCGTAGGCCTCGTCGGGCGACTCCTGGCGGCTGGTGATCAAGCCCGCGATTTCACGCGCCGACTCGTCCAGCGGCTCATCGGCGATGAACACCGACTCGAACAACGGAATCGGCGGCAGGTAATGACCTTTCACGTAGGCGACGGTCTGCTGCAGCGGTCGCAGAAGCTCATCCAGCGTGAACCGGTTGAACCCGCCCGCGCGGTAGCCGGACGCTGGCGCCCCGACGGTGGTGACGATCAGAAACTCCTTGTCCTGCAGCTTGTCGCCACCGCGTGCATAGGCAAAACCGGGCGTGAAGACATCGTCGATCCAGCGCTTCATCAATGCCGGGCACGAGTACCAGTAAAGCGGGAACAGCAGCACGATACGCTCATGGGCGCACAGCAGCTTCTGCTCGGCGGCAATGTCGAAGCCATTGCTGCCCAATGCCGCCGACAGGGGGTGCAGTGTGACATTGCTGCCTTGCAGGGCTTCGACAATGGCGGCATTGGCCCGCGAGCTGCTCAAGTCAGGATGACCGATTACGACCAGAATGTTATCCATGGAGAAGTCCTTTCAAGTGATGGTGTCCAGGCCGCAGCCAGGGGCTTCTATGCGGCGCGGTGGATTGAACGATAGTCCGCGGCATCTGTAACCTCCCCAATTGTGCAGGCCTGGGTCGGGACGTCGATCCAGCAGGCGAACAGCCAATGATCGCCCACGCGCATCGGCGCCGCGGCTCGACGGGCGCGATAGCCTGCACGGCGCAGCAACCGCTCGATGCCCAGTGGTGACACGGTGATCAACTGCCGCACGCCCCGAGCGGCCGCGCAGCGCAACACGGCATCCAGCAACTGTGTGGCAACGACGGAGGAAAATTGGCCGCCAGAGCTCGTCCCGGCCAGGCCAAAGTCCATGGCGGAGAAGCGCGACAGCTCCCAGATACGCGAATCACATGGCAGTGTCTGATCGCCCATCAACTGCGGGAACACCTCTGCAAGCAGGTAGCGTTGGCTGGTTGGCAGCAAGCGCGCGGTGCCTATGACCTGCTCCTGATCGTTGCAGGCAAGCACATAGAGCGTCTCGTCATGGTCGAACTGATCACGCTCGCGACCTGGATCACAAGCCAGCTCCCAACCCAGGGTGTCGACGAATACCCGATAACGATAACGGTCCATCTGCAGCAAGCGCGTCTGCCCTAGCTCCTGCTGTGTTCCAACGACGATCTCCATCTCGCGTCCTCCGGCCAATGTGGAAAGGACGCGTATTCGACTCGAAGTAGGGTGATAGCAAAACTGCACTATTTGGCAGGGTACTTCTGCACATAAGCGCAGGGCGTTCGCGCTAGGCCAGCAACCCCAGAAGCGCCGCCCGCGCTACCGCTGCCGTACGATTCGCAGCGCCCAGTTTGGCGCCGGCATTGCGGGTGTGGAATTTCACCGTTTCAATCGACAAGGTGAGGATGTCGGCAACCTCGTTGAGCGTCTTGCCATCGGCAGCCCAACGCAGCACTTCGCGCTCCCGTTCGGAAAGCGGGGACTGCGGCTGCGGTTGCCAGGAATCCGACAGCAGCCGCGAGAAGCCTTGGTGGGCGACATTCGCCAGCCAGCGCATCCGCGTCTCATGGGCACGCAGCTCACCTTCGCCGATGCCTTCACCGGAGCGCGCCAGGGTCAGCATCCCCCCGCCCTTGCTCCCCTCCAGACACGATTGTGCCCACCCGTGGCGAAGACCGGCCTGCCGCGCCTCATCCCACAATTGCGGAGCGTCGGCAAATATTTCGTCGCCCCAGACCACTGGCTGCATCGAGCGCTGACAGTGGCGGACCGTCGGATCAAGAAGCAGGTACCCATTGGCATGGTAATGATCACACCATGGCCGGCTGTAGTTGCTGAGCATGAAGATCCGTGGCTTGGTGACTGGCAGCGGCGTGCGCAGGCCATAGGCACAGTAATCGAAGCCCAGATGGCGTGCGGCTGCCTTGACCTCTTCCAACAACGTTTGCGTATCGCGCGCGTCATAAACCGCCGACAGCATGTCGCCCATCCATTGCATTAATTATTCTCTCCATGAGTGTGAAGCCGCCCCAGCCGCACCCAGAAAGGTGCGAGCCTAGCGAAGCTACAACAACCGGGCATTGAGCGATATCAATTTGCCACAACGTTGACGAATGCTGTCGCGCGATATTTATCGCGCGGCCAGCCCGTCGGTTCGGCACCGTACCGCTGACGCTACAAGCACAGCGTTACGAGAATGCTGCCGCCGCTGCGCAACTCAACGATATCTCGTGCCTGTCTGGATCGACACCTGCTCAAGCCCTGAACTGCCCCAGGCTCGCCCTTAACTGCGCCGCCAGATCATCCAGCACCTTGCTGCTGGCAGTGGTCTGCATCACCACTTCGGCCGAGCGCTCTGCCTGCGCGTGGATATTCTCGACCCGCCCCCGCACCGCCTGGGCGCCGCTGGCTTGCTGTTCGGCGGCGCGAGTCGCCAGGCCGATTGCGGCATGCACCTGCTCCACCGCCGCCTGCACCGACTGCTGGCGACGTTCGTTATCGCGCAGCACCAGCAGCCCTTCGCTGGCCTGACGCCCGGCTTGGCCGATGGTGGCCACAGCCTCTTTCGCCCCCTGCTGCAAGGCAACGATATGCGCCTGGATATCGCCGGTGGAGCTCTGCGTCTTGCTCGCCAGGGCCCGCACTTCATCGGCCACCACTGCAAAACCACGCCCTGTCTCGCCGGCCCGCGCTGCCTCGATCGCCGCATTGAGTGCCAGCAGGTTGGTCTGCTCGGCGATGCCATGAATCACGGTCAGCACCACTTCGATCTGCTCGCTCTGCTTGGCAAGGCGCTCGATGACCTGCGAGCCGCTTTCCACTTCTCCCGCCAGCTTCTCGATCAGCTTGGCCAGTTGGGTCGAGGCACGGCTGTTCTCGTCGGTAGCCTGGCGGATATCCACGACCTGCTGCAGCGCCGCCTGCATGGCGTGGCTCTCGGCCTGGGCCTCGTCGGCCATGCTCGACAGGTCGCGCAGACTCGCCGCCACCTCGTCGCGCTGCAACGCTGCCGCTGCATCGGCCCCCGCATTACGCTCGGCCATGGTGCCAATCTCCACCCCGGTACGCTGGGCCACTTCACCGGCTTCGCGGACGATCGGCTGAAGCTTGTCGACGAAGCGGTTGACCGCCGACGCCATGTCGCCGATCTCGTCACGGCTGTCGAGCGCCACCCGCTTGGTCAGGTCGCCCTCCCCGGCCGCCAGGTCGTCGAGGGCAGCGATCAACAGGCGCAGCTTGCTGACCACCCGCCGCCCCAGCACCACGGCAACCACCAACAGCACGCCAAGCCCGACCAGCACCAGGCCGACGCCGATGCGCCAACGCAGCTCGCCGGCCGCGTCGCGAACCGTCTGCGCGGTATTGGCCTGCATGGCAGTGGCGCTGTTCTGCGCCGTCTCAAGACGAGCCTGCAGGGTCTTGCCGCTATCCGCTGCGGCAGCGCCGAGGCTCTCGCCGACCAGTTGTTCGCTACTGGCGATCAGGGCGGCAAAGCGCTGGTCGAGCGCCTTGAGCTCTTGATCGACGGCGGCGGTGGAGACCCCCATGAGTACCTTGCCGATCTGGGCGCCATTGGGGCTGATCGAAGCCTCGACGAAGTACACCGATGGATCCCGGCGCGCAGCGTCGAGCACCTTGTCCAGCGCCCGCTCGCCCTGGCCCTTTTCCATCAGTGCCTGATTGATCGGGTTCTGGCGGTTGAGGTAACGGGTAAGGTGCTCGCCCTCGGCGTTGTCGTAGATCACGAACAGCACGTTGGGATTGCGCTGCGCGCGACGAGCGAAGTCAGATAGCGTGGGGACGTCATTGTCCCAGATCGCCCTCGGTGCCACCGAGGCCAGCAACTCGGCCATGTCGTTGGCCGACTCCTTGAGGCTTTGCTCCAGCGTGGTGCGTAGCTGTTGCTGTTCGCTCTGTAATCGCGTGGAAAGCCCCGCGCTCAGGCGTTGCCGGGTACTGGCCGAGAGGCTGTCGAGACCGGAGCGCACATCTTGCCCCGCCTGCTCCAGCTCACCTGCCAGCTTGCGACTGTCAGCACCCAGGCGTTCGCCCAAATCGGCCTCCAGTGCAGTGACGGTGCTGCGGGTCAGCACGACGGCGACCACGACCTGCACCAGAAGAGCGATACCAAGTGCAACAAAAACAGGCCGCAGGAGGCGGCTTCGTAACAGAGAGAGGATGGCAGACACGTTTGAACCCCCGTGTTTCTGGCGCCATTACTTTGATGGCATCTACAGAAGCTTCTTACAGCAAGGGTCATGCCTGAAGCAGGAGGGAAATACGCCAAGGTCTAGCAGCCCGATGAACCGTGGTAGCGGGCTTACCCGCAAAAGACCACTGCAGCGAGGAACAAAAACGCCGCAACCCCTTGCAGGGCTGCGGCGCTGGATCAGCCAGAAGGCAGATCAGGCGAACGGATGACGCAGCACGATGGTCTCGTTGCGGTCCGGGCCGGTGGAGATGATGTCGATCGGGGCGCCGACCAGCTCCTCGATGCGCTTGATGTAGTTGCGCGCGGCCTGCGGCAGCTCTTCCAGGGTTTTCACGCCCAGGGTCGATTCGCTCCAGCCTGGCATCTCTTCGTACACCGGCTCCAGGCCGATATAGCTGTCGGCATCGGAAGGCGCGTCGATCACCGCACCGTTCTCGTTCTTGTAGCCGACGCAGATGTTGATGGTTTCCAGACCGTCCAGCACGTCCAGCTTGGTCAGGCAGATGCCCGAGATGCTGTTGACGTCGATGGCACGACGCAGGATCACGGCATCGAACCAGCCGCAACGACGGGCACGACCGGTGGTGGAGCCGAACTCATGGCCACGCTTGGCCAGGGTAGCACCGGTTTCGTCGAACAGTTCGGTCGGGAACGGACCGGAACCCACGCGGGTGGTGTAGGCCTTGGTGATACCGAGGATGTAGTCCAGGTACATCGGGCCAACGCCGGAACCGGTGGAGATGCCGCCGGCAGTGGTGTTCGAGCTGGTGACGTACGGGTAGGTGCCGTGGTCGATGTCCAGCAGCGAGCCCTGGGCGCCTTCGAACATGATGTCCTTGCCGGCACGGCGCAGGTTGTGCAGTTCGGCGGTGACGTCGAGCATCATAGGCTTGAGCTGCTCGGCATAGGCCATGCACTCGTCGAGGGTCTGCTGGAAGTCGATGGCCGGCTCTTTGTAGTAATTGACCAGCTGGAAGTTGTGGTAGTCCAGCAGCTCACCGAGCTTGGCGGCGAAACGCTCGCGGTGGAACAGGTCACCCACGCGCAGGCCGCGACGGGCGACCTTGTCTTCGTAGGCTGGGCCGATACCACGGCCGGTGGTGCCGATCTTGGCTTCGCCACGGGCCTTTTCACGGGCCTGGTCCAGCGCCACGTGGTACGACAGGATCAGCGGAGCAGCCGGGCTGATGCGCAGACGCTCGCGAACCGGTACGCCCTTCTCTTCCAGCTTGGTGATTTCGCGCATCAGGGCGTCCGGCGCGACGACGACGCCGTTGCCGATCAGGCACTGTACGCCTTCACGCAGGATACCCGACGGGATCAGGTGCAGAACGGTCTTCTCACCGTTGATCACCAGGGTGTGGCCCGCGTTGTGGCCGCCCTGGTAACGCACGACGGCGGCAGCATGTTCGGTCAGCAGATCGACGATCTTGCCTTTGCCCTCATCACCCCATTGGGTGCCCAGGACGACGACATTCTTACCCATAACACTTGTCCTCATTCACGCAACTTGGTTGCCGGCCCATTGCCGGCGAAGAATCTCAATGGGTCAGCGGCAGAACCTGCCAGCGCCCGTCTTGCTGAATCAATTGCCGATCACAATCCGCCTCGAGAGCAGCACTCAGCGGCTGGCCAGGCAGTGCCTGGACCACGCGCTGGCCCTCGTTGCGCAACTGGCAGACCTGCTGCCAGAGGGCCGCGTCGCCACTGTCCGGCATCCAGATGCCGCCAGAAGGCAATACGACCTCCGCTCGCCCCAGTGTGACCAGGGTCTTCAAATCCGTTGAGAAACCGGTGGCCGGACGTGCCCGGCCAAAGTCGGCGCCGATGTCATCGTAGCGCCCGCCCTGGGCGATCGACTGGCCGACCCCGGGTACGAACACCGCGAACACCACGCCGGTGTGATAGTTGTAGCCGCGCAGCTCGCCCAGGTCGAAGTACAGCGGCAGGTCCGGATAACGCGCTGCCAGCCGATCGGCGATCGCCAGCAGGTCGTCCAGGGCCGCCAGCACGCTGGCCGGGGCTCGGCCCAGACGCACACGGGCGTCGGCCAGCACTTCGCGACCACCGCACAGTTCGACCAGGGCACGCAGCATGTTGCCCAGATCTTTCGGCAGGTCGGCGGTCAGCTCGTGAACTTCATCGACAGCCTTGCGCTGCAGCGCATCGAACAACTGCTGCTCGACCGCGCCCGACAGGCCGGCGGCACGGGCCAGGCCACGGTAGATACCGACGTGCCCCAGGTCCATGTGCACATCGGCAACGTCAGTCAGTTGCAAGGTGGTCAGCATCAGGCTGATCACTTCGACGTCGCTGGTCGGACTGGCGTCGCCATACAGCTCGGCGCCCAACTGGATCGGGCTGCGCGAGGTCGACAGCGCACGTGGCTCGGCGTGCAGCACACTGCCGGCATAGCACAGGCGGCTCGGGCCTTCGCGGCGCAGGGTGTGGGCGTCGATGCGTGCCACCTGCGGCGTGAAGTCGGCACGGAAACCCATCAGGCGACCGGACTGCGGGTCGACCACCTTGAAGGTACGCTGATCCAGGTCCTGGCCGGCGCCGGTGAGCAGCGACTCCAGGTACTCGATATGCGGGGTGACGACCAGTTCATAACCCCAACTCTGGAACAGGTCCAACACCTGGCGACGCGCAATCTCGATGCGCGCCGCTTCAGGTGGCAGTACTTCCTCGATGCCATCTGGCAGAAGCCAGCGGTCTACCGTTGCCATTACGCCATTTCCCCTCTGGTCCGGGCGGCTGCCCAACAGGTTAGCCGTCTGTGAAGCAGGCATTGGCGCACAACAGCAGGCAGCACCGATCCCAGCGCCGCCGCCGTGCCAACACCCTCGAAAAACCGCGCGTCCTGTCCAAGTCGTCAAAAAGCCTGGAGCCAATCAACCTTGCAGACGCAAAAAAGCCGGGAATTTCCCGGCTGACTCATCATACACCCCTTTTGATTCGGGATGCACCCCACCGGGCGTTTTAGCTGCCCGGTGGGGGTCTTTCCTGTTACGGCTTGCTCTTGTCCAGGAAGCGGAAGAACTCGTTCTTCGGATCCAGGACCAGCACGTCGCTCTTGCTGGCGAAGCTCTCGCGATAAGCCTGCAGGCTGCGGTAGAACACGTAGAAGTCAGCGTCCTGGCCGTAGGCCTTGGCATAGATGGCAGCCGATTGGGCATCGCCATCACCACGGGTTTCTTCAGCTTCACGGTAGGCTTCAGCCAGCAGCACACGGCGCTGACGGTCGGCATCTGCACGAATACCTTCAGCCAGCTCGTTACCCTTGGCACGGTGCTCGCGCGCTTCACGCTCACGCTCGGTGCTCATACGGTCGAACACGCTGCGGTTGACTTCCTTCGGCAGGTCGATGGCCTTGACGCGAACGTCGATGACCTCGATCCCCAGCTCCTTGTTGGCCATGCGGTTCAGCGAAGCGGTGATGTCGGCCATCAGCGCGTCACGTTCACCGGAAACCACCTCATGCAGGGTGCGCTTACCGAACTGGTCACGCAGGCCGCTTTCCAGACGACGCGACAGGCGCTCGTCGGCGATCTGCTTCATGCCCGAGGTCGCGGTGTAGAAACGCTCGGCGTCCTTCACGCGCCATTTGGCGTAGGCATCGACCATCACAGCTTTCTTCTCCAGCGTGAGGAAACGCTGGGTCGGGGCATCGAGGGTCATCAGACGGGCGTCGAACTTGCGCACCTGGTTGACGTACGGAACCTTCACATGCAGGCCCGGCTGGACATCCGCCTGGACCACACGGCCGAACTGCAGCAATACCGCCCGCTCGGTCTGCGACACGATGTAGAAGCAGTTCCAGGCGACGATCGCCAGCACCACGGCGGCAATCAGGGCGAACAGCGATTTATTGCTCATCAGCGGCTCTCCCTAGTGCGCAGCGGCTGTTGTTGCTGTTGCAGGTCCTGTACAGCGCGGGTGGCAGCGTCGTTGACCGACGGCGACACGCTGCTGGACGGCGCTGCAGTGTTGCGGCTGCCTTCGACCATCTTGTCCAGTGGCAGGTAGAGCAGGTTGTTCTGCCCGTCCTTGGTGGCCACCATGACCTTGCTGGTGTTGCTGTACACCTCCTGCATGGTCTCCAGGTACAGACGCTGACGGGTGACGTCAGGCGCCTTGCGGTACTCGGCGACCAGCTTGGTGAAGCGATCCGCCTCACCCTTGGCGCGGGCGATCACTTCATCGCGGTAGCCGTTGGCATCCTCGATGATGCGCTGCGCCTGACCACGGGCCTCAGGCACCACGCCATTGGCGTAGGACTCGGCCTGGTTGCGCGCACGCTGCTCGTCCTCACGGGCGCGGATCACGTCGTCGAAGGCTTCCTGCACTTCACGCGGGGCTGCCGCGCTCTGTACGTTGACCTGGGTGACGGTGATACCGGTGCGGTAGGTGTCGAGGAAGCGCTGCAGGCGTTCGCGGATATCCACGGCCATCTGCTCACGGCCTTCGGTCAGCACCTGGTCCATCGAGGTGGAGCCCACGACGTGGCGCAGGGCGCTGTCGGTGGCATGCTGCAGGCTGACTTCCGGCTGGTCGACGTTGAGCACGAAGTCCTGCAGGTTGCTGATCTTGTACTGCACGGTCAGCGGCACCTCGACGATGTTCTCGTCTTCGGTGAGCATCTGGCCCTGCTTGGTGTACGCACGCTCACGCGTGACGTTTTCCATGTACTTGCGGTCGATCGGCGGGAAGTAGATGTTCAGGCCCGGCCCCACGGTCTCGTAGTACTTGCCGAAGCGCAGCACCACGGCCTGCTCCTGCTCGTCGACCACGTAGACGGCGCTGTACAGCCAGATGGCCGCCAGTACTGCCAGGCCAATGCCCAGCAAGCCGTAGCCGCCACCCTTGCCGATGTTGCGGTCACCACCGCCACCGCGTTTCTTGCTGCCGCCGAACATGCCGTTCAGGCTGTCCTGCAGCTTGCGGAAGGCCTCGTCGAGATCCGGTGGTCCCTTCTTGTCGCCACCACCACCGCCACCACGGCGGCCGCCCCAGGGATCCTGATTGTTCGAGTTGCCACCCGGCTCGTTCCAAGCCATAGCGCTCTCCATCTGATAAAGCAAAGACGCGCCCACGGCGCGCCGTCCAATGCTACAGAATGCCTGTCACGGCTGCCCGGCGACCTCGACGGGCATTTATTGCAAAGTGTGTTGCTCGATGAACACCTCAGGCTCCAGGCCTGCGCGGCTGACCAGGCGATTGAGCTCTACCCGGGGCAGACGCACGCTCAACAAGCTGCTGCCCTGTTCATCATGTTCTTCGCCTTGCACTGCCCCCAGTTCGAAGAATTGCGCGCGCAAGCGTGCAAGTCGCTGTTCCAGGCGCAGGGTTCCGACAAACAGATCATCCCCCAGCAATTCGGCTATCGCCTGCCCCACAAGCTCAAGACCGCGCCCGTCGCGGGCCGAAACCCATACCCGCTCCGGCTTGCCGTCGGCATCGCGCTGGATCTGCGGCTCGACATCTTCGAGCAGGTCGAGTTTGTTATAGACCTCGAGGATCGGCAAGCCTTCGGCACCGATCTCGCCCAGCACGGCGAGCACCTGCTCGATCTGCTCCATGCGCTCGGGTTCGTGCGCATCGATCACATGCAGCAGCAGGTCGGAGTTGCTCGACTCTTCGAGCGTAGCCCGAAAAGCCTCGACCAGCTTGTGCGGCAGGTGGCGAATGAAACCCACGGTGTCGGCCAGCACGATCGGCCCCAGGTCATCCAGTTCGAGCCTGCGCAATGTAGGGTCGAGTGTGGCGAACAACTGGTCGGCCGCGTAGACCTCCGATTGCGTCAGGGCGTTGAACAGCGTGGACTTGCCGGCGTTGGTATAGCCCACCAGCGACACCGAAGGGATGTCCGCGCGCTTGCGCCCGCGTCGGGCCTGCTCGCGCTGGCTGCGCACCTTCTCCAGACGCGCCTTGATCTGACGCAGGCGCACCCGCAGCAGGCGGCGGTCGGTTTCAAGCTGGGTTTCACCCGGGCCGCGCAGGCCGATACCACCCTTCTGCCGCTCAAGGTGGGTCCAGCCACGCACCAGCCGCGTGCTCATGTGCTCGAGCTGGGCCAATTCGACCTGCAGCTTGCCTTCGTGAGTACGTGCTCGTTGGGCGAAGATATCGAGAATCAGGCCGGTACGGTCAAGCACGCGGCACTCGAAGACGCGTTCGAGGTTGCGCTCCTGACTGGGCGTGAGGGTGTGATTGAAAATCACCAGGTCGGCTTCCTCGGCCTTGACCAGGTCGCGCAGTTCCTCGACCTTGCCGCTGCCGATCAGAAACTTGGCTGTGGGCTGGTGCCGGGCAACCGTAGCCAGGTGGACGATGTCCGCTCCGGCCGACAGTGCCAGCTCCTGAAACTCCTGCGGGTCTTCGCGCGCCTCAGGGTTCTGACCTTCCAAGTGAACGAGCAACGCCCGTTCACCGCCACCGTGGCGCTCAAAGAACAATGCAGGCTCCTATCAGGCGTTGCCTGGCTCGCTGTCGCCGTGTTCGGAATCGGACGGGCTTGGCAGACGAACCGGACGGGCAGGTACGACAGTGGAAATCGCGTGCTTGTAGACCATCTGGCTGACGGTGTTCTTCAGCAGCACGACGAACTGGTCGAAGGACTCGATCTGGCCTTGCAGCTTGATGCCGTTGACCAGGTAGATCGAAACCGGGACCTTTTCTTTTCTCAAGGTGTTCAAGTAAGGGTCTTGTAGCGAATGCCCTTTTGACATATGCCGCACTCCTGTAAGGATCAATAGTAAAAAACTGAAAAAATTCGTTCATTAAGGCCGTCAGTCGCAAGAATAGACGGCAATTGCAGGGACTCAGCTCAATATGGAGACCGATTCCAGGTATTTCAAGGTGCGGGACAGATTGTCGCAGGCCAGACTGTCCAGCCAATGTACGTCGGACCAGCTACGCAACCAGGTGAACTGCCGCTTGGCCAGCTGGCGGGTGGCGATGATACCGCGTTCGCGCATCTGCTCGGCTGTCAGTTTGCTGTCCAGATAGTCCCATACCTGCCTGTACCCCACTGCCCGTAT
Source organism: Pseudomonas wayambapalatensis (assembly GCA_014268975.2). Lineage (GTDB taxonomy): Bacteria > Pseudomonadota > Gammaproteobacteria > Pseudomonadales > Pseudomonadaceae > Aquipseudomonas > Aquipseudomonas wayambapalatensis. The sequence continues at coordinate 792,707 of CP077096.1, read as the reverse complement.
AGACGGCAGCCCGACATGCAAGTCACTTCTGGCCCGCAGCTCTCGGACCTCGTCGACGAAGCCCTGTTCCAGCATCTGCGAAAATCGTAGCGCAATTCGCTCATGCAAAATGTGACGATCTGTAGGCGCAATCGCCAGACTGGCGACAGTATAGGGCAAATGCCCGCCCGCGCCTGCGTCTGAACCGCGGCTTTCGGCTGATTGACGCTCGCGGTGGGCAGTCATGTTCTGGCCGCTCACCCGGTACACCTCCAGCGCACGGATCAGCCGCTGCGGATCGTTCGGATGAATGCGCGCCGCCGATACCGGGTCGATCTCGGCCAACTGCCGGTGCAGTTCACCCAGGCCCAGCTCGCGGGCCTGCGCCTCGAGTTCGGCACGAACCTCGGCATCAGCGGGCGGCATGTCGGCCAGGCCGTCCACCAGCGCCTTGTAGTACAGCATGGTGCCGCCGACCAGCAGCGGGATCTTGCCGCGCGCAGTGATCTCGGTCATGGCCTGCAGCGCATCGCTGCAGAACTGCGCCGCCGAATAACTCTCGGCCGGATCGAGGATATCTACCAGACGGTGCGGATGGGCAGCCAGCACCTCTGGCGAGGGCTTGGCGGTGCCGATGTCCATACCGCGGTAGACCATGGCCGAGTCGACGCTGATCAGCTCGCACGGCAGGCTCTGGGTGAGGGCGATGGCCAGGTCGGTCTTGCCGGCAGCCGTCGGGCCCATGAGAAAAATCGCTGGGGGCTTGCCGCTCATGTCATCGACCGCGCAGGAAAAGTTTGTCCAGATCATCCAGGCCCATCTGGGTCCAGGTCGGTCGGCCATGGTTGCACTGGCCGCTGCGCTCGGTGTTTTCCATGTCACGCAGCAAGGCGTTCATCTCGGGGATCGCCAGGCGTCGGTTGGCACGTACCGCACCGTGGCAGGCCATGGTGCCGAGCAGCTCGTTGATGTGCGCCTGTATGCGGTCGCTGGTGCCGTACTCCATGAGATCGGCGAGCACATCCTGCACCAGGCGGTTGGCCTCGGCCTGCTTGAGCAGCGCGGGAATCTGGCGGATCGCCAGGGTTTCCGGGCCCAGGCGCTGCAGCTCGAAGCCCAGGCGCTGGAAGGTCTGGGCATGCTCCTCGGCGCAGTCGGCCTCACGCTGGCTCACAGCCAGCGATTCGGGCACCAGCAACGGCTGGCCGCTCAACCCTTCGCTGGCCATCGCCAGCTTCAGGCGCTCGTACATGATCCGTTCGTGGGCGGCGTGCATGTCTACCAGCACCAGGCCCACGGCGTTCTCGGCGAGGATGTAGATGCCCTTGAGCTGAGCCAGGGCATAGCCCAGCGGCGGAATGTCACCCTGGCTTTGCGGCAGCGCCACAGCTGGCTGGGCGCTGTTCTCCAGCGGGGCGAAGTACTCGCGATAAACCGCTTGCGCCTCGGCTGCCGGGACCGGCTGCGACGGGCGCGGCGTGTATTGGTACTGGTAGCCTGCACCGGCGCCACCGCTGGAGAACGACGGCTGCGGTTGCGCCTGGGGCTGCTCGAGCACCGAGGCGGCCAGGCGCATCTCGCCCTGGGGGCCGAACTCGCCGGCCTGCAGGCCGCTGGGACGCACGATTTCCGTGGTCGCCGCCGGCACCGCGAGCTGGTCCTCAGGGCGCACATCGGCCAGTGCACGGTGCAAGGTGCCGTACAGGAAGTCGTGGACCATGCGCCCTTCACGAAAGCGCACTTCGTGCTTGGTCGGGTGCACGTTGACATCGACACCGGTGGGGTCGAGTTCCAGGAACAGCACGAAGGTCGGATGCCGCCCGTTGAACAGCACGTCGCGGTAGGCCTGGCGCACCGCGTGGGCGACCAGCTTGTCCCGCACCGCGCGGCCATTGACGAAGAAGTACTGCAGGTCCGCCTGGCTACGCGAGAAGGTCGGCAAACCGACCCAGCCCCACAGGCGCAGGCCATTGCGCTCGACCTCGATCGGCAGCGCCTGCTCGAGGAAGCCGGGCCCGCAGATCGCCCCGACCCGCCGCGCACGCGACAGTTCGTCGGGCGCCTCGTGCAGGCTGAGGATGCTCTTGCCGTTGTGACGCAGGTGGAAGCCGACATCGAAACGCGCCAGCGCCAGGCGCCTGATCACTTCCTGCAGATGATCGAATTCGGTTTTCTCGGCCTTGAGGAACTTGCGCCGGGCCGGAGTGTTGAAGAACAGGTCGCGCACTTCGACGGAAGTGCCGACCGGGTGCGCCGCCGGCTGCACCCGCGGGAGCATGTCACGGCCCTCGGTCTCGACCTGCCAGGCTTCGCTGGCATTGGCGGTACGCGAGGTCAGGGTCAGGCGTGCTACCGAACTGATCGAAGCCAGCGCCTCGCCGCGAAAGCCCAGGCTGAGAACGCCCTCAAGGTCTTCCAGCTCGCGGATCTTGCTGGTCGCGTGGCGCGCCAGCGCCAGAGGCAGGTCGTCCGGGGCGATGCCACTACCATCGTCACGCACGCGCAGCAGCTTCACGCCGCCCTGTTCGACATCCACGTCGATGCGCCGGGCACCGGAATCCAGGCTGTTCTCCAGCAACTCCTTGGCCACCGACGCAGGGCGTTCGACCACCTCGCCGGCGGCGATCTGGTTGGCCAGCCGCGGGCTGAGCAGCTGGATTCGCGAACCACCACTCATTGCTGGGACGCCAGGGTAGTGGCCGGGATGTCGAGGTGCTGACCCACCTTGAGCTCATCGCTCTTGAGGTTGTTGGTGCTGCGCAGGCTGGCCACGCTGACCTGGTAACGTACGGCGATCATCGCCAGCGTCTCGCCCGGGCGCACGCTGTGTTCACGTGGGCCTTGGGCGATCTTGCCGGAATCGCGCAGCCAGGCGATGTAGGTGCCTGGTGGCGGGTTCTGCTGGAAGAACTGGCGCACACCGGTATGAATCGAGCGGGCCAGCGCCTGCTGGTGGCTCTTGGTTGCCAGCTTGTTGGCTTCGTTGGCGTTGGAGATGAACCCGGTTTCGACCAGGATCGACGGGATGTCCGGCGACTTCAACACCATGAACCCGGCCTGTTCCACGCGCTGCTTGTGCAGCGGCGTGATGCGGCCCATGTTGCCCAGCACTTTCTGGCCCACGTTGAGGCTGGAGCTGAGCGTGGCCGTCATAGACAGGTCGAGCAGCACGCCGGCGAGCATGCGGTCCTTGTCATCGAGGCTGACGTTGCCGGCGCCGCCGATAAGGTCGGAGCGGTTCTCGCTGTCGGCCAGCCAGCGCGCGGTCTCGGAGGTGGCGCCACGGTCGGACAGGGCAAACACCGACGCACCAAAGGCCGCTTTCGACGGCGCGGCGTCGGCGTGGATGGAGATGAACAGGTCAGCGCCCTTCTTGCGGGCAATCTCGGTGCGCTTGCGCAGCGGAATGAAGTAATCGCCGGTACGGGTCAGCTCGGCACGATAACCTTTCTCGGTGTTGATCTGGCGCTGAAGCTCTCGGGCGATGTCGAGCACGATGTCTTTCTCGTGCTGGCCGCGCGAGCCGGAAGCGCCGGGGTCTTCCCCGCCGTGGCCAGCATCGATGGCGACCACGATGTCACGCTTGCCGTTGGGCACCGGCGGCAGCTTGATCGCCGGTTGCGCCGGTGTCACTGGCACCGCAGGCGTGGTGGCCGGTGCCTGGGTGACCGGCGGCGGCGTGGGGTTGCTGGCGGCAACCGCATCGGCTTCCTGGTCGTACAAGTCGACCACCAGGCGATTGCCGTACTGGGCGTTGGGCGCAAGCGTGAAGCTTTTGGGCGTGACCGCCTTTTTCAGGTCGACCACCACGCGCAGGTCGGTGGCGGTACGCTGGGCCGAGCGCACGCTGGTGATAGGCGTGTTCGAGGTGGAGACGTTCAATGGCGAGGCGAGCGTCGCACCATTGATGTCGATGACCAGGCGATCAGGCGCGCTGAGCGTGAAGACACTGTGCTGCACCGGGCCGGACAGGTCGAAGACCAGGCGCGTGTTGTCCGGCGCGCGCCACAGGCGCATGCTCTTGACTTGTGTGACGGCCAGAGCGTCAACGGTCACCGCTGTCAGCAGCAGTCCAACGACGGCGACCAGTGCGCGAATGCGCAGCATACCTTTCCCCACTTACTATTTGTTTTCGGCAGCCAGAGCGGCACACCAGGCTTCGCCGCGAGCCCCCTGCGGCGACAGGTTCAGCGAGCGGCCGCCCGCCTGGGGGCTTATGGTAATGGTCAGGTCGGGCTTTGGCAAAACGCCCTCGCCCTTCTGCGGCCATTCGAAAAGACACAGCGGATCGCCTTCGAAATAGTCGCGAATCCCCATGAACTCTAGCTCTTCCGGGTCGACCAGGCGGTAAAGATCGAAATGGAAGGCGCGGATGTCGCCTATTTCATAAGGTTCCACCACAGTGAAGGTCGGACTTTTCACTGCGCCAGTGTGACCCAATCCACGAATCAGACCACGCGACAAGGTGGTCTTGCCGGCGCCCAGGTCGCCTTCCAGAAAGATCACGCCATGGCCGCCGGTGACCTTGGCGAGTGTCGCGCCGAACGCGACGGTGGCCGGCTCGTCGGCCAGAAACAGGGTTATGCCTGACACGCTGAATGCTCCTCCAACAATTCTCGAATGACCGGAACCAGATCGCTGGCCGCCAAACCTCTGCCCTGCGCGCCCAGACGTTCGCCAGCGCAGGCGTGCAACCACACGCCCAAGCCCGCCGCCTGCCAGGCGTCCAGGCCCTGGGCCAGCAACGCGGCCAGCACGCCGGTCAGCACATCGCCCAGGCCGGCACCGGCCATGGCCGGGTGCCCTCGCTCGCACAGCCGCAACTGGCCGTCCGGGTTGGCGACCAGGGTCCCGGCGCCCTTGAGCACGCAGACACTGTCGTAGCGACGCGCCAGTTTACGCACAGCCCCAGGCCGATCGGCCTGTACGGCCTCGGTGGAAACGCCCAGCAAACGCGCAGCCTCCCCAGGATGCGGGGTCAGGATGCTGCCGCTCGGCAAGGCCAGGGGCGTGCGCGCCAGCAGGTTGAGCGCATCGGCGTCCCAGACCTGCGGCAGGTGCGCATTGGCAACAGCCGAAAGCAGGCTGCGGCCCCAGGCAGCCTGGCCAAGACCAGGCCCCACCACCAGCACCGAGGCGCGCTCCAGCACCGCCATCAACTGGTTGGCCGAACTGACGCCCAGGCACATGGTTTCCGGCAGGCGGCTGAGGCTCGCGGACACATGTTCGGGGCGTGTCGCCAGGCTGACCAGCCCCGCGCCACAGCGCAGGGCGGCTTCGGCACTGAGCAGCACGGCGCCGCCGGTCCCCAGGTCGCCGCCGACCACGAGCACATGGCCAAAATCGCCCTTGTGGGCAGTCGCCGGCCGCGCAGGCAGGTGCGCGACGGTCACGCTGCTGAGCGTTTGCGGGGTGTTGGTGGGGTGTTTGGTCTGAGGCATGGGGTCAAAGGCTCCGATGTCTGGCAGAATTATACGCACCTGAGCCTGCAATGCCTTGTCCATCCATGTCCGCCTCCTCTCTAGACCTTCAAGCACTGGCCCAATCGATCAAGGATTGGGGCCGCGAACTCGGTTTTGCCCACGTGGGCATCGCCGATGTAGAGCTTGGCGAGCATGAACAGCACCTGCAGCGCTGGCTGGAGGCCGGCCATCACGGCGAGATGGACTATATGGCAGCGCACGGCACGAAACGTTCGCGCCCCGCCGAACTGATTCCCGGCACCTTGCGGGTGGTTTCGCTGCGCATGGACTACCTGCCCGGCGATACGCTGATGGCCCAACGCCTGGCTCAGCCGGAAAAAGCCTACATCTCCCGCTACGCGCTGGGCCGCGACTACCACAAGCTGGTGCGCAAGCGCGTGCAGCACCTGGCTGACCGCATCCACGAAGCCATCGGCCCCTTCGGCTACCGTGCCTTCGTCGACAGCGCCCCGGTACTGGAAAAAGCCATCGCCCAACAGGCCGGGCTCGGCTGGATCGGCAAGAACACCCTGTTGCTCAACCGTAAAGCGGGCAGCTACTTCTTCCTGGCCGAGCTGTTCGTCGATCTGCCTGTGCCCGCCGACGAAGCCCAGACCAGCGAGCACTGCGGACGCTGCCAGGCGTGCCTGGACATTTGCCCCACCGCAGCCTTCGTCGGCCCCTACCAGCTCGATGCGCGGCGCTGCATCTCGTACCTGACCATCGAGCTCAAGGACGCGATCCCCGTGGAGCTGCGTCCATTGATCGGCAACCGGGTGTTCGGTTGCGACGATTGCCAGATCGTCTGCCCCTGGAACCGCTTCGCCAAATCGACTGGCGAGGACGACTTCAAGCCGCGTCACGGGCTGGACAATGTCGAGTTGGCGGCACTGTTCCTGTGGGACGAAAAGACCTTTCTCAGCCGCACCGAAGGCTCGCCGCTGCGTCGTGCCGGTTACGAGCGCTGGCTGCGCAACCTGGCGGTTGGGCTGGGCAACGCACCTTCGACGATTGCCGTGCTCGAGGCGCTGAAAGCGCGGCGCGAGCATCCTTCGGCATTGGTCAGGGAGCATGTGGAGTGGGCGTTGGCGCGGCACGAGGCGGCGAGCTGACAGGCACAGTGCGATCTTTTCGCGGACGGCACCTCTTGCAGGAGACTGTCTTGCTCAAATCTAAAGGCCAGCCAGCCCCTGTGGGAGCGGGCTTGCCCGCGAAAAGGCCGCAGTCGATCCCGAAGATTCAATGCTCGTCGTTGTAGTGGAACTTGGGCATTTCCCAGTGGAAGCGGATCGCCAGCAACCGCAGCAGGAAGCCGCCAAACAGGGTCAACAGCATCGCCTGCTCCGCTGGCACCTTGAAGTACACGCAGCCCAGATAAAACCAGGCCGCTGCGAACGACACGCTGGCATACAGCTCGCGCCGGAACACCAAGGGAATATCGTTGCAGAAGATGTCGCGCAGGATCCCGCCGAACACGCCAGTGATCACGCCGCTGATCGACGCCACCAGCATCCCCTGCCCCATTTCCAGCGCCGTCATGCAGCCGATCAAGGTGAAGGCCACCAACCCAAGGGCGTCGAGCACCAGGAACAACGAGCGCAGGTGACGCATCAGCGGCGCGATGAAGATCGTCAGCAATGCGGCGAAACTGGTCAGCACCAGGTATTCAGGGTGCTTCACCCAGGTCAGCGGGTAGTGCCCAAGCAGAACGTCGCGCACTGAGCCGCCACCCAGGGCGGTGATGCAGGCGATCAGCACCACGCCGAACCAGTCCATGCCGCGCCGACCGGCGGACAAGGCGCCTGTCATGGCTTCGGCGGTGATGGCGATGAGGTAGAGCATCAACAGCATGGCGCAGATCCGTGCGAGAAAAGGCGCGCAGTCTACTCACTCGCGCGGGGCACCAAAAGGGGGCGCATGTACGCCCCTTGATTCATCAGACCTTGATGAAATGTTCGCGGTAGTGACGCAGCTCGGCGATCGACTCGCGGATGTCATCCAGTGCCAGGTGCGTGCTGCCTTTCTTGAAGCTGTCGCGCACGTCGGGTGCCCAGCGTGCAGCGAGCTCCTTGAGGGTGGAGACATCGAGGTTGCGGTAGTGGAAGTAGCCTTCCAGCGCGCGCATGTGGCGGTAGAGGAAGCGGCGATCCTGGCAGATGCTGTTGCCGCAGATCGGTGACTTGCCCTTGGGTACCCACTGCTCGAGGAAGGCGATGGTCTGTGCTTCGGCTTCGGCCATGTCGATACGGCTTTCGCGCACGCGCTGGGTCAGGCCGGAGGCGCCATGGGTGCGGGTGTTCCACTCGTCCATGCGCGCCAGTACTTCGTCACTGTGGTGAATGGCGATAACCGGGCCCTCGGCCAGGGTGTTCAGTTCACTGTCGGTGACGATGGTGGCCATCTCGATGATGACGTCGTTGTCCGGATCCAGGCCGGTCATCTCCAGATCGATCCAGATCAGGTTCTGTGGGTTGTGCATGAATGAGCTCCTCGAATAGGCCGACATATTAGCCTAGTGGAGCGTGCTAAACTGCCTGCCGTTTTCTTTTGCCCCGCCAACACGGAACCTCCATGGCCAAACGCCAGCTCAACCGCCGCCAGAACTGGCGCATCGAAAAGATCCAGGGTGAACGCGCCGCCCGCGCCGCCAAACGCGAGCAGCACGCCCTGCAGGAGCTCGAAGGCGGCGACCTGGGGCCCGAACAACTGGGCCTGGTGATCGCCCACTTCGGCGTCACGGTCGAGGTCGAGGCCCAGGACGGCGACGTCGCAGGCCAGGTGTTCCGCTGCCACTTGCGCGCCAACCTGCCGGCGTTGGTCACAGGTGACAAGGTGGTCTGGCGGGCCGGCAACCAGGGCAACGGCGTGATCGTCGCGCAGATGCCGCGCAGCACCGAGCTGTGTCGGCCGAACAACCACGGGCAACTCAAGCCGGTGGCGGCCAACGTCGACCTGATCGTGATCGTCTTCGCCCCGGCACCCGAGCCCCAGGCCAATCTCATCGACCGCTACCTGGTCGCCGCCGAGCACGCCGGCATCCGCCCGCTGCTGCTGCTGAACAAGGCCGACCTGATCAACGACGACAACGCAGCGACGCTCAATGCGTTGCTGGCAGTGTACCGCGACCTCGGTTACCCGCTGCTGGAGGTGTCTGCACACCACGGCGATGGCATGCAACGCCTGCAGCAGACGCTGGACGAGCACATCAGCGTGTTCGTCGGGCAGTCGGGTGTGGGCAAGTCGTCGCTGGTCAACAGCCTGCTGCCGCAGGCGCAGACGCGAGTGGGCGATCTGTCGGAGTGGTCGGGCCAGGGTACCCACACCACCACCACCGCACGGCTCTACCACTTCCCCAACGGGGGCGACCTGATCGACTCACCCGGTATCCGCGAGTTTGGTTTGGCGCATGTCAGCCGGGACGATGTGGAAGCAGGCTTCATCGAATTCCGCGAACTGCTCGGCAACTGCCGCTTCCGCGACTGCAAGCACGACCGCGAGCCGGGGTGTGCGCTGCTCAAAGGGCTGGAGGAAGGGCGTATCTCGGCGCAGCGGATGCACAGCTACCGCTCGATCGTGGCTAGCCTGACGCAAGACACCTACTGAAGATGCAGGAGCGGTATTGCGCCGCTCTTGCCGATTACGTGCTCAGTTTTCCTTGGGCTCGTCCATCTTCAGCACGCCATCCTCGAAGATGTTCAGCTTCTGGCGCAATTCACGCGGCTGCATCGGCGCCGCGCCATCGGCCGGCGCGGCGGAGGCACCAGGTGCTCCTGGCGCCGCATCGGCAGGCGGGGTCGGATTGGCCGGTGCTTCAGGTGCGCCCTGCTCGCCCTCGATATCCCGCTGGGCTTTCTTGGTCAGCACGATGATGTCGATCCGGCGGTTGACCGGATTGAACGGGTTCTCGCGGTCGAACAGCGACGAGGAGGCGTAACCCACCACCCTTGCGACCTGCCCATCCGGATAACCACCCGCCACCAGCGCACGTCGCGCGGCGTTGGCACGGTTGGCCGACAGCTCCCAGTTGCCGAAATCACCGGTGCCGGCATAAGGCTTGGCATCGGTATGGCCGCTGACGCTGATCTTGTTCGGCACAGCCTTGATGGTGTCGGCCATCGCCAGCAGGATGTCTTCGAAGTAGGGCTTCAGGCGCGCACTGCCGAGGTCGAACATCGGTCGGTTCTCGGCGTCCATGATCTGGATGCGCAGGCCGTCCTGGGTGATCTCGAACAGGATCTGGTCCTTGAACTTCTGCAGTTGCGGATTTTCCTCGACCTTGTTCTGCAGCTCCTGCAGCAGCAGTTGCAGACGCTCCTGCTCGACCTGCTCGGCCATGGTCTCGATCCGGTCTTTGTCCATCTGCACGCTGGTGTCAGGCGTCGGCTCGGACTTCTCTTCCGGGTTGATGGTCTTTTCCGGTGCCAGCTGCGGCGAGCCGCCCAGGTCGATGACGTAGGGCGTACCGCTTTCGGAGAAGCCGATCGGGTCCTTGAAGTAGCCGGCGATGGCGATCTTCTGCTCCGGAGTGGCCGTGGACAGCAACCACAGCACCAGGAAGAACGCCATCATCGCCGTGGCGAAGTCGGCGAAGGCGATCTTCCAGGAACCGCCATGGTGGCCGTCGCCGTAGCGCTTGACGCGCTTGACGATGATGGGCTGATTGTTCTCCATGACTTAGCGACCGCGAACCGCTTGTTCCAGTTCGGCAAAGCTCGGTCGGTGCGCCGGGTACAGCACCTTGCGCCCGAACTCGACAGCCAGCGACGGCGGCATGCCGGACGCCGAGGCCACCAGCGAAGCCTTGATCGCCTCGTAGACGTTCAGTTCTTCCTTGGCATCGTGGCGCAGGCAGTTGGCCAGCGGGCCGAAGAAGCCGTAGGCGGCGAGAATACCGAAGAAGGTACCGACCAGCGCTGCACCGACGTGCAGGCCGATGGACTTCTGGTCGCCATCGCCCAGCGAGGCCATGGTCACCACGATACCCAGTACCGCAGCGACGATACCGAAGCCGGGCATGGCGTCGGCGACACTGGTCACTGCATGGGACGGGTGCTCGAGGTCTTCCTTCATGCTCAGCAGCTCCATGTCGAACAGGCCTTCGAGCTCATGGGGCGCCATGTTGCCGGTCGACATGATGCGCAGGTAGTCGCAGACGAACGCGGTCATCCGCGCATCGCCCATGACCGCAGGGTACTTGGCGAAGATCGGGCTGGCCGCGGGATCCTCGATGTCACCCTCGATGGCCATCATGCCCTCGCGGCGACTCTTGTTGAGAATCTCGTAGATCAGGCCCAGCACTTCCAGGTAGAACGTATGGGTGAAGCGGCTGCCGAACATCTTCAGCGACTTCTTCATGACGTGCATGGTCATGTAGCCAGGGTTGGCCTGGAGAAACGCGCCAAAGGCCGCACCGCCGATGATCAGCACTTCGAACGGCTGGATCAGCGCCGCGATCTTGCCGTGGGAGAGCACGTATCCGCCGAGCACACTCGCGAATACGACGATGATGCCGATAATTTTAGCCATAGATTGAAAGCACTTGCTGTCGTGGTCAGGGTCAGGGGCGGAAGCTTGGAAACTCTTCTTCTCCTTATCGGCAGAACTGCGCCAGACTATAGCCACTCAATGCGAAAAGCCAGTTTGGACTGATGTCAAAATGCCAATCGAAACCAAGGTGCCAGCGCAGATCCCCTCCTCTCTAGATGCCTGGGTAAGGCTGCTCGACGGCATCCGCGTGCCGGTGCCCAAAGAGAGTCACGACCGCGTTCTGGCGGCCATCAACGACAACCGTCGCTCGCTGCGCGACATCGCCGAACTGATGCAGGACAGCCCGTCGCTGGTGCTGTGCGTGATGCGCGAAGCCAATCACCCGAACCACGCCAGCCAGGCCGAGCCCGCCGAGAGCCTGGAAGTCGCCCTGAATCGCCTGGGCCTGAGCCGCACCCTGCAACTGATGGGGCGCCTGCCATCGATACCGGGCGACGACATCCCCCCAGTACTGCGCCAGTTCCTGCTGATCAGCCAGCACGCCACCCAGCAGGCCAACGGCCTGTTCGCCAGCCGCCTGGCACGCCTGTGGCAGGAAATCCACTGGGGCAGCCTGCTGTTCCTCTCGCCACTGTGGGCGCTGGCCCTGGCCTACCCCAAGCTGCTCGACACCTGGGAACTGCGGGTCATTCACAAGGGCGAAGAAGCTTCAGAGGTGGAACATGCACTGTTTGGTGTGCGCATCATGGAGTTGTGCCGCGCCGTCGCCACACACTGGCGCCTGCCGGAATGGGTCACCCAGGGTTATCGCCTGCTGCTCGAAGAACGCGAGCAACTGGCCCAGGTGTTGAACATCGCCCGCGAGCCCGACGATCTGAGCAAGCAGCATCGACTGGACGAAGAGCCCGGGCTGCGCCGCTGGTTCAACCAACCGGCCAACACCGTGCTGTTGGCCAACGGCCTCGCGCTGTCGGCCCAGGTCGGCTGGGACAACCCGCACCTGCTGCGCTGGCAACTACTCACAGCCATGTACCTGCAAACCACGCTGGACGATGTGCAGCAGCAAGTGCACCAGCAAGCGGCGGCCAGCGCCCGTCACCACGCCCGGCATGCGCTGTTCCACCCGGCCGAGGCGCTGATCTGGCCCTGGCAGCAGCGCCGTCCGCACCCGGACATGCTCACCCCGCCACCGCCACCCGCCCAAGACCTGGCGCGCTGGCGCACGCTGTGCGGCGACCTTCTTGCACAGCCCAGCCCCTTCACCAACACCGTGCACCTGGCCACCCAGGCACGCGAGGCGCTGCTGGCTTGCGGCATGCAGCGGGTGCTGCTGTTGTTGCTCGACAAACCCAACGACTGCCTGCGCGTCCAGCAAAGCGCCGGCCTGCCGCGCGAAGCCTCAGGGCTGACGTTGGCACTGGGCCAGAGCAAGCTGCTGCAAAAACTGCTGAGCAAAGCCGCGCAACTGCGCCTGACACCCGACAACCATGCCCAGTTTTCCGCCCTGCTGCCCGCACCGCTGCGTGCGCTGTTCCCCAGCGAACACCTGCTGTTGCGCTCGCTGGCCGTGAACGACCAGGTGCTGATGCTGGCGATCGCCGACCAGGGCGGCAAGCCGCTTGCCGACGTGAGCGTGCAAGCCTTCGGGAAAACCGCACAGTGTATCGAGCGCGCGCTGGCCAGCTTCGCCAACCGCAATGCCTGAGCCTTGCGCTACAATCGCACCTCCCTTGCTCCCCGGAGACCGTGGATGACTGATTTTTCCGGCTTGCCCCTGGTGATCGAAGCCGCCGACCTGCTGCCACGCCTGGATTCGCCTGAGCTGATCCTGGTCGACCTGAGCAGCGCCAACCGCTATGTCAGCGGCCATATTCCCGGCGCGCGGTTCGTCGAGGGCAAGCGCACCCAACTGGGCCAGCCCCCGGCCCCCGGCCTGCTGCCGACCCAGGCCGACCTGGAAAAGCTGTTCAGCGAGCTGGGCCATCGGGACGACGCGGTGTACGTGGTATACGACGACGAAGGCGGCGGCTGGGCCGGGCGCTTCATCTGGCTGCTCGACGTGATCGGCCACACGCGCTACCACTACCTCAACGGCGGCATCCAGGCCTGGCCCGCGGACAAGCTCGTCACTGAAGTGCCACCAGCCGCCAGCACGCCTGTACGCCTGCGCTTGCGCGCCGAACCCACCGCCACTCGCGAATACCTGCAAAGCCGCCTGGGCGCAGACGACCTGGTGGTCTGGGACGCCCGCGGCCCGCAGGAATTCAATGGCGAGAAAGTCCTGGCAGCCAAGGGCGGCCACATCCCCGGCGCGGTCAACTTCGAGTGGACTGCCGGTATGGACCTCAACGACCACCTGCGCATTCGCAAGGACATCGCCGAAGTACTGCAGCAGTTGGGCATCACCCCTGACAAGGAAGTGATCACCCACTGCCAGACCCACCGTCGCTCCGGATTCACCTACCTGGTGGCCAAGTCACTCGGCTATCCACGGGTCAAGGCCTACGCCGGCTCGTGGAGCGAGTGGGGCAATCACCCGGACACGCCTGTAGAAGTTTAAGGAACCCGCATGAAATCCCGTCTGTTCATCATCAGCCAGCACCTGCTGCCGCATCACCTGCTGTCGCGCCTGGCCGGCTGCGTCGCCGAGTGCCGCGCACGCTGGTTCAAGAATGCCTTCACCGCCTGGTTCGCCAAACGCTACCAGGTGAACATGTCCGAGGCGCTGGTCGAAGACCTGACCGCCTACGAGCACTTCAACGCGTTCTTCACCCGCGCCCTCAAGCCCGGCGCGCGCCCCCTGGATGAAACCCCGGGCGCGATCCTGTGCCCGGCCGACGGCGCGGTCAGCCAGCTCGGCCCGATCGAGCACGGTCGCATCTTCCAGGCCAAGGGCCACAGCTTCAGCGCCCTCGAGCTGCTCGGTGGCGATCCGGCACTGGCCGCGCCGTTCATGGGCGGCGAGTTCGCCACCATCTACCTGTCGCCGAAGGACTACCACCGCGTGCACATGCCGCTGGCCGGCACCCTGCGTGAAATGGTCTACGTACCGGGCCGCCTGTTCTCGGTCAACCAGACCACGGCAGAAAACGTCCCGGAACTGTTCGCCCGCAACGAGCGCGTGGTTTGCCTGTTCGACACCGAACGCGGGCCGATGGCCGTAGTGCTGGTGGGGGCGATGATCGTTGCCTCGATCGAGACGGTCTGGGCCGGGCTGGTCACGCCGCCCAAGCGCGAGCTGAAGACCTTCCGCTACGACGAAGCCAGCCGCGCGCCGATCCATCTGGAAAAAGGCGCGGAACTGGGGCGTTTCAAGTTGGGATCGACCGCGATCGTGCTGTTCGGACCAGAGCAGGTGAAATGGGCCGAAGCCCTGGGCGCCGGGTCTGCCGTACGCATGGGTGAGCAACTGGCGCTGCCGGCACAGGGCTGACTCAGGATTGGCGGGGCTGCTTTGCAGCCCCGCTGTTTCAGGGCCTTACGCGCGACCGTCGCGGTCACGCCAGCCGAGCAGGTACAGCACGCCATCGAGGCCCAGCGTGGAAATCGCCTGTTTGGCCGACTGACGCACCAGCGGCTTGGCGCGGAAGGCCACGCCCAGGCCGGCCAGCGACAGCATCGGCAGGTCGTTGGCGCCATCGCCCACGGCGATGGTCTGCTCCAGTTGCAATCCTTCCTTGTGCGCCAGCTCCTTCAGCAGGTCGGCCTTGCGCTGGGCATCGACAATCGGCTCGACCGCCACGCCCGTCACCTTGCCATCCACCACTTCCAGCTCATTGGCGAACACATAGTCGATGCCAAGGCGTGCCTGCACCTGCTTGGCGAAGTAGGAAAAACCGCCGGAGAGGATCGCAGTCTTGTAACCCAGGCGCTTGAGCTCGGCAAACAGGTGTTCGGCCCCTTCGGTCAGGCGTAGCGACGCGCCGATTTCGTCCAGCACGCCGACGTCCAGGCCCTTGAGCAGCGCCATGCGCTCCTTGAAGCTGGCACGGAAATCCAACTCGCCACGCATGGCGCGCTCAGTGATCGCCGACACCTGCTCGCCGACACCGGCAGCCTTGGCCAGCTCGTCGATCACCTCGGCCTCGATCAGCGTCGAATCCATGTCGAACACTGCCAGGCGGCGATTGCGACGGAACAGGTCATCCTGCTGGAAGGCGATGTCGACACCCAGCTCGGCCGACAATGCGAAGAAATCGGCGCGCAGGGCCTGGGCGTCGGTCGGTTCACCACGCACCGAGATTTCCAGGCAGGCGCGACTCTTGTCGGTGGCGGCGTCGAGCGCCACACGTGCCGACAGGCGCTCGATACGTTCGATGGTCAGGCCATATCGGCTGATGACCGCACTCACCCGCTGCAGTTGCTCAGGCGTGACCTTGCGGCTGAGCAGCGTGACGATGTGGCGATTATCGCCATGGCCGTCCACCCATTGCTGGTAGTCTGCCTCGGAGATCGGCGTGTAGCGCGCCTGCAGGTTCAGCTCATGGGCCTTGGACTGCACCCCCTGCAGCAAGCCGGTGGCGACTTCGTTGTCGGGAATATCGACCAGAATGCCGAACGACAGCGTGCCATGCATGACCGCAAGACCGATGTCGAGGATGTTCACACCGCCCTGGAGCAGGACGCCGGTGATGGCCGCAGTGAGACCCGGACGGTCTTCACCAGTGATGTTGATCAGGACGATTTCGCGCAAGACCGGGCTCCAACTCGATGAAAAATGCGCATTCTACCCACTTTCCATGACCATCGGGCGCCATCGATACTTTGCCGACAAAACGCGGGTCGCTATACTGCCCAGCATCTATTCCGCCATAAAGAGCCGCGCTCTGTGAACCGGCCCACGCCTGTCAAAACCGACAACTTCTTTCTGATGATCTTCCGAGCCCTGCGCCAGCGTCGTATTCCCCTGGCATTGCGCATCGCCAGCCACAACATCTTCCTGGTGGCGCTGGCTCTGGTGATCTATGCCTGCGTGATGGGCCTGCAGTTCAAGCAGGCCATGCACGAGCAGGCCGATGCCGTCGGCCAGAGCCTGACCGTGCAGACCGCGACCTCGGCTACCGAGCTGCTGGTGTCCAACGACATCCTCAGCCTCAACGTGCTGCTGGGCAACCTGGTGAAGAACCCGCTGGTGGCCCACGCGGCGATCTACAGCGTCGACAACCGCATCCTCGCCGAGGCCGGGCAACGGCCGAAGAACAGCCTGCTGGGCGAGGCCGAAGGGGTCTACCAGACCAAGATCACCTTCCAGGACGTGACCGCCGGGCAACTGCGCATCAGCCTGGACATGAGCCAGTTCCAGCAACCCATGCTGATCAGCCTGCAGAGCATGGGTATTCTCGCAGCCATCCTGCTGGCGTTGGCGCTCACCCTCAGCCTGCGCCTGGGTCGCTTCATCTCGACGCCGCTGCTGCAACTGCGTGTCTGGCTGCGTGACCCGCACCCCTATACCCCGGCCATCGAGCGCCAGGACGAAATCGGCGATCTCGCTCGTCAGCTCCACGCCCGTCTGGCCCCGCCGCCACCGCCGGAGCCGGAAGAAGAGGAAGACGACGAGGATGATTTCGCCGACCTGCATGTCGAGGAGCCGCCACGCAAGGCCGCACCCAAGCCCGTAGCGGCCAGGGTGGCCGCCCAGGACGACGACGCAGACGACGACGCCTTTGCCGACCTGCTCGACGACACCGAGCACAGCCCCAAGGCGCTGGCCGCACCGGAATCTGACGAGCCGAACACCAGCGCCGTGCTCGCCGTGCAACTCGGCTCCCAGGAGCAACTGCGCCGTCTGCCACGCACGCGCCTGACCGAATTGCTGGAGCGTTATCGCGACTGCCTCGACCAGGCCGCGTCGCTGTACGAAGGTGAAGTGCACACCCTCGACGATGGCAGCACACTGCTGCTGTTCCACAGCCTTGACAGCGGCGAGGACTACCTCACCAATGCCATCTGCTGTGGCGAATTGCTGCGCGCCCTGGGCCACGCCCTGCAGATCGAGGTCGCCGACAGCGGTATCACCCTGCAGTTGCAGCTGGGCCTGGCGCTGGGTGAAGACCTGCTGGGCATGGATCAGGTCGAACTGCTGATGACCGAGAAGGCCCAGGATGCCCTGGCCCTGTCGCAACACAGCCGCAACCTGCTGCTGGTCGAGCGCCAGGTCAGCGACGACGCCCTGATCCGCCAGCGCGCGCGCATTCGCCCGATCGCCAGCCCTGAAGGCGCCTGCTGTGTCGAGCGACTGATGGAGCCCTACCCGTCGATGCTCGAGCGCCAGTTGGCGCGGATGCATGAGCGTCGGGCCTGAATGGCCTGATCCGCGGTGCAGTTGTAGAAGCGGCCCTGTGTCGCGAAAGGCCTGCAATCCGGCACCCACAAAAAAGCCCGCATCGCTGCGGGCTTTTTCGTGTCTGCTGAATCAGAACCGATAGACTTCCATATCGGTGCGGATCGGCGAAGCCATCGGAATCCTCGATTTCTCCGGCTCCTTCTTGACCTGAACTGGAGCCGCCGGCTTTTTCGGCGTCTCTTCAGCGACCGCTGGCTGGTTCGCCAGTGGCTTGACGGCAACGCTCAACTGCTCGACCAGCTTCTGCAGCAACTGCCCCTGGGCCTGGACTTGCGAGGCCTCGCTGCCCTCATGCTGTTGCTCGAGGTGGACGATACGGTTGTCGCGCACATGGCCACGACGGTCCAGTACGCGCCACTGGGCATCGAGAATCGCCGGCTGGTTGGCGCCCGAGTCCAGGCGGGTGATCGACAGCAGTACCTGCACATCCGGCGTGAAGCCGGCGCTGGCAGGTGCAAGCACGACACGCTGGCTGTCCAGGCGCCAGGCGAGCTGGCGCACCAGCAACTGGTCGATATCCGACGAAAGGCTGCCGGCCCAGCGACCGTCGGTCGCCGCAGTCAGGCTGCCATCGGCTTGGCGTTGCAGAAAGGTTTCACGTTGCAGGTAGTCGGCTACCGATACCGGACCTAGCACGACCGCCATGCCGGCAGCCTGCGAAGGCTGGCCGGGGTCGCCGCTGTCGAGTTGGTACAGGGCCACCGGCTGGTGCATGCTGCACCCGCTCAGACCCAGCAACCCCGTCATCAGCAGCGCAAATGGAAGGCGCAGAAATTTCATCATCCCATCCAAGCGGCCGCCGCCCGGCAACCGCAGTGATACTCGTGTGGATTCCCGCGGGCACACGGCCACGCCGGCCCCGCAAGGGGTGTATCATCCGCGAAATAGTCGCCAGACTCCAGCATTTCCGCCCGGAACGACGCTGAAAACGCCGTACCAGGCGAACCACCGGTTTACTCCGGGCGCTCTACCGCCATGCCGTCGACCCGCTGGAAACCACGTGGCAATTTGCTACCACGACGTCCGCGTTCGCCTTTGTAATGTTCAAGGTCATCCGGCTTCAGTGACAGGGTACGCTTGCCAGCCTGCAATACAAGCGTCGATCCCTCGGCGATCACCGCCAGATCGGTGACGAATTCTTCACGACTGGCCACGCGATCACCCGGTACGCCAATGATCTTGTTGCCCTTGCCTTTGCCCAGTTGCGGCAGGTCGGCAACCTTGAACACCAGCAGGCGACCTTCGGTGGTGACCGCCGCCAGCCAGTCCTGCTCACGATCGGCGACGGGCCGCGGCGTCATCACCTTGGCGCCATTGGGCAGGCTGAGCAGCCCTTTGCCCGCCTTGTTCTTGGCCTGCAGATCCTCGCCCTTGACCACGAAACCGTAGCCAGCATCGGATGCCACCACATACAGCGCATCATCGTCCGGCAGCAGCACGCACTCGAACGTGGCGCCCGGCGGCGGCGTCAGACGCCCGGTCAGCGGCTCGCCCTGGCCACGGGCCGATGGCAGGCTGTGGGCTGCCAGCGAATAGCTGCGCCCGGTGGAGTCGATAAGCACCGCGAATTGGTTGGAACGCCCCGCCGCTGCAGCCTTGAAGCCATCGCCGGCCTTGTACGAAAGGCCTGTGGCATCGATATCGTGGCCCTTGGCACAACGTACCCAGCCTTTTTCCGACAGCACAACGGTGACCGGCTCGGTCGGCATCAGCTCGTTTTCCGACAGAGCCTTGGCCTCGGCGCGCTCGACGATTGGCGAGCGGCGATCGTCGCCGTAAGTTTCGGCGTCCTTGATCAGTTCGCTGCGTACCAGCTTGCGCAGCTTCGTCTCGCTGCCCAGCAGGGCCTGCAGCTTGGCCTGCTCCTTGAGCAACTCGTCCTGCTCGCCACGGATCTTCATCTCTTCCAGGCGCGCCAGCTGACGCAGGCGGGTCTCGAGAATGTAGTCGGCCTGAATCTCGGTCAGCTCGAAGCGCTCGATCAGCGCCTGCTTGGGATGATCCTCGGTGCGGATGATGTGAATCACTTCATCCAGGTTGAGGAACGCTGTGAGCAAGCCATCCAGCAGGTGCAGGCGCTTCTCGACCTTGTCGAGGCGGAACTGCAGGCGGCGGCGTACGGTGCCGATGCGGAACTGCAGCCACTCCTGCAACAGCGTGCGCAGGTTCTTCAACTGAGGACGGCCATCGAGGCCGATGATGTTGACGTTGACCCGGTAGCTGTTTTCAAGATCGGTGGTGGCGAACAGATGCTGCATCAGTTCGTCGGCGTCCACACGGTTGGAGCGCGGAATGATGACGATGCGGCATGGGTTCTCGTGGTCCGACTCGTCACGCAGGTCGGCGACCATCGGCAGCTTCTTGTTCTGCATCTGCGCGGCGATCTGCTCCAGCACCTTGGCACCGGACACCTGATGCGGCAGAGCAGTGACCACGATGTCGCCGTCCTCGACACGGTACACCGCGCGCATGCGAATCGAGCCCTTGCCGGTTTCGTAGATCTTCTGGATCTCGGCCCGTGGCGTGACGATCTCGGCTTCGGTTGGGTAGTCAGGGCCCTGGATGTGCTCGCACAGCTGCTCGATGGTTGCCTTCGGCTCGTCGAGCAGGCGCACGCAGGCGCTGGCGACTTCACGCAGGTTGTGCGGCGGCACGTCGGTGGCCATGCCCACGGCGATGCCGGTGGTGCCGTTGAGCAGGATGTTCGGCAGGCGCGCCGGCAATACCTGCGGCTCCTGCAGGGTGCCGTCAAAGTTCGGCACCCAGTCGACGGTGCCCTGGCCCAGTTCGCTGAGCAGCACCTCGGAGTAGCGCGACAGCCGCGCCTCGGTGTAACGCATGGCAGCGAACGACTTCGGATCGTCCGGCGCACCCCAGTTGCCCTGGCCGTCGACCAACGTGTATCGGTAGCTGAACGGCTGCGCCATCAGCACCATGGCTTCATAGCACGCCGAATCGCCGTGGGGGTGGAACTTGCCGAGCACGTCGCCGACGGTACGCGCCGACTTCTTGTGCTTGGAATCGGCATCCAGCCCCAGTTCGCTCATGGCATAGACGATACGTCGCTGCACCGGCTTGAGGCCGTCGCCGACGTGCGGCAGGGCGCGATCCATGATCACGTACATGGAGTAGTTGAGGTAGGCCTGTTCGGTGAAGTCGGCCAGGGAACGGCGTTCGACGCCTTCGAGACTGTCCAGTAAGTCGCTCATGCGAGCCTCGTCATTTCAGGTTCTGGCGCAGCAGCATGGTGCCGCCGCGCTGAGTAAATTCAAGTTGTTTCAAAGCACTCATGCCGAGCAGCACCGTCTGTCCGTCCAGCCCGGGCACCACCAAGGCACGCACATCGCGCAGGCGGATATCGCCCAACTGCAGGCTGTCGAGCCGTGTGCGGTAGCCCTCGGTGCGGCCATTGGCGGTGCTGAGCATCACCGGCGCGCCGCGCTGCAGCGCCAGATCACGGGCAAGTGCCTCGGGGATCGCCACATCGGTGGCACCGGTATCGAGCATGAAATGCACGACCTTGCCGTTGATCGCGCCATCGGCGACGAAGTGGCCCTGGCCATTGCCCAGCAGGCGCACCTCGACAAAGCCTTCGCCGCGCTCGGACTGCACGACACTGTTGGGGTTCTGCTGGCGATCCTCCCACTGCCCGAAAAAGCGCGTGGCAAGAAACATCGCCGCCGCCCAGGCGAGGACCATCAGGACCCGGCCCGCCCGCTTGCCCGCTGGCTGGCTCAAGGCTCCGCGCTCCAGCCGCCCGCTGGCGCGGCAAAGCGCCAGACGATAGGGCGGGTTTCACCATCGGCACGGGTGCCGTTGTTGTTGTCCAGGCCGATCCAGGCGCCGTCCTTGTCGATCACCAGCGCTTCGGCCAGGCCGAACGGCTGGTCGTAGCGACGCGTGTCGACCAGGGCATCGGCGGCGAACGACCAGCAGCGCTCGACCGCTCCGGTGTCGGCATCACGCCGGCAAATGCGGAAGGCATTGCGCTCCAGGGTGAACAGCTTGCCGTCGAACAGTGCAAGGTCGGCGAAGTCCCGCGACAGTGCCCGCGAGCCGGGCATCTGTGACGGTTGCATCTCCACTCCGGCCTCGCTGAGCAGCACACAACTGCGTCCGCAGGTCCATACCGCTTGCTGGCGCTGCACGGCAATCAGCCCCCGACGCTCGCGCTCGGCAGCCAACCACAGGCGGTCACCGGCCGGATTGATGGCCAGGCCTTCGAACAAGGCATTGAAGTGCAGCAGCATGCCACTGGCACGGGCCTGGCGAACCATGGCCGGATCGATCTTCAACCAGTTCGGCTCGCCCTCGGCCGGCAATTGCAGCACCGCCGCATGTGCCTCGCTGACCACATAGAAGTTGCCCGCGCTGTCACAGGTGATGCCTTCGAAATCCAGCTCGCCGCCACGAATGAACGATACCGCCCAGTTGCGTGACTTCAGCCCCCAGGGCAGCCCGCTCTCCGGCACTGGTGGCGGGGTGAAGGCCAGGGCCTCTGCCCGCCACACACCTTCCTGTTGCTCCAGTCGGTAGATACGATCGTCGTCGCGGTCCGAGACACCCCACAGGGCGCCACGGCACAGGGCCAGGCCCGACAGGTTGCCGCCGCGCATGCCCTCGATCGGGTGCTCGCCTGTGAGCTTGAGCTCCGGCCAGTCGCTGGCGAAACTCGCCAAACTGGCCAGCGCGAGCAAGGCTGCGACAAGCAGACGAATCAAACCAGGACCTCGGCCAGGTTGCCTTTGGTCTCCAGCCAGTTCTTGCGATCGCCCGCACGCTTCTTGGCGAGCAGCATGTCCATGATCTCGGTGGTGCCGGCCAGGTCATCCAAGGTGAGCTGCACCAGGCGCCGAGTGTTCGGATCCATGGTCGTTTCGCGCAATTGTGGCGGATTCATTTCGCCCAGGCCCTTGAATCGGGTGACCTGGGGCTTGCCGCGCTTCTTCTCGGCGACCAGACGGTCGAGAATGCCGTCGCGCTCGGCTTCGTCTAGGGCGTAGTAGATCTCCTTGCCCAGGTCGATGCGGTACAGCGGCGGCATGGCCACATAGACGTGCCCGGCCTCGACCAGCGGACGGAAGTGCTGGACGAACAGCGCGCACAGCAGCGTGGCGATGTGCAAGCCGTCGGAGTCGGCGTCGGCGAGGATGCAGATCTTGCCGTAGCGCAGTTGCGACAGATCGGTGGCACCTGGGTCTACGCCGATGGCCACGGCGATGTTGTGCACCTCCTGGCTGGCGAGCACTTCGCCGCCATCGACTTCCCAGGTGTTGAGGATCTTCCCGCGCAGGGGCAGGATCGCCTGGAACTCCTTGTCACGCGCTTGCTTGGCCGAACCACCTGCCGAGTCGCCCTCGACCAGGAACAGTTCGGCACGCATCGGGTCCTGCCCGGCGCAATCGGCCAGTTTGCCGGGCAATGCCGGCCCCTGGGTGATGCGCTTGCGCTCGACCTTCTTGCTCGCCTTGAGGCGACGGCCGGCGTTGCTGATCGCCAGCTCCGCCAGTTGCATGCCCAGCTCCGGGTGGGCGTTGAGCCACAGGCTGAAGGCATCCTTGACTACACCAGAAACGAACGCCGCGGCCTCGCGAGACGACAGGCGCTCCTTGGTCTGGCCGGAGAACTGCGGCTCCTGCATTTTCATCGAGAGCACGAAGGTGATGCGCTCCCACACGTCCTCAGGCGCCAGCTTGACGCCACGCGGCAGCAGGTTGCGGAACTCGCAGAACTCGCGCATGGCATCGAGCAGGCCCTGGCGCAGGCCGTTGACGTGGGTGCCACCCTGGGCGGTGGGGATCAGGTTGACGTAGCTTTCCTGAACGCTGTCGCCGCCCTCGGGCAGCCACAGCAGCGCCCAATCAACAGCTTCTTTATTACCGGCCAGGCTGCCGCAGAACGGCTCGTCGGGCAGACGCTGGAATTCGCTGACCGAGTCGACCAGGTACGAGCGCAGCCCATCCTCGTAGTGCCACTCGACCTTCTCGCCGGTGCCCTTGTCCTCGAAGCTGATCGACAGCCCCGGGCACAGCACGGCCTTGGCCTTGAGCACGTGCTTGAGACGGCTGATGGAAAATTTGGCCGAATCGAAATACTTGGGATCGGGCGCGAAGTAGACGCTGGTACCGGTGTTGCGCTTGCCGACCGTGCCGATTACTTCCAGCTCGGTGGCCTTGAAACCATCGGCGAAGGTCATCTGGTATTCATTGCCGTCGCGCTTGACCCGCACGCGGACCTGGGTCGACAGGGCGTTGACCACCGAAATGCCCACGCCGTGCAGGCCGCCGGAGAACTGGTAGTTCTTGTTGGAAAACTTGCCGCCGGCGTGCAGCTTGGTAAGGATCAGCTCGACACCCGAGACGCCTTCTTCAGGGTGGATATCCACCGGCATGCCGCGACCATCGTCGCTGACTTCCAGCGAATGGTCGGCATGCAGCACGACCTGGATCGACCGGGCATGACCGGCGAGGGCTTCGTCGACGCTGTTGTCGATGACTTCCTGGGCCAGGTGGTTGGGCCGGCTGGTGTCGGTATACATGCCCGGCCGCTTGCGGACCGGGTCAAGGCCGGAGAGGACTTCGATGGCGTCTGCGTTATAGGCGCTAGCGCTGGGATTGGCCATGGGTTCTCGTCGTCAGTCTGGTGAGTGCAAAAAAGGTCAAAATACAGAAAAATCAAGCGCCGCATACTGCGCGCGGGCAATGCCGGCGAAGGCCAGCAGGGTCGGCAGGCGCTCGGCGAAACCCTGGAAACTGTGATCACCGCCCGCCTCGATACGCAGGGCGCAGGCCCGGTAATAACGTTCGGCATGGCGATAGTCCAGCGTTTCATCAGCAGTCTGCAACCACACCTGATAACGCGAGGCGTCCTGGGGCGGCGGCACCTCCAGTTCGGCCAGGGCCTGAACGTGGTCGAGGGTCAGTTCCCAGGTTTCCTCGCTGTAGTGATTGCGCTGCGTGCCGAGGTAGCCGTCGAAATGCTTGTGCGGGGTGACTGCCGGGTTGACCAGCAGGGCCTTGAGGCCATGGCGCTCGGCCAGGTGCGTGGCATAGTAGCCGCCGAGGGAGCTGCCGACCAGCAGCGGAGCACCGAGCTCGGCGATAGCCGTCTCGAGCTGGGCCATGGCCTGGCGCGGATGGTGATGCAGGGCCGGGACGCGCAGGTGGTCGCCCAGCCCCAACTGCTGCATCACCGCTTCGAGCTGGCGCGCCTTGGCGGACAACGGCGAGCTGTTGAAGCCATGGATATAGAGGATGGAACCCGACATGCTGCCCCCGGAATCTGTGGCTTCGCGCCCGACGATGCGGGCACAGGGACGCGCAGTGTAGCGCGTTCGCCGGGTTTTGGCGCAAGGGTGGGATTTTCGCAACACAATCTTCAAATCCCACGGCTGCCGCGGTCTTTGCAAGAGCGGTAGCCTGTCAGTAACCCGGACTGTTGAAATCCAGGGTCACCACGAAATCCTTCGCCCGCTCGACGCCGGTTTCGAGCCGCCCGTCGGCATGCAGCCGCAGCCAGCGATACCCCGGCTGTTCTTCGCTGACCTTGAAGTCTTCGCTTTGCGCGGCGAACTGGATGCAGGTCGAGGGCGTGGCCAGCAAGCGAATACCGTCGCGGACCTCGTCCCACTCCTGATGGATGTGCCCCCACAGCAACGCCTTCACCTGTGGATAAGTCCGCAGACACTGCAGCAGCTCATCGGCATTGCGCAAGCCGATCGGCGCAATCCAGGCGCAGCCGATATCCACCGGCTGGTGGTGGCAGCACACCAGGCAGTGGCGCTCACCCGCCGACGCCAAAGCCGCATCGAGGGCCGCCAGCTGGTCTTGTTCAAGAAGCCCGTGGGTGGCACCCAGTACCGCCGAGTTGAGCATCACCACGCGCCAGGCGCCAATGTCGGTAACGGCATGGACCAGATCGGGCGCCACACGCGCCATGACCTCGGCCTCGTCATGGTTGCCCGGCAACCAACGGGTCGGCACGGCAAAACCGTCGGTCAGCTCGCGGAACGCCGCGTATGAGTTCACGCTGGCGTCCTGGGACAGGTCACCGGTGCACAGCAACAGGTCGATGCGCGGCTGCTCGCGCCGCACCTGGCTCACCACGTGGCGCAGGCTGTCACGAGTGTTGAGGCCCAGCAAAGTGCCAGCCGGATCGGCGAACAGGTGGGCGTCGGTGAGCTGCACCACATGCACCGGAGCCTGCGCGGGAGGGGTTGGTGAATGCGACAACGGCCGTCTCCTTGATCGGATTCGGCACGATTATGGCCGCAGAAAGAGTTGGAGCAAATACTCGAAACCAACCGGCGTCACATTTCAACGCACGGTTTCGAACTCGTGGCCGCAGGCCAGGCAATGGCTCAGCCACTCACCGAGGAACAGGTTGAGCTGGGCCTTCTCGTCGGGCTGGTGCATGGCCGCGTTGGGATACGGGTAGATGCTGCGCAGACGCCGGGTGTGCTCGGCACTCACCACTTCGGCCATGCGTGCATCGTGATAGACCTGCACTTCGAGTTGCGGCACCGGCAGCCACGGCAGGCTGTGCTCCTGGCATACCCGCAGCGTGGTGGTGTAGGGGCAGGCCAGCACCACGTCGAGCACCAGCACGCCGAGCATCTGGTCGCCCTGGGTCATGCCGATGCGTCGCGAGCTTTGCGTGGTACGCATGTCCGGCAGCAGGCGCATCAGCCGCGCGTAGTTGGCCTCGCAGGCTGCCTGCAGGCCGACGAGATCGACCCGGTAGCGTTCGCGCAGCAGGTTCACTTCCACATCCCCCGGACTTCGTCACGGTTCAGCGCCAGCCACTGCAGGGCGATGATGCTTGCCGCGTTGGCGATGCGTCCGTCACGTACTGCCTGCAACGCATCCTCGAACGACCAGACACGCACGCGGATGTCCTCGCCCTCTTCCTCCAGCCCGTGCAGGCCACCGGCACCCTCGCTGCTGCAACGCCCGAGAAACAGATGAACAAACTCGTCACTGCCACCAGGCGACGGGAAGTAACGGGTCATCGGCCACAGCGCGCAGAAGCTCAAGCCTGCCTCTTCTTCGGCTTCGCGGTGGGCGACTTCCTCAGGTTGCTCATCCTTGTCGATCAGCCCGGCGACCAGTTCGATCAGCCAGGGATTGTCGGTCTTGTCCAGCGCACCGACGCGGAACTGCTCGATCAGCACCACTTCGTCACGCAGCGGATCGTAGGGCAGCACGCAGACGGCGTCGTGGCGCACGAACAGCTCGCGGCTGATCTCGCGCCCCATGCCACCGGCGAACAGTTCATGGCGCAGGCGCACCTTGTCGAGCTTGTAGAAGCCCTGGAAGCAATTGGCCCGTTCGACGATCTCGACCGCCCTGGGCACCGAATTCAAGGTGTCTGACATGGAATTCCTCGTTACATCAACGACTGCGTCGCGCCATCCTACTCTGCGTGCCGCCAGCTTTCATCCCTTTCCGGCGACCGGGACAGGCTGTTCTCACTCTGTTAGCTTAGTGGCGAACCGAAGGCCCTGCCGACGGTCCAAGGCCGATCATCCATGTTCTGCAAGGATCACCATGACGCTCGTCAAACTGACTGCCGTCGCCCTGCTGGCGTTGACCCTCGGCGCCTGCCAGAGCTTGTTCACGCCCAACTATCGCGCACCGCTCGAGGTCAAGCGCGAAGCCTGGGAGCACGTCAAACCCGGTTGCAGCGAGCGCGATTGCCCGCTGGTGAACATCGACACCGTACACTTCCCGGCGCTGCCCAAGCTCGATGCCATCGTCGAGCGTCGCTTGCTGCAACTGACCGAAGACAACCAGCGCGGCACCGCACCCACCACGCTGCAGCAGTACGAGCAGCAATACCTGGCCAGCGCGCAAGCGCGCAACAGCAGCTACCTGCAGGCCAAGGTACGCGAGCAGCATGACGGACTGGTGATCGTCGAGCTGTCCAGTTACCTGGACAGCGGCGGCGCCCACGGCATGCCAGGGCGGGCCTTCATCAACTATTCACGCAAGCAGGACAAGGTCCTCACGCTGCAGGACATGCTGGTGCCCGGCCAGGAGGAGACCTTCTGGAAGACCGTCGAGGAGTCGCACCGCGCCTGGCTGATCAGCACCGGCATGGACAAGGACGCCGAGTTCGTGAAGACCTGGCCATTCAAGCGCTCGCCGCACATCGCCCTGACGTACGGCGCGGTGGTGGTGAAGTATGAGGTCTACGCGATCGCGCCCTATTCCATGGGCCACGTCGAACTGAAGATCCCTTATCCGCGCCTGAACGGCGTCATCAAGCCCGAACTGTTTCCCGGCCGCGGATAGCACGCAGCACCCCATATAGGCCACCTGCCAGCAGCAAGGCTGGCAGGGTCGCGCCCAGCTCCGGCGCCTTGTTCGCCAGCAGGTGGTAGACCATCACCCCCGCCAGCCAGGCCAGCAGCGCCGGCCAATGCAGCCCCGGCACCTGCTGCGGCATGCGGCGACGGCGGATCACGAAGTGATCCATCAGCACCACGCCGAACAGCGGCGCGAACACCGAACCGATCAGCAGCAGGAAGTTCTGGTACTGGGCCAGCGGCGCCAGCAACGCGATCAGGGTGCACAGCAGGCCGATCGCCAGCGCCAGGTGCTCCACCTTGAGCTTTACCAACAAGCCTGTGGACACTGCCGCCGAATGAATGTCGGCGAAGGCGTTTTCCGACTCGTCCAGCAGGATCAGCAACAGCGGGATACCAAGCCCGGCGCCAGCCAGGGCCAGCAGCAGGGCATTCACCTCACCGCTCGGGGCGAACGCCAGGGTGTAGGCCACGCCCAGGCTCATCAGCCAGGCGTTGCCGATGAAAAAGCCCAGCGCGGTGCCACCGAAGACTCGGCTGGCACGCTTGCCGAAACGCGAGTAGTCGGCGATCAGCGGCAGCCACGACAGCGGCATGGCGATGACGATATCGAAGCCCACCGCCAGTGACAGCGAGCCATCGCCGGGGCGACGCCAGAGGTCGGCAAGATCGGCCTTGGCGAACAGGTTCCAGGTCAGCCACAGGCAGGCACCGAGCAACAGCCAGATCCCCCACTTGCGCAGCACCTTGCGCACGAAGGCCAGCGGCCCGCTGACGGCGAGCAGGGTTGCCAGTGCGCCGAAGCACAGGGTCCAGAGCAGCGGGCTGTTCCAGGCACTGCCTTCGCCGAAGGTGCGTGCGCCCAGCAGGCTGGCGGCGTCACGCATGACAATGATCTCGAACGATCCCCACCCGACCAGCTGCAGCAGGTTGAGCAGTGCCGGCAGGCGCGCGCCATGGCGCCCCAGCGACAGGCGCAGACCGGCCATCGCAGAGAGGCCGGTATCACTGCCGGTCACCCCGACCGCTGCCAGCAACAGCACCCCGACCGCAGTCCCGAGCACGATCGCCAGCACCGAGCCCGCCAGGCCCAGGCCCGGCGCCAGCAAGGCGCCGACCTGCAGCACCATCAGGCCGATGCCGAGGGAAAACCACAGCGAGAACAGGTCGCGGGCGCCGAACAGGCGTTGGCTGGAAGGGACCGGGTGATCGGGGGAGAAATGGCTGGGGGTGGTCATTGGAAGGATCGCCAAAGGAGTTGGGGTCT
Source organism: Pseudomonas wayambapalatensis (assembly GCA_014268975.2). Lineage (GTDB taxonomy): Bacteria > Pseudomonadota > Gammaproteobacteria > Pseudomonadales > Pseudomonadaceae > Aquipseudomonas > Aquipseudomonas wayambapalatensis. The sequence goes on along the minus strand of CP077096.1, from coordinate 763,860 downwards.
GTGGTGAAGTCTCCGGCCCTTTCGCGGGCAAGCCCGCTCCCAAAAACCTGTAGGAGCGGGCTTGCCCGCGAAAGCGCCAGAGGCCTCGATACAAATGCAACGGCAGAGTGGCTCACCACCACCCTGGCGGCATCATTTACACCTTGTGATAAAGCTGGCTGCCTTCCTGGCGGAAGCGCTCGGCCTGCTCGCGCATGCCTTGCTCGGCAGTCACATCCACGGTCTCGATCTTGGCCGCGTACTCACGCACTTCCTGGGTGATCTTCATCGAACAGAACTTCGGCCCGCACATCGAGCAGAAGTGCGCAACCTTGGCCGACTCCTTGGGCAGGGTCTCGTCGTGGAACGAGCGGGCGGTGTCCGGGTCCAGGCCGAGGTTGAACTGGTCTTCCCAGCGGAACTCGAAGCGCGCCTTGGACAATGCGTTGTCGCGGATCTGCGCGCCCGGGTGGCCCTTGGCAAGGTCGGCGGCGTGCGCGGCGATCTTGTAGGTGATGATGCCGGTCTTGACGTCATCCTTGTTCGGCAGACCCAAGTGCTCCTTGGGCGTGACGTAGCAGAGCATGGCGCAGCCGAACCAGCCGATCATCGCCGCACCGATGCCGGAGGTGATGTGGTCGTAGCCCGGAGCGATGTCGGTGGTCAGCGGGCCGAGGGTGTAGAACGGCGCCTCGTCGCAGCACTCGAGCTGCTTGTCCATGTTCTCCTTGATCAACTGCATCGGCACGTGGCCTGGGCCTTCGATCATGCACTGCACGTCGTGCTTCCAGGCGATCTTGGTCAGCTCGCCGAGGGTTTCCAGCTCACCGAACTGGGCCGCGTCGTTGGCGTCGGCGATCGAGCCCGGACGTAGGCCATCGCCCAGCGAGAAGCTGACGTCGTAGGCCTTCATGATTTCGCAGATCTCGTCGAAATGCGTATAGAGGAAGTTCTCCTTGTGATGCGCCAGGCACCACTTGGCCATGATCGAACCGCCACGGCTGACAATCCCGGTGACACGCTTGGCCGTCAGCGGCACATAGCGCAGCAATACGCCGGCATGGATGGTGAAGTAGTCCACGCCCTGCTCGGCCTGCTCGATCAGGGTGTCGCGGAACAGCTCCCAGGTCAGGTCTTCGGCAACGCCGTTGACTTTTTCCAGGGCCTGGTAGATCGGCACGGTGCCGATCGGGACCGGCGAGTTGCGAATGATCCACTCGCGGGTCTCGTGGATGTGCTTGCCGGTGGACAGGTCCATGACCGTGTCCGAACCCCAACGGATACCCCAGGTCAGCTTGGCCACTTCTTCCTCGATCGAGGAGCCCAGGGCGCTGTTGCCGATGTTGCCGTTGATCTTCACCAGGAAGTTGCGGCCGATGATCATCGGCTCGAGTTCGGTGTGGTTGATGTTGGCAGGGATGATCGCGCGACCGCGGGCGATCTCTTCACGCACGAACTCGGGGGTGATCTCCCTCGGGATGCTGGCACCGAAACTGTGCCCGGCGTGCTGCTGGTCGAGCAGGCCGGCAGCGCGCGCCTCCTGCAGCTTCATGTTCTCGCGGATGGCGACGTATTCCATCTCGGCGGTGATGATGCCCTGGCGCGCGTAGTGCATCTGCGAGACGTTGGCGCCGGCCTTGGCGCGGCGCGGATTGCGTACGTGGGCGAAGCGCAGCTTGGCGAGTTCGGCGTCGTTCAGCCGCTGCTGGCCGAAGTTCGAGCTCAGGCCTTCCAGGCGCTCGGTGTCGCCACGCGCGTCGATCCAGGCCGAGCGCACATCGCCCAGGCCCTTGCGCACATCGATGATGACGTTGGGGTCGGTGTAGGGGCCGGAAGTGTCATAGACCAGCACCGGGGCGTTCTTCTCGCCGCCGAAGTCGGTAGGGGTGTCGTGCAGGCTGATCTCGCGCATCGGCACGCGGATGTCCGGGCGCGAGCCCTGGACGTAGACCTTGCGCGAATTGGGCAGGGGTTGCACGGACTGCTGGTCGACTTTGGCCGACTCGCTCAGGCTGATCGCTTTTTCTTGTTTACTCATCACAGGCTCTCCAGACAGCTTCCTAGCGGGCGGAATGTCGGGGAGAACCTGAAAGGCGCGGACGCACCCCTTGGATGGAGTGCAGTGCCGGATACATGGGGGGTGCCTTGGCTGCATGACAGCGCTGACATTCCCGGACCTGGCACAAGAGGCTCCCCGGGAAGGCGAGCAATCTTGTTCCCTACGCAGGCGCTAACCTGATCAGGTTCAACGGGATCCGGAAACTCTCCGATCTCAGCCTTCGATTCAAGGCACCCCGACAAGAACGTGCGCAGTCTAGACTGGAGTGGTCGGCAAAGCCAAGCCCGTAAATGCACGGGAGACGAAAGGCGCAACAGGCGGATTGTTGCCGACGGCGCGCGGCACTACACTGGCGCATCGCACGATACTCAACAGTTCAGAAATTCAATTTCGTACAAGGATTGCCCTATGCTGCGCAAACTTTCACTGGCGATTGCCGTGTCTTGTGCGTCCAACGGAGTGGTCTGGGCAGCGGATGTGCCCACGACGGTGAAGACCGACCTGGTCAGCGTCTACCAGGAAGCGGTGAACAACAACGCCGACCTCGCCGCCGCCCGCGCCGACTACGGCGCCCGCCGCGAAGTGGTGCCCCAGGCCAGGGCAGGCCTGCTGCCCAATCTGTCCGCCGGTGCAGAAATGATGAACACCCGCACCAAGCTGGACGAACCCTCGATCACTTCCAACCGCAGCGGTAACTCCTGGAGTGCCACGCTGTCGCAGCCGATCTTCCGTGCCGACCGCTGGTTCCAGCTGCAGGCCGCCGAGGCGGTCAACGAGCAAGCGGCGCTGGAGCTGTCGGCCACCGAGCAGAACCTGATCCTGCAAACGGCCGAAAACTACTTCGCTGTCTTGCGCGCGCAGGACAACCTGGCCTCGACCAAGGCCGAGGAAGCAGCATTCAAGCGCCAGCTCGACCAATCCAACGAGCGTTTCGACGTCGGGCTCTCCGACAAGACCGACGTACTGCAATCCCAGGCCAGCTACGACACCGCCCGTGCCAACCGGATCATCGCCGAGCGCCAGGTGCAGGACGCGTTCGAGGCGCTGGTGACCCTGACCAACCGTGAGTACGGATCGCTGCAGGGTGTGGTCCACAGCCTGCCGGTGCAGGTGCCGGCGCCCAACGACGCCAAGGCCTGGGTGGAGACCGCCGCACGGCAGAACCTCAACCTGCTGGCGACCAACCACGCCGTCGATGCCGCCGAGGAAACCTTGCGCCAGCGCAAGGCCGGCCACGCCCCGACCCTCGACGCCGTGGCGCGCTACCAGAAAGGCGACAACGACAACCTCGGCTTCACCAACCCAGCGCCACAACCAGGCGTGCGCTACGGCGGTGATGTGGAGCAGACCAGCATTGGCCTGCAGTTGAACATCCCGATCTACAGCGGCGGGCTGACCAGCTCGCAGGTGCGTGAAGCCTATGCCCGCCTGAGCCAAAGCGAACAGCAGCGCGAAAGCCTGCGCCGCCAGGTGGTGGAGAACACCCGCAACCTGCACCGCGCGGTGAATACCGATGTGGAGCAGGTGCAGGCCCGCAAGCAGTCGATCATCTCCAACCAGAGCGCCCTGGAAGCTACCGAGATCGGCTATCAGGTCGGAACCCGCAACATCGTCGATGTGCTCGACGCCCAGCGTCAGCTCTACACGTCGGTGCGCGACTACAACAACAGCCGCTACGACTACATCCTCGACAACCTGCGCCTCAAACAGGCCGCTGGCACCCTGAGCCCGCAAGATTTGCAGGACCTGGGGCGCTACCTGAAAGCCGACTACAACCCGGACAAGGACTTCCTGCCACCGGATCTGGCTGCGGCAGCGGCGAAGAACTTCGAACGGCGACCCTGAACCAGACCCCAACGCACTTCAAGAGAGCGGCCTGCACGTGCGCCCCACGTGCAGGCCGCTCGCCACTTCAGTTCATTGTGAATCGCACATCGAGCACTTCACCATTCATCTCGATCGAGCTCCTGCAGTCTGCCAACTCCGACCCGGAGGACGTCGTGCTGGCCCTCACCTCGCGGCTCGATGCATCGAAACGAAGGGTGAACTTGCAGCGCTTGCCACCACTGGTCAGGGTGACGGATTCCTTGAAGTTCTTCCCTCCAAACGCTTTCTCCAGGAACCACAGTCGCCCCCTGGACTCATCGTCCACTGCGAAGGAGGCGTTCCAATCCGGAGTGAGGAAGTCCCCGGCATGATCGATCTTCGCCTTGGAGTCCGCGTAATCGACCATCATGCTGACCCGTGGCGCCGGGGCGGCCTTTCCCGGGTAGGGCCGCGGTACGATGAAGGCATGAGCCGGCAGGACCACTACCGACAGCAATAGCGCTAATGTCTTGAATACCATGATGTTTACCTTGATCAAAGCGCGCCGGCATGGCGCGCGTCTTGATCAAGGTAAACAAGGGCCAGTGGGCAGAGGCCTCACTTAATTACCGACACCCCAGCAAGCCGCCCAGCCCCTCGAGCAGGCGTTGCAAGGCCCCTTGATTGGCTTGCATCACCGCCCTGCCCGCCTTGCCCATGCGCCGGCCGTCCTGCGGCAACTCGATCAGACGACGCACTGCCACGGCCAAGCCTTCCGTATCGTCCACCTGCTGCAGCGCCCCGGCCTCACGCAACATCGCAGTGATCTCGAGGAAGTTGAACACATGGGGCCCAGTGATCACCGGCAATGCCAACGCCGCCGGTTCCAGCGGATTGTGTCCGCCCGTGGGCACCAGGCTGCCGCCGACGAAGGTGATATCGGCCAGGGCATAGAGGAACATCAACTCGCCCATGGTATCGCCAAGCAGGACCTGGACCTGCCCGTCCACCGTCGTTCCTGAAGAACGCCGCACTGTAGTGAAACGTTCGCGACACAGCGCGTGTACTGCATCGAAACGCTCCGGGTGACGCGGCACCAGGATCAACAATGCATCGCCATGAACCTGCAACAGGCGCTGATGAGCCTCGAGAATGAGCGCATCTTCACCCTCATGCGTGCTGGCGGCGATCCATACCGGGCGCTGCGTCGCCGCCCACTGCTCGCGCAATTGGCGTGCGCGTGGCAGCAGTTGATCATCCACCTTCAGGTCGAACTTGATCGAGCCGGTCACCTGCACGCACTGCGCGCGGGCGCCCAGGCTGCGGAAGCGCTCTGCTTCAGTCTCGGTCTGTACCGCAATCAGGCTCATCTCTTCGAGCATCGGCCGAGTCAGCCCGGCGAAGCGGGCATAACCGCGTGCCGAGCGCTCCGACAGCCGCGCATTGGCCAGGGCAACGGGGATACCGCGCCTGGCACACTGGTGGATGTGGTTAGGCCACAGCTCGGTTTCCATGATGACGCCAAGCTTCGGACGCACATGATCGAGGAAACGCGCCGCTGCCCAGGGCAGGTCGTAGGGTAGATAGCAGTGCTGGACCCGCGGCTCGCTGGCGAACATCGCGCGGATGCGCTCCGAACCGGTCGGTGTCATGCAAGTCAGCGTGATGGGCAGGTCCGGGTAGGCCTTGAGCAGTGCCTTGACCATCGGCGCCGCAGCGATGCTCTCGCCCACCGACACCGCATGCACCCAGATGCCACCCTGGCGCATGGCCGGGAGCTTGCAGGCAAAGCGCTCGGCGATGCGCTGGCGATACGCTGGCGCCTTGCGCCCACGCAGGAACAGGCGCAGCGCAACCAGCGGCAGGCCCAGGTGAAACAGCAGGGTGTAGAGGGTTCTGTTCATGGCGCCGCAGTTTACTAGGATCCGCAGGAAAAGACCTGCCTAGCCAATCGCCCGCAAGTGCATGGCGAAGCGCTCGGCCAGCCACTGCGCCGCCGGGCCAAGGGGCTCGTCACGCCGCCAGGCCAATTCGGCCACCAACGCCGGTGGGCGCCACTCGCTGTCGAGCTCGACCATCAGCGCCTGATAGGTGGGGTACTGCACCACGTGCCGTGGCAGCCAGGCCCACCCCAGGCCACGCATCAGCAACTCAGCCATGGCGTAGAAGCTGTCGGCACGCCACAACTGCGGGCTGATTGCCTCGCCGCCGGGATAATCACTGTCGCCCGGGGTGATCAGCAACTGTCGATGCCGGGCCAGTTGCTGGAGCGACACCCGCCCCTGATGCGCCAGGGGGTGATCGACCGCGCAGACGGTGACCATCTCGACACTGCCCAGGGTCCGGCGCTCCAGCGAAGCCGGGATGCTTTCATGGTGGAAGAACAGGCCGAGGTCCGCCCTGCGCTCGACCAGCTTGCGCGCAACATCGCCCTGGGCCCCACTGGCCAGTTGCACCTGCAGGTAGGGGAAGCGGCTGGCCAGGTCGTCCATGCTGTCGAGCACCGGCTGGTAAGGCATGGCCTCATCCTGGGCGACGCGCAGCAGGGCCTCCTGGCCGCGCATCAAGGCCAACGCCCGACTGTCGAAGCGCTCGCACTGGCGCAGGAGTTCGTGGGCATCCTCCAGCAGCACTTCGCCACTTTCAGTGAGCCTTGGCTGGCGTCCACTGCTGCGTTCGAACAGTGTCACACCCAGGTCGGCTTCCAACATCGCGATGGCATTGCTGACCGCCGACTGCGCCTTGCGCTGGGCTCGCGCCACCGCAGAGAACGAGCGCAGCTCGGCGACCTGAACGAAGGTTTTCAGCTGTTCAAGATTCCACTGTTCGGCCATCAACCTATCTCCATAAAAGATAGGAAATGACTTTACCGCATCCAGGCAATGTCTAGAATGCCCGACCAGTAAACAGAGGAACCTGATCATGAATGCCTACACCTATCTCACCATCGCCATCTGCGCCGAAGTCATCGCCACCGCTTCGATGAAAGCGGTCAAGGGCCTGAGTACGCCGTTGCCGCTGCTGCTGATGGTGTGCGGCTATGCCGTGGCTTTCTGGATGCTCACGCTGGTGGTGCGCAGCATCCCGGTGGGTATCGCCTACGCGGTGTGGTCCGGCATGGGGATCGTGCTGATCAGCCTCGCAGCGCTGGTGATCTATGGGCAGAAGCTGGATGTGCCGGCCATGCTGGGGATGGCGATGATCGTAGGGGGCGTGGTGGTGATCCAGCTCTTCTCCAAGACTGCTGGGCATTGATCGATAGGCAACATTGCCGGGCACGGGCTGTATACTGGGCAATCGTTCCAGTTTTCGAGGTGCCCGCATGCCATCCGCCATTTCCACTGACGTCCTCATCGTCGGCGCCGGGGTCGCAGGCCTCTGGCTCAATGCCAGGCTACGTCGCCTGGGCTATTCGACAGTGCTGGTGGAGCGCGCCAGCCTTGGCGGCGAGCAGACCATCAAGTCCCAGGGCATCATCCATGGCGGCACCAAGTACGCCCTGCATGGCGCGCTGACCGGCGCTTCGGAGGCCATCGCCGACATGCCGCGGCGCTGGCGCGAGGCGCTGGCCGGCAGCGGCGAGCTGGACCTGCGCGACACCCGCCTGCTCTCGGACGCCCACTATCTCTGGTCGCCGGGCACCCTGGCCGGCAACCTCACCAGCTTCTTCGCCAGCAAGGCCGTGCGAGGCCGGGTCGACCAGGTCAAGGGCGAGCAACTGCCCCCTGCCCTGCAGGATCGCGCGTTCAAAGGCAAGGTCTACCGCCTGGCCGAGCTGGTCATCGATGTGCCCAGCCTGCTCGCCAACCTCGCGCAGCTCGCCGGTGACAGCCTGCTCGCCGGCGAGCGGATCGAGCCTCTGCGCGACGGCCAGGCGCTGGTCGGCCTGAAGGTCGATGGCCGCGAGATCCGTGCCCAACGCATCGTGCTCAGTGCCGGCGGCGGCACCGAGGACCTGTTGCATGCCCTCGGCCTGAGCCAGCCCGCGCAGCAACGCCGCCCCTTGCACATGGTCCTGGCCAAGGGCCCCAACCTCAAGCCACTGTACGCCCACTGCCTGGGCGGTGGGCCCAAGCCACGGGTCACCGTGACCACCCACCCGGCGGCCGATGGCCAGTGGGTCTGGTATCTGGGCGGCGACCTCGCCGAAGCCGATGGCGTGGCACGCGAGCCGGCCGCGCAGATCGCTGCGGCGCAAAAAGAGATCGCCAGCCTGCTGCCCTGGGTCGATCAAAGCCAGGTGCGCTGGGCGACCTTGCGCGTCGATCGCGCAGAGCCCGCACAGTCGGGCCTGGTGCGCCCCGACAACGCGTTCCTCAGCGAGCAGGATCGCCTGCTGGTTGGCTGGCCGACCAAACTGGCGCTGGCGCCAGACTTCTCCGACCGCATCCTGGCCGCCTTCGAACGCGATGGTATTCGCCCGAGCGCCCAGGTCGATCTGACGGACCTGCCGTGTCCACCGCTCGGCGTGCCCGCCTGGGAGCAACTGCTGCCATGAGCCTGCCGACCCTGCACGATTTCCACCGCCCGTTGGGCAGCACCGGCCTGAAGGTATCGCCACTGGGGCTGGGCACGGTCAAGCTTGGCCGCGACCAGGGCGTGAAATATCCCAACGGCTTCACCATTCCCGGCGACGACGATGCCCGCCTGCTGCTGTCGCAGGCTCGCGAGCTGGGCATCAACCTGATCGACACCGCGCCGGCCTATGGCCGCAGCGAAGAGCGTCTCGGCCCGCTGCTGCGTGGCCAGCGTGACGAGTGGATCATCGTCAGCAAGGTCGGCGAAGAGTTCGAAAACGGTCTGTCGCACTTCGACTTCAGCGCCGCCCATACCCGACGCTCAGTCGAGCGCAGCCTCAAGCGCCTGGAAACCGACCGCATCGAACTGGTGCTGGTGCACTCCGACGGCAACGACCTGGCCATTCTCGAGCAGCAAGAGGTCTACCAGACGCTCGCCGCACTCAAACAGGAGGGCAAGATCCTCGGCTACGGCTTCTCCGGCAAGACCGCCGCCGGCGGCCTGAAAGCGCTTGAGCAGGGCGACTGCGCGATGGTCACCTACAACCTCAACGAGCAGGCGGAGCGCCCGGTGCTGGACTACGCTGCCGAACACGGCAAGGCCATCCTGGTGAAGAAGGCCCTGGCCAGCGGGCATATCTGCCTGTCTGCAGGCGTGGACCCGGTACAGGCCAGCTTCGAGCTGCTGTTCACCCATCCGGGGGTGAGCAGTGCTATTGTCGGCACCATCAATCCGTTGCACCTGGCCCACAACGTGGCCACCGTCGCCCGTATTCTGGGCCAGGCCTGAGCCGCTCACGCGGCCGCCGAATGCAAGGAGGAGCCTCGTGGCGCGTACGCTTATCCGCAAGAACCCGAGCAACTTCAAGACCCTGCCGCTGCATGTCGAAGCCACCCCCGAACGCCTGAGTTACCAGAGCATCGGTATGCCGCTGAACTTCGCCCAGACCCTGCAACGGCGCAAGGCGATCCAGCTGGATGACAGCCAACGTTTCGTCATCGAACTGGCCAACCTGGGCGTTTCGGTACGCCTGACCCTCAACTGGCAGAACCGCGACTACTGGGTGCTGGTGCGTCAACGCCGCCAGGACCGCGGCGACGTGGTACTCAAGCTGATCTCCGGTTACGTACCTGCCCAGGAGCTCAACCTCCCACTGCACACTGCCATTCAGGAAGTGGCAGAAGAGTGCCTGATGGAAACCCCGGAAGGCTGGCTGAGCGGACGCTTCAACGACACCTGGCTACCCGCCCCGTATGCCGCTGCCCTGCACTACCGCGAAGCCCTGCCCTTCACCCTGAGCCCGGCCTCGGGCGCGGCGCGGCCGGTACACTGCGGCAACCTGATGCTACTGGAGCGGCCACGGGCCTATGTGCACCTGCCCACCGCCTCGCTGCAACTGATCTACGATCTGCGCCTGCAAGTACCCAAGGAGGCCAAGTCGCTCAGCCTGTTTCACGTCGACGAGCGCCTGGAAGGTGACCAACTGGTGGCCCGGCTCAACCGCAAGCGCCCCGACCTGTACCTGATGCCCCTGAAGGACGGCCAGCCATTGGCGGAGCTGTACACCCTGAAGAAGGACCAGCTTGTTCCCGCGAGCACGCGCGGGCTGTACCTGGCCGAAAGCTTCGCCCTGCAGGATGGCTGGGTGGTGAGAGAGGAACGCGTACGTTGGCGGGAATGGGTGCGTCAGCAAGGGCTGGTGGAGAGTCGGCCCGAGAAGCCTTCGCACCTGCAGCGTTTCAGCGACAAGGCGCGGGCGTTGTTGCAGCGGGCGAAGACCACACTGCATAAATAGCAGCAGCGGCGCTTGGCCGCTGCCACCTGCCCTGCGCCTTAAGGGCAGGTCAGTTCTTGCGAATTTTCTCGACGATCGCGGTGGTCGAGCTGTTCTCGACCAGGCCCAGCACTTTCACCGTGCCGCCATAGGCCTTGACGATATCCGCCCCAACCACTTGGTCGATCCCGTAGTCGCCCCCCTTGACCAGCACATCCGGCTTGACCTGGCGCAGCAGGTTTTCAGGGGTTCCCTCAGGGAAACTGATGACCCAGTCCACCGCGCCCAGGCCGGCGAGCACCGCCATGCGGCGATCGACGCTGTTGATCGGACGCCCAGGCCCCTTGAGACGGCTGACCGAAGCATCGTCGTTGATCGCAACGATCAGGCGATCCCCTTGGGCGCGAGCCTGCTCCAGGTATGTCACATGCCCAGCGTGGAGAATGTCGAAACAACCGTTGGTGAAGACGATCTTCTCGTTGTGCGCACGCGCGTCGTCGATGGCCAGCAGCAGTTGCTCGAGCCCCAGCACCCCGCGCTCGGAGCCTTCTTCACGCTGGATCGCGCGGCGCAATTCCGGGGCGCTGATGGCCGCCGTACCCAGCTTGCCGACGACGATGCCAGCGGCCAGGTTGGCCAGGGCCACCGCGTGCGGCAGGTCCTCGCCTGCGGCAATGGCAGCCGCCAGCGTCGAGATAACGGTATCGCCAGCACCAGTGACATCGAACACCTCGCGGGCGCGGGCCGGCAGGTGCAAGGCCGGATGCCCGGTGCGCAGCAGGGTCATGCCGTGTTCCCCGCGCGTCACCAGCAACGCGCCGAGGTCAAGATCATCGAGCAATTGCAGGCCTTTGGCGACCAACTCGGCTTCATCGGCGCAACGCCCGACGATGGTCTCGAATTCGCTGAGGTTGGGGGTAATCAGGCTGGCACCGCGATAGATGGAAAAATCCTTGCCCTTGGGGTCGGCCAGTACCGGAATGCCTTTGCTGCGAGCAGCCTGGATCAGCGACTGGTGATTCTTCAGTGCGCCCTTGCCGTAGTCCGACAGCACCAGCACCTTGACGCCTTCGAGCAGTGCATCGACCTCGGCACCCAGCGACAGCGGATCGGTGGCGAAGGGCTCTTCGAAATCGATGCGCAGCAGTTGCTGGTGGCGGCTCATGACCCGCAGCTTGACGATGGTGGGCTGGTGCGCAATACGCTGGAACACCGAACGCACACCAGCGGCCTGCAGGCTGTTGGCCAGACTGTCGGCTGCTTCGTCCTGGCCGGTGACACCCACCAGCGAAGCCGGGGCCCCAAGCGCCGCGATGTTCAAGGCAACGTTGGCCGCACCGCCAGGCCGATCCTCGATCTGGTCGACCTTGACCACCGGCACCGGCGCTTCAGGCGAGATACGCGAGGTACCGCCATGCCAGTAGCGGTCGAGCATCACATCGCCGACCACCAGTACCGGGGCTTGATCGAAACGCGGCATGGACAACTTCATGGGCAACCCATATGAAAAAATGAACAGGGGCAGGATATTAGCACACGGCAGCCGGCGGCTTTAACGCCAACTGCGGTGGGGACAATTCCAGTGACAATCGGGGCGCACACGCCCCGATTCATGAGGGTTTCAGGTGATATCGGCCTTGTCCGGCTCATCGAGCCCCATGGCGTGCAGGCGGGCATAATGGCCATTAGCCTCAAGCAACTCGACATGGGTACCACGCTCGACCAGACGCCCCTGGTCCATGACCAGAATCAGGTCGGCCTTCTCGATGGTCGACAGCCGATGCGCGATCACCAGGGTGGTGCGCCCCTCCATCACATGGTCGAGCGCCGCCTGGATATGCCGCTCGGACTCGGTGTCCAGCGCCGAGGTCGCCTCGTCGAGGATAAGCAGCGGGGCGTTCTTCAACAGCGCCCGGGCGATTGCCAGGCGCTGACGCTGACCACCGGACAGCAGCACGCCATTCTCGCCCACCTCGGTGTCGAAACCCTTGGGCAACTGGTCGACGAACTCCTTGGCGTAGGCATCGGCCGCGGCAGCCTCGATGGCCTCGCGCGGCGCACCGGCCAGGTCGCCATAGGCGATATTGTTGGCCACGGTGTCGTTGAACAGGGTGACATGCTGGGTCACCTGGGCCACATGCCGACGCAGGTTGCGCAGGCGATAGTGTTCGATTTCCACACCGTCGAGCAGGATCTCGCCCTTGTTGTGGTGATAGAACCGCGGGATCAGCGCCGCCAGTGTCGACTTGCCGCTGCCCGAACGCCCCACCAGGGCAATCATCTGCCCGGGTTCGGCGACGAAGCTGATGTCGGTCAGTACCTGACGCTCGGTGCCTGGGTAGGTGAAGCTCAGGTTGCGCACCTCCAGACGACCCTCGACACGCTCCTTCTCCACGGTACCGCCGTCCACCTCAGGCTTCTCGTCGAGCTGCTCGAAGATGCTCTCGGCGCCGGCCAGGCCCTTCTGGATGGTCGAGCTGACCTCCGAAAGCTGGCGAATCGGCTTGGGCAGCAGACCTGCCGCCGTGATGTAGGCGACCAGGTCGCCAGCCGAGGCATCGCCACGCAAGAACAGCACCAGGAACATCAACGCGGCCATGGCGCTGTAGATCACCAGTTGCAGCGCCGGGGTGTACAGGGCGCCGGTCTTGTTCATGCGCAGCTGCTTGTCGGTGTTGCTCTGGCTGGCGTTTCTGAAGCGACGCTCTTCGTAGGCTTCGCCGCCGAAGCTGCGCACCACGCGGTAGCCCTGGATGGTTTCGGAGGCCACGTGGGTGACGTCGCCCATGGCCACCTGGATCTTCTTGCTCTGCTTGCGGAATTTCTTGCTGGCGGTACTCACCATCACTGCAATGACCGGCAGGATGGCAACCATCACCAGAGTGAGCTTCCAGTTCATCAACAGCAGGTAGACGAACAGGAACACCACCGTCAGGCCTTCGCGGATCACTACCTTGATCGCGTCGGTGGCAGCACCGGTGACCATGGTGACGTTGAAGGTGATGCGCGAGATCAGGTGCCCGGAGTTATGACTGTCGAAGTAGCGGTTGGGCAGCACCAGCAGCTTGTTGAACAGCTCCAGGCGCAGATCGTGGACCAGGCAGAGGGAGACCTTGGCCAGATAGTAGTTGCCGAGGAACGACCCGAGCCCTTGCCAGGCAGCGATCAGGATGATCAGCAACGGCACCGCCTGCAGCAATTGCAGATCGCGCAGATAGGGAACGTCGGGGAACAACACCGCTTGCGGATTGCTCAGGCCATCGACGAAGTACTTGAGGATCCCCGCCAGCATCGGCTGGGTCGAGGCAAAGATCACGAAACCGACAATGCTCAGCAGGAAAATGCCGATGTAGGGTTTCACATAGCCCAGGAGCCTTAAATAGATCTTCAGGCTGGTGGGGTTCTCCGCCGGTCGCGGTGTTTCGGCCATCATCGAGCTCGCTGTTCAGGTTGAACCGGAAATTTTACCACAGGCTTTTCGCTCGGCATGCACCCACGGCAACATCATCGCCAGACCGACCGGCAACCAGCTGATGAACCACTCCGCGCGTGGCGTGCCAGTCAGGCTTGCCGCATCGAGTTGCATGGCCACAGTTGAAAACACCCAGACCGCCAGCGCCAGCTTGCCCAACATGGTCTCCCGGGCACGCAGGATCTCGCGCAGGGCGAACAGCCATACCGCTATCCACAGCAACATACCGGGCAGCCCCAGCTCGACGGCGACGTGGGTGAGCATATTGTGGGTATGGTCGAACTGGATCCCCAGTGCCTCCACGCGGTAGAACGCGCCAAGCCCCAGGCCGGTCCATGGGTGCTGTTCGATCATCTGCATCGAGGACTGGAATATCTCGGGCCGATAAGAGGAACCCCGCTGCATGATCAGGTCCTGGAACAGGAATATCGCGACGGCAGTGATCAGCAGCGATGACACGAAGACCAGCTTGCTGAGCCGATCACGCATCCAGAATGGCGCCAACAGCACAGTGAGCAGCAAGGCCACGCCCGCGCCGCGGCTCTGGCAAAAGGCAATGAAAGCCCCCAGGCAGGCCAGAGCCAGCAGCCAACCCGACTGCACGAAGCGGTTGCGCGGACAATCGTTGAGCATCAATACGGCCATGACACCGACGACATAGGCGCCCAGGATCGGATGGCTGATTTCACCGATTCCCTCAAGACGAGAAACCAGTACGTTGCCGGCCACATGATAGAAGCGGTAGATCGAAATCAGTGCAGCAACCGCCATCAGGACTCCACCGATGCGCAACAACATACGCACACGGTGGGCACCAAGCTGCGCCAGCAATGGGAAAGCCATAAGGAACAGCAGGATATAGACCAGCCGCTTACCCTCGCGTCCGCCCTCTTCGGTGGATGACCACACCAGGCTCAACGCTCCCCAGGCCAACAACAGTGCAATCGCCGTCCAGAGTGCCGGCTGACGTCGCCACCCGCTCACGAACAGGTGCCGGGCGGACCAGGCGAAGACCAGGGTCGGTAGCCAGAGGAACAGGATGAGGCCTTGCTGGTAGAGCTTGTTGCTCGGCGCCAGGGCGATCGCAGCCAGGAACCAGACGAAACCGAATCCGAGCCAGGCCTGGGCCCAGCGCTTTTCATACAACATTCCTTCCCCCGATCAGTCCAATGACACCGTCATGGTGCAACCGCATTATTTTCGGCATTATTGCCAGTCATTTTGCTTGCAGAAGACAAGGCACCCATCCATGCAATGCTCCCGACTCTCCCAGCCCGACTTCGATCAGCTGACACTCGGCGCCAGGGTTCTGGAGGCCGACAGTCACGGCGCCAAAGTCTACCTGCTCGAGGATGGCAATATCCTCAAGGTTTTTCGTCGTAAGCGTCTGATTTCATCTGCGCTGCTGCGTCCCTACTCCCAGCGCTTCATCGAGAACGCTGCGCGCCTGGTGCAACTGGGCATTCCCACTCTGGAAGTGATCAGCCATCACAAGCTGGACCTGCCGGGGCGCACCGCGGTGCTCTACCGCCCGCTGCCGGGCGAAACTCTGCTGCAGCGCTCGCGCCTGCCGGGGTTCAGCTGGAATGACTACCTGCCGGCACTGATCGCGCTGATCCGCCACCTTCATCGCTCAGGGATCTACTTCCGTTCATTGCACCTGGGCAACGTCGTGGTCACCCCTGAGCAACAGCTTGGCCTCATCGATGTCGCCGACATGCGTTTCCTGCGCCCTCCGCTGTCGGCACGCATGGTTCGGCGCAACGTGCAGCATCTGGCGAACTACATCGAACGGGAGCGGCTCGGCGACCACTTCCCACTCACCGAACTGAAGTCGGCGCTGCTCGAGCGCTGAGCCTCAACCCCGCAACAACGTCCGCGAGCCCTGGCTGAATGCCCGCCAGGCCTGCTCCGGGGCCAGCGCCTCACGCTGCCCGGCAGCCGTCTCCTTGACGCTGAGCGTGTTGCACTCCCCGATGGCATGCGCCCAGGCGGCCTGGTCCCCTACCGGCAGGTAGCGTCCGGCCTGCCCCAATTGCTCGCGGAACACCGGCAGGTCGCTGCACAGCACCGGCACATCGGCCAGCACCGCCTCTTGTAGCACCAGCCCCAGCCCTTCCGAACGCGAAGGCACCAGCAGCCAGTCGAAGGCACGATAGAGCTGAGATAGATCGGGACGATAACCGCACAGTTGTACGCTTTCGCCCAGCCCGAGCGCCTGGATACGGGCGCTGAGGCGCTCTCGCAGCTCGCCGTCGCCGAGGATCACCAGGCGAGCGTCCGGCTGCTGCCGGTGCACCTGGGCAAAGGCCTCGATCAGCATCTCGAAGCCTTTGCTTTCCACCAGCCGGCCTACCGCGCCGAATACAGGCCCCGGACGCTGAACGAGGGCAAGCTCTCGTCTGGCGTGGTCACGCTCGAAGAGTGCTGCGTCGAACACCTGTGGGTCCAGCGCGACACGCAGCGTTTCGACAGAACGACCAAGCGCCTGCTCCAGCGCCTGGGCAAGGGTGTGGGAAACCGCAGCGATGCTCAGGCGGTGCGCCTCGACCGCACGCAGCAAGCGAATGTCGCTGCCGCGCAAGCGAGTCGACCCATGAAAAAGCACCGTCACTCGCGCATCAGGGAAATGGCGCATCAACGGCAAGACAAGGCGCGCAACACCCATGCCGTCGAGCAGCAAGACATCGGGGCGGGCCTGCTGCAGTGCCTTGTACAAACGGCGCCGCAACACAGGCGTCAGCCAGCGCCAGAAACTTCGGCCTTTGAGTGTGCGAGGCGGCATGTGCCACTCTCGGGTCGTGCCCTCGCCGCAGCACAGGCCATCGCCCAGCAGCAGCCAGTTGCTGATCTCGGCCCCTTCTGCAACATGGCACAACATCTGACGGTGCACCTTGTGAACTGACATGTACGGGGCACCTCCCGACCACATCACATTGACAACATTCATCGGTAGAGCTCCCTCATACCCGGCGGGCCGACCGCCAGGTCAACCGATTCAATGAGCAAGAAAGCCGATTCCAATACCGACCAATGTTCCTACAACGAGCGCGGCCACCAGCTTGATCCGATCGCGCTGGCGACGCTTGGCCTTGCGCTGAACTTCCTCGGGCAAGGTCACATGGCTACCGAAACCAGTATGCAGCACCGCATCGCCCTCGAGCGTGACCGCAGTCAGGCCCAGCTCGGCATAACGACGCGACAGCGCCTTCTCTCCAGAATAGGCAGCAAATGGTGCGCAGGTTTGGTAATCGCTCAGGCGGCGCAATCCTGGGTTAAGCGAAAACGCTTGCCAATCGGCTTTATCCGAAAGCAGCGGGTAACACGGCACCTGCGCGATGACCTGCCGGTCGCCCAGGCGAATGTAGGGGCTATGGATCGCCAGGTCGTGAGCATGGCTGCGCAGCCACACCTGCAGGATCTGTGGGCTGGCCTCGAGGATCAGCCGGGAGTCCTCGACAAAGTGCTGGCGATAGAAGCTCCAGTCATCCTCGCAGTGGAAGATGTAGGGCGTCTTGACGTGGCTGTAGGCCAGGTCGATCGACGCCAGCTGCCCCAGCTTGGGCCGGTTGACGAACACCTTGCAGTGGGCCTTCCAATGCTCGGGAACGGCCGCGTGAACCGCATCGTCTCCCGAGTCTTCGGTGATGAACACCTCACGGATCGACGCGGTGTTGTAGCGGTCGAAGCTTTCCAGCGTTGTCTTGAGCAGGTCGAAACGCCCGCAACTGGTTACCACCAGCGTGATGTCACTGTTTTCCGAGAAGCGCACTGGGCTCCCTCCGCCTTGCGGCCATTTCCGATCCGTCCGACGGACAGGTTGATGTGGTTCAAAGCCCCAGTTTCAGACGCAGGCGCTGCCACGCACTAAGCGGCGCTCGCGGTCTGAGGGGGGGCATCATGTGGTCGACGATGCTACGCCCGACCTGGGCAAAACTAAAGCCAGAAACCGCCAGTTCGCGGCCATTGGCGGCGATGCGTTCGGCGAGTGCCGGATCGGCGCGTAATGTCCGCAACTTCTCCTGCAGCACCGGGATGCTGTCGTACAGCACCACGTTGTGCATGTCCTCAAGACCCAACGCACGGTTTTCCGCCTCGCCCTGGTCGAAGGCCAGCAGCACGCAGCCACAGGCCATGGCCTCGAAGTTCTTGATCATGTACTCGCCCATGCCAACGTCGGCACTGACGAAGAAGCGGATACGGTTGAGCGTGTTGCAGTAGTCTTCACCGGACTTGGTGCGAGTCACCACCAGGTTTTCCACCTGCCCCAGTTCATCGAGCAACGCCTTGCGGCCGCTATAGGCGACGCTCTTGGTGCTGCCGACAAAGGCCAGTTCGATATCACGCTCGCGCCCCTGGTCGGTCAGCAATTGCTCGTCATAGCCCTTGGGCACGAACACCGCATCGAAACCTTCCTGGCGCAGGCGCTCGCTGACCATGTAGCCAGAGCTGATCACTCGCGCCCAAGGCAGCTTGCGGTAGTGCGCGCTGAACTTGCCGGTGTATTTGCAGGGAATGTAGTTCTGGTAGGCATCGTGCTCGAGGATCACCAGATTAGGGACCGTGCGGATAAAGCCGACCTGGCGAATCTCCTGCTTGAAGCGCAGGAAAAAGACGATACGGTCATAACGCTCGACGTCCACTTCACGCTTGAAGTAGCGCCGCAGGTTGCGCTGGTCGTCGCTCGACAGCCAGCGCAAGTCGCACTCGCAGTTGGCCGCGACGCCGTCGTACAGGCGATCGAGGATGGCCCGTTGTTCCTTCTGCACCAGAAATAGGACTTTCATTGCATTCCTTGGGGGCGTGACGCCATCGCGGTCAATCGTCGGGCACTCACAGCTCGCGGCGCCAGAACAGTTCATGTCGACGCACCGCCTTGCGGAAGAATTCGTTCTCCCCGTAAGGCGACGGTCGACGCCCGGCCAGCCAGCGCTGCAACAGACGGCGCAGGCGACGCTTGAACGGGGCCGGCGGCTGCAGGTCGTGCATCATGCCCAACGCCATGGCCTTGTCGCGCTGGGTCGGCACGTCCAGCACCAGGCTGCAGGGCGCCCAGGGCTGAGCGGCTTCGAGTTGCGGCGGCAGGGCAACACCGTCGCCGCTGTCACCCATGGGCCAGCGGTCGTTGTCGTGCAGGTGGTTGGCGTAGCACAGCAAGGTCTGCGGCTGCCAGTCCAGCCCCTGCAGGGCTTCGAGCACGGCGGCCTGGGCGCAGAGATGATCCGGGTGCGGATCGAGCTGCGGGTGCGGCATGACCAGGATTTCCGGGCGAGCCATCTGCAGCAGTACGCGCAAGTCGGCCAGCAGGTTGTTCCAGGTCGGCGCACCATCGGCATCGGCCGGTAGCGGAAACGGATTGAAGCGACGGAACGGCCGGATATCGGCCATATCCGCCTCGCGCGAGGCCGCTGGCTGATCCGGCGCAGCCTGCATGGCAGGCAATTGCAGACAGAAGTAACCCAACTGCACGCAACGGGCCTCCGGCACCCCGGCCCAGCGTGGCACGGCGATGCTGTCCCAGGCGCGCAGGCGCCCCTTGAGCTGCGCCGCCTCGGCCTTGGCCAGGCCCATCTGCTGATAGTGCTCGGCCTCGATCTCGCCTGCAGTCAAGGTAACCACCCAGGCCTCGTCGGCCTGGCTGTAGAGCCCATAGGCCGCCAGCTCTGCATCGTCAGCATGGGGCGCGACCACCATGATCCGACGCTGGCGCAACACCACCGCCGGGGTTATCCACAGGCGTGGTTCGCCCAGCAGCCGACAGTGACGCCCCGACAGGCGCAGTCGCCCATCGCGCAGGGCCGCAGCAAGGCCGGTCAGGTTGAGAAAACGCACGCCATCGACACCGCGCTCGAAGGTCTGGCTGTCACGCATCGCGTCCGCGACCAGCTCGACCCGAGGATCGAGAAAGCGACCAAGCCACCCGGACTTCACACGAATCTCGAGGATCAGCGTGTCATCATCGCCGAACGATGCATCGCTGTTCAGCACGCCGCCTTGAATGCTGACGGCCTCGACACGGCTGTGCTCACCGAAATCGAAGGTGTAATCCTCGCCGGGCGCGTAGAACAGATGGTCGGCGAACCAGGCTTCGTGGGCAGCCCAGACGAGCGGCAGCAGCAGCAGTGGCAGCCACCACCAGCTCAGCGCTCCCAATGCGATCAGCAGCAACAACGCGATCACCAACCCGAGGCGCTTGTTGCGCCGGTGGCGCTTGAGCAATTGCTGCTTGCGACTCATGCCTGATACACCGGGACCGGATTGCACCAACGGTCCTTGTATTCGCGGTCGGCACGGCCGAATGAGAAACGCAGGGCCTTGCCACGGGCGTTGGCGTCTTCCCAGGCGGCCTGGGTATTGAGGAAGCTCAGTACGCTGCCGGGGCTGAAGGCCTTGGTTTCAGGATCGACACCACCGTTGACGTACTCGACACTGATCCATTCGGGCGACTCGACCCGATAGATCAACTGGATGGCGATCGGCTTGTCCTCGAGAAACAGCACCGAGCCGATCAGCAGCTCGCGCAGGCGCTCGACGACTTCGGCCATGCGCGCAGCGCCGGTCGCGGGGAAGCTCCAGCGGCGCTGGAACAGGTCGCAGTACATCGCGGCGATCTCCGCGGCGCTGAAGTCGCTGATCGGACGCACCACTCCACCGGCCTCCTCCAGCAGGCGCAGTTCGCGGCGCTGGTTGTAGCGGAATTTCTTCGAAAGGTCTTCATGCGGGCGCGCCATGGCCAATTGCTCGGCCTGGGGTTTCAAACCCTCGAAACGCCCGTGATTGAGCTCCGACAGGTAGCGCCCGGCATGGCGCAAGGGCGCACCCGCTTCAACGGCTGCAGGCAGGATGAGCTCGGCATTGCCCAGGTCGAACAGCCCCTTCTTGCCATGACGCTTGAGAACATCCTTGGACAACGCCAGGTGCCGTCCCCAGGTAGGGACTGCCGCCACAAGCTCGCCGCCCCGGCGCCAGCCCAGGTAGCGCACCGGAATCTGTGCAAGTTCAGCCAGTTGCTCGACCACCAGCGGATGGGTGGCGACACTGCCGCCGAACCGCTGCCAGGCGTCGGCGTACTCGTTCGCATCGATAACGGCCCAGCCGCGTTCGCGCCAGGCTTGCAGATGATTGAGCATCAGGCCCGAGCCTCCAGTGCGCGCACCTGCGGCAACTGCCAGAACGCCTGGCGCACGGCTGCGTCGGAAAACCGCTCGCGCAGGCGCTGCAGCATCAGTTGCGCGCATTCGCGACGCTGATCGTCGCTCAGCCCGGCCATGTGCTTCAGCCCCTGCGCCAGTTGCCCGGCATCGCCCAGCGGGAACAGTACGCCTACGCCTTCAACCACTTCGCGCGCACCACCACAGGCCGTGGCCAGCAACGGCACACCGGCGACCATCGCTTCCAGCAGGACCATGCCGAAAGGCTCGTGGTCAGAGCTCAGGGCGAATACATCGAACGCCTGGAAATAGCGGCGGGCATCCGGCACCTGGCCAAGGAAGTCGACACGGTCGGCAATCCCCAACTCGCTCGCCTGGGCCTTGAGCTTGTCTTCCAGCCGCCCCTTGCCCAGCACCACCAACCGCGCATTGGCCGGCAGGCCCGGCAACGCCTCGGCGAAACCGCGCAGCAGGGTCGCCTGGTCCTTGTCCGGGTGCAGGCGGCCGACGTTGCCGACGATCCACGCCTGTGCATCGAGCCCCAGGGCACGCCGCGCCTCGTCGCGCGGCACGAGACTGGCCTGCAGCGCCTCGACGTCGATACGGTTGTACAGCGTTTGGATGCGTTCGTGCGGCCACTGCGCCAGACAGCGGCGCATGTCGTCACGCACTGCGTCGGACACACCCAGCAGACTCAAGCGCTTGCGAAACAGGTTGGCGAACAGGCGTCGCCCCTTGCGCTGGTAATCGCCGAAGGCATGATGCACGCCGATCACCGGCAAGCCGGTGCCCAGCAGCGCGACATAGATCGGCTTGAAGCGGTGGGCGATGCAGAAGCTGAAACGACGCTCGGCCGCAATCTTGCGCAGCGCACGGATCGCGCCCAGCTTCAGGCCGCGCACGGCCTTGGAGCTGAACTCGAGAAACAGCACTTCGTCTGAGGCACAGCCAGCGGCCACCTGCGGGTCGGCCTTCCCGGTCAGGAAGACTGTGGTGACCTTGTAGCCACGCCCCTCGAACAGGCTGGCGTACTGACGGGCGCAGTCGAGGAACGGCCCGTCGTAGCCATGGCAGAATTGCAGGACGCGCAGGTCAGAGCGGCTGGTCATACGGGGCCGCGCCGTCCTTGACCACCAGGATGTCTTCCATGATCAGGTATTGCAGGTCCGAACCGTAGAACATGTTCAGCGCGTCGGTAGGCGAGCAGATCATCGGTTCGCCACGGCGGTTGAGCGACGTGTTCAGCGACACGCCGTTGCCGGTCAGCTCCTCGAGCGCCTTCATCATGTCGTAGTAGCGCGGGTTGTACTCGCGCTTGAGCACCTGGGCACGCGAGGTGCCGTCCTCGTGCACCACTTCCGGCACGCGGGTTTTCCACTCCTCGGCCACTTCGAAGGTGAAGGTCATGAACGGAGCAGGATGGTCGATCTTGATCATCTGCGGCGCAACGGTGTCGAGCATCGACGGGCAGAATGGTCTCCAGCGTTCGCGGAACTTGATCTGCTCGTTGATACGGTCGGCGACGTTCGGCACGCTCGGGCAACCGATGATCGAACGACCACCCAATGCGCGCGGGCCGAACTCCATGCGCCCCTGGAACCAGGCCACCGGGTTGCCGTCGACCATGATCTTGGCGATGCGCTGCGGCATGTCGCTGAGCTTGCGCCATTTCGGTGCATTCGGATGGCGGGCACAGGCGGCGATCACGTCCTCGTTGGAGTACGCAGGGCCGAGGTAGACGTGCTCCATCTTCTCGACCGGTACACCACGGGCGTGGGATACATAGGCCGCTGCGCCGACCGCGGTACCCGCGTCGCCGGAGGCCGGCTGGACGAACAGTTCCTTGAGGTCTGGGCGGGCGATGATCTTCTGGTTCAGCTTGACGTTCAGCGCACAGCCACCAGCGAAGGCCAGCTTGCCGGTCTCTTTGAGGATGTCGCCCAGGTAATGATCGATCATCTGCAAGGCGAGCTTCTCGAACAGCGCCTGCATGCTGGCCGCGTAATGGATGTACGGCTCGTCGGCAATATCGCCTTCGCGCTTGGGGCCCAGCCATTCGATTAGCTTGGGCGAGAAGTAGAAGCCCTTGCCCTTCTCTTTATAGCGACGCAGGCCGATGACGTTGGCGTACTCGGTGTTGATCACCAGCTCGCCGTTCTCGAAGCTGGCCAGACGGGAGAAATCGTACTTGCTGGCGTCGCCATACGGGGCCATGCCCATGACCTTGAATTCGCCATCGAGCATCTCGAAGCCCAGGAACTCGGTGATCGCGCCATACAGGCCGCCCAGCGAATCCGGGTCGAAGAACTCCTTGATCTTGTGGATCTTGCCGTTTTCGCCGTAGCCGAAGAAGGTGGTGGCGTACTCGCCCTTGCCGTCGATGCCCAGGATCGCGGTCTTTTCCTTGAAGCCCGAGCAGTGGTAGGCGCTGGAGGCGTGGGCCAGATGGTGCTCGACCGGCTCGATCTTGACCTTTTTCGGGTCGAAGCCCAGTTGCTCCAGGCACCAGACGATCTTCTTGCGGTAGCGCTTGTAGCGACGGTTGCCCATCAGGATCGCGTCGAGGGCGCGATCCGGGGCGTACCAGTAGCGCTTGGCGTAGTGCCAGCGGGCCTTGCCGAACAGGCTGATGGGGGCGAACGGAATGGCCACCACATCGACGTCGGACGGCTTGATACCGGCCTGCTCCAGGCAGAACTTCGCCGATTCGTAGGGCATGCGGTTCTTCGCATGCTTGTCACGCACGAAGCGCTCTTCTTCTGCGGCGGCAACCAGCTTGCCGTCGATGTACAAGGCCGCGGAAGGGTCATGGCTAAGGGCGCCGGACAGGCCAAGAATCGTCAATGCCAAGGGACTAGCCTCTTCATTCGGTAGAGATGCGCCAGCGGCCTCGTGGGCGGCTGGCGGCTAAAGGGCGGGATTATAACGCAAAGATCAGGGGCACACCGCCCCTTGTCGGCGCGGGGCTATTCGGCGATCAGCCAGTCCATGCGGAAGCTGCCCGAAGTCTGAGCCAGCTCCCTGGCCAGCCAGGGCAGCAACTCCTTGAGCTCATCCTCCAGCCCCCATGGCGGGTTGGCGATGGCGAGGCCCGAGCCGTTCAGCCCCTGCGGGCTGTCCTGGTGATGCACATAGAGTTCGACGCGCAGCAGCTTGGGCGCGCCCGTGCTGGTCAGGTCCTGATAGAAGCGGGTCAGCGAACGCTGGTCCTTGATCGGGTACCAGATGGCCGCGACGGTCTGGCGCATGCGGCCGATCGCCTCCTTCATCGCCACGGTACAGCGCTTGAGTTCGTCGGCCTGCTCGAAGGGCGGGTCGATCAGCATGATCGCGCGCTTTTCCTGCACCGGCAGCAGGGCGCGCGGCACATGCCAGCCCTCGCCCAGGTGCACGGTGACCCGCGGATCCTTCTTCATGTTTTCCTTGAGCAAAGGCCCGTCTTCAGGGTGCTTCTCGTTGAGCAGTGCGCGATCCTGCTGGCGCATCAGGCGCCGTGCCAACTCCGGCGAGCCGGGGTAGTAGCGCAACTCGCCATCCGCGTTCAGGCGCTTGATGATGCGCAGGTAGTCGGCGGTCGCAGCCGGCAGGTCTTCGCGATTCCACAGGCGGGCAACACCTTCGAGATACTCACCGGTACGCGTCGCCTGGTCGCCTTGCAGGTCGTACAGCCCCAGGCCGGCGTGGGTGTCGATATAGGCGAACGGCTGTTCCTTGCGCGACATCAGGGCGATGAGGCGGGTCAGCACGATGTGCTTGAGGACGTCGGCATGATTGCCGGCGTGGAAGGCGTGACGATAGTTCATGGCAACTCCTGCGGGGGCGGCAAGTTTACCTTGCCTTGCGGGCGGAGTCAGGCCTGGCCGTCGATCGGCACAAGGGCCACTCGCGGGCAGGCCCGCCCCCACAGGAGCGGGCCCGCCCGCGAAGCAGCCGTCGCCGAATCAGCAGATGTTACTTGTCTGCGTGATATGCAGCATCAGCCGTTTCAAACCGCGAAACCATGCTGCCGCTCGGACGCCCCAGCTTGCTCACCACGATGATGGCGATGGTGGCGAACAGGAAGCCCGGGATGATTTCGTACAGGCCAAGCCCGACGTAGTTCTTCCACAGGATCACGGTCAGCGCACCCACCACGATCCCCGCCAGGGCACCGTTGCGGGTCATGCCCTTCCACAATACCGACAGCAGCACCACCGGCCCGAACGCAGCACCGAAGCCCGCCCAGGCATAAGCCACGAGGCCCAGCACACGGTTGTCAGGGTTCGCCGCCAGGGCGATGGCGATCAATGCCACGGCCAGCACCATCAGGCGACCGACCCAGACCAGTTCGGTCTGCGAAGCACCCTTGCGCAGGAAAGCCTTGTAGAAGTCCTCGGTCAGCGCACTCGAGCACACCAGCAACTGGCAGCTCAGGGTGCTCATGACTGCCGCCAGGATGGCCGACAGCAGCACACCGGCAACCCACGGGTTGAACAGGATCTTCGCCAGCTCGATGAACACACGCTCGTGGTTCTCGGTGACCGGGCCAGCCAGATCAGGGTTGGCCGAGAAATACGCAATCCCGAAGAAGCCCACGGCGCAGGTGCCAGCCAGGCACAGAATCATCCAGGTCATGGAGATACGACGGGCATTGGCGATCGACTTCACCGAGTCGGCGGCCATGAAGCGCGCCAGGATGTGCGGCTGGCCGAAGTAGCCCAGGCCCCAGCCCATCAGCGAGATGATGCCGATGAAGGTGGCGCCGCGGAACATGTCGAAGTTCGCCGGGTTCTGCGCTTCGATCGCCAACATCGTGGTGTCGAAGCCACCAGTGGAGATCAGCACGATGATCGGGGTGAGGATCAGTGCGAAGATCATCAGCGAGGCCTGCACGGTGTCGGTCCAGCTTACCGCCAGGAAACCACCGATGAAGGTGTAGGCGATGGTCGCCGCAGCGCCGGCCCACAACGCCGTCTCGTAGGACATGCCGAAGGTGCTTTCGAACAGGCGCGCACCCGCCACGATGCCCGAAGCGCAGTAGATGGTGAAGAACACCAGGATGACGATGGCCGAGATCACCCGCAGCAGGCCGCTGTGGTCTTCGAAACGGCTGGCGAAGTAGTCGGGCAGCGTCAGCGCATCGCCGTTGTGCTCGGTCTGCACCCGCAGACGGCCGGCGACGAACAGCCAGTTCAGGTAGGCACCGACAGTCAGGCCGATGGCGATCCAGGCCTCCGACAGGCCCGACATGTAGATGGCGCCCGGCAGGCCCATCAGCAGCCAGCCGCTCATGTCGGAAGCGCCAGCAGAAAGCGCGGTGACCACGCTGCCGAGGCTGCGACCGCCGAGGATGTAGTCGGAGAGATTCTTGGTGGAGCGATAGGCCGCGAAGCCGATCAGCACCATTACCGCGATGTAGACCACAAAGGTGATCGTGATTGGATTGCCCATGGTTGTGCCCTGGCGTTGTTGTTATCTCTTGCAGCCGACCTTCGTGAGACGGTTGCACCCAGGCGGCGAATCCTATGCAACAACATGAAGCGGGTGCAACCATTTTTCATTTGCAAGTTGCACCTGGAAATGTCTTTTCAGTTAAAACCCCTTTTTTGCTCCTTTTTGAAGCAAAAACGCCGCTTTTAATAAGCAAGGGCAGCAAAAACGACCCTTTCCGCTGTTTAGCGTTTTGCGCCAGACGAGTTGCACCTTTTTCATGAAAAATTCGGGTTGCACCCGGTTGCACCCGAGAGGTGCCTGGCGCTAATCTTGCCGCCAGCTTAGCCACGCCCGTGGCAATAACGAGGATAAGAAATGGCGACGACCACCCTTGGGGTCAAACTCGACGACCCGACCCGTGAGCGACTCAAAGCGGCTGCGCAGTCCATCGACCGCACCCCGCACTGGTTGATCAAGCAAGCGATCTTCAATTACCTGGAGAAGCTCGAGGGTGGTGCAACCCTGAACGAAATCAACGGCCACGCTGCGCAGTTCGGTGACGACGCTGGCGAACTCCCGGCCGACCACACCCACCAGTGCTTCCTCGAATTCGCCGAGAGCATTCTGCCCCAGTCCGTGCTGCGCGCAGCGATCACCGCAGCCTACCGTCGCCCCGAGCAGGAAATGGTGCCGATGCTGCTGGAGCAGGCCCGCCTGCCGGCCCCGCTGGCCGAAGCGACCAACAAGATGGCCGCAGGCCTTGCCGACAAGCTGCGCAACCAGAAGAGCGCCAGCGGCCGCGCCGGTATCGTCCAGGGCCTGCTGCAGGAGTTCTCGCTGTCGTCCCAGGAAGGCGTGGCGCTGATGTGCCTGGCCGAAGCCCTGCTGCGCATCCCCGACAAAGGTACGCGCGACGCCCTGATCCGCGACAAGATCAGCACGGGCAACTGGCAGCCACACCTGGGCAACAGCCCGTCGCTGTTCGTCAATGCCGCAACCTGGGGCCTGCTGCTGACCGGCAAGCTGGTCTCCACCCACAACGAATCCGGCCTGACCTCCTCGCTAACCCGCATCATCGGCAAGAGTGGCGAGCCGATGATCCGCAAGGGTGTCGACATGGCCATGCGCCTGATGGGCGAGCAGTTCGTCACCGGCGAGACCATCGCCGAAGCCCTGGCCAACGCCAGCCGCTTCGAATCCAAGGGCTTCCGCTACAGCTACGACATGCTCGGCGAGGCCGCGCTGACCGAGCACGACGCCCAGAAATACCTGGCCTCCTACGAGCAGGCGATCCACTCGATCGGCAAGGCCTCGCACGGGCGCGGCATCTATGAAGGCCCGGGCATCTCGATCAAGCTCTCGGCGCTGCACCCGCGCTACAGCCGCGCGCAATACGAGCGTGTGATGGAAGAACTGTACCCGCGCCTGCTGTCGCTGACCCAACTGGCCAAGCAGTACGACATCGGCCTGAACATCGACGCCGAGGAAGCCGACCGCCTGGAGCTGTCGCTGGACCTGCTCGAACGCCTGTGCTTCGAGCCATCGCTGACGGGCTGGAACGGTATCGGTTTCGTCATCCAGGCCTACCAGAAGCGCTGCCCGTACGTGATCGACTCGGTCATCGACCTGGCCAAGCGCAGCCGTCACCGCCTGATGATCCGCCTGGTCAAGGGCGCCTACTGGGACAGCGAGATCAAGCGCGCCCAGGTCGAAGGCCTGGAGGGCTACCCGGTCTACACCCGCAAGGTCTATACCGACGTGTCCTACATCGCCTGCGCCCGCAAGCTGTTGTCGGTGCCGGAAGCCATCTACCCGCAGTTCGCCACGCACAACGCCCACACCCTGTCGGCCATCTACCATATTGCCGGCCAGAACTATTACCCAGGCCAGTACGAGTTCCAGTGCCTGCACGGCATGGGCGAGCCCCTGTACGAGCAGGTCGTCGGCAAGATCGCCGATGGCAAGCTGAACCGTCCGTGCCGCGTCTATGCACCCGTCGGCACCCACGAAACCCTGCTGGCCTACCTGGTACGCCGCCTGCTGGAAAACGGCGCCAACACCTCGTTCGTCAACCGTATCGCCGACCACTCGATCTCCATTCAGGAACTGGTCGCCGACCCGGTCGCGAGCATCGAGCGCATGGCCACCCAGGAAGGCAGCATCGGGCTGCCGCATCCGCGCATTCCGCTGCCGCGCGACCTCTATGGCAGCGAACGGGCCAACTCGGCCGGCATCGACATGGCCAACGAACACCGCCTGGCGTCGCTGTCCTGCGCCATGCTGGCAACCGCCCACAACGACTGGAAGGCTGCCCCGCTGCTGGCCTGCGCCACCAGCCAGGAAGCCGCCGCACCGGTACTAAACCCAGCCGACCACCGCGACGTGGTGGGCCATGTGCAAGAGGCGAGCGTCACCGACGTCGACAACGCCATCCAGTGCGCCCTCAATGCCGCGCCGATCTGGCAAGCCACCCCACCAGCCGAGCGCGCCGCGATCCTGGAGCGCACCGCCGACCTGATGGAAGCCGAGATCCAGCCGCTGATGGGCCTGCTCATCCGCGAAGCCGGCAAGACCTTCGCCAACGCCATCGCCGAAGTGCGCGAAGCCGTCGACTTCCTGCGCTACTACGCCGTGCAGGCACGCAACGATTTCAGCAACGACGCCTGCCGCCCGCTCGGCCCGGTGGTGTGCATCAGCCCATGGAACTTCCCGCTGGCGATCTTCACCGGCCAGGTGGCCGCCGCACTGGCCGCCGGTAACCCGGTGCTGGCCAAGCCGGCCGAACAGACCCCGTTGGTCGCGGCCCAGGCCGTGCGTCTGCTGCTCGAAGCCGGCATCCCCGAAGGTGTGCTGCAACTGCTGCCGGGGCGCGGCGAAACCGTCGGTGCCGGCCTGGTCGGTGACGAACGGGTCAAGGGCGTGATGTTCACCGGCTCCACCGAAGTGGCGCGCCTGCTGCAACGCAACGTCGCCGGCCGCCTGGATGCCCAGGGTCGTCCGATCCCGCTGATCGCCGAAACCGGCGGCCAGAACGCGATGATCGTCGACTCCTCGGCGCTGACCGAACAGGTGGTGATCGATGTGGTGTCGTCGGCCTTCGACAGCGCCGGTCAGCGTTGCTCGGCGCTGCGCGTACTGTGCCTGCAAGAGGATTCCGCAGACCGCGTGATCGAGATGCTCAAGGGCGCCATGGCGCAGAACCGCATGGGCAACCCCGAGCGCCTGTCGGTGGACATCGGCCCGGTGATCGACGCCGAAGCCAAGGCCGGCATCGAGAAGCACATCCAGGCCATGCGCGAGAAAGGTCGCAGCGTCTACCAGGTGGCCATTGCCGAATCCGAGGAGTGCAAGCGCGGCACCTTCGTCATGCCGACCCTGATCGAGCTGGAGAGCTTCGACGAGCTCAAGCGCGAGATCTTCGGCCCGGTGCTGCACGTGGTGCGCTACAACCGCAAGCACCTCGACCAGTTGATCGCGCAGATCAACGCCTCCGGCTACGGCTTGACCCTGGGCGTGCACACCCGCATCGACGAAACCATCGCCAAGGTGGTGGACAACGTCAACGCCGGCAACATGTACGTCAACCGCAACATCGTCGGTGCCGTGGTCGGCGTGCAGCCATTCGGTGGTGAAGGGCTGTCGGGCACCGGCCCGAAAGCCGGTGGCCCGCTGTACCTGTACCGCCTGCTGTCGACCCGCCCGGCTGACGCCATCGCCCGCCACTTCCAGCGTGCCGACGGTGAGACCAAAGCCGACACCACCCTGCGCGACCAGCTGATCAAGCCGCTGCAGGTGCTCAAGGCCTGGGC
The DNA here is from genome assembly GCA_014268975.2 of Pseudomonas wayambapalatensis. GTDB lineage: Bacteria > Pseudomonadota > Gammaproteobacteria > Pseudomonadales > Pseudomonadaceae > Aquipseudomonas > Aquipseudomonas wayambapalatensis. Next base: position 733,880 of record CP077096.1, on the reverse strand, counting down.
TTCGAGCAACCAGCCCGAGCTGGTGGCACTGTGCGAGCAGTTCGCCGAACAGTCGCAAAGTGGCATCACCCGTGTACTGCCTGGCCCGACCGGCGAGCGCAACACCTACACCGTGCTGCCTCGCGAGCATGTGCTGTGCCTGGCTGACAACGAGGCCGACCTGCTCGCGCAGTTCGCCGCGGTGCTGGCGGTTGGCAGCTCGGCGGTGTGGGCCGACGGCGAGCCGGCCAAGGGCCTGCGCGGTCGCCTGCCGAAAGACCTGCAAGGCAAGATCAAGCTGGTGGCCGACTGGAGCAAGGATGACGTGGCGTTCGACGCGGTCATCCACCACGGCGACTCCGACCAGCTGCGCGCGGTGTGCCAGCAGGTCGCCAAACGCGCCGGTGCCATCGTTGGTGTGCATGGGCTGTCCAGCGGCGATCAGCAGATCGCGCTGGAGCGGTTGGTGATCGAGCGTGCGGTGAGCGTGAACACCGCGGCTGCAGGGGGTAACGCCAGCCTGATGACCATCGGCTGACCGTACTGACGCCATCGCGGGCAAGCCCGCTCCCACCGGTTCAGCAGCGAAACGGTGGCAGCGGGCAACCCGCCTATTGTTGTTTATTCGATTTCCAGAATTTGAATCTGGATAAAACGGGCGACTTTTTGGGCACCGGTTGCTCCGGCAAAACATGCAAAAGCGTTATCTTTTGCAGGCTGGGCACATGCTTCTGGAGGTTATAATTTACCTCTCCGTTCTCGATAGATGTGGCCAGAAATACAGTGTGCTGGGTAATCGCATCAACCTTAGCTATAAACTCACCTGTCGCCACGTCCTTCAGGCTGAAGACCTGTCTCGAGCTGATCGAGACCTCGTCCGGCTCGCCTCTTGCGCCCCTGTGAATCTGGTATTCAGAGGCCGCGCCCGGGGCCGCTGACCATATGCCGCGCACCTGGCCTTGCTCGTTGAACGCACCGCCGGCTGGCTCGATGGAGTAGAGTAAGCTTGTTATCTCGGCAGCCAGTGCTTGATGTGCAAGCATCGAAATAATCTCTAGCTGCTGCGAGCTGAAATACTTCTCAACGTTGTGTACAAACAAGGGAGTTTCCTCGCCGTTTTCTATCAGGGTGTACGTGTCACGCGTAAAGTCCTTGGCAAACTGTTCAGTCACCCCTAGATCCTGCGCGAGCTGCGCAGCCGGGCCAAGAGCTTCTTGCTCGCTGTTGCCCGACGGACCTATGACCCTTTCCAGTTCAGTGGGTTGATACGCTTCACTCTCACGCATCCAATACACCGTTAATTTCTTTCGACGTTGCGTGTCCTGACTGACATTGCCCTTTAGTACAACACCAGGCTTCAGATTTTTAAAAATCTCCGGAAACTCGATCAACTTGTCCAACGCAGCGAAGTCAGACCCGAACTCCGTCTCAAAACTGTGTAATCCATTGGCATCCCTGCGCGTCACCGGGTTGTTGCGCACCATGCAATACAAGTTGAGGCCCTCCACTGCCCCCGCCGGGTCTGCGCTCAGCCATCGCCCGACCCACGGCTGGTAGTAGCGATAACCGTAGTAATACAGCCCTGTCGCATCTCGTTCCTTGCCCGAATAACGCAAAGTCTTGTAACTCCCTTCAAGCTCGCTACGGGCCACCCACAACGCGGTTCCCCCAAATGGGTAATACGCTTCATGGCTGATCAGCCTGCCCGCGCCGTCAACCTCCAGGATGCCGCTGCCCAGCGGCGTGTCGTAGCTGTAGCGCAGTTGATCGTTCTCCAACCCGTCTGGCACCTCGCTGCACCAGTGCAACATTCGCACCTGTGCATGACCGGGCTCACCGACCGAAATAACCTGCAACTCCTCCTCAAGGGAGGCATCGCGGGTAGTGCAGCGCAATTCAAGCCCGGGTAAATAGGTGACTCGAAGCGTGTGCCGGCTTGCAGCGGCCCACTGCGTGTTGACTTTCAGGACTCGCATGCTGGCACTGTCATAACGGTAGTGCTCATGGTCATGCCGCCCCTCCTCGCGTTGCTGGGAGATGACCTGATGCAACTCCCCTTGAGGCGTCCAGCACAGGGGATTGCCGGGCAACAGCGAGATCTGCTGACCCTTTGCCGTGAACAACGCCTCCACCTCGGCGGGTGTCTTCGCCATTATGCCCAGCACCGCCCGATTGCTGCGGTCACTGACTGTGATCTCGACGACACGACAGTGATTGCTGGCCGGCACCCGGTGCACCATGCGCGTCAGGTTGCCAGCAGTGTCATAGATATAGTTGCGGGTATAACGGGTAACGAGTGTCCCATCGTAGGGAGAGGGAGACGGCGTGTTGTACTCTCCCGCCCGCGATGACGCATTGACCTGCTCTCTTCCGCAGGCGCCGACCAATTGATAAAGGCTGTCGTAACAGTACGTGGTCTGCGGCTCCGCCACCTGGTTCCGCCAGAATCTTCTGTTGTCGGCCTCGTCCCGTTCGCTCACCACATTGTCCACCGGGTCGAACGAATACTGCAAATCCTGCAGGAGCCTCGCCCCCAGGGCATGACTCGCAGGCCGCTCGATCCGTAGCTGAACCTGGCGTTGCGTTCGTGGCTCAAAGAAATAGGTGCTCGACACACCGTTACCCTGCAGTTCACGGGTCTTATGTCCACCTGCCAGGTAACTCGTCGACCGGACGATCTCGCACTCTTGAGAGTCTTTGCGTCTCAGCCAACTTGCCTGGAGCCGACCCGCAATATCATAGGTGACACGCCGCCGGTTCCCGGCTGCATCGACGATGCTCGATACGGTTCCGGTTGCGTCCACGACCGAACACGTAGTGTGTGCCTGCGCAGTCGGCTCAAGTGCGCGGTCCCATTCATCGATACTCTCACCTTGCCAATCGACCACTGTCTGTACTTCATCTCCCTGCCCCAGAAGACGACGGGTGACAGACAGCGTGGTACCGGTCATGGCGATGGCGTCGTGCAACGCAAGGCCAGCAGTGTCGTAAAGACGTGTACAGCGACCAGCCAGGTTTCGCCCCCGCTCCAGTGCACTGCTCCCCCCATAGACAAAGCGCTGGGTCATGCGGGGAACACCACCGCCAACTGTATCGCTGATGCTCGACAAACGACCCGCCAGACCGTGAGCCTCGTACATCGATCGACGTACCACCGCCTGGCTGTAGTCGTCACGCCCTTCTGCGCCTGCCGCGATTGCACTGACATGCACCAAAGGCCGACCATCGATATCAGCCAAGGCAACTTCTATGCCCGCGTCGACACTCTGAACACGCAGCACTTTGCCAGTGAAATCGTTGCCCAACGCGAAGTTCACCAGACCGCGCCCAGCCATACGCGGGTCGACGCTCCGATCCAGGAAACCACGAGGATCGTACCTGTGCCGCGTGATGAGCAGTGTGGTCTGTCCAAGCGCAAGCGCATCACGATGGCAGGCGATTTCCCGTACCTTCAGCTTGCGAGCAAACGCCGATACCGATGGGGTTTGGCGATGGACTAATGGCGCGTTGCTGGTCATTGGGCGATGCTCCGGCTCAGGTCTAGATGGCATGCAGCCCCCAATCAGGGCTCAACGGGGATCCGGCAAAGGCCTAGGCTACGCCAGTGATGTACAGGCCACACCTGACAGAAATACCAGTAGAGCAGCGCAAAGGATCTCGAGAAGCAGCGAGCGCCACCAATCGCACACCTATGCTCAGCCTTCTGGAGTGTCATCACGCGCACCCATGAGCCTGTGCAGCCCCTCCCACTGGCTCTAGACTCGCAGCATCTCGAACCCAGGAATCCCGCCATGTCCGAGCACCTCCTCAACCCCCGCAATCTCGCCTTCGAACTCTACGAAGTCCTCGACGCCGAAGCCCTCACCCAGCGCCCGCGTTTCGCCGAGCACAACCGCGAGACCTTCGACGCCGCGCTCGGTACTGCTCGCGCGATTGCCGAGAAGTACTTCGCCCCGCACAACCGCAAGGGCGACGAGCACGAGCCGCGTTATGTCGACGGCCGCGCCGAGTTGATTCCCGAGGTCAAGCCTGCGGTAGAGGCCTTCCTCGAGGCGGGCTTCCTCAACGCCAACCGCGACTTCGACGTCGGCGGCATGCAGTTGCCGAGCCTGGTCTCGCAAGCGTGCTTCGCCCATTTCCAGGCCGCCAACGCTGGCACCACGGCCTATCCCTTCCTGACCATGGGCGCAGCCAACCTGATCGAGAGCTTTGGCAGCGAGGAGCAGAAGCGCCTGTTCCTGCAGCCGATGATCGAAGGCCGCTACTTCGGCACCATGGCCCTGACCGAGCCCCACGCCGGCTCGTCGCTGGCCGATATCCGCACCCGTGCAGAGCCCGCTGGCGATGGCAGCTATCGGCTCAAGGGCAACAAGATATTCATCTCCGGCGGCGACCACGAGCTGTCGCAGAACATCGTGCACATGGTCCTGGCCAAGCTGCCGGATGCACCGCCCGGGGTGAAGGGCATTTCGCTGTTCATCGTGCCCAAGTACCGGGTCAACGACGACGGCAGCCTCGGCGCCCGCAACGACGTGCTGCTGGCCGGACTGTTCCACAAGATGGGCTGGCGTGGCACCACCTCCACGGCGTTGAACTTCGGCGACAACGGCCAGTGCGTCGGCTACCTGGTGGGCCAGGCGCACCAGGGCCTGGCGTGCATGTTCCAGATGATGAACGAAGCGCGCATCGGCGTCGGCATGGGTGCGGTGATGCTCGGCTACGCCGGCTACCTGTACTCGCTGGACTACGCACGCCAGCGCCCGCAAGGCCGCCAGGTGGACAACAAGGACCCCAACAGCCCAGCAGTGCCGATCATCGAGCACGCCGATGTAAAACGCATGCTGCTGGCGCAGAAAGCCTACGTGGAAGGCGCCTTCGACCTGGGTCTGTACGCCGCACGGCTGTTCGACGACACCCACAGCGCACCCGACGAGGCGGCACGCGCCCAGGCCCAGGAACTGCTCGACCTGCTCACCCCGATCGTCAAGTCCTGGCCTTCGACGTTCTGCCTCAAGGCCAACGAACTGGCGATCCAGATCCTCGGTGGCCACGGCTACACCCGCGAATACCCGGTAGAGCAGTACTACCGCGACAACCGCCTGAACCCGATCCACGAAGGCACCGAAGGCATCCAGTCGCTCGACCTGCTCGGGCGCAAACTGGCGCAGAACGGCGGCGCCGGGCTCAAGCAACTGATTCGCCTGATCGCCACCACTGCCGAGCGCGCCAGCCATCACCCCAACCTGGACGCACTGCGCCAGCCGCTGGAGCAACTGGTCAACCGCCTGCAAGCCGTGACCCTGGCACTGCTCGGCGACCTGGCCCAGGGCAAGGTTGCCGGAGCCCTGGCCAACTCGGCCCTGTACCTCAAGGTGTTCGGCCATTGCGTGATCGGCTGGCGCTGGCTGGAGCAGGCCATCCATGCTGAGCTCGGACTGATGAAAGGCGTCGAGGTCGACCGCGATTTTTACTACGGCAAGTTGCAGGCCGCACGTTATTTCCTGACTTGGGAAGTGCCAGGCTGCCATACTGAGCTCGCACTGCTCGAGGCACGCGACGACACCTGCCTGGGCATGCAAGAGGGGTGGTTCTAGGGGGAGCCACCGCGAACAGGAGGTTCCCGCATGTTCGATTCCAGCGCCCTGCTGCGCCAGCGCTTCGCAGCGCTGCGCAGCAAGGCCGAACTGTTCTCGCTTCGCCACGTGAAGCAATCGCATCAATCGCTGTCGGTGCGGCGCAACGTCGCCGAACCGCCATTCTTCAGCCAGGACGAAGGTGCCATGCTCACCGTGCGCCTGAACGGCGTCGAGGCCTACGCCGCCACCGCCGACCTGTCGCAGAGCGGCCTGCAACGCGCCCTGGAACACGCCGAGGCCCTGGCCCGGCAGATCACCGGCCACCACCTGCTCGACCTGCGCGACCAACCGGTGCCGAGCACGCGCCACGACCATATCTCGCCCAACTTCGACCAATCGCTGCCAAACCTTGCGGATTGCCTCGAGCTGCTCGCCACCGAATCGGCCAGCGTGCCCAAGGACGAACGCCTGGTGGACTGGCAGGCGAGCCTGGGCATGACCCTGGTCGAGCAGACTTACCTGAACTCGGCCGGCGCCGAGCTGCGCAACGCGCAGCGCTTCATCTTTCCGGGCCTTGGCGTCACCGCCAGCGATGGCCGCGACAGCCAGAGCCGCAGCCTGGGCCGGGAGAACTTTGGCCAGCAGGGTGGCTTCGAAGTCGTCCAGCGCTGCGGCCTGGTCGGCGCCGCCCGGCGCATCGCCGACGAAGCCCTGCAACTGCTGCTGGCGCCCAATACCCCGAGCGGTGCGCGCGACCTGCTGCTGATGCCCGACCAGATGATGCTGCAGATCCATGAGTCCATCGGACATCCGCTGGAGATGGACCGTATTCTCGGCGACGAGCGCAATTACGCGGGCACCAGCTTCGTCAAGCCCAGCGATTTCGGGCAGTTGCAATACGGCTCGCCCCTGCTGAACGTGACCTTCGATCCTACCATCGACGAGGAGCTGGCCAGCTACAGCTTCGACGACGACGGCACCGCGGCCAGCAAGCAGTTCCTGATCCGCGAGGGCAAGCTGCTGCGCCCGCTGGGCGGCGCCCTGTCGCAGTTCCGCTCGGGGCTCGACGGCGTGGCCAACAGCCGCGCCTGCGGCTGGAACCGCGCTCCGATCGACCGCATGGCCAACCTCAACATCGAGCCGGGCGACCAGTCGCTCGAACAACTCATCAAGGGGATCGAGCACGGCATCCTGATGCGCACCAACCGCTCCTGGTCCATCGACGATGCGCGCAACAAGTTCCAGTTCGGCTGCGAATGGGGCCAACTGATCGAACACGGCGAGCTCAAGGGCGTGGTCAAGAACCCCAACTATCGCGGCATCTCCGCGCAGTTCTGGCGCAACCTGTCGGCCGTGGGCGATAGCAGCACCTTCCAGGTGCTTGGCACCCCCAACTGCGGCAAGGGCGAACCCAACCAGGTCATCCGGGTCGGCCATGCCTCGCCGGCCTGCGTGTTCCGCCAGATCGACGTATTCGGAGGAGACGCCTGATGAGTACTCCCTATCAAGAACGCTTCGAGGCATTGGTCAGTGCCCTGCGCGAGGCGCTGCACCCCGGCGAGCAATTCACCCTCGGCTACAACGCCGAACAGTCGCGCTTCGTGCGTTTCAACCATGCCAAGGTGCGCCAGGCGGGCGAGGTGGCCCAAGCTAGCGCGCAGTTGCGCCTGATACGTGAAGGACGCCAGGCCGAACAGCAGTTCACCCTCGGTGACGATGCGCAACTGGATCGCCAGCGCCTGCAGGATGCCCTGAAGCAATTGCGCCAGACCTTGCCGCTGCTGCCGCTCGACCCCTACCTGAAACTCGACGAAAGCGCCTGGCACAGCCACAGCGTGCAAGATCCAACACTGCCCGACTTCAGCGAAGTGCTGACGCTGGTCGAGCAGCAGGCAGGCGACCTCGACCTGGTCGGCATCTACGCCGCCGGCCCGATCTGCCGGGGCTTTGCCAGCTCGTTCCGCGCCTTCGGCTGGCACCAGGCCAACAGCTTCAATTTCGACTGGAGCCTGTTCCACACCAATGGCCAGGCCGTGAAGGCCAACTATGCAGGCCAGGTCTGGAGCGGCGAGGACTTCAGTGCACGCCTGCAACTGGCCCGCGAACAGCTTGAGTACCTGGGGCGCCCGACGATCACCCTCAAGCCTGGCAGCTACCGCGCCTACCTGGCACCCGCGGCCATGGACGAGATCGCCGGCATGCTGGCCTGGGGCGGTTTCTCGGCCCAGGCCCTGGCCACCGGCAACAGCCCACTGCAGCGTCTGTACACCGGTGATGACAAGCTCGATCCGCGGGTCAGCTTCTCGGAGCAGGTCAGCGGTTCGCTGAGCCCGGCGTTCTCCAGCGAGGGCTCGCCCCGCAAGGACGTAGCGCTGATCGTCGAAGGCCGGGGCCACGCACGCCTGGTCAGCCCCCGCAGCGCAGTAGAGTTCGACCTGCCGGGCAACGGCGCCGACAGCTACGAGGCACCGTGCGCCCTGAGCCTGGCACCGGGCGAGCTGGCGTCGGCGGATATCCTGGCGCGCCTGGATACCGGGCTGTACATCAGCAACCTCTGGTATCTGAACTATTCAGACCTGCCGGCAGCGCGGATGACCGGCCTGACGCGCTTCGCCACCTTCTGGGTGGAAAACGGCCAGATCCAGGGCCCGGTCAGCACCATGCGCTTCGACGACAGCCTCTATAACCTGCTGGGTAAGCAGTTGGAAGAGCTGACCCGTGACCGCGAGCTGATCCTATCGACCAGTACCTATGGGCAGCGGCAAACCGGATCGAGTCATCTGCCCGGGGCGTTGGTCAGAGGATTGACGCTGACACTGTAACGTCACGCCCCTGTGGGAGCGGCGGTTCGCCGCGCCCGCAGGGAACTGCGCACTTTTCAGGATTGAGGCCATGCCCGAACGCGCCCCGCTCGACCCCACCACCGCCCGCTGGATCCCCTGGGTGGTGGCCATCGCCTTCTTCATGCAGTCGCTCGACGGCACCATCCTCAACACCGCACTGCCAGCCATGGCCCGCTCGCTGGCAGAAGACCCGCTGCGCATGCAGGGTGTGATCATCGCCTACATGCTCACCGTGGCGCTGCTGATCCCGGCCTCGGGCTGGATCGCCGACCGCTTCGGCACCAAGCACATTTTCTTCGGCGCCATCCTGTTGTTCAGCCTGGGTTCGCTGCTGTGCGCGGCGGCCAACAGCCTGGGCTTCCTGATCATCGCCCGCGTCATCCAGGGCCTGGGCGGTGCCCTGATGCTGCCGGTCGGGCGATTGGTGGTGCTGCGCGCCTACCCGCGCTCGGAGCTGGTGCGGATCATGAGCTTCATCACCATCCCCGGCCTGCTCGGTCCGCTGCTGGGTCCGACCGTCGGCGGCTGGCTGGTGGAAATCCTCAGTTGGCACTGGATCTTCCTGCTCAACCTGCCGGTCGGCGCACTGGGCTGCTACGCAGTATGGAAGTTCATCCCCGACCTGCGCGGCAGCGAACGCACCACCTTCGACGGGCCCGGGTTCATCCTGTTCGGTGCCGCGATGGTGCTGATCACCATCGCCATGGAGGGCCTGGGCGAGTTGCACCTGCCGCACCTGCGGGTGATGTTGCTGCTGTTTGCTGGCATGGCCTGCCTTGCCGCCTACTGGCTGCGCGCCGGGCGTGACCCGGAGCCGCTGTTCTCGCCCAGCCTGTTCCGCGTGCGCACCTTTGCCATCGGCATCCTCGGCAACCTGTTCGCCCGCCTGGGCAGCGGCGCCCTGCCCTTCCTGGTGCCGCTGCTGCTGCAGGTGGCGCTGGGCTACTCGCCGGCCCAGGCCGGCATGAGCATGATCCCGCTGGCCGCAGCGGCGATGATCGCCAAGTCGGTGGCACGGCCGCTGATCGAGCGCCTCGGCTACCGCATCATCCTCACCGGCAACACGCTGTTGCTGGGTGTACTGCTGGCCAGCCTGGGGCTGGTCGACGAACAGACACCCTATTGGCTGCTACTGGTGCAACTGGGCTTGCTGGGGGCGGTGAACTCGCTGCAGTTCACTGCAATGAACACAGTGACGCTGATCGACCTCGACGACGCCAGCGCCAGCAGCGGCAACAGCCTGCTGTCGGTGGTCGCGCAACTGTCGCTGAGCCTGGGCGTAGCCTGCGCCGGTGCGCTGCTCGGCGGCTTTACCGCCTCCGGCAGCGCCGAGGGTGTGGAAACCACGCTGGGCGCGTTCCAGTTGACCTTCCTGACCATCGGCCTGATGGCGATGCTGGCCGCGGCGATCTTCCTGCAACTGTCGCCGACGGACGGAAGGCGTGCCCGTCGTCCGGAAGAGCACGTGGAAACGTAGGGCGAATGGCCATGAGGCTGGTAGACTGTGCGGCATTTTTCGCTTCGCACCGCAGGCCCGCCTCGTGACCACCGAATCCACCGCTTTCGCCTCCCTGCCGCTGTCCGCCGCCATGCTGGCCAACCTGGACGCCCTGGGCTATGCCTCGATGACCCCGATCCAGGCCCAGAGCCTGCCGGTCATCCTCAAGGGCCAGGACCTGATCGCCCAGGCCAAGACCGGCAGCGGCAAGACCGCCGCCTTCGGCATCGGCCTGCTCAATCCGATCAACCCGCGCTTCTTCGGCTGCCAGGCGCTGGTGCTGTGCCCGACGCGCGAACTGGCCGACCAGGTCGCCAAGGAGCTGCGCCGCCTGGCCCGCGCCGAAGACAACATCAAGATCCTCACCCTCTGCGGTGGCGTCTCGCTGGGCCCGCAGATCGCCTCGCTGGAGCACGGTGCGCATATCATCGTCGGCACCCCGGGCCGTATCCAGCAGCACCTGGACAAGGGCACCCTGGACCTGAAAGGGCTCAACACCCTGGTACTCGACGAAGCCGACCGCATGCTCGACATGGGCTTCTTCGACGCCATCGCCGCCATCATCGGCAAGACCCCGTCGCGCCGCCAGACCCTGCTGTTCTCGGCCACCTACCCGGCCGGCATCGAGCAACTGGCCGCCGACTTCATGCGCAAGCCGCAGCAGGTCACGGTCGAGAGCCAGCACAGCGACAGCCAGATCGAGCAGCGTTTCATCGAGATCGATCCACAGCAGCGTCTGGAGGCGGTTACCCGCGTACTGGGCCACTACCGCCCGCAGTCTTGCGTGGCGTTCTGCTTCACCAAGCAGCAGTGCGAGGACCTGGTCGCCCACCTGACCGCCAAGGGCATCGTCGCCCAGGCCCTGCACGGTGATCTGGAACAGCGTGACCGCGACCAGGTGCTGACGATGTTCGCCAACCGCAGCAGCTCGGTACTGGTGGCCACCGATGTCGCCGCCCGAGGCCTGGACATCGACGGCCTGGACCTGGTGATCAACGTGGAGCTGGCGCGTGATGCCGAGATCCATGTGCACCGCGTCGGGCGTACCGGCCGTGCCGGCGAGAAAGGCGTGGCGATCAGCCTGGTGGCCCCGGCCGAAGGCCACCGCGCGCAAGCCATCGAAGACCTGCAGAAGCGCCCGCTGCGCTGGGAGCAGTTGGACAGCCTGAAGAACAAGGGCGGTGAGCCACTGCTGCCGACCATGACCACCCTGTGCATCGCCGCCGGGCGCAAGGACAAGCTGCGTCCGGGCGATATCCTTGGCGCCCTGACCGGCGATGCCGGGCTGCCGGGCAAGCAGGTGGGCAAGATCGCCATCTTCGATTTCGTCGCTTTCGTGGCGGTGGAGCGGGCCGTGGCCAAGCAGGCGATGCAGCGCTTGAACAGCGGCAAGATCAAGGGCCGGGCCCTGAAAGTCCGTATCGTCTGACCTATTCTGGGGCTGCTTTTGCAGCCCATCGCAGGCAAGCCAGCTCCCACAGGATCTCCACAGGCCTAAGGCCGAGTGCATTCTCTGTGAGCGCTGAGGTGCTGCGAAGCGGCCCCGGAAATCCATGAGGTAACACCGTGCACTCCACCGACGTGATCATCCTCGGCGCCGGCGCCGCCGGCCTGATGTGTGCTCAACTCAGCGCGCGCCGTGGCCGCCGTGTGCTGCTGCTCGACCATGCCAACAAACCGGGCAAGAAAATCCTCATGTCCGGCGGCGGGCGCTGCAACTTCACCAACATGTACACCGAACCCGCCAATTTCCTCTCGCAGAACCCGCACTTCTGCAAGTCGGCGCTGGCCCGCTACACCCAGTGGGACTTCATCGAGCTGGTGGCCAAACACGGCGTGCCGTACCACGAGAAGAAGCTCGGCCAGCTGTTCTGCGACAACAAGTCCAGCGACATCCTCGACATGCTCCTGGCCGAATGCGACGACGCCGGCGCCGAGCTGCGGATGAACACCAGCATCGAGCAGATCGAGAAGACCGACAGCGGTTATCGCCTGCAGACCAGTGCCGGTGTATTTGCCTGCCAGTCGCTGGTGATCGCCACCGGCGGTCTGTCGATCCCAACCCTGGGCGCAACCGGCTTCGGCTACCAGGTCGCCCGCCAGTTCGGCCACGCCCTGCTGCCGACCCGCGCTGCGCTGGTGCCGTTCACCATCACCGAGCCCCAGCTCAAGGCATTGTGCACCGAGCTCTCCGGCACCTCGCTGGACTGCATCGCCAGCTGCAACGGCACCAGCTTCCGCGAAAACCTGCTGTTCACCCATCGCGGCCTGAGCGGCCCGGCGATCCTGCAGATTTCCTCGTACTGGGAAGCGGGCGACACCCTGGAGATCAATCTGTTGCCCGACCGCGACGCGCTGGAGTGGCTGCAAGGCGTGCAGGCCGAACGCCCCAACAGCGAGCTAAAGACCGTGCTGGGCGAGGTGTTCACCCGCAAGCTGGCGACCCTGCTGGCCGAGCAGTGGTTCGTTTCGAAACCCTTGAAGCAGTACACCCCGGCAGAATTGACCCAGATCGCCGGGCAGCTCGCGGCCTGGCAACTGGTACCGGCAGGCACCGAGGGCTACCGCACCGCGGAAGTGACCCTGGGCGGCGTCGACACCCGCGAGGTGTCGTCCAAGACCATGGAGTCGCTCAAGAGCCCGGGATTGTTCTTCATCGGCGAGGTGCTGGACGTCAGCGGGCACCTGGGCGGGTTCAATTTCCAGTGGGCGTGGGCTTCTGCCAACGCAGCGGCGCAGTTCGTTTAGAGTAGAATCCTTTCAGCACGGAACGCTTCTTGCTGGTCTGTGCCGGGAAGGTTTGACCGAGTGCGCTGCCCTTCGCGGGCAAGCCCGCTCCCACAGGATTGCGCTGGCCCTGTAGGAGCGGGCTTGCCCGCGAAAGGCAGCGCAGCCGCGTCGGTCCCAAGGTCCTCATTCGAACTCTGTCCAGCAGGCCACTATGTCATCGAGCTCGTTCCGCCATTCATTGCGTCGCTTGTGGGGCCAAGACAAGTTCAGCTACGCCATCCGGGTGACCATCGCCCTGACCGGCACCATGGCCTGGTGCTGGTACCAGAACGAGATGAGCCTGCTCATCCCGTTGTTCCTCGGCATCATCGCCAGCGCCCTGGCCGAGACCGACGACGGCTGGCAGGGCCGTCTCAGTGCGCTGGCCGTCACCCTCGTATGTTTCGCCATCGCCGCGCTGTCGGTCGAGCTACTGTTCCCCTACCCTTGGATCTTCGCCGGCTCCCTGGCCCTGGCAGCCTTCGGCCTGACCATGCTCGGAGCACTGGGCGAACGCTATGGCGCCATCGCCTCGGCGACGCTGATCCTGTCGGTGTACACCATGATCGGCGTTGACCAGCGCGGCGGCGTGGTCACTGATTTCTGGCACGAGCCGCTGCTGCTGGTGGCTGGAGCCGCGTGGTACGGGGCGCTCTCGGTGCTCTGGCAGGCGCTGTTCTCCAACCAGCCGGTGCAGCAGAGCCTGGCCAAGCTGTTCTACGAGCTGGGCAGCTACCTCAAGCTCAAGGCCAGCCTGTTCGAGCCGGTGCGCACCCTCGATGTCGAGGCCACGCGCCTGGAGCTGGCCAAGCAGAACGGCAAGGTGGTGGCCGCGCTCAATGCCGCCAAGGAAATCATCCTGCACCGGGTCGGCAACAGCCAGCCCAACTCCAAGGTCAGTCGTTACCTGAAGCTGTACTTCCTGGCCCAGGACATCCACGAGCGCGTCAGCGCCTCGCACTACCCCTACAACGCCCTGAGCGAGGCGTTCTTCCACAGCGATGTGATGTTCCGCTGCCAGCGCCTGCTGCGCAAACAGGGCTCGTCCTGCCAGGAGCTGGCCCGTTCGATCCGCCTGCGCCAGCCATTCGTGCTCGCCAGCGGCTACCCCGAGGCGCTGGAAGACCTGAACGCCTCGCTGGAGCATCTACGCACTCAGAACAACCCGGCCTGGCGCAGCCTGCTGCGCTCGCTGCGGGCGTTGGCAGTCAACCTGGCCACGCTGGACCGCTTGCTTGGCGCGGCCAGCAACCCCGACAGCCTTGCCGACGCCAGCGACAGCAGCCTGCTCGACCGCTCGCCGCGCACCTTCAAGGAGGTGTGGAAACGCCTGCGCACCCAGCTCACGCCCACCTCGCTGCTGTTCCGCCACGCCCTGCGCCTACCGCTGGCGCTGTCGATCGGCTATGGCATGGTGCACCTGATCCACCCCACGCAAGGCTACTGGATCATCCTCACCACCCTGTTCGTCTGCCAGCCCAACTATGGCGCGACGCGACGCAAGCTGGTGCAGCGGATCTTCGGCACCGCCATCGGCCTGACGGTTGGCTGGGCGCTGTTCGACCTGTTCCCAAACCCGATCGTCCAGTCGCTGTTCGCGGTGGTCGCTGGCGTGGTGTTCTTCGTCAACCGCACCACCCGCTACACCCTGGCCACGGCGGCGATCACGCTGATGGTGCTGTTCTGCTTCAACCAGATCGGCGATGGCTACGGGCTGTTCCTGCCGCGCCTGTTCGACACCCTGGTGGGCGCCCTGATCGCGATCCTCGCGGTGTTCCTGTTCCTGCCCGACTGGCAGGGGCGGCGCCTGAACAAGGTGCTGGCCAACACCCTGAGCTGCGCCAGCCTGTACCTGCGCCAGATCATGCAGCAGTACGCCAACGGCAAGCGCGACGACCTCGCCTACCGCCTGGCCCGGCGCAACGCCCACAATGCCGACGCGGCGTTATCGACCACGCTATCGAACATGCTCATGGAGCCGGGGCACTTCCGCAAGGAGGCCGATGTGGGCTTCCGCTTCCTGGTGTTGTCGCACACCCTGCTCAGCTATCTGTCAGGGCTCGGCGCACACCGGGATACGGCACTGCCTGCCGAGGTGCACGAACAGTTGATCGATGGGGTCGGCAGCAGCCTGGCACGCAGTCTCGACGAGATCGCCAATGGCCTGGCGGCGCGGCTGCCGGTGGCCATTCACAGCGATGAAGAAGAAGCGCTGGCCAACCAGCTGGAGCAGATGCCCGAGGAGCTGGATGAGCATCAGCGACTGGTACAGACCCAGTTGGCGTTGATCTGCCGGCAACTGGGGCCGTTGCGTACATTGGCAGCGCATCTGATCAAGGAAGGGGAGCCGGCTTGAGGCCGGCGCCGACACCCCAGGTCACAAGCCATACTGCTTCAACAACCGCGCATAGCTGCCATCGGCCTTCATCGCTGCAATCGCTCGCTCGAAACGCTCGACGATCTGCCGATGCTCAGGGTGCTGAAGGCTGACGAGGATATGCAGGCTGTTCTCCCCCAGCGGCCGCTCGACAAAATCCACCGCCTCGCGCACCTCCTGCGGCTCACGCTGCAGGTTTTAGCGCGCCACGTACTCGTCCTCCACCGCCAGGTCCACGCGCCCTGCCGCCAGCATGCGGATCGCCGACGGGAAGCTGCGCACCGCCACCTTGTTCAGCCGGCTGTCGCCATCGAACGCCGGTGAGTAGGCGTAGTCACGCACCACAGCGATGCTGTAGGGATACAGATCGGCCAATCGCTTGAAGCCAAGTGCCTCGCGCTGACGCTTGAGCAGGCGGATACGGTTGGTCAGATAGGCCCCGGAGAACTGGCCCAGGCGAGTACGCGATTCGTTGTACCACGCATTGATGAGCACGTCGTAGCGCCCTTCGCCAATCCCCAGCAGCGCCCTCGCCCAGGGCACTTCCTCGAACTCGCTGGCGTAACCGGCGCGGGTGAGTGCCGTGGTGACGATGCTGGTGGCCAGGCCTCCGCCCGGCATGGCGCTGTCGGAGAACGGCGGCCATTTGTCAGCCACCAGGCGCAGCGGTGGCTGCGCCGCCGCGAGCGCCGTGAACATCATTGCGGTCAATCCCAGAACGCAAAGCAGTGGCCGCATGCTCAGTTCCTTTCGCAGTTGAGGGCCCCACACTGATTACGCGAGAGTACACAAAGGCGACAGTCGACGGCAGCGGACAATGATGTCATTTAGCCTCTATTTTAGCCGAGCTGTGCGAGCAGGTCTCCTTGGCGGCTTGCCCCAAGGGACATCAATGCACACCGCGCGATCTGCGCGTCCTGCACCGCCACGCCGGTCAGGTCAGCCAACGTGATCGCGGCATCCTGCGTGCGACCACTCGCCTGCCCAGCCAGCAACGCGCCGATCTCGATCAGGTCGGTAGCTGCAATCAGCCCGGCCTCCAGCGCGTGGAACACCTCGCCGTAGCGGCTGCATTGGCCGATAGCGTCCACCACGATGCAATCGGCGGCGGCCACCAGCGCTGGATCGAGCTCCTGCTTGCCAGGGCCATCGGCTCCCACGGCGGTGATATGGGTGCCGGGCTGTATCCATTCACGCTGCAGCAGCGGCTCGCGCGAAGGCGTGGTGCAGACGATCAGGTTGGCGGACTCGGCCAGCTCGCGGGCATCATGGGTGGTGCGCACCTCGAAGCCCAGCCCTTCGGCGAACCGTCGGTAGTCCGCAAGCCGCCCGGCATCACGGCCCCAGGCAATCAGACGACGGCAGTCGGTGACCGGTAGCAGTTGTTCGAGCTGCATCCGCGCCTGCACCCCGCTGCCCAGTACACCGATTGCCCGTACCTTGCGCGGCGCCAACAGGCGGGCGGCGATTTGCCCGGCCAGCGCGGTGCGCAGGCAGGTCAGCCAGCCTTGGTCCTGGAGCAGCGCCAGCGGTTGGCCGGTACTGGCCGAAAACACCAGCATCAAGCCATCGTTGCTTTCCAGCCCCTTGGAAGGGTTGTCGTAGAAACCGGTGGAGACTTTCACCGTGAAGCTATCGCTGCCCTGCAGCCAGGCGGACTTCACGCAGCAGTCGCCGTTTTGTTCAGGGAAGGCGAAATTCTGCACCGGTGGCACATGGACCTTGCCCGCGGAAAAGGCGATAAAACCCTCTTCGATCAGGCGTACCGCCAAATCCCGGTCGAGGATTTCGACCAGTTGCGCCTTGTCGATGATCCTCATTGGATCGCCTCCAGGAACTTCTCCAGCACGATGTTGCGCCCGCACAGCACCACCGCGACCTTCTTGCCCTGGAACTCACCGGCCAGTTTCTGCATGCCTGCGACGGCAACCCCTGCCGCCCCTTCGATGATCCAGCGGTCGTGGCCTGCGACGTCGCGCATGGCTGCGCTGATCTCAGCCTCGCTGACCAGCACGGTGCGATGCAGCAACTGCTGGCACAGGGGGAAGGTGATGGCGCCGGGCTCGACGCCGCCGGCCGTGCCGTCGGACAGGGTATCGAGCTCTTGCATCTCGATGATCCGTCCCTCCTCCAGCGAGCGCTGCAGGGTGGGCGCGTTGGCCGGCCAGCAGCCGATGACCTGCACCGAGGGTGCAAGCGCGCGCAATGCAGCGCCAATGCCCGAGATCAAGCCGCCACCACCGACAGCGACGAAAACCGCGTCCAGATCCGGCGCCTGCTCGAACAACTCCATGCCGATGGTGCCCTGGCCAGCGATGATCTGCGCGTCATTGTAGGGGGAGACGAAAGGCTTGCCCTGCAGATTGGCCTGGCGAGCCGCTTCAAGCTCGACCGACAGCGGGTCAGCGTCGAGTTCGATTACCTCGGCCCCCAGGCCGCGCATGGCCCGGATCTTCAGCGGCGAGGCGCTGCTGCTGACGTACACGGTGACCGGCACACCCAGCAATTGCCCGGCCAGTGCCAGGCCCTGCCCGTGATTGCCGGAAGAGGCGGTGATCACGCCAGCCTGACGCTGCGCAGGGTCGAGCAGGCGCAGCTTGTTGCTGGCCCCTCGGAATTTGAAGGAGCCGGTGTGCTGCAGGTGCTCGCACTTGAGATGGACATTGCAGCCGCTCTGGCGGGAAAGCCCCGGGCTGTGGCTGAGCGGCGTGACCGCCACCTGGGGGCGAAGGGCTTCATGGGCTTCGCGGATGGCGTGTGGCAGGGTGTCCAGGATGGTCATGGTGGCTCCTTGGGCGATGCGTGGGGGCAAACGCCACGATATAGAATTAAATTCTACCGTAGACTATTTTTCCACGCATTGAAAGCCTGTCGTTTGCCAGCGATGGCCTCAGCCTTGGCGCAACGCCTTCACATACTTGTATACCGTCGCCCGCCCCATCCCCAGCACGTTGGCCACGTAGTCATGGGCGCTCTTGCCACGGAACGCGCCCTCCCCGTGCAGCGCCTCGACCAACTGCCGCTTCTGCTCGCGATCCAGCCCGCCCAGGCTCAATCCACGCGCCTGCAACCAGGCATGCAGGAAGGTGTTGATGCGCTCCTGCCAGTCGTCGCGGAACAACGCCTGCGGTTGCGGCAACAGGCGGCTGGCCTGGAAGAACGCCTCCAGCGCATCGCGCGCCTGCTCGAGAATCGAAACGTTGAGGTTGATGCAGATCAGCGCCTCGGGCTGGCCGCTGGCGTCGCGCATCACGCTGCTGATCGAACGGATCTTCTGCCCGTTCCAGTTGAGCTTTTCATACGGCCCCAGGCGGGTGCTGTCATCGAGCTGGCTGGGCAGGTCGTCGAGCCCGGAATCATCGCCGAGCTGGCGCTTGGAAATGTTGTTGGCGATATGCACCACCGTCTGGCTGGCCAGGTCGTGCACCACCACTTCGGCATGCGGGAACAACAGGGCTGCGATGCCCTCGGCCATGGCGGCGTAGTTGCTGAAGCGGCTGGACGACATGAACGGGTCCTGGAGGGTGGTCATGGATAGCCGAGCACTTCGCGAATAGTGCGCAGGTGCTGGATGATCCACTGCTTGTCGATCGCACCCCAGTCGTGGATGCGGTAATGCCCGGCGTGGTTGCGCGCACCGCTCTGCTGCTCGAACTCGCAGACGATGTCCAGGTCCGCCAGGGCGGCGATGGTGTCCTGGGCGGTACGCCGCGGCATGCCGGTGGCTTCCATCAGCGCGGGCACGCTGGTGGCGGTCTGGCTGTCGATCAGCCAGGCCACGTAGAGGCGGCGATAGAAGCTGCTCTTGGTCTTGCTCACGTCCATGCTGGTGGGATCCTCATGCATTGCCTGGCAATTCGCGCCAGGTCAGGTAGACACGCAAGTCGAACTCCAGTTGATGGTAGTCCGGCTCCATGTGCTGGCACAGCTGGTAGAACGCCTTGTTGTGGTCGCGCTCACGCAGGTGCGCCAGCTCGTGTACCACGATCATGCGCAGAAACTGCGGCGCCGCGTCCTTGAACAGCGAGGCGATGCGGATTTCCTTCTTGGCCTTGAGGTTGCCACCCTGCACCCTTGACACCGCCGTGTTCAGGCCCAGGGCCCGGTGGGTGAGGTCGAGACGGTTGTCGTAGAGCACCTTGTCCAGCGGCGGCGCGCTGCGCAGGTATTGCTGGCGCAGGTCCTGGGCATAGAGGTACAGCGCCTTGTCGCTCTGCACCTCGTGGCGGGCGGGGTAGCGCTGCTGCAGGTAGCCGCCCAGGCGATCGCTGGCGATCATCTGACGGACCTGTTCCTGCAGGTGCGGGGGATAGGCTTGCAAGTAGCGTAGGGTGGTCATGGGGTGGGAGTTTACCGAATTGGCGGGGGCCTGTGGTTGGCAGGGCTGGCCCTTTCGCGGGCAAGCCCGCTCCTACAGGACGCAAAATTTGGCTAGGATGCAGTATTCACCCCTGCTCGAAGCACTCACCATGCCCAAAGCCAGCAAGATCACCGACCCGTCCTACGAACTGATGGACGACCACGAAGGCCATTCGCTGATCTATCGCCAGCACGGCTTCCCGAGCCCGCTGGTGCGCTGGCACTTTCACAAGGAATACGAGCTGCACTTGATCGTCGCCAGCTCCGGCAAGGTGTTCATCGGCGACTACATCGGCAACTTCGCCCCGGGCACACTGTTTCTCACCGGGCCGAACCTGCCACACAACTGGATCAGCCAGGTGGCCGCCGACGAGGTCGTCGACACCCGCGACATGCTGGTCAATTTCACTGACGAAGTGCTCGAGCAAGGCAGCCAGGTGTTCTCCGAGCTCAACCAGCTGACGCCACTGCTGGCCCGCGCCAGTTATGGCATCGAATTCCGCGATCCGCGCCTGATCGCCGAGAGCCAGCAACTGATGCAACGCATCTCGCAAAGTGCCGGCATGACGCGCCTGGGATACTTTTTTATCCTCATGGAACAGTTGGCTGCCTGCGAGGACTACCAGTTGCTGTCCACCGTCACCTCCTCGCAGCTGGCCGACGAACACAACGTCGACCGCATCAACCGCGCGGTGGACTACATCTTCCAGCACTACGCCCAGGACCTCACCCAGAACGAGGTCGCCGAGCACCTGGGCATGACCCCCACCTACTTCTCGCGCTTCTTCAAGCAGGCCGCCGGGCGCGGCTTCGTCGAGTTCGTCAATCGCCTGCGGATCAGCAAGTCCTGTGAACTGCTGGCGCGCAGCGACCTGCCGGTGACCGAGGTGTGCTTCGAGTCCGGCTTCAGCAACCTGTCCAACTTCAACCGGCGGTTCCAGCAGCTCAAGGGCATGACACCGTCGGGCTACCGCAGCCTGGTCACCCAGCGCCTGACCGAGCAAAACCTTTAGTGAAACGCTTGAGCAGTGCATCGCACTGCCAATACCCCAGTGCAAAAAAGTATCGGCCTGCGTGCAGTCGAGGCTTTGTTGCGCTGGCGATGCAGGAGTGTAATCGGCAACCAGCGACACAAAAAAAACAATAGTGACTTCCGCGCCGCCCTGCGGTCCGGAAGAGGAGTTCAACGATGAACGACTCGATCAAGGCCTGCGTGGCCATTGCCTGTCTGAGCCTGCCGGTGTTTGCCCAGGCTGCCGAAACCCTGACCATTGCCACCGTCAACAACAACGACATGATCCGCATGCAGCGGCTGTCCAAGGTGTTCGAGGAGCAGCACCCGGACATCAAGCTCAAGTGGGTGGTGCTCGAAGAGAACGTCCTGCGCCAACGCCTGACCACCGATATCGCGACACAAGGCGGACAGTTCGACGTGCTCACCATCGGCATGTACGAAGCCGCGCTGTGGGGTGCCAAGGGTTGGCTGGAACCCATGAAAGACCTGCCTGCCGACTACCAGCTCGACGATATCTTCCCTTCGGTGCGCGACGGCCTATCGGTCAAGGGCACGCTCTATGCCCTGCCCTTCTACGCCGAAGCCTCGATCACCTACTACCGCAAGGACCTGTTCCAGCAGGCCGGGCTGCAGATGCCCGAGCAACCGACCTGGACCCAACTGGGCGAATTCGCCGCCAAGCTCAACAAGCCCGAGGCCGGCCAGTACGGCATCTGCCTGCGCGGCAAGGCCGGCTGGGGTGAGAACATGGCGCTGATCGGCACCCTGGCCAATGCCTTCGGCGCCCGTTGGTTCAACGAGCAGTGGCAGCCGGAGTTCACCGGCAGCGAGTGGACCAAGGCCCTGAACTTCTACGTCGACACCATGAAGCAGTACGGCCCGCCCGGCGCCTCCAGCAACGGCTTCAACGAGAACCTGGCGCTGTTCAACAGCGGCAAGTGCGCAATGTGGGTCGATGCCAGCGTCGCCGGCTCGTTCGTCACCGACAAGAGCCAGAGCAAGGTCGTCGACGACGTGGGCTTCACCTTCGCGCCGAAGGAGGTCACCGACAAGGGCGCGACCTGGCTGTACTCGTGGGCGCTGGCGATCCCCACCAGCTCCAAGTCCAAGGACGCCGCCAGGACCTTCAGCACCTGGGCCACCTCCCAGGCCTATGGCCAACTGGTCGCCGACAAGGAAGGCGTGGCCAACGTGCCGCCAGGCACCCGCGCCTCCACCTACAGCGAGGCCTACCTGCAGGCCGCACCGTTCGCCAAGGTCACGCTGGAGTCGCTGAAGAAGGTCGATCCCAACCACCCGACCCTCAAGCCCGTGCCCTACGTGGGTATCCAGCTGGTGACCATTCCTGAGTTCCAGGCCATCGGCACCCAGGTCGGCAAGCTGTTCTCCGCCGCCCTGACCGGCCAGATGAAGCCTGAACAGGCGCTGGCCGCCGCCCAGTCGTCCACCGAACGCGAGATGAAACGCGCCGGCTACCCCAAGTAGACCGCCCCTGGCCGCCAGCACGCCGCCCTCGGTGTGCCGGCGGCCGGCTGCTCGCCTCTTTCTGCCGAACACGGAGTCGTCATGAACACCTCGGCCCTCGACACCCCGACCCACGCCACCGCGCGCCCCGGCAAACGCCGCGTCGGCCCCGGCTGGTTCCTGGTCAGCCCTTCGGTGGCGCTGCTGCTGTTATGGATGATCGTGCCCCTGGGCATGACCCTGTATTTCTCGCTGATCCGTTACAACCTGCTGTATCCCGGCGAGAACGACTTCGTCGGCCTGGAGAACTTCAGCTTCTTCGTCACCGATGCCGGCTTCCTGCCCGGCGCCCTGAATACCCTGACCCTGGTCGGCAGCGTGCTGGCGATCAGCGTGGTGTTCGGCGTGCTCATCGCCGCGCTGCTGGAGGCGGGTGAGTTCTGGGGCCGCGGCGTGGTGCGCGTGCTGCTGATCTCGCCGTTCTTCATCATGCCCACGGTCAGCGCGCTGCTGTGGAAGAACCTGATCTTCCACCCGGTGTCCGGGATCCTCGCGGCGGTCTGGCGCCTGTTCGGCGCCCAGCCGGTGGACTGGCTGGCGCACTATCCGTTGCTGTCGATCATCCTGATCGTGTCGTGGCAGTGGCTGCCGTTCGCCATCCTGATCCTGATGACCGCCATGCAGTCGCTGGACCAGGAGCAGAAGGAGGCCGCACGCCTGGACGGTGCAGGCCCGCTGGCGATCTTCTGGCACCTCACCCTGCCGCACCTGGCGCGGCCGATTGCCGTGGTGGTCATGATCGAAACCATCTTCCTGCTGTCGGTGTTCGCCGAGATCTTCACCACCACCAGCGGCGGGCCGGGCTATGAATCCACCAACCTCGCCTACCTGATCTACAACCAGGCGCTGCTGCAGTTCGACGTCGGCATGGCGTCGGCCGGTGGCCTGATCGCCGTGCTGATCGCCAACATCGCCGCCATCGTGCTGGTGCGCATGATCGGCAAGAACCTCACCGAGCGCAGCTGAGGAGCCCGCCATGCTGACACTCAAGCAAACCCGCCGCCTGCGCGATGCGCTGATCGGCCTGCTGTGCTGGGGCATTGCCCTGGCGATCTTCTTCCCGATCTTCTGGATGCTGCTGACCAGCTTCAAGACCGAACTCGACGCCTTCGCCACGCCGCCGCAGTTCATCTTCCACCCGACGCTGGAGAACTACCTGCACATCAACGAGCGCAGCGACTACTTCGCCTACGCCTGGAACTCGGTGCTGATCTCGTTCTCCGCGACCCTGCTGTGCATGCTGATCGCCGTGCCGGCAGCCTACTCCATGGCCTTCTTCGAGACCCGCCACACCAAGCGCACGCTGTTGTGGATGCTGTCGACCAAGATGCTGCCGCCAGTGGGCGTGCTGATGCCGATCTACCTGCTGGCCAAGCAGTTCGGGCTGCTCGATTCACGGCTGTCGCTGATCATCGTGTACACCCTGATCAACCTGCCGATCGTGGTGTGGATGGTGTACACCTACTTCAAGGACATCCCCGTCGACATCCTCGAAGCGGCGCGCCTGGACGGCGCCGGCACCTGGCAGGAAATCCTCCGCGTGCTGCTGCCGATCGCCCGTGGCGGCCTGGCCTCGACCGTGCTGCTGTCGCTGATCCTGTGCTGGAACGAGGCGTTCTGGTCGCTCAACCTGACCTCTTCGGCCGCCGCACCGCTGACCGCGCTGGTGGCCTCCTACTCAAGCCCCGAAGGCCTGTTCTGGGCCAAGCTTTCGGCCGTCTCGACACTGGCCTGCGCACCGATCCTGATCTTCGGCTGGATCAGCCAGAAGCAACTGGTGCGCGGGCTGTCGTTCGGAGCGGTGAAATGAATACCCCCAACTACACCATTCCTGTAGGAGCGGGCTTGCCCGCGAAGCAAACACTGCGGTGCATGGCACCGGCTATGCCGGTGTTCGCGGGCAAGCCCGCTCCTACAGGAATTTGTGACATCCATAAAATCTTTGCCACTGCGGAGGTAACTCGACATGGCTGACCTGAAGATCCGCAATCTGCAAAAAGGCTTTGATGGCCACGCCATCATCAAGGGCATCGACCTGGACGTACACGACCGTGAATTCGTGGTGTTCGTCGGGCCGTCCGGCTGTGGCAAATCGACCTTGCTGCGCCTGATTGCCGGCCTCGAAGAGGTGAGCAGCGGCAGCATCACCCTCGATGGCGTCGACATCACCGACACCGCTCCGGCCAAGCGCAACCTGGCCATGGTGTTCCAGACCTACGCCCTGTATCCGCACATGACCGTGCGCAAGAACCTGTCGTTCGCCCTGGACCTGGCGGGCGTGGCCAAGGCCGAGGTCGCCAGCAAGGTCGACAACGCCGCGCGCATCCTCGAGCTGCAACCGATGCTCGAGCGCAAGCCGCGCCAGCTCTCCGGCGGCCAGCGCCAGCGGGTGGCAATCGGCCGGGCGATCGTGCGCAACCCGAAGATCTTCCTGTTCGACGAGCCGCTGTCCAACCTCGATGCTGCCCTGCGCGTGCAGATGCGCCTGGAGCTGTCGCGCCTGCACAAGGAACTGGCCGCGACCATGATCTACGTGACCCACGACCAGGTCGAGGCGATGACCCTGGCCGACAAGGTGGTGGTGCTCAACGCCGGTCGTATCGAGCAGGTCGGCTCGCCGCTGGAGCTGTACCACCATCCGGCCAACCTGTTCGTCGCAGGCTTCCTCGGCACACCGAAGATGGGCTTTTTGCGCGGACACCTGAGCCGCAACCAGGGCAACCAGTGCGAGGTCGCCCTCGAGTGCGGCGCCCGCATCGCCCTGCCGCTGTGCGCAGGTGAACTGACCACCGGCAGCCAGATCACCCTGGGCATCCGCCCGGAGCACCTGAGCATCAGCCGCAGCGGTCACGGTGAACAGGGTTCGCTGCAGGTCACCGCCGATGTCAGCGAGCGCCTGGGCAGCGACAGCTACTGCCACGTGCGCAGCGCCTCCGGCGAGATGCTCACCGTGCGGGTGCGCGGCGATTTCGCGCCCGAGTACGGCGAGCAACTGGAACTGAGCTTCGATCCGGCGCACTGCCATCTGTTCGACAGCACCGGCAAGGCCCTGGACAAACGACTGCAACAGGCGGCCTGAGCCGTCTTCAAGGATTTCTCGATGAAACTCAACCAGCGCAATCTCGACAAGCTGCCCGCCCCGGTCGCCCGCCCCACCTATGACCCAGCGCAGCTGCGCCAGGGCATCGTGCACATCGGCGTCGGCGGCTTTCACCGCGCCCACCAGGCCGCCTATACCGACGCCCTGATGAACCGCGGCGAAGCCCTCGACTGGGCGATCTGCGGCGCCGGCCTGCGCAGCGAAGACCGCGCCATGCGCGACGCCCTGGCAAGCCAGGATCACCTCTACACCCTGTTCGAACTGGGCGAAAAACCCAACACCGAGGTGCGCGTGATCGGTGCCATCAGCGGCATGCTGCTGGCCGAAAGCGACGGCCAGGCGCTGCTCGACAAACTTGCCGACCCTGCAGTCCGTATCGTCTCGCTGACCATCACCGAAGGCGGCTACTGCATCGACGACAGCACGGGCGAGTTCCTCGAGAACCTGCCGCTGATCCAGCACGACCTGGCCAGGCCTGACCAGCCGCACAGCGTATTCGGTTTTCTCTGCGAGGCCCTGCGCCGTCGCCGCGAGGCCGGCACCCCGGCGTTCACGGTCATGTCCTGCGACAACCTTCCACACAACGGCGACGTGGCGCGCAAGGCACTGCTGGCCTTCGCCCACCTGCTCAACCATGACCTGGCCCAGTGGATCGCCCGGCACGTCAGCTTCCCCAATGCCATGGTCGATCGCATCACACCGATGACCAGCGACGAACATCGCCGCCAGTTGGCCGAGCGCCATGGTGTAGAGGACGCCTGGCCGGTGGTCTGCGAGCCGTTCCTGCAGTGGGTGCTGGAAGACAAGTTCGTCAGCGGTCGCCCGGCCTGGGAGAAGGTCGGCGTGCAGTTCACCGACGACGTCACGCCCTATGAAGAGATGAAGATCAAACTGCTCAACGGCAGCCACCTGGCGCTGACCTACCTGGGCTTCCTGCAGGGTTATCGCTTCGTCCACGAGACCCTCGCCGACGACCTGCTGCGCCGCTACATGCGCACCTTCATGGACCAGGACGTCACGCCGCAACTGGCGCAGGTGCCAGGCATCGACCTTACGCACTACAAGGACAGCCTCACCGAGCGCTTCTCCAACCGCGCCATCGCCGACCAGTTGGAGCGGGTGTGTTCGGACGGCTCGTCGAAGTTTCCCAAGTTCATCGTACCCACCGCCAACCGCCTGATTGCCGATGGCAAGCCGCTGGAGCGCGTGGCGCTGGTAGTCGCAGCCTGGGCGCTGTACCTGGGCGGCAAGGATGAAAAGGGCAATGTCTACAGCATTCCCGATCCGCGCGCAGCACAGTGCCAGGCCCGTGTCGTCCAGCGCGAAGGCCTGGCGGCCCGGGTGCTCGGCGACGAAGCGATCTTCGGCACGGCGATCCCCAACTCACGGGCCTTCGTCGACGCCTTCGAGCGCCTGTACGACAGCTTGCGTGAAGTCGGCGTGAGTGAAACCCTGCGCCGGGTACTGGGCGACTGAGACGGAGCGCAGCAATGATGGAAGGACTGTTCCTCGGCATCGACTGCGGCACCCAGGGCACCAAGGCCCTGGTGCTCGACGCAGACAGCGGTCGCGTACTGGGGCTGGGCAGCGCGGCACATGCGGCGCCGCAGGGCGACCACGGCCGCCGTGAACAGGATCCGGCAGACTGGCTGCAGGCCCTGCGCACGGCGGTGGCCAATGCCCTCGCTGACGCCGGGGTCGGGGGCCATGCCATCCGCGCACTGGCCGTCTCTGGCCAGCAGCACGGCCTGGTGATGCTCGATGACCAAGGCCAGGTGCTGCGCCCGGCCAAGCTCTGGTGCGACACCGAAACCACTACGGAAAATGACGAACTGCTGGCCGCCCTCGGCGGCGCCGCAGGCTCGCTGGAGCGCCTGGGGCTGGTGGTCGCGCCGGGCTATACGCTGTCCAAGCTGCTGTGGAGCCAGCGCCATCATCCAGACCTGTTCGCCCGCGCCGCACACCTGCTGCTGCCCCACGATTACCTCAACCACTGGCTCACCGGCCGTGCCTGCAGCGAACCGGGCGACGCCTCGGGCACCGGCTACTACGATGTGCGCAAACGCACCTGGGCCGCCGATGTGCTGGCGCTGATCGAGCCCGGCAAGCGCCTGCTGGCGGCACTGCCCGAGCTGGTCGAGTCCGGCGACTGCATCGCCACCCTGCAGCCCTCGGCAGCCCAGGCGCTGGGCCTGGACACTGGCGCCTGGGTGGCCAGCGGTGGGGGCGACAACATGCTCGGCGCCATCGGCACCGGCAACATTCGCCCCGGCATGATCACCCTCAGCCTGGGCACCTCCGGCACCCTGGCCGCACACCTCGACCAGCCACGTGTCAGCCCCCACGGTGAGGTCGCGACCTTCTGCGGCTCATCCGGCGGATGGCTGCCGCTGATCTGCACCATGAACCTCACCAGCGCCTGCGCCCTGGTGCAAGACCTGTTGCAGCTTGACCTGTCGGCGTTCAGCGAGCTCGCCGCACAAGCCCCCGTCGGCGCCGACGGCCTGTTGCTGCTGCCGTTCTTCAATGGCGAGCGCGTGCCCGCACTGCCCGAGGCCAGCGCCAGTCTGCACGGCATGACCAGCAGCAACCTGACCCGTGCCAACCTCTGCCGGGCGGTGCTCGAAGGCACCTGTTTCAGCCTGCGCTACGGGCTCGACCTGCTGCGCGCCAGCGGCCTGCAGGGCCAGGAGATCCGCCTGGTCGGCGGCGCGGCGAAAAGCCCGCTATGGCGCCAGACACTCGCCGACCTGCTCGGCCTGCCGGTGGTGTGCCCGCGCCAGACCGAAGCCGCCGCCCTGGGTGCTGCGATCCAGGCTGCCTGGAGCCTGGGCCGCAAGCTCGGCGAAGGTGACAGCCTGGAGGCTCTGTGCCAGCGCTGCGTCGAACTCGACGAAAGCACGCGCACCACACCCCGGCCCGCACAACAGGCGGCCTACGAAACCGCCTACCAACGTTACCTTTCGCATCTGCCTGCGCACTGATCGCAGGTATCCTGCCCGCTTACTTCGTTTCGGAGAATTTCATGTACCTGGTCTGTGGCGAAGCCCTGTTCGATGTGTTCAGCCTGGATGACAGCCCACGCAGCAGCGAGTTGGGCTTCAAGGCGATTGCCGGCGGCTCGCCGTTCAACGTCGCGGTGGGCCTGCGCCGGCTGGGCGTGGAGTCGGCGCTGTTCGGCGGGCTGTCCAGCGACTACCTGGGTGCACGCCTGCGTCGGGTGCTGGAAGAGGAAAAGGTCGATTGCAGTTACCTGGTGACCAGCGATGCACCGACCACCCTGGCCATGGTCGGGCTGGATGCGAGCGGCTCGGCGCAGTACCAGTTCCGTGGCGAAGGTTGCGCCGACCGGCAGGTGCGCCTCGAACACCTGCCGGCGCTCGATGGCCAGGTGCGCGGCCTGCACGTGGGCTCCTACACCCTGGTGGTCACGCCGGTGGCGGATACATTACTGGCGCTGGTGCAGCGCGAAAGCGCACACCGGCTGATCAGCCTCGACCCCAACGTACGCCTCAACCCGCAGCCCGACGTGGCGTTGTGGCGACGCCAGGTGCAAGCCTTCGCGGCCCACGCCCACCTGATCAAGGCCAGCGAGGAAGACCTCGCGCTGCTCTATCCGGACCGTGCGCCGGCCGAAGTGGCCCGTGGCTGGCTGAACGACCGCTGCCGACTGGTGTTCGTCACCCACGGTGCAGACGGCGCCAGCGTGCATTGCGCGCACGGCTCGTGGACACGACCGGCGGATGCCTCGCTGGCAGTGAAAGACACAGTCGGTGCTGGCGATACCTTCCAGGCGGCGGTGCTGAGCTGTCTGGCCAAGCTGCACGCGGACAGTCCCCAGGCACTAGCGGCGCTGACGCGCGAAGCGATCGACGGCATCCTCGAATTCGCCATTCGAGCGGCGGCCATCACCTGTTCGCGGGTTGGGCCGGATTTGCCGTTTGCCCGGGAGCTTTAGCGTTACACGGTGAGCGGGACCAGATCAGTCCACCAGGTAAACGTGGTGAGTGAGTCAGTGCTGCGCACGCCTTGTTACCTGGAGGGTTTTCATTTTTCGCGGTTGCTCAGCCTTGGACGTGTAACTGCTCCAACCCGTTGGATTGCTGACCCACGGCGCAGACACCTCATGACCGTTTTTGTAGAAGTGGAGTCGTGCTTCAAGCTGTGCCCACTGCCTAAATGCATAGCGAAGCTCGCTGGAGGTGTATGACTGCCCGTGGGTCATTGATTTGTTGATCACTGCGGCCTCGTCGATACCATCGAGGATGAAATGAACATGATGATCCGCCCTTCTCGCGGTTATCGACAGCCCAATCTTGCTCCCGCGCTTCCATAACAACTGCGGGCCTAGGTCCCCCTCCAGCCACTCATGGAACTGGGTTTTTCCGGGCCGCCCTTTGACCTCGGAATAAATTTGGTCGATATCGAACTTATTGTTGAAGAGACCGGCTGATACATACCGGTTCCATAACGGGTAGCCAGGAAAGGTTTCCTTGACCTTGGCAAACAGGGATGCATTCGCCCTGACGAACTTGATCACTTCGGTACGAGGCGCTGTTTCGGTCAAACCTGAGCGTGCAAGCGCGTTCTCCCTGATGACTCTAGCGATTGCCTGATTGTAGTGATCGATCGTCAGCGCTGACTTGGTGTAATCGATTCCTACATGATTAAAATAGCTCTCGCGCCACTCGCCCAGCCCATACACTAGGTCACCCCGTGCTGGCTGGAGATTGTCGCTGAAGGTAGCAAGCCCCGCAGAGTCCTCAAGCGAGACCGGATTGTTCTGGGTCATGCGGAAGGTGTTGATACCGTCGACGATGCCTGCGGGGTCGGGCGTCAGCCAGCGTCCAACCCTGGGTTGATGATAGCGATACCCGTAGTAATAAAGCCCTGTCGCATCTCGCTCCCGCCCCGAATAACGCACCGTCTTGTATTCCACCTCTATGCGATGACGCCCCGCCAGAATCGCCGTTCCCCCATAGGGGTAATATTCTTCGAGGCTGATGACACTGCCCTCGCCATCGAGCTCCAGTCCGACACTGCCGATCAGGTTGTCATAGCCAAAACGTACCTGGTCGTTATCGATCCCCTCCGGTTTACCGGCCTCCCAGCGCAACGCCCGCACCTGGGCACGGCCCGCCTCGCCCATTACCACCGTGTGCAGACTTTCCTGCACGGCGCCGTCGGCCATGGTGATACGCAGCTCAAGCCCCGGCAGATACAGCGTGCGCTGCACCTTCAGTGATCCACCTTGCTGCTGACGGCACACCTTGAGCACTCGCTGCCTGCCAGCGTCGTAGCGATAGCTTTCCTGGGTAGCGCCAGCCACCCTGCGCAACTCGCCGCGTGTAGTCCACTCAAGCGGCTACCCCGGCAGCAGCACACGCTGCTCGCCACCTGCGCTGAACAGCACCTCGACCTTGGCCGGGTCGCTGGCCAACGTATTCGACACGCCGCGATTACTGCGCTGGCTGACGGTGATTGCAGTGACGTAGTTGTTGTTCGTGGCCGGCGCACTATGACGGACATGCGTGAGATTGCCCGCGCTGTCGTAGGTATAACTCCGGGTGTAGAGGGTATAGGCCGAATCATCCACCGGCAGCGGCACCAGCACGCCTGGCAGATGATTGCCCTGCTGCCCGGCATTGGCCATCTCGCGGCCGCTGGCGAAGACCAGTTGATACAGGCTGTCGTAGCGGTACTCGCTTTGCGCGCTGATCTTCTGGTTGCGCCAGAAGCGCGTCGGCTCGGCGTCGTTGGCCAGCCCAACGACGTTACCGACCGGGTCATAGCGATAGTGCAGGTCCTGCAATCGCTGGCCTTCGCTGGTCTGGCGAGTGGTCCGCACGGTCGCCAGGCGCAGGGTCGTCGGTTCGTAGGTGTACACAGTGACGATGCCGTTGCCATGCACCTCGTGCTGCTTGCGCCCTCCCGCCGAGTAACTCGCCGACCTGACGATCTCACGCTCTGGCGTACCTTCGAGCGTTAACCAGCTGGCCGCCAGGACGCCTGCCACATCGTAGGCGCTTCGCTGCTGATGGCCTGCGCAATCCAGCGCCGTGAGCCCCTTGCCGGTGGCGTCTACGTGGCTACGGGTCGTGTAGCGCTGATCATCCAGCAGTGCGTCCCAGGCCTCAGCAGCCTCACCTTGCCAGTCAACTTGCACCGCATCGTCGTCGCCACCTTTCAGCAGCTTGCGCTGCACACAGAGGGCTGCGCCGCCGAGGGCGTTGGCGAGGGTAGAAACGCACCCGGCTGGATCGTAATGGGCAATCCGAGTGCCGGCTAGGTTGCGGGCTTTCTCTTGCGACTCATTGCCGCCATACAACACACGTTCACTGATACGAGGGATATCGCCAACAACTTGCTCGCCAACCGCCAACAGACGC
The DNA here is from genome assembly GCA_014268975.2 of Pseudomonas wayambapalatensis. GTDB lineage: Bacteria > Pseudomonadota > Gammaproteobacteria > Pseudomonadales > Pseudomonadaceae > Aquipseudomonas > Aquipseudomonas wayambapalatensis. Next base: position 702,451 of record CP077096.1, on the reverse strand, counting down.
CCGGGCATATTGACCGGTTCGTAGCGCAGGGTCCGGGTCACGGCTTCAGCGAAATCGTCCTGGCCATCCAACGTCCTGCCAATACGGCTCACCGAGAACAGGTCACGCCTGGCTGCGTCTTTCAGATCGAGGCTCACGCCCGCATCGACGCTTTGCGTGCGTATCACCTGAGCTGTCAGATCATGCCGATGAATGAAGTTGGCAAGGCCTGCGCCATGCAACCGTGGGTCGGTGATCTGCGCCAGTCGGCCGGCCGGACTGAACACCTGCCGCGTGATACGCGTATCGGCGGCATCCAGCAGCGAAGCACGCTGATACTCGATCTCGCGCACCGTTTGGCCGCGGTTGTCGAGGACCTTGATCGAGGGCGTCTGCTGGAACAGTGCGCTGCTCACAACCTGTACACCTGCGGGTCATGACTGGAGAGACGACAGTCGCTCATCATGAGCCGAACGGGCAACTGGCAGTTTTATCAGGTCTGGGGAGTGGTTGATCGGGTCGGCACCCACGGATACACCGTCGGAAAACCACGCGCATCCCTCGCCGTCATCGGCCGTGCAATCAGGAAGCCCTGCACGTAGGCGCAGCCGCTGTCGCGCAGCCACTGCGCCTGAACGTCGGTTTCCACGCCCTCGGCGATCACCGTGATGCCATAGTCGGCGCACAGCGCGATGACGCTGCGCGCCAGCGCCGCATCGACCTTCGAATCCGGCAGGCGTGCCACCAAGTGGCGGTCGAGCTTCAGGGTGTCGATCGGCAGGTCGCGCAGCATGCGCAGCGAGCAATCTCCGGCGCCGAAGTCGTCCAGCGCCACGCGTACGCCCAGCTCGCGCAAACGCTTGACCTGCTTGGCAGCCGCGTCGATGTCATACATCAATGAGGTTTCCGCCACCTCCACTTCCAGTTGCGCAGGCTCCAGGCCGTGCTCCTGGATCGCCCGCCGCAGTTCATCGACCAGGTTCGGCTGGGTGAACTGCGCGCGGCTCAGGCTGATGCCCAGCACCACATCGTCGGCGAACACCTGGCGCCATTCGTGACGCTGGGCCGCGCCCTTGCTGTAGATCCAGCTCGCCAGCCGATGGATGAGGCGCGCTTCTTCCAGCAACGGAATGAACAGCCCCGGCGGCACATCGCCAACACTGGGGTGCCGCCAGCGCAGCAGCGCCTCGAAGCCGCGCAGACGTCCGTCGGCAAATCCCACCTGCGGCTGGTAGACCAAGGTGAAGTCCTTTTGCTCGATGGCAGTGCGCACACTATCCTCGAGCATCAGCCGCGAACGCGCGCGGCCGTTGAGCTCCTGGTCATAGAAGCGATACTGCTGGCGCCCGGCGCGCTTGGCGGCATACATCGCCGCATCGCCAGCGCGCAGCAGGCCTTCGACGGAGGCACCGCAATCAGGGTAGGTGGCGATGCCGATACTGACCCCAAGACTGACATCCTGGCCGTCAACCTGCGGGCAACTGGACATGCGCTCGATCAGGGCCTCGGCGTACCGGCCGGTCTGCTCCGCATAGGGCAAGCCGTCGAACAACGCGGTGAACTCATCACCGCCCATACGCCCAAGCATCGCCTGGCTGCCCAGGCAGTCCTTGAGTTGCTCGGCGACCCAGCGCAGGACCCGGTCGCCCGCTTCGTGACCCAAGGAATCGTTGATTCGCTTGAACCCATCCAGATCCATGTACATCAAGGCCTGGACCTTGCCGGGCCGTTCGTTGCGCAGCAACGCACCTTCTGCCGTCTGGTAGAAACCGCGGCGGTTGAGCAAGCCAGTCAGCGGGTCGGTCACCGCCTGGTGTTCCAGTTGCTGGTGCAGGCTGCGCACCACCGACATGTCCAGTACGGTCACCACCATGGCCTTCTGTTCAGCGGGCAGCGGCGCACACGACAGCGCTACCGGAACCAGCGGCCCCTCCGGCGGACGCAACTGGGCATCGTGCACGCGGAAGATCTGCCGCCCCAGATAGGCCTGGTAGAAGTCCGAGTCGCGCCACAACGCGGCGCTGGGCAGTTGGATCAGGTCCAGGAGATGGGCGCCCTGCAGTTTGTCCACCGACACCTGCAGCAGACGCGAGATAGCAGGGTTGGCAAAGCTGATATCACCCGCCTCGTCGACCACCAGGATACCCTCGGCGGCGTTCTCAAGAATCGAGGCATTGAATGCGCGGGCCGACTCCAGCTCACGACTCAACCGCTGCAGCATGCGGCGGTTGCGCTGCTGTTCGAGCAGGGCCTGCACCTTGGGCTTGAGGATCTGCGGATCGAAGGGCTTGAACAGGTAGTCCACCGCGCCACTGGCATAGCCCTTGAGCACGGCAGCTTCGGACTGCTCGTTGGCGGTAAGGAAGATGATTGGGGTAAGGCGCGTGCGTTGGCTGCCGCGCATCAAGCGGGCGACCTCAAAGCCATCCATCTCGGGCATCTGTACATCGAGCAGGACCAGGTCCACTTCGTGTTCCAGCAAGGTGCTCAGTGCTTCCATCCCTGAGCCTGCGGTGAGTACTTGCCAATCCTGCCGGGCTAGCAAAGCCCGCATGCTGATCAGGTTTTCCGGGTAGTCATCGACCACCAGCAGCACTGAGCTGCCTTCCGGTGCCGCGGGTTGAGCTCCATCCATGCCGCTTCTCTTGTCCGACCGACTTCGTCTTGTAATTGGATCCGATTCTCTACTCTAGACGCGACTTTGCAGGACGCAATGCAATCAGTTCGCTATCAATGGATAAAATGAAAATAGCCGACTAATGGTCACTGCGCTTTGCGATCATTTCACAGGCGAAAAAAAAACCCGCATTTCTGCGGGTTTCTTCAGTGCCATCAGCGGATCAGTTGACCTTTGCGGCCAGCTCGCCCTTGGCGTAACGCAGGTACATCTCATCCAGCGAAACCGGCTTGATCTTCGACGCGTTGCCAGCGGTACCGAAGGCTTCGTAACGCGCGATGCAGATGTCACGCATGGCTTCGACAGTCTTGGCGAAGTACTTGCGCGGGTCGAACTCGGACTTGTTCTGCTCCAGGAAGCGACGGATCGCGCCAGTGGAGGCCAGACGCAGGTCGGTGTCGATGTTGACCTTGCGCACGCCGTGCTTGATGCCTTCGACGATCTCTTCGACCGGCACGCCGTAGGTTTCTTTGATGTCGCCGCCGAACTCATTGATGATCGCCAGCCAGTCCTGCGGAACCGACGAGGAACCGTGCATCACCAGGTGAGTGTTGGGGATACGCTGGTGGATCGCCTTGATGCGGTCGATCGCCAGGATGTCGCCGGTCGGCGGCTTGGTGAACTTGTAGGCGCCGTGGCTAGTGCCGATGGCGATGGCCAGGGCATCGACCTGGGTCTTCTTGACGAAGTCGGCAGCCTCTTCCGGGTCGGTCAGCATCTGGCTGTGGTCCAGGATGCCTTCGGCGCCGACGCCGTCTTCTTCACCGGCCTGGCCGGTTTCCAGGCTGCCCAGGCAGCCCAGCTCGCCTTCCACCGACACACCGCAGGCGTGGGCGAATGCCACGGTCTGCTGGGTGACGCGCACGTTGTATTCGTAGTCGGACGGGGTCTTGCCGTCTTCACGCAGCGAGCCGTCCATCATGACCGAGCTGAAGCCCAGCTGGATCGAGCGCTGGCACACGTCAGGGCTGGTGCCGTGGTCCTGGTGCATGCACACCGGGATGTGCGGGAATTCTTCGATCGCCGCCAGGATCAGGTGACGCAGGAAGGGAGCACCGGCGTACTTGCGGGCACCGGCGGAGGCCTGGACGATGACCGGAGAGTCGGTCTTGTCGGCGGCTTCCATGATGGCGCGCATCTGCTCGAGGTTGTTGACGTTGAAAGCTGGAACGCCGTAGCCGAACTCGGCGGCGTGGTCCAGCATCTGGCGCATGCTAATGAGTGCCATTGTGTATCTCTCTCCCGACAAGCGTCGTTGTTTCGTGCAAGCCTGCCGCAGGGGCGGTTGCTGTTCAAGTAGTTGTGGACCACCGTCGCGGTCCGGCCAATCACGGCGCCTTGCAGCCCCGCCCAATCAGATCGTTGGTCGCTTCCCAGTACACCAGGCCTTCATTACCCTTGGTGTGGAAGGCGAGTACGCCATCGCTGTACAGCGCGCCCGAGGCGCCGGGCTCGGCCTTGAGCCGGTAGACCTGGTCAGCGCCGCCGAGGCGGACATCGACCGACTGCTGCGAAGCATCGGCGAAGCGCCACAGCACTTCGGCCTGGCTGTCGCAGACCCAGCGGGTCCAGTTGTCCGTCGCGGCAGGTCGCGACGGTTGCAGCAGGGAGCAGCCTGCCAGGGTCGCCAGGGCCAGTACGGCCAGCAGCGCTTTCATTGAGTATCCTCGCTTCGAAGGCCGCACCACGGACCTTCTGTTCAAGACCACAAAACAGCCCATCGGTTGCCCGCTGTCCGATCAAGGGCAGCCGGGCGCCTTGCGCTGGTGTTCTTCGTCGTACTTCTCCAGCCCGTCCGGCCCCAGGCGCTTGTTGATCACCGGCACCGTCTCCGCCTGCCACTGCGACTGGTAACAGCCGCCCTTGGGCTCACGTGCCGGTTCGCTGTCGGGGGCGCCGCCGCTGGAGCAGGCCCCCAAAAACAAGGCCACGATCATCACAGGCAATTGCTTGACCATCAGGTCGCTCCCTTTGCCAGGCGCCGTCACTATCAGGCCTTGGCCCGTTCTTCCAGGATTGCCACGGCAGGCAGGACCTTGCCCTCGACGAACTCGAGGAACGCACCGCCACCGGTAGAAATGTAGGAGATATCAGCGCCGACGCCATACTTGTCGATGGCCGCCAGGGTGTCGCCGCCACCGGCGATGGAGAACGCGGCGCTTTCGGCGATGGCCTTGGCCAGCACTTTAGTGCCGTTGCCGAACTGGTCGAACTCGAATACACCGACCGGGCCGTTCCACAGGATGGTCTTCGACGACTTCAGCAGCTCGGCGAAGTTGGCGGCGGTCTGCGGGCCGATATCCAGGATCATGTCGTCGGCGGCCACGTCAGCAATGGCCTTGACGGTGGCTTCGGCGCTCTCGGCGAATTCCTTGGCAACGACCACATCGACCGGCAGCGGTACGCTGACCTTGGCGGCGATGGCCTTGGCGGTCTCGACCAGGTCTGGCTCGTACAGCGACTTGCCGACCGGGTGCCCGGCAGCGGCGAGGAAAGTGTTGGCGATACCACCACCGACGATCAGCTGGTCGCAGACGGTCGACAGGCTGTTGAGCACGTCGAGCTTGGTCGAGACCTTGGAGCCGGCAACGATGGCTGCCATGGGTTTGGCCGGCGCCTTCAGGGCCTTGCCCAGGGCGTCCAGCTCGGCCGCCAGCAGCGGGCCAGCGGCAGCGACCTTGGCGAACTTGGCCACACCGTGGGTGGAACCCTCGGCGCGGTGGGCGGTGCCGAAGGCGTCCATGACGAACACGTCGCACAGGGCGGCGTACTTCTGCGCCAGCTCGTCGGCGTTCTTCTTCTCGCCCTTGTTGAAACGTACGTTTTCGAACAGCACCACCTCACCGGCCTTGACCTCGACGCCGTCGAGATAGTCGGCGACCAACGGTACTGCGCGGCCCAGGGCCTTGCTCAGGTAGTCGGCGACCGGCTTGAGGCTGTTTTCCTGGGAGAACTCGCCCTCGGTCGGACGGCCCAGGTGCGAGCAGACCATCAGCGCGGCGCCCTTTTCCAGGGCCAGCTTGATGGTCGGCAGCGCTGCCAGGATACGCGCATCGCTCGTTACCACACCGTCCTTCACAGGCACGTTGAGGTCTTCGCGGATCAGTACGCGCTTACCTTGCAGGTCGAGGTCGGTCATCTTCAACACGGTCATGAATGCAGTCCTTCAGGGCTGTTTGCTGCGGGTTTGGTGGACGACGTGCAGATAATGTTCGGCAACGTCGAGCATACGGTTGGCGAACCCCCATTCGTTGTCGAACCAGGCCAGCAGGTTCACCAGGCGGGGGCCTGAGACGCGGGTCTGGCTGGCATCGACGATGGCCGAGTGCGGGTCATGGTTGAAATCACAGCTGGCATGGGGCAGTTCGGTGTAGGCCAGCAGGCCTTTGAGCGGGCCGTCCAGCGCCGCCTCGCGCAGCACCCGGTTGACCTCGGCAGCCGTCGTGTCGCGTGCGGTCTGCAGGGTGATGTCCAGGCACGAGACGTTGACGGTCGGCACACGTACCGCTTTGGCCTGGATTCGCCCGGCAAGTTCCGGCAACAGGCGCTCGATGCCGCGCGCCAGACCAGTGGACACCGGGATCACCGACTGGAACGCCGAACGGGTACGGCGCAGGTCTTCGTGGTGGTAGGCGTCGATCACCGGCTGGTCGTTCATCGCCGAGTGGATGGTGGTGATCTGCACGTACTCGATACCGAACGCCTGGTCCAGCACGCGCAACAGCGGCACGCCGCAGTTGGTGGTGCAGGACGCGTTCGAGACCAGCAGCTCGTCGCCGGTCAGGCGGTCCTGGTTGATACCGTAGACCACCGTGGCATCGATGTCCGCCTCGCTGGCCATCGGCTGCGAGAACAGCACGCGCGGCGCGCCGGCGTCGAGAAAACGCTGGCCATCGGCGCGGGTGTTGTAGGCACCGGAGCACTCCAGCACCAGGTCGATGCCCAGGGCGGACCAGTCGATGCCTTCAGGGGTGGCGCTGCGCATGACTTTCACGCAGTCGCCATTGATATGCAGACAGTCGCCGTCGACCTTCACCTCGCCGGGGAAACGCCCGTGGGTGGAGTCGAAGCGCGTCAGGTACTCCAGGCTGGCCTGGTCGGCCAGGTCGTTCAACGCAACGATCTCGAAACCTGCCTTCGCCCCTCGCTCGAACAGTGCGCGCAGGACACAGCGGCCAATGCGGCCGTAACCGTTGAGTGCAACTTTGTAGGGACGCTGGGGCATTCGGGACTCACGTGGCTAGTGCGTTGAACGGCCATCGCGGGACAAGCCCGCTCCTACAGAGCACTACACATGCGCTGTAGGAGCGGGCTTGTCCCGCGATCGATGGAGGCATCACTGCCCCCAGGCTTGATGCATCAGTCTTCCAGCAGCTCTTCAGCGGTACCCAGGATGTTCTCCAGGGTGAAGCCGAACTCCTCAAACAGCGCGGCGGCCGGGGCCGATTCGCCGTAGGTGGTCATGCCGATGACGCGGCCTTCGAGGCCGACGTACTTGTACCAGAAGTCGGCATGGGCAGCTTCGATGGCGATACGCGCACCGACTTCCAACGGCAGTACCGACTGCTTGTAGGCAGCGTCCTGGGCGTCGAACACGCTGGTGCTTGGCATCGACACGACGCGGACCTTGCGGCCCTGCTCGCTGAGCTTGTCGAACGCCTGAACGGCCAGGCCCACTTCGGAGCCGGTGGCGATCAGGATCAGCTCAGGCTCGCCGGCGCAGTCCTTGAGCACATAGCCGCCACGGGCGATGTCGGCGATCTGCTGGGCGCTGCGTTCCTGGTGCTGCAGGTTCTGGCGCGAGAAGATCAGCGCCGAAGGGCCGTCCTTGCGCTCCAGGGCGGCTTTCCAGGCCACGGCCGACTCGACCGCGTCACCCGGACGCCAGGTGTCCAGGTTCGGCGTGCTGCGCAGGCTGGTCAGTTGCTCGATCGGCTGGTGGGTCGGTCCGTCTTCGCCCAGACCGATGGAGTCGTGGGTATAGACGTGGATGACGCGCTGCTTCATCAGCGCCGACATGCGCACCGCATTGCGGGCATATTCCATGAACATCAGGAAGGTGGCGCCGTAAGGCACCAGACCGCCGTGCAGGGCCACGCCGTTCATGATGGCGGTCATGCCGAACTCGCGCACGCCGTAGAACACGTAGTTGCCGCTGGCGTCATTGGCCTCGACGCCCTTGCAACCTTTCCACAGGGTCAGGTTGGAACCGGCCAGGTCCGCCGAACCACCGAGGAACTCGGGCAGCAGCGGGCCGAAGGCGTTGAGGGTGTTCTGGCTGGCCTTGCGGCTGGCGATGGTTTCGCCCTTGGCGGCGACTTCATTGATGTAGGCCTGGGCCTTCTCGGCGAAATCGGCCGGCAGGTCGCCAGCAGCGCGGCGCTTGAACTCGGCGGCGAGTTCAGGGAAGGCCTTGGCGTAGGCGTCGAAGCGCTGGTTCCACTCGGCTTCGGCCTTGGCACCGGCTTCCTTGGCGTCCCACTCGGCGTAGATGTCGGCCGGGATTTCGAACGGGCCGTGGTTCCAGTTCAGCTCCTTGCGGGCCAGGGCGATTTCGTCGTTGCCCAGCGGCGCGCCGTGGCAGTCTTCCTTGCCCTGCTTGTTCGGCGAGCCGAAACCGATGATGGTCTTGCAGCAGATGAGGGTCGGACGGTCGCTCTTGCGCGCGGTCTCGATCGCCATCTTGATTTCTTCGGCGTCGTGGCCGTTGACGTTGCGGATCACCTGCCAGTTGTAGGCTTCGAAACGCGCCGGGGTGTTGTCGGTGAACCAGCCGTGCACTTCGCCGTCGATGGAGATGCCGTTGTCGTCGTAGAAGGCGATCAGCTTGTTCAGGCCCAGGGTGCCGGCCAGCGAGGCGACTTCGTGGGAAATACCTTCCATCATGCAGCCATCGCCCAGGAACACGTAGGTGTTGTGATCGACGATGTCGTGGCCTTCACGGTTGAACTGGGCCGCCAGCACTTTCTCTGCGAGGGCGAAACCGACAGCGTTGGCGATACCCTGGCCGAGCGGGCCGGTGGTGGTCTCGACGCCCGGGGTGTAGCCGTATTCCGGGTGGCCCGGGGTGCGGCTGTGCAGTTGGCGGAACGCCTTCAGGTCATCGATGGACAGGTCGTAGCCGGTCAGGTGCAACAGCGAATAGATGAGCATCGAACCATGGCCGTTGGACAGCACGAAGCGGTCGCGGTCGGCGAAATTCGGGTTGCTCGGGTTGTGCTTGAGGTAGTCGCGCCAAAGCACTTCGGCGATATCCGCCATGCCCATGGGGGCACCTGGGTGGCCGCTGTTGGCCTTTTGCACGGCATCCATGCTGAGGGCACGAATGGCGTTGGCACGATCACGACGGCTGGGCATCGCTTATCTCCTGAGGCTTGAATAAGTAGTGAAACGAAAAAAGGCGGCCATTTTCGCCCACTGGGGGCCTCCGGGGCAATGACGGATGGTCGCAGTCGGGGATTTTTCCTGTGATTGGAGGGCACTTCGGGTAAAAAACTCGAGATCGGCTTCGTGCTTTTCGCGGGTGAACCCGCTCCCACGGATTCCAAAGCCTGGTATCGGCCACCCATCAGCCAATATCAAAACTTTTTGATATTGGCTTGCCAGGACAACGATGCCTGTCTAGACTGCCGCCCCATGAACCTGCGTGCGCAAGCGATCCCCCAGCGAAGCGATACACTGGCTGCCCTGTGCAAGGCCAGTGGCGATGCGCTGCGCCTGAATGTCCTGCGCGCCCTGGCCAGCGATTCGTTCGGCGTGCTGGAGCTGGCGCAGATCTTCGACATCGGCCAGTCCGGCATGAGCCACCACCTCAAGGTGCTGGCCCAGGCGGAACTGGTGGCCACGCGCCGCGAAGGCAACGCGATCTTCTATCGCCGCGCCCTGCCCGACAGCCTGCGCCAAGGCGGACGCCTGCATGCGGCCCTGCTCGAGGAAATCGACGAACTGGCCCTGCCGGACGACGTGCAGGCGCGTATTGCCCAGGTGCAACAACGCCGCGCGGCCACCAGCCAGGACTTTTTCCAGCGCGTCGAAGAAAAATTCCGTGCCCAGCAGGACCTGATCGCCGGTGTACCGCAATACCGCGAAAGCCTGCTGGCCCTGCTCGACAAGCTGAGCTTTGGCAGCGACGCCAGCGCCCTGGAGGTTGGCCCCGGCGATGGCGGCTTCCTGCCTGATCTGGCGCAGCGCTTCGCTCAGGTCACGGCGATGGACAACAGCCCGACCATGCTCGAACTGGCTCGCCAGGTCTGCGAACGTGAAGGCCTGGATAATGTAATCCTGCAGTTGGCCGATGCACTGGGTGCAACGGATGTGGAAGCCGACTGCGTTGTGCTGAACATGGTCCTGCACCATTTCAGCGACCCGGCCCTGGCCTTGCGCCTGCTGGCCAAACGGGTGAAAGCGGGCGGCAGCCTGCTGGTCACCGAGCTGTGCAGCCATAACCAGGGGTGGGCGCGGGACGCCTGCGGCGACCTCTGGCTGGGCTTCGAGCAGGACGACCTGGCCCGCTGGGCCAATGCTGCGGGGCTGACTCCCGGGGACAGCCTCTATGTTGGCTTGCGTAACGGTTTCCAGATTCAGGTCCGTCATTTCCAGCGGGCCGCTGGCGACACACACATCGGTAAATTTTAGGAACCCCTCGAGATGAGCGAATACTCCCTTTTCACTTCCGAGTCCGTGTCCGAAGGGCATCCGGACAAGATCGCCGACCAGATTTCCGACGCGGTCCTGGACGCAATCATCGCCCAGGACAAATACGCCCGCGTAGCCTGTGAAACCTTGGTCAAGACCGGTGTCGCCATCATCGCCGGCGAAGTCACCACCTCGGCCTGGGTCGATCTGGAAGACCTGGTGCGCAAGGTCATCATCGACATCGGCTACAACAGCTCCGACGTCGGCTTCGACGGCGCCACCTGCGCCGTGATGAACATCATCGGCAAGCAGTCGGTGGACATCGCCCAGGGCGTCGATCGCTCCAAGCCGGAAGACCAGGGCGCAGGCGACCAGGGCCTGATGTTCGGCTACGCCAGCAACGAAACCGAAGTGCTGATGCCTGCGCCGATCTGCTTCTCGCACCGCCTGGTCGAGCGCCAGGCCGAAGCGCGCAAGTCCAAGCTGCTGCCATGGCTGCGCCCGGACGCCAAGTCCCAGGTCACCTGCCGCTACGAGAATGGCAAGGTGGTCGGCATCGACGCGGTGGTCCTGTCGACCCAGCACAATCCTGAAGTGTCGCAGAAAGACCTGCAGGAAGCGGTGATGGAACTGATCGTCAAGCACACCCTGCCGGCCGAACTGCTGCACAAGGACACCCAGTACCACATCAACCCGACCGGCAACTTCATCATCGGCGGCCCGGTGGGCGACTGCGGCCTGACCGGTCGCAAGATCATCGTCGACTCCTACGGCGGCATGGCCCGTCACGGTGGTGGCGCGTTCTCCGGCAAGGACCCGTCCAAGGTCGACCGTTCCGCAGCCTACGCCGGTCGCTACGTGGCCAAGAACATCGTTGCCGCAGGCCTGGCCGAGCGTTGCGAGATCCAGGTTTCCTACGCCATCGGCGTAGCCCAACCGACCTCCATCTCGATCAACACCTTCGGTACCGGCAAGGTGTCCGACGACAAGATCATCCAGCTGGTGCGCGAGTGCTTCGACCTGCGCCCCTACGCGATCACCACCATGCTCGACCTGCTGCACCCGATGTACCAGGAGACGGCCGCCTACGGTCACTTCGGCCGTGAGCCGCAGCAGAAGACCGTGGGTGACGACACCTTCACCACCTTCACCTGGGAGCGCACCGACCGCGCCGCCGCCCTGCGCGACGCCGCCGGCCTGTAAGCCTCCTACAGCAGTAACGGAAAGCCCCTGCCGAGCAATCAGCAGGGGCTTTTTTGTGACACATCACCTGACAGTCCTGTCCCGGCACACCTGAACATCGGCGCCTAGGCTGAGCCCTTCCTCCTGCCATGCAAGGATGCTGGCCATGTCGATTCGCTTGCTCACCCTACTGCTACTCATCGCCTTCAGCTCAGCAGCGTTGGCCACCCCCTGCCCCGATTGGCCGCCACGGCGCGCCACCGATGAAATCGCACAATTGCGCCAGACCCTCGCCGAATGGGACGACCGCTACCATCGCCAGGGCATCGCCACAGTGGCCGATGAGCTCTACGACCAGAGCCGGCATCGGCTGGAGCACCTGCAAGGCTGTTTCGGACAACCTCATCGCGACTCGCCACTGGCCACGGCCGCAGGTCCACATGCCCACCCGGTGGCACATACCGGCGTTGCCAAGCTGGCCGACGAAGCCGCTGCAGGCCAATGGTTGCAGGGCCGGCAGGCTGTCTGGATACAACCCAAGGTCGACGGCGTCGCGGTGTCGCTGATCTACCGACAGGGACGCCTGAGCACGCTGCTCAGCCGCGGCGATGGTGTGCACGGCCACGACTGGAGCCGGCATATCCCGCACCTGCGTGCCGACATACGGCAACTATCCGGGCCGCACGACCTTGTGCTCCAAGGTGAGCTGTACTGGCAGCTCGAAGACCATGTGCAGGCACAGGCAGGTTCGGTCAACGCTCGTGGCATCGTCGCCGGCCTGCTGGCACGCAAGCAACTGCCTGCGGACCAGGCCGCAGGGATCGGGCTGTTCGTCTGGGACTGGCCCGAGGGTCCCGAAAACCAGGCGCAGCGCCTGGCCCAGCTGGAAGCGCTGGGCTTTGCTGACAGCCGCCGCCTGAGCGTGCCGATCGACAACCTCGAACAAGCGGCCCACTGGCGCCAACACTGGTACCGCTCACCCCTGCCGTTCGCCACCGATGGCGTGATTCTGCGCCAGGACAGCCGTCCGCCCGCCACGCGCTGGCGGGCCCAGGCGCCTTACTGGATCGCTGCCTGGAAATACCCCTACCGCCAGGTGCTGACCGAAGTGCGCCAGGTCAGCTTCCGCATCGGCCGCAGCGGCCGCATCACCCCGCTGCTGGAGGTTCAGCCTGTAAAGCTGGACGACCGCCTCGTTCGCCAGATCAGCCTCGGCTCGCTGCAGCGCTGGCAGCAACTGGATATCCGCCCCGGAGACCAGGTGGCGGTGAGCCTGGCCGGGCTCACCATCCCGCGGTTCGAAAGTGTGGTGCTGCGCAGTCTGCAGCGCGTCCCCGTCGCAGTACCCGACCCAGGCCGCTACCACCCGCTCAGTTGCTGGACACCTCGCGACGACTGCAGCCAACAGTACCTTGCTCGCCTCACGTGGCTCTCGGGCAAGCAAGGGTTGAACATGCCAGGCCTGGGCCCCGGCACCTGGCAGTTACTCACCGAGCAAGGCCTGGGCGACACCCTGACCCGCTGGCTGGAGCTTGGCCACGATGACCTGCTGCAGGTCCCGGGGATTGGCAGCGTACGCGCCGAAAAACTGCATCAGGCCTTCATGACGGCCCGCACACAGCCGTTCGAACGCTGGCTGCGCGCCCTGGGTGTTCCGGCCCCAAGTAACCTGCGCCTGGGCCCGGACTGGCAGACACTGGCCAGCCGAAACATTGAGCAATGGCTTGCCGAACCGGGGGTTGGCCGTGGCAGGGCCGGGCAGTTGCGGGCCTTTTTCGCCCATGAGGAAGTGCTGGCCGTGGCCGGAGAACTGCGTCGGCATGCAATAGAGGGTTTCTAATTTTCGCAGATCAGGGCAGCATTTCCGTTTCTGCCGCCTCCCGACTGGAGCCCTTCATGAAACTGCTCTCGACCTTCATTCTGTCTTCCGCACTGGGCCTGGTCGCCAACAGCGCCCTGGCCGCAGAGGTGCAGCCGGAGCTGACCGGCTGCGCCGCCAAGCGCCAGGCCATCAGCACCCAGATCGAGCAAGCCCGTGCACACGGCAACACCGACCAGCAGGCGGGCCTGGAAAAGGCACTGAGCGAAGTCACCGAACACTGCACCGATGCGGGCCTGCGCAAGGAACGCGAGCAGAAGGTGCTCGATGCCCGCCACGAGGTGAACCAACGCACCAAGGACCTGGACAAGGCCATGAAAAAAGGTGACGCGGAAAAGATCAACAAGCGCAAGGAGAAGCTCGCCGAGGCGAAGAAAGAACTGCAGGAAGCGGTCGACGAGCTCGAGCGCTGAGGCCAACGGCAAGCGCGGCCGCTCCCGCACAGGGCACTGCAGATCATCAATGATTGCGAAACTCGGTATGACAGGCCTTGCACGCCGCCTCGACGCGGTCCATCGGCGCCTTCAGCCCAGCCGCATCCAGTGGCTGGCTGCGGGTCACACCGACCAGTTCGCCGGTAACCCCCTCGAGCTGGCGGGCCAGGTCATGAAACCGCGCCTGGCGCTCCCAGACCTCAGGCCGGGCGCTGCTGTCACCCCCGTCACGCGCCTGCGGGAAGTGCTGCCAGGGTTCGTGGGCCAGGGTATCGAGCTTCACCGCCCCCTCGGCGAACCTCATCCCGTCGAACGGCAAGCGGCCGCGCAACATGCCGCCCAGGTCTTCGCTGGTCTTGAGCATGTCCTTGAAGATCGCCTTGCGCTGGCCCAATGGCGAGTTCGGATCGACACGCTCGCAAGCGGTCAGGGCCAGGGTGGCGAGCAGCACTACGGTCAATCGCTTGAACATCACGGTCTCTTCGGCCTGCATGAACGGGTCGCCAGTATCGCTGCCCGCCGGGTAAAGACCAATAGCCACACAAAAGACAAGGGCGATTTTTCATCTGTGCCCGCAACAGGACCCTGCTTATGAAATCTGCTTTGCGCCCTCTCGCCTGGGCACTCCCGGCCCTGGCCCTGCTGGCCGGCTGCAACGGCGGTGAGGGTACAAAACCTGAGCCCCACGCCATCGCCACCTATGCCGATGCCACCTGGCAAGATTTGCCGAGTGTCACTGACACCGACCTGGTCGCAGGCTTCCAGGCCTGGCGCAACGGCTGCGAGAAACTCAAGCGTGATCCGGTGTGGGCCGCTACCTGCAATGCCGCTGCCGGAGTACCGGCAGACGCCGCCCAGGTGCGCGCCTTCCTGCAACAGAATCTGCAGGTCTATGGTCTGCGCTCTGCAGAAAACAACGCCAATGGCCTGATCACCGGCTACTACGAACCGGTCTATCCCGGCAGCCTGACACGTACCGCAAAGGCCAGTGTCCCGGTCTATGGTCCGCCCGACGACATGATCGTGGTCGACCTGGCCAGCGTATACCCCGAACTCAAGGGCAAACGCCTGCGCGGTCGTCTCGAAGGTCGCGTGCTCAAGCCCTACGACACCGCCGAAGTGATCAACCGCCAGGGTGTGAAGGCGCCGGTGCTGGCCTGGCTGACCGACCCGATGGACCTGCAGTTCCTGCAGATCCAGGGTTCCGGTCGCGTGCAACTGGAGAGCGGTCGCCAACTGCGCCTGGGCTATGCCGACCAAAACGGCCACCCTTACCGACCGATTGGCCGCTGGCTGGTGGATCAGGGCCAATTGAAAAAAGAAGACGTGACCATGGGCAGCATCCACGCCTGGGCCCAGGCCAACCCCCAGCGGGTGCCGGAGCTGCTGGCGAGCAACCCGAGCTATGTGTTCTTCGCCGCAGGAACCGACAGCAACGAAGGCCCGCGCGGCTCGCTCAACGTGCCATTGACCGCAGGCTACAGCGTGGCCATCGACCGCAAGGTGATTCCGCTGGGCAGCCTGCTGTGGCTGTCCACCACCCGGCCGGATGGCTCGCCGGTGGTGCGCCCGGTGGGTGCGCAAGACACCGGCGGCGCGATCACCGGCGAAGTGCGCGCCGACTTGTTCTGGGGCACCGGCCCCGAGGCCGGCGAGCTGGCAGGCAACATGAAGCAGCAAGGACAGATCTGGATGCTGTGGCCCAAGGGGGCTGCCCTGCCTGAAGTGCCGAAGGTGCCGTGATCGGTGGTGAAGCTATCGCGGGCTTGCCCCGCGATGGCTTCACGCCGATACGACGAACAACGACACGATCAACGCCAACCCGGCAAACCACACCAGCGAGCGCAACGCCGCCCAGTCCGCCAGGTAACAGATGATGTACAGCAGCCGGCTGGTGATATACAGCACCGCCAGTACATCCTGGGTCACTTGCTCGGCGTTACCGACGATATCGGCCACCAGCACCGCTGCGGCGAAGGCAGGAAACGCCTCGTAGCCGTTCTGCTGCGCCGCATGAGCGCGCCGAGGCAAGCCTGAGAGCGTGTCGAGAAAGGCTCGCGGATCATGGTTGTCGCTCAAGCCAAAACGGCCACTGGCGACTTTGGCGATCAATGCGCACAACGGCGGCAGGACCAGGGCGATCAGGATGCACCACAGGGCAACGGTCATGGACTGGCTCCTCGTTCAGAAAGGTCAGAGCTTCATCACCAGCATGCCTGCCAGGACCAGCCCGCAAGCTAAGAGTCTCGGACCGCCAAAAGGTTCTTTGAGGTAGCGCATGCCCAACAGCACCACCAGGATCACACTGACCTCCCGCAGCGCCGCCGCCTCGGCCACCGACCCCAGGTGCATGGCCCACAGCACCAGGGCGTAACTCAGCAATACACACAGCCCCACCGCCAACCCAAGCCGCCACTGGCTGCGCCAGAACTGCACGAAGGGTTCACGTCGGGCCACGCCTGCCAGCACCGGGAACGGCCAGGCACTCAGCAGCGTAAGCCAGACCAGGTAGTCCCAGGGTTTACCCCACAGGCGCACCGCCTGGCCGTCGAACCAGGTGTAACAACCGATGCACAGGCCGATCAGCGCCACCACCGGCAGCATCGACCAGGGCAGCCGATCACCGCCACCGCCCTGCCAGAGCAGACAGGCCATGCCGCAGGGGATCAGCAGAATGCCAATGATCTGCTGGTTGCTCAGCGATTCACCGGCAAAGGCCAGGGTCAACCCCAGCACCACCAGCGGCGACAATCCCCGCATCAGAGGATAGACCAGGCCCAGGTCACCGACCCGGTAGGCCTTGATCAGCAGGACACGATAGGCCTGCTCGGCCAGCGCCGAGGCCAGCAGCCATGGCCAGATCGCCGCCGGAGGGGGCTCGACGAACGCCACCGCCAGCACCGCGAAGACCAGCGCCACCGCGTCCATGCTGGCGATTACCAGCAGGCGCTCGGCACTGAACTTGATGAGGGTGTTCCAGGTGGCATGCAGCAGGGCGGCGATCAGGACGAGGGAAGTTGCCAGCACGCGTGGAGTTCCTTGGACAAGACTCGAGTCACTATATACGCGATCCGGGCAGCGCTTGCAGGAGCGGGTTTGCCCGCGAAACATACACCGCGGTGCAGGGCACCGGCCAAGCCGGTGTTCGCGGGCAAGCCCGCTCCTACACAGAAGGATGAGCTGGCCGTCAGATGTGAACCAGACAGTTGCTCCTACAGGGCCGCTTCAGCGGTGAATTGAGGAACGATCCTTATAATTCCGGTCATAAGGTGTGTCCCGAGCGCTCCGTCAGGCCATCAAAGAACTGCCCGAGCCCTTCGGGTTACGACTTGGAAGCCATTGTCACAGGATTCAGGATGCTTGAATTAGTTGCCGCGTTCATCTGCCTCACCACCCTCCTCACCTATGTGAACTACCGTTTCATCGGCCTGCCGCCCGCCATCGGCGTGATGGTCACCGCCCTGTTGTTCTCACTGATCCTGCAGGGCCTGAGCCTGATCGGCTTCCCCGGCCTGGAGGAACGCGTCGAAGGCCTGATGAACCAGATCGACTTCAATGACCTGCTGATGCACTGGATGCTGTCGTTCCTGCTGTTCGCGGGCGCTTTGCACGTCAACCTCGGCGACCTGCGCAGCTACCGCTGGCCAATCGGCCTGCTCGCCACCATCGGCGTACTGATCGCCACCGTGGTGATCGGCTACCTCGCCCACTGGGTGTTCGCGATGTTCGGCTGGGACGTACCGCTGATCTACTGCCTGCTGTTCGGCGCACTGATCTCGCCGACCGATCCCATAGCGGTGCTCGGTGCACTGCGTACCGCCAACGCCTCCAAACCGCTGAAGACCACCATCGTCGGTGAGTCGCTGTTCAACGACGGCACTGCGGTGGTGGTGTTCACCGTGCTGCTGGGCATCATCCAGCTCGGCGAGACGCCGAGCGTTTCCGACACCGCCATCCTGTTCGCCCGCGAAGCCATCGGCGGCGTGGTGTTCGGTGGGCTGATCGGCTACGCCACCTACCGCATGATCAAGAGCATCGAGCAGTATCAGGTCGAGGTGATGCTGACCCTGGCGCTGGTGATCGGCGGCTCGGCCATGTGCTACGAACTGCACGTGTCGGCGCCAATCGCCATGGTGGTAGCCGGCCTGATCATCGGCAACCTGGGGCGTAACCTGGCGATGAACGACATGACCCGTCGTTACATGGACGGTTTCTGGGAGCTGATCGACGACATGCTCAATGCCCTGCTCTTCGCCCTGATCGGCCTGGAGCTGTTGCTGCTGCCGTTCAACTGGCTGCACCTGGCAGCGGGTGGCGTGCTTGCGGTCGCGGTGCTGGCATCGCGCCTGTTGACCGTGGCACCAGCCATCGTCTTGCTGCGGCGCTGGCGCGAAGTGCCACGTGGCACGGTGCGGGTATTGACCTGGGGAGGCTTGCGCGGGGGCGTATCGGTGGCCCTGGCGCTGTCGCTGCCGGTGGGAGACGAACGCGACCTGTTGCTGTCGATCACCTACATCGTGGTGCTGTCGTCGATCCTGGTGCAGGGGCTGACAATCGGCAAGGTGGTGCGCCGGGTAAGCGCCCAGCCGTGATTACAACGGCGCACTCCGCGAGCAAGCCCGCGAAGTGCGCCGCACGGTTTCCAGCACTACTCCACCGCCGAATCCGGGAACTGATCCTGGATGTACTTGATCTCGGTGCGCCCGTGCGGTGCCGGCAGGCCATCCTCGCCCAGATTGACGAAGACCATCTTGTCGACGGTGAGGATGCTCTTGCGGGTGATCTTGTTGCGCACTTCGCACTGCAGGGTGATCGAGGTGCGACCGAACTCGGTGGCGGTGATACCCAGCTCGATGATCTCGCCCTGGCGCGAGGCGCTGACGAAGTTGATCTCGGAAATATACTTGGTCACCACCCGCTGGTTGCCCAACTGGACGATGGCGTAGATCGCCGCTTCCTCGTCGATCCAGCGCAGCAGGCTGCCACCGAACAGGGTGCCGTTGGGATTGAGGTCTTCGGGTTTTACCCATTTGCGCGTGTGGAAATTCATTACAACTCCTGACGTGCCTGACTGACATGGGGCAATGATGGCAGACCCACCGGCCCGCCTCCATTGAACATCGACTATCGTCGCGATAAATCGACAGAAAGTCTTGGGTGTGTCACACAGCCGCGGCTATAATCTCGCCGTTTCCAATGGCCACCCGCTGCGGTGGTCATCCCGCCACCTGTCCGAGGGGCGCTGCAGCAGGTTCACCTGTCAGGCTCGGATGGGGCGTTGTCCGCTCCTGCGGACGCTCAACGCACAACGGCGCCCATTCGCACACTACGAATGGAGGCTCTTCATGAGCGCTGTAAACACGCCCGCTGGTTTTTCCGACTTCAAGGTCGCCGACATTTCCCTGGCCGACTGGGGCCGCAAGGAAGTCATCATCGCCGAATCGGAAATGCCCGCACTGATGGGCCTGCGCCGCAAGTATCAAGCCGAGCAACCGCTCAAGGGCGCTAAGATCATCGGCTGCATCCACATGACCATCCAGACCGCCGTGCTGATCGAGACCCTCGTCGCCCTGGGCGCCGAAGTGCGCTGGTCGTCCTGCAACATCTTCTCCACCCAGGACCAGGCTGCCGCCGCCATCGCCGCTGCCGGCATCCCGGTATTCGCCTGGAAAGGTGAAACCGAGCAGGAGTACGAGTGGTGCATCGAGCAGACCATCCTCAAAGATGGCCAGCCATGGGACGCCAACATGGTCCTGGACGACGGCGGTGACCTGACCGAAATCCTGCACAAGAAATACCCGGCCATGCTGGACAAGATCCACGGCGTGACCGAAGAGACCACCACTGGCGTGCACCGCCTGCTGGACATGCTGGCCAAGGGCGAGCTGAAAGTCCCGGCGATCAACGTCAACGACTCGGTCACCAAGAGCAAGAACGACAACAAGTACGGCTGCCGTCACAGCCTGAACGACGCCATCAAGCGCGGCACCGACCACCTGCTGTCGGGCAAGCAGGCCCTGGTGATCGGCTACGGCGACGTGGGCAAGGGCTCGGCCCAGTCCCTGCGCCAGGAAGGCATGATCGTCAAGGTCACCGAAGTCGATCCGATCTGCGCCATGCAGGCCTGCATGGACGGCTTCGAAGTGGTCTCGCCGTTCAAGGACGGTATCAACACCGGTACCGAAGCCGGCATCAACAAGGACCTGCTGGGCCGCATCGACCTGATCGTCACCACCACCGGTAACGTCAACGTCTGCGACGCCAACATGCTCAAGGCCCTGAAAAAGCGTGCAGTGGTCTGCAACATCGGTCACTTCGACAATGAGATCGACACCGCCTTCATGCGCAAGAACTGGGCATGGGAAGAGGTCAAGCCACAGGTGCACAAGATCCACCGCACCGGCGCTGGCACCTTCGATCCGCAGAATGACGACTACCTGATCCTGCTGGCCGAAGGCCGTCTGGTGAACCTGGGCAACGCCACTGGCCACCCGAGCCGCATCATGGACGGCTCGTTCGCCAACCAGGTACTGGCGCAGATCTTCCTGTTCGAGCAGAAGTTCGCCGAGCTGCCTGCCGCGAAGAAGGCCGAGCGCCTGACCGTCGAAGTGCTGCCCAAGAAGCTCGACGAAGAAGTGGCCCTGGAAATGGTCCGCGGCTTCGGCGGCGTGGTTACCCAGCTGACCCCGCAGCAGGCCGAGTACATCGGCGTGACTGTCGAAGGCCCGTTCAAGCCCGACGCGTACCGCTACTAAGCGGCATGCGGCGCGCATTGCGCGCCGCAGCAGCGCAAGGATCTTGAACTACGCCCAAGCCAGATCGGCCATCACCGATCTGGCTTTTATTTGCAGCCTGACGCTTGAGGCACGCTGCCAGAGGAACGACCGATGTCCCAGGAACGCCGCTACAGTTTCGAGTTCTTCCCGACCAAGACCGATGCCGGTCACGAAAAACTCATGGCCGTTGCCCGTCAACTGGCCACCTATAACCCCGACTTCTTCTCCTGCACCTACGGCGCCGGCGGCTCGACCCGCGATCGCACGCTGAACACCGTGCTGCAACTGGAAAACGAAGTGAAGGTCCCTGCAGCCCCGCACCTGTCGTGCGTCGGCGACAGCAAGGACGACCTGCGCGCCCTGATCGCTGAATACAAGGCGGCCGGGATCAAGCGCATCGTCGCCCTGCGCGGCGATCTGCCGTCCGGCATGGGCATGGCCAGTGGCGAGCTGCGCCACGCCAGCGACCTGGTCGAATTCATCCGCCAGGAAACCGGTGACCACTTCCACCTGGAAGTCGCCGCCTACCCCGAAATGCACCCACAGGCGCACAATTTCGAGGACGACCTGGCCAACTTCGTACACAAGGTCAAGGCCGGTGCCGACAGCGCCATCACCCAATACTTCTTCAACGCCGACAGCTACTTCTACTTCGTCGAGCGCGTACAGAAGCTGGGCGTGGACATTCCGGTAGTGCCCGGCATCATGCCGATCACCAACTACAGCAAGCTGGCGCGCTTCTCCGACGCCTGCGGTGCCGAGATCCCACGCTGGATCCGAAAGCAACTGGAGGCCTACGGCGACGATGCCGCCAGTATCCAGGCATTCGGCGAAGAAGTGATCAGCACCATGTGCGAAGAGCTGCTGCAAGGCGGTGCGCCGGGCCTGCACTTCTATACCCTGAACCAGGCCGAGCCGAGCCTGGCGATCTGGAACAACCTCAAGCTGCCACGCTGACACCTTTTGGTAACAAAAATTTCAGCAATGATTAAGGCTCCGAACGTAGATTGGAGCCTTGATCATTCAAGCTGATACCAGGTTTCCCTCGATGCAGCCGTGCAACTGTGACACCCCGCAACTCGTCTACCTCGCCTTCGGCCCGGCTACCTATCACCAGGAAGCGTGCTTCAGCATCGTCAGCGCCCTGGCCAACCTGCGCAAGACGCCAGGTGAAGCCATGGACATCCAGGTCTACACCGACAACCCCGAACCCTACGCCAAGCTGCCCGTCACCGTGCACCTGCTCGATGAGCACACGCGTACAACGTGGAACCAGCCCCACGGCTATCACTTCCGCAGCAAGCATGTGCTGCTGCGCCAGGTCCTCGAACAACACCCGCGCGCGGTCCTGATCGACACCGACACCTTCTTCCGCCAGTCGCCGATCGAACTGTTCCGCCGGGTCAAGCCAGGCGCGGTGCTCTGCAACGCCATCGACGGACGCTACGGCGAAAACCGGAAGTGCCTGCTGTACAAGAACCTGCTGACCCTCCTGCAGCAACGTGGCCTGGCCGACTGCCAGATGCCGCTGGTCAACTCCGGCGTCATCGGCCTGACTGCACAGGACGCAACGACCCTGGACCACTCCATCGCCCTGATGGACGAGCTCTATCCCCTGGCGCGCGAGGCCTATACGCTCGAGGAGTTCTGCCTGGCGGTCGCCGCCTACCGCAAGCTGCAACTGGCCACCTGCACCGACGTCATCCACCACTATTGGAGCCGCAAGGCGCAGTTCCGTGCCAAGATCCAGGCGTGGCTGCGCAAGCACGGCGACGATCCGCTCGGCGAAGCCGCGCTGGCCGACATCACGCTGGTCAACGACCAACTGCCTCGCCCACCCACGCTGCACCGCCTCGGTTACAAGGCCATGAGCCTGACGCTACCCAGTCGTCACCGCCAGTTCGCTCGCGAACTGCTCTATGGCTGCTATCCCTACGACAACGAATTCGACCGCGCCTGCGCCACGGCGTGGTGGGACAAGGCCCTGGAAAACTTCAATCAGCGTCAGGGTGGCATGAGCCCCGAGCAATTGCGCGAATGCTTGCGCCAACCCGGCCTTCGTCTGTCGCTAGGCTCACGCCACAAGGATATCGAGCGGCATCTGATCGACGCACAGCAAGCCTGAGCACAGCCCTGCTGACCACCCTGGAGCGCGCCTGTACTGCCCTGCAGACGCGCAACGCAAACATCGATGGACATTTTCTCGACACCGTTGAGCAGCAGGATCGCAGCACTTCGCGATAGCTCTGTTATACTCGGGCCTTCCCGCCCGGCTCACGCCCGGACGCTCGGCCTCGCAACAGGCATCTCGACCAGCAGCGACGCACACTCAAGTGCCCGCCCGCCGCCTCCAGGATGCGCAGTGTAAGCCCAGCTGGACCGGACGCGATCGCATCCCACCGATGCCCGTCGCGCCAGGCAGAACATCCCACAGGGCTCAGCCCAAACGAGAACAGGATTGCCCATGTCCTTTGCTTCCCTCGGTCTCTCCGAGGCACTTGTCCGCGCTATCGAGGCTGCGGGCTACACCCAGCCTACCCCGGTGCAACAGCGGGCCATTCCCGCCGTGTTGCAAGGCCGCGACCTGATGGTCGCCGCGCAGACTGGCACTGGTAAAACCGGTGGCTTCGCCCTGCCGATCCTCGAGCGCCTGTTCCCGGGTGGCCACCCTGACAAATCGCAGCGTCACGGCCCGCGCCAACCGCGCGTCCTGGTCCTGACCCCAACCCGCGAACTGGCCGCACAGGTCCACGACAGCTTCAAGATCTACGCCCGCGACCTGAACTTCATCAGCGCCTGCATCTTCGGCGGCGTCGGCATGAACCCGCAGATCCAGGCGATGGCCAAGGGTGTCGACGTTCTGGTCGCCTGCCCGGGCCGCCTGCTCGACCTGGCCGGCCAAGGCAGCGTCGATCTGTCCAAGGTGGAAATTCTCGTTCTGGACGAAGCCGACCGCATGCTCGACATGGGCTTCATCCATGACGTGAAGAAAGTCCTCGCACGCCTGCCGGCCAAGCGCCAGAACCTGCTGTTCTCGGCGACCTTCTCCAAGGACATCACCGACCTCGCCGACAAGTTGCTGCACAACCCCGAGCGCATCGAGGTCACGCCGCCCAATACCACCGTCGAGCGTATCGAGCAGCGCGTCTACCGCCTGCCCGCCAGCCACAAGCGTGCGCTGCTGGCCCACCTGATCACCCTCGGCGCCTGGGAACAGGTGCTGGTCTTCACCCGTACCAAGCACGGCGCCAACCGCCTTGCCGAGTACCTCGAAAAGCACGGTCTGACCGCTGCCGCGATCCACGGCAACAAGAGCCAGAATGCGCGCACCAAGGCTCTGGCCGACTTCAAGGCCAACAGCGTGCGGGTGCTGGTCGCCACTGACATCGCCGCCCGCGGCCTGGACATCGACCAGTTGCCGCACGTGGTCAACTTCGAACTGCCCAACGTCGAGGAAGACTACGTTCACCGCATCGGTCGTACTGGCCGTGCCGGCCGCTCCGGTGAAGCCATTTCGCTGGTGGCACCTGACGAAGAGAAGCTGCTCAAGAGCATCGAGCGGGTGACCAAGCAGAGGATCCCGGATGGCGACCTGATGGGCTTCGATGCCTCGCAGGTCGAGGCCGAGAAACCCGAGGTGCGCGAGCGCCAGCAGAATAACGGCCGCGGCAGGCGCAACCAGCAGCAACGTGCCGAAGGCAGCAAGGAAGGCAGCGGCGGGCGCAAGGACAAGGGCAAGGACAAAGGCAAGGCCAAGCAACAGGCCGCCGACAAACCTGCCGACAAGGCCACTGCGGGCGACAAGCCACAGCAGAAGAAGCAGGAACCACGCAAGCAGCGCGACAACAAGAAGCCGCGTCAGCAGCAGGCCGGCCAGGCCCAGGGCAATGTCCCCAAAGTCCCTGCCGATCGCGACCCGGAAGAATTCCTGGACGACGATATCGACAACTTCGGTAACCGCGCCGACTACGTCAGCCCTTACCAGAACGGCAAGAACCAGGGCCGCAACCGTCGCCCAGGCGGCAACGGCGGCCAGGCTCAAGGCCAGGGGCAGCGTTCGGGTTCGGGCCAGCCTCGCAGCAACAACGGTGGCGGCGGCCAGCGCCAGGGCGGCCAGGGCTCTGGCGAGAAGCGTCCCCGCAACAACAATGGTGGTGGTGCACGCCGTGATGGCAACCCAGGCCGCGCGCGCCGGGACGACAGCAACCGCCAGGAGCCTGCCGTACGCAATCCGCGTGAGCCGCAGAGCACGCCTGTGATCATCCGCAAGGAGTCCAAGCTCGACCGTTACCCAACGCCCGAGCAACTGGATGACCTGCCGAGCCGCCCACGTGGCGAGCGTCCGGCGCTGCTGACCCGCAAGGGCTGACAGAAACGACAAGGGGCCGCATAGCGGCCCCTTGTCGTTTCAGATGACGCGAATCACTTCTGCTTCACGCCTTCCAGGCTGATGTCCAGATCCAGGGTCTGGGAAGTCGGGCCTGGGCCCTTGATGCCAAAGTCGTTCAGGTTCAGCGTGGTCTTGGCGTTGAAGCCAGCGCGCTCGCCACCCCACGGGTCCTTGCCCTCGCCGTTGAACACGGCCTTGAAGGTGACCGGCTTGGTCACGCCATGCAGGGTCAGGTCGCCGGTCACGTCGGCAGTCTTGTCACCGGTGGACTTGACGGCAGTGGAGACGAACTTGGCGTCTGGATACTTCTTCACATCCAGGAAATCGGCACTGGCGATGTGCTTGTCACGCTCGGCATGGTTGGACCACAGGCTGGCAGTCTTCAGGTCGACGCTGATCTTGCTGGCTTCAGGCTTGGCGCTGTCCCAGGAGAACGAACCGTCGAAGTCCTTGAATGTGCCGTGGATGAAGCTGTAGCCCAGGTGGCTGATCTTCCAGTCGACGAAAGCGTGCTGGCCTTCCTTGTCGATCTTGTAGTCAGCGGCCATGGCCTGACCAGCGCCAATCAGAGCGGTACCGAGCGCCAGGGCGGCAAAAGTCTTTTTCAACATCCTTACTTCCTTCCTTTGCAATTGAGGTTGAGAGTCAAGCTTTGCGGCCCAGCATACGAGTCAGGGTCGCGTCACGGTCAATGAAATGGTGCTTCAAGGCTGCCACGGCATGCAGGATGGCGAAGATCACCAACCCCCAGGCCAGGTACAGGTGAATCACACCGGCAGTGTCCGCCTGATCGGGCAGGTTGCTGACCAGCGCCGGCACCTCGAACAGACCGAAGACCGGAATGCCGACACCGTCGGCAGTGGAGATCAGGTAGCCGGCGGCCATCACCGCAAACAACCCCAGATACAGCGCCAGGTGCCCCAGCTTGGCGGCCACGCGGGTGAGTGACCCGTGGTTGGCCGGAGCCGGTGGAGGTGGGCTGATCAAACGCCAGAGTACGCGCAGCAGCATGACTGCCAGCAATACCAGACCGATGCTCTTGTGCAGGTCGGGCCCGGCTTTGCGCCAAGGATCGTAATAGTCGAGACCGACCATCCACAGACCCAGACCGAACAACCCGAATACGACAAGGGCCACGCCCCAGTGCAGGAAGATGCTGACCGCACCATAGCGAGAAGCAGAATTGCGCAGTTGCATGTTGGCGTATTCCCCGTGAAAGCTGTGCACAAGATAACGCGATAAATATCGAATTAAAGCGGAAAAGTCCGCTTTTTATTATCGAATTAACCGATAGCTTATTTTGAATTCATCCAATTAAGTCAACATTAACAATAAGCGGGCGCGGGGGACTTGTCAGGGTAGGAACTATCGCGGGCACTTCGCAGCAACGCCACGAGGTGCCCGCCATGGTCAATCAGTTCGCCTTGGCCTGAGTGTCGGCCGAGGGTTTCTTCTTGACGGGCTCGGCCTTTGCGGCCGCCTTCTTCACCGGCTCCGGCTTGCTGGCCTGCTTGGCAGGCGGCTTGTGCGCGGGTACGTGCTTGGCAGGTGCGGCCTTGGCCGGCGCAGCCTTGACGGGCTCCTCCTTGGCCACAGGCGCCGCAGGTGCGGCTGCCGGTGCCGGAGCTGGCGGCGCAGGTGTCGGTTCGTCCACCTTGGCCACCGGCTCGGCCTTGGCCACCGGTTTATCGTCGCCACCGAACAGGCGGGAGAAGAAGCCAGGCTTGTCCTTGCCGGCTGCCGCACCCACCGCTGCAGCGCCCGCAGCAGCTGCAGCGACCGGCGCCGCCTTGACCACTGGATCGAAGGATTTGCCGGCAGCCAGGTCCTCGATCTGGCCCGCAGCACGCTGGCCACTGCGCAGCGCGCCTTCCAGGGTGCCCGGGTAAAGTGCATCGGTGTGCTCGCCAGCAAAGGCGACACGTTGCACCGGTCGCTCCCACAGACGCCAGTACTTGCTGATCTGCCCCGGTCCGTAGGCCAGGTAGGCGCCACCGGTGCCGGCATCGGTGCTGTAGCGTTTGACCTCATAACCGGTAAAGGCGCCACGGGCCTGGGGGTAGAAGGCATGCAGGCGAATCAGCACCTGGTCGACCATCTGCTTGTCACCGAAGGCTTGCAGCAGGCGGGCATTGTCGCCGGACAGGTTGATCACCACATTGGCACCGCCCTTGAGCGCCGGTTCGATCCAAAGCATGCCCAGGCCTGCGTTGCTGAAGATCTCGCCCGACATGCGCGCGCGGCTCTCCCACACCGGGTTCTTGAACTTGAGCAACAACTGGTCGCGCCAGCCGTAGTTGGTGCCCTTGAGCGCCGCCAGGTGCTGATTGTCCAGCCCCGGCGTCATCTGGATCTTAGCCAGCGCGCGCAGCGGCACGGCCAGGACCAGATAGTCAGCCTGATAGCCGACGGCCCCCACCTTGACGGTGACGCCGTCCTTGTCCTGGACGATGGCGGTGACAGGCGAACTGGTCTTGATGGTCTTGAGCTGCTTGACGAAGGCCTGGGCCAGCACCGGGCTGCCGCCGGGCAGGCGTGCGGCGCGCAGGTCACGATCGCCAACCCCACGATAGACCCGGCTCTGCTGGGCGAAATAGAGCAACGACAGGCGCGAGGGCTCGTCATAGCGGGTCCGAATCTGCTGGTTGACCAACTGACGGGCGGTCGCCGGCAGTTGCAGCTTGTCCAGCCAGGTAGAGACGTTGATCTGATCGAGGGCGAACAGCGTGCTGTTGGCCGCCGGGTTCAGCGGATCATCGATCGAACGGGCCAGGTCATCGAGGGTCTTCTCGTAGCGCTTGATCGCCTCGGCGGTCGCGGGCTGCTTGGTGGCGAGGTCGGCGGCGCTGAAGTACTCACCGTCGATCAAGTAGCCTGGGGTACGCACGAACTCGGGCGCAGGCAAGGTTTCCAGCTTGAAGCGGTCCAGGTACTGATTGAGTACCGGCTGCGCCTTGTTGTTGCCGATCCACTCGCTGGTCGCCAGCCCCGAACGGCCACCCATGCCACTCTTGGCTTCGAGCAGGGTCACCTGCCAGCCCTTGGCCTGCAGCTCGTAGGCCGCCGTCAGACCTGCCAGGCCACCGCCGACGACAATCGCCGTGGGAGTCTTGTCCTTTGCCAGCGCACCCGCGCTGGATGCACCAATCAATACCAACGCGCACAGGCGCACCCAAGCAGCAGCCATGTCGGCGAACTCCGGATCAGAAGCGAAATGTAAGCGGGGAGGATTTCCCCGGGAGAGATGCGTTAAGAATACGTCAGGTCCTGGGAGCCTGCCAGCACAGCGCTATCAAGTGCTTCGAATGGTTCAGGTTTCTGTGGTGGCTCCTTTGCGGCGGTTCGGCGCCCCGACAAGCCCGCTCCTGCAGAAGCCAGCACAAAACCCAAGGTTGTTCCTGTGGGTGCCTTTGCTTAGGCTTACACCGTCCTACACGCCACCCCAGCCAGGAGATCTGCCCCATGGGCCTGAATCAACAGTGGATGCAGCGCGACCTCAAGGTCCTCTGGCACCCCTGCACCCAGATGAAAGACCACGAGAGCCTGCCGCTGATCCCGATCCGCCGTGGCGAGGGCGTCTGGCTCGAGAACTTCGAGGGCAAGCGCTATCTGGACGCCGTCAGCTCCTGGTGGGTCAACGTCTTCGGCCATGCCAACCCGCGCATCAACCAGCGCATCAAGGACCAGGTCGACCAGCTCGAACACGTGATCCTTGCAGGCTTCAGCCATCAGCCGGTGATCGAGCTGTCCGAGCGCCTGGTGGCCATGACCCCGGCCGGGCTGGACCGGGTGTTCTACGCCGACAACGGCTCGTCATGCATCGAAGTGGCGCTGAAGATGAGCTTCCACTACTGGCAGAACAAGGGCCAAGGCGCCAAGAAGCGCTTCGTCACCCTGACCAACAGCTACCACGGCGAAACCATCGCCGCGATGTCGGTCGGCGATGTGCCGCTGTTCACCGAAACCTACAAGGCCCTGCTGCTCGACACCATCAAGGTGCCCAGCCCCGATTGCTACCTGCGCCCCGAAGGCATGGGTTGGGAGGAGCACTCGCGCAACATGTTCGCAGCCATGGAGCAGACCCTGGCCGAACACCACGCCACGATCGCCGCAGTCATCGTCGAGCCGCTGATCCAGGGCGCTGGCGGCATGCGCATGTATCACCCGGTCTATCTCAAGCTGCTGCGTGAAGCCTGCGACCGGTACGGCGTGCACCTGATCCATGACGAAATCGCCGTCGGCTTCGGCCGCACCGGCACGATGTTCGCCTGCGAGCAGGCCGGTATCCGCCCCGACTTCCTCTGCCTGTCAAAGGCCCTGACCGGTGGCTACCTGCCGCTCGCCGCCTGCCTGACCACCGATGACGTGTACCAGGCCTTCTACGACGACTACCCGACCCTGCGCGCCTTCCTCCATTCGCACAGCTATACCGGCAACCCGCTGGCCTGCGCCGCGGCGCTGGCGACCCTGGACATCTTCGAGCAGGACCAGGTGATCGACGCCAACAAAGCGCTGTCGGCGCGCATGGCCAGCGCCACCGCGCACCTGGTCGATCACCCGAACGTGGCCGAAGTGCGCCAGACCGGCATGGCCCTGGCCATCGAGATGGTCAAGGACAAGGCCGGCAAGGTCGCCTACCCATGGCAGGAACGCCGCGGCCTGAAGGTCTTCGAGCATGCCCTTGCGCGCGGCGCACTGTTGCGTCCGCTGGGCAGCGTGGTGTATTTCCTGCCGCCCTACGTGATCACCCCGGAGCAGATCGACTTCCTGGCCGAAGTGGCCAGCGAAGGCATCGATATCGCCACCCGTGACAGCGTCAGCGTGGCGGTGCCGGCCGATTTCCATCCCGACTTCCGCGATCCGGGCTAACTATCACCTAACCCTGTAGGAGCGGGCTTGCCCGCGGATGCTGCGGTGCTGCCATTGACGCATTCGCGGGCAAGCCCGCTCCTACAGAGGACGATGTCCCCCCCCTATTCCGAGCCAAACCATGAGACTGTCCCGCTTCTTCATCGACGCCCCGCTAAGCCTTGGTGAGCACGAGCTGCCCGAGGCCCAGGCCCACTACATCGGCCGCGTGCTGCGCATGACCGCCGGCGCCGCCGTGCAATTGTTCGACGGCAGCGGCCAGGAATACCTCGGCCAGTTGCTCGAAGTGGGCAAGAAATCCGTGCGCGTCAGCCTCGACCAGGCCCTGCCCGGCCAGCCCGACTCGCCGCTGCACATCCACCTCGGCCAGG
Organism: Pseudomonas wayambapalatensis; assembly: GCA_014268975.2. Lineage (GTDB taxonomy): Bacteria > Pseudomonadota > Gammaproteobacteria > Pseudomonadales > Pseudomonadaceae > Aquipseudomonas > Aquipseudomonas wayambapalatensis. The sequence continues at coordinate 672,259 of CP077096.1, read as the reverse complement.
GGCTGTCCCGCGGCGAGCGCATGGACTGGGCGATCCAGAAGGCCACCGAGCTGGGCGTCAACGAAATCACCCCGATCGTCAGCGAGCGCTGCGAAGTACGCCTGAAGGATGAGCGTGCCGACAAGCGCCTGGCCCACTGGCGCCAGGTGGCGATCAGCGCCTGCGAACAATGCGGGCGCTCCACCCTGCCCGTGATCCATCCGCCGGTGACCCTGGCCGAATGGCTGAAAGACAGCGAGGCCGAGCTCAAGCTGGTCCTGCACCCGGTGGCCGAGCCGCTGACCAGCCATGACAAACCGATGCGCCTGGCCTTCCTGATCGGACCTGAGGGTGGCTTGAGCGATGCCGAAGTCGATCAGGCCAAGGGCGCCGGCTTCCACGCCGCCCGCCTCGGCCCCCGCGTACTGCGCACCGAGACCGCGCCGGTGGTGGCGCTGTCGGTGGCGCAGCAGCTGTGGGGCGATTTCTAGGCTCAGCCCCTAGAGCACATAGAAGGACACCGCGACGAAGTGCATCAGGCTGCCAGCGATGACGAACAGGTGCCAGATGCCGTGCCAGTGACGAAAGCGGCTGTCGAAGGCGAAGAAGATGATGCCGACGGTGTACAACACACCGCCGGCCGCCAGCCAGGCAAAGCCGGCGCCGCCAAGGCTGTAGAGCAGCGGCTTGACCGCCACCAGCACGATCCAGCCCATCACCGCGTAGATGATGATCGACAGCACCCGCGCCTCGGAGCGCGGCTTGATCTCCTGGAGCATGCCGATCACCGCCAGCCCCCAGACGATGCCGAACAGGCTCCAGCCCCAGGGCCCGCGCAGGCTGACCAGGCAGAACGGTGTATAGCTGCCGGCGATGAGCAGGTAGATCGACAGGTGATCGAGCTTGCGCATGACCACCTTGGCCCGGCCGCGCGTGCTGTGATAAAGCGTGGAAATGCTGTAGAGCAACAGCAGCGTAAAGCCGTAGATGGAGAAGCTGACGATCTTCCAGGGGTCGCCCTGCAAGCCCGCGACGACGATCAGCCAGATGGCACCGATACAGGCCAGGACGGCACCGACCAGGTGGGTCCAGGCATTGAAGCGTTCACCGTAGTACATGCAGAGTCTGACCTCCACAAGGTCAATGGGTTCCTGACAGGCAGTGGTGCGATAGGGCCCGCAACAGCACCATCCTACTGCACCAAAGGTTGCAGATCCGCGTCACGCACCAGCCGCTCGAGCGCCGCCAGGTCAGGCACCCGCGCCACCTGATCGCCCACCTGCACCGCCGCCAGCTCCATTGCCCCCAGTGGCACGTCCACATAGTTCAACTGGCTGTCGAGCTTGCACGAGCGCGGAATCCCCTGCAGCAGCACCGCCAGGTAGCGCAGCCCGGTATCGCCCAGGGCGTTGAGCACGACGATCCGCGCCCGCTCGCCACAAGGCGTCTCGCCCCCACAGGCCGCCTCGAAGCCGATGAGCGGCAAGCGCTGCTGGCGCCAGTCGATCCAGCCCATGTGCCAGGCCGGCTGGTGCCGCTCGCAGACGAACGCACGCTCACCGATCAGCTCGGCGACGGCGACATTGGGCAGCACCAGGGTGCGGTCGCCCAGGGGCAGCAACAGGCCGGTGAGGCTGCTGCGCTGGCCGGCGATATGTTCAAGCATGGGGCTTGCTCCAGTGGGCGATGCTCTGCAGCAGGAGCGACTCCTGGTAAGGCTTGCCGAGGTATTCGTTGACGCCGATGGCCATGGCTCGATCGCGGTGCTTCTGACCGGTACGCGAGGTGATCATGATGATTGGCAGGTCGTGCAGTCGGTTGTCGCGCCGCACCCGCGTCGCCACTTCGAAGCCGTCCATGCGCGGCATTTCGATGTCCAGCAGCAGCACGTCGGGGCGGTGTTCCTCCAGCAGGGCCATGGCATCGACCCCGTCCTTGGCGGTCAACACGCTCATGCCATGACGTTCCAGCAGGCGGCTGGTGACCTTGCGCACGGTGACCGAGTCGTCGACCACCATCACCAGCAACGGCCGCCGCGCTGCCGGGCCGAACAGTTGGCGCCGCTCGCCATCGCCCACCGGCAACCGCGCCAGGCGCCGCTGCTGGCCACGCAGCTGACCGAGCAGGTCGAGAATCAGCACCACCCGCCCATCACCGAGCAAGGTCGCACCCGACAACCCCGGCACCGCAGCGAACTGCGGCCCCAGGCTTTTCACCACGATCTCGCGGCTCGGCGACAGGCCATCGGCCTGGATCGCGAACGACTGCTCCTGGGCATGCACCAGCAGCACCGGCAAGGGCAGGGTTTGCCCCAGCAGGCGCGGTCGAGCGACATCCTGCAGCAGCTCGCCCAGATAGCGCAGGTCGTAGGCGTGCCCAGCATAGTGATAGCGTGGCGGGTCCAGTTGATAGCAGGCCTCGAGCTCGGCGGGCGGCACGCGGACGATGCCCTCGATGGTGTTGAGCGGGATGGCGTACTGTTCCTCGCCCAGGTGCACCATCAGTGCCCGGTTCAGCGACACCGTGAACGGCAGGCGGATCTGGAAGCGTGCCCCCTTGCCAGGGCTGGACTCGATGCTCATCGAGCCGCCCAACTGCTTGACCTCTTCATGGACCACGTCCATGCCCAGCCCGCGCCCGGAAATCTGGGTGATCTTCTCTGCCGTGGAAAAGCCCGGACGCAGGATGAACTGCAGGATCTCGTGATCGCTGAGCTGCGCCTGTGGCGCCAGCAAGCCACGCTTGATGGCCTTCTTGCGCACCGCCTCCAGCGGCACCCCGGCACCGTCGTCACTCATCTCGATGACGATATCGGCGCCCTCGTGCAGCAGATTGAGGTGGATGGTGCCCTGCTCCGGCTTGCCTGCCGCCAGGCGCACCTCGCGCGGTTCAAGGCCATGGTCGACAGCATTGCGTAGCATGTGCTCCAGTGGCGCGACCATGCGCTCCAGTACGCTGCGATCCAGCTCGCCCTCGGCGTTGCCGACCACCAGTTCGACCTGTTTGCCCAGCTCGCTCGCCACCTGCCGCACCACGCGCTGCAGGCGTGGCACCAGGCGCTCGAAAGGCACCATCAGGGTGGCGGTCAGGCCTTCCTGCAACTGACTGTTGACCCGCGCCTGCTGCTGCAGCAGGCCGTGCGCCTCCTGGGCGCGCAAGGCAAGAGTTTCCTTGAGGTCGAGCAGGTCGGAAGCCGACTCGAACAACGCCCGCGACAGCTGCTGCAACTGCGAGTGACGGTCCATTTCCAGCGGGTCGAAGTCGTCGTAGGCGTCGCCCTCGGCCTGCCAGCGGCTGGACATGCGGCCCTGGGTTTCGTTGTCCAGGCGCAGCAACTGGTCGCGCATGCGCTCCAGGGTGGTTTCCATTTCGCTCAGGGCGAACTGTGCATCGTTGACCTGCTGCTCGATGCGACCACGAATGATCGCATGCTCGCTGGCCAGGTTGCCCAGGTCGTCGAGCAGTTCGGCATCGACCTTGACCATGTCCCCGGGTGCGCGCTCCGGTGCGGCGGCCGGTATGTCGAGCGGCGCGGCCTCCACCGACGGCTGGCCGGCAGCGCTGTCGGTCAGCGCCGCGCTGGAGAAGTTGCGGATGTAATCGATCAGCGCCGTCGCGGCGTGCAGCGGCTGCCCCAGGCGCACGGCGTCGAGCATGTGCGCGAGGCGGTCGTGGCAGTTCTGCAGCAGGCTGAACAGCGCAGGCGTCGGTGGCAGGCGGCCAGCGGCGAGCAGCTCGTAGAGAAATTCCAGCTCGTGGGCCAGGTCGCCGATGGCGGCGATTTCCACCATGCGCGCGCCGCCTTTGAGGGTGTGCAGGTCGCGCAGCAGGTTTTCCACCTCGACACTGCTGCGCGGGTCGGCCTGCCAGCGCGCCAATGCAGCTGCAGCGCTTTCGACGATGTCCGAGCTTTCTTCGAGGAAGACTTCCAGCAGCTCCTTGTCGCCGGGGGTTTCTGCACCCTCCGGCTCGCTGCTTGGCGCATGGCGGAACTCACGCAACTCACCAAGCAGTGCCACCGCCGAAGACGGCACCTGGCCCTGGCGCAGGCTTTCGAGCATCTGGCCCAGCGCCGCATGGCTGCGCTGCAGCAGCTCGAACAGTGCCTTGCTGGCGCCCAATCGGCGGTCGACCACGCCTTCGTAGAGCAACGCCAGCTCCTGGGCGAGCACCTCGATGGCGCCAATCGCGGCCATCTGCGCACCGCCGCGCAAGGTCTGCACATCGTGCTGCAGCGCGGACACCGCGCAACTGCCGTCAGGCTCCTGCCGCCAGCGCTGCAAAGCCTGGTCGGCGCTGTCGAGAATGTCGCCGGCCTCTTCGAGGAACAATTGCACCACTGCCGGCTCCGGCAGGTCCATGGCAGTGGCCAGCGGGGTCACGCCCTGCTCGCCCACCAGCCCGGTTGCCGCCGGGTCGAGCGCCCCGTCCAGCAACGAACGCAAGCCATCCAGGCACTCGTTGCGCGGGGTGACTTCCTGCCCCGCGGCAATCTCGTCGAGCATGTCGATCAGGGCTTCATGGGCCTGCTGCGCCTGGGAGAAGAAATGCCCGTCGGCGACCAGGCTGCCTTCCTCCACCGCCCCGTACAGATCGAGCAGCGCTTCGCAAAGCTCATCCACCTGCCAGAAATCGGCCAGGTGCGCGCCGTGGGCCAGGGTCGTCAGCTCGTCAAGCAGCGTGTCCAGCTCCTGGCGTTCGCGCGGGTGCTCCTGCCAGCGCGACAACAGCGACTCGGCATCGAGCAGAATATCCATCCCCTGGGCCAGGAAACTGGCGATCAGTTGCGGATCCCGGCGGCTACGGCGGGTGTGCGGCGCCCCGTCCTGCAGCACCGCCAGGCGCGCATCCACCGCTTCGCCGACCTGCTCGATCAGTTGCGCAGCGCCAGGAATCGGTGCCAGCGGTGTGCGCTCAAGCTGGGCCAGGCCCAGCTGGAACAGGCGGCGCGACGTTTCCAGCCATTCGATATCCGCCACTTCCAACGGCAGTTGGTGCGCCTTGTATTCACGCGCCAGGCGGTCGAAGGCGGTGGCCAGCTCCGCGATCGGCATCACCCCGGCCATGGCCGCACTGCCCTTGAGGGTATGCAGCGCGCGTTGCAGGCTGTCGCTGACCTGGGTGTCCTGGCCATCGGCAGCCGTGAGGAAACTGTCGAGGCTGGCCAGATGGCCTTGGGCCTCGTTGCGGAAAATCTCCAGCAGGTGCGGGTCGAGCCCGTCATCGGCACTGGCCGGCGCCTTGTCGTTGACAGCCAGGACATGCAAGTGGCCGCTGAGCTGCTCGACATCGGCCAACCGAGGTATCTGGCCGGCAGCGAAGTCGGCGAGCAGATCGGGCAGGTGGACGAGGGCCTGCTGCAGGGCCACAGCGCCCTCGCCGCTCAGTACGATGCGCCCTTCCAGCACACGATTGAGCAGATGCTCGGCCGCCCAGGCCAGCTCGGCCACGGCACCTGCGTGCACCATCCGCCCGCTGCCCTTTAACGTATGCAGGGCACGGCGCAATTCGATCAACGCCTCGCGCTGCTGATTGTCGGCGCGCCAGCGCAACCATTGGCGCTCGATCTCCGGCAACAGCTCGCCGGCCTCTTCGAGGAACACCTGGCGCAACTCGTCGTCGATGCCGTCATCCGGTATCTGCGCGGTGGCGCTCACGGCCTCGTGGCTGCAGCGCAGCCCCAGCGCAGCCAGGCTTGCAAAGGCCATGTCGAGGAAACGCTGGGCATCTGCCAGCGGATCGGCTACACGCCATTGCAGGTAGCACTCCACGGCGCTCAAGGCCTCGGCCAGGTGGGTCAACTCCTGCTCCGGGGGCTCCTGATCGAGGTGCGACAGCCAACCTTGCACATAGTCGGCCGACACTCCGAAGACCTCGGAGGCGGCCGGCAGCATCAGCATCGCCAACGCACCACGAACCTGCTGCAGCAGGCCCGGCAGGGGCTGCAGACGCTGGCGCGGCCAACCGGATTCCAGGCAGTCGCCGATCAGGTCCTTGGCCTGCTGCAACACCGAGAGCGACTCCTCGAACACCCGCTGGCGGATCTCGGTCACGTCCGAGCCGGGCATGCCGCTTTCCAGGCCCTCGGCAAGGCCGCCGACCATGCCGTTGAGCGTCGCCTCCACGTACAACAGGGCACCGGCCACATCCATCAGCACCGCATCGTCCACGGCACGTTCGCCCTGGGCCAGGGCCTGCAAGGCGAGCACCTGATCGATGATGACCCGGCGCGGCTGCTGGAAACCCAGCACTGCGAGGGTATCGGCTACATGGCGCAGCGGCGCGACCAGCACATCGAGCGGGTCGCGCTGCTCGTTATCACCCCGTACGAACGGGTCGAGCCGCTCCTTGATCCGCACCAGGTCGTCGCACAGGGCAGTGATCACCGAGCGCAGGGCATCGCGGCCCTGGCCGGCCTGCAACTGGTCGCGCCAGTTGCCCAGCGACAGGTCGAGGTTGGCCAGATCGTTGGCCCCCGCCAGGCGCTGCGCCGCTTCTCCCATCAGGCTGTCCTGGGCCAGCGGCTCGGCGCCACGGCACAGGCGCAACTGGTTGAGCAACGGCAACACCACCAACGGCAGGTCGTGGCGCGCACCCCGCAGGCGCTCGAGATAGGGCGGCAATTGCTCGAGGCCGCGGAACAGCGCGCCCAGGCAATCGCCACGCGGGCTGACCTGGCCCTCGAAGAGGGCGCGCCCGAGCAACTCCAGCTCCTCGGCCAGACGCGCTGCGCCATTGAGCTCGAGCATCGTCAGGCACCCTTGCACCTGATGCAGGTTGTCGACGAAGAACCCCAGCAAGGCCGGGTCGCCCGGCTCGCTGGAAAAACGCTCCAGCGCCTGGCGCGCCTGGCCCAGGCAATCGGCGATGGCCGCCTTGGTCCAGCTAAGGGCGACCGTGTCGTGACGTTCGGGGCTCATTGCCGTAACGGCCATCGGCCTCTCCTCAGCGCCGCTCGGCCGGGGCCGGCAGGGTGAAACCAGACACCGAACGGCGCATCTCGCTGGCCATTCTGGCCAAGTGACGAATGCTGTCGGCGGTAGCGCCGGAACCGGCGGAGGTCTGCGCGGTGATCTGCTGGATCACCGCCATGGTGTGGGAAATCTGCCCGGCCGAGGATGTCTGCAGTTGCGCCGCGTCGGAAATGCTGTGGATCAACTCGGCCAGGTTCTGCGACACGCCCTCGATTTCAGCCAGGGCCACGCCGGCGTCCTGGGCAAGACGCGCACCGCGCACCACTTCGGCGGTGGTCTGCTCCATGGAGATCACCGCTTCGTTGGTATCGGCCTGGATGGTCCGCACCAGTGCTTCGATCTGTCGGGTCGCCGACGACGAGCGTTCAGCCAGGCGCTGTACCTCGTCGGCGACCACGGCGAAGCCGCGCCCGGCTTCACCCGCCAGCGAGGCCTGGATCGCCGCATTGAGGGCCAGGATGTTGGTCTGCTCGGCAATGTCGTCGATCAGGCTGACAATGTCACCGATTTCCTGGGAAGACTCGCCCAGACGCTTGATGCGCTTGGCGGTGTCCTGGATCTGCTCGCGGATGTTGTCCATGCCATGGATGGTGTTGTGCACCACCTCGTTGCCCTTGTTGGCGATGGCCACCGAGCGCTCGGCGACCTTGGCCGACTCGTAGGCGTGGGCGGAAACCCGGTCGATCGACTCGACCATGTCGCCCACCGCCAGCGACGCTTCGCTGATCTGGTCGGCCTGGTGTTCCGAGGCCTTGGCCAGCTGGCGTGCGGTGTTCTGGGTGTCCTGCACCGCAGCGGCAACCTGCTCGGCACTGTGGTTTATGGTCGCCACCAGGTCGCGCAACTGGTCTACCGAGAAGTTGATCGAGTCGGCGATGGCGCCGGTGAAATCCTCGGTGACCGACACCGTGACGGTCAGGTCGCCATCGGCCAGCTCTTCGATTTCATCGAGCAGGCGCATGATCGCCTGCTGGTTGCGCTCGTTCTTCTCCGCCGTGTCGCGCAGTTGCCGGTTGGTGGCGCGGACCATCACCAGGCCGATGAGGATGATCGAGGCCAGCGCCAGCAGGCCGAGCACGTAGCCGCCGACGGTATCGAGGGTGCGCCCGGCGAGGTTCTCGAAACCGTTGGCCAGGTGCGAGGCTTCGTCGAGCAGGGTCTGCGACAGGCTGAAAATGTTGCTCGCCGCCTCGCGCACCCGCAGCAGTTCCGGTGAAGTTTCGAGAATTTCGTCGACCGAGCCGGAAACGAACTGGAACAGCTCAGCGATCTCGGCCAGGCGCGCGCGGGCGTCCGGGTCTTCGACACGGGTCACCTGGATCGCCGGATTGCCGCCGAGCATGCCTTCGAGCACCTGGCCGAAGCGGCTGGCATCACGGCCGAAGGTGTCGGCGGCCTGCACCGAGGTATCGTCACCGGCCAGCACGGTATTGACCGAACCGAGAATCCGCTCGGCCAACAGCAACTGGCGCTGGGCCACGGCCACCTGGCTGGCCGGTGCACCGCTCTGCAGCAGGATTTCCACGACCTTTTCGTACTCGACCTGCAACTGGGGCACGGTTTCGGCCAGGGTTGCCGCCACCTGGTGCAAGGACAGCACGGTCTGCTCGCTGGCCAGGATGGTGTCGGTGTTGCGCCGCAGGTTCTCCCAGTCCTGGCGCACCGCGTCCATTTCGTCGCGCACCGTGGCCGGTGCGGGCGGCAGGCCGGTGGCCTTGTCACCCTCGCGCAGGTACTTCCAGCGGCGCTCGAAATCGTTGCGGGCATCGGACAGCAGCCTGAACGCCAGGGCCTTGCCCGCCGCCGCCTCGGTGGCGTTCTTGGCGATGCGCTGGGACAGCACGCGCAGCTCGCCGGCATGGCCGATGTACTGCTTGTCGTGGTTGGACTGGGTATTGAGGTAGGCGAAGTTGGCGAACAGCAGCACGATCGACAGGATCAGCACCACGAACAGTACGGTGATCTGCGCCGTGCTGCGCGGGCGCTGGGCCACGGCTTCGGGAACGACGGTTGGAGCGGGCTTGTTCACTGTCGCAGGGTCCTCTACAACGCCACATCGAGAAAGCCCGGCGCCTGGGCCAGGGCGAAGGGGCTGAAGATCGCCCAGTTGCGCTCACGGGGGAAATGCCCCTGGACGAAACGCGCCGCAGCGCGGATCAGTGGTTGCGGCGGCGACAGCTCCAGGCTGCTCAGGTCGAAATGCTGCAAGCCGACCACTTCGTCCACCAGCAAGCCGACGAACAGGTCGTCATGGTCCAGCACCAGCACGCGGCGCTGCTTGCCCGAGGCCGCCGGCCCAAGGCCGAAGAACGCCGACAGGTCCATCACCGGCAGCAGGCGACCGCGCAGGTTGGCCACGCCGCACACCCATGGCTGCACCCCAGGCACCCGGCTGCTGCGCGGCTCGCGCAACACTTCGGCCACCTCACCCATGGGGGCGACGAACCACTGCCCGGCGATGCGAAAACCGATACCGCTCCACTGCTGCAGGCGCGTGTCCTGCAGCGGCTGGTCGGCCACCAAGAGGCGGCAGCGGCGGTCGATGTCCAGCAACAGCTCGAAGGCGGTCAGCGACGCACCCTGGGGGCGCGTGGTCAAGCGCCCAGCACCTCTTTGAGCTTGGCGATCAGCGCGTCTTCTTCCACCGGCTTGGTCAGGAAATCGCGGGCACCCTGGCGCGTGGCCCAGATGCGGTCGGTTTCCTGGTCCTTGGTGGTGACCACGATCACCGGGATGGCGCTGGTTTCCGGGTCCTTGCTGAGCTGACGGGTGGCCTGGAAGCCGTTCATGCCGGGCATGACGATGTCCATCAGCACCGCATCCGGCTTGTCCTGGCGGGCCAGGGCCACGCCATCGGCACCGTTGCTGGCCTTGAGCACCTGGTAGCCATGCTTTTCGAGCCATTCGGTCAATCTGTACATCTCTGTCGGCGAGTCGTCGACAATCAGCACTCGGGCCATACGGTTTCCCCATCAGGAAAATGAAGACCGCGCCAGGGCGGGCGCGGTCAGGGTGCGTGTTGTGCCTGCACGGCGAATCCGGGCACGTGGGCACGGATCGCGTCGAGCAGTTCTTCCTTGCTGAACGGTTTGGTGAGGAACTGATCGGAGCCGACCACCCGGCCGCGGGCCTTGTCGAACAGGCCATCACGCGAGGACAGCAGGATCACCGGGATATCCTTGAACGCACTGTTGTGCTTGATCACCGCGCAGGTCTGGTAACCGTCCAGGCGCGGCATCAGTACATCGACGAAGATGATCCGCGGCTTGTGATCGACGATCTTGGCCAGGGCATCGAAACCGTCGCTGGCGGTGATCACCTCGCAACCCACCTCGCCCAGCAGCATCTGGGCGGTGCGGCGGATGGTGCGGGAATCGTCGATCACCATCACCTTCAGGGGCTGTTCCATGAAATGCGTCACCCATCGCCAAGCCAGGAATGAAACCTCGAGGGCTGCGATGCAGCGCTCTGACTGGCATTTTTAACACAGTCCGGGTAGGCATTCCATCTGCCTCCCCCCTTGACCGGCCGCGTTCCCGGCGCCACCCTGAGCCACTTTTCTTTCGTGCCATCGCGGCCACCTGCCGCCAAGAGGAATTACCCCATGAGCGTTCGCCTCGGGATTGTCATGGACCCCATCGCGTCCATTTCCTACAAGAAGGACAGCTCGCTGGCCATGCTGCTGGCGGCGCAGGAGCGCGGCTGGAGCCTGTTCTACATGGAACAGCGCGACCTCTACCTGGGTGCCGGCCAGGCCCGCGCGCAGATGCGCCCGCTGAAGGTGTTCGCCGATCCGGCGCGCTGGTTCGAACTGGGCGATGAGCAGGACAGCGCGTTGAGCGAGCTGGATGTGATCCTGATGCGCAAGGATCCACCCTTCGACATGGAGTTCGTCTACAGCACCTACCTGCTGGAGCAGGCCGAGCGCGAAGGCGTGCTGATCGTCAACAAGCCGCAGAGCCTGCGCGACTGCAACGAGAAGCTGTTCGCCACCCAGTTCCCGCAGTGCATGGCGCCGACCCTGGTCAGCCGCCGCGCCGACATCCTGCGCGCCTTCGCCACCACCCATGGCGATGTGATCCTCAAGCCGCTCGACGGCATGGGCGGCGCGTCGGTGTTCCGCCACCGCCAGGGCGACCCGAACCTCTCGGTGATCCTCGAAACCCTGACCCAGCATGGCCACCAGCAGATCATGGCGCAGGCCTACCTGCCGCAGATCGTCGATGGCGACAAGCGCATCCTGATGATCGACGGCGAGCCGGTGCCCTACTGCCTGGCACGCATCCCGGCCAGCGGCGAGACCCGAGGCAACCTGGCCGCCGGCGGCCGTGGCGAAGCCCGTCCGCTGACCGAGCGCGACCGCTGGATCGCCGCCCAGGTCGGCCCGACCCTGCGCGAAAAGGGCCTGCTGTTCGTCGGCCTGGACGTGATTGGCGACTCGCTGACCGAGATCAACGTCACCAGCCCGACCTGCATCCGCGAGATCGATGCGGCCTACAACACCAATATCGGCGGCCAACTGATGGACGCCATTGATCGCAAGCTCAAGGCGCGCTGACCGCCGACGCGGAGCAAAACCCTGGAGTGGGGTATGATGCCGGTCCATTTCACTCGACCTGCTGCCCCACTGCGGTTGCTGGATACCCGATGACGCTGCCTGCCGACATCCCCTCCGACCTGCTGCCACCGCGCATTCGCCCGGTGGACCGGCTCGGCTTCACGCTTTTCCTGGCCGCGCTGGTGCACCTGGCGCTGATCCTCGGGGTGGGCTTCAGCGTGGTCAAGCCCGCCGAAATCCGCCAGACCATGGACATCACCCTGGCCACCTTCAAGCGCGAAAAGCCGCCCGAAAAAGCCGACTACCAGGCCCAGGACAACCAGCAGGGCAGTGGCACCCTGGACAAGAAAGCCGTGCCCACCACCACCGAGGTGGCGCCGTTCCAGGACAGCAAGGTCAACAAGATCACCCCGCCCCCTGCGGCCCGGCCGGAAACGCCTGCGGCGCCGGAAAAGTCAGTGGTGACCACCAAGGCGCCGAAACCGCAGAAAGCCGAGACCGCGCCAAAGGAAAGCAAGCCTCAACCCAAGCCTCCCGCGCCTGTGCCGGACTTCGACAGCTCGCAACTGTCGAGCCAGATCGCCAGCCTCGAAGCCGAGCTGTCCAACGAACAGCAGCTGTATGCCAAGCGTCCACGCATCCATCGCCTCAACGCCGCCTCGACCATGCGCGACAAAGGCGCCTGGTACAAAGAGGAGTGGCGCAAGAAAGTCGAGCGCATCGGCAACCTCAACTACCCGGAAGAAGCCCGGCGCCAGCAGATGTACGGCAGCCTGCGGATGATGGTGTCGATCAACCGCGACGGTTCGCTGTATGAAGTGCTGGTGCTCGAATCCTCCGGGCAACCGGTGCTGGACCAGGCCGCCCAGCGCATCGTGCGCCTGGCGGCCCCGTTTGCGCCGTTCACCGGCGATCTGGCGGAGTTCGACCGGCTGGAGATCATCCGCACCTGGCGCTTCGCGCGTGGGGACCGGTTGTCGAGCAATTGACCGGTACGGGCTGTGCCGCGACAGGGCCGATACCGACACCGCACAGCCAGCTTGTCAGCCTCGCCACCTGACGCCACACTACCCCTCATGAAAACCCTCACGCCGAGCTACCTCAAGCACCAGTTCCTGATTGCCATGCCGCACATGGCCGATCCGAACTTTGCCCAGACCCTCACCTACATCGTCGAGCACAACGCCAACGGCGCCATGGGCCTGGTGGTCAATCGCCCGCAGGAGCTGAACCTGGCCGATATCCTCGAGCAGTTGCGCCCGGATGAGGAGCCGCCTGCCAGCACCCTGCAGATCCCGATCTACCAGGGCGGCCCGGTGCAGACCGACCGCGGCTTCGTCCTGCACAGCGCCGAATGCAGCTACCAGGCCACCATCGAGCTGCAAGGCCTGTCGCTGTCGACATCTCAGGATGTGCTGTTCGCCATCGCCGACGGCGTCGGCCCGAAGCAGAGCCTGATCACCCTGGGCTACGCCGGCTGGGAAGCCGGGCAGCTCGAGGCGGAACTGGCCGATAACGCCTGGCTCAACTGCCCGTTCGACCCCGAGATCCTCTTCGGCATGGCCTGCGAGCAGCGCCTGCAGGCCGCCGCGCAAAGCCTGGGGATCAACCTCAGCCTGCTGACCAGCCAGGCAGGGCACGCCTGATGGCCGAGCTGCGCCTGCTGCTGGGCTTCGACTACGGCACCCGCCAGATCGGCGTCGCCGTCGGCCAGGTCATCACTGGCCAGGCCCGCGAACTGTGTACGCTCAAGGCACAGAACGGTGTGCCGGACTGGAACCAGGTCGAGAAACTGATCAAGGAATGGAAACCCGACGCCATCGTCGTCGGCCTGCCGCTGAACATGGACGGCACGCCCAGCGAGATGAGCGAACGCGCGGAGAAGTTCGCCCGCCGCCTGCACGGACGCTACAACCTGCCGGTGCACACCCACGATGAACGCCTGACCACCTTCGAGGCCAAGGGCGAACAGATGGCCCGTGGCGGCCAGCGTGGCAGCTACCGCGACAACCCGGTCGACGCCATCGCCGCGGCACTGCTGCTGCAGGGCTGGCTGGAGGCCAATACCTGACCATCCGCTTTGCCGCCGGTGATACCGGCGCCCCAAGGAGCACGCAATGAGCCTACCCAATCCCGCCGACCTGATCCGGCAGATGGCCGTCGACCTTCGCGCCCACCTGGCGCGCCGCGCCATCACCGAGCCACGTTTCATCGGCATCCGTACCGGTGGCGTGTGGGTCGCCCAGGCGCTGCAGCAGGAGCTTGGCGACCAAAGCCCGCTGGGCACCCTCGATGTGTCGTTCTACCGCGATGACTTCAGCCAGAACGGCCTGCACCCGCAGGTGCGTCCATCCGAGCTGCCGCTCGAGATCGAAGGCCAGCACCTGGTGCTGGTGGATGACGTGCTGATGAGCGGTCGCACCATCCGCGCAGCGCTCAACGAGCTGTTCGACTATGGGCGCCCGGCCAGCGTGACCCTGGTCTGCCTGCTCGACCTGGATGCAGGCGAATTGCCGATCCGCCCGAATGTGCTCGGCGCAACGCTGTCCCTGGCGGCCCATGAACGGGTAAAATTGACCGGACCCGCCCCGCTCGCCCTCGAGCGCCAGGACCTCGCCCCCGCATCCGCCCTTTAAGAGTCCCCCGCGATGACGCCATTCGACGCCAAGCGCCCGCTGCAGCTCAACGATCAGGGCCAGCTACGCCATTTCCTCTCGCTCGACGGTTTGCCCCGCGAACTGCTCACCGAGATCCTCGACACCGCCGACTCCTTCCTCGAAGTCGGCGCCCGGGCCGTCAAGAAGGTCCCGTTGCTGCGCGGCAAGACCGTGTGCAACGTGTTCTTCGAGAACTCCACCCGTACCCGCACCACCTTCGAACTGGCCGCCCAGCGCCTCTCGGCCGACGTGATCAGCCTGAACGTGTCGACCTCCTCGACCAGCAAGGGCGAGACCCTGTTCGATACCCTGCGCAACCTGGAAGCCATGGCGGCCGACATGTTCGTCGTACGCCACTCCGACTCCGGCGCCGCGCACTTCATTGCCGAGCACGTGTGCCCGGAAGTCGCGGTGATCAACGGCGGCGATGGCCGACACGCCCACCCGACCCAGGGCATGCTCGACATGCTGACCATCCGTCGGCACAAAGGCAGCTTCGAAAACCTTTCGGTGGCGATCGTCGGCGATATCCTGCATTCGCGCGTGGCCCGCTCCGACATGCTCGCGCTCAAGGCCCTGGGTTGCCCGGACATCCGTGTGATCGGCCCGAAGACGCTGATCCCGATCGGTATCGAGCAGTACGGCGTCAAGGTCTACACCGACCTGGCCGAGGGTCTGAAAGACGTCGACGTGGTGATCATGCTGCGCCTGCAGCGTGAACGCATGGCCGGTGGCCTGCTGCCCAGCGAGGGCGAGTTCTACCGCCTGTTCGGGCTGACCACCGCACGCCTGGCCGGCGCCAAGCCGGACGCCATCGTCATGCACCCGGGCCCGATCAATCGGGGCGTGGAAATCGAATCGGCGGTGGCCGACGGCAAGCACTCGGTGATCCTCAACCAGGTGACCTACGGCATCGCCGTGCGCATGGCCGTGCTGTCGATGGCCATGAGCGGCCAGAACGCGCAACGTCAACTCGACCAGGAGAACGCCCTGTGACCATCAGCATCATCGGCGCACGGGTCATCGATCCCAGCAGCGGCCTGGACCAGATCACCGACCTGCACCTGGAAAACGGTCGCATCCTTGCCATCGGCGCCGCACCAGCAGGCTTCAGCGCCAGCCGCACGATTCAGGCCGACGGCCTGGTCGCCGCCCCCGGCCTGGTCGACCTGGACGTCGCCCTGCGCGAGCCGGGCTACAGCCGCAAGGGCAACATTGCCAGCGAGACCCGCGCAGCCGTGGCCGGCGGCGTCACCAGCCTGTGCTGCCCGCCGCAGACAAAACCTGTGCTCGACACCTCGGCCGTCGCGGAACTGATTCTCGACCGCGCCCGCGAAGCAGCCAACAGCAAGGTCTACCCGATCGGCGCCCTGACCAAGGGCCTTGAAGGCGAGCAACTGGCCGAGCTGGTGGCCCTGCGCGACACCGGCTGCGTGGCCTTCGGCAACGGCCTCAAGGAGATCCCCAACAACCGGACCCTGGCCCGCGCCCTGGAATATGCCGCCACCTTCGACCTGACCGTGGTATTCCACTCCCAGGACCGCGACCTGTCAGCCGGAGGCCTGGCCCACGAAGGTGCCATGGCCAGCTTCCTCGGCTTGCCGGGCATTCCGGAAACCGCCGAAACCGTGGCCCTGGCGCGCAACCTGCTGCTGGTCGAGCAGACCGGCGTGCGAGCGCACTTCACCCAGATCACCAGCGCCCGCGGTGCACGGCTGATCGCCCAGGCCCAGCAACTGGGGCTGCCGGTCACCGCCGATGTGGCGCTGTACCAGCTGATCCTCACCGACGAGGCGCTGCGCGACTTCTCCAGCCTGTACCACGTACAGCCGCCGCTGCGCACGCCAGCCGACCGCGACGGCCTGCGCGAGGCGGTGAAGTCGGGGGTCATCCAGGCGATCTCCAGCCACCACCAGCCCCACGAGCGCGACGCCAAGCTGGCACCGTTCGGCGCCACCGAAGCCGGGATTAGCAGTGTCGAACTGCTGCTGCCGCTGGCCATGACCCTGGTCGAGGACGGCCTGCTCGACCTGCCGACCCTGCTGGCGCGGCTGTCCAGTGGCCCGGCCCAGGCGCTGCGCCTGCCGGCGGGCGAGCTGAAGGTCGGTGGTGCGGCAGACCTGGTGCTGTTCGACCCGAGCGCCTCCACCGTGGCCGGCGAGCAGTGGTTCTCCCGTGGTGAAAACTGCCCGTTCATCGGGCATTGCCTGCCGGGTGCGGTGCGCTACACCCTGGTCGATGGGCATGTCTGCCACGAAGCCTGAGTAACCCCCATCGCGGGGCAAGCCCGCTCCCACAGGGATCACACCTTCCTTGTGGGAGCG
Source organism: Pseudomonas wayambapalatensis (assembly GCA_014268975.2). Taxonomy (GTDB): domain Bacteria; phylum Pseudomonadota; class Gammaproteobacteria; order Pseudomonadales; family Pseudomonadaceae; genus Aquipseudomonas; species Aquipseudomonas wayambapalatensis. Next base: position 655,767 of record CP077096.1, on the reverse strand, counting down.
GGCTTGCCCCGCGATAGGGCCGGCACAACCACCACTCATCCCCTCAGGTTGAAATCCTTCCCCCCTCCCCCCATATGAGTCTGCAACAGGCATTTTCGCCCCGCTGCGTGGAGACTCTCTCTTGACCACCATCGTTTCTGTCCGCCGTAACGGCAAAGTCGTCATGGGCGGCGACGGCCAGGTATCCCTCGGCAACACCGTGATGAAAGGCAACGCCAAAAAGGTCCGTCGCCTGTACAACGGCGAGGTCATCGCAGGCTTCGCCGGCGCCACCGCCGACGCCTTCACCCTGTTCGAGCGCTTCGAAGCACAACTGCAGAAGCACTCCGGGCACCTGGTGCGTGCCGCTGTCGAACTGGCCAAGGAGTGGCGCACCGATCGCTCGTTGAGCCGTCTGGAAGCCATGCTCGCCGTGGCCAACAAGGACGCCTCGCTGATCATCACCGGCAACGGTGACGTGGTCGAACCCGAGGACGGCCTGATCGCCATGGGTTCCGGTGGCGCCTACGCCCAGGCCGCAGCCCGTGCCCTGCTGAACAAGACCGATCTCTCGGCCCGCGAAATCGCCGAGACCGCACTGAATATCGCCGGTGACATCTGTGTGTTCACCAACCACAACCTGACCATCGAGGAGCAGGACCTGGCCGAGTGATCAGCTGATCTGGTGTCCCGCTCACGGCGGGACTTTTTCCCACGCTGACTCACTACGCCCAAGGACCCAATTCACCATGTCCATGACCCCCCGCGAGATCGTCCACGAACTCAACCGCCACATCATCGGCCAGGACGACGCCAAGCGTGCCGTCGCCATCGCCCTGCGCAACCGCTGGCGGCGCACGCAGCTACCTGCCGAGCTGCGTGCCGAAGTCACCCCCAAGAACATCCTGATGATCGGCCCTACCGGCGTCGGCAAGACCGAAATCGCCCGGCGCCTGGCCAAGCTCGCCAATGCACCGTTCATCAAGGTCGAAGCGACCAAGTTCACCGAAGTCGGCTACGTTGGCCGTGATGTCGAGTCGATCATCCGCGACCTGGCCGATGCTGCGCTGAAGATGCTGCGCGAGCAGGAAATCGTCCGTGTGCGCCACCGCGCCGAAGACGCCGCCGAAGACCGCATCCTCGATGCCCTGCTGCCGCAGGCGCGGGTCAGCAGCTTCAACGAGGAAGCCCAGCAGTCCAGCAGCGACTCCAACACCCGCCAGCTGTTCCGCAAGCGCCTGCGTGAAGGCCAGCTGGACGACAAGGAAATCGAGATCGAAGTCGCCGATGCGGTGGGCGTCGAAATCGCCGCGCCGCCCGGCATGGAAGAGATGACCAACCAGCTGCAGAGCCTGTTCGCCAACATGGGCAAGGGTAAGCGCAAGGCGCGCAAGCTGAAGGTCAAGGAAGCGCTGAAGATGGTCCGTGACGAGGAGGCAAGCCGCCTGGTCAACGAGGAAGAGCTCAAGGCCAAGGCCCTGGAGGCCGTCGAGCAGCATGGCATCGTGTTCATCGACGAGATCGACAAGGTGGCCAAGCGCGGCAACGTCGGCGGCGCCGATGTGTCCCGCGAAGGCGTACAACGCGACCTGTTGCCGCTGATCGAAGGCTGCACGGTCAACACCAAGCTGGGCATGGTCAAGACCGACCACATCCTGTTCATCGCCTCCGGTGCGTTCCACCTGAGCAAGCCGAGCGACCTGGTACCAGAGCTGCAGGGCCGCCTGCCGATCCGTGTCGAGCTCAAGGCCCTGACGCCGCAGGACTTCGAGCGCATCCTCAAGGAGCCGCACGCCTCGCTCACCGAACAGTACCGCGAGCTGCTCAAGACCGAAGGCCTGAACATCGCCTTCGCCGACGAAGGCATCAAGCGCCTGGCCGAGATCGCCTTCCAGGTCAACGAGAAGACCGAGAACATCGGTGCCCGCCGCCTGCACACCCTGCTCGAGCGCCTGCTCGAAGAGGTATCGTTCAGTGCCGGCGACCTGGCCAGCGCCCATGACGAGACGCCGATCAACATCGACGCCGCCTATGTGAACAGCCACCTCGGTGAGCTGGCGCAGAACGAAGACCTGTCGCGTTACATCCTGTAATACCACCACCGCGGGCGAGCCCGCTCCCCAGGGGTCACCACAATGCCAAGGTATAGGGTGCCCCTGTGGGAGCGGGCTTGCCCGCGAATGGGCCCTTGAATCCCTCCACCAGAAGCTGGAAGCTTGTTCCATCAGCTCCCGAGAGATTCCCCCATGGCCCGCCTCCCCACCGCCATCAACCTGCACAAAGCCTCGAAAACCCTCACACTCACCTACGCCCCCGGCGAGGTCTATCACCTGCCCGCCGAGTTCCTGCGCGTGCACTCCCCCTCCGCCGAGGTCCAAGGCCACGGCAATCCCATCCTGCAATTCGGCAAGATCAACGTCGGCCTCAGCGGCCTGGAACCTGCCGGCCAATATGCCTTGAAACTGACCTTCGACGACGGCCACGACAGCGGTCTGTTCACCTGGGAATACCTCGAGCAACTGTGCCTGCGCCAGGAGCAGCTGTGGGCCGAGTACCTCGACGAACTGCACAAGGCCGGCAAATCCCGCGACCCGGTCGAGTCGGTGGTCAAGCTGATGCTCTAGGTCAAGTCTTCCAGACGTTAGAGCGCATTTTCTAATGCGTTTTGTTTGAATGACTTACAGACAGCCAATGACTGGCTGTCTTGCGCATTACATGAAAGTCGGGTAACCAATGGGGCTGGCAAGTTCCTGCATCTGTTCGTTATCACTGGTCACCCGAGCAGCAGTACCGGGCGGTCGTCTGTGTACCCGCCACAGGCAGCCGGTACTCGTCTCAGGACAACGGAGCGTCGTAGATGAGTAACAAGAACAACGATGAGCTGCAGAAACAGGCCTCGGAAAACACCCTCGGCCTGAATCCGGTCATCGGCATTCGTCGCAAGGACCTGCTGAGTTCCGCGCGCACCGTGTTGCGCCAGGCGGTGCGTCAGCCGTTGCACAGCGCCAAGCATGTGGCACATTTCGGCCTGGAGCTGAAAAACGTGCTGCTGGGCAAGTCCAGCCTGCATCCCGAGAGCGACGACCGTCGCTTCAGCGATCCGGCCTGGAGCCAGAATCCGCTCTATCGCCGCTACCTGCAGACCTACCTGGCCTGGCGCAAGGAGCTCAACGACTGGATCGCCGAGAGCGACCTGTCGCCCCAGGATGTCAGCCGCGGCCAGTTCGTCATCAACCTTATGACCGAAGCCATGGCGCCGACCAACACGCTGGCCAACCCCCAGGCGGTCAAACGCTTCTTCGAGACCGGCGGCAAGAGCCTGCTCGACGGCCTGTCCAACCTCGCCAAGGACATGGTCAACAATGGCGGCATGCCCAGCCAGGTGAACATGGAAGCCTTCGAGGTCGGCAAGAACCTCGGCACCAGCGAAGGTTCTGTGGTGTTTCGCAACGACGTGCTGGAGCTGATCCAGTACCGGCCGATCACCGAGCAGGTGCACAGCCGCCCGCTGCTGGTGGTGCCGCCACAGATCAACAAGTTCTACGTGTTCGACCTGAGCCCGGAAAAGAGCCTGGCGCGCTTCTGCCTGCGCTCCAACCAGCAGACCTTCATCATCAGTTGGCGCAACCCGACCAAGGCCCAGCGCGAGTGGGGCCTGTCGACCTACATCGACGCCCTCAAGGAAGCGGTGGACGCGGTGCTGGCGATCACCGGCGCCAAGGACCTGAACATGCTCGGTGCCTGCTCCGGCGGCATCACCTGCACCGCGCTGCTGGGCCACTACGCCGCACTGGGCGAAACCAAGGTCAACTCGCTGACCTTGCTGGTGAGCGTGCTCGACACCACGGTCGATACCCAAGTGGCACTGTTCGTCGACGAACAGACCCTCGAAGCCGCCAAGCGCCACTCCTACCAGGCCGGCGTGCTCGAAGGCAGCGACATGGCCAAGGTGTTCGCCTGGATGCGCCCCAACGACCTGATCTGGAACTACTGGGTCAACAACTACCTGCTCGGCAACGAGCCGCCGATCTTCGACATCCTGTTCTGGAACAACGACACCACACGCCTGCCGGCCGCCTTCCACGGCGACCTGATCGAGATGTTCAAGACCAACCCGCTGACCCGCGCCGACGCGCTGGAAGTCTGCGGCACCGCCATCGACCTGAAGAAAGTGCAGTGCGACATCTACAGCGTCGCCGGCACCGCCGACCACATCACCCCCTGGCAGTCGTGCTACCGCTCGGCGCACCTGTTCGGCGGCAAGATCGAGTTCGTGCTCTCCAACAGCGGCCATATCCAGAGCATTCTCAACCCGCCAGGCAACCCCAAGGCGCGTTTCCTGACCGGTGAAGACCGCCCGGACGACCCGTTGGCCTGGCAGGAGAACGCGATCAAGCACGCCGACTCCTGGTGGCTGCACTGGCAGGCTTGGCTGGGTGAACGCGCCGGTGAGCTGAAGAAAGCACCGACACGCCTGGGCAATCGCGCCTACAGCGCGGGCGAAGCGGCCCCGGGGACCTACGTGCACGAGCGTTGAGTCGCACCGCCGCGGCCACCCGGCGGGCTGCGGCGCTTCATTCATCACAGAGTCAGGCGCATGTCGCAACCCTACGTATTCAGGACCGTCGAGCTGGACAACCAGTCCATCCGCACCGCCGTCCGCCCCGGCAAGCCACATCTGACGCCGCTGCTGATCTTCAACGGCATTGGCGCCAACCTCGAGCTGGTGTTCCCGTTCATCGAGGCGCTGGACCCGGACCTGGAAGTCATCGCCTTCGACGTCCCCGGTGTCGGCGGCTCCTCGACACCCCGCCACCCCTACCGCTTTCCAGGCCTGGCCAAGCTCACCGCGCGCATGCTCGACTACCTGGACTACGGCCAGGTCAATGTCATCGGCGTGTCCTGGGGCGGGGCGCTGGCCCAGCAGTTTGCCCACGACTATCCCGAGCGCTGCAAGAAACTGGTGCTCGCCGCCACTGCCGCCGGGGCCTTCATGGTGCCCGGCAAGCCCAAGGTGCTGTGGATGATGGCCAGCCCGCGGCGCTATGTGCAGCCATCGCACGTGATCCGCATCGCACCGATGATTTATGGCGGCGCCTTCCGCCGCGACCCGGACCTGGCGCTGCACCACGCCTCCAAGGTGCGTTCCGGCGGCAAGACCGGCTACTACTGGCAACTGTTCGCCGGGCTTGGCTGGACGAGCATCCACTGGCTGCACAAGATCCACCAGCCGACCCTGGTGCTGGCCGGCGACGATGACCCGTTGATTCCGCTGATCAACATGCGCCTGCTGGCCTGGCGGATTCCCAATGCCCAGCTACACATAATCGACGACGGCCATCTTTTTCTGATTACCCGCGCCGAGGCCGTCGCTCCGATCATCATGAAATTCCTCCAGGAAGAGCGCCAGCGTGCGGTCATGCATCCGCGGCCGGTGGCTCGGAGGTGAGCGGGCGCTAGGACATTCAGTTACTCGGCGGTGCTGCCTTCGCGGGCAAGCCCGCTCCCACGGATCCGGTGCAGGTGGGAGCGGGCTTGCCCGCGAAGGCGACACCGCAGACAAGGATCGACGAGGGATTGTTGCCATGAAGGACAAACCGGCAAAGGGGACGACACCGATCCCGGCCACCAGCATGAACGTGCAGAACGCCATCGCCGGCCTGCGCGGCCGCGACCTGATCTCGACCCTGCGTCAGGTAGGACGCATCGGCCTGCGCAACCCGCTGCACACCGCCCACCACCTGCTGAACCTCGGTGGCCAGCTGGGCCGCGTGCTGCTCGGCGACACACCCCACCAGCCGCACCCTCGGGACGCGCGTTTCAGCGATCCGACCTGGAGCCAGAACCCCTTCTACCGGCGCGGCCTGCAGGCCTACCTGGCGTGGCAGAAGCAGACCCGTCAGTGGATCGAGGAAAGCTCGCTGGACGATGACGACCGAGCCCGCGCGCACTTTCTGTTCAACCTGCTCACCGATGCCGTGTCGCCAAGCAACTCGCTGCTCAACCCACTGGCGATCAAGGAGATGCTCAACACTGGTGGCCAGAGCGTGGTGCGCGGTCTCGCCCACCTGCTCGACGACCTGCGCCACAACGACGGCCTGCCGCGCCAGGTCGACGATCGCGCCTTCGAAGTCGGCAGCAACCTGGCCGCCACCCCTGGCGCGGTGGTGTTTCGCAACGAGCTGCTGGAACTGATCCAGTACAAGCCGATGAGCGAGAAACAGTACACCCGCCCCCTGCTGGTGGTGCCGCCGCAGATCAACAAGTTCTACGTGTTCGACCTGGGGCCGACCAACAGCTTCGTGCAATACATGCTCAAGAACGGCCTGCAGGTGTTCATGGTCAGTTGGCGCAACCCCGACCCATGCCACCGCGAATGGGGCCTGTCGAGCTACGTCCAGGCGCTGGAGGAAGCGCTGGATGCCTGTCGCAGCATCAGCGGCAACCGCGATCCCAACCTCATGGGCGCCTGTGCCGGCGGGCTGACCATGGCCGCGCTGCAGGGGCATCTGCAGGTCAAGGGGCGCTTGCGCAAAGTGCGCAGCGCCACCTACCTGGTGAGCCTGCTCGACACCCAGTTCGACAGCCCTGCCAGCCTGTTCGCCGACGAGCAGACACTCGAAGCCTCCAAGCGCCGCTCCTACCAACGCGGCGTGCTGGACGGCGGTGAAGTGGCGCGCATCTTCGCCTGGATGCGCCCCAACGACCTGATCTGGAACTACTGGGTCAACAACTACCTGCTCGGCAAGACACCACCGGCCTTCGACATCCTCTACTGGAACGCCGATAACACCCGCCTGCCTGCCGCCCTGCACGGCGAGTTGCTGGACTTCTTCAAGCTCAACCCGCTGGTGCAGCCGGGCGGCCTGGAGGTGTGCGGCACCCCGATCGACCTCGGGCAAGTCACGGTCGACAGCTTCACCGTGGCCGGCAGCAACGATCACATCACCCCTTGGGACGCGGTGTACCGCTCGGCCCTGCTGCTGGGCGGCGAGCGCCGCTTCGTGCTGTCGCACAGCGGGCACATCCAGAGCATCATCAACCCACCTGGCAACCCCAAGGCCTATTACCTGGAAAACCCTCGGCTCTCCAGCGACCCACGTGCCTGGTTCCACGATGCCACCCGCAGCGACGGCACCTGGTGGCCGCAGTGGCTGGAATGGATCACACGCCGCTCAGGCAGCCTCAGGCCGCCGAAGGCCGAACTGGGCACGCCATCCTACCCACCGCTCGGGCCGGCCCCTGGCACCTATGTAATGGCACGCTGAGCCCATGAAGACCCGCGACCGCATCCTGGCTTGCGCCCTGGAGCTGTTCAACCGCCAGGGCGAGCCGAACGTCTCGACCCTGGAGATCGCCAACGAGCTGGGCATCAGCCCGGGCAACCTCTACTACCACTTCCACGGCAAAGAGCCGCTGGTCATAGGCCTGTTCGAGCGCTTCGAAGACGAGTTGATGCCGCTGCTCGATCCACCACTGGAGGTGCGCCTGGATGCCGAGGACTACTGGCTGTTCCTGCACCTGATCGTCGAGCGCATGTCGCAGTACCGCTTCCTGTTCCAGGACCTCTCGAACCTGACCGGCCGCCTGCCCAAGCTGGCGCGCGGCATGCGCGGGCTGATCAATGCGGTCAAGCGTACCCTGGCAGCGTTGCTGGCCAGCCTGAAGAGCCAGGGATTGGTGGTGAGCGAGACTCAGGCGCTGGGGCAACTGGTGGAGCAGATCACGCTGACGCTGCTGTTCTCGCTGGATTACCAGCGGGTACTGGGACGCGAGGGCGATGTGGGGATCGTGGTGTACCAGGTGATGATGCTGGTGGCGCCGCATCTGCAGGAGCCGGCGCGCAGGGCGGCGGAGCAGTTGGCGGGGAAATATCTGGAAGTGTAGGGGCTGGACTTGCGCTGTTGCCACTGACGCATTCGCGGGCAAGTCGCAGCGGCGAACCGCCGCTCCCACAACAGCCCTCGTAACTTCTGAATACGGTGCTGTTACCTGTAGGAGCGGGCTTGCCCGCGAAACGCACGCCGCGGTATCAGCTTTGGCCGGCTGAACTCACCGGTGCCGACGGCGTATTGCCAGCCGGTACGGCGCTCGGTGCTGGCGCCGCAGCAGCGGCCGGAGCTGCGGGCTTGGCAGCGACCGGTTTCGCGGCCGCAGGCTTGGCCGGGGCTTTCTTCACTGCAGGTTTCTTGGCTGCAGCCGGTTTGGCAGCGGGCTTGGCGGCCGGTTTGGCTGCAGCAGGCTTGGCAGCCGGCTTCGCCGCAGCGGTCTTGGCTGCAGGTTTTGCCGCAGCGGCCTTAACTGCAGGCTTGGCAGCCGGTTTTGCCGCAGCGGCCTTAACTGCAGGCTTGGCAGCCGGTTTTGCCGCCGCAGTCTTGGCAGCCGGCTTGGCGGCGGGTTTTGCGGCGGGTTTTGCCGCAGCCTTGGCCAACGGCTTGGCAGCGGTCTTGCTCGCGGCAGCCTTGGACGCCGGTGCCACCGAGGCGCCGGTCAACTTCTCGATCTGCTTGGTCAGGCTGTCGACCTGCTGGTGCAGCGCCTTGATCTCGTTACGGCTGGGGACGCCCAGGCGCGAGATTGCACTGTTCAGACGCTTGTCGAACGCCTCTTCCAGCTCGCTCCACTTGCCCAGCGCGCGATCCTTCACATCGGAGACCCGCGAGGTCGTCGCCGACTTGGCCGCAACGGCATCCTTCTTCGCCTGCTTTTCAGCCTTCTCGCCGTCCTTCACCAGCGAATCGAACAGCTTGGGACCATCCTGGTCGACCTTGGAGTAGATCCCCAGACCAGCCAGCCAGATCTTGCGGGAGTACTTCTCGATCCCGCCGATCCAGGAGCTGCCTTCTTTTTCGGTGTTCTTCTTGCCAGCCATCCTGCTCTCCTTATGGTTTGCGCGCGACACGCTCGAGCAACTCGGTCAGCTGTTCGAGTTTGATGGACAACGCCTCAACGTCATGTTTAGACGGAATGCCGATGCGATTCAAGGCGCGGGCCACCCGTGCGTCGAAAGCCTTTTCGATTTTGTCGAGCTGGACCTCGACCTTGCCGCGTACCCGGCTCACTTCCTCGGCCGCTTCGTCGAGCTGGCCGTTGGCCGCGTCGAGCTTCTTGTCGAGGGTTTTCTTGCCGCGTTTCTCGACGACTTCACCGGCCTTGACCAGCTCCTTGAAGTACTCCGAGCCTTCCTGGCCGACACGGGCGTAAGCGCCGACGCCGGCGAGCCAGATCTTGCGCGCGTAGCCGCGCACTTCGCTCAGGGTGCTGTCCTGGGCGTCTTCTTTCTTTTTCAGGGTCAACTTGGCCATGCTCTGCACCTCACGTTCGGTGTGGATGGAGGAACTGCCCTTGGAATGCGGGCTTGAGCATGAAGATAGGGTGGGAAATTAGAATTCTCACCCTAAGGTGAAGGGCCAGGGTCGCCGTGCAGCCCCGCGCCTCAGGCCAGCGCCTTGTCCAGCGCGCGCTCGATCTCGCCCTTGATGGTGCCGCTCATCATCGACAGCATCATGCCCAGCTTCAGCTCGACACGGATGGTGTCCTCGCCAATGTGCACGCTACCGTTGGCGCCGCTGCGCGCGACATCGACGCGGTCGCCGTTCCAGGTGGCCTTGAGGTCGTACTCGCGCGACAGCTTGTCGACCAGGCCTTCGGCCTTGGCCCGGGCAGCTTCGCGGCCGAGGGAATGTTTGCGTTCGACGCTGATCTGAGTCATTCGGGGTATCCAGGCAATGAAGACATAATCGGCATTATGCCCGCGCCCGCGACACGGCACACCCCGCCAAGACAAATCCGCCCGTTCACCCTAGAATGGCGGTAATTTTTTCCGGTGAAGCGATATGAACGACCAGCGCAAAGGCGACCACGCCGAACCCACCACCCACTTTGGCTACCAGGACGTCCCCGAGAGCCAGAAGGCGAAGAAGGTCGCCGAGGTCTTCCACTCCGTGGCCGCCAAGTACGACCTGATGAACGATGTGCTCTCCGGCGGCCTGCACCGCCTGTGGAAGCGCTTCACCATCGAGCTGTCCGGTGTGCGCACCGGCAACCGCGTGCTCGACATCGCTGGCGGCACCGGCGACCTGGCAGCCAAGTTCTCGCGCCTGGTCGGCCCGACCGGCCAGGTCGTACTGGCCGACATCAACGAATCGATGCTCAAGGTCGGCCGTGATCGCCTGCTCGACCGTGGCGTGGCCGGCAACATCGAGTTCGTCCAGGCCGATGCGGAAAAGCTGCCCTTCCCCGACAACCACTTCGACTGCGTGACCATCGCTTTCGGCCTGCGCAACGTGACGCACAAGGATGAAGCCATCCGTTCGATGCTGCGTGTGCTCAAGCCCGGCGGCCGCCTGCTGGTGCTGGAGTTCTCCAAACCCACCAACAAACTGATGTCGCGCGCCTACGATGCCTACTCCTTCGCCTTCATGCCCCTGGCCGGCAAACTGATCACCAACGACTCGGAAAGCTATCGCTACCTGGCCGAATCGATCCGTATGCACCCCGACCAGGAAACGCTGAAAAGCATGATGGTCGATGCCGGCTTCGACCGCGTCACCTACCACAACATGACCAGCGGCATCGTCGCCGTGCACCGGGGAATCAAGCCCTGATGCTCCTGGCCGGGCTGCTCGCCAGCGTCGAGCACGGGCTCAACCGTGTGCTGCGCATGGACAGCACGGCGCTGCCGCGCCTGGGTGCGCTGGAAGGCAAGGTGATCGCCATCGACTGCCGCCAGCCCGCCCTGCAGTTGTTCATCCTGCCCGACCAAGAGGGCCTGATGCTCGCCGCGCATTGGGAGGGCGAGGTCGACTGTACCCTGCGTGCCCCAGCCGGCAGCCTGGCCCAGTTGGCCTTCGCCAAGGACAAGAACGCCGTACTGCACAGCCCGCAGGTCGAACTGCATGGCGACAGCGCGGTGCTGCTCGACCTGGTCGGCGTGCTGCAGGACCTGGAGCTCGACTGGGAGTACGAGCTGTCGCGCTGGCTGGGACCGGTCCCCACCGCGCTGATCGCCGGCCACCTGCGCCTGCGCGCACGCTGGACCCGGCAAGGCCTGTCGCGCTTCAGCCAGAACCTGTCCGAATACCTCGCCGAGGAATCGCGCACCCTGGTCGGGCAGCGCGAAGCCGAAGCGGCATTCAGCGAGCTCGATGCGCTGAAGGTCGATATCGAACGTCTCGAGGCGCGCATCCGTCGCCTTTCCCACACTCTTGATTCCAGCGATAACGCATGAAGCTGCTCGCCGTCCGCCGTCTGTTGCGCATCCAGCGCGTCGTGATCCGCTACCGTCTCGATGACCTGCTGTTCGACCTGCCCCTGCCCTGGTGGCTGCTCAGCCTGCGCCTGCTGATGCCCTGGCGCTGGCTGCCGCGCAAGCCCAGCGAGCTCAGCCGGGGCGCGCGCCTGCGCCTGGCCCTGCAGGACCTGGGGCCGATCTTCATCAAGTTCGGCCAACTGCTCTCCACCCGCCGCGACCTGCTGCCAACGGACGTCGCCGACGAGTTGATGCTGCTGCAGGACCGCGTGCCACCGTTCGACCCACAGAAAGCCGTGGCGCTGATCGAAGCGCAGCTCGGCGCGAAAGTCGGCGAGGTGTTCAGCCGCTTCGACGTCGAACCGCTGGCATCCGCCTCGGTCGCCCAGGTCCATGCCGCACGCCTCAAAACCGGCGAAGAGGTGGTCGTGAAGGTGGTTCGCCCGGGCCTCAAGCCCGTCATCGCCCAGGACTTGGCGTGGTTGTTCCTGATCGCCAAGGTTGCCGAACGGGCCTCCGCCGATGCGCGCCGCCTGCACCCGGTGGAAGTGGTCAGCGACTACGAAAAGACCATCTACGACGAGCTCGACCTGCTGCGCGAAGCGGCCAACGCCAGCCAACTGCGCCGCAACTTCGAAGGCTCGGAGCTGATGTACGTGCCGCAGGTGTACTGGGACCTGTGCCGCCCGAAAGTGCTGGTAATAGAGCGCATCTACGGCGTGCCGGTCACCGACATGGCCACCCTGGCCGACCAGCGCACTGACATGAAGCTTCTGGCCGAGCGCGGCGTCGAGGTGTTCTTCACCCAGGTGTTCCGTGACAGCTTCTTCCACGCCGACATGCACCCGGGCAACATCTTCGTCAGCACGGTCAAGCCGTGGAGCCCGCAGTACATCGCCATCGACTGCGGCATCGTCGGCAGCCTGACCGCCGAAGACCAGGACTACCTGGCACGCAACCTGATCGCCTTCTTCAAGCGCGACTACCGCCGCGTGGCGCAGTTGCATATCGATTCGGGCTGGGTGCCGGCGCACACCAAGGTCAACGAATTCGAAGCGGCGATCCGCACCGTGTGCGAGCCGATCTTCGAAAAACCGTTAAAGGATATTTCCTTCGGCCAGGTGCTGATGCGTCTGTTCCAGACGGCCCGCCGCTTCAATATGGAAGTTCAGCCGCAGTTGGTACTGCTGCAGAAAACCCTGCTCAACATCGAAGGCCTGGGGCGCCAGCTGTACCCCGACCTGGACCTGTGGAGCACCGCCAAACCCTATCTGGAACGCTGGATGCGCGAACGCATGAGCCCCAAGGCGGTGTTCGGCAACCTCTACAGCCAGGCCGAGCAGTTGCCGCACCTGGCCGACATGACCCGCGACCTGCTCGAACGCCTGTCGCAACCGCACCTGCACGACCCGCAACTGCCGGAGCGTCGCCGTGCGGGCGACAACTGGGCACTGCGCCTGCTCGGTGCCGGCCTGCTCGGTGGCGGCGCGACCCTGGCCGCCGGTGCCGCGAGCCTCAGCGCTCCGGCCGCCTGGCCGGCGTGGCTGATGCTGGTTGCCGGGCTCTACCTGATCGTGCGCCGATAGCCAGCCGCGCTGCTGGCTGGCACACTAGGCGCAAAGGGCCCGGTACAGGAGCGGGCCTGTTTTGGAGTCGACGATGAAAGACTGGCTGGACGAGATCAAGTGGAACAGCGATGGCCTGGTACCGGCGATCGCCCAGGACCACAAGACCGGGCGCGTGCTGATGATGGCCTGGATGAACCGTGAATCGCTCGCCCTGACTGCCGCCGAGAACCGCGCCATCTATTGGTCGCGCTCGCGGGGCAAGCTGTGGCGCAAGGGCGAAGAGTCCGGCCATGTGCAGAAACTGCATGAACTGCGCCTGGATTGCGACGCCGACGTGGTCATCCTGATGGTCGAGCAACTGGGCCATATCGCCTGCCATACCGGCCGTGAAAGCTGCTTCTATCGCGTCTTCGAAAACGGTGAGTGGAAGATCGTAGACCCGGTTCTGAAAGATCCTGACACCATCTACCACGCGGGGCACTGAACATGAGCGACACACTTGATCGCCTGGCCGAAGTGCTCGAGCAACGCAAGCAGGCGGCCCCCGACAGCTCCTACGTGGCGAGCCTCTACCACAAGGGCCTGAACAAGATTCTGGAAAAGCTTGGCGAAGAGTCGATCGAGACGATCATCGCCGCCAAGGACGCCGCCGTGAGCAAGGATTACAGTGATGTCATCTATGAAACCGCCGACCTGTGGTTTCATAGCCTGGTGATGCTCAGCGCACTGGGGCAGCATCCACAGGCGGTACTGGACGAACTCGACCGCCGCTTCGGGCTTTCCGGCCATGACGAGAAGGCCGCGCGCCAACCGACCTGATCGCCATGCCCCTGCAGGAGCGGGCTCGCCCCCGCGATAACGCCCGCTCAGGCTACACATCATTCAAGGGAGTACACCATGGGTATCTTTGACTGGAAACACTGGATCGTCCTGCTGGTCGTCGTGGTGCTGGTGTTCGGCACCAAGAAGCTGAAGAACTTCGGCAGTGACCTGGGCGAATCGATCAAGGGCTTTCGCAAGGCCATGAACGAGGAAGAGAGCAAGCCTGCCGAGCAGACTCCGCCGCCTGTCCAGCCGTCCGTGCAACCCACCCAGCAGCCGCACAACACCGCGCCGCTGAACCAGCCGCACACCATCGAGGGCCAGGCTCAGCCGGTCCAAGAGCCACAACGGAAAGACTGACCCATGTTCGGCATCAGCTTCAGCGAGCTGCTGCTCGTCGGCCTGGTTGCCTTGCTGGTGCTCGGCCCCGAGCGCCTGCCCGGCGCCGCGCGTACCGCGGGGTTGTGGATCGGCCGGCTCAAGCGCAGCTTCAACAGCATCAAGATGGAAGTCGAGCGCGAAATCGGTGCCGATGACATCCGCCGCCAGTTGCACAACGAGCACATCCTGCAGATGGAACAGGAAGCCAAGCGCATCCTCAACCCGCAGACACCGCCCGCGCAGCCCTTGAACACAGCGGCCGCGAGCGAGACTCCCGCGCCTGCCGCCGACGCCAATGCCGCCCCTGCGGCGCCCACGACCACCCCTGAGCCGCACCAGCCGCCCCGAGCCCCATGAGCGAAACTCCGGAACACGACCAGCCCATGCCGCTGGTCTCGCACCTGACCGAACTGCGCACCCGCCTGCTGCGTTGCGTCGCCGTTATCTTCCTGATCTTCGCCGGGCTGTTCTCCTTCGCCCAGCAGATCTACACCCTGGTCTCGGCGCCCTTGCGTGCGCACTTGCCGGCCAACGCGACGATGATCGCCACCGATGTGGCCTCGCCGTTCCTCACGCCGTTCAAGCTGACCATGATCGTCTCGCTGTTCCTGGCCATCCCGTTCATCCTCCAGCAGATCTGGGGCTTCATCGCACCGGGGCTGTACCGCCATGAAAAGCGCATCGCCATCCCGCTGCTGATCTCCAGCATCATCCTGTTCTACGCCGGCATGGCCTTCGCCTACTTCCTGGTGTTCCCGCTGATCTTCGGTTTCTTCGCCAGCGCCACCCCTGAAGGCGTGTCGATGATGACCGACATCGCCAGCTACCTCGACTTCGTCATGACCCTGTTCTTCGCCTTCGGCGTCGCCTTCGAGATTCCGGTGGCCGTGGTGCTGCTGGTGTGGATCGGCGTGGTCGATGTGAAGTACCTGAAGAAGATCCGTCCCTACGTGATCATCGGCTGCTTCGTGGTCGGCATGATCCTGACGCCACCGGACATCTTCTCGCAAACGCTGCTGGCCGTGCCCATGTGGCTGCTGTTCGAGATCGGCGTGCTGTTCGGCGGCCTGATCCGCAAGCGCAGCCATCCGCAGGATGAAGCTGCGGACGACCACAACGACCAGCCGCCAGCGACCCAGGCGTGAACCTGCTGCTGCTCGAGGAGGCCGACTTCGTCGCGGCCGACCGTGTCGTACTGGCCGACCGCCGCTTCACGCACATGCAGGACATCCACCGCGTGGCGGTGGGCGACAACCTGCGCGTAGGCCGCATCGGCGGCCTGATGGGCCAGGCCGAGGTGATCCGCCTGGAGGGCCACGAAGCCGAGCTGCGGGTCAGCTTCGACCAGCAACCACCCGCGAAGCTGCCGCTCACCCTGGTGCTGGCCGTCCCCCGCCCCAAGATGCTGCGCCGACTGTTCCAGACCATCGCCACCCTTGGCGTGCCACGGCTGGTCCTGGTCAACAGCTACAAGGTCGAGAAAAGCTTCTGGCAGACCCCGTTCCTGCAGCCGGACAGCATCCGCGAGAACCTGATCCTGGGCCTTGAGCAGGCACGCGATACCGTGCTGCCGGAAGTCATCATCGAAAAACGCTTCAAACCCTTCGTCGAAGACCGGCTGCCCGCCATCGCCGACGGCACTCTCGGCCTGGTTGGCCATCCCGGCCCCTACCCGGCCTGTCCCCGCGCGGTGCAAGGGCCGGTGACCCTGGCGATCGGCCCGGAAGGCGGTTGGATCCCCTACGAAATGGAACTGCTGGGCAAGGCCGGCCTGGCCCCCGTACAACTGGGCGAGCGCATCCTGCGCGTGGAAACAGCGGTCACGGCTCTGCTTTCCCGAATATTCTGACCATTCGGTCAGCATCCTGCCATCAAGTTTCTCCCCAACAGGCCGATGGCCTTGCAACACAAGAAAATTCTGGCTTTTCAAGTCGCCGGGGAGATCGTCATGTACGGAAAGGTTGTCCAGTCGCTGGGAAACGTGAGCGTCAGTCGCAAACTGGGGGCCGGCTTCGGCCTGGTACTGTTGTTGACCATGGCGATCACCGCCACAGGCTGGCGCGGCATGGACTCGATCATCGACCGCGGTGACAAGCTGGGCAACATCTCCGTGATCCTCAGCTACAGCCAGGACCTGCGCATCGCCCGCCAGCAGTACGAACGCAATCGCGACGACGCATCGGCGGGTGAGCTGGAAAAAGCGCTCGGCAAGCTCGAGCAGCAGGTCGAGATGATGCTCGGGCAGATCGAGCATCCGCAGGATCACCAGCGCCTGGAGCAGCAGCGTCAAGCCGTGCGCCAATACCGCCAGGCCTTCGTCGAGCTCAAGCAGGCCGGCCAGCGCCGTGAAGCCGCCCGCAGTGTGCTGGGTGACAGCGCCGACAAGGCCGCTGCGCTGATCGGCCAGGTGCAGCAACGCCTTGCGCAAGGTGGCGACATCAGCCTCTATCAACAGATCGTGCAGGCCAGCGCCTTGCTCCAGCAGGCGCGCTTCCAGGTGCGCGGCTACACCTATAGCGGCAAGGCCGAATTCCAGCAGACTGCGCTGGATGCCATCGACCAGGCGCTCGCTGTGCTCAAGGCCCTGCCGGCCAGGGTGCCCGCCGAATACGCCGCCAGTCTCGATGATGCCGCCAATGCCATGGGCGCCTATCGCGATGCGGTGAACCAGTTTGGCGCCGCGCAGACCAGCGCCGAGCAGACCTTGCAACGCATGGTCGTACAGGGCCAGGTGCTGATGGATGCCGGTACGCAGATGACCGCATCGCAGACCGCCGTGCGCAACAGTGGTGCCCTGCAGGCCAAGACCCTACTGGGCGGAGCCAGTGCCCTGGCCCTGCTGCTAGGCATCATTGCCGCCTGGGCCATCACCCGGCAGATCGTCGCGCCCCTGCGCCAGACCCTCAGCGCTGCCGAACGCGTGGCCAGCGGCGACTTGAGCCAGGAACTGCAGGTGCAACGTCGCGACGAGCTCGGCCAACTGCAAGCCAGCATGCAACGCATGACCCAGGGCCTGCGCGAACTGATCAGCGGCATCGGCGACGGTGTCACCCAGATCGCCAGTGCTGCCGAAGAGTTGTCGGCCGTCACCGAGCAGACCAGCGCCGGGGTCAACAACCAGAAAGTCGAGACTGACCAGGTGGCGACTGCCATGAACGAAATGGTAGCCACCGTGCAGGAAGTGGCGCGCAACGCGGAGCAGGCTTCGGAAGCGGCGCTGATGGCCGACCAGCAGGCTCGCGAGGGTGATCGGGTGGTTGGCGAGGCCATCGCCCAGATCGAACGCCTGGCCACCGAAGTCGGGCACTCCAGCGAAGCGATGAACCAACTTAAAACCGAGAGCGACAAAATCGGCAGCGTGCTCGACGTGATCAAGTCGGTCGCCCAGCAGACCAACCTGCTGGCCCTCAACGCCGCCATCGAGGCCGCCCGCGCGGGTGAGGCCGGCCGTGGTTTTGCCGTGGTCGCCGATGAAGTGCGCAGCCTGGCCCAGCGCACGCAGCAGTCCACCGAAGAAATCGAAGAGCTGATCGCCAGCCTGCAAAATGGCACCCAGCGCGTCTCCAGCGTCATGGACAGCAGCCGCGAGCTCACCGACAGCAGCGTGGAACTGACCCGTCGTGCCGGCAGCTCGCTGGAAACCATCACCCGCACCGTGTCCTCGATCCAGTCGATGAACCAACAGATCGCCACTGCGGCCGAACAGCAGAGCGCGGTGGCCGAGGAAATCAATCGCAGCGTGATGAATGTACGGGATATTTCCGACCAGACCTCGGCGGCGAGCGAGGAGACCGCCAGTTCCAGCGTGGAGCTGGCGCGGCTTGGCACCCACCTGCAGGGCCTGGTGGGACGTTTCCGCCTCTGAGCAGGGTGCTTGCCCTGCAGGGCGCGGAATAATCACCACGCTATTGAGGACTTTTCCCACTCGATTTGCAGGTCGAGTCTCACGCGATCTCTGCCGATGAGCAGGAGGGCCATGCTGGCAAGCCAACAGCATGGCCCTTCTCTCAAATGGATGGAGACTCGCCATGTTCGGATACCTCAACCACCACCTCGGCAACATGAGCGTCCGCCTCAAGCTCACCCTCGGCTTCGCCGTGGTCCTGTTGCTCACCCTCGCCACCACCGTCAGCGGCTGGCGCGCCCTGGACGACGCCATCATTCGCTCGCAGCAGCTCAGCGAGATCATCCAGATCAATGACCTGAGCAAAGACCTGCGCGCCGAGCGCATCACCTACCGCGTGCTGGCCGACGACACCAGCAAGGCACGCATCGACGCGATCCTCGACCAGCTCGAACGCCGGCTCACGCTGCTTCAGCAACGCAGCAGCGTCGATCAGTCGCGCGAGCTGCTCAGCGAGAAGCTGCGCCAGTTGCAACGCCTGCGCGAACATTTCGCCGAGCTGCTGCGCGCAGTCGGGAGCCGCACCGAGCTGCGCACGATCATGCAGGACAAGGACCGGATACTGGATGAAGTCATCGACGACCTGCAGACCCAGGCTCTGCTCAAGCTTCCCGCCGACCAACCGCAGGGCAACCTGCTCGGGCTGATGGATACGCTCACGCGCCAGGTCGACAGCGCCAACCAGCAAAGCCTGGTCCCTACCTACACGTTCTCGCCCGTCGAGGACTTCGCTCAGGTCGGCAATACGGCGCTCGATGCCGCGCAAGTCAGCCTGGAACAGATGCTTACGGCGCTCGCCCCGCTCGCATTGCCGAGCGACCTCATGGCGCGCCCCACGCTCGCCCTGGCCCAGTACCGGACCAGCCTGGAGCAATACCGCCGAGCAGCGATCCGCGTCGAACAACTGCAGAACGACATGGAAACCATGGGTAATGACCTGAGGGACGCCAGCGTGACACTGGCCGAACAGAAAGTCGCACAACGCGACCATGAGGCTGTGGCCGCGCGCTCGATACTGACCAGCGTGGCACTGCTCGCCCTCGCGGTCGGTGTGCTGGCCGGTTGGTTGATCACTCGGCAGATCACCCAGCCCTTGCGCCAGACCCTGGCCCAGGCCGCGCGGATCGCCCGCGGCGACCTCAGCCACGTGGAGACGGTGGCGCGGCGCGACGAAATGGGCCAGTTACAAAGCAGCATGCGCGAGATGACCCTGAGCCTGCGCCAGTTGATCGGCGGCATCGACCAGAGCGTCGAGCACTTGTCACAAGCGGCCTCGCAACTGGCCCGAGCCAGCGCCGACACGCTCGAGCGCATCACTCAGCAGCGCGAAGAAACCGACCAGGTGGCCACGGCAATGAACCAGATGAGCGCGACCGTGCAGGAAGTGGCGCAGAACGCCGAACATGCCTCATTGGCCGCAACCGACGCTGACCAGCAGGCGCAAATGGGCGATCAGGTGGTGGCCGAAGCCATCGCGCGTATCGAACAGCTGGCAACGCAGATGGACCGCTGCCTCGCCTCGATGCAACACCTGGCAGGGGAAAGCCAACGGATCGGCAGCATCCTGGATGTGATCAAGTCGGTTTCCGAACAGACCAACCTGCTGGCCCTCAATGCCGCCATCGAAGCGGCGCGTGCCGGCGAAGCCGGTCGCGGCTTCGCGGTGGTGGCCGATGAAGTGCGGGGCCTGGCCCAGCGCACTCAACAGTCGACCGAGGAGATCGAGCACCTGATCGAGAGCCTGCACAAAGGTACCGATGAAGTCACCTCGCTGCTCGACAGCAGCAGGACCCTGACCGAGCAGAGCGTCGATCTGAGTCGCCGAGCGGGCGATGCACTGGGGCAGATCACCCGGACCGTGTCGAACATCCAGGGCATGAACCAGCAGATCGCCACCGCCAGCGAAGAACAGAGCGTGGTGGCCGAGCAGATCAACCGCAGCGTGATCAGCGTGCGCGAGGCCTCCGATCACACCAGTTCGGCGAGCGAGCAGACGGCCACTTCCAGTGGCGAACTGGAGCAACTGGGGCAGCAGTTGCGAGGGATGGTGGGGAGGTTCAGCTTGTAGCGGCGGTTCGGCGCCCCGACTTGTCCCGCGAACACGGGCGTAGCCCGTGCCAGGCAGCGCGGTGTCTTTTTCGCGGGCAAGTCGGGGCGCCGAACCGCCGCTCCTACGGGGGCTGGGCTTGCCCGGGAAAGAGCGAACCGGTCAGAGCACCTGGCGTAGGAACGCCTGGGCCCGCGGATCCTTCGGCGCCGCGAAGAACGCTGCGGGTGCCGAATCTTCCAGCAACTTGCCATGGTCGAAGAACAGCACCCGGTCAGCCACTTCACGGGCAAAGCCCATCTCGTGGGTCACGCAGACCATGGTCATGCCTTCCTGAGCCAAGGTCTTCATGACATCCAGCACCTCACCGACCATTTCCGGGTCGAGTGCCGAGGTCGGCTCGTCGAACAGCATCACCTTCGGGTCCATCGCCAGGGCACGGGCGATGGCCACCCGCTGCTGCTGCCCACCGGACAGGCGAGAGGGGTATTCATTGGCCTTCTGGCCGATGCCGACCTTCTCCAGCAACGCACGGGCCTTGGCTTCGCGGTCGGCCTTGCTGCGCTTGCGCACCACCTTCTGCGCCAGGCACAGGTTCTCCAGCACGGTCATGTGCGGGAACAGGT
Organism: Pseudomonas wayambapalatensis; assembly: GCA_014268975.2. GTDB lineage: Bacteria > Pseudomonadota > Gammaproteobacteria > Pseudomonadales > Pseudomonadaceae > Aquipseudomonas > Aquipseudomonas wayambapalatensis. The sequence continues at coordinate 635,189 of CP077096.1, read as the reverse complement.
TGAAGTGCTGGAACACCATGCCGACTTCACGACGGTAGGCGTTGATGTCGGTCTTGGGGTCTTCCAGGCGCAGCCCGTCGATGGCCACGTGGCCTTCGTCGAAATGCTCCAGGCCATTCAGGCAGCGCAGGAAGGTCGACTTGCCCGACCCCGAGGGGCCCAGCACCACCACCACCTCGCCCTTGGCGACCTGGGTGGAGACGTTGTCCACCGCACGCACCACCTGGCCGCGGGTGTCGAAGACTTTCAGCAGGTCACGGACTTCAATCACTTTGCGCAAGCCTCCGCTCGAGCCGGCTGGCAATGTGCGACAGCGGCAGGTTGATCAGCAGGTACAGGCCTGCCACGCAGAACCAGATCTCGAAGGTCGAGAACGACGTGGTGATCGCTTCGCGGCCGCTCTTGGTCAGCTCGGTAATGGCGATGACCGACACCAGCGAGGTGTCCTTGACCAGGCTGATGAACTGCCCTGCCAGTGGCGGCAGCACGCGCTTGAACGCCTGAGGCAGGATCACATGGCGCATCGACTGGCTGGCATTCAGGCCCAGCGAGCGCGCCGCCTCGTTCTGCCCCTTGGCGATCGACTGCACGCCGGCACGGACGATCTCGGCCACATAGGCGCCGGTGAACAGCGCCAGCGCCGCCACCCCGGCGAACTCGCGGGACAGGTTGAGCACGGTGCCGATGAAGAAATAGAAGATGAAGATCTGCACCAGCAGCGGCGTACCGCGCACCAGTTCGACATACACCGTGGACAGGTCGCGCAGGGTCGGGTTGCTCGACAACCGGCACAGCCCGGCGAACAGGCCGATCACCAGGCCGAAGGCTCCGGAAAGCACCGAGATCCACAAGGTGGTCCACAGGCCCCAGGCCAGCGGGCCGGCCGCCCAGTGGCGAGTGACGCCGATCTGGTCGCCCTCGGCGACATCGTCACCACGGCTCAGTTGCAGACTGTCCTTGACCACCTCCAGCACTTGCACCTCGCCGTCCTCGCTCTTGAGCGTGACGCGCGCGTCGTTGCCGGACACGACGATTTCCTCGACGGTGCCGTAGGCCGCGGCGCGCTGCACGTCTTCGGCCTGGAAGGCGAAGTACTGCGGCACACGGTTCCAGCGCCACTCGTAGGAAATCATCGAGGTGGCCATGTACAGACTGAACGCCAGGCCCACCAGCACCAGCGCGGTCAGCGCGTGCCAGGGCCACTGGGCTTTCTTGTGTTTGATCACGTGGGTGCTTCCGTAAATGCGAACGCGCAGGGGTTGCCTGCGCGTCAGGGTCATCGCCAGGGCTTGTGGTCCGGGCTCTTATTCCATGTCCTTCAGCCAGTCGGTCTTCTTGAACCACTTGTCGTGAATACGATCGTAGGTCCCGTCGTGCTTGATCTGGTGCAGGAAGTTGTTGATGAAGTTGATGCTGTCGTAGTCGCCCTTCTTCAAGCCGAACGCCAGCGGCTCGTAGGTGAAGGGTTCTTCCAGGTAGACCAGCTTGCCGGCGCCGGCCTTGTTCACCGCGACCACGTTGTACGGCGCGTCGTAGACGAAGGCATCGGCCTTGCCGTTGACCACGTCCATCACCGCTTCCTGCTCGTTGTCGTAGCCGTGGTACTTGGCCTTGCTGATCAGCTTCTTGGCGACCATCTCGCCGGTGGTGCCGAGCTTGGACGTCAGGCGGTACTTCTCGTTGTTCAGGTCCTTGTACGACTTGATCTCGCCTGCCAGCTCCTTGCGGATCAGCAGGGTCTGGCCAACGACGATGAAGGGTTCGCTGAAGTTCAGGCGCAGGTTGCGTTCCTGGGTCAGGGTCATGCCGCTGCCGATCATGTCGAACTTGTCGGTCAGCAGGGCCGGGATGATGCCGTCATAGGCAGTGGAGACGGTCTCGAGCTTGACGCCCATGGACTTGGCCATCGCCTTGAGGATGTCGACCTCGAAGCCGACGATCTCGCCGCGCTTGTTGGTCATCTGGAACGGCATGTAGGTCGGGTCCATACCCACGCGCAGGGTGCCGCGCTTGACCGCATCATCGATGGCGCCCGCCTGGGCGGTTGTGACCGCGATCAGCGCGGTGACGCCGAGCAGCATGCGCGACAGGTATTTCTTCATCATCACCAGGTCCCCTAACAAGAAGTACGCAGAATTTTATTGTGTGCACGATCGTTCCGACCGGTGCGTTGTGTCGGGACGGATGCTAACGCATGCAGGCCCTGGGACCTAGAGCCGGCGGGGACTTTGTTGGCCAAAAATCATGGCGGTATGAAAAGCTTCGCGGGCAAGTCGCAGCGGCGAACGGCCGCTGCGACTTGCCCGCGAATGCGATGGATCAGGCGCCGACGAGTGCCGGCTGGCCTTCACCTTCAGGATGCAGCGGCAGCAGCGGCGAGTGCGGATCGTTGGCGATGGAGTTGCGCCACACATTGATCCACGCCTCGTTCTGCTCGGCCCACACCCGCTCGTGCAGGCGCGACAGCGCCACCGGGTCGCTCAGCAGGGCCAGGCGAGTATTGCCGTCGATCCCCTTGGGACCGGCTTCCAGCGCCTTGGCGATACGCTCGGCACGCAGCGACTCGATCGCATCGGACTGGCCGTGACGGGCCGTACCCATGGCGCAGGCCAGGGCGTTCTGACGCGGATCGACCACGGCGCGAACGAAGCCATCGTGCAGGGCGTGCCAGCGGTTCTCGTGGGTGTACTGGTCGGTTGCCAGCAGCTCGTGCGGCGTGGCGTATTCCTCGGGAATCAGGAACAAGCGCTCATCCTTGGCCGCCAGGCCCAGGCGTACTCGGCTGGAGATCACCGAAACCGGGATCGACAACACCAGCGAACCGACGATAGGCGCCAGCCACCACAGGAAGCTCGGGTTCAGCCAAGCCACCAGCGCAGCCCAGGCGATACCCAGCAGGGTCTGCGGGCCATGCCGGCGTACCGCTTCGCTCCATGGCGTGGAGTCGTCGTCACGCTGCGGCGAATTCCAGGTCGCTGCCCAGCCGAGGAACGCAGCCAGCACGAAGCGGGTGTGGAAGATCATCCGCACCGGCGCCAGCAACATGGAGAAAAGCATCTCCATCAGCATCGACAGGGTCACCTTGATCCGCCCGCCGAACTCGGTCGCGCCCTTGGCCCAGATCAGGATGATGCTCAGCAGCTTGGGCAGGAACAGCAGCACGATGGTGGTGGAGAACAGCGCGATGGCTTTTTCCGGGTGCCACTGCGGCCACAGCGGATAGAGCTGGAACGGCTCGATGAAGTACTGCGGCTCCATCAGCGTGTTGGTTGCCAGCAGCGCCGTCGACAGCACCAGGAACAGGAACCACAGCGGCGCCGACAGGTACGACATCACCCCGGTGAGGAACACCGCGCGGTGCACCGGGTGCATGCCCTTGACCAGGAACAGGCGGAAGTTCATCAGGTTGCCGTGGCACCAGCGCCGGTCGCGCTTGAGCTCGTCGAGCAGGTTCGGCGGCAGCTCTTCATAGCTGCCCGGCAGGTCATAGGCGATCCACACGCCCCAGCCGGCACGGCGCATCAGCGCGGCTTCGACGAAGTCGTGGGACAGGATCGCGCCGGCGAAGGCACCCTTGCCCGGCAGCGGCGCCAGGGCGCAATGCTCGATGAAGGGCTTCATGCGGATGATCGCGTTGTGCCCCCAGTAATGCGACTCGCCCAACTGCCAGAAGTGCAGGCCAGCGGTGAACAGCGGGCCGTACACCCGGGTGGCGAACTGCTGCATGCGCGCATAGAGGGTGTCCATGCCCGAAGCCTTCGGCCCGGTCTGGATGATGCCGGCGTCCGGGTTGGCCTCCATCAGGCGCACCAGGCTGCTCAGGCACTCGCCGCTCATCACGCTGTCGGCGTCGAGGACGACCATGTACTTGTACTCGCCCCCCCAGCGACGGCAGAAGTCGTCGAGGTTACCGCTCTTGCGCTTCACACGGCGGCGGCGGCGGCGATAGAAGATACGGCCGAAACCTTTCGCCTCACGGCACACCTCCAGCCACGCCTGCTGCTCGGCAACAGCGATGTCGGTGTCGTTGGTGTCACTGAGCACGAAGAAGTCGAAGCGGTCCAGGTTGCCGGTGGCGGCCACCGACTCGAAGGTCGCGCGCAGGCCGGCGAAGACCCGTGGCACGTCCTCGTTGCAGATCGGCATGACGATCGCGGTGCGGGCATCGGCCGGGATCGGCTCGTTGCCCGCACTGCTGCCGGAAATCTTGTACTTGTCACGGCCGGTGAGCAACTCGAGGAAGCCCATCAGCGCGGTCCAGAAGCCCGCCGACACCCAGCAGAACAGGATGCCGAAGAGGATCAGGATGGAGGTCTGCAAGGCATAGGGCCAGACCTGCACGACGGTATCCCAGATCGGCTGGTTGACCACTTCTTCCAGGTCGACGAACGACCAGCCCTGGTACGGCAGGATGCCCTTCATGTACCAGCCGGCGACGATGGTCTGGCCGATCATCAGCGCCAGCAGGATGTAGCGGCGCAACGAGCCGACCCGGCGCCAGCGTGCCGGCGGCAGCTCGCGCTTGGGCGGTTGTGGGGCGTTGGTGCGGCCGGTCATGCGCCGCCACATGCGCACCAGGATATTGGTGCGCCAGGGCTCGGGCAGGACCTTGGTGCGCTTGATCGGCGGGGCGATCTTCAGGCACAGGCGGCCACCGCCGTCGACGCCGAGCATCTCGGCCTCTTCGAGCTCGGCGGCGCTGCCGACGGTCAGACGGGAACCCACCGAAGCCTGGACGGCCTCGGTGGCGCTGGCGGCCGGATCAGCCGCCAGGCGTTGGTGCAGCTCGCTGAAGGAAGAGCAGCTGGCGAGTTCCGCTCGCTGCTCGTCGCTCAGAGGAAGGTGGGCCAGGTACTCGCCAAGCGATTCCGGCCTTGCGTTTGAGTTACTCATCGGCAGGCAACTGATAGCTCCAGGTTTCGGTCAGCACCTTCTCGGTGGTGGCCGGGGCCCCGTTGGTGGACGCCGCGTCGGCGGCTGGTTGCTCGGCCGGCTTCTCGGCTTTCTCGGCCTTGGCATGCTGAGCCTTGGCGCGCTTGGCGGCCGCCTTGTCCTGCTGGGTTTCGGCAGGTTTGGTTTCCTTCGGTGCCTCGACCGGAACATCGCGTACCAGCGCGGCACGCATCTCGGTGGACTTCTTCGGATCCTTGACCTTCAACCGCAGGGTCAGACGCCAGCCCTTGATCTCTGGGTTATAGCGCAGATTGTTCTCGACCACCTCGGCGTTGTCGCCAACGCTGACCTGGCTGCGCACGGCAGTGTCGGCCGGCAGGGCGGCAAGGACCGGGCCGTCGAAGTCGACCAGGAAGGCCACGCTGCCATCGGCCTGACGGATCAGGTTGGCTTGCTTGACGTCACCGGTCGAACGCAGGGTCTGCTTGACCCAGCCAAGGTCCTGGGCCTGGAACTTGGGCTCACTGATGGTCCAGTGCAGGCGATAGTTGTACTCGAACGGCTTGCCTGGCTCAGGCAGGGTTTCCGGGCTCCAGAAAGCAACGATGTTGTCGTTGGTCTCGTCGGCGGTCGGAATCTCGACCAGGTCGACGGTGCCCTTGCCCCAGTCGCCCTTGGGCTCGATCCAGGTGCTTGGACGCTTCTGGTAGTTGTCGTCGAGGTCTTCGAAGTCGCTGAAGGCACGCTGGCGCTGCATCAGGCCGAAACCACGCGGGTTCTCGACGCTGAAGTTGCTCACGGCCAGGTGTTTCGGGTTGTTCAGCGGACGCCACAGCCATTCGCCGTTGCCGGCGTGGATCGACAGGCCTTCGGAATCGTGCAGCGCCGGACGGTAGTTCTGCACCTTCGACGGCTGGTTCGGGCCGAACAGGAACATGCTGGTCAGCGGGGCAATGCCCAGGCGGCTGACGTGGTCACGCAGGAACACCTTGGACTTGACGTCGACGATGGTGTCGTCGCCCGGACGCACGGTCAGCTTGTAGGCGCCGGTGGAGCGCGGCGAATCGAGCAGCGCGTAGATCACCAGGTGCTTGTCGGTAGGCTTGGGCTTCTCGATCCAGAACTCGCGGAAGCGCGGGAACTCTTCGCCCGACGGCAGCGCAGTGTCGATGGCCAGGCCACGGGCGGACAGGCCATAGGCGTGCCCCTTGCCGACCACGCGGAAGTAGCTGGCGCCCAGCAGGGTCATGATCTCATCCTGCTTGTCAGGCTTGTTGATCGGGTAGAGCACGCGGAAACCGGCGTAGCCGAGGTTCTTGGTGGCATCGGGGTCATGCGGTACGTCGCCGAACTCGAAGCGGCTCGGGTCGTACTTGATCTCTTCGACCTTCTTGGCGGTGATCTCGTTGATGGTCACCGGCGTGTCGAAGTGCATGCCCTGATGGTAGAAGGAAAGCTTGAACGGGGTCTTGTCATTCGCCCATTCGGCCTTTTCCTGGATGAAGCGGATTTTCTGATAGTCCGCGTACTTCATGTCGCGGAACACCGGAGGCAGGTTGCTCTTCGGTGCTTCGTACTTCTGGCCGGCCAGATCCTTTGCCTTGGCTGCAACATCGTCAAGATTGAATGCCCACAGCTGGCCTGCGCTCATCAGGCCAACCAGCGCTGCGCCTGCCAACAAGGCCGTGCGCAGCCGATTGCCGGGGATTCTTGGTGCATTACAGGGACTTACAATCACGAGCAACCCTCGCCGTAAACAGATCATGAAACCAACGGCCAGCGACCAATGCCGGGTTGGCGAGCACTGTTCGGACCCCGCAAGGGCGCAATGATTCCCCAAACGGATCCAGACAATGCTCGAGTCAGAGTGAAACGAACCTGCGAACGCAGGCTCACGCAGCGCGCGATTATCCAGCAGGCTGCGTTACAACGCATCAGGCTGGACAAACTATTTATCGTACAAAACCCCTTGTTTTCCTACAAACAAGGGGTTTTTGCGGCTTATATTTGTAACATAAATGTTACGGGGCCATCATTGACCAGGTGAACCTGCATGTCTGCACCAAAACGGCCACTCTCGACGTTCGAGTGCTGAAGCTTAGCCTGCTGCAAAAGATAGTCGAAAAGCTCGGCCCCCAGAGCAGGCGGTGCCGCCGTCGAAAAACCTGGCCGCATGCCACTACGAGTGTCGGCGGCCAGGGTGAACTGCGAGACCAGCAGCAGCCCGCCGCCGATATCCTTGAGCGACAGGTTCATCTTGCCCTGCGGGTCACTGAACACCCGGTAGTTCAGCAGCTTGTGCAAAAGCTTATCGGCATGTTCGCGGGTATCTTCAGGCTCGACTGCCACCAGCACCAGCAAACCCTGGTCTACCGCGCCGACGATCTCGCCCTCGACTTCGACCCGAGCTGCGCGTACACGCTGCAGCAGGCCCTTCATGCTTCTTCCAGGGGCAAGTCGAGCAGGCGACGGGCCATCTGGTCCGCGGCGCGTACCAGGGCATCGGTGATGCCCGGCTCGGACGCGGCGTGACCGGCATCGCGGATCACCTTGAGTTCACTGTTCGGCCAGGCCTGGTGCAGCTCCCAGGCGTTGTCCAGCGGGCAGATCACGTCGTAGCGGCCATGCACGATCACCGCCGGCAGGTGGGCGATCTTCGGCAAGTCGCGGATCAACTGGTCCGGCTCGAGGAAGCCATTGTTCATGAAGTAGTGGCATTCGATGCGGGCGATCGACAGCGCGCGCTGAGGCTCGGAGAAACGATCGACCACCAGCGGGTTGGGACGCAGCGTGGCGGTGCGGCCTTCCCAGGTCGACCAGGCCTTGGCGGCCTGCATCTGGGCGATCTGGTCGTGGCCGGTCAGGCGCTTGTGGAAGGCCTTGACCAGGTCACCGCGCTCATCCGCCGGGATCGGCGCGATGTAGTCCTGCCAGTAGTCAGGGAACAGACGGCTGGCGCCCGCCTGATAGAACCATTCGATTTCCTGGGGGCGGCACAGGAAGATCCCACGCAGGATCAGGCCATGCACGCGCTCGGGGTGAGTCTGGGCGTAGGCCAGCGCCAGCGTCGAGCCCCAGGAGCCACCGAATAGCACCCATTTGTCGATGCCCAGGTGCTCGCGGATGCGCTCCAGGTCTTCGATCAGGTGCCAGGTGGTGTTGTTCTCCAGGCTCGCGTGCGGCGTGGAGCGCCCACAGCCGCGCTGGTCGAAGGTGATGATGCGGTAGAGGTTGGGGTCGAAGTAGCAACGGCTCTGGGCGTCGCAGCCCGAGCCCGGACCTCCGTGGATGAACACCACCGGCAAACCTTCAGGCGAACCACTTTCATCGACGTACAACACGTGCGGCGCTTCCACGGCCAGATCGTGCCGGGCGTAGGGTTTGATCTGCGGGTAGAGGGTCTGCATTGCGCACTCCGTGTGGGGATTGTTCGGCCGAGGGCCATCATAAACCTGAATTGCGCTTTGAGCATGTACCCGTGTGATGGGCATGCCCGATCATTGTCTCAAGGCCCCCATAAACTGTTATGTCAGCCTGGCCTGCGTGGCTCACTAGCATCGGTGTTTTCCCATGAGACACCGCCATGAACAAGCCAGCCCCCATCACGCCCCACGCCCTGATCGAGCACAAGATGCCGTCGTGGATGCGCACGACCCCCGCCCGCATGCACGCCGTCATGCGCAAAACCCTCAAAACTCCGCCGGCCTGGTTCGCGCAGGCCAACGCCACGACCGATGACCTCGCCCAAGCCTATGCCGACTACCAGGCCCAAAGTGCAAAGCTCAATGCACAAATGAGCGCGCTCCCGGCGCTGACTGCGTTCGCCACCCAGCAGTTGCAACAGGCGATTCACACGCGGTTCAGGCTATCCCTCGACGTGGCCACCCACTACCTGATCAATGCCAGCAAGGCCGAAGCCTACAAGGCGCAACTGGAAGGCGACCCCGTCGTCGACGGGCAGCGCGCGCTGAAGCTGGCCACTCAATCGCTGTTGCACTGCGCGCTGCAGAACTTCGAGGAGGCCGAAGCCCAGCCCAATGGGCTGGATGGACAATCGCTCAGCGCGGCCGTAGTCGACAGCAACGTCTTCAGGTTCCTCACTCCTGTCGGAAAGCAACTAGCCATCGCGCCCCATGAGTTCGCAGCCCTGAGCCGTGAACTGGATATCGGCGGCCAGTACCAGACGCTGATCGCCGACCTGTTGAACACCGCAGCGCCAGCGCTGCGCGCTACCGAACAGGCGGCCTTGCGCGTGGAAGTGCACAAAGCCCGCCTCAGCCAAGCGATCGACGCCGAGCTGCATTCGATACTGATCAGCCTCGTCGAGGACACGTCGGCCGCGTACCAGGGCAGCCCGGTGCGTTGCGCCGGACTGGCGCTGTTCGGGGTGCCATTGACCGGAGCCATGGTCATCGGCGCAGTCCCCTCCCCCGAACAACTGCTGATCTACGATCCGCTGCTGTTGCCGTACAAAGGCCTCCTTGTCACCTACCTTCCCGGCAGCGCCATACCCTTGAAACAGCACCATTCGGTGCACGAGGCGCAGGCCCACTTGCGCGAGCAATTGGGGAAAATGCCGGACAGCCAGCTCAAGCGCGCAGTGTCGGCGCGTGACAGCGCCACCTTCGTCGAAAAGCTGATCGACTGTCTGCGGCCCATCGACTGGAGCACGTTGAAACCTACCCCCAACGGCCAAGAACGCCAGGTCGAGCGGGTACGTGACCCCGAAGCCTGGGTACCCGTAACCCTGAAGCCTTTTCGCAAGCCGCTGCTCACGCACCTGGTCGAGCAGAAGCAACAGCGACTCAAGGACGACGCGGCATTCCACGCGGTGCCCACCGCCGTCGAAGACGAAAAGACCGCCACAAAGCGTCGAACCTACTTCACCCAGTTGGCCTTCAACGCCCTCAACATCAGCGGCTTCTTCGTACCCGTGTTGGGCCAAGTGATGATGGGTGTGGCCGCGATCCAACTGAGCTATGAGATTTTCGAGGGTCTCGACAGCTGGGCCAACGGCGACCAGCAACAGGCATTCGAGTATCTGATGGACGTGGTCGAGAACGTGGCGCTCACCGCCGCCTTGGGGGCCGCCGGCGGCACAGGCGAGATACCGGCGCTCGAGCGCGTTGCGGTGGAAACGCCCTCGTTCATAGAAGAGCTCACCCCTATCGAACTGCCCAATGGCCAGACCTGCCTGTGGGCGCCCGACCTGCGACCGTTCGCGCACGACATCCTGTTGCCCGCCGACCTGCAGCCAGATGAATTCGGCCTTTACCACCACCAAGGCAAGACCTGGCTGGCGCTGGACGGCACCCACTATTCACTGACCCAGGCGGCGCATACCGGTGAGTATCGACTCGAACACCCGCATAACCCGCAGAGCTACCAGCCCAGCCTGCGTCACAATGGTGCCGGTGCCTGGCAGCACGAACTGGACCAACCGTTGACCTGGCAGGCACCCGCCCTCATGCGTCGCGCCAGCCCGCTGGCCACGGCGTTCGACGATGCAACCATCAGCCGCATTCTGGAGATCAGCGACACCCGGGAAGACGTACTGCGCCGGATCGTCACCGAGAATCAACGGCTTCCCGCACTGCTGGAAGACACCCTGACGCGCTTCAAGCTGGACCAGCAGATCAGCCAGGCGCCCGCCTACGCCGAGCCACACAAGGCCCAGGCCGAATTCGCCAAGCGCTACAGCGCCTTGTCGAGCACAGCGATGCCGTCCGCAGAGGTCATCCGCCAGCGCTACCCGCAACTACCGGGTGTCATCGTCGAGGAACTGCTGCGCCACGCCACGCCCGAGGAACTGCAAACCCTGGCACAGGCCAAGGTACCCTACCGCCTGGCCCAGGAAATACGCATCTATCAGCAGCAGGTGCGCCTGGCGCGGGCCTACGAGGGGCTGTACCTGGACTCGGTGCGCAACGCCGATAGCGAGCGGCTGGCGCTGTACACGCTGGAGCGGTTGTCCGACTGGCCAGCCGGCACCCGCATGACCCTGGAGCAGCTGCCTGGCGGCAGCTTCGAGATCGGTGCAGCCGACACGCAGGGCCAGACCGTGGTCAGCACCGCCGCGGGCTACCTTGCGCAATCGAGTGCCGCCACGGGTATCGACTTGTCCACACACGCCTCGTTGTACAGCGCGCTGCTCGAAGTGATACCCGCCGCACTGCGCAAAACACTGACGGGCAAGGATGCCGAACAAGCCCTTGCCCTGAAACGCCTGATCCAGGCCACCCCCCTGCCGCGCCCTGCACTCAGACGCCTGCTGGGCATGCAACCGCTGAACTTGGGCTACCGCTCACCGATGCGCCTGGCCGACGGACGCATCGGCTACCCGCTGGGCGGCCAAGGTGCGGCCGGGGGGCATTTCACACGCCATACCCTGCTACGCATCATCCGCACCCTCGAACTGCCGGAATACCTCTCCCACTCGGCCGAACAGATCCTGACCCGCCTTGAAACCAGCGGCATGAACCGCTCGGACATCCATAACCGCCTGCGCCAGCTGCAAGAACAACGCACCACCCTGCAGCGCTGGCTGGACGATTGGCGCACGGCGGTCCACCCCGACACCCTCACTGCGCCCCAAGCGTTCTCCGAGCTTCAGGCACGCTTCATGAATCATTGGCACCGCAACGCATTGCCCAGCCTCGGCGACACCCAAGCCCCACTGCACCTGGAGCGCATCGACCTCAGCAGCTTCCCCACAGGCCTGCCCGACTTCCTCAGCGCAACGATCACGCACCTGCAACTGACCGAGCCGTCATTCGGCAATAGCGTGGGTTGGGCAGTATACGAACGGCACCTGAACAACCTGTTCCAACAGTTGCCAGGCTTGCGCTCACTCGAAATCAGCCGCCCCTACTCGGAAACCGCGGCCCCCTCCCAATTACTCTTCAGCGTCGGCTTGATGGCCACGCACTTCCCCGAGCTCGAATCGCTCAGCCTGCTGAACCAGAACCTGCAACTGTCCGAAAGCGACATCAACAGCCTCGCCGGTCTACGCCGTCTGCGTCGCCTGGACCTCGGCGGCAACCGCCTTTCAGAACGCTACCGCCCGGATTTTCGCGAGCTCACGCTGGACTACCTTGGCCTCGACCGTATGACCCTCGACCAATGGCCGCAGGGTCTGAGCCTGGGGTCACTGGCGAACATCGGCGAACTGTCGCTACGCGACAACAACCTGCGGGTACTGCCTGGCATGCTGTTCGGCAGCCACGCCGACGCACGCCCACGCACCGTCATCTCACTGGAAGGCAACCGCATCAGCGATGACCAATTGCTGCGCCTGCTGCTGGCCCAGGACACATCGACGCCCAACATCACGGTCGATATCTCACCCAGCCTGCGCACCCGCCTGGACCAACACATCCAGCAACGCCAGGCGCTGCACGAGGCCATCGACCAGTGGGCCAACGCCTCCAGTTCGAGCGCACCGCTAAGCCAAGCCGCGACGCTTGCCCGCCGCCGTATCGGCTCCGCGTTGAGCACCTTCTGGCAAAGCCAGGAACAAGGCCTGACCCAGACGACCTTGCGCTTGGAAGACATGGACCTGGGGCATTTCCCGCCACAGTTGCCGGCTTTCTTCAACGAGCGGGTGCGCAACCTGTCCATATCCCGAGCCAGCGGAACCACGGAGCAGTTGAACACGTTCTTCGCCCGGCTGCCGAACGTCGAGAGCCTGAACCTGGTGGAGTACATCGGCGCCACCCAGACCCTGCCCACGGCACTGTTGCGCCTGCCAAACCTGACCTACCTCTCGATACGTGACATGGGCCTGGAGGTGAACGACAACCTGCTTGCAACCCTCGCCCACTTGAGCAACCTGACGCTGTTGGACCTGGGCGGCAACCGCATGGGTAGCATCACCCAAGTGCCCGAAGGGCTGCGCAACCTGCGCCGCCTCGACCTGAACAACATGGGCCTGCAGCACTGGCCGACCTGGGTCGACAGCCTGCTGCCGATGGACATGCTGGATCTCAGTGAAAATCAGCTCACTGCACTTCCCGAACACATTCTCAGCAACATCAACAACGACTTCCCGATCTCATCGATCGCCTTGTTCGGTAACCCGCTGAGCATGGACACCATGATGCGCGCGCGCACCTCGTCGGACAGCCAGCACAGCTACACCTTCGCCATGGACATGCCCGACGACCTGCTCCTGCTCACCTCCTCAGATGATGAAATGGCTGGCGGGCACCTGCACAACCCGATGCTTTCGGTCGATAACGATCTGCCCAACATAGACGACTGGTTGCTCGGCACAGAGGCGCAGAACGAAGCCCTGAAAAGCGCCTGGGATACCCTCGAAGAAGGCGGTGAGGCCGCCAACCTGCTGGCGCTGGTCGGCCGGTTGCGCCAGGCCGCCCCCTATCGCAACGGGCAGACCCGCCAATCGTTCTGCGAGCGCGTGCGTCTGATGCTGGTCAAGGCCTCGGTCATTACCGAGGAGCGTCTGCTGTTCAACGCCGTGGCCGAGGAGGCCCTGGTACAGCCCGACACCGGCAGCCAGACCTGCCATGACGGCGCGCTGCTGGTGTTCCAGAACATCGAACTGCTGATCGACGGCCGGCGCCTGCTGACCGAGCCGGCAGACTCGGAGCACACGCTCTACCGTGAGCTGCGTCGCCTGTACCGCCTGCACCGCCTGGACGAGATCGCCCGGGACAAGGCCAGAGGACGCGACGAGGCAGAGGTGCGCCTGGCCTATCGACGTGGGTTGAACGAAGAACTCAAGCTTGGCGTACCGGACGACAACATGCTGTATCAGGCATCTGCCGACGTCAGCCGTAACGAACTGGCGTTGGCCGTGGACCAGGTGCACCGCGAAGAACAGGGCGAATCGTTCCTGAACTACGCCACCAGCAACCAAGAATGGATTCGCTACCTGCGCCACACCAACCAGGCGCGCTTCGATGCAATCGAACAGCAGTACCAGGCGCAGGTACTGGAGTTGCCCGAGCAGTTCCCCGACAGCACCCTGGAGCAACTCGCGCCGGAGTTCGACAACTTGAAGCGTGACAAGGACGCAAAAGAGGCCCGCCTGATTCTGGAGCTGACCATTCAGGCCAACCCCGAACGCGAGTGACGTGTTGGCGACACCGCACCGTCCCCAGGCCGGCTTTGTTCCGGCCTGGGGCTGGCCTCACTTGCCGTAACGCATCTTGCCCCACTCGAGCACGCTGGCGAGCAGATGCTGCAGCACCTCCTGCGTGGGCCGCGCCAGATCCTCGCGGTAGGCGAACGGCTCCACCTCTTCCATATAGGTGCTCTGCGCCAGCTCCAGTTGCACTGCATGGATATGATTGGTCGGATCCCCGTAATGCCGGGTGATGTGTCCGCCTTTGAAGCGCCCGTTGAGCACATGGGTATAGGCTGGCGCCTGGGCACACACCTTCTCCAGCCGTTCGGCCAGCTCCGAGTCACAGCTCGCGCCGTTGAAGGTGCCGAGGTTGAAGTCCGGCAGCTTGCCCTCGAACAGGTGCGGGATCACCGAACGGATCGAGTGGGCATCCCACAGCAGCGCGTAACCGAATTCGGCGCGCAGGCGATCCAGCTCCTGGCGGATCGTGCCGTGGTAAGGACGCCAGATCTGCTCCAGGTAGGTGGCACGCTCGTCGGCCGACGGCACCTGGCCGTCCCTGAACAACGGCTCGCCCTCGAACAGCGTCGCCGGGTACAGACCCGTGGTGGCGCCGACATACAACGGCTTGTCATCGTCCGGTCGGTTCAGGTCGATGACGAAGCGCGAGTACTGCGCCGCCACCACGCTGGCACCCAGCTCACGGGCAAAATCGTACAGCTGCGGGATATGCCAGTCGGTGTCCGGCAGGCTTTTGGCCTCGTCCACCAGCCCGGCCTCGACCGCCGGGGTCAACTTGAGGCCGGCGTGGGGCATGCTGATCAGCAGCGGCAGGCGACCTTGATGAAAACTCAATACCTTGTCCATGACACCTCGCTCAGTGGGAAATTTCATGGCCCAGGCGCACCACGCGCTTAGGCAGGTCGCCACCCAGCCAGTAGGCCAGGTCGGCAGGTCGTTCGATCTGCCAGGCGACAAAGTCGGCGACCTTGCCAGTCTCCAGCGAACCATGGCTGTCGCCCAGGCCCAGGGCCGTGGCGGCATACAGGGTGACACCGGCCAAGGCTTCTTCCGGGGTCATGCGGAACAGGGTGCAGCCCATGTTCAGCATCAGGCGCAGCGACAGCACTGGCGAGGTGCCGGGGTTGAGGTCGCTGGACAGAGCGATCTTCACGCCATGCCGACGCAGAGCGTCCATCGGCGGCAACTGGGTTTCGCGCAGGAAGTAGAACGCCCCCGGCAGCAGCACGGCGACGGTGCCAGCCTGAGCCATGGCGATGGCATCTTCCTCGGTCATGAATTCCAGGTGATCGGCCGACAGCGCCTGGTAGCGCGCCGCGAGCGTGGAGCCATGCAGCGACGACAATTGTTCAGCGTGCAGCTTGACCGGCAACCCCAGCTCGCGCGCCTTGATGAACACCCGCTCGACCTGCGCCGGCGAGAACGCCAGGTGCTCGCAGAAGGCATCCACCGCATCCACCAACCCTTCAGCGGCCAGGGCCGGGAGCATCTCGTCGCAGACATGGGTGATGTAGTCGTCGGCCCGCCCGGCGTACTCCGGCGGCAACGCGTGGGCGGCAAGGCAGGTGGCGCGGACGGTCACCGGCAGCTCTTCTGCGATGCGTCGGGCAACGCGCAGCATCTTGCGCTCGTTGGCCAGGTCCAGGCCGTAGCCGGACTTGATCTCCAGGGTGGTCACACCATCGCGCAGCAACGCCTGAACGCGCTGACGGGCGCTGGCCAGCAGTGCGTCCTCACTGGCCGCGCGAGTGGCACGCACGGTGCTGGCGATGCCACCGCCCTGGGCGGCGATCTCGGCGTAGCTGACGCCCTGCAGGCGCTGCTCGAACTCACCGCTGCGGTTGCCGCCGAACACCGTGTGGGTGTGGCAGTCGATCAGGCCGGGAGTGACCCAGGCGCCGCCCAGGTCGACCACGCGTTCGGCATCGACGCCCGGCAGTTCGGCCTGGGGGCCGATCCATTCGATCAGCCCGGCATTGGTGACGATCGCCGCGTCCTCGATGATCGAGTAGCTGCCGTTGGCCATGGTGGCCGCGTGGCAGTGCTGCCAGAGGGTTCTCATAAAGCTCTCCACAAGTCAGCGGTGCAGTTCGGCCTGCTCCCGGGCGACCTGGCCCTGCCCTGAGCGCGGCTTGCACCACAACAGGTAGGACAGCACCAGGAACACCACCCACGCCACGCCCACCAGCAGCGCCGCCTGGGTGTTCGGGAAGTAGCCGAGCACACCGAAAATGAACAACATGAACACAATCGCCAGCGCCGGGCCCCATGGCCAGAACGGCACCGGGAACTCCAGCGCGGCCGCTTGCTCGCGGCTCATGCGCCGACGCATGGCCACCTGGGTGACCAGAATCATCAGCCACACCCACACGGTGGCGAAGGTGGCGATCGAGGCGATCAGCAGGAAGACGTCTTCCGGAATCAGGTAGTTGAGCAGCACCCCCAGCAGCAGAGCAGCGCCCATGACCAGCACCGTCAGCCACGGCACGCCGTGCCGGGACAACTGCGCGAACCCGCGCGGCGCCTGGCCCTGTTCGGCCAGGCCATACATCATGCGACCCGCACCGAAGATGTCGCTGTTGATCGCCGAAACCGCCGCGGAAATCACCACCACGTTCAGCACCGCAGCGGCCGAGCCGATGCCAAGGTTGCTGAAGATCTGCACGAAGGGGCTGCCCTGGGTGCCGATCTGTGGCCAGGGGTACAGGCACATCAGCACGAACAGCGTAAGCACGTAGAACAGCAGGATGCGCAGCGGCACGGCGTTGATCGCCTTAGGGATGACGCGCTTGGGGTCCTGCGCCTCACCGGCGGTAATGCCGATGATCTCGATGCCGCCGAAGGCGAACATCACCACCGCGAACGAGGCGATCAGGCCACCGACACCATTGGGCAGGAAGCCGCCATGCTCGAACAGGTTGGCGACACCGACGCTGGTTTCGCCACCGGCCTGGCCCAGGCCGAACGCCATGATGCCGAAGCCGGCCACGATCATCGCCACGATGGCGCCGACCTTGAGCAGCGACAGCCAGAACTCCATCTCGCCGAACACCCTGACGTTGCACAGGTTCAGCCCGCCGATCAGGAACACGATGCCCAGCACCCAGATCCAGCGCGGCACCTCGGGAAACCAGAAGCCCATGTAGATCCCGAACGCGGTGACGTCGGCGATGCACACGATGATCATCTCGAAGGCATAGGTCCAGCCGAGCACGAATCCGGCCATTGGCCCGAGATAGGTGCTGGCGTACTGCCCGAAAGAACCGGCCACGGGGTTGTGCACGGCCATCTCGCCGAGGGCGCGCATGACCATGAACACCGCCGCGCCGCCGATCAGGTAGGCCAGCAGCACTGCTGGCCCGGCCATCTGGATCGCCGACGCCGAGCCGTAGAACAGCCCGGTGCCGATGGCCGATCCCAAGGCCATGAATCGAATGTGTCGGGCGGTCAGCCCGCGCTTGAGTCCTTGTGCTGGTTGCATGGTTCGTCCTTATTGTTGTTCTTGATTGCCTCATCGCGGGACGAGCCCGCGCCTGCAGGTTCGGCTACGGGAGCGAGCTCGGCCCGCGATGGCATCGACACCGATCACAGGCTCGGCAGCACTCCGGCGGGCAGCAACCCGGTCAGGCGTCCGTCGGCCAGTAGCTCCACCGCCACCTCGATATCCGGCGCGAAGAAGCGGTCACGGTCATAGTGCGGCACCTCGCGGCGCAGGGTCTGGCGCGCCTGCTCCAGCTTGGCCGAGGTCTTCAGGCCCTCACGCAGGTCCAGGCCCTGGCAAGCGCCCAGCCATTCGATGGCCAGCACGCCACGGGTGTTCTCGGCCATCTCCCACAGACGTTTGCCGGCGGCCGGGGCCATCGACACGTGGTCTTCCTGGTTGGCCGAGGTCGGCAGGCTGTCGACGCTGTGCGGGTGCGACAGGGCCTTGTTCTCGCTGGCCAGTGCGGCGGCGGTGACCTGGGCGATCATGAAGCCGGAGTTGACCCCGCCGTTTTCCACCAGGAACGGCGGCAGCTGCGACATGTGCTTGTCCATCATCAGCGAGATGCGGCGTTCGCTCAGCGAGCCGATCTCGGCAATGGCCAGCGCGATGTTGTCGGCCGCCATGGCCACAGGCTCTGCGTGGAAGTTGCCGCCCGAAATCACCTCATCCTCGGCGGCGAACACCAGCGGGTTGTCGGATACCGCGTTGGACTCGATGGCCAGCACCTCGGCAGCCTGGCGCAGTTGCGTAAGGCAGGCGCCCATGACTTGCGGCTGGCAACGCAGCGAGTAAGGGTCCTGGACCTTGCCGCAGTTCTTGTGCGACTGCGAAATCTCGCTGGAGTCGCCCAGCAGGTCGCGGTAGCAGGCGGCAGCGTCGATCTGGCCACGTTGCCCGCGCACCTCATGGACACGCGCATCGAACGGCGAGCGCGAGCCCAGTGCCGCTTCCACGGTGAGCGCACCACAGGCGATGGCCCCGGCGAACAGGTCTTCGGCCTGGAACAGGCCACGCAGCGCATAGGCGGTGGACGCCTGCGTACCGTTGAGCAGGGCCAGGCCTTCCTTGGCAGCCAGGGTCAGCGGCTCGAGGCCTGCCACCGCGAGGGCTTCGTTGGCATTCAGCCATTGTCCCTGGTAACGCGCCTTGCCCTCGCCCAGCAATACCAGCGACATGTGCGCCAGCGGCGCGAGGTCGCCAGAGGCGCCAACCGAGCCCTTCAGCGGAATGTGCGGATAGACCTCGGCGTTGACCAGGCTGATCAGCGCATCGATGACCTTGCGGCGGATGCCGGAGAAACCACGGCTGAGGCTGTTGATCTTCAGCACCATGATCAGACGCACCAGCGCATCGTCCAGCGGCGCGCCGATCCCGGCAGCGTGGGACAGCACCAGCGAGCGCTGGAGGTTTTCCAGGTCGTGGCTGGCGATGCGGGTCGAGGCCAGCAGGCCGAAGCCGGTGTTGATGCCGTAGGCCGTGCGGTCTTCGGCCAGAATGCGCTCGACGCAGGCAACGCTGGCGTCGATGGCGGCACCAGCGTCGGCATCGAGGCTCAGGCGCACCGGCGCCTGGTGGATGCGGCGCAACTGGGCCAGGGTCAACTGGCCGGGGGTCAGGGTAAAAGCTTCCATGTTCATGCTCCTTGTTATTTTGTTTAGTGCAGCGCAGCCAGCAGCGGCTGCGGCAACCGTGGATCCTTGAGCAAGGCCGCGGTGCTGGCGATGTCCGGTGCCAGCCAGCGGTCCTGCAGGTAGGCAGGCACGCTCTCGCGCAGCAAGCGCCAGGCCGCGTCGGTGCCCGCGCCGAAACGCTGTTCCTTGAGGAATTCGAATGCCTGGGCGGCCAGCAGGTACTCGATGGCGAGGATCTGCGTGCAGTTCTCCAACACCTGGTGCAGCTTGAGCGCAGCATTGGTGCCCATGCTCAGGTGATCTTCCTGCAGCCCCGAGGTGACGAAATTGTCGAGCACCGCGGGCTGCGCCAGCTGGCGGTTCTGCCCGCACAGCGAGGCGGCGACGTACTGGGCGATCATCATCCCCGAGTTGACGCCCGGGTTGCTGACCAGGAACGCCGGCAAGCCACTGACATGCGGATTGACCAGGCGGTCCAGACGCCGCTCGGCGATCGAGCCGATCTCGGCCATGGCGATCGCCAGCAGGTCGGCAGCCAGGGCCACCGACTGGCCGTGGGGGTTGGCCTGCGAGACCACACGGAAATCGTCCGGTGTGCCGAGCAGCAGCGGGTTGTCGTTGGCGCCGTTGAGCTCGGCCTCGACCTGACACACCACATGGGCCAGTTGGTCGCGCGCCGCGCCATGCACCTGCGGGATCGAGCGGATGCTCAGGGCGTCCTGGGTACGGATGCCTTTGCTCGAGGCGATCACTTCACTGCCATCGAGCAGCGCGCGCAGGTTCTCGCCCACCACTTGCATGCCTGGGTGTGGCTTGAGGGCGATGATCTCGGCGTCGAACGCGGCGATCTGGCCGCGCAGGGCCTCGAAGCTCATGGCGCCGATCACATCGGCCCATTGCAGCAGGCGGCTGGCGTCATCCAGTGCAAGGCTGGCGAGGCCGGTCATGCACGGCGTGCCATTGACCAGGCACAGCCCGTCCTTGGCCCCCAGCTGCACAGGCGCAAGCCCGGCATCGGCCAAGGCCTCGGCGGCCTCCACGAGGCGCCCGCGATAACTGACCTTGCCCACCCCCAGCAGGCTCACGCCGATGTGGGCCATGTGCGTCAGATACCCCACCGAACCCTGGGACGGAACCTGCGGGGTAATGCCATGTTCGAGCAACGCCAGCAGCGCCTCGACCACCGAACGCTGCAGGCCCGACTTGCCATGGCTGTAGTTGACGATGGCGGCGCAGATGATCGCCCGCGTCTGTTCGTCCGGCAGCGCCGGGCCGACCCCGCAGGCGTGGCTGAGCAAGGTGTTGCGCGACAGTGCGCTGAGCTGCTCGCCCTGCAACGAGACATTGCACAAGGCGCCCAGCCCGGTGTTCACGCCATAGGCGCGCTCGCCGCTGTCGACGATACGCCGGACGATGGCCTGGGCGTTGTCGATACGCGCCCAGACCTGCGGTGCCAGCTCCAGGCGCGCGCCATGGCGGGCCACGGCGGCGATGTCCTGCCACCGTACAGGCCCGTTGCCGATCACCACGACTTCAGGTTTCGACATGATGCTCCTCATACCGCGACGGCGCGGCGCTGAACGAAACGGTCAACGTATTCGTCGGCCGGCGAGTGAAGGATTTCCTGCGGCGTACCCACCTGGATCAGGCGGCCATCCTTGAGAATGGCAATGCGGTTGCCGATGCGTACCGCCTCGTCCAGGTCATGGGTGATGAACACGATGGTCTTGTGCAGGGTTTTCTGCAGTTCCAGCAACTGGTCCTGCATTTCGGCGCGGATCAGTGGGTCGAGGGCGCTGAAAGCCTCGTCCATGAGAATGATGTCAGTGTCGGCGGCCAGCGCCCGGGCCAGGCCCACGCGCTGGCGCATGCCGCCGGAGAGCTGGTGCGGATACTTCTTCTCGTAGCCCTTCAGGCCCACGGTCTCGATCCACTGCAGCGCACGCTCCTGGCACAGCTGCTTGCTCTCGCCACGCACCTTCAGGCCGTAGGCGACGTTGTCCAGCACATTGCGGTGCGGCAACAGGCCGAAACTCTGGAACACCATGCTGATCTTGCGTCGGCGGAATTCGCGCAGGGCGTCCATGTCGTACTGCAGGATATCTTCGCCATCCACCAGGATCTGCCCGCTGGTGGGGTCGATCAGGCGGTTGAAGTGGCGCACCAGGGTGGACTTGCCCGAGCCGGACAGGCCCATGATGACGAAGATCTCGCCGCTGCCGATCGACAGCGACAGGTCGTTGACCCCAACCACGCAGCCGGTCTGCGACAGCACCTGCTCCTTGCTGCGCGCCTCGCGGATCAGTTGCAGGGCTTCCCCGGCGCGCTCGCCGAAGATCTTGAAGACGTTCTTCACTTCGATCTTGCTGATCGGCTGCGTGCTCATTTGCTCACCTCATGACGTGGCCGACCATAGGCCTGGGTAATGCGGTCGATCACCACCGCGAGAATCACGATGGCCAGGCCCGCTTCGAGGCCGCGGCCAACGTTGAGGGTCTGGATGCCAACCAGCACGTCCTCGCCCAGGCCGCGGGCGCCGATCATCGAGGCGATCACCACCATCGACAGGGCCATCATGGTGGTCTGGTTGATCCCGGCCATGATGCTCGGCAGCGCCAGCGGCAACTGCACGCCGAACAGCTGCTGCCAGCGGTTGGCGCCGAAGGCGTTGATCGCTTCCATCACCTCGCCATCGACCTGGCGAATCCCCAGGTCGGTCAGGCGGATCAGTGGCGGCGCGGCATAGATGACCGTGGCGAAGATCGCCGGCACCTTGCCCAGGCCGAACAGCATCAGCACCGGGATCAGGTACACGAAGCTGGGCATGGTCTGCATGATGTCCAGCAGCGGCATCAGTACCGCCCGCAGGCGATTGCTGCGCGCCGACAGGATGCCCAGTGGGATGCCCACCAGCACCGAGATCAGCGTGGCCACCAGCATCAGCGCGAGCGTCTGCATCAGCTTGTCCCACAGGCCGACAGCGCCGACCAGGAACAGCAGGCCGGTGATCACCAGGGTCGGCAGGATGCGGCGGGTGGCGTGCCAGGCGATGACCGCGACGACCCCCAGCATCAGCCACCAGGGCGTCGCACGCAGCAGGCCTTCGAGGTTGACGATGGCCCACAGCAGGGTGTCGGAAATGTGCCGGAACACATCGCCGTAGTTGGTCACCAGCGCATCGACCCAGCCATTGACCCAGTCGGCGATGGAGAATGTGAGGTTGTCAGGGAACATAGGTACCACTCATCAGGTGAGGACGCTCAGAGCGCCGCATTGATCTTCTTGGCAGCGTCTTCACTGACCCACGCCTGCCAGACTTCAGGATGTTCCTTGAGGAAGATCTTGGCCAGCTTCGGCGATTCGATGCGTTCCTTGCTCATGCGCCCCAGATTCTGGTTGAGAATGTCGAGCGGAATATTGACCTTTTCCAGTACGCCGACCAGCTCCGGCGCTTGTTCGTGGAAGGTTTTCGACAGGCCGACCTTGATCGACACGGTCTTGTCCACACCCGGCTTTTCCTCGAGCTTGACCAGGTCGATCTGGCCCATCAGCGGGGTCGGCGTCCAGTAGTAGAGGAGGATCGGTTCGCCGCGCTTGTAGCTCGACAGCGCCGCAGCATCCAGCGCCGGGCCGGTGCCCGGGCGGAAGTTGGTGAATTTGTCTTCCAGGCCGTATTCCTTGAGCATCTGGGTGTTGTCCAGCTCACAGGTCCAGCCGGCCGGGCAGTTGTAGAAACGGCCTTTGCTCGGTTCTTCAGGATCCTTGAAGACACTGGCGTACTGGGCCAGGTCGGCCACGTTCTTCAGATCCGGCGCCTTGGCTTCGAGCTTGCGCTTGACATCGCCCTCGATCACGTAGCGCGGCACGTACCAGCCTTCGACCGCACCGACCACCGGTGCGCCGACGCCGACCACCTTGCCGGCTGCCTCAGCCTTTTTCCACACCTCGCTGCGACCCACCCATTCCTCGGCGAAGACCTGGATATCGTTGGTGCCCAGGGCGTTCTCCATGGTGATGGAGTTGCCCGGCAGGCTGTCGGTCTTGCAGTCGTAGCCCTTCTCGAGAACGAACTGCATCACGTCGGTCAGCAGCATGCCGCTTTCCCAGTTCAGCCCGGCGAATTTCACCGGTTTGCCGGATTCGCACCAGGTAGCGGCCTGAGTGGCACCGGCGCTGCCGAGCAGGCCAAGGGCGAACAGCGAAGCAAGCAAGGCCTTGTTGGTTTTCATTGCGTGACGCTCCCAAACTTAAGAAGTGGAAATCGGCAGTCCTTGCAAAGAAGGTGGATCACCTGGGGCCACTGCGTGCCCCTTCGCGGGCAAGCCCGCTCCTACAGTAGGAGCGGGCTTGTCCCGCGATGGGGCTGCGCAGCAGCCCCTGGGACGCGGATCAACCCGTAATCATCGGCAGGTTCAGACCCTGCTCTTTGGCGCAATCGATCGCAATCTGGTAACCGGCATCGGCATGACGCATCACGCCGGTGGCCGGGTCGTTGGTCAGGACGCGGGCAATGCGCGCTGCCGCTTCGTCGGTACCGTCACAGACGATGACCACACCCGAGTGCTGGGAGAAGCCCATGCCCACGCCACCGCCGTGATGCAGGGAAACCCAGGTGGCACCGCCTGCAGTGTTGAGCAGGGCGTTGAGCAGCGGCCAGTCGGACACGGCATCGGAGCCATCCTGCATGGATTCGGTTTCACGGTTCGGGCTCGATACGGAGCCGGAGTCCAGGTGATCGCGGCCGATCACCACCGGGGCGGACAGCTCGCCGCTGCGCACCATTTCGTTGAACGCCAGGCCCAGCTTGGCGCGCAGGCCCAGGCCAACCCAGCAGATACGTGCCGGCAGGCCCTGGAAGCTGATGCGCTCGCGGGCCATGTCCAGCCAGCGGTGCAGGTGCTCGTCGTCCGGGATCAGTTCCTTGACCTTGGCGTCGGTCTTGTAGATGTCCTGCGGGTCGCCCGACAGGGCTGCCCAGCGGAACGGGCCGATGCCGCGGCAGAACAGCGGACGGATGTAGGCCGGCACGAAGCCTGGGAAGTCGAAGGCATTCTTCACGCCTTCTTCCTGGGCCATCTGGCGGATGTTGTTGCCGTAGTCGAAGGTCGGCACGCCAGCCTTCTGGAAGTCGAGCATGGCTTGCACGTGCACGGCCATCGATTGCTTGGCGGCCTTGACCACGCCAGCCGGGTCGGTCTTGGCGCGGTCGCGGTACTGCTCCCAGGTCCAGCCGATCGGCAGATAGCCATTGAGCGGGTCGTGGGCGCTGGTCTGGTCGGTGACCATGTCCGGACGCACGCCACGCTTGACCAGTTCCGGGAGGATTTCAGCAGCGTTGCCATGCAGGGCGATGGAAACCGCCTTGCCTTCGGCGGTGTACTTGGCGATGCGTGCCAGGGCGTCATCGAGGTCGGTGGCCTGCTCGTCGACATAACGGGTGCGCAGGCGGAAGTCGATGCTGACCTGCTGGCATTCGATGTTCAGCGAGCAAGCGCCAGCCAGGGTCGCGGCCAGAGGCTGGGCCCCGCCCATGCCGCCCAGGCCTGCGGTCAGCACCCAGCGGCCCTTGAGGTTGCCGCCGTAGTGCTGGCGACCGGCTTCGACGAAGGTTTCGTAGGTGCCCTGAACGATGCCCTGGCTACCGATGTAGATCCAGCTGCCGGCGGTCATCTGGCCGTACATGGCCAGGCCCTTGGCGTCCAGCTCGTTGAAGTGCTCCCAGTTGGCCCAGTGCGGCACCAGGTTGGAGTTGGCGATCAGTACACGGGGGGCGTTGCTGTGGGTCTTGAACACGCCGACCGGCTTGCCCGACTGCACCAGCAGGGTTTCGTCGTCGTTCAACTCCTTGAGGGTGGAGACGATCTTGTCATAGCACTCCCAGTTGCGCGCAGCACGGCCGATGCCGCCGTACACCACCAGCTCCTTGGGGTTTTCGGCCACTTCCGGATCCAGGTTGTTCATCAGCATCCGCAGCGGGGCTTCGGTCAACCAGCTCTTGGCGTTCAACTGGGTGCCACGTGGGGCGCGGATCTCGACGTCACGGAAGGTGGTGGGCTTTTTGTCAGTCACGAAAGGTGCTCCTTGAGCGATCTATTCAAACCCGACGAGATCGGCGGGCCGGGGCTGTTCAGTACCGTGCGGATGGGACGGCCTATCCACTATCGCGCACTTATCTTTACTTGTACATACAAGCATATGCAATTGAATTGCCAAGTCGTCGAAACGGGTGGTTAGAGGTGTTCGGGTGATGGGCTGCAGACCTTGTGACTCAAGGGCTTGAGCTGGGAAGAAAAATCAGGGGGAAGGATTTGGTGGGAATTCAGACGGCAATGGCTTTGCGCCACTTTGGGGCATTCGGTAACAGGGTGCGCTGTATGCGGGCGTTACCGGGTAACTGTTTTGCAGGGTTTTTGAGGGCCCTATCGCGGGACGAGCCCGCTCCTACAGGTCCAGGACAGCGCTGAATCTGTAGGAGCGGGCTCGTCCCGCGATAGGGCCCTCGAAACTCACACGTGTCGAGGGCTCAACTCGATAACGCAGCAGCGCCCCGATACCTCGACCTCGAGCAAGCCCGCGTTACCACTGAGCTGCAGGCAGTCATACAACCCAAGCCCCGACTCCTGCCCCTGGATCGCAACGTGCAAGTCCGCCTCGGCACTGAACACCAGCACGGTCTCGGCCGCACTGAACAGGCGGGTGCTGGCGGCAAACCACTGCAACCGCGCCCCGTACCGGTTCGGCGCATAGATCAGGTTGAAGTCGCGGATCGGGCCACCCTGAAGCGTGCAGGCCACCTGGCTCTCGCCACTGAACGCAAAGGCATCGAACGGTAGCAGCGGCCGGCTTTCGTGACCGTCCACCGACAGGCGCATGCCATCGCCCTGCAGCACGGTGATGATCCGCTGGTAACCGGTGAAACTGGAAAAGCCGCCAGAGGCCTCGATATCGGCGATCGACAGGCGCCAGCCGAACCCGTCCAGGCCAACGCCCGCATCGCGGGTGATCTCTTCGGTGGACCCACCACCGTTCTTCCAGGGCATGCGCGGATAATCGCGGGCACGCAACAACTGCAACTGGCTCATTTGCTGAAACGTCCTTCCAGGCGATGACGGGAACCGGGGTGAATCAAGCGCGCGGCGGTGACCGGCTGGCGGCCCGACCAGGTACGCCGGCGAATCAGCAGGCACGGCTCGCCACGCTCGATCTGCAGCAGCTTGCATTCGTCCGGCTCAGCCAGGATCGCTTCGACCACGTGCTCGCCTTCGGTCAGTGGGGCGACCTGGGACAGATAGGCGTAGGGCGTCTGCCGGGTGAAGTCCTGCTTGAGGTAGTCTGGCGCGATCAGTGCATTGACGTAGCGGTCCTCGATCTGCACCGGCACGCCGTTTTCGTAATGCACGATCAGCGAATGGAACACCCGCTGGCCTTCGCGCATGTCCAGCGCCAGGGCACGCTCGGAGCCGGCAGGCTCTTCGGCCAGGACGATCACCTGACAGCGGTGCTGATGCCCGCGCCCGGCGATCTCGTCGGCGATGTTGTTGACTTCGAACAGCGCCGAGCGGGTCTTGGGTTCGGCGACGAAAGTCCCGACGCCCTGCATGCGGACCAGCAGACCCTCGGCGGTCAGCTCGCGCAGGGCGCGGTTGATGGTCATGCGGCTGAAGCCCAGTTGGCTGACCAGCTCGCTTTCCGACGGGACGCGATGATGGGGCGGCCAGCTGCCGTTTTCGATCTGCTGGACGATCATCTGCTTGACCCGCGCATACAGCGGCGCCGGCCCTTCGCCCATCTGGGCCACCAGCGCGGAGACGGAAGGTGTCGGCACGGCTATGCATCCTTGTGCAATTTGATTGACGGTAGCTTGCCGCAGTTTACCCGGCAGGCAAACGTCTGTATATGTATATACAAATAACGATACAGGATGACCGAGTGATGTCCGCCTACTTCGCCGAACGTGCCCTGCTACCTTCAGGCTGGGCCAGCAATGTCCGCCTTGAGGTGTCCGCCGACGGGCGGCTCGAAAAAATAGACGCGAACGCCAGTGCCGAAGGCGCCGAGCGCCTGGCCGGCCCGCTGCTGCCGGGCATGCCCAACCTGCATTCCCACGCCTTCCAGCGCGCCATGGCAGGCCTGGCGGAGGTGGTCGGCAACCCCAACGACAGTTTCTGGACCTGGCGCGACCTGATGTACCGCCTGGTCGGCCTGATCACTCCCGAGCAATTGCAGGTCATCGCCCGCCAGCTGTACATCGAGATGCTCAAGGCCGGCTACACCTCGGTGGCCGAATTCCACTACGTGCACCATGACAACACCGGCAAGCCCTACGCCGATCCCACCGAGCTGTCGCGCCAGATCAGCGCCGCGGCGAGCGCCAGCGGCATCGGCCTTACGCTGCTGCCGGTGCTGTACTCCCACTCCGGCTTCGGCGGCCAGGCACCGAACGAGGGCCAGCGGCGCTTCATCAACGCCACCGAGCAGTACCTGCGCCTGCAGCAACAGCTCAAGCCGCTGCTGGCCGCGCAACCCGCGCAGCACCTGGGCCTGTGCTTCCACTCGCTGCGCGCGGTCACGCCACAACAGATCGCCGAAGTGCTGGGCGCCAGCGACAAGGCGTGCCCGATCCACATCCACATCGCCGAGCAGCAGAAGGAAGTCAACGACTGCCTCAGCTGGAGCGGCCGTCGCCCGGTGCAATGGCTGTACGAGCACGTCGAGGTGGATTCGCGCTGGTGCCTGGTGCATGCAACCCACGTCGAGGCCGACGAAGTCAGCGCCATGGCCCGCAGCGGCGCGGTGGCAGGGCTGTGCCTGACCACCGAGGCCAACCTGGGCGATGGCATCTTCCCGGCCGTCGACTTCCTGGCCCAGGGCGGGCGCATGGGCATCGGCTCGGACAGCCATGTCTCGCTGAGCGTGGTCGAGGAACTGCGCTGGCTGGAGTATGGCCAGCGCCTGCGCGACCAGCGGCGCAACCGGCTATACCGCAGCGACCAACCGATGGTCGGCCGGACCCTCTACGACGCGGCGCTGGCAGGCGGTGCGCAGGCCCTGGGGCAAGAGATTGGCGAGCTGGCGGTGGGCAAGCGTGCCGATTGGCTGGTGCTCGATGGGCAGGATCCGTACCTGGCGACCTCGAGCGGCGACGGCATCCTCAACCGCTGGCTGTTCGCCGGCAGCGACCGTCAGGTGCGTGATGTGATGGTCAACGGACAGTGGGTGGTGCGCCAGGGGCGACATGCGCTGGAAGAGCAAAGCGGGCAGGCCTTCGCAGCGGTATTGCGCACACTGCTGGGCTGAAAGCCGGCGCGATCACCTGCTCGATCGCGCCAAGCCTGGATCTGGAACCCGGCAACTCAATGCCGGGCAACGATTGCCTTGTCCGACACCCGCCAGATCAGCCGGCTGGTGTCATACCCCTGCTGGCGAGCCTTCGACAACAGATTCTCGCGCTCCCATGCCGGCAGGCTCGGGGTTCGCGACAGGATCCACAGGTACTTGCGGTTGGGGCTGCCGACAATCGCGGTACGGTAGTGATCGTCCACGTACAGGATCCAGTAGTCCGCCTTGGTCAGCCCCGGCACCAGGCGAGTGAACCAGTTGTCGAACTCCACCCACAACTTGTCGGTGCGCCCCGGCTCCTCGATGCCGGCGCGGCCCTCGGCGCGCAGCCATTCGTCACCTTCGGTACGGCAACGATTGAGCACGCCCAGGCTGCCATCGGGCCTGAGGTTGTAATGGGCTTCGGATTGCGCACAGCCTTCCTGGAAGCGCATCGGCAGGCGTGCCAGCTCGAACCACTTGCCCTGGTAGCGCTTGAGGTCGACGTTGCCAGCCGTCTTGGGCGCCAGCGAATCCACCGACGAGCTGGCACAACCGCCGAGCACCAGCGCAAGACCCAGCGCCAGCAACAGGTGCACGCGCTTCATTTGAGGCCCTGCCCGGAGTAAATCAGCACTTTGTCAGCGGCGTACTGGACACTGATGAAACTCTTCTCGTCGCCCCAGGTGCAACTGCTCATGCCGAGTGCTCCGGAGCACTCCTTCGGCGAGCCGAGCAACTGCTCGACCTCGGCCTTGCTCATGCCGGCCTTGAGCTTGGAATAGTTTTCCTGGTTGATCTTGCTGCAGGCGGTCAGGACGACCAACAAGGACAACAGGGCGAGGGAACGCAACGACATGAAGGGCTCTCCTGGAGATGGATGCAACAGGCGAGACGGCCTGCAGAGAGCTTAGAAGCAAAAATGCCTCCCCGGTTCCCTGCTACCCCTGCTTTCGTACCATGCCGTTGGTCGGGTGCTGTCACAAAACGCTCATGGCTATTTCATCGCAGGCGACATAGCATTCAGCGATGTGGCCCTTTGCCGCACCCTCCTCCCGAAATGCCTGCGCAGACCTTGCACATGACAAAAAATCTCAAGTTCAGCCACAAGATCCTGGTGGCCGCCGCACTCGTGGTGGCCGTCGCCTTCGCCTGCTTCGTGCTGTTCAACGACTATCGCCAGCGCCAGTCGCTGCGCAGCGACACCGAAACCAACCTGCAAGCCCTGGGCAACCTGACCGCGGGCAACATCCGCACCTGGCTCGACAGCCGCATGCAACTGCTGCAGTCACTGGCCCAGCAGATCGCCGTGGACGGGCCGCAGAAGGCCAGCCTTGACCGCAGCCTGGCGCTGCCGGTGTATGCCAGCAACTTCCAGCTCACCTACTTCGGCGGCAAAGATGGCCGCATGCAATCGGTGCCGGTCGGCAATCGCGCCCCCGACTACGACCCGCGCGCCCGCGGCTGGTACAAGGCCGCCAGCGCCGCCAACCAGACCATCATCACCGAGCCCTATATCTCGGCGTCGGCCGGCAAGCTGGTGGTCACCCTCGCCACGCCCGTGCAGCAGGCCGGGCAACTGATCGGCGTCAGCGGCGTCGACACTGACCTGCAGACCATCAGCAACCTGGTCAATGCCCTGGACTTCGGCGGCAAGGGCCACGCCTTCATCGTCAACGGTGAAGGCAAGATCCTCATCCATCCAAAGGCCGACCTGGCGCTCAAGACCCTGGCCGACCTCTACCCCAACGCTACCCCGCGCATCGCCAAGGGCATGGCTGAAGTCGAAGCGGACGGACGCAGCCAGTTCATCAGCTTCAGCCACGTCGATGGCGTGCCGGCGGACTGGTACGTCGCCCTGGTCCTGGATCAGGACGCCGCCTTCGCCATGCTGGGCGAACTGCGCAC
The DNA here is from genome assembly GCA_014268975.2 of Pseudomonas wayambapalatensis. Taxonomy (GTDB): domain Bacteria; phylum Pseudomonadota; class Gammaproteobacteria; order Pseudomonadales; family Pseudomonadaceae; genus Aquipseudomonas; species Aquipseudomonas wayambapalatensis. The sequence goes on along the minus strand of CP077096.1, from coordinate 604,840 downwards.
CTCGGCAGTGGTGGCAACGCTGATCGCGATAGTGGTGATCATCGCCCTGCTCGGCCTGTTGATCCGCGTGCTGATGGAGCCGCTGCATGTCATGGGCCGCGCGATGCGTGACATCGCCGAGGGCGAAGGCGACCTGACCCGGCGCCTGACCATCCACGGCCAGGACGAGTTCGGCAGCCTGGGGCAATCGTTCAACCGCTTCGTCGAGCGTATTCACGAGTCGATCCGCGAAGTGGCCTCGGCCACTGGCCAGGTCAACGCCGTGGCCAGCCAAGTGGTGAGTGCCTCCAACGCCTCCATCGAAAATGCCGACCAGCAGTCGAGCCGCACCAGCAGCGTGGCGGCGGCGATCAACCAGCTGGGCGCCGCAGCCCAGGAGATTGCCCAGAACGCCGCCCTCGCCTCGCAGCACTCCAGCGACGCCCGTGACCTGGCCGCGGAAGGCCAGCAGGTGGTTGGCCAGACCATCGATGTGATGAACAAGCTGTCGGCGCGGATCAGCGATTCGTGCGGCAACATCGAGACGCTCAACGCCCACACGGTGAACATCGGCCAGATTCTCGACGTGATCAGCGGCATCTCCCAGCAGACCAACCTGCTGGCGCTAAACGCCGCCATCGAGGCCGCACGGGCCGGCGAGGCCGGGCGCGGCTTTGCCGTGGTGGCCGACGAAGTGCGCAACCTGGCGCACCGCACCCAGGAGTCGGCGCAGCAGGTGCAGGGGTTGATCGAGGAACTGCAGGCTGGCGCGCAAGTGGCGGTGAGCACCATGAACCAGAGCCAGCAGCACAGTGATCACAGCGTCGAGATCGCCAACCGCGCAGGTGACCGCCTGGGCAGCGTGACCCAACGTATCGGCGAGATCGACGGCATGAACCAGTCGGTGGCTACGGCGACCGAAGAGCAGACGTCAGTGGTCGAGTCGATCAATGTCGACATCACCGAGATCAATACGCTGAACCAGCAAGGGGTGCAGAACCTGCAGAGCACCTTGCGTGCCTGCAACGACCTGGAGCATCAGGTCGATCGGTTGAAGCAGTTGGTGGGGAGTTTCAGGATCTAAGGTTCGACGGCGCCTTCTTCGCGGGTAAACCCGCGAAGAAGGCTGCGCTGATCTAGAACCGGGAGCCCGGCTCCAGCAGAAAGTCCATCTCTTCACTGGTACTCGGCCGCCCCAGCAACAGATTGCGATGCGGGAAACGGCCGAACCGAGCGATCACCCGCTGGTGCTGCTCGGCATAGTCCAGGAAGCCTTCGAACAGCCGACGATTGGCCTCAGGCTGCTCGTCCAGCAACGTCCGGTAGCGCTCCACGCACAGGTTCTGCCAATCCAGCACCTCGGCGTGCTCCAGCACCAGCAGCACGAACACGCGCTGGATCGGCAGCAGCTGATAATCCCAGCCCTTCTGCAAACCCTGCATGGCCACCACCTGGGCACGCCGGTCGCCCTCGAAGGCGCGCGGCGTGTCGCGGTAGATCATGCGCGGCAACTGGTCGAGCAGGAGCAACAGACCAAGCCAGCCCTGCGGGCTTTGCTGCCACTCGTCGAGCCCACCGGCCAGGGCCTGTTCGACCAGATCGCCGAACAGTGCCTGGGCATCGGCATCGTGATGCTTGCCGAACCACTGCGTACTCTTCTCGTCAGCCACGGCCTGGGCACTGGTGCCCCAACCGAACCACCACTCCAGCAACGGCTGCCAAGGTGCGAGCATGACTTACTCCTTGTGATAGGCGGTGACGCGCTCGACCTCTTCCTTCGAGCCCAGAATCACCGACACACGCTGGTGCAGGCTCTCAGGCTTGATGTCGAGGATACGCTCGTAACCGTTGGTCGATGCGCCGCCAGCCTGCTCGATGATGAACGACATCGGGTTGGCTTCGTACATCAGGCGCAGCTTGCCCGGCTTGCTCGGCTCGCGAGCGTCGCGCGGGTACATGAACAGGCCGCCACGGGTCAGGATGCGGTGCACGTCGGCCACCATCGAGGCGATCCAGCGCATGTTGTAGTTCTTCTTCAGCGGCCCGGTCTCACCGGCCAGCAGCTCGCCCACGTAACGCTGCACCGGGGCTTCCCAGTGGCGCTGGTTGGACATGTTGATGGCGAATTCGGCGGTGGTTTCCGGCACGCGGATGTTTTCGTGGGTCAGGACGAAGCTGCCCAGTTCGCGGTCCAGGGTGAAGCCCTTGACGCCGTTGCCCAGGGTGAGGATCAGCATGGTCTGCGGGCCGTAGATCGCATAACCGGCGGCGACCTGCTGGGTGCCTGGTTGCAGGAAGGCGTTTTCGTTGAGGGTTTCGTTCTGGCTCAGGTATTCGTTCGGGCAACGCAGCACCGAGAAGATGGTGCCGACCGAGACGTTGACGTCGATGTTCGACGAACCGTCCAGCGGGTCGAAGACCAGCAGGTAGGCGCCTTTGGGGTACTTGCCCGGGATCTGGTAAGCGTTGTCCATTTCTTCGGACGCCATGCCGGCCAGGTGGCCGCCCCACTCGTTGGCCTCGAGCAGGATGTCGTTGGAGATGACGTCGAGCTTCTTCTGCACTTCGCCTTGCACGTTTTCGGTGCCCATGCTGCCCAGCACGCCGCCCAGGGCGCCCTTGGACACGTGGTGGCTGATCTCCTTGCACGCGCGCGCCACCACTTCGATCAGGAAGCGCAGATCGGCAGGAGTGTTGTTGCTGCGGGTCTGCTCAATCAGATAGCGACTCAGGGTAACGCGGGACATGTATGGCTCCGAAGTGGAAAGGGGTAGAAAAACCCCCGCAGTTTACAGGGAGAGTGGCAGCCTAGCGAGCGAAGAGACTCGCCTGGCGGATCAGACGGTGGTTCAGGCGATGAGTTCAGGCAGTTGGTCGGCGGCGACCTGATCGCGGGGCAAGCCCGCTCCCACAGGCACCCCGCTGATCCCGAAACCAACGGTGCACCTGTGGGAGCGGGCTTGCCCCGCGATAGGGCCGGAACTGACACCCTGCTAATCCAACGCCTTCCATATCTCGGTGGCATATTCGCGAATGGTGCGGTCCGACGAGAACCAGCCCATCCGTGCGGTATTGAGCACCGCCATGCGCCACCACTCCTGCGGCGTATGCCACAGCTCCTCGACCCGCCGCTGGGCGTCCCAGTACGCATCGAAATCGGCGCACAGCAGGAAGCGGTCGTAGGCCACCAGGCCGTCGATCAGCCCGGCATAGCGCCCTGGATCATCCGGCGAGAACACCCCGCTGCGGATCGCCTGCAACACATCGCCCAGGCGCCCGGAGGCGGCCACGGCCGCCGCTGCACCAAAATCGCCCGCACGCTTGCGCGCCTCGACCTGCTGGGCGGTCAGGCCGAAGATGAACATGTTTTCCGCGCCGACCTGCTCGCACATCTCGACGTTGGCACCATCGAGGGTGCCGATGGTCAGCGCGCCGTTGAGGGCGAACTTCATGTTGCTGGTGCCGGACGCTTCGTACCCGGCAGTGGAGATCTGCTCGGAAAGGTCGGCCGCCGGGATGATGCTCTCGGCCAGGCTGACGTTGTAGTTGGGCAGGAACACCACCTTGAGCAGCCCGCGCACGGTGGGGTCGTTGTTGACCACCCGAGCGATGTCGTTGGTCAGCTTGATGATCAGCTTGGCCTGGTGATAGCTGGCTGCCGCCTTGCCGGCGAAGATCTTCACCCGCGGCGCCCACGGGGTGCCGGGGTCATTGCGCATGGCCTGGTACAGCGCGACGGTATGCAACAGGTTGAGCAACTGGCGCTTGTACTCGTGGATACGCTTGACCTGCACGTCGAACAACGCTTCGGGGTTGACCGTCACGCCGATGCGGTCCTGGATGATGCTCGCCAGTGCGCGCTTGCTATGCAGGCGCTGGGCGGCGAACTGCTTGCGGAAGGTGGCTTTCTCGGCGTGGGGCGCCAGCGCCTTGAGCTTGCCCTCCGGATCGTCCAGCACCTCGGCGCCCAGGGCGTCGACCAACATGCCGGTCAACTGCGGATTGGCCTGGTACAGCCAGCGGCGGAAGGTGATGCCGTTGGTCTTGTTGTTGATCCGCTGCGGATACAGCTTGTGCAGTTCGGCGAATACCGTGCTCTTCATCAGCTTGCTGTGCAGCGCCGACACGCCGTTGACGCTGTGCGAGCCGAGAAACGCCAGGTTGCCCATGCGCACACGGCGGCCGTTGTCCTCCTCGATCAGCGACACCGCGCGCAGCACGTCGAAGTCGTGCAGCCCTTTGGCCCGCAGCGCGTCGATGTGGTACGCGTTGATCAGGTAGATGATCTGCATGTGCCGCGGCAGCATGCGTTCCATCAGCGCCACAGGCCAGGTTTCCAGGGCCTCGGGCAGCAGGGTGTGGTTGGTGTAGGCCAAGGTGCCGACCGTCAGCTCCCAGGCCTTTTCCCAGGGAATGGCATGCTGGTCGACCAGCAGGCGCATCAGCTCGGCGACGGCGATCGAGGGGTGGGTGTCGTTGAGCTGGATCGCCGCCGAGTCCGGCAGGTTGAGCAGGTCATCGTGCATGTTCAGGTGACGTCGCAGCAGATCCTGCAGCGACGCGGAGACGAAGAAGTATTCCTGGCGCAGGCGCAATTCCTGCCCCGCTTCGGTGCTGTCCGCCGGGTAAAGCACCCGCGAGATGCTTTCGGCCCGCGCCACTTCGGCCACCGCCCCCAGGTGATCGCCGGCATTGAAGCGCTCCAGGTGCAACTCTTCGAGCGCCCGGGCGCGCCACAGGCGCAGGGTGTTGACGCTGGAGCCGCGCCAGCCGACCACGGGCGTATCGTAGGCCACGGCACGCACGGTTTCGCCCGGCGTCCAGACCTGCCGGGCAACACCCTGGGCGTCGTGCAGCGTTTCGACACTGCCGCCAAAACTGATCGGATAGATCACCTCGGCGCGCTCGAACTCCCAGGGGTTGCCGAAGTCCAGCCAGTTCTCGGTCTGCTCCTGCTGCCAGCCATCGACGATGGCCTGGCGGAACAGCCCGTGCTCGTAGCGGATACCGTAGCCATGGGCAGCGATGCCGAGGGTCGACATGCTTTCCATGAAGCACGCCGCCAGCCGTCCCAGGCCGCCATTGCCCAGCGCGGCATCGGGCTCGAGCAGGCGGATGCGTTCAAGGTCCACGTCCAGCCCCTCGAGCGCTTCACGGGCGATCTCCAGATAGCCCAGGTTGCTCAGGCTGTCGTACAGCAGCCGGCCGATGAGGAACTCCAGGGAAAGGTAGTAGACCCGCTTCTGGCTGCGCCGGTAGGCCTGGCGGGTGTGGTCCATCCAGTGGTCGACCATGTGATCGCGGGCGGCCAGGGCGATGGCTTCGAACCAGTCATGGTCGAAGGCATGTTCCGGGTCCTTGCCGACCGCGTAGGTCAGTTTGTCCAGTACAGCGGCGCGAAAAGCGGCCACCTCGGCGTCACGAGCTTTGGGTTCCTGGGACATGCGGCATCCTCGGGCAAGTTGACGAATACGGAGGGAGATTGAAGAGACTAGACCCTTCGACAGGGAGTGACAGGCTACGGTTCGCAGTTTTCATGCCGCCTTGGCGATTCCGGCAAAAGGTTGTTCACAAATTGAACAACTCCGGTATGATCGCGCGCCCCAAGACCGTGATCCGCCCACTATTAAAATGAAACCGACCCTGATCGCCGCCGCCGAAGTCGACCGCCTGGAAACCTGGCAGCGCTACACCAGCAGCATGTGCCATGGCTGCCATTCGACCTGCTGTACCCTGCCTGTGGAGGTGAAGATCAAGGATCTGATCCGCATCGGCGTGGTGGACGAGTTCGAGAAGGACGAGCCGCCGAAGAACGTCGCCAAGCGCCTGCAGAAAGAAGGCATCATCGAGCGCTTCAACCAGAAGTCGGGCATTTTCACCCTGACCCGAATGAGCAACGACGATTGCATGTATCTGGACCGCAAGAGCCGGCTGTGCACCATTTATGACAAGCGCCCGGACACCTGCCGCAACCACCCCAAGGTCGGACCGCGGCCGGGGTATTGTGCATACAAGCCCAAGGTGGTTGGGCGATAGGCCTGTAGCGCCGGTTCGGGCCTCTTCGCGGGGCAAGCCCGCGAAGAGGCCGGCACGAACACAACGCAAGCTGCAGACAAACAAAAACGCCCCCGGCCTTTCGACCGGGGGCGTTTTCATTCAGCCTGAGCTAACTCAGTTCTTGGCTTTCTTGGCAGCGCGGGTACGCTCGCCTTCGTCGAGGATCTTCTTGCGCGAGCGGGTCATCCGGCCTGAAAAAGCTCGCGCCGATGACGCACAGCGATCACCAACATAGCGAGTGCGATGAGGATCGACACCAACCCCAACATCACCACTATGGCTCTTATCGATTTATTGTTCCAGGCGACAACCTGTCGGTGGAGCCGGTCATTGTAGAGAACCCGTCCGTCCAACGTAGCAAGTTCACGAACCATACTGCCTTCTTCCAGGCGCTCCACATTCAGGAGGACCTTGGAATTAATCCGTAAACCCGACTGCTCGTACAGCTTTTGGTAGAGATAGATAGGTTTTCCCTCTGTGACTCCATCCAACTTGTACGCAACGGCGAACCTCACGATCGAACGGTTGTGTTCCCAGCTACTTGGATAACCGGATACCCGCCCTTCAATAACCGTCTGTCTAGAGACATCAGGCATGCGGTAGACTTCCCACCCACTAAAATATAGTGCGGCACTGGCCACCAGACAAACCATGACAAGCAAAAGCAACTTAATACGCCTCAATGGAGGGGACGCCTTGAGTATCTTATAAAACTCGGCAAATGAAGCCATACGCCCCTCCATGGACAGCCACTTGATCTAGTCCATCATCAGTGATATTTATCGCCCCCTCCAAGACCCATGCCAGGTTGGATGATCTCAAAAGGACCAATATCAATACTCCAGCCTGGTGACTCAGGCACTGGAAAAATCAAAGGCCCTACCCCTATAGAATTACCGCTGGGTTCGACTACCTGACCAGGTCCAGCACCATTTTCAACATACCCACTCCCCCCACTACTCCCCATCACACCGTAAGTATGAGAATGATCACTACCGAGCAACACCACCTGAGTATCGGGATCCCAATTACTTACTGCAATCCGGCCCGAATAGGCTGCACTAATCTGCCCCAAAGATGCAAGCGTCAAATCCGGTGCCACCCAGTAATCTGGATAAACAGCACCTGGATCTGCAACGAAATATTTCTCCAGTACAGGTGACAACAACGAATCATACAAATTTTTCGCAGCATCACTCCCGACCACTCCCGCCACATTAGTAAAAACACCTACACCGGTCAAGACAACTGCAACAGGCCCAGAACCGGCCAATAAAGCAACACTTCCGACAACCCCTGCGACATTCCCAACCAAGCTCAATACATCTCCAGAATCAAATTTCTGATCCTGGCGATACTCTGCCGTAATTTTCAGCAACACAGTGGTCGCCGCTAACGTATTCGTCTTTATATTCAGAAACGGTGTGAACCCCGCCGTCAGCCTCACAATCGACGTAACGCCTGCGACCGCAGCACCTGTCTGGGCACTTTGGCTCACCAGGGAAAAGCCCTTCTTGTCACTGTTGTATTGATCTATAAGCGAGCTGGCCGCCGCGCCTGCACCGACGGGCGTATCGACATATCCTAAGATAATTTCGACTGATCGGGCCATGTTTACGACTCCCTGATCAGCGTCTTGAATGCGATGCTCATGCGCAGCCTATTGCAGCTCGCAGCCGGAGCCCGTGCTCCGTGCGGTATCTCTCCATTGAAAATGACAACTCTTCGAGGTTTGGGCTGAACTGACATGACGATGTTTTCCTTGTCGTAGTCATAAAACATCAACTCCCCTCCCCAACAGGTAGCCCAGTGCTCACTACAGAACAGCATCACCGTTCGCCCAGGTGCCTCGGACGTATTGTCACGATGAATCGGACCATCCTGGCCACTTGTCTGTCCATTTGCATAGACACCTAGCAATACGGCAGACGGCATGTGCACTGCTTTTATACGTGCCCAGATATCCGCTAAGAACCCCCAATCCGCACACTCACGCAGTTCCTGCTCACAATCTTCCAATTCATTCCTGCGAGTGCCAGCGATAAAGCTATGCCAACATGGGCGATCAAGTGCCGAATAAGGATAGGGCCACCCATAACGCCACAATGATTCGGTTAAAAGCTGCAAAACTTTTGCATGTTCCTGATCACCGACCCCATCGTCGATCACACAGATATCTTTATGGGTAATAACTCCAGTCATTTTTCTTCCTCATGCATACTCGACAAGAGATAGAAAAATAAAAGACTCATAGAGTTTCGCACACGAGGAAAAACACGCCTCGACAAAAAATCTGCCAGCCCCCAGGAAAGAAAAACACCTTGCTTTTCTATAGCTTACCCACATCCAAGGTTATTAACAGGAACGAAAATTTAAATCTCACGCTGGTGCGGGGCAATTTCCCACATAGAAAAGCAACGTTATCGTCCGCTGCCTCATATAAACCAACACTCCGATGACAGGAGTTCGATAACGCCACCAACAAAAACGCCCCCGGCCTTTCGACCGGGGGCGTTTTCATTCAGCCTGAGCTAACTCAGTTCTTGGCTTTCTTGGCAGCGCGGGTACGCTCGCCTTCGTCCAGGATCTTCTTGCGCAGACGGATCGACTTCGGCGTGACTTCGCACAGCTCGTCGTCCTGGATGAACTCCAGGGCCTGCTCGAGGGTGTGGCGAACCGGCGGAACCAGGGCGATGACTTCGTCCTTGCCCGAAGCACGCATGTTGTCGAGCTTCTTGCCTTTGGTCGGGTTCACGCCCAGGTCGTTGTCACGGCTGTTCAGACCGATGATCTGACCGTTGTAGATCTCCTGGCCGTGCTCGACGAACAGCTTGCCGCGCGCCTGCAGGGTTTCCAGCGAGTAGGTCAGGGCCTTGCCGGTCTCGACCGAAACCAGAACACCGTTCAGACGGCCGGACATCTGGCCCGACTTCATGGTGTCGTAGCGATCGAAGATCGAGGTCAGGATGCCTGCACCGTTGGTCAGGGTCAGGAACTGGTTACGGAAACCGATCAGACCACGGGCCGGGATGTTGTACTCCAGGCGAACACGGCCTTTGCCATCCGGGACCATGTTGGTCAGGTCGCCCTTACGCAGGCCCATCTCTTCCATGACCTTGCCCTGGGATTCTTCAGGGATGTCGATGGTGACGTTCTCGAACGGTTCCTGCTTCACGCCATCCACTTCGCGGATGATCACTTCAGGACGACCAACGGCCATCTCGAAGCCTTCGCGACGCATGGTTTCGATCAGAACCGACAGGTGCAGCTCACCACGGCCCGATACCTTGAACTTGTCAGGGGAATCGGTTTCCTGAACGCGCAGGGCTACGTTGTACAGCAGCTCCTTGTCCAGACGGTCCTTGATGTTGCGGCTGGTGACGAACTTGCCTTCTTTACCGCAGAACGGCGAGTCGTTGACCTGGAAGGTCATCGAAACGGTTGGCTCGTCGACGGTCAGCGGCTTCATCGCCTCTACCGCGTCCGGGGCGCACAGGGTGTCGGAGATGAACAGCTCGTCGAAACCGCTGATGCAGACGATGTCGCCAGCCTGGGCTTCTTCGACGTCGACGCGGTGCAGGCCGTGGTGGCCCATCAGCTTGAGGATACGGCCGTTGCGCTTCTTGCCGTTGGTGTCGATGGCGACAACCGGGGTGTTCGGCTTGACGCGACCACGGGCGATACGGCCAACGCCGATAACACCGAGGAAGCTGTTGTAGTCCAGAGCCGAGATCTGCATCTGGAACGGACCTTCACGGTCAACGTCCGGCGCAGGTACGTTGTCGACGATCGACTGGTACAGCGCGGTCATGTCCTCACCCATTTCGGTGTGGTCCAGACCGGCGATGCCGTTCAGGGCCGAAGCGTAGACGACTTTGAAGTCCAGCTGTTCGTCGGTGGCACCGAGGTTGTCGAACAGGTCGAAGATCTGGTCCAGAACCCAGTCAGGACGCGCGCCCGGACGGTCGACCTTGTTGATCACGACGATTGGCTTGAGGCCGGCTTCGAAGGCTTTCTTGGTCACGAAGCGGGTTTGCGGCATCGGGCCGTCCTGGGCATCGACCAGCAGCAGCACCGAGTCGACCATCGACATTACACGCTCTACCTCGCCACCGAAGTCGGCGTGGCCGGGGGTGTCGACGATGTTGATGTGGTAGCCGTTCCAGTTGATGGCGGTGTTCTTCGCCAGAATGGTAATGCCGCGCTCTTTTTCCTGGTCGTTGGAGTCCATGACGCGCTCGTCGTTGAGCTCGTTACGCTCCAGGGTGCCGGACTGGCGCAGGAGTTTGTCGACCAGGGTGGTTTTACCATGGTCAACGTGGGCGATGATGGCGATGTTACGCAGATTTTCGATCACAACTGTATCTCGTGCAGAGGATTCGGTTTGCCGCCAGTCTAGGCAGCCAATATGAAGGTAAAAGGCTCAGCGGGCCCGCAGGTCGGGAGGGCGATGGCGGATGCTGCCGCCATACAGCCCTGGCGTCTTATGCCGGACGATAAACACGCACATTGGCATGTCCCTCACTGAGCAGGTGGTGTGCGTGCAGACGGCTCATCACACCCTTGTCGCAATAAAGCAGGTACTGGCGGTTGGCATCGAGCTGCTTGAACTTGCTGTTGATCGCGTAGAACGGCAGTGCCTGGACTTCGACGCCTTCGATCTGCAGCGGTTCGTCTTCCTGGGCGTCAGGGTGACGAATGTCGATGACGATCTGGCCCGGCAGCGCCTCGGCCACTTCCTCGATCTCGATATCCTTGCCCAGCTCGTCGATCACGTGGTCGATGGAGATCAGCTTGGCGCGCTCCAGGGCGCGCTCGAGCACCGCCATGTCGAACTGCTTCTCTTCATGCTCCATGCGGTGGCGCTTGGCATGGGTGGTCGGGTTCACCGAGATCACGCCGCAGTACTCGGGCATGTGCTTGGCGAAATCGGCGGTGCCGATCTGGTAGGCGGTATCGATGATGTCCTGCTTGTGGCTGGCCAGCAGCGGGCGCAGCACCAGCTTGTCGGTGGCCGAATCGATGATCGCAAGGTTGGGCAGGGTCTGGCTGGAAACCTGCGAGATCGCCTCGCCGGTGACCAGGGCGTCGATTTCCAGGCGGTCAGCCATGCGCGCCGCGGCACGCAGCATCATGCGCTTGAGCGTCACGCCCATATAACTGTTGTCGACCTTGCCGAGAATCTCGCCGACCACTTCTTCGAACGGCACGCTGATGAACAGCACGCGCTGGCTGCTGCCGTATTTCTTCCACAGGTAGTGCGCGACTTCCATCACCCCCAGCTCGTGGGCACGGCCACCGAGGTTGAAGAAGCAGAAGTGGGTCATCAGGCCGCGGCGCATCATCTGGTAGGCGGCCACGGTGGAGTCGAAACCACCGGACATCAGCACCAGCGTCTGCTCCAGCGCACCCAACGGGTAGCCGCCGATGCCATTGTGCTGGTTGTGGATGACGTACAGGCGCTGATCGCGGATCTCGATACGCACCATCACTTCGGGGGTCTTCAGGTCGATGCCGGCGGCGCCGCACTGCTGGCGCAGCTGGCTGCCGACGTAGCGATCGACGTCCATCGAGGTGAAGTCGTGGTGGCCACCGCGCTTGCAGCGCACAGCGAAACGCTTGCCGGCCAGCAGGTGGCCGAAGTGCTGCCTGCATTTGTCGACGATGTCGTCGAAGTCGCCCAGCGGATATTCCTGCACCTGCAGGAAGTGGGTGATCCCTGGGGTGCAGGTCAGGCGTTCGATCATCTCGCGCTGGATCTTCTCGTCCTCGATGCGGGTGACCACTTCGAGGTTATCCCAGACACCATCGACCACGAGCTCCGGATCCAGATCCTTGAGCACGTTGCGGATGTTCTTGCCGAGCTGGCGGATGAAGCGCTTGCGCACCGGCCGACTCTTGATGGTGATCTCTGGGAAGACTTTGACGATAAGTTTCATTGAGTTAACAGCGCGCCCGGGGCCTGCCGAAAATGAGGGGCGCGAATTATAGCGGAAATGGCTCGAGGTTTGAGCAACTTTTGATCAGAGGTTTGTTCGAGGGCTTTCGGGTGGGATTGATGGCGCTTGCAAAGGCCCTTTCGCGGGCAAGCCCGCTCCTACAGGATCTGCGCCCACCGGCAACCCCGTGGGAGCGGGCTTGCCCGCGAAGAGGCCCTCAAAAAACGCATCACGCACAAATAAGCGCACCAAAATGAAGCATTGTCGCAAGGAAATGCCTTTTATGAGTGCACAGCCTCACACCCTTCCCTCGCCAAACGCCCGCAAACGCCCATTTTCATGGCGCCCTCGCCATTTTCGGGCACTGGCATGCAATTTGCTCCCTTGTGATGCAGGTAAGCTTGGCCGACTATCCGCGCCCGGCGACACCCTTTTTCCAGGGCAGCGGCCAAGCGCACCCTAGACCATCCGGAGGACAACATGTCGAAGTCGGTTCAACTCATCAAAGATCATGACGTCAAGTGGATTGATCTGCGTTTCACGGACACCAAAGGCAAACAGCACCACGTCACCATGCCGGCTCGCGATGCGCTGGATGAAGACTTCTTCGAAGCTGGCAAGATGTTCGACGGCTCCTCCATCGAGGGCTGGAAAGGCATCGAAGCTTCCGACATGATCCTGCTGCCGGACGACTCGTCCGCCGTGCTGGACCCGTTCACCGAAGAGCCGACCCTGATCCTGGTCTGCGACGTGATCGAGCCGTCCACCATGCAAGGCTACGACCGCGACCCACGCGCCATCGCCAAGCGTGCCGAAGAGTTCCTGAAGAGCACCGGCATCGGCGACACCGTGTTCGTCGGCCCGGAGCCAGAGTTCTTCATCTTCGACCAGGTCAAGTTCAAGTCTGACATCTCCGGCTCGATGTTCAAGATCTACTCCGAACAAGGCTCCTGGATGACCGACCAGGACGTCGAAGGCGGCAACAAGGGCCACCGCCCTGCCGTCAAAGGCGGCTACTTCCCGGTTCCGCCGTGCGACCACGACCACGAAATCCGTACTGCCATGTGCAACGCCATGGAAGAAATGGGCCTGGTCATCGAAGTTCACCACCACGAAGTGGCGACTGCCGGCCAGAACGAGATCGGTGTGAAGTTCAACACCCTGGTCACCAAGGCTGACGAAGTCCAGACCCTGAAGTACTGCGTGCACAACGTCGCCGACGCCTACGGCAAGACCGCGACCTTCATGCCGAAGCCGCTGTACGGCGACAACGGCTCGGGCATGCACGTTCACATGTCGATCTCCAAGGACGGCAAGAACACCTTCTCCGGCGAAGGCTATGCCGGCCTGTCCGACACCGCCCTGTACTTCATCGGCGGCATCATCAAGCACGGTAAGGCCCTGAACGGCTTCACCAACCCGGCCACCAACTCCTACAAGCGTCTGGTACCAGGCTTCGAAGCCCCGGTCATGCTGGCCTACTCGGCCCGTAACCGTTCGGCCTCGATCCGTATTCCTTACGTTTCCAGCCCGAAAGCCCGCCGCATCGAAGCGCGCTTCCCGGACCCGGCTGCCAACCCGTACCTGTGCTTCGCCGCACTGCTGATGGCCGGCCTGGACGGTATCCAGAACAAGATCCACCCAGGCGATGCCGCCGACAAGAACCTGTACGACCTGCCGCCTGAAGAGGCCAAGGAAATCCCACAGGTTTGCGGTAGCCTGAAAGAAGCCCTGGAAGAGCTGGACAAGGGCCGTGCGTTCCTGACCAAGGGCGGCGTGTTCTCCGACGACTTCATCGATGCCTACATCGAGCTGAAGTCCGAAGAAGAAATCAAGGTCCGTACCTTCGTTCACCCGCTGGAATACGACCTGTACTACAGCGTTTGATGCGCGCGGCGCTTGCGCCGTGACCGTCTAGAGAAACGGCCTCCTTCGGGAGGCCGTTTCTGTTTTTACACTCAAGCCATTCGGACGCATCCTACTGGTGCACCGAGCAGCATTGGCCACACTCGCATCTCCACCTGCCAGGAGATTCCCATGCACCCACTGCCACTTGCCCTGCTCTGCGTCATTGCCCTGTCCGGCTGCGTGAACGCCACCCCACCCGACACCACCTTCGACCCGCTGCTGGACAGCATCGAACAACGGCTGGATATCGCCCAGGCGGTCGCCCTGCATAAATGGGATCGCCAGCAGCCGGTGCAGGACAGCCCTCGCGAACAACAAGTGCTGTTGAACGTGAGCCAGCTTGCCCCCGAGCACGGGCTGGATCCGGCACGCGCCAGCCAGTTCTTCAGCGACCAGATAGAAGCCAACAAGCTCAGGCAGTACCACCTGCTCACGCAATGGCACCTGCTGCAAAAAGCCCCCGACATCCCACGCCAGGATCTCGCCAGCGAGATCCGTCCGCGCCTGGACCTGCTGCAAGGCCGACTGCTCGACGCCCTCGCCCGCTTCGACCAGACGCCTCCCGCGCAGTGCGGCCACGCACTGGCCGAAGCCATTGCCTTGCGCTCCAGCGACGCCCCGCGTCGGCTGTTCCTCATCCGGGCCACCGCCAACCTCTGCCAACGCCCCTGAGGCTCCATGCTCTATATTGGTGCACAAAACCGCTGAACGCCCTGCAATGCACCCCAAATTAGGTCAGGAGAATCGGTAAACCAGGCTTTTCTGAGCCGATTTTGCGCATACTCAGCGCTTTATCGGGCAATTCCGCTTCTTTTCGGAGCCTTGGTTTGTTTCTTGCATTTTCAGGCTATCAGCGGAATACCAGCGTGCCCGCCCCTGGCTCGACCAGGGGCGCCATGTGCCAGAACAGCGCCAAAAGAGGTCAACGACGCCACATGACCATCAGCGATGCACAGCACCGTCTGCTACTGGACAACCTGACCACTGCCACCTTGCTGCTCAACAGCGAACTGCGCCTTGAGTACATGAATCCGGCAGCGGAAATGCTCCTGGCCGTCAGCGGCCAGCGTAGCCATGGCCAGTTCATCAGTGAACTGTTCACCGAATCGACCGAGGCGCTCAACTCCCTGCGCCAGGCCGTGGAGCAGGCGCACCCGTTCACCAAGCGCGAAGCCCAACTGACCTCGTTGACCGGCCAGAGCATCACCGTCGACTACGCCGTGACGCCGATCCTGCACCAGGGCAACACCCTGCTGCTGCTCGAAGTCCACCCGCGCGACCGCCTGCTGCGCATCACCAAGGAAGAAGCGCAGCTGAGCAAGCAGGAAACCACCAAGATGCTGGTGCGCGGCCTCGCCCATGAGATCAAGAACCCGCTCGGCGGCATCCGCGGCGCAGCCCAGCTGCTGGCCCGCGAGCTTCCCGAAGATGGCCTGCGCGACTACACCAACGTCATCATCGAAGAAGCCGACCGCCTGCGTAACCTGGTCGACCGCATGCTCGGCTCGAACAAGCTGCCGTCGCTGTCGATGACCAACGTGCACGAAGTGCTCGAACGTGTCTGCAGCCTGGTAGAGGCCGAAAGCCAGGGCGGAATCACCCTGGTGCGCGATTACGACCCGAGCCTGCCGGACGTGCTGATCGACCGCGAGCAGATGATCCAGGCCGTACTCAATATCGTGCGCAACGCCATGCAGGCGATCAGCGGGCAGAACGAACTGCGCCTGGGCCGCATCACCCTGCGCACCCGCGCGGTGCGCCAGTTCACCATCGGCCATGTGCGCCACAGGCTGGTGGCACGGGTCGAGATCATCGACAACGGCCCCGGCATTCCTTCGGAACTGCAGGACACCCTCTTCTATCCCATGGTCAGCGGGCGCCCGGACGGTACCGGGCTCGGGCTGGCCATTACCCAGAACATCATCAGTCAGCATCAGGGGCTGATCGAGTGTGAAAGCCATGCCGGCCATACCACCTTCTCGATCTTCCTGCCCCTGGAACAAGGAGCCACAGCCCCATGAGCCGTAGTGAAACCGTGTGGATCGTCGACGATGATCGTTCCATCCGCTGGGTCCTGGAAAAAGCCCTGCAACAAGAGGGCATGACCACCCAGAGCTTCGACAGTGCCGACGGAGTCATGGGTCGCCTGGCCCGGCAGCAGCCGGACGTGATCATCTCCGACATCCGCATGCCTGGCGCCAGCGGCCTGGACCTGCTCGCGCAGATTCGCGAACAGCACCCGCGCCTGCCTGTGATCATCATGACCGCCCATTCCGACCTGGACAGCGCGGTGGCGTCTTACCAAGGCGGTGCCTTCGAGTACCTGCCCAAGCCGTTCGACGTCGACGAGGCGGTGTCGTTGGTCAAGCGCGCCAACCAGCATGCCCAGGAACAACAGGCGCTCGAAGCGCCGCCCGTACTCGCCCGCACTCCCGAGATCATCGGCGAAGCCCCGGCGATGCAGGAGGTGTTTCGCGCCATCGGGCGGCTGAGCCATTCCAACATCACCGTGCTGATCAACGGCGAGTCCGGTACCGGCAAGGAACTCGTCGCCCACGCCCTGCACCGCCACAGCCCGCGTGCGGCTTCGCCGTTCATCGCCCTGAACATGGCGGCGATTCCCAAGGACCTGATGGAGTCCGAGCTGTTCGGCCACGAGAAAGGCGCCTTCACCGGCGCGGCCAACCAGCGGCGCGGACGCTTCGAACAGGCTGACGGCGGCACCTTGTTCCTCGACGAGATCGGCGACATGCCTGCCGACACCCAGACCCGCCTGCTGCGCGTGCTGGCCGATGGCGAGTTCTATCGGGTCGGTGGCCATGTACCGGTGAAGGTGGATGTGCGCATCATCGCAGCGACCCACCAGAACCTGGAATCACTGGTACAGGCCGGCAAGTTCCGTGAAGACCTGTTCCACCGCCTGAACGTGATTCGTATCCACATCCCGCGCCTGGCGGACCGGCGCGAGGATATCCCGGCCCTGGCCCGCCACTTCCTGGGCCGCGCGGCGCGGGAGCTGGCGGTCGAGCCCAAGCTGCTGAAGCCGGAAACCGAGGAGTTCATGCGCAACCTGCCGTGGCCTGGCAACGTGCGTCAGCTGGAGAACACCTGCCGCTGGATCACGGTGATGGCCTCCAGCCGCGAGGTGCTGATCGGCGACCTGCCGCCAGAGCTGCTCAACCTGCCGCACGATGCCGCGCCGGTCACCAACTGGGAGCAGGCGCTGCGCCAGTGGGCCGACCAGGCCCTGGCGCGCGGGCAGTCGAACCTGCTCGACAGCGCCGTGCCGAGCTTCGAACGGATCATGATCGAGACCGCACTCAAGCACACCGCCGGACGCCGACGCGATGCCGCAGTGCTGCTGGGCTGGGGGCGCAACACCCTGACTCGCAAGATCAAGGAGCTGGGGATGAAGGTCGATGGCGGGGATGACGACGAGGGTGAGGATCACTAAGGCCTGACGCGTCGCGCTGCGCTCATCCGATCCCAAAGCAAGCCCGGCTCCTGTAGGAGCGGGCTTGCCCACGAACACGGGCGTAGCCCGTGCCATGCACCGCGGTGTCTTTTTCGCGGGCAAGCCCGCTCCTACAAAAACATAGCCTGCCTACCCCACCAGCCCTCCTCTGCACCGATCCTGTGCCACTTGCACCTCGGCAAGGCACAAATCCCTTGAATCCTCGCAAAACCGCCCTGAAAGCCCAGTATTTCCGTGCTTTTCAAAACTGGCACGCCCCCTGCAATAGGTACTGTATCTCCAGTTTCGGGGGCCTCGGTACAGGCAGGCCGGGATATCCCCTCTTTTATTCGCAACACCGCCCGTTTTGGGGACCTCGGTACAGGCAGGCCGGGACTCCCTCTTTTATTCGCAACACCGCCCGTTTTGGGGACCTCGGTACAGGCAGGCCGGGACTCCCTCTTTTATTCGCAACATCGCCCGTTTTGGGGACCTTGGTACAGGCAGGCCGAGACATCCCCTCTTTTATTCGTGCAGCCTGACCTGCACCCGCCAGTGCCCAGCGTCCTCTGCAGCGGTCCACGTACCGCTCAGAGGACGCGCGGCAACCACCGTCAGTACCAACCCCTCCTCGCTCTGCTGCAAGCGCCAGCCCACCGGCCGCCCCTGCAGACTCAACTGTCCGCGCTGGGCCTTGCCCTCGGCCTGGAACACCACGGCCACCGTCCCTTCGACGTTTTCGCCATGCAGCTTGGGGGCTTCGTTGAACCACAGGTCGAGGCCATCCTGCACCACCTCGACCCGCTCGAGCACACGAACGTCAGGGGCGGTCAGGCGACCGATCATCAGCCCCACCATCACACCGACGATCGCCATCGACAGCAACACACGCGGCCAAGCCTTCGAACGCGGGTCCGGTTCGAGGGTAGAATGCTCGTCATCTTCGTGCCTGGAGCCGTGCATGTTTCACGTCATCCTCTTTCAACCAGAAATTCCGCCGAACACCGGCAATATCATCCGCCTGTGCGCCAACAGCGGCTGCGACCTGCACCTGATCGAGCCGATCGGCTTCGAGCTGGACGACAAGCGCCTGCGTCGTGCGGGGCTGGATTACCACGAGTATGCCACGCTCAAGCGCCACGAGAGCCTCGAAGCATGCCTGGAGAGCCTGGGGCAGCCGCGCCTGTTCGCCTTCACCACCAAGGCCTCGCACCCCTTCCATGAAGTGGCCTACCAGCCGGGCGATGCCTTCCTGTTCGGCCCTGAAAGCCGCGGCCTGCCTGCCGAGGTGCTGGACAGCCTGCCCGCCGAGCAACGCCTGCGCCTGCCGATGCGGCCCGGGTGTCGCAGCCTGAACCTGTCCAATACCGTGGCCGTCACGGTATACGAGGCCTGGCGCCAGCAAGGCTTTGCCTGAGCAAGACAGCGATTCGCCGCCCATGAAAAAGGCCGCGCCCCTCACAGGACGCGGCCTTTTCATTTGCGCGATGCGGATCAGTTATCCAGCGCCACCTGCCCGGCAGCACCGCGCTTGCGGTGCAGCAAAAGGCCCGCCGCGACCACGGCGATGCTCAGCAAGGCCGTCGCGATGATCTCGATCCGGTGATCTTCACGCAGCGCCATCACCACCAGCACAGCCACGATGAAGGCAATGGTCGCCCAGGTCAGCCCCGGGAACAGCCACATCTTGAACGAGATCTTCTCGCCGCGCGCTTCACGCTGGGCACGCATGCGCAGCTGGGAAACGGCGATCACCAGGTACACCAGCAGCGCAATGGCGCCGGAGCTGGCCAGCAGGAACTCGAACACCTGGGCCGGCGCGACGAAGTTGGCGAACACGCAGAGGAAGGCCGCAGCGGTCGACAGCATGACCGCCCAGTGCGGGGTGCCCGCCTTGGTGGTGCGCTGGGCCACGGCCGGTGCGTCGCCACGCTTGCTCAGGGAGAACAGCATGCGCGAAGAGGTGTACAGCGCCGAGTTCAGGCAGCTGGTCACGGCGATCAGCACGACGATGTCGACGATCAGCTTGGCATTGGGCACACCGATCAGGCTCAGGACGGTCTGGTAGGAACCTTTTTCCGCGAGGGTCGGATCGTTCCACGGCACCATGGCCACGACCAGGAAGATCGACACCAGGTAGAACAGGCAGATACGCCAGATCACCGAGTTGGTCGCACGGCTGATCTGCTTGCCTGGGTCCTTGGACTCGGCGGCCGCGATGGTGACGATTTCGGTGCCCATGAACGAGAACATGGTGGTCAGCATGGCCGCCAGCACTGCACCGAGGCCATTGGGCATGAAGCCCTGGGTATCGAACAGGTGGCTGACACCGCTGACCTGGCTGCCCGGCACCATGCCGAACATGGCCGCGCAGCCGACGACGATGAAGGCGATGATCGCCAGCACCTTGAGCAGGGCGAACCAGAACTCGAACTCGCCGTAGTTCTTCACGCTGAACAGGTTGGTGATGGTCAGCGCCAGGGTGATCACCAGCGAGAACGCCCACAGGTCGACGGCCGGGAACCAGGCATGCAGGATCGCTGCAGCGGCGTTGGCCTCCAGCGGGATCACCAGCACCCAGAACCACCAGTACAGCCAGCCGATGGTGAAGCCGGCCCAGCGCCCGATGGCGCGGTCGGCGTAGGTCGAGAACGAACCGGTGTCTGGCGAGGCGACGGCCATCTCGCCGAGCATGCGCATCACCAGCACCACGAGAGTACCGGCAGCGGCATAGGCGAGCAGGACCGCCGGGCCGGCTGCGGCAATGGCGTGGCCGGAGCCGACGAACAGACCGGCGCCGATGACGCCAGCAATGGACAGCATGGTGACATGCCGTTGTTTGAGCCCCTGAGCGAGGTCATTGGAATTGTGCTTACCGCTCATAAAACTACCTTTGTAAGGAGTGGACCACCCGATTGCTGATAACGAAGCGCGCCAGGGGTTGATTTAGACGCCTTGGCAATCGGCGCTTTCCAGCTGGCAATAAGTGCGCCAGCGCGGAAAATCATTCGTCTGAATATTGCCTCAGTCCCGAATGGCGGGGCCTTGCGGGCATTCGGCCAGGGTTTGACCGAATGCACATCCAGGCCTGCGGGCCAAGTGTGCATTACTGAAATACCCACTTACAAATGCACTAAAGGTAGTCCTTGGTAACACCTTTGCACCGATCAGGGGCACAAAAGGTGCAACCTCGGCGTGCAACCTTGAGTCGGTGGTGTGGCCTTCGCGGGCAAGCCCGCTCCTACGATTGGGGCGGGGGCGCACTAGTGAACAAAACCAAAACTCCTTCCCTCCCCCGCCCAAAACTGGCACCATCGCGCCTTTTTTCATCAAGGCTCCGGCGCCAAGCGCACCGTGTTGCGGACATCCGCGCGACGTTGCACTGCAGCGATGCGACAAACTGTCCTGTCAACGACCCGAGCCCGCTGCGACCCGGTTGGCCGCCATTACGCCGCTATGCTAGCGTTGCGCTCGCCAGGAAGGCCGCCAACAGCTGGGAACGCACCCGAACACATGAGGACCGCACATGGCCCAGGCCACGCCCGCGCTGGAAATCCGCAATCTGCACAAACGCTACGGCGATCAGGAAATTCTCAAGGGCATTTCGCTGACCGCGCGCGACGGTGACGTGATCTCGATCCTCGGTTCGTCCGGTTCCGGCAAGTCCACCCTGCTGCGCTGCATCAACCTGCTCGAGAACCCGCACCAGGGTGAAATCCTCGTCGCCGGCGAAGCGCTCAAGCTCAAGCCCACCAAGACCGGCGACCTGATCGCCGCCGACAACCGCCAGATCAACCGTCTGCGCAGCGAAATCGGCTTCGTCTTCCAGAATTTCAACCTGTGGCCGCACATGTCGATCCTCGACAACATCATCGAGGCGCCACGCCGCGTGCTCGGCCAGAGCAAGGCCGAGGCCATCGAAGCGGCCGAGGCGCTGCTGAACAAGGTCGGCATCCACGACAAGCGTCACAGCTATCCCGCCCAACTTTCCGGTGGCCAGCAGCAGCGCGCCGCCATCGCCCGCACCCTGGCCATGAAGCCCAAGGTTATCCTGTTCGACGAGCCGACTTCGGCGCTCGATCCGGAAATGGTCCAGGAAGTGCTTAACGTTATCCGCGCACTGGCCGACGAAGGCCGTACCATGCTGCTGGTAACGCACGAGATGAACTTTGCCCGCCAGGTGTCCAGTGAAGTGGTCTTCCTGCACCAGGGCCTCGTGGAAGAGCAAGGATCGCCGCAACAGGTCTTCGAAAACCCGACCTCGGCGCGTTGCAAGCAATTCATGTCCAGCCACCGCTAAACGGAGCAACACATGCAGACCTACAAGAAATTCCTCCTGGCCGCTGCCGCCA
Source organism: Pseudomonas wayambapalatensis (assembly GCA_014268975.2). Taxonomy (GTDB): domain Bacteria; phylum Pseudomonadota; class Gammaproteobacteria; order Pseudomonadales; family Pseudomonadaceae; genus Aquipseudomonas; species Aquipseudomonas wayambapalatensis. Next base: position 583,151 of record CP077096.1, on the reverse strand, counting down.
CGCTGGTGATGTCGGCCAACGCCCTGGCCGCGGAAAAACTGCGCATGGGTATCGAGGCGGCCTACCCGCCGTTCAACAACAAGGATGCCAGCGGCAACGTGGTCGGCTTCGACAAGGACATCGGCGACGCCCTGTGCGCCAAGATGAAAGTCGAGTGCTCGGTCGTGACCTCCGACTGGGACGGCATCATCCCCGCCCTGAACGCCAAGAAGTTCGACTTCCTGGTGTCGTCGCTGTCGATCACCGACGAGCGCAAGCAGGCCGTGGACTTCACCGAGCCCTACTACTCCAACAAGCTGCAGTTCATCGCGCCGAAAAACGCTGACTTCAAGACCGACAAGGCTTCGCTCAAGGGCAAGACCATCGGCACCCAGCGCGCCACCCTGGCCGGCACCTGGCTGGAAGACCACTACGGCAGCGATGTCGATGTGAAGCTCTACGACACCCAGGAAAACGCCTACCTGGACCTGATCGCCGGCCGTATCGACGGCATCCTGGCCGACAAGTACGTGCAGTACGAGTGGCTCAAGAGCAAGGACGGCCAGAACTACGAGTTCAAGGGCGACCCGGTGGAAGAGAGCGACAAGATCGGTATCGCCGTGCGTAAAGGCGATCCGCTGCGTGAGAAGCTGAACGCTGCTCTGAAGGAAATCATCGCCGACGGCACGTACAAGAAGATCAACGACAAGTACTTCCCGTTCAGCATCTACTGATACGCCCCGACTGGCACCGCCGCTGCGCGGTGCCGGTCCCTTGAACGCACCCTGCCCATGAATATCGACCTGCACGGATTCGGTCCGGCCATGTTGGCTGGCACCCTGATGACCGTAAAACTGGCGCTCTGTGCCTTGCTGCTGGGGCTGGTCCTTGGACTGCTCGGCGCACTGGCCAAGACCTCGCCGATCAAGCCGCTGCAATGGCTTGGCGGCACCTACTCGACCCTGGTTCGCGGCGTGCCCGAGCTGCTGTGGGTCCTGCTGATCTATTTCGGCACCGTCGGGCTGATGAGCAGCCTCGGCGATGCCCTGAACATGCCCGGCCTGGAGCTCAGCGCCTTCGCCGCGGGCGTGATCGCCCTGGGCCTGTGCTTCGGCGCCTACGCCACGGAAGTGTTCCGCGGCGCGATCCTGGCGATCCCCAAGGGCCACCGTGAAGCGGGCCTGGCACTGGGGCTGTCGAAGGGGCGCATCCTGTCGCGGATCATCCTGCCGCAGATGTGGCGCGTGGCCCTGCCGGGCCTGGGCAACCTGTTCATGATCCTGATGAAGGACACTGCGCTGGTGTCGGTGATCGGCCTCGAAGAAATCATGCGCCACGCCCAGATCGGCGTGACCGTGACCAAGGAGCCGTTCACCTTCTATGCCGTCGCCGCCTGCATCTACCTGTGCCTGACCATCGTCGCCATGGCCGGCATGCATTTCCTTGAAAAACGCGCCGCTCGCGGCTTCATGAGGGCCGCGCAATGAACTGGGAAGTCATCATCAAGTGGCTGCCACGCCTGGCCCAGGGCGCGACCCTGACCCTGGAGCTGGTGGCCATCGCGGTCGTTGCCGGGCTGATCCTGGCCATCCCGCTGGGCATCGCCCGTTCCTCGCGCCACTGGTACGTGCGCGCCCTGCCCTACGGCTACATCTTCTTCTTCCGCGGCACACCGCTGCTGGTTCAGTTGTTCCTGGTGTATTACGGCCTGGCGCAGTTCGACCTGGTGCGCAGCAGCTCGCTGTGGCCCTACCTGCGCGATCCGTTCTGGTGCACGGTGCTGACCATGACTCTGCACACCGCCGCCTACATCGCCGAGATCCTGCGCGGTGCGCTGCAGGCGATCCCCAAGGGCGAGATCGAGGCGGCGCGCGCGCTGGGCATGTCGCGGGGCAAGGCACTGTTCTACATCATGCTGCCGCGCGCCGCGCGCATCGGCCTGCCGGCGTACAGCAACGAAGTGATCCTGATGCTCAAGGCCAGCGCCCTGGCCAGTACCGTGACGCTGCTGGAACTGACCGGCATGGCGCGCACGATCATCGCCCGCACCTACCTGCCGGTGGAGATCTTCTTTGCGGCGGGCGTGTTCTACCTGTTGATTTCGTTCGTCCTGGTGCAGGGTTTCAAGCTGCTCGAGCGCTGGTTGCGCGTCGACGCCTGCCAGGGGCGGTGATCTGAACCCGCGCTGACCTTTTCGCGGGCAAGTCCGCTGCCACAGCTACCCACATGCTTGGGGGGTTGTTGCAGGAGCGGGCTTGCCCGCGAAGGCCGCCCCACCGACCACCCGCCATGCCCTCGACCCCATTCCTCCCCCCCGACCAACTGAACGCGCGCTTCCAGGCCCTGGACCAGTTCCTGCGCCAGCACCAACCCCTCTGGAAACCCCGCCCCTTCACCGCCCTGCACCTGGAATGGGAATCCCGCCATCCCGAGCTGGCCCAATGGCTGCGCACCCGCACCCTGGAGCAAGCCGAAGCCGCCGCACAGCACCCCGAACGACTGCCCGCCCCCGCGCCCTTCCCGCAACTCGCGGACCAGGCCCGGCAGCTATCCCGCGTCGCCGAACTGCCCCTGGCCGACCTGCACACAGCGGGTCATCGCCTGGCGGTCAACGTGCCCGGCCGCAAGTGGCAGCAGATCGAAGCCTTCGGCAGCCGCCTGAGCTTCAAGCAGCCCACGACCCACTGGCTGGACTGGTGTTCGGGCAAAGGACACCTGGGCCGCCGGCTGCTGCAGCCCGGCCAGCAATTGACCTGCCTCGAATACGACGCCGAGCTCGTCGCAGCCGGCCAGGCCCTGAGTGACCACCACCACCTGCCCGCGCACCACCTGCACCAGGATGTGATGGCCGCTGACAGCGTTCGCCACCTGACCCGCGATCACAGCGTGGTCGCCCTGCACGCCTGCGGCGACCTGCACGTGCGCCTTCTGCAACTGGCCAGCGAACAAGGCTGCCGACAGATCGCCATCGCGCCCTGCTGCTACAACCGCACCCAGCGCGAGCATTACCAGGCACTGTCGAGCACCGCGCAGGCCTCGACATTGCAACTGAGCATCACCGACCTCGGCCTGCCACTGAGCGAAACCGTCACCTCCGGCGCCCGCGCGCGCCGCCTGCGCGACACCTCGATGGCCCGTCGCCTGGGCTTCGACCTGCTGCAGCGCCAGCAGCGCCACTGCGACGACTACCTGCCGACCCCATCGCTGCCAACCGCCTGGCTGGACAAATCCTTCGAAGACTACTGCCGCGACCTCGCAGCCCTGCGCCAGGTGCCGCTGAACGGCCACCCCGACTGGGCAGCGCTGGAAGCCGCCGGCTGGCAACGCCTGGCCGAAGTGCGCAACCTCGAACTACTGCGCAACCTGTTCCGTCGACCGCTGGAGTTGTGGCTGGTGCTCGATCGTGCGCTGTTCCTGCAGGAACAGGGTTACAACGTGCGCCTGGGCGAGTTCTGCAGCTATCCACTGACTCCGCGCAACCTGCTGCTGCTGGGGGAGCGGGAATAACCGGAAAACCTGTGGATAACTCTGTGAACAAGCTTGTGATGAAATTCACGGCTTATTGGATCCACTGGCTATTTCACCCGCTTCACTTATTCCCTTCAGTAAGCGAACGCCAACAAAAACAGGCCTTTGCGCAAAGACCAACGGCGCAGCGCTTCGGCATGCCTCTCGCGCAGCACCTGCATGCCGCTTGTGCATAAGCCAAATCCCAGATCCGACGCAAGCCCCTGGTAGCAACTCCTTTTGTTCAGAATCTAAAGGCCTGCCCAATCCCCTGTGGGAGCGGGCTTGTCCCGCGAACACGGGCGTAGCCCGTGCCAGGCAGCGCGGTGTCTTCTTCGCGGGTAAACCCGCTCCCACACCTGGTTCAAGTTCCCACTGCGGCAAAGCGTCGCAAAAGCTATTACAGTAAAATAAATTATTGTATTACGATAATTTATCAAGAATAATCCACCCCGTTCATCACTGTACGGAGGCACCCCATGAACAGTAGATCCGTCGCCTATGCGCGCTCCCGATTGCGCACCATCGGCGCCCTGGCCGCCCTTCTGGCCTGGACCACCGCTGCCGTCGAGTTCGGCGGCACGCCGATGCTCTGGCTGCTCGACTACCCCACCATGGTTTCCGCCTACCTGCAGGCCTACGGCGACCAGATGCCGCTGCTCCTGGCCGAAGGCTACCAACCGTCTCACCTGGCGATCGGCCTGGTGTTCTTCCTCGACCTGATTCCCACCGCCATTTCGGCACTCGCCCTGCTGCTGACCGGCATCTTCTTCATGCGCCTGTCCAAGGGCCAGACCTGGACCCTGCCCAACATCCGCCTGCTCTGGTGGGTCGGCCTCTTGTGCATCGGCTCGCCGCTGCTCTGGTCGCTGATCGGCACCTTCGAGGGCCTGGCGCTGGCCATCGACCTGCCTGCTGGCGAAAGGAGCTTCAGCGTGTCGATCGGTGTATCATCCGAGGCTGTCTACGAGATCATGAAAGGCATTCTGCTCTGCGCCTTCTCGCTGCTCATGCGTGACGCCAAGACCATCAGCGATGAACACAACTGTTATGTCTAGCCAGCCCTTATGCCGATAATCATCCGCCTCGACGTCGTCATGGCCCGGAACAAGATCCGTTCCAAAGACCTGGCGGAAATCATCGGCATAACGGAAGCGAACCTGTCGCTGCTGAAGAACGGCAAGATCAAGGGTTTCAAGATCGAAACCCTCGAGAAGCTGTGTCGCGCGCTGAACTGCCAACCCGGCGACCTGCTGGAGTTCAGCGAGGAATGATCAAGGACTGCAACACCCATGTATTTGCCCCACAAAGGTTTACTCGCCGTACTGCTGGCCACCTGGCTGATCAGCGGCTGCGGCCCGAGTTACACGTATAGGTATTCGCCACCGCCCAGCGCGCATGGCATGAACTGCATCAACAACTGCTCGAGCGAGCGCAGGCATTGCCAGCAACTGGAGCGTCTGGAACAAAACAGCCAGCGCGCCCTGTACCAGGCCGAAATGCGTGCCTACCAGTACTGCAAGACCGGCAAGAGCAAGAAGGAAGCGCGTCACAACTGCTACCAACCGAGCTACCCATTCGGCAGCTCATCCAGCTACAGTTGCGGCCGCGAATACGACAGCTGCTACATGGCCTGCGGTGGCACCATCCAGCGCATTCGCAACCCAGATTGATAGATGAACGGATTTCGACACGTGAAATACACCACGCCTTTCACCCTTCTGGCCCTTGGCCTGGCCCTGAGCGGCTGCTCCAGCAGTAGCAGCAGCTACACCCCAAGGACCTCGAACCTGGACTGGGAAACCCCCGGCATGCAGCTCGGCGGCGACCGCGGCCTGCCCCTGCGAGTGGACGACCGCTGCCGCAAGCGCGGTTGCGACAACCACAAGCTGTTTTTCAACCCCGCAGAGCCTGAACCGAGCGTCAACACCATCCACCGCGGCTGGTAGGATTTTCTCCTTTTGGGGCGGTGACTTAGGCGATTTCGCGTTGAATGCAAGGAAGTGGTTTACAGCAGCCAACCGATCGCTATAATGACGCGCCTATGCCGGTATAGCTCAGATGGTAGAGCAACTGACTTGTAATCAGTAGGTCCCGGGTTCGATTCCTGGTGCCGGCACCATATAAATCAAAGGGTTCGCCTGTCGGCGGGCCTTTTTTGTGCCTGAAACGTAGAAATTCACGTCAAAAAGACCGGTAGCCTCCACTTAGCAGCCGGCTGACCGATTGGTAGGTAATCATCAATCGGAACCAGGCACGCAGGCATCTGCGAAAAAGTCATCGATTGAAATTTCCAATTGGTAAACGGTGGAATTTCCGGTAACTCTATCCATCAAAGGTGATGCGCAGCGCCATAGACTGCGCAATTCAAAGGAGGAAACCATGGCCAAGAAAATTCTTAAAGACGAGTACGATGGCATCTAACAACCACCTAACCCATGCGTGCGAGAAGGAGGCGAAAGCCTCCTTTTTGCTGCCTGTCAATCAGTGAATCGATCGAAATGGAATTCCTAGACCTGACTCTCAAGTTCCTGTCCAGCACAGGGATGAACAACCTCATCCTATTCGGTGGGGTGATCGCCACCATCACAACAATCAAGCACAACCGCACGATTGCCAAGCAGAAAGAGACAGCGCTGCTACTGTTCAACTCGCGGACCGACGACATGCTGCGACTGGGATACAAGGTCATCCGAGACCTTCAGGCCAGCACAGTGGACAACATCGCCTCATATGCCACCGACGATGCGAAGCGTAACTCGGAGCAGGCAGACCAAATCCGTTACGTGTTGAATCACTGGGAGCGAACCGCAGTCTGCGTTGGCCATCAGATCTACTGCGAGAAAATCCTGAAAGACAGCATGTTCACGACCGTGGTCAACATGTTTGAGCAGGCTGAGCCCTTCATCAAGGCTATCCGCCGACGCGTAGGCAGGGAGACGCTTTACCAAGACCTCGAGTGCATGGTGAAGCGCTGGAATGCCGTTCCACTGAGCAAGCGGACCGCGAAGTAGTTCACTATCGGCAGGCCCCAACGGCTGCTTCCAGCTGCTTCTCGTACCCGATGCGCTGGCGGCGCTCGGCAAGTAACGCCCGCACCTTCACCTCCAGGCTGTCGGTCTTCCATAGGTCGGCAGCTGCCCACGGCGGCACCGCGCCCCCTGGCGCCCGGCACGGCACCTGCATCGGCACCTTTACGCGCACGTAGCGAACCTCCGGCGCAGGCCTCGCGGTACACCCAGCCAGCAGAAGGCCAGCCAGCATCACCTGCAGCACCTGAACTTTCATAGGCCAAGCTCCTTGTTGATGATCGACGTGGTGGCAGCGCACTGGTCGCCGTCGATACGCTCCTGCTGTAGGCGGTTCGCCGTCGCGTAATCGTCCTGGGCGCTGGCCTTGGCCTCACTCAACGCTTGCTCTGCCCTGGCCTGGCGCTCGTTCGCGGCCAGGGTCAGGTCGCCTAGGGCCTTGCCCTGCTCCTGCGCCAGGCCGGCCAAGTTGTCGCGCACGGCGGCGCACTGGGCGGCCTGCTCCTGCTGGTGGTCGAGCAGCGGCCGGAAGTGGCTGGTGGTAGCCCATGTGCCGATGGCCATGCCCAGCATGATCAGCAGGCCGGCGCCGGTGATTCGAAGCAGCCAGGCGTTCATGCCAGCACCCGCACAGCAAGGTGATAAAGCGCTTTCCGCTCAGCTTCACCATGCGGTACGCGCTCAGGCTGGCCGGTGTTGATGATGCTGCCGATATCCTGAATTCGACCGGCATCGGCCAGCTCGTTCAGGCCACGCTGTGACCACCACCAGGCAGCGGACGCGGCTGCGTGCTCGGGCTGATCGAGCTAAGTAAGTCCAAGCGCCTGGCCAGCGGCGCGGCAGTTTTGTCGCGACCGTCAGCTGGATCAGGCCGCGCCCACGGTAGCGCCAGCCATCGCCGGCAACCTCCGGACCGTTAACCATGCGACCACCATACACACGGTTCGCGATCTTTTCGGGCTGCCGAGCGTAGGCGCCAGCAGTCTGCGTGGTGAACCGACTTGGCCAGGTGCGCACCAGGACTCGGCGCTGTAGTTGAGGTTCTCCACCAGGTTGCGCAGCTGGCCAGACTCGTGGCCTACCTGGACCAGGAAGGCAGCGATGCGCAGGCGGCTATCGATCTTCCAGCGCTGCATCGCCCGGTTTAGAGCAGGCACAAAATGCCCGCAACTGGGCGGACATTGGGAAGGATCTGCAGCAACTGCTGCTCAGTGACCGGCATTGGGGTTTCTCCAGGCAAAAAAATACCGCCTCGTGGGCGGTATGTCTGTTCGGCTCAGGCGGGGACGGTGCGCTTGACGATGATCGGCGTGGGATCGTCGTCCGGGCGGAACACCACCTCGTCGTGATCAAGCAACGGCTCGGTGTACTCCAGGACTGAACCGTCTTCTTGGAGTATGAGAAACGCTATTTCCTGAGCTTGGAGAGTCTCTAGGAAACCAAGGGCGATTCATGTAGCAGTCCGGCAAGCTATGCAGCCGGTTCGCTTCGATCCTCGGATTCAGTAAAACCGAGACGAGTTTTTCTTGAGTTGCTGCCGGACCGTATCCCCCAACTTCTGCCATTCCTTTAGCGCTCGCGCATCGAACTCAAGGCTATAGGTCATCCAGAGAAACCTTCACTCGCTGAGGGTCGGCAAGGCGCTCGCGAACGGTCGCTAGCAGCGCCTCATCCTCATCGGTCATGAGGACAGGTTTAAAAGGCAGCTGCCCGCGCTCGGCGACGTACTGCAATGCTTGGCGCATAAGCTCGGAGGGCGTAACACCCAACCGCTCAAGCTCACGATAGGCTCGGATTTTGAGATCGTCGTCGACACGAACATTGATGGAGGCCATTGTCGCTTGCTCACTGTAATGACAATGGTCTTTACAGTGACGTAATTCCGGGCACCAGACAAGTGGCTTAGAGCACAAGCCGACGAAGGACAAAGCCCAGAGAGCGCGAGTACAAGCTCTTCGGCAGCGAAGGCCTGGCCGCCCTTGGCAGCTATCCGGTTGTCGGGATGGGGACGGCATGGATCCCATCCCCCTCCGGTCAGAAATCCAAACGCAGCACAGTGCGCCAGAAGTTCTTCAGCGGAGAACGCCAGTGCTTGCGCCAGTTACGCTCCCACCAGTCGTCTTCGTTCTTCACCACGTCCTCAAGGTCGCTACCCGTGACAGCAGCAGCATGCTGGCGGAACATCATCGGGAACACACAGTGTTGCCGGATCCGTCGCTTGAACATCACGTCCACAGGCGTACCGTCATACGGTGTCTGCGCCAGGATCGCGCAGCCTTTGCGTGAAAGCACGTATGCATGAAGGGCCACCACGCGGCCCCGTGCAATGAACGGGAACCAGGTTAACCAGGTTCGGCCCATGCTGTAGCCGAGGTGCAAGGCCTCGAATCGATGGCGACGCATGAAGCGGTTTACCCAGGCGATCCGCGAGGCTTTAAGCTCGTAGGGCATCACGTCATCTTCAAAAATCAGAATCCGCTCCAGGCCCTCCTCGAGCGCGCGCTGGGCGAGTTGCTGGTGAGACTCGTAGCAGCCGCGCTTGGGGTCGCCGTGCTTCTGCACGACATGAAATATCACTTGGTTGTCGAGCACCTTGCCAATGCTCTTCCTGAACAACTCACGCCTGTCACTCCGTGCATCGAGCGAGATGCAATAGACGGCGTCAACATCGAAATGAATCCTGCCCACCAATCAATCCCTTTAACTGATGCCTGTCATATGGTGGTGCTGAATAGAGCGGCAATAATATCGGGAGAATCTGATATCACAAAGCTATGTTTGCGTTGTCTACCTGGGCGCATCCGGTGGCTGTCCGCGCAGGTCGTCGAACAGCGAGGGGTCGAGGTTGGCAAGGGTGTTTGACATGGGGCCTCCTCAGAGCGTGCCGACGCGGTCCAGCTCGCGCTTGAGCTGGTCGCGGTCGAGGGTATCCGGATGCAGCGCGAAGAACGCCTCGAAACGCCGTTGAATATGCGCGAGGGTTGCCCGGAACGCGCCGTCGATCGCGGCTTCGTCGCCCACCACGTCGGAAGGGTCTTCCAACCCCCAATGGGCCTTGAGCGCGGGGCCGAAGTACACGGGGCACGCTTCACCAGCGGCCTTGTCGCAGACGGTGATGACGATGTCTGGCGGGTTGCCTTCGAAGGCTTCGTTGCCCTTGCTGCTCAGGCCGTCGATGGCGATGCCGGCTTGCTGCAGGGTCTGCAGGCTGCGCGGCAGCACCTGGCCTCGTGGGAAGCTGCCGGCGCTGATGGCTTGGTAGCCTTGCGGGGCGAGGTGGTTGAACAGGGCTTCGCACAGAATGCTGCGACAGCTGTTGGCAGTGCACATGAACAGGATTCGCATCGCTCGCTCCCCGCCGCGTGGCGGTTGTCAAAGGCCCAGGCGCAGTGCCAGGGCGGAAAGGGTGATCAGCAGCACCGGCAGGGTCAGCAGGATGCCGACCTTGAAGTAGTACCCCCAGGTGATGCGCATGCCTTTGCGGGCCAGCACGTGCAGCCAGAGCAAGGTGGCGAGGCTGCCGATGGGGGTGATCTTCGGGCCGAGGTCGCAGCCGATGACGTTGGCGTAGATCATCGCGTCGCGCACCAGGCCTTCGGCGCCGCTGGCCTGGATCGACAGGGCGCCGACCAGCACGCTGGGCATGTTGTTCATCACCGACGACAGCAACGCTGCAATCAGGCCGGTGCCGAGGGTGGCGGCCCACAGGCCGTGGGCTGCGAGGCGGTCGAGCACGCCGGCCAGGGCGTCGGTCATGCCGGCGTTGCGCAGGCCGTACACCACCAGGTACATGCCCAGCGAGAACACCACGATCTGCCAGGGCGCTTCGCGCAGCACGCGGCGGGTGGAGATCACGTGGCCGCGGGCGGCAACGGCGAACAGCACGGCGGCGCAGGCGGCGGCCACGGCGCTGACCGGGATGCCCAGCGGTTCGAGCACGAACAGGCCCACCAGCAGCGCCAGCAGCACCACCCAGCCGACGCGGAAGGTCGCGCGGTCGCGGATGGCCAGGGCCGGGGCCTTGAGGTCATCCAGGGCATAGCGCGCCGGGATGTCGCGCCGGAAGTACAGGAACAGCACCAGCAGGGTGGCGGCCACCGCCGCCAGGTTGACCGGCAGCATCACCGAGGCGTAGGCGCCGAAGCCCAGCCCGAAGTAGTCGGCCGAGACGATGTTCACCAGGTTCGACACCACCAGCGGCAGGCTGGCGGTGTCGGCGATGAAGCCTGCGGCCATGACGAAGGCCAGGGTCGCGCCGGGCGAGAAGCGCAGCGCCAGCAACATCGACATGACGATGGGGGTGAGGATCAGCGCGGCGCCGTCGTTGGCGAACAGTGCCGACACCGCCGCGCCGAGCAGCACGATGAAGGCGAACAGGCGGCGTCCGTCGCCGCGTGCCCAGCGCGCCACGTGCAGGGCGGACCACTCGAAGAAGCCGGCCTCATCGAGCAGCAGGCTGACGATGATGATGGCGATGAAGGTGGCCGTGGCATTCCAGATGATCGCCCAGACGGCGGGAATGTCGTGCAACGACACCGCGCCGAACAGCAGCGCCAGCAGCGCGCCGAAACTGGCGCTCCAGCCGACACCGAGCCCCTTGGGCTGCCAGATGACCAGGATGAGGGTGAAGACGAAGACGCAGGCGGCGATCAGCATCGGCAGGACCTCGTCCACTCAGCAGCAGGCAGCGGCACGGACGGGGCGATCGTCCATGTGCTGCAGGCGGGCGATGTTGTCCTGGAGCCAGGCGCCATTGGCCTGGGCGGTGACCTGCAACAGCTCGCCGACCCAGGCGGGCAGTTCAGGGTTGAGGCGGTAGTACACCCACTGCCCCTGGCGGCGGTCCAGCAACAGGCCGGCGCTGCGCAACTGGGCGAGGTGGCGGCTGATTTTCGGCTGGCTGTCGTCGAGGGCGCACATCAGTTCGCACACACACAGTTCGCCAAGACGGGCGATCAGCAAGGTGGCGCGGACGCGGGTCTCGTCGGCGAGGGACTTGAAGACCTGGGTGGGGGTGATCATGAGGGGGCACCTGAACATATGGAAATCCGAATATACGGATTTCCATATGTTCATTGCAACAGGTGCGGATGTTTCGTCAGAACGCCGTGCTGACCGTCAGCGACAGGTTGCGCGGATCGCCATAGATCGCTCCGGCGTAGAAGCCGTAGCGGGTGTAGTAGTGCTTGTCGAACAGGTTGTTGGCGTTGAGGCTGACGCTGGTGTCGTCGGTCAGCTGGTACTTGGCCATGGCATTCCAGATCGCATATCCCGACCAGTTGACGTCGCTTGAGCTACGGCTGACACCGTTGGTCGGCTGGCCGGCCGGGGTGGACAGCGCGCGGATGTTGGTCTGCGCGGTGACGCCGGTGCCGAGGGTCAGGCGGTCGAGCAGGCCGGACAACCGGTAGGTGGTCGAGGCCTTGAACAGGTGCGACGGATCGCTGCGTCCGTCGCTGTCGAGGCGGCGGAAGTGCAGGTAGGTGTAGCCGGCGTAGACGTTCCAGTTCTCGGTCAGGGCGCCGGCGAGTTCCAGGTCGATACCGTCGGTCTCCTGGCCGGAACCTGCTTTGTAGGCGGTGGCGCCGGTCGGGGTCAGCAGGTCGCCGTCGGTGACTGCCTTGTTCTCCTGTTTGGTGCGGAAGTACGCGGCGGATGCGTTCAGGCGGCCGTCGAACCAGGCGGCCTTGATGCCGGTCTCGTAGCTCTGGCCGCGGATCGGCTCGACCTTGGTGCCGCTGGCGGTCTCTTCAGTCTGCGGGTTGAAGATGTCGGTGTAGCTGGCGTACACCGAGTAGGTGTCGTTGAGGTCATACACCGCGCCCAGGTAAGGGGTGACGATGCCGTTGTTCTGCTGGTTGCTGCGCACGCCGCTGACGTTGCGGGTGGTGGCCGAGTAGTCGGTGCTGCGCACACCGAGGATCACCGACAGCGGGTCGGTGATGCTCAGGCGAGTGGCCGCGTACATGCCTTGCAGGCGGGTAGTGGTCTTGCTGTGACGGCCAGTCCGCGAGGCGAGCATGTCGTAGTCGCTGTCCACGCCATTGAGCCAGTTGCTCAGCGGCAGGCCGTTGTTGGCGCGGAACTGGCAGCCCAGGGCCGGGGCGCTGACGCTGTTGGCGCTGACCATGGTGCAGGTGTATTCCGGCGACCAGGCCACAGTGCGGCTGTCGTTGTAGCCGACCATCGCCTGGTGGGTGCGGCCGAACATCTGGAACGGGCCAGACAGGTCGATCTGCGCCGATTGCTGGGTGGTGTCGCTGGAGCTGTGCAGGCCGTTGAGCACCGCACCGCTGCCATCCTGATCCCAGTAGCCGCCATAGACACCGCGCCCGGACGAGTTGACCTTGGCCAGGCCGCGGTGGTTGAGGGCATCGCTGGTGCTCTGCGAACCTTTCAGGTCCAGGGTCCAGTCGTTGTCGAAGTGGTGCTGCAGCGAGCCGAAGGTGGTGCGGGTGATGTACTCGCCGAAGCTCCAGCTGGGCACCACGTTGGTGCTGCGCGGCAGGTCGGTCTTGCTGCCGTCGCCATACCAGATCGGGATGTTGGCGCCCCAGCCGCCACCGACCACCTTGTTGTATTCGTACTGGTAACCGGCACCGAGGGTGGTGGCGTCGTCCAGGTCGAACTCGAAGTTGGCCAGCGCTGCGCGAGCGCGCTCGGACTGATTGTCACGGAACGAGTTGGCGTCCTGCTGGGTGACCACGAAGCGCGAGCGCAGGCGGCCGTCTTCGGAGAGCGGCAGGTTGAGGTCGGCGCCCAGGCGGCGTTTGTCCCAGCTGCCGTAGGTGGCGTATGCGCTGCCGCCGAAGGTGCGGGTCGGTGCCTTGCGGATCAGGTTGACCGTTGCCGACGGGTCGCCGGTGCCGCCGAGCAGGCCGTTGGCGCCACGCACGATGTCGATGCGCTCGTACAGGTCCAGGTTCAGCGCGTTGCCGCTGCCGCTGAAGTCAGAGCCGCCGGGGAACTGCAGGCCATCGATCTTCCAGTTGCTGATCGAATAGCCACGGGCGCGGAAATCGGTACGCCCGCCGACTTCCATCTTGCTCATGCTGATCCCTGGTGCAGTGTCGAGCGCCTGCTCGATGCTGTGCACATCGCGGTCGTCCATCTGCTGGCGGGTGATGCTGGTCACCGACTGCGGGGTCTGGCGCGGGGTCAGGTTCAGGCCGGTGGAGCTGCGCGTGCTCTCGACGGTATAGCCGAGCTGGCCGGCGTCGTCGGCACTGGGCAGCGCGCTGTCTTCGATGTTGGTGGCGCCCAGCTCCAGGGGCTGGGGATCAGCCGCAAAGGCACCTGCAGACAGACTGAAGGCGATACACAAGGCAAGCGGTGAGAGGCGGCTGCCGCCGCGGGTGAAGCGGGCGCAGGCGCCGGGGATGCTCTGAGGTTTCATTTGGGAAGGCTTCGTATTCGCAGATGGTTTTTGCTACGATTCTAGGGATGTGCCCTCTGGGCTCCATGCCCGGCTTGTACGGGGATGTAATGGAACGTAACGGGCGCTGCATGGGCGCCCCCGACAGGTGTCCCCCGCAATGAGCACGACCTTGCTGGTCGTCGACGATGACGACGAGATCCGCGAACTTCTCTGCGATTACCTTACCGATGCCGGCTATCAGGTACTGGCTGCCGCCGATGGCGAGCAGATGCGCCAGCAACTGGCGCGACACAAGGTCGAGCTGGTGGTGCTCGACCTCATGCTGCCCGGCGAGGATGGCCTGAGCCTGTGCCGCCAGTTGCAGGCGCAGCCGGGCCTGGCGGTGATCATGCTGTCGGCAAAGGGCAGCACGCTGGATCGCATCATCGGCCTGGAAGTGGGCGCCGACGACTACCTGTCCAAGCCCTTCGAACCCCGTGAACTCAGTGCCCGCATCAAGGCCGTCCTGCGCCGCCCGCAGCGCCTCGACACGCCGAGCGAAGAGCCCGCCAGCCAGGCGCAGCAGTTCGCAGGGTTCAGCCTCGACCATATCAAGCGCCTGCTCACTCATCCCGACGGCCAGGCCCTCACCCTGCCCCGCTCCGATTACCGCGTGCTGCGCGAGCTGCTCGAGGCCAACAACCGCGTGGTATCGCGCGATCACCTGACGCGCAGCGCCTTTGGCCGCGACCACCTGCCCGACGACCGCTCGGTGGACATGTGCATCAGCCGCCTGCGCCAGCACCTGCGCCGCGCCGCCAATGGCAGCGCGCAGATCCTCACCATTCGCAACGAAGGCTACCTGCTCAGCATCGCCTGCGAGCCAGGCGCCTGAAGTGCGCCTGCTGCACCGCCTGTGGCCACGGACGCTGTTCGGCCAACTGCTGCTGATCATGATCAGCGGCACCCTGCTGATCCAGTTGATGTCCAGCAGCATCTGGTTCGACGTGCGCTTCGCCCAGGTGTTCGAGGCCCCGGTGCGGTTGATCGCTGCGCGCAGTGCGCCGCTGATCGCCCAGGCCGACTGCCATGCCGCGCAGTTGCAGGTGCCGGCGCACTATCACCTGCGCTGCGCCGAATCGCTGCCCGAAGCCCAACGTGATGATCGACGCGGGCGGCACCGCATCGAACTGCTGCTGCACCAGGCGCTGGCCTACGAACTCGGCCGCGACCAGCAAGCGCGCCTGCTGAAGGTACAACTGACCGATGAGCTTGGTCAGCCGATCGTCTGGCGCAGCCTGTTCGGCCTGCGTACCGCCCAGGCGCACCTGCAGTTCGCCGTGCCGATGGAGGATGGCCACTGGCTGGTGATCGACGGCGAAGAACTGCAGGGCTGGAGTGGCGAGTCGGCCTGGGTGCTGATCAGCGACTATCTGCTGCGCGTCTATGCCCTGCGCATCGTCGCCGTGCTGCTGGTGTGCCTGGTGGCCGTGCGCCTGTGCCTGCGCCCGCTGCGACGCCTGGCCGATGCCGCTCGTGGCCTGGGGCGCAATCTGGAGCAGCCGGCCCTGCCCCTGGAAGGCCCTGAGGAAGTGCGCCAGGCAGCGCAGGCGTTCAACGCCATGCAGCAGCGGCTGATCGCCATGGTCAACGACAAGGCCTACTTTCTCGCCGCCGTCTCCCACGACCTGCGTACGCCCCTGACCCGCATGCGCCTGCGCCTGGAGCGGCTGGAGGATGGCGAACACAAAGAGCGTCTGCGCCAGAACATCGCGCAGATGGATGCCATGATCGGCCAGGTACTGGACTACCTGCGGGCCGGCGAGCAGCAGAACCTGCAGGAGGTGGACTTGGACCGACTGGTGGCGCGCCTGTGCGCCGACTTGGCCAGCGCCGAAGAGCCGCTGCCGATCCAGGGTGAAGTGGGCAAGGTGAAGGTCGATGCCTTGCTGATGCAGCGGTGCCTGCAGAACCTGCTGGTCAATGCCCTGCGTTATGGCAAGGCGGTTTCGCTGCGGCTCGAGGCGGATACGGCGCAGGTGCGGATTCATGTCGAGGATCGCGGGCCAGGTATTGCCGCGGGCCTGCTGGACACCGTGACCGATCCGTTCGTGCGTGGAGAGGGTTCGCGCAACCAGGCGTCCGGTGGGTATGGCCTGGGGTTGAGCATTGCCCAGCGGATTGCGGCCAGCCATGGCGGTGAGTTGCGGCTTTCCAACCGCGATGGCGATGGGCTGAAAGCGACTGTGGTGTTGCCACGCTAGCACCAGCCCGCCCACAGCGCACACCTCAAGCCCCCCATTGCCAAACCCTGCCCAAAAGAGTTCAAATCGCACTAATTCCCATTAACAACTAACCTCCCCCATGCCCCCCACCGATTCTGCCCTGCTCTCCGCCACCGAGGCTCTCTACCTCACCCACAGCGCCTGGCTGCGTGGCTGGCTGCGCAAGCGTCTGGACTCCACCAGCGATGCCGCCGACCTGGTACAGGACACCTTCGTGCGGGTCATCAAGGCGCGTCGTGCCCTGGATATCCGCGAGCCGCGCCAATATCTGAGCACCGTCGCCAAAGGTCTGGTCATCGACCTGTTCCGCCGCCGGGCGCTGGAGCAGAGCTATCTCGAGGCGCTGGCCTCCCTGCCCGCCTGCGACCATCCATCCGAGGAAGACCAGGCGATCGTTCTGGAAACCTTGATGGAAATCGATCGCATGCTAGACAGCCTGGGTGACAAGGTGCGTCAGACGTTCATCCTGTCGCAGTTCGAGGGGCTGACGTATCCGCAGATCGCCGAGCGCCTGGGCGTCTCGGTACGCACGGTGAACAACCACATGGCCAAGGCGATTGAGCAGTGCTGCCTGATGCGCCTGGGGCTGCTGTGAGCACCGTGTCATCACCGTTGAGCACAGCGCAGCGCGAGGCGTTGCGCTGTGCGGCGCAGTGGTATGCGCGGCTGTCGTCGGGGCTCGAGGATGCGGGCGAGCAGCAGCGCTGGCAGCGCTGGCACGATGCAGACCCTCTGCACCAGCAGGCCTGGCAACAGGTTGAGGCGGTTCGGCGGATGGTCGAGGGGGTGCCACGGCAGATTGCAACGCCGGCCTTGCGTCAGGCGCGAGAGTCGCGCAGGCGGGTGCTGCGTCAGTTGCTGGTGCTGGCGGGCGTCGGTGTGGTGGGTGTGGGCGGCTGGAGAAGCGAACTGCGAACAACGCTGATGGCCAGCCTGCACACCGGGGTCGGTGAGCTGCGTGAGGTGGTGCTGGAGGATGGCAGCCAGATCCTGCTGGACAGCCGTTCGGCGCTGGATGTGCGCTTCGACGCAGCGCAGCGTGTACTGCGTCTGCTGAGCGGGCGGGTGCTGGTGCAAACGGCCGCCGATGCCCTGGCGCGTCCGTTTCTGGTGGAGGTGGCCCAGGGGCAGGTGCAGGCGTTGGGCACCCGCTTCACGGTCGAGGCCGACGAGCGCTTCTGCGAGGTGACGGTGCTGGAAAAGGCCGTACAGGTGCGTCCGCTGAACAGCGCACAAACCCTGCGTCTGGAAGCGGGTCAGCAGGTGCGGTTCGATCGCTCTCGGCTTGGCGAGCCGTGGCGCAGCGACGCTTCGGTGGCGTCGTGGCAAACGGGTAGCCTGATAGCAATCAACCGGCCGCTGGGCGACTTGCTGGAAGAACTGTCGCGCTACCGGCGTGGCTGGCTGCGCTGTGATCCATCGATTGCCGGGCTGCGGATTTCCGGGGCCTTTCCGCTGCACGACATCGACCTCGCCCTCGCAGCATTGGCCAGCGGTTTCGAGCTGCACATCGTGCGGCGTACCGATTACTGGGTCAGTGTCATGCCTCGGGTCGGTTGAGGCGTTGCAAAAAAATCCTCATCTGCGTTGCACTTTTTTCTCACGTCCTTCGGCCATTGCTCAGACATCTGCCGTTTGAGCGGATCAATTGGGGGAGGACCATCATGACGTACCCGTATGCGCGCCGACTGAAACCGGTGGCCGCAGCCATTCGCCTGGGCTTTTGCAGCGTAGTCCTGACTACGCTGCCGGCGTTCGCCCATGCAGCCGAAGTCAGTGAGCTGCGCCAGTACCAGATTCCTGCCGGCAGCCTGACGGAGGCGCTCAGCGCCTTTGCATCGGCCTCGGGCAGTGCCTTCTCCTTCGATGCCGCCTTGACCGACGGCCATCGCTCGCCGGGGCTGCAAGGCCGCTACAGCGTTGCCCAGGGCTTCGCGCTGCTGCTGCAAGGCACAGGGTTGCAGGTGGTCGCGCAGAGCAATGGCAGTTATGTGCTGCGCCCGTCGCCGCGCAATGACGGCTCGCTGGAGCTGGACGCCACGACCATCTCCAGCCAGCGCCTGGACGCCACCTCCGAAGGCACCGGGGCCTACGCCGCGCGGGCGGTGACCATCGGCAAGGGCACACACACGCTGCGCGAGACACCCCAGGCGGTGACCGTGCTGACCCGCAAGTACATGGACGACCAGAACATCAACACCATCGACCAGGCGATGGAGAAAACCCCGGGTATCGCGGTGTACGAATCGCCCATGGGCGGCAAGTACTTCTATTCGCGCGGTTTCATGATGCAGGGCCAGTACCAGTACGACGGCGTGCCGCTGGATGTGGGCGGCGAGTACGTACAGGCCAACAGCTTCTCGGGCGACATGGCCTACTACGACCGGGTCGAAGTGCTCAAGGGCGCGGCGGGCATGATGAAGGGCTCGGGCAGCTCGGCGGGCGGGGTCAATTTCGTGCGCAAACGCGGCCAGAGCACGCCCACCACCAGCCTGAGCCTGTCGGCGGGCTCCTGGGACAACTACCGCAGCCAGATCGACACCGGTGGCCCGCTCAACGCTTCGGGCACGCTGCGTGGCCGGGCGGTGGTAGCGTTGCAGGATCGCCAGTACTTCTACGACCTGGGTAAACGCAAGGACCAGATCCTCTACGGCGCCCTGGACTACGACCTGACGCCGGATACCACCCTGGGCTTAGGCGTCGCCTACGAGAGGCTCGACGCCCGGCCCTGCTGGCACGGCCTGCCAAGGGGGAGCGATGGCAAGGACCTGAAGCTGAGTCGCTCGACCTGCCTGGGCGCTTCGTGGAACACCTGGGACAGCCAGCGCACCACGGTGTTCGCCGACCTCAAGCACCAGTTGAACGATGAGTGGGCGTTCAAGTTCGCCGGGGCCTGGACCCACAACGACCAGGACATCAAGTACGCCCTTTCCGAGACCCCTGGCGGGGTGCCTGCAGGTGCGACCTCGGCGCCATCCTCGGTGTACTCGGGCCTGTTCGACTATGACCAGACCGACTACGGTTTCGACGCGTACCTGGATGGCAAATTCGATGCCTTCGGCCTGCAGCATGAATTGGTCGTAGGCGCCAACGCCAGCCGCGCCCAGACCCGCGACCACTGGGCGCTGATCAACATGACCAGCCTACTCGGCGCGTCGCAGGATCCGTTCAATCCCAACCCGCACGTCCCCGAGCCCAGCGATGGCTTCTACGCGCCCAACGCTTACCGTGGCGGCCCCTTCCCGACCGAGACCGACACCCGGCAATTCGGCACCTACGCCACGCTTCGCCTGAAGCTGGCCGAGCCGTTGACCCTGGTGCTGGGTTCGCGCGTCAGTTGGTACCGCAACAGTCGTGACTCCTACACCCAGGCATGGGATTACTGGCAGCACGACCGCAGCCAGGAGAACGGTGAAGTGACGCCATTCGGCGCGCTCATCTACGACCTGAACGACAACTGGTCGGTCTACACCAGCTATGCCGCGATCTTCCAGCCGCAGAGCACTTACACCGACCAGGCAGGCAGCCCCTTGCAGCCCAAGACCGGCGCGAGCTACGAGCTGGGGATCAAGGGCGAACTGCTGGATGGGCGTGTGAACACCTCGTTCAACCTGTTCCGCACCATCGAGGAACATCGCGGGGAGGCCAACTACGACAGCAGCTGCCCAGGGTCTTCGGACGGCTTCTGCTACAGCGATGTGGGCAAGGTCCGGGCACAGGGCTTCGAGGCCGAAATCAGTGGCGAGGTGATCGAGCGCTTGCAGGTGCTGGCGGGCTATACCTACACCCAGACCAAGTATCTGGACAGCACCAGTGCCAATCCGCAGGAGCCGGCGTTTTCGACCACCTACTTCCCGCGTCATCTGTTCCGGGCCTCGGCGGACTACCAACTGACGGGAGCACTGGAGCGCTGGAGCGTGGGTGCAGGGGTAACGGCGCAGAGTGATGTCGCGTTCCGGGATGGCAATATCAGGCCCGTGGCGGTGAAATCCGTCCAGCCGGGGTATGGCATCTGGAGTGGACGGATCGGCTATCGGATCGACGAGAACTGGTCGTTGGCGCTCAATGGCAACAACCTGTTCGACAAGAAGTACTACCAGAGTGTGGGGGCGGTTTCGTGGGGTAACTTCTATGGTGAGCCGCGCAACTTCACAGTGACGCTGAGAGGCAACTTCTGATGTAGGGCTTCATTCCCAAGGGCCGTGGACTAAGTGTGGGAGCGCACTTGCCCGGAGCTGTCATTTTTTTTGCGTTCGGGCCGGCAGTGGCCTGCCGCCAGGCAGGCCCTGATTTTCACCAGGACAAAGTTTCTGACACCGTGGCCGCTACAATCCCAAACCTTGAACCCCTTCCCCCAATGCGATATAGCTAAAAAGGCACCCATAACGAAAAGAGGCTAACCACGCCCCCATGCACGAGATCACACGTATCCGTCGGCCGCATGGCCCGCTTGCCAATCTGATCGGCAAGTCTACCGGGCCCTTCCCTGCCGCCGTTTCCAGCCTCGGCTGTTCCCCGCTCTCGACACTCTTCCACACCCTGTCGATCCCGCCCCGCGATGTCCTGCTGGCGCACAAGCGCAAGCGCCCCGTGCCTCCGCCTGCCTGCTGACCCCTGAAGTTTCCGCGCTTCCACCGCCCTCGGCCCGTTACCGTTCGGGGCTGGGGAAGTCTTGCCCTTCTTCCGTGATCACAGGACTTTTTCATGACTACTCGCGTCGCCATCATCGGCGCCGGCCCTTCCGGCCTGGCGCAACTGCGTGCCTTCCAATCCGCCCACGCCAAGGGCGCGGCCATGCCCGAAATCGTCTGCTTCGAGAAGCAGGCCGACTGGGGCGGCATGTGGAACTACACCTGGCGTACAGGCCTCGACCAGCACGGCGAGCCGGTGCATGGCAGCATGTACCGCTACCTCTGGTCCAACGGCCCGAAGGAATGCCTGGAATTCGCCGACTACAGTTTCGACGAACATTTCGGCCGCCCGATTTCCTCCTATCCACCGCGCGAAGTGCTGTGGGACTACATCCAGGGCCGGGTGAAAAAGGCCGACGTGCGCCAGTACATTCGCTTCGACACCGTGGTCAAGGACGTGCGCTTCGACAGCGCCAGCCGCACCTTCACCCTCACCGCCCACGACTACGCCAATGGCCAGCGCTACGAACAGGTGTTCGACTACGTGGTGGTCGCCAGCGGGCATTTCTCCACGCCGCAGGTGCCGTCATTCCCAGGCTTCGAGCGTTTCTCCGGACGCATCCTGCACGCCCATGATTTCCGTGATGCACTGGAATTCGCCGGCAAGGATGTGCTGATCATCGGCAGCAGCTACTCCGCCGAAGACATCGGCTCGCAGTGCTACAAATACGGCGCGCGCTCGATCACCAGTGCCTACCGCACCCAGCCCATGGGCTACAAATGGCCCAAGGGCTGGGAAGAGCGGCCACAGTTGCAGCGGGTCGACGGCGACCGCGCGCACTTTGCCGACGGCTCGAGCAAGCGCGTCGATGCGATCATCCTGTGCACCGGCTACCAGCACCACTTCCCGTTCCTGCCCGACAACCTTACCCTGCGCACCGGCAACCGTCTGTGGCCGCTGGGCCTGTACCAGGGCGTGGTGTGGGAGGCCAACCCGCAGCTGATGTACCTGGGGATGCAAGATCTGTGGTACAGCTTCAACCTGTTCGACGCCCAGGCCTGGTTCGTGCGCGACGTGATCCTCGGTCGCATTGCCCTGCCCGACCCGGCCGCCATGCGCGCCGACAGCGAGCACTGGCGCGCCGAGGAAGAGGCCTTGCAAACCACGGCCTCGATGTACGAATTCCAGGGCAGCTACATCGCCCGCCTGATCGAGCAGACCGACTACCCACGGTTCGACATCGACGCGGTGAACCGCATCTTCCTCAGATGGAAGAACGACAAGAAGCACGACATCATGGGCTACCGCGACCGCTCGTACCGCTCGGTGATGACCGGCACCGCCTCGGTGCCACACCACACCCGCTGGATCAAGGCGCTGGACGATTCGCTTGAAGAGTACCTGCGTGAAACGGCGGAGCCTGGGGATGTGAAGGTGCTGCGACCGGAGCGTTGAGGTAGAGATTGGTGTTGACGGGCCCGGCGCATTAGCGCCGGGTTCGGGCCTGCCGTAGCTCGACGAGCCGTCTGCGCATCTCCCTGTGCCGCTCGCTGTTGAACACCAGCAGCGCCAGCAGAGGCAAGAGCAGGATGGCAGCCAACAACATGAAATGCAGGCCGTTGCCCAACAAGCTCAGGGCGATCAGCAGCGTCATCAGCGGTACTGGCAAAACGGCCCACATTGCCCATCCATACCCACGAATCATCGCCAAGTGCCCCAGGCACAGCAGCGCCGCCAGTGCTGTACTCGAAACTATCGTGTAGACGGGATTATCCGGATGGCTGCGCCAATGCTCGTCGATCCACATGGCAAGAACCAATGCCACCGACAGCACACAGGTGAAAAAGCCCAGCAGGAACGTCGGGAAGTAACGACGCATGAACGCATGGAATTCAAGATGGCGTTGATACTCGCCCATCATCGAGACCGTCGAACTTTGGGTCGCTGGGCCTTTGAAGCTCTATCGGCTTGACGCTTGTGTCGATACTCGGCAAGTAGCACGCGCATCGCTCTGTAGCGCTTGCTGTTGAGTACCAGCAACGCCAGCAGCGCGACGACTATGATGCTCAGGAAGATCCCCATGTGCGGCCTGAAACCGTAGGTCGGCAACAGGAAAACCACGGAGCCGATACAAAGGGCGGCGACCATCCATACCCCCCAGTCACGACCTCGCACTACGGCGGCATGCGCCGTGACCAGCGTCACCACCAGCACACCAAGGCTGAGCGGATAGTTGATCTCCCGGCTGCAGTCACGGCAATAGGTACTCCACACCAAAGAGAACGTCCCGGCCATGGCGTACAGCGAGAGAAAATACCCCGCCAGGAACACCATGAAGTAGCGATCGAGAAATTTCTGAAGGTCAGGGTGCCGACTCATTACTCGAACTCCTCATAGAGCCCCAGAGCGATGCTCTTGGTCTTGTCCTGCACCGTCCCGCTGCCGACAAAACCGATGGAAGCGCCAAGCGAATCCTTGATCAATGTTTGAGTGGCGTGCTTGATCTGGGTGGGCGTGTGACGCTTGATCAGCTCACCTGTGCTCTGTTGCAGCTTGAGTTGCTTCGCGGTAAGCGAAGGATGCTTGATCGACAGCAACTCGCGGGTGAGAGCGCTACGCTGCTGACGGCTCAATGAACGGGTCAGGTCGAGCCAGTTGGCGCCCGTGGCAGCCTTGCGCACCTGCAGGAAGCGTACAGTCGTGAGGGCCGAGCTGCCGACGCCGATCAACGATATACCGTCGAGCAACGGTGTGGCTGCCCTGTACCAGGCCTCCTGATCCATCGCATCATTGGCTGACGGGTCGTTGACCTCGTTGACCGTCCTGGCAACACCGATAAAGCACTGTGCGGTACTGGCGGTTGCTGCTGCATATCCGGCAACGGTAAGCGCGAGACTCACACCGCCGGAGAAGGGCACGGCGATAGTACCGCTGAACATGACGACCCAACCCAGGATCGCACCAGCGCAGGAGAGCGTGGTGCCTACCGCCTCCTTGACCACGCGCGACTCACGCGGGTTGGTCTGCAACTGGTTCATGAATTGCTGGGGCGCAATGTAGCGAGGCGCCTCGCGTAGGATGATGCGCTTGGGCTTGATACTGCAGATCGGCTGAAACTCGCGCAGCACGATCACGTTGTAGTCGGCATCGATATACACGACACCCGCACCGACGATGCCAGGGTCGGCATCGATCGCCTTGAACAGCTTCTGCTGGTCGATACGCCCCTGCAGGCGCTGCTGCGCCAGAAACTGCGAGGTGTTGGCCAATTCGTTGACCAGAAGGTCTTTCATGAATACGTGTCCTTACTCAGCTACAGGCTGGCCTGTCCACAGCGCAAAGCCGCTCTTTGCAGAAGCGGCCTTGCGTCGCGAAAGGGGCGCGATGCACCCCTGCAATCCCATCAAACGTTCGGGCAAGGCACCGGTGCCCAGTCACCCATGTCCGGGTTGCGGCACATGCTGTTGACCTGATCCACGCCCGCCTTGGCCACTTGCTGGGCCTCGGCCTTCTTGCCGGTGGCGTTCTGCAGGGTCTTCTCGGTCGCGACTGCTTCAGTCGGCACTTTGGTGTTGGTCTTGCCCGCAGCCTGGCCCTTCTTGGTGCCAGACTTGCTGGTCGCTTTCGGTGGCTGGACCACGGCCACCACTTCCGAACGCTGCACGCCCACCTGCTTGAGGTCCTGCTCGTAGGCCTGGGTGTAGTTGTTCAGGTTCTCACCCAGACGACCGTTGACGGTGCCGAGCAGCTGGTTCGACTCGTTCAAGCCGGCAACGATCTCGGCCAGGCGCTTGCGGCCTTCGGTGTCGTTGATGCGGTTGGCCTTGCGGTTCTGGATCAGGCTGGCGAACTCACGCTGGTAGCAGGCCTGGGACGCCTTGGCGTACTGGGTGGTGCGGTCCAGGTCGGCGGCGCTCTTGTCGATGTCGGCGGCGTAGGAAGCGATGCGCTGCTTGTCGTCGCTGATCTGCTTCTGGCGCTCGGTGTAGTAGCCCGCCGCGCCGCCGACCAGGGCGCCGCCAGCAGCGCCGATGGCGGCGTTGCGACCACGGTTGTCACCGTCCACCAGGGCGCCGGTCAGGGCACCGCCTACCGCGCCGAGCAGTGCGCCGGTGGCGACCGAGCGAGTCATGTCGCCGTCAGTGGAACGCAGGTGCTGCACCGGCTCGTAGCAGTTGGGGTAGTACTCCACCTTGGTCGTTGCACCGATCTTGGAAACCGGCGAACCGGCGCAGCCGGTCAGCAGGACGCTGCTGAAACCGGCAGCCAGCAGCAGAGCGGCACGGGCTTTGGAAGCGGTGATCAGGGAGGTGCGATTCAAGCGCATGGTCGGGTTCTCTCTCGGGTTGTGCTGATCCGGCCTGCTTCATGCGGGCCGGGGTCTTTTTTCAGGGTTTCTTCAAGGTCGCGGAGCAGCCGATGCCAGCAGCTCCTTGAGGATCGTCGCCGGGTCGGCCCGCCGGTTCTGGCGGTACTCCCCGACGTGGCGGACGAACAGGGTGGCGCGGGTCTCCAGGCTCTTGCCCAGCACCGGCTTGCGCTCAAGCTCTTGCTTGACCCGCTGGAACTGCGCCTGGATCACCGCATCGGTGTAGCGCGTGCCGCTGGCCAGGTTGTCGATGTAGATCGCCAGCGCGCCGTCCAGCGCGCTGCGGCCGTTGGCGATGGCGGCGCCATACAGGCTGGCGCTGGCCTGGTCGCCGGAGGCCTGGGCCTTGGCCTGGGTGTTCTGCAGGTTGGTCAGGCGGATGTTGTAGTTGTTGATGGTCTCGGCCACGAGGGCCGCCGACTGGATCAGGTTGCCGGCCGCTTCTTCGCGCTGGCGGGCGATCAGCGAGACATTGCGCTTGAGCTCCTCGTTGACCAGACCCAACTCGGCCTGCAGGCGCGGGTCGCTGGCGCCGGCGATGATGCCGTCCAGGCGCGTGGTCGGGTCATCGGCGGCATTGATGTCGTCGGTGAGGCCGGCCAGGCGCCCCTCTTTCTGCCATTGCTCGAACAGCTCCTGGTAGCGCGAACGCGGCGCCGACAAGGCACCGATGGCGACGCGGAAACCGGTGGTCTCGTTGCGCTGCTCAGTGCCGTCGGCACCGAACAGCGGATACTCGCGACGCATACCGGTGAACAGCGTGGTCTCGCCTTCCAGGTAGTTGCCGCCCTTGACCACGAAGCCGCCGTAGGCGCCCTGACGGCGACCAGCGTGCACCAGCTGGAAGGATTCCTGGACCATTTCGGCGGCATTGCCGATCACATCGAACAGCCCGAGCGGGTTGGGTTGCTTGGTCCCGATCGGCATCAGTCGCGCAGCCTGGCCGGTGCCACCGGCAACCTGGTTGAACACCGCCCAGTCGGCCAGCGGCCCGTCACTGTCGCTGCCCTCGACCTTGCGCGGGAACAGCCGGCCATCGAGCTCCTGGCGGCTGACCGCCGAACCGCCGCGGGCGGCGAATTCCCATTCCACTTCGGTGGGCAAGCGCACGAAACCGATCCCGCCATCTTCGGCCTTGCTGCCCCGGCCACTGACCGGCAGCAACTCGCGGTGATGCTTCATCAACCAGGCGCTGTACACCGCGGCGAAACGCTCGGCCTCGAACCGCGACAGCTTGACCTTGGGCAGGCGACCGGCGGCCTCGGTGACCGGTTCGCAGGCGGGCTCCGCCTCGCCGCTGGCCAGCGACTGAGCCTGGGCCATGACCTGCGCATACTGGCGCGCAGTCACCTCGTACTTGCCGATGAAATACATCATCGGCTTGAGCGGGCTGCCCGCCTCGACCTTGGGCAGGCTGGCGCCGACCTGCTTCTGCCAGGCGGAGGACAGGTCCTGCAGGCTGAACTGGCCATTGATGAAGTCGCGGCGATACCCGGAGATGAACGACTGCTTGTAACCCGCCTCGCCTTCGCTGAAGGGATAGCCCAGGTTGACCTCGCGGTCGTCGAGGCTGCCTTGCGCCAGCACGTAGACATGCCGGAAGACAATCTCGCCGCCACAGGGCAGCGGCAAGCTGACGTCGTCGGCCAGGGGCTTGGGGTTGTCCAGCTTGCTGGTGGCGGCGGGGTCGGGCGCGGCGGTGTTGACCGCGGAGACCTGGGGCTTGTCCTCGCCATCGGCTGGAGAACAGGCCACAAGACCCAGTGTGGTGACGATCAAGGCCGCTACCTTGAGGCGAAGTTCAGACATCACGAATTCCTTGCGAGGCGTCGATCCGCGCCACCCGCCAGCCGCCCAGGGCGGCGGCAGCGGTGCTGGCCGACAACACGGCGAGCAGCGCGACGAGATAGTGCATGGGCAGCAGGTGAGCGGCGTACTCGCCGGGCACCTGCATGAACAGTCGGTTCAGGCCGTGCTCGGCCAGGGCATACAACAGGGCCGCCAGCCCGGAGGCGAGCAGGCCGCTGTACAGCGCCTGCAACACCACGAACAACAGCAGCGCGGCGGTGCCGAAGCCCAGCAGGCGCAACACCGCCAGCTCGCGCTGCTTGCGCTCGACCGCCGCCACCGCACCTGCGGCAACCGCCGCAACCGCCCCGGCCACGGCCAACGCGGCGATGATCCAGAACACCAGGTCGAGGTTGCGTCCGAGCGACTGCACCTGGGCGATCTGCGCCGCCTGGGTCGAGACCAGCAACTGACGTTCGGCGAAGAACTGGCGCAGCGGCTCGACGTCCTCGAGCGTGCGGGCATACAGGCGAAACGCCGGGTAGACCCGCGCCGCGCTGCCGGCCGGCAGCTCGCCCGTCCAATCCAGCGCCGGTACCGCACGCCCGTCGCGGTAGTCCTCGGCGGCCTCCAGCAAGGCCAACGGTGCGAACAAGGCATCGCGCTCGAACGCTGCCAGCGGCAGCACGGCACGCACGTGCAACGAGGTCTGGCGCCACTGCACCTCGCCCGCACGCTGGCGATTGAAACTGGCCTGCAAGCGATCGCCGGGATGGGCGCCGAGCTTTTCCGCCGCAGTGAAACTCAGCACCACGTCGCGCAGGTCGACTGCATCGGGGGCCACGGCGCCGTCGAGCAACGGATCGCCGGGCGCGGTCGGCAGCATCTCGACCGTCACCCCACGCCCTTGTGCAGGCAGCAGCAACTCGGCGGTGGCGGCGATCTGGCGGGTGCGCGGGATGGCGAAGGCGACATCCGGACGCGCCGCGAGCCCGGTAATGAAATCGGCAGTGAAACGTCCACCGCCCAAGGGTATGACCTCACGCACGCCCGGGTCGCGCTGCAGGCGTTCGGTCAGGCTGCCGATCAGGCCGAACTTCAGGCCGAACAGCACCAGCAGTGGCGCAATCACCGCCACCAGCGCCAGCACCGCGCAGGCCGACAGCCGCGCGTCGGTGCGGTAGTCCTGCCAGGCCAGCCCGGCGATCAGCAGCGGGCGCATCAGGCAGCCTGCCCCAAGGTCGCGATGACGCCGCCGTCGGCATCGCGCCGACAGTGCATGCGCAGCACCCGCAGCCCGGCGTCGCGGGCCAGGGTCTCGTCGTGGGTGGCGATGATGCAGGTCACCCGATGCGCCTCGGCCTGGCGCAACAGCAACTGCATCACCCGCTCGGCATTGACCGGATCGAGCGCTGCGGTCGGTTCGTCCGCCAGCAACAGCGCTGGCGCATGGGCCAGGGCGCGGGCACAACTGACCCGCTGGCGCTGGCCCAGCGAAAGCGCCGCCGGACGCTTGTCCAACTGGTCGCTCACATCCAGCGCGGCCGCCAGGCGTTCGACGCCACCGTCGTCGGCCAGCCCCAGCAACTGACGCGGCAGGCGGATATTGCCGCGCACATCGAGAAAGCCCAGCAGCCCGCCCGCTTGCAGCACATAACCCAGGTGCCGACTGCGCAAGGCGGCCAGCCGGTCGAGCCGACGGCCACGCCACAGCCCGGCGACATCCTGCACGCTGCCTTCAAGTTCCAGGGTGAAGGCGTCCGCCGCATCCGGCGCCAGCACCAATGCCAGCAGGTCGAGCAGGGTGCTCTTGCCGCAGCCGCTGGGGCCGACCAGCGCCACACGCTCACCGGCGCCCAGGCGCAGATCGCCGATCTCCAGGCGGTAGCGCCCGCGCGTCTTGTGCACCCCTTGCAGGCTGATCATCAAGGCAGCGTCGAGAGCGGGACACGGTACAGGGCGTCGCCCGGTTCGGCGTTGCCGAAACGCACCCAGTTGGCCATGTCGTTGTGGAAGGTTTCGTAGAGGCGAATCTTCGAGTCGAGCTCGTCGATGAAATCCTCCTGCTCGGCGACCGACAGCGACAGCCACAGGTCCTGGGTCATGCTCAGCGACTTGCTGCGATACGGCAGGCCTTCGAGGTACTCACCGAGTACGCCGCCCTGGGCAAGGTTGGCGCCCTTGCTCAGCGCGCCGGGGTCGCGGCTCATGTAGGCACTGGCGCTGGCGATTTCATTGAAGAAGTCGCCCGGCGAGCTGCGCGTCTTGCGCGCCGCATCGACGATCAGCTTGAGCGACTGCTGCAGGTCGTTGAGCTGCAGCTTGGTCAGCATCACGCACACCTGCAAGGTCGGCAGCGCCGGGTTGGTCAGGTCACGATCGGCGGTCCAGGCACTCACCAGTTGCGGCGCCTGGCTGGCGCTGCGACGGCCGAGAAAGTCCATGTGCATGGCGTAGCCCACGGCCTGGGTCTTGGCGGCGAGGCTGGAACCGGAGGCGAGCAACGGCACGGCCTGCGGCTGTTGGTTGCGCACCTGGTGCACCAGCTCGGCGAAGGTCGAGCCGATCTCCTGCACGCGCTCGCCAAAGGCGTTCACATCGCCCCCCGGCACACCCACGTAGAGGTCGCCGATACGCGGGTTGCTGTCGGCGGTGAGCACGCGGTACTGCTGCTCGGCCGAGCCGTGGTTCTTCACCCCGGCAGGGGTGCGCAGGTGCAGGGCGTAGATCTTGATCTGCTTGCTCAGCGCCGCCTGACGCACCTCGGCTTCGTTCATCCGCGTGCTGCTCTCGGGGTCGCTCTTGCGCAAGGCGCCAGCATCGCTGACCAGCAGCACGATGCGTCCGCCGTAGCCGGACCAGTCCATGCCCTCGACCGCCTGCATGACCCCGGCGAAGGCATCTTCGTTGAACGAATGGCTGGACACGGTGGTGGCCTTGACCTGCGATGCGGCCTTGAGAAAGCGCGCAGGGTCGCGGCCTTCATCGAGGCTGACCAGGGTCTTGCTCAAGTAGTCCAGGCCCGGCGTGCGCTTGACGCTGTTGCGAAAGCCCACCAGGCCAAAGCTGACGCTGTCCAGCTCACCGCGTGCCGCCAGTTGCTGCTGCAACTCGCTGACCACCTGGCGCACCCGGTCGATGTAGGGCTGCATCGACACCGAGGTGTCCACCACCAGCACGATGCCGGTGCGGAAGCTGTTGTCGCCGGCGCTGGCAACGCCTGCGGCCTGCGGCGCGCTGCCGGCCGCACTGCTCCCGGGATCGATCGATGCGATATTGAGCAGTTGCACCGGCTGACCGTCGGCGTCGAAGCTCTCGCGGTAGTCGAAGATCGGCATCAGGTAGAACTGGTCCTGCGGCACCGCGTTGGCCGCAGGCTCCAGCGCCAGCACACGCGGCACTTCGGCCGGATCGTTCTGCGCCTTGAGCAGTTGCGCGCGGGCCTGGGTACTGTCGTCGAGCAACTGCTGCACATCGTCGGGCTGGCGCATGAACATCACTGGCGCGCGGCCGGAGCGTTCGGTGAACTTGAGCACCAGGCTCTGCTTCCAGTCGCTGGTCTGCTCTGCAGGCAGCCAGCCTTCGCGCAGGCCATCGCTGGCAGCGCCGACCTGGATCCAGGCTTTGCCGTCGATATCCTTGCGCTGGTAGACGTAGAGCACCGAGAAGGCCGGCAGGCTATCACCGGCAGCGCCACCAGGGCTATCGGCCAGGCGCGCGCCGGGCTTGGTCAGCACGCGCTGGAACAGGGTCTTCTTGCCCGCCATGAGCAGCGGCCGCTGATCGTTCTGCGCCGCGCTGGCGACGGGAGGCGGCGCGCTGGGCTGGACGGGTGTCTGTGCCACCGGTGTGGCGACGGCGGGCTTGTCGTGACCGGCGAACAACCAGTAACCGCCCGCTGCCAGGCCCAATGCCGCTGCGATGGCCACCGCCAACAGCGCCACCGCGGGCTTTTTCTTTGGCGCAACAACAGGCGCCGGGCGGCTCTGCTTTGGCTCACGCCGGGCTGGCTCGGGCTGGGCAGCCGCCTGGGGAATCTCGATGGACACTGGCGTCAACCCTGCCAGTTCGGGGGCCGCCTGGGGCACGACCAGTGGCCTGATCACCGTGCTCTGGCTGTCTTCTTCCGGAAGGCGGTCCAGTGCTGCCAGCAAGGCGGCGGCATCGGCGAAGCGTTCGTTCGGGTCCTTGGCCAGTAACCCGCGCAGGATTTCCTGATAACGCCCATGCTCGATGGGCAGCTCCGGCAGCGGCTCGGTCAGGTGCGCCAGCGCCGTGGACAGCGCATCGGTGCCGCTGTAGGGCAGCTTGCCGACGAGGATCTCGTAGAGCACCACCCCCAAGGCATAAAGGTCGGCGCGCCCGTCGATCTCAAGCCCGCGGGCCTGCTCCGGGCTCATGTAGCTGGGCGTCCCCACCGCGAAACCCGCCTGGGTGAACTGGGTGTGATCGTCCAGGGACTTGGCGATGCCGAAGTCCGACAGCACGGCGTTGCCATCGGCACGGAACAGGATGTTGGCCGGCTTCACGTCGCGGTGCACCAGGCCCTGGGCATGGGCATAGCCCAGCGCCTGGGCCATCTGGCGCACATAGATCAACCCTTGCTCCGGCGTCAGCCCGGCGGCGATGCGCTCCTTGAGCGTGCCGCTGGGCAGGTACTCCATGGCCATGTAGTACAGCTCGCCGACATTGCCGATGTCGTGGATGGTGGCAATGTGCGGATGGGCCAGGCGTGCAAGGGTGCGGCCTTCGCGCAGGAAGCGCTCGCAGAAGGTCGGGTCGGCCGCCAGGCTCGCGGCCATCACCTTGAGTACCACCTTGCGCTGCAGCGAGCGCTGGGTGGCCAGGTAGACGCTGGCCATGGCGCCTTGGCCAATCTCGCCGTCGATGTCGAATCCGGGGATCTGCATGTCCATGATGTTCTTCAATTGGCCTTCACCACCACGGCTGTGATGTTGTCGGGCGCGCCTCGGGTCAGGCCCAGGTGGACCAGGCTGCGCACTATCTGGTAGGGGTCGGCATGGCTGAGCACCTCGCCGATCTCGAGGTCTTCGGCGGTCTTGGTCAGACCATCGCTGCACAGCAGGTAGGTGTCGCCAGGGCGCACCTGCAGGGCCACTGCCTGCAGCTCCAGGTGATCTTCGACACCGATGGCTCGGGTCACGATGTTGCCGCGCGGATGCACCCGGGCCTCGGCCTCGCTGAGCAGCCCGCTGTCCTGCAGCTCCTGGACGTAGCTGTGATCGTGGGACAGGCGCTCGATGCGCCCGCCGCGCAGGCGATACAGACGGCTGTCACCGGCCCACAGGCCGATGGCCTGGTCGCCGCGCGCCGCCAGCACCACCACGGTGCTGCCCATCATCGCTACGCCACGGCGTGCGGTTTCCTCGCGGACCGTGAAGTTGACCCACGCCAGGCCGTCACGCACTTCGTCGGCGAACTCCGCCAGCGAGTCGAGCATCGGCAGGCGGCGCAGGCTGTCCACCGCCAGGCTGCTGACATAGTCGCCCGCCGCATGGCCACCCATGCCGTCGGCCACCGCCCACAGGCCCGCCCAGGTCAGGTCCAGGCAGGCGTCCTCGTTGATCTTGCGCACCATGCCGACATGGCTGTA
The DNA here is from genome assembly GCA_014268975.2 of Pseudomonas wayambapalatensis. Taxonomy (GTDB): domain Bacteria; phylum Pseudomonadota; class Gammaproteobacteria; order Pseudomonadales; family Pseudomonadaceae; genus Aquipseudomonas; species Aquipseudomonas wayambapalatensis. The sequence continues at coordinate 550,591 of CP077096.1, read as the reverse complement.
GCTGGCCGCGCTGTACTGCAGGTCGGTCATGCGCGTGCGGCCTCGCTACCCAGAAGAAACCCGGCGAAATCCTCGCTGCGCGGCAGGCCCGGATAGCGCATCAGGCCCGGTGCGATCCGCTCCGAACCCCTGCCCCACCACAGGCTCATGCCCTCGCAGGCGCACTCGGCCAACGCGCGTTCTCGCCCCTCAGGCGTGGTCGCGGCCAGACGTTGCAACCCACCCACCGCAGGCCCACTCGCTATCCCCTGTGGCAGCGGGGTGGTGCCCCGATAGGGCTGCACGGCATGCTCGAACGCTTCGAACTGCGCACCTTCCTCCAGCGTGCCGAGCAAGGCCGCTTCGACCTGTTCGAACCATTCATCCGCACCCACCACCGCAACCGCCACCGAAACCTGCGGCTCCAGCGCCTGCGCCACGGTCAGCGGAAAATACCGCCCGACCCGATCGATGCTCGGCATCACCACCCCGATCATCGCCTGCGGCCCACACACACCCGCTGCCAGGGCAAAGCGCCACAGCGGGCTGACCAGGTAGGCCTGCAGCCACTGCTCACCCAGTTGCCGCTGGCTGGCCTGGATACCTGCGGCCAGCCACTGGTCCCAGGGCTGGATGAAGCTCTGTGGCAGATCGCGGCTGACGAAGTCACCGCGGCAGGCCATCTTTCCGTAGAAACCAACGTCGCTCACAGGCGCTCCGGCAGGCTGAAACCGCTGACCACTCGGCTGCGGAACGGGTTGAAGGCGCTGCTGGCACGCAGCTCGTAGGACACGCTGGCACCCTCGACCCGCAGGCGCAGGCTGAAGCGCTCGGGTGAGGTGCCGGCAATCAGGTCGGACTGGTCGAGCAGGCGGAACCACGCCCACGGGCCTTCCAGCGTCAGCCCCGAACGGCCACTGGCCGAAGGGGGCGAGATCGACAGGCGTACCACGCCGATGCTGTTCGGGTTCGGCCACTGCAAAGACACCGGACGGCTCGGGCCATGGTCATAGCTGACCTGCTGGCCATCGAGGTCGAGCATGAACTGGGTGATCGACGCATCCATCGCCACCGGCTTGAGCTCGAAACGCACGCCTGGCGTCAGGCCGCTGCTGTTGCGGAAGAAGGCATCGCGGATGGTCGCGGCGCGCTGGAAGGTGTTGAGCACACCGGCATTGATCCCCAGCTTCTGCGCCGCCCCTGGCTGCCAGCTCCACGGCGACGTGGAGGTGTTGACGTATGGCTGCAGGTACTTGCGGAAGTAGTTGTCCATCACCCCGCCAACACCGAAGAACTGGCCGAAGTCTTCCAGGGTCGCATCGCGCGGGCTGCCGGCCGTCAGCGGGTAGCGACCGCTGAGGGACTGGCGGTAGACGTTGACCACCTCGCTGGTCCAGGCGGCATTGAGCTGGTTGCGTACGCCGCCCATGACGATGGCGTTGGTCGAGCCGACCACCGAGCCGACCAGGTTCTGCACCACTTTCGGCTGCCGCGCGGCGCCGAGCGAAACCCTCTGCGAGGCAGCCTGAGCCTGGTTCTTGGCCTCGCCCAGCAGGGCTTCGCCACTGGCGCCGACCATCGCACTGACCTGTACGTACAGGGCGTTGAGATCGGCGAGCAGGCCATCGATCGAGCTTGGCTGGCCTTCGCCACCTTCGACCAGCTCGGCCAGTTCGGCGAAGTGTGCGGTCACGGGGTCCACCTCACGCGCACCTTGCTCGGTGCCTGGGATCGGCGTGTCGCCGAGCAGACCGCCGAGGCGCTGGCGCAGTTGATCGACACCGGCCTGTTCGACCTTGGCCTGGGCCTTGTCGAGGGTGGTGGGCTGCTGCAGGTCGGTTTCCTTGGCCACCGCCTGCAACAGTTTCTTCATCGGCGAGGTAGGGCCGGACAACACCCGCAGCACGTCGGCGGCCTGCCCGACACTGGTGATCGGCACGAAGTCCAGGTCGGCCAACAGCGCGTCCCAGTGGCGGATGTAGTCCTGGTAGTAGAGCTGGCGCACATCGTCGGCCAGGCGCTTGGCATCGCTGGCCTCGCTCAGCTCGCGACCGAGCACCCAGCGCTCCTCGGCGAGGGTTTCGCTGTGGGCGACGCTGGCGGCGAGAAACGCCTTGCGATAACCCTCGACAGTGAAGATGCCCGGCAGCGGCTCGGTCAGCGGCTTGCCGCTCTTGCGCTGGAATACCAGCGCGGCATCGCGCCCGGCGGCGTCGCTGATGCGAAAATCGCTGACGCCGGCCGGCAGCTTCTGCCGCTTGACCCGGTCATACACACGTTGCGCCACCGGCAACTGCTGCAACTGGCGGCGGGTGTCGTCGATCAGGCGTTGGTCGAGGCGCGCATTCGGCGGGCGCTTGTCGAACAGCGCCGCCAGGTGCTGTTCAAGTGCCTGGCGCTGCTCGGGAGCCAGATCGCGCGGCAGATGGCGCTCCCAGTCGAGACTGATCCAGGCCTTGAGGAAGTCAGCGTCGTAATGCTCGCCGTCGGCCAGCATCAGATAGGCCTTCAGGCCTTCGTACAGATAGTCGGAAGGACCGCCGGCGTACAGTTGCTCCTCGATGCGGGTGACCAGCCGCGGGGCGAAGATCGCGATCAACAGCTTGCGATAGACGCTGGTGGATTCGGTCTCCAGCATGTCGCCCTGGTACAACCCGAGCCCCTCGGCCCAGGCCGGCGGATCGTCCGCCAGACGGCGCACGGCGTTGAGCAGCGGCAGCACTTCGATCACCTCGCGCTGCGCCGGGCTCAGCTCCTGCACGCTCTTGCCCAGCGGCTTGAGGCGGCTGTCGACTTCGGCGATGTACTGCTGGTTGGCGCGGTAGCTCAGGGTCCACAGGGTGCCGACGACCAGCACCAGAGCCACGCTCAGCGCCAGGGCACCTCGGGTGATCCACTTGCGGCGCTGCTCGACCTTGGGGTTGCTGCCCACCAGCCCACGCTCGGCGAAGGCCACGGCGCTGAACAGCTTCTCGATGAAGTAGCTGCGTCCGGTGCCGGTCTGGCGCGCCAGGTGCGCGCGGTCCAGGCCCATGCTCTGCGCCATGCTGCCGATCAGGCGATCGATGGGGCTGCCTTCCTGGGTGCCGCTGGTGAAGTACACCCCGCGCAGCAGCGCCCGCGCCTCGAAGGCGTTGGGTTTGAACACACCGTCGAGGAAGGTCTTGAGATTGCCGCGCAGTGCCGCGAACTGCTGGACGAAGCCATAGATCAGGTCGCGCCGCGCCGGGTCGCGCTCCTGCTGCAGGCGCTCGACCAGACGCTGGTTGAGGCGTTGTTCGAGCAGGCCGAACTCCTGGTCGAAGCCGGCCAGTGGGCCGTCGCCCTGCTGCCCGTCATCCAGCGCGAAGGTCATGCCCCACACCTGGGCGCGCTCGTCCTTGCTCAGGTTGTCGAAGTACTCCATGAAGCCCGGCACCAGGTCGAGCTTGGTGAGCATCAGGTAGATCGGGAAACGCACGCCGAGCTGGCTGTACAACTCCTGGATCCGGGTGCGGATCGCCGCTGCATGGGCGGCGCGCTCGGCGTCGCTGCCCAGCAGCAGATCGGACAGGCTGATGGCGATGAACGCCCCGTCGATGGGGCGGCGCGAGCGCTGGGTCTTGAGCAGGTCGAGAAAGCCCAGCCAGGCGGCCTTGTCCACCTGCGCATGGCTGTCCTGGGTGGTATAGCGCCCAGCGGTGTCGAGCAGCACCGCCTGGTCGGTGAACCACCAGTCGCAGTTGCGCGTGCCACCGACACCACGGATGGCGCCCTCGCCCAACTGTGCCGCCAGCGGGAAATGCAGCCCCGAGTTGACCAGCGCGGTGGTCTTGCCGGAGCCCGGCGGGCCGATGATCACGTACCACGGCAGCTCGTAGAGGTTGCGGCGCTCGTCACCGCCCAGGCGCGCTTTCTTCAGCAGCACCAGGGCCTCGTCCATGCGTTGACGCAGGGTCGCCAGCTCTTCGGCGGTGGCCAGGCTCGCAGGATCCGGCGCGGTTTCGGCGGCCAGGCTCTCCATCACTTTGGCGGCCTGGCGACGCGCCTGGACGATGCGCCAGGTACGGTAGGCGATCCACACCGCGAACAGCAGGACGATCAGGATCCATCGCGGCGCCGGCGGCGCCAGTACGTCCAACAGCGGCCCGATGAACCAGATGATCAGGCTGAGGGCGATCAGCCCCAGCACCGGGATCACCCAGCGAATGACAAAACTGAAAAACGCCTTCACTCGACGCCCTCCGCCAGAACGGTGATTTCGACCCGGCGATTCTTCGCCCGGCCTTGTGCGGTGTCGTTGGAGGCCAGCGGCTCGGTGTCGCTCAGGCCTTGCGCGCTGAAGCGCTGCGGCTGCCCGGTGCGCGCGGCGAGCATTGCCTTGACCTCTTCGGCGCGAGCCTGGGACAGCGCCCAGTTGGAGGGGAAGCGGATCGTGGCGATGCGCTGGTTATCGCTGTGGCCGGTGACGCGCACGTTGCCCTTCACCTTGGAAATCGCCTCGGCGATACGCAGCATCAGCGGCTCGAAATCGCCCTTGATACTGGCGCTGGCAGACGCGAACAGTTCATCGCCACGAATGGTCACCACCGAGCGATCGACCGCATCCTCCACCGCGACCCGACCGGCCTTGATGTCATCGGCGAGGAAACCTGCCAGGCGCGGGCGCTCGACCGGCTTGGGCTGCACCACCGGGCGGTCCATCGCCTGTACCGGGATTTCACCCAGGGCATGGATGCCGCGAAATACGGGTTCTGCATCGGAGGCCAGCTTCAGGCGCAGACCGAACAGCAACAGCAGCAGCAAGGCCAGGGCCACCGCGAGCCCTACCCAGGGCGGCACGAACTGGGTCAGACGATCGCGGCTGACCGAAACGCCGCGCCAGTGCGGTGACAATTCGCGTTCGATCTCGCCGCGCGCGCTGCGCAAGGCCGCGGCGGTACGCTCGCGCAGTGCCTCGAGCTGTGCTCGGCCACCGTTCATCACCCGGTAGCGGCCCTCGAAACCGAGGCTGGTGCACAGGTACAGCAACTCCAGCAGGTTCAGGCGTTCGCGCGGGCTCTGCAGGCAATGTTCGAGCAACTGGAAGACCTTCTCGCCGCCCCAGGCTTCGTTGTGCACGGTGATCAAGAGGCTTTGCTTGCCCCAGTCGCTGCTGCTGCCCCAGGGGGTGCTGAGCACGGCCTCATCGAGCGCGGTGCACAGGGCATAGCGCGCCAGCAGCACCTCGTTGCGCGGCACACCGCTGGCTTCGGCGCGCTCTTCGAACTGGCGCAGGTAGGCGAGCAGTTGCGCACGCAGGCTCGCCGGGGCTGGATGGGCGATGGTATTGCGCAAGCGCGTGAGCAACGCCAGCAGGGGCCCGGCCGCCTGCTCCAGCGGATTGAGGCCCTCGCCCTGGCCTGGTGCCAGCGGCTCGGCCGGTACGTTCAGCGGCGCTGGTGCGGCCTGGGGCGTCGCCGTCGGCTGCGGGCCTCGTCCGCCTGGGCGAGGCATGAACTGGGTGCGGTCGTTGGCCTGCGGATCGTCGTGCTGCATCGCGGCTTATCCTCGAATGGCCCAGAAGGCCAGGTTCAGGCCAGGGAACTCGCCAGCGACGTAGAAGGCGAAGCCCCCCGAGTGTTGCAACTGCTTCCAGTGCTCGCTGCCGCGGTCGAGTTCGAAATAGGTGGAACCTGCATGGAACGGAATCTGCCGCGGCGCCACCGGCAACGGCAGCAGGCCAATGCCTGGCAGTTGCAGATTGACCAGGTCGCGGATGTGCTCCACCGAACCGATCTTGCTCTGCTGGCCGAAGCGGCTGCGCAGGGTCTCGCCTGGCACGTCGGCGCGCACCACGAGGATGAAACTGGCGCTGTCCAGCAGGCTGCGGTCGGCGAGCATGGCCACGTGCACGCCGTAGGCTTTCTCGACGATAGGAATGGCCACCGCCTTGCTGTCGATCAGCATCGACAGCGCTTCACGCAGCGACGCCATCAGCGGCTGGAAGGTCGCCGCGAGGTCATCGTGCTGGTACACCGGGAAGCTCTCGGGGCGACGGCCCTCGCGGGTGAAGGTGGCGAACTCGCCCGCCAGCGCCACCAGCTCGCTGTACAGCCGTTCGGGGTGCAGCGGGCTGAGCTGCCCGAGATGCTCGATCAACGGCTGCGCGCGGTTGACCAGTTGCAACAGCATGAAGTCGGCGATTTCCGAGGCACCGCCATTGGCCGAGGCCACCACCCGCCCGGCCAGTGCCTCGCCACGCTGGTGCAGCAGCCCCAGCAGCTCGCTGCGAAAATTCGACAGCGGGTTACTGGCCGCCACATCCAGCAGCGGCGGGATGTAGCTGTCGTCCAGCACCAAGGCCCGGTCGGCACGTTTTTCACGAATGCGCACCACACCCAGCGCGGCGAAATCGCCGAGGCCATCTTCCTCACGCAGCAGGCGCAGCGCGCGGCCACCCAGAGCCAGTGGTGCGCGGTTCTCGAACGGCGCATTGTCGTCGCGCACTTCGCTGACCCGCGCCACATAGCGCGCGCCGTCCAGCGCCTCGCCTTCGTCGACGGTGTCGCGGGCACCGGCACGCTTGAGCGGCAAGCCCAGGTGAATCACCCCGTCGCGCAGGTCGTCGGGAATTTCCAGAGGCGCCGGTGGCAGGTCATCGCGGGGAATGTCGAAGGGGGTGCCGTCCGGCAGCAGGCCACGGGCACTGAGGATCGCCAGCGTGCCCTGGGCCAGCAGGCCCTGGTCGACCAGCAGCTCGGAAAAGCCCCAGGCCGCGCTCGACAGCGGGCGGCTGCGGGCATCGATGAAGTTTTCCAGATAGCGGTCGTGCTGCTGGAAGTGCTGGGTCGTGATGAACATGCCTTCCGACCAGACCACGCGATTGTTCCAGGACATGGGTTCTCCGTTTGCCTAGTGGCCAGGCACAGGTTGTGGGGTGGCCACGGCGCTGCGCACGGCGCGCACATCGAGGCTGATCTGATAGTCGCGAGGTGGCACCGCGAGCACGCTGCGCCACTGCGCCTGGTCGATCTCGCGGTAGCCGACCACCAGGCCGACCTGGCGCGTGGCCGGGTTCAGCGGGCGGTCCAGGTGCAGTTGACGGCCGGGCTGCAGCAGCACTTCGTCCTGGTCGATCAGGTCGGCGCCGAGGGTGTCCTGGGCCCGTTCGGCCAGGGCGAAGTAATCGGCGCGCTCGAAGGCGGCGGCATTCTTCAGTTCGTAGATGCGCACCCGCACAGGCGCTGGTGTGCCATCGGCGCCGGGGTTGAGCCCAGCGGCGGCACTGAAGTACAGGGTGACGCCCGGCACTGCCGGCTCAGCGTCCGAACTCGGTACGACCGGCGCATCCTTGCTGCAGGCACTGAGCAGCACGAAGGCCAGGGCTGCGATCAGTCTTGTTGCACTCATCCTCGTCCTCATGACGTATTGGTGTTCTTCCTGCCTTGAGCATCAGTCTCAAGAGCGTTGCAGTCGGGCGTTGTGGGCCTCGTAGGCGCGGCTGAACTCGCGGCCGAACAAGTCCTGGAAATCGTCCTGGGCTTCACGTGATATCTGCCCGTACAGCTCGGTGAACTGCTGCCAGCAATGGGCCTGGCGCGAGCCACCGAACACCTTCGCCAGGCCCGTTGCCGGGGCCAGGCGAGCCTCCAGACGGGCGGGCTCGAAACACGTCAGCACGTGCTTGATCGCCGCCTCGACCCCGGCCATGACGGCCAACTGGTGGGCACGCAGGTCATCGAAACTGTCGCGTACCGCCTGGTCGGCGGACATGAACGCCTGGTTGCCCTGGCGCAGCAGCAGCAACAGCGCCTCGTCGGCATTGGGGGCGAATTTCAGCGGGTTGTTCTGCACCGGCGCGATGGTGGTCTGCTGCATGCGGAACTCGCCCTTGAGGCTGCTGCGTGCGCGCAGCACATCGATCAGGCCCTCGACCATCAGGCGGTAGCTGCGGCCCACCGCCTCCATCTGCGCTGCGGCATCGCCAGCGTCGATGCGCAGGTGCTCGATGCCCGCGCCGCGCAGGAAGGCCTGCAGCAACGCCTGGTCGGGCATGGCCTGGGGGGTGGGCGGTGCGGGAACGGGCGCAGGCGGTGGAGGCACTGCGGCAACAGGCGTCATCGGCTCGTGGGCAGACAGGGGGCTGGAGGCCGGCGCCTCGTCGAACAGGTTCCAGTCCGCCGGTATCACGCCGGGGGCCGGTGAGGCAGGTGGCGCGGCGGCGGGGACCGGTGCGGGCGGACGAAAGTCATGCTGCTGGGCCGGAACATGGTCAGGTTGGCTCGCCGTCGGCACGCTGGCAGGGCCGAGGAAATCGAAGATGTCGGGCAGTGTGTCGTGGCTCGAAGCCCCCTGCAGGAAAGCAGCCGGCGCGGGTGCAAGGGGGGGCTCGGCGGGCGTCGCCTGGTGGGCCATCAACGCCTCGAAGCTCTGCGCGCCAGGCTGGCGGTTCTCCTCCAGCGAGAATCCTGAATCTATGCGTGCCTGAATCTCGTACTCACCAATCCGGATAACTTCGCCATCCATCAATGGCTCGCTGTTTCCTCGGCGCATGCGCACGCCAGCGTGTACCAGCTCCACACCGTTGGTGCTGTTATCGGTCAGGTAATAACGGCCATCCCGAAACTGGATGACGCAATGATTGGACGACACCAACCGCTCTGGATCCGGCAACACCCAATCATTGTTTGGACTTCGCCCGATGGTGACGGCACCAGTTTCCACAATCATCTCCGCGCATTGCCCCGGAGTTATCTTGTGATAACTAGTGATAGTTAGGCAAAGTGCCATCACTCCTCCTGCATATAATATGACTCGTGATTCCATTCAAATGAGTGGATAGCGAAAATCGCCAATAATTCCTTAAAAAACAATGAGTTAAATAACATGCATCACTGTTTTATCGCGGCATATCGGCGAATTTAACCACAACAGCAAGGCACTTTGATGGCATCCGACAGGTGGGCCTTCAAAGCTGCAGACTCGGTCACACCTCCACTCGAGGGCGGGTAGCTTACCTTGACAGCATTTTGGAAATAAACCATAAATGCGCAACTTTGGAGCCGGCCACTGATATCACAGCGATATCAACCGCCCGCTCTTCTACAAGTTTTGTGCGCCAGTTCACACTTGCAACTTCGCGCAACTAAAGCCCCGCCACGGGCCGATATGGAGATCGATTCCTGGTGAACTCACCGCTGCTGCTCGCCGCTGTTTCCGATGACTTCCCCTGCGGTGAAGATCTCGAATATGACGCGGACTTCCTGCAACTCGAACGCGATGCCCAAGGGCGTCCGGAACGGGTCATGGGCGATGCAGTACAGGCGGCCGAGCCCCCCGAGTGGCGAGCGATCGAACAGTCCTGCGCCAGCTTGCTGCAGCGCAGCAAGGACCTGCGCATCACCCACTTCCTGGTGCAGGCCAACCTCGCGCTGCACGGCTTCGCCGGCCTCGCCGCCAGCCTGGAACTGATCCGCGACCTGCTCGGCGAATACTGGCTGCACCTGCATCCGCAGCTCGACGCCTCCGACGACAACGACCCGACCGTGCGCATCAACGCACTGACCGGCCTGACGTGCGAAGCCAACATCGCCCTGCTGCGCGATGCCGTGCTGGCGCGCTCGCGCGCCTTTGGCCCGATCACCTTGCGTGCCGCCCTGCACGCCGCCGGCCTGCAGCATTTCGCCAGCGAGACACTGAGCGTCGAGGCGCTGGCCGCAGCCCTGCGCGATGCCGACGCCGATGAACTCGAACAGACTCGCCAGGCCCTGAACCTGGCCCGCGAGGCCTGCGAAGCGATCGAGCGCCGGGTCAGCGACCAGGTCGGCTCGGCCAGTGGCGTCGATCTGTCCGCACTCAAACAGCCGTTGCGCCTGGCGCAACAGGTACTTGCCGATTACGCCCCTGGGGGCTCGCCGTCAGCCGCGCCAGACGAACAGCCGCAGCAGGACAGCCTCGACGATGCCCCTTCGGCACCCGCTGCCGTCGCCGCGACCGCTCGCCCCGCCGTGCGCCCCGGCGAAATCAGCAGCCGCGACGAAGTTCAGCAAAGCCTCGAGCGTCTGCTCCAGTACTACGCCCGTCACGAGCCTTCCAGCCCGCTGCCGGTGCTGCTGCGCCGGGCGAAAAACCTGGTCAACGCCGACTTCGCGACCATCGTGCGCGACCTGATTCCCGATGGCCTTTCGCAGTTCGAGAACCTGCGCGGGCCCCAGGACGACTGATACCACCGACAGCCGCAACGAACGACAGCGCCCCCAGCGGCGACCAGGAGGAACCACGTGGCCAAAGACAGCTCCCAGAAATTCATCGCGCGCAACCGCGCGCCGCGAGTGCAGATCGAGTACGACGTCGAACTGTATGGCGCCGAGAAGAAGGTCCAGTTGCCCTTCGTCATGGGCGTGCTCTCGGACCTCGCCGGCAAGCCCGCCGAGCCACTGCCCGCGGTGGCCGACCGCAAGTTCCTGGAAGTCGATGTCGACAACTTCGACTCGCGCCTCAAGGCGATGAAGCCACGCGTGGCATTCAACGTCCCCAACGAGTTGACCGGCGAAGGCAACCTGAGCCTGGACATCACCTTCGAGAGCATGGACGACTTCAGCCCGGCCGCCGTGGCGCGCAAGGTCGATGCCCTGAACCAGCTGCTCGAGGCGCGTACCCAACTGGCCAACCTGCTGACCTACATGGACGGCAAGACCGGTGCCGAGGACATCATCCTCAAGGCCATCAAGGACCCTGCCCTGCTGCAGGCCCTGGCCAGCGCCCCGAAACCTTCCGACAACGAGCCGAGCGCCTGAGGAGCCCGCCATGACCGATCCATTGCGCGATACCCAGGCCCAGCCGGCCGCCACCGAGCAGGCCAGCGAGTTCGCCAACCTGCTGCTGCAGGAATTCAAACCCAAGACCGAGCGCGCCAAGGAAGCTGTCGAAAGCGCCGTGCGCACCCTCGCCGAGCAAGCCCTGGCGCAGACCAACCTGGTCTCCAACGACGCCATCGGCTCGATCGAGCAGATCATCGCCGCCATCGACGCCAAGCTCACCGCACAGGTCAACCAGATCATCCACCACGATGACTTCCAGAAGCTGGAAAGCGCGTGGCGCGGCCTGCACTACCTGGTCAACAACACCGAGAGCGACGAGCAACTGAAGATTCGAGTGCTCAACATCTCCAAGACCGACCTGCACAAGACCCTAAAGAAGTTCAAGGGCACCGCCTGGGACCAGAGCCCGGTGTTCAAGAAGCTCTACGAAGAAGAGTACGGCCAGTTCGGCGGCGAGCCCTACGGCTGCCTGGTGGGCGACTACTACTTCGATCAGTCGCCTCCGGATGTCGAGCTGCTGGGCGAGATGTCCAAGGTCTGTGCGTCGATGCATGCCCCCTTCATCGCCGCGGCGTCGCCAACCGTGATGGGCATGGGTTCGTGGCAGGAGCTGTCCAACCCGCGTGACCTGACCAAGATCTTCACCACCCCGGAATACGCCGGCTGGCGTTCGCTGCGCGAATCGGAAGACTCGCGCTACATCGGCCTGACCATGCCGCGCTTCCTGGCACGCCTGCCCTATGGCGCCAAGACCGACCCGGTCGAGGCCTTCGCCTTCGAGGAAGACACCGACGGCGCCGACAGCAGCAAGTACACCTGGGCCAACGCGGCCTATGCCATGGCGGTGAACATCAATCGCTCGTTCAAGCATTTCGGCTGGTGCTCGCGCATCCGCGGCGTGGAGTCGGGCGGTGAAGTGCAAGGCCTGCCGGCGCACACCTTCCCCACCGATGACGGTGGCGTGGACATGAAGTGCCCGACCGAGATCGCCATTTCCGACCGCCGCGAGGCGGAGCTGGCGAAGAACGGCTTCATGCCATTGCTGCACAAGAAGAACACCGACTTCGCCGCGTTCATCGGCGCCCAGTCGCTGCAAAAACCGGCTGAGTACGACGACCCGGACGCCACCGCCAACGCCAACCTGGCCGCCCGCCTGCCGTACCTGTTCGCCACCTGCCGCTTCGCCCATTACCTGAAGTGCATCGTTCGCGACAAGATCGGCTCGTTCAAGGAAAAGGACGAGATGCAGCGCTGGCTGCAGGACTGGATCCTGAACTACGTCGACGGTGACCCGGCGCACTCCAGCGAGACCACCAAGGCCCAACATCCGCTGGCTGCGGCCGAAGTGGTGGTGGAGGAAGTCGAGGGCAACCCTGGCTACTACAACTCGCGCTTCTACCTGCGCCCGCACTACCAGCTCGAAGGGCTGACCGTGTCGTTGCGCCTGGTCTCGAAGCTGCCTTCGGCCAAAGGGGCCTGAGCCTGAACCGGGGCCGCTGCGCGCCCCGCGATGGGCTGCGCAGCAGCCCCGATAGAACCGCCAACCGACGCGAAATACCGAGGACATCATGGCTGTAGATATTTTCATCAAGATCGGCGACATCAAGGGCGAGTCCGCGGACAAGGCCCACAAGGACGAAATCGACGTGCTGAACTGGAGCTGGGGCATGTCCCAGTCCGGCAACATGCACATGGGCGGGGGCGGCGGCTCCGGCAAGGTCAACATCCAGGACCTGTCGATCACCAAGTACGTGGACAAGTCCAGCCCCAACCTGATGGCCCACTGCTCCAGCGGCAAGCACATCGACAAGGTCAAGCTGACCGTGCGCAAGGCCGGTGGCGAGAGCCAGGTCGAGTACCTGATCATCAACCTCGAAGAGGTGATCATCAGCTCGCTGAGCACCGGCGGCTCGGGCAGCGATGACCGCCTCACCGAGAACGTCACCCTGAACTTCGCCAAGGTCACCGTGGACTATCAGCCGCAGAAGGCCGACGGCACCAAGGATGGCGGCGCGATCAAGTACGGCTGGAACGTGCGCCAGAACGTCAAGATCTGATAGCGGCGTCGACTGCTTCGCGGGCAATTCCGCTCCTCGTTTGTAGCAGCAGCGGTTCGCCGCTGCGACTTGCCCGCGAAGCAGTCGACACGATCCCGAATCCTTGAAGGAATCCATCCGTGGTAGCCGACATCGCCGCCCGTGACCGCCTGCAACCCTCGCTGCTGGATCGTCTGACCGACGACGACCCCGGCAACCCGCAGGAGGCCCCGGACAAGCGCGTGCTGTCGCTACAACAGCTCAAGGCTTCGGTGCTGCGCGACCTGGCCTGGCTGCTCAATACCACATCGCTGCTCGACAGCACCCGCACCCTGGATACCCCCGCAGGCACCTCGGTGATCAACTACGGCCTGCCCGCCCTGGCCGGCAACTGCGCGTCGAACATCGACCTGCTGGCCCTGGAGCGCATCATTCACCAGGCCATCGCCACCTACGAACCACGCATCCTCGCCCACACTCTCAAGGTGCGGGCCCTGGTCGCGCCCGGCGAAATGAACGCCAACGCCCTGAGCTTCGAGATCGAAGGCGATCTCTGGGCCCAGCCTGCGGCCTTGCCATTGCTGCTGCAGACCGACCTGGACCTGGAGTCCGGCCAAGTGCACGTGGCCCCCGCCGATCGCCGGAGACGCGCATGAACCCCCGCCTGCTCGAGCTGTACAACCAGGAACTGCGGCACATCCGCGAGAGTGCAGCGGAGTTCTCCCGCGAGTACCCGAAGATCGCCGGACGCCTCACACTGTCCGGCATCGATTGCGCCGACCCGTATGTCGAGCGCCTGCTCGAAGGCTTCGCGTACCTCACTGCACGCGTGCAGCTCAAGCTCGACGCCGAGTACCCGACCTTCACCCATAACCTGCTGGAAATCGCCTACCCGCACTATCTGGCACCGACGCCCTCGATGACCGTGGTGCAGTTGCAGACCGACCCCGACGAGGGCTCGCTCAGTGCCGGCTTCCCGCTGCCACGTGGCAGCGTGCTGCGGGCCAACCTTGGCCGCGACTCGCAGACTCCCTGCGAGTTTCGCAGCACCCAGGACGTGACCCTGTGGCCGCTGCAGGTGGCCCGCGCCGAATATTTCGGCAACCCCGGCACCGTGCTCGGCCGCCTCGCCGCCAGCGAACCCAAGGCCCGCGCCGCGCTGCGCCTGACCCTGCGCAGCGGTGCCGAGATCCCGCTGTGCAGCCTGCCGCTGACGCACTTGCCGCTGTACCTCAACGGCGCCGACGAAACGCCCTACCGTCTCTACGAACAACTGCTGGGCAGCGCCTGCGCCGTGTTCGCCCGCCAGCCCGGCGCTGATTGGGTCGAGCGCATCCCGCTGGAGCAGGCCCTGCGCCCCTGTGGTTTCGATGACAGTGAAGCCGCATTGCCAGTGGTGCCGCAGGCGTTTCAGGGCTACCGGCTGCTGCAGGAATACTTTGCCCTGCCGCAGCGCTTTCTATTTGTCGATTTCGCGGGCCTGGAACGGGCGGTCAAGCGCTGCAACGGGCAGGAGCTGGAGCTGCTGGTACTGTTCGAGCGCTTCGACTCGACACTGGAAAGCAGCGTCGGCGCCGAGCGCCTGGTGCCCTTCTGCACCCCGGCGATCAACCTGTTCCCGCGCCGTGTCGACCGCATTCACTTGACCGACAAGGTCAACGAACACCATGTAATCGCCGACCGCACCCGCCCTACCGATTTCGAGATCCACTCGCTGCAGCACGTCACCGGCCACGGCACCGGTGCCGACCAGGAGTTCCTGCCCTTCTACGCCGTGCGCGACCCCTCGCGCTATGGCCGCGACCAGGCCTACTACATCGTGCGCCGCGAGCAACGGGTGCTGTCGAGCGAACAACGGCGCAACGGCACGCGCTCGAGCTACATGGGCAGCGAAACCTTCATCAGCCTGGTCGATGGCCAACAGGCGCCGCACCGCCACGACCTGCGCCAGCTGGGTATCAGCGCGCTGTGCAGCAACCGCGACCTGCCGCTGTTCATGAGCGTGGGCGACGGGCGCAGCGACTTCAGCCTCGCCGACAGCGCGCCCGTGTCTGCCGTACGTTGCCTGGCCGGCCCCAGCCGCCCCAAGGCCAGCCATGCCCATGACAACCGCGCGTGGCGCCTGATCAGCCAACTGTCGCTGAACTACCTGTCGCTGACCGAGCAAGGCCAGGGCGCAGCCGCCCTGCGCGAACTGCTGCGCCTGTACGGCGATAGCCAGGACAGCGCGCTGCACCTGCAAATCGACGGCCTGCGCGAAGTCAGCAGCAAGCCCTGCACCCGGCGCCTGCCCATGCCCGGCCCGATCGTCTTCGGCCGCGGCCTGGAAATCACCCTGGAGTTCGACGAAAACGCGTTCCGCGGCACCGGTGTGTTCCTGCTCGGCGCGGTGTTCGAACGCTTCCTGACCCGCTACGTGTCCATCAACAGCTTTACCGAAACCGTTCTGCGCACCCGCGAACGCGGCGAGATCATGCGATGGAAAGCCAAGCCCGGACGCAGGCCGACCCTGTGAACACACTCGAGGCCATGCAGGCCGAACCCTGGGCGTTCGACTTCTTCCAGGCGCTGCGTCGCCTGGAGGCCGAGCACCCCGAGCTGCCGCGCTTCGGCCACGCCCAGCGTTTGGCCGACGAACCGGTGCGCCTGGGCCAGCGCCTGGACTGCAGCTTCGCCCCGGCCACGCTGGCGTCGGTGACGCAAAACGACGAAGGCCCGGCACGCCTGGAGCAGTTCTTCTTCGGCCTCGGTGGCCCCAACGGCCCCTTGCCGCTGCACCTGACCGAGTACCTGCGTGAGCGCCAGCGCAACCACGCCGACCACACCAGCAAGCGCTTTCTCGACATCTTCCATCACCGCCTGCTGAGCCTGTTCTACCGAGCCTGGGCCGAAGCACGACCGACTGTCAGCCACGACCGCCCCGGCGATGACTACTGGGCCGCACGCCTGGCTGCCCTGAGCGGTCGCGGCCAACCCGAGCTGCAGGCTCAAGGCCCGCTGCCGCATACCGCCAAGTTGCACTACTCCGGCCACCTCGCCGCGCAGACCCGCTACCCCGATGGCCTGTGCAGCATCCTGTCGGGCTACTTCGGCGTGCCGGTGCATGTCGAGGAGTACGTCGGCCAGTGGCTTGAGTTGCCCGAGCGCAGTCGCCTCGGCGTGGACGCCAATCGCCTGGGTGTGGACCTGTGCCTGGGCCGCTACGTCTGGGATCGCCAGCACAAGTTCCGCCTGTGCCTCGGCCCGCTGACGCTGGAGCAGTACCACGCCCTGCTGCCCGGCGGGCAGGCCTTCATGGAACTGGCGGCCTGGGTCGCCGAGTACCTGGGCCACGAGCTGGACTGGGACCTGAACCTCATTCTCGCGCGCGAGCACGTGCCCGCGCTGGGACTCGATGCCGGCAGGCGCCTGGGTTTCGACACCTGGCTCGGCCGTCCACAACACGATGCCAACGACCTCAAGCTCGCTCGCTACTACGCCGCGCAGCCGGTCCAACCGCCATGCACAAGGAGTCAGGAACATGGGTGAAATCAGCCGCGCCGCGCTGTTCGGCAAACTCAACAGCGTCGCCTACAAGGCCATCGAGGCCGCCACGGTGTTCTGCAAGCTGCGCGGCAATCCCTACGTGGAGCTGGTGCACTGGCTGCACCAACTGCTGCAAGTGCAGGACAGCGACCTGCATCGCATCGTGCGCCAGTTCAATGTCGAGCCGGCACGCCTGGCCCGCGATCTGACCGACGCCCTCGATCGCCTGCCACGGGGCTCGACTTCGATCACCGACCTGTCCTCGCAGGTCGAAGAGGCAGTGGAACGCGGTTGGGTCTACGGCAGCCTGATGTTCGGCGAAAGCCAGGTGCGCACCGGCTACCTGCTGGTCGGCATCCTCAAGACCCCGAGCCTGCGCAATGCCCTGCTGGGTCTGTCGAGCGAGTTCGCCAAGCTCAAGGTCGAGGCCCTGAGCGAGCGTTTCGACGAGTACGTCGGCGACTCCCCCGAGAACAAGCTGGCCGCCAGCGACGGCTTCACCGCGGCAGCGCCGGGCGAAGCCAGCGGCGCCGTGGCCCCCGCTGCGATGGGCAAGCAGGAGGCACTCAAGCGCTTCACCGTGGACCTGACCGAGCAGGCACGCAGCGGCAAGCTCGACCCGATCGTCGGCCGCGACGAAGAGATCCGCCAACTGGTCGACATCCTCATGCGTCGCCGCCAGAACAACCCGATCCTCACCGGCGAAGCGGGCGTGGGCAAAACTGCCGTCGTCGAGGGCTTCGCCTTGCGCATCGTTGCCGGCGATGTACCGCCCGCGCTCAAGGATGTCGAGCTGCGCAGCCTGGATGTCGGCCTGTTGCAGGCTGGCGCCAGCATGAAGGGTGAGTTCGAGCAGCGTCTGCGCCAGGTCATCGAGGACGTCCAGGCCTCGCCCAAACCCATCATCCTGTTCATCGACGAAGCCCACACCCTGGTCGGTGCCGGTGGCGCGGCCGGGACCGGCGATGCCGCCAACCTGCTCAAGCCAGCACTGGCCCGTGGCAGCCTGCGCACCGTGGCAGCGACCACCTGGGCCGAGTACAAGAAACACATCGAGAAGGATCCGGCACTGACCCGCCGCTTCCAGGTGGTGCAGGTCGATGAGCCGAGCGAACCAAAGGCGCTGCTGATGATGCGCGGCGTGGCCTCGACCATGGAGAAGCACCATCAGGTGCAGATCCTCGACGAAGCCCTGGAGGCGGCAGTCAAGCTGTCGCACCGCTACATCCCCGCCCGGCAATTGCCCGACAAGTCGGTGAGCCTGCTCGATACCGCCTGCGCACGCGTGGCCATCAGCCTGCATGCAGTGCCCGCAGAGGTCGATGACAGCCGTCGGCGTATCGAGGCGCTGGAAGTCGAACTGCAGATCATCGCCCGCGAAGCGGCCATTGGTGTCGCCACCGAGCAACGCCAAGCCCAGGCCGACACCCTGCTGACCGAAGAGCGTCAGCGCCTGCTGGAGCTGGAAAACCGCTGGGCCGAAGAGAAAGCCCTGGTCGATCAGTTGCTGGCCACCCGCGCCCAGTTGCGTGAGCAGGTCGGGGTGGTCGATCAGGAGGTCGATGCCCAAGGCAGCCATGCGCTGCGCGAACAACTCATCGACTTGCAGCAGCGCCTGAGCGCCCTGCAGGGCGAAAGCCCGCTGATCCTGCCGACCGTCGACTACCAGGCCGTGGCTTCGGTGGTTGCCGACTGGACCGGTATCCCGGTAGGGCGCATGGCACGCAACGAGATCGAGACGGTGCTCAACCTCGACAGCCACCTGGGCAAGCGCATCATCGGCCAGGACCACGCCCTGAAGATGATCGCCAAGCGTATCCAGACCTCCCGCGCCGGCCTCGACAACCCCAACAAACCCATTGGCGTGTTCATGCTTGCCGGCACCTCGGGCGTGGGCAAGACCGAGACCGCCCTGGCGCTGGCCGAGGCCATGTATGGCGGCGAGCAGAACCTGATCACCATCAACATGAGCGAGTTCCAGGAAGCGCACACCGTCTCCACCCTCAAGGGCGCACCGCCCGGCTATGTCGGCTACGGCGAAGGTGGCGTGCTGACCGAGGCCGTGCGCCGCCGCCCCTACAGCGTGGTGCTGCTCGACGAGGTGGAAAAGGCCCACCCCGACGTGCACGAGATCTTCTTCCAGGTGTTCGACAAGGGCGTGATGGAAGATGGCGAAGGGCGCCAGATCGATTTTCGCAACACCCTGATCCTGCTCACCACCAACGCCGGCACCGAGCTGATCGCCGATATCTGCAAGGACCCGCAGACCCTGCCCGAACCGGATGCGGTCGCCACCTTGCTGCGCAAGCCGCTGCTGGAGATCTTCCCGCCCGCGCTGCTCGGGCGCCTGGTAACCATCCCCTACTACCCGCTCAGCGACGCCATGCTCAAGGCCATCACCCGTCTGCAACTGGAGCGCATCCGCAAACGTGTCGAGGCCACGCACAAGGTCGGCTTCGCCTACGACGACGCGGTGGTCGAGCTGATCGTCTCGCGCTGCACCGAGACCGAGAGCGGCGGGCGAATGATCGACGCGATCCTGACCAACGGCCTGCTGCCGGACATGAGCCGCGAGTTCCTCACCCGTCTGCTCGAAGGCAAGCCGCTGGCCAGCGTCAGCATCGGCGCGCGCGACAACGAACTGCACTATGACTTCAGCGCGGCCGGTTGAGCGCCGCGCAAACAGGATCACCCATGCTGTTCACGCAACTGACGCGCCTGGCGCAGATCAACAGCCCCCTGGGGCCGAACGTGCTGATCCTCAGCGAGATGGGCGGCAGCGAAGAGCTCGGCCGCCTGTTCGACTACGAGCTGCAGTTGACCAGCGACGACGCGGCCATCGACCTCAACCAGCTGCTGGGCAAACCCATGAGTCTGTCGCTGCAGATGAGCGGCGGGGGCTCGCGCCACTTTCATGGCATCGTCGCGCGCTGCAGCCAATCGGTCGATCGCGGGCAGTTCGCCAGCTACCGCGTCACCCTGCGGCCCTGGCTGTGGCTGCTGACACGCACCAGCGACTGCCGGATCTTCCAGCACCTTAGCGCACCGCAGATCATCAAGCAGGTGTTCCGCGACCTGGGGTTCTCGGACTTCGAGGACGCCCTGAGCCGCAGCTATCGCGAGCGCGAGTACTGCGTGCAATACCGCGAGACCAGCTTCGACTTCGTCAGCCGGCTGATGGAAGAAGAAGGCATCTACTACTTCTTCCGTCATGAACAAGAACGCCACGTCTTGGTGATGGCCGACGCCTATGGCGCGCACCAGAAGGCGCCGGGCTACGAGTCGGTGCCGTTCTATCCGCCCGACGGCCAGCACCGCGAGCGCGACCACATCAACGACTGGCACCTGGCGCAGGAGGTTCAGCCCGGCTCGCTGGAACTCAACGACTACGATTTCCAGCGCCCCAGCGCACGGATCGACGTGCGCTCGGCCATGCCACGCCCGCACCAGGCCGGCGACTACCCGCTGTACGACTACCCCGGCGCCTATGAGCAGACCCAGGATGGCGAGCACTATGCGCGCACCCGTCTCGAGTCGCTGCAGAGCCTGCATGAACGCGTGGAGCTGCGCGGCAACGCCCGTGGTCTTGGCAGTGGTCATCTGTTCAGCCTCAGCGGCTTCTCCCGCCAGGACCAGAACCGCGAGTACCTGATCGTCGCCGCCCGCTACTACGTAGTACAGGAGCGCCTGGAAACCGGCGGCGGCAGCGGCTCGGCGCAGTTCGAGAGCAACCTGAGCTGCATCGACGCCCAGCAGAGCTACCGGCCGGTATCGAGCACCCTGCGCCCGCTGGTCAAGGGCCCGCAGACTGCCGTGGTGGTTGGCCCGGCCGGCGAGGAGATCTGGACCGACCAGTACGGTCGGGTGAAGGTGCACTTCCACTGGGACCGCCACGACCAGTCCAACGAGAACAGCTCGTGCTGGATCCGCGTATCCCAGGCCTGGGCCGGCAAGAACTGGGGCTCGATGCAGATCCCGCGGATCGGCCAGGAAGTGATCGTCAGCTTTCTCGAAGGCGACCCCGACCGACCGATCATCACTGGCCGGGTGTACAACGCCGAGCAGGCCGTGCCCTACGACCTGCCCGGCAACGCCACCCAGAGCGGCATGAAGAGCCGTTCGAGCAAAGGCGGCAGCCCGGCCAACTTCAACGAGATCCGCATGGAGGACAAGCGCGGGCAGGAGCAGTTGTATGTGCATGCCGAGCGCAACATGGACACGGTGGTGGAGCAGAACGAAACGTTGTCGGTGGGCATAAGCCGGACCAAGAGCGTCGGAATGGTGGAGATGGTGACCATCGGCCAGGATCGAGTACGCGCAGTACGCCATCACGATACCTTGCTGGTTGGCGCCAGCAAGACCGACAGCATCAGCACCACCTACCTGATGGAGGCCGGGGAAAAGTTGCGTCTGGTGTGCGGCGACAGTGTGCTGGAGCTCAACGCCAACGGTCACATCAATCTCACAGGCGTACGCCTGAACATCAACGCCAGCGAACATGCACAGATCAATACCCCCAACGGCACGCTCGACCTGAACATCGGTGGAGCAGCAGGCACCACACCGGGCAGCCATGGTGACAAAGGCAGCATCGACGGTCGGGTCAGCGACAAATTCCCGCGCCAATGACGGACACCCGAATCATGAACTATCGCCTCAACGAATTTCGCTTCGACCTCCCAACCGATCAGGTGCGAGATACCAGCATCAACATCCTGCGTTTCGAGACACTGGGCACCTCACTGGTAGTCAGCCGCAGCCTGTTGAACGAAGGGGAAACGTTGCAAAGCAACTTCGACGACCAGATCCAGCGATTGCGCCAGCAGGTGCTGGATCTGCGCTTGCACACACCCCAGCCGGTGAAGCTGGGAGCAGATGGAAAACTGGAAGGCATCGAGTTGCAGAGCCAGTTCACCAAGGGCAAAGAGAAGGTTTACCAATATCAACTGGCGCTGTTGCTGCCGGGCTCGCGCAAGATGCTCGCCCTGAGCTACGTGAAGCCGCAGCCATTGGGTGAGGAGGAAGCGGCGCACTGGGCGGCTCTCAAACAGTCGCTCGACTTCGACAACCTCGGCTGAACGACAACCATGTCCGACGCACTCTGGGCTGCGCGCGAAGGCGACGCACTGATGCACACCTCGATGATGGCCGACATCGTCGGCGGTGTACTCGAAGTCGCCGCCACCATCGCCATCGGGGCCTTGGCCACGGCTGCGGTCGGGGCTGCGCTTGGCATCACTGTTGCCACTGGCGGTCTGGGCTGCGTTGTGCTGGGCGCGGTCGTGGGGGTGGTGGTCGGCGTGGCAATGGCCAGCACTGGAGCGGACACCGCACTGAGTCGGTTCTGCGAAGGTATAGGTAACGCGCTTTTTCCACCGACAGTGCAGGCCCACATTGCCAGTGGTTCGCAAAATACCTACATAAACTCAAAACCTGCAGCCCGGGCTGCAGGTGTGGTGTTGCCTCCTCCTGCCGCTGGCCAGGCTGATGAAGGGGAAGAAGAGCAAGAGCAAACCTTCCTCGACATGACGAAGGCGTTCTTCTCGCAAATGTGGCGGCCTACCGTAGCCTCGCCAGCCCCGAACACCGAACCTGCGGACGATGACAAGGTGCTGTGCACCAAGCATCCGGCGATGCCTCCCCAATATATCGCCGAGGGCTCTGGCAAGGTCAGCATCAATGGCCAACCAGCGGCGCGCAGTGGCGATCGCAGCACCTGCGACGCAGTGATCGTCGACTCCGGCCTGATATCGGACAACGTGCGCATTGGTGGCGAGAAAATCGTCGTACGAGAGATCCGCAGCGGCAAGACGCCAGGCATAGGCTTGGCCATCACCGCGCTGATGATGTTGCGTGGCCGTGGGGGCAAGTTCTACAGCAAGTTTGGCTGCATGCTGCTCGGTGGCGCCGCGAGTGTCGTCAGTAGCCAGGTGACGGGGGCACTCACACGTGCCATAACCGGTGCACCCAACCCGGTGCATGCAGCCACTGGCGCGAAAGTGTTGAGCGGCGAGCAGGAGCTGGACTTCACACTACCGGCGCTGATGCCACTGGTCTGGCAGCGCTTCTATAGCAGCCTGGACGAACGCCAGGACGGTTTGCTCGGCAGAGGTTGGAGCGTTCCCTACGAAGTCTGCGTGAACCTGATCGCCGATTCGGATGACGGAGAACGCCTGCTGTACACGGATGAGCAGGCGCGGATCATCGATATGGGCACGATCCCCCCCGGCGACGCAGTATTCAGTGCCGGCGAAGGTTTGAGCGTAAGACGCGCGGCTGATGGCGAGTTGTTGATCGAGGATATGGACGGCCTCTATCGATTATTCGAACCCTCCCCAATAGATCCCCAACGCCTGCGCCTGCGCCTGTTGGGTGACCGCAATGACAATCGGGTGCACGTTCGGTACGACGAGCATGGTCGCCTGATCGGGCTCGATGACACGTACGGCGCTACCAGAATGGAATTGCGCTATAGCTCCCGATGGCCCTCTCGCGTCGCCCAGATTGTTCGCGTGTACAGTGACGGGAGCAACGAATCGCTGGTCTGTTATGACTACGACGCGTTCGGAGAGCTCGCTGAAGTCAGGGATGGCATCGGCCAAGTGCAGCGGCTTTTCGTCTATGGTGAACACCGACGGCTGATTGAACACCGGAACGCGTCGGGATTACGTTGTCACTATGAGTGGCAAGCCCTCGGCGATGAATGGCGCGTCTGTCGGCACTGGACTTCCGAGGGTGATCAATACCAGTTTTCCTACGACCTGATTGCCGGGCTGACCCATGTTACGGACAGCCTGCAACGCACTCATACGCATCGCTGGAACAACCAATATCAAGTCGTGGAACACACCGACGCCCTGGCGAACACCTGGCATTTCGAATGGAACGATGAACGTCAGCTGTTGGGCGCGGTAGACCCTCAAGGCGGACGCTGGCAATACTTCTATGATGAATCCGGCAACCTGACCGAGACGGTGGATCCGCTCGGGCGCAGCGAATCCACGTATTGGCTGGAACATTGGGCGCTACCCAGAGAGCAAGTCGACCGCGCTGGGAATCGCTGGAAATACCGCTATGACCCGCGTGGCAACTGCACCCGGGAAGAAGACCCTGAAGGACATCTGACGCGGTTTCGCCATGACCATCACGGCAGGATGGTCGAGATGGTCGACGCTGCGGGAAAAACAAGATCACAGCGCTGGAACGACCTGGATCAAGTCATCGAGACAGTCGATTGCACGGGCTCCGTCACTCATTACAGCTACGACCACCGCGGCCATCTAGCACAGGTGACGGATGCAGAGGGCTGCACGACTCGATACAGCCATGACGCACAAGGCAGGTTGCAGTCCATCACTCGGCCAGACGGTACGCACGAGCTTTACCAGCGTGCGGTCGATGGCGCCCTGATTGCCCATGTGAACGCGACTGGCCATACCACGCGCTACTCATACACAGCACGCGGACAGCTCAGCCGCCAAGTTGACGCGGCCGGCCGTAGCGTGCGTTTCGAGTACGATCACTACGGCCGACTGGTAGAGCTCGTCAACGAAAACGGCGAAGCTTATCGATTCTCCTGGGACGCGTGTGACCGCCTGGCAATGCAACGCGATCTGGGGGGTAGTCACAAGACCTATAGCTATGACGCTCTGGGCAATCTGATACGGCTGGTGTTCCACCCAGCGCCAGAGAGCCCCGATACTCCTGTCGCCCACCAGCTCGAACGCGATGCCATCGGTCGGCTCGTGGCCAAGATCACCTCCGATGGCCGCACGGAGTACCGGTTTGATGCCTTGGACCAGTTGCTCGCGGTGCAGACCATTGCCCTGGACGGCAACTCCCAGACGCTGAGCTATGTCTATGACAAGCTGGGGCATGTGCTCGAGGAGCACACACCACATGGCACACTTGGCTATTCCTACGACGAGCTGGGTAATCAGACCAGGCTCATTCTTCCCGATGGTCGTTCGATCAACCGCTTGATGTATGGCTCGGGTCATCTGCATCAACTGAACCTCGATGGGCACGTCATCGCCGACTTCGAGCGCGATCGGCTGCATCGAGAAATCAATCGTACCCAGGGACGCCTGCTGTACCGCAGCGATTACGACCAGTTGGGTCGGCTTCGCAGCCGTGGCAATCACGCAAGCGATCCGACATCCGCCACTTTGGCTAACGCACGTCGGCACTACAGCTATGACGGCGCCGACAATCTGATCCAGGTGGAGGAGTTTCACGCCACAGGCAACACGCTTGAGACCATTGCCTACGACGTTACGGCCAGGGTGCGCTCAAGCTATGCCTCATCTGGTGGTCGTCAAGAACAGTTCAATTACGACCCCGCCGCAAACCTGCTCGACGGAATCAACAACTCTTCGGTTCAGTACAACCAACTGCTGAAGTATCAGGACAAGCGCTATCGCTACGACGGCTTCGGGCGCCTGATTGAAAAGGTCAGCAGCGCACGAGGCGTTCAACGCTTTCGCTACGACGCTGAGCACAGACTGGTGGAAGTCCGCACCCTGCATGCCGGTCGAGAAACCTGCGTAAGGATGCACTACGACCCACTAGGCAGACGCGTTGCCAAGGAACAATACGATGTACGCGGCCTTCTGCTGGGAAGAACCGACTTCCTGTGGGATGGCCTGCGTCTGCTGCATGAGCGCCGCAACGGTCGAAACAGTCTGTACCTGTATGCAGAATCTGGCCACGAACCCCTTGCACGCGTCGATGGGAACGGCGCCCATCAACGAGTACTGCATTTTCACAACCACCTCAACGGTCTGCCATATCGTCAGACCGACGAAGATGGACAGACCCAATGGGAAGCTACCTATCGGGTGTGGGGCAACACTGCCGCCGAGCGCTGCAACCCAGACCAGGGCATGGAGCAGAACCTGAGGTTCCAAGGCCAGTACCTGGACCGTGAGACAGGACTGCATTACAACACCTTCAGATTCTATGATCCCGACATCGGACGCTTTACCCAGCCGGATCCGATAGGGTTGGCGGGGGGGTGGAACCTTTACCGCTATGCTCCCAATCCGTTTATGTGGATTGACCCGCTAGGGTGGGAGACTGTCCTCTACCGCTCCATGAGCATGGAAGAATATAACGGACTTATGCGAACCGGCACGTGGACATCGAATGGCACCATGGAAGGAAAATGGTTTGCTGAGTCATACAAAGATGCTGTGACATGGGGTAAGACGATGGGCCACGGCGGAGACTTCAAAATCGTTCAGGTCAAGGTTCCTGACAAACTTGCCAATGCAGCGTTCTCCTCCAGCAATTTGGACAGTATTGGCAAAGCCAGATACATAGAAATTGCAGATTTGAATCGTGCTCGCATCAAGCCACGTTGGACGCGGGGTATCTCTTGTGGAAAGTGATCAACCAATGAACAGACCTGTTCACGTAACCATATACTGGCGAAATGTAAGTGACGGCGGTAAGGCCCAGCTTCCCCTCAACCACCCCTACTACGTCATCACCGCTCCGATTGAAGGCCCTGACGGCTCACGGGCGGCCTGGAGTGTTGTACTTGAGGTCACGAAGAATCACCAATCACGTGACAGCAGAATAGGAACCGGAACCGCGCGCTTCCTTGCCCCCAATGCCCCCAGGGACCTGTTATGCCCTGGCAGTACGCTGGAAGTCTACGAGGGACGACGGGCCGTAGCGCGCCTCGAGTTTGACGCCAGGGGGACGCCCACCTGAACGCCCTCAAGTCGGCCAAGATCTATCTGCGCAATTCGGGCATCAGCAAGCTCAGTATCAGAAGATGTCGGTCGGGTACTCGACGAACATGGGAGCTTCGTTGCCGTCGTCGTTGTAGCGGTCCTGCCGTACCGCGTTGTTTGCCCGAATTCCATGGGCATCCGATCTCGCAGGCAGACCACATGAGCTATCTGAAATAAAAATATGAACATCATCCAAACGATTGTGCAGCAACACGCACTGATGGCTCTGCGTATCCCTACCGGTTGGTCGATCTCGAAAAATGACTTCGTCGATATCGGCCCTGACATTCTGGAAACAATCGACGATGAGCATGTGCGCTTTCTGGTCACACAGAATTTTTTCGCCAATAACATATTCATGGCGAGCAGTGAGCGAACACTCGATAGCGGCGTCCCTATTTCCGCCACTTTGGACATCTGGTGCAGAGCACCGGATGAAGAACGCATGATCGAGTACCAGGCTTCGATAAATGTGTACAAAGGTAAAAAGAAAACGTCTATTTTCTCACTGACCTGCACCACCGAAAATCGTTATGAAGCACGAGAGATGATTGATCGCTGGGCCACCGCATTCACGTGGAAAGTCCTGTTTGAATTTGAAAGTGCAGGATTGCCGATCGAGCATTACTTTTCAGCCGAGCAACATCATTGAACAGGCCTGTTCATGTAATCATGTACTGGCGAAATGTAAGTGACGGCGGTAAAACCCAGTTGCCCCTCAACCAACCCTGCTACGTCATCACCTCCCCGATTGAAGGTCCTGATGGCTCACAGGCCGCCTGGAGTGTTGTACTTGAGGTCACTGAAAATCACCAATCACGTGACAGCAGAATAGGAACTGGAACCGCGCGTTTTGCAGCGTTTCACCAATCAGGGTCTGGCGCCGAGCAGCTCGCGCTCGTCGGACTGGAGCTATCCGGTGGATTTCTGGACCGGGGCAAACGGCGTGGACGCCGACGCGATGGAATATTGGTTCGGCGACTATCCGCAACTGCTGGCGCGCTAGCCTTGAAACGAAACAGCCCCGGCAAATGCCGGGGCTGTTTCGTTACGCCAGATCAGTATCAGAAGATGCTGATCGGGTATTCGACGAACACGCGAACTTCGTTGCCGTCGTCGTTGTAGCCGTTTTGGCGCACAGCGTTGTTGGTACGCAAGAACGAACTACGCAGCTTGATCGAGAGGTCCTTCGCCGGGCCGTCCTGCACCACGTAGCGAACCTGGTTGAAGATCTCGCGCTCCTTACCCTCGCCGAAACCTTCCGGGTTCTTGAGGTTGCGGGTGTTGATGTTGTCACCCACCACGTAAGCCAGCTTGTAGGTCAGACCAGGAATGCCGAAGGCACCGAAATCCAGGCCGTAGCCCAACTGCCAGGAGCGCTCGTCTTCGGCGTTGAAGTCGGACCAGTACGAGTTGGCCAGGTAGATGGTCGAACCACCGTCGCCGACACCGCCTTCGTTCTGGTACCAGCCATAGTTGTAGCCGGTGCTGCCGGTGCTGCGCTGGTGGGCCAGCGTGAAGGAGTGCGGGCCATAGGCGTAGGTAGCCGCCAGGCTCCAGATGGTGTTGCGGTCGCCATTCAGGCCAGCTTCACGCACATACTTGTTGTCGATGTCCGACTTGTAGCCGTTGAAGTCCAGGGTCAGGGACTGGTCGGCCGCGATCGGGAAAACGTAGTTCAGACCCAGGTAGTGCTTCTTCATGACATCTTCGTTGTCCGCGGTGTACAGCGACGCGGTGAAGTTGTCGGTGAACTTGTAGCTGCCGCCGAGCACGTTGATCGACTTCAGGCCACCGCCATCACGGCGCTCGGCACTCTTGCGGGCTTCCTGGGTGAAGCGGCCTGCATTCAGCTCCAGGCCTTTGATCTCCTTGGAGGTGATCATGGTGCCAGTGAAGCTCTCTGGCAGCAGACGAGCGTCGTCGTACTGCAGGACCGGCAGAGCCGGCATCTGGTCACCGTACTTAAGCACAGTGTTGGAGATGCGGAACTTCACCGCTGCACCACCACGAGCCAGGTTGTGAGGGGCGTTGGTTTTCTCACCGTCGAAGGTGGGGTCGGAGCGTTTGAAGAAGTCGACACCGCCACCCTGGTTACGACCCTTGCCACCATCCAGACGCACGGCGTACAGGCCGAAGGCGTCGACACCGACACCCACGGTGCCTTGGGTGAAGCCGGAGGAGAAGTTGGCGATCACGCCCTGGCCCCACTGGGACTGGTCGTTGGTGTGGTGCTTCTTGTCACGGTTGATGAAGGCGTTGCGCAGGAGGACGTTGGCGTGGCTGTCCTCGATGAAGCCCTTGCTTTCGGCCTGGTCGTTGGCCTGGGCCTGAGTGGCGGCGATGAGTGCCAGCGCTACCAGGCTGATCCTTGTATTCAACATGTTGTTTTCCTTATTACCGAATCAGAACGCTCTGCTACCTAAAACGCCAGGAACCAACGCCCCTTCGTAGGTTCGACGCTTGTATCCAAACTGAAAGCCCCGCTCCTTTTGCAGGTAGCGGGCTTCGTCCGGCGCTCGGCCAACTGATGGCCGGCAGGCGTAGAGGCCGAATCCTAGCCGCGCGTGCTTCGCAATGTCAAAAAAACGTGAAATGAAGGTTGATATAACCAAATTAAAGGCCAGAGCTGGTGCAAATCTGTGCTGAATCGCAGAACAGACAGTTATTCCCTCTCTTTTCTGTACTTTCGTACAGACAGCCTACTCTTGGTTGACTTGACAAAAACACGCGCATAAAAGCGAATAATTACCAGTTACAAATTGATACATTCGTAAATCTTCATCTTTACAAATAGGCAGGCAAGAGCAAATAGCAAGCATTAACATTCGCATCCTTTTCACAACAACCTCTGCTGGATGCCTGCCGATGCTTGCCCCCTGCCGCTTGTCTCCCCTGTCCCTGGGCCTGTCGCTGATGTTCAGCGCAGGCCTTGCCAGCGCTGCCACCACGACCCTGCCTGAACTCTCGGTCACTGCCGAAAGCGAACGCGAGCGCGATAACCCGCGGGTCAAGGACGTCAGCACCGCCACCCGCACCTCGACCCCGGTGCGCTACGTCCCGCAGGCCATCGACACGGTCAAGACCGCCAACGTCCTGGACTACGGCACCAACAGCCTGGGCAAGGCACTGGAGGGCATCCCCAACGTCAGCAGCGGTGCCGACACTCGCTTCGACAGCCTGCGCATCCGCGGCTTCGACGCCAGCAACGACTTCTATCTGGACGGCGTGCGCGATGACAGCCAGTACGTGCGCGACCTGCACAACATCGAGCGCATCGAGGTCCTCAAGGGCCCGGCAGCGGTGCTCTATGGCCGCGGCAGCCAGGGTGGCATCGTCAACCGGGTGAGCAAGGCGCCGGAGCATGGCCGTCGCTCGACCCTCGAAGCCCAGGGCGGCAGCGAGGATCTGCGCAGCCTGTACGCCGACCTCAGTGCCGACCTCAACGACGACATCAGCGTGCGCCTGAACATGGGCAATCAGGACAACAACAGTTTCCGCGATGGGGTCGATGGCAACCGCCAGCTGTTCGCGCCTTCGTTGAGCTGGCAACTGAGCCCCGACCTGAACTGGCTGGTGCAGTACGAATACAGCCGCTACAACCGCACGCCGGATCGCGGCATTCCGGGTGTCGGCGGCCGTCCGGCAGATGTCGGGCGCAGCACCACCTATGGCGACACGCAGCGCGACTTCATCGATGACAAGTCGCAGTCGCTGCGCTCGCGCCTGAACTACCAACTCAGCGACAACTGGCAACTGCGCCACACGCTGAGCCTGTTCAAGCTCGACAGCGATTTCGACAACACCTACCTCACCGGCTACACCCCGAGCACCAACCTGGTGACCCGCCAGCGCTGGCAGCAGGACTTGAACACCCGCAACCTGTTCAACAACCTCGAGGCCGAGGGTGATGTCAGCACCTGGGGTCTGGAGCACAAGCTGCTGCTGGGTCTGGAGTTCGGTAACCAGCGCCGCGACCCGCGCCTGTACACCGCCCTGGCGGCGAACGCCGGTGGCCAGGCAGTACCACCGCTGAACCTGAACAATCCCAACCGACGCCTGCAGCACAACGGCCCGATGGTGCCGTCGAGCTACAACCATACCGTGGTCGACAGCCGTGGCGTCTACCTGCAGGACCAGATCCGCCTCAACGACCAATGGCAGATCCTCGCGGGCGTGCGCTTCGACCAGTTCGAGGTGGAAACCACCAACAAGCTGCGGGGCATTTCCGAGAAGCAGGACGACAACAGCACCAGCCCGCGCCTGGGCGTGGTCTATTCGCCCTGGCAGGAGCATTCGTTCTACGCCTCCTGGAGCAAGACCTATTCCCCGGTCGGCGGCGGCCTGATCGGCATCACCCCCGGCGCTGCCGGCAACACCAACGAAACCGCTCCGGAGAACACCCGCCAGAAGGAAATCGGGGTCAAGAGCGACTGGTTCGACGAGCGCCTGAGCACAACCCTTGCCGTCTACGAGCTGGAGCTCTACAACCGCCGCACCACCGATCCGGACAACCCAGGCATCACCATCCTCACCGGCCTGCAACGCTCGCGAGGCATCGAGCTGACGGCCCAGGGCAATGTGGTCGGCAACTGGTACGTGCGCGGCGGCATCGGCCTGCAGGATGCCATCATCGCCAAGGACAACGGCGGCCTGGAAGGCAACCGGGTAAACAACGTGGCGCGACGCAACGCCAGCCTGTTCGTGACCTGGAAGCCGGAGCTGGGCTGGTACGCCGAAACCGGCCTGACCCTGGTCGGCGACCGCTATGCCGACAACCAGAACACCACGGTGCTGCCAGGCTACGGTCGCTGGGATGCGCTGGCCGGGTTCCGCACCCACGACTGGGACGTTCGCGCTGCGCTGAACAACCTCACCGACAAGACCTACTACAGCTCGGCGACCAGCGCCGCGCAGATCCAGTTCGGCGATCCGCGCAGCCTGGTGGTGACAGGCACCTACAGCTTCTGACCGATGGGCTCTATCCAGAAGCGCGCCAACTAGGCTTCAATACGCGTTTTTTCGGACACCCCCAAGGATTCACCCATGGCCTCCAACACCAAGCAACAGAAACGCGCCAAGCGCGCCGCCTCCAAGGCCAAGCAGAACCGCATGGTCCGCGGCGGCCAGGCGGTCAAGGCCAGCGCGGGCGAGAGCACCAGCGTCGAGCAGGTGTACAGCAAGGCCATGGAATCCGGCAGCTATGACGCGCTGTTCAAGAAGATGAAGGAAGCACAGGAAACCGGCCTGGTGGCGATGATCTCGGTGTTCCTGGTCGATCCGCTGCTGGCGCTGGTGCTCAAGGGGCACAAGGAAGAGCACGCCACCGACTACATCGTCCTGGTGTTTACCGCTTACCGCGCCTGGCTCGATGGCGCTGATGAAGCGGCCACCATGGCCTGGCTGGAAAGCGACGAGTTCCAGGACGCCTACGTGGCAGCGTCGGAGGCGGTGGCCAAGCAGCAGCAACAGCAGAAGCAGTTCGGCTGAAACTCGGCGTGCGCCCATAAAAAAACCCTCGGGTCGATCCCGAGGGTTTTTTTGTGTCGCGCGAAAACGATTACTGCAGGGAAGGCGCTTCGCCAGCTTCCTGCATGCGCTGCAGCTCCTGGGCATACAGGGCATCGAAGTTCACAGGCGACAGCATCAGCGCCGGGAACGAGCCGCGGGTGACCAGGCTGTCGAGGGTTTCACGCGCATACGGGAACAGGATGTTCGGGCAGAACGCACCCAGGGTGTGGCTCATCGACGCCGCGTCCAGGCCCGAGATCAGGAAGATGCCCGCCTGCTGAACTTCAGCGATGAAGGCGACTTCTTCACCGTTCTTGACGGTAACCGACAGGGTCAGCACGACTTCGTGGAAGTCGCCTTCCAGGGCCTTCTGACGAGTATTCAGGTCCAGCGCGACGCTCGGTTCCCACTGCTGGCGGAAGATCTGCGGGCTTTTCGGGGCTTCGAACGACAGGTCACGCACGTAGATGCGCTGCAGGGAGAATTGTGGATTGTTCTCTTCGGCGGCGCCGTTGTTCTGTTGGTCAGTCATGGCAGATCCTTTTCTGAAAATGGTTGAAAGAGGCGTGAATCAGGCCTCGAGCAGGGCGTCGAGCTTGCCCGAGCGCTCCAGCGCAAACAAGTCATCGCAACCGCCAACGTGGGTGCTGCCGATCCAGATCTGCGGCACCGAGGTACGCCCGGCCTTCTGCGCCATCTCGGCGCGCAGCTGCGGCTTGCCGTCGACGCGGATTTCCTCGAACGCCACCTGCTTGCTTGCCAGCAGCTGCTTGGCGCGCATGCAGTAGGGGCAGTAGTCGCTGGAGTAGACGATGACGGGCTTCATATCACTTCACCAGGGGCAGGTTATCGGCTTTCCAGCTGGACACGCCACCGCTGAGCTTGGCAGCGGTGAAGCCAGCCTTGAGCAGCTCACGGCAGACGGTGCCGGACTGCTGGCCCATCGCATCGACGATGATCAGGGTCTTTTCTTTGTGCTTTTCCAGCTCGGCAATGCGGCCGACGACTTTCTCCTGCGGAATGTTCAGCGCCCCGACGATGTGGCCGGCGGAGTATTCCTTGCTTGGACGGATATCGATCACCACGCCCTTCTCGGCGTTGACCAGCGCGGTCAGCTGGCCGTTGCTCAGGCTCTGGCCGCCGCGGCGGATTTCATTGACCAGCAGCAGGATCAGCAGGACGAAGAAGATCGCAACCAGGATGAAGTGATCTGTCGCGAATTGAATCAAGTGAGCAACCATCAGGGGTGTTCCAGGCGATTGAAAATGCCGGCCAGTATACACAGCCACCCATGCCCGCCAAAGCCCGCCGGGCCGGCTCGGAACCAGCCTTCATCTGCAACCCGTCGGGACGCTGGTCGTGCGAACCGACGAATATTCGCCGTCGCTGGCCGATTTGCCCTAAAATGCGTGTCTTTATCATCTTTGAACAACCGTGAGTTTGATTGATGACGAGCACGCCCAAGCCCCTGGTCCTGATCATCCTGGATGGTTTCGGTCACAGCGAAAGCCCCGAATACAATGCCATCTACGCCGCCAACACACCGGTCTATGACCGCCTGCGCGCCACCCAGCCGCATGGCCTGATCTCCGGTTCCGGCATGGATGTCGGCCTGCCGGACGGGCAGATGGGCAACTCCGAAGTCGGTCACATGAACCTCGGCGCCGGCCGTGTGGTGTACCAGGACTTCACCCGGGTCACCAAGGCCATCCGCGACGGCGAGTTCTTCGAAAACCCGGTACTCACCGGCGCCGTGGACAAGGCAGTTGCAGCAGGCAAGGCCGTGCACCTGCTGGGCCTGCTCTCCGACGGCGGCGTGCACAGCCACCAGGACCATATCGTCGCCATGGCCGAACTGGCCGCGCAGCGTGGCGCCGAGAAAATCTACCTGCACGCCTTCCTCGACGGTCGCGACACCCCGCCGCGCAGTGCCCAGTCGTCCATCGAACTGCTCGACGCGACCTTCGCCAAGCTGGGCAAGGGCCGCATCGCCAGCCTGATCGGCCGCTACTACGCCATGGACCGTGACAACCGCTGGGACCGCGTCAGCGCTGCCTACAACCTGATCGTCGACAGCACCGCCGAGTACAGCGCCGACAGCGCCGTGGCTGGGCTGGAAGCAGCCTATGCACGCGATGAGAGCGACGAATTCGTCAAGGCCACCCGCATCGGCGAGGCGGTCAAGGTCGAAGACGGCGACGCGGTGATCTTCATGAACTTCCGCGCCGACCGCGCCCGCGAACTGTCGCGGGTGTTCGTCGAGGCCGACTTCAACGAGTTCCCCCGTGCGCGCCTGCCGAAACTGGCGGCCTACATCGGCCTGACCCAGTATTCGGCGAAGATCCCCGCCCCTGCCGCCTTCGCCCCAGCCAGCCTGAACAATGTGCTGGGCGAGTACCTGGCCAAGAACGGCAAGACCCAGCTGCGCATCGCCGAGACCGAAAAGTACGCCCACGTGACCTTCTTCTTCTCCGGCGGACGCGAAGAGCCGTTCGAAGGCGAAGAGCGCATCCTCATTCCGTCGCCGAAAGTCGCCACCTACGACCTGCAGCCCGAAATGAGCGCACCGGAAGTGACCGACCGTATCGTCGAGGCCATCGAGCAACAGCGTTACGACGTGATCGTGGTCAACTACGCCAACGGCGACATGGTCGGGCACACCGGCGTGTTCAGTGCTGCGGTCAAAGCGGTCGAGGCGCTGGATGGCTGTGTCGGGCGCATCGTCCAGGCGCTGGACAAGGTGGGGGGCGAAGCGCTGATCACCGCCGACCATGGCAACGTCGAGCAGATGGAAGACGAGTCCACTGGCCAGGCGCACACTGCCCACACCACCGAGCCGGTGCCGTTCATCTATGTCGGCAAGCGCAGCGTCAAAGTCCGTGAGGGCGGCGTGCTGGCCGACGTGGCACCGACCATGCTCAAGCTGCTGGGCCTGGAAAAGCCGGCGGAGATGACCGGGACGTCGATTCTGCTCGACGCCTGAGCCCGCGCTGTAAAGAAAAGCCCGATGCCATGGCATCGGGCTTTTTCATTTTCGAAGGTTCTACCGGAAGTGGTAGCCGACGTTGACCATCATTGCATTGGTCCCCAGCAGCACCGCCTCCAGGCCGACAGGCCCCAGGCGCGTGCCCAGCGATGGAATGATCACGGGCGCGACACCGAAGCGATTGAGCGGAATCTTGTCCCGGTACTCCCCGCGATAGCCATGCAGCAGGCCCGCGCTGACCTTGGCATACACCGGCCAGTGCTCATGGTGCCAGGCCTTGCCGCCGTATGCGTACACCGAACGCTGCCGATACGAGTTGCGAAAGGTCGCCGCGCCGTACAACAGGCCATCGGCACGATTGCGTTCCAGGCCGATCAGTTCCTGACGCTCGCTGTGCTCGGGATTGGGATTGAAATGCCGGGTGTAGACGCTGGTCTGCAGGTACCAGCTATCCTCCTGCACCGCCAGCGCGGGCACCGATGTTGCGACCATGATCAGGACGGTGCCGCACAACAGCCAGCGGCGCGGGGGGGCGGAGCGTTTGGGCGTAGGCATGCTTAAGTCTCACACAACGATTGGCGGGCGGGCTTTGGGGACGCCCAATCACAATGGTATCGAGCAAGACTCACGTAACCAGATACGTATGTTTCCCGTTTTTTCAGGGTTTAGTCCGATGCATCACCGCACTTTCCTGACAAACGCTTGCCTTGAGGCGCCGGGAGGCGTTTTTTTTGCGCGCCCGGGCGGGCATACTAGGCCAGTCTCCATCCCTGGTACGCCCGATTCCATGCGCCGCGCCCTCATACTCCTAGCCCTGTCATGCCTGCTCAGTCCGGCGTTCGCCGACGAGCGCGCGCAGACCCAGCAACAACTGGACGCCACGCGCCAGGACATCGCCGAGCTCAAGAAAATGCTGGGCAAGCTCCAGGAAGAGAAAGCCGGCGTGCAGAAAGACCTCAAGTCCACCGAGACCGATATCGGCAATCTCGAGAAACAGGTGGAGGGTCTGCAACAAGAGCTAAAAAAGACCGAGGGCGAGCTGGAGCGCCTTGACCACGAGAAAAAAAAACTCCAGAGCGCCCGCGTTGAACAACAACGACTGATCGCGATCCAGGCCCGTTCCGCTTACCAGAACGGTCGCGAGGAGTACCTCAAGCTGTTGCTCAACCAGCAGAATCCCGAGAAGTTCGCCCGCACCCTCACGTACTACGACTACCTGAGCAAGGCGCGCCTGGAGCAACTGCGCACCTTCAACGAAACCTTGCGCCAATTGGCCAATGTCGAACTGGAAATTTCCGGCCAGCAGGAACAACTGATGGCCCAGCGCGCCGACCTCGACAGCCGCCGCCAGGCACTGGAGGCCGAGCGCAGCAAGCGCCAGCAGGTACTGGCCAAGCTCAACAGCGACGTCAAGGATCGCGACCAGAAGCTCCAGGCCCGCGAGCAGGACCAGGCCGACCTTGCCAAGGTGCTCAAGACCATCGAGGAAACCCTCGCCCGCCAAGCCCGCGAAGCCGAGGAAGCGCGGCAGAAGGCGCTGCTGGCCAAGCAGGAAGAAGAGAAGCGGCGCAAGGAGCAGGCCCTGGCCGACGCTCGCCGCGACGAGCAGCAAGAGCCACAAGCGCCACCGAAAAAGGCCCGCACCGTGCTCGGCCCGCTGGTGTCCAGCGATGGCGCCAACTACGGCGGTGCATTTTCTGCGGCCCGGGGAAAACTTCCATGGCCAGTCAATGGTCGATTGCTGGCACGCTTCGGCGACACGCGAGGCGGTGATGCCCGCGCCAAGTGGGACGGCGTGATGATCAGCGCCAGCGCCGGCACCCAGGTGCGCGCCGTACATGGCGGGCGCGTGGTGTTCGCCGACTGGTTGCGCGGCGCTGGACTTCTGGTCATTCTCGACCATGGTAATGGTTATCTCAGCCTGTACGGCCATAACCAGAGCCTGCTCAAGAGCGCCGGCGACATCGTCAAGGCCGGCGAAGCCATTTCCACCGTCGGCGACAGCGGTGGCCAGGACAGCGCAGGTCTGTACTTCGCGATTCGCCAGCAGGGGCGGCCCACCGACCCTGCGCAATGGTGCCGAGGCTAGGCACCGCAACATTTACGGTAAGGCCCGACAGCGGGCCGCACCGATGCTCCTCCGGGAGCGCCTACAGGATCAGGAGTTCGTTCGACATGCTGCACTCGTCTCGCCTCACCCCGCTGGCCCTGACCATCGCCCTGGTCGTCGGCGCGCCTCTGGCCAGTGCCGCAGAGCCGGTCAAGCCCGCCAAGGCGGCTGCCGTGCCGGCCACCGAGGTGACGGCCAAGGCGCCGCTGCCGCTGGACGAACTGCGCACCTTCGCCGAGGTCATGGACCGCATCAAGGCGGCCTACGTCGAGCCGGTGGACGACAAGACCCTGCTGGAAAACGCCATCAAGGGCATGCTCAGCAACCTCGACCCGCACTCGGCCTACCTCGGCCCTGAAGACTTCCAGGAGCTGCAGGAAAGCACCAGCGGCGAGTTCGGCGGCCTGGGCATCGAGGTTGGCATGGAGGACGGCTTCGTCAAGGTGGTCTCACCCATCGACGACACCCCGGCATCACGCGCCGGCATCGAGGCAGGCGACCTGATCGTCAAGATCAACGGCGCCCCGACCCGCGGCCAGACCATGACCGAAGCGGTCGACAAGATGCGCGGCAAGATCGGCCAGAAAATCACCCTGACCCTGGTACGCGATGGCGGAACACCATTCGATGTGACGCTGGCCCGCGCGGTCATCCAGGTCAAGAGCGTGAAGAGCCAGCTGCTCGAGAACGACTACGGCTATATCCGCATCACCCAGTTCCAGGTCAAGACCGGCGAAGAGGTCGGCAAGGCGTTGGCCAAGCTGCGCAAGGATAACGGCAAGAAGCTGCGCGGCCTGGTCCTGGACCTGCGTAACAACCCCGGCGGCGTCCTGCAGTCGGCCGTGGAAGTGGCCGACCACTTCCTCACCAAAGGCCTGATCGTCTACACCAAGGGCCGTATCGCCAACTCCGAGCTGCGCTTCTCCGCCGACCCGGCCGACGCCAGCGAGGGTGTACCGCTGGTGGTGCTGATCAACGGCGGCAGCGCCTCGGCTTCGGAGATCGTCGCCGGCGCCCTGCAGGATCAGAAACGCGGCGTGCTGATGGGCACCGACAGCTTCGGCAAGGGCTCGGTACAGACCGTGCTGCCACTGGCCAACGACCGTGCGCTGAAGCTCACCACCGCGCTGTACTTCACCCCCAACGGACGATCGATCCAGGCACAGGGTATCGTGCCGGACATCGAAGTACGCCAGGCCAAGCTCACGGCCGAAGCCGACACCGACAACTTCAAGGAAGCCGACCTGCAAGGGCACCTGGGCAACGGCAACGGCGGCGCCGACCGCCCGACCGGCAGCAGCAAGCGTACCGAGCGCCCGCAGGACAACGATTTCCAGCTCAGCCAGGCACTCAGCCTGCTCAAGGGCTTGAACATCACCAAGGGTGATTGATACCTGCATGCGTTTTCTGCTGTTCACGCTGTTCTGCCTGATGGCCGGTGTCGCACATGCGGCGCCGGCCTACATGAGCATCATCATCGACGACCTGGGCCAGAACAGCGAACGCGACAGCCGCACCCTCGCCCTGCCCGGGCCGGTCACCCTGGCGATCATGCCTGACACCCCGCACGCCACCGATTTCGCCCGCCAGGCCCACAAGGCCGGGCGTACGGTGATCCTGCACATGCCCATGGACCCGGCCACCGGCCCCTACGCCTGGCACCCGGGCCTGCCCATCGAAGAACTGGCCCGCAGGCTCGATGCAGCCCTGCTCAAGGTGCCGTTCGCCGCTGGCATCAACAACCACATGGGCAGCCGCATGACCGCACAGCGCGACGCCATGGCCTGGTTGATGGGCAACCTGCAGGAGCGCGAGCTGTTCTTCGTCGACAGCCGCACCAGCGCTGCCACGGTGGCGGCGGCCCAGGCCCAGGCGATCGGATTGGCGCATGTCTCGCGGGACGTATTCCTGGATGACGTGCGCACCCCCGAAGCCATCGCCGCTCAATTGCGCCAAGGCATCGAGCTTGCACGCAAGCAAGGCTCGGCGGTGCTGATCGGCCACCCCTACCCGCAAACCCTCGAAGTGCTCGAACGAGAGATGCCGGGGCTCAAGCGCCAGGGCATCGAGTTGATCGAACTGCGCCAGATGATCGCCGAGCGCAGCAACCAGGCCATGCCGGCGCACGGTCGCAACGGTCGATACAGCAACCGTTGATCCGCGCGCCGTTCAGAGCGCCTACAGGCTGTTGAAGGGAATGATGTCCTTGGCCTGGGCGTAGGTCAGGTTGCCCCGGTAGATGCTCAGCACCTGCCCCTCGCTCGCGGCCCTCATCTGCTCCCTATAGCCCATCTTGCGCTGGCTCCAGAGCTTCAGGTGGCCCTTGCCGAACGCGGTGGGCGCCGCCTGGGAGTCAGCGAAGTGGAAGTGCGCAGCCCACAGGGGGCGGCCCTTGCTGTCAGCGGACGACTTGAGCAGGTTGATGCGGTACTCATCCAGGAAACCATCCGAAACCGGCTTGCGCGGCCCCACGTACTCGACCGCGATCAAGCCTTGCTGATGGAGGAAGCTCAACCCATGGGCGCCGGGATAGCGCGTCTTGGTATAAAGCTCGACCAGGCATTCGCGCTTCTGCTCGCGCAACCGGATCACAGCGTCATCCAGACGACCCAGCAGGCTGTCGGTGCTATCCACGTCCGCCAACTGTTCGCGCAAGTCCAGCACCTCGGCGACCTGCGCATCGAGCATCGAGATCAACCCGCTGTCCTGCGCGTCGTTGGCCACCAATGCCTTGGCCTGTTCGATGACGCTCTCGTTCTGCGCCAGTATGCCCTCAGCCAGTTCACGGCTTTTCCTCTCGGATTCCGGCGTCGAGGCCCGCGATTGCGGCTCAGGTGCTGTGCTCGCGACCTCTTCGAACCATGCACCGCCTGTCTTGTGAAAACGGTGTTGGACCTGGGCGCTGAACGCGCCCTTGACCTGCAATTCCGACTTCCCATCGACCATGACCTCGGTACCCAGCACTGTCTGGCCTGCATGGGTGCGCGCCACTTGCAATGCACGCAGCGGATAAACCGCACGACGCGGCGCCTGGGCTTGCCCGGCTGCCTGCTCACGCATGGCTTCGACCAGCGACTCGCCTGCCATTGTCTTCAACAGCACCATCTGCTCTCTGTAGGATGCCAGGCGCTGGATATCGACCAAGCGTCTGCCCAGCTTGGTGATGCGGTCACAGTTGAGGATCGCTGCCAGGTACTCATCCCAGGCACCTTGCAGCACCTCGATGCGCTCGGCAATCGGCAGCTCGCAGAACATCGAGAGATGGTGGGAGTTGGCGGCAACACGCAAACGGTAACTGGCGATCGCGTCACGGAAGATCGTGTAATGCTGGTTGGTGGCTCCTTCTTTCAAGCGAAGGGCCAGTTCGACCAGGCTCATGGCCTGGAAGAAGCGGATCATGACCGTAGACGTCTTGCGAGCGGCGATGACTTGCGCAACGGTGACACGGCCCCTGCTCGATTCGATCTCCATACCGATATCGCTGACCGCCAGCACACGATCCATCTGGCTGGAGACCTCCATGATCCTTGGCTGGTCCAGCACCAGCCCCTCAAGCAACTCCCGGCACCTGACATAGAGGGCTGCGCGGGCTTGCGGCGTGGCCCCGCTCAAACTGCTGGCAATCCGGTCATACTCATGGAAGTTACCCACCGCCACCGCTTCATCGAGGATGAACACGCCATAGCTGATCAGGTCTCGACGCACATTCGTGAGGGTTTGTCGCTGGTCCCTGTCGTGGGCGGTCGTGCGGGTATAGTTAGGGTTATCCAGCAGCGTGACAATGCTGTTCTCTGCGTTGACGTAGTGCTCGAACATGGAATACACCAGTTCGATACGCTGCCGGCGCAGGCCGTTCATCTCGCGCATCAGTGCATCGCGTTTTGCGGTGTACAGTTCGGTCAACGTGTTGAACCGGGAAAGGTTGTCCGGATCCGTGGGAGGCGGTTGGTCGAGTGTTTCTTTCACCTTGACGAGCTTGGTCCGCAGCTCCTCAAGCTTGGCGTTTTGCCTCCCCTGCATCAGGTCACGCGATATCTACCGCCCACACCCTCTCTTGTCGGAACAGGCTGCTGCGTGTCCCCACAACGGAGCCTACTGATGCCCTCACTATCTCCCTGGAGCCTCGCCGCCCTGCTCGGTGCATTAGCCCCTGCAGCCCTCATGGCAGAACCTGCAAGCACACCAAGCCCCGTGTTGAATGCCCAGGCGCAACATGCGCACTGGAGCGGAATCGGCCGATTGACCATGGACAACGGCAGACTGTGCATCGCCACCTTGATCGACAGCCGCGACAACCCGCCCACGACCTACAGCGGCCCCGCCTACATCCTGACCAGCGGCCACTGCGTGGACACGCGCAATGGCCGCATCGGCCAGGACCAGCCGACACACGGCAGCATCGCCTTCAACTACTTCATCGACACCCAGGAGCAGCGCAAGACCTTCGCTCTCAAGCGCAGCCTGTGGAACAGCATGCAGGGCACCGACCTGGCACTGCTTGAGCTGGACGCCACGCTCGATGAAGTCATGTCGCAAGGCATCATGCCGCTGCGCATGGGCAGCAACCCGGCCAAAGAAAAACCGGTTGTGGTCATTGGTGAACCCGGCAGCATCGGCAAGGGCCTGCGCGTGGCAAGCTGTACCGAGCACCCCGCCGACTTTGCCCTGGAGCACCCCTGGGTCTGGCGCAACATACGCGTCAACGACTGCCCCGGGGTCAGTGCCGGTGCCTCAGGCAGCCCCGTGATAACGCCAGACGACCAGCAGGTGATCGCAGTGATCAACAGTGTCACCAGCGACGCCAGCGCGCCCTGCGCTACAAACAGCCCTTGCGTAAATGCGCAAGGCTCGCAAGACGCCCCGCCACGCAACATCGCCATGCCGCTGAACAGGGTCCTCGGCTGCTTCAAGCAAGGTGTGGCCGACCTGGCACTGGACAGCTGCCAGCTACTGCCCGGCTTCTCGGCAACGGTGACCAAGCGGCCTCGCTTTCTGGAAAAGATCGCCAGCGATGAGCAAGGGCAGTACACCCCGCCCGGTTGGAACCTGCACTTCACCCTCGACACGCCCCGCTACCGCTTCAAGACCACGACCGACCCACTGGCCTGCGAAGAGCCGACCGGCTACAGCGGCACCATCGCTGCGGGGGAAGTGCCGATCGACGCCCCCGTCGGCCCAGAGCCCGGCTGGCACTTTCTCTGCCTGATCGGCGTGAATACCCCCGAGCAGGCGCCCTCGTTCGCGCTGATGGCCAACAGCCTGACGCTGGCGACGGAACTGTTGCCCGCCAAGGACGTGCCCTTCCCCGACGTGACCTATGCGTATCAGGACAATGGTGGCGTGCGAGTCACCTGGACACGCCATCCACCGGACGTGGTCCACTACCGGGTCAAGCAAGGCCCGGCAGCGAAGATCGACTGTGACGACCCCAAGGGCTTTGGCCTCCTGCGTCACACCCACTTCATCTTCGAGGCCAGCAAGCTGCCGCTGAAGATCTGCACCCGAGGCGAGGACATCATCCGCCAACAATCTGCGGTCCGCACCGACGTGATTGCGCCTGTAGCTCGCTGAGGCAAACAAAAAGGCCCTGTCGTGTGACAGGGCCTTTTCATGACAGCACGCGTAGGGGCGATCAGCTGTAGACACGCCCCAGCAACTGGCGATGGCTTTCGAACTGATCGAGCACATCGCGCACGATCTGCTCGGGCAGGAAGCCCATCAGGTCGTACTCCTGACTACCGTTGTGCAGGTACACCTCGGCGCGGTAGAAGCGCTGGCGCACTTCAGGCTCGCCCCCGGCAGATGCCTCGCTCGGTGCCGCCAGATAGCCGTCCAGGCTGACTTCATAAACGAAGGGGTTGCCCTCTTCCATCATCACCCGCACACCCATCATGTTGCGCGACTGACCGACGCGGGTCTCCACCTCGAAGCCCTGGGCGCGCAGTTGTTCAGCCGCCTCCTTGAGGGCCGGGCTGACCTGCTTGTCCATGAAGCGCTGCACCACCGCCTGGGTCGGCTCGAGCTCCAGTTGCGTGAGGCGCTCGCTGAAGCCACGACGGCCACGGGCAGCCAGCTCCGCACGTTCCTGCTCGACCGCGACATCCTGCATCATCGCCTTGTACAAGCCGAACATGAACAGCACCAGCACCACCGAGAACGGCAGGCCGGCCAGCACCACCATGGTCTGCATGGCTTCGAAGTTGCCGGCGAACAGCAGGCCGATGGTGACCAGGGTGATGATCACCGACCAGAACACCACCATCCAGTGCGGCGCGTCCTCGTCGACCTGGCCACCTTTGCACGAAAGGTTGGCCATCATCACCGCACCCGAGTCGGCCGGGGTGAGGAACAGCACGAAGCCGACGAACACCGCCACACCGATCACCACCTTGGCCGCCGGGAAGTATTCCAGCAACTGGTAGATCGACATCGACGGCTGTTCCAACGCGGTCTTGCCCAGCTCCACGGCGCCCTGGTTGATTACCAGGTCCAACGCGGTGTTGCCGAAGATCGACAGCCACGCCAGGGTGAAGCCCAGCGGGATCAGCAGCACGCCGCTGACCAGCTGGCGTACGGTACGGCCCTTGGAGATACGGGCGATGAACATGCCGACGAACGGGCCCCAGGAGATCCACCAGGCCCAGTAGAACACGGTCCACAGGCCCAGCCAGCGCTCGGATTTGCCCGCCTCGCCCTCGTAGACGTAGAGGTCGAAGGTCTTGAGCACGATGCCGTTGAGGTAGTCGCCGACGTTCTGCACGAAGCCGTTGAGCAGGTGCAGGGTGTTGCCGCCAAGCAGGACGAAGATCAGCAGGCCGCTGAACAGCATGATGTTCAGGTTGGACAGGCGGCGAATGCCGTTTTCCACCCCCGACACGGCGGCGACGGTGGCCACCCCAGCCATCACCAGAATGACCACCAGCAGGTTGGTCTTGCTGTGGTCCATGCCGAACAGGTATTCCAGGCCCGAAGACACCTGCATCGAACCGATACCCAGGTTGGTCACCAGGCCCAGCAGGGTGACGAACATGCCGAAGATGTCCACGGCGTTGCCCGCCGCGCCCTTGACCCAGCGCTCACCGACCAGCGGGTACAGCGCCGAACGCAGCGCCAGCGGCTGGTTGTGGCGGTAGGCGAAGTAGCCCACGGCCAGGCCCACCAGGGCGTAGATCGCCCAGCCATGCAGGCCCCAGTGCAGGAAGGTCAGTTGCAGGCCCTGGCGCGCCGCTTCGAGGCTCGCGGGGGTGCCTTCGGGCGGGTTGAAGTAGTGGTCCAGCGGTTCGGATGCGCCGAAATACAGCAGCGAGATACCGATACCGGACGAGAACAGCATGCCGGCCCAGGCGCCATAGCTGAAGTCGGGCTGGTCATCCTTGCCGCCCAGCTTGAGCTTGCCGTAGTCGGAGAAGGCCAGGAAGACGACGAACACGAGGTAACCACAGATCACCAGCATGTAGTACCAGCCGAAGGTGCGCGTCAGCCATCTCTGGGCCACGCCCAGCACCTGGCCGGCGGTTTCGGGTACAGCGATAAGCAAGGCAGTCAACGCGAGGACCAGCAGCGCGGAGGTGAAGAACACCACGCGGTTGACCCGAACCCTCTCGGCGGGGGGCTTTGTCAGGGAGGCAGAACTCATTGCACGAATGCTCCGGGCAGTAAGGCTGTGGAGGCTAATCAGTCAGTTCCCGCGCAATTGGTGCAATAGCCCCACTGCGTCAGGTGTTATAAAAGCACCCTGGAAACCGTGATCCCGAATCGAAACGCTGCAATTAAACAGACCGGCGGGCACTGCCTGAACGCTGCCATCCTTGCTGGATGCGCGCATTCGTCACAGCTCGCCTGACCCGCTCCAAGGGTCGTCCGCGCGGTCATCGACCGCTCGGCAGAATCTGTCCATGCATCGTTCTTGCCCGTCAACGCCTTGTATTCCGGGGGTTACACGTTTTCCTGGGGTGTCAATCCGTGCTTTCTCGACCGCCTGAAAAACTGTCAATGGCACAAATTGTCGCAGAGCTTA
This sequence comes from Pseudomonas wayambapalatensis, assembly GCA_014268975.2. Classification (GTDB taxonomy): domain Bacteria; phylum Pseudomonadota; class Gammaproteobacteria; order Pseudomonadales; family Pseudomonadaceae; genus Aquipseudomonas; species Aquipseudomonas wayambapalatensis. Next base: position 505,903 of record CP077096.1, on the reverse strand, counting down.
TTCTTTATTGATTGAACGTTCAATCAAAACAAAATAGACTGGCCCTTGCCGAGTCGGATGCAGGTCGTCCGCTCGCAGGCCTGAGGAGATAGCAAGATGCCCAAGGTCGGTATGCAACCCATCCGCCGCCAGCAGTTGATCGACGCCACATTGCAGGCTGTCGACCAGGTCGGTCTGGGAGATGCCAGCATTGCGCTGATTGCCCGTTTGGCCGGTGTGTCGAACGGCATCATCAGTCACTACTTTCAGGACAAGAACGGCCTGATCGCAGCGACCATGCGCTACCTCATGAACGCGTTGAGCGAAGGCACCGTCGCCCGCCGACAAGCCCTCACAGACGACAGCCCGCGGGCGCACCTGAGAGTGATCGTCGAAGGCAACTTCGACGCAAGCCAGGTCAGCGGCCCGGCAATGAAAACCTGGTTGGCCTTCTGGGCCGCCAGCATGCACCAGCCGTCCTTGCACAGGTTGCAGCGGATCAACGATCACCGCCTTTACTCCAACCTGTGCTGCCAGTTCCGCCGTGTCTTGCCGCTCTACCATGCGCGCAAGGCCGCTCGCGGGCTGGCGGCCCTGATCGACGGCCTGTGGCTGCGCGGTGCGCTCTCGGGCGACGCGTTCGACACAGAGCAGGCAATACGGATCGCCTACGAATACATGGATCTACAACTGGCTAAGCAGCACGACCTGGATTCCAACCCCCAGGCGGCTGAACGATCGCACGCAGCGACTGCCCAATCGGCAGGAGCACGACGCGGCTAGCCAATCACACACTGCACTTGCGAGGACTCTATGGCCCGTTTCGGAACGCAAAAACTCTACATCGATGGTGGTTATGTCGACGCTGGCAGCGATGCCACCTTCGAGGCCATCAACCCGGCCACCGGCGAAGTCCTTGCCCACGTCCAGCGTGCGACCGAGGCTGACGTCGAGCGCGCCGTCGAGAGCGCCGAACGTGGCCAGAAAGTCTGGGCCGCGATGACAGCCATGCAGCGTTCGCGCATCCTGCGCCGCGCCGTCGACATCCTGCGCGAGCGCAACGACGAGCTGGCCATGCTGGAAACCCTGGACACCGGCAAGTCGTACTCCGAAACCCGCTACGTCGACATCGTCACCGGTGCCGATGTACTGGAGTACTACGCAGGCCTGGTCCCGGCCATCGAAGGTGAGCAGATCCCGCTGCGCGAATCGTCCTTCGTCTACACCCGTCGCGAGCCACTGGGCGTGACTGCCGGTATCGGCGCGTGGAACTACCCGATCCAGATCGCCCTGTGGAAGTCCGCGCCTGCCCTGGCCGCTGGCAACGCGATGATCTTCAAGCCGTCGGAAGTCACCTCGCTGACCACCCTGAAACTGGCCGAGATCTTCACCGAAGCCGGCCTGCCGGATGGCGTGTTCAACGTCCTGACCGGTAGCGGCCGTGAAGTCGGCACCCTGTTGACCGAGCACCCACGCATCGAGAAAGTCTCCTTCACCGGCGGCACCACCACCGGCAAGAAGGTCATGGCCAGCGCCTCGAGCTCCTCGCTCAAGGAAGTGACCATGGAACTGGGCGGCAAGTCGCCGCTGATCATCTGCGACGACGCCGACCTGGACAAGGCCGCCGACATCGCCATGATGGCCAACTTCTACAGCTCCGGTCAGGTCTGCACCAACGGCACCCGCGTGTTCGTCCCGGTCGCGATGAAAGCGGCGTTCGAAGCCAAGATCGCCGAGCGCGTCGCCCGCATCCGCATCGGCAACCCGGAAGACGAGAACACCAACTTCGGCCCGCTGGTCAGCTTCCAGCACATGGAAAGCGTCCTGGGCTACATCGCCAAGGGCAAGGAAGAAGGCGCCCGCGTGCTGTGCGGCGGTGAGCGTCTGACCGAAGGCGCGTTCGCCAAGGGCGCCTTCGTCGCCCCGACCGTGTTCACCGACTGCCGCGACGACATGACCATCGTCAAGGAAGAAATCTTCGGGCCGGTGATGAGCATCCTCACCTACGAAACCGAAGAAGAAGTCATCCGCCGCGCCAACGACACCGAGTACGGCCTGGCTGCGGGCGTATGCACCAACGACATCACCCGCGCCCACCGCATCATCCACAAGCTCGAAGCCGGCATCTGCTGGATCAACGCCTGGGGTGAATCGCCAGCCGAAATGCCGGTTGGCGGCTACAAGCAGTCGGGCGTCGGCCGTGAGAACGGCGTCAGCTCGCTGGCTCAATACACTCGCATCAAGTCGGTGCAGGTCGAGCTGGGCGGCTACAACTCGGTCTTCTAAGACCGGTCTGGCCACGCCCGTGCCTTTGCGCACGGGCGCTCCCGCCCCCTGAACACTGCCAACGAGGGTACTTTGCATGTCCCAAGAATACGATTACATCATCGTCGGTGCCGGTTCGGCCGGTAACACCCTGGCCACCCGCCTGACCGAAGACGCCAGCGTCTCGGTGCTGCTGCTGGAAGCCGGCGGCCCCGACTACCGCTTCGATTTCCGCACCCAGATGCCAGCCGCCCTGGCCTTCCCGCTGCAGGGCCGCCGCTACAACTGGGCCTACGAGACCGACCCTGAGCCGCACATGGATGGCCGCCGCATGGAATGTGGCCGCGGCAAGGGCCTGGGTGGCTCCTCGCTGATCAACGGCATGTGCTACATCCGCGGCAACGCCATGGACTTCGACGGCTGGGCCGAACTGCCAGGCCTGGAAGACTGGACCTACCTGGACTGCCTGCCCTACTTCAAGAAAGCCGAAACCCGCGACATCGGCCCGAACGACTACCACGGTGGCGACGGCCCGGTCAGCGTTGCCACGCCAAAAGCCGGCAACAACCCGCTGTTCCATGCCATGGTCGAAGCCGGTGTACAGGCCGGTTACCCACGCACCGAAGACCTCAACGGCTACCAGCAGGAAGGCTTCGGACCGATGGACCGTTCGGTGACCAAGAACGGTCGTCGCTCCAGCACCGCCCGCGGCTACCTGGACCAGGCCAAGAAACGCCCGAACCTGACCATCGTCACTCACGCCCTGAGCGACCGCGTACTCTTCGAAGGCAAGCGCGCCGTGGGTGTGACCTATCTGGTCGGTGACAGCGAAGAGCGCGTCGAAGCCCGTGCCCGCAAGGAAGTCATCGTCAGCTCCGGCGCCATCGCTTCGCCGCAGTTGCTGCAGCGCTCCGGTGTCGGCCCGCGCGCCCTGCTGGAGAGCCTCGACATTCCGGTGGTCCACGACCTGCCGGGCGTCGGCGAGAACCTGCAGGACCACCTGGAACTGTATCTGCAGTACGCCTGCACCCAGCCGGTGTCGCTGTACCCATCGCTGCTGTGGTGGAACCAGCCGGCCATCGGTGCCGAGTGGCTGTTCAACGGCACCGGCATCGGCGCCAGCAACCAGTTCGAGGCCGGTGGTTTCATCCGCACCCGCCCTGAGTTCGAGTGGCCGAACATCCAGTACCACTTCCTGCCGGTGGCGATCAACTACAACGGCTCCAACGGCGTGAAGGAACATGGCTTCCAGGCGCACATGGGCTCGATGCGTTCGCCAAGCCGTGGCCGCATCCAACTCAAGTCCAAGGACCCGCGCCAGCACCCGAGCATCCTGTTCAACTACATGGCCACCGAACAGGACTGGCAAGAGTTCCGCGACGGCATCCGCCTGACCCGCGAGATCATGGCCCAGCCTGCGCTGGACCCGTATCGCGGTCGCGAGATCAGCCCGGGCGCGCACGTGCAGACCGATGAAGAGCTGGACAAATTCATCCGCGAGCACGCCGAAACCGCGTTCCACCCATCCTGCTCGTGCAAGATGGGCACCGACGACATGGCGGTGGTCGATGGCGAAGGCCGCGTGCATGGCATGCAAGGCCTGCGTGTGGTCGATGCGTCGATCATGCCGATCATCATCACCGGCAACCTCAACGCCACCACGATCATGATCGCCGAGAAAATCTCCGACAAGATCCGTGGCCGCAAGCCACTGCCACGCAGCACGGCCAAGTACTACAAGGCCAACGGTGCGCCGGTGAAGGGCAAGCCGATGCGTGAGGTGAAGCAGGCGTAATCCTGCACCGGGCTCTTCGCGGCGGTTCGTCGCCCCGACAAGCCAGCTCCCCACAGGTACTGCACAAGTCTTCATGCCTGTGGTGAATCTGTGGGAGCGGGCTTGCCCGCGAAAGGGCCCGCATAGGCAACACAACAAAAGGCACCCACCGCGGTGCCTTTTGTACATCTGCAGAAACGCTTTACATGCTGGCAATTCATCAGGTTAGAATCGATTGGCACGCGACTTGCGAGTCAAGTCATCTTTCCGCGATATCCCGGAGTACCTGCCTTTGGATGCCAGCACCATCAACAGCCTGTTTCTGATCGGCGCATTGCTGGTGGGCGCAAGTATCCTGGTCAGCTCTCTGTCGTCGCGTCTGGGCATCCCTATCCTGGTCATCATCCTCGCGGTCGGCATGGTCGCGGGTGTCGATGGTGGCGGCATCATCTTCAACAACTACCCGACCGCCTACCTGGTGGGCAACCTCGCGCTTGCCGTGATCCTGCTCGACGGCGGCCTGCGCACGCGGGTAGCGAGTTTCCGCGTAGCCCTGTGGCCAGCCTTGTCGCTGGCCACGGTGGGCGTGCTCATCACCACGGGCCTGACCGGCATGGTCGCTGCCTGGCTGTTCGACCTGAGCCTGATCCAGGGCCTGCTCATCGGTGCCATCGTCGGCTCTACCGACGCCGCGGCGGTTTTCTCGCTGCTCGGTGGCAAAGGCCTGAACGAACGGGTCACGGCGACGCTCGAGATCGAGTCGGGCAGCAACGACCCGATGGCGGTGTTCCTCACCGTCACCCTGATCGACATGATCGCCAGCGGCCAGACCGGCCTGCACTGGAGCCTGCTGACCCACCTGATCCGCGAGTTCGGCATCGGCGGCCTGCTGGGCCTGGGTGGCGGCTGGCTGATGCTGCAACTGGTCAACCGCATCAACCTGGCCGGTGGCCTGTACCCGATCCTGGTGATCGCCGGGGGCCTGGTGGTGTTCTCCCTGACCAACGCCCTGCACGGCAGCGGCTTCCTTGCCGTCTACCTGTGCGGCCTGGTGCTGGGCAACAAGCCGATCCGCAGCCGCCACGGCATCCTGCACATGCTCGACGGCATGGCCTGGCTGGCGCAGATCGGCATGTTCCTGGTGCTGGGGCTGCTGGTCACCCCGCACGACCTGCTGCCCATCGCCCTGCCCGCCCTGGGCCTGGCGCTGTGGATGATCCTCTTCGCCCGCCCACTGTCGGTGCTGGCCGCACTGCTGCCGTTCAAGGCGTTCCACGGCCGCGAAAAGGGCTTCATTTCCTGGGTTGGCCTGCGCGGCGCGGTACCGATCATCCTTGCGGTGTTCCCGCTGATGGCGGGCCTGCCCGATGCGCAGTTGTTCTTCAACCTGGCGTTCTTCATCGTGCTGGTGTCGCTGCTGGTGCAAGGCACCAGCCTGCCGTGGATGGCCAAGCTGCTGAAGGTCACGGTGCCGCCAGATCCAGCGCCGATCTCGCGCTCGGCGCTGGAGGTGCACATCACCAGCGAATGGGAGCTGTTCGTCTACCGCCTGGGCGCGGAAAAATGGTGCATCGGCGCAGCCCTGCGCGAGCTGAAGATGCCCGAGGGCACGCGCATTGCCGCGCTGTTCCGTGGCGAGCAGTTGCTGCACCCCTCGGGCAGTACCGTGCTGGAGGTCGGCGACATGCTCTGCGTGATCGGCCATGAGCACAACCTGCCAGCCCTGGGCAAACTGTTCAGCCAGGCGCCACAGCGCGGCCTGGACCTGCGCTTCTTCGGTGACTTCGTCCTCGAAGGCGATGCCGAGCTCGGCGCGGTGGCAGCACTTTATGGCCTGAAGCTCGACGGGCTGGATGCGAAAATGCCGTTGGCGCAGTTCATCCGACAGAAGGTCGGAGGCGCTCCAGTCGTAGGCGACCAGGTCGAATGGCACAGCACGATCTGGACAGTCGCGACCATGGACGGGAACAAGATCCAGAAAGTGGGCGTCAGATTCCCCGAAGGAACCCGGCCCGGCCCGGGGCTGTTCCTCTAAACTCCGTTCGTGCCCTCTCGCAAGTAGTCTGCCTATGTCCCTGCGCGTGTATGTCCGCGCAGCCCTGCTGGGGCTGTGCCTTTCCCTGTCGTTCGCCGCCGTGGCGGCCGAGGTGCCGGCCGCTCCCGGCATCCAGAACAGCCTCGACAAGATTGCCGAGCGCAAGCTGCCGGAGCCCGAGCAGAAGGCGCTCCAGCAGGTGCTGGAGCAGACCCTCGCGTTGATCGCCAGCAAAGAGGATAGCGAGAAGAAACTCGCCGACCTCAAGCAGCAATTGGCCGGCGCCCCTCAGGAAACCCGCGACAGCCAGCGCGAACTGGCCAAGCTCAAGGACACCAAGGTCACGCCCGTGGCCCAGCGCTATGCCAGCCTCAGCGTGCCGCAGCTCGAGCAGATGCTCAGCGAACGCAGCACCCAGCAGGGCGAGCTGCAAAAGGCGCTGTCCGAAGCCAACAGCCTGATCATCAACTCCCAGACCCGCCCCGAACGTGCCCAGGCCGAGATCAGCAACAACCAGACCCGCGCCCAGCAGATCAACAACGCGCTGAAATCGGGCAAGGACAATGGCAAGGCGATTTCCGTCGACCAGCGCAACCAGCTCAACGCCGAACTGGCCTCGCTCAACGCCCTCACCCTGCTGCGCCGCCAGGAGCTGGCCGGCAACAGCCTGCTGCAGGATCTGGGCAACGCCCGCCACGACCTGCTGATCGAGCGTGCCACACGCCTTGAGCAAGAAATCCAGGACCTGCAGACACTGATCAACGAGAAACGCCTGGCACAGTCGCAACAGACCGTCACCCAGCAGTCGATCGAAGCGCAGAAGGCCGGCGGCAGCACCCTGCTGGCCAACGAGAGCGCCGCCAACCTCAAGCTCTCCGACTACCTGCTGCGCAGCACCGACCGCCTCAACGAACTCACCCAGCAGAACCTGCAGACCAAGCAGCAGCTCGACACACTGACCCAGGCCGACCAGGCGCTGGACGAGCAGATCAACGTACTCAAGGGCAGCCTGCTGCTGTCGAAGATCCTTTACAAGCAGAAGCAGGCGCTGCCGCACCTGAAGGTGGATCGCGACCTGGCCGACCAGATCGCCGATATCCGCCTGTACCAGTTCGAGGTCAACCAGCAGCGCGAGCAGATGAGCAGCCCGGTCAGCTATGTCGACAAGCTGCTGTCCACCCAGCCTGAGCAGGACGTCACCCCGCAACTGCGCAAGGCACTGCTGGAAGTCGCCATCACCCGCAGCGACCTGCTCGAGCGCCTGAACCGCGAACTGTCGGCACTGCTCAACGAATCCATCACCCTGCAGCTCAACCAGAAGCAGCTGCTGGGCACCGCGCAGAATCTGCGCACCACCCTCGATGAGCAGATGTTCTGGATCCCCAGCAACAAGCCGCTGGACTGGGACTGGTTGCGCTATGTGCCCGAGCGCTTCGCCGACCAGGTCGCCAGCCTGCCCTGGGGTTCGGGCATCAAGGAACTGGCCGACGGCCTGAGCCAGCGCCCACTGCTGTTCCTGCCGCTGCTGCTGGTGATCGGCGCACTGCTGTGGAGGCGCAAGTACCTGTACCAGCGCCTGGGCAAGGTGCACCAGGATATCGGCCACTTCCGTCGCGACAGCCAGTGGCACACCCCCCAGGCGATCCTGATCAACATCCTCCTGGCCATGCCGGTAAGCCTGGGCCTGGCACTGTGCAGCTATGCCTTGCAGATCGACGCCCGCGGCCAGAACGCCAATCTCGGCGCCGCGCTGTGGCAACTGGCCCAGGCCTGGCTGGTGTTCTACACCGCCTACCGCGTGCTGGCCCCCGGAGGCGTGGCCGAGGTGCACTTCCGCTGGCACAAGCCGCAGGTCGAGTTCCTGCGCGGTTGGGTACGCAGGCTCGGCACGGTTGTGCTGGCCCTGGTGGGTGTGGTCGCGGTGGCCGAACACCAGCCTTCGGCGCTGGCCGACGACGTGCTGGGCATCGGCGTGGTGCTGGCCTGCTATGCGCTGATGGCCTGGCTGCTCAGCCGTCTGCTGCTGAGCAGCCCGGCACACCGTGACACATCGCTGTTCCGCAAGGCGGTCGGGGTAGCGTTCACCGCGCTGCCGATCGCGCTGTTCGTCGCGGTGTGCTTCGGCTACTACTACACCGCACTGAAACTCACCGACCGCCTGATCTACACCCTCTACCTGCTGCTGTTCTGGCTGGTGATCGAGGCGGCGTTCGTTCGCGGCCTGTCGGTGGCGGCGCGACGCCTGGCCTACCAGCGCGCGCTGAGCAAGCGCGCGGCCGCCAAGGAAGGCCTGGACGGCGAAGTCATCGTCGAGGAACCGACCCTGGACATCGAGCAGGTCAACCAGCAGTCCTTGCGCCTGATCCGCCTGGCCCTGCTCGGCGGCTTCATCGGTGGGTTGTACTGGGTATGGTCGGACCTGATCACCGTATTCTCCTACCTCAACAACGTCACCCTGTACGAATACGCCAGCGGCACCGGCGCAACGGCCAGCATGGTGCCGATCAGCCTCGGCGACCTGCTCGGTGCACTGGTCATCGCCGGCATCACCATTGCCCTGGCCAGCAACCTGCCGGGCCTGCTGGAAGTGCTGGTACTGTCGCGCCTGAGCCTGGCCCAGGGCAGTGCCTACGCGATCACCACGCTGCTGTCCTACGTGATCGTCGGCGTGGGCATCGTCAGCACCCTGGCCACCCTCGGGGTGAGCTGGGACAAGCTGCAATGGCTGGTCGCCGCCCTGTCTCTGGGCCTGGGCTTCGGCATGCAGGAGATCTTCGCCAACTTCATCTCCGGCATCATGATCCTGTTCGAGCGCCCGGTGCGGATCGGCGACACCATCACCATCGGCAACCTGTCCGGCACGGTGAGCAAGATCCGCATTCGCGCCACGACCATCACCGACTTCGACCGCAAGGACATCATCGTCCCCAACAAGACGTTCATCACTGGCCAGTTGATCAACTGGTCGCTGACCGACACCGTTACACGGGTGACGCTCAAGCTGGGCATCGACTACGGCTCCGACCTGGACCTGGTGCGCGACCTGCTGCTCAAGGGCGCCCATGAAAACCCACGCGTGCTCAAGGACCCTGAGCCGATCGTGTATTTCCTGCAGTTCGGCGAAAGCTCGCTGGATCATGAGTTGCGCATGCACGTGCGCGACCTGGGCGACCGCAACCCGACGCTGGACGAGATCAACCGCTATATCAACCGTGAGTTCAAGGCCCACGACATCAAGATCTCGGTCCGCCAGGTGGAGGTGTTCCTGATGGACACCAAGGGCGGCAAGCAGCAGATGATCCCGCTGGAGAGCAAACCCGACAGCACACCACCGAGCTGAGTGGACGCTGATGGGTGCAAGCGCCCAGAATGCCTGCGAGGGCTTTGCCCTCGATCGCGGGACAAGCCCGCTCCCACAGGAAACCGAGTTCTGTAGGTGCGGGCTTTGCCCCGCGCAGGGCCGCAAGGCGGCACCATGTCACTGATAGCCAGGAGCCGGCCACGTGAAAGCCCTCGACCAACTCACCTTCGATAACCGCTTCGCCCAACTCGGCGACACCTACTCCACCCAGGTGCTGCCCGAGCCGATTGCCGAGCCGCGCCTGGTGGTCGCCAGTGAATCGGCCATGGCCCTGCTCGACCTCGACCCGGCCCAGGCCGATGAGCCGGTGTTCGCCGAGCTGTTCAGCGGCCACAAGCTCTGGGAAGAGGCCGACCCACGGGCGATGGTCTATTCCGGCCATCAGTTCGGCTCTTACAACCCGCGCCTGGGGGACGGCCGCGGCCTGCTGCTGGGCGAGGTGCTGAACGATGCCGGCGAGCATTGGGACCTGCACCTCAAGGGCGCCGGCCAGACCCCGTACTCACGCATGGGCGACGGCCGCGCAGTGCTGCGCTCCTCGATCCGCGAATTCCTTGCTTCAGAAGCACTGCACGCCCTGGGCATCCCCAGCAGCCGGGCGCTGTGCGTGGTGGGTTCGAGCACCCCGGTGTGGCGCGAGACTCGTGAAAGCGCGGCCATGCTGCTACGCCTGGCGCAGAGCCACGTGCGCTTCGGTCATTTCGAATACTTCTACTACACCCAGCAGCCCGAGCAGCAACGCGTACTCATCGACCACGTGCTTGAACAGCACTACCCCGAATGTCGCGACGCCGAACAGCCCTACCTGGCGATGTTCCGCACCATCGTCGAGCGCAACGCCGAGCTGATCGCGCGCTGGCAGGCCTATGGTTTCTGTCATGGGGTGATGAACACCGACAACATGTCGATCCTGGGCATCACCTTTGATTTTGGCCCCTACGCCTTCCTCGACGACTTCGACGCCAACTTCATCTGCAACCACTCCGACGACCGCGGCCGCTACAGCTACGCCAACCAGGTGCCGATCGCCCACTGGAACCTGAGCGCCCTGGCCCAGGCCCTGACCAAGGTGATCGAAGTAGATGCGCTCAAGGAAACCCTGGGGCTGTTCCTGCCGCTGTACCAGGCGCACTATCTGGACCTGATGCGCCGACGACTGGGCCTGACCACCGCCGAAGACGGCGACATGGCCCTGGTCGAACGCCTGCTGCAACGCATGCAGAGTGGCGGCGTGGACTACACCCTGTTCTTCCGCCGCCTTGGCGAGCAACCTGTGGAACAGGCGCTGCAGGTGGTTCGCGATGACTTCATCGACCTCGCCGGCTTCGACGCCTGGGGCGCCGACTACCTGGCGCGCTGCCAGCGCGAAGCGGGTAACGCGCAGGGTCGGCGTGAGCGCATGCATGCGGTCAACCCGTTGTACATCCTGCGTAACTATCTCGCGCAGCGCGCCATCGAAGCGGCAGAGGGCGGGGACTACAGTGAAGTGCGACGCCTGCACCAGGTCCTGTGCAAGCCGTTCGAGGAGCAGCCCGGGATGCATGCCTATGCCGAGCGGCCACCGGAGTGGGGCAAGCACCTGGAAATCAGCTGCTCTTCCTGAACTACGACTGACCTGGACTGCCCCCAAGGGTTGGATTGGTGTCCAACTTCTTGGGGGCAATCCATCCCTGTGGGAGCGGCGGTTCGGCGCCCCGACTTGCCCGCGAACACCGGCAAAGCCGGTGCCATTCAACGCGCAGCGGGGGCGTTTCCACTGCAGTCATTGCTGGAGTGGGTGCGCAGGCAAGGCATCTAAGCGTTTTCTTCGAGCAGCGAGTGCAGCTCGACAAACTGCTGTGTCAGCTTGTGCCGCGGCTCCAGGTGAATCAGCGGCAGGCTGGCGTGGTGGGATTCGCGCATCTTCACCGAGCTGCCCAGGTACACCGGCAGCACCGGCAGGCCCTCGGCGAGCAGCTCGTCGAGCATCTGCTGAGGCAGGCTGGCCCGTGACTGGAACTGGTTGACCACGATGCCCTCTACCTGGAGGTCTTCGTTGTGGTCGTCCTTGAGTTCCTCGATCTCGGCCAGCAGGCCGTACAGGGCCTGGCGCGAGAAGCTGTCGCAATCGAAGGGAATCAGCACACGATCTGCGGCGATCAACGCGGAAACCGCATAGAAATTCAACGCTGGCGGGGTGTCGATGTAGATCCGCTCGTAGTCTTCGTCCAGCTCATCGAGCAATTTGCGCAGCTTGTTGATCTTGTGCTTGGCCTCGAGCTTGGGCTGCAGGTCGGCCAGCTCGGCGGTGGCGGTGACCACGTGCAGGTTGTCGAATGGCGTTTCGTAGATATCGACCTTGTTCTTCTTGCTGAACGGCCCGCTGGACAGGCTCTGCTTGAAGAAATCGGCAATACCCATGGGGATATCGTCACCCGTCAAACCGGTCAGATACTGGGTCGAGTTGGCCTGGGCATCCAGGTCGATCAACAGGGTCCGGTAGCCTTCGTTGGCACTGACCGCCGCCAGGTTGCAGGCGATGCTCGACTTGCCCACGCCACCTTTCTGATTGAACACCACGCGCCGCATGACTGACCTCCGTGTATCAGGGAATGCCCGAGTATGTGTCCGGCGCGGCGGTTTAGCCAGCACCTTCGGGCTTTTCCAACCCCGCCAGCAGATCGACGAATGCCCTCGCCATCGCAGAGCCCGCGCCCTCGCGGCGCACCAGCCAGACCGCACTGCTCGCCTGCTCGTCGAGCAGCGTGCGGTACACCACGCCATCGATGCGGATGCGCTGGAACGACGCTGGCAGCACCGATACCCCGAGGCCCGCCGAGACCAACCCGATGATGGTCAGCGCCTCACCGGCTTCCTGGGCAAAATGCGGGCTGAAGCCAGCCTGGCGTGCCAGGTCCATCAATTGCGCATACAGACCGCTGCCGTAGCTGCGTGGGAAGAATACGAACGGCTCGTGAGCCAGGTCCCGCATATACAGGCCTTGCTCGCCGCCCAGTGCCAGCGGATGGGAGGCATTGAGCACCACGACCAGCGGCTCGCGAAACAACTCGGTGACCGCCAGCCCTTCCGGCACCGGCAGCGGACGCATCAGGCCGACCTCGATGGATTCGTCGAACACCGCGTCGACCACCTCACGGCTGCTCATCTCCGTGAGGTGCAGGTGCACCGCCGGGAAGCGCTGGCGGAAGGCGTGGATCGCCTGGGAAATCCTCGAGGTGAAGGGCGCCGACGAGGTGAAGCCAATCTTCATCTCGCCCAGTTCCCCCAACTGCGCACGACGCGCCACATCGGCCGCCTTGTCGACTTGCGCCAGCACCTGGCGTGCCTCCTCGAGAAACAGTCGTCCAGCCTCGCTCAGCTCGACTCGACGATTGGTGCGCTCGAACAGACGCGCCCCCAGCTCCTGTTCCAGCGCCTGTATCTGCTGGCTCAAGGGTGGCTGGGAGATGCCCAACTGTTGGGCTGCACGGCCGAAGTGCAGTTCTTCGGCGACGGCGATGAAGTAACGCAGGTGACGCAGTTCCATGATCGGCCCCAAATAAGTCGCTAAAGCTATCAAATAGGTCGAACAATATATTGGATCTAATCATTAGCCAGCTATATGCTTTTTTCATTGCGCCAGAGGTATCACCCGTGAAAACTGCTGTAGCCCTCCTTCCTGCCGAACTCGAAGTGCCTCCCCTGAACGACGTGTGGATCGAAAAAGGCACCCCAGCCTTCATGAAAACCGTGCTGGCGCTGTTCAGCGGCGGGTTCGCCACGTTCGCCCTGCTCTACTGCGTGCAACCGATGATGCCGCTGCTGTCGCAGGAGTTCTCGATCAATGCTGCGCAGAGCAGCCTGGTGCTCTCGGTGTCCACCGCCATGCTGGCGTTCGGTCTGCTGGTCACCGGGCCCATTTCCGATCGCATCGGGCGCAAGCCGGTGATGGTCTCGGCCCTGGTGTGCGCTGCCCTGGCGACACTGGCCAGCGCAGTGATGCCGACCTGGGAAGGCGTGCTTGCCACCCGCGCACTGGTCGGCCTGTCGCTGAGCGGCCTGGCGGCGGTGGCAATGACCTACCTGAGCGAGGAAATCCACCCGCAGCACATCGGCCTGGCCATGGGCCTGTACATCGGTGGCAATGCCATCGGCGGGATGAGCGGACGGCTGATCACCGGGGTGCTGATCGACTTCGTCAGCTGGCACACCGCGATGTTGGTGATCGGCAGCCTGGCGCTGCTGGCCGCGGTAGTGTTCTGGAAGGTGCTGCCGGAATCACGCAACTTCCGCGCCCAGTCGCTGAAGCCACGCAATCTGCTCGACGGCTTCCTCATGCACTTCAAGGATGCCGGCCTGCCCTGGCTGTTCCTCGAAGCCTTTCTGCTGATGGGCGCCTTCGTCACTCTGTTCAACTACATCGGCTATCGCCTGCTGGCCGAGCCCTATCACATGAACCAGGCGCTGGTCGGCTTGCTGTCGGTGGTGTACCTGTCGGGCATCTACAGCTCGGCGCAGGTTGGCGCGCTGGCCGATCGGCTGGGGCGTCGCAGGGTGTTCTGGGCGAGCATCCTGGTGATGGCCGGTGGCATGCTGATGACTCTGTTCACCCCGTTGCCAGTGGTGATCGTCGGAATGCTGGTGTTCACCTTCGGCTTCTTCGGCGCCCATTCGGTGGCCAGCAGCTGGATCGGCCGACGCGCGCTCAAGGCCAAGGGGCAGGCGTCTTCGTTGTACCTGTTCTGCTATTACGCAGGATCGAGTGTCGCCGGGACGGCGGGCGGGATGTTCTGGCATTACGCCGGGTGGAATGGCATCGGCCTGTTCATCGGCAGTTTGCTGGCAGTGGCATTGCTGGTGGCGTTGCGCCTGAGCAAGTTGGCACCTAAGTCGGTGTGAGGCATTCGCGGCGGTTCGGGGCGCCGAACCGCCGCGAAGCAGCCTTCGTCAGTTGACGATCTCAACGATATCCACATCCACCTCACGGCTCATCAGGTGTTTCTCCACCTCGCCGGTCAGCTTGACCTTGGTCTTGTCGTTGAACGGCGTCGGCGGCAGGTCTTCGTTGTCGATTTCGACGGTGATGGTGCCGGTGTTGTCCTTGAACTCGTACTTGTCGTCGTTGTTGATCTTCTTGGTCACGTAGCCCTGCAGCACCACGGGAGTGTCGTCAGCGGCTTCCTTGGCGGCGGCGACAGTAGTCACCGCTTGGGCACCTGGGCCGGTGTAACTGGAAGCCAGGGCGGCGGTGCTGAACAGAGGGGCGAGGATGAGGGCGAGATAGCGAGCTTTCATGATGATCGAGTCCTGTTTGCGTTTTGATGGCACCAGATTACCGACGATCGCTGAATTCAAGCTTAATGAAGCAAAAAGCCCGGCACAGGGCCGGGCTTTTTGCCGAAGACGCCGATTCTACTGGTGATATTGGGCCGAGAACTCGTGCACGGCGTTGATGAACACACCGGCATGTTCCGGGTCCACCTCCGGCGTGATGCCATGACCCAGGTTGAACACATGGCCGCTGCCCTGCCCGTAGCTGGCCAGGATCCGCTGCACTTCGTTGCGGATCGCCTCAGGCTTGGCGTACAGCACGGTCGGGTCCATGTTGCCCTGCAGCGCGACCTTGTCGCCGACGCGACGACGGGCGTCGCCGATCTCGCAGGTCCAGTCCAGCCCCAGCGCGTCGGCACCGGCCTCGGCGATGCTTTCCAGCCACAGGCCGCCGTTCTTGGTGAACAGGATGACCGGCACCTTGCGCCCTTCATGCTCGCGAATCAGACCGCTGACGATCTTGCGCATGTAGGCCAGGGAGAACTCCTGATAGGCCGCTGCCGACAGCGCCCCGCCCCAGGTGTCGAAGATCTGCACGGCCTGGGCGCCGGCCTTGATCTGGCCGTTGAGGTAGCTGGTGACCGACTGCGCCAGCTTGTCGAGCAGCAGGTGCATGGCCTCGGGCTGGTCGTACAGCATCGCCTTGGTCTTGCGGAAGTCCTTCGACGAGCCGCCCTCGACCATGTAGGTCGCCAGGGTCCAGGGGCTGCCGGAGAAGCCGATCAGTGGCACGCGCCCGTTGAGCTCACGGCGGATGGTGCTGACCGCGTCCATCACATAGCCCAGGTCCTTGTGCGGATCGGGGATCGGCAGCGCCTCGATATCGGCCAGGGTGCTGACGACCTTCTTGAAACGTGGGCCTTCGCCCGTCTCGAAGTACAGGCCCTGGCCCATGGCATCGGGGATGGTGAGGATGTCGGAGAAGAGGATTGCGGCGTCGAGCGGGTAGCGGTCCAACGGCTGGAGCGTCACCTCACAGGCGAACTGCGGGTTCATGCACAGGCTCATGAAGTCGCCGGCATTGGCGCGGCTGGCGCGATACTCCGGCAGGTAGCGGCCCGCCTGGCGCATCATCCACACCGGGGTCACGTCTACGGGTTGCTTGAGCAGTGCACGCAGGAAACGATCGTTCTTCAGGGCAGTCATGTCGGCATCCAGCAAAAAAGTGCGGGCATTTTCTCAGACGCCAGCACAAAAGGCACGGCCAGGGCCATGCGTTTTGTCTATCGGGTGCCATGGATCAAGGTTTTTTGTATACAAAATGCATCGCGGGGCAAGCCTGCTCCTGCAAAGGGATGCGTGGTCCCTGCAGGAGCGGGCTTGCCCCGCGATAGCGATCGATCAGACTTCGAGGTAGTCCAGAATCCCTTCAGCAGCAGTACGCCCTTCGAAGATCGCCGTCACCACCAGGTCCGACCCGCGCACCATGTCGCCACCGGCAAAGACTTTCGGGTTGCTGGTCTGGTGCTTGAACTTGCCTTTCTCCGGAGCCACGACGCGGCCCTGGCTGTCCATCTGGATGCCATGCTGCTCGAACCACGGCGCCGGGCTCGGGCGGAAGCCGAAGGCGATCACCACGGCATCGGCCGGCAGGATCTCTTCGGAACCCGGGATCGGCTCGGGGCTGCGGCGGCCACGGGCGTCCGGCTCGCCGAGACGGGTTTCGACCACCTTGACGCCCTCCACCTTGTCCTCGCCGACAATGGCGATCGGCTGGCGGTTGTAGAGGAACTTCACGCCCTCTTCCTTGGCGTTCTTCACCTCTTTGCGCGAGCCAGGCATGTTGGCTTCGTCGCGACGATAAGCGCAGGTCACGGCCTTGGCGCCCTGGCGGATCGAGGTGCGGTTGCAGTCCATCGCGGTGTCGCCACCGCCGAGCACCACGACCTTCTTGCCCTGCATGTCGATGAAGTCTTCTGGCGACTTCTCGAAGCCCAGGTTGCGGTTGACGTTGGCGATCAGGAAGTCCAGGGCGTCGTGCACACCTGGCAGGTCTTCACCCGGGAAGCCACCCTTCATGTAGGTGTAGGTGCCCATGCCCATGAACACTGCATCGTACTCGGCGAGCAGCTGTTCCATGGTGATGTCCTTGCCCACCTCGGTGCTCAGGCGGAACTCGATGCCCATGCCGGTGAAGACTTCGCGGCGATTGCTCAACACGGTCTTTTCCAGCTTGAACTCGGGGATGCCGAAGGTCAGCAGGCCACCGATCTCGGGGTTCTTGTCGAACACTACCGGCGTCACGCCAGCACGCACCAGCACGTCGGCACAGCCCAGGCCCGCGGGGCCGGCACCGATGATCGCAACGCGCTTGCCGGTCGGTTTGACCTTGGACATGTCCGGACGCCAGCCCATGGCGAAGGCGGTGTCGGTGATGTACTTCTCCACCGAGCCGATGGTCACTGCGCCGAACCCGTCGTTCAGGGTACAGGCACCCTCGCACAGACGGTCCTGCGGGCATACGCGGCCGCACACTTCCGGCAGGGTGTTGGTCTGGTGCGACAGCTCCGCCGCCGCCAGGATGTTGCCTTCGGACACCAGCTTCAACCAGTTGGGGATGAAGTTGTGTACCGGGCACTTCCACTCGCAATAGGGGTTGCCGCAGCCCAGGCAGCGGTGCGCCTGCTCCACGGACTGCTGCGGCTTGAAGGGTTCGTAGATCTCGACGAACTCCTTCTTGCGCTGGCGCAGCAGCTTTTTCTTCGGGTCCTTGCGGCCCACTTCGATGAACTGGAAGTCGTTGCTCAGACGTTCAGCCATTTTTCAAAACCTCTTAACAGCAGCTGCAAGCTACACGCTGCAAGCCGCAAGACGATCACTTAAGCCGGGCGAACCGCACGCTGCCTCTGCGTGCAGCTTGCAGCTCGCCACTTGCAGCTGCTCTTACTGCGGGTTGGCACGGGTGCTGGACAACAGTTGCTTCAGATTGGCCGCCTTCGGCTTGACCAGCCAGAAGCGCCGCACATAGTCGTCCAGGTTCTCGGAGAGCTCACGCCCCCACTCACTGCCGGTTTCTTCCACGTACTCGCCCAGGACCCGCGCCAGGTGGCTGCGGTAGGCCTCCATCGCCTCACCACTGATGCGCTGGATTTCCACCAGCTCGTGGTTGAGTTTGTCGACGAAGGTGTTGTCCATGTCGAGCACGTAGGCGAAGCCGCCCGTCATGCCAGAACCGAAGTTGTAACCGGTCTTGCCCAGAACGCAGACAAAGCCGCCGGTCATGTATTCACAGCAGTGATCACCGGTGCCCTCGACCACAGCGTGGGCGCCGGAGTTACGCACAGCGAAGCGCTCGCCCGCGGTACCGGCGGCGAACAGCTTGCCGCCCGTGGCGCCGTACAGGCAGGTGTTGCCGACGATGGCGCTGTGCTGGGTTTCGAACGGGCTGCCGGCAGGCGGCACGATGGTGACCTTGCCACCGGTCATGCCCTTGCCGACGTAGTCGTTGGCATCGCCTTCCAGGTGCAGGTTCAGGCCACCGGCGTTCCACACGCCGAAGCTCTGACCCGCCGTCCCCTTGAAGCGGAAGGTGATCGGGTTAGCCGCCATGCCCTGGTTGCCATGCAGGCGGGCGATCTCGCCAGAGATACGCGCACCGATGGAACGATCGCAGTTGCAGATGTCGAGGGCGAACTCGCCACCGGCCTGGTCGCGGATCGCCGGCAAGGCCATCTCGACCATCTTCTCGGCCAGTTCGCCCTTGTCGAACGGCGGGTTCTTGTCGACTTCGCAGAATTGCGGCTTGTCGGCCGGAATGTGCGAGCTGCCCAGCAGCGGCGTGAGGTCCAGGTGGTGCTGGCGCTCGGTGTCGCCCGGCAGCACTTCGAGCAGGTCGGTACGACCGATCAACTCGCCGAGGCTGCGCACGCCCAGCTTGGCCAGCCACTCGCGGGTCTCTTCAGCGACGAAGGTGAAGAAGTTGATCACCATGTCGACAGTGCCGATGTAGTGGTCCTTGCGCAGCTTGTCGTTCTGCGTGGCGACACCCGTGGCGCAGTTGTTCAGGTGGCAGATGCGCAGGTATTTGCAGCCCAGGGCGATCATCGGCGCAGTGCCGAAACCGAAGCTTTCGGCACCGAGGATCGCGGCCTTGATCACGTCCAGGCCGGTCTTCAGACCGCCGTCGGTCTGTACCCGCACCTTGCCGCGCAGGTCGTTGCCACGCAGGGTCTGGTGGGTTTCGGCCAGGCCCAGCTCCCACGGGGCACCGGCGTACTTGATCGAGGTCAGCGGCGAGGCGCCGGTGCCACCGTCGTAGCCAGAGATGGTGATCAGGTCGGCATAGGCCTTGGCCACACCGGCAGCGATCGTGCCGACACCGGCTTCGGCCACCAGCTTGACCGACACCAGCGCCTGCGGGTTGACCTGCTTGAGGTCGTAGATCAGCTGCGCCAGGTCTTCGATCGAATAGATGTCGTGGTGCGGTGGCGGCGAGATCAGGGTCACGCCCGGCACCGCATAGCGCAGCTTGGCGATCAGGCCGTTGACCTTGCCGCCGGGCAGCTGGCCGCCCTCGCCGGGCTTGGCGCCCTGGGCAACCTTGATCTGCAGGACCTCGGCGTTGACCAGGTATTCCGGGGTCACACCAAAGCGGCCAGTGGCCACCTGCTTGATCTTCGAGCTCTTGAGGGTGCCATAGCGGGCCGGGTCTTCGCCGCCCTCACCGGAGTTGGAGCGCGCGCCCAGGCGGTTCATCGCCTCGGCCAGCGCTTCGTGGGCTTCCGGCGACAGCGCACCCAGGGAGATACCGGCAGAGTCGAAGCGCTTGAGGATCGCCTCCAGCGGCTCGATCTGGTCCAGCGCCAGCGCCTGATCGGCAACCTTGACCTTGAGCAGGTCGCGGATCATCGACACCGGGCGCTGATCGACCAGCGTGGTGTATTCCTTGAACTTGGCGTAGTCGCCCTGCTGCACTGCAGCCTGCAGGGTGTTGACCACGTCCGGGTTGTACGCGTGGTATTCACCGCCGTGGACGAACTTGAGCAAGCCGCCCTGCTGGATCGGCTTGCGCGCGCTCCAGGCTTCGGCGGCGAGCAGCTTCTGGTCGCTCTCCAGGTCTTCGAAACGCGCACCCTTGATACGGCTGGACACGCCCTTGAAGCTCAGGCCGACCACTTCGTCCGACAGGCCGATGGCCTCGAAGAGTTGCGCGCCACGGTAGGAGGCGACGGTCGAGATGCCCATCTTCGACAGGATCTTCAACAGGCCCTTGGAGATGCCTTTGCGGTAGTACTTGAACACTTCATCCAGATCGCCCAGCACTTCGCCGGTGCGGATCAGGTCGGCCAACACCTCGTACGCCAGGTACGGATAGACAGCCGAGGCGCCGAAGCCCAGCAGCACGGCGAAGTGGTGCGGGTCACGGGCGGTGGCGGTTTCCACAAGGATGTTGCTGTCGCAGCGCAGGCCCTGCTCGGTCAGGCGGTGATGCACTGCACCAACGGCCAGCGAAGCGTGCACCGGCAGCTTGCCCGGCGCGATGAAACGGTCGCTCAGCACCAGTTGGGTCTTGCCGCTGCGCACCGCTTCTTCGGCCTGGTCGGCGATGTTGCGAATGGCCGCTTCAAGGCCGACATCCTGCTCGTAGTTGAGGTCGATCAGGTGACGGTCGAAGCCTTCGCGCTCCAGGCTCATCAGCGAGCGCCACTTGGCGGGCGAGATCACTGGCGAACTGAGGATCACTCGGGAGGCGTGCTCCGGGGACTCCTGGAAGATGTTGCGCTCGGCGCCCAGGCAGATTTCCAGGGACATCACGATCGCCTCGCGCAGCGGGTCGATCGGCGGGTTGGTCACCTGGGCAAACTGCTGGCGGAAGAAGTCGTACGGCGAACGCACGCGCTGCGAAAGCACGGCCATCGGCGTGTCGTCGCCCATCGAACCGACTGCTTCCTGGCCCTGCTCGCCGAGCGGGCGCAGCACCTGGTCACGCTCCTCGAAGGTGACCTGGAACATCTTCATGTATTGCTTGAGCTGGTCGGCATCGTAGCTGGCCACGCCCTGGTCGTCGGTCAGCGTCGCCTGGATGCGGGTGGCGTGCTGACGCAGCCAGCGCTTGTAGGGATGGCGCGACTTGAGACGGTTGTCGATGGCGTCGGTGTCGAGGATCTGACCGGTTTCGGTGTCCACGGCGAAGATCTGACCCGGGCCGACACGACCCTTGGCGATGACGTCCTCAGGCTTGTAGTTCCACACGCCGATTTCCGAGGCGAGGGTGATGTAGCCGTTCTTGGTGGTCACCCAGCGCGCCGGACGCAGGCCGTTGCGGTCGAGCAGGCACACGGCGTGGCGGCCTTCGGTCATGACGATGCCGGCCGGGCCGTCCCACGGCTCCATGTGCATGGAGTTGTATTCGTAGAAGGCGCGCAGGTCGGCGTCCATGGTCTCGACGTTCTGCCAGGCCGGTGGCACGAGCATGCGCACACCACGGAACAGGTCGATGCCGCCAGTGACCATCAGCTCGAGCATGTTGTCCATGCTGGAGGAGTCGGAGCCGACACGGTTGACCAGCGGACCGAGCTCTTCCAGATCGGGGATCAGGTCGTTGGCGAACTTGGTGCGACGGGCCATGGCCCAGTTGCGGTTGCCGGTGATGGTGTTGATCTCGCCGTTGTGGGCGAGGAAGCGGAATGGCTGTGCCAGCGGCCATTTCGGCAGGGTGTTGGTGGAGAAGCGCTGGTGGAAGACACAGATGGCGGTCTTCAGGCGCTCATCGCCCAGGTCCGGATAGAAGGCGGTGAGGTCCGCCGGCATCATCAGGCCTTTGTAGATGATGGTCTTGTGCGAGAAGCTGCAGATGTAGTGGTCGGCGTCGTGGGCGTTGGCCACGGACGAACGGCGACGGGCACTGAACAGCTTGATGGCGAATTCCTGGTCGGTCAGACCTTCACCGCCGATGAACACCTGCTCGATCTGCGGCAGACGTTCGAGGGCCAGGCGACCGAGCACGCTGGTGTCGATCGGCACTTTGCGCCAGCCGACCAGTTGCAGGCCGGCAGCGAGGATCTCGCGGTCCATGTTGGCGCGTGCAGCCTCTGCTTTCACAGGGTCCTGATTGAAGAACACCATGCCGACGGCGTACTGCTTGGGCAGTTCGACGGCAAAGTGCTCCTGGGCCACGGCACGCAGGAACTGATCGGGCTTCTGCATCAGCAGGCCACAACCGTCACCGGTCTTGCCATCTGCGTTGATCCCACCACGGTGGGTCATGCAGGTCAGGGCCTCGACGGCAGTTTGCAGAAGGTGGTGACTCGGCTCGCCCGTCATATGGGCGATCAGGCCAAAACCACAGTTATCCTTGAACTCTTCGGGATGGTACAGACCTGTTTTCATAGACACTTTCTCACCAGGTTCGCCTCTCAACCAAGGCAAATCTCTTTTTAGTACAACCACTTACCATCCACGCCGATCGAATGCCAGCTTTTTTGCGGTGGGTATAGGGAAACCATTGTTGCACAGCGACAGGGAGGCCCACAAATTTTCACGACGAGTCGTTGAAAGTTTATGTCGCATTTTTGAATGTTTTTGCGTCATGCGCCGTGATAGCGGCTTGACTCGAGTCTGAAGCGTTTCAGCCGTGACTGCAACAGAAGGCTTGTGGCCGGCAGTCTGGGACAGAAAAGCCTGCCGCGCATCAGCACAGCAGGCTTTGTCGAGTCCGGGATTCGCTCAGCAACTGGGCGGCGGGGGTGGTGCCGCCCGGAAGGATCAGCGGGCCGTGGCCAGCTCTTGTTGAACGCTGCCGACGGTACGAGGCCAAGGTTTACCAGCCTGGACCTTCGCTGGCAAGTTCTTGATTGCCGCAGCTGCGGCATCGCGGCTGCCGAAGTTGCCGTAGGTCACCACGTACAGCGGCTTGCCCTGCAGGGTTTTCTTGAAGTAGCGATAGTCGCCACCCTGCTCCCTGACGAACGATTGGGCAGCGGATTCATTGCTGGTACCGAACACCTGAACCACATAGTTGCCCGGCTTCTGGCCGCTGTACCAGCCGCTGTTGCCTGCGCCTCCGGCGGCGGGTTTCTCGGCAGGCTTGGCTGCGGGCTTGGCGGTGGCCACCTGGGTCGGAGCCGGCGCTGGCTTGGCAGCAGGCGCAACCGGTTTTGCCGGCTGGGTTGCGACAGGTTTCTGTGCAGGCGCAACCGGCTGGGCAGGCACGCTGGCTACTGGCTGGGCTGGAGCAGGTGCAGGGCCAGCAGCGACACCTTGGGGCGGCGCAGTGGTGGTGACGGTGGGAGGAACGGCAGCCGAAGGCGCTGAAGGCTGCAGCGCCGTATTACCGGCAGGGCCAGCCTCGTCACCATCGCCCATGCCTGCGGCCTGGGCCAGCGGCTCACGCATGACCGGCTGCGACTGCCCCACCAGCGGCAGCGGCATGGGCTGCGACGAACCGGAGAATTCGACGGTCGGGCCGCCATTGCCCGACTGCCCCAGTGGCAACTGGGCCTGGGCAGCAGGCGCGTCGGTCGGCGCCTTGTCGCCTTTCTTGGGCATCAGGACCGCGGCAGCGACAGCGACCACAACGACAGCGGACAGCGCGAGCACATGTTTCTTAGGCATTTTGAACCCCATGGATGGTCGCTTTTCCGTACTGCGGGTAGCGATCATGGCTTCGATCAAGGTATCGCGGGCAACCTGGTTGATGTTTCCTGGCCAGCCGTCGGAGTTTTCGTGGATATCGGCGATCTGTTCGGCGCTGAACACCTCAAGGCCCCGGCCAGCACCTTCCAGACGCTGCTCCAGATACTCCCGAGTCTCTTCTTCGCTGTAGGGGGCAAGCTCTATGATGTGGAAGCGTTCTTCCTCGACACTGAGTTCGTCCAACCCGGCAATCAGCGAAGGCTCACCGAACAGGAACACATGCGGGCGCCCTTCCGGAACGCCTGCCGCCAGCTCCAGCAACGCTTGGAGTGCCGACTCGTCGAGTTGTTCCGCATCGTCCACCAGCAGATAGACTTCCTGCCCGGTCAGAGCCAACTGGACGACCTGGGACAGGATCGCCTGCACTTCCGGCTGCGCGACGTTCAGCGCCTGGGCTACCTGGCCCAGCACGCTGGCAGCATCGCTTGCGCCGCGCGCAGAAACGACCACGCTCTGCACCGACTGCTTGTTGGTGCTGGCCACCAGAGCCTGGCGCAGCAGGGTCTTGCCGCTGCCCAACGGGCCGGTCACCACCAGCATCAGGTGGCTGTAACGCGCCAGGTGATGCAGTTGGCCCAGCACCGGCTTGCGCTGGGCAGGGAAGAACTTGAACCCGGGCACCCGAGGTGCGAACGGATCGTGACTCAACTGGTAGTGATCGAGGAAAGCCTCATCGGCATGCAAACTGGTCATCGCGCTGTCACAACCTCAAAGCTGCGCCACGATCGCGCGGTAATCCGCTGCAAGCGTGGCCTGAAGAATCTCTTTCGGATAGTCGTCGGTGATCACGGCCTCGCCCATCTGGTGCAACAGCACCAGGCGCAGGCGTCCGTCGAGCACCTTCTTGTCGACCGCCATATGTTCCATGAAATGCGCCGGGGTCATTTCCTGTGGGGGCACCACCGGCAAGCCTGCATCCTGCAGCAGGCGAATTCCGCGATCACGCGCCGACTGGTCGATCCAGCCCAGGCGCATGGACATCTCCAGGGCCATGACGGTCCCGGCAGCGACGGCCTCGCCATGCAACCATACCCCGTAACCCATGTGGGTTTCGATGGCATGGCCGAAGGTATGGCCGAGGTTCAGGGTGGCACGCACACCGGACTCACGCTCGTCGGCGCCCACCACCGCCGCCTTCGCCGCACAGGAGCGGCGGATGGCTTCGGTCAGCGCCACGGAATCGAGCTTGCGCAGCGCCGCCATGTTGTCTTCCAGCCAGCCGAGGAATGGCTCGTCGCAGATCAGGCCGTACTTGATCACTTCAGCGAGACCTGCCGACAGCTCGCGGGGTGGCAGGGTACGCAGGCTGGTGGTGTCGATCAGCACCGCGTTGGGCTGATAGAAGGCACCGACCATGTTCTTGCCCAGCGGGTGGTTGATGCCGGTCTTGCCACCAACGGACGAATCCACCTGGGACAGCAGCGTGGTCGGCACCTGGATGAAGTCGACACCTCGCTGGTAACAGGCCGCGGCAAATCCAGCCATGTCGCCGATCACTCCGCCGCCCAGCGCGACCACAGTGGTGCGCCGATCATGGCGGGCCGTGAGCAGGGCATCGAAAATCAGCTGAAGGGTTTCCCAGTTCTTGTGGGCTTCGCCGTCAGGCAGCACCACTGGTAGCACCGACCAGGCGCCGAGCGTCTTGCTCAGCCGCTCGAGATACAGGGGCGCGACGGTTTCGTTGGAGACGATGGCGACCTGCCGTCCGGCAATGTGCGGCGCCAGCAGCTCGGGCTGGTCCAGCAGGCCCTCGCCAATGTAGATCGGATAGCTACGTTCGCCCAGATCGACCTTCAATGTCTGCATGTATCCCCACAATATGCTTTGGCGCGGCCTTGCCTGAGCGGCCAGCGCGGTAACGTTCAACCTCGCCCCGGCGTTGGTCGCCGAGGATAGTCCCGGCTCAGCGGGGCGGCAACTGCTGCAAACGCTCGAGAATATCGAGCACGACCATGCGCGGTGGCCGTTCGTCGGTTTCCACCACGAGGTCGGCGATCTCGCGATAGAGCGGGTCGCGGGTTTCCAGCAATGCACGAAGCGTGGCTTCCGGGTTGGCGGTCCGCAGCAGTGGGCGGTTGCGATCACGCGCAGTGCGGCCAACCTGCTGTTCCACCGAAGCATGCAGGTAGATGACACGCCCGCCCTTGTACAACGCCTGGCGATTGGCTTCGCGCATCACCGCGCCGCCACCGGTTGCGACAACCACGCCGTCGAGCTCGCAGAGCTCGGCAATCATCGCCTGCTCACGATCACGGAAGCCCGGCTCGCCTTCCTTGTCGAAGATCCACGGGATGTTGGCGCCGGTTCGCAGCTCGATTTCCTTGTCGGAATCCTTGAACAGCAGGCGCAGCTCTTTGGCCAAAAGGCGCCCGATGGTGCTCTTACCGGCGCCCATGGGCCCTACAAGTATCAAATTTCGCACAGAATCAACGACTCACAGCTATCGCCCGGTCACCCATGATACGCGGAGTCAGGAAGACCAGCAGCTCAGATTTTTTCTCTTGTAATGCATCGCGTCGAAACAGCCGTCCAACATACGGCAGATCGCCAAGAAATGGCACCTTGTCCACCACATTGTTATGCGACGTCGAGTACACGCCACCAATCACAATCGTCTCGCCATCGGCCACTCGCACCTTGGCGTTGACCTCGTTCTTGCGGATCGGCGGCACATCGTTGAGGGCATTGAGGTAGTCCGGCTCGTCCTTGGTCACCCGCACCGCCATGATGACCTTGCCATCCGGGGTGATCTGCGGCGTGACCTCCAGTGACAGCGATGCCTCGCGGAATGCCACCGAGGTTGCACCGCTCTTGCTCGACTGCTGGTACGGCACTTCGGTGCCCTTGAGGATCCGCGCGGTTTCCTTGTCGGCAGTGACCACCTTGGGCTGGGAGATGATCTCGCCATTGCCGCTTTTCTCCATGGCACTGAGCTCCAGGTCAAGCAGCACATCGCCACGCACCAGCCCCACTCCCACGCCAGAGGTCGCCCCCTGCGCGCCGAGATCGACAAACAGCTCACCGGCGGGCCGCCCTGGCATACCACCCAGCCCTGCTCCCCAGCGAATCCCGAGCACGTTCTCGTAATCGACGTTGGCCTCGACGATCCGGGCCTCAATCATTACCTGGCGCACCGGCACATCCAGGTGCGCCACCAGTTGCCGCAACTCGGCCAGGCGCGCGGCAGACTGGGTGGCGATCAGGGTGTTGGTCCGCGAGTCCACGCTCAAGCTGCCGCGCCCTGCTGCGGGGCCGTCATCCGCCAGGCTCTCCAGCAACAGTTTCGCCAGGTCGGCCGCATCGGCGTGATGGATCGGCAGCAACTCCCGACGCAGCGGCTGCAACTGCGCCTCGAGTGCCTGGTCGATGCGCGCCTCGCGCGACTGCTCGGCGAGCTCGGCAGCGGGCGCGACCAATAGCACGTTGCCCTCCTCGCGCCTGGCCAGCCCCCGGCTGCGCAACACCAGGTCCAGCGCCTGGTCCCAAGGCACCTCGTGCAGCCGCAGGGTGACATTGCCCCGCACCGTGTCACTGGCCACCAGGTTGATGCCGGCATAATCGGCTAGCACCTGCAGTACCGCACGGACCTCGACGTCCTGGAAGTTCAGCGAAAGCGGCTCACCTTTGTACAGGGGCTCCGCCATTGCCCGTAGCGCCAGCATTATCGCCATGATGCCGATCAACAGTCTCTTCACGTTCGCTCCTTGCGCCTGTGCGCCTGCTTAACGTCAGGTAGCTCGAATGCTGTTGCCACTCGCCACCATTGAACAGCCGCTCGCTGATCTCGACCTGATCCTGGTCGACCTGTATCACTTCACCCTCTTCACGGCCCAGGCGGTCCCCCTTGGCAACCCGGTAAACACGCCCGGCCCAGCGCACCAGCGCCTGGGTTTGCCCTGCGCGGGACAGGCTGCCAACCATCTCCAACTGCTCCAGTGGCACCCCCGCCAACCCCTCCGCATGCCGACGCGACGACCAGGGTGCAAACGGGTCCAGCTCCGGCGCCCGACCGATCGGACCCGCGGGCTCATCGGCCAGCGAAGCGGGCACCGGAAGCGTCTCGCCGGCATGAAATGCCTGCACTGACACTTGAAGCTGCAATAGCCCCGGCCGGTCTGCTGCAGGCTCCAGTTGCAAACGGGTCACCTGCAGCAGGCGCAACTGCCCCAACCACTCGCCCAGCCAGGGACGCAGGGCGGCATAGCGCCCACTCACCTGCATCTGCAAGGGCACCTGGCGGTAACCCTGCGCCTCGACGCCCTCTTCCACGTCGAGGCGCTCGAAAACCAGGCCGTAGGTGCGTCCCGAAACCGCCAACTGGTCGAGCAGATCGCTCATGCTCTCGCCACCCGACAATCGCCAGCGCGCATCCCGCAGCCGCTTCTCCTCGCTGGCCAGCGCCGCCTCGGCGTCATCCAGCGCCAGGACCTGTTGCTCCCGCGCCTGCAACAGCCGCCGCTGCTCGACTTCACTCGCCACGCCTTGACGGTAGGCTGCGCGCACCTCCTGCAGACGAAGCTGATAGCCGCAGGCCAGTACCAGCAACACACCAGCGGCCACGACCGCGCCCCTGTACATACGCGAGCGCCCGGCCATCTCGTGCCAGCCCAGCACCTCTGCAATGCGCATGCTCAGGAGGCCACCACCCGGGCAACGAGTAAAAATGCGTCGCCACCCGCGCGCGCGATGACGTGCTTGAGCTCAAGGTCCAGGAGTACAGGCGAGCGCTGCAGGTCGCGCATGAACTGGGCCAGCACAGCAGCAGAAACCGCCAGGCCATTGACCTGCAGACGATCGCCCTGCACGTCCAGGCGGGTCAGTTGCATCCCTTGCGGCATCGCCAGCTCGATCTCGATCAACAGCTGCGGCACGCCGTGCTGCGACGAGCGCAGCCCACCCAGCGCATCGACCTGACTACGCAGGCCCGCGTGCGCCTCGCGCAGTTGCTCGAGACGTGCCACTTGCCCATCCAGCCACTGCAACTGCTGCTGACGCTGCACACCGGCAGCGGCTTGCTGCTTCAGGCGCAGATGGGCGAACCGATCGACCAGCATGACCACGACAAAAGCTGCGAACAGACTGCCCAGAAACACCAGCTGGAAGTTGCGCAGCGCCACCAGACGCTGGCGCTCACGCCAGGGCAGCAGATTCAGGCGCAGGTTCATTGCGCACCTCCCAGGGCGAGGCTGAGGGGCAGGACCAGGGCACTGCAGTGGTCTGGCAGCGAACCCGCGTGGACACCCTGCGGGCAAACCTGCTCACAGGGGAACCCGAAATGCCGCGCCAGCGACCGCACGCAAGCCTCCGTCGCCGCCCCGCCGCCGACCATCAACCCGGCAGTCAGCTCGAAGGGGCGATCCCCCTCCAGCAAGCTCTCGACGCGCGTCAGAAATTCTGTCGTCCCTACGCCAGGCTCGATCCTCTGCGCCTTGCGCCAAGGCATGGGGCCATCGGGCCAGCCATGCAGGGTCAGGCTGTCGGCCTCGACCTGCAGCAGTGGCCGACAGTACTCGACGGCCTGCAAACGCCGCGCCAGGCCGTCCAGCTCGACGACAACCACCTCCAGGCCTGCCGCCTCGAATGGCTGCAACAGAGGCTCCAGGAAGCTCTGGCGAGCGGCCCCGACCAGTACATCGAGCATGTCCGGTGCCTGCTGCGAAGTACCAAGCACCTGAAAGTCCATGGCCAGATCGTCAATCGGGAACGGGAAAAGCCGCTCGGCATCAGCCAGCAGACGCGCCTCTCGTTCGGACTCCGCCAGCGCGGCGGGCAACTGGCCCACCTTGCAGATCACCTGCGAGCCGGGCACGGCCAGCGCAACCCGTCTAGACCGGCTACCACAACGATGCCACGCCTGACGCAGGGCCATCGCCTGCACTTCGGTATCGACACTGCCCCGCGGGATCGGCTCGACCGCCCAGGCAGTCAGCTCATGGCGCCCTCGTCGCCGCTGTAATTCAACAATCCTCACCGAATCGGAGGCAATTTCCACCCCCAATACTGAACCGGCATCCCTGCCAAAGCGTCCAAGCATCGCTGCTCCTTTTCATGACCGTGGCAAACCCTTGCCATCCGGGGCGATTGCGCCCCTTGCCCCGACCGACCGATGACCCGGCGGGGCGAAAATGCTTATAATGCCCAGCGTTTTTCCCCGGCCGCCGGGCCTGCGTGCACTCCACTTCTCAACCTGGACACCCAAAAGCCTTGATACGCCTGCTGAAGTTCTTCTGGTGGTCTTTCGTCGCCGTCATCTGCGCGCTCGTGCTCGGTCTGAGTGGTGCGTTTCTGTATCTTAGTCCCAGCCTGCCTTCGGTCGACTCGCTCAGAAGCATCCAGTTGCAGATCCCCCTGAGGGTGTACAGCAGCGACGGCAAACTGATTGCCGAGTTTGGCGAAATGCGCCGCTCGCCGATCCGTTTTGCGGAAATTCCCCCACAGTTCATCCAGGCGCTTCTGTCAGCCGAAGACGACAATTTCCTCAATCACTACGGGGTCGATCCGAGCAGCCTGATGCGCGCCGCGACCCAGTTGGTGAAATCCGGTCATATCCAGACCGGCGGCAGCACCATCACCATGCAGGTGGCGAAGAACTTCTTCCTCACCAGCGAGCGCAGCTTCTCGCGCAAGACCAACGAGATCCTCCTGGCGCTGCAGATCGAACGCGAGCTGACCAAGGACGAAATCCTCGAGCTGTACGTCAACAAGATCTACCTGGGCAACCGCGCCTACGGTATCGACGCCGCCGCGCAGGTGTACTACGGCAAGTCGATCCGCGATGTCAGCCTGGCGCAGATGGCGATGATCGCCGGCCTGCCGAAAGCCCCTTCGCGCTTCAACCCGCTGGCCAACCCGGTGCGCGCCAAGGAGCGCCGCGACTGGATCCTCGGCCGCATGTACAAACTCGGCAAGATCGATGAGGCCAGCTACCAGGCCGCCCTCGCCGAGCCGCTGAACGCCAGCTATCACGTACCGACACCTGAGGTGAATGCGCCGTTCGTCGCCGAAATGGCCCGCGCCGAAATGGTCGGCCGCTACGGCAGCGATGCCTATACCGAAGGTTTCCGGGTCACCACGACCGTGCCCAGCGACACGCAGGAAATCGCCAACAAGGCAGTCCTCAACGGCCTCTCCCAATACGACGAGCGCCACGGCTACCGTGGTCCCGAAGCGCGCTTCCCAGGCAAGACCCGCGCCGCCTGGCAGCAGGAACTGGGCAAGCAACGCACCCTCGGCGGCCTGGAACCGGCCATCGTCACCCAGGTGGACAAGACCGGCCTGAAAGTCATGACCCGCGGTGGCCAGGACGAAGACGTGGCCTGGGACACCATGAAGTGGGCCCGTCCGTTCATCAACAGCAATGCCCAGGGTCGCACGCCTCAGTCGCCGGCCGACGTCGCGCAGATCGGCGACCTGGTGCGCCTGCAACGCCTGGACGACGGCAAGCTCAAGTTCAGCCAGGTGCCGGGCGCCCAGAGCGCACTGGTCACGCTTGACCCGAACAACGGTGCAATCCGCGCCCTGGTCGGTGGATTCTCGTTCGAGCAGAGCAACTACAACCGCGCCATGCAGGCCAAGCGCCAGCCAGGCTCCAGCTTCAAGCCCTTCGTCTATAGCGCTGCGCTGGACAACGGCTACACCGCCGCCAGCCTGGTCAACGACGCACCGATCGTGTTCGTCGACGAATACCTCGACAAGGTCTGGCGTCCGAAGAACGACACCAACACCTTCCTCGGCCCGATTCGCATGCGCGAGGCGCTGTACAAGTCGCGCAACCTGGTCTCGATCCGCCTGCTCCAGGCGATGGGGGTCGACCGCACCATCGACTACATTGCCAAGTTCGGCTTCAACAAGCAGGACCTGCCGCGCAACCTGTCGTTGGCATTGGGTACCGCAACGCTCACCCCGATGGAGATCGCCACCGGCTGGAGCACCTTTGCCAACGGCGGCTACAAGATCAACCCATACCTGATCGAGCGCGTCGAAAGCCGCAACGGCGAAACCCTGTTCACCGCCAACCCGGCACGCGTCCCCCAGGGCAACCAGGACCAGGCCGGCATCGCCGCGCCCGAAGAGCCGATCACCACGCTCCCACAACCGGGCACCGCGCCTTCGGCACTGGGCCAGATCGCCCCGCCACCGCAAACGCCGGCCATCGCCGAGCGTATCGTCGATGGCCGTACCACCTACATCCTGACCAGCATGCTGCAGGATGTGATCAAGCGTGGTACGGGCCGTCGCGCCCTGGCCCTGGGCCGCAGCGACATCGCGGGCAAGACCGGCACCACCAACGAATCCAAGGACGCCTGGTTCTCCGGCTACAACGCCGACTACGTGACCACGGTCTGGGTCGGTTTCGACCAGCCTGAGACCCTTGGTCGCCGGGAATATGGCGGCACTGTTGCACTGCCGATCTGGATGGACTTCATGGGCCCGGCACTCAAGGGCAAGCCTGAACACGCACCGGCAGAGCCTGAGGGCATCCTCAGCCTGCGCGTGGATCCGGTCAGCGGTCGCGCGGCCACGCCAAGCACGCCGAACGCCTACTTCGAGCTGTTCAAGGCCGAGGATTCCCCACCGTCGGTGGATGAGCTGGGCAACGGTGCAGCACCGGGCAGCCCGCTGCCGGCCGATGAAGCGGCGCCGATGGATCTGTTCTGAATGGTGATTTGAACCTGTAGCAGCGGCCTTGTGCCGCTTCTACAGGTGGAGCGGCCATCTGTAGAACAGCGGCCAATAAAAAGCCCCGACTCTCGCGAGCCGGGGCTTTTTCATGTCGCTACAACGGGATCAGCCGTTGAACACGTCATCCACGCTCTTGAGCGGGTAGTGCTTCGGATACGGCAGGGTCGCCACACCGGATTCGATGGCGGCCTTGGCCACGGCATCGGAAACGACGGTGATCAGGCGAGCGTCCAGTGGCTTCGGAATGATGTACTCACGACCGAACTCCAGACCTTCGACGCCGTAGGCCTCGCAGACTTCCTTCGGAACCGGCAGCTTGGCCAGGTCTTTCAGGGCGACGGCGGCGGCGATCTTCATTTCTTCGTTGATGCGCTTGGCGCGAACGTCCAGGGCACCACGGAAGATGAAGGGGAAGCCCAGTACGTTGTTGACCTGGTTCGGGTAGTCGGAACGACCGGTGGCCATGATCACGTCGCTGCGAGTGGCGTGAGCCAGCTCTGGAGCGATTTCCGGATCCGGGTTCGAGCAGGCGAACACGATCGGGTTGGCAGCCATCGACTTCAGGCCTTCCGGGCTCAGCAGGTTCGGGCCGGACAGGCCAACGAACACGTCAGCACCTTCCAGCGCGTCAGCCAGGGTGCGCTTGTCGGTGGCGTGGGCGAACTGCGCCTTGTACTGGTTCAGGTCGTCGCGGCCAGCGTGGATCACGCCGCTACGGTCGATCATGTAGATGTTCTCGACCTTGGCACCCATGCTGACCAGCAGCTTCATGCAGGAGATGGCGGCAGCGCCGGCACCCAGGCAGACGATCTTGGCGTCTTCGAGCTTCTTGCCTGCGATTTCCAGGGCGTTGATCATGCCGGCCGCCGTCACGATGGCGGTGCCGTGCTGGTCATCGTGGAAGACCGGGATGTCGCACTGTTCGATCAGGGTGCGCTCGATCTCGAAGCACTCAGGTGCCTTGATGTCTTCGAGGTTGATGCCACCGAAGGTGATGGAGATGCGGCGAACGGTGTCGATGAAAGCCTGTGGGCTTTCCGACTCGACTTCGATGTCGAACACGTCGATACCGGCGAAACGCTTGAACAGAACACCCTTGCCTTCCATGACTGGCTTGGAGGCCAGCGGGCCGAGGTCACCCAGGCCGAGGATGGCAGTACCGTCGGAGATCACAGCGACCAGGTTGCCCTTGCCGGTGTATTTGTAGGCCAGCTCCGGATCACGGCCAATTTCGCGTACCGGCTCGGCGACGCCTGGGCTGTAGGCCAGGGCAAGGTCACGGGCGGTGGCGGTTGGCTTGGAGAGTTCGACGCTCAGTTTCCCCGGGCGAGGTTGAGCGTGATATTCGAGAGCGGCGGTTTTCAAGTCTGACATGGTGGGCATTCCGCTTGTTTACTGTTCTGACGGACCGCCGAGGATACGCAAAGAGCCGGGAAGCGACAAGACTGCCCGGTCACATGTGTCAAGGCCCTTGGCCTACGACTTTACGCTACAACCCGCGGGGCTTACGACCTTGAGTGTGTACAATCCATGATCATAATGTCTACAACTATTTTTTCCCCGAAATCCGCTCCAACATGCTCGGATCGGTCAGTGGCAACAGCCAGCGTCGCTGGCCAGGCTTGAGCCCGCCCTTGCGGGAACGGTCCAGCACCCAGCCGCGCGCCTCGACCTGATGCCCCTTGAGATTATCGAAGAAACTGTCGGGGAAGGCGCGTTGCAGACGAGCGGGGACCTGCAGCACCACAGCCTCGTCAAGCTCCAGCCAGACGCCGCCTCGATTGCGATCGATCGCGCTGACCCTGCCGCCGATCACGGCGAATCCGGATTGCCTCAGGCGCCCTGCAGCGATGACCGGCGACTGCCGCCAGAGCCCGAGGCCACCCGCGCGCGCGACCTGCTCGGCCTGTTGTTGGCAACCGACCAGACGGACGTTGGGTGCCACCGCAACGCGATAGGCCAAGCCTTCACTGAGCAGCTGCGCTTCAAGATTGTCGCCATTACGGCCATAGATGTGCGCCAAGGTGCGCCCGTACTTGTCCCTGGGCTCCACACCCGGCACCAGCCCCACCTGGCCATCACTGGCCTGCACCAATGCCTCCAGCCGCCGCCTGGCCGCCTCGGCATAGGGTTCGCTGGTGCGCCCCTTGCGCCCGATCTCCGGTGCATTGATGCCAATCAGCCGTACGCTGCGGCCATCCCCCAGACGCACGGTATCGCCATCGACGACCTGACGCACCGTCACCGACTGCACCGCCTCGGGTACCGGGCAGAAGGCCTGCGCGGAAACATGCCAGATTGCGCCCACAAAAAAGGCGCCCACGAGGGGCGCCTTCTTTTGCAGCAATGCGAAACCCGAAGGGCTCGCCGTGCGCATGATTACTTCTTGGTACCGAACATACCGAAGCGATCGGCGAACTTCTGTACGCGACCACCGGTGTCCAGGACCTTCTGCTTACCGGTGTAGAACGGGTGGCAGAGGTTGCAAACGTCGATCGCCAGGGTGTCGCCCAGGGTCGAACGGGTTTCGAATTTGTTGCCGCAGCTGCAGGTGACAGCAACTGCTTCGTAGTTCGGATGAATATCGGCTTTCATGGTCACTTCCTCGAGCTGCGTGCCGCCACCCAACACCAATTGTTGAATACCGCACGTAATTAGGCGGCGAATAATACCAGACCTTCAGTCCAGCGCAAGTTGTCGCTTGCACCGACCGTCGTCTGCTAGGCTCGTGCGATTCCCGACCAGCTACGAAGACTTGCCGCGTGTCCGACGTCATCCTGCGCCTTGCCCTGCCCTCGCCCCTGCGTCGCCTGTTCGACTACCGGGCCCCGGCCGCCATGGCACGCCAGCAACTGACACCAGGCATGCGCATCCGCGTACCGTTCGGCCGGCGCGAGATGATCGGTGTACTGGTGGAGGTCTGCGAGCAGAGCGAAGTCCCTGCCGACAAGCTCAAGCCGGCGAGCCAGTTGCTCGACCCGGTCTCGCCGCTGCCTCCGGCGCTGTTCAAGCTGTGCCTGTGGACCGCCCACTACTATCAGCACAGCCTGGGCGACACCCTGAGCTGGGCGTTGCCGGTGCTGCTGCGTCAGGGCGAGGCGGCTGAAGTTCGCCAGGAGCGCTTCTGGCATGCCACCCCCGGCGCGCGTCTGGACGACCCACGCATCGCCCGCGCGCCGCGCCAGAAAGAGGCCTTGCAGGCCCTCGCCCAGCACCCTCATGGCGTGGCCCACAGCGTGCTGGCCAAACTCGGCCTGAACAAGGATAGCCTCGACCTGCTGCTGGCCAAGGAACTGGTGCAGGTCGAGGTGCGTCGGCATCTGCCGGCACCACGCCATGACCGCTGGCTGGCCCAGCCGGAACTGCCGCTCAACGACGAGCAGAGCGCCGCCTTCCAGGCCGTACGTGCAGGCTTCGGCAGCTTCCATGCCTTCCTGCTGGCCGGTGTCACCGGCAGCGGCAAGACCGAGGTCTACCTACAGCTGATTCGCGAAACCCTGGAAGCCGGAAAGCAGGCGCTGATCCTGATCCCCGAAATCAACCTCGGCCCGCAGACCCTGGCGCGCTTCGAGCAGCGCTTCAATGCCCGCATCGCCCTGCTGCACTCGGCGGTCAACGACCGCGAGCGCCTGGACGCCTGGCTGGCGGCCCGCGATGGCGAGGCCGACATCATCATCGGCACACGTTCGGCACTGTTCACGCCCATGAAGAACCCGGGCCTGATCATCATCGACGAAGAGCACGACGGCTCCTACAAACAACAGGAAGGGCTGCGCTATCACGCCCGCGACCTGGCCGTGGTTCGCGCACACCAGGAGAACATCCCGATCCTGCTGGGGTCGGCGACACCTTCGCTGGAAAGCCTGCACAACGCCCACAGCGGGCGCTACGGCCTGCTGCGCATGAACCAGCGGGCCGGCGGCGCCCGCCCGCCACGCTTCATGCGCCTGGACGTGCGCAGCCTGCCGCTGGACAGCGGCATCAGTGGCCCGCTGCAGCAGGCCATCGGCCAGACCCTGGCAGCCGGCCAGCAAGTGCTGGTGTTCCTCAACCGCCGCGGCTTCGCCCCGACCCTGCTGTGCCACGACTGTGGCTGGCTGTCGGAATGCCCGCGCTGCGATGCACGCATGACCGTGCATCAGCGCTCCGGCGTACTGCGCTGCCACCACTGTGGTTATGACGAACGCCTGCCCCTGCAATGCCCGCAATGCGCCCACGTCGACCTGCGCCCAGTCGGTGCCGGCACCGAGCGCGCCGAAGAGCGCCTGAAAACCCTGTTCCCCGATTACCCCGTCCTGCGCGTGGACCGCGACAGCACGTCGCGCAAGGACGCCATGCATCATTTGTTCACCACCATCCAGCGCGGCCAGCCGAGCATTCTGGTCGGCACACAGATGCTCGCGAAGGGGCATCACTTTCCGCGGGTAACCCTCGTGGCCATCCTCGATGCCGATGGCGGCTTGTTCTCCGGCGACTTCCGCGCCAGCGAGCGCATGGCGCAACTGATCGTTCAGGTCGCCGGCCGTGCCGGGCGGGCCGAGGAGCCTGGCAAGGTGATCGTGCAGACCCACCTGGCCGAGCATCCACTGCTGGTGCAACTGACCGAGCAGGGCTATTTCGCCTTCGCCGAGCAGGCCCTGAGCGAGCGGCGCGCCGCTGGCCTGCCGCCCTTCTCGCACCTGGCCCTGCTGCGCGCCGAAGCGCACAAGCCCGGGCAGGCGGAAGCCTTTCTCGACGAGGCCTGCGCCGCCGCAGAGGCCGTGCTGGCCGAGCAGGGCTTGACCGGCATCGAGCTGCTCGGCCCCGTACCAGCCCCCATGGAGCGCCGCGCCGGGCGCTTCCGCGCGCAGTTGTTGATCCAGGCCAATGCCCGGGCGCCGCTGCATCGACTGATCAGCAGCTGGTTGCTAGTGTTGGAACAGATGCCGTCGGGGCGGCAGGTGCGCTGGTCGCTGGATGTGGACCCGGTCGATCTCTACTGAAGCCATGAAAGCCAGCGCAATCCTGCGCGAGCCGTAAAGGTTGGCAATCAAGCCCCGGCCACGGATAATGTTCCGTTTTTCCACCTGCGCATCGAAGCGCTGCACCGCGCTTGCGGTCGAAAAGAGAACCCGATGAAAGACACCATTCGCCAGCTGATCCAGCAAGCCCTCACCCAACTCGTCAACGAAGGTGTGTTGCCTGAAGGCCTGACGCCAGCGATCCAGGTGGAAAACGCCCGCGACAAGACCCACGGCGACTTCGCCAGCAACATCGCCATGATGCTGGCCAAACCGGCTGGCATGAAGCCGCGCGACCTGGCCGACAAGCTGATCGCCGCCCTGCCTGCCAGCGCCGACATCAGCAAGGTCGAGATCGCCGGCCCCGGCTTCCTCAACTTCTTCCAAAACACCGACGCCCTGGCCAACCGCCTGAACGCGGCACTTGCAGACGCCCACCTGGGCGTGCGCAAGGCCGGCGCAGCGGAAAAAGTGGTCATCGACATGTCGGCGCCAAACCTGGCCAAGGAGATGCACGTCGGCCACCTGCGCTCGACCATCATCGGCGACAGCGTTGCGCGTGTACTGGAGTTCCTCGGCGACGAAGTGATCCGCCAGAACCACGTGGGCGACTGGGGCACCCAGTTCGGCATGCTGCTGGCCTACCTGGAAGAAAACCCCATCACCAGCGACGAGCTGTCGGACCTGGAAAACTTCTACCGCGCGGCGAAGAAGCGCTTCGACGAATCCGAAGACTTCGCCAACCGCGCCCGTGGGCTGGTGGTCAAGCTGCAGGCCGGCGACCCCGAGTGCATGGCGCTGTGGACGCGCTTCAAGGATATCTCGCTGTCGCACTGCCAGAAGACCTACGAACTGCTCAACGTCAAGCTGACCATGGCCGACGTAATGGGCGAAAGCGCCTATAACGCCGACCTCGCCAACGTGGTGGCCGACCTCAAGGCCAAGGGCCTGCTGGTCGAAAGCCAGGGCGCGCAGTGCGTATTCCTGGAAGAATTCAAGAACACCGAAGGCGAACCCCTGCCGGTGATCGTGCAGAAGGCCGACGGCGGCTATCTCTACGCCACCACCGACCTGGCCGCGGTGCGCTACCGCAGTAATGTGCTCAAGGCCGATCGCGCCCTGTACTTCGTCGACCAACGCCAGGCGCTGCACTTCAATCAGGTGTTCGAAGTGGCGCGTCGCGCAGGCTTCGTCGGGCACCCGATGAAAATGGAGCACATGGGCTTCGGCACCATGAACGGCGCCGATGGTCGCCCGTTCAAGACCCGCGACGGCGGCACCGTGAAGCTGATCGACCTGCTGAGCGAAGCCAAGGAACGCGCCTACGCGCTGGTCAAGGAAAAGAACCCGAGCCTGGCCGAAGACGAATTGCGTCATATCGGTGAAGTGGTCGGGATCGGCGCGGTGAAGTACGCCGACCTCTCCAAGCACCGGACCAGCGACTACAGCTTCAACTTCGAACTGATGCTCAACTTCGAAGGCAACACCGCGCCGTACCTGCTCTACGCCTACACCCGCGTGGCCGGTGTGTTCCGCAAGCTGGGCAAGGGTTTCGACGAAGTCGAGGGCGACATCGTGCTGCAGGCTGCCCACGAGCAGGACCTGGCCGCTCGCCTGGCGCAGTTCGGCGAAACGCTGAACAACGTCGCCGAAAAAGGCACCCCACACGTGCTGTGCAGCTACCTCTACGACCTGGCCGGCCTGTTCTCCAGCTTCTACGAGAACTGCCCGATCCTCGCCGCCGAAACCGCCGAACAGCAGCAGAGCCGCCTGCGCCTCGCCGCGCTGACCGGCCGCACCCTCAAGCAGGGCCTGGAACTGCTCGGCCTGGAAACCCTGGAGCGCATGTAAGTTGGCTGCCAAGAAAAAACCCGCGCCCAAGCGCGGCGCCAGCCGTCACCAGCCACCCGCCAAACAGCCGATCCCGGGCTGGGTGTGGCTGGCGGTCGGCCTGACCGTAGGCGCATTCATCGTCTTCCTGATGAAGCTCGAGCCCGGCGGCGACGACATCAAGCGTGCCAAGCCTGAACAGCAGAAGCCCGCCAAGGTCGCCGAGGCGACCAAAGGCACCGCGCCGACCACGCCGCAGCCGATCAAGCCCAAGTACGACTTCTACACGCTGCTGCCGGAGTCGGAAGTGATCGTGCCGCCCGAGGCGGTACCGGAAAAAACGCCGCCCGTGCCTGCCCAGCCGGTACAGCCCGCCACGCCGGTCACGCCAGCGGAAGCGGCAAAGATCGACACCGCCCGCGCCCAGGCGGCGCTGCTGGGCCAGACACCACCACCCGCACCACCGGTGATCAAACCCGCGGCCACGACACAGTTCTTCCTCCAGGCCGGCTCATTCCGCAAGGAGGCTGACGCCGACAAGGTGCGCGCGCAGATCATCCTGCTCGGCCAGGTGGTCAAGGTGGAATCGGGAACCGTGAAGGACGAGACCTGGTACCGCGTGCTGGTCGGCCCGTTCAGCAACCGCGAGCAGTTGACCGTGGCGCAGAAGCAGCTGGCCGGGGCAGGCTTCAACAACCTGCTGTTGCAGCAGCGACAGACCCGCCAATAACGAAAAAGGCCTTGCCGCACTGCGACAAGGCCTTTTTTCCAACGGCGTTAGCGCCGCCCGCTGTTGACCTCGGACACCTGGGTGTTGAGGGTCCAGAAGTCATACAGCACGCCAATCAGGAACAGACCGCCGGTAAACAGGTAGATCAGTGCGCTGATCCACTTGCCCTGGTAGAGCCGGTGAATGCCGAAGATACCCAGGAACGTCAGCAGCAGCCACGCCACGCTGTAGTTCACCCGCCCTGGCTGGAACCGCAGGTCAGCCTCGCGGTCCATGGACGGTATCAGGAACAGGTCGATCAGCCAGCCGATACCCAGCAAGCCCAAAGTGAAGAACCAGATGGTCCCGGTGATCGGCTTGCCGTAGTAGAAACGGTGCGAGCCGGTGAAGCCGAAGATCCACAACAGGTACCCGATGACCTTGCTGTGCGTGTCATGAAGCGGCGCACCCTGTTGATACGTATTCATTCAAAACCCTCGTGGGATAGCCGAAAATTTTCTAACGAAAAATGTGACTTTTTCGTTTTGCCCCGACGTATGGTACCCAGCCACACGACCAACGGATCAGAATTTGATCAAAAAGCTGTTATAAAGTTGCGCGCCGACACCTATAAACATCCATAAAGAGCTTCAACTATGCCGCCTTTCTTCAAGACATGGCTGACCCTCTGCCTATTGTTACCCCTGGCCGCCCACGCCACCAACCGTGAGCAACGACTTCCCAACGGATTCACCGGCTACACCACCAACGCCGATGCCTCCGTGAAACGCGCTCCAGCCAAGCAGGTCAGCCTGCGCGCGCGCCCGGCCAATGCCGCCAAGAACCACGCGCTCCAGGTCGCGGCGATGTCGCCCAAGCAGAGCAGCGAAGTACTCAGCCGCGCGGTCAATGTGCTCGGCACCCCCTACCGTTGGGGCGGCAGCACGCCCGGCAAGGGCTTCGACTGCAGCGGCCTGGTCAAGTATGCGTTCAACGATGTCGCCGATGTCGACCTGCCGCGCACGTCCAATGCCATGGCCCAAGGGCATGGCGTCAAGGTGGCGCGGGACGACCTCAAGCCGGGCGACCTGATCTTCTTCAACATCAAGAGCCGTCGGGTCAATCACGTTGCCATCTACCTGGGCAACGACCGCTTCATCCACGCGCCGCGTACTGGCAAGCGGGTGAGCATCGACAGCCTCGAGAAGCCTTACTGGCAGAAGCATTACGTGGTTGCCAAGCGGGTGCTGCCCAAGGAGCAACAGGCGCTGCGCCTGGCCAAGCGCTGATCTGGATACTCAGGGGCTCACTGGACTCTTCGCGGGCAAGCCCGCTCCCACGAAGAGCGGTGAGGTATCTGTAGGGCTTGCCTCACCCTGCCCCCTGAATCACCCCTCGCGCCACCAGCGCCTGCATCGCCCCTTCCATCGTCACCATCCCCTGCGCCGCACCGGTCTGCATCACCGACTGCAACTGCGCCACGCGCCCCTCGCGAATCAGGTTGCGCACCGCAGGCGTCGCCACCAATACCTCCCGCGCCGCCACGCGACCGCCGCCCACCCGCCGCACCAGCACCTGCGCCACCACCAGACGCAACGACTCGGCCAGCATGGCGCGCACCAGTGGCTTCTCTTCGGCGGCGAACACATCCACCAGACGATCGACACTGCTCGCGGCTGTTCGCGTATGCACCGTGGCCAGCACCAGATGCCCGGTCTGCGCCGCTCGCAGCGCCAGACGGATGGTTTCCAGGTCACGCAATTCACCGATCATGATCACATCCGGATCCTGGCGCAGGGCACTGCGCAATCCCTGGGCAAAGTCACGGCTATGGCGACCGATCTCACGCTGATTGATCAGGCAACGCTCGGCGCGGTGTACGAATTCCACCGGATCCTCCAATGTGAGGATATGGTTTGAGCGCTCACGATCAAGCTGCGCGATCAACGCAGCCAGGGTACTGGACTTGCCACTGCCGGTCGGACCACCTACCAGCACCAGGCCATCACGGCTCTCGGCAATGGCTCGAAACACTTCCGTGAGGTCGAGTTCTTCGACCGTCGGCACCTGTGCAGGTATCAGCCGCAAGCTCGCGGCCAGCCCCCGATACTGTCTGTACAGGTTCAGACGAAAACGCCCAAGCCCAGGCAAATCAAGGGCCAGGTCGATTTCGTCACCCGCCAGCCATTGGTGCAGATGAGGCGCATCGAGCCAAGCCGCCATGCCTTGCTCGATCATTTCACTTTGCAGCACGGGCAACGCCAGGCGCTGCAATTCGCCGTCCAGACGCCACAGCGGCGCCTCGCCCGCAGCCAGGTGCAGGTCCGAAGCCCCCGCCGCCACGGCCCGGGCCAGCAGGTCGGTCACATCCATGAGACTCCCCAAAGGCCATCAAGCAGGTAGAATGCCGCACACCACTGAGCTGCCGGCATCGATCCATGTCCACCCTAGCAGACAACCTTCGCGCTATCAGCGAACGCATCGACAACGCGGCCCGAGCCGCCGGACGCGACACCGCCAGCGTGCACCTGCTGGCCGTGAGCAAGACCAAGCCCGCCAGCGCCATTCGCGAAATCCACGCCGCTGGCGTACGCGACGTCGGCGAGAACTACCTGCAGGAAGCCCTGGCCAAGCAGGATGAATTGCGCGACCTGCCCTTGATCTGGCACTTCATCGGCCCCATCCAGTCGAACAAGACCAAGGCCATTGCCGAACACTTCGACTGGGTACACAGCGTGGATCGCCTGAAAATCGCCCAACGCCTGAGCGAGCAGCGCCCCAGCGGCCTGCCGGCGCTGAACGTCTGCCTGCAGGTGAACGTCAGCGGCGAAGACAGCAAATCCGGCTGCACCCCGGTCGACCTGCCGGCACTGGCCCAGGCCGTGGCAAAGCTGCCCAACCTGCGCCTGCGCGGGCTGATGGCGATTCCCGAGCCCAGCGACGACCGCGCCACCCAGGAGGCCGCCTTCGCCTGCCTGCGCCAGTTGCAGGAAAGCCTCGGCCTTGGCCTGGACACGCTGTCCATGGGCATGAGCCACGA
Source organism: Pseudomonas wayambapalatensis (assembly GCA_014268975.2). GTDB lineage: Bacteria > Pseudomonadota > Gammaproteobacteria > Pseudomonadales > Pseudomonadaceae > Aquipseudomonas > Aquipseudomonas wayambapalatensis. Next base: position 463,284 of record CP077096.1, on the reverse strand, counting down.
CCTGGAGGCGGCCATCGCCCAGGGTGCGACCTGGGTCCGTATCGGCACCGCCCTGTTCGGCGCCCGCGACTACGGGCAGCCCTGATTCCATGCTTTACTCACTCTCTCCTTCAAGGACCTGACATGAGCAAGACTCGTATTGCCTTCATCGGCGCCGGCAACATGGCCGCCAGCCTGATCGGCGGCCTGCGCGCCCAGGGCCTGGACGCCGCGCAGATCCGCGCCAGCGACCCGGGTGCCGAGACCCGCGCCCGGATCAATGCCGAGCACGGCATCGAAACCTTCGAAAACAACGCCCAGGCCATCGATGGCGCGGATGTGATCGTGCTGGCGGTCAAGCCACAGGTCATGAAGGCCGTGTGCGAAACCCTGAAGCCAAGCCTCAAGGCCGGCCAACTGGTGGTGTCCATCGCCGCCGGCATCACCTGCCAGAGCCTGCAGAGCTGGCTGGGCGAGATCCCGGTGGTGCGCTGCATGCCCAACACGCCATCGCTGCTGCGCCAGGGCGCCAGCGGCTTGTACGCCACTGCACAGGTCTCCGGCGAACAACGCCAGCAGGCAGAGCAACTGCTGACTGCCGTCGGCACCGCCCTGTGGCTGGAACAGGAACAGCAACTGGACGCCGTGACCGCGGTCTCCGGCAGCGGCCCCGCGTATTTCTTCCTGCTGATAGAGGCCATGACCGCTGCGGGCGAAAAGCTCGGCCTGCCGCGTGAAACCGCCTCGCAACTGACCCTGCAGACCGCCCTGGGCGCCGCGCACATGGCGGTTTCCAGCGATGTCGATGCCGCCGAACTGCGCCGTCGCGTCACCTCTCCAGCCGGGACCACCGAAGCGGCGATCAAGTCGTTCCAGGCCAACGGTTTCGAGGCCATCGTCGAGCAGGCGCTGCAGGCTGCGGCCACGCGCTCCGCCGAGCTGGCCGAACAATTGGGCAAATAAGGAGCTGTCGATGAATGCATTGTCCGGCGCCGCGATCTTCGTGGTGCAAACCCTGGTCAGCCTGTACCTGGTGATCGTCCTGCTGCGCTTCGTGCTGCAACTGGTCAAGGCCGACTTCTACAACCCGCTGAGCCAGTTCGCCGTGCGCGCCACCCAGCCGCTGCTCAAGCCGATCCGCCGGGTCATTCCCAGCATCGCTGGCCTGGACACCTCTTCGCTGCTGCTGGCGATCGTGATCCAGGCACTGCTGATGGCCTTCGTGCTGATGGTCACCTACGGCACTTTCGGCGACGTCCTGCACCTGCTGATGTGGGCGATTCTCGGCATCACCTCGCTGTTCCTGAAGATTTTCTGGGTCGCGATGATCGTCATGGTGATCGTCTCCTGGGTCGCGCCGAACAGCCACAATCCCGCCGCCGAACTGGCCTACCAGATCAGCGAGCCGGTGCTGGCGCCTTTCCGTCGCCTGGTGCCCAACCTCGGCGGCATGGATATTTCGCCGATCTTCGCCTTCATCGCCATCCAGGTGATCCAGTCGTTCCTGATGCCACAACTGGCTGCCTATGCCGGCATGCCGCAAGAGCTGTGGCGGATGATCTGACCCACCGCGCCATCCAGCGGCAGCCTTTGCTTGCCGCTGGGGGTAGCGCTCTTTAGACTTACGCCTCCGTCAAGCGTGAGCAGGGTCGATGTCCACTGTCTTTCCCGAAGATTCCGTCGGTCTGGTAACCCCCCAGATCGCCCGGTTCGATGAACCGCTGGCCCTGGCCTGTGGCCGCGCCCTGGCCTCGTACGAACTCATCTACGAAACCTATGGCCAGCTCAACGCCAGCGCCAGCAATGCCGTGCTGATCTGCCACGCACTGTCCGGTCACCACCACGCCGCCGGCTACCATGCCGACACCGACCGCAAGCCGGGCTGGTGGGACAGCTGCATCGGCCCGGGCAAGCCGATCGATACCAATCGTTTCTTCGTGGTCAGCCTGAACAACCTGGGCGGCTGCAATGGCAGCACCGGCCCGAGCAGCATCAACCCGGCCACCGGCAAGCCCTATGGCGCGGACTTCCCGGTGCTGACCGTGGAAGACTGGGTACACAGCCAGGCCCGCCTGGCCGACCGCCTCGGCATCCAGACCTGGGCCGCCATCGTCGGCGGCAGCCTCGGCGGCATGCAAGCGCTGCAGTGGACCATCACCTACCCCGATCGCGTACGCCATTGCGTGGACATCGCCTCGGCACCCAAGCTGTCGGCACAGAACATCGCCTTCAACGAAGTGGCACGCCAGGCTATCCTCACCGACCCCGAGTTCCACGGCGGCTCGTTCCAGGACCAGGGCGTGATCCCCAAGCGCGGGCTGATGCTGGCGCGCATGGTCGGGCACATCACCTACCTGTCCGACGATTCGATGGGCGAGAAATTCGGCCGCGAGCTCAAGAGCGACAAGCTCAACTACGACTTCCACAGCGTCGAGTTCCAGGTCGAGAGCTACCTGCGCTATCAGGGCGAGGAGTTTTCGGGGCGCTTCGACGCCAACACCTACCTGCTGATGACCAAGGCGCTGGACTACTTCGACCCGGCCGCCGCCCACGATGGCGACCTGGCCGCCACGCTGGCGCATGTCACGGCGCATTACTGCATCATGTCGTTCACCACCGACTGGCGCTTCTCGCCAGCCCGCTCGCGCGAGATCGTCGATGCCCTGATGGCTGCGCGCAAGAACGTCTGCTACCTGGACATCGACTCGCCCTACGGCCACGACGCCTTCCTCATCCCGACCCCGCGCTACATGCAGGGTTTCGCGAACTACATGAACCGCATCACCCTCTGAGGACCGCATGAGAGCCGACCTGGAAATCATCCACGACTGGATCCCCGCCGGCAGCCGGGTACTCGACCTGGGCTGCGGTAACGGCGAACTGCTGGCCTCGCTGCGTGATCGCAAGAACGTCACCGGCTATGGCCTGGAAATCGACGCCGACAACATCGCCGAGTGCGTGAGCAAGGGCGTCAACGTCATCGAACAAGACCTGGACAAAGGCCTGGGCAACTTTGCCAGCAACAGCTTCGACGTGGTGGTCATGACCCAGGCCCTGCAGGCGGTGGAGTACCCCGACCGCATTCTCGACGAAATGCTGCGGGTCGGTCGCCAGTGCATCATCACCTTCCCCAACTTCGGCCACTGGCGCTGCCGCTGGTACCTGGCCACCAAGGGGCGCATGCCGGTGTCGGACTTCATGCCATACACCTGGTACAACACCCCGAACATCCACTTCTGCACCTTCGAAGACTTCGAGAACCTGTGCCGCGAGCGCAACGCCAAGGTGCTCGACCGCCTCGCTGTCGACCATCTGCACCGCAACGGGTGGGGCGGCCGGCTTTGGCCTAATCTTCTGGGAGAGATCGGCATCTATCGGGTCAGCAGTCCTGGGCTGCAAGAGCATCAGGTCGCGGTCTGATCCACCTATCGGAGGAATGGCACCATGCGTCGTCTCGCACTTTTGCTGATCAGCCTGTGCCTGGCATGGCCAGTGCTGGCTGCCGATGCCGCCCGTCCCGAGCGCAAGCAGGACTTCGGCGACGTCACGGTGCACTACAGCGCCTTCACCTCGAGCATGCTGCAGCCGGACATCGCCGCAGCCACCGGCCTTGTCCGCAGCAAGAACCAGGGCGTGCTCAACATCGCCGTGCTCAAGGCCGGCAAGCCTGGCACAGCGGTGGTCAGCGGCACGGTCAAGGATCTCACCGGCCGCAGCAGCCCGCTGTCGTTCAGGCAGATCACCGACCAGGGTGCGGTGTACTACATCGCCCAGTTCAAGATCGCACAGGCTGAAACCCTGACCTTCGACCTCAACATCGAAACCGGCGGCGTCAGCCACACACTCAGCTTCAACCAGGAAGTGTTCCCAGGCGAATGATGAATTTCCAGCAACTCGTATTGGCCAGCCACAATGCCGGCAAACTGAAAGAACTCCAGGCCATGCTTGGCGGTTCCGTGCAACTGCGCTCGATCGGCGAATTCAGCCAGGTCGAGCCGGAGGAGACCGGCTTGTCATTCGTCGAGAACGCCATCCTCAAGGCTCGCAACGCCGCGCGCCTCTCCGGCCTGCCGGCACTGGCCGACGACTCGGGCCTGGCGGTGGACTTCCTGGGCGGCGCACCGGGCATCTACTCGGCCCGCTACGCCGACGGCAAGGGTGATGCGGCGAACAACGCCAAGCTGCTCGACGCCCTGAAGGATGTGCCCGAGGGGCAGCGTGGCGCGCAGTTCGTCTGCGTCCTGGCCCTGGTACGCCATGCCGACGACCCTCTGCCGATCCTCTGCGAAGGCCTGTGGCACGGCAGCATCCTGTTCGAGGCCAGCGGCGAGCATGGCTTCGGCTATGACCCATTGTTCTGGGTGCCGGAGCGCAACTGCTCCAGCGCCGACCTCGCACCGCTCGAGAAGAACCAGCTCAGCCATCGCGCCCGCGCCATGGCCCTGCTGCGTCAGCGTCTGGGCCTGGCATGACCGAACAGCCGTCCCTGCAGCCGGCGGGTCTGATCCTTCCAGAACTCCCGCCGCTGTCGCTGTACATCCACATTCCCTGGTGTGTGCGCAAGTGCCCCTATTGCGACTTCAACTCGCACCAGGCCGGCCCGACGCTGCCCGAAGACGACTACATCGACGCGCTGCTCGCCGACCTGGACCAGGAACTGCCCGCGGTGCAGGGCCGCCCGATCAGCACGATCTTCTTCGGCGGCGGCACGCCAAGCCTGTTCAGTGCCGCCTCGCTGGGTCGCCTGCTGCGCGGTATCGAGCAACGTATCCCGTTCGCCCCGGAGATCGAGATCACCCTCGAAGCCAACCCCGGCACCTTCGAGCAGAACAAGTTCAAGGCCTACCGCCAGACCGGCATCAACCGTCTGTCCATCGGTGTGCAGAGCTTCCAGCCGGCCAAGCTGGAAAAACTCGGGCGTATCCACAACGGCGATGAAGCCGTGCGCGCGGCAGACATGGCCCGCGCGGCAGGTTTCGACAACTTCAACCTGGACCTGATGCACGGCCTGCCGGACCAGTCGCTGGACGAAGCGCTGGGTGACCTGCGCCAGGCCATCGCACTCGCGCCTACGCACTTGTCGTGGTACCAGCTCACCCTGGAACCGAACACCGTATTCTGGAACCAGCCGCCCGAACTGCCCGAGGACGACATCCTCTGGGACATCCAGGAAGCCGGCCAGACGCTGATGGCCGACCACGGCTATCGCCAGTACGAAGTTTCGGCCTACGCCCAGCCAGGACGCGCCGCACGGCACAATCTCAACTATTGGCGCTTCGGCGATTTCATCGGCATCGGCGCGGGGGCGCACGGCAAGCTGTCGTTCCCGGACGGGCGTATCCTGCGCACCTGGAAGACCCGCCTGCCCAAGGACTACCTCAACCCGGCGAAGCCCTTCAAAGCGGGCGAGAAGCTGCTGCCCGCCGATGAGCTACCGTTCGAATTCCTGATGAATGCCCTGCGCCTGACCGATGGCGTGGAGGGCGAGCTGTTCACCCGACGCACCGGCCTGCCGCTGGCACGGTTGGCAGAAGCTCGCCGTGGGGCCGAACAAAAGGGCCTTCTGCAGGTCGAACCCGATCGACTGGCGGCCACACCGCGGGGCCAGTTGTTCCTCAACGACCTGCTGCAGTACTTCTTGAATTAAGGATGACCCATGGACCTGGTACTTGACCTGCTCTCGACCGTTTCCCGCTGGAGCCGCAGCAACCTCTCGGAGATTTCCCTGGCACTCGTAGGGTGCTTGCTGGTGTTGTTCGGCACCGACCTCAAGGGCTGGGTCGACCAGCGCCTGGGCGGCCTCGCCGGCGCCCTGCGCGTGCCGTTCATGGCGCTGCTGGTGATGATCGGCAGCGGTGCGGCGCTGATCTATGCCACGCCCTGGGTGGTGAAGGCGCTGGCGCAATTCAACAACTATGCGTTGGCGCCAGTGCTGCTGGTGGTGCTGGTACTCATCGGGGTGGTAGCCGACCGCCGCGGGTAACAGGCCGCAAAATGAAAAAACGCCCATTCCAGGGCGTTTTTTTCAGTCCAGCTTCTCGAACTTGAGGTCCCAGACCCCGTGCCCGAGCCGCTCGCCGCGGCGCTCGAACTTGGTGATCGGACGCTCCTCGGGGCGTGGCACATAGGCACCATCCGCCGCCTGGTTGCGATAGCCCGGCGCGACCTTCATCACCTCCAGCATGTGCTCGGCATAGGGTTCCCAGTCGGTGGCCATATGGAACACGCCGCCCACCTTGAGCTTGCGCCGTACCAGCTCGGCGAACTCGGGCTGGACGATGCGGCGCTTGTGGTGTCGCGCCTTGTGCCAAGGATCGGGGAAGAACAGCATCAGGCGGTCGAGGCTGTTGTCGGCGACACAGCGGTTGAGCACCTCGATGGCATCGCAGTCGTACACCCGCAGGTTCTTCAGCCCTTGGGTCAGCACGCCGTTGAGCAGCGCACCGACACCTGGGCGGTGCACTTCCACGCCGATGAAGTCCAGCTCAGGCGAAGCAGCGGCCATCTCCAGCAGCGAGTGGCCCATGCCGAAGCCGATCTCCAGGGTGCGCGGCGCCGAACGCCCGAACACCTGGTCGTAGTCTACCGGGCTCTCGGCCAACGGCAGGATGAACAGGGGGCCGCCCTGGTCCAGGCCGCGTTGCTGGCCTTCGGTCATGCGGCCTGCGCGCATCACGAAGCTCTTGATGCGGCGGTGCGGGCGCTCTTCGCCGTCGGCAGTGATCGGCGTTTCTTGCGATTCAGTCATCGGGGGCTCTTACTTGATCAGACCTTCCAGCGGCGAGGACGCGCTGGCATAGAGTTTCTTAGGCATGCGCCCGGCGAGGTACGCCATGCGGCCGGCAAGGATCGCGTGCTTCATGGCCTCGGCCATCAGCACCGGTTGCTGCGCGTGGGCGATTGCCGAGTTCATCAGCACCGCTTCGCAGCCCATTTCCATGGCGATGGTGGCGTCGGAGGCGGTACCCACGCCGGCATCGACCAGCACCGGTACTTTCGATTCTTCGAGGATGATCTGCAGGTTGTACGGGTTGCAGATCCCGAGACCGGTGCCGATCAGGCCAGCCAGTGGCATCACCGCGATGCAGCCGGCTTCGGCCAGCTGACGGGCGATGATCGGATCATCGCTGGTGTAGACCATCACGTCGAAACCTTCCTTGACCAGCACTTCGGCGGCCTTGAGGGTTTCGATGACGTTGGGGAACAGGGTTTTCTGGTCGGCCAGCACTTCCAGCTTCACCAGGGTACGGCTCTCGTGGGACTTGTGCCCTTCGAGCAGCTCACGGGCCAGGCGGCAGGTACGCACCGCTTCAACGGCATCGAAGCAGCCTGCGGTGTTCGGCAGGATGGTGTACTTGTCGGGCGACAACACGTCGAGCAGGTTCGGCTCGCCCGCATTCTGGCCGAGGTTGGTGCGGCGCACGGCTACGGTGACGATCTCGGCACCCGAGGCCTCGGTGGCCAGGCGGGTTTCTTCCATGTCACGGTATTTGCCGGTACCCACCAGCAGGCGCGACTGGAAAGTGCGCCCGGCCAGGACGAAAGGCTTGTCGCTGCGAACGTTGCTCATCGATGTTCCTCTGCAAAGGTTACGGGGCTTACGGGTGACTTGCCGGGGCGCGCTCAACCGCCGCCGATGGCGTGGACCACTTCGACCTGGTCACCCTCGTTCAACAGGGTGCTTTCGTGCTGGCTGCGCGGCACGATGTCCAGGTTCAGTTCCACCGCCACACGACGCCCGACCAGCTCCAGCCGGCCCAACAGGGCCGCGACGCTCTCGCCCGCAGGCAGTTCGTAAGGTTCACCGTTCAGTTGAATGCGCATGCGCACGGCCACCATCGTTCATTGGGGCCCGCATTCTAGCCCCGATCAGCCTTGCAACCCAAGGGCGACGCGCGCCATTAGTCGCGATTCTCGACCGCGTGGTCAGCCCAGGCGCCAGGCTGCCAGCCCCAGGCACAGCCAGCCGGCGAGGAAGCAAAGGCCGCCGATGGGGGTGATGATGCCAAGCTTGCCCAGCCCAGTGAGGGTCAATACGTAAAGGCTGCCGGAAAACAGCAGGATACCGACCGCGAACAGCCCACCCGCCCAGCCGACCAGACGGCCCGGCAAGTGCACCGAAAGCAGCGCGACCGCCAGGATCGCCAGGGCATGGACCAGTTGATACGTAACGCCGGTGTGGAAGATCGCCAGGTAATCGGCGGTAAGACGGTTCTTCAGGCCGTGTGCGGCAAAGGCACCCAGGGCCACACCCGTAAAGCCAAAGAACGCGGCGAGCATCAGGAAGCTGCGAAGCATGGGACGACTCCTCGAGAGGGGTCTGTATAATGGCCCGTTCCATCGGTCCGGCCAAGCTATCGACATGCTGTCATCCCTGATCCGCCGTCTCGCCCGCGCCCTGCTCTGGTTCGCCGCCGGCAGCATCGTGCTGGTGCTGGTGCTGCGCTGGGTGCCGCCACCGGGCACCGCACTGATGGTCGAACGCAAGGTGCAGTCCTGGTTCAGTGGTGAGCCGATCGACCTGCAGCGCGACTGGACGCCCTGGGATGAGATCTCCGATGACCTCAAGGTAGCCGTCATCGCGGGCGAGGACCAGCGTTTCGCCAGCCACTGGGGGTTCGACATCCCCGCGATCCAGGCCGCGCTGGCCCATAACGAGCGCGGCGGCAGTATCCGCGGCGCCAGCACACTCTCCCAGCAAGTGGCGAAGAACCTGTTCCTGTGGTCCGGGCGCAGCTGGTTTCGCAAAGGTCTGGAAGCCTGGTTCACCGGCCTGATGGAGCTGTTCTGGTCGAAAGAGCGAATCCTCGAGGTCTATCTAAACAGCGCCGAATGGGGCCCGGGCGTATTCGGCGCCCAGGCAGCGGCGCGCTATCACTTCGGCGTCGACGCCAGCCGCCTCACGCGCCAGCAGGCCAGCCAGCTTGCGGCAGTGCTGCCCAGCCCGCTCAAGTGGAGCGCCAGCCGCCCGAGTACCTATGTCGCCAGCCGGGCGGGGTGGATTCGACGGCAGATGAGCCAGCTCGGGGGCACCAGCTACCTGATGCAACTGGAGAGCGCGCGCAAGCCTTGATGCTCCTGAAGCCCCGCGTGCCCCACAAAAAAGCCGCCTGCCCCGCGAGGGACAGGCGGCTTTTCAGTCAGGGCGCCGATCAGACCGTGATCAGTGCCTTGACCTTGCTCATCGCGTTCTTCTCGAGCTGACGAATCCGCTCGGCCGACACACTGTACTTCTCTGCCAGCTCGTGCAGCGTGGCCTTTTCCTCGGCCAGCCAGCGCTGATAGAGAATGTCGCGGCTGCGCTCGTCCAGGCCACTGAGCGCCTCATGCAGGTTGCTGTTGGAGTTATCGCTCCAATCGGCATCCTCCAGCTGCATGGCCGGATCGTAGCGGTGATCTTCAAGATAGTGCGCAGGCGACTGGAAGGCGCTGTCGTCGTCGGCATCGGCTGCCGGGTCGAAGGCCATGTCCTGACCGCTCAGGCGGCTTTCCATCTCGCGCACTTCCCGAGGCTCGACGCCCAGGCTTTCGGCGACACGGTGCACTTCGTCATTGTTCAGCCAGGCCAGACGCTTTTTCTGGCTGCGCAGGTTGAAGAACAGCTTGCGCTGCGCCTTGGTGGTGGCGACCTTGACGATGCGCCAGTTGCGCAGGATGAACTCGTGGATCTCAGCCTTGATCCAGTGCACGGCGAAGGATACCAGGCGCACACCCATCTCGGGGTTGAAGCGCTTGACCGCCTTCATCAGGCCGACGTTGCCTTCCTGGATCAGGTCGGCCTGGGCCAGACCGTAGCCGGCGTAGCTACGGGCGATATGTACGACGAAACGCAGGTGGGCCATCACCATTTGCCGAGCGGCCTCAAGATCCTGCTCATAATAGAGACGCTCGGCCAGTTCACGCTCCTGCTCGACCGTCAGCAGCGGAATGCTGTTGACCGTGTGCACGTAGGCTTCCAGGTTTGCACCGGGCACCAGGGCATAGGCAGGTTGCAACGAAGTGGTCATTCAAGTACCTCCGACTCACTGGACTCGTGCCTTGTGGGCACTGCCATCATTGACCCGGAACCACGAAACAAGTTCCTGGATGAAAAAAAGTCAATGCTGGCAAGAAAGCATTATCGCGGTGCAAGCTCGTTCAAGTGGCGAGCGACCGCAATCCAAGCACCGATATACCCCAAGAGTACTGCACCAATCAAGAGTGACAGACCATCGGAGCCTGGCACCCCACCCAGGGCGAAGTCACTGTTGTACAGCCCGGAAAGCCCGACAACCGCGTCGTTCAGCCAGTTCAGGCCAAACGCCAGGATACCCCAGGCCAGCACGCCCGCACCCAGGCCATACAAGGCTCCCATGTAGAGGAAGGGGCGGCGTACGTAGCTGTCAGTGCCGCCGACCAGCTTGATCACTTCGATCTCGACACGGCGGTTCTCGATGTGCAGGCGAATTGTGTTACCAATTACCAAAAGCAGTGCGGAAATCAGCATGACCGCCAGGCCGAAGACAAAACGGTCACCCAACTTGAGAATCGCCGCCAGGCGCTCGACCCAAACCAGATCCAACTGCGCCACTTCGACCCGCGGCAACTCAGACAGGCGCTGGCGCAAGGCTTCGAGCGCCGGCTTGTCGACTTCGGTCGGCGTCACCACCACCACACCGGGCAGCGGGTTGTCCGGCAACTCGCGCAAGGCCTCGCCCAGGCCGGATTGCTGCTGGAACTCCTGCAGCGCCTGCTCGCGGCTGACATAGGTCGCCTCGGCCACGCCGGGCATGCCCTTGATCTCATCGCGCAGCGCTTCACCCTCCTTGCTGCCCGCGTCAAGCTTGAGGTAGAGCGAAATCTGCGCCGCGCGCTGCCAGGAGCCGCCGAGCTTCTCGACATTCTTCAGCAGCAGCGACAGGCCCATGGGCATGCTCAGCGCCACAGCCATCACCAGGCAGGTGAAGAAGCTGCCGATCGGCTGCTTGCCCAGGCGGCGAAGGCTGTCGGCAAGGCTGGCGCGATGGCTTTCCAGCCAGGCGTTCAACAGAGTGCGGAAATCCGGGCCATCGTCGTCGTGGCCGCCGCGCTGTTTTTCCGGTTTCGAGTCGGCGGCCTTGGGCGCAACACGCTCGGAGACCTTTGGCGTACGCGTAGTGCTCATTGTCCGGCCTCCCCATCGCCGATCAGTCGTCCGCGCTGAAGCGTCAGCATGCGGTGACGCATGCGCGCGATCAGCGCCAGGTCGTGGCTGGCGATCAGCACCGTGGTGCCCAGGCGGTTGATGTCTTCGAACACGCCCATGATCTCTGCGGCCAGCCGCGGGTCGAGGTTACCGGTGGGTTCGTCCGCCAGCAGCAGCGCCGGCTGGTGAACGATGGCGCGGGCGATGCCCACACGTTGCTGCTGCCCGGTCGACAGATCAGCAGGGAACAGCTCGCCCTTGTCCGACAGCGACACGCGCTCCAGCGCCGAATCCACGCGCTTGGCGATCTCCACCTTGGACAGGCCGAGGATCTGCAGCGGCAACGCGATGTTGTTGAACACGGTGCGGTCGAACAGCAACTGGTGGTTCTGGAACACCACGCCGATCTGGCGGCGCAGGAACGGGATCTGCGCATTGCTGATCTGGCCCAGGTCCTGGCCGGCCAGCAGCAGCTTGCCGCTGGTCGGACGCTCCATCGCCAGCAGCAGGCGCAGCAAGGTGCTCTTGCCCGCGCCGGAGTGGCCGGTGACGAACAGGAATTCGCCCCGGCGTGCCCGGAAGCTCAGCTCATGCAGGCCGACATGGCCATTGGGGTAGCGCTTGGCGACCTGCTCGAATCGGATCATGGGTGCTCACGCTCGGCAAACAGGGCTTTGACGAAGGGTTCGGCCTCGAAGGTGCGCAGATCGTCGATACCCTCACCGACCCCGATGAAGCGGATCGGCAGGCTGAACTGCTTGGCCAGGGCGAAGATCACACCGCCCTTGGCGGTGCCGTCCAGCTTGGTCAGGGCCAGGCCGGTCAGCTCGACGCTCTGGTTGAAGTACTTGGCCTGGCTGATGGCGTTCTGTCCGGTCCCTGCGTCCAGCACCAGCAGGACCTCATGCGGCGCGTCGGCATCCAGCTTGCCGATGACCCGACGGACCTTTTTCAGCTCCTCCATCAGGTTATCCTTGGTGTGCAGACGCCCGGCGGTGTCGGCGATCAGCACGTCGGCGCCACGGGCCTTGGCGGCCTGTACGGCATCGAAGATCACCGAGGCCGAGTCGGCGCCGGTGTGCTGGGCGATCACCGGGATCTGGTTGCGCTCGCCCCAGACCTGCAACTGCTCCACCGCAGCCGCACGGAAGGTGTCACCGGCAGCGAGCATGACCTTCTTGCCTTCGAGCTGCAGCTTCTTGGCCAGCTTGCCGATGGTGGTGGTCTTGCCCGCGCCGTTCACGCCGACGACAAGGATCACATAGGGCTTGCTCTGGGCTTCGATCTTCAGAGGCTGCTCGACCGGGCGCAGCAGCGCGGCCAGCTCTTCCTGCAGCGACTTGTACAGCGCATCGGCGTCTGCCAACTGCTTGCGGGCGACTTTCTGCGTGAGGTTCTGGACGATCAGCGAAGTGGCCTCGACGCCCACGTCGGCAGTGAGCAGGCGAGTTTCGATCTCGTCGAGCAGGTCGTCGTCGATGACTTTCTTGCCCAGGAACAGGCTGGCCATGCCTTCGCCAATGCTGGCGCTGGTCTTGGACAGGCCCTGCTTGAGGCGGGCGAAGAAGCCGGGCCTGGACTGCTCGGTGGCGGCAACGGCGGCTTCTGGCTCGGCCAGGGCAGGCTCGGGCGCCACCGGTGCAGGCGCAGGCGTGACAACTACTGGCTCAGGCTCGATGACAACCGCCGCCACAGGTTCAGGGATCGCGACAGGGCGCTCGGGAATGGCTGGCGGTTCGCTCGGTTCCAGGTCAGGGACCAGCGCCACGGGTTCCTCGGCGACAGGCAATACCAGATTGCTGACTGGTGGAGGGGGTTCGACCTCGACAGGCTGCGCAGGCGTGGCCTGGGGAGCCTCTGCCGGTGCTGGCACTTCATCTGGCACAACCGGCGCATCGGCGACAACCGGCTCGAGCGCAGCGACAACGGCCTGCTCGACGGGCGTGGATGGCGCTACCGGCTCGTTAACGGGCTGCTCGGGGGCTTGCGGCTGTTCGGCGACAGGTTGCTGCGGCTTCTTGCGAAACCAGCCGAACAGGCCTTTCTTTTCACCGGCCTCGGCCGGCGCTTTCTTGTCGTCGTTGGAACCAAACATGGAAGACGGCTATCTCAGGGTGGCGATGCACCATTATTGGGCATCGGGAATTCTCTATACGCAGAACAGACTCTCTTGAAGCCGGCTGGTTCATGCGCAACGTTTTGTCGTAGTGTCCTGTGGGCCAGAACGGCGACAGGCATGGTCGCCAGGCAACCGGATCAGTATCCTAGCACCTCCTGGCCCGCCTACGCTAAACCCCGCGGGCCGTCGTACAGGTTAACCATCGTATGAATGCTCTAGCCCGCCGCGCCGCTGGCCTGTTGCTCGGCACGCTCTGCCTGCCGCTTGCGGCCCTGGCCGCCGATACGCAACCGACCCACGAATTCATCCTCGACAACGGCCTGAAGGTCGTGGTGCGCGAAGACCATCGCGCGCCAGTGGTGGTATCGCAGATCTGGTACAAGGTCGGCTCCAGCTACGAGACACCCGGCCAAACCGGCCTCTCCCACGCCCTCGAGCACATGATGTTCAAGGGCAGCGCCAAGGTCGGTCCGGGCGAGGCCTCACGCATCCTGCGCGATCTCGGTGCCGAAGAGAACGCCTTCACCAGCGATGACTACACCGCTTATTACCAGGTGCTGGCCCGCGACCGCCTGCCGGTGGCCCTGGAGCTCGAGGCCGACCGTCTGGCCAGTCTGCGCCTGCCGGCCGACGAGTTCAGCCGCGAAATCGAGGTCATCAAGGAAGAGCGCCGCCTGCGCACCGACGACCAGCCCAACGCCAAGGCCTTCGAGCTGTTCCGCGCCATGGCCTACCCCGCCAGCGGCTACCACACCCCGACCATCGGCTGGATGGCCGACCTCGAGCGGATGAAGGTCGAGGAACTGCGCCACTGGTACGAATCCTGGTATGCACCGAACAACGCCACGCTGGTGGTGGTGGGCGATGTCACCGTCGATGAGGTCAAGGGCCTGGCGAACAAATACTTTGCCGCCATCCCCAAACGCGCCATTCCTCCCGCCAAACTGCCACTGGAACTGGCCGAGCCCGGCCAGCGCCAGCTCACCCTGCACGTGCGCACCCAACTGCCGAGCCTGATCTACGGCTTCAACGTCCCGGGCCTGGCCACCGCCAAGGACCCACGCAGCGTCCAGGCCCTGCGCCTGATCTCGGCGCTGCTCGACGGCGGCTACAGTGCGCGCATGCCGGCACGCCTCGAGCGCGGCCAGGAGCTGGTGGCCGGTGCCTCGAGCAGCTACAACGCCTTCACCCGGGGTGACAGCCTGTTCCTGATCTCGGCCACCCCGAACGTACAGAAGCAGAAAACCCTCGCCGACGTCGAGAAAGGCGTCTGGCAGTTGCTGGACGAGCTCAAGAACACGCCACCCACCGCCGAGGAGCTGGAGCGCGTGCGCGCCCAGGTCATCGCCGGCCTGGTCTACGACCGCGACTCGATCAGCAGCCAGGCCACCACCATCGGTCAGCTGGAAACCGTGGGCCTTTCGTGGAAGCTGATCGACAGCGAGCTGGACGACCTCAAGCGCGTCACGCCGCAGGACATCCAGGACGCCGCACGCACCTATTTCACCCGCGAACGCCTGAGCGTTGCCCACGTTCTGCCCGAGGAGTCCGCTCATGAGTGATCGCCGCGCCCCCCGCTATACCCTGTTCGGCCTCGGCATCCTGGCTGCGATCGTGGCGCTGGCCTTGCTGCTGGCCCGCCCGGCGCAACCGGACAATGCCGCCGGTCAGCCCGACAGCAACGCCGCACGCCCGGCCAATACCCTGCAGTCGCTGGCCGAGCTCGACGGCAAATCCCCCAGTCGGCGCCAACTGAACATCCAGAACTGGACCACAGCCGAAGGCACGCGGGTCCTGTTCGTCGAAGCCCGAGAGCTGCCGATGTTCGACCTGCGCGTGACCTTCGCCGCCGGCAGCAGCCAGGACGGCAGCGTCTACGGTCTGGCCGCCCTGACCAACGCCATGCTCAACGAGGGTGTGGCCGGCAAGGACGTCACCGCGATCGCCCAAGGCTTCGAGGGGCTCGGTGCCGACTTTGGCAACGGCTCGTATCGCGACATGGCCGTGGCCACGCTGCGCAGCCTGAGCGCCCCGGACAAACGCGACCCGGCGCTGAAGCTGTTCGCCGACGTGGTCGGCAAGCCAACCTTCCCTGAAGACGCCCTCAAGCGCATCAAGAACCAGTTGCTGGCCGGTTTCGAGTACGAGAAGCAGAACCCCGGCAAGCTGGCCGGCAAGGCGCTGTTCGCCAACCTCTACGGCAGCCATCCCTACGCTCACCCCAGCGACGGCACCGCCGAAAGCATCCCGGGTATCACCCAGGTACAACTGCGCGACTTTCACGCGAAGGCCTACGCTGCCGGCAATGCCGTGATCGCCCTGGTCGGCGACCTCAGCCGCAGTGAAGCCGAAACCATCGCCGCGCAGCTCTCCGCCACCCTGCCCAAGGGCCCGGCACTGGCCAGCCCTGGCGAACCGTCGCAGCCCAAGCCGGGCGCGACTCATATCGATTTCCCGTCCAAGCAGACCCACCTGATGCTCGCCGAACTGGGCATCACTCGCCAGGACCCTGACTGGCCGGCGCTGTCGCTGGGCAACCAGATCCTGGGTGGCGGCTCTTTCGGCACCCGCCTGATGAGCGAGGTGCGGGAAAAACGCGGCCTCACCTACGGTGTGTACTCGGTATTCAGCCCGATGCAGGTGCGCGGCCCGTTCATGATCAACCTGCAGACCCGCGCCGAACTCAGCGAAGGTACGCTCAAGCTGGTCCAGGACATCCTCGCCGACTACCTGAAGAACGGCCCGACCCAGCAAGAGCTCGACGATGCCAAACGTGAGCTGGCCGGCAGCTTCCCGCTCTCGAATGCCAGCAACTCGAGCATCGTTGGCCAACTGGGCGCCATCGGCTTCTACAACCTGCCGCTGACCTGGCTCGAAGACTTCATGCAACAATCCCAGGCGCTGACCGTCGAGCAGGTCAAGACGGCGATGAACAAGCACCTGGCGGTGGACAAGCTGGTGATCGTCACCGCAGGCCCGAGCGTGCCGCAAAAGCCGCTGCCACCGCCCACAGACAAACCGTCCGAGCAGCCGCTCGGCGTACCGGAGCACTGATGGCAAGACCGTCCAACCCCGCCCAGCCCCAAAGCAAGGGGGCTGGCCACCTGCGCATCATCGCCGGCGAATGGCGCAGCCGTCGCCTGGCGGTGCCCGATGGGGAAGGTCTGCGCCCGACACCCGATCGCGTGCGTGAAACCCTGTTCAACTGGCTGGCCCCCTACATCGAAGGCGCCCGCGTGCTGGACGCCTTCACCGGCAGCGGAGCCCTGGTGCTCGAAGCCCTTTCGCGCGGTGCCGAAGATGCCGTGGCACTGGACAGCAACCCTGCAGCCATCGCCAACCTCAAGCACAACCTCGAGCTGCTGCGCTGCCCCCGTGGGCAGATCCTGCAGATTGACGCCCTGCGTTATCTCGGCGGCCCGGCCAAGCAGCAGTTCGATGTGGTATTCCTCGACCCGCCCTTCCACAAGGACCTGCTGGCCAACGTCTGCAACCTGCTGGAGGAGCATCAGTGGCTGCACGAACAGGCCTGGGTCTATACCGAGAGCGAAACAGCGCCGTCCAACCTGCCGATGCCCGGCAACTGGCGCCTGCACCGGGAAAAGAAGACCGGACAGGTGCATTACGCACTGTGGCAGCGGGGGTAACACCGGTTAATTAATTACCGCCTCCCCACCTCACCGATCATCGAGGCTGCTCCTGCCAACTCAATCAGGAGCAGCCCATGCCTCTAGCCCTTCCGAGCACCGCCGCTCGCGCCTCACACCTGCAGCACGCCACCCTGGCCAATGGCCTGCGCGTCTACCTTCAAGAAGATCACCGCGCACCTCTGGTCAGCGTACAACTGTCCTTACACGTCGGTGCCAGCCATGAGCCAGCCGGCAATTCGGGGCTTTCCCATGCCTTGGAACACTTGGTATTCGATGGCAGCAGCAAACTGGCCCAGGGCGAGTACATTTCCTTCATGAACCGACTGGGCGCTTCGCCAAATGCCTTCACCGACAGCGACAACACCTATTTTCCGTTGACCCTGCCGGCCAGCCGCCTTGAAATCGCCCTGGAGGCCCTGGCCGACATCACGTTCCGCCCGACGCTGGAAGCGTCGGCCTTCACCAAGGTCCTGGAGATCGTCAAGGCAGAGCGGCGCAGCCATGTAGAGGGGACAGCCCTGGGCCGTGCCCTTGAGGCACACAAAACATTTTGTTATGGCAACGGAGCATATGCCACTCCCGTCATCGGGCGCCCAGAAGACCTGGACGCGCTGACAATCGACACCGCACGCGACTGGCACCGGCATTGGTATCACCCGAACAACGCCACGCTCGCGGTCGTCGGGGCCACGGACATGCCTCGCTTGCGCGAGCTGGTCGAGCGCCATTTTGGCGCCTTCGAGGCTGCCGAACTTCCGCCGCTCAAGCCGCTGGAAAGAACCGCAGCACCTGGGCGGCGCACGCAGACACTGCGTCTCAAGGGGCTGACAGAGGGATTGCTGATGAGCTTCGGCGTCCCCAGCCTGGCCACAGCGCCCTCCAACGAGGAGGCTTGCGCACTGCAGTTGCTGCCGAAATTGCTGGGCAAAGGTGCTAGCGCCTTCCTGCGCCAGCGACTGTTGAGCGACGAACTCATCTTGCTCAACTTGTCAGTGGACTATGACGCATTCAAACGCGCAGACAGCCTCCTGGAAATTCGGGCCCATACCAACACGTCCATAGGCACGCCTGCCCAGGCGCTCGACAGGATCATGCAGGAAATCGCCACGCTCCATCGCACCCCCTTCACTGAAAGGGACCTCAATCGCGCCAAGGTGCAATTCATGTCGAACAAGGTCTTTGCCCGCGATGACATCGCCAACCAGGCAGAGACCATCCGCCGCTACGCCGTCTGTGGCCTGGACCCGCACCTTTTGGAGCAGGAGCGACAAACGCTCGAAGCCGTGACCGTAGAACAGGTTCGCCAGGTGGCAAGCCTTTATCTGACCGAGGACCGGCTGATGGCCACCTTCATGCTCGAGGAGACGAATGATGAATGACATCCCGACAGGACTCACTAGCGCACAAGGCCTGAACCTCAATGCATTCGAGCAGATCAGCACCTCGGTGCAATCATGGCGGAACGATAACGGCACACGCGTGATGTTCGTGGAAACGCGGGGGCTGCCGATAGTGGATATCAAACTACGCTTCAAGGCAGGCACCTCGGCCGACCAGGACCACCATGGCCTCGCGGCCGTGACCTTGCACATGCTCGACAAAGGCAGCGACGGTCTGGAGGCGGCCGAACGGGACAGGCGGATGCAGGAACTGGGGGCCATCGTCAGCAAGGATATACGCCTCGATCACGCGACGTTCTCCCTGCGCACACTAAGTTCACCTGAAATTCTCACCCCCGCCGTGACACTGCTCGCCTCCATGCTCGCCCACCCCGACTTCCCGGCCGACGCACTCAAAACAATTAAGACCCGAGTCAACGCTCAGGACGGGGCGTGGCGAAAATCGCAACACTGGCAACCAGTAATCGAGCTGTATCACCACCTCTACCAAGGCCACCCCTATGAAAGCGTCTTGAGCACCCCTGAGCACGTCGACGCATTGACCGTCGATGACCTGAAGGCATTCCATCGCAAGGCGTATTGCGCGAGTAACCTGGACATCGCGATTGTCGGCGATCTATCCCGGGAGGCGGCCGTCGCCCTGGCGCAGGACATCAGCTCGGCATTGCCCCAGGGGTGGACGGCCGCACACCTGCCACCGGTTCCCTCGTCAGTGGCGGCAACACGGCACCTGCCCTGGAGCGTACCCAACATCCTCGCTCAGTTGACACTGCCCATGAACGTGCCGCCCACCGAGGCCGAACATCTCCCGCTGCAGTTGGCCAACGAAGTGTTAGGTGGCGGCTTCAGCTCCCGCCTCATGCAAGAGCTCCGGCAACGCCTGGAACTGACCTACCACATCGACTCGGACTTCACAGCATCCAGCACCGCTGGCAGGTTATCGATCAGATGGGACGTCAAACCGCAGCATCTCCAGACCAGTGTCGAGCGGGTGGACGCCCTGTTGCTGGCCTTTGCTCAGGAAGGGCCAACGCTGGAAGAACTGCAACTGGCGCAACAGAGACTCGCAGGTAAATGCCTCAAGGAGGTCGCCACGAATGGCCAGCTTGCCGAGCGCTTGGCCTACCTTGCCAGTCACGACCTGCCAGACGACTACCTCGACACCTACACCGATCGGTTGCGCGAACAAACACCTGCAGTCGTCCACGAGGTGATCCGACGTCGATTCGACCTGGACCGCAAGATACTGATCACTGTGGGCGGGCCTGCCGACCAGCAACCACTCGCACCCTCGCCCAGCGACCAATAGCACAGGCATGACGGCGGGGTTTCATGGCATTCTAGGCAGGCACATCACGAGTTCCAGCATGTCCAGCCACGCCTTCACCTTTCGCCCCGCCGTCGGGCTGTCCAATCCGCACCTGCAGACCCTGTGGGGGCCGCTCTGGCGCAAGCCCCCAAGGCTTGAGCGCAGCCGCGAACGCCTGTGGCTGGCCGACGGCGACTTCCTCGACATGGACTGGCACGGCCCGCATCAGGCAGACACGCCGCTGGTGCTGATCCTGCACGGCCTGACCGGTTCCTCCGACTCCCCTTACGTAAAAGGCCTGCAGCAAGCGCTGCAGGCGCGTGGCTGGGCCAGCGTCGCGCTGAACTGGCGAGGCTGCTCCGGCGAGCCCAACCTGCTTGCCCGCAGTTATCACTCCGGCGCCAGCGAAGACCTGGCCGAAACCATCCGCCATCTGCGCGCGCAACGACCATTGGCGCCGCTGTATGCCGTGGGCTACTCGCTGGGCGGCAACGTGCTGTTGAAGTACCTGGGCGAAAGTGGCTCGGCCAGCCAGCTCGAAGCGGCGGTGGCCGTGTCTGTGCCATTTCGCCTGGATCAATGCGCCGACCGCATTGGCATGGGTTTCAGCAAGGTCTACCAGGCGCACTTCATGCGCGAGATGCTGGCCTACGTGCAGAACAAGCAGCGGCACTTCCAGGCCCGTGGCCACAGCGAAGGGCTGGCCGCGCTGGAGCGCCTGGGGCCGCTACGCAACCTGAGGACCTTCTGGGATTTCGATGGCCGGGTGACCGCGCCGCTCAACGGTTTCAGCGATGCCCACGACTACTACCGCCGCGCATCGAGTCGCTATTACCTGGGGGAAAACCGCACACCGACGCTGATCATCCACGCACAGGACGATCCGTTCGTGTTCGGCCACAGCCTGCCGGTGGCGCAGGAGCTGGCACCGCAGACTCATTTCGAATTGCACCGCCGTGGCGGGCACGTGGGCTTTGTCGACGGCAGCCTGCGTAATCCGGGGTATTACCTCGAACGCCGGATTCCGCAGTGGTTGCTGGAAGGACGCTGACGCTGGGTCGCCTCAGTCGCCGGTAGCGACACCATGCTTGGGATCGTTGATCCATTCGCTCCAGGATCCTGCGTACAAGCGTCCCAGCGGGTATCCCGCCAGTGCCAGGGCAAACAGGTTGTGGCACGCCGTGACGCCAGAACCGCAATATGCGACCAACTGTTCCGGCGCACGCCCCGCCAGCTTCTCGGCGAAGCGCTGCTTGAGCTGCTCGACCGGCAGGAAACGCCCGTCCGCACCGAGGTTGTCGGTGAACGCCGCGCACTGCGCGCCGGGAATGTGCCCGGCAACAGGGTCGATCGGCTCGACTTCACCGCGAAAACGCGGCAAGGCGCGGGCGTCGATCAAGGTCAGATCGGCGCTGCCCAGGCGCTTGGCCAGGTGCTCGGCATCGATCAGCAGCTTCGCATCGGCCTTACCCTCGAAGTTGCCCTCGTGGTGCACTGGCGGGTCCAGGCTCAACGGCAGGTGCGCGGCATGCCAGGCTTTGAGGCCGCCGTCGAGGATGAACACCGCATCGCGCTTGCCCAGCCAGGCCAGCAGCCACCAGGCGCGGGCTGCGAAGGCACCAGGGCCGTCGTCGTACAGCACCACCTGGCTGTCATTGTCCAGGCCCCACTTGCGCAGGCGCTCGATCAGAAGGCTAGGCTCAGGCAGTGGGTGACGGCCGGTCTGCCCCTTGACCACAGGCCCGCTCAGGTCGCGCTCCAGGTCCGCGAAATGCGCACCGGCGATATGCCCCTCGGCATAGCTGCGCTGGCCGTAGTCCACATCCTCCAGGGCGAAGCGACAGTCGAGGATCACCAGCCCCGGCGAGTCCAGACGCTCGTCCAGCTGCTGCGGGGTGATCAGTTGCGCAAGGGGCATGACAATCTCCTATCGATGGCTCGAAAGGCCCGGATCAATGTTCCAGGGCCTGGTTGAACGGAACGTGAAATTCGCTGCACAGCGCATCCACGGCGGCGCGGGAGCTGGCGGTGACGAACCCCAGCTCCAAAACCAGCACCTGATAGACGCCGCGCTTGAAGGCTTCTTCACCCAGGTGCGCGGAATGCTCGCGGGTGGTGCTGAGAAAACGCACCCAGGAGGTGAGCACGATCCAGGCATTGATGGTCAGCGACTCGATCTGGGTCGGCAGCATGTTCAGGATGCCCGCTTCGACGAAGCCACGATAGATCGCCTGACCCTGCTGCAGGCAACGCTGGGAGAAGCGCCGGTAACGTGCGGCCAGCTCCGGGTCGCTCTCCAGCAGGTGCTCGAGGTCGCGGTGCAGAAAGCGATAGTTCCACATCGCCGCGAGCAATGCCTTGAGGTAGAAGCGCTTGTCCTCGACGGTGGCCGCCCGGCCTTGCGGCGGGCGCAGGAAGCTGTCCACCAGCTCTTCGTACTGGCTGAACAGCAACGCGATGATCGCCTGCTTGTTGGGGAAGTGGTAGTACAGGTTGCCGGGAGAGATTTCCATGAACGCGGCAATGTGATTGGTGCTGACGCTGCGCTCGCCTTGCTGGTTGAACAGTTCGAGGCTGCTTTGCACGATGCGCTCACGGGTCTTCATGCGCGGGGCCATGCGGGTATCCAGGTCTGCGGGCTTCGTATGACGAGCCATCTTACGGTTTATTCCACGGGCGGTGCACACCGCGGACATTCACAGATCGACGCCGATTAGAGTATAAGCTCGAGAACTCGCCCCTCTGCGCGGAGCTGCCATGCGTTCGTCCACAGCCATGCCTCTTGAGCCATCCGACCTTGTTCTTGAGCAGTTGTTCGCCGAGCAACGCCAGGCCTTCGCAGGCAACCCCATGCCGCCCGCCGCGCAGCGTATCCAGTGGCTGAAAAGCCTGCGTGAGGCCCTGGTTGCAAACCAGCAGGCGCTGATCAAAGCCGTCGATGCCGACTTCGGCGGGCGCAGTGCCGATGAAACCCTGCTGGCCGAGCTGCTGCCATCCGTGCAGGGCCTGCGCCATGCCGAGCGTCATGTGCGGCGCTGGATGAAACCTGCCCGGCGCCGCGTCGGCCTGGCCTTCCAGCCGGCCAGCGCGCGAGTGCTGGCGCAACCAGTGGGGGTGGTGGGCATCATCGTGCCGTGGAACTACCCGCTGTTTCTGGCTATCGGCCCGCTGACCGGTGCCCTGGCGGCGGGCAACCGGGTGATGCTCAAGCTCAGCGAGGCCACACCACGTACCGGCCATGCCCTCAAGCAGTTGCTCGAGCAGGTTTTCCCTGGCGACCTGGTGAGTGTGGTGCTGGGCGAGGTCGAGGTCGGCCAGGCCTTTGCTCGCCTGCCCTTCGATCACCTGCTGTTTACCGGCGCCACCAGCATCGGCCGCCAGGTCATGCTGGCCGCCGCGCGCAACCTCACGCCGGTCACGCTCGAGCTGGGCGGCAAGTCGCCCGCCATCGTCTCCCACGACGTGCCACTGGCCAGTGCCGCCGAGCGCATTGCCTTCGGCAAGACCCTCAATGCCGGGCAGACCTGCGTGGCACCCGATTACGTGCTGGTCCCGCGTCAGCGCCTGGACGACTTCGCGCAGGCCTATCGACGGGCGGTGCAGCGCCTTTTCCCACGCATCGCAGACAACCCCGACTACAGCGCGATCATCAACCCGCGCCAGTTGCAGCGCCTCGAGCGCCTGCTCGCCGACGCCCGCGACAAAGGCGCCCAGGTACTCGACCTGTACCCCGACGAGCCGCGCCAGGGCCGCAGGCTGCCACCTCATCTGCTGCTGGATGTGAACGACGACATGCAGGTGATGCAGGACGAAATCTTCGGCCCATTGTTACCGCTGGTCGCCTATGACGCGCTGGATGAGGCCCTGGCCTACATCAATCAGCGCCCACGCCCGCTGGCGCTGTACTACTTCGGTTACGACCGCAGTCAGCAGGCGCAGGTGCTGCAGCACACACACTCCGGCGGGGTGTGCCTGAACGACACCCTGCTGCATGTCGCCCAGGACGACTTGCCCTTCGGCGGCATCGGCCCCTCTGGCATGGGTCATTACCATGGTCGCGAAGGTTTCCAGACCTTCAGCAAAGCCAAGGCGGTACTGGCCAAACAGCGTATCAACGCCGCCCGGCTGATCTACCCGCCTTACGGAAAAGCCCTGCAGCGCCTCGTATACAAGCTGTTCATCCGCTGAGCGCAAAGGGCGCATGACAGCCAATGGCCGTACTGTCTATAGTGCCATCATCCGGTCGCATGACTTGGCCGGGCAGCAGTCGCTGCGCTACCATCCGACTCCCCAACGCACTCCAGCCAGGATGACGCGATGAACCGAGTGTTGTACCCGGGCACTTTCGACCCCATTACCAAAGGCCATGGCGATCTGGTCGAGCGCGCCTCGCGGCTGTTCGATCACGTGATCATCGCCGTGGCGGCCAGCCCCAAGAAAAACCCCCTGTTCCCGCTGGAACAACGGGTCGAGCTGGCCCGCGAGGTCACCAAGCACCTGCCCAATGTCGAAGTCATCGGCTTCTCCTCCCTGCTGGCGCACTTCGCCAAGGAACAGGGCGCCAACGTGTTCCTGCGGGGCCTGCGTGCGGTGTCCGACTTCGAGTACGAGTTCCAGCTGGCGAACATGAATCGCCAACTGGCGCCGGACGTCGAGAGCCTGTTCCTCACGCCGTCGGAGCGCTACTCGTTCATTTCCTCGACGCTGGTCCGCGAGATTGCGGCGCTGGGCGGGGATATCACCAAGTTCGTCCACCCGGCGGTGGCCGAGGCGTTGACCGTACGCTTCAAGAAGTGATCGCAGCGGCCTGAGTTCGGCTTTGTACGCCACGTCGCCAACCGGCACTTGCGCGACAAAGCCTCGCGCCCGCGTGCACTGCGGGCGTTAATGCGGCACAATTGTGCCCATTGCTTTGATACATGCCCGGGCGCCGAGCCCCGGCCGGAGTCCCAATGTCCCTGATCATCACCGACGATTGCATCAACTGCGACGTCTGCGAACCCGAGTGCCCGAACGCCGCCATCTCGCAAGGCGAAGAGATCTACGTGATCGACCCGAACCTCTGCACCCAGTGCGTGGGCCACTATGACGAACCCCAGTGCCAGCAGGTTTGCCCGGTTGACTGCATCCCGCTGGATGAAGCCCATCCGGAAACCGAAGACGAGCTGATGGCCAAGTACCGCCGGATCACCGGCAAGGCCTGATGCCGTTCGTCGCCGCGATTCGCCGCGCATTGCTCGGCGCCGCACTGGCGCTGCTGGCCACCGCCGCCCTGGCGGACGGGCCCGGGCGCGCCGCCATTGCCAGCCCCCACGCCGATGCCACTGCAGCGGCACGAGAGGTTCTGGAGCAGGGCGGCAACGCGTTCGATGCCGCCATCGCCATCAGCGCCACGCTGGCGGTGGTCGAGCCCTATGGCTCGGGGTTGGGCGGCGGCGGTTTCTTCCTGCTGCGCGAGCAGTCCGATACTGCGCACTACCGCTTCCTGGATGCCCGCGAGCGCGCGCCGGGTGCCGCCACCCCAGGCATGTACCTGGAAGACGGCAAGGTCCGGCAGGGGCTTTCGATCAACGGTGCGCTGGCGGCGGCCATCCCAGGTCTGCCCCAGGCGCTGGCAGATCTCGCGGCGACCCACGGCAAACTGCCGCTCAGGGACAGCCTCGCGCCAGCCATCCGCCTCGCCAACCAAGGCTTTGCCGTAGACCGCATCTACCGCGATCGCGCGACCATGCGCCTGAACGCGCTGCGTGACGACCCGGAAAGCGCTCGGCTGTTCCTGCGCGAGAACCAGGTCCCCGCCCTGGGCAGCGTGATCCGCCAGCCGGAACTGGCCGCCACCCTGCAAGCAATGGCCGATCGGGGGCGCGACGGTTTCTACCGTGGGACGGTTGGCCGCCAGCTTGTCGAGGGTGTGCGCCGCGCTGGCGGTGTCTGGACCCTCGACGATCTCGCCAACTACCGCACGGTCTGGCGCCAGCCGCTGCGCTATCCCCTGGCAGACCAGCGCGAACTGATCAGCAGCCCACCGCCGTCTGCCGGCGGCGTGGCCTTGGCGCAGAGCCTGGCGATGCTCCAGCGCCTGCCTTGGCGGAGCGCAGAACCCGTGCAACGCAGTCACTATGTGGTAGAAGTCCTGCGCCGCGCCTACCGCGATCGCGGCCTGCTCGGCGACCCGGACTACGTCACCAACCCGATCAACCGCCTGCTGGCACGCCACTATCTGACCGGACTTGCCGACAGCATCGACGTGCACGATGCCACGCCCAGCAGCGCCCTGCCGCCCGCGCCCGCCTGGCGCGAGGGCGACCACACCACTCACTTCAGCGTGATCGATGCCACAGGCAATGCCGTGTCGGCCACGCTGTCGGTCAACCTGCCCTTCGGTGCAGCCTTTACCGTACCCGGCAGCGGCGTGGTGCTGAACAACGAGATGGACGATTTCGCCGCCGACCCCACAGGCAGCAACAGCTACGGCCTGGCCGGCAGCCAGGCCAATGCGGTGGCCGCGGGCAAGCGCCCACTGTCGAGCATGAGCCCGAGCTTCATCGAAAGTCCGTCACAGTTCGCCAGCTTCGGCACGCCCGGCGGCAGCCGAATCCCGAGCATGGTGCTGCTGTCGATGCTCGGCTTTCTCGAAGGGCGGCCGGTGAACGAATGGCCGGCGATCCCCCGCTATCACCATCAGTACTTGCCAGATGTGATCGAGCACGAGCCCGGCACCTTCGATGAGCGGCAGAAAGCCGCGCTGCGTGCACGCGGCTATGAGCTCAAGGATGTGCAGCGCAGCTATGGGAACCAGCAGGTGCTGTACTGGGACAAACGCGCCGGGACGCTCGAGGCGGCCAGCGATCCGCGCGGGGTCGGTGAGGCCGCAGTGCTGGAGTGACCCGCAAAGCTGCGGCGCGCGGAATGGCTGTTCGCCGAACGAATCTCAGCGCTGACAGCGCGGGCAGAACACGCTAGCGCGCTGCCCCAGCTTCACGTCCCGCAGCTCGGTCCCGCACACCTTGCAGGCCTCACCGCCACGCCCATACACGAACAGTTCCTGCTGGAAATACCCCGGCTGCCCATCGCCACCGATGAAATCGCGCAACGTGGTGCCACCACGCTCGATGGCCGCCGCCAGCACGCGCTTGATCTCGATCGCCAGCTTCAGATAACGCGCCCGGCTGATCCCGCCCGCCTCGCGGCGTGGATCGATGCCCGCGGCGAACAGCGCCTCGGTGGCGTAGATGTTGCCCACCCCCACCACCACGGCGTTGTCCATGATGAACGGCTTGACCGCCATCGACCGCCCGCGTGACAGCTGGAACAACCGCTCGCCGTCGAACAGGTCGGTCAATGGCTCCGGCCCCAGGCGCACCAGCAGCTCGTGACCGAGCGGGTCCTGGCTCCAGAGCATGGCGCCGAACCGACGCGGGTCGGTGTAGCGCAGCATCAGCCCCGACTCCAGCTCGATGTCCACATGTTCATGCTTGGCCGCCGGCAGCCCGAGCTCGACCAACCGCAGGTTGCCAGACATCCCCAGGTGGCTGATCAAGGTGCCCACCTCGGCGTTGATCAGCAGGTACTTGGCCCGCCGCTCGACGCTGACGATGCGCTGCCCCGACAGGCGCACATCCAGATCCTCGGGGATCGGCCAGCGCAGGCGCCGGTCACGCACCACCACGCGGCTGACTCGCTGGCCTTCCAGGTACGGCGCGATCCCGCGCCGGGTGGTCTCGACTTCTGGCAACTCAGGCATGGATCAGTGGCCACTCATTTCACGGATGTTCTGCTTGAGGCTCTCGAAGTCGTACTCCGACAGCCCGATGTAGTCCAGCACCAGCGGCCCGACGACGTTCCACTCGTGGTCGACGCTCTGGTTGCCCAGCACGCGGTACGACGCACAGATGTGTTCGGCCATTTTCAGCACCGCCAGCAGGTTCTTCAGCTGGGTCTGGGTGTTGCGCGAAGACTCGTCGCGGAATACCGCCAGGGCGTTGTGGTGGTTGGCGATGGCCGCGCTGATGTGCTCCGGCAGGCGCCACGACTTGGCGGTGAAGTAGCCCACCACCGAATGGTTGGTGTTGAACGCGCGGTTCTCGGTGTCCACCACCCGCGTTTGTTCGTCGGCCTTGGCGTAGGCGTCCTCCAGCACTTCCATGTAGGTCGGGAAGCGCTTGAGCATCAGCGGCACGCCGCAATCATGGAACAGGCCAAGGGTGTAGGCCTCGTCCACCGCCTGGATGCCGGTGCGCTTGGCCAGGGTCAGGCAGGTCATCGCGACGTCCTGGGCGGTGTCCCAGAAGCGGTTGAGGGTGACGATGGTTTCGTCGCTCATCTCGCCCTTGATCGACTGCGCGTTGATCAGGTTGATGATCGAGCGGCTGCCCAACAGGTTTACGGCGCGCTGGATCGAGCCAATCTTGTTGGCCAACCCGAAATGCGGGGAGTTCACCAGCTTGAGCAGTGCACCGGACAGACCAGGATCCTGCGCTATCAGCTTGGCGATCGTCTCCAGGTCCGGATCGGGCATGTACTGCTCGAACTGCAGGTCCACCATGATCTGCGGCTGCGGCGGAATGGTGATGCCTTGCAAGGCTTGCTGGATCTGTTCGGCGGAAAGTTCCTGGGACATGGGTACACACTCGGAAATGACGAGAGATTCTAACCCTGTACTCCTGCAGGGCACCAACCACTGGATCGTTTCCTGGGCGGTTAACTTTAGCCGCGAGGAGGCCGACACTTCATCCAGCCCACCAGCGAACCCCAGGCCAACGCGGTATACTCCCGCTCTTTTTTCCGGAGCGACGTCATGTCCCTGCCCAGCCTTCGCCTCAAAGCCAATGCCGACCGCCGCCTGCGCGCCGGCCACCTGTGGGTCTACAGCAATGAAGTCGATGTCGCCGCGACTCCGCTGCAAGGCCTGAAGGCCGGGCAGCAGGCGATCCTCGAGGCGGCCAACGGCAAGCCGCTGGGCGTGGTGGCGGTGAGCCCGAACAACCTGATCTGTGCCCGCCTGCTGTCGCGCGATGCCAAGCTGCCGCTGGACAAGTCGCTGCTGGTGCACCGCCTGAACGTCGCCCTGTCGCTGCGTGAGCGCCTGTTCGACAAACCCTGCTACCGCCTGGTCTACGGCGACTCCGACCTGCTGCCGGGCCTGGTGGTCGACCGCTTCTTCGACATTCTCGTGGTGCAACTGGCCTCGGCCACCATGGAAGCTCACAAGGATGAGGTGATCGCTGCCCTGGTACAGGTGCTCAAGCCCAGCGGCATCCTGTTCAAGAATGACTCCGCCGCGCGCGACGCCGAGGGCCTGGGCCGCTATGTCGAGACTGTTTATGGCGAAGTGCCAGACTGGGTCGCGCTGGAAGAGAACGGCGTGAAGTTCGAAGCGCCGGTACGTGAAGGCCAGAAGACTGGCTGGTTCTACGACCACCGCATGAACCGTGCGCGCCTGGCGCCCTACGTCAAGGGCAAGCGCGTGCTCGACCTGTTCAGCTACATCGGTGGCTGGGGCGTACAGGCCGGGGCCTTCGGCGCCAGCGAAGTGTTCTGCGTCGATGCCTCGGGCTTTGCCCTGGATGGCGTCGAGCGCAATGCCGCGCTCAACGGCATTGCCGAAAAGCTGACCTGCATCGAAGGCGACGTGTTCGAGGCCCTGCGCGAACTCAAGGCCGCCGAAGAACGCTTCGACGTGATCATTGCCGACCCACCCGCCTTCATCAAGCGCAAGAAGGACCTGAAGAACGGCGAGGCCGCCTACCGCCGCCTCAACGAGCAGGCCATGCGCATGCTCAACAAGGACGGCATCCTGGTCAGCGCTTCGTGCTCCATGCACCTGCCCGAAGATGACCTGAACAACATCCTGCTGACCAGTGCCCGCCACCTGGACCGCAACCTGCAACTGCTCGAGCGCGGCGGCCAGGGTCCGGACCACCCAGTGCACCCGGCAATCGCCGAAACCCGCTACATCAAGAGCATCACCTGCCGGTTGCTGCCCAACAGCTGACCCACCTGCCTGGGGCTGGCCTACAGCCCCAGGTCATGCAATGTGTGGTGATTGTTGGCGATGATGTTGGCGATCAGCGACTCCCCCGGGAAGTCGGCCATGATGATGCCCACGGTCCTGACCGTTGGCTGCGGGCCGTTGAGATCCTCGATATCGTCCTGCGCCAGGGAGTGAAACAGGCGCATGACTCAAGTCCTTTGCGAGCGCAAGAAGACGTCAGGCTAATGACCCGGCGGACAGCCGGGCACTAGATAACTATCGACCGACCATGACTGCAGCGCTGCCTTGGCAAAAACCCTGCTCAGATATCCAGCACCATGCGGCGCGCGATGGTAGGTGCAGCGAGACCAGGAAAATACCGCCAGAAGGGCATTTGGGAGATGTCCTGCATCACCCTGCCCAAATGACGAAAAGCACCGTCCAGACACATCGTCATTCCCTCGTCGCGCCAGCGGTGTAGAATCGGCCTATTCATCGCCAGACATCCCCAGGCGGGTTTATGAGCTCTGGCCAAGCACGCGGCGATCCCGCGCTGTCTTCGGCCCCATCCGTGCCAGCGGCAACCGGCCTTCGGCGCAAAGGACAAGAGAAGCTCACTCCCCTTTCCAGAGACCTGATTAAGCCGCCAGGAGTGCTTCATGCCTGATTATCGTTCCAAGACTTCCACCCAGGGCCGCAACATGGCGGGTGCCCGCGCACTGTGGCGCGCCACCGGGATGAAGGACGAAGACTTCAAGAAACCGATCATCGCCATCGCCAACTCGTTCACCCAGTTCGTCCCGGGCCACGTGCACCTGAAGGACCTGGGCCAGCTGGTCGCCCGCGAGATCGAGCGCGCCGGTGGCGTGGCCAAGGAATTCAACACCATCGCCGTCGACGACGGCATCGCCATGGGCCACGACGGCATGCTGTACTCGCTGCCGAGCCGCGAGATCATCGCCGACGCCGTCGAGTACATGGTCAACGCCCACTGCGCCGACGCCATCGTCTGCATCTCCAACTGCGACAAGATCACCCCCGGCATGCTGATGGCCGCCCTGCGCCTGAACATTCCAGTGATCTTCGTCTCCGGCGGCCCGATGGAAGCCGGCAAGACCAAGCTGGCCAGCCACGGCCTGGACCTGGTCGACGCCATGGTCATCGCCGCCGACTCGACCGCCAGTGACGAAAAGGTCGCCGAGTACGAGCGCAGCGCCTGCCCGACCTGCGGTTCGTGCTCCGGCATGTTCACCGCCAACTCGATGAACTGCCTGACCGAAGCCCTGGGGCTCGCCCTGCCGGGCAACGGCTCCACCCTGGCCACCCACGCCGACCGCGAGCAGCTGTTCCTCACCGCCGGACGAACCATCGTCGAGCTGTGCAAGCGCTACTACGGCGAGAACGACGAGTCGGTACTGCCGCGCAACATCGCCAACTTCAAGGCGTTCGAGAACGCCATGATGCTCGACATCGCCATGGGCGGTTCGACCAACACCATCCTGCACCTTCTGGCTGCCGCCCAGGAAGCGGAGGTCGACTTCGACCTGCGCGACATCGATCGCCTGTCGCGCAAGGTGCCACAGCTGTGCAAGGTGGCGCCGAACATCCAGAAGTACCACATGGAAGACGTCCACCGCGCCGGCGGCATCTTCAGCATCCTCGGCTCGCTGGCCCGTGGCGGCCTGCTGCACACGGACCTTCCGACCGTGCACAGCCGCAGCATGGAAGAGGCCATCGCCAAGTGGGACATCACCCAGACCGATGACGAAGCCGTGCACACCTTCTTCAAGGCAGGCCCGGCCGGTATCCCGACCCAGACCGCGTTCAGCCAGTCGACCCGCTGGGAAACCCTCGACGACGACCGCGAGAACGGCTGCATCCGCAGCTTCGAACACGCCTACTCGCAGGAAGGTGGCCTGGCCGTGCTCTACGGCAACATCGCCCTGGACGGCTGCGTGGTCAAGACCGCGGGCGTCGACGAGTCGATCCATGTGTTCGAAGGCACCGCGAAGATCTTCGAAAGCCAGGACAGCGCCGTGCGCGGCATTCTCGCCGACGAAGTGAAGGCCGGCGACATCGTGATCATCCGCTACGAAGGCCCGAAAGGCGGCCCGGGCATGCAAGAGATGCTCTACCCGACCTCGTACCTGAAGTCCAAGGGCCTGGGCAAGGCCTGCGCACTGCTCACCGACGGCCGCTTCTCCGGCGGCACCTCGGGCCTGTCGATCGGCCATGCTTCGCCGGAAGCGGCCTCGGGCGGCGCCATCGGCCTGGTCAAGGACGGTGACAAAGTACTGATCGACATTCCGAACCGCTCGATCAACCTGCTGGTCAGCGACGAAGAGTTGGCCGCACGCCGTGTCGAACAGGACAAGAAGGGCTGGAAACCTGCCGAAGTGCGTCCACGCAAGGTCACCACTGCACTGAAGGCCTACGCCCTGCTGGCGACCAGCGCCGACAAGGGCGCTGTGCGTAACAAGGCGATGCTCGACGGGCTGTGAGGCTTTGAGGGTGTGAAAGAAGAACCGGCGCCTTGAGCGCCGGTTTTTTTATGCCTGTGGGAAAGTGTCGGCCCTTTCGCGGGCAAGTCGGGGCGCCGAACCGCCACTCCCACAGGAGGGGTGGTCACCCTGTAGGAGCGGCGGTTCGGCGCCCCGACTTGCCCGCGAAGAGGCCGGCATAGGCGCTACAACGCTTACTGAATCTGCTCCGGCGTCACGATCACCCAGTTCTTGTCCGCCGTCACCGGCAACCCTTCCTTCGCCTGCGCCGCCGCATGCTTGGCGATCATTCCGTTCAGTTGGTCCATGTACTTGGCCTTGCGGTTTATCCACAGGTGGATGCCGCCCTTGCCCACGTCGACCCCGTGAAACTGCATATAGCCGTCGCTGGTCGGCGTATCGCCGCCTACCAGCACCGGTCGCTTCCACTCATCGATGTAGGTCAGGATGGCTGCCTGCTTGCCAGCCATCCAGGTGGCGGGTGTCCACAGATAGGGCGTCAACTCCAGGCCCTCGTTGGCCTTGGCATCATAGTGGCCTTCGCTGATCTGCTTGCGCGCCGTGGTCAGCGCGCCGCTGGCGCGGTCCTTGAGCAGCAGGCTGACGCCGATCACGTTCTGCGGCTTGACGTTGTAGCCATACTTGGGATCGGACGCGACCATGCGCACCAGCTCCTCGGACGCGGCCGAGATCACGTAGACCTCGATGCCGTTCTCCATCAGCTTGTTGTACAGCTCGGCCTGGCCGGTGAAGACCTTCGGCGGCTGCACCTCGATACTCTTGACCTGATCGCCTTCGAAGTAGGTGCTGGGAACCGGCTTGTTCGAAGCCATCAGCTCATCGACCTGAACCTTCAGTTCCTTGAGCGTGAAGCCCGAGAACACCTGCGCCACCCAGGGGTAGCAGACCATGTCATCGATTTCGCACAGGCGATAGTAGTAGCTGAACAGGCTCTCCTTGTGCTCGGCGGTATCCTTGAACGGGATCAGCTTCAGCGAAGGATCGAGCTTGTCGCGTGTCAGCAGGCCCTTGTTCTCCATGAACGGCAGCAGCGCTTCCTCGAGGTCGTAGCGATAGCTGGTGTTGTCCATGTCGAAGACCGCGTAGTTACCCTTGTGGGCATTGGCAGCGATCATCGTGTCGAGCTGTTTTGCGGCCTCGGCGGGCCAGTGCTTGAGTTCGGTAGCCGCCCAGGTGCTGGCACTGAGCAGTAGGGCGAGACCGCCCGCGAGGAGTTTCGGAGCAGACATCATGTGCGTTCTCCAGAGACATGGCCGCTCAAGCCTAGACCGCCTGCATGACAGGCAGACGTCTGGCACCGACCTCGAAAGAGCTCGAAACGGCATGTTCATTGCCAACCGCGACAGCCCGTTATTCCATAAACGACTATCTAAATTACATTTAGATATAAATTCGTTTGTTTTCAGACTGTTAGCATTTCCGTTCGCAATCGCTCACAGAGGCGATTCCTACTTTTGCTTCACGGAGCTTCAATGAACCTGCCGCTTTCCCTCAACCTGCTGGCGTTCCTGGCCCTGCTGCTGGGCCTGGCGCAAACCCGTCGCACCGACTGGAGCCTGGCGAAAAAAGTGCTGCTTGGCCTGGTGCTGGGCGTCCTGTTCGGCCTGGTGCTGCACAGCCTGTACGGCGCAGGTCATCCGGTGCTCAAGGCGACCATCGCCTGGCTCGACCTGGTCGGCAACGGCTATGTCGGCTTGCTGCAGATGATCGTCATGCCGCTGATCTTCGCCTCGATCCTCAGCGCGGTGGCACGTCTGCACAACGCCTCGGCCCTTGGCCGGATCAGCGTGCTGAGCATCGGCACCCTGCTGCTGACCACAGCCATTGCCGCACTGATCGGCATCGCCCTGACCAACCTGTTCGGCCTCAGTGCCGAGGGCCTGGTGGCAGGCGTCCAGGAAACCGCGCGCCTGCAGGCCATCAACAGCGACTACGCAGGCAAGGTCGCCGACCTCAACATCCCGCAACTACTGCTGTCGTTCATCCCCAGCAACCCGGTGGGCGACCTGGCCCGGGCCAAGCCGACCTCGATCATCAGCGTGGTGATCTTCGCCGTGTTCCTCGGCCTTGCTGCCCTGCAACTGATCAAAGACGACAAGGACAAGGGCGAGCGCGCCCTGTCGGCCATCGACGTGCTGCAGGCCTGGGTCATGCGCCTGGTGCGCCTGGTGATGAAGCTCACGCCTTATGGCGTCCTGGCGCTGATGACCAAGGTGGTGGCCAGCTCGAACCTCGATGACATCCTCAAGCTGGGCAGCTTCGTGGTGGTGTCGTACATCGGCCTGGGGCTGATGTTCGTGGTGCACGGGGTGATCCTGGCGTTCACTGGCGTCAGCCCGCTGCGCTTCTTCCGCAAAGTCTGGCCGGTGCTGACCTTTGCCTTCACCAGCCGCTCCAGCGCCGCCAGCATCCCGCTGAACATCGAGGCACAGACGCGCCGCCTGGGCGTGCCACAGTCGATCGCCAGCTTCAGCGCATCGTTCGGCGCGACCATCGGCCAGAACGGCTGCGCCGGCCTGTATCCGGCAATGCTGGCGGTGATGGTGGCGCCGGCCGTGGGCATCGACACCTTCGATCCACTGTGGATCGCGACCCTGGTAGCCATCGTCACCCTGAGCTCGGCAGGGGTTGCCGGGGTCGGAGGCGGCGCGACCTTCGCCGCGCTGATCGTGCTGCCGGCCATGGGCCTGCCGGTCGAGCTGGTGGCGCTGCTGATCTCGGTCGAGCCGCTGATCGACATGGGCCGCACCGCGTTGAACGTGAATGGCTCGATGACCGCAGGCGTGGTGACCAGTCAACTACTCAAGCAGACCGACCAGCAAGTACTGGCCGGGGACGAGCATGCCGAGCTGAGTCACTCCTGAGCAACACTTGCCCTGTGGGAGCGGACGAACCCGCTCCCACAGGAAAAGCCCTATCGCTTGTCCCACACCTCGAAGTGATACACCGGCTTGCCTTCCTCGACCTGCCGTTCGGTCGATACCAGCGCCCACTGCGCCGCGTCGAACGCCGGGAACCAGGCATCCCCTTCAGGCGCCAGCTCCACCCGCGTCAGGTACATCCGGCTCACCAGCCCCTTCTCCAGCGCCTGCCCGTAGAGCTGCGCCCCGCCGATCAGCATCAACTCATCAACCCCTTGCTCGCGCGCCCACTGCTCGGCACGCGCCACTGCCGCGTCCAGCGAGGCGAATACCTCGGCGCCTGCCAGCGTCAACCCGGGCTGGCGGCTGACGACGATGTTCAGGCGCCCAGGCAGCGGTCGCCCGAGCGAATCCCAGGTCTTGCGCCCCATGATGATCGGCTTGCCCAGGGTGGTGGCCTTGAAGTACTTGAAGTCCCCCGGCAGGTGCCAGGGCATGGAGTTGTCGATGCCGATCACGCGGTTCTCGGCGAGCGCCGCGATCAGGCTGAGGGGGAGTGATGTGTTCATGCCAGCGAGGATAGCACCCGGCACGTGGGTTATGCTTGGGCCTCGACCCGTGCAATGGAAGACCTTGTGACTGCACCGACCGAACTGGACAAACGCTGGCTCACCGAAGCGGTGCGCCTGCGCGAAGAACACGCCGGGCCCCTGGAGGACCAGGAAGCCAACCGCCGCGCGCGCCAGCAAGGCGGCGACCTGGCGACACGCATCGAGCATCGCGCACTGTGGCTGGCCGAGCGCGACGGCATGACCCAGGCCCTGCGCCACTGGAAGCAGGGGGCACGCCTGGCCCTGCTGGCCCTGATGATCATCGCCGTACTCAGCGGCGCGGGCCTCGGTCTCGCGGCGCTGGGTGACGGCCAACGCCCGGTGAATGTGTTCTGGGCGCTGGGCAGCCTGCTGGGCCTGAACCTGGTGTTGCTGATCGGCTGGGCCCTGGGCTTCTTCTTCGCTGGCGAGCAGGGCGCGGCCTTGGGCCGGCTCTGGCTATGGCTCAGCGAACGCTTCGCCCGTGATGCCAAGGCCGCGCACCTGGCCCCCGCCCTGCTGGTGCTGCTGCAGCGCAAGCGCCTCAATCGCTGGCTGCTCGGCCTGCTGGTGCATGGCCTGTGGCTGCTGGCGATGAGCGCGGCGCTGGGCATGCTGCTGGCGCTGCTGGCGACCCGACGTTACGGCTTCGTCTGGGAGACCACCCTGCTCGCCGCCGAACCCTTCATCGCCCTGACCAACGCCCTCGGCGCCCTGCCCTCGCTGCTGGGTTTCGGTATTCCCGACGAAAACATG
The DNA here is from genome assembly GCA_014268975.2 of Pseudomonas wayambapalatensis. Classification (GTDB taxonomy): domain Bacteria; phylum Pseudomonadota; class Gammaproteobacteria; order Pseudomonadales; family Pseudomonadaceae; genus Aquipseudomonas; species Aquipseudomonas wayambapalatensis. The sequence continues at coordinate 426,961 of CP077096.1, read as the reverse complement.
ATCCGCGCCAGCGGCGCGACTTTGCCGAGCCTGGACATCGCCCGTCAGGCCTGGGCCAGCTGGCTGCTCGGCGTGGTGCTGGTGTACGGCCTGCTGCCACGTCTGCTGCTGGCCATCCTGTGCCTGTGGCGCTGGCGCCAGGGCCGCAGGCAACTCGCCCTGGACCTCAGCCTGCCAGGCCATGCCCATCTGCGTGAAGCGCTGATGCCACGCAGCGAGCGCATCGGTGTCCAGGACGCCGCCCCCGAGCACCTGCCGCAGTTCGAGGCCGGCCAGCTGGAAACCGGCAGCAGCGGCGCCCTGCTGGTGGGCCTGGAGCTGGACGACCAGCGCAACTGGCCGCCCAAGCTGCCGCCCACGGTGACTAACGCCGGTGTGCTCGACAGCCGCGAATCGCGCAACAAACTGCTCGAGCAGCTCAGCCGCTTTCCTCCGGCGCGCCTGGCCATCGCCTGCGATCCGCGCCGCTCGCCTGATCGTGGCAGCCTGGCGTTGCTCGCCGAACTCGCGCGCAACGCAGGCGCCACACGCATCTGGTTGCTCCAGGCCTTGCCTGGCCAGGCACTGGACGCCGCCCGCCTGGGCGACTGGCACGAAGCCCTCGATCGCCTCGGCCTGCCCCACGCCGACACCTCGCCCCTGACCTGGCTGGAGCATGGCCATGACTGATCCGCTCAAGCTGGCCGTGGTCGGCCACACCAACGTCGGCAAGACTTCGCTGCTGCGCACCCTCACCCGTGATGTCGGCTTCGGTGAGGTCTCCCATCGCCCCAGCACTACCCGCCATGTCGAAGGCGCGCGGCTGTCGGTGGAGGGCGAGCCCCTGCTCGAGCTCTACGATACCCCCGGCCTGGAGGACGCCATCGCCTTGCTCGACTATCTGGAGCGCCTGGAGCGTCCCGGTGAACGTCTCGACGGCCCAGCCCGCCTGGAACGTTTTCTCCAGGGCAGCGAGGCACGCCAGCGTTTCGAACAGGAAGCCAAGGTGCTGCGCCAGGTGCAGGCGAGCAATGCCGGTCTTTACGTGATCGACGCACGCGAGCCGGTGCTGGCCAAGTACCGTGATGAACTGGAGGTGCTCGCCAGTTGCGGCAAGCCGTTGCTACCGGTACTCAACTTCGTCGCCAGTAGCCAGCACCGCGAGCCGGAGTGGCGTGAGGCCCTGGCCCGCCTGGGGCTGCATGCGCTGGTGCGGTTCGACAGCGTGGCCCCGCCCGAGGACGGCGAGCGCCGCCTCTACGAAAGCCTTGCCCTGCTACTGGAGAAATCCCGCCCCGCCCTGCAGCGCTTGATCGACGACCAGCAGGCCCAGCGCCAGGCCCGCCAGCACAGCGGCAAGCGCCTGATCGCCGAGCTGCTGCTCGACTGTGCCGCCTGCCGACGCAGCGTCGAGGCAGAGCCTGCCGCTGAAGCCAAGGCCATCGAGGCGCTGCGCCAGGATGTGCGCCAGCGCGAACAACGTTGTGTCGAGGCGCTGCTCAAGCTCTATGCGTTCCGCCGTGAGGATGCCAATGCCGGCGACCTGCCGTTGCTGGATGGTCGCTGGGGCGATGACCTGTTCAACCCCGAGACCCTGAAGCTGCTGGGCGTACGTCTGGGCAGCGGTGTGGCCGCTGGCGCGGCGGCCGGGGCTGGTGTCGATCTGCTGGTCGGCGGCCTGACCCTTGGCGCTGCCGCGCTGGCGGGGGCCATTGCCGGCGGCGCACTGCAAACTGCGCGCAATTACGGATCGCGGTTGCTGGGCAAGCTCAAGGGTCAGCGTGAACTGACCGTGGATGACAGCGTGCTGCGCTTGCTGGCGCTGCGCCAACAGCAACTGATGCTCGCCCTGGACAGCCGTGGCCATGCCGCACAGGACAGGGTGCGGCTGGGCGAGCTGGATGAGAAAGCCTGGCGCGAAGGCAAGCTACCGGAAGCGTTGAGCAAGGCACGGGCGCATCCGCAATGGTCGACGCTCAATCCGGGCGCACGGGTGAACCAGGCGGAACGCCGGGAGCAACTCGAGGCGTTGGTGTCACAGATCTGAAGCGCTCCTCTGTAGGAGCAACTGTCTTGCTCAAAAATCTGAGGCCTGCCCAACCCCGGTGGGAGCGGGCTTGTCCCGCGATCACCGGCGTAGCCGGTGCCATGCATCGCGGTGTTCCTTTCGCGGGCAAGTCGGGGCGCCGAACCGCCGCTCCTACGCGCTAACGAGTGCACCCAATCTCAGATCAAGGCCAGCGCCTTCCCTTTCAACACCGCCATGTCCAGCACCGGCACCCCGACCTCCTTGGCCATCTCGTCCCACTCACGCATGCGCAGGCTCACCGCAAACAGCGGGTCGCGCTCGAAGGCATCGGCCTCGGCATCGCTCATCACGCCCCCCTGGTAACCCAAGGTGCGCCGGCTCGCCTCGCTCAGCCGCTGGTAATAGCCCGGCTTGCGCAAGGTCAGGTAGCGCTTGGCCTCCACGTGGAACTCCACCAGCCGCGCCATGCGTTCGCCGAACCCACAACGGCGCAGATACTCGGCGCCGATACGCTCATGGCTGACCACACCATACCCACCCATGCTGGCGTCACCGCCGCAGAGGTGGCCGATGTCGTGGAAGAACGCAGCGAGCACGACCTCGTCGTCGAAGCCTTCGGCCATGGCCAGTTGCGCGGCCTGGGACATGTGCTCGATCTGGGTGATGGCTTCGCCGATGTAGTCGTCGGCGCCGTGGCGCTCATACAAGGCGAAGGTGTTGTCGATGATCTGGGCTGAGCTGGGCATCGCGGTAGGGTCCTGGCGTCGTGAGGATAGGCCTGTTGAATGTAGAGCTACTTACTGTGCCACCTTCTCCGACTTGCCGTCATAGCGCTTGCGCCATTCGGCCAGGATCTGGTCGCGGTGCTTCGACGCCCAGGCAAAGTCGTTCTTGATCAGGCGTTGCTCATAGTCGGCCGGCAGTTCGGTCTGCGGCTTGGCGATGCCCGGCGCGGCCAGCACGGCGAAGTTGTCCTTGTACAGCTCCATGGCCGCTGGACTGGCCGAGAAATCCGCCAGGCGCTTGGCTGCGTCAGCCTTAGGCGTGCCCTTGATCACCGCCGTGGCCTCGATTTCCCAGCCCAGGCCTTCCTTGGGCAGCACGATGTCCAGCGGCGCACCCTGGCGCTTGAGCTGCACGGCCGGGTACTCGAACGAGATGCCGATCGGGAACTCGCCCGCCGCCGCCAGCTTGCAGGGCTTGGAACCAGAATGGACGTACTGCCCGATGTTCTGGTGCAGGGCGTCCATGTAGGCCCAGCCCTGGGGCTCGCCGAAGGTCTGCAGCCAGGCACTGACATCCAGGAAGCCGGTGCCGGACGAGGCAGGGTTGGGCATGACGATCTTGCCCTTGTACTCGGGCTTGGTCAGGTCCTGCCAACTCACCGGCTTGCTCAGGCCCTGCTTCTCGGCCTCGATGGTGTTGAAACAGATCGTCGCGGCCCACACGTCCATCCCCACCCAGGCTGGCGGGTTGGCGGCGTCGCGGTAATTCGGTGCGATCTTGCCCAGGTCTTTCGGCGCGTAGGCATCGAGCATGCCGTTCTGATCGAGGATGGCCAGGCTGGAGGCTGCCAGGCCCCACACCGCGTCGGCCTGCGGGCGGTCTTTCTCGGCCAGCAGCTTGGCGGTGATGATGCCGGTGGAGTCCCGCACCCATTTGATCTCGATATCCGGGTTGGCCTTCTCGAAGGCCTGCTTGTAGCTCTTGAGCTGCTCGGCTTCCAAGGCGGTGTAGACGGTCAGCTGGGTGGCGGCCGCCGAGGCGTGCAGGCTGAACACGGCAGATACGGCAGCAACAAGGGCAAGTGGCTTGAACATGAGGCAGCTCCTTAAGAGGTGGACAGTCGGATCAGGGTTTGGGCGCGCGCTGGCGCCAGGCCTGGGAGCGGCGCAACAGACCGCGCGAGGCCCCCGCCAGCAGCAGCGAGGCCGTGGCGCTGGTGAGCAGGATCAGGGTGGACATCGCCGCAGCACCGCCAACGTTGCCGGCATCGTCCATGTTCAATACGGCGACGGCGGCCAGGATCGTGTCGGGGCTGTAGAGGAAGATCGCCGCCGACACCGTGGTCATCCCGGAGACGAACAGGTAGCGCACGATATCCAGCAGTGCAGGCAGGCAGATCGGTACGGTGACGCGCAGGTAATGCCGGTACAGCGGCGCCTTGAGCGACAGCGCAGCCGCTTCGAACTCACCATCGAGCTGGCGCAGCGCAGTGCTTGCGGTCATCTGTGCGGTGGTCAGGTAGTGAGCGATGGTGCAGACCACCAGCAACGCCATGCTGCCGTAGAAGACATGCAGCGGGTTGCCGGCGAGGTTGAAGAAGAACACGTAGCCCAGGCCCAGGACGAGCCCTGGCACCGCCATCGGTACGAAGCTGAGCAGGCGCAAGGCTTGGTTGAGCAGGCGCTGGCCTTGGGTTTTCTCCATCAGGTAGGTGCCGGTAAAGATCACCACGCTGCCGATCACGGCGCAGCACAGGGCCATGGTCACGCTGTTGCGGTAGGCCAGCCAGCCGCCACCAGCGGTCTCGTCGAACAGGTAGTGCTTGAACGAAAGCGTCAGGTTGTAGGGCCAGAAGGTGACCAGCGACGAATACACCGCCATGCCGATCACCCCCAGCAGCGCTGCGCAGACCAGCACCACGATGGTCAGGAAGCAGGCATCGCGACGACGCGAAGGCTGGGGCTCGAATACCTGCGCGCGCCCGCTCATCGCCTCGCCCTGGCGGCGGCGCAGCCAGGCATCGACGCCGAAGCTGAGCAGCGCCGGCACCAGCAGGACCATGCCGATCAGGGCGCCACGGCCGAACTGCTGTTGGCCGACCACCGCCTTGTAGGCTTCCAGTGCCAGCACCTGATAGTCGCCACCGACCACCACCGGCACGCCAAAGTCGGTGATGGTCAGGGTGAACACCAGGCAGAACGCGGCGAACACCGCTTGGCGCGTGGCCGGCCAGGTGATGCTGCAAAAGGCCCGCCACGGTCCTGCGCCCATGCTCGAAGCCGCGTCGAACAGCCTCGCATCGGCGAGCGACAGCGCCGACAGCAGGATCATCAGGGCATGCGGGAAGGTGTAGATCGCCTCGCCGAGCACGATCCCCCAGAAGCCATAGATGTTGTCGCTCAGCAGTGCACGCAGCAGGCCCTGGTTGCCGAACAGGTAGACCAGCGCAATGGCCGGCAGCATCGACGGCGCCAGCAGCGGCAGCAATGAAATCCCGCGCCACAAGCCCTTGGCCGGGATCAGCGTGCGTTGCAGGGCATAGGCGAACACGTAGGCCAGCGGCACGACGATCAGCGCCACGCTGAAAGCCACCGCCAGGCTGTTGCCGAGCAGCCAGCGAAAGTTGTCGCTGGCAAATAGCTCGGCGGCCGCCTGCAGGCCACCGCCCTGGCCCGCCTCGCCGCTGAAACCACGCCAGAAGATGGCCAGCAGCGGCATCAGCACTGCCAGCAGCAGCAGGAGCAACAGCAGACTCTTGCCACCGACCACGAACAGGCGATCACCTAGGGCGATGCCACCACCTGGTGCGGCCTTGACGGCGGCCAGCGATACGCTCATGGGCGCGGCCATCTCAGGCAAACACCTGCAGGCTCTGCGGTGGCAGGCCCACCCAGATATCCTGCGAGCCCAGGCGCGGCATGGCTTCGGGCGCCAGCTCCGCGAGCAACGCGTGCCCCGGCAAGGCCTTGAGCTCGAAGCTCATGCGGCAGCGGTTGCCGAGAAAGGTGAGCTCACGCACCTTGGCCGGAAACAGGTTCTCCTCGTGTACCACCGGATTGACCATGATCGCCTCCGGGCGGCAGAACAGCCGGCCACTGCGCGCACTCGCCGCGCCCGGAGCCAGACGCATGCTCATGCTGCCCACCTGGGCGTGACTGTCGTCATGGCGCTGGAAAGGCAGCCAGTTGCCCTGACCGACGAACTCGGCAACGAACGGTGTGGCAGGCCGGTCGTAGATATCCTGCGGGGAGGCGTACTGCTCGACCTGCCCGTTATTCATCACGGCGATGCGGTCGGCCATCAGCATGGCCTCGTCCTGGTTGTGGGTAACCATCAGCGTGGTGATGCCCAGCTTGCGCTGCAGTTGGCGCAGCTCGGTGCACAAGTGCTCGCGCACCCGCGCATCCAGCGCCGACATTGGCTCGTCGAGCAACAGCACCGACGGCGCTGGCGCCAGCGCACGGGCCAGGGCCACACGCTGTTGCTGGCCACCGGAGAGCTGGCTGGGGTATTTCTTTTCGCTGCCGGCCAGGCCAACCAGCTCGAGCATTTCGGCGACCCGCTGACGCGACTGGTCGCGGCTGCCACCCGTCAGGCCATAAGCGATATTGGCTTCGACGGTGAGGTTGGGGAACAGCGCGTAGGACTGGAACAGGATGCCGTAGTCACGGGCCTGGGGCGGCAGATCGGAAATATCCCGTTCGCCGATGTACAGCGAGCCACGGTCCTGGCGTTCGAGGCCGGCGATGCAACGCAGCAGGGTGGTCTTGCCGCAGCCGGAGGGGCCGAGCAGGCAGACCAGCTCGCCGGCGGCAATGTCCAGGGACACGTCGTTCAGCGCAGTAAACGCGCCGAAACGCTTGTGGATGCCGCGCACGTGCATGTGTGCGCCCGGAGTGGTGTGGTTCATGGCGGGGCCTCATCGAAGAGATGAGGGCCATGCTAGGAAGGCTGTGCGAAGGTTCTGTGGCGATTAGGGCAAAGCAGGTGATAGTGGCATTGGCGGATTTTGGTTGAGGGCCTGCGAACACGGGCATGGCACCGCGAACAAGCTGCAGGAAATCTAGAACCGAGCCCCCGCCACTTCCTGCGCTACCCCAAGAAACGCCGCCGGCAAGCGCGCCTGGCGCCGCTCCTTCAGGCAATACAGGTACTCGTGCATCAGCGGCGCGCCCTCCAGTGCCAGCACCCGCAACTCCGGGGTCAGAGGCACTTCATGGCGGGCAATGACACTGATGCCGATATTGCGCAGCACCGCTTCGCGAATCGATTCGCGGCTGCCGATTTCCAACAGCGCACCGGCCTTCACCCCGGCCTCCTGCATCATCTGCTCGGTCAGCTTGCGCGTGGTCGAACCCGGTTCGCGCATCAACAGGCAATGCCCGGCGAGGCCTTCGATGCCCACCGCCTGACGCTGCGCCAGCGGATGGCTGCGGTGCACGGCCACGACCAGCGGATCGCTGCCCAGCACCCGGCGCACCAGGCGCGCATCCTCGACCAACTGCGACGAGGCAGCGATATCCACCCGGTACTCCTCGAGCATCTCCAGCACCTGTTGCGAGTTGCCGATCTCCACCGCCACCTCGACCTGGGGCAGGCGTTCGCGGAACACCTTCACCAGGTCGAGAATGTAGTAAGGCGCGGTGGCCGCGACCCGCAAGCTGCCCTGGGCCTGGCCGCAGTTGCGCAGTTCGAACTCGATGTCCGCCTCTTGCTGCAGCAAGGCCTTGACCCGCGGCAGGAGCCTGGCGCCCTCCTCGCTCAGCACCAGGCGTCGGCCACCCCGGTAGAACAGCTCGACCGCGTACTGGCTCTCCAGGTTGCGGATCTGCGTGGTCACCGTGGGCTGGCTGAGCCCAAGCTTCTTCGCCGCCAGCGTGATGCTGCCCAGGCGGGCCACCATGTAGAAGGCTTTGAGCTCCGATGCGAGCATGGCACCTCGTTATTTGCGCAACAGGCGCAAGCCGTTGAACACCACCAGCAGGCTCACGCCCATGTCGGCGAACACTGCCATCCACAGGGTGGCCATGCCGGCAAAGGTGATTGCCAGGAATATCGCCTTGACCCCCAGTGCCAGGACAATGTTCTGGATGAGGATCGCAGCGCTCTGGCGCGACAGCCTGACGAACGCCGGGATTTTGCGCAAGTCGTCGTCCATCAGAGCCACATCCGCGGTTTCGATGGCGGTGTCGGTGCCGGCCGCCGCCATGGCGAAGCCGATCTCGGCGCGGGCCAGGGCCGGGGCGTCGTTGATGCCGTCGCCGACCATGCCCACGCGGTGGCCTTGAGCGTAGAGGTCTTCGATGGTCTTGAGTTTGTCGGCAGGCAGCAGGTTGCCCTCGGCGCGATCGATACCCACCTGGGCAGCGATGGCCTGGGCCGTGTGCGGGTTGTCGCCGGTCAGCATGACCGTCTTGATCCCCAGCTCATGCAACTCGGCGATGGCCTGGCGGCTGCTGTCCTTCACGGTATCGGCCACGGCGAACAGTGCCAGCGGGCCGGAGCGGTCGAGCAGCAGCACGACGGTCTTGCCTTGGCGCTCGAGCTGGTCGAGCTGAGCTTCCAGCGCAGGCGAGCACAGGCCCAGTTCCTCGACCAGTCGATGGTTGCCCAGGTGATAGGCCTGGCCATCGATCTCGCCACGCACACCGCGCCCGGCCAGCGCGGCGAACTCCATGACATCGCTGAGGGCGATGTTCTGCGCCTTGGCATGCTGGGCAATAGCGCGCGACACCGGGTGGTCGGAACGCTCTCCCAAGCTCGCGGCCAAGGCCTGGGCGCGATCCTCGAACAGCGGGTCGAGCGCCTTGAAGTCGGTCTGCACTGGCTTGCCGTGGGTGATGGTGCCGGTCTTGTCCAGGGCCAGGAAGTCCAGCTTGCGCCCGCCCTCGAGATAGACACCGCCCTTGATCAGGATGCCCTTGCGCGCCGCCGCAGCCAGGCCACTGACGATGGTCACCGGGGTCGAGATCACCAGCGCGCACGGGCAGGCCACCACCAGCAGCACCAGGGCACGGTAGACCCAGTCGAACCAGGCACCGGCCATGAACAGCGGCGGGATGATCGCCACGGCCAAGGCCACGGCGAACACGGCGGGGGTGTAGATGCGCGAGAACTGATCGACGAAGCGCTGGGTCGGCGCCCGCGCGCCTTGCGCCTCTTCCACCGCCTTGATGATGCGTGCCAGGGTCGATTGCCCGGCGCTAGCCGTGACGCGGAACTCAAGGGCACCGGCCTGGTTGATGGTGCCAGCGAAGAGTTTGTCGCCCACAGTCTTCTCGACAGGCAGGCTTTCGCCGGTGATCGGTGCCTGATCGACGCTGGATTGCCCACTGACCACCTCGCCATCCAGGCCGATCCGCTCGCCCGGGCGCACCCGCACCCGTGCACCGATGGCCACCTCACGCACCTCGACCTCACGCCACTGGCCATCCGCTTGTTGCACGGTGGCCATATCTGGCGTCAGTTGCATCAGGCCGCTGATGGCGTTGCGCGCCCGGTCCAGCGAGCGTGCCTCGATCAGTTCGGCGATGGTGAACAGCACCATGACCATCGCCGCCTCCGGCCACTGGCCGATCAGCACGGCACCGGTCACGGCGATGCTCATCAGCGCGTTGATGTTGAGGTTACGGTTCTTGAGCGCGATCCAGCCCTTCTTGTAGGTGCCCAGGCCGCAGCCGAGGATGGCTGCCAGTGCCAGCAAAGCCACCACCCACTCCGGCGCCAGCGCGGAGAAGTGCACGATTTCGGCGCCAATCGCGGCAATACCCGACAATGCCAATGGCCACCAGCGGGTCTTGTGGGCAACAGGGGCGCTGGCGCTGCCATCGTCGTCTGCAGCCAGGGGCTCGGCCTTCATGCCCAGGCTGTCGATGGCACGCTCGATCTGCACGGTGCCGTCGAGGGTGTGGCGCACGCCGAGGATGCGGTTGATCAGGTTGAACTCCAACTGCTCGATGCCAGCAAGCTTGCCCAGCTTGTCCTGGATCAAGGTCTGCTCGGTCGGGCAGTCCATCGCTTCGATGCGAAAACGGCTGAGGCGCGCCTGGTCGCTGGCCTTTTCGGTCAGTTGCACGAAGGCCGGCGCCGCTTTGCTGGCACAGCAGCTGTGGGCCTGGGTGTCGTGGCAGGAGGACTTGGCGCCATGCTCATGGCCATGATCGTGCTTGTGGTCGTGGTCGTGGTCGTGACTGACAGGCTGGTTCATAGGTTCGCCCTGATGGAGAGTGCCCACTGACGGGGGGTTGTTGCCAAGTGAACACCCTGTAGCCACTATAGGGTCAAGCGATCCAATGGAGATTTCGTCATGAAGATCGGAGAACTGGCCAAGGCCACCGACTGCGCCGTGGAAACCATCCGCTACTACGAGCGCGAGCAATTGCTGCCCGAACCCGCCCGCACCGACGGCAACTACCGCCTGTACACCCAGGCCCATGTGGAGCGTCTGACCTTCATCCGCAACTGCCGAACCCTGGACATGACACTCGACGAAATCCGCAGCCTGCTGCGCCTGCGCGACACCCCCGAAGGTGCGTGCGGCAGCGTCAATGCGCTGATCGACGAGCATATCGAGCATGTGCAGGCGAGGATCGATGGTCTGATGGCGCTGCAGATGCAGCTGGTGGAGTTACGCAGGCAGTGCAATGCACAGGGGGATGAGTGCGCGATCTTGCAGCAGCTGGAGGTCAATGGCGCGGTGTCGGTGCCGGAGACCGAGCATTCGCATGTAGGGCGTAGTCACGGGCATTGAGGCCGGTAAAGGCCTCTGCCCGTGAAAAGAGCGACGCGGCCTCGAATCAGACCGCCATCGGCGCCGTCATCGGCGCATGATGCTCATACCCTTCCAGCCAGAAATCACTCGGCTCGATCTTCTCCAGCCACTCCGGCTCATACACACCGGTCTCGGCAAACGCCGGCACACGGTCGCTGATCACCAGCTTCGGTGCCTCCAGCGGCTCGCGCTTGAGCTGCTCGTTGAGCATGTCCAGGTGGTTCTCGTACACATGGGCATCGCCGATGAAGTAGGTGAACCAGCGCGGGGTATAACCGGTCAGGCGCCCGAACAGCGACAGCAGGGCCGCACCTTCGGTGAGGTTGAACGGTGTGCCCAGGCCCAGGTCATTGGAGCGAATGTAGAGCGTGAGGGAAATTTCCTTCGTCTCGACATTGGGGTGGAATTGGTACAGCAGATGGCAGGGCGGCAGCGCCATCTCGTCGAGCTGGGCGCAGTTCCAGCCGTGGAACAGGATGCGTCGGCTGCCCGGGTCGTTGGCGATGGTGTCCAGGCACTGGCGCACCTGGTCGATGGCCTTGTAGAGGATGACGAATGCCTGGCCATCTTCCTCGTCCTTGGCGATCTGGCGGAAACCGGCCTTTTCCGCCATTTCGATGGCGGCCGGGTTGCTCAGCGGGATGCGCTTGTAGCCTGGCCATTGGCGCCATTGCACGCCATAGATCTCGCCGAGGTCGTCATGACCCTGGCGGAAGGGGTTGGCCAGCCATTGGGCGTTCTCGTTGGCGTTCTGGTCCCAGACCTTGCAGCCGAGGTCGCGAAACTCGCCGGCGTTCTTCACGCCGCGCAAGAAACCGACCATCTCGCCGATCGCCGACTTGAACGCCAGCTTGCGTGTGGTGATAGCCGGGAAACCCTTCTGCAGGTCGAAGCGCAACATGGCGCCCGGCAGGCTGATAGTGCGGATACCGGTGCGATTGCCCTGCAGCGTGCCGTTCTCGATGACGTCGCGAACCAGGTCTAGATACTGTTTCATGGCCTACCTGTAGCAAGCACGGCAGGGGGATCGCCCCTGCCGTGGAATTATCAGTGGGCGGGTGTCGCCGTGGGTTTGCGATTATAAGCCCACCAGATCAAGGCGAGGCCAGCGACGATCATCGGTATGCAGAGAATCTGACCCATGGTCAGCCAGCCCCACGCCAGGTAGCCAAGCTGGGCGTCCGGCACGCGGACGAACTCGACGATGAAGCGGAAGATCCCGTAGAACAGCGCGAACATGCCGGAAACCGCCATGGTGGGGCGTGGTTTGCGCGAGAACAGCCAGAGGATCAGGAACAGTGCCACACCCTCCAGTGCGAACTGGTACAGCTGCGAGGGGTGACGCGGCAACTGCGCCGGATCGCTGAACGGCGGGAAGATCATCGCCCATGGCACGTCGGTCGGCTTGCCCCACAGCTCGGCATTGATGAAGTTGCCGATACGCCCGGCACCCAGGCCGATCGGCACCAGCGGCGCGACGAAGTCCATCAGCTCGAAGAACGACTTGTTGTTGCGCTTGCCGAACCACAGCGCTGCCAGCATCACGCCGATGAAGCCGCCATGGAACGACATGCCGCCTTTCCACACTTCGAAGATCAGCGTCGGGTTGGCCAGGTACTGGTGCAGGTCGTAGAACAGCACGTAGCCCAAGCGCCCGCCGACGATCACGCCCATCGACAGCCAGAACACCAGGTCGGAGAGCTTTTCGCGGTTCCAGGTCGGGTCGAAGCGGTTCAGCCGGCGCGAGGCGAGCAGCCAGGCACCGCCGATGCCGATCAGGTACATCAGGCCGTACCAGTGGATTTTCAGCGGCCCGAGGGCCACGGCCACGGGGTCGATCTGCGGGTAAGGCAGCATGGTGGTTCCTCTAGATCAAAAAGCTAAGGCCGACGCAGAACAGCAGCGCGGCAAACAGGCGCTTGAGCAGGCGCGGCGACAGCTTGTGCGCCAGGCGCGCGCCGAAGCGGGCGAAAAACATGCTGGTGACGGCAATGCCGACCAGCGCGGGGAGATAGACGTAGCCCAGGCTGTGCGCGGGCAGATGCGTTTCGTTCCAGCCCAGGATCATGAAGCTCAGGGCACTGGCCAGGGCGATTGGCAAGCCGCAGGCCGACGAGGTGGCCACGGCCTTCTGCATGGGCAGGCTACGCCAGGTAAGAAAAGGCACCGTGAGCGAGCCACCACCGATACCGAAGATCGCCGAGGCCCAGCCGATCACCCCACCCGCCGCGATCAGCCCAGGCTTGCCGGGGATGCCACGGCTGGCTTTGGGCTTGAGGTCGAGAGCCATCTGCAGCGACACCAGCAGGGCGAACACGCCGATGATCTTCTGCAGCATCGGCCCCTGGATCAACGAGGCGGTCTTGGCGCCAATGCCGGCGCCGATGAGGATGCCGACAGTCATCCACAGGAACACCGGCCACTGTACGGCCCCCTTGCGGTGGTGCTCCAGCACGGCATTGATCGAGGTGAAGACGATGGTCGCCAGCGAAGTCCCGACCGCCAGGTGCGTGAGGATCGAGGCATCGAAACCCTGCAGGGTGAAGCTGAACACCAGCACCGGCACGATGATGATGCCACCGCCCACGCCGAAGAGCCCGGCCAGTACGCCGGCGCAGGCGCCCAACAGCAGATAGAGTACGAATTCCATTCGCCGACCCTGTGAATACGATCCGGCATGGTAACGGAAGCCGGGGCCGCGCCTCTAGTGAACTCTGTGTCAGGTGATGGAAGTGCAGGCAGGCTGTGGGTAGAGTGGCACAAAACACTGAGGCCACCCCATGTGCCTGATCGTATTCGCCTGGCGGCCGGGGCACGCCCTGCCGCTGATCGTCGCGGCCAACCGCGACGAGTTCTATGCCCGCCCTACCCAGGCGCTCGCCCCCTGGGACGATGCCCATGGCGTACATGCCGGGCGCGACCTCGAAGCCGGCGGCACCTGGCTGGGTATCGGCCCGGCCGGGCGTTTCGCGGCGCTGACCAATATCCGCGACCCTCGCCAGCCGCTCGGGCCACGCTCGCGCGGAGAACTGGTGGCAGCCTTCCTGCAGGGGGACCTGGGCGTCGAGGCGTATCTGGACCAGGTTGCCAGCCGCAGCGCGCAGTACTCGGGGTTCAACCTGCTGGTGGGCGATGGCGAGCGGCTAGGCTATCTGCACGCCCGCGACCCGGCGCCACGGCTGCTGTCACCCGGCGTGTACGGGCTGTCCAACGCCGGGCTGGATACGCCGTGGCCAAAACTGGTGAAGGCGCGCTCGGCGCTGGGCCAGGCGCTGGAATCGGCAGACCCGCAGCAGCTACTGGCGCTGCTGGCCGATGGTGGGCAAGCACAAGATGGTGAGTTGCCGGAGACCGGCGTAGGGCTGGCGACCGAGCGGTTGCTGTCGAGTGTGTTCATTGCCAGCCAGAATTACGGGACGCGGGCAAGTACCGTGCTGATCGTGGATGATCAGGGCAGAAGGCGGATGATCGAGCGCAGTTTCGGGCCCTTTGGTGGGCATCTAGGGGAAGTGGAACTGAATCTCGTGTGACTTCTCAGGCCCCTTCGCGGGCAAGCCCACCCCTGTGGGTAGCAGGCTTGCCCGCGAAGGGGCCTGTGAACCATCAGAGGCTCTTGTTAGGTCCGATCATCCGCGCCAGCCCCAAGTTCTTCAGCGCCAGTTGCAACGAGCTGTGGATAACCTGCGGGTTGTCATGGGTCATGGCTTCGTTCAGCAGCTCGCGGGCCTTGCTCATGTTGATCTGACGCAGCATCCACTTCACCTTCGGCAGGTTGGTGGCGTTCATCGACAGGCTGTCGAAGCCCATCGCCATGAGCAGGATCGCCGCTGCCGGATCACCGGCCATCTCGCCGCAGATACTCACCGGCTTGCCTTCGGCGTGGGCATCGCGCACCACGGTCTGCAAGGCTTGCAGCACCGCGGGATGGAGGTAGTCGTACAGGTCGGCGACCCGCGGGTTGTTGCGATCGACCGCCAGCAGGTACTGCGTGAGGTCGTTGGAGCCGACCGAGAGGAAGTCGACCTGACGCGCCAGTTCCTTGGTCTGGTAAACGGCAGCCGGAATCTCCACCATCACGCCAACCGGGGGCATCGGCACATCGGTGCCTTCGTCACGCACTTCGCCCCAGGCACGGTGGATCAGGTGCAGCGCCTCTTCCAGCTCATGGATGCCAGAAATCATCGGCAGCAGGATACGCAGGTTGTTCAGGCCCTCGCTGGCCTTGAGCATGGCGCGGGTCTGTACCAGGAAGATTTCCGGGTGGTCGAGGGTGACGCGAATGCCGCGCCAGCCGAGGAAGGGGTTTTCTTCCTTGATCGGGAAGTAGGACAGCGCCTTGTCACCGCCGATGTCCAGCGTGCGCATGGTCACCGGCAGCGGGTGGAAGGCCGCCAATTGCTCGCGGTAGATCGCCAGCTGTTCCTTTTCGCTGGGGAAGCGCTGGTTGATCATGAACGGCACTTCGGTGCGGTACAGGCCCACGCCCTCGGCGCCACGCTGCTGGGCCCGGGCCACGTCGGCCAGCAGACCGGTGTTGACCCAAAGCGGCATGCGGTGGCCGTCGGGGGTGATGCACGGCAGCTCGCGCAGGGCATCGAGCCCTTGGGCCAACTGGCGCTCTTCCTCGACCACGTCGCTGTACTGCTTGCGCAGCACATCGCTGGGGTTGGTGTAGGCCTCGCCCTTGTAGCCGTCGAGAATCATCTCGATGCCATCGACCTTGGAATACGGCAGGTCGACCAGGCCCATCACCGTCGGGATGCCCATGGCCCGGGCCAGGATCGCCACGTGGGAGTTGCCCGAGCCCAAAACCGACACCAGGCCGACCAGCTTGCCTTCCGGCACTTCGCCGAGCATCGCCGGGGTCAGCTCCTCGCTGACCAGGATGGTGTTGTCGGGGTAGACCAGCGTCTGCGAGCGGGCCTCCTGCAGGTAGGCCAGCAGGCGGCGGCCGAGGTCCTTGACGTCCGAGGCGCGCTCGCGCAGGTAATCGTCATCCATCAGCTCGAAGCGGCTGACGTGCTCGCCGACCACCTGGCGCAGCGCGCCCTGGGCCCACTGGCCGGTCTTGATGACCTCGGCCACTTCGCCACCGAGGGCGGCATCTTCGAGCATCATCAGGTACACATCGAACAGCGCACGCTCTTCGGGG
Organism: Pseudomonas wayambapalatensis; assembly: GCA_014268975.2. Lineage (GTDB taxonomy): Bacteria > Pseudomonadota > Gammaproteobacteria > Pseudomonadales > Pseudomonadaceae > Aquipseudomonas > Aquipseudomonas wayambapalatensis. The sequence continues at coordinate 411,304 of CP077096.1, read as the reverse complement.
CGCAGCTGGGTCGCAAGCTTCGCCGACAGCTTGCGCATGTCGGCGCGCACCCCTTCGAGGGCGTTGTTGAAGAGTTTGAGCTCGCCGTCGATGTCTTCGACGGTCTTGTCCGGGACCACTTCGAGGTCGGCAGGCGGCAGCATGACCACCGCGCGGCCGACGGCAGCGCCTGGCGAGCCCGGTACACCGACGAAACGTGCTTCCTGGATACCCTTGCCCTGGCGGCCCAGGCCGCGTATCGAGCCGGTGGCCTCGGCGTGGGCGATAACCCCGGCAAGCTGGGCGCTCATGGTCACCAGGAAGGCTTCTTCGCCTTCATCGAACTGGCGCCGCTCCTTCTGCTGGATCACCAGTACCCCGACCACGCGACGGTGGTGGATGATGGGGGCACCAAGGAAGGAGGCGAAGCGTTCCTCGCCGGTTTCGGCGAAGTAGCGGTAGCGCGGGTGATCCGCCGCGTTCTCGAGGTTCAACGGCTCCTCGCGGGTGCCGACCAGGCCGACCAGGCCTTCGTTGGGGGCCATGCTGACCTTGCCGATCGAGCGCTTGTTCAGGCCTTCGGTGGCCATCAGCACGAAACGGTTGGTCTCCGGGTCGAGCAGGTAGACCGAGCATACCTGGCTGCCCATGGCCTCCTTGACGCGCAAGACAATGATACCCAACGCCGTCTTGAGATCTTTGGCGGAGTTCACTTCCTGGACGATCTTGCGCAGCGTATTGAGCATGGCTCGGGGTCGGACTCCGTCGTCAGTCGCGCGTCAACAGGCGCGGGGCTAGCTCTTTCAGGGCGCGGCGATACACCTCGCGCTTGAATGTCACCACCTGACCCAGCGGATACCAGTAGCTGACCCAGCGCCAGCCATCGAATTCCGGTTTTCCGGTCAGGTCCATCCGCACCCGCTGTTCGTTGCTTACCAGCCGCAGCAGGAACCACTTCTGCTTCTGGCCGATGCACAGCGGCTGGCTGTGCGTGCGGACCAGGCGCTGGGGTAAACGATAACGCAACCAGCCTCGGGTGCAGGCAAGAATTTCCACATCCTCGCGTTCCAGGCCAACTTCTTCGTTCAGCTCGCGGTACAGGGCATCTTCTGGGGTTTCGTCAGGGTTGATGCCACCCTGTGGAAACTGCCAGGCATCCTGGTTGATCCGCCGAGCCCATAGCACCTGCCCGGCATCATTCGTGAGAATGATCCCGACATTGGGGCGAAAACCATCCGGGTCGATCACGGCAGCAACCTCGAAAACGCATGTCACCGCATTGTTCCACAAAGCTTGCGAGCGCAGCAACGCACCCGCCATAGCTTATGTGCAGCGAGGTGAAAACTCCGTATTCTGCGGGACTTCTTCCCGGAGGCTTCTGCGAGAAAACCCATGCGCCTGGCTTTATTCGACCTGGACAATACCCTCCTCGGCGGCGACAGCGATCACGCCTGGGGTGACTACCTGTGTGAGCGGGGCATCCTCGACCCCATCGCCTACAAGCAACGCAACGACGCCTTCTATCAGGATTACCTCAACGGCACCCTGGACCTGCAGGCCTACCTGGCGTTCTCGATGGAGATCTTCGCCGCCACCGAACCTGCCCAGCTCGACCAATGGCACCGCGAATTCATGCGCGACTGCATCGAGCCGATCATCCTGCCCAAGGCGCTCGCCCTGCTACAGCAGCACCGCGAGGCTGGCGACAAGCTGGTGATCATCACTGCCACCAACCGCTTCGTCACCGCGCCCATCGCCCGCCGCCTGGGCGTGCGTACCCTGCTGGCCACCGAATGCGAGCGTGATGGCGAGCGCTACACCGGGCGTAGCACCGATATACCCTGTTTCCGTGAAGGCAAGGTGACGCGCCTGAAGCGCTGGATGCTGGAGAACGGCTACGATCTGGAAGACAGCTACTTCTACAGCGATTCGCTGAATGATCTGCCGTTGCTGGAGCAGGTGACGCACTCGGTGGCGGTGGACCCGGACCCGAAGCTGCGTGCAGAGGCCGAGCGGCGCGGCTGGCCGGTGATTTCGTTACGCGATTGAGATCGCGGGGCCCTCTTCAATGGGTTTACCCGTGAAAAGGGCCCCGCAGACGCATCAGACCGGCTTGGCCCCCATCAATCCTGCAATCGACAGGAAGCACACCCCACTGAACACCGCCAGCGCCAGCGTCAGACGCAGCCCGGCAGGTTCGGCCTTGCGCAGGCGGTTCAGCCGCACCAGCAGCCACCACACGGCGAAAGCGCCCAGGGTATAGAGGATGCTGGAGGCCAGCACCCAGGTCTGGCCCAACGGCCAGCCGACCAGGTGCACCAGCCACCAGCCGGTGAACGGCATGCTCAGCAGGCACAGCCCCATCACCAGCCAGACGAATACCAGCGGCCGACGCAGCAGTTTGGCGTAGGCCTCGGCATCGCCCTGGCGGCGGGCACGCAAGATCCAGGTCGCCAGGCCCAGCGCACCGAGGATCAACAGTGCGGTGGCGAGGATATGCAGGGTCTTGAGGGTGGTCAGGTGTTCCATCGCGTGCGGGTCCTTGAAAGACTTTTTTCGGCCTCATCGCGGGACAAGCCCGCGCCTACAGGTAAGGCGTTGCCTTCATGCCAAGCGTAGCCGCTCAACCCAGGAACAGCTTGTACGCCGGGTTATCGGTTTCATCCCAGTAGGGATAGCCGATCTTGGCCAGCGCCTCGGGCACCAGGTGACGCTCGTCATCCGGCACCTGCAGCCCAGCCACCACACGACCATCCGCCGCGCCGTGGTTGCGGTAGTGGAACATCGAGATGTTCCAGCGCCCGCCCAGCTTGTTGAGGAAGTTGAACAGCGCCCCCGGCCGCTCAGGGAACTCGAAACGCAGCACCAGCTCATCGCTGGCCGCCGCCGAGTGGCCGCCGACCATGTGACGGATATGCAACTTGGCCAGTTCATTGTCGGTCAGGTCGGTTACCGGGAAGCCCTGCTCGGTCAGGTGCTGAACCAGGGCGGCGCGCGGGTCGGTCTCTGGATGGGTCTGCACGCCGACGAAGATGTGCGCCTCTTTGTCGGCGTGGTAACGGTAGTTGAACTCAGTGATCTGGCGCTTGCCGATAGCCTCGCAGAAGGCCTTGAAGCTGCCCGGACGCTCCGGGATGGTCACGGCGATGATCGCCTCGCGCTTTTCGCCCAGCTCGGCGCGCTCGGCCACGTGACGCAGGCGATCGAAGTTGACGTTGGCACCGGAGTCGATGGCCACTAGCGTCTGCCCCGAGACACCGGTCAACTCGACGTACTTCTTGATACCCGCCACGCCAAGAGCGCCGGCAGGCTCGGTGATCGAGCGGGTATCGTCGTAGATATCCTTGATTGCTGCGCAGATCTCATCGGTGCTGACAGTGACCACCTCATCGACATGATCCTTGCAGATATCGAAGGTGTGCTGGCCGATCTGCGCCACAGCGACACCGTCGGCGAATAGCCCCACCTGCGGCAACACCACACGCTCGCCCGCAGCCATGGCGGCCTGCAGGCAATTGGAATCGTCGGGCTCGACACCGATCACCTTGATCTCGGGGCGCAGGTACTTCACATAGGCTGCGATCCCGGCAATCAGCCCGCCACCGCCGACCGGCACGAAGATCGCGTCCAGGCGGCCCGGGTGCTGGCGCAAAATTTCCATGGCCACGGTGCCCTGCCCGGCGATGGTGTGGGGATCGTCGTAGGGATGGATGTAGACGAAGCCCTTCTCCTCGACCAGCTTCAGCGAATAGGCCAGCGCCTCGGGGAAGGAGTCGCCGTGCAGCACCACCTTGCCGCCACGCGAGCGCACACCCTCGACCTTGATCTCCGGCGTGGTCTTGGGCATCACGATGGTCGCCTTGATGCCCAGCTCCCGCGCAGCCAGGGCCACGCCCTGGGCATGGTTGCCGGCAGAAGCGGTGACCACGCCGCGCGCCAGCTCTTCGGCGCTCAGTTGCGCCAGCTTGTTGTACGCCCCGCGGATCTTGAAGGAGAACACCGGCTGCAGGTCCTCGCGCTTGAGCAGGATCTGGTTGCCCAGGCGCTTGCTCAGTTGCCCGGCGTTGTGCAGCGGGGTTTCGACAGCGACGTCGTAGACGCGCGAGGTGAGGATCTTCTTGACGTACTGTTCGAGCATCTTGGAAACATCACTGGGCCGCGGGACAAGGGCTGGAAGTCTACCCCAGCGCCCTGTCGGGCGACCACAGCAAAGCCGCCGGACTCGTTATACTAGGCGACTTCAGAAAACCTCCCGCCCCTCTCGGAGCCCGCATGACCCAGGACCAACTCAAACAGGCCGTCGCCCAGGCCGCTGTCGACTTCATTCTGCCAAAGCTGGATGAAAAGAGCGTCGTCGGCGTCGGCACCGGTTCGACCGCCAACTTCTTCATCGACGCCCTGGCCCAGCACAAGACCGCCTTCGACGGCGCCGTCGCCAGCTCCGAGGCCACCGCACAGCGTCTGAAGGGTCATGGCATTCCGGTCTATGAGCTGAACAGCGTCAGCGAGCTGGAGTTCTACGTCGACGGTGCCGACGAGAGCGATGCGCACCTGAACCTGATCAAGGGCGGCGGTGCGGCCCTGACCCGCGAGAAGATCGTCGCGGCAGTGGCCAAGACCTTCATCTGCATCGCCGACGCCAGCAAGCTGGTGCCGGTGCTCGGCGCCTTCCCGCTGCCGGTCGAGGTGATCCCGATGGCCCGCAGCCACGTGGCGCGCCAGCTGGTCAAGCTGGGCGGCGACCCGGTGTACCGCGAAGGCGTGGTGACCGACAACGGTAACGTCATCCTCGACGTGTACAACCTGCAGATCACCAACCCGGTGGAGCTGGAAAGCCAGATCAATGCGATCGTGGGCGTGGTCACCAACGGCCTGTTCGCGGCGCGTCCGGCAGATTTGCTGCTGCTGGGGACTTCAGAAGGCGTGAAGAGCCTGAAGGCCGAGTAAACCGCCGCTCCCACAAGTACCCCGCTGTTCTGGAGGACACTGGGAAACCTGTGGGAGCGGGCTTGCCCGCGAATAGGCCAGCACTGACACAACAAAGACCACTGCCCCCACAGAGCCCTGAACTACACCTATTCAGCCGATTGCCTGAACACATAGAACAGGTTCGGCTCACTCACCAGGTAAATGGTCCCGGCATCGTCCATGGCGATCCCCTCAGCCTGCGGCACTGTCTTCTTCAGGCCCTGATACCCCTTGCGCAATGACAGGGTGCTCAGCGGCCGCCCCTTCACATCCAGCTCCAGCACCAGTCGTGATTCGTCCGACAGCGCCAGCAGATGCCCGCTGCGTTCATCGAACTGCAGGCTCGACAGGTCGCGCACGAACAACCGCGAATCGCGCTTGCGGTCCTGCACCACATGCACCGCATAGGGCTGCTCCGGATTGTCATGGGGGAAGCCGTGCACCTCGTAGATCAGCATCGGGTCACGCTCCTTGGCGACGAACAGGCGCTTGCCGGCAGAGTCGTAGGCCAACCCCTCGAAGCCCTTGTTGCCGTTCAGGCCGATGCCCAGGGTGAGCTGTTCGGCGTCGTTGGCGTCGAGAAACAGCGTGTCGTCGTCCAGGCGCACACGGATCAGGCGCTGCTGACGCTCATCGGTGATCACGTAGCTGTTCGGCCCGACGTACTCCACGGCCTCGGGATCACCGAAACCGGTCAGCGGCACACGGCGCAGGATGCGCCCGTCCAGCGAAAGCTCGATGAGCTCGGAGCGGGCGTTGGTGACGGTGAACAGGGTCTTGCGGTCAGGATCGTAGGTGAGCGCCGAGACATCGTCGTCCAGCCCCTCAATGGGCTGCGCCTCGATCACGACCTGGTAACGGTCCAGGCCGATGCCTTGCTCGGCCGGCTGCCACCAGCTCTTGAGGTTGAACCAGCCGCGCTCGAACAGGCGGAACTCGTGCCCCGCCACGCCAAGCACCGCCAGCACGGAGAAAGCCAGAAGAAAGAGAAACGAACGAAGATGACGGCGCATGAAGAGGACTCGACGGAGGATGCCGAATCTAATCATTCATAGCTGAAATAAAGCTTAAGGCCATCATCAGAGAATTCCGATAATCCTGTCAGTGCTTCTTGAAGCGATAGAACAGCGCGGGCTCGCTGACCATGTACAGGTTGCCCTGATCGTCCATGGTCACACCTTCGGCCCGAGGCACACGGCTGCCCAGGCCGTTGAACGCCCCGAGCAAGGTCATGAAGCTGACCTGTTCGCCCTTCTCGTCCAGCTCCAGCAGCATGTTCGAGTCAGCCGACAGCACCAGCAGGTGGCCCGTGCGTGGATCGACCGCCAGCGCCGACAGGTTGCGCAGGTCCAGCTCGTCACTGGGCAGTAGCTGCTTGTCGCCCTTGAGCGGCCCGCGACCGTCGGTGCTCCAGGCAAACAGACGCGGCGGACGCTCTTCGCCGATGATCAGGCGCTGGCGCAGCGAGTCCCAGGCGATGGCCTCGAAGCCCTTGTTGCTCTTGACCGACTTGCCCAGGTCATAGCTGGGGAAGTCGTCGTGATTGAGCGTCGAGGTACTCGCGTCCACCTTTACCAGCGTCAGGTCATGGTTGCGCTCATCAACGATCGCGATCAGCCCGTTTTCCAGCACGGCAAGGCCTTCAGGATTTTCCCAACCCACCAGCGGAATCTTGCGCAACACGTCGCCATCGAGCGTGAGTTCGACCAGGAAGGGGTTCTTGCCCATCACTGCAAACAGCGTGCGGGTCTGCGGATTGAACGACAGGTCCGAGGCTTCGTCGTCGTCCATGCCCGGCAACGGCTTGGCGTCGATGTCTACCAGGTAGTCCGGCAGCCAGACGCTTTCAATGCGCTCGGCACGGCTCTCGAAACGCTCCTTGACCCATAGCAAGCCACGGTCGTCCCAGTGCATGGCGATGGCCACCCCATAACCGATCACCGCTGCCACAGCCAGGGCGAACGGCCAGCGCAGGTAGAAACGACGCTTGGTGGAAGCTGGGGCGCTGGAGGGTGCTGGCATGCAGGGGGTCCTGGGTAAATGGGCGAAGACCCGCGCATTATCCAGATGCGGTGTGAAAAAAACGGTAAATCGTTCGCGGGTAAAACCGCTCTCACAAGGCTGTGCAAATCCCTGTAGGAGCGGGTTTACCCGCGAAAAGGACGACGCGCAGTCAGATCAAAGCACGCGGCTCTCGAAGCGGCTGACACCCGGCAGCTCAAGCACCAGCTCATCACCGACATTGAACGGCCCGACACCGGCCGGAGTGCCGGTGAGAATCACGTCACCCGCCTGCAGGGAGAAGTGCGCAGCGATGTGCTGGATGATCGGCATGATAGGGTTGAGCATCATTGCGCTGTTGCCATCCTGGCGCACTTCGCCATTGATGGTCAGGCGTACCGGAATGTCGGTCACGTCCTCGAAGCTGGATGCGGCGACGAACGGCGGCAATACACAGGCGCCGTCGAAGCTCTTGGCCAGCTCCCACGGCAGGCCCTTCTCCTTCAGCTTGGCCTGTACGTCACGCAGGGTCAGGTCCAGGGCCGGGGCGTAGCCGGAAATGGCATCCAGCACCTCTTCGACTGTCGGCTTGGTCGACAAAGGCTTGCCCAGCAGCACGGCAATCTCGGCCTCGTAGTGCACCGAACCGCGGTCGGTCGGGATCTTGAAGCCGCCTTCCAGTGGCACCACGCAGCTGCCGGGCTTGATGAACAGCAGCGGCTCGCTGGGGATGGGGTTGTCCAGTTCCTTGGCATGCTCGGCGTAGTTGCGGCCGATGCACACCACCTTGCCCAGCGTGAAGTGGATGCGCGTGCCGTCTACGTACTGGTGCTGGTAACTCATGGGGCCGACTCCTCTGGATACTGCTTTCTTATTCAGGTGCGAAGATCTTACCCGGATTCATGATGCCGTTCGGGTCGAACACCGCCTTTATCGCTTTCATGCAGGCGATTTCATCTGCCGAGCGGCTGTAGCCGAGGTAGTCCCGCTTGGTCATACCCACGCCGTGCTCAGCAGAGATCGAACCGTTGTAGCGCTCGACGATCTCGAACACCCATTTGTTGACCTTGGTGCAGGAGGCGAAGAAATCGTCCTTGCTCATGTGATCGGGCTTGAGGATGTTCAGGTGCAGGTTGCCGTCGCCGATATGCCCGTACCAGACGACTTCGTAGTCGGGGTAGTGTTCGCCGACCACCGCATCGATATCACGCAGGAACGCCGGCACCTTGGAGACGGTGACGGAAATATCGTTCTTGTAGGGCGTCCAGTGGGAGATGGTCTCGGACAGGTACTCACGCAGCTTCCACAGGTTCTTCAGCTGCGTCTCGCTCTGGCTCATCACCCCATCGAGCACCCAGCCCTGCTCGACGCAGTGCTCGAAGGTGGCCAGGGCTTCGTTGGCCACTTCCTCGGTGCTGGCCTCGAACTCCAGCAGCGCATAGAAGGGGCATGGCGTGTCGAACGGCGCCGGCACGTCGCCGCGACCCATGATCTTGGCCAGGCCCTTGTCGGAGAAGAACTCGAAGGCGGTCAGGTCGAGCTTGCCCTGGAAGGCGTGCAGCACCGGCATGATCGAGTCGAAGTCCGGCGTGCCGAGCACCATCGCCGTGAGGTTGCGCGGCGCGCGGTCCAGGCGCATGGTCGCCTCGACCACGAAGCCCAGGGTGCCCTCGGCACCAATGAACAGCTGGCGCAGGTCGTAGCCGGTGGCGTTCTTGATCAGGTCGCGGTTGAGCTCCAGCAGTTCGCCCTTGCCGGTGACCACCTTCAGCCCTGCCACCCAGTTACGGGTCATGCCGTAGCGAATGACTTTGATCCCGCCGGCATTGGTGCCGATATTGCCGCCAATCTGGCTGGATCCGCTCGAGGCGAAATCGACCGGGTAGTACAGGCCCTGGTCCTCGGCGAACTGCTGCAACTGGCGGGTGATCACGCCCGGCTGGCAGACCACGGTGCGGTCGAATTCGTTGAAGGCGAGAATCTGGTTCATCTGGTCGAAAGCCACCACGACTTCGCCATTGGCAGCGACCGCAGCGCCCGACAGGCCGGTGCGTCCGCCGGACGGCACCAGCGCGACCTTGTGGCGGTTGGCCCAGCGCACGATGGCCTGGACTTGCTCGGTGGTCTTGGGCAGGACGATGGCGGTCGGCGCCGGCGGGTAGTGCTTGGTCCAGTCCTTGCCGTACGCTTCGAGCGAGGCGGGGTCGGTCAGGACCTTGCCAGGGTCGACCAGGGTCTTCAGCTCATCAATTACCGCAGCGTGGGTCATCGCCAGAACTCTCGAATGATTCATAGTCACCCTGAGCACTCTTCACCTGTCGGGATAAGCTCAGACGGTGTCGCGTATGCTAGCATAGCCCTCCCGTCGATCGTGCTAAGGCCCGTCGCCGCGCCGCTTTGCCCCCCTCGCCATTTTTTCTCCGGGATACAGGTTTACGCAGATGAGCAAGACTTCTCTCGACAAGAGCAAGATCAGGTTCCTTCTTCTCGAAGGCGTCCACCAGAATGCTGTGGACACCCTCAAGGCTGCCGGGTACACCAACATCGAGTACCTCACTGGCTCACTGCCGGATGCGCAACTGAAGGAAAAGATCGCGGACGCCCACTTCATCGGCATCCGCTCGCGCACTCAACTGACTGAAGAAGTCTTTGACTGTGCGAAGAAACTGGTCGCGGTCGGCTGCTTCTGCATCGGCACCAACCAGGTTGACCTGAACGCGGCCCGCGAGCGCGGCATCGCGGTGTTCAACGCGCCGTACTCCAACACCCGTTCGGTTGCCGAACTGGTGCTGGCCGAAGCCATCCTGCTGCTGCGCGGCATCCCCGAGAAGAACGCCTCCTGCCACCGCGGTGGCTGGATCAAGAGCGCGGCCAACTCCTTCGAGATCCGCGGCAAGAAGCTCGGCATCGTCGGCTACGGCTCGATCGGCACCCAGCTGTCGGTTCTGGCCGAAAGCGTCGGCATGCAGGTCTACTTCTTCGACCCGCTGACCAAGCTGCCACTGGGCAACGCCACCCAGGTCACCAGCCTCAACGAACTGCTGGGCCTGGCCGACATCGTCTCGCTGCACGTGCCTGAGCTGCCATCCACCCAGTGGATGATCGGCGAGAAGGAAATCCGCGCGATGAAGAAGGGCTCGATCCTGATCAACGCTGCCCGTGGCACCGTGGTCGAACTGGATCACCTGGCTGCCGCGATCAAGGACAAGCACCTGATCGGCGCCGCCATCGACGTGTTCCCGGTCGAGCCGCGCTCGAACGACGAAGAGTTCGAAAGCCCACTGCGTGGCCTGGACAACGTGATCCTGACCCCGCACATCGGTGGTTCGACCGCCGAAGCCCAGGCCAACATCGGCCTGGAAGTGGCCGAGAAGCTGGTCAAGTACAGCGACAACGGTACGTCCGTATCCTCGGTCAACTTCCCTGAAGTGGCCCTGCCGGCGCACCCGGGCAAGCACCGCCTGCTGCACATCCACGAAAACATCCCGGGCGTACTCAGCGAGATCAACAAGGTCTTCGCTGAGAACGGCATCAACATCTCCGGTCAGTTCCTGCAGACCGACGAGAAAGTGGGTTACGTGGTCATCGACGTCGACGCCGAGTACTCGGACCTGGCGCAAGAGAAGCTGCAGCACGTCAAGGGCACCATCCGCTCGCGCGTCCTGTTCTGAGCCTGATGGCTGCATGAAGAAGGGAGGCCCTGGTGGCCTCCCTTTTTTTGCCTGCGCGATCCGAGTGTTCTGCTTCGCGGTCGAATCGGGGCGCCGAAGCGCCGCGAAGCTTCCAGGCGTCACTTCACATTGACGGTGATCTTCTTCGACTCGACGCTTGGCTTGAACGGCACATGGTACTGGTCGCCCAGCACCAGTTGCAGGGTGTGCTTGCCCGGGGTCAGGGTGATGGTCGCCTCGGTCTGCGCCTTGCCGAAATGCAGCACCTGCGGCCCGGCTGGCAGGGGTTGGTTGCCCTCAGGCATCAGGCTGGTCGGCAATGGCTGGTCAGCTACAGGCGCCTTGTCGACATCCACCAGCAGGTGATGGTGCCCGGAGTGCGGGGTCTGGTCGCCAGCCGGCTTGAGCGCGATACCCTCGATGCCGAACTTGACGGTGAAGGTCTTGTCGACCGTGGCGCCATCGGCCGGGGAGACGATGAAGACCTTGGCGTCTTTCGGTGGCTCCTGGCTTTTCAAGGCATCGGCAGCGCTGGCAAACAGCGAGGCCCCCATCAGCAGACCGGCAAGGGCAGCAAGCGACACTGGGCTTTTCATTCACTTCTCCTGTCATTCACTTCAATTGACCGCTATCACTTAAACGAAGCGAGGTGGTACTTCACCATAGTCCAGTTACCGCCCCGCAGGTTCAAAAATGCCGGCATGAAAATTTCAGCGACGGCGTAAACCTAAGCACGATGTCGGGGTCATAGGCTGCGTTCGACCGCGGCAAAACGAGAAAGCCACGGCGAATGACATTCATCTGCCGAGATATAAAAAGGGATATTCATGCGTTTGACCATTGGCCTACTGCTGGCAGTACTCATCAGCCCCCTGGCCCAGGCAGAGCTGATCGACGAAATCAACGACCGGGGTGAACTGCGCATCGCCGTGCAAGCCAACAATGCCCCCTACGCCTTCAAGGAAAACGAGCACCTGACCGGGTTCGACATCGAGTTCGGCCAAGACCTGGCCCGCGAGATGGACCTGCGCGCGGAATTCATCGAGGCGCCCGCCGACGAAGTGCTGACAGGCGTGGAGAGTGGCAAGTACGACATCGCATTGACACCCGCGAGCGAACAGCCTGCGACTGAAAGCGCGCTGGATGCCAGCCAGACGTTTGGTGAGAAGAAGCTGGTGATCCCGTTCCAGAAGGACAATCCGGCCTTCGAGAGCACGCTGAACAATGCCCTGCAGCGGCTCAAGGACAGTGGGCGGATGGCGGAGCTCGAGCAGAAGTGGTTCGAGAAGACGGCGGCGCAGCAGTGATATCGCGGCGTTCTCTTCGCGGGCAAGCCCGCTCCCACAAGGCCTGTGGTGAGCCCAACCCTGTGGGAGCGGGCTTGCCCGCGAAAGGAACGACACCGAACTACCCGAGTGCCCGTTGCGCCTCATCCAGCTCCAGCTCGCTGAACACCAGCACCCCTTCCCGGCGCAACAGCGCAGCAACGACACCCTCCCCCGGCACCTTCACCCCGCTGAAACTGCCATCGTAGGTCAGTCGGTTACCGCACGACGGGCTACCGGACTTGAGCACCGCAACCCGAATCCCATGCCGCCGCACCAGCGCCAGGGCCTGCCGAGCGCCGCCCAGAAAGGCCGCACTGACATCCTCGCCAGCCACGGTCAGAACCTGAACCTGCCCATCGAGCACCTGGCCACCCTGCCCGCCCTGGATCTCCGCCGGCGGTCGCGGCGTCGGCAAGCCACCCGCCACCTCCGGGCACAAGGGCACTACACGCCCCTCGGCCTGCCATTGCTTGAGCAGATCGGGGTGGCCGCTGTCGCGTCCGTCATAGCGCACCGGCTGCCCCAGCAGACAGGCACTGACCAGTACCTTGGGCGACTCAGAAGGGATCATTGCCACGGCGCCGGAACCAGCCTGTCAGTGACAGGCGTGCGCGATTGGCCGGTAGGACTTCATGCGGGACTTCACCCGACAGGAACACCACCAGGCTGCCGGCCTCGGGCTGGACGTCATGCTCGACGTCGTCGGCAAGGAACATCCGCAACTGCCCGCCGTCTTCGGCTTGCCAGCGCTCATTGAGATAGAGCACCACCGACACCATGCGCCGGTCGTCGTCGCGGAAACGGTCAAGATGCCTGCGGTAGAAGGCGCCCGGCGGATACAGGGCGAAATGACACTCGAAGTCTTCCAACCCCAGGAACAGCCCTTGGTTGATCGCCTGGCGCAGGTTGTCCATGAGCTCAAGGTAGCGGTCGCAGGCCTCGGCCTGGCCGGGGTCGATCCACTGGATCTGGTCGCCACGGATCGCCTCGCGCACCTCCTGGGCCGCCCCCCTGCCGACACCTGCGGGGCTCAGTTCGCCCTCGGCATGGCGCCTGCGACACTCGGTGGCCAAGGCGCGGGCCAGCTCGAGCGGCAGGAAAAGTGCCTGCTGCGACCAGCCACGGGTGGCCAGGTCGTCGACGATGATCGACAGCAGCGGATGTTCGGGAGAGGTATGCATGGCGCGCATCATATCCATTAGCCATGAGCACGGACAGCGCCACTTGGCCGAGAAGCGCGCTGATATCTCGACAAAGGCGTACCACCCCACGGACAATAGCGGCCTGCCGACAGGAGTCCTGAATGCGCCGTTTGTTTTCCCTGCTTGTGCTGATGATCTGCACCATGCCTGTCTGGGCAGACAGCCTCGACCAACTGTACAAGGCCGCCGGCTGGCCCGACCAGCGCGCCCACTTCAATGACGCCATCGGGGCCGCCCAGCAGCGCTACCGCAACAGCCTGCCGCCCGCGGTTTTCCAGGCGCTCGTCGACAACAGCAACCAACGCTTCCAGGCCCAGGCGATGGATCAACGCGCCCAGGCCCAACTGCGCGCCAACCTGAAGAACCCGGCGCCGGCGCTGGCGTTCTTCCAATCGCCACTGGGGCGCAAGGTGGTTGCCGCCGAGCTGCTGGCCACGCGCAAGGACCAATTGGCCAAGAACGCCAAGGGCCTTCCCCGCATCCAGGCCAGCGACAACCGTCTGCTGGCCATCGGTCACCTGGCCCAGGCCCTGCCCGCCCGCGAAGCGGGGGCCGAGGTCAGCCTGGCGATCGCCGGAGTTGCCGCCGACAGCCTCAGCTCGATGATCCCCGGCCTGTTCGGCAGCGGCCAGGCCCAGGGCCTGCTCGATGGTCAGCGCCAACGCTTGATGAACGAGATTGGCGAAGACCTGAACAACACCTTGTTGTATGTCTACCGCGAACTGTCCGACGACGAGCTGGAAGCGTTCGCCACCTTCGCCGAATCCGCAGAGGGCAAGGCCTACTACAGCGCCGCGCTGGCTGCAGTGCGTGCGGGGCTGGCCGTCGGCCAGAGCAGCGCCAACCTCAAGTGAGCAGGCGCTGGTCGAGAAAGTTGAAGTAGCGCTGGCGAATATCCAGCAGCTCGTTGGCCAGGTGATGCCGCGCCTCGGGCAGCAGGAGAATCTGCGGCTCGTCGAACTTCTCCTTCAGCACCCTGAGGTTGTATGGCCAGTCCACCGTGCCGTCCGCCTCGCCCTGGACGATCAGCGGCCGACGCCGACTGTGCGGCGCCGCCTCGATGCGCTTGATCCAGGCCATCAGCGCGCCCACCCATGCCGTCGGCAGGCGCCGCGGCTGCAGCGGGTCGGCCTCGAGGAACGCGAGAAACGCCGGGTCATTGGTATTGGCGCTGAAGCGTCGCTCGATACCATCGACGAAATGACGCAGCACCCGATAACTCAACTTCGACCAGTGCCAGGCCCGCGGCCGCACCAACGGCGCCAGCAGGATCACCTGGCCGTCGGCCGGGCTCTGCTCGCCGCAGTGCAGCAGATGATCGACCACGATGGCCCCACCCGTGCTCTGCCCGCACAGGTGCCAGGGCCGTGGCAGGTCGAGCCTGCGCGCTTGCTCGAAGAGCGCATCGAGCACCTGCTGGTAGACCGCGAAGTCGGCGATGCTGGCCCGCTCGCCGCTGGACAGCCCGTGACCTGGCAGGTCGCAGCCGATCACCGCGAAGCCCTGCTGCAGCGCCCAGCCAATCACATGACGATACAGCCCCATATGGTCGTAGTAACCATGCAGCAGGAACAATGTCGCCACCGGCGCATCCGGCAGCCACACCTGCCCCACCAGGTCGAAACCCGCCACACTGAAGGCGCCCAGCCAGCTTTGCGCCGGCAGGTCGAGGCCATAGAAGCGCTGGTAGTCGAGGGCCTGGGCCGACAGTGGCTGGCGCGCCGCCAGCGGGGCAAGGCTGGTACGCAGCAGGTCGGGGTCAAAGGGTGACGGCATGGAGACATCCACAATGGCGCGAGTATTGATCTGCGATATTCAGCTCTGAGCCCGGTCATGGCAAGCTGGCGTCCCCTGCAGAAGCGGTCGTGTCGTTTTCTACGGAATCACCATGCGAATTTTTACCACGCTGCTCACCACCCTGGTCTGCGCCGCCCTGCTGTGGTGGGCCTACGACAGTTTCCAGTCCCGCTACCTGCGCACCTTCGACAACCAGGCCACGCTGTTCGACGGCAGCCAGTTGCAACTGCCCGCCGAGCTCGCAGGCCCCGGCCCGATCCGCGTCGTGCACTTCTGGGACCCGGCCTGCCCTTGCAACGTCGGTAACCAGCAACACTTGGCCGAGCTGATCGAGCACTTCGCCGCACAGGGTGTGACCTTCCATGTACTGCAAAAGCCTGGCAGTCACGGCCAACTACCCGCCAACCTTGGCGCCTTGCAACCCGTCGGCGACCTGCCCGGCAGCGAATACCTGCCTGCGTCACCGGCTGTGGCGATCTGGGATCGCAAGGGTCAGCTCGCCTATTTCGGCCCTTACAGCGAAGGCGCAGTGTGCAACTCGAGCAACAGTTTCATCGAGCCGGTGATCCAGGCGCTGCTGCAAGGCCGTCAGGTACAGGCCTCCAATGCCCTGGCCAGCGGCTGCTATTGCCCGTGGCAGAAAGAAGCGCAGTAAAGGGCAGACCTGTCACGCCGGGAAGGCTATTCTCAACGCGTTTTGCGGTGTTCAGCAGCCGCTCGCCCCCTCGTTAACGGCACAAGGAATTCTATGAAGCGCAGCCTCACTCTGCTTGCCATCGTCGTGGCCGTAGCCGCGGGTGCCGGTTACTGGTACGTGCACGGCAAGCTGCCGCAGCGCGAGGGCGAAGTGGCTATCACCGGCTTGAGCGCACCGGTCAGCGTGCGCTACGACGAACGCGGTGTACCGCATCTACAGGCGCAGAACGAGCCTGACCTGTACCGCGCCCTGGGCTATGTGCACGCCCAGGACCGGCTGTTCCAGATGGAACTGGTGCGCCGCCTGGCACGTGGTGAGCTGGCCGAAGTGCTGGGCAGCAAACTGGTGCCCACCGACACCCTGTTTCGCAGCCTGCGCATCCGCGAGCAGGCGGCGCGGATGGTCGAGCGCCTGGATCACCAGTCACCGTCCTGGCTCGCACTGCAGGCCTACCTGGACGGCGTGAACAGCTGGCAGGCCAGCCATCCCAAGCCGGTGGAGTTCGACGTCCTCGGTATCCCTGAACGCCCCTTCACCGCCGAAGACACCCTGAGCATCGCCGGCTACCTGGCCTACAGTTTCGCCGCCGCCTTTCGCACCGAACCTGCGCTGACCTATATCCGCGATCAGCTCGGCCCCGACTACCTGAAGATCTTCGACCTCGACTGGCAACCTGACGGAGCTCTGCACCCGGCCCTTGCCGCCAACGACTGGCGCGCACTCGAAGGCCTGGCCCGGCTCAGCCACCAGGCGCTTGGCGACGCGGGTATCCCGCAGTTCGAAGGCAGCAACGCCTGGGCTGTCGCCGGCAGCCATACCCGCAGTGGCCGCCCGCTGCTGGCGGGCGATCCGCATATCGGCTTCGCAGTACCGGCAGTGTGGTACGAGGCTGAACTGTCGGCGCCCGGCTTCAACCTCTACGGCTATTTCCAGGCGCTGAACCCCTTCGCCCTGCTCGGTCACAATCGCGACTTCGGCTGGAGCCTGACCATGTTCCAGAACGACGACGTCGATCTGATCGCCGAGAAGACCAACCCCGCCGACACCAACCAGGTCATGGTCGATGGCCAATGGCGCGCGCTGGAGACAACCGAGCAGCAGATCGCGGTCAAGGGCGAAGCTCCGGTGACCATCACCCTGCGTCGCTCGCCCCACGGGCCGATCGTCAACGATGTGCTCGGCGAAACCGCAGGGCAAACCCCTGTCGCCATGTGGTGGGCCTTCCTCGAAACCGAAAACCCCATCCTTGATGCCTTCTACCAGGTCAACCGCGCCGACACCCTGGGCAAGATGCGCGAGGCCGCGGCGAAGATCCAGGCACCGGGGCTGAACCTGGTCTGGGCCAACGCTCGCGGTGACATCGGCTGGTGGGCCTCGGCGCAATTGCCGATTCGTCCGGACGGGGGCAACCCGGCGTTCATTCTCGACGGCAGCACCCACCAGGCCGACAAGCTCGGCTTCTACCCCTTCAGCGCCAATCCCCAGCAGGAGAATCCGCCCAGCGGCTACATCGTCTCGGCCAACTACCAGCCCCCGGCCGCCATGCCGATCCCCGGCTATTACAACCTGCCCGACCGTGGCCGCCAGCTGGATCGTCGACTGGCCGACCCGCAAGTCAAATGGGATGTGCAGAACAGCCAGGCGCTGCAGCTGGACACCAGCACCGACTACGGCCCCCGCACCTTGGCGCCGCTGCTCAATACCTTGCGTGCGATCGCCGAGGGTGACGAACAGAAGGAACTGGTCGAACAACTGGCCGCATGGCGCGGCGACTATCCACTGGATTCGACCAGCGCCACGCTGTTCAACCAGTTCCTCTACGAGCTGGCGTTCGCGGCCCTGCATGACGAACTGGGCGACACCTGGTTCCAGGTGCTGATCAGCACCCGCGCCATCGACGCCGCGCTACCGCGCCTGGCCGCCGATGCCGACTCACCCTGGTGGAACCTGCGCGGCGGCCACGACCGCACCGACCGCACCGCCATCGTCCGCCAGGCCTGGCAACGCAGCCTGGCGCATCTGCGCGAGCTGTACGGCAGCGACCCGGCCGACTGGCAATGGGGCAAGGCCCACACCCTCACCCATAACCACCCGCTGGGTCAGCAGAAACCGTTGAACCTGCTGTTCAATGTCGGCCCCTTCGCCGCACCGGGCACCCATGAGGTGCCGAACAACCTGTCGGCGAAGATCGGCCCGGCGCCCTGGCCGGTGAACTACGGGCCTTCGACCCGACGCCTGATCGACTTCGCCGACGCCGGGCAAGCGCTGACCATCAACCCTGTAGGCCAGAGTGGCGTGCCGTTCGACCGCCATTACTCGGACCAGGCCGAAGATTATGTACAGGGGCGGTATCACAAGGCGCAGATGGGGGTGATTCCGGCGCGCAGTACCTTGCGCCTGGTGCCACCGGGGCAGTGAGCGCGCTGCTGTCGAAAAGCTCACCACCAGAGCAGCCCGAACATGACCAGTTTCACAACCCTTCACACTGCGAACAGGTAACCTGTTCGCCTCTTTCTTCCAAGAGCCTTCCTCATGCAAAAGCACTTCATCGAAATCGACGGCGCCCGCATGAGCTACGTCGACCAGGGCCAGGGCTTCCCGGTGCTGCTGGGCCATAGCTACCTGTGGTCTGCCGCGATGTGGCAACCGCAGATCGATGCGCTGTCGAAACACTTCCGCGTGCTGGTGCCCGAGCTCTGGGGCCATGGCGACTCCGAGGCACCACCAGCCACCACCACCGACATGAGCGCGCTGGCACGCCAGCACCTGGCGTTTCTCGACGCGCTGGGCATCGACAAATGCCATCTGGTCGGCCTGTCGGTCGGTGGCATGTGGGGTGCTGAGCTGGCGATCGAACACCCGGAACGGGTTGACCGCATCGTGCTGATGGACACCTACCTCGGCGCCGAACCTGAAGCCACGCGCCTGAAGTACTTCGGCCTGCTGGATGCCGCCAGCGGCGCAGGGTTCTTCCCTGACCCACTGCTCGACATCGTGGTGCCGATCTTCTTCCATGCCGGCGGCCAGACGGTGCCAGACGTGCGCGAGCAGTTCCGCGCCGACCTCAAGGCCAGCAGCGCCGAGACCATTCGCCAGAGCCTCGACCCGATGGGGCGGGTGATTTTCGGACGCCCTGACCTGCTGGGCCGACTGGGCGAGTTGCCGGCAGAGCGGACCATCGTGGTCTGCGGCGACCAGGATATTCCGCGTCCGCCTGCCGAAAGCAACGAAATGGCACGGATCATCGGCTGCCTGGCAGCGCAGATTCCGTTCGCAGGGCATATCTCCAGCCTGGAGAACCCGAAGGTGGTGAATGAGTTCCTGTTGAACTGGTTGCCGCGTCACCGCTGATATCGCCGGGGCTGCAGTGCAGCCCCGCGATTGGACCCTGACTCACCCCTGCCACTTGCCGCCTTCGACGATCACGCTCTCAGGCTTGGTGTCGTCGCTCAGTTCCTTGCGCACGTACTGGTCATACAGTTTGAGCAGGAACTTCTCCTCGCCCAGCTTGGCCAGCTCGGCATTGACCCAGTCGCGCAGCTCGGTATTGCCCTTCTTCACCGCCGGGGCAATCGGCGCCTCGTCACCCAGCAACTCTGGCAACACGCGGTAACCCGGGTTCTGCTTGGCCCAGCTGAACAGGATCAGGTTGTCCTGGGCATAGGCGTCGCCACGGCCATTGGCCAGGGCCTGCAGCGATTCGCTGTTCTTCTCGAACTTGAGCAGCTTCCAGTCCGGGTGGTTCTTGGTCAGCCAGATATCGGCGGTGGTGCCGGTGGTGACGATGATGGTCTTGTCGGCCAGGTCATCGAGGGCTTTCACCGGGCTGCCATCGGCCACGATGGCTTGCACCGCCACACGCAGGTTGGGGTTGGTGAAGTCGACCGCTTCCTTGCGCTCCGGGGTGACGGTCATGTTGGCGAGGATCAGGTCGACCTTGTCGCTCTGCAGGAACGGGATGCGGCTGGCCGGCTCCACGGCCACGAACTCGACCTTGTTCTCGTCGCCGAGCAGGTCCTTGGCGAAGCGACGACCGATATCGGTGTCGAAGCCCACATAGCGACCGCTCTCGTCGACGAAGCCGAACGGCGGCTTGTCGGTGAACACGCCGACGATCAACTTATCGCGGGCCTTGATGGTTTCCAGATAGCTGGTGGACGGTGCGGACGTCGCCGCAGCCGACTTGCCCGGCTCCGCGGGTTGGTCGCAACCGGCCAGCAAGGCCAGGCCGAACAGCGGCGCCAGCAGTTTGGTGAAGTGGGCAGTTTTCATGACAGTTCCTTGTGTAGTGTCTTCGGCAGGCTTTCGACGAAGGAGAATTTGTCCAGGAACTGCTGCGCGCGTGCGGTCCGCGGTTGGCTGAAGAAGCTCTCGGGGTCGCTCTGTTCAAGGATCCTGCCGGCCTCCATGAACACGATACGGTCGGCCACCGCCCGGGCGAAGGCCATTTCGTGGGTGACGATGAGCAGGGTCATGCCGTCCCGGGCCAGGCCCTGGATCACCTGCAGCACCTCCTTGACCATCTCGGGATCCAGGGCTGCGGTGACCTCGTCGAACAGCATCACCTGCGGGTTCATGCACAACGAACGAACAATGGCGATGCGCTGCTGCTGGCCGCCTGACAACTGCCGGGGGAAGGCGTCCCGCTTGTCCAGCAACCCCACCCGCGCCAGCAACGCCTCGGCCTGCGCCTGGGCTTCGGCGCGCTCGCGCTTCTGCACCTTGAGTGGGCCGAGCAGCAGGTTGTCGATCACGCTCATGTGGCCGAACAGGTGATAGCTCTGGAACACCATGCCCACCCGCTGGCGTACCTGGCGCCAGTCGGTGCCGGGGCCGAGCAAGTCCTGGCCATCGAGGCGCAGGCTACCGCCATGGGCCTCCTCCAGGCCGTTCAGGCAACGCAGCAGGGTGCTCTTGCCGCAACCGCTGGGGCCGAGGATCACCACCACTTCGCCGGCCTGTACTTGCAGGTCGACCCCCTTGAGCACCTGGTGCTCGCCGAAGAACTTGTTGAAACCCTGGAATTCGATCAATGCGCTCATGAGTGGGCCCAGCGGCGTTCCAGCGCGCGCGAAGCGGCGGAAAGCGGATAGCAGA
Source organism: Pseudomonas wayambapalatensis (assembly GCA_014268975.2). Taxonomy (GTDB): domain Bacteria; phylum Pseudomonadota; class Gammaproteobacteria; order Pseudomonadales; family Pseudomonadaceae; genus Aquipseudomonas; species Aquipseudomonas wayambapalatensis. The sequence goes on along the minus strand of CP077096.1, from coordinate 390,564 downwards.
TGAAGAAGAAGAACAGGAACAGTACGCCGTAGATCAGCACCGACTCGTAGGTACGCTCGATGATCTGCTGGCCGGCCTTGATCACATCGACGACGCCGATCAGCACGGCAAGCGAGCTGGTCTTGACGATGCGCGTGTAGATGTTGATGGTAGGCGGCGTCATGCGCTTGAGGGCCTGCGGCAACAGCACGTGCCCATACAACTGCAGGCCCGACAGGCCGATCGACAACCCCGCCTCACGCTGGCCGCGCGGCAGCGAAGCCAGGGCCCCGCGCACCACCTCGCCAACCTCGCTGGCACCCCACAGCCCCAGCACCAGCACCGCGCACCAGAAGCTGGGGATACTCAGCGAAAAGAAGATCGGCAACCCGAAGAACACCAGGTACAGCCAGACCAGCACCGGTATCGCCCGAAACAGCTCCAGATAGATCTGCAAGGCGATGTTCACCGCACGCTTGCCCAGCGTGGCCAGCACGCCATAGAGCACACCACCCAGGGTGGCGAAGACGATGCCCAAGGCCGAGATCGCCAGGGTCTGTCCGGCGCCCTTGGCCAGTTGCGGCAAGGACACCAGCAGCAGCTCAATTGCCGAACTGGCCATGTTGCAGCCTCCTTTCGAGGTGGCGCAGCAGCAGCGACAACGGCAGGAACAGCAGCACGCAGAGCAACGTCAGCACCGCGAGCATCTCGTAGGTCTTGTAGTACAGGGCGATGTAGTTCTTGGTGGTGTAGAGGATTTCCGGCACCGCCACCGCCGAGACCACGGTGGTTTCCTTGAGCAGGAAGATGAAGTTGGCGAACAGCGCCGGCAGGCTGAGGATGCCGGCCTGGGGCAGGATCACGTGGCGCAGCAACTGGCCCTCGGACAAGCCGATGGAACGCCCCGACTCAAGCTGCGCGCGCGGCACCGCTTCGACACCCGCTCGCAGCACCTCGGTGAGGTAGGCGCCGCCCATGAAGGTCATGGTGATGATCGCGGCAGCGAAGCCGGATACTTTCAAACCCAGGGTCGGCAGTGCGAAATAGACGAAGAACAACTGGATCAGCAGCGGCGTGTTGCGTGCCAGCTCCACATAGCCTTTGACCAGCCGCCACAGGTAGGGGGTGCGAAACACCAGGACGGCGGCATTGAACACGGCGACCAGCAGCGAGGTGGCGATGGCGATCAGCCCGACCTGCAGGGTGACGCCGACGGCCTTGAGGAATGCCGGGAGTGTGCTAAGCATGAAGGCAGTGTCGAAGGTCATGGATAACGCCTCGACACAAGGTCACGGAGGTACGACATGGGCAAGGTTCCGGGCCCGACGCGAGGATGGCTCGGCGTCGTGGACGATCAAAGGGATGTGCCGGTAAGCACGATGGGTAGACTCTAAAGGCATAAAAAGCTTTCTCTAAATACCCTTATTGCATATTGATATCACCCGACGGGCTAACCGGAAATTTCATACATCCGTCTGGGATCTTTCCCTCGAAATACCTATCAAAAGGACTTCAGACTGATCGGCCTGCCAGGCCCACAGGGACGACAACGATGAACAGCCCAAGCACACCTGTTTCGAACGAACAACTTCAGTGGTTGCTGGCCCTGCGCAAGGCGCTTGCCGAGCAGCGTTGACGGGGCTCGGGATTGCGGTGCTTTCTTCGCGGGCAAGCCCGCTCCTACAAGAGTCGGTGACGGTCTCGGGATTGGGGCCGCGAAAAGAACACCGCAGCGCCAAAACAAAAACGCCGACACAATAGTGTCGGCGTTTTCATGTGAAGCGCTAACCTGGCAAATCAGAACGCCGGCAGTACCGCGCCCTGGTACTTCTGCTCGATGAAGGCTTTCACTTCAGGGCTGGTCAGGGCCTTGGCCAGCTTCTGGATGGCGTCGCTGTTCTTGTTGTCAGGACGCGCGACCAGGAAGTTCACGTATGGCGAGTCGCTGCCTTCGATCACCAGCGCATCCTTGGCCGGGTTCAGGCCAGCCTCCAGCGCGTAATTGGTGTTGATCATGTCCAGGTCGACCTGGTCCAGCACGCGAGGCAGCATGGCCGACTCGAGCTCGCGGAATTTCAGTTTCTTCGGGTTCTCGGCGATGTCTTTCGGCGTCGCCAGGGCGTTCTTCGGATCCTTCAGGGTGATCAGGCCGGCCTTCTGCAACAGCAGCAGGGCGCGACCACTGTTGCTGCCCTCGTTCGGGATAGCCACGGTGGCGCCTTCCTTGAGCTCCGACAGGCTCTTGACCTTCTTGGAGTAGCCACCGAACGGCTCGACGTGAACGCCGATCACGGTTTCCAGGTGGGTGCCCTTGCCTTCGTTGAAGTTCTTCAGGTACGGCAGGGTCTGGAAGTAGTTGGCGTCCAGGCGCTTCTGGTCGACCTGCACGTTCGGCTGCACGTAGTCAGTGAAGACCTTGATCTGCAGGTCCACACCTTCCTTGGCCAGGGTCGGCTTGATCAGCTCGAGGATTTCGGCGTGCGGCACCGGCGTGGCGGCTACCACCAGTTTTTCGGCGGCGTGAGCCAGGCCGGACAGCGACAGGGCAGCAGCGAGGGCAGTCGTCAGCAGGGTCTTTTTCATGGTGATCCTTGTTATCAAGCTGGGGCCATCGACGATGGCGAAGTCAGGTGCCACACCGTCTCGACAGTGGGCGTGGAGCGGACGATACCGGGATTTTTTATGCCCTAACAATATCTTTTGATTCGCTGCTTATTCCAAAAACAAAAAGCCATCAGCTGTTTTGCTTATGAGCGACCGACAACCGCTCTAGCTCGCGGATGCATTGAGCTCGGCCAGGCTTTGCTCCAGCAGCTCACGCAAGGCGGCAAGCGTGCCTGGCTCGCGGCTGCGCCCCAGTTGCGCAAGCTGGCTGGCCAGGCTGGCAAGGGGTGCACGCTCAGGCAAGTCCAGGTGCTGCGGGAGAATTTCATCCCCCTCGGCCACCAGCAAGGCAAAGTGGATGACGTTCTCCAGCTCGCGGGTGTTGCCGGGCCAGGCATGGGCTTCCAGCGCTTGCTGCGCCGCTTCGCTGATCAGCGGCACGCTGCGCTCCAGGCGCACGCTGTAGATGCCGACGAAGTATTCGGCCAGCGGCAGGATGTCCCCCACCCTCTGGCGCAGTGCCGGCAATTCCAGTTCGCCCTCGTGCAGATAGAGGTACAGCCGTTCGTTGAAGCGCCCGGCACGCACCGCCTGGGCCAGGTCGATGCTGGAGGCGGCCACCAGACGCACATCCACGGCCTGCGCCTGCTGGGCGCCGACCCGAGTGACCTCACGGTTCTCCAGGGCCGCCAGCAGCTTGCCCTGGATGGCCAGCGGCAGGTCGGCGATCTCGTCCAGGTACAAGGTGCCGCCATTGGCCGAACCGAACCAGCCTGCGCGACTGCTGGCCGTGCCGCCATGGGTACCGGCGCTGTAGCCAAACAGCTCGGCATCGGCGTAGGTGTGGCTGATGCCCGCGCAGTTGACCGAGACGAACAACCCCGCGCGATCGCTGGCACGGTGGATCTGCCTTGCCAGCAGCTCCTTGCCGGTGCCGGTCTCACCACGGATCAGCACCGGCAGCGGTTGCGGCGCCAGGCGTTCGAGCGCTTCGCGCAGTTGCTGCGAACGTGCATCGACGAATACCAGCGCCTTGGCACGGATGCTCAGCGGGCTCTTGTCCAGCTCGGGAAACGTCAGCAGTGGCTGGCCGAAGGGATTGTTGAAACTCATGGAAAACTCCCGCCCCAGACGCAGGCGACCAGGGATTCAGCGAAATCGGTTGAAAGGCCAGGTCAGGCGCGGCGCAGGGAGCGCTGCTCGATCCGGCCTTGCAGGCGGTACAGATAGGCGAAGCCCTGTTCCCAGCGCTCGTGACCGGACTTGACGTTGATGTGCCCGGCATTGCTCAACAACCCTGCTTCCGCGCCCCAGGCCTTGGCCAGGTAGAGTGCACGCGGCACGCTGACGGCCGGATCGTTGTCCGAGCTGACCACCTGGCTGGGAAACGGCAGCGCGTGCAGGGGAATGGGTGCGAAATTGCGCAAGGCCGGCGCGCAGGTCGGCCGTTCGACATCCGCGGGCGCCACCAGCAGCGCCCCTCGCACCTGGCGCAGCAGCCCAGGGCTGGCCTGCGCGGCCCAGTGGGCGATGGTGATGCAACCCAGGCTGTGGGCGATGAGGATCACCGGCGAGCGTTCGGCGGCAATCGCCTGCTCGAGTGCCTGTATCCAGTCGCGCCGCTGCGGGGTGAGCCAATCGTGCTGCTCGACCCGGGCGCTGTTGGGCAGGCTGCGCTGCCAGTGGCTTTGCCAATGATTGTCTGGCGATCCTTGCCAGCCCGGCACAATCAGGTAACGAATCGACTCATTGCGCATGGGGACGCCTCCTTGGAAGTTTGCGTGCTTGGGAACCAAGTATAGGGAGGCAGTTATATTCGTAAAGGAATAAGAAGCTATTTATTAATAACCATAATTATTGGTTGTCTGGGCTGGCCTTTTCGCGGGCAAGCCCGCTCCTACAGGGTTTGTGCGCCCCGGGGCGGGCATAAAAAAAGGGCCATCCCCTGCCAAGAGAAATGGCCCTGAAGCACTTGCCTGAAGAGGGTATTGCCGATCAACGCGCGGTGATCACCGCCAGCTTGCTGATCCCGGCACGTTCGATGGCAGCCATCGCCTGCGCCACTTCGCCGTAGTTGACGCCATCGTCAGCCTGCAGCTGTACACGCACATCCGCATCCTTTTCCCTGGCCGCCTTGAGGTTGGTTTCCAGCAGGTCCGGCTGGATCTCGTCCTTGTTGATGAACAGCTTGCCGCCGCCATCGATGCTCACCACCAGCGGGTCTTTCTGCTCCACTGGGGCCACGGCTTCGGTCTTGGGCAAGTTGATCGGGATGGCGTTGGTCAGCAAGGGCGCGGTGACGATGAACACCACCAGCAGCACCAGCATGACGTCCACCAGCGGTGTGACGTTGATTTCACTGAGGACTTCGTCGCTGTCCTGGGTCGAGAACGCCATGTCAGGAAGCCTCCTTCACCGGCTGGCCGAAACCGGCCTGGGCTTTTTGCAGGGTCGGGTGAACCAGGACGCGGAAGGCACTCTTCTGCGCCAGGCTGTAGAAGTCGTGGGCGAAGTCGTCGAGGTCGGCCGCGGTCAGCTTGAGGCGGCGCAGGAAGTAGTTGTAGACCAGCACCGCCGGGACCGCGACGGCGATACCGACGCCCGTGGCGACCAGTGCCGCACCGATCGGGCCGGCCACGGTTTCCAGGCTGGCGGAGCCGGCAGCGCTGATGCCCTTGAGCGCTTCCATGATGCCCCACACGGTGCCGAACAGACCGATGAACGGCGAGGTGCTGCCAATACTGGCGACAACCGCCAGGCCGGTTTCCAGCGAACGGCGCTCACGCACGATCTGCTGGCGCAAGGCGCGCTCGAGGCGATCCTGATGGTTGATCGCATGGCTCAGGTCGGCTGCCTGGCCCGGCTCGCCCACGGCGATGGCGGCATAACCGGCCTGGGCGACGCGGGCCGCAGGGCCAGGCTGCTCATGGCTGATCCCGGCTGCCGAGTCGAGGCTAGAAGCGGCCCAGAACTGGGCATGGAAGCGCTTGTCCTGGTTCTTCAGCCGCACGAACTGCACGACCTTGACCAGGGCCAACGCCCAGGTGACCACGGAAAAACCAACCAGCAGCCAGATGACGGCGCTTTCAACGGATTCGAGAGGGGATGCCAACAGGCTCATGATGAAGTCTTCCTATGTTCGGTTCGATGGCGCGAGTTAACGAAGCTTGAAATCGATCGGGACACTGACCCAGCCCACCTGGGCCACGTCTCCCTGCTTGGCCGGCACGAAGCTCCAGCGCTTAACCGCAGCCAGCGCGGCGGCGTCCAGGGCATCGCGGCCGCTGGTCTTCTGGATCTGGATCTGCCCCGGCTTGCCGCTGGGCAGTACCTCGACCCGCAACAGCACGGTGCCTTCCCATCCACGGCGCTGGGCCAGTTGCGGATATTCCGGCGCCGGGTTCTTCAGGTACGCGGCATTGGCCGAAGCGGGCGTGACCGGTGCTGGTGCTGGTGGTGCAGGTGCCGGAGCAGGCGGTGCAGGCGCGGGCGTCGGCACCGGTGGCGGCGCCTCGACCGGCTTGGGCTGCGGCTTGGGTAAGGGCTTGGGCACAGGTTTTGGTTTGGGCACAGGTTTCGGCGCAGGCTTGGCGGCCAGCTCATCGACCACCGGTGGTGGTGGCGGTGGTGGCTCGACCACAGGCACAGGCGGTGGCGGCTCGACGACCGGCGGCGCCGGAGCGGCGAACTCGATGGTCATCGGCGGAATCTCTGGCGCAATCACCGGCAGCTCGGGGGTTGGTCGTTGGCTGACCCAGTAGGCCGCAGCGCCATGCAGCACCAGCACCAGCAACCCCAGCGCCAGCTTGTCGCGACGCTTGAGACCACTGACCGGCGTGCGTTGCAGGCGCAGCTGCGCCAGCGGCAGGCGAAGCGTGCGTCCAAGCTCGACCAGGTCGCCCGGGGCCGGGCGCCATGGCTGGTCGTAGGCCCTCGCGGCCGTCTGGACATTACCCATTGAATCGACTCCTGGATACGTGATGCAGGTCTTCGGACCTTGGCCGGTCCTCGTGGCTGAATCATCCGTTTTAGAGGCTTATCTCTGAAAGTAATGCTTAAAATTAAAGCTATACAAAAATCGAATATAAGATTTTCAGGGTTCCCGCAAAGCCGCGTGGCGCAAGGGCTGTAGCGGTGAGGGCGGAAAGTAATGCACGGTCGGCATGCAAAATATTCGTGCAAGGTATGGAAAACGGCGGGCTAAGGGCCACATCGCCACCCCACCCTTCGTCCAGGCATAAAAAAACCCGGGCTACGAACCCGGGTTTTTCAACATCTGCACAAGCGTCAGATATCGGCGACCTTCTGCCAGACCTTCGGCCGGAAGAACAGGGTCTCGCCGCGCGCAAGGCCGGTCAGGCTGTCATGGTCCTTGACCACTTCAGCCTCGATCAGCTCGCTCTGCCCCTCGACCTTCAGGGTCACCCGGGTGGTCGCGCCCAGCGGACGAATGTCGCGGACTTCGGCAGCGTGATGGCCCTCGGTCTCATGGCGCGACAGCGACACCTCGTGAGGGCGGAACAGCACATGGTTGCCCTCGCTCAAGGCCAGGCGGTTGGAGTCGCCGAGGAAGTGGTAGACGAAGTCGTTGGCCGGTTTCTCGTACACCTCGCCCGGCGAGCCGATCTGTTCGATCACGCCCTTGTTCATCACCACGATGCGGTCGGCCACTTCCATCGCCTCTTCCTGATCGTGGGTGACGAACACCGAGGTCAGGTTGATATCCTCGTGCAACCGCGCCAGCCAGCGGCGCAGCTCCTTGCGCACCTTGGCATCGAGGGCACCGAACGGCTCGTCGAGCAGCAGCACCTTCGGCTCCACCGCCAGGGCACGGGCCAGGGCGATACGCTGGCGCTGGCCCCCCGACAACTGCTCGGGATAGCGGTCGGCGAGCCAGTCGAGCTGAACCATGTTCAGCAGCTCATGGACCTTCTCGGCGATCTTGCTCTCGCTCGGGCGTTCGCCCTTGGGCTTCATGCGCAAGCCGAAGGCGACGTTGTCGAACACGCTCATGTGGCGGAACAGCGCATAGTGCTGGAACACGAACCCGACGTTGCGATCACGCACATCGTGGCCCGAGACATCCTCGCCGTGGAACACGATGCTGCCGTCATCCGGCGTCTCGAGGCCGGCGATGATGCGCAGCAGGGTGGTCTTGCCGCAGCCGGAGGGGCCGAGCAGCGCGACCAGCTCACCGCTGTGGATATCCAGGTTGATGTTGTTCAGGGCCTGGAAACTGTTGAAGCGCTTGCTGACGTTACGAACTTCGATCGACATGACTCATTCCTCCGCTGCGCTGTGGCGCAGGCGGTTAATACGGTTCTCGCTCCACTGCTTGAGCAGCAGGATGAAGAGCGCCAGGATCAGCAACAGGCTGGCCACGCTGAAGGCCGCGACATGGTTGTACTCGTTGTAGAGGATCTCCACATGCAGCGGCAAGGTGTTGGTGACGCCGCGGATATGGCCGGAGACCACCGACACCGCACCGAACTCGCCCATGGCCCGCGCGGTACACAGCACCACGCCGTAGATCAGGCCCCACTTGATGTTCGGCAGGGTGACATGCCAGAACATCTGCCAGCCGTTGGCGCCCAGCAGGCGCGCGGCCTCTTCCTCTTGCGTGCCCTGCTCCTGCATCAGCGGGATCAGCTCACGGGCGACGAAGGGCACGGTGACGAAAATGGTCGCCAGCACGATGCCCGGCAGGGCGAAGACGATCTGGATATCGTGGTCCTGCAGCCAGGGGCCGAGCAGGCCCTGGGCGCCGAACATCAGCACGTAGACCAAACCGGCAATCACCGGCGAGACCGAGAACGGCAGGTCGATCAGGGTGACCAGCACGCTCTTGCCACGGAAGCTGTACTTGCTCACGCACCAGGCAGCGCTGACGCCGAACACCAGGTTCAGCGGCACCGAGATGACCACCGCGAGCAGGGTCAACTTGAGCGCCGAAAGCGCGTCAGGCTCGAAGATCGCCTCGAAGAAGGTGCCGAAGCCATTCTTCAGCGCCTGGGACACCACGATCACCAGCGGCAGCAGCAGGAACAGCGCGAACACCAGCCAGCCAAGGCCGATAAGTACGCGGCGCGAGGTGGCGCTGCCGCGGCGAGCGGCATTGGCGGCGGAGCTTGCAGTTATGGATGACGAAGACATGACCGGGCCTCCTTCAAGGGGTTTCGATGCGCCGCTGAAGCAGGTTGATCAGCAGCAGCAGAATGAAGGAAACCACCAGCATCAGCACGCCGATGGCGGTGGCGCCGGTGTAGTCGTACTGGTCGAGCTTGACCATGATCAGCAGCGGCAGGATCTCGGTCTTCATTGGCATGTTGCCGGCGATGAAGATCACCGAACCGTACTCGCCAACACCCCGGGCGAATGCCAGGGCGAAGCCGGTTAGCCAGGCCGGCAGCAGTGCCGGCGCCAGCACATGGCGGAACACCTGCAACGGCTTGGCGCCCAGGCAGGCGGCGGCCTCCTCGACCTCACGCGGGATGTCCGCCAGCACTGGCTGCACCGTGCGCACCACGAATGGCAGCGTGACGAAAGTCAGGGCCAGGGTGATGCCCAGCGGGGTGTAGGCGATCTTGAAGCCCAGGTCGGTGGCGAACTGGCCGACCCAGCCCGCAGGCGCGTACAGGGCAGTCAGGGCGATACCGGCGACGGCGGTGGGCAGGGCGAACGGCAGGTCGATCATCGCATCGATGATCTTGCGCCCGGGGAAGGTGTAACGCACCAGGACCCAGGCCAGCAGGGTGCCGATCACGCCATTGATGATGGCGGCGAACAGGGCGGTACCGAAACTCAGCTTGAGCGCCGCGATGACCCGCGGTGCACTGATGATGTTCCAGAACTGCTCCCAGGTCAGCTGCGAGGCATGAATGAACATGGCCGCCAGCGGTATCAGCACGATCAGGCTGAGATACACCAAGGTGTAGCCCAGCGTCAGCCCGAAGCCGGGTATGACGGGGGAGATGCGACGTGACATAAATATCCCTGGTTGAACGCACTTGGCCCGGAACAGATTCCGGGCCGGTGCAAACTTCTGAAATCCTGGGGCTGCTTTGCGGCCCCGCTTTTTCCTTGGCCTCTACTGCGCCTGGTAGATCTGGTCGAACACACCGCCGTCGTTGAAGAACTTCGGCTGCGCAGTTTTCCAGCCACCGAAGTCCTTGTCGATAGTCACCAGGTCAAGTTTCGGGAACTGCTTGGCGAATTCGGCGGCGACTTTCTCGTCACGCGGACGGTAGAAGTTTTCTGCAGCGATCTTCTGGCCAGCAGGGCTGTACAGGTATTTCAGGTATTCGGTGGCGATCTCGGTGTTGCCCTTCTTCTCGGCGTTCTTGTCGACCACCGCCACTGGCGGCTCGGCGAGGATCGACAGCGAAGGCACGACGATCTCGAACTTGTCGCTGCCGCCGTCTTCCTTCAGCGCCAGGAAGGCTTCGTTTTCCCAGGCCAGCAGGACGTCGCCCTGGCCGTTGTTGACGAAGGTGATGGTCGAGCCGCGAGCGCCGGTGTCCAGCACCGGTACGTGCTTGAACAGCTCCTGCACGTACTCTTTGGCCTTGGCTTCGCTGCCACCGGATTTCAGGCCATAGGCCCAGGCGGCGAGGAAGTTCCAGCGGGCGCCGCCGGAGGTTTTCGGGTTGGGGGTGATGACCGAGACGTCTTTCTTGACCAGGTCACCCCAGTCCTTGATGCCTTTCGGGTTGCCCTTGCGCACCAGGAACACGATGGTCGAGGTGTAGGGGGTGCTGGCGTCCGGCAGACGGGTCTGCCAGTTGTCCGGCAGGGTCTTGCCGAGCTTGGCGATCTCGTCGATGTCGCCAGCCAGGGCCAGGGTCACCACGTCGGCGCGCAGGCCGTCGATCACCGCGCGGCCCTGCTTGCCCGAGCCACCGTGGGATTGCTGGATCTTCACCTTGTCGTCCGGGTGCGCCTGCTGCCAGTGCTTGATGAATTCGGCGTTGTACTGCTGGTACAGCTCACGGGTCGGGTCATAGGACACGTTGAGCAGTTCGTAATCCTTGGCGATGGCGGAACCGGCAAAAACGGCACTGGCCAGAGCGGCGAGCGCATAACGGCGGATGGACATGGTGAAGCTCCCGATTGGCATTTTTTCTAGTTGGATGTGTCGGATCAGCCGGACTTGTTGCCGGGCTGCTGCAGGCGGAATTTCTCCTTGCGCTCGATCTGCACGACCTGAGCGTTGTGCACGGTGATCTCCACTGCACCGAAGCGCAGGTCGCGCAGCGCGCTCTGGATTTCACGCAGAATGGTGGCTTCGTCCTGACCGTCGATGCTACGCAGAGATGCACTCATGCTCGTTCTCCATTGAGTAAGGGTGCCGGGCAGAAGAAGGGGATTGCGCCTGGCTTGAGGGCAATCTTAGTGAGGGCGGGATATTCTTAAAAATACTGTTTAAGAATGTTTATATAACTGAATTGCTGAGCAGGTAAGCGGGTGACTGTGGGAGCGGGCTTGCCCGCGAATGCTGTGGTGCGGCCACTGTTGCATTCGCGGGCAAGCCCGCTCCTACAGGAAGTTGAAGCTTCAGTTATGCGCCTGCGGCTCGCGGATCTTGTACCAGGCCACGTACAGCGCCGGCAGGAACAGCAAGGTCAGCAGCGTTGCGCTGACGATCCCGCCGATCATGGCGTAGGCCATCGGGCCCCAGAACACCTCGCGGGCGATGGGGATCATCCCCAGGCTGGCCGCTGCGGCCGTGAGCAGGATCGGCCGACGCCGATGGTTGGTAGCCTCGACCACCGCGTCCCAAGGTGAGTAGCCCTGGGCCTCGAATTCGTCGATCTGGGTCACCAGGATCACCGAGTTGCGGATGATGATGCCGACCAGCGCAAGAATCCCGAGGATCGCAACAAAGCCCATGGGCGTTCCCGTCGGCACCAGCGCCAGCACCACGCCGATCAGCCCCAGCGGCGCGACGCTGACCACCAGGAACAGCTTCTGCACGCTGTGCAACTGGATCATCAGGAAGGTCGCCATCAGGAACAGCATCAGCGGAATCACCTGAGCAATCGGCCCCTGCGCCTTGCCGCTCTCCTCCACGGTGCCGCCGGTGGCTACTTCGTAACCGGCCGGCAGCGAAGCGGCGAACTCTTCGATCTTCGGCTTGAGCTGGGCCACCAGGTCGGTGGGCTGGATCTCGCCGTTGACCGATGCCTTTATGGTGATCGTCGGCTTGCGGTCACGCCGCCAAACCAATGGCTGTTCGAGCTCGTAGCGCACCGTGGCGAACGACAGCAAGGGGATCGAGGTGCCGCTGGGGCTGACGATCTGCAGGTTCTGCAGGGTATCGGGCGAGCCGCGCTCACTGTCCTTGGCGCGCGCGACCACGTCCACCAGGTAGATCTGGTCGTTGACCTGGGTCACCGGTGCACCGGTGACGATGCTGTTCATCACGTTGGCGACGTCTTCGGACGACAGGCCCAGTTGGCGCGCCTTGTCCTGGGCGATCTCGACCCGCAGTACTTTGCCGGGCTCGTTCCAGTCGTACATCATCTCGCCAATGTTGGGGTTCTGGTCGAGCAAGGTCGCAAGGTCGATGGCGTGCTTGCGCACCTGGTCGATATCCTTGCCGCTGACCCGGTACTGGATCGGACGCCCCACTGGCGGGCCCATCTCCAGCGATTGCACATTGGTGCCGATGCCGACGAAATCATTGCGCAGCCGCTCCTGCAGCTTGGGAATCAACGTGTTGCGCTGCTCCAGCCCCTTGCTGACGATGACCAGTTGCGCGTAGTACGGGTTCTGCAGCTGCTGGTCGAGCGGTAGGTAGAAACGCACCGCGCCCTGGCCGATATAGGTGCTCCAGTGGTCGATGTCCGGATCGTCCTTGAGGGTGGCTTCCAGGCGATCAACCGCACGGCGGGTTTCCTGGATCGACGCGTTCTGCGGCAGGTTCAGTTCCAGCAGGATCTCCGGGCGATCCGAAGACGGGAAGAACTGGTTCTGCACGAACCGCATGCTCAACACCGCCAGGGCGAACAGCACCACGGTGCCAACGATGGTCAGCCAGCGGTTGCGCATGCACCACAGCAAGCCGCTTTCGAAGGCGCGGCCGATGCGGCCGGGTTCCCCATCATGGGGTTTGACCTTGCTGCTGAGGATATGCACGCCCAGCACCGGCGCGAAGAACACCGCCACCACCCACGACACCAGCAGCGCCACCGCGATCACCGCGAACAGGGTGAAGGTGTATTCGCCCGCAGAGCTGGCGTTCAGGCCGATGGGCACGAAGCCGGCAACGGTGACCAAGGTGCCGGTGAGCATCGGGAATGCCGTCGAGGTATAGGCATAGGTCGCCGCGTCGTTCTTGCTCTCGCCCATCTCCAGGCGCGTGACCATCATCTCTACGGTGATCATTGCATCGTCGACCAGCAAGCCCAGGGCGATGATCAATGCACCCAGCGAGATGCGCTGCATGGTGATGCCGCTGTACTCCATGAACACGAAAACCATCGCCAGCACCAGCGGGATCGAACAGGCCACCACCAGGCCTGCGCGTATGCCCAGGCTGATGAAACTGACCACCAGCACGATGATCACCGCCTCGAACAGCGCACTGGTGAAGCCGCCCACGGCGTCCTCGACCACCACGGCCTGGTTCGACACGGTATGCACGCCCACACCCACCGGTAGCTCAACGGTGATGCTGTCCATCTTGTCGCGCAGTGCCTTGCCGAACTCCTGGATGTTGCCACCCTTCTTCATGCCGATCGCCAGGCCGATGGCCGACTGGCCGTTGTAGCGGAACATGGGGGCGGGCGGATCCTGGAAACCGCGCTCGATATCGGCGATGTCGGCCAGGCGGAAGAAGCGATCGTTGATTCTCAGGTTGACCACCTGCAGGTCCTTCTCCGAGGCGAACTGGCCGGTGGTGCGCACCGAGATGCGCTCTGGCCCGGCTTCGATCACCCCGGCCGGAGTCACCGCATTCTGCGATTGCAGCGCCTGCATCACCTGGCGCTGGTCGATGCCCAGTGCCGCCAGCTTGCGGGTGGAGAAGTTCAGGTACAGCACTTCATCCTGCACGCCGATGGTTTCGACCTTGCCGATATTCGGCACCTCGCGCACTTCGGCGCGCACCTGCTCGACGTAATCGCGCAACTGGCGCAGGTCCAGGCCATCGGTGGTGAAGGCGTAGATCGAGCCGAACACATCACCGAACTCGTCGTTGAAACCCGGCCCTTGCAGGCCCTGGGGGAATTCACCGCGGATGTCCTGGATCTTCTTGCGCACCTGGTACCAGATCTGCGGGATATCCTCGGCCTTGGTGGTATCGCGCAGGTAGACGAAAACCGTCGACTCGCCGGGCCGGGTGTAGCTCTTGACGTAGTCGAGCGAGTCCAGTTCCTCGAGCTTCTTCTCGATCCGGTCGGTCACCTGGTACAGGGTTTCGTCCTGGGTCGCACCGGGCCAGCGGGTCTGGATCACCATGGTCTTGATGGTGAAGGACGGGTCTTCTTCCCGGCCCAGGTTCATGTAGGAGAACACGCCCATCAGCAAGGCGACGAACATCAGGTACCACACGAAGGACTGGTGCTTCAGGGCCCAGTCCGACAGGTTGAAGCTTCCTTTCATCGTGCGTCCTCGTCGAATTTGACCTGCTGGCCCGGCTTCAGGCTGTTCACACCCGCCGTCACCACCCGTTCGCCCGGCTGCACACCGGCGCCCAGCACGACGCGCCGTTCGCTGCGCTCCACGAGTGTGACCTCACGGGTGGCCACGGTCTTGTGCTGCGGATCGACCACCCAGACCTGGGTCTTGCCGTCTCGCTCCAGCAGGGCGGTGGCCGGCAGCTCGGTGCGCGGCGCGATCGCCGAGCTGAGCGTGACGCTGATGGCGGTGCCGAGGTGGAACGCCTGCGGCGTACTGGCCAGGCTTAGCCGCGCACGTCGGGTGCGGGTGGCGGCATCGGCCTGCGGCTCAAGCTCGCGCAGCGTGGCGGTGGTGCTGATGGCCGGCTCCAGTTGCGATGCCACGGTGAACACCAGCGACGGGGTCAACTGCTCGGCGACTGGGATCGGCAGATCAATCACCGCCTCCTTGACGTCCGGGCGCGCCAGCGTGACCACTTCCTGGCCGGCACTGACCGTCTGCCCGGCTTCGGCGCGCCAGGCCGTGACCACGGCGCCATGGTCGGCCTTGAGCGTGCTGTAGCCGAGCTGGTCGCGTGCCTGGCTGAGCGCCGAACGCGCCTGTTCGAGCGAGGCGCCGGTGGTCTTCAGGTCGGTCTGGGCGATGTCCAGCTGGGCCTGGGCGCCGACGCCGCGGTCATACAACTGCTGCTGGCGACGGGCATTGGCCTGGGCGTTGATCCATTGCGCCTGGACTCGCGCCAGGTCGCCTTCGGCGGCGCGCAGCTGGTTCTGTTGGTCGGTGGGATCGAGAGTGGCCAGGGTGTCGCCCGGTTTCACCTGCGCGCCCACGTCCACCCAGCGCCGCGCAATGCGCCCGGACACTCGGAAGCCCAGGGTGCTTTCAAAGCGGGCCTGGATGGTGCCGGCAAAACGACCGAGCTGCGACTGCGTCTGCGGCTCGACCAGGGTCGAGAGCACCGGCCGTACGGGCTCGGGCGCCGGCTCATCACCCTTGCAACCGGGCAGCAGGGCTGCTGCGGCAAGTAACACCAGCAAGGGCTTCATGGCTCACCTCCGGGGCTCTTGGCGTCGACTTTCTGCACCTGCATGCCCGGATGCAGCAACTGGCCGCCACTGACCACAACGGTTTCACCGCTTTTCACGCCGTCGCTGATGACGATGCGCCCGGTGAGATAACGCGCCACCTGAACCTTGCGCAGTTCGACCTTATCGCCCTCGCCCACCACCCACACCGCCGGCTCATGCAGCGCCTTGGTCAGCGCCGACCAGGGCAATTCGATGCTTGGGCGTCCCTGTGCGTGAGCCGTGGCGGTTACCGGCGAGCCCAACTGCATGGCAGCCGGCACGTTACGCAGCGCCACCTTGACCTGCACCGTACCGCTCTCGGCAGACACCGTCGGGGTGATTTCGCGAACCCGTCCTTCGGCCTGCACCTTGGGGTTATCCACAAGCCGGACGATCACCCCCTCGTCACTGGGTGGCGACACCAGCAGCGACTCATAGACGTTGAAGACGGCATCACGATCGCCGTCGGTGGCCAGGCTGAAGATCGGCATGGTCGCCTGCACCACCTGGCCGACCTCGGCCTGGCGCGCGGTGATCACGCCGTCCGCCTCGGACACCAGGTCGGTGTAGCTCAATTGCTCGCGGGCATTGGCCAGTTGTGCCTGGGCCGCCTTGAGCGCGCTCTGGCTGCTGCGCAGGGCAGCTTCAGCCGAGTCGTATTCACTCTGGCTGGTGTAGCCCTTGGGCAACAGTTTCTGCTGACGCACGAAGGCGGCGCGGGTCTGGGTGACCCTCGCCTGCTCGGCGAACACCTCGGCCTTGGCCGAGTCGACATTGTTCTGCAGGTCTTTCGGGTCCAGGCGCGCCAGCACCTGGTTGGCCTTGACGTGATCGCCCACATCGACGCTGCGGGCGATGATCTTGCCGCCCACGCGAAATGAAAGGTCGGTCTGTACGCGCGCCTGCACATCACCGGTAAGGGTGACGTTAGCGGCGAAATCGGTAGGTTCGACCCGTGCCACGCCGACGCGTGGCAGTTCAGGGCTGGACGCCTGTTCCTTGCAGCCTGACAGCACTGCCAACAACCCCAGGCAAACGACCAACAGCGGACGCGTAAACGTCATGCAGGCTCCTTGCTTGCGCGCAAATGATTCGTGGGATGCGACTGTCAGCGTAGTTCAGGGTTCAATAATCGGTACTGGTGGGGTCGGCTTTGGATTGGCGGTGGCCTTTTCGCGGGCAAGCCCGCTCCTACAGAGAGTTGTGGTGCCTGTAGGAGCGGGCTTGCCCGCGAAGAGGCCACCGCAAAATCCGGAAACCATGATTGGCGCCAAGGGAGGACCAGCACCGCTAACCTCCAAAGGTCAATTTCATGGAGGAAATTCGATGCCCCTGGCCCACTCACCCCGCCTGCGCCGCGGCCGCTGCTCAGAGCCTGGCAGGTGCTACCTGCTGACCACTGTCACCCACGAACGACAACCCCTTTTCCACGACCTGCGCAGCGCCCGGCTGGTGGTGAAACAGCTACGCCAGTCAGATCAGGAAAACGCCAGCCGCACGCTGGCCTGGGTGCTGATGCCGGACCATCTGCACTGGTTGATCGAGTTGAGGGGGGTGACGCTTGGGAGTTTGATGCGCAGGTTCAAGTCGCGCAGCGCCATCACCCTGCGCAAGGCCGGAGTGAGGCATGTACCCGTCTGGCAACCGGGGTATCACGATGCCGCTTTGCGCAAGGAGGAGGAAGTGGTGCAGGCAGCCAGATACATCATCGCCAATCCACTGAGAGCAGGGCTGGTCAGCAGTGTGCGGGAGTATCCGCATTGGGATGCGGTATGGCTTTGAATCGGTGGTGAAGCCTTCGCGGGCAAGCCCGCTCCTACAGGTTCAGTGCACGTTGCACCATCCTTGTGGGAGCGGGCTTGCCCGCGAAAGGGCCGTCAGGCCGACGCAGCAGCCGGAGCCGGACGCCGCACCTGCGGCTGCCCGACGTTCGCTGCAGCACCTTCCTCGATGGCCTGCTGGATCGCCCGGCGGCGGCGCTCTTCGGCGCGGCGGCTGAAGTACCAGACCAGGAAGGTCACCAACGACACCGACAGCAGGATCAGGCTGGCCACAGCGTTGATCTCAGGCTTAACGCCCAGGCGCACGGCCGAGAACACTTCCATCGGCAAGGTGGTCGAGCCAGGGCCGGACACGAAGCTGGCCAGCACCAGGTCATCCAGCGACAGGGCGAACGACATCATGCCGCCTGCTGCCAGAGAAGGCGCGATCATCGGGATGGTGATCAGGAAGAACACCTTCCACGGCTTGGCACCCAGGTCCATCGCCGCTTCCTCGATCGACAGGTCCAGCTCGCGCAGGCGAGCCGACACCACCACCGCCACATACGCGGCACAGAAGGTGGTGTGCGCGATCCAGATGGTGACGACGCCACGCTCCTGCGGCCAGCCGATCATCTGCGCCATGGCCACGAACAGCAGCAACAGCGACAGACCGGTGATCACCTCGGGCATCACCAGCGGCGCGGTGACCAGGCCACCGAACAGCGTGCGGCCCTTGAAGCGGGTGACCCGGGTCAGCACGAAGGCCGCCAGGGTGCCCAGCGCGACCGCAGCCACCGCCGTATAGCAGGCGATCTCAAGCGAGCGCATCACCGAACCCATCAGCTGGGTGTTGTCGAGCAGGCCGACGTACCACTTCACCGACCAGCCGCCCCACACCGTCACCAGCTTCGAGGCGTTGAACGAGTAGATCACCAGGATCAGCATCGGCAGGTAGATGAACAGCAAGCCGAGCACCAGCATCAGCTTGGAGAAACTGAAGCGCTTCATGCCCGACCCTCCATCTCTTTGGCCTGGCTGCGGTTGAACAGCAGGATCGGCACGATCAGGATCGCCAGCATCACCACTGCCAGCGCGGATGCCACCGGCCAGTCACGGTTGTTGAAGAATTCCTGCCACAGCACCTTACCGATCATCAGGGTTTCCGGACCGCCGAGCAGTTCAGGGATCACGAACTCGCCCACCACCGGGATGAACACCAGCATGCAACCGGCGATGATGCCGTTCTTCGACAGCGGCACGGTGATCTTCCAGAAGCTGTTGAAGGTGCTCGAGCCCAGGTCGCTCGCGGCTTCCAGCAGGCTCTGGTCATGCTTCACCAGGTTCGCGTACAGCGGCAGGATCATGAATGGCAGGTACGAATAGACCACGCCGATATACACCGCCAGGTTGGTGTTGAGGATCTGCAGCGGCTGGACGATCAGCCCGGTCCACAGCAGGAAGCTGTTGAGCAGCCCGTTGTTGCTGAGGATGCCCATCCAGGCATAGACGCGGATCAGGATCGCGGTCCAGGTCGGCATCATGATCAGCAGCAACAGGACCGTCTGCATCTCTTTCTCGGCCTTGGAGATGGCGTAGGCCATCGGGTAGCCGATCAGCAGGCACAGCAGGGTGCTGAAGAAGGCGACCTTGAGCGAGCCCAGGTAGGCCGAGATGTACAGGTCATCTTCGGTGAGCAGGCCGTAGTTGGCCAGGTTCAGCACCAGTTGGATCTTGTCCTCGACGTAGGTGTAGATCTCCGTGTAAGGCGGGATCGCCACGTCGGCTTCGGCGAAGCTGATCTTCAGCACGATGAAGAACGGCAGCATGAAGAACAGGAACAGCCAGATGAACGGCACGCCGATCACCAGATGGCGTCCCTCGGGGATGATGCGCTGGAGGGCTCGTTTGAGCTTTCGCGGTTTCATGAGCGCAGTACCACGCCGCTGTCGTCTTCCCACCACACGTAGACTTCATCGCCCCAGGTCGGGCGCGCGCCCTGGCGTTCGGCGTTGGCGACGAACGACTGGACGATCTTGCCGCTCGGCAGCTCGACGTAGAACACCGAGTGACCGCCCAGGTAGGCGATGTCGTGGACCTTGCCGCGCGACCAGTTGTGCTCGAAATCGGGTTGCGTCGTCGTCACCAGCAACTTCTCTGGGCGCAGCGCGTAGGTGATGTGCTTGTCCTCGACCGAGGTGGTGACACCGTGGCCGACGTAGATCTTGCGCTCGAGCTCCGGCGAGGCGATCAGCGCGTGGCCTTCGGCGTCGTCGATCACTTCACCTTCGAACAGGTTGACGTTGCCGATGAACTCGCACACCAGGCGGCTGGTTGGCGTCTCGTAGATATCCACAGGCGAGCCGATCTGGGCGATCCAGCCCAGGTGCATGATGGCGATGCGCTGGGCCATGGTCATGGCCTCTTCCTGGTCGTGGGTCACCATCACGCAGGTCACACCGACCCGCTCGATGATCTCGACCAGCTCCAGCTGCATCTGCGAACGCAGTTTCTTGTCCAGCGCGCCCATCGGCTCGTCGAGCAGCAGCAGTTTCGGACGCTTGGCCAGCGAGCGGGCCAGGGCCACACGCTGACGCTGGCCGCCGGAGAGCTGGTGCGGCTTGCGCTTGGCGTACTGGGTCATGTGCACCAGCTTGAGCATCTCGGCCACGCGGGCTTCGATGTCGGCCTTGGGCATCTTGTCCTGCTGCAGGCCGAAGGCGATGTTCTGCGCCACGGTCATGTGCGGGAACAGCGCGTAGGACTGGAACATCATGTTGATCGGCCGCTCGTAGGGCGGCATGTCGGTGATGTCGACACCATCGAGGAAGATCCGACCTTCGGTCGGACGCTCGAAGCCTGCGAGCATCCGCAGCAAGGTGGACTTGCCGGAACCGGAGCCGCCCAGCAGGGCGAAGATCTCGCCCTTGCGGATTTCCAGGGACACATCGTCCACGGCGATGGTTTCGTCGAACTTCTTCGTGACCCGGTCGATCTTGACCAGCACCTGCTTGGGCTGCTGGTCACCCTCGAGGGCTTTCTTATAGGCACCGGAGGCAACTGCCATGAGTGAAACTCCCAACAAGATTTTTGTGCCCGAGCGGCCTGTGTCCAGGGCCGCGTCGGGTCTGGATTTTTACTTGCCCGACTTGACCTTGGTCCAGCTGCGGGTCATCAGACGTTGCACCTTGGGGGGCAACTCCGCGTTGACGAACATCTTGTCCAGCACTTCCTGCGGTGGGTAAACCGCGGCGTCAGTTCTCACAGCCTGGTCCATCAGGTCGCCAGCCTTGGGGTTGGGGTTGGCATAACCGACGTAATCACTGACCTGGGCGATAACCTCAGGTTTCAGCAAATAGTTGATGAAGGCGTGGGCCTCTTTCACGTTCTTGGCGTCCTTGGGAATCGCCAGCACGTCGAACCAGAGGTTGCCGCCTTCCTTGGGAATGGCGTAGGCCAGGTTCACGCCCTTCTTGGCTTCTTCAGCACGGGCCTTGGCCTGGAAGACATCGCCGGAGAAGCCTGCCGCGACGCAGATGTCGCCATTGGCAAGGTCGGTGATGTACTTGGACGAGTGGAAGTAGGTCACGTACGGACGTACCGCCAGCAGCTTCTTCTCGGCCTTGGCGTAATCCTTGGGATCGGTGCTGTTGGGGTTGAGCCCCATGTAGTTGAGCACCGCCGGGAGCATCTCGTCCGCCGAGTCGAGGAAGGCCACACCGCACTTGGAGAGCTTCTTCATGTTCTCGGGTTCGAACAGCACCGCCCAGGAGTCGATCTTGTCCACGCCCAGCGTGGCCTTGACCTTGTCGACGTTGTAGCCGATGCCGTTGGTGCCCCACAGGTAAGGCACGGCGTACTGGTTGCCCGGATCGTTCTTTTCCAGGCGCTTCATCAGCGCTGGGTCCAGGTTGGAATAATTGGGCAGCAGATGCTTGTCGAGCTTCTGGAACGCGCCCGCCTTGATCTGCTTGCCGAGGAAATGGTTGGACGGCACCACCACGTCATAGCCGGTGTTACCGGCCAGCAGCTTGCCTTCCAGGGTTTCGTTGGAGTCGAAGACATCCTGCACGGGCTTGATGCCCGTCTCTTTCTCGAAGTCCGCGAGCGTGGTCGGGCCGACATAGTCGGACCAGTTGTAGAAGTGCACCGTGGGCGCCGCTTGAACGCTGCAGGCCAGCGTCAGACCTGCTCCAGCCATCATGGCCTTGCGCAATACAGAAATAGACAAGTGGTTGGTCCTCACAATCAGAGCCTTCGGTGGCGGCTGGGAGCAGCCGTACACGCAAAACCGGCGCGCAACTTACCTGCGTGGCTGGGATGTCGCAATCAACAATCGAGGTTTATGCCCCCTGGGCCGGAAAACCCCGGCCCAGAGAGCCCCGCACAGGGCTTACTTGCCCGACTTGATCTTGGTCCAGCTACGGGTGATCAAACGCTGGGCGGCCGCTTCAGGGGCGGCGATCGCGTACAGATGCTTCTTCACTTCCGCTGGCGGATAGATGCTCGGGTCGCTGGTGATGTCCTTGTCGACGAACTGGGTCGCGGCCTTGTTACCGTTCGGGAAGCGCACGGCGTTGGTGATCTCGGCCATGACTTCCGGTTGCAGCAGGAAGTTCATGAACTGGTAGGCAGCATCTTTATGCTCGGCATCTTTCGGGATGGCGACCATGTCGTAGAAGGTGCCAGCGCCTTCTTTCGGAATGATGTAGTCCAGCTTGACCTTGTCGCCGGCTTCGTGGGCGCGGGCCTTGGACTGCTCCAGGTCGCCCGAGTAGCCGACGGCCACGCAGATGTTGCCGTTGGCCAGGTCGCCGATGTACTTGGAGGAGTGGAAGTAGGTGATCGAAGGACGGATCTTCAGGAACAGGTCCTCGGCCGCCTTGAGGTCTTCCTTGGTGGTGCTGTCGGTCGGCTTGCCCAGGTAATGCAGCGCGGCCGGAAGCATTTCGGTCGGTGCATCGAGGAAGCTCACGCCGCAGCTCTTGAGCTTGGCGATGTTCTCGGGCTTGAACACGGCGTCCCACGAATCGATCTTGTCCACGCCCAGCGCGGCCTTGACCTTGGCCGGGTTGTAGCCGATGCCAATGGAGCCCCACATGTACGGGAAGGCGTACTTGTTGCCTTTGTCGCTGGCGTCGCCAACGGCCTTGAGCAGGTCTTCGTCGAGGTTCTTCCAGTTCGGCAGCTTGGAGCGGTCGAGCTCCTCGTAGACGCCGGCCTTGATCTGCTTGGCCAGGAAGTTGTTGGACGGCACGACGATGTCGTAGCCCGACTTGCCTGCCAGCAGCTTGGCTTCCAGGGTTTCGTTGCTGTCGAAGACGTCGTACTTGACCTTGATGCCGGTCTGCTTCTCGAACTTGGCGATGGTGTCCGGAGCGATGTAGTCCGACCAGTTGTAGACGTTCAGCACCTTGTCTTCAGCGTGAACAGCAGTGGCCATGGCACCCATCAGGGCGGCGGCCAGCAACGTCTTGCCCATTTTCTTCATGCGTTATGCTCCAGAATTTTTTTAGTAGCCATCTGTTCAGCTGCCAGGTCCCGTGGTGCAAGCGCCGGACGACTGAAACAACCGCTAGTCTGGCAAGTTACAAGGCGCTGTTTCAACAAAAGCAGGGCCTTGTAACGACTTAATGTCACATCGCTAGCCTAGCAAACGCCTATCGAATCGCTTCCAGGGTCAGATCCAGGCACTTGCGCGCCTTTTCCACCAGCTCGTCCACTTCTTCATGGCTGATCACCAGTGGCGGCGCGATGATCATGGTGTCGCCCACCGCGCGCATGATCAGGCCGTTGTCGAAACAGAAGTTGCGGCAAACCATGCCCACGCCCTTGCCTTCGTAACGGCTGCGGGTCGCCTTGTCCTTGACCAACTCGATTGCGCCGAGCAGGCCAAGGCCACGTACCTCGCCCACCAGCGGGTGGTCTTGCAGCTCGCGCAGTCGTTTTTGCAAGTACGGTGCCACTTCCGTGCGTGCGCGCTCGACGATCTTCTCGTCACGCAGGATGCGCAGGTTCTCCAGCCCCACCGCCGCTGCCACCGGGTGGCCGGAGTAGGTGAAGCCGTGGTTGAAATCGCCCCCTTCGCTGAGCACCTTGGCCACCTTGTCACGCACGATCACACCGCCCATGGGGATGTAACCGGAGGTCAGGCCCTTGGCGATGGTCATCAGGTCAGGCTTGAGATCGTAATAATCGGAGCCGAACCACTCGCCGGTACGGCCAAAGCCGCAGATCACTTCGTCGGCGACGAACAGGATGTCGTACTTGGCGAGGATCTCCTTGATCTTCGGCCAGTAGGTGTCCGGCGGAATGATCACCCCGCCGGCACCCTGGATCGGCTCGGCGATGAAGGCGGCGACGTTGTCCTCGCCGACTTCCAGAATCTTCTTCTCCAACTGCTCGGCAGCCCACACCCCGAATTCATCCGGGGTCATGTCGCCGCCCTCACCGAACCAGTACGGCTGCGGGATGTGCACGATACCCGGGATCGGCAGGCCGCCCTGCTCGTGCATGCCGCTCATGCCGCCAAGGCTGGCGCCAGCGACGGTGGAGCCGTGGTAGCCGTTGACCCGGCCGATGAGCGTCTGCTTGTTCGGCTTGCCCTTGAGCGCCCAGTAGTGGCGAACCATGCGCAGCACGGTGTCGTTGCCTTCGGAGCCGGAGCCGGTGAAGAACACATGGCTCATGCCTTCGGGGGCCACGTCGGTAATGGCCTTGGCCAGCTCCAGCGCCGGCGGATGAGCGGTCTGGAAGAACAGGTTGTAGTACGGCAGCTCGCGCATCTGCTTCTCTGCCGCCTGGACCAGTTCTTCGCGACCATAGCCAACCGCCACGCACCACAGGCCGGCCATGCCATCGAGGATCTTGTGCCCCTCGCTGTCCCACAAATGCACACCCTGGGCCTTGGTGATGATGCGCGGCCCCTTCGCCTTCAGCTGCTTGTAGTCGCTGAAGGGTGCCAGGTGGTGCTCGCCGCTCAGGTTCTGCCATTCACGGGTTTGCGGGTTGTTGACGCTCATCTGCTTCTCCACTATCCGATGGCCGCGCTCCTGCGGCCCCAGGGTTGATCACACGGCAAACAGCAGGAACTCGCGCTCCCAGGAACTGATGACGCGCTTGAAGTTTTCATGCTCGGCGCGCTTGGTGGCGACGTAGCCGGTAATGAACTTCTTGCCCAGGTACTGCACCAGCGACCGGCTGTTTTCCATACGCTCCAGGGCGTCCTCGATGGTCAGCGGCAGGCGCAGGTTGCGCCGCTCGTAGCCGCGGCCCTGGACCGGCGCGCTGGCCTCGATGCCCTCGACCATGCCGATGAAGCCACACAGCAGGCTCGCGGCGATGGCCAGGTAGGGGTTGGCGTCGGCGCCTGGCAGGCGGTTTTCCACGCGGCGGTTCTGCGGGCCGGCATCCGGTACGCGCAGGCCGACGGTACGGTTCTCTTCGCCCCACTCCACGTTCACGGGTGCCGAGGTGTCCGGCAGGAAGCGGCGGAACGAGTTGACGTTCGGTGCGAACAGCGGCAACGCCTCGGGAATGAGTTTCTGCAGGCCGCCGATGTGATGCAGGAACAGCGTGCTCATGCTGCCGTCTTCATTGGAGAAGATGTTCTTGCCGGTGGCGATGTCGATCACGCTCTGGTGCAGGTGCATGGCGCTGCCGGGCTCGCCGGTCATGGGCTTGGCCATGAAGGTCGCGGCCACGTTGTGCTTGAGCGCGGCCTCGCGCATGGTGCGCTTGAACACCAGGATCTGGTCGGCCAGGTGCAGCGCGTCACCGTGACGGAAGTTGATCTCCATCTGCGCCGTGCCGTCTTCGTGGATCAGCGTGTCGAGGTCCAGCTGCTGCAGTTCGCACCAGTCATAGACGTCTTCGAACAGCGGGTCGAATTCGTTGGCGGCCTCGATGGAGAACGACTGGCGGCCAGTTTCCGGACGTCCGGAGCGGCCCACCGGCGGTTGTAGCGGGAAGTCCGGGTCTTCGCTGCGCTTGGTCAGGTAGAACTCCATCTCTGGCGCGACGATCGGCTGCCAGCCCTTGTCGGCGTATAGCTTGAGCACTTTCTTGAGGACGTTGCGCGGCGACAGTTCGACCGGGTTGCCCTTCTTGTCGTAGGTGTCGTGGATCACCTGGGCGGTCGGCTCGATGGCCCAGGGCACGAGGAACACAGCGTCCTGGTCGGGGCGGCAGATCATGTCGATGTCGGCCGGGTCGAGCAGGTCGTAATAGATGTCGTCATCGACGTAGTCGCCAGTCACAGTTTGCAACAAAACGCTTTCGGGCAGGCGCATGCCCTTTTCGGCGATGAATTTGTTGGTCGGCGAGATCTTGCCGCGGGTGATGCCGGTCAGGTCGCTGATCAGGCATTCGACTTCGGTGATCTTGTGCTCTTTCAACCAATCGGTGAGCTGGTCGAGGTTGTTACTCATAAATACCTCAGGAGGTCATTTGACCCGGCCCTTGCGGGGCGGGCGCTACTGACGCCTGGCGTCGGTCAATGTCGGCGCATTCGGCGCGGCAGGGCCTGGCAAGGCCCACGCATTGATTCTGGATGGAGTATGTTGCCAAAGCAAAAACCCATGCGCAGGACGGCAGCCGATTCACGCGCAAAACGCGTATCGATCTCGAAAGCAAAGGGCAGGAAGGAAGAAAAGCGTGCAGTAAACTGCTACGGGGCGAGGGCTGACTGTGCCGGTCGTCAATTATTGCGGCCAGTCTGCTCCAGGGATGGGCCAGGCGCGCGAGGGCCTTTCGGCAAGCGGTGAAAATACCTGACTGCGCAGCGCAGGCGGCGCTTTCAGGTCGCGACTGGCGGACCATGTGACCCTCGTATTATTACTGTTATGGGTTGCGACCGAGCTTAGCCTCGTTCATTTTTTTTCACAACACCTCCGTAAAAAATAAAATACGCCACCATCGCCGTAGCCCTTTCCTACAGATTTAGCGGATAATGGCATGCCCTTATATGCAGCAAATCCGCCGTTGATGTGCCATTTCAGGGCATCAGGAGGTTGGCTTGACATCAGTTTGTCTTTTCGATTGACTGGGCCTGCAAGCCCCCCTTGATTGATATTTTTAACAACAAAGGTGTTGCATCATGTCGGTACCCCCGCGTGCCGTTCAGCTTAACGAAGCGAACGCGTTCCTTAAGGAACATCCTGAGGTTCTCTACGTTGACCTTCTGATTGCAGATATGAATGGTGTGGTTCGTGGCAAGCGTATCGAACGCACGAGCCTTCACAAGGTTTACGAGAAAGGCATCAACCTGCCCGCCTCCCTCTTCGCCCTGGATATCAACGGCTCGACCGTCGAAAGCACGGGCCTGGGCCTGGACATCGGCGACGCCGACCGCATCTGCTACCCGATCCCTGGCACCCTCTCCAACGAACCCTGGCAGAAGCGCCCGACCGCGCAACTGCTGATGACCATGCACGAAATCGAAGGCGAGCCGTTCTTCGCCGACCCTCGTGAAGTGTTGCGCCAGGTGGTGAGCAAGTTCACCGACATGGGCCTGACCATCTGTGCCGCGTTCGAGCTGGAGTTCTACCTGATCGACCAGGAGAACGTGAACGGCCGTCCGCAGCCGCCACGCTCGCCGATCTCGGGCAAGCGTCCGCAGTCGACCCAGGTCTACCTGATCGACGACCTGGACGAGTATGCCGACTGCCTGCAGGACATCCTCGAAGGCGCGAAGGAGCAGGGCATCCCGGCCGACGCGATCGTCAAGGAAAGCGCCCCGGCGCAGTTCGAGGTCAACCTGCACCACGTGCCCGATCCGCTGAGGGCCTGTGACTACGCAGTGCTGCTCAAGCGCCTGATCAAGAACATCGCCTACGACCATGAAATGGACACCACTTTCATGGCCAAGCCCTACCCGGGCCAGGCTGGCAACGGCCTGCATGTACACATCTCCGTGCTGGACAAAGATGGCAACAACATCTTCACCAGCGAGGATCCCGAGCAGAACGCCGCGCTTCGTCACGCTGTCGGCGGTGTGCTCGAGACCCTGCCCGCTTCGATGGCGTTCCTCTGCCCGAACGTCAACTCGTACCGCCGTTTCGGCGCGCAGTTCTACGTACCGAACGCGCCGAGCTGGGGCCTGGACAACCGCACCGTGGCCCTGCGCGTGCCAACCGGCTCGCCGGACGCCGTGCGCATCGAGCACCGCGTGGCCGGTGCCGACGCCAACCCGTACCTGATGATGGCGGCGGTCCTGGCCGGTGTGCACCACGGCCTGACCAACAAGATCGAGCCGGGTGAGCCGATCGAAGGCAACTCCTACGAGCAGCTGGAACAGAGCCTGCCGAACAACCTGCGCGATGCCCTGCGCGAGCTGGACGACAGCGAGATCCTGAACAAGTACATCGATCCGAAGTACATCGACATCTTCGTCGCGTGCAAGGAGAGCGAGCTGGAGGAGTTCGAACACTCGATCTCCGACCTCGAGTACAATTGGTACCTGCATACCGTGTAAACGAAAACGCCGCCCTCAGGGGCGGCGTTTTTCATTGGACCTGGCCGGCCCTATCGCGGGACAAGCCCGCTCCCACAGGCTCTGCATCGGTCTTGAGATCTCTGCAGTACCTGTGGGAGCGGGCTTGTCCCGCGATAGGGCCGGTACTGACCTACAACGACTTCTCGAAAATCTTCGAATTGCGCTGGTAGTTGTACAGCGAAGCCCGCGCCGCCGGCAGGCGCTCCACGCCACTGGGCTGGAACCCGCGCTCGCGGAACCAGTGCGCCGTACGGGTCGTCAGCACGAACAGGGTATTGAGGCCCAACTGCCGCGCGCGGGTCTCGATACGCTCGAGCAGATCGTCCCCCCGACCACCATGCCGGTACTCCGGATTCACCGCCAGACACGCCAGCTCGCCCGCCTCGGACTCGGCGATCGGATACAGCGCCGCACAGGCGATGATCATGCCGTCGCGCTCCACCACGCTGAACTGCTCGATCTCCCGCTCCAGCACCTCGCGCGAACGGCGCACCAGGATGCCTTGCTCTTCCAGCGGGCTGATCAGCTCCAGCAGGCCGCCGACATCCTCGATGGTCGCCTCGCGGACGATCTCGAACTGCTCCTGGGCTACCAGCGTGCCACCGCCGTCGCGGGTGAACAGCTCGGTGAGCAGCGCACCGTCCTCGGCATAGCTGACGATATGGCTGCGCGCCACGCCGCCCTTGCAGGCCTCGGCGGCAGCATCGAGCAGCTCGCCCTGGTAGTCGCTGCCCAGGCGCTGCAAGTGCGCCGGGACCTGCTGCGGCCGCAGCTCACGCACCAGCTTGCCTTTTTCGTCCAGCAGGCCCGGCTCGGCGCCGAACAGCAGCAACTTGTCGGCGCCCAGCTCGATGGCTGCGCGGGTGGCGACGTCTTCGCAGGCCAGGTTGAAGATCTCGCCCGTCGGCGAATAGCCCAGCGGCGACAGCAGCACGATGGAGCGCTCGTCGAGCAGGCGGCTGATGCCCTTGCGGTCGATGCGCCGCACCTCGCCGGTGTGGTGGTAGTCGACACCCTCCAGCACGCCGATCGGCCGTGCAGTCACCAGGTTGCCGCAGGCCACGCGCAGGCGCGAACCCTGCATGGGCGATGCGGCGATATCCATCGACAGGCGCGCTTCGATGGCCAGGCGCAGGGCGCCGACGGCGTCGATCACGCACTCCAGGGTCGCGGCGTCGGTGATGCGCAGGCCATGATGGTAGTGCGGGGTCAGGCCCCGGGCAGCCAGGCGGCTTTCGATCTGCGGGCGCGAACCGTGCACCAGCACCAGGCGCACGCCCAGGCTGTGCAGCAGCACCAGGTCGTGGACGATATTGCCGAAGTTGGG
This sequence comes from Pseudomonas wayambapalatensis, assembly GCA_014268975.2. Classification (GTDB taxonomy): domain Bacteria; phylum Pseudomonadota; class Gammaproteobacteria; order Pseudomonadales; family Pseudomonadaceae; genus Aquipseudomonas; species Aquipseudomonas wayambapalatensis. The sequence continues at coordinate 361,710 of CP077096.1, read as the reverse complement.
ATGTTCGACGCCATCGCCGGGGAGCATGACCACGAAGGTGCAGTCGCGATGGGCATTGATGTACGGGGAGGCATGACGCAGCCAGTTGACGTATTCGGGCATGACAGGGCCTGTGGATAAGTGAACGAGACGGGTGAAGGCGCACAACGTTCGAAAGTCATCGTCGGAACAGGCTTGCGGTCACGCGCGGTCTCCTCTAGGCAGGAACGAATCAGGTCAGTGGACGTTTAGCTCAGGCAGTAGTGCCGGACAAGGTCACGCAATAGACGCACGGTAGGCTCGATTCGTGACATTTCAAGGTACTCGCCCGGCTGATGGGCGCAAGCGATGTCGCCGGGTCCGAGCACGATGGTCTGGCAGCCCAGCTGTTGAAGATAAGGCGCTTCGGTGCCAAAGGCCACCGCTTCGGCACGATGGCCGGTCAGACGCTCGGCCAGCTGCACCAGTTCGGCATCGGCGGCCTGCTCGAACGGCGGCACCTCGGGGAACAGCGGCGCATAGTCGATGCGCACTTCATGGCGCTCGGCCACGGGCGTCAGCTTCGCGCGGATCGCCGCACGCAGTTGCTCCACGTCCATCCCTGGCAACGGGCGCAGGTCGAACTCCAGGGCGCACTGGCCACAGATGCGATTGGGGTTGTCGCCGCCATGGATGCAGCCGAAGTTCATCGTCGGCGTGGGCACGGTGAATTGCGGATTGCGGTAGGTCTGCTGCCACTGCTGGCGCAGGCCCATCAGCTCGCCCATCACCGCGTGCATGGCCTCCAGGGCACTGTGGCCCAGGCTTGGATCCGACGAATGGCCGCTGCGCCCGAGAATATCGATGCGGTCCATGAGGATGCCCTTGTGCATGCGGATCGGCTTCAGCCCAGTGGGTTCGCCGATCACTGCCGCCCGGCCCAGCGGTTGCCCGGCTTCGGCCAGGGCGCGGGCACCGGACATCGAGCTTTCTTCATCGCAGGTGGCGAGGATCAGCAGCGGCTGCTTGAAATCGTGCTCCAGCAGCGGGATCACCGCCTCGATCACCAGGGCGAAGAAGCCCTTCATGTCGCAACTGCCCAGCCCGATCCAGCGGCCATCCACTTCGGTGAGTTTCAGCGGGTCGCTGCTCCACAACTGAGGATCGAACGGCACCGTATCGCTGTGGCCGGCCAGCACCAGACCGCCCGGGCCGGTACCGCGGCTGGCGAGCAGGTTGAACTTGCCTGGAGTGATCTCCTGGATCTCGCAACGGAAACCCAGATCGCCCAGCCAGTTGGCGAGCAGGTCGATGACCTGACGGTTGGACTGGTCCAATGCGGCCTGGGTGCAGCTGACCGAGGGGGCGGCGATCAGGGCGGCGAACTGGTCTTTGAGCGATGGCAACGGCATGCACGGACTCCTCGTAAAGCATGGGGGTCATCATAGCAATGCCGTCCCTTGGCAGGGCAACTCCTGTAGACTCTCCGCCAACCACGCCTTCCTTCGAGCCAGCGATGCACAAAGAAACCGAACTCAAGCTCCGCGCCAGCCGCGAGACCCTTGCCGCCCTGCGCGAGCACCCCTTGCTGAAGAAGCGCAACAAGTCCGGCTGGCAGACCCGCGAACTGCTCAACCAGTACTTCGACACCCCCGACCGCGAGCTCTCTGCAGCCCGCGTCGCCCTTCGCCTGCGCCGCGACGGCGAGGTCATCATCCAGACCCTCAAATGCCGTGGGCAGAGCGTTGCCGGCCTGTCCGAGCGCAACGAGTACGAGTGGTACCTGGACAAGGTCAAGCTGGACCTGAAGAAACTCGACGCCAGCTGCTGGCCCGAGCAATTGGCCGAGCTGGACAAGAAAACCATCAAGCCATTGTTCACCACCGATTTCACCCGCGAATACGCCGAGATCTCCTGGGGTCGCGGCAAGGCCAAGGTGGTGATCGAAGCCGCGCTCGACCAAGGCTTCGTCATCGCCGGCAAACGCAAGGAAGAAATCTGCGAGCTCGAACTGGAGCTGCGTGAAGGCGCCCCTGAAGCTCTGCTGGAGCTGGCCGCCGAGCTGTCCGCCACGCTGGCCTTGATGCCCTGCGACATCAGCAAGGCCGAGCGGGGCTATCGTCTGCTCGATCCCGACAGCTACGAGCTGAGCCTGCCACACACCGAGCTGGACGCCGAAATGGCCGTGGACGACGCCTACACCGCGCTCGCCTGGCAACTGCTGGGCAGCAGCCAGCGCCTGGCCGAACAGTACCGTCATAACGGCCACTGGCGCCTGCTGCAGGAATGGGTGCAGTGCCTGGCAGAGCTGCGCGCCCTCACCAGCAGCCTGGGCCAGGCCGCGCCACGGGCCACCACCCGTGACCTGCGCAGCCGCCTCGACGCCCTGCTCGAAGACTGGCGCCCACTGGTACAGGCCGGCAACGACGACGAAGACATCCGCCGCGCCGCACCCGAGCAGTTCGCCGAAGAGCTGGAAGACACGCGCTGGGGCCAGTTCTCACTGGAAACCTCGCGCTGGCTGCTGGCGCGCGCCTGGACCGTCGAGCGCAAGGGCCGCGGTGAGCGCCAGGGCAAGGCGCAACTGGCCAGCTGGCTGCACCACCAGCTGGGTGAAGAAGGCCGCGCGCTGAAGCTGCCGCTGTACACCCAGCGCCCGGAGGACCTGGGTGAACAGTTGCCGCGCATCGAGCAGTTGCTGACCTGGCTGCACCACGCCCGCCAGGTGCTGGAAGTGCCGCAACTGGACCGCCTGTACGGCGATCTGAAGAAGCTGCACGAACTGGCCGAGCAGCCGCTGGCCGAAGAGCAGTCGGGCGAACTGTTCGAAGCCCGCATCGAGCAGGCCCGCGCCATCGACCAGAGCCGCGCCTGGAAGCACCTGCTCAAGGTGTAAGACCGCATCAGCTGCTTCGCGGGTATATCGGGGCACCGAACCGATGTACCCGCGAAGGCCTCACCTCGATAGCGGCAGGCAGGTCGTGGACTTGATTTCCGACAGCGCCACGATCGAGTTCACTTCCTGTATCCCTGGTACGTTCGACAACTTCTCGAAGAAAAACCGCTCGTAGGCCTCGATGTCCGAGGTGACGATACGCAGCAGGAAGTCGACCGCCCCCATCAGCACATAACACTCCAGCACTTCCGGAAAGCCGCGGATCGCCTCGGTGAATTCGGTGAAGTTCGACCGCCCGTGCGCGTTGAGTTTCACCTCGGCGAAGATTTGCGTGTTCAGCCCGACCTTCTTGCGGTCCAGCAAGGTGACCTGGCCGCGAATCACCCCTTCATCCTTCAGGCGCTGTATCCGACGCCAGCACGGCGACTGCGACAGCCCGACACGTTCGGCGATCTGCGCGCTGGACAACGACGCATCCTCCTGCAGCAGTTCAAGGATGCGTCGGTCGTAGGCATCCAACTCGCTTTGCATGATCAATTCTCCAAAGCCTACCAATGCGACAATTATTATTCGCCAAACCACAAAACCAGGTGAATCATAGCGAAGAAATGCCGGTTTCGACCTGCGAGAATTTCTCCACATCGAAGGAGACGCTCCATGAATGCACTCGAACGGCACACCCCTCAGCCCCGTAGCGACGCCTGGGCCGCCAGCGCCCTGCATGGCGAGGTCCGCTACCGCCTCGACATCGAGGCCGAGCCGGACAGCCTGTGCCGGGTACTCAACCTCTTCGCCCTGCAGTTCCTCACGCCGCACAGCGTGCAGGTGTGCCAGCGCGACGACCTGCTGGAGCTGGAGATCGGTATCGACGGCCTCAGTTGGCACCGCGCCGGGGTGATCGCGCAGAAGATGCGTAACCTGGTGTGTGTCGGCGAGGTCTTTCTGGAAAGCGTGCCGAAACTGTCTGAGGCGGCGGCGGGCTGACATCTGCCCCGCAAGATCCAGAAACGCCTTCGCCAAGGCACTGCCCCGCTGTGCAGCTACCCTTGCCTGGGCCTTTCAGCAGCCTCGGCAAGGACGCCGCCATGCACAACACTCAAGATGACAGCCTCGACCTCAAGCGCCTTCTCGACAGGCTGCTCGCCGAACATCGCCTGGCCCCCGGCGACGCCCTGCGTGCACTCGAACAGGCCCCCAGCCACCCTGGCCATCCACTCGAAATCCTTGCCAGCCTCGCCCTGAGCGACCGCCTGCGCCCCGGCCATACGCTGGACCTCGACACCCTTTGCCAATGGCTCGCCGACAGCGTCGGCCAACCCTTCCTGCGCCTGGACCCGTTGCAGGTCGATCTGGCCCACGTCGCCGGCCTGATCTCCCCCGCCTTCGCCCAGCGCCACGGCATCCTTGCCGTGGCCATGGACGCGACCGGTGTTACGGTGGCCAGCGCACAACCCTACCAACGCGAGTGGGAAGCCGACCTGAGCCGCAGCCTCGGCCAGCCGATTCGCCGGGTGCTGGCCAGCCCTGTACAACTGCGCCAGCTTGGCGACACGTTCCAGCGCCTTTCGCGATCCGTACAGGGCGCCCACCAGCAGCAGCGGGCAAGCCTGGGCGAACTTGAGCAGTTGCTGGAGCTCGGTGGGCGCGGCGGCGCCATCAGCGCCGACGATGCGCACATCGTGCATATCGTCGATTGGCTGCTGCAGTACGCCATCGAGCAGCGCGCCAGCGATATCCATCTCGAGCCGCAGCGCGACGAGGGCCGCCTGCGCTACCGTATCGACGGCCTGCTGCATACGGTCTACCTGTTTCCGGCCAGCGTGGTCCTGGCGCTGGTCAGCCGCCTCAAGCACCTGGGGCGCATGGATGTCGCCGAGAAACGCCGCCCACAGGATGGACGCCTGAAAAGCCGCCTGCCCGGCAACGCGCAGGTGGAGCTGCGCCTGTCGACCCTGCCGACACCGTTCGGCGAAAAACTGGTGTTGCGCCTCTTCGACCCCGAACAGCTGCACGAAGACTTGGAGCGCCTGGGGCTCGAAGGGACCTTGCTGGGTCAGTGGCACGCGCTGTTGGCAAAACGCCAAGGCATCATTCTGCTCACCGGCCCCACCGGCTCGGGCAAGACCAGCACGCTCTACGCCAGCCTCAAGCACCTGGCTACGCCACAGGTCAACCTGTGCACCATCGAAGATCCGATCGAGCGCCTGGAGCCCGGCTTCAATCAGTTGCAGGTCCAACCCAGCCTCGACCTCGGCTTTGCCAACGGCGTGCGCGCTCTGCTGCGCCAGGACCCGGACATCATCATGATCGGCGAGATACGCGACCGCGAAACCGCCCAGGTGGCGGTGCAAGCAGCGCTGACCGGACACCTGGTGCTATCGACCCTGCACACCAACGACGCCTGCAGCGCCATTACCCGCCTGCAGGAGCTGGGTGTGGCCGATTACCTGATAAAGGCCACGTTGATCGGCGTGATGGCCCAGCGCCTGGCACGCACCTTCTGCAGCGCCTGCAAGGGATGTCCTGGCACACGTGAAGCGGCGTGTCGCCTCTGTCGCGGCACCGGTTACCAGGGGCGCACCGGGCTGTTCGAACTGCTCGTGCTCGACGACGCCCTGCGAGCCCGGATTGGTCCGGGCAGCGACCTTGCCAGCCTGCGCCAGCAGGCTCTGGCACAGGGCATGCGCGAGCTGCGCCGCTGCGGTGAAGACCGGGTGGCCAAGGGCCTGACCAGCCTGGAAGAAGTCCTGCGGGTATGTGCCTGAGCGCCCGGCATACGCAGCGTGCAAAGGAACTTGCGGCCCGCGCGGCGATCCAAACTCGCATCACCCGCCCTCATCGTTCGAGGTAATTCACATGCGTTTCAAAACCGCCATTGCGGCTGCTGCCCTGCTGTCCCTGCCGATCGGCTCCGCCATGGCCGACGGCTTCTGGCGCAACGTCATTTCGTCCGGTGCGACCACCGGTTCCACCTACCTGACGTTCAAGGACCACAAGCTCGTCGCGGCCGCCCAGGACGATGCCGGCAGCTTCGTGGCGAGCGAAGGATCGATCCGCGGCCCTTACCTGGAAGCGGCGATGCGTCAGGTGCGCGCCGACAACCCTGGTGTCCAGGCCAGCGACATGGAACTGGCCAACGCAATCCTGGCCCGTAACCTCACCGCTCAGTAACCTGCACCCGACGCCCGCTGCGGGAGCGGGCTGCGCGCACAGACCCGCGCAGCACCGCCTCCACAGCAGGCCCGGGCTCAGCGATACGCGTCCACCGGCACGCAAGCACAGAACAGGTTGCGATCGCCGTACACGTTGTCCACCCGGTTCACCGCCGGCCAGTACTTGTGCAAGCGCACATGCGCACTGGGTGCGACCGCCTGCTCCAGACCATAGGGCCGATCCCAGGGCCCCAGTACATCGGCCAGCGTGTGCGGCGCATGCTTGAGCGGGTTATCGTCCGCCGGCCAGTTCCCCTCCTGCACCTGAGCGATCTCGTCACGGATCGCCAGCATCGCCTCGACAAAGCGGTCCAGCTCCGCCTTCGACTCACTTTCGGTCGGCTCGACCATCAGCGTGCCCGGCACCGGGAACGACATGGTCGGCGCATGGAAGCCATAGTCCATCAGGCGCTTCGCCACGTCCTCCTCGGTGATCCCGGTCTGCGCCTTGAGCGGACGCAGGTCGAGGATGCATTCATGGGCGACCCGCTGGTTACGTCCGCGATAGAGCACCGGAAAGGCCCCCGCCAGGCGACTGGCCAGGTAGTTGGCGCTGAGGATCGCCACCTCGCTGGCATCGGCCAGTTGCGGCCCCATCAGGGCGATATACATCCAGCTGATCGGCAAGATACTGGCACTGCCCCAGGGCGCTGCGCTGACAGCGCTGTTGTTCGGGTCCAGGCCCGCTACAGGCACCACCGGATGGCTGGCGACGAAAGGCTTCAGGTGCGCCCGCACCCCGATCGGCCCCATGCCCGGCCCACCACCGCCGTGAGGGATGCAGAAGGTCTTGTGCAGGTTCATGTGCGAGACGTCGGCACCGATATCCGCCGGGCGCGCCAGGCCCACCTGGGCGTTGAGGTTGGCGCCGTCCATGTACACCTGCCCGCCCTGTTGATGGACCACCTCGCAGATTTCGCGAATGCCCTCCTCATACACCCCATGGGTCGAGGGGTAGGTGACCATCAGGCACGACAATCGATCCCCGGCTTGGCGCGCCTTGGCCTTGAGATCATCGAGGTCGACATTGCCCGCCTCGTCGCAGTCGACGATCACCACCTCCATGCCCGCCATCTGCGCCGACGCCGGGTTGGTGCCATGGGCCGACGACGGAATCAGGCACAGGGTGCGCTGCGGTTGATGACGGCTGCGGTGATAACGGGTGATGGCCATCAGCCCGGCGTATTCACCCTGGGCGCCGGAGTTGGGCTGCATGCAGATCGCATCGAACCCGGTGATCGCGCACAGCCAAGCCTCCAGCTCGTCGATCATAGCCTTGTAGCCCTGCACCTGTGCGGCCGGTGCGAAGGGATGCAGCAGGGCGAAGCCAGGCCAGGTGATGGGGATCATCTCGCTGGTGGCGTTGAGCTTCATGGTGCACGAGCCCAGCGGGATCATCGACTGGTTCAGCGCCAGGTCCTTGTTCTCCAGGTGCTTGAGGTAACGCAGCATCTCGGTTTCGCTGTGGTGCAGGTTGAACACCGGGTGTTCGAGCAGCGGCGTGCTGCGCAGCAGAGTGTCCGGCACTGCCGGGGGCAGGGGCTGCTGGTCGAGGGTGGCGACGTCCAGCCCATGGTCGACACCAAGGAAGACGTCGAACAGCTTGAGTACCGTCGCTTCGTCACAGGTCTCGTCCAGGCTCACGCCCAGGTGCCCGCGCCCTAGGATGCGCAGGTTGATGCGCGCCTCTTCGGCACTTTCGATGATCGCGGCCTGGGTGCCGCCCACGTCGAGGGTGAGGGTGTCGAAGAAGTGCTGGTTGAGGCGCTTGATGCCCTTGGCCTGCAGCCCGGCCGCCAGGATCTGGGTCAGGCGCTGCACACGCTGGGCAATGCGCCGCAGGCCGTCGGGCCCATGGTAGACGGCGTAGAAGCCGGCGATATTGGCCAGCAACACCTGGGCGGTGCAGATGTTGGAGTTGGCCTTCTCGCGGCGGATGTGTTGCTCGCGGGTCTGCAGGGCCATGCGCAGGGCGGTGTTGCCACGGGCATCGCGGGACACGCCGATGATGCGCCCAGGCATCGCCCGCTTGTAGTCGTCACGACAGGCGAAATACGCAGCATGAGGCCCGCCATAGCCCATCGGCACACCGAAGCGCTGGCTCGACCCAAGCACCACGTCGGCCCCGGTTTCGCCAGGCGGCGTCAGCACCACCAGGCTCAACAGGTCGGCGGCAACGCACGCCAGCGCCTGCTGACCGTGCAGGTGCTCGATAAGCGGCAGCAGGTCGCGGACCTCGCCATGGGTGTCGGGGTACTGCAGCAGCGCGCCGAACACCGAGTGCTTGCCGAGGTTTTCCAGCGAATCGACGATCAACTCGAAGCCGAAACCTTCGGCACGGGTTCGCAAGACCGAGAGCGTCTGGGGGTGGCAGTGCTCGTCGGCGAAGAACGCATTGCTCTTGCTGCGTGCAACCCGCTTGGCCAGGGCCATGGCCTCGGCGGCGGCCGTCGCCTCGTCGAGCAGCGACGCGTTGGCCAGCGGCAGGCCACTGAGGTCGATGATCATCTGCTGGAAGTTGAGCAGCGCCTCGAGGCGGCCCTGGGCGATCTCGGGCTGATAGGGTGTATAGGCCGTGTACCAACCAGGGTTTTCCAGCACGTTGCGCAGGATGACGGTTGGCGTGACGGTGCCGTGATAGCCCATGCCGATCAGGCTGGTCCACACCTGGTTCTGCCCGGCGTATCCGGCCAGCCTGGCCAGGGCCGCCTGCTCGTCGAGGGCGGGGGGCAGGTCAAGCGGGCGACCAAAGCGGATACCTGGCGGGACAGTCTGCTCGATCAGGGCATCGCGACTGGCAACGCCCAGGGCCGCGAGCATGGCGCTCTGCTCGCTGGCATCGGGGCCCAGATGGCGCTGCAGAAAAGGGTTGGGCACTTGCAGTTGCTGCAGGGATGGCGACTGGGACATGGCGATCTTCTCTTCCTGGACCAGTTCTCGTGGAGACTTACAAGTCTAGGAAGGGATCGACGATGTTGCGGAAAAACTTGCATCCAGGGCCGCATCGCAGCCCTGGTCCGATCAGGTCAACCGCCGACCCGGAAGCGATCCACTTCCTGGCGCAACTGCCCGGCCAGGCCCTCGAGCTCCTTGGCCGTGGCCGCCAGTTCATTGGCCACGTCGTGCTGCTCGCTGTTGGCCTGGGCGATGCTCTGCAGGTTACGGCTGAGCAGGTTCGCGGTGCTGCTCTGCTCCTGGGTCGCAGTGCTGATGGCCGTGAACTGCTCGCCCGCCGCGCGGCTCTGCTCGTCGATGCGCGCCAGTGCCTCAGCGACCTTGTCGTTGCGTTCCAGGCCTTCCTGCATCAGGCGATTGCCCTGCTCCAGGGTGCTGATGGCATGCCCGGTCTGCTGCTGGATACTGGCGATCATCCCGGAAATCTCGTCGGTGGCCTGACGCGTGCGCGCCGCCAGGCCACGCACTTCGTCGGCGACCACGGCGAAACCACGGCCCTGCTCGCCAGCGCGGGCCGCCTCGATGGCGGCGTTGAGCGCCAGCAAGTTGGTCTGCTCGGCAATCGCGGTGATGACCCCGACGATGCCGCCGATTTCCTGCGACCGTGCGCCCAGGCTGTCCATCACCGTGGCGGTGCCGCCCAGCGCCTCGGCGATCTGCTTGAGCGAGACGGACGCCTGGTCCATGGCGCTGCGGCCGATGCGCGTCTGCTGGGCGTTGTCCTGGGCCATGCGCTCGGTGCCGGCCATGTTCTCGGCGATGTTCATCGACGTGGCGCTGAACTCCTCGACGGCGCCAGCCATGCTGGTGATCTCGCCTGACTGCTGCTCCATGCCCTCGCAGGCACCAGACGAAAGCCCGGCCAGGGAGCGCGAGCGCGCGCTGACCTGCTCGGAAGCACTGCGAATGTGCTCGACCATGGTCGCCAGGGCATTCCCCATCTGGTTGAAGCTGCGCGCCAATTGGCCAATCTCGTCTTCGCTGGTCACCGCCAGGCGCGCACTGAGATCACCCGCGCCCAGGGCTTCGGCCTGGCGCACCAGGTCGTCCAGCGGGCGCAGCTTGCGCCGCAGCAGCCAGAGCGTGGCGAGCACGGCCAGGACCATCGCCAGCAGGCTGCCGATCGCCAGGCGCAGGCCGACACTCCAGGTCACCTCGCGGATTTCCGCCTCGGGCATGCTCGCCACAACAGTCCACGGCCCCTCGGCAAAGGGTTCGACCACGCTGAACAGTTGCTGCTGGCCGTTGGTCCAGAAGCGGCCCTTGTCGCCCAGGCCGGCCACTGCGGCAACCGCAGCCTGCGGATCGGCCACGCCCGCAGGCGGCACCAGCCACTGCCCCTGGTTGTCGAGCAGCGCCAGCGAGCCGGTCTGGCCGATGCGGAAGCGCTTGAGATTGGCGAACTGCGCATTCTGCGCATCGGTGTAGTCGAAGCCGACGAACAGCACGGCGATCACCCGGCCGCTGGCATCGCTCACCGGCACGTAGCGGGTCATGTAGTTGCGGTCGAACAGCAGCGCACGCCCTACATACATCTGCCCGGCGAGCAGCTTGGCGTAGGCCGGGTGCTGGCGATCCAGCTGCGTGCCGATGGCGCGGCTGCCGTCCTGCTTCTTGAGGTTGGTGGTGATGCGCACGAAGTCATCGCCGCTGCGCACGAACAGCGTCGCGATGCCGGCAGTCATCTGCTGGAATTCATCGACGACCCTGAAGTCGTTGTTCATCAGCTGGTCGCCCAGGTACAGGGCGGGCGTGGCCTGGCCGGCTACCTGCACGGTCTCGCCGGCATGCAGCGACAGGCCCGAGGCGAAACGGCGCTCGAACAGGCCACTCAGGCGCTGGGTGTTGTCCTTGAGCGAGCCGTGGAAGGTGTCGAGCTGGTCGGCCAGCAGCCGCGCTTCACTGGCCAGGTGTTGCTGGCGGGTGGCGAGGTTGGCGTCGTCCAGCGAGCGCAGGGCGAACAGGGTACTGCCGGTGATCACCAGCGCCAGCACGATGGCGAGGGCGATGCCGAGTTGCGAGGCAATCCGGGCACGGGGTCGAGACATTGCGAAGCTCCTGGCAAGAGGCCGGGATCGTCCTGATCACGCTGACCACCCGCTTCATATTGAACGGGAAATCGCGTCCTCTTCCGGGACGCTGGTGCTAATAGATCGGCGTCGCGGGGGAATACTTGAGTGTCGGACCGGGAAATGCGCAAACGTTTCCCATGCGGTGTGACCGTGGAATCGCGGCGCCTGCTTCGCGGGCAAGCCCGCTCCTACAAACTCACCAATACCACGACGCGGTGCTACTCACTGCCCCGCTGTGGCCTTCCAGCCACCACCCAGCGCCAGGAACACGCCGATCTGTCCCATCGCCACCTGGGTATTGGCTGCCGCCAGTTGCGCACGCACGTCGGTGTAGGCGCGGGTCGCCTGCAGGTCGGCGAGGAACGACTCGCGCCCGGCCTCATAGCGGCGATGGGTCTGGTCGGCCGCTTCCTGCGCCGAACGCTCGGCGTCGGCCAAGGCATCGCGACGGTCCAACAGGGCGCTGTACTGCGCCAGGCGGGTCTGGGTTTCGCGGATGGCGTTGAGCACCACGCCATCGAAATGCGCCAGCGCGGCCTGGGTCGAGGCTTCGGCTTCGCGGATCCGGGCGCGGGTGCCGTTGGTGGGGATGGCCCAGCTGATCTGCGGGCCGAAGCCCCAGCGGTTGGTCGAAGGCTCGCCGAGGTTATCAAGAATGCCGATGGTGCCGACCTGGGCGCCAATGCTGATGTTCGGATACAGGGCGCCGGTGGCCACGCCAATGGTCGCGGTGGCAGCCGCCAGTTGGCGCTCGGCCTGACGCACGTCGGGACGGCGCTTGAGCAGCGCCGCGCCATCGCCCACCGGAATCAGTTGGGCCAGATGCGGCAGCTCGGCGCACTCGGCGGTGCCAGGCGGCAACTGGTCGACCGGTTTGGCCAGCAATGCGGCGAGGGTATAGAGCCCAGCCTCGCGCTCTGCCTTGAAGCGCGGCAGCTCGGCGCGCAACGACTTGAACTGGGTCTGCGAGCGAGTGACGAGGGTCTCGTCGCCACGGCCGGCATCGCGCAGGCGCTGGTTCAACTGCACGCTCTGCTGCTGCAGGTCGAGCGATTCGCGGGCGATGTGGTACTCCTCATTGGCCGAGCACACCTGGGTGTAGGCCTTGACCACATCGGCCACCAGGGTGATGCGAGCGGTGTCGGCGGCTGCCTGCACCGCGTCGGCATTGGCCTTGGCAGCTTCGGTGCCGCGCTTGAAGGTGCCCCACAGGTCAAACTGGTACGAGGCGCTGAGAATTGCCTCGCCGATGTTGGCCACCGGGACTTTCTCCGGCAGCAGGAACGCTTCGCCGGACTCCTGCAGACGCTGGGCACCGGCCTTAGCGCCGCCGCTGAAGCCCCCCTGCGACTCGGCGACCTCGACCTGCGCGCGGGCCTTGGCGATGTTCGCCGCCGCCACGCGCAACTCGGTATTGGCGCTCAACGCCTGGCGCACCAGCGCATTGAGGCGCGGGTCCTGGTACAACTGCCACCAATCATCCGGCACCGGTGCCGACACCACGCTCGCGGCATCCTGGCGCAACGGGCCGTTCAGGTCGCTGCGCTGCACCGCGGCATCCTCGGGCACCTGGTAGTCGGGGCCGACCATGGCGCAGGCCCCCAGCGACAGCGCCAGCCCTGCCAGCATCAGGCGCTTCATGGCCGCGGGCCCTCGATGATCGACACTGTCGCGGTACGCCCGGCGATCATGCGGAAATCTGCCGGCACCTCATCGAAGGCGATGCGCACCGGGATCCGCTGGGCCAGGCGCACCCAGCTGAACGCCGGGTTGACGTTGGGCAACAGGTTGGCGCCACTGACGCGGTCACGGTCCTCGATCCCTGCCGACAGGCTTTCGACATGGCCGCGCAGGCGTGTGTCATCGCCCATCACGCGGATGTCCACGGCATCGCCGACATGGATGCCACTGAGCTTGGTTTCCTCGAAATAGCCATCGACATGGTACGAGGCACTGTCGACCACCGACAGCACTGGCCGGCCCGCCGTGACGAACTCATGGGCACGCGGGGCGCGGTCGTTGAGGTAGCCATCCACCGGGCTGCGCACCACCGAACGGTCGAGGTTGAGCTGGGCGGTATCGACCGCCACCTGTGCCTCGCTCACCGCCGAGCGGGCACGGGCCTCGCGCGACTGGCTCTCTTCGAGCTGCTCGGCCGCCACCAGGTTGCCCAGCTTGCGATTGCGCCGGGTTTCGCGGGCGGCCTGGGCCAGGGTTTCCTCGCGCTCGGCCAGGGTCGCCCGGGCCTGGCGCAAGGCCAGGCCGAAGCGGTCCTGGTCGATGGTGAACAGCACGTCACCACGCTTGACCACCTGGTTGTCGCGCACCTCGACCTTCTGGATCAGCCCGGACACATCCGGGGCGATCTGAATCACGTCGGCGCGGATATGGCCGTCGCGGGTCCAGGGGGCGAACATGTAGTACACGACCATCTGCCAGACCAGCACGGCCGCGAAGGTCACCACCAGCAATGTCAGGACCACACGGCCCAAGGTCAACAACGGTTTTTTCATGGCAGCATCAGGCTTCGGCAAAAGTGATCCACCGCACCCAGCAGTACGGCGTAGAGGGCAACGTTGAACAACGCCCGGTGCCAGACCAGGCGGTAGAAATGCAGGCGCACCAGCACAGCGTGCACGCCCAGGAACAGCAGGTAGGTGGCAAACATCATCACCAGCAGCGTGGGCAGGAACACCCCGCTGATATCCAGTTCACCGATCACAGCGGCGCTCCGTCGATTCCAGGTGGCAGTTGCGGTTGTTCGACCGGCTCGAGCATCACCTCGACGCCCGGCAACAGTGCCAGGCGCAAGCCGGCCAGGGCATGCAGCAGGTGGACACGGGGCTCGCCGCGCTCGTTCAGTTGGTCAGGCGCCAACGCCAGGCGTGCCCGCTCCATGTTGCGCAGCAGCGCTGCAGGTGCGTGCAAACGCTCGCCGGCACGCAGGCAGCTTGAGTAATGGCCGCCGACTTCTTCGATGACGGTCTGCAGGCGCTCACGGGCTTGCTGGCCCACACGCGGCATGTAGGCCAGCAGGTCGAGCAGGTTCAGGCCCACACGCAGGTCGCGCAGGGCGATGCCGCTGTCCTGGCCGGTCTGCGACAGGCGCGGCAGATGCTGCATCAGGCGATCGAGCATCTGCACGCCTACCTTGCGCTGTTCAGCCAAGGTCGCAGGCTCGGTCATCTCGACGATGTCGCGCCAGGCGAAGCGGGTCATGCGCTTGGCGGCCAGCTCCACACCGAACGGGCGCACCACCAGGGTCCAGATGAAGGCAAACAGCAGCCCCACCGGGCCTGCCAGGTTGGCATTGAGGAAGGTGAAGAAGTCGGCGTCGTAGGCGCCCTGGATGCTGATGAAGGTCGAGGTGTTGACGATGGTCAGCAGGGTGCCGAGGTAGAAGCGCGGCTGCACGGTGAGGGTGCCAACCACGATGAAGGGTACGGCGAATGCCAGCACCAGCATCGGGAAGTCGTGCAGGTTCGGCAGCACCAGGAACAGATAGACGCTGGAGAAGATCACCGACATCAGCGTCCAGAAGAAAAAGCGGTAGATCTGCGGCGCTGGGTCGTCCATCGCCGCAAAGAAGCTGCAGGCCACGGCGGCGAGGATCACGGCACTGGCGCCGTCGTTCCACCCCAGCCCGATCCACAGGCCACAGGCGACGACGATCGCGGTGACGGTGGAGAACACCGAATACAGCATCAGGCCGCGGTCGAAGAATGGCGTCAGGCGGCCCAGCCGCCAATGACGGTAGACCGCCCGCCAGGGCTTGGTGTCGTCCAGGCGCAGTGCATGCTGCAGGGTGCAGCAGTCCTGCCAGAGATCGAGCCATTCGCTGAGGCGGTAGAGGGCGTTGGACAGCAGCAGGGCGTGGCGCTGGTCGAGCGCATCGGCGCGCGGTTGCAGGCGGTCGATCTGCTCGTGCAGCGCGGTCCAGCGCGCAACCGAAGCGCTGTCGGCGGTGCCCTTGAGCCACTCGCGGGCCGATGCCAGCAGCGGCTGGACCTGTGCAAATTGCTCCGGCGCGCGACCTTCGAGGGCGACCAGCGCGTCGTCGAGGGCATCCATCACCGGCAGCAGGTGAATCATCCGGCCGCGCAGCTCGCGGGCGTTCTTCACGGTGTGCGGGCCGGCGCCTTCGTGGCCGAGCTGGCCGATCATCAGCTCCAGGCTGTTGAAGGTGGCAACCATCGAGCCGCGCAAACCCGCGACCTTGTCGGCCACAGCTTCTCGGCTCAGGTACAGATCGCTGTAGCGGATCGCCTCGCCAAACCAGGTGCCCGTGGCGCCCATCACCACCGGCGCCAGACGACGCGGCCAGAATATCGCTCCCACCACGGCGGCGCAGACGATGCCAAGGCAGATTTCCTGGGCCCGCGAAGAGGCGACATCGAACACCGCGAGCGGGTTGTCGACCACGGCCAGGGCAATCATCGGCAAGGTGTAGCCGGCCAGCATCAGCATGTAGTTGTTGGCCGTGCGCAGGTTCAGCGAGAGAAACAGCAAGGTGCCGGTCCACAGGGCGATGGCGATGCTCAGCAACAAGGGCGACTGCACCAGCGGCGGCACCAGCAGCACCGCACCACCCGCACCGAGCAGCGTGCCGACTGCGCGGTACAGCGCCTTGGAACTGGTGGGGCCGACGAAGGGGCTGGACACGATGTAGACCGTGGCCATCGCCCAGTAGGGGCGCGGCAGCTGCATCAGCAAGGCGATGTACAGGGCAATCATCGACGCGGCGAAGGTACGCACGCCGTAGAACCAGTCGCGGGCAGGCGGCACTGAACTGAAGAAGCCGTTCACGCCGACGTCCCCTGTGCAGCGACTTCGAAGGCACGGATCACCCGCAGGGTCGCTTCCAGGTCGGCAGCCGAGATGCCATGCAACACCTCGCGACGCAGGCGCACCAGCTCGCGCTCGATGGATTCGGCCAGGGTACGTCCTTCGGCGGTCAGGCTCAGCGCCTTGGCGCGTCGGTCGAGCGGATCCTCGGTGCGGCACACCAGCCCGGCCTTGCACAGTTGGTCGAGCAGACGCACCAGCGACGGGCTTTCCAGGCCGGCGGCCTGGGCCACGGCCACCTGATGCACGCCATCGCCCAGGCGCACGATCATCAGCAACGGCACCGCGCAGGCCTCGGAGATGCCATAGCCGGTCAGCGCCGCATGGCAGATGCGTCGCCAGTGACGACCGGCAACGACCATGCCGCTGCTGACTTTCAGGTGCAGTGCATCGAGTGTCATATGGAGGAACCGAGGATATTCATAGTTTGCTAACTATCAATATACGCCCAGCCCTCCCCCCCTCGTCAACCGGGGGCGATGAACAGCGTGTTTACAGTCGGGATCGGCGGCGAGGCCTTCGCGGGCAAGCCCGCTCCCACGCGCCCGCGAAGGCCTCACCACCCCACCGGACTCAAGACTGAACCTGATCCTCCAGCTTCATGGTCAAGGCCAGGGTGCTGCCCAGTGCGATCGCCTGATAGCGCCACTCCAGGTAGCGCGCCCCATCGCGGCGACTGAAATGCACTGCCAGTTCCTCGGCCGCCTGCATCACCCCTGCCCCTGCCGCGAGCTCCAGCCAGTACAGCGCCGCCCGCGTATCCGGTTCGACATGCAGTCCATACAGCAGCCGGTAACCCACCTCGAACCGGCAACGTGCCTCGCCACGCTGGGCTCCGCGCAGGAACCACTGGTAAGCCTCGGCCAGGTCCACCTCCCAGTCCTGATCGGCATCGCAGACTTCTTCCTCGTACAGGTCGCCCAGGGCCGCGGCAGCGTGCGACAGCCCCCGCTCGAAAGCATGCCGGTAATGCTCCGCAGCGGTGGCATAGCACACCGCCACGCCTTTGCCGAAATAGTGCTGCTGCCCCAGGTTGAACCAGGCTGCAGCATTGCCCTGCAACGCGGCCATGCGCAGCAGATGGCTGGCCAGCGCCGTGTCGGCGCGCCAGTAGCGGCCATTGAGCCAGATCCAGCCCAGGTCGTTGAGCACCGCGGCATTGCCCTCCAGTGCCTGGTGCCGCAGGTCGGTGTAGATCGCCTGCACATCCACTGCCTCGTCCAGACGGCTCACCAGCGC
This sequence comes from Pseudomonas wayambapalatensis, assembly GCA_014268975.2. GTDB lineage: Bacteria > Pseudomonadota > Gammaproteobacteria > Pseudomonadales > Pseudomonadaceae > Aquipseudomonas > Aquipseudomonas wayambapalatensis. Next base: position 344,533 of record CP077096.1, on the reverse strand, counting down.
AGAGCGCTCACCCAGCACCGCCCACTGGGTGGGCATGCCGACGCCAGCGAACAGGCGCAGGTGTCGCCGTGGAATGGCTGGCGCAGGCACGATGCGCTCGGGCAGGAGACGGGCGAGCAGCGAATGGATATTGCTGGCAGCAGACATGTTCATCCTCATTGAACGTCCCACAGTTCCGACCTCGACTGTGATGAGGCGATTCTGCGCGACGACACGACGAAACCTGTCGCGAACGATTCACCTCGACGCAACCAAATCGCGGTTCCGCGATCTCAGCGCAAAGTAGCGAATTGCCATCTGCCGCGGTGCCCGCCATGCTAATGCCGCAAGCCTAGACAAGGACGTTACCCTTTGCCGTTCGCCACTACCCGCGCCACCCTCAGCCGCCAGTGGGCGCTGCTGCGTCAATTGCCCAGCCGCTCACCGGGAGTCACCAGCGCCGAACTGGTCTGGCGACTGCGCGATGTCGGCTTCAATGTCAGCAAGCGCACAGTCGAGCGCGACCTCAACGAGTTGTCGCTGATCTTCCCGCTGGAGCGCAATGACAAGAGCATTCCATTCGGCTGGCATTGGTCGGCCAGCGCCATGGGCGAGCCGCGTGGCAATTTTGACTTGCTGGACTACCTGCGCGGCGACCCGCAGCAGCCCCGCCAGGGCACGGGGCTGGAACTGCAGGCGTGGGTCAGCGATCAGCTGGCGCGACAGCTGCGAGAAGTGCCGTTGAGCGCGAACATGCAGTTGACGGCGCTGCAACATGGCCATCGATTGCGGGCGACGGTGGAAGACGGCTGGACGTTGCGCTGGTGGGTATTGGGCCAGGGTGAGGCCGTGGTGGTCGAGCAGCCGGAGGCGTTGAGAGATGAGATTCACAAGACGCTGAGTAATGCAGCAGCTCGATACATGGTCTGATGGCGCGCGAACCAGGCATCCGCGCTGCGAAACACGCGAGTGTGCCTGCGAATGACGCAGGCACAGGTGAGCTCGACAAGCGCCCAGGGTTTACTCAAACCCGATGTTGGCGAGTACGCAGTCATCGCCGACCAGCTTGTATCCCGGCTCGCACGGCATACCTACGACAGGGGCAACACCTCGGGTAGTTGCACCACTCGGCGCATTGTGATTGTCGGCAAACGCGGTTGGGGCCAAGGCGGCGAGGCTCAGAGCAAGGGCTGTGATCAGTGATTTCATACGATTTTCTCCATACGTTGATTTACGTACCGCACGGGCATCGTAGAAAAGCTGCCGCCCCCTGATAACGAGGCATTGTTTCCCGAGGCCCGGAAACTGCTCCCACGCGGAACTACCTCTGCATCCCCCAACGCCGTACGGTCAACCGCTCGAGGGTATTGAACACCAGGCCCTCCACCAGCAAGCCGATCAGGATCACCACCGCCAGCCCGGCAAATACCTTGTCGGTGTACAGCTCGTTGCGGTTCTGGAAGATGTACCAGCCCAGCCCGCCCTTGCCGCTGCTGGCGCCGAACACCAGCTCGGCGGCGATCAGGGTGCGCCAGGCGAAGGCCCAGCCGATCTTCAGACCCGAGAGAATCGACGGCAATGCCGCCGGCACCAGGATGTGCAGCACCAGTCGCAACCCACGCAGGCCATAGTTGCGCCCGGCCATGCGCAGGGTCTCGGACACCCCGAGAAAGCCCGCGTAGGTGTTGAGCGCCAGTGCCCAGAGCACCGAATGCACCAGCACAAAGATCAGGCTGTTGTCGCCCAGGCCAAACCACAAGAGGGCCAGCGGCAACAGTGCGATGGCTGGCAGTGGGTTGAACATGGAGGTCAGGGTGCCGAGCAGGTCGCGGCCGAACTGGGTCGAGACCGCCAGGCTGGTCAAACCGAAGGCCAGTACGATCCCCAGCACATAGCCCTTGAGCAGCACCACCAGCGAGACGCCGACCTTGGCCGGCAGCTCGCCACTGGCCATGCCGTCCCAGAATGCCGCCGCCGTTTGCAGAAAGGTCGGCAGCAGCAGGTCGTTGGCGGTGTAGCGCGCCACCGCCTCCCAGATCAGGGCGAGCAGTACAAGAATCACGGTCTTGCGCAACCAGGCCTGTTGCCACAGACGTTGGGCAAGCGGCAGATCGCGCTCCAGCGAAAGCCCTGGCAAAGGCTGCAGCGGCACTTCGTATTCCTGGCGTGCAGGTGTGGTCGTCATGCGCAGGCTCCTCCTGTCAGTAAGCGATGCGGATATCGTTGAAGCCCAGGTCCGAGGCCTGCTCCGGCTCACCGGCTTCGTCGAACAGCAGGCGATGGATACGCCGGGCGCTGGCCTGGAAGTCGCTGCCACCCAGGCTGCCCAGGTCGTATTGGTGGCTGTGCACCTCGGCCCGTACCCGTCCCGGATGCGGCGACAGCAAGAGGATGCGGTTGCCCACCACCAGCGCCTCCTCGATGGAGTGGGTGACGAACAGCAGCGTGAAGCGCACCTCTTCCCACAACAGCAGCAATTCTTCCTGCATCTTGCGCCGGGTCAGGGCGTCGAGCGCGGCGAAGGGCTCGTCCATCAGCAGCACCTTCGGCTGCGTGGCCAGCGCGCGGGCAATCGCCACGCGCGCCTTCATACCGCCAGACAAGGTGTGCGGGTAGGCATCGGCAAAGGCGGCCAGGCCGACTTTCTCCAGATAGTGCACCGCCCGCGCCTCGGCCTCGGCGCGCTTGAGCTGGCCCGAGACCAGCAGCGGAAACATGACGTTCTGCTTGACCGTCTTCCACGGCGGCAACTGGTCGAACTCCTGGAACACGACGATGCGGTCAGGGCCTGGGCCCTTGACCGGCTGGCCCTGCAACAGGATCTGCCCTTCGCGCGGCTCGATGAAGCCGGCCACGGCCTTGAGCAAGGTCGACTTGCCGCACCCGGATGGGCCCAGCAGTACGAAGCGGTCGGCGCGATCGACTTCGAAGCTGACCTGGTGAGTGGCCCGCACCACGCGCTGCGCGGTGCGGTATTCGAGGCTGAGATTGTCCACCTTGAGCAGCGGTGGGGTGTCGACACGGCTCAGGTTGCTGACCGTGTGGCCTGGCAATGGGGCGGTCATGGTCGATCAGCTCCCTTGCAATGGGCGCTCATCCTGGAAGAAGTAGTCCTTCCACGACTCGGGCTTGTGCTTGATGGCGCCGACCCGGTAGAGGAATTCGGCCAGCGGGTAAGTGTTCTTCGGCGTGATGGTGAACTCGTACTGCGGGTTGTCGATCAGCTTGATCAACGCATCGCGATCGATCTTGGCCTTGGTCACGCGGATGTAGGTGTCGGCGGCTGCGGCCTTGTCTTTCTGGGCGAAGTCGGCGGCTTCGGCGAGCGCATCGATGAATGCCTTGTAGGTCTTGGGGTTGTCCTTGCGGAATTTCTCGGTGGCGAACAGCAGGGTCGGCGAGTTGGGGCCGAGCAGGTCATAGCTGTTGAGCACGATGTGCACGTTCTTGTTGGCCAGGGCCTGGTCCTGGAACGGCGGGTTGGAGAAATGCCCGTTGAGTTCGGTGCCGCCGGCCAGCAGCGCGGCTGTGGCATCCGGATGCGGCACGGCCAGGGTGTACTTGTCGAGGCGGTTGTACTCCTTGTCGCCCCACTGCTTGGCCGCCGCGTACTGCAGGAAGCGCGACTGCACCGAAACACCCACCGCCGGCACGGCGATACGGTCCTTCTCGGAAATGTCGGCGATGGTCTTCACATTGGGATTGCTGCTGACCAGGTAGTACGGGAAGTTGCCCAGCGAGGCCACGGCCTTGACGTTCTGCCGACCGTAGGTGCGATCCCAGACGGTCAGCAGCGGCCCGACGCCGGCGCCGGCGATGTCCACCGAGCCCGACAGCAACGCGTCGTTGATCGCCGCGCCGCCGGAAAGCTGCGCCCAGTCGACCTGAATGTCGATGCCCTGCTCCTTGCCGTGCTTCTCGATCAGTTGCTGGTCACGAACGACGTTGAGCAACAGGTACACGATGCCGAACTGCTCGGCGATACGGATCTTGCCTTCGGCCTGGGCCACCGCCGGCGACGCGAGGCCGCCTACGATCAGGCTCGCGCCCAGGCCGATGCTGGCCGCCAGGCGGCTGATGGATTTACGCATGATGAGAGTCCTCAGTCGTCAGAACGGGGCATCGCCCTGGATGGTGGTGCGATAGAGCTTGCGGCGCAGGTGCGCGGGGCAGCCGGCAGCCAGGTGGATCAACGAACGGTTGTCCCAGAACACCATGTCGTGGGGCTGCCAGGCGTGACGGTAGATGTTCTGCTCGAGCACGCTCAGGGCGTAGAGCTGCTGCAGTACATCGCGGCTTTCGTCATCGGGCAGGCCGACGATGCGAGTGGTGAACCCCTCACTGACGAACAGCGCCTTGCGGCCGTTCTCCGGGTGAGTACGCACCACCGGGTGGATGACTTCGTTGACCTGGGCCAGTTGCTCGGCGGTCAGGGTCGGGCGCCAGTTGCCTTCGAACTTGGTTTCCGAATAACGGGCGGTATAGGAATGCGCGGCGCTGCGCCCCTCCACGATCTTGCGCAGCGCGTCGGGCACAGCGTCCCAGGCCTTGTGCATGTCGGCGAACAGGGTGTCACCGCCCTCGCTGGGCAGCTCCTGGGCGTGCAGCATCGAACCGAGGCTCGGCAGCTCTTTATAGGAGAGGTCCGAATGCCAGAACTTGCCGGCATCACCCAGGCCAATGTTGCGACCGTCTTCGATGATGTTGGAAACGATCAGGATTTCGGGGTGGTTTTCCAGCAGGAACTGCTTGAGCACATGGATCTGCAGCACGCCGAAACGGCGGCTGAAGGCGATCTGCTGTTCGGGGGTGATGCGCTGGTCGCGGAACACCAGGACATGGTGGTCGAGGTGGGCGCGATGGATGCGGTTGAAGTCCTCGGCGTTGACCGGCCGGGACAGGTCCAGCCCGATGATCTCGGCACCGACGGCACCGGAGAAGGGGCGGATTTCGAAGCGTTGCGGCTGCGCGCTGTCGATGGACGACAAGGCGTTCGAGGCGGCTGACATTGTTCACTCCCACGCAGTGCGCGACTTCCAGGGGCGCGCATCGATTCAGAAACGCACGGGGATTTCCCGTGTGGGTTCGAGTCGTGCGGCGCGCCGATTGGTCGGCAGGTACGCAGTAGGAGCGACTATAAAGTCATAAGAATGGAAATTTAAATATCTTTAGCGAATATGCATATACGGGCTGCGATGGCCTGGTGGAAAAACTGCGGGAGTTTCTGTGTAGGAGCGGCGGTTCGGCGCCCCGACTTGTCCCGCGAACACGCGCGTAGCCCGTGCCAGGCAGCGCGGTGTTCTTTTCGCGGGCAAGCCCGCTCCTACAGGGACCACCGGGCCGGGTCGTGATCAGCGCTCGCGCAGCGCCTCGGAGCGGGCCTTGATGATTGGTTTGAGCAGGTAGCTCATGATGGTCTTCTTGCCGGTGAGGATATCCACCGTGGCGACCATGCCCGGGATGATCAGCAGCGGCTTCTCATCCGAGCCCAGATGGCTCTTCTCGGTGCGCAGCTTGATCAGGTAATAGGTGGTCTTCTTGTCTTCATCGGTGATGGTGTCGGCACCGATTTGCTCGAGCTTGGCCTTCAGGCCGCCATAGATGGTGTAGTCGTAGGCGGTGAACTTGACCGTGGCCTCCTGCCCCGGGTGCAGGAAGGCAATATCCTTGGGCAGGATCTTCGCTTCCACCACCAAGGTGTCGTCCAGCGGCACGATCTCGATGATGTCGCTGCCCGGCTGGATCACGCCGCCAATGGTGTTCACCAGCAGTTGCTTGACGATACCGCGCACCGGCGATGTGACCATTGTGCGGTTGACCCGGTCATCCAGCGCCTTGCTGGTGGCCGTGGCCTTGTTCAGCTCGGTGCGAGCCTCGTTGAGCTGGGTGAGGGCCTCGCTGCGGAACTTGCCGCGGGTTTCCTCGATCTTGCTCTGCACTTCCTTGATCGCCGCCTCGGCGCGGGGAATGGCCAGGGCGGTAGAGTCCATCTGGCCACGGTTCTCGACTTCGGCGCGGCGCAGGCGCAGCACCTCGACCTGCGAGATCGCGCCCTGGGCCACCAGCGGCTCGGACATGGAGATTTCCTGGCGCAGCAACTGCAAGCTGTTGGCGTACTGGGCGCGCTTGGAGTTGAACTCGCGCAGCTCCTGCTGCTTCTGCACCAGTTGCTGCTCCAGGCCGCTGATTTCATCCTGCAGTTGCTGGCGGCGGCTCTGGTACAGCGACTGCTCGCTGGCTGCCTGGCTCGGCGCAGCCTTGCGCAGTTCCTCGTCGATCTGCAGTGGCTTGTCGTCGACCTCGGCGCTCAGGCGCTGTACACGCAGCGCCATGGCCAGGCGTGAGGCCTCGGTTTCGTCGACGTTGGAGGCGAAGCGCGTTTCGTCCAGGCGCAACAGCGGCTGGCCGACTTCGACGATCTCCCCCTCCTTGGCGTAGATCTGCGCAACGATCCCGCCTTCCAGGTTCTGGATCTTCTGCACCTTCGACGACGGGATGGCCTTGCCTTCGCCGCGCGTCACCTCATCGATGGGCGCGACACTGGCCCAGACGATCAGGAACACGAAGAAGGCGATCACGCCCCAGATGGTCAGCCGCACGATGCGCGGGGCATCTTCGATCAGTGCCTTGTTGACCTCTGGCAGCGGCTGGCCTGCCAGCGACTCGGAGCCCTTGAAGTAGCGGCGCAGGTTGTCCTTGAAACGCCCGATATCCAGCTTATGCAACACTGATCTGCCCCTTCTTCAGCGCTTCCATGACGGCGGCTTTCGGGCCATCCGCGACGATCTGTCCACGATCGATGACAATCAACCGGTCCACCAGCGACAACAACGACGCCCGGTGAGTGACCAGCAGCACGGTCTTGCCTTCGATCACCGCGCCAAGGCGCTGCTTGAGTCGCTCTTCGCCAGTGTTGTCCATGGCGCTGGTGGGCTCGTCGAGCAGCAGGATCTGCGGATTGAGCAGCAGCGCACGGGCCAGGGCGACGTTCTGGCGCTGGCCGCCGGAGAGATTCTGGCCGCGCTCGCCGACCTGCAGCTCGTAACCGTCGGGGTGCAGGCGGGCGAACTCATGCACGCCCGCCAGCTCTGCGGCCTGCAGGATCAGCTCGTCTTCGATGTAGCGGGCGCCGCTGACCAGGTTGTCGCGCAGGGTGCCGGCCAGCAACTGGATATCCTGGGGCACGTAGCCGATGTTGTGGCGCAGTTCGCTGACGTCGATCTGGCGAATATCGACGCCATCCACCAGCAGCGAGCCGCCGTCGGCCTCATAAAGGCCAACGATCAACTTGGCCAGCGAGCTCTTGCCCGAACCACTGCGGCCGATGATGCCGACTTTCTCACCAGGCCGGATGACCAGGTTGATGCCCTTGAGTGCCTGGTTCTGCTGGTTCGGGTAGGTGAACTCGACGCCGCGGAACTCGACCGCGCCCTGCAATACCTGACGGCTCAGCGGACGCTCTTCGAAGTTGCGCTCCTGGGGCAGTTCCATCATCTGGTCGGTCGCGACCATGGTCACCTTGGCCTGCTGGTAGCGGGCCAGCAGCCCATTGAGCTGACCCAGCGGGCCGAGCGCGCGGCCACTGAGCATATAGCAGGCCACCAGGCCGCCCATGCTGAGGTTGCCGTCGATGATCAGGTAGACGCCGACACAGATCATCGCCACACCGGCGAGCTGCTGGATCAGCATGGTGATGTTCATCGCCAGGCCCGACAGCACCTTGACCCGCAGTTCGAGGCGGCTGAGCGTGCCGAGGGTCTGCTCCCACATGTACTGGCGCTCGCTCTCGGCGTTGTTGACCTTCACCGCATCCAGCCCGGCAAGGGTCTCGATGAGGCTGGACTGGCGCTCGGAAGCCAGCGCCATGGTGCGCTCCATCGTCGCCATCAATGGTTTCTGCAGGGCATAGCCGATGCCCAGGGCCAGCGGGAAGGCCAAAACCGGAATCCATACCAGGTGCCCACCGATGATGGCGATCACCATCAGGATCAGCAGGGTGAACGGCAGGTCGATAAGGCTGGTGAGGGTGAGCGAAGCGAGGAAGTCGCGCAGCCCCTGGAACTCGTGGATGTTCTGCGCAAAGCTGCCGACACGCGCGGGGCGGTACTTCATCGACATACCGACGATCCGCTCGAACAGCGTCGCGGAAATGATCAGGTCGGTCTTCTTGCCGGCGAGGTCCAGACAGAGGCTGCGCAACCCCTTGAGGATGAGGTCGAAGACATAGGCACCGGCGATACCCACTGCCAGCACCCACAGGGTCGAGGTGGCCTGGTTGGGAACCACGCGGTCGTAGACGTTCATCACGAACAGCGGCGCCGCCAGGGCAATCAGGTTGATCACCAGGCTGGCGGCGATGGCGTCGATGTACAGCCATTTGCTGCGCATCAGGGTGTCGCGGAACCAGGAGCGGGCGCGCGGGATCAAGTTGCCGTGGTTGACGTCGAACTTGTGCTGCGGCTGAGCGAAGAACACTTTGCCGCTGTAGTCGCTGAGCAGCGCCTCGCGGGTGACCAGCACTTCCCCGCCGTCGCTCTCGCTGAGCAGCAGGCGCGCGGTGTCTTCATTTTCCCAACCGACCAGGACGGCGCTGCGGCCTTCCTTCAATAGCAGCATGGCCGGCATGGCCATGCTGGGGATCTGCTCGAGCTTGCGCTGCAGCAAACGCCCCTGCAAGCCCGCGCGCGCGGCGGCGCGCGGCAGCAGCTCGACGCTCAGGCGCTGCGCCGGCAGCGGCAGGCCGGTGGTCAGCATGGCCCGGCTGGCGGGCTTCTGGTGCAGGACACACAGGGTCAGCAGGCTGTCCAGCAGCGGATCGTCATGCTGACTGCGTGGATCATGGTTGAGCTGTACTCGACTGACTTCAGATTCCACGCGGCGCTCTCTTCATCCTTGCGGTTGGATAGGACAGGTGCGCCTTCAGTTCATGCCTGGCAGGTTCACCTTTGGCTTCAGATCGTTCTGTACGACGGTCGCCATGGGGGCTACGACACCCTGGCTCTTCAGCAGTTGACCAATGGTCGCCTTGATTCGGTACTGAGTAAACAACTGCGTGTTCTTCACTTCAACCAGACGACGTTGCGCGGTGAAGGTTTCATTCTCGCTGTCGAGCAGGTCAAGCAGGGTTCGCTCGCCCAGACCGAACTGCTGCTGGTAGGCGCTGCGCACCCGGGTGCTGTGATCGACATACTGCTGGGCGATCGGCAACTGGGCGTTGGCGTTGTCCAGAGCATTCCATGCCAAGCCTAACTCCTCATTGAGCTGACGCAAGGCGTTGTTGCGGATATCCAGCGCCTGGTTGGCCAGATACGACTTCGATTCGAGGTCGGCCTTGTTGCTGCCACCGGCGTACAGGTTGAAGTTCATGCGCAGCATGGCCTGCCATTCATTGTTGTGGCCGACCGAGCCGTCGAGATTGTTGTCTGCCGTTCGTCCGAGCTCCGCGTCAAAACGCGGATAGAAACTAGACTTAGCCGCTTCGTATTGTTTTTCGGCCGCAGCGATGTCGGATTCTGCCGAACGCAGGATCGGGCTGCTCTCGACCATCTGGTGGCGCGCCTCGTCCAGGGTGGCCGGCAGCAGGTCGATGAACGGCGCGGGCGCGCTCAGTTCGTCAGGCATCTGCCCGACCACGCTCAGGTAGTTGGTGTTGGCATCGGCCAGGTTGGTCTGTTCGGTGATCAGGTTGTTGCGCGCCTGCGCCAGGCGCGCTTCGGCCTGGTCGAGGTCGGCCAGGCGGCCTACGCCACGGCTGGTGCGCAGCTTGATCTGGTCGAGGATGCGTTCGTGGTTGCGCAGGTTGTCTTCGGCCAGGCGCACCATCTCGCGGCGCGAAAGCACATCGAGGTAGACCTGGGCGACGGTCAGCGCGGTGCGTTCGGAGGTGCCCATCAGGGAGTAGGCGCGGGCATTGACGGTGGCTTGCTGACGGCCGACTTCGCTGGAGGTGGCGAAACCGTCAAAAACCATTTGTCGAAGACGGATACTTGACTCGCCGCGGTTCAAGGTCTCCCAGCGATGCGACGTACTCGGCGAATCGCTGCCCTCGCGGCCGTAGCCGGCGGTCATGTCGACGCGCGGCAGGTAACCACCCTGGGCGGCGCGCAGTTGATAGTCCGCGGCGGTGCGGGCGTTGACCCCGGCCTGGATTTCCGGGTGCACGTCCAAGGCCTGTTGCATGGCTTGCGGCAGGGTTTGTGCTTGGGCAATGGAGGCTGCAAGGGCGAGAGGAAGAACGGTGAAAAGTGACGCACGCATTTTTACTGATTCCCAAGTGGCGCTGTTGTCCCAAATCACGGCCGAAGCGGGTCTGGCCCGTGAAAATAGCGGCCGAAACTGAACGATTGGCGAGCTTGCGAGACTGTACGTAATTAATACGAAAGGAAGAGGCTTTTACCCAAATATCAATGTGACATTAGTTTGCCGATTGTTTAGGATGGCGAGAGGAAGGTCAATACTTTGGCATAAACTTAATAGCCGAAAATTATTGACGCAATATTGACGCATAAAAGCGTCAAATCATTTTTGTAACATTCCAGCGGAAGCAGGTTCGCACGCCGGCCGGAAGCCAATTGAGACACATCCCGGAGAGTTCCATGAGCACTGTCGTTGCCATCGTCAAAAGCATTGTTGGCCAAGTCATCGCAGTATCCCCGGAAGGCATCAAGCGCGTGCTGATCGAAGGCGACCGCCTGTTCGCAGGCGAGGAAGTCCTTACCGGCCCGGGCGGCGCCGTGACCCTGGAATTGGCCGACGGTCGCATGCTCGATCTGGGCCGCGACTCTCAATGGAGCGCCGATGCGCCCGACAGCAGCACCGACCTGGCCCAGGCCACTGCGCAGGCCGCACCCTCGATCGAAGAGCTGCAACAGGCCATCGCCTCCGGCGTCGACCCGACCACCGAGCTGGAAGCGCCCGCTGCCGGCCCTGCTGCCGCAGGTGGTGGTTCGGTCGGTGGTGGCCACAGCTTCGTGCTGCTGGAAGAAACCGCAGGCGTTGTCGACCCGAGCATCGGCTTCCCCACCGGCCCCCTGGGCTTCGCCGCAGGCCTGGCAAACGAAGAAGTCGGTGGGCTGGATAGCAACAACGACACCACCACCAACAACAATCCCATTCCAACCGGCCTGAGCCTGAGCGCCACCCCTTCGATCAGCGAAGCGGGCGGCGTCATCGTCTATACCGCCACGGTTGGCCAGGCGCCGCAGAGCAACCTGACCGTCACACTGTCCAACGGCGCGGTGATCGTGATTCCGGCTGGCCAGACCAGCGGCTCGGTCAACGTCAACATTCCTGCCAATGACACGCCTTACATCGATGGTGGCCAGATTTCCACCACCATCACCGGTACCACCGGTGGCAATGGCCTGATCGTTACGCCGAACCCGACGCCTGCGGTGACCCAGATCACCGACACGATCGATACCACCACCGCCACCCTGACCGCTTCGCCAAGCGTCACCGAAGGCGGCGTGATCACCTACACCGTGACCCTGACCAACCCGGCGCAGACGCCGGTCACCGTCACCCTGTCCAACGGCCAGACGATCACCGTCGAGGCTGGCAAGTCCAGCGGCTCGGTCGATTTCCAGACCCCGCCCAACGACGTCTACAACAATGGCAGCACGGTCAGCACCACCATCACCGGCGCCACCGGCGGCAACTTCGAGAACCTGGTGCCGAACCCGACTCCGGCACAGACCGTGATCAACGACTCGGTCGACACCACCACCGCCACCCTGACCGCTTCGCCAAGCGTCACCGAAGGCGGCGTGATCACCTACACCGTAACCTTGACCAACCCGGCACAGACGCCGGTCACCGTCACCCTGTCCAACGGCCAGACCGTCACCGTCGAAGCCGGCAAGACCAGTGGCTCGGTCGACTTCCAGACCCCAGCCAACGACGTCTTCGTCAATGGCAGCACGGTCAGCACCACCATTACCGGCGCCACCGGCGGCAACTTCGAGAACCTGGTGCCCAACCCGACCCCGGCACAGACCGTGGTCAGCGACAGCATCGATACCGTGACTGTCAGCATTGCCAGCAACGGTAACGTGACTGAAGCCCAGCAGCCGACCTTCACTGTCGCCGTAAGCCAGAAGCTCGACCACGACCTGACCGTGACCCTGAGCAATGGCGACAAAGTTACCATCACCGCAGGCCAGACCCAGGCCACCTACAGCCTGCCGGCGCAGGGTGACGACGTATTCAAGGACGCGGGCTCCGTGACCCTGGGCGTGACCGACGCCAGCGTACCGGGCAAGACGTTCGAGGATCTGAAGCTTGGTGGTGCGGCCACCGTCCAGATCAGCGACACCGAGAGCGAAGTCGTCGCGACCCTGACTGCCGACAAGACCACCGTGTCCGAAGGCGGCCAGATCACCTACACCGTCACCCTGACCAATGGTCAGGGCCTGGATGTCACTGGCCATGGCGGCCTGACCTTCACCCTTTCGGATGGCACCAAAGTCACCATCCCGGCGGGCAGTGCTACCGGCACGGTCACTATCACTGCTCCGGACGACGTCTATGTTGGCGGCCAGCCGTCGATCGTGAACAAGCTGGAAGGTGTCACTGGTGCGGATAACTTCGAAAAACTGACCTTGGGTCAGGGCGAAGTGAAAACTGACGTCACCGATGAGCCAGGCACTGGTACTCCCGGCACTGGCAACGAAGGGGACAAGGTTTCGGTCACCATCGTCAGCAATGGCAACGTTACCGAAGATCAGCAGCCATCGTTCACCGTCAAAGTGAACCAGCCGCTGGATCGTCCGCTGACCGTTACTTTGAGCAATGGCGACAAGGTCACCATCGCTGCGGGCCAGACGCAGGTTGAGTACAAGGCTCCAGCTCAAGGCGATGACGTCTTCAAGGATTCCGGTTCGCTCACCATTGGCGTGACCGATGCCAGTGTTCCAGGAAAAACCTTCGAAAACCTCGAGCTGGGAAGCTCCGCCACTGTTCAGATTGCCGACACCGAAAGTGAGGTTGTCGCCACCCTGACTGCTGACAAAACCACCGTCAGCGAAGGCGGTGAGATCACCTATACCGTTACCCTGACCAATGCCCAAGGTCTGTCGGTTACTGGCCATAACGGCCTGGTCTTCACCCTCAGCGACGGCACCAAAGTGACCGTTCCGGCTGGCAGCGCTACCGGCACCATCACCATCCACGCACCGGACGACGTGTACGTCGGCGGTCAGCCGTCGATTATCAACAAGCTGGAATCAGTCACTGGTGCCGATAACTTCGAAAAACTGACTCTGGGTCAGGGCGAAGTGAAAACCGATGTCACCGATGAGCCGGGCACTGGCACTCCGGGTACTGGCAACGAAGGCGACAAGGTTTCGGTCACCATCGTCAGCAATGGCAATGTCACCGAAGATCAGCAGCCGTCGTTCACTGTCAAAGTGAATCAGCCACTGGATCGTCCGCTGACTGTCACCCTGAGCAATGGCGACAAGGTCACCATCGCTGCAGGCCAGACGCAGGTTGAGTACAAGGCTCCAGCCCAAGGTGATGACGTCTTCAAAGACTCGGGCTCCCTTACCGTTGGTATTTCCGACGCTTCCGTACCAGGTAAAACTTTCGAAAACCTGGAGCTCGGCGGCTCGGCCACTGTTCAGATCTCTGACACCGAAAGTGAAGTTGTCGCGACCCTGACTGCTGACAAAACCACCGTATCTGAAGGCGGTGAGGTCACCTACACCGTTACCCTGACCAATGCCCAAGGTCTGTCGGTTACTGGCCATAACGGCCTGGTCTTCACCCTCAGCGACGGCACCAAAGTCACCGTTCCGGCTGGCAGCGCCACCGGCACTATCACCATCCATGCGCCGGACGACGTGTACGTTGGCGGTCAGCCATCGATCATCAACAAGCTGGAAGGTGTTACCGGCGCGGATAACTTCGAGAAACTGACTCTGGGTCAGGGCGAAGTGAAAACTGACGTCACCGATGAGCCAGGCACTGGTACTCCGGGCACCGGTAACGAAGGCGACAAGGTCTCCGTCACCATCGTTAGCAACGGCAATGTCACCGAAGATCATCAGCCGTCGTTCACTGTCAAAGTGAACCAGCCGCTGGATCGTCCGCTCACCGTTACCCTGAGCAATGGCGACAAGGTCACCATCGCTGCGGGCCAAACCCAAGTTGAATACAAGGCACCGGCCCAGGGCGATGATGTCTTCAAAGACTCGGGCTCCCTAACCGTGGGCATCAGTGACGCCACCGTTCCGGGCAAGACCTTCGAAAACCTGGAGCTCGGTGGTTCGGCCACCGTTCAGATCGCCGATACCGAAAGTGAAGTTGTCGCCACCCTGACTGCAGACAAAACCACTGTCAGCGAAGGCGGCGAGATCACTTACACCGTTACCCTGACCAACGCCCAAGGTCTGGATGTCAAAGGCCACGGTGGTCTGACCTTCACTCTTTCGGATGGCACCAAAGTGACCGTTCCGGCTGGCAGCGCCACCGGCACTATCACCATCCACGCACCGGACGACGTGTACGTTGGCGGTCAGCCATCGATCGTGAACAAACTGGAGTCGGTCACTGGCGCAGATAACTTCGAGAAACTGACGCTGGGTGACGGCACCGTCACCACCACCGTGACTGACGAGCCTGGCACTGGCACTCCGGGCACTGGCAACGAAGGCGACAAGGTCTCGGTCACCATCGTCAGCAATGGCGATGTGAACGAAGCCCAGCAGCCGTCGTTCACCGTCAAAGTGAACCAGCCGCTGGATCGTCCGCTCACCGTCACCCTGAGCAATGGTGACAAGGTCACCATCGCCGCGGGCCAGACGCAGGTCGAATACAAGGCGCCAGCCCAGGGCGATGACGTCTTCAAGGATTCCGGGTCGCTCACCATTGGGATCAGCGACGCCAGTGTTCCAGGTAAGACTTTCGAAAATCTCGAGCTCGGCGGCTCGGCTACCGTTCAGATTGCTGATACCGAAAGTGAAGTGATCGCGACTCTGACCGCTGACAAGACCACTGTGTCCGAAGGCGGCGAGATCACTTACACCGTTACTCTGACCAACGCCCAAGGTCTGTCGGTTACCGGCCATAACGGCTTGGTGTTCACGCTCAGCGACGGCACCAAAGTCACCGTTCCGGCAGGCAGCGCTACCGGCACCATCACCATCCATGCCCCTGACGACGTCTACGTCGGCGGTCAGCCAAACATCGTCAACAAGATCGAATCGGTCACCGGTGGTGATAACTTCGAGAAACTGACCCTCGGCGACAATTCCGTCACCACCACAGTGACAGACGAACCAGGTACTGGCACTCCGGGCACCGGCAACGAAGGCGACAAAGTCTCTGTCACCATCGTCAGCAACGGCAACGTAACTGAAGATCAGCAGCCGTCGTTCACTGTCAAAGTGAACCAGCCGTTGGATCGTCCGCTGACCGTTACCTTGAGCAATGGCGACAAAGTCACCATCGCGGCCGGCCAGACTCAGGTTGAGTACAAGGCACCGGCACAAGGTGATGACGTCTTCAAGGATTCCGGTTCGCTCACTGTCGGCATCACCGATGCCACCGTACCGGGCAAGACTTTCGAAAACCTCGAACTGGGTGGCTCGGCGACTGTTCAAATCGCCGACACCGAAAGCGAAGTTGTCGCAACTCTCACCGCTGACAAGACCACCGTGTCCGAAGGCGGCGAGATCACTTACACCGTTACCCTGACCAACGCCCAAGGTCTGGATGTCAAAGGCCACGGCGGCCTGACCTTCACTCTTTCGGATGGCACCAAAGTCACCGTTCCAGCGGGCAGTGCCACCGGCACTATCACCATCCATGCGCCGGACGACGTGTACGTTGGCGGTCAGCCATCGATCATCAACAAGCTGGAAGGTGTTACCGGCGCGGATAACTTCGAGAAACTGACCCTCGGCGACAATTCCGTCACCACCACAGTGACAGACGAACCGGGTACTGGCACTCCGGGTACCGGCAACGAAGGCGACAAGGTCTCCGTCACCATCGTTAGCAACGGCAATGTCACCGAAGATCAGCAGCCGTCGTTCACTGTCAAAGTGAACCAGCCACTGGACCGTCCGCTCACCGTCACTCTGAGCAATGGCGACAAGGTCACCATCGCCGCAGGCCAGACTCAAGTCGAGTACAAGGCACCTGCACAAGGTGATGACGTCTTCAAGGATTCGGGTTCTCTGACTGTCGGCATCACCGATGCCACCGTTCCGGGTAAGACCTTCGAAAACCTCGAGCTGGGTGGCTCGGCCACTGTTCAGATCGCTGACACCGAAAGTGAAGTTGTCGCGACCCTGACTGCTGACAAAACCACCGTATCTGAAGGCGGTGAGGTCACCTACACCGTCACCCTGACCAACGCCCAAGGCCTTGACGTCAAGGGTCACGGCGGTCTGACCTTCACTCTTTCGGATGGCACCAAAGTCACCGTTCCAGCGGGCAGTGCCACCGGCACTATCACCATCCATGCGCCGGACGACGTGTACGTTGGCGGTCAGCCATCGATCATCAACAAGCTGGAAGGTGTTACCGGCGCGGATAACTTCGAGAAACTGACCCTCGGCAGCAACACTGTCACCACCTCCGTCACCGATGAGCCGGGCACTGGCACTCCGGGCACCGGCAACGAAGGCGACAAGGTTTCCGTCACCATCGTCAGCAATGGCAACGTTACCGAAGATCAGCAGCCGTCGTTCACTGTCAAAGTGAACCAGCCGTTGGATCGTCCGCTGACCGTCACCTTGAGCAATGGCGACAAGGTCACCATCGCTGCGGGCCAGACCCAAGTTGAATACAAGGCACCGGCCCAGGGCGATGATGTCTTCAAAGACTCGGGTTCTCTGACTGTTGGCATCACCGATGCCACCGTACCGGGCAAGACCTTCGAAAACCTCGAGCTCGGTGGTTCGGCCACCGTGCAGATCGCCGATACCGAAAGCGAAGTCGTCGCAACCCTGACCGCTGACAAGACCACCGTGTCCGAAGGCGGCGAGATCACTTACACCGTTACCCTGACCAACGCCCAAGGTCTGTCGGTTACCGGCCATAACGGCCTGGTATTCACGCTCAGCGACGGCACCAAAGTGACCGTTCCGGCTGGCAGTGCCACCGGCACCATCACCATCCATGCGCCGGACGACGTGTACGTTGGCGGTCAGCCATCGATCATCAACAAGCTGGAAGGTGTTACCGGCGCGGATAACTTCGAGAAACTGACGCTGGGTGACGGTACCGTCACCACCACGGTGACAGACGAGCCAGGCACTGGCACTCCGGGTACTGGCAACGAGGGTGACAAGGTTTCCGTCACCATCATCAGCAATGGCAATGTCACCGAAGATCAGCAGCCGTCGTTCACCGTCAAAGTGAACCAGCCACTGGACCGTCCGCTGACCGTCACCTTGAGCAATGGCGACAAGGTCACCATCGCTGCCGGCCAGACCCAAGTTGAGTACAAAGCCCCAGCCCAAGGCGATGACGTCTTCAAGGATTCGGGTTCTCTGACTGTTGGCATCACCGATGCCACCGTTCCGGGCAAGACCTTCGAAAACCTCGAGCTCGGTGGTTCGGCAACTGTTCAGATCGCTGACACCGAAAGTGAAGTGGTCGCCACCCTGACTGCAGACAAAACGACCGTCAGCGAAGGCGGCGATATCACCTATACCGTCACGCTGACCAACGCCCAAGGTCTGTCGGTTACTGGCCATAACGGCTTGGTGTTCACGCTCAGCGACGGCACCAAAGTCACCGTTCCGGCAGGCAGTGCCACCGGCACCATCACCATCCACGCACCGGACGACGTGTACGTCGGCGGTCAGCCTTCTATCGTCAACAAACTCGAAGGCGTCACTGGCGCGGATAACTTCGAGAAACTGACTCTGGGTCAGGGCGAAGTGAAAACTGACGTCACCGATGAGCCAGGCACTGGTACTCCAGGCACCGGCAACGAAGGCGACAAGGTCTCCGTCACCATCGTCAGCAACGGCAATGTCACCGAAGATCAGCAGCCGTCGTTCACCGTAAAAGTGAACCAGCCGCTGGATCGTCCGCTGACTGTCACCTTGAGCAACGGCGACAAAGTCACCATCGCTGCGGGCCAAACCCAGGTTGAGTACAAAGCTCCAGCTCAGGGCGATGACGTCTTCAAAGACTCGGGTTCGCTCACCGTTGGCATCAGCGATGCAACCGTCCCAGGCAAGACCTTCGAGAATCTGGAGCTGGGTGGCTCCGCCACTGTTCAGATCACTGACACCGAAAGTGAGGTTGTCGCCACCCTGACTGCTGACAAAACCACTGTCAGCGAAGGCGGCGAGATCACTTACACCGTTACCCTGACCAACGCCCAAGGTCTCTCGGTTACCGGCCATAACGGCTTGGTGTTCACCCTCAGCGACGGCACCAAAGTGACCGTTCCGGCGGGCAGTGCAACAGGCACCATCACCATTCACGCACCGGACGATGTGTACGTCGGTGGCCAGCCAGCGATCGTGAACAAGCTGGAAGGCGTTACTGGCGCGGATAACTTCGAGAAACTGACTCTGGGTCAGGGCGAAGTGAAAACTGACGTCACCGATGAGCCAGGCACTGGTACTCCAGGCACCGGCAACGAAGGCGACAAGGTCTCCGTCACCATCGTCAGCAACGGCAATGTCACCGAAGATCAGCAGCCGTCGTTCACCGTAAAAGTGAACCAGCCGCTGGATCGTCCGCTGACTGTCACCTTGAGCAACGGCGACAAAGTCACCATCGCTGCGGGCCAAACCCAGGTTGAGTACAAAGCTCCAGCTCAGGGCGATGACGTCTTCAAAGACTCGGGTTCGCTCACCGTTGGCATCAGCGATGCAACCGTACCGGGCAAGACCTTCGAGAATCTGGAACTGGGTGGCTCGGCCACCGTTCAGATCGCCGATACCGAAAGTGAAGTTGTCGCCAACCTGACTGCAGACAAAACCACTGTCAGCGAAGGCGGCGAGATCACTTACACCGTTACCCTGACCAACGCCCAAGGTCTCTCGGTTACCGGCCATAACGGCCTGGTCTTCACCCTCAGCGACGGCACCAAAGTGACCGTTCCGGCAGGCAGCGCTACCGGCACCATCACCATCCACGCACCGGACGACGTGTACGTCGGTGGCCAGCCAGCAATCGTGAACAAGCTGGAGTCCGTCACTGGCGCCGACAACTTCGAAAAACTGACCTTGAGTCAGGGCGAAGTGAAAACTGACGTCACCGATGAACCGGGCACTGGTACTCCGGGCACCGGCAACGAAGGCGACAAGGTCTCCGTCACCATCGTCAGCAATGGCAATGTCACCGAAGATCAGCAGCCGTCGTTCACTGTCAAAGTGAACCAGCCGCTGGATCGTCCGCTGACTGTCACCCTGAGCAATGGCGACAAGGTCACCATCGCTGCGGGCCAGACCCAGGTTGAGTACAAAGCTCCAGCTCAGGGCGATGACGTCTTCAAAGACTCGGGCTCGCTCACCGTTGGCATCAGCGATGCAACCGTACCGGGCAAGACCTTCGAGAATCTGGAACTGGGTGGCTCGGCCACCGTTCAGATCGCCGATACCGAAAGTGAAGTTGTCGCCACCCTGACTGCAGACAAAACCACTGTGTCTGAAGGCGGCGAGATCACCTACACCGTCACCCTGACCAACGCCCAAGGCCTTGACGTCAAGGGTCACGGCGGTCTGACCTTCACTCTTTCGGATGGCACCAAAGTCACCGTTCCGGCGGGCAGTGCCACCGGCACCATCACCATCCACGCACCGGACGACGTGTACGTCGGTGGCCAGCCAGCGATCGTGAACAAGCTGGAAGGCGTTATTGGCGCAGACAACTTCGAGAAGCTGACCCTCGGCGACAACACCGTCACCACCACGGTGACAGACGAGCCAGGCACTGGCACTCCGGGTACTGGCAACGAGGGTGACAAGGTTTCCGTCACCATCGTCAGCAATGGCAATGTCACCGAAGACCAGCAGCCAAGCTTCACTGTCAAAGTGAACCAGCCACTGGACCGTCCGCTGACCGTTACCTTGAGCAATGGCGACAAAGTCACCATCGCTGCGGGCCAGACCCAAGTTGAATACAAGGCACCGGCCCAGGGCGATGATGTCTTCAAAGACTCGGGCTCCCTGACCGTGGGCATCAGTGACGCCACCGTTCCGGGCAAGACCTTCGAGAACCTTGAACTGGGTGGTTCGGCGACCGTTCAGATCGCTGACACCATCAGCGAAGTAGTCGCCACCCTCAGCGCCGACAAGACCACCGTCAGCGAAGGCGGTCAGGTGACCTACACCGTTACCCTGACCAACGCCCAAGGTCTGTCTGTCACCGGCCATGGCGGTCTGGTATTCACCCTGAGCGATGGCACCAAGGTTACCGTTCCGGCGGGCAGTGCTACTGGCACCTTCACCATCACCGCCAAGGACGACGTCTACGTCGGTGGCCAGCCGAACATCGTCAACAAGATCGAGTCCGTCACCGGCGGCGACAACTTCGAGAAGCTGACCCTCGGCGACAACACCGTCACCACCACGGTGACAGACGAGCCAGGCACTGGCACTCCGGGTACTGGCAACGAGGGTGACAAGGTTTCCGTCACCATCGTCAGCAATGGCAATGTCACCGAAGACCAGCAGCCAAGCTTCACTGTCAAAGTGAACCAGCCGCTGGATCGTCCGCTCACCGTTACCTTGAGCAATGGCGACAAAGTCACCATCGCGGCCGGCCAGACTCAGGTTGAGTACAAGGCACCGGCACAAGGTGATGACGTCTTCAAGGATTCGGGTTCTCTGACTGTTGGCATCACCGATGCCACCGTACCGGGCAAGACCTTCGAAAACCTCGAGCTCGGTGGTTCGGCAACTGTTCAGATCGCTGACACCGAAAGTGAAGTTGTCGCCACCCTGACTGCTGACAAAACCACTGTCAGCGAAGGCGGCGAGATCACTTACACCGTTACCCTGACCAACGCCCAAGGTCTGGATGTCAAAGGCCACGGCGGCCTGACCTTCACTCTTTCGGATGGCACCAAAGTGACCGTTCCGGCTGGCAGCGCCACCGGCACTATCACCATCCACGCACCGGACGACGTGTACGTTGGCGGTCAGCCATCGATCGTGAACAAGCTGGAATCCGTCACTGGCGCCGACAACTTCGAAAAACTGACCTTGAGTCAGGGCGAAGTGAAAACTGACGTCACCGATGAACCGGGCACTGGTACTCCGGGCACCGGCAACGAAGGCGACAAGGTCTCCGTCACCATCGTCAGCAACGGCAATGTCACCGAAGATCAGCAGCCATCGTTCACTGTCAAAGTGAATCAGCCACTGGATCGTCCGCTGACCGTTACCTTGAGCAATGGCGACAAGGTCACCATCGCTGCGGGCCAGACCCAAGTTGAATACAAGGCACCGGCCCAGGGCGATGATGTCTTCAAAGACTCGGGCTCCCTGACCGTGGGCATCAGTGACGCCACCGTTCCAGGCAAGACCTTCGAAAACCTGGAGCTCGGTGGTTCGGCCACCGTGCAGATCGCTGACACCATCAGCGAAGTAGTAGCGACCCTCAGCGCCGACAAAACCACCGTCAGCGAAGGTGGCCAGGTCACCTACACTGTCACCCTGACCAACGCCCAGGGCCTGTCGGTTACCGGCCACAACGGCTTGGTGTTCACCCTGAGCGACGGCACCAAAGTCACCGTTCCAGCGGGCAGCGCCACCGGCACCTTCACCATCACCGCGAAAGATGACGTGTACGTCGGTGGCCAGCCGAACATCGTCAACAAGATCGAGTCCGTCACCGGTGGCGACAACTTCGAGAAGCTGACCCTCGGCAGTAATACTGTCACCACCTCTGTCACCGACGAGCCCGGCACCGGCACCCCGGGTGCAGGTAACCAAGGCGACAAGGTCTCGGTCACCATCGTCAGCAATGGCGATGTGAACGAAGCCCAGCAGCCGTCGTTCACCGTCAAAGTGAACCAGCCGCTGGATCGTCCGCTCACCGTCACCCTGAGCAATGGCGACAAGGTCACCATCGCCGCGGGCCAGACGCAGGTCGAATACAAGGCGCCAGCCCAGGGCGATGACGTCTTCAAAGACTCGGGTTCCCTGACCGTGGGCATCAGCGACGCCACCGTTCCGGGCAAGACCTTCGAGAATCTGGAGCTCGGTGGTTCGGCCACCGTGCAGATCACCGACACCATCAGCGAAGTCGTTGCAACGCTGTCTGCTGACAAGACCACTGTCACCGAAGGCGGCCAGGTCACCTACACCGTCACCCTGACCAACGCCCAAGGCCTGTCGGTTACCGGCCACAACGGCTTGGTGTTCACCCTGAGCGACGGCACCAAAGTCACCGTTCCAGCGGGCAGCGCCACTGGCACCTTCACCATCACCGCGAAAGACGACGTGTACGTCGGTGGCCAGCCGAACATCGTCAACAAGATCGAGTCCGTCACCGGTGGCGACAACTTCGAGAAGCTGACCCTCGGCAGTAATACTGTCACCACCTCTGTCACCGACGAGCCCGGCACCGGCACCCCGGGTGCAGGTAACCAAGGCGACAAGGTCTCGGTCACCATCGTCAGCAATGGCGATGTGAACGAAGCCCAGCAGCCGTCGTTCACCGTCAAAGTGAACCAGCCGCTGGATCGTCCGCTCACCGTCACCCTGAGCAATGGCGACAAGGTCACCATCGCCGCGGGCCAGACGCAGGTCGAATACAAGGCGCCAGCCCAGGGCGATGACGTCTTCAAAGACTCGGGTTCCCTGACCGTGGGCATCAGCGACGCCACCGTTCCGGGCAAGACCTTCGAGAATCTGGAGCTCGGTGGTTCGGCCACCGTGCAGATCACCGACACCATCAGCGAAGTCGTTGCAACGCTGTCTGCTGACAAGACCACTGTCACCGAAGGCGGCCAGGTCACCTACACCGTCACCCTGACCAACGCCCAAGGCCTGTCGGTTACCGGCCACAACGGCTTGGTGTTCACCCTGAGCGACGGCACCAAAGTCACCGTTCCAGCGGGCAGCGCCACTGGCACCTTCACCATCACCGCGAAAGACGACGTGTACGTCGGTGGCCAGCCGAACATCGTCAACAAGATCGAGTCCGTCACCGGTGGCGACAACTTCGAGAAGCTGACCCTCGGCAGTAATACTGTCACCACCTCTGTCACCGACGAGCCCGGCACCGGCACCCCGGGTGCAGGTAACCAAGGCGACAAGGTCTCGGTCACCATCGTCAGCAATGGCGATGTGAACGAAGCCCAGCAGCCGTCGTTCACCGTCAAAGTGAACCAGCCGCTGGATCGTCCGCTCACCGTCACCCTGAGCAATGGCGACAAGGTCACCATCGCCGCGGGCCAGACGCAGGTCGAATACAAGGCGCCAGCCCAGGGCGATGACGTCTTCAAAGACTCGGGTTCCCTGACCGTGGGCATCAGCGACGCCACCGTTCCGGGCAAGACCTTCGAGAATCTGGAGCTCGGTGGTTCGGCCACCGTGCAGATCACCGACACCATCAGCGAAGTCGTTGCAACGCTGTCTGCTGACAAGACCACTGTCACCGAAGGCGGCCAGGTCACCTACACCGTCACCCTGACCAACGCCCAGGGCCTGTCGGTCACCGGCCACAGCGGCCTGGTGTTCACCCTGAGCGACGGCACCAAGGTCACCGTGCCGGCTGGCAGCGCCACTGGCACCTTCACCATCACCGCCAAGGACGACGTCTATGTCGGCGGCCAGGCACCGATCGTCAACAAGATCGAATCGGTCACCGGCGGCGACAACTTCGAGAAGCTGACCCTTGGCAGCAATACCGTCACCACCACCGTCACCGACGAGCCGAGCGGCCAGGGCGACCTGACCACCGTGGGCATCAGCGGCGACACGTCGGTGACCGAAGGCGACACCGCGCACTACACCCTGACCCTGACCAATCCGTCCAAGACCGAGGTCACTGTCACCCTGAGCTACAGTGGCACCGCCACCAACGGCCAGGACTACACCGGCGTGGTCACCGTGAAGATCCCGGCTGGCAGCAGCACCGCCACCTTCGACATCAAGACCATTGATGACCAACTCGTCGAAGGCTCGGAGAACTTCACCGTCCAGATCAGCGGTGTCAGCGGCGGCGGCTTCGAAAACCTGCAGGTCAACCCGAGCAAGTCGAGCGTCACCACCACGATCATCGACAACGACCACATGCCGGTATCGCCAGGCGGCGCCGTAACGGGCACCGAAGACACCGACTACGTGTTCCAGTGGGGCGACTTCAAGGTCACCGACGCCGATGGCAACACCGGCCTGGGCGTGACCATCAGCAAGCTGCCGGATCTGGGCAACCTGAAGTTCTTCAACGGCACTTCGTGGGTCGACGTGTCGCTCAACCAGACCATCAGCCAGGCCGACATCGCCGCCGGCAAGCTCAAGTTCGTGCCGCTGGCCAACCAGTCGGGCGCAGATGGCTATGGTGGCAGCGGCGTGGGCAACAAGCAGGCCGACTACGCACAGATCAAGTACAAGCCAAACGATGGCACCAACACCGGCAGCGAAGTGACCATGAAGGTCGATATCACGCCGGTCGCCGACAGGCCTGACCTGTCGATCGGCAACAACAACGTCAACTCGATCGGTCTGACCAAGGAAACCTGGAACAGCCTCAACGGCCTGGGCAACAACGGCAACGGCATCACCGGCGACCAGCTCAAGAACGTGTTCGCCAACTCCGGCAACGCCAGCAAGAGCGAGCAGGTCACCACGGTCGATACCACCGCCACCGTGACCCCGGGCACCGGCTCGAAGACCTCCGGCCTGATCTATCTGGAAGCCGGCAAGACCTACACCTTCAGCGGCACGGCCGACGACAGCCTGCAGATCGTGATCGGCGGCAAGAACGTCGCCAGCGGCACCTGGGGCAACGCCAGTGGCGCCATCACCGGCAGCTACACGCCGACCACCAGCGGCTACTACACCCTGGAGATCTACAACGCCAACCAGGCCGGCCCAGGCAGCCTGGACATCAACATCAAGGTGGGCAACGGCGCGGTCACCGACCTGAACAGCTCGACCATCCCGATGTACCCGAACCTCGGGGCGATGACCAATGCCGGCCTGACCGTTTCCGAACTGCACGGCAGCAACGGCCAGGGTTACTACGACGGCTACAAGCTCAACGAAGGTCGTGAGAATGGCGCCCCCGTCAAGCTGGTCGGCATCAACACCAACCTGACCGACACCGACGGCTCGGAAACCCTGAGCGTGAAACTCAGCGGCATCCCGGCGGGCTCGGTGATCAGCGATAACGCAGGCCATAGCCTCACCGTCGGTAGCAGCGCGGTGGACGTCACCGGCTGGAACCTGGGCAGCCTGGCAATCAAGCCACCGACCTACTACAGCGGCCAATTCGATGTGAAGGTCAGCTCCACGTCCACCGAAAGCGTTGGCGGCAGCACCGCGACCAACGAAGGCACCATCAAGGTCACGGTGTACCCGCAGACCTACAACACCAGCAACCTGACGTCGGAAGGCGACAGCTTCACCGGTACCGATGGCAACGATATCGTCGTCGCCGACGTGGTCGGCCTGCACGTGGTGCCAGGTCAGAACTACAACATCGCCTTCATCGTCGACACCTCGGGCAGCATGGGCTCGTCTGGCGTGGATGCGGCGAAGCAGTCGCTGGAGTCGGTGTTCAAGACCCTGGCCGCCAGCGTCAAGGGCGACCAGTCCGGTACCGTGAACATCCTGCTCGTGGACTTCGCCAGCCAGGTGAAATCCTCGGTCTCGGTGACCCTCAACGATGCCGGCCTGCAGACCCTGCTCAACGCCCTGAAGACGCTGAACTCCAACGGCGGCACCAACTACGAGGACGCCTTCAAGACCACCGCCAACTGGTTCCAGAACCTCCAGAATGCTGGCAACACCGGCAGCAACCAGACGTTCTTCGTCACCGACGGCAAGCCGACCTACTACCAGACCAGCGAGCGCGGCAACCCGACCCTGGGCAACACCAGCACCACGCTGGACAGCTTCCTGACGGCGAACAACTGGAAACCAGGCAATACGATCTCCAAGTACCTGGACAACACCAACTACATAACCATAGACAGCACCGGCAAGCTGACCGTCCAGACCTACTCCTGGGGCAGCTGGAACGTGACCACCAGCGGCGATGTGCGTGCCGAAGGTAACGGTGGCTATGAACTGTCCACCCGCGCCGGTAACGGCTCCGATACCACGACCGCGACCATGAACGACTCGACCGCCGCCTTCAAGCTGCTGTCGGGTCTGTCGCAGGTCGAGGCCATCGGCCTGAACAGCGATATCAAGACCAACGATCTCAAGCCGTTCGACACCGATGGCAAGCCACAGACCAACATCGACCCGAGCAAACTGGCCGAAGCCATCCTCGGTCACACCGAGGTCACCCAGCCGGGTAACGATACGGTCAACGGCGGTGACGGCAACGACATCATCTTCGGTGACCTGGTCACCTTCGACTCGGTCGCAGGTACCGGTGTCGATGCGATCCGCGGTTATGTCGCCAACAAGCTGGGCGTCGATGCGGGCGATGTAGATGCACGGGCAATGCACAAGTACGTGACCGAGCACTACACCGAGTTCGACATCTCGCGCAGCAACGACGGCAACGACACGCTGATGGGCGGCGATGGCGACGACATCATCTTCGGCCAGGGTGGCGACGACTACATCGACGGCGGTCGGGGCAACGACATCCTGCTCGGCGGCACCGGCAACGACACGCTGCTGGGCGGTGAAGGCAACGACATCCTCATTGGCGGTGCTGGCAACGACGTGCTGATCGGTGGCAAGGGTGATGACATCCTCATCGGTGGTACCGGTGCCGACACCTTCGTGTGGAAGGCCGGCGACCTGGGCAACGACGTGATCAAGGACTTCAAGGCCACCGAGGGCGACCGCCTCGACCTGCGCGACCTGCTGCAGGGCGAGAAGGCCAGCACCATCGACAACTTCCTTAAGATCACCACCGTGAACGGTGAGTCGACCCTGCAGGTCAGCACCGAAGGCAAACTCAATGCCGCCGGCGGCCTGGCCAACGCTGACGTGACCATCAAGCTCGAGGGCGTGAACTGGTCGAACACCACGATCAACTCGTTGATCAGTGGCGCCGACCCGACCATCAAGATCGACAACTCCAACAGCTGATGCCCACGCCCCTGGCGGCTTTTACCGGCCGCCGGGGGTGCGGCGCTTTCCTGCCGTCGCCTCACGGCGCATACTCGCCTGCCAGGCCCGGCAGGCCTGCTGAACTTTGCCTATGCTGCTGACAACCAAAAAGGAATCATCGTGACGAGGGTCGATGCCATGTTCTACGTGCAACGCGATGCCAACGGCCAGTTGCTGCGGGTAGAAGCAGCTGCCTTTGCCGAGCACACCGACACGCTGCCGGCCGACCATACCGAAATCCAGGAATGGTTCGCCGATGATGTCGTGGAGAACAGTCTCAAGCAGCTCAAGCAGAGCGATCTGGACATGATCCGTGTGCTCGAGGACTTGATCGAGGTGTTGACCGCCAAGGGCGTGTTCAGCATCACCGACCTGCCCCCTGGTGCCCAGGCCAAACTGCTCAGCCGTTCCACCGCGCGCAAGGCGTTGGGAAGCCTGAACAACCTGATCGAAGACGATGAAGAGGGCGGGTTGATCTGAGGATCTGCGGATACAGCGCCCTCATTTCCAGGGCGCTGGCTCTCCAACCAATTGCCCCTGGATTCCCTGCACGCCCATCTCGCGCAGCACCTGCAGCTCCCCTTCCGTCTCCACACGTTCGGCGATCAACGGCAGGTCGATGCTGTGCGCTGCCCCCTGGATCGCTTCGATGAACAGCCGCTTGTGCCGCTCCTGGTCGATGCTGCGGATATAACCGCCATCGATCTTCAGGTACGCCAACCCAAGGTGAGCCAGGTTGCCGATCATGCTGAAGCGCCCGCCGAAGCGCTGCAGCGCCAGACCGAAACCGAGCCTGTGCAGGTGGCGGGTCAGTTTCTCCAGCTGTGCCTGCTCTGGCAGTTGCTCCTCGCCGATCTCGAAGGTCAACCTGGGCCCCAATGCCGCATGCTGCCCCAGCAGCTCGTAGACTCGCTGCAACGCCTTGGCATCGGCCAGAGTGGCGGCGGAAAGGTTCAGCGCCAGCGACTCGCCATGCTGCTGCAGATGCCGCAACACGTTCTCCAGCACCAGCAGGTCGAGCCGTGGCATCCAGCCGAAGCGCTCGAGCCAAGGCAGGAAGCGCCCGGCGGCGAGCGCCTCACCCTGTCCATCGTGCAGACGCGAAATCACCTTGAAGTGCAGGACACGCTCTGGCGCCTGGCAATCCACCACGGGCTGGAAGAACAGTTCGAACTGTCCCTTGTCCAGCGCCTGGTCAAGGCGTGAATGCCAGGCGTGATGGCTGTCGGCAGCCTGGGCCGCGGCGCCCTGCTCCAGGCAGACCCAGCCCGGCTCCGGTTGGCTCTCGGCACGTGCCAACGCCTCGTCGGCCAGCTTCAACAATGCTTGCGGTGCATCCCCAGGGCTGAACGGCGCCAACCCGATACAGGCCACCGGGTCGACATCGCTGGCCCCCGTCACATGCAGACTCTGCAAGGTCGCCTCAAGGGCCTGTGCCAGTTGCACTGCCTCCTCATGCACCATCCCCGGCGCCAGTACGGCAAACTCGCCACCGCGGCTGCGGGTGATCAAGTCCTTGGTTTCCGGATAGCTGGCGCATGTGCGCCGCAACTGCTCGCCCACCGCCTGCAGCAACTGGTCGGTGCGCTGGCCGCCCAGGCGGGCGTTGAGGCCGGCCAGGTCCTGCACCCGCAGCAACAGCAGGTAACCGGCTCGGGCCTCTTCGAGGTTGCTGACACGCGTGTTCAACTGCATTTCGAAGTAGCGCCGGTTGGCCAGCCCCGTGAGGCTGTCCTGGTACGACTCGCTGCGCAGCTTTTCGCTGCGCTCGGCCTGTTCGGTGAACAGTGCCTTGAGCTTCTCGACCATCTGGTTCATCGCCTGCACCACCCGACGCAGTTCTGGCGTACGCGGCAGCTCGGGCAGGCTGAGGAACTCACGGCGGGCGATGGCGTGGGACTGCGCCACCATGTAGTCCAGCGGCCGCAGTTGGCGGCGCAACAGCAGTGCGCCCAGCACCGCACTCACCACCCCGCACAGCAGCAACCAGCCAAGGCTGCCCAGGGCACTCTGCCAGAGCTTGGCCAGGGCGAACATCGGGTGGCTGATCACCTCGACCCGCGCAGCCTGCTGCCAGCCCCGGCTGACAATGGCATCGCCGCCGGCCGGCTCCAGCCCGATCAGGCCGATGAACCAGCGGGGCACGCCATTGCTGTCTGGTTCGGCATGGCGCTCGACGAGGACGGCGTTGGAGTCCAGGTCGATGACCTTGATGCTCGAGTAATAACCGCTGTCGAAAATCGAGCTGACCATCAGCTCGACCATCGCCGGATCATCGATGTTCGGTGTGAGCGACAAGGCCAGCGCCGTCGCCGCATCCTGGGCGTGGGAGCGCAGCTGGTTGACGTACTGGCTGCGCGAACTCTCCAGGCTGACCATGAAGCTGCCGCTGAAGGCGATGGTCAGGAGCAGGCATATGGCAAGCAACAATTGTTTGAACAGTGACATCTGTGCTCCTCAATAAACCGGTTCGGCCGGGAACCCTTCGGCCTGCATTTTCTTCAGCACGTCCTGCCAGCGTGACAGGCGCTTGGTGTCGCCGACCTTCTTGTTGCCCCCGGCGCCGGACAGCCACAGACCTTCGCCGTTGAAGGCATAGACTGGCAGCAGGTCGTTGCGCTGGCTGGCCGGCTTGATCGCGTCCATCAGGCTGTCGAGCACCAGCGGCTGGGCCTGTGGGCTTGAATAATAGGTCAGGACCATGTGCGCCCGGTTCAGGCGCAACGCCTTGACGTAGGTGATGCGCAGTTTTTCGGCGGGCACGCCCATGCGGCGCAGGCTGAAATACTTGGCGATGGCGTAGTCCTCGCAATCGCCGGCACCCTTGATCAGCGACTGGACCGGCGTGGCCCAGTAATCGACCTCATGCCACAGGTCGATGTCCTCGACATAGCGCAGCTGCTTGTTGAAGAACAGGTTGACCACCTGCAGTTTGTCCAGTTCGCTGCCCTGGTTCTGCGTGGCCATCAGGTTCTGCCAGGCGTCGATACGCCCCTGCCCTGCACCAAGCGGGCCGTACAGCTGTTGCGCGCGGCGGCTGATCTGGGCGAAATCCCAATCCGCATGCAGGCCGCCCAGCAGCAGGCAGCCAAGCAGCACGGCGAGGCCGAGGCGACGCACGGCCAAATTGAGCATTCCAGGTATCGCCACTGCGAACACCCATCCAGACCAGTCCAAAGCAGCGATGGTGCGGCTTGCCGGGGGAAAAGACAATGGCACCTTACAATCACGGTGCGCGTGAAAAAGCGTAGGAGGTTACGATCATCGAGCCAGGAAAAGTCCGACTTCCTTTGCTCGATGACTTCATTCACGATAGCCGCATTCCATCGGCCGCAGGCACCCGTCACCGCGGTTTGACAAGCCATCACCCCGCTGACTAGGGTTATTGGATCCAATCATCGCAATCATCGAGGCAGACTCCGCGTGGCCGAGAAAACCAGACTCCTCAGCTCCGTGCTGGGTAACGAGCAGGTGCCAGCGCACCTTGCCCGCAGCGTGATCGAAGAGCGTCTGCGCAGCGCTATTGTCGATGGGCGGCTGCCTCCCGGCACCGCCTTGCGCCAGCAGGAGCTCGCCGGCCTGTTCGGGGTCAGCCGCATGCCAGTGCGCGAGGCGCTGCGCCAGCTCGAGGCGCAATCGCTGCTCAAGGTGGTGATGCACAAGGGCGCCGTGGTCGCACCGCTGATCGGCGAAGATGCCGTCGACACCTATGGCCTGCGCGTTCTGCTCGAGACCGAAGCGCTGCGCCAGTCGATTCCCCACCTGGACGCTAGCGACATCGCCCTCGCCCGCAACTACATCCAGCAACTGGAGAACGAGACACGCCACGCGGAGATCGGCCGCCTCAACCGCCTGTTCCACATGACGCTGTACAGCAAGGCGCACAACCACAAGTTGCTGCGCATGATCGAGATCGAGCTCAACGAAGAGGAGCGCTTCCTGCGCTTCCACCTGTCGTCGATGGGCCTGGGCAAGCTGACTCAGGACGACCACATCGCACTGGTGGACGCTGCCAGCGACAAGTTGGTGGACCAGGCCATCGACGTGCTGGAAAGGCACCTCAATACGGCATCACGTACCATCAGGAACTACCTGAACAGCCAAGCCGGCAAATGAATCACCTGCTGACATAGCCAAAAGCCGTGTCAGCCATGAAGCTCCGGCACCGAACGGAGCGAAGGACAGACAGTGCACGTCCAGAAACCACCGGCACCAGAGCACTTCGGGCAACCCCCGAGAATCCGTCTGATCTGCCTCGCCTGTAGCCAGGAGCACCTGGAGCAATATCGCGCCTGGTCCCATGCCTTGAGCGACCATATCGAACTGATAGCAGTGGATGTTCGACGCCATGCCGAATGCAGCCCGTGCGACCCGCTGCAAGGCCCCTCTCCCCTGGCTCGAACCGTGGCCAAGCACCTGCATCCTTACCTCGAAGGGCCCCATGCCATGTTTGGCCAGCGCCTGGGAGCCCACATGGCGTTCGAGCTGGCACAACTGGCGGAACGCGAGTACCCCGGGCAGACCCGCCATTTGTTTGTTTCCAGCTGTGACAGCCCAAGGGTGGCAGAACCCGATGCCAGCGCGAATGCCATACGGTTACCGGTGACGGTCCTCTACCCACCTGGAGCCCTCCCCGAAATGCTTGGCTGGCACGCCTTCGTCCGGCGCGAACTGGAGCTCATCGAGTTGCCCGACCATAGGGTCGACAAGTCGTATCAAGACCAAAGACTCGTGAGAATCTTCAACACGCATCTTGGCTTATTGAGCCTCTGAGCAGGCTACTCCCCCTCTTGAAGGCGTTGTTTCCCCTGATGCGCTGCCAATGACCATGGCAGCGCGAGTCGTTTGAGCCCACTCTAGTCGCGCTGCGACTGCCGATCGTCCGTCCCGGGCCCGGTCGCATGCCTTCCATTTACCCGCAGAAGGAGCCCGACACCGGGGCAAGGGCCGCGTGGCGATCAGCCGCCCCTCAACAGTGGAACATCCTCGTATTTCCATTCACCAGTGCTTCGAGTGAGGCATTCACTCAACTTTGTTTTCTGATGACTAATTATCGGAAGAGGCCTGTCTTGCCAAAATAAAACACTTCAAATGTTTTATTCAGCACACTATTGCTCGAAACTTTTCAATTATTAAAATATTTCAAAAAACATTTGCGGCAAACTTTGATGTTGTTCTAACTTTTATATCGCCGACACCCGACACGGCTTGACTACGTACACGCCAGACGAATCAAGGGGCGGCCACCATCACCGAGACTGTTCAGCCATCGAGTACCTGTCGAGGACCCCGTTCGCCCGGCGTATTTCAACGGCTGCAACTTATCGGGAAAACATGCCAACTTTCACACAATGGATATCAACCATGAGCACATTGAAGCGCACACTTTCCAGTCATAAATCCACGCTCGCCCAACACCCGCTCTTCTCAGAAATCGACACTATTGAAACCTTGCAACGTTTCATGGAAACCCATGTTTTCGCGGTGTGGGACTTCATGTCGCTGACCAAGCGCCTGCAACGGGAACTGACCTGCGTAAGCCTGCCCTGGCTACCACCGGTGGACCCCGCCGCCGCCCGCCTGATCAACGAGATCGTGCTCGGCGAAGAATCTGATGACTGCCCGCAGCACGGCCACTACAGCCACTTCGAACTGTATCTGGACGCCATGCGCGAAGTGGGTGCCAGCACCCAGGCCATCGAGCGCTTCGTCCATCTGCAACAACAGGGCCTCGACTACGCCACTGCCCTGCAGCGCTGTGGCGCCAGCGAGGCCGCCAGGCACTTCGTCGGTGACACTCTCGAGGTGGCACTCAACGCACCTGCCCATCGCGTGGCAGCCGCCTTCCTGCATGGCCGCGAAAGCGTCATCCCGGCGATGTTCCAGCAGATCCTCGACGAATGGGGCATCGACCAGGCGCAGGCCCCGACCTTCCGCTATTACCTGCAGCGCCACATCGAGGTCGACGCCGAAGACCACGGCCCGGCCGCCGAAGCATTGCTGGCACGCTTGGTGAACGATGACCCGCAACGTCAACACGAGGTGTACGAAGCCGCCATCGCCGCCGTCCAGAGCCGCACCGCGCTGTGGGACCGTCTGCGCGCCTCGCTGCAGGTCACCGCCAGCGAGGTCACGCCATGAACGCGCTCGATTACCGCTCCTTCGCCGACAGCTGGGAGGAGCGTGCCACCATCCGTACTCGCCCGCGGCGGCGGCTCGAGGACGACCAGCGTCTGATCTACCCCCTCAGCCGCCAACCCTTGGTACTCAGCGCCACATTCCAACGGGCTTGCCCGCACCTGCGTGATTTCGTGCTGGTGCAGAGCCTCTACAAGTTCATCAACGACGTGGTGATCTTCGAGACCGAAATCGTCGACCGCACGGCCCGGCGGATTGCCAAGGACCGCTTCACCGTGCGCTTCCCCTTCGCCTGCCGCTATGACGCCATGACCGTGGTGGTCGACGAGGACTACCACGCGCTGGTGGCCATGGACTTCCTGCAGCAGACCATCGCCCTGACCGGCCTCGAGCCGATCGCCCTGCCCACCGAGATCGAACTCAGCCGTGCGATCCCCACCGCACTGGCACAGGTGCCGGAAACGCTGCGGGACGCTCTTGAGCTGATCTGCGTCGGCATTGCCGAAAACACCCTGACCGACGATGTCGCCGCCTTCGCCCGCGACGACACGGTCAAGCCCTCGGTGAAGGGGCTGATGGCCGATCACCTGCTCGACGAAGGTCGGCATTCGAGCTTCTGGGCGCGGCTGACGCGCATCTATTGGCAAGCCGCGCCCGAGGTCGATCGCCAGATGATCGCCCAGGTGCTGCCCGTGTTCCTGGGCCAGTACCTGACCAACGACATCCAGCAGGCCTTCGACTTCAACCTGATCGAGGCCTTGCCAGTCAGCGAAACGCTGCGCCAGTCGCTGCGCGAGGAAGTGCTCGGCCTGGCCTACCCGATCAACCACCAGCATCCGTTGCTGGGCAACATCCTGCGCTTCTTCCGCAGCAGCTCGATGCTCGAGTCGCCCTGCGTGCAGGAAGCCCTGCGCGGCTACCTGCCCTGAGGAGATCCGCATGCGACGTCTCGACATACTGATGGTCGGCCACAGCCTTGCGCTGAGCAGCCTGGCCCGAATACTCGACGAGCAGGGCCACACCACCCTGCTGGCCGATTCACCCTCGATGCTACGCCAGGCCTTGGCCAGCCATCACTCTCTGGTTCTGGAGGACGGCAGCCTGGTGCTGTGCACCAGTGACTGGGCACACCTGGGGCAAACGCCGTTGCTCAGGGTGCGCCTGGGCGCCAGCCACGCCGACACCCTGCCACACCTGGAACTGCTGTGCTGGTGCGCCAGTGCCACGGCTGCGCGCCTGATCAGCCGCGTACCGCTGGTCGCGCCCATCTCGGGCAATGGCCAGCAACTACGTGAAGATGCGGTGCGAGCTTTGGAGGAGTTGGTCACCCGGCAGGTCGCGTACCTCGCCCGCGACCCTCAGCATCTGAACGAAGCGTGCGCCGTCGAGCCCGGCTTGCAAACGCGTGAGCACGGTCTGGATTGGCTGCAAACGCTGGCCTACCGACATCCGTTCAACCGCTCTCAACGCACAGACCTGCTGGTAAGCAGCGAAGTCGGCTTGATGGAGGGCCTGGACCAAGCTCTGCGCCAACACGCACGGCAACCGGCGCTGAACCGCGATGGCCAGCGCAGCAGCTATCACGACTTGCACGCACTGAGCGCGGCCTTGCAACGGGCACTGCTGCCGTTACTGCCTGATCAGGACGATAAGCAAGTGGTGGTGGGCGTCTGCCTGGCCAAGTCGCCAGCACTCTACGCCAGCGTGTTGGCGATATTGGGTTGCGGCGCAATCTACCTGCCACTGGACCCGACGACACCCACAGAACGTCGTCAACGCATTCTGCAGGATGCTGGCGCCCGGGTCCTGCTGCATGACGGCCAGCCACAGGCCGAGTTGGCCCTGCTGGATGTGCGCACGCTGCAGGTGCCCACTGACAGCTGCCTGCCCTCGCTGGTCCTGCGGCCCGAGACAGCAGACCGGGCCTGCGTGGCGATCTATACCTCAGGCACCACCGGTCAGCCGAAAGGCGTGCTGCTCAGCCAGCGTAACCTCACCCACTTCATCGCCTGGTATCGCGAGCATGTCGCACTGGATGCGCACAGCCGGGTGCTGCAGTTCTCAACCATCGGCTTTGACGCCTCGCTGCTGGATATCCTGCCGACCTTCGCCTGCGGCGCGGAACTGGTCATGCCCAGCGATGACCAGCGCCGCGATCCCCAGCAACTGGTGCAACTTATCCACAGCCAGGCGGTGAGCCATGCGTTTCTGCCGCCAGCGCTGTTGAGCATCCTCCCGCATGACAGGCCGCTTGGCCTGCGCCACCTGATCACCGGGGGCGATGTCTGCGAGCCCCAGGTCATCGCGCGGTACAGCGAACAATGCCGGATGCACAACATCTATGGCCCTACCGAAACCACGGTATTGGCGACGACTCGCGTCTGCGCTGCCGGGGACAGTAATCGCAACCTGGGGGTGCCAATCGCCAATACCCAGGTACTGATCCTGGACGACGACTTGCAGCCGGTCACTCAGGAGACACCCGGAGAGCTGTACATCTGCGGCCCGGGGGTCGGGTTGGGGTATCTGAACAATCCGGAACTGACCGCCGAGCGTTTCGTCGTACTCGACCTGCCCGATGGCCGTTCGCTGAGCACCTACCGTACAGGTGATATTGGCAAATGGACCGCACAGGGCATCGAGCTGTGCGGGCGACGCGACAATCAGGTGAAGATCCGTGGGTTTCGCGTAGAGCCGGAAGAAATCGAGCACTGCCTGCGCAACAGCGGCCTGTATGCACAGATCGCGGTGGTGATCGATGCCCAACGCCGCGTCCTGGCTTTCGCCGCGCAACCGACGTGTGATGCGGCCGACACTGGATTGCGTGAGCATGCTGAGCGGCATCTGCCCGACTACATGCGTCCGGTGTTCTACCAGGTATTGGAGCAAATGCCCTACACCGCCAACGGCAAAGTCGACCGCCAGGCGTTGCGGGCGCATCCACTGACCTTGCCAGCGGCACAGCGGCTAGCACCCAGCACACCGACCGAGCAGCGTCTGCTCGGGCTCTGGAGTGAGCTGTTGGAACTGGCCCAGTCGGATATTTCCGTCGACGACAGCTTCTTCAGTCTGGGCGGGCATTCGATCCTGCTATCGCGGCTGCTGCTGGAGGTGCGCCAGGCCTTCGGCCGCGGCGTGGCGATCAACCGCTTCATCGAACAGCCGACGCTACAGCGCCTGGGTGCGCTGCTCGACGGTGACGGTAACTCCCTGGAGACTTCGCTCCAACGCCTGGAGCAGGACGCCAACCGTGACCTGGACCTGCAGGTACTGCCTCTGCAGGCCATGGGCGATGTGCACAAGGTTATCGTCACGGGCGCCAACAGCTTTCTCGGCGTGCATCTGGTCGAGGCACTGCTCGACTGGGGGGCCACGGAGGTGGCGTGCCTGGTACGTAGCAGCGCAACCCAGAGTGCCACTGAACGCTTCAGACAGGCGTTGGCAGACAATCAGCTAAGCCTTGATGACAAGCGCGTACGGGTATTCGACGCGGACCTGCGCCGCCCTCGGCTGGGGCTGAGCGAAGCGGACTACGACGATCTCGACCTGAACTACGGCGCACTGCTGCACAACGCTGCCCAGGTCAATCACGTACTCGATTACCAGGCCTTGGTCAGCGACAACATCGAACCGCTGTTCGAATGCCTGCGCCTGTGCGAAGGGCGACGCAAGAAGGTCTTCAACTTCGTCTCGACGCTGTCCGCTTGCAGCGCAATGGACAGCGACGGCCGCGTGCTGGAGCAAGGCCCCGCGCCGACTCCGCCGATCTACATCCGCAACGGCTACAACCTGAGTAAATGGGTCGGCGAACGTATCCTCCAGCGGGCACGTGAAGCAGGGGTACGGGTGAATCTGTTCCGTCCCGGCAATATCAGCTTCGACAGCCGCAACGGCGTGTGCCAGCCCCAACGCAATCGCTTGATGCTGATGCTCAAGGGCTCACTGCAGCTGGGCCAGGTACCACGGCTGGAGATCGATTTCGACCTCATGCCGGTGGACTTCCTGGCCCGCTTCATCGCCTTTCACAGCAGCAGGCACCAACCCGCGCAGTGCGTCTTCAACCTGCACAACCCCGAACCGCTGCGTTGGCAAGACTACCTGGCCGCATTCCGCGAGCAGGGCCACCGCTTCGAGCTGGTCGAGGTGGAGCAGTGGCAAGGCCAGCTGAGGCGGGTAGATCGCGACAACGCGCTGTTCGATGTCCTGGGCTTTTACCTCGACGGCTTCGAGGAGGACATCGGCGATATCTCCAGCATCGAGCACGGCAATGCCCGCGAGGGTGTTCGGCGCATGGGCGCCCGCTACCCGGCCAAGGATACGCAGTTGCTGCGCCGCGGCTGCCGCTACCTGAGCGCTATCGGCTTTCTCTGATTCCTTCGTTCATTCACAACAGGAGCAACATCGCATGCAAACACTCAAACCCGACACGCTGGTCCGTAATCCACAAGGCTGCCTGGTGGTATCCAGCGTGGACATTGCAGCCCCGGCGGCGGCTGTATGGAACATCGTCGGCAACTTCGCCGGCTTCCCGGTGTTCATTCCCGCCTTGGCCCATATCGAGATGACCGGAAGCGGAGTGCGTTCGGTGCGCAAGAAACTGTTCAAGGATGGCAATGTGGTCATCGAGCAGTTGAACTCGCGAGACGAGCAAACAATGCAGATGACCTGGAGCCTGATCTACACCAGCCTGAATATCGGCAACCTGTGGGCTGCGATGCAGGTCGAGGCGCTGGATGCGCATCGCAGCCGTGCGGTCTGGACTATCCAGGCCGAACCCTGGGAAGGCGGCCCGGAGGCATTGCCAGGCTTCCAGGCATTTCTCCAGGGCTTTGCCGATGAGGCGATGGCGAACGTGCGCAATCTACTGAGCTGAAGGC
Source organism: Pseudomonas wayambapalatensis (assembly GCA_014268975.2). Taxonomy (GTDB): domain Bacteria; phylum Pseudomonadota; class Gammaproteobacteria; order Pseudomonadales; family Pseudomonadaceae; genus Aquipseudomonas; species Aquipseudomonas wayambapalatensis. The sequence continues at coordinate 306,312 of CP077096.1, read as the reverse complement.
GATAACCCGAGCCGCTGTTGTGGGATGTGCGCTGACCGCAGCAGCGGTTTTTCTTGGGCACCAGAAAGACAAAACCCCTACCTGCTCACGCAGATAGGGGTTTTGCGAAATGAATCTTGACGATGACCTACTCTCACATGGGGAAACCCCACACTACCATCGGCGATGCATCGTTTCACTACTGAGTTCGGGATGGGATCAGGTGGTTCCAATGCTCTATGGTCGTCAAGAAATTCTGTGTGCTGGCCCGTCTCAAGGACGTGCCTGCGAATCTCTGTAGTCTCTACTTAAAGACAAAACCCCTACCTGCTCACGCAGATAGGGGTTTTGCGAAATGAATCTTGACGATGACCTACTCTCACATGGGGAAACCCCACACTACCATCGGCGATGCATCGTTTCACTGCTGAGTTCGGGATGGGATCAGGTGGTTCCAATGCTCTATGGTCGTCAAGAAATTCGGTTGCCAGTGCGTCTTTGCAGACACGCCAGCCAATTCGGATATGTGATCTTTGTGAGTCGCTTCGAACTTTCGGTTCGTTTCGTCTTCACCACCACAATCTGCACAGCAGATTGCTTGGGTGTTATATGGTCAAGCCTCACGGGCAATTAGTATTGGTTAGCTCAACGCCTCACAGCGCTTACACACCCAACCTATCAACGTCGTAGTCTTCGACGGCCCTTCAGGGGATTCAAGATCCCAGTGAGATCTCATCTTGAGGCAAGTTTCCCGCTTAGATGCTTTCAGCGGTTATCTCTTCCGAACATAGCTACCCGGCAATGCCACTGGCGTGACAACCGGAACACCAGAGGTTCGTCCACTCCGGTCCTCTCGTACTAGGAGCAGCCCCTCTCAAATCTCAAACGTCCACGGCAGATAGGGACCGAACTGTCTCACGACGTTCTAAACCCAGCTCGCGTACCACTTTAAATGGCGAACAGCCATACCCTTGGGACCGGCTTCAGCCCCAGGATGTGATGAGCCGACATCGAGGTGCCAAACACCGCCGTCGATATGAACTCTTGGGCGGTATCAGCCTGTTATCCCCGGAGTACCTTTTATCCGTTGAGCGATGGCCCTTCCATACAGAACCACCGGATCACTAAGACCTACTTTCGTACCTGCTCGACGTGTGTGTCTCGCAGTCAAGCGCGCTTTTGCCTTTATACTCTACGACCGATTTCCGACCGGTCTGAGCGCACCTTCGTACTCCTCCGTTACTCTTTGGGAGGAGACCGCCCCAGTCAAACTACCCACCATACACTGTCCTCGATCCGGATCACGGACCTGAGTTAGAACCTCAAGGTTGCC
>CP077096.1:0-300000 GCA_014268975.2 Pseudomonas wayambapalatensis | reverse complement strand
CTTTCCAGCTCCGCCACCCATTGGGCCGTGGTCTTGAACACCGTCGCCTGTCGGATTAGAGGAATAAGCTCCGCCCGATGCGCAACCCGCTGCTTGTTGGTGGCAAAGCGCGGATCATCCGCCCACTGCGGCTGACCGGCCACTTCTGCGAACTTGCGGAACTGCCCGTCGTTACCCACGGTAAGGATGAAGTCACCATCAGCCGTCGGAAAATCCTGATAAGGCACGATGTTGGGATGCGCATTGCCCAGACGTTTGGGCGATGTACCCGTGGTCAGGTAGTTCATTGCCTGGTTGGCAAGGCACGCCACCTGCACATCCAGCAAGGCCATATCGATATGCTGGCCCTCTCCCGACTGATCGCGATGCGCCAGTGCCGCAAGGATCGCCACCGTGGAATACAGCCCGGTGAGAATGTCAGTCAGCGCCACCCCCACCTTCATGGGCCCAGCCCCCTGCTCACCCTCAGGCCGCCCGGTCAGGCTCATCAGCCCACCCAGCCCTTGGATCATGAAATCGTAGCCCGCGCGCTTGGCATAGGGGCCCGTCTGGCCGAAGCCGGTGATCGAGCAATAGATAAGCTTGGGATTGACCGCCCTCAGGCATTCGTAATCCAGCCCATAGCTCGCCAGCCCGCCCACCTTGAAGTTCTCGATGACGATATCCGACTTTGCCGCCAGTTCGCGCACCAGGCGCTGACCTTCAGGTTGGGTGAAGTCGATCGTCACCGAGCGCTTGTTGCGATTGGCCGACAGATAGTAGGCCGCCTCGCTGGTGTTCTCGCCGTGGGCGTCCCGCAGGAAGGGCGGCCCCCACGCCCGGGTGTCATCACCCGTACCCGGTCGCTCGACCTTGATCACGTCAGCCCCGAGGTCGGCGAGAATCTGGCCGGACCACGGTCCGGCCAATACACGCGACAGGTCCAGCACCCGCAGATGTGACAGCGCTCCCATGGCCGCGCCCCTCTATTAATAGAACGCCTGAATGCCGGTCTGCGCGCGGCCGAGAATCAACGCATGGATGTCATGCGTACCTTCATAGGTGTTGACCACCTCGAGGTTGACCAAGTGACGCGCCACCCCGAACTCGTCAGAGATTCCGTTGCCGCCGAGCATGTCGCGCGCCAGACGGGCGATGTCCAGGGCCTTGCCGCAGGAGTTGCGCTTCATGATCGAGGTGATCTCCACCGCCGCCGAGCCCTCGTCCTTCATTCGCCCCAGCCGCAGGCAGCCCTGCAGCCCCAAAGTGATCTCGGTCTGCATGTCGGCGAGTTTCTTCTGGATCAGCTGGTTGGCGGCCAGAGGGCGGCCGAACTGCTTGCGGTCCAGGGTGTACTGGCGTGCAGTGTGCCAGCAAGCCTCCGCCGCCCCCAGCGCGCCCCAGGAGATGCCATAGCGCGCCGAGTTCAAACAGGTGAACGGGCCTTTCAGACCACGTACCTCAGGGAAAATGTTCTCTTCCGGCACGAACACGCCGTCCATGACGATCTCACCGGTGATCGACGCGCGCAGGCCAACCTTGCCATGAATGGCCGGAGCGCTCAGGCCCTTCCAGCCCTTTTCCAGAATGAAGCCACGAATATCGCCGGCATCGTCCTTCGCCCAGACCACGAACACATCAGCGATCGGGCTGTTGGTGATCCACATCTTGCTGCCCGTCAGGCTGTAGCCACCCTCGACCTTGCGCGCGCGGGTGATCATTGCACCAGGGTCGGAGCCGTGGTTGGGCTCGGTCAAACCGAAGCAACCGATCCATTCACCGCTGGCAAGCTTGGGCAGGTACTTCTGCTTCTGCGCTTCACTGCCGAACTCGTTGATCGGCACCATGACCAGCGAAGACTGCACACTCATCATCGAGCGGTAACCCGAGTCGATCCGCTCCACCTCACGGGCAATCAGCCCATAGCACACGTAGTTGAGACCACTACCGCCATACTCGGCCGGAATGGTCGCGCCCAGCAGGCCGACCTCGCCCATCTCGCGGAAGATTGCCGGATCGGTCTGTTCGTGACGGAACGCCTCGATCACCCGCGGAGCCAGCTTGTCCTGGGCGAACTGATAAGCGCTGTCACGCACCATGCGCTCTTCTTCAGTGAGCTGCTGATCCAGCAACAGCGGGTCGATCCAGTTGAAACTTGCTTTACCGGCCATGGGCAGAGTCCTCGAAAGGTGTGCGACGAAATTCTTGTTGCCTTGATCCTAGGCCGGAACCTGTCAACGGACAAACGAGGATTGCGCACCCATTAGTGCTATTTTCTCACTCCGTAATAAGTGAAATACCTATTTCAAGCCCCTTATAAGTGAGGATGACGTACATGCGGCGCAAGATCCCCAGCACCACGGCACTGGTCTGCTTCGAGGCGGCGGCCCGCCACGAGAGCTTTACCAAGGCCGCTCAGGAACTGGCGCTGACCCAAGGTGCCGTCTGTCGGCAAATCGGTGGCCTCGAGGGCTTTCTCAATGTGGAGCTTTTCCGACGCTCGCGCCGGGGCGTGAAGCTGACCGAGGCCGGCCTGTCGTATAGCCGCCAGGTCTCGGCGCAATTGGATGCGGTGGAGCGGGATACCCTGTCGGTGATGCGCCAGCAGGGCGCCAACGTCATCGAACTGGCCGTAGTGCCGACCTTCGGCACCCAGTGGCTGCTCCCCCGCCTGAAGGACTTCCAGCAACGCCATCCGGAGGTAACGGTCAACCTGACCAACCGCACGCGGCCGTTCCTGTTCGCCGACACCGCCTTCGACGCCGCCATCTACTTCGGCGACGCCGACTGGTCTGGCACCCAGTCACACCGCCTGATGGGTGAAAACCCGATGCCGGTATGCAGCCCGCAATGGCTCAACGGGAGAGACACGCTCGACGCCGACTCCATAGCCGAGCTGCCATTGCTGCAGCAGACCACCCGCCCCTATGCCTGGCGGCAGTGGTTCGACAGCCTGGGCATGAGTGTGGAGCGCGACATGAACGGCCCGCGCTACGAGCTGTTTTCCATGCTGGGGCAGGCGGCCATGCACGAAATGGGCATCGCGTTGATCCCGCCGTTCCTGATCCAGCGCGAGCTGGCGGAAGGCCGGCTGGTGGTCGCAAACAAGCATGCCCTGTCGAGCGACAAGGCCTACTATCTGATGATTCCCGAGCGCAAGGTGGAGTCAGCTTCGCTGCGCGCCTTTCGCGACTGGCTGGTGATCCAGGCCCGCGACTACGCAGCAGGTGCATGAGACTGAAAGCTGACTTCGTAGTCAATTATTTTAAACACCTACAGATATATGGATTTGTCGCAAATTCATAAACTGTTCCATAAGCGGGAAAAACCGAATCAACCCTAATAACCGCGGGGGTTTGCCGCTGTTTTTACGACATCCAGCAAACTACTAACGAAAACCGCCAAAAAATTTCGTTTTTTTCTCCTAAGCTCCCAATAGCGCGTCCTTGACAGCCTGAAGGCGGATGGTTGCGACAAGTGGTCACAGGGTGACTTGTAGTTTTAACTTCGTTTCGCTCCAGAACTGGTTGAAGCACCTTCGGTTCATCTGCAAAATGCCTCGCCCGCCCCGGAACCGGCGGTATGCATGCTCAAAGGCCGCTCCAGCCGCACCACCCGAAGTGCGCTGGAATCAACAATGACAAGGTCACCGCAGGAGACAAAGTCGTGCAAATTGGTGTTCCTCTAGAGACGCAGACGGGTGAGGCGAGGGTCGCCGCGACCCCGGAAACCATCAAGAAACTGGTCGGCCAGGGCCATCAGGTCACTGTCGAACGGGGCGCCGGGCTCAAAGCCAGCATCCCGGACAGCGCCTATGAGGCCGCGGGCGCTTCCTTGGGTGACGCTGGCGATGCCTTGGGCGCGCAGTTGGTGCTCAAGGTAGTGGCGCCCAGCGACCAGGAACTGGCCCGGATCAATCCCGGCAGTATCCTGGTGGGCATGCTCAACCCTTTCAACAGCGAGCTCATCGCAAGGATGGCCGAACACGGCATCACCGCCTTCGCCCTTGAAGCCGCTCCGCGCACCTCGCGCGCGCAAAGCCTGGACGTTTTGTCATCGCAGGCCAACATCGCCGGCTACAAGGCCGTGCTGCTTGCGGCGCACCACTATCCACGCTTCATGCCCATGCTGATGACCGCTGCGGGCACCGTGAAAGCCGCGCGCGTGCTGATTCTCGGTGCCGGTGTGGCCGGCCTGCAGGCCATCGCCACGGCCAAGCGTCTCGGAGCAGTGATCGAAGCGTCCGACGTACGGCCAGCGGTGAAGGAACAGATCGAATCGCTCGGCGCCAAGTTCATCGACGTCCCCTATGAGACCGACGAAGAACGCGAGTGCGCCGAAGGCGTAGGCGGTTACGCCCGCCCGATGCCGGCCAGCTGGATGCAACGCCAGGCCCAGGCGGTGCACGAACGCGCGAAGCAGGCCGACATCGTCATCACCACCGCACTGATCCCCGGCCGCAAGGCCCCGACGCTGCTCAGCGCCGAGACCGTGGCGCAGATGAAACCGGGCTCGGTGGTCATCGACCTCGCCGCAGCCCAGGGTGGCAACTGCCCGCTCACGGTCGCCGATCAGGTCGTGATGGCGCACGGCGTGACCATCGTCGGCCCGACCAACCTGCCTGCCCAGCTGGCTGCCGACGCCTCGGCGCTGTACGCACGCAACCTGCTGGACTTCATGAAGCTGCTGTTCGACAAGGACGGCGCTCTGGTGATCAACCTGGAAGACGACATCGTCGCCGCGTGCCTGATGTGCCGCGACGGCCAGGTCGTGCGCAAGAACGGCTGAGGAGCACGACAATGGAAGACATGCTGATTTCCCACGGAATCTACAACCTGATCATCTTCGTGCTGGCCATCTACGTTGGCTATCACGTGGTCTGGAACGTCACCCCGGCGCTGCACACCCCGCTGATGGCGGTGACCAACGCGATTTCCGCGATCGTCATCGTCGGCGCGATGCTCGCCGCAGCGCTGACCGTGACCCCGGCCGGCAAGCTGATGGGCACCCTCGCAGTGGCCCTGGCCGCGGTCAATGTGTTCGGTGGCTTCCTGGTCACCCGCCGCATGCTGGAAATGTTCAAGAAGAAAACCAAGAACGAGGGGCAGAAGTAAGCATGAGCATGAATCTGGTCACCCTTCTTTACCTGGTCGCCTCGGTCTGCTTCATCCAGGCCCTCAAAGGCCTGTCGCACCCGACCACGTCACGGCGCGGCAACCTGTTCGGCATGATCGGCATGGGCATCGCCATGCTCACCACCATCGGCCTCATCTATAAGCTCGCCGCACTCTCGGTCGGTAGCGGCGGCGCCACCGCGGGTATCGGCTATGTGCTCGTCGGCCTGCTGATCGGCGGCAGCGCCGGGTCGATCATGGCCAAGCGCGTCGAGATGACCAAGATGCCAGAGCTGGTCGCCTTCATGCACAGCATGATCGGCCTGGCCGCGGTGTTCATCGCCATCGCCGCGGTGCTCGAGCCGCAATCGCTGGGCATCGTCGCCAGCATCAGCGACCCGATCCCCACCGGCAATCGCCTGGAGCTGTTCCTCGGCGCAGCCATTGGCGCGATCACCTTCTCCGGCTCCGTGATCGCCTTCGGCAAGCTGTCGGGCAAGTACAAGTTTCGCCTGTTCCAGGGCGCACCCGTACAGTTCGCCGGCCAGCACAAGCTGAACCTGATCCTTGGCATCACCACCCTCGCCCTGGGCTTGCTGTTCACCTTCACCGGGCACTACAGCGCCTTCACCCTGATGCTGGTCCTAGCCTTCGTCATGGGTGTGCTGATCATCATCCCGATCGGCGGCGCCGACATGCCGGTAGTGGTGTCGATGCTCAACAGCTACTCGGGCTGGGCGGCGGCAGGCATCGGCTTCTCGCTGAACAACTCGATGCTGATCATCGCCGGCTCCCTGGTCGGTTCCAGCGGCGCAATCCTCTCGTACATCATGTGCAAGGCGATGAACCGCTCGTTCTTCAATGTCATCCTCGGTGGTTTCGGTGGCGACACCGATAGCGGCGCGGCGGCTGGCGCGAAGGAGCAGCGCCCGGTGAAATCCGGCTCGGCCGACGATGCAACCTTCCTGCTGAGCAACGCCGACAGCGTGATCATCGTTCCCGGCTACGGCCTTGCAGTGGCCCGCGCCCAGCACGCCCTGAAAGAACTGACCGAGAAGCTGACCCATAACGGCGTCACCGTTAAATATGCGATTCACCCGGTGGCGGGGCGCATGCCCGGGCACATGAACGTACTGCTGGCCGAGGCCGAGGTTCCGTACGATCAGGTGTTCGAGATGGAGGACATCAACGCCGAGTTCGGTCAGGCCGACGTGGTGCTGGTGCTGGGCGCCAACGATGTGGTCAACCCGGCAGCGAAGAACGATCCCAAGTCGCCGATTGCCGGCATGCCGATCCTCGAAGCCTTCAAGGCCAAGACCATCATCGTCAACAAGCGCTCCATGGCCAGCGGTTATGCGGGCCTGGACAATGAACTGTTCTACCTGGACAAGACCATGATGGTGTTCGGTGACGCCAAGAAAGTCATCGAGGACATGGTCAAGGCGGTGGAGTAGTCCTTTTCCGAACTGAACAGCCGCTCTTATAGAAGGCCCCGGGAAGATTTTTCCTGGGGCCTTGTCGTTTTGCTGATCCAGATCAACGGCTCTATTTCCAGGCTTCTCATACGACCATGGTCGCGGGACGGCATCGGGCGAAATCTCTAGACTGCGCTGCAGTAGCCCAAGTAGCCCGAGATAACAATCCATGTACCGTGATCGTATCCGCTTGTCCTCCCTGCATAGCAAGGTAATGAGTGCGGCCGATGCCGCTGGCCTGATCAAGGACGGCATGACCGTCGGCATGAGCGGCTTCACCCGCGCCGGCGAAGCCAAGGCAGTGCCACACGCCCTGGCCGAACGTGCCAAGCAGTCGCCACTGAAGATCAGCCTGATGACCGGCGCCAGCCTGGGCAACGACCTGGACAAGCAACTGACCGAGGCCGGTGTACTTGCCCGGCGCATGCCCTTCCAGGTGGACAATACCCTGCGCAAGGCCATCAATGACGGGCAGGTGATGTTCATCGACCAGCACCTGTCGGAAACCGTCGAGCAATTGCGCAACAAGCAGCTGACCTTGCCGGACATCGCAGTCATCGAAGCGGTCGCGATCACAGAACAGGGCCACATCGTGCCAACCACCTCGGTGGGCAACTCGGCCAGCTTCGCGATCTTCGCCAAGCAGGTCATCGTCGAGATCAACCTGTCGCACAACCCCAACCTCGAAGGGCTGCACGACATCTATATCCCGACCTATCGCCCGACCCGCACGCCGATCCCGCTGGTGAAGGTCGATGACCGCATCGGCAGCACCGCGATCCCGATTGATCCGGCCAAGATCGTCGGCATCGTCATCAGCGACCAGCCCGACTCGCCGTCCACTGTACTGCCAGCGGATCACGAAACCCAGGCCATCGCCGACCACCTCATCAACTTCTTCAGGAAAGAAGTGGATGAAGGGCGCATGACCAACAAGCTCGGCCCTCTCCAGGCCGGTGTCGGCACCATCGCCAATGCCGTGCTGAGCGGCTTGATCGACTCGCCGTTCGAAGACCTGACCATGTACTCCGAAGTGCTGCAGGATTCGGCCTTCGACCTCATGGATGCCGGCAAGCTGAGCTTTGCCTCGGGCAGCTCGATCACCCTCTCGACCCGCCGCAACGCTGAGGTGTTCGGCAACCTGGAGCGCTACAAGGACAAGCTTGTGCTGCGTCCGCAGGAGATCTCCAACCACCCCGAAGTGGTGCGCCGCCTGGGCATCATCGGGATCAACACCGCTCTGGAGTTCGACATTTATGGCAACGTCAACTCCACCCACGTGTGCGGCACCCGGATGATGAACGGCATCGGCGGTTCCGGCGACTTCGCCCGCAACGCTCATCTGGCGGTATTCGTCACCAAGTCGATGGCCAAGGGCGGCGCGATTTCCAGCGTGGTGCCGATGGTCAGCCACGTCGATCACACCGAGCATGACGTGGACATCCTGGTCACCGAGCAGGGCCTGGCCGACCTGCGCGGCCTGGCACCACGCGAACGTGCCCGGGCGATCATCGACAACTGCGTGCACCCGGACTACCGCGCGGCCCTCAACGACTACTTCGACCGCGCCTGCCAGAGAGGCGGGCACACTCCGCATATCCTGCGCGAAGCGTTGAGCTGGCACGAGAACCTGGAAGAAAGCGGGCGGATGCTGGCCGGCTGATCCGCCAACTGCATTGCTCCTCTGAACCCATCGCGGGACGACCCCGCTTCCACATTTCAGTTGTGGGAGCGGGGTCGTCCCGCGATGACGTCTGCCTGGCTAAAACAGTTAACCGATAAATATTCAAAAACTGTACTACTGTACCGCTAGAAACCGCGCTTCAATGCCGCCAATATTTTCAAATCGAGCATAAATGCACAGAAATAGTGCAGACCAGTACAGTTATGCCAATTCTGAGTGCAACAGTAGCGTTTAACAGTTAACTGGCCCATCGCAATACTGTTGAACTGTATCTACTGTTATGGACGACAGGGGAGGATCATTGGCATCAGTTAAATCACTACCTAATCCCGCCACAAGCGGAAGGATGACACATCATGGAACGTACCCTCAGTTCCGGTCTGGTTTTCGAAAACAACGTTGAATCCAAAGCCTCGGCTCCTCTGCGCGCCCTGTCGACCCTGCTGCTGTGGCAGCGTCGCATCGCCAGCCGCCGTCAACTGGCTCGCCTGGATGCCCGCCTGCTGGCCGACGCCGGCATCAGCGAGTCCCAGCGCTACCAAGAGCTGAGCAAGCCTTTCTGGCGCTAAGCTCCGGCTTGCCGGCCCAAGGCCGGCACCGCGATTTCTCAAAACCCGTCGCAGGGAACTGCGACGGGTTTTTTGTTTCAAAGGCGCGCAGTTGAGCTGCTCAACTCACAAGCAGTACAATTTTAAAAAATCAGAAAACAACCATAACAGTTTGTTCCGATCTCGTCCTTCACATCTGGAAACAGAGCTGCGTGGTACGCTTGCGACAGCGGCCTGTTAGCTTGGTCAAACGCGCTGCCTGTCATTTCAAGTGCCGTGACGAGCAGTGCGAGCGTCCGAATAACCAGAACTACCCCCGCAGGAGCCCTACCATGTCCCGTAAATACTTGTTTGGCGCTGCAATGCTGCTGACCTTGGCGGGCACCGCCCACGCCACCAGCTTCGTCGTCACCACCGATGCCGTGGTTGGCGCAGTGGCCGCGTCCACCGACGCCACCTCCGACATTTCCTCTTCGTTCCGCGACGACAAGATCGTCCAGGCCGCCCGTGACGATGCTGCCAGCTTCGTCGGCAGCCAAGGGGATATTCGCGGCGCGAAGCTGGAAAGCGCCTTCATCCATATCCGCCAGCAGATGCCTGCGCTGCAAGCCAGCGACGCGCAACTGGCACAGGCCATCCTGGCCCTCTGACGCCAGCCATCGTACCCGCAGGCTACGGCGCCCCCGCTGCCTGCGGGACAGCATTCATCCTGTCTACAGAGCGTTGTCCAAGCCCATGCGTTACCTTGTGCCCTTGCTGCTCGCCATTGCCAGTGTGGGAAGCGCCCATGCCATGGATGTCACGACCCAGTTTCCGGTCATGACCGGCTATGTCACCAGCCAGGTGACCACTGCGCCGTTCGACCGCAAGATCATCGGCATGGCCCATGATGATGCGGCCGTATTCGTCGCCACTGGCGGTCGGATTCGCGGCGCACGCCTGCAAGCTGCACTGACGGAACTGCGTCATATCTATTCGCGTCAGTCCGTCGGCGACCTTGAACTGGCGGAAGCAATTCTCGTCCAATGATCACACCTGACTCCCTGTATTTTTCGGAGATGCTCCATGCGTAAACCGCTGATCGCCGCTACCCTCGGCATGTTGCTGCTGGCCGACCTGGCCCAGGCGCAAACCCTGGTGGCCACCAGCAATATCATCGTTCGCGCCTTTGGCCGCTCGATCGATTTCACATCCGACACCACCACCTCGATCCGCGACTCCAAAGTCGTGCGCGAAGCCCGCGACGACGCCGCCAGCTTCGTCGCCAGCAATGGCGATATTCGCGGCGCCCAGCTCGAAGCCGCATTCGACACCCTGCGCGACCGCGTGCCTGAAGCGCGCAATGCCAGCGACCAGGTACTGGCCGAAGCCATCCTGTCGCTGTGAAGCGTGTGCGTGCCTGGCTGCTCGGCTGCGCCCTGACGCTGCTCGGCACGCCCGCCCTGGCCGATCTGCAGCTCGAGCTGCAGACTGCCGGTCTGGACGCTCGACAGCAGCACGCCTCCCAGCAACTGCTGGATCAGGCACTGTCGAAGCTGCCTCCCTCTTTCAAGCAGCGTCTGGATCGACGCATCCAGGTCAGCTGGACCGACAAGATGCCCGCCGATGCCTACGGCCAGGCTTCGCCAGTCTCGACCATCAACCTCAACAGTCGCCTGCTGCCAGGGCTCACCGATGGCAGTGCCGCCAAGGAAAAAACCCATCGCCCCCACGGCACGGTGCGGGAAGAACTGCTTGCCACCGTACTGCACGAGCTGACCCATATCTATGATCGCGCGCGACTGTGGCCCAGTGCCGAGCGCTCGCTGATTGCCCGCTGCAACCGCCAGCAGGGCACCCTCGGCCAGATCGGCCTCCCCCAGCAATGCCGTGGCCAGACAGCACGCCGCTTCACCCTGAGTGACGATCCGCGCCTGCTCGACCTTGCCGGCTGGCCGCAGTACGTCGGCCGTCGCGGCGAGCGTGAACAGCACAACGGTCAACTGGTACGCACCCCGGACAGCTACGAGCTGAGCAGCCCCAAGGAGTTTGTCGCGGTCAACATGGAGTACTTCCTCCTCGACCCGAGCTATGGCTGCCGACGCCCGGCCTTGAACCAGTACCTGCGCGATCATTTCGGCTGGGCACCCCAGCAGGACACCTGCGCCAAGGGTCTGCCGTTCCTTAACGCCGGCAGCGACTTCGCCCGAGAGCCACTGGGCGAGATCGACCCGGAGCGCGTCTACGAAGTCGACTACCTGCTTGCCGAGGCCAACCAGAACTGGGTCAGCCGCTGGGGACACAGCATGCTGCGCCTGGTGATCTGCGCACCGGGCCGCCCACGCGGGCCAGACTGCCGCCTGGATCTGGACCGCCACCTGGTGTTGTCGTACCGCGCGTTCGTCAATGATGTGCAACTGTCCAGCTGGGACGGCCTGACCGGCGCCTATCCGTCGCGCCTGTTCGTCCTGCCGTTGGGCCAGGTGATCGACGAGTACACCAAGACCGAACTGCGCAGCCTGGCCTCCGTGCCGCTCAAGCTCGACCGCCAGCAGATCGAGGACCTGGTGCGCCAGGCTGCCGAAATGCACTGGAGCTACGACGGCAATTACTACTTCCTGTCCAACAACTGCGCGGTGGAAACCCTCAAGCTGATGCGCAGCGGCACCGCCGACCAACGCTTCAGCGACCTCGACGCGATCATGCCCAATGGTTTGCTGGAGGTGCTCAAGGGGCGGGGGCTGGCCGACACCAGTGTGCTCGACGACCCGCGTGAGGCGCTGCGCCTGGGGTATCGCTTCGACTCCTATCGCGATCGCTATCAGGCCATGTTCGAGGTGCTGAAGAAACAGTTGCCGATCAAGCAGACAGCGGTGGAGGACTGGTTGGCCCAGGATGCCGAGCAACGCCGCCCCTGGTTCGTCCAGGCCGATCTGCGCACCAGTGCTGCCTTGCTGCTGCTCGAGCAGGCCAGCCTGCGCCGTCAGTTGCTACTGGCACAGGATGAAGTCAAACAACGTTACCTGAACGCCGCCGCACTCAAGGACGCGAGCATCGACAAGGCCAACGCCACGCTGCAGAAGATGCTTGCCAACAGTGGGTTCCTCAGCCGCCCGGCCGAATTGCTCGAGGCGGATGGCTACGGCTTGCCCCAACCTCAGGAGCGCGTGCACCTTGAAAAGGTCAGCAGCGAGCGGCAGGCGCAGTTGCTGCGCCTGAGTACCGATCTGGACAAGGAAGTACGGGCATTGCTGGAGCCTGCACGGGCGAAGGAGATTGCGGCAATCGAGGCCAATGTGAAACAGATCGGTGAACACCTGCGCGCCCTGCACAAGGCAGCTGGCGGTTTGCAGCTCCCTTGAGCGCGCGGGGCTACTTGATCGGCCGCCAGATCAGCGGATAGCGGTACGGCTTGCCTTCATTGGCCCGAACCCCTGCAAGGATGATCAGGATCAGCACGGCCACTGCCAGGATGGCGAACAGCACGATGCCGATCACCACGAACATCAGCAGGAAGCAGATGAATCCGGCAATGGTGACGCTGATCTGGAAGTTCAGCGCCTCCTTGCCCTGGGCATCGACGAACGGATCGACCTCACGCTTCCAGATCCACATCACCAGTGGCCCGAGCAGATGCCCGAGCGGCATCACCAGCCCGAGCAAGGCGCTGAAGTGGCAGAACATCGCCCATTGCCGAACTTCGGCGCTCGGCGTTTCGATCGGCAGATTCGTCTCACTCATGGGTCCATCGCCTCCTTGGCGCAGCTTCAGTCTGCCAATGCAGCCTGCTGCAGGTCGAAGATCTCGGTCATGCCCTTCTGCGCCAGCGCCAGCATGGCGTTGAAGTCTTCAGGCTGGAACGGCGCGCCTTCGGCAGTGCCCTGCACTTCGATGAAGCCACCGGCGCTGGTCATGACCACGTTGAGGTCGGTTTCGGCAGCCGAGTCTTCGAGGTAGTCGAGGTCCAGCACTGCCTCGCCCTGGTACATGCCCACCGACACTGCGGCGATCATGTGCTTGAGCGGATTGCCGCCCTTTAGACCGCCACGCTTCTTGATCACCGCCAGGGCGTCGCACAGGGCGACCATGGCGCCGGTGATCGAAGCGGTGCGAGTGCCGCCGTCCGCCTGGATCACATCGCAGTCGACGTACAGCGTGATGTCGCCCAGCTTGCTCATGTCCAGTGCCGCACGCAGCGAACGGCCGATCAGGCGCTGGATCTCGAGGGTGCGACCGCCCTGCTTGCCACGGCTGGCCTCACGCTGGTTACGCTCGCCAGTGGAGCGCGGCAGCATGCCGTACTCGGCGGTCAACCAACCCTGGCCCTGGCCTTTGAGGAAGCGCGGAACACCGTTCTCGACGCTGACCGTGCAGATGACCTTGGTGTCACCGAACTCGACCAGTACCGACCCCTCGGCGTGCTTGGTGTAGTTGCGGGTGATGCGGATCGAGCGAAGCTGATCGGCAGCGCGACCACTTGGACGTTTCATCTGGGATACCTGTACCGGAAATCGAATCTGGCGGCCATTATAGAGCCGCGCGTCCTGGGAGGACATGCCTATTGTCGCAGCCTCGCACCCCGTCGACTTTTCCCACCGATAGCAGCCCCGCCCTGTAGCATGGTTCGATTGGGCGTCACCGCCGCACTGCGCTACAATCCTGCGCCTTGCAGCCGAAAGGCTTCCCCCGTACAAACCGAATTCGCGAGGTACTCCCCATGGTGCACAGCATGACCGCCTTTGCCCGCGTCGAGCGCGCCGGCAGCCAGGGCACCCTGGCCTGGGAGCTGCGCTCGGTCAACCATCGCTATCTCGAACCGCACCTGCGCCTGCCGGAAGCCCTGCGTGACCTCGAGGGCGCGGTACGTGAAGGTCTGCGCCAGGGGCTGTCGCGCGGCAAGGTCGAATGCACCTTGCGCCTGTCCGACGACAGCACCGGCAAGCCGCTGCAGGTCGATCGCGAGCGCGCCGCGCAACTGGTCGCCGCCGCCGAGACCGTGGCCGGGCTGATCAAGCAGCCGGCGCCGCTCAACCCGCTGGAAGTGCTGGCCTGGCCCGGCGTGCTGGTGGCCGATGCCGCCGACCCGCAGGCCCTCAACGCCGAAGCCATCGCCCTGTTCGACGAGGCGCTGGCCGAACTCAAGGCCGGTCGCCTGCGCGAAGGCCAGGAGCTGGCACGACTGATCAACGAGCGCCTGGACGCCATGACCAGCGAGGTCGCCACACTGCGCACCCTGGTGCCGCAGATGCTGGCAGCCCAGCGCCAGCGCATCGTCGACCGCTTCAACGACCTGCAGGCCGAACTCGACCCGCAGCGTCTGGAGCAGGAAATGGTACTGCTGGCACAAAAGAGCGACGTCGCCGAAGAACTCGACCGCCTCAGCACCCACGTCACCGAGGTGCGCCGAGTGCTCAAGTCGGGCGGCGCCGCCGGACGACGCCTGGACTTCCTGATGCAGGAACTCAACCGCGAGGCGAACACGCTCGGCTCCAAGGCCTTCGACCCGCGCAGCACCCAGGCGGCGGTCAACCTGAAGGTGCTGATCGAACAGATGCGTGAACAAGTACAGAACATCGAGTAAGGCCACCCCACCATGAACCACAGCAGCGGCACCCTCTACATCGTTTCGGCGCCTTCCGGCGCTGGCAAGACCAGCCTGGTCACCGCCCTGACCGCGCAAGACCAGCAGATCCGCGTGTCTGTCTCCCATACCACCCGCGCCATGCGCCCGGGCGAGGCTCACGGGGTGAACTACCACTTCGTGGTTCACGAGGAGTTCAAGGCATTGATCGCCCAAGGCGACTTCCTCGAGCACGCCGAGGTGTTCGGCAACTACTACGGCACCTCGCGCAGCGCGCTGCAGGAAACCCTCGAACAAGGCTTCGACCTGATCCTGGAAATCGACTGGCAGGGTGCGCAGCAGGTGCGCAAGCTGATGCCCGAGGCCCTGTCGATCTTCATCCTGCCACCGAGCCAGGAAGCCCTGCGTCAGCGTCTGGACGGACGCGGCCAGGACAGTGAAGAGATCATTGCCGGGCGCATGAAGGAAGCGGTCAGCGAGATGGTGCATTACAACGAGTTCGACTACGTCATCGTCAACGACGACTTCGAAGACGCGCTCGAAGACCTGAAGTCGGTGTTCCGTTCGAACCGGTTGCTGCTCAAGAAGCAGCAGCAGCGCCATGGTGCGCTGTTGAAGCAGTTGGTCGGCTGAAACAATCGCGGGGCAAGCCCGCTCCTACAGGTACGGCACCGCACCTGTCGGAGCGGGCTTGCCCCGCGATCAGGCTGCACAGCAGCCCCACCTACGCCTTATTCCTGCAACTGCAGTTTCGCCTGCTGCTGCAAGGTTGCCCCGAGGAAGTACGCCGGGGCGCGCAGCCGCGACAGCATCATCAGCACGATGCCCAGCACCGAGATGATCGCCGCGATCACGAATACCAGCCCCAGCCCGCCTACATGCGAGCCGCTGCCAAAGTCGGGCGAAGCGCTGTCGATCGCGGTACGCACGAAGATCACCGACAGGATCACCCCACCCACCAGCGGGCACAGGCCGCGCATGAAGAAGTGGCGCAGGCTGTCGAACAGGCTGTCGCGGAAGTACCAGACACAGGCGAACGCGGTCAGGGAATAGTAGAAGCAGATCATCATCCCCAGCGCGGTGATGGTATCTGCCAGTACGTTCTCGCTCAGGGTACGCATGGTCACGTAGAACAAGGCCGCCGCCACGCCCGCACAGATGGTCGCGTAGCGCGGCGTCTGCGAACGCGGGCAGACGCTGGCGAAACGCTGCGGCACGGCACCGTAGTAGCCCATGGCGAGCAGGGTGCGCGCAGGAGACACGAAGGTCGACTGCAGCGATGCCGCTGTGCTGGCCAACACCGCAATCGACATCAGGATCGCCAGCGGCCCCATGACCGGGCCGGCCAGATGGGCGAAGACGTTCTCCTGGATGCGCGGATTACCCAGGCCCAGGCCGCTGTCGCTGATACCGGCGAATTGCAAGGTGGCAATGGCGGTGAACAGGTACAGCCCCAGGATCAGCAGCACCGTCCAGGTGGCCGCCTTGCCGGGCACTTCGTCGCTGCCGATGGACTCTTCGCTGACGGTCAGGCACACGTCCCAGCCCCAGAAGATGAAGATCGACAGCGACAGGCCGGCCGCGAAGGCCGAGAACGATTCGACACCGAAGGGGTTGAACCAGGCGAGATCGAACTCCAGCGGCGGCGGCGCAGTGGTCTCGCCGAAAGCCGCAAAACCAAAGCCCACCAACACCAGCAATTGCAGGGCGACCAGGCCGTACTGCACGGTCATGGTGGTGCCCATGCCCCGACAGCAGATCCACACCGCCAGGGCGATGAACGCACAACAGGTGGTGACGTTGATCAGCAGGTTGTCCGCCAGCGCGGCATACGCGTGATGCCCCGTGATCTGTCCGATGAACAGGTAGAAGAAATCGACCGCCACACCGGCCAGGTTCGACAGCACGATGGTGGTGGCAACGACCAGCCCCCAGCCACCGATCCAGCCGATCATCGGGCCGAAGGCACGTGCCGACCAGGTGAAAGAGGTGCCGCTGTCGGGCTCCGCGGCGTTCAGCTCGCGGTAGCCGAGGGCAACCAGCAGCATCGGCAGGAAGCCGACGATGAAGACCGCCGGCAGATGGGCGCCGACTTCGCGTACGGTCGGGCCGAGGGCGCCGGTCAGGGTATAGACCGGGGCAATGGTGGAGATGCCCAGCACCACGCTGGCCAGCAGGCCCAGGCGACCTTTGGCCAGGCCTTTGCTGGCACGCTGGGTGTTGCTGCCCGCGTCGGCCGCCACATCGGGAGGGCGGCCGGCTTCTGTGTATTCGCTCATGAGTTATTTGCCGTTGCTATTGGTATTGTTTTCACAGGCCTTGCGAACAAGGCCCGCTTTCACTCATTGAAAGCTTGCTGCAGGGGGTGGGTCATCCGAGACCTTCGGGTAACGTCAGAATGCCTTCTGGCGCGAACCCTCCCGAGCAGCATGGGCAATGCAGGCCTCGCGAAACGCCTGAAACAGACGTAGGGAGACCGGGTTTTCGGCGAAACGCCACTCCGGGTGCCATTGCACGCCAAGCACGAAGCCCGGCGCATCAGTCATCGACACCGCTTCAATCAGGCCATCCGGGGCCCGTGCCTCGACACGCAGGCCCGGGGCCAGACGGTCGATGCCCTGGCTATGCAGCGAGTTGACCTCGAACTGCGCAGCCAGGCCCAGGCGCTCGAACAATCCGCCCGGCGCAATGCCGACCGTGTGTCGAGGCCCGTATTGCACCTCCAGGGGTGCGTCCTCAGGTTCGCGGTGGTCCAGGTAGCCGGGCAGTTCCTGCACTCGCTGGTGCAGAGTGCCACCCAAGGCCACGTTGAGTTCCTGGAATCCACGGCAGATGCACAACACCGGCACGCCGGCGGCTATGGCGGCCTGCAGCAACGGCAGGGTCAGGCGATCACGCGCAACGTCGTGCCGGGTACCGTCCACGCTGGGGGCGCCATTGTAATGATGCGGCTCGACATTTGAAGGCGAGCCGGTAAAAAGAATGCCATTCAGGCGCACCAGCAGCGCCTGCGGGTCGCTGGCCGTGTCGCGCGCCGGCAGGATCAGCGGCAACCCGGCAAAACCTGCCGCCTCGACATACTTGTCGCCCACCGTGTGCGACGAGTTCTTCCCAACCTGCTGGCGGCAGGCGCTGACACCGATCAAGGGAACCGCGTTTGCGCTCATGGGCTTACACCGTGTGCAGGTACCAGTTGTATTCGAGGTCGGAGATCGACACTTCGAACTCCGCCAGCTCGCTTTCCTTGCAGGCCACGAAGATGTCGATGTATTCCGGGCTGATGTATTGGTTGAGGACTTCGCTGTCATCCAGCGCGCGCAAGGCGTCACGCAGGTTGTTCGGCAGGCTCTGCTCGAGCTGCTCGTACGAATTGCCCTCGATCGGCGCGCCGGGCTCGACCTTGTTGGTCAGGCCGTGGTGGATGCCTGCGAGAATCGCGGCGAGCATCAGGTAAGGGTTGGCATCGGCCCCTGCGACACGGTGCTCGATGCGCAGGTTATCGCTGCTGTCGGTGGGCACGCGCAGGGCCACGGTACGGTTGTCCAGGCCCCAGCTCGGTGCGTTCGGCACATAGAACTGGGCACCAAAGCGGCGGTAAGAGTTGATGTTCGGGCACAGGAAGGCCATCGACGCCGGCATGGTTTCCAGCACACCGCCAATGGCGTGGCGCAGGGTTTCGCTCTGCAGCGCGTCATCATTGGCGAAGATGTTCTTGCCGGTTTTCTTGTCCAGCAGCGAGATGTGCACATGCAGGCCGTTACCCGCCTGGCCCGGATAGGGCTTGGCCATGAAGGTCGAGTCCATCTCATGGTCGTAGGCGATGTTCTTGATCAGGCGCTTGAGCAGGATCGCGTAGTCGCAGGCCTTGAGCGGGTCGGCGACATGGTGCAGGTTGACCTCGAACTGCGCCGGAGCACTTTCCTTGACGATCGCATCGGCCGGCAGGCCTTGCTCCTTGGCGGCTTCGAGCATGTCCTGCAGGCAGTCGGCGTACTCGTCCAGGTCATCGATCAGGTAGACCTGGGTCGACTGCGGGCGCTTGCCCGAGATCGGCGAACGCGGCGGCTGCGGTCGACCGTTCAGATTGTCCTGGTCGATCAGGTAGAACTCCAGCTCGAACGCCGCGCAGATATCCAGGCCCAGCGCATCGAACTTGCTCACCACCTGGCGCAGCACTTCGCGTGGATCGGCGAAGAACGGCTCGCCTTCGATTTCGTGCATGGTCATCAGCAACTGCGCCGTCGGGCGCTTCTGCCAGGGCTCATTGGAGAGCGAACCGGGGATCGGGTAGCAGATGCGGTCGGCGTCGCCGATGTCCAGGCCAAGGCCCGTGCTTTCGACGGTCGAGCCGTTGATATCCAGGGCGAACAGCGAAGCCGGCAGGTTGATGCCCTTCTCGTACACCTTGTGCAGGCTGGCCCGCTCGATGCGCTTGCCGCGCACCACGCCGTTCATGTCGGAGATCAACAGATCGACGTACTGCGTGTCCGGGTGGGCTTCCAGGAATTCATTCATCTCGCGGGAAGAACGGGCGCACGGGGAGACCGACGTCATGGCTGTACATCCTTTGATTCGGAGCGGCGATGTGGGGATACGGCTGGCGCCTCGAGGGCGACGATGGTTGCTGCTGTTGTTCTTTTCACGGCCCCATCGTGGGGGAATTCTGTCGCTCGCCGGGCGCATTGATTCCCGGGGGCCGTTCCACTATAAAGTGGGCTCCAGTGCAACAGACATTGGCAAATCGGCAAGCAGAGCGTGCACAAATGCAATATCAGATCAATCACGCGGACCTCGCCCTGGTCCTGGCACTGGAACGTGGCCGCTCACTGGCCAAGGCCGCCGAGCTCCTTAAGGTCGATGTTTCAACGGTATTCCGCTCGATCCGGCGGCTGGAGTCGGCGCTGGGCACTGCGCTGTTCGTCAAGAGCCGCAAGGGCTACCTGCCGACCGACACCGCGCAGGCCCTCGCCGAACAGGCAGAGCGTGCCGAGCAGGCGCTGGACGCCGCGCGCATCGCCCTGACCAGCGGCGAGCAGGTGGTCAGCGGCACGGTGCGCCTGACCTGCACCGAAGCCGTGCTGCACAGCCTGTTGCTCCCCGCGCTGGCCGAGTTCATGCCCAACTACCCCGCGCTGTCGCTGGAGATGGGCACCTCCAACACCTTCGCCAACCTCAGCCGCCGCGACGCCGACATCGCCCTGCGCCTGACCAACACACCGCCGGAGCACCTGGTGGGACGCTGCCTGGGCTCAACGTCCTATGTAATCTGCGGACGCCCGGAATTTCGCGAGCGCCTGGCCGAGTCGCCAAACAGCGTGCCGTGGATCGCCCCGGACGACGCCATGCAGGACCACCCCACGGTGGTCTGGCGCAACCAGCAGCACCCCGACCTGATCCCGCGTTACCAGTGCAGTGGCATGTCGACCATTGCTCAGTTGGTCAGCACCGGCATGGGGGTGGCGGCACTGGCCGACTATATGGTCGATACCCTGCCCGGCGTCGAGGCCTTGAGCGGCGCGCTGCCAGGCTGCGACACCCAGTTGTGGCTGCTGACCCGCCCCGATTGCCGCGCGCTGCGCTCGGTGCAGACGCTGTTCGAGGAGCTGACCCCGCGATTGCGTGACGCGATGTTGTGAAGCTGTTGTGTTCGCGGGGCGGGAAGCGTTATCGTCAGATTCAAGTGAGAGGCCGTCTGTTACGGCCCTTTCGCGGGCAAGCCCGCTCCCACGAGCAGCTGACACGGATCACCAGACAAAACAGGCCTTCCCTATTGGCTGGTGATTTTTTAAACTATCGAGTCCGCCTGCCCATTCTGGGCTGCACGCTAATCGCATCTGCTACTGAGGAAGACCATGGCCCGCGTAACTGTTGAAGACTGCCTGGAACACGTGGATAACCGCTTCGAGCTGGTCATGCTCTCGACCAAGCGCGCCCGCCAACTGGCCACCGGCGGCAAAGAGCCACGCGTGGCGTGGGAAAACGACAAGCCAACCGTCGTCGCCCTGCGCGAAATCGCCGAAGGCATCGTGACCAATGAATTCATCGCCGCCGAAGAGATCGTCACCGAGGATCCGGTGTTCGCTGCGTTCGAGGACGAGAACAACGAGGCCGTCTGATTCATGCCCGGTCGACGTCGCGCGGCACACGATCCTCTTCCTCTGCAAGAGGTGAAACCATGCCGGGTATAGAAGCCCTCGCCGAGCGGCTGTCGACCTATCTGGGCCCCGACCAGGTCAATCTGGTGCGCCGGGCCTATTTCTATGCCGAGCAGGCACACGATGGCCAGCGCCGCCGCAGTGGCGAGCCCTACGTGACCCATCCGCTGGCGGTCGCCAGCATTCTCGCCGATATGCACATGGACCATCAGAGCCTGATGGCCGCCATGCTGCACGACGTGATCGAAGACACCGGCATCGCCAAGGAAGCTCTCAGCCAGCAGTTCGGCGAAACCGTCGCCGAGCTGGTCGACGGGGTCAGCAAGCTGACCCAGATGAACTTCGAGACCAAGGCCGAGGCGCAAGCCGAGAACTTCCAGAAGATGGCCATGGCCATGGCCCGCGATATCCGCGTGATCCTGGTCAAGCTGGCCGACCGCCTGCACAACATGCGCACCCTGGAAGTGCTGTCCGGCGAAAAGCGCCGGCGCATCGCCAAGGAAACCCTCGAGATCTACGCCCCCATCGCCAACCGCCTGGGCATGCACACCGTGCGCGTGGAGTTCGAGGATCTGGGCTTCAAGGCCATGCACCCCATGCGCTCCTCGCTCATTCACCGAGCGGTGAAGAGCGCGCGCGGCAACCGCAAGGAAATCGTCGCCAAGATCGAGACCTCGCTGGCCAACTGCCTGGCCGCGGATGGCATCGAGGGCGAGGTCAGCGGCCGACAGAAACACCTCTATGGCATCTACAAGAAGATGCGCGGCAAGCGCCGCGCCTTCAACGAAATCATGGACGTGTACGCCTTCCGCATCATCGTAGACAAGGTCGACACCTGCTACCGCGTGCTGGGTGCCGTGCACAACCTGTACAAGCCGCTGCCGGGGCGCTTCAAGGACTACATCGCGATTCCCAAGGCCAACGGCTACCAGTCGTTGCACACCACGCTGTTCGGCATGCACGGCGTGCCCATCGAAATCCAGATCCGCACCCGCGAAATGGAAGAGATGGCCAATAACGGCATCGCGGCGCACTGGCTGTACAAGTCGAACGAGGAAGAGCAGCCCAAGGGCAGCCACGCCCGCGCCCGCCAATGGGTCAAGGGCATCCTCGAGCTGCAGCAGCGGGCCGGCAACTCGCTGGAGTTCATCGAGAGCGTGAAGATCGACCTGTTCCCGGACGAGGTCTACGTCTTCACCCCCAAAGGCCGGATCATGGAGCTGCCCAAAGGCTCCACGGCCGTCGACTTCGCCTACGCGGTGCACACCGACGTCGGCAACAGCTGCATCGCCTGCCGCATCAACCGTCGCCTGGCACCGCTCTCCGAGCCGCTGCAAAGTGGCTCGACGGTCGAGATCGTCAGCGCCCCGGGCGCACGCCCGAACCCGGCCTGGCTCAACTTCGTGGTGACCGGCAAGGCGCGCACGCACATTCGCCATGCGCTCAAGCAGCAGCGACGCTCCGAATCCATCAGCCTCGGCGAACGCCTGCTGAACAAAGTGCTGACCGGCTTCGACAGCAGCCTGGACAAGATCGCCGACGAGCGCGTCCAGGCCATCCTCACCGAATACCGTCTGGAGCTCGTCGAAGACCTGCTCGAAGACATCGGCCTGGGTAACCGAATGGCCTACGTGGTCGCACGCCGCCTGCTGTCGGCCGAAGGCGAGCAACTGCCATCGCCCGAGGGCCCGCTGGCGATCCGCGGCACAGAAGGCCTGGTGCTCAGCTACGCCAAGTGCTGCACGCCGATCCCGGGGGACCCCATCGTCGGCCACCTGTCGGCGGGCAAGGGCATGGTCGTCCACCTGGAAGACTGCCGCAACATCAGTGAAATCCGGCACAACCCGGAGAAGTGCCTGCAGCTCTCCTGGGCCAAGGACGTCACCGGCGAGTTCAACGTCGAACTGCGCGTCGAGCTGGAGCACCAGCGCGGCCTGATCGCCCTGCTGGCCAGCAGCGTCAACGCCGCCGACGGCAACATCGAGAAGATCAGCATGGATGAGCGCGACGGTCGCGTCAGCGTGGTCCAACTGGTGGTCAGCGTGCGCGACCGCGTGCACCTGGCTCGCGTGATCAAGAAGCTGCGCACCCTGACCGGCGTGGTCCGCATCACCCGAACGCGTGCGTAGTCCGTCAACCGCAAGGAGTCAACATGACCAAGACTGTCATCAACAGCGACAAGGCCCCTGCCGCCATCGGCACCTACTCCCAGGCGATCAAGGCCGGCAACACCGTCTACATGTCGGGCCAGATTCCGTTGGACCCCAAGACCATGGAGCTGGTTGAAGGCTTCGAGGCACAGACCGTGCAAGTCTTCGAAAACCTCAAGGCTGTTGCCGAGGCCGCTGGCGGTTCGTTCAAGGATATCGTCAAGCTGAACATCTTCCTCACCGACCTGAGCCACTTCGCCAAGGTCAATGAGGTCATGGGCCGCTACTTCGAGCAGCCCTACCCGGCCCGCGCCGCGATCGGCGTGGCTGCCCTGCCCAAGGGCTCGCAAGTCGAGATGGACGCCATCCTCGTCATCGAGTGATGCCCAGGCGGCAGGCGCCCGGCCTGTCGCCTTCCCTTCCTGAAGGTTCCCACCATGCGTCATGCCCTGCCTCTCGCGCTGGCAGCCCTGCTTCTGGGCGGCTGCGCCAGCCACAAACCTGAAGATTTCAACGGCACCTGGATCAACCAGGATGCCATCGACGCCGCCGTCAAGGGCGACAGCTTGCGCAAGGCGCTGTCCAGCCATGGCCCGGTGTTCGAATGGAAGATCGACGTCGCCAGCCAGCAAGCTCGCTACAGCAATGGCTTCGAAGCCGCCGAGGGCAGCCTCGTCGCGGCGGACAAACAATGGCAAGCCAATTTCGAAGGCGGCCAGAGCGAGCGATTGAGCCTCGACGGCGACGAATTGCAAACGACCGATACCTCCGGCGCCAAACAGACCTTCGTGCGCAGCAAGCCCCCGACACCGGCCGACGCCCCACTGGGCGGCAGCTTCGAGAAGGCGCTTTACAAGGCATACCTGGGCGGTGAATGGAAAATCGTCGAAGGCCCGGGCCAGGGCGCCAAGGTCCGCTTCGCCGACGACGGCGGCGTGACCGGCCTGCCCGATCTGGACCGTTACGCCCTGTGCCTGGCCGGAGATTGCGCGTCCATGGGCGGCGACAACGACAGCCTCTGGCTGGAGCGCGACCAACGCGGCGCCCCCTGGGTGTTCAAGCGTGATGACGACAAGCTGGAGATCTTCCGCGCGGTCAACCGCGCGCAGCCCGACGAAATGCCAGAACTCGCGGCTGGCGCGCGGCAGTGGGTGCTTGAACGCGACTGATCCACTTGCAGGAGCAGCTGGCTTGTTGAAAATCTGACAGCCAGCTCAATCCCTCTGCAGGAACGGCAGTTCGGCGCCCCGACTTGCCCGCGAAAGAGACACCGCGTTGCCTGGCACGGGCTGCGCCCGTGTTCGCGGGCGAGCCCGCTCCTACAAGTATCCGGCCAGCCTCAAGGGCGGTGGTGTGCAGGTTCAGCCTTTCAGGATCGCCGCGTACCCTTCCTTGTAGCTCGCATACTGCGGCACCCAGCCCAGCGCCCGTGCCCGCGCATTGCTGCAGCGCTTGCTGCCGGTGCGGCGCACGCGCTGCTCGTCCGACCACTCGGTAACGCCCATGTACTGACGCAGCCAGGCCACCACCTCGGCCAGCGGGGCTGGATCGTCGTCGACACCGATGTAGCAGTCCTGCAGCTCCACGCCTTCCGCGTCAGCCTGCAGCAGGAACGCCAGCAACCCGGCCGCGTCCTCGGCATGAATGCGATTGCCGTACAGCGGTGGCTCCTCGACCACCCGGTATCCCTGGCGCACCTGGCTCAGCAGCCATTCGCGGCCGGGACCATAGATACCCGTCAGGCGCACCACGCTGGCGGGAATCCCGCTCTCGAGCGCCAGGCGTTCGGCCTCCAGCATGATCCGCCCCGAATACCCCTCGGGCTCGGTGGCCGCACCTTCCTCGACCCACTCGCCGTTCTGCTGCGCATAGACACTGCTGCTGGACACGAACAGCAAGCGGCGCGGGCGTTGCCCTTTGTGCGCCAACCAGGCCAGTACGTTGCGCAAACCCTCGACATAGGCGGCCCGATAACCGGCCTCATCGTGCTGGCTGGCCGCCACGCAATACACCAGGTAGTCCGGCGAACGCTCGGGCCAGGCGGCAGGAACACTGGCGTCGGACAGATCGGCCGCCACCGGCAGAACGCCTGCAGGCAGTTGTCCCACCGTGCGGCGCAGCCCATGCACCTGCCAGCCGCGGGCAAGCAGTTGCCGGGCCAGGCGGCTGCCTACATCACCACAACCTACGATCATCGCGGACAGATCCGACATCACTTCACTCCATAACGAAAGACCCAGGCTAGCCGTATTAGACGATCAGCGGCTATCCAAGGCGTAAAAAAAGTTACTCTATTACTTTTGTTAACAAGAATTACTTGCAATAATGGCGCCCTGATCAGTTCTCGGCCCGCCTCGAGGCCATGGAGAACACCACCTTATTTTTCTTCATCAGGTCCGGCCAGCATGACTCGTACTCAACCTTCCGCTTCGCCAACCACGTCGCGCGCCTGGCGCGCCATCGCCGCGCTGCTGTTCAGCCTGGTGCTGGCCCCGGCCGCCATGGCTGAAGAGCCTGCCGCCAACGGCGCCACCCCTCCTGCGGCAGTCGCTCCGGCTGATCCGGCCGCCACCGGCCAGGCACCTGCCAACGCCGCTGAGCCCACCGAGGCCCAGGCGCCAGCAGACGAGAACGGCGAAGCGCTGGTCGAGGACACCTCGCTGGGCATGGCCCACGACCTGTCCCCATGGGGCATGTACAAGAACGCCGATATCGTCGTGAAGGCGGTGATGATCGGCCTGGTCATCGCCTCCATCATCACCTGGACCATCTGGATCGCCAAGGGCTTCGAGCTGATGGGCGCCAAGCGTCGCCTGCGCAGTGAAATCGCCCTGCTGAAGAAGTCCGCCAGCCTGAAAGAAGCCAGCAGCGTCGCCCACAAGGAAGGCACCCTGGCCCACACCCTGGTCCACGACGCCCTCGAGGAAATGCGCCTGTCGGCCAACGCCCGCGAGAAGGAAGGCATCAAGGAACGTGTCAGCTTCCGCCTGGAGCGTCTGGTCGCCGCCAGCGGTCGCAACATGAGCAGCGGCACCGGCGTGCTCGCCACCATCGGCTCCACCGCGCCATTCGTCGGCCTGTTCGGCACCGTGTGGGGCATCATGAACAGCTTCATCGGCATCGCCAAGACCCAGACCACCAACCTCGCCGTCGTTGCCCCAGGCATCGCCGAAGCCCTGCTGGCCACCGCCCTGGGCCTGGTCGCCGCGATCCCGGCCGTGGTCATCTACAACGTCTTCGCCCGTTCCATCGCCGGCTACAAGGCGCAGGTCTCCGACGCCTCGGCGCAGGTCCTGCTGCTGGTCAGCCGTGACCTGGACCATCAGGCTGGCGAGCGCGCCGCCCCGCACATGGTGAAAGTGGGGTAAGCCATGGGCCTGCATCTCAACGAAGGTGGCGACGACCTCGCCGAAAACCACGAAATCAACGTCACGCCGTTCATCGACGTGATGCTGGTACTGCTGATCATCTTCATGGTTGCCGCACCACTGGCGACGGTGGACATCAAGGTCGACCTGCCGGCCTCGACCGCAAAACCTGCACCGAGGCCCGAGAAACCGGTGTTCGTCAGCGTCAAGGCCGACAAGAAGCTGTACGTCGGCGATGACGCGGTGCCCCTGCCCGAACAGCTTGGCGCGATGCTCGACGCCAAGACCAAGGGCGACAAGGAAACCACCATCTTCTTCCAGGCCGACAAGGGTGTTGACTACGGCGACCTGATGGAAGTGATGAACACCATGCGCGCGGCCGGCTACCTAAAGGTCGGTCTGGTCGGACTCGAGACGGCAGCCAAGAAATGACGAACAAGCGCTCCAACCTGGTGCGCTACGGTGGCAGCCTCGCAGCCGTGCTCGGTGTGCACGTGATCGCCGTAGTGCTGACGCTCAACTGGTCGGTGCCCCAGGCTATCGAGCTGCCGCCGGCAGCGATGATGGTCGAGCTGGCGCCGATCCCAGAGCCCGCGCCACCGCCACCACCGAAAGCGGCTCCACAGCCGCCTGCGCCGGTCGAAGAGCCACCGCTGCCCAAGCTGGTGGAGGCTCCGAAACCGAAAATCGCGATCCCGAAGCCGCCCAAGCCGAAGGCCAAGCCCCAGCCGCCCAAGCCCGAGAAAAAGCCTGAGCCGCCGAAGGACGAACCACCGGCCAAGGAACAAGTGGCCGATACCGCGCCCAGCAACGCGCCGCCGCAGAAATCGGCAGCGCCGCAGCCGAGTATCGCCTCCAACAGCAACGCCCTGCCGACGTGGCAAAGCGACCTGCTGCGTCACCTGGCGAAGTACAAGAGGTACCCGGAAGACGCGCGTCGCCGTGGCCTGCAAGGGATCAACCGACTGCGCTTCGTGGTCGATGCCGAAGGCAAGGTGCTGTCGTATTCATTGGCCGGAGGCTCAGGCAGTGCTGCACTGGACCGCGCGACGATGGACATGATCCGCCGCGCCGGCACGGTACCCAAGCCGCCTGCGGAGTTGTTGAACAATGGCACGATCGAGGTAGTGGCGCCCTTCGTCTACTCGTTGGACAAGCGCTGATACATTGCATCTGTCACAAAACCGCAAGTCTGATAACGTGCGTCTATCGATTGCACCCGCTATGCTGGGGCCGCAACTTCATGGACGCACGTTATGACCCTCACTGAACTCCGCTACATCGTCACACTCGCTCAGGAGCAGCACTTCGGCCACGCCGCCGAGCGTTGCCACGTCAGCCAGCCGACCCTGTCGGTCGGGGTGAAGAAGCTTGAGGACGAGCTGGGCGTGCTGATCTTCGAACGCAGCAAGAGCGCCGTGCGCCTGACACCGGTCGGCGAAAGCATCGTCGCCCAGGCGCAGAAGGTGCTCGAGCAGGCCCAGGGCATTCGCGAACTGGCCCAGGCCGGCAAGAACCAGCTCACCGCACCGCTGAAGGTCGGCGCCATCTATACCGTCGGCCCCTACCTGTTCCCGCACCTGATTCCACAGCTGCACCGGGTCGCCCCGCAGATGCCGCTGTACATCGAAGAGAACTTCACCCACGTGCTGCGTGAGAAACTGCGCAACGGCGAACTGGACGCGGTGATCATCGCGCTGCCGTTCAACGAGGCCGACGTGCTGACGCTGCCGCTGTACGATGAGCCGTTCTGTGCGCTGATGCCGGCCGACCACCCCTGGACCGCCAAGAAGACCATCGACACCGCCTTGCTCAACGACAAGAGCCTGCTGCTGCTTGGCGAGGGTCACTGCTTCCGCGACCAGGTGCTCGAAGCCTGCCCGACGTTGAACAAGGGTAACGATGCTT
The DNA here is from genome assembly GCA_014268975.2 of Pseudomonas wayambapalatensis. Classification (GTDB taxonomy): domain Bacteria; phylum Pseudomonadota; class Gammaproteobacteria; order Pseudomonadales; family Pseudomonadaceae; genus Aquipseudomonas; species Aquipseudomonas wayambapalatensis. The sequence goes on along the minus strand of CP077096.1, from coordinate 272,059 downwards.
CGAAGCACACCACGGTCGAATCCAGCTCGCTGGAGACCATCCGTCATATGGTCGCCTCGGGCCTGGGTGTTTCGATCCTGCCGTTGTCGGCGGTGCACAGCCATCACTACGCCCCGGGCGTCATCGAAGTGCGTCCACTGACAGCGCCTGCACCGTTCCGAACCGTGGCCATCGCCTGGCGCGCCAGCTTCCCACGGCCAAAGGCCATCGAGATCCTCGCCGACTCGATCCGCCTCTGTTCGGTCGCCAAGGCGCCTGCGCCACAGCCGGCCTGATGCCATGACGGAGTTGTCGAAGGTCCCGGTCACAGAGCTCAAGGGCGTCGGCGAGGCCATGGCGGAAAAGCTCGCCAAGGTCGGCCTGGAAAGCCTGCAGGACTTGCTGTTCCACCTGCCACTGCGCTATCAGGACCGCACCCGCGTCGTACCGATCGGCGCCCTGCGTCCGGGTCAGGATGCCGTGATCGAAGGCGTGGTCAGCGGTGCCGACGTGACCATGGGCAAGCGCCGCAGCCTGGTGGTGCGCCTGGGCGACGGCACGGGCGTGCTGAGCCTGCGCTTCTATCACTTCAGCAACGCGCAGAAAGAAGGCCTCAAGCGTGGCACCCACCTACGCTGCTACGGTGAAGCACGCCCCGGCGCCTCAGGCCTTGAGATCTATCATCCGGAATACCGCGCGCTCAACGGCGACGAGCCGCCACCGCCGGTCGAGCAGACGCTCACCCCGATCTACCCGACCACCGAAGGCCTCACCCAGCAGCGTCTGCGCCTGCTCTGCCAGCTCAGCCTGAGCAAGCTCGGCCCGCGTAGCCTGCCCGACTGGCTGCCGGATGAGCTGGCCCGCGACTATCACCTGGCGCCACTGGACGACGCCATTCGCTATCTGCACAACCCACCCGCCGACGCCGACCTCGACGAGCTTGCCGAAGGCCAGCACTGGGCCCAGCACCGCCTCGCGTTCGAGGAACTGCTCACGCACCAGCTCTCCCAGCAGCGCCTGCGTGAGAGCCTGCGCGCCCTGCGAGCCCCGGTGCTGCCCAAGGCCAGCCGCCTGCCCGGACAATACCTGGCCAACCTCGGATTCAGCCCCACCGGTGCCCAGCAGCGGGTCGGCAACGAGATCGCCTACGACCTCAGCCAGCCAGAACCGATGATGCGCCTGGTGCAAGGTGACGTGGGTGCCGGCAAGACCGTGGTTGCTGCGCTGGCAGCGCTGCAGGCATTGGAGGCCGGTTACCAGGTCGCGCTGATGGCGCCTACCGAGATCCTCGCCGAACAGCACTACATCACCTTCAAGCGCTGGCTCGAACCCTTGGGCATAGAAGTCGCCTGGCTGGCCGGCAAGCTCAAGGGCAAGGCCCGCGCCAGTGCGCTGGAGCAGATCGCCGGCGGCGCCCCCATGGTGGTCGGCACCCATGCGCTGTTCCAGGAGGAAGTGAAGTTTCGCCACCTGGCCCTGGCGATCATCGACGAACAGCACCGTTTCGGCGTGCAGCAACGGCTGGCCCTGCGCAAGAAGGGTGTGAACGGCACACTGTGCCCGCACCAGTTGATCATGACCGCCACTCCCATCCCGCGTACCCTTGCCATGAGCGCCTACGCCGATCTCGACACCTCCATTCTTGATGAGCTGCCGCCTGGTCGAACGCCGGTCAATACCGTGCTGGTGGCCGACAGCCGCCGCTTCGAGGTGGTCGAGCGGGTCCGCGCTGCCTGCGCCGAAGGGCGCCAGGCCTACTGGGTGTGCACCCTGATCGAAGAATCCGAAGAACTGACCTGCCAGGCCGCCGAGAGTACGTTCGAAGAGCTTGGCAGCGCGCTCGGCGAGCTGCGTGTGGGCCTGATCCACGGGCGCATGAAGCCTGCGGAAAAAGCCGCAGTGATGGCCGAATTCAAGGCCGGCCATCTGCAACTGCTGGTGGCCACCACGGTGATCGAAGTGGGGGTGGACGTGCCCAACGCCAGCCTGATGATCATCGAAAACCCTGAGCGCCTGGGCCTGGCCCAGCTTCACCAGTTGCGTGGCCGGGTCGGTCGGGGCAGCGCAGTCAGCCATTGCGTGCTGCTCTATCACCCGCCACTGTCGCAGATCGGCCGCGAACGCTTAGGGATCATGCGCGAGACCAACGATGGCTTCATCATCGCCGAGAAGGATCTTGAGCTGCGCGGCCCCGGCGAAATGCTCGGCACCCGCCAGACCGGCCTGCTGCAGTTCAAGGTCGCCGACCTGATGCGTGACGCCGACCTGCTGCCCGCGGTACGCGACGCCGCACAGGCATTGCTGGCACGCTGGCCCGATCATGTCAGCCCGCTGCTGGATCGGTGGCTGCGTCACGGCCAACAATACGGCCAAGTGTGACGCCGGTCCCATTCGTGCCCCAGTTCGGGGCTCAGGATGGTTATACTTCGCGTTTAAAAAGACACCTTTGGAAACAGACCATGACTGAAGTGGCCTTGGACACCGCAACCCCGCACGCTCCGTCGGTCATCCGACTGCTGCTGGACAAGCTCGGCGTAGTCTATCGCGAGGTGTCCGAACACCCGCGGCTGCCCGCGAAATCGCGCGTCCAGGCCGTTCTGCTGGACGACGAAGTCGGCGCGCTCATGGTGCTGTTCCCCCAGAGCCACCTGCTGGACCTGAAGCGCCTGGAAGAGCTGACCGGTCGCACACTCAAGGCCGTGCCGCTGGAGCGTCTGAAGAAGATGCTCGACAAGCACCAGCTCAAGGCGTTGCCGGCGATCCCGGCCCTGACCAGTTCGCCGTGCCTGTACGATGAGCGGCTGCTGGACGCCGACTCGCTGCTGATCCAGTCCGGCGAGGTGGGCCTGCTGCTCGAGATCGCCCGCGACAATTTCAAGCGCATGCTGAGCAAGGCCACTGCAGGCAGCTTTGGCCTTGAAGTCGAAAGTATCCAGCGCAACCTCGACCGCCCCCACGACGACACCAAGGAAATCTCCAACGCGGTCCAGGCCTTCACTGCCCGACGCATCCAGCAGCGCCTGGAGCAGACCATCGAGATCCCGCCGCTGGCCGACACCGCGCAGAAGATCATCAAGCTGCGCGTCGACCCCAACGCCAGCGTCGACGACATCACCGGCGTGGTCGAAACCGACCCGGCACTGGCCGCCCAGGTAGTCAGTTGGGCTGCCTCGCCCTACTACGCGTCACCCGGCAAGATTCGCTCGGTGGAGGATGCCATCGTTCGCGTGCTGGGCTTCGACCTGGTGATCAACCTGGCGCTGGGCCTGGCCCTGGGCAAGACCCTGAGCCTGCCGAAAGATCACCCGCAACAAGCCACGCCTTACTGGCAGCAGTCGATCTACACGGCCGCAGTGATCGAAGGCCTGACCCGCGCCATGCCGCGCGCTGAACGCCCCGAAGCCGGCCTCACCTACCTGGCGGGGCTGCTGCACAACTTCGGCTATCTGCTGCTGGCCCACGTGTTCCCGCCGCATTTCTCGCTGATCTGTCGTCATCTTGAGGTCAACCCGCACCTGTACCACAGCTATGTCGAGCAGCACCTGCTGGGCATCAGCCGCGAGCAGATCGGCGCCTGGCTGATGAAACTGTGGGACATGCCGGACGAGCTGTCTGCAGCGCTGCGCTTCCAGCATGACCCAAGCTATGAAGGCGAGTATTCGGCCTACCCGAACCTCGTGTGCCTGGCCACGTCGCTGCTGCGTTCGCGGGGCATCGGTTCAGGGCCGCAGGAAGAGATTCCGGATGCGCTGCTCGAACGCCTGGGGCTGACGCGCGACAAGGCGGAGGACGTAGTCAGCAAGGTACTGGAAGCCGAAGCGTTGCTGCGCGAACTGGCATCGCAGTTCCAGGCGCCGCACTGACTGGCAGGAGCGGGGTTTCCCGTTCCTGCACAGGCCGAATCAGCCCTTCTTCTTGCGAGGTTTGAGGTACTTCATCAGCCCCTGGAACCAGATCACCAGTGCCGGGTTGCCCTTGATCTGGATGTTCTTGTCCTGAATCCCCTGCATGAACGCCAACTGCTTGTTGCCAGCCTGCAGGGTGGCAAAGCCGAACGCGGCATCCTTGAAGGCAATGGCAAAGGCCGGCTGTGGGTGCAGGCCACCCTTGCTGCTGATGCGCTCACCACTCACCGTGAAATGCCGGGCCACCTTGCCGTCCAAGGTCTGCATCTGGAACACCAGGTCCTTGTCGCGCAGTTGCTGCTGGAAAGCCGGGTTGTTGCGGCTGGCCCTGGCCATCAGCAGACCCATGGCCCAGAGAAGAAAGCGAAACTTCATCAACGCGCCTCGATTGAAATATGACTGAAGCTCGCAGTTTATCCCTTTCTTAAACTTTTTACGCCAGCTCGCCACATTGTTTCCATACGCCAGAAAGCACAACGGGCGCCCTGGGGCGCCCGTTCGGATGACACTGGGGTGTCAGGAATCGATCACTTGCCTTTCTTGGCTGGCTTGGCGGGAGCGTTGACGCTGTCACGCAGGTTCTTGCCAGGTTTGAAGGCAACAGTGTTGCTGGCCTTGATCTTCACCGGTTGACCGGTCTGTGGGTTCTTGCCGGTGCGCGCGCCGCGGTGACGCTTCTCGAAGGTGCCGAACCCGACCAGGGTGACGGTATCCTTGTCGAGCGCGCCAGTGATGCTGTCGAGAATCGCGTTCAGCACCTGATTGGCCTTTTCCTTGGTCAGATCGGCCTTTTCGGCGATGACGGCGGCGAGTTCTGGTTTACGCATAGTGAAGCCTCTTTGACGGGATTTTTGTTGTTATGCCGTGCTACCTGCGAAAGCAGCGCCCAAGGCGCCGCAGGCTCTAATCTGCGGCAGACGGAAGTGAGAATGGCACGCTCACCGAGGCCGCGCCAGTGTCTGGGCGGCCATTGTCGCGCCAAGGACAGGCCAAATGCGACAGTTCGAACGGCATTCAGGCCATAAGCGGCGGAAGCTGCCGATTCAGCGCCAGCTTTTCCATCACCGCCGAGCCCGTTAGGGCATAACCCAGCAATTGGCCATCAGCGCCGTAGCACAGCACTTTCAGGTCGCTGCCCTGCCCTTCGACCTGCCAGGTGCCCTCCCGGCCCATCGGGGGTGGCGAAACCACCAGCGGACACGCGGGCGTCTTTACCGTGACAGGCATCGGACCGTAGCTCACAGCCGTGGTGTTGCCGACCAGCGTCTGCGCCAGCGCGCGGGCGCAGGCCATCAGCGGCATGACGTAGAGCAGGTTGATGCCCTCCACTTCGGCGCAGTCGCCCAGGGCGAAGATGTTGGCGTGGGAGGTGCGCAGCTGGCGATCCACCACCACGCCACGATTGACCTGCAGCCCGGCAGCGGCGGCAAGGTCTGTACGCGGTCGCAGGCCGACGGCCGAGACCACCAGGTCGCAGGCAATCGTTCGGCCATCGGACAAGTGAGCCTCCAGGCCATCGCCCGAGCGTTGCAGACGAGTCAGCACCGGCCCCAGGTGGAAACGCACACCCAAGGCTTCCAGGCCTGCCTGCACCGCCTTGGCGGCGGCGGGGTGCAGTAGGGTCGGCATCACCTGCTCACAGGGCGCCACCACGTCGCACTGGTAGCCACCCAACGTGAGGTCGTTGGCAAACTCGCAGCCGATCAGCCCGGCACCGAGCAGCAGCACGCGCCGCTTGCCGACAGCGGCGGCACGAAAGCGCGCGTAGTCTTCCAGGTCGTTGATCGGAAAAACCAGCTCGGCGCCGTCGCCCTCGACCGGCACCTGTACCGTCTGCGCGCCCAAAGCCAGCACCAGGTCGCGGTAGGGCACCGCTTCCTCGCCGATCCACAGGCGCTTGTGGCCAGGATCGATGCCGCTGATGCGGGTATGGGTACGAATCTCGGCCTTGAGCTGCTCGGCCATGGCTCCCGGCTCGGCCATGCACAGGCCGTCGGCGTCCTTGTGCTTGGCAAAGCCGGTGGAAAGCATGGGCTTGGAATAAGAGCGACCGTCGTCGGCAGTGATCAGCAACAGCGGCGTGTCAGCGTCGAGCTTGCGAAACTCCCGGGCCAGGTTGTAGCCCGCAAGGCCTGTGCCGATGATCACCACGGGGGACGTCATGTCGTGCTTCCTCTTGCAGGGGTCGTCGATCAGCCGATGGCGATCATTTCGAAGTCGCTCTTGCCTACACCGCAGTCGGGGCACAGCCAGTCTTCCGGCACGTCTTCCCAACGGGTGCCCGGAGCGATCCCGTCGTCCGGCCAGCCCTCGGCTTCGTCGTAGATCAGCCCACAGACAATGCATTGCCACTTCTTCATCAGGGTTCCTCGGTCAGGCGTTGTGTTGCTGCTGATGGCCCTTTGCCGCGAAGGACTCACCGCGCAATTCATGACGGGCTTTGTACTGGCCCGGCCGGCAGTATGCAAGCAAACCCGGCAATCATGCTAAGCTCGCCGCCTCTCTGGATGTAACAAGCATACCGACGTGTCGTACGAATCCCCGCAAGCAGCCGCTGTCGCGTGGCTGGCGTATCCACAGCTGGCGAGCGACCTCGACCAGCGCACCCTCGACTGGCTGTTCGACGAGGGCTCCCTGACCCGTCGCCTGACCCGCCTCTCCCACGACCACTTCTGCGTGACGCCGCTGTTCGAAGGCTGGCAGCCACTGCGTGACGACGAATGCCTTGCCCTGGATCTTGCGCCAGGCGCGCAGGGCTGGGTGCGTGAAGTCTATCTGCGTGGCCATGACCGGCCCTGGGTATTTGCCCGCAGCGTCGCCAGCCGCGAGGCCTTGGAGCGCGGCGGCCTCGACCTGGAAACCCTGGGCAGCCGCTCGCTCGGCGAACTGCTGTTCTGCGACCAGGCGTTCATTCGCCATCCCATCGAGGTGTGCACGTACCCACAGGCGTGGTTGCCGACGGAAGTGGCCAGCGCCAACCTCTGGGGCCGCCGCTCGCGCTTCGAGCGCGATGGCCTGGACCTGCTGGTCGCCGAGGTATTCCTGCCCGCGATGTGGCAGGCGGACAAGGAGGTATCGCCCTGATGTACCTGCACCTGCTCAAGTCGCTCAACCGCCTGCACCCCAGGGCCTGGGACTTCGTCCAGCTCAGCCGCCTGGATCGCCCTATCGGCATCTACCTGTTGCTGTGGCCCACGCTCGCGGCGGTGTGGATCGCTGCCAAGGGTGCACCAACCCTGGCCAACGTGCTGATCTTCGGCCTCGGAGTAGCGTTGATGCGCGCGGCGGGCTGCGCGATCAATGACTTCGCCGACCGCAAGGTCGATGGCCACGTCAAGCGCACCGCCGACCGCCCCCTGGCCAGCGGCCGGGTAAAGCCGCGCGAGGCGGTGATGCTGTTCGTGGTGCTGACCGGAATAAGTTTCCTGCTGGTGCTGTGCACCAACGCCAGCACCGTGTGGCTTTCGTTTGGCGGCGTTGCCCTGGCGTTCTGCTACCCGTTCATGAAGCGCTACACCTACTACCCGCAGGTGGTGCTGGGTGCCGCCTATTCATGGGGCATTCCCATGGCCTTCACGGCCGCGGGAGGTGAGCTGCCAGCAGCGGCCTGGCTGCTGTACATCGCCAACCTGCTGTGGACGGTAGCCTTCGACACCTACTATGCGATGGTCGATCGCGACGACGACCTGAAGATCGGCGTGAAATCCACGGCGATCCTGTTCGGCGAGGCCGATCGGGTGATCATCCTGACCTTGCAGGTGCTGTCGCTCGGCTGCCTGTTGCTGGCCGGCAATCGCTTCGAACTGGGGGGCTGGTTCCACCTGGGGCTGCTGGGCGCCCTGGCCTGCTTCGCCTGGGAGTTCTGGTCGACCCGTACGCTGGATCGCGATGCCTGCTTCAAGGCGTTCCTGCACAATCACTGGGCGGGGCTGTTGATCTTCATCGGCGTGGTGCTGGATTACGCGCTGCGCTGAGGGCAAGAGCAACTGTCTTGCTCAAAAATCTGAGGCCTGCCCAATCCCTGTGGGAGCGGGCTTGTCCCGCGAACACGGGCGTAGCCCGTGCCATGCAGCGCGGTGTCTTTTTCGCGGGTAAACCCGCTCCCACAGGGGATTGGCAGGCCTCAGATTTTTGAGCAAGACAGTTGCACCCACAAAGTCCGCGCACGCTTCAGGGTTTGGCGATATGCCAGACGTCCTTCACGCCATCACCGGTCTTGTCTCCGGCTTTCTTGTCCTTGATGAAGGTGTACAGCGGCTTGCCGTCGTAAGCCCACTGCTTCTTGCCATCATCCCGCTCGATCACCGTCCACTTGTCCTTGGCAGCTTCATCATCGGCCTTGACCAGCAGCGGCGGCCAGTTGGTTGCGCATTCACCGTTGCACATCGACTTGCCTCCGGCATCCTTGTCGAAGGTGTACAGGGTCATGCCGGCATGGTCGACCCACATGCCGTCCTTCTCCATCGCATGGTGCGCCGACGCCACCCCCGGCAATGCCAGCGCAGCGAAAAGGGCCATCCAGCTCAGCGTATGTCGTGTCATTGGAATCACCATCGTGTCGGGGGGGAAGGAGGGAGAACACCGCCGCAGCGGCCCTGTGAAGCCTAGCCCAGTCACGCAATGTCGCCAGAACGGCCAACGCCTTGTCACACAGCTGCAATAATTCCGTTATCTAATGCGGGCCAAGACACCATAGATGGGAGAGTTTTGAGCATGGTTGGCAGGAACATTCTGATCGTCGACGACGAAGCGCCTATTCGCGAGATGATCGCCGTTGCATTGGAAATGGCCGGCTACGACTGCCTCGAGGCAGAGAACTCCCAGCAGGCCCACGCCATCATCGTCGACCGCAAGCCGGACCTGATCCTGCTGGACTGGATGCTGCCCGGCACCTCCGGCATCGAACTGGCACGCCGCCTCAAGCGCGACGAGCTGACCGGGGACATCCCGATCATCATGCTCACCGCCAAGGGCGAAGAGGACAACAAGATCCAGGGCCTGGAAGTCGGCGCCGACGACTACATCACCAAGCCGTTCTCGCCCCGCGAGCTGGTGGCCCGCCTCAAGGCCGTGCTGCGCCGCACAGGCCCGAGCGACAGCGAGGCACCGATCGAAGTCGGCGGCCTGCTGCTCGACCCGATCAGCCACCGCGTGACCATCGACGGCAAACCCGCCGAGATGGGCCCGACCGAGTACCGCCTGCTGCAGTTCTTCATGACCCACCAGGAGCGCGCCTACACCCGTGGCCAGCTGCTCGACCAGGTCTGGGGCGGCAACGTCTATGTCGAGGAGCGCACCGTCGACGTGCACATCCGTCGTCTGCGCAAGGCACTGGGTGAGGCCTACGAAAATCTGGTACAAACCGTCCGCGGCACCGGCTACCGTTTCTCGACCAAGAGCTGACACGCCCGCACGCTTCGCTGCAAGCCGCTGTACAAGGACTGTGAATTGAACCCGAACTGGCACGCGACCCTGATTCGCCACCTGCTCCTGCTGATCAGCGTCTGTCTGCTCGGCGGGCTGGTCAGCGGGCAATACGGCTGGAGCCTGGCGGTTGGCCTGGCGCTCTACCTGGGCTGGACCCTCAAGCAGTTGCTGCGCCTGCACGAATGGCTGCGCAACCACCAGCCCGACGAAGCGCCGCCGGACGGCTACGGGCTGTGGGGCGAAGTGTTCGACAGCATCTATCACCTGCAGCGCCGCGACCAGCGTGTCCGCGGGCGCCTGCAAGCGGTGATCGACCGGGTTCAGGAGTCCACCGCTGCCCTGCGCGATGCGGTGATCATGCTCGACAGCGATGGCAACCTGGAGTGGTGGAACCGCGCCGCCGAGACCCTGCTGGGCTTCAAGACGCCCCAGGATGGCGGACAACCGGTCACCAACCTGGTCCGTCATCCGCGCTTCAAGGAATACTTCGAAGCGGAAAACTACGTCGAACCGCTGGAAATCCCCTCGCCGATCAATGACCACCTGCGCGTGCAACTGCACATCACCCGCTACGGCAACAACGAGCACCTGATGCTGGTGCGCGACGTGACCCGCATCCACCAGCTCGAACAGATGCGCAAGGACTTCGTCGCCAACGTCTCCCACGAACTGCGCACCCCGCTGACGGTGATCACCGGCTACCTCGAAACCCTGCTGGACAACGTCGAAGACGTGAACCCACGCTGGGCCCGTGCGCTGCAGCAGATGAGCCAGCAAGGCTCGCGCATGCAGACCCTGCTCAACGACCTGTTGCTGCTGGCCAAGCTGGAAGCGACCGACTACCCCTCGGACAACCAGCCGGTGGCGGTGGATACCCTGCTGCAGTCGATCAAGGGCGACGCGCAGGCGCTGTCCGGGCCCAAGCGCCAGAACATCTCGCTGGAAGCCGCGCCGGGCCTGCGCCTGAAAGGCAGCGAGTCGGAACTGCGCAGCGCCTTCTCCAACCTGGTGTTCAACGCGGTGAAGTACACCCAGGAGGAAGGCACCATTCGCATCCGCTGGTGGGCCGACGAGCAAGGGGCACACCTGAGCGTGCAGGACTCGGGGGTGGGCATCGACGCCAAGCACCTGCCGCGCCTGACCGAACGCTTCTACCGCGTCGACTCCAGCCGCGCCTCCAACACCGGCGGCACCGGGCTGGGTCTGGCGATCGTCAAGCATGTGCTGATGCGCCATCGCGCCAAGCTTGAAATCAGCAGCGTGCCGGGGCATGGCAGCACGTTCACCTGTCATTTTGCGCCGGCACAATTGGCGGCAAATCGCAGCTGAGAATCCCCACGGCAAAAAGCATCCCCTTTGCTTTTGCAGCTTCAGCCGCTACATTGGATCCCCTGTGCCAGCTAGAGCTGGCACTTTTTTTCTCTCTCTTTCAAAGACGGACCCCGTAAAAACTCCATCATGGACCCTTCCCCTGGTATCAGCCTCGCCTCTGTATTCGCCGATTTCGGCATGATTCTCTTTGCCCTGTTCCTGGTAGTGCTCAACGGCTTCTTCGTTGCCGCCGAGTTCGCCATGGTCAAGCTGCGCTCTACCCGCGTCGAATCCATCGCCGAGCTGCACGGCTGGCGCGGCAGCATCCTGCGCAAGGTACACAACCAGCTCGACGCCTACCTGTCGGCCTGCCAATTGGGCATCACCCTGGCCTCGCTGGGCCTGGGCTGGGTCGGAGAGCCGGCCTTCGCCCACCTGCTCGAACCGCTGCTGGCCTACCTGGGCGTCGACAGCCCGGAACTGATCAAGGCCGTGTCGTTCTTCGTCGCCTTCTTCGTGATCTCGTACCTGCACATCGTGGTCGGGGAGCTGGCACCCAAATCCTGGGCGATCCGCAAGCCCGAGCTGCTTTCGCTATGGACGGCAGTGCCGCTGTACCTGTTCTACTGGCTGATGTATCCAGCGATCTACCTGCTCAACGCCAGCGCCAACACCATCCTGCGCATCGCCGGCCAGGGCGAGCCCGGGCCGCACCATGAGCACCACTACAGCCGTGAAGAGCTCAAGCTGATCCTGCACTCCAGCCGCGGCCAGGACCCAAGCGACCAAGGCATGCGCGTGCTGGCCTCGGCGGTGGAAATGGGCGAGCTGGAGGTGGTCGACTGGGCCAACTCCCGTGAAGACATGGTGGTGCTCGACGCCAAGGCACCGCTGAAGAACATCCTGGCGATGTTCCGCCGCCACAAGTTCAGCCGCTACCCGGTGTACGACGCCGAGCGCGAAGAGTTCACCGGCCTGCTGCACATCAAGGACCTGCTGCTGGAGCTGGCCGAACTGGACCACCTCCCTGAAACCATCGACCTGGAAGACCTGGCCCGACCGTTGGAGCGCGTATCGCGACACATGCCGCTGTCGCAGTTGCTCGAACAGTTCCGCAAGGGCGGTGCCCACTTCGTGCTGGTCGAGGAAGCCGATGGCAAGGTGATCGGCTACCTGACCATGGAAGACGTGCTGGAAGTGCTGGTCGGCGATATCCAGGACGAACACCGCAAGGCCGAACGCGGCATCCTCGCCTACCAGCCGGGCAAGCTGCTGGTGCGGGGCGACACGCCGCTGTTCAAGGTCGAACGCCTGCTGGGCATCGACCTTGACCATATCGAGGCCGAGACTCTCGCCGGCCTGGTCTACGAGTCGCTCAAGCGCGTGCCCGAGGAAGAGGAAGTGCTGGAAGTCGAAGGCCTGCGCATCATCATCAAGAAGATGAAAGGGCCGAAGATCGTCCTGGCCAAGGTGCTGAAGCTCGATTGACAGCGCTGTTCAAGGATTCCCTGCCGTGAAGTCCGGCAACCCGCCAATCGGACGGTCGAAGCGGTAGGGAATCGACTCCAGCGCCAGCCCCACATTGCGCTGCACCACGAAATGCAGGTGCGGCCCACTGCTGTTGCCGGTGTTGCCTGACTTGCCCAGCACCTCCCCCTGCGCCACGCGTTGCCCTTCGGCTACCACCACTGACCCACGCATCAGGTGCAGATAGACACCCATGGTGCCGTCTGCGTGCAGGATGCGTACGAAGTTGCCAGAAGGATTGTTACCGCGTCCGGTCTGACGATTCTCCATCTTCACCACCACCCCGCCCCTGGCGGCGATGATCGGTGTGCCTTCGGGCATGGCGATGTCCATGGCGTAGCGCCCCTTAGGGCCGAAATGGCTGTAGCGCCCATTGGGCCCCTGACTCAACCGGAACGGCCCGCCGCGCCAAGGGAACGGGTAGCGATACGCCTGCGGGCGCTGAGCGGGGTCGCCCATGGCATGGCGTAGCTTGGCCCGGTATTTCAGCTGGCTGCCCGGAAGCGCCATCACCACGCTCAGCACCTGCGTGGAACGCGGCGCCAGCACACGTCGAACGAGACGCGGAGCATTGCCGTCGCGCGCGTTGACCAGGCCTTCCAGACGCAGCTCGACCTCCACGGGTGCGAACAGGTCATTGCGCGCCGAAAAACGCACACCGCCAACCAGTGCCTCGGGATGCAGGCGGACTTGATCGTCGAGACGTTCGACCATCGGCTCGCGCAGCGCCATTGCCCGTGCACCAGGGCTGGGCTGATAGGAATAGGACGCCACGCCGAAGGTGTCGGTGGTGCTGTAGAGGGTCATGGCCATGCCCGGTGCCGAAGCCACGAGCAGGGACAGCAGCAGGCAGGCGCGCATGATAGTGGCTTTTTGACAGTTGTTATGTCTTGAGCCTAGCAGCGGGTTACATCGGGGGGATGACAGTTGGTCGGGTGGCCGACCCGACTTCTGCAGGAGGGGCCTTGTGCCGCTCCTGCAGGGAGGTGGAACAGCGGATCAACCGCCCGGAGTGAAGTGCTTCTGCGCAGTCCCGCGGGCGATCAATCGCGACAGGTAATCGAGCTTCTGAGCATCCTGATCGACGAACTTGAACGTCAGTTGCAACCAGTCGCTCTCAGGCTTGGGTTCGAGTGCAGCGATGGCGTGCAGGTAACCGTTCAAGCGCGCCACCTCGGCGCTCTCGCCCTGCTCCAGGTCGAGCACCGCGCCTTCGAGCACCTGCGGCAGCGCAGCACTGCGGCGCACCACCAACAGCGCTTCCTTGAGGCTCAGGGCCTTGATCACGCAGGGCTGGATGCCGCTCGACAGGCGCAACTGCCCCTGGCCACGCCCACTCTGGGCGGCTGCAGCGGCGCTTTGTGGCGTCGGTGCATTGATCAACGGCTTGGCAGCCGCAGTCGGTGCAGGCGTTGGCGCGACCTTCACAGCCTCGGGCTTGCCGCCCGTCAGGGCGCTCAGCGAATCGTTGGCAAAGGCCGAATTGACTCGCGCCGGCGCGCCCGCCACCAGAGCCTCGAGCTTGCCGATCTTGGTCAGGGATTTCTTCACCTTGGTCAGCAGCTGTTCATTGGTGAACGGCTTGCCGACGAAGTCGGAGACACCGGCCTGGATGGCCTGGATCACGTTCTCCTTGTCACCCCGGCTGGTCACCATGATGAACTGCAGGGCTTTCATTTCTTCCTGCTGACGGCACCAGGTCAGCAGCTCAAGGCCAGACATCTCCGGCATCTCCCAGTCGCACAGGACCAGGTCGAAACGTTCCTTGCTCAGCATGGCCATGGCCTTGCGGCCATTGACCGCGTCTTCGATGACCATGCCCGGGAAGGCATTGCGCAGGCACTTCCTCACCAGGTCGCGGATGAACGGCGCATCGTCCACGACCAGCACATTGACTTTACTCATCGATACTCCTCTTGAATCCCGACTAGCATACCGCCGACTGATGGCAATTTGCCAAACCACTGGTCACGCCGGGACGTTTCAAGACTGTTCGCGGGTGCCTGCTGTATCTGCCACAAACGAAAACGCCCGGACGAGGCCGGGCGTTGATGCTCGGGAGCAATATTACTTATCGTCCGATTCGTCCGGAACATTAGCCTTTTCGGCAGCGCCGGAGGTGTCGCCCTGGACCTCGGCCTTCATGCGCTTGAGGCCCATGTGGCGAACATCGGTGCCACGCACCAGGTAGATCACCAGCTCCGAGATATTGCGGGCGTGGTCGCCGATACGCTCCAGCGAGCGCAGGGCCCAGATGACGCTCAACACCCGCGAGATCGAACGAGGGTCTTCCATCATGTAGGTGACCAGCTCGCGCAGCGCGGTCTTGTACTCGCGGTCGATGGTCTTGTCGTACTGGGCCACCGACAGTGCCAGCTCGGCGTCGAAACGGGCGAAGGCGTCCAGTGCATCACGGACCATGTTGCGCACCTGGTCGCCGATGTGGCGCACCTCGACGTAGCCACGGGGCGACTCGCCTTCCTCGCACAGCTGAATGGCGCGGCGAGCGATCTTGGTCGATTCGTCGCCGATGCGCTCCAGGTCGATCACCGACTTGGAGATGCTGATGATCAGACGCAGGTCGGACGCCGCCGGCTGGCGACGGGCGAGGATGCGTACGCACTCCTCGTCGATGTTGCGCTCCATCTGGTTGATCTGTTCATCGACCTCACGCACCTGCTGGGCCAGGCCCGAATCGGCTTCGATCAGCGCGGTCACGGCATCGTTGACCTGCTTCTCGACCAGGCCCCCCATCGCCAGCAGGTGGCTGCGCACTTCCTCGAGTTCGGCGTTGAACTGCTGGGAGATGTGATGGGTAAGGCTTTCTTTGTTGATCATCGTTCTTTAGTCCCTGAATCCTGTAGGAGCGGGCTTGTCGGGGCGCCGAATCGCCGCGCTGCTAGCCGTAACGCCCGGTAATGTAGTCTTCGGTCTGCTTCTTCGCCGGATTGGTGAAGAGCGTGTCGGTATCACCGAATTCGATCAGCTTGCCCATGTACATGAAGGCGGTGTAGTCGGAGACGCGCGCCGCCTGCTGCATGTTGTGGGTCACGATGACGATGGTGTACTTGGACTTCAGCTCGTAGATCAGCTCTTCGACCTTCAGCGTGGAAATCGGGTCCAGTGCCGAGCAAGGCTCGTCGAGCAACAGGACCTCAGGCTCCACGGCGATGGTACGGGCGATCACCAGACGCTGCTGCTGACCACCGGACAGTCCCAGCGCCGAGTCGTGCAGGCGGTCCTTGACCTCATCCCACAACGCCGCGCCCTTGAGCGCCCACTCGACCGCTTCGTCGAGCACGCGCTTCTTGTTGATCCCCTGGATACGCAGGCCATAGACCACGTTCTCGTAGATGGTCTTGGGGAACGGGTTGGGCTTCTGGAACACCATGCCCACCCGGCGGCGCAACTCGGCCACATCCTCGCCCTTGCGGTAGATGTTGTTGCCGTACAGGTTGATGGCACCTTCCACGCGGCAGCCATCGACCAGGTCGTTCATGCGGTTGAAGGTGCGCAGCAGCGTGGACTTGCCGCAGCCGGACGGGCCAATGAAGGCGGTCACGCGCTGTTTGGGGATGTTCATCTGCACATCGAACAGCGCCTGCTTGTCGCCGTAGAACAGCGACAGGCCCGGGACTTCGATAGCCACGGTCTCTTCAGCCAGGCGCAGGCTCTGCTTGTCGCGGCCCAGGGCCGACATGTCGATGCCGTGGGAGTGGGATTCTTGCTGCATGGTCAACTCCATACGCTATCAATTCGTTTCACAGGGCCGCTCGCTCTGCGGGCGGCCCGCTTGCAATCAGATTCAGCTGTCGAGCGCCTTGTACTTCTCGCGCAGGTGGTTACGGATCCACACCGCCGAGAGGTTGAGGGTCGCGATCACCAGCACCAGCAGCAGCGCCGTGGCGTAGACCAGCGGCCGTGCGGCCTCGACGTTGGGGCTCTGGAAGCCGACGTCGTAGATGTGGAAGCCCAGGTGCATGATCTTCTGGTCGAGGTGCAGGTAAGGGTAGTTGCCGTCCACCGGCAGCGACGGCGCCAGTTTCACTACACCCACCAGCATCAGCGGCGCCACCTCGCCTGCGGCGCGCGCCACGGCGAGGATCATGCCGGTCATCATCGCCGGGCTGGCCATCGGCAGAACGATCTTCCACAGTGTCTCGGCCTTGGTCGCACCCAGGGCCAGCGAACCCTCGCGCACCGTACGCGGGATCCGCGCCAGGCCTTCTTCGGTGGCGACGATCACCACCGGGACCGCCAGCAGTGCCAGGGTCAGCGAGGCCCACAACAGGCCTGGCGTGCCCAGCGTAGGCGCCGGCAGCGATTCGGGGAAGAACAGCCGGTCGATCGAGCCACCCAGCACATAGACGAAGAAGCCCAGGCCGAACACGCCATAGACGATCGCCGGCACCCCGGCCAGGTTGTTCACCGCGATGCGGATCAGCCGGGTGACCGGGCCTTGCCTGGCGTACTCGCGCAGGTAGACCGCCGCCAGCACGCCGAACGGGGTGACGATCACGGCCATGATCAGGGTCATCATCACTGTGCCGAAGATGGCCGGGAAGATACCGCCTTCGGTGTTGGCTTCACGCGGGTCGTCGCTGAGGAACTCCCAGACCTTGCTGAAGTAGGCACCCATCTTGGTCATCGCCGACATGCCGTTAGGCTGGATGGCATGCACCACCTTGCTCAGGTTGATCTCCACCTGGCGGCCGTTGGCGTCGCGGGCCACCAGGCTGTCGCGGGCGAAAGCCTGGTGCAGGCCGGTCAGGCGCTCCTCGATGGTCTTATAGCGGCTGTTCAGCTCAGCACGCTCAGATTCGATATCGGCCTGGGCAGCCGCATCCAGCTTGCCCTGCAGTTCCAGCTTGCGGCTGTGCAGGCGCAGGCGTTCGAGGCCGTGGTTGATAGAGCCAATGTCTTTCTTCTCGAGCGACACCAGTTGGTCATTCAGGTCACTGGCGCGCTTGAGGCGGCTCTGCAGTTCGTTCCAGGCGCTCGGACCTTCGGCGACCACACGGCCCTCTTCCTTGACGCTGACCAGGTAACCATAGAAGTTGCCCCACTCGCGGCGCTCCAGGGCGATCAGGTCGGCGGGCTTGCTCTGGTCCACCAGCCAGTCACCGACCAACCAGGTGAAGTCGCTGCCGTTGAGGTCGCGGTTACCGACCTTGACCAGTTCGCGGGTCATGAACTCCGGGCCCTGGTCAGGTACCGGCAGGCCAGCGCTCTTGAGGCGCTCGCGCGGAACTTCTTCCTTCTGCACCACTTCGCCGACGATCACATGATCGGCCTGGCCAGGCACCTTGTAGGTGGCCTGGATCAGGTCGGCCGGCCAGAAGTGGCCCAGGCCGCGCACCGCGATCACGGCGAGCAGGCCGACGGTCATGATCACCGCCATGGCGACCGCGCCACCGCTGATCCACACGCCCGGCGCACCGCTCTTGAACCAGCCTTTGAGGGAATCCTTTTTCACGGATCTCTACCTTTCTATCAAAGCGACGAGTATTTCTTGCGCAGACGCTGGCGAATCAGCTCGGCCAAGGTGTTCATGATGAAGGTGAACATCAGCAGCACGAGGGCGGCGAGGAACAGCACACGATAGTGGCTGCCGCCGACTTCCGATTCGGGCATTTCCACGGCCACGTTGGCGGCCAGGGTGCGCATGCCCTCGAACAGGTTCATCTCCATCACCGGGGTGTTGCCGGTGGCCATGAGCACGATCATGGTCTCGCCCACCGCCCGGCCCATGCCGATCATCAGCGCCGAGAAGATGCCCGGGCTTGCGGTGAGGATGACCACGCGGGTCAGGGTCTGCCAGGGCGTCGCACCCAGCGCCAGCGAGCCCAGCGTGAGGCTGCGCGGCACGCTGAACACGGCGTCTTCGGCGATCGAGTAGATGTTCGGGATGACCGCGAAGCCCATGGCGATACCCACCACCAGGGCGTTGCGCTGGTCGTAGGTGATTTTCAGATCGTGGCTGATCCACAGGCGCATGTCGCCGCCGAAGAACCAGCTCTCTAGGAACGGGCTCATGTACAGCGCGAACCAGCCGATCGCCAGGATCACCGGGATCAGGATTGCCGCCTCCCAGCCATCCGGGATGCGCTGGCGGATCGACTCCGGCAGGCGGCTCCAGGAGAAGCCGGCGACCAGGATGCCGATCGGCAGGATCAGCAGCAGGCTGAACACGCCCGGGAGGTGGCCTTCAAGATACGGCGCGAGGAACAGGCCGGCGAAGAAGCCGAGGATCACCGTCGGCATCGCTTCCATCAGCTCGATGACCGGCTTGACCTTGCGGCGCATGCCCGGCGCCATGAAGTAGGCGGTGTAGATGGCCGCGGCAATGGCCAGCGGTGCTGCCAGGATCATCGCGTAGAACGCGGCCTTGAGCGTACCGAAGGTCAGCGGCGACAGGCTCAGCTTGGGCTCGAAGTCGGTGTTGGAAGCGGTGGACTGCCAGACGTACTTCGGCTCGTCGTAGTTCTCGTACCAGACCTTGCCCCACAGCGCGCTGAAGGACACTTCAGGGTGCGGGTTGCGCAGGCTCAGCGGCAGCAGCTTGCCGCCTTCTTCGATCATGATGCGGTTGGCACGCGGCGACAGGGCCAGCACGCCGGCGCTATCGGCGACCGGCTCGACCAGCAGGGTGCGGTGCGCGGTGCTGTGGAACACACCAAGCTTGCCTTCGGCGTCCAGGGCGATGAAGCCCTTGCGACGCTCCTCGGCATCGATCTGGGCGATCGGCGCCTTGCCCAGCTGGAAGCTGCGGATCAGTTTGAAGCGCGATTCGCCATCCGGGTCGCGGGCCATGAACCACTGGCTCAGGCCGCCCTTGGAGTCACCGAAGATCAGCGAGATGCCACCGACCAGCTGGCCACTGGCGGTGATTTCGGCGTTGCCGTCTTCGAGGAGCTTGTAGCGACCGTTGAGGCTCTTCTCGCGCAGGCTGAAGACATCGGCGGTGGCACGGCCGTTGACCACGTAGAGCCATTGCTGGCGTGGGTCGATGAAGATGTTCTTCACCGTTTCGGTCATCTGCGGCAGCGCGATGCGATTCTGCTCGGTGGTGGTCTCGCCGGTCATCATGTTTTCAGTGCGCGACAGCTCGATCACCTGCAGTTGCGCACCGGTGGAACCCGCCAGCAGCAGGGTGTCGCCATTGAGGTTGACGCTCACGTGCTCCAGCGCACGGCCCTGTTCGTCGAGGACGAACGGATCCTGGCCATAGGGGTAATCGATACCCGCATTGATGGTCTTCTTGTTGTCCGGGTAGGTGATCTTGTAGGTGTGGTGGAACACCAGCGCCTGGCCATTGGACAGCCCCAGCACCACCAGCGGGCTACCCGGCTGGTCGGTACCGATCGAACTGACCGTGGTGCCCGCGGGCAACGGCAGCTCGACCCGCTTGAGTTCGGCACCGGTCTTGGTGTCGAAGAACAGCGCCTGGCCCTTGTCGGAAACGCGCATGCCCACGAGGTTCTGCTCCTCGAGGGCGATCATCAGCGGCTTGCCGGCATCCTGCTGCAGCCAGGTCGGCTCCAGGGCCTTCTTGCTGGTCAGCTCGGCGCCCTGGAACAGCGGCAGCACCACATAAGCCAGGTAGAAGAAGATCAGGGTGATGGCTGCCAGCACGGCAAGCCCGCCCACCAGGACATACCAGCGGGTCAGGCGATCCTTCAACGCGCGCAGGCGGCGCTTGCGTTGCAGCTCGGGCGTATTGAAATCAATGCGCACGGGAGGGGTATTCGGGGTCATCTTGGAATTGGCCAGATCATTCATGCGCACACCCTAGCGGTCCCGTATGACAGAAACATGACAGTGTAGTGACGCAAAAAAGCCCGCCGCTCAGGGTACCTGGCTTCGGACTGGAGAAAGTCGTGGAAGGGGCGGCAGCGGATGCCGTCCCCTTCCGGGTATCGCGTATTACTTGTGGGACAGGCCCAGGTCACCCAGGGTCTTCTCGACCACTTTGGCCGGCAGCGGGATGTAGCCATCCTTCACCACGACCTGCTGGCCTGCCTGCGACAGGACCAGCTTCACGAACTCGGCTTCCAGCGGGGCCAGAGGCTTGTTCGGTGCCTTGTTGACGTAGACGTACAGGAAGCGCGACAGCGGGTAGGTGCCGTTCAGGGCGTTGGCTTCGTTGTCTTCGATGAACTCGCCGCCTTCCTTCTTGGCCAGGGCTACGGTCTTGACGCTGGCGGTCTTGTAACCGATACCCGAGTAACCGATACCGTTCAGCGAGGAGCTGATCGACTGCACCACCGAAGCCGAGCCAGGCTGTTCGTTGACGTTAGGCTTGAAGTCGCCTTTGCACAGGGCTTCTTCCTTGAAGTAGCCGTAGGTGCCCGATACCGAGTTACGGCCGAACAGCTGGATTGGCTTGTTGGCCAGGTCGCCGGTCACACCGACGTCACCCCAGGTCTTGATCTCGGCCTTGCCACCGCACAGGCGGGTGGAGGAAAAGATGGCGTCGACCTGAGCCATGGTCAGGCCCTTGATCGGGTTGTCCTTGTGCACGAACACGGCCAGGGCGTCGACAGCAACCGGGATGGCGGTCGGCTTGTAGCCGTACTTCTGCTCGAAGGCCTGCAGCTCGACGTCCTTCATCTTGCGGCTCATCGGGCCCAGGTTTGCGGTGCCTTCGGTCAGCGCGGGTGGTGCGGTGGACGAGCCGGCAGCCTGGATCTGGATGTTTACGTTCGGATATTCCTTCTTGTAGGCCTCGGCCCACAGAGTCATCAGGTTCGCGAGGGTGTCGGAACCGACGCTGGAGAGGTTGCCCGATACGCCAGTGGTCTTGGTGTAAGTCGGGATAGCAGGGTCGACAGCGGCGACCGCGTTGGCGGCAGCGACGCCAGCGGCGGCAAAGGTCAGGGCCGCCATCAAACGCTTCAGTTTCATGCCTTGCTCCTAGCAGGAATATGGGGGTGTTGGATGGAACGGGGCCCAGTATCGGCAGGCCGCATGAACACGATATGACCTAATTGTGACAAATGGATGAAAGGCCATCATCGTTGCCGAGGATGGCCTTCCGGGCGCCGCAAGAAACCGACTCAGCGCTTGTTGATCAGCAGGTACACCCCGACCAGCAGCCCTACAGCGCACAGGCCAGCCACATAGTAGGCCGGTGCCATGGGGCTGAACTTGAGCAGGGCGGTCACCACCATCGGGGTCAAGCCGCCGAAAATCGCGTAGGCGACGTTGTAGGAGAACGACAGCCCGCTGAAGCGCACCACCGCCGGGAAGGCCTTGACCATCACATAGGGCACCGCGCCGACCAGGCCGACGAACAGGCCGGTGATGGCATACAGCGGGAACAGCAGGTCAGGGCGAGTCGGCAGGCTGTGGTAGAACGCCCAGGAGGAGGCCAGCAGCGCCAGGCTGCCGATCACGAACACACGCCCGGCACCGAAGCGGTCGGCCAGGCTGCCGGCGCCGATGCAACCCAGGCTCAGCAGGACGATGGCCAGGCTGTTGGCCTTCAGCGAATCGGTCGGGCTGACATGGTAGAGGCTCTGCAGCAGCGCCGGGGTCATCAGGATCACCACCACGATGCCTGCCGACAGCAACCAGGTCAGCAGCATCGACAGGATGATCGCACCACGGTGGTCGCGCAGCACCGCGCGCAGCGGCAGTTCCTCGGCCAGCGCCTTGCGCTGCTGCATCTCGGCGAACACCGGGGTCTCGTGCAGCCAACGACGCAGGTAGACCGCGAACAGGCCGAACACGCCACCGAGCAGGAAGGGGATCCGCCAGGCGTAGTCGGCCACTTCTTCCGGGCTGTAGACGGTATTGATCAGGGTCGCCACCAGCGACCCCAGCAGGATGCCTGCGGTCAGGCCGGCAGTCAGGGTGCCGCAGGCGTAGCCGGTATTGCGCTCCGGTACGTGTTCGGAGACGAACACCCAGGCACCCGGCACCTCACCGCCAATGGCGGCGCCTTGCACCACGCGCATCAGCAGCAGCAGGATCGGCGCCCACAGGCCGATCTGTGCGTAGGTCGGCAGCAGGCCCATGATCAGGGTTGGCAAGGCCATCATGAAGATGCTCAGGGTAAACATCTTCTTGCGCCCGAGCAGGTCACCAAAGTGCGCCATGACGATGCCGCCCAGCGGCCGCGCGAGGTAACCTGCAGCGAAGATGCCGAAGGTCTGCATCAGGCGCAGCCATTCGGGCATGTCGGCGGGGAAGAACAACTTGCCCACCACCGTGGCGAAGAACACGAAGATGATGAAGTCGTAGAACTCCAGGGCTCC
This sequence comes from Pseudomonas wayambapalatensis, assembly GCA_014268975.2. GTDB lineage: Bacteria > Pseudomonadota > Gammaproteobacteria > Pseudomonadales > Pseudomonadaceae > Aquipseudomonas > Aquipseudomonas wayambapalatensis. Next base: position 249,648 of record CP077096.1, on the reverse strand, counting down.
GCCCAGGGCGGACAGTGAGAGGGTCTTGTAGTCACTGCGGGTCAGCGGCCGCGAGGGCTGCTCGATACTGCTCGGCACGGAGGTCATGGACGTTCTCTTATAAGGCAGGCCGCTTGTGCTGCGGCTTCTGGCGCGGGAATGGGGAAGATAACAAATTGCCCCGCGTCGCTCATAGAGGTACAAAAACCCTACAGATATTCATCAATGTGCGGTCGTCGCTGGCCGATACCGTCTATATACTGCGCTCTTTGTAGGAGTTCGTAGGAAAAGGTTGCTTACGATATGGGATGTTGTGCGAAAACGCCGGTCATTAAGGGCAGGCGGTTTCGCAGAGTTTCCCTTTGGCCGCCAACCGGAGCGAAATCAGCGTAGTATGTTTCTGGCTGAATCGTTTTTCAGGGCGTCCGTCACCGCGCCAACCAACGAAGCGTCACGGGTCAGAGGCCCCACGGCATGATTGAGCTCGAACAAGAAGATCCTATCCCGCAGGGCGACCTGGCCCTTCAGATCACCGCGTTGCCGCGTGAAACCAACGGCTTCGGCGATATTTTCGGCGGCTGGCTGGTCGCCCAGATGGACCTGGCCGGCACGGCCATGGCCAGCCGTGTGGCTGGCGGCCGTGTGGCCACCGTAGCGATCGATCGCATGGCATTCCTGGTGCCGGTGGCCGTGGGCGCGCAACTGTCGTTCTACACACAGACCCTGGAGATCGGCCGCAGCTCGATCCAGATGATGGTCGAGGTCTGGAGCGACGACCCGCTGTCCAGTGAATGGCGCAAGGTGACCGAGGCGGTGTTCGTCTTCGTGGCCATCGACGGCAGTGGCCGCACCCGCTCCGTACCTCGTCGCTGAACCCGGCGCGCGGTAAACTCGTTGCAGGCTTCGAGGTCCAACGGCCTCACCTGCAATCAACGAGACGAGCGCATGGCAACCTTCAAGGTCGACACCGAGCAACACGGCGAACTCAATTGCTGGCGCATCACCAGCCAGCACGCCGAACTCCTCATCGCCCAGCAGGGCGCGCAGATTCTCAGCTACCAGCCCATCGGTGACGAACCCCTGCTTTGGCTCAGTGACCAGGCGATCTTCCGCCAGGGCAAGTCAGTACGCGCCGGTGTGCCGGTATGCTGGCCGTGGTTCAGCAACTTCCAGCGTAATCCCGATTCGGTCAAGACCATGTACCACGGCAGCGAGGCGCCAGCCCACGGCCTGGTGCGCGGGCGTGACTGGCAGTTGCTGGGCGTCGAGGAAGTCGGTGAAAACCTGCGAATCGAATTCGACCTGCCCGAGGCCCAGGGCCAACTGCCGGACTGGCCGCACAAGGTCGAGCTCCGTCTGCTGATCGAGCTGGGCGCACAACTGCACGTCTCGCTTTCCAGCCGCAACCTGGGCGACGCCAACGTCACGCTCAGCCAGGCACTGCACAGCTATTTCGCCGTCAGCGATGTGCGCCAGGTACAGGTGGAAGGCGTCGAGGGGCTGCCCTACATCGAGACCCTGGAAGGCTGGGAACAGCGCACCCAGCAGGGCAAGCTGGGCTTTGCCGGCGAAACCGACCGCATCTACCTGAACGCACCCGAGCGCCTGGCGATCGTCGATCCGCAATGGAAGCGGCGCATCACCTTGCACGCCACCGGCTCACGCAGTGCAGTGATCTGGAACCCCTGGACCGACCGCGCCCGCGAGCTGCCCGACATGGCCGATGATGGCTGGCAGCGGATGCTGTGCGTGGAGACGGCGAATGTGTGGGATGACGTGGTGGAGCTCAAGCCTGGCGCCAGCCATGCGCTTCAGCTGGTGATCGGTCGCGAAGCGCTCTGACTCAACAGGACACCGCCACACCGCACTGCCTGGCACGGGCTATGCCCGTGTTCGCGGGCAAGCCCGCTCCCACAGAGGGATTGGGCTGGCCTTTAGATTTTGAGCAAGACAGTTGCTCCCAAAGAGAACTATGCCCCTGCAAGAACCGGTTCAGGCTCAAAGATCGGCGTCCTCGACCACCCTCACCTTCCCTGCGTCCAGCGCGTACGCCGCATCGGCCAGGTCATTGCTGACCTTCTCGATCTTCAGCGTGCCGGTCACCCACAGTGGCGTGTAGATATCGGCGATCTTCAACCCTTTCGGATAGCGCACCAGCACCAGCTGGTTCGGCGGTGGCGGCGGCACGTGGATGCAGGCGCCCGGATAAGGCACGAGGAAGAATAACGTACTGTTGCCCTTGGCATCGCTCTCCAGCGGCACCGGATAGCCACCCAGGCGGATCTGCTTGCCGTTCATGGCCGCCACGGTCTTGGTCGAATACATCACCGCCGGCAAGCCCTTGCTCTGCTTCAGCCCGCCCTTGGCGGTGAAGGTGCCCATGGCTTCGGGGGAGTTGTGATCGATCTCGGGCATCTGCTCGAGAGCTTTCTGGTCCGACTTGGGCATCAGCTCCAGCCAATCGGTCTCGGGCAGCTCGGCATGGGCCAGGGTGGTGGCCAGCAACAGGGGAAGAAGGAATAACGCACGCATGGCAATGCTCGGCAACTCAGGTGAATTGCCGCGCATTCTAGCCTGTGTTCAGCGCTTCTTGATGAATCCGTAGATCACCAGCAGCACGATGGCGCCGACCAGGGCACCGAAGAAGCCCGCCGCCTGCCCGGCCTGGTAGATGCCAAGGGCCTGCCCGCCATAGGTCGCCACCAGGGAGCCGGCGATGCCGAGCAGAATGGTCATGATCCAGCCCATGCTGTCGTCCCCGGGTTTCAGGAAGCGCGCCAGCAAGCCGACGATCAGGCCGATGAAGATGGTTCCGATGATGCCCATGGCAATCCCTCTGCAGTGAAGATGGAACACGCCAAAGCCTAGACAGCGCTTTGGCGTGTTCCATCTCAGAGGGCCTGCACCAGGCAGAAGTTCGATCAGTCGGCGATCAACGCCTCTACCTCGGCGATCTTGGCCTTGAGCGTGGCCATGTCCTTGCAACGCAGGGTGGCGTGACCGACCTTGCGGCCGGCCTTGAACGCCTTGCCGTAGTGGTGCAGATGGCAGTCGTCGATGGCCACGACCTTGGCGACCGCAGGCACTTCGCCGATGAAGTTGAGCATCGCGCTCTCACCCACCTTGGCGGTCGAGCCCAGCGGCAGGCCGGCGACGGCCCGCAGGTGGTTCTCGAACTGGCTGCACTCGGCGCCTTCGATGGTCCAGTGCCCGGAGTTGTGCACGCGCGGGGCGATTTCGTTGGCCTTCAGGCCACCGTCGACTTCGAAGAACTCGAACGCCATTACGCCGACGTAGTCGAGCTTTTGCAGCACACGGCCGACGTAATCTTCAGCCAGCGCCTGCAGCGGATGCGCGACGCTTGCCACCGACAGTTTCAGGATGCCGCTGTCATGGGTGTTGTGCACCAGCGGATAGAAGCGCGTCTCGCCATCGCGGGCCCGCACGGCAACCAGCGAGACTTCGCCGGTGAACGGCACGAAGCCTTCCAGCAGGCAAGGAACGCTGCCCAGCTCGGCGAAGGTGCCGACCACGTCTTCTGGCTTGCGCAGGACCTTCTGGCCCTTGCCGTCATAACCCAGGGTGCGGGTCTTGAGCACGGCCGGCAGGCCGATGCTGGCCACTGCCGCGTCGAGGTCGTCCTGCGAAAGGATGTCGGCGAAGGCCGGGGTCGGAATCCCCAGGTCGCGGAACATGCTCTTCTCGAACAGGCGATCGCGCGCGATGCGCAGGGCTTCGGCGCTTGGGTAGACCGGCACGAACTGCGACAGGAAGGCCACGGTTTCCGCCGGGACGCTCTCGAACTCGAAAGTCACCAGGTCGACTTCCTCGGCCAGCTGGCGCAGGTGGTCCTGGTCGCCGTAGTCGGCACGCAGGTGCTCGCCCAGGGGGGCGGCGCAGGCGTCCGGTGCCGGGTCGAGGAAGGCGAAGTTCATGCCCAGCGGAGTGCCCGCCAAGGCCAGCATGCGACCCAGTTGGCCGCCACCGATTACACCGATCTTCATGTCGTCAGCCTCAAGCCTGGCGGGGGTCCGGGTTGTCCAGGACGGTTTCGGTCTGCTCCGTGCGGAACTGCTTGAGCGCCGCATGGTACTGGGGATGCTTGGCACCCAGGATGCTTGCCGACAGCAGCGCGGCGTTGATCGCGCCAGCCTTGCCGATGGCCAGGGTGGCAACCGGGATGCCGGCCGGCATCTGTACGATCGACAACAGCGAATCGACGCCCGACAGCATCGACGACTGCACAGGCACGCCCAGCACCGGCAGGTGCGTCTTGGCGGCGCACATGCCCGGCAGGTGCGCAGCGCCACCGGCGCCGGCGATGATCACCTCGATGCCGCGGCCTTCGGCCTCTTCGGCGTACTGGAACAGCAGGTCCGGGGTCCGGTGGGCGGACACCACCTTCACCTCGTAGGGAATGCCGAGTTTTTCCAGCATATCGGCGGTGTGGCTAAGGGTGGACCAATCGGACTTGGAGCCCATGATCACGCCAACCAGTGCACTCATCGTCGAGCCTCTTCGCTTGTGCGCCCTTGGGCGCCGTCAAAAAACAACAAGCCACGCGGGACGACCGGCGTGGCTTGTTTGCTGATCATGACCGGATCGATCCGGTCGAGGGGCCGCGCAGTATACCGTAACGCGAGGCATTGCTGGCACCCCTGGCGACCAACTGTCGGCCTTATTTTTCGGGGCTTTGACTGACTTTTGAGTCAACTGCGCCTGCCAGCGCGCCACCTTCGAGCTTGCGCCATAGCAGGCGCACGTTCGCCTTGCGCACCAGGGCGCAGCGGTAGAGGCGAATCTCCAGCGGCACATGCCACTGGCTAGGGCCGCAGATCGCCAGCTCGCCACGTTCCAGCTCGCCACGCATCGACAGGCGCGGCACCCAGGCGATACCCATGCCTTCGAGCGCCATGCTCTTGAGACTGTCGGCCATCGCCGTTTCGTACACCGTGGTGTAGCGCAGGTTGCGCTGACGCAGCAGCAGGCTGACGGATCGCCCGAGGAATGCCCCGGCGCTGTAGGCCAGAAGCGGCACGCTGCCCTCGCCTTCGAGGTCGAACAACGGCTTGCCATCGGCACCGACGGCGCAGACTGGCAACATTTCAGTGGTGCCCATGTGCAGCGACGGGAAGATCTCGGCATCCATCTGCAAGGCAGCGTCGGGGTCGTAGAAGGCCAGCATCAGGTCGCAGCCACCTTCCCTCAAGGCATGCACCGCATCGCCCACGTTGGTGGCCACCAGGCGGGTGGCGATGTTCAGGCCGTCGTTGCGCAACTGGGCCACCCAACGGGGGAAAAAGCCTGACGCCAGCGAGTGCGCCGCCGCCACCTGGACCACCTCACCCTGTCCGCCTTCCAGATGATGCAGATGGCGGAGAACTTCGCTCAACTGGTCGACAACGGTACGCGCTGTGACAAGAAAAAGCTGACCAGCCTCGGTCAGCTCGATGGGCGTGCGGGAACGGTTCACCAGGGTCAGGCCCAATGCCGCTTCCAGGCTGCGGATGCGTCGACTGAAGGCCGGCTGCGTCACGAAACGGCGCTCCGCCGCCTGGGAAAAACTGCGTGTGGAGGCCAGGGCACTGAAGTCTTCCAGCCACTTGCTTTCAAGATTCATCGAGAAGCTCCGCAGGCATGCACCAAAATGGAACACGCTCGATTGTCAATCGGCGTCACATCAAACCGTATGCCGTTTGTGCATAGGTTAGCGCCTAACAGCATTGGCCGACAAATCTGCCGAGGCCTAGGATTGGCGGCATTCCGGCAGGTGCCGGGTTTAAATTGAGATGATATCCGTCATGTCCTCCGCTGCATCGTTCCGCGTCGAAAAAGACCTGCTTGGTACCCTTGAAGTCCCTGCCGATGCCTACTACGGCATCCAGACTCTGCGCGCTGCCAACAACTTCCACCTCTCAGGCGTTCCGCTGTCGCACTACCCGAAACTGGTAGTCGGCCTGGCGATGGTCAAGCAGGCCGCTGCTGACGCCAACCGTGAGCTGGGGCACCTGAGCGATGCCAAGCACGCCGCCATCAGCGAGGCTTGTGCCCGCCTGATCCGTGGCGACTTCCACGAGCAGTTCGTGGTGGACATGATCCAGGGCGGTGCTGGTACTTCCACCAACATGAACGCCAACGAGGTCATCGCCAACATCGCACTGGAGGCCATGGGTCACCAGAAGGGTGAGTACCAGTACCTGCACCCGAACAACGATGTGAACATGGCGCAGTCGACCAACGACGCCTACCCGACCGCCATCCGCCTGGGCCTGCTGCTGGGCCACGACGCCCTGCTGGCCAGCCTCGACAGCCTGATCCAGGCGTTCGCCGCCAAAGGTGAAGAGTTCAGCCACGTACTGAAGATGGGTCGTACCCAGCTGCAGGACGCCGTGCCGATGACCCTGGGCCAGGAATTCCGCGCCTTCGCCACCACCATGACCGAAGACCTCAACCGTCTGCGTTCGCTGGCACCGGAACTGCTCACCGAAATCAACCTGGGCGGCACCGCCATCGGAACCGGCATCAACGCCGACCCGGGCTACCAGGCCCTGGCGGTACAACGCCTGGCAGCCATCAGCGGCCAGCCACTGGTTCCGGCGGCCGACCTGATCGAAGCCACCTCCGACATGGGCGCCTTCGTGCTGTTCTCCGGCATGCTCAAGCGTACCGCGGTCAAGCTGTCGAAGATCTGCAACGACCTGCGCCTGCTGTCCAGCGGCCCACGCACCGGCATCAACGAGATCAACCTGCCGGCGCGCCAGCCAGGCAGCTCGATCATGCCAGGCAAGGTCAACCCGGTGATCCCGGAAGCGGTCAACCAAGTCGCCTTCGCCATCATGGGCAACGACCTGGCCCTGACTGTCGCCGCCGAAGGTGGCCAGCTGCAGCTGAACGTGATGGAGCCGCTGATCGCCTACAAGATCTTCGATTCGATCCGCCTGCTGCAACGCGCCATGGACATGCTGCGCGAGCACTGCATCGTCGGCATCACCGCCAACGAACAGCGCTGCCGTGAACTGGTCGAGCACTCGATCGGCCTGGTCACCGCCCTGAACCCGTACATCGGCTACGAAAACGCCACCCGTATCGCCCGCGTCGCCCTGGAAACCGGCCGCGGTGTTCTGGAACTGGTGCGCGAAGAGAAGCTGCTGGACGAAGCGATGCTCAACGACATCCTGCGTCCGGAAAACATGATCGCTCCACGTCTGGTTCCGCTGAAGGCGTAACCCGACCGCTGCAACCTGTCTCACCAGGTCGAGGGACTAGACACCTCTCAACCTTTCAAGGGCCCGAGCGCACGCTTCGGGCCCTTTTTTTATACGCAGCACTCGCAGACACGTCCCGGCACACTACTTGCTCGATAATGCCCCTCACCCCAACGGGATGCCGAGCATGCTGCACAGCCACCTCACCACCCTCAACGCGGTTTCGTTGATTCTCAACGTGTTCCAGGAAGAGGGCTGCACTGCCTCGCAACTGCTCGCCGGCAGCGGCATAGGCCCGGCCGACCTGGGCCATCCCGATGCGCGCATCACCACCCAGCAAGAACTGCAGGTGTGTGCCAATGCGGTCGCCCGACGCGAGGAGATCGGCCTGGAGCTGGGGCGGCGGATGCATGTGTCGTGCTACGGCATGCTCGGTTACGCCTTGCTCTCGAGTGCCACTTTGGGTGACGCCCTGCGCCTGGCACTGCGTTATCCGGCACTGCTGGGAACAATCTTCCAGTTGCGCCTGGTCGACGACGGCCAGCGTGTCTGGCTGAGCGCCAGCGATTATCGCGAGGGGCCGGCACTGGCAGCGTTCAATGCCGAATTCTGCCTGGTCTCGCTGAAAGTCATCTGCGATGACCTGCTCGGCCGGCCGCTACCCTTGCTGGCGGCACGCTTCGAACATGCACGTCCCGCCTATCATCTGCTCTACGCCGGTGCATTCCCCTGCCCGACGGGCTTCGAATCGCGAGACAACGCCTTTGCCTTCGAACGGCGCTGGCTCGACATGCCACTGCCCCTGGCCGATCCCATCACCCACAAAGCCATGGCCGAACGCTGCAGGCGCCTGAACCTGGAGTTCACCGGGCGCCAGGCCTGGCTGGGGCGCATTCGCCAGTTGCTGATGCAGCAGCTCGATGCGGCGCCTGGGCTCGAGGGGCTGGCGCGGCAGATGAACTGCTCGTCGCGCACCTTGCGGCGACATTTGCAGGCGCTGGGCAGCAGTTATCAACAGCTGCTCGATGAGCTGCGCTTCGAACGGGCCAAACAGTTGCTCGCCGAAGACCAGATGCCGATCTACCGGATCGCCGAAACCCTGGGGTTCAGCGAGACGGCAAGCTTCCGGCATGCGTTCCAACGCTGGAGTGGCGTAGCGCCCAGCCATTTTCGCGGGTAGTCGGCAGCGGCCCTGCCGGGGCGCAAGAGGCCGAAGATATCCCCGCACGACCCAATCCGGCCATCGCCAGTGGCCATATCGATCCCCTTTTGGCCGTTTGCAACGTTCTCCCCACCTGGCCCGCCCACCACAATGGGCCCACGCCAGTCACCTTCGGAGAACAACAAATGCTGACGATCTATTCCGATGACCATCGCCTGCACCACGGCCGCTGCGAGCTGATCGACGGCAAGCTGATGCCGTGTTTCGAGATGCCCTCGCGCGCCGACCATGTGCTCGCTCGCGTTCAGCAGCAAAAGCTTGGCCCGGTCCAGGGCCCGAACGACTTCGGCCGCGCGCCACTGCTGCGCATCCACAGCGCCGCCTACCTGGACTTCTTCGAAGGCGCCTGGGCGCGCTGGGCGGCCATGAACCAGGAGGGCGACCTGCTGCCGTTCACCTGGCCTGCACGCACCCTGCGCCAGATCAAACCCACCGGCCTGCACGGCGAACTGGGCTACTACAGCTTCGACGGTGGAGCGCCGATCACCGCTGGCACCTGGCAAGCCGCCTACAGCGCCGCGCAAGTCGCCCTGACCGGGCAGGCCGCGATCCAGAACGGCGCCCATGCCGCCTTTGCCCTGTGCCGTCCGCCAGGGCACCACGCCGCCGCCGAAGTGATGGGCGGCTACTGCTACCTGAACAACGCCGCCATCGCTGCCCAGGCCTTCCTCGACCAGGGCCGGCGCAAGGTCGCGATCCTCGATGTCGACTACCACCACGGCAACGGCACCCAGGACATCTTCTACGAGCGCAACGACGTGTTCTTCGCCTCGATCCACGGCGATCCGACCGACGAGTTCCCATTCTTCCTCGGCTATGCCGACGAAACCGGCGAGGGCGCGGGCGAGGGCTGCAACGTCAACTATCCTCTGCCGGCAGGTAGCGACTGGGCCACCTGGAGTGCCGCCCTCGAAGACGCCTGCCAACGCATTGCCGCCTTCGACGCCGACGTGCTGGTGATCTCGCTCGGCGTGGACACCTTCAAGGACGACCCGATCTCCCAGTTCAAGCTCGACAGCCCGGACTACCTGGAGATGGGCAAGCGCATCGCCAAGCTCGGCAAGCCGACTCTGTTCGTGATGGAAGGCGGTTATGCCGTCGAGGAAATCGGCATCAACGCGGTCAATGTGCTGGAAGGGTTCCAGCGCGCCCAGCCAGGAGCCTGATCATGCGTCCACTCAAGCGTCTGCTCGCCCCGCTCGTTGCTGCCGGCCTGCTGGCCGGCGGCGTTCAGGCCCATGCCGAACAACGCACCCTGCGGGTGTACAACTGGTTCGACTACATCACCCCGCAGACCCTGGTCGATTTCCAGAAGGATGCCCAGGTCAAGCTGATCTACGACATCTTCGACACCAACGAAGCACTGGAAGCCAAGCTGCTGACCGGCAACTCCGGCTATGACGTGGTCGTGCCCTCCAACGTGTTCCTCGCCAAGCAGATCGAGGCCGGGGTCTTCCAGCCCCTGGACCGCAGCAAGCTGCCGAACTGGCAGCACCTGGACCCAACGCTGATGAAGCTGATCGAGGCCAACGATCCGGGCAACAAGTTCGCGGTGCCCTACATGTACGGCACCATCCTGATCGGCTTCAACCCGGCCAAGGTGAAGGCCGCGCTGGGTGACGACGCGCCGGTGGACAGCTGGGACCTGATCTTCAAGGAAGAGAACATCGCCAAGCTCAAGCAGTGCGGCGTGGCGCTGCTCGACTCGCCGTCGGAAATCCTGCCGCTGGCCCTGCAGTACCTGGGCCTGTCGCCCAACAGCGACAAGCCTGAGGACTACAAGAAGGCCGAGGCGCTGCTGATGAAGATCCGCCCGCACGTCACCTACTTCCATTCCTCGAAATACATGGCCGATATCGCCAACGGCGACATCTGCGTGGCAGTGGGCTACTCGGGCAGCTTCTCGCAGGCCGCAAACCGTGCGCGCGAAGCCAAGAATGGCGTGGTGGTGGACATGCGCCTGCCCAAGGAAGGCGCGCCGATCTGGTTCGACATGCTGGCCATTCCGAAAAATGCAGCGAACCCGGACGACGCCCACACCTTCATAAACTACCTGTTGCGCCCCGAGGTGATCGCGCCGATCAGCGACTTCGTCGGCTACCCCAACCCGAACAAGGACGCGACCGAGAAGGTCAGCCCGCAGATTCGCAACAACCCGAACCTGTATCCGACGGCTGAAGCGATGACCACGCTGTATACCCTCAAGCCGCTGAGCAAGGAAGCCGAACGGGCAAGGACCCGGGCCTGGACGCGGATCAAGTCCGGCACCTGAGTCGCCTGCTTCGCGGGCAAGCCCGCTCCTACAAAGAGCCTGTAGGAGCGGGCTTGCCCGCGAAACAGACAGCCCGGTCCAACGTCTTACCGCCAAGCCCTGCGCAATCGCATCAGCGCCTCGGCGATCTCCGCCTCGGGCACCGCCGCGAACCCCAGCACCAGCCCCGCACGCTTATCCACAGGCACCTGGCTGTCTTCCAGCCAGTAGGCGCTCAGTGGGTGCACCTCCACCCCCACCGCCTCAGCCCTGGCCACCAGCATCTGCTCGCGCGCGAAGTTATCCACATCCACTTTCACATGCAGCCCCGCCGCCACTTCCGGCATTGCGCCCAGCCCCGGCACATCCAGCGGCCAGCCGGCCTTGAGCACATTGCGCCGCGCCAGCGCCGCCCGGCGCATGCGGCGGATATGCCGCTGGAAGTGCCCCTGGGCCATGAACTGCGCCATCACGCACTGCGTACCGACTTCGGAATGCCGCACCGCCAATGCCCGCCCCTGGCTGAAGGCTTGCACCAGCCGCGGCGGCAGCACCAGGTAACCCAGGCGCAAGGCGGGGAAGGCGATCTTGCCGAAGGTGCCGATGTAGATCACCCGCTGCTGGCGATCCAGTGCCGCAAGGGGCGCCAGCGGTGCGCCGCTGTAGCGGTACTCGCCGTCGTAGTCGTCCTCGATGATCCAGCCATCCTGGCGTTCGGCCCAGGCCAGCAACGACAAGCGTCGCGCCAGGCTCATGGTGACGCCGGTCGGGTATTGGTGCGCAGGCGTCACGTAGGCCAGGCGGCAGTCGCGCAACCGGGCAAGCTGCTCGCATACCAGCCCTTCGTCGTCTATCGCCACACCGCGCACCTTCGCTCCGGCCATGGCAAAGGCATGCCCGGCGGCGCGATAGCCCGGGTTTTCCACAGCCACCTCCTCGCCCGGCTGCAGCAGCAGCTGTGCACAAAGGCTGATGGCCTGCTGTGCACCACTGGTGATCACAATTTGTTCAGCGGTGCACGAAAGCCCTCGCGAGCGACGCATGTAGGCCGCGATCAGCTCGCGCAGCACAGGCTCACCGGCCGGGTCGCCATAGCCGAGCAGCGCAGGATCGGGATCACGCCAGAAACCCGCTTGCAGCTTGGCCCAGACCTCGAACGGAAACAGATCGAACGCGGGAATACCGACCCGAAAAGCCCTCGGAGCGCCCGTCCTGGGCGGTGAAAGATGGTGGGATTTCAAGCGCTCCAAGGGTGCGCTCGAGCGCGTTGAACTGGATAAATCCTCAGTATCATCAGGTAGAAATGTGGATAACTCTGTTGATAACCCCCGGGATAACCTTGTTGATAACTGTGTGGATAGTTTCGGCAGCTGGCTCACGTAAGTGCCATCCCCGACCCGGCTTTCGATGAAGCCTTCGGCGTACAACTGGTCGTAGGCGCGCACCACGCTGTTGCGCGACAGCGCCAGCATCGAAGCCAGGTCACGGGTGGCCGGCAGCCGCGTGCCACTGCTCAGCCGCCCGTCCAGCACTCGCGCGCGCAGCGCCTGGTAGAGCTGCTGGCTTAGGCCACGGCGGCGGTCGAGCACAATGCCGGCGGGGTCGAAAGGCAAAACGAGGGGACGCTCACTCATGGCATTGGACCTGTCAAATCGGCTGCAAATGGCTCTTACCCAGAACCAATAGCCTGCCTAGGATGGGGTCATCAAACAAGGACTTCGCCATGTACAACGCCAAGCCTCATCAAGAACACGACCTCCAACGCCTGCACCAGCAGATGCTGCAGACGCGCCTTGCCACGCTGGTCAGCCACGGCGAACACGGCCTGCTGGCGACCCACCTGCCAGTGCTGGTGGACACTCACGAAGGCGAGTTCGGTACGGTCTACGGCCATCTGGCACGCGCCAACCGCCAGTGGCAGGACCTGGAGCGAGGCGGCGAAGCCCTGCTGGTTTTCCAGGGTGCCGATGCCTACGTGAGCCCCGGCTACTACCCGAGCAAGCTGGAGAACCCGAAAGTGGTACCCACGTGGAACTACGTCGCGGTGCATGCCCATGGGCCGGTCGAGGTCATCCATGACCCGGTGCCCCTGCTGGAGATCGTCAGCCGCCTGACCGACCTGCATGAACAAAGCCGCGCCGCCCCCTGGAAAGTCGCCGACGCTCCTGCCGACTACATCGACGGCATGCTCCGCGCCATCGTCGGCATCCGCCTGCCCATCACCCGCATCCAGGGTGCCCGCAAGCTCAGCCAGAACCGCAGCGCCGACGATGTGCAGGGCGTGCGCGAAGGCCTGGCCAGCAGCCCCGACCCGCTCGACAACCAACTCGCGACGCAGATGCGTTCGCTCTGAAGGAAACCACCATGTCCAACGTCACCCTGCGCCCGGTCACTCTCGAAGACCACGCCGCCTGGCTGCCCCTCTGGCAGGCCTACCTGCGCTTCTACCAGACCACGCTCGCCGACGAGGTCACCGCCACGACCTGGCAGCGCCTGCTCGACCCCAGCGAACCCACCCACTCGGCCTTGGCCTGGGTCGATGGCAAGGCGGTGGGGATGGTCAACTACATCTATCATCGTTCCAACTGGAGCATCGAGAACTCCTGCTACCTGCAGGACCTCTACGTCGACGGCGAGCAGCGCGGCCTGGGCATCGGCCGCCAGCTGATCGAACACGTCTACGCCACCGCCAAGGCCGCCGGCTGCATCAAGGTGCACTGGCTGACCCACGAGACCAACGCCACGGCCATCAGCCTGTACGAGCAAGTCGCCGAGCGCCCGGGCTTCATTCAATTTCGCAAAGCACTGTAGGCCGACCATGACCCTGAACTGGAAACCCGCCGCAACACCGGACGCCTCCCCCCTCGATGGCCGTTTCATCCGCCTGGAAAAACTCGACCCGGCGCGCCATGGCGACGACCTGTGGGAGGTCCTGCAAGGCCCGGGTTCGGACCCGGTGCTGTGGGACTACCTGCCCTACGGCCCGTTCACCGAGCGCGCCGCCTTCGACCGCTGGCTGCAAGGCAACGCAGCCAGCCGCGACCCACTGTTCTATAGCGTCATCGACAAACGCAACGGGCAGGTGCAGGGCATCCTCAGCTACATGTCGATCGTCCCCGAGCAGGGACGCTTCGAAATCGGCCATATCGCCTTTGGCGCGGCCATGCAGCGTACGCCCAAGGGCACCGAGGCGGTGTACCTGCTGAGCAAGCTCGGCTTCGAGCTGGGCAACCGGCGCCTGGAATGGAAATGCAACAACGCCAACGCGCGCTCCAAGCGCGCCGCAGAGCGGTTCGGCTTCATCTTCGAAGGCGTATTCCGCCAGCACATGGTGGTGAAAGACCAGAACCGCGACACGGCTTGGTATTCGATCACCGACGGGGAGTGGCCAGCGGTGGCGACAGGGTTCGAGCGCTGGTTGAGCGAAGAGAACCAGCGGCCTGACGGGCAGGTGAAGACCCTGGAGGCGTGCCGCCAGGCCTGACGCAATCGCGGGGCAAGCCCGCTCCCACAGGTACCCCGCTGCCCATGAAAACAGCGGGGTACCTGTGGGAGCGGGCTTGCCCCGCGATTGGGCCCTGAAACCCAACACAAAAAAAGGGGAGCAACCGCTCCCCATGAGGTAAACCGCTTGTCAGTCGAAGGCTGTCGCTCAGCCTTCGATCTCGATCAGGATCTCGCCAGGGGTCACCCGGTCGCCCTTGGCCACATGAATGGCAACGACCTTGCCGGCGATGGCCGCCTGGACTTCGGTCTCCATCTTCATCGCCTCGGTGATCAGCACCGCTTGCCCCGCCTTCACCACATCGCCCTCCTTGACCAGCACATCGACGATGTTGCCCGGCATGGTGGTGCTGACGTGACCTGGCGCACTGGCCTGCTTGCGCTTGCTGCTGCCACCGCCGACGAAATCGTTGAGCGGCTCGAACACCACTTCTTCCGGCATGCCGTCGATGGACAGGTAGAAGTGACGCTTGCCTTCGGCCTTGACGCCCACGCCGGTGATGTCGACGCGGTAGGTCTCGCCGTGCACGTCGATGACGAACTCGGTCGGTACTCCCTCGCCGCCTACGGAGGTTGCAGCGCCGGCTTCCGGGATCGGCAGCAGGGCTTCGGGCTTGAGGGTTCCGGCTTCACGCTCTTCGAGGAACTTGCGCCCGATGTCCGGGAACATGGCGAAGGTCAGCACGTCTTCCTCGCTGTGCGCCAGGCTGCCGATCTCGGCACGCAGCTTGGCCATCTCCGGCTTGAGCAGGTCGGCCGGACGCACATCGATCACTTCTTCGCTGCCGATCGCCTGGCGGCGCAGCTTCTCGTCGACCACACCTGGCGCCTTGCCGTAGCCGCCCTGCAGGTACAGCTTCACCTCGTTGGTGATGGTCTTGTAGCGCTCACCGGCCAGTACGTTGAAGAACGCCTGGGTGCCGACGATCTGCGAAGTCGGGGTCACCAGCGGCGGGAAGCCGAGGTCTTCACGTACCCGCGGGATCTCCGCCAGCACTTCGTTCATGCGGTTGAGGGCGCCCTGCTCCTTGAGCTGGTTGGCCAGGTTGGAAATCATCCCGCCCGGCACCTGGTTGACCTGCACGCGGGTATCCACGGCGGTGAACTCGCTCTCGAACTGATGGTACTTCTTGCGCACGGCGTAGAAGTACAGGCCGATCTCCTGCAGCAGCTCCAGGTCCAGCCCGGTGTCGAACTCGCTGCCCTTGAGCGCGGCGACCATCGACTCGGTGCCCGGGTGGCTGGTGCCCCAGGCGAAGCTGGAGATGGCGGTGTCGATGTGGTCGGCACCGTTTTCCACCGCCTTGAGCTGGCACATGGCGGCCAGGCCTGCGGTGTCGTGGGAGTGGATGAACACCGGCAGCGATTGCTCGGCCTTCAGCGCCTTGACCAGCTCGCCTGTGGCGTATGGCGTCAGCAGGCCGGCCATGTCCTTGATCGCCACCGAGTCGCAACCCATGGCTTCCATCTGCTTGGCCTGGTTCACGAAGGCCTCGATGGTGTGCACGGGGCTGGTGGTGTAGGCAATGGTGCCTTGGGCGTGCTTGCCGGCGGCCTTCACCGCTTCGATGGCCACGCGCAGGTTACGCACATCGTTCATGGCGTCGAAGATGCGGAATACGTCGATACCATTGACCGCAGCCTTGGCCACGAAAGCCTTGACCACATCATCGCTGTAATGGCGGTAGCCCAGCAGGTTCTGGCCGCGCAGCAGCATCTGCAGACGGGTGTTGGGCAGTGCCGCACGCAGTTGGCGCAGGCGCTCCCACGGGTCTTCCTTGAGGAAGCGCACGCAGGCGTCGAAGGTCGCACCGCCCCAGACTTCGAGCGACCAGTAGCCGACCTTGTCGAGCTTTTCGCAGATCGGCAGCATGTCTTCGGTGCGCATGCGGGTGGCCAGCAGGGACTGGTGGGCGTCGCGCAGGATCGTGTCGGTTACATGGATTTTCTTGGACATTGTTGAATTCCTCACAGGCCTGCGTGGGCGGCAATGGCGGCGGCGATGGCCAGGGCCAGCTCTTCGGGTTTGCGCTTGATCGAGTAGTTGGTCAGTTCCGGATGGCTTTCCACGAAGCTGGTATTGAACTGGCCGCTACGGAATTCCGGGTTGCGCAGGATTTCCTGGTAGTACGCCGCGGTGGTCTTGACCCCCTGCAGGCGCATGTCATCCAGGGCTCGCAGGCCGCGGTCCATGGCTTCTTCCCAGGTCAGCGCCCAGACCACCAGTTTCAGGCACATGGAGTCGTAGAACGGCGGAATGGTGTAGCCGGTATAGATTGCCGTGTCGGTACGTACGCCCGGACCCCCGGGGGCGTAGTAGCGGGTGATCTTGCCGAAGCTGGGCAGGAAATTGTTCTTCGGGTCTTCGGCGTTGATCCGGAACTGCAACGCGTAGCCGCGATGCTGGATGTCTTCCTGTTTGACCGACAGCGGCAGGCCCGAGGCGATGCGAATCTGCTCACGCACGATATCGATGCCGGTGATTTCCTCGGTGATGGTGTGTTCCACCTGCACCCGGGTGTTCATCTCCATGAAGTACACCTCGCCATCGGCGAGCAGGAACTCCACGGTACCGGCGTTCTCGTAGTTGACCGCCTTGGCGGCGCGTACGGCCAGGTCGCCGATGTAGGCGCGCTGTTCCGGCGTCAGCTGCGGGCTCGGGGCGATTTCGATGAGCTTCTGGTTGCGGCGCTGGATCGAGCAGTCGCGCTCGAACAGATGCACCACGTTGCCGAAGCTGTCACCAAGAATCTGCGCCTCGATGTGTTTGGGGTTGACGATGCATTTCTCGAGAAACACCTCGGCTGAACCGAACGCCTTGGTGGCTTCGGAAATCACCCGGGGGAAGTTCTGTTCCAGCTCCTCGCGGCTGTTGCAGCGGCGAATACCACGCCCGCCGCCACCGGAGGTGGCCTTGAGCATCACCGGATAACCGATGCGCTCGCCTTCGCTCAGGGCCTCGTGGATGTCGGCCACGTTGCCTTCGGTTCCTGGGGTCACCGGGACACCGGCCTGGATCATGGTGCGGCGCGCTTCGGTCTTGTCGCCCATGCGGCGAATGACCTCGGCAGCAGGACCGATGAACTTGATGCCACGTTCGGCGCAGATTTCTGCAAGTTCTGCGTTTTCCGACAGGAAACCGTAGCCCGGATGCAGGGCGTCACAGCCGGTTTCCACAGCAAGGTTCACCAGCTTGCGCGGGTTCAGGTAACCGGCCAGAGGCTCGGCACCAATGCTGTAGGCCTCGTCGGCGCGCTTGACGTGCAAGGCGTGACGGTCGGCGTCGGAAAAGATCGCGACAGAGCGAATGCCCATTTCGGCGCAGGCACGCACGATCCGAACTGCGATTTCACCCCGGTTGGCGATCAGGATTTTTTTTATCACTGGAGTCTTCCCAAAGCCGTAGGAACAGACGATCCGGTTACACCGGTCGGCGCGTGACCAGACGTCGCTGGCCAGTCGCACATTCAAACTAGCGCTACCGGTTGATAAACAAAAATCAATATTTGTTAGGGGCTGTATTAGCAAAAGCTTATAGTGAGGTAACAAGGTTTTGCCGGAGCCTGGGGATAAATGCGTAAGTCCTTGATGCGTATGACTTTGCGTCAGCTACAGATCTTTAACGAAGTGTGTGATTTGCGCTCGTACAGCCGCGCAGCGGAAGAGATGGCGCTTACGCAACCCGCCGTAAGTCTACAGATCCGCCAGCTCGAAGAGCTGGTCGGCCAGCCGCTGTTCGAGTACGTCGGCAAAAAGCTCTACCTGACCGAAGCGGCCGAGGCACTGCAACGTGCCAGCCGCGACATCTTCGGGCGCCTGGAAAACCTCGACATGCAGCTGTCGGACATGCAGGGCTCACTGCAGGGGCAATTGAAGCTGGCGATCGAATCCAGTGCGAAGTACTTCGTGCCACACCTGTTCGCCGCCTTCAAGCAACGACACCCGGAGGTCAACCTCACCCTCACGGTGGTCAATCGCGCCCAGGCGATTCGACGCCTGTCCGACAACCGCGACGACCTGATCATCATGTCGATGGTGCCGCAGGACATGGGGCTGGAGTTCCTGCCATTCCTGAATAACCCGATCATCGCGGTGGCGCCACCGGAGCACCCGTTGTGCAAGCTCGAACGCTTGCGCCTGCAGGACCTGGAGCCTCATACCCTGCTCATCCGCGAACAAGGCTCGGGCACGCGCAAAGCCTGCGAGGAGTACTTCAAGGACAAGCGCGTGCACTTCACCCAGACCCTGGAAGTGGCCTCGGCCGACGCCCAGCGCGAGTGCGTGATCGCAGGCTTGGGCATCGCCCTGCTGACTCGCCATGCAGTGAACATGGAACTGGCCACCGGGATGCTCAGGGAGTTGCCTGTCGAGGAGCTGCCGCTGTACCGCAGCTGGTGCGTGGTGCAGTCCAAGGCCAAGCGGCAATCGCCGGTGGCCTTGGCGTTTCTGGCATTCATTCGCAGCGAACGTGCGAAGATCAGCGGGCTTGTGGAGCGATTTTCTGGGAAGCTGCCGGCGCCACCTGCCACACCGTGATGTCTTGCAGCTCCGGGTAGTCGGCGAGATCGCGCAAGAGTTGGCGCTGGTCGCAGTAGCTTTCGATCGCGCGACGATATTCCATGCGTCGCTGATCCTTTTCAGCCTGCTTGCGAGCTTTGGCGCTGGGTTGGTACGAACCGAAGTGATCGTTTGCCATTGCCTGTCTCCCAGATCGAGTGCGGGAGTTTCAGGGTGGCTTCGGGGTTTTACGGTTTGGCTGAGAAATGGTGACAGAATCGTGAATTTTCATTGCCCGTACCGGCCCTTTCGCGGGTAAACCCGCTCCCAAAGAGGCCGGTGCGGTAGCAGTGCAATCAGTCGTCGGTAGCCTTGATCGACTTGGGCGACAAACGCAGGCTGCGCAAGCTGCGCTTGACGCTCTTGAGGTGGTTGACCAGGCTCGGCCCACGCGCCATGGCCACACCCATGGCCAGCACGTCGATCACCACCAGGTGGGCGATCCGCGAGGTCAGCGGGGTGTAGATCTCGGTGTCTTCGTGCACGTCGATCGCCAGGTTGACGGTCGACAGTTCCGCCAGCGGCGTCTGGCTGGGGCACAGGGTGATGAGGTTGGCGCCGCTTTCACGCACCAGGTTGGCGGTGATCAGCAAATCCTTCGAGCGCCCCGACTGCGAGATGCACACGGCGACATCACCCGGCTTGAGGGTCACCGCCGACATCGCCTGCATGTGCGGGTCGGAATAGGCCGCGGCACTGAGCAGCAGACGGAAGAACTTGTGCTGGGCATCGGCGGCGACCGCGCCGGAAGCCCCGAAGCCGTAGAATTCCACGCGCTGCGCCTGGGCCATGGCACTCACCGCCTGCTGCAGCGCCTGCGGGTCGAGGTGCTCGCGCACTTCCATCAGCGTGTGCAAGGTGGTGTCGAAAATCTTCAGGCTGTAGTCGGCGACCGAGTCGTCTTCATGGATGGCGAACTGGCCGAAGCTGGCGCCCGCCGCCAGGCTTTGCGCCAGCTTGAGCTTGAGGTCCTGGAAGCCCGAACAACCGATGGCGCGGCAGAAACGCACGATGGTCGGCTCGCTGATACCAACACTGTGGGCAAGATCGGCCATCGAGCTGTGCATGACGGCAGCCGGATCGAGCAGCACGTGGTCGGCCACTTTCAGTTCCGATTTGCGCAGCAGGTGGCGCGATTGAGCGATATGTTGCAACAGATTCACAGGCTGGACTCGGTTATGATCGGCTGGCCGGGATGTAGCTATCTTGTAGTTATACTACATGACCGGCTGACCGCCCAGCTAAACGAACATGGGAGAGTGGTGGCTTGAGTATCCCTTGCGACATTCTGGTTTTCGGCGGCACGGGCGACCTGGCCCTGCACAAGCTGCTGCCGGCGCTCTATCAGCTCTACCGCGAGGGTCGCCTGCACAACGCCGTGCGGATCATCGCCCTGGCCCGCCGCCCCCTGCCGCGCAACGACTACCTCAAGCTCAGCGAGCGTCATTGCAGGGCGCAGATTTCCCGCAACGACTTCGACGAGGAGGTCTGGCAGCGCTTCTCGGCACGCCTGGACTACTTCGCCATGGACGCCTCCCAGGGTGCCGACTTCGGACGCCTGGCCCGCTACCTTGGCGAGCCCGGTGGCCTGACCCGAATCTTCTACCTCGCCACCGCCCCCAACCTGTTCGTGTCCATCGCCAACAACCTGCGCCTGGCCGGCCTTGCCGACAACGAAGCGCGCATCGTGCTGGAGAAACCCATCGGCCATTCGCTGGAGTCGGCCACGGCGATCAACGAAGCCATCGGCGCGGTATTCGACGAGTCCCAGGTCTTTCGCATCGATCACTACCTGGGCAAGGAGACAGTGCAGAACCTCATGGCCCTGCGCTTCGCCAATGCCTTGCTGGAGCCTGTATGGCGCAACAGCCAGGTCGATCATGTGCAGATCAGCGTCTGCGAAACCCTCGGGGTCGAGAACCGCGGCGCCTACTACGAGCGCGCCGGCGCTACCCGCGACATGCTGCAGAACCATCTGCTGCAACTGCTCTGCCTGGTGGCGATGGAGCCGCCGGCGCAGTTCGAGGCCGAGGCGGTCCGCGACGAGAAGGTGAAGATCCTTCGTGCGCTGCGCCCGATCACCGGCCAGGACGTGCAGGACAAGACCGTGCGCGGCCAGTACAGCGCCGGCAAGATCGGCGGCCAGGAAGTGCCGGCCTACTACTTCGAGAAAGATGTCGACAACGACAGCGACACCGAAACCTTCGTCGCCGTGCAGGCCCATATCGAGAACTGGCGCTGGGCCGGCGTGCCGTTCTACCTGCGCACCGGCAAGCGCATGGCACGGCGCTCGTCGCAGATCGTCATCCAGTTCAAACCGGTGCCCCACGAGTTGTTCGCGGGCGGCCAGGTCAACCAGTTGCTGATCCAGTTGCAGCCCGACGAGCACATCAGCCTGCGCATGATGACCAAGAGCCCCGGCCGCGGCATGCGCCTGGCGCCAGTCGAACTGGACCTGAACCTGGCCCAGGCCTTCGCCCAGACCCGCCGCTGGGAAGCCTACGAGCGCCTGCTGCTGGATGTACTGGATGGTGACTCGACACTGTTCATGCGCCGCGACGAAGTGGAGGCCGCGTGGGCCTGGATCGACCCTATCCTCAAGGGCTGGGAAGAACACTTCCAGGCACCGCGGACCTATCCGGCAGGCAGCAATGGGCCAGAGCAGGCCAACAGCCTCCTGGCGCATCAGGGCCGACACTGGCACCTCTGACCATCCCCTGCCCCGGCACTTGCCGCCGGGGCGCAGGTCATCCCCGCGAGCGCTCCAGCAACGCCTTGAACGCTGCGGCATCGATCGGTCGACTGATCAGGTAACCCTGAGCCTCGTCGCACCCCTGTTCACGCAGGAATGCCAGCTGCTCCTGGGTTTCCACGCCCTCTGCCACCACCTCCAGCCCCAGGCTCTTGGCCATGGCGATGATCGCCCGGATGATCGCGGCATCCTGGCTGCCCTCCTGCAGACCCCGAATGAACGCCTGGTCGATCTTCACGTAGTCCACCGGAAAGCGCTTGAGGTAACTCAGCGATGAGTAGCCGGTCCCGAAATCATCGATCGCCAGCTTCACGCCCAATGCGTGCAGTTGCTGGAAGGTGGCGATGATGTGCTCGACATTGTCGAGCAACTGGCTCTCGGTCAGTTCCAGCTCCAGCAGGTGCGGTGCCAGCCCGGTCTCCTGCAGCATCTGGCGCACCAGGCTGACCACCTTGCCCTGGCGCAACTGGTAGACCGACAGGTTGACCGAAACACGGATCTCTCTGCCCTGGCGCAGCCATTCGCAGGCCTGCCAGCACGCCTGACGCAGGACGAACTCACCCATCGGCGCGATCAACCCGGTTTCTTCGGCCAGCCCGATGAACTCGCCCGGCGGCACCATGCCCCACTGCGGATGCTGCCAGCGCACCAGCGCCTCGGCGGCATGCAGACGGCCGGAACGCAGGCACAGCTTGGGCTGGTAGTAGACTCGCAACTGGTTCTCGTCGAGAGCCTTGCGCAGATCGTTCTCCAGTTGCAGGCGCTCCAGGGTGCTGGCACGCAGGCTTTCGGTATAGAACTGGAAACTGTCGCCCCCCAGGTGCTTGGCATGCTGCTTGGCCATGTCGGCCTGGCTGACCAGGGCGTTGAGGTCGAAAGTGGCCTCCGACAACACACTGATGCCCACCGATGCACTGATCACCACCTCATGACCGCCCACCCGCTGCGGCACCCGCAGCTTGTCGAGCAGCCGTGTGGTGACCCGCACCAGGCTGGAAAGATTGCTGTAGCCATCGAACAGCACGGCGAACTCGTCGCCGGAGATACGCGCCACGGTGTCGGCCTCCGGCACCGCATTGGCCAGGCGCTGGGCCATTTTCTTCAGTAACTGGTCGGCCAGCTCATGCCCCAGGCTTTCATTGAGCAGCTTGAAACGGTCCAGGTCGACATGCAGCAGCGCCAGGCTACGGCCGTTCAGGCGCACACGCTGCACCGCCTCGTGCAGGCGCAGGCGGAACAGTGCGCGGTTGGCAAGGCCTGTGAGGTCATCGTAGTGGGCCAAGTAGCGCAGGCGCTCCTCCGACTCGCGGCGCGCCGACAGGTCCGTGAAGAACGCCACGATATTGCTGATATTGCCCCGCCCATCGCGCACGCCATTGAGCTGCAGCCATTGCGGGTAAAGCTCGCCATTGCTGCGCGCCTCGACCAGCTCGCCCTGCCAGCGCCCCTGCTGCTCAAGGGCCTGGAGAATCGACTGGCTGTGCCGGCGGGCGTCGCGGCTGCACGGCAGCTCCAGCAGGTCACGCAGGATCAGGTCTTCGCGCCCGTAACCGGTGAGATCGCAGAACCGCTGGTTGACCGCCAGCAACTGGTAGTGCGCATCGAGGATGGCGATGCCTTCACTCGCCGCTTCGAACACGGTGGCAGCCAGCCGTTGCTGCTCTTCCTGCTCCTTCTGTGCGGTGATGTCGCGGCGGGTGCCCAGCATGCGCAGGACCTTGCCGTCGGCATCACGCTCGACCGCCCGCCCCCGATCCTCGATCCAGCACCAGCGGCCTTGCGTGTGGCGTACCCGGTATTCGACGCGATAGTCGCCGCTGCGGCCCTTGAGGTGCTCGACCAGTGTGCGCCGCAGTAGCGGCAGATCGTCGGGATGCAGGCGCGGCTTGAGGTCGGCAAGCACCGAGCGCACTTGTCCAGGCTCCAGGCCGAACAAGGCATGCAACTGAGTGTGATGGACTTCGTCGGTTTGCAGGTCCCAGTCCCACAGCCCCAGCTCGCTGGCCTCCAGCGCCAGGGCCAGGCGCTGCTCGCTGGCGCCCAGGGCCTGGGTGGCAAGCGCCAGCTCGCGGCTTCGCTCGCTCACCCGCAGCTCAAGGCCGGCCTGAGCCTGGCGCAATTGCTCTTCGGCATGACGACGGTGGCGGATCTCTGCACTCAGGGCCTGGTTCAGTTGCTCGCCATGGCGTTGCGCACCCTGCAGATGCTCGATCAGTGCCTGGTTCTGGAAGCGTCGGAGCAGACCGCGCTCGATCAGACGATTGACCTGCCAGGCCACTACCATCAGGGCGCCGAGCAGGATCAGGCCAAGCCAGCCCCAGCCGCGCTGCAATCCGTCCTGATAGAAGAACAGAAATCCGATCGGCGGCAACAGGCCGGGTAACACGAAGCTGAGAAAGGCCGGCAGGCTGACCGCATAGGCGACGCTCGCCGACAGCGCCGCTGCGCCCAGCAGGCCGAATACCCAGGCCTGCTGGACGAAACTGTCCACCGGCACCAGCGCGAGTGCAGCACAGGCAAGCGTCAGGCCACTGAAGGCCGACCCACCCAGGAACATCCGCCACCAGGTCGGCTTGGCCTGGCGCGCCGGCGTGGCCGCATCGAAAGCCGCCACCTGGATCACCCGCAAGGCCACCAGCGCCAGCAACCAGACCATCCACACGCCGACCAGCAGGTAGCGGGCAGGACTCCACAGCAGCCAGGCGCAAAGCAGGCCGTTGAGCAACATGAACAGGGTGGGCAGCAACGAGCCCTGGTAAAGCAGGCGGGTCCGCTCGATGGAGAGCTGGGTTGCGAATTGCCTGCGAACGCTCCTTGTCGATTCGGGTGATGCGTCGATCACCATGCAATTCTGGGTCATATGGCAGTGTTCTTATAATGGTCAGCCGCGAACGTGCACGGAGCATACACAAGCGCAAGGCCAGGCCAAACTGCTGTATGTCATGATTTCACAAATGCCCGAGCATTTGCCCGCAGCCCCCGCGCCAACCTAGAATGGCCGGATGCACACTGATGACCTCTCCCTACTGCTCAACTCCCTCAACGATGCCCAACGCCAGGCCGTAGCAGCCCCGCGTGGGCGTCAACTGGTGCTCGCTGGCGCCGGCTCCGGCAAGACCCGCGTGCTGGTGCACCGCATCGCCTGGCTGATCCAGGTCGAGCAGGCCTCGCCGCATTCGATTCTGTCGGTGACCTTCACCAACAAGGCCGCCGCGGAGATGCGTCACCGTATCGAACAGTTGCTGGGCATCAACCCGGCTGGCATGTGGGTCGGCACCTTCCACGGCCTGGCCCACCGCCTGCTGCGCGCCCACTGGCAGGAAGCGCGCCTGGCGCAGAATTTCCAGATCCTCGACGGCGACGATCAGCAGCGGCTGATCAAGCGTGTCATCCGCGAGATGGGCCTGGATGAGCAGCGCTGGCCGGCACGCCAGGCCCAGTGGTTCATCAACGGGCAAAAAGACGAAGGCCTGCGCCCGCAGCACATCCAGGCCAGCGGCGACCTGTTCCTGGCCACCATGCGCGGCATCTACGAAGCCTACGAACAGGCCTGCGAGCGCGCCGGGGTCATCGACTTCTCCGAACTGCTGCTGCGCGCCCTCGACCTGTGGCGCGACCACCCCGGCCTGCTCGAGCACTATCAGCGCCGCTTCCGCCACCTGCTGGTGGACGAATTCCAGGACACCAACGCCGTGCAGTACGCCTGGCTGCGCCTGCTGGCCGGCGGTGGCGAAAGCCTGATGGCGGTGGGCGACGACGACCAGTCGATCTATGGCTGGCGCGGCGCGAAGATCGAGAACATCCATCAATACACCGCCGACTTCCCCGACGCCGAGCTGATCCGCCTGGAGCAGAACTACCGCTCCACCAGTGGCATCC
This sequence comes from Pseudomonas wayambapalatensis, assembly GCA_014268975.2. Taxonomy (GTDB): domain Bacteria; phylum Pseudomonadota; class Gammaproteobacteria; order Pseudomonadales; family Pseudomonadaceae; genus Aquipseudomonas; species Aquipseudomonas wayambapalatensis. Next base: position 224,299 of record CP077096.1, on the reverse strand, counting down.
TCAAGGCTGCCAACGCCCTGATCGCCAATAACAGCGGGCGCCTGGGCAAGGAGCTGTGGACCGACCTGGGCGAAGGCGAACCCCTCACCCTGTACGCGGCATACAACGAGCACGACGAAGCACGCTACGTGGTCGAAAGCATCGAGCGCATCATCAAGGACGGCAATTCGCGCAGCGACATCGCCATCCTCTATCGCTCCAACGCCCAGTCGCGAGTGCTCGAAGAAGCCTTGCTGCGCGAGCGCATCCCCTACCGCATCTATGGTGGCCAGCGCTTCTTCGAACGCGCCGAAATCAAGAACGCCATGGCCTACCTGCGTCTGCTCGAAGGCCGCGGCAACGATGCTGCACTCGAGCGGGTGATCAACGTGCCGCCGCGCGGCATCGGCGAGAAGACGGTCGAAGCCATCCGCGAACATGCCCGCCACAGCCAGCTGTCGATGTGGGATGCGATGTGCCAGCTGCTCGCCGCCAAAGCGCTCAAAGGCCGTGCTGCCAGCGCCCTGGGCGGCTTCATCGAGTTGATGGAGAACCTTGCGACCAAGGTCACGGAGATGCCGCTGCACACCATGACCCAGACCGTCATCGAGCAGTCCGGGCTGATCATCTACCACCAGGAAGAAAAGGGTGAAAAAGGCCAGGCCCGGGTAGAAAACCTTGAGGAACTGGTCAGCGCTGCGCGCAACTTCGAATCCAGTGAAGAAGACGCCGACCTTTCGCCGCTGTCGGCATTCCTCGGCCACGCCTCGCTTGAAGCCGGCGACGCCCAGGCAGACGAGCACGAAGACAGTGTGCAGCTGATGACCCTGCACAGCGCCAAGGGCCTGGAATTCCCCTACGTGTTCCTGGTCGGCATGGAAGAAGGCCTGTTCCCGCACAAGATGAGCCTGGAAGAGCCTGGTCGTCTTGAAGAGGAGCGCCGCCTGGCCTATGTCGGGATCACCCGCGCGATGCGCCAGCTGATCATGACCTACGCCGAGACCCGGCGCCTCTATGGCAGCGAGACGTACAACAAGGTGTCGCGTTTCGTACGGGAAATCCCGGCAGGCCTGGTTCAGGAAGTGCGCTTGTCCAATTCGGTCAGCCGTCCTTTCGGCGGTGCGCAGACCCAGGCCAGCAGCCTGTTCGCCAACGCCAGCATCCCGCAGACCGCCTTCAGCCTCGGCCAACGCGTGCAACACTCGGTGTTCGGTGAAGGGGTCATCCTCAACTTCGAAGGGTCCGGGGCACAGGCACGCGTGCAGGTGAACTTCGACGAAGGCAGCAAGTGGCTGATGCTGGGGTATGCCAAGCTGGAAGCGCTCTGAGAACGAGTCGCTCGTGACTCGTCCCGCGATGCTCTTTCAGACGCCAGATTCAGACGCTGCCTACACGCTCAGGCAAAAGCTCGAAACATTCTTGCGCTAGCCATGTCTCCTAGATCATGTGCACCATGACGCGCGTGCAATCCACAAAACGGGAAATCCCATCTTATGCAACGTTTTCTTAGCATCGCACTGGCGCTCTGCGTCGGCCTGACGCTGAGCCTCGACGCCAACGCCAAGCGCTTCGGCGGCGGCAAGAGCTCGGGCGCTGCGCCTATGCACCAGACCCGCCAGGCCTCCCCTACCACGCCTGCCGCCGCGCCGACCGCTCCAGGCCGCGCTCCGGCCGCTGCCAGCGGTGCTTCGCGCTGGCTGGGCCCACTGGCCGGCCTCGCCGCCGGTGGCCTGCTCGCCTCCATGTTCATGGGCGATGGCTTCCAGGGCATGCAGATCCTCGACTTCCTGATCATGGGCCTGATCGCCTTCCTGGTCTTCCGCTTCATCGCTGCGCGCCGTCGCCAGCAGCAGCCGCAAGCTGCCGCAGCCGCCGGTCACGCCCCTTACCAGCGTGAAGTGCCGCAACAGCCTGCGCAATCGATCTTCGGTGGTTCGGCCGAACCTGTCGCCGCTGCGCCGGTCATCAACGCCCCGGCCTGGTTCAACGAGCAGAGCTTCCTGGCCGCTGCCCGCAACCACTTCCAGACGCTGCAACAGCACTGGGATGCGAACGAGATGGACAAGATCGCCGAGTTCGTCACCCCGCAAATGCTCGAGTTCCTCAAGCGTGAGCGTGCCGAGCAAGGTGATGGCTTCCAGTCCACCTACATCGACGACCTCGATGTGCAACTGGAAGGCGTCGACGACCGTGCCGACAAGACCATCGCTACCCTGACCTTCCGTGGCGTATCGAAGAACTCGCGCTTCGATCAGGGCGAGGCGTTCAGCGAAAGCTGGCACATGGAGCGTGCACAGGGCGAGAACCAGCCCTGGATGCTCGCCGGTATCCGCCAGAACGGCTGATTCTGACGCGATTCACAGAAAAACCCCGGGCCTGTCCCGGGGTTTTTGCTTTTGCCATACTGGGCTACTAGGGTATAACGCGCAGCGTTGTCATCAAGGTAAGAGGAAGTGAACTGTGGAAGAAGTGATCGAACAACTCCGTGAAGCCAATGAGCCAGTACCGGTGCCCCTGGAGCTTCCCGACGAAGACCAACTGGTCGAAATCGAAGAACAGCTGTTCATCAACATTCCGTTCGTTTTCAAAGAATTCCTGCTGACCGTCAGCGACGTGGTCTATGGATCCCTCGAACCGGTCACTGTCACCGACCCGCAGTCGCACACCTACCTGCCTGATGTTGCCGCCAATGCCTGGGATGCCGGCGTACCACGCGACCTGATCCCCCTTTGCCAGGACGGCGACAATTACTACTGCGTCGAGGAAGACGGGACGGTGGTGCTGTGGGATGGCGATGACGAGATCGTTGCCGAGGAAAGCTGGGAGTCGGTGTGGCACTGGGCGCGGGACGTCTGGCTGGAAAGCTGAACCCGAACACGAAAAATAACGGCATATCGCCATTAACTACTCGTAGAATCGCCAGGCTTTCTGCGCCTGGCGACATCGTTACCGCTTGATCCCCTCGGACTACCATGAAGTCTTGCGCAGGGAGCGATCACCTCCTCAATGCGAGTGATCGCGGCTGTTCTCCAACGTTTCCAGCAGGGCGATCTGCATGCGCGTATGCACGCGCACGAACCAACGCCACAACAGCGCAACCACCACGGCCGCGACCACGGCGATGACCAGCAACAGCTCGTTGGTCGGCAGGATGCTCGCCGACAGTGCCGACAGCAGCAGGAAGATCACCAGCAGCGACAACAGCGGAATCACTTCGGCAATCACGCGGCGCACGCGCTGGGTGTGACGCCCGGCCATCTCCGGCTTGACGCCCATCTCCGCCAACAGCATCGACAGCGCCTTGAGCTTGCGATAAGCGGCGATCAGGAACGGCAGAGACAACAGCAATGCCGCGCCCCAGATCACTGCCTTCTGCTGCCCCACATCACCGATCCATTCGCTCAGCCAGGTGCCGATGCGTACCGCGAAGTAACCACCGCTGAAGAAGATCGCGATCACCAGTGCCAGGTTCACCCCCACTTGCAGCAGGATGCGCCGGATCATCGCCGCCAGCATCGCACCCTCGCCTTGAGGCTGAATGTTGCGCAACCACTCGCCATACAACGACAGCACCCGCGACAGGCGTTGCGGCACCACCTTGCCCAGGCGAATCGACAGGGGGTCCGCGGCGCGGATCAGGTAAGGCGTGAGCAAGGTGGTGATGGCCGAGACCGCCACTGCGACCGGGTAGAGGAAGTCGCTGGTGACCTGCAAGGTCATGCCCAACGCAGCGATGATGAAGGAGAATTCGCCAATCTGTGAAAGCCCCATCCCCACACGCAGTGAGGTGCGCCCATCGTTACCGGCAATGAAGGCGCCCATGCCGCAGGAGAGCATCTTGCCCAACACTACAGCCAGGGTGATCACCACGATCGGCCAGGCGTAGTCGATCAACACCTGCGGATCGATCATCAGGCCAATGGCGACGAAGAAGATGGCACTGAACAGGTCGCGTACCGGTTCGATCAGGCGCTCGATCTTCAGCAACTGGCGCGATTCGGCCATGATCGCACCGATCAGGAAGGCGCCCAGCACCATGCTGTACTCGAGCTTCACCACCAGCAGGCAGAAGCCGAAGCACAGCCCCAGCACCGTAATCAGCAACATCTCGTTGCTCTCGAACTTCGCCACGTAGGCCAGCAGCCGCGGCACCAGCAGAATGCCTATGACCAACGCCACGATCATGAACAGCGACAACTTGCCGACGGTGGAGAACACCTCGCCGGAACTGACCGAACCGCTGACCGCGATGCCTGAAAGCAGCGCAATGATGCCGATGCCAAGGATGTCCTCGACGATCAGCACGCCGAAGATCAGTTGCGCGAACCGCTCGTTCTTCATCTTGAGGTCGTTGAGCGCCTTGACGATGATCGTCGTCGAGGAAATCGCCAGGATGGCGCCGAGGAACAGCGAGTCCATGGTGTTCCAGCCGAACCAGCGGCCGATCTCGAAGCCGATCCAGATCATCAGCACGATTTCGAGGAAGGCGGCGATGAAGGCAGTCGCCCCCACCTTGAAAAGCTTGCGCAGGCTGAACTCCAGGCCCAGGCAGAACATCAGGAAGATCACCCCGAGCTCGGCCAGGGTCTTGATGGTGTCTTCGTCGTGGATGAGGCCGAACGGCGGCGTGTGCGGGCCAATGATGAATCCGGCGACGATGTAGCCCAGCACCACCGGTTGGCGCAGCCTGTGGAAAAGAATGGTTACCACCCCTGCGACCAGCATGATCACGGCCAGATCCTGGATGAAGCTTATGGCATGCATGGCGTGGCACTCCTTTTCTCTACGCACGGGGGGCAGACCGCTCCTCTGCCAGGCATCCCCGATCGAGCAGCTAGTACAGATTGTGTTGAAGGGCGGAACACCCATGTTGCATGGGCGTACTCAGGGTAACATCGCGTCCGCTCGTCAAACGCCGGTGCAATATGTAGAAACAGATCGGCAAAAGCGCGCGGGGTAATGGCATGATCGGCGTGACGACGGACCGTCGAGCGACGTCCGTTTCCAGGATGGGAAACCTCAACAGAGGGGAACAGAAGTGTCTGCAGATACCCGCCCCGTTTCAGCGCAACCTCACCGTGAGCACTCTATGGAACCTGGAAACGCCCAGCTGAGCATGACTGTCCTGATGACACCGGACATGGCCAACTTCTCGGGCAACGTACATGGCGGCACCCTGCTCAAGTACCTCGACGAAGTGGCTTATGCCTGCGCCAGCCGCTATGCCGGCACCTACGTCGTGACCCTGTCGGTGGATCAGGTGATCTTCCGCGAGCCGGTGCATGTCGGCGAACTGGTGACCTTCCTCGCCTCGGTCAACTACACCGGCAACACCTCCATGGAAGTGGGCATCAAGGTGGTGACCGAGAACATTCGCGAGCGCTCCGTTCGCCACTCCAACAGCTGCTTCTTCACCATGGTCGCGGTCGACGACAATCGCCGTCCGGTTGCGGTGCCGCCACGTCAGCCACAGAACAGCGAAGAGAAGCGCCGTTTCCTGCAAGGCCAGCAGCGCCGCCAGATCCGCCAGGAGCTGGAGAAGCGCTATCAGGACCTGAAGACCGAGTGATCTAGGCTCTGTGCCTCGAAGCGCACCCGCGGATGGGCGATACGGTCCTGCGCCCGCACCAGCTGCAACTCGTAGCTGGCGCAGGCCTGGGTTTCCAGCAGCACTTCGTGCACCGCCGCCGCGGTGAACTCGAAGGCCCGCAGCCACGAATCCCCCAGCAGTACCCGCGCCAGGAACAGCCCCGAGGTCAGGTCACCGACCCCCACTGGCTGGCGCGGAAACGCCAGCAGCGGACGGCGCAGGTGCCAGTTCTGTTCGCGGGTCACCAACAGCATCTCGAAAGCATCCTCGCCGCGCCCCGGGTACGCCAGGTGCTTGACCAGCACCGCCTGCGGCCCGTGCTCCAGCAGGCTGCGCGCCATGACCACGCAATCCTCCAGCGACTGCGCATGCCGACCACAGAAACTGTCGAGCTCAAGCTGGTTGGGGCAGAGGATGTCGGCCACCGACGCCGCCTCCTTGAGCAGGAAGTCGCTGACCTCCTGGGGCACGATGCAGCCCTTCTCGGCATGGCCCATCACCGGGTCGCACAGGTACAACGCTCGCGGGTTGACCGCCTTGATCCGCTCGACGCCGGCCAGGATCGACCGCCCCTGTTCGGCACTGCCCAGGTAGCCCGACAGCACTGCATCGCAGTGGCCCAGCTCGCCGATATTGGAAATGCCTTCCACCAACGCAGGAATTTGCGCCGGAGCAAGCACTTCGCCAGCCCACTGGCCATACTGAGTGTGATTGGAGAACTGCACGGTGTTGAGCGGCCAGACATTGACGCCGATGCGCTGCATTGGAAACACCGCGGCGCTGTTTCCGGCATGGCCAAAGACCACATGGGACTGGATCGCGAGCAAGTGCGGTGTACGTTTCATGCAGGAGATTTCCGAAGCTGTGTGGATAACTGAAAGTCGAGCAGTATGAACCCGAAAGCCACCTGTACGACAGGCCAGGGACGCAGTTAAGCTGAAGCCACCTGTCTGGAGCATATGCAAATGTTGACCCTGGAGAACCTGTTCGTCCTGATGCTGTTGGCGACGGCTGGCGCCTGGCTGTGGCACAACCATGGCTTGCGTGAGAAGGCGCTGGAACGGGTCAAGCAGCATTGCGCGAAACTCGACCTGGAGCTGCTCGACGACGCCGTGGCCCTCAAGCGTATCGCCTTCGTGCGCGATGCCAATGGCCGCAAGCGCCTGGCACGGGTCTATGCCTTCGAGTTCACCGTCACCGGTGAACAGCGTCACCCTGGCACCGTGACCCAGTTCGGTGCCCATACCGTACAGATCGAACTGGCGCCCTACCCGTTCGAGATAAAGACCCCGCCGCGCACCGACAACGTCATCGAAATGCAGCAATGGCGCCAGGAGCACAACCGCTGGCGCAACTGATCAGCCGTTTACGCGACAGTGCTCGATGGCGGCCTGAAGGGGCTGCAACGGCTGAGGCTGATCGAAGATCAGCTCGATGCGCGAGTCCCTGCGCCATTCGCTCGAACGCCATTCAGGCACACCGCCCTCCAGGCCGTTGAAAGATTGCCAACCCCGAGCGCTGTGGATAACCCCTTTGGCCCGCCGCCACGCCCATTGCGCGAGCACGCCACGCAATGCAGCCTCATCGAAGCGCTGGCTCGGGTGCCAGCGCCAGCCAACACTCCACCCGCCCTCACCTTGCTGCGCCTGGCAGATGGGCTCGCGCGGATCTGTCCACAGGGTAGCCAAGCTGACTGGAGTCTTGTCCACAGGCAGGCTGGAAAGACTCGCCGGGGGGAAAACCTCTGTGGGCAGAATGGGCAGCTTGTCCAAGGCGAGAACAGCATGATCCGTCCAGACCGCCCTGCTTCCGCCAAATTGCGCAGTTATCAACAGCCGCTGAGCGTCATCCACAGCCCCTGACTTGTTGAAAATCAACAACCCCGCCTGCGCCACTGCCTGCTGTTGCGCGTCGGGCAGCGGTTCTCCCCGCGCCAGCGCCACAGCATCCAGCACCATCAGCAGTGGCTGTACATCCAGCACACCGATCCAGGGTGCTTGCTTCAACTGCTCCAGCAATTGCACGGGATGACCGAGACCGGAGGGCTCGATAAACAGCCGGTCGGGCCTGGCCTTGCGCAGCAGACGCCCCAGGCCGACCTGAAACGGCGCCCCGTTGATACAACACAGGCAACCGCCCGCGACTTCACCGATGGCGACGCCGTCCTCGTCTGTGCTGAGCAGGGCAGCGTCGAGGCCGATCTGGCCGAACTCATTGACCAGCACCGCCCAGCGCTGGTTTTCCGGGCGCTGGCCGAGCAGGTGGCGAATCAGGCTGGTCTTGCCTGCGCCCAGTGGGCCGGCAATGACGTAGGTGGGAATGTGCTGCAACATGGTTCGAGGTCTAGGTGGACGTGAAGCCAGTCTATCTTGGATGCAGGTATCTTGCCTTTGCTGGTCTCTTTGCGGGCAAAACCCTCAACCCAACCAATCAAGGCTCAACAACAAACGTTTCTCACCGCGCGGCGTCGGCGGCGAGCGGTGCACCAGGCCCGCGCCCTCATTACCCAGCCACTTCTCCCCCTTGAGCAAGGCCACATCGCCCACCTGCAAGCGCCGAATGTTATCCACAGGTGCTTCCGCCAGTTGCAAGCGATTGCGGTCAATGTCGCGTTCTTCCAGCCACTCACTGCCGGCGCCCACATAGGTGGTCAGCAGCCGCAGCGGGACATGATCCACATGAAAGCGCGGACACATCGCCCCGTCGAGCACCTTCAGCCGCAAGCCCACGCGGCGTGCGCCCAGCAGGCAGGTATAGGCCGCCACCAGCCACGACACGTCAGCCACGAAGCCTTCGTAACCGTGCAGGTCCGCCGCCTCGGGCAGCAAGCGATGCAACACCGGTGCCTCCCGCTCATCCACCTCCATCACACGCTCATCCGACATCGACTGGCCAAGGTTGACCACCAGGGCCGCGAAGTCCTCGACCTGTGCCGGCAAGCGTCGCTGCCACACGGCCAGGTTGACGCCATCCTGAAGGATTTCGGTCATCACCTGCGGCGACTCACCGAACGCCTGGCGGATATCCACAAGCCGCGATGCCACCCTCATGCTGCCGCCTCTTCATACCAGGGGCCGAACGGGTCCGCCAGGCGCAACCAGGCCATCGGCCCTAGTTCCATCTCCTCATCCGTCAGCAAGCACGCTTCAAGCTCTGTGGATAACCGTGCGAAGTCGATGTTCTGACCGATGAACACCAGCTCCTGGCGGCAGTCGCCAGCCTCGACCGTCCACTGCTTGAGGATCGCTTCGAGGTTCTCTTCATCTTGCGGCCACTGCTCACGCGGCACGAAACGCCACCAGCGACCCGCCAAACCATGGCGCATCATGCCGCCTGCCTGCGACCAGCTGCCGGCTTCCTTGTACTTGCTGGCCAACCAGAAAAAGCCTTTCGAACGCAGCAGCCGGCCATTGCTCCAGCTGTTGTGGATAAAGTCGAAAAAGCGCTGTGGATGAAACGGCCTGCGCGCCTGCCAGGTGGTCGAGGCGATTCCGTACTCTTCGGTTTCCGGCACATGCTCGCCGCGCAGTTCCTGCAACCAGCCCGGCGCCTGGGACGCTTGCTCGAAGTCGAACAGCCCGGTATTCAGAATACGCTCCAGCGGCACCTGGCCCATCACCATCGGCACAATCTGGGCGCGAGCGTTGAGGCTGCGCAGGATTGCGCTCAGTTCCTCGCGTTCGTGCTGGCTGATCAGGTCGATCTTGCTCAGCAGCAACACGTCAGCGAACTCGATCTGCTCGATCAGCAAGTCGCTGATCGAGCGCTCGTCCTGCTCCCCCAGTGTTTCGCCACGACTGGCCAGGCTATCTGCCGCCTGGTAATCCCGCAGGAAGTTGAGGCCGTCCACCACAGTGACCATGGTATCCAGGCGCGCCATATCGGAGAGGCTACGGCCCTGTTCGTCACGGAAGGTGAAGGTCTCGGCCACCGGCAACGGTTCGGAAATGCCGGTGGATTCGATCAACAGGTAATCGAAGCGGCCTTCGTCGGCGAGCCGTGCCACTTCCTCGAGCAGGTCTTCGCGCAGGGTGCAGCAGATGCAGCCATTGCTCATCTCGACGAGCTTTTCTTCGGCGCGATTGAGGCTCACATTACGCTGTACCTCGCTGGCATCGATGTTGATTTCACTCATGTCGTTGACGATCACCGCAACCCGCAGGTTTTCACGGTTGCGCAGGACATGGTTGAGCAGCGTGCTCTTGCCGGCCCCGAGGAAGCCGGACAGCACGGTGACGGGAAGGCGGTTGGTCATGGTGAACCTCATCGGGCAAAGCGCATTCGAAACGATGCATTGCACAACGTTATAATATAACAATACAATTTCGCCAAGCCGCGTCTGTCGAACGGCTGCCCGAGAGGATGGACATGAAGCACTCGAACCTCGCCCTATTGCTGCTGGCACTTGCCGTGCCCATCCCGCTCTACGCTGCGATCCCACAGCCCGGCCTGGCGCTGTGCACCCGCAGCGCCACGCTGTTGGCCTGCGAAGACGGCAAAGGCAGTTACTACAGTGTGCGAACCGAAGGCCGAGACTTTCATCTGCGCGGGTATGACAGCAACAGTCGACGACTCTGGGCGCAGACCAACAGCCGCTATGGACAGATGACCTTTTTCACCGGCCTGGCCAGCGACGGCGAAGCCTGGGTGGGCTACAGCCGGCGCGTCGGCTGGACCACCCTGAACCGCGTATCCAGCTCAAGCGGCCAACGTTTCAACCTGCACTGCAGCTTGATCGGAGGTTGCCGCTGAAGCCCCTTTTTCATGGACTCTATCGATGACCAGCCTGACGCTTCCCGACATCGCCGCGCAAACCAGCCACAAGCTCCAACCCCTGGACTGGGTCGGGATGCGCGGTATCGCCCTGCCTGTGCAATTGAATGGGCATCGCCTCAGCGCCTGGGCTGACGCCGGCGTGAGCCTGGATGATGGCGAATCGCGCGGTATCCATATGTCGCGCCTGTACCTCGCCCTGGAAGCACTGGAGCACACCGAGCTGACCCCCTTGGCACTGCGCCAGCTCCTGGCTCGCTTTCTCGACAGCCACGAAGGGCTTTCGTCCAGCGCCTACCTGCGATTGAAGTTCGACTATCTGCTGAAACGTCCTGCGCTTGTGAGCCCACTGGAAGGCTGGAAACGCTACCCGATCATCCTTGACGCACGCATCGAGAATGAGATGTTCCACGTGGAACAACACGTGGAAGTCCCCTATTCGTCGACCTGCCCCTGCTCCGCTGCGCTGGCTCGCCAGCTGATTCAACAGCAATTCCTCAAGGACTTCGCCAACCAGACACTCGACCCACAGGCCATCCTGCAATGGCTTGGCAGCAGCGCAGGTATCGTCGCGACGCCCCACAGTCAGCGCAGTCAGGCCATCGTCAAGGTGCGCCTGCAGCACAACCTGCAGACGCTACCGCTCGACGCGCTGATCGATACCGTGGAAAGCGCATTGGGCACAGCAGTGCAGACGGCCGTGAAAAGAGCCGACGAACAGGCGTTCGCCTTGGCCAATGGTCAGAACCTGATGTTCTGCGAAGATGCTGCACGTCGCCTGCACCGAGCGTTGCGCGAACTGGAATGGGCCACCGGCTTCGACCTGCGCGTGGAACATGCAGAAAGCCTGCATGCCCACGACGCAGTGGCTGCCAGCCAATGGCAATGGTGACGCGCTAGCTAGCTGCGCGGACGTACGTTTCCGCAGTCATTACCCAGCCACACCGCCCGGGTGTTCATGCTGCCCTGCTGCTGAACACCCGAGGCATTGAAGGTGCCGCTGACCTGGGTGGTGAATTCGCGATCACTGAGGAAGGTTGCCTGACCGGTGCCTTGGGCCTTGGGGCAACTGAACTGGAACTTCCAGACATTGCCTTGGCGGTCGGTGATCTTCTGCGTGCAACCTGACTGCGGATCCTGCAGCGGAATATCGTTGGTAGCGACCTGCTCTGGTGTCAGGCACGAGCGCACGCCATTGCCACCCACGGTGATGCCTTGCTTGGCCAGGGCGCCCTCCATCATGGCGCGCTGCTCCGGCGGCAGGTTCTTCAGTTGGCCGAGCATGAACGCCATGTCGGGCAGTGGCTTGCCGTCGACCTGCATGTTGCTGGTGGTCAACTCCCACAGACCGGGTTGCAGCATCTGCGCTTGCGCCAGCAGCGGGCTGCCCAGGCCCAATGCCAGGGCAATCAGTGGCAGACGAATCTTCATGGATCAGTGCTCCTCGAAATACCGGCTCCAGGCCGGACAGAGCCTTAGACGTCTTTTTCGCCCGCGGGTTGCAAGCGGCCCCGGGAACATGCTCTGTTAGGCGGCAGTGCTCTTGGAATGCAGGATGCGTATGGATTACCACAGCCCCTACTTCTTCGGTTACCTGCTCGGACTGATTCACTTCCTGGGCATCGTCGCTGCGCTGCATGCGGTGTTCACCGTGCGTACCGCTCAGGGCGCAATCGCCTGGGCAATGTCACTGTTCTTCATTCCCTACCTGACCCTGGTGCCCTATCTGGTCTTTGGCGCCCGCTCCTTCTACGCCTATATCCAGGCGCGGCGCCAGGCCAACCAGGAGATGCACGTGGCGATGGCCGACCTCAACTGGCGCCCCTGGGTGGAGGAAGCTCTGACCGCGCGGGAGTCGGAAAGCTACGCGGCACTGCGTGCCATGCCCAAGCTTGGCCGCATGCCCTGCCTGGCCAACAACCAGGTGAAATTGCTGATCGATGGCACTGCGACCTTCGACGCGATCTTCGCTGCCATCAGCGAGGCGCGGGACACTGTGCTGGTGCAGTTCTTCATCATCCACGACGACGCCATCGGCCAGGAGCTGCAACAACTGCTCCTGCGCAAGGCCGCTGAAGGGGTAAGGGTTTACGTATTGTTCGATCAGGTCGGCAGCCATGCCTTGCCGGCGCGTTACAGCCAGGTGCTGCGCGAGGGTGGCGTACAGATCCAGGCCTTTTCCTCGCGCCGTGGCTGGTTCAACCGCTTCCAGGTCAACTTCCGTAACCACCGCAAGATCGTCGTGGTCGATGGCCTGCTCGGCTTCGTTGGCGGGCACAATGTCGGCGATGAGTACATGGGTGGGCATCCGCGGCTGTCGCCCTGGCGTGACACCCATGTCCAGGTCAGCGGCCCGGTGCTGGCCTGTCTGCAGGAGTCGTTCGCCGAAGACTGGTACTGGGCCACCCGTGCCTTGCCGCCGCTGATCCTGCCGGATGCCTATCCGGAGAACGGCGTGTTGTGCCAGGCCCTCGCCACTGGCCCGGCCGACCCCCAGGAAACCTGCCAACTGTTCTTCGTCGAAGCCATCCACTCGGCGACCCGGCGCATCTGGATCACCAGCCCCTATTTCATTCCCGACGAGGCAGTGTTCGCAGCCCTGCGCCTGGCGGTGCTGCGTGGCGTCGATGTGCGAATCCTGATCCCGTCGAGGCCAGACCACCGCATCGTCTATGCCGCGTCCAGTCTGTTCGCCTTCGAGGCGGTGCGGGCAGGTGTGCGGATGTTCCGTTATCAGCCAGGGTTCCTGCACCAGAAGGTGGTGCTGGTGGACGACGATGTCAGCGCCATCGGCAGTGCCAACCTCGACAACCGCTCGTTCCGTCTGAATTTCGAGATCACCTTGCTGACCATCGACCGCGCCTTTGCCGATCAGGTCGAGGCCATGCTGCTGTGCGACTTCGAGCAGTCGCGAGAGATAACCGCCGAAGACAGCCGCGACACTCATCGGCTGCAGCAGTTGGGGATGCGCATCGCGCGCCTGATTTCACCGATTCTGTAGCCAGAAAAGAAGCGGGGCCGCAAAGGCGGCCCCGTCTTGATCAACGATAGAGATCTTCTCGCGTCCACGGCAGGTCGTGGTGGCCATCCGCATACGGCTTCACTGCAAGAATCTGGTGCAGGTTGATCCAGCCCTTGGTGAAGGCATAGGCGCATCCGGCCAGGTACAGCCGCCAGATCCGCAGCGTCTTCTCCGGCACCAGCGCCGCAGCGCGATGCAGCTGGTTCTCGAGGTTTTCACTCCAGTGATTGAGGGTCTTGGCGTAGTGCAGGCGCAGGCTTTCCACGTCCACCACTTCCAGCCCTGCCTCACAGATACGCGCGGTAATCATCGAGATGTGCGGCAGCTCGCCGTGCGGGAATACATAACGATCGATGAAATCTCCAGCACCTCGCCCAACCGGCCGACCATCCACATGCTTGGCGGTGATGCCATGGTTCATCACCAGGCCGCCTTCACGTACGGCGCCGAACAGTCGCTGGCAGTACAGTTCGAGGTTGGCATGGCCGACGTGTTCGAACATGCCGACGCTGACCGCCTTGTCGAAACGGCCATCCTGGGGCAGGTCGCGGTAGTCGAGGATCTGCAGGTCGACCTTGTCGGCCAGTCCTTCATCCTTGACCCGCTGGCGCCCCAGCGTCAGTTGCTCCTTGCTCAGGGTGATGCCGAACACCTTGGCGCCATATTCGCGTGCGGCAAAACGCGCCAGGCCGCCCCAACCGCAGCCGACATCCAGCAAGTAATCGCCGGCCTGCAGCCGCAGCTTGCGACACAGATGGTCGAACTTGTCTTGCTGGGCCTGGGCGAGTGTGTTGTCCGGCTCCTTGAAGTAGGCGCAGGAATAAGCCATGTCCGGATCGAGCCACAGTTGGTAGAACTCGTTGGACAGGTCGTAATGGTAGGAAATGGCTTCGGCGTCGGTTTTCTTGTCGTGCGAGGTGCGCACCGGGACTACATCTTCATCGTCTTTGAGCAAAGCCTCGCTGAGCTCGTCGCAAACGCGGATGACTTCGCCAATGTTCCCTTCGAGTTCAAGCTTGCCCTCGACAAAGGCTGTGCCCAGTTCATCCATGCTCGGGTGCGTCAGCTGACTGATCAGTTGAGGCTCCTTGACCAGGATGGTGACCTGCGGACTAGGCCCTAGATCGAACTGGTTGCCGTCCCACAGCTTTAGACGTAAAGGCAAGTGCAGGCTCTGCAACGCAGGTGGAAGTTGCGCAAGCATGAAAGACCCCCTTTCAATTACGGACGCCGTACAAGAATTCGAGCGTCACCGGATCAGGGTAGTTCATTCGTCGGAAGTTTCCTTTTATAGCGACCATAGTCCAATGCTAACGGCCATACCGCGACCAACAGATTGTATACAATCTTCCATTCAGCGACTAACCTTGTGGCCCTCTCGCGCATCTTCTTCCCTGGAGTGAATCCCATGAAATCCTATGATGTGGTGATCATCGGTGGCGGCCCTGGCGGCTACAACGCGGCCATCCGTGCCGGTCAGCTGGGCCTGAGCGTGGCCTGCGTCGAAGGACGTTCGACCCTCGGCGGCACCTGCCTGAACGTCGGCTGCATGCCCTCCAAGGCGCTGCTGCATGCCTCCGAATTGTACGAAGCCGCCAGCGGCAGCGAGTTCGCGCACCTGGGCATCGAGGTCAAGCCGACCCTGAACCTGGCGCAGATGATGAAACAGAAAGATGAAAGCGTGAGCGGCCTGACCAAGGGTATCGAGTACCTGTTCCGTAAGAACAAGGTCGACTGGGTCAAGGGCTGGGGCCGCCTCGACGGCGCCGGCAAGGTCATCGTCAAGGCCGAGGATGGCAGCGAAACCACGCTTCAGGCCAAAGATGTCGTGATCGCCACCGGCTCCGAGCCAACCCCTCTGCCGGGGGTGAAAATCGACAACCAACGCATCATCGACTCCACCGGCGCCTTGTCGCTGCCCCAGGTTCCCAAGCACCTGGTGGTCATCGGCGCGGGCGTGATCGGCCTTGAACTGGGTTCGGTCTGGCGTCGCCTGGGGGCCGAAGTGACCGTGATCGAATACCTCGACCGCATCTGCCCCGGCACCGACGAGGAAACCGCCAGGACCCTGCAAAAAGCCCTGGCCAAGCAGGGCATGAGCTTCAAGCTCGGCAGCAAGGTGACCCAGGCCACGCCTTCGGCGAGCAGCGTCAGCCTGACGCTTGAGCCTGCAGCTGGCGGCGAGGCGCAAACCCTGGAGGCCGACTATGTACTGGTGGCCATCGGCCGCCGCCCGTACACCCAAGGCCTGAACCTGGAAAGCGTCGGCCTGCAGACCGACAAACGCGGCATGCTCGCCAATGACCACCACCGCTCCCAGGTCCCCGGCATCTGGGTGATCGGCGACGTCACCTCTGGGCCGATGCTCGCGCACAAGGCCGAAGACGAAGCGGTGTCGTGCATCGAGCGCATTGCCGGCAAGGCGCATGAGGTCAACTACAACCTGATCCCCGGCGTTATCTACACACGACCGGAACTGGCGAGCGTCGGCAAGACCGAAGAACAGCTCAAGGCCGAGGGCCGTGCCTACAAGGTCGGCAAGTTCCCCTTCACCGCCAACAGCCGCGCCAAGATCAACCATGAGACCGAAGGCTTCGCCAAGGTGCTGGCCGATGCCGAGACCGACGAGGTGCTGGGTGTGCATCTGGTCGGGCCGAGCGTCAGCGAGATGATTGGCGAGTTCTGCGTGGCCATGGAGTTCAGCGCTTCGGCCGAGGATATCGCCCTGACTTGCCACCCGCATCCGACCCGCTCCGAAGCCTTGCGCCAGGCAGCGATGAACGTGGAAGGGATGGCGATGCAGATCTAAGCACAAGGCTGCTCCTGCAGCGACCACGAAGCCTGCAGGAGCGCCCGCCCGAGCCCCTACCCCACCGCCCAGTTCTTATCCACAGCCCGCCCGAAACGCCTCGCCAGGAAAGGCGTAAGGTCCAGCGGCAGTGGCTCGCTGTGGATAACCTTGTCCAGCAGCACGCCGGTAATGGCCGAGGTGAGAATCCCGGTGCGGAAGTGTCCACAGGCGTTGAAGTAGCCGGGCACGTCATCCACAGGACCGAGAATCGGCAGTTCATCAGGCGACCCGGGCCGCAATCCTGCCCAGGTGCGCTTCAGGCTCACCTGCGCCAGTTCCGGCACACAACGCACAGCCCCCTGCACCAACCCGGCAATTTCGGGGAAGGTAGTGCTGACATCGAAGCCCTTGTCTTCCGTAGTGCTGCCAATCAGGATCTCGCCATTATCCTTTTGAGCCATGTAGCAATCACTGGTGGTCAGGCAGCCATCGAGCAGCTTGGGCAGACGTTCGGTGAGAACGATCTGGCCTTTCACCGGCTTGACCGGGATAGAAGTGCCGGTGGCCCACTCACTGAGCTCGCCCGCCCAGGCCCCCGCAGCATTGAGCAAGGTGTGGCAATGGAACCCCCCCGCCTCGGCAGTACGCACACCCTTGATCTGCGAGTTCCCATGCAGCACATCGGTGATGTTTGTGTTCAGGTACAGATCGACGCCGTTCTGCCGCGCGGCTTCCAGGTAGGCATCGCCCAGACGGAACGGGCTGACCTGGTGATCGCAGAGGAACTCCAGCGCCCCCTTGGCCTGCAGGTTCACCGCCGGCTCCCTCTCGCGCAGTGCCTGGCGATCCAGCCAGCGCACCTGGTCCGCCAGATGCGGGATCTGCGCGACGATGTGCTCGGCGTACAGTTGGTCCTCATCGTCCTGGATGATGTACTTCAATCCGGTGCGCTCGAACTTGAAGTCCATGCCATGGCGCTCGATCAGCTCCTGGTGCAGCTGTGGATAAAGTGCGTTGGATTGCAGTGCCAGGTCGAAAAAGCACTGCGGCAGGATATGCGGCGTGCTCGAATCCACTGCCACTGCTGCGCCATGGGCCTCGCGTTTGCTGCGCGAGGACATCATGCGAAAGAAGATCACTCCGCACCCAAGGCCCACGGACTCGCCGATGGCCCACAGGCCGCCCGCCGATGCACGTGTCGCATTACCTGGACGCTTGCTGTCGATCAGGGCGATTTTCAGCCCCTTGCGCTTGGACAACTGATAGGCACACGAAGCGCCGATCACCCCGCCACCGGCGATGACGATGTCATAGGTCTTGTTCATGCTCAGGCCTCCGTGGCCAGGTGCTGGAATGCGGAAAATGGGATGGGATCGATCGGGAAACGCGGTCGCAGCCAGCCGACATCCGCCCGCCCGGTGCTGGCGCGCAGGCGATCGCTGCAGTAGCCCACACACATGCGCCCCTGGCAGTCGCCCATGCTCACCCGGGTGCGCATCTTCAGGCTGGCCATGTCCTGCACGCCTTGCTCGAGCGCCAGGTCGATATCGCTGCGGGTGACGTGCTCGCAGCGGCAGATCACCGTGTCGGCCTGCGGCAGCTCGATCTGCGCTGCGCCACGTTGGGTATAGCGCTCGACACCCGCTCTGAAGCGCGTGATCGCAGCCAGCTTGCCCAGGTATCGCTCGCGCCGCTCGATGGCCTGGTTAGCGTCGAGCACTCCACGTTGCTGCAGGATCGACACCGCAGCGATGCGCCCGGTCAGCATCGCTGCCTCGCCACCACGGATACCACCCATGTCGCCGGCCAGGTGGATATGCGCCTGGCTGCTCTGCTGCCAGACATTGCATACCGCGCGCAGGTAGCCGTCGTCGCTGAACCCATGCGTTAGCCCCAACTGCTGGCTGAGCTGGGTGCGCGGGATGAAGCCATAGCCGACTGCCAAGGTGTCCACCGGCTCGCGCCGCACGCGGCTCATGTCGGCTTTCCAATCCTGGCCATAGGGCGCAAGGCTGACTTCGCGCAGTTCACCTTCACCACTGGCGCTGACCAAGCCCCAGCCATAGTGCATCGCAATGCCGTTGAGCTTCATGTACGCCAGCATGCTGAGGCCGTCGAGAAACAGCTGCGGTTTATTCAGCAGCGCCAGGCTTTCCTTGGCGATACGGTTGAAGGCGCAGGCCTCATAGACTCCGGCAACCTTGGCGCCAGCCGCATGCAGTTGGCAGGCCACCAGCGGCAGCAGTGGACCGGTCCCTGCGATCAAAGTGCTGCCCAGTGGCTTGACCGCACCGCTCTTGATCTGCAACTGCAGCCCGCCCAGCAGCATCACGCCAGGCAGCGTCCAGCCGGGGAACGGCACATTGCGCTCATGGCAGCCGGCCGACAGCAGCAGATGGGAATAGTCGATCTCGTGCAGTTGCTCGTCGGCATCGAGCACCATAAGGCGCTCGGTATCACCGCCAACCACACGATGGTTGAGGCGCAGGTCGATGTGCTCGGCGTTGGCGGCGAAATCCTCGTGCAATGTCTGTAGCGCCTTGCTGTAGCGCGCCCCCAGGTAACCCAGGTCGACACCGGCGCGCAGCGGCCCGCGATAGACCACGCCACCCGGACGCGACGCTTCATCGAACAGCAGGCAATCGACACCCTGCTCGGCCAGTTCGATGGCCGCCGCCATGCCGGCCGAGCCACCGCCGACGATCACTGGACGCAAGCTCATGACTGCGCCCCCTCGACAACGCGGTTGACCTCGGTCTCTACCCGCATTCCATGTCGGACTACCGTCTGACAGGCACGGCGCTTGGGCCGTCCGTCGATCGCCACCAGACAGCAATGGCACACGCCCATGCCGCAGAAGGCGCCAGCTGGCTGGCCATGATCGTTCTGCGCCAGACGGCGCAGGCCAACGGCGTTGAGTACGCTGAGTACCGTCTCGCCTTCGGCGGCCTGCACCGCCTGGCCATTGAGTTGAAGGGTGATGTCAGCCGCCTTGAGCGGCTGTATGTCGAGCACGCGTTCCAGTGTTTGCATGAGCTTCGTCCTTGTTGAAAAAACAACCGACGATACGACAAAGCTCTGTAGGGAAACATTGACACAATCCGTAGGAAATGAAGGATTTATCCTAAGAATTTGTGAGCCTATTTCTCGCGGCGACTTGGTACAAAACCTGGCGGGCCGAATCGGCGACCATCACCACACCTCCCGACAGCATCAGCACGTCCTTGAGCACCAGGCGCCCGGCCCCCGACAGGTAGGGAAACCCGAACTGCGCATCGCCCAGGTTCGCCACCCAGGCCTCGGGCGTGGTCACCAGGAACGACAAGGTCACCACGGGTGTCAGGCAGGTCAGGACCGAGCCCAGCAGCCCCAGCTGGGGTGAGAACAGATACCCCAGCACCAACAGGCCGATGGTGATCTCTACCACACCCAGCCCGGTGGAGAATGCGTACGGATGGTTGGCCGCCTGCCTGGCGCGCTGCAGCATGGACCTTCGCTGCCAGTTCAGCGGGCGCTGGGCGGTCAACCACGAACCGGACGCCCCGGTACCGCGCGCTATCACATCGTGCTGGCCGGCCACTGCCATGTGCGCCTGCCCAACCGGCAGGCCATCGTGAGGAGCACCTCGCCCCTGAACAGCCATGCCTCAGGAAAAATCCGCAGGATGTTGTGCCCAGAATTCGTTTGAGATGAAACGCCACTTTGCCCATGGTGGCGGATCGGATCGCCATTGCCTGAAGGGAGCTTCACGGCAAGACCTCGATTAATGGCATCGCCCCGTGCAGGTAGGTCCTCGAGCGGTTGCCGCTCGAAGGACGTTGCCGGTTCCTTCCAATAATAAGAGACGTCTGGACATGCAAGAAAACGGATTGAAGCAAAGCCTCAAGCAGCGGCATATCACCATGATCGCGCTTGGCGGTGTGATCGGCGCCGGGTTGTTCGTCGGCTCCGGCAGCCTGATCGCCTCGGCCGGCCCGGCCGCGATCCTGTCTTACGTGATCGGCGGCATCATCGTCACTCTGGTGATGTTCATGCTCGGCGAGATGGCCTCGCGCAATCCTGATGCCGGCTCCTTCTCGACCTACGCCAACACCTACCTCGGCAACTGGGCCGGGTTCACCGTGGGCTGGTTGTACTGGCTCAAGTCGATGATGACCATCACCCTCGAAGCGGTGCTGCTGGGCGCGATCCTCAACGATTTCATGCCCTGGCTGCCGATCTGGGTCGGCGCCTTCATCATGCTGGTGACGCTGATCGCCAGCAACGCCTACTCGGTGCGTTCGTTCGCCGAAGTGGAGTACTGGCTGGCGGCACTGAAGGTGGTCACCATCCTTATCTTCATGCTGCTCGGCGCCTCCATCCTGCTGGGCTGGCAGGAAAACATCCCCGCCCCTGGCCTGGTCAATCTCACCGACCATGGCGGCTTCATGCCCAATGGCCTGTCGCCAGTGATGGCTGGTGTGATCGTGGCGATCTTCTCGCTGGGCGGCAGTGAAATCGCCGCTGTGGCAGCCGGCGAATCGGAGAACCCGCGCCGCAACGTGATCCGGGCGATCAAGAGCGTGATCGTGCGCGTCATGCTCTTCTACGTCGGCTCAGTGTCGATTCTCGTCCTGTGCCTGCCCTGGACCGACAAGGCCAACCTCGCATCGCCCTATGTCGCACTGTTCACCCTCGCCGGTTTCAAGGGTGCAGCCGTGGCCATGAAACTGGTGCTGTTCGTGTCGTTCATGTCGGTGATGAACTCGTTCATGTTCTCCAACTCGCGCATGATGTTCTCGCTCAGCCAACGCGGACACGCCCCAGCGCTGTTCTCCCGGACCAACGCCAAGGGCGTGCCGATCAATGCACTGGCGCTGGCGTTTTGCATTTGCGTGACGATTCTGGCGGTGCACTTCATCAGCGGCGGTGACCTCTTCCTGACCCTGGCCAGGAGCACCGGTGCGTTCATCATCTTCGTCTGGATCTTCATCATTTTCGCCCACGTCGGTATGCGTCTGAAAACCCGGCATGAAGCAGTGGACCCAACGTCATTCAGGGCTTGGGGATTCCCGCTGACCAACGTTATTGCGCTGCTGGCGCTGGTATCGGTGCTGGCAACCCAAGCGATCGATCCGGCGACACGTTTTCAGTTCTGGCTGGTAGCGGTGACCTTGCTGGTGATCGTGGCGGCGTACTTCATGGTGCGCAAGCGCCGGGGTGGCGAAGTGCGGGAACTGGCGCGGACTTGATATAAATCGAGCACTTAAATTTCAAATAAAAACATAGGAGGCAATTACCCATGCCTCCTATGCTTTTAAGTTAAAACTCGCGCAAACGTCAAAAGGTATTACTTCTTCTTACCACTAAGCTCGGACTCCAACAAAAAAGTCCAATCCTTCAGGCTTCGGATTGCCAAGTAGAGAAAATAATTTTTCAGCTTGTTCATCAGACAGTGGAAGTTCACCGTCCGATTCAGCCTCAAGAGACTGCCAATTCAAGAGTTTCATAACATCTTTTTCATTGTGTGTCCCATTTCTGCGGCTGGCAATCGTTTAAGTCCGGACGCTCTAGCTTTCTTTGCAAGCACGATAGAAGACGACGATGCGCTTCGGCGCTTGTTCAAATTCGTCACTGGAGGTCTTTCCGATGGTTGGGCTAATCTCAAGGTCCGACAAAGTCGCGACACGGTCGCACCTGCTTGCCGGGCGCGATACCTCGAAATGCTGATCACGGCGAACTTCGTCGATGACGTTCGGGGCCTTGAAACACCCTATTTGGTCATCATCGGTGATAAGGATCCCGGACTGGATTCGGAGGCAATGACGCGTACTTTTCTCGCATGGCATCCGAACGCAGAGCTGCACGTGATTCCTAACTTCGGTCATTATCCGATGCAGGAGTGCCCGCCACATTTCGCAAGCATTATCGAGGCGTTCTTGAAACGCAGCGCCATTTGACCTGAATGACTGGAGGAAGGCTGCAAGCGGACATATTCGGGTGAGGCCGGATTGTCCGCAATGGGCCCAGGCTTTGTGAAAACGCAGTAATCACATCGAACGGATTACCTGAGGAGTTAGCAGGCAAGAGCGTGGATAGACATTGGTAGTGCTATATGGGCCGTGTCAGCGGCCCATATAGCTTCGCAAAACCACCCTCAGCTCAGCGCAACCGCTTACTCCACCGTCACCGACTTCGCCAGGTTACGCGGTTGGTCGACGTCAGTGCCTTTGAGCACGGCCACGTAGTACGAAAGCAGCTGCAGCGGGATGGTGTACAGGATCGGTGCCAAGGCATCGATGATGTGCGGCACCTTGATCACGTGGGTGCCTTCGCCGTTGCCCATGCCCGACTGCTCATCGGCGAACACCACCAGCTCGCCGCCACGCGCGCGGACTTCCTGCAGGTTCGACTTGAGCTTTTCCAGCAGCTCGTTGTTCGGCGCAACAGTGACCACCGGCATGTCGGCATCGACCAGCGCCAGCGGGCCGTGCTTGAGCTCGCCAGCGGGGTACGCCTCGGCGTGGATGTAGGAGATCTCCTTGAGCTTGAGCGCACCTTCCATCGCCACCGGGTACTGGGCGCCACGGCCGAGGAACAGGGTGTGGTGCTTGTCGGCGAACAGTTCGGCGGTCTTCTCGACCACGCTGTCCATCGCCAGGGCTTCGCCCAGACGCGTCGGCAGGCGGCGCAGTTCCTCGACCAGCTCGGCTTCGACGCCCGCTTCGAGACTACCGCGTACCTGACCCAGGGCAAGGGTCAGCAGCATCAGCGAGACCAGCTGGGTGGTGAAGGCCTTGGTCGAAGCAACGCCGATTTCCGGGCCGGCCAGGGTCAGCAGGGTCAGGTCGGATTCACGCACCAGCGAGCTGATGCCAACGTTGCAGATCGCCAGGCTGCCAAGGAAACCCAGCTCCTTGGCGTTGCGCAGCGCGGCCAGGGTGTCGGCGGTTTCGCCCGACTGGGAGATGGAAACGAACAAGGTGTCCGGCTGCACCACCACCTTGCGATAGCGGAACTCACTGGCGACTTCGACCTGGCACGGAATACCCGCCAGGCTTTCCAGCCAGTAACGGGCGACCATGCCCGCATGATAGCTGGTGCCGCAGGCGACGATCTGTACATTGCGCACCTTGGCGAACAGCTCGGCAGCCTGTGGACCGAACGCCTGGACCATCACGTGATCCTTGCCCAGACGGCCTTCGAGGGTACGCTGCACCACCGACGGCTGCTCGTGGATTTCCTTGAGCATGAAGTGGCGATAGGCGCCCTTGTCGGCCGCCTCGGCGCCTTCGTGGTACTGCACGGTCTCGCGTTGCACCTTGCTGCCGGCCTGGTCCCAGATGCTCACCTGGTCGCGGCGGATTTCGGCGATATCGCCTTCTTCCAGGTACATGAAACGGTCGGTGACCTGGCGCAGGGCCAACTGGTCGGAGGCGAGGAAGTTCTCGCCATGGCCAAGACCGATCACCAACGGGCTGCCGCTGCGCGCGGCCACCAGGCGGTCGGGCTGCTTGACGCTGATCACCGACAAGCCATAGGCACCGTGCAGGCGCTTGACCACCGCCTTGAACGCGTCGGTCAGGTCGGGAATGCTCTTGAGGGTGTGGTGGATCAGGTGAACGATCACCTCGGTGTCGGTCTGCGAGGTGAATACATAGCCCAGGCCCTTGAGCTCTTCACGCAGTTCCTCGTGGTTCTCGATGATGCCGTTGTGCACCACGGCCACTTCCTGGCCGGAGAAATGCGGGTGGGCATTGTGCTCGGTCGGCGCGCCGTGGGTTGCCCAGCGGGTGTGGGCGATGCCCAGGTGACCGTTGAGTGGCTCGGCAGTCACCGCGGCTTCCAGCTCGCTCACCTTGCCGATGCGGCGACGACGATCGAGCTCGCCCTGCTGGGTGATGACGGCCAGGCCCGCGCTGTCGTAACCGCGGTATTCCAGGCGCTTGAGGCCCTCGATGAGGATGGAGGTGATATTGCGCTCGGCGACTGCACCGACGATTCCACACATGGTCATTGCTCCTGGCTGATCGCGGCGCAGATCAGGTTGATGCCGCGGGCTTGAATCTGTTCGCGTGCCGCTGCGGGCAGGCGATCATCTGTAATAAGGGTGGTAACGCTGCTCCAGGGCAGCTCGAGGTTGGGGATCTTGCGTCCGACCTTGTCCGATTCGACCATCACGATCACTTCCCGGGCCACTTCCGCCATCACCCGGCTCAGGCCGAGCAGTTCGTTGAAAGTGGTGGTGCCGCGGTTCAGGTCGATGCCGTCGGCACCGATGAACAACTGGTCGAAATCGTATGAGCGTAGTACCTGCTCGGCGACCTGGCCCTGGAACGACTCGGAATGCGGGTCCCAGGTGCCGCCGGTCATCAGCAGCACCGGTTCGTGCTCGAGCTCACTGATGGCACGGGCCACGTTCAGGGAGTTGGTCATCACGACCAGACCGGGCTGGCGGCCCAGTTCCGGGATCATCGCGGCGGTGGTACTGCCACTGTCGATGATGATGCGTGCGTGCTCACGGATGCGTCCGACAGCGGCTCGGGCGATGGCTTTCTTGTAGCTGGAAACGGGCTGAGCGGCTTCGCCAAGCATCTCCTGCGGGACGGGCACCGCGCCGCCGTAGCGACGCAGCAGCAGGCCGTTGGCTTCCAGTGCGGCGAGATCCTTGCGGATGGTCACTTCCGAAGTTTCGAAACGCTTGGCCAACGCGTCCACACTCACCTCGCCCTGCTCGGCGAGCAAGGCCAGGATATTGTGGCGGCGCTGGGGGGTATTTCGTTTCGACATGAGCTTTTAAGTTTCGGTTCGAAAGATAATGGTTGCAATCAAAACCTAAGATGAAGGATTCGTCAAGCAGCGAATAGACTTACCTGGCCTGGCAACGCTACTCCCTGTGGGAGCGG
Source organism: Pseudomonas wayambapalatensis (assembly GCA_014268975.2). GTDB lineage: Bacteria > Pseudomonadota > Gammaproteobacteria > Pseudomonadales > Pseudomonadaceae > Aquipseudomonas > Aquipseudomonas wayambapalatensis. Next base: position 199,259 of record CP077096.1, on the reverse strand, counting down.
GCTTGTCCGGCAATAAAAAAGCCGACTTACTCACATAAGTCGGCTTTCGATCGAAACGTCTGTGGATAACTCAGCTTTTCTTGATCTTCTCTGGCCGTTTCCAGCCATCGATGTTGCGCTGACGCGCGCGGGCTACTGCCAACTGAGCGGCTTCGACCGACTGGTTGATGGTCGAGCCCGCCGCAGTGGTGGCGCCATCCTTGATTTCCACAGGCGCAACCAGCGAGTTGTTCGAGCCGATGAACACATCTTCGCCTAGGACGGTCTTGAACTTGTTCGCGCCATCGTAGTTGCAGGTGATGGTACCCGCGCCGATATTGGTGCGCGCACCGATCTCGGCGTCGCCCAGATAAGTCAGGTGACCGGCCTTGGCGCCTTCGCCCAGACGGGCGTTCTTCAGCTCGACGAAGTTACCCACATGGGCCTTGGCTTCCAGTACGCTGCCTGGGCGCAGGCGAGCGAACGGGCCGGCATCGCTGCCCTCGCCCATCACCGCACCTTCGATGTGGCTGTTGGCCTTGATCACGGCGCCCTTGCGCAGGGTGCTGTTCTTGATCACGCAGTTCGGGCCGATCTGCACATCGTCTTCGATGACCACCTTGCCTTCGAGAATGACGTTGATGTCGATCAGCACATCGCGCCCCACGATCACCTCGCCACGCACGTCGAAGCGCGCGGGATCACGCAGGGTCACGCCCTGGGCCATCAGTCGGCGTCCTTCGCGCAACTGGTAATGACGCTCGAGCTCGGACAGTTGCAGACGGTCGTTGGCGCCCTGCACTTCCATCGCGTCATGGGGCTGTTCGGTGGCAACCACCAGGCCATCGGCCACGGCCATGGCGATCACGTCGGTGAGGTAGTACTCGCCCTGGGCGTTGTTGTTGGACAGACGCCCCATCCAGTCTGCCAGACGCGCGGCCGGCATCGCGAGGATGCCCGTGTTGCCTTCCTTGATCGCTCGCTGTGCATCACTGGCGTCCTTGTGCTCGACGATGGCCGCAACCTGACCTTGGGCATCACGCACGATGCGGCCGTAACCGGTTGGATCCTGCAGGGTGACGGTCAGCAGGCCGAGTTGCTGTTCATTGACCTTGGCCAGAAGCCGCTCGAGCGTGCCCACCTCGATCAATGGCACGTCGCCATAGAGCACCAGCACGGTATCGGCGGTGATCGCCGGCAGTGCCTGGGCGACGGCATGCCCGGTGCCAAGCTGCTTGTCCTGCATGACGAAATTCAGGTCGTCAGCCGCCAAGCGTTCACGCACCAGCTCTGCACCATGGCCGATGACCACATGGATGCCCTTTGGCTGCAACTGTCGCGCGCTGTGGATAACATGGCCGAGCATTGAATTACCAGCAACTGGGTGCAGCACCTTGGGCAGCGAGGAGCGCATGCGGGTGCCTTGGCCTGCGGCGAGAATAACGATATCGAGGGACATTGACTGGCTACCAATCCTGGGTGGTCAGGGATGTGACCGAAGGCGAAAATTCGGAAAAGAAAAAGGGTAGCCGAGGCTACCCTTTAACTCAATCGCAACGCAGGTTACCGGGAGGACCGGATCACTTGCCCTTGCGCAATTGCTGGACAGTACGCAGCTGAGCTGCAGCCTCGGCCAGACGTGCGGCAGCAGCGCCGTAGTCGAAGTCCGAGCCTTTAGTGTTCAGCGCGTTCTCGGCAGCCTTGAGGGCTTCCTGAGCCTGAGCTTCGTCCAGGTCGGCAGCACGTTGCACGGTGTCGGCGAGAACCTTGACCATGTTCGGCTGCACTTCGAGGAAGCCACCGGAGATGTAGAACACCTCTTGAGTGCCACCCTGCTTGGTCAGCGTGATCGGACCCGGCTTGAGATTGGTGATCAGCGGCGCGTGGCCTGGAGCGATACCCAGATCGCCCAGGTTGCCGTGCGCTACTACCATCTCGACCAGGCCGGAGAAGATCTCTCCCTCTGCGCTGACGATGTCGCAATGGACTGTCATAGCCATCTGCTTGCCTCAACCTGATTAGCGCCCCTTGCGGGGCGCCGGGATTACAGTTTCTTGGCTTTCTCGATCGCTTCGTCGATGCTGCCGACCATGTAGAACGCTTGTTCTGGCAGGTGGTCGTAGTCACCTTTGAGGATGCCGCTGAAGCCAGCGATGGTGTCCTTGAGCGGAACGTACTTGCCTGGCGAGCCGGTGAAGACTTCGGCCACGAAGAACGGCTGCGACAGGAAGCGCTGGATCTTACGAGCGCGGGCAACCAGTTGCTTATCGGCTTCGGACAGTTCGTCCATACCCAGGATCGCGATGATGTCCTTCAGCTCTTTGTAGCGCTGCAGAACATACTGAACGCCACGAGCGGTCTCGTAGTGCTCGGTGCCGATCACGTTCGGGTCCAGCTGGCGCGAAGTCGAGTCCAGTGGGTCGACCGCTGGGTAGATACCCAGGGAGGCGATGTCACGGGACAGAACGACGGTGGCGTCCAAGTGGGCGAAGGTGGTCGCTGGCGACGGGTCGGTCAGGTCGTCCGCAGGTACGTATACGGCCTGAACGGAGGTGATCGAACCTTCCTTGGTCGAAGTGATGCGCTCTTGCAGAACGCCCATCTCTTCAGCCAGGGTCGGCTGGTAACCTACTGCCGAAGGCATACGGCCCAGCAGTGCGGATACTTCAGTACCGGCCAGGGTGTAACGATAGATGTTGTCGACGAACAGCAGAACGTCGTTACCTTCGTCACGGAACTTCTCAGCCATGGTCAGGCCGGTCAGCGCAACGCGCAGACGGTTTCCTGGTGGCTCGTTCATCTGACCGTAGACCAGCGCTACCTTGTCGAGAACGTTGGAGTCCTTCATCTCGTGGTAGAAGTCGTTACCCTCACGAGTACGCTCACCCACACCAGCGAACACGGAGTAACCGCTGTGTTCCATGGCGATGTTACGGATCAGTTCCATCATGTTTACGGTCTTGCCGACACCGGCACCACCGAACAGACCAACCTTACCACCCTTGGCGAACGGGCAAACCAGGTCGATAACCTTGATGCCGGTTTCCAGCAGGTCGTTGCCGCCTGCCTGGTCAGCGAAGGAAGGCGCTGGCTGGTGGATACCGCGACGCTCTTCTTCGCCGATCGGGCCGGCTTCGTCGATCGGGTTGCCGAGGACGTCCATGATACGGCCCAGAGTGGCCTTACCAACTGGAACGGAGATGGCCGCGCCGGTATCGACGACGTCCAGACCGCGCTTCAAGCCTTCGGTCGAGCCCATCGCAATGGTACGAACCACGCCGTCGCCCAGCTGCTGCTGAACTTCCAGGGTGGTTTCCGCGCCTTGTACTTTCAGCGCGTTGTAAACACTCGGCACGACGTCACGTGGGAATTCCACGTCGATGACGGCGCCGATGATTTGAACGATACGTCCGCTACTCATAGCTGGATCCTCTGAATTTTTGAACCGTTAAACCGCGGCAGCGCCGCCGACGATTTCCGAGATCTCCTGGGTGATCGCAGCCTGACGCGCCTTGTTGTAGATCAATTGCAGCTCTTTGATCAAATCACCGGCGTTGTCTGTGGCGTTCTTCATGGCGATCATCCGGGCCGCTTGTTCAGCAGCGTTGTTCTCGACCACCGCCTGGTACACCTGCGACTCCACGTAACGCACCATCAAGCCGTCCAGCAGCTCTTTTGCGTCGGGTTCGTACAGGTAATCCCAGTGATGCTTGAGATCCTGATCCGGGGTTGCCACCAACGGTACCAATTGCTCGACCGTCGGTTTTTGGGTCATGGTGTTGATGAACTTGTTCGAAACCACCGAGAGGCGATCGATACGGCCATCGAGGTAGGCGTCCAGCATCACTTTGACGGAGCCGATCAGATCGTTGATCGATGGCTCTTCGCCCAGGTGGCTGATCGCGGCTACGACGTTGCCGCCAAAGATGCGGAAGAAAGTCGCACCCTTGCTGCCGATCACGCACAGGTCGATTTCCACGCCCTGTTCGCGGTTTGCGCTCATGTCCTTGACCAGGGCCTTGAACAGGTTGGTATTCAAGCCACCGCACAGACCACGGTCACTGCTCACCACGATATAACCGGCGCGCTTTACAGGGCGCTCGATCATGAACGGGTGGCGGTATTCCGGGTTGGCGTTGGCCAGATGACCGATCACCTGGCGGATACGCTCCGCGTAAGGACGGCTAGCAGCCATGCGCATTTGTGCCTTGCGCATTTTGCTGACCGCCACTTTCTCCATGGCGCTGGTAATTTTTTGCGTGCTTTTGATGCTCGCAATCTTACTGCGAATCTCTTTTGCGCCTGCCATGTATCACCTATCAGGTTAGCAAGCGGGGGCCGGAGCCCCCGCTGCGGCTTACCAGGTCTGGGTGGCCTTGAACTTCTCGATACCGGCTTTCATGCCAGCGTCGATTTCGTCGTTGAAGTCACCTTTCACGTTGATCTTGGCCAACAGCTCGGCGTGATCACGGTGGAAGTAGGCGATCAGCGCTTGCTCGAAGCTGCCGACCTTGGAGACTTCTACGTCAGTCAGGAAACCACGCTCAGCGGCGTACAGCGACAGAGCCATGTCAGCGATCGACATTGGCGCGTACTGCTTCTGCTTCATCAGCTCGGTAACGCGCTGACCATGCTCCAGCTGCTTGCGGGTAGCCTCGTCCAGATCCGAAGCGAACTGGGCGAATGCAGCCAGTTCACGGTACTGAGCCAGTGCGGTACGGATACCGCCGGACAGCTTCTTGATGATCTTGGTCTGAGCGGCACCACCTACACGGGATACCGAAACACCGGCGTTCACTGCTGGGCGGATGCCCGAGTTGAACATGGCCGATTCCAGGAAGATCTGACCGTCGGTGATCGAGATCACGTTGGTCGGAACGAACGCGGAAACGTCGCCAGCCTGGGTTTCGATGATCGGCAGGGCGGTCAGGGAACCGGTCTTGCCAGTCACTGCGCCGTTGGTGAACTTCTCGACATACTCTTCCGAAACGCGCGATGCACGCTCCAGCAGACGGGAGTGGAGATAGAACACGTCGCCTGGGTACGCTTCACGTCCTGGTGGACGGCGCAGCAGCAGGGAGATCTGACGGTAGGCAACAGCCTGCTTGGACAGGTCATCGTAGACGATCAGGGCGTCTTCACCGCGGTCACGGAAGAACTCGCCCATGGTGCAGCCGGCGTATGGCGCCAGGAACTGCAGTGCGGCGGATTCCGAAGCACTGGCAACGACCACGATGGTGTTGGCCAGGGCGCCGGCTTCTTCCAGCTTGCGAACGATGTTGGCAACGGTGGAACGCTTTTGGCCGACAGCAACATAAACACAGAAAATACCGGAGTCTTTCTGGTTGATGATGGCGTCGATGGCCATGGCGGTCTTGCCGATCTGGCGGTCACCGATGATCAGCTCACGCTGGCCACGGCCGACTGGGATCATGGCGTCGACGGACTTGTAGCCAGTCTGTACAGGCTGGTCTACCGACTTACGCCAGATCACGCCTGGGGCCACTTTCTCGACCGCGTCGGTCTGAGTGTTGCCCAGAGGACCTTTACCGTCGATCGGGTTGCCCAGTGCGTCAACGACGCGACCCAGCAGTTCCTTACCAACCGGAACTTCCAGGATGCGGCCGGTGCACTTGGCGCTCATGCCTTCGGCGAGGGTGTCATAGGCACCCAGGATCACTGCACCTACGGAGTCTTGCTCCAGGTTCAGTGCCATGCCGAATACGCTGCCAGGGAACTCGATCATTTCGCCGTACATGACGTCGGCCAGACCGTGGATCCGCACGATACCGTCGGATACCGAAACAACGGTACCTTCGTTACGGGCTTGGGAGCCGACATCGAGTTTCTCGATGCGACCCTTGATGATTTCACTAATTTCGGAAGGATTGAGTTGCTGCATTGCTCTGCTGCCCCTTCAAACTCAAGATTTCAATGCTTCGGCCAGTTTCGCGATCTTGCCGCGAACCGAGCCATCGATTACCAGGTCGCCGGCGCGGATGACGACGCCGCCGATCAGGCTGGCATCCTCCGACGCGTGCAGGCGCACTTCCCGGCTGAGCCGTGCACTGAGAACCTTGGCGAGTTTGTCTTGCTGTTCTTGGTTCAACGCAAAAGCACTGGTGACTTCCACGTCCACGGATTTCTCTTGCTCGGCCTTGTACAGGTCGAACAGAGCGGCGATCTCCGGCAGAAGCAGGAGACGGTCGTTTTCCGCGGCAACATGAATGAAATTCTGTGCCTGTACATCGAACTTGTCACCGCACACTTCAATGAATGCGGCGGCCTTTTCTGCGCTAGTCAGTTGCGGGGCCTTGAGCAGGCGCTGCATGGTGCCGTCTTCCGACACCGCAGCAGCCAGGCCGAGCATGGCTGACCAATTGGCCAGTTGCTGCTGGGCCTGGGCGTGCTCGAAAGCTGCCTTAGCGTAAGGTCGGGCCAACGTGGTCAGTTCTGCCATGATCGCCCTCGCTTAAATTTCAGCGGCCAGTTTGTTAACCAGCTCCGCATGCGCGTTTTGATCGATTGTGGCGCCAAGGATCTTTTCAGCGCCGCCAACGGCCAGGGCACCCACTTGGGCACGCAGGGCGTCTTTGATGCTGTTGAGTTCCTGTTCGATCTCGGCTTGAGCCTGAGCCTTCACACGGTCAGCTTCGACGCGAGCCTGATCACGGGCTTCCTCGACAAGCTGAGCAGCGCGTTTCTTGCTTTGCTCAATGATTTCGGCTGCCTGTGCTTTTGCTTCACGCAGTTGCTGACCCGCTTTCTCTTGGGCCAGCTCCAGGTCGCGAGCTGCGCGGTTGGCAGCGTCCAAGCCGTCGGCAATCTTCTTTTGGCGCTCGTGCAGAGCAGTGATGACCGGAGGCCATACATACTTCATGCAGAACAGCACAAAAATCAGAAAAGCAACGGATTGGCCAATCAGGGTTGCATTAATGTTCACGCCAACACCTCGCTCGGTCTTTGTCCATCACACCAATCAACTCGTAGAAACGAGTGATTAGCCGGCGATCTGACCAACGAAGGGATTCGCGAAGGTGAAGAACAGAGCGATACCAACACCGATCATGGTTACGGCGTCGAGCAGACCGGCAACGATGAACATTTTGACCTGCAGCATCGGAACCATCTCAGGCTGACGAGCAGCGCCTTCCAGGAACTTGCCGCCCAGCAGGCCGAAACCAATGGCGGTACCCAGAGCACCCAGGCCGATCAGCAGAGCAACAGCGATAGCGGTCAGACCAACTACAGTTTCCATCTTTCCTCCCGACTTTTACGTCGTATTGGTTAGGTTTTTTAATTGAAGCGGTAAAACAAATCGTTTGAAACAACTGCCCTTGCGGACTTTTTCAGTCTTCCCCCCGAACAGGCGGGGAAGACTATCAGACACGCCAGGCGGTCTTAATGGTTATCTTCGTGCGCCATCGACAGGTAGACGATGGTGAGCATCATGAAGATGAATGCTTGCAGAGTGATGATCAGGATGTGGAACACGGCCCACGCCCACTGCAGCACCACACCCAGGCCGCTCAGCCAGAGGATGCCGGTGCCGAACATCACGGCGATCAGGATGAACACCAGCTCGCCGGCATACATGTTGCCGAACAGTCGCAGTGCCAGGGAGATCGGTTTGGCGATCAGGGTGACGAATTCCAGCAGGAAGTTCACCGGGATCAGCAGGATCTGCACGAAGATGTTCTTGCTACCGAACGGGTGGAGCGTGAGCTCGCCGATGAAGCCGCCGATGCCCTTGACCTTGATGCTGTAGAAGATGATCAGCGCGAACACGCTCAGGGCCATGCCCAGGGTGGCGTTCGGGTCGGTGGTCGATACGGCACGGAACGGAATGTGCGGATCGCCCGAGATCAGGATCGCCAGCTGCGGAATCCAGTCGACCGGTACCAGGTCGATGGCGTTCATCAGGAACACCCAGACGAAGATGGTCAGGGCCAGCGGTGCGATGACCGGGCTACGACCGTGGAACGAGTCTTTCACGCTGCCGTGAACGAAGTCGACCAGTACTTCGACGAAGTTCTGCAGGGCACCAGGCTGACCGGAGGTCGCCTTCTTGGCCGCCATGCGGAAGATGAACAGGAAGATCAGACCCAGTGCAACGGACCAGCCCAGGGTGTCCAGGTGGAATGCCCAGAAGCCCATTGCCTTGGCTTCGGCAGCCGAATGGGCCAGGCCCCAGCTGCCGTCTGGTAGTTGACCGTAGGTCAGGTTCTGCAAGTGGTGCTGGATATAGCCCGAAGCGGTTTCTGCTGCCATGGTTGCCTCAAACGCCCTAAGGTCTCGAAAGTCTTTTATTCATCAGCAGTGGCGCGAACCAGCTGACCGTGAGAGTCAGCAGGAAGACGCCGAATACTGCTAACGGCGCCAGTGGCTTCACTCCTGCAAAGGTCAGTGCGAACAGCACTGCCGTCAAAATCAATTTGCCTGCCTCGCCTGCGTAGAACGACTTGACGATGGCCTGCGCCGCCCGGGCTCCGCTGAAGCGAAAAGCCTTCCAGGCGAAATACACGTTGGGCAGCCAGCCGATCAAACCTCCACAGAGGCCCGAATAACCGCTGACCTTGCCCTGCCACTGCCACAACACCAACGTTGCCAGCAATAACACCCCAAATTGAGCCAGCAGTACCGGGAAAACCGCCCAGCGATGGAAAGGCAGGCGGTTTGGCGTGCGGATTTCCATCAAAACTGCTCCTCGAAAGTCGACTGCCCAGTCAGCTATGACTTGGCATAATTTGTGCCGACAAAATGCGCGCAGAGTATAGGGGTGGATTAACCCCTATTCAACTCTTGGGTAGTGATTTCCGACTGCGCGCTACAACGGGAATTGTTTCAGCGGATGTGAGCAAGTACACCCTGAAGCTCGTCGAGGGAGTTGTAGCGGATGACCAGCTGGCCCTTGCCCTTGTCGCCATGGCGAATTTGCACCGATGAGCCCAGGCGCTCTGCCAGCCGCTGTTCCAGCCGGGCGATATCCGGATCAGGTTTGCTCGATTCCACCGGCTCAGGCTTGCCGTTGAGCCACTGACGGACCAGTGCCTCGGTTTGGCGCACGGTGAGGCCCCGTGCGACAACATGTCGCGCCCCTTCTTCCTGCCGGCTCTCCTCGAGCCCCAGCAAGGCGCGCGCATGGCCCATTTCCAGGTCGCCGTGGGCGAGCATGGTCTTGATCGCCTCAGGAAGGCTGATCAGGCGCAGCAGGTTGGCCACGGTGACACGCGATTTGCCCACGGCATCGGCCACCTGTTGCTGGGTCAGCTCGAACTCCTGCTGCAACCGCTGCAGGGCAAGGGCTTCTTCCAGCGGGTTGAGATCCTCGCGCTGGATGTTTTCGATCAGCGCCATGGCGATGGCGGCTTCGTCCGGCACCTCGCGGACCATGGCCGGGATAGTGTCCAGGCCTGCCTGCTGGGTGGCGCGCCAGCGACGCTCACCGGCGATGATCTCGTAGCGACCTTCGCCAATCGGGCGAACCACGATCGGCTGCATCACGCCATGATTGCGGATCGAATGCGCCAGCTCCTCCAGCGCCTCCGGGTCCATGTCACGGCGAGGTTGGTACTTGCCACGCTGGATCAGTTCGACCGGCAGGCGCTGCAGTTCCTTCTGGTCGACCGTGACAGCCTGCTCTTCGAGCGCGCTGACGGAAGGACCACTGAGCAGTGCATCCAACCCACGTCCGAGACCGCGTTTCTTGATGGCCATGCGGATTCCTTAAGTTGTTTGTGCAGTGCGGGATTGACGGCGCTGACGGCGCACCAGTTCCCCAGCCAGGGCCAGGTAGGCGAGCGCACCACGTGATTGCTTGTCGTAGGCCAGCGCCGGCATACCGAAGCTTGGAGCCTCGGCCAGGCGAATGTTGCGCGGTATCACGGTGTCGTAGAGCTGATCGCCGAAATGCTCCTTGAGCTGGGCCGAAACATCGTTGTTCAGGCTCAGGCGCGGGTCGTACATGGTTCTCAGCAGGCCTTCGATCTTCAGCTCCGGGTTCAACCGGGCAGCGATGCGCTTGATGTTATCCACAAGGTCGCTGAGACCTTCCAGTGCGTAGTACTCGCACTGCATGGGGATAATCACGCCATCGGAAGCGACCAAGGCGTTCAGCGTCAGCATCGACAACGAAGGCGGGCAGTCGATGAGGATGTAGTCGTAGTTGTCGCGGATAGGCGCCAGCGCGTTGCGCAGGCGGCTCTCCTTCATCTGCATTTCCAGCAGCACCACCTCTGCGGCGGTGAGGTCACGGTTGGCGGGCAACAGCTGGAAGCCGCCGTGCTCGGAGTACTGCATGGCCTGGGCCAGGTCGCATTCCCCGATCAACAGGTCGTACACCGAGTGCTCGAGCTCGTGCTTGTCCACACCGCTGCCCATGGTGGCATTGCCCTGTGGATCGAGGTCGATCAGCAGCACGCGACGCTTGGTCGCGGCCAGCGATGCGGCGAGATTGATGCAGGTGGTGGTCTTGCCGACACCACCCTTCTGGTTCGCGATTGCGAATACCTTAGCCATTGTTGCGTGTGTTCCCAGTCAAGCCTTGCGGCGCAGTATCAGCAGATGGCGCTGGCCCTGGCAACCTGGAACGGTCAGGGCCTGCTCGCTTTCCACTGTGAAGTCTGCGGGCAATGCTACCAGTTCATCGGCAGGATGCAGCCCCTTCATTGCAAGCCATTGCGTACGGGCGTCACCCAGGTGGCGGGTCCAGTTGGTGAAATTCTCCATGCTGCTGAACGCCCGGGAGATGATGCCGCAGAACGGTTGCTCGGGCTGAACCTCTTCCACACGGCTGTGGATAACCGTCAGGTTGTCGAGTTTCAGCTCCATCTTCACCTGCGTCAGGAAGCGGGTCTTCTTGCCGTTGCTGTCCAGTACCGTCACCTGCTTGTGCGGATGCAGGATAGCCAGCGGGATACCCGGCATGCCGCCGCCGCTGCCAACATCCAGCCAACGTTGCGTGTCGCTGTGGATAAACGGCATGACGCTGAGGCTGTCGAGCAGATGACGCGACACCATCTCGTCCGGATCGCGCACTGCGGTCAGGTTGTAGGCCTTGTTCCATTTGATCAACAGGGCCAGGTACCCAAGCAGCAGTTCGTGCTGCTGCGCACTCAGCTCGACTCCGAGCTGGCGCGCACCTGTGGACAACTCTTCGGCATGTTGCGGGGTGACCAGGGAACTCAAGCGCTTTGCTCCAATTCGCGGCCAGCGCCGCGTTTTTTCAGGTGAATCAGCAACAGAGAAATTGCCGCCGGGGTAACGCCGGGAATACGGGAAGCCTGGCCGAGGGTTTCCGGACGGGTCTGGCCGAGCTTGCTCTGGATTTCCTTGGACAACCCGGAAATGCCAGCGTAGTCGATATCCACAGGCAGACGAGTGTCTTCGCTGGCGCGCAGACGGGCGATCTCGTCCTGCTGGCGATCGATGTAGCCGGCGTACTTGGTCTTGATCTCGACCTGTTCGGCCACCTGGGGATCGATGACATCACCGCCCGTGGCTTCGATCAGCCCCGCGTAGTCGATCTCGGGGCGCGCCAGCAGGTTGAGCAGGTTGTACTCGTGGGCCAGCGGTGTACCGAACTTATCCACAACGGCTTGGCCTTGCGGTGTGCCCGGGCGGATCCAGGTGCTCCTCATGCGCTGTTCTTCGCGCTCGATGCCTTCGCGCTTGGCGGTGAAGGCGGCCCAGCGCTCATCGTCGACCAACCCCAGCTCGCGGCCTTTCTCGGTCAGGCGCAGATCAGCGTTGTCTTCGCGCAGGATCAGCCGGTATTCGGCACGCGAGGTGAACATGCGGTAAGGCTCCTGGGTGCCCAGGGTAATCAGGTCGTCGACCAGTACGCCGATGTACGCCTCGTCACGGCGCGGGCACCAGCTTTCGCGGCCCTGCGCACGCAGTGCGGCGTTGGTACCGGCCAGCAGGCCCTGGGCGCCGGCTTCTTCGTAGCCGGTGGTGCCGTTGATCTGGCCAGCGAAGAACAGGCCGCCGATGACCTTGGTCTCGAGGCTGTACTTGAGGTCACGCGGGTCGAAGTAGTCGTACTCGATGGCGTAACCCGGACGCACGATGTGCGCGTTCTCCATGCCGCGGATCGAACGGACGATCTGCAACTGCACATCGAATGGCAGCGAAGTCGAGATGCCGTTGGGATACAGCTCATGGGTATTCAGGCCTTCCGGCTCGATGAATACCTGATGGCTTTCCTTGTCGGCGAAGCGATGGATCTTGTCCTCGATCGACGGGCAGTAGCGCGGGCCGATGCCTTCGATCACACCGGAGTACATCGGCGAGCGGTCGAGGTTCGAGGCGATGATCTCGTGGGTGCGGGCGTTGGTGTGGGTAATCCAGCAGCTGACCTGGCGCGGGTGCATCTGCGCATTGCCCATGAACGACATCACCGGGATCGGGGTATCGCCGGGTTGTTCGCCCATCACCGAGAAGTCTACCGAGCGGCCATCGATACGGGGCGGCGTGCCGGTTTTCAAACGGCCAACGCGCAGCGGCAGTTCACGCAGACGATGAGCCAGGGCAATGGCGGGAGGATCACCGGCGCGACCACCGGAGTAGTTCTGCAGGCCGATGTGGATAAGTCCACCGAGGAAGGTGCCGGTAGTCAACACCACAGAGTCGGCGAAGAAGCGCAGGCCCATCTGTGTCACCACGCCCTTGACCTGGTCCTGCTCGACGATCAGGTCATCGCAGGACTGTTGGAATATCCACAGGTTCGGCTGGTTTTCCAGGATCTCGCGGACCACGGCCTTGTAGATGGCGCGGTCGGCCTGTGCACGGGTGGCGCGCACAGCCGGGCCCTTGCGGTTGTTCAGGATGCGGAACTGGATGCCGCTCTTGTCGGTGGCCAGCGCCATGGCGCCGCCGAGTGCATCGATTTCCTTGACCAGGTGGCTCTTGCCGATACCACCGATGGCCGGGTTGCAACTCATGTGACCGAGGGTTTCCACGTTATGGGTCAGCAGCAGGGTTTTCACACCCATGCGTGCGGACGCAAGCGCAGCCTCGGTACCGGCATGGCCGCCGCCGATGACGATCACTTCAAAACGGGAAGGGAAATCCACCACGCACCTCGTGCCTGTTTTGCGAATAGAGAAGGTAAGCCGACAAGTATAGGGACTTCACCCGCTCTAGTGAAACCGTCTGAGCAAATTTTGACCAGTCTGTGGATGAATGGCGGCAATAGAAATCAAAAAGGAAAAATTTATAAAAGCTTTGTTTTTATGTTTATTCTTAGGCGGCTATCCACATGTGGATAAGTGAATTGAGGCCAGTATCCATGCTGCCTTCAGAGAATCATAACCCTGTGTCGAAGGGGGGATGAGGGTTCTGGATAACGGCGTTTAACCTGTGGATTAAAGTACGTGTTACCCACAGGCGGGATTGTCCTCAGAAAAAAAGCCTGGTTATCAACGGACCTGAAGGCCAGTTTTCCACAGGGCTCCTGGTGATGGTTTTCGGTCTGTGGATGAGATCTACAGTGGGTAATCGATTCGCGGGCAAGCCCACGTTTCTGACAGGCAAAAAAAAGCCGCTCCTGGCTGGAGCGGCCTTGGTGTTGCCGAGCTGTGGATTATTTACCGATACAGAAGCTCGAGAAGATCCTTCCCAACAAGTCATCCGAGCTGAATGCGCCGGTGATCTCTCCCAGGGCCTGTTGAGCATGGCGCAGGTCCTCTGCCAGCAACTCACCGGCACCAGCGAGCGTCAGTTGGGCATGACCATGATCGAGGTGGGCGCTGGCCTGGCGCAGTGCATCCAGATGCCGCCTGCGCGCACTGAAGCTGCTTTCCGCAGTCTGTTCGTAACCCATGCAGGCCTTGAGGTGATCACGCAGCAGATCCAGGCCTGTGGCGTCGCCCTTCGCACTGAGGGTGATCGTCACGTGGCCATCATCACTCTGCTCGATACCGACGCTCTCGCCGCTCAGGTCGGCCTTGTTGCGAATCAGCGTGACCTTGGCAGGGTCCGGCCGCTGATCGAGGAACTCCGGCCACAAGGCGAACGGATCGTTTGCCTCGGGCGCAGTGGAATCCACCACCAGCAGTACCCGGTCTGCCTCGCCAATCGCCTTGAGTGCGCGTTCCACGCCAATCTTTTCCACATGATCGTCGGTATCGCGCAGACCTGCGGTATCCACCACGTGCAACGGCATGCCATCGATGTGGATATGTTCGCGCAGGATGTCCCGGGTGGTGCCGGCGATGTCGGTGACGATCGCCGCCTCGCGTCCGGCCAACTGGTTCAGCAGGCTCGATTTGCCGGCATTCGGACGGCCTGCAATCACCACCGTCATGCCGTCACGCAGCAACGCCCCCTGCCCCGCCTCACGCTGAACTGTGGACAAGTCGTCCCGGACGGCTTCCAGCATCTTCAGCACATGGCCATCGGCGAGAAAGTCGATTTCCTCCTCCGGGAAGTCGATCGCCGCTTCAACGTAGATGCGCAGGGCGATCAGCGCTTCGGTCAATGCATGCACCCGCTTGGAAAACGCCCCCTGCAGCGAGCGCAACGCATTGCGTGCGGCTTGGGTGGAACTGGCTTCGATCAGGTCGGCGATCGCTTCGGCCTGGGCCAGGTCGAGTTTATCGTTGAGGAACGCCCGCTCGCTGAACTCGCCAGGACGGGCGAGACGACAACCCAACTCGACACAGCGCTGCAACAGCATGTCGAGCACCACTGGCCCTCCATGCCCCTGCAGTTCCAGGACGTCTTCACCAGTGAACGAGTTGGGGCCAGGGAAGAACAGCGCAATGCCTTCATCCAGGACCAAACCACCGTCGGCACGAAATGGCCCGTAGTGGGCATGGCGCGGAGTCAGTGTGCGGCCGGTGATGGCCTGCCCGGCCTGGCTGGCCAGTGGCCCGGACAAGCGGACGATACCGACGCCACCGCGGCCCTGGGCGGTGGCGATGGCGGCAATGGTTTCACGCACGGTGTTCATGCTCGAAAGCCTCTACGACAAAACGACGGATAGCAAAAACGCCCCACGAAGGGGCGTTTTTATTCACAGGCTAACGGGTCAACCTGTCAAGCAGCCGCTTTTTTCGTGGCTGCTTCGATACGGCGGGTGATGTACCACTGCTGAGTGATCGACAGGCAGTTGTTCACAACCCAGTACAGCACCAGACCAGCCGGGAACCACAGGAAGAAGAAGGTGAAGATGATTGGCATCATTTTCATGACCTTCGCCTGCATCGGATCCGGTGGGGTCGGATTCAGACGCTGCTGGATGAACATGGTGGCGCCCATGATGATCGGCAGGATGAAGAATGGATCCTTGATCGACAGGTCGGTAATCCACAGCATCCAAGGGGCCTGGCGCATCTCGACGCTTTCCAGCAGTACCCAGTACAGGGCCAGGAACACTGGCATCTGCACCAGGATCGGCAGGCAGCCGCCCAGCGGGTTGATCTTCTCTTTCTTGTACAGCTCCATCATCGCCTGGGACATCTTCTGGCGATCGTCACCGAAGCGTTCCTTGAGCTGGGCCAGTTTCGGCGCCACGGCACGCATGCGCGCCATCGAGCGGTAGCTGGCAGCCGACAGCGGGAAGAACAGACCCTTGATGAGCATGGTCAGGACGATGATCGACCAGCCCCAGTTACCCAGCAGGCTGTGGATATGTTGCAGCAGCCAGAAGATCGGCTGAGCGATGAACCACAGGAAGCCGTAGTCGACGGTCAGCTCCAGGCCTGGGGACAACTCCTTGAGCTTGGACTGGATCTTCGGACCTGCGTACAGCATGGCGCTGGTCTCGACCTTGCCGCCGGCAGGCACGTTCAGCGCCGGGCCGGTGTAGCCGATGATGTAGTTGCCCTGGCTGTCCTTGCGGGTCTGGACCACGTTGTTGTCCGACTTGGCCGGAATCCACGCGGTCACGAAGTAGTGCTGCAGCCATGCTACCCAGCCGCCAGACACATTTTCTTTCAAATTACCTTTGTCGATGTCCTTCATCGACACCTTCTTGTACGGCTCCGAACTTGTCCACAGGGCAGCGCCCAGGTAAGTCGCGGTACCGGTCGCGGTGCTCGAGGAAGGATCTGAGCTGGCGTCACGCTTGAGCTGGGCAAACATGTTGCCGGTCCAGGCTGCACCGCTCTGGTTGTCGATCAGGTAGCTGACGGTCAGGTCGTACTCACCGCGCTTGAAGCTGAAGCGCTTGATGTAGTTGACGCCGTTATCGCTGAACTTGAGGTCGACCACCAATTGGTCCTGACCGTCGGTCAGCTGGAAGCTCTTCTGGTCGGCAGCGTACAGGGGACGACCGCTCGAACGGGCGTCCGGGCCATTCGCGCCGGTCAGGCCGCTCTGCGCCAGATAGACACGCTCGCCGCCGTTGTCGAACAACTGGAAGGCGATGTCCGGATGATCCTGACGGCGTGGGTACTTGGGCAAGGTCAGCTGGACGATGTCACCGCCGACCGGGTCGATAGCCAGGTCCAGGACATCGGTCTTGACCCGGATCAGGTCCTTGCTGAGCGCGACTGGCGCGATTTCAGCGGGGCTGGCTTCGGCATTGGCGCTCGGCACATCGGCGCTGGCGCCGTTATTGCCGGCCGGCACGGTGTCCGGCAGAGCCGGTGCAGCGTTGCTGGCAGCAGTATGCTGAGTCGGCAGGGCTGCCTGACCATAGTCCTGGTTCCACTTGAGGACCAGAACGTAGGACACGATTGCCAGGGCGACGATCAGGATCGTGCGTTTAATATCCATGATTACTCGGCTATCGAAGAAGTTCGGGAGGAAGGAGCAGGCGGGACGGGATCGAAACCGCCATCATTCCACGGATGACAACGACCCAGGCGACGAACGGCAAGCCACCCGCCACGCAAGAGGCCATGGTTTTCTATGGCTTCATACGCGTAACAGGAGCAACTGGGGTAGAAACGACAGTGACTGGCCATCAGAGGACTAATGGCGTAACGGTAGAACTGGATCGGAACGAGGGCCAGTTTACGCATCGTGACTGTCTACCCGTGCGGAATCGGCAGGTACCGCTGGAGAGGGCCGACTGCGGGCCAGGCGCTTCCAGAGTTTGCCAAAGTGTTGGTGCAATTCTGGGTTTTCTATCTCACCCAACCCCTTGCGCGCGACGATCACGATATCCAGCCCGGCCAGACTTTGCTGGTTCAGACGGAATGAGTCGCGCATCAGGCGTTTGAGGCGGTTGCGTTGAACGGCGAGCTTGACGCTCTTCTTGCCGATCACCAGGCCGAGGCGTGGATGATCGAGGCCGTTCTCGCGGGCAAGGATGAGCAGGCTTTTCCCTGGAACCTTGCCGGTTGGGGAGTCGAAGACTGCTTTGAAATGCCGGGGTGTAAGCAGTCGCTTATCCCGACTGAAGTCCTGACTCACCACCTGTGCCGAAAAATCAAATTGCCAGACGCTTACGGCCTTTGGCACGACGACGCGACAGAACAGCGCGGCCGTTCTTGGTGGCCATACGGGCACGGAAACCGTGGGTGCGCGCGCGCTTGATGGTGCTTGGTTGGAAAGTACGTTTCATGGCGTGTTACCTGGGTTGTCGACAACGGGCCGGGATGGCCCCCTTTTTAAGAGACCGGCGATTCTAGAGAAAGCAAGCCGATAGGTCAATTTCCAACCAGCATTCCTTATAGACGACCTTTCCCCTCTGCCAGCCTGAGGACCGGTTGATTCATACGGAACAGATGCTCAACATGTAAAAAAAGAGAGACATATAGAAAGCTTTTTTGAAGAACTTATAGATCTTAAGTGGATAAGTATCTGTGGATAACCTATTGCAGGCCACAATCCATCGACTGTACAGAGAATCATAAGTATGTCGGTAACAGGTGCTCTGGCTGTGCCGGACCCGCGGAAAAGCTGTGGATGGAACAGGTATTTATCCACAGATGAATTATCCACAGGGCTGAGCCCAGGGTTGTGCATAGCCCTCATGTGCGGTTATCCACAGGGCTTATTTTCCGCTTGAAAGGTCGTTTTTGCCGCTAAATGACTGATTTGGCACAGCTCAACACACCACGACATGTGGATAAGTGACTGCTCGCCCGGTACAATGGCGGTTTGTTTTTGCCTCATCCGGCTTTCAACTCAGGGGATATCCGTGTCAGTGGAACTTTGGCAGCAGTGCGTGGAGCTTCTGCGCGACGAACTGCCTGCCCAGCAATTCAACACCTGGATCCGTCCGCTACAGGTCGAAGCCGAAGGCGACGAGTTGCGCGTCTATGCGCCTAACCGTTTCGTTCTCGATTGGGTCAATGAAAAGTACCTCGGCCGCCTGCTCGAACTGCTGGGTGAACAAGGAAACGGCCTTGCACCTGCCCTCTCCTTATTAATAGGCAGCCGCCGCAGCTCCGCTCCACGAGCGGCACCTAACGCACCGGTCAGTGCTGCGGTCGCCGCATCGCTGGCCCAGAGCCAGGCCAAGCCGGCTGTTCAGCCAACAGCGGTTGCCAGTGCACCGGTCACGGCGCTCGAGCCTGAGTTGGTCAGTGAGGTGCAGGAATCTACGTCCCACGACGGTTTCGATGGGGTGGGTGATTCGACGCCTGCGCCTGCGGCAACCACCCGTACCGAGCAACGGACCGTCCAGGTCGAAGGTGCGCTCAAGCACACCAGCTACCTGAACCGAACCTTCACCTTCGAGACCTTCGTGGAGGGTAAGTCCAACCAGCTGGCGCGCGCTGCGGCCTGGCAGGTTGCCGACAACCCCAAGCATGGTTACAACCCGCTCTTCCTTTATGGTGGCGTGGGCCTGGGTAAGACGCACTTGATGCACGCTGTGGGTAACCACCTGCTGAAGAAGAACCCGAATGCCAAGGTCGTCTACCTGCACTCGGAGCGCTTCGTCGCCGATATGGTCAAGGCGTTGCAGTTGAACGCAATCAACGAATTCAAGCGCTTCTACCGTTCGGTGGACGCGCTGTTGATCGACGATATCCAGTTCTTCGCCCGCAAAGAGCGTTCCCAGGAAGAGTTCTTCCACACCTTCAATGCCCTGCTTGAGGGTGGACAGCAGGTCATCCTCACCAGTGACCGCTACCCTAAAGAGATCGAAGGCCTGGAAGAGCGCCTGAAGTCGCGTTTCGGTTGGGGCCTGACGGTGGCTGTCGAGCCACCGGAGCTGGAAACCCGCGTGGCGATCCTCATGAAGAAGGCCGACCAGGCCAAGGTCGAACTGCCGCACGATGCTGCGTTCTTCATTGCCCAGCGCATCCGCTCCAACGTGCGTGAACTGGAAGGTGCATTGAAGCGGGTGATTGCTCACTCGCACTTCATGGGGCGAGATATCACCATCGAGTTGATTCGCGAATCGCTCAAGGATCTGCTGGCGCTGCAAGACAAACTGGTCAGTGTGGATAACATCCAGCGTACGGTCGCCGAGTACTACAAGATCAAGATCTCCGATCTGTTGTCCAAGCGCCGCTCGCGCTCTGTCGCGCGTCCGCGGCAGGTGGCCATGGCGTTGTCCAAGGAGCTGACCAACCACAGTCTGCCGGAGATCGGCGACATGTTCGGCGGTCGGGACCACACCACCGTGCTGCACGCTTGCCGCAAGATCAACGAATTGAAGGAATCCGACGCGGACATCCGCGAGGACTACAAGAACCTGCTGCGCACGCTGACCACCTGATGGGTGCCGGCGCAGCTCTTTGAAGGCAAGGGACTAGACCATGCATTTCACCATTCAACGCGAAGCCCTGTTGAAACCCCTGCAACTGGTCGCAGGCGTCGTCGAGCGCCGCCAGACCTTGCCGGTCCTGTCCAACGTACTGCTGGTCGTGCAAGGCCATCAGCTGTCGTTGACCGGTACCGACCTGGAAGTCGAACTGGTTGGCCGCGTGCAACTGGAAGAGCCGGCTGAGCCTGGCGAGATCACCGTCCCGGCGCGCAAGCTGATGGACATCTGCAAGAGCCTGCCCAGCGATGTGCTGATCGATATCAAGGTCGATGAGCAGAAGCTGCTGGTCAAGGCTGGTCGTAGCCGCTTCACCCTTTCGACCTTGCCGGCCAACGACTTCCCCACCGTGGAAGAAGGCCCAGGTTCGCTCACCTGCAACCTGGAGCAGAGCAAGCTGCGTCGCCTGATCGAGCGCACCAGCTTCGCCATGGCCCAGCAGGACGTTCGCTACTACCTCAACGGCATGCTGCTGGAGGTCTCCACCGACACGCTGCGTGCTGTCGCCACTGACGGTCACCGTCTGGCACTGTGCGCCATGCAGGCGCCCATTGGCCAGGCCGAGCGTCACCAGGTCATTGTGCCGCGCAAAGGTATCCTGGAACTGGCGCGCCTGCTGACCGATCCGGAAGGCATGGTCAGCATTGTCCTGGGCCAGCACCACATTCGCGCCACCACCGGTGAGTTCACCTTTACCTCGAAACTGGTCGACGGCAAGTTCCCGGATTACGAGCGCGTATTGCCCAAGGGTGGTGACAAGCTGGTGATCGGTGACCGTCAGGCGCTGCGTGAAGCGTTCAGCCGTACTGCGATCCTGTCCAACGAGAAGTACCGTGGCATTCGTCTACAACTGGCCTCCGGTCAGCTGAAGATTCAGGCCAACAACCCCGAGCAGGAAGAAGCTGAAGAAGAGATCAGCGTCGACTACGAAGGCAGTTCGCTGGAGATCGGCTTCAACGTCAGCTACTTGCTGGACGTTCTTGGGGTCATGACCACTGAGCAGGTTCGTCTGATTCTCGCCGACTCCAACAGCAGCGCCTTGCTGCAGGAAGCCGGCAATGACGACTCGTCCTACGTTGTCATGCCGATGCGTCTGTAACCCGTAGCAGGCCAAATGTCCCTTCGACGTCTTTCGGTCACCGCGGTGCGCAATCTGCACCCGGTGACCCTCTCCCCCTCCCCTCGTATCAACATCCTCTACGGCGCTAACGGCAGCGGCAAGACCAGTGTGCTCGAGGCCGTGCATCTTCTGGGGCTGGCACGCTCATTTCGCAGTACCCGATTGAACCCCGTCATCCAGTACGAACAGCCAACCTGTACTGTATTCGGCCAGGTTGAAATCAACGATGGCGCGACGAGCAATCTTGGGGTTTCGCGCGAGCGACAAGGGGATTTCACCATTCGCATTGACGGTCAGAATGCGCGCAGCGCTGCGCAACTGGCGGAGATGCTGCCGTTGCAGTTGATCAACCCGGACAGCTTCCGTTTGCTCGAAGGTGCTCCCAAGGTGCGTCGCCAGTTCCTGGATTGGGGAGTGTTCCACGTGGAACCTCGATTCATGGCGACCTGGCAACGCTTGCAGAAGGCCCTGCGGCAGCGGAACTCATGGCTGCGACATGGTACACTTGACGCTGCTTCGCAAGCCGCCTGGGACCGGGAACTGTGTCTCGCCAGCGCGGAAATAGATGAATACCGTCGCAACTATATCAAGGCCTTGAAGCCCGTCTTCGAGCGAACCCTGAGCGAACTGGTCGAGCTGGACGGATTGACCCTTAGCTACTATCGAGGCTGGGACAAGGATCGGGACCTCAGTGAAGTCCTCGCCACCTCTCTCCTTCGCGATCAGCAGATGGGCCATACCCAGGCCGGTCCGCAGCGTGCTGACCTACGCCTGAGATTGGGCGCCAATAACGCGGCCGATATCCTGTCTCGTGGTCAGCAAAAGCTGGTCGTTTGTGCCCTGCGGATTGCCCAAGGGCACCTCGTCAGTCAGGTTCGTCGCGGTCAGTGTATTTATCTGGTGGATGACTTGCCGTCCGAGTTGGACGAGCAGCATCGACGCGCGCTGTGTCGCTTGCTTGAAGAATTACACTGCCAGGTTTTTATCACCTGTGTAGATCACGAATTACTGAGGGAAGGCTGGCAGACGGATACGCCAGTTGCTTTGTTCCACGTGGAACAAGGCCGTATCACCCAGACCCACGACCATCGGGAGTGAAGGCATGAGCGAAAATCAAACGTACGACTCCTCCAGCATCAAGGTGCTGAAAGGGCTGGATGCCGTGCGCAAGCGTCCCGGCATGTACATTGGCGACACCGATGATGGTAGCGGCCTGCACCACATGGTCTTCGAAGTGGTCGACAACTCGATCGACGAAGCGCTCGCCGGTCATTGCGATGACATTACCGTCATCATCCATCCGGACGAATCCATCAGTGTTCGCGACAACGGTCGTGGCATTCCCGTCGACGTGCATAAAGAGGAAGGCGTTTCCGCCGCCGAGGTCATCATGACCGTACTGCACGCTGGCGGTAAGTTCGATGACAACTCCTACAAGGTTTCTGGCGGTCTGCACGGCGTCGGCGTCTCGGTGGTAAACGCCCTCTCGGAGAAGCTGGTTCTGACCGTTCGCCGTAGCGGCAAAATCTGGGAACAAACCTACGTCCACGGTGTGCCACAAGCTCCGATGGCTGTGGTCGGTGAAAGCGAAACCACCGGTACCCACATTCACTTCAAGCCTTCCGCCGAGACCTTCAAGAATATCCACTTCAGCTGGGACATCCTGGCCAAGCGGATTCGTGAGCTGTCGTTCCTCAACTCGGGCGTTGGCATCCTGCTGAAGGACGAGCGCTCCGGCAAGGAAGAGTTCTTCAAGTATGAAGGTGGTCTGCGTGCTTTCGTCGAGTACCTGAACACCAACAAGACCCCGGTGAACTCCCAGGTCTTCCACTTCAACGTCCAGCGTGACGATGGCGTGGGTGTCGAAGTCGCCCTGCAATGGAACGACAGCTTCAACGAAAACCTGCTGTGCTTCACCAACAACATTCCGCAGCGCGACGGTGGTACTCACCTGGTGGGCTTCCGCTCCTCGCTGACTCGTAGCCTTAACAGCTACATCGAGCAAGAAGGCCTGGCCAAGAAGAACAAGGTCGCGACCACGGGCGACGATGCCCGTGAAGGCCTGACCGCGATCATCTCGGTGAAGGTGCCGGATCCAAAGTTCAGCTCGCAGACCAAGGACAAGCTGGTTTCCTCGGAGGTGAAGACCGCCGTGGAGCAGGAGATGAACAAGTACTTCGCCGACTTCCTGTTGGAAAACCCCAACGAAGCCAAGGCGGTTGTTGGCAAGATGATCGACGCTGCGCGTGCTCGTGAAGCAGCGCGCAAGGCGCGGGAAATGACCCGCCGCAAAGGTGCTCTGGATATCGCTGGTCTGCCGGGCAAGCTTGCCGACTGCCAGGAAAAAGACCCTGCCCTTTCCGAACTGTACCTGGTGGAGGGTGACTCCGCCGGTGGTTCGGCCAAGCAAGGTCGTAACCGCCGCACCCAGGCAATCCTGCCGTTGAAGGGCAAGATTCTCAACGTCGAGAAAGCGCGTTTCGACAAGATGATCTCGTCTCAGGAAGTCGGTACGCTGATCACCGCCCTCGGCTGCGGTATCGGCCGCGAAGAGTACAACATCGACAAGCTGCGCTATCACAACATCATCATCATGACCGATGCTGACGTTGACGGTTCGCACATCCGTACCCTGCTGCTGACCTTCTTCTTCCGTCAGTTGCCGGAGCTGGTCGAGCGCGGTTACATCTACATTGCCCAGCCGCCGCTGTACAAAGTGAAGAAAGGCAAGCAGGAGCAGTACATCAAGGACGACGAGGCCATGGAAGAGTACATGACCCAGTCGGCCCTGGAAGATGCCAGCCTGCACCTGGACGAATCGGCGCCTCCCGTGTCGGGTGTTCAGCTTGAGGCACTGGTCAATGAGTTCCGCGGTGTGATGAAGACGCTCAAGCGTCTGTCGCGCCTGTACCCGGAAGAGCTCACCGAGCACTTCATCTACTTGCCGGAAGTCACTCAGGCGCAGTTGGCCGATCACACGACCATGCAAGCCTGGTTGGGCAAATTCCAGGAGCGCCTGAACAACAGCCAGAAGTCTGGTCTGACCTACCGGGCCAGCCTGCGCGAAGACAAGGAACGCAACATCTGGTTGCCGGAAGTCGAAGTTACTTCCCACGGTCTGGCCAGTTACGTGACCTTCAACCGCGAGTTCTTCGGCAGCAACGACTACCGTTCGGTGGTCGTGCTGGGCGCCAAGTTGGCGACCCTGCTTGGCGAGGGTGCCTATGTTCAGCGTGGTGAGCGTCGCAAGGCAGTCACCGAGTTCAAAGAAGCCCTCGATTGGCTGATGAACGAAACCACCAAGCGCCACACCATCCAGCGATACAAAGGACTGGGTGAGATGAACCCGGATCAGCTGTGGGAAACCACCATGGACCCGACCGTGCGCCGCATGCTCAAAGTCACCATCGAGGATGCGATTGCGGCCGACCAGCTGTTCAACACCTTGATGGGTGACGCGGTAGAACCGCGTCGTGACTTCATCGAAAGCAACGCGTTGTCGGTGTCCAACCTGGACTTCTGATTACGAGCTTCAGCTACGAAAAGCCAAGGTCTAGACCTTGGCTTTTTCGTTTTCTGGGGCACGAAACACGAATGTTCCACGTGAAACACTGTTCAACGGGCGTCAGGATTCGAGGTCCTTGAGCCTTCTGTACAAGGTGCGTTCACTCATCCCCAGCTGCTTGGCCAGCTCGCGTCGCGATCCCTGGAAGCTGTCCAGTGCTTGAGCGAGCGCCTTCAGTTCATGCTGCTCGCGTGATTGATGTCTCGCCGGTGAGTCCAGATCGGTGTCTTCGACCAGATGTTCACTGCGAATCAAACCATCATCGGCAAACAGCCAGGCCCTCTCCAGCATGTTCCGCAGCTCACGAATATTTCCCGGAAACGGATGCAGGTTGAGACGCTCGAGTGCGTCATGGCTGATTCGAGGTGCGCCTTTGCCCGCGATACGTTGCAGCAGGCTTTCAATCAGTAGCGGCAAATCTTCGACACGCTCACGCAGCGCCGGCAGACGAATCGGAAATCCACTGATGCGGTAATACAGGTCTTCACGGAAGGCGCCCTGCGCGACCATCGCCTTGAGCGGCTTGTGTGTCGCCGACACCAGGCGGAAATCCGAGTGCACGGTGCGCAGGCTGCCCACCGGGCGAAAACTGCCGGTCTCGATCAGGCGCAGCAGTTTGACCTGCATGGCCAGCGGCACTTCACCGATCTCGTCCAGGAACAGGGTGCCGCCATGCGCCGCCTCGGCCAAGCCGATCTTGCGTTGTGTCGCGCCTGTGAACGCGCCTTTCTCGTAACCAAACAGCTCACTCTCGAACAGTGATTCGGTGAGGCCGGTGCAATCGACCACCACCAGCGGGCCGTTGGCCCGGGGGCTACCCAGGTGCAGGGCGCGGGCGAACAGCTCCTTGCCTGTTCCAGACTCACCTTGGAGCAACACCGGAATCTGAGCCGGAGCGGCCCGTTGAAGGCTGGCGAGTGCCGACTTGAACGCCGGTGACTGCCCGACCAGCCCCTGCTGCTGCGGTTGTGCGGACGCCAGGGTGATGCTGGTCAGCCGTTCGACGAATGCCACCACCTTGCCCTGCTCGTCGAGGATCGGCCGCAGTTCGACGTCCACATGTTCCGGCCCGCGCGGGGTGTGATGAATGTGCAACACGCGCTCCGGCATCTTGCTGTCCCATGCCTTGCGCAGCGGACAGTGCTCCCCAGCCTGATCGCAGGGCACGGCGTAGTGGTGCGAAACCCTGTGACACTTTTCTCCCAGAGGGGCGCGATCCTGCGTGGCGAACTGGCGTCGATACGCCGCGTTGGCCGCAAGAATGTTGTAGTCGGTATCGAGCACGATGGCGGGCAACACATCGTGTTCGAGGTAGGACACCAGCGCGAGGATGGCAGGATGGTTTGCAGCAGGAAGCTCGGACATGGGGGCACCGGCAAAAACTACCCGGCGAGGTTAACAAGGACTGCCAATCACTGCCAGCAGCTGACAGATGACTGCCAGTCTTCTTGGCAGTCTTTAACTATCGTGTTGATACAACACCTGCAAATGCAGGACATATCCGCGAGAAATGACCTGGCATGCATCTTGATAAAGCGTCTGTTCCTGCCGCCGCCTCTATTCAGGTGCGGCAGCGCTTTGGAGACTGTGATGATCATTGGCAACAACCTTCATGTGGAAGCCCTGTTCGACCCGGCGACCTCGACCATCAGCTACCTGCTCATGGACCGCGAAACAAAGCACTGCGCATTGATCGACAGCGTGCTGGATTACGATCCGAAGTCAGGCCGTACCAGCCACGCCTCTGCCGACCGGCTGATCGCGCAGGTCGAGGCATTGGGTGCCAAGGTGCAGTGGATTCTTGAAACCCACGTGCATGCGGACCACCTCTCGGCAGCGGCCTACCTCAAGCAACGGCTGGGCGGCCAGATTGCCATTGGCGCCCACATCACCCAGGTGCAGAAAACCTTCGGTTCGCTGTTTAACGCCGAGCCTGGTTTTGCCCGGGATGGTAGTCAGTTCGATGTGCTGTTCGTGGACGAGGAAGGTTTCCGTATCGGCAACCTGCATGCCCGCGCGCTGCACACGCCAGGGCATACCCCCGCGTGCATGAGCTACATGATCGAGGATGCGGGCGAGATTGCCGTGTTTGTCGGCGACACGTTGTTCATGCCCGACTACGGCACCGCCCGTTGCGATTTCCCCGGCGCCAGCGCTCGCACGCTGTATCGCTCGATCCGTCGCCTGCTGGCCTTCCCTGACCAGACCCGGCTGTTCATGTGCCATGACTATCTGCCCGGTGGCCGTGAGTTGCGCTACGTGACCACGGTGGCCGAGCAGCGCGCCAGCAACATCCATATTCACCAGGGTGTCAGCGAAGACAGCTTTGTCGAGATGCGCGAAGCCCGTGACAAGACCCTCGACATGCCGGTGCTGATCCTGCCTTCGGTGCAAGTCAACATGCGCAGCGGGCAGTTGCCCGAGCCGGAAGACAATGGCGTGCGCTACCTGAAGATCCCGCTGAACGCGATTTGAGCGGCTCAGCACACCTGATAAGTATTCAAAGGAAACACCATGCCTGCCTTGCAGTCCCCTGCCGTTGCGCCCAGTACCGAACACCACAAGGTGTTGATCGTGGGCGCCGGTGCCGCTGGCATCGCCACGGCATCCAGCCTGATCAAACGTGATCCGTCGCTGGACATCGCCCTGATCGATCCGTCGGACGTTCATTACTACCAGCCCGGCTGGACCATGGTCGGCGCCGGGGTGTTTAGCGCCTCCTCAACTGCGCGATCCACAGTCGCGACCCTGCCAAGCGGCGCGCGCTGGATTCAGGCACGGGTGACGAGTTTCGAGCCTCATGCCCAATTGGTCATGCTCGAAGACGGGCGCGCCATCAGCTACGAGCAGTTGGTGGTCTGCCCCGGCCTCAAGCTGGACTGGGCAGCCATCGATGGCTTGGAAGATACGCTTGGGCGCAACGGCGTGACCTCCAACTACCGCTACGACCTGGCACCCTACACCTGGAAGCTGGTACAGACGCTCAAGCAGGGCCGCGCGCTGTTCAGCCAACCGCCGATGCCGATCAAATGTGCCGGCGCCCCACAGAAAGCCTTGTACCTGTCCTGCGATCACTGGCTGCGTGAAGGCCGGCTGGGCGCGATCAAGCCCGCGTTCTTCAACGCCGGTGCCGTGCTGTTCGGTGTTGCCGACTATGTGCCGGCACTGATGAGCTACATCGACAAGTACGGTGTCGACCTCAACTACAGCCAGCGCCTGGTGGCGGTCGATGGCCCGAATCAACGGGCGACCTTCGTACGAACCCTCGCCGACGGTAGCAACGAAACACGTACCGAAGTGTTCGACATGCTGCACGTGGTGCCGCCCCAGGTTGCCCCGGACTTCATCCGGCAAAGCCCATTGGCTGATGCTTGCGGATGGGTGGATGTCGATCCGCACAGCTTGCGCCACCGTCAGTTCGCCAACGTTCATGCCCTGGGTGACGTGATCAACACCAGCAATGCCAAGACCGCAGCGGCCGCACGCAAGCAGGCACCGGTTGTGGCCAACAATGTGCTGGTGGCGCTCGGGCGCTTGCCGACACAGGTCGCCTACGACGGCTACGGCTCCTGCCCGCTGACCGTGGAGCGCGGCAAGATCGTGCTGGCCGAGTTCACCTATGGCGGCAAGCTGGCACCAAGTTTTCCGCGTTGGTTGCTCGATGGACGCAAACCTACGCGGCTGGCCTGGTTGCTCAAGGCACGGGTACTGCCGCCG
Source organism: Pseudomonas wayambapalatensis (assembly GCA_014268975.2). Classification (GTDB taxonomy): domain Bacteria; phylum Pseudomonadota; class Gammaproteobacteria; order Pseudomonadales; family Pseudomonadaceae; genus Aquipseudomonas; species Aquipseudomonas wayambapalatensis. The sequence goes on along the minus strand of CP077096.1, from coordinate 171,206 downwards.
CTTTACTGGCAGGCGATGCTCAAGGGGCGGGAGTGGCTGGCGCGGCCGCAGCCTATGGCCGTCGAGGCGTCGAAGTGATCGAACATCAGCTTCTTGGCGCCGGACTGGGCGCGATCATTGGTGCGGTGCTGGCGCTGACCGGGGCTGGAGGCGGGATCCTCGCGGTGCCGTTGCTGGTTTTCGGCCTGGGGCTGTCGATGGTCGAGGCGGCGCCGATTGGGTTGCTGGCGGTCGGCCTGGCCGCTGCCGTGGGCGCCGGGCTGGGCCTGCGGCAAGGGCTGGTGCGTTATCGCGCAGCATTGTTCATTGCGGCAATCGGTATCGTCTGCGCACCTTTCGGTCTGATGCTGGCGCACCGTTTACCGAACACACCGCTGGCGTTGGTCTTCGCCTGCGTGCTGGTGTATGCCTGCCTGCGCATCTGGCGCAAGGCAGCTCGCGAGCTACGCGGCGAATCGCCATGCGGTGAGCGGCAGATCATGCCGTGTGTGCTCAATCCCTTGCAGGGACGTCTGCGCTGGACCCTCCCCTGCGCCCGCGCGCTGGCGTTCACCGGCATGTTGTCCGGGCTGCTATCCGGCCTGTTGGGCGTCGGCGGCGGCTTCGTCATCATCCCGGCCTTGAACCGCTATACCAACCTGGACATGAAAAGCATCGTCGCCACGTCCCTGGCGGTGATCGCACTGGTTTCCACTGGCAGTGTGGTGAGTGCGAGCCTTGGTGGGGTCATGCACTGGCAGGTTGGCGCGCCCTTTGCCTTTGGTGCGGTGCTGGGCTTGCTGGTGGCCCGCCCGCTGGCCGCCAAGCTGGCCGGGCCACGCCTACAGCAACTGTTCGTGGTGGTGGGAATCGGGGCTGCGGTCTCGCTGGCAGGCAAGGCGCTACTCGGCTAGCAACTCGTGCTGCTGCTCGGCGCAGAGCTTGAGCAGGTAGTCCCAGACCACCCGCAGGCGTACTGACTTGTGCAGCTCGCGACGCGTACAGATCCAGTAGCTGCGCTGGATGGTTTCGCTGGGCAGCACGCGCACCAGGCTCGGGTCGTGGCGGCCCATGTAGTTGGGCAACACGGCGATGCCCAGGCCCGCGCGTGCGGCCTGCTGCTGGGCGATCACGCTGGTGCTGCGGAATATCACGTTCGGCGCGCGGCAGAAGCTGTTGAGGAACAACAGCTCCTGGCTGAAGATCAGGTCGTCCACGTAGCCGATCCAACTGTGCCGGGCCAGATCGTCGCGGTTGCGCAGCGGCGGTGCGCGGTCGAGATAGTCCTGGCTGGCGTAGAGGGCCAGGCGGTAGTCGGTGAGTTTGCGGGTGATCAGCAGGTCGGCATTGGGGCGTTCCAGGTGAATGCTGATTTCGGCTTCGCGGTTGAGGATGCTGACGAAGCGCGGCACCGCGACCAGTTCGACTTCAAGCCCGGGGTAGCGCTCGAACAGGGCCCCCAGGCGCGGGGTGAAGAACATGATGCCGATGCCTTCGGTGACCCCCAGGCGGATCTTGCCCAATGGCGTGATGGCCTGGGTGATTTCCTCCTGCGCCAGCAGGGCGACGTTCTCCATGGCTTCGGCGTGCTTGAGCAGCGCCTGGCCCGAAGGTGTCAGCTCGTACCCTTGGGCATGCTGGACGAACAGCGCGGTGCCCAGGTTCTTCTCGATATTCTCGATATGGCGGGCGACGGTGCTGTGTGTGGTGTTGAGGCGCTTGGCCGCCGTGAGCAGACGGCCGCTGCGCTGCAACTCGAGGAAAAACCGCAGATCGTTCCAGTCGAACATGCTGATCCCTGTGAATATCCTTTCCGGCCCGTGCAGGAGCCGTTGTGAAAAAACGCACAACGGCTGCGCAAAATCTCGTGTTTCCTCGGCGAAATTAATCAATAAGATGGGTGGGGACAAGAATAATAATCAGGCGCGAGGTTGCACATGCCATCAGCCGATTCTGTCTTCGACTACGTGGTCGTAGGGGCCGGTCCCGCCGGATGCCTGCTGGCCAATCGATTGTCCGCAGACCCTGCCTGCCGCGTCCTGCTGCTCGAGGCGGGCGGGCGCGACAACTACCCGTGGATTCACGTCCCCGTCGGTTACCTCTACTGCATCGGCAACCCCCGCACCGACTGGTGCTTCAAGACCGAAGCCCAGCCTGGGCTGGACGGTCGCAGCCTCGGCTATCCGCGGGGCAAGGTGCTGGGCGGCTGTTCCTCCATCAACGGCATGATCTACATGCGCGGCCAGGCCGCAGACTACGACCGCTGGGCCGAACAAGGCAACGACGGCTGGAGCTGGAACGATGTACTGCCGTTGTTCAAGGCCAGTGAAAACCACTTCGCTGGCGCCAGCCAAAGCCATGGCGCCGATGGTGAGTGGCGGGTAGAGCAGCAACGCTACAGCTGGCCGATCCTCGATGCGTTCCGCGATGCCGCCGAACAGAGCGGTATCGGCAAGGTCGGAGACTTCAACACCGGCGACAACCAGGGCTGTGGATACTTTCAGGTCAACCAGCGCAGCGGTGTGCGCTGGAATGCCTCGAAGGCCTTCTTGCGGCCCGTCCAGTCCCGCCCGAACCTTACCGTGCTCACCGATGTGCAGGTTGATCAGGTCGTGCTGGACAACGCCCGTGCCACTGCGGTGAAGGCGCGCTGGCAAGGGGCCTGGCATGAGTTTCGTGCCCGCCGCGAGATCGTCCTGTGCGCAGGCTCCGTCGGTTCGCCTGGCATCCTGCAGCGTTCAGGCATTGGGCCGCGCAAGCTGCTCGAAGACCTGGGGATAACGGTGCGTCACGAATTACCGGGCGTGGGCGGCAATCTGCAGGACCACCTGCAACTGCGCCTGATCTACCAGATCCAGAACACCCGCACGCTCAACCAGATGGCCAACAGCCTGTGGGGCAAGCTGGGCATGGGCCTGCGCTACCTCTACGACCGCAGCGGGCCGCTGGCCATGGCGCCGAGCCAGTTGGGCGCATTCGTGCGCTCGAGCCCGGAGCAGGCCACCGCCAACCTGCAGTATCACGTGCAGCCGCTGTCGCTCGAGCGTTTCGGCGAACCGTTGCACCGCTTCCCTGCCTTCACGGCTTCGGTGTGCAACCTGCGCCCGGCCAGCCGTGGACGCATCGACATCCGCTCGGCAGACATGAACGCAGCGCCGCTGATCGACCCCAACTACCTCAGCGACCCACAGGACCTGCAGGTCGCCGCTGATGCTATCCGCCTCACCCGGCGCATCGTCCAGGCCCCTGCCCTGGCTGCGTTCGATCCCAAGGAGTATCTGCCAGGCCCCGCGCTGCAAACCGAGGAGCAACTGCACGAGGCCGCCGGCAAGATCGGCACCACCATCTTCCATCCGGTCGGCACCTGCCGTATGGGCAATGGGCCGCTGGACGTTGTGGATAACCAGCTGCGCGTCCATGGCATACCTGGCCTGCGCATCGCCGATGCCTCGATCATGCCGCAGATCGTCTCCGGCAATACCTGTTCACCGACATTGATGATCGCCGAGAAGGCGGCACAACTGATTCTCAAGGGGGCCCCAAGCCACAGCAACCTCAGCGATACCAGCGCGATACCGACGCCCTGACCGGGTGCGTGCAACACCGGCAGCTTGCGGTCGATGGCTGCCGACAGTGGAACAAGAAAAATAATCACTGTGGCCTGCGGGCCGAGGACAGCAACGATGTCGGATTACATTCAAGAGCAGGGCGCGGCGGCCACCAGCGGCAGCCGACGTGAGGAACGCAAGATCATTTTCGCGTCATCCCTCGGGACGGTGTTCGAGTGGTATGACTTCTTTCTCTATGGCGCGCTGGCAGCGGTGATCAGCAAGCAGTTCTTTGCCGGCGTCAACGACACCACCGCTTTCATCTTCGCCTTGATGGCCTTTGCCGCAGGCTTCCTCGTGCGGCCTTTCGGTGCATTGGTATTCGGACGCCTGGGCGACATGATCGGGCGCAAGTACACCTTCCTGGTGACCATCGTGCTAATGGGCCTGTCGACCTTCGCGGTCGGCCTGTTGCCCACCTACGCCAGCATCGGCATCGCCGCACCGATCATCCTGGTGATCTTGCGCATGCTCCAGGGCCTGGCCTTGGGCGGCGAATACGGTGGGGCGGCCACCTACGTGGCCGAGCATGCCCCGCCCGGCAAGCGCGGGTTCCACACCGGCTTCATCCAGTCCACTGCCACCCTCGGTCTGCTACTGTCGCTGATCGTGGTGCTGGGCAGCCGGTACATCAGTGGCGACCAGTTCGAGACCTGGGGCTGGCGCCTGCCGTTCCTGCTGTCGATCGTGCTGTTGGGCATCTCCACCTGGATTCGCATGAGCATGCACGAGTCGCCAGCCTTCGTGAAAATGAAGGCCCAGGGCAAGATCAGCAAGTCGCCGATCCGCGAGTCGTTCACCTCCTGGCCCAACCTCAAGGTGGTGCTCACCGCCCTGTTCAGCATCAACGCCGGCCAGGCCGTGACCTTCTACACCGCGCAGTTCTACGTGCTGTTCTTCATGACCCAGATGCTCAAGATGGACCCGGCCCAGGCCAATACCCTGCTGATCATCAGCGTGGTGATAGGCGCGCCGTTCTTCGTGTTCTTTGGTTGGCTGTCGGATCGCGTGGGGCGCAAACCGATCCTGATGATTGGCCTGCTGCTGGCGACCCTGTGCTACTTCCCGATGTTCAAGGCGCTCAGCCACTACGCCAATCCGCAGATCGACGCCGCCAGCCGGCAGTCGCCGATCGTGGTCAGTGCCGACCCGCAAGGCTGCACCTTCCAGTTCGACCCGGTGGGCAAGGCACGCTTCGACAGCCCTTGTGACAAGGTCAAGACCTTCCTTGTCAAGCAGGGCCTGCCTTACAGCTCGGTTGCGGCGACGGGCAGCGACGTTTCGGTGAGCATCGGTGACAAGACCATCAACGGTTTCGATGAAGTGGCGATGCGCACGGCTATCGAGCAGGCGGGCTATCCGGCCAAGGCCGACCCTGCCCATGTGAACCAGGTGATGGTGGTGGTGCTGATCGTGGCGATGATCCTGATCGCGACCATGACCTACGGGCCACTGGCAGCGGTGATGGTCGAGCTGTTCCCCACACGTATCCGCTACACCTCGATGTCGCTGCCCTATCACATCGGCAACGGCTGGTTTGGTGGCTTCCTGCCGACGGTATCGTTCGCGCTGGTGGTGTATACCGGGGATATCTTCTATGGGTTGTGGTACCCGGTATTGATCACCGGGATCAGCCTGGTGGTGGGAATCTTCTGCCTGAAAGAGACCAAGGATGTGGACATCGACAAGGTGTAGGAGCGGGTTAACCCGCGACGCAGACACCTGCGTTGCCCAGGCATAAAAAAACCGGCGTAAAAGCCGGTTTTTTTATGCCTCGAAAAAACTTATGCACGATTTTCGAAAAAACGTCATACAGAGAAATAAATAGCTAATTCAACTACTTAGATACGATCCGAAAGCATTAATCCAAAAATTGCTAACACGTTATCCACAGATCGTCAGGCGATTGATTCGGTGACGTTTTCTTCTGCCGGCGGCAGCGACCCCATGGCCCGCTGTGTCGCCTCGTTCCACGCCTGGGCACGATCGTTGAGCTCGGCGATGGCACGTGGCCCGGTGCCGTTGGCGTACATCGGCTCGCCAATCACCACCTCGATGGTGCCAGAGCGCTTGCCCCAGCCAGTCTTTGGCCAGAACTTGCCAGCGTTGTGCGCGATCGGCAGCACCGGCAGGCCGGCGTTCACCGCCAGGGCGGTGCCACCACGGGAGAACTTGCCGACCTGACCATAGGGCACGCGCGTACCCTCGGGGAAAATCAGCACCCAGACGCCCTGCTTGAGCAGTTCGTCGCCCTTGCTCGCCACATGGCGCAGGGCTTCCTTGGGGTTGTTGCGGTCGATGGCGATCGGCCGCAGCATCGCCATTGCCCAGCCGAAGAACGGCACGTACAACAGCTCACGCTTGAGCACCTGGCTCAGGGGCGAGAAGTATGCCGAGAGGAAGAAGGTTTCCCAGGTGCTCTGGTGGTTGGACAGAATCACGCAGGGCTCTTTGGGCACGTTCTCGGCGCCGATGATCTTGTAGTCGATACCCAGGATCACCCGTGTCAGGAACACCGCGCAGCGGCACCAGTAGACGTTGATGAAGCGATAGCGTCGCGGAAACGACAGGAAGGGCGCGATGAAGAAGCTCAGCGAGCACCACAGCAGCGAACTGGTGCCCAACAGCAGGTAAAAAAGAAAGATTCTGATCGCCTGCAGGATCGACATAGTGGCATGTACCGTTGCGGGGCTCGCCCGCCTGAGGAAGTGCGCCGAACAGGCGCACTCTTTAAATAAGTTCTCTGGCGATGGCTGCCAGATCGTCGAAAATCAATGTGTTTTCAGGGATGCCCTTTTTCAGGGTCTTCTCCCCTTTGCCGGTTTTCACCAGCACCGGTTGTGCTCCGACGGCCAGGGCGGCCTCCAGGTCACCTGTGCTATCGCCGACGAACCATACACCGCGCAGGTCGACTTGGTAATACTCGGCAATCGCCCGCAGCATTCCGGGCTTGGGCTTGCGGCACTCGCAGCCTTCGTCCGGCCCATGCGGGCAATAGACGATATGCCCGACCTCGCCGCCCTGCTCGGCGACCAGCTCGTGCAGACGCGCGTGCATGGCCTCCAGCGTGGACAGCGGGTAGTAGCCACGGGCAATGCCGGACTGGTTGGTGGCCACTGCCACCGTCCAGCCCGCCTTGCTCAACTGCGCAATGGCCTCGATCGAGCCGGGAATGGGGATCCACTCCTCCAGCGACTTGATGTAGGCGTCGGAGTCGTGATTGATCACCCCGTCTCGATCGAGAATCAGCAGTTTCAAGGCTTACCCCAGCAGCGAGATGTCGGCCACGCCCAGGAACAGACCGCGCAGGCGGCTGAGCAGGGCATAACGGTTGGCGCGTACCTTGGCGTCTTCGGCGTTGACCATGACCGCCTCGAAGAACGCATCGACCGGATCGCGCAGCGCAGCCAGGCGTGCCAGCGATTCGCTGTACTGGCGTGCGGCAGCCATTGGCTGCACAGCCTGGTCGGCCTGCTGGATCGCCGAGTACAGGGAGAACTCGTTGGCGTTGTCGAAGTACTTCGGCTCGACCTGGTCGGCGATGGCGCCTTCGGCCTTGCTCAGCAGGTTCGAAACGCGCTTGTTCACCGCGGCCAGGGCCTCGGCTTCCGGCAGCTTGCGGAAGGCCTGCACGGCCTGCACGCGCTGATCGAAATCCAGGGCCGAAGCCGGCTTCAGGGCACGTACCGACAGGTAGGTGGCCACATCGACGCCTTCGTCTTCGTAGCGTGCACGCAGGCGATCGAAGATGAACTCCAGCACCTGGTCAGCCAGGCCTGCAGCCTTGACCTTGGCGCCGTACTGCTTGACCGCGAACTCGACCGCAGCGGTCAGGTCCAGGTCCAGCTGCTTCTCGATCAGGATGCGCAGCACGCCGAGGGCGGCGCGACGCAGGGCGTAGGGATCCTTGCTGCCAGTTGGCAGCATGCCGATGCCGAAGATGCCGACCAGGGTGTCGAGCTTGTCGGCGATGGCCACGGCGGCGCCGGTGAGGGTTTCCGGCAACTCAGCGCCAGCACCGCGCGGCATGTACTGCTCGTTCAGTGCCAGGGCGACATCTTGTGGCTCGCCATCGTTGACGGCGTAGTAGTAGCCTGCGATGCCCTGCATTTCAGGGAATTCGCCGACCATTTCGGTGGCCAAATCGCACTTGGACAGCAGGCCGGCGCGGCCGGCGTTGGCTGCACTGCCGCCGATGAACGGGGCGATGTAGGCGGCCAGCCTGGAGACACGCTCGGCCTTGTCGAACACCGTACCCAGCTGGGCCTGGAACACCACGTTCTTCAGGCGTTCGTTGAAGGTTTCCAGAGGCTGCTTCTTGTCTTGCTTGAAGAAGAACTCGGCGTCGGTCAGGCGCGGACGCACGACCTTCTCGTTACCCTCGACGATTTGCTTCGGATCGAGGCTCTCGACGTTGGCCACGGTGATGAAGCGCGGCAGCAACTTGCCTTCGCTGTCGAGCAGGCAGAAGTACTTCTGGTTGTCCTGCATGGTGGTGATCAGGGCTTCCTGCGGCACTTCCAGGAAGCGCTCCTCGAACGAGCACACCAGCGGCACCGGCCATTCGACCAGCGCAGTCACTTCGTCCAGCAGCGCCGGCGGTACGATGGCGCTGCCTTCCTGCTGCAGGGCCAGCTCTGCGGTGCGCTTGGCGATCAGCTCGCGGCGCTCGGCGAAGTCGGCCAGTACGTGGGCCTTGCGCAGGTCCTCGACGTAGTTGGCCGGGGTGGTGATCAGCACGTTTTCCGGGTGGTGGAAGCGGTGCCCGCGCGATTCGCGACCGGCTTTCTGCGAGAGGATGGTGCAGTCGACGACTTGGTCGCCCAGCAGCATCACCAGCCACTGAGTGGGGCGCACGAACTCTTCACGGCTGGCCGCCCAGCGCATGCGCTTGGGGATCGGCAGGTCGTTGAGCGAGTCTTCGACGATGGTTGGCAGCAGGCTGGCAGTGGCTTTGCCCGGGATGTGCTGGGAGAAGCGCAGCTTGGCACCGCTCTGGTCGATCTCGGACAGCTCGACGCCGCACTTCTTGGCGAAGCCGAGGGCGGCCTGGGTCGGATTGCCGTCGGCATCGAAGGCGGCCTGGCGGGGCGGGCCGTCGATATTGATGCTGCGATCAGGTTGCTGTACGTCCAGTTGGCGGATCAGTACGGCCAGGCGGCGTGGCGCGGCATAGACCGACTTGCCGGCGTAGTTCAGGCCGGCGGCCTGCAGGCCTTTCTCGATACCGGCCAGGAATGCGTCGCCCAGCGAGGCCAGGGCTTTTGGGGGCAGCTCTTCGGTGCCCAGTTCAACCAGGAAATCTTGCGCACTCATTGTGCAGCCTCCAGCTTGGCCAGTACTTCATCACGCAGTTCGGGGGTGGCCATCGGGAAGCCCAGGCGTGCGCGGGCTTGCAGATAGCTTTGCGCCACGTCGCGGGCCAGGGTGCGCACGCGCAGGATGTAGCGCTGGCGCTCGGTCACCGAGATGGCGCGGCGGGCGTCGAGCAGGTTGAAGGTGTGCGAAGCCTTCAGGACCATTTCGTAGGTCGGCAGCGGCAGGTCCAGCTTGATCAGGCGGTTGGCTTCGCTTTCGTAGAAGTCGAACAGCTCGAACAGTTTCTCGACGTTGGCGTGCTCGAAGTTGTAGGTCGATTGCTCCACTTCGTTCTGGTGGAACACATCGCCATAGGTGACCTTGCCGAACGGGCCGTCGGCCCAGACCAGGTCGTATACCGAATCGACACCCTGGATGTACATGGCCAGACGCTCCAGGCCATAGGTGATCTCGCCGGTGACCGGGTAGCACTCGATGCCACCGACCTGCTGGAAGTAGGTGAACTGGGTCACTTCCATGCCGTTCAGCCAGATTTCCCAACCCAGGCCCCAGGCACCCAGGGTCGGCGATTCCCAGTTGTCTTCGACGAAGCGGATGTCGTGGACCAGCGGGTCCAGGCCGATGGCCTTCAGCGAGCCCAGGTACAGCTCCTGGAAGTTGGCCGGGTTCGGCTTGAGTACCACCTGGAACTGGTAGTAGTGCTGCAGGCGGTTGGGGTTTTCGCCATACCGTCCGTCGGCGGGGCGACGGCTAGGCTGCACGTAGGCAGCGTTCCAGGTCTCCGGGCCGACGGCGCGCAGGAAGGTGGCGGTGTGGAAAGTGCCGGCGCCTACTTCCATATCGTAGGGCTGAAGTACCACACAACCTTGCTCGGCCCAGTAGTTCTGCAGGGCGAGGATCAGGTCTTGGAAGGTACGCACGGCTGGCGTAGGCTGGCTCACGAAATTCACCTGTATCTGGGGATGCGGATGTAAAGAGCGGGAGTATAACCCGATTCGCCTCGCCCTCTACGTAATTGGAGCCTTATGCCACGCTGCTTTTGGTGTACCGACGATCCCTTGTACCAGGCCTACCATGACCAGGAATGGGGAACCCCGCAGCGCGACCCGGCGTTGCTCTTCGAGATGCTTTTGCTCGAAGGGTTCCAGGCGGGCCTTTCGTGGATCACCGTGCTGAAGAAACGCGAGCGCTATCGCCAGGTGCTGCAAGGCTTCGACCCAGTGCAACTGGCCGAGATGAGCGACGAGCGGATAGAAGAGCTGATGCTCGATCCAGGCATCATCCGCAACCGCCTCAAGCTCAATGCCGTGCGCCGCAATGCGCGGGCCTGGCTGGCGCTGGAAAACCCCGGCGAGTGGCTGTGGTCGTTCGTTGGCGGCGAGCCGAAGATCAACCATTACCAGGGGCGCGCCGACATCCCGGCGATCACCGACGAAGCCAAGGCGATGAGCAAAGCCCTGCAGAAAAAGGGCTTCACCTTCGTCGGTCCGACCATTTGCTACGCCTTCATGCAGGCCACCGGCATGGTCATGGACCACACCACCGATTGCGATCGCTACGCCGCGCTGGTGCGCTGAGGCGTTACAATGCGCGCCTTGCAGAAATAAGGAATTGGCCTGTGGAAAAGTTCAAGGGCGCCCTGATGGTCGGGGTGCTGCGCCTGTTCGCCAAACTGCCCTGGGGCGCGGTGCAGCGCGTCGGTGCCGGTATCGGCTGGCTGATGTGGAAAATCCCCAACGGTTCGCGCAACGTAGTGCGGATCAACCTCGCCAAGTGCTTCCCCGAGATGAACCCTGCCGAGCGTGAGCAGTTGGTGGGGCGTGCGCTGAAGGATATCGGCAAGTCCTTCGTCGAAAGCGCCTGGGCCTGGATCCGCCCGCCTCAGCAGTCGCTGGAGCTGGTCAAGGAAGTGCACGGCCTGGAAGTGCTCGAGCAAGCCCTGGCCTCTGGCAAAGGGGTGGTCGGCATCACCAGCCACCTGGGCAACTGGGAGGTGCTGAACCACTTCTATTGCAACCAGTGCAAGCCGATCATCTTCTACCGTCCGCCCAAGCTGAAGGCGGTGGATGACCTGCTGCGCGAGCAGCGGGTGCAGATGGGCAACCGCGTGGCGCCTTCGACCAAGGAAGGCATTCTCAGCGTGATCAAGGAAGTGCGTCGCGGCGGGCAGGTGGGCATTCCTGCCGACCCTGAGCCGGCCGAGTCGGCGGGGGTATTCGTGCCTTTCCTCGGCACCCAGGCGCTGACCAGCAAGTTCGTGCCGAACATGCTGGCTGGCGGCAAGGCGGTTGGGGTGTTCCTGCATGCTCTGCGCCTGCCGGACGGGTCCGGGTTCAAGGTGTTCCTCGAAGCGGCGCCCGAAGCGATGTACAGCGAGGATGTGGCGGTGGCTGCGGCAGCCATGAGCAAGGTGGTCGAGCGCTATGTGCGCGAGTACCCGAGTCAGTACATGTGGAGCATGAAGCGCTTCAAGAAGCGTCCGGCCGGCGAGCCGCGCTGGTACTGAGTTATCCACAAACTGTAGGAGCGGGCTTGTCCCGCGATCGGGCGCGAAGCGGCCGTAAAACCAGACGCCGAGATCTATCAGGAAAATCTCGGTTGCCGAGTTTGCGGCCGCTTCGCGCCCGATCGCGGGACAAGTCGCAGCGGCGAACCGCCGCTCCTACAAGGACCGCGGCGTCTGTCAGGCTTTGTTCAGCTTTTTCAGGAACACGGCCATTTCTTTCTCGGCCTGCTTGTCGCCATGGGCCTGCGCCGCAACGATCCCCTCCTCCCACGCCTTGCGCGCCGCAGCGATGTCGCCTTCGAGCTGGTACGCCTTGCCCAACAGTTTCCACGCTGCCGAGTACTTCGGGTCCTGCTCGACGCAACTCGCCAGGTGCACCGCTGCTTCGGCGCCCTTGCCCTCATCCAGCCAGGCCTTGCCCAGGCCGAATCTCAGCAGCGGGTTATCCACACCCTTGGCCAGCATCTTTTCCAGCGATTCGCGCATGCCGCCTTCTCCTAGAAGAAACTCAAGCCGACGTGGAACAGCTTCTCCACATCGCGAATGTGCTTTTTATCCACAACGAACAGGATCACATGGTCTCCCGCCTCGATCACCGTGTCGTCGTGGGCGATCAGCACCTCTTCGTCGCGAATGATCGCGCCGATGGTGGTGCCGGGCGGCAGGGCGATGTCTTCGATGGCCTTGCCGATCACCTTGCTCGATTTCGAATCACCATGGGCGACTGCCTCGATGGCTTCCGCTGCACCGCGACGCAGCGAGTGCACGCTGACGATATCGCCACGGCGCACATGGGCCAGCAGCGTGCCGATGGTCGCCAACTGCGGGCTGATGGCGATGTCGATGTCGCCGCCCTGCACCAGGTCGACGTAGGCCGGGTTGTTGATCAGCGTCATCACCTTGCGGGCACCCAGGCGCTTGGCCAGCAGCGACGACATGATGTTGGCCTCGTCGTCGTTGGTCAGGGCCAGGAAGATGTCGGCCTCGGCGATGTTTTCTTCGAGCATCAGGTCTTTGTCCGATGCGCTGCCCTGTAGGACCACGGTGCTTTCGAGGTTGTCCGAAAGATGCCGGCAGCGTGCCGGGCTCATCTCGATGATCTTCACCTGGTAGCGGCTTTCGATGGCTTCGGCCAGGCGTTCGCCTATCTGCCCGCCACCGGCGATGACCACCCGCTTGTTGGTCTCGTCGATACGCCGCAGCTCGCCCATCACTGCACGAATGTCCTTCTTCGCGGCGATGAAGAACACTTCGTCGTCGGCCTCGATCACCGTGTCGCCATGGGGCTTGATCGGCCGGTCGCGGCGGAAGATCGCAGCCACGCGGGTATCGACATTGGGCATGTGCGCGCGGATCTGGCGCAGTTGCTGACCCACCAGCGGGCCGCCGTAGTAGGCCTTGACCGCCACCAACTGGGCCTTGCCCTCGGCGAAGTCGATCACCTGCAGGGCGCCGGGGTGCTCGATCAGACGCTTGATGTAGTTGGTCACCACCTGCTCGGGGCTGATCAGCACGTCCACCGGAATGTGGTCGTTGTCGAACAGCTCCTCGCGGCTGAGGTAGGAGGATTCGCGCACCCGGGCGATCTTGGTCGGGGTGTGGAACAGCGAATAGGCCACCTGGCAGGCGACCATGTTGGTCTCGTCGCTGTTGGTCACTGCCACCAGCATGTCGGCATCATCGGCGCCGGCCTGGCGCAGTACCGTGGGCAGCGAGGCGCGGCCCTGCACGGTGCGGATGTCGAGGCGGTCGCCCAGGTCACGCAAGCGCTCGCCATCGGTGTCGACCACCGTGATGTCGTTGGCTTCGCTCGCCAGGTGTTCGGCCAGCGTACCGCCTACCTGGCCTGCGCCGAGGATGATGATCTTCATCCGCTACTCCCTACCTTTTGTTCTTATCCGCGCGAGGCGGCGATCTTGATCAGCTTGGCATAGTAAAAGCCGTCGTGGCCGCCTTCCTGGGCCAGTAGCTGGCGGCCGTGGGGCTGGCGCAGGCCGGCCTCGGTCGCCAGGTCGAGCTCACGGGCACCGGGGGTGCGGGCGAGGAAGGCGTCTATCACGTCGGTGTTCTCGGTCGGCAGGCTCGAGCAGGTGGCGTAGAGCAGCATGCCGCCGACTTCGAGCGTCGGCCACACCGCATCGAGCAGCTCTCCCTGCAGTGCGGCCAGGGCCGGGATGTCCTCGGCCTGACGGGTCAGCTTGATGTCCGGGTGGCGGCGGATCACGCCGGTGGCCGAGCACGGCGCATCGAGCAGGATGCGCTGGAACGGCTTGCCGTCCCACCAGCTGGCGGTATCGCGGGCATCACAGGCGATCAGCTCGGCATCGAGCTGCAGCCGGTCGAGGTTTTCGCGCACCCGCGCCAGGCGCTTGGCCTCCAGGTCGATGGCGACCATCTGCGCCAGGCCCGGCTCGGCTTCGAGCAGGTGGCAGGTCTTGCCGCCCGGGGCGCAGCAGGCATCGAGCACACGTTGGCCGGGGGCCAGCTCCAGCAGGTCGGCCGACAGCTGTGCGGCTTCGTCCTGCACGCTGATCCAGCCGTCGGCGAAGCCCGGCAGCCCGCGCACGTCGCAGGCTTCGGCTAGCACGATGCCATCGCGGCTGAACGGGCAGGCGCTGGCGCCGATGCCAGCATCAGCCAGCAGCGCCAGGTACGCATCACGGCTGTGATGACGGCGGTTGACCCGCAGGATCATCGGCGGGTGGGCGTTGTTGGCGGCGCAGATGGCTTCCCATTGCTCCGGCCAGAACGCCTTGAGCGACTTCTGCAGCCAGCGCGGGTGCGCGGTGCGGACCACCGGGTCGCGCTCCAGGCTGGCGAGCAGTTCCTCGCCCTCACGCTGGGCGCGGCGCAGCACGGCGTTGAGCAGGCCCTTTGCCCAAGGCTTCTTGAGCTTGTCGGCGCAGCCGACGGTTTCGCCGATGGCGGCGTGGGCCGGAATGCGTGTGTAGAAAAGCTGGTACAGGCCGACCAGCAGCAGCGCCTGCACATCGGCGTCGGCGGCCTTGAACGGCTTCTGCAGCAGTTGTGCGGCAAGCAGGTCCAGGCGTGGTTGCCAGCGGGCGGTGCCGAAGGCCAGGTCCTGGGTCAGGCCGCGATCGCGCTCCTCGACCTTGTCCAGTTGCGCGGGCAGCGAGCTGTTCAGCGAAGCCTTGCCGCTGAGTACGGCCGCAAGGGCGCGGGCGGCAGCCAGGCGTGGGTTCATTGGCCGAGCACCTTGCCGCTTGCGAACTTCTCGCGGCGGCTGTTGAACAGGTCGCTAAAGGCCAGGGCCTTGCCACCGGGCAGTTGCAGGCGCGTCAGGCTCAGGGCGCCGTCAGCGCAGGCGACCACCAGGCCGTCCTTGCTCGCGGACAGGATCTCGCCCGAAGCGCCGTTGCCTGTGGACAAGTTCGCGCCCAGCACCTTCACGGTTTCGCCGTCGAGGGTGCTGTGGCACACCGGCCACGGGTTGAAGGCGCGGATCAGGCGCTCCAGTTCCACGGCCGGGCGATTCCAGTCCAGACGCGCCTCATCCTTGTTCAGCTTGTGTGCATAGGTGGCCAGGGCGTCGTCCTGCACCTCGCCCTGCAGGCTGCCGTCGGCAAGGCCGGCGATGGCTTGAACCACGGCGCCCGGGCCCATCTGGGCAAGGCGATCATGCAGGCTGCCGCCGGTGTCTTCGGCGCTGATCGGCGTGCTGACCTTGAGCAGCATGGGGCCGGTGTCCAGGCCCGCTTCCATGCGCATCACCGTCACACCGCTTTCGGCGTCGCCCGCCTCCACGGCGCGCTGGATCGGCGCCGCACCGCGCCAGCGTGGCAACAGCGAGGCATGGCTGTTGATGCAGCCAAGGCGGGGAATATCCAGCACCGCCTGCGGCAGGATCAAGCCATAGGCGACCACCACCATCAGGTCAGGCGCGAGCGCGGCCAGTTCGGCCTGGGCTTCGGCGTTGCGCAGGGTCGGCGGTTGCAGCACCGGGATGTCGTGGGCCACGGCCAACGCCTTGACCGCGCTCGGCATGAGCTTCTGGCCCCGGCCGGCGGGACGGTCGGGCTGGGTGTAGACGGCCACGATTTCGTACGGGCTGTCGAGCAGGGCCTTGAGGTGTTCGGCGGCAAACTCTGGGGTGCCTGCGAAGACGATGCGCATGGAGTTCTCGCTTCAAAAAAGAAAAAGGCTTGCCGGAGCAAGCCTTCTGGAAGGTGGGGATCAGGCTTGCTGGCGGTGCTGCTTTTCCAGCTTCTTCTTGATCCGGTCGCGTTTGAGCTGAGACAGGTAGTCGACGAACAGCTTGCCGTTGAGGTGATCGAACTCGTGCTGCACGCACACCGCCAGCAGGCCTTCGGCCTCGAGCTCGAAGGGATTGCCGTCGCGATCCTGGGCCTTGACCCGTACGCGCAGCGGGCGGTCGACGTTCTCGTAGAAGCCTGGCACCGACAGGCAGCCTTCCTGGTACTGGCCCATGTCGTGGGTCAGCTCTTCGACGCTGGGGTTGATGAACACCCGCGGCTCGCTGCGATCTTCGGAAAGATCCATCACCACGACCTGCTTGTGCACGTTGACCTGGGTCGCGGCCAGGCCGATGCCGGGCGCTTCGTACATGGTTTCAAACATGTCGTCGATCAGCTGGTGCAGGGCGTCGTCGAACTCCGTTACCGGTTTGGCGAGGGTGCGCAGGCGCGGGTCGGGGAATTCGAGGATGTTCAAGATGGCCATAGGGTCAGGCAGTCACTGTGCGTTTGGTTGAAAACTGAGCACACATAATAAAGGGAAATGGAGCGTTCGGCACCTGGGAAGCTTGGCTAGGGTCTCTATGAGCTTGATAGCTGGCGTTTCAGTCGACAGCTTTTCAAAGTGTTACCCACAAAGTTATCCACAGGATGTGCCCGCTTATTGGCCTCCTGCCGATCAAGGATGATCCACCATGAACCCATCCCGTTCGTCGCCTTGCACTCCAGCGGAACTGGAGGCGCGGCTGCGTCTGCATCGCCTTCCCGATATTGGCTTGCGTCGTTTCCATACCCTCATCGAAGCATTCGGCAGTGCCTCTTCGGCACTCAGTGCCCCGGCCAGCGCCTGGCGTGCTCTGGGCCTGAAGGCTTCCAGTATAGACGCCCGGCGCAGTGCGCAAGTACGCGATGGCGCATTGGCTGCAATGGCCTGGCTAGAGCGTCCGGGCCAGTGTTTACTGATGTGGGACGGCCCTGGATACCCGGCATTGCTGGCCGAGATAGATGATCCGCCGCCTTTGCTTTTCGTCGCCGGCGACCCTGCCTTGCTCGAACGGCCGCAGTTGGCGATCGTCGGCAGCAGGCGTGCGTCACCCCCGGCGCTGGATACGGCCGGTGCGTTTTCCCGTTGCCTGGCTCAGGCCGGGTTCACCATCACCAGCGGCTTGGCACTGGGTGTCGACGGCGCCGCTCATCGGGCTGCGTTGAACGCCGGCGGCCACACGATCGGGGTGCTCGGCACGGGGTTGCAAAAACTTTATCCACAGCGCCATCGCGACTTGGCACGGGCCATGATCGACAACGGCAGCGCGCTGGTTTCGGAGTACCCGCTGGACGCCGGGCCACTGGCCGGCAACTTCCCCCGCCGCAATCGCATCATCAGCGGCCTGTCGCTCGGCGTGCTGGTGGTGGAGGCCAGCCTGGCCAGTGGTTCGTTGATTACCGCCCGGCTGGCAGCCGAACAGGGTCGGGAGGTGTACGCGATTCCCGGCTCCATTCACCATCCTGGCGCCAAGGGCTGCCATCAACTGATTCGCGATGGTGCGCTGCTGGTGGAGAGTGTCGGGCAGATCCTCGACAGCCTGCGCGGTTGGCAGAACCTGCCTCCTGCGTCTGTGGAGAAGCCGGGTCATCCACTGCTGGCGTTGCTGCATGCCGCTCCACAGACCAGCGAGGGCCTGGCCCACAGCAGCGGGCTGCCACTGGCCCAGGTACTGGCCAGTCTGACCGAGCTCGAACTCGAAGGACGGGTGAGCAGCGAAGCCGGACGTTGGTTTGCCCGTTCCGCCTAAGTACACTGCGCATCAGGCTTAAAGCGGAGAGACAGCAATGGTGAGCAGTTGGCGTGTGCAACAAGCCGCGCGTGAGGTGAAGGCGGGTGCGGTGATCGCCTATCCGACGGAAGCGGTCTGGGGCCTGGGCTGCGACCCGTGGAACGAAGACGCGGTGTACCGCCTGTTGGCGCTCAAGTCGCGCCCTGTGGATAAAGGCCTGATCCTGGTCGCCGACAACATCCGTCAGTTCGACTTCCTGTTCGAGGAATTCCCCCAGGACTGGATCGATCGCATGGGCAGCACCTGGCCGGGCCCGAACACCTGGCTGGTGCCGCACCAGGACCTGTTGCCCGAGTGGGTGACTGGCCAGCACGATACGGTGGCGCTGCGGGTCAGCGATCATCCCCAGGTGCGCGAGCTGTGCGCGCTGGTGGGGCCGCTGATCTCCACCTCCGCCAATCCTGCCGGGCGGCCGGCGGCCAAGAGCCGGTTGCGGGTGGAGCAGTATTTCCACAACGAGCTGGACCTGGTGCTCGGCGGCGCGCTGGGCGGACGCAGGAATCCGAGTGTGATTCGCGACCTGTTGACAGGCGAGGTGGTGCGGCCGGGGTGATTGTTCACACCTTGTAGGAGCGGGCTTGCCCGCGAAAGTAACACCGCGATGCATGGCACCGGCTATGCCGGTGATCGCGGGACAAGCCCGCTCCCACAGGGATGGACTGCCCCCAAGAAGTTGGACACAAATCCAACCCTTGGGGGCAGTCCAGGGATTGGGCTGGCCTTTAGATTTTGAACAAGCCAGTTGCTCCTACAACGTGCGCAGTAGCGGTGTGATCTTTCTGATTCTGATCCTTGAGGCTGCACATTTCTGATTTAGGGAAATATCCTACGCGGCCTGTCGATCGCCATTACCTTCTCAGTGGGAACGTCTACCTCTAGGCTCCAGACCGTCGCCGAACAACTTGGCGATCGGGTGTGGTAACCCGAAGAGGATGATCTCCGCAGTCATGGTGGCTGTGCGCGGGAGGCTTACGCCTGCCGGGTCTGAGGTCTCCTCCCGGTTTACCACCCCGCGTGCAGCCGCCACCCATTCGCGTGGTAACGGATGGGGGTTGGTCTATTCAGGAGATCAAAAGTGAAGAAGATAGTCCCCGACCCACCCCTCCCAAAAACCACCGCCCACCCCTTCGGCCGCTGCGACGCCGGCCATCCCCCGCTCTTCACCGTCAACCCCGACATCGAACCCCACGACGCCTTGGTCCACGTCGCGCTCTACCTGCGCTGCGCCTACGACACTGGCATCAAAGCCATTGACCACTTGAGTGACGAAGGTCGCGGCATGTTCTGGTCGAGCCTGCATGCCATCGAGCTGGCAGAGGGCCTGGTTGAAGCGATGCTGGATGGGATCGAGTCGACAGTGAAACCTGGTGAGTCCTCTTAACGGGTTCGGAAAACAACTACGCGCTTCGCTGAATGCATGAAGTTTTCTGCACAGCCCTTGGACAATAAGCTTCTCGGGCTTTGCGAAGCATTCCATCCTGAACAAGCGACGAAGACGCCGATGGTAGGTCATTGAGATGTGTACGTTACATTGTACAATGTTCGCTCAGCTCTCCTTTGTTATCCGGGAAGGATTGGACAATGCACGTAATTACCTTTAGCCAAGCTCGCGCCGATCTGAAACAAACGATGGATGACGTATGTCGTGACCACGAGCCGGCAATCATCACGCGCCAACGTGGCGAGCCCGTGGTGATGCTTTCTCTTGAGGACTACAACGGCATGCAGGAAACCCTGTACTTGCTGAGCTCTTCAGCCAATGCCAAGCGCTTGCGCTCATCTGTCGAACAGCATAGGTCGGGTAAGCCCGCTGCCCATGAGCTGATCATCAATGAACATGAAGTCAAAGCACCGCAACAAGATTGAGGTGCGAAATTCTGTGAGCGTTGCGTTCACTGCTGAGGGATGGGAAGACTATCACCACTGGCGAGCAGTCGATTCGGCGATTTTCGAGGTGATCAATGCACTCATTCGTGAGTGCTGTCGTACGCCTTTCAAGGGGACTGGCAAGCCTGAACCACTCAAGGGAGACCTTTCTGGATACTGGTCACGGCGTATTACCCGAGAGCATCGCCTCGTCTATTTCTATGAGGGTGGGCAGCTAACGGTATTGCAATGCCGTTTTCATTACGATTGATAAGCAAAGCCTACGGTACAAGCCGAATTACCCAGCTTTGACTTGTACCGTCATGACCTCAGGGCAACAGCACCGTCGACCCCACCGTCCGCCGCGCCGACAACTCGGCCTGCGCCTTCGCAGCCTCCGCCAGCGGATACCGCTGCTGGATATCCACCACCAACTTGCCGCTGGCAATCATCGCGAACAGGTCATCGGCCATGGCCTGGGTGTTCTCGGCGTTGTTGGCGTAGCTGGCCAGGGTCGGCCGGGTCACGTACAGCGAGCCCTTCTGCGACAGAATTCCCAGATTCACGCCACTCACCGCGCCGGAGGCATTGCCGAAGCTCACCATCAAGCCACGCGGGCGCAGGCAGTCGAGGGAGGTCAGCCAGGTGTCGGCACCGACGCCGTCGTACACCACCGCGCACTTCTGGCCTTCGGTCAGCTCCAGCACACGCTTGGCCACGTCTTCACGGCTGTAATCGATGGTCGCCCAGGCCCCCAGCGCCTTGGCGCGCTCGGCTTTTTCTGCGGAACTGACAGTGCCGATCAGCTTGGCACCCAAGGCCTTGGCCCATTGGCAGGCCAGCGAGCCGACGCCACCTGCGGCGGCGTGGAACAGAATGAAGTCGCCGGGCTGCACCGCGTAGGTCTGCTTGAGCAGGTACTGGGTGGTCAGGCCCTTGAGCATCACGGCCGCAGCCTGCTCGAAGCTGATGCTGTCGGGCAGCTTCACCAGGTTCGCTTCCGGCAGGGTGTGGTATTCGCCATAGGCGCCCAGCGGCCCGCCGCCGTAGCCTACGCGGTCGCCGACCTTCAAGCGGGTGACGCCCTCGCCCACCGCATCGACCACCCCCGCACCTTCGGTGCCCAGGCCAGAAGGCAGTGATGGCGGCGCGTAGAGCCCGCCACGGAAATAGGTATCGATGAAATTCAGACCGATCGCATGGTTGCGCACGCGCACCTGCTGCGGGCCGGGCGGTGTCGGTTCGAATTCCACGAGCTGCAGGACTTCCGGGCCGCCATGCTGGCTGAACTGAATACGCTTGGCCATCACACACTCCTGTTGTCGTCATCGCAAAGGCCCTCTATCGGACGCCTTTGCTTGACTGCCGTCAACTGCGGCGCGGCGCTGGCCGGTGGTATGCTACGCGGCGAATTCCTCCCTGCCCCTCCCAGGTGACCCGATGACCAGCCGCACCGAGGCCGTGAAGGCCTATCTGCTCGACCTGCAAGACCGCATCTGCGCCGCCCTCGAAACCGAGGACGGCGGCGCCCGCTTCGTCGAGGACGCTTGGGTTCGCGATGCTGGCGGCGGCGGTCGTACCCGGGTGATCGGCGAGGGCAAGCTGATCGAGAAAGGCGGGGTCAACTTCTCCCATGTGTTCGGCGCCGGCCTGCCACCGTCGGCCAGTGCGCACCGCCCGGAGCTGGCCGGTCGTGGCTTCGAGGCGCTGGGCGTGTCGCTGGTGATCCACCCGCACAACCCGCATGTGCCAACGTCCCACGCCAATGTGCGGTTCTTCATCGCCGAGAAAGAGGGCGAAGAAGCGGTGTGGTGGTTCGGCGGCGGCTTCGACCTGACCCCGTACTACGGCAACGAGGAAGACTGCATCCACTGGCACCGCGTCGCCGAACAGGCCTGTGCCCCCTTCGGTGCCGACGTGTACCCGCGCTACAAGGCCTGGTGCGACCGCTACTTCCACCTCAAGCACCGCGGCGAACCCCGTGGCATTGGCGGGCTGTTCTTCGATGACCTGAACGAGTGGGATTTCGACACCTGCTTCGCCTTCATCCGTGCCATCGGCGATGCCTACATCGACGCCTACCTGCCGATCGTGCAGCGGCGCAAGAACACCCCCTACACCGCGCAGCAGCGCGAATTCCAGGAATATCGCCGCGGGCGCTATGTCGAATTCAACCTGGTCTACGACCGCGGCACGCTGTTCGGCCTGCAATCCGGCGGGCGTACCGAGTCGATCCTCATGTCGTTGCCGCCGCAGGTTCGTTGGGGCTACGACTGGAAGGCCACCCCTGGCAGCGAGGAAGCGCGCCTGACCGAGTATTTCCTGCAGGACCGCGACTGGCTCGGCCAGTAAATCTGTGGATAACCGAGGATTCCCCATGGACCAGTACGTCGTTTTCGGTAACCCCATCGGCCACAGCAAGTCGCCGCTGATCCACCGCCTGTTCGCCGAGCAGACCGGCCAGGATCTGGAATACAGCACCCTGCTGGCGCCGCTGGACGAGTTCAGCGACTGCGCCCGCGGCTTCTTCAAGCAGGGCAGCGGCGCCAACGTGACCGTGCCATTCAAGGAAGAAGCCTACCGCCTGTGCGACAGCCTCACGCCACGGGCGCAACGCGCGGGCGCGGTCAACACCCTGACCCTGTTGGCCGATGGCACGTTGCAGGGCGACAACACCGATGGCGCAGGCCTGGTGCGCGACCTGACGGTGAATGCCGGGGTCACGCTGGCGGGCAAGCGCATCCTGATTCTCGGCGCCGGTGGTGCGGTGCGTGGCGTGCTGGAGCCGATCCTGGCGCATAAGCCGCAATCGCTGGTGATCGCCAATCGCACAGTGGAAAAGGCCGAGCAGCTGGCGCGCGAATTCGATGAACTCGGGCCGGTGGTCGCCAGCGGCTTTGCCTGGTTGCAGGAGCCGGTGGACGTGATCATCAACGCTACTTCGGCAAGCCTTTCGGGGGAGTTGCCGCCGATTGCCGAGAGCCTGGTCGAGGCTGGTCGCACCGTGTGCTACGACATGATGTATGGCAAGGAGCCGACGCCGTTCTGCCAGTGGGCGACGAAGCTTGGGGCGGCGAAAGTGCTGGATGGGCTGGGAATGCTCGCCGAGCAGGCGGCCGAGGCGTTTTATGTCTGGCGTGGGGTTCGGCCTGAGACCGGGCCGGTGCTGGATGAATTGCGGCGGCAGTTGGCGCGGGGGTAGGGCTTACTCCTCGAACCTGATCGGACACCCGTCGATCCCCTCCAGCTTCTGCAATTCCTCCACCACCTGGGGCCTGGCCCGATGCAGGGTCAGGCTGCCGCCATTGCGTACCAGCCGCCGCGCCTCGCGGTGCAACATATCCACACCCGAATAGTCGATGAAGTTGATCTGTCGCGCGTCGATCACCACATGCGGCCCTTGGCAGCGCTGCAGGCGTACCTGCAGATAATGCGCTGCACCGAAGAAGATCGAGCCACCGACCCGCAGCACGTCCGCCTCCCCTTCACGGCTCTGCTGCACCCGCGGCCGCGAGGTGCGCTTGAGGTAGAAGAACAGCGACGCCAGCACTCCCGCGTAGATCGCCGTCTGTAGCTCCAGCAACAGGGTGGCCGCCGCAGTCAGCGCCATCACCAGGAACTCCGAACGACTGACCCGGAACAACGCGCGAATCGCCCGGTGATCCACCAGCCCCCAACAAATCAGCAGGATGCTGCCGGCCATCGCCGGGATCGGCAGGTGAGCGATGAGCCCGGCGCCGGCCACGGCGAACAGCGCCACCCACAGCGCCGAGAACACCCCGGCCATGGGGGAACGGGCGCCCGCCTCGAAGCTCAGCCCGGAGCGGGTGAACGAACCTGACGACAGGTAACCCGAGAAAAACGCGCCGCCCATGTTGGAAAAGCCCTGGGCGCGGATCTCCTGGTCGGCGTCGATCAGTTGTTCCGAACGTGCTGACAACGAGCGGGCGATCGACAGGCTGGTGACCAGCCCGAGCATGCCCACCGCCACGGCGCTGGGCAGCAGGCGCAGGATCAGGTCCAGGTCGAGCAACGGCAGCGGGCTCAGGGGCGGCAGATGGCCGCTGAACGCAGGAACGCGGGGCACGTGGGCGAAGTAACCGGGCAGCAGCCACGCCACCAGGCTCACCAGCACCAGGCTGATCAGCAGCGCCGGCCAGCGCGGGCGCACGAGCTTGATGGCGATGCCAATCAGCAAGGTGGCCAGGCCCAGCCCCAGCGAGGGCAGGTCCACTTCGCGGGCATGGGCGAACAGGTCCTGGGCGGTCTTGAGTGCCGTGGCCTGGCTGGGCAAGTCCATGCCCATCAGATTCGGCAACTGGCCAAGGGCAATGACGATGGCGGCACCCAGGGTGAAACCGAGCACCACGGAATGGGAGACGAAGTTGACCAGTGCGCCGAAGCGCAGCAGCCCGAGCAGCAGTTGGAACACCCCGCCAAGAAAGGTCAGCAGCAGGACGAGGGTCACGTAGTCGCTGCTGCCGGCCACGGCCAGCGGGCTGACGCTGGCGTAGAGGACGATGGAGATGGCGGCGGTGGGGCCGCAGATCAGGTGCCAGGACGACCCCCACAGGCAGGCGATCAGTACCGGCACGATGGCCGCATACAGGCCGTATTCGGCGGGCAGGCCGGCAATCAGCGCATAGGCGATGGATTGCGGCAGGGCGAGGATCGCGCCGCTCAGACCCACCAGCAGGTCCTGGCGCAGGCTGCGGCCGGATTGCCGGGGAAGCCAGGTCAGGAAGGGCAGCAGATGGGTCAGGCGAGGCATGGGTTATTCACAGTCCTGAGTTTTGCCCCTGTCTGGAGCGGATTCATACCAACTGTAGGAGCGGGCTTGCCCGCGAATGCGTCAGTGAATGCACCACAGCATTCGCGGGCGAGTCAGAAATCAGAGTTTGCCCTTGACGGCCTCCAGTCCATCACCGCCAGCCTTGCTGCTCACGCCAGCGAGCCACGCCTGCAGCACTTGTGGATGAGCCTTCACCCACGCCTTGGCCGCCTGGTCGAAACTGACCTTCTTGTCCACAACCTCGGCCATGATGGCGTTCTCCATATCCAGGGTAAATACCAGATTGCCCAGCAGCTTCGCGGCATTCGGGCACGCCTGTGGATAACCGTTGCGCACCAGGGTGAACACCTCGCCCCTGCTGCCGAACCATTTTTCGCCACCGGTGAGGTAGTGCATCTTCAGCTTCACGTTCATCGGGTGCGGTGTCCAGCCGAGGAAGGTGATGAACTGGTTCTTCTTCACGGCGCGGTCGACCTGCGCCAGCATTGCCTGCTCGCTGGACTCGATCAGCTTCCACTGCCCGAGGTCGAACGCGTTCGTGTCGATGATCTCTTTGAGCGACAGGTTGGCCGGCGCGCCGGAGCCGATGCCGTAGAGTTTCTTGTCGAACTGCTCGGCGTGTTTCTGCAGGTCGGCGAAGTCCTTGATACCGGCGTTCCACACGTAGTCGGGCACTGCCAGGGTGAACTCGGTGCCTTCGAGGTTGCGCGACAATTGTTTCACGTCGCCGGTGGCGATGAATTTGTCATGAAAGCCCTGCTGCGCTGGCATCCAGTTGCCGAGGAAGGCGTCCACGCGGCCATCTTTCAGGCCGCCGTAGATGATCGGCACGGCCAGGCTGTCGATCTTCACCTGGTAGCCCAGGCTTTCGAACAGCAAGCGGGCGATGGCGTTGGTGGAGGCGATATCGCTCCAGCCGGGGTCAGCCAGTTTGACGGTGCTGCATTGCGTGTCGCTGTCGGCCGCCTGGGCGGTCAGGGCGCCAAGGCCCAGGGCCAGGGCGATCACGGCGGTGGAGAACTTCTGCATGGCGGCCTCTCTTCTCAATCCATGGGTGCGGGCTGTGGATAACGTGCCTTGCGCTCGAGGTCATCGAGATCGATATGGTTGCGCATGTACTGTTGGCTGGCGTCGACCAGGGGTTGGTGGTCCCAGCTTTTCAGCTTGCCGATGGCCAGGGCCTCGGCCACCAGACGGCGGCGGCGCTGGCTGGCCAGCACCTGCTGGCGCAGGCTGGAAACGTCCCAGCGCTGCCTGGCTTCATCGACAAATGCCTGCAGCAAGCCCTGATGATCCGGGCTGCCGGTGAGGTTCTCCCGCTCGTGCGGGTCGTGGCTCAGGTCGTAGAGTAGGCACGGGTCGTGTTCGCTGTACACGAACTTGTACGCGCCACGCCGAATCATCATCAGCGGCCCGACCGTACCCTCGGCCATGTATTCGCCGATCACCTCGTCGTGTCCGCCCTGCCCTTGCAGGTGGCCGAGCAGCGAGCGGCCGTCCAGGTGCAGGCTGTTATCCACAGCCCCGCCTGCCAGCTCGACCAGGGTCGGCAGCAGGTCACAGGTGGACACGCTGGCGCTGACCCGCGCCGCGGCGAAACGCTTGGGCGCATGGACCAGAAGCGGCACCCGCGCCGACATCTCGAACCAGTGCATCTTGTACCAGAGCCCGCGCTCGCCAAGCATGTCGCCATGGTCGCCGGAGAACACGATCAGCGTGTCGTCGGCCAGGCCGCAATCCTCGAGGGTCTGCAGCAGCTTGCCGATGTTGTCGTCGATGTAGCTGCAGGCGCCGAAGTAGGCGCGGCGGGCGTCGCGGATCTTGTCCACAGGCAGCGGCTTGTCCCACAGGTCGTAGACCTTGAGCAGGCGCTGCGAGTGGGGGTCTTGCTGGTCCTGGGCGATTTCGTCGCGCGGCAGCGGGATATCCACAGACGCGTAGAGATCCCAGTAGCGCCGCGGGATGGTGTAGGGGTCGTGGGGATGGGTCATCGATACCGTCAGGCAGAACGGCCGACCGTCATCCTCGCGGACGTGGTCGTACAGGTACTGCTGCGCCTTGAACACCACTTCCTCGTCGAAATCCAGCTGGTTGGTGCGCACGCACGGCCCGGCCTGTAGCACCGAGGACATGTTGTGGTACCAGCTCGGGCGAACGTCGGGGGCGTCCCAGTTCACCGCCCAGCCGTAATCGGCGGGGTAGATGTCGCTGGTCAGGCGCTCTTCATAGCCGTGCAACTGGTCGGGGCCGCAGAAATGCATCTTGCCCGACAGCGCGGTGCGGTAGCCGAGGCGGCGCAGGTAGTGGGCGTAGGTGGGGATGTCGGCGGGAAAGTCGGCGGCGTTGTCGTAGGCGCCGATGCGGCTGGGCAACTGGCCGCTGACCAGGGTGAAGCGCGACGGCGCGCACAGCGGGCTGTTGCAGTAGGCCGAATCGAAGACCACAGCCTGTTCGGCGAGGCGGGCGAGGTTCGGCATCCTGATCGGCGAGGGGTTGTAGATTGGCAGCATAGGCGCGGCCATCTGGTCGGCCATGATGAACAGGATGTTGGGTTGCTTCATGAGGGGGCCTTCCATCGTCGAACGTTATGTGAATTGCTTGCGATCGAGGATGCGGCTTTGGATAACATGGGTAAAGCCCATGGCGGGCAATGACTGGGATTAGCTGAGCTTATGTTTGAGCACCTTGCGGGCATGTCACTGGAAAGCTTGCGCGTGTTCGAGGCGGCGGCGCGCTTGCGGGGTTTCACGGCGGCGGCACTGGAACTGGGCACCACGCAGCCGGCGGTGAGCCAGCAGGTCAAGCGGCTCGAGGCGCAGTTGGGCACGCGCCTGTTCGACCGGATCTACCGGGGGATCGAGCTGACGGATGCGGGCCAGTCGCTGTTCGAACAGGTCCACCAGGGCTTGCAGGCGATGGACGAAGGCATCGCCGAGGCGAGCGGCCGCGGCCAGCACGAGGTGCTGCAGGTGGCCACAGATTTCGCCTTTGCCGCCTTCTGGCTGATGCCCCGGCTGCAGCGCTTCCACGAGGCTTATCCACAGGTGGACGTGAGCCTGGTGACCGGTGAGCGCAGTCAGGGGATGCTGCGCCCCGATATTGATGTGGCCGTGCTGTTTGGCGACGGGCGCTTTCATCAGGGCGAAAGCCGCTGGTTGTTCGATGAAGAGGTCTTTCCGGTTTGCAGCCCTCGGCTGACTGATGGCAAACCCTTGTCAGCAGTGGCTTTGGAACGATTGCCCTTGTTGCATCTACGCGGTGAACAGGCCAGTGGCTGGTTCGACTGGGCGGGGGTGTTTCGTGGCTTTGGCCTGGCCAGCCCGCCGCCACCGGGGCAGTTGCGGTTCGACAACTACACCCTGCTGATCCAGGCGGCGATCGCCGGACAAGGGGTCGGGATTGGCTGGGGGCATCTGGTCGACGGGCTGGTCGAGCAGGGGTTGCTGTGCCGGCCAGTGGAAGGGAGTTTGCGTTCGTCGCGTGGCTATTACGTGGTGTTGCCGCCACGCAAGCGGCGTGGGGCGTTGATCGAGCGGTTTGTGGAGTGGCTGGAGCGTGAGCTCAGCCTATCGAACCCATCTGTTGCTACGGATTGAGCCAAGAAATGCGCAAAAGAAGGGCGCGCTAGGCGCCCCCCTCTTATTATTTCTTGCTTGAAAGACTCAGGCCTCCGCCTTTGGCGTCCGTGTAGCGACAAATAGTGGAGGTCGAACCTTCCTGCGAGTTGACGAATTTCAACGAGGCCAGCTGAACTTCCTTGGTGCCCTTGTCATCGGCATTCGGCGCAAAGCCTTTCCATTTGCCATCTGCAGAAGTGTAGTGATAGCCACTGAAGCCATCCTCGGTGGATTGTGTCGAGGCTTCCTTGATGTCCTTGGGCTCGGGGCAAGTTGCAGCAAGTGCAGTGCCTGACATAAACAGAGCAAGAAGTGCGGTTGAGAGTACACGCATATCGGCTATTCCTTCAGCAAGTTAGTGAGCTTTCAGCTTGCGATCTCTGAAGGCCTGACACAACTAGCAAAATTATCAGGTAGCCGAATGCATGTGCATGGAACTGTCGTACGCCAGTTCCCCCTCAGCCCCGGGCGCCGTGCACCCCTTCAGCCAGCGCCGAGCACAGGCTCAGCACATCGCTCACAGCCTGTTCGGGTGACTTGGCCTGGGCGATCTTGTCGACCAGTGCCGAGCCCACCACCACGCCGTCGGACAGCTTGGCGATCGCTGCGGCCTGCTCTGGCGTACGGATGCCGAAACCGACGCTGATCGGCAGGTCGGTGTGGCGACGCAGGCAGGCGATGGCCTCCTTGACGTGCTCGGTGGTCGCCGAGCCCGCACCGGTCACACCGGCCACCGACACGTAGTAGACGAAGCCCGAGCTGCGCTCGAGCACACGTGGCAGACGCACGTCGTCGGTGGTCGGGGTGGTCAGGCGGATGAAGTCGATACCCGCGGCCTGGGCCGGGGTGGCCAGCTCGGCGTCATGCTCTGGCGGCAGGTCGACGATGATCAGGCCATCGACGCCGACGGCCTTCGCCTCGGCGACGAACTGTTCCACGCCAAAGCGGTGGATCGGGTTGTAGTAGCCCATCAGCACGATCGGCGTGGTCTGGTTGCCGACGCGGAATTCGCGGACCATCTGCAGGGTTTTCGCCAGGGTCTGGCCAGCCTCCAGGGCGCGCAGGGTGGCGAGCTGGATCGCCACGCCGTCGGCCATCGGGTCGGTGAAGGGCATGCCCAGCTCGATCACGTCGGCGCCGGCTTCAGGCAGGCCCTTGAGGATTTTCAGCGAGGCATCGTAGCCAGGGTCGCCTGCGGTGATGAAGGTGACCAGTGCCGAGCGGCCTTCGGCCTTCAGGTCGGCGAAACGTTGTTCAAGACGGCTCATGCCTGTTTCTCCTGGGCAGCCATGTGGTTCATCACGGTTTGCATGTCTTTGTCGCCGCGGCCGGAAAGGCACACGACCATCAGGTGATCCTTGGGCAGGTTCGGGGCGCGCTTGATCGCCTCGGCCAGGGCGTGGGAGCTCTCCAGCGCCGGGATGATGCCTTCGAGGCGGCAGGTGGCGTGGAAGGCGTCCAGGGCTTCGTCGTCGGTGATGCTGACGTATTCGACCCGCTTCACTTCGTGCAGGTAGGCGTGCTCGGGGCCGATGCCGGGGTAGTCCAGGCCGGCGGAGATCGAGTGGGCATCGGTGATCTGGCCATCGTCGTCCTGCAGCAGGTAGGTGCGGTTGCCGTGCAGTACGCCAGGGACGCCGCCGTTGAGGCTGGCGGCATGCTTGTCGGTGTGCACGCCATGGCCACCGGCTTCGACGCCGATGATCTGCACGCTTTCGTCTTCGAGGAAGTTGTGGAACAGGCCCATGGCGTTGGAGCCGCCGCCGACGCAGGCGACCAGGCTGTCTGGCAGGCGGCCTTCCTTCTCGTGCAACTGGGCGCGGGTTTCCTTGCCGATGATCGACTGGAAATCGCGGACCATCGCCGGATACGGGTGCGGGCCGGCCACGGTGCCGATCAGGTAGAAGGTGTCTTCGACGTTGGTGACCCAGTCGCGCAGGGCCTCGTTCATGGCGTCCTTCAGGGTGCCGGTGCCGGCGGTGACCGGAACGATCTCGGCGCCCAGCAACTTCATGCGGAACACGTTGGCCTGCTGGCGCTCGATGTCGGTGGCGCCCATGTAGATCACGCAGGGCAGGCCGAAGCGCGCAGCGACGGTGGCGGTGGCCACGCCGTGCATGCCGGCGCCGGTCTCGGCGATCAGGCGCTTCTTGCCCATGCGCTTGGCCAGCAGCACCTGACCGATGCAGTTGTTCACCTTGTGCGCGCCGGTGTGGTTGAGCTCTTCACGCTTGAAGAAGATCTTCGCGCCGCCGCAGTGCTCGGTCAGGCGCTCGGCGAAGTACAGCGGGTTGGGGCGACCGATGTAGTCGCGCTGGAAGTAGGCGAGCTGCTCGAGGAATTCGGGGTCTGCCTTGGCCGCTTCGTACTCGCGGGCCAGGTCCAGGACCAGGGGCATCAGGGTTTCGGCTACGTAGCGGCCGCCGAATGCGCCGAACAGGCCATTGGCGTCGGGGCCGGGGCGGTATTGGGACTGGGACATGGGGCGCTCCATAGGGGTCTGGATTGGAAGATCGTGTCGCCTTCTTCGCGGGCAAGCCCGCTCCCGCAGGTTGAATACAGCACTGCACTGGTGGGAGCGGGCTTGCCCGCGAAGAGGCCACCACTGATCGATGGGCCTACTCTACCCAGCGCAACGTCCCCTGAAAACCGATAAGATTGCGACAACTCGTCAGGAAAACTCACAAGTCAAATGCCTCAGGACCTCCCTCCCCTCAATGCCCTGCGCGCTTTCGAGGCCACTGCCCGGCTGAATAGCGTCAGCCAGGCCGCCGAACAGCTGCACGTGACCCACGGCGCGGTGAGCCGGCAGATCAAGGTGCTCGAGGAGCATCTCGGCGTGGCGCTGTTCATCAAGGATGGGCGTGGCATCAAACTCACAGATGCCGGGGTTCGCCTGCGCGATGCCAGCTTCGATGCCTTCGACCGCCTGCGCAGCGTATGCGCCGAGCTCAGCCGTGATGTCAGCGATGCACCCTTCGTCCTGGGATGCTCCGGCAGCCTGCTGGCGCGGTGGTTCATTCCCCGGCTCGGGCGTTTGAAGGCCGATCTGCCTGAGCTGCGTCTGCACCTGTCGGCCGGAGAGGGCGATCTGGATCCGCGCCGCCCGGGGTTGGATGCGTTGCTGGTGTATGCCGAGCCGCCGTGGCCCGCCGACATGCAGGTGCATGTACTGGCCGAGGAACGTATCGGGCCGGTGCTCAGCCCGCACTTTCCCGGCTTCGAGCGCCTGTGCCAGGCCCCTGCACGTGCGCTGCTGGGTGAAGCCTTGCTGCATACCACCTCGCGTCCACAGGCGTGGCCGACCTGGGCCGCGCAGCAAGGGCTGGACGCCAGTGCGCTGACCTTCGGACAGGCATTCGAGCACCTGTATTACCTGCTGGAGGCTGCGGTGGCGGGTTTGGGGGTGGCGATCGCGCCGCAACCGCTGGTGGCGGACGACCTGCGTGGCGGACGCCTGGCGGCGCCGTGGGGTTTTTCGCCGACGCCAGCGGCGTTGGCGCTATGGGTGCCGCGGCGCGCCGCCGATGGGCGCGCCGAGCAGTTGGCGCAGTGGTTACGCCGGGAGTTGCAGGCGCAGGCTTAGGCTCTGTCCGAAAAGCCTTGATACTCGGTGATGCTGCGTTGAAAACGGCCTCGGAATGCTCATTTACAACCCGTAAAGTCGAGCGCGACCCCGGCCGTTCCTCGGCTGTTTTCGCCTTGCCTGACCTTCGTCTCAAGACTTTTCATACAGACCCTAGTTGCGGCGGCACAGCAAGTAGGCCGCAAGCAGGCCCAATGCGCCAACGGCCACGCCCGCAGTGGTCCAGGGGTGTTCCTGGGCGTAGTCACGGGTGGCGATGCCGGTTTCCCGGGTGCGAGCCTTCACTTCTTCGTAGGCGTCGGTCAGCAGGCTGCGCGAATGCTTGAGGGCGTTCTGGGCGTTGCCGCGCAGGGCCTTCATGGTTTTCTGCGTTTCCTCCGAGGCATCGCCTTTGAGGTCTTCCAGCGTCTTGAGCAGGCTTTCGATCTCCGCTTCCATGCTTTCCAGTGAGGTCTTGCGCAGTGCGTTACGGGCCATGTGGACTCTCCTTCGCTGAGTAGGGTGTAAAGAGTGCGACTGCGCGCTGTGCCGAAAGTGCGATCGAACTTTCGCCCGAGGCGATGGCTCGCAGGTAAACCGGGCCTGCGCTGCTAGGCTCAATCCAGCACATCATCCAAGGAGAGTGTTCATGTCCGATCATCACACCTACAAGAAGATCGAGCTCGTCGGTTCCTCGCCCACGAGTATCGAAGATGCGATCAACAATGCCCTGGCCGAAGCCGGCAAGAGCATCAAGCACCTGGAGTGGTTCGAGGTGGTCGATACGCGTGGCCATATCCGCGACAACAAGGCTGCGCATTTCCAGGTCACGCTCAAGGTCGGGTTCCGCATCGCCAACAGTTGAAACAGTATGGGGATAGCCTGTTCTTGAGTTATGGCGTATGACTTCCAGGGGCACCGGTATACGCCGGTGCTCTATGCTGCTTTTTTGATCCGCATAAGGAACGATGACGATGAAGAAAGTGTTTCTGGCAGTAGGCCTGATGATGTTGGCCGGTGGAGCGATGGCGGCAGGTAAGCCGTGCGAGGAGCTCAAGAGCGAAATTGCAGCCAAGCTCGATGCCAAGGGGGTTCAGGGGTATACGCTGGAGATCGTCGACAAGGGCACGCCGGCTGGCAAGGTGATCGGCAGCTGCGAGGCCGGGACCAAGGAAATCATCTATCGCCGCGGTTGAGGCGTAAATCCGAACACAATACCTGCAGGAGCGGCGGTTCGCCGCTCCTGCCTGGGGATTGGGCAGGCCTTTAGATTTCGACTAAGGCACTTGCTTCCACATACGACATTCAATCGCCCTTCAACGCCTGTGCCAGCAGCTCATACGAGCGCACCCGATCCGCATGCTCATACAGGTCGCAGGTGAAGATCAGCTCATCCGCGCCGGTCTGCTCCAGCAACACCTCCACCTTCGCCCGCACCTTCTGCGGGCTGCCAATCATCGCCAGCCCAAGGAAACTCCCCACCGCATCACGCTCATGGGGCAGCCACAGGCCGTTCATGCTCTGCACGGGTGGGCGCTGCATCAGGCTCTGGCCGCGGATCAGCGCGAGGATGCGCTGGTAGACCGAGGTCGCCAGGTATTCGGCCTTCTCGTCGCTGTCCGCCACCACCATCGGGATGCCCAGCATCACGTAGGGCTTGTCCAGCGTTGTCGACGGCTTGAAATGGTCGCGGTAGATGCGGATCGCCTCGTGCATGTAGCGCGGGGCGAAGTGCGAGGCGAAGGCGTATGGCATGCCGCGCATGCCGGCCAGTTGCGCGCTGAACAGGCTTGAACCCAGCAGCCACATCGGCACTTCGGTGTCGTGGCCGGGCACGGCGATCACTTTCTGATCGTCGGTACGAGGGCCGAGATAGCGCGACAACTCCTCGACATCGTCGGGGAAGTCGTCGGCGCTGCCAGAGCGCTCGCGGCGCAGGGCGCGTGCGGTCATCTGGTCGGAACCGGGCGCACGGCCCAGGCCCAGGTCGATGCGGCCGGGGTAGAGGCTGGCCAGGGTGCCGAACTGTTCGGCGATCACCAGCGGCGCATGGTTGGGCAGCATCACCCCGCCCGAGCCGATGCGGATGCGCGAGGTGCCGCCAGCGAGATAGCCCATCAGCACCGAGGTCGCCGAGCTGGCGATGCCGTCCATGTTGTGGTGTTCGGCCACCCAGAACCGGTTGTAGCCGAAACGCTCGACGTGCTGCGCCAGGTCCAGTGAGTTGCGTAGCGACTGGGCCGGGCCGGCATCGGCGCGCACCGGCACCAGGTCGAGGGTGGAAATCTTCAGGTCACGCAGCTGCGTCATCGGAGCCTCCGCAGGAAATTGGTTGGCCAAGGGCCTTTGTAACTCTGTATGGGCACCCTGCGATGGATTCAATGATTGACCATGGATTGATCTGAACTTGCTGTAGGCAGTGTCCTCAGAATCCGTAGTGACACCCACTGAACATCCAGGAGGCATCATGAAAAAGACAGCATCGGCGATCTGGCAGGGAGGGCTCAAGGATGGCAAGGGCCTGCTGTCCACCGAGAGTGGCGCCCTCAAGCAGAACCCCTATGGCTTCAATACCCGCTTCGAAGGATCGCCTGGGACCAACCCCGAGGAGCTGATCGGTGCGGCCCATGCGGGCTGTTTCTCGATGGCGCTATCGATGATGCTGGGTGAGGCCGGGCTGACGCCCGAACGCATCGACACCGTCGCCGAAGTCAGCCTCGACAAGCAGCCCGATGGCTTTGCCATTACCGCCGTGCATCTCACCCTCAAGGCCAAGGTCCCCGGTGCCAGTGAGGCGCAGTTCCAGGAGATTGCCAACAAGGCCAAGGCGGGATGCCCGGTGTCCAAGGTGCTCAATGCGACGATCAGCCTGGATGCGACGCTGCTCTCGTAGGTTAGGCTTTGCTTGCTGTAGTCTGGAAGGGTCGGCAGCTTGCCTGCCCTTTGAGGAGCCGTTCCATGATCCGCGTAGCATTCGCCGTTCTGGCCTCGTTGCTGGCCACCTCCGCGCTGGCGGCAGTCAAGCCATGCGAGGAGCTCAAGGCCGAGATCGAGGCGAAGATCCAGGCGGCCGGGGTGCCTTCCTACACCCTGGAAATCGTGCCGAACAGCGAGGTCAGTGATCCGAACATGGTCGTTGGCAGCTGCGATGGCGGGACCAAAAAGATCATCTACCAGAAGAACGACCAATAGCGGTCGTTGCAGCGGGGTCGCAGCGCGACCCCGTTGTTCATGGGATGCAGAAGATGTTGCTCGGCTCGTCCACCAGCACCTGGCGGTTGGCGTCGTACAGGTATACCTGCGGCTGCATCGCCGGGGCCCGGGCTTCGAGGCGATAGCGCTCACCGGCCTTGAAGTTGTCGAAGCGCACGGTCAGGTAGCAGGTGCGCTCGGTCGGGCTTGTGGTGAAGAGCCCGGCAGTCAGCTCGTAGTCGAAGCGCACCACCAGTTCATGGCGGCCCGGCGTGAGCTGGAAGTACCGGCCGTCGTCGAGGCGCTTGCCATCGAGCTTGTCGGCCATGATGGTACGACCGGGGGTGACGGTATAGAGGTCGACCCAGGCCTGGGCCGGGTCTTTGGGTGGCAAGGGGCTGGCGCAAGCCCCCAGTGCACTGAGGGCGATCAGCATCATGGGCTGGCGCATGACGAAACTCCGCTTGCGGGTCACAGGCTACAAGCATAGCGCTGATCAGGTGCGCTGACAGCCCGCTGGCAGGCCTTGGCCTATCAGTTTCTGCTGTTCGTCATAGAGTTTCACCCAAGGCCGGAAGCCAATGCTGCCGGCTTGCAGGCTGTAGCGCTGGCCGGCGCTGAAGTCCTTGAAGGTGAGGTTCAGTTGGCAGTCGCGCCACAGTGGTTCGTCGACTGGGCCGATATTGCTCGGGGTGACCGGAAACTGGTAACGCACCGTCAGTTCGTGGCTACCCGGCGGCACTTCGAAATAGCGGTTGTCGGCCCAGTCGCGCTCGTCCACCTGCACGGCGTGCAGCGAGGTGTCGTCGTCGCGGGCGAGGTCGATCCAGGCCTGGTTGGGGTCGGGGTCGGGCAAGGTGGAGCAGGCGCTCAGCAGCCCGAAGGTGCCGACGGCAAACAGTGTACGCATGGCGAAAAGGCCCTCTGGCGAGATAGTCTTGGAACGCACAGGCCTTGAGCGGGATGAACAGCCCTGATGTTTCGACTTTTTCTGCTACAGCGCTCAGGCCACCGGGCTCTCGACCGCGTTTTCAGCCCTTTTGTTCCGCTGCTGGCCGCGCTCCTGCTGAGCGGTTGCGGCAGCCTCGGCTACTACGGCCAGCTGGCCGAGGGGCAATGGCAACTGCTGCGTGCCCGCCAGCCAGTGGAGCGGGTGCTGGCCGACCCCACGACGGACGAACCGCTGCGTCAGCGTCTGCTGCATGCCGAACAGGCCCGCACTTTCGCAAGCGAGCACCTGAAGCTGCCAGACAATCGCAGCTACCGGGTGTACGCCGATCTCGGGCGGCCCTATGTGGTGTGGAATGTGTTCGCCACGCCGGAGCTTTCGCTGCAACCGGTCACTCACTGCTTCCCCATCGCCGGTTGCGTCGCCTACCGCGGCTACTACCGCCAGGGCGCTGCGCGCGGGGCAGCGGCGCTGATGCGCGAGCAAGGGCTGGATGTGTACGTCGGGGGTGTCGAGGCTTACTCGACCCTGGGCTGGTTCGACGATCCGATTCTCTCGTCTATGTTGGGCTGGGGCGAGGAGCGCCTGGCCACGCTGATCTTTCACGAACTGGCGCACCAGCGCTTCTACGTGAAGGACGACACCGAATTCAACGAGTCCTTCGCCACCTTCGTCGAACAGGAGGGCACGCGGCAATGGCGCATGGCGCGTGGGCTTGCGGCGGCTCACGAGGATGGGGCGCGGCAGCGTGAACAGTTCATCCGCCTGGTGCTGGCGAGTCGCGAGCGCCTGCAGGCGATCTACGCTGGGACGCTTGCTGATGCCGACAAGCGGGTGGCCAAGCAAGCCGAGTTCGCGCGATTGCGACGTGAATACCGCGAGCTGCGCGATCGGGACTGGGCCGGTGACCGCCGCTATGACGCCTGGGTGTATGGGCCGATGAGCAATGCCAAGCTGCTGCCGTTCGGCCTGTATGACCAGTGGGTGCCGGCGTTTGCGGCGTTGTTTCGTCAGGCTGGTGGGGACTGGACGACGTTCTATCAGCGGGTCGAGCACTTGGGGCAGCAGCCGATCGATCAGCGAAAAGCGGCGTTGCAGCGGTTGATGGTCCAGCCGTGAGATGCCGGGGCCGCGAGCGGCCCCGTAGCCATCAAGCCTTGATGAACGCCTGGTGCAAATCCGCCACCGTGTCGAAATGAAACGCCGGCGCCTCGGCCACCAGCTCTTCGCGGCTGCCGAAACCGTATCCCACCGCCACGGCCTGCAACCCGTTGCTGCGGGCGCCGATCAGGTCGTGCTTGCGGTCACCGATCATCAGGGTCTGCGCCGGGTCCAGCCCTTCTTCGTCCAACAGATGGCGGATCAGCTCGACTTTGTTGGTGCGGGTGCCATCCAGCTCACTGCCGTAGATCACCTTGAAATGCCGGTCGAAAGCAAAGTGCCGGGCGATCTCGCGGGCGAACTCCCAAGGCTTGGAGGTGGCAACGTACAAGGTGCGGCCCTGGTCGTTCAGGGCTTGCAGCAGCTCTGGCACGCCGTCGAATACCAGGTTCTCGTACAGGCCGGTGACGCGGAAGCGTTCGCGGTAGAAGTTGACCGCCTCCCAGGCCTTGGCCTCGTCGAAGCCGTAGAACTGCATGAAGGCCTGCAGCAAGGGCGGGCCGATGAAATGCTCGAGGCGGGTCAGGTCGGGCTCGTCGATACCTAGTTTGGCCAAGGCGTACTGGATCGAGCGGGTGATGCCCTGGCGTGGGTCGGTCAGGGTGCCGTCGAGGTCGAAGAGGATGTTTTGCTGGTGCATGTATGCGGGTCCACTCAAGTCTTGCGTCGACTGCTTCGCGGGCAAGCCCGCTCATACAGGATAATCACAGAGCCTGTAGGAGCGGGCTTGCCCGCGAATGGGTCATTCCGGTTGATCGTAGCCTTCGGCCAGGTGCTGGTCCTTGAGCTTCACGTAGTTGCTGGCGCTGTAGGGGAAGAACGCGCGTTCCTTTTCGTTCAGCGGCCGGGCCTGCTTTACCGGGCTGCCGACATACAGGTAGCCGCTCTCCAGGCGCTTGCCGGGCGGCACCAGGCTGCCGGCGCCGATGATCACCTCGTCCTCGACGATGGCGCCATCCATGATGGTGCTGCCCATGCCGACCAGGATCCGGTTGCCCAGTGTGCAGCCGTGCAGCATCACCTTGTGACCGATGGTCACTTCGTCGCCGATGATCAGCGGGAAGCCGTCCGGGTTGAAGGGGCCGGCGTGGGTGATGTGCAGCACGCTGCCATCCTGCACGCTGGTGCGCGCGCCGATGCGGATCCGGTGCATGTCGCCGCGCACTACGGTCAGCGGCCAGACCGAGCTGTCTTCACCGATCTGCACGTCGCCGATCACCACCGCCGAACGGTCGACGAAGGCGCGTGGGCCGACTTTCGGCGTGTGTTCCCGGAAGGTCCGGATGGCCATGATAGTGTCCCTCTGCAATGCCGATAGGCAGGCTGCCTGCTGCGGTCGGCGTCGATTGTAATTAAGATGGTCCCGTGTTTCTCCTGCCAAGGTATCCAAACCGTGAGTGCGAACAACCCGCTTCTGCAGTCCCACGACCTGCCACCCTTCTCCGAAATCCGCGCCGAACACGTGCTGCCGGCGATCGAGCAGATCCTGGCCGACAACCGCAAGGCCATCGCCGATATCCTCGCGCAGCAGGGCAAGAATCCCTCCTGGGCCGGCCTGGTGCTGGCGATGGACGAACTCAACGACCGCCTGGGCGCGGCCTGGAGCCCGGTCAGCCACCTCAATGCGGTGTGCAACAGCAAGGAACTGCGCGAGGCCTACGAGTCGTGCCTGCCGGCGCTGAGCGCCTATTCCACCGAACTGGGGCAGAACCGCGCCCTGTTCGATGCCTACCAGGCGCTGGCCAACAGCGATGAAGCCGCCAGCTTCGACGTGGCGCAGAAGACGATCCTCGACCATGCCCTGCGTGACTTCCGCCTGTCGGGTATCGACCTGCCGGCCGACAAGCAGCAGCGCTATGCCGAAGTGCAGAGCAAGCTCAGCGAGCTGGGCAGCCGTTTCTCCAACCAGTTGCTCGACGCCACCCAGGCCTGGACCAAGCACGTCACCGACGAAGCCGCACTGGCCGGCCTGACCGATTCGGCCAAGGCGCAGATGGCCGCCGCTGCCCAGGCCAAAGGCCTCGACGGTTGGCTGATCACGCTGGAGTTCCCCAGCTACTACGCGGTGATGACCTACGCCAGCGACCGCGCCCTGCGCGAAGAGCTGTACGCCGCCTACTGCACCCGCGCCTCGGACCAGGGCCCGAACGCCGGACAGTTCGACAACGGCCCGGTGATGGCCGAGATCCTCGACCTGCGCCAGGAGCTGGCTGGGCTGCTGGGCTACGCCAACTACGCCGAGCTGAGCCTGGCCACCAAGATGGCCGAGTCCAGCGACCAGGTGCTGAGCTTCCTGCGTGACCTGGCCAAGCGTTCCAAGCCGTTCGCAGCTCAGGATCTGGAGCAGCTCAAGGCCTACGCCGCCGAGCAGGGCACTCCGGAGCTGGCCAGCTGGGACGCCGGCTATTACGGCGAGAAGCTGCGCGAGCAGCGCTACAGCGTGTCGCAGGAAACCCTGCGCGCCTACTTCCCGATCGACAAGGTGCTGAGCGGCCTGTTCAGCATCGTCCAGCGCCTGTACGGCATCGAAATCGCCGAACTCAAGGGCTTCGACGCCTGGCACCCGGACGTGCGCCTGTTCGAGATCAAGGAGAACGGCCAGCACGTCGGGCGCTTCTTCTTTGACCTCTACGCCCGTGCCAACAAGCGTGGTGGCGCCTGGATGGACGGTGCCCGCGACCGTCGCCGCACCGCGGCCGGTGCATTGCAGAGCCCGGTGGCCAACCTGGTGTGCAACTTCACCCCGGCCGCACCGGGCAAGCCGGCGCTGCTCACCCACGACGAAGTCACCACGCTGTTCCACGAGTTCGGCCACGGCCTGCACCACCTGCTCACCCGCATCGAGCATGCCGGTGTGTCCGGCATCAACGGTGTGGCCTGGGACGCGGTCGAGCTGCCGAGCCAGTTCATGGAGAACTGGTGCTGGGAGCCTGAAGGCCTGGCACTGATTTCCGGCCACTACGAGACCGGCGAGCCGCTGCCCCAGGACCTGCTGGACAAGATGCTGGCGGCGAAGAACTTCCAGTCCGGGATGATGATGGTGCGCCAACTGGAGTTCTCGCTGTTCGACTTCGAGCTGCACGCCACCCATGGCGACGGCCGCAGCGTGCTGCAGGTGCTCGAGGGCGTGCGCGACGAGGTCACGGTGATGCGTCCGCCGGCCTACAACCGCTTCCCTAACAGCTTTGCGCACATCTTCGCCGGCGGTTATGCGGCGGGCTACTACAGCTACAAGTGGGCCGAAGTGCTGTCGGCCGACGCCTTCTCGCGCTTCGAGGAAGAAGGCGTGCTCAATGCCGAGACCGGACGCGCGTTCCGCGAGGCGATCCTGGCCCGTGGCGGTTCGCGCGAGCCAATGGTGCTGTTCGTCGATTTCCGTGGTCGTGAGCCTTCCATCGATGCGCTGCTGCGTCATAGTGGACTGACCGAGGATGCGGCGGCATGAGTGAGGGCGGCGTGATCAAGACCAAGAAACGCTTCATCGCCGGGGCGGTATGCCCGGCGTGCAGCGAGCCCGACAAGCTGATGATGTGGAATGAAGACGGCGTGCCACACCGCGAGTGCGTGGCCTGCGGCTTCACCGACACCCTCAACGAGCAGGGCTTGTCGGTGCCCAAGGAGCTCGGTACCCGGGTAAACCAGCAGGCGGTCAAGGCCGAGCCGGTAAAGGTGCAGACGGTTCAGTTCTTCCCGAACCCGAAGCTCAAGAAGCCGCACTGACCCTGTCCGCCTGACGGCACTGGTCTTCTGTGCAAACCCGGATTACTGTATGCGCATACAGTAATCCGGGTTTTCCACCATGAAACCAACCCCAGTCCGTGGTCGCGGCACCGCCACCAACCCCCACAATCGCTTCGCCCCCAGCCATTCGGTGGTCGAGGACGACGGCTGGCACCAGGAAGTCCCCCTCACCCAGGGCACCGAGGTGCGGATCGAAACCGCCAAGACCATCATCGCCCGCAACACCTCGCCCGACCTGCCCTTCGACCGTTCGATCAACCCCTACCGCGGTTGTGAACACGGCTGCATCTACTGCTACGCCCGGCCCAGCCACGCCTATTGGGACCTCTCTCCCGGCCTCGACTTCGAGACCAAGCTCATCGCCAAGACCAATGCTGCCGAGGTGCTCGAACAGCAGTTGAGCAAGCCGGGTTATGTCTGTGCACCGATCAACCTCGGCGCCAACACCGACCCCTACCAGCCCATAGAGCGCGAGCACCAGTTGACCCGTCGCCTGCTCGAGGTGCTGCTGCGCTACCGACACCCGGTGACCATCGTCACCAAGGGCTCGCTGGTGCTACGAGACCTGGACCTCTTGAGCGAACTGGCCAGCCAGCGCCTGGTGCGGGTGATGATCAGCCTGACCACCCTCGACGACGAACTCAAACGCACCCTCGAGCCCCGCGCAGCAGCACCCAAGGCGCGCCTGCGGGCGATCCGCGTGTTGCGCGAGGCGGGTGTACCGGTGGGCGTGCTGTGTTCGCCGATGATCCCGATGATCAACGACAGCGAGCTGGAGCACCTGCTTCAGGCCGC
Source organism: Pseudomonas wayambapalatensis (assembly GCA_014268975.2). Classification (GTDB taxonomy): domain Bacteria; phylum Pseudomonadota; class Gammaproteobacteria; order Pseudomonadales; family Pseudomonadaceae; genus Aquipseudomonas; species Aquipseudomonas wayambapalatensis. Next base: position 130,067 of record CP077096.1, on the reverse strand, counting down.
CAAGGAAGCTGGCGCGCAGAGCGCCGCCTACATGATGCTGCGCCTGCCGCTGGAGGTGGCGCCGTTGTTCGAACAGTGGTTGCAGGACCACTACCCGCAGCGCGCGGCCCACGTGCTGAGCCTGATTCGTCAGAGCCGGGGCGGTGAGCTGTATGACAGCCGCTTTGGGGCGCGGATGCGCGGTGAAGGGGTCTTTGCCGAGCTGCTGGCGCAGCGGTTTGCCAATGCCATACGCCGTCTGGGCTTCGAGGGGCGGGACTCGCTAGTGCTGGACTGCACCGCGTTCTGCCCGCCGGGGCGGCAAATGGGGTTGTTCTAGCCTGGTAGCCGTTAGTCGTCTAGTGAAGTGGGGGTTATCGCCAGTTTGCGGCGGGTACCGGCTGCAAGGTCTGTGCCTGCGCTACGTCGAAATGGCTGAGCGCAGCGCCGGAAGGAGCGAAGACCGCTACGGCCTGGACTAACCGATCGATATCGATGTCACCCCCGTGTGGCCCTAGTGCAGCGCCCATGTGGCGACTCGAAAAACTATCGTCCGATCGCTGGAACCAGACACGTTCAGGTATCCCACCTTTGCTCGTAGAACCAACGCTCGTTGCCTCGATGAGTGCCGTGTTTATGTCGGGGCTATCCATTGCGTCTACGGGATCCGCTTGGCTGGGCAGTGACAGCAGGCTACGCGTCACAAGTGTTGCCGGCGGTTCGGGTTGCCCTGTTTCAACAGCCAGGTGCTCGGTCGCGAAAATTAAGTCACAAATTCAGCCTATAAATTATCTTGTCTCGTGAGTCGCGTAACGTGCAGGCAGGATGCGCTGCCAGTTCTTCATCTTGTTGTGGGGGAACTTCGCCAGCGCCGAGCCACCTAAACAACTTGTAAGTGTGATCAGCGGCGTAGCTTTGGAATTCTTTGGCGTATTTCCAGAGGGGGAGTATGTCTAAAGTGGTGAAACTCCATAGATATCGGTTCAGCCCGGCGGCATATTGCATGACTGCGATGAGAAGATTTTTAATGTACACGACGCCGCTACCGGGAATATGTACAAAATCATGGCCGAGACCCCCTGCTTGGAGTGGAAGGCTGTCGGTAAGCGTTCCAGGCCAATGCCACGTCTTAAGATTGAGAGCGCTGACGGTCGATTGGATTTCCAGTTCAACGAGTTCATTTAATGTAGGGATGCTGTGGTACTGAGCAATAAGGTTTGCGATGTTTTTAGCCAGTGCGTCCGATACCTTCTGAAAATCTTCATCGGAGAGTGGCTTGCCCTGGGTGGCAGCGGCGAAGGCTAGCGACCCCCGCGCCATTTCGCTATGCCAAGATCCGTCGTTGAGGTTAATTGCACTGGCTCGCTCGAGCCAAATAGAGACAGCTTCAATATTTTCTTTGTATGCGATGTGGGCCTCTGAGGCTTTTTCTTGATTTGAAATTTTTTTCAGGTAAATGTGCATCCTCGGATATTGTTCGTGTGTGCTCAGTTGCGACACTTCATCTCGCCGCGTCTGGGTCAGGGTGAAATTATCTGTCGATTTTACTTGGGTGGCCACGTACAAGTTAGGGTTGATGTTGGCGCCGGCCCATACAGATTCCGCATTTTGACCTTGCAGATTGCTCAGTCGAGTGTGTAAGGGTTTTTCCGAAACATGGGATATACCGAAATTTTGTAATTGCGAAAAGTTTAATGCGTACTCGCTTTCAAACCCTCGGTCTTGTGAGCGACACGCCTGCGTGGTGTTTGCGTAGGCGCTTGTCGAAAGTGTCAGCATAGTGAGGCACAGCGTTATGGATGCAGATATTTTTTTCATATTTCGCCAGTATTGGATAAAGTGCTTTTGCCATTTTTCGAGTTCAGTGCTCTCTCAAACTCTCCTGAACCCGCTGCTGCAACGGGCTGAGGAAGTCGTCGATCACCGTCCGCCGGCCGGTCCCGATCTCCGCACTCAACGCTATGCCCGGCGTCAACGGCACGGCCTGGCCATTCACTTGCAGGTGGTCGCGGAGCAGTCGTATACGGCTGCTGAAAAGCGGAAACCACTCTGCAGTCATTGAGTGATTGATATTTGGTTCAGCTGTTTAACTGACGGCTGGCTGCCTGGCTTTGGGGGCAGGAAGTCGCGGTCGGGGTCGTAATTGCGGCTCAGGTAATGGGAGAGCTCGAGCAGGTCCCTGGGGGCCAGGCTGCCGGCGGCCTGCTTGAGCTTCAGTGAATCGATGATGTAGTCGTAACGAGCATCGTTGTATTCGCGGACAGCTCGGTATAGCTGGCGAGCGGCATTGAGCTGGGCATCGTGTTCGACCGCCGAGCGATAGACATCCAGCAGTTCGGCGCGTTGTGCCTGGGCGAGCAGGGGATGGCAGAAAACCAGGCAGCTCAGGAACGTAAGGTGCAGACGGGGCATGGACGGTCCGTGTCTTCGCAGTGAGAAACGGAGCGAATCCTACTATCGGCAAATGCTGGCGATATATGGGGCGAAGAGTATGCGTTTCGTAGGAAAGCACGCCCTAAAACGTCAGGCTGTAGCGCGTTGGCTGCCGGCGCTCACAGCCCTTTCACGCAGAAGCGTGCAGGGCGAAGGGCTTAATCCAGGTAATCTGATGCATTATTTTCACTCATGGAGCTTGGCAATTGATGCTTTTTTGCTATTATCAAAAGCTCCCCTCGAAAACCTGGAACGCCCGTTCTAGAGCCTCCGAATTCAGTTTCAGTTAAGTTTTCTCCGCTAGCGTAGGAAGTCAGTCCAGCGCGACTGTGATTTATTACCTGTGCGCGTCATCTAATTCTCCGCATAGCCAGAATCTTTCCCCGGTAAAATGGAACTTACCTACAAACCGTCAAGAGGATGAATCATGCCCGTCAAGGACCCATCCAAGCCCGTTCCGGCCGCTCCCGCCGAGAGCGCCGATGCTGCCCTGAAGCACATCGTCGACGGCTTCCTGAAGTTTCACCATCACGTTTTCCCCGAGCAGCAGGAGCTGTTCAAGAAGCTCGCCACCGCGCAGAAACCGCGCGCGATGTTCATCACCTGCGCCGACTCGCGCATCGTGCCCGAACTGATCACCCAGAGCTCGCCGGGCGATCTGTTCGTGACCCGTAACGTCGGCAACGTGGTACCGCCCTACGGACAGATGAACGGCGGTGTTTCCAGCGCCATCGAATACGCCGTGATGGCCTTGGGTGTTCACCACATCATCGTCTGCGGTCACTCCGACTGCGGTGCGATGCGCGCAGTGCTCAACCCGCAGTCGCTGACCAAGATGCCGACCGTTTCCGCCTGGCTGCGCCACGCCGAAGTGGCCCGTACCGTGGTCGAGAGCAACTGCTCGTGCGCAACGGAACACGAGAGCATGAAGGTGCTGACCAAGGAAAACGTCATCGCCCAGCTGCACCACCTGCGCACTCATCCTTCGGTCGCCGCGCGCCTGGCGGCCGGACAGCTCTACATCCACGGCTGGGTCTACGATATCGAAACCAGCCGCATCGAAGCCTACGACGCCGCGAGCGACAGCTTCCTGCCCCTGGCTGCTGGCGAGCCAGTGCCGTGCGCAACTCCGAGAGGCCGCTACTAAGCGACCCCAACACCTGAAGAAACCTTGATAGCCGGCTGCGCCCACCAGGCGCGGCAGGGCTTTCTGCTGCCTTGAATTTCTCTGACCTACTTGCCGGCAATCCTGCTGGCGGCCCGCGCCTGCGCGCGATTCAGGGATCCCCGTGCCGTCGGCCAGTGGAATGGCCGTGAATCAGAAAAGGAGCGTTATGGTGAACATGACACAGATAAAAGCGGCCTTGCCGCGAGAGTTACTGGCTTCGGTCGTGGTGTTCCTGGTGGCCCTGCCGCTGTGCATGGGCATCGCGATCGCCTCGGGCATGCCGCCCGCCAAAGGGCTGATCACCGGGATCATCGGTGGCATCGTCGTGGGCTTTCTGGCCGGCTCGCCGCTGCAGGTCAGCGGCCCGGCCGCGGGCCTGGCGGTGCTGGTGTTCGAGTTGGTGCGCCAGCACGGTGTGGCCATGCTCGGACCGATCCTGCTGCTGGCAGGCCTGTTGCAGCTGCTGGCCGGGCGACTGCGTCTGGGCTGCTGGTTTCGCGTCACTGCACCGGCGGTGGTGTACGGCATGCTGGCCGGTATCGGCGTGCTGATCGTGCTGTCGCAGGTGCATGTGATGTTCGACAGCGCGCCACAGCCCTCGGGTGTCGAGAACCTGCTGGGTTTCCCCGCGACCCTGGCCTCGGCACTGCCGTTGGAAACCGCCGGTAATGGCTGGCAGGCCGGCGCCCTGGGCCTGGGCACCATCGCAATGATGTGGAGCTGGGAGCGTTGGCGCCCACAGCGCCTGCGCTTCATCCCCGGTGCCTTGCTGGGCGTGGCGATTATGACCGTGATCAGCATCTGGCTGGCGCTGCCGGTCAATCGCGTGCAGGTGCCTGCGGACCTGTCGGAGGCGATCGACTGGATTCGTCCGGACGACCTGCTCAAACTGGCCGATCCGACCTTGCTGGTGGCCGCCTTCGCCCTGGCCTTCATCGCCAGCGCCGAGACGCTGCTGTCGGCTGCAGCGGTAGACCGCATGCACAGTGGCCAGCGATCGGATTTCGATCGCGAGCTGTCGGCGCAAGGTATCGGCAACATGCTGTGCGGTGTGCTGGGGGCATTGCCGATGACCGGCGTGATCGTGCGCAGTTCGGCCAACGTCCAGGCGGGTGCGCAGACGCGTGCGTCGGCGATTCTGCATGGTCTTTGGTTGCTGGCGTTCGTGGTGGTGCTGAGCAGCGTGCTGCAGCAGATTCCGGTGGCAAGCCTGGCGGGCGTGCTGGTGTACACCGGTATCAAGCTGGTCGATTTCAAGGCCTTCCGCGGCCTGGGGCGCTATGGCCGGATGCCGATGTTCACCTATGCTGCCACGGCGCTGGCGATCATCTTCACCGACCTGCTGACCGGTGTGTTGCTGGGCTTTGCTCTGACCTTGCTCAAGCTGGCGTTCAAGGCGGCGCGCCTCAAGATCAACCTGGTCGAGCTGCCGCGCCCTGGGCACATGGAGCTGCGCCTGAGCGGTGCTGCCACCTTCCTCAAGGTGCCTGCCCTGACCCAGGTGCTCGAAAGCGTGCCTGCCGGGACGCATCTGCATGTACCGCTGGCGAACCTGAGCTACATCGACCACTCGGTGCTGGAGTTGCTCGAGGACTGGGGGCGCGCGAGCCGCGCCGCCGGCTCACGTCTGTCCATCGAGCAGCGCGGGCTCAAGCGGCGCATCGAGGGCCGCTTGCGACGCAGCGCGCAGGTCTGAGGCGTCGTGTGCCCAAGTCTCAGGCCGACTTGGGCACCAGCTTGCGGCAGCCTTCTTTACGGCTGGGGTACTGCTCGCATTTGCGCAGTACCTGCTGTACCTGGTCGTCGGCCTTGAGTTGACGATTGGCCAGCAGCTTCTCGGTGATGAACAACTCTTCTGATCCCAGGGTCTGTTCGGCCTTGTCGATCATCCCCAGCGCTGCCTGCGGATCGCGGTTGCGCAGGTGATGACCGATGATCAGGTCATAGACCATCGGGCTTGCCAGCGTCCAGTCCTGGATGCCCTGCAGGTCGGCCAGGGCCGCGCGGCCGTTACCCTGCGCCGAATGCACGGCGAAGGCCGCACGCCGGATGCCTGGCTGGGTGCCGACCGGAGACGCCAGCGCACGGCTGACGAAGGCCTCGGCTTCGCGGGTCTTCTTCTGCTCCAGTGCGGCGGTGGCTGCGTAGGCGTCACGGTAAGCCTGCAGCGAACGCTGCACGGTCGCCGAATCGCGCACCTGTGGCCAGGTGCGACGGTTCACCCGCGCCTGGGTCTGTTGCTGGTATTCGCGGTCCAGATACTGGCGTAGCTCTTCGTCTCGCTGGATCGGCGACATATGCGAGCGGGTCAGGTACTGGCCGGTGGCGTTCAATGCCGTGCCCAGGCCTTGGTTGAGCAGGGTCTGCAGCTCCTGGGTGGTGCGGTTGAGGTCGAGCTTTTTCAGCGAATCGGTCATCGCCGTCTGGCGCTCTTGCAGGAAGCTTGCGAGCAAAGGCTTCTGCTTGCCCTGGAAGTCTTCCAGGCGTTGCAGGCTGACGCTCGAGGCCCGCGGCGCGTAGCCAGCGCGGATCATCAGGTCGGCGCCGAGCAGGTCGGCCTGGTCTTCCTGGGTGCGGCCCCAGGCGGTGCTCCAGACGTTGTCCGAGAAGCTGTTGGCCAGCGAGGTGTAGAGCACGGTGTTGCCGATGGCCTTCTGCGTGCCCACGGGGTCCTTGCTGAACAGTGCGCCGGTCTGCTTGTTGCGTCCGGTATCCTTCGCCACGGTTGCGATCACCACTGTGGTGGTGATGTTGGTGAGCAGCTGTTTCTGCTCCTGGAACGCTGCGCGACGATCATGATGGCGCAGCAGCACATGGCTCATCTCGTGGCCGAGCATGGCAGCGATTTCATCCTCGCTCTCGACGTTGTCGAGCATGCCCAGCGGCACGAAAATGTTGCCGTAGGGGTCGGCCGAGGGGCCGAAGGCGTAGCTGTCGACGATGCGTACCTGCAGGTTCGGCGCCTGCCCCGGCCAGCCTTTGGCCAAGCGGGTGACGATACCTTGCAGGTAGCTTTCCAGGGCCGGGATGCGCACCAGGTTCTGCTGGCGGATCTCGTCGGCGGGAATCGCCCGACCGTCAAAGCTCAGGCGCAGTTGCTGGGTTTGCTGTGGGTCGAGCCGATAATACGAACGCACGTCCTTGTGGTCGACGTAACGCCCGTCCAGCCGCGACTGGGTCGAGGGGCCGACCAGGTTCTGCAAGGCGTCGTTGGCGCCGTTGAGTGTGTTGCAGCCGCCGAGCAGTACCAGCGACAGGGCCGCAGCGACGCGCTTGATCTTGCCCGCACTCATTTCTTGCACCCGGCGCCATAGCCGATGGTCGAGTTGTTCTGGTGGTCGTCGGAGTAGCCGCTCTGCAGGGTCTGGCAGGGGAACTTGACGATGTTCAGCGGCGGGTTCACCCGTACCGCCATGGTGTCCATCCAGACGTTACCCTCGGGCAAGCCTACCTGGATGATGTCCAGCTCCTTGTTGTACTGCAGCACCTTGGGCGCTTTTGGCAGGCTGCTGCTGTCGACCTGGTGCAGTGACTTGCCCTGTTCGTCCAGCACCGCCACCGACTTGCGCAGCCAGGCTTCGACCACCGGCTCGGGGGTGGCCATCACGCTCTGGCTGACCAGCAGCGACAGCAGCAATAGGGAGCTCTTGATCATCTCTGGGGTCCTTTGATAGAGAAATTCCGGGTGTCAGGCCCTGCTGGCGAACAGGGCCTGGATCCTTGCGCTGAACAACGTGAACGACAACAGCAACAGGCCGAGCACGTTGGCCGGCGTGTAGTTGTAGTGCCAAAGCCCGCAACTGAGCAGGACAATGGCCGCGAGTACCAGGGCCCAGGCAGCCAGTGGTCGCAGCCTTGGGCGACGCCGCTGGATGAACAGCGAGTGGGTGAACAATGGGGCGTCCAGGCTGCCCTTGAGCAGGGTGATGCCGCCCAGCAGGAGCAGTTCGAGGATATCCAGTACATCGACGGAGCCTGCGGGAATGCCAAGGTCGGCGAGGCTGGGCGTGGCTCGGTAGTAGTTCATGCCCCAGTTGACCAGGTTGTCCAGTGCCATGGCATGCCAGTAGACGCCGGGGATCTTGCCGTGCAGTGCGGACTGGGTAAGGTCGCCGGTGCCAGCGATCTGCGCACCGACCAGGACCAGCTTCCCGCGCAGCAGCGATTCGAGCAGCTTGCGGTCGTTCGGGTCGGTGACCTCAAGGTCGGTGGGCGACAGCGTCAGGGTGTACGCGCAGGTCGCCCGTGCCTGTTTGCCCAGCTTCCAGAACACCGCCTGCTTCAGTTGCTCGAACAATCCCGGAATATTGCAGGTGCTGGTATCGGCGACCTTTTCCTGCTCGGGTGAGCGGTGCACGCCCCATTGCACGGTCATCGGTGCAAGTTCGGCAACGCTGGCGGGGTCTGCGGGCAGGTCTGTGCATGCCTGGTGGCGGCAATAGTCGCGGTAGAGCCGCAGGGCCGGAGTTTCCAGCGTACCCAAGGGCGTCTTCACGGCGAGCGGGTACTGGTTACCGAAATCGCTCCAGCTCACCAGCGCAGGTGTGCTGACCTCGGCCAGGCGCGGCAGGGTGTTGACCGCGCCTTCGCTTGCCCGCGGCAGGCCGGTATCGGCCACGTACAGCGGGATATCCTGCTGGCGATAGCGCTCGAACACGTTGGCCAGCAGCTGGCTTTCCATGCGCGGGGGCTGCCCGGGGATTTCCCGCGAGTGGTCGTGGCTGTAGAGCAGGTCGACGAACACCGCTGCCGGCTCATAGGCCAGCAGGCGCTTGAACAGCTTGCTCTGCTCGTTGTATGGCAGCGGCCAGTAGGTGTCGTTGCGCAGCAGGTAGTCATCGTCGATCAAGACCACCACCACCTGTTGCTGGCCCTTGTCGGCGTAGGTAGCAGCCAACAGGCGGTTGAGCCAACGTGACGAGGCATCGTCGGTCGAACTTGCGATACCGAAGGGGTCGAGCAATGCGATCAGTACGACTGAAAGGCCGAACAGTGCCTGGCGCAGGGAAAAAAGGGAGAGCTTCAGCATCCATGCCTCAAACAAGGGGTTGAGGCATTTTGCCACTATTGGCAATGGATCCGAAAGCGCTGGCAACCATCAAGGGGCGCATTGCGCCCCGTCAACGATCGAATCGTCGGTCTGCGGCCTGTTACAGCGCCAGTTCCACGCTCAACTGGCGCGACAGGCACGGCCAACGCTTCCAGGCTGCGCCGGTCTCGGGGCTGCTGAGGGTGTTGCGATAGGCTTCGACCGACTCCACGGCAAAGCTTTCGTCATCGAGCATTTCTTCGACCGAGTGATGCACCACTTCATCCAGCTGGTTGGCGAAGTCCTCGCCGATCAACTGGTGGGCGATGAGGTTGGCCACGGTGGTGTCCACCGGAATCAGTGGCTGCTGGAAGTGGCGGATATACAGGTCGTTGACCTCCTCGACCAGACGATGGGCCAGATAGGCTTCATCGAGCAGGCAATCCAGGCCGACGTGTCCCTGCATCACCTCTGGGGGTTGCAGGAAATAGGCTTCGGCGATTTTCAGCACCGGCTTGATCTGCGACTCGATGCCGGCCTCGCGGGCGACGGCGTTGGCCGCTTCGAGCAATTCCGGAACCTGGCCGATGTAGGCGTGGACGAAGCGCGACAAGGTACCCTGGGCGTCCTGCGGGGGCAGTTGGATCGAAGGATGCAGGTGAGGCAGTTGCTGTTCGAGGCGTTGCTTCAGTTGGCCTGTACGGCTCTCATGTTGATGGGCTTGTTCGATCTGCTCGCGTACAGCTGCGATGTTCATGACAACTCCAGGGACAAGGCGTTACAAACGGAAGACACTAAGTTAGCTCGGCTGCGTAGATTGCTAAGACGCATTTGTTATAACAACAGGGCACTTGTTCCGCCGGGTTATATCAATGTGCCACTATTATGCCCCAAGCCCTCTGGAATAATCCTTTCAGCCATTTCAGCCAATGCGTGAAGTTGTTTTCACATCACGCGTTGCGTGCGATTGGTCGCTGTCTATACTCCGCTTGAACGTGATTCGTTGATGAGGCCCGACTGCCGTTTGCAGGGGGCTCGGTCGTCGAAGCCAGGCAGTCTTGACCCCCGTTCCCCCCTTATGCCGTAGAAAACGTCGTCCACGCCTCCGGGACTACAAGAACGATAAGGGGAACCCGCAATGATGCGACATCCACATGTCTGGATGGGCCTCCTGTTGTGGACGGTGTTCGGTCAGGCGCACGCCGCCTGGACCGTGAACATGTCTCCGGGGGCGACGGAAGTCTCCCACGCCGTGTTCGACCTGCACATGACCATCTTCTGGATCTGCGTGGTCATCGGCATCGTGGTGTTCGGCGCGATGTTCTGGTCGATGGTCATCCACCGCCGCTCCACCGGCCAGCAGCCTGCGCATTTCCACGAGCACACCTGGGTCGAGATCATGTGGACGGTCGTCCCGTTTCTCATCCTCGTCGCCATGGCCATCCCGGCCACCAAGACCCTGATCGACATCTACGACGCCAGCGAGTCGGACATCGATATCCAGGTCACCGGCTACCAGTGGAAATGGCACTACAAGTACCTGGGCCAGGACGTCGAATTCTTCAGCAACCTCGCCACCCCTTCCGAGCAGATCCGCAACCAGGCGCCCAAGGACGAGCATTACCTGCTCGAGGTCGATCAGCCGCTGGTGCTGCCGGTCGGGGCCAAGGTGCGTTTCCTGGTGACCGCCGCCGACGTGATCCATTCCTGGTGGGTGCCGGCCTTCGCGGTCAAGCGTGATGCCATCCCCGGTTTCGTCAACGAAGCCTGGACGCGCATCGAGAAGCCCGGCATCTACCGCGGCCAGTGCACCGAGCTGTGCGGCAAGGACCACGGTTTCATGCCCGTGGTGGTCGAGGTGAAATCCAAGGCCGACTACGACACCTGGCTCGGCGAGCGCAAGGCCGAGGCGGCCCAGCTCAAGGAACTGACCAGCAAGGAGTGGACGCTGCAAGAGCTGGTCGAGCGCGGCGACAAGGTCTACCACACCACCTGCGTGGCCTGTCACCAGGCCGAAGGCCAGGGCCTGCCGCCAATGTTCCCGGCGCTCAAGGGCTCGAAGATCGCCACAGGGCCCAAGGAAGACCACCTGGGCATTGTCTTCCATGGCAAGCCCGGCACGGCGATGGCCGCGTTCGGCAAGCAGCTCTCGGAAGTCGACATCGCCGCAGTGGTCACCTACGAGCGCAACGCCTGGGGCAACAACAAGGGCGACATGGTCACGCCCAAGGACGTACTGGCGCTCAAGCAGGCGCAAAGCAAATGAGCCGGTGCCCGCTTGATATCCCGCAACGTGCAGGAGACAGGACATGAGTGCAGTGATCGACGACCACGCCCACGGCCATGACCATGCGCACGGTCCGGCCAAGGGCCTGATGCGCTGGGTGCTGACCACCAACCACAAGGACATCGGCACGATGTACCTGTGGTTCAGCTTCGCCATGTTCCTGCTTGGCGGCTCGTTCGCCATGGTGATCCGCGCCGAGCTGTTCCAGCCGGGCCTGCAGATCGTGGAGCCGGCGTTCTTCAACCAGATGACCACCATGCACGGCCTGATCATGGTGTTCGGCGCGGTGATGCCGGCGTTCGTCGGCCTGGCCAACTGGATGATTCCGCTGATGATCGGCGCGCCGGACATGGCCCTGCCACGGATGAACAACTTCAGCTTCTGGCTGCTGCCGGCGGCCTTCCTGCTGCTGGTCTCGACCCTGTTCAGCCCCGGCGGGGGGCCGAACTTCGGCTGGACCTTCTACGCGCCGCTGTCCACCACCTATGCGCCGGCCAGCGTGACCTTCTTCATCTTCGCCATCCACCTGATGGGCATCAGCTCGATCATGGGCGCGATCAACGTGATCGCCACCATCCTCAACCTGCGCGCCCCGGGCATGACCCTGATGAAGATGCCGCTGTTCGTCTGGACCTGGCTGATCACCGCCTTCCTGCTGATCGCGGTGATGCCGGTGCTGGCCGGCGTGGTGACCATGATGCTGATGGACATCCACTTCGGCACCAGCTTCTTCAGCGCGGCGGGTGGCGGCGACCCGGTGCTGTTCCAGCACGTGTTCTGGTTCTTCGGCCATCCAGAGGTGTACATCATGATCCTGCCGGCCTTCGGCGCGGTCAGCTCGATCATCCCGGCGTTCTCGCGCAAGCCGCTGTTCGGCTACACCTCGATGGTCTACGCCACCGGCGCAATCGCCTTCCTGTCGTTCATCGTCTGGGCGCACCACATGTTCGTGGTCGGCATCCCGGTGGTGGGCGAGCTGTTCTTCATGTACGCGACCATGCTGATCGCCGTGCCCACCGGGGTTAAGGTGTTCAACTGGGTCAGCACCATGTGGCAGGGCGCGATGACCTTCGAGGCGCCGATGCTGTTCGCCATCGCCTTCGTCATCCTGTTCACCATCGGCGGCTTCTCCGGGCTGATGCTGGCCATCGCCCCGGCGGACTTCCAATACCACGACACCTATTTCGTGGTCGCCCACTTCCACTACGTGCTGGTGCCCGGCGCCATCTTCGGCATCTTTGCCTCGGCCTATTACTGGCTGCCGAAATGGACCGGGCACATGTACGACGAAACCCTGGCCAAGCTGCATTTCTGGCTGTCGTTCGTGGGCATGAACCTGGCCTTCTTCCCCATGCATTTCGTCGGGCTGGCCGGTATGCCGCGACGGATTCCGGACTACAACCTGCAGTTCGCCGACTTCAACATGATCTCGTCCATCGGCGCGTTCATGTTCGGCGCCACACAGATCTTCTTCCTGTTCATCGTCATCAAGTGCATCCGCGGCGGCGAACCGGCTCCGGCCAAGCCCTGGGATGGCGCCGACGGGCTGGAGTGGTCGGTGCCCTCGCCTGCGCCCTACCACACCTTCCAGACCCCGCCGGAAGTGAAATAGGAGACCGACGCGATGACCGGCCTGTCGCTCAAACGCCTGGTGCTGCGCCTGTTGATGCTGACGGTGGTGATGTTCGCCTTCGGCTTTGCCCTGGTGCCGATCTACGACGTGATGTGCAAGGCCTTCGGTATCAACGGCAAGACGGGCGGACAGTACGAAGGCAGTCAGATCAGCGACCCTTCGCGCACGGTGCGGGTGCAGTTCATGTCGACCAACGCCAGCGACATGGTCTGGGACTTCTACTCCACCGCTGACCAGCTCGAAGTGAATCCGGGCGCGGTGAACCAGATGGTGTTCGTCGCACACAACCCGACCGACCGGCCGATGAGTGCCCAGGCGATTCCCAGCATCACCCCGGCCGAAGCGGCGGCGTATTTCCACAAGACCGAGTGCTTCTGTTTCACCCAGCAGGTGCTGCAGCCGGGCGAGCGCATCGAGATGCCGGTGCGCTTCATCGTCGACCGCGACCTGCCGGGCAATGTGAAGCACCTGACCCTGGCCTACACCTTGTTCGACATCACTGCGCGTCACCCGCCGGTTGCCCATGCCGCGGTACAGGACGCTCAGGGCGCCCGCTGAGGGAAGGAGAACAGCAATGGCAAGTCATGAGCACTACTACGTTCCGGCGCAGAGCAAGTGGCCGATCATCGCCACTGTCGGGCTGTTCATCACGGTGTTCGGCCTGGGCACCTGGTTCAACGATCTCAAGGCCGGACACCCGGAATCCCATGGGCCGCTGATCTTCTTCGTCGGTGCGCTGTTCCTGGCCTACATGCTGTTTGGCTGGTTCGGTGCGGTGGTCAAGGAGAGCCATGCCGGGCTGTACAGCGCGCAGATGGACCGCTCGTTCCGTTGGGGCATGAGCTGGTTCATCTTTTCGGAAGTGATGTTCTTCATGGCCTTCTTCGGGGCGCTGTTCTATGTGCGGGTGCTGGCCGGTCCCTGGATCGGCGGCGAAGGCGCCAAGGGCGTGACGCACATGCTCTGGCCCAATTTCGAGTTCGTCTGGCCGTTGCTGCACACGCCGGATCCGAAGCTGTTCCCGCCGCCGAAGGACATCATCAACCCCTGGCACCTGCCGCTGATCAACACCATCCTGCTGGTCAGCTCCAGCGTCACCATCACCATCGCCCACCATGCCCTGCGCAAGGGCCATCGCGGCGCGCTGAAACTGTGGCTGGGGCTGACCATCCTGCTGGGGCTGTCGTTCCTGGCGCTGCAGGCCTACGAATACTACGAGGCCTATGTGCACCTGGGCCTGACCCTGGGCTCGGGGATCTACGGCGCGACCTTCTTCATGCTCACCGGTTTTCATGGTGCGCACGTCACGCTCGGCACCTTGATCCTGATCGTGATGTTCGTGCGCGTACTGCGCGGGCATTTCAACCCGGACAAGCATTTCGGGTTCGAGGCGGCCAGCTGGTATTGGCACTTCGTGGATGTGGTGTGGGTGGGGTTGTTCATCTTTGTGTATGTGCTTTAGCCGCACGGTGGACCCTGTGGGTGGGGTGATTCAGAACGGCGCGTGCGAAACCAATTGCCCACTGATGAAGCCCCAGGCCACCAGGCCGACGGTCAGGACGGCCAGGGTGACGCGCAGGGTCAGGGCCTTGAGCAAGCGGATGGACTGGTCGTCGTCCTTGACCAGGAACACCAGGCCACTGAACAGGCTGGCGATGGTGGCCAACAGCATCAGGACAATCGCGGCCTTGAGCATGGCGAAACTCCGGGGGGATGCAGTGATGTGGACAAGTATAGCGATCGACAGGGCGAGGCCGCGGTGAGGCCATTTCGCCCGGGGCTGGTCCCGACCCTGGTGGTGTTCGCACTGCTGCCGGGGCTGATCGCGCTTGGCTGCTGGCAACTGCGCCGGGCCGAGGAAAAGCGCCAACTGCTCGACAGCTACGCCGAGCGGCGCATCGAGGCGCCGGTGACCGTGGCGCAGCTTGTGCAACTGCCCGACCCGGCCTTCTACCGCGTGCGCCTGTTCGGCCAGTTCGACCCCGAGCACAGCCTGTTGCTGGACAACCGCCTGCGCGACGGCCAGGCCGGTGTCGAGCTGCTGCAACCCTTCCACGACCAGGCCAGCGGCCAGTGGTTGCTGGTCAACCGCGGTTGGTTGCCTTGGCCGGACCGCCGCGTGCCGGTGCGTTTCGACACCCCTGCCCAGCCCCTGGCGTTGCAGGCCACGGTCTACGTGCCGCCAGGCAGCACCTTCCAGTTGCACCCCGACCCGCCCGGCGGCCAATGGCCGCACCTGCTGACCGCCCTTGATCCCGCACAGCTCTGGCAGCAGCTGGCGCGTGAAGGCTTCGCCCATGAACTGCGCCTGGAACCAGGCCCTGCCAGCTATCGGCTGGATTGGCCGGTCGTTGCCATGGGCCCGGAAAAACACCTCGGCTATGCCGTGCAATGGTTTGCCCTGAGCACGGCGCTGGTGCTGCTGTACCTGTATTTCGGCTGGCACAACGACAACAAGGAGAAACGCCATGGCCGCCGCCACGAGTCCACTGGACGTGCCTGAAGGGCGCAAGTCCCGCACCCGCGGGCGCTTGCAGCTGATCCTGATCCTGCTGGTGACCCTCGGCCCGATGATCCTTGCCACCAGTATGTACAAGCTCAAGTTCTGGGTGCCGGAGGGACGCAGCTACCACGGCGTGATGATCGGCAATGGCCAGAGCCGCGCCGATATCGGCATCCAGGCTCAGGACGAGCGCTGGCAACTGCTGGTCAGCACGCCCGATGCCTGCGCCGAGGATTGCCGGCAGCTGGTCTACCTGGCCCGGCAGATCCAGGTCGGCCTTGGCCGCGATGCCAGTCGTGCCAGCCATGCGCTGGCAACCGCGACTCCCTTGAGTGGCGACTACCAGGCGCTGCTCGAACGCGAGTACCCGCAACTGCAGCGCTATGCGCTGGATGCCGACCGCTACCGCACAAAGGTCGTCGAGCCCGGCGCGCAACTGTGGATCGTCGATCCACATGGCAACCTGGTGCTGCGCTACGACGCCAAGGTCAAGGGCAAGCATGTGCTCGACGACCTGCGCCACCTGCTCAAGCTGTCCAACATCGGCTAGGAGGCCAGCATGGCCAGACCCGGTTACCGACTCGCTGTGTTCGCCACCTTGCTGGCATTGGTCGTCGTGCTGCTCGGCGCCTACACGCGCCTGACCCACGCCGGCCTCGGCTGCCCCGACTGGCCCGGCTGCTATGGCTTCATCGGCGTGCCCAAGACCGACGCGCAACTGGCCCATGCCGAGTTGCACTTCCCCGAGCATCCGGTGGAAGAAGCCAAGGGCTGGGCGGAGATGGTGCATCGCTATTTCGCCGGCACACTGGCGCTGGTCATCGCCTGGCTGGCGATAGGTGCGGTACGTCGTCATGGCCGCGACGGCGGGCCCTACCGGTTGCCGGTGCTGCTGCTGGCCGTGGTGCTGGCGCAGGCGGCGTTCGGCATGTGGACGGTGACCCTCAAACTCTGGCCGCAGGTGGTCACCGCGCATCTACTTGGAGGCTTCACCACCCTGAGCCTGCTGTTCCTGTTATCCCTGCGTCTATCCCGGGCCTTTGCGCCACCGCCCAAGCTGCCGTTGAGTCTGCGCCGGGTGGCTGCGCTGGCACTGCTGGTGGTGATTGGGCAGATCGCCCTGGGTGGGTGGGTGAGTGCCAACTACGCGGCAGTCGCCTGCATCGACTTGCCGACCTGCCATGGTCAATGGTGGCCTGCGGCAGACTTCAGCAACGGTTTCCATCTCACCCAGCACGTCGGCCCGAACTACCTGGGTGGGCAGCTCGACAGTGATGCGCGTACGGCCATCCATATCAGCCATCGCCTGGGCGCATTGATGGTCGTGGCAGTGCTGCTGATGCTGAGCTGGAAGCTGCACCGCAATGGCCTGTCCGGCCTGGCCCGGCTGGTGCTGGCTGCCTTGGCGCTGCAGGTGGGGTTGGGGATCAGCAACGTGCTGCTGCACCTGCCGCTGGGGGTTGCCGTGGCGCACAACGCCGGGGGCGCCCTGTTGCTGCTGACCATGGTGCTGGTGAACTACCGCATTCGGGTGGTCGACAAGGTGCGTGTCGGCCTGGGCTGGCGCCTGCGGCCGGTCACGCCTGGCGGCGTTTCCCATCACTTGAGGAACGACACGTGGCGACGGTTCTGAGCCAAGGGCGGCAGCGCGCTGGCTGGCGCGACTACCTGGAGCTGACCAAGCCCAAGGTGGTGGTGCTGATGCTGATCACTTCGCTGGTGGGCATGTTCCTCGCCACCCGCGCGGGTGTGCCGTGGACGGTGCTGCTGTTCGGCAATCTGGGCATCGCCCTGTGCGCCGGCGGCGCGGCGGTGGTCAATCACGTGCTGGACCGGCGCATCGATGCCTTGATGGCACGTACCTGCAAGCGCCCGGTGGCCAAGGGAAGGGTGGCGCCCTTGCCGGCGCTGGCGTTCGCCCTTGCCCTGGCAAGCGCCGGGATGGCGCTGCTGCTGGCCTTCACCAACCCGCTCACGGCCTGGCTCACGCTTGCCTCCCTGTTGGGCTATGCGGTCGTCTACACCGGCTTTCTCAAGCGCGCCACGCCGCAGAACATCGTGATCGGCGGCCTGGCAGGCGCCGCCCCGCCGTTGCTGGGTTGGGTCGCGGTCAGCGGGCACCTGAGCGCCGAGCCGCTGTTGCTGGTGCTGATCATCTTCGCCTGGACGCCGCCACACTTCTGGGCCCTGGCCATCCACCGCAAGGAGGAATACGCCAAAGCCGAGATACCCATGCTGCCGGTGACCCACGGCGAGCACTACACCAAGCTGCATATCCTGCTCTACAGCCTGGTGCTGCTGGCGGTGAGCCTGCTGCCCTATGCCATCCACATGAGCGGCCCGCTCTACCTGGCCTGCGCCCTGTTGCTGGGGCTGCGCTTTGTCCAGTGGGCCTGGGTGTTGTACCGTGGCACCCGGCCGCACGCGGCGATCGGCACCTTCAAGTACTCTATCGCGTACCTGTTCCTGCTGTTCATCGCCCTGCTCGTTGATCACTACCTGTTGCTGAACCTATGACCCGAACCCAGAAAACCGTCTTCATCCTCGTTGCCCTGGTCGCGCTGATCATGGGCTTGACCGTCAACAAGGTGCTCAATGGCCGCGGTGAGGCCAACCCGGCCGAGCTGATCGACGCCGGCATCATCCTCCTGCCGCAGAGCCGCAGCGTGCCGGATGTGACCATGAGCGACCAGAACGGCCAGCCGGTGGCGCTGGATCAGTTGAAGGGCAAATGGTCGTTGCTGTTCTTCGGCTACACCTACTGCCCGGACATCTGTCCGACCACGTTGGCGCAGTTGCGCCAGGTGAAGAGCGAGCTGCCCAAGGAGGCGATCGACCGCTTGCAGGTGGTGCTGGTGAGCGTCGACCCGAACCGCGACACGGCGCAGCAGCTCAAGCAGTACCTGGGCTATTTCGACAAGGATTTCGTGGGGCTGGCAGGTTCCATCGAGGATACCCAGAAGCTGGCCAATGCCCTGAGCATTCCGTTCATCCCGGCGGACACCAGCAAGCCGGGGTACACCGTCGATCACAGTGGCAACCTGGCGGTGGTCGGGCCGGACGGGCGTCAGCGTGGGTTCATTCGTGCGCCGTTCAACAACCAGAAGCTGGTGGCGCAGTTGCCGGGGCTGGTCAAGCGGGATTGATGAACCCCCAAAAGCTTCGCGGGCAAGCCCGCTCCTACGGGAACGCGATTTCCTGTGGGAGCGGCGGTTCGGCGTTCCGACTTGCCCGCGAAGAGCTCAGCGCGATCGTTCGGCTTAGAACGCCGGCACCACAGCCCCTTTGTACTTCTCGTTGATGAACTGCTTCACCTCAGGCGAGTGCAGCGCCTGCACCAGTTTCTTCACCGCGTCCGCGTCCTTGTTGTCCTCACGGGTCACCAGGATGTTCACGTACGGCGAGTCGCTGCCTTCGATGGCCAGGGCGTCCTTCTGAGGGTTGAGCTTGGCTTCGAGTGCGTAGTTGGTGTTGATCAGCGCCGCATCGACCTGGGTCAGCACGCGCGGGATAGTGGCCGCTTCCAGTTCGCGGAATTTCACGCCCTTCGGGTTTTCAGCCACATCCTTCACGGTGGACAGGATGTTGGTGTTGTCCTTGAGCTTGATCACGCCGGCCTTGTCCAGCAGCAGCAGGGCGCGGCCGCCGTTGGTGGCGTCATTGGGGATGACCACGGTGGCGCCGGATGGCAGCTCGTCGAGCTTCTTGATCTTGGCCGAGTACACGCCCAGCGGCTCGATGTGCACGCCGGCAACGCTGACCAGCTTGGTGCCCTTGGCCTTGTTGAACTCATCCAGGTACGGCTGGTGCTGAAAGAAGTTGGCGTCCAGGCGTTTTTCCGCGACCTGCACGTTCGGTTGAACGTAGTCGGTGAACTCCTTGACCTTCAGCTCCACGCCTTCCTTCGCCAGCTGTGGCTTGACGAAGTTGAGGATCTCGGCGTGCGGCACCGGGGTGGCGGCGACGGTCAGGGTTTCGGCGGCATTGGCCGAGAAGGCCGCGACGGCGGCGACGACAGCGAACAGCTTTTTCATCGATCACTCCTTGTGAGGGCCGCGACGGCCCCCGAACGGGACGGCCGGGCCGACCCTGTTAGGCTTACTTACGGGAAAAATGTACGACCAGCTTGTCGCCGACGGTCTGCAGTATCTGCACCAGCACCAGCAGCAACACCACGGTGACGATCATCACGTCGGTCTGGAAACGCTGGTAGCCGAAGCGGATGGCCAGGTCGCCGAGGCCGCCCGCGCCGACCACACCGGCCATCGCGGTGTAGGACACCAGGGTGATGGCGGTGACGGTGATGGCCGCGAAGATGCCCGGACGGGCCTCCGGCAGCAAGGCATTGGTGATGATCTGGCGGGTAGTGGCGCCCATCGACTGGGTGGCTTCGATGATGCCGCGGTCCACCTCGCGCAGCGCGGTCTCGACCAGGCGCGCGAAGAAGGGCGTGGCGCCCACCACCAGCGGCGGGATGGCACCGGCCACGCCCAGCGAGGTGCCGGTGATCAGCACGGTGATCGGAATCATCACGATCAGCAGAATGATGAACGGCAGCGAACGCAGGATGTTGACGATCAGCGACAGCAGCGCGTAGACGCCCTTCTGCTCGAACATCTGCCGCGGCCCGCAGAGGAACAGCAGCACGCCCAGCGGCAGGCCGAGCAGTACCGTGAACAGCAGGGAGCCGAACAGCATGATCAGGGTGTCGCCGGTGGCGAGGGAAATCTCGGACCAGTCGACGTTGGCGAAGAAATTCAGGGCGTCCATCAGCGCAGGACCTCCATGTGTACGTCAGCCGCCTTGAAGCGGTCGAACGCTGCGTCGATGTTGCCGCCGGTGACGGCGAGGGTCAGTTGGCCGTAGGGGACATCCTTGATGCGGTCGATACGGCCGGCCAGGATGCTGTAGTCCACCCCGGTCTCACGGGCCACGGTGCCCAGCAGCGGCGCATAGGTGGCGTCGCCCTGGAACGTCAGGCGCACGATACGGCCCGGCACGTGGGCGAAGTCGTCGCGCTGGTCGCCTTCGTCGACCTGCTCGTCTTCCTGGACGAAGCGCTTGGTGGTCGGGTGTTGCGGGTGCAGGAACACGTCCGCCACCGGCCCCTGCTCGACGATCACCCCGGCGTCCATCACCGCCACGCGGTCGCAGACGCGGCGGATCACATCCATCTCGTGGGTGATCAGCACGATGGTGAGCTTCAGCTCGCGGTTGATCTCGGCCAGCAATTGCAGCACCGAGGCGGTGGTCTGCGGGTCGAGGGCGCTGGTGGCCTCGTCGCACAGCAGGATCTTCGGGTTGGTCGACAGCGCCCGGGCGATGCCCACACGTTGTTTCTGGCCGCCCGACAGCTGTGCCGGATATTTCTTCGCGTGGTCCGACAATCCGACGCGGGCCAGCAACTGGCTGACGCGCTTGTCGATCTCGCCGCGCGACAGCTCGCCGGCGAGCACCAGTGGCAGGGCGACGTTGTCGGCCACGGTTTTCGAGGCCAGCAGGTTGAAGTGCTGGAAGATCATGCCGACCTGCTGGCGGAAGCGGCGCAGTTGGTTGGCGTCGAAGGCGGTGACGTCCTCGCCATCGACGATGATCTTGCCGCCGGACGGCGCTTCGAGGCGGTTGATCAGGCGCAGCATGGTGCTCTTGCCAGCGCCGGAGTGGCCGATCAGGCCGAACACCTGGCCATTTTCGATGGTCAGGCTGGTCGGATTCAGGGCGGGGATGTCCCTACCGGCGACGCGGTAGGTCTTGTGCACATGTTGGAACTCGATCACGTAGCGAACCTTGTGGGGCGCATGGAAATTGGGGTCAGCGGTGAGCTGGGGTGGCGCATTTTAGCCTTTTCCCATAGTTGTTCTTAGCATTTATTTCGTAATCGACCAATCCATCCGGCATAACGCGACAACCGGTAATCCCGATGGAACGCTTGGCGAAAGCGTCCAGTCACTACTTCAACAAGCCCGAAAGGGCAGCCTGAAGACTGATGAGGAGAACCGCCGATGGCCAGCAAGAAGAGCACCGCGCCGCATGCCAGCCAGGTCGCCGGGGCCGACACCCCGGACAAGGCCAACACCAACGCCAAGCTGCAGAGCCTGGAAACCTTCCGCAGCGACGCCACCGGCCAGGCGCTGCGTACCAACCAGGGGGTGAAGGTCGCCGACAACCAGAACAGCCTCAAGGCCGGCGCTCGCGGGCCTTCGCTGCTCGAAGATTTCATCATGCGCGAGAAGATCACCCACTTCGACCATGAGCGCATCCCCGAGCGTATCGTCCACGCCCGCGGCACCGGCGCCCACGGGTATTTCCAGAGCTACGCCAACCACAGTGCCCTGACCAAGGCCGGTTTCCTGCAGGACCCGCAGAAGATCACCCCGGTGTTCGTGCGCTTTTCCACTGTGCAGGGGCCTCGTGGCTCTGGTGACACGGTGCGCGATGTGCGCGGCTTTGCCGTCAAGTTCTACACCGATGAGGGCAATTTCGACCTGGTGGGCAATAACATGCCGGTGTTCTTCATCCAGGATGCGATCAAGTTTCCTGACTTCGTCCACGCGGTGAAACCCGAACCGCATAACGAGATCCCCACCGGCGGCTCGGCCCACGACACGTTCTGGGATTTCGTTTCGCTGGTGCCCGAGTCGGCGCACATGGTCATGTGGGCCATGTCCGACCGCGCCATTCCGCGCAGCCTGCGGATGATGGAAGGGTTCGGGGTGCACACCTTCCGCCTGATCAACGCCGAGGGCGTGGCCAGTTTCGTCAAGTTCCACTGGAAACCCCGCCAGGGCGTGCACTCGGTGCTGTGGGACGAAGCGCAGAAGCTGGCAGGCAAGGACACCGACTATCACCGTCGCGACCTGTGGGAAGCCATCGAGACCGGTGACTACCCGGAGTGGGAGCTGGGGGTGCAGATCGTTTCAGAGGAAGACGAGCACAAGTTCGACTTCGACCTGCTCGACCCGACCAAGATCATCCCCGAGGAGCTGGTGCCGGTGACGCCGCTGGGCAAGATGGTGCTCGATCGCAACCCGGACAACTTCTTCGCCGAAATCGAGCAGATCGCCTTTTGCCCGGGGCACATCGTGCCGGGTATCGATTTCACCAACGACCCGCTGCTGCAGGGCCGGCTGTTCTCCTACACCGACACGCAGATCAGCCGCCTGGGCGGGCCGAACTTCCACGAAATCCCGATCAACCGGCCAATCGCGCCTAACCACAGCGGCCAGCGCGATGCCATGCATCGGATGACCATCGACAAGGGGCGTGCGTCCTACGAGCCCAACTCCATCGATGGCGGCTGGCCGAAGGAAACCCCGCCGGCAGCGCAGGACGGCGGCTTCGAGAGCTATCAGGAGCGCGTCGACGCGCACAAGATCCGCCAGCGCAGCGATTCGTTCGGCGATCACTTCTCGCAGGCGCGGCTGTTCTTCCACAGCATGAGCGACAACGAACAACAGCACATCATCAAGGCTTACAGCTTCGAGCTGGGCAAGGTCGAGCGCGAGCACATTCGCGCGCGGGAGGTTAACGAGATCCTGGCCAATATCGACCTGAAGCTGGCAGCGGCAGTCGCGCAGAATCTCGGCCTGCCGGCGCCCAAGGCCGGGACGGTCAAGGGCAAGGAATCGAAGCTCAAGTCGTCACCGGCCTTGAGCCAGATGAATCATCCGGGCGATGTGGGCATCAAGGGGCGCAAGATTGCGCTGCTGGTAGCCAATGGCGTGGATGGCGACAGCGTCGACAGGCTGGTCAAGGCGCTGGAGGCCCACAGCGCACGCCCCATGCTGCTGGGGCCGACCTCGGCGCCGGTGAAGACCTCTGACGGCAAGGCGCTGGCGGTGGATGCCTCGATGGAAGGCATGCCGTCGGTCATGTTCGACGGGATCCTGGTCCCGGCTGGCAAGGCCTCGATGGATGCACTGGCGGCGAGCGGGGTGTCCAAGCACTTCCTGCTTGAAGGCTACAAGCACCTCAAGGCGATCGGCCTGGCCAAGGACGGCAAGGCGCTGCTGGGGGCGCTGGGGCTCAAGGAGGACAAGGGTTTGTTGCTGGGGGATGACCAGAAGACCGTGGAGGCTTTCGTGAAGGCGGTCGAAGGGCACCGGGTGTGGGCGCGGGAGGCGGCTGCAGAAGCGATTCCGGCTTGATGCCGTAGCATATGTTCGCGGGTAAGCCCGCTCCCACAGGTTATGTACGCATCTGTGGGAGCGGGTTTATCCGCGAAGATGTCGACGCTGTTTCAGCGCTGATGCGGCACCAGCACCACCTGTGCTGGCAATGCACGCTGGATCTCGTGCTTCTGCTTCAACGCAAAATCGGCATCGACCCGCTTCACCCGCTTCTGCAGCAGGGTCTTGAGCCACGGTGCATCCTGGGTGCGCGGCACCTGGAACACCACTTCGCACTGGTAACTCACCACATCGGCGGCGATGTCATCCAGTTGCTTGCGCATGGCTGCAATGTCCGTGGTTTTCAGCGCAATCACCGTGCTCGGTGCCGCTGGGTCGATGACCCGGGCCTGCGGCTTGGATTCTGCAGCCTTCAGCGCGGCTTCAGCCTTGTCCAGCTCGGCCTGGCGGGCGTGGGCGACGGCATCGCCGCCGGTCAGCGCCGGTGCCTGTGGCATCAGTGCGCGGGCGCGGGCCAGTGCGGTGGCGGCCGCGTTGACGTCGCCTTTCTGCAGGACGATCTGGCTGCGCTGCAGGTAGGCTTCGGCGATCTGGCGCTGGTATTGCTCGATACGCGCATCGTTCGGCGACTGTGCCTGCAGGCTGGCGAGCTGGTCTTCGGCGGTGGCCAGCTCGTTGCTGGCGATGTTCTGTTGCAACTGCTGCCAGGCGTCCGGCTGCGCAGGCGCGACGGGCTGCTCGACCGGGGCACTGGAACAGGCAGCCAGGAACAGGGAAAACGCGGCAACAAGCAGATAACGGGAGGCGAACGGCTTCATTCCTGCGACTCTCTATTTGCGCAAAAAGCGAGCAAGTCTACACCCAGGTGCGCACGCTCGAAAACAAGTCTTACAGACCCTTTACGGGCGCAAAGGTTGCAGGGTGCGTCAATGCGCACCCTGAAAATATCAGCGCTTGGGCAATGCCAGGCTCAGCAAGAATAGCACTGCGGCGCAGACCACGATCGACGGACCGGCAGGCGTATCCTTGAACCAGGACATCGCCAGCCCCCCGCAAACCGCGGCCACGCCCAGCAGGCTGGCGCCCAGGGCCATCTGCTCGGGCGAGCGCGCGTGACGTTGTGCCGCAGCGGCCGGGATGATCAGCAGCGAGGTGATCAGCAGCACGCCGACGATCTTCATCGCCACGGCGATGACCACCGCGATCAGCAGCATCAACGCCATGCGCAGGCCCGCCACTGGCAGGCCCTCGACCATCGCCAGCTCCTCGTGCACGGTGATTGCCAGCAGCGGGCGCCAGAGCACCGCGAGCAAGGCCAGCACCAACACACTGCCGCCGAGAATCCATGACAGGTCGGTGGTACTGATCGCCAGCAGGTCACCGAACAGGTAGGCCATCAGGTCAATGCGCACGTCGTGCATGAAGCTCAGCACCACCAGGCCCAGCGACAGGGTGCTGGGCGCGAGGATGCCGAGCAGGGTGTCGGAGGCCAGCGGCTGGCGTTGTTGCAGGGTCACCAGCAGGATCGCCAGCAACAGGCAGCCGACCGTAACCGCGAGCGTGGGGCTGACGTCCAGTACGAAGCCCAGGGCCACGCCCAGCAGCGCGGCATGGGACAAGGTGTCGCCGAAATAGGCCATGCGCCGCCAGACCACGAAGGAGCCCAGGGGGCCGGCCACCAGCGCCAGGGAAAGACCGGCAAGCAAGGCGTACAGAAGAAAATCAGCCATGCTTGCAGTGCTCTCCGTGGACATGGGCGCCGGGGGCGATCACCGCACCGTGCAGGTCGTGGCTGTGATCATGATGGTGGTGATAGACCGCAAGGCTTGGCGCGTTCTGGCCGAACAGCTCGACGAACGCCGGGTCGTTGCTGACCTGCTCCGGGTGGCCCGAACAGCACACATGGCGGTTCAGGCAGACCACCTGGTCGGTGGCGCTCATCACCAGGTGCAGGTCGTGGGAGACCATCAGCACGCCGCAGCCGTGGCGGTCGCGCAGGCGGGTGATGAGGTTGTACAGCTCGGTCTGGCCAACCACGTCCACGCCCTGTACCGGTTCGTCGAGCACCAGCAGCTCAGGCTCGCGCAGCAGCGCCCGAGCCAGCAGTACCCGTTGCATCTCGCCACCGGAGACCGTCTGGATCGGGCTGTCGATGACATGCTCGGCGCCCACCTCCTGCAATGCCGACAGCGCCGCGGCGCGATCCACGCCCGGCACCAGGCGCAGGAATCGCAGCACCGACAGCGGCAGGGTGGCGTCGACCTGGATCTTCTGCGGCATGTAGCCGATGCGCAGGCGCGGCTTGCGCCAGACCTTGCCACTGTGCGGCTTGAGCAGGCCGAGCACGGCGCGCACCAGGGTGGTCTTGCCAGCACCGTTGGGGCCGATCAGGGTGACGATCTGGCGCGGTGCGACCGACAGGTCGATGCTGTCGAGCACCGCCTCGCCGCCAAAGGTGACGCCGACCTGCTCCAGGCGGATCAGCGCGTCGCTCATGCGGCGCCCCGGCAGTTGCCGCACAGGCCGACCACTTCGACGGTCTGGGATTCGACGGCAAAGCCCACGGCCTTGGCACTGGCGACGATGGCGCCGCTGATGCTCTCCTGCTCCAGTTCGATGGCCACGTGGCATTCGCGGCAGATCAGGAATTGGCCCTGGTGCTTGTGTTCAGGGTGGCTGCAGCCGATGAAGGCGTTGAGCGAGGCGATGCGGTGCACCAGGCCGTTCTCGAGCAGGAAGTCCAGGGCGCGGTACACGGTCGGCGGCGCGGCGCGGCGACCGTCCTGCTCGCTGAGCACGGCGAGGATGTCGTAGGCGCCCAGCGGCTTGTGGCTTTGCCACACCAGCTCCAGCACACGGCGGCGCAGCGCGGTCAGGCGCAGACCCTGGCGGACGCACAGGGCGTCGGCTTCGGCCAGGGCGCTGTGGACGCAATGGGAATGATCGTGGGGACGGTGAGCCAGCGGCGTGATTGACATGGGCGGCGACGGTTATCGATGGAGACGTTATTATGTTACCTGTTTCTGACGAGCCGAGTATCCACCGTGTCCCGATTCCTTGCTCTCTTTGTCGCTTTCATCACTTTCTCGGCCCACGCCGACGTGCGTGTGCTGACCAGCATCAAGCCCCTGCAGCAGATCGCTGCCGCGGTTCAGGACGGTGTCGGCAGCCCTGACGTGTTGCTGCCGCCCGGCGCTTCGCCGCACAACTACGCCCTGCGCCCGTCCGACGTACGGAAGGTGGGCGACGCCGACCTGCTGTACTGGATCGGCCCGGACATGGAGAGCTTCCTGCCGCGCGTGCTGGGCAGCCGGAGCAAGCCGACTGTCGCGGTGCAGGCGTTGCCTGGCATGAAGCTGCGCCGTTTCGGCGAAGACAGCCACTCGCATGAAGAAGACCACGACGACCACGACCATGATCACCGCCCAGGGTCGCTCGATGCGCACCTGTGGCTGTCATCGGTCAATGCTCGAGTGATCGCGGCGAAAATGGCCAGTGACCTGGCGGCGGCGGATCCGGCCAATGCGGCGCGCTACCAGGCCAACCAGAAGGCCTTCGGCGAGCGCCTGGATGCGCTCGATCAGCGGATCAAGGCCCGCGTGGCCGGCATTGCCGGCAAGCCCTACTTCGTGTTCCACGAAGCCTTCGACTACTTCGAGGCAGAGTACGGGTTGCGCCATACCGGCGTGTTCAGCGTCGCCGCCGAGGTGCAGCCGGGCGCGCAGCATGTCGCGGCGATGCGCAAGCGCCTGCAGGAAGTTGGTCCGACCTGTGTGTTCAGTGAACCGCCGATCCGTCCGCGCCTCGCCGAAACGCTGGTGGCCGGGCTGCCGGTGACCTTGGCGGAACTGGATGCGCTGGGTGGGACCGATACGGTGGATGGCAAGGGCTACGAGCGCTTGCTGGAGAAGCTGGGGAATGATCTGACCGGTTGCCTGGAGCATCTCTAGCGGCTGACCCGGCCCTATCGCGGGGCAAGACGAATCGTCGCACCGCCCACAGGCAAGGCGCTGATTCTGGGGTCAGCGCTGTGTCTGTGGGAGCGGCGGTGCGACGATTCGACTTGCCCCGCGATTGGGCCGCCGCGCTTACAGCGCGAACGGCAACTTCAACGCCACCTGCTGACGCTGCACCAACCGCACCTCGAACTCGCTCGGATCATGGATCGTCACGTCCATGCCGGCAAAGTCCCGCGCCGCAATCAACCGCGACAGCCAGAAACGCACGCAACCCACCCGCAGCATCACCTGCCACAGCTCGGCCTCGGCGGCGGTGAACGGCCGCAGCGCGGCGTAGGCACCCAACAGTGCCTGGGCGCGCGGCAGGTCGATGCCGCCCGCTTCGTTCAGGCACCAGTCATTCACGGTGATGGCGATGTCGTACAGCATCGGCCCGGAACAGGCGTTGTAGAAGTCGATCAGACCGGTCAGGTGGGTGCCTTCGAACATCACGTTGTCGCGGAACAGGTCGGCGTGCAGGTTGGCCCGTGGCAAAGCGAGGATCTGCGCCTTGTGCACGTTGATCTCGTCCAGCGCCGGTTGCAGCAGCGCCACCTGGCTGGCGTCGAGCCCGGCCAGCAGCTCGGCGCCGGACGCCAGCATCCAGTCCAGGCCGCGGTCGGTGCGGCGCTCGATGATGCGCTCACGGGTCGCCAGGTGGATATGCGCCAGCAACTCGCCGACCTGGGCGCAGTGCTGATTGTTCGGCGCCTTGACGTGCTTGCCCGACAGCCGCGGCTGCAGCAGTGCCGGCTTGCCGCACAGTTCGCGCAGACCATTGCCGTCGCGATCGCGCACCGCGTAGGGGACGGGCATGTCGGCGTCATGCAGCACGTCGAGCAGTTCGATGAAGAACGGCATGTCTTCGGCCGGCCCACGCTCGATCAGCGTCAGTACGAATTCCCCTTTTTCCAGGCTTACGAAGAAATTGCTGTTTTCGGTTCCGGCGGCAATGCCCTGGAAGTCGAGCAGACGGCCCAGCTCGTATGGCGCCAGAAAGGTTTCCAGCTCAGGCCGGGACACAGGGGTGAAGACTGACATGTTGAAAAGTTGCCCATACGGGCACTTCCAGGAGGAAGTGCCTGGTTGATAAGAACGATACGCGTTACTACCTTACCATTCGAAGATCTTCCAGGACGGAATCAGCATGTCCGGCTGGTCGGATCGAATGAAATTGCCATCGGAGCCATCGGCGCGTACCAGGAAATAAGGCTTGCCGTTTTTCGGCGTGATCTTGATCGCATACAGGAAACCGTTCTGACGGTACTCCTGGATGGTTCTGTCGCCTTCCGTGCGAATGGTCACATCGGGATCTGCCGATGGGGCGTCGTCCGCCGCCAGCGTAACGACCGGCATGGTGGCCAGCAGGCTGAGCAGTAACAGGCGAATGGGTGTACGCATGATAACCTAAGTCCTTTTGTCGTCACTGATCCGGCTATTCTAGCTCCGGACCCGTCGAAAAGGTTGATTCTCCTCATGAGCCAAGCGCCCCTCGTCCTGGTGGACGGTTCGTCCTACCTCTACCGCGCCTTTCACGCCCTGCCGCCGCTGACCACGTCCAAGGGCATGCCCACCGGTGCGGTCAAGGGCGTGCTGAACATGCTCAAGAGCCTGCGCAAGCAATATCCGGACAGCCTGTTCGCGGTGGTCTTCGACGCCAAGGGCGGCACTTTCCGCGATGCCATGTTCGCCGAGTACAAGGCCAACCGCCCGAGCATGCCCGACGACCTGCGCGTGCAGGTCGAACCGCTGCACGCCAGCGTCAGGGCCCTGGGCTACCCGCTGCTGTGCGTCGAAGGCGTCGAGGCCGACGACGTGATCGGCACCCTGGCCCGCAGCAGTGCGGCAGCCGGGCGTCCGGTCATCATCTCGACCGGCGACAAGGACATGGCGCAACTGGTAGACGGCCACATCACCCTGGTCAACACCATGACCGGCACGGTGCTCGACGTGGCTGGCGTGCACGAGAAGTTCGGCGTCGGTCCCGAGCACATCATCGACTTCCTGGCCCTGATGGGCGACAAGGTCGATAACATCCCGGGTGTTCCGGGAGTCGGCGAGAAGACCGCCGTGGGCCTGTTGACCGGTATCGGTGGCGGCCTGCGTGACCTGTACGAGAACCTCGACAAGGTGCCGGGCCTGGCCATTCGCGGCGCCAAGACCCTGCCGGCCAAGCTCGAGGAGCACCGCGACGCGGCGTTCCTGTCGTATGAGCTGGCGACCATCAAGGTCGATGTCGAGCTGGATGTCGAGGTCGATGCCCTGGTGTGCGGCGAGCCGGACCGCGAAGCATTGCTGGCGCTGTACACCGAAATGGAGTTCAAGAGCTGGGTCGCCGAGGTACAGCGCGACGCCGCCCGGGAGGGTGACACCATTGCTCCGGTCGAGGAGCCTGCGGCCCAGGTCGAGGCGAAATACGAAACCATCCTCGACCAGGCGCGCTTCGATGTCTGGCTCGAGAAGCTGCGCCAGGCGCCGCTGTTCGCCTTCGACACCGAGACCACCGGCCTGGATGCCCAGCGTGCGGAGCTGGTCGGCCTGTCGTTCGCGGTCGAGCCCCATGAAGCGGCCTATGTGCCGCTGGCCCACGACTACGAAGGTGCTCCGAAGCAGCTGGACCGCGACGCGGTGCTGAAGGCGCTCAAGCCGTTGCTGGAAGACCCGGCCAAGGCCAAGGTCGGGCAGAACGCCAAGTACGACATCAATATCCTGGCCAACGCTTCGCTGCCGATCCAGATGCGTGGCGTGGCCTATGACACCATGCTCGAATCCTATGTGCTCGACTCCACCGCCACGCGTCACGACATGGACAGCCTGGCGCAGAAGTACCTCGACCACAGCACCATCGCCTTCGAGGATATCGCTGGCAAGGGCGCCAAGCAGCTGACCTTCAACCAGATCCATCTGGACAAGGCTGGCCCGTACGCCGCCGAAGATGCCGACATCACCCTGCGCTTGCACCACGCACTGCAGGCACGCCTGGCGAAAACGCCCAGCGTGCAGCCGGTGCTGATGGACATCGAGATGCCGCTGGTGCCGGTGCTGGCCAGGATCGAGCGCCAGGGCGCGTTGGTCGACGCGGAGCTGCTCAAGGTGCAGAGCGGTGAGCTGGGCGTGAAGATGGCCGAGCTCGAGCGTCGGGCGTTCGAGCTGGCGGGCGAAGAATTCAACCTGGGTTCACCCAAGCAACTGGGGGTGATCCTCTACGATAAGCTGGGCATGCCGGTACTGAGCAAGACTGCCAAGGGCCAGGCCTCCACGGCCGAAGCCGTGCTCGCGGACC
Source organism: Pseudomonas wayambapalatensis (assembly GCA_014268975.2). Lineage (GTDB taxonomy): Bacteria > Pseudomonadota > Gammaproteobacteria > Pseudomonadales > Pseudomonadaceae > Aquipseudomonas > Aquipseudomonas wayambapalatensis. Next base: position 99,625 of record CP077096.1, on the reverse strand, counting down.
TGGCCGCCGAAGGCTATCCGCTGCCGACGGTGCTGATGGAGTACCGCTCCCTGAGCAAGCTCAAGAGCACCTATACCGACAAGCTGCCGGACCAGATCAACCCGCGTACCGGGCGTATCCACACCTCCTACCAGCAGGCGGTGGCCGCCACCGGGCGCTTGTCGTCCAGCGATCCGAACCTGCAGAACATTCCGGTACGCACTCCCGAAGGCCGACGCATCCGCCAGGCCTTCGTTGCCAGCCCCGGCTACAAGCTGCTGGCCGCGGACTACTCGCAGATCGAGCTGCGCATCATGGCCCACCTGGCCAAGGATGAAGGCCTGCTGCACGCCTTCCGCAATGACCTTGATGTGCACCGCGCGACGGCCGCAGAAGTATTCGGCGTGGCGCTGGATGCAGTCACCAACGACCAGCGTCGCAGCGCCAAGGCCATCAACTTCGGCTTGATCTACGGCATGAGCGCCTTCGGCCTGGCCAAGCAGATCGGCGTCGATCGCAAGCAGTCGCAGGACTACATCGACCGCTACTTCGCGCGCTATCCCGGCGTGCTGGCCTACATGGAGCGCACCCGCACCCAGGCCGCCGAGCAGGGCTTCGTCGAAACCTTGTTCGGGCGGCGCCTGTACCTGCCGGACATCAATGCCAAGAACCCGGCCCTGCGCAAAGGTGCCGAGCGTACCGCGATCAACGCGCCGATGCAGGGTACGGCGGCCGACATCGTCAAGCGCGCCATGGTCGCGGTGGACAACTGGCTGAGCGACAGTGGCCTGGATGCCCGGGTGATTCTCCAGGTGCACGATGAACTGGTGCTGGAGGTGCGTGAAGACCTGGTCGAACAGGTGAAGGCCGAAATTCGCCCCTACATGAGCAACGCCGCGCAGCTCGATGTTCCGCTGCTGGTCGAAGTCGGCGTAGGCTCGAATTGGGACGAAGCTCACTAAACGGTAGGGCGAAGAAGAGTAGGATCTGTGTCGTAGTGCCGCAGATCCGCAGGGTCGGCTCCTCGCCCCTCGGTTCTGAAGATTCATGAAACTATCGCAAATAGTTTTCAAGGCTTCGGAACTAAACCGGTGAACCGGAACTCAGAGTAACTGAATGGCTGGTGAAGCCTTTCGATGCTCCTATGTTGTGTTAAGTGTTGGCAGATATCTGGACCCCGCCCTAGCGGTCCGGACTTGGACCCCGAACTTCCCCCTCCCCATATGAAGTCCGGGGTTTTTTTTGCCCGGAATTTGCCTCATCGCTGCTGGAGAAGCCTGTGGCAGCGGACCGGCCCGCCGCCACAGATTGCAGGTGGATCTTCAAGCCACCGGCTTGTCTTCCAGCTCCATCCAATCCGCCAAGACCCGATAGGCCTCTTCCAGCCCCTGGCGCTTGGGTGCCGAGAACAGTTGGATGGACGCCGCGTCGCCCCAGCCCTTGCGAATTTCCGACTGCACCTTGAGCAGGGTGGTCTTGCCCGCGCCGTGAGTGAGCTTGTCAGCCTTGGTCAGCAGGATGTGCATGGGCATGCCGCTGGCCTTGGCCCAGTCGAGCATCATCTTGTCGAAGTCGGTCATCGGGTGGCGCACGTCCATCAGCAGGATCACACCCCGCAGGCATTCGCGCCCGCCCAGGTAGGCCTCCAGGTGTTTCTGCCAGTGCTGCTTGAGCGGAATCGGCACTTTCGCATAACCGTAACCTGGCAGGTCGACCAAACGCCGTTCATCGTCCAGACTGAAGAAATTCAACAGCTGGGTGCGCCCCGGGGTCTTGGAGGTACGCGCCAGGCTGGCATGGGTCAGGGTATTGAGGGCGCTGGATTTACCGGCGTTGGAGCGGCCGGCGAAAGCCACCTCGTAGCCCTGGTCTTCCGGGCATTGTTCGACCTTGGCAGCGCTGAGGGCGAATTTGGCTTTCTGGCAGAGGCCGAGGATGGGGTTCTTGACTTGCATGGGATATCCGATGTGGGTGTTGCCTGATCCAGGCCGCGTTTCCGTTTGGAGGGCGGAAGTATATAATGCCCCAGTTTTTGTGTGCTCATTCTCCCAGCGAAGGAGAACGAGCATGGGGTGTCGATCACTAGCTCGCGCATCAGAACGCAGCGCGGCCCCCAACCCTGTCAGGTCGTTCCGCATGGCGAAATGGCTGCTGGCGGTCGGTATGTTCCAGCCGTTTTTCAGCGCACAGGCTACACAGGATCCCGAGGCGTTGTACAACCGCACATGTGCGGCCTGTCACGCCGGTCAGCTGCCACAGGCCCCGAGGAAGGGCGATGCGGCGGCCTGGGAACCGAGGCTGGCGCGAGGTCTGGATGTACTGGTGGCGCATGTTACCCAGGGTTTCAAGGCTATGCCGCCGCGTGGATTGTGCATGGACTGCAGTGCCGAGGACTACCGATTGGTCATCCTTTGGATGAGCGGCAGTCCCGATACATAACATTTCACCCTTAGCCGTGTTGGATTAGCTGATGAACAAACTATTCGTGAGTCTGCTGTTGACCATGGGTGTCGCAGGTGCGGCCACTGCTGCCGACCCCATCAAAGGCGATGCCGCTGCCGGCCAGGCGAAGACTGCGGTCTGTGGTGCCTGCCATAACCCCGACGGCAACAGCCTGGCGCCGAACTTCCCGAAACTGGCCGGCCAGGGCCAGCGCTACCTTGAGAAGCAACTGCACGACATCAAGTCGGGCAAGCGCACGGTGCTGGAAATGACCGGCATGCTGGCGGCCTTCAATGACCAGGACCTGGCCGATATCGCCGCCTACTTCGCCAGCCAGAAAGGCAGTGTCGGCGCGGCAGATCCCAAGCTGGTAGAGCGTGGTCGTGCGCTGTTCAACGGCGGTGACCTGGAGAAAGGCATGCCGGCCTGTACCGGTTGCCACTCCCCTAACGGCGCAGGCATCGCCCTGGCCGGCTTCCCTCACCTGAGCGGCCAGCACTCGCAGTATGTCAGCAAGCAGCTCACCGACTTCCGTGAAGGCAACCGCACCAACGATGGCGATGCCATGACCATGCGCACCATCGCCGGCAAGCTGAGCAACAAGGATATCGAGGCGCTGGCCAGCTATATCCAGGGGCTGCATTGAGGCGAGCGTTAACACTCGGTTAATGCACCATCGCTAAACATGAAAAGGGTGGCGCAGGCCGCCCTTTTTTATGGTCCCAGCCGTTACACTACAGAACTCGAGCCCTTCATGGCCTGTCACAGCATAGGTCGTGTCGAGGCGACCACTGACTGCTCAGGAGTAAAGCATGCGTAAACTGATTCTCAGCGCTGCGCTGGTCGCCGCCAGCGTATTCGGTATGGCCGCGGTACAGGCCGCAGAGCCTGTGGCCGGCAAGGAATATATCGAGCTGAGCAACCCGGTCCCGGTCTCGCAGCCAGGCAAGATCGAAGTCGTCGAGCTGTTCTGGTACGGCTGCCCGCACTGCTACCACTTCGAACCCACCATCAACCCCTGGGTCGACAAGCTGCCGGCAGACGTCAACTTCAAGCGCGTCCCGGCCATGTTCGGCGGCCCTTGGGATGCCCACGGCCAGATGTTCCTGACCCTCGAAGCCATGGGCGTCGAGCACAAGGTCCACGCCGCAGTCTTCGATGCCATCCAGAACCAGCGCAAGCGCCTGACCGACCCGAACGACATGGCCGACTTCCTCGCCACCCAAGGCGTGGACAAGGACAAGTTCCTCGCCACCTTCAACTCGTTCGCCATCAAGGGCCAGGTCAACCAGGCCAAGGAACTGGCGAAGAAGTACGAAATCACCGGCGTGCCGAGCATGGTGGTCAACGGCAAGTACCGCTTCGACCTGGGTACCGCTGGCGGGCCGGAAGGCGTCCTGAACGTCGCCGACCAACTGATCGCCAAGGAGCGTGCCGCTAAGTAAGCGGCGCAGCCATGGCCCGCTTGCGTACCACGCGAAGTGTTGGCCTGCACCAGCCGCGGGTCAACGAACATCATCTGCAGGACCCAGGCCTGCCGGAGGATGGTCGCCTGCGGCTGCTCAGCTTCAATATCCAGGTCGGCATCAGCACCGAGCGCTACCGCCACTACCTGACCCGCAGCTGGCAGCACCTGCTGCCGCATACCGGGCGGGCCGGCAACCTGCAGAAGATCGGCGACCTGCTCGGTGACTTCGACCTGGTTGCCCTGCAGGAAGCCGACGGCGGCAGCCTGCGCTCGGGCTACGTCAACCAGGTCGAGCACCTGGCCCAGCTCGGCGCCTTCCCTTACTGGTACCAGCAGCTCAACCGCAATCTCGGGCGTTTCGCCCAGCACAGCAACGGCGTGCTCAGCCGACTCAAGCCCCAGCACCTTGAAGACCACCCCCTGCCCGGTCCGTCCGGTCGCGGGGCGATCCTGGTGCGCTTTGGCGAAGGCGAGAACGCGCTGATCGTGGTGATGATGCACCTGGCGCTGGGCGCCAAGACCCGCGCCCTGCAACTGGGGTATGTCCGTGAGCTGATCGGCGGCTACCGCCACCAGATCCTCATGGGCGACATGAACACCCACGCCAATGACCTGCTCGAGCGCTCGCCCCTGCGCGACCTCGGCCTGATCGCCCCACAGGTCGAGGCGACCTTCCCCAGCTGGCGCCCGCAACGCTGCCTGGATCACATCCTGCTCAGCCCGAGCCTGACGCTTGAACGGGTCGAAGTGCTGTCGCAGCCAATTTCCGACCACCTGCCTGTCGCGGTCGAGATCCGATTGCCGGATGCCCTGACTGTGGATACCCTGCCGGTCGTGCGCTGACACACTCAAGAGTTCGCGCTTCGCGCCGAAATCCAGTATTCACATACTCCCTGATGCCATTACCGTTGCGGATCCAGGCATGACCGACGAAGCCGAGCGCTGGAAAGAAAAATATCTAAAAAGCATCGAACGGCAGGAGAAACTCGAGCGCCGTTGGGAAGCCCGCCTCGACCTGCTGCGCCGTGGCCTGGTCCGCAGCACGCTGGCCGCCGAGGGTAGCGACAAGGTCGTCGACCAGTGCATGAAGGAAATGCGCGAGGTCATCCGCAGCGACAGCATGGACGCGGGGCTTGCCGGGCTCATTCCACGCCTGGAAAAGGCGGTGCTGGAGTCTGAACAGCGTCGCGAAACGCGCATGAACCAGGTCAGCGATGCGCTGACCTCGCTGGTCACCCAACTGCAAGGGTTGGAACTGCCTGGCGATGTTTCCCGCCCCCTGAAGAAGCTGGCCAAGAAACTCGACGGTGGCGTCAGCCAGTCGCGTGAGCTGCCGCCGCTACTGGGTGAGCTCAGCGGGCTGCAAGGGCGAGCGTTGTCGTCGCTGCGCAAGGTGACCGAAGAGGCGCGTCCGGGCTTGTTGCAGCGGCTGTTCGGCGGTCGTGAAGACGGCTCTCAGGTCGCACCAGAGCCGGAGCAGGTGCCAGCATTGCCGCGCGCTGCGGTGCACGTCGAGGCGGTGACCGAAGCTCCGCCCGTCCATATGCCCGAGGCGCAACCGCCGGCCCCGCCCCGCTTGCTCGACGCCGACGAGCTGCAGCCCCTGCCTGCGGTGCAGCCGGCACCCGAGCCGGCCCCGGAAGTTGCGCTGCCCGCGCCGGAAGTCACCCCGTCTGTCGAGCAGGTGGAGCCCGTCGCCGAGGCCCCCGAGCAAGCCGACCTCATCCACCCCGCACCTGTTGAAGCTGCCGCCGAGTCTGAGCCAGTCGAACCGCAGCCTGTCGCCGACGGCTCGCCACAGGAAGACGCCGACACCCCCGAGCCGCTGGAGGACGAGCCGCTTGCCGAGGACGGCCCCTACGACCTGCCGGATGCCGTGGAGCCGCCCTACAGTCAGGTTGCCGCGCACATCGAGGAAACCCTCATCGGTTTGCTCGATGACCTCAGCCTGCCTGAGCGCCACAAGGCCCAGGCCCTGGATATGCGCGAGCGGGTGGCGCGCGGTCTGAACTGGTATGAGCTGATCCCGGTGCTGGACGACCTTGCGGTGTTGATGCTGGCAATCAACGACAGCGGCCAGCATGAATTCGAAGCCTACCTGCAGCAGATCAACGAGCGCCTGGAGACCTTCCAGAGCCATCTGCAGGAGGCCAGCGAGGGACACGCCGACAACAGCACCGCCGCCCGCGAGCTGGACAGCCAGCTGCGCGAACAGGTCGATGGCCTGCAGAGCAGCGTCCAGGGCGCAGTAGACATCGACAGCCTCAAGCACCTGCTGGACAACCGGCTCGAGGGCCTGCTGGTCACCATGGATGAGCACCAGCACGAGCGTGACCGCCGTGAGCAGGAACTGGCCGGACGCCTGCAGGGCCTGGCCGAGCGAGTGGCGAGCATGGAGCAGGAGGCGCTTGGCTACCGTGAGCATCTGGAAGAACAGCGCCAGAAAGCACTGGTCGATCCGCTGACCGGTCTGCCCAACCGCGCCGCCTGGAGCGAACGGGTCGAGCGCGAGCTTGCCGACTGGCAGGAGAACGGCGGCCACCTGGCCATGGCCATCCTCGACCTCGATCATTTCAAACGCATCAACGACGGCTATGGCCATCTGGCCGGCGACAAGGTGCTGAAGATCGTTGCCGACCAATTGCGCAAGCGCTTGCGCGGGCGCGACTTCATTGCCCGCTTTGGTGGCGAGGAGTTCGTCCTGCTGCTGCCCCAGACATCACCCCCTGTAGCGCTGCAGGTCGCCGAGACGATGCGCGCGGCGATCGAGGCCTGCCCGTTCCACTTCAAGGGGGAGCGCGTGGTGATCACCACGTCCATCGGCGTCAGTGCCTTCCGTTCCGGCGAACGTGGTGACCAGGTGCTCAAGCGCGCGGACGAAGCGCTGTACCGCGCCAAGGATCAGGGGCGCAATCGCGTCGAGCAGGGGTAGATAAGTACCGCTACGCCACCCCCGTGGCGTTCGACACTGGCCGTGCACTTAGTCCGCTGAGTGGGCAGCGTTGGGGAATGGGTAATCGGCGATAGCACGTTATACTGTAGCGCTTATACCGACACATGACGTGCCTCCATCCGATGAAAACGCTCGCTACCGCCCTTCTCCTCATCATGCTCGCCGGCTGCTCCAGCGGTCTGCGCATCGACCGCAGCCACACCTCGGCGAACCAGGACAGCCGCATCCAGTTCGTCGTCCTGCACTACACCAACGCTTCGCTGGAGCGCTCGCTGGCGCTGCTGACCCATGGCGAGGTCAGCAGCCATTACCTGGTTGGCGACGGCAATGCCACGGTCTACCAGCTGGTGGATGAAAGCCGCCGCGCATGGCATGCCGGCGACAGTCAGTGGCAGGGCCGCACCTGGCTCAACTCGAGCTCGATCGGTATCGAGATCGTCAATCCCGGCTATACCGATACCCCCAGCGGACGTGTCTGGCACCCCTACAGCGAAGCGCAGATCGAGGCAGTGATCGCCCTGGTCAAGGATATCGTCCAGCGCAACAACATCCAGCCGCGCAACATCATTGGCCACAGTGACATCGCGCCTTTGCGCAAGCTCGACCCGGGGCCGCTGTTCCCCTGGAAGCGCCTGGCTGACGCAGGCCTCGGGATCTGGCCGAACGCCGCCTCCGTGGCGCGCCAGCAGGTGTATTTCGAGGCCAATCCACCGAGCCCGCTCTGGTACCAGCAACAACTGGCCCGTTTCGGCTATGCCATCGAGCAGACCGGCGAGCTGGATGTCTCGACCCGCCATGTCATCGCCGCTTTCCAGATGCACTTCCGTGCGCAGCGCTTCGACGGCCTGCCCGATGCGCAGACCGCGGCAATACTGCAGGTGCTCAACAGCATGCGGTGAATCAGGACCGCCTATCGCACCGCGCCAACTGTTCATCCAGTTGCTATACCTTTGGTATTCAACTGGATGCCGCGCATGTCTTCGCTGATCGCCTCTGTGCGCCAAATTTTCCACCGCCCCTGGCTGTTGGCCTCTCTGGTCGCATTGGCCAGTGCTGCGCTGCTGCTGGCCGCCAGCTTCGGTGTCACCCTGCAGCAGATGAAACAGAGCGAAAGCGCGCAGATGAATGCCCGCGGCGAGCGCTTCCTCGAGCGCCTCGAGCAGGTGTTCGGGCAATTGCGCGAGGGGGTCGACCAGTTGCAGACGCTGCCGATACGCGGCTGTGATCCAGCGATGTTGTCTGCGCTGCGTCAGGTGGGCCTGAGCTACCGCTTTGTCTATGAGGCGGCCTATGTCGACGGTGACATCGCCTGTTCCAGCCAAGGCGCAGAGCAGGTCATGCGGCCCATGCGCGCCCCCGATATCCAAGGGCCCACCTACAGCTACTGGCTGAACACCACCACCGAGCCGAACGAAAATCTCGCTGCGTTGATGCTGGGGCGTGGCCACTTCCTGGTGTCCACCTCACGTGGCCACCTGACCGACGTGGTCGATCTCCCGCCCGGTGGCAGCCTGCTGGTGGTGCTCGACCGCGGCAGTCGGGCGATCCCGGTGCTGGGCCCTCCCCAGCCCTGGCCACCGGCGCCGGACTGGCCGCCGCCGTCGCGCAAGGCGCTGATCGAGCTCAGCGACCGCCTCGTCTACCGGATGCCGACCAAGTCGCCGGACTACCAACTCGTCCTCATCGCCCCTCGTGCAAGCCTGCCGCTGAAGCTCAACGGCATGCTCTGGTTGCTGTTCCCCGGCAGCCTGCTGCTCGCCTGCTGCATCGGTTGGCTGGTGCTGCAACTGATCCTGCAGCGTCGTTCGATGAGCTCGGAGTTGCAGCAGGCGCTGCGCCGTGGCGAGTTGCAGGTGCTCTACCAGCCGATCTTCGAGCTGGACAGTCGCCGCTGTGTCGGCGCCGAAGCACTGGTGCGCTGGCGGCGACCGGATGGCAGCCTGACCAGCCCGGAGTTGTTCATCCCGCTTGCCGAGAACACCGGGCAGATCCGCCAGATCACCGATTTCGTCCTGCAGCGGGTACTGGAGCAACTGGGCCAGCTGCTGCGGGCCAATCGGCACCTGTACATCTCGGTGAACCTGGCGGCGTGCGATGTGATGGTGCCGCGTATCGGCCGGGTCGCAGCGCGCTTGCTGGCCCATCATCGGGTGTCTGCAACGCAGATCGCGTTCGAAGTGACCGAGCGCGGCCTGATCGATGTGGTGGTGGCTCGCGACAACCTGCAGGCGCTGCGCTCGGTCGGGCATCAGGTACTGATCGATGACTTCGGCACCGGTTACTGCAGCCTCGCTTACCTGCAGACCCTGCCGGTCGATTGCCTGAAGATCGACAAGGCGTTCATCGACGCCTTGGGCCACGACGCCGCCAGCAGTGGCGTTGCCCCGCACATCATCCGCATGGCCCATGACCTGCACCTGCGGGTGATCGCCGAGGGGATCGAGTGCGAGGACCAGGCCGTGTTGCTCAACAGCGAAGGAGTCAACTATGGGCAGGGTTGGCTGTTCGCCCATCCGCTCAACGCCCGACAGTTCGCTGAGCTGATCACCCGAGGACGGCGGATGGGCGGGCGGCGGCTCGATGATGAGCCTTGAGCCGACGCCTCACACCGGCAGTGCCATGTAGAACTGCGTCCCCTGCCCCGGCCGCGAGAACACGCCCATGCGCCCGCCATGCAGTTGCACGATTTCCTTGCACAAGGCCAGGCCCAGCCCTGCGCCACCTTTCTTGCGCCCGACCTGCACGAACGGCTCGAAGATCCGCCCCTGCTGGCCATAGGCGATGCCTTCGCCGTCGTCCTCGACGCTGATAATCACCCGCTCGGCATGCCGCCGTGCGTGCAGGCGAATGTGCCCGCCGCTGGCGGTGTGGCGGATGGCGTTGTGCAGCAGGTTGTCCAGCACCCGGTCGATCTGCGCAAGGTCGACCTGAATGTGCGGCAGCGGAAGCTCAAGCTCGCTGACCAGCTCGATCTGCTTGTGCGCCGCCGATTCGGCGAAGCGTGCCTGGGCCCGCTCCAGCAAGTCATCGAGTGTGCAGGGCGCCAGTTCCAGTTTCTGCAGCCCGCTCTGGTAGCGAGAGAAATTGAGCAGGTCGTTGATCAGTTGGGTCAGACGCTGCATTTCTTCGCCGATGGTGTCGAGCAGATCGTTTTCCCGCGCTTCGGGCGGGAAGGTGATCCGTTCGCGCAGCAGGCCGAAGGCCATGTGCATGCCGGTGACCGGCGTGCGCAGTTCATGGGAGGCACGCAGGACGAACTCGCTGCGTACGCGCTCGAAGGCACGCTGTTCGGTCACGTCATGCAACACCATCACCGCGCCGAGAATCGGCCCCTGCGGATGGCTGACGGGCGTCAGGCTGAAGGTCAGCAGGCGGGTCTCTTCGTCCACCTCGATGCTCAGGTCATCCGGTGGCCGGTCCAGGCTGCCGCCGCGCAGCACCTGGCGCATCTGTTGCTCCAGCTCCGGACGGCTCAGGGCTTCGGCCAGGCTACTGCCGAGCCGGGAGGCATCCCAGCCCAACTGCCGTTGAGCCACGGGGTTGAGGTGCTCCAGGCGGCCTTGGCGATCGATGATCAGCAGGCCGTCGTCGATGCTGTCGAGCACGGCCTGCAGGCGCTGCTGGCCGGCCAGCAGTTCGTCGATATTGGTGGCCTGGTGCTTGCGCAGGGCGTCGGCCATGAGGCCGAAACGGCGGGTCAATTGGTTGAGTTCGGTGGCTTGGGTCACAGGCAGGGTAACGTCGAAGTTGCCCTGGCCAACCTGATCGGCTGCCTTGGCCAGGGCCTCGATCGGCTGGCCGAAGCGACGGGCGATGTTATGCGCGGTGATGAAGCCCAGCACCACCACCGCAAGGCCCATCAGGCCCAATGCACCACTGACCAGCAAGGCATGGTCGCGGGCATGTTCCTCGCTGCGGGAAATGTGCTCCAACGCCTGCTTGTGCGAGTCGATCAGGTCGGTACGAACCTGGTTGAACGCAGCGCCCAAGGGGTCGTCGACGCCCATGCTGCGCGACGGTGAGGGGCTGTCGCGATAGGCCTGGAGGAAGGCCTGGTAGTTGCTGCTGGCCTTGCTGAACCCGGTACGTTCACCGCCCTGCTCTAGGCCCGATACCAGTAGCGCCTGGAAGTTTTCCTGCAGGTTCACCAGGCTTTTCGGATCGGTATCTGCATCGAGTATCAGGTTCAACTGCTCACCCAGGTTCTGCCGCAGCTTGAGCCCGACTTCCAGGGTATGGGTGGTGTCGCGCACCAGCCTCTGCTGCACCGCAGCCATCTGCAGCACGCTGACCAGCCCCAGCAGCAAGCCCAGCAGTGCGACCGTCACCAGTGCCGAGATGCTGAGAAACAGCCGCGTGCGCAGCTTCATGGGCCACTTCACAGTTTGTACTGCTTGCGCTTGCGGTACAGGGTGGAGGCATCGATACCGAGGGTCTTGGCGGCCTGGTCGAGGGTATCGCTGGCCGCCAGGACGGCACCGATGTGGGCGCGCTCCAGCTCATCGAGGCTCAACGCTGCGCCAACCTTCGGGGCGTTGCCGGTGGGCTGCTCGCCCATCCCCAGATGGCCGATTTCCACGCGTTCCTGCGGGCAGATGATGCTGGCGCGCTCCACCACGTTGCGCAGTTCGCGGATGTTGCCCGGCCAGCGGTAGTTGAGCAGGGCCGCCCGGGCCTCCTCGCTGAACCCGCGCGCCGGGCGCGAATACTCCTTCACGAAGCGGGCGAGGAAGCGATCGGCGAGCGTGAGGATGTCCTCGCTACGCTCGCGCAGTGGCGGCAGGTGCAGGGTGATGACGTTGAGGCGGTACAGCAAGTCTTCACGGAAGCGGCTTTCGCGCACCATCTCCTCAAGGTTGAGGTTGGTCGCGGCAAGGATGCGAACGTCGGCCCGACGGGTGACCGGATCGCCGACCCTTTCGTATTCCTTGTCCTGGATGAAGCGCAGCAGTTTGGGCTGCAAGGTCAGTGGGAAATCACCGATTTCGTCGAGGAACAGCGTGCCTCCGTCTGCCTGGCTGACCCGCCCGAGCGTGCTCTCGCTGGCGCCGGTGAAGGCCCCGCGGGTATGACCAAACAGCTCGCTTTCCATCAGCTCGGCGTTCAGCGAGGGGCAGTTGATGGTCACGCAGGCCTTGCGCGCGCGCTTGCTCCAGCCGTGAATGGCGCGGGCCAGCTCGCCCTTGCCGGTGCCGGACTCCCCCAGGATGAGGATATTGGCATCGGTGGTCGCCACCTGCCGCGCGGTTTCCAGCACCGCCATCATTTGCGGGCTGTGCGAGTCGAGGCCGTCCTTGGGCTTGCGCACTTCACCTTCCAGCGCTTCCAGGCGCGCCGACAGCTGGCGCACCTCCAGTTGCTTGGCGGTGGCCAGGCGCAACTGGTCGGGGCTGCAGGGTTTGACCAGATAGTCGGCGGCGCCGGCCTGGATGGCATCCACCGCGGTGTCGATCGCCGAGTGCGCGGTGACGATCACCACGCGCATCCAGGGCGCCTGGATGCGCATCTGTGCCAGCACATCGAGGCCGTTGTCTTCTCCCAGGCGCAGGTCGAGGAAGCACAGATCGAACACCTGGCGTTGCAACAGGGTCTCTGCCTGAGCGGCGCTGTTGGCGGTGGCGACGCTGTAGCCCTCGTCTTCGAGGCAGTAACGGAAGGTGCGCAGGATCGCGGACTCGTCGTCCACCAGCAGAATGCGGCCTTGGTTGTCCTGGGCTGACTCCATTTTTCCTGCGCTCCTTTGGGATTGATCTCAGTTAGTGTCGGAAAAATCGGGCAAGTTGCATGGTCGATTCTGAAGGATTCCGCCCTATGCATGCTAGCTGTTGCCCTGTTTGTTGGCTAACAGATTGAAATAAATAGAGTTTCAGGCACTCGAGAACGCTGGCACGCAGGTTGCGAAAGTGCCTGGATTTGTTACGAAAAGGAGAAGTGCCATGCCTTTGTTCATGCGTCATTGCGCCCTGGCTGCCGGCCTGCTGCTGGTAATCGGCCCTGCTGTCGCCGACCCGTTGCAGGATGCGCGACTGGAGGGGGCCGTGCAGACTGCGGTTTCCCTCAACAAGGTGCTCAATCCGTTCCGCATCGAGGTGCAGGTGGAGGGCCAGCAGGCGCGTCTCAGCGGCGAGGTGGAAAACCCCGTCGAGCGCGACCTGGCCGAGCGTGTCGCCTTGGCCACTCGCGGCATCGAGCGGGTGGACAACCGTCTGCAGGTCAATGCCGAGCTGGCGGAGCAGCCGCTTGAGCGACGTGCCTACGCCCAGCGCCTGGAGGACGCCACCCTGACCGCGATAATCCGCGCGCGCCTGCTCTGGAGCCGGATAACGCAAACGGCGCCGATCGAGGTCGAGAGCCGCGACGGCGTGGTGACCATGCGCGGTCGCGTCGACAACGTCGAGGCCAAGGAGCTGGCCGGCGTGATCGCCCGTACCAGCGAGGGTGTGTACCTGGTCAACAACCTGATCAGCCTGGATTCCGCAGCCATGGCCCAGGCCCGTGAAGACCCGCCGACTGTGCCGACAGGGCCGCAGCCCAGCGATGCCTGGATCATCGACAAGGTGCAAAGCAGTTTGCGCTATAGCCGCAATCTCGACGGGCCGAACATCAAGGTGGCGAGCCAGGAAGGCCTGGTGCGGCTGTCTGGCGAAGTGGTCAGCCAGGAGCAGAAGACCATTGCCGTGCAGATTGCCGGGCAGATCCTCGGGGTACGCGGCGTGGATGCCGATCTGTTGAAAGTGGCGAGCAAGGTGGAAGGGTGAATCGTGCAAAACGCACGGGTCGACGAGAGGCATCGTGCAGGATACGTCCTCACCTTCTTCGTTGAATTTGGATAACTCATTGATTAATAAGGGTTTTTATCCATCTTAAAAGCTGGCATGCAGGCTGCAATAACCTCCTCAAGGTTTGGATAACAAAGACAGCAGGAGGAGCCGGCATGAATCGCCAATCCGTCAACCGCTCGCAGGATGCAGTACTGCCCTTGCATCAGTTTCTGTACCTCGCGATGGCGTTGGTCGTGACCCTTGCCGCCGGGCTGTTCTACCACAGCTGGCAGACCGCCCGCCTGGCCGATCAGGTGGCGGCGCAGACCGCGCTGTTGACGCAATTGAAGACGGCTCATGCCACCACGCTGGTCAAGGCCGCCCAGCCGCTGCCTTCGGCCAAGGCTTCGCCAGCCACGCTGGAAAGCATCGTTCCTCAGGAACGCTGGGTGTTCTAGGTGCCACGCCGACCCTATCCCGAAAAGAAAGGAGAGTCATCATGCTGAGTTGGGCCATCACATTCCTGATCATCGCCATTGTCGCCGCGGTACTGGGCTTCGGTGGTATCGCCGGCGCCGCAACCGGTATCGCGAAGATTCTGTTCATCGTCTTCCTGGTCCTGTTCGTCGCTTCCTTCTTCTTCGGACGCGGTAGAGGTTGACGCCCATGAGCAGGATGCTCTGCAAGGCCCTGGTCACCGCCCTGCTTCTGGGCGGTGGCTCTGCGGCGATGGCAGCCAATGACGGCCAGGTGCGGGCCAACCAGTTGCTGGGTTCGGATCCGGAATACCGAGAGACTTGGCAGAAGACCATAAAGAATGAAGAACGCCTGCCCGAGTGGGTGATCAACCTCAGCGGCAGCTCGACGCAGCAGATGTCGGCTGTGACCGAGGACGGCGACAAGTATCTGGTCGGCCCTCTCTGCGAGTCGGACCACAACTGCACCTACAAGCGCCTGATCGTGGCCTTCAGCTGGGACAAGGATGAAGCCTACGGGATGCTCGTGGAGGTTCCCGAAGGCTTGCCCTCGGACAAGTCGCCGACCCGCCATGCGGATTACCGCTGGCTGGGCAAGCCGGACGAGGGCATGAAGGCGCTGCTGAAGGAGCAGCTCAAGCGCGACCCGAACTGGTACTGACCAACGGCCGCGCATTGTAATCATATGGTCGCTGAACGTACTTAACGTTGCGGCGTCCATGATGCGCCGCCTCGAGGAGAGGCAGCACATGACCAGGGGGCCGGGCTGTTCTGATCGCTTCAGGATCGGAGTGGCCTAGGGGTACAGGGAGTACCTCCGACGAGGGCCGGGTCAGGAGAGACAGCGTCGGAAGATCCAGATCAGCGGTGTCGGAAAAGACATGACGGCCTGATCTGGCTTCCGAAGCGTCCACACGCAGATTTGCCTTTTCGGGCGCACTTGTACGATTTCCCCTTCAAGACACATTTTGTCGTAACCGTATATCGAATTTTTTTCCCCTCGATTGTGCAGTGCGCATGGTGTGTTTTCTTCCATTCGGATTGTCGAACAACCCTCCTCTACCCTAGAACTGATCCTGTCGTTTCTGCCTAAAAATGGCGGTTTGGCCTTGTTCGGAAAACCGAACGGCTGGATTTTATGGCCGCTGAATTGGCCGATTTGCGGTCTTTTCTTATGCCGATTCGGCATGGGGTAGTCGTTTCCGGCATTAGACTGGCCCTGTCCACGTCGCAATAGTTGCCGCCTTTTTCGCTGGCCCGAGCGCTCGTTCGCTCGCTGGCGGTGACCTGAGAACAGGGTCGCCGGACGGAAGCCAATCGCTGCCCGTGACGTTGCCAACGGCTCTGGGATGCGCTTTTCCGACCTGTCGGCCATGACCACTACAACAAAGGTAACGACATGAAGAAGGCAAAACTGAGCCTCGCCTGGCAGATTGTGATCGGTCTTGTCCTGGGCGTTGCAGTCGGCGCGCTACTGAATCATTTCAGTGCAGAAAAGGCATGGTGGATCAGCAACGTCCTCCAGCCCGCCGGCGACATCTTCATTCGCCTGATCAAGATGATCGTCGTCCCGATCGTGATTTCGTCGCTGATCGTGGGCATCGCCGGGGTTGGCGACGCGAAGAAACTGGGCAGCATCGGCCTGAAGACCATCATCTACTTCGAAGTGGTGACCACCATCGCCATCGTCGTCGGTCTGGTACTGGCCAATGTGTTCCACCCAGGTGCCGGCATCGACATGAGCACCCTGGGCACCGTCGACATCTCCAAGTACCAGGCCACGGCTGCAGAGGTACAGCATGAGCATGCGTTCATCGAGACCCTGCTCAACCTGATCCCGTCGAACATCTTCGCAGCGCTGATGCGTGGCGAGATGCTGCCGATCATCTTCTTCTCGGTCATGTTCGGCATGGGCCTCTCCAGCCTCAACGCCGACCTGCGCGAGCCGCTGGTGCGTACCTTCCAGGGCGTGTCGGAGACCATGTTCAAGGTCACCCACATGATCATGAACTATGCCCCGATCGGCGTATTCGCCCTGATCGCCGCGACCGTCGCCAACTTCGGTTTCGCCTCCCTGCTGCCGCTGGCCAAGCTGGTGCTGCTGGTGTACTTCGCCATCGCCTTCTTCGCCTTCATGGTGCTGGGCCTGGTGGCGCGCGTGTTCGGCTTCTCGATCATCAAGATCATGCGCATCATGAAGGACGAGCTGATCCTCGCCTACTCGACCTCCAGCTCCGAAACCGTGCTGCCACGCGTCATCGAGAAGATGGAGAAGTACGGTGCGCCGAAGTCGATCTGCTCCTTCGTGGTGCCGACCGGTTACTCGTTCAACCTCGACGGTTCGACCCTGTACCAGAGCATCGCTGCGATCTTCATCGCCCAGCTGTACGGCATCGACCTGTCGATCAGCCAGCAACTGCTGCTGGTGCTGACCCTGATGGTCACCTCCAAGGGTATCGCCGGCGTGCCGGGCGTTTCCTTCGTGGTGCTGCTGGCGACCCTGGGCAGCGTGGGCATTCCACT
Organism: Pseudomonas wayambapalatensis; assembly: GCA_014268975.2. Taxonomy (GTDB): domain Bacteria; phylum Pseudomonadota; class Gammaproteobacteria; order Pseudomonadales; family Pseudomonadaceae; genus Aquipseudomonas; species Aquipseudomonas wayambapalatensis. The sequence goes on along the minus strand of CP077096.1, from coordinate 83,023 downwards.
GGAAGGCCTGGCCTTCATCGCCGGTGTCGACCGCATCATGGACATGGCCCGTACCGCGCTGAACGTAGTGGGTAACGCCCTGGCCGCGGTGGTGATCGCCAAGTGGCAAGGCATGTACGACAGCGCCAAGGGCGAGGCGTACTACAACTCGCTGCTCCAGGCCAACGGCAAGAAGAAAGAAGCCGTGGTGGCGGGCAAGACCGTCAACCAGTAAGCCTCGAGCTGCATGCAAGAGCCCCGACCCGTCGGGGCTTTTTGCATTCTGGAGTCCGACACGATCCCCTGTAGGAGCGGCCTTGTGCCGCGATCGGGCGCGAAGCGGCCGCAAGTCAGGCGGCCGTGATCTTCCTGGAGCATCTCGGTGCCTGGTTTACGGCCGCTTCGCGCTCGATCGCGGCACAAGGCCGCTCCCACAGGGAGATTGGGCTGGCCTTTAGATTTTGAACAAGACAGTTGCTCCCACAGGGAGCGGGTCGGATTCAGAGCGCCTTATGCGCTATCATTCGAGCATTTTTCAGGGGGACTTCAGATGCTCAACGGCCTCTGGCTCGGCTTTTTCGTGGTGGCGGCCATCTCCGCCCTGGCCCAGTGGCTGGTCGGCGGCAATGCTGGCATTTTCGCTGCGATGGTCGAAAGCATCTTTGCCATGGCCAAGCTGTCGGTCGAGGTCATGGTCCTGCTGTTCGGCACCCTCACCCTGTGGCTGGGTTTTCTCAAGATTGCCGAAAAGGCCGGCATCGTCGAATGGCTGGCCAAGGTCCTCGGCCCGCTGTTCGCACGCCTGATGCCGGAAGTGCCGCCCGGCCACCCTGCCCTGGGGCTGATCACCATGAATTTCGCCGCCAACGGCCTGGGCCTGGACAACGCCGCCACGCCCATCGGCCTGAAGGCCATGCGCGCGCTGCAGGAGCTCAACCCCAGCAGCACCACGGCGAGTAACGCGCAGATCCTGTTCCTGGTGCTCAACGCCTCGTCGCTGACCCTGCTGCCAGTCACCATCTTCATGTACCGCGCCCAGCAAGGTGCCCCCGACCCGACGCTGGTGTTCCTGCCCATCCTGCTGGCGACCAGCGTCTCGACCCTGGTCGGCCTGCTGTCGGTCGCCGTGATGCAGCGCCTGCGCCTGTGGGATCCGGTGGTGCTGGCGTATTTCATCCCCGGAGCCCTGCTGCTGGGCGGCTTCATGGCGTTTCTGGGCACGCTGTCGGCGGCTGCGCTGGCGAGCCTGTCGTCGATCCTCGGCAACCTGACGCTGTTCGGCGTGATCATGCTGTTCCTGGTCATCGGTGCGTTGCGCAAGGTGAAGGTCTACGAGGCCTTCGTCGAAGGCGCCAAAGAGGGCTTCGACGTCGCCAAGAGCCTGTTGCCCTATCTGGTCGCGATGCTGGTCGCGGTGGGTGTGCTGCGCGCCTCCGGGGCGCTGGAGCTGGCGCTGGGGGGCATCCGCCATGCGGTCGAGTGGATGGGCGTGGACAGCCGCTTCGTCGAAGGCCTGCCCACGGCGCTGGTCAAGCCGTTCTCCGGCAGTGCGGCGCGGGCGATGCTGATCGAGACCATGCAGACCCACGGTGTCGACAGCTTCCCTGCGCTAGTGGCCGCCACCATTCAGGGCAGTACCGAAACCACCTTCTACGTGCTGGCGGTGTACTTCGGCGCCGTGGGCATCCAGCGCGTGCGCCACGCGGTGGGCTGCGCGCTGCTGGCCGAGCTTTCCGGGGTGATCGCGGCGATCTTCGTCTGCTACTGGTTCTTCGCCTGAGCCTGCATCCGTGAGGCCTGGGCGACCGTCCAGTCCACCACCTGGCGCGCGAGCTGGTCACTGGCCGCGCCGAAGCCACTGACCACTGCCGGCACCTGCTTGTCGGCCAGTGGCTGGTGCACCTCGAAGCGTTGGCTGGCGAGGATGCGCTGGCTGCGCCCTTGCACCAGCCGCGCGTCGTAGCGGATCAGTACCTGCACCCCGTCTTCGCGGTATTCGCTCTGGAACGCTTGCAGCTCGCCCACCAGCTCGTAGTCAGCCTGCAGGTTGCTGTCATCGGCGCTCAGGCGCTGGACCCGGCCGTCACGCTGGAAGGCATCGAGCAGGCGATTGCGCACCAGCAGTGGCACCGGATCGCTCCAGCGCGCGCCCTTGTAGCTGCTGATCACGTCGCCTTGCGCAATCACGGCAATGCGCGGCCCGGCCAGGACCTCGCTGGCCAGCGGCTTGTTCAGGCGCAGCGACCAGTCCACCGGTGTCGCAGGGCGGCTCTGCTGGTTAACCGGCAGGCGATAGGTATCGATGGGCTCCGCCTGGGGCAGGATCGAGCAGGCGCTGGCCAGGCTCAGCAGGCTGCCTGCGACGAGCAGGCGAAGGGACGGCCTCATGGCTGGAACTCCTTGTTTGGGTCGCGGCCCAGCAGGTAGCCGCTGGGGTCGGCCTCCAGGCGCCGAGAGATGCCCTTGAGGGCATTGAGGGTTTCGCGCAGCTCGCGGATCGCCGGGGCCAGTTGGTTCAGGCCCTGGGCGCCGTCGTCGAGCGCTTCGCGGTTGTTCTTGAGCAAGTCGTTGATGGTCGCGGTGCTCTGTGCCAGCGACTGCATGGCCTGCTCCGCGCTGCCGAAGGCTTGCTTGCCTTCGCTGCCGAGCAGGCCGTTGGCGTTGCGCATCAGGGCCTGGGTTTCGGCCAGGGTGGCGCTGGCCTGCTTGCCGACCTGGCCGAGTTGCTCGATGGCCTGGGCGATGCCGCCCTTCTGGCTGGCGAAGGCACCGGTGGTCTGTTCGAGGTTGGCCAGGGTGTTGCTCAGGCGCTCGATGTTGTTCTCCGAGAACATCTGGTTGGCGTTGTGCAGTAGCAGGTTGATGTTGGTCACCAGGTCGCTGCTGTCGTTGAGCAGGCGTGAGATGGGCGACGGCGAGGCGACGATCACCGGCAACTGCCCGTTCTTGCCCTTGAGCGACGGGCTCTGCGGCGTGCCACCGCTGAGCTGGATGAACGAGTTGCCGGTAACCCCGGCGAGCGTGAGCTTGGCCTGGGTGTCTTCCTTGACCGGTGTGTCGGCGCTCAGGCGGATGCGCGCCAGCACCCGGCGCGGGTCCTGCGGGTCGAGGCGCAAGGTGCTGACATCGCCGACCTTGATGCCGTTGTACTGCACCGCGCTGCCCCGGGACAGGCCCGAAACGGCCTCGTTGAACACCACTTCATAATCTTTGAAGGCGTCGTCGACGCTGGACTTGGTCAGCCACAGGCCGAACAGCATGGCGCCAGCCACCACCAGCACGGTGACCAGGCCGATGAGGACATGATGAGCTCGGGTTTCCATCGTTCAGTGCTCCTGTCCCGCGCTTGCGGCGGCCTGTTCGGCTGCACGTCCGCGCGGGCCGTGAAAGTATTCGTGAATCCAGGGATCGTCGGTGCGTTCGACCTCGGCCAGCGGGCCTGCGACCAGCACTTTCTTCTGCGACAGCACCGCCACCCGGTCGGTGATGGTGTAGAGGGTGTCCAGGTCGTGGGTGATGAGGAACACCGAGAGGCCGAGGGCATCGCGCAGGGTCAGGATCAGTTGGTCGAAGGCTGCGGCGCCGATCGGGTCCAGCCCTGCCGTGGGTTCGTCGAGGAACAGGATATCCGGGTCCAGTGCCAGGGCGCGGGCCAGGGCCGCGCGCTTGATCATGCCGCCGGACAGCGAGGCCGGGTACTTGTCGGCGGCGCTGATCGGCAGCCCAGCCAGTGCCAGCTTGACCCCGGCCAGGTGCTCGGCGTCGGCGCGTGACAGCCCGGCATGTTCGATCAACGGCAGCGCGACGTTCTCGGTGACGGTCAGCGACGAGAACAACGCGCCTTTCTGGAACAGCACGCCGAAGCGCCGTTCCACCTGCGAGCGCTGGTCGTCGTTCAGCGTGGCCAGGTCCTGGCCGAACACCTTCACCCTGCCCTCGTTAGGCCGCCGCAGGCCGACGATGCTGCGCAGCAGCACCGACTTGCCGCTACCCGAACCGCCGACCACGGCGAGGATTTCGCCGCGGTACAGGTCCAGGTCGAGCTGCTCGTGCACGCTCTGGCTGCCGAAACGGTTGCACAGGCCACGGGCTTCGATCACTGCTTCACGTGCACCACTCACCAGCCCATCTCCATGAAGAACAGCGCGGCCACCGCATCCAGCACGATGACCACGAAGATCGACTGCACCACCGCCGAGGTGGTGTGTGCCCCGACCGACTCGGCGCTACCGCTGACCTTGAAGCCCTCCAGGCAGCCGATGGCGGCGATCAGGAAGGCGAAGAACGGCGCTTTGAGCAGGCCGACCAGGAAGTGCTGCACGCCGATGTCGCTCTGCAGCAGCGAGAGGAACATGGCCGGCGGAATGTCCAGCGACAGCGCACAGACCACCGCGCCACCGACGATGCCGCAGACCATGGCGACGAAGGTCAGCAGCGGCAAGGCGATCAGCAGCGCCAGGACCCGCGGCACCACCAGCAGCTCGATGGGGTTAAGGCCCAGGGTGCGGATGGCGTCGATCTCCTCGTTGGCCTTCATCGAGCCGAGCTGCGCGGTGAAGGCACTGGCCGTGCGCCCGGCCATCAGGATCGCGGTGAGCAGCACGGCGAATTCGCGCAGGAAAGAAAAAGCCACCAGGTCGACGGTAAAGACCGTCGCACCGAAATCGGCCAGCACCGTGGCCCCTAGAAAGGCCACTACGGCGCCGACCAGGAAGGTCAGCAAGGCGACGATGGGCGCGGCGTCCAGGCCTGTCTGCTCGATGTGTGCGACCACTGGGGTGACCCGCCACTTGTGCGGTTGCAGGAGTCGGGTGGCGAGCGTGGCGAGGATCAGGCCGACGAAACCGAGCAGTTGCCGGGTGTCCTGCCAGAGTGTGTCGACGGCGCAGCCGATGCGTGCGAGCAATTGCAGCAGGACCGGTTGTTCGGCTTCCTTGATCGGGATGCAGTAGTCCTGCACCGAGCAATACACCGTCTTGAGCAAGGCCCGGCTGGCCTCGGGGAGCTCGTCGGTGCAGCGCGACAGACGCTCGGCGCCCAGCAACTCGGCCAGCAGCGAGGCGCCGGCGGTGTCCAGGCGCCCAAGCTGGCTGAGGTCGGCGATCGTGTCGGCACCGTACTGGTCGCGCAGGCGCTCGCTGTCGCGCTTGAGGCTGGTGTAGTGGGCCAGGGTCCAGTCGCCGGCGATCAGTAGGCGCGCGGGGTGCTGGCGGGTGTCGAGGGTGGCGCTGGGCTCCATGCTTTTGACTCTGCACGACGGCGGTGGGTCAGATCATAGCCTGTTGCAGCGGCAGTGGCTTCAATCGCGGGGCAAGTCGCAACGGCGAACCCTCACCCCGCCGGTACATCCTCGACCACCTTGAAGCGCAGCACGCCGATCACCTGGCCATCCTCGGTCAGCACGCGCACCTGCCACTTGCCCACTGGGTTGGGCGGGAAGTTCTGCTTGTGGGTCCAGGCCCGATAGCCTTCCTTGCGCCCACCGTGGATGTCCAGGGCGATGCGGTCGACTTCTTTGCCGTCCTGCTGCCACACGTGATAGATCCGCTCGTTCAGCCCGCGTGGGGCGTTGATTGCGGTATAGGCGTACAGCCCCGCGCTGCGAATGCGGCTGGCGGCGATCTCGTCCAGCGATTCGCCGGGCTGGCGGTCCTGCAGCTCGGTGGTCACCGCCACTTCTGTCATCCACAGGGTGGCCGGTGGCACCCATGAACGCAGCAGCCAGCCGCCGCCACCCACGGTCAGGGTCACCAGCACCAGCGCCACGGCGCGGCGCCAGGTGTTGATCGGGAAACTGCTGGCCAGGCTCGGGAACGACAGCACCATGGCCGCGATCAGCGCCAGCTTGAAGCTCTGTGCGGTGGTCAGGTGCAGGATGATCGGCAGCGCCGTGAGCAGTGCGGCGAACAGGGTCAGGGTGTGCAGCGCGAGGAACAGCCAGCGCCGCGGTGCGAGCCATTTGTAGTACAGCGGATCGACGATGGAGATCAGCCCGGCTGCGCCGAGCAGGCCGGTGAACACCAGCTGGCCGCTGTTCCAGGTGGTGGTGATGAAGAAGAACGGCAGGACGAAGAACAGGCTTTCCTGGTGGATCATCTGGGTGGCGTAACGCAGCAGCGGCTGCGGGATTTCGCGCTTGAACGTGCGCGCGAACAGGCCGGTCAGGGTGTTCTCGAGCATCAGCCAGACCCAGCTGACCAGCATCAGCACGGCGATCCAGCTGGCGAGGCCGGCCTGGCGGTCGACCAGGATGAAACTGCCGATGCCGGACAGGAAGCCGCCAAGGGCGATGACCCCTGGGTAGCGTTTGAGCAGTTCGATGATGCGTTGGACGATGTGGGGTATGGGGGGCATGGGTTGGGCAGCGATAGGGGTGACTGTTCTGGCCTCTTCGCGGGCAAGTCGCAACGGCGAAGAGGCCGATACAGGATACCGCCGAATCAGCTGTCCCGTGTAGCGCCGCTGGGGCGATCCGCCGGCTGGCGCCTTTTGCGGATCAGGCCGATGGCGAGTATCAGTCCCAACCCCAGCGCCACCAACCCGTACAGCTCGTCATACCCCAGCAGCGGTTTCTCGATACGCAGGTAGCCCGGTTCCTTGAGCAACAGCCGTAACGCCTCGTTGGCCTGCTTGAGGCTGACCTTGCGCAGTTTGCCGACCGGGTCGCTGAAGTGGCCGTTGTCGTAGTCGTTCAGCGCGCCCCAGTAATAGTCGGCCAGTGCACTGTTGCCCTGGGTGGTCCAGCTTTCGCGGGCAATCGCGGCCTCCTTGAGGCGGGCGAAGGTGTCCGGGTCCAGGCCATGCTTGCGCAGGTGCTCGAACAGCTCCTGCAACACCTTCACCGCCTCGTCGATGTCCTGGCGCTCAAGGTCGGCGTTGAGGCTGAGCATGCCGCTGTCGCCGAAGCTTTCGCGCCGCACCGAAGGTCCGTACGACAAGCCGTGGCGCAGGCGCAACTGGTCGTACAGCGCCCAGTCGAGGTAACGCGAGAGCAGCTCGAGTGTCTGGTCGTGGTCGCTGTCGAGCACCGGTTCGATGAACAGCCAATGCAGCCTGGCGGTATCGCCCAGCCAGCCGCGGATCAGGTCGCGGCGTTGTTCGGCCTGCTGGCTGATGCTGTCGAGGTTGCGTCGCTCGCCCGGCTCGGTGGCTGGCAGCTCGCCGTAGGTGCGCTCCAGATAGGCCGGCAGCAGGCGGTCGAGGCCGCCGACGACGATCAGGCTCATGTTGTTGGCGGCGTACCAATGCTCGCGCATGGCCTGCACCTGTTTCAGGGTCATGCCGTCGATATCCGAGCGCTCCGGGCATTTGAGCCCCAATTCCACCGCCAGCTGGTCGCTGGCCGGATGACCGATGTCCTGGCGGTCCAGCCAGCGTTGCAGGTGGCCGTAATGGCCGCCATCCTCGCGCTCGATGATTTTCTTGGCGGTGGCCAGGGCCTTGGCGTCGATCTTCGTGTCGCGCACCGCCGCCAGCAACAGATCCAGCACCTTGCGCTGGTTGCGTGCCGGCGCCTCGATGACGAAGGTGGTATCGGCAGCGCTGGTGAAGGCGTTCCACTCCCCGCCCAGCGCCTGCAGGCGCTCTTCCAGGCCACCTTCGCCGGTTTCGTCGATGCCGCTGAACAGCAGGTGTTCGAGCAGGTGCGGCAACTCGCGCTGCTTGCACTCGAAATCGTCGAGGCCCACGCCGACCACCAGGCGGATCGACACATGATCGCGTTCGTACCCGGACTTGAGGATCACCTGCAGGCCGTTGGGCAACAGATAGCCTTCGACCCGTGAGCGGTCGAGGGCGAACGAGGGCAGGCTGCAGAGAATCAGGCAAACGAAGGTCAGGCAACGCATGGGCGGGCTTCCGGGCCGGTCTCCAGGTGTGCGGGGGTCAGGACAGGCGGGCGTCGTCCGGCACGCTGTCGAGCAGAAGCCCGCCGGTGTCCGCGCCGCCCAGTACCACATAGGCACTGCTGCAGAACAAAGAGTTCAACCGCTTCATGTCGGCGATCAGCTCCAAGTGTAGCGAACTGGTCTCGATACTCTGCACCACTTTGCGTTGCAGGCGGCTGACATGGGCGTGGGCCAGGCGCCGTTCCTGGGCGCGGAAGCGGCGTTTCTCGCGCAACAGCAGGCGTGCGCTCTCAGGGTCGGCGCTGAGGAACACCGACAGGCCCAGGCGCAGGTTGGCCAGCAGTTGCTCCTGAAGGCCCGTCAGTTCTTCCAGGCCGACCTGGGAGAACTCCCGGCGTTGTGAGGTCTTCTGCTGCTGCACCTTGCGCAGCATGCGCTCGATCAGGTCGCTGGCCAGCTTGAGGTTGATCGACAGTTCGATGATCTCGGCCCAGCGCCGGTTGTCCTGTTCGCTCAGGTCCTCGCGTGACATCTGCGCCAGGTACAGCTTGATGGCGCTGTACAGGGCCTCGGCGTCCTCGCCCAGGGCGCGGGTCTGTTGTGGCAGTGCGGTCTGGCTGCCGCGCAGGGCGCCGAGCATGGCCTCGAGCAGGCTGTCGACGATGTCGCCCAGGCGCAGGGTCTCGCGGGCTGCGTTGGCCAACGCCAGGCTGGGGGTTTCCAACGCCGAGGCGTCGAGGTGCCGGGGCTTGGCCTGGCCATTGGCGACTTCGCGTTCGGGTAGCAGGGCGGTGCACAGGCGTCCCATAGGTTTGACCGTGGGCAGCATGATCAGGCAACGCAGGGTGTTGTAGAGCAAATGGAAGCCGATCACCAGCTCTTGCGGGCTGAAACTCAGCGAGTCCATCCAGTCCACCAGCGGGTGCAGCACCGGAATGATCAGCAGCAGGCCGATCAGCTTGTACAGCAGGCTGCCCAGGGCCACGCGACGCCCGGCAGCGTTCTGCATGCGGGCGCTGATGAAGGCCAGCATGCCACTGCCGATGTTGGCGCCAACCACCAGGCCGATGGCCACCGGCAGGCTGATCACTTCTGCACCGGCCAGGGTCGCGGTAAGCAGCACGGCCGCGAGGCTGGAGTAGGTGATCATGGCGAACAGGGCGCCGACCAGGGCGTCGAGCAGGATATCGCCGGTCAGCGAGGCGAACAGCACTTTCACCCCTTGTGCATGGGTGATCGGCGCAGCAGCCTGCACGATCAGCTCAAGTGCCAGGATGATCAGGCCCAGGCCGATGGCCACTCGGCCCATCTGGCCGAGGCGTGTCTGCTTGCGCGACAGGAAGAAGATCACCCCGACGAACACCAGCAGGGGCGACAGCCACGACAGGTCGAAGGTCAGCACCCGCGCCATCAGCGCGGTACCGACGTCGGCACCGAGCATGATCGCCAGGGCTGGGGTCATGGCCATCAGGCCCTGGCCGACGAAGGAAGTGACCAGCATGGCGGTGGCGTTGCTGCTCTGCACCACGGCGGTGACGACGATGCCGGCAATGAAGGCCAGCGCGCGACGGTCCATGTTCTGGCTGAGCACGCGGCGCAGGTTCGAGCCGTAAACCCGAAGAATGCCGGTGCGCACGATATGTGTGCCCCAGACGAGCAGCGCCACGGCGGAAAGCAGGTTGAGCAGGGTCAGCATGTTTCGAGGCCCCCTTTTTACCGATGCCCCAATGCGGGGCCAATGGGTGAAGCCGTGAGCCTGGCCCGGGGGTGGGCTTTGTATTCAGTGCTCACTGAAGCTTTAGTTGTTTTGCGCGGTTGTCGCCAGCTTGGCATGGCGGGCATTTATTTGAAACATTTCTGTCACAAGTATGTTGGGTGTTTCAGAGCCAGTGCAGACAAACGAAAAAGGCCCCGAAGGGCCTTTTCAGTGACGTCCAGTACTTACTGACCCGGAATGTCCTTGCGCAGTTTCACCGGATCATGCTCCTTGCCTTCCTTGCGCGCCATTGCAGTACGCATGCGGATGTTGATCGCTTCCACTGCCAGCGAGAACGCCATGGCGAAGTACACATAGCCCTTCGGTACGTGCACGTCGAAGGACTCGGCGATCAGCACGGTGCCGACCACGATCAGGAAAGACAGCGCGAGCATCTTCAGCGACGGGTGCTTGTCGATGAAGTCGCTGATGGTGCCGGCGCACAGCATCATCACCAGCACGGCGACGATGATCGCGGCGATCATCACCGGCACGTGCGAGACCATGCCGACTGCGGTGATCACCGAGTCCAGCGAGAACACGATGTCGATGATGGCGATCTGGATGATGGTGTAGAAGAACTTGCCGCCGGCGCCTTTGGGTTCGTCGCTGCCTTCGTCCTCACCCTCGAGGCCGTGGTAGATCTCCTGGGAGCTTTTCCACAGCAGGAACAGGCCGCCGAAGAACAGGATCAGGTCGCGCCCCGAAATGCCCTCGCCAAAGATTACGAACAGGTCGTCGGTCAGGCGCATTACCCAAGTGATCGAGAGCAGCAGCATGATCCGGGTGACCATCGCCAGCGCCAGGCCGAAGATCCGCGTGCGCGGCTGCATGTGCTTGGGCATGCGGCTGACCAGGATCGAGATCATGATGATGTTGTCGATCCCGAGCACGATCTCGAGTGCAGTCAGGGTGAAAAAGGCAACCCAGATTTCCGGGCTGGTCAGCCATTCCATGTGTATTCCTTCAAACGATGAAGGCGACGCGCCCGGGAGAGCGGGCGTGTCGCGGTGGGGTGGTGCTCTTGTCTTACAGACTACTGATCAGTGGGAAAACTCCCATGAGCAAGGCGGCGAGCATTATGCACAGGCACACCAGAACTGCCCACTTGAGGGTGAAGCGCTGGTGATCGCCGAATTCGATCCCCGCCAGGGCTACCAGCAGGTAGGTGGAGGGTACCAGCGGGCTGAGCAGGTGTACCGGTTGTCCGACGATCGATGCACGGGCCATTTCCACCGGGGTGATGCCGTAGTGGCTGGCAGCTTCGGCCAGTACCGGCAGCACGCCGTAGTAGAACGCGTCATTGGACATGAAGAAGGTGAACGGCATGCTGACGATCGCGGTGATGGCCGCCAGGTACGGGCCGAGCGCATCCGGGATCACCGCCAGCAGGCTCTTGGACATGGCCTCGACCATGCCGGTGCCGGACAGGATGCCGGTGAAGATACCGGCGGCGAAGATCAGCCCGGTCACGGCCAGCACGCTACCGGCGTGGGCGGCGATGCGGTCTTTCTGCTGCTGCAGGCAGGGGTAGTTGACGATCATGGCGATACTGAAGGCGATCATGAACAGCACCGGCAGCGGCAACACGCCGGAGATCAGCGCGACCATCAGGGCAGCGGTCAGGGCACCGTTGAACCAGATCAGCTTGGGGCGGCGCGCTTCGGGGAACTGCGACACGCTGATTTCGCTGTGGTCGATGTCGTCGGTCGGCAGGTGCAGCTCACCCAGGCGGGCACGCTCGCGCTTGCCGTACATGTAGGCGATGGCGAGGATCGCCAGCACACCGAAGGCCATGGCCGGGATCATCGGCACGAAGATGTCCGAAGGGTCGACGTGCAGCGCGCTTGCAGCGCGGGCGGTCGGGCCACCCCAGGGGGTCATGTTCATCACGCCACCGGCGAGGATGATCAGGCCGGCCATGATTCGCGGGCTCATGCCCAGGCGGCTGTACAGCGGCAGCATGGCGGCGCAGCAGATCATGTAGGTGGTGGCGCCGTCACCGTCGAGCGAGACCACCAAAGCCAGCACGGCGGTGCCGACCGAGACTTTCAGCGGGTCGCCCTTGACCAGCTTGAGGATCTTGCGCACGGCCGGGTCGAACAGGCCGGAGTCGATCATCAGGGCGAAGTAGAGGATGGCGAACATCAGCATCACGCCGGTAGGCGCGAGCTTGCTGATGCCTTCGAGCATCATCGGGCCGATCTTGGCGGAGAAACCGCCGAACAGCGCGAACAGGATCGGAACCAGGATCAGGGCGATCAAGGCCGACAGGCGCTTGGTCATGATCAGGTACATGAAGGTGATGACCATGGCAAAGCCAAGGAAGGTCAGCATGGCGGTACTCCAGGCAGGGCGCGGCGAAAGGACGGACGATTCGGGCGGATCAGCGCGTCAGGCGCTGTGCATGGAATAGCGTGAGGGGTACTGCGGGGAGGCGGGCACAGGAAAGCATCGGTATCACCATTGTTGTTGTTGATTGGGCCGGGTGCGCACGTTGGCGGACACCCTGGCTGGCCGGTCTGTCGCCGGAGGTGGGGCTATCCTATGGGCGCAAGCTTTCAGCCAGCTTTCGCCTCGATGAAGGCGACGGGAGGTCGTTTCATGAATGACGTACTGGAAGGCGGGTGCCATTGCGGTGCCCTGCGCTATCGACTGGAGGGTGACCTGACGGATATCGCCCACTGCCACTGCTCGATCTGTCGACGGGTCAGCGGCGGGCTGGTGGTGACCTGGCTCACCCTGCCGCGCAAGGGCTTCCAGTGGATGGCGGGGGAGCCGAAGCGTTATATGGCCCCGGCCAGTTGCACGCGCTACTTCTGCGGCGACTGTGGCGCGCATGTGGCGCTGGAGACGACGCACAGTCCGCTGAGCATCGATGTGACGGTGGCGACGCTGGACCGGCCAGAGCAGGTGCGGGCCAATCGGCACATCTGGACCGGCAGCCGACTGCCGTGGCTGCACCTGGATGAGGAGCTGCCTGGCGAGGTGGAGGAGAGTCTGTAACGAAATGCGGGGCCTGGTTACAGGCCCCGCAGGTCTTCAGATGGTCAGCGTCCAGTCGTAGTCGACGATCAGTGGCGCGTGCTGCGAGAAGCGCGGCTGGCGCGGCAGACGCGCACTGCGCACGAAGCGGCGCAGACCCTGGGTGAGGATCTGGTAGTCGAAGCGATAGCCCAGGTTGAGCATCTCGGCCTGTTCGTTGTCCGGCCACCAGCTGTACTGGTCGCCTTCGCGGCTGACTTCGCGCAGGGCGTCGACATAGCCCATTTCGCCGATGATCGCGTCCATCCAGGCCCGCTCTGGCGGCAGGAAGCCCGGCGACTGCTGGCTGTCGCGCCAGTTCTTGATGTCGAGCTTCTGCTGCGCCACGTAGAACGAGCCGCAATAGATGTATTCGCGACGCTTGCGACGCTGCTTGTCCAGGTACTTGGCGAAGTCATCCATCAACTTGAACTTCTGGTTCAAGTCTTCGTCGCCGTTCATTCCCGAAGGCAGCAGCAGGCTGGCGATGCTTACCTTATCGAAATCTGCTTGCAGGTAGCGCCCGTAACGGTCGGCCGTCTCGAAGCCCAGGCCGGTGATGACTGCCTTGGGCTGCATGCGCGAGTAGAGCGCCACGCCACCTTGGGCAGGCACTTCCGCTTCGCAGGCATAAAGGAAATAGCCATCGAGCTGGAAAGCTGGGTCATCGAGTTCAAAGGCCGAGGCGCGGGTATCCTGAAGGCAGATGACGTCGGCATTCTGGGCTTGCAGCCAGCTGAGCAGTCCACGCTCGGCCGCAGCCTGAATGCCATTCACGTTCACACTGATGATCCGCATAAATGGCCCCAAAAATCTCGTGCGTGTATGATACCCGAGCTCAACTCATTTAGCTAAATCCGTGGTGTCCGGGACTTTTCATGCAGCCGTATCAGCGCGACTTCATTCGTTTTGCCATCGATCGCGGCGTTCTGCGCTTCGGTGAATTCACCCTGAAATCGGGGCGTACCAGCCCGTACTTCTTCAACGCCGGCCTGTTCAACAGCGGATCGGCCCTGGCCCAGCTGGGGCGCTGCTATGCGGCCGCCATCGTCGACAGCAAGATCCCCTTCGACGTGCTGTTCGGCCCGGCGTACAAGGGCATCCCGCTGGCAGCGGCCACGGCGGTGTCACTGGCCGAGCAGCATCAGCTCGATGTGCCATGGTGCTTCAACCGCAAGGAAGCCAAGGATCACGGCGAGGGCGGTAGCCTGGTTGGCGCCCCGCTGGCCGGTGACGTGCTGATCATCGACGACGTGATCACTGCCGGTACCGCCATCCGCGAAGTGATGCAGATCATCAAGGGCCAGCAGGCCAACGCCGCAGGCGTGCTGATCGCACTGAACCGCGAAGAGCGTGGCAATGGCGAGCTTTCGGCGATCCAGGAAGTGGAGCGTGATTTCGGCATTCCGGTGGTCAGCATCGTTTCGCTGACGCAGGTACTGGAGTTCCTGGCCGACGATCCCCAGCTCAAGCAACACCTGCCGGCGGTCGAGGCGTATCGCGCGCAGTACGGGATCTGATCTCGGATCGGTAATGAAAAAGGCGACCCATGTGGGTCGCCTTTTTCATTGGATCAACGGCGGGTTTTTCGCGGGCAAGCCCGCTCCCACAGGGATTGGGCTGGCTTCTAGCTTTTGAGCAAGACAGTTGCTCCAACAGAGGTCTACCGCCGCTGTGGGAGCGGGCTTGCCCGCGAAGCAGTCGCCGCTTAGTCCGTGCCGTACTTCGGCGAACGCGGCCCGTACAGGATCCCGCCGTTCGGGTTCGGCGACAGCAGGCGCGCGCTGGTGATACCGGCGATCGGATAACCGGCGTCTTCCTGCACGCTGCTGATGACCTGGTTCACTGCTGCAGTGATCAGCATGCCGATCAGGCCGCCCTGGTTCTGCCGGCCTTCCTCACTGGATGCAGTGGCGGTGCCAGTCCACAGGGTGGTGCCGGTCTTCAGGTCGACCAGCTTGGCGCTGGCGGTCACGATGGTCGCGCTGCTCAGCACCATGTAGCGGGTGCCGTAGTCGCTGACGGTCACGTACAGCGCCGCGTCGGCACCGAAGATCTCGTGCAGCTTGGCGGTCGGCAGCTCGTGGATGTCAGCCGGGGTGGTCATGCCGTTCTGGCGGAAGGTCTCGGCGACCAGCGCCACCGGCATCACGTAGTAGCCCGCCTCGGCCAGCGGGTAGGTGACCTGCGCGAGCATGCTGTAGCTGGCCTTGACGTCCGGCGAGTTGTTCAGCGGCGGCACGATCAGGATCGACTTCGGACGGCTCTGCTTGTAGGCCGCGTAGTCGGTGGTCTTGCGCTCGGCACAGCCGACGAACAGGGCCAGCACGCAGGCGCCGACGATCAATTGGGTGAGGCGCTTGATCACTGCTTCGCTCCTTGCGTGGCGTTCTTCATCAGGAAGTCCATGTACGCCGCCGATTCAGGGAACAGCGCCTTCTCGGTGCGGAACTGCTGGATCATCTGGTCGTCCTTGCCCAGGCTCGAATAGAGCAGGCCCAGTTGCGCGTGATATCCAGGCGGGACGGCGCCATTCTTGGCCTTGATCTTCTCCAGGTCGCGCTCCAGGGCGATGACCTGTTCTTCCTTGGACTGGTCGTTGAAGTATTCGCGCACTTGCGGCTGGTAGCTTTCCCACTGGTACAGCGGCTTCTGCGAGTTGCAACCGACCAGCAGGGCGCTGGCCAGCAGGAGCCCGGCGCCAGTGCGCCAGGCCGAGCGGGTGATGCTCATCTATGTGCTTCCTTGTCGTTGTCGTCTTGCTGCAGGGTCTTACTGCGCCTGCGGCTTCCACTGGCCGCTTTCGACAGCGCCGACCAGCTTGTTCACCGCTTCGCGCATGGCCAGGTCGAGGACCTTGCCATTGAGGGTCGAGTCGTAGCTGGCGGTACCGCCGAAGCCGATGACCTCACGGTTGGACAGGGCGTATTCGCCTGCGCCCTGGCTCGAGTAGACCACTTCGGAAGTGCTGATGTTGACGATGTTCAGCGCGACCTTGGCGTAGGCGATCTGAGTCTTGCCACGGCCGAGAATGCCGAACAGCTGGTGGTCGCCGACTTCCTTGCGGCCGAATTCGGTGACATCGCCGGTCACGACGAAGTCAGCGCCCTTCAGGCGTTGGACCTGGCCCTTGATGGCCGCTTCCTGCTGGATCTCACCCATGTTGTCGCGGTCCAGCACGTTGAAACGGCCAGTCTGCTGCAGGTGGGTGATCAGGATGGTCTTGGCCTGGCCGCCGAGGCGATCGACGCCGTCGGAGAAGATGCCGCGCATGTAGCTCGAACGGTTGTCGAACTTGCCTACGGCGATCGGTGCACGCACGCCGCTGTACGGGCGGCTGACGCTCTCGACCTGTTGTACGGCCACGGCGGTGGAAGTTTCGGTAGCGCAGCCGGCGATGGACCCGAGCGCGACGGCAGCTGCCAGCACGAGTCCTTGTGATGCGTATTTCACGCGAGTTCTCCAGGTAAATAGTAACTATTTGCAGCGGGCGTGCATTCTGCCACGTTGTGTCGGCAGCCTGGAGGGAAAGTTGAGGGCGGGACAGAGAAAAGTAATGGCATTGCGCCATGTTTCATTTTGGGCTTGGAGCAAGCCTGCGTGATCCTTGTAGGGGCAGGCTTGTCGGGGCGTACTTTTCGCGGGCAAGTCGGGGCGCCGAACCGCCGCTCCTGCGGGGGTTTTGCAGGAGCGGGTCAGCGATCAACGCATCAGTGACGCTTGCGGTTGGTGATCAGGGTGCCCACACCGCTGTCGGTGAAGATCTCCAGCAGCACCGCGTTCGGCACACGGCCATCGATGATGTGCGAGCTGTTCACGCCACCCTGCACGGCTTCCAGTGCGCACTTGATCTTCGGCAGCATGCCACCGTAGATGGTGCCGTCGGCGATCAGCTCGTTGACCTGCTCGGTGGTCAGGCCGGTGAGGACCTGGCCCTGCTTGTCCATCAGGCCGGCGATGTTGGTCAGCAGCATCAGCTTCTCGGCTTTCAGGGCCTCGGCGACTTTGCCGGCGACCAGGTCGGCGTTGATGTTGTACGACTCACCGTTGGCGCCCACGCCGATTGGCGCGATCACCGGAATGAAGTCGCCCTTGACCAGCATGTTCAGCAGCTCGGTGTTCACGCCCACGACTTCGCCGACATGGCCGATGTCGATGATTTCCGGGGTGGTCATCTCGGGGGTCTGGCGGCTGACGGTGAGCTTCTTGGCGCGGATCAGCTCCGCATCCTTGCCGGTCAGGCCGATGGCGCTGCCGCCGTGGCGGTTGATCAGGTTGACGATATCCTTGTTGACCTGGCCGCCCAGGACCATCTCCACCACGTCCATGGTCGCCGAATCGGTGACGCGCATGCCGTCGATGAAGTGGCTCTCGATCGACAGGCGCTTGAGCAGGTCACCGATCTGCGGGCCGCCGCCGTGCACGACGACCGGGTTGATGCCCACCGCCTTCATCAGCACGATGTCACGGGCAAAGCCGGTCTTGAGCTCTTCGCTCTCCATCGCGTTGCCGCCGTACTTGATCACCAGGGTCTTGCCGACAAAGCGGCGGATGTAGGGCAGCGCTTCGGACAAAACCTCGGCTACATGGGAAGCGGCATCGCGATCGAGGGTCATGCAGGGCTCCAGTGAGGAACAGATAGTCGGTCAGAACGGCAGTTGCAGGCCAGGTTCGGCCCGCAGCAACTGCGTGCGGAATACAGCCTTGATACGGTCGAGTTCTGCCTCGCTGTCGGCCTCGAAGCGCAGCACCAGCACCGGTGTGGTGTTGGAGGCGCGGACCAGGCCCCAGCCGTGTGGGTAGTCGACCCGCACACCATCGATGGTGGTCAGGTTGGCTTCGCCCCAGTCGGCGTCGCGTTGCAGTGCATCAATGATGCTGAATTTACTCTCGTCGGTCACATCGATGTTGATTTCCGGCGTGGAAATATCGTTCGGGAACGCGGCGAACAGGTTTTCGGCATCCTGGTCGGCCTTGCTGAGGATTTCCAGCAGGCGCGCGGCACTGTAGATGCCATCGTCGAAACCGTACCAGCGTTCCTTGATGAAGATGTGTCCGCTCATCTCGCCGGCCAGCAGCGAGCCGGTCAGTTTCATCTTCTTCTTGATCAACGAATGACCGGTCTTCCACATCAGGGCGCGGCCGCCGTGCTGTTCGATCAGCGGCGTCAGGCGACGGGTGCATTTGACGTCGAAGATGATCTCGGCGCCGGGGTTGCGCGACAGCACGTCCTGGGCGAAGAGCATCAGCAGGCGGTCGGGGTAGACGATGCTGCCGGTGTTGGTCACCACGCCAACGCGGTCACCGTCGCCGTCGAAGGCCAGGCCGAGGTCGGCGCCGGTTTCCCTGACCTTGGCGATCAGGTCTTCGAGGTTCTCGGGCTTGCCCGGGTCCGGGTGATGGTTGGGGAAGTTGCCGTCGACCTCGCAGAACAGCGGGATCACCTCGCAGTTCAGCGCTTCGATCAGTTGCGGGGCGATCACGCCAGCGGCGCCGTTGCCGCAGTCGACCACCACCTTCAGGCGCTTGGCCAGTTTCACGTCAGCGACGATCTGCTGGAAGTAGCGCTCGAGGATCTCGACCTTTTCCACACGGCCTTCGCCGCGCGGTACGTCGTTGGTCTTGAGGCGGGTCAACAGGGCCTGGATCTGTTCATTGGCCAGCGTATCGCCAGCGATGACGATCTTGAAGCCGTTGTAGTCCGACGGGTTGTGGCTGCCGGTGAGCATCACGCCTGAAGTACCGGCCAGCACGTTGGCGGCGTAGTACAGCGCGGGGGTGGGCACCAGGCCGACGTCGCTGACCTGGCAACCGGCATCGACCAGGCCCTGGATCAGTTGCTCGACCAGCATCGGGCCGGACAGGCGGCCGTCACGGCCCACGGAGATTTTCGGCTCGCCCTGGGCTCGGGTCTGGGCACCGATGGCGCGGCCGATCCAGTAGGCGGTTTCGGCGTGCAGTGTCTTGCCGACGATGCCGCGGATGTCATAGGCGCGGAAGATGCTGTCCGGCAATGCGGGTACCAGTTGGGCCATGTCGTTCATCTCTGGGGACTCCAAGGGTCAAAGGCTTCTGGGTAAGCGCAAACTGAACGCTTGGACGGTAGATAGCCCCGAGAGTTCGCCGTCCATGGCCCCGACGGTCGGCTCAGCGCGTGCCGGAGTGGCCGAAGCCGCCGCTGCCGCGCTGGGTTTCGTCGAAGGCTTCGACGATGTCGAAATGCGCCTGCACCACCGGTACCAGGATCAGCTGGGCGATGCGCTCGCCGATGCTGATGGTGAACGGGGTGTTGCCGCGGTTCCAGCACGAGACCATCAGCTCGCCCTGGTAGTCCGAGTCGATCAGGCCGACCAGGTTGCCCAGCACCACACCGTGCTTATGGCCAAGGCCCGAGCGCGGCAGGATCATCGCCGCCAGCCCCGGATCGCCGATGTAGATCGACAGGCCAGTGGGGATCAGCAGGGTCTGGCCCGGCTCGAGGACGGTGTCCTCCTTGAGCAGGGCGCGCAGGTCCAGGCCGGCGGAGCCGGGGGTGGCGTATTGCGGCAGGGGGAATTCGGTACCCAGGCGTGGGTCGAGGATCTTGGCTTGAAGAGCGTGCATGGAACTTATTGAACCTGATTGAGCCGTTCGGCGATGAAGGCGACCAGTTGCCGGGCGATCTTGCCCTTGCTGGTCTGCGCGAAGAGGGTCTGGTGCTGCTGGCGGTCGATCACGGTCAGGGCGTTTTCCTCGCTGTTGAAGCCGATGCTGGGGTTGGCCACATCATTGGCGACGATCAGGTCGAGGTTCTTGTCCTTGAGCTTGCGCGTGGCGTAATCGAGCAGGTGCTCGGTCTCGGCAGCGAAACCGACGCTGAACGGGCGGTCGGCGCGGCCAGCGAGGGTGGCAAGGATATCCGGATTGCGCACCATCTGCAGCAGCATGCCGTCGCCAGTCGTAGGGTCTTTCTTGAGCTTTTGCGGGGCGACCACCTCGGGGCGGTAGTCCGCGACTGCTGCCGAGGCGATGAACAGGTCGCATGGCATGGCTGCTTCACAGGCCGCGAGCATGTCCCGCGCGCTCACCACGTCGATGCGGTTGACCCGGTCAGGCGTTGCCAGGTGCACAGGGCCGGTGACGAGGGTCACCCGGGCCCCGGCCTCGGCGGCCGCTTCGGCCAGGGCAAAGCCCATCTTCCCGGAACTATGATTGGTGATGTAGCGCACCGGATCGATGTTCTCTTGGGTGGGGCCGGCGGTGATCAGCACGTGCTTGCCGGTCAGGGCCTGGCGCTTGAAGCTCTCGGCGGCGCACCAGGCAAGGTCGGTGGCTTCGAGCATGCGGCCCAGGCCGACGTCGCCGCAGGCCTGGCTGCCGGAGGCGGGGCCGAGCACCTGGATGCCACGACGTTTGAGCAGCTCTAGGTTGTCCTGGGTGGCCGGGTCGCGCCACATGGCCTGGTTCATGGCCGGGGCGACGGCGACGGTGGCGTCGGTGGCCAGTACCAGCGTGGTCAGCAGGTCATCGGCCATGCCCTGGGCCATGCGCGCCATGAGGTCGGCGGTGGCCGGGGCGATCAGCACCAGGTCGGCCCACTTGGCCAGTTCGATATGACCCATCGCAGCCTCGGCGGCGGGGTCGAGCAGGTCCATGTGCACCGGGTGGCCGGAGAGCGCCTGCAGGGTCAGCGGAGTGATGAACTCGGCCCCCCCGCGGGTCATGACGACACGCACCTGCGCGCCGTGTTCCAGGAGTCGGCGAATCAGCTCGGCGCTCTTGTAGGCGGCAATGCCGCCACCCACGCCGAGAACGATGCGCTTGCGATACAGCCGCTGCATAGGCTTGCCTTTTTCCAGTGAAAGCGGGCGGCGACGTTTGAAATTGCCTGCGGCAGAACGTCGCATTTAACGAGGCGAAATAGATTAACACAGGGCTTGAAGGCGCCGCAGTACAACGCAAGGAGGGGTATGAACATCAGGGAATGGCCGCTGGACGAGCGGCCGAGGGAGAAGTTGCTGGCGCGTGGGGCGAGCAGTCTGTCGGATGCGGAACTGCTGGCCGTGTTTCTAGGGTCTGGCGTGCGTGGTCGCAATGTCGTGGAACTGGCGCGGGGGTTGCTGGCGAAGTTCGGCAGCCTGCGTCAGTTGCTTGAGGCCGACCGGGAAGCTTTCCTGGGCGAACTTGGGCTGGGGCCGGTCAGGTACAGCCAGTTACAGGCGGTTTTGGAGATAGGGCGCCGGCACCTGGCGACCACCATCGAGCGAGAATCGGCCATGGACAGTCCGACGGTAGTGCGGCGCTACCTGAAGTCCATGCTGCGGCATGAGAGCAGCGAGGTGTTCGGGTGTCTGTTTCTGGACAACAAGCACAGGCCGCTGGCGTTCGAGATCCTGTTCAGAGGCACGATCAATCGAGCGGTCGTCTATCCTCGCGAGGTCGTGCGTCGAGCCCTGGCGCACAACGCGGCGGCGCTTATCCTGTGCCACAACCACCCGTCGGGCAACAGCGAGCCCAGCCAGGATGACGTGCATTTGACCCGCACCTTGAAGCAAGCACTGGCGCTGATCGATGTGCGCGTGCTCGATCATGTGATCGTCGGCGATGGCGAGCCGTTGTCGATGGTCGAGCAGGGATGGATCGGAGCATAGGAGCAACTGTCTTGCTCAAAATCCAAAGGCCAGCCCAACCCCTGTAGGAGCGGGCTTGCCCGCGAAAAGGCCGACACCGAACGTCAGTCAGCGCTCCACCGATACCTTGCTGAAGTCCACCCGCCCGAACGGGCTCACCTGATACCCCTTCACGCGATTGCTGAGCAAGGTCGAGGCTTTCGGATGGGCCAGCGGCAGCCACAGCGCCTGCTGCTGGATCAGCGTCTGTGCCTGCTGGTACAGCCTGCTGCGCACGCTCTGGTCGTTGGTGGTACGCCCGGCATTGATCAACTGGTCGAGACGGCTGTCGCAGAACCGCGCGAAGTTGGTCCCCGACTTGACCGCCGCGCACGAGAATTGCGGGCTGAGGAAGTTGTCCGGGTCGCCGTTGTCACCCGCCCAGCCCATGAACAGCAGGTCGTGCTCGCCGGCCTTGGCGCGGCGGATCAACTCGCCCCATTCGATCACGCGGATCTCGGCCTTGATGCCGACTTTCGCCAGGTCGGCCTGGAGCATCTGGGCGCCGAGGCTCGGGTTGGGGTTGAGCAGGCTGCCCGACGGACGGGTCCAGATCGTGGTGCTGAAGCCGTCGGCAAGGCCGGCCTTGGTCAGCAACGCCTTGGCTTTCTTCAGGTCCAGCGCGTAGCCGGGCAGGTCCTTGGCGTAACTCCAGGTGGTGGGCGGGTAGGGGCCGTTGGCGGCGGTGGCGGTGCCTTCGAACACCGCCTTGAGGTAGGCCGGTTTGTCGAAGGCCAGGTTGATCGCCTGGCGCACTTCGGGTTTGTCCAGCGGCGGGTGCTCGCTGTTGATGGCGACGAAGGCGGTCATGAAGGCCGGGGTGGAGGCGACCTTGAGTTTGTCGTTCTGGGCGGCTTCGGCGATGTCCAGCGGCTTGGGCGACAGGGCCACCTGGCATTCGTTGCGCTTGAGCTTCTGCAGGCGCACGTTCGGGTCGGTGGTGATGGCGAACACCAGCGGGTCGACCGCAGGCTTGCCGTCGAAGTAGTCAGGGTTGGCGCGGTAGCGCACCAGGGCGTCCTTCTGGAAGCGCTGGAACACGAACGGGCCGGTGCCGATGGGCTGGCTGTTGAGTTTTTCGGGCGTGCCGTCCTTCATCAGCTTGTCGGCGTACTCGGCCGAGTAGATCGAGGCGAAACCCATGCTCAGGGTGGCCAGGAAGGTCGCGTCCGGGTGGGTGAGGGTAAAGCGCACGCTCTGCGGGTCGGGCGCCTCGATCGACTTGATCAGGCTGCCCAGCTGCAGCGACTGGGCGTGTGGATAACCACCAGGTGCGGTCTTGTGCCAGGCATGGGCGGGGTAGAGCATGCGCTGGAAGCTGAACAGCACGTCGTCGGCATTCAGCTCGCGGGTCGGCTTGAAGTAGTCGGTGCTGTGGAACTTCACGCCATTGCGCAGCGTGAAGTCATAGATCAGGCCGTCTTTGGAGACCGTCCAGCTTTGGGCAAGGCTCGGCACCACCTTGCCCTGGGCGGCGTCGAACTCGACCAGGCGGTTCATCAGCACGTCGGCCGAGGCGTTGGTGGTGGTCAGCGAGTTGTACTGAACCACGTCGAAACCTTCCGGGCTGGCCTCGGTGCACACCGACAGCGGCGCTGCCTGGGCAAGACCTGCGGCGAGCAGGGAAGTGAATAGAACGGAAAGGGCGGCGACGCGCATGGTGGATCCTCGGCTGGTCAGGGGCCCATCTGCCAGTGCAGTCTGGAATAGGAAACGTCCTACCCTAGTGTGCCAGTCGGGAAATGGCCACCTGATTTTTATGCCGTGCGGCGACGAGCGGTCGACAGTGCGCGGGCCTTGTCGCTATGCTGGCCGGGCGCGATCGGCCCGATCGGAATGTGCATCTTCTGTTGTTGTGGCCGACCCTTTCTGGTATAAAGCAGCGCTCTTTTCTAGGGGCTCGGTCTGTCGCTCATTTGAGCCGGTTCGATAAGACCCCCGGAAACACGGCGCCTTGGCGCCATAGACTGAGAGATTAAGCGGCCAACCCATGCCGGGTTGGGCATGTGGTTTTAGAGGGCTGAGGCATGTCGAGAGTCTGTCAAGTTACCGGTAAGGGTCCGGTAACCGGGAACAACATTTCCCACGCAAACAACAAAACCCGTCGTCGTTTCCTGCCGAACCTGCAGCACCACCGTTTCTGGGTTGAATCCGAGAATCGTTTCGTGCGTCTGCGCGTTTCCGCCAAAGGCATGCGTATCATCGACAAGCGCGGCATCGATGCCGTTCTGGTCGACATCCGTAAAGCTGGCGCCAAGGTTTAAGGGAGAACATCATGCGTGAATTGATCCGTCTGGTTTCGAGTGCCGGTACCGGCCACTTCTACACCACCGACAAGAACAAGCGCACCACTCCGGACAAGATCGAGATCAAGAAGTACGATCCGGTCGTTCGCAAGCACGTGGTGTACAAGGAAGCCAAGATCAAGTAATTGATCCGGCAACCAAAAAAACCCGCAACCGAAAGGAAGCGGGTTTTTTTATTGCTGTCTGTTCAGGCTAGTGCGCGCGCCGCAGGTTTCAGCAGTTGCGCAGGCCGGTTATGAAGCCTTCTTCGTCTACATCGATCCTGACCTGGTCGTGCTTGAAGTCCCGCAGGTCTGCACCGGTAACAACCCGGACGGTTGCCAGGCCCGTCAGCTCGAGAACATAGGCGTTCACGCTTTCAACGTAGCGCGAACCGATGACGTGGCGTGCAGGGGCGAGGATGTCGGTAGTCATATGCTGTTCCTTGTCGACTGTCCGGAAGTGGACGCTGCCATCGTTGCAATCCTCGTTCGACGGATGCGGTACTTAATCCTCGCAAGCCCTGTCACTTCTGCTCGAACATCACATAGATCTTGCGGCACGGCTCCAGCACCTCCCAGGTGCCCTTGAAGCCGGCCGGGATGACGAAACGGTCACCGGCCCGCAGGGTCTTGGCGCCGCCTTCCTGGTCGCGCAGCACCGATACGCCCTGGACGATCTCGCAATACTCGTGCTCGGTGTAGTTCACCGTCCACTGGCCGACCTCACCCTCCCAGACGCCTGCGGCAAACTGCCCGCAGGGGCTCGAATAGTGGTTGTAAACCGCCTGGTCCGGCTCGCCCTTGAGGATCTTCTCGGCCGCCGGGCGGTAGCGCTCGGCTTCGGTGAGGACCTGGGCGAAGTCGATGATGCTGTCGATGCTCATGCTGAATACCCTGTTGTTGTTTAATAAAATGCACATCAGTAGGCTTTTAAGCCATTCGTGTCAAATATATTGATAGTTTAACCGGCCTGGTTTAGGGTGTCGGATGCCCGTGTGCGCTTGTCGCCCGGCCAGAATTTCTGACAGTGCCCGTGAGTCCTCAATACGGGGCTGCACCTTAACAAGAGGAGGAGTTTCGTATGACCACCCTGACTCGTGCGGATTGGGAACAGCGTGCCCAGCAACTGAAGATCGAAGGCCGTGCCTTCATCAACGGCGAATACACCGACGCCGCCTCCGGCGAAACCTTCGAGTGCCTGAGCCCGGTCGACGGACGTTTCCTGGCCAAGGTTGCCAGTTGCGACCTGGCCGACGCCAACCGCGCCGTGGAAAACGCCCGCGCCACCTTCGACTCCGGCGTCTGGTCGCAACTGGCTCCCGCCAAGCGCAAGGCCAAGCTGATCCGCTTCGCCGACCTGCTGCGCAAGCATGTCGAGGAACTGGCGCTGCTGGAAACCCTGGACATGGGCAAGCCGATCGGCGACTCCTCCACCATCGACATCCCGGGCGCTGCCCAGGCCATCCACTGGACCGCCGAAGCCATCGACAAGGTCTACGACGAGGTTGCACCGACCCCGCATGACCAGCTCGGCCTGGTCACCCGCGAGCCGGTAGGCGTCGTGGGCGCCATCGTCCCTTGGAACTTCCCGCTGCTGATGGCCTGCTGGAAACTCGGCCCGGCGCTGGCCACCGGCAACTCGGTGGTGCTCAAGCCTTCCGAGAAGTCCCCGCTGACCGCCATCCGCATCGCTCAACTGGCCATCGAGGCCGGCATCCCGGCAGGCGTGCTGAACGTGCTGCCTGGCTACGGCCACACCGTTGGCAAGGCCCTGGCCCTGCACATGGATGTCGATACCCTGGTGTTCACCGGTTCGACCAAGATCGCCAAGCAACTGATGGTGTACGCCGGCGAATCGAACATGAAGCGTATCTGGCTGGAAGCCGGTGGCAAAAGCCCGAACATCGTCTTCGCCGACGCCCCCGACCTGCAGGCCGCTGCAGAAGCCGCTGCCAGTGCCATCGCCTTCAACCAGGGGGAGGTCTGCACCGCTGGCTCGCGTCTGCTGGTCGAGCGCTCGATCAAGGACAAGTTCCTGCCGCTGGTGGTCGAGGCCCTCAAGGCCTGGAAGCCCGGCAACCCACTGGATCCGGCTACCACCGTCGGTGCGCTGGTCGATACCCAGCAGATGAATACCGTGCTGTCGTACATCGACGCCGGTCATCAGGACGGCGCCAAGCTGCTCGCGGGCGGCAAGCGCATCCTCGAAGAGACCGGCGGCACCTACGTCGAGCCGACCATCTTCGACGGCGTGACCAACGCCATGAAGATCGCCCAGGAAGAAATTTTCGGCCCGGTGCTGTCGGTGATCGCCTTCGACACCGCCGAAGAAGCCATCGCCATCGCCAACGACACCCCGTATGGCCTGGCAGCCGGCATCTGGACCGCCGATATCTCCAAGGCGCACAAGACTGCCCGCGCCGTGCGTGCCGGCAGTGTGTGGGTCAACCAGTACGATGGCGGCGACATGACCGCACCGTTCGGCGGCTTCAAGCAGTCGGGCAACGGCCGTGACAAGTCGCTGCATGCACTGGAGAAATACACCGAGCTGAAGGCGACCTGGATCAAGCTGTAATTCGGTAGTCTTCTTCGCGGGCAAGCCCGCTCCTACAGGCCCAGCGCCGTCCTTGAGAGCGGCGGCGTACCTGTGGGAGCGGGCTTGCCCGCGAATGGGGCTGAACAAATATGCCTGGGAGGCTGCAATGCGTTGGGGAACCTACTTTGCCGTGCTGGCGTCGGTGCTCAGTGTCGGGCTTGCGCTCGGTGTGAGCATGCCGCTGGTGTCCCTGCGCCTGGAAGGCTGGGGCTACGGTGGGTTCGCCATTGGTGTGATGGCGGCGATGCCGGCAATCGGCGTACTGCTCGGCGCCAGCCTGGCCAGTCGCCTGGCCGGCTGGGTCGGCGTGCCTTCGGCGATGCGCCTGTGCCTGTGGGGCGGGGCGTTGTCGATCGCACTGGTGGCGGTGCTGCCCAGCTATGCGCTGTGGCTGGCGCTGCGCCTGCTGATCGGCATGTCGCTGACGGTGGTGTTCATCCTCGGCGAAAGCTGGATCAACCAGTTGGTGGTCGAGCAGTGGCGCGGGCGGCTGGTGGCGCTGTATGGCAGCAGCTATGCCCTGAGCCAGCTGGCCGGGCCGCTGGTGCTGGGCTTTCTCGGCTCGGAGGATGATTTCGGTTTCTGGGCCGCCACCGGTCTGCTGCTGGTCGCGCCCTTGCTGTTGCTTGGCCGCGGTGGTGCACCGTCGACCGAGGCGTGCAGCGTGACCTTCCGCGACCTGTTCGCCTTCTGCCGGCGCTTGCCGGTAATCGCCTGGGCCATTGCGTTGTTCGCGGCATTCGAGGCGATGATCCTGACGCTCTTGCCGGTGTACGTATTGCAGCAGGGCTTCACCGCCGAAGTGGCGTTGTTCATGGTCAGTACCGTCGTGGTCGGCGATGCCGTACTGCAGTTGCCGATCGGCGCCCTAGCCGATCGCATGTCCCGGCAAGCCTTGTTCAGTGGCTGTGCTGTGAGTCTGCTGGGTTCGAGTCTGGCGATCCCGCTGCTGCTGCACACCCCGGCGGTGTGGCCGCTGTGGGTACTGTTCGGTGCGAGCGCGGGGGGCTTGTTCACCCTGTCGCTGATCCTGATCGGCGAGCGTTATCGCGATGACGCATTGGTGCGTGCCAACGCCCATGTGGCGCAATTGTGGGGTATCGGTTGTTTGCTCGGGCCTTTGCTGGCCGGGGCAGGGAGCCAGTGGGTCAGTGGGCATGCCTTGCTGTTCCTGATGGCTGCAGGGGCTGCAGGGCTGGTGCTGCTGACCCGGCGTCCCGGCGCGTTCGAGCCGGCGTCTGCCTGAAGGGCGCGGGCCGTTATACGGCCCGCTACTACAGCATCTTCTCCAATCCCACCGCCTTGGCCACCCAGGCATTGAACCGGCGCCATATCCCGCCCGGCTCAGCGGTCAGGGTATGTATCTGGCCATTGTCTTCGGTCACCCAGACCATCTTCCCGTCCACCAGCTTCGGTTGGTAGCTCAACGCCGGCGCCATGCCCTGTTCAGCCAGTGCGCGGGTGTACTCGGCCAGCTCCGGGCTGTCGACCATTACCCCGACCTCGGTGTTCCACAGCACCGAACGCGGGTCGAAATTGAAAGAACCAATGAAGGTCTTGCGCCGGTCGAAGACCATCGCCTTGCTGTGCAGGCTCGAATCGGACTGACCCTTGAAGCTGAGCACGCCGCGCGCGGCGCTGGGGTCTCCGGGCTGGCGACGCAGCTCGAACAGCTCCACGCCATGCTCCAGCAGGGCGCGGCGGTAGGGCGCATAGCCGCCGTGCACGGCCGGCACATCGGTGGCTTCGAGCGAATTGGTCAGCAGCTTGACCGAGGTGCCGGCGTCGGCGCGGCTGGTGAGGTACAGCAGGCCTGGCTCGCCCGGCACGAAGTAGGCCGAGACCAGGATCAGCTCGCGGTGTACGTTCTTCAGGTCGGGCGCCAGTTGCTGGGTCATCAGCAACTGCGGGTCTGGCTCGCCGCGGGCCAGCACCTTGCTCGGCGCATCCCACAGCGCCTGGCTGTGCGCCCAGATCAGCTCGTTGCGCCAGATGTCCAGGCGTGGCTCGCTCTGATAGGCCATCAGTCGGTCGTACAAAGCCTTGCGCTGCACCCTGGCCTGCGCCAGCCAGGTTTCCAGGCGCTGGCGGCTGGCGCGCAGGTCGCTGGCGTCCGGCGTGCTCCACAGGAAGTCGCCGATCGGCCGGCTCAGGGCGCTGTTCCAGTACTGGTCGAAGCTATGCCCGAGCTGCTCGGCCACAGGCCCTACACCCAGCAGGTCGATGTCAGTGAAGTTCAGGTTGGGCTCGGCGTCGAAGTACTCGTCGCCCAGGTTGCGCCCGCCGACGATGGCCATGCTGTTGTCGACCAGGAACAGCTTGTTGTGCATGCGCCGGTGCTGCAGCGACAGGTTGAACAGCCGCCCCATGGCGCGCGTCAGGCCGGTGCTGCGGCCCAGGTGCAGCGGGTTGAACACGCGGATCTGGATATGGGGGTGGGCAGCAAGGGTGCCGATCAGGCTGTCCAGGCCATCGCTGGTGGTGTCGTCGAGCAGGATGCGTACCCGCACGCCGCGGTCGGCGGCGCGCAGCAGCTCGTGCACGAGGGCGCGGGTGCTCAGGCCATCGTGGACGATGTAATACTGCAGGTCGATGCTGGTCTGGGCGTTGCGGATCAGCTCGGCACGGGCGCGGAAGGCTTCGTTGCTGTTGGGCAGCAGGCGAAAGCCGGAGCGCCCCTCATAGGGCGCAGCCTGGCGCTGGACCGAGCGGCCGAACGCGGAGTCGTTGGCCGGCAGCGCCTGGCTCACGTCGCGAGGTGTATCGATGCTGGCGCAGCCGCTCAGGCCGAGCAGCAGCACCAGCAGCAGAGGCAGAACGCGCTGGAGTCTCAAGGGCGAATCGTCCTGTACGACAGGTCACTGGAAGGTTGGACCGTGGAAGGCGCTACAAAGTTACCCGGCGCCGCTGTCCTGCGCCAGTAGGCGATAGGCAGTTTCACCCACCTTGCGTACCGCCGCCTCGATTTCCGGGGTGGCGCGGGTGGCGAAGTTCATGCGCAGGCAGTGGCGGTACTTGCCCGACGCCGAAAAAATGCTGCCTACGGCAATCTGTACGCCCTGTTCCAGCAGCGCACGGTTCAGTCGCAGGGTGTCGAAGCTCTCGGGCAGTTCCACCCACAGCATGAAGCCGCCCTGGGGCCGGCTGGCGCGGGTGCCGGGCGGGAAGTAGCGGGTCACCCAGTCGCTCATCTGGTCGCGGGCGCGCTGGTACTGCGCCCGGACCCGGCGCAGGTGCGGCTGGTAGTGGCCTTCGGCGATGAAGTCGGCGATCGCCAATTGGGGCTGGCAGGCGGTGCTGCCGGTGCTGATGTACTTCATGTGCAGCACCCGCTCCAGGTAGCGACCGGGCGCCACCCAGCCGACCCGCAGGCCCGGCGCCAGGGTCTTGGAGAACGAGCTGCAAAGCAGCACGCGGCCATCCTCGTCGAACGATTTGATGGTGCGTGGGCGTGGGTAGGTGTAGGCCAGGTCGCCGTACACATCGTCTTCGAGGATCGCCACGTCGTAGCGCTGGGCCAGGGTCAGCAGGGCCTTCTTGCGCGCCTCGGGCATGATGTAGCCCAGCGGGTTGTTGCAGCTGGGGGTGATCTGGATGAGCTTGATCGGCCACTGCTCCAGCGCCAGTTCCAACGCCTCCAGGCTGATGCCGGTGGTCGGGTCGGTGGGGATCTCCAGCGCCTTCATGCCCAGGCCCTTGAGTGTCTGCATGGCGCCGTGGAAGCTGGGCGAATCCACCGCGACGATGTCGCCCGGCTCGCACACTGCGCGAATGCTGGTCGACAGTGCTTCATGACAGCCGGTGGTCACCACCAGGTCGCCCGGCCCGAGGTTGCAGCCTGAGTCGAGCGTCAGGCGGGCGATCTGCTCGCGCAGGGCGTCGTTGCCGTGGATGTTGTCGTAGTACAGCCCTGGCATGTCCAGGCGCCGGCTGAGCTGGGCAAGGCTGCGCAGCAGGGGCTTGAGCGTCGGGCTTTCGATGTCGGGCATGCCGCGGCCGAGCTGGATCACGTCCGGGTGAGGGCTGGCGCGTACCAGCTCGAGCACCTGCTCCCACTGGGAGATATCCACAGGGCGTTGGGCGGGGCGGCTGATGGCGGGCAGGGCCGGCAGGCTGCGATTTTCCGTGACGAAGTAGCCGGACTTGGGGCGCGGAGCCACCAGGCCGTTGTCCTCCAGCTGACGATAGGCCTGCTGTACGGTGCTCAGGCTGACGCCGTGCTCAAGGCTCAATGAGCGCACCGACGGCAGGCGTTCGCCAGGACGATACAGGCCTTGTTCGATCCGGGCACCGAGCAATTCGGCGAGGTTCATGTAGAGGGTCACGGCATACTCCTGCACACAGGGGGCAAGGTGAGCGATACAGATTGGCCAAAAATACTGCATTCAGCCGCCGCTTTGCCAATTCTGTATGGAAATAATAACGCTGGGTTGAATCTGTATCGTACATGGCTGCCGAGCGCATGCTTTCTCCAGCTTTCGAGGCAATCAGGAGACATGGCAATGAACGGCTTGAGCGATGTACGGCTGCAACTGTTGGCGGAAGAACTGCGCGCAGGGCAGTGGCCCAAGGTTTCCAGCGCCCCTGTGGGCTTGGGGCGCCTGGGGCTGATGGTGCATCGCTGGCGCTCGCGCAGGGCGCTGCGCGAGTTGAGCGATCAGCAACTGCTGGATATCGGCATCAGCCGCCAGCAGGCCCGGGAGGAAGGGTGCAAGCCATTCTGGCGAGAGTGATCAGAGCAGTTCCTTCAACCGGTACCAGAGCATCCCCAGCGCCAGCAGCGGCGAGCGCAGGTGCTTGCCGCCAGGGAAGGTCGCGTGCGGCACCTTGGCGAACAGGTCGAAGCGCCCCGCCTGCTGGCCGCTGATGGCCTCGCCCAGCAGGCGTCCGGCCAGGTGCGTGGCGTTCAGGCCATGGCCGGAGTAGGCCTGGGCGTAATAGACGTTGGGCTGGCTGGCCAGGCGCCCCACCTGCGGCAGGCGATTGGCGCCGATGCCGATCATGCCGCCCCACTGATAGTCGATGCGCACACCGGCCAGCTGCGGGAACACCTTGAGCATCTTCGGGCCCATGTAGGCGCCAATGTCCTTCGGGTCGCGCCCGGAGTAGTGACAGGCGCCGCCGAACAGCAGACGGTGATCGGCGGACAGGCGGAAGTAATCCAGTGCCACGCGCTGGTCGCACACGGCCATGTTCTGTGGCAGCAACTGGCGGGCACGTGCTTCGCCCAGGGGTTCGGTGGCGATGATGTAGCTGCCGGCGGGCAGCACCTTGCCGCCCAGTTCGCGGTTGAGATCGTTGTGGTAGGCGTTGGTGCACAGCACCAGCGTACTGGCGCGCACCCGGCCCCGCGCCGTGTGTACCTGAACTTGCGGGCCGTAGTCGATGCGGGTTACTGCCGAACCCTCGTGCAGCTTCACGCCCAGGCGCTCGGCGGCGGCCGCTTCGCCCAGGGCCAGGTTGAGTGGGTGCAGGTGGCCCGAGCCCATGTCGACCAGGCCGCCGACGAAGCTGTCGGAGCCGACCACGCTGCGGATCTCGGAGGCCGGCACCACGCGGACCTCGTGGCGGTAGCCCAGGCTGCGCAGTTCTTCGGCGTTTTCAGCGAAACCGTCCAGCTCGGCGGGCTTGTATGCCAGGTCGCAGTAACCCCAGGTCAGGTCGCAGGCGATGGCGTGGCGCTCGATACGTTGACGCGCGATCTCCACGGCCTCCAGGCCCATCAACTTGAGGCTGCGTACGCCATCCTCGCCAAGCACCGGCAGGAACTGCTCGACATCGTGGCCGACGCCGCGGATCAACTGCCCACCATTGCGACCGCTGGCGCCCCAGCCGATCTTGCGGGCTTCGAGCAGGATCACCGAAAAGCCGCGCTCGGCCAGTTCGATGGCGGTATTCAAGCCCGAATATCCACCGCCGACGATGCACACGTCAGCGCTGTGCTCGCCTTCCAGGCTTGGGTAATCCGGTTGCGGCGCGCTGCTGGCGGCATAGTAGGAGGCGGCGTGCTGCGCGCTGTTGATCATCTGGAGAGGCCCTGGAGTCGGTGCGAAGGGGGCGAGGATAAGCCGGGGTTTCGCGGTTGGGCAACCGGGCGAAGGCTTGTTCCACGAATGGCCCTATAATCCTCACAAACCCCGATGACACACCGCCCATGCCCTGCAACCACAAGATCCAGTTCCTGCGCGAACTCATCCCGTCCTTCGAATGCGAGCCGGGCTGCCACGACTGCTGCGGCCCGGTCACCACGTCCAGCGAAGAGATGGCCCGTCTGCCGCGCAAGACCCAGGCCGAGCAGGATGCCGCGCTGGAGCGCCTGGACTGCGTGCACCTCGGCCCGCAAGGCTGCACTGTCTATGAAGAGCGCCCGTTGATCTGCCGCCTGTTCGGCACCACGCCGCGCATGGCCTGCCCCCGTGGCCGTGGTCCGCAGCAGCCGATCGAGCCGGAGGCCGAGCGGCTGATCCATGGCTATATCGCCAGTACCCGCCAGGTGCTGGTCTGACGGTTCAGTCCGGAATCGGCAGGCAGAGGCTCTCCTTGACCTCTTCCATCACGATGTAGCTCTTCGATTCGCGCACATGCGGCAGCTTGAGCAGGATGTCGCCCAACAGCTTGCGGTACGAGGCCATCTCGGAAATGCGCGCCTTCACCAGGTAGTCGAAGTCGCCCGACACCAGATGGCACTCCAGTACATGGGGCAGCTTGAGGACGGCGCGGCGGAACTCTTCGAAGGTATCGCCGGACTTGTAGTCCAGGCTGATCTCGACGAACACCAGCAGGCTACCCTTGAGGTGTTGCGGATTGAGGCGGGCGTTGTAGCCCATGATGATGCCCTCACGTTCCAGGCGGCGGACACGCTCGGTGCAGGGGGTGGTCGACAACCCGACTTTCTCGCCCAGTTCGGTGAAGGAGATACGCCCGTCGTTCTGCAGGATGCGCAGGATGTTGCGGTCGATCTTGTCCAGTTCACGTTTGCTCTGGTGTTGGGTTCTCATAGGGGATGCCCCTCCGTGAAAGGCGTTTTTGCCGAGAATTCTCGCCAAATATAGGTTTTTATATAGTGAAATGCACTGGGCGGAGATTCTTATACTGCGCGCATCCATGCCATTTCAACAAAAGACTGCGGTGTACCGCGTGCGAGGGATAGACGATGCGAGTTTTGGTACTTGGTAGCGGTGTGATCGGAACCGCCAGTGCCTACTACCTGGCCCGGCAAGGTTTCGAAGTGACAGTGGTCGATCGCCAGCCGGCGGTGGCCATGGAAACCAGCTTTGCCAACGCTGGCCAGATCTCGCCCGGCTATGCCTCGCCCTGGGCCGCGCCCGGCGTGCCGCTCAAGGCCATCAAGTGGCTGCTCGAGCGCCACGCACCGCTCGCCATCAAGCTGACCGGTGACGTCGACCAGTACCTGTGGATGGCGCAGATGCTGCGCAACTGCACCGCCAATCGCTATGCGGTGAACAAGGAGCGCATGGTGCGCCTGTCCGAGTACAGCCGCGACTGCCTCGACGAGCTGCGTGCCGAAACCGGTATCGCCTACGAAAGCCGCACCCTGGGCACCACCCAGCTGTTCCGCACCCAGGCCCAGGTCGATGCCGCAGCCAAGGATATCGCGGTGCTCGAGCAGTCCGGCGTGCCCTACGAGCTGCTCGACCGCGACGGCATTGCCCGCGTGGAACCTGCGCTGGCGGGTGTGAAGGATATTCTTGCCGGCGCCCTGCGCCTGCCCAACGACCAGACCGGCGACTGCCAGCTGTTCACCACCAAGCTGGCCGACATGGCCATCAAGCTGGGTGTCGAGTTCCGTTTCGGCCAGAACATCCAGCGCCTTGACCATGCCGGTGACCGGATCAATGGCGTGTGGATCGACGGCAAGCTGGAAACCGCCGATCGCTACGTGCTGGCGCTGGGCAGCTATTCGCCGCAATTGCTCAAGCCGCTGGGCATCAAGGCACCGGTGTATCCGCTCAAAGGCTACTCGCTGACCGTGCCGATCACCGATGCCGACATGGCGCCGACCTCGACCATTCTCGACGAAACCTACAAAGTCGCCATCACCCGTTTCGACAACCGTATCCGTGTCGGTGGCATGGCTGAAATCGCCGGTTTTGACCTGTCGCTGAACCCGCGTCGACGCGAAACGCTGGAGATGATCGTCAACGACCTTTATCCTCGCGGCGGCGACCTGAGCCAGGCCAGTTTCTGGACCGGCCTGCGCCCGGCCACTCCGGATGGCACCCCGATCGTCGGCGGTACTGCGTTCCGCAACCTGTTCCTGAATACGGGTCACGGCACCCTTGGCTGGACCATGGCTTGCGGTTCCGGTCGCCTGCTGGCCGACCTGATCGCGCGCAAGAAGCCGCAGATCAGTGCCGAAGGTCTGGATATCTCGCGCTATGGCAACAGCCGCGAGAGTGCTGGCCAAGGTAGCCCGGTGTCGGCTCACCAGTAATTTCAGCGCTGGCTTCCTCACGAGCGAGCCCGCTCCCACGGCAGGATGAGGACTTGTGGGAGCGGGTTTGCCCGCGAATAGGCCAGCACCGTTCCTCCGTCATAAACAGATCCACCAGAAGGCTGCCCTCCATGCGCCCCGCCCGTGCCCTGATCGACCTCCAAGCCCTCCGTCACAACTACCGTCTGGCCCGTGAACTGTCCGGTGCCAAGGCCCTTGCCGTGGTCAAGGCCGATGCCTATGGCCACGGTGCGGTACGTTGCGCCCTGGCGCTGGAAACCGAGGCTGACGGTTTCGCCGTGGCCTGCATCGAAGAGGCTTTGGAGCTGCGTGCCGCAGGGATCAAGGCCCCGGTGCTGCTGCTCGAAGGCTTCTTCGAGGCCAGCGAGCTGGCGCTGATCGCCGAGCACGACCTGTGGTGTGTGGTGCACTCGCTGTGGCAGCTCGAAGCGATCGAGCAGACCGCCGTGCGCAAGCCGCTGAACATCTGGCTCAAGCTCGACAGCGGCATGCACCGCGTCGGCCTGCACCCCAAGGACTACCACGAGGCCTACCAGCGTCTGCTGGCCAGCGGCAAGGTCGCGCGCATCGTGCTGATGAGCCACTTCGCCCGCGCCGACGAACTCGATGCCTCGACCACCGAGCAGCAGGTCGCGGTGTTCGAGGCCGCCCGCCAGGGGCTGGCCGCCGAGTGCAGCCTGCGCAACTCCCCCGGCGTGCTGGGCTGGCCGCAGGTGCCGAGCGACTGGGTACGCCCAGGCATCATGCTGTACGGCGCCACGCCGTTCGAGGTCGCGCAGGCCGCAGCTGCGCGCCTGCAACCGGTGATGACCCTGCAATCGCGCATCATCAGCGTGCGCGAACTGCCAACCGGTGAGCCGGTCGGCTACGGTGCCAAGTTCACCAGCCCGCGCCCGACCCGGGTTGGCGTGGTCGCGATGGGTTACGCCGATGGCTACCCACGCCACGCGCCCACTGGCACCCCGGTGTTGGTCGCCGGCAAGCGGACTCAACTGATTGGCCGGGTCTCGATGGACATGCTCTGCGTTGACCTCACCGAAGTGCCCGAGGCGGGTGTCGGCAGCCCGGTCGAACTGTGGGGCAAGCAGGTCCTGGCCAGTGACGTGGCGCAGCAGGCGGGCACCATTCCCTACCAGATCTTCTGCAATCTGCGGCGCGTACCGCTGGATTATTACGGCGAATGAGGCGCTGAAGCGGACAGGCTGGGGTCTTGCGTGTTGTAAATACTGAACGGCATTGCCATGATATCGTTCACATTTGACCCCACCTCGACCGTTTCTGGAGGCGCAAGCTTTGGACGTCGGCGAACGACTGCAAGCCATCCGCAAGCTCAAGGGCCTGTCCCAGCGCGAACTCGCCAAACGGGCGGGCGTAACCAACAGCACCATCTCGATGATCGAGAAGAACAGCGTGAGCCCGTCGATCAGCTCCCTGCGCAAGGTGCTCAGCGGCATTCCCATGTCGATGGTCGAGTTCTTTTCCGTCGAGCTGGCCCCTGAAAGCCCTACCCAGATCGTCTACAAGGCCCACGAGCTGATCGACATTTCCGACGGCGCGGTGACCATGAAGCTGGTCGGCAAATCGCACCCCAACCGTGCCATCGCCTTTCTCAACGAGGTCTATCCACCGGGCGCCGACACGGGGGAGGAGATGCTCACCCACGATGGCGAAGAGACCGGAATCCTGCTCGAAGGCCGCCTGGAACTCGTGGTCGGGGCGGAGACCTTCATCCTCGAAGCGGGCGACAGCTACTACTTCGAGAGCACCCGCCCGCACCGCTTCCGCAACCCTTTCGAAGAACCTGCCCGCCTGATCAGTGCTGCCACGCCTTCGAACTTTTGATCCAGCGCAGCGTATTGTTTCGCCAATACCCCTTTCCTGTGTGGGGTCGTTTCACGCCTTCCGGGTAGCCGCTATACTTTTCAACGCTCGCCAACCGTGGCCGCGGGCGTGATTAGCCACCATGAGGGTGTACGCGTGAACCAAATCAAGAAGATGCTGGCCGTACCAGCAGCCGTATTCGCCCTCTGGGCACTCAATGCAACCGCTGCGACCAATGACGACATCGCCAAGCGCCTGGAACCGGTGGGGCAGGTGTGCGTCCAGGGCCAGGAGTGCAAGGGCATGGAAGTGGCCGTATCGGCCGGTGGCGGTGGCGCCAAGACGCCCGATGAAATCATCGCCAAGCACTGCAATGCCTGCCATGGCACGGGCCTGCTGAACGCGCCGAAAATCGGCGACACGGCCGCCTGGAAAGAGCGCGCCGATCACCAGGGCGGCCTCGACGGCATCCTGGCCAAGGCCATTACTGGCATCAACGCCATGCCGCCCAAGGGGACCTGTGCGGATTGCTCGGACGACGAGCTCAAGGGTGCGATCAAGAAAATGTCGGGGCTGTAGGCCGGACCGGATTTGCGCAAAGCCCGCCATCGATGGCGGGCTTTGCATTTGCGGGGGAATCTGCCCGTAGGAGCGGGCTTGCCCGCGAAAGCGCCGGCCCGCTCAGCAAATCAGCTAGGGTAATGGTCACAGCCTGTACGCCCCGAAAAAGCCACAGGAGCCCCCCATGCCCCACCGCTGCTCGATCGACCAGGCCGTCGACCAGGTTCTGGCCCGTCTCCCCGCCCATATCCACATGGGCCTGCCCCTTGGCCTGGGCAAACCCAATGCCTTCGTCAACGCCCTCTATGCGCGCATCCGAGACCTGCCCGAGCGCCGCCTGACGATCTACACCGCCCTCAGCCTGGGCCGACCGCCGCTGGGTGACGGCCTGCAGCGGCGTTTCCTCGAACCCTTCGTCGAGCGCGTGTTCGCCGACTACGAAGAGCTCGACTACCTCGCCGACCTGCGCAACGACACCCTCCCGGCCAACATCCGTGTCGAGCAGTTCTTCATGCAGCCCGGTTCGCTGCTGCACAGCGAGACCGCCCAGCAGGACTACGTCAGTAGCAACTACAGCCACGCTGCGCGCGATATCAACGCCAAGGGCCTGAACCTCATCGCCCAGATCGTCGCCGCCACGCCCGAGCGTCCGGATCACCTGAGCCTGGCCTGCAACCCCGATATCACCCTCGACCTGCTGCCGATGATCGCCAAGCGCCGCGCCGCCGGCGAAACCATCCTGCTGCTTGGCCAGGTGCATGTCGAACTGCCCTACATGCCGGGCGACGCCGAGCTTGCGGCCCAGGATTTCGACCTGCTGATCGACACTCCCGAGCAGCGTCGGCTGTTTTCCACGCCAAACATGCCGGTCACCCTCCAGGATCATTGCATCGGCCTGCACGCCAGCACCTTGGTGCGCGATGGTGGCACCCTGCAGATCGGCATCGGCGCCATGGGCGATGCCGTGGCTGCTGCGTTGCTCGCGCGTCAGGGCGACAACGACGGCTACCGCGCGCTGCTCGAAGACCTGGACCTGAACCCCTGGAAAACGCTGATCGAGCGTGAGGGTGGTATGGATGCCTTTGCTCAGGGGCTCTACGGCTGCAGCGAGATGTTCGTCAACGGCCTGCTGGCGCTGGCCGAAGCAGGCGTGGTGCGGCGTCCGGCCGACGAGCAGGGCGTGCTGGTGCATGGCGGATTCTTCCTCGGTAGCGCGGATTTCTACCGGCGCTTGCGGCAGATGCCTCTTGAACAGCGCAAGCGCTTCGCCATGACCGCCATCAGCTTCATCAACGAGCTGTATGGCGACGAAGCGCTCAAACGTCGCCAGCGCCGCGATGCGCGCTTCGTCAACACGGTGTTCGGCATGACCCTGCTCGGCGCCGGGGTGGCCGATCAACTGGAGGATGGCCGGGTACTCAGTGGCGTGGGCGGGCAGTACAACTTCGTCGCCCAGGGCCATGCGCTGGAGGGCGCGCGTTCGATCCTGCTGCTGCGCAGCTGGCGCGAGGCGGGTGGCGAGGTGACGTCGAATGTGTTCTGGCAGTACGGCCATTGCACCATTCCCCGGCACCTGCGCGACATCGTGATCACCGAATACGGCATCGCCGACCTGCGTGGGCAGACCGACAGCGAGGTGATCGCACGGTTGCTGGCGATCAGCGACTCACGTTTCCAGAAGCCTTTGATGGAGCAGGCCAAGAAGGCCGGCAAGCTGGCGCGGGACTTTGAGCTATCGGCACGTTTCACCGACAACACGCCCGAGCGCCTGGAGGCGATCAAGGCGCGGCATGCGGGGTTGTTCCCCGAGTATCCGTTGGGCAGCGACTTCACGCCTGAGGAGCAGGACCTGCTGCGGGCGCTGAACTGGCTCAAGAGCAAGTTCAAGCTGAGCGAGGTGCTGGAGTTGGGCAAGGCTGCGCTGGATGCGCCAGAACCTCAGGCCTATCCGGCGCATCTGCTGCGGATGGGGCTGAGTGAACCGCAGGGGCTGAAGGAGGAGCTGTACCAGCGGTTGCTGCTGGCGGGGTTGCAGGCGAGTCAAAAAAGCTAGGAGCAAACGAGGCCCCGTGGGGCTGTCAGTGCCGACCTCTTCGCGGGCAAGTCGCAGCGGCGGTTCGCCGCTGCGACTTGCCCGCGAAGAGGCCCTCATTGAATGGCCGCAATCGAGTGAGTGTGGCGCCGCCTTACTCGATGAAGGTCACGACCCCACCTTCCAGCGACTTCACCCGAGCCAGCGATTCGACGCGATAGCCCTGGCTGTCCAGCTCGGCGCGGCCGCCCTGGAACGACTTCTCGATGACGATCCCAAGGCCCGCCACCGTGGCGCCGGCCTGCTTGATGATCGAGATCAGCGCCTGGGAAGCCTTGCCGTTGGCCAGGAAGTCATCGATCACCAGCACGCGGTCGCTGCTGTTGAGGTGACGCGGCGAGATGGCCACGGTGTTCTCGGTCTGCTTGGTGAAGGAATACACCGAAGCGGTCAGCAGGTTCTCGGTCAGGGTCAGCGACTGGTGCTTGCGGGCGAAGATCACCGGCACGCCCAGCTTCAGGCCGGTCATCACTGCCGGAGCGATACCCGACGCCTCGATGGTGACGATCTTGGTCACGCCGGAGTCTGCGAACAGGCGGGCGAACTCGTCACCGATCAGTTGCATCAGTGCAGGATCGATCTGGTGGTTGAGAAACGCGTCGACTTTGAGAACCTGATCGGAAAGCACGATGCCTTCTTCGCGAATCTTCTGATGCAGTGCTTCCACTGTGTATTCCTCGATGTAGCAAGAGTGGCCGCATCCAGAAGGTAGCGGCAAAGGTTGAAAGAGTAATGGTTGATCAGCGTTTGAGCATGGCCCGGATGTCGGCCAGCGCGTTGTTGCCCCGCGCCGCCTTCACCTCCACAGGCGCATCCTCCAGGCCTTCCCAGGCCAGGTCGTCCGGCGGCAGTTCGTCGAGGAACCGGCTGGGCGTGCAATCGATGATTTCGCCGTACTGCTTGCGCTTGGCGGCGAAGGTGAACGCCAGGGTCTGACGGGCGCGGGTGATGCCCACGTAGGCCAGGCGGCGCTCTTCCTCGATGGTGTCGGCTTCGATGCTCGAGCGGTGGGGGAGGATTTCCTCCTCCATGCCCATGATGAACACGTAGGGGAACTCCAGGCCCTTGGAGGCGTGAAGGGTCATCATCTGCACACCTTCGGCGTTTTCTTCCTCTTCCTGCTGGCGCTCGAGCATGTCGCGCAGCACCAGCTTGCCGATGGCGTCCTCGATGGTCATGTCACCCTCTTCGTCCTTCTCGAGGGTGTTCTTCAGCGCATCGATCAGGAACCAGACGTTGCCGATGCGAAAATCCGCCGCCTTGTCGCTGGCGGTGTTCTGGCGGATCCAGTTCTCGTAGTCGATATCCTTGACCATCTCGTGCAGCGCAGCGATCGGGTCTTCCAGGGCGACCTTGTGGCGCACGCCGTCGAGCCAGTGCTTGAAGCGCTGCAGGCGTTCGGTGTAGCGCGCATCCAGGTGCTCGCCCAGGCCCAGTTCCTCGCTGGCGGCATACATCGACACGCCACGCTCGGTGGCGTAGTTGCCGAGTTTTTCGAGCGTGGTCGAGCCGATCTCGCGGCGCGGCACGTTGATTACCCGCAGGTAGGCGTTGTCGTCGTCCGGGTTGACCAGCAGGCGCAGGTAGGCCATGAGGTCCTTGACCTCCTGGCGACCGAAGAAGCTGTTGCCGCCCGACAGGCGATAGGGCACCTGGTGGTGCTGCAGCTTCAGCTCGATCAGCTTGGCCTGGTAGTTGCCGCGGTAGAGGATGGCGAAGTCGCTGTACGGGCGATTGGTGCGCAGGTGCAAGGTAAGGATTTCCATGGCCACGCGCTCGGCCTCGGCTTCCTCGTTCTTGCAGCGGATCACGCGGATTTCGTCGCCCACGCCCATCTCGCTCCACAGCTGCTTCTCGAAGTCGTGGGGGTTGTTGGCGATCAGCACGTTGGCGCAGCGCAGGATACGGCTGGTGGAGCGATAGTTCTGCTCGAGCATCACCACTTTCAGGGAGGGGTAGTCCTCCTTGAGCAGCATCAGGTTTTCCGGACGCGCGCCACGCCAGGCGTAGATCGACTGATCGTCGTCGCCCACCACGGTGAACTGGTTGCGCATGCCGATGAGCATCTTCACCAGCAGGTACTGGCTGGCGTTGGTGTCCTGGTATTCGTCGACCAGCAGGTAGCGCACGCGGTTCTGCCAGCGCTCGAGCACGTCGGTGTGCTCCTGGAACAGCTTGACCGGCAGCAGGATCAGGTCGTCGAAGTCCACCGCGTTGTACGCCTTGAGCGTGCGCTGGTAGTGGGTGTAGACGATGGCGGCGGTCTGCTCGCGCGGGTTGCGCGCTTTCTCCAGGGCTTCGGCGGGCAGGATCAGGTCGTTCTTCCACGAGCCGATCATGTTCTTGATCTCGTCCAGCCCGTCGTCGCCGGAGTATTCCTTCTGCATGATGTCCGACAGCAGCGCCTTGATGTCGGATTCGTCGAAGATAGAGAAGCCTGGCTTGTAGCCCAGGCGCTGGTGTTCCCGGCGGATGATGTTCAGGCCCAGGTTGTGAAAGGTGCACACCGTCAGGCCCCGGCCTTCGCCCGGACGCAGCAGGGTGCCGACCCGCTCCTTCATCTCGCGCGCGGCCTTGTTGGTGAAGGTCATGGCGACGATGTACTGGGCACGGATGCCGCAGTTCTGGATGAGGTGGGCAATCTTGCGCGTGATCACGCTGGTCTTGCCGGAGCCTGCACCGGCGAGCACCAATAGAGGGCCGCCGACGTAGTCTCGGGCTTCCTGTTGCCGGGGATTGAGTCGGGACATGCTAGAAACCGGGAGTAACCAGAAAATAGCCGCGCATTCTAGCAGGCATGGGTCGGTTATGGCGCGACCGTCTGACAGTGTGATGCAGCGCACCATTCAGATTTGCGGGCGTTGCGACTTTCGCGCAGGATGCACGGCACAATCCGTCGAGATGCGGGGCAGGGAACGCCACATGTAAAAGTGAGAATCATTTCTACTTGTCGGTTAGGATACGGCGCATCCTCGGTCACACCGTTCAAGCCCTAAGGAGCCCGCTTGTCCACGCCCGTCGAACCGTTGCGCTTGCTGCTGTTGGCCGATGAGCCGGAATGGGCTGCATTGCTGCGCGAATGTGTCCAGCCGCTGGCCGGCAGCGCGGTGCTGTTGACTGCGCCGAGCTGGGAGGCGGTGGACAGCCTGTTCGTTCACGATCGCCAGGCTGTGGTGCTGGCCACGCCGGAGCTGCAGCCGGCACCCGGGCGCTGCGACCTGCCGACCATCCTGCTGCTGGAGCACGAGCCCGATGCGCCTCCGGTGGGGGTGAGCGACTGGCTGGTGCGCGGGCAGCTGAACAGTGATGCGCTACGCCGCTCGTTGCGCCATGTACGCGAACGCGGTGTGCTGGTCGCCACCTTGCAACGCCTGGCCGAGCAGGACCCGCTCACCGGCATCGCCAATCGCCAGGGCTTCCAGGCACTGCTCACCGCCCGCCTGGCGGAGAACGCAGGCCGCGGCCTGGCCCTCGGCCACCTGGACCTGGACAACTTCCGCCACGTCAACGACGCCCTGGGGCACCAGGGCGGTGACCGCCTGATCCTGCAGGTGGTCAACCGTCTCAAGCAGCAACTGGAGGCCGGCGACCAGTTGGCCCGCCTGGGCAGCGATGAGTTTGCGCTGTTGATCGATACCCGCCGCGACCCCAGCCGCGCCGAGCGCACTGCCGAGCGAATCGTCGAGGCCCTCGCCGAGCCCTACTGGATCGATGGTGAAAGCCTGCTGCTCGGTTGCAGTCTGGGCCTGGCCCATGCCCGTGCGCAAGCGGGTGCCGATCCGTTGATGTGGCATGCACACATCGCCATGCGCCAGGCCAAGGGCAGCCAGGGCTGCACGTATCACGTGTTCAACGAGCGGATAAACAGCAACGCCCGCAGCCTCGCCGACCTGGAAAGCGAGCTGCGCCGGGCCCTGCGTCGTGACGAGCTGGAACTGCACTACCAACCGCGCCTGAACCTCAGGGACGGCACCATCGTCGGCCTCGAGGCGCTGGTGCGCTGGCGCCATGCCGAGCGTGGCCTGCTGCCGCCGAGCGAGTTCGTGCCGTTGGCCGAGCAGAGCGGGCTGATCGTTCCGCTGGGCTACTGGGTCATCTCCCGCGCCCTGCGTGACATGCAGGCTCTGGGCGAGCACGGCCTGGCGCCGTTGCACATGGCGGTGAACCTGAGCTTCCGCCAGTTCCAGGACAGCCAGCTGTTGGCGACCCTGAGTCGGCTGATCGTCGAGCACGGTGTCGATGCGCGCTGGCTGGAGTTCGAGCTGACCGAGACCGCGGTGATGCGCCGCAACGAAGTGGTGCGCCAGACCATGGATGCACTGGGGCGCCTGGGTGTGCGTTTCTCGCTGGATGACTTCGGCACTGGTTTTTCGTCGTTCGTGCACCTGAACAGCCTGCCCATCACCTTGCTCAAGGTCGATCGCAGCTTCGTCGCTGGCATGGAGCAGCGCGAAGAGAACCGCAAGCTGGTGCATGCGATGATCAACCTGGCGCACAACCTCAACCTGGAGGTGGTCGCCGAGGGGGTGGAAAGCGACGAGCAACTGGGGCTGCTGCGTGACTTCGGTTGCGACCAGGTGCAGGGGTTCCTGGTGAGCCGACCGTTGCCGATCGATGAGCTGATCGTCTACCTGTTCCAGGCGGGCAAGCCGCAGCTGGTGAGTGTTTAGCCTGTAGCGGCCCTGTCGCGGGGCCGCCACCGATTTCAGGCCGACACCGCCACCCCCACGGCCGCCTTGCCCAGCAGACGCTTCATCCGCCATTCGAACGCCAGTGTCAGCGCCACCGCCGCGCACGCCAGCCCCAGCGCCAAGCCCCACCAGATACCCACCGCACCCCCGCCGAGGGTGAAGGCGAACACCCAGGCGCAGGGTGCGCCCACCAGCCAATAGCACAGCAGGCCGATCACGAACGTGGTCTTGGCGTCCTTCAGGCCGCGGATCGAGCCCATGGCGATGGTCTGCGTGCCGTCGAACAGCTCGAACCAGGCGGCCACCATCACCAACTGCACGGCGAGCGCGAAGATGGCGGCGAACGCCGGGTCATTGCGGTCGACCAGCAGCCCCACGAAGGTTTCCGGGAACAGCCAGAACAGCACCGCGAAGGCGAACATCACCACCGCGCCCAGGCCGATCCCGATGCGCCCGGCGCTGCGCGCGGCCAGCAGGTTGCCTGCACCGTAGTACAGCCCGACCCGCATGGTCACCGCGTAGGACAGCCCGGTCGGCACCATGAACGCCGCGGAAATGATCGGCAGGGCGATCTGGTGCGCGGCCAGCTCGGTATCGCCCAGTACACCCATGCACAGGGCGGCGAAGGCGAACAGGCCGACCTCGACGATGTAAGTGCCGCCGATCGGCAGGCCCAGCCGCCATAGCTCGCGCAGTGCATCGAGCGAGGGGCGTGACAGGCCCTTGCGCAGCGGATAGGCGTCGTATGCGCGGTGCCAGTGGATGTACAGCGCCAGGGCGATGGCCATGCCCAGCGACACCACGGCAGTGACCAGGCCGATGCCCATCAGGCCCAGCTTGGGCAGGCCGAACATGCCTTCGATCAACGCGTGGTTGAACAGGTAGTTGAGCACCGTGCCCACCAGGCTGATGATCATCACCGGGGTCGAATGGCCCAGGGCACTGGTAAAGCCGCGCAGGGCCATGAAGGTCAGGTAGCCGGGCAGCGCCAGGGGCAGCAGGGTGAGGAACTGCATGGCCATATCGACGTTGTCGGGACGCTGGCCGAACAGCAGCAACACAGGTTTGAGGTTCCACAACACCAGGGCCGCGCCCAGCGCCAGGCCCCAGGCCAGCCACAGGCCGTTCTGCGCCAGGCGCGTGGCCC
Source organism: Pseudomonas wayambapalatensis (assembly GCA_014268975.2). Taxonomy (GTDB): domain Bacteria; phylum Pseudomonadota; class Gammaproteobacteria; order Pseudomonadales; family Pseudomonadaceae; genus Aquipseudomonas; species Aquipseudomonas wayambapalatensis. The sequence goes on along the minus strand of CP077096.1, from coordinate 38,098 downwards.
CGGCGATGTCACCTGCGCCCTTGCGGAAGGCCACCAGGGTGCCGACCGCAGCGATCACGCCCAGGCAGAAGATCGACACGAACGAGTAGCTCGCCGCACCCAGGCCGCCCCCTGCCAGCGCCTGTGGGCTGATGCGCGCCATCATCAGGGTGTCGGTGAGCACCATCAGCATGTGCGCCAATTGCGAGGCGACCAGGGGCCCGGCCAGGCGCAGCAGAGCCTTGAGTTCGGTGGTGGGCGCGACATGCATGGGGCGAAGTCCTTGAGTATGAGTCCTACAGCGAGAATTGGGGATTCTGAGGCTTCGGTCAGCATTCCACAAAAGGATAAAAGCGATCGTTGGCATGAGTTCAACTCATGGATGTATGATTTCGATGATTCGCCTCATGCCCACGTATGACAGGTGTCCCATGTCCCGTCAGCTACCACCGCTGTATGCCCTGCGCGCATTTGAAGCGGCCGCGCGGCTGAGCTCCTTCACCCGCGCCGGGGAGGAGTTGTCCATTACCCAGAGTGCGGTCAGCCGCCATATCCGCACCCTCGAAGAGCACTTTGCCTGCCGGCTGTTCGTGCGCAACGGCCGCAACCTGCAGCCCACCGAGGCGGCGCGGATGCTGCTGCCTGGCGTGCGCGACGGTTTCGCGGCACTGGAACGGGCCTGCAATACCTTGCGCGGTGAGGACGACATCCTGCGCATGAAAGCCCCCTCGACCCTGACCATGCGCTGGCTGCTGGCGCGCCTTAGCCGTTTCCGCCACTTGCAGCCGGGCAACGAGGTGCAACTGACCAGCGCCTGGATGGACGTCGACCATGTGGACTTCAATCAAGAGCCCTTCGATTGCGCGGTACTGCTCAGCGATGGCAGCTTTCCGGTGGATTGGGAGGTGCGCCGGCTGTTCGCCGAGCTGCTGATCCCGGTGGGCGCCCCGGACCTGCAGGCCGAGGCGCCCTGGGATGCGCGCAGGCTGGCCAGCGTCGAGCTGCTGCACCCGACGCCCGATCGTCGCGACTGGCGCAGTTGGCTGGCGCGCATGGGCCTGAGCGAAACGGTGTCGCTCAAGGGCGGGCAGGTGTTCGACACCCTGGAGCTGGGCATGATCGCCGCCGCCCGGGGTTATGGGGTGTCGATGGGTGACCTGCTGATGGTCGCCGAAGACGTCGCCCAGGGGCGCCTGAGCCTGCCATGGCCGACGGCGGTGGCCAGCGGTCTGGACTATTACCTGGTGTGGCCGCGCACCCGGCCGGGGGGCGAGCGACTGCGGCGCTTGAGTGCCTTCTTGCAGGAGGAAGCGGCGGCGATGGATTTGCCTGAGGTGGAGATCCTGGGAGCATTTTGAGCGGGCCGATTCAGAACGTATTCGTTGCAAGATTTTTCATGAAATCCGCCCGCGAACCTTGAGCAAGTCGAAGTGGAAGTGAACAATGTTCGCTTTCGTATTCCCGCCGAGATCGCCCCATGATTCCCCGTTCCCGTCCGCTCGCCTGGTTGCCGGCCTTGTTGCTCGGTCCGGTGCTGGCGCTGTGCAGCACCCTGGCGCAGGCCGAAGCCCCCGCCGAGGCCACCAAGGCGTTGCACCTGCTGGACTACATCGGTGCCGACTACCCGCCGACCGTGCATGACGGCAAGGTGGTGGATGAGGGTGAATATCGCGAACAGCAGGAGTTCAGCGGGGTGCTGGCCGAGCTGGTCAAGGGCTTGCCCGCCAACCCCGAGCGCGACGCCCTCGAGCAGGGTGTGCAGGCGCTGCGCCAGGCCATCGAGCAACGCCAGGACGGTGGCGCCGTGGCGCACCAGGCTCGGCAGTTGGGTGCGCGGCTGGCGGTGGCCTATGAGGTCAGCCAGGCGCCGGTGATCACGCCGGATCCGGCTCGCGGTGCCGCGCTGTATGCGCAGAACTGCTCGATCTGCCACGGTGACAGCGGTGCCGGTGACGGCCCGGCGGGTGTCGGCCTGGAGCCTGCGCCGGCCAACCTGCGCGATGCCCAGCGCCTTGACCAGTTGAGCCTGTTCGACCTGTACAACACCCTCGGCCTGGGTATCGAGGGCACCGAGATGCCGTCATTCGCCGATCAGCTCGACGAGCGCCAGCGCTGGGACGTGGCCGCCTACATTGCCAGCTTCACCGCCGACCCGCAGGCGGCCAAGGGCGACAAGACCTGGAACATCGCCGACCTGGCCCGCCAGACCCCGGCCGAAGTCGGCGCCAATGAAGGCGCCGACGCCGTTGCTGCATTCCGTGCCCAGCGCGCCCAGCCACCGCAGGTCAAGCGTGGCCCGGCACAGCTGCTCGAATACACCTCCAGCACCCTGGACAAGAGCCTGGCGGCCTACCGCGAGGGCGATCACGACCAGGCCTACGACCTGTCGGTGGCCGCTTATCTCGAAGGTTTCGAGCTGGTGGAGAGCTCGCTCGACAACATCGACGCGCAGGTGCGCAAGGATACCGAGAGGTCGTTGATGGCCTACCGGCAGTCGCTGCAGGATGGCCTGCCTGCCGAGCAGGCCGCGCAGCGCCTGGCCGAGGCCAAGGTCAAGCTGGAGCAGGCTGCGAAACTGCTTGGCAGCGACGGCCTGAGCTGGTCGCTGAGCTACATCTCCGGGCTGCTGATCCTGCTGCGCGAGGGCCTGGAGGCGATCCTGGTGCTGGCGGCGATCCTCGCCTTCCTGCGCAATACCGGGCAGCAGTCGGCGGTACGCAGCGTCAACATCGGTTGGGGCCTGGCCCTGGTTGCAGGTTTCGCCACCTGGGCTCTGGCGGCCTACGTGATCGATGTCGGCGGCGCCCAGCGCGAGTTGCTCGAGGGCTGCACGGCGCTGTTCGCTGCGGTCATGGTGCTGTGGCTGGGGGTGTGGATGCATGACCGGCGCCACGCCGCAGCCTGGCAGGACTACATCAAGAGCAGCCTGCTCAGTGGCGGCGGGCGTTTCGGCTTCGCCATGCTGGCGTTCTTCTCGGTGTACCGCGAGCTGTTCGAGGTGATCCTGTTCTACGAAACCCTGTGGCTGCAGGCCGGGCCTGCCGGGCACCAGGCGGTGCTGGCCGGTGGTGCCACTGCGCTGGTGTTGCTGGTGGGGTTGGCCTGGGTGATCCTGCGCGGGTCGGCGAAGCTGCCGCTGTCGCTGTTCTTCAGCATCAACGCCGCGTTGTTGTGCGCCCTGTCGGTGGTGTTCGCCGGGCACGGCGTCAAGGCACTGCAGGAAGCTGGAGTGCTGGGCACGCGGCCGGTGCCGTTCTTCGAGTTCGATTGGCTGGGGATTCACGCCGACGCCTATTCGCTGAGTGCGCAGGCGGTGGCGTTGCTGGCTATCGTGGCGCTTTACGGGCGCTCGCGGATTGCCGAGAAGCGCAGGGTAGCAGCGAACTGAGGTCGGGGCTGGCACACTATCTCTTTTCGAATTACGGAAACATCGTCATGCGCATATGGATCGACGCCGACGCCTGCCCCAAGGCGGCCAAGGACCTGATCGTCAAGTTCGCCCTCAAGCGCAAGCTGGAAGTGGTGATGGTGGCCGGCCAGGCCGTGGCCAAGCCGGCCTTCGCGATCGTGCGGTTGATCGTGGTGCCCAGCGGCATGGATGCCGCCGACGACTACCTGGTGGAGCATGCCGAGCCCGGCGAGCTGGTGATCTGCAGCGATGTGCCGCTGGCCGATCGCCTGATCAAGAAGGGTGTAGCGGCGCTGGATCCGCGTGGTCGCGAGTTCGACGAGCGCAACATGGGGGATCGGCTGGCGGTGCGCAACCTGTTCACTGAATTGCGTGAACAGGGGCAGGTCGGCGGCGGGCAGGCGCCCTATGGCGAGCGGGAGAAGCAGGCGTTTGCCAATTCGCTGGATCGGATCCTCACGCGGTTGACGCGTTGACCTTTTCGCGGCCTTGCCCGCGAAAAGGCTCGCCCTGATGCGTTTCAGTCCTTCTCGTGAGTCAGCTCCAGCACCCGATCCACCAGTTTGTAGATTCCACCCGCCGCTTCGCTGATCGACTTGGCCAGCATGTAGGCCGGGCTGGTCACCAGCTTGCGCTGGGTGTCTTCGACGATGTCATGTACATCGCACTCTTCATGGGTGCCGCCCATCTTCACCACGGCTGCGCTGGTGCCGGCATCGTTGCCGATGGTGCAGACCACGCCCGGGCCGTAGATCTTCGCGGCCAACGCCGGCGAGATGCAGATCAGGCCGACCGGCTTGCACGCCGCCGCGAAAGCCTCGGCCAGCGCCAGCACATCGGGGTTCACGCTGCAGTTGGCGCCTTCGACGGCGAAGTTGGACAGGTTCTTGGCTGCGCCGAAACCGCCGGGCACGATCAGCGCGTCGAAGTCCTCGGCCTTGGCTTCGCGAATGTCCTTCACTTCACCGCGGGCGATGCGCGCCGACTCCACCAGCACATTGCGCGACTCGGGCATTTCTTCGCCGGTCAGGTGGTTGATCACGTGCATCTGCGCGATGTTCGGCGCGAAACACTGCACCTGGGCGCCGCGCTGGTCGAGGCGCAGCAGGGTGATCACGCTTTCGTGGATTTCGGCGCCGTCATACACGCCACAGCCGGAAAGAATCACCGCTACCTTTTTCGTCATGCTCATTACTCCAGTGTCGAGGCGCTAAATGTCCTCTAGTTTGGCAGATGTGGCCATAAGGGTTGTGCCCGACGCGGCCTAATCTCTGTGGATAACGCTTGGGATCGTCACCATGGACCTGATTCTGCTGGCCGTGCCGTTCTTCTTCGTGCTGATTGCTGTGGAGCTGGTCGCCGACCGGCTGCGCGGGCAGCGCAACTATCGTCTGGCCGATTCGATCAACAGCCTGAGCACCGGGGCGCTGTCGACCAGTACGGGGCTGCTGACCAAGGGCGTGGGGCTTGTCAGCTACGCGTTGGTCTGGGAGCACCTGGCCCTGCTGCGCCTGCCGGACAGTGCAGTTTGGGTCTGGCTGCTGGCGTTCGTGCTCTACGACTTCTGCTATTACTGGCTGCACCGCCTGGGCCATGAGCGCAACGTGCTGTGGGCGGCGCATTCGGTGCATCACCAGAGCGAGGAGTACAACCTCACCACCGCCCTGCGCCAGACCAGCAGCGGCTTTCTCTTCTCGTGGATCTTCTACCTGCCACTGGCCCTGGTTGGCGTACCGCCGCTGGTGTTCGTCACCGTGGCATCGCTGAACCTGCTGTACCAGTTCTGGGTGCATACCCGCCACGTGCCCAAGCTGGGCTGGCTCGAGTGGGTGCTGATCACGCCGTCCAACCATCGCGTCCACCATGCGCAGAATCCTTTGTACTTGGATCGCAACTACGGCGGCGTGTTCATTCTCTGGGATCGCCTGTTCGGCACTTTCCAGAAGGAAGACCCGCGCGAGCCCGTGGTGTTCGGCGTGACCACGCCGCTGGCGAGCTGGAACCCGTTGTGGGCCAACCTGCAGTTCTATGCCCAGCTCTGGCGCGATGCGCGGCGCACTCGCAGTCTGTGGGACAAGCTGCGGATCTGGTTCATGCCCACCGGTTGGCGACCGGCGGATGTGGCGCTGGGTTATCCACAGGCCAAGGCCGATCTGGCGCAGTTTCGCAAGTTCGAGATACCGCTGGGCCGGGCCCAGCAGCTGTGCGTGGCGCTGCAGTTCGCCGTGTATGCGGGCTTGGGCAGTTACCTGATGGAGGTGGCCGACCGCGTGCCGCCAGTGGCGCTGGTGCTGGGCTGGACACTGATGGCGTTTGGCTTGTTCGTGCTTGGGATGGCGCTGGAGAACCGGCCTCGGGCCGCGCGCCTTGAGCTGCTGCGGCTGGTGTCCAACGGCCCGGCGCTTTACCTGGGCGGGGCGCTGGGCCTAGGGACGGTTACGCCCTTGGCCTGGCTTCTGCTCGGGCTCTACAGCCTGCTCAGCCTGTGGGGATTGGCCTTCTGCCGCCGCCTTGCGCTCCGCACGCAGGTTGCGGAAACGTCGGCGCAGCCAGAGCAGTCCGCCCAGCACCAGCAGGCCACCGAGCACCCATAGCTCGTATTTCTTCACGTTGCCCAGCAGGCCTTCGAGGATGGCGCCGAAGTGATAGGCCGCCGCGCCCAGGGCCAGGGCCCAGATTGCCGCGCCGATGCCGTTGAGCAGCAGGTAGCGCCGCGGAGGATAGCCGGACAGGCCGATGGCCACCGGCATCACGGTGCGCAGCCCATAGACGAAACGGAAGCTCAGCACCCAGATGTCGGGATGGCGGCGGATATGCTCCAGCGCGCGGTCGCCCATCGCCTGCCAGCGCGGTTTGCGCGCAAGGATCTTGCGCCCGTGGCGACGGCCCATGAAATACCAGAGCTGGTCACCGGCATAGCTGCCGAAGAACGCCACCACCACGACCAGGCTAATGTCCATGTATCCACGGAACGCGAGGAATCCTGCAAGTACCAGGATGGTCTCGCCTTCGAAGAAGGTGCCTAGAAAGAGGGCGAAATAGCCGAAATCCTGCAGGAATTGTTGAAGCATTTTCTGAGGTGCTGGCGAAATGAACGCGCAGCCTACCCCTTCGCGCGCCTGGGGGAAAGTGTCCAAATGTGTCTCGACGTGAACATTTCCTACAAGGACAATGCCTGCGGCCACAAGTCGCAGGGTTGCTCTTCCCTGTAACCTAGGCGTCATAATGGGCGCTTATAACTGTCGCGCTAGCCCGCCTGCGCGGGCTCAGGAGTCTGCCGTGAGTTTTACCCCCGCCAACCGCCTGTTTCCTGCTACCCGCCTGCGTCGCAACCGCCGGGACGAATTCTCCCGTCGTCTGGTTCGCGAGAACACCCTGACCGTCGATGACCTGATCCTGCCGGTATTCGTGCTGGACGGCGAAAATCGCCGCGAGGAAGTGCCGTCGATGCCGGGCGTCGAGCGCCTGTCGATCGACCTGCTGCTCGAAGCCGCACAGGGTTGGGTGGAGCTGGGGATTCCGGCGCTGGCGCTGTTCCCGGTCACCCCGGTGGAGAAGAAGTCCCTCGACGGTGCCGAGGCCTGGAACCCGGACGGCATCGCCCAGCGTGCCACCCGCGCCTTGCGTGCGCGCTTCCCGGACCTGGGGGTGATCACCGACGTTGCGCTCGACCCCTTCACCACCCACGGCCAGGACGGCATCCTCGACGAAGAGGGCTACGTGCAGAACGACATCACCGTCGACGCCCTGGTGCGTCAGGCGCTGTCGCACGCCGAAGCGGGTGCCCAGGTGGTGGCACCGTCCGACATGATGGACGGTCGTCTGCAGGCGATCCGCGAAGCCCTGGAGCTGGCCGGTCACGTCAACGTGCGCATCATGGCTTACTCCGCCAAGTATGCCAGCGCCTACTACGGCCCGTTCCGCGATGCGGTCGGCTCGGCGCTGAACCTGGGCAAGGCCAACAAGGCCTCCTACCAGATGGACCCGGCCAACAGTGACGAGGCCCTGCATGAAGTGGCCACCGACCTCGCCGAAGGCGCCGACATGGTCATGGTCAAGCCGGGCATGCCGTACCTGGACATCGTTCACCGCGTCAAAACCGAATTCCGCGTGCCGACCTTCGTGTATCAGGTCAGCGGCGAATACGCCATGCACATGGCGGCCATCCAGAACGGCTGGCTCAGCGAGGCCGTGATTCTCGAATCCCTAACCGCTTTCAAACGGGCCGGCGCCGATGGCATCCTCACCTATTTCGCCGTGCGTGCCGCTCAATTGTTGAGAGGGCAGTAACGCCCTCACAGGAACGTCAGATGAATAACGAAGTGCTCACTGCTGTCGAGATCAAGGAAGCCAAGGCCCTCCCGGAGGAACTGATGCAGACCCCGCCGGACCTCCCAGCGACGCCTGCACCTGAGCCGGTGTCTGTCGTCGAGGCCGCCGCCCCGGCGCCGGCCCCGGCGATTCCGGTGCCGGGCCTGGACGACAGCAGCCTGTACATTCATCGTGAACTCTCGCAGTTGCAGTTCAACATCCGCGTGCTGGAACAGGCGCTGGATGAGTCCTACCCGCTGCTGGAGCGTCTGAAGTTCCTGCTGATCTTCTCCAGCAACCTCGACGAGTTCTTCGAGATCCGCGTCGCCGGGCTTAAGAAGCAGATCAATTTCGCCCGCGAACAGGCCGGCGCCGACGGCCTGCAGCCGCATCAGGCGCTGGCGCGGATCAGCGAGCTGGTGCACCTGGAGGTGGACCGCCAGTACGCGATCCTCAACGACGTGCTGCTGCCGGAGCTGGAGAAGCATGCGATTCGCTTCATCCGTCGCCGCCACTGGACGCCCAAGCTCAAGACCTGGGTGCGTCGCTTCTTCCGCGACGAGATCGCCCCGATCATCACCCCGATCGGCCTCGACCCGACCCACCCGTTCCCGCTGCTGGTGAACAAGAGCCTGAACTTCATCGTCGAGCTCGAGGGCGTCGATGCCTTCGGTCGCGACTCGGGCCTGGCGATCATTCCGGCGCCACGCCTGCTGCCGCGGGTGATCCGTGTGCCGGAAGAGGTTGGCGGCCCCGGCGACAACTATGTATTCCTGTCGTCGATGATCCACGCTCACGCCGACGACCTGTTCCAGGGCATGAAGGTCAAGGGCTGCTATCAGTTCCGCCTGACCCGAAACGCCGACCTGGCGCTGGACTCCGAAGAGGTCGACGACCTTGCCCGCGCCCTGCGTGGCGAGCTGTTCTCGCGCCGCTACGGCGATGCTGTGCGCCTGGAGGTTGCCGACACCTGTCCGAAGCACCTCTCCGACTACCTGCTCAAGCAGTTCAGCCTGAGCGAGAGCGAGCTTTACCAGGTCAATGGCCCGGTCAACCTGACCCGTCTGTTCAGCATCACCGGCCTGGACAGCCACCCGGAGCTGCAGTACACCCCGTTCACCCCGGCGATCCCGAAGATCCTGCAGAACGCCGACAACATTTTCAGCGTCATCAGCAAGCAGGATGTGCTGCTGATGCACCCGTTCGAATCCTTCACCCCGGTGGTCGACCTGCTGCGCCAGGCCGCCAAGGACCCGCACGTGCTCGCTGTGCGCCAGACCTTGTACCGCTCCGGGGCCAACTCGGAGATCGTCGACGCGTTGGTCGATGCGGCGCGTAACGGCAAGGAGGTCACTGCGGTGATCGAGCTGCGTGCGCGTTTCGACGAAGAGTCCAACCTGCAGATGGCCAGCCGCCTGCAGGCAGCCGGCGCGGTGGTGATCTATGGCGTGGTCGGCTTCAAGACCCACGCCAAGATGATGCTGATCCTGCGCCGCGAGCAGGGCGAGATCGTCCGCTACGCGCATCTGGGTACCGGTAACTACCACGCCGGCAACGCCCGCCTGTACACCGACTACAGCCTGCTGACCTCCGATGACGCACTCACCGAGGACGTCGGCAAGCTGTTCAGCCAGCTGATCGGCATGGGCAAGACCCTGCGCATGAAGAAGCTGCTGCATGCACCCTTCACCCTCAAGAAGGGCATGCTCGACATGATCGCCCGCGAGACGCAGTTCGCGCTCGACGGCAAGCCGGCGCACATCATCGCCAAGTTCAACTCGCTGACCGATGCCAAAGTCATCAAGGCCCTGTACAAGGCGAGCCAGTCGGGCGTGCGCATCGACCTGGTGGTGCGTGGCATGTGCTGCCTGCGCCCGGGCATCCCGGGGGTGTCGCACAACATCAATGTGCGCTCGATCATCGGCCGCTTCCTCGAGCACACGCGGGTGTTCTACTTCCTCAACGGCGGCGAGGAGCAGATCTACCTGTCCAGCGCCGACTGGATGGAGCGCAACCTCGACAAGCGTGTCGAGACCTGCTTCCCGGTAGAGGGCAAGAAGTTGCTGCTGCGGGTGAAGAAGGAGCTCGAAGGCTACCTGACCGACAATACCCAGGCCTGGACCTTGCAGCCTGATGGTCGTTATGTGCGCAGCACGCCGACCGGCAACCAGAACCCGCGCAGCGCCCAGGCGACCCTGCTGGAGCGCCTGAGCAACCCGGTGCTGAACGTACGGTAGTCAGATTGCTGGGGCTGCAAAAAAGCCCCAGCACACTCAAACCTTCAACGCACGCTCAGCACGAACCCGACCCGCGCCAGCCACTCAGCCTCGTTGGCGAAGTCGGCCTGGGTCAGCTGGTTCTGCTCCAGCCAGCCTTCAGGGAACACCACTTCCAGACTGTCGTCGGCAGCCTTGAGCTCGACCTTGGGCATTTGCTGGGTGCCGCGGATGTGGTGGAAGAGGATGGCGAAGCGCAGCAGCACGCACAGGCGGATCAGCTTGACGCCTTCGTCGCCGAACTCGGCGAACTTGTCCTTGGGGATGTTGCGGCGATGGCCGCGTACCAGCAGGGCCAGCATCTGCTGGTCCTCGCGGGAGAAGCCCGACAGGTCGGAGTGCTCGATCAGGTAGGCGCCGTGCTTGTGGTAGTGGTAGTGGGCGATGTCCAGCCCGACCTCATGCACCTTCGCCGCCCAGCCCAGCAGGTCGCGCCAGTTGCCGTTTTTCAGATCCCACGCCTTGGCCACCTGGTCGAAGGCGTGCAGGGCCTTGCGCTCCACCCGTGCGGCCTGACCCTGGTCGACGTGATAGCGCTCCATCAGCGAGTTCAGCGTGCGCTCACGCACGTCCTCGTGATGATGGCGGCCGAGCAGGTCGAACAGCACGCCTTCACGCAGGGCGCCGTCACAGTGGTCCATGCGCTGCAGTTCGAGGGCGTCGAAGATCGCCTCGAGAATCGCCAGCCCCGCAGGGAAGATGGTGCGCCGGTCCGGTTTGACGCCGTCGAAGTCGATCTTGTCGACTTCGCCCAGCTTGAACAGCTTGCGCTTGAGCACGGCCAGGCCTTCGGCGTTGACTTCGCCGTTGCCATGGCCGTTGGCTTTGATCGCGGCGCCGATGGCGCGGATGGTGCCCGACGAGCCGATGGCCTCGTCCCAGGTCAGGCGGTGCAGGGCGTTCTCGATGCTCATCAGCTCAAGGCGTGCGGCGGTGTAGGCCTGGGCGTAGCGTGCCGGGGTGATCTTGCCGTCGCGGAAATAGCGCTGGGTGAAGCTTACGCAGCCCATCTGCAGGCTCTCGCGCAGCAGGGGCTCGAAGCGTTGACCGATGATGAACTCGGTGCTGCCGCCGCCGATATCGGCGACCAGGCGTTTGCCGGGCGTGTCGGCGAGGGTGTGCGACACACCCAGGTAGATCAGGCGCGCCTCTTCACGGCCTGAAATGACCTCGACCGGATGGCCGAGGATGGCTTCGGCACGCAGGATGAAGTCATTGCGGTTGCGCGCTTCACGCAGGGCGTTGGTGCCGACGATGCGCACTGCGCCGGCCGGCATGCCGTTGATCAGCTGGGCGAAACGCTTGAGGCATTCGAGGCCCCGCTGCATGGCTTCTTCGCTGAGCTGGCGGTCTTCGTTGATGCCCGCAGCCAGTTGAACCTTCTCCCCCAGCCGTTCGAGAATGCGGATCTCGGTATGGTGGGCCTTGGCCACGACCATGTGGAAGCTGTTGGAGCCAAGGTCGATGGCGGCGATCAGAGACAGGTTCTTCGCGGTGGTTTGCGGCATGATCTGGATGTTCTCGGTCGATAACCCGGCAATCCTGCCATGATCGCGGGCATACGCCAACGCGCGACATGGCGAGGATTGATGCAGGGCAATGTGCGGGTGGCCTGGATGACTGATCAACAAAGGCCTCGGACAAATCCTATGACGCTTGTATGACGGTTTCGATTCGTGGCGTCTTGCACAACTATAGTTACACTCAATCGGCCGTGGCTTCCTGTAGGGCGTGGGTGCGGCTATGATGAGCAACGTTTTTTATGCTTACGACCTGGAGAACTCCATGAGCAGCGATCTGATCAAACACGTCACCGACGCCACCTTCGAAGCCGAAGTGCTGCAGGCTCAAGGCCCGGTGCTGGTCGACTACTGGGCTGAATGGTGCGGTCCATGCAAGATGATCGCTCCGGTCCTGGACGACATCGCCTCCACCTACGAAGGCAAGCTGACCGTCGCCAAGCTGAACATCGACGACAACCAGGAAACCCCGGCCAAGCACGGCGTGCGCGGCATCCCGACGCTGATGCTGTTCAAGAACGGCAACGTCGAGGCCACCAAGGTCGGCGCGCTGTCCAAGTCCCAGCTGGCTGCGTTCCTCGACGCCCACCTGTGATGTGAAAAAGCCCCGCGAATGCGGGGCTTTTTTTGCCCCTGAGGCTCGATTTCCCCTGTCAAAACCACTAGACGTCGAAAAAAGCAAGTGTTACATTCGGCCTCGCACTGCTTCTCCAGTGCCCTCTGCACGCCGTCGCGACGCACTCCCAATTCGAATCAGTACGCGATCCTGTCGCCAATCTAGCGGCGCGACCTCATTAAGCCAGAAGCTTAATTCCCCCCTTCTTACATGATTACGTCACTCCCCTTATGAACCTGACAGAACTCAAGCAAAAGCCGATTACCGATCTGCTGGAAATGGCCGAACAGATGGGCATCGAAAACATGGCCCGTTCGCGCAAGCAGGACGTGATTTTCGCCCTGTTGAAAAAACACGCGAAGAGCGGCGAAGAGATCTCGGGTGACGGCGTGCTGGAGATTCTCCAGGATGGATTCGGTTTCCTGCGTTCGGCAGATGCCTCGTATCTGGCCGGCCCTGACGATATCTACGTCTCGCCCAGCCAGATCCGCCGCTTCAACCTGCGCACCGGCGACACCATCGTCGGCAAGATCCGCCCGCCGAAGGAAGGGGAGCGTTACTTCGCCCTGCTGAAGGTCGATACCATCAACTTCGACCGTCCGGAAAACGCGAAGAACAAGATCCTGTTCGAAAACCTGACGCCGCTGTTCCCGAACCATCGCCTGAAGATGGAAGCCGGTAACGGTTCCACCGAAGACCTCACCGGCCGTGTCATCGACCTGTGCGCGCCTATCGGCAAAGGCCAGCGCGGCCTGATCGTCGCTCCGCCGAAAGCGGGCAAGACCATCATGCTGCAGAACATCGCGGCCAACATCACCCGTAACAACCCCGAGTGCCACCTGATCGTCCTGCTGATCGACGAGCGCCCGGAAGAAGTGACCGAGATGCAGCGCACCGTGCGCGGCGAAGTGGTCGCCTCGACCTTCGACGAGCCGCCGACCCGCCACGTGCAGGTTGCCGAAATGGTGATCGAAAAGGCCAAGCGCCTGGTCGAGCACAAGAAGGACGTGGTCATCCTGCTCGACTCCATCACCCGTCTGGCGCGTGCCTACAACACCGTGATCCCGAGCTCCGGCAAGGTCCTGACCGGTGGTGTCGACGCCCACGCCCTGGAAAAGCCCAAGCGTTTCTTCGGTGCTGCCCGTAACATCGAGGAAGGCGGCTCGCTGACCATCATCGCCACCGCGCTGGTCGAGACCGGCTCGAAGATGGACGAGGTCATCTACGAAGAGTTCAAGGGTACCGGCAACATGGAGCTGCCGCTGGACCGCCGCATCGCCGAGAAGCGTGTGTTCCCGGCCATCAACATCAACAAGTCTGGCACCCGCCGCGAAGAGCTGCTGACTGCCGACGACGAGCTGCAGCGCATGTGGATCCTGCGCAAGCTGCTGCACCCGATGGATGAAGTGGCGGCCATCGAGTTCCTCATCGACAAGCTCAAGCAGACCAAGACCAACGATGAGTTCTTCCTGTCGATGAAGCGCAAGTAAGCGCAACTTTCAGGAAGCATTTGGGGCCGCTTCGCGCCCCTTCGCGGGCAAGCCCGCTCCCACAGATATCGCACAGATCCTGTAGGAGCGGGCTTGCCCGCGAAGGGGCGCGAAGCGGCCCCAACTCATTGATACGCGCCAGTAAAGAGCGCATTGCACTCTGCCATTTGGCTATCAAAGCCCGATCGGCGCTACACTCTGCACCCCGACCGATACAGCCAACACGAGGCTCACGCATGCAGTATCGCGATTTGCGCGACTTTATCCGTGGCCTGGAGCAGCGCGGTGAACTCAAGCGCATCCAGGTTCCTATCTCGCCCGTCCTGGAAATGACCGAAGTCTGCGACCGCACCCTGCGGGCCAAGGGCCCGGCGCTGCTGTTCGAAAAACCCACGGGTTTCGACATTCCGGTACTGGGCAACCTGTTCGGTACTCCCGAGCGTGTGGCCATGGGCATGGGGGCCGAGTCGGTCGGCGAACTGCGTGAAATCGGCAAGTTGCTGGCCTTCCTCAAGGAGCCCGAGCCGCCGAAGGGCCTGAAGGATGCCTGGTCGAAACTGCCGATCTTCAAGAAGGTCGTGTCAATGGCACCCAAGGTGGTCAAGGATGCGGTGTGCCAGGAGGTGGTGGTCGAGGGTGACGATGTCGACCTTTCGCAATTGCCGATCCAGCACTGCTGGCCAGGTGACGTGGCGCCACTGATTACCTGGGGCCTGACGGTCACCCGTGGTCCGAACAAGGATCGCCAGAACCTCGGCATCTATCGCCAGCAGGTCATCGGCCGCAACAAGGTCATCATGCGCTGGCTGAGCCATCGTGGCGGCGCGCTGGATTACCGCGAATGGTGCGAGAAGCACCCGGGCCAGCCGTTCCCGGTGGCCGTCGCGCTGGGTGCAGACCCGGCCACCATCCTTGGCGCCGTGACGCCGGTGCCCGACACCCTCTCCGAGTACGCTTTCGCAGGGCTTCTGCGCGGCAACCGCACCGAGCTGGTCAAGTGCCGCGGCAGCGACCTGCAGGTGCCGGCCACCGCCGAAATCATCCTCGAAGGTGTGATCCATCCGGGTGAAATGGCCCCGGAAGGCCCTTACGGCGACCACACTGGCTACTACAACGAGGTGGACAGCTTCCCGGTGTTCACCATCGAACGCATCACCCATCGGCAAAAGCCGATCTACCACAGCACTTACACCGGCCGGCCGCCAGATGAGCCGGCGATCCTCGGCGTGGCGCTGAACGAAGTGTTCGTGCCGATCCTGCAGAAGCAGTTCCCCGAGATCGTCGACTTCTACCTGCCACCGGAAGGCTGTTCCTACCGCATGGCGGTGGTGACCATGAAAAAGCAATATCCGGGGCACGCCAAGCGCGTGATGCTGGGTGTGTGGTCGTTCCTGCGACAGTTCATGTACACCAAGTTCGTTATCGTCACCGACGACGACGTCAACGCCCGCGACTGGAACGACGTGATCTGGGCCATCACCACGCGCATGGATCCCAAGCGTGATACGGTGATGATCGACAACACGCCGATCGACTACCTCGACTTCGCGTCGCCGGTATCGGGCCTGGGGTCGAAGATGGGCCTGGACGCCACGCACAAGTGGCCGGGCGAGACTACACGCGAATGGGGCCGGGTCATCGTCAAGGACGAGGCCGTTACCCGCCGTATCGATGAGCTGTGGGACCAGTTGGGAATAGATTGATGCAGGTGACCTTGCAGCCGTCCGGCGCGGTGCTGTCCATCGAGCCGGGCGAGAGGATTCTGGATGCCGCGCGGCGCCTGGGCTACGAGTGCCCGAGCAGCTGTCGCAACGGCAATTGCCATGTGTGTGCGGCGTTGCTGGTGGAGGGGCGGGTACGACAGGACGGTGAGGTCCGCGATCACGGCGAACTGTTCACCTGCATCGCCGAACCGCTGGAAGACTGCGTGCTGCTGTGGGATGGCGTGCTGGCCCTGGGCGAGTTGCCCGTGCGCAAGCTGGCCTGCACCGTCAGCGAGTGCGTCGAGGTCGGCGGGGATGTCTGGCGCGTGCGTCTGCGCGCGCCCGCCGGCAAGCCGCCGCGCTACCACGCCGGGCAATACCTGATGATCGAGCGTGAGGGCGCCGACAAGGCCGCCTTTTCGCTGGCGTCTGCCCCGCATTCGGGCCGTGATCTCGAGCTGCATGTGCTGGCCCGCGAAAGCAGCGCGGTAAAGCTGATCGAGCAGTTGCAGCGCAACGGTATGGCCCGCATCGAGCTACCATTCGGTGACGCACACCTGGCCGAGCTGCCGGACGGGCCGCTGGTGCTGATTGCTGCCGGGACCGGCATGGGCCAGATGCACAGCCTGGTCGAGCATTGCCGCGCCAACGGCTTCAAGCATCCGGTGCACCTTTACTGGGGTGTGCGTCGGCCCGAGGAGTTCTACACCCTCGAGCACTGGGCCGAATGGGAGCGTCTGCCCAACCTGTTCCTGCACAAGGTGGTCAGCGACCTGTGTGGCTGGGAGGGGCGTTGCGGCCTTTTGCACGAGGCAGTGTGCGAGGATATCGCCGACCTGAACAGTGTGCATGTCTATGCCAGCGGTTCACCGAACATGGTCTATGGCACGCTCGATGCGCTGGTCGAGGCGGGCATGGATGCACACCGCATGCGCGCCGACGTGTTTGCCTACGCTCCACGCGGCTGAGTAACTAGGTCTTCATGAGCGCCTGCGGCGCGCTGCAATGGCGCGCCGTGATTAATAACCAAAGTTATCGTCGTCGATTATAAGCGGTGAATTATTACTCGCCGGGTTAATAACTTTTACTATGCTTATAACAACACTTTCCAGTCGTCGGTATCGCGCGTGAAACTTTGCCAAAAGGGGTTGAGGTTTCGCCGTCATATGTCTTACGGTAGGCACATCGTCATCAACCTCTTGCGGTACAGGCCCCGCAGCATTGGGTGCGGGCTCGCAGGCGAAGGCGTCGATCGCAACACAGCTCTCCGGTAGTTACACAGGAAATAATGGCGGCAGCCTATGTCGGCACTTGAAAGTTCTTCGTGGCAGGTTTCCTATCCTCCGTCGCTCGACTTCGGTCAACAACTGACCCCTGAGCAATTGCAGCACTCCATGACAACGACCATGTCCCGTCATGACGGTGGGCCTGTGTGGTTGTTCGCCTATGGTTCGTTGATCTGGCGTCCGGAGTGCAACTCGGTAGAGCGCCAGCGTGCGCGGGTGCACGGTTATCATCGTGGGCTTTACCTTTGGTCCCATGAGCACCGCGGCACACCGGAATGCCCGGGGCTGGTGTTCGGCCTGGATCGTGGAGGGTCGTGCAGCGGCTTTGCTTACCGCCTGGACGAGAGCTGCCTGGACGACTCGCTGATGGCTCTGTGGCAGCGGGAGATGCCCTATCCGGCCTATCGCCCGCATTGGCTGACCTGCCGACTCGATGACGGCAGCAAGGTGCAGGCCTTGGGCTTTGTGCTCGAGCGTCACTTGCCGTGCTATGCCGGCAACCTGCCGGACACCCTGTTCAGCCAGATTCTGGCCAGTGCCAAGGGGCGTTACGGCACCACGCGGGAGTATGTGGAGCAGACGCTCAACGCCTTGCGCAGCCACCAGATGCCTGATCGGGGGCTGGAGGCGCGGTTTCAGCGCTGCCATAACCTGCGCGAGGTTTGACTGCGCTGGCCTCTTCGCGGGCAAGCCCGCTCCTGCAGAGACGGTATAGTTTGTAGGAGCGGGCTTGCCCGCGAAGAAGTCATCACCGAATCACCTGGCCAACACCACCAGCTTGCCCACCGCCTGCCGCTGCCCCAGCCGTTCGATAGCCGACCCGGCCTCGCCCAGCGCGTAGGTCTGCGACACCAGCGGTTTCAACTTGCCCTCGGCATGCCACGCAAACAGCTGACGGAAGTTGGCAACGTTGTCTTCTGGCTGGCGCTGGGCGAACGCGCCCCAGAACACCCCCAGCACTGCAGCGCCCTTGAGCAGCACCAGGTTGGCCGCCATCTGCGGAATGCTGCCGCTGGCAAAGCCCACCACCAGCAGCCGGCCGTTCCAGGCCAGGCCTCGCACTGCCTGGTCGAACAGCTCGCCGCCGACCGGGTCGTAGATCACGTCCACACCCTGGCCGTTGGTCAGGCGCTTGATCTCTTCCTTGAGGCTGGCCTGGCTGTAGTCGATCAACTCATCCGCGCCGGCTGCCTTGGCCACGGCGAGCTTTTCGGCGCTGCTGGCCGCCGCGATGACCCGTGCACCCAACGCCTTGCCGATTTCCACCGCTGCCAGCCCGACGCCGCCTGATGCACCGAGCACCAGCAGGGTTTCGCCCGCCTTGAGCTGGCCACGCTGGGTAAGTGCGTGCATCGAGGTGCCGTAGGTCATGCCGAAGGCGGCCGCCGTGGTGAAATCCATACCTGCCGGAATGGGCAGCACATTGTAGTGAGGCACCGCGACCTGCTCGGCGAAGGCGCCCCAGCCGGTGAGGGCCATGACCCGGTCGCCGACCTTGAAAGCCCCGGCCTTCTCGCCGACTGCCGCCACCACGCCGGCCGCTTCGCCGCCGGGCGAGAAGGGCAGAGGCGGTTGGAACTGGTACTTGCCCTCGATGATCAGGGTGTCGGGGAAGTTGACCCCGGCGGCATGCACCTCGAGGAGGATCTCGTTCTTCTTCGGCACGGGATCCGCGACCTCTTCCAGCACCAGGTCCCGTGCCGGGCCCAGGGTTTTGCACAACACAGCTTTCATCGGGCTATTCCTTTGCGGGTGATGGCCGATAAGTGTAGGAGGACGCAGGGGCGGGTCAACGAGCATGGCCTGCTCTGATAAGCCGGCATAAGCCCGGGCTTGGGTTTGAGCGACGCGCTGGGTAAGCTGGCGCCAATTGTATTGAGGAGCGATTTCGTGAAAGCGTGGATCTTGATGGTGCTGGCCTTGATGCTGCCGGTGGCGGCCATGGCCGAAGAGGGCAAGGAAGGCGAGCCAAAGGTTGCCTACATCAACCTGACCCCGCCTCTGGTCGGCAACTATGCCCTCGATGGCGGGCCCAGGCTGCGCGTCTACAAGGCCGACGTGGCCCTGCGCGTGACCGGCGATGCTGCCGCCGCGGCGGTCAAGCACCATGAGCCGCTGATCCGCAACCAGCTGGTGGCGCTGTTCACCCAGCAAGGCGTGGATAACATGAGCAATGTCGAAGCCAAGGAGGCGTTGCGTCAGGAAGCCTTGAAGCAGGTTCAGCAGGTGATGGAAACCGAAGAAGGCAAGCCGATCGTCGAGGACCTGCTGTTCAACAACCTGATCGTGCAGTGAGTTCCTCGGCGCGCTCCCGCACAGCGGCTGCCTGGATCACCTCGCCAGCGCGCAGATTGCCTGCCATTGCTCCGGGGTCACTGGCATCACCGACAGGCGGCTGCCTTTCTGTACCAGTGCAAGTGCTTCGAGCGCCGTCTGCTGCTTGAGCAAGCCGAGGCCAAGCACCTGACCGAACGTGCGCACATGCTCGACATCCACTGCGCTCCAAGGGTTCTTCTCGGCACTGGCCTTGGCGTCGAAGTAGTGGCTTTGCGGGTCCAGCGCCGTCGGGTCGGGGTAGGCGCCGGCCTTGATCCGGGCGATCCCGGCGATACCCGGTTGCGGGCAACTGGAGTGGTAGAAGAAGAATTCGTCGCCTACGCTCATATCCCGCAGGAAATTGCGTGCCTGGTAGTTGCGCACCCCGTCCCAGCGCGCCTGGCCGAGGCGGGCCAAGCCTTCGATGGAAAGTTCGTCGGGCTCGGATTTCATCAGCCAATAGGCCATGGATGCTGCTCCTGACAAGGTTTGAAATAAGATGTTGCATCAAACCGACAGCCGGTTGGCGTCAACATTTGCGTGGCGCGTCACGTTGTCGGAAAATGCGCCGATTTTAAAGCTATACGCTCCGGTAGCACCAAGAAGGCTGCCGAGCCTGAACAGTTTGCCTAGGGGGGCAACGATGAACAAACGCAAACCGGACCTGCTGTGGATCCTGGCTTTCATCTTCGGTCTGGGTGTCGTCACCACCGGTTATGCGCAGGGTCTGTGGGAGCGAAAGCTCGACGCCGCCTATCAGGCGCCGGCCGTATCCGCCCAACAGCAGCGCTGAAGTTTCGCGGCGCGCGGCTTCACGCCGGCGCCAGATACCAGCCGCGGTCCGAGACCGTTCCGCGCAAGGGTACGTCCCAACTGGCCTGCGCCAGTCGTTCCACCTTCTGGCATTCATGTGCCAGCCCCAGCAGCAGCGGTTTCTTCCACGCCTTGCGCCGCCCCTGATAGGCCAGGCTGCGATCATAGAAGCCGCCGCCCATCCCCAGCCGTCCGCCCACTTCATCGAAACCCACCAGTGGCAGCAGGATCAGGTCCAGCGACCAGACCGGCCGCTGACGCTTGCGCTCGATGACTGGTTCAGGGATGCGGAAGCGGTTGCGTCGCAGTTTTTCGCCCTGTTCGAAGCGTTGGAACACCATGCGCGTGCGTGGCCAGGCATGCAGCACCGGCAGGTAGGTGCGCTTGCCGCGCCGCTGGGCTTCGCGCAGCAACAGGCGCGGGTCGATCTCACCGTCGTTGGGCAGGTACAGGGCGATATGCCGCGCGCGGCGAAACAGCGGGTGCTGGGCCAGTTGCCGGTACAGCCCGACGGCGGCCTGGCGTTGCTGGGCGGGCGTCAACGCGCGTCGTGCGTTGCGCAGCACGCGGCGAAGTTGCGGACGGGTGAGCGGCACGGTGTCGGTCATGGCACAGGCGATCCCGGATGCTGGCCGCCGACGGCGGCACAAACGAAATGCCCGCCGGTAAAGGCGGGCATTGAGAATTCAGGCTCCCCGACAAGACCGCTATCGGTGTAGCCCTTGAACCCGAAAGTTCAAGGTGGAGATTGCAGGAGGCGTTAAGGCTTTCCGTCGAGCGGACATGCACACCTGCCCCACGTGCAACCCCCGTGGTTGTGCGTATCGGCTCAGGGACATAACCGACTGGCGCATCCCCCAGGGAGTCGCGCCAGTATACCAATCTCAATCGTTTTTGCTAACCGCGTCGTCGGACAGCGCCTGGTCGACGCGCTCGAGCAGGTCGCGCACCTGTTCGCGGGTGGTGCCGCCGCTGGCGACGTCAGGGCGCTCCTGGCGGTGCAGCAGTTCATGGGTGATGTTCAACGCCGCCATCACCGCGATGCGGTCGGCGCCGATCACCTTGCCGCTGCTGCGGATCTCGCGCATCTTGCCGTCCAGGTAGCGCGCGGCACCCACCAGGTTGTTGCGTTCTTCCGGCGGGCAGATGATCGAGTATTCCTTGTCGAGAATCTGGACGGTGACGCTATTGCTTGAACTCATGAGTCTTGCTCCAGGGCCTTCAGACGCAAGATCATCGACTCGATCTTGTGCCGGGCGATCTCGTTCTTTTCGATGAGGTGGGCGCGCTCTTCGCGCCAGGATTTTTCCTGAGCTACTAGGAGTGCATTTTGCCGTTTTAGTTGCTCGACGCGCTCGATCAGCAACTCGAATCGGCTCATCAGCGCTTGCAGGTCATTGTCTTGCATGGGGTGCACTCGATCCGCTCCTTCGTCGATCGCCTGGCGATCATGCCTCTGCCCGAGCCGCGACGGCCAGCGCAGATGGTCTTGGCGCGCCTGCCGGTGCTAGGATACAAGGTCTTCATTCTAGTCATATGCGCCGTCTGGCGCCTAGCCGCCCATGCCCAATACCCAATCGCCTTACATCGCCTTCGCCATGCTGCTCTCCAGCAATGGCCATCCCGCCACTCCTGCCGAGCTGCACGGCCTGCTGATCGGTCGCAGTTGCGCCGGTGCCGGCTTCGATGCCGATGCCTGGCTGGCCGACGCCGCCCAACTGCTTGAAACCGAGCCCGGTGACACTGTCCGCAACGCCCTGATCGGCCTGCAGGAGATGGTCAAGGCCGAGCTGACCGGCGAAGACGTCGCCATCGTGCTGCTGCTGCCGACCGACGATGCCGCCCTGAGCGATCGCGCCACGGCGCTGGGCCAATGGTGCCAGGGCTTCATTACCGGTTTTGGCTTGAACGCCGGAGGCAAGGACCTGTCCACCGATGCCAAGGAAGTGCTCCAGGACCTGGTCGCCATCTCCCAGGTGCAAGAAGCGCTGGAAGAGTCCGAGGACGGCGAGAGCGACTACATGGAAGTCATGGAGTACCTGCGCGTCGCACCGCTGCTGCTGTACACGGAGCTGGCCGCGCCTGTCGCGCCGGCGCCAAAACCATCGCTGCATTGATCGACCCGGGGGTCGTTTGCCCATGAGCCACATACCCAAGGCGGAGTACGCCCGTCGGCGCAAGGCGCTGATGGCGCAGATGGTCCCCGACAGCATCGCCATCCTGCCGGCGGCGGCGGTCGCGATCCGTAACCGCGACGTCGAGCACGTCTATCGCCAGGACAGCGACTTCCAGTACCTGAGCGGCTTCCCGGAGCCCGAGGCGGTGATCGCCCTGATCCCCGGCCGCGAGCACGGCGAATACGTGCTGTTCTGCCGCGAGCGCAACCCCGAGCGTGAGCTCTGGGATGGTCTGCGTGCCGGCCAGGAGGGCGCGATACGCGACTTCGGCGCCGACGATGCCTTCCCGATCACCGACATCGACGAGATTCTCCCTGGCCTGATCGAAGGTCGCGAGCGGGTCTACAGCGCCATGGGCAGCAACCCCGAGTTCGATCGCCGGCTGATGGACTGGATCAATGTGATCCGCTCCAAGGCGCGCCTCGGTGCGCAACCGCCGAACGAGTTCGTTGCCCTGGATCATCTGCTGCACGACATGCGCCTGTATAAGTCGGCAGCGGAAGTGAAGGTAATGCGCGAGGCTGCGGCAATTTCCGCGCGCGCCCATGTGCGGGCCATGCAGGCCTGTCGCGCCGGTCTGCACGAATACAGCCTGGAGGCCGAACTGGACTACGAGTTCCGCAAGGGTGGCGCGAAGATGCCAGCGTACGGCTCGATCGTCGCCGCCGGGCGCAATGCCTGCATCCTGCACTATCAGCAGAACGATGCGCCGCTCAAGGACGGTGACCTGGTGCTGATCGACGCCGGTTGCGAGATCGACTGCTACGCCAGCGACATCACCCGCACCTTCCCGGTCAGCGGGCGGTTCTCGCCCGAGCAGAAGGCGATCTACGAACTGGTGCTCAAGGCCCAGGAAGCCGCCTTTGCCGAGATCGCGCCAGGCAAACACTGGAATCACGCCCATGAAGCGACGGTGCGCGTGATCACCCAAGGGCTGGTCGAGCTGGGGCTGCTCAAGGGTGAGGTGCAGGCGCTGATCGACAGCGAAGCCTACCGCGCGTTCTACATGCACCGCGCCGGACACTGGCTGGGCATGGATGTGCACGATGTGGGTGAATACAAGGTCGGCGGTCAGTGGCGGGTGCTCGAACCGGGCATGGCGCTGACTGTAGAGCCAGGTATCTACATCGCCGCCGACAACCAGAGCGTGGCGAAGAAGTGGCGCGGCATCGGGGTGCGGATCGAGGACGACGTGGTGGTCACCAGAAAGGGCTGTGAAATTCTCACTTCGGGTGTGCCGAAGACAGTCGACGAAATCGAGGCACTGATGCTCGACGCGCGCAAGGACGTGGCATGAGCCGGGTCAACCTGGCGATCATCGGCGGCGGCCTGGTCGGTGCCAGCCTCGCGCTGGCGCTGCAGGCCGGGGCCAAGGTGCGTGGCTGGAAGATCCTGCTGATCGAGCCGTTCGCCCCCGGCGACAGCTTCCAGCCCAGCTACGACGCACGTTCCTCGGCGCTGTCCTTCGGCACTCGGCAGATCTACGACCAGCTTGGCCTGTGGCAGGGCATCGAGCGCCGCGCCGAGCCGATTCGGCAGATCCAGGTGTCCGACCGCGGCCGCTTTGGCGCCACCCGGCTGGATGCCCAGGAAGAAGGTGTGCCTGCGCTGGGTTATGTGGTGGAGAACGCCTGGCTCGGCCAGTGCCTGTGGCAGGGGCTGGACAGCGAGGTGGTGAGCTGGCGCTGCCCGGCCGAAGTCAGGGCCATGCAGCCTGTCGAGGGCGGCTATCGCCTGCAGCTCGACGATGACACCAGCCTTGAGTGCGACCTGGCGATTCTCGCCGATGGTGGCCGCTCCGGCCTGCGCGAGCAGTTGGGCATTCATGTGCGCCGCACGCCCTATGACCAGAGCGCGCTGATCGCCAACATCTCTCCAGGCGAGGCCCACCGTGGCCAGGCCTTCGAACGATTCACCGAACAAGGCCCGATGGCCTTGCTGCCACTGCCGGAAAACCGCTGCGCGCTGGTCTGGACCCGCCAGGGCATGGACGCGCGGCGTCTGGCCGATATCGACGAGCGCGCCTTCCTGCGCGAACTGCAGGACGCGTTCGGCTACCGCCTCGGCGCTCTGCGCCAGGTCGGCGCACGGCATCTCTACCCGTTGGCGCTGGTCGAAGCCGAGGAGCAGGTACGCCCGCACCTGGTGGTGCTAGGCAACGCGGCGCACAGCCTGCATCCGATCGCAGGCCAGGGCTTCAACCTGTCGCTGCGTGACGTGCAGGCGCTGGCCGAGGCCCTGCTCGCAGGCCCGCAGCAGCCGGGCGACCTGTCAACGTTGCAGGGCTATCGCCAGCGCCAACGCCTGGACCAGAGCCTGACCATCGGCTTCTCCGACCAGGTCACCCGCCTGTTCGGCAGCGCCCAACCGCTGTTGGCCGCCGGGCGCAACCTCGGCCTGCTGGGGCTGGACCTGCTGCCGCCGGCAAAGAGCTGGTTCGCCCGCCAGGCCATGGGCCTGGGAACCCGCCCCGACCCGCGAGGCCGCGCATGAAAGACGCCCGCAAGCTCGCGCGCCGGGCCCGCATGCTGCGCTGGTTGCTGAATTTCTACCCGCCCTACCTGGGGGCCGGTATCCGCGTGCAGCACATCAGCCCCGACATGCGCAGCGTCAAGGTGCGCATGAACCTGACCCGCTGGAACCGCAACTACGTCGGCACCCAGTTCGGTGGCAGCCTCTACTCGATGGTCGATCCGTTCTACATGCTGTTGCTGATCGAGCAGCTGGGCCGCGAGTACATCGTCTGGGACAAGGCCGCCAGCATCGACTTCATCGCACCGGGCAAGGGCCCGGTGTTCGCCGAATTCCACATCGACGACGCACTGCTGGACGACATCCGCCAGCAGACGGCCGGTGGCAAGAAGTGCCTGCCGCGTCTGCAGGTCGATATCCGCGACGGCGCCGGCGAGCTGGTGGCGCGGGTCGACAAAACCCTATACGTGCGGCTCAAGCCGCAAGCGAGGCAGGCGTAAGGCATGGACATGCGCGCGGATCTGTTGATTGTCGGTGCCGGTATGGTCGGCAGCGCCCTGGCCCTGGCGTTGCGCCACAGTGGCCTGGAGGTGCTGCTGCTCGATGGCGGGCCGCTGTCGGTCAAGCCTTTCGATGACGCCGCGCCCTTCGAGCCGCGGGTCAGTGCCCTGTCGGCCGCCAGCCAGCGCATTCTCGAGCGTCTTGGCGCCTGGGAGGGCATTGCCGGGCGCCGCGTGACGCCCTATTCGGACATGCAGGTCTGGGACGGTAGCGGCACCGGTCAGATTCATTTTTCAGCCGCCAGTGTGCATGCCCAGGTGCTCGGCCACATCGTCGAGAACCGTGTGGTGCAGGACGGCCTGCTGGACCGTCTGCACGACAGTGACGTCGGGCTGCTGCCCAATGCGCGGCTGGAACAGCTGCGCCGCTCTGGCGATGAGTGGCTGGTGACCCTGTCCGATGGCCGTCGCCTGCGTGCGCCGCTGGTGGTCGCTGCCGATGGCGCCAATTCGGCGGTGCGGCGCCTGGCGGGCTGCGAGACGCGCGAGTGGGATTACCTGCACCACGCCATCGTCACCAGCGTGCGCTGCAGCGAGGCGCACCGCGCCACGGCCTGGCAGCGCTTCACCGACGAAGGTCCGCTGGCCTTTCTGCCGTTGTCGCGCGATGACGGCCAGCACTGGTGTTCGATCGTCTGGTCCACCACGCCGGAGCAGGCCGAGCAGGCCATGGCGCTGGATGATGCGGCGTTCTGCCAGGCACTGGAGCGCGCCTTCGAAGGCCGCCTGGGCCAGGTGCTGCATGCCGACCGCCGCGTCTGCGTGCCGCTGCGCCAGCGTCATGCCAAGCGCTATGTGGAAGAAGGCCTGGTGCTGATCGGCGATGCGGCCCACACCATTCACCCCCTGGCGGGGCAGGGCGTCAACCTGGGCTTTCTCGATGCGGCAGTGCTGGCCGAGGAACTGGTGCACGCGTGCGAGCGTGGCGAGCGTCTGGCCGATGTGAGGGTGTTGAGTCGCTACGAGCGCCGACGCATGCCGCACAACCTTGCCCTGATGGCGGCGATGGAGGGCTTCGAGCGCCTGTTCCAGGCCAACCCGCTGCCGCTGCGCTGGCTGCGCAATACCGGGTTGAAGCTGGTGGAAGGGATGCCTGAGGCCAAGGCGGTGTTCGTGCGCCAGGCCTTGGGGTTGAGCGGCGACCTGCCAGACCTGGCCAAGGCTTGAGGGCCCTATCGCGGGGCAAGCCCGCTCCTGCAGGTACATCACCTGCCTGAAGAGCGGGGTGGTCCTAGAGGGGCGGGCTTGCCCCGCGATTGCTTTGCAACATCCGGTAACGGCTCCAAGGGTGAGTGGGAAAATGGGATTCACTACCATTTGCACCTCTCTAACCCCGAGGAGCATCCACCATGTCGCCCCGCAAGCCCCTACTGGCCGCCCTGGCCCTGACCTTGTTTGCCGGTTCCGTCCAGGCGGCAGATGATGAAGTGGTGGTGTACTCCTCGCGCATCGACGAGCTGATCAAGCCGGTATTCGATGCCTACACCGCCAAGACCGGGGTGAAGATCAAGTTCATCACCGACAAGGAAGCGCCGCTGATGCAGCGCATCAAGGCCGAGGGCCAGAACGGCGTCGCCGACCTGCTGCTCACCGTGGATGCCGGCAACCTCTGGCAGGCCGAGCAGATGGGCATTCTGCAGCCGATCAAGTCGGACATCATCGACAAGAACATTCCGCCGCAGTACCGCGCTTCGTCCCACGACTGGACCGGCCTGAGCCTGCGTGCGCGGACCATCATCTACTCCACCGAGCGGGTCAAGCCCTCGGAGCTGAGCACCTACGAAGCCCTGGCCGACAAGCAGTGGGAAGGCCGCCTGTGCCTGCGCACCGCGAAGAAGGTCTACAACCAGTCGCTGACCGCCACCCTGATCGAGACCCACGGCGAGGCCGAGACCGAGAAGCTGGTCAAGGGCTGGGTCAGCAACCTGTCCACCGACGTGTTCTCCGACGACAACGCCGTGATTCAGGCCGTTGCCGCAGGGCAATGCGACGTGGGTGTGGTCAACACCTACTACTACGGGCGCCTGCACAAGGCCGACCCGAAGCTGCCGGTGAAGATCTTCTGGCCCAACCAGGGCGACCGTGGCGTGCACGTCAACCTCTCGGGCATCGGCCTGACCAAGCATGCCCCGCACCCGGAAGCGGCGAAGAAACTGGTCGAGTGGATGACGGGCGAGGAAGCGCAGAAACTGTTCGCCGACATCAACCAGGAGTTCCCGGCCAACCCCAAGGTCAAGCCGTCGGATGAAGTCGCGGCCTGGGGCAGCTTCAAGGCCGACAGCCTGCCGGTGGAAGTGGCGGGCAAGCGCCAGGCCGAAGCCATTCGCCTGATGGATCGGGCTGGCTGGAACTGAGTTTCAGCGCTTATCCTTTCGGGGCCGTTCAAGGCTCCTTCGCAGTTGAAGCCACTCCCAGACGTTGAGAGTGGCTTTGGCCGCGAACGACCGCACAGCGGTCGCAACCTGCAACCGAGATACCTGTCTTGCCCCACTCCCCCCAACGCCGCTGGTACCTTCCGGTCAGCCTTGTCGCCGCCCTGGTGCTCCTGCCCCTGAGCGTACTGGTGCTGTCGTGGCAGTCGATCGACACGCAGATCTGGTCGCACCTGCTCGACACCCAGATGAGCCGCCTGCTGGGCAACACCCTGACCCTGGTGCTGGGCGTGGGTGTCGGCGTCACCGTGCTGGGGGTCAGCCTGGCCTGGCTCACCAGCCTCTGCGAGTTTCCCGGTCGGCGCTGGCTCGACTGGGCACTGATGCTGCCCTTTGCCATTCCCGCCTATGTACTGGCCTTCGTCTTCGTCGGCCTGCTGGACTTCTCCGGCCCCGTGCAGAGTGCCTTGCGCGAGGTGTTCGGGCCGATGCGCCTGCCCCGGGTACGTTCGACCGGTGGGGTCATCATCGTGCTGGTGCTGGTGTTCTATCCCTATGTCTACCTGCTGGCGCGCACCGCCTTCCTGGCCCAGGGCAAGGGCTTGATGGAGGCCGCGAGGGTGCTGGGGCTGTCGCCGCTACAGGCGTTCTGGCGGGTGGCGCTGCCGATGGCGCGGCCGGCCATCGGCGCGGGCATCGCCCTGGCGTTGATGGAAACGCTGGCGGACTTCGGTGCGGTATCGGTGTTCAACTTCGATACCTTCACCACTGCCATCTACAAGACCTGGTATGGATTCTTCAGCCTGTCCGGTGCGGCGCAACTGGCCAGCCTGTTGTTGCTGGTCGTGACGCTGGTGCTCTATGGCGAACGCCGCGCCCGTGGCGCCAGCCGCAGCGGCAACGAGCGCCCGCGCGGGCAGGCGCTCTATCATCTGCGCGGGCTCAAGGCGCTGGCGGCCAGTGGCTGGTGCCTGCTGGTGTTCGCCTGCGCCTTCGTCATCCCGCTGCTGCAGTTGCTGGCGTGGTTCTGGCAGCGTGGCCGACATGACCTGGACGAACGCTATGGCGCATTGATCCTGCACACCCTGTACCTGGGCGCGATGGCGGCGTTGATCACCGTCAGCGTGGCACTGTTGCTGGCCTTCGCCCGGCGTCAGGCGCCCACGCCATCGATTCGTGCCGGCGTCGGCTTGGCCAACCTGGGCTACGCCTTGCCTGGTTCGGTGCTCGCGGTGTCGATCATGCTGGCGTTCAGCTATCTGGACAATCAACTGGTGATCCCGCTTTCCACCTGGCTGGGCGGGGCCGGCAAGCCGCTGTTGCTGGGCAGTGTGGCTGCGCTGTTACTGGCTTATCTGGTGCGCTTCATCGCGGTGGCCTACGGGCCGCTGGAAAGCAGTCTGGAGCGGATCCGCCCGTCGCTGCCGGAGGCTTCTCGCAGCCTCGGCGTGGCCGGGCCGAGATTGTTTTTCAAGGTGTATCTACCGCTGCTGGTCCCGGGTGCGCTCAGTGCCGCGTTACTGGTGTTTGTCGATGTGCTGAAAGAGATGCCGGCCACCCTTTTGATGCGGCCGTTCGGCTGGGACACCCTGGCCGTGCGGGTGTTCGAGATGACCAGCGAGGGCGAATGGGCGCGCGCCTCGCTGCCGGCCCTGACCCTGGTGCTGGTAGGGCTTTTGCCGGTCATCGGCCTGATCCGTCGCTCCGCCTATCGCCCTGGGCATCCTCACTGAGGGTGCCAGCCCCCGCCCTTGCGGCTACAATGCGCGGCATTCGTAGAGGTGGGTCCTACAAGATCAGGTGCTGATTCAACAGCGCCGACCGCCTCTGCTTCGCCACGCCCGGAAGGAGAAACCCATGGGACAGCGCACGCCCCTGTACGACCTGCACCTGGCGCTTGGCGCCAAGACGGTCGATTTCGGCGGTTGGGACATGCCCCTGCATTACGGCTCTCAGGTCGAAGAACATCATCAGGTCCGCAGTGATTGCGGCGTCTTCGACGTTTCCCACATGACAGTCATCGACATCGACGGTGCCGACGCCACCCCCTGGCTACGGCGCCTGCTGGCCAACGACGTGGCCCGCCTCGAAAGCCCCGGAAAAGCCCTCTACAGCCCGTTGCTCAATGAGCAGGGCAAGGTCATCGACGACCTGATCGCCTACCGCACCGAAGACGGCTATCGACTGGTGGCCAATGCTGCCACCCGCGACAAGGTACTGGCCTGGTTGAACGCGCAGAGCGAAGGCTTTGCCGTCGGTATCGAGGTCCGCCCCGATCTTGCGATCCTCGCCATCCAAGGGCCCCAGGCCCGCGAGAAGGTCGCCGCACTGCTCAGTGCTGCGCGTGCCGCGCTGATTCGCGAGCTGCGCCCGTTCGAGGGCGTCGGCGAAGGCGACTGGTTCATTGCCCGCACCGGCTACACTGGCGAAGACGGGTTGGAAATCATCTTGCCAGGCGATCAGGCCGCAACGTTCTTCTACGATCTGGTCGGCGCCGGCATTGCCCCCAGCGGCCTTGGCGCTCGTGACACGCTGCGGCTGGAAGCCGGCATGAACCTGTACGGCCAGGATATCGACGAAGCCCACACACCGCTGACCTCCAACCTGGGTTGGAGCATCGCCTGGGAGCCAGCCGAGCGCGATTTCATCGGCCGCAGCGGCCTGCTGGCGGAAATCGAGCGTGGTGTGCAGGACAAACTGGTCGGCCTGGTACTGGAGGAGCGCGGCGTTCTGCGTGCCCACCAGATAGTTCGTGTTGCCGGTATTGGCGAAGGAGAGATCACCAGTGGTAGTTTCTCCCCTACGCTAAGCAAGTCCATTGCCTTGGCGCGCGTGCCCATCGCCACTGGCGACCGCGCCGAAGTAGAGATTCGCGGCAAGTGGTATCCGGTGCGGGTGGTCAAACCGACCTTCGTGCGCCACGGCAAGACCCTGATCTGAACACTCAATTACCGGCGGTAGACCGCTGAGCCAACCGAGGAATACGACACATGAGCAATATCCCCGCCGACCTGCGTTTTGCTGAAAGTCATGAATGGGCGCGCCTGGAAGCCGACGGCACCGTGACCGTGGGTATCAGCGATCACGCCCAGGAAGCTCTGGGTGATGTGGTGTTCGTCGAACTGGCCGAAGTCGGCAAGGTGTTCGCCGCGGGCGACGCTGCGGGGGTGGTCGAGTCGGTCAAGGCCGCATCCGACATCTACGCCCCGGTCGGAGGCGAAGTCATCGCCGTCAACGAGGAGCTGGCCGAAAGCCCTGAGCTGCTCAATGAAGAGCCCTACGAATCGTGGATCTTCAAGCTCAAGCCAAGCGACAAGGCCGAGCTGGACAAACTGCTGGACGCGGCGGGCTACAAGGCTGCCATCGGCGAGTGATGGCATGCGGGAAGGGGCTGCCTGGCAGCCCCGATGACCCTAGTCCAACGCAACGCCCAAGGCCTGTGCACAGGCTTGCAGCGAACGTCGTTCGCTCTGGGCGTACAGCGCCAGTTCGTCCTGCACCTTGAGGCCCAGCGCTGCCTCGAAGGCATCGCGGTTGGCATTGCTGCCATAGTCAGCCTGGGCATCGTCGCCAAGGTTCGACTGGAAGATCCCTGCGGCACTGACCGGCAGGAAGTCCTCGTACACCAGCGCCTCGAAATGCACATGGCCAGCGTCGATCAGGCCTTGTAGCGTGGACGGTCGATCCTGGCGATCTCGCTCGGCCAGGCCTTTTTCGGTGGCGAAGTAACGGAAGTAGGCCAGCCCCTGCTCGCGCATCTGCGTCAGATCATCCGGGAATTCGGCAAAGTGCTGCGCCAGCAGCGTCTTGTAGTGCTCGGCATTGGTTTCGGCCGGCACCCCGTTGAGGGCGGCCCGGGTAGCGTCGAGCAGGCGGTCGTAGAGCGCACGGCCTTTGGGGGTCAGCGCCGCACCCCGTTGCTCGATTTCGCCGAAGCGCGCGGTGTGGCTGCCCTGGGCATCGCTGAACGCGACCTTTTCCTGCAATGCCTTGAAGCTGGTCTGACGCAGCAGTATCGGGTGGCGCCGGGTGGGTGGGCCTTCGACCACGGCTTTGGGCGGAATGCCCTTGGCCGGCATGCCGACCTGGATTGCATCGATGTCCAGGGTGCGTGGGGTCAGGTGATTGATATGCGGGCCCTTGAAGGCCACCACATCGGCGATCAGGCGGTGCTGGTCGTGCAGTTGCTGGTACTGTTCGGCGGTGACCGTGGCCTGCTGGTGCCAGCGGAAGGTGTGCAGCGCCTCCTGTACGAAGGTTTCGGCATCGGCCGCGCTCAGGCCGCCGTCGCGTTCGCACTGAGCGATCAGCTCCAGCACGCGCGGGGTGAAGATCTGGCGCTTGGCCAGGATGTCCTGGGCCAATGCGCGCAGGGGCGGGTTATCGATCAGCTCCAGGCGCAGCAGCGAGGTGAACACGCGGAACGGGCTGATGTGCAGCGCCTGTTCGTGCACCGCGCGAAAGGCGGTGGAGTGCACCGGAACCCCAGCCGAGCTCAGGTCGTAGTAGCCAACCGGCTCCATGCCCATGACGGCGAACAGGCGGGCGATGGTCGCCAGCTCTTCGGCGGTGCCGACACGGATCGCGCCATGGCGCTCCTGATCCAGGCGTTCGACTTCACCGGTCCAGCGCAGGGCCTGGGCCACTTCAGGCTGCTGGGCCATGACCTGCTGGTTGATTTCGCTCACCAGCTCCAGCAGCGTGCCGTAGAGCGGCACTTCCTGTTTGTACATGAGCGACATGGCGGCAGAGAACTGCGCGCGGATGCTGTCGGGGCTGACGAAATCGTGGGCGGGCATCGCTAGCTTCCTGAAGGTCAGTAGATACCCTTACATGAAAGCGGGGAATGGACTTTGTCCACAAGCGAAAAAAAGTGTGAGGGTCATTCCTTTTGCTATTGAATTTGCCGGCCCTATCGCGGGACCAGTCGCAGCGGCGGTTCGCCGCTGCGACTGGTCCCGCGATAGGGCCCGCCGCTCCAACGCATCACCCCGGCAACTGCGCGCGAATCCATTCCACCAACGCCCGCACCTTCGGCACCTCCGCCGCATGTTCGGCGAACGCCAGGTAGTGCTTGCCATTGCTCGGCATCGCATGGTTCCAGGCCACTACCAGGCTGCCTTCGGCCAATTCCTTGGCCGCCAGATAGCGCGGCACCAGGGCCACGCCGCAGCCGGACTGTGCGGCGCTGAGCGCCATGTAGAAGGTATCGAAGCGCGGACCATGGTAGCTGTTGTCGGTGTGCAGCCCCTGTTCCAGGAACCATTCATGCCAGGCCTCCGGCCGCGAGGTGCTTTGCAGCAGCACCTGCCTGGCCACCGCACCGGGGCCGTCCAGCTCTTGTCCGCCCAGCAGCTCCGGGGCGCACACCGGCACCACCTCTTCGCCGAACAGTTCCACGCAGGTCGCACCCGGCCAGGTGCCCTGGCCGAAAAAGAACACCACGTCGGCCGAGCCCTGCAGCAGGGCGAAGGGCTCCATCTCGTTGCGGATGTCCAGGTGGATGTTGGGGTGGCGTTTGCCAAAGCCCTTGAGCCGAGGAATCAACCAGCGCACGCCAAAACTCGGTTGAGTGGCTACTTTCAATACTTCGGTCTGTTCGCCATAGGTGAGGACATAGCGGCTGGACATGTCCACCTGGGTGAGGATCTTGTTGACCTCGGCCAGGTACAGCGCACCCGCCGGCGTGAGCTGCAGGCGCCGTCGGATGCGCAGGAACAGGTGGTGACGCAGCATCTCTTCGAGCTGTGCCACCTGCTTGCTGACGGCGCTCTGGGTCAGGTGCAGCTCTTCGGCGGCGCGGGTGAAGTTCAGGTGACGGGCGGCGGCCTCGAAGCACTGCAAGGCTGTCATCGACGGAACCAGGCGTTTGGACATGGCACTCTCTAGGGCTGCGATACCATTCCGCAGGGGAATGATAAGAGGAATAAAGGTCGTTTGTTGCAGCAATGTAATCGGATTAATACTGATCCCCATCACCTTTTCAACCCTTCACCCGATGTAGGAGAAGCACAATGGTTGCTGCATTGCTCGAGCGCCTCGGCGTCGCCGCCGCGGATTACACCCAGGGCGACTACCCTGTTCACACGCCGATCGACGGCAGCCAGATCGCCTCGGTGAAATTGCTCGGCAAGGCCGAGACCATCGCCCGCATCGACCAGGCGCAAGCAGCCTTCGAAGCCTGGCGCAACGTGCCGGCCCCGCGTCGCGGCGAGCTGGTGCGTCTGTTTGGTGAAGTGCTGCGTGCGCACAAGGCTGACCTTGGCGAGCTGGTGTCCATCGAAGCCGGCAAGATCACCCAGGAAGGCCTGGGCGAAGTGCAGGAGATGATCGACATCTGCGACTTCGCCGTCGGCCTGTCGCGTCAACTCTACGGCCTGACCATCGCCTCCGAACGTCCGGGCCATCACATGCGTGAATCCTGGCATCCGCTGGGCGTGGTCGGGGTGATCAGTGCCTTCAACTTCCCGGTTGCGGTATGGGCATGGAACACCACGCTGGCGCTGGTAGCCGGCAACTCGGTGGCGTGGAAACCGTCGGAAAAGACCCCGCTGACCGCACTGGCCTGCCAGGCGCTGTTCGAGAAGGCCCTGAAAGCCTTTGGTGAGGCGCCGCAGGGCCTCAGCCAACTGGTGATCGGCGGGCGTGAAGCCGGTGAAGCCCTGGTCGATGACCCGCGTGTACCGCTGGTCAGCGCTACCGGCAGCACCCGCATGGGCCGTGAAGTGGGCCCGCGGGTTGCGGCGCGCTTCGGTCGCAGCATCCTCGAACTGGGCGGCAACAACGCCATGATCCTCGCCCCGAGCGCCGACCTCGACCTGGCCGTGCGCGGCATCCTGTTCTCGGCCGTGGGCACCGCTGGCCAACGCTGCACCACGCTGCGCCGGCTGATCGTCCACCGCTCGATCAAGGACGAAGTGGTCGCCCGTGTCAAAGCCGCCTACGGCAAGGTGCGCATCGGCGACCCGCGCAAAGACAACCTGGTCGGCCCGCTGATCGACAAGCTGTCGTTCGACGCCATGCAGGGCGCGCTGGCCAAGGCGCGCGACGAGGGTGGGCAGGTCTTCGGTGGCGAGCGCCAATTGGCCGACCAGTACCCCAATGCCTACTACGTATCGCCCGCCATCGCCGAGATGCCGGCGCAGAGCGAGGTGGTGCGCCACGAAACCTTCGCGCCGATTCTCTACGTGCTGGCCTACGATGACTTCGAAGAGGCCCTGCGCCTGAACAACGAAGTGCCACAGGGCCTGTCGTCGTGCATCTTCACCACCGACATCCGCGAGGCCGAGCGCTTCCAGAGCGCCTCGGGCAGTGATTGCGGTATCGCCAACGTCAACATCGGCACCAGCGGCGCGGAAATCGGCGGCGCGTTCGGTGGCGAGAAAGAGACGGGTGGTGGCCGTGAGTCCGGTTCGGATGCGTGGAAGGGCTACATGCGCCGTCAGACCAATACCGTGAACTACTCGCGTGAGCTGCCGCTGGCGCAGGGCATCGTGTTCGACTGAGGTGAATGGCCGGGGGCTTTGGCCCCCGGTTCGCGGGACAAGTCGGGGCGCCGAACCGCCGCTCCTACAGGGATCGCGCAGGCGATGGGGATCCCTGTAGGAGCGGGCTTTTCCCGCGATTGGGCGGTACGCCGACCTAACCGCAACAAGAACAATATTGCTGGAGCCGGGCCATGTCCGAACTGCGTCAAGAATGTCTGTGGGAATCGATCACCCGACCGACCGTCGCTTCACAGGCGCTGGCCGGTGAGCACACGGCCGATGTCTGCGTGATCGGCGCAGGAATCACCGGGCTGTCGGCGGCGATCCACCTGCTCGAACAGGGCAAGTCGGTCATCCTGCTGGAGGCCTGGAAGGTTGGACATGGCGGCTCCGGGCGCAATGTCGGGTTGGTCAACGCCGGGACCTGGATCCGTCCCGACGATGTCGAGGCGACCTTGGGGCTGGAGCAGGGCGGGCGCCTGAACAAGGTGCTTGGCGAGGCGCCCGGTGAAGTCTTCGCCATGATCGAACGCCTGGGCATCGACTGCCAGGCCCAGCACAAAGGCAACCTGCATATGGCGCACAACGCCACGGGCCTCGCCGACCTCGAGGCACGCCATGAACAATGGCGTCGCCGGGGTGCCGACGTGGAACTGTTGCGGGGGGCCGAATGCCAGGAATACTGCGGCACCGACAAGATTTCCGCCGCGCTGCTCGACCGCCGCGCCGGCACCATCAACCCCATGGGCTACACCCAAGGCCTGGCCTCGGCGGTGCAGCGTCTGGGTGGCAAGCTGTTCCAGCAATCGGCGGTCGAAGGCCTGACGCGTGATGGCGACGGCTGGCGAGTCGCCACCAACCGTGGCAGCGTGCGCGCCGACAAGGTGGTGATTTCCACGGGCGCCTACACCGAAGGCGACTGGAGCCACCTGCAGAAGCACTTCTTCCGCGGCTACTACTATCAGATCGCCTCCAAGCCGCTGCAGGGTGCGGTGGCCGACAGGATCCTGCCCCATGGCCAGGGCTCGTGGGATACCCGCACCGTGCTCAGCAGTATCCGCCGTGATGATCAGGGTCGCCTGCTGCTCGGCAGCCTGGGCCGGGTCGACAACAAGCCGGCGTGGTTCGTGCGCAGTTGGGCCGATCGCATCCAGAGCCATTACTTCCCTGAGCTGGGCAAGGTCGAGTGGGAAATGCACTGGACCGGCTGCATCGACTTTACCCCCGACCACCTGATGCGTCTGTTCGAACCGGCGTCGGGAGTGGTAGCGGTGACAGGCTACAACGGCCGTGGCAATACCACGGGCACCGTGATTGGCCGGGCTCTTGCGCAGTTTCTGCTCAAGGATGATCCGGACCGCCTGCCGATCCCGTTCTCACCGATGAAGCCGGTGAGTGCGCCTTCGTTGCGCACGGCATTCTACGAGTCGGGCTTCTCGCTGTATCACGCAGGGCAGTGCCTGCGCGTGGTGCTTTGATTGCACTGGCCCCTTCGCGGATAAACCCGCGAAGGGGCCCGCTTATTTGTGCAGCCAACTCAGAAAGCCGCCCTTCTTCACCGCTGCCGGCTTCTGCATCAGCAGCGACTCCCGGCTCAGCAGCCTGAACCGCTGCAGCTTGTTCAACGCCTGCACCACGTCGCCGCGCTCGGCCAGGCAACTGCGCACCTGCTCCTTGTCGATCCGGTACAGCAGGCAGCCAGTCAGGGTGCGGAACTCGGCGAACGAACTGTTCTCGTCCATGATGCCCTCGATCCCCAGCACTTCCCCCGGCCCCATGCGCCCGGCCTCCACGCGCTTGTCGCCATTGCGGATCGAGGCCTGGACCACACCGCTGCCGATCACCAGCAAGTGATCGGACTGTTGGCCGACATCCAGGATCACCTGGTCGGCCAGATACTCCACCGCCATCATGCGCTGGCTGAGGGCATCGCGTTCCTCGCTGCTCAGCGAACGGAACACCCGCACTTCGTCGAGCAGCTCACGCTGTCGACTACGCGGGGCGACGGCCAGGTCGAGGTTCCACATCACACCGCTGGCCTCGAGATGGCGGTGGGCGAGGTCGAACAGCAGGTTGCGTACGTCGGTCTTTTGCGCCGCGTCGGCGATGAAACCGCTGGCCTCGTATTCCACCGACTCCAGCGTCGAGGCTTTCACCGACACTTTCGCTGCGGGTGACGGCAGCAGGGCGCTGGTGCCTTGCAGGGCTTTCTCCAGCGCGTCGAACACCCGCTTGGGGCGGATTCTGGCGGGTACCACCACACTGATCGAAACCCCGTGGCGGTCGGCTGGCCGGCTGTGGTTGAGCAGGCGCGCCTTGGCCGCCACCGAGTTGGGAATCACCGCCAGGCTGCCGCTGCCGGTGATCAGCCGCGTGGCGCGCCAGTCGATATCCACCACCTTGCCCTCGGTGCCGTCGATGGAGATCGAGTCGCCGATCTGGTAGGGCCGCGTGGTGTTGAGCACGATGCCGGAGAACACGTCGGCCAGGGTGCTCTGCAGCGCCAGGCCGATGACGATGGCCATCACTCCGGAGGTCGCCAGCAGCCCTTTGACCGGCAGTTGCAGGACATAGGCCGCCGCCGCCACGGCTGCGGCAAGAAAGATCAGCGCGCCCACGACATCCTGCAGCAGGCGCCCGCCGTGACTGCCGCGGGCGATCATCAGCAGGCCGAACACCACCGTCACCGTGCGCGCTCCGAACAGCCACCAGCCGATGGTCAGCACCGTGGCGATCAGGTTGCGCGCGACATCGTCCGCCCATGGCGGCGGTTGCAGCGGGCTCATGCCGGCGGCCAGCAGGACGGCGCTGAAGATCACGAAGATGCCCAGGCGCGTGACGATACGCCAGGCGCGGCGCTCCAGCGGGATCAGTTGCCAGAGCAGCAGGTCGAGGAAGATCAGGCAGGTTCCCAGCAGCAGGGGGTAGGACTGGATGAAGGCCAGCATGGTGGTCTCGGGGGCTAGGGGAGGGCTGAGGGGTAGTAAAGAGCAGGTTGGTTGCCCAGGCAATGGGGCATCTGTGGGTGTGGGTTTACCTGTGAAAAGGGCGACATCCGTTTCATCGTTCCAAAAAAAGAACGCTAAGGCCGTTTTTCGCTATCTACCGCCAGAAACGCGATGTTTTTAATCTGTGCCCATGCAGTCGAGACAACAACCCACCCCACCCGAAGGAGCACGACCATGAGCCAATTCACCTACAACCGCCTGAACAAAGACGACGCCGCCGTATTGCTGGTGGACCACCAGGCAGGCCTGCTGTCGCTGGTCCGCGACATCGAGCCGGACAAGTTCAAGAACAACGTGCTGGCC